>NZ_CP080411.1:0-4833526 GCF_019457435.1 Shewanella sp. FJAT-51649 | reverse complement strand
AAGTTATCCCCAAAAGATCATCAAAAAGAGGTGTATTCTATAGCGAGATCTCAATGATCGCTATCCTTAAAAAATAATTATCCCCAACAAGATCATTCTATGGAGATATCCCCGATCATCAAAGATCAAATTCGATCCTTTTATTCAACAAATAGGGCAAATCCCGCTTTATTAAGCGATCCACATTGATCTATAATGGCGCCCCTTTGATCTCTTGATAGATCCCCTTCACTACTACATGTAGTGCCAATACACAGAGTTATCCACATCTTCTGGTGTATGCGGGAAATTGATCAAAGGATACACGGGCAGAAATAAGCCACTTGCTGACTTTCGTTGTTGACGGGGACAGGTAAAGTGATTACAATTCGGCCTCTTTTTTACCCTTACCTCTGTCACCAGAGATAAGGATATGTTCACTTATAACAAAGACGGATTGCCATCATGAGTAAACGTACTTTTCAACCTAGCAACCTGAAGCGCAAGCGTTCTCACGGCTTCCGCGCTCGTATGGCTACTGCAGGCGGCCGTAAGGTGCTTGCACGTCGTCGTGCGAAAGGTCGCGCTCGTTTATCTGCTTAATAAGTTAAGTAGGTAACTAGTTGACTAGCTATACCTTTACGCGGGAGTTACGCTTGCTAACTCCCGCGCAATTTAAATCTGTATTCTCCAATCCCATCAAAGCTTCTTCTGCTGAAATCACTCTGCTTGCCATTCCTAATTCGGAACAACATCCGCGTTTGGGTCTTACTGTAGCTAAACGCTATGTAAAACGCGCCAATCAGCGTAATCGCATTAAGCGAGTTATCAGAGATAGTTTTCGCCTCAATCAACACGACATCCCTCACCTTGATATTGTTGTGCTGGTCAGAAATGGGGTGATGGAAATGGAAAATGCAGAGATCAACAAGTTGATAGAAAAGCTATGGCGCAAACTCAGTCGCCGCTACAATGGCTAGCAACCACGTTTATTCGTGGCTATCAAATCTTCATCAGCCCCCTCTTAGGGCCTCGATGTCGTTTCAATCCCACATGCTCGCATTACGCCATTGAGGCAATAAAAGTGCACGGAACCGCGAAAGGTTGTTGGTTTGCATTGAAACGCATATTAAAATGTCACCCTTTGCATCCCGGCGGTAGTGATCCCGTCCCCTCTAAAAATGACAGGTGTAATAAATAGGCTATGGAATCTCAACGCAATATATTGCTAATAGGACTACTGTTTGTCAGCTTTTTGCTGTGGCAACAGTGGCAAGCAGACAAAGCTCCAAAACCCGTTGCAACCGAATCGTCTGTAGTGGCGAATGCAACCACAAATCACAGTGCTGATGTTCCAGAAGCAGACACAGGTGTCCCAGCAGCCTTAACGGCAACGCAAAATCTGATCACAGTTAAAACCGATCAGCTCGATGTACAAATCAACCCTGTGGGTGGTGACATCGTTTTTGCGGCTCTGGTTTCACACAAACTGGAACAGGGTAAAGACCAGCCATTTGTTTTGCTTGAGCAAACCAAAGATTTCACCTATATCGCTCAGAGTGGCCTGATTGGCCGTGATGGTATAGATAGCAGTGCTAAAGGTCGCGCCGCATTTGCTGCCAGCAAAACTGAATTCACCTTAGCCGATGGCCAAGACACTTTAGAAGTACCACTGACCTATGTGGCTGATAACGGTGTGACTTACACCAAAGTGTTTGTCTTCCATCGTGGCAAGTTTAACGTTGATATCGATTACAAAATCAACAACACCTCAGCTGCTCCATTGCAAGTTCAGATGTACGGTCAGATTAAACAGACCATCAAGCCATCTGAAAGTAGCATGATGATGCCAACTTACCGTGGCGCCGCGTTCTCGACTCAAGATGTACGTTACGAAAAGTACAAGTTTGAAGATATGAGCAAGAGCAACCTCAATCAACCGACTCTCGGTGGTTGGGCGGCGATGCTGCAACATTACTTCGTATCAGCTTGGATCCCACCAGCAACCGATAGCAACACCATTTTCTCGAGTGTCAGTGCTGGCGGTTTAGCTAACATTGGTTTCCGTGGCGCGGTATATGATATTGCACCAGGTGCGACTCAAGAAATTAGCTCACAGTTTTATGTTGGTCCTAAGGATCAAAAAGCGCTATCTGCGTTATCTGATACCTTAAACCTGGTTGTTGATTACGGTTTCCTTTGGTGGTTAGCCGTGCCAATCCACTGGTTATTGATGTTCTATCAATCATTTGTGGGTAACTGGGGTGTGGCGATTATTCTGATCACCTTAACCGTTCGTGGTTTACTGTTCCCGCTGACTAAAGCGCAGTACACCTCAATGGCGAAGATGCGTAACCTACAGCCAAAACTGCAGGATCTGAAAGAACGCTTCGGCGATGACCGTCAAAAGATGGGTCAAGCCATGATGGAACTGTACAAGAAGGAAAAAGTGAACCCTATGGGTGGCTGTTTACCTATCCTGCTACAGATGCCAATCTTCATTGCCTTGTACTGGGTATTGTTAGAAAGCTTCGAGCTGCGTCACGCGCCATTTATGTTATGGATCCACGACTTATCTGTACAAGATCCATACTACATTCTGCCGCTGCTGATGGGTGCGTCTATGTTTGTGATGCAAAAAATGCAACCCATCGCACCGACTATGGACCCAATGCAAGTGAAGATGATGCAATGGATGCCAGTGATCTTTACCGTATTCTTCCTGTGGTTCCCATCGGGTCTGGTACTGTACTGGTTAGTGGGTAACATTGTTGCCATCATCCAGCAGAAGATTATTTATGCAGGTCTAGAGAAAAAAGGCTTAAAATAAGCCCAAGCGCTAGATAAGAGCTAACGGCTCAGCATATGCAAAAAGGCGGCTTAATGAGCCGCCTTTTCCTTTAGATGATTTGATCGATATTAATGGGTATTTCCGTGACAACTGACACTATCGTGGCACAGGCCACCGCGCCCGGACGGGGCGGCGTGGGTATCATTCGTATCTCTGGTGATAAGGCAACCGATGTGGCCATGGCCGTATTGGGTCGTTTACCTAAACCCCGTTACGCCGATTACTGCGACTTTAAAAATGCTTCAGGCCAAGTGATAGACCAAGGTATCGCACTGTTTTTTAAAGGCCCTAATTCCTTCACTGGTGAAGATGTATTAGAGCTGCAGGGGCACGGTGGTCAAATCGTCCTCGATATGCTGATCAAGCGCGTATTAGAAGTCGAAGGCATTCGCATCGCCAAACCAGGCGAGTTTAGCGAACAGGCCTTTATGAACGACAAGCTGGACTTAACCCAGGCCGAAGCCATTGCCGACCTTATCGATGCCACCAGTGAGCAAGCCGCCAAAAGCGCGCTGCAATCACTGCAAGGTGAGTTTTCGAAGGAAGTCCATGAGCTGGTGGATCAAGTCACCCATCTACGTTTATACGTCGAAGCCGCGATTGATTTCCCCGATGAAGAAGTCGACTTTTTAAGTGATGGCAAAATTGCCAACGCGCTCTACAAAATCATCGACAAACTCAGCGCCGTCCAAGCCAGTGCCAAGCAAGGCTCGATTATCCGTGAAGGCATGAAAGTCGTGATTGCCGGTCGCCCCAATGCCGGAAAATCTAGCCTGCTTAATGCGCTCGCAGGTAAAGAGTCAGCGATTGTCACCGAAATTGCCGGCACCACCCGTGACGTATTACGCGAGCATATCCATTTAGATGGTATGCCACTGCATATTATCGACACCGCAGGCCTGCGTGACACCACAGATACGGTTGAACAAATCGGTATCGAACGGGCGTGGAACGAAATCAACAGCGCCGACCGCGTGTTATTTATGGTCGATGGCACCACTACGAATGCGGTCGATCCCCACGATATTTGGCCCGATTTTATCAATCGCCTGCCCGCCAATTTAGGCGTGACCGTTGTCCGCAATAAGGCCGATCTCACCGGTGAAAACCTCGCGATGACCGAAGAAAAAGGTTACAGCGTGTATAGGATCTCGGCCAAAACCGGTCTGGGCGTTGAGGAATTAAAGCAACACCTTAAATCCTTGATGGGTTATCAGAGTAATCTTGAAGGTGGCTTTATCGCCCGTCGTCGTCA
This sequence comes from Shewanella sp. FJAT-51649, assembly GCF_019457435.1. Lineage (NCBI taxonomy): Bacteria > Pseudomonadati > Pseudomonadota > Gammaproteobacteria > Alteromonadales > Shewanellaceae > Shewanella > Shewanella sp. FJAT-51649. Next base: position 4,829,441 of record NZ_CP080411.1, on the reverse strand, counting down.
CCTCGAAGCATTAGATGTTGCCGCAAGCCATCTGCAACTCGGTAAGGAACAATTAGAGATTTACCTCGCAGGTGAATTGTTAGCAGAAGAACTGAGAATGGCGCAATTAGCCCTGTCTGAAATCACCGGCCGCTTCACCTCTGACGATCTACTGGGCAAAATTTTCAGCTCATTTTGTATCGGCAAATAATTTCGCTTTAGCGGTTAGTTAAACACGCTATAAAAAATCAGCCCACTAAGTTCGCTTAGGGGCTGATTTTTTTATTTAAAAGCGCTTTGTCTTAAATGGTTTATCTAGACTTGGCGATAATGGTCCTGCATTTGATAGGACCTAGCATAGAGCGCGAAGATGACCGCCGCCAATATAGCAAATCCTGCAAAGAAGAACATTTGGAATGCCGTCACACTCATCCCGGTTTGAATAATTTGTTCCGTCACCGCAGGGCTTTTTACACTCACATTGGCGAGTAATACCCAAAGGTTACCGACGGTAACCGATAAGGTCCAAAAACTCATAATCGTGCCCTTCATAGCCTTAGGTGCTTGGCTGTAGGCAAATTCTAAACCCGTCGCCGAAACTAATACTTCACCAAAGGTCAGTAAGGCATAGGGTAAGATCTGCCAGAAGATAGATAACGCCGAGCCACCGTCCATCATCAACTGAATCGTCCCAACCACAATCCAGCTTAAGCCAGTTATCGCGATCCCCGCCCCCATTTTACGAAGTGCAGTTAATTTCACGCCCATACGCTCAATAGCAGGATATAAAACGAAGTTATTGAATGGGATCAATAGCATCACTAACAGTGGGTTTAATGCCTGCATCATCGCCGGTTCAAACCACGAAGGTTTAACCATATCGTTAGCCTGCAAAATCCAGGTCGACGCCTTTTGATCGAACAATGACCAGAATGGTGTGACTAAGGCAAACAACACTAAAATACGCAGCACAGAACGCACGCCATCCACGGCCGCATCAGGATGAAGCCCTCTCGCGCGCTCAAGCTGCAATGACGCCCCAAGGCCAACAAATCCCATCAGCAGCACCATAGCGCTACACAAACCAGCCACAATCCCTAGGGTCGGAATATTCACCAGCGCATAAGCGGCTGAAACACCACCAATTAGGGCTAACACTAAACCGATATTAGCTTTGCCTTCGACCTTAGTAAGCAAGGCGCTGCGGATCACAGGTAAAAATCCATGGGGATCCTTAGGCTCTGGTGGCATATGCACATAACGTTTGCGGCCTAACCAGAAAAATACCGTGGCGATAAACATCAACACTCCGGGGATCCCGAAAGCCACTGCAGCGCCAAAATTCTTGAGTAACAATGGCATAGATAAGGATGCGAAGAAGGAACCGAAGTTGATCGTAAAATAGAACATATCGAAGGCTTTTTGCGCCAAAGACTTGTTGCTCTGATCAAACTGATCGCCCATAAACGAAGAAACTAAAGGCTTAATCCCGCCTGAACCTAAGGCAATTAAAAATAAGCCTGTGTAAAAGCCTTGCACGCTGTGCTCAAAAATCGCCAAAAACGCATGGCCCACACAGTAAAGTAAGCTTAACCACAGAATCGTGTTGTACTTACCAAAGAATCTATCTGCAATCCAACCACCGAGTAAGGGGAAAAAATACACCCCAATTACGAACGAGTGGAACACATCCTTGGCCACAGCTCCGCGAAGATCTTCGGGAATAGAGAGCAAAAGTGCCGTCATCAAGAATGGTGTTAGAATGTTGCGCATGCCATAAAAACTGAAACGCTCACACGCTTCACTGGCAATAATATAGGGTATTTGGCGTGGCCACTTTGGCGCATCGGCAGGAGTAGTCATCTGTTATCCTATTATAATTGTTATAAAAATTTACAGTCATAGGTTTAAAACCTCGATTGCAGCCAAAGATACTAGCAGACTGCAAATCAATAGTGAGTAAATTTATACAGCAAAACACTGTAAGTAGATGTAAGCCCCAAAAATGATAGAAATTAACGACCACAGAGAGCAGTAACAATGACCAAGATCGCGATATTAGTTGGCACCACCCTCGGCAGCAGTGAATATATAGCGGATGAAATGCAGGCCCAGCTCACTCCATTAGGCCATGAAGTCGATACCTTTTTGAGCCCAACATTGGATGAATTGCAATCATATCCCCTTTGGATCATCGTTTCGTCGACCCATGGCGCCGGCGATCTGCCCGACAATTTACAGCCATTTTGTAAAGAACTGCTGCTAAACACACCGGATCTGACCCAAGTTCAGTTCGCCTTATGTGCGATTGGCGATTCAAGTTATGACACCTTTTGCCAAGGCCCAGAAAAGTTAGTTGAAGCGCTGGAATACAGCGGTGCAAAAGTCATTGTGGATAAGATCCAGATCGATGTACAACAGGATCCAGTGCCAGAAGACCCAGCTTTAGCGTGGTTGGCACAATGGCAAGATCAAATTTAAGATCCTCTCTTGGAAAACATACCAAACCACCCACAGTTTAGATCTTATTTATCCACAAAAAACTACTTCAATGTATATTTTTGTGGATAAACTATTATTTAGATCTGATCAACCTCTGTGCTATTCACAACCTCATCTGCTTAAAGATCCACCTTGTGGATAAATAGCCGATCTATCCCCACCTTTTCTGGCAATAGATCTCGGCTAGATCACAAGAATAAAAGCTCGTTACTGTTTGATAAAAATAAGAAAATAACCTTACCCACAGGAAAGTGCGATCCTAATAGTAAACATAATAAGAAGATCTATATAAAGATCTTAAGATCTATTAGTCCCGATCCTATGGATCCATTTTCTAAAAATGATCATTCACCTCATTCAAAGCAAATGCTAAAATGATCGGCTCACGTTGGGTCTCTTAAGTTACTAAAGGTAGGGTCATGCATTTTCATGAACGGTTTGATGTTATTGTTGTAGGTGGTGGTCATGCCGGAACTGAAGCCGCATTGGCTGCAGCAAGAATGGGCTCTAAGACATTATTGCTGACGCATAATCTTGATACTTTAGGCCAAATGTCATGTAACCCTGCGATCGGCGGTATTGGCAAAGGTCATTTGGTAAAAGAAATCGATGCATTAGGCGGTGCAATGGCGATCGCAACCGACTATGCAGGGATCCAATTTAGAACTCTAAACTCGAGCAAAGGCCCAGCAGTAAGAGCAACTCGTGCTCAGGCTGATCGCGCTTTGTATCGTCAGAAGATCCAAAATATTCTGCAAAACCAAGCCAACTTACGTATTTTCCAACAAGCCGTTGATGATCTGGTTGTTGAGAACGATCGCGTAGTCGGCGTAGTGACCCAAATGGGCTTAGCCTTCGAAGCATCCGCTGTGGTCTTAACCGCAGGTACTTTCCTCAGTGGTAAAATTCACATTGGTTTAGAAAACTACAGTGGCGGTCGTGCTGGCGACCCACCATCTATCGCACTCGCCCACCGTTTACGTGAGTTGCCAATTCGTGTTGGCCGTTTAAAAACCGGTACGCCACCGCGTATCGATGCCAATACCATCGATTTTACCCAGATGACAGAGCAAAAAGGCGACACGCCATTACCTGTGATGTCGTTTATGGGCGATGTGAGCCATCACCCGAAACAAATTTCTTGTTGGATCACCCATACCAATGAAAAGACACACGATATTATTCGTGGTGGCTTAGATCGCAGCCCTATGTATTCAGGCGTGATCGAGGGGATTGGTCCACGTTACTGCCCCTCTATCGAAGACAAGATCCATCGTTTTTCAGATAAATCATCACACCAGATCTTTATCGAACCAGAAGGCTTGAACACAAACGAGATCTACCCTAACGGTATTTCCACCAGCTTGCCTTTCGATGTCCAGTTAAATCTGGTTCGTTCGATCCAAGGTATGGAAAATGCTGAGATTGTTCGCCCTGGTTATGCGATTGAGTACGATTATTTCGATCCAAGGGATCTTAAAAACTCGTTAGAAACCAAAACCATCAATGGCTTGTTCTTCGCGGGTCAAATCAACGGTACCACGGGTTACGAAGAAGCTGGAGCCCAAGGTTTACTCGCGGGGATGAACGCTGCACTGCAGGTTCAGGGTAAAGAAGCTTGGTGTCCTCGCCGTGATGAAGCCTACATAGGTGTATTGGTTGACGATTTATCAACCTTAGGGACTAAAGAACCCTACCGTATGTTTACCAGCCGCGCCGAATACCGCCTATTGCTGCGTGAAGACAACGCCGATCTGCGTTTAACCGCAAAAGGCCGTGAACTGGGTCTGGTGGATGATGCCCGCTGGGCCTCTTTCAGTGAAAAAATGGAATCGATCGAGTTAGAGCTGCAACGTCTACGTAGCCAATGGATCCATCCAAATTCACCATTGGTGCCAGTGTTAAATCCGCATTTAAACACGCCGATCTCCCGTGAAGCGTCGTTTGAAGAGTTGCTGCGTCGTCCAGAAATGGATTACAGCAAGTTGATGCAGATTGAAGGTTTTGGTCCAGGGCTTGCCGATCCACTCGCTGCCGAGCAAGTACAGATCCAAGTGAAGTACTCTGGCTATATCCAACGTCAGCAGGAAGAGATCAACAAAGCAGTACGCAATGAGAACACAGGTTTGCCATTGAACCTTGATTATAAAGAGGTTCCAGGGCTTTCAAATGAGGTGATTGCTAAGTTAAATAGCCATAAGCCCGAAACCATTGGCCAAGCATCGCGTATCTCAGGTATTACGCCAGCAGCGATTTCAATTCTGCTGGTGCATCTGAAAAAACGCGGTTTATTACGCAAGAGCGCGTAAAAGCTAGCTTAATCGCCAGTTTGGTCGCAGAAGGGAAGCATTCAGGCTTCCCTTCGACGTTTCAGGGCTTCATAATAGCCAGCGAGTTTATAATCGTATCTTTATTGAGGTTGTTCAGTGTTATCTGCCCAGTTAGAGGCCTATTTAGCCGAAATTAATCTGCCCGCCACGGCTGAGCAGAAAAAACAACTGCTTGATTTTGTTGGCATGCTCAACAAATGGAATAAAGCCTATAACCTAACCTCGGTCAGAGATCCTGAGGCAATGCTTGTTCGCCATATCATGGACAGCTTAGTGGTGTCGCCCCATTTGCAGGGCGAGCGCTTTATCGATGTAGGTACTGGCCCTGGGCTGCCCGGCATTCCCTTAGCGATTATGAATCCAGATAAAACCTTTGTGTTGCTCGATAGCTTAGGCAAACGTATCCGTTTTCAAAAGCAAGTGGCCTTTGAACTCGGAATCCACAATATTAGTTCGATAGAGAGCCGAGTCGAGGCCTATCAACCCGAGCAAAAGTTCGATGGAGTGCTCAGCCGCGCCTTTGCCTCAATCCATGATATGTTGACATGGTGCCATCACTTGCCTGCCGTGCATGGACAATTTTATGCGCTCAAGGGACTACTGAGTGATGAAGAGATGCAACAAATCCCCGCTGGATTTGTGGTGACCGAAACCATCGAACTCCAAGTGCCTAGACTCGATGAGCAAAGACATTTACTCAAAATAATCAAAGAATAACAGGCTTAAAGCTCCTCATTTCATATGGATTTTTAAGTAGGCAATAAACCAGAATTTACATACAGGGTGACATTGTGGGTAAAGTAATTGCCGTGGCCAACCAGAAAGGTGGCGTAGGGAAAACAACAACTTGTGTCAACTTAGCCGCCTCTTTAGCCGCGACTAAGCGTAAAGTGCTGCTGATCGATCTCGATCCTCAGGGCAATGCCACCATGGGCAGCGGTGTCGATAAATACGAAGTCGAAAACACGGCTTACGAACTGCTGGTTGAAGAAAAGCCCTTCGATGAGATCGTGGTCAAAGACACCACGGGAAAATACGATTTGATTGCCAGTAATGGCGATGTGACCGCGGCTGAAATCAAACTCATGGAGTTTTTTGCCCGTGAAGTGCGGTTACGTAATGCGCTCGCACCGATAAAAGATCAATACGATTATATCTTTATCGATTGCCCGCCTTCGCTCAACATGTTGACGGTGAATGCCATGTCGGCGGCGGATTCCGTGCTGGTGCCAATGCAGTGTGAGTACTTTGCACTGGAAGGCTTAACCGCCTTGATTGATACCATCACCAAATTAGCGGCGGTGGTGAATCCTGGTTTGGGTATTGAAGGGATTTTGCGGACCATGTATGACCCGCGTAATCGCCTGTCTAATGATGTGTCCGATCAGCTAAAACAGCATTTTGGTGATAAGGTTTATCGCACTGTGATCCCGCGTAATGTGCGTTTGGCCGAGGCGCCGAGCTTTGGTGCACCCGCCATGTACTACGACAAATCGAGTGCGGGGGCTAAGGCATATTTAGCGTTAGCGGGCGAGATGATCCGCCGTTCCGAACAGAAAACTCAGGCTAAGCGAGCGTAAAGGATAACCATGACGTTAAAGAAAAGAGGGTTAGGCAAAGGCTTAGATGCTTTACTGAGTAACAGCCACGCCGCGAGTAAAAAACACACGGAAGAAGTGGTTGTTGTCGATAAAAAAGAAGAACTTATTCATCTGGATCTCGACCTGCTACAACCGGGTAAATACCAACCTCGTAAGGACATGTCTCCCGAGGCGTTAGAAGAACTCGCCCATTCCATCCGCAATCAAGGCATTATTCAGCCGATTGTGGTACGTCCTGTCAGCGATAGCCAGTATGAAATCATCGCCGGTGAGCGCCGTTGGCGTGCTTCCCAATTGGCGGGTGTCGGAAAAATCCCTTGTATCGTTAAACCGGTTCCCGATGAAGCGGCGGTTGCTATTGCGTTGATTGAAAACATTCAACGTGAAGACTTAAATGCCATGGAAGAAGCCATTGCATTACAACGTTTGATGCAAGAATTTGAGCTGACTCACCAACAGGTTGCCGATGTTGTGGGAAAATCTCGCGCGAGTGTATCTAACTTGTTACGGTTAAACGGTTTAAATGAACCGGTTAAGCGTTTACTCGAGTATGGCGACATTGATATGGGCCATGCACGCGCTTTGCTCGCAATTGAGGGTGAAGAACAAACAAATCTGGCGAGATTAGTGGCTGCCAAGGAATTAACCGTTCGGGAAACTGAACGATTGATTAATCAAACCTTAAATCCGCCCAAACCCGTCGAAACTACGACTAAAGATCAAGATGTTTGTCGTTTAGAGCAGCAGTTAATTGAAAGATTAGGTGCCAAGGTTTCGATCGCTCATAGCAGTAAGGGGAAGGGTAAAATTGTAATTAACTATCAGAATCTGGCTGAATTAGACGGTATTCTTAGCAAAATTCGTTAATGTCTGTAGATTAACAGTTTTTAATGTAAATTTGTGACATATGTTAATTTTGGATTTTGACTGTTTTGGCGCTATATCACGTTAAAAGTGCTGTTTTTCCTTATCTCAAAGTTGCAATGAAGGCGTGAAAAGGTATACTTTCGCAAGCTTTTTGTGCATCGACAAAAATACGGATATTTGTCATCCGGTCATCGAAACAAAAAGTATGAATGCGGAGAGGATGAGTTGAGTAAGGTTTTAGCGCGTCGTGGCCGGTGGTCAGCCTATAAATTGGTGATGATGCAGGCGGCGGTGGCTGGGGGTGCTTCAATTCTCTTTTTCGTCGTGTGGGGAGTTCAGTTTGGCTATTCTGCGTTAGCAGGTGGTTCAATTGCTGTGCTCCCTAATTTTGTATTCGCGACCCTCGCTTTCTCTCATACGGGAGCAAGTTCAGCAGCAAAAGTGATTAAAACTTTTTACTGGGGGGAAGCGGTAAAGTTGCTGTTAACCATCGCAATGTTTTCATTGGTGTTTAGCAAGCTTGAGGTGGCATTTTTGCCGCTTTTTGTTTGTTATGTGCTGACGTTAATAGTGCATTGGACAGCTCCTTTATACTTCAAGCAAAGTTAAGTGGGATGAATCATGGCTGCACCTGGTGAAGCGTTAACACCGCAGGGCTATATCCAGCATCACCTTACCAACTTACATGTTGGTGAAGGTTTCTGGACATGGCACATTGATTCGTTGTTCTTTTCGGTTGGTCTTGGTGTTCTGTTCCTGTGGATTTTCCGTAGTGTTGGTAAAAAAGCGACTTCAGGGGTTCCCGGTAAGCTGCAATGCTTTATCGAGATGATCGTTGAGTTCGTTGATAACAGCGTGAAAGAAAGTTTTCATGGCCGCAATGCCCTGATCGCGCCTTTAGCTCTGACCATTTTTGTATGGGTATTCATGATGAACTTCATGGATATGCTTCCTGTTGACTGGCTGCCTTGGTTAGCAAGTTTAGCGGGCGTTCCATACTTGAAAGTGGTTCCGACAACTGACGTAAACATCACCTTCAGCTTAGCTATTGGTGTGTTTGTGCTGATTATTTACTACAGCATTAAGGTCAAAGGCGTGTCTGGTTTTGTTAAAGAACTGACGCTACAGCCCTTTAACCATAAGGCAATGATACCCGTCAACCTCCTATTAGAGACTGTTACTTTAGTTGCTAAGCCAATTTCATTGGCATTGCGTCTATTCGGTAACTTGTACGCAGGTGAGTTGATCTTCATCCTTATTGCGCTGATGTATGGTACCAACTTGTTATTATCTTCCCTGGGTGTGACTCTGCAACTAGGTTGGTTAATTTTCCACATTTTGGTTATCACGCTGCAGGCGTTTATCTTCATGATGTTGACCATTGTTTACTTAAGCATGGCGCATGAAGATCATTAAGGATTGCTGAAGAAATTTTAAACTAAATCATCAACTAATTAGATTTAGATTTTAGATACTGGAGATACAGATGGAAACGATTTTAGGCATGACAGCTATCGCTGTTGCTCTGCTGATTGGTATGGGTGCTCTTGGTACTGCAATCGGTTTCGGCTTATTAGGTGGCAAGTTCCTGGAAGGCGCTGCGCGTCAACCAGAAATGGCTCCTATGCTGCAAGTTAAAATGTTCATCGTAGCGGGTCTGTTAGACGCCGTAACAATGATCGGTGTTGGTATCGCATTATTCATGCTGTTCACCAACCCACTGGGTGCAATGCTGTAAGAAAACGCTTCTGTCTTAACTCTAAATAGGAGGCTGTTGTGAATTTCAACGCTACCCTAATCGGTCAGACGGTCGCCTTTATCATCTTCGTGTGGTTCTGCATGAAGTTTGTATGGCCCCCTTTGATGAATGCCATCGAAGCGCGCCAAAAAAGGATTGCTGACGGTCTAGCTGATGCTGATCGTGCGGTAAAAGACCTAGAGTTGGCTCAAGCGAAAGCGACTGACCAACTAAAAGAAGCCAAGGTGACTGCTAACGAAATTATTGAGCAAGCTAACAAGCGTAAAGCTCAAATAGTTGAAGAAGCTAAAGCCGAAGCAGACGCTGAGCGTGCAAAAATCATCGCTCAGGGTAAAGCAGAAATTGAAGCTGAACGTAATCGCGTGAAAGAGGATCTGCGTAAGCAGGTTGCTACTCTTGCCATCATGGGTGCTGAGAAGATCCTTGAGCGTTCTATTGATCCAGCCGCCCACAGTGACATAGTTAATAAACTAGTCGCTGAAATTTGATAAGGGAGTTTGAGTTATGGCTGAATTAACCACCATCGCTCGCCCTTACGCAAAGGCAGCTTTTGACGTTGCTGTTGAACACAATGCAGTGGATACCTGGGCAGAAATGCTCACGTTCGCCGCACTGGTGAGTGAAAACGAAACCATGCAGCCACTGCTAACTGGTTCTTTAGCCAGTACTAAACTTGCTGCACTCTTTATTAGTGTGTGTGGTGAGCAAATCAATGAGCAAGGTCAGAACTTGATAAAGGTAATGGCTGAAAACGGTCGCTTAAAGGTACTACCTGCTGTATCTGAGCTTTTTGCTCAATACCGTAATGAGTGGGCAAAAGAAGTGGAAGCCGATGTGGTTTCTGCAGCTGAGCTCAGCTCTGAACAACAGCAGCAGATCAGTAATTCTTTAGAGAAACGTCTCGCACGCAAAGTTAAGCTGAATTGCAGCACTGACGCCGCGCTCATCGCCGGTGTAATTATTAAGGCAGGTGACTTAGTCATTGATGGCTCTGTCCGCGGTAAGTTATCGCGTCTGTCTGAAAAGCTGCAGTCGTAATTGGGAGTTTGAGCATGCAACTGAATTCCACTGAAATCAGCGATCTGATTAAGCAGCGGATCGAGCAGTTCGAAGTCGTTAGCGAATCTCGTAACGAAGGTACTATCGTTGCGGTAAGTGACGGCATTATCCGCATCCACGGCCTGGCCGATGTGATGCAAGGTGAAATGATCGAACTGCCTGGTAGCCGTTTTGCAATCGCGTTGAACCTTGAACGTGATTCTGTCGGTGCCGTAGTAATGGGTCCTTATGCTGATTTAGCAGAGGGCGTAAAAGTTAAAACTACTGGCCGTATTCTGGAAGTTCCAGTCGGTCGCGGCCTGTTAGGCCGTGTAGTTAACACTCTGGGTGAGCCAATTGACGGAAAAGGCGCTATCGATAACGATGGTTTCTCTCCTGTTGAAGTGATCGCACCAGGTGTTATCGAGCGTAAGTCAGTAGATCAACCAGTTCAAACTGGTTATAAAGCCGTTGACGCTATGATCCCAATCGGTCGTGGCCAACGTGAATTGATCATTGGCGACCGTCAAACTGGTAAAACAGCGATGGCGATCGACGCAATCATCAACCAGCGCGATTCTGGCATCAAATGTGTGTACGTAGCAGTAGGCCAAAAGGCTTCTACTATCGCTAACGTAGTACGCAAGCTAGAAGAGCACGGTGCATTAGCTAACACTATCGTTGTAGTCGCAACAGCTTCTGAAGCTGCAGCACTGCAATACTTAGCACCATACTCTGGTTGTGCTATGGGTGAATACTTCCGCGACCGCGGTGAAGATGCTCTGATCGTATACGATGACCTGTCTAAGCAAGCTGTTGCTTACCGTCAGATCTCGTTACTGCTGAAGCGTCCACCAGGCCGTGAAGCTTATCCTGGTGACGTATTCTATCTACACTCTCGTTTATTAGAGCGTGCTTCACGCGTAAACGAAGAATATGTAGAGAAGTTCACTAAGGGTGCTGTAACAGGTCAAACCGGTTCTTTAACCGCGCTGCCTATTATTGAAACTCAGGCGGGTGACGTATCTGCATTCGTACCGACCAACGTAATTTCTATTACTGACGGTCAGATCTTCCTTGAGACCGATCTGTTTAACTCTGGCTTACGTCCAGCGGTTAACCCAGGTATTTCTGTTTCTCGTGTTGGTGGTGCGGCTCAGACTAAGATCATCAAGAAACTGTCTGGTGGTATCCGTACCGCTCTAGCACAGTATCGTGAACTTGCTGCGTTCTCACAGTTTGCATCTGACTTAGACGATGCAACTCGTGCTCAACTTGAGCATGGTGTGCGTGTTACCGAACTGATGAAGCAAAAACAATATGCTCCTATGAGCGTAGCCGCTCAAGCTGTGTCAATTTTCGCAGCTGAAAAAGGTTACCTGAAGGGCGTTGAGCTGAAAAAAGTTGGTGATTTCGAAGCCGCTCTGCTCTCGTACATGAACAGCGAGCATGCTGCTTTAATCAAGCTTATCAACGAGACTGGCGATTATAACGCCGATATCGAAGCTGAATTAAAAGCTGGCCTCGACAAGTTCGTAGCAACCCAAACCTGGTAACAATGATAGAGGTGTCTTAAGGCACCTCAGGTCCAGATTGGAGAGTAGAGATGGCCGGCGCTAAAGAGATTAAAACCAAGATCGCGAGTGTGAAAAACACTCAGAAGATCACGTCCGCCATGGAAATGGTGGCAGCCAGCAAAATGCGCAGAGCGCAGGAACGCATGGCTGCAAGCCGTCCATACGCGGAAAGCATGCGTAAGGTGATCGGTCACGTAGCGCAAGGTTCTCTCGAGTATAAACACCCCTACTTAGAGGTGAGAGAGGCCAAGCGGGTTGGTTACATTGTTGTAGCAACCGACCGTGGCCTTTGTGGTGGTCTGAACGTCAACCTCTTTAAAAAGGTTGTTTCAGACGTGAAAAGCTGGAAAGAGCAAGGTGCAGAATTTGAATTCTGCCCAATCGGTGCTCGTAGTGTTCAGTTTTTCAAAAGCTTTGGCGGTCAAGTATCTGCCCATGCTTCAGGTTTAGGCGATGCGCCAAAGCTCGCTGACCTGATCGGGACAGTACGTGTAATGCTAGATGCTTACAACGAAGGCAAACTGGATCGTCTGTACGTAGTGTTCAACAAGTTTGTAAACACTATGACGCAGACTCCTGTGATCGAGCAGCTGCTACCTTTGCCTAAATCGGAAGATGATGAGGTTGCTCATCGTTGGGACTACATCTACGAGCCAGATCCAAAAGCCCTTTTGGATACCTTATTGGTTCGTTATGTAGAATCTCAGGTTTACCAAGGTGTTGTTGAAAACATTGCTTCTGAACAGGCTGCCCGTATGGTGGCGATGAAGGCGGCAACAGACAACGCGGGTACACTGATTGACGATTTGCAATTGGTCTATAACAAGGCTCGTCAGGCTGCGATTACGCAGGAACTGTCGGAAATTGTTTCTGGTGCCTCTGCGGTTTAGGTTAGGTAACGAATACAAGTTTTAGAGGATTAATCATGAGCACAGGTACTGTTGTCCAAGTGATTGGCGCGGTTGTGGACGTAGAGTTTCCACAAGATGCCGTACCTCAGGTATATGACGCTCTGAAGATCACAGGTGAAGGCTCCTGTAATGGTTTGGTGCTGGAAGTTCAGCAACAACTAGGTGGTGGTGTAGTTCGTACCATCGCTATGGGTACTTCTGATGGTCTGCGTCGTGGTCTTGAGGTAGTAAACTCAGGTTCACCTATTTCTGTTCCTGTTGGTACTGCCACTCTTGGCCGTATCATGAACGTATTAGGCGACCCTATTGATGAAGCTGGCGCAATTGGCGAAGAAGAACGTTATGTGATTCACCGCAGCGCTCCTTCATACGAAGAGCAATCAAACACGACTGAACTGTTAGAGACTGGTATCAAGGTTATCGACCTTGTATGTCCATTCGCTAAGGGTGGTAAAGTAGGTCTGTTCGGTGGTGCGGGTGTTGGTAAGACAGTTAACATGATGGAACTGATTAACAACATCGCTAAAGCTCACTCAGGTCTTTCTGTATTCGCCGGTGTAGGTGAGCGTACTCGTGAGGGTAACGACTTCTACTACGAGATGAAGGATTCTGGCGTTCTCGACAAAGTAGCCATGGTTTATGGTCAAATGAACGAGCCACCAGGAAACCGTCTGCGTGTAGCACTGACCGGTCTGACTATGGCTGAAAAATTCCGTGACGAAGGTCGTGACGTTCTGTTGTTCGTTGACAACATCTACCGTTACACCCTAGCCGGTACTGAAGTATCAGCACTGTTAGGTCGTATGCCTTCTGCAGTAGGTTACCAACCCACTCTGGCTGAAGAAATGGGCGTTCTGCAAGAGCGTATTACTTCAACTAAGACTGGTTCTATTACCTCTGTACAAGCGGTATACGTTCCTGCGGACGACTTGACTGACCCGTCACCAGCAACAACCTTCGCTCACTTAGATGCGACTGTTGTATTGTCACGTCAAATCGCTTCTCTGGGTATTTACCCAGCGGTTGACCCACTGGATTCGACTTCTCGTCAATTAGATCCATTAGTGGTTGGTCAAGAGCACTATGACGTAGCTAACGGTGTACAAACTGTTCTGCAACGCTACAAAGAGCTGAAAGACATCATTGCGATTCTCGGTATGGACGAACTGTCAGACGAAGATAAGATGACCGTTTCCCGTGCACGTAAGATTGAGCGTTTCTTGTCTCAGCCTTTCCACGTAGCAGAAGTCTTTACTGGTTCTCCTGGTAAGTACGTATCTCTGAAAGACACTATCCGTGGCTTCAAGGGAATTCTGAGTGGCGAGTTCGACCACATTCCAGAACAAGCGTTCTACATGGTTGGTTCTATCGACGAAGCTGTCGAGAAAGCTAACAAAAAGAAATAACTAAGTAGTCATACTTAGTTTTTTAAGGAGAACGGGATGGCAGCCATGACAGTACAGCTTGATATAGTAAGCGCAGAGAGCAGCATCTTCTCAGGTCGCGTAGCTAGCCTACAAGTGACCGGTTCTGAAGGTGAGTTGGGCATCATGCATGGCCACGCTCCACTGTTAAGCTATATCAAACCTGGCATGGCGCGCATCGTCAAACAAGACGGCAGCGAAGAAGTGTTTTATCTTTCTGGTGGTTTACTGGAAGTACAACCTTCTTCTGTTTCTGTGTTGGCTGATGTGGTTATGCGTGCCAAAGATATTGATGAGCAGGCAGCATTAGAAGCCAAGCGTCGTGCAGAAGCCCATATGGCAACTGCGGGTGCGGACTTCAATTATGACGCCGCTATGGTTGAGTTAGCGAAAGCAATGGCTCAATTACGTGTTGTTGAAACCATCAAGAAAAACATTGCCAGATAAAGGTTATTGTTTGTGATAAAAGGCGGTTATCGAAAGATAGCCGCCTTTTTTGTTGGTTTTTTCGGAACGTTTTGATATCAGCCTTTCGCTTTGCTGCGCCTTTCCGTTAAAATTGCGCCATTAAATCGAGCTCAGTTTATCCCTTTGGGATGTTAATCAAGGATATGGCAATGGCATTAAATGTAGTGATCTTAGCGGCAGGAAAAGGAACTCGCATGCGCTCGGATCTTCCCAAGGTATTACATCCTATCGCCCACAAGAGCATGGTGCAGCATGTTATCGATACCGCCCACAGTATCGGCAGCGATGCCATTCAATTGGTGTACGGCTATGGTGCCGACAAACTAAAATCGGCTTTGGGTGAGCAGCAACTCAATTGGATGTTGCAAGCCGAGCAGTTAGGCACAGGCCATGCGGTCGCTCAGGCGATTCCCAATATCGATGATAATGACACTGTGCTGATCCTTTACGGTGATGTGCCTTTGATCCAAGCCTCTACGCTTGAAGCATTGCTTGCTGCGCGTCCCGATAATGGCGTGGCGATTTTAACCGTTAATCTAACCAATCCAACTGGCTATGGCCGTATCGTGCGTGAGCAGGGTAAGGTTGTCGGCATCGTCGAACAAAAGGATGCCAATGCCGAGCAACTCGCCATCAATGAAATCAATACGGGCATTATGGCGGTGCCGGGCAAGGCATTAAAAACCTGGCTTGGTCGCCTATCGAATAACAATGCTCAGGGGGAATACTACCTGACCGATATTATCGCCATGGCCCACGCCGACGGGGTTGAGATTAATACCGCTCAGCCACAGTCTGCAATTGAAGTGGAAGGTGCTAATAACCGCGTGCAGCTTGCACAACTCGAGCGCGCTTATCAGGCTCGTGAAGCGGAAAAGTTGATGATTGCTGGCGCAAATCTGCGTGACCCAAGCCGTATCGATATCCGTGGTGAAGTGACGGTCGGTATGGATGTGATGGTCGATGTGAACGTGATTTTCGAAGGCAAAGTGGTGATTGGTAATAACGTTAGCATCGGCGCTGGCGCGATTCTTATCGACTGTGAAATTGCCGATAATGCCGAGATCAAACCTTACTCTATTATCGAAGGCGCGAAGCTGGGCGTTGCCGCCAGTGCCGGGCCTTTTGCCCGTTTACGCCCCGGTGCTGAGTTAATGCAGGATGCCCATATCGGCAACTTTGTAGAGATGAAAAAGGCCGTTTTAGGTGTGGGTTCTAAGGCGGGTCATTTAGCCTATTTAGGCGATGCGCAAATCGGTGCGGGCGTGAATATTGGTGCGGGTACTATTACCTGTAATTACGATGGTGCCAATAAACACTTAACCGTAATCGAAGACAATGTGTTTGTGGGAAGTGATACTCAGCTGGTGGCGCCAGTGACCATTGGTAAAGGCGCGACGCTGGGTGCTGGGTCAACAATTACCCGTGATGTGGGTGAGGATGAGCTGGTTATCACCCGTGTTAAGCAAAAACATCTGACTGGCTGGCAACGTCCGGTAAAGATTAAGAAATAACGGCGCTGTACTCAGTCAACATAAAGCGGCTTATTGCCGCTTTATGTTTTTTGTCAAAGCTAAAAATCCTCACCAAATAAAAATTAGCCAAATTAATGTTGAGTTAATACTGTGGTGTTATGGCTAATTCGTTGTTTTTATTGAAAGTTGATCCAGGTCACGCTGGATTGTAAATTCGTGTAAAGATGATTAAATAAAAACAATTCTTATTTATATTGCCTGCAATTCTAAGACGAAAGGTCTACTTGAGGTGTTGGCAATGGTATTTAAATATTCAGTGGTTGGTTTGGCCGTAGGGTCTGCATTAATGGCGATGCCTGTTATGGCCGAGGCGCCAAATGATGAAAACATTGAGCGCATTAATGTGACAGGCCGTACGTTTAACGACTATAAAGTCGGCAGTGCATCCGGTGCTATGCGTGGTGATATCGATTTAATGGATACACCACAATCTGTGAATGTTATCCCCGACTTTGTCACCGATGAACAATTAGCGACTAACCTTGCGGAAGTCTTAGTAAACGATTCAAGTGTGACTGCGGGAACTACCCGTTGGAACCGCCAAGTCTTCAGTATTCGTGGCTTTGAATTAGATTCGGGTAACGGTTATCTGATCAACGGCCACCAGCAATGGTCCCACTACGTCCAACCTATCGAAACCCTGCAACAAGTCGAAGTACTGAAAGGCCCTTCTAGCATGTTGTATGGCCAATCTGGCCCCGGCGGTTTGGTGAATATGGTCACCAAGAAACCCACCTATGATTCTATGCTCAACTTAGGGTTTGATACCGACGGTTACGGCTCTACCCGCGCACAGTTAGATGCTGGTGGCAGTTTAAACGAGGCTCAAAGCATTCGTTACCGCGGTGTGTTAGTCAAACAAGACACTAAATACTGGCGTGAATATTCAACGACCGATGAAAACCAAGAGCGTGATCGTTGGTTAGGTTATTTGAACCTCGAATTCGATATCAGTGATGATCTGTTATTGTCGTTGAAATACGACCATACCCAAGATAAAACCGGTATCGATGCTGGCGGTTGGTTAGATAAGCAAGGCAATGTTGTTGGTCAGCGTAAAACCATCTGGGATGCCCCTTGGGCCTTTACCGATAACACGGTTTCTAACTTAGGTGCCGATTTAACTTGGCATATGAGTGACGATTGGAAAGTTAAACTGGGTTATAACGATCAACAGTTTAATCGCCAGCGTTTCGATTCTGCGCCGCAATATAATGAAGACCCATTCACCTCGGGATACAGCATTAGACCATTCGATCGTTACGATGATTGGCAGCATAAAACCGCCTATGTCGATTTTACAGGCGAGTTTGCATTAGCGGGTATGGAGCATCAGTTGCTGATTGGCGCTAACTATCTCGATTACTTCTACCAGCAACAAATCGCCCGTGGCGCAGCGCAAACCGTTATTCCTGGTCAGCCAGTGATTCAACCGGATCTTGATTACCATACAGGTAAGAAAGGCACTCCAAATGAATACAAATACTACGGTTTCTATCTGCAAGATTTAATGACCATCAACGAACAATGGAAATTGCTCGCTGGGGTACGTTATGACGAGCAGAAAAAAGATGGATTTGGTGAAAATAGCTATGCCGTATCGCCTAAATTTGGGGTGATCTATTCACCAATGACCAATGGCAGCATATACGTTAACTACTCTAAGAGCTTTACACCGCAAGGTGGTATTACCGACCCTCTAAATGTTAATCATGACACTAACCTCAAACCTGAATATGGAATTCAATATGAAGTGGGGACTAAGTGGGAACTGTTTGACGATAGCTTGTTATTAACGGCTGCGGTATTTGATGTCACGCTTGAGAATATCTCTATCAATGAGGTGCTGACAGCAAGTGACCCACGAAGTGAAGATGGAAAATACACTTCAATCACCACCCAAGGCGGTGAGCAAAAACACCGCGGCTTTGAAGTGGGCGCCCAGGGTAAGCTAGGCGATAGTTGGTTTGTGACTTCATCTATGATGTACCTCGATGCTGAGTATCAAACGGGTGATGAGCGCGAAGGTAAAACGCCTATCGATGCCCCTGAATGGTCGGCCAATATCTGGACTCGTTATGAAGTAACCGATAACTTTGCAATGAACTTCGGTGCTATCTATGTTGGCGAGCGTTTTGCTAACCTGGATAACACTATCAGTAAAGACGGTTATGTTCGCTTCGATATCGGTGCTGCCTACACTATGGATATTATGGGTAAAGACGTTAGCATCCGCGCGAACGTGAGAAACCTGTTTGATACCGATTATATCGATGGCGGCCAATACAATATGGTGACCCTAGGCCAAGATCGTAACTTCAGCGTGGCACTTGAAGCTAAGTTCTAACTTCACTTTCTACGCTTAAGTTTTAGCTCGTTTAAAGCAGTTCATCGATAGGTGAACTGCTTTTTTATTGCTTTTCATTGGGTTAATTTTAAAAACTCAACAACTACATCATTTTCACGCTAAAAACACCTTTCGAATACTAGCAAAAATGTTTCGTTTCTCTATAATATAACTTTCGAATCGAAAGTTAACTGAAAGGTTTTATGAATAAACGAAACACACAGCAACGACGTCACAGTATTATCAGCATTCTGAATGAACAGGGTGAAGTGAGTGTCGATGAGTTGTCATTACGTTTCGAAACCTCAGAAGTGACTATTCGTAAAGACTTGGCTGAGCTTGAAAAAACCGGACTGTTGTTACGTCGCTACGGTGGTGCTGTAGCCATTCCCGATGAAGTGACGCAACAGTTTTCTGCCAAGATTGCCCCTAACAAGTTATCCATCGCTAAAGCCGCTGCGCAGCTGATTAAAGATCACAATCGCATCATCATCGACAGTGGCACCACTACTTCAGGCTTGATTGCTGAACTTAACCACAAGCGAGGGCTGGTGGTCATGACCAATGCCTTGCATTTGGCTAATGCGATTCACGAACTGGAAAATGAGCCGACCCTATTGATGACCGGCGGAACCTGGGATCCCCATTCTGAGTCGTTCCAGGGGCAAGTGGCTGAGCAAGTATTGCGCTCCTATAACTTCGACCAACTCTTTATCGGTGCCGACGGTATCGATTTAGCGCGCGGCACTACCACCTTTAATGAGCTGACAGGTTTAAGCAAGGTGATGGCTGAGGTTTCCCGCGAAGTGATCGTTATGGTGGATTCGGACAAAATAGGTAAGCGGATCCCTAACTTAGAACTACCTTGGTCGCAAATCAGTGTGCTAGTCACCGATGCTCGCATCGAAGAGAGCGCCCTTAACCAAATTACCGAGCAAGGCGTGAAAGTTATCTTAGCACCCTACTCGCCTTAGGCATTTGCCCGTGATAAGCCTGAGCAAATGACTCAAACAACTTCATTTTTATTTTTCATTTTATAGGTAAAAACTATGTGCGGAATCGTTGGCGCCGTGGCGCAAAGGGATGTGGCCGAAATTCTGGTCGAAGGTTTACGTCGTTTAGAATATCGTGGATATGATTCCGCAGGTGTTGCCGTTATCCACAATGGTGAACTTAATCGCACTCGCCGTGTGGGTAAAGTACAGGAGCTTTCTGCCGCACTCGAAACCGACCCGTTAGTGGGCGGCACTGGGATTGCTCATACTCGTTGGGCTACCCATGGTGAGCCAAGCGAGCGCAATGCTCACCCACATTTATCTGAAGGCGATATTGCCGTGGTGCACAATGGCATTATCGAAAACCATCATAAACTGCGCGAAATGCTTAAAGAGCTGGGCTATCACTTTAGCTCGGATACCGACACCGAAGTGATTTGCCACTTAGTTCACCATGAATTGAAATCTAACGACACTTTACTGGCAGCGGTGCAAGCCACGGTGAAACAACTCGAAGGCGCTTATGGCACTGTGGTGATTGACCGCCGCGATAGCGAGCGCATGGTTGTGGCACGTTCAGGCAGTCCACTGGTGATTGGTTTTGGTTTAGGTGAAAACTTTGTCGCGTCTGATCAACTGGCGCTATTGCCTGTGACCCGTTCTTTCGCGTTTTTAGAAGAAGGTGACGTGGCTGAAGTGACTCGTCGCACTGTGAGTATTTTCGATGTGCATGGCAATAAAGTTGAGCGCGAAGTTAAAGAATCTGAAATCACCCACGATGCCGGTGACAAAGGTGAATATCGCCACTATATGCTCAAAGAAATTTATGAGCAGCCATTGGCGCTGACACGCACTATCGAAGGCCGCATCGCTAACAAGCAAGTACTCGACACGGCTTTTGGCGATAATGCTGCTGAGTTCTTAAAAGATATCAAACACGTACAAATCATTGCCTGTGGTACTAGTTACCATGCGGGTATGGCGGCGCGTTATTGGTTAGAGGATTGGGCCGGCGTTTCTTGTAATGTCGAAATCGCCTCCGAATTTCGCTACCGCAAGTCGCATTTGTTCCCTAACAGCCTGTTGGTGACCATTTCTCAATCTGGCGAGACTGCCGATACGCTGGCGGCGATGCGCCTAGCTAAAGAAATGGGTTATAAGGCGACGCTAACTATTTGTAACGCTCCAGGCTCTTCCTTAGTTCGTGAGTCTGACATGGCGTACATGATGAAAGCAGGCGCTGAAATTGGCGTTGCTTCAACTAAAGCCTTTACTGTGCAGCTAGCGGGTTTGTTAATGCTGACCGCGGTGATCGGTCGCCATAATGGTATGTCGGAGCAAATGCAGGCGGAGATCACCCAAAGCCTACAGTCTATGCCTGCCAAAGTGGAACAAGCTCTAGGTTTAGATGATGCGATTGCTGAATTGGCGGAAGACTTTGCCGACAAACACCATGCCTTATTCCTTGGCCGTGGCGATCAGTACCCGATTGCGATGGAAGGTGCGCTCAAACTAAAAGAGATCTCCTACATCCATGCTGAGGCATATGCCTCTGGCGAACTGAAACATGGTCCACTGGCGTTGATTGATGCCGACATGCCCGTCATCGTGGTGGCGCCAAACAACGAGCTGTTAGAAAAGCTGAAATCTAACGTTGAAGAAGTGCGTGCCCGTGGCGGCTTAATGTATGTCTTCGCCGATGTGGATGCAGAGTTTGAATCTGACGAAACCATGAAGGTTATCCCGGTTCCACACTGCGATATTTATATGGCGCCGCTGATTTACACTATCCCACTACAGTTGCTGTCGTATCACGTTGCCTTAATTAAGGGCACCGATGTGGATCAACCGCGAAACCTCGCTAAATCGGTGACGGTGGAATAAATCGGAAGCAATAAAAAACCGCCTAAATGGCGGTTTTTTATTGGGGCTTTATTAGAGTATATGCTGGTGGCTGAGTGTATTAAGCCGTTATTGCATTAAGCGCGTTTTGCTTTTTTGCCTCGAAACGTTTCCATACTTTATCGTGGAAATAAAACACGACAGTGTTTATCGCGGGCTCAACTAAGGCGACGGCACCACCGACCAAAACACTACCAGTTAATAAATAGGTAACGGTGAAGGCAACGCTGAAATGTAATACGGCAAAAGTTAATGTCTTGGTCATGATCCTATCCTCTAATGTTAGCCCCAATTGGGAATGATTAGATGATAACAATTCTCATTAAAATTTAAACCCGTATTTTGAGATTAGTTTAAACGGTTTTTTCTATCTATAAGCGCTAAAAAATATAAAGCCCTCAAATGAGGGCTTTATATGGCAATCAGCTTCGACTAGTAATGCCAAGGAAACGCTGAAAAGTCCTGGTCACGTTTCTCGAGGAAAGCATCGCGCCCTTCTTGAGCTTCTGCACTGGCATAGGCTAAGCGCGTCGCTTCACCCGCAAACAGTTGCTGACCGACCATGCCGTCGTCAGTCATGTTAAAGCCGTACTTCAACATACGCATCGCCGTCGGCGATTTGGAATTAATCTCTTTGGCCCATCTTAATGCTTCAACTTCGAGTTCGGCATGGGGAACCGATTTATTCACCATTCCCATGGCAAAGGCTTCATCTGCACTGTAGTTAAAGCCACAGAAGAAAATTTCTCGCGCACGCTTTTGGCCAATCATCTTGGCAAGATAAGCACTGCCATAGCCTGAGTCGAAACTCGCGACATCGGGATCGGTTTGTTTGAAGACGGCGTGTTCCTTTGAGGCTAAGGTCAAGTCGCAGACAACGTGCAAACTATGGCCGCCACCAACCGCCCAACCTGGCACGACTGCGATCACCACTTTAGGCATAAAGCGGATCAATCGTTGGACTTCGAGGATATGTAACCGCCCCATTCTGGCTAAATCAGCTTTGCCTTCTTCGGCGCCTTCATATTTATAACCATCTTTACCGCGAATACGTTGATCGCCACCGGAGGAAAACGAATATTGTCCTTTGGCCGATGGGCCATTGCCCGTGAGTAACACACAACCTACATCGGACCATTGGCGAGCGTGATCGAGGGCGATATACAACTCGTCGACCGTCTTTGGGCGGAAGGCGTTGAGGCAATCTGGACGGTTGATGGCGATACGCACTGTGCCGTGGGCTTTGGCTCTATGGTAAGTAATATCGTCGAAGTTAAATCCGCTGACTTCATCCCACAGTGCGGGATCAAAAATATCTGATACTGGTTTAGTCATGATACAAGGCCTATGTAATTGAAGCTCAAAGGCTAGGCGGAATCATGTCTTTGGTCAATCGCTTAAGCGCCATGCTTAGTGATGGGTTGCAAAATTCCGTTTGCCTGTAAGTTGGATTAGAGGTTATCGCAGATATAAAACAGGTTATCTCGGCTAAAGATTGGGTGCTCGGGCGCCTTAGTGCCGCAGTAGCTGTCTTTAAAATCGGCAATACCGTCTTCAGTGAGTGGGATTTTATTAAACTCTTCGACTTCAGGAGCCGATAGTCGCTCCAAAATGGCTGTTCGAGCCTTAGTGCGTTTCTGATCGATCTTAATAATTTGGGTGCCCGTCATTGAGCCCATTTTGTTTTCTATCTTCTGAACCATTTCCTCTGTTTTAGCTATAGGTGCATCTAATTTGTCTGTTTCGGTGTATAAGTAATATAATGCACCACACAGGAGCGCTAATATGATCCAACCTTTCATCTTTTAGTCCAACATAAGTGAATAACCATTAATAATATGGGTATAATAAGCCAGTTTTCGTCCAATATTAAAGCAGTAAAAGGCTGTCACGATGAACGCAGAATCTAATAACAAGGACTATTCGAAAACCAATCGAATTAAGATTCACCAGCCAGATGCAGATAAGGCTGATCGCTTTAACCCCCGCAACCGGATTTATGTCCGGGCCATCGATGGATTATGGAGTAGTGTACGCCGCCGTATGGGCTGGGTCGCAATGCTCTTCTTCCTAATCTTACCTTGGATCCCTTGGGGAGACCGTCAAGCCGTTTGGTTCAATCTGGCTGAGCAGAAGTTCCATGTCTTTGGTTTAACGATTTGGCCACAGGATCTGACCTTACTTGCCGCTCTCTTTATGATAGCCGCCTTTGCGTTATTTTTCGTGACAACCTACCTCGGCCGAGTCTGGTGTGGTTACACCTGTCCGCAAACCGTATGGACCTTTATGTTCATCTGGTTCGAAGAAAAACTCGAAGGTGCCCGTAATAAACGCATTAAGTTAGATCAAATGCCGTGGGGTTTTGACAAAATCTGGCGCAAAACGGCAAAACATACCGCATGGATTGTGCTTTCGCTCATCACGGCCATGACCTTTGTGTCTTATTTTGTGCCTAGCCGTGAAGTCTATGTCGATGTATTTACCCTTAATGCATCGGGTGCTATCTACTTCTGGGTTATCTTTTTTACCTTAGCGACCTACGGTAATGCGGGTTGGATGCGTGAAATCATGTGTATCCATATGTGCCCGTACGCGCGTTTCCAATCGGCGATGTTTGATAAAAACACCTATATCGTTGGTTACGATGCAAAACGCGGCGAGACCCGCGGCCCGCGTTCACGCAAAGCCGACCCCAAAGAAATGGGCTTAGGCGACTGTATCGACTGCGACCTCTGTGTCCAAGTTTGTCCGACGGGTATCGATATTCGTAACGGCTTGCAATACGAATGTATTAACTGCGGCGCCTGCATTGACGCTTGTGACCAAACCATGGAACGCATGGGGTACCCTCTAGGGCTGATTAGCTATACCACCGAAAATAAACTCGAAGGTATTAAAGAGAAGGTATTACGTCCTAAGCTGGTGGGCTATGGTGTGGTGTTGGCCGCCATGATCCTGATCTTTATCTATGCGAGCGCGACGATTGCCCCCGTGCGCATGGATATCATCCGTGACCGTAACCAACTCTATAGAGAAAACAATCAAGGGCTGATTGAAAACACCTTCACCCTGAAAATTCTCAACAAGACAGAACGAGCCCATGAATACACTATGAGTGTTGAAGGTCTCAATAACTATAAATGGTATGGACCAACCTCAGTGACTATTGCAGGGGGTGAAGTGCTAACTCTACCTATCAGTGTCGGGGTCGATCCGGTCGAACTTTCGCGCTCAGTGACTAACATCGAGATAAAAGTGAAAACCCATATCGATGGTGAAGAAATCGAAGTCGAGCAAGAATCGCGATTCTTCAGTCCATAGTTACTGTTTCGTTAACCAAATGAGTTTAAAAAGGGGCTGTTTAGCCCCTTTTTTATTCATGTTGCTGGATATCTAGGCGTCTAGATGATTAATCGTAATTTTCTGACAAAAAGCCCTTGCACAAAAGTTTTCGCTGCCTATAATGCGCATCCACTGACACGGCAGACAGCGAAAGCGAATGCGGTATCAGTGTGAATCGAATGCAAAATGTGCACTTGGTTCGAAAGCCTCAAGAAGTTTGCAAAAACGCCTTGACGCGACACGGGAAATGCGTAGAATACGCAGCCCTGACCCGCTGAGCGGTAACGCGAAAGCTGAGGTCAAATGTTCTTTAACAATCTAAACAAGAAATCTGTGTGGACACTCACAGGTGTTGAGTTAATCGAAATTACTCTGCCGTTTGGCGAGTAATCAAAATTTACATCAATGAATGAGTGTTCATAGCAATATGTACAAAGACTTATTAAGTTAAGTCGATTCAGAATTCATTGAGCCGAACCTTCGGGTTCACAAAACTTTTAATTGAAGAGTTTGATCATGGCTCAGATTGAACGCTGGCGGCAGGCCTAACACATGCAAGTCGAGCGGCAGCACAAGGGAGTTTACTCCTGAGGTGGCGAGCGGCGGACGGGTGAGTAATGCCTAGGGATCTGCCCAGTCGTGGGGGATAACAGTTGGAAACGACTGCTAATACCGCATACGTCCTACGGGGGAAAGGAGGGGACCTTTGGGCCTTCCGCGATTGGATGAACCTAGGTGGGATTAGCTAGTTGGTGAGGTAATGGCTCACCAAGGCGACGATCCCTAGCTGTTCTGAGAGGATGATCAGCCACACTGGGACTGAGACACGGCCCAGACTCCTACGGGAGGCAGCAGTGGGGAATATTGCACAATGGGGGAAACCCTGATGCAGCCATGCCGCGTGTGTGAAGAAGGCCTTCGGGTTGTAAAGCACTTTCAGTAGGGAGGAAAGGTTGTAAGTTAATACCTTGCAGCTGTGACGTTACCTACAGAAGAAGGACCGGCTAACTCCGTGCCAGCAGCCGCGGTAATACGGAGGGTCCAAGCGTTAATCGGAATTACTGGGCGTAAAGCGTGCGCAGGCGGTTTGTTAAGCGAGATGTGAAAGCCCCGGGCTCAACCTGGGAATTGCATTTCGAACTGGCAAACTAGAGTCTTGTAGAGGGGGGTAGAATTCCAGGTGTAGCGGTGAAATGCGTAGAGATCTGGAGGAATACCGGTGGCGAAGGCGGCCCCCTGGACAAAGACTGACGCTCAGGCACGAAAGCGTGGGGAGCAAACAGGATTAGATACCCTGGTAGTCCACGCCGTAAACGATGTCTACTCGGAGTTTGGTGTCTTGAACACTGGGCTCTCAAGCTAACGCATTAAGTAGACCGCCTGGGGAGTACGGCCGCAAGGTTAAAACTCAAATGAATTGACGGGGGCCCGCACAAGCGGTGGAGCATGTGGTTTAATTCGATGCAACGCGAAGAACCTTACCTACTCTTGACATCCAGAGAATTCGCTAGAGATAGCTTAGTGCCTTCGGGAACTCTGAGACAGGTGCTGCATGGCTGTCGTCAGCTCGTGTTGTGAAATGTTGGGTTAAGTCCCGCAACGAGCGCAACCCCTATCCTTATTTGCCAGCGCGTAATGGCGGGAACTCTAGGGAGACTGCCGGTGATAAACCGGAGGAAGGTGGGGACGACGTCAAGTCATCATGGCCCTTACGAGTAGGGCTACACACGTGCTACAATGGCGAGTACAGAGGGTTGCAAAGCCGCGAGGTGGAGCTAATCTCACAAAGCTCGTCGTAGTCCGGATTGGAGTCTGCAACTCGACTCCATGAAGTCGGAATCGCTAGTAATCGTGGATCAGAATGCCACGGTGAATACGTTCCCGGGCCTTGTACACACCGCCCGTCACACCATGGGAGTGGGCTGCAAAAGAAGTGGGTAGCTTAACCTTCGGGAGGGCGCTCACCACTTTGTGGTTCATGACTGGGGTGAAGTCGTAACAAGGTAGCCCTAGGGGAACCTGGGGCTGGATCACCTCCTTACCTATACGACTAACTCGATGTTTGTTGAGTGTTCACACAGATGGCTTGTTGAACTTCTCGAAAGAGGAGGGAGAGCGAAATGCACCGCTTGCCGGTAAGCATTGTTCTTTAACAATTTGGAAAGCTGATAGTAATTAATGCAATGATGTCTGTCGTTGTGTTAATACGAAAAAATTGAGTTCTTAAAACACTTTTTAAGTGTCTTGAATATTCAAGTCTAAGGCGAGTCCATTTCCTTGGTCGGAAATGAGACAAGTAAAACCAGCTGGTCGCAACGACCTAGGTGAGTGAAACTCATTTGGGTTGTATGGTTAAGCGACTAAGCGTATACGGTGGATGCCTTGGCAGTCAGAGGCGATGAAGGACGTAGTAACTTGCGAAAAGCGTTGGCGAGCTAGTAACAAGCATTTGAGCTAACGATGTCCGAATGGGGGAACCCAGCAGCATAAGCTGTTATCGTAACGTGAATACATAGCGTTGCGAGGCAAACGAGGGGAACTGAAACATCTAAGTACCCTTAGGAAAAGAAATCAACCGAGATTCCCCTAGTAGCGGCGAGCGAACGGGGATTAGCCCTTAAGTCAGAGGGGTGTTAGTGGAATGGTCTGGAAAGTCCAGCGGCACAGGGTGATAGCCCCGTACACGAAAACTAACCTTTGATGAAAACGAGTAAGGCGGGACACGTGATATCCTGTTTGAATATGGGGGGACCATCCTCCAAGGCTAAATACTCCTGACTGACCGATAGTGAACCAGTACCGTGAGGGAAAGGCGAAAAGAACCCCTGTGAGGGGAGTGAAATAGAACCTGAAACCGTATACGTACAAGCAGTGGGAGCGGTTCTTGAGACCGTGACTGCGTACCTTTTGTATAATGGGTCAGCGACTTACGTTTTGTAGCGAGGTTAAGCGAATAGCGGAGCCGTAGGGAAACCGAGTGTTAACTGCGCGTTTAGTTGCAAGGCGTAGACCCGAAACCCGGTGATCTAGCCATGGGCAGGTTGAAGGTTGAGTAACATCAACTGGAGGACCGAACCGACTAATGTTGAAAAATTAGCGGATGACTTGTGGCTGGGGGTGAAAGGCCAATCAAACCGGGAGATATCTGGTTCTCCTCGAAAGCTATTTAGGTAGCGCCTCGGACGAACACCTTTGGGGGTAGAGCACTGTTAAGGCTAGGGGGTCATCCCGACTTACCAACCCTTTGCAAACTCCGAATACCAAAGAGTGCTATCCGGGAGACAGACGGCGGGTGCTAACGTCCGTCGTCAAAAGGGAAACAACCCAGACCGTCAGCTAAGGTCCCAAAGTGTATGTTAAGTGGGAAACGATGTGGGAAGGCTTAGACAGCTAGGATGTTGGCTTAGAAGCAGCCATCATTTAAAGAAAGCGTAATAGCTCACTAGTCGAGTCGGCCTGCGCGGAAGATGTAACGGGGCTAAACATACCACCGAAGCTACGGGTGCAATCCTTTAGGGTTGCGCGGTAGAGGAGCGTTCTGTAAGCCGTTGAAGGTGAAGGGGTAACCCACGCTGGAGGTATCAGAAGTGCGAATGCTGACATGAGTAACGATAAAGGGGGTGAAAAACCCCCTCGCCGAAAGACCAAGGGTTCCTGTCCAACGTTAATCGGGGCAGGGTGAGTCGACCCCTAAGGCGAGGCCGAAAGGCGTAGTCGATGGGAAACAGATTAATATTTCTGTACTTCCGCTAACTGCGATGGAGAGACGGAGAAGGCTAGGCTAGCGCGGCGTTGGTAGTCCGCGTTTAAGGTGGTAGGTGGGTGACTTAGGCAAATCCGGGTCACTATACACTGAGAGCTGATGACGAGTCCCCAAGGGGATGAAGTAGTTGATGCCATGCTTCCAGGAAAATCTTCTAAGCTTCAGGTTAGCGGGAATCGTACCCCAAACCGACACAGGTGGTCGGGTAGAGAATACCAAGGCGCTTGAGAGAACTCGGCTGAAGGAACTAGGCAAAATGGTACCGTAACTTCGGGAGAAGGTACGCTGCTGTTGGTGATGGGACTTGCTCCCTAAGCTGACGGCAGTCGCAGATACCAGGTGGCTGCAACTGTTTATCAAAAACACAGCACTGTGCAAAATCGCAAGATGACGTATACGGTGTGACGCCTGCCCGGTGCCGGAAGGTTAATTGATTGGGTTATCGCAAGAGAAGCTCATGATCGAAGCCCCGGTAAACGGCGGCCGTAACTATAACGGTCCTAAGGTAGCGAAATTCCTTGTCGGGTAAGTTCCGACCTGCACGAATGGCGTAATGATGGCCACGCTGTCTCCAGCCGAGACTCAGTGAAGTTGAAATTGCGGTGAAGATGCCGTATACCCGCGGCTAGACGGAAAGACCCCGTGAACCTTTACTATAGCTTGGCACTGAACATTGACCCTACATGTGTAGGATAGGTGGGAGACTTTGAAGTTGGAACGCTAGTTCTGATGGAGTCGTCCTTGAAATACCACCCTTGTAGTGTTGATGTTCTAACTTGGGCCCCTAATCGGGGTTAAGGACAGTGCCTGGTGGGTAGTTTGACTGGGGCGGTCTCCTCCCAAAGAGTAACGGAGGAGCACGAAGGTTGGCTAAGTACGGTCGGACATCGTACGGTTAGTGCAATGGCATAAGCCAGCTTAACTGCGAGACAGACACGTCGAGCAGGTACGAAAGTAGGTCATAGTGATCCGGTGGTTCTGAATGGAAGGGCCATCGCTCAACGGATAAAAGGTACTCCGGGGATAACAGGCTGATACCGCCCAAGAGTTCATATCGACGGCGGTGTTTGGCACCTCGATGTCGGCTCATCACATCCTGGGGCTGAAGTCGGTCCCAAGGGTATGGCTGTTCGCCATTTAAAGTGGTACGCGAGCTGGGTTCAGAACGTCGTGAGACAGTTCGGTCCCTATCTGCCGTGGGCGTTGGATGATTGAGGGGAGTTGCTCCTAGTACGAGAGGACCGGAGTGAACGAACCGCTGGTGTTCGGGTTGTCATGCCAATGGCATTGCCCGGTAGCTATGTTCGGAATCGATAACCGCTGAAAGCATCTAAGCGGGAAGCGAGCCCCAAGATGAGTCATCCCTTGGACTATAAGTCCACTAAAGAGCCGTTCGAGACTAGGACGTTGATAGGTCAGGTGTGTAAGCGTTGTGAGGCGTTGAGCTAACTGATACTAATGACTCGAGAGGCTTAACCATACAACCCAGATGGGTTTTGCTAAGAGTACTTAGCTTGAATACAAACACTTAAGAAGTGCAACTCAAACCAGCTTTCCGAATTTAATTTACTGCCTGCATGAGATAAGACTGGTAGTAAATAACAAATTTGCTTGGTGACAATAGCATTGTGGTCCCACCTGATCCCATCCCGAACTCAGAAGTGAAACGCAATCGCGCCGATGGTAGTGTGGGGTCTCCCCATGTGAGAGTAGGTCATCGCCAAGCGCCTAATTTTCTCGTGAAGAGAGCAGAAAGCCAGCTGAATAAGCTGGCTTTTTTGTTTTCTATTTTATTAACTTATTTTCTATTCTTCACTTTATCGCTTCGCTCGCTAGCGGTTCTTTCAATCGATTAGCGTATTTAGTCTAAAATAACTCCACTTATGTTAAGTCTTTTTGCTTAGTAACGGGTTTCCCGTTAGCATACTGGGCGTCCATCTTTTTATTAAAGACATTTGGCTACCCATGCTTCGCAAACTCTCGCTCGCAGTATTGATACCTGTCTGCATGTTGGCACTTTATTTAGTGTTGGTTACGGCTGAGTATTTCTATGAGAGCGAGCTGGTACGTAATGAACTGGCCGATCGCCAGGTGAACCAGATAAAGCAGCAACTTTTACGTATGCAAACGATAGTGCAGTCGGCGCAAGCGTTACAAGATGTTGAACGTATCGAGCAGGAAGTCTCTCTGGCAACTTTAGATATGAATGTCATGGTTTATATCTTGCTGGATGCGAATAGCCGGATTCGATTTGCAAATCATACTGTTTGGCGTGATAGCAATGCCATTGAAGTGATTGATGGTTACGATGTGGTTCGGCATCATGCCGTGGTGCAATCTGGACAGGCGAGTGTTTCAATTAATCCAGACCGATTATCGATTCAAGCCTATTATCCCGTTGATGCTCAATATCCTGGAGCGACCGAGCTTATCTATCTTGAGTCTGATCTCGCGCCGTTAGTGGCTAAAGCTTCAACCGAATTACAACAACGATTTATGCGCGTATGGGGGCTCGGGGCGCTGCTGTTAATCGGTTTTACCTTCGTTCTATATTACCTCTTGATTCGTCCTTTCAAGATGTTAAGCGAATCGGCGAAGCATGTAGGCACTCCCGAGTTTTCGACTCAAGTGTCTTGGAGTGCCTCCGAGGTCTTGTCTCTACAAACGACACTGCAGCAGGTTCATGAACATCTAGGGCGTGCAGTTAAGCAGCTTAACGATAGTGAGCAACGTTGGTTGTTTGCGGTTGAAGGTTCACGCAATGGGATCTGGGATTGGAATATTCGTTCTGGCGAAGTGTTTTTGTCCGATCGTTGGAAGGAAATGATTGGCTATCAACCCGACGAGCTAGAGGAAGTGTTCCAGACCTGGGAAACGCGTTTGCATCCCGATGATAAGCAAGCCGTGTTGGACTGCCTGCAAGAGTATGTCAGCGGCAAGACTAAAGAATTTGAGAGTGTCCATCGCTTGCAACATAGAGATGGGCATTATGTTTGGGTATTTGACCGTGGCATGTTAGTCGACTGGGACCACCTTGGTCGACCGACTCGGATGATCGGTATTCATGTCGATGTCTCTGAGAGTGAGCGAAACCATGCTGCGATTGCCGAATTAGTGAAGCAATCTGTGGCAGGGCCTAAGATGCTCCCTGAAACCTTTATGGCGCAGTTATCCCAATACCTTAATCAGCGAACTAGTGCGGGACATTGGGGGGCTTTGTTATTACTCAATGTCGAAACCCTTGGGGCGAATGACACTCTTACATCCCATGAGCTTGAGCGATTGTTGTCGCAATTAAGTGCAAGGCTATCGAGTTATTTTGCTGAAAATATTGTCGTTGCTCATCTCGAATTGGGCCGGTTCGCCTTGTTAGCTAAGGAGTTGGCGGCCGATGCGAATATGGCCGGACGTCGAGCCTTGGCGTTGGCTACTGAGCTTAAACAAATCGCCACTCGTCCCTTCCATTATGGTGAACATGATTTTCGTTTAAATGCGAATATTGGGATTTGCTTATTAGATTCTGTGGATACGCTTGTGCCAGAACTCGCCGTGCGACGTGCAGAGCTCGCGATGCAGCATGCTCAGTCGAGTGAACACGCAGGTTGCGCTTTCTATCACCCAGATTTAGAACGCTCGCAGGATCCTGAGTCGTCTTTGTTGAACAGATTAGAGCGTGCAATTGCCGAAAATCAGCTGTCGTTAATGTTCCAGCCAGTGGTGGATATGCAAGGCAAGATAGTGTCGGCTGAGGTTTTATCCCGCTGGCATTTAGCGGATGGTGAAATTGTCCCGGTCGCTAAATTTATTGATTTAGCCGAGCGCCATGGTTTGATAGCATCGCTCGATTTAAATGTGGCTACGCGCGTTTGCCTGTTGGTTAAGCAATTGAAACAACAGGGTATTAACCTGCCACGTTTAACTCTGAATATTAGTACCTTATCTTTCTGCCAAGCCGATTTTGTCGAGCAATTAGTTGCGTTAACCCGTCGCTACGAGCTGGATGACAATCAGCTGGGTATTGAGTTAACCGAGAGTGCATTACTAACATCAGCCTCCTTTGTTCAACCGAGGATCAGTCTGCTCGCAGAAGCTGGGGTGGCAATAACCCTAGATAACTTTGGTGCGGGACAGGGCGCCTTGAGTTGCTTGCGTCACTATCTCTTGAGTGAGGTGAAGCTCGATTTACATTGTGCTGCTAACTTAACGACTGATACGAGCTGGAGCCAAGCGCTGATTCAGTCGGTACACCCCTTTAACTTGCCTATTGTGGCCAAAGGTGTCGAATCACCACAGCAACAGCAGCTATTTAGCCGCTTAGGCTGTACTCACTTCCAAGGCTACAATATTGCCCGCGCCTTAAGTGTTAATGACTTTAAACAGCTTGTTTGTCCACGTCCCTTGTTGCGTAGCGTTTAAAAAAGTCGAGTGCGTAATTCAGCGCTTGATTACGGTAGCTATCTTTCTCCATAAAAATCTCATGGGCAGCCCCTGCAATCACTTTTAATTGGCAATTTGAGCTTACCGCCAGATTTTGTGCGGCATTGTCGACAATCTTATCCTCACTGGCTTGCAGGATCAGAATGGGCGTACGGATATGTGCCGTGGCCAAGACACAGGCATCGGCCGCATCTAAGGATTCAGTCAACCAGCGGTTAGTCGGTGAGCCTAATTGCAGCTTTGGCGCCGCATCGTACAACTCTCTATAGGCTTGATAACGGCTCTGGCAGTGGGTGAGATCATTGCCCTTAAAAGGAGCGGCCTTATAGTTTTGCCCGCTGAGCACGTAGTTAGGTTCTCCACCATTGAGGCTGGCATCGAGCTTACTCGCAAGCCAACGGACAAACCCTTTTGGCATAGGTAACTTAATGCCATACATGGGGGCTGAGAATGCCGCCGCCGTAAACACATCTGGATGTTGTTTTAGATACAAGGTACCGATGGCGCCGCCCATAGAATGCCCGAGCAAGAATAATGGCGAAGTGGCATGTTTGAGTACAACGGTTTGCATAAACAGGGCAAAGTCGTCGATATAGTCGTTGAACCGCCGCACGTGGCCTTGATGGGGATTGGCCGTCATGCGGCTCGATAATCCCTGGCCGCGGTGATCGATAGCAAATACCGAATAGCCTTGCTGATACAGGTCAAATACCAATTCTTGATACTTTAAGTAGGATTCAACCCGGCCGCTGCTGATAACTATGCTGGCATGGGCCTTCGGGTGCTTGACCATCATATAGGCCAAAGTTAATCCATCGGGCGTTTTGAGTGTGTCTTGGACAACGGTCTGCCAGAAGGCTTGCTGTTCAGAAGTATTTAAATCGTGTTCCGTTGAAAAGGCTACCTTGGAAAACTCTTCCCTTGGAAAGTTTAGGGGCGTTTGGCTCATACTCTGTCGCACATCTCGGGCAAAAAGGTTTGCTAGAGTGTATCAGAGAACTGGGGCGGGCAGGAAAGGGAGCAGGAAAATACCCGCTCCCTTGGATGAGCTTAAATCGAGGCTTTTTGCGCTTCGATAAAGTCGTTTATTTGCTGCTCCAGCACCGACATTGGCACAGAACCATTTTCTAATGCCGCGTCGTGGAAGGCGCGAATATCAAATTTATCGCCTAAGGCTTGCTCGGCTTTCGCGCGCAGGCGTTTAATGGTGAGCTCACCAATCTTGTAGGAGAGTGCTTGCCCTGGCCAGGTAATGTAACGGTCAATCTCAGTCGTCACATTGTGGAGCGATAACGCCGTGTTGCTCGCCATAAACTCGATGGCTTGTTCTTGACTCCAGCCTTGGGCGTGCATCCCCGTATCGACAACGAGGCGTGCGGCGCGCCACATCTCATAGGTTAGGCGCCCAAAATTACTGTAAGGATCTTGATAGAATCCCGCTTCTAATCCTAAGTATTCGCTATACAATCCCCAACCTTCACCAAAGGCCGAAATATAGCTGTAGCGACGAAAATCAGGCAACGAGCTCAGTTCGGAGTTTAGTGAAATCTGCAGATGATGCCCGGGCACGGCTTCGTGCAGCGTGAGTGCTTCGAGTTCATAGAGCGGACGCTTATCTAAGGCGTAGGTATTGACCCAGTAGTAACCCGGCTCGTCGTCACGATTAGAGCCTGAATAACGGCCTGAGGTGTATTTGGGGGCGATTTCGGCCGGCACTGCTGCAATACCATAGGGTTTGCGTGGCAATTTACCAAAATATTTGGGCAACATGGCATCGGCTTTTTTGGCAATAAATGCCGCTTCTTTCAGGAGCTGATCCGCACTAGTAGTATAAAACTGGGGATCGGTTCTCAAGAAATGTAAAAAGTCGGCAAAGCTGCCTTTAAAGCCAACAGACTTAATGACTTGCTCCATTTCCTGGCGGATACGTTTTACTTCCTTTAAACCCAGCTCGTGCACTTCGGCCGAGGTCATATTTAAGGTCGTGTAGTAGCGAACGCGGTTCTCATAGAAGGCATCACCATCGGGTAAGCTGTTGGCGGCAATATTTTCCCGAGTGTTGGGCATATACTCCTGAGTCATAAAATCATAGAAAGCCTGATAGGTCGGGAGCACATTCTGTTCGACTGATGCTCGGCCTTCTTGGGTGAGCTGTGCTTTTTGTGCCTCGGTAAAGTGGCTAGGGTACTGAGTAAAAGGCTTGAAATAACTGCTCTTCTCTACCGGTAAGATGTAGGCACTAATGCTGTTTTCAAATCCCTTGAGCGTGGCTTTAGGCGGTGTAATCCCTTCCTTTAAGCCTTGTTTTAACCAATGGGTTTGCTGGGCAAAATAGGTCGGTAGCGCCTTGAGCTTACCTAGGTAGTTTTGGTAATCCTCTAGGGTATTGAACCGCCCTTGTGCAATCGAAGATATATAGGCGTGGAAGCCACTCTCTGCAGTGATTGGCAGGTAGTAATCCTTGTATTTATACAGGTCGACCTCATTTTGGATCTGATCTTCGAGGATTTGGGCGTTGATTTTATCCTCTTTACTCAGCTTGTTGCGATCCAGTGCTTTCAATTGGGCCAGAATGGCAATTTGTCCCTGATTGAGCTTGGCTAAGGCTTCTGGGGACAGATCTTGCAGTTTACCCGCAGCACTCTTGTCCCCCATTCCATAGGCCATTTCAGGGCTGGCACTGAGTTGGAGTTGCCAACTTTGATCCACAATCGCTTGCAGTGCGGGTGCCATAGTCTTGGCCGTGGACTGCGCAACGGCTACCGTTGTTTGTTTGGTGGATTCGATTGGGGGCTGAACCGCACTACAGGCACTCAGGGTGCAAATCAGTAAGCTTGGGGTAAAGAGTTTATGCATGATTTATCTCGGATATTTTCGTTGTTATTGAAGTCATTATGCCTGAGGTTTACCCCAGATTGTTGTATGCATATTAAGCAGAATTGTGACTGAATGTGAATTTAAATCCCGCCCTTGGCTAAGTGCCACCAAAGAATGCGTGTTAAACTTAGGGTCCGCCCTAGACCAAATAACAAAAGCATTGGCTGGGTAGTTCACATAGGGGTTAATTATGATCAATACATCCATTCCATTGGTGGATTTGCATCGTCACTTAGATGGTAACGTGCGAGTGAACACCATTTGGGAACTCGGACACCAACACGGCATTGCTTTGCCTGCCGATTCTTTAGAGACTCTCGCGCCATTTGTACAAATTCAGGGGAAAGAAACCAGCTTAGTCGCCTTCTTGAAGAAGCTTGACTGGATGGTGGCGGTTCTCGCTGATTTAGATGCGGTAAAACGTGTCGCCTATGAAAACGTGGCGGATGCGGCGTTATCTGGCCTCGATTATGCGGAGCTGCGTTTTAGCCCATATTACATGGCGATGAACCATAAGCTACCGATTGAAGGTGTGGTTGAAGCGGTTATCGATGGGGTGAAAGCGGGCCTGAAAGATTACCAAGTTAAAATCAATCTTATCGGGATTATGTCGCGCTCATTCGGCCAAGCTGCTTGTACTCAGGAGCTCGAAGGCTTACTCGCCCATAAACAACATTTAGTCGCGATGGATTTAGCCGGCGATGAGCTTGGCTTCCCTGGCGAATTGTTTAACGAGCACTTTAAGCGAGTGCGAGACGCGGGCTTAGCCATTACCGCCCATGCGGGGGAAGCGGCGGGTTCACAAAGTATGTGGCAAGCGATTCAGGAGCTGGGGGCGACACGTATTGGCCATGGCGTGAATGCGATTCACGATCCTAAGCTGATGGAATATCTCGCTAAACACCGTATCGGTATCGAATCTTGCCCAACCAGCAACCTGCACACATCGACTGTGTCTTCCTATGCTGAACATCCCTTCAGAACCTTTATGGATGCCGGTGTGTTGATAAGCCTGAACACCGATGATCCAGGTGTGAGTGCGATTGATATCAAGCATGAATACCGCATTGCCAAGTCTGAACTGGGACTAAGCGATGCAGAGCTGGCTCAGGTGCAACGCAATGGGGTGGAAATGGCGTTTTTATCCGAGAGTGAGCGCAAGGCGCTGTATGCGGCTAAAGCTTAAGTAAGTAGCTTTATTTCCCAATAAAAAAATCCGACATTTGAGTCGGATTTTTTATTGGAGATGCGTCAGTGTTAGATCACACGGGAGAACTGTTGTTGACGTGCTTTTTGACGGTAGTAAAGGTCGAAGCACATACAGATATTGCGGATCAACAGACGGCCTGTGGGGCTGATGGTGATCTTTCTGTCGGTGACGTCGACTAACTTATCGTCGATAAAGGTTTGCAGCAGTTTTAAGTCTTCGGCGAAGTATTCCTCAAACTTAATACCCAGTTTTTCGTCCATTTTTGCCATATCTAAATCGAAGTGGCAGATCAGTTGTTTGATCACTACACGGCGGATTTCGTCGTCACGGTTCAGACTACAACCTTTCCACAGTGCATGTCCGTCTTTGTCGATGGCTTCGTAGTAAGGACGAATATCCTTTTGGTTTTGCGCATAACAATCGCCGATTTGGCTGATTGAAGACACGCCCAGACCTAGTAGGTCGCATTCTTCTTGGGTGGTATAACCCTGGAAGTTGCGATGCAGTTTGCCTTCGCGTTGTAACTTAGCCAGCTCATCGTCAGGCTTAGCGAAGTGGTCCATGCCAATGTACTGATAACCTGCGCCAGTTAAGGTCTCGATTGTTTGATGCAACATCTCGAGTTTTTGTTTCGGCGAAGGTAAGTGTTCATCTTTAATCTTACGCTGCGCGGCAAAACGTGCGGGTAAGTGGGCATAGTTGAACACAGATAGACGATCGGGCGACAGGTCTAACACGCGCTGCATGGTGGCGGCGAATGTTTCGGGTGTCTGATGTGGCAGACCGTAAATTAAGTCGATATTAGTTGAGACAAATCCCATGGCCTTGGCTTTGGCCATTAAATCGAAAATAAATTGCTCGTCCTGCTCACGGTTAACCGCGACTTGTACTTCTTTATTGAAGTCCTGCACCCCGATAGAAATGCGGTTAAAGCCCGCTTCTTTTAAGGTATCGAGCATTGAAAGCTCAATCTCACGCGGGTCAACTTCGATAGAGAACTCACCTTCTGCGGCAAAGTTAAAGTTAGCCTTGATTAAGTCGGTTAACTTCAGAATTTGCTCAGGATTTAAGAAGGTTGGCGTGCCGCCGCCCCAATGCATTTGGGTGACAGTGTAGTGCTTAAACAGCGGAGCACGCTTGATAATTTCGTGGCTCAAATACTCGATATATTGATCGGCCTTGTGGGCGTGGCGAGTGATAACTTTATTACAGCCACAGTAGTAGCAAAGTTTGGCGCAGAAGGGGATATGAATATACAGCGACAGTTTGTCACTCTTACTGTTTTCAATCGCCGTTAACAGGTTTTGTTCAGTGAATGAATCATCGAACTCCAGCGCCGTTGGGTATGAAGTGTAACGGGGACCGCTGTAGTTATATTTTTCGATCATCGACTGATCCCAGCTTATTTGAGTGGGCTGCTTCAAGGCGTGTCCTCCGAGGGTAAATTAGCAACAAGCGAAGTATGCAAGGTTCTTAGCCAAATAACCTTGATCTAGGTTGTAAAAATGATGTCTGTCCTTTTAGAAGTTACGCAATATCTATGAAAAAGGAGCCAATGTCTGTTGTTTTTTGGAGGTTTTGTGCACAGGCTCACGTGAAGCCGTACTCTGTGTGGGAAAAGAAATGCGGGAGCGATTGTGCCTCAAAGCCAAGGCTTTGGCCTTGAGGCTAACGTTATCGGCTTAATGTGGGGCTTTTAACTGATAACTGGAGAGCTTTTTGGCATCGGCGGTAATGCCTTCGGCCAGTTCAGCTTCAGATTTCATGCGGACAAAATCGAGCTTCATGCGTTCTTGCTTCGGTAGGGCTTGGCGAGCTTCCATTATCGGGTGGTCTTTAATCAGCTCAAAGTGTTGGAAGAATGCCGGGAACTCAGGCGCAACCCGCTCGCTTAAGGATAAAATTTCAAATAAACGGCCAATTCTCACCACACCTTCAGAGATTTCGCAGCGGTCGTCAATCATGGCGGTGGCGATATAACGAATATCTTCTAGTACTTGGGCGCGCTTCGCGTTAGCCGCCGCTTCACGCTCGGCAGCGAGCGCCTGTTGGCGTTGTTTCTGTTGCTTGAGCTTGAGGAGTAAGAAAGTGGCGTAACTACTGAGGGCAACAATGATGATAAAACCAAGCAGGATAAGAGTGGTTGACACGTAAACTCCTTGTTTAGACTGCATAAAAACAAAGGCTGAGCGCTTTGTTTTTATGCATATTCTAAGATTTAAAACTTATCTTGATAATCTTTTAGCAGGTCGGCACCCGATTCAAAGCGATCGAACAGGTCATCATCTGAATCGACTTTAGATTTTTTCGCTGGCGCTTCATCTTCTAGCTCATCGCTGATACCCAATTTAATCATCAGGGCTTCAATCTTGTTCAGCTGCTGATCTAACCATTGCTGGTCGTCATTGCTTAGGTTACGGCCTTCTTCCAGCATATCGAGCAACTGGTTCAGTCTTGGATCTTCTTCCAGTTTCAGCAGTTTTTGCTCGTCGGTTAGCTTGGGTTGCTTAACCTTTGGTGTGGTAGGCTTTTCTGCTGCAGTTGGTAAGGCCAATGCCACAGGCTTTTTGCTGCCATGGCGAGGATCTTTGCTCTGCGCAGCCTTTTTCTGTGGTGCTTGAGCTTGGATCAGTGCTTCATTATGACGACTGCCAGACTTGTTGCCCTTTTCGGCGCGCTTGCCAGTGACTTCTGCACGGTCCTGCTTTTTCACTCTTGGCTGTAATTTAGGGCTATTCTCGCCGCCCTTGCGTGTTTTCTTGCTACGAGACATGATTTTCTCAATTGTTTACAACGTATGGCCTAGCCGATACGGGGTCGACTCGGTACTAAATTCGGTCGGCTGTTATACCAGATTATGATGTTTTTTGCATCAAAACGAGGTCTTTCGCGGCAAATAATAGTTCAAAATCGCTATTACTCGCTAGGTATTCAAAGGTTTGTCTTTGGTAAAAACTCACGTGAGTGAGATTGTTTTTATAATGCCATTTAGCAAAGCCTTCTAAATCAATTAATAAGGGAGTGCTAATCGCTAACCAGCCGCCCGATTTAAGTAAACGGGTCAGTAGACTCCATTCTCTGCTGGGATGCTGAAAATGCTCAAAAACTCGGTAGCAGCAAATAAAATCATACTCTTGCTTAAGCGTTTCGTGGTCTGGCGCGAAGAAAGGATCATACTGCTTGAAAGTGTGCCCCGCCGATTCAATGGTCGCCAGACTGGTTTGATCTAACACGCGGCCAAAATTTAAGCCCGTAAGGCTACCTTTTTGCTGCAATTGTATTTGTGTCAGTAGCGGTAAAATAAATTGCGACAGTTGGCGCTGTTTGGCGGCAATCCGCGAACTGCCATAACGTTGTTTTTCTGCTGCGGGAGGAAGATGACTATTTGCGTCTGCAAAGGTGAGTCCGCATGTCTGGCAAACATAAAAACACCGTTTCTTGTCCTGAAGGAGCAACAGTGTTTGTGTGCTATGACAAAGGGGACATCTGCGCATTGAGTCAACTAGAAAAGTATTAAGGCCTTGATTGTAACAATTATATTGCGGAAGTGCACTTTCGGAGCTGGATGTATGCTGGTGGATTATCACAAAGAAAAAAGGCGGCAGTTAAACTGCCGCCTTACAAACGGTGCATTTTGCACCCTATTCTGATTCCAAGTATCCTTACTTGCTATGCGACTTTCCCGGTCGGTATCCTTCTTTTTTTTACTGCTTTCCCTGCATCATTTTAGTTATCGGTCTTCCAGACACTTAATTAGTTTCTGTCGCCATCCAGACCACAGTTTCCGTAGATGGTCTCAAGACACATCTTTATTACAGCGTCATCAATGACGTTAAGTTAACCATCCATGTTGCTTGAAGTACCTTCCAGTGATAACAAGCTTCCAGCCAGTGCATCCAAAGCTATTAGCTTCCTTTGCTACAGATTGAATCATTCAAACTGTGTCCTGATGGGGCAAGTTACCCTGAGTGTAAGGCGATTTGCTTATCGCAAATTGGCGTTATCGGCCATCCCTTACAAAAATGTACTGACCGGGATTTCAAGGCGAAATCACTGCTCTTATTATTATTAGAGAGTGGTCTTAGTTATATTATTGTTATTGAGAGTCTTTATTCTTATATCTTGAATGTTAATTATACCGAAATCTGCAAGTTATTATTAATTTATTTGTACAAACAGATGGGTTTATCTCGGTACGGGGCTTATTAAACCCAAATCTGTGATCTATGTCAAGCATGAATCTTTATCAGTTTACGTTAACGTAAACTTTGTGGCGATAAAAAAGGGTGACTATGCACCCTTTTTCATCGCTAAAACCTATTTCAGGCTAGCAATATATTTAGATAATGCTTCGATATCACTGTCGCTTAACTTTTTCGCGACATCTTGCATCATGCCGTTGAGGTCATTGTGGCGACCCGCATCACGGAACTTAGTCAGTTGGATCTTGATGTAGTTAGCGTGTTGACCGGCTAATGCAGGGAAACCTGCTGACTCAGCACCTTTACCATCTGGACCGTGACATGCCATACAAGCTGTGATGCCGCGTGATACATCGCCACCTTTGTAAAGTTTTGAACCTAGCTCAGGAACATCTTTCGCCTCAGCAACTTGGATTGCTTGGCTAGAGAAATAAGCGCTGATATCAAGAATATCTTGATCGCTTAGAGGCATTGCCATACCACTCATGATAGGATCCATACGACCATCTTTACCGCCAGATTGCGCCGCACTACGGAAATCATGTAGTTGCTTTTGGAGGTATGTGGCGTGTTGGCCCGCAAGCTTAGGGTACATATCGATCATACTGTTACCGTCCATGCCGTGACAGGCAGAACAAACGATAACTTTAGTTTTTCCCGCTTCAGCATTACCTTCAGCAATCGCAGGTGAAGATATGGCGGCAACTACAACAGACAGCGCAAGAGCTAACTTTTTCATGGCGTTCCAACTTCTGGTTAAGATTATTATCCTGAGCTTACTAGGGTGACCCGCAAGCGTGGTAAAATATGTTTAATGTGATCGGGGTAATATTTTACACGAAAACGTGGAAAAGTAAGCAATTCTTCATAAATTATGGTATTGCGCAGTAAATATATTGGAGTAAATAGTGACTGAATCTCATATAGATTTTCGCAGGGCGAAGTTTTTAATCAGTGCACCTGACATTGCACATTTGGATCAATATCTGCCCGGCGACGTTGGTGTTGAGATTGCTTTTGCTGGTCGCTCCAATGCCGGAAAATCGAGTGCACTCAATGCATTAACTGAGCAGAAAAACTTAGCGCGTACCAGTAAAACGCCAGGTCGCACTCAGCTGATCAACGTATTTGAACTCGATGCGCGGCGCCGATTAGTCGATTTGCCGGGTTATGGTTTCGCCCAAGTGCCTTTAGCGATGAAATTAAAATGGCAACAATCCCTCGGCGAATATTTGCAGAAGCGTGCGTGCTTAAGTGGCGTTGTGGTATTGATGGATATTCGTCATCCGTTGAAAGATCTGGATATGCAGATGATCGAATGGGCGGTTGCGAGTGAAATTCCAGTACTCGCATTACTGACTAAGTCCGATAAATTGGCGCAAAGTGCGAAGATGAAAACCGTGAACGAAGTGCGTAAAGCGCTGGTTGAATTTGGTGATTGGGTTCAGGTTGAGCCTTTTTCTGCGCTCAAGGGCACGGGCAAACCTAAAGTGCTGAGTATCTTAAATGAATGGTGTCATCCGCAATGGTTGGCCGATGAGTTAGAAAACCAAGACGACGCCGAGTAAGTCTTTTGCTTTATGGTCGGATGCCTCGAGTGCATTCGGCCATCTTCCCCTGCGATATCTCCCTATAAAGCAATCTATTTCTCCCCCCTTAAATTTTGGGCAAAAAAATAGCCGATAACATTAGTCACCGGCCAAAATTTTAGCTCTTTTGGGGAGAAGCTAAATTCAACAAGACTCAAGCACCATCAAATTACCTTCAATGGTTCTCAATGAAGACAGCATACATCGAATTTACCTTTTATTAAAGTAAATACTCTAAAATTTGCTCGCCTTTGTTGAAATCATCCCTAGGCCGAAAAAAGAGCAAAAAAAAGCCCCAGCAAACAAGTTGCTGGGGCGCCAGAATTTGGCTCGTCACTATTAGTGAAATAAAGGTCTGAAAGATAGAACATCTTAACCTCTGTACCCTACGCAGAGAATAATACGCTATTTATCTTTAAATGGAAAACAGTTTTTTTGAAAAAGTGATAATTGTGTGCGGTAGATCTCAACTTTTAGGTGAAAAAAACAGCTATGTTTGATCTGATATTTTCACAAAAGGCATTAAAGTCACTGATTTAGCTAAATTGACCGTATTTTTAGTACAGAATTGATCAATTTTTCAGATTTAATGTTTTTACTCTATTTTGGTGATTGTTCTTGGTTGTATCCATCAGCGAACGATTGTTTAGGCTTGCGTGGATTGTCACGCGGATAGAAGGTTGTAGTTATGGCGGCGTTGAAGCATCGAGAATTGAGGTGGAGGATTGCATTTGGTGACTGAGAGCATTGTACGGAGAGTCAAATGCTGTTTCCCGCTCTTGAGGCGGCTTAGCCATTAAGGTTTTCGCCTGCGTAAGCAACTTCTCGTTATGTTGTTCTTTGCAACGTCGAGTTTAGCGGTGCCTAAAAGTCGCACCAAATATAAAGGCTCATCCGATAACGGACGAGCCTTGTTTGGGTAAAACTCAATGTTAGAAGCTAAAGTCTAGAGTTTGAATGCTAGTGGGCTTGATCCCAGTTATCACCAATACCGGCTTCCGCCAGAAGTTCCACGTCCAGATTGGCCGCTTTGGCCATGAGCTCACACACCTTGAGCTTGAGTGCTTCGGCTTTATCGGCATCGACTTCGAACACTAATTCGTCGTGGACTTGCATAATCATGGCGATTTCACCTTGGGTATTGGTTTTTATCCAATCGGCAATGCTGATCATGGCTTTTTTTATGATATCTGCGGCGGTGCCTTGCATTGGGGCGTTAATCGCGGCTCTTTCTGCTGCTTGGCGGCGCATTGCATTACGATCGCGAATTTCGGGTAAATACAAACGGCGACCAAATAGCGTTGAGACATAGCCAAGCTCTGCTGCACTGGCTCGCGTTTCTTCCATATACCTTAATACGCCTGGATAGCGGGCGAAGTAAGTGTCGA
Organism: Shewanella sp. FJAT-51649; assembly: GCF_019457435.1. Lineage (NCBI taxonomy): Bacteria > Pseudomonadati > Pseudomonadota > Gammaproteobacteria > Alteromonadales > Shewanellaceae > Shewanella > Shewanella sp. FJAT-51649. The sequence continues at coordinate 4,785,398 of NZ_CP080411.1, read as the reverse complement.
TGTAGGTTTGCGCTTCATTACGGGGAATGTCGAGCTGACGCGCCAATCCAAAGGCCGACATGCCGTAGATAAGGCCAAAGTTAACGGCTTTGGCGCGGCGACGCTGCTCCGAGGTTACGCTGTCAAAGTCGGTGCCAAATACTTCGGCGGCGGTGGCTCTGTGAATGTCTTTACCTTCGGCGAAGGCTTTGAGTAAGCCTGCATCTTGGGATAAATGCGCCATGATCCTTAGTTCAATCTGTGAATAGTCGGCGGCTAAAATCTTACGTCCTTGAGGCGCAATAAAGGCTTGGCGAATACGGCGACCTTCCTCTGTGCGGATTGGAATATTCTGTAGATTAGGTTCGCTCGAGGATAAACGCCCTGTTGCGGCGTTGGCCTGATGGTAGCTTGTATGTACCCGACCCGTTTTCGCATTCACCATTAAGGGGAGCTTGTCGGTGTAAGTACTCTTTAACTTGGTCAGGCTGCGATGCTCAAGGATCACTTTGGGCAGGGGGAAATCCAGTGCCAACTCGACCAGCACTTCTTCCGCGGTAGACGGTGCGCCCTTAGGAGTCTTTTTGATGACTGGATAGCCCAGCTTTTCAAAAAACAGCACTTGCAGTTGCTTTGGTGAGCTTAAATTGAATTTTTCACCAGCAATATCATAAGCTTTTGTTTCTAACTCATCGATTTTACGCGCCAGTTCATCACTCTGTTGGCCGAGCAACATACTATCGATAAACACGCCTTGGCGTTCAATATCGGACAAGATTTGGATCAGCGGCAGTTCAATATCGGTAAAGACCGAGGCTAATTCGGTTTCTTTCTCGAGTCTTGGCCACAGGTGTTGATGTAGGCGTAGGGTTATATCGGCATCTTCCGCCGCATAGGGCGCTGCTGTTTCGAGTGGAATTTGATTGAAAGTCAGCTGTTTAGCGCCTTTACCCGCGATATCTTCGAAGGCGATATTTTTATGGCCTAGGTATTTAAGTGCCAACCCATCCATATCATGGCGTGATGCGACCGAGTTAAATACATAGGATTCGAGCATAGTATCGAATACCACGCCTTGGAGTTTTATGCCGGCATTGGCCAATACGCTGATGTCATATTTCAGGTTTTGACCAACTTTTTTGATCTTGGCGTCTTCGAGTATCGGACGCAGCTTTTCGAGGGCTGTCTGCTTATCTAATTGCGCGGGCGCGCCAACATAATCGTGGGCTAAGGGTAGATAGGCGGCTTTACCAGCTTCAACAGCAAAGGACAGGCCAACCAATTCCGCAACCATATAGTCTAGGCTGGTGGTCTCGGTATCTACGGCCATTAATGGCGCCTGTTTGAGTTTGGCAATCCACTCATCGAGTTGAGCTTCGGTCAGAATGGTATCGTATTGGGTTTCAATCGTGACACTAGGCGTTGATTCTTCTTGGGTTTCGGCCGTTTCAACTTTTGCTGCGACCGTCGTTGGCGCCTTATTATCTAAGACTTCGGCAAGCCAACGTTTAAATTCCATTTCGCCGTAGCATTTGATCAGCTCATCTCTATCTGCGGGTTTGGCTTCGAGTTCGTGCCAATCCTGTTCGAGCTCTACATCGGTTTTAATGGTGGCCAGCTCGTAGGACAGCTTTAGCATGTCGGCATTGTCGATGATCTTCGCCGCCATGGTTTTTGCACCCCTAAAGCCTAATTCGGTGACTTTTTCGGGTTCTGCAAGCAAATTGGCGACACTACCCGCCCCTGTGAGCATGGCTAATGCGGTTTTTTCGCCTACACCGGGTAAACCGGGAATGTTATCTGCCTTATCGCCCATCAACGCCAAGAAATCGATAATTCTGTCTGGGCCAACACCATATTTAGCCGCAACCTCTTCAGGGCCCATGATGGTATCTGTCATGGTGTTGATCAGCGTGATATTTTCATCAACCAGCTGCGCCATATCTTTATCGCCAGTGCTGATCAGTACGGCGCGGTTTTCGCGGCTCGCTTGGCGAGCGATAGTGCCGATAACATCGTCCGCTTCAACACCCGGAATAGAGATTAAGGGCAAGCCCAAGGCGCGGATAATACGGTGCAGGGGTTCAATTTGTGAGCGCAGGTCATCCGGCATCGGCGGGCGATGTGCTTTGTATTCTTCATATAAGTCATTGCGGAAGGTTTTGCCTTTAGCGTCGAACACCACTGCAATATGGCTAGGTTGATAACGGCTTAATAAGCTGCGGAGCATATTCACTACGCCATAAACAGCACCAGTAGCTTCGCCCTTTGAGTTTGTCAGGTGAGGAGGCGCATAATAGGCGCGGTATAAATAAGAAGATCCATCCACAAGGACAAGTGGGTTATTGGCTATGGTCGGCATAAGTAATGTTCGTTTATCGATGACTTAGATGGCGGTAAGCATGCCACAGATACGGTATTTCAGCCACGGCAAATTGACTCTCAGCCTGTGGATAACTCTGTGAGTGAAAAAGTCAACTGTGAATAATGGCGATATTTACGGCTTGGTGCGATATTTTTAAGTTGTTGATTTTTATATTTTTAAAATATTTGTGTGAGTTCAATACTGTTTCTTGAAAAATCTTCCTGATTTGTGGATTTCTTCTTGACTCCGTAAAATACCTAAAAGCTGGCTTAAATTTCACCGACCCTTAGATTCGACGAACTAAGTTAGCACGATTTTTAAGCAGATCAACCATTTTGTTTACAGTTTGTTAAAACCAAATGACATAAGAAGGATATTTATAATGAAAAAAATCGCAGTATTGCTCAGTGGGTGCGGTGTTTTCGATGGAACAGAGATCCATGAATCGGTTTTAACGTTATTATCTCTGTCGAAAGCGGGGGCTCAGTATCAATGTTTTGCTCCTGATATCAATCAGATGCATGTGGTTAATCACTTCACGGGTGAAGTAGACAAGACGGCGACACGCAATGTGCTGGTTGAATCGGCACGCATCGCCCGTGGCGAAGTAAAAGCAACCACCGAACTCGATATTACCGATTTCGATGCTCTGGTTATCCCTGGCGGGTTTGGGGCGGCGAAAAATCTGTGTAACTTCGCTACTAATGGCAGTGAGTGTGAAGTGAATCCACTCGTGACTGATTTTATTAATGAATTTATTCTGGCGAAAAAGCCCGTCGGCTTTATTTGTATCGCGCCTATGATGATCCCGCGCTTATATGGACACGGTGCTAAGGGCACTATCGGTAATGATGTGGATACAGTAGCAGCCTTTAATCTGATGGGCGGCCATCATCAGGCGGCGACTGTGCATGATATCGTGGTGGATGAGGCGAATAAGATTGTCAGCACGCCCGCTTATATGCTGGCGGGGAACATTGCCGAGGCGCACTCTGGTATCGAGAAACTGGTCGCTAAGGTACTAGAACTGGCCAAGTAACTGCGCCTAAATGCAGCAGGGTAAGCCATTGGGGCTTACCCTGCTTTTTAATCGAGCGTGGAAGCAATCGCGGTGAGTTAGCGAGTGACTTTACTGCGACTATCGAACCAGCCTTGGGCTAGACCTATCAGTAATCCGCCAATATGGGCGCCATTCGCTACTGACACGCCTAAGAAATCCGTAAAGCCTAACACGAGCCAAATCAACATAAATCCCATGTAGGAGGGCGGTAAACCGATTCCTGCTGCGGGTTTGCGGATCCCCATAACCCAAGTGTAACCGGCGACGGCATACACTACGCCCGACAGGCCGCCAAAGTTGGGGCCGCTAACATAGTATTGGACGACATTGGGTAAAGTACCTGCGACCAGTAGCATGATTAACAGCGGGGCTGTGCCTATGCGAGTCTCGATTTTGCCACCCAAATACCACCACCAGAGTAAGTTGAAGATGATATGCATGGCCGAAAAATGCATCAGGCTCGGGGTAAACACACGCCAGAATTGACTGAAACTGGTGTCAGGCACCGCGCCGAAATAGGAGAGAGTTTCATAGACCGGGCCGCCGAAGCCTAAATTCATCGCGGCATAAATCAGTACACAGAGGCCGAAGATGATAAGAGTGACTGGGCCAGCACCTGTGATAAATTGCGCAAAAAGCTGTAAAGAAGGGGCGCCATAGTCGAACTTAGTGTGGGTATCACCATGCTCCCATGAGGCTTGTAAGTATTTGTTATCGTAAGGATGAGCGATAAAATGGGCGAACTCTTTACGGGCTTGCTCGGCATCTTGATCGCGGATAACCAGAATAGCGACTCCCTGTGGCAATGGCTGAATTTGGCAGTCTATCTGTTCACCTTTGAGGTAATCGACAAAGGCCTGCGCGGCTCTGCTGTTGGGGAGTCTGCCAATCTCTATCATGCATTGGCCTCATGCCAAGCGCTAAAGCCACCATCTAGGCTATAGACATCATCGAAGCCTTGCTCACACAGGTATTGCGCAGCATTTTGGCTGCTGATGCCATGGTAGCAAACCACCACTAAAGGACTGTCCATATCCGCTTGGCCGATAAAGTGCGCCAGATTCTCGTTATTCAAATTAAATGCGCCATCAATGTGGCCGTTGTTAAAGCTGTGACCATCGCGGATATCGACGATTTGCACTGACCTTGACTCGGTCATTTGCACTAATTGATTCACGCTGAGGTGTTTAAAGGAAGACATAATAAAACCTGAAATAACAGAAAAGGGATAAGCGATGGGATAAGTGTGCAACATGGGACTGCATGTGTACAGCCCCATGATTGGCATAGCTAAGAGAATTAATCCCAGCTGAGGATGACTTTACCGGATTGGCCCGAGCCCATAGCGTCGAAGCCTTTTTGGAAATCATCAATCTTGTAGTGGTGCGTGATGATAGGCGAAATATCTAAGCCAGATTGGATCAAGCTTGCCATCTTGTACCAGGTTTCGAACATTTCACGGCCGTAAATGCCTTTGATGACCAGACCCTTGAAGATCACTTTGCTCCAATCAATCGCCATTTCGCCACCCGGGATACCGAGCATCGCAATTTTGCCACCGTGGTTCATGGTATCTAACATGGCGTGGAAGGCCGAAGGTACGCCTGACATTTCCAGACCCACGTCGAAGCCTTCGGTCATGCCGAGTTCTTTCATCACGTCTTTCAGACTTTCCTGAGCCACGTTAACGGCGCGAGTGGCGCCCATTTTTCGCGCCAGCTCTAAGCGGTATTCGTTAACGTCGGTAATGACCACATGGCGAGCACCAACGTGGCGACACACGGCCGCAGCCATAATACCGATTGGGCCAGCGCCAGTGATTAACACGTCTTCGCCCACTAAGTCGAATGACAGCGCAGTGTGTACTGCGTTACCGAATGGGTCGAAGATTGAGGCTAAATCATCGCTGATATCATCGGGAATTTTGAAGGCGTTAAAGGCTGGGATCACTAAGTATTCGGCAAATGAACCTTCACGGTTTACACCCACACCCGAGGTGTTACGGCATAAATGGGTGCGACCCGCGCGGCAGTTTCGGCAGTGGCCACAGGTGATATGGCCTTCGCCAGAAACGCGGTCACCAATTTTAAAGCCACGCACTTCTTGACCGATATCAACCACTTCACCCACATACTCGTGACCTACCACCATAGGTACTGGAATGGTTTTTTGTGACCATTCGTCCCAGTTGTAGATGTGCATGTCGGTGCCACAAATGGCGGTCTTTTTAATCTTGATCAGCAGATCGTTGTGGCCCATTTCAGGCTTAGGCGCATCGACTAACCAAATGCCTTTTTCGGCTTTTAACTTGCTTAGTGCTTTCATTTTGTAGGGTCCTAAATAATCGCCATTTCTTTAGCGATACGGGTAAAGGCTTCAATCGCTTTGTCGAGTTGCTCACGGGTGTGGGCCGCCGACATTTGAGTACGAATACGGGCTTGTCCCTTAGGCACCACAGGGAATGAGAAGCCGATAACGTAAATATGTTCTGCTAATAAACGGTTAGCGAAATCGCTCGCCAGTTTGGCATCGCCAATCATCACAGGGATAATCGCGTGGTCTGCACCGCCTAAGGTAAAGCCTGCCGCTGACATTTTTTCGCGGAAGTAACGGCTGTTTTCCCATACCGCTTCACGCAGTGCTTGGCCCGATTTGAGCATCTCTAATACATGGATAGAGGCAGTTACAATTGAAGGCGCCAATGAGTTAGAGAATAGGTAAGGGCGAGAGCGTTGACGTAACCAGTCGATGACTTCTTTTTTACCTGAAGTGAAACCGCCCGATGCGCCACCTAAGGCCTTGCCTAGGGTGCCGGTGATAATATCGACACGGCCCATCACGCCACAGTGTTCGTGTGAACCACGGCCGTTTAGGCCGACAAAGCCCACGGCATGTGAGTCGTCAACCATGACTAATGCGCCGTATTTATCGGCTAAATCACACACGCCTTGCAGGTTGGCGATGACGCCATCCATTGAGAATACGCCGTCAGTGGCGATCAGAATATTGCGCGCGCCAGCAGCTTTCGCGGCGATCAATTGCGTCTCTAAATCCGCCATATCGTTGTTGGCGTAACGGAAACGTTTGGCCTTACATAAACGCACGCCATCGATGATAGAAGCATGGTTTAAGGCGTCGGAGATAATCGCATCTTCGGCATCTAACAGGGTTTCGAACAGACCAGCGTTGGCGTCGAAGCAAGAAGAATACAGAATCGTGTCTTCCATGCCGAGGAACTCACTCAGGCTGGCTTCGAGTTGTTTGTGGATGTCTTGGGTTCCACAAATAAAACGGACTGAAGCCATACCAAAGCCGTGGCTGTCTAAGCCTTGCTGTGCGGCTTTGATCAGTTCTGGGTGGTTAGCTAGGCCTAAGTAGTTGTTGGCGCAAAAGTTAACAACTTTTTGGTGATTAACTTGAATGGCAGTCTGTTGCGGTGAGGCAATAACACGCTCGCTTTTATATAAACCTTCGGCTTTAACATCGGCAAGCTGTTGATTAATCTGTGCGTAGAATGAGGTAGAGGCCACCTGATATCTCCTTAGTTAACTTTATTCTGATTCTGGGAGTTGCGGCATTCTAACGCTAAACCCTATCGGCCTACAGCCTTTTTTTCATGCAGGTTAGCTAGATAAATTAGTTTAGGGCTAAAGGGGTTGTTACATTATAAAAACTAATGTGCAACATGGTCGGCTTTAGGGTTGCATCACCGCAGAGGGCATAAATTGAGTCCGCATTTAGCACCTTTAACCTGTTGAGTTTAGTGCTAAATGCGACGGCGCGGGACGATTAGAGCGAATCTTGGGTCGCTAGCTCGTGGTAGTGTTGCTCTAAACGGCTAAAAGTTGCTTGAGAGGTTGGTGTGGCGTAGGCCTTAAAAATCATCAATACCCGCAGTACACCTTCGTACAAAATGCCTTTAGTGATGGTCGAAGTGCTGGACTGAGTGAGTTGATAACCAATCCAGAAACTCACAATCATCTTAATGGTGTCGGCAAGTTGGGTGATTTTGTCATTGTCGATATTTAAAAAACCATCTTGCTTGAGTTTATCCAGCACGTGGCTCGAGCGCGTTAATACTTGCTGCTGCGCCTGCAGATAACGGCTTTTTAATTCTTCATCGCGGGCGAGAATATCGGCCAGATTGGCGTACATAAAACGGAATTGCCACAGGGTATAAAACATCGCGTCGAAATAACCAATCAATTGCTCCACATTGACTTGCTCGCCTTCATAGGGTTGGAATCCCGATTCGAGGTGCGCCTCGTAGAGACTGAAGATCGAGCGAATAATGTCTTCCTTATTACGGAAGTGGTAATAAAGATTCCCGGGACTCATATTCAGGTGAGCGGCAATATGATTGGTGGTGATATTTCGTTCGCCGTGCTCATTGAATAGCTCAAGGCTGGCATAGATGATTTTGTCGCGGGTTTTCATATATTTTCCAAGTGGCTAGTGAACGCTACAAATTGATTAAAGAAGGCTAACCAACGACCGCTACACTGCTGGTAAATTATCCCTAATTTAAAATCGTATGGATTTATCCCAATGAATAACAATTCAATACGATTGATATCCCCAAACAATCTCAAGAGGCTGAAACTCGTATCTTGAGGTCGCTTGGGGATATTATGCTAACATTGCCGCTATTCATCAGGCAAAAACTCATAAGCACGATTTTTATGAATCGATTTTTTTACAGTGTGCTGCTTTATCTATTATCCCCTCTGCTCATTGTCTATTTGGCGTTCCGTGCCATTAAAAGCCCTGATTACCGTGGCCGCTGGGGCGAACGCTTCGGATTAACACGACTGGCGCATACGGATTTGCTGATCCACTCGGTTTCCATGGGCGAGACGCTGGCGGCCATTCCCTTGATCCGTTTGATTATGCAATCGCACCCAGAGCTAAGTATTACGGTTACAACCTCAAGCCCCACTAGTTCTGCTGAGGTACGTAAAGCCTTTGGTGATCAAGTACAGCATTGCTATTTGCCCTTCGATTTGCCCTGGTGCGTGAACCGCTTTCTGCGTCAGTTATCTCCCAAATGGTGCATCATTATGGAGACCGAGCTGTGGCCGAATCTCGTGGCGCTGGCGGCTAAGCGCGGCGTGCGCTTGATGCTCGCTAATGCTAGGTTGTCGGCCAAATCGGCGGCGCAATATGCCAAGCGTCCACACTTGAGTCGCCCTATGTTGCAACGCTTAGATGTGGTTGCGGTGCAGACCCAAGCCGAAGCGCAGCGGTTTATCGACCTTGGGGTGCCTGCTGATAGAGTCACAGTCTGCGGCAGTTTGAAGTTTGATTTAAGTATCACTCCTGAACGATTAACCCTAGCGCGAGATCTAAGGCAGACTTGGGGAAAAGAGACTGCGCCCGTATGGGTAGCGGGGAGTGTTCACCCCGGTGAGTTTGATGCCATGCTGAGCGCCCATAAGCAGCTGCTCGCTAAATGGCCTGAGGCGTTATTGGTGATTGCGCCACGTCATCCTGAGCAGTTTGCGGCGGTGGCCGACGTCGTCGCCAGCCAAGGTTTTGAATTTGTACGCCGCAGTGATGCTCAAGCGATAACCGCCACGACGCAGGTGCTGGTGGGCGATACCATGGGTGAGTTGTTAACCTTCTATGGCGCTGCCGATCAAGCCTTTGTGGGCGGGACCTTAATTGAAAATGGTGGCCATAATCCCTTAGAACCCGTGGCCATGGGCGTGCCTGTGATGGTTGGGCCAAATCATTGGGACTTTGCCCAAATTACTCAAATGTTGGCAGATGCGGGTGGCTTGCGAATTGTGAGTTCAGGCCAAGCGCTGGGGGATAATTTAATTCAGTATTTTGAGCAGCCAGCATTACGCCAACAAGCCGCTAAGGCAGGCCTTGCTGTGGTTGAGGCCAATCGTGGGGCTTTGCAGCGTCAGTTTGCTCTCGCCGAATCGTTACTCACGCGCCAAACAGCCTAACGCCGTTTAGGCTTTGGGGATCACTGGGTGATAGCCCGCGAGCAAAGCCGCCCAGTCGGCGGGCGTAAAGGCAAGCGTAGGCTGCTTTCCTTGCTCTTTATTGAAGGAGCGTAGCAGCCTTTCAAGATTAGCCTTTTGCCATTGGGCATTGGGCGTTTTGATTTCACCCCTATCAAAATCAATCAGATAGAAACGTTCTTGTACGCCATCCGTTTGCTGTGGTTGCCACAAAATATTCTTCGCGTTTAAGTCGGCATGGTAAACGCCGCGACGATGAAATTGGGCAATAGTGGCGCCGAGTGCTTGCCATTGGGCTTGGCTCATAGAGCCTTTGGTTAACTTGGCGACCAAGTCTTCGGCGCCATCGACCCGCTCGATAATAATGTCGGCACGGTAAAACAAACCATCGCGCACAATATTGGCGGCAATAGGTTTAGGCACCGCAAATTGCTCGCGGTAGAGCAGGTCGAGCAGCCTTAGTTCGCCCATGGCGCGGGTGTTTTCAAGCCCAGTATAGAAGTAGGCATCCTTACTGAATTTCTCCATCAGACCGCCGCGCCAGTAGTGTCGCAATACCCAATGGCGCTCGTTAAAGGCCACAAACCAAGTGGTGTAACGTCCCTTGGATGATCCCACAACCGCGGCTTTTTCTCGCCAGAAATCCACCGAAAACCAAGCCGGAGTGATGTCTTCAGGCGTATCTTGGCAAAGTGCCATATAGCCATCGGCGGTATTTATGATTTTGATTTGTGCGTTCATGGGAGATTTGTTGACTTAAGCGTGGCACCTGCGGCCATTCTACATTAAGATCCTTAGCTTGCGCCAAATAACCTTAAGAGCTATTCGCTTGAGTTTAAATCCCAACACCATGAATTCTCTCTGCCTGCTTAGGCTATCGGCTATCGGTGACGTCTGTCATGCCGTGGCTATGGTGCAGGCGATTCAACGGCAATATCCCCAGCTCAAAATCACTTGGGTGATAGGCAAACTCGAATACCAACTATTAAAGCACTTGCCCGGTATTGAGTTTGTGATTTTCGATAAATCTCAGGGCTGGCGCAGTTATTTCAACTTGCATAAAGCCTTAAAAGGCCGCCGCTTCGATGTCTTGTTGCACATGCAAGTCGCGCTACGTGCGACCTTAGCCTCCCTCGCGATTTCGGCAAAGATTCGGGTCGGATTCGACCGTGCCCGCGCCAAAGAAGGTCAATGGCTGGTCACCAATCATAGGGTCGAACCTTTAGCTCAGCCCCATGTGCTGGATGGCTTTATGGGGTTCGCCAAGGCGATTGGTGTTAGCGATATCACCCCGAGTTGGAATATTCCAGTCCCTCAAGCGGACACCGAATTTGCCCAACGCCAGATTGCCGATGGCGAGAAGGTACTGGTTATTTGCGCGGCCGCCAGTAAAGCCGAGCGTAATTGGTTGCCCGAGCGTTATGCGGCAGTAGCGCAACATGCGGTAAATAAGGGCTATAGAGTCATTCTCTGCGGAGGTCCTACGGCACTTGAAAAGGCATTGGCCGACGATATTGCCAATGCATGCTCTGCCAAACTCGATAACTTAGTCGGTAAAACCAGTTTGACTCAATTGCTGGCTCTGCTGAAACGCGCCAGCCTAGTGTTAGCGCCCGATACTGGCCCTGCACACATGGCGGTCACGCAAGGGACGCCTGTCATAGGTTTATATGCCCATTCCAACCCAGGTCGCACCGGGCCTTATTTATCGCAGCAATATGTGGTGAGCGCCTATCAAGAGGCCATCGCCTCACAGCAAAGCGGTGAGGTGAAATGGGGCACCCGTGCCAAGGGCGAGCACCTTATGGCGCTAATTAGTGTCGAAGCCGTGATAGAGAAATTTGATCAGGTTATTCAGCAGACACACAGTTAACCACTGTTAGCCTGTCACCCTGAGTTTTGGATTATCGTTTAGGAGAAAAATCATGCGGATAGCCATAGCCATCGACAGTTTAGCGGGTGGTGGAGCCGAGAAGGTCATGATTACCTTGGCAAAGCAGTTTATTAGCCTAGGGCATGAGCCGCATTTTTTGGTCATGGAAGATAATCGTTATTACGAAACGCCTGATAATTTACCTGTTCATCAATGCTTTGCTGACAAAGATAAAGATTATGACCATTTCGGGCGCCTAGGGGCATCGGTCGATAAGTTACGGGCAAAGATTGCCGAGATTGAGTCCCGAGTCGGTAAGTTCGATCTGTTTTTATCTAATCTTGATAAGACCAATTTGATGATGACCAAAACCGGGGTGACACCACTCTATGTGATTGTACATTCATCGGTTGAAGAAGAATTGAGTCGTCAGTTTAAGTTAGGCCCCTTCGCCTACTATAAGAAACTGCGGGCGAAAAAAGCGCTCAATGGCCAGCATTTGATCACTGTGTCCAACGGCATAGCTAAAGAGATTCAAGCTAAGGGACGTTTGCAGCCAGCATCCATGCGAACTATCTACAATCCATTTGAATTTAATGAGATTGTTGCTCAGTCGCAGCAAGAGAATCCGCAAATCCCTCAGGGTGACTATCTGATCCACGTGGGACGTTTTGCTAAGCAGAAGCGCCACGATGTGTTGTTTGAGGCCCTTAAACAGACCCAAAATCAGTTACCTGTGGTGCTGTTATGCCATAACCACAAGAAGGCGATTAAAGCGGCGAAGAAATTCGGCATCGAGAAGCGCTTAATCATTCCTGGATTCCAGAGTAATCCTTTTCCTTGGATCAAAGGTGCGAAAGCACTGGTGCTAAGTTCCGATTTCGAAGGATTACCGACGGTATTAATCGAATCCTTAGCCTGCGGCACGCCAGTGGTCAGTACCGATTGCCCACACGGGCCTAATGAGATTTTGACCGGAAATTTGGCTCCCTATCTCGTGCCCCGTCGCAATCCTGCGGCTTTGGCGAAGATGATTGACGCCGTGGTCGCCAAGCCGCCATCCCTCGACAATGTGGAGATTTTAGCTAAGGTGGATGCGACTGCGATTGCCGAACAATATCTCGCGCTAGCGAAATAATTTACCCGAGGAGAAAGTGGTGGAAGCGCGTAAATCAAATAAAAGACGTTATTTGTTCTACATAGCACAGAACTATTCCTATGCGATGCTAAGGCCGCTGCAGCAAGTGATTCTGGCGCGTGGCGATGAGGCGTGTTGGTTCCTCGAAGGCCGTGAGGTCGACCCCAAATTCCTTAAAGCGGATGAAAAACGCTTACCCGATATCGATGCCGTTAAGGCATGGAAACCCGATGCCGTGTTCGTGCCGGGTAACGTAGTGCCAAGCTTTATCCCTGGGGTTAAAGTGGGGGTGTTCCACGGTTTTAATGCGGGCAAAATGAATCATAAGGGGCGAGAAGATCACTTCGAAATCCGTGATTGCTTTGACTTGTATTGCACCCAAGGGCCGGCGACGACGTTACCTTTCCTTGAGCTAGAGAAAAAAATCGGCACCTTTACTGTGGCCGAAACGGGCTGGCCAGCGCTCGATCCCTTATTTATTGAAAATAAAGATAATCCTTACATTAAGCCCGATGATCCACGGCCAGTAGTGCTGTTTTGCTCGACATTCTCCCCCAGTCTGACCTGTGCGCCAGAGGTATTCGAGCAGATTAAAGCCCTGTCGCAAAAGAGCCAGTGGCGCTGGTTGGTACAGTTCCATCCTAAGATGAAGCCAAGTATTGTTGAGCAATACAAGACTCTCGAAAATGAGAATCTCCAGTTTGTGGAAACCGACAACGTGATCCCGCTCTTGCAGGCGGGGGATGTGATGCTCTGCGATACTTCTTCGATTTTATTGATGTTTTTAATGCAGCGTAAGCCTGTGGTGACCTTTAAAAATCAGTCACCGAAGGCGCATTTAATCGATATTAACCGAGTCGAAGAGATTGAACCTGCACTCACGAGAGCGCTTAGCCGCCCCGATGATTTGATGGCGCATATCCATGATTATTGCAATCAAATCCACCCCACGGGAGATGGTCAGTCTAGCCAGCGTGTACTCGCGGCAACCGATGCTCTGATCGATAAGGGAACCGCTTGGCTGAAACCTAAGCCATTGAACCTACTGCGACACTTTAAAATGCGCCGCAAGTTAGGCTATTGGAAACTGTTTTAAGAAAAAGTAAGGCCGACATAGTGTCGGCCTTGTTTTTAGCTTTGCGCTTTAGTCTCTTCGACCAGCTTAAAGATAATTTCTTGCATATTTTTCTGAAAATCTTCAATGCTGTGAGTCTCTTTGATGTAGTTCACCGCTTTTAGCGCCAGCTCTTGGCGGAGTGGCTCGTTTTCCATCAAATGGCGGATACCGTCGACAAACAGTGGGACTTTATCGAAACCATCTCCTAGTACTGTGCCTGTAAATATCCCAAATTGGCTGGTGAGTTCATCGGGATCACGACAGCTCACGAGCAGCGTTCCGTAGGATAAGGCTTCCAAAAACGAAATAGGTAGCGCCTCGTGGATTGAGGTGTTCACTAAAATCTTAGCGTCCTTAATCAACTGTGCCTTTTTCTCGCCCTCAACATGCCCCACAAAGTGTAAGTTGGGGATATCGAGGTAGTTATTCATGATGGATTGGTTTTTCTTCGACTGTCTAAAGGATTGACCAAGCATGAAAAATTCATATTCTGGCATCAATTTGGCAATCTCACAGAATAACCAGCCACGCTTAACCGACTCGATACGGCCGAGGAAGATAATGTGATTTTTCTTCGGATGGGTTTCAACATCGAAGCTGTGATCAATCTCGATAGGATTAGGTAAGTATTTGATCTCGGTTTTATCGTCGAGGTTGTAGAGATCCCGCGCTTTTCTATCGAGAAAACGTGCTTGAGAAATAAACGAGACTTTACCCGCGGCCCATAGGTCATGGACAAATTGATAAATATTGCTATCCCAATAACTTTTCTCAGGAAAAAGTTTTACGGTATTAATTTCATCCCATTCATAATCGGGGCGTGGATCTTGAACCCAGAACAACAATTTTTTATCGATATTGGGGATTGTTTTAAGAATACGATAGGAATGGGTCGTCATTTCGATGGATAAAAAAAGATCATAGTTTTTCTTTTTTAAGAATCTGATATTAAGAAAATCCATAAACTTAGCGGCAAGGCGATACACTTTGATACCATCGATCATATAACGACGGGGAATTAATCGCTGTTTGCTGCAATCTTTTTTTATTAGTACTTCTACTTCAATGTTCTCATTGGGTAGATGTTTGGCGATCAGGTGACGGGCCAGAAAGCCGTATCCACCGTACACTGTACCTGTACCACCAAAATATTCATCGACTAATAAAGCGACCTTTAGCTTACTCATAACTACCCCAAAAATACTCACTAAATCCGTTTGTGAGACAAATTTATTCCAAGCGGAATATTTTGAGGTTTTTAATTCTGGCGATCAATTAAATAATGATTTAATTAATGCAGGACGCGGTATTATATAATTAATTGTTCGTTAAATGTTTTTAATTTGTATCACCTTAATCAATAAGTATGATGACATTAATGGTTTGTTGATACATTTGTTATATTAATTTTTATTTTAAATAGTGTTTCATGCTGTATCAATTTGTTGCGATATTAATTAGAACGCCAATATAAGAAATGGCGTTCTAATTAAAAGTGAAAATTTATTTCGCTAAGTTAATATATTGAGCGGCAATATATTGGCTGTCTACGGCCTTTAATATTTCTAGATTGTCTAAAGCGGGTGGTGAGGCCAGACACTCCAGTGCCTTTTGTGCCAACAGCGCGGGTTGGCGAACGGGGACGAGATATTGTGCTAAATGCCCTGTGAGAATTTCATTGGGCCCGTGTGGGCAATCCGTACTGACGACAGGCGTACCACAGGCTAAAGACTCAATCACAACGGTCGGTAGGCCTTCAAAATCTGAGCTGAGTAACATCAACTCGGCTTTGGCAATCCAGGCGTAGGGATTGTGTTGGAACCCTGGCGTGATGATTCTGTGTTCGACACCGTATTTCTTAGCGAGTTTGCGTGCCTTTTTAGGGCGGTTGCACAGCAGGACAAGCTCAGGGGCCGTTGGCATATCCCTAAGTGCCTTAAATAAAATGTCGTGGCGTTTCTGCCGTGTCACGCGGCCGACATGGATCATATAAGGCTCGCTTGGGATCTCGGCAATTTCTTCCTCAGTCTTCTTGCGGATTTCTTCCAATCTAAAGGGATTGTAGATGGTCTGAACGCTTTGTGGCTTCAGCCAAGAAGTGGCTCTTAGCTCATCGGCAATCCCATTGGAAACCGTAATGATCTTTTTACCAATCAGTGCCTTGGCCTTTTTCCAGCGACGCCAGAAATGCACTGGACCACGCTTTAATTCCATCAAGAGTTCTTGCTTAAGGGCGCAGTGGCAAAAGTAGTAGCAGGGATCGAAATCGCAGCCGGAAACAACCACATCGCAGTCGGTGGAGTTACTTAAAAATAGCGAGAACTTACCCGATTGTTCCGCTTCGGCCACCTTGGCCTGCAGGCGTTGTCTTTGCTCCTGTAGGCTTGGCTTTTGACCTGCTTCATATAGGTAATGAATCGTCACATTTTCTGGCGGCATAAAATCCCCTTCTTTATGGAACACAAAGAGGTGAACATCTTGCCCGGCTTCCTGCAGCACTTCTGCCTGGGATAAGGCGATCTTGACTGTGCCGTTCGAGAAAAAGTTATGGCAAAAAATGGCGATTTTTTTCATATAAGTGCTCTGATTACGTGGACTTAATCGGTTGTGGTGTGGTTTCAATCCATCGAGGTTGGACGAAAAGCCGCTGCCTACTTAATCCAATATATAGCGAGTCGGCATTATATCAGCTCATGCCTTTACATGGGCTTAATCCGAGGAATTCTTGCCAGTATTTCAATTTTTAACCGGATTTTCAGCGGTTTTTATCGGGATGATTCACTCAAGTGGCTAAAACGAGTAGACTGGCGACAATGATTTTTGGGTATCTATCTGAGTCGAGTCAGCAAAGTGCATACAAGAGCGATTTATCCTGGGACCTTCGATCCCATTACCAATGGTCATGCCGATTTGATTGAGCGTGCGGCTAAGTTGTTTAAGCATGTGATTATTGGCATTGCGGCCAATCCATCCAAGCAGCCAAGGTTTACTCTCGAGGAGCGCGTTGAGCTAGTAAACCGCGTCACTGCCCATTTGGATAATGTGGAAGTGGTTGGGTTTTCGGGCCTGCTGGTGGATTTTGCCAAGGAACAGCGTGCGAGCGTGCTAGTGCGTGGTTTGCGTGCAGTTTCCGACTTTGAGTATGAATTCCAATTGGCCAACATGAATCGCAGATTAAGCCCTGATCTTGAGAGCGTATTTTTAACACCGGCCGAAGAAAACTCCTTTATTTCTTCCACCTTAGTGAAGGAAGTTGCGCTGCATGGCGGCGATGTGAGTCAATTTGTACACCCTGAGGTGGCAAGCGCGTTGACCGCCAAGCTTAACCTTGCAAAAGCCTGATAAGGCTGAGTATTTCTATAAAACCTTTGAGGCATCAGGCCTCGCGATGATAATGAAAAGGATGTTATGAAGGCTTTTTTGACCCCCACTATCCTCGTTGCTAGCGTTGCATCTGGTTTATTGTTTTCTGCTTCCGTCGCTGCCGCCCCTTGGGTGGATGCCTCGGACATTTATTTAAGGGCCGATATTCAAGCACTGGCCGATGCGGGCGTGATCCGTGTGCCTGTGAATACCTTCCCCTTGATGTGGTCGGGGATTGGTGGCGACTTAGCAAAAGTCGAACCCGAACTATTGTCTCCCCGATTAGTGCAAGCCTTTGCCAGAGTTAACTTTTATTATCAAAATGCCGTCGATAATCGCGGCAATGCTAGGGTTAAACTCTCGGGCGCGACCGATCCCGCTCGCTTCCAGCATTATGGCTCCGACTATCGTGAAAAGGGTGAGGCTAAAGCCTCCTACGAATACTTAGGTTCGCGTGTGGCCTATAAAACCACAGTTGCCGAGACGTACGATCCGCAAGATAACAAAAACTTCCGTCTCGATGAGTCTTACTTTGCGGTGATCATGGGTAACTGGATTGCGACTTTAGGCACGGTTGAGCAATGGTGGGGCCCGGGATTTGACTCGGCATTGCATCGTTCTAACAACGCGCGCCCTATGCAGTCACTGTCGCTCAGCCGTAATAATGCTGCCGCCTTCGAAACGCCATGGTTATCTTGGATTGGGCCTTGGACCTTCAAGACAGGTTTTAGCATTGCCGAAAAAGAGCGCGCCGTGCCTAAAACGGCGGAATGGGATATGCGCTTTACCGCCAAACCCCTTCAGCAGCTAGAAATTGGCCTGTCTTGGTCGACACTATTTTGTGGTGAAGGGCAGAATTGCGACTTCGATTCTTGGTGGGACTCGGTGGCAAGCAATGCGGTGTGCATCGACGGTTCGGATTCTTGCTTGGCCGATCAACGTCGCGACGCGGGCCATAGAACCCAGAGCATCGATTTACGTTATGCCGATACTTGGCAGGATATTCCCGTGGGTTTGTACCTTGAACAAAGCTGTGAAAACGGCAGCGATTGCGGCTCACTTTGGGGGATAGATACCCATTTCGGCACGTCGGGTAAGCAATTCAAGCTATTTATGGAATACTCGGATACCTTTGTCGAGTGTGATGGCAAGCCTAACTGCTTCTATGAAGATCCTGTCTACATGAGTGGAGCGCGTTACTACGGTAGAGCCTTAGGTTCGACCTATGATAGCGATGCTCAAGTTTTTGTGTTGGGTTTAGTTGGCCAGTTCCATAACAGCCGCGGTTTTACCTCGCTCCTGCGTTATGCCAAGTTGAATAAAGACGGCACTAATGTGGCGACCACATGGGCGCCACAGCCACCGAAGGAAGACTTGCTGATGCTGGAGCTTTCCTATCGTATGCCTGTGTGGAAGGGTATGTGGAGTCTGGGCGGTACAGTATCGAGATCGGAATTTGATGTACAAGAAAACGATACTAATGCGACTTTCTTCAGCAGTTTTGAATACCGTTTTTAAGCGTTAATCCAATAAAAAGGCCTGCAAATTAACAGGCCTTTTTGTTTTCTCAAAGAGCTTACTTCGCATAAAACGCGCGGTACCACTCGACAAATCTGCTCACCCCGGTATTGATATCCACTTGTGGTTTATAACCCACGGCCTTAAACAGGTCTTCGGTATCGGCCCAAGTGGAATGCACATCTCCGGGCTGCATGGGTAAGAATTGTTTTTTAGCCTCAATGCCGAGCGCACTTTCGAGTGCGGTAATAAAATCCAGCAATTGCACTGGGCTGCCATTGCCGATGTTGAATACGCGATAGGGGGCGCTGCTGTTGGCGGGTGTGCCGGTTTCAACACGCCAGTCCGGTGTTGGGTGAGGGGGCTTGTCTTGCACCCTGATAATGCCCTCAACGATATCGTCGATATAGGTGAAATCACGGCTGAGATCGCCATGGTTATACACATCGATAGTATCGCCTGCGAGAATCGCTTTTGTGAATTTAAACAAGGCCATATCGGGTCGTCCCCAGGGGCCATACACGGTAAAAAAGCGCAATCCAGTGGTGGGTAACTGATAGAGATGCGAGTAAGTGTGCGACATTAACTCGTTGGCTTTCTTGGTCGCTGCGTACAGGGATATCGGATGATCGACGCTGTCCTCGGTCGAAAATGGCATCTTTTGATTCAAGCCATACACAGAGGATGAAGAGGCATAGACGAGATGCTCAATCTTATGGTGGCGACAGCCCTCTAAAATGGTGAGATGCCCGACTAAATTGCTATCGACATAGGCGAGGGGATTATCGAGGGAGTAGCGCACCCCAGCCTGCGCGGCGAGATGGATAACCCGTTGAAAATCTTGCTCTGCAAACAATGCCGCTATGCCTTCTCTGTCGGCTAAGTCCAGTTTGATAAAACGGAAATTGCTTAACGCCTCGAGGGGGGCCAACCGAGCGAGTTTTAAGCCGACATCATAATAGTCATTGAGGTTATCGATACCGACAACTTCATGGCCCTGTGCGCAGAGGCGCTCACTGACTTTAGCGCCGATAAATCCGGCGGCGCCTGTGACTAAGTATTTCATAGTAAACCTTTATATTTTGGACGCTTAGTCGTGATGGAACAGATCCCGAGTGTAGACTTTAGCGGCGACATCTTCGAGTTCATTAGCCATACGGTTAGAAATGATCACATCGCACATGGCTTTAAACTCGTGTAAATCGCGGATCACTTTCGAGTTAAAAAACTCGTCTTCCTTGAGTACGGGCTCATAGACTACGACTTCGATGCCCTTGGCCTTAATGCGTTTCATCACGCCCTGTACCGCCGAGGCGCGGAAGTTGTCTGAGTCGGATTTCATGATTAAGCGATAGATCCCTACTCGCTTCGGTTGCTTACTGATAATAGCGTTGGCGATAAAGTCTTTGCGGGTCGTGTTGGAATCGACAATGGCGCTGATGAGATTGTTAGGCACATCGTTATAGTTGGCTAACAATTGCTTAGTGTCCTTGGGCAGGCAGTAACCGCCATAACCGAAGGACGGGTTGTTATAGTAATCGCCGATGCGCGGATCTAAACATACGCCTTCGATAATCTGACGGGTGTTGAGCCCTCGGCTCTCCGCATAGGTGTCCAACTCATTAAAGTAGGCGACGCGCATGGCTAAAAACGTGTTGGCAAACAACTTAATCGCCTCGGCCTCAGTGCTATCTGTGAGTAAAATCGGAATATCTTGTTTAATGGCGGCGCGGGCAAGCAGATTGGCAAAGGCTTGGGCCCGCTCGGAACGTTCACCCACTATGATCCGTGATGGGTGGAGGTTATCGTAAAGCGCCTTACCTTCACGCAAAAACTCCGGCGAAAATAAGATATTGTCACTGTTGAGTTTGTTTCTTAGCCCTTCGGTAAAACCCACTGGCACAGTCGATTTGATGACAATGGTGGTGTCGGGATTCAGGGTGAGTACTTCCTTCGCGACCCGTTCTACCGATTGAGTATTAAAGTAGTTGGTTTGTGGGTCGTAATCCGTAGGTGTGGCTATGATGACAAAATCGGCTTCTTTCACGACGTTTTTGTCGGTCGTGGCACTGAGATTTAAGGCTTTATGCTGCAGGTATTCTTCAATCAGACTGTCGGCGACCGTTGGTTTACGCGCATTAACTAACGCGACGCGCTCGGGCATCAAATCAATCGCTACTACATGGTTTTGCTGGGCGAGTAAAACCGCGTTCGACAGGCCAACATAGCCCATTCCAACCACAACTATGTTCATAGGTTTTATACAGTTTGGCATTTTGTTTCCCAAACTAGCATTTTCTGCGGAGATAAAACATGTCATTTCGATGAAATTCACAGTTCCAAATTAAGTGCTCTTTTCTCGATTTTCACCCGTATACAATGCTGGTCCTGCATACTGTTTAATTCATAACATCCTATCGATACAGATTTTTGTTTGCCACAATCCTATGTTACCGTACTCATGGTTATTAAGCTTGGAGCCTTAATGTGATTTCAGTCGTGATCCCCGCAAAAGATGAAGTGGGCAATATTGGCCCATTAATGAAAGAAATATGCCAAGCCCTGCAAGGGTTGACTGAGTTTGAAATTCTTGTTGTCGACGACGGTAGTCAGGACGACACTTTTGGTGAGGTGATGCACACCGCCGAGGTGATGCAATGCGATGCTAAAGCCATTCGTCATGAGCGCAGTACGGGCCAAAGTACCGCGATCTCCACTGGTGTTTTACATGCCCGCGGTAAGTATATCGTCACCTTAGATGCCGATGGGCAAAACGACCCTGCGGATATTCCCGCCATGTTGGCCCAATTGCCGCAAATTCATGCCGAACATTTTTGTATTGCAGGCTATCGCAAAAACCGCAAGGACACGGCATGGAAGCGCTTCCAGTCCCGCTTTGCCAATAAAGTGCGTGATGCACTGTTACACGATGGCGTACCCGATACCGGATGTGGCCTAAAACTCTTCCCCCGTGAAACCTTTCTACGTATGCCTTACTTCGACCATATGCACAGATATATCCCAGCACTGGTGCGCCGCATGGGGGGCGAAGTGTTTATTTCTGTGGTTAATCATAGGGATCGCCAAGTAGGCGTGTCTAAATATACCGCTTGGAATCGGGTCTGGGTCGGGATTGTCGACATCATGGGCGTCATGTGGCTCGGTCGCAGGGCGAAAATCGCTAAGGTCGCCCGTAGCGAAACCAGTTGGCACGATTAAGATGAAGCGACTCTATAAGGCGATTTTTATCGTCTTTATTTTGCTGGTGTTAATGTTTGCGGCCCAGCAAGGGTTATTCGAGCATGTGACCGATAGCAATTGGGTGGCACACTTTATTGCCGCTCAAGGGGTCTATGCGCTGACGGTATTGCTGATGGTGGGCGCCTTGTTTACCGCTGTCGGTGGGCCGAGGCAGGTGATTGCCTTTGTATTTGGCTTTGCCCTCGGCGGTATCTATGGCGGTCTATTTTCCACCTTAGCGGTATTGCTGGGTTGTGTGTTGGCGTTTTATACCGCGAGATTAACCATTCGAAGCAGCCTGCAACGACGTTTTGGCAATCGTTTACAAAAGTTTGAGGCGCTGATCCTTCATCGGACTTGGTTAAAAGTCTTAATGATCCGTCTGTTGCCTGTGGGCAGTAATCTGCTGACGAATCTGTTTGCGGGGGCGACACATATCCCCGCGGGGGGATTTATGTTTGGCAGCGTGCTGGGTTATTTGCCGCAGATGCTGATATTCAGTTTTGCGGGCGCGGGCATTGGCTTATCTGATCATAACCAACTGGGGATTAGTATCGGGCTGTTTATTATCTCGAGTCTTATCGGCGCTTACCTTTACCGTTCGAGCCTGCGCAAGCAGGTGGATGAATTGGAAAACTAAATAGGGATTAGGAATGGATGCATTGAATCGTCGTTTCAATAGCGAAGATTATTACCAAGTACTCTGGCCGCTGCTGTTGATGAGTTTGTTGATCTTACTGGTTGGCATAGGTTTTCGTTCCCCTTGGCCGGCCGACGAGCCACGGTTTGTTGAGGTCGCGCGGGAGATGGTTGCCTCGGGTCAATGGTTATTCCCTACCCGGGGCGGGGAATATTATCCCGATAAGCCGCCAGTGTTTATGTGGGCCATCGCCCTGTTTTATCAACTCACAGGCTCGTTAAAACTCTCCTTCTTACTCCCCAATGCCCTCTGTGGCTTGCTGACGGTATTTCTTGTTTATGATCTGGGCGCCAGATTGTGGAATGTGCGGGTTGGCCGCAACGCCGCACTATTGCTCCTTATCGTGCCGCAGTTTTTGATGCAGGCGAAAAATGCCCAGATAGATGCCATGGTGATGTGCTGGATAACCGTGGGATGTTACGGATTAATCAGGCATTTTATGCTTGGGCCTAAGTGGCATTGGTATTTTATTGGCTGGGCATTTATGGGGCTTGGGGTGATCACTAAGGGGGTTGGTTTCTTGCCCCTATTGTTGCTCATTCCGATTGGGATTTACGCCTTCAAAGATAAGACCCGTTTCGAGGGCCGCTTAACTTGGCTTTGCCTCGCAGGGCCGTTGGCCATGCTGGCTGTGATTGCCTGTTGGTTAGTACCTATGGTGATGACGGTTCAAGCCCATGGCACACCCGAGATGGTGGCCTATCAAAATAATATTTTGTTTAAGCAAACGGGCGAGCGTTACGTTAATGCTTGGCACCATATCAAGCCTTGGTATTTCTTCGTGCTGAGCGTTATCCCTTGGATGTGGTTCCCGATTTCGTTGCTGGTGGTCGCCTATTGGAAACAGTGGCTGCAAAAGGTGAAAGCCGATCCTACCATCGCGATTCTGCTGATTTGGGTCGGGCTCGTGGTGCTGTTTTTCAGTATCAGCCCGGGCAAGCGCAACGTGTATATTCTGCCCGCATTACCTATGTTGGCCTTGGCGGCATCGGCGGTATTAACGGGTGTTTCCCCCAAAGCTTGGTTTGAAAAACTAGTCACTGGTGTGCTGTGGTTCTTGGGGGCACTCGTGTTAGTGGCCGGCGTGCTGGCATTTATCCATCACCCTGCACTTGTCAAAGCGCTGGCGGATTATACCGATGATCTCACTGGCATTGGTTACTTATTTATTTTGCTCGGGGGGCTTTGGTGTGCCTTGCTGTGGCTGGCGCGTCGTCAGTTTGCACTGGTCAAGGTGGGGCTGGTTTCAGCCTTGGGCTGGGTGCTGGTGAGCACTTGGGGTTACGCTATGCTCGATGAAATGCGCACCCCCAGAAGCCTGATGCTACACACTGCCGAGGTGATAGGTGAGGATGCCGAACTTGGCCTAGTAAACTTTAAAGAGCAATTTATCCTGTTCTCGCCCATGAGTGTGACGCACTTTAGTTACCTCGCGCCGCTAGAAGAGCAAGAGCGTAACGCGTGGCAATGGATGCAGGAGAACAAACAGCGTTATGTGTTAGTGCCTAGCGGTGCCGAGCTGAGTTGTTTCGATATCAAAGGCGGTAAGAGCATGGGGATTGCCCACCGTGACGAGTGGATTTTGTTATCTGCGTCAGAGCTTAAGCCTCAGTGCCAAGCGCCAGAGCGTGAGTACCGTTACTTTACCGACCATCCTGGCCGTTGGTTAAAAGAGTAATCAAAGGCCATATCGAAGAAGCTAAAAATGCCTGCGATTGCAGGCATTTTTATCGGCGAGATTAACGCGTCTGGCAGATACCGCAAAATACTGTGGTGCGTTGACCAAGGCGGATTTCGCTGAGTAGATTGCCGCACTCAGTGCAGGTTTCGCCGCCGCGGCCGTAAACATGCAGCTTTTGCGCGAAATAGCCAGGTTTACCCTCGGCATTGGTGAAGTCCTTAAGCGTAGTGCCACCCTGCTTAATGGCGTGGGCGAGGATTTGTTTGACCTCGGCAACCAGTACCGTTAAGCGTTCAATATCTATCTTGCCTGCTTCTGCCTCGGGGTGTATCCCTGCGGCAAACAGGGCTTCATTGGCGTAAATATTTCCCACACCCACCACAATATGGTTATCCATCAGGCAGAGTTTGATCGCCTTCTTCTTGCCCGCCAGCACGGCAGCTAACTGATTGACGTTAAAGGCATCGGTCAGAGGTTCTGGCCCGAGTTTTTTCAGCAGTGGATGGGCTTCCTCTGGCAACTGGCACCATAACCAAGCGCCGAAACGTCTTGGATCGTTAAAGCGCAGAATACGGCCATTGGCGAGGACGAGATCGATATGGTCGTGCTTCTCCACTGGCGTGTCATGGGGCAGGATCCGCAAACTGCCCGACATTCCCAAATGCACTATGCTGGTGCCGGCATCGGTATCGATTAACAGATATTTAGCGCGGCGGCGCACTTGGCGTATGGTTTGGCCGATGATCTGTTTGGCAAGTTCGGGAACGGGCCAACGCAGTGAGGCGTTACGGACTACGAGGTCAACCACGGTTTGTTCGACAAGATATGGGGCTATACCCTGACGGGTGACTTCGACTTCTGGTAATTCCGGCATGATTGAGTTCTTTTAGGTAATAAATTAGCTGGTGGATTTGGCATCGAGGATCGGTTGTAAATCGGCCCTTAGGCTGGGGGGCACTAAATACCAGTTGCCAGCGGGTGACTTGAGTACACCGTCCTCGGGGAAATAAATCCAACGTTGCGATTGGCGGATCTCGGCAATTTGGATCACCAGTTCCTGTGGCTTGCCCGTGGGTTGTGGTGCCTCGCTGAGGGGTGAGACTCTTAGGCCTTGCCAAGCCTTGACCCATTGCGTGCAGTTGAGCACCAGCGGATCGCACTCCCAACCCGAGGCTTGCTTATGCAGCCACACACCATCTAGCTGCAACTGTGCCAGCGGGGCATTGTCATCAAATAATAGTTGGGCATCACTCGGCACATTATGGGTTTTTTTGTCCATAAACGTCAGCACCGCAATGATAAAAATGCAGGCAAGAATAATGATGTTATTCCACTGTTTACGAGTAAGCGCCATGGCAAGAGTGACACAAAAAAGGGACTGATGCCTTGAGTGTATCACGGCAAAATAGAGATGCTAGCCCTATGACGAAGGGGTTAACCGCCAGTGCTATTCATAAAGCGCAGGATTTGCACGCCGTTATTATCGAAAACATGCTGCTTAGGTTTGAGCTTAATACCTTGGAGAATCGCGGTTTTAAGGCGTTCAATGTCCCCGGGATATTCTCGCACAATGCTTTTTAAATCAATGGAGTGTTCATTACCTAGGCAGAGCAACAATTGCCCTTCTACGGTCACGCGCACCCTATTACATTCGTGGCAAAAGTTGTGGCTATGGGGTGAGATAAACCCGATGTGAATCGGGCTATTTGCCATGGTGTAGTAACGCGCGGGGCCGCCAGTGCGTTTATTAGAAAGCTGCAAGGGATAATGCTCGTTAATGATGGCCTTAACTTCATCACTGCTGCAATGGCGCGCTTCTTTACGCTCGTCCATTTCACCCAGCGGCATTTCTTCAATAAAGGCGATATCTAGGTTGCGGTCACGGCAAAAATTAACCAGATCAATCACTTCATGATCGTTTTGCTGCTTTAGGATCACCGCATTGATTTTAATCCGCTCAAAACCTGCGGCGATGGCCGCATCAATCCCTTCGATAACACGTGCTAATTTGCCGTTGCGCGTCAGTTGGGTAAAGAGTTCGGGGTTAAGGGTATCTAGGCTGATGTTTAAGCGCTTAAGACCCGCATCAAACATAGGCTTGGCAAACTTACTGAGCCTAGAACCATTGGTGGTCATCGATAAATCTTTGAGCCCTGGGAGCTTGCCCAGTAAGTGCACCAGTTGATCACAATCGCTACGCACCAGCGGCTCGCCGCCTGTGAGGCGAATTTTAGTCACCCCCAGTTCAGTAAAGGCTTGGGCAATCCAAGCCAACTCTTCGAGGTGCAGTACATGGTCCTTGGGCAAGAAGCAGGGATCTTCCGTCATGCAATAGACACAACGGAAGTCGCAGCGATCCGTCACTGAGAGTCGTAAATATTCGACCTGACGGCCAAAGGCATCCACAAGTTGGCTCATAGAGCTTACCTGAACTTATAAAAGATCGGCAAAAGGTTGAATAAACACAGTTTCACCTGCATTGACCGCCTCAGCGTCATCTCCAATGATGATAAGGCAATTGCCTTTGACCATAGAGCTGAGCATGCCCGAACCTTGGTTGCCAGTAGTGGTCACGTGCAGCCTGCCATCATTACCGAGGCGATAAATTCCGCGGATAAACTCAGTACGGCCCGTGCGGCTACGCAGGGTTTCATCGGTGATCGCCGGAAATAACGGTGCCTGCCAGTTTGTTTCGCCAGCGAGTTTACGCAGTGCAGGTTGCACAAATTGCAGGAAGGACACCATCACAGCCACTGGATTGCCGGGCAAGCCGAAGAATAGGCTATCGCCGACCTTACCAAAGGCGAGTGGACGACCTGGGCGCATATTGATCCGCCAGAAGTCGATATTGCCAAGGCGTGCTAGCACGGCCTTGATGTAGTCGGCGTCGCCAACGGAAACGCCGCCAGAGCTAATCACCACATCTGCCTGCGCCGCGGCTTTGGTCAAGGTGGCTTCGAGAGCGCTTTCGGAATCTTCGATAATGCCTAAGTCAATGACGTCACAACCTAAGCGTTTTGCCATCGCCTTGATGGTGTAACGGTTCGAGTCATAGATACAGTTTGGATTCAGTACTTCGCCGGGTTGGCTGACTTCATCACCTGTGGAGAACACGGCCACGGTCGGACGGCGATAAACCGTTACACGGTCAAGACCGAGGGAGGCTAATAAGCCCTGTTCGGCGGCGCTTAGGCGTGTGGCTTGGTTGAGGGCGACTTGGCCTTGACCTATGTCTTCACCCGCAAGGCGAACGTGTTGGCCTTGCTGAATGCGGCCATCGAAACTGACCTTGGCATTGGCCTCGTTAGCCAGCTCTCGAGGTTGAACTGTATCTGCGCCAGCAGGTACGGGCGCGCCCGTCATAATGCGCACGGTTTCACCCGCTTTGAGTGTGCCCGAATATTGATGACCGGCGAGGACTTCACCGACTAAGTTGAAGCTCGCTGGCAGCGGATCTTGATAGGCAAAGGCATAACCATCCATCGCTGAGTTGGTTTGCTGCGGCACATCCACGGGCGAAATGCTGTCGCGGGCGAGCACACGGTTATCTAACGCATCTAAACCTACATCTTCCACCTCAGTGACGGGGTCTACGTGGGATAAAATCTGTGCCAAGCCTTGGCTCACGCTGAGGTTTTTATCGCTGCCCAAGGTGCAGGCATCGACAGTCGCAATCGGTAATGCGGGGTTAGGGGCTTGCCAGCTATTGGCGTATTCCATCACAAAGTCAGCAATTTGCGCGACATCGTTGAGGTCGAGTCTTCTTAGCTCACTCGGTAGCTCGGTGTCATCACAGCAAGCGATGGCGAGAATATTGTCGTCTTGGGTATAGATAAACGGCTTGCCGTGGGCGGCGCGGTGCAGCTCAATTTTCGGCAGTGTGAGTTTTTTAAAGCCTTCGACTAAGACAATATCGACTTTATCGGCTTCAATTTGCTTGAGTAGGTGGACTAACTCTGGGTCGCCATCGCGGGCATCTTCGGTCATTAGCGCCCAACGCACATGGGAGGCGACTAGCATTTGCCGCGCGCCGGCTTTGCGCATCTCGTAGCTATCTTTACCGGGAATATCGACATCGAAATTGTGGTGAGCATGTTTGATCACCGCCAGATGCAGGCCGCGCTGATTCAATTCGGGGATCAATTGCTTGAGTAGGGTGGTTTTCCCCGTGCCGCTATAGGCACAAAATCCGAGAACGGGAATAGATAGCGGATTGACGAAGGGAGTACTCATTTGCACCTCTAATCTGGGAAATTTGAAGCCTTAGCTTTGGTTTATCTCTGCAGCCAGTCGTTGTTTTTGTTCTGGCGTGTTCACATTGACAAAGGCATTGGGTTGATCGGCAAAGGCCGCCACAGCAAAGCGATGTTTGGCATACCAAAAATCAATTTTACGCTCACCCGCTTCGAGAAAGGCGGTCATCGACTCGCGCAGGCTCGGCTTTAATAACATCACCACGGGTTGTTCACGCTCACCATCGCTGGCAACGGCAAGTTCAGCATCGTTTGCCTCAATGGCGGCCAATAAGCGGGCGACTAAATCCCGCGGCAGCAGCGGACAATCACAGGGCACCACGAGCAGATAGTCTGCTTGGGTGTGACCCATAGCGGTGATCATGCCCGCCAAGGGGCCGAGAAACCCAGTATGCTCATCGCTTAACACCGTGAAACCGAACTCAGCATAACGTGTTTGGTTACGATTTGCGTTGATCAGGATCTCCTTAACCTGAGGTTTTATCCGCTCGATAGTGTGTTCAATCATGGCCTTGCCGTTTAGCTCGACGAGGCCTTTATCGTCCCCGCCCATACGGCGCGCCATACCACCGGCAAGAATTACGGCATCAATTTGCAACGACATATAAAGATCCCTGTGTGGAGTTTGTGGGCGTTTGCTGACGGGAGGTTATCACCTGTTGGTCTTCAATGTGCCACTGCTGCTCGCAAATGGCGGTGAGCGCACAGTTTTGATGGCTGCTTAATAGCATTCCCGTCCCTTGCTGTTTGAGCTGTTGGATCATTTGCAGCACTAAGGCTTGGGAGTCCTTATCCATATTGGAGGTCGGTTCATCGAGCATCAGTAACTTTGGCTGTAAAATCCAAGCGCGGGCGATGGCGAGGCGTTGTCTTTCGCCGCCGGATAAATTGCTGGCTCTGGCCTGTAATAGCGAGCCCAGTTGCGCCATCTCAATTGCTTGGCCAATTCGGCGTTTGGCCTCGGTTTTTGAGGCCGCAAAGGGTAAGCCGTAGGTCAGGTTGTAATTGACGGTGCCATCAAAAAGATAGGGATGCTGGTGGAGGTAAACGGCTTTACCCTGCAAAGGGTTACGTGTCCACCATGCGTCCTTTTTAAAGCCGCTTACTTCAATCTTGCCCTTAGATGGCGGCTGTAGACCCGCGAGGATCTTCATCAGGGTCGACTTGCCCGAGCCGTTGTCACCCTGCAAATAAATCACGTTCCCTTGGCATAACTCGAGGCTGTGGGCCTTGAATAATAAGCGCGGGCCAAAGGACATTTCCAAGTCGCGGGCGATCAGTTTGGCTTGGGTCATAAGTTAATGGCTCCTTGGCGTTTCTTTGCCGCGTAAACTACCTAAGGCAAAGTTGAGGATCAAGGCCAAGATTAGCAGCACTAACCCGAGGGCGATAGCTTGGGCGAAATCGCCTTTACTGGTTTCCAGTGCGATAGCCGTCGGGATATTACGTGTTACGTTTAAGATGTTGCCGCCGACCATCATAGAGCAGCCGACTTCGGTGAGAATACGGCTAAAGGCTGCGACAATCGCCAGCAATAATGGCATACGCAGTTCACGGCACACTGTCCAGACCGCGCTAAACCAAGAGGCACCTAAGGTACGTGAGGTTTCCCATGCCCGGCGATCGACACTGGTGAAGGCCGCTTGACTCATGGCAATCATCACGGGGGCACAAATCATCATTTGGCCGAGGATCATCCCCTCTTGAGTGAACAACCACTTTAAATCCCCAAGCGGGCCGTTGCGGGTCAAGATGAGATACACCAGCAGGCCGATAACGACCGTAGGGATCGATTGCAATGTTTGTACTAAGTTAGTGACAAACCACTTTCCGGGGAAATGGGCAAACGCCAACACAAAACCGAGCACCATAGAGGGGACTAAGGTGATGAGCAGCGCCGCGAAAGAAACCGAAAACGAGACAGAGATGATAGACCAAACGTCGGGGTCCAATGAAAACAGCAGGCTTAACGCCTGCTGTAACAGTGCTAGCCAGCCTTCGCTCATTCGCTATAGGTTGCCTTGAACAGTTGCTCGCCTTCAACTTTGAAGTTGTTGATCATGGCTTGACCTTCTTTGCTGATCAGCCAGTCACTGAAGGCTTTGGCGCCTTTGTGGTTCAGATCTGGGTATTTAGCTGGGTTGATCAGAATCACTTGGTATGGGTTCGCTAGGGTTTTACCGCCATCGAAATCCACGCCTAAGTCCAGCTTAGTTTTGTACGCCACGAAAGTACCACGGTCAGACAGCGTATAACCTTGTAATTCGTTTGCCATCAGCAGGGTTTTACCCATGCCTTGACCGACTGAAGTGTAACCTTTGAAGTCAGGAGTCACGCCTGCGGCTTTCCATACTTCTAACTCTTTGATGTGGGTGCCAGAGTTATCACCACGAGAGACGAAAGGTAAGCCAGATTTCGCGATTTTAGCGAAGGCTTCTTCGGCAGTTTTGCTTTCACGTAGTTTTGCAGGGTCGTTTTTAGGACCTAACACCACGAAATCGTTTTCCATAATGCCACGTGGCTCAACACCAAAACCGTCGGCAACAAATTTTGCTTCAGCACTTGGGGCGTGGGTCATGACTAAATCCACATCGCCTTGCTCGCCCAGTTTCAGGGCTTTACCGGTACCCGTTGCGATAACTTGTACTTTGTAGCCTGATTCACTTTCAAACTTAGGCAGTAATTCTTTTAACAGACCTGAGTTTTCAGTACTGGTGGTGGTGGCTAACTTGATCACTTCAGCCGATTGAGCGGGTAACACTGTGAGCATGCTGGCTGCAACAACCAGGCCCAGTAATGACTTCATATGAGATTTCACGTTTAGCATGGATACTCCTTGGCGAAAAATAGGGTTCCGACTCAATTGCCTACTGAGTGGGAGGTTCCGTAAATTGTAATGCGTTCGATTGAAAGCAAATAGGATGCCAAACCAATAATGACGCATTTACGTTCACAGCTTGATCTAAATTGTGACCCCGATCTCAGGCTCAACAAATAGTTCGCAGACAAATTGTCTCAGCGCATGCTTCTTATGGTTCATAGTGACCTATTTGTCTAGTTTCAATGCTAGAATTGGTCGCAATTGAGTCAAAATGTCCAGAAGTGAGCACTATGAGCCAGATAGATAATAACCTCAAGCCCCTTCCTTCCGCTGTGTCTGTCCTGATCGTCGATGACGAACCGGGGATGCGTAGCTTTTTGAATAAGGCGCTGTCGAAGAAATTCGCCTTAGTCGAAACGGCGGGCAGTATTGAAGATGCTGAGCAGTTACGTAGTCGCTGCCACTTCGACCTATTGATTGTCGATATCCGTTTACCGGGTCGCTCGGGAATCGAGTGGCACGAAGCCTTAGATGAACAGGGCCGCCGCTCAGATGTGATTTTTATGACCGGCTATGCGGATTTAGAAGTCGCGATTAAAGCTCTGCGGGCTGGCGCCTCAGACTTTATTATGAAGCCCTTCCACCTCGAGCAGATGATGTCGGCGGTTGACCGTTGTATCGAGCGCCGTTTGCTGCGCCGCGAAAACTTGATGCTGCGCCGTGAAGTCTCTATTGGCTATTCCTCCACCATTATCGGTAGCAGTGAGGCCATGAAGTCGGTTAAGCAAGTGATTGAGCGCGTAGCGCCGACCAACGCGGTGGTGTTAATTCAAGGCGAGTCTGGCACGGGTAAAGAACTGGTCGCGCGCCAATTACACTTACTCAGCGGCCGCCAAGGGCCCTTTGTGCCCGTTAACTGCGGCTCTATCGCCCCCGAACTACTGGAGAGCGAACTCTTTGGCCATACCGCGGGTGCTTTTACCGGCGCTAAGGGTAACCGCGAAGGCTTATTCAGTTTTGCCTCCGGCGGCACTATTTTCCTCGATGAAATTGGCGAGATGCCGCTCAAGATGCAGACGGCCCTGCTCAGGGTATTAGAACAGAAGGCGATTCGCCCCGTCGGCAGTGAGAAGGAAGTGAATATTGATGTCCGGGTGATTGCGGCCACTAACCGTACGCTGGTGGATGAAGTCGAAGCGGGTAACTTCCGTCGTGATCTCTATTATCGCTTGAATGTTCTGGATATTTTAATTCCTCCCCTGCGCGAACGTCCGGAAGATGTGGTCGAATTGACCCATCATTTTACTCGCCAACTAGCGGCCGAATTGGGTGTGCGTGAAGTCGTGTGGAGCCATGAGGATATGGTGAAGCTGCAACAGCACGAGTGGCCAGGCAATATCCGTGAACTGCGCAATATGATTGAACGCTGCATTCTGCTGGGCAAGCCACCGGCGGAGTATTGGAAGCAACAGGTAAAGACGGAGTCTTCGGCTTCCCAAGGTTATCCCTTAGATTGGCCATTGAAAGAAGTAGAAAAACACCATGTGACTAGCGTGGTGGATCTGCACTCTGGCAATAAATCGGCGGCGGCTCGGGACTTAGGCGTTTCCCGTAAGACCTTAGATCGCAAGTATAAAGAGTGGTTTGACGTTAGCGACGAGCAGGAGTTCTAAGTGTCGTTTTTTACTCACTTTTTTGGTGTCAGTTGGCAGCAAATGCAGGCCAAAGTGCGTTATCGCATTCTGATCCTCACCTTGCTGCCGATTTTGCTCACCTTGGTGAGTTTAGTGTTTATCACTATTTACTGGAATATCAGTTACACAGGCAAGCAACTGTTTATGAAGGTAAAAGCCGATTTGGCTGTGGCTGAAAATACCTTGCAACAGGTGCAGGTTCGTCAGGAGAAACAGCTCGAACGAGTGATGACCTCATGGACTTTTCAGAATGATTTTCGGCCCATTCTTAGCGGTGAGTTGGCCCACAGGGCGAGCATAGATACCTTTCTGAATGAGCAGAAAAAGCAACTCGATTTAGACTTCTTGCGACTTGTGAGTGTTGCCGAAGC
The DNA here is from genome assembly GCF_019457435.1 of Shewanella sp. FJAT-51649. Classification (NCBI taxonomy): domain Bacteria; kingdom Pseudomonadati; phylum Pseudomonadota; class Gammaproteobacteria; order Alteromonadales; family Shewanellaceae; genus Shewanella; species Shewanella sp. FJAT-51649. Next base: position 4,752,250 of record NZ_CP080411.1, on the reverse strand, counting down.
GGCGTCCGATCCGGATTTACGGCAGATATTACCGAAAATGGGTGGTCTCTTGCCCTATTCGGGATTGATGGTGCTATCGCCCGATCGTTTAGCCCGCATCGACCCGGACTTAGCCCAAAGGGCGGCCATCCCACTGTTGGCGACATTGCGGGCGCAGAGCCCGAATAAGCAAGTGGAAGACCGTGGTTTACTAAGCCGCAGTTTGCTGCCTATTCCCGACTTTGAGGGCAAAGTGGCTTGGTATCTCGATGGTGGTGTGTTGTTTAATCGGGATACCCGCATTGTCGACCATATCCGCGACCTCGTCTACGACAAGGGCACATTGCCGGAGCGCTCTATCGGTACTGTGACCATCTTCCTCGACAATATTCGTGTCTCCACCAACGTGCCTTTGCACTTTTTTCCACAGCCGAATGAAACCCAAGGGCGAGCGCTCGGCAGTTTAGTGTCCGAGGAAGTGCGTGAAAAAGTGCTGAATCATGGTGAGTTATGGGTCGACCGCGCCTTTGTGTTTAACGATTGGTTTATTTCCGCCTACGCGCCCTTAGAAGATATCCGCGGGCAACGTGTCGGTATGATCTATACCGGATTCTCAGAATCGCCCTTTATCCATAACTACCTGCTTAATATCATCGAATTAGGCACAATTCTGATGCTGGTGCTGCTGATCTCCGGCTTGTTGGTTTACCGGGGCGCCTACAGCTTGTTGCAGCCGATAGAGCGCATTCACCATGTGGTGCAAGCGGTGCAGTCTGGGCGCAATGTGCGTATTGGCGCCTTGGGGCTGGACAGGGATAACGAATTATCGAATCTTGCCGAGCAGTTCGATCGTATGCTCGACTTATTGCAGCGGCGCAACGCACAAATCCAAGCCGCCGCCGAACAACTCGAGATGAAAGTCGAGGAGCGAACTCGAAGCCTGCAGGACAAGACCTTAGAGTTACAGCGCAACGTGGCGCTGCTCAATGAGACTCGTCAGCAGTTAGTGACTAATGAAAAGTTAACCGCGCTGGGTGAGCTAACCGCAGGGATTGCCCATGAGATCAACAACCCAACGGCGGTGATCCTCGGGAATATGGAGTTACTGCGTTATGAGCTTGGGGATAATGCTGAGTCGGTAAAAGAAGAAATCGACCTGGTTATCCAACAGGTTGGCCGCATTAGCACTATTATCCGTAGCCTGCTGCAATACAGTCGTCCAGGTGAGTTTAACGCCCCCTTAGAGATGCATCCCATTACGCCTATCATCGAGGAAATGCTGGTATTAGTGCGGCACTCGATTCAAAAACAAGAAGTGGTGCTGATAACTGAATTGAACGCCAGTTGCCCCGTGCAGGTTAATCGCCCGCAGTTGTTGCAAGTGCTGATTAATCTTGTGGTTAACGCCGCCCATGCGATGGATGGCAAAGGTAGGATTTGGGTGCGAACCTATGATTGGCTGCAACAAGATATGCCGATTGGGGTGAAAATCGAGGTTGAGGACGAAGGTTCGGGGATTGCCCCTGAGCAGCTAGGGCGGATTTTTGATCCCTTCTACACCACACGTAAAGACGGTACTGGCCTTGGCTTATCCTTAAGTTACGGCATTATCAAGCGAATCGGCGGCACCATTGAAGTGAGCTCTGTACTGGGTAAGGGATCTATCTTCACCATTGGCTTGTACCATGAGGCGAAGGAAGATCAGCAAAACAACCCCTACGATGGCTTACATTTTTCTGGCCAAAGCACTGAAATTTCATCATAGGCAGTACTGTGTTCGAAAAACTATGGGATTGATTTACTGAATAAAACGCAAAAAAAAGCCGGATGATGAATCCGGCCACAAAAGAGTGTGTGTGAGCAATGTCGTGCTTGCAAACTCAGGAGCACTTTAACAACGTCAGATTACCAGTCATCCGTGTTAAAGATGAGTTTTGGAACGCAAGTTAACGATAATCATTCTCAATTAGGTTTGCAAGCTATTTCTCGCAAAAAATGCACATTTTTATATAAATCGCTTTTAAGCTGTCGCAATCGACTTGCTTAAATGCAGTTTATGGTCGATCAGGCTTTGTGGATCGGCCTTAAGTTCAGTAATCAAATATTGATTTCTAATCAGCAGATTGAGCATGGCAGGGAAGCGATTCATGGTTTTTACTTGGATCAGCTTGTAACCTTGGCGGCTCGCCCAGGTTTCTTGGTATTCCAATAGGCTCTGTGCCAGACCTAAACGTCTAAAGTCGGTCGCGACACCGCCTAACCAACTGTAAAACACGGCATCTGCCTGCTCGTATCCCAGTTTAAAGCCTGCCAATTCACCTTCCACATAGGCTAAGAGAATCAAGCTAGTTTTGTCCGAGAGACGTTCCGCGAGGGTTTCGCTCGTTAGCGGGCGGTCGAGTTCAGGGATTTGCTTGCTCAGTTCGATAAGCTGTGTGGTCAACTCAGGTGTCAGAGCTGTCAGTGCTTTGATTTCAATTGAATACATAATTTTCTCTCACAGAAAATCAGCCCCAAATGCGCATAAACACAGTGGGGCTGAACAAAAAACTGCTCAAATTATAACAGGTCTGGCCAGTTGAGTTAATCAGGAAAATGATTTTTGTGGACTGGTTTGCAAGATCTTGTCTTGTAAGACCTTCAGCAGGACGCCGTAGGCAGGCAGGAATAACCCTAAGCTCACGAGTAATTTGAAGCTGTAATCCACGGCCGCGATTTCGGGCCAGTTGGCTGCCATAAAGCTGTCTGTCGAGGCATAAAAAGCGACACTGAAGAACACTAAGGTGTCGACTAAGTTACCGACAATGGTCGATGCCGCAGGCGCGACCCACCAAGAACGGCTTTGGCGTAGGCGAGCGAAGACTGTGATATCCATCAGCTGACCAATCAAATAAGCCGCGAAGCTAGCGAAGGCGATGCGAAACACAAAAGTGTTCCATTGGCTTAAGGAATCAATCCCTTGGAAGCTGCCTTGATGGAATACCACACCCATGACATAGGAAATCATCAACGCGGGCACCATGGCCTTGAGGATGATGCTACGGGCGGGTGTTTGTCCAAAGATGCGCACTGTGAGATCGGTCGCGAGATAGACAAAGGGAAAACTAAACGCGCCCCAAGTGGTGTGAAAACCAAACAATTGAAACGGTAGTTGTACCAAGTAGTTGCTGACGCAAATAATCAGTATATGAAATCCCACTAATAGCAGGAGTGCGCGGCGAAGCTGCGCAGGGGTTAACATTAACATATGTGGCCTTTTTAGTTGTGTAGGGCGGGGTGAGGGAACCCGCTAAATGATCTGTTGTTATTTTACCCAAAATCAGCGTGCTGAAATCGGGGTCGCCATTATAGTGACCAGGCTTGAAGATGCAAGCTTACTGTTTATATTCCAAGCAATTTAGCTGCTCTCTCCAAGCGCGAGTGATCGATATGGTCACAGCATGGGTATAGAAACTATTCTACACTCTTAATAAATGGGGGAGGAGAAAGTGATGAGATCATTCCTTACGGCCTTGTGTTTAAGCTTTTTGAGTTTGTGTGCTTTCGCTACGCCGAGTAAGCCTGTGATTATTCATTTGGTTACTGCTACTTGGGAAGGTTTCGCGAATCCCGATGAAACGGGTTATTACTTCGATATTTTGCAACGTACTTTTCCTGCGCCCGAGTGGCAACTCGATGTGCAGTTTATGCCTTTTGCCCGCACTTTATACCTGATTGAGCACAACAGAGCCGATATGATCCTCAGCGTGTATCGAGGCGACGTGAAACAGAGTTTGCTGAGTGAAAATCCCGTCGAGGTCGATAGTATTGATGCGGCCGTGACGCCGGCAATCGCGGCCAGCTGGATTGGTATTGAAAGTTTATCCTATCGTAAAGTTCAAGCCATGTTGGCCTATCGATTCAATATGCTCACTCCAACGCCAATGTATTACGAAGAAAGCAGCGATATGCTTAACATGTTGAATAATCTCAATGCGGGACGAGTCGATGCCGTTTTAGATTATCAGCCGGATATCTTAGCGTTAGCGCCAAAAATGAAGGAGCCGCAAAACTTTGTGGTGATACAAGGGGTGTTAAAGGCGGAAGCTTTTTTTGCGTTTTCGAATACCGATAAAGGACGAATGTTAAAGCAACAGTTTGATATGGCACATAAAAAGCTTATCGATTCTGGAGAGCAAAATAGGCTCTACACTGAGACCAAAGCAAAGGGATTTTAGTGTTTATCAGTAGCTTAAAGCTCAATCAGAATCGACATAATCGTCGCTAACTTATTCTCTAGCTCTTGCCATTCCGCCTCGGGATCTGAGCCTGCAATAATCCCCGCACCAGCAAATAGATTGATCTTGCCGGGTTCAATCAAGGCGCTGCGAATCGCCACCGAAAACTCACTCTCATACTTATTGAAATAGCCACAGGCACCAGCGTACCAACCGCGCATATAGCCTTCGCGTTCGCGAATAAAGCGCATGGCAGACTCGCGGGGAAGGCCACCCACTGCTGGAGTTGGGTGCAGAGCCTGTAGCAATTGGAAGTCATTCACGTCCTGCTTTAACTCGGCACGAATGGCGCGGTGGAGATGCTGAATATGGTTTAGCTTAAAAATCGTCGCGGTTTCTTCGGCGCCCACATGCTGGCTCAAGGGGGAGAGCATACTGACGATATGACGGCGAACCAGCTGGTTTTCTATGCTGTTTTTGTTGTCTTCGAGCAGCGCGTTGGCCAGTGCCGTGTCTTCTTCTTGGTTTAAGCCACGTACAGTGGTGCCAGCAAGCGCCTCGGTAAACAATTCCTGCTGACGACGGCGAAATAACCGCTCTGGCGAGCAGGAGATATAGGTGCGCTCAGGGCTAAATTGGAAGCCAAATTGGAAACTATTCGGATTACGCCCCTGCCAGCAGGCTAATACCATCCAAGGATCGACCTGTGCATTGACCTCAAGCTCTGTGTGGCGCGACAGCACCACCTTGGGCGTCTCTTGGTTAAACTTGGGGTCAACAACTTGCTCGATTAAGGTCTTCCAACGCGGAAAATCGGGAATATCGGTGCGGCTCAACAGTGCAAGTTTATTGGGCGGTGTGAGCGGACGAGCCGGCTGCACGGCTTCTATCGCGGCAATGGCGCGATTGATTTCCTCTTCTGGAGTGCTATCGGCAAAGTTAAGATTCACCCGTAAACTGAACTGATTGTCGCTGCGCCTAAATTCGATACGCGGTAACACAAAGCGACTGTTACCAAACTCGGGCCAAGATTCGATGCTGCGGTCAAACGCCACGCCGCCGTAGTAGCGGATCTCAGGATTGCTGGATAAGGCGCGCTGCTGTTCGTAGACGTTCGCTAATGTTTTATCGTCGACACCGGTTTCAAACTTAAAGTCTTTGCAGGCGCCAATTGCCGCCACTTCTTCAACCTTGTCGCGCCCATGCCAGTAAATGCGCGGATATTGGTGTTGGGATGCCAACCACGAAATCAAAGGGATAGAGACAGTTGTTAAGGATAACTGCACTATCGGCTCCGTCGGTGGAACCTGCTTCAATTGAATAAGTTTGTCGATGAGAGACTTAAGGTCTTCAGACAGGGCGTGAGCGGGCAAATAAAACTCCAAAGGTAACGAGATGAAGGTGGTGGCTGAAGTTCCGGCAGTCAGCGATAAGTTAATCCATTCTTTTTAAAGTCATTTACACCAAGTGGGTGAGAACGTGTAAATAAGAATCTTTCGCTCAAATTAAAGGCCGAGGCCGCGAGTGTCAAGATGCAACCCACGAGTGTGTGACTTTTGCCATAGTCTCATTTCGAGACGCTAAAAAATGTGACCTAGATGGGTCTTTTTGTCGATACCGTCGTCTGTGTTGGACATTTTGTCTCTTTGTGACAGATGGCGTTTTCCATTTGTTGCAATTAGTCGATCTGAGTTGGTTTTTGATTGTTTTTCAGTTGAGACGGAAATTCCTCAGACCACAATAGGGGGCACATCCTAAACTTCCTGTATGACAACAATAATATGATTACCAGAAATACCACCTTTAGAGTGTCGTCCTTAGCGCTTGCGATTGGGTTGAGTTTTACCGCCAACGCCGATGAAATCGCCCGCGATCCCCTGCTGAATGTGAATGAAGTCATTGTCGTCCATGGCGAAGGTGCCGATGCCGAGCAATTGGCGACCACCCATTGGAGCATAGACGAAGCCGAAATCCGCGCTTTAGGTGCGCAGACCTTAGATCAAGTGTTGAAGAATGTGCCCGGGGTATATATCCGTGTGGGCGGTGATGGTACTCCAAGGGTCGATATTCGTGGTTTTAAGACACGCCATGTCACTTTACTGGTGAACGGTGTGCCCATGAGCAGTGCCGATGATGGTCAGTTCGACCCAAGCGTGATCCCAACCAGCCAAATTGCCTCGGTTGAAGTGTCGGTCGGACCGACCTCAGTGCTGTACGGCCCAAGCGGTGCCGGTGGGGTGATCAATATTATTACTAAGCAGGGCAGTACTGCGCCTGCTCTGTCTGGACGCTTGGAAGCGGGCAAAGACAATACCTTCAACGGCGATATCAGCGCCGCTGGCTCGGGTGATGATTGGCAGGGATTAGTGAGTGTTAGCCGTCAACAGACCGATGGCTACCCTATGTCGAATGATTTCGAGCCGACCCAATATCAAGACGGTGAGCTACGTGCGAACTCAGATAAAGAAGTCACCAACGTCTATGCCCAAGGCAGTTACTGGTTATCGGATAAGACCCAGTTGATTGCCAACATGGCACTGCGCAATGGTGAATGGGGCAAACCTGCCCGTGATGGTACTGGTAGCGGCAAACTTAAGTATGAACGTACCGACGATTACGATTCACATACTTTCCAACTTGGCTTAGCCCATCAGTTTGACGATACCTTTACCCTGCGCGGATTTGGTTATCACAATCAAAGCGATACCTTAGAAGCCGCCTATGCCGATGAAACCTATCAGGCATTGACGCAAACTCAAGATGGCCGCTCCGTGGTGCAAGGGGTCAATTTACAGCTGATCACCGATTTCCATAAGGCCGGGCTGCTAACCACGTCTTTGATTGCTGAAGAACAGAGCTGGAAGTCAGTCGTCGATACTTACTCAAGCGATACTGGCAGTGGCACGGGGAATAACTCGGGCACAGGTTCAGGTTCTGGCAGCGGCTCAGGTAGCGGCAGTGGAACAGGTTCTGGCGGTGGCACAGGTAGCGGCGGCGGAACAGGCTCTGGCGGTGGCACAGGTAGTGGCGGCGGAACAGGCTCTGGCGGTGGCACTGGTAGCGGTGGCGGAACAGGTTCTGGTGGTGGCAATGGTAGCGGTGGCGGAACAGGCTCTGGTGGTGGCACGGGTAGCGGTGGAGGTTCCGGCGGTGCTGAAAACCTAAACGATTCTGCATGGTTATATACCGCTGCGGCCGAATATCAGTATCAATCTGAGCATAACTATGGCTTTACCTTCGGTGGCGCCTTCCATTCGCTCGATACCTCCGATGGTACGGATGATAACTACTCGGCAATGGCCTCTAGCTATTGGCAGGTGGTACCCGATTCACGCTTGAGCCTGAGTGTGGCCCGTAAAGTGCGTTTCCCCTCTATGGTGAACCTGTACTCGCAATCATCGGGCAATAGTGAGCTAGAAGCGGAAGAATCTAAACATGTTGAGCTAGGTCTGGAGCAAAACTTACCGGCTAGCACCGACTTCTCGCTCTACGGTTATTACACGGATGCGAAGAACTATATCGCCAAAGATACCGATGGTTTCTATCAAAATATGGGGCGCTATGAGTTCAAAGGGATTGATTTCCAAATTAACAACCATGCGATTGAGCATTTAGATCTGAGCTTCTCCTACAGTTTCTTAGATTCGAAAGAAATGGAAGGCGACGATACCTTAGATGCGCTGCAATACCGTCCTCGTCACCAGCTGCGCTGGCAGATGAGTTACGAGTTCCCCTTCGAGACGCAAATTAACCTGAATGTGGAGCGTATCCTCGATCAGGTTTATGCGACTCAGGTGAAAGTGAACGGTCAGAACCAGTATCAACAGCAGTCGCTGGATAACTACACCTTAGTGGACATTAACTTAGTACAGCCGCTGATCGCCGATAAGTTAGAAGTGTATCTGCGCGCCACTAACCTATTGGATGAGAACTACTACCAGAGTGAAGCCCTGCCTCAGGCTGGCCGTCAGTTCTTTGTGGGTGTGAACTGGCAAATTTAAGATGAAATTACTCGAGCTCGAAGGTGTCAGCTTTAACTATGGCAGCCAATTAACCCCTGTATTGCAGGAGGTCAGGCTAGGGATTAGCGCTGGTCAATGCCATTGTGTCAGCGGGCCAACGGGTTCGGGTAAATCGAGTCTATTAAACCTGCTTGCGGGCGTGCAGAATCGCCCGCATGAGGGTGATATTTGGCGTCATCCCGAGCTGGTCACTGGCTTAGTGATGCAGGATCCTCAAACTCAGCTACTGAGGCAAACCGTGGGAGCCGAAGTGGCTTTTGCCTTAGAGAATCTCGGCATTCCCGCCGAGAATATGCTGCCTAAGGTGCAGTTAGCGCTGCGACGCGTCGGGTTGTTTCTGCGGCTCGATACCCAAGTCAGTACCCTTTCTCTTGGCCAAAAATACCGTTTGATGATCGCCGCTCAGCTGGTGTGCGAGCCGCATTTATTGCTGCTCGATGAGCCATGGGCGCAGCTCGATGATCTGGGTGTGGCTGAGCTATTGGTAGTGCTGCGCAATCTTATTGCCGAAGGCATGGCATTGGTGCTGGTGGAGCATAATGCGGCGGCGTTTGCCGAGATTATCCAGCATTATTGGCAATTGGAGGCTGGCTGTTTATCCGCAGGCATCTACACAGTTAGCGATACTCAACCGATTGATACGCCAGTTAAACCTTGGGGTTCTGCTCATGTTGGTAAAGTGCTGGTCAGTGCCGAGGCATTCGATTTTTGTTTCGACGGTAGCCAGCCCTTGTTTAGCTGTCCGCAGGGGTTTCAGTTACATGCGGGTGAGATAGTGACTCTGGTCGGGGATAATGGCTCGGGTAAAACTAGCCTACTAAAATCCTTAGCCGGGATGCTCAACCTAAAGCTGCGTTTGCCGCTCAAAGTCTTAGGTCGTAAACCTAAATTGGGCATCTATGGTGCCGAGTTAGGATTATTAATCCAAAGGCCGAGTCGACAACTGTTTGAAACCAGCGTGTTAGCCGAGATGCAGTTTAGCCTGAATCGTTTCGAACTCCCTAAAGAGCGTGCCGAGCAAATGCTGCTCGATCTCGAGTTGATGGCGCTTGCCGAACAATCTCCCCATAAATTGTCCTACGGGCAGCAGCATTTGGTTGCCTTGGCATCCTTGGCCTGCTTGCAACCTAAGGTACTGCTACTCGATGACCCGCTTGCTGGCATGGATAAGCACTATTACCGAAAAGTGTGGTTCCTGCTCAAGCGTCTTAGGGCGCAGGGCTGTGCGATTCTAATGAGCAGTCACAGAGTGGTGGAGCATAGTGCCGTGTCTAGGCAGCTCAGTTTACACAATGGCTTGCTGACGGAAGATGCCATGGGGATGGAGGAGCGCTATGTGGGTTAGTTGCCGTCGCTGGCGACTACGAGCCCGCAGGCGTTGGAGTCGCGAACGCCAAGAAACTACGCTATGCGCGCTATCGCTATTGTTGGTCTGTGTGCTCTCTGCCTGCGCCTTTGTGTTATCCGCCGAACTATTGCTGCCGCTGGTGGTGGTAAACGGCTTATTAGTGCTCCATGGTTTAGCGCGCCGCGGCAGCATCATGGGGGTGGTTAAACTCGGTGCGATTCAACTGACGATTACCTTGAGTCTGTATCTGTTGCTCTATGGGGTTGGCCATTTGGCTCAAGGCGCCGTGGTGGTCGGGCGGATTATTCTAGCGACTATCCCCGGCTGGTGGTTGTGTATTACGGCGGCGCCCGAGCGTATCGGCGAAGTGTTAAGTGCCTTTTTGCCAACTAAATGGGCCTTTGTGGTGGCAGCTTCCTTGAGTCTGCTGCCCTTTATGGCGGACGAAGTGCGTGAGATTTACCAGATCCAATGTCTGCGCGGCGCACGCATTACCCCTAAGGCGTTGCGAAATCCCAAAAACTGGCCTGAGCTAGTGTACTGCGTGCTGTTTCCCGTATTAATCCAATTACTTAAATTATCTCGTCAGATGGCGATTGCGGCCCAGAGTCGTCACTTTGGCAAGAGTTCGCGTGTCACCCATTGGCACTCACCGAGAGACAAAAAATGAAGAAAAAACTCCCTCTGAGTCTACAGGACTCGTTGTTTATTGGTTTTTGCGCCACCTTGCTGGTGGCCTTGACGGGAATGTTAAGGCTCAAGCTTGGGATTTCAGGTCACAGCATGTTTTTAATGAGCTTCTTCTACTTGATTTGCTACGGCGTGCTTGGGCGTTTCGGCAGCATGATTGCCTGTGGCGGGATTGCAGGCTTAGTCGCCATGGCGCTCGGTGTCGGCAAGGGCGGCCCGATGATTTTATTGAAGTTTATCTTGCCGGCGATTGCGATGGATCTCGTGGCTTTACTGTTACCGCTTACATTAAGCCTGCATTGGCGCTGCGTGATTTTAGGCATTATTGGCTGTATGGCCTGGGCGGTAAAAGTGGCGCTTACCAATGCGTTGGCGGGCATGGCCTTCGACGTTGTGCTTATCCAATGGGGCGCTAGCGTGCTTAAGGGCGGATTCTTTGCCACCTTAGGTGCTTTGCTGGTGCCGCCTGTGCTGCATAGGCTTAAGGCCCATGATCTCCTCCACCGTGACAAGTTTTAATTGCTAGGAATACTGATGAAAAATTGGCTTATTTGTATTGACGATACCGACGACATTGGCACTAAGGGCACAGGCGAGATAGCCGAGGAAATTGCACATTTGCTCGCGCAGCACTCGGGTGGCAGGGCTTCCTTTGTGACGCGGCATCAGTTGTTTGTGCATCCAGATATTCCTTACACCTCCCACAACAGCGCCATGTGTTTTGCGTTGCTGTCACCATTATCGCAGGCGGAGATCCATCGGATGGCGGTCGCGCATCTAGTCGCCGAATCTGCGCCTAAGGCGGATCCTGGGATTGCAATTTTGGATGTCGATTCCGACTATGATGTGAATACGCTGATGGACTTTGGGCTCAGAGCCAAGCGCGAAGTGATCACCAAAGCGGCCGCTTATCAACTTGCCGAGCAGTTACAGATCCAACTCTCAGAGCACGGTGGTACTGGCCAGGGCGTGATTGGTGCTTTGGCGGGATTAGGGCTGCGTTTAATGGGCAGTGATGGGCGCGTTAAGGGGCAAATTAAACTCGGTCAGCTTGAGGAAGTGTCCCTCGAGTTAACTGTGGCAGACATTCTCGAGCAGACAGGCCTCGATGCGGTAATGAGCACAGATAAAACCCGTTTAGCGGCGAATGAAAAGGTTCAACTCAAAGGCAAAGTGAAGGCCGTTTATCTTGAGCATCAATTTGTATTGCTAGTTAGCCGTGACGGTGAGCAGTGGCGTAATGCGGGCAAACAAGCATTGCAGGACTATTGAGGTGAAGATGAATCAGGACCTTCTCAAACAGTTTGAATACGAGACCGAACGTTGGATTTTTCGAGCGGGTTTGCAGCAATATCCTGAAGCGAGGCGAGCGGCACAGCTGTGTTCTCGCTTTGCACCCGACGATGAAGATGAGCAGGTCGATGATGAAATGCGCTCCTGCTATAACTGCCAATATCGCCGTTGGATGGTAACAAGCTTCGAATGTATGATGCTAAAAAATACAGTATTATTAAACAATTAGCCTTTAACTGAGCAATACCCCATCATTCTGCTCGGTTTTTATCTGGTTCTTTGATGCTCGTCATCAAAGCATATGGTGCTTTTCCCTCCCTCGGCTTAGAATGCAGGATAAACTGTCCTATACTACCAAGAGATAAGTCACAGCTAATATGCCCAATAGGGCGGCAAGCTGCGTAGTAAATAGCAGTCATTTTCTCTATGCCTTGGGGTTGCTAGATATGAGTGAGTCGGCAGAATCAGTTGACCTAATCAAATTGCCCGTGTCGCAATTGACACTGGGTATGTTTGTCAGCGCGATAGACAAAAGTGATCAAGGTCGGCTCGCAATTGCGAATGCAGGACAAATCAAGCATAAGGATGCGATTGCTAAATTAACGAGGAGTGGGATCAAATTTGTTTGGGTCGACACTGAACGTTCGGCCGAACATTGCGGTTTTAAGCGCAAAGCCAGTAACGATGGGTCTGCTGGAGTTAAAAAGCCGTTAGCAACCCGCGAGAATCAGCAAAAGCAGGCACAGGTCATTTTGACCGAAGCGAAAGACTTGATCCGCAAAGTCTTGTCAGAAACCTTTGAAGGCAAAGCGATAGAGGTCGCCCCCTTCGAAGCCCTCGCCGACAGCATGATTGAATCGGTCTTGTTGGATGAAGATGCGCTGAGATGCATGTCAGCACTGCGTTCAAAGGATGCTTATCTGCTTGAGCATTCAGTGAATGTGGCCTTCCTGCTGGTGACTTTCGGTAAATACCTTAAACTCGACCGTTCGATTCTTCGGGAAATGGCGGTCGGCGGGATTTTGCATGATATTGGCAAGATCAAGGTCGATAACAAAGTCCTGCACAAACCTGGCAAACTCACCCCTGAAGAATTCGAACATATGAAGCTGCATCAAGTGTATGCACTTGAAATTATGAACGAAACAAAAGGCTTATCTCAGGTCAGTAAAGACGTTTGTCTGATGCACCATGAAAAGCTCGATGGCCGTGGCTATCCTCGGGGATTAAAGGCCGAGGAAATCCCGCTCCATGGTCGCATGAGTTGTATTGTCGATATCTTCGACGCCTTAACCGCCACTCGTTGCTACAAAGAGGCCATGAGCCCAGCGGCGGCCTTTAAGATCCTACTGAGTCTGACGCCATTCCACCTCGATCAAGAGCTGGTATACGAGTTTATTCGCTGCGTCGGCGTGTATCCTGTCGGCTCTTTGGTCGAATTGTCCGACGGACGCGTAGGTATCGTCTGGGCCTCGAAGGACAGGGACGCATTACACCCGATCGTAAAATGTTTTTATTCTTTAAAAGCAAAACGTTATACCGAGGTGGTTATGGTCGATCTGCTCAAGTCGGAGCTGCATATTGAACGCGGCGTTTCACCTAGCTCGCTGGATATCGATCCTAAACCCTTCTACTAATGCGCGCCGTTGCACCTGATATCTGCCAAGTTGTCAGGTGCCATTCATTGCCCCGATAAGGGGAAAGGCCGTACACTGGGCCAAAGTTTTTCTAGGGCCCAGTTATGAATAGTGTACGCAACTCTCTCCTTCCGATTCTCGTTATTCTGCTGTCTTTAGCGCTGTTAATTCCCGGCGTGACTCAACCCATTTTGAGCCTCAATGGCAGCATAGATAAGGCCAAACTCACCGAACAAGGGATTGAGCAGGTCGCACAAAGTTTCGATGAGGACTCGGGGCGCGACAGTGCCCGCGGCATGTTGAATATGGTCAGTGGCCTGTTAGGGCTGAACAACCTCAGGGGTGAGGTAGAAGTATTGCAGCAAACCCGCAGTATTTGGAGCACAGTCACCGAATTATATAACTCTGGCAATGGCTTAGTGGCCGGACTGGTGATGCTGTTTAGTATCATTATCCCCGCAGTGAAACTCAGTCTGATGTTGGTACAACAAAGCGTGAGTTCGGTTGCGCTGCAGTGGCGCATTCATCATCTAGTGTCTGCGCTGGCGAAATGGTCGATGGCCGATGTGTTTGTGGTGGCCCTGATCATTACCTTTTTGGCAGGCAATGCCTCGGGTGGCATGGGCGAAATGCTAAAGACCAAGGCGCAGTTTGAGAGCGGATTCTACTTCTTTACCGCTTACTGCATTCTCTCAATCGCCAGTGCTTACTTAGTGCGTCGTCCAACACCGATTCTGTAGTTATACCAATCGTATTAAATATCTGTTCATTCAGCGGGAGTTAAACGGGCTTTAGACAAGGCGAAGGCTTGAAGACATAGTGGCGCTCTGTCGAAAGCCTTAAACGCAGTATAAAGCCCGTTCAACCCCGCCCTTCGGGAGCCTCACAGGCATCTCACTCCCGTGTTACATTGACTTAAAAGGGAATAACCATTTCTTCGTCAATGCGCCTTGGATTGAGATGCCTGTGAGGCTCTGAACTGATTAGATATTTAATGTGATTGGTATTAGCATACAGCAGGTTCCGTATGTCCTTTATCGTTAGGAAAGCGTACCGTTTTGATAGATGGGCATAATCCAATAACGGCAAGGGTTGTGTTTACAGACCTTTGCTAGTGCTTCAAGCAGGGCGCTTTGCTGGCTTGCAGGGTGCATAATCTCAAACTTACAAAACTCCCGATAACCTTCCACTTGTTCCTTGATATTGAAATGGCTGTGCTCTCGGCTAAATCCGCAAATATTGCCCAAGCTAAAGCCGGATAAAAACTCCAACTCAATCAGGGTGTCGACTATATCGTCCTTGATATCGTTTTGGGCGATCAGGACTAGCAGTTGTTCTGTGCTCATCGGCGTTTCTCCAGCCAAAAATACAACATGGGCAGTAAATACAGGGTCGTAATGGTCGATGTGAGCAATCCACCGATCACCACAATGGCCAAGGGTTTTTGGATTTCAGCACCTGGGCCCGTGGCGAACACTAAGGGGATCAAACCAAACATGGCGGTGGTGGCTGTCATTAGAATGGGCCTGAGTCGCCGGGCGGCGCCCTGTTCGACTCGCTCCCTGAGGCTACCGAATAAGTATTTGGTTTGTTCGTAATAACTGACCATCACCACGCCGTTAAGCACGGCGACACCCAGCAGGGCGATAAAACCTACCGAGGCGGGCACCGAGAGGTATTCCCCCGAGAGATACAAGCTGACGATACCGCCCATCATGGCGAACGGGACGTTAGCGAGGATTAATCCCGATTTTGCTAGAGAGCCGAAGGTGGTGAATAAAATCAAAGTGATCAATGCGATAGCTATAGGGATCACCAGCAACAAATTGCTGGTGGCGCGCTGCTGGTTTTCAAACTCGCCACCGAAGCTAACGCTATAGCCACTGGGCAGTTTGATTTCCTTGGCGATTTTGCTGTTTAGCTCCTCCACAAAGCCCACAATATCCCGCCCTTGGACGTTGGTGGTGATCACCGAAAAGCGATTTCCCTGTTCCCGCTCGATCAGAATCGGGCCCTGTTTATAGCTCAAAACGGCCACATCACTTAGGCGTTTTAGGGAATGGTCTGGCATCACCAATAACTGATTTTGCAGTTCGTTAATGTTGCTGATCTGCGCCTGATTATTAGCGATAAGCACGGGCGTGCGCTTCTTCCCTTGCAGCACTTCGGTGACGACCACGCCTTCGAGTTGGCTCTTGAGGTAGCGGGCAAACTCCATAGTGCTCATCCCAAACCCACGTGCCAGCTCGTTATCTAAGGTGAGATTGATAAAAGGACTGCCTTCAATCATCGCCATCTTAACGTCGACACTGCCCTGAGTGGCGGTGACCAGTTGCTCTATCTCTCCGGTGAGTTTGCCTAAGGTCTCGATATCATTACCGAATACTTTAATCGCGACATCGCCAATGCTGCCTGTGAGCATTTCGGAGACACGCATTTGTATCGGTTGGGTAAAGTTAAAGTTCACGCCGGGATATTTGAGCAGCACAGTGCGGATGGCATCGATAAGCTGCTCTTTGGTCGCAAAACGCCATTCGCTGCGGGGCGCCAGCTCTAAAAACACATCGGTTTCGTTCAGTCCCATGGGATCTAAACCAATCTCATCGGCGCCGGTGCGCGCCACCATCTGCTTAATTTCGGGGATTTGGCTTAGCAAGGTTTGCTGGATCTGTTTATCGATAGCGATGGAGGCGTCGAGGGAAATCGAAGGGGATTTCTCTAACTGGAGAATAATGTCGCCCTCATCTAAGGTCGGCATAAAGGTTTTCCCCACCAGACTAAACAGGCCGAGACTGACAATCAGCAAGCTAAAGGCAATGAGCATAAAAGGTTTTTGCCAACCAAAGCAGGCTTTTAGGCTGCCAAGGTAAAGATGCTTGAGCTTTTCGATGGCCTTAGGTTCTTTCGCGGCTTTTTCGTTGACTAGGTACGAGGCAATCACGGGGATTACGGTCAGTGATAACACCAGCGCCGACAGCATGGCAAACACTATGGTGATGGCGACTGGGGTGAAGAGTTTGCCTTCTAAACCACTGAGGGTGAGCAGTGGCGAGAACACAATGATGACGATAACCGTGCCTGAGACTACGGGAATGGCAACGTCTTTGGTGGCGCGAAAGATCAAGTGCAAACGCGGCAAGCGCTGTTTAGTGGCAATTAAATTCACCATGTTTTCAACCACGACCACGGAGGAATCCACCAACATGCCGATGGCGATAACGAGGCCGCCGAGGCTCATCAGGTTCGCGGAAAGATTGAAGTGGTCCATCATCAAAAAGGTGAACAGTGCAGCCAGCGGCAACGACAGGGACACCACTAACGCGGCGCGCACATTCCCTAAAAACAGCGCCAGCAATACGATGACCAGCACAACTGCCTCGAATAGCGCATTGGAGATGGTCTCGATGGCGGTATTGATCAGGTTAGCGCGGTCGTAAAAGGTGTTTATCTGGCTGCCTTCGGGGAGAGTTAGGCTGATTTGCGCCAGCTTTTCCTTAATGTTGTTAACCACTTGTGCCGTATTAGCATCCTTTAGGGCAATGATTAAGGCTTCGGCGGTTTCGTTACCGTCCTTAGTCACTGCGCCGTAGCGCGCAAGGTGGCCTATCTGGATATCAGCGAGATCCTGCAAGCGATAGACCTTAGCATTATCGGCTTTGATCACTAGCTGTTTAAGCTCGTCGATATCATCGATGCGTCCCTCGGAGCGCACTATGATGGTGTCAGTGCCTATGGTGAGCTTACCGGCACCTTCGTTGTGGTTATTCTCCACAATCGCCTGTTGCAGCGCGGCAAAGCTTACACCCGCAGCCGCCATCGCCGCAGGATTGGGGCTGATGCTGAAACTCTTGGCATAACCGCCGAGGATATTCACATCGGCAACACCCGGTACTGTGCGCAGCAGCGGCCGAATTTCCCACTCGAGTAATTGACGTCGCTCCAGCAGGGAAAGATTGGGGTTTTCGAGTGAAAACATAAAGATTTCACTCAGTGGCGTGCTCATGGGCGCCACGCCGCCACTCACGCCTTCGGGAAAACTGTCCCAGACCGCCGAGAGGCGCTCGCTCACCTGTTGGCGCGCCCAATAGATATCCGTGCCTTCTTCAAAATCGAGGGTGATATCGCTAATGGCGTACTTAGTGGTCGAGCGTAGAATCGATTGCTGCGGAATGCCGAGCAGCTCGGTTTCAATCGGAACCGTAATCTGCGCTTCGATTTCCTCCGGCGTCATGCCGGGAGCCTTGAGGATAATTTTCACTTGGGTTGGGGAAATATCCGGAAAGGCATCTAAGGGAATGGCAAACCAAGCGCGTGCACCAGCCAACATGAGGATCAGCGCCACTATCAGCACAAAGAGCCGCTGAGTGAGCGAAAAACGGATCACAGAGGTGAGCATCCTATTCGCCTCCTAAACCGAGCATGATGCCTTTCACCGCAGCAACCGACTGGGATAGGACTTGTAGCTGACTCAAATCTTGATCGCTGGCGACAATATATTGCTCTGGCGTCGAACCTAAGATATCGACCGTTAGTGCATTGAGCTGATTATCGGACTGAGTAAACACTTGGCTGTCTTGCTCCCAACTAAACACACTGTTTTTGGGCAGTAAATACACGGCTTTTTGATACTCGGGAACCACAGTCATTTGTTGGCCTAACAATAAGTTACACTCCTGCGGCACTGCCGATGACCAAGCCGTGACAAAGGCGCCTTCGGCAATCGCCGACAGTGACTCAATTGCGATATGGCATTGATTAATATTGATGGCAGACAGGGAATGGGACTGCCCCGTGGGCACATTCACTTTGACGCGGATGCTGTTATTGGGCACCAGTGAAAACAGCTGATCCCCCG
The DNA here is from genome assembly GCF_019457435.1 of Shewanella sp. FJAT-51649. Lineage (NCBI taxonomy): Bacteria > Pseudomonadati > Pseudomonadota > Gammaproteobacteria > Alteromonadales > Shewanellaceae > Shewanella > Shewanella sp. FJAT-51649. The sequence goes on along the minus strand of NZ_CP080411.1, from coordinate 4,734,209 downwards.
CCATATAAGGGCCGCTGATGGCATTAAGTTTAACGATACCGTCGACGGGCGCGGCGACAACTAAGGAGTCGGTAGCCGCATCCGTGCTGTGGACGCGCTCCATAAAGTGCTGCATATGCTCGTATTCGAGGTGAGTCGTAAAATAGTCCTGACTGATCTCACGCCATTTTTCGGCACTAATGCTGCCATTGGCGAGTAAAGGTTTGTTGCGCTCATAACGACTCTTGGCGAGTTGATACAGGCTAGCTGCGGCCTCGACTTGAGCGAGGTAGTGGAACACTTCTGGCCCTGTGAGTTTGACTATCGCTTGGCCTTTACTGACGCGCTGGCCTTGGCCGACGAGAAAGTGCACCTGCTGGATATTCTCGGGCGTGCTGATCCAATAATCATTGCCGGGGAGGATTTCAACCTGCGCCGGCAGTGGGCTGCCCTCATAACTGGCGACTCTTTGTGGCTGGGTGTAACTGAGGTCGAGATTGCCTAAGGCGCTAATGGCTAAGCTTTCGGCCTGCGCCGAACCTACAACACTCGCGGATAAACAGAGAAGGCATGCGCCGTACTTGGCCATCATAATGAAATTCCTAAGGCTTGGAGTTGTTGAGAATGCAGTTGTTGCAAGCTGACGTGGTTGAGCGCCAAGCGGGATTCGGTGTCGAGCGCCTCCATATAGCGGCGCAGCCAGACTTCATAATTCACCTGATCTTGATCTTTTACTTTGGCGAGTTCCTCGGTAATGGTGCGACTGAGGGCGAGCGCTTGGGTGAGTAAGCGCTGTTGCTCGACGAGGTTAGTTTGTTGGCGGACTAATTGATCCCACTGGTTTTTAAGCTCGAGGGCGCTGCGGTCAAGATTGAGGCTTTGCTCGGTATTTGCTTGTTGCCATTGGGATAAATCGCTCTGTGACAGCGCAGAGCCTAAGGTTAAGGGCACTGACACGGCTATGCCTAACTGCTGATCATCTACGCCCGTATCCGCGGTATTTTTTGCCGTGAGAGAGACGGTCCAGGGATCGCGCTCACCCGCTTGCTGAGTTTGGATCAGCAGCAGATGTTGCTGTTGTTGTAGCTTCAACAATTGCCATAGGGGGTGCTGGGCTAAGGCCTCGGCGCCCTTACCAAGCGGGCGGTCAGTTTCTTCTATCGCGCAGGGCATTCGGTCTTGGCCCGTCAGCTGTTGATACAGGGCTAAAGATTGAGATTGTTGCTGCAGAATGTCGGCGCGGCTTAAGGCGATATCGACACTTTCCCGCTCCAGCAGCAGAGTGTTGGCCAGTGGCAGTTCCCCCGCATCGGTCAGTTGTTTTTGCTGGCGATGGAGTTTATCGAGCAACTGCTGTTTGCGCTCAAGCTGCGACAGTTTGACTTCGCTTAGGCGGTATTCCCACAGGCTCTGCCTTAATAATCCCGAGAGATACAAGCCTTGCAACGCCGTTTGTTGTTGATGAATTTGCTCGGCGAGCTGTTTTATTTGCTTATCGCTGCTGTGTAGCGCGGGGGATTTAAATGGCAAATTGACTGAGAGTTCCTGCTCGTAGCTGTTACTATTATCCAAACTCCCGAGGTGACTTAAGCTGATGCTCGGCAGGCCTGTGAGCCAGGTCGAGCTGGTTAAATGTGCCGATTGGGTATTCGACGAAGTGATATGAGCCAACCTAGCTTGGCTACTCGACAGCGCTTGGGAAAGTTCGGCTTCCGCAGCAAGACACAGGAAACTACTGCCGACTAAGCTGGTCAACAGACATAACTTGATACAAGACGAACTGACAGACATGACATGATTCTGTGGTATTAAACAATGCTGTCAGTGTAGGGATTGACGGCTGAAAGTCGTCGGGGACCTGTATCATAAATCCGCCTATGGTACATATGTCCCATAAAATAATTGATTGATTTTGCTTTTATTTAGGAGTTTTAAATGAAGGATATTGTCATTATTGGTCTGCTGGCACTCATCATGTGCTTTAAGCTTTTTGACATTAGTTCCGACATTCAATTAGGCATTCCGCAATGGCATTTAGTGCAGGAAGCCATACTCTTAGTGCTCACCGCAGTCGGGGCCATCTACCTCAGTTACGATTTAATTCGCCGCTCGCGCGAAGTTAAAGCCTTAGCAAAACGCCTCGAGTACGCCGATAAAAAAATCGACAATATGTCGACCCAAATGCGCTCTGCCAGACAGGAATACAGCCAAGCCGTCGCAAATCAGTTTGATACTTGGGGTTTTACCAAGAGCGAGCAGCAAGTCGCGTTTTTATTGCTTAAAGGGCTGAGTTTTAAAGAAATTGCCGAAGTGAGACAGACAAAAGAGAAAACGGTGCGCCAACAGGCGTCGACCATTTATGGCAAGGCCGCCGTTGATGGTCGCCACACCTTTTGTGCTTGGTTTATGGAGGATTTTATTCAGAAACATAACCAAGAACTGGTGGCAAACGAGTCCGATAGCGCCCATAAGGCCGCTTAAGCTAAACGCTCAGGCTTAGTTGTTATAGCTATTTGTTATTGAAAATCGATATTGGCTGGCTTTTTGGTTCTAAACAATAATGAGCATCCCCTAAGTTTGTCGGAGGATGCAATTGAAAAACTCGCTGCTGATTGTGTTTTGCCTTATTGCCTTGGTTGCATCCACGCAAACCACAGGATTACTCCGCTCGCTGATCGAATTTTCCGCCTTTTTAGGCGTACTGGGGTTGGCTTGGCGAATTAAACCTAACGCCGAGTAGGCTTCCCGTATCAGTGTGTCAATTTAAGCCGCTTAGCTTAAATCCAATTTATTGAAAATACAGAATATAACCTAAAGACGTTGCCCCAATCGCCGCCCACAGAACCACGCCCAGCAGCAAAGGCTTAGGGCCGCTCGCCCGCATTTTTTGCACCGTAATCCCCGCACCAATCAAGAACAGACACAGAACTAAGGTACGTTTAGACACCATAAATAGCGTGTCGTAGAGCGGCTGAAACTGCGGCAGCCAATGGGCGATTGCGATGGCTAAACAGTAAAATCCGATAAAATACGGTAGGTTAAGCTTACGTTTATCGCCGCCAAAGATCAGCGCACTGACAAGGGCAATGGGGATAATCCACAGTGCGCGCGCCAGTTTAATGGTTGTGGCGGTTTTAAGTGCTTCATCACCATAGGCAGAGGCCGCGCCGACGACTGAGGAAGTGTCGTGAATCGCGATGGCACTCCACACGCCAAAATCGTATTGGCTCATATTGAGCAAATGCCCGAGGGCGGGGAATAAAAACAAAGCCACCGAGTTGAGCACAAATACACAGGCTAATGCGGTGGCGGTTTGGTCTGGTTTGGCATTAATCGCTGGCGATACGGCGGCAATGGCGCTGCCGCCACAGATGGCGGTGCCAGAGGCGATTAAGTGGCCTGTGATCGGGTCAAACTTCAGGGCGCGAGTCACCACAAAACCTAAGATCAGCGTAAAAATAATCGAGCCGACAATCAATCCGAGGTTATGGCTGCTGGCCTCAATCGCGGCGTTGAAGTTAATCCCAAAGCCTAAGCCGATAATCGAATAGGACAGCAATTTTTTGGTGAGGGCGGCGATATTCCAGTCGTTTGGCACCCAACCTAGGCTGGCCAAGGTAAAACCGAGCACAAGCGCCATGGGGGATGAGATAACAGGCGCGAGACATAGCAGTGCGGCGCAGATAAACACAAGGCGATGGGGTTGCTTAAGTTGCGAGACTATCGATGAAAAATTCATAACGCCTTAGGTTTGCGACTGAGTGTTATCGTGCCAATCTTGGGTTTTTAGCTCCATCCACATAGGCATAGATACTCGAATAAGCATTGGGACGCTGACAAAGACGGGCATTATAACGATTGGGCTCAGCTTCAATAAAATCAATTTAATTTATTTTGTAAGTCAATTTTATTGAGTCTTAATGGACTGGTGGGTTTGAAGTAAAAAAAGGAGAGCCGCCGACGGCAGCTCTCCCGGGAAAATATGCGGAATTTAGAGATTCACGATACGTTGCAGATTGTAGTCGCCACCGTCTTTAGCGGTAAACAGCTTGTCTTGAATATCGTTAGCGCTTGGCATTCCTGCATGTAACAGGCTTAACCAGTGGCGCGAGGTGGTGTTGCGTGTCTCTGTGGGTTCGGCGGCTAACTCAACGGGCGCTTCGATTTGCACATCTTCCAAATTCGCTAAATCCCGTGCGCCTATCATGCCAGTGCGATCGAAACATAACTCAACATGGCAGCCTTGATCCTGCAACACTATGGCGCTTGGCGCATCTTTAGTGCCGTTGAAGGCAACAAACTGCTTGGTTTGGCGTAATCCGCTGTGGCTGCCGTCGGCAAAAAATGCCAGCAGGTGTTGGTAGTAAACTACATAGCTGATCACATCCTGATGCGAACCCGCATCGAGCGGGAAATGACGGTCGAGGAACTGCTTCGCCTGGGCAAGTTTTTCATGCTCGGCCACGTTCACTTGGGCGACGGCAAGCACTTCTTCTGCGATGAAGCTGTTTAGATTCGGTTGGATCTGGTGGCTATTGATAATTGACATATTCATCGCTGCATCCTCTACACATTCAAATTAAAAATTAGGGCCTTGATTTCACTTCTAATGGTTCAACATTTGTCTTCAATTTGGTTTGTCCGACAGAGTTAATGGTTAAGCCGTGTCAGGTGGATAACCTGCCTCGATTGCTTAATTTGTAGTCTAGTCTTTTTTTGACTACAATTTCACAATAAAAATTTTACAATGTGAATTTTACAAAATGCGCAATGACCAGAGCTTGATGAGAAAGTCACATTTCCTAGGGACTAAAATACGTAACCTACGGAAACGTAACAATTTAACCATGGAAGATTTATCGGCACGTTGCATTCGCGTCGATGCGGGCAGTGCGCCCTCTGTGTCATATTTGTCGATGATCGAACGCGGAAAACGTGTGCCCAGTGCCGAAATGTTGGCCGTGATTGCCACGGTTTTTCAAAAGGACGTTGACTGGTTTTTAGACGACGTACCCGAGGAGAGTGCTATCACGCCGGATAAGGGCCGCCGTGGTGGGATCAGCGGCATGGCGCTCGAACCCAGCTTTTTGTTTTCAAATGATATTTTGCAAATTGCCATCCCTGAAATGCTATCCCAGACTGGGATCTCGGGTCGGCAATTCGCCCATCTATTAATCCGCGCCCATCAGGAACACCATCAAAACCATTTCCCCGATCTTGAACGTGCCGCCGAAGAGGTTGGGTTAAAACGTATGCCCTTATCCCTCGAGGAGATGCTGGATATCGCCAAGGGCGTAGGCTTGAAAATCAAATGGATAGATAGCACTCCCCAGGAAGTTATCGACGAGCGCGGCGTAAGCTCCCATCAGTTAGTGACCTCCTTCTTCGAGCCACCCAGCACGATTTACATCAATAAAGTTCTTAAAAATCGCCCCAGTCGACTGAAGTACGATCTCGCCGCCCATATCGGCCATTGTGTGTTGCACAACAAGGATGGGCTTAAGAGTGTGATGATTTCTGGCCGAAAACTGGAGATGGATGAAGAAGTGACCATGCAGTCTAATACCCTGAACGCGCAGGATATTTTGCATGCGTGGCGCGACTTTGAGTCCAGCTTCTTTGCCGGAGCCCTGTTATGCCCTAAGGTGCCCTATCGACAATTGCTCGACCGCCACGGTTACGAAATTGAGGTGCATAAACAGCTGCAAGTGTCGGCTTCGGTCGCCATGCGGCGGATGACGGTCGTATCGCCTTATCCCCATTGGCATTATTTTGATGCCTATGCGCCGGGCAAACTCAAAGCCGTTTACCGAGGCAATGGTATTCCTCTGCCTTGGGGCAATATGCGGCTGGTGGAAGACCCTTGCCAGCACTGGGCGGTGTTTAGAATGATCAGCGAGCCCTCAGTTGGGACCTCCGCGCAAATTTCAATTTTAAATGTAGGCAATGAGCCACGGATTTACTGCTGCGAGTCGATTAAGGTCGAAGACTCGGCGGGCAACCCCCATGTGCTCTGTGCCGGTATCGATTTGAATCCGGCCATTGAAGCCCAAGGCAAAGATGCACTCTCTATCGCCCATGATTTAAAAGCCGCCTGTGTTTCTGGCGGCGGCTCAGTCGCGATTCCTAAGCATATTAAAAGCGATCTGGTCAGCGTAGCTAAGATATTGAATATCAACTGGATTGAACGTGGTATTAAAAATGATGCCCGGCTTATCTGCTCCCGCGGCGCCGTCTGCCCACGGCAACCCAGCTGTTATCAAGCGGGTAAATCGCAGTGTGATGGGGTGGAGTAAACTATGCCGCGAAGTTTTGCATAGGGTTTAGTAAATGGCTGCTATTAAGCACTCTCACTTCAGTGACACGCCATTAACTCATCCCTGAGGGCTCGACGGCGGCATCCATGCCGCCAACGGTCACTGCCGCGAGAGTGCTTAACTCTGCGAACTCAGGTGTCTGTATTGCTCATTGAGTTGATAGTGCACACATTACGACTTTATTCTGAAGTATGAGTAACTGATTAATAAAAAGGGATTTTATGTCTGATGATATTGTAGATTTTAACTGGAAAGAGCCTGTGTTATGCACAGAAGGAACTGAACTATTTCCAAGGGATACATTAGATCGCGCTAGATACGCTTCTTTTTTACACAATTATTTGGCGATTAATGCTATCGATGGTGGCTATGTTTTAAACCTAAATGCGAAGTGGGGCTCGGGTAAAACCTACTTTATTAATCGCTGGATTGAGAGCATTAAAGATAGACACCCTGTTGTTTACATTGATGCTTGGAAGCAGGATTACTCTGATGATCCTATGCTTACCGTTATTTCATCTTTGATAAATGCTTTAAGTGCGCAATTGCCTGCTGAAAATGAAATTCTGTCAAATATTACTGAAAAATCAGCCCGATTTATCAAAGCAGCTGCACCTGCTTTACTCAAAGGATTGGTGAAAAAGGCTGTTGGTTTGAATTTAGATGATATTAAAATTGAAGGAGACTCAAAAGGTGATGACAAATTCATTTCTGATACTTTAAGTGAATCTGCGGCCGCAGTTGCACAATGCTTAGTAAAAGACCACAACGATAAATTGCAGTCAGTCAACTATTTGCGAAATGAAATTAAAGCGTTAATTACTGCAGTCATTGCACATAAGCAAGGTGCTTTAAAAGCACCTGCTTTTATCTTTATTGATGAACTCGATCGCTGTCGACCTAGTTATGCCGTAGAAATGTTAGAGGTTGTTAAACACTTTTTTGAATTAGATAATATTGCCTTTATCGTGGCGACAGATACTGAACAACTACAGCATGCGGTGAAAGCTGTTTATGGTGAAGGCTTTGATGCTCAAACCTATTTAGGTCGGTTCTTTAGGCGGCGTTACTCATTAACCGAGCTTTCTCGCTATGAATTTGTAAGCCATATTTCTGAAAGTAAAGTCACTTATAATCCTAATTGGAAGGAGTTTGTACCTAGCCTAGCTGAATTAGATGACTTTACTCGTGTGGTTTCTATTGTGGCGGATAGATTTAGACTCTCGCTGAGAGAAACTGAACAGCTAATGGATAAATTTATAGCAGTATTAAGCAATACAACAAAAACATTAAATCCTTATTTGTTGTTAATTCTGTTTGTATTGAGAGACAAGCATTATTCACTATATGAAGAATGGCTGGAATCAATTAATAAAGAGGCTAATTTCGGTCAATCTGTTCAGCGTCTAAACTGTCGAAATGATATTTTTCCAATATTTTTTAAAAGTAGTGAGTCAACTTTCCTTCCTAGGGAGGAGAGATACAGTAACTTTCCTTCTGATGGGATAAATTTACATATCATTTTAATGTATATGAATAAGATCTGTTCAGACTGGAAGCCATCAGAACGAGACCAGTTCAAAAAGAACTTGAGAATTCAAAGAGGAAGATCGGGCTCTTCTACTGAGAGTGCGGGGTATTATTTTCAAGAAGTTTTAATGGAACTTACTGCTCATAAGTCAGATTATAAAAACTGGGTAGAGTTAGCAGTGTCTTTTGATAAATAGAAAGATGCGCTTATCTACACCCATAAATCATCTTAGAGCCAACAATTTATTAAGGTTTGGTGTTAATGTAAAAATTGTAAGCTACAAAAATACACCGAAATTAACGGGATTAAGCACTGGCATGTAAGTGACCGTTGGCGGCATGGATGCCGCCGTCGAGCCTATAGGGATATATCCACGGCGTGTCACTGGAATGCCAGTGCTTAATCATTTGCGAGCAGATAATCTGTTATTGCTGTTCGACTAATCACACTAAGCCCTAATCTGTCCTGTGCCTGAAACTAGATATTTTTCAGTGGTTAAGGCTTCGAGTCCCATGGGGCCGTAGGCATGTAGCTTAGTGGTGGCGATGCCGATTTCGGCGCCGAGGCCGAGTTCGCTGCCATCGGAAAAGCGCGATGAAGCATTCACCATAACGACCGAGGCATCCACTGCGCGTTGAAAGCGGGCGGCGGTGAGTTCATTGTCGGTGCAAATCACCTCGGTATGGTGGCTGCCAAACTTAGCGATATGTTGGGTGGCAACCTCAAAGCTGTCGACTTGGCGAATGGCGATTTCTAAGTCCAAGTATTCTTGGCCAAAATCTTCTTCTGCCATATAAGTGCAGGCGTCGAAATACGCGGCGGCCGGAGGACATGCATTGATTTTAACTTGATGCTCGGCCAGTGCTTTGGCGACGCGGGGCAAGAATCGCGGCGCGATATCCTTATGCACTAACAAGCCTTCGAGGGCGTTGCATACGCCTGTGCGTTGGGTTTTGCCATTGAGCAGCAAATCCAAGGCGATATCTTGATTGGCGTCTTTATCCACATATAAATGGCACACGCCCTTAAAGTGCTGAATAACCGGAATGCTACTGTTTTCAGTGACGTAATTAATCAGCCCTTCCCCACCGCGAGGGATGATCACATCGATAAATTCCCGTTGTTGCATCAGTTCGAGCATCAGGGCGCGGTCAGGATCGGGGATCACGCTGATAAGTGCTTTAGGCAAGCCATAGGCGGTCAGTACCGCCTGTAAAATGCTGGCGATCACTTGGCTGGTGTGTAGCGCTTCCTTACCGCCACGCAGGATCACCGCATTGCCGGATTTAAAGCACAATGCGCCGGCATCGGCGGTGACATTAGGGCGCGCCTCATAAATCATGCACACCACGCCGAGTGGCACGCGCATCTTACTGATAGATAAACCATTGGGGCGTTTACCGATAAAACGCTCACGCCCAACGGGATCGGGCAGAGCGGCGATGGTTTCGATTCCTTGCGCCATCGCCTCGATGCGGTGTTGGTTCAGCGTGAGGCGATCGACCATTGCAGGGCTTAAGTTATCCTGAGTCGCTCGGTGCACGTCAATTAGGTTCGCGCTTTGGATTTCATAACTTTTTTCCCTTAATGAGCGCGCCATATCCAGTAATACGGTGTTTTTAAGCGACTCATCGAGTTGGGCGAGTGTGCGGGCCGCATGGGCGGCATCGGCAGATATTTGTTTAATTAGGCTCATAGTTTCTCCACTCAAATGGATTTAAGAATGGCGATATTCTTATCGGAAATGATGGGGCCGGTTTTTTGCTGGAATTCACTGGCAAACGCCTGATCATCCTGCTCGGTAATAAAACTCAGTAGGCAACTGCTGTAGTTAGATTTGGCTTTCGCCAACTTAGTGCCATCGCCTTTACGCACTAGAATGGTGTCGCCCACTGAGAAATCCCCTTTGACTTCAACCACATCATCGCTGGTTAATTGCTCGCTGTGCTGATCGAGTGCGAGGTCAAAATCATCCTCGACGATCACTTCGCCCTGCGCCTGCGAGGTGTGGGTCATCCAATGCAAATGCTCCTGCATCGGTTTTTCGTAGGGGGTAAAGAGGGTGCCCGGATTTTGCCCCTTTAGCAGTTGGCTAAAGGAATCGGCATTAAAGCCATTGATAATAAAGGTTTCAATGCCGTGGGAGATGGCTTTTTCGGCGGCTTGGATCTTAGTGCGCATGCCTCCGGTGCCAACATCACTGCTGGCGCCTCCCGCCATTGCATAGATATCGGCATTGATTTCAGTGACTTGCTTTATCAAGTTGGCATTGGGATGCTCGTGGGGATTTTGATCATAGAGTCCATCCACATCCGAGCAAATCACTAAGGTGTCGGCATCGGCCGCAGCCGCCACCATGGCCGAGAGATTATCGTTATCGCCAACCTTGAGTTTGTCGGCGGTCACGGCGTCATTCTCATTGATAATCGGCATTAAACCGTGTTCGAGCAGGCTAAAAATCGTGTCTCGAATACTGATATAACGCTCGCGATTACGTAAGTCGCCATGGGTCAGCAGCAGTTGGGCGGTAGGAAAATCAAATAGCTTATTCCACGTCGCCATCATATCCGCCTGACCCGCAGCCGCCATGGCCTTTTTCACCGTGACACTCGGCTGAGCTTGGCCCTCAAAATGATGCCACCCAGCGGCAACCGAGCCGGACGAAACCAGTACCACTTGGATACCTTGGACGCGGCAGTAAGTAATAAACTGCGCGATACCCAAGAGATAATGGCTGCTGCAACCTTGCTTGTGGGGCGCGATTAAGGCGCTCCCCACTTTGACGACGATACGTTTACGGGGAGAGTCAGTCATTGCGCCTCCTTAGCTTTCCTCGGCCAATACACGGCCGGCCTGATGGAATTGCTTAGTGGTTTTAGCGCACGGGTCGTTATCGAACTTGCTCACCAGATAAATCACTGTGCTACTGACAACAAAGCCGGGGATCATCTCATACACTAAGCTACTCAATGCCTTACCGTCGGCAAGCACGGGGGCATAAATCCAAAAGAGTACCGTGAGCGCACCCGAAATAATCCCCGCAATCGCCGCTTTATGGGTGAGATTGGCTTTATACAAACTAAACAGCACCAGCGGACCGAAGGCGGCACCAAAGCCTGCCCACGCATTACTCACAAGGGAGAGGATGCTGTTAGAGCGATCAAGCGCGAATAGCGTTGCGACAATGGCAACACCTGCGACGCCGTAACGACCCATTTTTACCATCTCTTGCTCGCTCGCTTGTTTCTTCGACAGCGTGCGATAAATATCTTCGGTCAGCGAACTCGAGGAGACTAATAACTGCGAGGAGATCGTGCTCATAATGGCTGCGAGAATCGCTGCCAGCAGGAAGCCGCTGATTAAGGGATGGAACAGTAACTCTGAAAACACGATAAAGATGGTTTCAGGATCCGAAAGCTTCATGCCAAATTTATTGGCGTAGGCGATACCAACCAAGCCCGTCGCTAAGGCGCCGATAATGGTCACTGTCATCCAACTGATACCGATGCGGCGTGCGGTTTTAATGTCGGCGACTGAGCGGATCGCCATAAAACGCACAATAATATGCGGCTGGCCGAAATACCCGAGTCCCCACGACAGGCTGGAAATTAAGCCTAGCAGGGTCACATTTTGCATAGCATCGGTAAAATGCGGGATCGACTGATAGGCAAAGTTCATCATGCGATCTGCGCTGGTAAATTCTTGATATGCCACGAAAGGCACTAACACCAAGGCGACAAACATAATGCAGCCTTGCACAAAGTCGGTGAGGCTAACGGCTAAAAATCCCCCCAGCAGAGTGTACGACACCACGACGGCTAAGGTGACGACTAGGCCGATATCGTAGTTCAGTCCAAAGGCGGATTCGAACAACTTGCCGCCAGCGACTAATCCTGCCGAGGTATAGAGGGTGAAAAAGATCACTATGATGGTGGCGGCAATAATGCGAATGCTGTTATCGGCCTGCCCAAAGCGTTTGGCGAAGAACTCAGGAATCGTCAGCGCGTTATCGGCGACCTCTGTGTAGACCCGCAATTTAGGGGCGACTACAAGATAATTGATTAGAGCACCAATTAATAATCCGAGGGCGATATACAGGGTTTCAAACCCCACTAAAAACATGGCGCCGGGCAGGCCCATCAGCATCCAGCCACTCATATCCGAGGCGCCAGCCGAGAGTGCCGTGACGTGTGGGCTCACTTGGCGGCCACCCAAAATGTAACCAGAGACATCATCGGTCGACTTACGATAGGCGAACAAACCAATAGCGAGCATGGCAATAAAGTAAATTGCCAATGAAACGTAAGAGAGGGAATTCATCGATTATTTTCCTCCTAACGCTTTGTTATTTTGAATGAAGCTCGGTTTCAAAATGACAAAGAGATAGGTACTTAGAATAGCGAACAGGCAGAAATATTGTAGTGTTCCATGAAGGCGTTCCCGGGTGGAACGGATGATCTGTGAGATGGGGTTTTCATCTGCAGCATGCTGAGCTGACATAATGCCTCCTTGATTTATTTAAGATGAATAATAGTTAGTGTTATAACTATAATAAGTTCTTTATTAGTAAGATATCAAGTTGAAATGCCCAATTTGCATACTTTTGGTTGGTGTAAAGCAAGAGAAATTGATTTGAATACTGATAAATTTACCTGTGCTTTTAATGGTAAATTGGGGCGAAAGAGTGGGATGTTAAGAGCGGATAAATAAGCTTGATGGCTTAGCGTTGAACATAAAAAAGCGGCGCTGAGAATATCAGAACCGCTTCGATAAAATGCAACATTCACAGGCTATTGAGCCTGATTTAAGGCTTGAGTCATGCGCTTAGCGCATGGTCACAAATTCCTCTGCCCCAGTGGGGTGGATGGCGACAACGGCATCGAAATCGGCTTTGGTGGCACCCATTTTCATGGCGACGCCAAATCCTTGGAGGATCTCATCCATACCAAAACCAATGCCATGAATACCCACGACTTTCTCTTCTTTACCCGCGCAGACTAGCTTCATTTTACAGGCCTGACGGTGGCTAGTGACGGCGGTATACATTGAGGTAAAGCCTGAGGTGTAAACCTTTACATTATCATCACCATATTGAGCGCGGGCTTCTGGCTCGGTTAAGCCCATAGTGCCAATCGGAGGATGGCTGAATACCACGGTTGGGATTTGGCTGTAATCCATTTTGGCATCGCTCATGCCGTTGAATAGGCGCTCGGAGAGTAAGCGACCGGCCTTAACTGCAACGGGAGTCAGTTCCACACCGCCCGCCATTATATCGCCCACGCAATAAATGCCTTTGTGGGTGGTATTTTGCTGCGCATCGGTAATTACATAGCCTTTGTTATCCAGTTGCACATCGGTGTTTTCTAAGCCGATATTACCCGTTGCGGGTGAGCGGCCAATGGCCCAAATCAGGCAATCAACGGTCACGCTTTCGCCATTCTCCAGATTCAGAGTCAGGCTGTCATCAGCATTTTTGACCACAGATTGTGGGACGCTGTTGGTGTGCAGGGTTGGGCCTTCGGTCTTCATGGCATCGACTAGGGCGTCGATTAGCATAGGATCGAAGTTACGCAGCGGCGCATGTTTACGCACAAACAGATGAGTCTCACTGCCAAGTGCATGTAAAACGCCCGCGACTTCGACGGCGATATAGCCTGCACCGACGACAGCGACACGTTTAGGTTGTTCGCGTAGGGCGAAGAAACCATCGGAATCAATCCCGTATTCCGCACCAGGAATGTTTGGGATAGTAGGTGCGCCGCCAGTGGCGATCAGGATATGGTCAGCCGTGTAGTGCTCACCATTTACTTCAATCGTGTTGCCATTAACGAAGCGGCCATAGCCATTTAGCAGGGTGACTTTGTTATTGGTAAAGCCGCGACCGTAGGCCTCGTGGATGCGACCAATATAGGCTTCGCGGCTGTTTACTAAGGTGTTCCAGTCGAATTTGTTGACTGAAACATCAAATCCATAATCTTTGGCGTAGAGGTTCATGGCTTCGGCGATATGTGCGCCATACCACATGACTTTTTTAGGCACGCAGCCCACGTTTACGCAGGTGCCGCCAACATGTTTTGCTTCGATGAGTAGAACTTTAGCGCCACGCATGGCAGCTCGGTTAGCTGAGGCGATACCGCCGCTGCCTGCGCCTAGGCAGATATAGTCAAAATGTTGAGCCATGAGTTTCTCCGTCTAACTCTAAGAATGAGGTGCTTAATAGCAGAAGGTCATTGTAGGTTGGAATGGGTTTGCAGACCAGCCCATTAGGTTGCTTTGCTATAGACCTTGTTTTGTCGCAAAAAATCTCAGCAACGCATCCACTTTAGCTATGGGCGGTTAGTTCAAGCTTAACGGCGATATTGGCAGCGATAGTGATCGTCTTGGTTTGGCCCTTCTGCGCCGCATTTGAGGCATTGCCATTCCTGCTGGCGGGCACTGAGCTCATCGGTCTGATAGCTTGCGGCTTTGTCGGGGCGGTTGCCAATCTGGGTTTCGAGTTGTGACATGCGGGCATTAAGCCAGCGGCAACTGGGGTTGTTAGCGACCCTCTCTCGGCTGGCGAGTTGTTGTTTGCGGCTCTGTTTTTTCTTTTTCGATGACGTCGACTTTGCCTTATGGGTATTTGTTTTCGCAGGCATATTGTCGGTGTCGATAACGGGAGATTGGTAATCTAAGGCGCTTTGTTGAGCCGGGATAGGGAGTGGTTTCCCTTCACTATCGAGTAGGGTTCCTAAAGGTAGGGGCTCTGTTGCGGCTTGTTTGGATAATGCTTCTAATTCTGGCTCGGCAGCAAATGATGATAAGCCATAAAATATCAATAAGATAAATGCGTTAGATAGCCATTTTATATGATGAGTTAACATTCCCTGTTCCTCGCCCATGCTGAGTCGTTCCATCGACTTCTTGAGTGTAGTTAGGGCCAGAAGAGTTTGCCAAACGGAGAAGCGTGCTTAAAAACTTAGAAACTCATATTGAAGTGGACACCCGCATAGGTTTGATCCTGCGAGCTAAAGTCGCCATTGGCGGTCGCTTCTTGCTCAATATCGTTCTGGGCAATGCTGTGGCTAATATGGCCACTGAGACTCATATTATCGGCCAGATCATAATTAGCCTCTAAACCAAATTGGAGGTGATTACGGCCATTGTGGTCTTCTGTTCTATATTTAAAATCAAGCCCTTGGGTTATATAAGGAGCGAGAGTAAAGCTTTCACTCAGTTGCCAATAACTGTGTAGACTCAGCTCGACAAAATAGCCTGCAGCCTCGGTGGAATACACATAACTCACCGAAGGCACTAACCAAGGGACGGCGGTGTAGGCTAATTCTGCGAACAGTTCGTTATCCTGACAGCGACTGCTGCTATAACCTTCAATCCGCTGATAACCCAGATTCGCCTCTAAGTGTTCGCTAAGGTTTAACGCGTATTCGAGACCAATGTTCCACTCGGTATAAGCTTGGCTATCGCCGCGTCCGACAAGGGCGTAGGTTGTCAGGTTGCCGTACTCAACGCTGGCGTTCATCCAATAGATTCCGCCATGTTCAAGGTTGTTACGTCCTTGGGACACATATTTGCTATCCCAACCTAAGTCTAGATTCGCGGTCCAAGGTGCTGTGGTTGCTGCGGGTAGTACGCTGCTTGAGACACCTTCGGTTTGCACTAAGCTCTCGTTCGCCAAGCATGGGTGGCTCAAGCAAATGACGCTAATCACGCCGACGGCACTAAGGATGGGATGAAGTGAAGCTGCCATATTTAAGCCAATCTGATAAAAGATGCGGAATATGTGCAGATATTAACTCAGGTGAATATGATCGTTAATGAGAATGGATTTGATTTGCGATCAGCTCGTCAAGATTGAATAAGTAAATTTGGTGTAAATCTTAATTGTGAACTGGCTCGCTTTTTTCTTTGTGGAATACGGCTAGGTGTATCTGCGAAGGGGGCAATCGGTTTTCTCGCCTTGATAAATAGCAGATAAGCCCTTATTTATTAGCTACACAGATTGTAGAGGAACCATTATGAGCAACCCTTTGCTTAACGGCGCAAAATTACCGCTTTTTTCCCAGATTAAACCTGAACACATTCAAGTTGCCGTTGAGCAGGCCATTGCTCAGTGTCGTGCCAAGATTGATGAAGTGCTGCAAACCCCTGGGCCTTTTACCTGGGATAACTTAGTCGCTCCACTCGAGCAAGTGGATGATGAGTTAAGCAAGATTTGGTCGCCTGTCTCCCATATGAACTCAGTGGTGAGCACAGATGAATGGCGCGCCGCCCATGATGCTTGTTTGCCACTGTTATCCGAATACGGCACCTATGTGGGTCAACACCAAGGGCTATACGAGGCCTATAAATCCCTGCGTGCATCGGCAGACTTTGAGCAATTAAGCCAAGCACAGCAGATGGTGATTGAACACAGCTTACGGGACTTCGAGCTTTCGGGTATCGGCTTAGATGATGGGCAAAAAGTGCGTTATGGTGAAATTGTTAAACGCCTATCTGAGTTGACGAGCGGCTTTTCGAATCAACTGCTCGATGCGACCCAAGCTTGGACTAAGTTAATTACCGACGAGGCAGAATTAGCCGGTTTACCCGATTCAGCCAAGGCGGCCGCCAAAGCGATGGCCGAGGCGCGCGAATTAGAAGGTTGGTTATTTACCTTAGATTTCCCTTCCTATTTACCCGTGATGACCTACAGCGAAAACCGTAGCCTGCGTGAAGAGTGTTACTGCGCCTTCGTGACGCGCGCTTCGGATCAAGGTCCAAATGCGGGCGAATTCGATAATGGTCCCTTGATGGACGAAATCCTTGCGCTGCGCCACGAGCTGGCACAGTTGTTAGGCTTTGATAGTTTTGCCGAAAAATCCCTCGCGACGAAAATGGCCGAAACGCCAGCGCAGGTGATGGCATTCTTAAACGAATTAGCGCTGCGCTCAAAGGATCAGGCCAAGGCCGAATTAGCCGAGTTAAAAGCCTTTGCGCAGGAGCATTATGGCGTGAGCGAAATGGCTTCTTGGGATTTGAGTTTCTACGCCGAGAAGTTACAGCAACATAAGTATGAGATTTCTCAAGAGTTGCTGCGTCCTTACTTCCCCGAAGATAAAGTGCTTTCTGGCTTGTTTTACACCGTCTCGCGCCTATTTGGCTTAAAGATTGTCGAGCAAACCGAGTTCGACCGTTGGCATAAAGACGTGCGCTTCTTCGATATTTTCGACGAAACGGGCGAACACAGAGGCAGCTTCTATTTAGACCTATACGCCCGCACGGGTAAACGTGGCGGCGCTTGGATGGATGATTGCCGAGTGCGTCGTCACACACCTACGGGTCTACAAAAGCCTGTGGCTTATCTTACCTGCAACTTTAACGGCCCAGTAGATGGCAAACCGGCACTCTTTACCCACGATGAAGTGACGACGCTGTTCCACGAATTTGGCCATGGCATTCACCATATGCTGACCAAAATCGACGTGGCAGGCGTGTCGGGCATCAACGGCGTGCCTTGGGATGCGGTCGAATTACCTAGCCAGTTTATGGAAAACTGGTGCTGGCAAGAAGAAGCCTTAGCGGAGATCTCCGGTCACTACGAAACCGGTGAGCCTTTACCAAAAGCCATGTTAGACAAGATGTTAGCGGCGAAAAACTTCCAATCAGGCATGATGATGTTGCGCCAGCTGGAGTTTTCACTGTTCGATTTTAGACTGCACCACGAATATGACCCCGCCAAAGAGGCGCGTATTCAAGAGACCTTGGACGAAGTGCGTCGTCAGGTAGCCGTGTTAATTCCGCCAGCATTTAACCGTTTCCAACATGGTTTTGCGCATATTTTTGCGGGCGGTTATGCCGCGGGTTACTACAGCTACAAGTGGGCAGAAGTGCTGTCGGCGGATGCGTTTTCTCGCTTCGAAGAGGAAGGCATCTTCAATCCTGACACTGGCCGTAGCTTCCTACACAACATTCTCGAAATGGGCGGTTCAGCCGAGCCTATGGACTTGTTCAAACAGTTTATGGGACGCGAGCCGAGTATCGATGCGCTGCTGCGCCACTCTGGGATTGCTGCTTAAGCCAGACTCAATAGGAATGCTTGAGCATAAAAAGGCGCCATTTGGCGCCTTTTTTGTGAGCCAGATCTCGCTTGCCCTCTGGTATGACCTCTGTTAGCCTGTGGCTCTTATTTTTAGGGCGACTGCATATGAATCTGTATTTCCGTTTGTTTTGGTTGTTGTTTTGGCGCACGCGTCACTGCCGTAAGATTGATTTTTTGGGCACAAGCCGCATTACTTACCGGGCATTGCCTAGCGATTGCGATATCAACTTCCACCTGACCAACTCCCGTTATCCGGCGTTTATGGATCTGGCGCGCACTTATATGTTGGCCGAAATGGGGCTGTTGAAGCGCTTCCTTAAATTAAAGTGGATGCCGATTGTTAACGCCGCCGAATTTACCTATATCCGCGATATCAAGCCCCTGAAAAAGTTTGAGATTGAAACCAAAGTTGTGGGCTGGGACGAGAAATATTTCTATATTGAACAACGCTTTGTGAGCGAACGCGGCTTGCACTGCATAGTGCATGTGCGTGGGGTGTTTGTCTGTAAAGGTAAGCAAGTACCCTTGGATGTGTTAGTCAAAGAGGCGGGTTATACCGATCCTGCTCCCGAGTTGCCGCCAGAAGTCATTAAATGGAAAGCGTTTTTACAGTTGAAGAAAGAACGCAATCGCTAGGGCGTGTTGACGTTTCGAGATTAGATTTTGTTCGTTCTGGCAAGCTCGTGCTCGCGAAACGAGGAATGACGTGTAGTTATTCTACTCAAATGACGAGTGACAAAGAGAACGAGCTTGCTAGACGAACCCTTCGGGCAGCGTTTGGCTGACGTTTCTGCTGCGTTATCGTCCGTTTATGTAGAATAACTACACCGCACGGACTTCGCCTTGCATAAACGCCAGCCAAATTGCTGCAAAAATAACCCTGAAACGTCAACACGCCCTAATGTGTTGGCACTAGGGAATACTCCTGATGCCAGTGTCTTCCTCCATTTCGGCGAGTAGCACTTCTTCAAGCACCAGCATCCAGGCGCCGCGCAGCTGCGCCTGTTGCCAGTAACGCACTAACTCATCTAAATCCAGCAGGTTTAAGTGGGCAAAACTGTAGCTTAAACAGGGAATAAGTGCGCAGTCGGCCAAGGTAAAACTGTCACCGCAAACCCAGTGATTCTGGCTCAAATGGGCATCAAGGCGCTGAAACTGGATAAACATCTGCTTTTCTATCTGCTTGATCTCAAATTCATGCCCTTCGGGCGCATGCTTTAATTTTTCCAATTGAAATAATGGGTTATTGATATCGTTATCAATAATGCGATCGAATAAGCGCACAGCAAGATTACGCTCGGGTTCGGTGGGCAGTAACTCGGTACCGTTTCGAAAATGCCTGTCTAGGTATTCGATGATGATGCTGGACTCGGGGAGCAGTTGGCCTTCGTGGGTTTTGAGTAACGGCAGTTTGCCGGGAGGATAAAATTGCTGGAATGTTTGACGCGCTAACGGGTCGCGCAAATCGGTGATCCGCGGGTAAAAGTTCGCTTGTTTTTCATAGAGAGCAATCAACACCTTCTGTGAATAACGTGATAACGGATGATAGAACAGCTCCATAGGTGTCGACCCCACAACCCCTGCATTTTTGACTCTACGACTTAACTTTAGTCGCTATCAAGGCGCTTGCTGTAGGATTTCCCTTAAAAGTAGTGGAAGTGGCGTAAAAGGGGTTTGCCATGCGGAATGAGCCGCTCGCGCTAAAATTCGGTACTATTAGCCTTAACATCGCAGTGAAATAGAGATAACCAAAGGTAACAGTATGAGCCAGTTAGAAAGTTTCTCATCCATCTATGCCAGAGCGAGTGAGCGCAAGGGCGGTAAAAAGGGGCTCGAAGCATTGTTGCCTGGCTGCCTGACCAGTGCCGAAATTCGCCAGTATGATGATGCCAGACTGCTCTCAGCTATGAGTCGGCAGGTGTTTCAGAGTGGCTTTGTCTGGCGTGTGGTCGATAATAAGTGGCCCGCCTATGAGAAGTCTTTCTTTCATTTCGTGCCTGAAAAGGTATTGATGTTGTCGCCCGAGCAGATCCAAACCCGCGCCGCGGATGCGACCTTAATTCGCCATTTAAAGAAGACCCAAGCGATTTATGATAATGCCTTGATGATCCATGATATCGCCCGCGAACATGGCAGCTTGGCTAAGCTGATTGCCGACTGGCCGACCGAAGATATCGTCGGGCTTTGGGCACTCTTAAAGAAACGAGGCGCTCGCCTCGGCGGCAATACTGGACCGTATTTCCTGCGCGGCATTGGTAAGGATACCTTTTTGTTAACCGATGATGTGCAAGGTTATTTTAAGGCGCATAAGTTGGTGGATGCCGGTTTTAGCTCGCAAACCGCGCTAAAGCAGGTGCAGGCAGCCTTCAATCAATGGCAGCAAGAATCGGGTCGGTGTCTTGCGGATATTAGCCGCGTCTTAGCTTGTAGCGTGGGTGATAATCGTATTTAGATAAAAAAGGACCAGCCAAATTGGCTGGTCAAGGCTCGATATTTCAAGCAATTGGAGTACTGCAGGGAAGCAGCGGGATGAACGGGTAAGTCACATAACGATTAAAAGCTTTTACTGATCCCAATGACGACTCTGTCATCGAAGATTTGAGTTTGAGTGCCATAGACCTTATGGTCACTGTCGACTGTGCTGCCGTGGTAGCGTAGGTCGAAGTTGAGGCCGTAGTAAGCTTTGCTCAAGCCAATGTTCCAGTGGCCCCAACCTTCGGCGCCATCACCCGTGAGGTCTTGATAACCCACAGAGGCCGAGATTTTTACGCCATTGTCAAAGCTATAGCTTGGGTGCAAGGCATAGTTAACCCCGTGCCAGCCATCGACACCAAACCAATCATCAACCGTTGGGGTGACTTCGAGTTGCAGATTTGCGCGGCCAAATTGTTTACCCACTTTTAACCATAACTCGGTGTAGTTGGAGTAGGACGCACCGGGATAGAGGTATGAAAACAACATCACATCATAGGTAAAACCTGAGTCGCCAAATTCCCCCGCTTTACCAATAAAAGGTGCAGTAACGATTTCTAAGTTAGGGTCGGCAAATTTGATGTTGGAGCTAAATACCCCCGCATACCAGCCTTGATTGTGATTCCAGCTCAGGGTGCCTTGTACGACGGGAATATCGCCGTCTAAGGTTTCTGATTCACCACGAAACACATAGTCGGATGCAAAGTTAAGGTTGCCGTTAATGGTGCCGCCAAAGAGTTGATTATCTTCGGCGCCGTGGGAGCTTGCCGCCAAAGAAAGCAACGCCCCTGTCAGCAAAAATTTAGTACGAGTCTTCATAATCATCATCTCAAAGTATTGGGAATTGTTAGCGCACCTTTATCGTAAAAATAAGTTGTGAATAGCGCTGCAACTTGGGATGAACCAATGACGAAAAGATATGAATGAATGTGAACAAGCGGCGAAATAACCGAGTTTGCCGGAGATGTGTTTGTGATCTAATTAATAAAAATACGTTTTTTGGGAAGCAGAGTTTCATTAAATGGGGTGTAAAAAGCCATTTCAGATTTGCCCTCAATTAAGCTTGGTCATAAAATGTCGCGTTCAAAGAGTTGAGTGTCACTCATTTCTGCTGATATGTAGATTCAAAGCGAATTTACATAAACCATACATCATTACCGTTACATCAATAGAATTAAGCATTCGAGTTTTGTAGCGTCTTGTTTGCATCACCATGAGTGAGAAAGCCATATTGGGCTCGGGCAAACAAGCCAAGCTAAACGACTGATGGTATATGCAAAAATGCTTATTTATTGGCGTAATGTAGTCGGATAAGTGTCATTTATATCGAATAGACTGTTATCAGGGGTTGCTTGATAGCAGCCTGTGGTGTCGAACAGGTTTGCAACATTTTCGATATAGAGTAGGCTGAATAAGTGTTTTGTATCGTACAACGCTAACAAGCTTATCCACTATTAACATATTTCTTAAATAGGATAACAATTCAATCAATAAGGTATTCGCGAAGGTGTGAATATTTTCATTAGTTTACACTTTAGTTTGTTTATCTTTCTTGTTCATCCTTATAGGGTATGCGATAAGTAACAGATTTGATTTTAGTTATAATTACGGCCGTCAGTTCACCTTTGAAAGCGTGAAAAAACGGTAGCGTTAATATTTAAAGGAGTTCTCATGCGGCAGACAATTAAACTTGCCTCAGTAATCAGCGTGGCGTTGTGGATGGCAGCTTGTAGCCCTCAAGAGGATAAGGCAGCTCAAGCAGGCGCTGGGCCGCAGAGTATGGAAGTTGGTGTAATCAACGTGGCGGCCAAGCCTCAGGTTATCCAAATCGAATTACCCGGCCGCAGCAAGGCGTTCCTCGAAGCCGAAGTACGTCCTCAAGTCAGCGGTATTATTACCAAGCGTAGCTTTGTCGAAGGCGGCCATGTGAAGCAGGGCGAGTCCCTCTATCAAATCGATTCCGCGCCTTACAAGGCAGCACTGGTGAGCGCTAACGCCGATTTAGCCAGAGCGAATGCAAGTCTTGCTTCTGCTAAGGCCAAAGCGGCTCGTTATCAACAATTGGTAAAGACTAACGCCATCAGTAAGCAAGATTTCGATGAAGCCGAAGCGGCTTACAAAGAAGCGCTGGCAAGCGTGACAGTCGCTGAAGCGGCAATTAACACCGCCAAAATCAACCTCGAATACACCGAAGTGTTAGCGCCAATTTCTGGCCGTATCGGTAAATCGAGTGTGACTGCGGGTGCGCTGGTAACGGCAAACCAAAGCCAAACGTTGGCGACCATTCAGCAGCTCGATCCTATCAATGTGGATATCGCCCAATCGAGTGCCCAATTGCTGCGCCTAAAAGCGAAATTACAGCAAGGTAAGCTGCAAGCGGCTGATAACGCTGACGTGCAGTTAGTGCTTGAAGACGGCACTGTTTATGGCCACAGCGGTAAGCTGCAATTTGCTGAGGTGAGTGTGGATGAAAACACGGGCTCAGTGATCCTGCGTGCAGAATTCCCTAACCCAGATGGCCTCTTACTGCCTGGCATGTATGTTCGCGCCGTGTTGAATACTGGTACCGATCCTCAAGCCATCCTAGTACCGCAAAAAGCCATTAGCCGTAACGCTAAGGGGCAAGCCGTGGCTATGGTGGTGAACGATCAAGGCGTAGTGGAAGCAAAAATTGTAACCACCGCTGAAGTTATCGACAATCAATGGCGTATTACTGCCGGTTTGGAAGCGGGCGATAAGTTGATTGTGGAAGGATTACAAAAGATCCGTCCAGGTGCACCAGTCACTCCCAAAGTTATTTCTGAAACCCAAGCACAATAGGGCATAGCTATGGCACGTTTTTTTATTGATCGCCCCATCTTTGCGTGGGTGATCGCCTTAATCATTATGTTGGCGGGGGTTCTATCGATCCGATCCCTGCCAGTCTCGCAGTACCCCAGTATTGCGCCACCGACAGTGGTGATCAGTGCGAACTACCCAGGTGCTTCGGCCAAAATCGTTGAAGACTCAGTGACTCAGGTGATTGAGCAACGTATGAAGGGTATCGACCACCTACGTTATATCGCATCGACCAGTGATAGCTTTGGTAACGCGTCTATTACCTTGACCTTTAACGCGGAAGCCGATCCGGATATCGCGCAGGTTCAGGTGCAGAACAAGTTACAGGGCGCTATGACTCTGTTACCACAAGAGGTGCAATCTCAAGGGGTTAACGTTAACAAGTCAAGCTCTGGCTTCCTAATGGTACTGGGCTTCGTCTCGACCGACGGTTCTTTAGATAAGGGTGACATCGCCGACTATGTGG
This sequence comes from Shewanella sp. FJAT-51649, assembly GCF_019457435.1. Classification (NCBI taxonomy): domain Bacteria; kingdom Pseudomonadati; phylum Pseudomonadota; class Gammaproteobacteria; order Alteromonadales; family Shewanellaceae; genus Shewanella; species Shewanella sp. FJAT-51649. The sequence goes on along the minus strand of NZ_CP080411.1, from coordinate 4,710,528 downwards.
GCGCTAACATCCAAGATCCTATGAGCCGTGTACCTGGCGTGGGCGAAATTCAGATTTTCGGTGCCCAATATGCGATGCGTATATGGTTAGATCCATTGAAGCTGACCCAATACAATCTCACCAGCTTAGATGTGGTGAGCGCTATCCGTGCGCAAAACGCGCAGGTATCAGCAGGTCAACTCGGTGGTACGCCATCACTGCCAGGACAAGAGTTAAACGCGACAGTATCGGCACAGAGCCGTCTGCAAACGCCAGAACAATTCCGCAAGATCATCATCAAATCCGATACTTCGGGTGCGAACGTGTTCTTGGGTGATGTGGCGCGTGTTGAATTAGGTTCAGAAAGCTATGCGGTAGAGTCTCTGTATAACGGCAAACCCGCTTCTGGTATTGCGATTAAGTTGGCTACTGGTGCTAACGCCTTAGACACGGCAGAAGCCGTTCGCGCTAAAGTTGAAGAGTTACGTCCCTTCTTCCCTGCTGGGCTAGATGTGGTTTACCCCTACGATACAACGCCATTCGTTGAGAAATCGATTGAAGGCGTGGTACACACTCTGCTCGAAGCTATCGTACTGGTGTTCGTCATCATGTACCTCTTCCTGCAAAACTTCCGTGCGACGCTGATCCCAACCATCGCAGTACCTGTCGTATTGCTGGGTACCTTTGCGATTCTGTCGGCAACGGGCTTCTCCATCAACACCCTCACCATGTTCGCTATGGTGCTGGCAATTGGTCTGCTCGTGGACGACGCGATTGTGGTGGTGGAAAACGTTGAGCGGGTAATGGCCGAAGAGGGCTTAAGCCCACTCGAGGCGACCCGTAAGTCGATGGATCAAATTACTGGCGCGTTAGTCGGTATCGGTCTGACCTTGTCTGCGGTATTCGTACCTATGGCGTTTATGTCGGGTTCTACCGGGGTAATTTACCGTCAGTTCTCGATCACAATCGTTTCTGCGATGGCGCTGTCTGTGCTGGTGGCCTTGATTTTAACGCCTGCACTCTGTGCGACCATGTTAAAACCTTTGAAGAAGGGCCATGGCCATATCGAAACCGGTTTCTTCGGCTGGTTTAACCGTGGCTTCGATCGCTTAACGAACCGTTATGAATCGAGCGTGGCTGGTATTATAAAACGTAGCTTCAGAGTCATGATGATTTACGCTGCATTAGTTGTGGCAGTGGGCTGGATCTTCATGCGCATGCCAACGGCATTCTTACCCGACGAAGACCAAGGTATCTTGTTCACGCAAGCGATTTTGCCAACCAACTCAACCCAAGAAAGTACGCTTAAAGTGCTGGAGAAAGTCTCTGACCACTATCTGGCTGAAGAGGGCGTGAGATCGGTGTTCAGCGTGGCGGGCTTCAGTTTCGCGGGTCAAGGCCAAAACATGGGTATTGCCTTCGTTGGCTTGAAGGATTGGTCTGAGCGTGAAGCGCCAGGTATGGATGTGCAATCTATTGCGGGCCGCGCGATGGGCGTATTCAGTCAAATGAAAGAAGCCTTCGTATTCGCCTTCGTACCGCCTGCGGTAATCGAGCTGGGTACGGCTAACGGTTTCGACATGTACCTGCAAGATAAGAATGGTCAAGGGCACGACAAGTTAGTCGCAGCGCGTAACCAATTGTTGGGTATGGCGGCACAGAATCCAAACCTCGTGGGCGTTCGTCCAAACGGTCAGGAAGATGCGCCAATCTATCAGTTGCATATCGACCACGCCAAACTGAGCGCCTTAGGCATTGAGATTGCGAACGTGAACAGCGTACTCGCAACCGCATGGGGTGGCTCTTATGTAAACGACTTTATCGACCGTGGTCGTGTGAAGAAAGTTTACGTACAGGGTGATGCACAATACCGTATGCAACCTGAAGACTTAGACACTTGGTACGTGCGTAACAACAAGGGCGACATGGTGCCATTCTCGGCCTTCGCAACGGGCGCATGGGAATATGGTTCACCTCGTCTAGAACGCTTCAACGGTTTACCTGCCATGAACATTCAAGGCGCAACGGCTCCTGGTTTCAGTACTGGTGCGGCGATGAATATCATGGAAGACATGGTGAAGCAGTTACCACCTGGCTTTGGTATCGAGTGGAACGGCTTATCCTATGAGGAACGTTTATCGGGTAACCAAGCGCCAGCGCTGTATGCTCTGTCGATTTTGGTAGTATTTCTCGTACTGGCAGCCCTGTATGAGAGCTGGTCTGTACCGTTCGCAGTAATCCTAGTGGTTCCGCTCGGTATTATCGGTGCCCTGCTGGCGATGAATGGTCGTGGCTTGCCAAACGACGTGTTCTTCCAGGTGGGTCTGTTGACGACGGTCGGTTTGGCGACGAAGAACGCCATCTTGATTGTGGAATTCGCCAAAGAATTCTATGAGAAAGGTGCGGGTCTTATTGAGGCGACCTTACATGCGGTCCGCGTGCGTTTGCGTCCAATTCTGATGACGTCACTCGCCTTCGGTCTGGGTGTTGTACCGTTAGCGATTAGTACGGGTGTAGGTTCTGGTAGCCAGAACGCCATCGGTACTGGGGTACTCGGCGGTATGATGAGTTCGACCTTCCTAGGTATCTTCTTCGTGCCGTTGTTCTTCGTGATTGTGGAACGTATCTTTAGTAAGCGCGAGAAGAAAGGTAAAGAAGAAAAGCCGACCTCGGCGGAGTAATCTAACCTAACACTCTTAAAGCCCTGCACATGCAGGGCTTTTTGTTGGTGTATCGTTACTACGATGGATAGCCAGCATTAGCCAATTCAGGCATATTGGTGGAATCATAATGGATGGAGAGCTTGGTATGTCGGCACAGGAACTTGCGGCACTGGATAAAGCCATAGCCAAGGGAAAGAGGTTTTTTATCCTAGTGGTTGGCGTGTTGTTTTGGGGTTGTATGACTTCAGTCGTGGTCGCCACTATCCATTATTTGACCTCAGATACATCCTTTTGGGGCGAGTTAGCTCGGGCACTCTATCTTTATCCAGCGGCAGGTCTTTTATTTGGTTGGTTTGCCTGGGTGCAGCTACAACGTAAAAGAGATAGACTGCGCGCCGAATATTATCAGCCGCATAATGAGTAACAGTGCGTTGGCTTTAGGAGCAAAGTGGTGTCATCGGTGAGAGGTTCTATGACTAAGCAGCTTATCATGGCCGTCGTTTGCCATTGTATCGCCGTGGGCATGGTCGCCTATGGCGCCTATGAGTTTTATCTTGAGCAGCTGGCCGTTCCTGAGCTGACTCGCCTCTTTGCCGTCGCAGTATTTTTTATTGGCATGGGGCTCGACCCTAATATGTTTTTTACTCCCCTCAACCAAGTGATGAGTCAGGCCGAGGATAAATCGCCTAAGGCAAAATTACAGACTGTGGTGTTTAATCTGGGGGTTTTCTTGCTGATCTGTAGTTTTTTAATGGAATGGTTATACGACTGAAGCCGTTTATTCCAGTATGAATTCGGACATCAAAAAGGGCGTCGAGCTTAGCTTCGACGCCCTTTTTGTTAGGGATGGAGTTAGACCAGCTTAAGGCGTGTAGTAAGTGGCTGCGCCTGGTCCCACTGGCAGACCAAAGCCAAACACCCACAGGAAGAAGAACGCCGTCCAGCCAACGAAAAACACTAAGGTGTACGGCAGCATAGTGGCGATAAGCGTGCCTATGCCAAGGTTTTTTTGGTAACGGCAAGCCACGGCCAAAATCAGCCCGAAATAGCTCATCATAGGCGTGACTAAGTTAGTCACTGAGTCGCCAATACGGTAGGCCGCTTGAATGGTTTCGGGCGCATAGCCGACTAACATCAGCATGGGCACAAAAATCGGTGCGGTAATGGCCCACTGGGCCGAAGCGCTACCCAGCATCAAGTTGATAAAGCCACAGATCATAATAAAAAACAGGAACAGGATTGGCCCCGTTAAGCCAATGGATTGCAGGGCATCGGCACCCAGCACGGCTAGCACGGCGCCGAGATTACTCCAGTTAAAGAAGGCCACAAATTGCGCCGCAAAGAATACCAGTACGATATACAGCCCCATAGTGCTCATGCTGTGTGACATGGCATTGATAACGTCTTTATCGTTTTTAATACTGCCAACGACCTTGCCGTAGACAAAACCGGGGATAGCAAAACAGATAAAGATAAAGGCGACTATGCCTTTGAGGAAGGGCGAACCCGAGACTAGACCGGTTTTCGGATCGCGCAGTGGCGCACCCTCTGGCACGACGGACAGCGCAAGGAATACCGCTAGCACCAGCATAGATAATCCCGCCCACTTGAGGCCGCGTTTTTCCAGCTTGGTGACATTACCCATGGATTGATGCACGGTTCCATCGGCATCATCGCCTTGATATTTGCCCAGTTTCGGCTCGACAATTTTCTCGGTCACAAAGGCGCCGAGAAAAGTAATCACAAAGGTCGAGACAAACATAAAGTACCAGTTAACCTCGGGGCCGACGTTGTAGTCGGGATCGATCATTCGCGCCGCCGCTTCAGTGATACCCGATAACAACGGATCGACAGTACCGAGCAATAGGTTGGCGCTGTATCCCCCTGATACCCCGGCAAATGCCGCAGCAAGACCAGCTAGGGGATGGCGACCTAAGGAATGGAAGATCATCGCCGCCATGGGAATTAATACCACATATCCAAGCTCAGCCGCGGTATTCGACATAATGCCGGCAAATACGATAGTTAACGTCACCAAACGCTTCGACGCGCCCATAACGAGTGCTCGCATCGCCGCGGATAACAGTCCAGAACGCTCGGCGATACCCACACCCAGCAGGGCGACCAGCACAGTGCCTAAGGGCGTAAAGCCGGTGAAGTTAGTGACTAAGTTGGACACTATCATCCGCAAGCCTTCGGCATTCATCAGGCTGACGACGTGGATAAGTCCATCGGCGCCACGTCCGTGGGCGCCTTCGGGGCGCGGATCGGTCACCGTTAATCCAAAGTAGCCCGCAACGCCAGATACTAAGATCACGGCGACACAGAACAGGGCGAACAAGGTAATAGGATGGGGGAGTAGGTTCCCTAAGCGTTCGACAATATTAAGAAAACGGACAAACCAGCCGCGAGAACTCATGTCGTCGGCCTGTGGTGAATTGACGGGAATATCGTTGGATTTCGAGCTCATTCTCTTGCCTCTGTCGACCTTTGCTAGCGCATTCTTTACCCGGGAGCAGAATCGATGCGGCGTACTTGGCAGAGCTATGTCTGGCCCAAGTGGTTGGATTAACGCTAAGGTGAAAGTTAAAAAATTGGCCGAAAAGTATGATGGTTAAGCTTTAATTGAAACTTAAATGTTGCAACTGCGGCTGTGCGGCGGATTATGAGGGGAAATGCGGGATAAAAAAATGGACTCACTAGGAGTCCAGTATTCACGAGCAAAAAGGTTGCTCTTAACGTTGTGCATATACACTATAGCCTAGTTTTTCTGTATCCAAGCTGAATAATCTCGCTGGTTATTTTGTTGTTTAATGCTCTGACCAGAATCGCTAAAGCTAATATTTCATTGCGTTAGCTATCGCTTTAGATGAAATTCTTAGCCATTTATGTTTAGCTGTACCCGTTGAGACTAAGAACAAACCCTAAGGATGGAAGATGGACAAACTGTTATTAGGATTAGCGCTGATTTTTATCGTCACCTACCTTTGGTACGTCAGCCTAGTCAAAAAGCGCAATACCGCCCTCGAAGCCCTGTCGGGGATCGATGTGCAGTTAGCCAAGCGCGCCGATCTTGTGCCCAATATCCTCAAAATCGCTAAGCGATTTATGGATCATGAAAAGTCATTACTCACTGAAATCACTGAGCTACGTACGCAATTAACCCGCAATTACAACAAGACAGATCCCAATGCGGTGAAAGAGCATATTGCACAAGCTGAGAAGCTTAACGATAAAATGGGTGCCTTGATGGTGAGCGTTGAAAGCTATCCCGAGCTGAAGTCAGACAACACTATGCTCGAGGCGATGCAAACCTATAACGAGGTCGAAGCCCATATCTCTGCTGCCTGTCGTTTCTATAATTCGGCGGTGTCTGAGCTAAATACCGCCGTTGAGATTTTCCCCGGGTCGATTATTGCGTCGATGGCAAACATTAAGGTGATGCCATTCTACGAGGTGAATGAAGCCTCTAAAGCGCCCATTGACGCGGCGGATTATCTGTAATCCTTCGATATTTGCGGGGCCAAGATAGGCTCCGCAAACATATTAACTGAATGAATATACTCACCTTTATTTTAGGTAGTCCCATCAAGGCTCAGCGACAGGCGGTAAGATTGTCGGCGGACGCTTCGGATAGGGAGTCGCTGCAGGAGTACTACGATACCCAACTGGCGCCGCTCACCGCCCGCTATGAAACCAAGCGCGTCAACAGCCTTAAGGCTACGCGTAAACGCTTGTATCTTAGTTTGGCTATCGTCGCAGGTCTTGTGCTGTTAGCGCTATTGGGGCATAGCCGTGGACTCATGCTGTTTCCGCTGCCGTTAGTCGCCCTATTGGGATTAGGTTTTTGGAGTTTTACACCGACTCGGCAGTTTAAGCGGCAAGTACAGCAAGAAATCTATCCCATCATGTTTAAGTACTTTGGTGAGGATTTTATCTACAACCGCGAGATGCGCCTCGACATGAATCGCCTCACTGCGGCTAAGGTGCTACCCAATTACGATAAGGCGAGCTTTGGTGATTATATTCAAGGTCAATACAAGGGCATTGAGTTAGTCGTCAATGAGTTAACCCTGACCAAAGACGTGCGAGTGGAGGAGTGGGACGGCAATAAACGCCGAACTGTAACTCGCACCGAGACTCGCTTTCGCGGCACTGTGGTTGAGCTGAGTAGCCATAAGCAATTTATTGGTCATACCGTGGTATTAAAGGATCGCGGCGGACTGGCAAATTTCTTATCCGACAACCACTCAGGGCTGCAAAGGGTGAAGCTTGAAGATCCCCTGTTCGAAAAAGAGTTCGATGTGTTTTCAACGGATCAAATCGAGTCGCGCTATTTGCTCAATACCGCCTTTATGGAGCGCTTGCAGCAATTGGCAAAGTCCTTCGATGGGGAGATTCAATGCGCCTTCTTTCGTAATCGTTTGATCTTGTTTTTGCCTAATCGCCGCAGTCGTTTCCAGATGCGCTCTATCTTCGACAGTGCTCATTTTTCGGCGGAATTTAGCCAGTTAAACCGTGAGATGAAGCAACTCTTTGCTATTATTGAAGTACTTAAACTCAACGAACATACGGGACTTTGATGCCAGCAACGCATTCTTCGCCACTTTGCCTTAAGTCGATAGCCATAGCTAGCCTTGGTTTGTGCTTGGCTTGGGGAAGTGTTGCGGCCGCGTTTGCCGAAGAAGCCAAGCCTAAGCCCCGTATTGTGGCCCGTTATTCTGAAAGCGGTATTGTGAGTAACACTGGGCAAGAAAAAGTCAAAGTTTATCAATATCTACAGGCCAATGGTGTCACTGCTTTTACCGATAAAGCGCCGACCACCAATGAGTATCAAATCCTGCTCTATGACTGTTTTGCCTGTCGCCCAGATTCCAAAATTGACTGGAATGGCATTCGGTTGTTTACCCGCAATTACGATAGTTTGATCAGCCGTGCGGCTCATAAACATCAATTAGACCCTGCACTTATCCGCGCCGTGATCCACGCCGAGTCGGCCTTTAATGCCAGAGCCTTGTCGCGCACTGGCGCAATGGGCCTGATGCAATTAATGCCCGAAACCGCCAAAGAGATGGGCGTGACCAATGCCTTTTTGCCGGAGGAGAATATTCTCGGCGGTAGTAAGTATTTGGCGCAAATGCTAAAACAGTTCAATGGTGATATTGCATTGGCCTGCGCCGCCTACAATGCGGGGCCAACCACAGTGACCCAATACAACGGTATTCCTCCCTATCCAGAAACCCAAGCCTATGTGGAACGGGTGCAAATTCTGCTAAAACGTTACCGCAGCGCCAAAGTCTAGCGGCACTGCCACTCTCTATTTAACCTGAACTCGGGGTAACGAGTGTCGAAAAGATGCCTATTCAGCGGCTCTACTTATCCCGAGCTCAGGTTATTTCATGCTAAAAAAACAAAAGCAGCGGACCTAGGAGGTGACGCTGCTCTGCTGCATACGATGGTAACGCAATAGGATTCGATTATTCGCCGACTTCCCATTTGACGATGACATTGCCATCCGCTTGGCCTAAGTTTTTGCCAAGATAGTCGAGCATGTCGGTCGCGATTTCATCCAGTTGCCAAGGTGGGTTAATCACCCATAGTCCTGCGGCTGTCATGCCAAATTCATTGGCGTCGGGTTTGATTGCCTGCTCGATACGCAGTTGGCGCTTAATACCGCTGCCAGCTAAGCGGGCAAGCATTTCTTCCGTCTGCGCGCGGTTAACTACGGGATACCAGAGCATAAATACGCCCGTAGCAAAGCGTTTATGCGCCTTGATTAAGGTCTCGGCTACCGTTTGATAGTCGGTCTTAATCTCATAACTGGGGTCGACAAGCACCAGTGCGCGGCGCTCTAGTGGCGGTACCGCAGCAATCAATCCTTTAAGGCCGTCGCCATTGATGACTTTTACCTGCTTATCCTGCTCGAAATACTCATCCAGCAGCAGATGATCGGTACCGTGCAGCTCGTGCAGCAGCATACGATCCTTCGGCCCCAGCTCCATATCGATAATGGCGGGAGAACCTGGGTAAAAGTTGAGTTCTTCTGGATTGTCTTCGTTAAAGTGACGCACCGCATCCACATAATCCTGCAGAGATTTTGGCAGATCGGTTTTATTCCAAAGCTTAGCTACGCCTTCGAGGTATTCACCTGTCTTCTGGGCAAACTCATCCGTTAACGCATAACCGCCCGCACCCGCATGGGTATCGATATAGACTAAGGGTTTGTCTTTCTTATGCATTAACTGCAAGGTTTGCAGCAAAATAGCGTGTTTCAACACATCGGCATAATTGCCGGCGTGATAACCGTGGCGGTAACTTAACATCGGATCTTCCAAGGTGAGCAGTACAGGTGAAATACCCGCATTCAATGGGGCAATTATAGGGATAATACTCCTTGGGGTAAATTAGCCACACTAAGTGCTGCCCAGAATTCGCCATGCAAGAGAGTATTCAGCTCTGCTCGCTTTTGGCATAATGGCGGCAATTTCTCCCCGTTAAACAGTGATCCCTTTGCCTATTCCAGTCTTTTTTAATCAGCAATTTCCAACTCTTGTGGACATTTGTGCCCGCTGGCAACTGGTGTTTGATGCCGATGCGCCATTCGAATTGCGTTTTGAATCAGACACCTTGACGCTACATAAGCGTGATGAACCTAAGCTCGATGGCATAGTGGTGGATTTTGTGACTGGCGCGGTTGCCCATAGGCGCAAGTTTGGTGGCGGTCGTGGTCAGTCGATAGCTAAGGCTGTCGGGTTAAAGCAGGGCGTTACGCCAAAAGTGGTCGATGGTACTGCGGGCCTCGGTCGCGATGCCTTTGTGCTGGCAAGCTTAGGCTGCACTGTGACTATGGTAGAGCGCCATCCAGTGGTGGCCGCATTATTAGAAGACGGCCTGCGCCGTGCCTATCAAGATGCCGAAATCGGCGATTGGATGCGTGAACGTATGCAGCTTTTCCATGGTTCTAGTCTCGAGGCACTCGCCAAATTGGAGCAAGAGGTCGATGTCGTCTACCTCGACCCTATGTACCCCCACCGCGACAAATCGGCCTTGGTTAAAAAGGAAATGCGGGTCTTCCAAACCTTAGTCGGTGCAGACCTCGACGCCGATGGATTGCTCGCCCCCGCCATGGCCCTAGCCAGTAAGCGTGTGGTGGTGAAGCGCCCCGATTATGCCGAAGACCTCGCCGGTGTTAAGCCCAGCATGGTTATCGAGACCAAGAAAAACCGCTTCGATGTTTATGTAAAATCTGCAATGAAGTAACTCTTTAACAAATCAAAGTTTTCACAATGGCGTATAAAAGAAATGTCGATAGAAGCGCAAGTCTTCTATCGACATTTTGCCGCCAAGTTTAATGTGCGTGATGCAATAAGCCTGTCGCTATCATGGCTGTCGTTGCTATTGATTGGCATTTGGCGGACTCTACGCAGCTTCCGGTATTAGCATTGACTTGATCATCACGTTTATAGACAGTTTGGCCTTCTTTAATCGTTTCTAATATCTGAATATCGGCAAGAGCTTCGGGTGCAACTTGCAGTGGGTTATCGGATAAGATCACTAAGTCTGCCAGTTTGCCAACTTCCAGCGAGCCCTTATTTTTTTCCTCTTTATATTGAGTTGCTGCCCACAGAGTTTGAGATTTCAATCCCTCCAATGGAGAGGCCTTTTGTGCCGGGCCGAGTACGCGTCCAGTGCGGCTGATACGATTCACTGTAGCGGAGTAAACTCGCATTGAGTTGGGTAATGCGACCGGCGAGTCATGGTGTGAGGTATAAATCATCCCCAGTTCTCGCGCCCAGCCCGTTGGCGAGATATTTTGAGCGCGCTCACCGCCTAGCACTGAGTCCATATGCCAATCACCCCAGTAAAAGGTGTGCATTGGGAAGAAAGATGGGAAAACCCCAAGGCGTTTAAAGCTCTCCACCTGATCCTTGCGTGCCGTTTGTGCATGGATGGCGACAAACCCCCTATCTGGCTTGCCGTGTTTTTTCTCACTGGCTTCAATGCCTTTAAGGAGCTGATCGATGGCGGCATCGCCATTCACATGGGTTAGCAATTGCCAGCCTTTGCTCTGGGCGAGTTCAATATATCCCGCCGCCTTCTCATCGCTCATGCTCGGGTAACCCTTGTATCCCGGCTCTTGTCCAACGGGGGGAACCAAATAGGGCTGAGTTAACCAAGCGGTTTTACCCTGTGGTGAACCATCGAGGTTGAGTTTAGCGCCAGCTACACGGAAGCCATTGTTGTAATTGGCAGAATAGTAGGGTGGCACAATCACATCCTGTGCACTTTGAATATCTGGGTAGGCAGCCACATCGATAGGTAACTTTTGTTGCTGCGCGACGTTATACATGGTTTTTACCGCAGCGCTAGAGGCGCGGCCTTCCTGCGCTGTGGTGTAGCCAAAGCTGGAATAGAGCTTCATGCCAGCAGCAAAGATGGTTTCGTTTTCCTTTTCATTGAGCTTGGCAAACAGCGGGAGCAGCATGCCAAAGAAGGCTGTTTCTTCGAGTACGCCATTGGGGGTTTTGCCATCGGCCTCGCGGCGCAGTTTTCCGCCTTCAGGATCCTGAGTTTCGGCGGTAAAACCTACGAGTTCCAGCGCCTTAGTATTCAGTGTGGCTAAGTGGCCAGATTGATGGATGATAAGCACTGGAATGTCCTTAGCAACGGCGTCTAATTCCTGGCGGGTTGGGTGACGCTGTTCCGCCAGCTGTGAGTCGTCGTAACCAAAGCCGAGAATGATGCCGAGTTTGCTGTTTTCAGCTTTGCCTGCCCATACCTTTAACGCTTTCTGTAGATCGGCAATATTGCCGACATGTCCATCAGGAGCCGCGAGCAGATTTGCCGATAGCGCTTGGATCCCTGTATTGAATACGTGACCATGACCATCGATAAAACCTGGGATTAGTGTCTTACCATTGAGATTGATTACTTGAGTGTCATTCCCTTTGAGTTTTAGCAGTTCCGATGCTTTGCCAACGGCAAGAATGCGGCCATTTTTTATCGCTAATGCCTCTGCTGTGGGGGCAGAGTCATTCACTGTTATTATGTTGCCACCCATATAAATTGCTTCGGCATTGGGTTTTGGTGGACTCGATGCTTGTACGAATGGACTCAAACTGAAACAGACTATGGCTGATGATATCAATTTCATCGAATACTCCCTGTAATAATGCACATAAACGTTTATAGGCGTTTGATATTGTAGTCCAATAAATTTCGATGGCTGAGATTGTCGTCGTTAAACGGTACTAAAGTATTGGGGTGACGCTAGTCATACGGCAATAAAAAAGCGCTAACCTAGGTTAGCGCTTTTGTTTTTGAATAAAGGTTATGTTTATCGCACTAAGGTAAACAGTGGGGTTTGACTGACCGCTTGAAAATCCAGCGCCATGGTTACACTGAGTGCTGTGATGGTAATAATTGAAAAACCAAACACTTGTCTGGCCCAACGTGGCATATCCACATCTTGACGATAACCTTTAAGGGCCATAGTTAGCCACCAGAGGCTGGTGGCACAGGTCACGGCCATAAAGGCGGTGCCTGTGTAACCTGCGAGTGGCAGCATGGTGCTGACCAAGGCGAACACTGCGATATAGAGCACTATATGGTGCTTCGCCTTGGCCATCCCTTCGGCGACGGGCAGCACGGGGATCTTCGCGGCTGCATAGTCATTAAAGCGGAAAATCGCGATTGCGTAGGAGTGTGGCATCTGCCAGAGACTGAACATCAGCAATAAAATCACTGCGCCCATATCCATTTGCCCTGTCACGCTGCAATAGCCCACCACGGGCGGTACTGCGCCCGAAAAGCTGCCGACTAAGGTGCCGTAAACCGAGTTTCGCTTCATATAGAGGCTATAAATCCCGACATAAACGACATAGCCAATCGCGGCAAACAGCAGGGCTAAGGCATTGGTGAACAAGGCTAAGATGCCAAATCCAAGCACGCCTAAGGCGATGCCAAACAGCAAGACATGGCTTAGGGGGATTTCGCCCGTGACGGTGACGCGTTTGCAGGTGCGCTGCATTTTGGCGTCAATATCACGGTCAATACAGTTATTAATCGCACAGCCTGAGGCGACGACTAAGGATAATCCCACTAAGCTTGCCAGCATCAAGACCAGATCCACATCGCCCTTCGCGGCCAATAGGAAGCCGCCAGCAACGGAAATCAGATTCCCGAAAATGATGCCAGGCTTAGTCACCTGTACATACCCTTTGAAGCGTGCTTTCCATTGCGTCGATGTCAATCTAGCTTGTGTGTTCATTTGCTGTGTCTCGTTACATCATCAAAGCGTTAGCTTCGAGAATGATCCATACCGACAAGCCAACCACCATCACGATGATCAGCGCGGTAAATAGGAAGGAGAAAGTGTTGATCTTGCCTTCCTTAGAGAAGTCCAAGTGCAGGAAGTACTTAAGGTGTACCAAAATCTGCACCAGTGCCGTGACAATAACGATGGCAAGCGTCGTCGATTGTTCGAAGTGATGGGTCATTACCGCCCAGAATGGGATGGCAGTTAACACCACTGACAGCACAAAACCGACTAAGTAGGACTTGATGCTGGCGGCCAGATCGTCTGCGCCATGGCTATGGTCATGTGATTGAGTATGTGCGCCCATTACAGTGCTCCCAATAAGTACACAACGGTGAATACGCAAATCCACACGATGTCGAGGAAATGCCAGAACAAGCTTAAGCAGCTCAAGCGAGTGATGCTGCGGTTACCTAAGCCAGTTTTAGCGACTTCAATCATCATGATCGCCATCCAAATTAACCCCGCGGTCACGTGCAAGCCGTGCATGCCCACTAAGGTGAAGAAAGATGACAGGAAGGCGCTGCGTTGTGGGCCGTTGCCATGTTCGATCAGGTGATGGAACTCATAGACTTCCATGCCGATAAACACACAGCCCAGTGCAAAGGTAATGGCTAACCAAGTGAGGGTCGCCGCCTTGTTGTGGCGCTTAGCGAAAATCAACGCGAAGCCATAGGTAATACTACTGAGCAGCAGGGCTGCGGTTTCGATCAGCACAAAGTCCAGTTCGAAAATGTCTTTACCCGATACACCGCCGTCGGTGTTCATATAGAGCACGGCGTAGGTGGCGAATACCGATGCAAACAGGATGCAGTCGGTCATCAGGTAGAGCCAAAAACCAAACAGGGTGTTGCCACCCGTGTCATGGTGCTCGTGGTGCTCCTCGGCGTGAGCAACTTCTAAATCAGCTGGGATTGCAACACTCATATCAGCCCCTTACTACATTGTTTAAGTGAGCATTTTCAATGCGTGCCACTTCATCGGGTTGAACGTAATAGTCGACATCGTTGTTATAAGCACGGAATAAGAACACGATAAACGCGCCCACCATGCCCACAATCGCGAGCCACAGAATGTGCCAAATCGCAGCAAAACCAGCGGCAGTAATACCCAGTGCCATTAAGATACCGCTTGGGGTATTTTTCGGCATATGGATTGGCTGATAGTGTTTGAGGCGTTGATACGCGGTGCCATTTTCTTTGGCATCGGTAAAGGCATCGATATCAGACACTTGTGGCAACTTAGCAAAGTTGTAGAACTGTGGTGGTGAGGCGGTTGACCATTCCAGCGTGTGGCCATTCCATGGGTCGCCCGTGGTGTCACGGTTTTGGTCGCGGTCACGGATACTCACGTACAGCTGCACGAATTGCAGAATGATACCGACCATGATGATGCAAGCACCCACGGCAGCGATATAGATCCACATGTTCCATGCTGGGTTATCAATGTGGTTGATACGGCGAGTCATACCCATAAAACCGAGTACATACAGCGGCATAAAGGCCACATAGAAACCAATTTGCCAGCACCAGAATGAGGCTTTACCTAAACGCTCATTTAAGTGGAAACCTGTCGCTTTCGGGAACCAGTAAGCAAAACCAGCTAAGTAACCGAACACGGCACCACCGATAATGGTGTTATGGAAGTGAGCGATCAGGAACAAGCTATTGTGCAGTACGTAGTCGGCGCCAGGTACGGCCAATAACACGCCCGTCATACCACCGATGGTGAAAGTCACCATAAAGCCTAAGGTCCACAGCACTGGCACAGTTAAGCGCAGGCGGCCGCGGTAAATAGTGAACAACCAGTTAAACAGTTTTACCCCAGTCGGGACCGCAATCACCATGGTCATCACACCGAAGAAGGCGTTGACGTTGGCGCTCGAGCCCATGGTAAAGAAGTGGTGTAACCACACGATAAAACCGAGGATTGAAATCGCGCCGCTGGCCCATACCATTGAGGAATAGCCGAACAGACGCTTAGAGGTAAAGGTTGAAATCACATCCGAGAAGATACCGAACGCAGGTAAAATCAGAATGTACACTTCAGGGTGACCCCAAGCCCAGAACAGGTTGATATACATCATGGCGTTACCACCACCATCATTGGTGAAGAAGTGGAAACCCATGTAACGATCGAGTGTTAACAGCGCTAAAACGGCTGTCAGGATCGGGAACGATGCCACGATCAGGATGTTGGCCCAAGTACAAGTCCAACTGAAGATTGGCATTTGCATCAGCTTCATGCCTGGAGCGCGCATCTTAAGCACAGTCGCGATAAAGTTGACCCCGGTTAAGGTTGTCCCTATCCCCGAAATCTGTAGCGCCCAGATATAGTAATCGACCCCAACGCCAGGACTGTAAGCCAGCTCAGACAACGGCGGGTAAGCCACCCAGCCGGTACGGGCGAATTCACCTAAACCTAATGAAATATTGATCAGCACGGCACCAGACGCGGTTAACCAGAAGCTGAGGTTGTTCAAGAAGGGGAAGGCAACGTCGCGGGCACCGATTTGCAGTGGCAGCACTAAGTTCATTAGACCGATCATAAATGGCATCGCCATAAAGATAATCATGATCACGCCGTGGGCAGTGAAGATTTGGTCGTAATGTTCTGGCGGCAGATAACCTGCGGCGCCATTGGTGGCCAATGCCTGTTGGGTACGCATCATGATGGCGTCGGAGAAACCGCGGATCAACATGATGAAGGCAAGTACTATGTACATGATACCGAGGCGTTTATGGTCAACCGAGGTTAACCAGTCGTGCCAAAGCACGCCCCATTTTTTGTGTTTAGTGATCAAGGCTGCGACGTACAGGCCTATCACGGCAACAACCGCAAGGGTCACCATGATGATAGGCTCATGATACGGGATCGCATCTAAGCTTAATTTACCGAGAAAAGACATGTTTACTCCGCCTCCACTTGGTGAGTGGATGAGTGTTCTGTAGATGAAGTGTCAGAATGGGTTGAGCCTTCCATGTCGGCCATCTTCTGGTCGCTCGCCATATGCGCCATATCGTGGTGCATGCCAGCCATATTGTGGTCGGCACTCATGTGTTCCATACCTTCATGGCCTGCCATGTTCTCGTTTGAGTCCATGTGCATGTATTGCATAACGATTTGATCGAACATGCCGTGACTCACTGAGCCAAAGTATTCAACAGGATTGTTTTCACTCTTCTGTGCTAAGGCTTGATAAGTTGCAGAGTCTAAGGTCTTAGTCGCCTGTTGTTTGGCCTTGGCTACCCAAGCATCGAAGTCGGCTGCCGTTGGCGTGGCAATGGCTTTAAACTTCATACCCGCAAAACCTGCGCCGCTATAGTTAGCGGAAATACCGTCATAGGTACCGGGTTCGTTGGCAATCAGGTGCAACTTAGTCGTCATCCCAGCCATTGAGTAGATTTGGCTACCTAACTGCGGGATAAAGAAAGAGTTCATGGCGGTATCAGAGGTGATCTTAAAGTTCACTGGTACATTCGCTGGGAAAGCCAGTTCGTTTACCGATGCAACACCTTGTTCTGGATAGATAAACAACCATTTCCAGTCCATAGAGACCACTTCAACCGTAATCGGCTTGGCGTCGTGTTCGAGTGGTTTGTAAGGGTCGAGATCATGGGTTGACCCCCAAGTGATCACGCCTAAAATCACGACGATCACAATCGGCACAATCCAAACCACGGTTTCAATCGCACTTGAGTGGGACCATTTAGGAGCAAAAACCTCATGATCTCGGCCATCGCGGTATTTCCATGCGAAGAACAAGGTCATGAAGATCACGGGGATAACCACAATCAGCATGAGTAGGGTAGCGATGATGATCAGGTGCTTTTCATCGACACCGATCTGGCCCTTGGGATCCAATACGCCGCCATCACAGCCTGCGAGCATCAGGGCTATCGCCGCGAATGCTACTTTACTTAAATTTCGAATTAACAAAGGAAGATTCCTCTAACCCTAAGGTTTACAACTCTGCCCAGAGAGATAGGCAGTAGCATTGAGCGGCGTTATCCGAAGGTAAATCCGAAAGTGGCTCGAGCGCGGCACAAAAAATGCCTGCCACCCCAATACGAGATTGAGGATCGACTTTCAGCGCTTAATGCTAAATTTGAATTTTAAAACAGAGAGTTACAATGGTGGGGCGCGACAACCGTGCGCAAGGTGCTCGAGGGATTTTAGCCTTGGGGGTGCTAAAAACTGGCCAGCATTAGTGAGGTCTAAGCTGTTGAAAAACTTAAAGCCATTGTCGAACAGATTCCACAATTGCTTAATTATCTGGGGGTTGAGCAGCAATACGCTCAGTAGCGTGGCGCCGAAGAACTCAATTAAAAAGCCATCGCTTAGGGTGATTAACTCGCCAATATCGATACAGCCACCAACCATCACCGACACTAGGTCAGCAGCGGGCAGCACAAACAGTAACCCAAAGAGTAGGGTTAGGTTTGTCATACTGAAGTGGGAGAACCTCGCAACGAGATTCAATCCTTCAGCGATAAATTGGCTGAGTGCGAATTTCAATTAACAGGTCCGGCTGAACGGGAGGAAATCGTTGGCTGAATAAAAATTCAAGCTGCAACTTTTTTGTGCGGGCGGGAGGATAACAAGAAGCGGGGATTGATTGAAAGTGGATCACTGGCTCAAAACGGCTTTTGCATTAAAAAAACCTTAATTAAAACTAGATTTAAACATTTCGTTAACTAATTTAACTAAATTTATATCGATTGCCCTCTCAAAAAATAAGGTTAATGTGAGCTGAATCAGAAAATACCTTGAGTTAAATGTGAACAGTTTAAGGCAAATTTTGATGGCTTATCCAGCGGATTTTGTCGTCTGTCTTGGCTAAAATTAGCGACAGCTTATTTAGATTGAATATGAAATGTTGAGCCGTCATCAAGGCTGTAGAAGGTCGATGGCTTTAGTGCCTAGTCGGCGAAATTGGCGCGAGTTTACCAGATAGATGCCTGCAAAAAGAACCTCCACAAGCCGATTTTTAGGAGACTTTTCAATACTGAGTCTGTTATCAGCTTGAGATTGATTTGTGGATTAAGGCATTATGGTGCCTGTCTGAGTTCCGGCTTAGTAATAAAAAGGGATTGTATATCAAAGCATTTGCTCATTATCTTAAGGTCAATATCCTCGTTGCCTTGGCTTATTTTGTCGTTGGCAAAATAGGCTTGTTGATTGCCCTACCACCAGGTTACTCGGCCGCCATCTGGCCCGCGGCGGGGATTGCCATTGCCTCCTGCATTATGTGGCGCCAATATGCCCCTTGGTTTGGGGTGCTGCTTGGGTCTTGGTTGATTAATATCAATATCGGCGGAGCGCTTCACTTAGGTTGGCTGCCCTTAGCCATTGCCTCAGCTTCGAGCTTACAAGCCTATGTTTCCGCCAAGGTGATCCGTCGTATCGACCCCGTTTTTACCTTAGATAAACCCAACACTGTGATTAAATCCTGCCTCAGCCTCGCGCTGACCTGCATGATTGCCACGCTGTTTGCAAATGCCGCCTTAGTGGTCCACGGCACCATTCCGCTCAAGGATGCCTTGGGAAGTACGGTTAATTGGTGGATTGGTGACTTACTCGGGGCGGTGATCTTTATTCCGCTCACTATGTTGCTCTTCGATCAGCGCTCTATTTGGCGCTCGAGGCGTGTCCAGACAGGGCTGCCGCTGTTGGTTGGTTTTTTATTCTGCATCGGGATTTATTACTACTCGGATATGAACCAGCGGCAACAACTGCAAGATAAGTTTCAAATCCAATCCAATGCCATTATCAGTAGCGTAGAGAGTTTCCAAGAGTCTAACTTGCAGCAAGTGATAGCCTTGGCCAGCCTGTTCGACAATAGCGAACAAGTGTCCGAGGACGAATTTATTCAGTTTGGTAAGCGTAACCAACTGCAACTCGATGGTTTTCGGGCCTGGGCTTGGTCGCCACTGATTGCCGCGAGCGATAAAGACAGTTTCGAGACCGAAACCAGTGCCGAGCTCGGTGAGCCCTATAAGATTAGATATTTAGAAGGCGGTGCACCGAATGCCGACGGTTGGCTGGTGCCCGTTAAGTTTGTGCAACCTATGAATACTAGCCGCGCCGCACTCGGGTTAGACATCAATGGCGAGCCCTCAAGGGCGGCGGCGATAGCAAAAGTGCGCGCGACCCTATCACCTGTGATGACGGGTAAAATCCAGCTGGCGGAAGATCCTAATGGCCCTGGTGGTACCCTGTTCCTCGCGCCTGTATTCGACCGCTTAGGCAATATCGTCGGCTTTTGTTCGGCGGTGATCGATCTGCAGTCGATTATCAATGAGGTCGAGCAGGTCAAAGGCTTGCATTGGCGCCTGACGGACATGAGCGCCAAGGGCGCCTTGCTTTACGCCAATAGCCAGAAGACGTTTCCTGATTTTGAAGGCAATATCCATAGCGACAAGATGGGCCAGTACTTTCAGGCGAATCTTATGCTGGCCGACAGGCACTGGCATATAGTGATCTATGAATCCTATTCCTCCTTGATGGGGGATACTTTTAGCCTGTCGCTGCTGATGTTACTGCTCGCCTTTATTACCTGCGCCGTAGTTGGCGGTATGACCTTAGTTTCATCGGGAGAGCGCCACCGCATCGCCGAAAAGGTGGCTGAAAAAACCATGGCACTCTCGAAGGAAATTGCCCGCAGCCAGACCTTCCAAGCCACCTTGATGGAGAGTGAGCAAAGGTATCGCACCTTATTCGATAAAGCCCCCGTCGGGCATGCCTTAAAACGGTTAGAAGACGGGCAGTTTGTCGCCATCAACCAAGCCTTTATGGAGATAACCGGCTACACCCTCGAAGAGTTGCAAGCCATAGACCCATGGGAACTCACCCCCATTCGCTATCAGTCGAGTGAAACCGAGCAGCTCGAACGCCTTAAGCAAACCCGTCGTTATGGCCCCTATCAGAAGCATTATCGCCATAAGGATGGCCAGCTGGTGGCCGTGAGGCTGAATGGCTCCCTAGTCACCGCTGCCAATGGTGAGCAGCTGATCCTGTTTATTGTCGAAGACATTACCGAGCAGGAACGCACAGTTGCACGGGTTAACCTGCTGGCTCAGGTATTCCAGCAAAGTGGTGAAGGCATCACCATCATGGACGCCAATGACATCATAGTGGATGTGAACAGCGCCTTTACTCAGATCACTGGCTACTCAAGGGACGAGATTATCGGTAAAAATTGCCGTTTCCTCGAGGCCGAGCGCACCGACCGTAGTATCGATGCACAGGTGCGCGCCGCCCTCGAACAGACCGGATTCTGGCAGGGGGAAGTGTGGGACAGACATAAAGAGGGCTTTGATTTCCCGAAATGGTTAATGATGTCGATAGTGCGGGATGAGACGGGCGCGATTAGCCATTACATCGGCAGTTTTACCGATATCAGTGAGCGTAAGGTGAATGAGGAGCGTATCCACTTTTTAGCTCACCACGATTCGCTAACCTTGCTGCCGAATCGTTTGAGCCTGCAATCGCGTCTGGAGAAAGTCTTTCAAGAGGCATTTATCTCCAAAACTCAGATTGCCGTGATGTTTATCGATATGGATCATTTCAAAAATATCAACGACACCTTGGGTCACCATGTCGGTGATATGTTGTTGCTCGAAGTGGCGCGGCGCTTAAAAAACATTATGGGCAATGACGATATCGTCGCGCGTCTCGGCGGCGATGAGTTCGTCGTGGTGTTGTCCGATACGGATCACGATAGGGTCGCTAAGGTGGCAGAAGCGCTACGTAGCGGTTTGAATCAAACCTATCTTATTGATAATAAGCCATTACACTCATCGCCGAGTATTGGTATTAGCCTGTTCCCAACCGATGGTGACAGTGTTGAAGCACTCATGAAAAATGCCGATATGGCCATGTATCGTGCTAAGGCGGCGGGGCGTAACAACTACCAGTTTTTCACCGCTGCGATGAACACCTTAGTGACTGAGCGTCAGCAAATCGAAACTGGGTTAAGGCAGGCGATAGCCTGTAATGAACTGCTCCTACATTACCAACCGCAGGTGGATATCAGTTCCGGGCAAGTGGTTGGGGTCGAGGCGTTGATCCGCTGGCAACATCCGGAATTAGGGTTAGTCGCACCCGATCGTTTTATCCCGATCGCCGAAGAAATTGACATGATCATCCCCATCGGCCAATGGGTGTTAGAAAACGCGTTAGCACAGCTGGCCGAATGGCGTGACAAGGGCGCTAAAGGATTGCGGATGGCGGTTAATCTCTCGGCGCATCAATTACGTAAAGACACCATAGTCGCGGATATTATCAACGTGCTTACCAAGCATAAGTTGGGTAAGGGTGCGCTCGAGCTTGAAATTACCGAGAGTGTCGCCATGCAGTATCCCGAGCAAAATGCCAAGTTACTGGCCGAGTTGCGCCAGCATGGCATCGAATTGGCCATCGATGACTTTGGGACGGGTTATTCATCACTCTCTTACTTGAAGTTATTGCCCTTAGACAGGCTCAAGTTAGACCGATCCTTTGTGAAGGATATCGAGAGCGATCCGAACGATGCCGCCATCAGCGCGGCGACGATTTCAATGGCACATGAGCTGGGGCTGACAGTGGTGGCCGAAGGGGTCGAGAATGAGGCGCAACTGGTGCTGCTCTCAAGCATGGGCTGCGATTTAGTGCAGGGGTATTATTTTAGTAAACCACTGGCTGCCGATGAGTGTTTCCGCTTTATCGAGCGCAATTTTTAAGCCGTTTTTTTATCCATTTAGAACTATACTTGGCTAAATCCGGCGATGGAAAGATGGATAAACTAAGGACGGCGTCATGCAAGTTATCTTCACCAAAGGTTCGAAGCGTTACGGGCAATTGCGTTGTGTGCGCATGGATGGCAGCGCGACCCAGACTCAAATGCCCGAGCAGGGGATAGCACCCCACGATATGATCCACTATGTTGTTGAAAAACGTCTGCATATTCAGGGGGCATTTTTTGCCCAAGTGCGAGCGGGGGCCGATATTAGCTTCTCCCTCGAACATAACGAAGCTTCCTTAGCCGTCGCAGATAAGACCTTAATTTGGCAAACCGAGTCGATTGTCGAATCCCTGCAATCCCTGCTGTGGTCCGCCGATGCACCGACCTATGCTGGGTTTTTATACCTGTTAGAGCAGAGTTGCAGTAACCGTAAACTCGCGTTGCCCGAGGTCTCTGAAACGGACTTTGAACATATTATCAATGAGATAATGGATCTAACTCTCGAATGGCAGGGCATGGGAGAAGGCCAGTCCTTGACCTTAAAGTTTTAAGCTATTGAATATAAAAAGAGCGCGAATATTCGCGCTCTTTTTATTGGTAAAGATTATTCCCGGTGGCGGCGCTCTTGGCTCTGCGCCGATCTGCCTTGGTTATGCTCAGGGCTGCGGGCCATTTGCATATTTTGGCGTGGCTCGCCCTGCCTAACTCTCGTTTCTTCCCGCTGTCTTGGTTGCACTTGGCGGGGTTGTTCAATGCGCTGTGGTTCGGCGCGTCTCACCTCGGGGCGAGCTTCCTGTCTCTGCGGCTGAGTACGGGTCTCAACGCTGCGCGGCTGCTGCCCTAGAGTCTGATACTGGCGTTGTGGACTCTCCTTAGCTTGTTCCCTCGTCGCTTTTGCCTGCATTTGCCTTACCTGATTATCATTGCGGGCATTGTCGTTACGCTCTCTTTTGTAACCGTCCTTGTTCGCTTGCGCCGAGTTTGTCGGTGCCACGCGGCGCTCTTTTAACTCTGCCTGAGTGTTTTGGTAACTGGGCGTACGCTCGCGGCTGTAGTGATTATCGCGGCTTACGTTGTTGCCTCTGTCCTTATCTTGGCGCTTGTCATAGTTCTTGTTGTCACGGCTATAACGTGCGTCTTGGTGTTCCCGCGATTTTGAGTATTGGCTGGTAAAGTGTTGACCACTGCCAGTGGAGTGAGAATCACGGCCACGGAACTTACTGTCACCGTAGTAGCGCTCTTTCACCACGGGATTATGGTATACCACGCCGCGTCTATGCTCGGGCTTATGCTTCCAAGGTTGAGCGCCGTAGCTGACTGAGTATCGCTCCCTTGGGCGATAATGGTGGGAGTGGCGGTGATCGACAACGACGACTCTGTGGCTGTGCCAATGGAACGAGCTAAAGAAGTAGTTGAAGGAAATATGGATCCCGGGTGACCAGTAAAAGTAACTATGACTTGGGCGGTAAGGGTAGCCCACATAGCCACCGAATTCCCAATACACGGGGGGATAGGCCACGCCCCAGCGCCAAGTGCCGTAAACCACGCGGGGATCATAGTAGGGCACATATACTACTTCGCGGCGCGCTGGTTCTATGATGATTTGGTTGTTGGCACGGGTCACCGCCATATTGTCCATATTGGCCAAGCTGTTGGCTTTATCCGCTTGTTGTCTGAGTGACTGGATGCCATCCATCACTTGGCCCTCATCGGCCAAGAAGGCTTCACCGAGTTTCTGGGTCCAATCTAAGTCTTCGCTCATTTTCTCTAAGACGTTAGGGAACGCCATCAGGGCTTTAACACTTGGATCCCAGTCTTTATCTTCGGTGCGAGACATTACCTCGTCGGTCGATAACTTAGGATTATCCTCTAACCAACGCTGCGCTTGTACCACTTCGAGTGGATAGGTTGAGGCGATCAAAATATGGCTCAATAAACTATCGGGATAGAGTGCAATGGGCGCAAGCATCTGTTCGAGTTCGGCTTGGCTCAATGAAGCACTTGAACCTTGGCTGACTGATACGCCTGCGGCTTGAGTTGGCGCGGTGAAAGGCAAGGTCATTAATGCCGCCGATAACACCAGCCATTTCCATCGATGTAATCTGTTCATGGTTCGCTCCAATAATCCTATTTGAGGATGTTATTGGCATCATAGGCGCGTGAATATGAACATAAGCTGAAAGTATTTTGTAGGGTAAAAAGAGTATTGCAGCGCCATTCTCAGCTTAAAAATTAACTATCTTTATGAAAAATTAAAGATTAAGCCGAGTGAGTGAAGTTAACGGTAAACTTGGCACCGCCTAAGTTTTCTGAACGGGATACGGAAATGCGGCCGTTATAGCTATCCACTAAATCGCGGACAATCGCTAGACCAATGCCGTTGCCTTGGCGGTAAGAATCGGCGCGGATCCCACGCTCAAATATTTGAGTTTGCAGGGCTTCGCTGATCCCAGGACCATCGTCCTCAATACAGAGCTGTAGCTGATAGGCATTACCTGTGACGGTTAATTTGACCTGTGACTTGGCAGCCTTACAGGCATTATCGAGCAAGTTGCCTAAAATTTCGGTGAGATCGGCCTCATCGCCCTTAAATACGGCCTGTGGGGCCATTTCACCACTGAGATCTATCTGCGGTTCTCGATAAATCTTGGCTAAGGTGCGCAGCAATTTGGCACCAACCTCATCCACCTTAATCCCTAAGTGCCATGATGCCGATGCTGCCGTTTGGGCGCGTTTAAGCTGATGGCTGATGATGCGACTGATATTCGACACTTGCTCGCTCGACGCCTCGCTTAAGTCTGCTTGGCTCTTAATCACCGCGAGTGGCGTTTTTAGGCTATGGGCCAAATCCGCAAGAGCATTGCGATAGCGTTTACGTTGGGTCTGCTCGGTATTGAGCAGGATATTCAGTTGCCGCGCGACTTCCTGCAACTCGCTCGGGTACTGGCTACTGAGCTGGGTCGATTTACCCTGTTCGACATCGTGCAGCTCTTGGGTAAAGCGTGCCAGTGGCCTAATGGTCCAAATCAACCAACTCAACTGAAACACCAGCATGACTAAGATTAAGAACAGCAACCAAGTCCAAAGCTGTTGATTAAACTGGGAAATTTGCTGTTGAAACTCCAGCTCATCCTTAATGATATGGATAGTCACAGGCACGTTTTCGTTCAGGCTGGCAAAGCTGACGCTAAAGCTGTAGATAAGATGCGGCGCACCATCGAGGTCTATTTGCTCAAACGCGCTCTTGCCCGTGGGAGGAATCGTAAAATGCTCGGGCGGCGTGATGCCCATAAAGGATTGCGAATGCCAGACAATGCTCTGCTGATGCTCGGCATTCTCTGTGGTGGCAATGGCATAGAGGCCTGATTGAATCAGGTTAAAGCGGTTTTCGAGCACTAATTCGGGGATAAAAATCCGTTTGTTTTCGACCTCAGTCACCGCTAACACCGAATACACATAGGCGCTCAGCTCGTTTTTGGCGGCGCTTTTTACTTGCTCGGTAAAGGCATCATTGAGGGCGACGCCAATCAGTGGCAGTAATACCAAAATAAACAGCAGCGCGCTGAGGACGAGCCGAGTTTTGAGGGAGTTTAATAACTGCCAGGCAAGCGCGCGCTTACTCATCTGGGGAGATGACTCTTAAACGATAGCCTTGGCCGCGCAGGGTTTCGATCAGATTGTATTGGTTATCTGGATCGAGCTTTTTGCGTAAACGGCGGATAAAGACTTCGATAACATTGGAGTCGAGGTCAAAATCCTGATCGTAGATATGTTCGGTGAGCGCAGTTTTTGACTTCACCTCGCCCTGATGCAGCATAAAGATTTCGAATAGCTTGTATTCAGAGCCACTTAGGGTGACGAGTTCATCCCCTTTGCGCACCTCTAAACTACTGGTATTTAAACTAAAGGGGCCGTTAGTGATCACAGGACTCGCCTTACCGGCCGAGCGGCGGATCAAAGCTTTGAGTCGAGCTACTAATTCTTCGGGATGAAAGGGCTTGGTGAGATAGTCATCGGCACCCGCATCGAGTCCCTCGACTTTATCCTGCCAGCTGTCGCGCGCGGTTAAAATCAAGATGGGGAACGCGCGTTCCTTTTGGCGCACGCGGCGAATCAGGCTAATGCCGTCGAGTTTAGGTAAACCGACATCGATAATCGCGGCATCATAATTATATTCAATGGCTTGGAATAAGCCTTCTTCACCGTCGCTGGCGACATCTATGCTGTAGTGAGCATCGAGCAAGTGCTGTTTTAAGTTGGCTTGAAGTGCTAAATCGTCTTCAACGAGTAAGAGTCGCATATTAATTCCTCGACACGCGCCCAGTGGCGGCATCCACCGAAACAGAAAAGACTTGGCCATCGTTATTGAGGATTTTGACTCGGTAGCCCGAACCACTCGACTGCACGCTGAGCACTTTTCCTCGATATTGACGCTGCGCCATGGCCACGGCTTGATCTGGGCTATTCACCACTAGGCGGCGCTGTTCATTCTTCACGCCTTGGCCGCGCGATTGATTACGATCATCGTGTTTATCATTGCCCGCCATGCTGCCAAAGGAGGTGCATAAGCAAGCGACTAGGGTCAGTGTCAAACCAAGTTTCATATCTGTTACCCGCGTGTTCGGCGATCTTAAGTGAATAGCTAGATGGATAGCTTATCGAGTCGACTAAGAATACCTCATCACCATAACAAACACATAGAGATCAGCCAATTGGTAAACACAATTCCTTTAAAATTCACTGTGATTCAGGTGAAATCGATTTGTAAATTACCGCCTGAACCTATTTAGCGCCCACGAGTCATATCCAGTGTTCGTGTGACATATTAGCAGTGTTAACCAAAACAGATGAATTGAGGCTGAACGGCATTTTTGCTCGCAAAAACGGCAGATTTTAATGTTCAGCTTATGTTCACCTTGAGTGCCCTCTAATGTCACCAATTTGAACGGATTATCCAATGGGGTATTCAAGATGAACGCACTCAATAAACAAGGTATGGCTACTACCACAAACACCGCTTTCGTTAAGGCGATGGCATTGGCAGGCGCATTACTGACATCATTCGTGGTAAATGCAGAATCCTCTGACGAGCCAAACCTAGCGCCTTTTAGTGCGGCCAGTATCGGGATAGCGAAAAAAGCCGATACCGAGCAAGCCGCCGCGCAAGAGCAACAAGCCTTAAGCCTACTGCAACAGGCTGCACCTGCTCAAACAGTGGGGGAAGCCGCTGCGGCTGCGGTCAAATCCTTAGCGCCGTCGTTATCGGCGAAAAGCCCGAGTGCTCATCGCGTGCAATTGATGGGCGCGACTCCGATGACTCGCGAACAAGTGATTGCTAAGCACACGAGTCAGCTTATCCCAAGCTCGAGTGCGACCAGTGAAGATCCTTACCGTGCGCCCGTGTATCACAGCTTTGCGATTTTTGATGCCAGCAGCCGTTTGTTTGAAGACTTTGATTACGATGGGTTTTATCAAACCTTCAGCGTGACCTTCGATGTGGATGTGTTTGGCTCATATCTTAATGAACGCGCCGACCTGTTTGCCGAGTTGTACCTAAGCCGTAACGGTGGCCCTTGGGTGCATTACTACACCACGGACGTGTTTACCATTTACGGTGACTCGACGCAGGACGATTACGAAGTGCTGACGACTCTCTACACTGGCTATCCAACGGATCACTACGATGTATTAATCGATGTTTATGAAGTGGGTTATAGCGATATTGTCGCCACCATTAGCGCCGATGACACCGATGGCTTATATGCCTTACCGCTGGAAAGTAGCGACCGTGACCGAGTTGACGAAGTGATTGTGGTGGAAGAAAGCGGCGGCGCATT
The DNA here is from genome assembly GCF_019457435.1 of Shewanella sp. FJAT-51649. NCBI lineage: Bacteria > Pseudomonadati > Pseudomonadota > Gammaproteobacteria > Alteromonadales > Shewanellaceae > Shewanella > Shewanella sp. FJAT-51649. Next base: position 4,683,006 of record NZ_CP080411.1, on the reverse strand, counting down.
GTCAATCTTTGCCTTGCTTGGTCTGGGATTGCTGGTGGCAGCCCGTAAGCGTGCAAAATGGATTAATACTCTGAAATAAACTCTTATGTAAGACCAACAGGGTTATACAGAGCCATCACGTCTACCTAGAGTAAACAGCATGTCTTACACTAAAAAGCAGCGTATATCGATACGCTGCTTTTCTATTTTGCAATGCGGGTAACAAAAGCAACCATGCGATTTATCGGTACTTTGCTCCCTCTACTACAAATCCCCTTTTTCTCTCTGTGTTTATCATTTCCGATTCGGGCTAGTATGGGCAAGTTACGTTAACTAAAGGAAGAGAGACATGATTGCTCAAGGTCAAACATTACCTGCGGCGACGCTAAGCCAACTGACTAAAGATGGCATGGTAAATCATCAAGTTACCGAGCTGTTCGCGGGTAAAAAAGTCGTGTTATTTGCAGTGCCTGGTGCTTTCACACCAACCTGTTCTGAAGCACATTTGCCAGGTTATGTCGTACTGGCCGATCAATTTAAAGCTAAAGGCGTGGATTTAATTGCCTGTGTATCGGTAAACGATGCCTTTGTGATGAAAGCCTGGGGCGAAGCGCAAAATGCGTCTGAGTTACTGATGCTTGCCGATGGTGACGCCAGCTTTACTAAGGCGCTCGGGTTAGAGATGGATACTGCTGGCTTTGGCGGTGTGCGCTCACAACGTTATGCGATGATCATCGATAACGGCGTGGTGACTTTACTGAATGTAGAAGCACCTAAGTCATTTGAAGTGAGCAAAGCCGAAGTGGTATTAGCGGCACTTTAATGCTTGATACCAATAAAAATGGGAGCCTAGGCTCCCATTTTTATTGGTATCAAGCTTAAGCCGCTCGGGCTGGTACAGTGTTGGTGTCGGCTATGCCTAGGCTGGTCTCGATATCTTCCACGCTTTGTTGTACTTCTTGGGCAATCACTTCACTCTGCTGCGAACTGGTTTGCGCTTGGTCTTTTAGGTTATCCATGCTGCGGACAAATTCATCGAGGTAATCGACTTGTTCTTTGGCGTTAAGCGAACCCTGCTTGGCGGTATTGGCCATTTCACTCGCTTGATTTTGCACGGTTTGCGCCACATGCCATAGGCTCTGTGCCCGTTGTTTTTGGCTGTCGGTCGCTTGGGCAATGCCATCGACACTTTCGCCGAGTGCGAGGTTCGATTGGGTGAGTTGATGCAGGATCTTCACGATTTCATTTAACGACACCTGAGTGCGTTGACTCAGGCTTCGCACTTCATCGGCGACCACGGCAAAGCCGCGGCCTTGCTCGCCTGCACGGGCGGCTTCGATGGCGGCATTGAGTGCCAATAGATTGGTTTGCTCGGCAATATTGCCAATCACATCAATAATTTTGGCCACATCTGCCACCGAGTTATTCAGGCTTTCGAGCGAAGCATGGCAAAGGCCGACTGCCGTTTGGGTTTGTTCTGTGGCACTCAGCACGGCTTCGGCCTCGGTTTGGCTCGACTGCATTTGGCGCATGGTTTCAGCCGCGCTTTGTTCAACAAGGGCAGAGGTATGGCTGACCTCATTGGCGAGGCTGCGGATATGCTCGGTTTGCGACTGAGTGTCGGCGACTATGGTCTGAGTGTGTTCGGTGTGCTGCGACAGTTGGGTAATGCGCGCGACCAACTGACTTAAGGATTGAGAAACCTTAGTCATTTGTTGGCGCTGGAGTTCGTCTTCTTGCTCGAATCTGTGTAGCAATTGATTGAAATGGCCCGCAATTTGGCCAGTTTCGCAGCGGCGATTAATGTCCAAGCGTTCGCGACTGTTGGACTCGCTTAACTGCATAAAGGCTTGGTTGAGGCGTTTAAGGGGTTTAACCACGCGGTTCTGTTGCAGAATTAAATAGCCGATAGCAAACAGTGCCATAATAGAAACCATTGCATAAAGAATGACTTGTAACTCATATTTGAGTTGTTGGTTTTTGGCGGCCTGCGCCTCACCGAGGGCGATAAGTTGCTGTTCAACCCTGCTAATGGCTTGAATTAACTGCTCTTGCATCTCCTGATTGGCTTGCAGCAGTTGGTGGGTATTGGCGACTTCTTTATTGTATCGATTGGCCAAGCTTAACAGCTCGCTGCGATCATTTTCACCCACTTCAATCTGCTCAGGCTCACTTGCGCCAAGGGCAAATTCATCGGCTTCCTGCTGCTCGTACACGCCGATTAACGGCAGGGCGTTCAGTTGGTCACGCCACTGGTTTAGTTCTTTGCTGGTGCTGTCGAGAATATTTTTAAGCTGCTGATTTTTATCGATGAGATAGCCATCGGTAAGCTGCGATAACTGATAAACAATGCTGGGTAAGTCGCGGCTTAATTGCAGATATTGTTCGGCCACAGTGGCATTAACCGCTAAACCTCTGTCGGCGTAACTGCCGAGCCTACGGTTATAGTCGAGCATTTCGGATTCGGCGTGGGCCAGTAGCTGCCTTGGATTGCCCGCGAGTTTGCCGGCGGCGCGGTATTTAGTATCTAAGTCTTGAATGAATTGGCTCAGGCCAGTTTGTAATTCCTCATCGGCACTGCCCGCTGCGGCGAGGTTGAGTTCGTTGAGCTCTGTTTTAATTTTGCTCAGTTTGGCTTTGGCTTCTTCGAGTTGGGTCGCGTTACCGCTGGCTAAATAGCCATCGAGATCGCGACGTACCCCCACGAGAAAATCCTGTTGTAGACCTTGGAGCACTTGGGTTTGTTGCTCTATCTGTTGTCTTTGATCGCTGCTCCACAGCACCACGGCTGCTAATAGTCCAGCAAGCAATAACAACAGCGCCGAAGCTGAGAGTGACAGCGTTGAAATCTTCATGATGCAATCTTCATTGGAAACTTTAGGAAGTTAACTGCCTAGAGTTTATGAATTTCGCGTGACATAAATATGACAACACGAGTTAAATGTCAGCGTTGTCATTCTGAATTTAGGATTTATTCCAGGGGGAGCCAGACTTGGGCTTTTAAGCCGCCCTCAGTGCGGTTAGATAAGGTCACTTGGCCTTGGTGACGGTCGATAATTCGTTTGATGATAGCCAGCCCTAGGCCCGAGCCAACACTACCGCGTGCAATATCACCTTGGGTAAATGGCTGAAACAGTTTGGGAATTTGTGATTCATCAATCCCGGGGCCATTATCCTCAACACTAAAACCGATCCGCTTACCATCAAATTGCGAGCTTATCCGCACCCAGCCCGAACCATAACGGAAGGCATTTTCGACCAGATTGCTGAGCACCCGCTTAATCGCCAGTCCTTGAAACAGGGCCTCGGGGCAGTCGCTCAGTACGACTTCAATTTCACCGTCGCGGTTGGCTTCGGCCTGCGCAATATCTTGGATCAGTTTATTAATTTGTCCGGGCTCGCGGCTCGCCTCCTGATCTTGGCGAATATAGGCAATAAACTGGCTGATAATAGCGTCCATATCTTCGATATCGTTAACGATGCCGTCTTTAAGATATTGATCTTCTTCGACCATCATCTCGGAGGCGAGGCGAATACGCGTCAGTGGTGTGCGTAAATCGTGGGAAATTCCCGCCATCAACAGGGCTCTGTCCTGTTCGAGCTGTTTCATGCTGTGGGACATCTGGTTAAAGGCATTGGTTACCTCGACCAGTTCGCTGGAGCCTTTAAGCGGCAAGGGTTCGGGAAACTCACCGCGGGAAACTGCTATTGCGGCCTTTTGTAAGCGTCTGAGCGGCCTGTTTTGCTGGCGTGCAAACCACCATCCACCGGCGACACTGAGCGCACCGATCACCATTAAGTACAGTGTGAGTGGTGACAAGTCGGAAACGTTTTGCCCGATGAGTGGCACTTTAATCCACACCGAAGGCGCCTGCGGCGGGCGGATCCAAATTTGTAATACTGTGCCGTGGGTGACGCGAACTTCAGCATCGCCACCTAGGTATTCCGACATCTGTGATGACCAAAAACCGTAGTAGGTGGCCTGTTCGATTCCCGCCTCGCGGGCCTGTTGTTGGTTGTAAACCTTCATGCCATCGTCGCGGACTTTGGCATTGAGCGCATCGACTATGGTTAAGTGTTCGCGGCCGATATCGATACCATCGACAAATAACAAGTTGATTTGACGGGCAATTAACTGATTGATTTGCTGATAACTGGGCTTTAACACATACACAGCCACAGTGACATAGGAGACCAGCTGATTGATCAACAGTAGACAACCAATCAGCATAACGGTTTGGCTAAAGGCGCTGCGGGGAAGAAAGCGCCACCAAAACTTAGGTTTCATCTTGATGCCAACGCACTGGCGACTTCAGGCAAGAATGGCTCATCGACGGGCTGCACCGTCGGGCACAAACACATAGCCAAGACCCCACACGGTTTGAATGTAGCGCGGATTAGCGGGATCCTTCTCAATTAAACGGCGCAGGCGCGAAACCTGTACGTCAATCGAGCGCTCCAGCGCCGAATAATCACGGCCGCGGGCGAGGTTCATTAATTTATCCCGCGATAAAGGCTCGCGTGGATGAGTCACTAACACTTTTAATACCGCAAACTCGCCACTGGTGAGTGCGATGGCCTCATCGCCGTGGTACATCTCACGGGTGGCTAAGTCGAGGGAGAACTCGCCAAAGCTAATTTCAGCCTCTTGCTGCGCCGGTGCGCCGGGCACATCTTGGATTTGGCGACGCATTACCGCTTTGATACGCGCCAATAATTCCCTTGGGTTAAAGGGTTTCGGCAGGTAATCATCGGCGCCGAGTTCTAGGCCGATAATGCGGTCGACTTCATCGCCCTTGGCGGTGAGCATCACAATTGGAATCGTGCTGCCCTGTTGGCGCAGGCGACGACAGATGGATAGGCCATCTTCTCCGGGCAACATCAGATCGAGCACTATCAGGTGAAAATTTTCCCGCTCCAATAAACGGTCCATCTGCTCAGCATTGGCCGCACTGCGCACCTGATAGCCTTGCTCCATCAGGTAACGCTCGAGTAGTGCTCGTAGGCGCATATCATCATCGACGACGAGGATTTTCGAGGTTTCTTGTCCCATGGGATGTCCTTAAATTGCTCGGATTATTGCTTTTATTCTTTATGCCGTCATACAACAAAGATTAACTGGCTGAAATTGAAAACGAATCTGCCAAGAATGTGCTTAATATAGCTGGATTCAATCTGAGCGACTAGCTCATGATGTAAGCCAATCGTGGCCGAATTCGGCTAATTGCTAACTCATGTTAATACTAAGCAAATGAAATTGCATGGGAATCATGACATTTATCTAGTATGTAACTGAAATTGTAACTAAATTGGCACTAGCGACTTTTGACGCATTTATTGGCTTAAACGCTAAGCTTTATGGCAAAAGTATTTTGATTAGTCCAGAATCATAACTCTATGATTATTAATTATTAGGTGCATATGACCCTGTCGATGAGTTACAAGCAAGCCTCCAAGTGGGGGTTATTCGTCTTGCTCGTAGGACTGTTTTTCAGTACCGTGCTCGCTTGGCAGGTGAGTCGTATCAATGCGCAAACCATTTCGCAGGCGCTAGAAGAGCGCGCGCAGCAGATCAGTGAAAATGTGACAAACCGGATTGCCCTGTATCAATATGGCCTGCGGGGTGTCCGAGGCATGATACTGACGGCGGGCGAAGATCATATTAGTCGTCCCATGTTTCAAAACTACAGCCTGACGCGGGATGTGGATGAGGAGTTCCCCGGCGCCCGGGGGTTTGGTTTTATCAGGCGTGTCCCTAAAGAGAACGAAGCGCAGTTTTTAGCGCGGGTAAAATCGATGGATTGGCCTGACTTTCATATTCGTCAGCTCAATCCAAACGAGGGTGAGAAATATCTTATTGAATATATTGAGCCACTCGACCGCAATAAGGCCGCAGTCGGCTTAGACATAGCCTCCGAAAGCCATCGTAAAGAAGCCGCAGACCGTGCCTTGTTGTCGGGGGAGGTGCAAATCTCTGCACCTATTACCTTAGTGCAAGCCACGGGTAAGCCGCTGCAGTCGTTCCTTATTTTATTACCCGTTTATCGTACCAATGTGGTTCCCGCTACTCCGGAAGAACGGCTGGCTCAGGGCTTTGGCTGGAGCTACGCGCCGCTCGTTACAACCGAAATCTTAACGGGCTTATCCCTTCATCAGAAAATGACCAAACTGATGCTGAGCGATGTGACGGATGAGCAGCAGCCGATCAATTTCTTCGAAACCCACGCCAATGACTTAAGCGAGTTATCGGATTACAGCTACAAGTCCACTAAGACGATTTTTGGGCGGCATTGGCAGTTTGAAGTGATTGCTTATCCGGCATTTATTAAGTCATTGCATTTAAATAAGCCGAGTCTAGTGTTGTTCAGTGGCTGCCTGTTTAGCCTGTTGCTGGCGGCCTTGATTGCTATGTGGTCTTTGAGTTTACAGCGTAAACAGCAAGTGTTGGCCGAGCAGGCACGGCGCGCCAGCATGTTGGAACACTCCCTCGACGGCATTATCAGCTATGACCTTGCCGGCAATATCACCAGTTGGAACCAAGGCGCCGAGCGACTCTTTGGTTATACGGAGCCAGAAACTCTGGGATTGCCGAGCAGTGAGTTGATTGTGCCCCCCAGCATAGTGCTGGAGGAGCAGGCACTATTTGCCGAGGTGTTAGCCGGAAAAACTGTGCTTAACAGGGTATCGCGCCATCAACGCGCCGATGGCAGTAACCTGTCGACCTCGACCACTGCGTTACCCATTTACGATGAACACGGTGACATTGTTGGCTTGAGCCAAACCATACGGGATATCACGGCGCAGCAGGATGCCGAGCGGCATATTCTTAACCTCAACGCCAGTCTTGAGCGCCAAGTCGCGAAGCGCACCCATGCGTTGCAGCAGGCTCTACTCGAGAATCAGGCGCTGCTCGATACCATCAACCAACAGTTGCATTACTCAGTCACCGATTTAGACGGGGTGATCTTAGATGTGAATGAACACTTCTGTTTGATCAGTGGCTATGCGCGGGAAGAATTAGTCGGTAAGACCCACGCGGTGCTGAAGTCGGGTGAGCACGATGCTGCGTTTTGGAAGACGATGTGGGAACAGATTAAGGCGGGTAAATCCTGGCATGGGGAAATCTGTAACCGAGGGAAAGACCAAGAGCTGAAGTGGTTCGATACTGTGATTGGTTCAGTATTCGATGAGCATGGTGAAGTCGAGCGTTTTGTGGCGCTGCAAACCGATATTACCGAACGTAAATTGGCACAGATTGAAAAAAATCGGATTGCGACACTCCTGACCAATGTGCTGGATGCCGCCTCCGAAATGTCGATTGTTGCCGCCGATCCGCAGGGCATCATCACCATCTTTAACCGTGGTGCCGAGCGCATGCTGGGCTATTCTGCCGAGGAGATCATAGGTAAAACCACCCCCGCACCATTCCATATCCCCGAGGAAATCACTGCAAGGGCTGCTGAGCTTTCTGAGGAGTATGGCCAAACAATTCAAGGCTTTGATACGTTTGTGCATAAGGCGCGGGAAGATGGCTCCGAAACCCGCACTTGGACCTATGTGCGTAAAGACGGTAGCCAATTCCCGATATCGCTCTCGGTGACGGCGATGCGTGGTAATGATGGTGACATTTTGGGATACCTTGGCATCGGGGTGGATATCTCGCAAATTGTGGCCCAGCAAGAAGCCTTACTCACGGCGAGTAACCACCTAAGCAAGGCGGCCGAAGTTGCTAAACTCGGGATCTGGACTTGGAACTTGCTCGATAACTCGTTGCAGTGGAACGATCGCATGTTTGCGATGTATGACCAGCCAGAAAGCCTAAAGCAGCAAGGGCTTAGCTATGAACATTGGCGGATGCGAGTGCACCCTGATGATGTAATCGAGGCCGAAGAAACGCTTAAACGCGCGGTCGAGCATGATGAACCCTATGAGCCGATTTTTAGGATCCTAACAACGGACGGCGAGGTTAGGTATGTGCAGGCCGCCGCTAAAATCGAACGGGATAGGCTGGGCCATGTGATTCGGGTCATCGGCATCAATATCGACATCACCGCCCAGCGTCAGTTAGAAAAAACACTCAGAACTGCCAAGCAGGAGGCGGATACCGCCAATGCCGCTAAGTCGGCGTTCCTTGCCAATATGAGCCATGAAATCCGCACTCCCATGAATGCCGTGTTGGGGATGTTGCAGCTAATGCAATATACCGCCCTCTCGGTGCAGCAGCAGGGCTATGTGACTAAGGCGCAAACGGCCGCTAAATCATTGCTTGGGCTGTTAAATGATATTTTAGACTTCTCAAAAATTGATGCGGGTAAGTTGAAGCTCGACCTTCATCCTTGCTCGATTGAATTGCTGATGCGGGATCTCGCCGTGGTACTGTCGGCCAATCATGGCAATAGCGATGTCGAAGTGATGTTTGATCTCGATTCGGCGCTGCCCGCGTGGCTGCTCGCCGATCAGTTAAGGTTGCAGCAGATTTTGATCAACCTTGCTGGTAATGCCCTCAAATTTACCCCACACGGACAAGTGATCGTCGGGCTGGAATGTCTACGCCACGAGGCGGAGAGCGTTACTGTGCAGTTTTCGATTGTCGACAGCGGTATTGGCATCAGCGAGGAGCAAATCGAGCGGATTTTCACTGGCTTTGAGCAGGCTGAGTCTTCCACTTCTCGTCGTTTCGGCGGTACTGGGCTTGGGCTTGCGATTAGTAAACGTCTCGTCGAATTGATGGGTGGCCAACTGCAAGTGACCAGTAAGGTCGGTGTGGGCAGCCGCTTCTGGTTTGATTTAACCTTCCCCGTGATGGAAGTGGAGGCTAACCCACGCGCCGATTTGAGCGGCTATCGCATTTTGGTTGTCGATGACAATCAGATCACGACTGAGATCCTATCGAAAATCCTCAGCGATTACGGCTGTGTGGTTGAAACCGCCTCGGGTGGTTATCAAGCCATTGAAAAAGTGAAACAAGCCACTGCCAATGCTCAGCAATTTGATGTGGTATTGATGGATTGGCGCATGCCGGATATCGATGGTTTACAAACCGCCGAGATGCTGAAAAATGCTGGAACCGGTAGTTATACCCCGCTGGTGGTGATGTTAACGGCCTACGGCCATGAAGTGATAGCCGAGAGTCAGCATATCAACAACGTGCCCTTTGTGAACTTTTTAACTAAACCAGTGACTTCACAAATTCTGGCCGAAGCCGTGCTCAACGCCATCGAAGGCAAGACCATGGACGCCAATCCTAAACCGCGCTCACAAAGACTCTTGGCGGGGCTTACTCTGTTAGTGGTTGAGGATAATCAATTAAACCGCGAGGTGATTGACGAGCTGCTCACCTACGAGGGCGCAACCGTTGTGCTGGCCGAAGGCGGCATTGAAGGGGTTACTCAAGTATTAGACAGCGGCGACATGTTTGATGCCGTGATTATGGATATGCAAATGCCGGATATTGATGGCCTTGAAGCCACGCGGCGGATCCGCGCCGATGGCCGCTTCGACCAGTTGCCTATCCTGGCGATGACAGCAAATGCCTCGCAGGCGGATAAACAGGAATGCCTCGAGGCGGGCATGAATGCCCACGTAAGCAAACCCATAGATATGCAGCAGTTATTGCCGAATATTCTGCGGCTGGTGGGGCGTGATGCGGCACAGTTTGTAGAGCCTGAGTCAATGCATCTTGACGCTCAACATAATCTCGAAGGCGAAACCCTGCTCGACGATATTCGCTTGATCCTGCGCCGCTTTGGCGGCAACCAAGTGTTTTTCGAGAAAATGGCGAGCAGTTTTGCCCCTGAAATGACCAAGCAACTCAGCTTATTCAAGCAATCGACAAAAACCTTTGATTACGCCACCACAGCGGCGATTAGCCATGCGATTAAAGGCATTGCCAGCAACTTTGGTGCGAGGCGTTTAGCCGTGCATGCGGCATTTTTAGAAAAACAATTTAAACAAGAAGGCCTAGAGCTGCTGGAAATAAAACGCTGGACGGATACACTGGAGTCCTTAATTAATCAAAGTATTGAGCAGCTTTCTGGCTTTTTACCCAAGACACAGTTAAAACAACCGCAATTGAGCGAGCCTGCAAACGGTGTTGTGGATATACAAAGTGTTCGAGCCGAGTTGGATAACTTGGCCTCCCTCTTACAGGAAAATAATTTAGAAGCCGTGACTCTTGTAGATAAACTCGCAAAACCGCTCTCACAGCACCCACAATGGACTGAGCTAAATGGACAAGTGCAATCCCTCGCCTTTATGCAAGCCTTAGAGACATTGCGTGCGATGATGTTGGAGAATGCCTAGTGCAGTATTTAAGTGAATTAATGGCGACGCAACAGGCCACCAAAGGCAAGATTTTGATCGTGGATGATCAGCCACTGAATATCAAAATCTTGCATCAATTGTTCCATGAAGAATATGAGATGTTCATGGCGACGAGTGGTGAGCAGGCGCTGCAGGTATGCCAAAAAATGCAGCCCGATCTGGTGTTATTAGACATCGAAATGCCTGAGATGACAGGTTATGAAGTCTGCCAGCGACTAAAAGCCGACCCAGCCACCGCCAATATTGGGGTGATCTTTATTACCGCCCATTTTGATGAAATGGAAGAAGTGAAGGGCTTTCAACTCGGCGCGGTGGATTTTATTCATAAACCGATCAACCCCATCATCACTAGTGCGCGGGTAAAGAACCAATATCTACTTAAGCGTCAATCGGATGTATTGCATTCCATCGCCCTGCTCGACAGTTTGACTGGCGTGGCTAACCGTCGCCAATTCGAGCAACGCTTACCCGAAATCTGGCGCCATTGCAGCCGTAATCAGGCGTATTTGTCCGTTATCATGCTGGATGTGGACTTTTTTAAACGCTATAACGATCGCTATGGTCATCAGGAAGGAGACCAATGTTTACGACTGGTCGCCGATGCCGTCAAAGGTATGTTAAAACGCCCTAACGATCTTATCGCCCGCTACGGTGGCGAGGAGTTTATCTGTATCCTGCCAGAGGCTAAGCTGTCTGGCGCCATGCGTCTCGCACAGGCGATGGTAGATGCGGTGCATGCCCTGCATTTAGAGCATCTAGACTCTGAGTTTGGTGAGGTCACAGTGAGCGCCGGTATTGCCGCAATTCAGCCTGTCGCCGAGCAAAGTTGGGAGTCTTTGGTTGAAGTTGCGGATCAGCAGCTATATATCGCTAAGCATAATGGCCGTAATCAAGTCGTTGGTATTGATATCGAACCGGCGCAATAATCTTGTTTGAGTGTCGAGTAAAGTGACTCGGCATGGTTAAACCTGTGGATAGTGAGTTATGAAAGCGCATTTGATCACCCGCCAAGGCTGGATGACCTTAGATAAAGAATTAAAGTACCTGTGGAAGGAATATCGTCCGCAGATCACCCTTAAAGTGCAAGAGGCCGCCGCCCAGGGCGATAGAAGTGAAAACGCGGATTGCCCATTAGTACCATTACTGGCATACTAAATTGTGTAATAAGCTGATTTTTTAAAAATTTTAATAAAGTACATATAACACTGACAATATACTATTAAAAAGCTGATTCGCATCGCTGATTTCGATTTAAAGTCTGAAATACAATGATTTTTTGTAGTATGTGGCTTTGATTCCCAATTCGTTGAACTGAAGCGGTAGTCGCTGATCAGATCAGTATAGCCTATCAACTTACCAATCAACCGTGCCGAAACCTCGCTATAAAACAACTAACAGGTAGCAATACAACCAGGCCCTAATCAATCGTAGCTCACTTACCTTCTGGGTTCATGAGGATGCTATTGCATGTGGAAAGTCATGGTCGATCACCCTAAAAAGGCCGCCCACGTGTATTTAGCTACTTAGCCACTACCATAGCGCTGATAGTTAAACGTGTTTTCTCTATGCCACCTCGAGCCATACAGGAGGTTATCAATTCGGTGTTTAAACTGACTGATATTTTGCTTTTGTGCCCACTTACAGTTGCATCAGCAAACGTGCAAAAACTGTCAATGTTGCTTTTAAAACCAAGACTCGCGGCACCATTGAGCACTTGGCTATCGACACGACGGGCTTGAACGTCTTCTGCGAAGGCGAGTGGGATGCGAAGAAACATGGTACAGATGGCAAGTGCCGTGTATGGCGTAAACTGCATATTGCGGTCGATACTCATACTCACGAGATCATTGGTGCAGAACTCAGCTTATCAAATGTGACTGACGCTGAAGTCATGTCCAACTTACTGAAGCAAACCCATCGAAAAATCCGCTTTTGTACTCATTCCTCCGAGGGAAGGTGCTGCGGGGACAAGGGAATACGCGTAACTTAGCGGTCAGTTTGCAACAACTTCATGGTTCAAATAAACAATGGAAGAAGCGCCATGGGTATGATCGTCGGCCAATCTCAGAAACTGCAATGTATTGGTTGAAGCAACTGTTAAGTGGCAGATTAAGCCTATGGAATTATAACAGTCAGCTAGGAGAAACCTACGCAATGATAAAGGCGTTGAACAAGCTTGCAGGGTTAGACATGCCCGAAACTCACTATGTAGTTTGAGCTTTAAACAATTATTAGGGGCTTTGTTCGCTGAATCGATTTAGGAAACAAAGCCCTAATATTTTTGAAGAAAATCTTGTCCATCTAGTTTTCTAAATTATGACGTTGATTGCTTTTTGATAAATAATGTGGGGTCATTAGAAGGCTGGTAAAACCAAGTAATTTTACTATTGAGTCAGATGACATTCCATCTTGAACAAATGAGTTTATTGCGGCTACTCTCAACGAAGCTAGAGAGAATGATTCTGATAGACCAATCATTTTGGCTGCGGTATTAAATGCCTCTATCGCTCCATCTCTTGTGACCATATTTTCTGGGAAGTAGCGATCAGGTGCTCCATGAGTAGCACGAAATTCATTTAAAAGTTTAAATGTTTCCTGTGGTAAGACAATGTTACGTGGTCCTCTTGTTGGAGAGATGGTTATAGCTTTATGAGCATCATCTGGATTATCACTGAATACTTTCAAGTTTATTGCTTCCTGTGTATTGAGTGCAGTTGAAAAAATCAGTTGAAATAAGACTTTATAAGGTACTTCTGAAGTGTGTTCTATCAACTGGATGGCTTGGGTTTTTGAAAGAGGCTCATGTATGGTTGTCATGAATGCATTTCCTTAATAAAAAATGAATATGATAGCGATGTAATTTGAGCAGCTTCTTTGATACAACGATATTTTAGTCTAATTATCTCCGAAACAGCTTAGAGTTTATTTTCCGCAATCTGAATTCAGGATTTACTACACAGATGAAGAATTTTGACTTTAAAACGGTGAGTTAAAAGTTGAGACAACTTTTTCTCTATAAGCACCTAAAAGTTCAAATGATAAGGATGTTGGTATACCTAAAATATGCCGCGATGAAAGATCTAAAGAATACGATTGTGTCTGTTTATCGATAGACCGCCTGCCATTATTGATAATAATGCTGTTAGTAGGTGGCAACGTTTTCACTGCCATATCATGGAGCTCCGGTAACTCTTGTTTGAGCTTTATCTCGTATGGCTCGCTAAATATCACTGGGATATCAGGTATTTCCTCTTCTATACGACTGGCAAATTCTACAAGTTTTGGTTCAGCAAAGGTGTATAGCCAAGCTTGCTGATTAAGCGAATCATTAGTGCGTAAAATACGACCTAGAACCTGTCTAAAGTACAGCTCAGTTTTTACTCGACTAAGGTGGCAACAAACCTGCAGGCGAGGGATATCAGTCCCCTCACTTATCATTCCTACACTCACGATCCAGTTAGTTGTGCTGTTTCTGAATTCATTAATCTTGGCAGATGGATCATCCTCTTTGTAGGTAACTATCTGAGCTGTTTCATTAAACTCTTTTTTGAGAGTGTTTAAGATATTTGCTGCGTGTGATACAGATGATGCGACAATAAGTCCGGCTGCATTAGGGTTGGACTGTTTTATGGCTTTTAACTTATTTGTTGCTAACGTTAAGATATAATGAATCGCCTCATGATTCTCGATAATAGACTGATAAGAGATTGATGAACGTTTCAATAACTCATCTAAAGAGCCATAAGTCTTTGTTTCGTTTTCTTCGTCTGTAACTGAAATTTTGTCGTTATCAATTAGCACAATGTAAGGGCTACGGCATACACCATCTGCAACGGCTTCCTTAAGGCCATAGACATAGTCACATTGAATCTGGTTATTTGGGTCTGTGTATCGAGATAAAACAATTGGTGCTTGGTCAGAGCGCCAAGGCGTGCCTGTTAATGCTAGAGTGTACTGCGCTTGGGCCTGAATGTTGAGTAGAATCTCTTCCCCCCATGCGTTTGCATCTTCAAGAGAGCTCCCAGCGCAATGATGGATCTCATCAAAGATGACGAGAACTCGATTTTTTCTCAATAATTGCCAAAAATCCTCTTTAAAAGCCAACATTCCTTGGTAAGTATAAGAACAACCAACTGAACCTATCACACCATCAAATCTGCACTCCAGACGATTGGAAAATGTCTGTTTCAACCCCTGAGAGATATTTACTGATGGAGAAAAGCACAACACAAAATCGATTAGAGCATCCTCAAATAGTTTCGCTGCAAGTTCCGCGGCCATGATTGATTTGCCTGCACCAGGTGTTGCTAAGCAAAGAAAATGCTTATGAGCACCATAAAAGTGCCTTAGAGCGCGTTCGACACACTCAGATTGCCATTGTCTAAGTTGCATTGAGTTACTTTTGTTGATGGGTAATAGCTGATTTAATGGCTTTTATTTGACCAAGCAATTTTGAGCTCGTTTCGCGAGCCAACAAATACTGTGATTCGAGATGAGCCTTCATTTCAGGGAAGGATTGGTATAAACGCATATACTCTTCCGACTCACCAATACTCGTTAGTAAATCGATTTCGGACTGCTTGAGCCGTTCTTCTAATTGTTTAATAGTATTATGCTTTTGCTTACTTGCGAGTGTTGCCCCTACGGATTCAGATTTTTTCGGATCTTGTAGGATGAAATTCGCTTGGAAAAAAATCGTTGTCTTTTGATAAGTCGTTTCGTTCGATTGTTGGTCCACATTTTTATCTAAGAGCCCCTTTTTCACGAGTCTGTGGACCTGTTGATAAATGAAGTTGTAAGTTTTACTGACAGTTATATAGCTAGTTGAAGCTGCAAGATAAGCGTCGCGTAAACTTTTAATTTGAAAATTGTTGAAGCTCTCGTCCTGGAGAATGGTATGCAAAGTCGGGCATATTTTGATTGAGGCTTTAGACATGACGTACTCGCAAGAGGCTGTTTAGTGCTCCAACTAGGCATTAGAAGAGCATTGATTGCACAAATGAGGATTATAATCCGTGGTAATATAAGCCGCAACTTTGGATAGTCTTTCTCTTTAACGAGATGAAAAATGAAAGACTTAGCAATCCAATTTGGGGCTAAATTACGAGAAGAGCGTAAACGGCGAGGCATTTCCCAAGAAAAAATTGCGCTACTAACAGAGATAGACCGCAGTTACATGGGGCGAATAGAGCGTGGAGAGGTAAACATCACGCTAGAAAAGGCATATCAGTTGGCAGAAGCCTTAGGCTGTGACATAAAGGCACTCTTACCATAGGTGCATCTTTATTGCACTTTCCAAGTGAGATTTCAGTCTTGCTTCAAGTTGGACTCTGGTGTGCCTTGTAATCTTTTGAGCGAGCTGTCCTCGTTTTCTTTTAGGTTCTGGTTCGATTGGCTTAATAATCTCCTTTTAACTTATTGCATAAAATTTGGTCGCTAAATCAAGTTAAACGAATGTGTTTAATTGTCAGATTATTTAGGGTTTGACTATTATAATTTTTCTCTACTAATACAGGTTGAACTAATGGACTTTTGCCCCAAAGCTTGTTTCGCATGACTTAACTAGCTCTGCTTGGTACTAGCTTGTTGACCTAATTTTTGTAATGCTAGAAAGTGACGACTGAAACTGTGGCGATTCACTTCGTCAAGTTGTTTTGTGGACCAACACGCACCATCAGGAGCGCTAAACGCTCCCCAAAAAAGTCAGAAGATAGTAAAGCACAAATTTTTCAAGCAATTAGTCTTCAATCGGTTAAAGAACCCCCTACCGTAAAAAGCAAATTCCTATAGCATGATTAATACCAAATAATACGGATGTGGCAGCGGCCAAGTCCAACAATCGATTGATGCCCAGCAAACAGCACAGGGCATCAATACTAATACGTTAGAGGTTGCAATGTTTTCCTGCCCGAGTTGCGATAAAAAGGGAATCGGTTTTTGGTCAAAATTATGGTCAGGGTCAGACACACCTTCTAAATGCAAGTTTTGTGATGCATTAGGTTGTGTTCATTCGAAGTATCGATTTGGGTGGCAAAGCGCCTGGCCAACAGTCGTAAAATTAGTCGGAGCAGGGTTATGTTTTTACCTGTTAAACATATTTGACAATCCATATTATTTGTTATTGTTTCCCGTAATTTGGGTAGCTTGTTCAGTTTGGGAATTAGCAATTTTACCAATGGTATTAATTACAGAGCAGCAGTCTTTGGAAGCTAATAAATTTGGAAACTGGTTTGTTTTGGGGATTTTATCTCTACTTTTGGTGCTGTATGTCACGAGCAACCTCTAACAAATTAAATCATCGTAAAACCACTCGCTGTTTAAAGCGTTAGAGGTATTCAAGGATGAGTCGATCTAAACTAAATAAAGTCACATTCTCAGAAAGGTTAATTAGTGTTTTTGCGTCACTTTTCTTTTCTGTACCTACATGTTTGTTGTTAAGTTTAAAGATCAGCCAAAACATTCTAGCGTTACAGCTTGATTTCACCGTTGGTGGAAAAGGTTTTTTATTATTGGTAACTATTGTTTCGTTAATAGCATTTTTCTTTCCTAGGTTTGTTCCCAACCTATTAGGTGGGATCTGGAATATATTTATAAAACATTAAATAGTATTGTATGTTTCAATACCTCTAACAAATAAGGATAGGCCGCGCTAAAGTGCGCCGCTTAGCTTTGCGTTAGTCCATAGAAATTTTAATCCGAAACTGACGAGTTAGAGTTAAGGATTTAACTCGGAAATGTTCCTGGCTGGGATTGGGGGGAATTTTTAACACGACGATGCCCCATTGTGTGTCAGAGAAGCCTTCCGCCGCCCATATGGCACAAGTCTGTTGACCAAATTATAGTAATGATTAAAGTGTTCAAGATTAACGGTGAAGAATAAAAAATGAAATTGCCGCAAAGCGGGGCGTTAGTAAAACACATGGAGTTTTAGATATTGAACATCGCGATACTTAGAGTTTGTGGAAAGTGTGAGGACTTGGAAAGATTAAGGGAAAACTATAAATTCGAAGTATATAGCCAGTGGAAAAAAGGGGCCCCTTTATCTAAGACTAAATCGTTCTCTGAATCAGGTTTTAAGGTGTCGATCCCTGATGGGAACTCTCCGAGTGATATGATAGAAATTTTGTCATCTCTACTATTAGATTTATCCATAAAAGGGATTAATTTTAAAGATTTTGATGTGACAGCTACGATAGACATTGGGTTTAGTATTGGTGAAGAAAATCAGTTTGCTGCAATATATGATTTGTCTCTGGGGTTCCTTGAGTTAGCTGTACAATGCGGCGTATCGATTAGTCTTTCTGGTTATCCTGTCGATGAAGACGATGAAGACTGAATGCCACTGCTAGGCAGACAGTGTTTTAATTCGATTGGAGTGGACCTTGATTTTTAACTTGGAGATAGCCTTTGCGATGGATTCGACTGGACCTATTTCGACGATGCCCCATTGTGAGTTTCGGACTTAGCTGGCTGACAGCCGAGCATGTATACCATTGACCAAATTTTAGTAATGCTACAGAGTGACTAGAGAACAGGTGGGGATTATCAATAAGTTGCCATAAAGGGTGGCAGAGTAATGACCCCTTTCACTTCTCTACGAATATTAGCTGATTCACAGTCATTGACGAATTCTCAGGCTAAAGCTACAAACGCTGAGTTAAAATCAGGTGCTGGGTATGGTGTTGACTCTTCAGCTGGAATGAATGCAGCGTCAAAAATTAGTACAGATCATGATAAGCAAACTCAGACAAAACCTGTAACTTTAATGGTATAAATGATGAGCTCAATAAAAATCTCGGATGCTAAATCTCCAACAGGAAGAATCATACGACTCATTTGCCACACTATAAATGCATCAATTATAATTGTATCCTTACTAAGGCTTTTTGACGTCATTCCCCGGTACTTCGGTCTGGATCCTAATATGCCAGGGAGACTACAAGATCCACTGTTGATGTCATTTTCCTTTGGAGCAATCTTTTTGATTATGTCTCTTATAATCTGTATTTTGATGTTTATCCTAAGTAGGCTATTTGTGCTATTTAAAATATGACTGTAAATAACCTGATATCGGTTTAATGAGCCATAACTTAATAGGACCCGAAACGCTTGGATTTTGTTCTTTCGTCGCCAAATTTAGCCAAGCTTTACTTGCGGTTTATTGCGGTGTTAAACCATAGCAATTTTTATCCGAAACGGACGAGTTAGAATAAGAATTTAACTCGAAATGTCTCTAGCAGAGTTGACTCATTCTAATAAGACGCACTCCCCATTACGTGTTTGGGCTCGTTGGCTCAATAGAAAACTCCTACTCTTATTGCCATACAAAATCGCATCCATTTACCTAATGTTTAGACCTAACGTAAAGCGACTAATAATGTATGGGTATACAGTCGTATTTAAATTTAGGTATTTTGGTATGATTTTTAGACAAAATCAGTGCGCACTAATTCCATCCGAAATAAATAAAACTCTATAAAATCAGGTGAATATAGTAACTGAATTTTAGTTAATAGGTTTGGAAAACGCGCATGCGCGTTTTTCCAGATGGTGTATTTGGCAGAAAGCTGATAAGTTCTTTTCATACAAATAGTTAACTGTGCGCGTTTTCACTGGTCCTACGAGGTAAACGCGCATGCGCACGAATAAAATGTTAAGTGTCATTATGAAATCAAGCATCGGTGGAGCAGTCATAGTTTTCTTAGTAGCCTTGGGTATATGGTTATCAGATATTGCCGAGGATCGAAGTATGTCTGTGAAAGTAACCGAGTCTGTTGCTGCGTACGATGATTGGGAATGTGGTAATCAGTATCAACTGGATTGCAAAGTGGTATTTGAAGCGGTAATTAACCAAAGTTATTCCGTTCAACGAATTCGGTATGGTAAAGACTTTATGGCAATTAAGGTTACTCAAGCTGGCATTAGTGGCTGGATATATGCTGGTAAAGGGGTTCAAGTCAGTGCAGAACCAAACACTTAACAAGGCAAGTCAGCATCGCACCTTCGGTGCTGGACTCGCTAACGCTCGCCGCTGCTTGCGGCGTTAGCTTAGCCATACAAATATTAATCTTAAACTCACTTTGTAGAGTTAAAATCCTAACTCAGAAATGTCCCGAAGTGAGCTACAACGAGTATGATACTTTAATCCTCAGTTGTAGTTTGATTCGGACTTGGTGGGAGCAATTAGTATCAATCTTTATTTTGGGACATGTTTAGTCTTAAACGGTTCGAGCAGGGTTGCTTGACTGTATAGTATGAAACTTAACCTTGGCCATTGCTGCGTCTTAAATTATGACGATAGTGCCACAGCCCAAGAAAAACTGGTTCCAGAGTTTAAGAACTACTAATCATATTACTCGTCATATTCGTTTGCATTCGGATGTCAAAAAGCTGCCCAAGTCATAACAAGTAGGGCTTCGCTCACTACCCAATAGCGATTAACTAACTAATATATATAATATTAACACTATAATTAAAATCATATTCTTTGGTTAAAAACACCAAGGTTAGCGCATCAACAGAAAACACCAAAGATAGAAACTTTATTCCTCTCCTACACTTAGACACGCTTTTAGCGCGTGGAGGTGATGTGCTTTGCTCTCGATGCCGGTGTTAAAATCATTCTCTGGCCTGTGCTGTTCCAGGGATGATTTTAGTGCTGTGGCCATTGCTGGACTTCAGCTTTTGTTAGCAGTTTTAATAGGGGAAAGTGATAGTTTCAGCATCACTTGGTAGCGGTTTTGAAAAAATGAAATCTATATGTGGTATTTCAACTTCATTTTTGTCTATGCAACACGCTCCAAATGTTTCCCCACTTTTACAAGGACACATATGATCTTTTGAAACTCTACTGAATCGTTCAATAGGGAATTTCATTTTTGTCCTACTAAGGTTCCAGTCTTCAAACGCATCATCTAAATTGCTCACTAAACTTTCTATAAGCGTAAAATCAAGCGTTGAATCATCATGCATTACTGAGTACTTTTGAACGGGCTTAGTAACTAAGGATATCCCAAGCATCTCCATTTCATGTACTTCATGAAGACACAATTCACCATTATATAGCATCCCCTTCTTATGCTCGCACCGAGATCTTGGCCTAACTTTATGACCACAAATGCTACAAGAATAATAACCCACTTTAAATTCAGGACTGCAAAACAAACAGTATGGATAAAGAGATTGAAACTTTACAACTTTATCTTGAATGAAATTTAATCTTGATGTATTTAAAAACTCTTGAGTTGAGTTTTTACTAATAAATAAATATTTGATTTCGCATTGTTCAAACTCAATCCATGCCTGTCTATAACATTTTGATTTTAAATTATTAAACGCCTGAATAAATAGAATATTTAACTCTAAACCCTCAAGCTCTCGCCAGCATTGATTGGCCTTATCTTCGTTACCGTTTCTGGCAGCCGCTTGCTTTTCTGATTTAAGTAACTCTATAGCTCGTTTTATCTGCTCACTTTTAGTGTCATCAACGGTAACTAACTTAATTTCCATCACTCAACCCCTTAACGGCATCGATAGCTTTGCTTAAATGTTCAACTTTTCCGTTGAACTCTACAGCAGTTGTTTTTCCTTCTTTATTTTCAACCATGAATTTCAATGCAATATTATCATCTTTTTTTGCCTTTAATTTATCGTAGATATATGAAGAAATTACATTGCAAAAAATTGGTACAACAACGCTTGAAATTAGAAATGAGCCAAGCCAAATATCCGCCCCATGTAAAGAAAGCTCTTTGTATTCATCATCAGATGCATAGACATCCGTTTTAATTCCTTTTTCATTTAAGAAGTCTAGAGTATCTAATGTCCCCGCATAAAATACATCTTCATATCCATGTGAAGGAAGAATTACTACACTTATTTCATTTAGGGTGCCAGTAACATTTTTAGAGGCATCATTAATTAATTTCTCAAGTGTTACACTAGATTCTTCAACTCTAAATATTTCTTTTTTTAACATTATATTCATGACAATTTCCTATTGATGATGTTTGTAGTCCATAAGAAGTGTCCACGTAAAAGCGCGGGTATCGCTAATTAAAAACCTGTTAGCTCTTGTTCTCTCAGACAAAACGCCGTGTTGATCGATTCGAGATTAGCAAACTTTTCTCGAGATGATAAGGATTGATTATGCAAGATTTTTCTTTCTGCACCAGACACTTGTATGTCCAGCGTATCGAGGCATTTACTCGCTTTAAATTTACGAAGCCAATCAAAATCCAATTCACTTAGCGAGGCAGGGTCTATAAAATTCATATAATTTAACTTCCTACTTACCTAAACTCTTCTTTTTAAACTGGCGCCATACCCGCTTTACTGTAGCTTCACTGCACTTAGCTTTTATCGCAGTGTCACTAATAGATTCACCCGATTTTCTCAACGCAATAATTAAATTGTGAGTATCTTCATTAGCTTGTCGGCCTTTGTATCGCCCTGCGACTTTGGCTAGTTCAATCCCCTGCTTCTGGCGCTCCCTGCGATCTTCATAATCATCCCTCGCAGACTGTAGGGCGAGCTTCAAAAGCATTGCTTGAACTGACTCCAAAACTATCCGCGCCATACCATCAGAATTATTTACTAAATCAGACAAATCCATAACGCCAGGTATGCACAATTTAGCGCCGGTATCTTTTATTGTTTGGATAAGACTCTCAGCTTCTTGGAGCGGCAACCGGCTAATTCTGTCTAATTTCTCAGATATAACGACTTCATCAGGTTGTAGGTCACTAATCAGGCGCAAAAGTTCTGGACGGTCTGCTCGAGCGCCTGAGGCTTTCTCTCTATAAATCCCCGCAATGTAATAGCCCTCGGCCTTGGCGTTAGTAACTAGCTGCTCTTGCCGTTCTAGGTCTTGGGTTTCAGAGCTAACCCGCATATAGATTCGAGCTACTTTCATAATACAGCCTAAATGACTTCTTCTTCGGTGAAGAAATATGTCATAAATCCCGTATCATCCTCGGTGTAAGCAACAACTTTCTCAATCGTTAATAATGAAAGCCGAAATGACATTGCCTCCTGATCAGTAATAGGCATCATGCCGAGGAATTCTTCTTCATCTATGACTGTATGAATTGTATTGTTACCTTCGGTAGCTACAAGATAGATCTTACCTCGAGTAAGGGATTTGAATATTTCAATATATTTAGACTCACTTTGAATGTACTCAATCAAGCGAGGCCGAACTAAATCAATTACTTTTTCGTTTGGCGCTAAGCCATATGCTTTAGAGTTAGAAATCTTTGACTTTTTTCTAGCTTGTCGGCGTTTGCTGTTTGCTGCACGTTTTACTGACATATAGAATCCCTACCTAGTCATTTAATTTTTCACGGATGAATTTTCGCCCCTGTGAAAACCACATTCTTGCTTCATCATGGTTGCCATGATCAATAGCACCAATGACATGGCCAAGCCCTGCAATAATGGCCTGTTTTGACACTAGCCCATTTTTATAATCATCAATAATCGCACCTATAAAGGCATCCATTTTGTCATGATCATTATTTGTTAGCTGATCTCTTTTCTGCATATCCAACTCCTACAAATTACCTTCTATCCAACTGATTTAAATGCTAATTTGGTTTACACCAAGTATTACCAAAGCTCAAATCACTAAGTTTTAGATCCCATGCTGTTAACATAACATCGGCAACGTCAGTCGAGAGTTTGTCCTTGTCTGCATCACTCAGCTCATAACGCCTTAAAAGAATTTCTACTTGCTGTTTAACCATTAATGCTTGTTGTTTTTTTTCTTCTAACTTATTAGACACTTGATTTCCCCTACTTATCATCTTTAAAGCCGACAGAACCAAGATTCACAGCGGCTAATATTAAACACAAAAATGTTAACCATAACGCAGCTTGAGTCTGTTCAAAACAAAAGGCAAAAACAACTGATCCACCCAAAAGTAAAAAACATAGGAAAAATATCTTAATGTTTTTCATACTGTTTTCTTAACCATTTCTGTTTAGTAACAAAACTCAGTATAGACTTCCGAGTCTGATCCAACCGTCGAATAACAAGTAAGGTCATGGAAGTTACGCTGTTCATCATAAAATCCGTTTGGTGCCGTTACTGCGATTTTCTGACTCGACAGCTCTTTTAAGTAATCAATGCTATTTTGCGTAAAAAAACCTCCAGCATTATAAATTTCTTCTTTCGCTTCAAGGGATAGTGATTTGTGTATCTGTTGTATATCCAGATACGCCTCCAAGTTTTTTAAATCCCAAGGGATATAACTTGGTTGCTGAAAAAGAACGAATGGATCTTGTACGGCTATAATTTCTTTCATAGTGAGATACTCTAATCACAAGTGATAAGTGAGGTTCCTTTGAGTATACCTATAAGAACCATTCATTATAACTAGGTTCATTAAAATACTAAGCAATATAAATGAGCTACATCAAATAAACCATTCAAATGAGCCACCTCCGCCCATTTTTAATGGGGGGAGAGCTTTTGAAGTCTACAGAAGTCCCCATGCGGTAAGGGATAATCTCCACTTTTACTTACATTGTTGACAGATGGGCTATATTATTAAGTTGTAGCTTGTGGAGGTAGGAAAATCCCCACGTAAAATAACCCCAAATTCCTGTATTATTGTGGAGGTAGGAAAATCCCCACGTAAAATAACTCCCAAATTCCCGTATTAGCTACCTTGAACCCCAGTTCTTTAACTGGGGTTTTTCGTATGGAGTAATTGTGCTTTTAAAGAAACTATCCACGTTGTTTTACGAAGATAACCAAACTCTAATTTAAGCTTTAGATTTTGATATGAAACTTGGCCAATGGATGCAAGGCACAGTCCCAGGAATGCTCGCTAAAGTCCGTGGCCATGGCATAGTGAAAATATCTTTAGGCGGTTTAACATTTGCAATCCCTGTTCATTCGAATATCAAGCACCGTGCTTGTTTGATCCTTCATCGAATCAAGAATCCAGCAAACCCTCAGATTAAAGGCATGGGGCTCGATTACTCAAAAGCAATGCTTATCAGAGATCAAGCCCACATATCAGATGAAGTTTTCGGACTTAAGCCAAGAGCAGCCTTCCAGCAACTTAAAGGCAAAGAAGCCGAAATTTTAGAGCAATTTACGGCCTACGTTGATAAATACATCCATGCAAGAAATTCCAGTGATAAGAATATCCTTAATAGTATGGAATATAGGCATACTACACTGGTTAATTACCACGCAGAGTTAGGATTATTGTGGTAGAGGAATAAAGTCTCTATCCTTGGTGTTTTCTGTTGATGTACTAACCTTGGTGTTTAAATCAAAGAATATGATTTGAATTATAGGTGTAATTTTATACTTATTAGTTAGTTATTCGATTTTTGATAGTTGGCGAAGCCCCACTTGTTATGACTTGGGCAGCTTTTTGACATCCGAATGCAAACGTATATGACGAGTAATATGATTACTGCTTCTTTTACGCTGGAACCCGTCTTTCGTGGGCTGTGGCACTATCGTCATAATTTAAGACGCAGCAATGGCCAAGGTTAAGTTTGATACTAAGTAATAAAGATTCATACTGAGTATTAAAGTATCATACTAGAGTGGCGGCGCTCACATAGGTACGCTGCCATTTCTAAATCCCTTATGCCCCAAAGCGAGTTTCGAGCAGCCTTGCGTACCGAGAAACGTCGCTCTTTTTGACCAAATTTTAGTAATGCAACACAGATTTCAGTATTAGTGGATTAAGCATTCGGTTTAATACCTAATGTGACATAGCCTCAGGTATTTCTCGAGGAATAGGAAATATCTTGTCGTAAACCCAGTTGTAAACAAAAGCATAGACTATATAAAATGCCACGAACCCCAGATCCAGCAATAGAGCTTCCAGCAAGCTAATGTTCAGCCACCAGGACATAACAGGAAGTGCCACCAAAAGCAGTCCCGCTTCAAAACCAAAAGTGTGCACCACTCTTTGATTCAAACTTTTATGACTGTAGCCTTGATTTTTGATCAAAAAATGGTCAAACCCAATGTTATAGACATAATTCCAGACCGTTGCCAACAGCGATAAGAACAGCGCTAATAAGCCCATGTGATTCAGTTCAACTCCTGCGATCCAGCTTGCCAACGGGGTGACAATCAATAATCCAATAAATTCGAAGCCAATAGCATGGCGCAGGCGATCATTTCGGGTACGCATAACAGATTTTCTCAATCAGGTTTGATCAAAGTAAAGCCAAATGTATAGGTATTTCTTGATATAAACACGTTGGTATCTATCGTTAAAACAGATAGATTTAATCCAGATAGTTCAATCCAAGGGGAATAAATGAATCCGACACTGGAATCTCTCAGGATATTAGTAGCCGCAGCTGAAACGGGTTCCTTTTCGGCGGCTGCACGCAAGCTAGGCAAGGCGCAATCAGTGGTTAGCACTGCTATCTCCAATCTGGAAATCGATCTTGCTCTGACCTTGTTCGAAAGATCTGGTCGTTATCCGCAACTGACACATGCTGGTGTTCGGATGGTACAGGAGGCAGAGACATTGCTAGCGCAGAGTGAGCGTTTACAGGCGGTTGCAGGTGAATTGGCTTCAGGTATTGAGTCGCGTCTGACACTTGCTATCGATGATGACTCCCACTTGCCATGGCTCGGTGGTTTATTGGAGCATTTTGCCACACGTTTTCCAATGGTAGAGCTTGAGTTACTTTTTCCATTGATGGAGGACGTCACTGATTTACTGCTCTCAGGCCGTGCCCAGCTTGGGATAAGTTATAAAAACGAAAATCCGCAGCGCGAGATTGTCTCTTGCTCACTAGGTGAAGTGGCTATGCCGATCGTGGTTTCTACTGAACATCCGCTGGCTCGAAAGCAGCCACTGGAAGAGATTGACTTGCAAGGCTCGCGACAGTTACTGGTTACTGGACGACGGGAAGGTAGCGAACGTCAGCGCTTTCGACTCTCTGCGCAGGTATGGTGGGTAGAGGGGGATCTTGGAGTGATGGAACTAGTGAAGCGGGGTTTGGGTTGGGCTTCAATTCCTGCTTTTTTAATCAAAGAGCCGCTGGCACGTCAAGAAATTGTGGTTCTGGAATCAAACTTGATAAGCAGTCATGCCCTAACGTTAGAGCTACAATGGCACCGCGCTCGGGCACTGGGACAAGCAGGTCGATGGCTCAAAGAAACACTGCAGGCGAGAAAGCCATTTTGAAGGCTACAATGAGATTTCTGTATTGCCCAATTGCGGTTTGACGTTATTAGCTAAGTGCTGATAACTGGTTAGTATCTATCCTAATTTGGCAGAGGAGCAACACCTAGACATTTCTTGATTTAAACATGTTAAGCGCACCCTCTAACATCAATACAATAACGGCTGACCAAATGCCTATATAAGTAGGCCATTCACTTGGGCTAATTGTCTCGCCAAGCATGATAGCAACGATCAGTAACAGTAAGGGCTCAACATAGATAAGTAGCCCGAAAAGGCTCAGATTCAAGTGGGGAGCTGATAATGATTGTAACCCAAGAGCTAAGGCACTGATTGCACCTAAGCCAATCACTAACCAAAGTGATTGGCTACTGTCACTATAACTTTCAATTACATAGCCACCATTTAAGATGAAGTAAATGCAGAACGGGACACTGAGCATCATATCAAACCAGACACCTCCAATGTTATTGGTGTCAGTTTTATGCCTTAGCCAGAAGTAGATTGGGTATCCTAAGCAGATAGCCAAGGTCGGCCAAGTTAAGGTTTGAGAAATAGCAACCTGGTTCACTACACCAAGTAAAGCAAACAGACATGCAATCCATTGCATTGTTGACATCTTGTCCTTAAAGGCAAATCGACCAACCACTACCATCGTGATAGGCATTATAAAATATCCTAGTGATACTGCTAAGCCATACCCATTACCGGGAGCCCACATGAATAACCAAAGTTGAATACCGATTAAAAAGCTGGATGCGATTCGAGTTAGCCAAAAGTTTTTTTCATGGATTAATCGGTGATAAATTGTGATGACTTGCGACCAATAACCCCGAACGATAATGAAGATGGTTAAAAGGGGAATAGTGAAGAAGATGCGCCAACCATATATTTCTTCTCCACTGAGAGCTTCCAATAAGGCCGTGTAAGCAAACATTAATGCAAAGAGTGCAGAGGCGGTCACATTAAGACTGACACCGAGCAAGGTATTGGGAGCTGATTTCATAACGTCCAAACGCAAATGAGCAATTGAGTTGTATTTTATTGTGTTCTCTTTGGGAAAAGATCTCTAAATTAATGCTATTTTCGATAAAATTTCTCACTTGGATATCATTATGTCGCTCGATAAATACGATCATGCGCTTCTCGCCTTGTTGCAAGTGAACTGTCAAACTCCACTGCGAGAGTTGGCTGAAGCTGTTCACTTGTCGACGGCTTCTGTTCAGCGTCGTATTCAAAAGCTGAAGGACAGCGGCTACATCCAATCGACAGTGGCAATTTTAGATCCCGATAAACTGAAAAAAGTCATCACTATCTTTGTTGAAGTTCAGGTTGAAAAAACCGATATCAATGCACTCAGACAATTGAAACTGGACTTTTCTGGTCCAGAAGTACAGCAATGTTACTACGTAACTGGGGATGCGGATTTTATGCTGGTTCTGCTTGTACCGCACATGCAACGTTTCCAAGAGCTTTGTGATCAAATGTTCCATAATAACGCGAATGTTAAATGGTTCAGAACAATTGTGGCTTTAGACCGAGTTAAGACGACTTTAGATGTGTTGTAGTATAACGCTGCATCAGCGGAGAGAGGTAATTCATTCCTAATTTGAAGATACCCCATTACGGGCTCTTCACTGATAGTATTTGGAGTTCTGGATATCAAGGAAAATAGTGAAAATTTTTGCGCGATCGTACAGATGCAATTGTATTGCTCATTATATCAATGACTTATTGGTTTTTATTTGATGTGATAGATTTGAAAAAAGCGCAAATAGGCGTAATTGAAGATGGTGTATTTGGCGGGAAGCTGATAAGTTTTTACATAAAGATAGTTAACAGTGTCACTAGTCCAACGAGGTAAACACATGCATGCTGAAGTAAAAATGTTATGTGAACAGGAGACTCCTTCATGAAGTCCAATAACATTAAAAATGTTATTTTTGATATTGGTAATGTCTTCGTTCGTTGGTCTCCGATAGAAATATGCAGACTCACATTCGGTGACAATGTTGAACTATCTGCTACAGCTAGTTCCATTTTCAATTCAGACATTTGGCTAGATTTAAATAAGGGCTTTTTCTCTGAGTCCAAAGCTAAGCAACACTTTATTAGAGCTTTTAACTTCACTGAAAATGACATTGAAGCTTTATTCTTTTACGTTAAAGAAAGTTTGATCCCTATTTATGGCACTCAATCTTTATTAGAACGAGTGAAATCATCTGGCTATAATGTATTTGCATTAACAGATAACGTCACTGAAATAATTGAACACCTTCAGTCCCGTTACACCTTCTGGCCTGCTTTTGATGGTGTTGTCACTTCTTGCGAACTGGGTGTCTTGAAACCTAATCCGGAGATTTATCAGCATTTATTTAACAAGTTTGGTTTGGAGCCAGCAGAATGCGTTTTCCTTGATGATATGCAGCATAACATTCAAGGCGCTAAAGCCGTGGGTATGCATGGCATTCAATTTTTAAATGCAACTCAATGTGAAGATGAACTAATCACTCTTGGATTAACGTTTTAACGTTCACTTAGCAGAACTTGGTGTGGGATTGCTTCACAATCCCACAAGTAAAAGTTTGGCGCTTTTGAGCTCAATCCGACAGCACACCCCGGATTGGAAAGCTTACCTATGCAACTCTGCAACACTCATCGTAAAAACCAAGTCAGAGTCAGCATGATTTGAGTAGCTGTGAGGGACATCCGTTTTAGCTATAGCTGATTGACCTTCAAATAGTTCTATTATTTGACCATCGATATTCAAAGTGAGTATTCCTGACTCAACATGAAAAAGTTCAAACGTGCCTTGTGGATGAGCTGAGGATTCAAACGTTTCTGATGGTTTCATATCCCAGCGCCAAAGTTCAATCATATCGGGACCGCTAGTTCCTGCCAGAAGTTTTGCGCTACCACCGTACTCGCCAGTCCAAAGCGTTGGAATGTCCTCTTTATCAATGACGTTGACGGTTGGACTACTCGCAACATTCACAATATCGGCAACAGAAATCCCAAGAGCAGCAGACAGTTTACATAACGTTGCAATGCTAGGGTTGGCGGCACCTTTTTCTACTTCTACTAACATACCTTTACTGATGCCAGCTCTTATTGACAGGGCATCCAGTGACAGTTTGAGATGTTTTCTATGTTCCTTGATCCTTGCTGCTACAGCTTGATTTATGAAATCAGCATCAGCACCATCAATGGTCGTTATATTGACTTTTTTAGTCATTTCAATGTATCTTGCATAAAAATGAAACACTGAAGGAATTATCTAATGGTTGTTATAGTCCCGTCAATCGATGCTCGAATTTCCCACATTGCACCGGAATTCAAAGCATTGAGCATATCCGTTAAAGGAACGGAAGTTCGAAACCCAGAGTACGCAAAACAGGTTCTGCAAGAAGCCTGTTCTTCCGTTATTGAGAATGACTATTCATGGGCAGAATCTCACATCAATGCGTGGGGAGACGTTTTTCGTCAATTTGGTTCTAAGCCAAATCGAACCCCTTGCTCTGCTTCGACACTTCGAAAACGAGTATTAAAAGATGGCGTGATGCAGAGCATTGACCCTATTGTAGATATTTATAATGCCATCAGTATTCGATACGCCATACCTGTTGGTGGTGAAGATATGGATAGTTATCAAGGAATTCCAACACTTACTATTGCAGATGGCACTGAATCCTTTGACACCATGAAAAATGGTGAGGCTTTAATTGAAAACCCTGAAGTTGGGGAAGTTATTTGGCGCGATGATATAGGTGTAACTTGTCGTCGTTGGAACTGGAGACAAGGTGTCAGAACCCGGATAGAACCTAATACTCGCAACATGTGGTTTATTCTAGAAAGCTTGCCGGAAATGCCACTAGAACACCTACAGGAAGCAGGAGATGAAATGATCAAACATTTGCAAGTGATCATGCCTGGTTCTGTGATAGAGCAATCGTTGGTGTTTGCTTCTAACTCAATTGAGGATTGATGTGATAATTACTTTGCTAACGGGTGCAGTTGTTTCTGGAAGTTTAATTGTCGCAATCGGTAGCCAAAATGCGTTTCTATTAAAGTGCGGATTAAAAAAGCAATATGCACTTTCTGTTGCCACTATCTGTTTCCTTGGCGACATTCTACTCATCAGTACAGGTGTACTGGGTATAGGAAACTTGTTCTATGAAGCACCATTATGGAAAGACATTTTGACTCTTGGCGGAGTCATATTTCTTTTCTGGTATGGCTACCAATCTGCAAAATCAGCCTGGAAAGGTTCAAGTCACCTTGCATTGGAAAAATCGGACATTGACCAAAGTTGGTTAAAAGCCATTTTGATGGCGATGGCTATCACTTTTTTAAATCCACATGTATATCTGGATACATTGGTGATACTTGGTGGTGTGACTGCTCAAATGACACCTGATGAAAAACTATTGTTTGTTATAGGGGCACTGGTTGCATCAGGGGTATGGTTTTATGGCTTGGTGTATTTGGCTAACAAGTTGATCCCACTCTTTAGTAAGCCAAGAACATGGCGAATGTTAGATTCAGTGATTTCATGCATCATGTTTGGTATTGCATTAAAGCTGGCAACACCTTTGTTAAGCCAATACACATAGAACGTCGCTATAACGCAATTTTTCAACAAGTTAATTCTATTTAGAAGGTGAATTTTATGTTTGTAGGGCTATCTGCATTTCCATTAACACCAATGTACGAAGATTCTATTGATGAAAAAGCTTTTATAGGGCTTATTCAGCGCTTGGTTAATGCTGAAGTGGATTCTATTGGGGTATTGGGTTCGACTGGCAATTATGCGTACTTCACAAGAGAAGAACGAAAAAGAGTCGCACAGATTGCGGTTCAACACGCAGAAAAAATACCTATCATGGTTGGTATTAGCGCCTTGAACCTAAGAGATGTACTCCAAAATGCTGAAGATGCGCAAATAGCAGGTGCGAATGCTGTGTTATTAGCGCCAATGTCATATCAAAAGTTGACTGAAATTGAAGTGTACAAGTTATATGAAGTTGTCACTTCCAAGCTATCTATTCCCCTGTGTGTCTATGATAACCCAGGAACAACACATTTTAATTTCAGTGATGAACTGCATGGGCGTATTGCTCAGTTACCCAATGTCAGATCAATAAAAATCCCTGGTGTGCCAATGGAACCTCAAGCAGCTTTAGATCGAGTAAACCGCCTCCGTGCTTTAATTCCGGAGCATGTATCAATAGGTATCAGTGGGGATTCATGTGCTGCAACAGGATTAAATGCAGGATGTGAAGTTTGGTATTCAGTCATTGGAGGCTTATATCCTGAAGTGGCTAAATCACTCACCACAGCTGCGCAAAAAGGGGATATAAATGAAGCTTTGCGCCTGTCAAAACGCTTAGATCCGATGTGGGAACTATTCCAACGTAATGGAGGAAGTCTCCGTGTTGTGGCTGCTGCGGCAGAGATTCAAACCTTAGTTAAGTCTCCTTGTTTACCGTTGCCAATTAGGGCATTAGAAGGTGACGCAAGAAAAGAGTTAGCAACATTACTTGAAAGTTTAGAGTTGTCATAGTTATAAATGTGGTGGGTAAGTTTTTGAATTCAAGGAGATGTAATTAAGGGATGTCGCTATGGAAGATATTAATTACCCACTAATTTTGGTCTCAGCATTGGCTGCAATATCAAGCCCTGGACCAGCAACACTAGCCATTGCTAGTGCATCGATGAGTAGTGGTCGTATTTACGGCTTAACCTTGGCATGTGGTGTTCTAACTGGTTCACTGTTCTGGTCTTGTAGTGCTGCATTTGGTTTGGCCGCACTACTAAATTCAAATATTTGGCTATTAGAATTTATGCGGTACTGTGGAGCTGCCTATCTGATTTATTTGTCACTTAAATCATTACGTTCTGCTTTTGGAACATCCACACTAACCCTATCTCAGAGTCATTCAGCAACGCTGTCCAATATCTATTTCAAAGGGCTACTTATTCACCTCGCTAATCCTAAAGCTATATTGTTTTTTATCTCTCTTTTTTCCATTGGTGTTCCTGCAACAGCAAAGACATCGGACTTGATATCAGTGATTTTATCGGTTGGATTATTGAGTTCTAGTGTCTTTCTTGGTTATGCACTTCTTTTCTCTAATCATAGAGCAAGATATATCTATCTAAAATCTAAAGTTATCTTTGAATGTACGTTTGCTGCATTTTTTGGTTTTGCTGGTATTAAAATTTTGACTGCAGGTATTGTTAAATAGTAGTAGTGTATTGGTACACTCATGGAGAGGTCACCATGCCGATAATGGTTTTCTCCCGATTATCCGCTTACTAGTAAACTGCTGCTGTTAGTGACAGACTTAGAAAGAGTACAACAGCTTATGGTGACGGCAATGAACGCCAACATTTCTGTATCTCTGCTCAGGTCAGGTGGGATGAGGGGGACTTAGATTGGGCATCTTTTACCAGCCATTCTGATCCAGCTGCCATTGGTACGTGTGGAAGTTCAAACACTGAAATCTGATTTATATCAACAGTAAAGCATTGACACTAGGGCTTCAATGGCATCGTGCAAGTGCGATTTTGCCTTAAAGGGGAATAACTGCCTCTAGCTCTTATGAAAGTGTTAGCAGCTTTTCTGACAAGGAGTATGAAAGAGTTACTTAAAATGGTAAAGAGCTATAATGGGACAGTAATTGATAGGGAAAGTGTAAAAATACTATTGCTGAGCTATTTTTAAAAATTAATAATACTCTGAGAGCTGACAATAATTATATCTCAAAAAATATTGATGCTTCAGCTCTAAACTGACTTCTAAATGTTATGTTTATGGAAAGTTTGGAGCTGAGCATTAAATTGTTTAATGTGTAATTTTAAAAGAAGAAGTTAATTCCTAAAGCTATTCCATTTAAGTCCCCAGAGTTCACGCCGTCAATATCGCTAAGGTCAATTTTATTTTCAACAAAAAAAACCGTGTCTTCACTAAATTTATAATGTAGTCCAATCATTAAAAACTCTTGGTTGAATTCTCCAGTGAAAAAATTGTCTTTGGTTGGTTCTAATTCTAGATGAGACAAAAGAGCCAATGGGATTAATCCATTGTCTAAATGGTATGCAATCATCAACTCATATCCCTTTGAATCAAATAGCTCTCCTTCATAAAGCTCATTTTTATCGCTGATATGAAAATTACCGCCTATATAAAGCCCATTTGCTTGGCGACCCTCGGAATAATGATAATACTTACCGTATGAAAATCCAAAGCCATATATTTGACTCGTTTCTTCATTGTATTTGTTATTGGTAGAATTAATTTTATATCTATTGAATCCTGCTACTAGTTTGAATTCATTAGTAAGATAATAGCTTCCACTCGCTCCATAGCTATCAGACAATTTTATATTGGCATCATTACTTTCTTCTACAACTATATTCTTATGATTATTGGCTTCATACTGTATGATAATACTCAATCCTCCCCAGCTATTACTGTATTGGAGAGCTGAATCAGCTCTTCCTGTGCCAGTTAGTCCACCATCTCCAAAGGTGTAAACTCCAACGCCATATCCTGTGTAAATATTGGGTAAGTCAGTTGTTTCTGCTACAGAGTAATATGCTCCCCATTGTTTACCAAAACTCAGCTTTCCCCATTTATCATTCTTTAAACCAATATAGCCTAATCTGTTGTATAAAAAATCATCATCCTTCTCATTGCTAAATTTCCCATTGTAAAATGTAGCATTATTCCCTCCATCTACTAAATTAATTCCCCACTCTGTAACTGCAAAGCTTGTCCAGCCATTATTTTCAGTTCTTTCAAATGAGAAGTTTATTCTTGATGAGTTATCTATAATCTCAGTATCTAACTCATCCCGTAGTGCAACACCCAGCCATCCATTTAAATTAAGGGTGTTAATTTCATCTTGATAAAGTGGAGTTGCATTTGATACACATGAAAACAAGGTAAAAATAATGCTTAATAGTATTTTTCTCATGATTATCTCAAAAGTATAATTTCATTAGATGCCACTACGTAAATGTAGTGGCACTTTTATATGGGGAATTATTTAGAGGTTTTTACACTCTTTATCAAAGGCACTTTTCATATCAATTGGATAAATTATGTTTTTGTCATAACTCTCTGTGCTGCTCGCCTTTTCAATCCACTCTTTACGAAGGTTTTTAATGAAATCACATTTACCTTTCATGTATTCAGGACGGTCCTGAAGGTTAAGGATTGCAAATGCTTTCTCTTTTGTATCAAATTCAGGTATTTTGAAATTTTTAACTCCATATTTATTGAAGATATTTTTCAAAGTATCTCTTGCTCGTTTCGCTTTGAATACTGCATCCTGAATTGCTTTAACTGTTTCTCTTGGTGCGTGCACATAAGCAGCCCTTGGGACAGAATTTAATTTCCAATATGAGCTTCTGATGTCTGCCAATACTGGAGCCATGTCAATATCTGTTGCTCCAGCTCTCCAAGCCTCTCCCGCCTCAAGATGAGCTTTGGCTAGATTATCTAAAGCATCAGCAGCCATTTCATCTCTATATTTTTTCTTTCCTGAAACCATAGATTTCATATCACTTTCATTTTTTTTATGACAGCGAATACAACTTTGTTCTATTGTCTCAAGTGGACTTCCAATTCTATGGTTACTAAAGGTCGCACTGTCATTAGAGGTTTTAGGCATGTGACAGTCAGGACAAGATAGCCCAACTTTTCCATGAATATCTGATTTTAGTAATTCAAAATCTGGATGTTCTGGCATTATAATAGGTGTTTTTGAAATTGGGTTTATAAAATCAAAATAAGGCTTCCCTGATGGAAAATTATCTCCATTATCATAAAACTTTTCCATATCATCTAATGAAAGGCCATTTTTCCATGGAGTTCTAGTAACTGTAGCAACTCTCTTTTCTCCATTTTTATCGACCCAATCAACTTGCTCGGTATATGCTTCAAAATGGCATTGAGCACAGACAAGAATCTTTTTATCTTTTTTTGATGAACTCGAAAAATCAGGTAGACCTGCTTTTTTCAACATTTCATCAAGCCAAGTAGGAACTACTCGAAGTTCGGCAGTTTTAGGATCATGACAATTAGCACATCCAATAGGGTTTAATGCTTCACTTCCATATTTTGTCCAAGAACTTGATAGGAACTCCATTTCACCATCTCGCTTAATTAACTCAGGTGAATTAGATGTGTGACATAAAAGGCAACGTGAGGTTGTGTCATCACTTCCATGTGCTCTCGGGGTTCCACCATCAGGTGCAAATGAAAAGTCGATTATTGAGTAGAAATGCCCTCTAAGCCCTTGATACACTGGGCCTGTAATATCACTTGTTCCAGCTCTAATTATAGCCTGAGCTGGATGAGTATTTATTGTATCCTCCCATTCAGATATTTCTTTAGTTTTTAACCACGATTCATATTGATTCGGGTATTTTTCACGCCAATTTGAGCTGTTTTCTGGATGAGCTATATCAGTCACGGCTACATTAGTTTTTTTGACACTATCAATATCATTCCCGGCATAACAAACTATCGATACAACGAATAGTGGTATGGAAAATACTTTTACTACTTTTTGTTTCATCATTCACTCCCAGTTTTAGAGGAACTTACGACATTTAGTTGCAAATCCCAGTCAGTATATTGGTTATTGTTGATCATTATACCGACCGACGTAACTGTTGAATGATGGTAAATTGAACTAGATCCCATATCTAACCCATTATTGCTATTGATCAAAAAGTTTAGTCACCAGAGCACATACTATTTCCATATCATCTTGAATAGAAAGGTTTTTATGGTAGTTGTTAATTAGGTTGACTAAATGTGTCTAGATACGGTAGGAGAGTAATAAGGTCTCTATCCTTGGTGTTTTCAATCAAAGAATAAGACTTGAAATATAGGTGTAATCTTAAATTTATTAGTCCGTTAATAGCATTTTAGTTGTGAGTGAAGCCCCATTAATTCTGATTTGGGCAGCTTTTAACACGCGAATGAAAGCGAATATGACGAGAAATATGATTAGTGGTTCTTTAACACAGGAGCCAGTCCTTCGTGGTCAGTTGCACTAACCTCATAATTTAAGGCACAGCACTTGCCATGGTTAAGATTGACACTAAGTAATAAAGAATCATACTGAAAGACACCGATCACATCGGTGTACTGCCTTTTCTAAAACATTTATGCCCCATTCCTTGTTTCGCATGACTTGACTAGCTCTGCTTGGTACTGGATTGTTGGCCTAATTTTTGTAATGCTGGAAAGTGGCTTCGATTTAAGTGGCGATTCAATATTTCACCCACACTATTGTTCAGAAGTTAGTTGGTTATAACGTTCGATAGTTGCGTCTCGTTTCTGCTCATATTTAATTGCTCAACAATACTGCGAATGATTCTTGAGCGATGGTCATTCATGTTTGCTTAATCGTCGACTTAAAGCACTTTGGGTGATCCCAAGTAATTTAGCCGCCGCGCTTTGGTTGTTATTGGTGCGGATAAGCGCCTCATGGATCAACTGCTGCGTTGTTTCGCTGATCGTAGGCAGAATAGCTGGGAAGGTCATCCGCTCTATTGGGGGCGTGAGTTGCGGTTGTTCTAACACCCTAAAAAAGGGCGCGAGTGCGAGTTCTTGGCCATGACTTATCCCAACGGCGGTAAAGGTGAGCGCTCTTAATTCGGCAATATTACCGGGGAAAGGGTAAGTTTCTAAGCGCCGGGCCAGGTCATGGGGCAGGGCGAGGTAGTCTTTACCCAACTCTTGGCAGGCTTGTTCGGTAAAATGCTGTAATAACAGGCCTATATCGGTAGTGCGCTCGCGAAGCGGCGGCAACTTTAGCCGCTGCGGTAGCAGGCAATAAAGTAAGCCGTGGGAAAATCCTTGCTGCTCTAGCTGTTCCAATGAGCTTGTGGTGCTAAACAGCAAACGGCATTTCAGGGCGGTTTCTCGCAGTGAACCTTGGGGAAAATAGCGTTTGCGTTGGCACAGTTGGCTGAGCAACCTTTGGACTTCGAAGCTTGCGAGCTCAAGATTATCCAGCAATAAAAAGCCCGTGCCTGCCATATCCAGTAGTCCCACTTGATTGGCGCTGCCAAACAGTTTTTGCTCCAGCATTTGCATCGATAAATCGGCGAGTGACACTTCTGGCAATGGTAGTTCAGGGCTCACCAGTTGTTGCAGCGCATGGGCAAATACGTGTTTGCCCGTGCCCATTTCTCCTTCGAGTAATATCGGCTCGCGACTGTCTTGCAAGGTCGCGGCGAAGTTAAAGCAGTCGTGCATTTTGATATCCGTGGTGAGTATCTGATTGAATGCACTGAGATCCATACGGTTAAAGAAACCGTCCTTAACTTGATGATAGCGCCGCTCCAGCCCAATGACTTCCATGGCGCGCCTTACACAGAGCAGTAGCTGGTCGGTGGAGCTGGTCTTAGTGATAAAATCGTAAGCACCTTGTTTCATGCACTCGACGGCTATTTCGGTCTCATTGAGGCCCGTGAGGATAATGACCCTGACATAGGGAGCTTGCTCGCGGATGTCCCTTAGCAGCTGCCGACCATCGAGTACGGGCATATTCAGGTCGAGCAGCACTAGCGCGATATCTAGATCATTGATCAATTGCAGTGCCTGACGGCTGTTCTCGCAGGTGTAGGTCTTGGCCTCGGGAATATGCCGATTAAGTAGCATATCTATGGTGCGTAACCAGCGGGTTTCGTCATCGACGAGCAGTATATTGCGACTAAGCTTCATTGCTCATTCCTAAGAGAATTTTCATTTCGGTGCCGATATTGGGCTGGGAGTGGATAAGCCACTGGGCGCCGTGTTCGACCAGAATTTTGTTGGTGGTTGAGAGTCCAAGCCCTGTGCCGCCCTGTTCGCGCCGAGTGGTGAAAAACGGTTCGCGGATCCGCGACTGAATATGGGGCTGCATACCGCAACCATTATCAATCACCTTAAGGTAGACTTGTCCCGCTTCCACTCCGGTTTCGATGGTCAGCAGTCTCTCGGGTTTATCCATCGCCAGACAGGCATTTTGAATAAGATTGATCAGCACCAACTGCAGCTGCAGTTCATCGCCCTTAATTGCAGGTAGATTAGGCGCAAGCGCGAGCTGTAAGGACAAGCGTTTGACATTGTTATGAGTTAAGCGCAGCGCCGTTTCAACAATTTGATTGAGCGCGAGTGGTTTGACATTGCTAAGCCCGTGGCGGGAGAAATGCTTAAGATCGTGGATAATACTGCCGATGCGCTCGGCAGATTCCTGCACCGATTGGCTGGTGAAATTTAGTTCCTCCAATCCCTGTTGTAGCTGCTGCGTGCTGGCAGCGAGCGATGCCCGCTTAAGATCGTCGATAATATCCTGCATTAGGCTTATGGATTGGGTGATTAACCCGACGGGATTGTTGATCTCATGGGCAATTCCCGTTGTGAGTTCCCCAAGGGAGGCTAGGCGGGTCGATAACTCACTTGCCTGTTTAAGTTCGAAGGATTCGGTAAAATCTTCTACAAACAGGGCGAGCATATTGTCTGAAATTAAATGCAGGCTGAATTTCCAGCGTTTATGGTCGAGGGAAAATTCGACCTGCTGTGAGTCTTCGCCGCTAAATCCCGAGGAAATTAATTGTGTGAGATCCACCTTTGGATGGGCCTTCGCGAGTGTATCGGGCTTTAATATCCAATGATATTTGCCGTTTTGCCAAAGGGTCTGTTGCTGTTTATCCAATAACATTACGCCGTAGGGCAGGCCATCAAGCACCGAATGAAACTGCGCCGACACGCGGCTAATTTCGGCTTCGGCCCGCTTACGTTGCAACAGTTCTTGCCTCAATGACTTGGTTTTTTGCCTAAGCACTAGGCTGATGTAAAGGGTAATGAGTAGCCCAATGCTGGAGATAATTGCTGCGATCAACGTGCCTTGAAACAAGTCTTTACGTACTTGTCCTAGCTCAATTTTTTCTTTACCAAAGCCGACCCATTTGTAGAGTAAATCATCGAAATAACCGCCGTGATAACGCTGCTTTAAGACCTCAGTAACCGCTTTGGCAAATATGGGGTCTTTATCTGACATGATTAAATAAAACTGACTAAAGAGTAATGGATTACCCGCGGTTTTGGTCATAGGGAACAGCGGTAATAGCCGCCGTGCGCAGTAAAATTCGGCCAGTACAAAATCCACCTTCCCTGCAGATAACTGCTCAAATCCCTGCTCATTGGTGACAACGGGGACGAGGATAAAATCCTGCGGATTGGCCTTAAGATACATATCCATCGACGAGCCTTGTTTCACGGCAACGCGTTTTTTTTTAAGCGCCAGCCACGAGTCAGCATTGCCTTCGGTGCGGCGATTGTAGGCACTGATATAAGTCGGCAGCAGCGGCAGGGCGCGATTGAGGTCAAGGTTTGTCCCAGCGGGCACATCGATTACGGCGAGCTGTCTTGCTTGTTGCGTTACGCTTTGCAGGGTTTTATCTAGGGTTTGACGTTTTATCGTGAGGTCATATTGCAGCTTTTGTGCGATCTGTCGCGCCAATTCGATGTTAAAGCCAGTTTCTTCTCCGGCCTCGTTTTGCCATTCAAACGGTGGTGTGTTGCTGTGGACATTAAAGGTGAATTCCTGCGGCGCAGGTTGAGGCGTGCTGATGTTTTCAGCTGCGCTTTGAACCACAACACTCGGGGTCAAGACTTGGGCTAAGAGTAAACCTATTCCCAATCCCCATGTCCGTAAATATTGCCAATCATTCACCAAAATTATCACCATCCCGCCTTGTCTTTGGCGCTAACCATAAGCCCAGTTTGCGCGCATTGGCAGTTTGTAGGCATTTTTCTGCTAATCATTTCACATTTAATTTGTTGATAGATTTCTATCGAGAGTTTTTATTGTATTGAAAATTAATGTGAATTTTGGTTTTTGGCGGCTAAATAATCCGCGATTATGCAAAAATGCATAATCGGGCGTGCGTGCATCAAACATTTTTAGACGAAGGGACCTATCGCTAAATTTTGGCTTTGCATGTTACCCCTTAGGAAATAGCGCGGCGTAAATTGATTCCCGTGAGCAAAACAACTGAGCACTCTAACAATCGAGTAGCATAAAAATCATCAGTAGGAACGTAGGGGACATCAAGATGGATAAACACTTAGACCAAAATCGCCGTGAATTTTTAACCAAGGGCGCCGTACTGGCCGCTGCTGCGGGCACCTTAGCGATGTCGGCATCATCTTCTGCCAATGCGGCGAACGCCTCTGTGGTTGCCGCAGCGGCAACTACCACAGAAGCGCCAAAAGCCGTTGCGGGTTACATTAAAGATCCTAAAAACTTAAAAGATGTGCTCAGTAATGCCCGCAAAATTTTAGATACCTGCGCTGCGTGTGACTTAGCGGGCGCTGGCCGCTGTAACGGTAAAGGCCCTTGCGGTGAGTCGGTTCCGGGTATGGGCGGCATGCGCCAAAGTTTCGTGCGTAACATCGAAGCGTTTGAGGGCATGAGCCTAAATATGCGCAGCCTGCACAATGTCACAAAACCGAAAATGGAAACCGAATTACTGGGCGTGAAATTAGCCATGCCAATCCTGACCGGGATCACCGGCGGCTTAACCTACAACATGGGCGCCGCCAACAAGTTAGCCTTCGATGGCGAAGTGATGACCGAGGAAAAATACGCCCGCGGCATTATTGAAGGCGCGGCCAAGGCGGGCTGTTTAGGCTGGGCGGCGGACGGTATTGGTGATCCATTAGAAACCTACAAACGCCGTTTAGAAGTGGTCAAAGAATTTAAAGGCCGCGCGATTGCGCAAATTAAACCCCGTACTCAACAGGAAATCTTCGAGCGTATCGATGCGGTACAAGAAGCGGGCGCGCCTTTCTTTGCCATCGATATCGACTCTGCAGGCCGCGCCGCGCGTGCACTGCCGGGCAAAACCGTTGAGCCAAAAGATTTAGCCAAACTCAAAGAAATCGTCAAATACGCCAAGATCCCGTTTATGGCCAAGGGCGTGATGACAGTGGAAGAAGCGCTGATGTGCGCCGAAGCGGGCTGCGGCGCGATTGTGGTTTCAAACCACGGCGGCCGCGTACTGAGCTCAACGCCTGCGACTATGCATGCGTTGCCAGCGATTGTGAAAGCGGTACGCGAGCGCGGCCATAAGATGGCAATCCTCGTCGATTCTGGTGTCCGTGATGGTGGTGATGTGCTCAAGGCGCTGGCGCTGGGCGCTCAAGCGGTATTAGTCGGTCGTCCTATGCTGCGCGCAAGTTTAGGCGGCGGCGCGGCTGGGGTTGAGATGCTGTTCAAACGCTTCCAAGGCGAGCTTGAATCTAGCATGGTACTGACTGGCACTGCGGATGTGAACAACGTCGACCCATCCATCCTTATTCGGGAGGTTTAATGAATATCACCACAGCATTTCGATTCGGTTTAGCCGCTGTGGTTGCCTCAATGTGGGTGTTACCGCAAGTACAGGCAACGCCCTCGGAGCAGGACAGGCACTATGGCGGTGGTGGTAAGGGCGCGGTGGTGTTCTCCTACGAGACCCATGCTCGAGGCGGCTTTTATACCTGTCAGGACTGCCACAGTACGGTAGATGGCAAGGCCCTGTTCGAGACGCAGCGTTACAGCTTTACCATGAAAGACCACAACAGCGGTCAATTCTGCTGGGCTTGCCACGATGGCAAAACCGCCGAGCGTGAATGTAAGACTTGCCACTATTAAGTTATACCCATCAAGTAAAGGGAAGTCACTGTGGCTTCCCTTTAATGAGGAGCTTAAATGAAATCTTGTGTAACTATGTTATTTGCCGCCCTCGGATTAAGTGCGAGCGTGCAAGCAACCGAGCAAACCTTTGCGCTGCCTGCCGAGTCAGGATTAACCGCACTCAAATTGGTTGAAGTGACCCCAGGTACCTCATGGGCACAAAAAGATGGCGTACTCATCAGCCAAGGTGAAGGCGAAAGTTATCTGGTGACCCAAGCCGATTACGGTAACTTTGTGTTAGAAATGGATTTTAAACCGAGCGATGAGATTAATGCTGGCGTGTATATGCGCTGCGCTGACATCACTAAAATCAAAGCCAATACCTGTTACGAAGCAAATATTTGGGATAAGAGCAAAAAGGAACAATTTCGTACAGGTGGGATAGTTGACCGTCAAGCAGTGACAAATGTGCAAGACACCATCAATCAATGGAACCACTATAAGTTGACTCTAAACGGCGACATCATTGAAGTCGAGCTCAACGGCAAAGTAACATCTACTTTAAAAGACAGCCAACTCTCACAAGGGTTTATCGGCTTTCAACATAAAGGACAAGGTAGAATAGAAATTAAAAATATTCAACTTACTAATATAAAGTAAGGGATTGAACATATCTCAATGTGGTTTAGAAAAACATAAAGTCCATAAGTATTTTGGACTTTATGCTTTCTGTATCATTATCATCTCATCCGACAGTCCAGTCTTTTTGTTCACTTAAAGATGAAGTAGATATCTCAAATTAATTGCCCCTGAATCTCCACCGCTTTTGTAGTTTGAATTAGGGCTCGAAGCTGTGCAGTCAGTTGATGAATTTGGCATGCCCATTCGGAGTTTCGTATGAGTGAGCAACGTCTACTTGCTACTAACTCGTTGACCAAATTTTAGTAATGATACAGAGTGCCTACTACTAATGGATGGAATATCATACAGTGGCCAAGCGCATCAACACTAAGAAGTAAGGCATTCTCGCATGTACAAATTTACATATTATAGAAATCTAATGTTAGCTGCTGTTTGCTTATTTTTTGGCGTATCTATTATGTATGTGCAATTAACTCAAGTAAACGGTGGCTTTCCATATAAAGAGGATTTGGCTGTACATGAAGGCTATATTGATTGGGTTCAAAAACATGATTACGGTATTCGCTTTGCGTTTGTAAATGATAAATATAATTTCAACTACCCATCCAAATCTAATGGTCAAGGTATTGTTTATGACTCTTTAATTAACTCCAAAGGTGTTCAAGTCAAAGTGCTATTTGAGCCAAGAGACGGAACTAAACCAATATATACCGTTAAAGAGTTCCACGATGTCTTCGAAATTAAGGTGGGAGAGAATATTGTTCGTTCTTATGCAGAATCTGAAAAGGATTGGAAATCAGACAATTTACTAATGCCTTTCATAGTAGTGCTCTTTTTATTTGGTGGACCATATATATGGTGGAAAACCAAAAAAGAGTTTAAGAATGCCTAACAAACGCTTTATGATGGGAAGCAAAAAGCTTGGCTTGCGCTCCTTCGTCGCTAATTTTAGCCAAGC
Organism: Shewanella sp. FJAT-51649; assembly: GCF_019457435.1. NCBI lineage: Bacteria > Pseudomonadati > Pseudomonadota > Gammaproteobacteria > Alteromonadales > Shewanellaceae > Shewanella > Shewanella sp. FJAT-51649. The sequence continues at coordinate 4,639,234 of NZ_CP080411.1, read as the reverse complement.
TTTTCGCACCCCATAAGCGGGCATCATCTCCATAAAATTTTAATCCGAAACTCCAAAATTAGAGTTGGGGATCTAACACGCTTTTGTCCCGAAGTGAGCTACAACGAGTATGATACTTTAATACTCGGTTGTGGCTCGGTTCGGACTAATTTGTGGCAATTAGTATGAATCTTTATTTTTGGTATATTTAATCTAGAACCGTACGAGCAGGGAGTCGTGGTTGTTCAGTATGGAACTTTATTCCTCTCCAGCATTTTCAACCCAAACGGTGCTAGCAAGTCAAACTATACAAAAATCTTGAGCAAAGCCTTTGGTGTAGCAAACACAAAAAATGAACCAGAATAGTCAGTAAAGCTGACTTAGGCTTAATAAATCTTGAAGTTAGGCATGATGAGTATATTTTTATTTTTCCTAGGGCTTTTTGAGCTAGATTTTGGTTGCTGATATAAAGGCTTAGCTCCACTCAATACATGCTCAGCATAAACCAATTGTCGCCTCTTTTTTTCCTCTACTAGCTTGTCATATCCCACATACATACATCTACCTACTTAAAAGCCTATGCTGTTAAGCATAGACTAGCTCTTGTATGTAGAAATTACACTATAAAAATGGTTATGGTTTACGATCTATCGAGTGGAGTTGCTCTTTGAGCTAAGATCATAACACTGAGTTCATGGAGCAAGCATTGACATGAGATCTCTCAAGGTATGAGATGGTAGCTTTAATCTTGCCATTCATGTTAGGGATGCGAAAAGCTTTAATAGGCTTGCTGCAAAAGATGAGTCTGAATCGCTAACAATTCTGTAGACTGGATTTAAAAGCATGTAAAGTGGAACACAGATTAGGTCTAAAGTCCCCTTCAGCCACGAAGGGACTTAATCTTTATTTCGACGATGCCTCATTTCTTGTTTCTTATGACTGAACCAGCGTTGATTGGCACTGTTCTGTTGACTTGATTTTAGTAATTCTACAAAGTGTCTATGGTAGTCAGTGGAGATTCAGGCTTGATTGTATTGTTTCCAATTAGTTGTTATAGGGCGAGGTTGAGGTTCGATTGGTTGGTCTGAAAATGATGCTAGTCTCATCATTGGTTTAAAATTAACTCAACCTATTTTAAAAAAACAAGATCCAACTAATATACTTGCTTGATAAATAAGATTTATCAGTTAATAGATCTTATTACCACGGAACAACTCAATTACCGTTAATTAATTCAATTAACACCAATGTTGCATTTTTGTTGATATTAAACAAAAGTGAAACAATTGGTGTGAGTAGATAAATGTTGCAACAAACAAACAAGTGTCATAACATCTTTTCTAGATTGTAACGATCAAATTTCTTAAATGGACTTAATTACATGAAAAAATACCTTGCAGCAACAATAATAAGTTTTATTTCTTTTAACCTATATGCAAACACAGAAAACTGTGCATTAATTGAACCTAACAGTACTATGGAACTCACCATAAAAAGAGATAACAATTTCACGAATTGTTTCAAGGTAGGCTCAACAAATGAAGCAAATGAAATACAGATAACTGTACTTTCAACAGAGAAAATAAAGAACAACGTCACTCTTTTTTCAATAAATCCAGATTCTACCGCTGAATATGTAGCTGAGTATTTATCAGATGATGATTCGACAAATGCTATTGGCCTAAAGACTTACAATAGAGAGATTGGTTTTGAGATAAAACCTAAGACTTACACTCAACTTGACAAAAATATTAGAATAACCCACTTAACATATGAAAATACATCTCAATTGGTTATAGAGATAAATAATGTTGCAACACCGCCGAAAAAACCTAATCCAGATGATGGAACATGCCGTCAAGTTGGGGGGAAATGGGTGTGTAGGGCTCCAAAGGTTATTCAGCCCCCACAATTATTTGCTCAGGGACTAGCTGCAAATACGTGTTCAGCAGATCAAAAACCGCCTCAAGATAAAAATAAAAACTTTGATATTAACAAACACCTATCTCAATTTACTAAAGCTGGTAAAGCAGCATCTAGATTACCTGCTGGAGGATTAGGTGCTCGAGTAGCAATAATGACTTCAATGTTCTACTCAGGGCGTAAGTATGATTTGAAGAACAATCCTGGCACTGATTATAAATCAGGCCAAAATTTCGGGAATTGGTTTTATGGAGCCGCAGCACATGAGCTAGGTTTTTCGGAAAGCGACGCATTAAAAGCCGGGGCTATAGTTCAACAGTATCAAAACTACAACTATAAAAATAACCCAAACTACAATGATATAGGCGCTCTCGTTACTAATTTGACAGATGCATTAATAACTGGAAATGGTGATAATCCAGATGACCCTGGCGTTATCAGCGGTGGCTACAGTTATGCTCAAAATATTTATTCAAAAGATCCCAAAAAAGATAGTAACTCTGATTCATGCAATTCAAACAGTGTCGGTACAGGCACTGCATCTAATGGTGATACAGCATACGGAGGAGGATGGTCAACAGGTGTATTTATTGGTACAGGAACATGCTATGGTAATTGTGGATATGGAGCTTCAGGCTCTGTGACAATAATAGATTTCCCATATCCTAGAGATCAAAACTAATTACTATGAAACATACTTTAATAAGCTTAATAATATTACTCCTTTATATGTTGTTATCTTTAAGCGATTACAGCTTTTCCTGGAGCCACCTTAAAGATGGTCATTTTTATGATACATTATCTTTATCAATTTTTATTACGCTATTTATTGTATGTCTTTATGTGGATAAAATAAAAATCAGATGGTTTTTAAGCACAACTATTACGTTAGTTTTTGTTGTTTTTACAATCATAGGTTGGCAGTTTAAATTGCCAATCTATGAACAAAGAACCTCTTTAGACAAAGATATTGATTTGCTGCTTGAAAAGCATAGCGGAGGCGCGCTATCAAATGGGTTTTTAAATGTTTCGATTTTAGAGGGTAAATATTTTCTATTTGAAAAGCACACAGTGATAAAAAGTTATGACAATATCAATACAGGAGTTGTAATAACTGATAAAAACTATGTGTATCTAACCTTGATATCTTATGATGGGCGCGAGTCAACTGATAGGTTAAATATAAATGAAATTAGTAATATGTACTGACAAACTGACAAACTGACAAACTGACAAACTGACAAACTGACAAACTGACAAACTGACAAACTGACAAACTGACAAACTGACAAACTGACAAACTGATCAATATTAAATTTTTTAAACATTCCATCAAGATTCCATTACTTACAAACTTTGAACATAGGTCATAACCTACGCACAGATTGTTGGATAAATATAGACTCAATACGAATAATCTAGGATCAGTCTTTTGAACATGTGACTGCCTGGGTAAAGTGGGAACGACTCACCTGCTTGCCTTAACACTCCAGATTTTAACCATGCACCAATGATTTCTTTATAAATAGGGGGCAATTGTTCTATTGACGTACTGTCAGCGGTTCCCATTCCAGCATAATAACCTAAATGTAAGGTGCTATCTTCCTGGGAAATTAACAAGTAAGGAGTGCTAATCTCTTTGTTAGTCCAACTTTTAATGTTATCAATTTCAATTTGACTCATAGAGAACTTATCCAACTAAAATACAATAAAATGTACAAACATTTTAATTGTGTGATCAGAAAAACGGATTAACGCCTAGAAACCTAATATTTTTCTAGCATCATTTGTATTGTATTGAGTTTATGTACCATATTTGATCACCAACGGGAGTATGAACAGTAACCTCATCATCGACTTCTTTCTTTAACAATGCTCTCGCCATAGGTGCATCTATCGAAATATAGTCATTTCTACCATAGATCTCGTCAGGGCCAACTATACGGAACCTCTTTGTATTACCTGCGTCATTTTCGATTTGAACCCAAGCTCCGAAGAATACTTTTCCATCTTGTTGAGGGGAATATTCGACAACCTTAACCGCTTCAATGCGTTTTCTAAGGTAACGTACACGCGAATCAATTTGCCTAAGTAATCTCTTGTTTTCCTTGTAATCAGCATTCTCTGAGCGATCACCAAGACTCGCTGCCCATGCCACCTTTTTGGTGATTTCAGGCCTGTATTCACGCCAAAGATGGTTAAGTTCTGCATTCAGCTTTTCGAAACCTTCACGGGTGATCAAGTTAGTTTTCAAGGTTCTTCCTACAGATTTATCTAGAGGTACTGTAAAGCCTTTTTTATAGCATCTATCGTTGCAACGGGTAAAAAGGGCTCGTTATCATTGCCAGATACTATACTGCCATGCTGCCCTACCTCCAATTGATTCCGCCGTCTAAATTCATCAGACAACAGATACTCAAGAGCTTCTCGCTCAAGGCTTGTTAGCCTTTTTGTGAGAATATCAGACGATCTTCCATCAAAAATCTCTATAACTTGGTTAATAGGAGCTATTTCAGCGACTGCACGCTCGGCAACAATTTTTTGTGAATACAAGATCCTTGCCTGTAGTTTAACAACAGGATCTTTAAGTTCATCTATCCAAGCATAACTTTTGCCATAGCTTAGTTTGTTACTCTTTGGGGTGTTTGAGGATTGCTTGGCAAAGCTTGAAATTAAAGTGCGATAGACTTCACCTGTTTTATTTCGAATACTTTGTGCAGCGGGGACTCCTCTGCCTTTACCGAGACGGGCAATAGTCGCGTAGCTAAATTCATTTAGCCCCCGTTGTTGCTGCTCAGTACAAATTTGATATATAGCTTGCAGAGATTGACGGACTCGCTCTGAAACCTGTGATTTCAGTTGTTCTAAGACGATATCGGGAGAGGTTTCAGGCATATTAATCGACCAGCTTGAGCGGGGTCGCCCCCATAAATAGTTGTTTCAATTCATTCTTAGAAATTCGTTCACTATCATCGAAGTCATTCAACACCAAGTCTCCATCGATAAGGCGGTCGATTTTTTCCCAGCTTTTTAGCCTTGTTAACATCAACTGAGTCATTTGGTTACCCACTATGAGTTGTTCAGTTTCGTTTAGATGCAAAAATTGGGGACCAATACCATTTTTCATCAGCATTTTATCGAGTGATTGGCTCCTTCTTATTACCGCTTGCTCATCAGTGCAGCTGTGGTAAAGCTCTGCGTTTTCACATACTTCAGATAGTTGCTGAAAAGCGCTTGCTTCGCTGATTTCAAAATTCACAGAAAAGTCCCTAGGGACAATCAGTTGCAGCTTTGATTCTTCAGATGACAGGTCTTGGTTGATGATCGACTGACAGTTAAATAAGTGTTTATGGAGGGCGTTCATATCACTCATGTACAAATCCATTTTTTTCGCTTTGACTTCAATTTCTGAGTTCAGTTTTCTTCGTTCAGATTGAAGTTTAAGTTTTTCACCTTCCAAAATTGAAGTGTGAGTGCTTTGTGATTTCTGCTGATATATTTGATGTGAGAGTACATCTATCTTGGTTACAGTATCGTCGAGCTCTTTTTCTAAAAGACTGTAGCGTTGCGATTGGGTATTAATCGCTAAACACAATTCGTTAAATAAAGCAGCCAATCCCATCATAAATGCAGGGCCTGTAACAAAAAACCTGCATTGAACGCAGTTTTGCTCGCCAAGATAGCCCGCCGTCACAGGATGGTAAATATTGGCTTTCATCGCGACAGCAGCACCCCCTTCATTGCAAAATCCTCCGCCAACTGGGCATATGCCAAAGTCTCTGAAAAGATAACTCGATGCTGGTCTAGCGTTGTCGATTGTCGATAGAAACTCAGCATTGTTAGCGACAAGTTGGTTCTTACATTGTTCAATTCGTTGAGATTCAATAAAACTTTTTAGAGTATCTGTCGTTTTATTTATTGCCTGCTTCTCGCCAAGAGCAATTTTCTCGCGGATGTTGGCTCCCGTCTTGTCGCTCTTAATGTAGTAAATTGACATGATGATTGAAGAGTGACCAACCAGCTTCATAATAACTTCTATAGGCATGCCAAATTCATAAGCGTAGGCATTGATTAAGCTAACCCTCATAGCGTGTGGCGTGTAAGCTGATTTAAATGGTGCAAGGGCAATCGATTGCTGTTGCTTGAGTTGAGATGCACACTCGTGATGGTTTTGTCCTGCGTAGGAAGCAGAAACGAGCTGGTCGTCAGATGAAAAAAATAACGCCGCAGCAAGTCTAGATGCTAATCTTCCTGCGAATGTACCGGGTTCAATTTCCTGAAAATCACGAAATAAGAAGCAGTTTCTGCCTTTTTGTTTCCTTTGAAGTTCGTTCAAATTAGTTCTTGTGCATTCTAGCCATTCAGTCGGTTTCTCAATGGGGTTGTATTTTTCTTGCCATTTTCTTAATTTTATAAGCCAATACGCTAACTCAATCGGCATAAATGGAATGGCGTATCCTTTGCCGTCGAAGCTCGTTTTGTTGGAGGTGTAGTAAACACCGAAATCACCATCCCTAGTCTTATTTATCATGCTCTGTCTGGTGGTTAAGCCTGCCAATTTGCTTCTATTTGGTGACCAGGTTATTTTACCCGTCTGAAAATTTGGAACTTCGGCGTCCGCCTCCCCTGAGTCGCAATAGACAATTTGCCTTCCCCTTGCTGGCAATTGCATTAATGCATAGGTATAGGTCCAATAGATAGGAAGCCAAAGATATGTTTTCCCCCCTTCAACTTTGGTAACGCAGTCAGGATCTGATGGGTCAATTTCAATAGACTCATCTATTGGGACCCAATCTGCTTGGAATTTATGTAGATGAAGAAGTTCTGAATAGCTGGCTTTTTCAAATTGTGTTTGGGGAAAAATCCACTCGCGTGCGCTTTTTACAAATTGATAAGGCAATGCCAATTTATTGGTTTCATTAAGTGAAACTGGTATTTGTTCATCATCAAAATTGATGTGAGAAAATGGGTTTTTTGCTCCCTTTATACGAGAAACTTCACCTGTATCTTCATCTTCGATGGTCAAGAATTTTACGATGAGCCAATCCAAAAATTCATTGATGGAAAACAGCCATTTTTTCTTTCGAGTAATAGGCACTAATTCAAATAGTTCGAGCATGGGTTGAATATTTGTTTTGCCACGAGTGAGGTAATCAAGTGGAGATATTTCGAACTTATTGGGTTCAATATATTCTCGGACAAATTCACACAAGTCTTTGACTTTTGTATCTCCCCCTTTGGCTGTTTTCAAAAACTCGGTTATCAAATCGCCCCATGGCTTCCACTCTGGTTCAAAATATTGGACTTGATACGGTCTTTTGACTCCGAAGAAGTCAAAAGTGTTGGTCCAGCCTTTATCTTTATAATAATCAATCGGAGATGCTGGCATTTTGGGGTCGTTCAGTGTGCTGCGTAATTTTTTATAATTAGCTAGAGATGTACATTTATGAGAATGGACAATTTTTTTTAGCTTATGAAGTTCATATGGTTTGGGAATTTCTAGTAAATCATACCAATCGATCCAGTCTTTGAATTTTTTATCTGGTTTCGAAGGGAGTTGCGCATAGTCCTTTTGGATTTGACGGTATTGAAGAGAGTCTCGGATTCCAAGCACTTTGCATGCGTTCTTTAGTATCCCAAGTGTATCTATCCTATTTGGCAGTAAAAATTGAGGCCAGGATTGCCAGTCGGCGGCATAGATTACATGCGGGCTACTGGGTAAGCGCGGGTCTTCACGGTAGCGTTGCTGGTACTCTTCACTTGATGTGATATCGAGGGCTTGGGTGGCCTGTTGGGCTTCAGCGAGAGTGGCGTAGAACATATCTGCAGTCCCTAAAAACTGGGGCCAAGATTGCCAGTCGGCGGCATAGATTCTATGCGGGTTACTGGGCAAGCGTGGGGCTTCACGGTAGCGTTGCTTGTACTCTCGTAGTGTCGTGATGCCGAGGGCTTGGGTGGCCTGCTGGGCTTCAGCGAGAGTGGCGTAGAACATATCTGCAGTCCCTAAAAACTGGGGCCAAGATTGCCAATCGGCGGCATAGATTCTATGCGGGTTACAGGGTAAGCGCGGGTCTTCACGGTAGCGTTGCTTGTACTCTCGTTGTGTCGTGATGCCGAGGGCTTGGGTGGCCTGCTGGGCTTTGGCGAGAGTGGCGTAGAAATTTTTTTCCTCCTTGCCGAGGAAGTGGGGCCAAGATTGCCAGTCGGCGGCGTAGGGGCCATGCGGGCTACTGGGTAAGCGCGGGTCTTCACGGTAGCGTTGCAGGTACTCTTCACTTGATGTGATATCGAGGGCTTGGGTGGCCTGTTGGGCTTCGGCGAGAGTGGCGTAGAAATTTTTTTCCTCCTTGCCGAGGAAGTGGGGCCAAGATTGCCAATCGGCGGCATAGATTCTATGCGGGTTACTGGGTAAGCGCGGGGCTTCACGGTAGCATTGCAGGTACTCTTCCCTTGATGTGATGCCGAGGGCTTGGGTGGCCTGCTGGGCTTCGGCGAGAGTGGCGTAGAAATTTTTTTCCTCCTTGCCGAGGAAGTGGGGCCAAGATTGCCAGTCGGCGGCGTAGGGGCCATGCGGGCTACTGGGTAAGCGCGGGTCTTCACGGTAGCGTTGCAGGTACTCTTCACTTGATGTGATATCGAGGGCTTGGGTGGCCTGTTGGGCTTCGGCGAGAGTGGCGTAGAAATTTTTTTCCTCCTTGCCGAGGAAGTGGGGCCAAGATTGCCAATCGGCGGCATAGATTCTATGCGGGTTACTGGGTAAGCGCGGGGCTTCACGGTAGCGTTGCAGGTACTCTTCACTTGATGTGATATCGAGGGCTTGGGTGGCCTGCTGGGCTTCGGCGAGAGTGGCGTAGAAATTTTTTTCCTCCTTGCCGAGGAAGTGGGGCCAAGATTGCCAGTCGGCGGCGTAGGGGCCATGCGGGCTACTGGGTAAGCGCGGGTCTTCACGGTAGCGTTGCAGGTACTCTTCACTTGATGTGATATCGAGGGCTTGGGTGGCCTGTTGGGCTTCGGCGAGAGTGGCGTAGAAATTTTTTTCCTCCTTGCCGAGGAAGTGGGGCCAAGATTGCCAGTTTGCGGCATAGATTAAATGCGGGCTACTGGGCAAGCGCGGGGCTTCACGGTAGCGTTGCTTGTACTCTTGTTGTGTCGTGATGCCGAGGGCTTGGGTGGCCTGCTGGGCTTCGGCGAGAGTGGCGTAGAAAATTTTTTCTTCCTTGCCGAGGAAGTGGAGCCAAGATTGCCAATCGGCGGCATAGATTCTATGCGGGTTACTGGGTAAGCGCGGGGCTTCACGGTAGCGTTGCTTGTACTCTCGTTGTGTCGTGATGCCGAGGGCTAGGGTGGCCTGCTGGGCTTCAGCGAGAGTGGCGTAAAAACATATTTTCATAGATCTAACACCCTCGCATTTTTTCTAATTTCTTTTATATACCAAACAGCTATCAGGGTCTTCACGGTAGCACTGTTGGTACTCTTCCCTCGATGTGATGCCGAGGGCTTGGGTGGCCTGCCGGGCTTCGGCGACAGTGGCATAAAAAATTTTTTTCATAGACTTAACTCCCTCGCTTTTTCTCTAATTTCATCGTCTTGTGGTTTTATATATACCAAACAGCTATCAGGGTTTTTATGGTGCATGGCCTTTTGGATTTCTAACTGATTGAATCCCGAAGTCGCGAGCCTATAACCATACGAGTGTCTGTGGGAGTGCGGACTGGTTCCCTGATGCTTATTTGAAACTAGTCCGATACGTTCAATTGCTTTTTGATATTTTTTTATAAAATTTTTCTTGGATTCGGGTTGCCCTTTGCTGTTAGTAAATAGAAACGGATGATCACCATTAATTCTTGATGTCAGATAGTCTCTAAGCAGATGAGTAAATTCGATGGCTTTAATGTGGGGGAAAATCATGACATTGAAAGAAAGGTTGCGGACAGTAAGAAGTGCTCCTTTCCAACCTGCATAAAGTCTGTGTGAGCGTGGATATTCATTTCGGGGCTTAAGATGAAACTGTAGATTTAAAAAATCGCGGCGATTAGTAAAATTAGGTGATGGGCTTGCCCCATCACTGGGATGAAATACAGATATGTGCGCTGCACCAGTTTTACTATCAATCGCAACATCATGAGTATAGATGTGGAAGCATTCGGATAATCTTAGGCCGCCGTAGTGCATAAGCATCACGATGAGTATGCTGCATAAATCGAATTCCCCAGCTTGATTGGTAAATCCATATTGTAAAAAACGTTCAAAATGTTCATCTGGAAATCGGGAAACGCATTCAACTGAAAGTACATGTGCGCTTGGCGCTTGTACCCTTCGACTCATTGAAAATTTGTTTGGAGATGGGTGATTTAGGTGATTTATAAAGCAGTTCGATTGACGTTTGTAGTAGGCACACCATCGGATTCTTTCTTCTGCTTTAGTGGCTCTTCTTAGGGGATTTAAGTTGGGTAATTCGTGTCCATAAATTCCATCAATGTAATCACAATACAAGTTGATATGACTTAGCAGGGTATTAACATCTGCAACTCGTCGAGGGAACCAATAGAGGTTCAATTCATCAATCTGTTGGCTGTCTAAAGTTCCAAAGTTTAGGGCATCAACGAAAGATTGGAGCAACTCAGTTGCAGACATGTCTGAATGTTGATGTGCATCTATGAACTTCAAAAGTAGCTGAATTGCAAACGTATTCCGTTCAATCCAAGATTGGGATTTATTTCGTTTTGAGAAAAGAAATCTTAAATGAGAAATGAGCAAGCCATTTTCAGTGAAAAGAGCAGGAAGTTTTATCGCTGTAGTTGCATGAGAGGCGGTAAATGCAACATTGCGCTTTAGAACTGAAGGCATTTTTATACCAACAAATTAATAGTATAAAGTATATAGTTGGGGATTCTAATTTTGTCAAAGTGATAAAGATTAGGAAGAAAAATGATCTCATTGAGAAGATAACGATGTATTTAGTATAATGTTGTTAGGGGTACTAATACACTTACAATAAAAGGCTTCTACGTCAAATAGATAGCCGGGTTAGATATCTGGTCAAACGCCTCGAAGAACTCAAAATCGTCGACTATTCTCCCCAGCAGGAAGGCAAAATTTACTTTGGCGCTTGGTTCGAGCTCGAAAACGAAGCAGGCGAGTGCGTGCGTTATCGTATTGTCGGCAAGGATGAGCTCGACACTAAACTCGGCTACATAACCATAGACTCTCCCATGGCGCGGGCACTGATCGGCAAACAGGTCGATGATGAAGTGGTCGTGCAAACCCCCTCGGGTCCGAAGGAATGGTATATCAACGATATCCGCTATACCCCATTCGAGGCGCCGCTTGAGGGCGAGCCAGAATAACCTTTAGTAGATCAAACTCTCGTCGATTTTCATGCTGAAATCGACAGCATCATATGAAATAACGACTGCGCCTGTGGTATCTTGGGCGCAATTAGGATCAATCAAACCCTTAGGCACGATACTTTATTTATGCAGACTATTGCCCAAATTATTGCTCAGGAACTGAATGTTCAGGAGCATCAAGTCACTGCCACCATAGATTTGCTCGACAATGGTGCCACAGTTCCCTTCGTCGCCCGTTACCGTAAAGAAGCGACCGGTGGTTTAGATGACACCCAATTACGTACACTGCACACCCGTTTAGGCTATTTGCGTGAGCTGAATGACAGACGTCAGGTCATTTTATCCAGCGTTCAAACTCAGGGTAAGTTAACGCCTGAATTACAAAGGGAAATCGAAGGTGCCGACAGTAAGACCCGCCTCGAGGATCTGTATCTTCCCTTCAAGCCTAAGCGCCGCACTAAGGGGCAAATTGCGATTGAAGCGGGATTAGAGCCGCTTGTTGAAGCTGTGCTTGCCGATCGCAAGGCGGATATTGAAGCATTGGCCGCGGGTTATCTAAATCTTGAAGCTGGTTTTGCCGATACCAAAGCCGTGCTGGAAGGCGCCCGTTATATTCTGATGGAGCGTTACGCCGAAGATGCGGAATTACTGCGTAAAGTTCGTGAACACTTAAGCCAAAACAGTGTGTTAGAAAGCCGTGTTATCGCAGGCAAAGAGAAGGAAGGCGCGAAGTTTCGCGACTATTTCGAGCACAATGAACCTCTGGCGAAAGTGCCGTCCCACCGCGCCTTGGCGATGCTGCGTGGCCGCAATGAGGGCTTCCTCTCCTTATCGATGAATGCCGATCCTGCTGCCGAAGCGGGTCAGGGCAGTTACTGCGAAGTCATTATTAGCGAACACTTAGGCTTAAAACTTGGCGAGAGCAGTGTTGACCAATGGCTTAAGACCGTCGTGACCGCCACATGGCGGATTAAAATTGCCCTGCAGATGGAAACCGAGTTTATCTCGCAAATGCGTGAGCGCGCCGAAGCAGAAGCCATTAAAGTGTTTGCCCGTAACTTAGGCGACTTGTTAATGGCCGCGCCAGCGGGCGCCAAGGCAACTATGGGGCTAGACCCAGGTCTACGCACGGGCGTTAAAGTGGCTATAGTGGATAACACGGGTAAGTTAGTGGCACACACGACTATCTTCCCCCATGCGCCGCAGAATTTGTGGGACAAGTCGATTCGCACCCTCGCCAACCTAGCGCAAATGCATAAGGTGGAATTAATCGCGATTGGTAACGGCACCGCATCCCGCGAAACAGACAAGTTAGCGGGTGAATTGATTGCCAGCCTTAAGGATAGCCAACCGCAACTGACCAAGGTGATGGTGAGTGAAGCGGGCGCTTCCGTCTATTCCGCCTCTGAACTCGCCGCTCTGGAGTTCCCAGAGCTAGATGTGTCTATCCGTGGCGCCGTTTCGATTGCTCGCCGTTTACAGGATCCCTTAGCGGAACTGGTGAAGATTGAGCCTAAGTCCATCGGTGTGGGTCAATATCAGCACGATGTGAGTCAAAGTCAGCTGTCTAGCTCACTCGAAGCCGTGGTCGAAGACTGCGTAAACGGTGTGGGTGTGGATTTAAACATGGCATCGGTGCCTTTGCTGTCGCAAGTTGCTGGTTTAAACAAAACCTTAGCGAAAAACGTGGTCGACTACCGCGATGCTAATGGCGCCTTCAAAAACCGTAAAGAGCTGTTAAAAGTACCACGCTTAGGCCCTAAAGCCTTTGAACAAGCCGCGGGCTTTTTGCGGATCCGTGATGGCGACAATCCCTTGGATATGTCGGCGGTTCACCCCGAAGCCTATGCACTGGTCGAAACCATTGCTAAGACCAAGCAAGTGGAGTTGGCGAGCCTTATCGGTAATTCCGAGCTGCTACGTAATATCAAGCCGCAGGAGTTTACGACCCCTGAGTTTGGTTTACCGACAGTGACCGACATCCTAAGCGAGCTGGATAAACCGGGCCGTGACCCCCGTGGTGAGTTTAAAACCGCCAAATTTAAGGATGGGGTTGAGGAGCTTAAGGATCTGAAACCTGAGATGATCCTCGAAGGTGTTGTCACTAACGTGACTAACTTTGGTGCCTTTGTGGATATCGGCGTGCATCAAGATGGTTTAGTGCATATCTCGTCATTAACCGACAAGTTTATTACCGATCCCCATACCGTGGTGAAAGCGGGTGATGTAGTGAAAGTGAAGGTGATGGAGGTCGATGTCGAGCGTCGTCGTATTGGCTTGAGTATGCGTCTGGACGAGGCTATCGATCAGAGCAAGAGTCAATCACGCGGTCCATCTCAAGGTAAGCCACAGGCTCATAAGGGCAATGCCCAGCATAAGTCTGCGCGTCCTGCGCCAAAAGCGGCACCTGTCAACGCGGCCATGGGCAATGCCTTTGCCGACGCCTTCGCTAAGCTGAAAAAGTAATCTGACTCAGGTCGGCTCGAATATACACTTGTGTGCGAGCCGACATTTTTTTACTTGTTAGCCACAAAATTGTTGCATATATGCTGTCCTAGGTAATATAAAGTCGGCATTTAATGCAACGTTAAGCAAAATCGGTTGTCATAACACAACTTTTTCACCGATTTTTCTCAAATTGACACTCCAAAGCTGAGTGGAAGTTTACTGTTTTGGGGTTATACATGCAGTCAGGTTTATCCGCTCGTGGACGTCAGCCCGCCCATGGGCCGTTTCGCGTCATTCTTATTTTCAGTCTGTTAGTACTCGCTATTGCTACGGCAAGCCGCATTGGCTTAGGCCTGTGGCAGGGCGAACGTGTGGCCGCCGTTGACGGTTGGTCGCATCTGTTACTGCAAGGTATTCGTGTCGATATCGCAACCCTATGTTGGTTATGGGGCGTCGCAGCCTTGGGTACGGCGTTGTTTTCGGGCGATCATCTGCTTGGCCGCATTTGGCAATGGGTGCTGCGCCTATGGCTAACCTTAGGTCTGTGGGCCATTGTATTCCTTGAGGTTTCAACGCCAGCCTTTATTGAAGAATACGGCATTCGCCCGAACCGCTTGTATGTGGAGTATTTGATTTACCCCAAAGAAGTGCTGTCGATGCTGTGGGCGGGACGCAAGCTGGAGCTGATTTTCTCTGTGTTGCTCACCCTCGCGACGCTGTGGGGCGGTTGGACTCTCAGTGGTAAGTTGACTAAGAATCTGCGTTTCCCCCGTTGGTATTGGCGTCCTGTGCTCGCTGTCATGGTAATAGTCGTGACTCTATTGGGCGCGCGCTCAACTTTAGGCCATCGTCCAATCAACCCCGCGATGGTGGCATTTGCCGACGATCCATTAGTGAACTCTTTGGTGATTAACTCCGCTTATTCGCTGGTGTTTGCGATTAAGCAAATGGGCAGCGAAGAAGACGCTTCTAAGGTGTATGGCTCATTAGACAGAGATGAGATCATCAAGACCATCAGGCAAGAGAGTGGCCGCCCTGAGAGTGCCTTTACCTCGAGCGACATCCCCTCATTAAGCTTTAACCAAGCCAGTTACAACGGTAAACCGAAAAATCTCGTGATCCTGTTGCAGGAGAGCTTAGGCGCCCGTTTTGTGGGGAGCTTAGGCGGTATGCCTTTAACGCCGAATATCGATGCGCTCTCACAGGAAGGTTGGTATTTCGATAATCTCTACGCCACTGGCACACGTTCAGTGCGCGGAATCGAAGCGGTGACGACAGGTTTTACCCCAACACCGGCCCGTGCCGTGGTGAAACTTGGTAAGAGCCAGACGGGCTTTTTCACCCTCGCCGAATTGCTGAAAAACCACGGCTATACCACCCAATTTATCTACGGTGGTGAGAGCCATTTCGACAACATGCGCAGCTTCTTCCTCGGTAATGGATTTAGCGACATTATCGACCAGAAGGATTATCAGTCCCCGGTCTTTGTTGGCTCTTGGGGCGCATCCGACGAAGATTTAATGCGTAAGGCGAACAGTGAGTTTGAGCGTCTTCACAGTGAAGGTAAGCCATTCTTTAGTTTGGTCTTTAGCTCGAGTAACCACGATCCATTCGAATTCCCCGATGGCCGTATTGAGCTGTATGAACAACCTAAGCAAACCCGTAATAACGCGGCTAAATATGCCGATTATGCGATTGGTGAGTTCTTCAAACTGGCGAAAAATGCTGACTACTGGAAGGACACTATCTTCATCGTGGTCGCCGACCACGATAGCCGTGTCGGTGGGGCCGATCTGGTGCCAGTATCGCGCTTCCGTATTCCGGGGCTAATTATTGGGGATAATGTTGCGCCAAAACGAGATCACCGTGTCGTGAGTCAAATCGACTTGCCGCCAACCCTACTATCTTTGATTGGTATTTCAGACACTTACCCTATGTTAGGTCGTGACTTAACTCAGGTCAGTGACGATTGGCCGGGGCGCGCGCTGATGCAATACGATAAAAACTTTGCCCTGATGGAAGGTAAAGATGTAGTTATCCTGCAGCCTGAGAAAGAGGCGCAGGGCTTCCTGTACGATGAAAAGACCGAGCACTTAACCCCTTATGCCCCAGCGGCGCAGGCGTTGGAGAAAAAGGCCTTAGGTTGGGCCCTGTGGGGCAGCCTAGCCTACCAGCAAGAGCTGTATCGCTCGGGTAAATAACCGAATTAAAAATGCCGCTGATTAGCGGCATTTTTATTTTGAAACTTATCTTTAAACCAGCAGATCTTAAATCCAAGCCGACATAGCAGGTTCGGCTTCGGGCTGAGTCTGCTGCGCATAATATTGCCCAATACGCTGGCCAACCTGTTGATAAAACTGAGGAGACTCCCCTTGCATCGGCTGACGCGTCGTCGCTGTCGTGGTTTTCGCCGTGGTATTGGCGGGGCGAGGAGTGTTTTGACCGACCTTTAGTCGAATATCTTTACGCTGCAGCGCCGCTGGGCCACGCACTGGCACTTTAAGAGTTTTGGGGAGCGCCCGATCGGCAGCAACTATCGGAGCTTGCTTCTCTTGCTGTTGCTGACTCTGTTGCTGTGAAGACTGCTGCTGTTGCTGTTTGTCTTGAACTTGTTGCTGATTTTGCTCGAGCAAACGTGCCTGTTGCTGAGTTTGATCTGCGGTACGTTCATTTTGCGGATTAAAGGCGCGCTCTTCATGGTCCTTAGTCGCGGCCTGCGGCGGGATAACCACGGGTTTGAGCTGATTGTCGACCCGAGCCGAGTCCGTCGCGACATTGGTCGTCGCTATCGGAACTTGGGGGTAGTTACTGACAAGCAGCATGAAAAATTCCTTGTGGCCTTAATGGTTAAATACTAGCCACTTATTGCACAAAGATAAAGCACTAGTCCTTGAATTGCGCCAGCCAAGGTGTGATTGCCTGCACGAATTCTTCCCTGTGGGACACAAACGGTGCGTGGGATGCCTTGGCGAGCATCACATCTGTGATGTGGCTTGCTGTGGGCATCTTAGGTTGAACACGTTTAGGCACGAGTCCATCGAGTCGACCCCAGATCCGCAGCCAAGGTTGCTGTATCGCCGATAATTGCGGCCTAAGATCGATTTGATTCAACATATCAAGACCTTGCGTTAAGGTAGCCGCATCGGGTAGCGGGCGCGCTAGCACTAAATCCCGCAGCTGCTTGATATCGTCTTTGGCGGTTTCGCTGCCCATGGCCTGAATTGCTAAAAAGCGCTCAATCGTCTTTGGTAAATTTTGTCCAAGCTGCTCGCCAAACATGCTAAGCACCTGCGGTGGAATGCCAGGCCATGCTTTTTCCTCCCTCGCCATAAAACAGGGCGAGGAGGCGATAGTGATTAATCCTCTGACATGGGATGGATAGCTTATGGCTGCTTGGGTGGCCACTAATCCACCCAGTGACCAGCCGGCCCAAATCGCATTGGCGGGTAAGGCATGGATTAAGGCATCCACCCAAGTCGATAAATTGCCTGCGATAGGCTGACTTAAGCCAAAGCCCGGCAGATCGACATAGTGGACTCTATACTCAGAAAGCTGCTCATGGAGCGGCGTAAAGACGGCGCTATTAACGCCCCAACCGTGGAGCATTACCAGATCCGGCCCTTGGCCTCGGGTGTCGATATGCAGTTGGGGATGATGGGCTGGCGTCGCAGAGTTCACTAAAATACCTCTAATAGGAAGTTGTATGTCGGGCGATAGCAAATGGACTTGGTCGCAACAGGGGGCGAAGCTGTTACGCATAGTTTCGCATTTGGGGCAGCGTTACTTGGCGGGCAGTTTACCTAACCGCTGCTTACTCTGCCACCAATCCCTCAATGCAAAGGAAGCAGGATTTTGCCAGGTATGCCTGCAAACGGGTTTGTATCACAGCCCAATTTGCTTAGGTTGTGGCAAATCCATGCCACTTGAACTCGAATATTGCGGAGAGTGCCAACGGCATCAGCCGCGAAAAGTCATCGCACCTTGTAGTTATCATCAAGGCTTTGGTCCTTGGATAGCGGCCATTAAATATCAGGGGCAACTCGCCGCCTTACCCATTCTGTGCCAAGCCTTAGTGGCGCGCATTGGTCAGCTTGAACAGCAAGAATTCATCACGCTGCCGCAGGCCATAGTGCCAGTCCCTTTACACCCAAATCGGCTGCGCCAACGTGGATTTAATCAAGCATGGTTAATTGCCCATGAATTATCGAAGCAGTTCTCGCTGCCACTGGTCAGTGACGGATTAACTCGGCGGCAGGATACCCGCCCACAAGCCGGACTCAATGGTACGCAGCGACGACGAAATCTACAGGATGCTTTTGAGTTAAATGCTGATTTTGCCTATCAACGGATTGCGCTTGTGGATGATGTGGTCACCACAGGTACCACTGTGGCAGAAATCGCTCGTTTGTTCGAGGCGCGATATATACAGGTGCAAATATGGTGTCTCGCCAGAGCCGAAGCACCAGGGTTGTTGGAAGCGTTCGAGGAGTAGGCAAACGGCAATGCATTTTACCTTTGCTTACGTCAAAACAATGTCAAAAAAACGGGAAATAAAAAATAAGTTTTATTTTTGGGATCAGATGTAAGTATATGTATCAATAGATTTTGTTTGTTTTTTGTATTGAGGTAATTTACTTATTATTTGGTTTGGGGGTATTTATGGATGCTAAACAGGCGCTATCAAATGCCAGTACAGTATCGACGTTAAAAGATGTTATTCAGGGGATTAGTACTTCATTGAAACTGCACGGTTTTAGTGGTTTCTGGTTTCAAGGGATCCCACACTGCGCCTATGAAAACTATCATTTTCCGGAAGATACTAGTCTATTTTCCCCAATAGCACTGCGTAAACCGATCGCTAGCGTAGCTTCTTCACCCATCGTTGCTCAATTGCAGCGTTTTTATTTAAATCAGGTGGCAGCGAATGACACTAATTTTGGGTTTTCACTCGATACATCAAAACCCTATGTATATAGACTGATAAATGAAAAAGATACTAAGGCCAGTGTGCTGTTTCAGAAACATAATATTCAAACAGTCTTGAGTTGGCCGATTGTGTGTCACGACCAATGTCGTTGGACTGGCCGCTTTATGCTGTTGAGTCAACAAAGTTACTCAGAAATTGTGTTAGACGGATTGGCCGATGTATTGAAGGAGGCTCAGTACAAACTGTTTGAATGCAACAAGCCAATGTTTAACCCATTTCTACAAAGTTCCCTGCTAAAAGAAAATGCCAGAGATATTTTGCAAATGGTCGCCAATGGTCTGCAAAACGATGAAATTTCTACTCAGCTCCCGATAAGTGTTAGGGGGGTTGAATATCATATGGAATCCATGCGAAAAAAATTTGGTGCAGCTAATCGAGCAAACTTGATTCATTTGGCACATCAATATGAGTTGATTTAAATATGTTGGTCTTACTGGTTGAGGATAATCGACTTTTATCAAATAACATCATTCAATACCTTGAGTTAAGTGGCATCGAATGTGATTACGCATTTAACTTGGCGCAAGCTGATATGCTTATTAGTCAGCAACAATTCGACGTAGTTATTCTTGACCTGAATTTACCGGATGGTGATGGAATAAAAGCCTGTGAACGATGGAAAGCGCAGTGCATTACTTCACCAATTATTATGTTAACTGCACGCAGTAGCTTGAGGGAACGTTTGGATGGATTCGCCGTTGGTGCTGACGATTATTTAGTAAAACCCTTCGCGATGGAAGAGTTAGTCGCACGGTTGAAAGTCGTTGCCCAACGTCGACCTGCACCTCAACGTTTAGTTATTGGCGATCTAGAAATAGATTTTGGAAATCATTTAGTTTATCGACAAGATCAACTGCTTACCTTATCTAAAACGAGTTGGCAGATCTTAGCTTTATTAGCGCGACGCAGCCCTGAAACCGTCAGTCGAGAAGAAATCGAGCGAGCCATTTGGCCCGATACTATTCCTGATAGTGATAGCCTACGTAGTCATATTCATCTTCTACGAAGAGTGATCGATAGACCCTTCAAAAGCCAATTATTGCATACGATTCGTGGGGTCGGATTAAGCCTTAGGGACGATTTTGATGCAAATGCCTAAGCTCAGTCTAAAACGAAGTTATCAAGTTTGGGGTGTTATTTTTCTATTAATAACATTAGCAGTTAATAGTTTTATCCCTCTATGCATGATGTGCGCTGGGATGATTTCTATGCATGAAGTCACTATCCATAATGTTGGGCAAGCAGCTGAAGTGCTATTGAAAACGAGTCCGCATATTCAATCACAGCAAGCGATTAATCCGCCAATTCTAAAAACTGATCACTTAACCGTATATCTTCATTGGTTAGATATTCCGGCTCAAATTAGAGAGTTAAGTAATAATGAGGTCTTAACAGATGCGAACAAAATTTTGTATGAGCATGCCGAAGGTCCTTTTGTTGATGCATTAAGTGTGTACTACACGCAAGCAGGTCAACCCCTCTATATTTGGCTGAACTACAGTGTTACACATGATTTGCAATTTGCGCCAAAAAACATGACGGCCATCTTGTTACTTGTACTGATAACCTTTTGTGCAAGTGCAAGCCTTGCATTTTATATGCAGAGCAAAGTGATTAAACCAGTTCATCAAATTAGTCATGCGATTAAACAGCATGATTGGGAGGTGAGGGGCAGACTTAGTTTGCCAAAACAAGAATATGCTGAATTAAAGGCAATTGTTGATGCATTAGATCATTCTATATTACAACTCCAAGAAGCTCAGCAGCGAGAGCTGAATTTCTTACGTTTTGCTAGTCACGAATTACGTACGCCAGTTGCAATATGTCAGTCTTCATTCGAAATCCTCGAGTTGCAGCAAGGTGAGCTGACTGGTGCGACTTTACATGCTTCGCAAGCAACGAGACAAATGAAGTCACTCATTGAAACATTACTCTGGCTAACAAATAAGGAGTGCTCTGTCATGGAAAAGGAGATGGTGGCCATTTCTCCTTTACTTGTTGGTATTGTAGAGGAGCAAAAGTGGGTGCATGGATTGGACCGCAATATACAGTTAGTGACAGATAATACTCGACTCTTAGTTCAGCTCCATCCGTTGCGGATTATTATCAGTAATTTGTTAAGAAATAGTATTGAGCATGGCAGTGTAGATATATTTATCACTCAAGAGGGTTGCACAATAGAGATTGTTAACTCGTATAGCGATCAAGATCATAGTGGTTTTGGCTTAGGTTTATTATTAGTCAGACGGTTAGCGCAGCAATTAGGATGGATTTTTTATACATCATCAAAAAACAATCTATTTATAGCAAGATTAGAAATAATGTAAGCCGATTAAATTATGCATTTACTGCATAAAACCACACACATTCAAAACTCCAAAAAAATTTAAATCATAGATCACATAGCCATTTTAACTATTGTTGTAAAAATATCCATAAATGGTTTCTATATCGATAAATCTATTGTCGGTAAGGGAACTACCTTCTAGTAATATATAAGGGTATGGAGGATTTATGTTGAATAAAAGCATAGTGGCTGCTTTGTTAAGTACAGTGTTTATTAGTACTTCAATCTATGCCGATGTGGCTAAAACTAGTGTCGATCTTGGTTATAAGTTTTATACCAATAGTACAGAAGATGATAACCCAGGAGTATTTAATCAACCATTTGTTAAGTTAAATCATTTGGGAATTGCGGATTGGGGTACCTATTTTGCGAATGTAAAATTAGAAAACCCTGCTGAACTGGCGGAGAATCAGAAGAATCAAGATGGAAAAACAACACTTAAGTCATTAATGATACTGGAAAATAAAATTGGTGAATCAAATTTCAATTTTTGGACGCAAAACTTTGTATCAGCAAGTGAAACCTTAGTTGAAGATAATCTTTATTTCGGCTTTACACATAATGCAAAAATTAAGGCGCTATCACTAAATTACGGCGTTGGCTTCAATTATACCTTTGGTAACTTTTCTCCTACATCAGAGAAATTCAACGATTTATCCGGCTACGCAGTTGTATTGAATGCAAAATATCCGTTTGAGCTATTAGGACTTAAACATAGTTTTAGTCTAAATTACGAGGCTCAAATTGATCGGGATAAAGCGCATCAGGAACTTTTTTCTTATGATAGTTATGGTCATCAAATCATAACCACTTTGCAAACATTATTAACCGACTCAATATACACCAAACTACATCTTACCCATTATGATAGTTGGGGATCACAATATAATGATGGTATTGAATATGGTGTGTCTATTGGTTACCAGTTTTAAATGATTGTATAACTTGCTAAATATTTTAAATAAGCCTTTTACTTCTAATTCATATTAATTTTTAAAATTTTTTATACAGAGGGACTGTAATGCATTATAAACAATCCATCATAGGTCTTGCTATTACTGCACTCATTGTGGTTGCGGGCTGTCAAGTGACACATCAAATAGTCAAAAGCCAAGGTACGGCTCAGGGTAAACATGGCGAGGTGCAGGTTGAAACGACATTTGAAGACGGGCATATCGTTGCGATTGATGTACTCAAGCAAAAGGAAAATAAAGTTCTTGCGGGAGCAGTATTTCGTGATGTGAAGCAAGCGATTATTGATAACAACTCTGTTGATGTTGACGGTATTACTGGGGCGACAGTGACTTCAAATGCACTTAAAGAAGCCGTCAGTAAAAGTATTGAAGCCGCTGGCGTCACATTGGCTGCCGTTGCTGCCGCGAAAAAAACGGAAGCTGTAACACCGACTGAATATACCTACGACGTAGTTGTGATTGGTTCGGGTGGGGCTGGCTTTAGTGCAGGTTTAGAGGCTATGGCGGCTGGTCGAACGGCTGTTATTATTGAAAAAATGCCGATCGTTGGTGGTAACTCATTGATTTCAGGCGCTGAGATGAATGTGGCCGGAAGCTGGGTACAGAAAAACATGGGTATAACTGATAGCAAAGAGCTGTTTATTAGCGACACGCTAAAAGGTGGCGATTTCAAAGGTGACCCTGAAATGGTTAAGACCATGGCTGACAATGCTGTCGAGGCCGCAGAGTGGTTAAGGGATTATGTAAAAGTTGAGTTTTATCCCGATCAATTATTCCAGTTTGGTGGGCATAGCGTTAAACGGGCTTTAATCCCTAAAGGTCACACTGGCGCTGAAGTGATCAGCAAGTTTTCTATCAAGGCTGAAGAAGTCGGTTTGCCTGTCCACACCAACACCAAAGCGGAGCGATTACTTCAAGATCAAACCGGTCGGGTTGTTGGGGTCGAGGCGACTCACAATGGTAAAACCATCACTTATCATGCAAAACGCGGAGTGATTGTTGCCACTGGTGGCTTCTCATCGAATATGGAAATGCGTAAGAAATACAATCCTGAGTTAGATGAACGCTATGGCAGTACGGGTCATTCAGGTGGTACTGGTGATGGGATTGTTATGGCGGAGAAGATTCACGCTGCGGCTAAAAATATGGGCTATATCCAGTCATATCCTATCTGTAGCCCAACCTCAGGTGCGATTGCTTTAATTGCCGATGCGCGTTTTTTTGGTGCAGTGTTAATTAACCAGAAGGGTGAGCGTTTTGTGGAAGAATTAGAGCGTCGTGACGTGATTTCACAAGCTATTCTGGGCCAACCTGGTCGTTATACCTATGTGTTGTGGAATCAAGCTATCGAGGACGTTGCCCATACGGTTGAAATGCACCAAGGCGAACTTAAAGAATTTACCAAAGATGGGCTAATGCACAAGGTTGACACCTTAGAAGAAGCAGCCAAAGTCTTTAATATTCCTGAAGATAAGCTATTAGCAACAATTAAAGACGTTAATCACTATGCCGCAACTGGCAAGGATGAAGCCTTTAATCATCGCTCTGGTTTAGTCGATTTAAGCAAAGGACCATATTGGATTTTAAAAGCGACCCCTTCAGTGCATCACACTATGGGTGGCCTAGTGGTTGATACTCACACTCGTGTGTTAGATGAAAAAGGAAATATCATTCCAGGCTTATTTGCCGCAGGTGAAGTGACAGGCTTAACCCACGGTACAAACCGACTGGGTGGAAATGCGTACACAGATATTATTGTGTTTGGTCGAATCGCAGGCCAAGAAGCCGCTAAGTAGAGTATTGTTTGTCCCAAGTAAAAGCGGCCTTTCGGTCGCTTTTTTGCTTTTAAAGAAGGGTATTTTACTCATTTATTTGAGCTCTTTATCTGATCGTGAAAGCGTGATGGATTTTGCAAAATTCCAGAACTTGCTACCCTAGGGACTACAAAGCGCGTGTGAGTAGGAGTATCATACGCCTAATTCTTACTAAAACACTCAGGTATCCCCTGACGGAGCTGGTTTCCATGATTACTATTTCCGATGCGGCTCAGGCCCATTTTGTAAAGTTGTTAGCCGATCAACCTGAAGGCACTCATATTCGCGTATTTGTGATCAGTCCAGGTACCGCACAAGCCGAGTGTGGCGTGTCTTACTGCCCGCCTGACGCCGTTGAAAGCGATGATATTGAATTAGAATTCAATGGCTTTAGCGCTATGGTTGATGAGAAGAGTGCGCCTTTCTTAGAAGAAGCCTCAATCGACTTCGTAACCGATCAATTAGGTTCGCAATTAACCCTTAAAGCCCCGAACGCTAAAATGCGTAAAGTGGCTTCCGATGCGCCTTTAGCAGAGCGTGTTGAATATGTGATCCAATCTGAAATCAACCCACAACTGGCAAGCCATGGTGGTAACATCATGTTGGTTGAAATCACCCAAGAAGGCGTAGCAGTACTGCAGTTTGGTGGCGGTTGTAACGGTTGTTCACAGGTCGATATCACTTTAAAAGATGGTATCGAGAAGCAACTATTAGATATGTTCCCAGGTGAACTCTCTGGTGTGAGCGATGTGACCGATCACCAACACGGCGCGCATTCTTACGCTTAAGCTGTTGTTGAACGGAATAAAAAAACGCGACCTATGAGTCGCGTTTTTTTATGGTACTTTGTTGTTACAGTTGGGTTTTCAGGTTGTCGGCTAAAAACTTATCGAGCGCCTTAAAGGTGGTTAACCTATGGTCATTGTTACTTAAATAATGGTCGCCATTTTCGAGCTCAATATATTCGACGTTTTTCTTACGTGATTTGAGTTCGTCGAACATTTCGCGACTATGTTGCACCTTAACCACTCGGTCCTTATCGCCATGCAGTAGTAATACCGGGATGGTGATCTTATCGGCTTTACTAACGGGTGAGCGCTCATAGAGGGCGCTAAAATCATCGCCAATTTGTTCTTTAACGACTTCATAATTGGTAAAACGGCGACTGGATTTTACTAGGTAAGCCACATCTGTTACTCCAGCCACACTGACCGCGCAGCGGTACAGGTCGGGTGTCATCGCCGCGCCCATTAAGGCGGCATAACCACCATAACTCGCGCCGACGATACAGATACGCTGTGGATCGCTAATCCCTTGATTGATTAGGTAACGTGTACCATCTTCCACATCGTTTTGCATTTCGAGCCCCCAGCTTTTGAGGCCGGCCTTCATAAACTCATAGCCGTAGCCCGCCGAGCCCCTAAAGTTCATTCGAAATACCGCGTAGCCACGGTTAGCGAAAAACTGCGCCCAATAATCGAAGTCGTTACTGTCGTAACTTATGGGGCCGCCGTGGGGGAAGATAATGGTGGGGAGTTGCTTGGCCTCCAACCCCTTTGGCACTGTTAGGTAAGCATCGATTTTCAGTTTATCCCGCGCTTCGTAGCTCAAATATTGAGTGTCGGCGAGTTGCTCGCTGCTTAGCTGGCTATATCTATCGGCAATCGGAAATAACGCCTTTTCATCCCTATCGCCGAAGTAATAGGTTCCAGGTTGAGTCGAACTGGTGGAGTAGACGATATAGCGGCGTTCATCCGCGCTAAATTGGGTAATGTAGTTATGGGCATTGGGCAATACTGCTTTTAGTCCATTTTGCAGACCCGCATATTCAGGATCCCAGAAGGTATACTCTTCGCCGTCGCCTTCACTGATCCCAATGACTTTTTTCTTGAGTTCTGAATAGATGAGATTGCCTTCAACATCGGTATCTTTGTTGGCGTACACCAGCTCCTTCGTGAGCTTAGGATCGGTTAAATTCACCTTGAAGATAGCTTCAAAGCCTTGGTGGTAGGCGCGTACGAACAAGATGTTGGGATCGGCATCGAAGCCCAGTGGCCAGACACTCTCATCGGAGAAGGCTTTAAAGGTCCAGAGTAAGCGTGGCTCCGTTTTTTGTTCCGGCTGCTCATAGATCCGGTACTCAGTGTCATCGTTATAGATGGAGATACGAACCTTGTGCTGCCTGTCAGTAATCCAGCCGATGATTTTACGTTTAGAGTTTTGAATAAATGCGGATTTTCCCTGAGAGAGATTGACTCTCAGCACGCTGTCTTCACCCACTTCTTCGCCCATACCGTCGAGGGAGAGCAAGATATTATCGGGATCATCCGGCATCATATCGATAATCTGTCCTTGATGTTGGGGGATCCAACTGAGTCGGTCGATGACGCTACGGGCGAGTACGCTAGTGGATTTTCGCGTAGTTAAATCGTACTTCACCAAGCGAGTTTCGGTCGTCGGCGTACCGTAGCGGTTTGCCGGAAACTTAGCGCTGATCAGCAAAGTGTTGTCATTTGCCCACTGTAATGACAGCAGAACAAACTTCTGGTTATCGGTGTGAATCGCGTAATCTTTGTTGCCCGTTTCTAAATCGAGAATACTGACCACAGTGCCCTTTAGTTTGGGCTGGTCGACGCGAACGATAGAGGCAATTTTTTTGCCATCGGGCGACAGTTGCACTGAGCTGACATCGGGAATACTAGCAAAGGCCTCGACGGGAAGCTGGGGAACGGTTTGGGCAAGCAGTGGCAGACTTAGCCACAGGAGTAACAAAGGTAAAATCCTTTTCATAGCGCGTCACAATTTTATTACAATAATGACGCGTATCTTAATGGGATAACCTTAAGTAAGCTACTGTCTTTACAACACTAATTAAGAATAAATGCCTTGCTAAAGCGGTAATGTGTCGCTAGGGTGAGGCTGCGCGTTAGCATAAAGGCCGTCATGGCCGCCCACTGTGCATGGTTAGCCTGCTCGGGAGGCAACAGCGACTGCAGCAAATACCATGTCGGGAAGAAGGCGCCAAATGTGGCGATAATCATGCTGTTACGCATCACTTTGCCCTTAGCGGCGCCAATATAGACCCCATCGAAAAGGTAAGAACCAAAAGACCAAAGCGGCAGTAATATCAGCCAAGGCAAATAAATTAGCGCTGTGGTTCTCACTTCATCAATGCTGGTTAGCAGCCCGATGATATGGTCTCCAAAAAGATAAAATATTAGGCTGAAACCCAATGCAGAGATGGCGGACCAACACCAAGCCAGGAGTACTGCTTCGCGCAGTGGTTGTGTGCGTTTTTGTCCGTAGGCTTTGCCCACTTCCGCCTCGGCATAATAGGCAATGCCATCGAGGGCGTAGGCGATTAATAACAGTAAATTCAATAACACCGCATTGGCTGCGACCGTATTATCCCCAAGGCCCGCACCATGAAAGGTCATAAAGGCGAAGGCGGCTTGCAAGCATAGGCTGCGGATAAAAATATCGGTATTGAGCCTAAGCAGTTTGCTATAACCGGCAAAAGTTAGATGGACACGCAAGTGGTCAAATGTAAATTGAGACGACAGCTTAAGCTGTTGTAATACCATGTAGAGCGCAACGCTAAAGGCGGTGATATCCGCACATACTGAGGCGAGTGCCGCTCCTTTAACGTCCCAGCCAAATCCTATTACAAACAGTACATCGAGGATAATATTAGCTAAGTTGGCGAAGATGAGCTGCCACATGGCGGCCTTAGGTTGCTGTCTGCCAAGGAGCCAGCCGAGCATAACTAAATTGAGCAGGGCGAATGGCGTCGACCAAACGCGGACTTGAAAATATTCTCGGCAATAACGCTCTACTTCCACACTTGCCTCGGAGAGGCTAAGCGCTAAATTCAATATCGGGATCTGCAATAGGATCACCGCGATACCCAGCCCTGTCGCCAACATGGCGCCTTGGACTAGCAATTTTAATTGGGCGTTAACATCATTTGCGCCATAGGCCTGTGCGACCAATCCCGTGGTCGCCATCCGTAAAAAGCCTAATAACCAAATGATTAATGTGATAATCGTTGACCCGAGTGCAACGCCCCCTAAATAATAGGCGTCACTTAAATGCCCGATGACAGCCGTATCGACTAATCCCAACAGCGGAACCGTGATATTGGAGAGGATCATCGGCAGGGCAAGCGCGAGCAGCTGGCGATTCTTGGTGCCATTCAACAGGAGCGCGAGTGCGGTGGATTTTGCGGTAGTCATTGATTCAGAGGTATTCACATTATGGTTAAACGTGCGTTATTGGCACTCTTAGGGCTGATGACCTTCTCGGCCCATGCTGTGGTCATTTTACAGTATCACCATGTGTCAGAAACCACGCCGGCGGCGACGAGCGTCACGCCTGCACAATTTCGTGAGCAAATGCAGTTTCTGGCGGACGATGGTTTTAAGGTAATCCCCTTGTCGCAGGTGGTTGAGGCGATCAAAAACAAGCAAGATTTACCCGCAAAAACGGTGGCGATCACCTTCGATGATGGTTATCGCAGCATTGCGACCACAGCGCACCCTATCCTAAAGGAATTTGGTTTTCCCTACACCCTATTTGTGGCAATTGAGCCGATTAAACAAAAGTTTACCGAGATGATGACCTGGGAAGAGCTGATTAAGCTCTCCAAGGAAGGGGCTGACATTGCGAACCACAGCTGGGCCCATGAGCATTTGATCCGCAAACTCGATAATGAATCCCAAAGCCAATGGTTAGCGCGAATTAAAGCCAATATTCAGGACACCGAAAACGCGATTCGTGAGGCGACGGGGCAGAACTTTAAAATGCTGGCCTATCCCTATGGCGAATACAATCAGGCGATTCAGGATATGTTGAGCGACAATGGCTTTGTCGCCTTTGGCCAGCAGTCTGGTGCGGCGGGGCCTTATTCGCCACTCACGGCGCTGCCGCGTTTCCCTGTGGCGGGGCAATATGCGGATCTAAAGAGCCTAAAAGCCAAGTTATACAGCCTCAATATGCCAGTACTTGAGCAAACGCCTAGCGATCCTGAGCTCAAGGGCGGGCATTGGCGCCCCGAGCTTAAGGTTAAGCTCGATATGAGCGACATTTCGGCCAAGCAGGTCATGTGTTATATCCAAGGGCAAGGCGCTAAAACGCC
Source organism: Shewanella sp. FJAT-51649 (assembly GCF_019457435.1). Classification (NCBI taxonomy): domain Bacteria; kingdom Pseudomonadati; phylum Pseudomonadota; class Gammaproteobacteria; order Alteromonadales; family Shewanellaceae; genus Shewanella; species Shewanella sp. FJAT-51649. The sequence continues at coordinate 4,610,275 of NZ_CP080411.1, read as the reverse complement.
GACTTGGAGCAGCGACAATGAGTTTAGTATTCAAGCCGATTTAGCCCTGCCAGCGGGTCGCTCACGCTACAATTGTACGGCGCCAAGCAAGACGCGCAATGGCTATTACTGGTTTTCGCAGGCATGGGTGAGACCCAAAGACGACGGCACTTGGGTTAAAGAGTAACACTTCTGCGGTGGTTATTTAGGTTTGTAGCTTTTAACGATTTTATCGAAGTCGCTAATCAAGGCTTGGTTGAGTACTTGAGGGGCTTTACCTAAGGCTGCCGTGGGTTTAAACACCGCGACCCGCGTGCCTTGGGGAGAAACCAGTACATAACCCGCACTATGATCGACTTGATAATTATCCCCTTCGCCGACCATGGCATAGGTTAGGCCTAGGCTGCGGGTGAGGGGGAATATTTGGGTTTGCTCACCCGTCACGGCCTTAAACTCAGGATTAAAGAAATTCACATAGGTGAGGAGTTTCTCTGGGGTATCCCGCTTCGGATCTACGGATAAAAACACGATTTGAATGGGCGCAATTTTTTTCAGCTCAGGATAGGCGGCAGCGATCTTGTTTAAGGTGGTCGGACAGACATCGGGGCAATAGGTAAAGCCGATAAAGAATAGGCTCCATTGGTCCTTCAAATTCGCATTGGTAAAGGGTTTCTGCTGTTGATCGACAAGTTCAAAGGGCGCTAGCTCGAACGCCTCGGGAAACAAAAAACCACTCTCTAACTCAACGGGCTTAGGTGGATTGAACTTCACTGCAAATAGTCCGCCCAATCCTATTAGTAGAATCGCTATCACTAAGATCTTGTTGGAGATTCTTGTTTGCATATTTTGTCCTTTGACCATGCTCGCCCCATCGCTCGTTGCACATTAAGCCCAAAGATAGTGATCGAGCAGTAATGCCATGAATAACAACATTAAATGATAAATCGAAAAACGAAACACCTGCATCGCCAGCCCTTCGCTATCCTGATACTTTAACTGCCACGCTTTATAAATAAATCCCGTGCTGAGCAAGCTTGAACACACAAAGTAGAGCGGTCCGCTCATCCCGACTAATACGGGCAATAGACAAGCAATCGCCAGCAAAATCGTATAGAGCAAGATACAAGTCTTAGTAAATTCTACCCCATGGGTCACGGGCAGCATGGGAATATCCACTTTGGCATATTCTGCGCGTCTGTGAATCGCCAGTGCCCAAAAATGCGGCGGCGTCCACAGGAATATGATGATGACGAGCAATAGTGCATGACCATGGAATTGATTCGTCACCGCCGTCCAGCCCAAGAGCGGCGGCATTGCGCCCGCTAAACCGCCAATGACAATGTTTTGTGGCGTGGCCCGTTTTAAATAGGCGGTATAAATCAAGGCGTAACCAATCAAACTGGCAAAGGTGAGCCAAGCGGTGAGCGGATTAGTAAAAACATACAGGATCACAAAACCTAGGCTGCCTAAGAGTGCCGCGAACAGCAGCGCCCTCGTCGCCGAGACCCGACCCTTGGGCAGTGGTCGGTTATAGGTGCGTGCCATCATGCCGTCGATTCGCCTGTCTATTAGATGGTTTAAGGCTGCGGCCGACCCCGCCATCATGGCGATGCCGAGCAAGCCTGCCACTAAAGGTTTAACGGGCAATATGGTGGGCATGGCTAAACACATGCCGACTAAGACGGTGAGCAGCATTAAGGCCACTACCTTAGGTTTGGTCATCTCGAAATAGGCACGCCAAGCCAAGTGAACACTGGGGTGACTGCTGATAGAGAGTGGTTTTGCCATGATAAATCCCCCGATGATTAAGGTGCCCTGCGCCAAAGGAAATAGTTAATCGCGACTATGGTGAGTAGTAACAGCGCCGCGCCGCCGTTGTGGGAAACGGCAATCCCCAGTGGTAAATGCATCACCACGTTTGAAATCCCTAAACTGACCTGCAGTATCACTAAGGCGACCAACAATAGGCTCAGGGCCTTGAGCTGGGTGCTGAAAAATAACCGATAGGCGAGCAACAACAATAGACTGGCGGTAATGATGGCGCCAACACGGTGGGCGATATGAATGGTCATGCGGGCATGGTAATCCAATACGCCAAATTCAAAGCTTGGGTGTTGCCCTTGGAAAGGGGAAAACGCATCGGCAATGGCGAGGTTTTCCATCCAATTACCTTCACAAATCGGCAAAGCCGTGCAGGCTAGGGCCGCATAGTTGGAGGAGGTCCAAGCGCCGAGCATGATCTGACCTATCAGCACCACCAGACTCAGCAACGCCAGTTTCGGTAAGTGTTTACTCTGGCCGAGAAATTTAAGGCTTGTGCCTATCCGCGAACCATGGGCGCCATTAAATCCTGCGCTCGCAACACGCTGACTGTGAATATCAGCGGTTTCGAAAATCCGCCTCGGACGTGTTCGCAGATACAGCAAGAGCAGGAGCGAGAGCAAGCTAAAGCCGCCAATTAAATGGGACATCACGACAATCGGCATTAATTTCATCGTCACAGTCCACATCCCCAACGCCGCCTGAAAGATGATGAGTAACACTATGGCAAAGGGGAGCTTTTTGGGGGCTTGGGATGTTTTCAAGCAAAGGATCAAAATCAGTAACACCAGTATGCCCAAGGCGCCTGCGATGTACCTGTGGATCATCTCGAGCCAGGCTTTTTCGGGATGGATATCGTGGTCTGGAAACAGGGTTTGGGCATGGGAGATCTCATGGTCGTGGGTGGGCACTTTGATATGGCCGTAGCAACCGGGCCAATCTGGGCAGCCAAGTCCCGCGTCCGAGAGCCGAGTGTAAGCCCCCATTAAAATCACTAACAGAGTAAAAACTATGGTGACGCGTAGGAGCCAAGTCAGTTGCATTAGTCTACCCTCGAGAGTTTCAATAACTTACGGAGATCCGCGACCAAGGCCTTACCCTGAGCTAAATGCGCCGCCTTGCCTTGCACTTGGGGGTAACGCAGCACGAGTGCGCCGAGTGGATCGACAATAATCAGCTGCTGTTGGTCAAGCCAATGGCTGAGGCTTTGACTGGCGGGCTGAGTGTTGAAGTTAAAGCTGCTTAATGCGCTTAAGTCACTGTCTGGATTCACCAGAATAAGCGGTTCGACACGAGCCTGATCTGGCCCTAAGGCGGTATGGCTCTGACGCAGGATATACAAGCGCTCGCGGCAAGCTTCATCGCACTTTGCGGGCAATAAATACAGCAGTTGCCATTCCTTAGGCTGAGGATTGTTAAGGCCAAGACTGGTATAACTGGTTTCTGGGCTGATGAGCTCACCGTGGTTGGTGGAGCCGCCTTGATACCAATGCATGCTCAGCACTAACTTAGCGATGACCACAGGCGCGATAAAGGCCAGTAGCAATAACCCCAATGCGCGGTATTTGGCTGTTTGTTGGGAGTCCATATTTGCTCCTCTTATTGTCCCTAATGCTTTGTTTTATTGTTTTTTATTAAAATCTTGCAGGTATCTGTTACTCGGTCTTAGTCGCTTCCTTATCGGCTTGATGCCGTTGTCGTGATTTTTTGAGGTATTTCGCTCCTTGCCAACCCATCAGCCCCGCAAACACAGTTGCCATGGCAAACCATTGCAATGCATAACCCCAATGCTTTTGTGCCGAGAGCGGGAAAGGTTGCCAAGGGTGGGGCAAGGCCTGCGCTGATTGTAATTGGGGTAAGGCATCGGGTTGTAACACCGCGGGCAGGATGGGATGCCCTAACATCTGTGCCATCTCGGGCAGATTGAGATTTTGAAACCGAATCCGTTCACCTTGTTCCGTGGTGGAGGGTTCTGCCAATAAATGATGACTCAAAGGATTAATCTGTTTTTGATAGAGGCGGCCTGTAAGAGTCAATTCACCAACTATGGGGCTGACTTCGGGCAAGGTATCTCGGTGTGATTTAGCAGCAATAAAGCCGAGTTCGAGTAACAGCCAAGGTTGCTCGCGATTATCTGTATGACTTTCTGACGTTATTTGCAGTAATTGAAAGGCGAGATAGCCCACTTGCCCTTGATAGACCTGATTGTCGAGTAACCAGATTTGTGGATTAACGGGGCTGGCTTGAACCTCAAGGCGATAGCCAGTAACGCCACCTTTAGCTAATTCAGCTATGAGCTGTTCAGGATTGAGTGCGGCCGCGGATTGTCTTGCTTCCATTTGTGCGAGTAGTTCGGTTTTTTCAGCGGCCCTGTCCATTTGCCACAAACCCAGCTTGACCAAAATCACGAATACCACCACAGTCAATATCAGCAGTAACAACATTCCCCTATGCAGCCAAATATATCTGGGCAACCCCATTAATTTTGTCAGCAAAACATAAGGATAGCGTATGAACATTCCGTTCATTTTTAAGTGTGTTTTAGTACTGCTGTTACTGTTTATCATTTTTAACCTAGGCAGAGCCTTAATCATTATGGTTAAAGGTGACGATCAAACCGCTGATCACCCTGTGCCTATGAGCCGCTATTTGGGCCGTAGGGTGATGTTTTCTGTACTAGTGATCCTGCTCTTGCTGGTGGCTTTGGGGACTGGAATGCTTGGTCTCAATCCCACGCCGTAAGCTTTCAACTTATTGTTTCAATGAATCTTTAAAGCACATAAACAAAGATAAACAGGCAGAGCCAGACTACGTCGACAAAGTGCCAGTACCAACTGCCCGCTTGGAAGGCAAAATGCTTATCCGCACTAAAGTGGCCTTTTAACACTCTGAAAAACAAGACTAATAGAAATATAGTGCCCAAAGTGACATGCATGCCGTGGAAACCCGTCAGCAGGAAAAAGGTGTTGCCATACACGCCAGAGGTGAGCGTTAGCCCCATCTCATGGTAGGCATGGCTATATTCCTCGGCCTGCAAAGCAAGGAAGCTAATTCCGAGCAAAATCGTGAGTCCCAGCCAGAGGGTGATGGCCGAACGCTTACCCTTTTCTAAGCTGGTATGGGCGAAATGCAGCGTGACAGAGGAGGTTAGCAGCACAATGGTGTTGACTAACGGTAGTCCATTCCATGGCATGGCTTCGGTTTTGGTGCCATCAGGCGTGGTGAGGAGTGGCCAAACGGCCTCGAAGTGTGGCCACAGGACTTCATGGGTCATGGCATTATTGGACGCGCCGCCGAGCCAAGGCACTGCGACCATGCGGGCGTAAAATAAGGCGCCGAAGAAGGCGGCGAAGAACATCACCTCGGAGAAGATAAACCAGCTCATGCCTTGGCGAAACGATCTATCCATTTGATGGGAATAGAGGCCCGTCATCGATTCTTGGATCACGGTTCTAAACCAGCCTACCAGCATAAACAGGATGACGGCTATGCCTGCCAGTAGAATATAGCCACCACCCGAAGCGCCAGATTTGAGTTGATGAACAAAATGTCCTGCCCCAAAGGCAATTAAAAACAAGCCGATAGCACCAACAATCGGCCAAGCACTCTGGGCGGGGACGTAGTAAGTCTCATGTTTAGTGGTCATTTTGCAGCTCCTTGCTCTATGGCAGACGCTAACTGCTTGTCGGTAATGTCGTAGAGGGTGTAAGAGAGGGTTAAAGTGTGGATAGACTCGGGTAATTGAGGATCCACGAAGAAGATCAACGGAAGTTCGGCGCGACTCGCCGCGGCTAAGTGTTGTTGGTTAAAACAAAAACATTCGGTTTTATTGAAATAAGCCGCACCTTGTCCGGGCGAAATAGAGGGAATCGCCTGGCCCACAGTCGCTCTATTCGAGACGTTTTGCGCCAGAAATGCCGTGTGGATAAGTTCTCCCGGATGCACTTCGAGCCGTTTCGTTTGTGGCTCAAATTTCCACGGCATCCCCGTCTGCACCTGCGAGATAAACTCGACCGTTACCACGCGGTTTTTATCCACAGTGATCGCCTGATAACTGCTGGCAGTATTGGAGGTTTTGCCATTAATGCCCAGTTTTTCGCACAGTACATCGTAGAGCGGCACTAAGGCGAACCCAAAGCCAAACATCGCAAGGCAACCTAGCACCAGCAGGCTGATAAGCTTACGGTTGGACTTGATGTTGGGCTGATGGGGTTGGCCTTGCATGTTATTTCACCTCGGGTGGCGTGGTGAAAGAGTGGTAGGGGGCGGGACTTGGTAGGGTCCACTCTAAGCCTTCACTGCCTTCCCAAGGTTTGGCGGGCGCCTTTTCACCGCCCCGAATGCACTTAATCACCAGCACGAGGAAGATAAGCTGAGATAGACCGAAGGCAAAACCTCCAATCGACACGATTTGATTCACATCGGCAAATTGAATCGAGTAATCGGGAATACGCCTTGGCATACCCGCAAGACCTAAGAAATGCATCGGGAAAAACAACACGTTGACCGAAATCACCGAACACCAAAAATGCCACTGGCCGAGCTTTTCGCTGTACATATGGCCAGTCCATTTAGGTAGCCAGTAATAGGCCGCTGCCATGATGGAGAAAATCGCACCCGTGACCAACACATAGTGGAAGTGAGCCACCACAAAGTAGGTATCGTGGTATTGGAAGTCGGCTGGCGTGATGGCGAGCATCAAACCAGAGAAGCCGCCAATAGTGAACAGTATAATAAAGGCCACCGCGAACAACATAGGGGTTTCAAAACTCAGTGAGCCGCGCCACATGGTCGCTACCCAGTTAAACACTTTTACCCCAGTCGGCACGGCAATCAGCATAGTGCAGTACATAAAAAACAACTCGGCAAACACAGGCATACCGGTTGTGAACATATGGTGCGCCCACACGAGGAAGGACAGAATCGCAATACTCGCCGTGGCATACACCATGGATGAATAGCCGAACAATTTCTTGCGACTAAAGGCCGGAACTATGGCGGAGATAATGCCGAAGGATGGCAAAATCATGATGTAGACTTCGGGGTGACCGAAGAACCAGAAGATATGCTGGAACATCACAGGGTCGCCGCCGCCTGCCGCCTCGAAGAAGCTAGTACCGAAAAACTTATCGGTTAACACCATAGTCACGGCGCCAGCGAGTACGGGCATGACGGCGATCAGCAAGAAGGCGGTAATCAGCCAAGTCCAGACAAACAGCGGTAACTTCATCCATGTCATGCCGGGAGCGCGTAGGTTGACTATGGTTACGATCACGTTGATGGCGCCCATGATCGAACTTATTCCCATGATATGAATCGAGAATACAAATAATGCTGTGCTGTCAGGGCTATAAGTGGTCGAGAGTGGTGCGTAGAAGGTCCAACCGAAGTTAGGGCCGCCGCCTTCCATAAACAATGAGCTCAACAATATGGCAAAGGCGAAGGGGAGGATCCAAAAACTCCAGTTATTCATCCTTGGAAGCGCCATATCGGGCGCACCAATCATCATCGGGATCAGCCAGTTAGCCAGTCCTGTAAAGGCTGGCATCACGGCGCCGAATACCATGATTAACCCATGCACTGTGGTCATTTGGTTGAAGAAGTTAGGTTCAACGAGTTGTAATCCGGGCTGAAAGAGTTCGGCGCGGATCACCATGGCCATTGCACCACCGGTTAAAAACATTATGAAACTAAACCATAGGTACAGGGTGCCAATGTCCTTGTGGTTGGTGGTGAGTAACCAGCGCATGATGCCTTTAGGTGCACCGTGATGGTGTTCATCATGGGCGGCAATTTGATCTTGAGTCAGTGTGCTCATCTTAATCCCCTACTGTCCATGGCGAGCAATATCAGCGGGTTGCACTGTATCGCCAGTATTATTGCCCCACGCATTGCGCTCATAGGTAATTATGGCGGCAAGCTGTTGTGGCGTGAGTTGTGTGCCAAATGCCTGCATCGCCGTGCCCGGTTTACCGTGTATCACTATGTCGATGTGATTGGCGACAGGACCCGTTGCGATAGCGCTACCAGCAAGGGCGGGGAAGGCGGGAGGCATACCTGCACCCGTTAGCTGGTGGCAGGCGGCGCAAATCGTGGCATAGGTTTTTTCCCCTTCGGCCATTAGTTCATCATGGCTAAGCGTGGGGAGACTCGCGGGATCGACGCTGGCGGTAGGTTCTGTCGCCGCTTTGGGGGCATCGGTGGTTGCGGGAGGTGGAGTCGTTGCTACTGGTTCGCTACTCGTGCCACCGGATTTATGGGCATCAACGTCTTTGGCTTGCACCGCATCACCCGTGTTATTGCCCCACGCATTACGCTCATAGGTAATCACGGCGGCAATTTCTTGGGTCGTTAATTGTTTGCCAAAGGCTTGCATGGCCGTACCCGCTTTACCATTGAGCACGATTTCAAGATGGCCACTCAGTGGTCCTGTCGCAATGGTGCTGCCTTTGAGGTGTGGGAATACTCCTTGTAAACCTTCACCATTAGGTTGGTGACAGGCCGCGCAGTGACCGAGGTAAACTTGCTCACCCTGAGCCATCAACTCTTCTTTCGTCAGTGTTTGCGATAACGCGGCTTGTGCGGCTTGGGCTGCGGCATTGGCGGCTTGCTTTTGCTCTTCAACCCAAGCATCGAACTCTGCTTCGGGTAATGCCTGCACCACTATCGGCATAAAACCATGGTCTTTACCGCAAAGCTCGGCACATTGGCCACGGTAAATACCGGGTTTGTCGATACGGGTCCACGCCTCGTTGATAAAACCTGGGTTAGCGTCTTTTTTAACGGCAAAGGCGGGCATCCACCATGAGTGGATGACATCCTCTGAGGTCATCAAGAAACGGATTTTGCGATTGATGGGTAATACTAGGGGTTTGTCGACCTCGAGTAAGTAGTGCTCACCCTTGGCTTCACTACCTTCGATTTGAGGTCTTGGGGTTGCGAGAATGCTGTAAAAATCAATGTCTTGATCGAAGTAACTATAATGCCATTTCCATTGAGAGCCCGTAACTTTTACCGTGAGATCGGCATTGCTGGGATCTTCCATGGCAATCAGAGTTTTCGTGGCGGGAATTGCCATTAAGATCAGAATGACAAAAGGAATAATCGTCCACGCGATTTCGACTTTTGTACTCTCATGGAAGTGAGACGCGACCGCGCCCTTGGATTTTCTGTGGTTGATCATGGCATAAATCATCACGCCAAAAACCACTAGGCCTATTGCGCAGCAGATATACAGAATCGTCATGTGAAGGTGATATACCTTGCCACTGATTTCTGTTACGCCAGGGGTCATGTTGAACCGCATGTCCGCTGCGGCCAACGGTGGGGCGAATAGCACCACGAGTAAACAATACAACCATTGCTTCACAAGACTTCTCCTCTGCCAATTGCGAATAGCAACTACAAAGAAGAGCAACACAGTAAGTCTCAACTCTATGCAAACTCTTCAGTTCCCAAAAAAGCTTCTCTGACTTCAACGTGCGTTGGCGGCTTACTTTTGATTAAGTATTGTTACTGCTGGTATTAGCCACACTGGCACATACTGCTGAATAAAACCCATTATTCTCGATTTTTGTGGGCAAGAGATATTCGATAAATCGTCGATATTTTTTGCCTAAACGGGCGATATATTATGCTCGTCTGAATCAAACATACTTGCTGTTTAAAAATTGATCAAGATCACTTCTTTTTCTAATTGTCTGAAAAATTGCCAAAAAAAAGCCCCACATTCACAGGTGAGGCGGCTTTCAAGGCTAAATACGCAGTGCAAAAATTTTAATGAACAGAGCTAAAAAAACTACCTTGGGCAAAGTGAGCGGGTTGCTTGAGTGTCGCGTCCGTAGTCGAGTGATTTACAACACCTTCGAGCACGATTCCCATGGCGCGGGCACTCTTGGCCACAATTTGCAAACGACGATTGTCGCGGGCATCGAGTGAGTGGATCCAAGTAATTACTGCGCTTGAAGTGCCACTGGTTAAGGCTTTTTCCATTGCCCACAGGGTTTCGACTTCATCTTTCGCATGGACTAAGAGAACGCGATCCATACGCACGCCAGCGCTGGCCAGTAACTGTTTGTAGCCAATACTAGGAGGGTTGATGAGCACAACCCAGCGGCCTTGTTGGCTCAGTTGTGCTAACTGCTTGCTAAGCTGCATCAGCTCTTGGCGCCCTTGGCTCTCTGTAGGCATAGTGATGATAGGCGTATGCTGCCAGTCAGTATCGGTTTCGCGTACCGCATCGAGCCATAAACCGGGGTGACGCGGGGCATTACCTAGTAGTTTGTTCATAGCCAATCTCCATTGCGGATCACCCCTACGGCGAGCCCTTCTATTGTTAGACTTTGGAAACTTAAATCGACTTTAATTGGGGAGTAATCTTCATTCTCCGCATGTAGATAAACTAGATTCCCTTTCTTTTCAAAGCGTTTAACTGTTACATCATCGTCAACGCGAGCAACAACTACTTGGCCATTGCGCGCTTGCTGTACTTTATGAACGGCGAGCAGATCCCCCTCGAGGATACCGATGTTCTTCATACTGTCGCCTCTGACACGCAGTAAGAAATCGGCGGCAGGGTGGAACATGCTAGGGTCGACTTGGTAATACTGTTCGACATGCTCTTGGGCGAGGATAGGTTCGCCAGCAGCCACTTGGCCAATCAGTGGTAAGCCTGATTCGCTGTTATCTTCTTCCTCAACTGGGAGGCGGATCCCGCGGGAAGTACCAGGCATGATCTCGATGCAGCCTTTTTTCGCCAATGCCTTAAGGTGTTCCTCGGCGGCATTTGCACTTTTAAAACCCAAACGGGTGGCGATTTCGGCCCGGGTGGGTGGCATGCCAGTCTCGGCAATATTACGTTTAATCAGCTCTAAAATTTCGGCTTGGCGTGGCGTCAACGGTCTCATGTTCTTTCCTGTTTTTCTATACAGTTACTGTTAGTATATACAGTATTATTCGTAGTGCAAGTATTAACCACTTTTTAACGCGATTGGAGAGTATTAGCGAATGTTCCCTAGAATCTGGTATTCTATGGGGCTAATGAACGTACTTACATTGCATAAGAATAATGCCTAAACAAGACTCTCTTTGGTTGAAATCATTACGCTGGATCCAAAAACACTTAGTGCACACTATTGTTGTGCCGCAGGATCCCTTTGCCGATCTGAATCTGGACGCCTCCAGACCGCTTGCTTATGTAATGAAAACAGAATCCCTGAGTGATATTGCTGCGTTAAGCGAAATCACCACTAAGCTGGGTTTGCCAAGCCCTTACGAGCCGCTCGTGGTAAATGGCGTTGTTGCGCCCCGCGTAGTTTGCCTCGAAGGGCGTAAGCCTTTGTTTGGCGAACGTGCTAGTAATGAGCCATTCCTCGAATGTTTTATGCGTTTGTTGGCCGTACATAAAGAAAAGCCTGAGTTAGATATTCAGCTGGTGCCTGTGAGCCTGTATTGGGGCCGTACTCCGGGTAAAGAAGACGACACCATGAAGGCGGCTGTACTTGAGCGTGAAAACCCAACTTGGTTACGTAAGTGCCTGATGATCCTATTTTTAGGCCGCCACAACTTTGTTCAGTTTTCTAATGCCGTATCGCTGCGTTACATGGCCGACGAACACGGCACCGATATGGGGATTGCCCATAAGTTAGCGCGGGTGGCGAGAGTGCATTTCCGCCGCCAGCGCAAGGTGATGACAGGACCTGTGCTGCCTAATCGTCAGGCGATGTTCCACTCCCTGTTGAAATCCGAATCCTTACGCAAGGCGATTCAAGAAGAAGCGGCGAGTAAGAAGATTTCCGAAACCCAAGCTCGTGAAACAGCAATTGAATATCTTGATGAAATTGCAGCGAATTATTCCGATAGCTTAGTGCGTATTGCCGAGCGTTTCTTAACTTGGTTATGGAACAAGCTCTACAGCGGTATCAATATCAAAGGTGCTGAGCAAATCCGCCAGCTTCACCATGATGGTCACGAGATTGTGTATGTACCTTGCCATCGCAGCCATATGGATTACCTGCTGTTATCCTACATTTTGTATTACCAAGGCATGGTGCCACCGCATATTGCGGCGGGGATTAACCTAAACTTCTGGCCAGCTGGGCCGCTGTTCCGCCGTGGCGGTGCTTTCTTTATTCGCCGTAGTTTTAACGGCAATAAACTCTATACGGCCGTGTTCCGTGAATACCTCGATCAGCTGTTTGCTAAGGGATATTCGGTGGAGTATTTCTCTGAGGGTGGTCGTTCTCGTACCGGTCGTTTGTTGGCGCCTAAAACGGGCATGATCGCCATGACGATCAACAGTGTGCTGCGTGGCATCGAACGCCCTGTCACCTTAGTGCCTGTGTATTTAGGTTATGATCACGTGATGGAAGTGGCGACTTATCACAAAGAGTTGAGTGGTAAGAAAAAACAGAAAGAATCTGTATGGCAAGTCTTTGGTGCTATTCGTAAATTAGGTAATTTTGGCCAAGGTTATGTCAACTTTGGTGAGCCGATTACACTGCAAAACTTCTTGAATGAAACAGCGCCTAACTGGCGCACTGAAGTGGCCGACGATCCCGAACAAAAACCGACTTGGTTAACCCCAGCGGTCAACGTGTTAGCGAATCGTGTGATGACCCGCATTAACGATGCCGCCGCCGCCAGTTCTATCACCTTGACCAGCTTAGTGCTGCTGGCGTCGGAACAAAATGCCCTAGAGCGTTGCTTGCTCGAGCGTCAGTTAGATTTGTATCTAACTCTGCTTAAGCGTGTGCCTTACACTTCGTTTACGTCGGTGGCCGAAGGTGATGGCAAGCACTTAGTGCAGCAAGGATTAGAGCTGAATAAGTTCTCCATCCACGCCGATCCTCTGGGTGAGATAGTCTCTATTGATGCGAATCAAGCGATTTCAATGACTTACTATCGTAACAATATCATCCACTTGTTTATCATTCCGTCGTTGATTGCCAGCTGCTTAACCAACAATAAGCAGATTTCAAGAGCCCATATCCTAGGGATTGTGAGTGACTTTTATCCGCTACTGAAGGCGGAGTTATTCATGGGTATCAAGGACCTCCCAAGTTATGTGAATCAAGTGCTGGATCTGTTTATTGAACAGGGCTTAGTGCAGGAAAGCGATACGCTGTCGGTGGTGACCGAGCACACTAGCCAAATGTTGTTGCTGGCCGGAAGCGTTAGCGAGACTTTGCAACGCTATGCGATTATCTTCAATCTGCTGGCCCACAGACCTAAGATGGAGCGTTCGGAGCTGGAGTCTGAAAGCCATCTGCTTGCCCAACGTTTAGGGGCGCTGCATGGAATTACTGCACCAGAATTCTACGACAAGAAACTCTATAACACCTTGAGTGTTAAGCTTAAAGAGTTGGGTTATTTCTCCGAGAAGGAAGATAAATCCGACGTTGAGCGCATTCGCGATCAAGCCAATAGCTTACTTCGAGCCTCAGTGAGACAAACCATAGTGGCGAGTGTGACCGCGGAGCATATCGTTTAATGGCTAACCATATGAATGCGGCGAAGAATAAGCCGGTGGGCAAGTCTTTGCTCGGTGGTGCCATGATTATTGCTGGCACCACAGTTGGGGCGGGGATGTTTTCTTTGCCCGTTGTGGGTGCTGGCATGTGGTTTGGCTACTCGGTACTGATGTTACTCGGTATTTGGTTCTGCATGTTGATGTCGGGACTGTTACTGCTCGAAACCAACCTGCATTTCGAGCCGGGAGCGAGTTTCGATACCCTGACCAAGGAAACCCTAGGCCAGTTTTGGCGGATCGTGAATGGGGTATCGATTGCCTTCGTGCTTTACATCTTAACCTACGCCTACATCAGTGGCGGCGGCTCGATTGTTAACCATAGCCTACAGGGTATGGGGATTGAGCTACCCCAGAGTGTTGCCGGATTAGTATTTGCGGTTGTGCTCGCCTGTATCGTGTTGATCAGCACCAAGGCGGTGGACCGTATTACGACCATAATGCTCGGCGGGATGATCATCACTTTCTTCCTCGCGATTGGTAATTTACTGATCGAGATTGATGTGACTAAGTTGCTCGAGCCGGATGGAAGTCAAAGCTTTATGCCTTATCTGTGGGCGGCTTTGCCCTTTGGTCTGGCAAGTTTTGGCTACCATGGCAACGTGCCGAGTCTGGTGAAGTATTATGGCAAAGATTCATCGACCATCATCAAAGCGATTTTCGTTGGCACTTTCATCGCGCTGATCATTTATGCCTGCTGGTTAGTCGCCACTATGGGCAACATTCCACGCAGCCAGTTTAGTGAGATTATTGCCCAGGGTGGCAATATGGGTGTGTTAGTCGGTGCCTTGTCGAAAGTGATGGAAAGCAGCTGGTTAAACAGCATGTTAACCCTGTTTGCTAACTTAGCTGTGGCGTCTTCTTTCCTCGGTGTGACCTTAGGTTTATTCGATTATTTGGCCGATTTATTCGGGTTCGACGATACGCGTTCGGGGCGGATGAAAACGGCGGTAGTCACCTTTGTGCCGCCGACCATTTTAGGTTTGTTATTCCCCGATGGCTTTTTGATTGCCATAGGTTTTGCTGCCTTAGCGGCAACCGTGTGGGCCGTAATAGTGCCTGCACTGATGGCTTATAAATCGAGACAGCAGTTCCCTAATCATCAAGGTTTTAGAGTCTTTGGTGGCACGCCCTTAATTATCCTTGTGGTGTTATACGGCGTGGTGACTGGGGCTTGTCATCTACTCGCGATGGCGAATTTATTGCCGCAGTTCTCCTAAGTATTTCGCCTACGAATCAAGCCCTCAAACTGAGGGCTTTTTCTTTATATTCATCTTTTTATCGCCAAAACTGGACAGTTGCTCAAACTCCAGCTTAACTCGAACACATTATCTGTTTGATTGGAGTCTGCAATGAGGATTACTCAGTACGCGCAGGGACAGGCCTGTTGGGTCGAACTGGCGAGCCATGACTGGCAGGGTGCACAGGCGTTTTACCACGCGCTGTTTGGGTGGAATGCGGTGGAAATGGCGATTCCTAATGGCCATTTCTCGCTGTTCAACCTCGACGGTGATGACTTAGGTGCCATGTATCAAATCCCTGAGTCGGAACCACAGATCCCTAGCCATTGGCGGATTTATTTTGCGGTTAAGGATATCGAAGCCACGGTTGCCGCCATCCTTGCTGCGGGTGGGCACTTACATATGGGACCGCATGTGGTGGGTGATGCGGGCGTGATGGCGCAGGTGAGTGATCCCGAAGGCGCGCGCTTTGCCCTGTGGCAGGCGAAAAACCACCCTGGCTCACGTCGCCAAGGGGAAGAAAATACCCTGTGTTGGGTGGAGCTGGCCTGCCGCGAACCTAGCGCCGAAGCACGTTTTTACACTCAAGTGTTTCCTTGGACCACGCTCCCCAGTCATGTACCCGGCATCGATTACACCGAGTGGCAAATTAACGGTCAGTCTATAGGGGGCATGATGAAAATGATGCCGGAATGGGGCGAGATCCCCGCCCATTGGATGCCTTATTTTGTAGTTGCGGATTGTGATGCCTTGGCCGCTAAGGCGCAGGGGCTAGGCGCACAGTTATGCGTGCCGCCCAGTGATATCCCAGATGTGGGACGTTTTGCGGTGATTGCCGACGCGCAAGGGGCAACCTTCGCGGTCATCAAATTAAATGAGCTATCTTAAGCTGGCGAGATGACACTTCAGCATAAGCGATCATAAAACCTAGGTTTATTGAGTCATACCTAGGTTTTATATGGTCTTATGTCGATACGCTTATTTCTTTAACCGCTATTGGTTACACCTTAAACTCACTCACTAAACCATCCAGCTGTTGACCTATCCCCAGTAAGCCATTGGCAGAGCTTGCCGCCTGTTTCACCCCCGTCAGAGTACGGTTAGCACTGTCATTGACGCTGTTGATCGACATATTAATTTCTTCCACCACGGTCGACTGCTGCTCGGCAGCGTGGGCCATTTGCGAGACCGAGTGGGTGATCGACATGACCATTTCGGTAATAGTCGAGAGGGCCGATTCCACTTGGGTCACTTGCTCAACCGTGCTGTTGGTGGCTTCTCGGCTTTGTCCCATCATGGTCGCTGCTGAGCTGGATCTATCCTGCAGTGTTTGGATGATTTGTTGGATTTGCTTGGTCGATTCTTGCGTGCGGCTGGCAAGTGAGCGTACTTCATCGGCTACTACCGCAAAGCCACGTCCTTGCTCGCCCGCCCGAGCCGCTTCAATCGCCGCGTTGAGCGCCAACAGATTGGTTTGCTCGGCAATGGCGCGGATCACATCCAGCACGGCACCAATCTTATCGCTGTCGTTACGTAACTGCTCTATGGTGGTGGCTGAGGCTTCGACTTTGCTCGCCAGTTCCTTCATCGAATGAGTGGCGCGGGTGACTGTCTCGCGGCCGAGGAGGGCTTGTGCTTTGGCATCCTCCGAGAGCTTATTGGCGGTATCGGCACTGGCAGCGACTTCGACGGCACTGGCGGCCATTTCGGTAATGGCCGAGGCGACCAGTTGGGTTTCATTCTGCTGCGAACTCATGTCTTGGGTCGCGCTGTGAGTCACACTGTTGAGCTGGGTTGATGCGCTAACCATTTGAACTGTCGTGTCTTTGACTTCGGCCACTAATTGCTGGATCCGCAATACAAAGCGGTTAAAGTTTTTGGCTAGTTGAGTCAGTTCGTCATGGCCATTCTCGGGCAGTCGCTGGGTGAGATCGGCCTCGCCATCGGCGATTTCATTCAGCAGTGCCACCACTTCGCGTATGGTACGCAGCAGGTTTTGGGTCACTATCACTGTGATTAAGGCGGAAAACAAAATTGCGATCAGCAGGATGATGTTGATAAAGGTGATTTTTTGGCTGACCTCCTTAGCAGCTTTATCGCCCGCTTCAGACAGCGACTTCATCGTATTATCTTGCAAATCAGAGGTCATCTGCGCCATTTCGATGCCAATATTATCCAGCTGCACTATGGCTTGATTGCGGTTATTGATTGCCGTGACGACGCTGTTTGCCGCTTGCTCATATTCAGTTAACAGCCCTGCTGCTTGTTTTACCTGAGACTGATAGGTCAGATTATCGAGCGCCGCGGCAAGCTCATCCATAGTGGTGTGAGTATTGACGATTTCATCCCGAAAACGCTGCGCCTGATCGGCTTGGTTATCGAGGAGAAACTTGCTGACATAGAGGCGAGCCAAGAGCAGTTCACGCAGATTTTTACCGGCGTAGAAGGCGCCTTGCACATCGCCATCGGTAAAGGAGTACTGCATGATCTGGGATATTATTTTCTCTATTTCAGGCCCTTTTACATCAAGTATGCCAGTGACTAGCTTGGCTCTTTGTTGTTGATTGGGGACGACTTGCTGATTAAAGATATCCACATAGTCTTTTTCATGCTCAATGATCCGTTGGAGCATTTGGCTGCGCTCCTGATTATCTATATGAGCCTTAGCTTTAGCTAATATGTCGCGGGTTTTACTGTCTTGGGCGCTAAATTCGGCTGCCGTTTCGCTGGAACCAGTTTTGACATAGGTTTTGACCGTCAGGCGCAAGCGATAAATTTCCTGAAGCAGGCTACTGGTGAGATCGCTTTCTGGAGCAAGATCTTCAGTCACGGTGCGCATCCGATTATCAATGTCGGTCAGGGCGAAGTAGCTTAATACCCCTAAAGTGATCAGCATGGCAACGAGAAAGACAGGAACGATAGCAAGCTTTTTAGTGAGCGTTAACTGATTGATAGAAAACATAGTTACCTCAGAGTGAACTTGTCTTCCATGGCTTGGGTTAAAGCGCTAGCTCCTGTACTAGGCACGGCTTGTTTGAGTATAGGAGACTTATTTCGAGGTAAGAGAAAGCTTAAATGAAGTTTCGTTAATATTGGGGCTCATTTGCGAGGGATAACTACATTTAGCTCCTTGGTTTGTAAGAGCAGGCCAGTGGCGATATACCTCGCCACTGGCCGTATGCGGTTAGTTTGGATTGTCGATTAACAGTGTGGCTGGGCAATTAGTCTTTTTCGCCTTCGGCGCCTTCGCGAGCAGACTCGGTAAAGAGTCGGAGCTGTTGATGACCTGAGGCAGGCTGATGCGGATTTCACTCAAGAGTCCTTTGGCACAGTCTAGGGTGACCTTAGTGTGTGCACCTTGGCCAAAGCTGGCATCAAAGCTTTGATTTAGCTCTTGTTGAGTCACTTTTTTACCAATTCTTTCATGGATAAATTGTTGTACCCATGCCGAGGCATTCACTTCCTGCGTCAGCTGAGTCGCCAGTAAGAAGTAGTCATTAGGGTCTTGGTTGCGACAGGTGCCATGTTTCCACCATTCATGGCGCTCTAAACAGCTGCCGTAGCGGGCACTTGGCATCACTTCCTCGAGATTTTTTTGGACAGAGGCATTCAGCGGCACCTCGGGATAATCACAAAAATCACTCGGTTGTTGTTTCACGCTGCTGCAAAAGCCGTAACGGGTGCCACATTGCTGGCGATTCGGCCACAGGCCATGCAGACTAAAGTGTTGCCACTGAGGCGCATCACTCGTTTGGCTTAAGGCGCGGCACTCGGGTTTACGACTGCCATAGAGTTCGCAAAAGGTGCTCTGCCAACTTAGGGCTAGCACATTGGAGTCGTAGTTATCCTCGATTTGGCACACATTGCCTTGGCGCTTCTCTGGCGTGCCACGTTCTTGCGGGTTTTCACTCTTAACCGCCGTGCTCTCACTAGTGAGGTTTGTTTGCGCGGGCTCGACATTCGCTGTGGGCTGAGCGGTCGCTATGGATTCGGCGGGCGCTGTAGCTGCGGCATTGTATTGTCCGCAATCACCTTTTATCCAACGCAGTGGCGAACTGGTAGCATTGGTGCGCACCCTGAGCCAATCGGGGTTGGCACTGTTACCTAAAATTTCGGCAACGGGATAACGCTCGCCAATATTGCTCTGCCAATCATCGGGATTGGTTTGTTTATTTTTAGACTGAAACAGTTCGCAGCGCTTGTTAGCGACAAACTCTCCCGAGGCGGGCGCCGCCTGAAGGGCTATGGGCGTTAAAGCAATCAACAACAGCCCCAGCAAGCCAAAACTATGGCGACAAATACCTGCGCGGTTGTGGAGGGGAAGAGAAAATAAAGCTGTCATTCGCTGGCGTCCTTTCTGCTATAGCGGTGGCACAAACACATGGCGTTGCAAGCTGCTATTGTGCAGTGAAATTGTAGAATGTGCTAATGGGATAGCTACTCGATGTTTGCAAAATCTTCGAGTTCTGGTTAAGGTGCCATGATGAAAAAATATTCTATTGCTTTTCTTACATTTACTTTCGTAACCACTTGGTGGCGCTCAGTCATATAGAGCGGCGCTAGGCTTTTTACATTCACTAGCTGCCGGATGGCAACGAGTGAATATCTATCAGTGTGTCTCCGGTCGGCTAATTTTTTGGAGATATACCATGCAACAACATTCATCACTATCCATTCCTGCCCAACCAGATAAAGTGCTGACTGGCGATAGAGCCACAGGGCCTTTGCATTTAGGTCATTATGTTGGTTCGCTGAAGCAACGAATTGAGTTACAGCATAGATTTGAGCAGACTATTCTCGTCGCCGATATGCAAGGATTGACGGATAACGGTCATCAGCCACAAAAAGTGGCTGCAAATATCTTAAATGTGGTTGCCGACTATCTCGCAGTGGGCATAGATCCTGCGAAAACAACTATTTGCTTGCAATCTTCTATCCCCGCGTTAGCTGAGTTGACTATGTACTATGCAAACTTGGTTTCGATTGCCAGATTAGAACGTAATCCCACTGTTAAAAATGAAATCAATAGCAAGGCCTTTGGGCGTTCGATTCCCGCAGGATTTTTGACTTATCCAATTAGCCAAGCGGCGGATATCACAGCGTTCAAAGCCACATTGATTCCTGTCGGGGATGATCAGTTGCCAATGTTGGAACAGACTAATGAAATTGTCAGAAAACTGAACCAGATTGCGCAGGATGAGGTGCTGGTTGAATGTCGACCGCTGTTAAGTCATATGACACGTCTACCGAGTGTGGATGGAAAAAGTAAGATGTCAAAAACGATCGGCAATACCATTATGCTTGGATCGAGTGAACAAGATATTTCGAAGGCTGTGAAGGCTATGTATACCGATCCCACGCATATAAATATAAACGATCCCGGTCGAGTCGAAGGCAACGTTGTATTTACCTATCTCGACGCTTTTCATCCTGATCTTCAATATGTTGCTGAACTAAAGTCCCATTATCGTGCAGGTGGATTAGGGGATGGAAAAACGAAAGCGATTTTAGAGGAATGCTTACAAAGCTTACTTGCCCCCATTCGTAAGCGTCGCGCTTTGCTCTTAGCCGATAAGGCTCAGTTAGTGTCGATTCTTAAGGAGGGAACCGCTAAGGCTCGCGAAGAGTCGGATGGGGTTTTAAGACGAGTCAAAACTGCCTTTGGTTTAAATCTATTTTGAAATGACCTAAAAAACATAACCCCTAGCGTTAATCACGCTAGGGGTTACGCTGAATTAAAGCAAAGGATTACTCTGCTTTATTGATTTGGCGCGCGTAGATCAACAGATACAGTGCTGGCAGCACAAACAGCGACAATATCGGTGCTGTGACCATACCGCCGACCATAGGTGCGGCGATTTTTTGCATCACATCGTTACCCGAACCTGCGCCCCACATAATGGGTAATAGGCCGAAGAAGATGGTTGCGACTGTCATTGCTTTAGGGCGAATACGCATGACCGCACCTTCAATCAAGGCTTCTTTTAAGTCCTCGACTGTGTGGTAAGTGTTTTTCTCCTGCCGATGTTTAATGGCGTTATTGAGGTACACCAACATCACCACCCCGAATTCGGCTGCGACCCCAGCAAGGGCGATCATCCCCACTGCGACGGCGACCGAGATGTTGTAGTCGAGCAGATACAATAACCAAGTGCTACCCACGAGGGCGAAGGGGAGGCTGAGCATAATAATGCTGGCCTGCATGGTCGAGCCAAAGGTCATCATCAGCAGGATAAAGATCACCCCGAGTGCCATAGGGATCACTTGCTTAAGCTTGGCATCGACCCGCTGCATATACTCGTACTGACCCGCAAAACTATAGCTGTAACGGGGCGGCACAACGAGTTCTTCATCTAAAGCAGTTTTTGCTGCGGCGATATATTCACCAATCGAAGTGCCTTCGATATCGATAAATACCCACGAAATTAACCGGCCGTTCTCACTCTTAAGCATTGGCGCGCCATCGTTAATTTCGATATCGGCCAAGTTACGCAGCGGCAAATAATGCCCTGATTTAGTGATCACCGGCAGTTCGCGCAGTTTCTCGATATTGTCACGCAGTTCACGTGGGTAGCGCAGGTTAATGGGGTAACGCTCCGCGCCTTGAACCGACTCACCAATGTCCATACCGCCAATCGCGTAACGTACTACATCTTGGATATCCTGTAGCGTCATGCCGTAGCGGGCGGCCACATCGAGTTTAGGGCTGATATCGATATAGCGACCGCCACCACTGCGTTCGGCGTAGGCCGATTTAGTGTGTGGCACTTTACTCAAGATGGCCTCAATCTTAGCACCTAGGGTTTGTAGCTCATTGACATCGGCGCCAGTGATCTTAATCCCTACGGGGGTTTTAATCCCCGTCGACAGCATATCGATACGAGTTTTAATCGGTTGCACCCAAGCGTTGGTTAGGCCGGGCACTTTTACCGTTTGTTGCAGCTGATTGATGATGCCGTCTAAGGTCATGCCCTCACGCCACTCTTCGTGGGGTTTAAGCATAATCGTGGTTTCGAGCATAGTCAGTGGCGCAGGATCGGTCGCGGTTTCGGCGCGGCCGACCTTACCAAATACGCGGGCTACCTCAGGGACGGTTTTAATCAAACGGTCGGTCTGTTGCAGCACTTCGGCGGCTTTACTGGCGCTGATCCCTGGCAGTGCCGTTGGCATATAGAGTAAATCCCCCTCTTCTAGGGCGGGCATAAACTCACTGCCCATACGCGTCATAGGATACCAAGCGCTCGCCAATGCCACTAAGGCAAGCAGAATGGTGATTTTAGGGAACTTAAGCACCAGCTTTAATGCCGGTTGATACAGGGCAATCAACACGCGGCTGATAGGGTTACTGCGCTCGCTTGGGATTTTCCCACGGATAAAGTAACCCATGAGAATCGGCACTAAGGTGATAGATAAAAATGCGGCCGCCGCCATGGCAAAGGTTTTGGTGTAGGCGAGCGGTGCGAATAAGCGTCCTTCCTGCGCCTCTAGCGCGAAGACCGGTACAAAGCTTAAGGTGATGATAATCAGTGAGAAAAACAGCGCGGGGCCGACTTCAATCGAGGCTTCAGTCACAATGCGCCAATGCTCTTTTACCGAAGGCTCACGGTCGTGCTTGGCTTTAAAATGCTCCAAATGTTTGTGCAGGTTTTCGATCATCACGATGGCGCCGTCAACCACAGCACCGATAGCGATGGCGATCCCGCCAAGGCTCATGATGTTGGCATTCACGCCCATTTTATTCATCACGATAAAGGCGATAAGAATCGACAGCGGCAAGGTGATAACGGCCACTAAGGTTGAGCGCGCATGCAGCAAAAACAGCAGACACACTAAGCCCACGACCAGCATTTCTTCGACCACTTTGCTGAACAGGTTATCCACGGACTTTTGGATCAGTTG
Organism: Shewanella sp. FJAT-51649; assembly: GCF_019457435.1. Lineage (NCBI taxonomy): Bacteria > Pseudomonadati > Pseudomonadota > Gammaproteobacteria > Alteromonadales > Shewanellaceae > Shewanella > Shewanella sp. FJAT-51649. The sequence goes on along the minus strand of NZ_CP080411.1, from coordinate 4,587,808 downwards.
CGAGCGGTCATAGGTTGGAATGATTTCCACGCCGTCAGGCAGACCGGTTTTTAACTCTTCAAGTTTGACTTTAACCGCATCGATAGTTGCTAGGGCGTTTTCACCGTAACGCATGACCACAATGCCGCCCACGACTTCGCCTTCGCCATCTAGCTCGGCAATACCACGGCGAGAAGCCGGGCCTTTACGGACGGTGGCAACATCCTTGAGCAACAAACCTGTGCCTGATGGGCTAGTGATCCCTAAAGGAATTTCGCGAAAATCCTCTAAGGTTTGGCGATAACCCTTAGCGCGCACCATGTACTCTGCTTCGGCCATTTCGACCACAGAACCACCGGCCTCGCTATTGGCTTTATCTATCGCTTGCTTAACGGCGGCGATATCGAGCTTGTAAATCGCCATTTTGTCCGGCTCAAGCACGATTTGATAGGTTTGCTCCATGCCGCCGACGGTCGCAACTTCGGAGACACCAGCAACACTTTGTAGCTCAAGTTTGAGATACCAATCCTGTAAGCTTTTCAGTTGCGACAGGTCTAAGTTGCCGGAGCGATCGACCAGTGCGTACTCAAACACCCAACCCACACCTGAGGCATCGGGGCCGAGCGAGGGTTGCACCCCTTGGGGTAAGCGACTGCTGATCTGACTTAAATACTCCAACACTCGTGAGCGTGCCCAATAGATGTCGGTGCCATCTTCGAAGATCACATAGACATAGGAATCACCAAACATCGAATAACCCCGCACGGTTTTCGCACCGGGCACGGCTAACATGGCGGTTGAGAGTGGGTAAGTCACTTGTTCTTCAACCAATTTTGGCGCTTGACCCGGATAAGGAGTCTTAATAATCACCTGCACGTCGGATAAATCCGGCAAAGCATCGAGCGGCGTTTTACGCAGCTCCTGTATCCCCCAGACAGTGATCATCATGGCGATAATCAACACCATGAGCCTTTGTCTGATCGAGGACTCGATAATATATTTCAACATAATCCGCTCCTAGTGCTGATGGCCGCTGCTTAAACGCATTAAGCTGCCCTTGAGGCTAGCCTCGGAGTCGAGTAGGAATTGTCCCGATGTCACCACGCGTTCACCTTCGCTCAGGCCTGAGACTATTTCGGCCTTACCTTGGCTCATCATGCCGACCGTCACGGCCTTAGCGGTGAAGCTGTCATCAGCCTGTTTTACTATCACGCGGTTTTCTTTACCCGTTTGGATCAGGGCTTCCTGCGGGATCACTAACACATCTTTATTCGGGCCGCCGAAGAGCGAGACCTTGGCGAGTGTCTTAGGTCTTAGGGATATGTCGGTATTATTCAGTACCACGCGTACTCTTAAGCTGCGGGTGACGGGGTCAAGCTCTGGGTAGATATAGTCAATCGTGCCTTCGATACCGCTGATATTCATCGCGGGTACCGAGACTTCGGCTTTTTGCCCTAGGGCAATCCAGCTTTGCTCATTTTCAAACACGTCGGCGATGACCCAGACTTTAGAGAGGTCGACGATAGACATCACTTCTGTTGATGGCTGGATATACATGCCATCGCGCACAGCTAACTCTTTAACAATACCATCTTGCAGGGCATAGAAAGGCACCCGGTATTGGGTTTTGCGTGAGTCAGCAAGTTGTTGGATTTGTTTTTCATTCATGCCAAGCAACGATAAACGCAGCCCAGCTTTGCGGACTAGATCCTGATAACGGCCACTGTTACCCGCAGATTTGGCGGTATCGAGTGCTAACAGATAATCATCCTGGGCGTTAATCAGATCGGGTGAATAGATCTCGTATAGTAACTGGCCTTTTTTAACTGAGTCGCCCACAGATTTGATCATCAGCTTCTCAATCCAGCCAGTTACACGGGCGTGCACATGGTTGATTTGGCTCTCGTCGTAGTCAATTTGGCCGACGGTTTCGACAAATTTCCACAGGGTATCGCGTTTTGCCTCTGCGACTTTCAGCGCAAGCGCCTGTTGCATGCTGCCAGAGACATTAATGTTGATTTCCTGAGTATTGCCGCCAGTTTCAACCTTTTCTAAATTCATGCCGCAGATAGGGCAAGTGCCTGGCACATCACTAATAATGTGGGCGTGCATAGGGCAGACATATTTAATGGTCGCACCCGAGCTTTGGCTTTTAACTAAGCTATTCGCTTTGGGTGTTGGTGTATCAAAGACTTGCGCCGCATTTTGGCTTGCCGCTTGATGCTCTGCATGTTGGGCGGCAGTGCTGGTTTCTTCCTCTTCTTCTTTTTCAACGAGGAACATATTGCACTTAGGGCAACGACCGGGTTCGTGGCTTTCGACCTCGGGGTGCATAGGGCAAGTGTAGGTTTTGACTTGATTTGCACTGTGAGTATCGTGCGCATGCTCGTGGCCTGCCTCTGCTTGAGTGGCTGGATTCGCGAGCTGGGCCTGGGTTAACCAAGGCGTACCCATCAGTAAACTACTGAGTATCAATACTGCCTTAGGGCCCGGCTTTTTTACTTTGTGAAATTGGTTCATATGCCTCATCTCCAGCCTAGCTTAGTGGTGCGCGTGATCTTTGTGCATTGCACCGTCAGCCATTTTTTCTTCCGTCGCTTTTGGCTCTAAGTTCATGCCACATTTAGGGCAAGTATCGCCTTTGTTGCCTGTCACTTCGGGGTGCATAGGGCAAATATAGGTCTGAGCTTGTTCCTGTGGCGCTGCATTGTCATGGTGGTGCTCATGGGGTGTTGCCGTGGCAAACACACTGGTGCTGGTCATTAAAAATGCAACTAAGGCAAGATTAGTTAAGGTTTTCATATTGTTCACTCCATCGGGTTTTACAGCCGAATATGAGTGCATAAAACGTGACTGCGAGATTCTGGCGCTTTGAGGCGCGAGAAAGGGTCGACACAGTGGCCTGTGTGCTCAGTACAACGCTTTTGCTTTACTCTGGGTGCTTAGATGTTGGCGCACCACAATAAACGGCGAAATAAATTGTTTTGTTAGCTTGGTTTGCCCTGAAAAAAGGGCGCAATGAGGCTAGGCTATCGGCGGTTTGAAGGCCGAGGACAAAGAGATAGAGTGGAAATGAGGCATAGGAGTGGCCACTGGGGTATCGCTCAGACTCACACTCGGCCAGAGGTGTGGGCTGAAAAGAGTGCCAGCAACTGAAATCATTAAACAATGTCCACAGTCGTTGAGACAGGATGTGGTGCCATCACAGCAGTGCTGCTTCGCGCCGGGAAGCATTTGATCGTTACAGCAATCTGTATTGGCCATTGTACTTGAGTCAGAGCGGTTTTCTGTGTTCATCTGCATCATGGCTGCATGGTCCATCCCTTGGCTGGAAGGGTTATGAACCATAGCGCTCATCTCCATAGAGCGCATCACCATCGCGTGACCATTAGACGCAACACTTTGCCCGACGAGTGCGAGTAAAGTGAAAATGACTAATAGTGAACGACCCAGTGTGTGATGCATATGTATTCCAAATAATGAACGACCCGATTTTAGCATAGAGGCATTATCCTGCAATGCGTTAACTCACATTTCAGTTAATGCCCCTGCTTGTAAACTCCTAAGGTTTATTATTTAGAAGGGTGGCTTTCCAGCATATCCGCCATTAATTGGCTGTGGTTTTGCAGTGGTAGTTGCTGCGGAGCGGCGCCATCCACGCTTAACTGAATACTAGGGTTTTTAATAAAACGTTTAGCATCGGCTTCGCTGACTAATTTAGTTGGGGTGTTGATTTGGTAATTAGACTCAGGCGCGACATTTAAGGTAAAGAATAAAGGCTCTGATTTGACCCAAGTGCCGCTATCATCGGCGCGATAGCTAAACAGATCTTGATATTTAACTTCGACCAGCACTTTACCTTCTGGCAATTGCACAGGTTTAAAGGCTTTAGTGGCTTGGCCATTAATACTGACCACATTGAGGGTATCAGTGCCTTTTAAGGTTGCCGCAGTTGCAGTCACGCTAATCGCCAGAGTGCTCATGATTAAAGTAGCGCCAACGAATGCTTTATTTAATAAAGTGGTTTTCATAATAAACTCCAAAAATTTGCTGTATCGCGAGGGTGCGCAATCGTGGTGGCACAGTCGCAGAATATTGAATCGATTTAATCGTTAAAAAAGATCGGTTACAGCAAAGCGGAGTTGGGAGGAGGCGTGGTTAACCCGAGGTCGGCCGTTTGAATCGCCCAACCTTGGACCGCAATACGCTTACTTGCATGATTCATCAAGGCAAGTTGAGGCTGTGAGGCGGTAAGATAAAGTTGTGCGAGACAATGGGTTTTACAATGGTTGGTGAGGGAGTCTTGGCAATGCAGCATGCATTCGTCTGGAGGACAATCAGGCATAGCACAATTCATTTTGCCATCGGCCATTTGCATGCTAGTCATTTGCACATTGTGAGCATCATACAAGTCATTCATCGCTGACGTTGGCATAGCATTCACCATCGCCGATTGGGCGATAAGTGAAAATAACAATGCTATGGTGATCCAAAACTTAGCCATAAAAACTCGATTAATGTGTACCTGTTCCTAAAGACCAATAAAAGTCCGAAAAAGTTTCATCCAAAATTCATTTTTTTCTTTTTTATCGGAAAAAACACCTTAAAAGAAAGCTATAAACGGGGTAAATGTCGCGTGGATCACATTTTTGTATTCTAAAAATGATTTCATTGTCTTAGCTTCTTAAGGTAGTACTTAATCATTGATCGCTTAGCATAATGATTAATGTATTAGTGAGAGTTGAAGTACCACATGGCTCTGCTAAGCTGGTTTGAGCGAGTTGTCGTATTAAGAGTTAGACCTAAGTCTCATTTTGCACTTTTAAGTTTAAATTAATCGGCATTTTTAGGCTTAGAATCAAATTTCTAATAAATGAAAAAATATAAAATAGTCTTATAAAAACTAATTTTGACAATATTTTTTGGAGATAGAGTGATGAACTGGCGTGCACTATTTAAACCAAGCGCAAAATATTCCATCCTGGCGCTGATCGTCGTCGGTATTGTTATCGGTGTTGTCGGCTATTTTGCAACCCAACAAACCTTACATGCGACAAGCGAAGACGCATTCTGTATGAGCTGCCATAGCAACCACTCATTGAAAGATGAAGTGTTAGCTTCTGCCCACGGCGGTGGTCGTGCTGGTGTGACTGTACAATGTCAAGACTGCCACTTACCACACGGTCCTGTGGATTACTTGATCAAGAAGATCATCGTATCTAAAGACTTATATGGTTTCTTAACGATCGATGGGTTTAACACTCAAGCTTGGTTAGACGAAAACCGCAAAGAGCAAGCAGACAAAGCTTTAGCTTACTTCCGTGGTAATGACTCTGCGAACTGCCAACACTGCCATACTCGTATTTATGAAAATCAACCTGATACTATGAAGCCAATGGCTGTAAGAATGCACAGCAACAACTTCAAGAAAGATCCTGAAGCGAGAAAGACCTGTGTGGATTGTCACAAAGGTGTCGCTCACCCCTATCCAAAAGGATAAGGTTTAGCGCTTCAATAGCTTGATATTCAAATAAAAAGCCCTCGTAAGAGGGCTTTTTGCTTTCTAACCTTATAAGTCTTGGCTATTGATTAATGCCACTCTGCGGGACAAGGCGCTTAGCGCAATGTGATGCACCATTTGCGTAGGGGCTGTGCAGGCATCGGCAATAACTTGTACTGAATAGGCCTGTGCCGCGGGCGATAGCGCCGTATGGGTCACGCAGTTTTGCGTCATGATGCCGCATAACAGTAAATGCTTGATCTGCATATCTTGGAGTAGATTGGCCAGCTCTGTGCCATCGAAACTGTCGGCAAATTGTTTTACCACAATAGGGGCATTGGGCAGCTCTGCTAAAAGCACTGGATGGATTTCAACTCCTTGGGTGTTTGGGTTAAAAAAGGGCGCCTCACCCTGAGTCGTATCGGCGATATGCTGCACGAGAATAATAGGTATCGCCTGTTGCTGGGCTCGCTGCACTGAGTGTAAGGTGCGCGCTAATGCCTCATCGACTTGCCATTGTGGGTAAGCCCCATGGGCAAAGTAGTCATTCTGCACATCAATAATCACTAAGGCGCTGTTCGCTGGGATCTTGTTTAAGCTCGACATATTTCTCTCCTATTCGTTTTCTCTTGCAAAAGATGTCTTCGAAGGAGAGTTTGCGGTAGATTCATGCCTATTAAGAGTGGCAGAAATGACATCTATGGTGCTTAAATTGACAAATTTTGCCGAACCATCTCCATTAAAAGTGGCGATATTAGTCATACCCGGTTGTTTAACTTCGGCCGTATTTGGCTTAGAAGAGATGTTGCTGGTGGCTAACAAGCTGATGTTAGCTGACGAACATAAATCCCTAGGCTCAAGCAGTTTTGCAGTGACTCGGTTATCCCTAGAGGAGATGAGTCTCGAAGAGTGCTATCAATTAGTGATTATCCCGCCGAGCATAGAAACTGAGTTTTACTTCAATGCGGCGCCTTCATTGCGATTATGGTTACAGCAGCAACATGCCCAAGGCGCTATCCTCTGCTCCGCCTGTGCGGGAGCATTTGTGCTGGCCGCTGCGGGTTTACTCGATGGCCGCAAGGCGACAACCCATTGGGGATTAGTGGAAACATTTGAGACTCAATATCCGCAGGTAAAACTCGATATCGAGAAAATCATGGTCAACGAGGGCGATATCATCACAGCTGCTGGCATGATGTCTTGGCTCGACTTGGGGCTAGAGTTAGTGGCGCAGTTTTGCCATGTGAAAGTCATGCGCCAACTGGGAAAGTACCTCGTTATCGACACCGGCGGACGTGAACAACGTTATTACCAACAGTTTTTACCTAAGCGAGATCATGGGGATACTGTTATCTTAGGTCTGCAAAATCGCCTACAGACTGACTATGGTCAGCCGACGAGTGTTGCGGCTTTGGCGCAGCAGTGCTGCATGGGCGAGCGAACTTTTTTGCGACGTTTTGTAAAAGCGACAGGGCATAAGCCTAATGAATACCTGCAAAAACTCAGGATCCAAAAGGCTTGTGACTTACTCGAAAATAGTCCACTGAATTTCAAGACCATAGCGCACCAAGTGGGCTATGAGGATGTGAGCGCCTGTCGCAAAGCGTTTACCCGTATTACCGGCTTAACACCGAGTGCGTTTCGGCAGCGGTTTAGTGCGCTTACGCCTGCGCCAACACCTGTCGACGATAGCTCAATAAACTAAATACGCCGAAGATAAACACTTGCAGATAATCTTGCTTGCGTAGCGTCAGTAGGTTTTTAAACAGCATATGGAAGATGGCAACTTGGAAGCAATGCATCAAGCAAGTAATGCCAAGCAAGATATTGAGAATAATGCCGATATTGCCTGCAAAAGGCATAACAAGGTTATAAGCCATCATCAACCACGCGATTAAAGTGATGGCTTTGCCCATATTGATCAGTAGCGACATGCTATTCCTCGGTGTTAGCCGAAGAGTCTTCGGCTTGGTATTGATATAAGCGATAGCTAACTTGCCCTGCGGTCTTGTCTTTGAGCGGTTGCCAAGTCGCAGGGACTGCCATTTGGGTTAATTCCGACTCAATCTCCACATAAATTAGCGCGCCATCATTAAGCCAACCTTTGCTATCCAATAGTTGAATGGTTTTTTCTGCCAAGCCTTTACGGAAAGGTGGATCGATAAACACCACATCAAACCCTTGCTCGCAGCCATTTTGTAGCACGACTAAGGTGTCGGCGTTGAGTACCTCTGCATTGTCGCACTTGAGGGTATTGAGATTCGCTTTAAGTTGCATGGCGGCAGGACGTTGCAACTCGATAATCTTGGCGTAACTGGCGTAGCGCGAGAGAGACTCAAGCGCCAAAGCACCACTGCCACCGAAGCAGTCGAGCACCCTTGCATGGGCAATATCATTGGCGAGCCAGTTAAATAGGGTTTCGCGGACTCTATCAGTGGTCGGCCGCAGGCCGTCTAAATCGTGGATGGGGAGTTTGCGCGAACGCCATTGCCCGGCAATGATCCGCACTTGGCCGCTACCGGCTTTCTTATTGGCCGTTTGACTCTTGGTCACTTGCTTGTTGTTTGCACGATTATTAGCCAAAGTGCCCCCGTGATTTTGCCTGAAGAAAGAAAGTGGTAGACTATGCCACCTTTATAAAGGCCACTATTTTATATCAAACTCCTCGTAAAAGGTGAGAAGGCTGATAGAGCAGAACTAATTGCCGACTTTTTGGGCGTAATTGCCGCGGTAATCTGGTATAACGGCAGGGTCTTATTTTAAATTCAACACTGAAGTAGAGCGCTGGAATTACACATGGCAAAGAAAGGTTTTTTCTCCTGGTTTCGTAAAGATAAATCACAAGATGAGGTTGTCGAGCAAACCCCAGTCTCTACTCCATCGCAAACCGAGCAAGCCGAAGCATTAGCAAAGCAGCAAGCTGAAGAAGCCCGTCTCGCGGCTGAAAAAGCGGCAGCCGAGCAGGCGCTAGCCGACAAATTAGCGGCCGAAAAAGCCGAAGCGGAAAGAATTGCTGCGGAACAAGCCGCAAAAGCTCAAGCTGAAGCGCAGCGTGTTGCTGAAGAGCAAGCTGCTCGTTTAGCCGAACAACAGGCAGCAGAAGCCGCGCGTTTAGCGGCGGAGCAAGCGCAAGCTGAGCAGTTAGCTGCTGAAAAAGCCGAAGCGGAAAGAATTGCTGCAGAGCAAGCCGCAAAAGCCCAAGCCCAAGCCCAAGCAGAAGCAGAAGCAGAAGCGCAGCGTGTCGCCGAAGAACAAGCCGCACGTTTAGTCGAACAACAGGCCACCGAAGCCGCGCGTTTAGCGGCGGAGCAAGCACAGGCAGAACAGTTAGCTGCAGAAAAAGCCGAAGCGGAAAGAGTTGCTGCGGAACAAGCCGCACGTTTAGCCGAACAACAAGCGGCCGAAGCTGCACGTTTAGCGGCGGAGCAAGCTCAGGCAGAACAGTTAGCCGCTGAAAAAGCCGAAGCGGAAAGAGTTGCCGCGCAGCAGGCCGCAGCAGCCCAAGCTGAAGCTGAGCGAATTGCCGCTGCACAGATCCAAGCTGAACAACCCCTTGAGCAACAACCCGAACCTCAGGCAAAGCCCGCTAAAGAAAGCTTTTTCGCGCGTCTAAAGCGTGGCCTGATGCGCACCAGCGAAAATATTGGTAGCGGTTTCATCGGGTTATTCCGTGGTAAAAAAATTGATGATGATCTGTTTGAAGAGCTGGAAGAGCAGCTATTAATCGCCGACGTGGGTGTCGAAACCACTTCACGCCTTATCCAGAGCCTGACCGAACACGCGTCTCGCAAGCAATTAAAGGATGCCGAAGCACTCTACGATCTGCTGCGTGATGAAATGCAGAAGACGCTCGATCCTGTTGCTATCCCTTTAGTGCCTGAAAATGCTAACGGCCCCTATGTGATTTTAATGGTTGGCGTTAACGGCGTGGGTAAAACCACCACAATCGGCAAACTGGCGAAGCAATATCAGCGTCAGGGTAAGTCTGTGATGTTAGCGGCTGGCGATACCTTCCGTGCAGCAGCCGTCGAGCAATTACAGGTTTGGGGTCAACGCAATAATATTCCCGTGGTGGCTCAGCATACGGGCGCAGACAGTGCCTCGGTACTCTTCGATGCGCTGCAAGCGGCCAAGGCCCGTAAGATTGATATCTTGATTGCCGACACCGCGGGTCGTCTGCAAAACAAGTCGCACCTAATGGAAGAGCTTAAGAAAGTGGTGCGGGTGATGAAGAAACTCGACCCAGAGGCGCCGCATGAAGTCATGCTGACCTTAGATGCGAGCACTGGCCAAAATGCCATTAGCCAAGCGCAGCTATTCCAAGAGGCTGTGGGCGTCACCGGCATGACCATCAGCAAGCTCGACGGTACCGCCAAGGGCGGCGTGGTGTTTGCGATTGCCGACAAGTTTAAAATCCCGCTGCGCTATATTGGCGTAGGTGAGCAAATTGATGATTTGCGTACCTTTAATTCTAAAGAATTTATTGATGCCTTGTTCACTCAAGAAAAAGCGGATAGCTAATTTATGATTGATTTTCAGCAGGTCAGTAAGATTTATCCTGGTGGCCAAATGGCACTGGAAGAGGTGAATTTTCATCTACAAAAAGGTGAAATGGCATTCTTAACCGGCCATTCGGGCGCGGGTAAGAGTACCCTGTTGAAATTAATCACAGTGATCGAGCGCGCAACCACTGGTCGCGTGGCGATTAATGGCCATGATATTGCCAAAATCAGCCCTAAACACGTGCCCTATTTGCGCCGCAATATTGGGATGATTTTCCAAAACCATCATCTATTGATGGATAGAAGCGTATTCGACAACGTCGCCTTACCATTAGTGATTGAAGGTTTCTCCCACGGCGAGATCCGCAAGCGTGTCGCTGGCGCGCTGGATATGGTGGGTTTATATGGCAAAGAGCGCCATAACCCCATTATGTTATCCGGTGGTGAGCAGCAACGTGTCGGTATTGCCCGCGCCATTGTGAATAAACCGCCACTATTGCTGGCCGACGAGCCAACGGGCAACTTGGATCCTAAGTTGTCGATGGATATCTTGCGCTTATTCGAAACCTTTAACGATGCAGGCACGAGCGTGCTTATCGCTACCCACGATTTGGGACTGATCGCGCGGATGAAGTACCGCACTTTCACCCTGAAACAGGGTCGTATGCTTGGCGCACAGGAATTACACCATGGACACGCGACTGCTCGAGGTGATGGGCTATGAGTGATAATGCCAAACTAACGCGCAGCAAGTTGCCCATCTCGGGGCGTATCGTGATGTTTTTTATTCGTCATGTGCAGCAAGCCATGGCGAGTATGGGTGAGTTGTGGCGCAGCCCGGTTTCTTCTCTGATGACCATGGCGGTTCTCGGGGTGAGTTTAAGCTTACCTGCGGCGCTGCAAGTATTAGTTAAAAATGCTGAGACTATTACCAGCTCTTGGAACAGCGCGGCGGAGATTTCATTGTTTATCGATGAGAATCGCAGCGAGCAGACGATCCAAAGCTTGCTGACCCGCATCCGAGCCTATGCCGAAGTGGAAAAGGTGCAGTATATCGACCGTAATCAAGCGCTCGAAGAGTTTCAGCGCCTGTCGGGGTTTGGTGAGGCGTTAGCCTATCTCGATAAAAACCCGCTACCAGCGGTGATTACTGTAACGCCGACTCAGCGTTATTCCACCCCCGTGGGTGCCCGTGAGTTGTTATCTAAGCTGGAGCGCGAGCCTGAAATCAGTTTTGGTCGCTTAGATATCGAATGGCTAGAGCGCCTGCAAGCCGTGGTGCGCTTGCTCGAACGTACCGTGATGGCGATTGCAGCCTTATTAGTGCTCGCCGTGGTGTTGGTAATAGGTAACACCATTCGCTTGGCGATTATGAACCGTCGCACCGAAATTGAAGTGATGAAGCTGGTTGGCGCGACAGAGTCCTTTATTCAGCGCCCTTTCCTTTATACCGGCATTTGGTACGGAGTGATTGGCGGCGTATTGGCTTGGCTTATCATTAACATATTGGTTTGGTATCTGGATTCTGCCTTAGCTGAGCTGCTCGGTTTGTACGGCAGTCAGTTAGAGATGAAATCTCTGACCTTTACCGAACTGCTACAATTAGTGGGCTTAGCCTCCTTCTTAGGTTGGCTGGGCTCTTACCTTTCGGTAAGGCAACATTTAAGAGCGATTGAACCCTCTTAATGATCAATCGTTTATCGTTTAAAAATACGAGTAGATAAGGCAAGCGATGAACTTTTGTTCACTTGCAATGTCTATTCAACGGGGTTAAAAGTAACACCCCAGACGAGCGAAGGTTGACATACTCTGTCAATTAGCCGATAGTTCGTCAGCTCATCCTTAAGGTGTTTTGAGTTAAACCACGGGATGAAATCGACTTATATTTGATAAGTAGTAAGAGAGTAGGAGCGCGAATGACCTTTCAAACGCAATCAATGGCACTAACAGTCCCTCAGGGCAGCAGTAGTTTAGAAGCTTATATCCATTCAGTGACTAGCATGACAATGTTAGACGCTGAGACTGAGTATGAGTTAGCCAAGCGTTTGCAGGAAACGGGTGATCTGCAAGCGGCGAAGCAACTGATTATGTCGCACTTACGTTTTGTGGTGCACGTTGCTAAGGGCTACTCAGGTTACGGTCTGCCACAGGCGGATTTGATCCAAGAAGGCAACATCGGTCTGATGAAAGCGGTTAAGCGCTTCGATCCCGATGTGGGTGTCCGTCTAGTGTCTTTTGCTGTGCACTGGATTAAAGCTGAAATTCACGAATATGTGCTGAAAAACTGGCGCATTGTTAAAGTCGCAACCACCAAAGCACAACGTAAGTTGTTCTTTAATATCCGCAAAGCGAAAACTCGCCTCGGTTGGTTTAGCGATGATGAAGTCGCAATGGTGGCAGAAAACTTAGGTGTATCTAAGGCCGATGTGACTGAGATGGAATCACGTATGGCGGCGCAGGATCCTGCGTTTGACCTGAGCAGTGATAACGATGATGAGCAGGATTTTGCCCCTGTACATTATCTCGAAGATCATTCATCGGATTTAGCCGAAAACATCGAAAACGATAACTGGGAATCCAATGCCCAAGGTCGTTTATTATCGGCCATCAAAACCTTAGACGAGCGTAGCCAGCATATTCTGCGTGCCCGTTGGTTAGACGATGATAAAACCACACTGCAAGAATTGGCAGAAACCTATCAAGTCTCGGCTGAGCGCATTCGCCAGTTAGAGAAAAACGCCATGAACAAGCTTAAGGCTTGTATGGAAGCCTAATTCGGCTCGGCGTGAGACATAGAAAAACCTGCTACGGCAGGTTTTTTTATGTTTGAAATTAACAGGATTCGGATTGAATCGCGGCAATAAGCTGCTTGCGATTCACTTTTAAACCCGTTTGTTCGGTATTTTCTGGCCAAGGGTAATAGCGGCGCGGTCGTTTAAAGCGGGCGATTTTGTCGGCGAGAAAGATTTCAAGCTCAGCCTCTATCGCACTTATCTCTTGGCTTGTGCTGCCGAGAATAATGTCGCCACGAATAATGGCGGCGGGGAGTTGACCGAAGGTGACATCAGGTTGAGGGAAGACGATCGCCTCATCAATTAGCGGATGCAGTTTGAGCGCCGCTTCAATTTCCTCTGGCTGAATGTTCTCGCCGCCACTGATAAACATATTATCGACGCGGCCTAGTATCTTTAGATTACCGTTAGCATCCCACTCGCCCCTGTCTTTGGTATAAAACCAACCCTCGGCATCGAGTGGTTTTTCGATCCCCTTATCCGTGAGATAGCCCATAAATAAGCAATCTCCCCGCACCCAAATCACCCCATCGACAATTTTGAGCTCACGTCCTGGGAGTAATTTGCCACTGGTGCCATCGCTTAGCGCTGGGCCTGTGGTAATTTGCGAGCCCATCTCGGTCATGCCGTAACTGGTAAAGCTGGCAATATGCCGCTGTTCGAGCTGTTTAAGCAAATCGACAGAAATTGCGCCGCCGCCGAGTAGCAGGGCTTTAATACTCTTGAGTGAAGCCTGTTTGTCGGCGAGTAGATTGAGTAACTGTGTCGGCACGAGGGAAGCATGGGTTAAGCCGTCGCGCTCGATTTGTGCCTGCAGCGGGAGAGTCGGATCCGGCAGCACTACCGTCGCCGCCACTAAGGCGCAGCGGTTGAGAATGGCGAGGCCGCCAATATGAAACAGGGGTAACGACAACAACCAAGCATCACCTGTGACCAGCGGGATCAGGCTGCGGGCGCCCTCGGCATTGGCAATGTGATTCGCAAGATGGTGCACGGCCGCCTTAGGAAAACCGCTGGAGCCAGAGGTTAAAATCACATTGCTCGGGCGATAAAGATCAAAGGCTGTCGCGGCTTGCTCACTGGCTGGACTCACGTCGAGGCTAAAATCCAACGTGAGTGGATGACTGCCTGACAAGGCCAACTCAGTTTCGCTCCAATAGAAAGGGATTTGGTGGCTATCGATAAGCCCTTGAACTTGCGCTAGAGGAAAACGCGGCGAGATAGGAAAGAAGATTGCGCCAATATCCACACAGGCCCAATACAGGCAAATCATCTCTAAATTATTGCGGCTGATACACGCCAGAGGTTGCCCTTGGCCAACACCTATGCGCGTGAGCTGTTCACCCAAGCCCAGCACCATATGGCTTAAGCGGGCGTAGCTGATGTCATGACCATTACACTTAACCGCCGTTTGTGTGGGCGAGGTGAGCGCAGCGCTATGTAATGGCGAGATACCTTGCGGTGAAATGGATTGGGATGATGCCAATGTTTGAGATTCGGACATTGGCAATTAATCCTGCTGTGTATTGGCGACAAGTTTAAGTTGATGAAGCTTCAAGCATTGAGACTTGCCGCTTGGTACGATTAAATCTTGGCTAAAGGCGCTCAAAGTATCGAGCCCTGGAATTTCATCGGGCGTCAGTATGGCGGCTAAGTGAGCCAAGTCATTGATGCCTAAGCTGGACTCAAGACTTGAGCTTAAGATGCAGCGCACGCCATGGCTGTGGGCCTCGTCGATAAGGCACTGAATTTTTTCAATACTGCCAAGTAGCATGGGTTTGATGATGAGTGCCGTGAGTCCCTCATGCATCACAAATTGATAATCCGGATCATTGAGGGATTCATCTAAGGCGTAGGGCAGAGGAATGGCGCGATACAGAGTTTGATTATCCTGCGGATGCTGACAAGGTTCCTCAATATATTCAATGCTCTCTAGCGGTAAACAGGCGGCAAAATCGAGGGCTTGTTCTAAGCTAAAGCCACGGTTGGCATCTAAGCGCAACTTGAGATCGGATCTCTGGCCTAAGATGCCATAAATCAGGCCCAACTCATCTTCCATTGAGGTTTGTGCGACTTTCACTTTGACTGAGCGCACGCCGCTATCGAGACTCGCAATGTTAGCGATCAATTCGGTTTTGGGCGCATCCGCCGGCTGATAGATGAGCGGTACTGTGCTGGTAACTGGGCGCACCGATTCGAGTTTTCCGTTAAGTTTGGCGTGCAATAGGCTCAAGCCAAAGGCAATGGATGGAAAGGGACTCGCTTCGGCCTGCTCGAGCAAGCAATCGATAGGCTGGTTTTGCAGCTTGGGCAATAACGCCACTAAGGCCTGCTGTACTTCATCTAGGCTCTCGCGGCTAAAGCCGGACAATGGCTGTTGGTCGATATCAAACCCTGAGAGCGGCGCGATTTCAACCAGTCGCTCGCTTTCTTCGCCCTCTGCTTGTGCCTTTGCCTGCAACACTAAGCCCGTTCTGTGGTCGATGCGCTGTTTCCCCACGGGCAAAAAGCGGTCTAAGGGCAGGCGATATAAGTACAAGCTGAGCGAAGTTAAGATCATATTTTCCCTAAATTTATCTGTATCAAGTCATCGATTTTTTAAGCTTTAGTGCGCTTAAGCAGGCGACTAATGCCGCGGGATTGGCTTGATGTATGTTATGCCCAGCCTGTTCAATCTGATGCAAGATGATGGGTTGTTGCGCTTGCCAAGCCTTTGCTATTGCGGTGAATTTCGCATCTTGGCTGCCCGCAAAAAAATGGCATTCGCAGTCAAGGCTTGCAGGTACATCCCAGAGAGAGGCTTGGCGAGCCAGTGATGTGGCTAAAAAAATCTGTTTTAGCGTTTGCTTGGGATGTTGGTCGAGCAGCGCCGCACGCTTGGCTATCAAGGCATGCCGCGCCTTGTCCGACATATCGGCAAACACTGCCTGTTGATACCAAAGCTGTAAAAAATCTCGGCTGCTTAAGCTGTGCAAACGCTTGGCCCACAGGTTGTCGTTTTTGCTGCGTGCGGCTGGCTCTGCGGTATCGGTTAGCCCTGGATGACAGGACTCTAGCCATAAGCTCAAAATGCGCTGCGGATACGTCTTGGCAAGATGTAAGGCAATCCGGCCACCGAGGGAGTAACCGTAAAGAAAAAAGGATCCAATACCCAGGCGGTCGAGGCGGTTGATAATGTCTTGGACACAATAGTCGAAACCATTGGTGAGCGTCGATGACGGCTCTTGCTGATTATCACCGTGTCCGGGTAAATCGAGGCAGATACAATGGAAATGCTGGCTCAGTGCGGTGATAAGCGGCAGCCAATCGGCCTTAGTCCCTAAAAAGCCGTGAAGCAGGACTAAGTTTGGCTGCGAGACTTCCCCGTAACGGGCCACGGTTGGCATTAGCTTTGTTTCACCCATAAATTAAGCGCGGCAATCTGCTCGCTGGCTTGATGTTGGCTCACACTGACTTCGATCACTGAAGCGCCCTGATAATCGAGGGCTTCGTGATAACAACTTTGGAAATCGGCTAAATTATCCACTTGATTATAGGGCAGATTAAACATGGCAGCCGCGTAACCAAACTCTAGACCATGGCTTAAGCGGTAGTAATCACTGCGCAGCTCCTCGTTGGGAACGGGCAAGAGATTAAAGATATTGCCGCCATCGTTGTTGAGAATAATGATCACCAGCGGACTGGTTAAGCTGCGGGCAATGGCAAAAGAGTTGAGATCATGCAGCTGGGATAAGTCCCCAATAATCAAGCTCGTGGGCTTACCTTGGTGCGCGGCAATGCCGTAGGCGGTGGCCAGTAAGCCATCGATCCCCGATGCGCCGCGGTTAGTGTAAGTGGTGGCCGTGCAACAACTCACTGGGGCGTACATATCGTATAAGCGCACGGGCAGACTATTGCCGATAAACAATTGCTGTTCTAACGGCCGCGTATTGGCAATGGCGCGGATAACCTGCGCCTCACCAAACTCACCTTGATCGATATTACGCACAAATAAACTATGCAATTCATCGTTGTAGGAGACTAAGGTGTTGGCCCAATTGGCCGAAGAAGAACGATACCAATTAAGTTGAGCAAATTGCGCGGCGTTGGCGTGCCAAATGTGTTTGGCATTATGGCTTGGGTCGAGCCTGTCCTGCTGTGGCAGCACTTGCCAGTAACTGTGCCAGTTTTGCTCGGCAAGGTAAGCAATCAAACGCTTAGACAATAAACGCCCGCCAAACACCAGCACGCGATCCGCTTCTTGTAACAGATTGCGCGCCTTGGGGTGTTGCAGTAGTTGGTCAATATTGCCAATCGCCGCCGGATGTTGTCGCAGTTGCGACTGTGCATCGGTCAGCAATGGCCAACCAATTTTTTGTGAGAGGGTGATAAGCTGCTGTGGATCTTGCTCCGGCGTGAGCGTACCCGCAATGATGACGCCCTTGCCGTGGACGAAACGCATAATGGCGTCATCGCTCGGGCTGCTGAGTTGTTCACTCTTACCATATTGAGTGTAGGGTCTGGCGTGTTGTAACCAAGTTTGCAGTGGCCTCAGATAAGGCGATTCGCTATCGAGAATGCTGTCACTCATCTCACTCGGATATAAAGGTTCACGGTACATGCAGTTGATATGCACTGGGCGTGTTTGGTTTGCCACCGCCTCATCGAGCGTTGTGAGCAACATCTGCGGCGCAATGTGCGCATCCGGCGTGGGCAGGTTTACCTGCTGGGCATAATTGGCAAAAATCGCCGGTTGCACTATGGCTTGATTGGCGCCACAGCCGAGTAATTCTGGCGGTCTGTCACCGCTTAAGACAATCAAAGGCACATGGGTGAGCCAAGCTTCGACTATCGCAGGATAAAGGTTGGCGACGGCCGTGCCTGAGGTGGTGATAATTGCCACCGGAGCGCAGCTGGCTTTGGCTAATCCGAGGGCCATAAAACCTAAGCCACGCTCATCGAAATGCAAGTGACGTTTAAGCTTAGTTTGCTGAGCCGCGGCTAAGGTTAGCGGCGTTGAGCGAGATCCCGGTGCCATGCAGACATGCTGCACACCAAGACGTGCTAATTCTTCCAGAATAAGTGCGCCCCACATCAGGTTCAGTGTGGCTGTGTTTTCGGTTCGCATAGCAAGATCTATCAGGATAAAGATGGGCTTAGTGTAACGTGTTTGGCGGCTAAGATGTATGTCTGGCTTAACAAAACTTGGGGTTGTGCGTAGGAGGGTGAGGTGGAGCCTAAGCTAAGGCGCAGGTTGCCTATCACCTCGTATAACAAGATGGAAAATGAACAGTCATTTAGTGGTTAGATAATATTATCGACGATTTTCTTTATCTGCCCGCTTAGCCAGAGCAAGTCTTCATTCACTTTATTCGGTTGGTTTTTTTGCACGAGGAAAATCGTCGGCGCCTCGGTATGGGCGTACAAACGTTCGGCCTCAAGTTGCGATAACTGGCAGGTGTGTAACTCGGGAATATCGCTCACCATTTCATAAACTACCCGATAGGGCAGTAAGGAAATCGTCTGACTCTCGCCGAGATATTCAAACAGACTCGAAATACTGGTAATGGTAATTTCAGTATTGAGTTTTATGCCATGTTTAATACAGAACTCTTGGTACGGACTGAGCCGAGTGCTGGGATTACCGAGGTCCGTGTTGACATAAGGATATTCGGCAATGCTCTCAAGCGTGATTTCGCGCTTAAAAATCGGATGATTACGACTGGCGATGAGATAAACCTTGTCCATGTGTTGCAGCGTCGTGGTTTGCAACTTATCACCAAAAGCCGCCACATCGGCGGTGCTCTTATTGCAGCAAATGCCTAAGGACACATCGCCATTGATGATGTCCTGTGTCGTGTGCAGCGACCAGGGGGTGATATTAATCTGCATGGGCTTTTGTTCATCCTTAATGGCCTGCATCAAGGCTTTAGGAAACGCATAGGCAATAAGGCCCGGCGCTGCAATTTCAACATGGGTTTTGACTTGGCTTGCATTTGCCGCGCGCACCTTTTGAAATTTATCCGAGCATTCTATGGTTTGTTTCGCAATGGGATATAAATGAGTGACAAACTCATTGGGAAATAAGCCGTATTTTTTTCGAATGAAAAGTTCATCACCAAATGTCTCCCGCAGGTTTTTAAGGCTACGACTTATTTTTGGGGCAGGAATGTCCAGCGCCTTTGATACATAGGTTGCGGATTTGTTCTCATATAATGAAACAAGTATTTTTAAACTCAAAATATCGAGGTTGTCCATGTTATTAATATGCATTTTTAATATTCCTTAATATTGAGTTAACGCTATGAATAACACCTGATTATGATGTTATTTATTAGATTTAATGTGAAACCCGTCCCAAGTTTTGCACCTTTGATTTATCTATGTGTAACAGAAAGTTTAGATTTATATTTTTTATTTTTCAAAAAATATTTTTAATTTAATTTGAAATTTTACTTTCTGGTATTTGATTATTTGAATTTCAATTTTTCAATTAACTATTATCAATATATGCATTTAAGATTTATGTTAAACAGTAATGTGCTCAGCATCTTAACTTATTGTTTATGTTTAATTTGCCATTTTTAAATGTGACGAAGATCAAAAAAATAATTCGGATTAACAATAATACTGAAGCTGCTTTAAAAGGAGATAACAAAAATATAATTGTGTTATTGGAGGCGTATATGAACACTTCAGTCATTCTCAGCTATGCGTTTATGTACTTTGTACTATTCGTCGCAGTGCCATTCGTGTTTGTAATGTTTGTCATGACCTGCATTAAGTTTTTTAGAGCAGATCCTGATGAAGCACATCATGAAATGAAACTGAAACCAGTGTTATTTGATGAAGAGAGTTTTAACTTTTTTAAATCACTCAAAACTGTCGTAGAAGGTAAATACGATGTCTGCTGCAATGTGCCATTAGACACAGTATTTGATATGGACCAGCATGATGCTGATTTAAATCATGAATGCCGTCTAGACTATGTGTTGATTGACCATGACTCATCTGAAGTCAAAATGGTGATCAGTGATGCTGGTAAGCAAATCAACTCACCCATGAAAAAGCTGTTCGGTAAATTCAATATTGGTTTTATTGAAATGAACCAGCATAAGCAGTGGGATCCCCAAAGCCTTAAGCAAGCTTTAGCCGTCTGACCACGACTGTCGGGTTCGGAGCCTTCCGAACCCTGCTTCCTCTTTGCCTTCCCAATCTATCGATATGAGGACTCGCTATGTCTACACGACAATGGCTGTGGTCATTACGCTTGGGTGCCGTGGCTTTGCTACTCAGCTTTTCTGCAACGAGTGCCGAACCCGCTCAGCAAATCAACAGTGATGCTTGCATGAAGTGTCATAAGCGTAATGGTCAAATGTTAGGGCATCACGGCCAGGATGCCATGAAAATGACCTGTTCAAGTTGTCATGGTGAAAAGGGTGATCACCCTAAGAAACCGAATGATTTAGTGGTATTTGGATTAGAAGATGCGTCCGATACCGCAGCCCAGTTGAAAGTATGCCGAAAATGCCATACTCCCGCCAAGCTCAGTGCCCAAGAGTGGACGCATAATGTGCATGCGCAAAAAGTGGCTTGTGCCGCTTGCCATAAATTACATAGCCCCACCGATCCTATGGCAGAGATGACGCCTAAGGTTCGCAGTGAGCTGTGCCGTAATTGTCATACAGGCCAGCAGGAGTAAGGTTATGGAAAATTCAAAAAGAAGATTTCTCAAAGGGACATGCGCCCTGTTGGCCGGCGCTTCGGGAGCGACTCTGCTCGCGACTGTCAGTGCTTCGAATGAGGCGAAGGCCGAACCCAGCGTGAAGTATGCGCTGATCCACGATGAGACTAAGTGCATAGGTTGCAAGGCCTGTGAGGTTGCATGCCGTGAAACCAACCAGGTGCCAGAGGGAGTTTCTCGGCTGAAGATAGAACAAACCGGACCTTACGGAGAATATCCAAACCAGTTTTATCACTTTAGTCGTAAGTCTTGTCAGCACTGTGAAGACGCGCCCTGTGTCAATGTCTGCCCGACCGGTGCCGCTTTTATCGATAAAGAAACGGGAATCGTGTCGGTGGATGCGTGGAAGTGTGTGGGCTGTCAGTATTGTATTGCGGCTTGTCCCTACAAAATTCGCTTTATCAATCCCGTTACCCATGCCGCGGACAAGTGTGATTTTTGCCGTGAAACTAATCTGGCCCAAGGTAAACAGCCCGCCTGCGTCGCGGCTTGTCCAACTAAGGCATTGGTGTTTGGCAACTTAAAGGATCCCAGTTCACAGGTGGTACAAGTGCTGAAGGCTAACCCGACCCAAAGGGCTAAGGTTGACCTAGGTACGCGGCCAAAACTGTTCCGTATCGTGGCCAAATCAGGGGAGGTAGCAATATGAGCGCCCTACATTTTGATACGCTAGTGTGGCATTGGCCGATCGCGATTTACCTGTTTTTAGCGGGCGCATCGGCCGGCGCCATGTTCTTTGCGGTGTTACTCAAACATTTTGTGTTAAAGCATAACGCCTACCAGTCTGGCTTTGTACAAGCGGCCTGTATTGTGGCGCCCGTGGCTGTGATGGCGGGTTTGGGCATCTTAGTCTTGGACTTAACTAAGCCCTTCGATTTTTGGAAGATCTTAGTCTTCTATAATCCCAAGTCAGTGATGTCGATGGGGGTGCTGATTCTGCTGATTTACCAAGTCTTTATGTTTATGTGGATTGGCTTGCTATTCCGTAAACCTATCGATGCTTGGTGTGAGAATCGCTTCCCCATAGTGCTGAAGTTCACCGCCTGGCTGAGCCGTTTCGAGGCAACGATTACTGGTTTATTGGTGATCTTCTCCCTCGCGCTTGGGGCTTATACCGGCTTTTTGCTGTCGGCTTTACCCGGTTATCCGATGTTGAAAAATCCCGTGTTGCCGCTGCTGTTTTTGGCTTCGGGGCTTTCATCGGGCGCCGCATCCTCTCTACTGGGTGGTGTGCTGCTTAATGCGAATCCTAATGCCAAGGAAGTGCACTTTATCCACAAGGTTGAGATCCCACTGATTTTGGTGGAGATAGTGCTGATTTTCACTTTCTTTATGGGGCTGGTCTTGTCTGGAGGTCAGAGTAAGTTTGCAGCCTTCAATGCGATAGGTTACGGCTTCTGGGGATGGATCTTCTGGATTGGCATTGTCGGGCTGGGATTGTCTGGCCCATTGGCGATGAACCTGTTTATGACGGCCACTTCAAAACGTAAGTGGGCCTATGTTGCAGGCACAGCATGCTTAAGTCTCATTGGTGTGTTACTGCTGCGTAACTTTATTCTCTACACGGGGCAAATGACGGTCGTTTAATTGGGCACGGTTCGCCCAAGGTTATAGATAATAAGGAATTACGGTGAATGGCGAAGCGGTGTTTAAGGAATGCACCGTGAGCCAACCCCTTTAATGACGCTGGCTGAGTGATTAAAGGAGTGTTGTCTTGTCGCGATTTGCTGTCACAGGGAGGTTATTGGGAAGGGAAGCCATATTTTTACATTTAGGTATTGTTTGCCCTGCCTCCACAAGGGCCTCGCCACCTTTATTCCTTAGGGGTGGCGTTTCTTGTTTGGGGGCAAAGCATGTTTATTCACCAGCGTTATTTATCCACTCACTCATCACCACATGGGTTTTAATTTTAATGATGTCCGTGTGGGTATCGATATATTCACGAATTTCATGCAAGCGGCGCATCGAAGGGGCATGCACATACACCAGTAAATCCATATCGCCAGAGATACCACGGCAAGTGATCACCTCGGGGATGGCATGAAAAACATGCACCACATCGGCGCAGCGCGGGCATTTATGCTGGATTTCGAAATAAGCCGATACTCCTTCCTTTTGCGATTCGCTCAGTAAAACCTGATAGCCGCGGATCACCCCAGTTTGCTCGAGTTTTTTAATCCGCTCGGCAACGGCGCTGCGGGAAAGATTCACCTGCTCGGCAATACTGGAGACACTCTGGCGAGCATCTTGGCGCAGGCTGTGGATGATGGCGGTATCAAACTTATCCAACTTGAGCTCCGATAAAACGGGTTGTAAAAAAGCACGAGGCACATTGCCAAGGCAAGCTAATATCAGTTAAGCACCTTGTGCTAGGGCTGTGTCGTCATTTTGGCGGAAATATGCATTTTTGCCGTCATTTTGCCGGTATTTGCCACGAAGAACACTGAGATTGACGGCAGATTGCGGCGTAGAATCTCACTATACTGACGGCTTCAAAACCACTGAATTTTAACAGATGAACTCACATAGCGGAACTATAGGACGTTGGCAAGGTGCAGGCTTAATGGCCACCACTTTGCTGGGCACAGGGGTGTTTATTCTCCCGCAAATGACAATCGACAAAGCCCAGGCCGGCGCGCTTATCGCCTGGTCACTCCTGACCTTAGCCATTATTCCAGTGGCATTGATTTTTGGTCGACTGGCGAGCGTCTTTCCCCATGCTGCGGGTCCTGCATATTTTGTGGAAAAGGCCTTTGGTCGCACTGCTGGCCGTACTATTGGGCTGATTTTTTTGCTGGTGGTGCCCATGGGCGCGCCGGCCGCGATTTTGATGACCTTCCAGTTTGTTAATGCACTCATTCCCCTCGATGGCTGGCCTAAGGTTGGCGCCGAGGTATTAGTGATTTTCGGTTTATTCCTGCTTAATCTGCGTGGCATTCAAATCTCGGCCAAACTGCAATTTGGCTTAACCCTTTGTATTGTTGCGATTGTGGTGCTGTTATTTGGGGCGAGCAGTGTGCAACCTGGGCACTTAACCTCATTAGCTAGCTATGGCACGCCAGAAATCCCCACCATTATGATTGCCGCAGGTATCGCTTTTTGGAGCTTTTTGGGGATTGAGGCCATGACTCACCTCGCCGATGATTTTCGCCGTCCACAGCAGGATATGATCCCCGCGATGATGATGGGCACTGTGCTGGTGGGTATTATTTATGTGGCCTGTACCTTGATTTTACTGTTAGTGCCGACCGATAAAAGCGTGGCCATGATCGGCGTGTTCGATGCGCTCTTGGGCGGCTATGGTGCACAAGTGATTGGTGTGCTGGGGATTGCCAGCGGTCTTGCCACGGTTAACGTGTATGCCGCCAGTGCCGCGCGTCTTATCTGGAGCTTTAGTAACGAAGGTATTTTGCCGCGCTGCTTTGCGGTAAAAAATCGTCACGGTGTGCCAATCCGTGCCTTGGCGGCGTTACTCAGCGTGATGGCGAGTGTAATAGTGCTGACCCACACAACGGGCCAAGAGCTCGAACATTTAATTGCTTGGAGTAATGGGGTGTTCGTGGTGATCTACTTAATGGCCATGTTAGCCGCGGCGAAGTTATTGCCCCGCAGTAACTTACCCTTAGTGATACTAGGTTGTTGCTTCTGTTTGGCCTTAGGTATCGCGCTTGGGGCAAGTATGGCCTACGTGCTGGTGTTGATCTTGTTCGTGGCACCATTCCTGTGGTGGCAGAAGACGCATATCAGTCGCAAACAGAGCTTAGCGGTAAATAAAGTGTCCTAGTGGCCGATATCACTGAATGACAGACCAGAACGCCAACCAGCGTGCGTTCTGGCCTCTTACCTTAAATCTTCTGATCCAGTTTAAAGTCGAGCTGCACCTGTTGATTCATCTGTGGCACGGCCTTGCCCGAATCAAACTTAGGTTTGTATTTCCAGTTTTGCACCGCTGACAGCGCGGCCTTATCAAACACCCGCTTCGGATTGGCATCGAGCACGCGCACATTGCTAACAGTACCATCTGCCGTAATATCAAATCCCACGACCACATAACCTTCCTTGCCATTTTGCGCCGCATCAATGGGATAGCGAGGGGACACTTGCACCACTGGTAAGGCTTCTGCCGTCATTGCCGATTGGGTAAAGAGTGTAGTTTGGGTTGGTATTTCGGGGGTAAAAGTCTGAGTGTTGAAATCGACGAGCTGATTGCTCTCTCCCGGAGCGGTAACGCGCTCCCTTGCCGGAATGGGTTTAGGTGGCTCAGGTTTACGGCTTTCCTTCGGCGGAATTGGCGTTCGCTCCGTCATCAAAATATTGATCTGCGGCGCATCGCTCGCTTGTCCGCTCAAGGGCTGCGGATTATGGATAAGTTGCGCCATAAACACGAACAAACCTAAGGTGATCAGTGCGCTAACAAGGATAATACCTGTGCGATTAACGAGTGCATTTTGGCCCATAGTGCTTCCTTACAATGGATGAACAAGATTTAATCTATATCACTCATTACTAAAATTTAGAAACATTTATTTACAAATAAGCATAATTGTTGAACGATTTTTCAGGGACTGGAATGGCATAAAGTACGAGCCCATTGTGTTATCGAACGGATTTGTGGGGGATTGCTGTCTGTTTTAAAAGCCGTTTGAAGGCAGACGAAAGTTGCAGACGCCATTGATATACGGCGATATCTTTGCAAGCGAGGCGAAGTTCTGTGTTCTATATTTTGATCATTCACGTCGAAGGAGAATAAATATGGATTCTGCTGCGCTACTGAGTCGAGTCGATGACTTACCCCGTTTACCTAAAGCCATCAGTGAACTGCTTGAAGTGGTTAACGATGATAATGCCACGGTCAAAAATATTGCGACTAAGGTGTCCCACGATCCCTTGATCAGCGCAAAGGTGCTGAGACTAGCCAATTGCGCCCACTATGGCCACAGCCGTGAGGTGGGCAGTATTGACGAAGCCGTAGTACGCCTTGGCATGCAGACGCTGCGGACGTTAGTCCTAGCGTCGGCGGTGATGGGATCAGTGCCTAAATGCCAAGGGGTCGACCTCGCGCAGTTTTGGGGGCAGACCTTTGAAATTGCACTCTATTGCCAAGAGATGGCCAAACGTTGTGGAGTGCAGCCCGATGAGGCCTTTACCTGCGGTATCCTTCACCGGATTGGTGACTTACTGATCGCGGCGATTTCCCCCGAAGATGCCGAGAAGATTACCGAAGCGGTGGCTCAGGGCAAAGATAAACATGCGTTTGAGCGTGAACTGCTCGGCTATGACTCGCCCGATATTGGCGCTTTGTTGGCTAAAAACTGGAAATTCACCCCCGCGTTGGTGCAGGGCATCCTTTATCAGGATCATCCCAAGGATTCGAACCCTTTCTCTAAATTGGCCGCCTTGCTGTGCCTCGCCTATAAAGTGCTGGAGGAGTGGGACAGCATCGACGATGACGATAAAACCAGTTGGTTATCGCAATTAGCGACCAAGAAGGGCTTAAAGATGGAAATGGGAGGATTGCGAGCCAAGTTAACTGAGCTTAGAGGCGCAGGATTCGAAATCGGTAAGGCGCTCGCCTAAGCCTGCTGGAACAGTAAACGGCAATCTACAGCCTTGATTCAAAAGCATGAATGGCAACGCTGCGATTCATGCTTTTTTTATGTAGTGCTTTTAGCGTGCTGCTTGGGTAGTTTCGATAGCCTGATTACGCATCTGGATAAGTTCGCTGTGCTTGAGGTACAGCAAATCGGCGGTGCGGCGAATGATTTGATCTTCGTACTGGGAGAGTTGTCCATCGGCATAGGCTAATTGCCACATAGCTAACAGCAATTGTTGTTTTTGCTCCAAGCTAAATTCGGCATTGATGGTATTGGTAAACTCAAAGAGCGAGGTAGCATTACCTTGGGCTTTTTTCGCTTCTTCAATCAGTTCATTGGCTTCCTGCGCTGGCATCGACAGTGTTTCCGTCAGCAAGGTCGGCAGTAACGCCATTTCTTCTGCCGCGAGGGTTTCATCGGCAAATACCACTTCGAGTAACATACTCGCCGACGCCAACTTGAGCTGGTGGGCTTTCTCCTCGGGGGAGATGGCCTGGGTGTGGGATTGAAGGAATCGTTTCAGCTTAGCAATCATAAAAGGGCACTGCTCTGGCAAGAAGGGATAACTAAATAGAGTGATTTACGGCGCTAAAGTTCACCCTAAACCATGGGCTTAGGGTGAAAGCGAGGATTACAGCAGGGAATTTAGGCCCTTCATCAGGAGATCTGAGCTGCCTTCGGCGCCATTTGTCTCAAGGTAAGACTTGGCGATATTGATCATCGGCATGGCCAAATCTTTAGAAATACCCAATTTTTCAAAGGCATCTAACACCATAGCACTGCCTTGAAGGGAAGAGCCAATATTACCCGCCTTAGACAATAAGCCTGAAACGCCCGAGTTAGCGTCAAGCTTTGGCGCTGCGGCTAATAGGCTGTCGGCATTCGGGATGCTGGCGGCTAATTTGGTGTAATCATTCGAACCTAGGCTAGACTGGGCTAGGCCTAATAGGCTGCCTAAACCGCCTTCGGCTTGGTTTTGGCTTAAACCGAGTTGCGACATCACGCTACCGACTAACTCGTTGGATTGAGTCGCGGTGCCTGTGGCTACTTTTTCCGTTTTTGCTTGTGTTCCTGCGAGGTTATCTAACCAGCCTGCACTGGCGGGAGCCGCTAAAAGCGTGGCGCTGATCAGGATTGAGAGAGTGAGAGTGTGTTTCATGAGTGGCATCCTTTGAGGGTTTGCGCGCAATAAAGGGCCACAGTGTAACGGCTTTGCGACTTTTGTTGCAGTCCTTTTCTGTGATTTACGGTTCACTCAAGTGATTTGTGTTGTGCATTGGGGCGGGATTTTGGGTATCCTTAGCGGCAATTCACGGTGTTAATTTACTTCAATTATTTTGGAAAGGCGCATGTCACTATCCGCAATTTTGACCGAAGCTTATAACTTTTTCCGTAATCATCTCACTCAGCTTGCCATGCTGACAGTGCCATTGCTGTTAGTGCAGGTGGGGATCCAGCTGTGGCTAGGCACAGAGATGAGCAAAGTCGATCTGGAAAACCCGCAGTTTGGCGCGCCGCATATGATCGCCATGATGCTACTGCTGCTGATTTTTTCGGTGCTGATCGCCGCATTAACGCTGTTTTTAGAGCTGAGATCCCAAGGGCATAATCCCTCGACGGGAATGGTATTGAAGGCCAGCTTACCCTTTGTACCACCCCTGCTGCTGGCGGGTGTGTTTTCGGGACTGGCGATTTTAGCGCCTGTAATGCTATTTGCTGCGTTTGGCCCACTGTGGTTAGTCGGCCTCGTCATCAGTTTCTATCTATTTGCGCGACTCGCCTATGTGAACTTTATGGTGGTAGTTGAACGTCTAACACCGCTGGAAGCCATTAAGGCAAGCTTTAGCTTTAGTGGTCCTATCGTACTGAAAACCATCGCCTTATTGATGCTTTATCTGCCGCTTTCTGTCGTGGGTGCTCAGCTCTCTGGCGCAGCTTCTCTTGGCGGCCTGCCAGTGCAAATGCTGGCGGATACCTTGATGGCATTTATCGGTTTATTCGTGAATTTAGCGCTGTTCCGCCTGTATATGGTGACTAAACAGCCTACCGCGGAATAATATCAACCGAGTACATTCGAGCTGAGGTAAGGATTTATGGGAACAGGGGCTGAGTTACTGGATAGCGAATTTATCCAAGGTTTTTCGGCCTCTCTTCTCGATGATTATCTCAATGCCAAAAACTATGTGCAGGATGTGCCCACCCAGTCACTGTTGCATATCCGCAGTTTTACCCACAGGCTGACCGAACTGCTCGGTCAGGATAAAGCCGTCAGCTTCGCTAGTCCTAATCTCTATGACCGTATCGAGCTGTTAAACCAAAAGCGGTTGATCGATGTGAAGACGACACGAGCCTTACATCGTCTGCGTGGTGATGGCAACCGTGGCGCCCACCCTGAAAAATACCATTTAACTCAAGAGCAATTGCTCGCCTTGGCCCAAAAGGCCATCAAGGATGTGTTGGCCTTAATTGAGCACTTGTATCCTAAGGTGATTGGGCGTGCGGCTCCCGCTTATCGTTACCAAGCCAGTGACGCCGTTACCATCAAAGACCTCTGTTACCGTGCGGTGATGGAAGACGACCCTAAGGCGCAATACCTTGTGGGGATCTCTTTTAAAACCAAAGCATTAATGCTTAAAGAGCAAGAGCTTGCCTTAGTCGATCAATCCTATGGTAATGAAGATGAAAATGGCCCAGCGGTAAAGGAAGTGGCGCAAAAAGCCAGTGATACCTTTGCTAAAGCCGCCTATTGGTTTGCCCTTGCGGCGCCAAATCATTCCGATGCCCTCTATGAACATGGGGTTGGGCTTATCCATGGCTATCAAGGACGGGCCGATGCCATTCACGGCGAAGCTGCGATTGCCAAGGCCGCTGAGGCGGGTGTCGTCAATGCAATGGCGTTATTGGGGTATTTTTATCTGGTGGGCAGTGAGTCATTTAAGCCGGATTTAGCGCAGGCGAAGCACTATTTACAACTGGCGGCCGAGGGTGAACAGACCGAAGCCATGGCGAATTTAGGTGTGCTCTATTATCAGACCAAAGATCTGACCCAAGCCTATCATTTTATTAATAAAGCGGCGCAAGCGGGTTATCCCCATGCCCAGTACCATTTAGCCTTAATGCTCGCCAACGGCGATGGTTGTCAGCGCGATCCTATCGTGAGTGAGTATTGGATGGCCGAAGCGGCCGAGCAAGGTCAGCTGGATGCCATGCTTACCCGCGCGCAGCACATGCTAAACGATGAAAGTGGTTTGGGTGGCGATGTGAGTCAGGCGGAGCGTTATCTACGTGAAGTAATTAAATACGGTCACAGTGTGCCAGCCATGATTGAACTGAGCATGGCACTCGCGGACGGTATTTTAGGGCGTATCGATGTGGTGGGCTCTGCGGCGCTGCTCAACCTGGCGCGCCGTCATGCTAATGCCAAAGAGGCCGAGATCATCGAGCCCCTGTGGCAATCACTCGCATTGCAAGTTGATACTGTGCTGGAGATGACCCAAGATCCCGGCGAGATTCAAACCCTTAAGCGCGCAAAAACCTTACTAAGCGCTTAGTATTATTTCTCATCCTGTTGATGTTCAAAGGTGCGGCCGCGATATTGCTCTGCATGGATTTCACGCACCACATTGGTGGAACGATAAAACTCAGTCTCTTGGCTCGCCGCTTCCTGCGCTTGTGCCTGGGCACGATTAAACTTACTCACTTGGCGCGCCACGTAAATGCGGCTAAATAACACTAAGCAGCCGAGCGCAATGGCGCCAAATAAAAGCACAAAAGGCAATAAAAACAGTGATAAACAGATTAGGCTGACACTCACGGCCATGGCTAACCAAGCCCGTGCTCCTGAAATGCGTGGCTGAAATGGGCTCTGTTGAAATTGTTGATAGATCATAAGAACTCCTAATCAAAATGGGGCGAGGCGTAAGGTAAATCATCTAAGGATTTGCCAACTTGGCGTTATCGAGAGGCCTCTTTCCCAATGCTATGGAGAGTCAGTGTGCAATAAATAAACGGATTGGGTCACGTTAATTTGGGTTAATTTACGTTGTTTTACGTCTAGGAGCTCAAATTGTTGTTTAATCTGAGGTGTCTGTGATCTTTTGGTTATCATTAGGTTTTTAATGATTTGGTTAAAGTTATCTTTATGTTTTTGCTTAATTATTTATTAATTTGATGATAAGTGATTCTTTGTTTGTTGTGCAAGATGTGCGAAAATTTAACCGATATTTTGATTGGTTATGGCTAAATCTGTAAATTTATTACATTGAGTGATGACCATTCGTCCAATACCTTCCTTCAGTGCTGTGTAAATCGTAGATACCAAAATGAACTCATATTCACTTAAACAAAAGATCCTGATTTCGGTCGTGATCGCCTTGTCCCTCGTGATCAGCTTGCTGTCTTGGCAAAGCTACTCCAGTCAAAAATCATTGTTATTGCAAAATAGCCTAGAGCAGGTGCAACGCTTAGGTGAACAACAGGCCGAGCGCATTCAAGAATGGCTGGCTGGACGCCAAGATATCGTAGGCGCATTGGCCTCTAAGGTGGAAGGTAACAGTTTAAGTGCATTGCAACAGGCGCAGGCCTCAGGGCGATTTCAGCTAACTTATTATGGTACCGAGACAGGACAGATGTTGGACTCAGATCCAAGTATTGACCGTACCGGTTACGATCCGAGAACGCGTCCTTGGTATAAACAGGCGATGAATGAGCGCGGTTTAATCCTGACTAAACCCTATGTCGACGTGGCCTATAACGTGTTAGTGGTCACTATGGCGCAGGCCACTTCTCAAGGTGTGGTAGGTGGCGATCTCTCGATTGCGAGCCTAGTCGAGAGCGTGAATCGCATGACGCTCCCCGCCAATGGCTATGCGATCATGATGCACAAAGACGGCACTGTGATTGCTTACAAAGATGCCTCTAAGGCGATGAAGCCTGTCGGCCAAATCGACAACGATCTGAATCATGATTTACCCCAGCAGAGCCGCCAAGCGGGAGCCTTGCTGCCCATGTATTTTGAGAATGAGGGCCGTGATAAGTTAGTCTGGGGTGTCGATATTCCCAATACCGATTGGGAGCTGGTGATAGTGCTGGATAAGGAGACCCTAGAGGCACCTCTGACCGATCTTCTGCTGACGCAATTTGGACTTTCTGCCGTAGTGTTATTGCTGAGTGTATTGGCGATTTCCTGGTTGGTGAATCTACTATTAGGTCCACTAGGGCGCGTGTCACAGGCACTGGCACGCATTGCCGACGGCAATGGCGATTTTACTCAACGAATAGAGGTCGATACTCAGGATGAAGTAGGCGTGTTGGCCGATAGCTTTAACCGTTTTGTCGGCAGCCAGCATCAATTGATCAGCCATATTCGTCAGTTAGCCAGCGAGCTAGATACGGATGCAGAGCGCAGCCTTAAAACCAACCATATTGCGGTGGCGGAGCTGCAACGTCAGCAGCAGGAAGTGGCCATGGTGGCAACTGCGGTGACCGAAATGGCGAGCGCGACCAATGAAATTGCCGCTAATGCGGAAAACACTGCGACAGCGGCGCAGCAGTCGGCCGCGAGCAGTTTCCAAGGCAAAGAGTTGGTCAATAAAACCCGCAGTTCGATCAATTCCCTCGCCGATGAAGTCGCTCAGGCAACGGACGTGATTGAAGATTTAAGTCGCCATGCTCAGTCGATTTCTAGCATTTTAGCGACTATTCAAGGGATTGCGGAGCAGACTAACCTATTAGCGCTCAACGCAGCGATTGAAGCCGCCCGCGCGGGTGAGCAGGGCCGTGGTTTTGCCGTGGTCGCCGATGAGGTGCGGGTATTGTCGCGTCGGACGCAGGATTCGACCCAAGAAGTACATGCAACCATTGAAACCTTGCAACGCACCACAGCAAAAGCCGTGAGTTTGATGGAAAGCAGTCAAATGCTTGCGGGCAACAGCGTGGAAGATGCAAATGCTGCCGTGAAGGCGCTGGAGGAAATCACCCAAGCCGTGAATGTGATTTCGGATATGGCGGGGCAAATTGCCACTGCCGCCGAAGAGCAAACCCAAGTTACGGGGGAGATCACCCAAAATACGGTGGCGATCAAAGACGTGACCGACGAAATCACCGAGGCCGCGAAATCGGATCTGACCCAAGCCCAAGCATTAAAGGCGCGTGCGAACGATCTCAATGCTCAGGTAGCGACCTTTATTCTGTAAGTGTGTTGAGTTTAATCGGCCCTGGATACGCTTGTGTCCTGGGCTTTTTATGGCTTTTCCCCTAGGGTTGCATAAGCTTTTCAACACTTTGGCAGATGGTATCGCGCATCCATTTATGCCCTTGGTCTTCATCGTTGCGCTGATGCCAGATCAGCACATAGGCCATAGGAATAAATTCAAAGGGCAGAGGAAACAGCCTTAATGGATAGAGTTTACAAGCGTGCAATGCAAAGCTCGATGGTAAGGTAAAAATCAAATCACTGTGGGCGCAGATGCTAGCCGCGCCATAAAAATCGGGCACAGTCGTGCTGATTTTGCGCCTGTGGCCAAGGTCGGCCAGAAAGTAATCTAGCGCCCACCAATCACTCCCTTCACAGCGCACCTGCACATGCGCCATATCCAAATACAAATTTAAATCCCACTGGGGTGAGGTGAGAGCGGTCATCAAAGGATGATCTTGGCGAACCAAACACACTTGCCTGTCGGTAAACAGGGTTTGGCAGCTAATGCCATCTGGGAGTCTGTCCGTTTGCGAGTCTGAAAGCGGGTGTAGATCCCGCCCCGAGATCCCAAAGTCAATTTGCCCCTGCTGCAAATCGTGCATCGATTTCTCGGTCCACACATAGGAGTCGAGCTTCAGGTTCGGCGCAGTGCTTAACAATGGGCCGATAAAATAGGGGATTAAGGTTTCGTAGGCACTTTCAACCATGGCAAAGGAAAACTGCCTGTTACTGCTGGCCGGTGTAAACGTCGGCGGCTGAGTGAGTTGATATAAGTCTTGCAAAATATTTGGCAACTTGAGCCCAATATTGAGCGCATGGGCCGTGGGTTTAAGGCCATGGGCAGTGCGTTGGAACAGGGGATCATCTAAGGTTTCTCGCAGGCGATTCAAGCTCTTGCTCAATGCCGATTGGCTAATATGTAATCGACTCGCTGCGCGGGTGACACTCTGTTCTTCGAGCAAAACCTTCAATATCACCAGTAGGTTGAGATCGATTCTGGCTAAGTTGTCGAGATTCATAGATATTCCTCAGAGGAAATTCACTTTGGAAATTATACCATTTCTGTTCATACCTTGAGTTATTTAAAATAGCGCCCACTGAAATACCTTTTACTGTTTAACCGAGATAAGTTTTATGCGGCGCAATCTGTTACCTATTTTGATGTCTTTGGTGCTACTCAGCCCATTGGCGATTGATATTTATCTACCTTCTATGCCAACCATGGCGGCAGAGTTCGCCGTGTCTGCCAGTGAAGTACAGTCCACATTAGTACTGTTTTTATTTGCTATGGGTGTGGGCCAAATTTTGATTGGCCCCTTAGCCGACCGTTACGGACGTCGACCCGTGGCACTCTTTGGTGTGTTGCTCTACGGCGCGAGTAGTTTACTTGCCGCCGCTGCGATTGAATTCCATTGGTTACAACTTGCCCGCGTGTTGCAAGGGTTAGCGGCCTGTTCAACCTCGATTGTAGTCTTTAGCGCGGTGCGTGACTGTTATTCGCCCAAGGAAGGCGCCCGTATCTACAGCTACTTAAATGGGGCTATCTGCGTGATCCCCGCACTGGCGCCCACCCTTGGCGGACTATTAGCCATGCAATTTGGCTGGCGTTCGACCTTTGTGTTTATGACCCTATACGCGATTTTGATGATGCTCTTGGTGGGCTATCGTTTACCCGAAACCCGTCCAGCCAATACGGTTAGCACAGGTCCTCTGTACCGCTGGAGTCGTTATAAACCTGTGCTGAGCAATACCCATTTCTTGTTCTATGCCTTTGCCTGTATGTCGGCGATGGCGGCGATTTTAAGTTATGTGTCTTACTCTCCCGTGTGGCTTATCGGCCATTTAGGGGTGTCAGAGTTGGCTTTTAGTGGGTTGTTTGGCTTGAATGCCTTGGTCAATATTGTGGCCTGTTTTGCCGCGCCAGTGGTGATCCGCAAGTTAGGCAACCGTCCAACCGCCATCCTTGCCTTAGTGTTACTGGTGCTCTCGGCGGTATTGATTATTGCAGCTCAAGCATTTGGCCCAAGTGTGGGTATGGCTGCCGCTTTTGCCTTTATGTTGCCTATGATGTTGTTGTGTATTGGTTTTGCTTTCTTATTAGGCCCAGCGACCAGTATGGCACTGTCAGCCTTTGGCGAGCGCGCAGGCACCGCAACGGCGATGTTAGGTTTTATTCAGATGAGTGGCGCGTCAGTCATAGCAGGCCTAGTACAGCAAACAAATCTGACAGCCCCCTATGCGGTGGCGTTAGTGATGGGCGTATTTTCTGTCGGATTACTCTCGATGATGGCATTAAGCCGCTTCGACCACTGGCACCAAGAACAGTTAGCCGCCGAGCATTAATACACCCTAAACGGCTAATCAAAGAAACACCCTTTGCCCGTAGCTTATTTGACCATAGCTACGGGCATTTTTTTAGAAGCGACCGTTGATACCTAATGCTAAGAAGACATCATCTGCATCTGAATCAATGAATTTTGAGATACTTGTCTGAGCGGAGATAAAATCAGTAATACGCCAGTAATAAGAAGTATAAATGGTTGAGGGATCATCCTCATCCTGGATTGTATGACTTGCTCCCACGGCCCAAGATTTGTTGATAAACCAACGTGCACCGAGGTTTAAAGATGTGTCATTACTCGTATAACGGTACTGGGTGTCTATGTTGTAAGTTGATGAGCTCTCACGGTGCGAGTAGCTTAAGTCTGCGTACAGGTCAACGCCTGCTGTTGATTCTAATGGAATAAAACTACGAATACCAAGACCCACACTGTCGACGTCAATTTCACCTTTGTAATATGTCCCATAGGCAAGATCAGTATTGTCAGTAGAATATTTCAGGTAAACGGCCGAATTGTCGTTAAAGTAATAACCAAGTTTGGCACCGTAGTTATTCGTATCCTGATAATCACTATCTACCACACCATAACTGAGTCCAATAAACCATTTAGAATCAAAAACATATTCCCCATCAATGAGATAGAAGTCGGAATGGTCACTAACGTTATAACCAACACGGATATTAGATGATTGTGCTAAAAAGCCGCTAAGTGCATAGGGAACAGTATCTTGGCTAACAGGCGTAAAGTAATAGCGGTAATCCGCATCCCAAGAACCATCGCTAAACTCGTCAGTTGAACTGGCGTATACCAAGTTCACATCATGCTGGTAAGTGTTATCTGTCACGGCGAGGGTTGTGGTACTGGTTAGGGCGAGTAAGAGTGCGAGGTTAAGTCGATTAATGAGCATTGCAGTTCCTTTTATTATTAATGACGAATAACAGCCTCAAGATGGGGAGAAGCGTTATCGGCCGTAGCGTCCTAGTGAGCGGAAGATACATTTTGTAAACAAAATGTCAATAATGTTTAACATTCATGCACTAAACGGGGTGCCATACTAATTTTGAGGTGAACTGCTATACTGCAGGATAAACGTTTTATAGAGATTTTGTTTTGAGCCGCCACTATTGCCCTCATTGTCGTTATCCCCTTACAGCTTGCCTCTGTGCCCATGTGCAACTCATACAGCCGCAAACGCAGCTAGTGGTATTGCAACATCCCTCCGAAGTCGAGCATAAAAAGAATAGCGTCAAGATGTTAAGTCTAGTTATCCCTAACACCCAAGTGTATGTGGGCGAGACGGAAGCGGACTTTGCCTTATTGCGTGAACAATTGATGGATTGTGGGCGCTCTGTCTATCTTGTGTATCCCTCTGAGCAGAGTGTGAGTGTCGAACAACAGAGGCTTAACACCGATTGTGTACTGTTGTTGATCGATGGCACCTGGCGAAAAGCCTTTAAAATCTTGCAACTCAATCCATGGTTGGCTCAATTGCCAGCGGTGCACTTGGCCGAAGGTTATGCTTCGAGATACAAGATCCGCAAATCGAGCCGCAGTGATAGTTTGTCAACCTTAGAAGCGAGTGCTTATATGCTAAAAGCCCTCGAGCCGGATTTAGACGTGTCACCTTTACTGAATGCCTTCGATGCCATGGTGGAGCTGCGCATTCGGGCCATGCCAGCTCAGGTTAGGCTGCGTTATCAGAACGGAGAGTAAGTGATTTTAAATTCTTACGTTTTTGAGACCCCGTACGAATTAAAATAGTTAAAATCTTATTCAGATCACGCTAACGTAACGTAAAACAAGGTTTAATAATGAGGATTCATTTGCGCTGCAAATGATGAGATAGCTTTGCCAGCCAATTGCTTTGCAGGGGAGTGATTCCATACTTATGGTGTGCTGGCAGGGCTATCGAGCCAATGATTCACCTTGAAACATCCACTCGATAAACCAATCAATTCTTACTGCGTTGCCGCTCAACCTTAAGCGATACACCTTTCGGCTAAAAAGGCTTGGGTAAACTGCTCAACCGAACTGGGATAGCCAAACAAAAAGCCTTGCGCAAAACCTTGTCCCATATGGGTAATGATGTCTTTTTGCTGCTGCGTTTCAATGCCTTCTGCCACAAAGTGAATATCGAGAGCCTGTGCTAATTGCACTATGGCATGGCAAAGTTTTTGCCCGGAGGCATCGTGTAAACGCAGGGCAAATTCAGCATCAATTTTCACGCTGTCTATTGGTAAAGTGCCTAAGCGACTCAGTGATGAGAGGCCCGTGCCAAAGTCATCAATCGCGATACCGACACCTAAGGCTTTAATGCGCTCAAGGGTCTGGCGAGCCAACTCGGGTTGACGTAACAATGCAGACTCGGTGATTTCTAAAATCAGTGCTTCAGCGGGCAGGGCGACCATTTCTAGGGCGCTAATTACTTGACCGACAAAATCCACATGCTCCAGCTGCAAGGGAGACACATTGACCGACACTTTAAAATCAGGCTGATAACTTGCGCGCCATATGGCCGCTTGTTTACAGGCTTGCTCAAGTGCCCATTGCCCAATGGTGATGATGAGCCCGGTTTCCTCGAGTAAAGGGACGAACTCGGCCGCTTCATAATGCTCATTTGGGGATTTTTGCCAGCGCAACAGCGCCTCGGCACCTATGGGCTTATTGGTATGTAAATCCACAATCGCCTGATAGGCAAGATTGAACTGCTTTAGGCTATGAGCATGCCTTAGGTTGTTGATAAGCTTTAATTTAAGCTCGGCAGCTTGGCTCATCGCCTTGTCATAAAAGACTAAGTGCGGTTGGTTTTTCTTAGCGCTGTACATAGCGGTATCGGCCAAGCTAATCAGCTGTCCCGCTTGATCACTGTGGGTTGGGAACAGCGCGATACCAATACTGGTACCGAGGAAGAACTTTTGCCCTTCGATTTCAAATGGACTGTCGAATAGACTCAGTATTTGCTCGGCAAATAATTGAATTTCTTCCTTACAGCTGCATTCCTGTAGTACTAGGGTAAACTCATCGCCCCCCATACGGGCGATATCAGCCTTCTCAATGCAGCCCGCTTCTAAACGCGCGGCCACCAGTTGCAATACCCTGTCCCCCATGGAATGACCAAAGCTGTCATTGATGTTCTTAAAACCATTGAGATCTAAAAACATCAGTGCGCCGAGGGCGGAAGGATCATCCTTCAGTTTGTCGAGGGCGCTATTGAGTATTTGCTTGAGATGATAACGGTTCGGCAGCCCTGTGAGTGTGTCGTACATGGCGCGGGTAGTGAGCTGCGTTTCGAGCAGCTTTTTGGTGCTGATATCGCTGAAAATATTCACATGATACAGGGCATTATCATCGGTCTCGATTCGGCGACTGCTTTGCCATGCGGGAAAGTGACTCCCGTCAGAACGCTGTTTAAGTGTCTCACCGTGCCAAAATCCCCGTTGTTTGATGGCGGCTTGGCAATCGGTTTCTTGCCCTGGTGGAAGGAGTTTTGCCTCTAAAAACTCAGGGGTTTTACCGATCAATTGCTCGGCACTGTAACCACAGATACGGCACATTGCCTTGTTCACTGCCAAGATGCGATTGTCAGCATCTGTGATGTAAACGGCCTCAGCACTCTCTTCGAGCGTGGTCGCCATAATTTCCCGAGGGATATGGGCAAAGCCATCGGAGATCGACGGCCGAACTTGAGTGCGACGGTTGAGTGCTTGCAGCTCAACAAGCACCACGGCCTGTTGCTGCAAATAACAAGGGTAGAGTCTAACCTTGGTGGGGAGTTCTTTACCCTGTTGGCTTAGGTGGAGCCAGCTAAATTCGACATGGTTCCCCGATGCAGCCTCAATAATCATTTCCCGAGCAAATTCAACGCTATTACGCCCAGAAGATTGGATCCTCGGTGAAAAGTCATAGGGCGTGGTATTCACTAAGGCACCGTATTCGGTGCCAAAGTAATCGAGGGTGGCGCTATTTGCGCTAATAAAGCTAAAGCCTTGGATCAGGGCGAGGGGAGTCTGGTGCGGATCGGCTTGCCAGCATGACAGCTTGTCTTGCAATACAGGGTCATCTGTACTGAGTTTATTGAGCAAGTGTTGCCATCTGATCATTTAGGATACTCCCTTGTGACGCAAATTAAGGTCACATCCTACAGCCTAGGTACTTCGTTTATAACGAAATTAATTCAAATAGTACATCATTCCATTGAGGTTAAAAATAAACCTAATCGAGGTTTTGTTTAAATCACAACTAAAAACTGACAGTTTAAGATAGCTGATTTTCAGTGTTATACACGAAAATTCTCCTAACTCATCACTGCAAAATACGGTTTTATGCTATGTTTTGCCCTGAATGTTCAGTTTGCCGTGCCAATCAGCCGAAGAAGGACTCTAAGGAACATAGGATGCAAAAACTTATCCCCACCATCGTATTAAGTGTCGTTGTCGGTCTGGTATTGCCTATCGCGCAAGCGGCTGAACAGCCAAAGCCACGGCTGACCTTAGAACAAAGGGCCGATAAGGCGCGCATCGATTCAGAAAGAATCGAGCAAGCGCAGCTTGAAAAGGCCCGCCGAGCCGCCCAAGAGACCTCGGCACGGGAAGAAAAAATCCGCCAACAGTCCAATCCGCAGGATTGGGAAGCCCAACAAAAGCTTAAGGCTCAAAAGCAGTTCGATGAAAGGGAAAGCCGCGAGCAAAAATATCTGCAAGAAGCCAAGGAAGCGGCCGCCAAAGAGCGTAAAATCCCCAAACCTTAATCTTTTTAGTCAAAGGCAATATCCGTCGTTTGCCTTACGATGTCTCTAGGAACCGTCGTTGAACATCTGTCCCCTTTGCCACAGTACCGAATTAGTGGCCTACCACCAAGATAAACGCCGTCGTTACCAACAGTGCCAGCAGTGTGCCTTGGTGAGTGTACCTACCGAATTTTATCTAAGCCCTGAAGCCGAAAAGGCCGAATACGATAAGCACGAAAATCACCCGCAGGATCTCGGTTATCAGCAGTTTCTAGACAGAACCCTCGCTCCTTTGTTGGCTCGCGTTTCCCCTTCGGCTGCTGGGCTCGATTTTGGTTGTGGCGAGGGAAAAGCATTAAGTCTGCTGGCGCAAACGCGGGGGTATCGAGTCGAGAACTATGATCTCTATTACGCCAACCACCCAGAGTTACTCACGCGGCAATATGATTTCATTACCCTGACGGAGGTCATTGAGCATGTGAGTGATGCCGATGCGTTACTAACCTTATTAAACACCTTGCTCAAGCCCAAGGGTATTTTGGCCGTGATGACCAAGCGAGTACTCAACCCCACGGCATTTAGCACTTGGCATTATAAAAATGATCCTACCCATATTAACTTTTACTCCGAAGCCACCTTTCAATGGCTCGCCGAGCATTACGGCTGGCGGCTGGAAATCATCAACAAAGATGTGGTGTTTTTGCATCAAGCTAATTAACCTGAACTTAGGTTAATTAATGCGCTTGGGGCTTTTGCTGCCGCAGATAAGTTGGGATCTGTAAGTTTTCTAAATCGAACTTGGATGGTGCGGAGTCTGCGATGGATATCGCCTGACGCTTAATAAAATCATGCACATTGATATAGTTGTCATTAACTGCCTGGATAGGATCTTGAATTTCCGGCTGCGCAAATCCAATCCCCGTTGCTATCACCATGATTTCGAGCTCCGATTCGAGCTCAGGGTCGATAGTGAGCCCAATAATCACTAGGGCATCCCGCGGTAATTGCTCGTGTACAGTTGCGCCGATTTGGTTGTATTGACTGAGCTCTATCGTGTCTTTTGCGACAACGCTGACAATTGCCGCTTGCGCTTGATTGAGTTCGATATTATCGAGCAAGGGATGTTGCATGGCGCGTTTAACCGCCGAGATAAGATCCTCATCGCCCTGGAGGCAACTTACGCCCATTGCGGCGCGACCTTGGCGGCTGATGACGGAAATAAAGTCATTTAAATCAATATTGATAAGCCCAGCTTGGCTGATGGTATTGGCAAGCCCCAATAACACATCCTGTAAAATTTTATTGCTCTCTTTGAAGGCATTGAGCAGGGTCACTTTGGCCCCAAGCACCTCGGCAAGCTTATCGTTGGGGAGAACGATAACGGCATTGGCGCTCTCCAATAATTCTTGCAGTCCGGCTTCGGCATTGGCCTTTCTGTGCTGGCCTTCAAAGCTAAAAGGCATGGTCACAACGGCGATAACGGGTTTGGTTAACTCTCGAGCGAGCTTTGCCACCTGTGGTAGCGCGCCCGTACCTGTGCCGCCGCCTAATCCCGCCGTGAGAAACACTATATCGCTATGCTGCATTTGTTCAGTTAATGCCTGCGCCGACTCAATCGCTGCCGCGCAGCCGACATCGGGCTTGGCGCCTGCGCCTAAGCCTTTCGTCGTTTGTGGACCAATTTGAATACGGTAATGGCTGCTGGTGGCAGCCATGGCTTGTGCATCGGTATTGACGGAAATTAATTCTACGCTGGATGGCAGATTGACTTGGCTGAGTTGATTAATGGTATTACAACCACAGCCTCCAACACCGAATACCGTTAATTTGGGCATGGCGCCAGTGGCGGTTTCATGAATAAGTTCAAACATAGCGACTCTCACAGTTAGCAATGGTAAAGCAAGACTAACCTTGAGTTGCGACTCAGCTTGTCGCATCAATGCGATAAACGGTTTAACGGTATTTCGCCGCCATTTTTTGGCTGAGTGCGGCAAAGTGCTCCCGCAGTTTTACCGGTGCCAGTACCTCCACGGTATCGGCCATTTCCCACAATGATGTGCGCAGTTTTGGGGTATCAGTGACCTCCGCTACCACATAAAAGCGGCCATCTTCACGTAATTGCATGGTCTGATTATCACTAAACTTGGCTTCACGCATGATAAAACTCGCCTTATCGGAGAGCAGCAGTTCGAGACGCATCTTCTCGCCACGCGAGCCCTGTGCGGTTTTATTGATATCAAAATCGGCACTCTTAACCGCCGCGCTAGACAATAGCTGTGCGTTACGCAGTAAGCCTATCGGTTTGTGATGGCGGCGCTTATCAAAGCTGCCAATGGTAAAGGCGAGTAGCGCCACCCCATCGCGAATTAAAATTCCTTGTGGATTAATGGGGTTGTAATGCAGCCAATGCATTTTGCCATTGATCCATTTTTTGATATCGCAGCGAATTTGTTTCTTATCCAAAATAGCTTGCTGTATGACTTCTAAAGATTGAGGTTGGTGCTGGGGTAGGATAAAGGGGTAAGGCTCGGGAAGCTGTGCGACTCTGCACGCCCAATAGAGCCAAGGATTTTCTGGATCGCTAGCCAGCACCTGATCGGCCCTGTCGAAGTAGGGCTGTAGTTGTTGCAAGCTTTGTGGTGGCATCAACTGACTGGCACTGCGCTTTAAGGTGGTTAACGCCAGCGCCATATGTTGGTCCATTAGCTCTAGGTTCAACCCGCGCCAGCAGGACTCAATAGACCAACCATAGGGCTTGTTTCTATCATCGAGGCGTAAGCCAAAGGTGCCCATTTCATACATGGCCTTTAAATCCCTTTGCACCGAACGCTTACTGATATCCTGCGTGCGGTTTGCCAGTCGTTCGACTAATTCGTTTACCGAGATTTTACGTGGCGCCCGCGGGATTAAGCTCAGTAGTGTCACTTGGCGTTGAAAGTTAGGCTGCATAGTAGATTTTTCGATGTTTAGCGGAATAACAGTATATTAATCAAAGACTGCGACAAAAGCTGTCGCAGGTTTTGTATGGTGTGTGAAAATCTATCAAAATCCCGACTGACTCACCTTATGCGAGTAATCGCTTTGCCTCGTCTTTTGATTTCAGAAGGCCATCAACAATGGGTTTTCGGCATATTTTGCAAGCCGCGTGATTTACACTGAGTGCACTAAAGCATCCTTGCGCAATGTCTCCTTACTATTAAATCTATTAACAATTTCTCAATGTCCGTGTAGTTTAGATAGCTTATAAAAACAACAATAGGTTATCGCTATGACTGTATCCTCGGTATCGCGCGCTTTATCAACATCCTCTGTAGCCACATCCTTTGCACCTTATGTGAGTTCACTCGGTGTGAGTCCATCAAGATTCACCAAGAGCTTAATCGCCTCTGCTCTAACTTTGAGTTTGCTGGGGGCTGGGTTAAGTTCTGCCTATGCGGCGCAGCCCGACGCGGCTAAGTTGGCGGCGGGTGTGGAGCAAAAGGTGATCGACTGGCGCCGTGATTTACACCAGCATCCTGAGTTATCTAACCGCGAGTTTCGCACTAGCAAGATTATTGAAAAGCATCTGAAATCCCTCGGGTTAGAAGTACAAACGGGTATCGCCCATACTGGGGTTGTTGCTATCTTGAAAGGCGGAAAGTTAAAGGGCGGTAAACCCGGTCCCTTGATTGCGATCCGCGCGGATATGGATGCTTTGCCCGTGACCGAAGTCGTCGATGTGCCCTTTGCCTCTAAAGCGACGGATACCTATCGCGGTCAAACCGTAGGGGTGATGCATGCCTGCGGCCATGATACCCATGTGGCTATGTTAATGGGCGTGGCCGAGAGTTTAGTGAAAGTGAAAGATAGCCTTGCTGGCGACGTGATGTTTATCTTCCAACCCGCCGAAGAAGGTGCGCCCGATGGCGAAGAGGGCGGCGCGGAATTAATGCTAAAACAAGGGCTGTTTGCCAAGCGTAAGCCGGACCAAGTGTTTGGTATGCATGTGACCTCGAGTATGCCAAGCGGCATGATTGGGGTGCGTAGTGGCCCTGCTATGGCGAGTGAAGATTCCTTTACTATCAAAGTGAAAGGCCGCCAAACCCATGGCTCGCGCCCTTGGAATGGCGTCGACCCTATCGTCGCCGCGGCGCAAATTATTACCAATGTGCAAACTATTGTGAGTCGTCAGGTGGATATTACCAAAGCGCCCGCTGTGGTGAGTTTTGGCGCGGTAAATGGTGGTATTCGCTCGAATATTATTCCCGATGAAGTGGAACTGATTGGCACCATCCGCACCTTTGACCAACCTATGCGTGCCGATATTAAGGTGCGCTTGGCCGAAATCGCCGAGTTATCGGCAAAAACCTTAGGCGCTACTGCGACAACCGAAATCCATCAAGGTTACCCTGTGGTGGTGAACAATCCTGAATTGGTCGCCAGTATGCGCCCCGTGCTTGCTAGCGTGGTCGGCGATAAGATGCTGATAGAGCCTGGATTGATCACAGGCGCCGAGGACTTTTCCTTCTATGCCTTAGAGTCACCTGGGATGTTTTTCTTCCTTGGGGTGACGCCGAAGGGCACAGATCCTGAAACGGCGGCCA
The DNA here is from genome assembly GCF_019457435.1 of Shewanella sp. FJAT-51649. Classification (NCBI taxonomy): domain Bacteria; kingdom Pseudomonadati; phylum Pseudomonadota; class Gammaproteobacteria; order Alteromonadales; family Shewanellaceae; genus Shewanella; species Shewanella sp. FJAT-51649. Next base: position 4,543,871 of record NZ_CP080411.1, on the reverse strand, counting down.
GTAACCATTCTCCCGCCTTCTATGTGGATGAAAGTGCGTTAAAAGTTGGCGTTGAAGCCATGACCAAGGTTGCCCTTACGGCACTTAAGGTGCAATAAATCGCTTAAGCCCTATTCCGTCAGCTTTTCGGTATAACTTGAGCTTACAAAAAATCGGCGCGGGAAGGCCTTCCCGCGCTTGATTTGCTAGGCAATTTGCCTTCATATGTGGATTTTTACAGCAAGGAGCGAACAAGATGAAGCGCACGCTATCGGCGCTGGTGTTGGCGATGGGACTCTTTAATCCCTTGAGCCAAGCACAGGCCACAACGGCAGAAGACATCAAGAGTTTTACGCTAGCCAACGGCATGAAAATCATGGTGCTAGAGGACTCTTCTATTCCCAATGCCAACATGTATCTGTTTTGGAAAGTCGGTTCCCGCAACGAAGTCCCGGGGATTACCGGTATCTCACACTTTTTCGAGCATATGATGTTTAACGGCTCGAAAAAATACGGCCCTAAGATGTTCGACCGTACCATGGAAGCCGCGGGTGGGGCTAACAATGCTTACACCACTGAAGATATGACGGTCTACACCGACTGGTTCCCAGCTAATGCGCTAGAGACCATGTTCGACCTCGAGGCTGACCGTATCGCCAATTTAGATATCAATCCCGATATGGTGGAAAGCGAGCGTGGCGTAGTGCAGTCGGAGCGTTCGACTGGGCTTGAAAACTCCAACTGGAATACCCTCGAAGGCGAAGTTAAAGGCGTGGCCTTTTTAGCGCATCCCTATTCTTGGTCCGTGATTGGCCATGAGTCGGATATTGCCGCTTGGACGCTAGAAGATTTAGTGCAATACCATAAAACCTACTATGCGCCGAACAATGCGGTCGTGGTGATTGCCGGTGATGTAAAGTTGGCTCAAGTTAAGGCTTTGGCGGATAAGTATTTTGCGCCCATTCCTGCGCAAACACCGCCTAAGGCCGTGCGTACCGTCGAGCCTTTGCAAAAGGGTGAGCGCCGTACCTTCGTTCAAAAAGCCTCGGTCAGTACACCTAACGTGATGTTGGCGTACCATGTGCCAGCGGCGACCCATGCCGATTATTATGCCTTGGATCTGCTTAGTTCTATCCTAAGCCAAGGTAATAGCTCGCGTTTATATCAAGCGCTGGTGGATAAACAAGTCGCGCTCGAAGCCGAGACCTATATGCCGATGTCGGTCGACCCTAACCTGTTCTATGTGATGGGTGTCGCCACGCCTGAAGTGAATGCTAACACCTTAGAGCGCGCGCTGATCGAACAAATCAATAGCATCGCGACTAATGGTGTGACCCAGCAAGAGCTAGATAAAGTCAAAAATATCAAGTTGATGGACTTTTATCGTGCGATGGAAACCATCAATGGTAAGGCCAACACCATAGGCACCTACGAAATGTATTTTGGTAGCTACGATAAATTATTTAATGCACCAGAGGCCTATAACAAGGTAACGCCTGCGGATATCCAACGTGTTGCCCAAACCTATTTACGCAAATCGAATCGCACTGTTGCGGTGCTGGCGGCAAACGAGGAGTCGGATCAATGAAACTCTCCTTTGTAAAATCATCCTTTATAACATCATCTCTGCAGCCGACTAAGTTAATGGTCGCATTAGCCCTAGGCACTAGCTTAGCCTTATCCGGCTGCGCCTCCACCACGGCACCCAAACGCGTCGATACTGGCAGCTTTGCCATGCCAAGTTACGACAAGTTAGTGCTAGATAACGGTCTAACAGTGTATTTAATGCCGCAGCGCGAAGTGCCGTTGATCACCTTAAACGCGGTAGTGCGTGCCGGGGCGGTTAACGACACCACAGCGGGTATTGCCCAAATGACCGCCGAAGGTTTACTCCTTGGCGCGGCGGGTAAATCCAAGGCAGAGATTGAGCAGCAAGTGGATTTTCTCGGCGCTAGTTTAGGGGCCGAAGCCGACAAAGAAGGCAGTTATCTGGCCGCCGATTTTATGGCAAAAGATACCGATGTGATGCTCGGCCTATTCAGCGCCGCGCTATTAAGCCCCGACTTTGATTCGGCCGAGTTCGACAAACTTAAGCAGCGTGCCATTGCGGGTTTACAGCAGGATAAAGAAAGCCCGCGCGCCGTGATTGGTCGCTACTTCGATAAACTGGTGTTCGGTGCTCATCCCTACGGTAATGCCTCATCGGGTAATCGCGAGTCACTTGAGCAAGTCACAGTGTCGCAGCTGCGCGCCTTCCATAAGAGCTACTATCAACCCGCCAATACCGCATTAACTGTAGTGGGGGATTTTGATGTGGCGGCGATGAAGGCCAAGCTAACTCAGACTTTTGGCCAGTGGAAAGGCAGCGAAAAACTCGTTCAGCCCGACTTAAACCAAGGTTTGCCTAAGTTAACTGAGGCCAAAGTGCTGCTGGTGGATAAGCCAGATGCGATGGAAACCACCTTTGTTATCGGTGGTTTAGGCATTAGCCGTGATAACCCTGACTATGTGGGGCTAACGGTAGTGAACACCATTTTAGGTGGCCGCTTTACCTCTTGGCTGAACGATGAGCTGCGAGTGAATGCGGGGCTAACCTATGGTGCGCGCTCCGGTTTTAGTCCTTATACCGACGCTGGCGTGTTTACCATTAGCACCTTCACTAAGACGGAAACCACCCAAGAAGCGATTGATTTAGCGCTGAAAACCTATGCTCGTTTATGGGAAAAAGGCGTCGACCAAGCGACTCTTGATTCGGCTAAGGCCTATGTTAAAGGTCAGTTCCCGCCTAAGTTTGAAACCTCGGGCCAATTGGCTGGACTCTTATCAGGCATGTATCTCTACGGCTTCGATGATAAGTTTATCAACGAGTTCCAAGCCAAAGTGGATGGCTTAACCTTAGAAGAAACCCAAAGGTTAGTGAAAACTTACTTCCCGCAAAAGGACTTACAGTTTGTGCTGATTGGTAATGCTAGCAAGATAGCGCCTATCGCGGCCAAGTATGGCCAAGTGCAAACCGTCGATATTAATGCGGTGGGTTTTGGTCAATAACCACTGGCGTTAGTTATTTCGTCCAATAAAAAGGTCTGCATAACGCAGACCTTTTGTTTTTATCTGTGAGTCGCTAAGCCTTATTGGGCACCGGGCTTGGCATAGTGGGTCATCCAATCCTTCACTTGGTTATACCAATAGATGGAGTTGTTGGGTTTCATGATCCAATGGTTTTCATCGGGGAAATAGATCATCCGCGATTCGACATTACGGGTTTGCAGAGTACGGAACAGCTCAAAACCTTGGCCGACGGGCACACGGTAATCGAGTTGACCATGGCTGACTAAGGTTGGAGTATTAAAGTTGGCGGCAAAGTAGTGGGGTGAAATAGCTTTATACAGCTCAGGATTATCCCAGTAGTTACCAAAGCGGGTGCTGTGGACGGCAAAGTCCGCCGACATTTGTGAGTACATGTCGTACACCGCCGCGTGGATCAGCAGCGCCTTGAAGGGATGCGGCTGGCCTAAAATAATCGAGGTTAAGTAGCCACCATAGCTGGCGCCGCCGGCGACCATACGATCACTATCGATCCAACGTTGTTGCTTAAACCAGTCTGCGGCTTTGAGCACATCTTCGAGGGATTTGTTTTTCCAATCCGGGTTAATGGCGTCGGCAAACTCTTGTCCGAAGCCGCTAGAGCCGTGGAAGTTTGGCCACGCGGTGACATAACCCCAAGAGGCAAAGGTTTGCGCATTCCAGCGGAAGTGGAAACCATCGCTAATGGCGTTGTGTGGGCCGCCGTGGATTAACATAAACAGCGGGTATTTTTTGCTGCGATCGAACCCTGGTGGATAGTGCACCCACATTTGAATGTCTTGGCCCTGATAACCTTTGTAGGTGACCGACTCATAGCTGCCTAAATCGACATCTTTTAAAATCTCGTCGTTAAACTGCTCTAAACGCTCGGTTTTTCCATTGCGAGGGTTGATGCTGACTAAACGCGCGGGATACAAAAAGCTCTGATTGGTCGCAATCAACTGGCCATCTTTAGCGATAGCAGGCTGGCTAAAGTCGGTCGCTTGGGTGATGGCCTTGGCCTTACCGCTCTTAGCATCGATATGATAAATACGGTTTGTCGCCGCATCATCAATGCTGGCATAGAAGCCCTTGCTGTCGGGTGTCCACTCGAATTGAGACACTGAGCGATCCCACTCCGCGGTGAGCGTGGTGAGTTTGCGACTGCTCACATCCAGCAGCATCAGCCTTGCGGTATCGGCATAAAATCCGGGGATTTTTTGCCGAGTAAAGGCGAGGGTTTTACCGTTAGGGCTAAATGTGGGGTTCAGATCCGGCGCTGGGTTATCTGGAGTGACGTTGTCGGCTTTGCTGCCGCCAATGGTGGCGAGGAACAAGTCTAACTTAGGGTCGACGCGATTATCCGAACCATAGGCGCTGAAGGCGATTAAGCGTTCATCGGGGGAAATATCGTAACTTGAGCTGCTTTGGCTTGAGCGAGGCAGTTCATGGCCTAAAGGCTGAGTCACGGCTTCAACCGCGCCGCCTGTCGCTGGGATCCTAAACACGTGGGCCTGACGGCGCTCATCTAACCAATGATCGAACTGCGAATAGGGCAGCGCGTTCCACTGGCGGGCGGAGACTTTATTATCTTTATCAGTCTTGAGCTGGGCCTTCATTTGCTCCCAGTTCTGCTCAGGGAAGATATTGCTGATAAAATACAAATGCTTGCCAACCCACTTGATACCATTGACGCCGGTGGGGATATCCGTGAGTTTGCTGGCTTCACCCGGGTCGTCCATAGGTAACAGGTAAATTTGGCCCGCGTCGTCATCGTTACGTTCGCTGATAAAGGCTAAGGTTTTGCCGTCTGGCGAGAACACTGGCTCGCTGACTTTTAAGCCTTTGGCGGTAATCGCACGGTTATGTTTACCTTCACCGTCGAAGCGCCACAGTTGGGTTGAGCCTTTGTCTTCCTTAAGGTCGTATTCAGTCACTGGCGCAATAATGTGCTCGCCCGTGGAGGACACCACTGGGCTACCTATGCGCTTGAGTTGCCAAAGTAATTCGACTGAGAGTGGTTTGCTGGCTTCTGCAAATGCCGTGCTGAGGGGCATTAGCAGACTCAGCAGTATAATTCCTGCCTTCTTCACTAGATGTCTCCTTATCATTCAGAGTGTTATCGTTATTTTTCCCATTAAACCCCAAAGTATAAAAACCGAGCATGAAATCAAGCTGAGTCTGTGAAGGTTGAGGCGGACTTTTATGTAAGTAACTGTAACCACTGGCCACATTTTGGTGACTAGGCATAACTGGCATGGCGCAAACTGTCGTAGCGTATTTGTGGCTAAGGGGTTTTAACGCTAATGTATTGGAAGATTGAAATAGGACTCGAATATGGCGTTAATCATCCCGCAAAGACTGGGCAAGCTATTGATAAAAAATGTATTGATACTCGCCTTGGGCAGCTTGGCTCTCTTTCCAGCGCAAGCCGCTAAGATCAGTTTTAAAGCCTTTTGCCCGCAAATGGTGGGGCAGTGGCAGGGCAATGCCGCTAAGGTGGGGGAGATCCCTAAGCAAGTTATCGTCAACGGTTTTTGCTCCCATGATCAGCGCCAGTTGATCCTTTCCGTGAGTGTCGGTACGCGCGCTCCCTACAGCGAGACTTGGTGGTTTCGGGAGCAAGGCGAGCAAGTGCTGTTAACCTATTACGACGGTGTTTCGCAGGAAAAGCAGCAACTCTTTAGTTTATATCAACAAAATGGCGATTATTCCCTGCTGGGCGAGGGAGTCGTGAATGCGCGCGCCGCCTTAATCCAACTGTTATTCGAGGCTAAATCGCCCCAGGGCGCATGGCAGTGGACGCAAAATATCCAATATTTAGACGATGATATCGACCGCTATCAGCTCTTTCGTGGGATAGAGATGGCGCCTGTCGCACCATCGCATTAAGCAGACTTATTCATACTCGACAATACGCAACTCACTTTGGGACAAAAGCGTGTTAGGTCATTAGCCATTGCATATGAATTTCGCATAAAAGTCTCTATGGATAACACGCAGCGGGTAATTTTTTCGTAGTTAGCAAATTGTTAGCCACAAACCGATAACCTCGATCCATTCAGATATGTACAGATACATGCTGTTGAATTCGTTTGGAAGGATAATTTGATTATGTTTGATGAAATTACGAGACTTTTCGAGCTTTTCTATTCTCTGTTTTAGCCAATGCAGTGATGGCATAGAGTGTTCAACGAAACCGGGATTTGTTATTACTAAAAATTTACATTACCTACTGAGGATGGACTTCCAGAAGTGAGAGTTTGCATTAATCCATATCGGTTAATCAAAATATCTTTTCATTCATCAGTTGGCTTGGGTTATACCCAAAGCGTTTTTTAAATGAAAAAGAAAAATGTGAAAGGTTTTCAAAGCCGAGTTCAAGATATATATCTGAAGGTTTCTGTTGTTTCTGTTCAATTAAAAAGTGCGCTTCATCCAACCGTTTTGCGGTTAACCAAGCAGCCGGTGACTGCTGAAATATTTGTTTAAAATCGCGTTTAAACGCCGACAAACTACGACCGCTTAAATAAGCAAAACGCTCAAGGCTGACGTTAAACTTATAGTTTTGTTGCATAAAGGCTTTCAGAACGAGCCTACCGGGTTGCCGGAAATCAAACAGAATTCGGGCTAAATCCGGCTGTTGTTGTAGCAAAATAAGCAGCAGTTCTTCACGTTTTAAATCCGCAAAACGCTGGTCGATATTGCCAGCACCCTGATAGTAAGGCGCCAATGACTGAATAAAGCTTTGTAACAACGAACTTAGTGGAATGCCTACATAAGCTTGCTGCGGTGCTGGGTGCTCTAGATTAATCGGATACTTATCCGCAAAACCCTGCAAAAAAGACTGCTCAAAGATCACCACCACCTTTTCAAAGTGCCCGTCAGTAGGTTGCTTGTTGTAACGTGCCAGATGATTTTTACGCGCTAAACAGCACTGCCCTGCGCGTAATTGATGACGATTTTTACCATCAAAACCGGTTAATACACCCTGCGCCAAAAATATAAACATATGCTCAGGCACAAACTGCTCGGGGGAAATCTCCGGCCCTAAGTAACAAGACTTAATTTCGTTCAGTTTCATCATGTTAAATTAGCTTGTAGTGAACCAGTGACTGAGCGGCGGCCAGCATGGCCTGTTCATTTGAGCGCGGTTGCCAGCCCAACAAAGTACGAGCCTTTTGGTTAGACGCCTGTCGATAAACTCCCACCAAAGGTTTAATCGCTCGCGCTTTGGGATTAAATAATGCCACGATTTTTAATAACCAGGTAGGCAGCGCTTTAGTCGAAATATTAGCACTATGTTGCGGCATGGCTTTTTTCAAATAATGGGCAATATCGATCAATGACATCGTCCCTCCTGCCAGCGCCAAAAAACGCTCCCCCGCCGCCTGTGGTGACAGCATGGCACGTATATGCAAATCCGCCACGTCGCGCACATCTACTATGCCCATGTTAATATCGGGCAACCTTTGCATTTCGCCGCTCATTAGCTGACGCAGCAAGCTATGTCCAGCAGATAGACGTTGATTAATTAAAGGACCAAAGATCCCCATTGGGTTGATAACGGACAACTCCAACCCTTGCCCGTCACTATGGATATAGTCCCATGCGGCGCGCTCCGCCAGCACTTTGGATTTATTATACACAGACAAACCCTTTTGCTTGGGGTTAGTCCAGCTTTGTTCCGTGATCACTTGGCTGGTATCGGTGTTGCTGTAGCCCACAGCACCAAAATTGGATGTCATTACCACGCGTTTAACCCCCGCCTTTTTGGCAAAAGTTAACACTCTAAGTGTGCCCTCAACCGCAGGTTTAATCACATCATCTTCATTTTTGGGATCGCCCATCGGCAGCGGTGAGGCAACATGCAGCACATAATCACAACCTTGCATTGCAGTTAACCAATTAGTGTCATTTAACAAGTCAGCCTCAATAAGCTGCACGTTATCTTGGCTTGCTTGCATACCGGCACTTTTCAATGTTTCAAACAATTGGCTTTGACTACTCAAACTACGCACTGTGGTGTTGACCCGATAGCCCTGCTGCAACAATTGCACTATCACATGTGTTGCGACAAATCCGGTACCACCGGTGACTAATACTGTTTGTTGTTGCATGCTGACCTCATTCATATTCAATATTTGCCAGACCAAATAACCAAGCCTGCGTGGATATTGGCATTATAGAGGCACTCAATAATTTGATGGTTTATTCAAAAGCTCAGCTTTGTTTTGTTGATTGGCTCAGTGTATGCAGAAAAACTCTGTCAGTGAATCGCCAACATCGCAGTAGCTTTTTAGCCGGATGAACAGTTAAATGGTCGTTAGAACTGTCATTGTTGCAACAGTGACCGTTGGTGGCATGACCGCTCTTTCACATCTGACCCATAGGGATATGGGAAATGCCACTATGATGTTGGGAACATCATTGGCCATGTGAACGCGGCATTTACACTTCCGTGTGCTGCAGATGCCGCCGTCGAGCCTATAGGGATACTTCTTGTAAAATAAAAGGACGGCGTGTCACAGGGGAAACAATGACAATTGATACAGTGCACCTAGCGGCAAAGTTATCTGGCTTTGGTGTGAATTGAGTTAAAGAAATCTTTTAGAGCTGATGGCTGAATGATTTGGCTGAGTAATTGGAATATTGGCTGGTTCAGCCCAGCCAATTCAAATCAGTATTCCTACCTATTAAATAGCGCCTTCAAACCCAAGCTGACGCCAGGCTTCGTAGCTGATAATCGCCACGGCATTGGAGAGGTTGAGGCTGCGACTGGTGGCCGCCATCGGAATGCGTAATCGCTGCTCAGTTGGGATTGACTCGATAATCGACATAGGTAGCCCACGGGTTTCAGGGCCAAATAACAGCACGTCATCCTTGGCAAAACTGAGTTCAGTATGAGGGCGACTGCCCTTAGTGGTACAGGCCATAATGCGTTTTCCTGCCATGGCTTCGAGGAAGGCATCGAAGTTTTTATGGCGAGTCACATTGGTTAAATCGGCATAGTCTAGGCCCGCGCGACGCAGTTTTTTCTCTTCAAAATCAAACCCTAGTGGCTCAATTAGATGAAGTTGGCTGCCGTTGTTTGCACAAAGGCGAATGATATTACCCGTGTTGGGTGCGATTTCTGGCTCATAGAGTGCGATATGGAACATGCTTGCCCGCCTATAAAAAATGACGCCCGATTATACGGCAAACAAGGCATAAGCACAGCTCTGCTTGCGCATATCTAAAGCGGCATAAACGCGGGTCCATTTTTCTTTTCTCCCTATTAACCTTATTTCAGCACTTGCCTGTTTTATTCTCTCAAAGTAATATATCTCAACATCAAGATACTTTTTAAGAAGTCATTATGCCGTTTGTGATTGCGTTACTCGCCCCGGTGTTTTGGGGGACCACCTATGCATTGGTGAGTCTTTACTTACAGGATATGTCGCCCTACTGGGTGGCGGTTTGGCGCGCGCTGCCTGCCGGTATATTGCTGCTGATGCTGCGGCCGCGTTTGCCGACGCTGGCATGGTCTAAATTAAGCTTGCTGGCGTTTTGTAATATTGGCGCCTTCTTTGCGCTGCTGTTTATTGGCGCCTATCGGCTACCCGGCGCCGTTGCGGGTACGCTGGGGGCGACATTGCCATTAATCTTTTTGATCCTCGCTTGGCTGATTGATAAAAAACGCCCGGGAATGAAGTGGCTACTGCTCGGCTTAATGGGCCTCGGTGGCGTGATTTTATTGCTTAATCCCTCGGCGGATCTCGACCCGATTGGTGTCCTGTGTATGCTGAGTGCGACGACGCTGATTGCCTTTGCTTCCCGCTGGATGCAGCGCTGGGATGTGGGCGACTTTTTAGTGCTCACCGCCTGGCAATTACTCTTGGGGGGCTTGATGTTAATCCCGCTGGCGTGGTTTATGGCGGGGCCGCCACAGATCCCGAGTATGGATGTGGTTCCCTCGTTAATTTGGCTAGTTACCGCCAATACCGCGGTGGCCTATTGGGCTTGGCTCTGGTCAATGCGAAATTTAGGACCAGAAATCATGGGGATGGTGGCTTTAGTCAATCCCGTGGTTGCCGTATCATTAGGCGTATTGATTGTGGGTGAAGCCTTAGATATGCGCCAGTGGGCAGGGATTTTAGTGATTTTACTGTCGCTACTGCTGATGAAGTTGCCGCAAAACTTGAGGTGGAATCCCTTAAAAGCGAGGGGTTAAATGCTAAAACACTTAGACTTGAACTTACTGCCCGTACTGGAAATTCTCCTTGAGGAGCAGAGTGTCACGGCCGCGGCGGCGCGGCTGCATTTAAGTCAGTCGGCGGTGAGCAAGCAATTGACTCGCCTGCGCGAAGTGTTTGATGACCCCTTATTCGAACGTACCGCCTACGGCCTCAAACCGACGCCCAAGGCGCTGTCGCTGGCGCCCGACTTGCGCCAATGCTTACAGCAATTAGCGCAATTTACTCGGCCAGATAGTTTTGAGCCCGCCCTAAGCCAACGTCAGTTTCGGATGCATCTGGTCGAAACCACCTATTCACTGACGTTCCCACACTTTATGCCTTCGCTTTTAGCGCAGGCGCCCGGTGTGAGCATTAATTGCCAAACCTGGCGGCTGGATACCATGGAAAGATTGATGCGCTGCGATATCGATCTCGCCATAGGTTGCCGCGAATGGGATGAACGTTCGCCCATGCATGTAAACCATATCCCGGATGATATCCATTATGTTGAATTGGTTCAGGATTACACTGTATGCCTGATGCGCCGTGACCATCCAGCCCTTTCGCAGGAATGGAATCTCGACACCTTTTTAAGCTATCGCCAGTTACAGGTTGCCTTTGGTGGCTTGGAGCATTGGTTATTAGACGATGTGCTGCAAATCCAAGGGCGTAAACGGGATATTGCGGTGAATATGACGGACTTTCAGAGCGCGCTGGCCCTGTGCGAGCAGAGCGATTTGATCCTCTGTGCCCCTTCCCGTTACGCCTTAGCTGTGATGAAGTCGTTTGATCTTATGTATTTACCCTCACCGATTAAGCTGATCCCCGGTGCGTATCTGCTGATGTGGCATAAGCATTTCGAACACGATCTCAGCCATAAATGGCTGCGGGAACTGATTATCGACAAGGTCCGCGCCTCGCTCCCTAACTAACTTCTGCCCCAGTGTTTAGCCAAGCCTGTAACTTGGGCAAAATCGCCTGTCCATCGGCTAGGCCTTGGTGATACACGGCGGTCACTTTATCGATATTGCGGTCAAGCCGCGAAAGATTAAGCGGCGCAGCAGGGCGGATCACAAAGATATTGCCACTGGCAACACTCTGGGCGAGTTCCTCTAGGGATTGGTTATAACGTTGGTGACGCACTTTGAGCGCGGCGGCTACCGCCGGATAAGCTTGATAACGCTTGCGCGCTAACCAATTGAACTTCATTGGTGATTTTCGATAGTTTGCATCCTGAGTCAGGATCACCACCTGGCGTTTATAGCCCTCTTGCTGCGCCTGCGCGACCGGAATAGGCGCAGCGATGCCGCCATCGAGGTAGGTTTGGTGGTTTATCGGATAGGGATTGGCCATAAAAGGCAGGCTAGAGGAGGCGATAAGCACGTCGAGCAATTTGTCGTGCTCCTGAAAATCGGCCATGCCAAAGTAATCGGTTTGTCCTGTCTGGCAGTTAAATGCCCCGACCTTAAACTCAGTTCCGCTGGTTAAAAAGGTTTTAAAATCAAAAGGCAGTAACTCATAGGCCATGCGCTTATAGGTAAAATCGGTATTGACGTAATTACCCGTGGCTAACCAGTGGCGCAGCCCCATGTAGCGCTTATCCCGCAGATATTGCTGCTGAATTTGTAAATTGCGGCCAAATTGGCGTGAAACATAAGAAGCGGGATAAATCGCCCCCGCCGATACACCAATCACATAGGGGAAGTGCAATTGTTGCTGCAAAAAGGCATCTAACACGCCGGCGGTATAAATTGCCCTCAGGCCGCCGCCCTCTAACACTAAGGCCACATCTTGCATTGAGTTACTACTGTTTAATCGAATGGATAGAACAGCATACTCTAACTCCACTGAGAAATGAAACGCCTGCCAACAAGGGTTAGGCGGGGATGGCAAATCTTGGCGTGAGCTCGCAGGCGTTGGGCTGAACCAGTGACGCTGGGGTCGGGCTAAAATCCATCTGGCTAAAATATTGACTGAGTGCCGCTATGGCTTCTTTCACTTTAGCGGGCTGTTTGTCCCGCGCGGAGGTCACGCTGTAAACGCTGTAGGTGCGTAGCGACCACTCTGGTAAAAGTGTCACTAGTTGGCCAGATGCAAGATATTGATGCACTTCGGGCTCTGGCAACACAGCAAAGCCTAATCCATCGAGGGTGAGTTGGATTAGCGTCTGCATATTATTGACGTTGATGCGCTGGGCAGGGAGTTCTATTCGCTCTTGAGTCTGTAAATGGGTTAAGAACTCGGGCTTAGCATAGCTGTGGCTAATACGGTTGAACCCTTGTAAGTCGTCAGGGTGTTGCAGGCTCTGATGCTGGGGAATATAGCTCGGAGCGGCACACAGCAACATGCGCCAATCCGCCAAGGGGCGAGCGATAAGGTTCGAATCCGATAGGGGACCGATGCAAATCGCCAGATCGATTCCTTCGTTAACTATATCGATTGGGCCGTCCTGCAACTGCAGATTGAGGCTGATCTGCGGATGAGCCGCCAACAGGTGCGCTAATGGCTGGCTGAGTAAACCACCACCGAAACCGACTGGGGCGGCGATTTTAAGCTCCCCCGAAGGTGTGCCCTTTAATGCGTGCAGCTGATGTTCGGCGCTTTCTACTATTTTTATGATTTTAATGCAGTTTTCATAAAATAATGCCCCCGCCTCTGTGAGTGTAAGATGGCGGGTATTACGGTGAAACAGACTAATTCCCATATCCATTTCAAGTTTTGCGACTTGTTGGCTCACCGCCGATGAACTCAGATTAAGCTGTGTTGCCGCAGCACTCATCGAACCTTTTTCCGCGATGGCGGCAAACACGATCATGCCCTTGACCATATTTCTATTCATTCTTAAGCAACTCTTACAAGTGATTACTCAAAGTCTAACTTGAGCCGATTGTAACATAGGGATACATTGCCGTATTGAAAATTATTATCATTTACAAAGGATCGAGGGAGATTCGTTGGTTATGTTGTTACGTCGTAAAAAGATCCTCGCACAGCTAGTTTCTGCCGCATTATTGCTACCCGCCACTCAGGTTTTGGCGGATGCCGCACCCGATCAAGACAAGATGATGGAAAGGATTGTCGTCACCGCATCGGGTTTCGAGCAGCAAGTGCGTGACGCGCCCGCTTCTATCAGCGTGATCACCCGTGAGGATCTCGATACACGTTTTTACCGTGACTTAACCGATGCTATGTTAGAAGTGCCCGGCGTGGTGGTGACTGGCGGTGCCGACCGTCGGGACATTAGTCTGCGGGGTATGGGCAGCCAATACACGCTGATCCTCGTCGATGGTAAACGCCAGTCTTCCCGCGAGACCCGCACCAACAGCGACGGTCCTGGTGTTGAAGGCGCTTGGACGCCGCCGCTCGCCGCAATCGATAGGATTGAAATTGTCCGCGGACCCATGTCATCCCTTTATGGCTCCGATGCTATCGGTGGGGTGATCAACATAATCACCCGTAAAGTGCCGAATGAGTGGCAGGGGGAATTGCGCCTCGATACTACGCTGCAGGAGAAGTCGTCCTCGGGCAATGTGTATCAGGGCAACTTTTTTGTGAACGGTGGCTTGATTAAAGATCTGCTCGGCGTGCAGTTATACGGCCAATATACCCAGCGTGAAGAAGATAGTATCTACGGCGGTTACCGAGGTCGCGATGCGGATAATCTCACCGCCAGATTTGCCCTCACGCCTAACCAAGACCATGACATCATGTTAGAGGTCGGCATCGCCAACCAAGAGTTGGATAGCACCTTAGGGAAAACCGTTGCGCCATTGGCGCCGGGCGCCAGTTGTGGCCGCAGTGGTTGCCCAGCTTCGTCGACAACCGAATATGAAAACAGCACCATTTCCCTATCACACACCGGGCGTTGGGACTTTGGCACCTCGGATACTTATATCAAGCACGAAGTATTTGATAACAAGTCCCGCAAGATGAAGATCAAGAATACCGATGCTCAAACTAGCCTGATCGCCACCTTGGGGGAAAGCCATACCGCCACCTTCGGTGCGGCCTTCAATAAGCAAGATCTTACCGATGAAACCGGCAATCAGGTCAGTGACTTAACCGATATTAGTCGCCGCCAATGGTCGGTGTTCTCAGAGGATGAATGGCGTATCGTCGATAATTTTGCTTTAACCTTGGGCCTGCGTTTAGACGATGATGAAAACTTTGGCGACCACCTCAGCCCGCGGATTTACGGTGTATGGGGGCTGACCGAACATACTACCTTAAAAGGCGGTGTGTCGACCGGCTTTAGGGCGCCGAGCCTGAGGCAAACTGTGCCCGATTGGGGGCAGGTAAGCCGAGGCGGCAATATGTACGGTAACCCAGATTTACAACCCGAAACCTCTGTAAACTATGAGCTAGGCATTTACACCGATCTCACCGATTCCATCACCACCAGTGCTGGCGTGTTTTATAACGAGTTTGAGGACAAGATCACCCGTGTCGCTTGCCCTGCGACTCAATGTACCGATGGGCCGAATCAGTTTGGCTCTGACCCGACTACCTATGTGAATATCGATGAGGCAGTCACCCAAGGGGTTGAGTTTAGTATCGACTATAAAATCTTGAGCAACTTGGCATTGACGGGTAACTACACTTATACCGACTCGGAGCAAAAGACGGGCGCATATAAAGGTAGTCCATTGAATCAATTGCCTAAACATCTGGTGCAATTGTCGGTTAACTATGAGCCGATAGATAAATTAAGTACTTGGCTGCGGGTTAACTATCGTGGTGAAGAGAGCCAGCCAACCACTGGGCCTTCCTCGAGCAGCTTGATTGCGCCTTCCTATACGCTGTTAGATTTAGGGGCCAACTATCGCGTTAATGACAGCATTAAATTCAGCGCGGGTATTTATAACGCTTTCGATAAGGAAATCACTCAAGAAGAATATGGCTACATCGAAGATGGACGCCGTTACTGGTTAGGTATGACCTATAGCTTTTAACCGTGTTTAAAAATAGTCGCTTAATACAAAAAGCCAGCATTTAGCTGGCTTTTTTGATTATTCAAAATCCGGTTTACGGATAAATAGGATGCTGAGATCCTGCGTTGGCGTGAACTGCTTTTGCTGGAACTCAAAGGTGAGTGGATCGGTTTTTTTAAGCTCGCCATCAAAACACAGGCTAATGAGATCTGTGGGCTGGGATTTTTTCAGCGTCAGTTTGAAGTCCTTAATCGCCCCTTGCCAGTTATTGGCCGTCACCAAAATATAGCTAAGATGGCTCCACTCGACGCCAATCTCCTGATCTTCACCTTCTTGTTTAACGATAAGGTTTCGCTTACGAATCCCTTGCTTGGCGCTTTCATCTAAACAGGCAAGTCCAGTGTAAGTATCGATAATACTATTGGCAGTATCGGGGATGCCCGTTGAGAGGCTCGGTGTATAACTGTGGCTGATAGAGACAGATTGGCCCGCGGGAAAGGTTTGTTCCCACACAAAGTAATCGCTTAGGGTAAAGGCGATTTGTTGCTCCTCATCTAACCATTGGCTGGGGAGTGCGGGTTTGCCCTTGGGGACTTTGGCATATTCGGCAAAGTAAGCGACTTCATCTATCCCCCAACCAAGCTGTTTCAGCTCGGCAGTAATATCGGTTTTATCGGCAAGTTGGGCGACGAGCCTATGCTGAGTTGGCTGGGTTTTACCATTCACTTTAAGGGTGAAGTTATCGATACTGCTGTGATCGGCGGAGCCAAAAAACATCGGCGGCATGGGGAAGGCAATGGGGACGATAAGATCCTGCGAACTGGTGTTGGTAAACAGATAATCGACCCTAACTTCGGCCTCGCTGATAAAGAGCGACTCCTTGTCCATACTGATATGCGGCTGATATTTAAGGGTGATAGAGCCATTAGCATCACCAAAACTGCTGTCATTGGCAAAGGTTGCTGTGCTCACGAGCAGCGCGAGTAAACTGCCCATTAAGGCGCGAATATGGATTGGCATAAACATCTCTAAAAATAGCAATAAAGATTAGGCGCGGCGGGCAAGCTCAATGGCAGCGGCAATAGCATTGCGTGCCTGTGGGCTGTTCTTCCAGCAAGTGGTGCGTAACATGCTGGCGACTAGGTTGGCGATATCTTCGACCTCATGCTCGGCTAACTGCGCGAGTGAGCTAATGCCGATTTCTTCAAAGCGTTTAATGACAGTCGGGCCAACGCCTTTAACGGCGAGTAGTGCTTGTTTTTCTTGCTCATTAAAACCCATAACGAATACTCCTTTATTACTGGGTGACAGACTCATGCGTGAGTGGTGGCAAGCGTAGCCTGAAATGGCGCTAACAAAAAGGCCCATCATGGGCCTTTTGTGGTGTAACTGATATTTACATATCGCAGGGCTTGAGTGGTTTACGCAATTGGGCGCGTACGTTATCCATGCCAGCGTAGAACTCTTTCATCATTAATAGGCCCATCATCTTGCCGTTATCTGTGATGATCAGATTATCGGGATCGGTGGGGTCGTTCTTGATGGCGCCAATCAGCTTCATCGAGGTCATTTCCTTAAACAGGGCTGTGTCTAAGTTAACCCCAAAGGTCTCGCGGAAATATTTGCGCGATAGACGGCCAGAGAACATCCCCAGCAGGAAGCGATACTGCATCACATCCTTTTTACTGTAGTTTTTCTGTTGCTCGACGCCCATCTTGCCAGCGGCGATTCGTTCTTGGTATTTACGCAGCGAGAAAGTGTTAACGTATAAAGTGTCGTTCAGGAAGCTAAATGAGCCAGAACCCACCCCTAAATACTCATCGTAGTCGATTACATATTCGTCGAAGCCTTCGTCATTCGCCTTACCAAAGGCCCATGCAGACAACTGATTATATTGACCATTTAAACTGTTTAAGATTTGGCGATATTGGTTGGCCATATCCGCCTGTGGCGCGGCGAGCTTGCCCTTAACACTCTTACGCGTTTGATGCGTGATCATCAGCGGATAGGTGGTGATCTGTCTTGGGTCGAGGCGCGAGGCCATGTCTAAGTCGTGCTGGATCACTTCATCGGTTTGACCGCGGAAGCCAAAAATCAGGTCGACGTTGATAATGGGGAACAGCTCTTTGGCCGCCATGATCTTGTCGAAGGTTTGCTGACCCGTGCCGAATTTTTCGAGGCGGTCGGTCATTTTTAAAATATCGTCGTTAAAGCTTTGTACGCCGATGGACATGCGGTCCACTAAGCCCTTAAGTTGCTTAAAGCCTGGGCTGTCTAAATGCTGTGGATCCGACTCGCAGGACACTTCTTTAATGCTTGGGAAGAGGGTCTTGGCATGCTCAATGGTGCGGGCGAGTTCGTCTTCTAATACTGTGGTGGTGCCGCCGCCAATGTACATAGATTCAAAGTCATAGCCTAAGGCTTTGACCATCTCCATCTCTTTACGCAGAGAGATAAAGTAAGCGCGCGCCTTGTCTTCCTTAAACATAAAACGGTGGAAGGTACAGTAAGAACACAAGGTATGGCAGAAGGGCACATGGGCATAAAGCATGTACTTTTTACCTTCGACCGGGGCGGGCATGATGTCGGCGGAGAGCGTATCGAGGCGAAGATTCTTATCGACATAATACTGCATGACTCGTTCCATCGAGCTGAGCATCCAGTTAGGGACGGTAATATTCGCTTGATAAGGCGTTGCGATCGCGCCATTGAGCGTTTGAATAACTGAAGACATAACGATTCCTATCTGAGAGTGCTAACCGTAAACACCGAAATTGCTTTAGGTAATTCACGACCACCTAGCGCAATTAGACTACCTCGTATGGAGTAAGCAAAACGTGAACTGGTTATAAGTTACGGTTTCCTAACAAGGAAATCACTGGCTTTTTGTTAAGCGGATCATGTTTTAGTAATTGTAGATGCATATTTACTGAGGTTTTTGGACCTTTGTTATTGAATTTGAGCGATTAACTTTAGTGCTCAATCGAAAGACTGAAATGATAAAAAGTTGAGCTTCTTACTTGTGGGTATTTTGACTTGTACTGAGGGTATCTGGCTGTCATTATCCCTGCGGTCATGGCTTAATCTCCCCAAACTGCCTGAAATCTCGGAGGATCTCCATTGGTTAATATCAACCGCTTTTTTCCGCTATTTGCCTTAGTCGGGGCGGGTACGGCGTATTTGATGCCCGCGTGGTTTAGCGAATTGAAAACCAGCATAGTGCCGCTGCTGGTGGTGATTATGTTATCCATGGGATTGACCTTAGATGTGCGGGATTTTGCCAATGCATTCAAGCAGAAGCGCGCCGTTATCACCGGCTTAATCTTACAATTTACCCTAATGCCCTTAAGTGCCTTGGCCATTAGTTTGCTGTTAGGGCTCAATCGGGAATTGACCATAGGCATGGTGCTGGTGGGGAGCGTGGCGGGCGGCACGGCATCGAACGTGATCTGCTATTTGGCCAAGGGCGATGTCGCCTTATCTATCACTATGACGGCGTTATCCACCTTAGCGGGGGTGGTGCTCACGCCGTTGATTATTCAGCTATTAATCGGTGAGATGGTCGCAATTCCTTTAATGGATATGCTAGTCAGCCTTGTTAAAATCGTGCTTATCCCAGTGACTGTGGGTGTAGTGTTGAATCACTTCTTTAAACCGCAGGTGGCTAAACTTGCCCCTGCATTACCCATCATTTCTATCGTGGCGATTGTACTGGCCATCAGCATTATTGTGGCCTTAAATGCGGGCCAATTTACGCAGGTAGGGCCTGTGATTTTACTCGCGGTGTTTCTACATAATGGCTTGGGACTCGCCTTGGGTTATACCTGCTGCCGCTTGCTCGGCTTTGACCATACAGTGTGTAAAACCATTTCGATTGAGGTGGGGCTGCAAAACTCAGGCCTTGCGACCGCATTATGCATCAAGTTTTTTAGCCCGCTCTCCGCCGTCCCTAGCGCGATTTTCTCGATTTGGCATAATTTATCGGGCGCTATGCTGGCAGGATATTGGGCGAGCTTAGAGCAAGATCCAGATGGGGTGAAAACCATCACCAAATAGTGGGAAACGATAGCAGCTTATTAATAGGTTGAAGCAACGTATATCTTAATGTCGTAGATGAAATATATGAGTGTTTTATTGATAAGTGAATATGTTGTCACTCACTCATAAATGCACATCACTTAATTAGCATCAACTTATACCAGCAGATTAACTTGTTGTTAAATTATAGATACTTGTTGTTAACTTTAATTAATTCGGTAAAGTAGCAGGCAAATTAAAAATATGATCTGTTTTTGCTAGTTTAGGGAACGAATATGACCGCAAAAGGAATCTGTCTATTACTAGGCAGCACACTAGTCTTATCTGCTTGTGGCGGGGGAGGTGGCGACTCTACAACGCCCACATCACCGACCAATCCTCCTCCGACAACAACTTTTAAAGTTGCTGATTACCCAACGGAAGTTGCTGTCACTTCGCTATCGCTAGCGGAGAGTGTTTTGCAAGTTGGTTTTTTTGCTAATGACATCTTAGGCAGCTTCGATATCGAGGCTAATGGCGCTGAAAAGTCGTGCTCTAACGGCGGTTTAGCGACGATTGAGTTGATTGATAAGGATGACTCAAAAGGCATTTCTGTCGGCGATAGTCTTAATATGTCTTACCGTGATTGTTACATTCAAGCACTCGACAGTACAGTGAATGGCGAAGGTTCATTAACGCTATCAGAATATCAACAGGGCACTAAGGCAAAGGGGTCGATTGATATTTCTAATCTGCAGGTTAATGGAGATGATAACTTCAATTTGGTTGGTCAAATGTTGTTCGAAAATAACATTTCACCGCTGCAAAGACAGTTGAACATTCAAAGCAAAAGCACTGTTAAATTAGTTGTAAATAGTAATTCGGCGTTAAGTTTTACTAATCTCTCTTTAACGAGAGTGGAAAACTTTTCCGATGCAACTTATGCGATTAGTGGTAAAGGCCAGATTTCGGTCGCACAATTTAATAATGGCTTTGGTTTTGAGTTTACTAAACCATTGAAAGGACATTTTAACGAATTTCCCCATGAAGGCTCGATTGTCGCCAGTACATCAGCTCAGGACTCAGTTCAAATGACGAGTAACTTCGTTACTGACTCTAAAATGCTCAATGTGAATACTGCTAAAGAAGCTTACATGGTTTATTGGAGTCAAATTGTTGAGGGAAGTTTGTGGCATCTTGAAGGTGGAAAATCTAACTCATCATTTGAGTTTCGCTCTGACAACTTTAACTATGTAGGCATGATTGAAGACCAGGATTTACAAGCATTTCCTGTGTCCGGCGGGACGATTCGATTACTCATGTCACGCCCTATCAAAGACCAAGTTTACGAAAGTTCTTTTGATGAGGATTCATGGCCATACAGAAAAGTTGCAGCCAAAATTAGCGTGAATGGTGCGATATTAAACATCACGCCAGAGACAGATTTAAAGGCAAATACGGTATATCGCTTTAATGGGGTTTTGCTTGAAAGCAAATTTGGTGCAGTGGCGAATACCATGTGGTCTGAACGTTTTAAAACCAGCGATGCAATCATTATCGATGTGGCTGCAAGTAGCTATTTATATAAAGCCAACGACACGCCAAAGCTCGATGCTTCACAAACCGTCATGAATAAAGGTAGTGCGCTGACATTTAAGTGGGTAGATGTGAATAATGTCGGTATTGTTTTTTCAAATCCAACCAGTGCCAAGACAGGTTTTACCGTTCCAAATGAAGTGACATCTGATGTCGAGATAAAGTTAGAAGTGTCCAATGGACAGGGATACCAAGTATTCCGAACTTTAACGATTCACTATTACGCTGGCAGTGACACATTCATGCACTATGTGAGCCCGCAAGGCGACTACATTGGTGGTGGGAAAACAGTGATTATGGATTCGAGCAGTGCAGTGTTCACTCCAACGAATTACGACAACAGCTTAAATGCAATCACCTTATCTATTGACGGAAATACTTGGTGGAGCTTTGATATTGCTGCACCCGCTGGCGAAAACCTGCAAGTGAAGAAATATATCAATGCTACTCGTTATCCGTTTCAAGGCCCCCTGACGGCAGGTTTGTCATTTACGGGTGATGGCCGTGGCTGCAATCAAAGTATCGGAGATTTTGAGGTGCTTGAGTTGAGTTATAATGCTGATAAATCCGTTAAATCTCTAGCAGTTAACTTTAATCAGCGTTGTGAAAATTCCATGCCGCCTTTAAATGGTGTGATTCGTTATCACTCTTCGGTGGGAATTAACCACTAATCGATTATGAAGGCACCTTAGGGTGCCTTTATTTTTTTGATGTATTTAATGGCTCATTATGAATGAAGTG
Source organism: Shewanella sp. FJAT-51649 (assembly GCF_019457435.1). Classification (NCBI taxonomy): domain Bacteria; kingdom Pseudomonadati; phylum Pseudomonadota; class Gammaproteobacteria; order Alteromonadales; family Shewanellaceae; genus Shewanella; species Shewanella sp. FJAT-51649. The sequence goes on along the minus strand of NZ_CP080411.1, from coordinate 4,522,327 downwards.
TACGAGTGCAGAGATTGTGATGTTGTCATTAATATCTGTTCAGCCCTTAATCGAAAATGGCCTAACATCTTGCGATATTAGGCCATGGTAACGACTTAGCTGACTCGAGTTAGAGTCTAAAATGCGAGACTACGCCTGTTAACTGTTCTTTAGTGGCGGCCAAAGAGGTCGCGCTATTGAGGGTCGCTTTACCACTTTGATTTAACTCTTCAACCATTTCGCGAATGGTATTCAAGTTACGATTAATCTCTTCACTCACTGCGCTTTGTTCTTCGGCGGCGGTTGCGATTTGATTGCTCAATCCATTGATATCAAATACATAGGTGGTCAATGTCTCAAGGCTTTCGGTGACCAGCGTGGTGGTGTCCGCTGCGTCTTGGCAACTCTGTTTAGTCTCATCCATCGCATTCACGGCGCTGTTAGCACCCGTGCGCAGGCGTTCTAACATTTGATTGATTTCGGCCGTGCTCGCCTGAGTGCGAGCGGCGAGGGCGCGTACTTCGTCGGCGACGACGGCAAAGCCTCGGCCCTGTTCTCCGGCGCGTGCGGCTTCGATGGCGGCGTTAAGGGCGAGTAAGTTGGTTTGGTCGGCGATATCTCCAATCACATCTAAGATGGTGGCGATATGGCGGGTGTTTTCATTCATTTCCGCGATGGTGTGAGCGGCAGTGTCGACCTTACCAACCAAGGCGACGACGGTGTTTGCAGCCTGTTCGACAGCCTTTTTCGACTTATCAGCCTGTTCATTCGCCTGTTGGGTAAAGCGTGCGGCGGAGGCGGCATCACCGGCAACGTTATGGGCGGTGGCACTCATTTCGGTCATGGCCGTAACCACTTGGTCGGTTTCTACCGCGTGGGTTTGCAGTGCGTGGCTATTGGCATTGGACTGCACATTCAGCTGACCAATTTGATCTGACATATGTTCAGAGGCCTGGGCAATATCGGAAATCATATGGCGCAAGTGGTCAATTACCCGGTCAAGATCGGCGCCAAGCGCACAGAGTTCGTTTTGACCACTGATTTGAGTCTTCTGGGTGAGATCGCCATCGGCAAGGTGCTCTACAACACGCTTGATTTGATTAACGATATTGACCAAACGTCTGCTCATAAACAGGGCGCTTAGTAAAGAAGCGACTATGGCGATCAGGATTAAACCAAGGAGCAAAGCCTCGGTGGCATTGACTTTGTCTTCGGCCTGTTTGCCTAGTTCATGGTTGCGTTGGGTGATCAATTTGACTAATTGATTGATCTCATTGCTCACTTTGGGCCCAAGTGCACCACGTTCTGACGTGAGTTCAGGTTCGGTGCCCGTTTGTTTGGCGAAGGCTAACTCCTGCTGATAGAGACGCACATATTGCTCGATTTGTGGCAATAGCGTGCGGATCGTTCTGGCATCTTGCCCCATAAAATCGGTGTTAAATTCTGCGAGTTGCTCGACAAGCTGCCGCACATTGCGTTGCTGCAAGCTGATGGCGTCGCTGTTATGGACTAAGGTGGCTAAGCGCAACTCGAAGAAGGCTTCACGCACATTGGTGAAGGTTTCGGCGAGCTTGGTATTGTTGACGAGTCGACTGCTTGTGTTATTGAGTTCAGCAAAGCCCCGATAGGAGGAAATGCCGATAATGATCAATAAAATACTCGCAAACACTGATGGCAGCGCCGTCAATGTGCTGGTTTTTGCATTGTTAAACATGGTGGCCTACTGGGGTATCAATCAAGAAGGGGTGTAATTAAATTACACATTGAGGCCATTTTAACGCTTGGATTTCACTGGTCGCAAGGCGATATTTTGAACGTAATATCCATAACGCTATGTTTTTAAATATGTTGTTTTTAGTGTGTTAACTGTGGATGGCGTACTGGTTGCAAGGTGTTATGTAAGTTAAATTCATTATATTTGCAGGTGATTGATTTTATTGTGAAAGCGGTTTTGCGAGCGAGTGCTCTTCTACAGTGAATTAACAGACCAAACAGCCATTGTGAAGCGGATCGCAAAAGTCACAAATGTTTTAAGTTGTATCGTTAACATTTGTCTGTGCGTTCAAAATAAAACACCCCAGCAGAGTCGCCCTGCTAGGGTGTTTAATCAGTCAGCGAATCGCTTACTCTTTATATTTGAGTGTGCCGTTGGCCTTGATTTCGTCGTACCACAGGTTGTGGTGTTGGGTTGCCCAGTTTTCGTCACAATAACCAGACACCATACACTCCATACCGCCTTCAGACATTACCGTTGCCATGAAGATATGCACGATAGAGAAGGCGCAGATCACGATGGCACTTACTGAGTGCAATACCAGCGCGATTAAGCTTAAGGTGCGGCTTGGTTCGAAAAGATTTGGGAACAGTAACAACATGCCTGAGGCTGAAATCACTAATCCAAACAGGGCAAAGGCCCAGAACCACATTTTCTCACCAGCGTTAGCAAAACCTGCATCAGGGTGCTTACCTTTGAAGGGGCCGAAGTTGATGTAACCACCAACAACGAGGAACCATTTCACGTCGTACATTTTTGGCAGCTGGTTCTTCGCCCATAACACTGTCATCAATGCCCAGCCGATCATGAACGGAATCGCCATCACATCGTGGATTTGCTTCGCGCCATAGACTATGGCTTCCCAGATGCCTTCGCCCAACCAAGGTTGGAAGAAGAAACGACCCGCTAACAAAGTTAAGCCCGTTAGAATCAACATTAAGCACGGGATCGCACCTAACCAGTGGATTGAAACGTCAAACTTTGACCAGCGATGCACTAGCTTGCCCGAAAAACCATGGTGTAGCTTGGAGATGCCGTTCACCTTGATAAATAAGACAAAGATAATGATCATGCCGAATAACGCCGCCATTAAGGCCGGTGCTAACCAGTCGCTACGCAGCTCCAGTACACGCAGATCATAGGTATTGATCGGTTGTGCGTGGAACTCGCTTTGGGAGGTAGTGTATCCCGTGGCGCCGTCCTTCAGCTGTGCCCAAATTTGGGCATCAGAGGCTTGAGGTTGGAGCGCCTGTTCATCACCACCATTGGCTAGACACACGGCACTAAACAGCAGTGCTATGGCTAAACCTATGTGTTTGAACCATTTGTTCATCATACATCCTCTCTCGCTTAGTGGCGCCTGCTAGCAGGCGCCAAGCTAAGTCTGTGGACAGATCCTGTGACCTGAATTAATTCCAAGCCGCGTTTTTAGCGCCACGGTAAGCCACACGCTCACGGAAGATGCTAGAAACCACTTCTGCATCACCCGCTAACAGGGCCTTAGTCGCACATAGTTCTGCGCACATTGGCAGTTTGCCTTCGGCAATACGGTTTGAACCGTACTTCTGGCGCTCTGCCTCTGAGTGGTTTTCTTCTGGGCCACCGGCACAGAAGGTACATTTATCCATCTTACCGCGGCTACCAAAGGCACCTTTTTTCGGGAACTGTGGTGCGCCAAATGGGCAGGCGTACAAGCAGTAACCGCAACCAATACAGGCATCTTTGTTGTGTAGCACAATGCCGTCTTCGGTTCTGTAGAAGCAGTTTGCTGGGCAAACCGCCATACATGGCGCGTCTGAGCAATGCATACAGGCGACAGAGATTGAAGCTTCACCGGGTTGACCATCGTTGATAGTCACGACGCGGCGGCGTTGGATACCCCACTCGAGAGCGGAATCGTTTTCGTTTTTACATGCGGTGACACAGCCGTTACATTCGATGCAGCGCTTGGTGTCACACAAAAATTTCATTGTAGCCATAGTGGCAATTCTCCTAGCTTAAGCTGCACTTACGCTTTAACGATCTGACAGAGCGACGCTTTGGTTTCCTGCATTTGAGTCACAGGGTCATAACCATAGGTCAGTGCCGTGTTAGCGGATTCACCGATAACGTAAGGCACAGTGCCCTCAGGGTAGTTAGGCGCTAAGCTTTCACCGTGCATCACACCCGCAAAGTGGTATGGCATAAAGGTCACACCTGGTTTAACGCGTGGCGTTACCAGAGCTTGTACTTTAATGCGGCCACCTTCGGCGCCCTCTAACCACACAAACTCACCGTTGCGGATACCGCGATCGGCTGCGTCACTTGGGTTGATTTCAACAAACATTTCCTGTTGAAGCTCAGCCAGCCATGGGTTAGAACGAGATTCTTCACCACCACCTTCGTATTCCACTAAACGACCAGAGGTCAGTACCAGTGGGTACTTGCCGCTGAAGTCTTTCTCTTGGATTGACTTGTACAGTGTTGGCAGACGATGAACTTGCATATCGTCGTAGGTTGGGTATTTAGCCACTAAGTCACGGCGTGCTGTGTATAACGGCTCGCGGTGAACTGGCACTTGGTCTGGGAAAGTCCAAACAATACAACGGGCTTTAGCGTTACCAAATGGAATACAACCGTGCTTTATAGCTACGCGCACGATACCGCCTGATAAGTCGGTCTTCCAGTTGCGGCCTTCTGCTTCGGCTTTTTCTTCCGCAGTCAGGTCATCCCACCAACCGAGTTGCTTCAGCAGCTTATCGGTAAATTCTGGGTAACCGTCTTGGATCTCGGCACCTTTAGAGAAAGAGCCTTCGGCCAGCAGGTTTTTACCATTGTATTCAACGCCATAACGAGCACGGAAGTTACCGCCGCCGTCTTTAACGTGTTTGGATTGGTTATACAGAATTTGGGTACCAGGGTGTTTAGCTTCTGGTGTGCCCCAACATGGCCAAGGTAAACCGTAGGTTTCGCCCTTCGCTGGGCCGCCAGCGGCTTCGAGCGTTTTGTTGCTGAAAGTGCCCCAGTTTTGGGTGTGCAGCTTGATACGCTCAGGGCTTTGACCTGTCATACCGATGGTCCACATGCCGCGGTTGATTTCGCGGGTGATCTCTTCGATAACAGGTAAGCCGTTTTCTTTGGCGATGCGTTTAGTGTATTGCTCGGCGATACCGAGTTTTTGCGCTAAACGGTACATGATTTCGATGTCGGTTTTTGACTCGAATAAAGGTTGGATAACCTGCTCACGCCATTGGATAGAACGGCCTGAGTTAGACACTGAACCTTGAGTTTCAAACTGAGTCGCAGCAGGTAACAGATACACGCCATTCTTACGACGGTGCATAACACCCGCCATGGTTGGGAATGGATCGACAACCACGACTGTGTCCATCTTGTCTAAGGCATCACGCACTTCACGTTGACGGGTTTCAGTGTTGACCGATTGACCCCAGAAGAAGGCCATACGGATGTTGTCTTTCTGTGCCAGCTTGCTCTTGTCTTCTAACACGCCATCGTGCCAGCGAGAACAAGGAATACCTGGGGTGGTCATTGGATCTTTGCCTAAATAGGCGTTTTGATCGAAGCGGCTCTTCACCCACTCCATATCCAGATCCCACACATGGGTCCAGTGAGTCCAAGCGGCTGAGGTTAAACCGTAATAACCTGGCAAGTTGTCGAACAGCAGACCTAAGTCAGTCGCGCCTTGTACGTTGTCGTGGCCACGGAAAATGTTAGTACCGCCGCCAGAAACGCCCATGTTGCCTAAGGCTAATTGCAGAATACAGTAAGCACGGGTGTTAGCGTTACCGACGTGGTGCTGAGTACCACCCATACACCAAATCACAGTACCTGGACGGTTTTCTGCCATCAGTTTTGCGGCTTGATAAACCACTTCTTCGCTCACGCCAGTGATATCCGCCACTTCTTTAGGTGGGAACTTTTTCACTTCTTCGCGGATGGTTTCCATCTCGAATACGCGTTGTTGGATAAAGGTTTTATCTTCCCAACCGTTTTCGAAAATGTGCCATAACATACCGTAGATAAAGGGAATGTCGGTACCTGGACGAATCGCGCAGTGCAGATCTGAGTGCGCGGCAGTGCGAGAGAAACGTGGGTCAACAACGATGATTTTCGCGTTGTTTTTCTCTTTGGCGATCAGAATATGCTGCATCGATACTGGATGCGCTTCCGCTGGGTTTGCCCCGATCAGGAAGATGGCATTGGCATTCTGAATGTCGTTGAAAGAGTTAGTTTGCGCACCGTAACCCCAAGTGTTAGCAACACCGGCTACCGTGGTAGAGTGACAAATACGAGCAGAGTGGTCGACGTTGTTTGTGCCCCACATGGCCGCGAGTTTGCGGTACATATAGCAGCCTTCGTTAGAGAACTTAGCGCTACCCATGAAGTACACAGAGTCTGGGCCAGATTCTTTACGAATGTTGAGCATTTGGTCGCCCACTTCGTTAATCGCATCTTCCCAAGAGATTTTTTTCCACTTGCCATCAACCAATTTCATTGGGTATTTCAGGCGTTTTTCACCGTGGCCATGCTCACGCAGTGCAGCACCTTTGGCGCAGTGACCGCCAGCATTGAATGGGTGATCGAATGCGGGCTCTTGACCTGTCCACACACCATTTTGCACTTCGGCATACAGACCACAACCCACAGCACAGGCACTACAAATCGTACGTTTAACTTCGATCGGCGCGTCGTGTGGCACATCTTTGGCTTCTGCGCGGCGCATCATGCCAGTACCCAAGAGAGAAGCGGCTGCGATACCACCGGTAGTAATACCTGCTTGCTTCATAAATTGACGACGGCTAATGCCTAACGTCGGTTTGTCGGCCACTTGGGCGACATCGGACTTGCGAGTTAACTTCATCGCTGACTTCTCCTAGATTAGCTACGCAGGCTATCGTAATAGCTGATAATGTGCGCAGTTTCGTGGTAACCCTTAGGCTCTTTGGTTGTTACCTTGCTGCTCTCGCTGGCTTGGGCTGCGCTCATGCCGGTAGCGGCAATTGCGGCGCCGGCAACGCTGCCAACGGTGAGTGCTTTAAGCAAAGAACGGCGAGATAAATCGCTAGGTTGTTGCTTCATGCTGACTCCTGAATGAGGGGTTATGGTTCTTGGATGGCGCGACTTTTCGAGGGGTTTAACTTGTTATCAAAAAGTGAAGATTAGAGGTGGAAAAGATAATGAAATCATCTTGCTTGCCGTTAATCATCGCGCGTGAGGGCAATATAGTAGGAAAAGATTGAGTAGGATTTGATCTAGAACAGTTTGCAGCCGGACAGGCAGGCGCGCTGATGCAAAAGCGTTAACTCGCTCATGGTTTCAGCACTTGTGTGAGCGCGAAAAAATGGGTCGATTTTCGGATGAAAATGAAACGCTTGTTAATGGTTTGTTGTTTGAGCTTTAGGTAAAAAAACACCCCGCAGTGCGAGGTGTTTTTATTGGGGTAAAGCATTAGGCTTTAGTTAGTCTTTATAACGCAGACTGCCGTTGGCTTTGATTTCGTCATACCATAAATTGTGGTGCTGGATGGCCCAGTTTTCATCACAATAGCCTGACTTCATACACTCCATACCGCCTTCACTGAGTACGGTCGCCATCCAGATATGCACTATGGTAAAGGCAATCAGGATAACGGCACTGATCGAGTGGATCAGCAGCGCGCCCATCGAGGCTTCACGGGGTAGATCTAAGCCGGGTAATACCAACATGATGCCAGACACACTGATAAACAGCCCGAATAGGGTCAGTGTCCAGAACCACATTTTTTCACCAGCGTTAGCAAAACCACTGTCAGGGTGTTTGCCTTTGAATGGGCCAAAGTTGATATAGCCACCGACCACTAAGAACCATTTAAGATCGTACATCTTAAAGGTTTGTAGCGGCATCCATTTCACCACGCAGACAATCCACGCCATGATAAAGATGGGACCAGCCCAGTCGTGCACGGTTTTACTGCCGTAGATTAGCGGTGCCCAGATGTCCGGCCCTAGCAGCTCTTGCACAACATGCTTACCGAGCATAATGGTTAAGCCGGTAAACATCAGCGTGAGACAGCTAATTGCCATGATCCAGTGGATCCACAGATCCGCCTTAGACCAACGTGCCACCATCTTGCCTGAAAAGCCGTGGCTGAGTCTTGAAGGACCATTCACCAGATAAAACAGTAAGAAAGCGCCAAACACACCCGTTACAGCTAAGGCCATAATCGGGGTGATGTATTGGTTTCTCAGTTCTTTACCTTGGTTGCCGGCAACGTTAATCAACACCCCAGTTTCGACCCCTTTAGCCGTGGTATAGCCAGTTTCACCCGACTTTACCGCGCGCCACAGATCGGCTTCGCTGGTTTGCGCTTTCGCCTGTTGTTGACTCGATTGCTGATCACTTGCCTGTACTGGGCTTACGCTCATTACTGAACCTAGGCCCAATCCCATCACGAGTACCATCAGAGCAAACAGACTGCGCAGTGATTTGTTTAACTGTTTGTTTAACATTTTCACTCCTTGCCAGAGGTTAGGGATGACTCCCTAACCTTCACTCTGCTTAGTTAATCTCACCGGTCTTTGGGTTGTAACCCCAAATCACGTTAGGATTGCCTCGAGAGGCCATACGTTGACGGTAGATGTTTGATACCACTTCCGCATCACCCGCAAGCAGCGCTTTGGTTGAACAAAGCTCAGCACACATAGGTAGCTTGCCTTCAGCAATACGGTTTGCACCGTACTTTTTATGCTCGGCTTCAGAGAAGGTTTCTTCTGGGCCACCGGCACAGAAAGTACACTTGTCCATTTTACCGCGGCTACCGAAGGCGGTTTTCTTCGGAAATTGTGGTGCACCAAACGGACAGGCATAGAAGCAGTAGCCACAACCGATACAGGTATCTTTGTTGTGTAGCACAATGCCATCGTCGGTTCGGTAGAAACAATCTGCCGGACATACGGCCATGCAAGGTGCGTCGGTACAGTGCATACATGCGACTGAAATCGATGCTTCACCCGGTTGACCATCGTTAATCGTCACCACGCGGCGACGTTGAATACCCCACTCAAGCGCGGAGTCGTTTTCGTTTTTACATGCTGTGACGCAGCCGTTACACTCGATGCAGCGTTTGGTGTCACACAAAAATTTCATGACTGCCATAATGGCTTATCTCCTCATCAAGTAGGTTAGGCTTTGCTAACTTGGCAAAGGCTGGACTTAGTTTCTTGCATCTGAGTCACAACGTCATAGCCGTAAGTTAAAATGGTGTTTGCCGATTCACCTTGTACATAAGGTACTGTACCTTCTGGGTAATTCTTCGCGAGGTTTTCACCTTCGAAGATACCGGCGAAGTGGTATGGCATAAAACATTCACCCGGAACAACCCGTGGTGTCACCATTGCCTTCACTGTGATCTTGGCGCCTTCAGGGCTATGAACAAAGACATTGTCACCGTCACGGATACCACGGTCAGCAGCGTCTGCCGGGTTCATTTCGATAAACATTTCTTGTTGTAGCTCGGCCAACCAAGGGTTAGAACGAGATTCTTCACCACCACCTTCGTATTCCACTAAACGACCCGAGGTCAGTGTCAGTGGGAAGCCTTGGGTAAAGTCCTTATCCTGAATTGACTTATACAGGGTCGGTAGACGAGCAACCATACGGTCTTCGTAGGTTGGGTACTTAGCGACTAAGTCACGACGAGGAGTGTAGAGTGGCTCGCGGTGCAGCGGGATATCGTCTGGGAAAGTCCACACGATACAACGTGCCTTCGCGTTACCGAAAGGAATACAGCCGTGCTTGATAGCAACACGTTGGATACCGCCAGACAGGTCTGTCTTCCAGTTTTTGCCTTCGGCCAGTTTCTTCTCGTCTTCGGTTAAGTCATCCCACCAACCCAATTGCTTGAGCATGTCGGCGGTAAACTCAGGATAACCATCTTGAATTTCACTGCCTTTAGAGAATGAACCGTTGGCAAGAATGCTGACGCCATTGTGTTCAACACCATAACGGGCACGGAAATTACCGCCACCGTCTTTCACTTCTTTAGATTGATCGTAAAGAATTTGGGTACCAGGGTGTTTCATTTCTGGTGTACCCCAGCATGGCCAAGGTAAGCCGTAAACTTCACCTTTAGCTGGGCCGCCCGGTGCGGTCAGGCTGTTTACATCGAAGGTGCCCCAGTTTTCTTGGTGCATTTTCAAACGTTCAGGGCTTTGACCTGTGTAACCGACGGTCCACATACCTTTGTTGAACTCGCGAGTCACATCTTCAATCAATGGCTCTTCGCCATTGACTTGGATGTGCTTACAGAATTCTTTTTCGATACCCAGCTTTTTCGCCAGTTTATACATGATCACGTGGTCAGGCAGAGACTCAAACAGTGGCTCGATGACTTTAGAGCGCCATTGAATCGAACGGTTAGTGGCAGACACTGAGCCGTAGGTTTCAAATTGGGTCGCCGCTGGGAGCAGATATACCCCATCTTTACGCTGGTGCATAACACCGGCCATCGTTGGGATTGGGTCGACAACGACCACAGTATCTAACTTGTTCAGCGCTTCACGCACTTCACGGCCACGGGTTTCGGTGTTAACTGATTGACCCCAGAAGAACGCCAGACGGATATTGTCCTTCTGCGCGATCTTGGTTTTATCTTCTAGTACACCGTCGTGCCAGCGAGAGCAGGGGATACCCGTTGAGGTTTGTGGCGTTTGACCTAAGTATTCGCCTTGGTCGAAACGGCCAGCAACCCATTTTGGATCTAAGTCCCAAACGCCAGACCAGTGAGCCCAAGCGCCAGAGGTTAAACCGTAGTAACCGGGTAAGTTGTCGAATAACAGACCAAAGTCTGTTGCACCTTGCACGTTATCGTGACCACGGAAAATGTTGGTACCGCCGCCAGATACGCCCATGTTGCCCAGCGCTAACTGTAAAATACAGTATGAACGGGTGTTGGCGTTACCGACGTGGTGCTGAGTACCGCCCATACACCATACGATGGTGCCTGGTTTGGTTTCGGCTAACATTTTTGCGATACGATACATTTGCGCCTTAGGCACGCCTGCAACGTTTTCGACTTCCTCAGGGGTATATTTTTTCACTTCATCGCGAATACGTTCCATGCCGTAAACACGTTGATTGATGAACTCTTTATCTTCCCAGCCGTTTTCAAAAATGTGCCATAACAGACCATAGATGAAGGGGATATCGGTACCTGGGCGGATATGCACGTATTCGTCAGACTTGGCTGCAGTACGGGTGAAACGGGGGTCAACAACGATAATCTTAGCGCCGCGCTCTTTTGCCACCAGAATGTGTTGCATGGCGACAGGGTGTGCTTCACTTGGGTTTGAACCCACGAACATGATGCACTTAGAGTTGCGGATATCGTTTAACGAGTTGGTTTGCGCACCGTAGCCCCAAGTGTTAGCAACACCGGCTACCGTGGTAGAGTGACAAATACGGGCTGAGTGGTCGACGTTGTTTGTGCCCCACAGTGCCGCGAGTTTGCGATATAAGTAAGCCTGTTCGTTAGAGAACTTAGCACTACCCATAAAGTAGATAGAGTCTGGACCCGATTCTTGACGAATCGCCGTCATTTTATCGCCCACTTCATTGATAGCTTGATCCCAAGAGATCTTCTTCCACTTACCGCCTTCTAACTTCATTGGGTATTTCAGGCGTTTTTCACCGTGGCCGTGTTCACGCAGTGCAGCCCCTTTCGCGCAGTGGCCGCCTTGGTTAAATGGATGATCGAACGCGGGTTCTTGACCTGTCCACACACCGTTTTGCACTTCGGCATAGATACCACAACCCACAGCGCAGTGAGAGCAGATGGTACGCTTGACTTCAGTCGGTGCATTATGGGGGATATGTTCCTGCGCCTGTGCTTTACGCATCATACCTGTGCCAAGCATAGACGCGGCGGCAATACCACCAGTGGCAAGACCTGCAGATTTTAAGAATTGGCGACGATTAAGACCGAGGGCGGGCACTTTGGGCTCGACGACTTGGTCTGTTTTGCGGGTTAATCGCATCACACACACTCCTCTGGTTAGTTGTTCAACGACGCATAGTAGTTACGGATATGGTCGGTTTCGCGATAGTTGTCACTCTTAGGTTCGCTTGGGGCAACTGTTGGGGTGGCAGCCAGAGCTTGGCTACTGACAGTCGCAACCGCGCCAGCCGCACTGCCGAGTGCCAATGCTTTGAGCAATTGACGACGGCCCATGTCGGAAGCTTGCTTCTTCATAGTGTCTCCTTGTGTTACTGGATGAGGTGATGCATACCACGACCACCTCGGTTACTGTGGAAGCCTAAGCTTCCTTTTTGTGGCAAAGGTGAACCTTAAGTCCACCTTTGCCTATCAAACTAAAACGCGATAGGCACTGAATCTGCGTATCGCCAACCGTTTTAAGTTTAGTTCATTAATTCCACTTGTTTTTCTAAATCGCTGGCGGCGGGTTGTAGCTCCGCACTGCCGGGGCAATTGACGGGAATGTCTAAACTCAGTTGTTCAAATTCGGTGGCTTCCATCTCGAAAAATGCCTTCGCAAGATGGGCGACCGTGGCATAAAACGCCGCGCTTGGGGCTTTGCTGACGGCGTCGCAGAAGCGTTGAATCCAACTGCCGATGTGGCGTTGATAGAATGCCAATTGACGGTAGCCTGGCGCTTCAAGGATCAAGATGCCCATGACTTCGCACAGCGCGGCCACATGATCCTCGGGTTCTTTGACGTTTTCTTCACGTTCAAAACCGAGTTGCATTAAGTCGTTACGCAATAATGCCAGCGGTTTATCCATCAGTGAGCCTGTCATAAACCAGCTGCCATAGGGTAGGATTTCGCCGCAACCCACACCGAGGAACAGGGCAAAATACTCATCTTCTAATTGTTCACTGCTGAACTGCTGGGCGGCTAATTGCAGGGATAACCAAGCCTTGGTCATCTCATTGTCTTCATTGGCATCGATTTCAAGATTGGCCAAAAATTGCAGCAATTCAGGGCTTGGATGGCGACGCAACAGGGCGGCCAACAGTTGATAGATATCGGCTCTCAACTGATCGTTTTCTGATACTTGTCTTACTGATTCGGTCATAGCGGATCTCTTATCGCAGTTGCTTTTCAGGATCTTGAAGAATGTCTTCAAACATGTCTTTTACCCGGCAATCGCCACACATTTTCAGTCGTTCAATATTGGCTGAGAATGCGCTGTGCGCGCCGACCATATCCAGCATCCGATGCACCATAGATTGGGTCGCAAAAGGAGAGCCGCAGCGAATACATTCGAATGGGGCTTCTTCTTTCAGGGTTTGTAATTGCTGACGAGCAGCTTTATCAAAGTTAATTTGTGGCGTCAGGCTGATGACCTTTTCAGGACACGCCGCCTCACATAAGCCACATTGAACACAGTTTTGCTCAATAAAGTGTAGTGCAGGTTTGTCGCCACCATCTTGCAATGCCATGGTGGGGCAAATCGCCACGCAGGACATACACAGAGTACATTTCTCGACATTGACGCTGACTTTGCCGTAGGGGACGTTGTTGATACTTAAACTACTGTTGATTTCACCTGCCTGGCTGTTCAGATGGTCAATCGCGTCAAACAAGGTGTTACGTTTGGTGGTCGATGCAAAAGCGCCCGGCACAATCACCGGCCAATCGAGGCTGATATCGAGCAGCGGCTCTAAATTCGTTAGCATGCTTGGGTCGATAAGGCTCAGGCGCTGCGGTTGGCCGATTTCATCTAACATGCTGTTGGCTAAAGCGAGTTCACCTTTCAACATTTGCGTGAGTGTGGGAGCTGTCGCCTCGGTATTGAGGATTAACACTTGGCGTGCGCCCCAAGCCAAAGCCGCTAACCAATGGTCAATGCTGGCAACGGTGATTTCTTCGAGGGCAACGGGGAGCACATCCCCGGCTAAGTCGTCACCTATCAAGCTAGCGCCAACCGCGTTGTCGTGGAATAGGATCACGGGGGCGGTTTGGGCTTGCTCACGGTAACGGTTGATAATCTTATTCAGGTAAGAATGCAGTGCCTGTGGCGTCGGTAAGTCGTAACCAATCGCACCCGTCGGGCAGGCGCTCGCACAGCTGCCAGCGCCGTGGCAGAGGTAAGGGTCGACCTCAATTTTCTTCGCAACACTGCTAATCGCATCGGCGGGGCAGAAATTGAGGCAACGGTTACAACCGTTGATGCCATTACGATCATGGGCGCACAGATCGGCATTAATTTTAACGTAACGGGGTTTATCAAACTGGCCCACCAGTTCGGGCAGTTGCTCCAGCGCATCGGCCAGTTTGGCTTGGTCTTGACCGACATAGAAATAGCCCGGCGGCAGCATTTCTAAATTCAAGCAAGGTGTGCAGCTTAAATCGAGGATCAAATCAAAATGAGGTTTACGAATGGCGACAACACTCAATTCAGCCGCGCCATTTTGATGCTCGACGCTGACTTGGAATTGACCTAAAAATCCTTTAATGCCAATGAGTTTGTTGTAGTAGCTTTCGACATCCGTCGACGCAGCCATCACCTGTTCAAGGTGGGTTTCATCTTGGCTGGTAATCGCTTCGTTAGCCAAAATCACACGGCTCGCCATAGTGGACAATTTGTCCGCCGCGAGGCGTGCCAGATCCTCAGGGCCAATAATTAGCACAGTGCCTTCAGTGGTGTAGCTCACTGTTGGCGGGATCAGATTCTGTAAAATCTGCGTTTGGGCTAACACATTTTGCCGCGCTTGTTTTAGCGCAAGCTGGGTTTGATTGGTCATCAAATGAGTGCTCACATTGCGTTCCTGAACAGTACTTTGGCTGCTCTTTTATAGCTGTTTTGCTGCAGATTTAGGCGGTAATTTGAGACTAAGTCCTTGCCTTTTCTGCTTTTATCTAAGTTTTTATCCCTTAGTACAGCAATTCACATACCAAAGTTATGGACATAAAAATTAGCTAAACTGACATTAAACAACAGGCTTTTGCATCTGAGCGACTGGCTCTGGTGCATTTTGGGGTAGGTCATCAGTCTCCCCATCCAAATTGTCCGTGATCTGAGTGTTTGCTAATTCGGTTTCGACATCACTGTTTTTTGATTCCATTGCATTTTCTGTATTCACCACCGCATCGCTGGGGATTGAGGTCGGATCTTCGTCTGACTCTTCATTCTCTTTGGTGATAAAACGGAATACTTTTTGGGCTAACTCGGCGGACACCTCTGGCGTCAGCTTGGGCTGATTACTGTAGTCGAGCGCATATTCCAAGAGACCATCTATCTCATTGAAATGGGGCTGTTTCCACAAGGCTCGTAGCGCCGCCGTTTTGGCCGCTGGGTCAACATTGGCTCCCATAAACTTAGCAAAGCTGCCGCCAATCTCAATTTCTTCGGGATTGGGCAACTCTTCCGCGGTGAGGAGGCGGTTGGGATCCTCATCGGTTTGTGGGAGGGTATCCTGAGGTTCAGAAGTCGGCGCGGCAGGCTCAACCACGGTGGGCTCAGTTGTGGTATTTAAGTTTGCTTCCGCGGTTTTTTCGGCCGTTTGAGCTGCAAGTGCGGCTTCTTCGGCGGCGACCTGCTCACGGCGCTGGCTCCAACGGCTAAAAAAGCCGTTAGCCTTTGGGGTTGAGTCAGCCATTAGTCCCTCCGCAATGGGTCGCGGCTAGGGCCTTGGTTTTTACGGTGGTCGACATGCTTGCGGCGATATGCGGCGATTTCAACTTCGCCGTATTGGGTGATAAAGGCTTCAATCCAGCAGGCGATCGCCTCTGGCATCAGCATGTTGATAACGGGGGTGTTGCCTTCAAGGCAGCCTGCCGCCACGTTTTGATCCGCCGAGAGTAGCGCGGGTACCCAAGTGCCGTCTGCCATTTCATCGCAGACCAAGTACAGCATGGCATTATCCATGTCGAGGTTGATGCGATAACTGGCGCGCTCGTCTTTGTGCAGTTCTAGCAGTACTAAGGTTGCGCCTTCGGGAGCTTCGTGGGTGGCGGGCAGTAGATGATCGATTTCCCATTGTACTGAGGTCCAACGACCCATTTGTTTCTCTACTTTTTTGAGCGAAACGTACATTGGCCAAACACTAGTGGTATGTTGCATTGTCTCTCCGTTTCAGCCGAGAGGGGCGAACCTGAGCGAACGGTTCTCTTTCCCCTACTGATTGCGATAAAAGGTCACTGCAATATTAATGCCATTAAACAGGGGGTATTTGTTTGAGGTGGATCATCAAAATAAGGGTAAATTTAGGACATTTTGTCTAATGGGTCATTTTGTCTGGGACATTTACGCCCACTGGAATATTCATAATTGCGACGGATCACGCATTTAGCCCAGAGTTTCATACCTAGGTATAAATATTGCTATGCTGATGCCATCACACGTAAAGCGGTAACATTATGATTTCTGATAATAGTTCTAATATTGCTCAGCAAGCACAGCCCAATGACCACCCATCGCCAGCGAAACCAGCCTTCACTTTTGTGAAAACCCAGGCTGAAGTGCCGTTAACGATTGCCGTCAAAGCCGTAGACGAATCGGGTGAAGTGATCGATAAGCATGTTGCCTGTGAGCGACCTTTAACGGTTTACCTGAACTGGCGTCCGATTGTGACCTTAATGACCTTAGGGGCTAAACCCGAGTCGCTTGCGTTAGGCTATCTTAAAAATCAAGGCTTTATTTCCGATGTTAGCCAGTTGGACTCAGTGATTGTCGATTGGGATGTGAACTCCGCCGCCGTGTTAACCCGCGAGCAAACTGCCGATATCGAGCAAAAATTATCAGAAAAAACCGTGACTTCAGGCTGTGGCCAAGGAACAGTTTATGGCAGTTTTATGCAGGATTTAGATGATATCCAGCTGCCCACACCAAGCCTGAAGCAAAGTACGCTCTACAGTTTGCTTAAAAATATCAATGAATATAATGACACTTATAAGAATGCCGGCGCCGTTCATGGCTGTGGTGTCTGCGAGAACGACCAAATTCTTGCCTTCGTAGAAGATGTCGGGCGCCACAATGCTGTGGACACCTTAGCGGGCGATATGTGGTTGGCTCAGGATCGGGGCGATAACAAGATTTTCTATACCACGGGGCGACTCACCTCGGAGATGGTGATCAAGGTTGCCAAGATGGGGATCCCCGTTTTGCTATCGCGCAGTGGCGTGACGCAAATGGGGCTAGAGCTTGCGCAGCAGCTGGGCATCACCATTATTGCCCGAGCGAAAGGGCGCCACTTTTTGATCTATCACGGTAGTGAAAACATCGAATTTGATGCGAATACCACTGTAGGCAAATAAGCTGCTAATGATGGTATCGGTTGAATTTAGAAGAGATAGGACGACAAGGATATAAGATGACATCCGCCAGTGAATTGATTTACATGAGCGCGAAGCAGGTTGCTGAGTATTTAGATCTGAACGAGAAGAAAGTCTACGCTATGGCGAATGACCGAATTCTGCCTGCAACGAAAATCACCGGTAAATGGTTATTCCCTAAGGTTCTAATTGACCGCTGGGTGATGGACTCCTGCCACAGCGGTATGTTAACCGACCGGCTCTTGATCACTGGCAGCGATGATCCTCTGCTTTCTATGTTAGTGGCGCGCTTGATGGCACAGGTAGGGAGCCGTGAACTGATCAGTTACAGCGCAACGGGCTCGCGCCTCGGGTTAGAGCTATTAGCAAAGGGCTATGCCGACGTTTGTACCCTGCACTGGGGTAGCATGGAGGATAGGAATATCCGTCATCCAGCCTTACTTAAAGGTTATCAAAACCACCAACAATGGATCATGGTGCATGGTTATTCCCGCCAGCAAGGCTTGATCATGCGTACCGATATGCACCACAGATGCCAAGAAGAGGATAAGGTACTCACCTTACCCTGGCGTTGGGTCAGTCGCCAAGGTGGCGCTGGTAGTCAGCAACATCTAGAACAATGGCTATTAAAGCAAGGGGCACGTTTAGATCAACTCAATGTGGTGCTAACGGCCTATAGCGAACGTGAACTTGCAGGATATATCGCGCGGGGTGATGCCGACATTGGTTTCGGTTGCCAATCCGTTGCCCTAGAGAGCGGCTTAAGCTTCGTGCCTCTCGTCAAAGAGTCCTTCGACTTTGTGATGCCCCAAAGCATTTACTTCCGCAGACAACTGCAACAGCTCTTTACTATGTTAAGTAGCGGGCATACGCGCCAAATGGCTTCGTTATTAGGTGGGTACGATCTTACCGATTGCGGCCAGTTACTGTGGAGTGCTAACTAACACCACAAGTAAGCGCGCGTTGCGCGACCTTATACTTTATATAGCTATAATAAGTATAAGGTCGCGACTTCCTCTATTTACCTTTTCTATCCTCATTGCCGAATTTCATCTTTATTCCTTCTTTAATATTGCAACCACGCGTCTGTATTGAGTGATAAATTGTTTCACTTAGCGATTTTGAGCTGCACTTAGTGGTGATAAATACAGCGGCTGTGGATAACTATGGGTATAACTCGTGGGTAGCTTGTGCCTAATTTGGGTGTAAAAAGGCATTTGAAAAATAATGCAAAAAACTTCAAAAAAGCCCTTGCGCAAAAAGTTCTGCTGCCTATAATGCGCATCCACTGACACGGCAGACAGCGAAAGCGAACGCGGTATCAGTGAGAATCGAATGCAAAATGTGCAGTTGATTCGAAAGCATCAAGAAGTTTGCAAAAACGCCTTGACGCGACACGGGAAATGCGTAGAATACGCAGCCCTGACCCGCTGAGCGGTAACGCGAAAGCTGAGGTCAAATGCTCTTTAACAATCTAAACAAGAAATCTGTGTGGACACTCACAGGTGTTGAGTTAATCGAAATTACTCTGCCGTTTGGCGAGTAATCAAAATTTAAATCAATGAATGAGTGTTCATAGCAATATGTACAGTTTGTTTTGACTTTCGGGTTGAAACGACAAATCAGAATTCATTGAGCCGAACCTTAGGGTTCACAAAACTTTTAATTGAAGAGTTTGATCATGGCTCAGATTGAACGCTGGCGGCAGGCCTAACACATGCAAGTCGAGCGGCAGCACAAGGGAGTTTACTCCTGAGGTGGCGAGCGGCGGACGGGTGAGTAATGCCTAGGGATCTGCCCAGTCGTGGGGGATAACAGTTGGAAACGACTGCTAATACCGCATACGCCCTACGGGGGAAAGGAGGGGACCTTCGGGCCTTCCGCGATTGGATGAACCTAGGTGGGATTAGCTAGTTGGTGAGGTAATGGCTCACCAAGGCGACGATCCCTAGCTGTTCTGAGAGGATGATCAGCCACACTGGGACTGAGACACGGCCCAGACTCCTACGGGAGGCAGCAGTGGGGAATATTGCACAATGGGGGAAACCCTGATGCAGCCATGCCGCGTGTGTGAAGAAGGCCTTCGGGTTGTAAAGCACTTTCAGTAGGGAGGAAAGGTTGTAAGTTAATACCTTGCAGCTGTGACGTTACCTACAGAAGAAGGACCGGCTAACTCCGTGCCAGCAGCCGCGGTAATACGGAGGGTCCAAGCGTTAATCGGAATTACTGGGCGTAAAGCGTGCGCAGGCGGTTTGTTAAGCGAGATGTGAAAGCCCCGGGCTCAACCTGGGAATTGCATTTCGAACTGGCAAACTAGAGTCTTGTAGAGGGGGGTAGAATTCCAGGTGTAGCGGTGAAATGCGTAGAGATCTGGAGGAATACCGGTGGCGAAGGCGGCCCCCTGGACAAAGACTGACGCTCAGGCACGAAAGCGTGGGGAGCAAACAGGATTAGATACCCTGGTAGTCCACGCCGTAAACGATGTCTACTCGGAGTTTGGTGTCTTGAACACTGGGCTCTCAAGCTAACGCATTAAGTAGACCGCCTGGGGAGTACGGCCGCAAGGTTAAAACTCAAATGAATTGACGGGGGCCCGCACAAGCGGTGGAGCATGTGGTTTAATTCGATGCAACGCGAAGAACCTTACCTACTCTTGACATCCAGAGAATTCGCTAGAGATAGCTTAGTGCCTTCGGGAACTCTGAGACAGGTGCTGCATGGCTGTCGTCAGCTCGTGTTGTGAAATGTTGGGTTAAGTCCCGCAACGAGCGCAACCCCTATCCTTATTTGCCAGCGCGTAATGGCGGGAACTCTAGGGAGACTGCCGGTGATAAACCGGAGGAAGGTGGGGACGACGTCAAGTCATCATGGCCCTTACGAGTAGGGCTACACACGTGCTACAATGGCGAGTACAGAGGGTTGCAAAGCCGCGAGGTGGAGCTAATCTCACAAAGCTCGTCGTAGTCCGGATTGGAGTCTGCAACTCGACTCCATGAAGTCGGAATCGCTAGTAATCGTGGATCAGAATGCCACGGTGAATACGTTCCCGGGCCTTGTACACACCGCCCGTCACACCATGGGAGTGGGCTGCAAAAGAAGTGGGTAGCTTAACCTTCGGGAGGGCGCTCACCACTTTGTGGTTCATGACTGGGGTGAAGTCGTAACAAGGTAGCCCTAGGGGAACCTGGGGCTGGATCACCTCCTTACCTATACGACTAACTCGATGTTTGTTGAGTGTTCACACAGATGGCTTGTTGAACTTCTCGAAAGAGGAGGGAGAGCGAAATGCACCGCTTGCCGGTAAGCATTGTTCTTTAACAATTTGGAAAGCTGATAGTAATTAATGCAATGATGTCTGTCGTTGTGTTAATACGAAAAAATTGAGTTCTTAAAACACTTTTTAAGTGTCTTGAATATTCAAGTCTAAGGCGAGTCCATTTCCTTGGTCGGAAATGAGACAAGTAAAACCAGCTGGTCGCAACGACCTAGGTGAGTGAAACTCATTTGGGTTGTATGGTTAAGCGACTAAGCGTATACGGTGGATGCCTTGGCAGTCAGAGGCGATGAAGGACGTAGTAACTTGCGAAAAGCGTTGGCGAGCTAGTAACAAGCATTTGAGCTAACGATGTCCGAATGGGGGAACCCAGCAGCATAAGCTGTTATCGTAACGTGAATACATAGCGTTGCGAGGCAAACGAGGGGAACTGAAACATCTAAGTACCCTTAGGAAAAGAAATCAACCGAGATTCCCCTAGTAGCGGCGAGCGAACGGGGATTAGCCCTTAAGTCAGAGGGGTGTTAGTGGAATGGTCTGGAAAGTCCAGCGGCACAGGGTGATAGCCCCGTACACGAAAACTAACCTTTGATGAAAACGAGTAAGGCGGGACACGTGATATCCTGTTTGAATATGGGGGGACCATCCTCCAAGGCTAAATACTCCTGACTGACCGATAGTGAACCAGTACCGTGAGGGAAAGGCGAAAAGAACCCCTGTGAGGGGAGTGAAATAGAACCTGAAACCGTATACGTACAAGCAGTGGGAGCGGTTCTTGAGACCGTGACTGCGTACCTTTTGTATAATGGGTCAGCGACTTACGTTTTGTAGCGAGGTTAAGCGAATAGCGGAGCCGTAGGGAAACCGAGTGTTAACTGCGCGTTTAGTTGCAAGGCGTAGACCCGAAACCCGGTGATCTAGCCATGGGCAGGTTGAAGGTTGAGTAACATCAACTGGAGGACCGAACCGACTAATGTTGAAAAATTAGCGGATGACTTGTGGCTGGGGGTGAAAGGCCAATCAAACCGGGAGATATCTGGTTCTCCTCGAAAGCTATTTAGGTAGCGCCTCGGACGAACACCTTTGGGGGTAGAGCACTGTTAAGGCTAGGGGGTCATCCCGACTTACCAACCCTTTGCAAACTCCGAATACCAAAGAGTGCTATCCGGGAGACAGACGGCGGGTGCTAACGTCCGTCGTCAAAAGGGAAACAACCCAGACCGTCAGCTAAGGTCCCAAAGTGTATGTTAAGTGGGAAACGATGTGGGAAGGCTTAGACAGCTAGGATGTTGGCTTAGAAGCAGCCATCATTTAAAGAAAGCGTAATAGCTCACTAGTCGAGTCGGCCTGCGCGGAAGATGTAACGGGGCTAAACATACCACCGAAGCTACGGGTGCAATCCTTTAGGGTTGCGCGGTAGAGGAGCGTTCTGTAAGCCGTTGAAGGTGAAGGGGTAACCCACGCTGGAGGTATCAGAAGTGCGAATGCTGACATGAGTAACGATAAAGGGGGTGAAAAACCCCCTCGCCGAAAGACCAAGGGTTCCTGTCCAACGTTAATCGGGGCAGGGTGAGTCGACCCCTAAGGCGAGGCCGAAAGGCGTAGTCGATGGGAAACAGATTAATATTTCTGTACTTCCGCTAACTGCGATGGAGAGACGGAGAAGGCTAGGCTAGCGCGGCGTTGGTAGTCCGCGTTTAAGGTGGTAGGTGGGTGACTTAGGCAAATCCGGGTCACTATACACTGAGAGCTGATGACGAGTCCCCAAGGGGATGAAGTAGTTGATGCCATGCTTCCAGGAAAATCTTCTAAGCTTCAGGTTAGCGGGAATCGTACCCCAAACCGACACAGGTGGTCGGGTAGAGAATACCAAGGCGCTTGAGAGAACTCGGCTGAAGGAACTAGGCAAAATGGTACCGTAACTTCGGGAGAAGGTACGCTGCTGTTGGTGATGGGACTTGCTCCCTAAGCTGACGGCAGTCGCAGATACCAGGTGGCTGCAACTGTTTATCAAAAACACAGCACTGTGCAAAATCGCAAGATGACGTATACGGTGTGACGCCTGCCCGGTGCCGGAAGGTTAATTGATTGGGTTATCGCAAGAGAAGCTCATGATCGAAGCCCCGGTAAACGGCGGCCGTAACTATAACGGTCCTAAGGTAGCGAAATTCCTTGTCGGGTAAGTTCCGACCTGCACGAATGGCGTAATGATGGCCACGCTGTCTCCAGCCGAGACTCAGTGAAGTTGAAATTGCGGTGAAGATGCCGTATACCCGCGGCTAGACGGAAAGACCCCGTGAACCTTTACTATAGCTTGGCACTGAACATTGACCCTACATGTGTAGGATAGGTGGGAGACTTTGAAGTTGGAACGCTAGTTCTGATGGAGTCGTCCTTGAAATACCACCCTTGTAGTGTTGATGTTCTAACTTGGGCCCCTAATCGGGGTTAAGGACAGTGCCTGGTGGGTAGTTTGACTGGGGCGGTCTCCTCCCAAAGAGTAACGGAGGAGCACGAAGGTTGGCTAAGTACGGTCGGACATCGTACGGTTAGTGCAATGGCATAAGCCAGCTTAACTGCGAGACAGACACGTCGAGCAGGTACGAAAGTAGGTCATAGTGATCCGGTGGTTCTGAATGGAAGGGCCATCGCTCAACGGATAAAAGGTACTCCGGGGATAACAGGCTGATACCGCCCAAGAGTTCATATCGACGGCGGTGTTTGGCACCTCGATGTCGGCTCATCACATCCTGGGGCTGAAGTCGGTCCCAAGGGTATGGCTGTTCGCCATTTAAAGTGGTACGCGAGCTGGGTTCAGAACGTCGTGAGACAGTTCGGTCCCTATCTGCCGTGGGCGTTGGATGATTGAGGGGAGTTGCTCCTAGTACGAGAGGACCGGAGTGAACGAACCGCTGGTGTTCGGGTTGTCATGCCAATGGCATTGCCCGGTAGCTATGTTCGGAATCGATAACCGCTGAAAGCATCTAAGCGGGAAGCGAGCCCCAAGATGAGTCATCCCTTGGACTATAAGTCCACTAAAGAGCCGTTCGAGACTAGGACGTTGATAGGTCAGGTGTGTAAGCGTTGTGAGGCGTTGAGCTAACTGATACTAATGACTCGAGAGGCTTAACCATACAACCCAGATGGGTTTTGCTAAGAGTACTTAGCTTGAATACAAACACTTAAGAAGTGCAACTCAAACCAGCTTTCCGAATTTAATTTACTGTCTGCATGAGATAAGACGGGTAGTAAATAACAAATTTGCTTGGTGACAATAGCATTGTGGTCCCACCTGATCCCATCCCGAACTCAGAAGTGAAACGCAATCGCGCCGATGGTAGTGTGGGGTCTCCCCATGTGAGAGTAGGTCATCGCCAAGCGCCTAATTTTCTCGTGAAGAGAGCATGAAGCCAGCTGAATAAGCTGGCTTTTTGTTTTTGGCGTTTGCCATTTTTAGATTGTGATTTTGAAATCATTCATTCCAATTTTCAGCCTCTTTAACTCGCACACTCCTAATGTTCGCTAAATCGCGACTTACAGCCTTATTTTCTTCACACTACGGAACCCTACCAGCCGATAGCGGCTCTTGCTATTACTTCAGAGGTTACTTACCTTATGCAGTAATTTATTGGGGTAGCTAAGGATCTATGATGAAGTTAGAGATGATTTGTACTGGGGAAGAGGTGCTGTCGGGTCAGATTGTTGATACTAACGCGGCCTGGTTTGCCAGCACTATGATGGAACATGGCATTGAGATCCAACGACGAGTGACTGTGGGGGATCGCCTCGAGGATTTAATTGCGGTTTTCCAAGAGCGTAGCTTGCATGCCGATGTCATCTTAGTAAATGGCGGCTTGGGGCCTACCAGTGATGATATGTCTGCCGAAGCAATGGCTAAGGCTAAGGGAGAGTCTCTGGTTGAGAATCGCGAATGGCGTCAGCATTTAGAAGATTGGTTTACACGCAATAACCGTGAGATGCCCGTCAGTAATTTGAAGCAGGCGATGTTGCCTGAGTCCGCAGTGATGGTGGATAACCCCGTCGGCACGGCCTGTGGATTTAGAGTGAAGTTGAATCGGGCCTGGTTGTTCTTCACCCCTGGCGTGCCATTTGAACTCAAGCATATGGTAAAGGAGCAATTTATTCCTTTTATCCGTGAAGAGTTTGACCTCGACGCTAAGGTGGCATTGAAGAAGTTGCTGACCATAGGCCATGGCGAGTCTTCCCTTGCCGACAAAATTGAGCCATTGGAGTTGCCTGAGGGGATTACCATTGGTTATCGCTCCTCCATGCCGCATATTGAAATCAAGATCTTTGCCCGCGGTGAGAAGGCGATAGCTTTGCTACCACGAGTGACTGGGCACATCAAAATGGTGTTGGGTACTGCGGTTGTCGCCGAAGATAAAGCAACGCTTGCCGAGGAAATCCATACTAAGTTACTGAATTCTGGCTTGACCTTGAGTGTTGCCGAGTCTTGTACGGGTGGTATGATTACCAGTCAGTTAGTGGACTTCCCGGGCAGTTCTTCCTATTTGCAACATGGTCTGGTGACTTACAGTAATGAATCTAAGGTACGAGTGTTAGGGGTTAATCCGGCGACCTTAGATGATCACGGCGCTGTTTCTATTCCCACGGTCGAAGAAATGGCCAAGGGTGCGCGTGCTATCTTAGACAGTGATTTTGCCTTAGCGACCAGTGGGATAGCGGGACCTGATGGCGGAACCGAAGAGAAGCCCGTAGGGACAGTTGCAATTGCCTTGGCAACCCGCAGTGGCGTTTACAGCCAAATGATTAAACTGCCGCGACGTTCACGGGATTTAGTGCGTAGCTTAAGTGCGGCGGTGGCGTACGATATGTTAAGACGTGAATTACTCACCGAAGCTGTGATTGTGGATTACCAGTCTATAGGGCGTTTCAGCAAGTAACTTTTGCGGACTAACGGGGTTTAGTCAGTCTAACTGGATTAACAAAAATGCTCCCGAGGGAGCATTTTTTATGGCGAATGGTTGGCAGCACAAGCCGTTATTTAGTGAATTTAAGGACTAATTTGCCAGGAGCCACTTGAATGCTCTCGGTCATCTTCGCCATCAGCGCCTGATTACTGTCCTTCGTATCGAGTACATAAACGGGCTGATTCTCGAGGAAATGCCTTAAGTAGCCCATAACCTGTGGCGTTGCGCTACTGATGGCTTTCTCGATATCCTTAGGCGTTGATTCGACTTTCACCAATTCAAGCTGGCGTAGGTAGACACTGTGGGTGGCACTGTCATACCAAGGCTTAGCCTCAAAGGTGGTTGAAAGTTGCGCTTTCAACGGAAAAATAGGATTAGTGATGGACACTTGAGTGGCCGCACTTACGCTCATAGTGTCAGGCTTTTCGCCGAGTCTGACACTGATGTCGTTAATGCGCACTTGCGCGCCCACCAGTTGATTACCTTGTTTCACCTCAAAATGGATCTCTTTGCTGAGATACTGCTCCATTTCATGCTCGCTGATACTGTACTGCGTGACGCAGCCGCCAAGCAGTACAGATAATCCCATGCAAAGGCTAAGCGTGAGTTTTTTCATTAACCTGTGTTTCTCATGCCCGCCGCGACACCGGCAATCGTCAGCATTAAGGCGAGTTGCACGTGTTCGGAAGCGGGAGCTTCGGTTGTTTCCTTGCGGGTACGAGCCAATAACTCGGTCTGCAGGAAGTTTAATGGATCGATATAGGGATTGCGCAGTTTGACTGATTCGCGATTCCACGGTGTATGCGCCATTAAGGTATCCGATTTAGTTAGCTCCAGCACCACTTTAATGCCGAGATCTAAACGCTGGCGTAAAGTTTCGCCTAAGTGATGTAGATTGGTCGGTACTAAGCAGGTTTCATAGTAACGCGCCAAGTTAGGTTCCGCCTTGGCGTATACCATCTCCAGCATGGAAATCCGTGTGCTAAAGAAAGGCCATTCGCGCTCCATATCTTGTAGTAAGCCCATTTCGCCACGTTGGCAGGCAGCCTGTAATGCTTCACCGGCGCCGAGCCATGCTGGCAACATTAAGCGGTTTTGTGACCAAGCAAAAATCCAAGGAATGGCACGTAAGCTCTCGATACCGCCATCGACACGGCGTTTGGCTGGGCGACTGCCTAATGGTAGTTTGCCCAGTTCAACTTCCGGTGTGGCTGCACGGAAATAAGGCACAAAATCCGGCTCTTCACGGACAATACCGCGGTAAGCACTCACTGACTCCTCAGCAATACGCTCCATACAATTGCGCCATTCCTGCTTAGGCTCGGGCGGTGGAAGCAAGGTCGCTTCTAACACTGCTGAGGTGTACAGGGCTAAGCTTTGCACCGCCAATTTAGGCAGGCCGAACTTAAAGCGGATCATCTCACCTTGCTCGGTGACGCGAATACGACCATCAACTGAGCCGGGCGGTTGTGACAGAATCGCTTTGTGAGCAGGGCCGCCGCCGCGACCAATACTGCCACCACGACCATGGAACAGCGTCAGCTTAACGCCAGCCTGTTTACAGACGGCGACTAACTGTTCCTGTGCACGGTATTGTGCCCAAGCGGCTGCCATTACACCTGCGTCTTTGGCCGAGTCAGAATAGCCGATCATCACCTCTTGCATGCCTTTGGTGTAACCACGATACCAGTCGATATCGAGCAGTGCGGTAATACACTCGGCGGCATTATTTAAGTCGCTTAAGGTTTCAAATAGCGGCACAACTCGCATAGGGTGAGTGCAGCCGGTTTCTTTGAGCAGTAATAATACGGTTAATACATCTGAAGGCTTGCTCGCCATCGAGATCACATAGGAGCCCAAGGCCTTAGCAGGATGTTTAGCAATTAAGCGGCAAGTGTTAAGCACTTCGGCTACGTCGGCGGAAGGTTGCCAGTTGCTTGGGATCAGCGGACGACGGTTACTGAGTTCACGCAGTAAGAAGGCTTGTTTTTCAGTTTCATCCCA
This sequence comes from Shewanella sp. FJAT-51649, assembly GCF_019457435.1. Classification (NCBI taxonomy): domain Bacteria; kingdom Pseudomonadati; phylum Pseudomonadota; class Gammaproteobacteria; order Alteromonadales; family Shewanellaceae; genus Shewanella; species Shewanella sp. FJAT-51649. The sequence continues at coordinate 4,495,069 of NZ_CP080411.1, read as the reverse complement.
ATGATTAAAGTCACCCATACCTAGATAGCGGGTTAACTCTGCAAGGACATCGCAGTGACGGCCGGCGTCTTGGCGGATGTCGAGCCTTAACATATGGATGCCAAAACAAGCGAGGCGGCGCAGAATGTCGAGTAGTAAACCGTTAGCTATCAAACGCATGCCGCAGTCACATAGACTCTTGTACAGCATCTCTAGCGGCGCTTTCAGGTCGCTTTCTTGCCAAATCAGCGTCGATTTATCCACTTCTGGATTGTGGCCTTCGATGCGGGCGTTTAAGTAATCTATGGTGTCGCGCAGTTTTTGTCTTAGTGAGCGCAGCACAAAACGATAGGGTTCGCAGCTATTGTTGGTATACGCCATCAGCTCGCTGTTGGCTTCTTCCATCGATAACTCGCCAACCAGCAACACTATATCCTTGAGGAATAAACGGGCGGCGGCATGGCGATTACGATCTAGCACTTCTTGGGTGACTTTAGCGGTCACAAAGGGGTTGCCGTCGCGATCGCCACCCATCCAGCTTGAGAAGCGTACTGGCGCGATATCGATAGGCAATTGCTGGCCAGTGCGATCTTGTACTTGATCGTTGAGTTGCCTTAAAAAGTCGGGAACAGCATGCCAGAGGGATTCTTCAATCGTCGATAACCCCCAGCGGGCTTCATCCACTGGTGTTGGGCGTTCACGGCGAATTTCATTGGTGTGCCAGATTTGGGCGATTAACTGGCGCAGACGCAGATTAATTTGGCGGCGCTCTCTGTCGGACAGTTGATTGTTTTCTTGCTCGGCGAGGCAATCCACAATCGCAGCATATTTTTGGATCAGTGTGCGGCGAGAGATTTCCGTTGGATGCGCGGTGAGGACTAAGTCGATATCCAGCGTCTTTAAGCAATCCAACATCTTGGTTTGATCGATGCGGCCATTAAGCATGCGGCCAAGCAACTGTTCGACCGGATCCGGTACGCAAACCAGTTCATCGCAGTTACGGCTAATAGTATGAAATTGTTCGGATAAGTTTGCTAAGTTGAGGAATTGGTTGAAGGCTTTGGCAAAAGGCACTAACTCTTCATCGGGGAGTGCGGTGAGCAGTTCTAGCATTTGCTCCCGTGCTGCTTCATCGCCACGGCGGGAGTCTTTTGCGAGTTTACGAATTTGCTCAACCTTCTCGAGGAAAGAATCGCCGAGGTGGGTGCGCATCGTATCGCCCAGGATCTGCCCTAACATACTCACGTTCGATCTTAACGACGCATACATGTCGGTCACATTGTCTGCCACATTACCTGCCATAGTTACTCCGAATTGAAAAATATAAAAATCCGCAATATACCCAAATAACCTGTAGGTGATGAAACTCGTCTCTTCAGGTCGCTTGGGTATATAGCCCGCTAGCACAATACCCACCACTGAGGGCAATGGTCAACAGCAGAACTTATAACTTATACGACTGGCTTATCTTATATGCAACTAATCGCGATAATTGTTGAGGAATATTCAATATAAATGCGAGCTAACGCAATATTTTATTATGTTTAGTGGAAGTGAATATGAACTGCATCATTTTCGGTTTTGCGGGTATGTGTATTCGGTGTTAATAAAAAGGACTGATTTTTCAGTCTTTCATCCATAGATAACTGAGTTATTAAGCAGTTAGTGAAGTATGGTGTTATTTGCTCAGCGTGCTTGAATGCAGATAAAAGGCAAAATTTAATAAAAATATATATTCACATATATTGCATAAATAGATCTTTGTGGTAGTCTAGCCAGCAGTTGAGATGAGTCACCCCTTGTGACCTGTAGAGTAAATATCATGATGTATAGCGTTAAGCCGTCAGTGAATAAAATAACGACCCATTACAATTTCCTACGACGATAGTCTTGTCATCATAGATATACGCTGGTGCGTGTACGCTATTCATCTATTCTTTAAGTCTCTTTGATTCGGTTTATAAAAATACATATGAAAAACATCGCCATTATCGGTGCCAGTGGTTACACAGGCGCACAACTAACAGCTTTAGTCCATGCGGAGTCTGAATTATCGATTCAAGGTCTGTATGTCTCTGAAAATAGTTTAGATAAAGGTAGAGCTTTAGCAGATTTGTACCCTGTCTACTGCCACATTGACTTAGCGCTGTCACCACTGACTGAAGAGGCGAAGGCGAAGATCGTCGCCGAGGCGGATGCCGTAGTGTTAGCGACCGAGCACTCGGTGAGTTTGCATTTAGCGGCTTGGTTCTATAACCAAGGTTTAGCCGTGTTTGACTTGAGCGGTGCCTATCGTTTCAGCGATGTGGCGCAGTACCCCAAGTGGTACGGTTTTGAGCATGAATATCCCGAAGTGTTGGCCAAGGCTGTCTATGGTCTAGCCGAGTGGAATGCCAAAGAAGTCGCCGCGACTAAAATGATTGCTGTGCCAGGTTGTTACCCAACAGCATCATTAACAGCATTGAAACCATTAAAGAATTTACTGTCGTCAGCCTATCCAGTGATCAATGCGGTCAGCGGTGTGACGGGTGCGGGTCGTAAGGCGCAACTGCATACCAGTTTTTGCGAAGTGAGCCTCACACCCTACGGCGTATTAGGCCACAGACATCAACCCGAAATTGCCACTCAACTGGGACAAGAGGTGATCTTCACGCCGCACCTTGGCAACTTCAAGCGCGGCATTTTAGCGACCATAACGGTACAGCTAAAACCAGGCACTACCACCGCCGATGTGGCTGCGGCATACAGTGTGTATGACCAAGCTGCGCTGGTAACGGTGAAACAGAACCAGTTCCCGAAAGTGGATGATGTGGTGCTGACTCCGAATTGCCACTTAGGTTGGAAGTTTGATGAGAACAGTGGCTACTTAGTGGTTGCCAGTGCCATCGACAATTTGATGAAAGGCGCGGCGAGCCAAGCCCTGCAATGCATAAAGATTCACTTTAACCTTTAACCGTTCATCCTTATTTAAGAGAGTCGTCAAGATGTCTACTAACAACTCAGTATTAGTTCTTAAAGTCGGCGGCGCCCTGCTGCAGTGTGAAATGGGGATGGCGCGTTTAATGGATACCGCGGCAGCAATGATCGCCAATGGCCAGCAAGTGCTGATGGTGCATGGCGGCGGCTGTTTGGTCGACGAGCAATTAGCCGCAAACGGCATGGAAACCGTCAAGTTAGAAGGCCTGCGGGTGACCCCGCCGGAGCAAATGCCGATCATTGCCGGTGCACTGGCCGGAACATCAAACAAGATCCTCCAAGGCGCAGCGACAAAGGCTGGGATTGTGAGCGTTGGCATGAGCTTAGCCGATGGCAACACAGTATCGGCCAAGATCAAAGACGAGCGTTTAGGCTTAGTGGGCGAGGTTTCTCCTAAAGACGCCACTTACCTCAAGTTTATTCTGTCCCAAGGCTGGATGCCGATTTGTAGCTCGATTGCCATGATGGACGATGGCCAAATGCTGAACGTGAACGCCGACCAAGCGGCGACGGTATTAGCTAAGTTGGTCGGTGGCAAGTTGGTGCTGCTATCGGATGTGTCTGGCGTGCTCGACGGTAAAGGTCAATTAATCCCTTCACTGAATGGTAAGCAGATTGCGGATTTGGTGAAGCAAGGCGTGATCGAAAAGGGAATGAAGGTAAAAGTAGAAGCTGCGCTCGAAGTGGCGCAGTGGATGGGGCAGGCGGTTCAAGTTGCCTCATGGCGTGATGCAAGCCAATTAGTCGCATTAGCAAAAGGTGAGGCCGTGGGCACACAAATCCAACCATAAGCGGAGTAGGTTATGAAGCATTTACTATCGATAAAAGAGTTAACCCAGCAACAGTTGCTGGATCTGATTACCTTAGCCAAGACGATTAAAGCGAATCCCGCTGAGTATCGTCATGCGCTGGACGGTAAGAGTGTGGTGATGTTATTTGAAAAGCCATCCCTGCGTACTCGTGTTAGCTTCGATATCGGTATTAACAAGCTCGGCGGCCACTGTTTATACCTAGACCAACAAAATGGTGCCTTAGGTAAGCGGGAATCGGTCGCTGACTTTGCTTCTAACCTGTCCTGTTGGGCCGATGCCATTGTGGCGAGAACTTTCTCCCACAAGACCATCGAACAATTGGCCGAGTTTGGCACTGTGCCTGTGATAAATGCGCTTTCGGATTTATACCATCCCTGCCAAGCGCTGGCCGATTTCTTAACCTTGGCCGAGCATTTTGAAAATATCAGTGATGTTAAGTTAGCGTACGTAGGTGACGGTAATAACGTGACGAATTCATTGATGTATTGCGCGGCCATTCTCGGTGCCACCATGACAGTGATCTGCCCAGCGGGTCACTTTCCTGATGGCTACGTCGTGGCCGAAGTGCAAGAACTTGCCAGCCGATATGGCGGCAAGGTTGTACTGACTTCAGATATTGGTGCTATCGAAGGTCACGATGCTATCTATACTGATACTTGGATTTCCATGGGTGATCCAACACCGTTAGCGGAAATTAAGGATAAGTTTGCACCTTATCAGGTCAATAAGGGCTTGATGGCGAAAGCGGGTGCTCACTTCTTTATGCACTGCTTACCCGCTCACCGCGGTGTTGAAGTGACCGATGAAGTGATGGATGGCGAAGGCTCCTTGATCCTGCAACAAGCAGAGAATCGGATGCACGCCCAAAACGCAGTACTAGTAACCCTATTTAGTTAATTTAACCCTGTTTAGCAGCCTACTTTCTCCAAGGTGAGAAACGAGTTATAGGAATTTAAGATGTCTATCGAGAACAAAAACACTGGCGTGAAAAAAGTCGTTTTAGCCTATTCGGGTGGTCTAGATACTTCGGCCATTATTCCTTGGTTAAAAGAAACCTACGACAACTGTGAAATCATCGCCTTTTGCGCTGACGTAGGTCAGGGTGAAGAAGAGTTAGTGGGTCTGACTGAAAAGGCATTGGCTTCTGGCGCATCAGAATGCCATATCGTCGATCTGAAAGAAGAATTCGTTAAAGACTATATCTACCCAACCATGGCAACGGGTGCGATCTACGAAGGGACTTACCTGTTAGGTACTTCAATGGCGCGTCCAATCATTGCTAAGGCGCAGGTTGAAGTGGCACGTAAAGTGGGTGCCGATGCCCTGTGTCACGGTTGTACTGGTAAAGGTAACGACCAAGTGCGTTTCGAAGGTTGCTTTGCGGCATTAGCGCCTGATTTAAAAGTGATTGCACCATGGCGTGAATGGACCATGCAGAGCCGTGAAGATCTACTGGCTTACTTAGCTGAGCGTAATATCAAAACGTCGGCTTCTGCCACTAAGATCTACAGCCGTGATGCTAACGCATTCCACATTTCCCACGAAGGTGGTGAGTTGGAAGATCCATGGAACGAGCCAAGCAAAGGTGTGTGGACCTTGACTGCCGATCCAGAAGATGCGCCAAACCAAGCTGAATATGTGTCACTCGAAGTTGAAAACGGCCGTGTGACTAAAGTAAATGGCGAAGCTTTAACACCTTACGCTGCACTGATGAAGCTGAACGCTATCGCTGCACCACATGGCGTGGGTCGTATTGATATCACCGAAAACCGTTTAGTGGGCATGAAGTCTCGTGGTTGTTACGAAACCCCAGGCGGCACTGTGATGTTTGCCGCACTGCGCGCGATTGAAGAGTTAGTGCTGGATAAAACCAGCCGTACTTGGCGTGAGCAAGTGGGTGCCCAAATGGCACACTTAGTGTACGACGGTCGTTGGTTTACACCTCTGTGTAAGTCGCTGCTGGCGGCATCTGAGTCATTAGCCGAGTCTGTTAACGGTGAAGTTGTGGTTAAGCTCTACAAAGGTCACGCGATTGCCGTTAAGAAGCGTTCGCCAAACAGCTTGTACTCTGAAGCCTTTGCCACCTTCGGTGAAGACCAAGTGTACGACCAAAAACACGCTGAAGGCTTTATCCGTCTGTACTCGTTAGCAAGCCGCATCCGCGCGCTCAACGCTAAGTAATAGGCTGACTGAAAGGGCGCCTAGCGCCCTTTTTTATATCTTAAGTTTTAATGGCTTTAACGTATTCAAAGCAGTGACCGAGGGGATTGAGTATGGCTTTATGGGGTGGAAGATTTCAGGGCGAAACCAGCGCGCTATTTAAATTATTCAACGATTCACTGCCAGTGGATTACCGCTTGTTTGAGCAGGATGTGGTCGGCTCTATCGCGTGGGCCGATGCGATTGCTAGCGTCGGCATTATCACTGCCACCGAGTGCAGCGACTTGAAGAAAGCACTGAACGAGCTGCTGGTGGAAGTGAAGGGCGATCCTGCGATTATTCTCGCCTCGGGCGCGGAAGATATTCACAGCTTCGTGGAGTCGGCGCTGATCGCTAAAGTTGGCGATCTCGGTAAAAAACTCCATACGGGCCGTAGCCGTAACGACCAAGTCGCAACCGATTTAAAACTCTGGTGCCAATCCGAAGGTGCGGCATTAGTGGCTCGCCTGCAAACCTTACGCAGCGAACTTATTGCGCTTGCTGAGCGTGAGTTCGACGCTGTGATGCCAGGTTATACTCACTTGCAACGTGCTCAGCCTGTGACCTTCGGCCACTGGTGTTTGGCCTATGTGGAGATGATTGAGCGTGATCTTAGCCGCTTAACCGATGCCTTAAAGCGCGCCAATACCTGTCCGCTCGGTTCAGGAGCTTTGGCGGGCACAGCCTATCAAATGGATAGACATGCGCTGGCTGCGGCACTGAACTTTGCATCGCCAACCTTAAACAGTTTGGACAGTGTGTCGGATCGCGACCATGTGGTTGAGCTGTGTTCAACTGCCTCAATCAGCATGATGCATTTAAGCCGCATGGCCGAAGATTTGATTTTCTTCAACTCGGGTGAAGCGGGCTTTATCTCATTAAGTGATGAAGTGACTTCGGGATCATCTTTGATGCCACAAAAGAAAAACCCCGATGCGCTGGAGCTGATTCGCGGTAAAACGGGCCGTGTGTACGGCAGCTTAGTGGGCATTCTCACCACCATGAAAGCCCTACCTCTCGCCTACAACAAAGACATGCAGGAAGACAAAGAAGGCTTGTTCGATATGGTCGACAGCTGGGCAATCTGCTTGGATATGGCGGCGTTAGTGTTATCTGGCTTAGTAGTGAATCGCCCGAATGCCTTGTTAGCCGCGCAGCAAGGTTATGCCAACGCGACCGAATTGGCGGATTATCTGGTTTCTAAAGGCATGCCATTCCGCGAAGCACACCATGTAGTCGGTGTGGCTGTGGTTGCGGCGATCGCCAAGAAGATCCCGTTAGAAGGTTTTACGCTGGCCGAGTTTAAAACCTTTGCCGAGATTATCGAAGATGACGTCTATCCCAACCTCACCATCGAAGCCTGTTTGGCAAAACGTGATGTCCTCGGCGGCACGGCGCTGACTCAGGTGAAGCAAGCCATCGCGGCGAAGCAAGCGGGCTAATGCTTTAATCGGGTAATAAAAAACGCGACTCTAGGGTCGCGTTTTTTGTTTCTGTCACAGAGGCCTATTGGAATAAATCGTCTGTCGGCGCATCGATGAACAGATTGTTTTCATCTTGGCTTTCACTGATGTATTCCTTAGGTTCAGTGCCCGAGATAAAGTATTCAAATGCGCTGGTGTAATCTGTTTTGCGAGTCAGCTTGCCAGTCGCCAGATCGATCCGCACCGAGATAATCCCTTCGGGCGGAATCGCTGTGGTTTCAGGTACGCCCTTCAGCACGTTATTCATGAACTCGTTCCAGCCAGGGCCTGCGGTCTTTGCGCCGGCCTCGGTCCCTGTGATCTGATCCTTCTCGCCGTTGGAGTTCCATGCAGTCCTGCCTAACTGGCGACCGTGGTCATCAAACCCTACCCAGAAGGTGCTGGTTAGTGTCGGACCAAAACCACTGAACCAAGTGTCGCGTGATTCGTTGGTTGTACCCGTTTTACCCGCAATATCATGACGTTTGATTAACTGCGCCGCACGCCACGCTGTACCTTGCCAGCCAGTGCCTTTACTCCAATCGCCGCCACCCCAGATCACGCTCTTCAGTGCTTCGGTGATCAGGAATGCCGTTTGTTCAGAGATAATTTGCGGAGCATAACGGCCTGTTTGCTCAAAACAATGAGCGACAGGTTCATCGGTTTGAGTCGTTGGCTCACCAAAACTCATTGGATCGCTGCTAGGCTGCATTGAGCCGTTGTTAGGCTTACAGGCTAAGGTCGGATTGGCCTTCTCAATCACATTACCGAAGGAGTCTTCTACTCGTTCGATATAGTATGGTTCCACCAAGAAGCCGCCGTTTGCGAACACGTTGAAAGCGGTCGCCACTTGCAGCGGGGTGACCGAAGGAGAACCTAAGGCTAACGACTCGTTACGAGGTAAGTCGTTAGGATCGAAGCCAAACTTAGTCAGCTCGGCGATGGCCGCATCTAAACCAATATGGCGCATGGCGCGAACCGACATTACGTTGATCGATTGCGCTAAGCCCACACGTAGGCGTGTTGGACCGCCATAGATATCGGGCGAGTTTTTAGGGCGCCACGCCGTACCTTGGCTAATATCGGGTTTGTTAATCGGCGCGTTGTTAATCAGGGTCGCGAGGGTAAAGCCTTTCTCTAATGCCGCAGCATAGATGAAAGGTTTTATATTCGAACCTAATTGACGTTTCGCTTGGGTCACGCGGTTGTATTGGCTTTGGCTGAAGCTGTAGCCGCCCACTAAGGTACGGATTGCACCATTTGTAGGATCGAGCGCAACAGTAGCGCTGGCCACTTCAGGCACTTGCGATAATTGTAAGTACTGACCGTTATCGCGGATCCAAATACGCTCACCGACTTTTAGCATATCCGAGGCCGATTTTGGCACCGAGCCTTGGCGTTTATCGGTGATAAATTTGCGCGCCCATTTTAGGCCATCCCACTTAATGACTTTGGTTTCGCCCTTGGCGGTTAATACGCTGGCTTGCTGACCATCGATGTTTAATACCGCAGCAGGTTGCAACTCTTGCACAGGCGTAATTTTTGCGAGCTCAGCTTTGATTTGTGCATCGTCCGGTTTGGCATCGGTCCAGAGAACTGCCGCAGGACCGCGGTAACCGTGGCGCTCATCATAGGCATAGACGTTATTGCGTAATGCTTGCTGTGCTAGTAGTTGCTGCTCTGATGAAATCGTGGTGTAGACGTTATAGCCATTGGTGTAGGCTTCTTCTTCACCGTATTTCTGCACCATATAATCCCGAGCCATTTCAGAGATATAAGGGGCGTAAAGATCGATTTCAGCGCCATGGTATTTGGCGACGAGCGGTTCTTGCACAGCAGCTTGGTATTCAGCCTTGCTGATGTAACCCACTTCGTTCATCCGCATCAATACCACGTTGCGGCGAGCGAGTGCACGTGAAGGGGAGGTGATAGGGTTTAGCGTCGACGGTGCTTTAGGCAGACCCGCGATCATGCTCATTTCGGAAAGCGTCAGATCTTGAACGTTTTTACCAAAATACACTTGAGCGGCTGCGCCGACACCATAGGCTCTCTGACCTAAATAAATACGGTTAACGTAGAGCTCTAAAATCTCATCTTTAGTTAACAATTGCTCGATGTGGTAGGAAATAAAAATTTCCTTCACTTTACGAATAATGGTCTTGTCGCGGGTCAGGAAGAAGTTACGCGCCACCTGCATGGTGATCGTACTCGCGCCTTGTTTCTTTTCACCCGTGGTGAGCATGACGATTGCGGCACGCATCACCCCAACAGGATCGATGCCGCCATGCTCATAAAAGCGCGCATCTTCGGTGGCGAGGAAGGCTTGCAGCAGCGGTTTAGGCACTTCTTCGAGTTTCAGCGGAATACGGCGCTTCTCACCAAATTGAGAGATGAGTTTGCCGTCGCTACTGTAAATGCGCAAAGGTGTTTGTAATTGCACATTTTTTAGTGTCGATACATCCGGCAGATCCGGCAAAACATAAAAGTATGCTGCAACAATGGCGCCCACGCCCAAAAGGGCTAGACTGAATAGAGCTATAACAATACGTTTTAACCACTTCACCTAAATTGATCCTAATGTTCAGTTAAGTGCGACAGTATATAAGGCGCGCACGTTTGGGTGAAGCAAAAACGTGACGGCCCTAAAATAGCGTTTGTAAAATCTTGAAACATTCTATACAAATACGTATAACGGGTTGATTTTGTGCTAATCTCTTTTACTACTGAATACAAATAATAAAGTGACAACGGACTATGCTTTCAAATTTATGGAAGCGTCAGGCTCCGCAAATGGTCGGGATTGATATTGGTTCCCATGAAGTAAAGGCTATTCTGCTGAGTAAGACTGCTGATGGATATAAAATACTAAGTCATGCAGCGGTTCCCGTAAAAAAGGGGGCTATTAACGATCATGATATTCGTGATGCCGATGCCGTTGTTGAATGTCTCAAACAGATTAAGCGTATTTTACCTAAATCGGTTAAATATGCAGCGGTCGCGGTCTCAGGTTCTGCGGTGATGACTAAGGTTATCTACATGGATGCCTCGCTGAGCGAGGAGGAAATGGAAGCGCAAATTGAGATTGAAGCCGATAACCTGATCCCATACTCCCTCGATGAAGTTAGCATTGATTTTGAAACCTTAAATGTTAATAGCACCGATCCTTCTAAGGTCGACGTGCTACTGAGCGCATGCCGCACTGACAATATTGATGCTAGAGTCGATGCGCTCGATGAAGTCGAGCTCGAAACCAAAGTTGTTGATGTGGAAGGTTATGCTCTGGGCCGAGCCGTTGAGTTGGTGCTAGGGCAGTTACCCGAAGGCGCTCGGCAGAAGGCGGTGGCCATGGTTGATATTGGCGCCAACATGACGACCTTCTGCGTGGTGGAATCGGGTGAAACGACCTTTATTCGTGAGCAGGCCTTTGGCGGCGAGTTATTTACTCAGTCGATTCTGTCGTTTTATGGCATGTCCTACGAACAAGCAGAGAAAGCCAAAATTGAAGGCGATTTGCCGCGTAATTATATGTTCGAAGTGCTATCACCCTTCCAAACGCAATTACTGCAACAAATTAAACGAACGTTGCAAATTTATTGTACTTCGAGCGGCAAAGATAAAGTCGATTATCTCGTATTATGCGGTGGAACATCTAAACTGGAAGGCATGGCTAACTTATTAACGAATGAGTTAGGCGTCCACACTATTATTGCTGATCCTTTCCAAGGGTGTCTGCACGCAGATGAATCCGTTAAAAATATACTGCAACCTAGCATTAGCAAATATATGGTTGCTTGTGGCTTAGCGCTGAGGAGCTACGGTCAATGGCGAACATAAACCTGCTTCCCTGGCGTGAAGAAGCGAGAGAAAAGCAGAAGCGCGATTATTTTGGCATATTGGCCGCGGTATTTTTAGGCTCAGCGATTTTAGTCTATGTGGCTCTGTCTTTACTCGACATGATGACCGATGAACAGCGTGGTCGGAATGCTTATTTGCAGCAAGAAATTCAGCAACTCGATGCACAAATCGCCGAGATTAAAAAGATCACCGAGCGTAAGAAAGATATTGAGCGTCGCACCGAGATCATTTTGAACCTTCAGCAATCCCGTAATTTGCCGACACACGTATTAGATGAGCTGGTGCGTATCGTGCCGCCCGGAATATATCTATCTAGCCTAGAGAAAAAGGGCAGTCTATTACTGATTGAAGGCCGCAGTGAATCGAACAACAACGTGGCAAATATGATGCGTAAGGTGAAGGCGTCCGAATGGTTAACCGATCCCAATATGCAATCTATCGTGTCTCAAGATGATGAGCTAAGACAATTACAACGCTTTAGCTTAAGAGTGAGCATTAAAGGTGCCATGGCTGATGAGCCTATTAAAACGGCAAAAGGAGCGAGTAAATGAAGCTCGATCTAAGTCAGTTTAATGATATTGATTTTGAAAATATCGGCGGTTGGCCAAATCAAGTCAAAGTGTTTTTCGCTGTGCTATTGGCACTCTGTGTATTTGCTGCGGGTTATTTTCTCGTGGTTTCGGATGCTATTGATGTGTATAACGCGGAGCAAACAAAGGAAGAGCAACTCAGAGAAGATTTTAAAACCAAATATCAGCTTGCCGCTAACCTTAAATTGTACCGTGAACAGTTAGCTGTGATGGAGGAGCAATTTGCCGAGTTACTCAAAATGCTGCCCTCTGAAAATGAAATGCCAGGGCTGCTCGATGACTTAACCTTTGTGGCCACTGACGCTGGATTACGGATTAACAGCTTAAATTGGGAACCTGAGATTCAACGGGATTTCTATATTGAGTTCCCGATTAAAATGTCGGTTACAGGTGATTATCATCAAATAGGCAATATGGTCAGCGGCGTGGCTAAACTGCCTCGTATCGTCAGCTTGCACGATTTTACGATTAAGCGCGATGAGAGCGGTAATCTGGCCATGGATATTCTGGCGAAAACCTATCGCTTTAAAGAGGGCGCTGAATTACCTCCCGAAAAACCAGCCAATAACAAGGGGAAGAAATAATGAAACTCTTACCTCTGTTAGCATTAAGTATTTTTTTAATGGGTTGTGTTGGCGATCGTAGTGATTTAGAGCTATTTGTTACTACTACCAAGGCACAGCATGTGGCGCATATTCCACCCTTAAAAGAGCCACCTAAGTTTGAGCATTTTGCGTATCAAGCCGAATTAATGCGTAGCCCCTTTGTTCCTCCTTCTCGAGAGTTAACGGAAGAAGTGGTTGATACCAGCAAAAACTGCTTACAGCCGGATTTAAAACGTCGTAAAGGCCGTTTAGAAACCTATGCTTTAGACAATCTAAAAATGCGCGGTACTTTAAGTGAAGGTAATTCAATTTGGGCGCTTATTGAAACTAATGATGGCAGTGTATATCGGATGGGCGTGGGTGAGTATCTTGGATTGTTTAATGGCCATATAGCGAAAGTGACTTCTCAGAATGTGGAAGTTGTAGAATTAATTCCCGATGGTTCTGGTTGTTGGTCTGAACGCACAAACAACATCGAACTTTCTGGAAAATAACAAGCGAAGGATGAGGGAATAATGAAATCTTCTGCCGCGATAAAAATCCCGTTATCGTTTTTATCTTCAGGCTTAGCCAAGTCTGTTATTGGGATCGCATTAGTATTTGGGTTTTTGCCATCGAGTTTTGCGGCAAATAGGTTGATGGATGTTAAATACCATGCTCTTGTCGATCATCAATTAGAAGTCGAGTTAGTTTTTGAGGAGGCGATTAGCGCGCCCACAATTGACTCTAATGCTTCTCCTGCTCAGTTGGTATTAACCTTCGATGACAGTATTTCGGGTCTTTCTAAGGACCGTCTGCCGATTAACCAAGTCGGTGTGAAGGACATAGTGACAACGCAGCAAGATGCCCATCTAATGGTGACGTTGGGCTTATCTAAGGTTAAACCGTATCAAGGCAGTGTCGTTGGTAATTCTTACCGTTTAACCATTAACGACGAAGTTGCGGGCTCACAAGCGGGTAATAATCCGTTCGTTAATAGTGTTAAAAATATCGATTTTCGTCGCAACGCGAATGGTGGTGGTGATTTATTAGTCTATTTAAATAATCGCTCAGTTGCAGCTAACGTTGAACAAATCGGTGCCAAACTTGAGGTTCAGCTCTACAACACTGATATTAACAGTGATTTGTTATATGTGATGGATGTGCAGGATTTCTCCACCCCCGTAAAGCATTTTGAAACCTTTAAAGACGATTTAACGACCCGGATTTTAGTCGATGTCTCGGGCAATTATGAGTTCAATTACAAACAGGAAGACAATCTCTTTAGGCTCTCAATCAACAAAGTAGAGCGCGTTGCGGCGACCAAAGAGGTGAAGAAATATAACGGTAAAACCCTTTCGTTAAATTTCCAGAATATTTCAGTCCGTACTGTGTTGCAGATTATTGCCGACTACAACAACTTCAACTTAGTCACCAGTGACACGGTTGAAGGTGATATCACTTTAAGACTTGATGACGTGCCTTGGGACCAAGCATTGGACTTGATCCTGCAAACCAAAGGACTCGATAAGCGTATCGAAGGTAACATTCTGATGGTGGCGCCAAGTGAAGAGCTGGCGATTCGCGAAAGCCAAAACCTCAAGAATAAGCAGGAAGTGAAAGAGCTGGCGCCACTCTACTCTGAGTATCTGCAAATCAACTATGCCAAGGCGACTGATATTGCTGAGTTACTCAAAGGGGCGGATTCTAGCTTATTGTCACCACGTGGATCTGTGGCTGTCGATGAGCGTACCAATACCGTGTTAGTGAAAGATACCGCTGAAATCATCGAGAATATTCATCGTTTGGTCGAAGTGCTCGATATTCCTATCCGCCAAGTGTTGATAGAATCTCGCATGGTCACGGTAAAAGACGACGTGTCTGAAGATTTAGGTATCCGTTGGGGCGTAACTGACCAACAGGGGAGTAAAGGGACATCAGGAACGCTTGAAGGGGCTGGAAGCATTGCTAATGGTGTGGTTCCATCTCTAGACAATCGTTTGAACGTGAATTTACCTGCGGCGGTGACAAACCCAACCAGCATCGCTTTCCATGTGGCCAAGCTTGCCGATGGCACTATTTTAGATTTAGAGCTGAGTGCGCTTGAGCAGGAAAACAAAGGTGAAATTATCGCGAGCCCTCGTATCACCACCTCTAACCAAAAGGCGGCGTATATCGAGCAGGGTGTGGAAATCCCTTATGTGCAATCCACTTCCAGCGGCGCCACATCGGTGACCTTTAAGAAGGCTGTATTGTCATTAAGAGTGACACCACAAATTACGCCTGATAACCGTGTAATTCTGGATCTTGAAATCACTCAAGACTCTCAGGGTAAAACGGTGGACACTCCTACAGGTCCGGCAGTCGCTATCGATACTCAACGTATTGGTACGCAAGTGTTAGTGGATAATGGGGAAACCATTGTGCTCGGTGGTATCTATCAACAGAACTTGATCAGCCGCGTGAGCAAGGTGCCTATCCTGGGTGACATTCCTTTAGTCGGCTTCTTATTCCGTAATACTACCGACAAGAATGAGCGCCAAGAGCTGTTGATTTTCGTGACGCCTAAAATCGTGAACGAGAAACTCTAATCTTTTGTTACGAGTCGAATAAAGCCAGCATTCCTTGCTGGCTTTATTGTGTCTGAAATACAATTCTTATCATAAATAGCGTGCATCACTTGCCAGACTAGACATGAAACTGAGATAATCCTCGGTCAAGTCTCATTAGAGCAAGGTAACATACAGTAGGTCGGCTTGTTCATGAGTCGACATAGGCATACTTTTCATTAAGATTCAGACGTACAAGAAATGGCTGAAAAACGTAATATTTTTCTGGTAGGCCCAATGGGCGCAGGTAAAAGCACAATTGGTCGCCATCTGGCGCAAATGCTGCATTTAGAATTCCACGATTCAGATCAAGAGATTGAGCAACGCACAGGCGCTGATATTGCTTGGGTGTTTGACGTTGAAGGCGAAGAAGGTTTCCGTCGTCGCGAAGCTCAGGTTATTGCTGATCTGTCTGAAAAACAAGGTATTGTCCTTGCCACTGGTGGTGGTTCAGTTCAGAGCAAAGATATCCGTAATCATTTATCTGCTCGCGGTATCGTGGTGTATCTCGAAACCACTATCGACAAACAGGTTGCGCGCACTCAAAGAGACAAGCGTCGCCCATTACTGCAAGTAGATGATCCGCGAGAAGTATTAGAAAACCTCGCAGAAATCCGTAACCCTCTGTACGAAGAAATTGCTGATGTGATCGTTAAGACCGACGATCAAAGTGCAAAGGTTGTTGCGAATCAAATCATTGAGCAATTAGGTTTCTAGGCAGAATGACAAAACAAATTCAGGTTGATTTAGGTGAACGCAGTTATCCCATTTATATTGGCCAGAGTTTGATGAGTGATGGCGAGACCCTGTCTCGCTACCTGCTGAAAAAACGTATCCTTATCGTCACCAATGAAACTGTCGCGCCCTTGTATCTTAAGCAGATCCAAGACACGATGGCTTCGTTTGGTGAGGTAACCAGCGTCATCCTTCCCGATGGCGAACAATTCAAAGATTTAACGCATTTAGATTCTATTTTTACGGCTTTGCTGCAACGCAATTATGGCCGTGATTCAGTGCTGGTGGCCCTCGGTGGTGGGGTGATTGGTGATATGACGGGTTTTGCCGCAGCCTGTTACCAACGTGGTGTCGATTTTATTCAAATTCCAACCACGCTACTATCGCAAGTTGATTCTTCCGTTGGCGGAAAAACCGCAGTTAATCATCCGCTTGGCAAAAATATGATCGGGGCTTTTTACCAGCCACAGACCGTCATTATCGATACTGAATGCTTACAGACCTTGCCCGCGCGTGAATTCGCGGCTGGGATGGCAGAAGTTATTAAGTATGGCATCATGTGGGATGCTGAATTTTTTCAATGGCTTGAGAACAATGTTCAAGCATTGAAAAGCCTAGATACTCAAGCTTTGGTCTATGCGATTTCTCGCTGCTGTGAGATTAAAGCCGATGTCGTGAGTCAGGATGAGACCGAGCAGGGCGTCCGCGCGCTATTAAACCTTGGGCACACCTTTGGTCATGCGATCGAAGCCGAGATGGGTTATGGTAATTGGCTGCATGGTGAAGCGGTTGCGGCTGGCACAGTCCTTGCTGCACAAACGGCTAAGTCTATGGGATTGATTGATGAGTCAATTGTTCGTCGTATTGTGCAATTGTTCCATGCTTTCGATCTGCCAGTAACAGCGCCGGAATCTATGGATTTCGATAGTTTTATTAAACACATGCGTCGCGATAAGAAAGTCTTAGGTGGTCAGATCCGGCTGGTACTCCCGACGGCCATTGGTCGAGCTGATGTCTTTAGCCAAGTCCCGGAATCGACCCTAGAACAGGTTATCTGCTGCGCATAAACCTTGTGTGGTGGATGAGTGACGTTTCAGGGGCAAGTCTTGCTTCCTTCACAGGAAGCCCTCGTAGAAAGATTGCATCATGTGGCCAGTTATAGCGACCAGCTACTGGTGCTTGTGGGTGCCCACGGCTCGGGTAAGACGACACTGCTGACTGCGTTAGCCACAGATTTTGATGAGTCGAATGCAGCGTTAGTCATTTGTCCTATGCACGCCGACAATGCTGAAATTCGTCGCAAGATTTTAGTGCAATTGGTGTCATCTCCGATTTTTGATGACGAAATCTCCCTCGCTGAAACCATACTGCGTGTCGCGCCAAAACAAAGTAAGCCGCTGCACATCATTATCGATGACGCCCATTTACTCTCTAAAGAATTGTGGGCCGAGTGCATCATACTCAATCAAGTGCAATGTGCGGGTCAGCGTATTGCCGTGACGTTAGCGGTTCCGCCTGCATTTTTAGCCGACTTACTCCCCCAATTACCTGAGTCATTAAGACGACAGATCCTCCCGGTCAGCATTGATCCCTTAAGCCTGCCTGAGCGTGAGGCGCTGTATCAAACCTTGCTGCGCTATAGTGACCAAAATCCGTTTACGCCAAGAGACATAGTGCGTGCTCAGCTCGAGAAGCAAATTGGCACTCCTCAGGAGGTGGTTGCCTTACTGGAGCTGGCTCTACACGGTCAGGGTGAGAAAAAATCAGTATGGACACAATACAAAGTCGCGCTTCTTGGGTTTGCCAGTGTGCTGATTGCCCTCGTGATTTGGCTTGGTTTGGCGAAACCCTTTTCAAGTGAACCAATTCCCGAGGTCGTGACTTATCCTGCTGTGGATTCCGCAGAGTTTCTTGCCCATGGCAAACAGCTGTTAGCGCCGTATTTTAAACTGCGAGCCGAGTCGTTAACGCAGGCATTATTAGCGGAAGCGGTGGAGCAAGCGGACCCATTGGCGAAGTTCCATGGGGAAGAACCTCAAGTAGAAGAAGAGGCTGGCATAGAACCGCCTGTCGATGAAGCGACAAGTAAGGGCGACAGTGCCGCCACAGAGGTTGATGACGCAGCGCCTGCGCCTACAGAGCAAGCGAAAGATGATGCTGCTACTCAGGTGGTGCATGTAACTCCTGCGCCTGTATCAGCCGTATCGGTGCGGCCAAAAACGGGTTATGCCATCCAAATTGCCACAGTCTCTCAGCGTGAAACTGTGCAGTCACTTCTTAAGAAATTGCATAATGTGCCAGAGGTGCGAGTTGCCAAGTACAAACAGTTTTGGGTGGTGTTGGTAGGGCAGTTTAACGACAGTCAATCGGCACAGCAGGCGGCCGCAGAATTGGTCAAAGAGTATCATCTTAGCCAACCCCTGATAAAAAAATGGGCAGAACTCGGCGGTTATCAACTACAAGAAACGCGCTCAAGCGGTGAAATTTCAGAATAAACAGAGTACAATCATGGCCTTTATTTTTGTCGGCATTCATCAAGTTAAATGATCAAAAAACATAGAGCCTTCCTGAAATGGGCCGGCGGAAAATTTAAATTGGTGGATGAGCTCGCGAACTACTTACCAACAGGTGAGCGTTTAGTTGAGCCCTTTGTCGGCGCAGGTTCAGTCTTTTTAAATACTGACTATCCCAGCTATTTACTCTGCGACATCAATCAAGATCTGATCAATCTCTACAACATAGTGAAAGAAAGGCCTGCCGAGTACATTGCTGCTGCCAAGAAGCTATTCGTCGATGAGATGAATCAAAAGGATGCCTACTACCGTGTGCGTACAGACTTTAATAAATCTCGCGATCCTTTTTTGCGCTCGGTTTATTTTCTGTACTTGAATCGCCATGGTTTTAATGGTCTGTGCCGTTATAACCGCAAAGGGGGCTTTAATGTGCCTTTTGGCTCCTACAAAAAGCCTTATTTCCCAGAGAAGGAAATCTTAGCATTTTCAAAGAAAGCGCAGCGCGCCGAGTTTAAGTGCATCGGCTATGAAAAAGCCTTCGAGCAAATCCGCACTGGCGATGTGATCTATTGCGATCCGCCCTATGCGCCGCTATCGACCACCGCGAGTTTCACCACTTATGTTGGTGCGGGTTTTAGTTTGGATGATCAGGCGCTGCTGGCGCGTTACTCGCGGCATATGGCCTTAGAGCAGCGCATTCCTGTTGTGATCAGTAACCATGATATTCCGCTGACACGTGAGTTGTATCGCGGTGCCCACCTTGCCAAGATCCAAGTGCAACGCAACATTAGTCAAAATGGCAGTGGTCGCAATAAAGTCGACGAGCTGATTGCGTTGTACGACGAGAATTATGACCCGCAGGATGATTGATACTAAGTTGTAGTATCGAGTGACTTAGCCAACGACTTGGCTAACAAGCAGAATCAGGCTGGCGACTAAGGCTATCGCTAGCACTATCCCCATAAAAATGTACGGTAATGGCGAGTTGGTCTGGAAGTCTTTTTGACGATTTCTATCTGACTGCACCCCAAAGAAGGCGGCTATCGTACTGTGAAAGACTTGCCAGATCCGGCTTAGCATCAATAGGACTGTTGTGAATTAGCAGGCTTCAGGTCATCGATAGGTTTGTCTTGATGACCATGGAGTAATTCAAGCAAGTCGACAAAATGGAACTGGCTAGAGCGATTTTTGCCAGTGAGCCAAGTCTTCCAGCTTAAGGTTTGTGCCTGTTCGGCACAGCGGTTATTTGGATGGCTGCTAGGTAAACTGTTGTTGTAGCGAGTATCGCTGCTGCAAGCGCAGGCTGAGGTATCGTTACTTGCGGTGAGTTTTTCCACGCCAAAGGCTAAGGAGGCGACTACCACTGCGGTAAATGCCAACATTATCGATGACTTAAATGTCACCGAGCCCAAAATGTGTGAAAACTGTGTTAACCGCCCCTTCATGATACTTCCTTTGAAACCACTAAATGATCCACGTTAGCGACCCGAGTATAACAAACTCGCTTAGTTTATGAACAATAATTTATCAATCTTCACTAAAAACTTTCTAACGCTTCAGCATCTCCTTGAGTTTACCGTACGTTATGAGTACTCCAATTGTGTTTCTATTGGGTTTCAATCGCGATAAATGTGGCATTTGCTATAGAGGCATGGCCTAGCTAAGGGTAAAATAAGGCACTTTTTGTTCAATAGCAGCGAGTGTCCTATGCGCCCATTTTTAATTGCTCCATCGATTTTATCCGCCGATTTCGCCCGTTTAGGGGATGACGTTAAAGCCGTGTTAGATGCAGGGGCTGACGTAGTACATTTTGATGTGATGGATAACCACTATGTGCCCAACTTAACCATTGGCCCTATGGTGTGCAAAGCGTTACGCGACTATGGCATCACGGCCGATATCGATGTGCATTTAATGGTTAAGCCTGTTGACCGTATCGTGCCTGATTTTGCCAAGGCGGGTGCGTCTATTATTACTTTCCACCCAGAGGCCTCTGAGCATATCGACCGCACTCTGCAACTGATTAAAGAATCGGGTTGTAAAGCGGGTTTAGTGTTTAATCCAGCAACGCCGCTGCACTATCTTGACCATGTAATGGATAAGTTAGATGTGATTCTGCTGATGTCAGTCAACCCAGGTTTTGGCGGCCAATCCTTTATTCCTTCGACTTTAGATAAATTACGCCAAGTGCGTGAGCGTATCGATGCCAGCGGGTTCGATATTCGTTTAGAAGTCGATGGTGGCGTTAAAGTGGATAACATTGCTGAAATCGCCGCCGCAGGCGCCGATATGTTTGTCGCCGGCTCTGCCATTTTCGGTAAACCAGACTATAAAGCCGTCGTCGACGAGATGCACGCCGAGTTAGCGAAAGTAGAGGTCAAATAATGCGGGAACAGATTAAAGCGATTGCCTTTGATCTCGACGGCACACTGATTGACAGTGTGCCCGATCTTGCGGTCGCGACTCAGGCGGCACTCGCCGAATTAGGTTTAGCAAGGTGTACCGAGGCACAGGTGAGAACTTGGGTGGGCAATGGCGCTGAGATGCTGATGCGCCGCGCCATGAGCTACGCTTTAGGCACAGATGTTGAGCAAACGGCATTGGATGCGGCTATGCCCATCTTTATGCATCACTATCAAGAAAATCTTGAGAAGCACAGTGCACTCTATGCCGATGTGCACCAAGTGCTGCAAATCCTGTTTGATGCAGGATTTAAGCTGGCGGTGGTGACCAATAAGCCTTATCGCTTTACCTTGCCCCTGCTTGAAGCCTTTAAGATTAATGACTTCTTTAGCTTGGTACTTGGCGGCGATTCGCTGGCGAAGATGAAACCCGATCCATTACCGCTACAGCATCTATTAGCCGAATGGCAACTCGATAAAAGTGAGTTGTTGATGGTGGGCGATTCTAAAAATGACATTTTAGCGGCGAAAGCGGCGGGTGTTGCATCAATCGGCTTGACCTATGGCTACAACTACGGTGAAGATATTGGGCTCACTGGCCCTGACGCTGTATGCGAGCAGTTTGTCGAGATCCTGCGCTGGCTAAATCTCGCTCAGCCAGTTTAATCGAATCTTTTTATCTTTATTTGGAGCAATGACGTAATGACCAAACCCATAGTACTCAGCGGTGCACAGCCGTCCGGCGAATTAACCATAGGTAACTACATGGGTGCATTGCGTCAATGGGTTGCCATGCAAGATAGCCACGACTGCCTATATTGCGTGGTGGATTTGCATGCCATTACCGTGCGCCAAGACCCTCAAGCATTGCGTGAAGCCTGTTTAGATACGCTCGCGCTGTATTTAGCCTGCGGTGTCGATCCAAAGAAGAGCACAGTGTTTATCCAATCCCAAGTGCCACAGCATACCCAGTTGGGTTGGGCGTTAAATTGCTACACCCAAATGGGTGAATTGAGCCGTATGACGCAGTTTAAGGATAAGTCACAAAAGCACGCCAACAATATTAACGTCGGTTTGTTTGGTTATCCGGTACTGATGGCGGCGGATATTCTGCTGTATCAAGCAAATGAAATCCCCGTTGGCCAAGATCAGAAACAACATCTTGAATTAACTCGTGATATCGCCACTCGCTTTAACAACGCGTACGGCGAGACGTTTACCATTCCTGAGCCTTTTATCCCTGAGCATGGCGCTAAGGTGATGTCGCTTCAGGATCCGCTGAAGAAGATGTCTAAGTCGGACGACAACCGTAACAACGTGATTGGCCTGCTTGAAGATCCAAAAGCGGTTATGAAAAAGCTGAAAAAAGCCATGACCGACAGTGATGAGCCGCCAGTCGTGCGTTTCGATATGGAAAACAAGCCAGGCGTGTCTAACCTGCTGAGCTTAATGTCGGGTATCACAGGCCAAAGCATTGCCAGCCTCGAAGCCGAGTTTGAAGGCAAGATGTATGGTCACTTAAAAGGTGCAGCGGGTGAAGCAGTAGTGGGCATGTTAGAGCCGCTGCAAGAGCGTTACCGTGCGCTGCGTGCCGACCGTGCTTACCTCGATCAAGTGATGAGAGCGGGCGCTGAAAATGCTCAAGCTCGCGCCGAAGTGACGCTTAAAAAGGTGTACGAGAAGATTGGTTTGTTAGTGTAATTTGACCTAAAAAGCGCATTACACAACACTCGATTAAGCCGACCCATTCTTAGGTCGGCTTTTTTATGTCTGTTATTCATTGGGCTGGTTAAGCGTTTAGGCCTGTGACTTTAGCCAAGAGGAAAATGCGGCGATGGCAGGCTCTGTGAGACGGCGCTGCTTACAGATAAAGCTAAACTCAAAGCCCGTATGAACATCGGGTAGGTTAACCGCAACCAGTCTGCTGGTGCTGATATCACCCGCCACCATAAAATCGGGGGCGAGGGCGAGGCCTTGGCCTGCAATCGCGGCCTCAATTGCCATTACGATATGGCTAAAAATATGTTGCTGCTCGTTATTCAGCGGGATCTGATGGGCCGATGACCATTTGTGCCAATCGAGTCCCAGCGGCCCCTCATCCACAATCAGCAATGCCTGTTGTTGGAAATTGCTCAAGTTAATATCACGCCACTTGGGGTAAAAACTCGGGCTGCATACAGGGATGAGCCGCTCCTTATGCAATAACTGTTGCCAATAGCCCCGTTGGTTAAGTTTGCCCGCGATAAAGATATCGGCCGTGCTGGTGCTGAGATCGGGGTCTTGAGTGATCATCTCGAGGCGAATTTTAACGCTGGGATACTGGCGTCTAAAATCCGCTAATCTCGGGATCAACCATTTCACCGCAAAAGAGCTGTACACCGCCAAACAGAGTTGTTGGTTTGGGGTGTCGCGGATCTTGAGATTTAGATCGCTTAACTCATTAAAAATCCTTTCTAACTCAATAAATAAGCTTTGGCCTTTAGGCGTGAGTTGCAATTTTCGTCCCTGACGGTCGAAAAGCTGCTCGCCAAAATATTCCTCTAATACACGCACTTGGTGTGAAACCGCGCTTTGGGTAATGCAAAGTTCGGCGGCAGCCTTGGAAAAATGCTGTTGTCTAGCGGCGGTCTCAAAGACTTGTAGTGCGCGTAATGGAGGCAGCTTTCTCATGATTTTCAACGCCTAAAAGATTTAGTATGAATTTAATTCATCTAGCATGAGAAAGCATCATTTCAGCTTAAGTTTTGTGGGGATTATCATGCCAGCATTGAGATTTGCGGATGGTAAAAAATGCAGCGCCCTGTAGTTATCGGTTTGATTTTATTGATAGTGGGTAATCTATTTAGTGCTTTTTACGATGTATCGATCAAATGGTTGCCAGAAGATGCAAATGCGGCCACTTTTCTACTCGTGAGACAAATCACCTCAGTATTGATGTTACTCCCCATTTGGTTGTACTCGCAGCGACCTAAGACGGAACATATTTCGGTCCACCTTTGGCGTGCCAACATAGGCTCGGTTGGCGCGCTTTTTTTAATTATTGGCCTAATGGCTTTGCCTTTAGCGACGGTTAGCTCCCTGTTTTACTCGGCGCCGCTGATGATTATTCTGATGGGCTATTGGTTTTTAAAGGAGCGGATCACCACAGGGCAAGTGGTATGTACATTACTCGGGTTTGTCGGGATCTTAATTATCCTCAGACCGAGTGAGATGAACTGGTTTGGATTGGCAGTGTTATTTTCGGCATTTACCTTTGCGGTCAATCAGTTGACCCTGAAAAAAGTCCCAAATACTGAGCATCCAGTATTAACCTTGATGTTGTATAACCTGCTGGGTATTCCTGCGACCTTAATCATCGCGGCATTTCAGGGGCTTGAGGGCCTGAGTTGGGGATTGTTAGCCGTAGCGCTGCTCAGTAATGCCTTCTTACTGATATATCACTGGTTCTGCGTGCTGGCCTATCGTCGCGCACAGGCGAGCGATATTGCGATTGCCGAATATACTGGCCTGTTATTTATCGTCTTTTTGGGCTGGCTGTTATTCGATGAATGGTTAGATAGCCTAAGTTGGCTGGGCGCCGCATTGATTGTGTTGCCGTCACTGTTTTTACCTTGGATTGGCATGTGGGTGGCTAAGTCACCCAAGGTTATGGATAACATCCAAGTAAAAGCGTTAGGGCTGGAAGCGGTAGAAGGCGAGCCTAAACCCTAAGAGCTTAGGCTCAATCGGTTATTCGATGTATTCGAATACTTTAACGACTTTACGCACACCGGCGGTGTTACGCGCGATATCGACGGCCATATCGGCTTGAGAGCGGTGAATGAGTCCGAGTAGGAAGACTTCACCGTTTTCAGTGATGACCTTAATGCGGGTGACATCCAACTCTTTCTCGTTGAGCATGCGTCCCTTCACTTTCGTTGTCACCCAAGTGTCATTGCTACGGGTGGTGAAAGAGGTCGGGTTACCGATGCGGATCTGATTGTGGATTTTACCGCCAAGCTTAAGATCTTGTACGACCTTAATCGCCTTATCCCTCAACATAGAGTTGGGGGCTTGACCAATCATCAGCACATTACCGTTAACCGAAACACCCGTGATATTCGTTTGTTTCTTCAGATCTTCATGCTCTAGCAGGGCACTGGTGATCTTAAAATCGGTATTGGTATCGTCGAGCTGAGTCTTCACCGAACGCTCATCGTTGGCCATCATGGCGCCACTGACTGCGCCCACCATAACGGCACCGGCGCAACCTTGCAGCAGCATGCAAACCATTAACAGTGGGGCAGCATATCTCATTGCTGTTCGTCCTGCGGGAAGAGCGTGCGATCGATATTGTCACAGAGACAGTGGATAACCAGTAAGTGCACTTCTTGAATGCGTGCCGTCACGTTAGAAGGTACACGGATTTCCACGTCGCCGACGCTCAGTAATCCCGCCATCGCGCCACCGTCTTTACCGGTTAAGGCAACGATAGTCATATCGCGGCTCAGGGCGGCTTCCATGGCTTTAATCACGTTGCCTGAGTTACCGCTGGTGGAAATCGCCAGCAGAATGTCACCGGGCTGACCTAAGGCTAAGATTTGTTTTGAGAAAATCTCATCATAGCTGTAGTCGTTGGCAATCGCAGTGATGGTTGAAGTGTCGGTTGACAGCGCAATCGCGGGCAATGGTGGACGTTCAATTTCGTAGCGATTTAATAGCTCGGCCGAGAAGTGTTGAGCATCACCGGCACTGCCGCCGTTACCGCAGGCAAGAATTTTATTGCCGCCCAAAAGACATTGCACCATCATCTCGGCCGCTTTGGCGATGGATTCTGGCAGTGCTTCGGCTGCATCGATTTTGGTCTGGATAGATTCAGTAAAGCTGTCTTTAATGCGTTCTAACATGGATACATCCTTTCAGGATAAAGTGTGGCTATGATGCCATATTTCCACGGTGGAGTTGAGGCATAAGCGTTAAAAATTATTCGATTAGCTGAGTCGAAGGCCTCGTTTAAAAGGCATCGACTAGCCAGTGGATTTGCGCGTCCTCGATGGCGACAACGTCGAATCGGCACGGCACATCCAGTTTATGCGTCTGTAAATAGTGGCTGGCCGCCATGCGGATCCTGCCGATTTGTGCTTTGCTAAGTGCTTGTATTGCGCCGCCAAATTGATTTGCTGAGCGATATTTTACTTCAACAAATACCCAGTGGTGTTTATGGCGCATGACGAGGTCTATTTCACCAAAGGGATAGCGGACATTGCGCTCGACAAAGGTTAAACCTTGCTGTTCGAGGTAACCTTGAGCGAGCGACTCTGCCTGCTGTCCGAGTGTCATAGTTGACGGAAACTGCCTCTTTGATAGCGTCCCCAGCTTAATTGGCGGTTAATCACGCCGTCTGGATTGACGGATAACACGCCGCTACGTCCATTGAACTGGTAACCTGTGAATGAGCGCATCTGCGCCAGTTTGCTGATCAAATCCATGGCATCATAACCCATCACGAACAGGCGTTTCTGGCCGTTATTCCAGCCCGACCATAGTGTGTTAACCATCAGGTTTTCTTCACTGTTTTGCATTAGCCAAGGAGCATCGCTCATGGTCAGGTTATTTAAATCCTGCGCCGTTTGGCTCGATTCGTTGTCGATGCGGCTGCGGCTTGAGGTGTACAGCGGCACTGGTTGAGTAAAGACGCTGAAGTTCACATCGATAAAGGCCTTGAGCAAGGTTAAATCCTGCGGCGTCGAGATCATATAGATCGCATCGATATCTTGGCGTGAGCGAAAATCGGCCTGTACCGAATTGCCGAGCAGCTCCTTTATCCGCGCGATACGCGCTTGGCTATCACGGACACCGAGTGCATCCTGCACTGTGGTTTTCATCTTGTCGCCACCATCGTAGTAATAGACTTCGATAGGGGTGTCGCTTTTCTTTTTCCAGGCTTGGATAAAGCTTTCTGCCATGCGTTTACCGATGGCGTCGTTGCTCGCAAGCAGTAGTGGCATAGTCACGCCATCTTGATACATGCGCGTTGCGGCATCGGCGGCTTCTTGGGCTGGTGACAGCGCAAAGTAGAACTTATTGATATCGGGCACAAACTTATCGGTTTGGTTTAAAAACAACTGCGGGATAGGTGCTATCGGAGTCGTAGGCGCAGCGGGTGCTGCTCCCGATGGCGTGCTGGTTGCGGGGGCTGTGTTATTCAGTGCCAGTAATTGATCGATTTCATTTGGCAGTAAGGGGCCAATAATAAACTCAGCGCCTGCGTTTACCGCTTGCTGATAGGCGGCGACGGCATCATTGGCGGTATCGTAAAAATTGACCGCAACTTGCTTATTGGGTTTGGCTAAATAGCTGGCCAAAATCCCTTGGCGAATCGCGTTGGCTGCACTGGCGCGTTGACCTGTGAGCGGCAACAAGACGGCGATATTCTTCGGCATAAAAGGCTTGGCATTGAGCGCCCGATCCAAATCGGTCGGCAATTTGGCTGCCGCAGGATGATAAGGATTCTGCTTTTGCCAGTCGCCTAAGTAACGAACCAGTTGATTAGGGTCGACCGCATAATGTTTGGCGATATAGGCGAGCTGCAACCAACCAGCAAATACTGGGTTGTTGGCATCGCGGATAAAGGTTTGCAAGGTTTGCTCATGCATTGGCTGCAACACTTGCCAGATCTGGTTATTGACTTCACTCGCCTCGGCGGGCGGTAAATAGGTGGTCAATAAACTCAGCTCGCGCACTTGTTCGACAGGTTGCTTATTCAACTGGAATAAATGCGCTCTAAATTGATGATACGCGGCCATTTGCCAGCCGGGTAACACCCAAGTGCTTGGATAGCTCAGGGTCTTGAGCGCCTCGACATAGGTCGATGTATGCTCTAATACCCGCGCCGTCAGGTATTTATGCTCGGCCACCAGAGTGGGAGTCTGGGTCAGGCTTGGCTGCATCGACTTCAGCAGTTTCTGCGCCGCCGCATAGTCATTGGCATTGATATAGGCATGCGCCGCCAGCAGCAGGCTAGTGTCGCGCTGCTGCGGATCTTTGCTATTCGCGGCCTGTGCTAAATACACATTGGGCGCCAATGGAGCAGAGGCTAAAGAGGTGGCCACTGTGGGGGCAGTACCGGTTGAGCTGGGCGCTTGGCTGCCGCAACCCGCCAACACTGCGGATAAAATGGCCACGGAAACGAACTTAGTTGTATTCAGGCTTTTTAACACTGGGCTTCACTCTGGTAAGATGCTGCCTCTAGTTTAACCTTCTCTTGCGCTTGACGAAAGTCTTGGCACTGTCATTACCGAGGTATATATGGACCAAAGCGTCGCACTCTACATTGTTCCCACTCCCATTGGTAACCTGGGGGACATGAGCCCACGTGCTATCGAAGTGCTCACTCAGGTCGCATTGATTGCCTGTGAAGATACGCGCCACAGCGGCAAGTTATTGAGTCATTTTGGTATTTCCACTAAAACGATCGCACTGCATGATCATAATGAGCGCGCCCGAGCCCAATGGATTGTGGAGCAGTTAGCCGCCGGGCAATCGATTGCGCTGATTTCCGATGCAGGTACACCGCTGATTTCAGACCCCGGCTATCACTTAGTCTCCCATGTGCGCCAATCGGGTTTTAGCGTGATCCCATTACCCGGCCCTTGCGCGGCGATTACTGCATTAAGCGCGTCGGGTTTACCGTCGGATCGTTTCTCCTTCGAGGGTTTCTTACCTTCTAAAGAGAAGGCGCGTGCCGATAAGCTGCTCGAGCTTAAGGAAGATTCTCGCACGCTGATTTTTTATGAATCTCCGCACCGCATCGAGCATAGCCTGACGACCATGGTTGAAGTGTTAGGCGGCGAGCGGCAAGTGGTGATGGCGCGGGAAGTCACTAAAACCTTCGAGACCTTCCTCTCAGGCCCTGTGGCCGAGGTGCTGGCTACGGTCAGCAGCGATCCTAACCAGCAAAAAGGCGAGATAGTGCTGATGGTACATGGTCACCGCGCCGCGGAGGATGATGACGCCATTCCGACTGTCGCCATCAACACCCTGAAATTACTCTGTGAAGAATTGCCCCTCAAAAAGGCCGCTGCAATTGCCGCGCAAATTCACGGCCTTAAAAAGAATGCTCTGTATAAGTTCGGTTTAGAGTCGGATTTATAAGCGGATCTTTGAGATAGACACACATGGGCGGGATTAACAGTGGTACGCGCAGATTGCTTAGGCTATAATCCGCGCCGAGTTGGCCAGACAGTCGCTGCGCTCGCAAGAGCGGGGAGGAAAGTCCGGGCTTCAAAGAGCGGGGTGCCAGGTAACGCCTGGGCGGTGCGAACCGACGACAAGTGCAACAGAGAGGAGACCGCCATCATAGCTTCGGCTAAGGTGGTAAGGGTGAAAGGGTGCGGTAAGAGCGCACCGTGCGGCTAGCAATAGTCCGTAGCAAGGTAAACTCCACCCGAAGCAAGACCAAATAGGGTTCCGTATGGCGTGGCTCGCGTTGGAACCGGGTAGGTCGCTTGAGCCTGCGAGCGATTGCAGGCCTAGATGAATGACTGTCCAAGACAGGACCCGGCTTATCGGCCAGCTCAACCTTCTTGTAAACAGAGGCCTCGCAGCTATGCGAGGCCTTTGTGCTACAAGATGTGCTACAAACTGAGACACGAAAAATTCCCCATACCTATCTACGGAATGGGATCTATTACTTGCGGTATCGAGTACCGAGAGTAGTCCAAGATATGACCGGATTACCTGCCGTCTTAAGGCAGAGTTTAAATACAAGATCGCCAGATGTTGCTTTGGAATTCACTAGGATAGTTGTATCTAAAATTTGTGAATTAAAAGGTGTTGTAATGGCTCGAAATCTTGAAACCTCTCTGAAAATGCATTTCTCCATGATAAAAACAATCTACGGTGATGTAGTAATTCATGATGAAAATGACGCTGTGGAGGCTCGAAAAGTCCGCACTTTTATGGTGGAGAATGATGATATAATTGTTAAAAATCATTCTGTTATACCGAATGCTCAAGCCTGCCCTCCTAATGTTGATGTATCATTGTCTGAAGCAATTTGCCAGTACATGTCTTGGCGTGGAAATCGCAGAAATAAAGATGGTTCACTGGGGTTAACTGTTTCTGCTAAAAATGCTCGAATGCGGAACTTTGACCTTTTACTCCTGATACTTGGTGATATCAGTATTTATGAGGTTACGAAATTTAAACTTCGTGATTTGTTAGACTGTATTTCGAATATGCCGAGACGTAACAAAAGGCCTTACTGTGGCTGGACTCTCAAAGAAACGGTTGAAGCCGCAAGAGAAAGAAGTGTTCCCGAAGAAGATTTGGTTGCATCTAAGCAAGCTAAAGAAGCATTGAAAGATTATCAGTCATTGTTCTCGCGATATCTGACAGATGAAATGGGCTGGTTAAAGGTTGCACCTACGGCAGGAGTTCGTGTCGAGTTTGAATCACGTTCATACGCTTCATTTTCTCATACTCAAATTAGTCAGGTAGTCGATTACTGGAACTCGCAGCCGTGTTCTGACTACAAATGGATTATGTTGCTTGGATTGTATACTGGAGCTAGGCGTGGAGATCTTTTCAATCTAAAGATTTCATCGGTTCGTTTTGATAAGAGTTGTGACAGATTATTCTTGCTCATTGAAAAGGGAAAAAATGAGAATGCTGAACGTATGATTCCGCTACATAAGTCACTGGTTGAAAAGGGTTTTATTAAATTTTATAAGGCTAAGAAGTCTTCTCTGGACATAGGGGGAAAACTTTTTGGAGATGTGAAAGTTGATAATTACATTACCTCAAAGTTTAGGCTTAGTCTGGATACGATCGGCATACCCAAAACGACGCAGAAAAAGAGGCGTTATTCATTCCACAGTTTGAGACATACGGTAGTGACCAAAGCCAGAGGTCAGGATATTAGTCTCGCTAAAATACAAACTGTAATTGGTCATGAACTTTCAGAAGGTGGCACTACTGATATTTATACAGGTGAGTTTGAGCTAAAGGATTTGCTCTGCGTAATTGATTGTATTGATTGGTAAGATGTAATGTAAAACCTAGCAGATCAACTGCTAGGTATTGACTCTTCATTAGGTAAACCAATTCTCGATAAGTAGCTAGTAAATCTCTGTGAAATTAACTCCCTATAAAGAGGGTTAATTCCACAGATTCTATTTTCCATATTAGTCTCTAGCCAATTTAAAGAAACTGAAAAGTAATGTTTGAAATCGATTGCAGAGTCAGGAATGATAACATCGTTGCCAAATTCAATATAATGATATCTTGGATTGCTATTTTGCTTGATTGGTCTTTTTAAGCTGGAATTAAGGACTTGAGTTTCTATACCTATAGCTTCTAGATGCTTTCCGCTGGTTAAGTGTTCAAAGTTATATAGGGGAGCAACAATTACAGAAACTAAGTGTTTATCATTGGTTATTTTGGGTGAGTTTTCCTCAATTTGTTGTCGAGCATTCTTGTTTTGCTCTAAATCACAGTCTTGAGTAATGACAACCACATATGGAAACTCATACATGGTGAGTGCGAACTCTCCATTTTCTTCGGTATATGACTCATAAAAGGGGACATTCATAAAAACATCTCCTTGTCTGACTCGAGCTACGTTATCCTTATTACTCTGATGGAGAGTCATTTTTTAATGCGCCCCTTATGATAATCTTTCTTACCTTGTTAGTTGCTTGAGGTATAGAAGTTATTATTTCTTTTTCTCTTGCAAACTCAGGTTCGTTTGTTGTTGAACCATATGATTCTGAAGTGTTTATCTCCACTTCGTAGTTGTTTTTAATCATGACAGTTATTTAAGTCGATAAAATACGTTTGAGATTTTCTGTTATACAACTTTCAAAGTGCATTTGTACTTTTTGATGTAGGTCATCAAGATAGGTATCTATCTCATTAAATGCATGAGGTGTATCTACATAAGCATCGAGATCTACAATGAAATCAAGTTTTTTTATTTTTGCTGGGTAATCAGGGTTATAAATCCCAGTTTGCATCCGAAGCTTAATTTCATTGTGAAGGTATTCGGTGATTAAAAAACTTCTAGAGCAATTGCTTTCATTGTCTAAATTGGAAATAGGCGAAGCAATCATGGGCGAGAAGTAAGTATCGACATCTTGTCTCGTGTTTAACACATCATCAAAAATATTAATGAATCTTAGCCCTGTTCTAGCTATATACGCGGTAGATTCACAGGCAACGATTGATTTTATAGGCTCAAAAACATCGAGTTTAAATTCTTTCCAGTCTATATATTTTTTCAGTGAGACTGTAATGGAGTCTTTATTGATGGTGATACTCTTTTCTCTTTCTGAACCACTGAAAGTCCACTGATAATACTCTTCGTTTTGAGATTTAACTCCATGTTCCGAAATTTCAAATCCTTGACGAACTCCTTTATTCGATTCATGTATTGCATATCTTTTTGTAATTATGTCTCTTACTGCTTTTGGAAGTACTGGAGTAGATAAACTCTCTGCAGGGGTTGCAAAATCAATACGTGCTACTACCTCAACTAGGTAGTTTTTATTGTAGCAAATTGGTTCTAATGAATGGTTCATGTTCATCTCAATGGGTTACAGCATACTTCTCAATACTATCACATTAATAAAATTCTTAGACAAGATGTAAAATTTTCACACTTTATTGGTCACCATGTATACTTCAATGAATACATTTGGTATAACGTAAGAATGCGGCTTTCAGAGCCAAATGAATACACCTAAATGTAATGACTTGAGACACCACATGCTGAATACACCTAATCTTACCATTCGTGCCTACCTTCGAGCTTCAACCAAAGATCAAGACAGCTTACGCGCCAAACCGGAGTTAATCGACTTCGCTAAAGCTCACCACGTAAAGATTACGACCTTTTATCAAGAAAACGTATCAGGAAACGACCCTGACCGCCCAGAGCTAAATCGGCTTATTGAGGAAGCATCCGAGGGGGACATTCTGCTCATTGAGAAGATGGATCGCTTGAGCCGCTTACCTTGGGAAACTTGGCAGAGTTTAAAGAGCAAGATTGCGAGTAAAGGGATCATCATTGTGATAGCCGACCAACCTCAAACACATTCAGCACTAACAGCAAACGATGTGAATTCCGGTTTCATCCAAAAGGCTCTCACTAACTTTATGATTGACCTTGCTGCGGGTATGGCTCGGGACGATTACGAAACGAGAAGGGTTAGACAAGCCCAAGGCATTGCCAAAGCCAAAGCAGAAGGGAAAACATGGGGAGGCCAAAACAAGGATGAAAAGCTTCACCAAGCAATTCAGACTCACCTGCAAACCATGAGTATTCGTAAAACTGCTGAGATGCTCGGGTGTTCAGTTTCAACAGTCCAAAGGGTAAAAAAGCAAAACTCGATCAAATTAGAAGCGATCGAACTATAAGAGCAAAATATTTTGCTGGCACTAACCCGCTGATAAAGATCTACTTTTCTACATATCCACTGATTATGCACAGCTTACAAACAGTTGATGTAGCTATGTGATGTAGCTACATTTCTTCATTGTGTGTATAATGCAGGTGTCTGAATCATAAAGATTTATCCTTATAGAGAGTAAAAGAAAATTTATGAGAAATAACATATCTAAAACGCTAGATATCTTAATTCTGGATCTCCAAGAGCAAGGTTTAGAATTAAGCTATTTAAATCAACTTTCAGAGTACGAGATTTATCGACTAGCTAATAAATACAAGCAGAATGAACCCCAAAAAATCTCATTCGAGGAGCAAGAACTAATCAATCAACAGTCCAAGCAAAAAGAAGCGCAGAGGAAACAGAGACAGTTAGAGCAGGAGGTCAAGGAAACCTCTAAATATCAACACTTAGGTGGTTTATACCGAATCAGCGCTTCTTTAGCTAAACAAGGACTTAATAATGTTAGATAGAATCCACTTTTGTTCAGATCTCGTTTCTACAGCCATTAACGCCATTGAGACGAATGACCAAACCTCGGCACTTGCAAACCTTAATGCACTCAAGAATGTCATCAACGGCCTAAAGTTTGGTGATCAAGTCACAGCGAAAGCAATCAAGCAGGTCGCAAAGAACACTGGCCTTGATGATATTAAAGCGTTGGAAGCCTTGGTGCTCACTGGTTGCACTACTTTTGGGCGTGGTCACGGCCTACAACAATCCACATTGGCAGACTTCTTACTTCGTGAAGCTAATATTGCTAAAAACGTAACCTTGCCGATCTTGGGGGTGAAGTAATATGAGCATCAACACAAGCCACCCTATTCGTATACGTAAAGAGCTGAATGAAATCATCATTGGGCTTGCTGAGCACTCCGATATGGAGTATCGGGATTTGGTTGCGTATCTGATAGCTGAAGGCTTAAACACTCTAAGATTACGGTCAAACCTGAACGAAGAAGGAGAAGTTATTGGCTAAGACTCCGCCCCATATCGAAGGCGAAGTTTTAGCGATGATTGCGGCAGGTTACTCACTTGCCGCTGTATCAAGCCAGTTCGGCCTTTCGTATCACACCGTCAGAGGCATTCAGAAGCGAGCAGGTATCAAATCCGGTGAAATTAAGAAGCAAGTTATCCTCAAATATCAAAATGCCCTGAAAGACTCCCTAGCTAGTGATTTCATAAGAGATAAGGCATCTGCCCTGCTTATGGATGATCTAGCTTTGTCGTCAAAGCTACGCTGTAAATTACATGTACTTTTGGATGAACTACCGGACTCACCAAGGGACACCAAAGAGGCGGTACTTATTGCACGTTCCCTGTCAGCAATAGCCACCAGCTTAAAGCTTTCAAATGACACCCTAAGAGCAAGCTTTAAGTTAGGTGAAGAACCTGAGATCAACGAAGACCTACCGGAGCTGATAGTTAGAGAAATGCTAGAGGTTGAAATTCTCGATGTAAAAGGGAAATTCACTACCGTAGAAGCTTCCTAATGCAGCCTTATCTGATGCCTCTCTCTCGAGAGGCAATTTTTTATTAGAACATCACTGAGTTTATAAGAGCAAACCGCTATGAAATCTAACTTCGAAACCAATCACTCTAGCCTAGAAAGTGTGCAATTTTTGTCCGAGAAAAATGGTAATGAAAATACGATTTTGGATTTCGAAAATTTAACTTCGGAAAATACCCGTATCCCAGCTGTGTTGCGGGCTATAGAGTATGCAAAAGCAGCTGGAATGGACGATAGTCCAGTAGGTAGTAATATCCATTACTATAACTTACTAGATAGAGAGCAAGAGACAACTGAGCTAGAAGAACAAGAATTAGATGATTGCTTAATACAGGATGAGGCTGAAGAGTTAGAAACTCCGAAAGCAGAAGTCAAAGGTAAGGGATCACATCTCAATAGCTATCACTACAAGCCCCTAGTTAGCATCGATAGAAAAGAGAAAAAAAGAGCACGAGAAACAAAGCTCTGTCTTACCAATAGTGGCGAGATTAGATTTTTCTCCAGAGAACTAGAAAACGCATTCTTGGCGATGAAAGACCTCATTATTAAGCGAATCGTTACAGGTCGCTTAGTGTTAGCCACGGTATACTTTTCTCACAAAGCCAAGGCTAAGAATCTTTCAGCTCATGCTTACGGTAAGAAGTTAAGAGAAAGAGGTTGGGGATTGCCAACCATAATTGTTTTAGAACACGGGAAAGCCTCTAAAAAGCTCTCACACGCCCATATCATCACAATCAGTGAGGAGTCTGCCTCAAATCGATTTCCTGCGCTGAGAGAGCTTCTCAAGAAGGATGCTAACCATTATGACAGTGCTATTAAGATTCAAGATAGCTACATAACAAAGTTTCGGTATACAGATTTAACCGCTCTAGAGGAAGAACAGAGTGGGAATGTGATTCCTCCAATCGAGGAGCACAATTCTGAATATTGGATGAATACGTGGCGTCCTGAAGGCTCCAATTATATCCATAGAAGATTGCCTATAGACGTCGGCATTGCAGATTACTTGTCAAAGCAACTTACCGATGAGAACGATAACCAACGACTTAATTTCATTAACTTCGGAACTATGATTAGCGACAAAAAGAGAGAGCTAGTGAAGTTATCTAGAGAGTTCAGAAAGAAATATAAGACCCCACCAGCTTCTAAGGCCTCAAAGTCCTAGAAAAAACGCGTTTCCCTAAAGCCACCCGTTTCATTGTTTTTGGGGTATTTTTTGAAAATTCACCCCAAAAGCACACCAGCTAAATACTCGTTTGCAAAATTCTGACTATCCGGTAGTCTGGTTTTAGTGTGCTACATTTTGTGTCTCAAACTGAGACACAAAAGATTGTAAAGCGCCTTTAACCCTTACCATTACTGAACAGATTCCGCTGCGAGGAGTCGGCTTATCGGCCAACTCATTAAATTCAGTAAAAAGCCCGTTTATCTATTAGGTAAACGGGCTTTTTATTTGGGTTCAATTCTAGGTTATGTGCCTAGCAACGCCCCATATTTGAGTGCTGACGGCGTAATTGCGTTCTTTGCTTTACTAGCTTTTCCATCGCCGAGAGTATGATATGACTCTTGCTCTGAACCTCTGCATCCACTTCGCTCTGTTGTGATGCCTGCTGGGCGATAAGCTCTGTCAGTGAGACGATAAGCTGTTCAGCCTGAGTGAGGCTTTGGTGTTGTACCTCTTTCACATAGAGCAGCAAAAAACGTTGCAATAAGACGTTGAGCAGCAAAGGTAAGGTGATATTGAAGTTGCCTTCCTCTGATTTGGGGGGCAATTCTCCCATCGCCGCAATCAAGTGGCATACTGTTTGGCAGCCAGTCGCGCCGATAAAGAGTCGCATCGCATCTCGATTCGATGCAATATACCGTTCCAGTTGATGGGCAAATTCTGCCTTATCCCATTGATGGGCAATAGAGTGGATAACGCTCATACTGTTGACTCATCACCTTTCTATCCGTTGTTAACGAAAGAGCATGGATTGCTGCTTTATGATCCCGAGCTGTTGAGATACATGCTCGAGATAGACTCGGCTCAAGATAGCAATGCCTCTATAAAATTCGCTGTCGGCATGTTGCTCCGCTAATTCGAGGCAGCGATCCGCCCAGGGCTGTAGATGCTGTTGTAATAGTAGCGTGCAGGTTCCGAGGACATTTTTGTCTTCGGGCGTGGCCGCAAGTTGGTTACATAAATATTCTAATGTCAGTAAAATCAAACCAATATGATCTATCGGCTCGTTTCTCTCTAATGTGAATTCGATATTATGTGCCTTATAGAAGGC
Source organism: Shewanella sp. FJAT-51649 (assembly GCF_019457435.1). Taxonomy (NCBI): domain Bacteria; kingdom Pseudomonadati; phylum Pseudomonadota; class Gammaproteobacteria; order Alteromonadales; family Shewanellaceae; genus Shewanella; species Shewanella sp. FJAT-51649. Next base: position 4,458,138 of record NZ_CP080411.1, on the reverse strand, counting down.
CATGAGTTTTTGCGTCGAATCACCATTTAATGACTGTTCTTCCCCGGTATACACTGACCCCCAAGGTGCAGCCTTAGGGTCGCTTGGGCCAAAAAACAATTGTCCGTAATCCACTTTTAACTCGGTCAGTTGCGCCTCAGTGCTTTGCCAGTGGCTTAAATAATTGCCTAGATAGGTTCGCCCCTGTTTTTCATATTCAGAATCCACAAGCTGCGGCCAGTTGATGTGGAGTTCATCCTGCTTAAAATTGTCGATTAAGGGAGCTTCTGGGTAGGTATATAAAATATTATGCAGAACCTTAGCGATAGCTCCCCATGTCAGGTAATCATCCGCTTTTATCTTTGACATAACTCTTCTCTTATCTCGAGACGGAACCAATGAGGGGCGCCATGCCCCTCATTAATCCGATGACTTAAATTTCAGACCAATTAAGCACTTGCCCACCTGATTGCGCATTTGGGTTCTTTTTGACAATCAGATTGGGAGAGGTAATAGATGACGATGGCAATGGTGCAATGTGCCCGTCACCTTCACCATATTTGGCTTTTAGGTTCTCCATGGTGTCAAAGTCGAGTGCCCGTAATGGGCAAGCATTGACACAAATCGGTTTTTTGCCATCGACGAGTCGGTCATAACAGCCATCACACTTAGTCATGACTTTACGCTGAGTATCTAATTGTGGCGCGTCATAGGGACAAGCTCTTGCGCAGCTACCACAACCAATACAGATGGATGACTCCACCAACACTAAGCCGTTATCTTGGCGTTTATGCATGGCACCCGTCGGGCAGGCTTTTACGCACACAGGCTCGCTGCAGTGGTTACAGCCTATAGATGTGTAGTATGCAAATACGTTTTGCTCGAAACTACCATCGGCATTTTGGCCCCAGTTACCACCACCGTACTCAGTCACGCGGCGCCACAGCACTCCAGGAAGATTGGCAACGCTACCATTGCCGTCATTTGCGCGGATAAGACCGGTCATTCTGTCTTTACAGGCGATATGGCACGCCTTACATCCAGTGCATTTGCTGCTGTCAAAGTAAAAACCATATTGTGTTTCTTGAGTCATTTGTATTTACCTCTTAAGCCTTAGCAATCTGCACGCGGTTAGTGTGTTGTGGGTTACCTTTTGCTGCAGGGCTAGGTTGGTAGCGAGTAAGCGTGTTAATGCAGCCCCCAATATCAATTACATGGCCGGATGGGCCGACTCGGCCCGATGGATCTGGGGTATACCAAGCGCCTTGACCCAGGGCCGCCACGCCTGGCGCAACCCTTGGGGTAATGCGAACAGGAACTTCAATGGTGCCACGCTGGCTCCATACATGAACGGTATCTCCCTGCGCTAAGCCACGAGCATTGGCATCCATCGGGTTCATCCACACTGCGTCTTCAACGGCTTCACGTAGCCAAGCCACGTTGTGATAGCTGGAGTGGGTGCGGCCCTTGGTGTGATAACCCATTAATTGCAGTGGGTAGGTCTCTATAGTGTCGGCATCCTCATAGCCTTCCCAAGTTGGTTGGTATTTGGGTAATGCGGTGATGTAGTTGCCTTTGACGCTTGCATCAAACTCCCATTCGGCCGCTTTTTGCGCAAAATCGAGTGAGTAGAATTCGACTTTACCAGTAGGTGTGCCGAGAGCTTTACCGCCATTGATATAGCTATCTAAGGCGATACGTTTGGTGCCATTGAAGGCGCGGAAAACCCCAATTTTTTGAGCTTCTTCATAGGTGCTTGGTAATGCTGGAATGGCGTTCGCGCTTGAAGGTGCTGTCAAAGTGCCAGCATAGAGTTGATTTAACCATGCAGCTTCATCTTTACCTTCAGAGTACTGTTGATAAACGCCCATTTTTTCTGCAATGAGGCCGCACATGTCATACATGGACTTGCATTCCCACATTGGCTTCACTGCCGCCTTCATCGCAACTAAGTAGCCCATAAGACCCGTGGCATAGCTGCCATCGACTAGGTCATTCGACTCTAACCAACTGGTATCTGGCAGGAGGATATCGGCGTATCGTGCTGAAGGTGTCATCCAGCAATCGGCCACCACGATTAGTTCACACTTAGTATCGTCCTCCAAAATCTTCGAAGTCCCGTTAGAGTCGGCATGTTGGTTGACGAGTGAGTTAGAGTTAATGGCGAAAATGGCTTTAATATTCTGCCCCAATGGCGTATCTAAATCGGCCATACCTCTTACACCATCTTTACGGGCGGTCATTTCTGCGCCGCGCTCAATGGCTTCAGAGAAGGTGAAGAAGGAAATGGATTCTTTAATCGGATTAGACAAGCCCGATAGACTTGATTTGCTCATGCTGCCTTGTACTGGTAAGGCGCCATTGTTGACACCTGCTTGCCCCACTTTGCCAGTTAAGAAGGGCAGCATATAGCAAGCGCGCATCGCCTGTTCGCCGTTCGCATGGCGGTTAACACCTGCACCTATGATGATATAAGGTGCCTTGGCATTCATGATCTTCTGGGCGATAGCTTTGATATTGGCTTCCGAAATCCCACAAACGGTTGCCGCCCACGCGGGTGTTTTGGCCTTGGTGAATTTACCCACGCCGAGGATGTAATCGCGGTAGTTTTCTTCGACATCGATAAACTTGGCGTATTCCAGTTTTGTCGCATCACCCGATGCTTCGAATTCGGCTTTGGTTTGTTCCAGTGAGGCCTTGTCATAACCAACGCAATATTTATCTAAGAAGGCTTTAGAGTTGGCATCGACCCAGCCTGAAGAAATCATTTCATAGGCAATGGCTTCCGCAAATGCGGCATCTGTGCCAGGGCGGATCGGATACCAGTGGTCTTCTTTACCCGCCATGGAGTCTGTATATCGTGGGTCGACCATGATGACTTCAATGCTTGGGTTATTTTGAATGGCTTGCAGGTAATCGTAACCTTCGCCCGAACCGCTTTGGCGCATTTCGCTAGGGTTATAACCAATGCCTAAAAACAGATCGCTGTCGGCAACACAGACCATAGAGCTGCCGTTAGTAGAGCTGCCACCCCAAGTGGCGGCGGCTGCTTCAATTTGTTGTGCCCAAGAATAGTTACCATAAATATTCAGGAAGCCACCGTTGAGATTCAGCAGGCGGTTGAAGCAGTTTGAGCTAGAGAAACCGTAATAAGCACCTGAACCGTATAGTTTTAAAATTGAACGGTTGGTGTATTCGGCGGTAATACGTTGCAGTTCACTGGCAATCGTTGATGCCGCTTCATCCCAAGTAATGGGGACAAATTTACCTTCACCGCGCTTACCAACACGCTTCATGGGTGTCTTTAAGCGATCCGCAGCATAGGTGCGTTGTCTGAGTGAGCGTCCACGCGCACAAGCACGGATCTGGTGGTTGTAGCCATATTCGTCAGTAGTCTCATTGTCGGCTTCTACGCGCGTGATCACACCATCTTTAGTAAATACCTTGATTGGGCAGTTAGAGCCACAGTTAACAAGGCAGGATGACCAGGTTTGGACCTCACCATCGGTTACCGGAGGCGTTGGTGGTACCACATCGACATCTTTCGAGCTGGAGTCACAACCTGTGACGGCCGCCGCTGCACTCAGTGCGGCACTCATCTTTAAAAAACTTCTACGTTCCATTCTCTTCACCTCTGTTAAATCAAGGCAGCATGTAGCTGAAGGTCAACATCAGCAGATGCGCGTTGTAGTTATGATTAAGCTCACCCAAGGTCACTAATCCTGGGACGGCATAGGGGCTGACCTCGGCGTAGTCAGTGTCGTAGTAACGTTCGAACTGGTAGCTCAGCTTGAGTCCCATGCGCTCGTTCAGGGCATAACGGCCATACAGCTCAAGGTTGTGGCTGTAGGAGTAGTAATCGCCGTAAGGTTGGTCTGTGGTTGTGGTGATTAGGGTGTCACTTGCGGAGTTCGCAAATTGGTAATTCCCCCCAATGCTTAAGCGGTCATCCATCAGTCCGTCGTAGGTAAAACCAATGTTGAGGTCGATAAACTCATCGTCGACATTGGTGTACCAATCTGGGGAGGAATAGGCTTGGCTTCCTGCCATGTCAGACTCAATCCACTGTTGCCCTGCGCTAGCAAAAACGTTGAGTCTGTTGGATAGCTGGGCACTGAGTTGTACGTTGTACCCGTAGTCCTTCACCCCCGTTAAACCAATAAGGGTGCTGTCGTAGTCGTCGTTGTTGTAATGGGCATCGAAATCAACCGTTAGCCATTGCAGGGGAGTATGATTAACCCTGAGTTCGAGCCCATTACGGTTTCTATCAGCAAGGTAAAACTTGCGTAGCAGTGTATTTTCTTCGATTGAGGTGGCTTCTAGACTGTCGTAGGTTGAGCCGTCACGGGTTTCGTAACTGGCTTTCAGGTCAACCACGGTTTTAGGGATGACGCGGATATTCAGCTTAGCCCATAGCGCGCTGTCTTCGGTCTTTTCACGCTCGGTATAGTTACGCTCAACCGCTTTGTAATCAAAACCGCCGAGTAAGCGATAGTCGCTGTTGAAACGGTAACTACTCTGCAGTTTGAAGTTGGTGCGTTGAATATCCATCGCCACGTTTTGCTTAAAAGCACCACTGACGTTGTCGACTTCAAATTGGGCAAAATCCCAGGTAGAGCTTTTATTGTCACGGTCGCTGTAATCCAGTTGACCGTTCAGGCGCCAGCGGGGGCTTAACATACTGCTGAAGCCGATACGCGCGTCCAAGGTCTCCACTTCGCCGTCCCAGCTTTGCAGCGGATTACCGCTGACTTGGATGAGATTGTCATCCTGGATCATTCGGCCTGTGGCAAGACGGCCGTTAATCACACTGCTGCCAAGCAAATATTGGCCTGTCAACGAGACTTGATGGGCGTCGTTATCCGGCGTGGCGGCATACACATTGTCAGCATAGGGCAGACTTAAGTGATTAATGTGATTGCGGTAGTAACTGCCGTTATAGGCCAGTTCACTCTGCCATTGGTGTTGGTCGATGCTGATACCTGCATTGATATTTTGAGTGGTTGCATCCACGGGTAAGGCGAAGTTTATTGGGCCAGAGTTGGCTAATAAACTGCTGCGACGATTTCCCGTTTTATCCTCGTGGTCATAGTTGATATAACCCTTAAGGCCGTTAAGCAGTGCATCTAACTCGCCCTCAAGGCCGATACCGACTTTTTCACGTTGTAATTCGAGGTCAAGGGAACGAGTGTGGCTATCGGGTAGCAGCAATCCATTGTTATGCCATAGTTGGGTTTGGGCCGTGGCGTCATAACGGGTCAGTAGGCTGTAATCGAGTTGGATGCCGCCCAGATTGTTTTTGCCTGCTTCCAAATGCAAATAACCGTTGTCCGAACCGAGTTCATCGGCTTGCATCGCTGCGTGGTATTCACCTTGTCGATAACTTACATCCCCACCGACACTGCCGCGCCAGCCCGCATCACTGTCACCAAAGTTATTACCTGAGTGGATATCGTCACTGCTTGCCCAGCCAACATTGGCGTTAACTTCGCCCTGGTAGCCCTGCTTTACGGTACAGGACTTACATTGATAGGCGTTGGTGTTGACCTTGCTGGTATTGGCTTGCTTAACCGAAAAGTCTGCTGCGTTAACGCTTGCAGAGACGGCAAGCAGTCCAATGGTGATTAAATTCAAGTTAAATTTCATCTCAGACTCCTTAATCAACGCGCAAAATTGCTGCCAGCAGGGTGGTTGGAGCCGTGGATTTGGCTATGGCAATTCAAACAACCCATACCCGCCCCAAAAGCATTGGTACTCGGTTGGCTAACCACGCGGCTCGCATGGCCATCGTCGGCATGACATTGTTGGCATAACTGCGGCACACGTTGTTTAACTAGGGCCTCGTTCACGCTGCCGTGAGGGTTATGGCAGGTTGAGCAGTTTTCGGTGACGGGCGCATGCTCCCATAGGAAGGGGCCGCGCTTTTCGGCATGACAGCTATAACAAGTGTCATTTACCGTGGCTTTTTTGAGGGCGCTCTCATTCGATGAACCGTGGGGAGCATGGCAATCGATACACGTCATCTGGTTCCACTTCAACGGATGGGATGAGCGTTTGCTCATGTCCGCTTTTTCGCGGGTATGACATGAGGTACAGGTCTGATTAATTTGTTGTTTGTCTAAGATTGGATCTTTAGCTGCATGCACCTGATGGCAGGAGGCACAGGCGATTTCCTCCAGATTATGCAAGCTATTATGCCAACCCGTTTTCGCAGTATTTTGGTGGCAACCCAAACACACAGTATTTTGCGTCGGCGCGGATAACTTACTGGCTTGACCAAAGGTGATCATTGGCTCTTTGCCACCTTTGTTATGGTTACCGAGAGGGCCGTGACAAGATTCGCACTGCAATCCCGCCATTGGGGAATTTGAGTTGCTCATGTCACCATGCTTGCCCTCAAAAATAGCCATGACTTTGCCATTTTTCTTATGACACATTAGGCAGGTGTCAGCACCTTTTGAAGAATATTGACCCGCGGTGAATTTTTGTTCTAATAGCTTTTCAAGTTGCTCACTGCTCTGGGTCTTTTCTGCTATTACTGAGGGAGATAATAAAAGTAATGCACTAACTCCTATTATCCAGCGTTTTATTTTATGCCATCTCATATTAGCTGCCTTTTATTTACTGTTTTTACGGTTGGAATTATTAATTCCTGTAAATGTTACCTTCGAGGCGGCGCTTAATTAAGGCATATGAAAGGCTTGTTTTAAAAACTGGATTTGGCACATAAAACGTATGGTTATATAGGGTCTGTCACAGTAAAGAGTAACTGATTCTCAATTGAGTGATATTATTTTCCTTTAAATACAGCCTAATGCGTTTCAGATTTGAATGGGGTGTATTTTGGGTTAAATGAAGGTTGCAATAATGATTTTTACAGTTATTGTTGGCCGGATATTGAAATTGTTCGATGTCACAAAAATAAGAATTACTTATCTTGTTCTTGATTTTTAAATCTCGAAATTACGAGTTTAAAGGTTGTAAATTGAAATTGTTATATCGTTTATTAATTAGATATTTTTAAGTGGAGACTGATATTGGTAAGAATTTGGGGGGGGTAATTAAAATGATTGCCATAAATTAATCATCTTAATTAGGATTGGTTAAAATACAGCAAAGCATTGTTGAACGGATTATTGTACTGCTTGCATTGTGTTATTTGAGGGCTGGCTCGCAAGCACTTGCGCAATATTAATAAGATTCTGAGCGAGTTCTTTTGCTTGCTCCTCGGGGAATTTGGTCGCCAGTGAGGCTTGCAGCTTTTCCTGCAGGTTTGCTAATAGGGTTTGCTTATCGATATCGGCGACTGTCTGTTTGAGGTTGGTGACTCCACTGGCGAGGGCCTGTAGTTCTGGGAACAACTGCGCGTTCTTTAACGGGGCTAAAAGTGCTACGTCCTTTAAATTTGCGTCGTCGACTTTATTGTCTAAGGTGAGAAGCAGATTATCGACTTTGTCGAAGGTCTGTTCGCTGCGACTAATTAAAGGCGCGATGGCGGCGTCTTCTATGAGTCCGGTGAATTTATCGACGGTGGCGTATAACAATCCTGCGACGATAATCAGCGGCAGCATGATCCCCGTGAATAATCCCACCCAAAAGTTGTTAAGCCCAGCGGCGAAGTTTTTCATCTTAGTCCCTTATTCCCGTTAAACGCTTAAGTTACGCTATGCGCTTTGTCGATGGCTGACAAGCGGTTACTGCTAAAACTGCGTGCTCAGCGATAAAACGAGGCGCATATCCGATGCGCGCTAAACCATGGATTAGAAACTGCGCTTCACTAAGAATCGCCATTCCCAACTGTTGACCGAATCGCCCCCAGTGTAGGGCACTGAGAGGTCAATATGGGCGACGTTGCCGTAACTGGAGCGTGAGGAATAAATCCGCGCGCCAATACCTATACTGGCAAGCGGGCCACTCACTTCGTTATTGGCCGCTAACGGACCGCCCGAGGCTTGGCCGACATCGGCAAATACCGCCCAACCGAGTTCGGCCAATTGGTATAGGTTGATATTGGGATAATTACGGATTTCGGCGGTGAGTAACCATTGGTTATCGCCCTGTTGATATTCGTTGGGATAACCGCGTACCCCGGTTTCATCGCCAAGCCCTTCGGTGAGATCAAGGTAAGTATTATTTGATACACTCGCCCACGCCTTGCCATAGGCTATCCATTTAGGATTGATTTGATAGAAGTACTCGGCCTGAACATTGGCTTGATAGGTATCTTTTTGGGTGGTGCCTAAGGTGCTGGTGGCGCCCATTTCGAGTAACCATAAATGCTCATCAAACTTATATCCACGGGTGGTTTGCCATTTGAAGTGGTAGCCCACTGGGTTATTGTCGCCTATATCATTGGTCTCGATACCCAATTGAATATAGTGGTGCCAACCTAAGTTAAAGTCTTCGTTATTACGAATAAGGTGCACGTTATTGAGTACCTGAAAGTCATCCTGAATAAACTCATAGGCGACCCAGGGATACATAAAGTCTCTGTCCTGGGGTAACTCGGAAGTGGGGTACACCTCTGAATTGGCAAACTCGTGCTTATCTTGGGTAAAACCAGTGATAAAGCGCGATAAGTGTTCGTTATTCTTATTGATTAGCCAGCCATATTGCAGATTGAGATAGTCGACAGTGTGCTCAAACTCGTTCACCTCTTGGCCGTTTTGCCGCAAGATATCGGTGCGGCTATCATCTAAAAACTCCGCCGAGTACATGGTCTCAGTATTCAATGAATAGAAGGGCTTACTGACATACACATGCTTAGCTTGGCCGTCGCTATTATCGTAAAACTCGGCGGCAACAATACCGTGGTCGATGATGCTAATGGGCGCCTCGAAGGCGAACTTATAGCCAGTACGGGATTCATCGGATTGATATTTTAAGCGGGTGCGTATGCCTGTTCCGAAGAGGTTGTCTTCTTTCACACCAAAGGAGTAGCGGGTGTCACCGCCTGAGCTACTAAAGCTGGCCGTGGGGAGCAGTGACCAGTTATCCCAGGTTTCGATAACAATCGACTCATCATCGGGATGGGCATCTGCCTCAGGGTCTTTCTCGCTGACATAGACTTTTGCATCGCGGATATAGGGTTCGGCACGCAGCAAACGTTGGGATTCGTCGAGGTCTTTTTGGGTAACAGTATCGTTTTCACCAAAGGTCAGCCTATCCTTAACCACATATTCCTTAGTGTTGATATGCAGATAGTTTGCCCAGCGGTGGATGAAAAATGTATCGGGATCGGATTCATCGAAAATCGGGTTGCTCACCACGACAATCTTACTCACCTTTTTCGGGGCCTCGGCGGTTGCAGTTTTGGGCACGACCTCATCCGCTCTGGCTAGGCTGACTAGACCACAGAGGCAACAAGGTAGAATCGATGCATACAGGGTAAACTTCTGCATAAAACCACTCCCGTAAACTGGATGGCGACAGCTTAAGATTCTGCTGTGCTTCACAATTTAATAACACACGGGAAGTGGCGATTAGTCAAGGAAACATTTTAATAAGATTATGATTTTACTTAAGGTTACTTTAAGAATCGGGCTGGAGTTGGCGCCAGCCCTGAGAGAGGGGATGTTACAGCGTACGTCTTGGTGGTACCACGACGTTGGCAAAAATCAGTCCGGCGATAAGCGACATAAAGATCAAAAAGATCTGCGATCCAATATGGGATTGGTTAAGCATAGTTTCGCCGGAGATCAGCGCGTTCAGCCCTATGTAGGTTTTACTGCCGGGCACTAAGATCACGATACCTTGCAGCAATGCAATCGAGGCGGGCGCCTTCATCCAACGGGCGAAGAGATTGGAATACACTCCAACCGCCAAGGCGCCGAAGAAGATCCCCACAGAATCGCCAAAAAAGTGCCCGCCTAACATGGCGGAGAAGAATGCCACTATCCCCGCTAGTACGCCCCAAGGTGAATCTTGCATCCGCGCCTTAAAGATAAACACCAGCGCCATCGAGAGAATCGGCACCGCCGACCAAATTGCCCAGCGCGGTAATCCCTCAGGCTCGATATGAATGGCTTCACCGAAGAAGGCTTTACCAATTGCCATCCCCAGCACTGCGCCAAAGTACAGCTTAAACAACAACATACTGGCATCCATAATCCGCGCTGTGCCCGAGATCAGGTCGCGTGCCGCCAGTTCCGCCAGCCCTAAGGTTAGGGCTAAGCCGGGAATGAAGATAATGATGGAGGAGAGGATCACCACGGGAATATTAATATTGGGGTCAATGCGGGCAATGGCGCAGGCGGCAATGGCGCAAACAATCGTCGCAAAGGGCTCTAAGACTTCCGCCATGCGCGTCGAGCGCTCGGCGCGGTACACAAAGCCATAGACCAGTAAGCCTAACAAACCTGACCAAAAGACATCGTTCCAACCCGTGCCCATCAACATGGCAAAGGCGGCCGCCGAGGTGCCAAAGGAGAAACAGGTTAATGCTGGGCCGTAGGGGTTGGGTTTATTGGCGATTTCCTCTAGCCTGTCTAAGGCTTCGGTGAGTGTGCGTTTACCCGAGGTGAGTTCATCCACCAGTTCATCGGTGCGGGCGAGGGAGCCTAAATCCAATTCGCCGGGTTTAACCCGCGCGACATGGTTATATTCTTGATCGGTATCGTGTTGTAATACGAAGGTCATGGAGGTCGGCGAGATTAAAAAATAACCTTCGATTCCGAGCGTCCGTGAGACGGTTTGCAAATGGGTTTCAAGACGGTAAGCGGGTGTGCCAAACTTATGTAAAGCCTTGCCTAGCTTAATGATAAATTTACGCTTTTCGAGAAACTGTTCGTTATCCAATCGGGCTATTCACTGTATAAAAAGTTGTAAGAGATCACGCGCGCATATTAACCTATCTTGTCGCTAAAAGGTTAATGGCTTTTAAGCTTAATACAAATAAATTGCTGAATTTTTGCGGAAAATGCCGCGGTGGTGTTAATTAAAAGGGAATCGCTATGCCGTTGATGGTAACAGGGTTTTACGCCAGCTTGACTGGGTTGTTGATAATAGCGCTGGCTTATCGAGTGGTGAAATTAAGACGAAGCCAAAAAATCGGACTCGGCGATGGCGGCAACAATGCCTTGACGCTGGCGGGCAGGGTGCATGCGAATCTGATTGAGAATGCGCCCATCGTATTGATTTTAATGCTGGTGGCCGAGGCGGGTGGCTTAGCGCATTTCTATTTGCATTGTTTTGGTACTGTGTGGATTGTGGCGCGCTTGCTCCATGCAATAGGGTTAACTCAGGGGAAAGGCGGCTATCATTTCGGCCGTTTTTGGGGCGTGTTGCTCACTTGGTTAGTGACTATCAGCCTAGCCTTGGTCAACTTAGTGCATTTTGCCCAAAGTCTGTAATTGCTGAGATAGGGTAATGGCCGTCTAGGCCATATCCCTAGCCACTTTAGGGGTATTGAGCACATTGGTGCAAATACCCCGAAAAACACCTCGGCTGCTGTTTTTTTAATCGCACTTATCCCTGTTTGCCTGCTATACTCCGCGTCCCTAAATCGGTGCGGCCCGTTTTTGCCTGCACCTTTGTTTGACATTACGCTTTTGGGTCAAAATCGATGCAAGTTGAATCCACACTGTTTAGCCATCCCAAGTATTGGGCCGAGTGCTTTGGCACAGCGCCTTTTTTACCTATGTCTCGCAAGGAGATGGAGAAATTAGGCTGGGACAGCTGTGACATTATTATTGTCACTGGTGACGCCTATGTGGATCATCCAAGCTTTGGCATGGCGGTCATTGGCCGGATGTTAGAAGCCCAAGGCTACCGCGTTGGGATTATTTCTCAGCCCGATTGGTCGAGCAAAGATGCCTTTATGCAGCTTGGTCGCCCGAATCTGTTTTTTGGTGTCACCGCTGGCAACATGGATTCGATGATCAACCGTTACACCGCCGATCGTCGCATTCGTAGCGATGATGCCTATACTCCTGGCGATGTGGGTGGTAAGCGCCCCGACCGTGCCGTGACCGTTTATACCCAACGTTGTAAAGAAGCCTTTAAAGATGTGCCAGTGATCATTGGCGGCATCGAGGCGAGTCTGCGCCGTATTGCGCACTACGATTATTGGTCAGACAAAGTCCGTCGCAGCGTGATTTTCGATGCTAAGGCCGACATCTTGATGTACGGCAACGCTGAGCGTCCGCTGGTTGAAGTGGCGCGTCGTTTAGCCGCAGGTGAAGCGATTGCGGATATCCAGGATGTGCGCGGCACAGCGGTTATCCGTAAAGAGCCTATGCCCGAGTGGCGTGGTATGGATTCGCGCAAGATCGACCAACTGCATAAGATCGATCCTATCCCGAACCCCTATGGCGCCGACGATGTGGGCTGCGCCAACTTATCTGGCCCATCGGATGTTAAAATTTTCGATAACGATGCGCCGAAACCCATCAGTGTGCAGCCTGCACGCCCTAAGCCTTGGGATAAAACCTATGTGCTGTTGCCTGCCTTTGAAAAGGTCTCTGAGGACAAATATTTATACGCCCATGCCTCGCGGATTTTGCACCAAGAGCAAAACCCGGGGTGCGCGCGAGCGCTGTTCCAGCCCCACGGTGACCGTGGCGTGTGGGTGAACCCGCCTGCTTGGCCTCTCAATACCGACGAGATGGATGCCGTTTTCGATTTACCCTATAAACGGGTGCCGCATCCTGCCTACGGTAAGGACAAAATCCCCGCCTATGACATGATCAAGACGTCGATCAACATCATGCGCGGTTGCTTTGGCGGCTGTTCATTCTGCTCGATTACCGAGCACGAAGGCCGAATTATCCAGAGTCGTTCGCAAGAATCGATTATCAAAGAAATCAAAGATATTCAGGATAAGGTGCCCGGTTTTACTGGGGTGATTTCCGACTTAGGCGGCCCAACTGCCAACATGTATCGCCTCGGCTGTACCAGTGAAAAAGCGGAGAAAACCTGTCGCCGTTTATCCTGTGTGTATCCATCGATTTGCGGCCACTTAGGCACAGATCATAAACACACTATCGACTTATACCGCGCCGCTCGCGCCGTGCCCGGCATTAAGAAAATCTTGATTGCTTCGGGTGTGCGTTACGACTTAGCGATTGAAGATCCGGCCTATGTCAAAGAGTTGGTCCAGCACCATGTAGGCGGCTATTTGAAAATCGCCCCTGAGCATACCGAAGAAGGGCCGCTCAGCAAGATGATGAAACCCGGCATGGGCGCCTACGATAAGTTTAAAGAGCTGTTCGACAAGTATTCTAAGGAAGCGGGTAAAGAACAGTTCCTGATCCCTTATTTTATTTCGGCGCATCCGGGCACGACCGACGAGGATATGCTCAACCTCGCGCTCTGGTTGAAGGAGCGTAAGTTTAAGCTCGACCAAGTACAAAACTTCTATCCATCGCCAATGGCAAACGCAACGACCATTTATCACACTGAGTTGAACTCGTTGAAAAACGTGAAGCACACAAGTGAAGTGGTGCCTGTGCCGAAGAAGGGCCGCCAACGCCGCCTGCATAAGGCGCTGCTGCGCTACCACGACCCAGCAGGTTGGCCGATTATCCGCGAAGGTTTGATTGCCATGGGACGCGAAGATTTGATTGGTAACAGTCCGAATCACCTCGTTCCACCAGAAGGGCGCAACGAACGTGGCCCGAAATGGATGAAGGATGCTAACCAAGGCCAAAAAGCCCTGACGCGTTTCTCGGGCAATCAGTTCGATGAGCGTAAGGGCAAAGGCGATGCCAAGGGCAAACCGAGCACAAGCAAGCCTAAGGGGCCTAAGTCTGGGGCGAATGCAACGCAAAGTCAGCAACCTAATAGCAGCCGTCCGGGAGCTAAGGCTCCTTTTGGTCAGTCGGGTTTTAAGGGAAAATCTGAGCAGGGTAAAGCTAGGCACCAAGGCCGCGGAAATAAGGCCTCTTCAGGCCGTCAGCACGCTAAGTAACGGCGAAAAAAAGCCACTCCAGTAAACCTATTTGGAGTGGCGCAGAGATGATGGTAAACCAGCGGTACCATCCAATGAGTGTGTGGCGAGCGTTTGTAGACGGAACGTGCGCCGCACCTCAGTCTCAAATGGGCCCACGGATATGAGGAACGTGAGCCACTATCCCTCAATGTACGGGAGAGCCTGATGAAGACTTTCCATTCCTAAAAGAAGTAGTTAATCCCTACCGCAAAGCCATTATCTTCCTGCGCTTCGAGTGCTGGATCATCCATGTCGCTGAAATCTAACTTCATTTCGGCAAACATCACAGTGTCGTTACTGTAACGGTAGTGCAGGCCAAGCATAGCGAATTGGCGGGTCCATTTGCCTTGGATGGGTGTGCTGGCATCTGTATCTAAGTCCAAATAGCTGAGGACAATCATAGGCACAAAGCCATTATCGAATTGGTAGGCCGTCATCAACTCGGCACCAGTGGCATCGTAGAGATCGCCGCCGACCAGCTCATTGTTCTTACTCTGATGGGCGTTAAAGCCGACGTAGAGACCGCTTGCTTCGCGGTTATCGGCATAGTGGTAATAGTCACCATACATGGCGCCGATACCGACGATTTCGTTGGTTTCATCGACTTGGGTGTTACCTAGGTGGCCTTCAAAGTCGCCACGGTTAAAGCCGGCGAGCAGTTTAAATTTGTCGGTGAGTGAGTAGGTCAAGCTGGCACCGTAACTGCTGTCGAAATCGAGCTCAGAGTTAGCCATTTCGCTGCCGTCATCGTTTTTTAAGGTGACATTACCGTTGGTTTTGGCGGCGTATTGTAGGGCAATTTGCACTGGGCCAAAGCTATTTCGATAGATAAACGCGGAGTCGGCGCGGCCTGTTCCTGTTAGCCCGCCATCGCTAAAGGCGTAGGCGCCGACACTATATCCGGCGAAGACGTTCGGTAAATCCGTTGTGCCTGCGACATCGTAGTAAGCGCCCCATTGCTTACCAAAGCTGAGGCTACCCCATTCATCGTGGGACATACCGACATAACCTAAACGGTTATAGAGGAAGTCTTCGGTTTTTTCGGCGGCCAGTTTGCCACCTTGCATCACTAAACTGTCATCGCTGGACACCATGTTGATGCCCCATTCCGTGGTGGCAAAGGCGGTCCAGCCATTTCTCTCGCTGCGTTCAAAGCTAAATCGTACTCGGGAGGAGTCATCAATGACTGAGGTATCGTGGCTGTCGTTGAGTGCCGCGAAGCCTAACCAACCACTTAAATCTAATGAGTTTTTTTGATCGTTATAGAGTTCAACCGCTTGGCTGCTGGTGGCGGCCAACAGCATAGGTAGCATTAGAGCGATGCATGTTTTTTTCATAGTTCCACCGAAATTAGGCAAGTTTTGTCTGGGGACCTTAGGCACTGTGGCTTAAGGTCCCTGAAGACGGATTGGTGTTATGTTTCTTATCTAGTAATGGGTGAGAATCGCAGGGGAGACGTGCTCACGCTGCTTTGATCTCAGCTGTGGGTGTTTTATTGGAAATCACCCCGTAGATAGTCCAACCGAAGAAGGTCGCGATAGCGCCTAACATCACTGCGGTTTCACCAGAGCTATAGAGGGCGTAGAAGCTATACAGGGCGCCGATAACCGCAATCACGTTGGCAACACGGGCCTTGTTCGCTGGTACTTTGAGTTGTTTTTGCATCACACCTAGGGCTGCCATCGATAGTATGTAAGGCACAATGTTAGTCACCACGGCGAGGTTTACTAGGGCTTCAAACTGTTTGCTCAGTGATGGACTGATAGTCATCAAAGACAGCAGGGTTTGAATCGAAACGATGATAGTCATACCCCAAATTGGCGCATCGGCTTTGCTGACTTTCGAGAACACTTTAGGGAAGAAACCTTCATCGGCAGAGGCCTTAAACACTTGCGCGATAGTGAACTGCCAACCCAACAGTGAGCCAGTACAGGAGATAATGGCGCAGGCCATCACGATTTTACCGACCACAGGGTTAAACATTTGCGCGAAGGCGAGACCGAAAGGTGCGTTTGAGTTAGCAAGGTCGGCGTTAGGCACAATACCGGCAATCACGTTGGTTGAAACAATATAGATAAGCGCTGCACCTAAGGTACCACCCATGACGGCGATAGGAACGTTTTTCTCTGGGTTATCAACTGTCTCTGAGTTAGCACAAGCCGATTCTAAGCCAAGGAATGCCCATAGAGTCATCGCAATTGAACCGCCTAAGGCTTTAAAGAAAGGCAGTTCATGTGGGTTCCAAGCGCCTTTGTAGAGGTCAATGTCGAACCAGAACCAACCGATTAACGACACGCCAATTACAGGCAGAATAATCCCCCACACGGTGACGCTACTCACGCGACCCGTAATGCGGGCGCCACCAAAGTTAGCCACTGTGGCTAACCAAAGCACGCCAATGGTGGCAAGACAGATAGCCATTGGGCTTAAGTTCACTTCGAGTAGCACCGCGGCATAACCCACTGCAGAGATAGCGATGGCGACGTTAGCGATTAAAAGCGATACCGCATAGGTGTAGTTCGCCATAAAGTTACCGCTGCGGCCGAAGGCATATTCGGCATAACCGCCCATACCACCGGATTTTTTACTGAACATACCGCATTTGGCAAAGGCATAGGCAAGCGCCGTAGACCCCGCCGCCGTGACTAACCAAGAAAGGATAGAAATAGTACCTACTTGGGCTAATTGGGTAGGCAACATGATAATACCTGAACCCATCATATTGACTATGGTGATAATAGTTAATTGGACGACACCAATTTTATTTGCTGATTTACTCATAATAATGACCTAATAATGTTATTCATTATAGAAGTTTGAAATTGACTGCAGAGCGGGGTTAATTAACTCTGCAGTCGGCTTTCAATTATTTATTTAATACATAACCTAGGGCTTGGATTTTTCCGTCTGGGGTGTTTTCGAGGTAAACACCTTGTAATTCAGGGGAGAATCCGGGTAATAAGTTGATGCCTTCTTCAAGGGCTAAGAAATAACGTTGTACCGCGCCGCCCCATATTTCACCTGGGACCACACATAACACCCCTGGTGGGTAAGGCAATGCACCTTCTGCGGCAATGCGTCCCTCAATTTGTGACAGTGGCACTAACTCCACTTTGCCACGGATAAACTCGAGGTTGGCTTCCTGTGGATCCATCACTTTGGTTGGGAAATGCGCCTGACGGAACATTTCTTTTTGCAGTTGTTTTACGTCATGGTTGACATAAAGGTTATGCATTTCTTGGCACAATTGACGAATGGTATAGTCTTTATAACGGGCTTTATTGGCGTTATAGACGTTAGGTAATACTTCAGATAATGGCGCATCTTCGTCGACTAATTTCTCGAAGCGAGATATTTGCGACACTAAGTGCTGCATCTTTGCCATATCTTCCGCAGGCGTCATCAGGAATAAAATCGAATTTAAGTCGCACTTCTCGGGAATAATATTATTTTCACGTAAGAAGTTAGCCAAAATAGTCGCTGGAATACCAAACTCAGTATATTTACCGGTTTCGGCATCGATACCAGGCGTGGTTAATAGGAACTTACAAGGGTCAACGAAATATTGGCCTTTTTCGTAACCATCGAAGGAGTGCCATTTTTGTCCGGGTTCAAACTCGAAGAAACGTAAATCATCAGCCATTTGTTCCGTTTGATAATCCTGCCATGGGCGTCCCTCGATCATACTAGGGATAAATGGCTTGATATATTTACATTTTTTGAGCAGTAACTTGCGAGCTTCGATACCGGCTTTGACCGCTTCACGCCACAGATAACGGCCGCTGGCGCCTTCGTGCATCTTAGCGTTCACATCCAATGCGGCAAACAGCGGATAGAAGGGGCTGGTAGAGGCATGCATCATAAAGGCGTTGTTGAAGCGTTTATGGTTGCAATATCTGGCTTGGCCTTTGATATGTGAGTCTTTTTTGTGAATTTGCGAGGTTTGTGAGAAGCCAGCCTGCTGTTTATGCACTGACTGAGTCACGATAATACCGGGATCTTCAGGTGTCAGTTCGAGCAGCAGAGGCGAGCAGTCATTCATCATAGGAATAAACTGCTCATAACCAACCCAAGCTGAGTCAAACAGGATGTAATCACATAGATGACCAATACGATCAACGACTTGGCGAGCGTTGTAGATAGTGCCGTCGTAGGTGCCCAGCTGGATAATGGCTAAACGGAATGGACGTTGTTCATCGGCACGCTCAGGCGCAACGGTGCGGATCTGCTCTCTTAAATAAGACTCTTGGAAACAGTGGGCGTCGATACCACCAATAAAGCCGAAGGGGTTACGGGCGGTTTCTAAATAAATCGGTGTTGCACCGGCTTGAATTAACGCGCCATGGTGGTTGGATTTATGGTTGTTACGGTCGAATAATACCAGGTCGCCCTTCGCCAGCAGTGCGTTGGTCGCCACTTTGTTTGAAGAAGAAGTGCCGTTGAGCACAAAGTAGGTTTTATCGGCGTTAAAGACCTTAGCCGCGTATTTTTGTGCATCCAGCGGCGCGCCTTCGTGGATTAATAGATCGCCGAGTTTAACGTCGGCATTACACATATCTGAGCGGAAAATGGTTTCGCCAAAGAAATCGAAAAATTGGCGACCCACAGGATGTTTACGGAAGAATTGACCGCCCTGATGGCCTGGGCAGGCGAAGGTGGAGTTGCCCATTTCCACGTATTTTTTCAGTGTGCCAAAGAAAGGCGGTAATAGGGCTTGCTCATATTTTTGGACGGCGGTTTCGACCTGTTTGCCATAGAAATCGGTATTGCTACCGCAGAGTTCAAATACCCCGGTAATAGAAGAGCAAATATCATCTGGGAAGGTTTCTTCACAACAAACTGATACGAAAATAGGCAGTTTCAATCCGGTATTTTTAATTTTCTCAACAATACCATTTCTAACATCATCAACAGAGACTACAGCCGCGCCCACATCGCAAAAATCTGTGGTTAATACATTGACGACTTCTCTGTCTATTTCAAAACATGATCTAACAGATAAGCTGGCGGCAACTTTTAATGATTTCATCGTTAATTTCCCTTTTACTTTAAAAAGTTTTGGATACAACTTGGCCTATACCTAATTAAAAAATATTAATGGCATTAAATTAGATATGGCTATTCCGTGTGCAGATATGATGAGGCTATAAATCGTCCAAGAATAAAATAGAGATATTTATTCCGAGAGAATTATTTGGCCGCAGCTTGGCTGCACTGACTAAAGAATGCTTTGATTTAGATGCGAGATAATAAACCTGCAAAAACAGTACGATAAGTGTATGCGCTTACAAGGGTAATACCACTTTAGACCTGTTAATTGGCCTACTATCCTACGCGAAGATTAGCGAAGGAAGATGTATGAATGGTCGAAATAGTCGCGTTGGCTAGGCATCATGATATGTCTAGTGCGCCGGATATGTGCCATGATTTTTGATTTCCTCTTCATATACAACTCCATTATGAGATTAGAGAAAATGATTGATACGTTTTATTACGGTATGGAGTTTATCTATGTGTTATCAATAAAAATATGATCTGTGTCTTATTTTTAATTAACTGTAATTATTTATTTCACTATTTTCTATCTATTTAAATACAGTCAATCATCCTTAAGTATCATTATCTAAATAACGAAAGTAAATGTTGTCAAATTAATTTAAGAATCAAAAACTGCATAAATTAATAAAGGGTAAATATCTAATTTCGCTCTAATCACTGTATTAATTCATTTGGTGTTTTATAAAGTACGGCATATTTGAATAAAAATGCAGATAAAGTCTTTACAAAATCACTTGAGTGCTTAAAGATGACAAAAAGTCGACACTTTTTCTCAATTTTGAGCATTTAGGGAAGAAACTTGGCGTTTTGAGGCAGGTTTATCACTTAAGACTGACGTAAATTAGCCCTGTTACCTAAAGGAGATAAAGATGATGTATTTACATAAGTGGATAGTCGGAGTTGGGTTATTAACGGCGGCATTCGGCTCGGCGCAGGCCATGACCTTATCGAGTAAAGATATTGGTGAAGGTCAGCAATTATCGAATCAATTTGTTTTTAATGGGTTTGGCTGTAATGGTGAGAATCTTTCTCCCGAACTCACTTGGAGCGACGCCCCCAAGGGCACAAAAGCCTATGCGGTGACAGCCTATGATCCCGATGCGCCTACAGGCAGTGGTTGGTGGCACTGGGCCGTTTACAATATTAACGGCGATCAACAACAGCTAGCCCAAGGTGCGGGCTCTAAAGCCAATGCATTACCTAAAGGAGCGATTGCGCTAAAGAATGACTTTGGCACCACCGAATTTGGTGGCGCTTGCCCGCCGCAGGGGCATGGCATGCACAGATATATATTTACTGTGTGGGCGCTAGCCTCGCCATTAGCGTTACCTAAAGAGGCATCTCCTGCGCTATTAGGCTTTATGCTCAATGCGCAGGCCTTAGGCAGCGCTAAGCTGACCGCTGTGTATCAGCGTTAATAGTGCAGGGCTGATGCATGATCCGCATGTTTGAATACGACTCTAAACTGGCGCAGTCACTTTCGCGGGTGCCAGTGCATCAGCCCTCGATTATCCGCGTGATCCAAGGCGAGAAGTCGCTGCTCTGGCAAGATGATGCCCTCGCCGTGAATGCTGAGCAGCTATTATTGCTACCCGCCGGAAGCCATATTAGCTTCGTCAATCGGCCGATGAGTGGACGCTACCGAGCGGTGCAACTCCTCTTGCCCTATGAGTTGCCCTCGGGCGTTATGCTGGCGGCGACCGACAGGCAGATACCTAAACCCACGCAAACGATTTCCCGCTCGGTCGATTTTGCCTGGAATGCGCTATTGCACAGCCTGACCTTGGCGCTACCCACGTCGGTGCAGATGCATTATTTAGCCGCCTTGCTACTCAGTCTGCCGCAGCAAGCGAGCGTTAATTGGCTCTACAGTCATAAACCTGCGAATGTGAGCCAAGCTGTGCTGGGCTTATTGGGGCAACATCCTTCAGCCCCATGGCAGCAAGAGGAAATCGCCGACAAGTTGTATATGAGCAGTGCCAGTTTAAGACGTAAACTGGCGCAGGAAAACACTAGTTTTAGGCAATTGCTCGCCGAAGTGCGTTTGTGTCAGGGCTTAACGCTGTTGCAAAACTCTACGGATTCCGTGCTGCAAATCGCACTGGCCTGCGGCTATTTATCGGCAGAAAAATTCTCGGCGCGCTTTAAACAGGCCTTTGGCCTGACACCCGCCGCGTATCGCCGTACACTGTGAGCTACGTTAATCGTCATTACAAGGAGTCGACATGGCAGAAGAACAATTCACTGAGACTGGTTTTTGGAACAAAATTAAACTGTTTGGTCGCCAAGCTGGGCGTGAAGTGGTTGAGCGTGCCCTGTGGCTTTATTATGCGGCGCAAAAGCCCAATACGCCTAAGTGGGCCAAGTCGGTGATTTTTGGGGCCTTGGCTTACTTTATCTCGCCCTTGGATGCGATCCCGGATTTGACACCTTTGGTGGGCTTTACCGATGACTTGGGCGCCTTAGCGGCGGCGCTCACTATGGTTATGCTCTATATTGATGATGAAGTGAAATCCCAAGCGGCGGATAAGTTGGCGCTGTGGTTTGGTGATGAGCCCGCTGAGCCTAAGCCTTAGTCGCGAAAATGGTGGCATCTTTTAGGCTAAAAATATGATTTTATTAGTGGTTAATGAATAGGCTTTACCCACGTTTTTTAAGGGTAAAAATATTTTTTGTGAAACGTTTCACTATTGGTTAATTGCGCTATATGCTAGCGCTGTTTTGTGAACCCATTGTGTGTGTTTAGGCAATTAAATGAAAAATATTATGGCGGTGATCCTGTGGTTTTTAGGAGTCTCTGCCGCCACCCCCGTGTTCGCCGATAAGGCCTCGCCAGAACAACTCGCCCGCCTGTACCTCGATTTTATGGCTCAGACCAGTCGCCAGAGTGAAGCCCTGTGGCCAGGATTTCGTCTCGACGATAAAGTGCATCTCTTCAGCTATGCAGGCAATGTGTGGTTACGCCAACCCGGCGGTGAAATTATCCAAGACAACAGCGTGTTAGAGTCGGTTAACTTGCACTCTGGGTTGTCGATTAACTTTGGTTTCCCGCAATATCAAGGGCAAGCGGGTGTGCTTATCCAGCTCGAGTCGCCCACGATTCAATTCGATAGCACGACTAAAACCGCCGATTTACCTTTTGTGATTTGGGCTGGCAACAGTGTGCACGAGGCGTTTCATTTTTATGCCCAATCCGAGTGGCGAGTGTTAGAGGATGCGCGTCGATATGAAGGCGAGGTTTATCCACTTAACCTAGATGCTCGCTATTACCGTTTACAACTGTTTAATGCCTTGATGGCGGCCTTAAAACAACCCGAGCAGCAGGCGCAGTATTTAGGCTATGCCGCATACTGGCTACAAGTGTGGCGGCAAACGGCGCTTAACGAAGATAAAGTCAGTTATGTAAATGACTTAGTCGAAGGCAGCGCGCGCTATGTCGAGTTAATCGCAGGTGCGCGCTTCTTAAGTCAAAACCAGTCCTACCTCGGCTATCAGCAAATCCTGTTGCAGTACGTGCAGGATTATTATCAACAACAGCAAATGCTTGGCGGCTGGACCGCCGAGGCTGAGAATATTGGCGCGCTGGCTGGAATATTGCTCGATAGCACTCAAGATGCCTATGTGTGGAAAGAGTCAGTGATGTCGGGCATGTTGCCCGTGGATTTACTGCTGAGCCGAATCAAGCCGATTGCTCCGCCCGTTGCCCAGAATATGGCGCAGAAGAAACGGCTGCAGGACATGCTGGCCTACTATCCGGCGACGGAGCAAAAACTGACCCAGTTACTTAAGGATGTGCAAGACCCGAAAGTGCCGTTATTGGTGATGCCGAGTGTGAGCGATAGCAGCAGTTTTATCGACGTGGGTGAGGTGCGTTCTGGGTTTTATGTGGTGCCCTATCAAGAAGAAATGACCCAAGCCTATTTAGGTATGAGTTCACAATTCAGTAACTTAAATGTGAGTGGTAGTCCGTTGTTGGATGTGCCATTACAGAATTATTGTGAGGGCATTGAAGCCGCAACTCTGTTACCTTTGGGGTTCACCTTTCAGCGCGAAGGTCAGTATTTGGTGTTCAATGAGCCGGAAATCCATGGCACCATCCGGGTTTCTGCAAGTGTTGTTGAGGGAAGAACCCTCTACTGTGCGATGAATTAATATGAGAAAAAATCAGCTCGAATTTACCTACATGCGCGGCATCGCGATTATTTTTATCGTGCTTGGCCACAGTATTTATAACTCTGGGGAAGGGTTTCCGTTATTGCTGGAAAATTTACTCAGGGGGGGCACGGCGTTGTTCGTGTTTATCTCTGGCTATTTTTTCCATCGGATTTTTTATAAGGACTTCGATTACGGCAAGTTTATGAAGAATAAAGTGCAAAACGTACTTTATCCCTTTTTGGTCGTCTCTGCCGTTGGCTTGTTCTTCTTGTGTTTACGTTGGTTTTTCTTGGAACATCAGTCGCTTGATAAGCTACTGTTGAGCGTTTTCTACACCGTGCGTAACGGCTATATCCTGTATCCGCACTGGTATATCCCTTTTATCATGGCGGTGTTTTTATTCTCGCCAGTGTTTTTGTGGTTTATCCGCTGCTCGCAGCAGATGCGTTGGACCCTATTCGTGCTGAGTTGTGTGGTGGCGATTCTGCTCCACCGACCCATAGGTAACGTCAACTTTATCCACTCGGTGGTGTATTTTATGCCTTTCTATTTGATTGGTATTTTATATTCCCAAGATGAACATATTGTGACGCGCTATGGCTCGATTTTCAGTGCGTTAGCAGTGATCTTCCTGATTGTGAGTCTGGTCGAGCAAAGCTACATAGTGCAGCACATTGGTAACTACCATAAGGCGCCGTTTGAATATAACGGTATCGACTGGCAGTTTATCCAAAAGCTGAGTCTGTGTGTGCTAGTGCTTAACTTCTGTGATTGGTTGTCGAAACGCAGCCGCATTCCTTGGTTAGTGGAAACCGCCGAGATGAGCTTTGCAATTTTCTTCATCCACCCGTTATTCGACATGTTGTTTAATACGGTCGCCACTGTGTTGCGTTATCGCTTACCGCCAGGGTCTTGGGTCACCAGCATCCTGTTCTCGGCGGCGATTTTTACCTTCCTGATGGTGGGCAGTATTATCACGGCTCGCTTTATCAAAAAACGTTTAGGCAACCGTTCACGCCTGTATATCGGTTGGTAACGCCTCTAAGCTAAACAGGGGAATTAAGTTTAAATTTATTCCCCTGTGTTAGCGTGTTTTTCATCGAATTTTCCATGGAAAACATAATGAAAACTATCACCCTATCACGCCTTGGAATCGTCGGCCTTATGCTGGCGACGCCAGTATTTGCCAATGCGGCAACCGAACCTACACTTGCCATGGTGCAAGAGACTTTCTTCAATCAATTAGCATCCCATTGCGGTAAAGCCTTTGCGGGTAAAGTAGTGTCAACGGACAGTGCAGATGCGGCTTTTCGTGATAAAGCACTGGTGATGCATGTGCGCGAATGCAGTGATACTGAGCTGAAAATCCCGTTCCATGTGGGTGATGACCACTCCCGTACTTGGGTGATCACGAAAACGACTCAAGGTTTAAGGTTAAAGCATGATCACCGCCATCAAGACGGAACGGAAGATAAAGTGACTATGTATGGCGGCGATACGGCGAGTGTCGGCAGCAGCCAAAAACAGTCATTCCCTATCGATCAGGCATCGATTGATAACTTTATGCAGAACGGCCTGACCCAGTCAGTCACCAATGTGTGGCATATGGAGGTTACGCCTAGTACCTTCAGCTACCTGCTGACCCGCGAGAATCGTCATTTCCAAGTGGATTTTGATTTGAGCCAACCGCAGCCGTTGCCGCCAGCCCCTTGGGGACATGAGTAAGCGCAATCGAGGATAAAAGAAAACCTCCTAACCCTGTGGGATTGGAGGTTTTTTTATGGGGACGACACGACTAAAGCTTAGTTGCCTCTGGGCTCGAAGGAGAAGGATTGTCCCGCCAGCGCCGCTTCAAACATTAATCCACCCTTGGCAACGGTAAATACCGCCATACCATTGATATAGGCGGCAGTTGCCGATTGATTACCACCCGCTTGGCCTGCGCCTGCCGAGTTGCCTGTGGTGCCTGCTTTAGCATTTGCGCCCATGTTAATCGCAACAGCCGAGGCCTGTGCATCGAACTCGAAACTGCCACTGGTGAACTCGTTGTAGGATTTGGCATCCTTAAAGAAGATGATTTCGCTATAGGCTTGTCCGCCTAGCTGAAAACCAATGGAGAGCTGGGTCAGGCTAGAGTCTCCCATATATTGACCTGCTTGAAAGACGCGACCTTTGCCGTAGGCTGCACCAATACCAATTCCGCCTTTACCGACCGTAGGGAAGAGGGCATAACCATAGGCGGTATCAAAAAATTTGCGGGTTTCCTTTGCTTGGTGAAAATTATTTAAAGCCTCGGTGTAGCTATCGTCGGCCTGAGCTGCGGGTGCCATAAAGCTGGCAATCAGACAGGTTGATGCGACGATAAGGGATAAAAATGATTTCATGGCGTTCCTCCTTAATGCTTAGGTTCCATCAGACTACCTTTTGTTTTAACAAATGACAGCCTAAAGCTGCATTTGTGTCAGCTCGGGTTCAGTTTATTCAGTGTGGCATATTGCCAGTTTTGATTACTCAGTGCTGATTTAGTTCTGTGGCTTTGGGGGCGTATCGGTCGATTTTTCTTTGTTATCGGTCGATTCCTGCTGCAGTTGTTGCAGGAATTCAAACTCTTCGGGCGTGAGTATTTCAGAAGATTGAGGCTCTGCCTTTGGCTGTGGGGCCGACATATGTCCTCTTAGATAGGCGGTGCGGGTGATCTGCTTGAGGCCATAAGCTGCCAGCAGGTAAAAACTTAACAGCAGGCTTAAGCGTGGCAGCGCGTGGGATAGGGTCGAGAGTGAATCCCCAAGATAAAAGGGGAGCACTACCACAAATACCCTTAACAACCAGTTAAATAGCATGGCTAAGGTCAGGCCGAACAACCAGCGGAAACGGATCAGCTTTAAGGTTTGCTGCGGTGCATCGTTATTCTGTTGCTGGCGCAGTTTATGCCGTTGGAACAGTCGCCAAAGCGCAACAAAATAGGTTGCCGTTTGGATAAACAGCAGTAGCGGTAAGGCCAGACTCCAGTGGCTGAAATCGATATCTTGCCGATATTTAAAGAATTCCGCCTGAAACCAAATCGCATTTTTGTGTAGATTCAACCGCACCGCGATATCAATCATGGCCAAGCATAAGGTGACTAGTGCTGGCCAATAATGCCGCGAAAAGCCAATGGGTGAGGTGTTTTGCTCTAGACTGCGTTTGCAGTAGAGGTATAGCAGCGGCATGAGTAAGAAGTAAATCGGGGTGATCAGGTTAAATAACACATGGATAGGGATCGGCGTGTTATCGCGGTTGAGCATGCCCGTCAGGAAGTACAAGCCGATAAGACTCAAGAAGCCAGCAAGCAGTTTTTGGTTATTGTTTGAGTGGTAGAAGTAGCGAATATAAATAGCTAGCGCGAGGCAATGTAAGCCACCAAATAAGGATAACCACCAATAGGCTTGAGCAAAAAACGTATTAAATTCGTTCATTTTAAGCACCTCGACGCCTTGTTATAACAGGGAATTTCGAGGTGCAAAAGTGTTACTAAAGGTTTTTCTGTGAAATTGCGATGCGTTGATGGCGATTAGATGCCGCCTCGGGTACAGATGCGGGTACTGGCTGACGCTCTGCCAGTAAGTGTTTGATTGCGCGAATGGGATGCGGTAACAGCATTCGTGGGCCAGCGAAAATCATGATCTCTTTGACCTGCGCCTTTTGCGCCGGTTTATAGCAGTGCACTGGGCACTTATTGCAGGTGGGTTTATCTTGTCCGTAGGGGCAACGATCGAGGCGAACGGCGGCATACTCTAGCAGCGCTAAACACTCTTCACACAGGCCGGATGCCGTTTGGCCTTGGTGCTTAGCTTTGCAATAAATCTTCGCCATCGCGCTAATGGTTTCATGTTCGTAGCGCAGTTTACCTGTGAGTAGTGCCGCTGAGTCCATGGGAATACCTTAGTCTGTTACTCGGATAATCCCATCATAAGCAGCGGCGCGGGCTTGTTCAAAATTGAAGTGTCAATTTATGAAGGTGCGCACAAAATGAGACTTTAAATATGCATCACCTTATCGGCGGCCAGCGTCCAGCGAGTGAGATCCTGTAAAGTGCCAATTTCGGCACCTTCGAGCAACATCTCGGGGTTAACACCCCGCGCTTGGGCGCAGGTTTTACAGAGTAAAATCGGGACTTGCTGAGCGCTTAGGATCTCAAACATCTGTTGTAGGTTGTAACTGAGGTCTGGAGTCGTTTGATGCTTAAGGGCGCCAAACACCGCATCTGACATTAAAAAGATTTTTAAATCAACTTGTTGCTCGGTTTGGTCCTTCAGCGCCAACGCGATACGTAGGCTATTGAAGAGCTTTTCAGTGCCATAGGGGCTAGCGTGGGCAACGATCAGAATGTTTTGCATTAGGCTTTCCTTAATTTTTGCAAATGGTCATAAACCCTAACAGTCTAGCCGAATTGCGCCTATCGATTTGCGTGCAAGATCTGATAAAACGGCATAAATACTTGATTTACACAGACACTATGGACTTTAATAGCGGTTAATCTCTGCTCAACTTTTGGACAGAATCCCTTGTCAGCTTCAGGTTATTGAGTCGCCCTGGCAAGCCAACTGCAATCGCTTCTGATGGGAAGCAGCCATTAAAGGTGAAGAAGAATGAAGGTCGTTGTCGTTTTTATACTGATCGCTATCGGAGTGTTTTTATTTCGTCGTGCCCAGCGCTTGGCGAAGGAAGAACAAGAAGCAATGATGGCGAAGAAATCAACCGAAAAGACAAGGGATACAAGCGCTTCGCCCGATGAGGCTGAACCTACGCCTGACATTGCTCCTGCTGCGGCGAACGAGTCAGCAGCTGCTTCTGAGGCTAAAGCACCCGAAGTTGAATTAATGCCAAGGGACGTTGAGCCGGCGAGTCGGGTCGAGATAAGCGAAGATATTATCGATGTCGACCTCCCAGCCGCTAGTAATGAAAAGAGTGTGATTATCCTTGCCGATGTCCATTCTGCCGATGCCGATAAAGACTCTGCAATCCCTAAGGATGAAGCTCCGGTCACCCAGGCGAGTGAGGCCCAAGAAGAGCCGGTAGTCGTCGACACCCCAGTTAAGGCTAAAGAAAGCGCCGAGAGTTCGCCTGAGGTGGCAAGCACTCGTTTGGCAAAAGACGAACCACTTGCAGCACTAAGTTCATGGGCGAATGTGACCCTGCAACGCGCAGTAGAAGAATACCAAAGTGCAGAGACGGCGCAGGCGCGCTATAACGCGTTACAAAACGTGATTGCCGAGTGCTACAAGCAGCGAAAATCGCCCGAATATTTAACCTATGGTGCAGCGCTGCATGGGTTGTATCTTGCGTTATTCCACAGTGTGAATGCCGAAAAGTCCAAAGATCTTGAGCTTAAAACCCCTGGTTTTATGCAGCTTGCGACCTTGTTAAACGATACCCAAGACTTTGATAAAGCGATTGCACTCTGCCAAGAGGCGATCAAATTTGGTTTAACCGATGGCACAGTCACGGGATTTGAAGGGCGAATTAGCCGTATAGAGAAGGCGCAGGCGAAAGCGGCAACGGCCTAAGGTCGTTGTCTGCTTGCGATTGTAGGATTCTAGCCTTTGGCGCTCCAACGCGATTAACACTGCGCTTGAGATACCCTTAGCCGAAAAGCGGTTATTTAACCGAGTAAAGCCGTGTAGAATCTTGATACTTACCGCGCAAAAGGCGAACTAAGGTTCGCTTTTTTTATGGGCTATTTTTATGAAGTGTGTTGCGAGCTGTTTTAACCGAATCGGCAAAATGAAATTATCCTTGGCCATCTTGTTTGCCAGCCTCAGCCTTGGCTTGAGTGGTTGCACTAAAACCCCAGAATGGACGTTATTCTATTATCCTACGGCGACCTCACTGCCAACGACGCCATTACAAACCGATGATATCAATGGTTATTACGACACTCTCGAACAATGCCAACGCAAAGCCCAAGGGTTACAACGCTTAACGGGATCGGGAGTGAGCGGCTTCGAGGCCAGCGGCGCCGGCGTCTATCAATGCGGCCTGCAGTGCGAGTTTAACGACAAGTCCGTGCTCATGTGTAAGCAGCTCGTTCAATAGGGAAAGCATTGATGAAGTTTAAACAGGATTTTTTTACCCAGTTGCCTGAGTTTTACGCTCAAGTCTATCCACAGGGGATAAGCAATCCCCATTGGCTGGCGTGGAGCGAGGATGCCGCCAAGTTAATCGACTTACAGCAGCCGACGGATGCCTTATTGCAGGGATTATCGGGTAACGCGGCCGTTGAGGGCGCAAGTTATTATGCGCAGGTGTACAGTGGCCATCAGTTTGGTGGCTATACGCCTAGATTAGGCGATGGTCGCTCGATTATTTTGGGTGAGGCATTAGGTCCCCAAGGCGCTTGGGATGTAGCACTCAAAGGCGGCGGGCCGACGCCCTATTCTCGCCATGGCGATGGCAGAGCCGTGATGCGCTCTGCGGTGCGGGAGTTCCTTGTCTCCGAAGCACTGCATCATTTAGGTGTGCCGACGACTCGAGCCCTGGCGGTAATCGGCTCTGATATGCCCGTCTGGCGTGAGAGCCAAGAAACCGCAGCCATTACCGTACGTTTGGCGCGCAGCCATATCCGTTTTGGTCATTTCGAATTTTTCTGCCATAGCGAGCGTGGCCAAGCCGATAAGCTCACGCAGTTACTCAACTTTACCTTGAGGCAGCATTATCCACATTTGAGCTGCGATCTGGCGGGCTATAAAGCCTGGTTTTTGCAGGTGGTGCAAGATACCGCTAAGCTCATCGCCCATTGGCAGGCTATCGGCTTTGCCCACGGGGTGATGAATACCGACAATATGTCGATTCTGGGAGACAGTTTCGATTTTGGCCCGTTTGCCTTCCTCGATACCTTTCAAGAAGACTTTATTTGCAATCATTCCGATCCAGAAGGGCGTTACGCCTTTGGTCAGCAGCCCGGCATTGGCCTGTGGAACCTGCAACGTTTAGCGCAGGCGTTGACGCCTGTGATCCCATCCGATGATCTAATTGCCGCCTTGAATCAATATCAACATGCTCTAGTGCAGCATTATTTGATGCTGATGCGCGCTAAGTTAGGGCTCGCTGCACGAGCGGATTCGACAGCCGAGCAGGATCAGCTGGACTTAGAACTGATTGGCCGCTTTACCGTGCTGATGGAGAAAAATCAGCTGGATTACAGCAACACGTGGCGCCGCTTCGGTCAGCTTGACCCTAGCAGTGTGCACTCTTCGCTGCGGGATGATTTTATCGACCTCAAGGACTTTGATGCTTGGTATCAGACCTATCAGGCGCGGCTGGGTAAAGTTGCCGATGTTGAGGCATGGCAACAGGCGCGTAATAGCGTCAATCCCAAGTACATTCTGCGCAACTATTTGGCTCAAGAGGCCATTATTGCCGTGGAGGAGGGAAATCTTGCGCCGCTAGAGCGTTTGCATCAAGTATTGCGCCAGCCGTTTGCCGAACAAGTTGAGCATGAAGATCTGGCCAAACGTCCACCCGATTGGGGACAAGGGCTGATTATGTCGTGCAGCAGTTGATGGAAGTAAAGATGAAATTAGAAGCCATTCAGTTAGATAGAGCCGCGTTAAGCTTAAGTGTGAGCGGCGATATCGATTTTGACCATTTCGAGGCCTTTGCCGAACCATTAGCCCATGCCTTAGACTGCCGAGTGCGCGAGCGCCAATGGGGCGCTGATCGCCATCAATGGCTATTGGAGTTTGAGGGCACCTCGCTTTGGCTCAATTATGAGTTTTACGGCAATATCTGTTGGCTGAGTGTGGAACGTGAGGCCGATTTTGAGGTGCTGGAATACCTTGCCACACTGTTAAAGTCCTATGTATGAGAGAGTCGCAATGAGCCAAGATAAGTTAGCCCCATCTCAGGGTGTCGTTGATGATGCGCATTCGGGCGCAGCCTTTGACTTTCAAGCCTTAACGCCGGATTTGATTTTAGATGCGATCGAGAGTCTTGGGGTGTATCCAGAGACAGGCCTACTCGCGCTCAATAGCTACGAAAACCGCGTGTATCAATTTCGCAGCGATGAAGGGCAACGCTATGTGGTGAAGTTTTATCGCCCCGATCGTTGGACCGATGCACAGATCCAAGAAGAACACGACTATGCCATCGCGCTTGCCGAGCAGGAAATCCCAATGGCGGTGCCCGCATCTGTGCAAGGGCAGACCTTACATCATTTCCATGGCTTTCGGTTTGCACTGTTTCCCTCCATCGGCGGTCGTCCCTTCGAGGTGGATAATTTAGAGCAGTTGGAATTTGTCGGGCGTTTTATCGGTCGTATACACCAGTACGGTGTTCAGTCGACGTTTAAGGCCCGTGAGCCACTGAATCCCCAGATCTTAGGCGATGAACCTTTAGCCTGGTTAAAGCAGTCAGACTTAGTGCCAAGCACACTGCGCCCCGCGTTTTTTACCGTGGTGGAGCAAGTGTTGGCTAAGGTGAATCAGCTTTGGGCGCAGCAATCTTTTACGCCCATTCGTCTGCATGGGGATTTACACCCGGGGAATATTCTTTGGACACCCGATGGGCCTGGGTTTGTGGATTTAGACGATGCCCGCATGGGACCGGCTATTCAAGATTTATGGATGATGCTGACGGGCGATAGAGCGCAGCAGCAACTGCAACTCGAGGTATTACTCGAGGCCTATGAAGAGTTTTGTGAGTTCGATACTCGGCAGTTGGCGTTGATTGAACCCCTACGCGCATTACGGATGGTGCACTATAACGCTTGGATTGGCAGGCGTTGGCAGGATCCTGCTTTCCCTATGCATTTCCCCTGGTTTGGGGATGAAAAGTATTGGGAGCAGCAGATCT
Source organism: Shewanella sp. FJAT-51649 (assembly GCF_019457435.1). NCBI lineage: Bacteria > Pseudomonadati > Pseudomonadota > Gammaproteobacteria > Alteromonadales > Shewanellaceae > Shewanella > Shewanella sp. FJAT-51649. Next base: position 4,426,184 of record NZ_CP080411.1, on the reverse strand, counting down.
TGGCTTTTAAGGAGCAACTCGCGGCACTCGATGAACCGCCGCTGAGCCTGATCCCCTACTAAATGTGTGAACAGGGTGGAATTACGCACCTCTTAGCCCAAACCGATTGAACTCTCGGCTTGAGTTACACTCAAAAAATGAAATATGTTAGGCTCCAGCTAGTTTTGAAAATTGATTTAAGGAAAATTCATGAAAAAAGCATTACTTATGGTGGCAGCGCTGTTATTGGCTCCATTAACTGTATCGGCAGTTGAGTACAAAGAAGGCGTACACTACACAGTGATTAATGACGGCCCAGCGACAGCTAAGCCTGAAATCACCGAGTTTTTCTCTTTCTATTGCCCACATTGCTTCAACTTCTCTAAAACTGTGGTGCCTAAAATTTTGGCTGAGAAGCCAGAAGGTGTGGCATTCAATCAAGCACACGTAGACTTTATCGGTAAGGAAATGGGCGTAGAAATGTCACGCGCCTTTGCCGTTGCACACCAATTGAATGTGGACGAGAAAATGGATGCGGCTCTATTTTCTGCCATCCATGAGAAGAAACAACACTTCACTAACCGTGATGACGTGCGCGCCTTGTTCGTGGCTAACGGCGTAGACGGCAAGGCCTTCGATGCGGCGGCTGACTCTTTTATGGTGAAAGCGCAAATGGCGAAGATGAAGCGTGATACCGAAAACGCGAAGATTTCTGGTGTGCCTGCCTTGGTGGTGAATGGCAAGTACCGCGTCGAAACCGGTGCAATCAAGTCTTACGATGAACTGTTAGATATCGCTTACTACTTAGCCAAGAAACAGTAATGATCACCAGATTGCCGTCGTTTTATCATCATTTTGTAATCTAACTGATTGATACTGCGAGCATAAAATTAAAGGAGCCTAGCGCTCCTTTTTTATTGGCTGAAGCTTGAGCCCTTGGTAGTGACAGTTAAACTCGCCGCTTGCGGACTTAGGTGTTTGGCAAAAAAGAGTAAAAAAAAACCGTACTTCCGATAATCGGAAAGTACGGACTTGAGCCAGAGGGCTCATTTTTACCCTGAGTAACCTGGCTAATCTAACGATGCGTCAAAATAATGTCAATAGTCAATTTTTTGACTATTGTTTATTGTGAAATAAACTGAACTGATTATTTAATTAAATCATTTGGTTAAGCTGTTTGAATTGTAAATCTTGAAAAAAATCTATCAGAGATGAAACTCAATAGGTAATGCTTCTGTCAAACAACTGTAATCAATAACAACAAGAATGCATGTAGGGGGTTGTATGAGAGTTTTCCCTGTATACGCACCGAAGCTTATTGCAAAGCATGCGCGTATTTTTCTCACTGGCGTGATATGGGTTAAAGACTTAGGTCGATTAGAATTTGAAAAGGGGCGTTTTTTATTGCCAAGAAAAAGCCTGCCAAAAGTGAAGCAGGCTATCTTAGAGCTGAACGAACTGATTGAATCGCAGAATCATCAAACTAAAACAGCTTAGATTTCACTGTTGAGCAGGCCAACAAGTCCAGTGACTTTGTCGTTCCAAGAAGCGAGTTCTTGTTGCAGTTGTTGGTTTTGCTCAGATAATTGTTGATTTTGCTCATTCAAGGTCGACGTCTTTTGCTTCTCTTCCTCTAGCTCCATTTTTAGAAGCTCGATAGTTTCGAGTGTAGCCTGGATCTTGGTTTCCAGTTTGGACAGTAATTCAAGGCTCATCTGGAGAGTCCTATAGTTTCTGGATGGGACTGTGATTCTAGCAGTGCCAAGAGCATAAGGAATAGCAGTCTTTTTCGTTTGGTCAAAAAATACCCGATAACCGCGTGCGAATTTAAGTTTTTTTGCATTTGTTACTAACTCGTTAGTATTCTTGGGTTTATTTATTATCGGAAAGGCCCATGTCGCCGAATCTGCTTGCGATACTTCCCCTGTTATTAACCCTAGTGTTAGCCCTTTGGCTGCGGCGTACCTTAGTGGCGCTGGGTGTCGGTATCATCTCGGGCGCTTTAATCATTGCCAAGTTCGATATCCTGCAAAGCTTGGGCTATCTCTTGGAAATAGGCGCTAAGCAGTTTTACAGCCAAGACGCTTGGCAGTGGTGGCATTTAAACGTGCTGACGGCCATGTTACTGCTGGGCAGCATGACGCAGCTCCTCGCCAGAAGCGGTGCGGTCGAGCAATTTGGTGATTGGCTATATCGACGTATTCGCACGGGGCGACAGGCGCGTATTGGTGTGGTGCTGTTGGGTTGGTTGGTCTTTATCGACGGTATTTTTAGTTGCCTCGCTGTGGGGCATGTGTGCCAACCTTTGAGCCAGCGTTATGGTATCCGGCAGACGCAGCTGGCCTATTTAGTCGACTCTAATGCGTCGCCGCTCTGTTCACTCTTGCCTTTTTCTAGCTGGGGTCCCTATGTGATGGCGCTGCTGGCGGGACTCAGCATTTTACCCGTTTCTGCCCTTGAAGCCTTTATCGACGTCGCCCTATCCAATTTTTATGCGATAACCACCTTAGGCTTGTCGCTGATTGTGGCTTGGTTTGGGATAGGATTTCGCCCCATCGAGAAGGCGCTATTGGCGGCTGAGCCCGTTGAGCCAAGTTTATCGCCTTCAAAGGGGAATCCTTGGCTGCTTGCGATCCCTATGCTGACCTTACTGGGCGCCTCAGTCGGTTTAACTCTCTGGTCTGGCGCGCAGCAGGTGCCATCATGGGATATTTCGGCCTGGTTAGCCAAGGCCGATATTGGCGCGGCGATGCGCGATGCTTGTCTGTTATCGACCTTAGTGACGCTAGTGTTGTTGATGTTGTCGGGCCGAAGCATAGGGAAACTGCTGGGGGACTTGGCGCATGGGGTGCGGATGATCGCCTTTGCCATCGCGATTTTACTCTGTACTTGGATGATAGGCGCGGTGATCCAAGATCTGGGCGTGGCGAGCTTGTTGGCGGCTTGGGCTAAATTGTATTTATCCCCGAGTCTGCTGGTGGCGGGGATGTTCCTGCTCTGCGCTATCATGGCCTTTGCCACTGGCTCAAGCTGGGGCACCTTCGCGATTATGATCCCCATCGGCGGGGAAATTGCCCATAACATGGATGCTAGCTTGCTGTTACCTGTATTGAGTGCGGTGATGGCGGGCTCGGTATTTGGCGATCATTGCTCACCGATTTCCGATACTAGCGTGCTGAGCGCGACGAGCTCAGGCTGCTTACCCCATGACCATGTGGTGACTCAACTGCCCTTTGCGTTAATTGGGGCGGGTGCGGCATTAGTGGGATTTCAGTTAGTTAACTTATCGGTTGCAACCCTATTAGTGTGGTGCGGGGTTATAGGTACTGCGCTTGGGTTATTGGCCTTAATGACACGCTTTTATCCACCTTGGGTGAGCGCACGTTCGCAGACAAACTGAGCCTTTCGGGGTAGAATGCCCGCCAGAATTAACCATTTGATTTAAGAGATTATCCCTATGAGCATTACCCGTTTAGATGTTGGTACACGTATGAGCAGCATAGTGATCCACCAAGGCACAGTGTACTTATGTGGCCAAGTGGCAAAGGACAAGTATCAAAACATCACCGAACAAACGACGACTATGCTAGAGGAAGTCGACACCCTGTTAGCGCAGGCGGGCAGTTCTCGGGAGCACTTGTTGTCAGCCACTATCTATTTAAAAGATATGAATGACTACGATGCCATGAATGCCGTTTGGGATGCTTGGGTGCCACAGGGTCATGCGCCAGCCCGTGCCTGTGTGCAGGCGGCGATTGCCGAGCCAGAATACCTGGTTGAAATTTCTGTGATTGCCGCAGTCGCTAAGGCGTAACTCGCTATCTTATCTCAGTAAGTAGTAAAGCTAAGTTGAACTTGGCTTTACTCGTCCTCAACCATTGCAGCCTCAAATGATGCTGCACATCTATCGTGACAAAGTGACGCAACGCAACCTTCAATTAGAACGCGATCTTTAGTTATAACAATCGCTTCAGTTAGAAATAGCGGGCTAAGTTTGCCGGAATATTGGGGCTGTGCGAGGGATACTGCGCCAGCAAGCCTTGGGAAATGGCCTCAATATCCAGCGTTGGTAAACTTTGCTCTATGATGCTCGCAGCCCAAGGTGCGTGGAGCTTGAGTTGATGATAATCCTCAGTTTCGACAAACCGTTCCAACGAATAACGGCTGCCGCCTAATCCGTGTCCCCAACCTTCGCTGACGTCAAAGGGGGAATCGAGTCGCTTGCTATCAAACTCCACCAAGTAGGGGGATTGGCCGTGGTGACCACCAGTCCAATCGCCTAAGTCCAATAACAGAATCATCCTTGCCATTGAGTTATGCTCCTTTGCTACTGGCTGGCAATCATAACACGGCCAAAACTGGCATGGGGATCCGTGGGGGTGATGGCGATAATGCTATCTAGCCGCAGTGTCTGCTGGCCCGCTTGATGTTCGACGACCAGCCATTCGGTCTTATCGGCGTGGGTCTGGGTTGTGATTGCCCGTGCTTGGCAAAGGCTGCCGTCCTGCAGCTCAATGTCGAGGCGATAGCCGTGCATACAAGCTAGCTCAAGGTAGTCGTAGTGGGCACAGGGGATCATTTTGTAGTCAGACATCATCTTTCCTCTGGTGTGAATGATTTGGATGCGATTCAAGGTCTTCTTCTCTATTAAGGGAGGAGAAATAATGAAACGCATCCTATTAGCGAGCATCTTGTTCTGGCAGCTGTTGCAACCCGTGCTTGCTCAAACCTTGGCACCTTTTGAAGTGCAAAGTGCCGTGACCCGCCCCTATATTATCGAACTTTATACGTCACAGGGCTGCAGTAGTTGTCCGCCCGCCGAAGCTTGGTTAGCTGAGCAATTTAATAAGACCGACCTATGGCAGAAATATTTTCCATTAGCCTTTCATGTCACCTATTGGGATTACCTAGGGTGGAAGGATATTTTTGGCCAAAGGGCTTTCAGTGATCGCCAATATCAGCATTTAAACCAAAAGCATACGCGGCAAGTGTATACACCACAGTTTGTGATTAATGCTAAGGAGTGGCGTGGTTGGTTCTCGGGTGAGTTAAACGGGATATTTGCTATGCCTCAGCCTGAGGTCGGTGTGCTTAAGGTGCGCATCGCCAATCAGCAACTTGAGGCGAGTTTTGCACCGCAGCCCAGTTGGTCGCAGGATAAAGACTTACATCAAGCGCGTTTGCACTTGGCCTTGGTCGGTTCGGGGTTTACGACTGAGATAAAGCGCGGCGAGAATCGCCATAAACAATTACCCCATGATTTTGTGGTGCTGAGTTTGCAATCTCTGCCCGAGACGGCTGTGTTTGCGGGCGCAATTGAGCCTACGCTGCAGTTTTCTCAACCCCTCAATGCCATTCCCGCATCAGCGTTTAACGCGCCCCGTCTGGCGTGGGTGGTCTGGTTAACGCTAAATGAAGAACCCATACAAGCCGTGGGCGGCTGGCTTGAGGCGCAGCAGGGCGAAATCCAAAGTCAATAAGCGAGTATGAATGAGGCTATTTGCCCTAACGGCAAGTTGTTAAGACATCTTTTTAACAGCTTATTTTATCGGCTAAGACTTTTAGATGAATCTCACCTATTGACTTTATTCCTGCCGCTACCTAGTCTGCTTGTTCAGTAATCAAGGTGGTATGCGATGGAAATAAAATACGATTTAAAACCTGCGTCCGAACGCCGTACTGAGCAATTCAAGCCCGAAGGAAATGTGGGCTTCGGTAGCCTCAGAACCGATCATATGTTTTTAATGGATTATCGCGATGGTGAATGGCGCGATCCACGTATTGTGCCCTACGGTCCGTTTGAAATGGCACCGGGCGCGATGGCCCTGCATTATGGTCAGTCAATCTTCGAAGGCGCCAAGGCCTTTATGCATGAAGATGGTGAAATTTACACTTTCCGTATCAACAAAAACGCTGAGCGTATGAATCGCTCTGCGGATATTGTCTGTATTCCTAATATCGATGAGCAGATGCAAATCGATGCGATCAACGCCTTGATCGACGTAGACCGTCTCTGGTTCCCGATGCAAGAAGGTGCCTGTTTATACATTCGCCCCTTTATTTTTGCGACCGAAGATCGTCTGTCTGTGAGTCCTAGTACGCGCTACACATTCTGCGTGGTGTTAAGCCCTAGTGGTGCTTACTACGCGGCGGGTGTGAATAAAGGCATTCGTCTGCTGATCAGCAAGACTTACCATCGCGCCGTGTCGGGTGGTACTGGTGCCTCTAAAGCGGCGGGTAACTATGCCGCCTCATTACGTGCCGGTAAAGCTGCCGCGCAGTTTGGTGCTTCGCAGGTGCTGTATTTAGATGCCAACAACCAACAGATTGAAGAAGCGGGCGCCATGAACCACTTCCACATTCTGAAAGACGGCACAGTGATTATTCCAACCTTCACCGATACCATCTTAAAATCCATTACCTCGCAATCCATTATGGAGCTGGGTGAGTTACTCGGCTGCGAAGTGCGCCAAGAGACTGTTATGCTGGATAAGTTTATCGCCGATATCGAGTCCGGTGAGATTATCGAAGCAGGTGGTTTTGGTACGGCCGCCGTAGTGTCTGCTGTCGGTTCCTATATTTTTGAAGATGGTCGAGTGGTGACCGTGGGCAACGGTGAAGTGGGTGAGCATATTCAGCGCATCTATAAGCTGTATACCGATATCCAAAAAGGCCATATCCAGGGCCCGGATGGCTGGGTGAAACGTGTTGAGCGTGTAGCACCTTAATCGTCAGATTAATCAATAAAATAAGGCTCCTTTAGGGAGCCTTATTTTTTATCTGGTTTTATTTTATCCGTTGTTGCAACAGCGCTAAGCAATCTTGGGCACTGAGCGGTTTACTCAGCAGGAAGCCCTGTACCTGATCGCAACCTTGCAGCGCTAAGAAGTTCAGCTGCTCTTGGGTTTCTACCCCTTCCGCCACCACATTTAACTCTAGGCTGTGGGCGAGGGCGATAATCGCACTGGTAATGGCCGCATCGTCGGGGTCATTGGTAATGTCGCGCACAAACTCACGGTCAATCTTTAAGGTATCGATGGGAAAACGTTTTAGATAACTCAAGCTTGAGTAACCGGTACCGAAATCATCCACGGCGATGGTCAAACCTAACGCCTTGAGTTTAGAGAGGATATTCACCGACTCCTGCGGATTACCCATGATCATCGACTCGGTTAATTCCAGCTCGAGCGCCTTGGCGGGCAGGCCCGATACCGCAAGGGCGACTTCGATGGTTGAGATAATATCGGCCTTCAATTGCCGCGCTGACAGGTTCACTGCCATGCTGATATCGCCAAAGCCTAACTCACTCCACTCGGCAAGCTGTTGGCAGGCGTGGTTGATCACCCAATGGCCAATCTGGTTAATAATGCCGGTTTCCTCCGCCAGCGGAATAAATTCGGCGGGTGAGATGGGGCCTAATTCGGAATGGTGCCAGCGTAGCAGCGCCTCGAGTCCGGTCAGAGAACCTTTGCGCAGGCAGAATTTGGGCTGATAGACCAAGCTTAACTCGTTGCGAGAAATAGCCTGTTTAAGCCCCGCCTCGAGTTGCACATGGCGTGTTGCCATCTCATTGAGTTTATTGGTGTAAAACTGGAAGTTATTCCGCCCGAGCGCCTTAGCGTGGTACATGGCAGTGTCGGCAAACTTAATCAGCGAATCCACATCTTCTGCATCGTTGGGATAGAGGCTGATACCAATCGAGGTCGAAATGGTCAGTGACTTATCATCGAGTAAGAAGGGCGCTTGGAAGGCTTTGAGCACTTTCTCGGAGATCAGCGTCGCCGCTTTGGTTTTCGCCACGCCTTCTAAAATAATAGTAAATTCATCGCCACCTAAGCGGGCCACAGTGTCCCCTTCGCGGACGGCATTTTGCAGTCTGTGGGCCACGGCTTTGAGGAGCAGATCGCCAATATGGTGCCCCATGGAGTCATTGATATGCTTAAAGCGGTCGAGATCTAAAAACAGCAGTGCGACGATATTATTCGACCTATGGGCTTGAGATATGGCGTGGTTGAGCCTGTCCTGGAATAAGGTGCGATTCGGCAGTCCAGTCAAGGTGTCGAAACTGGCAAGGAAGCGGAGATCCTCTTCGGCCTTTTTACGCTCTGTGATATCGGTAAACACCGCCACAAAGTGGCTAGTTTCGCCTTTTACATCGATCACTTGGTTGATCTCAAGCCACACCAGAATCGCCTTACGCGCCCTGTTGCGGATCCAAATTTCACCCGCCCAATGTTTATGGCGTAGCAGTTGCTGCTCAATACTGTTGAACAGATCTCGCTGCTGCCGGCTGTAGGCTAAGTGAATTAAATATTTATCACTGATTTGCCGCTCCGAATATCCGGTAATCGCGCTAAAGGCGGGGTTTACCGAGCGGATACGATAGTCTAAACCTGCTACCACAACGGCTTCGTTCATGCTGTTAAGCACTTGGGAGGAGAGCACCAGCTCATTCTCGATCAGCTTGCGGGAGGTGATATTACGGGTGGTGCCCGTCATCCGCATGGGCTGTTCCTGGTTATTGGTCTCAACCACTTTGCCGCGCTCGAGGATCCACAGCCAGTTGCCCGGTGAGTGCTCGATGCGATATTCCATTTCAAAAAACGGTGTGCGCCCTTGTAAATGGTCGGTCAAGACTTGTTTAAAGCGCTCTCTATCCTCTGGGTGAGCATTGTCGTGCAGCAGCGTGTGGCTGCTCCACTGGGAAACCGGAATATCCGTATGAGTACGATAGACCTGCTGTTCTTGGATATTCCAGTCCCACATGCCATCGCCCGAGGCCCACAGTGCCAGTTTGAGTCGTTCTTCTGAGGCACGGATGCTGGTTTCAAACTCTTGTTGCTGTTCGCGCTTCTGTTTACGCCACAACACTATCCAGCCCAGTAGCCCAAGTGCTAGCAGGACATAGAGTGCATAGGCAATTTGCGAGCGATAGAAGGGCGCTTTGACCGTTAAATTGACCAGCAGCGCATAGCTGCCCTCGCTGTTGTACTCCAAAGAATGGCGAACATGGAGCACATAGTGGCCGGGGTTGATATTGGTAAAGGTGATTTCATTCCCCGAGGGCAGATCATGCCATTGGTTATCAAACCCTTCGAGATAATAACTAAAGCGATTTTTCCCCGTGTAACTGAAATCGAGGGAAGTGACCTCAAAGCTGACGAGCTGGTCGTCATAGTTCATCAGGATTTTAGGCGGATGGCTAAGATCGAGGATAGTGTGCCTCTTACCCGCAATTTTATAGGCCGTTAGGGCGACTTTGGCTTCGCTTCTTTGGTCGGGTATCGCCTTAGGATTAAAGCGGTTGATGCCGTTAATGCCACCAAACCAGAGGTCGCCATCGCTGTCTTTGAGTTTGACGCCGCCGTTAAACTCCAACGCCTGCAAACCTTCTTGCTCGTTGAAGTTGATGATTTTGCCATTGGTGGGATTCAACTTGCCGATGCCCGCATTGCTGCTGAACCAAATATGGTGCTCATCGTCTTCGAGCAGGGCGTAAATCGTGTCGCTCGGCAGGCCTTGTTCGCGGGTGTAATCCCTAAAAACCATATCCTCGGCTTGAGCCGATAGCCTGCTAATACCGCCGTGGGTCGCGAACCAGACGTCGCCATTGCTTGCGACTAAAACGTCTCGAATCCGATTGTTAATAATGGTGTTTTTATTTTCTGGGTCATGGTAAAAGGCTTGGCCTTGACCCGTTTGCATATCGAGTTTAACTAAACCATTGAGTGAACCAATCCACAGAGTATTGCCGTCGGTTCTAAGTATCAGCAGTAGGTTTTGTGTGGGATGAAAATTCTCAATATCTGTGAGTGGGACAGAGGTAAACTCATCCTTTTCAAGCGCCTTTCGGTACAAGGCGTGGGAAGTTGCGACCCAGAGTTGGCCCTGAGCATCCAGCTCTAAGCTACGAATATAGTTCGCTTCTGAGGCTGGATCTTGGCTTTGAGTAAGCTTAAGCAGACTAAATTCACCGCTCGGAGTTAAGCGCCCTAAGCCATAATTGCTGGCAAACCAGAGCACGCCTTGCCTGTCTTGGGTGATCGCACGCAGGACAAGATTTAAATGGCGCGTTTCTTTACCGAGTGCCTTAGCAAAAGCCGAAGTGTAATGTTCATATTGTTTAGCATTGAAGGCTAAGCGCTTGAGGCCCGCGCCCTCGGTACCTATCCACAGTGCTTTATCCTGACTACGAAAAATGGTGCGGATATTATTGCTCTGCTGAGGTAATTCGGTTGTATATTCAAATAGATGTTGGAAGTACTGCCGACGGGTGTTGATCTTATTCAAGCCAGAATAACTTCCCCCGAGCCAGAGATTGCCGAAGGTGTCTTGCAATAAACAGAGGATATTATTGTCGCTGATACTGTTGGGACGCTGCATATCGTATTTATGGTAAGCCGCAACGAAACGCCCCGCCTCACGCTCTAGCTGGATAAGACCCGCTTCGGGACCGACCACCCAAAACTGTCCTTGGGGTGTTTGAATAAAATCCTTGAGGTAAGGAATATCGTCCTCTGCCTGCCAGAGAATACTTCCTTGGTGTGAAACCAAATCGTAATGCCATAGCTGATTGCCCAACGCTAAGGTGATGGCGCGAGTCGAATTCGCTTTAATCTGGTAGGCAGTCAGATCCTGCGGCACATTCAGCCTAGTGATGGCATTTGAACTCAGCGCAAAGGTGCCACTGGCCCTTGTTCCCGCTAGTAGATAGGTGTTTTCAACATTGGCGAGGCTAGTGATATGTGGCTCGACGCTGTTGCCGAGGGAGACTTGCGTGATCCGCTGAGTTTTAATCGACAGTGAAAACAACCCGCCTTGGGTACCAATCCACAGCGTATTGCCGACAATATTGAGCTTGGTCACTCTAGGATCGGTTAGGCCCTGTTCAAGGCCAAAGCGCTCAAAGGTCCCCGTATTGAGATCGAGCCGATTAACCCCTTGGCTAAAGGTGCCAATCCACAGATAACCTTCCGCATCTTGAATAATGTCGGAAATAAAGCTTTCTGAAATGCTGCTGGGATTATTTGGCGAATGAATAAAGAGATTGAAATTATAGCCATTGTAACTATGTAGGCCGTCCTGAGTTCCAATCCAAAGCATACCCGCACTGTCCATAAACAGGCTGGTAATTGTATTCTGATTTAAGCCTTCTTCGCTGCGGATATGTTCAAATTTCAGCTGTGTGTTAGCCGCATTTAAAGGTAATGCTGAGCCTGTGAGCGGCGCCCCGCACAAGCTTAGTAAGCAGAGCGCGCCGAAGAAAAGTTTAAGGACTGGATGGCTCAAAATTACCCCTATCAAAACCCATTAACCCATTACTGGGAGGTATTATGCATTTACCTTGGGGATGCCGCGTGTAGTGCAACGAAAGACGCAGCTCAGTTAAATTTCAAAATTAATAATCAGTATATTCACGGATTTATAGGACGCAAAATGCTTGTTGTTATTATTTGCTGTCGGGGGGATTTTAGCAGTTTTTACCGTATGTCGACACAAGCTGATAACACGATGAGACAAATAAAAAAAGACCTTGCCGGAAGGGGGAGAAGCAAGGTCTTTGGTTGAACTCTTTTCTTGGCTTAAGCCGTAGGTACGCGAACAAAGCCTTCCATTAGCACGCGCGCACTGCGGCTCATTATGGCTTTAACCACAGTCCATTCACCGTTTGCTTGCATGGCCTGGGCACCCACTCGTAAGGTGCCCGATGGGTGACCAAAGCGCACCGCTTCTTTTTCACCACCGCCAGCCGCGAGATTCACTAAAGTGCCGGGAATCGCCGCAGCCGTGCCAATCGCTACGGCTGCTGTGCCCATCATCGCATGGTGTAATTTCCCCATGGAAAGGGCGCGAACCAGCAGGTCGATTTCCTCTGCTGCGACAGCCTTACCACTTGATGACACATAGCTGCTGGGTTTCGCCACAAAGGCCACTTTGGGCGTATGTTGGCGTGATGCGGCCTCATCAATATGCTTGATAAGTCCCATACGCACCGCGCCGTGGGCACGAATGGTTTCAAATTTGGCAAGGGCGGCGTTATCGCTGTTGATATCGTCTTGCAGCTCAGTGCCCGTGTAGCCTAAGTCTTCGGCATTGATAAAGATGGTCGGGATGCCTGCATTAATCATGGTCGCATTAAAGCTGCCAATGCCCGGCACTTCTAACACATCCACTAAGTTGCCCGTGGGGAACATGCTGCCACCGTCTCCGTCTTCATCGGCGGCGGGATTCATAAATTCGATTTGCACTTCGGCTGCGGGGAAGGTCACGCCATCGAGCTCAAAATCACCGGTCTCTTGCACCATGCCATCGGTAATAGGCACGTGGGCAATAATGGTTTTACCAATATTGGCCTGCCAAATGCGTACGGTGCAGATACCGTTTTGTGGAATACGATCAGCATCAATCAGACCATTGCTAATGGCAAAGGCGCCGACGGCGGCGGTTAAGTTGCCACAATTTCCGCTCCAATCCACAAAGGGTTTGTCGATAGACACTTGGCCGAACAGATAGTCAACATCGTGGTCGGCTTGAGTACTTTTAGACAGGATCACCGTTTTGCTGGTGCTTGAGGTGGCGCCGCCCATACCGTCAATTTGTTTACCATAGGGATCTGGGCTGCCAATCACGCGAAGCAGCAGCGCATCGCGCGCAGGGCCTGGCACTTGGGCTGCCTCGGGTAAATCCAATAGATTGAAAAACACCCCTTTACTGGTGCCGCCGCGCATATAAGTTGCGGCCACTTTAATCTGAGGCGGGAAAAGATGATTACTCATGCTATTAACTCCAAGGGGAATAGCGATTTGTTAAACGCTGCGTTAGTCGCAAAGCGCGGCGTCTCAGTGTCGAGTTGCCGCCCCTTGTGCGATGTTAGTTGTTTTGCGGGTGTTATTTGTTTGCGAAAGTTACTTCAGATTTGACTCTAAAAAGTCCTGCGCAAAACGCTGTAGCACGCCGCCAGCCGAGTAGATAGACACTTCTTCTGCGGTATCTAAACGACAGGTCACGGGCACTTCGACACGCTCACCGTTTTTACGGGTGATGATAACGGTCAGATCTGCACGTGGCGCGATGTCACCATAAACGTCAAACACCTCGGTACCATCGATGCCGTAGGTCGCGCGATTCTCGCCCGCTTTAAATTCCAGCGGTAATACGCCCATACCCACTAAGTTAGTGCGGTGAATACGCTCGAAGCCTTCGGCAACAATCGCCTCAACCCCTGCTAAACGCACGCCCTTAGCGGCCCAGTCACGGGAAGAACCTTGACCGTAGTCTGCGCCGGCGATGATGATCAATGGCTGTTTGCGATCCATATAGGTTTCAATGGCTTCCCACATGCGGGTCACTTGGCCTTCCGGTTCGATACGCGCCAGTGAGCCTTGCTTCACCTTGCCATCGACAATCGCCATCTCGTTTTTGAGTTTAGGGTTGGCAAAGGTCGCGCGCTGCGCCGTTAGGTGGTCGCCCCTGTGGGTGGCATAGGAGTTAAAGTCTTCCTCTGGCAGGCCCATCTTATGCAGATATTCGCCCGCCGCGCTGTCCATCATGATCGCGTTCGATGGCGATAAATGGTCGGTGGTGATGTTGTCGCCTAATACCGCGAGTGGACGCATACCCTTGAGGGTACGCTCGCCCGCTAATGCGCCTTCCCAGTAGGGTGGGCGGCGGATATAGGTCGATTGTGGGCGCCAGTCATACAGTGGCGTAACCTTATCGCCGTAGTCGACGCTTAAATCAAACATGGGCTCGTAGACTTTACGGAACTGCTCAGGCTTAACGCTTTTCGCAATCACGGCATCGATTTCGGCATCGCTTGGCCAAATGTCGATAAGGCGAACTGGGTTGCCGTCTTTATCGTGGCCTAACACATCCTTCTCGATATCGAAGCGGATGGTGCCCGCAATCGCATAGGCCACCACTAATGGCGGTGATGCGAGGAAGGCTTGCTTAGCATAAGGGTGAATACGGCCGTCGAAGTTACGGTTACCGGATAATACGGCGGTGGCGTAAAGGTCGCGATCGATCACTTCCTGTTGGATAACAGGGTCTAAGGCGCCGCTCATGCCGTTACAAGTAGTACAGGCAAAACCAACGATTCCGAAGCCTAGAGATTCAAGCTCGGGTAAAAGATTGGCTTCTTCTAAATACAGTTGCACTGCCTTAGAGCCGGGAGCGAGTGAGGTTTTCACCCACGGTTTACGGCTTAAGCCCTTGGTATTAGCGTTACGTGCCAGCAGGCCCGCCGCAATCACGTTGCGTGGATTACTGGTGTTGGTGCAGCTGGTGATGGCGGCAATAATCACGGCGCCATCTGGCATTAAGCCGGGCTCGTTTTCAACTACGCCGCTAATGCCGCGCGCGGCAAGTTCAGAGGTTGGCACGCGGGCATGTGGGTTAGACGGACCCGCGATAGTGCGCACAACCGATGACAGATCAAAGTGCAGGGTACGTGGGTATTCTGCATGTTTAAGGTCATCGCTCCACAAACCTGTGGTCTTAGCATAGGTTTCAACCAGCTTAACTTGCTCGTCGCTACGGCCCGTGAGGGTTAAGTAGTCCAGCGTCTGTTGGTCGATATAGAACATGGCGGCGGTGGCGCCAAATTCTGGGGTCATGTTAGAGATGGTTGCGCGATCACCAAGAGTTAAGGCCTCTGCGCCTTCGCCGAAGAACTCTAAGTAGGATGAAACCACTTTTTCCTTACGCAGGAATTCGGTCAGGGCCAATACGATATCGGTAGCGGTAATGCCAGGCTGCGGTTTGCCCGTTAACTCAACGCCGATAATGTCTGGCAGACGCATATAAGAGGCGCGGCCTAACATCACGCTCTCGGCCTCAAGGCCACCCACACCAATAGCGATAACACCTAGTGCATCTACGTGTGGCGTGTGGCTGTCGGTGCCCACTAAGGTATCTGGGAAGGCAACGCCATCGCGTGCATGCACCACGGGTGACATACGCTCTAGGTTGATCTGGTGCATGATGCCGTTACCCTGAGGGATCACATCGATGTTTTTAAAGGCTTTTTGCGTCCAGTTGATAAAGTGGAATCTGTCTTCGTTACGTCTGTCTTCGATGGCGCGGTTTTTCGCAAACGCGTCCTTATCGAAGCCGCCGTATTCCACCGCCAGCGAGTGGTCAACAATCAGCTGGGTTGGCACCACAGGGTTAACCTGCGCAGGATCGCCACCCTTAGCGGCAATCGCATCGCGCAGACCCGCTAAGTCAACCAGTGCGGTTTGGCCCAAAATATCGTGGCACACGACGCGGGCAGGGAACCAAGGGAAATCCAATTCTTGTTTTGATTCAATAATTTGTTTTAGTGAGGCGGTTAGCGCCTCTGGCTCGCAGCGACGGACTAAGTTTTCAGCCAGTACACGAGAGGTGTAGGGCAGTTTCGCGTAGGCGCCTGGGCTGATGGCTTCAACGGCTTCACGGGTATCGAAATAGTCGAGTGCAGTGCCTGGTAAGGGCTTGCGATATAAGGTATTCATGGCTGTGGTCATAACCTAACCTATTCTTATTACATCAGTTCTCATTACATCAGTGCATAAACATTTGAGTTTGCACATTATTCACACTGGGTTCTGTTGGCAAAACTGACGCCTAAGCGCCAGTTTCTGTTGTGCCGATTAACGATCCGAAATCGGCACGACTTTACGTAACGCAACACCCACATAGTCGGCACTTGGGCGAATGATGCGGTTGTTTGAACGTTGTTCCATCACGTGCGCCGTCCAACCCGTTACCCGTGAACATACGAAGATTGGGGTAAATAGCTTGGTTGGAATGCCCATGAAGTGGTAAGCACTGGCGTGGAAGAAGTCGGCGTTACAGAAGAGTTTCTTCTGTTCCCACATCAGGGCTTCACAGGCGACCGATACGCGGTAGAGGCGATCGTCACCGTAATCGGCGGCCAGCTTTTCAGACCATTCTTTGATGATGGCGTTACGTGGGTCTGACTCACGGTAGATGGCGTGACCAAAGCCCATGATCTTCTCTTTACGCTCGAGTTTACCCATCAACACATCGCGGGCATCGGCTTCGTCTTTCATATCTTGGATCAGTTCCATCGCCGCTTCGTTAGCGCCGCCATGTAGCGGACCACGTAGCGAACCGATAGCACCTGTGACGCAGGAATGCATATCCGACAGGGTCGATGCACACACACGGGCGGTAAAGGTTGAAGCGTTAAACTCATGCTCTGCATACAGAATTAAGGATACGTCCATCACCTTAGCGTGCAGCGCCGATGGGGCTTTGCCGTGTAGCAGGTGCAGGAAGTGGGCACCGATTTGCTCATCATTAGTTTCGGTTTCGATGCGCACGCCATCGTGGCTAAAGCGATACCAGTAGCAGATGATCGATGGGAAGGCCGCCAGTAAACGGTCGGCAATTTGGCTTTGCTCGCTAAAGCTGTGCTCGGCTTCGAGGTTACCCAGCATAGAACAACCGGTACGCATCACATCCATTGGATGAGCGTCGGCAGGAATGCGCTCTAACACTTCTTTTAATGCCTGTGGCAGGCCGCGCATGCCTTTAAGTTTGGTTTTATAGGCATCGAGTTGTGCTGTGGTTGGCAACTCACCGTAGAGGATGAGGTGGGCGACTTCTTCAAAAGTCGCGTTTTCGGCCAGATCTTTCACATCGTAACCGCGGTAGGTCAGGCCACTGCCCGATACACCTACGGTACTTAATGCGGTTTCACCCGCGCTCTGGCCACGTAATCCTGCACCACTTAATTTTTTTGCGTCTGACATAATCCTTCCCTTCCGTTAACGCTATGGTTATTGCAGACAGGCTCAAAATTGGCCGTCTACCTTTTTGGTTAAAGCTGCATAATGTTGGCGAAATACTCGTTTCGGCCTTATGTAGGGTTGCAGCGTGTCGGTGATGCATGAGCCGTTATTTGAGGTCACGGCTCACGCATCTGGGTATCAGTAACAACGCGAAGCCAAAGCTTCTACTGACGTCCATGGTCTGTACTTATCTTTTACTTATCTTGGCTAAACAATTGGTCTAACTTGTCTTCAAAGGCGTGGTAGCCCAAGTACTTATACAGATCCGCTCGGGTCTGCATAGTGTCTAAGACATTGCGTTGATGACCATCATTCATCAGCGCTTGCATCACTTTCAGTGCGGCTTGGTTAGCGGCGCGGAAAGTGCCTAGTGGGTAAAGCACCATGTCGGCGCCCGCTTCGGCAAGTTCTTCTTTATTGAACAATTGGGTTTGGCCAAATTCGGTCATGTTCGCCAGGATTGGCGCGTTAACCTGAGCCTTGAAGTGACGGTATTGGTCGAGCTCAGTTAAGGCTTCGGCGAAAATCATATCGGCACCGGCGGCGATATAGGCTTTTGCACGTTCGATACCCGCTTCTAAACCTTCAACGGCAACCGCATCGGTACGCGCCATGATCACAAAGTTAGGATCGGTGCGGGCATCGACAGCGGCCTTGATACGGTCAACCATTTCTTCTGTGCTTACCACGGCCTTGTTGGGTCTGTGGCCACAACGTTTTTGCGATACTTGGTCTTCCATGTGCACGGCGGCAACACCAGCTTTTTCAAATTCTTTAATGGTGCGGGCGATGTTGAAAGCGCCGCCCCAACCTGTGTCGATATCGACCAGCAGTGGCAGCTTGGTTGCAGAGGTGATACGACCGGCGTCGATCAGCACGTCATTCATCGAGGTCATGCCTAAATCCGGTAAACCGTAGGAGGCGTTCGCTACACCCGCGCCCGACAGATACAGGGCTTGGAAACCCGTTTGCTCCGCCATCAGGGCGAAATAGGCATTGGTGGTGCCGACGATTTGCAGCGGTTTTGAGTTAGCAAGAGCTTGGCGAAAACGTAATCCTGCGCTTTGGGTCATGGTCTTGTCCTTATCCTGTTTAGGGTACTGAGTGTTCAGCATTGGATGCTTATGGGCCGCAACGCCTTAGTTAATATTGGCTAAGGTTTCTTTCGCGGCGGCGTTAGCTTGTAATTCAATCAAGCGTAATTCGGTATTTTTACGGCCTTGCTCAATATGGCGACGCATCAACAGGCTGGCGAGTTCGCCATCACGTTGTGCAATGGCCTCGACGATACGTCTATGTTCGGCAATGGCTTTTACTGGGCGATTCTTATTGGTGCACTGATAGCGATACATCCGCAGCAGGTGGTAGAGCCCGCCAATTAAGGTTTCTTGCAGATGCTTATTGCCGCTGGCTTGGATAATTTGATAGTGGAAGTCGACATCGCCTTCCTCTTGGAAATAGGTATCGCCATTGGCCAGCGCGGTTTCTTGCACGGCGAGCAGGTCTTGCAACTTCGCAAGCTGCTCTGGGGTAATACGGCTGGCGGCGAGTTCGCAGGCCATGCCTTCGAGCACGCTACGTAATTGATATAAATCGTTTAACTCGCTCACAGTCAGTTGAGCAACACGGGCACCGACATGGGGGGCGCGGACAACGAGACGTTGTCTCTCTAAGGTTTGCAGCGCCTCACGGGTCGGGCCACGACTGATGCCATATTTTTCGGCGAGGGCTTGCTCGTTGATCTTACTGCCCGCAGGCAGTTCGCCCTTGATGATGCTGGTTTGTATTTGCACCAAAATTTGATCAGCTAAGGTGGTCGACGATTTTTCGCTGGCGAGGGATTTCACCTTATTCGTTGGGCTCGTCGCGGCATGGGCCACTGAGCTTGGGGTGTCATCTGTTGGGAATATGGTCTCTTGCTTCAACATACTTCGAATCACTCGTTGATTGCTGGATTGTCGACAATGGGTAAAAAATAGTCCCGATAAAGGTTATTGTCAACAATGTGTTTACTTAGACGTAAGTCTATATATTTGGCTTAAATAATGCTAATCGATGTATTTATTGATTATTTTGTGTGTTTGTTGATTTTGATTATTTTTTCTTCTTTATTTTGTAATTGATAATTGTCGACAATTTTGGTGTTGAGTGATGTCTGATAGTGCGATAAAACGCAGCTTTTACCCCATTGCGACTTATTGAGTACAATGCTGAGAAGGTATCGGTTGGCACTCACAGGGTTAAGGCTCTCGGGGTTAAGGCATTAGGGGGACAGGATGGAGAAAATCCTCATTAGCAGTTGTTTGCTCGGGCAGGCGGTACGTTATGACGGCGGTCATAATCTGCTGCAAGACGAGTGGATGCTGCGATGGCAGCGAGAAGGCCGCATAGTGGCGTTTTGTCCTGAATGTGCGGGCGGATTACCCACACCAAGGCCTGCGGCCGAACGTGTCGGTGAGCTAGTGCTAACGGCGGAGGGGGAGGATGTAACAGCGGCCTTTAGGCTGGGGGCACAAAAGGCACTTATTCTGATTCAGGATCAAGGTATTAAGATTGCGATTTTAAAGGCGCGTAGTCCTTCCTGTGGCAATCAACATATTTATGATGGCACCTTCAGTAAACGTTTAATCGCAGGACGGGGAATGACGGCGGAATTACTGCAGGCGGCGGGTGTGAGCGTGTTTAATGAAACCGAATTAGCGCAAGTGGCAACGAGGCTGGCACAGCTTGAGGCGGAATCAGCGGGCTAGGTAAGCCTAACCCGCTATCGACTCACTTTACGTCAGTGAAGCTGTATTCGTAAATCTGTATTAGGGAAGCTGTGTGTGGGTGCTGGTGGCGCTATCCGTGAGTTGTCGATGTTGCAGTAATAGCGCATCGATTTGCTCGTCCTTCTCGACCCAAATTTGGTTTAACCAACGCTGAAACTCGACGCGGTACTCGGATTCGGCAAAGTAACGAGTCGCATCGACTTGCGGCACTGGTAAGGCGCGAACTCGCACCACAATCTTACGCACTTTGCCGTTCATCACGCCGAATAACACATCATCCGGGGCATCGGGATACACTAAGGTTACATCCAACAAATTGGTAAATTGCTCACCCATGGCCGACAGAGTAAAGGCAATTCCGCCAGCCTTGGGACGGAGTAAATTGCGGTAAGGTGAATCCTGACGCTGGCGTTTGTCTTCGGTAAAACGGCTGCCCTCAACATAGTTAATGATCGAGGTGGGCATATTTTTAAACTTCTCACAGGCGCGGCGAGTAGTGGCTAAATCTTTACCCTTAAGCTTTGGATTTTTCTTGAGTTTTGCCGGGCTAGTTCTGTCCATAAAGGGCATGTCGAGCGCCCAGCAACCTAGGCCCATAATAGGGACATAGATCAGCTCTTTCTTGAGGAAGAACTTCAGCATAGGGATATGGTTACGCAGCAGATAGGTCTGCGCGGCAATATCAAAGCCACTGAGGTGGTTACTGATTAACAAGTACCAGCCGTTTTTATCCAATCCTTCGAGGCCTTGGACATCCCACTCGATTTTGGCAATCAAATATAAAATGCCACCATTGCAGCTCGCCCATGCCCACATAAAACGGTTCATCAGTGCTGTTACGGCGTTGCGTGCACTTGGCACTGGCATCAGCATTTTCACTACACCACCGAGGCAAACCAAGGTTCCCCAAAGGGCGGTGTTAATGATCAGCAGGCTCAGACTGAGAATAAACAGCACTGGGCCGGGAAGGAAATTCAACATAGAGGTTTTACCTTACTTCTTGGTCCGCTTGGCCAGCCAGTTGGCTGAGCACTTGATCTTTAGCGAGCCAAATGTCGTTCAATTGTTCTTGGAAGCCAATTTTGAAATCACGGTCATTCATGTAGTCGCCACGCATGTCCGGCGCAATATCACTCACTTTGATGTGTACTTTAACCTTTGGCAGCTTGCCTGTCAGGTAGTCCCAAAAGCTAGGGACTGGGCCTGGGTAGTAAATCGCAACATCCACTAACTTGTGGATCTGTTCTCCCATCGCCGATAGCGCGAAGGCCATGCCACCCGCTTTAGGTTTTAACAGATGTTGGAACTGTGAGTTTTGCTTTTTATGTTTAGCCTTAGTAAAGCGCGTACCCTCGACAAAGTTCATCACACTGACGGGTTTTGTCTTAAATTTCGCGCAGGCTTTACGTGTAATTTCAATATCTTTGCCCTTAAGCTTTGGATTTTTCTTCAGCTGTGCCGTGCTATAGCGGCGCATAAAGGGAAAGTCTAATGCCCACCACGCCAGTCCTAATACTGGTACATAAAGCAGTTCCTGTTTGAGGAAGAACTTCAGGAAAGGAATGCGGCGGTTAAACACCCGTTGTAGGATTAAAATATCGACCCAAGACTGATGGTTAGCAATCACCATATACCATTCTTTGGTCGAGAATTGGGTGTCACCCGTGAGTTCGACGTCGACTGGGTGCAGCACTCGCTCAATCACGCCATTGACGCTGATCCAGGCACTCGCGCAAAAGTCGAGAAAGTAGCTGATGGCCGTTCTCAGTGGCGGCAGAGGGATAAGCTTTATCAGGCTGCCGAGCACTATAGGTATCACCCAAAACAAGGTATTCACGACATAGCCTAAGAAGGCAATGCAGCCTTTTAATTGTGAAAACAGCGTCCCCATTAGTGCCTCCTGATAAAAATTGGAGGCCTATGTTACTCGGTGTCGGCGTTTGGCTCAATCTTACGGCAGCTGGTCGGGGCATTTGTTAACATTTGGAGCCTCAATACTGCTGGGATAAGCGAGCTAATAGTTTGTCCATGGCGCGATAACCTAAGGCTTGGGCGAGGTGGCGCCGTTCGGTATTGGGGGCTTGCTCCAGATCGGCAATGGTGCGGGCAACACGTTGAATGCGATGGAAGCTGCGAACGGATAACCCGAGCTTGACGACACTCTGCTCTAAAAAGCCTAAGTCGGCGTCGCTGAGGCCACCGAATTGTTTTAGCTGTTTTCCCGAGAGTTCACTGTTGAGCATGCCAGCTCGCGCCAGTTGACTATCGCGGGCGCGTTTGACTCGCTTGGCTATTTCATCACTGGTTTCGCTGGCACTTGTTGGTTGTGTGAGTGTGCCCGCGGGGAGTTTTGGGACTTCGATGGTGAGGTCGAACCTATCTAAGAAAGGCCCCGAGAGTCTGGCGAGATAACGCTGAACCTGATCGGGTGTGGCGCGGTTCGCCCCTTCAATATCGCCGCTGGGACTGGGATTCATGGCGGCGATCAACTGAAAGCGGCTCAAAAAGGTTAACTTAGCGGCGGCGCGGGAGATCACTACTTCACCCGTTTCCATGGGTTCACGCAGGCAATCGAGCACCTTACGGGGGAACTCGGCGACTTCATCCAAAAACAACACCCCGCGATGGGCTAGGGAGATTTCCCCAGGTTTAGGAATGCTGCCACCGCCGACCAAGGAGATGGACGAACTGGTATGGTGCGGCGCGCGAAATGGCCGCTTCAAAAAATCCTGCGGTTTGATATTAATGCCCGCCACCGAATGAATGGCGGCGACCTCTAATGCCTCTTCGTAATTGAGTATGGGCAATAAGGCCATAATTCGGCTGGCTAACATGGTTTTGCCTGTGCCCGGCGGGCCGAGCATCAGTAAGTTATGGTTTCCGGCCGCAGCGATTTCGAGGGCTTGTTTGGCTTGATACTGGCCTATAACGTCGCTTAGACAAGGCTGGGTGGTTGGCGCCTCGTCGCTAATCCACTCGAGCTGTTGCTCGAGCATAGGCAGTGGCGCCTGTCCGTGGAGAAACGCGGCTAAGCTTTGCAAATGGGAAGCAAAATAGACGCCGTGATAGCCCACAAGCTCGGCATCGTGGCGATTCTCTAAGGGAAGAATTAACTGATTATTATGGCGTTTAGCCGCAATGATGGCGGGCAGTAACCCTTGGCAATGGCGTATCTGCCCTGAGAGCGCGAGCTCGCCAACAAATTCGGTATTTTTAAGGCTGCTGGCGGGGATTTGCTCCGAAGCCGCCAGAATGCCTATGGCGATGGGCAAATCGTAACGGCCCCCTTGTTTAGGCAAGTCCGCCGGCGCGAGATTAACCGTTATCCTGCGCATGGGGAATTCAAATCCCGCATTGATCAAAGCGCTGCGTACACGCTCGCGCGCTTCTTTGACCGAGGCTTCGGGTAAGCCCACCAGATTAAAGGCGGGTAGACCATTACTGAGATGCACTTCCACTATGACTTCTGGAGCCTCAACACCGCAACTGGCTCGGGTATGCACGCAGGCTATCGCCATAAACAAATCCTTTTGTTGATCTTTTTGCGCAGAATTTGAGTTTAGCAGTAATTTGCCTAAGGGTTTTCAATTCACTTGGCCGCTGTCCGCCAGAGTCGTAAGCGGCTGACTCAGGCGGTAGCGTTAGCGTGACAGCATTGGCAGCTTGAACGGTTAAGCGATAGCAAATATTTGATAGAAATGATAAAAAGCCAATATTGGAGCAGTGAGGTAAATATGGATATGTTGTTAGCAGAAAATTCCCCCATTCGTCAGCAGCTACTCGAGCAAAAGCTGGCACAGTTTAAAGACCCCAAGCTTGCCAACGTCCTTTCGGCGTTTATTCGCAGTAGTGTCGACCTCTATCCCTGTGCAAATGAAGACTATGCCCAGTTAGGTAACAGCCGACTAGGTGGATTGCCGGATTTGCCTGTCGGCATGGATTATCCGGTGACTCTGGTTGGAAGGGAGGAGATGCTGGATGCTTACGCTGAGGAATTCGACCACACTCGCGAGTATATCGAGGAGCATTATTGCTGGTCGCAGGATTGGGACTGGGACGAGGCGGCGCAGGCCTTTCGTGTGCCCATGCAATTTATCGCACAGCTCAACTGTAGCGAACTGAAGGCGTTTCAATCTTACTTGCCTCGAGAAGGGCGATTGTTGTTCTTTTTGGAGCGCTGGCGATTCTCGGAAATGCTTCGCGGCCATGTTTATTATGTCGCTGAAGATCAGCAACTGAACTCTGGGAAAGCGATTGCCGAACCTAAGTTCGACGATGCTGTATGTGCAAATTATGAGTATGAGGCGGCTTATCAACTTCAGGGGATTGCCAGCATTAAGATGATAGCCCCTGACATGATTAATAGTGACAACCCGCATTTAGTAAAGATAGCCAAGGCACGTTTACAAGCGCTACCAGAACCGCAACAAGCCATGGTGCTGGAAGCCCTTGAGGTTGTGGATGATGAATTGGTACCAGAGTGGCAAGATCAGCTCAAGGGCTATGAGCTGATACAATTGAATGAGCACGGGTTTATCCCTGGTCAGATTCTCACTCAATCGCAATGGGCTAATACCGACTGGCAGTCATCCAACTTGCAGGCATTGCTCGTCCCCGAGCAGCCGCTGCCGTATTACAATGGTATCGCCAGCATTAATGGACATGGTGATAGCCGCTATAAAGCCCCGGAGCTCCACGCCGCGACTGAGTTAGGCGGTAATGCCGAAGATTATCTGGTGCTGTTCAAAGCCGTCTATAGTGAGCACTCAATGCAGTTGAATTTTATTATCCACCAAGCGGATTTAGCGTTAGGCAAATTCGATCGCATTTACTGCATTTATGACAACTAGCAGAGCTATAACCAACCTTTTTGCTTGGCGATGCGGGCGGCATCGATTCGGTTGCTCGCATTGAGTTTGGCAATGGCTTCGGATAAATAGTTACGTACCGTGCCTTCGGCAATAAACAGCATCTCGGCTATCTCGGCGGTGGACTTGCCTTCACTGGCAAAACGTAGGGCGCGGCGCTCTTTATCATTGAGGGGATCGATATCGCCAATCGCCATGATTGCCAGCTCAGGATCGATAACCCGCTTACCCGCGATCACCTGTTGGATGGCGTTGACTAAGGTTTCCGAGGGCGCATCTTTCAGTAAAAAACCACCCACGCCCGCTTCAATGGCGCGTTTGATGTAACCTGCGCGGCCAAAGGTAGTGATAACTACGACCTTGGTATGGCTATGTTGTTCTTTCAACCAAGACGCTAATTCTAGGCCGGTGCGACCTGGCATTTCGATATCCGTCAGCAATAGGTCGAAATGTTGTTGTTTCAGCAGGCTTAAGGCTTCATCGCCATTGCTGGCTTGGGTGATGGTAAAACCACCCGCTAGGGTTAACAGTGCTGCGAGCGCACCGCGTACCATAGCCTGATCTTCCGCGAGAAGAATGTGCATTAATCTGTTGCTCCCTGCAAAGGTAAGCTGACGCTAAAGGCGTATCCCTGTTCAAGATCATAGCTTAAATGTCCCCCAAGGCTAGCGAGCCGCTCGCGGATCCCTGTTAGGCCGTTACCCTCGATAATAGGGCTTGTTGGGGCGTTATCTTGCACATCGACGATAAGGCTATCGGCCTGCTCGCGAAACTGAATGCGACATTGGCTGGCGCTGCTGTGGCGCAGAATATTATTCACCAGCTCGGTTAACACTAAACCGAGCTGACTCTCTGCTCTGGCGGATAATTTGGGTAACTCGCCTAGTAGCTCCACCACGATGCCCTTGTCCCTCAGGGTGTTACATAATTGAGTGACGCAGCTAGCCAACCCTTTATGTTTATAATCTGAGACCGTATGCCTTATTTGGCTCAAGCTCTCCCGAGCGATTTGTCCTAGCTCTTGCAACTGAGTGGTCGCTAATTGATATTCGTGTTTGGCGAGCAGTTTTTCCGCCAGTTCAGCCTTTAGGGCAATCGATGACAGACTGTGCCCCATGATATCGTGCAAGTCTCTGGCGATGCGCTCCCGTTCAACCATGGTCGCTAAGGTGCTGATCTCCTGCGCGCTTTGTCGCTCCTTCAATCTATGCTGATAACGTTTTTGCTCGGCAATCCCCAGCATGCCAACGCCGAAAACTAACGCTGAGCCATACACTGGGAAATACAAATTGTTGAACTGGCTAAAGTGGTTGAGTAGGAACAGTAAAACCAAAATCCCAAGCCAACTTAACAGGCTAACTCTGAGCGGATAGAAGAAGCCAATAAAGAAACTGGCAAAGGTAAAGAGAGAAATAGAGCCAGGATTGATGGGTGTGATGGCAATGGCCAGTAATAGCATGACGCTGATGGGTCGATAAGCCACTCGAGTATGGCAGCGATAGGCCCAAAAGTAGCTGTAAATAAAGGGAATAAGTACGGCTAAAATGAGTCCTATCTGCCAGCTCGGATAGGGCGTGACAAACAGCGGGATCAGATAAAACGCCAGGTTAATCAGGTAAACCCATGCGATTTTTTGTTCTATTTGCACTGAATGTTGAGTCATGACGCTTCGCCTAAGGCCAATAGCTGGCTACCGATGGCAGGATTGGCCGCAAACGTCAGCCAATCCTTTTGCCTGTTCAGGGGTTATTTTGCACTTATTTGCTGATTTTGTTGAAGTAAAAACTTAGCCCAACCATAATCTTTTTCCACTTGCAGCGCCTGTTGCCAATCTTTGATCGCCCCTTGGGCGTCACCTAACTCCTGTTTTGCGAGTCCGCGCCAAGTGTAAGCTTCGGCCTCACCCCAGCAAATGTCCTCGCAAGGTTGATTAAACCGCTCAATGGCGCTGCTGGCGAGGGTCTTTGCATGCAGCATGCTGCCACCAAACATGGCGGGCGTATTATAGGCGGCAATCGCTTTCACTAATGCGACTCGCGGATTAAGCGGTGCCAGCTGTTCGGCTTGGGCGATGGCATTGGCGGATCTAATCCCAAGTTCGGCACCTTTACTGTTATCCAAGGCGATTTGCATGCCGTAGACGGACGATAATAGCGCGAGGGACTCGGCATCGGCTTGGGTATTATTGAGGGTTTCTAAGCTGGTTTGAGCTGAGGCTAAGGCATTTTCTGCAATTGTTTTTTGTCCCATCACATTAGCGCTAATGGCTAAGCGGTAGTTGGCATAAGCCGCTTCGTAATCCTGCGTTGTTGTGCTGAGCTGTTGCAATTTTTCGATATTCAAGGTGCTTGCCGCTTTGTCGACTTCTGCGATATTGAGGCTCGAGTTGGAAGCCGCGAATACCGGCGTGCAGGCGAGGGCAAGGCTCGATAATAGTAAGAGTGTTTTCATGGTATTTCCTTATTGAAGTGATAACCCATTGCTTGGGGACGGCTTCATTATCAGAAATACCTTGGCCTGAGTGCAGACACAAAGGTCATCAATTGGGCATGACAAATGTCATGTCTTAAGCCTAAAAGCAAAACACCGGAGAGGCTCCGGTGTTTTGTAAGATGAGGCGCTGCGCGTTATACGACGGCTTGAGTGCTGGCTTGGTTGACTAGGTAAACCATGTAGCCTAAGTAAGCGACAAGCAGCGTGGCACCTTCACGGCGACCGATACGCAGACCTGACCAAGCGAAGGGTAAAATCACTACGGCTAAGGCGAGCATCACGATAAAGTCGAAGGATTGGAAACCTAGGGCCGATACCGGGTGCACAATCGCAGTCACACCTAAAATACCTAAAATGTTGAATAGGTTAGAGCCAACCACGTTACCGATAGCGATATCGCTCTCACCTTTGAGCGCCGCTAAAACAGAGGTCACTAACTCGGGCATACTGGTGCCGATAGCGACAATGGTTAAGCCGATAATGACTTCGCTCACGCCAAATACCTTGGCTAAATCGACCGCGCCATTCACAAATAAAATCCCGCCACCGACTAACATGCCGATGCCTACCACAATAAATGCTACTGATAGTAATGGGTTTTTAGGGCCTTCTTCGATGATTTCGCCGTCGGCATCTGTGGTGTTTTTCGAGCTGAAATAGCTGAATACTAGGTAGCCAACAAGCAGTGATAATAAAATCACGCCGTCAATCAGGCTGAGTTCGCCATCAAATAACAATCCCCAAAACAGCATAGAGGCGAGGATCATCAAGGGGATATCCCGTCTTACCATTTGTGACTGTACTTGAATCGGGCGAATAAGCGCAGTTATCGCCAAAATCAAACCAATGTTAGCAATGTTCGAGCCAATCACGTTACCCAGTGCAATGCCGCTATTGCCCGCCAGAGCTGACTTAACACTCACCGCAAGTTCGGGCGCGCTGGTACCAAAGGCCACAATGGTTAAGCCGATGATGAGGGGCGTGATGCCAAGACGTAGGGCGATCGAGCTCGCGCCACGGACTAAGGCTTCTGCGCCTAAGGTTAAAATGATAAAGCCGCCGATAATTGAAAGTGCAATGAGCATTTTAGACTCTGTTAAACCTGATTGAGTGAATTGATTTAAGGTGTATCAGCTTATGCTGACAGGCGCACATGATACGTGTTTTTCAACCGTTTTGACAGAATATGTCATAAAAAAGCACACCGAAAAGGTGTGCTTTAGAGGTGAGTTAAGGATTCGATGGGTTATTTTGCAGATAACTCATCTTCCCAGCGCACTTGCGCGCCGCGAATACCGTCGACACGTTCACTAAACGCCTTCTCGAGCACATGGCGTTTGATCTTCAGTGTCGGAGTTAACACATCGTTTTCGATGGTCCAAGGTTCGTTCACGACCACAATCGCATCCACATGCTCATGGGACTCTAAATGTGGGTTCACGCTATCGAGTGTCGCTTTTAAAGATGCACGAACTTCTTCGCGGGCTTGTAAGGTCGCGCCCTCGGAAAGTTGCACTAACGCGACGGGATGCGGCAGGCCGGAACCAATGACGCAAATCAGCTCCACATGGGGATCCTGCGCGAGCTTACGTTCAATGGGTACTGGGGCGACATATTTACCCTTGGCGGTTTTAAAGTTGTCCTTCACCCGACCGGTAATAGTCACGCAACCATCGGCATCGATGGCACAGAGATCGCCAGTATGGAAGAAACCATCGGGATCGAAGGCCGCCGCTGTCGCTTCGGGTTGCAGATAATAGGCTGTCATCAGGCCGGGACTCTTCAGCAGCAGTTCGCCGTCTTCACCTTGGCGGATTTGGCAATCCTGCACAGGTTTACCCACAGTGCCAATTTTACGCGCATCGAAGGGGTAGTTGATGATGGAGTAAGCACAGTTTTCCGTCATGCCCCAGGCTTCACAAATATCCAAGCCAATGCTGTGGTACCAATGAATGAGTGAAGGCGGAATAGGCGCCGAGCCAGAGCCGAGTAAGCGGCAATGGTTGAGTCCTAACCCTTTGTGGATCTTGTGTTTTACTAGGCTACTAATCAGTGGGATCTTAAGCAGTAGATTGAGTTTGCCAACACCAATCTTGTCGATAATGTTCTTCTGGAACAGGCTCCATAGCCGTGGAACCGAGAAAAACACCGTCGGTTTAGCGCGCTGCACATCGGCAACGAAGGAGTCTAAGCTTTCGACGAAGGCAACTGTGCTGCCGGAATAAAAAGATGAGCCTTCGATCGCCACACGCTCGGTAATATGCGCTAACGGTAAGTAGGACAATAATCTGTCGTTACCATTGGTACGTAGATCGCGCACCACGGCTTGGCAAGTCCAGCCATAGCTGGCAAACGTCTGAATCGCACCCTTAGGTTGGCCCGTTGAGCCCGAGGTGTAAATCAGGGTCATGGTCTGATCTGGCTCAGGTAACGGCGCTTCAATCAAAGGGTTGCCCATCTTGAGCAGTTGTTCCCATTGATATTGAGCCGGCATGGTTTCATAGGGCATGGCAAGGCGGAGTAATTCGCCGCCGACGCCGGCTTCTTGATCGGCCCAGTGGTCGAGCTTGCCGAGGAAAATCGCTTTGGCACCACTATGTTGAAGCACATAGCGGATAGTATCTGTATTGGCGGTTGGGTAGATGGGAACGCTGATATAGCCGCCGTGCATCAGGGCGAGGTCGGTAATAAACCATTCGGCGCAGTTTTTAGAGAGCACGGCAATCTTATCGCCCGGCTCTAGGCCTAAATGGCGCAGTGCACCCGCGAGTTGCTGCACTTTTTCTTGCACTTCATTCCACGTGAAATCAAGGTATTGACCCTTGATGGGCTGGCGCAAATAGATTTCATCCCCACGCGTATTCGCCCAGTGCGCCAACATTTCGATTGGCGTCTTAATCGCATTATCCATAGGCAATTCCCTGTTCTTTATTGTTATTTTAACCCCAACATAGGTGCCCAGTATGGCGAGTTTTGTGAGGCCACGCAAATAGTTTGCAAGATTGTAAAATCTTAAAATTGACGGACTAGCCTATCGTTTGAGTATGAAATGAAAATGAACTTAATCACAGGTCAGAGCAGGAGCCGCGGGCGCATTAGGCAATAAAAAAGGCGCCTCAGCGCCTCTTAACATCGGTGGAAGCTTACAGCTCCATCACGCCGTCCATTTCGACTTGAGCATCCTTAGGCAGTTGCTTCACACCGATAGCGGCGCGAGCTGGGTAAGGTTGGCTAAAGTAACGGCTCATGATTTCATTCACTTTCGCGAAGTGGCTTAAGTCCGTCAGGAAGATATTGAGCTTAACGATATCGTTGATCGTGCCGCCAACTGCGGTACAAACGGCGGTTAAGTTTTCAAACACTTGCACTACCTGCGCCTCAAAATCATCGCTCACGATTTGCATTGTGCTTGGCACCAGTGGGATTTGGCCGGATAAATACACTGTATTGCCGACTTTAACCGCTTGAGAATAAGTGCCAATTGCCGCAGGGGCGTTTTCGGTCGCGATAATGATTTTTTCTGCCATGACGCTCTCTCTAAAGTAATGATTAACGATTACGGGATGTACGCAACACCTCGGGGAGTACCCGGATACGGCGCATCACGTTAGCTAAATGGATCCTGTCCTTCACCGAAATCCGCAGGTTAATCAAGTAAACGCGGCCATCGCGCTCTTCGGTGCTAAGGTTGTGAATGTTCGAGCCTTCGGCGGCGATAATCGAGGTGATCTTCGCCAGCGCGCCTTGGTGGTTAACAATTTCCACCCGCAGATTGGCTTGATACTCGACGCCTTCGACATTGTCCCACTGTACGGGAATGTATTTATCTGGCTCGCCCTGGTAACCGCGAATGTTAGCGCAGTTTTCCATGTGGACGACTAAGCCTTTACCTTGGCTCACGTGGGCTATCACCGCATCACCTGGAATAGGGCGGCAGCAGTTGGCGAAGGTTACTAACATGCCTTCGGCGCCACGGATTGGCATCAGGTGAGAATCGCGGCTCTCTTGATTCTCTAAATTATCGCCAATCAAACGTTGGGCGATGACGATGCTCATGGCATTGCCAAGGCCTATGTCGGCGAGTAAGGAATTTAAATTGGCGTGCTTGGTATCGCGCACGACTTTATCAATCTGCTCGGCTGGAATGCTATCGAGTTTGGTTTTACCCAGCGCATGGTTAAGCAAGCGGCGGCCAAGGGCGATAGCATCATCTGCTTTTAGGCTCTTGAGCACTTGGCGGATTTTGGCGCGGGCTTTACCCGTCACCACAAAGTTAAGCCAAGCGGCATTCGGACGCGCGCCTTTAGCAGTAATGATCTCAACGGTTTGACCGGAGATTAATGGCTGGCTTAACGGATAAGCTTGGCGGTTAACACGGGCGCCGACACAGGTATTGCCCACATCTGTGTGGACTTCATAGGCAAAGTCGACGGCGGTGGCGTTAACCGGTAATTCTAAAATGCGACCTTCGGGGGTAAAGACGTAAATCTCTTCGGGGAAGAGTTCAGTTTTAACGTTTTCCACGAATTCGAAGGAAGTGCTGGCGCTCTGTTGCAGTTCCAGCAAACTTTGCATCCACTTGCGGGCACGCACTTGCGTGGTGGTGCCTTGACCATCGGCGCCGCCTTTGTAAGCCCAGTGGGCAGCAACCCCTTTGTCGGCCATTTGGTCCATATCTTCGGTACGAATTTGGATCTCGACGGGTACGCCGTGGGGACCGAATAACGAGGTATGTAGCGACTGATAACCGTTGGCTTTGGGGATAGCGATATAATCTTTAAAGCGACCCGGACGCGGTTTATACAGGCCGTGCATGGCACCGAGCACGCGGTAACAGGTATCGATGGAGTCGACGATGACGCGAAAGGCGTAGATATCCATCACCTCTTGGAACTGCAGTTCCTTGCTCTGCATTTTGTTATAGATGGAGTAGAGGTTTTTCTCGCGACCTTTAACTTTGCCTTTAATGCCCGCATCGTTTAGGCGGGTGAGTACCGCAGCCTCAATGCCTTGAATGAGCTCTTTACGGTTGCCACGGGCAGCTTTAACCACTTCCTTTAACACCCTATAGCGCATGGGATAATAGGCTTGGAAGCCTAAATCCTCTAACTCCGTCTTGATATTGTGAATACCGAGTCGGTTGGCAATCGGCGCGTAAATCTCTAAGGTTTCGCGGGCAATGCGGCGGCGTTTATCGGGGCGCAACGCACCTAAGGTACGCATGTTGTGGGTGCGGTCGGCAAGCTTGATGAGAATAACGCGGATATCCTGCGTCATCGCCATCATCATTTTGCGAAAGTTTTCCGCTTGGGCTTCTTTTTTGTCGCGAAATTTCAGCTTGTCGAGCTTAGACACCCCTTCAACCAACTCTGCCACGGCTTCGCCAAATTGTTCGGCCAAGTCCTCTTTGGTGACATAGGTATCTTCGATGGTGTCGTGCAACAAGGCCGCCATCAGCGTCTCGTGATCGAGACGCATCTCGGCGAGGATGCGGGCAACCGCAACCGGATGGGTAATATAAGGTTCGCCGCTGGTGCGCATTTGCCCTTCATGGGCATCACGCGCAACTTGGTACGCCTGCTTGAGCAATTCTACCTGTTCGGGTTCTAAGTAACCGGAAGCAGACTCCTTTAGACCTTCAAACAGATACAAGTGGCAGCTCTCCTTTACCCAAACAGGTGTGACTCAATTAGACTTATAGTGAACGGCCTT
This sequence comes from Shewanella sp. FJAT-51649, assembly GCF_019457435.1. Classification (NCBI taxonomy): domain Bacteria; kingdom Pseudomonadati; phylum Pseudomonadota; class Gammaproteobacteria; order Alteromonadales; family Shewanellaceae; genus Shewanella; species Shewanella sp. FJAT-51649. Next base: position 4,393,559 of record NZ_CP080411.1, on the reverse strand, counting down.
CAGCGATGGCGGCAACAGCTGCGATTTCAGCTGCTTCACGCTCACGCACTGATTGACGCTCGTCAGCATCTAAAGTGTGAGCATTCACTAAACCTAGTTCGATTTCACGCAGGGCGATAACCGTTGGCTTGTCGTTCATCTCTTCAACCATAGGGTCTTTACCCTGCACGGCGATTTGGCGAGCACGACGCGCCGCAACCAGGATCATATCAAAACGGTTGCCGATTTGTTCTACGGCGTCTTCTACAGTTACGCGAGCCATGTGTTGAAACTCCAGTTTATCTAGGGAAAAAATGACGCAAAATTGTACACTAAGGCAGTTAGCCTGCCAACAGATCGTTAAGCATATCATTTTGCGCGTGGATCTGACTAGCACCCGTTAAGCGTTGGCTGCGAATGATCGCCCGCAGATCGGCCAGTGCTGTGTCAAAATCGTCATTGACGATAATAAAATCATATTCTTTATAGTGCGACATTTCAGAAACCGCCTGTGCCATACGGCTAGCGATCACATCAGCACTGTCTTGGCCGCGGCCTGTGAGTCGTCGTTCTAGCTCATCCCTTGAGGGCGGTAGAATAAACACGCCAACGGCCTCAGGCATCACGGCTTTAACCTGCTGGGCACCTTGCCAGTCGATATCGAGGAAGACATCGATGCCTTGAGTCAAAGTGTGCTCAATGACGTGGCGTGACGTGCCATAGTAGTTACCGAACACTTCAGCCCACTCGAAAAAGGCATTTTGCGCGATCAGCGCTTTAAATTCTTCAACATTAACAAAATGGTAGTGCTGACCATTCACTTCGCCGGGGCGAGGCGCGCGGGTAGTGTGCGACACTGAAACCTGCATGTCGGCGGGTTTGTCTTTCAGCAGCGCCGAAATCAGCGAGGATTTACCAGCACCACTCGGGGCTGAAACAATAAATAAATTTCCGCGTGCGGTCATGAGCAAAATATCCAGTTGGTTAACGCAAGAAGGGCCCAGAAAGCCGAGTATTATACAGATTTTGACCTTAAAAACGCTAGGGCTAGTTAGTCGGCAATTGTAGTCTATGGCGGTTTTTATTGAAGGACGTTGTCCCGATTGGCGAATTTCACTCTTCACCGTTACTGCGTGGGCCAAGGTTTGAAATCGCAGTGCTTAGACACAGAGCCGTTGACCTGAGATTTAAGCCTGATTTAGTTTTAGATAGATATTATCGGCATTTTTATCCGTCTAGCGCCTTATTGCACTGACAATTGCGGCTAAATTCGTTACGCTCGTGCATATGCGACATTGAGAGTCGTGTGCGCTAGGATAATTTCACTATAAAGGAAGGGTCGTGCTGTTAAAATCTCTTTTCTGCCTTCATGGGCGTGATTCCCGTCCCCGCTTTGTGGCCATCAGTGTTGGTGTGTATTTGGGCATATCACTGGCTGTCGCCGCGTTTGGGCCGAACTTTTTAATGTATCTTTTAGCGCTAGTGGGCTTACCTTTGCTCGCTCTTACGGCGCTGCGCCGTTTAAATGATGCGGCTAAGCCTAAGGCCTTGGTTGCGGTATTTATTCTGCCGCTACTAATTTTACTGGCGCTGTATATAGTGGCTGCGCCGCCCGTAGTCGCCATTCTAGGGCTGGTCTTGGGCGCTGGTGCGACCTTTTGGGGCACGCGTTTAACCTCTCCCACGTTAGTGGAATACCGTTTGGGCTATTATGGCCCTGCATTAGATACCCCTACCTCGCAGGCCATTCCTCGTCGCCGAGTCGAACCCGTATTAACACCAAAGGCTGCTGCGGCACAGAATGCCACAGTCTCCCATGCTGCGCCGGATATTCCGGTATCGACAGAGACCGAAACCTATTCTCATACTGAGCCTACGAGTGCTTCTCCAGTTGTGGACGCCGAGTTGGATGCCTTGCGTCAAGATGAGCTGCGTTTCGATGCGTTAACGAAAATGACGCAAAATCCAGCTGACTTTGTCGTGCAAGATGCGTTACTAGAGGGCCACGCCGATTTTCGCCCTGCTAATCAGAGCCGAGTAGAGCAAACTCGTATCGACATCGCCGATGTGGATTTAGCCCAAGTCGATTTACAGGGCGCGGAGTTTAAGCGCGCACCGCTCGACCCTGCCGAGCATAGTGATGAGCCAGTATGGCGTTTCGACCCCGATGAAGATACCGCGGCCTTTAACGATACTGAGCATGCTGAAGAAGTGCGCCGTCGCCGCGCCGAGGCGAAAGAGTCGGGCTCGATGACAGAGCTGTTTAGAGGTGTGGCTGAGTTTTTTGCCCCCTATAGACGTTTTATTAAGTTACCTTCTTTACCCAAGCTTGAGCGCCGTTATTGGTTGCCAGTCGGCGGCGGTGTGGGGGCGGTATTGTTAGTGCTGTTAGTGTGGGGATTATGGCCCAATAGCGATGAGTCTCAGGCTGACGAGGCTGTTCCTGTCGTGCCCTCGGCGCCTATTGCTGCAAGCGATCGTGTGACCTTAGATATGCCCGATGGTTTTTCGGTAGCGTTAGAGCAAGATGTGTTAATTATTCGCTGGTTAGGTGAACGTGGTAAGCCGCAAAACCTTTGGTCGATTGCCACTGCCAAGGGCGATAAGAGTTGTAGTGCGTTGGTATTTAATAATGGCACTGAGTATCGCACTATCAGCGTAGACTTGCTGGATGATTCTGCAACGGAGGCGCGTTTCACGCCGCTGGATACCGCCAGCATTATCACTGATCTGGCTCGCCGTGGCAGCATTGGTTTGTGTGGTTACAAGTTCAGCCTCAAGGGCAGCCAAGCGGTTTTAGAGCCTAATCGCAATTTTGGTAATTATTTAGCCCGTTAAATCGATAAAATTCTAGTCAGGACTAGAGGGGTAGATTACACTTTTGCTCCTCTTTTTCTCCAATCTTGTTTTAAATGTGCTCGCAAAGCCGATTGCGGCGAGGTTCGGGAAAATATCTTTAATACGAACTGAACACTAATCCCACATGAATACAGATTTGACCTTAGTCATTATGGCGGCAGGGCTAGGTAGTCGTTTTGGCGGCGATAAGCAATTGGCCTCCCTCGGTCCTGCGGGCGAACCCATGTTGGTGTTATCGATACAGTCGGCGATCCGCAGCGGGTTTAAGCGTGCCGTGCTGGTGATCCGCCCCGAATTAGAAGCGGAACTCCACGAACTGTTGATACGCTTTTTACCAGCTCACTTTGAGTATCACTTTTGTTATCAGTCGCTCACCGATTTGCCCGCCGAAGCGCAACTTGCAGATGTGAGCCATCGTTTAAAGCCCTGGGGAACGGCTCATGCCCTGTGGTGCGCCCGTGATAGTGTCAATGGGCCAATGGCGGTGATCAATGCCGATGATTTTTATGGCGACAGCGCCTTTGCTTCTTTAGCGAAGGGATTAACCGCAAGACCTAACGATTGGATGATGGTGGCTTATCCGATTGAGCTGACGTTATCTGAGCACGGTGGCGTGAATCGTGGCTTATGCCAAGTGGAGCAGGGGCAACTGCGTTCAGTCGCCGAATGGTTGAATATTCAAGCTCAAGATCATGGTTTTATCGGCGAAGGCCCTGAGGGATTGACACCGCTTCCTTCACAGTCGCTGGTCTCAATGACCTGTTGGGGCTTCTCGCCAAGCATATTTGATGTTATTAAACGTGAATTAACGGTATTTATCGAACAACAAGGCCAATTGCCTAAATCTGAATGCTATTTGCCCGCCGTGGTTCAGGCGGGAATTGAGCAAGGTGTGCCCGTGTTTGTTGATGTGGCCAGCGAACCTTGGCTCGGTGTGACCTATCCGCAGGATACTGTCTGGGTAAAGCAAAAATTAATGGAGTTATTGAGTGATTAAACTCATCAGGCAGTCAGTGTTGCCTCATTTTGGAATTGAAGCCGACGAAGCAAAAATCTCAGCGTTAGGGAATGGTCATATTAACGATACCTTGTTAGTGCGTTGGCCTACGGGTGAGTTAGTGCTGCAACGTATTAATACCCAAGTATTTAAGACGCCGCAGGCATTGGTGAGTAATGCCGATAAAATTAGCCATCATTTGTGTGCTAAGGCATTACAACAGCAATATGGCTTGCAGGTTGTGAGCCCTTGTCTCACTCAAGACGGCGAGCTGGCGATCGACTTGGGTGAGCAGGGATTTTGGCGCGCCATCAGTTATTTGCCTCACAGTCTAAGTATCGAAGTGGTCAAGTCTGAAGCCGAAGCCGAAATGGCGGCTAAGGCCTTTGGTCATTTTGCCTGTGCCTTGAGTGATTTCGACGCCACTCAGCTTGAGGATGTTATCCCGCAGTTCCATCATTTGCCGGGACGGATGGAAATGCTGCGCCAAGCGGTGCAGCAGGATAAAGCTAAGCGGTTAGACTCATGCCGTAACTGGGTCGATTACGCCCTGTCACAGCAGAATTTATTGGATGAGCTGGCTGAGATTTCGCCACAGCTCCCGCTGCGTATTTGCCATAACGACACTAAAATCAACAACATGCTGTTTGATAAGCGCGACATGTCGAGTATGGCAATTATCGATCTCGATACCTGCATGAAAGGGCATCTGATGTATGACTTTGGCGATATGGTGCGTACCTTCTGCTCGCCTGAAGCCGAAGATTCGACCGCCCTTGAGAATGTTAAAGTGCGCCAATCCATCTTTGCCGCCATTTGCCGTGGTTATTTAAGTGAGCTGGGTGAAGTGTTAACTGAGGTCGAAAAACGTAGCCTCTGGCTCGGGGCGCGAGTGATTTGCTTGATGATTGGCGTGCGTTTTTTAACGGACTATCTGAATGGTGACGTGTATTTCCATGTGCACCGTGAGGGCCATAATTTGGATAGGGCTGCGAATCAATTTACCTTGTATCAAAGCCTGTTAGATCAAGAAGCCGAGTTACAGGCTTACTTCTAACCCTGAAACGTCAACACGCCCTAATCAAACGCCCCATTTGGGGCGTTTTGTTTTTTGCTTATATACGACATAATTGCAACATTAAAACCCTAGTCTCATATGGATTTGGCTTGGAATGGGCACCCTCGAAGCTCCCACTGCATTAACGTGTTCGCGCCGTAGCGCTAGAAATCTCTGGTTAAGATGCACTCTGCGCCGCTCGCAGCAGGAGGCGGTTGCATCGTCGATGATGACGGCGACGAGCGATAACTTTTTCAATGCTTACGCGATTTTTCTCGGTGCTAGTCTTGCGCAAATGGGTTTTGTTACTGGTTTGCCGCAGCTCTTCGGGGCGATGTCGCAGTTGGTTTCGGTATGGTTAGCGAGTCATTTTTCCCGCCGTAGTTTTATTGTCTACTGCGCAGCTTTGCAGGCGTTGGTGGTATTGGGCATGGGCGCGTTAGCGGCCTTTCGCCCCGATCATGCTGTGTGGATATTTATCGGGCTCGCCGTGGGATACCATGGGTTTATCAATCTTATTCAACCCCATTGGCGCGCCTGGATGGGGTCTATCGTGCCCGAGCGTCGCCGTGGCGCCTTTTTTGCGGCGCGCACCCGCTTAACCATGGGCGCATCCTTAAGCGTATTCTTTATTGGCGGTGGGATTCTTACCTTTACCGATTCGCTGCAAATGGCCTGGTTAGGCTTTACTTTACTGTTTTCGATAGCGGCCATGGGGCGTTTTGTCTCTGCTTGGTTGTTATTGCAAATGCACGACCCGGATCCGCGCGAAGCCAAGCAGCGGGGCGTATTTATCCAAACTATCCGTAATTTTCGCGGAGCATGGAAGGATAAAACCTTTCGCCAATACAGCCTATTTGTGGCCAGTATGCAGGCGATGGTGGCCATCTCGGCGCCGTTTTTCGCCGTGTATATGTTGGAAGACTTGAAGTTTAGCTACATCGAATTTGTACTCGCCAGCGTGGCATCGATAGCCACTCAGTTTGTGACGCTGAGGTTTTGGGGGCGATTTAGCGATCAATTCGGCAATCGTTTGGTGATGATTATCACCAGCTGCATGATCCCAAGCTTACCGCTGCTGTGGTTGTTCTCGGATAACTATCTCTATATTCTGGCGATTCAGGCATTTTCGGGTCTAGCTTGGAGCGGCTTTACCCTAAGCACCGCCAATTATCTTTATGATATTCGTCCCTTTCGCAGTGACTTTGCCACCTATGCGGCGCTGCAGGCGTCACTCAGCGCGGGATTGGTGTTTGTGGGGGCCATGGTCGGCGGCACGATAGCTTCCCATGCGGCAGACTTTTTAGTCTGGTCAGGTTGGAATACTTGGCTCAGTAGCTCGATTTTTGTGGTGTTTTTGGTGTCGACCATACTGCGTGCATTCGTGACGCTATGGTTTATTCCGCGTTCGGTCGAGCCTAAAGTCAGGCCTCGGCCACAGTTACTGCAACTTATCTTCCGTATCCGCGGCTTTAATGCGATTTCGGGCGTGAGTCTCGACTGGTTAACTGTGGTAAAGCGCCGAAATACCCCTGACTAGCTTTCCCTATCATTGAGTTTTAAAGTTTATAATCAAAGAACTTACGTTTGTCTGGCCCTGAGGCATTAGCGCTGATCTTATTCGGATGTTTATATTCATCCCAACTGGCGACGTTGCGGCCGACATTAAGTTTAGGAAAGTTCTGTTGGTTTTCGGCGCTGGCTAATCCCATAAGTGATAATAGCTGGCCGAGGGCGCCTTGGCGGCTGACATCGATACTGAGGAAGTCGTGTCTACCCGCAAAGTAGTTAACCACTTCTGTTTTATGGCGTTGATAACAATCGATAAGATGTTGTTCATCCTGTGGATTTTCAACTAAACCGACACCAAAGCTATGGCGAAAACTGCGCTTCATGATTGGGTGGAATCGACCTGTTTTGGCATCCAAATGTGGCAGCATTCGACTCAGTAACATCTGCATCGACGCTACCCAAGAGTCTAACTCGCGGTCAAGATAAACAAACTTGGCTTTGGGGAATAATCCATCCAACTGTTTGAAATCACTAAAACAAGGTGCATCGGAAATCGCATCCGCCTGCATAAAGGCCTCTTTGGTAAACGCCATATGCGCCACTTTTAAACCTTGTTCCAATAACGCCACACTCACGCTCGTCGTCCCAGTTCGGGGCAAGCCGATAAAAATAACCTTCTGTTTTTGCTCGGCAGCCACCGACTCATGCTTAACTGCACTCGGCTCGATCGCGCTTGGCTTAATTGCATTTGGCCTGATGTCGTTTGGTTTAGTCGAATCGCACTGTGGCTGATTGAGCTGCACATCTGCACTATGGTTATGCCCTTGAGAATCGGGAAGGGTGGCAATAGTTGGGTTATCAGGCATGGATTGGGCTCAGCATTCTTGTCAGCGTGGTCGCGATGGGTGTGTAAATGGGGTTTTAACATTAGCGATTTATCAACGTTGGCAGTATATCGCAGCCAGCGGGTTTTGGCTGCGTAAAGCTGGCGTTGCGTTGGTATTGCTTTGTAGAGGCAATCAACAGCATAAATCCCTTTATGCTAGAAGCATTTGGGCAAGATGAGGCGATTACTTGTATTATTTGCCTCGTCTTGTGAGGCAAATAGGTTTGTTAATTGACTCATTGTGTGAGTAGAATAGGCTTGTTATTTGACTCATGGGGTAGGATATGTGGATTTGGCAGCAAGCCGATTGGCCTAAATTTCATTGGAATATCAGCAGAGTTGATGCCCTGCTACGTCAGGTATATTTCAATCAGGGCCAACTGTTAGGCAAGCAAATGCTAAGTGACGACGACAGCCAGTTAACCTCAGCGGCGGCACTCGACACCTTACTCGCTAACATTATCCACTCCAGTGCCATTGAAGGTGAAAAGCTCAATGCAGCTTCGGTGCGCTCATCCTTGGCTAAAAAACTCGGCGTGTCCGAAGACAAACCGTATCCGACCACGGCACAAACCGATGGTTTGGCCGACATTATGCTCGATGCCTTAAAAAATTTAGATACAGAGTTAACCCTTGAGCGGATATTAGGTTGGCATAAACAGTTATTTCCCCAGGGTTATACGCTGTTTAACCCCGTTATTGGTGGAGCGCTACGTGGCGATACGCCTATGCAAGTTGTCTCAGGCCGGATTGATAAACCAACGGTGCATTTTGAGGCCCCCTCTCGAGCGACTTTGGACGCTGAACTCTCGCAGTTTATTGAATGGTTTAATGCATCAAGGCAAGATCTGGGTTTAGATCCGCTTATCCGCGCGGCGATAACTCACCTATGGTTTGTCACTCTACACCCCCTTGATGATGGAAATGGACGCATCACGCGTTTATTGACTGATTTAGCTTTGGCGCAAGCGGAAAAACGCTCAATTCGCTTTTACGCTATGTCGGTCAGTATTCTGGCCCGTCGCCAAGCCTACTATGACATTTTAGAGTCCACCCAAAGGGGTAATGTCGATATTACTCCTTGGTTAGTATGGTTTTTTGAAACCCTTAATGATTGCTTACTCAATGCGATGGGAGAGGTGAACAAGACTCTTCGAAAAACGCAGTATTGGCAAAATCTCGATCAATCCTTATTGAGTCAAGAGCAAGCCAAAGTGCTCAATCGGATGTTAGATGGCGATTTTGAATTAGGAATGAATAGTAGCCAGTATCAAAAGGTCGCTAAGGTGAGCCGCGCTACCGCCACCCGTCACCTTGCGCAAATGGTCGAGCAAGGCTTCTTAGTAAAAGCCAACGCCGGCGGCCGAAGTACGAGGTACTTATTGCCGAGTGGGAAGTAGATGGATTCAGCGCCAATAATCATTTTGCATTTTGTGAGTGATTACCCTGTGTGATCTTATGCCAAAATCATTATGTGCTAGATATTGAATGTGACTTATAGTCCGTAGACGTATTGTCTACAAGTAAAGATCATCATGAAAACTCTTAGCAGGATTATTCATGGAAGATCATTTGCTTACCTCATTTGGTACTCATCTAAAAAGTTTGCGACTTGAGAGATCGTTTTCGCAGGAGCAGCTCGCATTAAAAGCTGACATGGACAGAACCTATGTCAGCGGCATTGAACGTGGTCAGCGTAATGTGAGTTTGATTAATATATTCAAGCTCGCTAAAGCCTTAGATATTCCCGCGAAACAACTTCTAGATTTTACCGTTGAGGGATCATTATGACTCAACGAGCATTTTATTCGGCGAGTTTTAAAGATTTTCTATCAGCAGAGCCCTATGCGATTACCGGACAGATATCACGTTTCCATACTCAGCATTTATTGTATTCACAAACTCGCGCTTGGTTGACTGAAATTGAAGTTCTCAAACGCTCCTTGACCGAGAGTGTTGAGCAAGAAGGGCATATTTTCATTGAGTTTATGATCCCACGAATGGGACGACGTGCTGATGTCGTGATGATATTTAAAGGGATTGTTTTTGTAGTAGAGTTTAAAATTGGCGCAACAGTATTTACCGCTGCAGATATGAGGCAAACTCATGGATATGCTTTAGATTTAAAGAACTTTCATCTAGGTAGCCATGATAAATATCTAGTCCCTCTGCTGGTCGCCACCAAAGCGACCAGCCAATCGAAAGATCCAATATTCGCAGGCGATAATGTTGCTTCGACCTTGTGCATTTCTCCCGATGAATTGTTTTCAAGAATGCGCCTAATTGCTGAACAGTTGAATCAACCTACTTTTGATCCCAATTTGTGGGCTGATTCTGGTTATTTACCGACGCCAACCATTATCGAAGCGGCACAAGCTCTGTATGCGTCGCACAATGTTGAAGATATTGCTCGTAGTGAAGCGGATACTCAAAATCTTGGGCAAACGAGCCTGCAATTACTTCAGTTGATTCACAATGCTCGGATCAATAAGCGAAAAATAATTTGTTTCGTTACCGGCGTTCCGGGGGCGGGTAAAACCCTTGTGGGGCTTAATATTGCGAGTATTCACGCAAACAGGGAAGAGAATGAGTATTCTGTTTTCCTCAGTGGTAATGGCCCCTTGGTGGCGGTACTACAGGAAGCCTTAGCTAGGGATAGATCGTCCAGAACTGGTGATTCTATCAGTGCAACCAGAAAGGAGACTGAATCATTTATTCAAAATATCCATCGCTTTAGGGATGAATACCTGCATGGTGGCGTGCCGCCTGAAAAAGTGGCCATATTTGATGAGGCTCAACGGGCGTGGGATAAAGAGCAGGCAAGCGATTTTATGCGCCGTAAGCGAGGTATTGTCGACTTTGATAAATCAGAGCCTGAATTTCTCATCGAAGTAATGGACCGTCGTCAAGACTGGGCGTTTATTATTGCGCTAGTAGGTGGTGGACAGGAGATTAATAAAGGTGAGGCAGGACTAGCAGGTTGGTTGGATGCGCTTAAGGCCAAGTTCTTAGATTGGGATGTCTATTTTTCCACAGCTTTATTGTCAGGTGAGTATGTTTCGCTAGGCGTAGATCTGAATGCGGTTTCAAGGGCGAATGTCTTACCTAACTTACATCTTGCCACATCAATGCGATCTTTCCGTGCTGAAAAGTTGTCCAGTTTTATTCATTACTTGGTTGCTGGGCAATGCGGGCTTGCTGTTAGCATTTATAAAGATCTAGAGCATGTCTACCCTATCAAAGTCACTCGGGATATAGCTAAAGCCAAAGCTTGGGTTAATCTTCACAAACGAGCCAATGAGTCTATGGGGCTGCTTGCTTCTTCTAACGGCATTAGGCTTAAAGCTGAGGGTATTTTCGTTAAGAACGAGATAGACCCCGCTAAGTGGTTTTTAAGTGGTGCTGAAGATATTCGTTCTGCCGAATTTTTAGAGGATGTTGCTACTGAATTTGATGTACAAGGGCTAGAGCTAGACTGGTGTGTTGTGGCTTGGGATGCAGATTACCGTTTCAATGCTCACGCATTTGAGCATTGGCAGTTTGTAGGAACCAAATGGCAAAAACGAAGCCAATTAGTTCGGCAAAAATACCTTGAAAATGCTTATCGCGTATTGTTGACTCGAGCTCGTCAGGGCATGGTGATATTCGTTCCTAAAGGCGATAAATCAGATGAGACTCGAGATCCCAATTTTTATGATCATACTTATAAGTATTTGATAGATTGTGGGATTGGTGAGATTTAGTAAAAGAAAGGGTCGGAATTGTTCGACCCTTTTGGTTATTTTGAAACGAAAAAACTAATAAATTCATCAAGGTCACTAAAGACCTTGATTTGTTTGTCTTGAATATTTCTTGCAGCAGTTTTTATCCAGTCAAAAGCTTTTTGTTTATAGCCTTTCCCACCCAGTAAAATGACTAAATTGTGTTCTGGCGCGAGGCGAAGAGACTCTAGGAAAAAAGGAAATTTTTGATCGACAGAACCGCTTTGCTCTTGCTTGTGAGCTTCAATTCGGACTGCTCCTAGTGTTTGATGCTGTACTAAGAATGCTGCCTTTCGAATTCCACCATACATATCTGTATAAGGCGCACTTTTAAGGAACTCGTTTTGAGATGGAACACCTTGTACTTCACGGAAGCCTAGCGCTACAAGGGATTGTTCTACTTGATCACAAAATTTCTGATTGGATAACATGCTCGCTTCATATTTACCTGAGTCTACTTCAGGTAAATCTTCAAAAAGTGATTCTTGGTTCATTCTCCATCCTTGGTTATTAAATCGCCCTTTAATGTAGCATTGAGAGTGGCTGATTTTCAATCAGTTAGACCAGCTACTCAAAATTGTTCTATCACTTTGAAATTTATCCAAACTTGCCACTCGCCAATTTCTCCATCAAAAACTCAATCAATACCGTTACTTTGGTTGGGAGGTATTTTCGCTGTGGATACACGGCGTAAATGCCGTGTTCGGGTAGCGGATAGTCTGTAAGTAACGCCTGTAAACGCCCAGCCTGTAGATCGGACTCTACGATAAAGCGCGGTAGGTTGGCGATGCCAAGGCCATCGAGACAGGCTTGGTGGATAGCATCGCTATTATTCACCTGATAGTTGCCTTTGGGTTGAACACGTTGCGCGCCATCGGGACTGTGGAAACTCCATTCCACACCATCTTGAAAGTAACTGTAAAACAAACAGTTGTGCTGAGTTAACTCGCTAGGAGTCATGGGTGAACCGTGCTGCGCGAGATAGGCTGTCGACGCGCAAATCACGCTCAAACAAGGGGCTATTTTGCGGGCGATAAGGCTGGAGTCGGGCAGTTCACCGATACGAATGGCTAAATCAAAACCGCCTGCGATTAAATCTGTGGTCTTGTCATCCATTTGCATTTGTAGCTGAATATCGGGGTAACGTTTTAAAAACTCAGCGATTAAAGGCGCAATATACAAGCGGCCAAACACCATAGGCACGGAAATTCGCAGATTGCCTTTAGGAACTTGCTGCAATTCGGAGATGGCATCCAATCCTTCTTGGGTGAGCTGTACCGCCGGGCGAATATATTCGAAATAGCGCGCGCCAGCATCCGTTAGGCTCAAACTGCGAGTGGTGCGTTGTAACAGTTGAATCCCTAAGTGTTGCTCCAACTGTGTGATTCGTTTGCTGATGGCTGATTTACTCAGCCCAAGTTTTTGTCCCGCAGCGGAAAAGCTACCGCATTCCACCACAGTGACGAAAATGGGCAGGGCGGAAAAATGTTCCATGCAGGGCTTCCTTTATCAAACGATGATGTAACAGCCGAGACTTGGCTGTAGGTCTTGTTTATATCACGTTAAGCTGAGTATGAGGGGATTTAGGGCCTCACTTGCATCTCGCTTTTCGCTTAAAGCGGAAATCATCAACATTAATTGTCAGCTAAAGCTCAACAATAAGTTTCTATAACGGTGGATTATAAGGCCTAAACTATCACTGTAGACTATTTTGCAACAAAAATGGATGGACTGTTTTGATGCAAACGTCAAACAAACTGACCTTATTTATGTCCTTTGTGGCGCTCTGCTCCGGCGTTTTACTGGCATTAATGATTAAGCTCAATAGCCAGCTTGCTATGTATAGCTCACCGCTTTTGGCATCTTGGATGGCTCATGGTATTGGCGCAATAACAGTATTGTTGATGCTGTTTTTACTGAGAAAAAGGCTGGTGGGTAAAGAAGCCAAGTTGGCTTTGAATGCCGATGCGAGTCGATCACTGTTACCTTGGTGGGCGTATTTAGGTGGCGTTCCTGGTGCTGCGACGGTTGTGTTGGCCGCTGTCACAGTCAACAGTGAATTAGCCTTGGCTGGCACCTTAGCGTTAATGCTTGTGGGGCAGTTAATCTTGAGCTGTATATTTGACTGTTGCGGTTATTTCGGTGTCGTTAAGCGGCGCATTCGATTCACAGAAGTCATTGCTATGGTAATGATTTTGTTGGGAGCCTTGTTAGTGATTTATTCACACTAGCTGGCGTAGCAGGGGAAATTGAATGGAATTGATGGTACTTATCGCACTGCTTAATGGCGGTTTAATTGCCTTAAGCCGAACCTTTAATGGTGCCTTGGCAAAACATAGCCATGCGTTAATCGCATCTTGCTGTAATCATATTGTGGGCTTTGTAGTCTTGAGTGCATGGATAATCTGCCTAGAGAGTGGTGCAAATCAGCTACAAGGGCAGCCGCCAATGTATTTGTACCTTGGTGGAGTCATTGGCGCTTTATTTGTCGTGCTAAATAGTTGGGCATTGCCATCGTTAGGGGTGATGCGTTGTACTTTGCTCGTAATATGTGGGCAGATGCTGACAGGCGTTGTGCTGGATATAATATCTCGCGCCAACGGTATGCATTGGGCGTCGCTCGTTGGAGTATGTTTGATGTTAGCGGGTGTCGTGTTCCTTAATCGGGTGAAGCAACCTACGCCGAAGGTAAAGCATGCGAATTGCTCGTTGTGATATGGCGTTAATTGCCGTTCAACCTCATCATATCGTAGCGAACGGGTTGCTTTGTGATTCTCGGGTATGTGAAAACCGAGCCAAGTTGGGGTTGGCTGTTGTGTTGATTATTTTTAGGGTTGTCGCATCGTTTTTCATGCTTAGCATTTGATTTTTTTGTTTGTTATTAGGAGTGTTATGTCGTTCTCAAGCCAGACTAATTCTTCGGCCGCACCTTACTCTTGGGTGCTTTTCGATGCCGATGAAACCCTCTTTTATTTCGATGCTTTTGAAGGACTGAAGCGGATGTTTTCAGGCTTTGGCATCGATTTTACTCGGGCCGATTTCGATGAATATCAAAGTGTAAATAAGCCGCTGTGGGTTGAGTATCAGGATGGCAAGATCAGCGCCGCCGAACTGCAAACCATACGCTTCGAGCCTTGGGCGGCAAAGCTTACTGTGAACCCACAAACCCTAAACAGTGCATTTTTAACGGCTATGGCCGAGATTTGTGCGCCCTTGCCCGGCGCCCGTGAATTGTTGGCCGCGCTGCAGGGAAAAGCCAAAATGGGGATCATCACCAATGGTTTTACCGAGTTGCAGACAGTGCGTTTAGAGCGTACTGGTTTACAGCATCATTTTGATATTTTAGTTATTTCAGAAAAAGTGGGCATCGCAAAACCCGATGTCGGTATCTTTGAATACGCTCTCGAGTTGATGGGCCAGCCTGCGCGCGAACAAGTGTTGATGGTGGGCGATAACCCACATTCAGACATTCAAGGCGGCATCAATGCGGGATTCCACACCTGTTGGTATAACGTCCATGGACACGCAGCACCCGCAGGTATTCGCCCGCACTTTCAAGTCGCCTCCCACCATGAGTTACAGCAGAAGCTAATCTCATTACTCGGCTAGCTTTCAAAAAACCAAAAGCCCTAAAAAAGGGCTTTTGGTTTTAGATAACACAAATAACACTATTCCACGTTTTGGATCTGTTCGCGCATTTGCTCTATTAAAACTTTAAGTTCTACTGCTGCAGCGGTGATTTCTGTGCTGATGGATTTTGAGGCGAGGGTGTTAGATTCGCGGTTAAATTCCTGCATCATAAAATCTAAGCGACGGCCTTCGCTGCCGCCTTTTTTGAGGATGCGGCGCGCTTCGGTGACATGGGCTTCGAGTCTGTCCATCTCTTCGGCCACATCTTGTTTTTGCGCTAACAGGATCATCTCCTGCTCTATGCGGGCGGGATCGAGTTCACCTTTGATTTCAGCGAGGCGATTGGTGAGTTTATCGCGCTGATATTCCATCACTTTAGGCATGTGCTCGCGCACGATAGCAATTTGCTCTTCGACGCCTTCTAAACGGCTTAACAACATTTCTTTAATCGCTGCACCTTCGCGGCCACGGGCTTCGATAAACTGGTCTATTGCTAAATCGAAAGCCGTTAATAGCTCGGCGCCAATGGCATCCATATCTTGCTCTGAGCTTGAGAGCACACCAGGCCAGCGCAAAATGTCAGTCAGGCTCACTTCGCCTTGGCCGGCTTCTTGTTTTAACCAGCTGGCAGCGTCGAGCAACTGCTTGGCTAGCCCTTGGTTTAATTTGAGTTCGCTGTTGCTGTTATCGGCTAACTCATAGCGTAAATTGACCTCGACTTTACCGCGGCTTAAACGTTTACGCAGACGGTCGCGCAGTACGGGTTCGAAGCTGCGGAATTGTTCTGGTAGACGTAGGTAAGTTTCGAGATAACGCTGGTTGACTGAGCGAATTTCCCAAGAGGCGGTGCCCCATTGTGCTTTGTGCTCGATGCGAGCGTAGGCTGTCATGCTTTGGATCATGGGATTGTCCTAATGGTTGAATCGTCATATTGATAGGCGATTATAGAGTCAATGGCTTTAGGATTAAAGGCATACAATATACTGCTAGGGGTTAAGCTAGCATTTAAAGATGGGGAGTTTGTCAGAGAATGGCCCTAGGCATGGCATCCTCAGGCACAAATCCCTATAATATGCAGCCAAAATCGGTCAATGACTCAGAATACAGGAATCTCGCATGCGTCCAAGTAACAGAACGCCAGCACAAACACGTCCCATCACTATCACTCGCCAGTTTACGGCCCACGCCGAAGGTTCTGTGTTAGTGGAGTTTGGCGAAACCAAAGTACTTTGTACCGCCAGTTTTACTGAGGGTGTGCCACGTTTCCTAAAAGGTCAGGGACAAGGCTGGGTGACGGCAGAATACGGTATGTTGCCACGTTCAACCCACAGCCGTATGGACCGTGAAGCGGCTCGCGGCAAGCAATCTGGCCGTACTCAAGAGATCCAACGTCTGATTGGTCGTGCACTGCGTGCTTGCGTCGATATGAAAGCCCTTGGTGAAAACACTATCGTTATCGATTGCGATGTGATCCAAGCCGATGGCGGTACTCGCACCGCGTCTATCACAGGTGCCTGTGTGGCTTTAGTTGATGCGCTGAACTGGGCCCGTGGTAAGGGCATTATCAAGTCTAACCCGCTGAAGTTTTTGATTGCTGCGGTCAGCGTTGGTATCTACAACGGCGAAGCGATCAGCGATCTCGAATATGTGGAAGACAGCGCTGCCGAAACCGATATGAACGTAGTTATGACGGAAACCGGTAAGATTATTGAAATTCAAGGTACGGCCGAAGGTGAGCCGTTTAGCCATGAAGAATTGATTGAGCTACTCGGGTTGGCGAAGAACAGTATTCGTGAAATCGTCGATGTGCAGAAAGCCGCATTGAATTAATTGTTGTTGATAAGAAGCCCCGTTATGGGGCTTTTTATTAAATCAATATTGCTATAACCCAATAAAAATAGAACGTTAAAGTCGTAAGGAGAGATTGTGAAAGCCTATCAACGTGAGTTTATTGAATTTGCCCTAGAGCGTCAGGTACTGCGATTCGGTGAGTTTACCCTTAAATCGGGCCGTATCAGTCCTTATTTCTTTAATGCGGGTTTATTCAATACTGGACGAGACCTTGCGCGTTTAGGACGTTTTTATGCGGCGGCGTTAGTGGATTCAGGCATAGAGTATGATCTGTTGTTTGGCCCTGCCTACAAAGGTATTCCGATTGCGACCACGACGGTGGTGGCCTTGTGCGAACACCATGATATCGATATTCCCTACTGCTTTAACCGTAAAGAGAAAAAAGATCACGGTGAAGGCGGCAGCTTAGTCGGTAGCGAGCTTAAAGGTCGGGTAATGTTGGTGGACGATGTGATCACCGCAGGTACGGCAATTCGTGAGTCGATGGAAATCATCGAGGCCCATCAGGCGCAGCTGGCTGGCGTATTAATCGCGCTGGATAGACAAGAGAAGGGCAAGGGCGAACTGTCGGCCATCCAAGAGGTTGAGCGTGATTTTGGCTGCGGTATTGTGGCGATCATCAAGCTTGCGGATCTGATCAGCTACCTGTCAGAAAAACCGGGTATGGAAGCGCAACTGGCTGCGGTAAGCCAGTACCGTGAGCAATATGGCATTGAGGCCTAATAAGGCTTAAGCCTGTGATAAACTGCTAAAACAAAAACGCTGCGATTCGATAAGAATGGCAGCGTTTTTTTATGCCCTGATTAAATCCAACAGCTTATTTGGATTGATTTAAAAACTCGGCACGGGTGGCGGGGTTAGATTTAAAAATGCCCCCTAAGGCGGTGGTTGTGGTGGAGCTGGTGGAGTCCATCACGCCGCGGGATTTGACGCAGTAATGCACCGCATCCATTTTCACGGCCACGTCTTTGGTTTCGAGCAGGGTTTGCAAGGCTACTAACACTTGCTGAGTTAAGCGCTCTTGTACCTGTGGACGCTGGGAGAAGAAACGCACTATGCGGTTAATCTTTGATAAACCGATAATTTTCTTACGAGGAATATAAGCGATCGTCGCTGTGCCATCGATAGTGACTAAGTGATGCTCACAGGTACTGGTCAGGCTGATATCCTGCACGCGCACCATCTCATCGAAGCCCATTTTGTTATCAATGACAGTGATCTTCGGGAAGTTCTCATAGTCTAAGCCGGAGAAAATTTCGTCGACATACATTTTGGCGATGCGGCGTGGAGTATCGGCAAGACTGTCGTCGGAAAGATCCAGTGACATTAGCGTCAGGATTTCCTTCATATGGAATTCAATCTTGTCCTTACGCTCTTCAGGCGTAAACACATTGGGGAGCATGGGGGTTTCAAGTCCGCGTTCTTGTAGGGCGGCTTGTACTTTTACTGCTGCTTCACTTAATGCCATCTTATCCTCCACTACTGCAGTAGCGGCTATCACTAAAAACCTAGCACCCTAAACTGAGTTTGTACAATGGGTGAACTCAGGTACAAATCGACTCGTTCTTATCTGGGTAAGAACAAGGTGGGGGAGAATAGCGCGAATTGCGGATAATTCATACCAAAAAACGCTCACGCTGAAGATGAAAAAGCCGATAGTCCTTATCGATTATCGGCTCCTTGAGGCGCTAAAACATCATTATCTTGATGAAGATAATAGGGCGTGTTGACGTTTCAGGGTTATTTTTGCGGCAATGTGGCTGGCTTTTATGCAAGGCAAAGTTCGTGCAGTGTAGTTATTCTACATAAACGGACGATAACGCGGCAGAAAAACCAGCCCAATGCTGCCCGAAGGGTTCGTCTGGCAAGCCCTTGCTCTGACTTTCTGTCATAAGAGCCGCTCGTCATTTGAGTAGAATAACTACACATCATTCCTCGTTTCGCGAGCACGTGCTTGCCAGAACGAACAAAATTTAATCTCGAAACGTCAACACGCCCTAGTTATTTTAGTGAGTGCTAAAGTTTTAAGTTGGTTTTTAAGAAGCTCAGCATCTGATCGTAATACTTGGCTCTATGCTCATCGTTATAAAAACCATGGCCTTCGTTATTCATCACCAGTTTTTGGTAGGGATAATTATGGGCTTTGAGAGCTTTTTCGAGTGATTCGAGTTGTTCAATCGGCGCTCGCTCATCGTCACCACCGTGCACCAGTAAGAGGTTTGCTTTCAATTTAGCAACGTTTTCTGAGGGAGACATGGCTTTTAGGGTGGCTTTGTCTTGGCCGAGTACGTCCTTAAGATAACTTGTTCCTGAGCGTGTTCTGGCGACGTCACCTTCATCAAACATCAACTCCAGATCATACACACCGGCAAACCCAACCGCGCATTTAAACATATCGGGCGCTAATACGGCGCTTTGTAGTGCGCTATAGCCGCCAAAGCTACCGCCTGCGATACACACTCGTTCCTTATCGGCAAAGCCTTGACCAATCACATATTGAGTTGCATCGATAATATCGTGCTGAATATCTGATCCCCACTTTTGATAGCCTGCTTGCTCGAAACGCTCGCCATAACCACCTGAGCCACGGAAGTTAACCTGCAACACCGCCATACCATTTTGAGCAAGTAGTTGGTTTTGTGGGTCAAAACCCCACCAGTCACGAATGCCATGGGGACCACCATGGGGATTCACGACCAAGGGTAAATTTTTGGCTTCTTTGCCGAAGGGTAAGGTTAAGTAGCCATGGATTTTCTGGCCATCACGGTTGGTGAAACTAATAGGTTTAACCTCCGCCATTTTTTCGGGGTCGAGCCATTTGCGGGCCGCAGTTAGATACTCTAGCTTGAGCTTTTTCGTATCAAACAAATAGTAATCACCGGGATTGCGATCGTTAAATGCAATCACCACTAATTGTTCGCCATTACGGGTTTCGCTGACGATCTGCACCTGATGCCCCGGCAAGGCCGCGAGTAAATCCTTAAGCAGTTTGGCATGGTTATCGTTGTTATCGACAAAGGCATAACTGGGGTAGCCATTTTCAAACTCAACGGCATACAGCTGCTTATTGGTGCCGTTGATCCAGAAGTTGCTCGGATCGACCGCTTCATCTTGAATAATCTCAGCCTTCTCGCCCGTTTCGAGATTGATGCGATATACGCCTAAGGTTTCGTTACCCACTCGGCCTGCGGCGTAAATACTATTTTTATTATCGGCGAAGGAGATAGGCTTGAAATCGCTTAAGCCAAGGTTGAGTTTGTCGGTGTTTACCCATTCGCCATCTTTGCGGTAAAAGACTTTAGTGATGTTTTTGCCATCTTCCCCAGCCACAAAGCGGACTTCACCCTCATGGTCTGTCATAAAGCGAGCTTGGCCAATGGGAGAACCTGTAATGCGCTTACGCGTGCCGTTAAATAGGTCTACGCGGTAGACATCCTGCAGCAATTCAAAGTTTAAGTTCGATTCATTATTCCAAGGAATCGCATTGACCAGCATATAACGCTCGTCATCAGGCAGAGGGTCGAGAATAAAGGCGGTGGCGCGCATTGGGGTGTTTTTCTTGATATTCGAGCCAGTTTGTTGCTCGCCGCTGTTATAGCCGAATAGGTACGCCTTGCGAGAACCATCGGCGTTGACCGCCATTAATTCACCGTAGTATTGGGGCACATCGGTCCAGCCCTTAAGGTATTCTTTTGCCAGTACAATGCGCTCGCTATTGGCCCATTCATAGGTGCCTACCTGCGCGTTGCTCGGGAAGCGAATTGCATTAAGCATTTTTTTGGTTTTAGCATCGAGTACTAAAAGTACATTCTTGCCTTCGACACTGGTGATTGCACTTAAGTATTTGCCGGTAGGCGAGATCTTGACGTTAGAGTACTCGTTACCGCGACTGAATAATTGGGATTGTGACAGGGCATTTGTCGCCGAGGTTTCGGCCGCGAATGTACTGAAAGACATAATAGGCAAGCAAATTACGGCCAATGCAGCAAATGGCAAAGATTTCATCTGACATCCTTGTAATATTATTGTGTTTTTTGTTTTGAAAATGTTTACTTGAGATTAAAATAAAAGAAATACCGATACAAGGCGTGGGGGATAAAAGAAAGGACGGTGATTACCGTCCTTTGTATTGAAAAATCATTAGCTTTGCAACAGCTGATGCTGAATAAAGCGCCACTGTTCATCGAAGTGCTGCGTTGGTTTGAGTTTAAACTCGCTGCGCACAAATTGGGCGATTCGCCCTTCGGCGAAGGCTAACAGCAAATTAGCTAAAATAGCCTCATCTAAATTAAAGCCTTTCCCTTCACGTAGGGTTTTTTCCCGCAGAATTTGCTTGAGTTGGGTTTCAATTTTGGCAAATAGGGTGCTGATACGACTGCGTAGACGCTCGTTTTCACCTAAGAGTGCATCGCCATTGAGTACCCGAGAGATCCCAGGGTTGCGCTCGGCGAAAATCAACAGCAGTTGTAGCACCAATTGGCAACGTCTCATGGTGTCTTTTTCATCGTCCATGATGATGTTGATGCGGGAGAGTAGTGACTCTTCAATAAACTCAATTAACCCTTCAAACATCCGCGCCTTACTCGGAAAGTGGCGATAGAGTGCCGCTTCCGATACACCGACCTCAGAGGCGAGTTTAGCGGTGGTAATACGTTGTCCTGGGCTGGTTTCTAGCATTTGCGCTAGGCATTGCAGTATGTGTTCACGACGATTAATTTTTGGGCTTACAGCCATTGCAGTATCCTTGCTCAATATCGATGCTGGTTATTTAGTGCCAGAATGGCCAAATCCACCTTCACCACGATCTGAGCTGTCGAACTCATCAACGAGTTTGAATTGTGCTTGTACCACTGGAACAAACACGAGTTGTGCGAGACGATCACCAATTTCTAAAGTGAATGGGGTATCGCTGCGGTTCCAGCAAGAAACCATCAAGGGACCTTGATAATCTGAATCGATAAGCCCAACCAGATTGCCGAGTACGATACCGTGCTTATGGCCAAGGCCTGAACGGGGCAGGATCACGGCGGCAAGGCCTGGGTCTGCCACGTGGATGGCGATGCCCGTAGGGATTAACTGAGTCTCACCTGGGGCTATCGTCATTGTGGTATCTATCATGGCGCGAAGATCCATTCCCGCGCTGCCAGGCGTGGCATAGGCGGGCAGAGGGAATTCAGAACCAATACGGGAATCGAGGATCTTTAATTCAATCGGTGTTTTCATTTATTTTGTTTTTTCTTTCACTATCAACGAAAGTAATTGCCGAGCCAACGTGAGTTTATCGGTAGCAGGCAAATCTTGACTACCCTGCGGCCAGAATACACGCAGGGCATTGGCATCGGCATTAAAGCCAAGGCCAGCAACGGATACATCGTTTGCGGCGATCATATTCAAGTTTTTGCGTTTGAGTTTATCGCGGGCGTAGGTTTCTACATCATGGGTTTCGGCGGCAAATCCCACCACAAAAGGACGGTTTGCCAAGCTTGCGACCGTCGCTAAGATATCAGGATTCCTCACCAGCGCAAGTTGCATTTCTTCGGCGGACTTTTTGATCTTACAGTCCGCAATATCGCTGACGCGATAGTCGGCAACCGCCGCGCAGCCAATGAAAATATCTTTTTTATCAACATTATCCATCACAGCGTCGAGCATGTTTTGCGCGGATTCGACATTGATTCGCGTCACCCCCTCAGGGGTTGCTAAATTTACTGGACCTGAGACCAAGGTCACAGCGGCGCCCATGTCGGCGGCGGCTTTTGCTAAGGCGAATCCCATCTTGCCTGAGCTGTGATTAGAGATATAACGCACCGGATCGATGGCTTCGCGGGTTGGTCCTGCGGTAATGAGCACCGACTGGCCCGCTAGCGGCTGAGTTTCCTGTTCAGCATAGACATCTTTTGTTGCAAAAAAGCGACTGGCTAATTCTGCGATTTCTAACGGTTCGAGCATACGACCAGGGCCTACTTCGCCACAGGCTTGGCTGCCGCTGGCGGGGCCCCACAGGGTATAACCTCGGCCTTGTAAACTCGCTAAATTGGCTTGGGTGGCTGCATTGCGATACATCTGCTGATTCATCGCGGGACACAGGGCTATCGGCGCTTCGGTCGCAAGACAAGTGGTGGTGATAAGCTCATCCGCCATGCCCGCATTGATACGGGCCAGTAAATTCGCGGTGGCGGGGGCGATAATCACTAAATCCGCCCAGCGCGCGAGCTCGATATGACCCATTGCCGCTTCGGCAGCGGGATCGAGTAAACTTGATGCCACGGGATGGCCTGATAAGGCTTGCAGAGTGAGAGGGGTAATAAATTCCATGGCGCTCTGGCTCATCACCACTCGCACATCAAAGCCGCGTTCTTTTAAGCGGCGCACTAAATCCGCACTTTTGTAGGCCGCTATGCCGCCACCAATACCCAGTAGGACGTTTTTCGTTATCAGGCTCACAGACATCATCCGAGATTGAAATAATGTCGCCAACCATACCACAAAGCGACTAATTGGCGTGACTGTCCCAGTTCAAAAAATCTCGTCCATACTTGTCTAAAGTGAAAATTCGCGCTGACAGGGAGGTCGTATGGCGATTAAGGATTGGCCCGAGGGCGAAGGCCCGCGGGATAAATTATTAGTAAAAGGCGCCGCCCATCTCTCGGATGCAGAATTACTGGCCGTTTTACTGCGAAATGGGCTGAGCGGATTGAATGCGGTCGATCTTGCACGCTCACTCATTCATGAATTTGGTGGATTAAGAAGCTTACTTTGCGCACCAAAGCATCAGGTGTGTCGACTTCCGGGCGTGGGACCTGTAAAATACGCCCAGCTTCAAGCCGCGGCTGAATTAGCGAGGCGTGTGGCACAAGAAAACCTGCAGAGAGGTCAGGTTTTGACAAATCCCGATTTAACTCGGGATTATTTAATGAGACAATTAGCTGACCGCTCCTATGAAGTGTTCGCAATTTTGCTGCTGGATAGCCAGCATAGAGTGATTCAATTCGTCGAATTATTCCGCGGAACAATAGATTCAGCTTCGGTGTATCCACGTGAAGTGGTGAGCCTAGTGCTGGAGAAAAAGGCTGCTGCCGTCATAGTGTGTCACAATCATCCGTCTGGTATTGCCGAGCCCAGTCAGGCTGACAGACGAATAACTGAGCGATTAAAAAATGCGTTAGCAACCATAGACGTATCCTTACTGGACCATATGGTTGTTGGTGATCGAGAGATAGTTTCCTTCGCGGAACGAGGCTGGATTAATTAATCTAACGCTTGATCTTACCTCTATGATCGTGTATAAAATGCGCCCTCTTTGTGCCTCGGGCGACGGCCATACGAGGTACATTAATGCTCGAGCGTTAAAATTGTTTTTTGGAGAAGACTGACATGTCAAGAGTATGCCAAGTTACTGGCAAGAAGCCGATGGTTGGTAACAACCGTTCGCACGCAAAAAACGCGACCCGTCGTCGTTTTTTACCTAACCTGCAAAACCACCGTTTCTGGTTAGAAGAAGAAAAACGTTTCGTACAGTTACGTGTATCTACTAAAGGTATCCGTCTGATCGATAAGAAAGGTATTGAAGTTGTTGTTGCTGAACTTCGTGCCCGTGGCGAGAAGGTGTAATAGATCATGGCTAAAGCTAAAGGTAATCGTGAGAAGATCAAATTAGTTTCTACAGCTAAAACTGGTCACTTCTACACAACTGAAAAAAACAAGCGTAACATGCCAGAAAAAATGGAAATCAAAAAATTTGATCCAGTTATTCGTCAGCACGTTATCTACAAAGAAGCAAAAATCAAGTAATCCTTGTTTAGTGTTTCGAGAAAAGCCCCTTATCTAAGGGGCTTTTTTTTGGGCTTTTTTTGGCTTCTGGTCATCAAGTTGAGATAAATCTGCCCCATACTTGGCCAGTGCAGCTAAATCACATCGAGTTAAAAAAATGTGATCATTTATCAAAAATGCAATTTTTTGAAAATATAAGCACTTTATTGTATTAAAACTGCATTTTAATGAGAATAAATTCTTTATTGGTGAATTAAAATGCAATACTATACGCGTGTTTTAGTCATTCACTCCTGGTGTGTCATGTTGGCATTGCCAGCTCTAATATGAGGTGTAAACAACGCGTGCGTACCACTGAACTGGTTGATGGATTTCGTCATTCTGCCCCTTACGTCAATGCCCATAGAGGGAAAACCTTTGTGGTGATGTTGGGTGGCGAGGCTTTAGCACAAAATCAATTTCGCGGCATTTTAAATGACGTGGCCCTGTTGCACAGTTTAGGCATTAAAGTGGTGTTGGTGTATGGCGCGAGGCCGCAAATCGATGCGGCGTTGGCAGCCAATGGGATTGAACCCGCCTACCACGAAGGTGTACGTATCACCGATGAAGACTCGCTTAAAGTGATCAAGCAGGTCGCGGGCGCATTGCAGTTTGATATCACCGCGCGTTTATCGATGAGCCTAAGTAATACGCCGATGCAAGGCGCGCAAATCAACTTAGTCAGCGGTAACTTTGTGATCGCCCAGCCTCTGGGGGTCGATAATGGCGTGGATTTTTGTTTAAGCGGCAAAGTGCGCCGTATCGATACTCAAGGGCTTAAGCGTCAGCTCGATAACCACTGTATCGTGTTGATGGGGCCGATTGCTGCATCCGTCACTGGCGAAAGCTTTAACCTCACCGCCGAAGAGATTGCCACTCAAGTCGCGATCAAGCTGAAGGCCGACAAGATGATTGGCTTTAGTTCGCAAAACGGTATCCTCGATCGCAATGGCGATGTGATTGCCGAATTAATGCCAAATGATGCGCAAAACATTCTGACTAAGCTCGCTGAGCAAGGTTCAGCCTGTGTTGGCACTATGGCTTTTCTCAAGGCGAGTATTGATGCGTGCCGCAATGGTGTGCCCCGTTGTCATTTGGTCAGTTATCTCGATGACGGTGCTTTGCTGCAGGAGTTATTCTCCCGTGAAGGGATAGGTACGCAAATCGTAACAGAAAGCGCTGAGCGTCTGCGCCGCGCGTCGATTAGCGATATTGGCGGCGTACTAAACTTAATTCGTCCCTTGGAAGAGCAAGGCATTTTGGTGCGCCGCAGTCGTGAGCAGCTTGAGATTGAGATCGAGCAGTTTATGTTGATTGAGCGTGATGGCTTAGTGATTGGCTGTGCGGCCCTGTATCCCTTCGAGGAGGATAATGCCGGGGAGTTTGCTTGTTTGGTAGTACACCCAGATTATCGCGATGCAGATAGGGGCAGTTTGCTGCTGAAAAACATCATAGGTCAGGCGCGTAGCCGCGGCTATTCCCGTTTGTTTGCCTTGACTACCCGCAGCATTCACTGGTTCTTAGAGCATGGCTTTGTGATTGAAGATGTGGAAGCCTTACCGCAGAAGAAAAAGCAGCTGTATAACTACCAGCGCCGCTCTAAAATTCTCGCCCTCGATCTGTAAGCTTTTCACGCTTGATAAGATGCCAGCCTAGCGCTGGCATTTTTATTGACATAATATGTCTTTGTTGGCAGATTAAGCTTTTCTTCCTTAAGGACTGTCCACCATGGTGACTCAGTTTTTCTCCCTCGCGCCTCTGACTCAAACCTCCATTTTAAGCTTTATTATCTTGCTGCTAGGTTTGGCTGGTGTGCTGTGGATGTTGTGGGTTAAACCTATGCCGAAAGTGGCGAAATCGGCGAGCTTAGGTATTTTGTTAGTGATGATTGGCGGATTTGCTTGGGTGTTTTATCAATCCCATAATGCTGAAATCGCGCTAACCGACACCGAGCTAAAACTCGATATTCCCTTCTATAAAGTGCAGTTAGCACGCTCCGAGCTGCTGGTCGAGCAGGCGCGCATTATCGATTTGAAGCAGGAGGCGGATTTAGCACCTAGCTTTAAAACCAATGGTATCGGTATGCCAGGATTTCAACTCGGCTGGTTTAATCTAAAAGGGAAGGGTAAGGCATTTGTGGCTGTGACGGATAAATCCGAACTAGTGCTAGTGCCAACGACGCGAGGCTACAATCTGCTTTTGTCTGTGCCCGAGGGCGAAAGGTTTATTACCCAGCTACAAAAATAGCTGTTAAGTACATGCTCACTTAACCACTATTTTTGCAACTGTCGGCTGCGGCGTGATGTTATTGCGCCGTTTTGCGTTTATAGGCCATATCGAATGTGAACACCAACAGGGCGCTCCAGATAAAACCAAAGGTGATGCTCTTCTCGGCATCGAAGGGTTCATTGAATAAGGTTACCGCGAGGATAAACATAATACTCGGGCCGATATATTGGAAAAAGCCGAGCATAGACAATGGAATACGTACCGCCGCACCGGCAAAACACAATAGTGGAATTGTGGTGACAATCCCCGCCGCCATCAATAACAAATTAAGGTGCCAATCGTTGGTGAGCATATTCGCCGTGGCGCTATCTAAAGTCGCGACCAGATAAACCAATGCGACCGGTAGCAGAATGGCGGTTTCGACTAGCAGACCCGATTTTGCATCCACGTTGACCTTTTTACGCAGCAGCGCATACACCCCGAAGGTGCCCGCCAAGGCGAGGGAGACAATGGGAATAGAACCGAATGAGACTAACTGAATAAGCACGCCTGCACTCGCCAGCGCGACGGCAAACCATTGCAACTTACGTAATCTTTCTCCTAAAAACAGCATGCCGAGCAGCACATTCAGTAGGGGATTAATAAAGTAACCTAAGCTGGCATCGAGCATATGATCGTTGTTCACGGCCCAGATAAAAATCAACCAGTTGGCGGCAATCAGCAGGGAGGTGATGGTGAGCACGAGTAGCTGCTTTGGCTGTTTAAACAGTTGGCGCAGCTTTCCAAAGCCACCGATAAACAGCATGATGATCACCATAAACACAAATGACCAGATCACCCGATGCAGTAAAATTTCGGTCGCCGAAACATGGTGGAGTAGTTTGAAATATAAGGGCGCAAATCCCCACATACAGTAAGCACTGACGGCAAGTAGGATCCCTTTGCGGTATTCAGTATCAGGCATGAGACATCTTCGAAGGACAACAGGACGGCGATTGTAGGAGGCTATGGGAATTGACTCAAGGTGTGTGCGCCCGCCTTTTTCGTTACAGGATGTCTCTAATAACCAATGCTTAGCAAAAAGCAGAGGGAAACACCTGAATAATCAAGGTGTTTTCCTTTAACTTATCGATGATGAATGCGGTAAAAAATTTCTAAAAAACGATGTGTGACAACGGACTAGCCAACCATATAAGTGCCAGTGCCGAAGGCTATATGGGTTCCTTGCTCGTTATGAAGCTCCATGCGACATACCGAGACGCGATTGCCGGCACGGATCACGCTGCCCGTGCCAGTGAAAACCTGTCCACGCCCGGGGCGCAGGTAATCGACGCGCATATCGATAGTGCCTAAGGTTTGCAACCGTTGTTGTAACTCCTCCACAGTCCAATCATCACGACTAGCGACGAGCCCTGCAAAGGCGGTGAGCCCTCCGACCACATCGAGCACAGTAGCCGTGACCCCACCGTGGAGAATTTGTTGGTGAATATTGCCAATGAGTTCTGGCTTCATATTAATCACCACTTCGACGCCATCGATGTCGTAGCGTTTGATATCTAGACCCAATAAATTATGAAACGGTACGTGCAGATCAAACACTTCGGCAACACGTTTGAGTACTTCGGCTTGAATTGGGTTTGTCATGCTGTTCGTCCTTGTAGGCTGTAGGGCTTCTTAGAATAGGGTCGAAGCGTGCGCAATGGCGTTCGACTTAGAGCAATTAATCTACAGCCAAGCCTATGCCTAATGCAACTTAAGCCTTTGTGCGGGGAAATCGTTTGGGGTGTTGTGATAAGCCGTGGAAGTAGGCTAAGCCTATCCCATAGTTGTTCGCGCGGGGGCTGTTTGGGCAAGATGGCGCAAGACAGGAGCGATTCTGTCCATTAGAATAGGCGCCCTTACTTTTTAGCTAGAAGATCCATGGAAACTCAGTTACTCGACATACATGATGATCCGCTGTCGCAACGCCTCGCGCAGGTGTTTGGCTACCGTGACTTTAGGGACGGTCAGCGCGAGGTTATCGAACGTGTATGCAGTGGTGAGGACTGCCTTGTGATCATGCCCACTGGTGGCGGTAAGAGTCTGTGTTACCAGTTGCCCGCACTGTTGATGCCTGGCATCACTATCGTGGTATCACCGCTGATTTCATTGATGAAAGATCAGGTCGACAGCCTGTTGCAGACGGGTGTCAATGCCGCCTATTTAAACTCCTCGCAGCCGCGGGAGCAGAGTGTAGAGGTGCTGAGGCAGTTGCATCGAGGCGAGCTAAAACTGCTTTATGTGTCTCCTGAACGGTTACTTACTGGCGATTTTATCGAGCGCATGCGCTCCCTGCCGTTATCGATGTTTGCCATTGATGAGGCGCACTGCATCAGTCAATGGGGACACGATTTTCGTCCCGAATATGCCGCCCTTGGCCAGTTAAAGCAGCTCTTCCCCCATGTGCCCATGATGGCGCTCACCGCCACAGCGGATCAAGCGACGCGGCAAAATATTTGCGAGCGCCTAGGGATTAATCCCTTTAGGTTACTATCGAGTTTCGATCGGCCTAATATTCGCTATACGGTTGCCGAAAAACTCAATGCCGCGAATCAATTACGACAGTTTTTACTGCAACAGAATGGCAGTAGCGGCATTGTCTATTGCAGCAGTCGTCGCCGTGTGGATGAGGTGGCTGAACGGCTCACCCTACAAGGGTTTCACGCTAAGGCATACCACGCGGGTATGACGCCACAGGAGCGCGGTGAAGTACAAGATAGCTTCCTTAAAGATCAAATTGATATCGTGGTTGCGACCGTTGCCTTTGGCATGGGGATTAACAAATCTAACGTGCGCTTTGTGGTGCATTACGATATCCCTAAGAGCATCGAAGCCTATTATCAAGAAACCGGTCGAGCGGGGCGCGATGGACTCGAGGCCGAAGCCTTTATGCTGTTCGATCCTGCCGATATTGGGCGAGTGCGCCATCTTATCGAGCAGTCGGAGCCAGGGCCGCAGCAGCAGGTCGATTTCCATAAGCTCAATACCATGGCTGCATTTGCAGAGGCACAAACTTGTCGTCGCCAAGTGTTGCTGCATTACTTCGATGAGAGCGCGTTAGAGCCCTGCGGCAACTGCGATATTTGTCTCGACCCGCCTAAACGTTATAACGGCACCGAGGATGCGCAGAAGGTGCTGTCTTGCATCTATCGTCTTGGGCAACGCTTTGGTATCAATCACTTGATTGAAGTCTTGCGTGGCTCCAAGGGCGCTGCGATTGTGGATAGAGGGCACGATAAACTCAGCACTTGGGGCATAGGCAAAGACAAAAGCCATGAATATTGGTTGAGCGTGATCCGTCAGCTGATTCACTTAGGGCTTGCGAGCCAAGATATTACGCGGGGCTCGTCCATCACCTTAAACCCTTCGGCAAGGCCGATCCTTAAGGGCGAGGTGGCGCTAATGTTGGCGGAACCACGGATTCAACTGACTAACATTAAGCGCAAAGTCACTCAATCGCGGGCACCGCTGAATTACGACCGCAAACTGTTTGCGAGGCTAAAAGCCCTACGTCGTACTATTGCCGAGGAGCAGGATGTGCCACCCTATCTGGTGTTTAACGATGCGACCCTAGCGGAAATGGCGGCCATGATGCCTACCAGTCCCGGTGAAATGCTGGCGGTTAACGGAGTCGGTGAGCGTAAACTCAGCCGATTTGGCGACGATTTCCTCGATGAAATTGCCGCCTATTTAGCAGGGGAATAATCGCTTTGTGGGTCGCTCCCTTTGAGTTTACCTAATTGATTGATGCTCGCGCGCTTAACCAAAGAATCCAAAGTATCAAACTGTTGCATCACAGCAACGCCAATATTTACCTTACTTGTTCCTTGTAAGGTTTGGATGGTGGGGGTGATTTGACCGACGACTTTTTGCGCGCCCACGGCTGAGGTATAGGGTAGCACTATGACTATCTCGTCTATCGAATAGCGTAATAGTTTGTCCTGCTCACGTAGCTTGTCTTGTAACTTATCCATTAGCGCGGGCAGATCGACTTGGCGAATTTGGCTGGCATTGAGCAGCAACAGCGACAATGGATAATCGCCTTGCTTAGCGCTGTGAAGTGTCAACTCGAGTAGTTGCTGTGGTGGCAGATTTTGGCTGTCTGATTCAGCTGACGGTGCACGATTATTTTGTTTATCAATGAAATACCAAATGGCACCACCTAAAAAAGCCATGGCGACTAAAAATAACGTGCTATAGGCCCAATCGATATTGAGCTCTTTCAGTACCGAGTTGTGAGTTGGCTGATTCTCCTTGCTCGCCAGTTGTAGTCCTTGCTGATTTAATCTGGCCTTAAATTGCAGGATACGGGTGTTATTCATCGACTCGTTAGCAAGTTCTGTCGCATCGAAACGTTTTTGCAAATACTCGTAGGCAAGTTTGTAGTTGTCGTGGGTTTGATAATAATCACTCAAAATGCCATAAAACCATTTTAGATCAGAGTATTGCTTTAATGACTCGCCCTGTTCTATGGCGGAGTTCATAAGGGCTAACGCCGCTTCATCTCTATGTTGAGCAAACCGGATCTGTGCCAATAAACGGGTGGAGCGCATCATAGCTGCCCGTTGGTTTTGCAGCTTAAAAGTGTTCATGGCAATGGAGATGTATTCTTCGGCAGTGTCCATTCGTCCCTTATCGAGGGCGATTGAAGCCAAAACGGCATAACTATAGGCCAGTTCTAAGGGAGAGCCGATTTCAGGTAACAAGGCTTTTGCCTGTTTCTCCAGTTGGTCGCTGTATTCTCTATCTTGATTATCTAACGCGAGACGCGATGCGTTTAGTAGTAACACATGCCGTGCCTTCCCCTTAGCATCGGGACTGTTGAGTGCCAGATTGGTGTAATACATGGCTTGGGGTAAATCATGGGTTGCGTAGAGCAAACTGCCCATAGCGGCATAGACATAGGCCTGCGGCGGCCACACCCAATTTTGTGTCTGGGTATGAATATCGGGATAAATGTCGATAGCGATGCGTAAATCTTCGATGGCGGAGGAGAAGTTATCCGTGTTGGTATCCAGTTGCCCCCTTAACCGCAGTGCATCGATTAAGGCTTGAGGTTGCTGATAGCGTCTCGCGAGGGTAATCGCGGAATCGAGCAAAGGTAGGGCATCTTGGACATTATCATAATTGAGATAGGCATCGGCCTGACAATTCAAAAAGTAGGGACGTGCCTGATCGAGTTTTAGCTGTTTGGCACTGGCCTCGCCCATCTGGGCAAGGTTGATTGCCGCTTCATTTTCCCCTAATTGCAACAAGTTTTGGCACTTGAGCATACTGAGGCGAAGCCTATCAATATCACTAGAGTTATCAGCGGTTTGTTGTTTCTCTAGTGCGCTAATTTGCGTCAAAGCCTTGGTCGGATACTGATACATCAGTTCTGCAAGCACATCGAGTTGGTCGTTAGCACTGACCCCAAAAGGGAATAGCCATAACAACAGGCTAAGCGCTAAGACGCGAAAATCCATTTTTTGCTCCATACCATGCATTAATTCTAACATCCGTAACCGCGGGCGAGGATTATAACGTGTCTCAAGGCTTTTTTGCATAAAAAATGATTTTTTTGTTCAAATTTTGACTTGAGCCATTTTGTGGATTTTTCTCTACTGACAAGGGATTAACGAGAGTCTTGTCGAGTGAATATGGGTAAATTTTGCTATTTTGCAGCAAATAACTCGAAGAACATGAAAAAAATTGGGGTTGACACACTTAAGCAAGCGAGTTAAATATTAACCGTCCTTATTTTGAGTCAATAGAATAAATATTTAATTTAAATGAATAGAATTAGCAGCAAACTCGACCTCCTTCTTCTCTCTCTCGCGCCACAAACGCGGAGGTCTTAGTGTTGCTCGCTCGATAGATAGGCAAAACACTCATAAACCCCGCACCAATGTTGCGGGGTTTTTTGTATCTGAATACGGCAAAAGTTAAATAATGAACGGTGACGTTCCATGGAGAAGCGAGATGTCTAACAGAGTAATTATATTTGATACCACCTTACGTGATGGCGAGCAGGCGTTAGCGGCAAGCCTGTCGGTCAAAGAAAAGTTACAGATCGCCATGGCGTTAGAACGTCTCGGTGTAGATGTAATGGAAGTCGGGTTTCCCGTGTCTTCCCCCGGTGATTTTGAGTCGGTGCAGACCATTGCCCGTACCATCAAAAATAGCCGTGTGTGCGCCTTATCCCGCGCCTTGGAAAAAGATATCGATGCCGCAGCCCAAGCATTATCGGTTGCCGAACAGTTCCGTATTCATACCTTTATTTCTACCTCGACTATCCATGTGGAGAGCAAGTTAAAGCGCTCATTCGAGCAAGTGTTGGAGATGGCGGTAGGCGCAGTGAAGTATGCCCGCAGGTTTACCGATGATGTGGAATTTTCCTGCGAAGATGCGGGGCGCACGCCAATCGACAACCTGTGCCGTATGGTAGAAGCGGCGATTCACGCAGGGGCTCGCACCATCAATATCCCCGATACCGTGGGTTACACAGTGCCAAGCGAGTTTGGGGGGATTATTCAAACCTTGTTTAATCGCGTACCGAATATCGATCAAGCCATTATCTCCGTTCACTGCCATGACGACTTAGGTATGTCGGTGGCTAATTCGATCACCGCCGTGCAGCATGGTGCTCGCCAAATTGAATGTACCATGAACGGTATTGGTGAGCGTGCGGGTAACTGCTCCCTAGAAGAAATCGCCATGATCTTAGCGACGCGTAAGAATCTGCTGGGAGTTGAAACTGGGATCAATGCTAAAGAGATCCACCGCACGTCGAATCTGGTCAGCCAGTTGTGCAATATGCCGATTCAGTCTAATAAGGCAATTGTGGGCGCGAATGCCTTTACCCACTCTTCGGGGATCCACCAAGATGGCATGTTAAAGGCACAAAACACCTATGAAATCATGACGCCAGAGAGCATCGGCCTAAACCGTAACAACCTGAATATGACCTCGCGCTCAGGCCGCCATGTGATTAAGCATCGTATGGAGGAGATGGGCTACAGCGAGCAGGATTTCAATCTGGATGCCCTGTACGAACAGTTTTTACATTTGGCCGATAAAAAGGGTCAAGTCTTCGATTACGACTTAGAAGCCTTAGCCTTTATGGAAGCGCAAGCGGCGGAAGATAACTTCTATCAATTACAGCAGTTAGTGGTGCAGTCCGACTCCACAGAAGGTGTTGCCACGGCTACTGTACGCATCGATGTCGGCGGTGAAATTAAAACCGAAGCCGCGACCGGTAATGGTCCCGTTGATGCCGCATATAACGCCATTGCCCGTGCGACGGACCGTCGTATCGATATCATCAGCTACAAATTGGGCGCTAAGGGCGAGGGGCAAAATGCCCTGGGCCAGGTTGACATTACCGCGGTTTACCATGAACAAAATTTTCACGGTGTCGGCTTAGCGACCGACGTGGTTGAGGCATCAGCCCGTGCGTTAGTGCACGTGATGAACCTGACTTGCCGCGCCGATAAGGTCGCAGATTACAAACAGAATATGCATAAAAACAGAGAGCTGGGTGGCGTATAACCCAAGCAATATCGAGCATAAAGTTTTCACATTGAAGGAGTGAGCGGGCGTATGAGTTATCAAATTGCAGTATTAGCCGGGGATGGTATTGGGCCAGAAGTGATGGCCGAGGCGCGTAAGGTGTTAAAGGCGGTTGAGGCACGTTTTGGTCTTAACATTGAATACTCTGAATATGATGTCGGCGGTATCGCCATCGACAATCACGGTTGTCCATTGCCTGAGGCAACACTGAAAGGTTGTGAAGCGGCTGATGCCATTCTATTCGGTTCAGTCGGTGGTCCTAAATGGGAAAAACTGCCGCCGAATGAGCAACCAGAGCGTGGTGCATTATTGCCATTACGGGGTCACTTCGAACTGTTTTGTAACCTGCGCCCGGCGAAATTGCATGATGGTTTAGAGCATATGTCACCGCTGCGCAGCGATATTTCTGCTAGAGGTTTCGATGTTCTCTGTGTGCGTGAGTTAACGGGTGGGATCTATTTTGGTAAACCTAAGGGGCGCCAAGGTGAAGGTGAGAGCGAAGAAGCCTTCGATACCATGCGTTACAGCCGCCGCGAGATTGCCCGTATCGCACGCATTGCCTTCGAAGCCGCCCGCGGTCGCCGTAAAAAAGTCACTTCGGTCGACAAGGCAAACGTCTTAGCTTGCTCGGTATTGTGGCGCCAAGTGGTAGAAGAAGTGGCGGTGGACTTCCCCGATGTTGAACTGGAACACATCTATATCGACAACGCGACCATGCAGTTGCTACGCCGCCCCGATGAGTTTGACGTCATGCTGTGCTCTAACTTGTTTGGCGACATTTTATCGGACGAAATCGCTATGTTGACCGGCTCCATGGGCTTGTTGTCTTCGGCGAGCATGAATAGCACAGGCTTTGGTTTGTTTGAGCCCGCTGGTGGTAGTGCGCCGGATATCGCCGGAAAGGGTATTGCTAACCCGATTGCACAAATTCTGTCGGCCGCGCTGATGCTGCGTCACAGCTTAAAGCAAGAAGAGGCGGCAAGTGCGATTGAACGTGCAGTGAGTAAGGCGCTGAATTCTGGCTATTTAACCGGTGAGCTATTAAGTAGCGACCAACGCCATAAGGCCAAATCGACAGTCGAAATGGGCGACTTTATCGCCGATGCAGTTAAGGCAGGTGTGTAATGACGACTCCTTCAACATCAATTGCTCCGAAAACCCTGTATCAAAAGGTGTGGGATGCCCACGTTGTGGCAACCCCAGAGGGCGAAGCGCCGATCATTTATGTCGACAGACATTTGGTTCACGAAGTGACATCGCCCCAAGCCTTTAGTGGCTTAAAAGTGGCTGGGCGTAAGTTACGCGCTCCAGAGAAAACCTTCGCGACCATGGATCACAACACTTCGACGCGCAGTGCTAGCCTAGATGCTTTAAGCCCTATGGCACGCACTCAGGTCGAGACCTTGGCGCAAAACTGTAAAGACTTCGGCGTGCGCTTATATGACATTCACCATCCTAATCAGGGGATTGTGCATGTGATGGGGCCTGAGCTTGGCATTACCTTACCCGGCACTGTCATTGTGTGTGGCGATTCCCATACGGCGACTCACGGTGCCTTTGGCGCCTTGGCTTTCGGTATTGGCACTTCCGAAGTGGAGCATGTGCTGGCGACGCAAACCCTGCGCCAATTAAAAGCCAAGACCATGAAAATCGAAGTACGTGGTCAGGTTACCGATGGCGTCACCGCTAAAGATATCGTACTGGCGATTATCGGTAAGATAGGTATGGATGGCGGCACTGGCTATGTGGTTGAGTTTTGTGGTGAGGCCATTGAAGCGCTGTCGATGGAAGGGCGCATGACAGTCTGCAATATGGCGATTGAAATGGGCGCTAAGGCGGGCATGGTCGCGC
Organism: Shewanella sp. FJAT-51649; assembly: GCF_019457435.1. Lineage (NCBI taxonomy): Bacteria > Pseudomonadati > Pseudomonadota > Gammaproteobacteria > Alteromonadales > Shewanellaceae > Shewanella > Shewanella sp. FJAT-51649. Next base: position 4,357,548 of record NZ_CP080411.1, on the reverse strand, counting down.
CGGATCAAACCACGTTCGATTACCTAGAAGGCCGTGAGTTTGCACCAAAGGGTGAGGATTGGGCAGAGGCCGTCGCCGCCTGGAAGGCGCTGAAAACCGATGTTGGCGCTGAGTTTGATGCCACTGTAGTGTTAGATGCGGCCGATATTGCGCCGCAGTTGACTTGGGGCACAAACCCTGGACAAGTGGTTGCCATCGATGCACCCGTGCCGAATCCTGCCGACGAGGCAAATCCGACGATTCGCGCTAGCATGGAAAAAGCCTTGGACTATATCGGCTTAACCGCTGGCACGCCGATGACAGACGTTGCGATTAACAAAGTCTTTATTGGTTCTTGCACTAACTCGCGGATTGAAGATTTGCGCAGCGCGGCGAAACAGGCCAAAGGGCGTAAAGTGGCTTCGGGCGTTACGGCAATCGTAGTGCCGGGTTCAGGCTTGGTGAAGGCGCAGGCAGAGGCTGAAGGTCTAGATAAAATTTTTATCGAAGCAGGGTTTGAGTGGCGTTTACCGGGTTGTTCTATGTGTTTGGCGATGAACGATGACAGATTAGAAGCGGGCGATCGCTGCGCCTCGACCAGCAACCGCAACTTCGAAGGGCGCCAAGGTCGTGGTAGCCGTACCCATTTGGTGAGTCCTGCGATGGCGGCAGCGGCGGCGATCGCGGGGCATTTTGTCGATATCCGTAAACCTTACTAACCGTAATCCCAAGAGGAGAAGTTAATGCAACCTTTTACTAGCCATACCGGGCTTGCGGTCATGATCGACAGCGCCAATATCGATACCGATCAAATTATCCCGAAGCAATTTTTATCTAAGGTGACACGGGATGGATTCGGTGTGCATTTATTCCACGACTGGCGTTATCTCGATGATGCCGGGGATGTGCCTAATCCTGATTTTACTCTAAACAAACCTCGCTATAGCGGTGCGTCGATTCTGCTGGCACAGGAAAACTTTGGCTGTGGCTCCAGCCGTGAACACGCACCATGGGCGCTGGCGGATTTTGGCCTGCGCGCCATTATTGCCCCGAGCTTTGCCGATATTTTTTATGGAAACTCCATCAATAACGGTTTGTTGCCGGTGAAGCTGAGCGCGAATGAAGTGCGTCAGTTAATGGATGAGGTGGCGAGCGAAGAAGGCGCACAAATCACCGTGGACTTAACGACTTGTAAGGTGATATCGCCTTCGGGAGCTGAGTTTAGCTTTACACTGGCCGAGTCGGCGCGGCATAAATTGTTGAATGGTTTAGATGCCATTGGCTTGACCTTGTCCCACGGAGTGCAGATAGGCGAGTACGAATCACAAATCCCAAGCTGGCGATGCTAAGCATTCGGCGAACACTTGTACCTTAATGGATGTTAATCTTAAACGCCTAGTTCGAAAACTAGGCGTTTTTATTATCTACGCTTAAGCACTTAAATCTAATTTATTGTATTTATTGATTTAAAATGAGTGCCGTCTTTCCTGTGTTGCAATCAAAATGAGTGCTAGTGATTTATGCTGAATTTTAATGGGTAAAATGGCTTACATGTGTTTATAAGCTTTGTGTGTATTAATTTGTTGTTTTTAAACAAGTTTAATCGTGTGTGTAGTAGCTTTAAAAATGTTTTCAGCAAATGATGCTTCGCATTTTCACTTGTTATTCTTGTTTTAAAAGTGATTTATCTCACTAAAAATATTGAATGTCTTTTGATGGCTAGTTTTTTTGTCTGTTTTATTCCCGCTTGTTGCAAACATCTTCTGCATCGGTAAACTGCCTCGCATTCAATCTGGAGTGTTTGCTCTATTTTGTGTGAACGCCATTGTGACCAAGTTACTGGCACAGATAACAATAATATTTTCTGAGAATAACAATGCAAAAACGTCTTCTGACTTTGGCTGTGACTGCGGCCTTATTAAGCGCAACGACTCAAGTCCATGCAGCGGGTTTCCAACTGGCTGAATACTCAGCGACTGGCTTAGGCCGCGCCTTTGCCGGTGAAGCCGCAATTGCCGATAACGCTTCAGTACAAGGCCGCAACCCAGCGATGCTGACCTATTTAGAAGGCCGTCAGCTGTCTGCTGGTGGTATCTATGTGATGCCTAACGTGGATGTTAAAGGTGATGTGAGCTTAAGCTCGCCATTACTGGGCCCAAATCCCGTTGAAATGAAAGGCGGCGATGCCTTAGATGTGGCCGATGATGCGTTAGTGCCTAACTTCTATTATTCCAATCAGTTAAATGACCAATGGACTTGGGGTCTGGCGGTTAACTCTAACTATGGTCTGTCAACCGAGTTACCTAAAACCCACGCTGCGGCGATCTTCGGTAATAAAACTGCGGTGACCACTGTTGAGTTTAACCCTAACATCGCTTACCGCGTAAATGATGCTGTCAGTGTCGGTGGTGGTGTACGTATCGTTTACGGTGAAGGTGAAATCGGTGCCTCGTTACCGGGTTGGGTCGATGGCATTAAGCCCGCACTACCAGCACAAGTGTCTGCCATGCTACCACCGGGTGGCACTGAGCTGAAAAGCATGAAAGGCGACGACATTGGCTACGGCTGGCAACTAGGTACGAGCTGGCAGATTAATCCTGCACACCGTGTCGGTCTGGCCTATCACAGCGGTGTAAAGCTTGATTTAGAAGGTCATGCATCAGGTGTGATTTACGATGGCGGCCAAAATCTGTCGATTGAAGGTTACATTCCGCTCGAACTGCCTGCATTTGCCGAGCTGTCGTCTTATCACCAATTAACCGATAACTGGGCAATGCATGCCAGCGTTAACTGGACCGATTGGAGCGTATTCGATCAGTTAGTGGCTTACTTCCCTGGTGAAGTTAAACCAAAGGGTGACTTAGAGTCTGACTTAGTCAAAGAAGAGCACTTTGAAGACAACTGGCGCTTTGCCTTAGGTACCACCTATCAAGTCAGCAACGAATGGTTAGTGCGTGCGGGTGTGGCCTTAGATAAAACGGCGGCCACTAATGAATGGCGTACTACGACTATCCCTGACTCAGACCGTCTGTGGTTCTCTGTTGGTGCGGGCTATCAGGCAACTAAAAACCTGAATGTTGATTTTGCACTGACCTATATCCGTGCCACGGGTGATGCGCCAATCAACGAACAGCAAAATCTGCTTAACCTTGCTACAGTGAGTTTCAATGGTGAAGCGAGTGGTGATGTTTGGTTAGCCGGTATCCAAATGAGCTACAAGATGTAATCATCTAGCTGATGAAAAAGCCCTGAATCTTCAGGGCTTTTTTGTGCCTAAAATAACGTGGCTTGATGCGCATTTGCCAGATGTTGGCTGGTCATGGCCGCCAATTGCGAATATATTCAGAGCATAATCAATGAGTCATTAAGAATCTGCCGATTTGAATATGGCAGAGGACAAATAGGATAGTCGTGTGCAGAAAAAATACGTAGTGGCGTTAGATCAAGGCACAACCAGCTCAAGGGCGATTGTGTTTGACCACGATGCCAATATTGTCAGCGTCTCGCAGCGGGAGTTTACTCAGCTTTATCCAAACCCCGGCTGGGTGGAGCATGATCCCATGGAGATCTGGGCGAGCCAAAGTTCGGTGTTGATCGAATCCCTTGCCAGAGCGGGCATTCACAGCGATGAAGTGGCAGCCATTGGTATCACCAATCAGCGGGAAACCACTATTATCTGGGAAAAGGCCACTGGCAAACCCGTCTACAATGCCATTGTGTGGCAGTGTCGCCGCAGCTCTGAGATCTGCGAGCAACTCAAGGCCCAAGGTTTAGAAGATTATGTACGGGATAATACGGGACTCCTGCTCGACCCTTATTTTTCAGGCACTAAGATCAAATGGATCCTCGATAATGTGCCGGATGCGCGTGCGAAAGCCAAACGAGGCGAGCTCTTATTCGGCACGGTCGATACTTGGTTGCTGTGGAAACTCACCGAAGGCAAAGTGCATGTGACCGATCCCACCAATGCTGCCCGTACGCTGCTGTTTAATATCCATAGCCTGAGTTGGGATACTAAACTGCTCGAGGCGCTCGATATTCCTGCGGCCATGCTGCCCGAAGTGAAACCCTCCTGCAGTGTCTATGGCACAACTCGTATTGCCGGTGAGGGCAGCGAAATTCCACTCGCGGGGATCGCGGGCGACCAACAGGCGGCACTCTTTGGCCAGCTTTGTGTCGAGCCGGGAATGGCTAAAAACACTTATGGCACTGGCTGCTTTTTATTAATGAATACAGGTAATAAAGCCGTGCGCTCATCCCATGGGTTATTAACCACAGTGGCGGTCGGTGCTCAAGGTGAAGTGAATTATGCCCTTGAAGGCTCAGTATTTATGGGCGGCGCGACCATACAATGGTTGCGCGATGAGCTGGGGCTTATTCGCGATGCCAGCGATACCGAATATTTTGCCTCTAAAGTTGCGGATACCAATGGCGTGTATTTAGTGCCTGCCTTTGTCGGGCTTGGCGCTCCCTATTGGGATCCTAATGCCCGTGGCGCACTGTTTGGGTTAACGCGTGGCGCTAATCGCAATCATATTATCCGCGCGGCATTAGAGTCGATTGCTTACCAGAGTAAGGATTTGCTCGATGCCATGATTAAAGACAGCGGTGAGCGGCTTAAATCCCTTAAGGTGGATGGCGGCGCGGTTGCTAATGACTTCCTCATGCAATTTCAGGCGGATATCACCGACGTCGAAGTCTTAAGGCCAAGCGTGTGCGAGACCACTGCACTTGGCGCCGCCTTTTTAGCGGGACTGGCGGTTGGCTTTTGGACATCAGTGACCGAACTTAAGCATAAGGCCTGTATCGATAAACACTTCAAACCGAATATTGATGCGAGTCAAAGAGAGCGGTTATATGCGGGCTGGCAAGATGCGGTGGCCAGAACCCGGTCTTAGTTTCTTTTAGACTTGAAACACATAAGGCGCACCTTGAGGTTGCGCCTTATTCATTTACCGCAGTAAGTTAAACTTCGATATCGATGATGTGCTTACTGGGCGATTGTGCTGTGTCAGCGGTATCGTCAGTGACTTCGAGCACCACACCCTCTTTTAAGTCTTGTTGTTTGTCCGATGCGCGGCGTTTTTTATTGCGACTGGCGTTGTCGTTTTTGCGTCTTTCCCTGACTTTCACATCTAAGGTGGGCGGTAATTGCGACTGCGGGGTTTCATGGCTATCGGGCGCATTGGCGGTCGCACCGCTAACCTGATCGACGACCCGTTTGGGGGTAAATACGGGTTTTGCTGGCTGTGCCAGCATAGCGTAAAGACTGTCCAATCCACTCATAGCGCCTCCTTAATTGATAACCTCTTAGCTGCTTATCGGCCGGAGTTGCTTAATATTTAGACTATACGCCGATTTAAGCCTGTAGGCGACACTCCTTTACTGTTCTGACTGTGGCCAATATCTGTGTTGGGCTTTAGTGACTAATTCAAGTTTGCCAGGATGTGCCTCGTGTTGGCAGCTTAGGCGAATACCTTGTGCTAGCTCTGTGGCGGTGAGTTTATCCAGATCATAATCATTGGGGCTGGGCGGCTGCTCGACAAACCTGAGTTTACACAGGCCGCAGCGTCCGCCACCGCCGCATTGGGTTCTCAATCTTTCACGCCCTCGATTAATGCTCTCTAAATAAGTGCCATTGAGATCGGTGAATTCGGCGAGAGGCTGAGCGTCTTGAGTAAAAAGTGCCAGTTTTCCTATGGAGTTTTTGCGCCTCAAGAATGGCAGGGATAACTGACCTTGATGGAATTTATGCCCAAGGATGTAAATCCCCGAAAGACCTAACAACAGCGCGGCAATGCTGACAACTTGTACCAATAAGTGATTAAAACCAATGCCATTATCGGGAGCATAATCCATAAAATGCAGCATAAAGAGCAGATCCTTGAGATCCGATTGGCGATTTTGGTGAGCAAGAACCGTACCCGAGGCGGTATCGATATAAATCCGCGTTTCAACTTCATCTGCGGCTGTGAGCATGGCTACTGGGCCACTGGCGTCGAATGGCGTTTCGCGGGTGAGGATTTGCGGTGTGCTGAGTTCACCTGAGCCCGAGTAGCTCTGTTTGGCAATCGCGACTATCTCAGCATCGTTCAAGGATAGCGGCTTGAGTGATTCCGCCCAAAACCAGCGAGTTTGCTGAGTTGTAGTGAGCGCATACACGGCGCGTTCGAGCACTGAGGTTAGCTTAAGTTCGATAATGCCTTCTGCTTGATATTGTTGCAGTAGGTTTTCCGTGGGGGCGAGTGCAGTAGCGGGACTCGCGGTTTTATGAGTAGTGCGATATGGGTTAGCGTCCAAAAACCTCTCGTCAATTAGGTTAAAGGCAAGTCCTGTCACGACCCAAATCAATAATTGCAGGCCAACGATAAGTCCGAGCCATTTATGTAAGGTTTGTAGCAGCAAGCTAATAGGAAGCTTGCTGCCAGCGGTGCTGGTATGGCTCAGAGTCGAGAAGCTCATACAGCCTCCTCTGGGTTTTGGTTTCGAAAACTGATATAGGTCAAGGCGATACCAAAGAGTGCGGTCAACAGGGCGAGGCTTGTCATTAGCGTAAGTAACGGATTATGCACATTCTCCCGCGTCTCGTAGTCCATTATGTGCAGCATCCACATCACATCGAATAGTCGCCAATAATCATGGCGCGCGCTGACCACTTGTCCAGTGACTGCCGAGATATAGAGTGTCGAGTGCATGGTATCGTCTAACGTCAGTTGCCAAACGGGGAGTGCGCGGGCAGGGATTTCACTCGGAGCGTTCTGCTCAATGAATGTCGAGCCGATAAATTTAGCCTGACCCGTATAGACTCGCTGCGCAGCCTCGAGCGCCTGCTGTTTATCAAGCAGTGGTAATACTTCGCCAGTCTCACTGCTAAAGCGCTGTAATTTCCCAGCTATTTTAGCGCTGTACCAAAGTGAGTCTTGATAGGCATACAGGCTGATATCCGTCGCATCGGGATGCGCATTAGTAAAGTCCGCAAAGCTATAGGCGGGAGCATCCACTTGGAATATCGCCGTACTTGCCTTATCTACCAATAGTTTTCCGCGAATAAACTCTATATCCATCAGCACCATGTAGGCACCCGTTCCTAGCCAGATCAGCAATTGAATGGCGGTTATCAGTGCAAACCACTTGTGGCAGGTACGGATCTGAGTCGCTGTCATAACGTTATTCTTTGAGTTTATCCCGCGGGAGTTTTGATCTTCCTCGCAATCGTGAAATAAAAGCCTTCCTAAATTGCAGAATAAATCCGCAATCAAAAATAATATTTCAGCGATTTATGCTAGAAATTGACGCTCTATAAGCTTATGCGAATGTAAAAATTGAGTCTATTTTGTTGTGCTTTGTGAGTCTAGCGTGATTTGTCTAACGGGAAAATCCCACATTTAGCGAAACTCTATGGCAAATATTGCATTGCAACTGCCTGAAAGCAAAAGGCTGCTGCTTTTTTGCTCGCATTTTATTCCTGCGCTTTCCATCGTTTAGCTGATTTTTCGCTGATCTTTTTGTCAAAACTTTGTCGCTAAGTTATGGGCTCAACATGCTGCTAACCCGCTTGCCGACTGGCTTTATAAAAGGATCCCATCCCTTGACAATGCTTGTCTACTATCCCTAAACTTAGCATTTGTGGGAAATAGTGGATATTTGTGGATCAAAAATCAAAGGATAGGATGAATTAGCGTGTTTCGTGGAGCCAGTGCTATCAACTTAGATACAAAGGGACGGATCGCTATTCCAGTGCGATACCGCGAACCTTTGCAGCTAGAGCACCAAGGCCGCATCGTCATCACAGTCGATATTCAATCTGCTTGTTTACTCCTTTATCCCATCCACGAGTGGGAATTGATCGAAGCTAAGCTACTCAAGCTTTCAGATACCGACAAAACCCAACGATCCCTTAAGCGCATGTTGCTGGGTTATGCCCATGAGGTCGAACTCGATGGCAACGGGCGCATATTACTGCCACCGCCGCTAAGGCAATACGCCAATTTAGATAAGCGCATCATGCTGGTGGGACAGTTAAACAAGTTTGAGCTGTGGGATGAGCAAGCTTGGCTGCAGCAAATTGATGAGTGTCAGGAAACGATTCGAAGCGAGGAGCTCGCGAATAACGAGCGTCTGGCGGATTTTTCACTCTAACGAGTCGCATAACTAAATAAGAAGAGAGTAATGAGTCAAGAATTTGCCCATTTATCCGTTCTGCTCGAAGAAACGGTCGGCGGTTTGAACATCAAAGACGATGGCATCTATATCGATGGCACGTTCGGCCGCGGTGGTCATTCAAGACAAGTACTGCAAAGACTGGGTGAAAACGGACGTCTGATTGCGATCGATCGTGACCCTCAGGCCATTGAAGCTGCAAAACAATTCGCCGATGATCCCCGTTTTCAAATCGTACATGGTGGTTTTGGCCAGCTAGCCGATTACGTCGAAGAGCTTGGTCTCGTTGGCAAGATTGATGGCGTGTTACTCGACTTAGGTGTGTCTTCACCGCAGCTCGATGATGCCGAACGTGGTTTTAGCTTTTTGCGTGATGGCCCGCTCGATATGCGCATGGATAACAGCCAAGGCGAAACGGCGGCCCAGTGGTTAGCGCGCGCCGAAATTGAAGATATGGCCTGGGTATTTAAAACCTATGGCGAAGAGAAAAATGCTCGCCATATTGCCCGCTGTATTGCGGCTGACCGCGATAAAACCCCGTTTTTACGTACCAAAGATTTAGCCGATTTGATTGCGCGGATCACTAAAAATAAAGAGCGTAATAAACACCCTGCAACTCGGGTGTTTCAGGCGATCCGTATCTATATCAACAGTGAATTAGATCAAATTGATCAAGCGCTTGAAGGTGCATTAACCGTACTCGCGCCGCAGGGACGTTTATCGATTATCAGCTTCCACTCTCTGGAAGATCGCATCGTAAAACGTTTTATTCGTCGCCATAGCCAAGGTGAGAGCGTGCCACACGGTCTGCCAATCACCGAAGATCAAATTAACAAGTCGCGTAAATTGCGCGCCATAGGTAAGGCGATTATGCCTTCCGATGAGGAAATTGAACGCAATGCCAGAGCGCGCAGCTCTGTGTTACGCATTGCCGAGCGATTAGATTACTAGAGGGCAAACAAAGTGAGTAAGCCCTCATTAAATCTGCCACGGATTGTGTTAAACGACCTGTGGCAACACAAATGGATCTTGTTACTCGCACTGCTCGTGCTCAGTAATGCTGTGGCAGTGGTGTATACCAGCCATGTGAGCCGTAAGCTCACTACCCAATGGGATCAGCTGCTGCAGGAGCGTGACAGATTAGATATCGAGTGGCGCAATTTATTATTGGAAGAGCAATCCCAGACCGAGCACAGCCGGATCACGCGGATTGCATCAAAGGATCTCAACATGAGTCGACCCTTACCCAGCGAAGAAGTTGTGGTAAAGGTGCCGTGAACATAGGGAAGATATGACTAGGCAAGCAAAAACCAAACAGGCCAGCAAAAAGCAAAAGCCACAACTGATCCACTGGCGTTTATACGTCGTGGTTGGCTTTGTATTTGCGATGTTTTCGAGCCTTGTGGGTCGTGCTGCTTATATTCAAATTATCGAGCCCGATAAACTGCGTCACGAGAGCGACATGCGTACCTTGCGTACCACCAGTCGTGAGGTGCAGCGTGGTTTAATCACTGACCGTAACGGCGATATGCTGGCGGTGAGTGTGCCAGTGCGTGCCGTGTGGGCCGACCCTAAACAAGTCAATGATAACAATGGTTTTACCGATATGCGCCGCTGGCAAGCGTTGGCGGACGTATTGCACGAACCCGTGGAAGATGTGCTCGAAAAGGTGCGCAGTAATCCAACCAAACGTTTTACCTATCTGAAACGCCAAGTCACGCCTGCGGTGGCAGACTACATCACTCAGCTTAAATTGCCTGGGGTGTTTTTAAAGTCCGAGTCACGCCGCTACTATCCCGGTGGTGAGATCACCGCCCAGCTAATCGGCATTACCAATATCGACGATGTCGGTATTGAAGGGGTCGAAAACGCCTACAACAGTTGGCTTACTGGTACACCATCTAAACAAAAAGTGCGTAAATCCCGCGATGGTCATGTGGTTGAGCGTCTCGATATCGTTCAGGAAGGCGAGAGTCCAAATGATTTAGTGTTGAGTATCGATCAACGTATTCAACAGCTTGCCTACCGTGAGTTAAAGCGCGCTACCGAGATGAACCAAGCGACCTCTGGCTCGATTGTGGTGCTCGATATCCACACGGGCGAAGTCTTGGCTATGGTGAATACGCCATCCTACAACCCTAATTCGCGCGACAATCTGCAAACCTTCAGAATGCGTAACCGCGCGATGACGGATACCTTTGAGCCAGGCTCGACCATTAAACCTTTTGTGGTGGCCGCGGCGTTAGAAGCGGGCACGGTTAAGTCTACTGATGTGATCCCAACTTCTCCTGGCTGGATGCGTTTAGGTGGCCGCCAAGTTCGTGATGCAACTAACTATGGCGATATGACGCTGGCACGTATTCTGGCGAAATCCAGTAACGTGGGGATCAGTAAACTCGCCCTGTCGATTCCTGTGCAGCAGTTATTAGGCACCTATCAATCCATGGGCTTAGGCAGCTTCTCGGGGATTAACCTCACGGGTGAAAGCGCGGGTTTGATCCAAGACCGCCACCGCTGGTCTGATTTTGAGCGCGCGACCTTATCTTTCGGCTACGGCCTAACAGCGACCACGCTGCAACTGGCGCGGATGTACGCCACTTTAGGTAATGGCGGCACTTTATATCCAGTATCGATTTTAAAACTGAAAAAGCCGCCCGAAGGTGAGCGCGTGATCTCACAAGAGGTCGCTCACGATGTGCTGCAAATGATGGTAGGTGTGACCGAAAAAGGCGGTACAGGTACGCTTGCGCATATCGATGGTTATCCCGTTGCGGGTAAGTCGGGCACCAGCCGTAAGGCGGTAGCCGGCGGTTATGGTGATGATTATGTTGCGTTATTTGCTGGCGTCGCGCCCGTCAATAATCCCAAACTCGCGATTGTTGTGGTGGTGAACGAGCCGAAAGGCGATCTCTATTATGGTGGTTCAGTGGCAGGGCCGGCATTCGCTAAGGTGATGTCTGGCGCACTGCAAATGTTAAATGTCGAACCCATTTCCGATAAAGAGCAGGTGCAATTGGCGGGACTCGCCGGGAGAACTGAATGATGTTGTTAAGGGATCTATTAGCGCCTTGGTTCCCCTACGCGGGCGAACAAACCTTCTTAGATTTGACTTTAGATAGCCGCGCAATACGTCGCGGCGATGTGTTTTTAGCGCTGCCTGGGCATAAGGTCGATGGTCGTCAATTTATCGATAAGGCCTTAGCCCAAGGTGCGACTGCGGTATTAGTGCATACGGATAGTATTGAAGAGCAGGGCAAAGTTATTGCGACTGAGCAAGGCGTGCAGATTTATTTTTATCAGTTAGCTAAGCAAGTGTCTGTGGTCGCCGCAGTGCGCTATCCCGTTGTCCAGGGCCAGTCTATGGGCATTGTGGGAATTACCGGCACCAACGGCAAAACCTCGACCAGTCAGCTCTGCGCGCAATTAGTGACGCTACTTGAGGGTAAAGCGGCGGTGATGGGCACGCTCGGTAATGGTCTGTGGGGCGAGTTAGTCGATAGCGGTAATACGACCGCCGATGCCATTACTCTGATGCGCCAACTGCATGAGTTTGCAGATAAAGGTGTTAATACCTGCGCGATGGAAGTCTCAAGTCATGGTTTAGTGCAAGGCCGAGTCGATGCCGTGCCCTTCGATGTGGCGGTATTCACTAACTTGACCCGTGATCACTTGGACTACCACGGCGATATGGAAAACTATGCCGCGGCCAAGCAAATGCTGTTTCGCTTTGACGCTTTGCGCCACGGCTTAGTAAATCTTGATGACCCCGTTGGCGCTGCTTGGTTATCCGAGCTGGCAAATGCTCCCGCGAAGATGTGGGGCTTTAGCATTGAAGCGCATACCGAGGCGGCGTTTTACACTAAGAATGCCCAATTTAACGATCAAGGCGTGCAGGCGACATTAGTCTGGCCCGAGGGCGAAATTGACATTCGCTCTCCTTTATTAGGCGCCTTTAACCTCTCGAATTTACTCGCTGCTTTATCCGCCTTGTATTTACAGGGCATGGATATGCGTGCACTGGCTGCCAAGGTGCCTTATTTGTTGCCCGTGGCTGGCCGCATGGAACGTTTCACCACCGCAGATAACATCACCTTAGTCGTCGATTATGCCCACACCCCAGATGCGATTGAACAGGCGTTGAATGCCCTGCGCCGCCACTGCGCTGGCGAGTTGTGGTGCGTGTTTGGCTGTGGCGGCGACCGTGATAAGGGCAAACGCCCACTGATGGGACAAGCGGCGGAGCAATTTGCCGACCGCATTATGGTGACTAGCGATAATGCCCGTAGCGAAGATCCTAATCAAATTATTACCGATATTATCCAAGGGCTGACTCACCCAGAGCGAGCGCTGACCGAAGTTGACCGTGTGGCTGCGATTAAAAGCGTCGTTGTACAGGCTAAACCTGGGGATGTGATTCTGCTTGCGGGCAAAGGCCATGAAACTTACCAAGAGGCGGCAGGTGTGCGTCATGACTATGATGAACGCGCCCTGGCACGTCAGTTATCGGAGCAAAGCCAATGATCCCAATTTCCCTCGAGGCACTAAGCCAACACTTAAGTGCGCATCGAGTCGGTGACGATGTCACCATCCAAGCATTAAGCAGCGATAGCCGTAAAATCGGCCCTGCGACCCTGTTTGTCGCCTTAAAGGGCGAGCGTTTCGATGGCCATGATTTTGCGGCCACGGCAATTGAAAATGGTGCTGTTGCACTGTTGGTTGAACGTGAATTGGCCTTCGATGTGCCACAGCTTATTGTTGCCGATTGCCAAAAGGCCATGGGCGCGATTGGCGCTTATGTACGTGACCAAGTGGACCCCATTTGTGTGGCCTTAACCGGCTCCAATGGCAAAACCAGCGTGAAAGAAATGATCGCCACAATTTTATCGGCGAAGCATCAAGTGCTTTACACCGCTGGCAATTTTAATAATGAAATCGGAGTGCCACTCACCTTACTGCGCTTAACGCCTGAGGATAAATACGGGGTGTTTGAGCTTGGCGCTAACCATAAAGGTGAGATTGATTACACCTCGAGTTTGGTGCGTCCACACGTCGCCTTAGTCAATAACGTTGGCAGCGCCCACTTAGAAGGCTTTGGTTCACAGGCGGGTGTCGCCCAGGCCAAATCGGAAATCTACAACCATCTGCAACCCGGTGGCACGGCGATTATCAATGCCGATGATGCCTTTGCCGATGTGATGCGGGTGAAAGCGAAACAATATAAGCAATTGAGCTTCTCCCAACAGGAAGGCGCGGCTAAACGTCAAATCGATGTGATTGCGACTGGCCACAAAGCCAATAGTGAAGGTTGCTATCGTTTTATCCTTAATTATGCGGGAGAGTCCTGCGAAGTGACCTTACCTTTAGCGGGTCGTCACCAAGTCAGCAACGCGCTAGCTGCGGCAAGTGTTTGTATTGCTTTGGGATTGAGCCTGAAGGAAATCGCTGAAGGCTTGAGCCAGTTGACCCCTGTAAAGGGACGCATGCAACCCACTCAATTAGGACGTGTTCGCTTAATCGATGATAGCTATAATGCCAATCCCGTGTCAGTGGGGGCGGCTATCGCTTGGTTAAAGGAAATTTCTGAAAATCGCTGTTTGGTACTGGGAGATTTGGGCGAATTAGGCGACAATGCGCCCCTTTTACACGCTGAATTGGGACAACTGGCTAAGCAACAGGGAATCGATGCTCTGTTCTGTACCGGTACCTTAACTCAGCACACTAGCCAAGCTTTCGGGGCGGAGCACCATGACAGTGTGGCGACGTTAGTAGAAAAACTCATAAAACACATCAACCAGTTGCCGGGACAGGTGACGGTTTTAGTTAAAGGTTCACGTAGTGCCGCAATGGAGCGGGTCGTGGATGGCCTAACAGTAGCCTTCGGGCGTGGGGAGTTAGTGTAGATGCTGGTGTATCTGGCCGAGTATTTAACCCGTTTTCATACTGGGTTTAACGTATTTTCCTATGTGACATTTCGAGCCATTTTAGGCTTGTTAACCGCATTAATGTTTAGTTTATGGTGGGGTCCTAAACTGATTGAGCGTTTGCAATTAATGCAGATTGGCCAAGTTGTGCGTAACGACGGGCCAGAGTCGCATTTCAGTAAACGCGGTACGCCGACTATGGGCGGCCTGATGATTTTAGGCGCCATCTTTATCAGTGTACTGTTGTGGGGCGATCTCGGTAGCCGTTATGTGTGGGTGATGCTGTTTGTATTGGGCAGCTTCGGCATGATCGGTTTTATTGATGATTACCGCAAAGTCGTGCGCAAAGATACTAAGGGACTGATCGCGCGTTGGAAGTATATTCTGCAATCCTTAGCGGCGTTGATCATTGCTTTTTTCCTCTACACCACAGCGTCTAACCCAGGGGAAACCCAGTTAGTCGTGCCTTTCTTTAAGGACGTGATGCCACAGCTTGGCGCTGTGTTTATCGTATTGGCGTATTTCACTATTGTTGGCTCGAGCAACGCGGTAAACCTAACCGATGGCCTCGACGGTTTGGCGATTATGCCAACTGTGATGGTGGCCGCGGCATTCGCCTTGATTGCTTATCTGTCTGGCCATGCTCAGTTTGCTAATTACCTGCACATTCCGCATTTACCCGGTTCGGGTGAGTTAGTGATCGTCTGTACTGCGATTGTGGGCGCAGGCTTAGGCTTTTTATGGTTTAACACTTATCCAGCACAGGTCTTCATGGGCGATGTGGGCTCGCTGTCTTTAGGGGCAGCCTTAGGCGCGATTGCGGTACTGGTTCGCCAAGAGATCCTATTAGTGATTATGGGCGGTGTGTTTGTGATGGAAACTGTGTCTGTGATCCTGCAGGTTGGTTCTTACAAGTTACGTGGCCAGCGCATTTTCCGCATGGCGCCTATCCATCATCACTATGAGTTAAAAGGTTGGCCTGAACCACGCGTGATTGTCCGCTTTTGGATTATCTCGATTTTCTTAGTGTTACTCGGCTTAGCCACGTTGAAGTTAAGGTAATCGCTCATGCAAAGTCAGTATTCACACATAGTGTTAGGTTTGGGTGCCACCGGGCTCTCGGTAGTGCGCTATTTGTGTGGAAAAGGCATTACGCCCTTAGTGATGGATAGCCGTCGCCAACCTCCCGGTGCGGACACCCTTGCCAGCGTATTCCCTGAGGTGCAGCTGATTGCCGGCGGATTCGATTGCCGTTACTTAGTGCAAGCGACGCAAATCATTATCAGCCCTGGCATTGCGATTGATACACCCGAGGTGCGCGCTGCACTGGATATGGGGATTGAAGTCATTGGCGATGTGGAGCTATTTGCCCGTGAGATTGCCGACCGTAAACCTTGTGTGATTGGAATTACTGGCTCAAACGGCAAGTCGACCGTCACCACCTTAGTGGGTGAGATGCTGCGTGAAGCCGGCATGGCAGTGGCCGTGGGGGGCAACATTGGCATTCCGGCGCTCGATCTGCTGACGGAAAATGCCGATATTTTTGTGCTTGAGCTGTCGAGCTTCCAGCTCGAAACCACCCACAGCTTAAACTGCGTGGCGTCGACCTGTTTGAACGTGACCGAAGATCATATGGACAGATACAGCGATATGGATGCCTATCGCAAGGCCAAGTTGCGTCTGTACCATCAAAGCCGCTCCATCATCTTTAACCGTGATGATGCGCTGACTATCCCGACTGAGCCGATGAACCAAAACAGCTTTGGTTTAGCGCCGCCAGAGGGCGACGAGTGGGGCATTTGTGATAGCAAGATTTACCACGGTCACAGTGAAATTATGCCGATCACCGAAGTATCGCTGATTGGTAGTCATAACCATGCCAACTTACTCGCTGCTATGGCGCTGGTGTATGCCGTGGGCGTCGATAAGCAAGTCATGGCTAAAGTGGCTCGTACCTTTACTGGCCTTTCTCATCGCTGTGAAGTGGTCGGTGTGAAAGCGGGCGTGACCTATGTGAACGACTCTAAGGCGACCAATGTTGGCGCCACAGTCGCGGCGCTCGATGGGTTAAGCGATCACTTAGGTGACATTATTTTAATTGCCGGTGGTGATGGTAAGGGCGCGGATTTCAGTCCGTTGGTCGAACCGTTAACGAAAGTGACACACCTCATCACCTTAGGCCGCGATGGTAATAAGATTGCCGCATTGAAGGAAGGGGCCATCAAGGTGGACTCTATGGCTGCTGCAGTGGCTAAGGCCGCCGAGTTAGCCACTTCGGGCGATATCGTACTCCTATCGCCAGCCTGTGCGAGCCTAGATATGTACAGCAACTTTATGGCTCGTGGGGATGATTTTAGAAGCCAAGTGGAGCAACTCGATGGCGAGTGATGCAAGACAGCTCAGCCTGTTTGGGCGAGTGCTGAACGCACTGCCTAACTGGCAACGTGATAACGAGGTGCCGGGCGTGCAATTGTACGACCGGGCTTTGCTCACGGCCGTGCTGTCTTTAATTGGCTTTGGTTTTGTCATGGTAATGTCGGCCTCTATGCCTGAGGCGCAAACGCTGACGGGTAATCCCTTCCACTTTATGACCCGCCATGTGGGCTATCTGTTGGGATGCTTAGTGATTGCCGCTTTTGTGCTGAGGGTCGAGATGCAAACTTGGCAGCGGATGAGCCCCATCATGTTGCTAGGCGTATTTTTGATGTTGCTGGCGGTGCTGGTTGTCGGTACCACTGTAAACGGTGCGACCCGTTGGTTATCCATAGGTCCCATTCGTATTCAGGTGGCCGAGGTCGCTAAGTTTGCGTTCTCTGTGTATATGGCGGGTTATCTGGTACGTCGGCATCAGGAAGTGCGTGAAAATGCGAAGGGCTTCTATAAGCCGATTGCGGTATTTGCGATCTACGCGATTTTGATTTTGATGCAGCCCGACTTAGGTACCGTGGTGGTGTTATTCGTCGGTACTGTGGGGCTGTTGTTCCTCGCGGGGGCGCGTCTGCTGGACTTCTTCGCGCTGATTTTTGCCGGGGTGTTGGCTTTCGTGGCGCTGGTTCTGCTCGAGCCATACCGTATGCGCCGGGTGACCTCGTTTTTAGATCCTTGGCAAGATCCGTTCGGTAGTGGCTATCAGTTAACGCAATCGCTGATGGCCTATGGTCGGGGCGATTGGTTTGGTCAGGGCCTAGGTAACAGTATTCAAAAGTTGGAGTACCTCCCCGAGGCGCATACCGACTTTATCTTTGCCGTGATCGGTGAAGAGTTAGGTTTTATCGGCATTATCGCAGTGTTATCTGTGCTGCTGTTTGTGGCATTGAGGGCCATTCGCCTCGGCAATTTATGTTTGGCGATGGACAAAGCCTTCGAAGGTTATCTGGCCTATGCCATCGGGATTTGGATCTGTTTCCAGACCGTCGTTAATGTGGGCGCAAGCATTGGTATGTTACCTACTAAAGGGTTAACACTGCCCTTTGTGAGTTACGGCGGTAGTAGTCTATGGGTCATGACGGCGGCGGCAATGACATTGCTGCGCATCGATTATGAGCGGCGCATGAGTTTAGTTCAGGCCGTGCAAGGGAGATTGAAGTAATGACCGACGCGGGTAAACGTATCTTAGTCATGGCAGGCGGCACGGGCGGACATGTGTTCCCGGCGCTCGCGGTGGCAAAATATTTAGCGCAGCAAGGTTGGCAAGTGCGTTGGTTAGGCACCGCTGACCGTATGGAGGCGCGTTTAGTGCCTCAGTATGGCTTCGATATCGATTTTATCGACATAAAGGGCGTGCGTGGCAATGGTTTAGTACGTAAATTGGCTGCACCTTTTAAAGTGGTGCGCTCGATTCTACAAGCCAAGGCCGTGATTGCCGAGTTCAAGCCCGATGTGGTGTTGGGCATGGGCGGATTTGCCAGTGGCCCGGGCGGTGTGGCGGCGAAATTGGCGGGCGTGCCCTTAGTGCTGCATGAGCAAAACGCCATTCCGGGAATGACTAACAAGTTACTCTCGCGAATTGCTAATCAAGTACTGTGCGCCTTTAAAAATACCTTCACTCAGGTGAAGGCCAAGGTGGTGGGTAACCCCATTCGTCGCGAGCTTATCGCCTTAGGTGCCGAGCCTAAGCAAGCCGCGGATGATGCCTTAAAAGTCTTAGTGGTGGGCGGCAGTTTAGGCGCCAAAGTCTTTAACGACTTAATGCCTGAAGTGGTGGCCGCGCTGAGTAAGCAGCAGTCGATTACGGTTTGGCATCAAGTGGGTAAGGATAATCTGACGGGCGTTAAGTCGGCTTATCAACAGCAAGGACAAGAGGGCGGCGTTAACGTTGCCGAATTTATTGATGACATGGAAGCCGCCTATCGCTGGGCGGATGTGGTATTGTGCCGTGCCGGCGCGCTGACGGTATCCGAGTTAGCGGCGGTGGGACTACCGAGTATTCTGGTGCCTTATCCCCATGCCGTGGATGATCATCAGACCCGTAACGCCCAAGTATTGGTTGAGGCTGGCGCCGCTTTCCTATTGCCGCAGGCCATTTTGGACGTGAATAAGCTGGTGAGTAAATTACAGTTACTCGCCAATGACAGAGCAGAATTAGCCCAAATGGGCCAAAGAGCTAGAGATGTTGCCGTATTGGATGCGACCGAGCAGGTGGCCCAAGTGTGTATTGCTCTTGCCGAGAAAGGATAGGTATGACTAAGACAGAAAGATACTTACAGCTAAGAAGTATGATCCCAGAAATGCGCCGGATTAAGCGTATTCATTTCGTCGGCATTGGCGGCGCGGGCATGGGTGGGATCGCTGAAGTATTAGTAAACGAAGGTTATGTCGTCAGTGGTTCAGACATTGCACAAAACGCCGTGACTGACAGACTCTGCCTGCTGGGCGCGAAAATTCATATCGGCCATGGCGCCGATAACGTGCAGCAAGCCGATGTGGTTGTGGTCTCGACCGCGATTAATCCTGAGAACCCAGAGATTATTGCGGCGAAGGAATTGCGTATTCCAATCGTGCGCCGTGCCGAGATGTTGGCCGAGTTGATGCGTTATCGCCATGGTGTGGCGATTGCGGGGACTCACGGTAAAACCACAACCACCAGTTTGATTGCCAGTTTGTATGGTCAAGCGGGTCGCGATCCGACTTTTGTGATCGGTGGCCTGCTAAACAGTGCTGGTACTAATGCTCGTTTAGGCACGAGTCGTTATCTTATCGCCGAAGCCGACGAGAGTGATGCCAGCTTCCTGCACCTGCAACCTATGGTCAGCGTGGTGACGAATATCGAAGCCGACCACATGGACACCTACGGTGGGGATTTTGAAAAGCTCAAATCGACCTTCGTGGACTTTTTGCATAACCTGCCATTCTATGGCGTGGCGGTAGTGTGTATCGACGACGCTGTAGTGCGCGAGATTATGCCGCGTATTGGTCGTCACATGATCACCTATGGCTTCAGTGATGATGCCGACGTGCAGGCGCTGAACTTCCATCAGCAGGGTCACCAATGCCGCTTTACCGTCAGACGTAAAGGTAAAGAAGATTTAGATCTGCTACTTAACCTGCCGGGTCAGCACAATGTATTAAATGCGCTCGCGGCGATTGCCGTGGCGACAGAAGATGAAATCGATGATAGCGCCATCATTCAAGCCTTGGCTGAATTCCAGGGTATTGGCCGTCGTTTCCAACACTTAGGTAAGTTCGCGACGCCAAAGGGCGAAGTGATGTTAGTGGACGATTATGGTCATCACCCCAGCGAAGTGGCGGCGACCATTAAAGCGGCGCGCGCAGGCTGGCCGGATAAACGCTTAGTCATGGCCTATCAGCCACACAGATACACTCGTACCCGTGACTTGTACGAAGACTTTATTGAAGTGTTATCTCAAGTGGATTGCTTGCTGTTACTCGAGGTGTATAGCGCGGGTGAAGCGCCGATCCCCGGTGCCGATGGCCGTGCACTGTGCCGCTCGATTCGTTTGCGCGGACAGTTAGACCCCATCTTTATCGCCAGCCCAGATCAGTTAGCCGAAGTGCTACCCGATGTGTTGCAGGAGGGGGATTTATTGTTGACCCAAGGTGCGGGTAATATAGGCGCCCTGTCGCGCCAGCTAGCCGCCTCTGAATTGGGCTTTAGCATTGCCGCGACAACCGAGGTAAAACCTTGATGTATTGCGGAACAACTCGGGTTTAAAGGAAATTTTGACCCGAGGCTTTAGCTCTATATAATGGCCGATTTTCTGTGGTTTTTAGTAGTGTCGTTGAAAGGTGGAAACAAACGTGTCTTGGAGTGATAAGAGGCGACACTGGTGGGCGAGGATGTCACGGGTTAATTGGTACCTGTGGAGCGGAATTGGTTTTTTATGGTTAGTTATTGGGAGTTTTGTCTTTGGTGGCTACCAACTGCATAAGTTTTTAAATGATGCCAGCACGCTGCCCATTGAGGCTGTGGCCATCAAAGGTGAACGGACTTACACCACAGATAGAGATATACAAATTGCACTACAGGATTTAATGCAGCGGAGTTTTTTCAGCGCAGACATCACCTTAGTGCAACAGGCGTTAGAAGCCTTACCTTGGGTGTATCGCGCGTCAGTAAGGCGTGAATGGCCAGCAAAACTCAGGGTGTATTTACAGGAGCAGCAACCGGTCGCCCATTGGAATGGCACCGCTTGGCTCAATGTGCATGGTGAAGTGTTTGAAGCGCCATCGCATCCTGAGCTAGAGCATTTGCCTTATTTATCTGGACCAGATGATATGGGGACCGAAGTGTTAACCGCCTACGCGCAGGTTAACTCGCTACTGAAGATTAATGGCTTTACCTTGGCCAATTTGAGTTTAACGCCACGTCATGCGTGGCACGCGACACTGGGTAACGGTATTGTTTTAGACCTAGGTCGAGAAGATAAAATGGCAAGGATACAAAGGTTTATCACTGTTTATCCGTTACTGGCGAAACAAGATAAACCGATTGCCAGAGTGGATTTGCGCTACGACACAGGGTTGGCCGTAGGCTGGGGCGATGCACAAACAAGAGAGCCGATAATTAATGACCAAAAACCAAGATAGAAATCTGATCGTCGGATTGGACATAGGAACCTCTAAAGTCGCAGTGATCATAGGCGAAGTTCTGCCCGATGGCGAAATCAGCATAGTCGGCCTTGGTAACCACCCTTCAAGGGGCATGGATAAGGGTGGCGTTAACGATTTAGACTCCATCGTGCGCAGTGTGCAACGCGCGCTCGATCAAGCGGAATTAATGGCAGACTGCCAAGTATCATCGGTTTACCTGAGCATTTCCGGTAAACATATCGCCTGCCAAAACGAAAATGGCATGGTGTCGATTAACGATGAAGAAGTGACACAGGAAGACGTCGACAACGTGATCCACACCGCGCGCTCGGTGAAGATCCCAACGGAACGTCGCATTCTGCATGTGTTACCACAGGAATATGCGATTGACGTACAAGACGGCATTCGCAGCCCTATCGGCATGTCAGGCATGCGGATGGAAGCCAAGGTACACATAGTGACCTGCGCCAATGATATGGCGAAGAACATCACTAAGAGTGTTGAACGCTGTGGCTTGAAGGTCGATGACTTAGTGTTTTCCGGCATTGCGTCGGCGGATGCGGTATTAACCTTCGATGAAAAAGACTTAGGTGTGTGTATCGTCGATATCGGCGGTGGTACGACGGATATCGCAGTGTACACCAATGGTGCGCTGCGCCATTGCGCGGTTGTGCCGGTTGCGGGCAACCAAGTGACCAATGATATCGCGAAGATTTTCCGCACACCTTCGTCACATGCTGAACAAATTAAAGTGCAGTTCGCCTGTGCGCGCAGCTCCATGGTGAGCCGCGAAGACAGTATCGAAGTGCCATCGGTCGGTGGTCGCCCATCGCGTAGCATGTCGCGCCATACTTTGGCCGAAGTGGTAGAGCCGAGATATCAAGAGCTGTTTGAGTTAGTGCTCAAGGAGCTGAAAGACAGTGGTTTAGAAGATCAAATCGCCGCAGGTATCGTGCTCACAGGCGGTACAGCGTCGATCCAAGGCGTGGTGGACATCGCGGAGGCAACCTTTGGGATGCCGGTTCGCGTCGCCTCACCATTGCCGATTAAAGGGTTATACGAATACGTGGATCAGTCTATTTACTCCACTGGGGTTGGATTGCTTCATTACGGTGCAAGACGGGTGCTTGAGCGTCAATTCGAGCGTCCTGAGCGTCAAGGGGTTACCAGTGCTTGGAATCGGGTCCAAAGCTGGTTTAAGGGTGAATTTTAATAACGCAGGCAACACGGAGATCAGACAATGTTTGAGATCATGGACACTCACTCAGACGACGCGGTGATTAAAGTCATCGGCGTTGGCGGCGGCGGCGGTAATGCTGTCGAACATATGGTCAAACACAACATTGAAGGTGTTGAGTTTGTCGTTACCAACACAGACGCACAGGCGCTACGTAAATCAGGCGCTGGCTCAACGATTCAATTAGGTCGCGATGTCACTAAAGGTCTTGGCGCTGGCGCCAACCCAGAAGTAGGTCGTGCCGCAGCGGAAGAAGACCGCGAAAACATTCGTGCGGCGATCAAAGGCTCAGACATGATTTTTATCGCCGCCGGTATGGGCGGTGGTACGGGTACAGGTGCTGCGCCAGTTGTGGCTCAAATCGCTCGCGAAGAAGGCATCTTAACAGTTGCCGTCGTGACAAAGCCTTTCCCTTTCGAAGGCAAGAAGCGTATGGCTTATGCCGAGCAAGGTATTAGCGAACTGGCCAAGCACGTGGATTCGTTAATCACTATCCCTAACGAAAAATTATTAAAAGTATTGGGCCGTGGTACGTCATTACTCGATGCGTTTGCCGCAGCGAATAACGTGTTACTCGGTGCAGTACAAGGTATTGCCGAGCTGATCACTCGCCCAGGTCTGATTAACGTCGACTTTGCGGACGTGAAAACCGTTATGTCCGAAATGGGTAATGCCATGATGGGTACCGGTGTTGCGCGTGGTGAAGACCGTGCGGAAGAAGCGGCCGAAGCGGCAGTTGCCAGCCCATTGTTAGAAGACATCGACTTAGCCGGTGCCCGTGGTGTGTTAGTTAACATTACCGCAGGTATGGACATGAGCATCGAAGAATTCGAAACCGTAGGTAACCATGTTAAAGCTTACGCTTCTGACAACGCGACTGTGGTCGTCGGTGCGGTGATCGACCCAGAAATGAGCGACGAGCTGCGTGTTACTGTGGTTGCAACGGGTATCGGTGCTGAAAAGCGTCCTGATATTCAACTGGTTTCTAAACCAGCACCACGTCCAGAGCCAGTGGTTGTGGAACCAAAAGTCGAAGCCTATGTCGAAGAAGCAACTCATGTGAGCTATGCGGCGCCAAAGGGTAACGTGTTACCGGCATCGCCAGCACCGGCTCCAGCGCCAGCACCTTCAACAAAGCATGAATTGGATTACTTAGATATCCCAGCGTTTTTGCGTAAGCAAGCTGACTAAAACAGGTATTTGAGTCCAGCGTGTCGGGTGGTGCCTCTCTCTGTGAGGCTGTACCACCCAATGACTACATTTGTATGACATGGTCAACTTATGTTACCATGTAGCACCTATGTGGTCGTTTTGCCGCCGCTGTGTGTGCAAATATTAGGCTTAATTATAGAAATCTAAACGGGTAACTGAATGATATTTCAAAGAACTGTTCAAAAAATGGTGAAGGCTACTGGAGTCGGTTTGCACTCTGGGAATAAGGTCACCTTGAGCATTATGCCCGCACCAGTCAATACAGGGATCGTACTCGTGCGTACCGACATGAATCCTGCCGTTGCTATTCCAGCAAAGGCGGAACAAGTTCGCGAAACCACTATGTGCACGGCACTTGTCAATGACGAAGGTATTCGTATTTCGACTATTGAGCATTTATTTGCAGCCTTAGCGGGTTTAGGCATTGATAACGCCGTAATCGAAGTGGACGCGCCTGAAATCCCAATCATGGATGGTAGTGCGAGCCCATTTGTCTTCTTACTTCAGTCTGCGGGTATCAAAGAGCAGGCTGCGCCTAAGAAGTACTTAAAGATTAAACGCCCTGTGCGTGTTGAAGACGGTGATAAGTGGGCTGAGCTGAAGCCATTCAAAGGCTTTAGAGTCAACTTCAAAATTGACTTTGCTCACCCTGAAATTGCCCGTAGTCAACAGCATGTGGTGATGGACTTCTCTACTTCTGCTTTTGTTAAAGACATTAGCCGTGCCCGTACTTTTGGTTTTATGCGTGATATTGAGTATCTGCGTGCGA
Organism: Shewanella sp. FJAT-51649; assembly: GCF_019457435.1. Lineage (NCBI taxonomy): Bacteria > Pseudomonadati > Pseudomonadota > Gammaproteobacteria > Alteromonadales > Shewanellaceae > Shewanella > Shewanella sp. FJAT-51649. The sequence continues at coordinate 4,333,220 of NZ_CP080411.1, read as the reverse complement.
ACAACCTAGCATTAGGTGGCAGCATGGAAAACGCGGTTGTACTTGATGAATATCGCGTCCTCAACCCCGACGGCCTGCGTTATGAGGATGAGTTCGTTAAGCACAAAATTTTAGATGCGTTTGGTGATCTCTACGTGGCAGGACACGCCATTCTTGGTGAGTTTACTGCCTATAAAACGGGTCATGCACTGAATAACCAATTAGTGCGAGCCTTATTGGCGCAGCAGGATGCGTGGGAGCTGGTGAGCTTTGAGAAAGAAGCCGATGTTCCCGTCAGCTTTACTGTACCAGGTGGCGCGGTTTACGCTTAATAGCGCTTGATGTTTACTTATTACGGCTGGCCAATGTGGCCAGCCGTTTTAGTTTTTCGCCTAGTGTTCCGCTCACATTTTCTGCAAGCGCAGCAATATGTTCTGCCGCGGCTGGACTGAGTTGCTTGTGCGCCTGTTTCGGCTTTGCGTCATACAATGCTAATCTCGGGTTGACTTTAACTTCAATTGCGGTAAGGATTGGGAGCGTTTCTGCTTGAAGCTGCGCTAGTAGTTTCGGCTTTTGGAAATTAATTCGTGCAGCCCATGCTGCCGAAGTGGTTTCAACCACAAGAACACCCTGGCGGAAATTGGCGACTTTCAGCTGCTCCGCAACAGGACCTGCGACAATCTGCTTCACGTGCTGATCCAGATATAAAAGTAGTTCCGCTTTCTCAGCTATATCGGGCAATGTGCCTGACTGGTGTAGTAATTGGCTGAGATCCTGAGGGGGCTTTTTCATATGATAATAAGATGGCTGAATTAGGCTATGAGTGTAACAGTATTTATTCAAGGTCGGAATGGCGTCACGCGCTGGCAACCCAGTAAACGCTGGTTGCTCCTTCCCATGCTATTGTTGGCGACTGGTGCCGGTATTTATCAACACAACTCAGCTAAATTTGAAAACCAGCAAGCCAGTGTCGATAACGATCGTATCCAACGCGAACAACAAAAGAAGCAAGTCTTAGAATTAAAGAGTGCCACAGAGTCACAGCTAGCCATGCTGGCGACCCATGTTGCGCGTATGCAAGCTAAAATCACCCGTCTCGAGGCCTTAGGTCAACAAGTCGCTAAACAAAACAAATTGGATGAAGACTTTGATTTTTCCTCTGAAGTGGGTGTCGGTGGCTTGAGCGAATTAGGCTCGAATATCGAACTTGGTCAGCTTATCGATGATATGGATAAACTGGCGTCACGAATTGACAACAATAATGTTCAACTATCACTACTTGAAACAGTGTCATCTAACCACCATATAGATGCTGAACGTTATGTATCAGGGCTCCCACTCGATAAAGGTTGGTTATCGTCGCCCTACGGATTACGTAATGACCCTTTTAACGGTCGTCGAACCATGCATAAAGGGATCGATTTTACCGGTCGAGAAGGGGCTAAAGTTGTCGCGACTGCTGCAGGCGTGGTGACTTGGGCTGGGAATATGTTTGGCTATGGCGAATTGGTCGAAATCGATCATGGTAACGGCTTACGTACTCGCTATGGCCATAATAAAGCTTTGTCAGTAGCTGTAGGTGATGTGGTCGCGAAAGGCGAAACCATCGCCAGTATGGGAAGCACTGGGCGCTCAACAGGGGCTCATGTGCATTATGAAGTGTTGCGTGGCGGACAGCAGATAGATCCACAGAAGTTTGTCTACCGCAAGGCAGGTTAATTGAAACATTGGCTTCTAGTTTCCATCATGGACTTGGCCTACAGAAAATAAGTGATTCAGATGTTTGGTAAATTACTGACAAAAGTATTTGGTAGTCGCAACGACCGTACCCTCAAAGGGTTACAAAAAGTAGTTAATAAGATTAATGCGCTTGAAGCCGATTATGAAAAATTAACCGATGAACAGCTTAAGGCGAAAACCGCCGAGTTTCGCGAGCGTTTAGCGGCCGGAGCGTCGTTAGAGAGCATTATGGCGGAAGCCTTCGCGACAGTGCGTGAAGCATCGAAGCGTGTTTTCGAGATGCGCCACTTCGACGTGCAATTACTCGGTGGTATGGTGCTCGACAGTAATCGCATCGCCGAAATGCGTACCGGTGAAGGTAAAACCTTAACCGCGACCCTACCAGCCTATCTAAATGCCTTAACCGGTAAAGGCGTTCACGTTATTACCGTCAACGATTACTTAGCCCGTCGTGACGCGGAAAACAACCGCCCACTGTTCGAATTCTTAGGCTTAACGGTCGGCATTAACGTCGCAGGTTTGGGTCAGCAGGCGAAAAAAGACGCCTACAACGCCGACATCACTTACGGTACCAACAACGAATTTGGTTTCGACTATCTGCGCGACAACATGGCGTTCTCGCCACAAGAGCGTGTACAACGTCCATTGCACTATGCACTGATCGACGAAGTCGACTCAATCCTTATCGACGAAGCTCGCACGCCACTGATTATCTCTGGTGCTGCGGAAGACAGCTCTGAGCTATACATCAAGATCAACACCTTAATCCCAAGTCTTATCCGTCAAGATAAAGAAGACTCAGAAGAGTATGTGGGTGAGGGTGACTACAGCATCGATGAAAAAGCCAAACAAGTGCACTTCACCGAACGTGGTCAAGAGAAGGTTGAGAACCTGTTGATTGAGCGCGGCATGTTAGCCGAAGGCGACTCACTCTATTCAGCGGCAAACATTTCTCTGCTGCACCATGTGAACGCGGCGCTTCGTGCGCATACCCTGTTTGAGCGTGACGTTGACTATATCGTTCAAGATGGCGAAGTGATCATCGTTGACGAACACACTGGCCGAACTATGCCAGGTCGTCGCTGGTCTGAAGGTTTACATCAAGCCGTTGAAGCCAAAGAAGGCGTTCGTATTCAAAACGAAAACCAAACCCTGGCATCGATTACCTTCCAAAACTACTTCCGTTTATATGAGAAGTTAGCGGGTATGACAGGTACGGCCGATACCGAAGCGTTTGAGTTCCAGCACATCTATGGTCTAGATACTGTGGTTGTGCCGACCAACCGTCCTATGGTACGTAAGGATATGGCGGATCTGGTTTACCTCACCGCTAATGAAAAATATCAAGCGATCATTAAAGACATCAAAGATTGCCGTGAACGTGGCCAACCTGTATTGGTGGGTACCGTCTCTATTGAACAGTCTGAACTGTTAGCGCGCTTAATGGTGAAGGAGAAGATCCCGCACCAAGTGCTTAACGCTAAGTTCCACGAAAAAGAAGCCGAAATTGTTGCCCAAGCGGGTCGTACTGGCGCTGTGACTATTGCTACTAACATGGCGGGTCGTGGTACCGACATCGTGTTAGGCGGCAACTGGAATATGGAAATCGAAGCCCTCGAGAATCCAACTGCTGAGCAAAAAGCCAAAATCAAGGCCGACTGGCAAGAGCGCCACGATGCCGTTGTCGCCGCCGGTGGTTTACATATTTTAGGTACTGAGCGCCACGAATCTCGCCGTATCGACAACCAGTTACGTGGTCGTGCGGGTCGTCAAGGTGACGCGGGTTCTTCACGTTTCTACCTTTCTATGGAAGATAGCTTAATGCGCATCTTCGCCTCGGATCGTGTCTCAGGCATGATGAAGAAACTGGGGATGGAAGAAGGCGAAGCTATTGAACATCCATGGGTTTCCCGTGCGATTGAAAACGCACAGCGTAAAGTGGAAGCGCGTAACTTCGATATTCGTAAGCAACTGCTCGAATTTGACGATGTCGCAAACGACCAGCGTCAAGTGGTTTACGCACAGCGTAACGAGTTGATGGATGCCGAAAGTATCGAAGACACCATCAAAAACATCCAAGACGATGTGATCAGTGCGGTGATCGATCAATACATTCCGCCACAATCAGTGGAAGAGTTATGGGATGTGCCTGGTTTAGAGCAACGTTTACAGCAAGAATTTATGCTGAAACTGCCAATCCAAGAATGGCTAGATAAAGAAGACGACTTACACGAAGAAACATTGCGTGAGCGTATCATCACTTCTTGGTCTGATGCGTATAAAGCAAAAGAAGAAATGGTCGGTGCGCCAGTACTACGCCAGTTCGAAAAAGCTGTCATGCTGCAAACCCTCGATGGTCTGTGGAAAGAACACTTAGCGGCGATGGATCACTTACGCCAAGGTATCCACTTACGTGGTTACGCGCAGAAGAATCCAAAGCAAGAATATAAGCGCGAGTCGTTCGAACTGTTCCAACAATTACTGTCGACCTTAAAGCATGATGTCATTAGCGTGCTATCTAAGGTACAAGTACAAGCACAGTCAGACGTAGAAGAGATGGAAGCGCGTCGTCGTGAAGAAGATGCCAAGATCCAACGCGACTATCAGCATGCAGCAGCCGAAGCCTTAGTCGGTGGGGATGATGGTAGCGACGAGATGATGGCCCACACGCCAATGATCCGCGACGGCGATAAAGTGGGCCGTAACGATCCTTGTCCTTGTGGCTCAGGCCGTAAGTATAAGCAGTGCCACGGCAAGCTAAGCTAATAAACACGTAAACTCAATTTAAAAGGCGACTGAAATAGTCGCCTTTTTCATGCCTGCTTCTTTATAGGTGCTTTAACTCTCTACCGACTATAAAACCCTTCGTCTATAAATCGTAATCAGTATTGCTGCACTAAAATTAACCGCTTTTATCTGTTTTGTGGATAAGTTTGAGGATAAATAGTGGGTATTTTGTGACTAACTGAAACTATTGAAAAAAGATCAAAAAAACCGAAAAAAGCCCTTGCGTAAAAAGTTCTGCTGCCTATAATGCGCATCCACTGACACGGCAGACAGCGATACGCAGTTTCAAGTGCCAGTTCATCGAGCGATTCACTCCTCGATGAGCGAAAAGAAAGTTGCAAAAACTACTTGACGCAAAAACGGGAATGCGTAGAATACGCAGCCCTGACCCGCTGAAATCACTTGCGATAAGGCGATGGTCAACGCTCTTTAACAATTTATCAAGCAAATCTGTGTGGACACTCACAGGTGTTGAGTTAATCGAAATTACTCTGCCGTTTGGCGAGTAATCAAAATTTAAATCAATGAATGAGTGTTCATAGCAATATGTACAAAGTTTTGGTTTCGCTTTTTTAAAAGCGGAAACAAACGACAGAATTCATTGAGTCGTTTAACGCGAGTTAAACAAAAAACTTTTAATTGAAGAGTTTGATCATGGCTCAGATTGAACGCTGGCGGCAGGCCTAACACATGCAAGTCGAGCGGCAGCACAAGTAAGTTTACTTATGAGGTGGCGAGCGGCGGACGGGTGAGTAATGCCTAGGGATCTGCCCAGTCGTGGGGGATAACAGTTGGAAACGACTGCTAATACCGCATACGCCCTACGGGGGAAAGGAGGGGACCTTCGGGCCTTCCGCGATTGGATGAACCTAGGTGGGATTAGCTAGTTGGTGAGGTAATGGCTCACCAAGGCGACGATCCCTAGCTGTTCTGAGAGGATGATCAGCCACACTGGGACTGAGACACGGCCCAGACTCCTACGGGAGGCAGCAGTGGGGAATATTGCACAATGGGGGAAACCCTGATGCAGCCATGCCGCGTGTGTGAAGAAGGCCTTCGGGTTGTAAAGCACTTTCAGTAGGGAGGAAAGGTTGTAAGTTAATACCTTGCAGCTGTGACGTTACCTACAGAAGAAGGACCGGCTAACTCCGTGCCAGCAGCCGCGGTAATACGGAGGGTCCAAGCGTTAATCGGAATTACTGGGCGTAAAGCGTGCGCAGGCGGTTTGTTAAGCGAGATGTGAAAGCCCCGGGCTCAACCTGGGAATTGCATTTCGAACTGGCAAACTAGAGTCTTGTAGAGGGGGGTAGAATTCCAGGTGTAGCGGTGAAATGCGTAGAGATCTGGAGGAATACCGGTGGCGAAGGCGGCCCCCTGGACAAAGACTGACGCTCAGGCACGAAAGCGTGGGGAGCAAACAGGATTAGATACCCTGGTAGTCCACGCCGTAAACGATGTCTACTCGGAGTTTGGTGTCTTGAACACTGGGCTCTCAAGCTAACGCATTAAGTAGACCGCCTGGGGAGTACGGCCGCAAGGTTAAAACTCAAATGAATTGACGGGGGCCCGCACAAGCGGTGGAGCATGTGGTTTAATTCGATGCAACGCGAAGAACCTTACCTACTCTTGACATCCAGAGAATTCGCTAGAGATAGCTTAGTGCCTTCGGGAACTCTGAGACAGGTGCTGCATGGCTGTCGTCAGCTCGTGTTGTGAAATGTTGGGTTAAGTCCCGCAACGAGCGCAACCCCTATCCTTATTTGCCAGCGCGTAATGGCGGGAACTCTAGGGAGACTGCCGGTGATAAACCGGAGGAAGGTGGGGACGACGTCAAGTCATCATGGCCCTTACGAGTAGGGCTACACACGTGCTACAATGGCGAGTACAGAGGGTTGCAAAGCCGCGAGGTGGAGCTAATCTCACAAAGCTCGTCGTAGTCCGGATTGGAGTCTGCAACTCGACTCCATGAAGTCGGAATCGCTAGTAATCGTGGATCAGAATGCCACGGTGAATACGTTCCCGGGCCTTGTACACACCGCCCGTCACACCATGGGAGTGGGCTGCAAAAGAAGTGGGTAGCTTAACCTTCGGGAGGGCGCTCACCACTTTGTGGTTCATGACTGGGGTGAAGTCGTAACAAGGTAGCCCTAGGGGAACCTGGGGCTGGATCACCTCCTTACCTATACGACTAACTCGATGTTTGTTGAGTGTTCACACAGATTTGCTTGATAGAAGATAGAGTAAAAGATGGGTCTGTAGCTCAGCTGGTTAGAGCGCACCCCTGATAAGGGTGAGGTCGGTGGTTCAAGTCCACTCTGACCCACCAATCCTTTGAGGGTTGGACATCTGATACTCGCACTGCATGTAAATGGGGCTATAGCTCAGCTGGGAGAGCGCCTGCCTTGCACGCAGGAGGTCTGCGGTTCGATCCCGCATAGCTCCACCATTTACTGCAATCTGGTTAGAGATGCCAAAGATAAACTGAAAAATTATCTTTGGCTTTTTTAAGCCCGCTCTTTAACAATTTGGAAAGCTGATAGTAATTAATGCAATGATGTCTGTCGTTGTGTTAATACGAAAAAATTGAGTTCTTAAAACACTTTTTAAGTGTCTTGAATATTCAAGTCTAAGGCGAGTCCATTTCCTTGGTCGGAAATGAGACAAGTAAAACCAGCTGGTCGCAACGACCTAGGTGAGTGAAACTCATTTGGGTTGTATGGTTAAGCGACTAAGCGTATACGGTGGATGCCTTGGCAGTCAGAGGCGATGAAGGACGTAGTAACTTGCGAAAAGCGTTGGCGAGCTAGTAACAAGCATTTGAGCTAACGATGTCCGAATGGGGGAACCCAGCAGCATAAGCTGTTATCGTAACGTGAATACATAGCGTTGCGAGGCAAACGAGGGGAACTGAAACATCTAAGTACCCTTAGGAAAAGAAATCAACCGAGATTCCCCTAGTAGCGGCGAGCGAACGGGGATTAGCCCTTAAGTCAGAGGGGTGTTAGTGGAATGGTCTGGAAAGTCCAGCGGCACAGGGTGATAGCCCCGTACACGAAAACTAACCTTTGATGAAAACGAGTAAGGCGGGACACGTGATATCCTGTTTGAATATGGGGGGACCATCCTCCAAGGCTAAATACTCCTGACTGACCGATAGTGAACCAGTACCGTGAGGGAAAGGCGAAAAGAACCCCTGTGAGGGGAGTGAAATAGAACCTGAAACCGTATACGTACAAGCAGTGGGAGCGGTTCTTGAGACCGTGACTGCGTACCTTTTGTATAATGGGTCAGCGACTTACGTTTTGTAGCGAGGTTAAGCGAATAGCGGAGCCGTAGGGAAACCGAGTGTTAACTGCGCGTTTAGTTGCAAGGCGTAGACCCGAAACCCGGTGATCTAGCCATGGGCAGGTTGAAGGTTGAGTAACATCAACTGGAGGACCGAACCGACTAATGTTGAAAAATTAGCGGATGACTTGTGGCTGGGGGTGAAAGGCCAATCAAACCGGGAGATATCTGGTTCTCCTCGAAAGCTATTTAGGTAGCGCCTCGGACGAACACCTTTGGGGGTAGAGCACTGTTAAGGCTAGGGGGTCATCCCGACTTACCAACCCTTTGCAAACTCCGAATACCAAAGAGTGCTATCCGGGAGACAGACGGCGGGTGCTAACGTCCGTCGTCAAAAGGGAAACAACCCAGACCGTCAGCTAAGGTCCCAAAGTGTATGTTAAGTGGGAAACGATGTGGGAAGGCTTAGACAGCTAGGATGTTGGCTTAGAAGCAGCCATCATTTAAAGAAAGCGTAATAGCTCACTAGTCGAGTCGGCCTGCGCGGAAGATGTAACGGGGCTAAACATACCACCGAAGCTACGGGTGCAATCCTTTAGGGTTGCGCGGTAGAGGAGCGTTCTGTAAGCCGTTGAAGGTGAAGGGGTAACCCACGCTGGAGGTATCAGAAGTGCGAATGCTGACATGAGTAACGATAAAGGGGGTGAAAAACCCCCTCGCCGAAAGACCAAGGGTTCCTGTCCAACGTTAATCGGGGCAGGGTGAGTCGACCCCTAAGGCGAGGCCGAAAGGCGTAGTCGATGGGAAACAGATTAATATTTCTGTACTTCCGCTAACTGCGATGGAGAGACGGAGAAGGCTAGGCTAGCGCGGCGTTGGTAGTCCGCGTTTAAGGTGGTAGGTGGGTGACTTAGGCAAATCCGGGTCACTATACACTGAGAGCTGATGACGAGTCCCCAAGGGGATGAAGTAGTTGATGCCATGCTTCCAGGAAAATCTTCTAAGCTTCAGGTTAGCGGGAATCGTACCCCAAACCGACACAGGTGGTCGGGTAGAGAATACCAAGGCGCTTGAGAGAACTCGGCTGAAGGAACTAGGCAAAATGGTACCGTAACTTCGGGAGAAGGTACGCTGCTGTTGGTGATGGGACTTGCTCCCTAAGCTGACGGCAGTCGCAGATACCAGGTGGCTGCAACTGTTTATCAAAAACACAGCACTGTGCAAAATCGCAAGATGACGTATACGGTGTGACGCCTGCCCGGTGCCGGAAGGTTAATTGATTGGGTTATCGCAAGAGAAGCTCATGATCGAAGCCCCGGTAAACGGCGGCCGTAACTATAACGGTCCTAAGGTAGCGAAATTCCTTGTCGGGTAAGTTCCGACCTGCACGAATGGCGTAATGATGGCCACGCTGTCTCCAGCCGAGACTCAGTGAAGTTGAAATTGCGGTGAAGATGCCGTATACCCGCGGCTAGACGGAAAGACCCCGTGAACCTTTACTATAGCTTGGCACTGAACATTGACCCTACATGTGTAGGATAGGTGGGAGACTTTGAAGTTGGAACGCTAGTTCTGATGGAGTCGTCCTTGAAATACCACCCTTGTAGTGTTGATGTTCTAACTTGGGCCCCTAATCGGGGTTAAGGACAGTGCCTGGTGGGTAGTTTGACTGGGGCGGTCTCCTCCCAAAGAGTAACGGAGGAGCACGAAGGTTGGCTAAGTACGGTCGGACATCGTACGGTTAGTGCAATGGCATAAGCCAGCTTAACTGCGAGACAGACACGTCGAGCAGGTACGAAAGTAGGTCATAGTGATCCGGTGGTTCTGAATGGAAGGGCCATCGCTCAACGGATAAAAGGTACTCCGGGGATAACAGGCTGATACCGCCCAAGAGTTCATATCGACGGCGGTGTTTGGCACCTCGATGTCGGCTCATCACATCCTGGGGCTGAAGTCGGTCCCAAGGGTATGGCTGTTCGCCATTTAAAGTGGTACGCGAGCTGGGTTCAGAACGTCGTGAGACAGTTCGGTCCCTATCTGCCGTGGGCGTTGGATGATTGAGGGGAGTTGCTCCTAGTACGAGAGGACCGGAGTGAACGAACCGCTGGTGTTCGGGTTGTCATGCCAATGGCATTGCCCGGTAGCTATGTTCGGAATCGATAACCGCTGAAAGCATCTAAGCGGGAAGCGAGCCCCAAGATGAGTCATCCCTTGGACTATAAGTCCACTAAAGAGCCGTTCGAGACTAGGACGTTGATAGGTCAGGTGTGTAAGCGTTGTGAGGCGTTGAGCTAACTGATACTAATGACTCGAGAGGCTTAACCATACAACCCAGATGGGTTTTGCTAAGAGTACTTAGCTTGAATACAAACACTTAAGAAGTGCAACTCAAACCAGCTTTCCGAATTTAATTTACTGTCTGCATGAGATAAGACGGGTAGTAAATAACAAATTTGCTTGGTGACAATAGCATTGTGGTCCCACCTGATCCCATCCCGAACTCAGAAGTGAAACGCAATCGCGCCGATGGTAGTGTGGGGTCTCCCCATGTGAGAGTAGGTCATCGCCAAGCGCCTAATTTAATCATCATTGATGATAAAGAATTGCTGATATGGCTCAGTCGGTAGAGCGCATCCTTGGTAAGGATGAGGTCCCCAGTTCGATTCTGGGTATCAGCACCATATAATCTAGTGTGTTGTCCTAGAGCAAAATTTGTTTGGTGACAATAGCATTGTGGTCCCACCTGATCCCATCCCGAACTCAGAAGTGAAACGCAATCGCGCCGATGGTAGTGTGGGGTCTCCCCATGTGAGAGTAGGTCATCGCCAAACGCTAAATTAAGAGAGGCCACCTAATAAGGTGGCCTTTTTGCTTTCCTAGAGTTTATTTCCATAGTTTGCTCATCTCCTCCAGCTAGATATGCCGTGTAATAAGCCTTGGTTAGCTAAGCAATCAATATAGTTCTATTTCTACGATTCTTTCCTATTCACTATTACTTCCTCAGATAAGCGTTATTAGCGCCTGGATGTGCATTAAGCCGCTTATCAATAATTATTGAGTGAACATCCAAATTGTGTTTTCAATTCTCCTACCCTCTCTAAGTCATTCGTTACCCTACATCTCGACTACGACAAATTAAGTGAGGGCGCTTATTTTGTAGGTTTTGAAATTACTAATTTCTTAATGATAACTATCAACTTATTTAAATCATTGCGTCGAATAAATCGCTGATACAAGGTGCTACGACTAAAACTATTCGTAGAATACCGTAACCAACGAACTTTAACGCACTAAACCGCGGGTGATTAAAAGGCGACGATGATTAGGAAATCTGGTGCAATGTGGATAACTCTGGGTATAACTCGTGGGTAGCTTGTGCCTAGATTGGGTGTAAAAAGGCATTTGAAAAATAATGCAAAAAACTTCAAAAAAGCCCTTGCACAAAAAGTTTCGGTGCCTATAATGCGCATCCACTGACACGGCAGACAGCGAAAGCGAATGCGGTATCAGTGTGAATCGAATGCAAAATGTGCACTTGGTTCGAAAGCCTCAAGAAGTTTGCAAAAACGCCTTGACGCGACTGGGGAAATGCGTAGAATACGCAGCCCTGACCCGCTGAGCGGTAACGCGAAAGCTGAGGTCAAATGCTCTTTAACAATCTAAACAAGAAATCTGTGTGGACACTCACAGGTGTTGAGTTAATCGAAATTACTCTGCCGTTTGGCGAGTAATCAAAATTTACATCAATGAATGAGTGTTCATAGCAATATGTACAGTTTGTTTTGACTTTCGGGTTGAAACGACAAATCAGAATTCATTGAGCCGAACCTTCGGGTTCACAAAACTTTTAATTGAAGAGTTTGATCATGGCTCAGATTGAACGCTGGCGGCAGGCCTAACACATGCAAGTCGAGCGGCAGCACAAGGGAGTTTACTCCTGAGGTGGCGAGCGGCGGACGGGTGAGTAATGCCTAGGGATCTGCCCAGTCGTGGGGGATAACAGTTGGAAACGACTGCTAATACCGCATACGCCCTACGGGGGAAAGGAGGGGACCTTCGGGCCTTCCGCGATTGGATGAACCTAGGTGGGATTAGCTAGTTGGTGAGGTAATGGCTCACCAAGGCGACGATCCCTAGCTGTTCTGAGAGGATGATCAGCCACACTGGGACTGAGACACGGCCCAGACTCCTACGGGAGGCAGCAGTGGGGAATATTGCACAATGGGGGAAACCCTGATGCAGCCATGCCGCGTGTGTGAAGAAGGCCTTCGGGTTGTAAAGCACTTTCAGTAGGGAGGAAAGGTTGTAAGTTAATACCTTGCAGCTGTGACGTTACCTACAGAAGAAGGACCGGCTAACTCCGTGCCAGCAGCCGCGGTAATACGGAGGGTCCAAGCGTTAATCGGAATTACTGGGCGTAAAGCGTGCGCAGGCGGTTTGTTAAGCGAGATGTGAAAGCCCCGGGCTCAACCTGGGAATTGCATTTCGAACTGGCAAACTAGAGTCTTGTAGAGGGGGGTAGAATTCCAGGTGTAGCGGTGAAATGCGTAGAGATCTGGAGGAATACCGGTGGCGAAGGCGGCCCCCTGGACAAAGACTGACGCTCAGGCACGAAAGCGTGGGGAGCAAACAGGATTAGATACCCTGGTAGTCCACGCCGTAAACGATGTCTACTCGGAGTTTGGTGTCTTGAACACTGGGCTCTCAAGCTAACGCATTAAGTAGACCGCCTGGGGAGTACGGCCGCAAGGTTAAAACTCAAATGAATTGACGGGGGCCCGCACAAGCGGTGGAGCATGTGGTTTAATTCGATGCAACGCGAAGAACCTTACCTACTCTTGACATCCAGAGAATTCGCTAGAGATAGCTTAGTGCCTTCGGGAACTCTGAGACAGGTGCTGCATGGCTGTCGTCAGCTCGTGTTGTGAAATGTTGGGTTAAGTCCCGCAACGAGCGCAACCCCTATCCTTATTTGCCAGCGCGTAATGGCGGGAACTCTAGGGAGACTGCCGGTGATAAACCGGAGGAAGGTGGGGACGACGTCAAGTCATCATGGCCCTTACGAGTAGGGCTACACACGTGCTACAATGGCGAGTACAGAGGGTTGCAAAGCCGCGAGGTGGAGCTAATCTCACAAAGCTCGTCGTAGTCCGGATTGGAGTCTGCAACTCGACTCCATGAAGTCGGAATCGCTAGTAATCGTGGATCAGAATGCCACGGTGAATACGTTCCCGGGCCTTGTACACACCGCCCGTCACACCATGGGAGTGGGCTGCAAAAGAAGTGGGTAGCTTAACCTTCGGGAGGGCGCTCACCACTTTGTGGTTCATGACTGGGGTGAAGTCGTAACAAGGTAGCCCTAGGGGAACCTGGGGCTGGATCACCTCCTTACCTATACGACTAACTCGATGTTTGTTGAGTGTTCACACAGATGGCTTGTTGAACTTCTCGAAAGAGGAGGGAGAGCGAAATGCACCGCTTGCCGGTAAGCATTGTTCTTTAACAATTTGGAAAGCTGATAGTAATTAATGCAATGATGTCTGTCGTTGTGTTAATACGAAAAAATTGAGTTCTTAAAACACTTTTTAAGTGTCTTGAATATTCAAGTCTAAGGCGAGTCCATTTCCTTGGTCGGAAATGAGACAAGTAAAACCAGCTGGTCGCAACGACCTAGGTGAGTGAAACTCATTTGGGTTGTATGGTTAAGCGACTAAGCGTATACGGTGGATGCCTTGGCAGTCAGAGGCGATGAAGGACGTAGTAACTTGCGAAAAGCGTTGGCGAGCTAGTAACAAGCATTTGAGCTAACGATGTCCGAATGGGGGAACCCAGCAGCATAAGCTGTTATCGTAACGTGAATACATAGCGTTGCGAGGCAAACGAGGGGAACTGAAACATCTAAGTACCCTTAGGAAAAGAAATCAACCGAGATTCCCCTAGTAGCGGCGAGCGAACGGGGATTAGCCCTTAAGTCAGAGGGGTGTTAGTGGAATGGTCTGGAAAGTCCAGCGGCACAGGGTGATAGCCCCGTACACGAAAACTAACCTTTGATGAAAACGAGTAAGGCGGGACACGTGATATCCTGTTTGAATATGGGGGGACCATCCTCCAAGGCTAAATACTCCTGACTGACCGATAGTGAACCAGTACCGTGAGGGAAAGGCGAAAAGAACCCCTGTGAGGGGAGTGAAATAGAACCTGAAACCGTATACGTACAAGCAGTGGGAGCGGTTCTTGAGACCGTGACTGCGTACCTTTTGTATAATGGGTCAGCGACTTACGTTTTGTAGCGAGGTTAAGCGAATAGCGGAGCCGTAGGGAAACCGAGTGTTAACTGCGCGTTTAGTTGCAAGGCGTAGACCCGAAACCCGGTGATCTAGCCATGGGCAGGTTGAAGGTTGAGTAACATCAACTGGAGGACCGAACCGACTAATGTTGAAAAATTAGCGGATGACTTGTGGCTGGGGGTGAAAGGCCAATCAAACCGGGAGATATCTGGTTCTCCTCGAAAGCTATTTAGGTAGCGCCTCGGACGAACACCTTTGGGGGTAGAGCACTGTTAAGGCTAGGGGGTCATCCCGACTTACCAACCCTTTGCAAACTCCGAATACCAAAGAGTGCTATCCGGGAGACAGACGGCGGGTGCTAACGTCCGTCGTCAAAAGGGAAACAACCCAGACCGTCAGCTAAGGTCCCAAAGTGTATGTTAAGTGGGAAACGATGTGGGAAGGCTTAGACAGCTAGGATGTTGGCTTAGAAGCAGCCATCATTTAAAGAAAGCGTAATAGCTCACTAGTCGAGTCGGCCTGCGCGGAAGATGTAACGGGGCTAAACATACCACCGAAGCTACGGGTGCAATCCTTTAGGGTTGCGCGGTAGAGGAGCGTTCTGTAAGCCGTTGAAGGTGAAGGGGTAACCCACGCTGGAGGTATCAGAAGTGCGAATGCTGACATGAGTAACGATAAAGGGGGTGAAAAACCCCCTCGCCGAAAGACCAAGGGTTCCTGTCCAACGTTAATCGGGGCAGGGTGAGTCGACCCCTAAGGCGAGGCCGAAAGGCGTAGTCGATGGGAAACAGATTAATATTTCTGTACTTCCGCTAACTGCGATGGAGAGACGGAGAAGGCTAGGCTAGCGCGGCGTTGGTAGTCCGCGTTTAAGGTGGTAGGTGGGTGACTTAGGCAAATCCGGGTCACTATACACTGAGAGCTGATGACGAGTCCCCAAGGGGATGAAGTAGTTGATGCCATGCTTCCAGGAAAATCTTCTAAGCTTCAGGTTAGCGGGAATCGTACCCCAAACCGACACAGGTGGTCGGGTAGAGAATACCAAGGCGCTTGAGAGAACTCGGCTGAAGGAACTAGGCAAAATGGTACCGTAACTTCGGGAGAAGGTACGCTGCTGTTGGTGATGGGACTTGCTCCCTAAGCTGACGGCAGTCGCAGATACCAGGTGGCTGCAACTGTTTATCAAAAACACAGCACTGTGCAAAATCGCAAGATGACGTATACGGTGTGACGCCTGCCCGGTGCCGGAAGGTTAATTGATTGGGTTATCGCAAGAGAAGCTCATGATCGAAGCCCCGGTAAACGGCGGCCGTAACTATAACGGTCCTAAGGTAGCGAAATTCCTTGTCGGGTAAGTTCCGACCTGCACGAATGGCGTAATGATGGCCACGCTGTCTCCAGCCGAGACTCAGTGAAGTTGAAATTGCGGTGAAGATGCCGTATACCCGCGGCTAGACGGAAAGACCCCGTGAACCTTTACTATAGCTTGGCACTGAACATTGACCCTACATGTGTAGGATAGGTGGGAGACTTTGAAGTTGGAACGCTAGTTCTGATGGAGTCGTCCTTGAAATACCACCCTTGTAGTGTTGATGTTCTAACTTGGGCCCCTAATCGGGGTTAAGGACAGTGCCTGGTGGGTAGTTTGACTGGGGCGGTCTCCTCCCAAAGAGTAACGGAGGAGCACGAAGGTTGGCTAAGTACGGTCGGACATCGTACGGTTAGTGCAATGGCATAAGCCAGCTTAACTGCGAGACAGACACGTCGAGCAGGTACGAAAGTAGGTCATAGTGATCCGGTGGTTCTGAATGGAAGGGCCATCGCTCAACGGATAAAAGGTACTCCGGGGATAACAGGCTGATACCGCCCAAGAGTTCATATCGACGGCGGTGTTTGGCACCTCGATGTCGGCTCATCACATCCTGGGGCTGAAGTCGGTCCCAAGGGTATGGCTGTTCGCCATTTAAAGTGGTACGCGAGCTGGGTTCAGAACGTCGTGAGACAGTTCGGTCCCTATCTGCCGTGGGCGTTGGATGATTGAGGGGAGTTGCTCCTAGTACGAGAGGACCGGAGTGAACGAACCGCTGGTGTTCGGGTTGTCATGCCAATGGCATTGCCCGGTAGCTATGTTCGGAATCGATAACCGCTGAAAGCATCTAAGCGGGAAGCGAGCCCCAAGATGAGTCATCCCTTGGACTATAAGTCCACTAAAGAGCCGTTCGAGACTAGGACGTTGATAGGTCAGGTGTGTAAGCGTTGTGAGGCGTTGAGCTAACTGATACTAATGACTCGAGAGGCTTAACCATACAACCCAGATGGGTTTTGCTAAGAGTACTTAGCTTGAATACAAACACTTAAGAAGTGCAACTCAAACCAGCTTTCCGAATTTAATTTACTGTCTGCATGAGATAAGACGGGTAGTAAATAACAAATTTGCTTGGTGACAATAGCATTGTGGTCCCACCTGATCCCATCCCGAACTCAGAAGTGAAACGCAATCGCGCCGATGGTAGTGTGGGGTCTCCCCATGTGAGAGTAGGTCATCGCCAAGCGCCTAATTTTCTCGTGAAGAGAGCATGAAGCCAGCTGAATAAGCTGGCTTTTTTGTTTTTGGCTTTTTCAATTTCTTCTATTCTTCCTTTTATTCGCCTCTGCGAAAACTATACTCATTGCCTGCTTATCGATTTGAACGATAAAGAGTCGTTCCAAGAGCTTTGTTCGAGCCAATAAAAAGGGCAGCGTATGGCTGCCCTATGCTTAGAATTGTTTTCTAAACCCGATTATTTAGCTTCTTTTAGCCACTGTGCTGCACGTTTGGCAAAGTAGGTTAGGATGCCATCTGCGCCAGCGCGTTTGAAGCATAGCAGCGATTCCATGACGATGGCCTTTTCCGCTAACCAACCATTTTGAATGGCCGCCATATGCATGGCATATTCGCCACTCACTTGGTATGCGAAAGTGGGCACTGCTAATTCGGTTTTTACGCGGTGAACGATATCTAGGTAAGGCATACCAGGCTTCACCATCACCATGTCTGCGCCTTCTTGGATGTCTAGCGCAACTTCATGCAGCGCTTCATCGCTGTTGGCCGGATCCATTTGGTAGCTATGTTTATTGCCACCTTTTAGGTTGCCTGCTGAGCCGACGGCATCACGGAAGGGACCATAGTAGCTTGAGGAGTATTTGGCTGAATAGGCCATGATTTGGGTGTTTACATGGCCTGCAGCTTCCAGGGCTTGGCGAATCGCACCAATACGACCATCCATCATGTCCGATGGCGCAACAATGTCTGCACCCGCTTCGGCATGGGATAATGCTTGTTTCACTAAGATCTCAGTAGTGATGTCATTCAGGATATAGCCTGTTTCATCGATAATGCCGTCTTGACCGTGGGTTGTAAAAGGATCTAAAGCCACGTCAGTCATGATACCCAGCTGTGGGAAGGCCTTTTTCAGTTCACGCACGGCGCGTTGCACTAAAGCGTCGGCATTGTAGGCTTCTTCTGCCATCAGCGATTTCTTCTCTGCTGGCGTAACTGGGAACAGGGCAATTAACGGAATACCGAGTTCGACTAGCTCTTCGGCTTCTTTTAACAGTAAGTCGATAGAGTAGCGCTCAACCCCTGGCATTGAAGCAACTTTTTCACTGCGATTAGTGCCTTCGAGCACAAACATGGGATAGATCAAGTCATTGACTGTTAGATGGTTTTCAGCCATCAGGCGACGGCTAAAGTCATGTTTACGCATGCGGCGCATTCTGCGCTGAGGGAAGGCACTGGTAATGATGTTCACATTAGACTCCTAAGTAGGTTCTGTTTGTGCTGGCGCATACAATTTGACTTGATTGCGTCCGCTATTTTTTGCCTGATAGAGCGCCTTGTCGGCTTGCTCTAATAATTCGGTACTGTGTTGGTCGTTACTGATCACGTCGGCACTGACACCGATACTCACGGTCAAGGGAATGGGCTTTCCTTCCCATGCTAGGCCGATGCTAGTCACTGCATCTCTTATGCTTTCAGCGACTTGAATGGCGCCGTCCGCAGTCGTATTGGGGAGAATAATAGCAAACTCTTCACCACCAAAACGTGATACTAGATCGGTTGGTCGTTTTAAATGTTGCTGCAAGGTTGTTGCAATCACTTTTAAGGCCTGATCCCCTGCTAGGTGGCCGAATTGATCGTTAATCGATTTAAAGCGGTCGATATCAAGCATCAGTAAGGCGATGGGGGTTTCTTGGCGACGGCTGATCCGGCTCTCGGCGAGTAGTCGTTTATCAAAGGCGCTGCGGTTTTTCACGCCGGTTAAGCTATCGATAGTGCTCTGCTCGGTAAGCTTTTGGTTAACCTCATGTAATTCGCGCAGGGTGATCTCAAGTTCTAATGTGCGCTCCTGCACCATCTGTTCGAGTCTTTCATTGGTTTCCGCTTCCACTTTTAAGGCTTCCTCGCGCGCACTACGGATCTTTTGCGCTTGCTTGAGGGCCTCCTGTTGAATGCGGAGCTTAGATTTACGCTCATCGTTATAGCGGATAGCGAGGACCAGCGACATAAAGATGATTTCGAAGGTGAGCCCAAGCATCACTGGCGTTTGCGGCTTGATATTGAACTCGATAACACTCAAATAGAGTAGGCTGCTGATGCAGGCGCCGGTAAGCATACTCACCCAGCCGATGGTATAGAGCTTTGCCAGCTTTTGACCGTTAATGGCTTGTATGATGGCGAGTATCATCATGATGATGCTGAGTATCGCGACCGAGATTATCTCGATATACAGCACGGTTCCGTAGCGAAAAAAGGGGACTAAAAGCACAACAAGAATAATGTAGACCGCGCTGTAGCGGCACATTAATAACATCCGACGGTTATAGTATTTCAGTTGCAGGATTTTCTCGGTGAACATTAAAGCAAAGGCCATCACCAGAGGTAACAGCACGGGAACCATCAGTTGCTGTAACGCTGGCCAATTGGGCCAGAGAAAACGGAATGCATAACCATTGATCGTGGCCACTAATAGCGTCATGCACAGGACATAACCTGAGTAATAGCTATAGCTGAATGAACCAGAGGCCAAGGCGATAAACAGACTGAAAATCCCTATCGCGGCAAGCACGCCGAGCTGAAAGCCATGCTCAACGGCAGTCGATTCGGCAATTTGGGCTAAATCATTGGCTGACCAAAGGCTGAGAGGTACTGCCGCACTGCCTTCGGTAACGATATGCAGATAGAAGGTGTGTTGCTCATTGCTGCTCAGTTTAAAAGGGTACAGAAAGATATTGCTCGGCAGTGGGCGGTTCTTATAGAGCAGTGTATCCCCCATCTCAGTGGTGTTGATGAGTTGGTTATTCACCAAATGGAAGATGGTCACTCTATCCAATAACGGATTATCGAGGGCGAGAATGCGTGCAAGACTCTCATCACCACTGGTAATGTTTACTCTCAGCCAAAAATCATGTTGGCTAAGGCGTTGAATATCATCACTGGTAAACTTGTGCCATTGCGACTTGGGTAAAGCCTGAATATCGCCTAGCTGAGGGTTAGCATTGGAGTGCGTCACCATCAACCACGGGGTTAGGTTTAGTGGTGTAGGCGTGTGCTCATTTATGCTCATTGTATTGGCAAAGCTGCCAAATGATATGAGCATACCGAGTAACAAAACCAATAGGACCAATAGGCTGCCGAACTTAGCCATTCGCTTGACTCAAATTAAAAAAGGTTAGGCTATTTTGATAGCACTGTTTGGCAAATTCGGCCGCATTTTCACCCCGCAGATTGGCAATATATTGCGCGATGTAGGGCAAGTACTCGGGTTTATTTTTACTGGACTTAGGTTTGGGCCGCATACTGCGTGGTAGCAGGTAAGGGCTGTCCGTCTCAATCAATAAACGCTCTTTCGGAATAAACGGGACGAGCTCGGCAAGTTCCTGGCCGCGCCTCTCATCACATACCCATCCAGTAATGCCTAGATGTAGATCGAGCTCAATATAGGCTTCCATTTGAGCCTGGGTGCCAGTAAAGCAGTGCAGTAATGCGCCGCTGAGATGGGGGCGGTATTCTTTAACAATACTCAAAAAATCAGCGTGGGCATCTCGTTCATGCATGAGTACCGGCTTTTTGAGTTCAACCGCGAGTTCGAGCTGGTCGATAAACGCTTGGCGCTGGGCCGGGCGAGGGGAGAAGTCCCGGTTGTAGTCTAGTCCGCATTCGCCGACGGCAACGACTTGTGGCGCTTGGCAAAGCTGGGTTTGTAACTGTTTGGAGTCTGCTTGCCATTCGCGAGCATGGTGGGGATGTACGCCTGCGGTGCAGTAAAGCTGGTTGGGATACTGTTGGCATAATTGAATGGCGGCGGCGCTTTCGGTTAAATCGCTGCCAATAACAATTAACGGCGAAACCCCTTGGTCCGCCGCTGCTTGTACGATTTGCGCTATGTCTGGTTCGAGTGCGCTGCCAAGCAAGTTGACAGCGATATCTATATAAGATGACATTATTTTAGGCGCTTTACCCTCACCTTAGCATTACGACTTTCAGTGCCCATTAAGAAAGAGCCAAGCGCGGCTTTTTCGATAAATACCTTTTCACCGACTTTTAAGTTGAATTTACGGTTTTCGGTTTGTTTCCAAATTTGGCCATTGGTAAAGGTAACTTTCAAAGCGCCGTAGGCATCTTCTGCAATTGACTCCACATTGAGATAAATTTTGTCGGTCGTATTTTCTTGGACGCGTTTAACTTCCATACCGAAATTATCTTCGACATTGGTCGCGGCAGCTGCAACTGCAACAGGAGCAGCAGTCGCCACAGCTGCAGGGGCTGCTGCGGGTGTGACAACTGGGGCGACCGCTATCGGTGCTGTAGTGTTATTGGTCACTGTGGTGACTTGAATGCTCGCTGCGAGGTTGTCATAACATACCAAGCGCTCGAGCTTGTCTGTTATCCCTGCACATTGAGTTAATTGCTGCTCAATCGCGGCATTAGCCTGTGCAGATACCAGTAACACTGCACCAGTCAGTAGAGTAAAACGCATCCCAGTTTCCTTATTATTATTTTCCTCTAATGCCGATTAAGGCATTAGTCGTTCGTTGATTCTTCTTCGTCGGACTCGTCATCAGCTTTACTGTAAAAACGAGCCGCAAATAATCCGCCTTCGAACAATAACAGCATTGGTACGGCAAGCATAGTCTGGGAGATAACATCCGGTGGCGTTAACAGCATGCCCACCACGAATGCGCCGACAATGATATAAGGGCGTTTTTGTTTGAGATCTTCAGGCGTGGTGACACCCGCCCAGCAAAGCAGGACTACGGCAACCGGGATTTCAAAGGATAGGCCAAATGCAAAAAACAATTTCAGCACAAAGTCGAGATAGCTGCTGATATCGGTTGCTACTTGCACACCCTCGGGGGCCGTGTTGGCAAAGAAGCCAAATACCACAGGGAATACAACGAAATACGCAAAGGCGATCCCTAAGTAAAACAGCACTGTGCTACTGAAGAGTAGCGGCATGACTAAGCGTTTTTCATGCTTATACAAACCGGGCGCCACGAAGGACCAAATTTGATAGAGCACGTAGGGTACTGCCACAAAAAAAGACAGGACTAACGTCAGTTTGAAAGGGGCGAAGAAAGGTGCGGCGACATCGGTCGCAATCATGCTGCCACCTAAGGGCAAAGACTGCATTAAAGGGATTGCCATGTAGTGGTAAATATCATTTGCCCAATACACGCTACAAATGAACACGATTAACACACTGGCAATGGATTTAAGCAGCTTGGACCTGAGTTCAAGCAAATGGCTGATAAGTGGCTGCTGTTGCGACATGAATTATCCGTTAGCTTTCGGGTTGGAACGGGTATCCTCGCCCTGATTGGATTCGCTAGTGGGGGCGGAGGAAGCCGTAGGACTCGCCTCTGTAGAAACACTCTGGCTCGCAGGGTTGTGGATCTGGTTTTCCGGTGCGGGAACATCTTGCACTTGGTAAGGGCGATTCACTGACTGTGCTGCTTGCTTTAACTGGTCGATCGACTCTTGCAGTTCGGGTGAGAGGTTAGATAGACCTTTACTCTCTGCTTTTTTGAGGTCGGCGTGCAACTGCTCGATCTTTAGCTCTTGCTCAAGTTCTTCTTTGACTGAGTTGGCCATGCGTTTCATCGCGCGGATCCAACCTGTTACTGAACGTACTGCAACCGGTAGACGTTCGGGGCCAAGTACCACAAGCCCCAGAACACCGATCAGCAGCAGCTCCATAAAGCCGATACCGTCAAACATAAAGAGTTACGCCTGTTCTTTGTTAGACTCAGGTTTCTTTTCAGTCGCCTGTTGGGTTGGTTGTGCAGATTGTGCTGTTTGCACGGATTTTGCTGCTTCAGCATCTTCTAACGCTTTTTTATCTTCGTCTGAAGACATAGCGTTTTTAAAGCCCTTAACAGCACCACCTAAATCACCACCCAAAGAGCGTAATTTCTTTGTTCCAAACAATAAGACAACGATTAACGCGATGATAAGAAGTTGCCAAATACTAATGCCACCCATGAAGGTATCCTCTTAATTGATATCGGTTCTATTATGAACCTCTGATTAATTAGTGCTAGCTAAAATTTACGATTCTTTGGCCTAGATCGCCATCCGATAATCCACAACACCGCGCCTGAAATCAGACACACGTAAGGGCTCCACAGTGTAGCGTCTTGGTTGAACAATAACGTGCCGCAGATCAATAAAATTGCAGAAGTGATGAGCAAGTAATTACTCTTGTGTGCTTGCTGCTGATATTTCAGATACTTATCTAGCATTTGTTGCTGAGAACTCAGCAATTTCCTGCCTAATTTAAGGTTATCGTAAATTAGCTCAGGGAATTCCGGAAGCTTATCAGACCAATATGGCAGTTTTGTGGATACCTTTTTAAACATTGCCTTAGGGCCCACTTGCTCGGCCATCCACTGTTCTAAAAAGGGTTTCGCCGTTTGCCAGAGATCCAGCTGCGGATAGAGCTGACGTCCTAAGCCTTCGATATAGAGTAATGTCTTCTCGAGCAGCACGAGTTGAGGCTGCACGACGATATCGAAGTGGCGTGCGGTGCGGAATAGTTCTAATAACACATGGCCGAAGGAGATTTCATCTAAGGGCTTGTTAAACATAGGTTCACAAACGACTTTGATGGCTTGTTCGAAGGCTTGTAGATCGGTTTTTTCCGATACCCAACCCGACTCGATATACAGCTGCGCGATACGGTGGTAATCACGATTGAAAAACGCGAGGAAATTTTCCGCTAAATAGCGCTTATCGACTTCGCTGAGAGTGCCCATAATGCCGCAATCAAGGCCGATATAATAAGGATTCTCGGGATGTTCGCGGGAGATAAAAATATTCCCTGGATGCATATCGGCATGGAAAAAGTTATCGCGGAACACTTGGGTGAAAAACAGCTCCACGCCACGCTCGGCCAAGAGTTTAAAGTTAGTGCCCTGTGCCTTCAGCGCGGCGATATCCGACACCGGAATACCGTAAATGCGCTCCATCACCATTAAACGTGGATAGCAAAACTCTTCGTAAACATACGGAATATAGAGCGCGTCTGAGTCGAGGAAGTTATTGCGCAGCTTAATGGCATTGAGTGCTTCAAGCTTAAGATTGAGCTCACCTAAAATAGTCACGCGGTAATCTTCAATCACCTCAGAGGGGCGCAGGCGATTCCCTTCACCGAGGAGATAATCGATGACCTTAGCCGTTTGCGACATCAACAATAAGTCGGCTTGGATTTTAGTTTCTACATTCGGGCGCAGCACTTTTAATACCACGGCCTTGCCGTTGGATTTAAGCGTGGCGGTATGCACTTGGGAAATCGAGGCTGAGGCTAATGGTGTTTCGTCAAAGTCGTCGAAGTAGCTCTCGATGGGGGCTTTAAGTTCGGCTTCAATCGCTTGACGCGCCAAAGCGCCATCGAAGGGCGGAACTTTATCCTGCAACATGGCAAGCTCATTGGCCCACTCATCGCTGAGTAAGTCACGGCGGGTTGACAGCATTTGCCCGAGCTTAATATACACGGGGCCAAGCTCTTGCATCGCCAGCTTTAAACGCTCGCCACCGGATTTGCCTTTGTGCTTATTGCGGATCCAAAAAAGGCTGTTGCGTGCGAGTTTAAAGTACCAAGGGGTCATCTTTGGCGGTAATACGTCATCTAACCCATATTGCAGTAGGGTTTTAATGACATGATAACCGCGGCGGATACTGGCAAGGGTCATGGCTTAATTTGGTCTCTTAATTTGGCAATCCGTTGTTCGAGCGCACGAGTATCGTCAACTAAGTCATCCATTTGATCGCAAAAATGAATGAGTTCAATCCGGTGTGGCGCAAGGCGATATTCTTCGATAGCAAGTTGCCCCAAATGCGAGCGGGTCTTACGCAGTACCTCAAGTGCTAAGGTTTTAGCCTGCAGTCCCGTGCTCAGCAGTTTATGGGTCGGCCCATCGCCTAAATAGCGCGACAGTGGCTCGGCAAAATCAAACTCTATGCTACGCAGATAATGGCTGAAGCTTTGTAACAGATTGAGGTCACCTTCGAGGCTGAGCTTATCTTGCTTGATGAGTTCGGTGAGGTTAGCACCCTCTGTCACGCGGTAGAGCGTCGTGGCATCGGCATGCAGACTGACATCCACATCGCCTTCATAGCGACTCAGCACTTGGATTTCTTTAGCGAAGACCAAGTAAATTGGCCAACTGAGTTGTGATAATTGAATGCGAAAGACTTTGCCATGTAACTGACGCTGACGAGCATAGGCGTCGCCAACTTGGGTCTGAAGTTGCTTCAGACCCGTCTCAATGGCGGCGCAGGCAAGTAACACCACTTCTTGCGGCATCATTAGAATTTATAACCGCGGTGCAGGGCAACAATGCCGTCGGTCATGTTGGTGTAATCGACCTGTTCAAAGCCCGCATCGACCATCATTTGCTTGAGGGTCTCTTGGTCTGGGTGCATACGAATCGACTCGGCTAAATACTCATAGCTGTCCGCGTCTTTAGTAATGATTTCACCCATTTTCGGCAGCACTTTAAAGCTGTATAAGTCATAGACTTTACGCATCAACTCGTGCTGTGGCTTAGAAAACTCTAACACTAATAACTTACCGCCAGGCTTAAGCACGCGGTTCATTGAACGCAGCGCCGCGTCTTTATCGGTCACGTTACGCAGACCAAAGGCGATCGTGATGATATCGAAGTGGTTATCGGGGAAAGGCAGCGCTTCGGCGTTGGCTTGCACATAGCTCACATTGCCAACGATGCCGCGGTCACGCAGTTTAGTGCGGCCCACTTTCAGCATAGAATCGTTGATATCCGCTAATACCACTTCACCTTTTTCGCCCACTAAATGGGAGAACTTAGCGGTTAAATCGCCAGTACCACCCGCAAGGTCGAGTACTTTCATGCCAGGACGCGCGCCAGAGACTTCAATGGTGTAACGCTTCCAAAAACGGTGAATACCGAAGGACATAACGTCATTCATGATATCGTACTTGGCGGCAACCGAATGAAACACGCCGGCAACGAGATCGGCTTTTTTATCCGCCTCTACGGTTTTATAACCAAAGTGGGTATTTTTAGATTCGCCCTCAGACATCAATGTATTCCTATTGTTTTGCAAAGTATTAGTGGCGAGTGTAAGCCATCGCCTGCATTTGCTGAATCTTTGATCTATCACTCTGTGATCGAGTTAGTAAACTCTCCTCAAGGCGTTGGCTTGAGGCGTTTGGCATTGGCCAATGTTGAGTGCGCCGACCCGATAAAATGGATTGGCATTAGACCACAATATCAGGATTTGGTGAATAGCTTAGCGCCCACAAGGGCGCAAGCTTAACATGCTATTGGGCTAAAAAATGACGCCTTGCCTGCACATAGGCATAGATTAACTCGCTGATACTCTGGCCGACATCCCTAAATCCGGCTTCAATTCCCGCCTCATGGCAGCTCGGCGCGGCTTCGGCTAAGTGCAAATAAGCACAGGGACAATGGCTGGCGATGTAACTGATATAGTGCGCGGCATCGAGCAGCGGAATGCCCGCCGCCGTTGAGGCGCTGCTGGGCATTTTTGCTATGGCATCGACATCGAGCTCTAATCCAACGGGCAGGGCGGTGTGATTGAGTTTGCCGGCAATCTCCTGTAGCGCCTCAGCGAGGCTCACTTCGCGACGAATCCAAATCTGTTGCAGGCTATGCCAAGTGCCACCAAAGTCAGACAGTTGCTGTAAATTTGCCTCGCTGTTTTTGAGCTCGTGTAAACCGAGCACATGGTAATAACCCAGCGCGCCGCGATCGGCTGCATAACTAAAGCCATTACCGCTGTGGCGCCCTTCGAGTAGACGGAAATCACTGTGCGGATCTAAATTCACCGCGGCAACTTGGCGTTGATAATGGGCCGAAGTCGCCATTAACAGACCGTAGGCATTGTTGTGACCGCCGCCAATCAGTATGGGTTCAAGTCCAGCCGCTTGTATGGCGCTAACGATGCTAATCACCCGTTCATCGAGTTGCTCAACCGCCTGGCGTAGATGGGGTAGGCTTGCGCCTTCGCCATCCTGCGCCTGTAATTGCAGATCCGCCGTATGAACTTGCCCTAAAATCAGGCATTCGGCGCCCGAAAGAAAACGATTCGATTGTAAATTCAACCATTGGCGCATGCTGGTGGTAAAGGCATCGGTGGCGCCGCCTCGACCTAGGTTAGCTCGAGGGCCGATATCTTCCCCAACACCTAAAATGGCAAATTGCGCCCCGTGGGCTTTGGCTGTGGCGAGTATCGCCTCGAGCGGATGTTCGTGATTGGCCAAATGCACACATTGGCCAATTTTGGTTTCACCCGCTCTTGGGCTCACTAAGCTGGCGACATCGGCTTGAGTAAATGGAATAAATTCAGACATGGATTCGTATTCTTATCGGTAGGGACTGGGATATTGTGGCGTACCCAAGGACGAATATTCAATGGGACTTAGCGAAAAACAGCCAATAAAAAAGCCAGCTTAGCTGGCTTTCTTGATAAGCAATTTGTCATTACTCAATGTCGAGTGGTTCTGGCGACAGGATAATGCCAGTATTATCGGCATAGATATGATCGCCTGGGAGGAAGGTTACGCCGCCAAAGTTGACCGGAATTTCCACTTCGCCCACAGAATTGCCATCGGCACCCACTGGAATTGAGGCCAGGGCTTGAATGCCGATATCTAACTCTTCCAGTGCATCCACATCGCGTACTGAACCGTAAACGATAATGCCTTCCCAGTTGTTGTTGACTGCGATTTCAGCGATAGAAGCATCGATCAGGGCGCGGCGTAATGAGCCACCACCGTCAACCAGTAAGACTTTACCTTGGCCATCTTCTTGTAAGACCTCGGTGATTAGGCCGTTGTCTTCAAAGCACTTAATTGTGCTGATAGAACCGCCAAAAGAGCTACAACCACCGTAGTTACTGAACATGGGCTCGACTACATCTACGACATCTAAGTACATGTCACATAGTTCTGAGGTGTTGTATTCCATATTTACACTCCTATTGATCCGCGTTGCGTACAGTTTAGCGAGTTTACGCCAGTATAAAAGGGATTACTGAAAAGAAAAGTGTTATCAATCACGGTATTGTTGCACTTGGGGGTTAACACTTCTGTTGTAAACTTTCGTCACTTAACAGGGGTTTGTCCTCAAAACTTGATATCGGTCATTAAATAACGGTTTTTTATTACAACTCTGTTGCGTGTTTTGGTATTATATCCCAAGTTTAAATTAACTTACTTAACTTAATTTGCTTTAGGGGCAAGGACCCCCCGGTACGCTTATGGACGGTAGAGGGCCTTCGAGAGGTGCCTATGGAAGCTGTAAACACAATTGAAATTATTGGTTATTTTGCCTCAGTGATGGTGGCAATTTCACTTATGATGAAGAACATCATCTGGTTAAGATGGTTAAACTTTGTCGGTTGTACCCTGTTTGTTATCTACGGCGTATTTATTTCAGCCTGGCCAGTTGCAGGTATGAACGCTTTCGTAGCTTGTATCAATATCTATCATCTGACGAAAATTTATCGCGCCAAAGCGTTGGAACAAGCCGTCGCTTGAAGGTTTTCCGACAGTGTTGCCCGAGCTTAGCATCAGGGCAGCACTATATCTCCCTGCACGTTTTCCTATCTTTGTCGTCATTACTTCATCCCTTGCGATTCATTTCCTCTGCGCGAATGTCATAAAACTTTAGGCCGGATGTCACTTTGCCGTCATCGGCAGTTCTTAGTCTCACCTTAACACTGAGTACTTAAGCAATATCTGTTTAAGTCGCCATAGGGTTTAGCGTGGGGTTCTATCGTGAAATAGTCGTCTGACAGGGCGTTAAAACATGCAGACGCTAACGGCTGTCGAGAGAATGCACTCATTAACATCGCCATGATACTCGCTGGCATGCCAGCAAGGAGCCTGTTTTATGTTGAGTTACATTACAGACTTAGATAAGCGCATGTTTTATCGCATTGTGGGTTTGAGCCAACGTCACGGTGTTTATGATTGGGCGAAGCGGATATCGGCAACTGGAGATGGGCATGTGTATCTGTACCTTGCCGTCGGGTTGATGCTGACACACTCCCAAGGACAGAGCCTGTTCAATCTGCTGTTGGCGAGTTTTTTGGTTGAATTACCGCTGTACTTATTACTCAAAAATAGCATTCGCCGCACTCGGCCCTGTCACGCCTTGGTTGGGTTTGAGAAGGGATTCGAACCTTCAGACAGATTCAGCCTACCTTCGGGCCACACGGCGGCCGCCTTTGTGATGGCCACGAGTGTGGCGCAGGTGTATCCCGTGGCTGCGCCTCTTGCTTACCTGTGGGCGCTCTGTATTGGTGCCTCACGCATTGTACTTGGGGTGCATTACCCTTCAGATATTGTTGCCGGCGCCCTGTTAGGCACAGGGGCTGTGCTGCTGGTACATCCCGTGATTTAACCCAAATCAGGCGCTTATTCGTTGGATATCTCCTTGATTCACCACTCTTTCATTCACAATTAAAGGATAAGTAATGCGAATACTCTACGGAGTTCAAGGCACAGGGAATGGCCACCTAAGTCGTGCTCGAGTGATGGCAAAAGCCTTAATTGAGCACAATATTCAAGTCGACTTTTTGTTTTCGGGGCGTAAGCCTGAGCAATTTTTCGATATGGAGTGTTTTGGGGAGTATCGCGTACAGGCGGGAATGACCTTTGCAACCCACTCTGGGCGGGTGAATGTGCCACAAACGGTAAGACAGAATTGCTCTTTATCATTGCTTAAGGATATCCAAGCATTGGATTTGAGTTGCTACGACCTAGTACTGAATGATTTTGAACCCGTATCTGCATGGGCGGCGAGGCGCCAAGGCGTCCCTTCTATTGGGATAAGTCATCAAGCGGCCTTGACGCATCCTGTGCCTAAGTTGGGAAGCACTTGGTTTAATGAGTTACTACTCAACTACTTTGCGCCGGTCGATGTGGCACTGGGGTGTCATTGGCATCATTTTGGTTTTCCGATCCTACCTCCCTTTGTTGAAGTCGATGCCAGCCCGATTGAACATACCCATCAAATTCTGGTGTATTTACCCTTCGAAGAGGCGGATGCGATCGCCGCATTTTTTAAGCCTTTTACGGATTATCAATTCTTGGTGTATCACGCTAAGCAGCCGACAGCATCGCTTGCCGACCATATTCAATGGCATGGTTTTAACCGTGACGGATTTAAACAGCACTTAGCGAGCTGCGGTGGGGTGATTGGTAATGCGGGATTTGAGTTGGCGAGCGAGGCGCTGACCTTAGGTAAGAAGTTGTTGGTCAAGCCGCTGATTGGTCAATTTGAACAGTTGTCGAATGTGGCCGCGCTCCAATTATTGGGCGCGGGTGACAGTATGATGAGTCTGGATACGGGCGTGGTCAAACGTTGGCTCAAGGCGGCATCGCCAAGTCCAATCGCCTATCCACAGGTAGGCGATGCCTTAGTGAAATGGATTTGCGGCGGTCAGTGGCAACATACCGCGTCATTGTGCGATGACCTTTGGAGCCAAGTGAAGCTGCCCGACACCTGGCGCTAACTCGAGTAAGCATGATGATAAAAGGCGTCGTCGGCTCTAGCTGGAAATTTGGGGTTAGCGTATAATTTGGCCAATTTTGCTGTTAGCCCCAGCAGCGTGTCTATATTGGCCTAGTCTGGCCACAATTTAGTTGTCATAAATGAGCCTTAAGAAGTTTACGCAGTACAAGCTACTGTTTTTAATGTTGTTGTCCCTCGGTATTTTGCTTCCTTTTATTCCTGACCAAGCCTATCACATTCCCGGCCCTGATATTGCTACGCAAAATCTGCATGTGATTGAATTTAACGATCAAGGTCAGCCACACAACGATGGACAATGGCAAGGGCTCAAGGCGCGGATTTTACAACCCAATAATGGCACGGCTCCCGAACTGCTGATATTTGTCCACGGCTGGCACCACAGCGCAAATCCGACGGACGAAAACTTTGTCGCGTTCGAGCAGTTTTATCAGCAGATGGCGGCATCCGACTCCCAGCGTAACCTATTGGGTTTATACATAGGCTGGCGAGGCGACAAGCTGGACCCCTTTTGGCTCGATGGCTCAGAGGATGCCACCAGTTGGATTGAGCCGCTGGATTTTCCGACCATTTTACAGCGTAAAGCCGTGGCCAAACGCATAGGGCAAACCGGGCTATCGCAATTGCTGGATAAGCTGGATGGGTTAGTGGCTGAACATCAATTACTGCGTTATACCGTGATTGGTCACAGCCTTGGCGGCTTAGTGGTGCTGCACGCCAGTAAAGATAGAATCAAGGCAGCCATCGATAATGAGCAGGATAATCCTAATCTTTTCTTACTGTTAAACCCCGCCGCGCCGGCGCAGGATTTTAAACCACTTGATACTCTGATGAGCTTAGATGGGCAAAAACCGAGTATGGTGGTGCTGCAATCTAAGGGCGATTTTGCGGTAAAAGAGGCCTTTAATTACATCAAGGACGGCGAGCGGGCGCTGGGCAACTCTTGGGCAATTACCCACGACATCGATAAATGTTCCGGCGGTAATTGTTCGACCCCGATGAAGATGCCTTCGGCATTAATGGCTCACGATCAAATTCCAGGTTGTATGATGACCTTGCCGCATTCGGGCTGGAAAATCCGTGCTCGCCTGCAGGCGCGGCGCAGCGTGCAAACCTGTCCCGACGCCAATATGCAGGCAGTATGGGTGCTGGCCGTGTCCGATGAAATTGTTTCTGGGCATAATGGGATCTTAACGCCTGACCACGCCAAGGCGCTATCCGAAGTCATGGGTATGATTGATTTATATCGAAATCAACTGCCTAAACATGCGGTCGAAAGCCCTGCTAATGAAGATTTAGCCACGTTGGCGCCCGATTCGGAAGCGGCTAGCACTTCGGATACGCAAACAAGTGCCCCAGCAGAACCCATGGTGCTAGTCGAGCCGCTACCTGAAGGCGAACAACCTAAGCCACAAGATTCAACAGATTCACAAGAGGCGCCAGAGAAGCAAACACTGATTGAGGAGCATTCCCCTGTAGTGCCGCCACAAGCCGATGAACAAACACAGCCGCAAGCGACGGAGGGTAAACCGAGTGAAGTTGGTGATAAGACCAAACAAGAGGTAACAGAGTCCACGGACAAGCAATCAATAATCAATGCCGAACCTCAACTTCAGAAAAATACTGCTAACGAGACTCCGTCGAATGAGCCGACTCAGCCTCAACCTAAGGTCAAGACTGAGTAAAGGATCGTATTCGCCTTACTGATGTTTAACCTGCCATTTACGCCAACTAAAATGAAGTAAAAGGACTAAAAGCAGGCTAACGATCGCCCATGTAGGGTATTTATGTTGATGATAAAACGCGAGTATTGGGGCGATTTCATCGCGGATGAATACTGGACCTAAGCCAAAAAGCGTTACCCAAATGCTGGTGGCGAGTAGGTTTCCCATCACGAATTGCTTAAAGGGCATTTTGGCTAGCCCACAGCCAATAAACATAAACTGCTTAAGCCCTTCGACAAAGCGGCTGAGCACTAATGCTGCAATGCCATATTGGCCAATCACACAGTGGATCTTGTCCTCAAGCTGCGGCTTTATCCAACCTTTTCGCAGCAATACCTCGCCGAAGCGGCGACCAATAAAATAGCCTAAACTGTTGCCACTTAGAGCAGCGGCGCAGGCAACGATGAGGACTAATGGCAGCGACATTTGCCCCGTCGCGGCCAATAAACTGGCAACAATCAGTAAGGATTGTCCCGGTGCTGGAATTCCAAATCCCTCGACGGCAATGGCCACAAAGAGCAGTAGATAACCGTATTGCTGCAACCAAGGTGTCATTTCGGTGATTAGGTGTTGTAAGGCTTCTGGCATGATTAAAACAGAGTGCGAGAATGAATCATCCCATCTTACTCGGCGTAGCCAAATTTAGGATAGCTTTATGAGTAAAGTTTCATGCTGATTTTATGGTGGTGACTAAATCGAAGGCACAAAAAAGCCGAACTGAGTTCGGCTTTTTATGTATTACAACTAAATGGTTGCTTAAGCGAAAGCGGCCTGCAGTTGTGGCACAACTTGTTTCTTACGGCTTAATACGCCGTCTAACCATACTTTGCCATCGACTGGGGTTTTACCGTAGGCACGGTTAACCAGATCGGCATCGTCAGAAACCACTAACAGCTCTGAGCCTTCTTTCATAATATCGGTCAGCAGTAATAATACGCTGTGACGGTTGCCTTCAACCTTCAGGGCTTTGATATCGGCTTCCAGCTCGGCTTTGATTGAATCAAATACTGACAGATCAATCACTTCTAACTGGCCGATACCCACTAAGTTACCGTTCATGTTGAAGTCTTTAAAGTCGCGCATCACGAGATCGCGTGCTGGCGTGCCTTCAACGGCAGATTTCACTTTGAACATTTCCATGCCCAGGGCTTTAAAGTCTTCAACGCCAGCGATTTCGGCCAAGGCTTCAACGCAGCGAATGTCAGCTGTGGTGCAAGTAGGTGATTTGAAGATCACTGTGTCGCTCAGGATGGCGCACATCATGATGCCAGCGATATTTTTAGGGATGGCAACTTGGTGGAAGTCGTACATCATCTTGATCACTGTGTTGCTGCAACCTACTGGGCGGATCCAGCACTCTAAAGGCGTATCAGTCGTCAGATCGCCTAATTTGTGGTGATCAACGATACCTACGATAGTCGCTTGAGCGATATCGT
Source organism: Shewanella sp. FJAT-51649 (assembly GCF_019457435.1). Classification (NCBI taxonomy): domain Bacteria; kingdom Pseudomonadati; phylum Pseudomonadota; class Gammaproteobacteria; order Alteromonadales; family Shewanellaceae; genus Shewanella; species Shewanella sp. FJAT-51649. The sequence goes on along the minus strand of NZ_CP080411.1, from coordinate 4,299,896 downwards.
CCGGTGCTTGAGTTAGTTCTGAGTGGTCAACAATGTAGACCTGCTCGCCAGCATAGCTGGTTTTGTATTCTGGTGCTTCAAAGCCAAAACGCTCCAGAATGAAAGCGGTTTCGGGTGATAATTCACCTAAACGTGCGGCAACGGCTTCTTCACCGATTTGGTTTTTTAAATAAGCTAACGCGATAGCACCGCAGATTGAATCAGAATCGGGGATCTTGTGACCGACAACGTACATAGGCATTTCAGGGACTCTCCTTTAAATTTGTGGCAATTTTAACAATATTTCGCCCGATTCGGAAATAGCCAAAGCGCATATCACTGCGCCCTTAAGTCGCTATTCCACTAAAAACCGACCGCTGGCTGTGGTCATTATTCACACAGCTGTTAGATCTTCACTTTAATCACAACTTTACGCACCGCTGTCGGTGTATCACTCGTGCCGGGCATATGCATATCGCCGGGGAAAAATAATGCGAACATACCCGCCTTTAGTTGAATGTAGGAGGCGTTGGCTTTATTCGACTCGTAATCGAACTCGGCGTAATCGTGCTTTTCGAAATAAGGTTTTGAGGGTGTCTGGTCGGCCAATGGTAGATAGCCAAACTCTTCTTCGCCGCTGACCACATACTGCACATCGATGTATTTTTGATGTACTTCAAAGGGTTCGGTCGATTGTGGCTTGGTGTGGTAATCGTTGACTATTACGAAAATATCCTCGCCATCGAGGGGATAATTGCCAACAGGCAATTGGCTAAAGTCAGTGCTGGCAAGATGTGCTAATGCCGTGGCAATGCGTGGGCTGAGTGATTGATAAATATGGCCATTAGCTAAGGTATCGACAATCATGGGGTACTCGATATGGCGTAAGTAAATGAGTGAATTGTAAAGATTATAATCAGTTCACCGCCGTTAGAACATAAGCGATAGACATAAAAAAACAGGCCATAAATGGCCTGTTTTCATTGTTTGCGGCTTAATAAGTGTACTTGGCCTCGAGGAAGTAGTATCCCCCATTAAATCCAAACGGTGTGTTGGTTAATGGATAGACGAAAATACCATTGAAGTTATTGTCATCAGGGCGTTTTTCAGGATACACATCAAACAAGTTTTGTACGCCAGCAGTGAAGCTTAAGGCATCGGTTGCGGCGTAGCGCACGGATAAATCCATCACCCATTGGTCGCTGTAATTCACATCACCCGTTGAGTAACCCACAGTGTAATCGCCGAAATAGCTGAGGCGAATGTTCGTCTTAAAGTCACCTAATTCATGGGTCAGACCTAGGTTACCCGTATTGTGCGGCGTGGCCGAGGTCATGCGGGTTTGTTCGATATTATCGAAGAGTTTAGGGCCGAGTCCGTCCAAAATTTCAGGGAAATGAATATCTTGGATTTCAGTTTTGTTATAGGCGTATGCCAGGTTGGCGCGTAAATCGCCCCAGTTGCCGAGATCAAAATCTTGGCTCACCACTAAATCAACACCGCGAGTACGAGTATCGACGGCGTTAATAAAGAAGCGCGCCGATTCTGCATTGGTATTGGCTAGCGCCGCCGCAACAGCCGGTGAGTCGTTTGGCGTCACTGAGCTTGAGAGGATAATCCTGTCATCGATTGAAATCTGATAGGCATCCAAGGTTAGGGCTAGGCCCGTATCATTGGTGTACACCAAGCCTAAGCTGAAGGATTGCGACAGCTCTGGGTCGAGCTCGTTAATGCCTAGCGCCTTAGTCACTGGCGATAAGGTGTTGAAAGTGCCTGATTCTGTTGGCACTAACTGGCCCGTAGTCGGATCAGGATTAAACAGGGTCGAGATATTGCTGAAGTACAGTTGTTGTACGCTCGGCGCTCTAAAGCCTGTGTTCACTGTGCCGCGCAGGGCTAAATGGTCGGTGAAGTCGTAACGGCCTGCGAGCTTCCAGCTGGTGTTGCCGCCAAAGTCAGAATAGTTTTCGTAACGCAGCGCCGCCGCCCAATAAAACTCTGTGGTTAATTGGTTTTCAAGCTCAACATAAACACCGGTATTGTCGCGAGTTTCATCGACTTCTGATTCAGGCGTAAAGCCAGTGAAGCCTTGGCTGCCTGCTGCACGGTTATCATAACCGCCATTGATATAAGAACCCGGTTCGCCCGCCTCAATCTGATAACCGTTTTGGCGCCAAGAGACACCCGTTGCCACTAAGATCTCTGAATCATTGGCAAAGTTATAGTAGCGCGAGGCATCGATATTCAGGTTTGCTTCGCTGGTGGACAGTGTGCCCGCATCGAATTCCGTCGGGCTATCTGGGCCGAGTGATGCGTTTAGGGTGTTTACAATGTTGTATTCGAAAGAGTTTCCGCCATAGCCCGCTGAGGTATCGATATTCCATTCACCGAGGGTGAACTCATAGCCTAGGACTAAGGATGAATCGATGATCTTAGGATTGATCTGCGGTAAAAAGCCGTCGGGATACAGCTCGGTCAAGTTACGGGCATCGAGCGCGCGGCGATAAAATGCGCCGGATTTGGTTTCACGCTGGCTAATGCCACCAAAGGCATAGAGTTTGCTGTCGTTTGAGAAAGGCTGCGCCGCGTTGATAAATAAGCCTAAGTTATCGTATTCGGCGTCGCCCACTTGGTGACTCTTGCGGTTGAATGTTGCTTCGCGCGGATCATCCGAACCGTCTGGCAGCTTAGGATATTGTTGGCGAGGATCTAAGCCTGCGCGGTTGGTGCTGTCTTTATGGTGAGCTTCGACGCCAATATTCACAAAACCGTCGTTGTTTAGGCTGATCCCGTGGTTAACACCAACGCGCCATTGTTCACCGTCACCCAGATAGGTTTGGCCCGCTTGAGCCGATACACTACCGCCTTGGTCGTTATCTTTTAAGACTACGTTGATAACGCCAGCAATCGCATCTGAGCCGTATTGCGCCGAGGCGCCATCACGCAGGATTTCAATGCGTTTAATCGATGTCATCGGGATCGCGTTCAAATCGACGTTAGATGAGCCCTTGCCGACAGTGCCGCTTAAATGTACCAGCGCCGAACCATGGCGGCGTTTACCGTTTACCAGTACTAGTGTGTGGTCTGGCGACAGGCCGCGTAAGCTAGCAGGGCGCACCGCATCTGAGCCATCGGTTACCGATGAGAAGGGGAAGCTGTAACTTGGCGCGGCAAATTGTAGCGCCTTAGCCGTTTCGGTCATACCGGTTGATTCGAGTTGCTCCGCGGTAATGATATCGACGGGGGCAACGCTGTCGGTTGCGGTGCGCAGGGCGATCCGCGAGCCGACGACTTCAATTTTCTCAAAGCTGCTGGCCTGTTCTTCTGCGTGTACGACAGGAAAAACCAAAGTTGAAGATACTGCTAATGCGATAACGGCTGGACGCATAAAACCTCTCAATGTGGAGTAACCTTTAGGCTGGAACGAAAACATTGAACCAACGAAAGTAACAATTCGATAGGGTGAAGGTTATCACTGTAACAATTGTTACATCTAGACAGAAAAGTACTAACTCAGAGCTTACTGTTCTAGATAATTCTTTAAAGCCAGTCGAATATGTCGCCACTTTGAATGTGATGGGCTAAGTGAATAAAATCATCTAGATTCACTAGGGCGTGTTGACGTTTCGAGATTAGATTTTGTTCGTTCTGGCAAGCACGTGCTCGCGAAACGAGGAATGATGTGTAGTTATTCTACTCAAATGACGAGTGACAAAGAGCAAGTGCTTGCCAGACGAACCCTTCGGGCAGCATTTGGCTGATGTTTCTGCTGCGTTATCGTCCGTTTATGTAGAATAACTACACAGCACGGACTTTGCCTTGCATAAACGCCAGCCAAATTGCTGCAAAAATAACCCTGAAACGTCAACACGCCCTAGGCATGTTGAAGGTTTATCGCGCTTGGCGACTGTGTTTTAATGGCGTTAAACCTCAGGTTTGAGGCTCTTTAAGGAGTTAAGTTTTGCCCGCATTACGCTTTCTCGCAGGTCCTACGGCCTTTAACATTATCAGGAAACAAGGTCTGCATTCCGATGCTTTTACACAACTATTGGCTGCATCCGGTGGACCCAAATGGTTAGGGATTGCGGGTCTTGATAAGTATCTCTTCACCGAATTCTTTAAGCAGCGCAAGACACCGCTTTATACCTTAGGGGCGTCGTCGGGGGCGTGGCGATTAGCCTGTTTGGCGCAGCAGGATCCACTACAAGCCTACGGACGTTTAGAGGATTACTATATTGGCCAGCGGTATGAAACTATACCGACACCGCAGGAAGTGAGCGAGCAGGTGAAGGGCATAGTTCAAGGCATTCTCGGCGAGACGGGCGGGCGCGAGATAGTGAATCATCCCTTTATTCACAGTCACTTGATTGCATGCCGGGCTAAACATATCAATCGCCTTAGCCATAAATTGCCCTTGGCAGCAGGGCTAGCGATGACGGCCGCGACCAACCTCATTAGCCGCACAACCTTGGGTTGGCATTTCGAGCGAGTGGTTTTTAGTCAGCAAGTGGCATCATCGCCCTTTAAGCAACTTGCGGATTTACCCAGCCAGCAGGCAAAGCTCACCGAAACCAATATGAATTCAGTGATGTTAGCGACGGGATCGATTCCCCTAGTGCTCGCACCTGTGTCTCAAATTGAGGGCGTTGCTACAGGGCAATACTATGATGGTGGCATCACCGACTACCACTTCGATTTGCCCTTATCCCATGCCACGGGGCTGACCTTGTATCCGCATTTTTATCCCCATATGAGCCCTGGATGGTTCGATAAATCCTTAACCTGGCGCCGTGCACGCACCAATTACCATAATGCTTTGATACTGGCGCCTTCGGCGGAATTTGTGGCTTCGCTACCCTTTGGTAAAGTGCCCGACCGTGAAGACTTTAAGCAATTGGATACGGCGCAGCGGATGCAGTATTGGCGCCGCTCTGTTGCCTTGAGCGAGCGCTTAGCCGATGAATTTGCCGAGGTGTATGAAAAAGGAAATATCACCGAACACTTAGCGCCGCTGTAAGGCGAGAGTGGCAAGCAAGCCTAAATTCTTTTTTGCTGTCAGCGACTTTAGGAAGGAAATTATTTCTCCTGCTACACTCTAAACTAATAAGGGATGCGGCTAGTTTTTGAGCGCTTCCTTCTATGAGTGGGCAGGAGGTTGCTATGCAAACACGAGAAATGGCGTTAATTATGCGCGATGCCTTGTTGCTGCCACAGGGAAGGATTGAGGTTCGCGTGGTAGAGCCGGGTCAATTACGCATGGTCGCGGATGTGTTAAAAGGCAAATACGATTTGGCCTTTGCGGCGATGAAACCCAGTGGGACTCCGCCCTGTTATCCCACTGCCACTCAGTGTGACATCATCGATTTTAATCAGCTGGAAGATGACTCCCTCAGCATAGTGTTAGAGGGGCGCCAAAGAGTCAGTATTCTCTCGGCGGCACAGACGAAAGATAAGCTGTGGATGTCCCGCACTTTGCCCTGCCAAAATTGGCAAGAAGAGCCGATAGAAGGGGAGTTCGAGCTGATTAGTGCCGCCCTAGAGCAATTCTACGAGGTCAATCCTGACTTGCTGGAGCTGTATTCCCAAGTGCATTTAGAGGATGCGGCTTGGGTGAGCCAACGTTGGTTAGAAGTGTTGCCCATGTATAATCGCGATAAGCTAGTGTTGGTGAATCAACCCGACTGCCACAAAACCATGGATTTTGTCCTGCAACTCATCAAGTCCCATGTGGACTGAAAAACCACACAGAGGCTAAAATAGCGGCTCATTATCGCCGCTAGTTGTTTCTATGACTCAAACCGCCCGTGCCGCCCAACCTTCCTTTGTAGTGCTTCCCTTAGAAGTGGTTGATAAACCAACCGTATTTGCTTTTTTGATCGAGCATTATGCCCATATTGGCGAAGCTGTTTGGCGCCAGCGGATCCTCGATGGCAAAGTGCATTGGCAAGACGGCAGCTTAATTGGGTTGGATACTCCCTATCGCCCGACGGCGAGGGCCTATTACTACCGTGAAGTCCCAGTCGAAGCCCAAGTCCCCTTCGCGTCGCCGATTTTGTTTCAAGATGACAATCTTATCTTGGCCTACAAACCGCATTTTTTACCCGTTACCCCGAGCGGCGATTATGTCAATGAGTGCCTAGTACACAGGTTGCGCTTAAGTACTGGGATAGACACTATCGCCCCTGCCCATAGGTTAGACCGGGAAACCGCAGGCGTTATCCTGATGACGACTCGCCCCGAGACGCGGCATATTTATCATCAGCTATTTATCGATGATGCGATCCGTAAAGATTATCAAGCGATTGCCAAACTCACCCCAGAGATTATGGCGCAATATGTCAGTGGCGAATTAACCTTGCCACTGCATTGGACGGTGAAAAATCGCATGCAACGCAGTGAGCCCAGTTTCACCATGAAGATAGTCGAAGGTGAGGCAAATACGCACTCTGAAATCAGCTTAGTGGCGATTCATGGGGAGTTTGGTTTATTCGAGTTAAGCCCGATTACGGGTAAGACGCACCAGCTGCGGGTCCATATGCAAAGCCTTGGTATGCCATTGTTAAATGACCGCTTTTATCCGACCTTATACCCTAAAGGGCCGGATGATTTTAGCAAGCCGCTACAACTTTTGGCGCAGCGATTACGTTTTATCGATCCAATCAGTAATCGCTCGCACGATATTGAATGTGATGGATTAACGCTTTAATCAGCGGAAAGCATTATTGCCACAGTGGAAAACCTAGGGTGCTGCTAGATGATTGTGTGAGTTCCTCCTCAATGGTAAGAATACAGACTCTGTTATGCTCATGAGCTGTAAGGAGTCTGACACTGATTGTTTGAGGAACTCAATAGAATGACCAAATCTGCAATCGTTTCAATTTTACTCTGTGCCGCGGTGTTGCTGGGCGCCATGTATTTTGGCGGCTGGACTAAGCATCCCTATGTGCAAGAGCTGACGACGGAAATCCGTAAAGCCAGCGCGGTGATCGAGCCGAAGAAACCGAGTGCTGAGGCGATGCAGGATGCTGACAATCAAACCGATGTGTCGTTACAGCCCAAGGGCGTTTGGGACCAGATGCGTGATGATGCAACGCCGCAAAAACGCCTTGAGTCCCAGCTATTTAAACAGAGCTTGCCTAACCAAGAAGCCACCGCTAAACCAGCGGATTCAGGTGCGGGTGCAACTAGCGCTGAAGCGGCAAAACACAACCCAGTTTAAGCTATTCCTGCCTCGGTGGTTCGAACCGAGTCTCGGTCATATCCCCATGTAAAACCGCAATTTTTGTCGGTTCGCCATCTTCAGCTAACGCCAATATTCCTATCCCACTTTGGTTGACTAAACGTTTGCTACGCTCGCCATTAGGGCGCCGACCGCGCAGCGACATGCGCTTACGTTTAGTGAAGAGGTTTAACGGCGAGAAGTGGCCGTAAAGCCAGCCATTGAGCTTATCGAAAAACGGCAGTAGTTTTTCGGGGAACTGGTTTTTAATCCCGCTACAGGTAATTTGATAAATATTCGGGCTGCTACGACGAAAGCGAATGCTGATGTCATAGGCGAAGGAGTAGTGCACATCCCCCGAGAGGATCACAAATTGCTCCGGAGTCTTGCGGTGCATAAAGATACTCAGCAGGGCATTGGCGGCGCCCGGATGTGCCATCCAGTTTTCGGCATCGACCAGCAGCGAGGCACCCATTAGCGTCGCCATGCGTTGCACGGCTTCAATCACCTTGACCCCAAACATGGGCGCAGGGGAGACGATAATCACCTTAGATTGGCCGAGTAGCGCTTGTTGTAAATCCATCAAGGCCTCCCAATCCATTAACCCCGAGGGTTTAGCGAGATTGGATTCACTGCGCCAGCGGCGGGTGCGGGTATCTAACACGACCAGCTTAGGCGAAGTGTCTAAGGTGTAATGCCATTGCTCAAATCTGAGTAATAGATCGATTAATTCATCTTGAGTGTCTGGCGCAGCTCGAGTGAAAAAGCCATCTAACAACGGCCGAACCTCGGCATCAAACTGGCTCGGTGCGTTGCCTAAACCTTGGAATAAGGTATAGGCAATCAAGGCATTACCAATAATGCGCTTCGAAAAGGCATGGCCGTAGGCCGCCTGCTCCCACTTGGCGGTAAGGTTCCAATCGTCGGTGATATCATGGTCATCGAACATCATATACACGGGAATATGCGCCATCAGGCGCCTAACCTGTTTGAGCCCCGCCTTAAAGGCTAATAGATTTTGCCATTCGCGCTGCCAACGTAACTGATTCGCCGCCGAGAGTCCCTCAACCTCATTGGGTAAGTCGATAAGCTCCCATAATTCGGGTGACCAAGTCAGCAAATACAGGGCTATCATCTCATTGAGACTGACTAAATGGTTTTCGGCAATCGATGAAGTAAAAATCGGATGATTGATATACCAGCGCCAGAGCGCGGTTTTGGCGGGATATTCGGTGCGTGGCAGCAGATTCTTATGGCGTAAATATAAATGCTCTGGCCGATAACTTAATACTTCGCTTCCCGCAATATTGGCGCCCTGAAAGGCTTCATGGTGCAAACCCAGTTTTTCAATCACTTGACCTATGGCGCATAGCATGGGGCCTGCCACATCATCCACATAGACCTGATCGCCGCTGAGCATCAATAGTGCTGGGCGCTCATTCGCACCTTTATCGATAAGCTGGGCGAGTTTGGTATCGGCGGCGACTAAAGCATCCTCACTGTGGTGATGGGGATTGCGGCATGAGCCATGCCATACCTGTGTCAGTGTTTGGCTAAGGTAAAGATGGGGCGAGTTAGCATCGCCATAACTCAACGCTTTGACGTTATTAAATAGGTCATCAATCCCCTTGGCCGAGACGCGATATTGGGTAACCGTTTGGGGCGTAAGCAGTTTGGGGCGCGACAGGCGAAGTAAATACTGGAAGGCATGCTGACCGAGTGGCACACAGTGCACTTCTTCCTCTGCTAACGGGTAACTTTGCTCTCCTAAAGTGAGCTGTAATTCACTTAACGGCTCGCGGCTCACAAACCAGAGGGTAAAGTGTGAGGCGTCGCAGTGGCGCAGCATGGGGCCTGCAAGAATGAGGGGAAGTGCTTGAGTCAAATTCAGCCTTTTGGTCGTTAATCGGGTTAAGTGGTACAAACTCGATGCGGTTAAGCACAGGCAAATAAGAGTAAACAAGTGCGTTGAATATGAAAAGCTTTTAGAATTATGAGCCAAATGAATGGCTAAGGATCGCGGGGCAATATGGCAAACATTATGGTAACGGGCGCAACCGGATTACTCGGCAGGGCGGTCGTCAAACAGTTAACCGCTGCGGGTCATAGGGTGATTGCCACAGGTTTTAGCCGCGCCGAGGCGGGGACTCATCGGCTCGATCTAACCCAAGCCGCGGAGGTTGAAGCTTTTATTGCCCGTGAGCAGCCCGAGGTGATAGTACACTGCGCCGCCGAGCGTCGCCCCGATGTGTCCGAGCGCTCGCCTGAGCACGCTTTAGCGCTGAATCTCAGCGCCAGCCAAACCTTAGCCGAGGTCGCCAAGGCGCAGCAAGCTTGGTTGCTGTATATTTCTACCGACTATGTGTTTGATGGCACAACGCCGCCCTATGCCGAAGATGCCGTGCCCAATCCGGTCAACTTTTATGGCGAGTCTAAACTGCAGGGCGAAACCAGTGTGCTGAACGCCGACAGCGGTTTTGCGGTATTACGCTTACCTATCCTCTACGGTGAAGTGACTCAACTGAGCGAGTCTGCGGTATTGGTACTCATCAATCAATTGTTGGATAGCAGGCCACAGCGGGTCGACCATTGGGCCATTCGTGCGCCAACATCGACGGCGGATATTGCCAATGCCATTGCTAAGCTCATTCAGCGGCAGTTACATGCTGCCGATGTGTCAGGGATTTACCATTTTAGTGCCACGCAAACCATGACTAAATACCAAATGCTGCTCAGCTTAGGTGAACTGCTAGGGATAGATAGCGCGCATTTACTTCCTGAGCAAACCCCCATGGATAGCGCTAAAAGGCCGCAAAATTGCACCTTAAGTTGTGGACGTTTAGCGGCGCAGGGGATTTACTCTGAGCTTGATTTTAAGGCTGGGCTTAGTCAGGCGCTTAGCCAATCCTGCGCGGCATTGGCGGCGGTAGGCTGTCGTTTAAGGAATCACCATGGTTAAGATTTTAGGCACAAATTTGCAAGCCGCCGACCAAGTGGCGCTGCTTAGAACCTTAGGCTTATTGCTGCAAATCGGTTTGACGTTATTTGCCGCCGACACCTTTGGCCTGAGTTTGCAAATGGAGCCCCTAGTGCATGTGTTTGTACTGGAGGTGTTGTATTTGTCGCTCACCTTGGCATTACGTAAGCCCTTGTTTGCGAAAGAGCGCGGCCTGTTTATTGCCTTAAGTCTCGATACCTTGTTTTGGATCTCTTGGCTGTATTTTTCGGGCGGGGCGACCAATGCGTTTATCTCCTTACTGCTATTACCCATAGCGCTCGCCGCCGTGACTCTGCCGATTTGGGCGCCTTGGAGCCTAACGGCGATCTCTACGCTTGCCTATAGCCTGATGATTTTTACCGTGCCTGAGTCGCAAATGCATCACCACGGTATGGATATGAGCTCCCACTACCTCGGCATGTGGTTTAACTTTGTGATTTCGGCGCTGGTGTTGACCACGAGTGTGGCGTTAATTGCCAAGCGCATGCGGCGTCAGGATGCGCAGCTTGCCTATATGCGCGAAGGACAACTGCGGCAGGAGCAATTGTTGGCGCTCGGCACCGTTTCTGCGCAAATGGCCCATCAATTGGCGACGCCGCTATCGACACTGCGATTATTGCTCGACGAATTAAGGGACGAACAACCCGAACCTTCGATTACTGTTGTTGAAATGGAGACCGCATTAGGTCGCTGTGAACATACCTTAACCGAGCTTCGGCTGGCGACTGAGTCGATTCGCGACCGCCGTCAGCGGCCACAAAAGATCACCGAGCTGGTGGCCGGATTAAAGCAGAAAACCCAGTTGTTGATGCCGCAGACCGAACTCAATTGGTTGATCACCTGCGCCCCTAAGCAGTTGGAAGAGCAACAGATCTTAACCGATATGAGCCTAACCCCAGCCATTATGGCCTTGATTGAAAATGCCGCCCGCGCCAGCGCCGAAACCTTGGGCGTCGCCCAAGTGGATATCAGCCTAGATAGCGCGCCGAGCGAAGGGCAGATCTATTTGCAGATCCGTGATTATGGCGCGGGTATCGCTCCCTCATTATTGCCACAATTGGGGACCTTATTAATCGAGAGCCCCAAAGGCTTAGGCGTGGCCTTGCTGCTGAGCCATGCCAGCCTCGAGCGTTTGGGGGCGGAGTTGATCCTCGCTAATCATCCTCAAGGGGGCACAGTGGCGCAAATTCGTTTTACTCTCTTGCAGCCTAATGCATCGACCACGACGACGGAGGCGCTATGAAACGGCTATTGATTATTGAAGATGATCAAGCGCTTGCGGGAGTATTAGCGCGGCGATTGACTCGCCATGGTTTCGAATGTCGCTTAAGTCACGATGCCAGTAATGCGCTGCTGGTGGCGCGGGAATTTTGCCCAACCCATATCCTGCTGGATATGAAACTGGCCGAGGCCAATGGCCTGAGCTTAATCGTGCCCCTGCGTAACCTATTGCCTAAGGTGATTATGGTGTTGCTAACGGGCTACGCCAGCATTGCTACCGCGGTAGAGGCGATTCGCCTCGGCGCCGATAACTATCTTGCTAAACCCGTCGATACCCAAACCTTGTTGGCGGCCTTCGAGGTCAATAGTCAGGCGAGCGCACTGCCAGAAGATGAAATCGATGACTCGCCGCTCAGCCCTAAACGGCTAGAATGGGAGCATATTCAGCAAGTGCTTAATGCCAATCAAGGCAATGTGTCGGCTACCGCCCGCCAACTGGGGATGCACCGTCGCACCCTGCAACGTAAATTATTAAAGAAACCTGTGAGTGAAACCGGGCCGCTTAAGTAAACGAGAATTCGCCCAAGGAAGGAGTCGTCGCATGCATGAGTATGATGGTATTGAAGTGCGTTATCGCAGGCCCGATGCCGATTTAGCCAAAAGCTTGCAAGTGATTGAAAACCTATTGGGCTTTGCCCCCGATCCGCAGCAGTTAGACTTTGATTTATCCTTTTGGGCAGGTGGTGCTGGGGTGCTTGATAAGCTAGCGATCTCTTGCAATGTTTCGCCCGAGCAGTGGCAAAGACTCAAGCAAAAGCTGGACTTCTATTCCCCTGAAGAGATGGTTGCTAGGGAAGATTGTCGCGAAGACTTTATTTGGTTAGTTGCCGACGATGAGGAATGCAGTGATATTTTGGTGGCTTCGGTACAATTTATTAATGACAACAAGGCGCCTTTTCAAGAATCATGCGATATATCGCAGTCAATCCACTTTGGCTATATGAGCGATGTGAATACTTGGACGGCTGTATGGGGGCAAGGCAGCCGAATCAATTATGCCTATTTTTGCCAAGGTTAATCCGTATCTGTGCTAAGCGCTTGTATCGCTACCAAGGCAGCTCAGTACCATCGTAGGCCAAAAAGCTGCCCGTTTGTGCTGGTGTGGCATTGGCGATAATACTCACCAAACATTGGGCGACGTACTCTGGTGTAAACAGCTTTTGTTTGGGTACGTTCTGCTGAAAAGGTTTGGATAATGGCGTATCCGTAGTGCCGGGATGCAATGCTAGCACCACGCAGTGTTTCATCGTTCTTTGCCATTCAATCGATAGCGTTTTAAGGAGCATATTCAGCGCCGCTTTCGAGGCTCGATAGCTGTGCCAACCACCTAATCTGTTATCACTAATGCTGCCGACTTTGGCCGATACCACGGCAAACCTTGCCGACGCACTGCGTTTTAACATCGGTTCAAAGTGTTTTGCCAGCATCATACTCGGCAGCGTATTAAGCTTGATATTGTGCAGGAAAAAATTCCCATCGACTGCCTGCACGCTTTTTTCTGGCCCCTTATCCTCGGTGTGCAGCATCCCAATACAGTTGATTAGCCAATCTAACTGGGGAATGTTTTGACTCAGTTGCTTAATCTCCTCCTCAAAGGTGATATCCAGCTGATGCCAGATAACGCCATCGTCTCGCCCTGTATCTGGCTGATGATGTCTATAGGTCGCATGAATTATGGCCTCAGGATAGGTTTCGCGCAGCGTATTCACTATGGCGTGACCTATGCCGCCGCTACCGCCTAACACTAAAATATTCATCGCGTTTCTCCCATGCGAATAAGCCTTTATAGGCGTTCAAGTTGCGCGAGATGCTGTTCGGCCGTTGCCAGAATGGCCTGCCTTGTCGCCTCATCGGTTTTATCCCAAGTGCGGTACAGCATGGCGATGCGTGGATTATGGGTGAGTTGTGCGCGGTGTTTATCCATAAAGCGCCAATACAGGCTATTTAATGGGCAGGCGAGGGCGCCGCTACGTTCTTTTATCTTGTAATGACAACTGCCACAGTAATCACTCATTTTATTGATATAACTGCCGCTTGCGGCATAGGGTTTAGTGCCGACGATGCCGCCATCGGCGAATAGCGCCATGCCGCGAGTGTTGGGCATTTCGACCCACTCAATCGCATCCACATATACGCCTAAGTACCATTTATCCACCTCATCGGGGGCGATTTCGGTTAATAGACAAAAGTTGCCAATCACCATTAAGCGTTGAATATGATGGGCATAGGCGTAATCGAGCGACTGAGATAAAGCATGGCGCAGGCAATTCATTCGAGTCTTGCCATGCCAAAAATAGTCGGGCAGCTTGCGCGTGGCCTCTAGGGCATTAATGTTGGCGTAGTTGGGCATATTCGCCCAATAGATACCGCGCACATACTCACGCCAGCCGAGGATTTGCCGAACAAAGCCTTCGACCTGGGCTATCTCAATAAAAGGATTGGCATGATAGTGCTCAATCACCGCATTGATTACTTCTAATGGGCTGATAAGTTTAGCATTTAGGCTAAAGGACAGCCGACTATGGTACAGGCTCCACTGCGCCGGATGTTGCTGGGTCATCGCATCTTGAAAGCGGCCAAAGGCTGGTAGGCAGTACTCACAAAAATACTGTAGTAATTCGAGGCTTTGTGTGCGGTTTATCGGCCAGAGTAAACGCGTATCCGCCTTGCCCATAGTATTAATCCCATGGCGTTGAAGGCGCTCGAGAATATCTTGCACATTGTGGCCAAACATCAAGGGTGTTGGGAGCGATTTGATATCTTGGGATTTGAGCTTTTGCCTGTTGCTTGTATCAAAATTCCACTGTCCACCAACGGGCTTTCCATCCGCTATTAAGATATTGAATCTTTTGCGCATGCGCCGGTAAAAATGCTCCATCAGCCTGTGTTGCCCTTGGGGAAACTCCCTATCAATTTCGTCAAAGGGGAATAAAAAGTGCTCGGTATCGACGCTATTCACTACGGCATTGGCAAACTTCAACTGGCTTAATTGCGCGAGGAGTCGATATTCGTCAGGTCGTTGATATTCAAACTTAATCGCGCCGGTTTCGGCGACATAGTGTTGGAGCAATGCATTGAGATCGGCAAAGTCTTGGGTATCGTCGAGGGTGAGGTAACGCACTTGATGCCCCGCAGCACCAAGCTCGCTGGCAAACTGCGCCATGGCACTAAAGAACGCGCAAATCTTTTGCACATGATGCGTCACATAGGTGTTTTCTTGATGCAATTCTGCAATTAAATACAGCACCTCGGGATCGACTTGCTGATACCAAGTATGCTGGGCGTTTAGCTGATCGCCTAAAATCAGCCTAACCGTATGGAAGTGCTGTAATTGCTGCCGTAATTGCATTAGCTGGACTCTGGTGAATGACTGTCGCGGTTACACATTTCGCGATGGGATATTGCTGAACATTACGGATTTGGGAACTGTGAGGATCACAAGGTAGGGTATTTGTCGAGATTTCCAATGAGGTTTATCTAAGCTCGGTTTGATTGCTTTTTAAAAGCAACGTCAAAGTCAAAGTCGTGGGGCTTCACCCCACACCCGACCAAGAGAGGATCAACAGCAATTCCCTCTTGCCTCTTTATTAACAAGAGTGCTTGCCGAACAACGTCCATGTTTAACTGCCAGTTCGCCATCCATGGCTCTCGTTCGTATCGCTGCGTTGCAGCACTCACCCTAGCGAAGTTACATGCATTGGTTAGTGGCTTCGTGCTTATTCGAAAATCGCTAACGCTTCCGATGGTTCCGCTTTACATCCATGTAAAGTATTCCAGTTCGGCAGTCCCTGCCTCTCGCTCATAAGCTCGAAAATCACCGATTTTCATTCGCCCCTTCCCCGAAAGCTACACAGACGTCCTGACTGCGTCACGCGCTATCCTTTTTATAAAGAGTCTTCAACGTCCTTCAGCAACTTCGAAGGGTAGGTGAACTTCTGTAGTCTCGGTATAGGCTGTTAATGCCGATCTTATCTTTCACTATTATCTTTTAACTTATTGATTGTAAAGGTTTGATGTACTATCTTGTTAGCTTAAGATGCATGGTTGGAGCTTGTTGTTATGGATAGAGAAGAAGAGATTAGAAGGATACTTACCGAACGTGGGATTGAGATTCTTTTGCATTTTACCCAATTAGACAATTTGCAGAGTATCTTAATGCATGGACTAAGGCCACGAGATGAATTGGACGAAACAGCTAGGTGTAATGATGAACATAGGTTAGATAGACACACTGATACTGTGTCTATGTCTGTCCATCACCCAAATGATGCTATGTTCTTTAAATACCGTAACAAGCTAAGAAGAGAAAATCCTCTAGGAGGCTGGTGTGTTTTGGCTGTGACTGCGACGGTATTGTTGGAGCAAGATGCCTTATTTTGCCTGACGAACGCAGCTTCTAGTGTGATAACGCGTATGACTGAAGATGCGCTCCGCACACCAGCATCTTTTAGAGCAATGTTTGAACAGATTCCGGGGCATGCGTCTCGGGAAGACCAACACTTAAATTTAAATGATCCTACAGACGTACAGGGTGAAATACTTGTCAGAGGTACAATTCCCCCTGATAGAATATTTGGAATCGTTTTCACCTCTGAGGCGGCGCAAGCACAGTATCAAACTGTTGTTGGTAACAGACAAACTTGGGTGCATGCTGAAAACCAGATATACCTGTCTAGAAGAGATTATCAACGGATACATTACAATGGCTAAAAGACCCGTATTCATAGCTTTACATGATCGAGTAGGGGTTCGAGAAAGTCTTATTGATTTCAAGTGGCACTCAGGCTTTGCTGTCTCGCAGAAGCAAAAGTCAATTCAATCTCTTCATAGAGAGGCTATGCATCATGGTTACGAGAATCTTTTAGAAATATCTAGTAAATCAGAATGTGACCTTGGTGTGGCGTTAAGTGCTTTCAATCTGAAGATCACTACTAAAAAGCATAAGAGGACATTCACAGTAGAATCTGCGTTTCAAGGGAGTAAAGTTTTTGAGAGAGGTGGGCCGTACGTTGAACTTTTCTTACAAGACTCCCTATCAGCAAAGAGAGATATAAGACTGAAAGAATCTGGAAATTTAGTAAAATTCCAATTCTTTGGGATTGACTATCCAAACGAACCTAGAACCTTTTTCTATGATTGGTTGTACATAAATGCTCTTGTTCAAAATTCAGTTCTGAGCGAGCAAGTTAGAAGTTTTGATGGTTTTACAGATATTGAGTTTAACCCAGAAAAATCCATCAACTGCCAAGCACACTCTGTTGCTCTCTATCAAAGCTTGGTTGCAAATGGTGTTTTAGAAGAAGCTCTGAAGTCACCAAAAGATTTTTTAAAATTGACGAGAGAGCACTATGCTAATCAAGCAAGAACCGTGACGGTACAGGATAAGATGTTCTAGTTTGTGGTTATGTGTAGTAACAGCAAAACTTGACTTATATGATCACTTCGGGGGTTAGCAACTAAGTTTATCTAGACATCCATTGTTAAATTTTGCAATACCGATGACTCTCTTGGTATTTGCAGCCAACACAGAAGTTACAGCAGTTACAGGAGTTCACCATCCCCTCGGAGTTGCCGCAGGGCGAATAGACAAATTGCGTGAGTCTCGCCATGGATGGCGAGCTAGCTTTCGCAGGTGCATGGACGCATCCTTCGGAAGCGATAGCAAATTTGGCTATGAGCACAAGGGGCTTTCAACTCCGTGAGGGGCGTCATGGAGCATCCAAGGAGGATAGGACGAGCAGTTCTCCTTGGTCGGGTGTGGGGTGAAGCCCCACGACGTTAAGTGTTATTGCGATAAATAGAATATTTATCGGCTCGATACTACCAATCCAGTTTGTATTGCATAGCTCTCTAGCTTGATATCAAGATTATCCAAGTCTTTATAAAACTCATCATCGAGTTGATTTAGTCGGGCTTCGGCTACTGGATTATCGGTTGCGGCGAGGCGTTGGTCTCTGTCAGTTGGGACGGGATGATCGCCAAATACCGCCTGTTTAGCCTGTTGTAGTAGGGCTAACGAGTGCACAGCGCCAATTTGCTGAAGGCCGCGCTCGGCAACAGCATAATGCTCGCCCGATGAGTTATCGAAATACTGGATAAAGCCACCGTTGTAGACTTCGCCTGAGAGACAATTGACTGCGTAATAGTGCTGCGCCGCTTCGCTTAGCGTGTGAAAGCCCTGTTTATCGTCGTGCACCCGCACCACTATTTCTCGCCACAGGGCTCTAAAAGGGCAGGTTTTATCTAATTCCCGCTCCTTTTGGTAATAGGCTTTTGCCTGTTCGATATTTTCACGATTGCCATTTTTGCAGGGCATACATAAGCCCGCATTGCGCTCAGCGGTGCTGGGCATGATTAAGGTTTGGCAGGCTGTGCAGGGGACTTTTTCCGACATTATCTTTCCTTAGATACTCAGGTCAGCAAGAGAAGTAACAGATTCATAAACTACCCATGGAATGAATCGAGACACCCATTGTTAAATTTTGCAATACCGATGACTCTCTTGAGGTTAACGGCCAACACCGAAGTTACAGAATTCACTTCCCCCTCGGAGTTGCCGCAGGGCGAATAGACAAATTGCGTGAGTCTCGCCATGGATGGCGAGCTAGCTTTCGCAGGTGCAGGGACGCATCCTTCGGAAGCGATAGCAAATTTGGCAATGAGCCCAAGGGGCTTTCAACTCCGTTGGGGCGTCTTGGAGCATCCAAGGAGGATAGGACGAGCAGTCCTCCTTGGTCGGGTGTGGGGTGAAGCCCCACGACTTTAATTCGATTAGTTGTACTTTATATTCATTGCGATCAGCGGTTCGCGTGAGGCCTTTTCGGCTCGCAGGCGAGCTAAGTACTTTTCCCATAGTTCCACTTGGTGGGTGGCGAGGTCGTAAAGCACTTGCCAGGAGAACAGCCCAGTATCGTGGCCATCGTCGAAGACGATTTTAACTGCGTAGTTACCTACGGGTTCGATGCTGCTTATATTCACATTTTTCTTGTGGGTGACCAGCTTAGGGTTACCGTGACCATGCACTTCGGCGGAGGGGGAGTAGACACGTAACATCTCACAGCTGAGTTGATACTGCTCGCCGTTATCGAAGCTGATTTCTAAAATGCGCGATTTACGCTTGAGCTTAAGAGCGGTGACATTGGGTGTGCTAGTGGTCATAGGTAGTGCCAAGAAAATACGGGGAATGGACAAGCTGTAACATAACAATTTGTGGCTAAGGTTACAAAGTGTAAGCCTTAGCCACAGCCACAATTTTGCACTCAATGTTCGGAACGAACATTGCGGGCTTGGATAACAGCCCTAGTTACAGGATAAAGCGGCTTAAGTCTTCGTCTTGAACCAGATTATCTAAGTGAGCACTCACATAATCGGCATCAATCACAAATGAACTGCCAGACTTGTCGGAAGCCTCATAGGAGATATCTTCCATCAGCTTTTCCATTACGGTATGTAGACGACGGGCACCAATGTTTTCGGTGCGCTCGTTCACTTGCCATGCCGCCTTGGCAATGCTCTCGATGCCCGACTCGGCAAACTCAATGGTCACGCCTTCGGTGGCCATCAGCGCGATATATTGCTCGGTCAGTGAGGCGTGTGGCTCAGTTAAAATGCGTTTAAAATCATCGGCTGATAACGCATCTAGCTCAACGCGGATCGGTAAACGGCCTTGTAGCTCGGGGATTAAATCCGAGGGTTTTGCCATTTGGAACGCGCCCGAAGCGATAAACAGAATATGGTCGGTTTTCACCATGCCGTGTTTAGTAGTGACAGTGCAGCCTTCAACTAAAGGCAACAGGTCGCGCTGTACGCCTTCGCGGGATACGTCTGGGCCTGAGGTTTCGCCACGCTTACAGATCTTGTCGATTTCGTCGAGGAACACGATACCGTGCTGCTCAACCAATTCAATGGCTTGCTCTTTTAAATCTTCCTGATTAACCAGCTTGGCCGCTTCTTCTTCGATCAACAGCTTAAAGGCTTCTTTGATCTTCATTTTGCGACGTTTGGCCGGGGCTTGGCCCATGTTTTTAAACAGGCTTTGCAGTTGGTTGGTCATTTCTTCCATGCCGGGTGGCGACATGATTTCGATACCTACTTGTGGCTGGGCCACATCGATATCGATTTCTTTGTCATCTAACTGGCCTTCGCGCAGCTTTTTGCGGAAGATTTGACGGGTATTGGAGCTGGTATCGCTGTCGGTGTTGTCCCACTCGTTTTTCGGCTTGGGCAGCAGGGCATCGAGAATACGCTCTTCGGCATGTTCTTCGGCGCGTTGGCGGCATTTGCCCATTTGCTGCTCGCGGGTCAGCTTGATGGCGATGTCGGTTAAATCACGGATGATTTGCTCGACTTCTTTACCCACATAACCCACTTCGGTGAACTTAGTGGCTTCAACCTTGATGAACGGCGCGTTGGCAAGCTTTGCCAAACGACGGGCGATTTCGGTTTTACCTACGCCGGTTGGGCCAATCATCAGAATGTTTTTTGGGGTGACTTCTTGACGGAAATCAGCATCCAATTGCATGCGGCGCCAGCGGTTACGCAGGGCGACGGCGACGGAACGTTTGGCCTTTTTCTGGCCGATAATATGGGCATCCAGCTCGTGGACAATCTCACGGGGGGTCATTTCAGACATAATATTCCTCACGGGCTGTTAGTAGTTAAGTTCTTCAATTGTCTTGAATTGATTGGTGAATACGCAGATATCGCCTGCAATAGTCAACGACTTTTCTGCAATTTCCAGCGCCGATAATTCGGTATTTTGTAGCAGGGCTAACGCCGCCGCTTGGGCATAGTTACCGCCCGAGCCAATGGCGACTAAATCATGTTCAGGCTGCACTACGTCACCATTACCTGTGATGATCAGTGACGCTTCGGCATCGGCGACCACAAGCATTGCCTCGAGTTTGCGCAGCATGCGGTCGGTACGCCAATCTTTGGCCAGTTCAACGGCCGATCGTAATAGATGGCCTTGGTGCATCTCTAGTTTGGACTCGAAACGCTCAAATAGGGTAAAAGCGTCGGCCGTGCCGCCAGCAAAACCTGCCAACACTTTGTTGTGATATAAGCGACGCACTTTCTTGGCGTTACCTTTCATGACGGTATTGCCTAGGGAGACTTGGCCATCGCCGGCGATGACAACTTGGTTATTACGGCGTACTGATACGATAGTGGTCACTTTTGAATCCTCTTCTCTTGCCCGCAATGAAAATCCTGCGGTGGATGATGGAATAGATATGGGGATGGATGGTCAGATTTCAAGTGAAAGCGGAAAAAGCCACAGGGCGTTAGGGATTTTATGCCCTGTGGCTGATGTAGGGTATTACTGCGATAAGGTCGAGCGGCCGACAACCGTGCGGCCATCGAGGGGATAGTATTTTAGTTCCCAATTCTCGCTGCCAAGGCGGCGATCATCCGACACATAGTTAAAGTAACAATAAGTGTTAGAGTCAGTTATCGCGCCGCCGCTATACCAATAGACGATATCGACATTGGGGGTTGCTTGCCAATCGAAGTGAGTGGCGAGGACGGCGTCCGGATTATCGAGTAAGGATTGCCACAGCTCACCGCAGAAAGCGCCTTGTAATTGCGTGCCTTGGTTGCTGCTTTGGGCTGTGTCTTTTCCGAGGGGAAAGCCGGTAGTGGTGGAGTCAACTGTGCCATCACCATAGCAAGCAAGATCTTGGGTATAACCCGAGTGCCCGCCCGCAAGCCAGCAACTGTGATACAGCTTTACGCCAGAGGTAAAAGCGGCGAAGGCGGCTTTGGCTCGCGCATCGTGGGCGTCTTGGCTCAGATTCATAAAACGAGGGGCCGCGACCACGGCAAGAATCCCTAAGATGATGATAACGACCACCAGTTCGATTAGGGTAAATCCCTTAAATGTGTGTAGACGGCTCATACTGCTTACCTGTTGCTAAGATGGCGATATTCTAACGCATCTTTGATAGATGATCATTAAGCTATTGATAGTATTTAAATTAGCAACATAAGGTTTACATTAGCCTCAGGCTAAATCTTTCGTCGTATTCTTTGATTGAGCAATGACTTAACGGGAATATGAACAGAATGGGGAAATAAAAAAGCCCCGAGAACACTGGCCGTTCTCGGGGGAAGGTTCTAAAGCAGTGGATCTTTAATGCCTACGGGACATAAAGGAGAGAACCTAAGCCGAGTGTGGCAGTTTATTGCTTAAGCGACAAAGCCAAAGTGACAAACTGCGACAGCTTGTCGCAGGGGGCTGTTTTGTGTCTCTTTAGCTAAGGAAAAGATGATTTATCGAGTGCTACAGTCGGTAAGTCAGGCTTACGAGGTTCGTTGTGGCTAGGGCAATAGGGCATTGAGGTGTGCTAAATGCTGTACCAGTTCTGCCATATTGCTAACTTCGAGCTTTTTCATAATCTTAGCGCGATGGACTTCGATGGTTCTTAGGGATAAGTACATGGCTTCGGAGATCTGTTTATTGGTCATGCCTTGAACCACATGGGCTAATACTTGTTGTTCGCGCTCGGTCAGTTGGGCAAATTTTTGCTGCAGATGCTGTTGCTCAAAATTGGCTTGGCTTTCTTTATGTGCTTTTTCAATCGCTTGAACTAAAGCTTTGCCGGACACGGGTTTTTGAAAAAAGTCGCAGGCACCTTTGCGGAAGGCGCTTAATGCCATAGGTAAATCCCCATGGCCCGTGAGAAAGATCACCCCTAGCGGACTTTGGGTCTCGAGCAATTTTTGTTGGACTTCTTGGCCAGTGATCTCCGGCATTCGACTATCTAAAATCACGCAGCCCGCCTGGGTTAATTGACATTGGGCTAAAAAATCCCGACCACTGCTAAAGGTTTGTACTTGATAGCCAAATTGTCCGAGCATAAAGCCTAAGGAATCGAGAATCGCCTCATCATCATCGACTAAATACAGTGGCAGCTTGGTGGACATGGTTTCCCTTGCGGTGGTTTGTTACTCCATTAGCTTAAGTCTGCCGGAGGGCTGGCTCAATTTTAAGCCGAGGTCTTGGGAGGTGTATCACTAAATTAGCCGAATCCCATGGGCTGGAGCCGAGAGTTTGGCGTTATTCACAGCTTAATTTTTGCCGAGCTTATAGAGTGTCCCGAAGACAAAGGCATATAAGACAAGGCAATAGCAATGGTAACTTGGTGTAGGGCGCTAGTATTGAGTTGCATCTTGAGTCTAATGGGGCTCAATTTGTCCTATGCCGATGAGGACATTACCCTCAATGAATTTAAAGTGGGGGTGCTGGCCAATCATGGCGTGTTACAGGCGAAACAACGCTGGCAGCCAATGATGGATTATCTCAGCGAAAAAGTCCCTAATAGCCGTTTCGAAGTGGTGCCAGTGGATTTTAATGGCATGCGTAGCCAGTTACTTAGCCACGACTTGCAATTTATTGTGACTAACCCTGGCCAGTATCTGCACTTGAGTAATAACTTTCCGCTCTCGTGGTTGGCGACCATGAAGAGTCGTAAGCATCAGGGCAGCACTTTTACCATTGGCGCGACCATTATTGTGCGTGCCGATAGTCCAATCCGCAGTTTGCAGGATTTACGGGGTAAGAATGTAGTCGCCAGCGATCCGCAGGCACTTGGTGGCTATCAGGCGGCGATGGGACTGCTGCATAAAATGGGTTATCTGCCGGAGCAGTTTTTCGGTGATGTGCGATTCTTAGGCTTTCCCCTCGAGCCGTTAATCTACCAGGTGCGCGATGGCAATGCCGACGCTGCCATTGCGCCTTTTTGTACCTTAGAGGAGATGATTGAAACTGGACTTATCAATCAGGCCGATTATCGGGTTATTCATCCAACCAATCCCCCCGGTTATGACTGCGAGGTGAGTACCCAGCTTTATCCTAATTGGTCGTTTGCGGCGGCGGATACCGTATCGCCGCGCATTACCATGCAAATTACCCGCGCTCTGTTTGACTTGCCCGCCGACCATGTGGCGGCGATTACCGCCGACACCTTAGGTTGGACCGCGCCGGTGAGTCAGCTAAAGGTGATTGAATTATTTAAAGAATTGCAGCTGCAAGGCGCAGCCCCACCTCTCTATCAAACCGTCTATAAATGGATGGAGAAAAATAAAGAGTGGGGTGGGGTATTGCTGCTGATCTTTATCGTATCGACCATTTATCACCTGTGGCTCGAGTATAAATTTCGCCAAAAGAGTGAGTTTTTGGTCAGCACCGAGCGGCAGTTAAAGGATAAAGCCTTGCAACTAGAGCGGTTGCAGAGTGCGGCGATTCTCGGGGAGATTGGCGCAGGGTTGGCCCATGAGTTAAATCAACCCATAGCCGCCATTACTCAATACAGTGAAGGCGCCATGATACAGCTAGAAAGGCTGGGGCAGGATAATCCTGAACTTTACGATATTTTGGGTAAAATCAACGCGCAATCGATACGGGCCGGAGCGGTTGTGCACCGTATTCGCGGTTTGCTTAAGCGCCGTCAGGCCAAGGCTGAATCGCTGAATGTCACCTTAGTAGTCAAAGAAGCCCTCGCTCTGCTACGACGTGAGTTAGACCGCGCCGAGGTACAAGTGACACTACAAGTCGAAGGTCATCCCTTTGAGTTGATGGGCGACAGTGTTGGCCTCAGCCAAATGTGGGTCAACCTAGTGAAAAACAGTCTCGATGCGCTGGAGGCCTGCAAGGATAACCGTGCACGGCAGCTAAGGATTGAGATCTATTATCACTCTAGTGAAATCAAAGTATTAGTCATAGATAATGGCGAAGGTTTACAGCGCCAAGCCAGCGAGTTAATGGTCTCATTTGCCTCCACCAAAGATGCGGGACTCGGTTTGGGCTTAGCGATTTGTAAGGATGTCGTTAGCCGCCACCATGGCAGTATTCAAATTGAAAATTGTCAGCAATCGACACATGCCAGATTGCCTTGGCAACAGGGTTGTGTGGTAACTGTGGTGCTGCCTAAAGGCTAGTATTTCCCTTTAATAACCTGAACGATTGAGTCGCTGTGGTTGTAATCAGCCAAGTTGCCTCTAAGGTGCGGGATATTCCAAGCTAAATTGCTGCAGCTTTTGCGCTAAAAACTCAATAGTGCGGCGTATTTTATGGCTCGGGTAGTCGGTTTGCAGGTAGACCAATTGCAGTGGCACCGCAGGCGCGAGTTTATCGGCTAAGATAAGCTTTAGCCTGCCTTCGGTGACATCCTGCGCCACATCGAGCCAGCTCTTATAGGCGATACCTCGCCCCGCCAGCGCCCAATCGCGTACTACGGCGCCATCGTTACAAAAGCGTTTTCCTCTCACTTCAATCTCTACGGCTTCACCATTATGGCTAAATTTCCACTTCTGCCACGGTTCACCGCCACGATTTAAAATCAACACTTGGTGCTGACTCAGTTCGTTCAGTGTTTGCGGCTCACCATGTTGAGCAAGATAAGCGGGGGAGGCAACGAGCACTCTTGGCGTCATCGACAGTTGGCGACGCTTTAAATTGGAATCTTCAAGCTGACCATAGCGCAGGGCTAAATGGATATTTTGATCGATAAGATCCGCCATATGGTCGCCAAAATAGAGTTGGATCGACAGATCTGGCGCGCTATCCATCAGTTCATCTAACCAACCGCGGATCCGGCTGCGACCTATATCAGAGGGCAGGGCAATGCGTACTTCACCTTTCAGCTCGCCCCTATGTTCGGCCAAATTGGCGGAAGCAGTTTCGAGTAAGACCAGAGCAGGTTTAGCGGCATCGAGAAAAATCCGCCCTTCTTCCGTGAGCTGCAATCGCCGTGTCGAGCGCGCAAACAGCTGACAACCTAGCTTTTTTTCCAGCCGTTGTAGGGCGGCGCTGGCGGCGGCGGGCGTCATACCAACCTCTTTACTGGCGGCGGACAGGCTTTCGAGCGCCGCGATACGCAGGGCGAGTTGCAGATCGTTTATATGGTACATATCAAATTATTTTTGAAAATGATTTAAATATTTAGCTGATTATCAATATATATTAATTAATGCACTATTGCACTCAGATATTCAAACTTCATTTATGGTTCGGAGTGCATATGAGTTTATTTACAGCCTATGAGTCAGCGGCACTGACACTGCAAAATCGTATCGTGATGGCGCCGATGACACGGGCGCGTACCACGCAGCCTGGGAATATTCCCAACGACTTAATGGCGCAATATTACGCCCAGCGTGCGTCGGCAGGTCTGATCATCACCGAAGCGACCCAAATTTCGGACGACAGCCAAGGCTACTCTTTTACCCCCGGCGTTTATACCGAGGCACAAATTGACGGCTGGCAAAAAGTCACTGCGGCGGTTCATCAAGCGGGTGGCAAAATCTTTAATCAAATCTGGCATGTGGGCCGAGTGTCCCATCCGATTTTTCAGCAGGGCGGGGCGCCTATTGCGCCTTCGGCGATTACCCCTGTAGGCACTAAGGTGTGGATTGTTGATGAGCAGCATCCAGAGGGACAAATGGTGGACTGCCCCGAGCCGAGGGAAATGACCCAAGCGGATATCGACCGCGTGGTCGCCGACTTTGCTAACGCAGGGGCAAATGCCGTTGCCGCGGGTTTCGATGGTATCGAAATCCACGGTGGTAATGGTTACCTCATCGACCAATTTCTGCGAACGAATTCTAACTATAGAACCGATGCCTATGGCGGCACGCCTGAAAAACGTATTCGCTTTTTATTGGAAGTGGTTGAAGCAGTCAGTGCCAAGATTGGCGCCGATAAAGTAGGCGTTCGCCTCGCACCCTATGTGACTTTTAAGGATATGGCTTGCCCTGAGATAGTCGATACTATCCTGTTAGCCGCTAAGCATTTATCGGCGTTGGGCGTAGCGTATTTGCACTTGTCGGAAGCCGATTGGGACGATGCGCCGCAAGTGCCTGAGTCCTTCAGAATCGAGCTACGCAAAGTGTTTAAAGGCAGCATTATTGTGGCGGGTCGTTACGATGTCGAGCGTGCCAATGAGGTTATCGAAAAAGGTTATGCCGACTTAGTGGCCTTTGGTCGCCCCTTTATCGCTAACCCCGATCTGCCCTATCGATTAGCCAATCAATTACCCCTATCACCCTTCGATAAGGGGCCATTATTTGGTGGCAATGCGGCTGGATATACGGATTATCCAAGTTATCAAGCGGCGCTACGAGCTGTGGTCCGCTCTAGCGATGATGAGGTGGCATAATGCAGTATCGTACTTATTGCGCCGTTGCGCCTTGGATAAAAGTCGGTTTATGGAGCTCAGGATTACTCGGTTTAGCTATTTTTGGCTTTGCGCTTGCAAGTCTTAGCTTGGCGGCGTTTGCCGCTCAAGGAGGTTCTACCCAAGCCAGTGTTGATGTCAAAGCAGCCCTTACTCCTAAGGTGACGGCAATGGAGCGGATCAGCGATGGTTCGCCACAGGCTGAATCTATTGCCCACGCCGCCTTGTTATACGCTAGTTTTTGGGATACCGGCGACCCAACATTTGCCCGCTGGGCATTAGCGACCGGTTTTATTGATCGCACCTTGCCAGAAGGTCGTGCACAGGGGATTACTGGTCCGCTCGAGGCCTCTAAAACCTTTAGGACGGCGGTGCCCGATCTCTCTGTAACCGTTGAGCATCTGCTGGTGGTTGGTGACCGTGCGGTTGTAAGGCTACGCTTTAATGGCCATTTTACCGGTGTCTTTGGTGAACAGCGTGGACAAGGGCAAAAAATTGATTTTCGCGCCGTAGATATGTACCGAGTTCGTGAGGGTTTTATCACAGATAACTGGCACCTTGAGGATTATCAAACGCTATTTAGCCAGCTTGCCGCTAAAGCTGTGGCCACAGGAGTCAAGTCATGAACCCACGTCGACAATTTTTAAAGACCAGTTTACAGGCGGGCGGTGCCTTGATTGCAGGTGTAGGGCTAAGTCAGTCAGCCTTTTCAATCGGAGTTCCGGGCTTAGCGGCGGTCGATGAGCAAACACAAACTTCTGTTGGAGGGAGTATGGATAAGCGTTTTTGGCCTAATGGCGAACAACTGGTGATCTCTATATCCATGCAGTTTGAGGCTGGCGCGCAGGATAAAAACGCCGAAGGTCCGTTTCCACCAATGGAGCAGGGTTATCCAGATACTATTACCCCCAGTTGGTACGACTACGGGATGAATGAGGGAATACCGCGTTTGCTACGTTTATGGCGTAAGCACAATATTCAGGTGACATCCCACATGGTGGGCCGCGCCGCCGAATTACATCCATTGCTGACAAAACAAGTGGCGGATGAAGGCCATGAGATTTCAGGCCATGGGCAGACCTGGACGCCACAATACAGTATGTCGCCAGCGCAGGAGCGTGATTCTTACATCCAGAGTATCAATACCTTAGAAAAAATCACCGGCCAGCGTCCCATAGGCTTTAATGCGTTTTGGATGCGTCACAGCACCCAAACCTTAAATATCCTGCAGGATCTAGGCTTTATTTATCATATTGATGATTTATCAAGGGATGAGCCTTCGATTATTCTTGTGCAGGGTAAACCGTTTGCCGTGGTGCCTTATACCTTACGTAACAATGATATAGGTCGCTTTGGTGGCAATACTGCGATGACGGCTGCCGCCTTCTTACAGGAGCTTAAAGATGAATTCGATATGCTCTATCAGGAAGGCGCATCCCAGCGGCGAATGATGTCGATTAGTGTGCACGACCGTATCGGGGGGACGCCTGGTCTTGCCAATGCCTTAGACAAGTTTATTCAATATGCTAAGGAACACGCAAAAGTAGGTTTTATGCGTAAGGATGTAATAGCGAAATGGGCGCTGGCACAAAAGGATACGCCCACCAATCCTGCAAGAACATTTTAAGAGATAAAAACACAGCACAGGGAGGTGCTGTGTTTTTTACTTTCTTGGATATATCGGTGCTTAACGCATGGCGAGCATGGCCCAAGTGCGGCGACCCTGCTCGAGAAGAATCCCAACAGCCAGCCCTGCGGCGGCGTTGACAGCCAAGCAAGTGACTGCGGTTGCGAGGATCACAGAGATACAGAAGGGTT
Organism: Shewanella sp. FJAT-51649; assembly: GCF_019457435.1. Classification (NCBI taxonomy): domain Bacteria; kingdom Pseudomonadati; phylum Pseudomonadota; class Gammaproteobacteria; order Alteromonadales; family Shewanellaceae; genus Shewanella; species Shewanella sp. FJAT-51649. Next base: position 4,271,425 of record NZ_CP080411.1, on the reverse strand, counting down.
TACCATCGATAAGGCGTTTTGACCACGCCAGTTGCAAACCACCGATGGACAGCAAACTGCCGAGAATCGCCACAGGGATAAGCCCTAGCAACCACGCAATTTGGCTATCCCAAAACAGGGCAATAACCAAACAAGTACCACCGAAGATTAATGGCGCGAGGTGAGTGCGTGCGCCAAAGTGGTATTGCACCGCAAGGCCTCCCGCGCCATGGCACATGGCCGCCGCCCCAAAAGGCGCGAGTAACAAATTGGCAAGTCCAGAGCTAATGGCCAAGTTTTTGGGCGTGAGTTTGGCGGCGTCTTCGGGGAATTTTTCCTGCGCCATGGCCGAGGTAGCTATCACCGCATTGGTTAAGGTGAGGGCGAGCTGCGGCAACACCAGTAAAATCGCCGCCGAGCTCCACTCATTGAGGCTAGGCCAAGCCAAATGTAGCGAGGCACTCAAGGCGGGAATAGTCAGGCTGCTAGTTATTTCGGTTTGGTTATTGGCTTGCCACAACATGCCCGCTGCGATCACCAGTGGCATAGCAAGGTAACGTAACGGTAAGAATTTACTCACAAATAGCAAGGCAAACGCGCCGAGTCCGAGCAGCCAAAAGTCGCTCATCATCTTAGTGCCCATCCACATCAATTGCAGACCAATGGCAAGCTGGATACCGACACTCACGGCTTGGGATAATTGTTTGGCAAGCCAAGTAATGGCGCCACTAAACGCCAAAATTAACAGTATGATACCCATCAGCATGGCACTGGCTTGCAGCATCCCGGGCGTTAAGCCTTGGGCGATCACGAGGGCGGCGATGACCTTCATGGGTTGGACGGGAATTGGGCGGCGATAAAATAAGGCGCTTAAGATCGCGAATAAGCCAAAGCCTAAAAATATCCCTTGGGGCGAAAATTGGTTTAGGGCAATTAAGCCCAAGACTAAAGGTAAAAAAGTGCCTAGGTCGGCGAATGCACCGCTGGTTTCACCGAGTAAACGGTTAAGCGGTTGAGTCGGGTGCTGTGTTGGGGTTTTGCCCGCGGTCATAGAGGTTGCCACAATTGAACATTGCCTGATTAGGCAAAATAAATGCCATAAAAATCAGTTAATTTGACTTATAAACAGAGCCAAACTCCTTTTCACGCCTGTAGGTTGAGACAAACTGGGACAGTGTTATTTTTTAACTGCGGCGATTTGTCTTTGTTGGCAGAGTATAGCTGATAAAAAAGAGAGCTTAGCCAGCGGGTACTAAGCTCTCAAAGGTTTGCAGGGGAGCGATACTCGCTATGCCTTAAGTTCGGTTAGGCGATAGCGAGTGGAACAGCTTATGGTTGTTTATGCTTAGGGCCTTGCTTGTTTTTCATTGGGTCGCCTTGATAGCCCAAGGCTTGCCAATCGAGGCGAGTGCCTTTGTTGTGGCAGTCATTACAGTTAAGCGCTTGTTCCTTCGGTGACACCATGTGGTTGATACGCCACCACATTTCAGTGGCAGCAAAATCATATTCACCACTGTATTTGATGCCTTTTTCTAACATGGTAGTGTTTGCTTCCATACCCAGTTTCGCCGCTAAATTCCAATCAAACTCGCTCCAATATCCGCCCTTGCCATAGGTTTTTGGGGTGATAAAGATATTGAGTTTCTTGTCGTAAATCTGCTTACCTGTATGCACCTTAAAGGGATAAATCTTGGCTTTAGCGTCGTTAATGTCGCCCATGGGGTAGGTCAGCTTAGTGACGACATTCGGGTCCATCTTGTCCCCCGCCATATAAGCGTTAGCCGTGCCGTTGTACCAAGCGTACTGGGGCTTGACCATTTTCTCCCACACAAAGTCACCCTTTTTCTTCTGATAGGTGTGTTTGCCATATTGATCTACGGTCTCAGGTTTATCATCACCCGCAGTTGACCAATCCCAGTGCATCTTGGTGGGTTCATTCTTAGCGAAGAAGGGAATATGGCAGGTTTGGCAGGCCACGGTTGCGGCATGGGTATTGAGCTTTTTGTTGCTATGCGGCGCGCTCTCGTGGCAGTTCTCACAACCTATATGGTCGATACCGCCAGGGGAGACCCCCATTGCATTACCCGAGATTTGATGTTTTTCAGTGGTATGACAGTTTTGGCATTGGAAGTTATTGCCGTCGCTGTCCATGTGTACATCGGTGGCTTTATCGGGATAGGCCATGGAGGAGTCGAGGTCCCCGTGCTTGACCGCATCACCACCGCCACCATAGAAGTGGCAGCTACCGCAGTTATCCCGCACGGGTTCACCCACGTTTTGCGCGATCTTAGCCAGATCGAGTTTTGCCATGGGCTCGCCTGCACCGGCGGGGTCTTTTACATAGGTGCCTGTGGTGTCGTGGCAGACTAGGCAGTCCACTTTGGTTTTATCTTTAAAATCAAAGTTACTGTCCTTCCAGCCATAACCAGCGTGGCAGCTGGTGCAGCGAGGCTCGTTGCTGGAAATCGACACACAGAAGTTATTGATACTGTTTTTCTTACCGCGTAATACGGTTCTATCGGGGAGCTTTTGTTCTAACTCCCATGTCCAGTGGGAGGTTTTCATCATGTCTGTGGCTTGTTCTTCGTGGCAGGTTAAACACTGAGTTGTGACCTCAGAACCTGTGGCGAAGGGGCCTTTGAGAACGTCTTTATGGGGATTGGCAGCCTGCGCTTGCAACGCCATACCCGCTAAGGCAATAACAATGAGTTTTTTCATTCTGTACTCCCGCCCTCGGCGATACCGAGGGCTGAATGGCATTTAGGTTAGAAGTTAATGGTCAGCGAGGCGTTCACATCGAAGGCCTTATCGACCACTGGCAGCATTGAATAGGCTGAGCCCGCTAACACCTCATCGATTTTTTGTGGTGCGCCCACAGGCGTGCCGCTACCTGTGTATTCGTAGTCGTAGTAGAGCCCTGCCAGTTTGATAAACATTTTGGGATTGATATCAAAGATGTAATAGGCTTCGCCGACGTGGCCACGGGTGGCTAACTTGCTACCGATTGGGTCATCTTGGGCTTGAGTGAAAGGCGTCCAATATTTAGAACCGTAGTTATATTCCAAGCCAAACTTGCCGTAGGGCGCTGGGATTTGAATACCTACATAGATGCCATAACCATCTTTGGTATCGGCATCATCGCTGGTTTTCGGCACCATAATGATTTCGGTGCCTGTGCTGTTGAGCTCTGCTTCGAACACCGCATCGGATAACATGCCGCCGAACATGCCGGCATTGCCATTTGGCTCTGCGCGCGTCCAGCCTAGTGAGGCAAACCATTTGATATCGTTAGCTTCTTCCCGTGCAAAGCCAATACCGCCGAGGTACATATCACCAATGACGCCGCTAGGTTGCACTCGGGTGACAAAGTTAAAGTTGTCGAACTTTTGCATATCTTGATACATGGTCGGGGCAAAAATGCCTGCCAGTTGGGTCGGGAAGGCCATAGTGCCTTTAAAGCCGTCGTTGATGTCTTTGGCACCAAACAGGGTAAATTGCAGGAAGTTAGTGCCGTCATTGATGGCATCGATATTAAAGCCGCCGAGGTGGGTATCCTTGGTGACTATGTCGCCAAACATTTCGCCATTACCCCATTGGGATTCAAAGCCTTGGCCATAACAGAAGCGAACCACTTGCCCTTCAACCCCGGTGATTTCCCCTAGGTTGTAGCCCAAGGTGGCGCCATCAAAGTTAAAGTTGACTAAATGGCCTGAAGGCGTGCCGCCACGCAGTTCGTTTTCACGGTAGTGGCTTGGTGGGCCATAGGTGGATGGGCGGCGGCCAATCGAGAGGTAAAACTCGGAGCCATTGATTTTTTTCCAGTCGAAATAGGCGCGCTCTACCCTTAGCCAGTCACCGCTGGTGTTACCGCTGCTGGTGCCATCCATAGTGAATGAGCGCCAGGAGTCGAACACTTGTACGCCTGTGGAGTCGCCCCAGTTTTTGTACATGCTCAGACGACCGGCAAAGCTGACGTTATCCCATACCTTGGCCTTAAGATTTAACCGCAGGCGAGTGGTGTAAAAAATATCGTTATCAATATCTTGGATATGTTGCTGTGCGAGGACGTAGGGCATGACGCCCTGTAACATGCCATTTTGAAAGGCGGCGGCCAGATCGGGATTGGCTTGCATCATCTGTCCGAGAGGCGAGTTAGGATCGTTTGGCATCCCAAAGGCGCCGGACATGGCCTTGGCGCCAAAGTCATTAAAGTTCACCTTAATGGCGGGGTTCCAAACGACATCGCGGTAATGCAGTGAGTGAGCCTTGGTTCTAAAGTCGCCAGTGATTTCAAGGCGGTCTAACGAGGTGTGGCGTTCGGTTTTATCGACACGGCTATTGAGTTCATCGAGCTGTTCGGTGATATCGGCCAGCTGTTGTTTCAGCTCGGCCATTTTTTGGGTGTCGGCTGGCGTTTCATTGGCTGCGGCAAAGGTTTGGCCTGACATAAACAGCGCATTTGCAACCAATATCGAAATGAGTGTAGGTGTACGCATAGGGTTTCTCCCTGAGTGTTCCGCTGGCACTGGCTCAAGGCCCTGTGCCAAATTTACCCAACAGGAGGCCCTGAGGTGTGCTCCCCATTTTTCTCTTATTGGGCTTGGTTTTATTTCAATGGGTTAACTTACAGTTGCAGGCCTGTGGTTATCCCTTTGATTTAGGCTCGGCAGCGATTAACCGCAGGTTTGCGGTTGCTCCGAGTCGGCGGCATGGTCATACAGGAATTGCTGTATATCTTTGAGATCTTGCTCGGTGAGGCCGTTGAATACCTCAGGTTTGAGTTTGTGTTTATCTTTGTCGAAGAAGCGATCCCACTGGCTCATGGTTTTGCTCATTGGGGTTAGCTCGCCACCTTCACTACCTTGGCTATGGCAGGCCTTACATTCTTTTTTATAGAGGTGTTTCCCCTTTTTGGGATTGCCTCCCTCGGCGGCGTAGGCTTGAAGTCCCAAACTGCTGATTAGCGCGACGGCGATTGCGATCTTAGTTGAAGTTTTCATCATCTCATCCTTTCTTAATTGTCATTCACATGACTTTGTTGGTGGAATGTGGCTATTGCTTCCACCTTGTGAATAAATTTATCAAAGGTGATGGGATGTTTATTTGAGGTGTATCACTTCCATTAAAAAAATCTAATTGATAAAGATTTCATTGATAAAAATCTAATTGACTGGTGGTGGATTGATTTGGGTGGGAATTTACATTTTCAAAAACAACGATTTGTTTTTATTGCTAAATTAGCTTGTTGTGTCGCAGCTAGGGTTTTAAGTCGTAGTGGACGAAAAAATGAGAGTGATCGAGTTAACACTTTGTAAAATTTACGATCGCTAAAGTAGTCGTTCGGAATGATTTCGCCCGAAATCCACTTTGCTTAAGTGTGAATCTAGCGTAATTCGGTACAGTGGCTAGGGTTGAGGACGCTCGGTCGATTTTTATATTTTTTAACGCAGCGGCACTCGCACACTGCGTTTCACCCATGATTCCGGCGAGGTCGCGCTAAGCAAGTCGCTTAAGGTTGTTGGCGTGTTGGGGCTAACACTATCTCACGCACACAGACATTTTGTGGTTGTTGCCAAGCAAATAATGCAGCAGCGGCCACGTTTTCGGGGGCAATCACGCCGCCCATTTGAACTTTCCAATCTTGATAGCCAGCTTTGATAGCATCATCCGTGGTGTGGCTTAAGAGTTCTGTCTCGACCGCTCCCGGTGCAATGGTGATTAGGCGTACATCGTCCATTGCGACTTCTTCGCGGATATTTTCGGTTAAGGCATGCACGGCAAATTTAGTCGCGCAATAAGCCGCATGGTTGGGGAAGGTCTTACGTCCCGCCACTGAGCTGATATTGATAATGGTGCCGTTTTTGCGCGCCTTCATTCCGGCTAAAACCGCATGGATACCATTGAGCACGCCCATCACATTGATATTGAGCATGCGGCTCCATTCGTTGGGATCTTGGGTATCGATTTGCCCAAGCAGCATGACGCCCGCGTTGTTGATAAGGCAACCGACTGGGCCAAACTGTGCTTCCGCTTGGTTAATGGCGGCCTTGATGGCGTCTGTGTCTGTCACATCGACACCTATGGACAGGCTATTGGGTAACTCAAGGGCTTGCATTGGCTCTACACGGCGTGCCAGCAGTAATAGTGGGTGTCCTGCGGCGCTAAATTGTTTAGCGATGGCGGCACCTATGCCCGATGAGGCGCCAGTGATCACAACGAGGGACTGAGTGGTTTTTGTCATTTGTCATTCCTATCTTTAGACGCGGTAAATAAGGTGGATTGATAGATCTCTAACTTGGGAGTCAGTATAAGTAGCGGTTTCTAGACTGAAAAATACTTATTTCCACTGAATATGATAGGCTTTGCCTATGACAGAATGTTGGGTTGATAGGGTGACGTTAGATGGTGGATTTACGCTTATTGCGCTTTTTTATCGCGATTTATGAAGAAAACAATATTACGGCGGCGGCAACGCGCTGTTATGTCAGCCAGCCCTCGCTCTCGGCTGGGCTTAAACAGTTAGAGGAAGAGCTTGGCGGCGCCTTATTCGAGCGCAGTAAAAAAGGCGTAAAAGCCCTAGATAGCGCCCACTATCTGTATCCGCTGGCGGTTAAGTTGGTGGAGGAAGCCAGTAAATTACCCGCTCTATTTATGGCAAAAGCGAGTCGGCAAAAGCTGCGCTTAGCCGTGATGCCCGATCTGAGTCAGCGTCGCCTTGCTGGGCTATTAACTCAAATCAATCAGGCGATTAGCCATTTAGATTTAGAGCTGGTGGATTATCAAAGTCCTGCGGATTGCCGATTAACCTTAGACAGTTTACGCCATGAGGATGAAGTGTTTTTTCCGCTGTGGGAGGAGGACTATGTGCTATGTGTGCCAAGGGAGCATTCACTGGCCCAAGTTAGCAGTATTCGCCCCGAAGAGTTAAGTCAGTACGATTTTATTGAGTGCCCACCCTGCGAGGCGCACCAGCAAACCATAGGCTTACTCGCCTGCAGCAATTTGTCGCTCAATTTGGTGGCGAAGGCAGAATCTAAGTCTTTGGTGATGTCACTGGTACTGGCGGGATTTGGGGTGAGTTTTCTCCCCGATGGATTAATCGAAGATGAGCCTAGGCTTAAACAGATTAAATTCGATGGGCCTCGGATGTTTCGCCGTATCGGTTTGTGTTATCCATCCCATCAAACCGTTGCACCTACGTTGGCAACATTGCTACGGCATTTGAGCAAAACCACGGCTTAAGCCGTGGTTTTAAGTGCAGGGATTAGCCAAGCGGCTAACCCCTAGCAATCAGCTGCTTATCCCTTATTCGTTGCTCTGTAGGTAAGGTGCTAGCTGGGTTTCAATCCTCTCGATTTCATCTTGGGCATACAACAGCTCGGACTCCGTTAAGCGGGATAGGGCCTGTTGTTGATACAATAGTTGATCGCTATTCATCCCGTATTGACCAAAGTTGCGCAGTAATATGCTCGACCAAATATATGTTTGTACTGGTTTATCAATCGACTCATGACGGTTGATGTCAACGAGGGCCTGCATGCCATCTTGGCTGCCCAAGTCAGCGGCTTTGCGGTACCAAGTTTCTGCGGTTTGCAGCGCTTCGCGGCTCGGATGCTCACCCTTGCGGCAGGTTTCTGCTTGGTTAAGATGGTAATAAGCCTGCTGTTCATCGGGGATAGGGTGTTGATGCAGAAAGTTATTACACAGACTCTGGGCTTCACGGAGCTCTAAGGTGCCCAAGCGCTTACTGAGCTTCTCATATGCGTCTTGATAGTCACTGATATGGCTCATGGCCGCCAGTTGGTAATACATTAAGGCTTTAATCGGTTGGCGAGAGACGCCTAAGCCTTCCTCGTAGATTTTACCTAGGCCGAAGAGGGCTTCTTCTTGCCACTGGGACGCCAGAGTCTCGAATTCTGTTCTTGCCTGCTGGTAGTCATCATCCGTTTGTGGGTCGAGTAGTTTAAGGTGTGCCAGCGCTAACTTGGCAAAAACATTGTCAGCGGCGCAGGATTTTTCTAACCAATAGCGAGCCTTGCCGTAGTCGACGGCAAAATCTTCACCATAGAGGAAACGTTTGCCTAGGTAATACTGGCGAAAATCATTTTCTGCGGCATATTCGCTGAGTAGGGCTTCGGCACGGACGAGATCCTTAGGGCCACCTTGGCCTGCGGCCAGCATATGGCCTAAGTTATCTTTTGCGTGTTCATCACCGGCGGCGACTGCTTTCTCAAAGTATTCCCGCGCTTTGCTATAGTCTGGCGTGACACGTTCATCGTGCCAATACAGGGTACCTAAGTGGTAATAGGCATCTTGATTTCCTTGAGCGGCTGTCTTTTCGAACCAATAAATGGCTTGGCTAGCATCGGGATCGAGAAAGGGTTGTCTGAGATACAAATAGGCGAGCTCATATTGAAACTCGACTTGCCCCGCATCAGCACTGGCTTTGAGTTGTTCTACCTGTTCGCGTAACTGCTCGGGTGTTTGCGCCTCAGAGGCGACCAAGCTAGTCAGGGTGAGCATGGGTAAATACTGCGGATCGATCTCGGCGGCTTTTCGATACCAATATTCAGATGCCTTGGGATCGGCGGGGACTTGGGGGAATCGACCCGAATACAGCTCGGCCATGGCAATGGCGGCCACGGCGAAGCCTTTATCAACGGCCTGCTGAATATAGTCTAGGCCTGAGTTGACTTCGCCCTGATTGATTAATGTCAATCCATGATTGAGTAGCGCCGAGGGTTCACCCGCGGCAAGCGCTTCGGCTTGTATCTTCTTTTTTTGGTATTTGGCAAAAAAAATAAACAGAACGACAAAGGCTATAATGATAAGTATCAACGACATAGTATTCCATCACTATCGATATTTGGGCTGCACAGTAAACGCGTATCCCGACAAAATTGCAAGTTAACTGTGTCAGATGAGGCGGATGTTTGAAGTCATTCGCCTCGATGGATGCGCTTACTTTTCTTGCAAATGAATTTCTCGCACTGGGCAAGCCATTTCGATTCCAGCCTGTTTGAGGGCGTTGTAAATCGCTAGATTTATCTTGTATTTATGCTGGAAGTAACTTTGGGTCGGTACCCAGTAACGCACACCAATCTCGATGCCGATGGCATTAAAACCATTGATACCAATATTTGGCGTAGTGTCCTGACTGACATTGGGGTTTTGGCTCAGCAGCTCAGTGATGAGGCTTATCGCCGCCTCGGGGTCGTTGTTATAACTCAGGTTAAATTGGGTTTCGACCAGCTTATTGCTGAAGGAGTTATGTAAGATCTCGCCGACGATGTGCTTGTTAGGAATGCTAATTTGCTCGCCTTCCTCATTGGTTAAAATCGTCATCCCCAAATTAATCCGCGTGACGACACCACTTTCACCTTTGATTTCGATGGTATTTCCGACCACAAAAGGGCGAGTCACAATAATAGTGACCCCTGCGGCATAGTTCGACAGCATGCCCTGTAGGGCTAAACCAGCGCCGAGAGAGGCCGCACCAATGGCTGCCACCATGGGGGTGACGCTAATGCCTATCTTGCCGAGAGCGATAATCGCCACCATGACAATGATCAGGATACGGATCAGATTGCTGACAAAGTTACTGAGGGTGATGTCGATTTGGTGTTTTTCACACTGTTTGGCCACTAAGCGCGAGACTTTGCTGGCGACCCACAGACCCAACAAAAAGACCAGCGCGGCACCGAGTAATTGGAAACTATAATTGACTAAAAACTCGGTGATCAGCTGGTAAACGCCCTGCAGTTGTTGCAATTCTTGATCGAGTCCTGGTGTTATCATTATGATATCCTTGCAATAAATTTAACCGCCCTAGTATAACGCACAATTGCTTTGAAAGGAGTATTCGTCATGCATTGTGAAGCGTATCATGTAATGGTTCGGATTAAATGAGCCGATTGCGAGACTCGGGTATGCTATTGCCCGTATCAAAAATGGAGTTAAGTGTTTATGAGAAAGCTGTTGTTGTGCCTGTCCTTCCTTTTCACTCCCATGATGGCCTTGGCGGCAAGCTATGTTGCTGGGGATGCGATTAATCCTATTTCATTACAGGATCAAAACGAGCAAGCGGTCAGTGTGACTGACGACACCAAAGTGGTGCTCTTTAGCCGCAGTATGAAAGGCGGCGATATTATTAAAGAAACCCTGACGCCATTGGCGGGAGATAAGTTTCCGCAGCATTTAGTTTATGTGGCGGATATCAGTGGTATGCCATCACTGATCGCCAAATTTGTCGCCGTGCCGCAAATGCAGGAGTTGCCCTTTGCCATTGGGTTAGACAGAGAGGGCGAGATCAGCCGCCTGTTACCCGATACTAAAGATATGGCGACGATGATTTTACTGGATCACCGCAATATTCAGGACATCGCCTACTTCGAGTCGAGTGAAGCCTTAAGCCAAGCTCTAGCGAAATTAAACGAGTCGCAATAGTCCGTTCTTTGTGGTCAATGTTGAGGGGCTATGTTGAAGGGCTCACCCCTCAACTTATTTCATCTCGTTTAGAGTGGTGATTCTGGGCTCGTGTGGATTGAGCTTGAATCGCTCATCGGCCGACGAGTGTTACTCAGTATTTTTCCTTAGATCATCCTCAGCTGCATAAGCTTGGATTGTCGTCGTAAAAAATTCATTTTTCCTACCTCAAAAACGTCAAAATTCTCTGTTGTGCTCTTGTGCATAATCATCTGTTTTGATGGCAGTTTTTTTACGTTTGATATCGCTTAAAATCTCACGGAATAAAAAGTTAGTTATTAAGCATAAAAATTCGTTGCGTAAAATAAAAAAATAGCGTTTACTGCGCACGTTTTTAAGACAGATAACCCAATTTTTTACCATTTGACCCAAAGGAGACTCTGGCCCAATGAGCCAATTTCAATCTATTGATGTTGCTGACTATTATGATGCTCAAACCTTCAAGCGTATCGAAGAGTTTGCTAAAGATAAAGCGACCCCGTTCGTGGTGATTGATACCAGTATCATTGCGAAACAATACGATGACATGGTTAATAGTTTTCCTTATGCCGATGTTTATTATGCAGTTAAGGCAAACCCTGCGGCTGAGATCCTGACGTTACTGAAAAACAAAGGGTCAAACTTCGATATTGCGTCGATTTATGAATTAGATATGGTCACTAACGTGGGCGTAACGCCTGACCGCGTGAGCTATGGCAATACCATCAAAAAGCGTCAAGATGTGCGTGCGTTTTATGAGCGTGGTGTGCGTATGTATGCATCGGATTCTGAAGCCGATTTACGTATGATCGCCGAAGAAGCGCCGAGTTCACGCATCTATGTGCGCATCCTGACCGAAGGTACAGACACCGCCGATTGGCCACTGTCTCGTAAGTTTGGTTGCCAAAATGAGATGGCTTATGAGCTGCTAGTTCTGGCGAAGGAGTTAGGCTTAGAGCCCTTTGGTATTTCATTCCACGTGGGTTCACAGCAACGTGATATCGGTGCTTGGGATTCGGCGATTGGTAAAGTGAAGAGCATCTTCGACCGTCTGCGCGATGAGCACAATATCGTCCTGAAGATGATCAACATGGGTGGCGGTTTCCCTGCTAACTATATAGACAAAACCAATCAACTCGGTGTGTATGCTGAGCAAATCACTCACTTCCTGAAGGAAGATTTTGGTGACGATTTGCCACAGATCATTCTGGAGCCAGGTCGCTCGCTGATCTCTAACGCTGGGGTATTGGTGTCTGAGGTGGTGCTGATCAGTAAGAAATCCTACACTGCATTAGAGCGTTGGGTATTTACCGATGTGGGTAAGTTCTCTGGTCTAATCGAAACCATGGATGAAGCAATCAAATTCCCAATCTTCACCCATAAACAAGGTGAGTTGGATAAATGTGTTATCGCCGGCCCGACTTGCGATAGTGCCGACATCATGTACGAGCACTACAGCTATGGTCTGCCGAATGACCTCGCGATTGGAGACCGTATGTACTGGTTAACTGCCGGTGCTTACACCACCACTTATTCAGCGGTGTGCTTTAACGGTTTCCCACCTCTGAAGGATTACTACCTGTAATCTTGACCGCAAGGCAACAAAAAGGGCGCTTAGGCGCCCTTCGTTTTTGGCGTCACCACTTAATTGTGGGATTTGAGAATTTGATAGATCTCTTCTTTTAAATGCAGTTTTTTGCTTTTGAGTTCTTTCACTGTGGGATTGAAATCACTGCCAACGCGTTTTTCCAGTTGTTTGATTTCTTCATCTAATTGATTGTGCTCGTTGAATTTGCGTTGAAAATGAGCATCTTGAGTCTTTAAGGTGGTAATGAGATCTCGATATTCTGGAAACATTGGCGTTCTCCTTGTCGTCTTTTATCGTGCTTTGGTCTCGTCTTAACCCTAACCTTAGGCACGATGATGAAACGTGATATGGATCAATATTTGTCCTCCTACAGATTAATACTAAAGGGTGATTTCAGCAAACTAGCTATAAATCAATAACCTATATCTTTTATATTGCTCTGTGTGGCGAGTGAGTCAGATCTGGCTCACACTTACTTTCACCTGATTGGCGAGTGCCCACAGAAACATCACAGATTTGCTATCTTTGTGATCAAGCTGTAATAGGTTTGGTAATTACATTACGAATGAACAATTCTTCTTGCCGATAATTCTGTGATCAAGTTAACCTTCACCGCTTCGATACTAGGTTAAAGTCGATTCAATAAGAATTTTATTATCAAAAATGAAAGGGGTTTTCACGATGGCTGATGTATTTCACTTAGGTTTGACCAAAGCGATGCTCGATGGTGCCACTTTGGCGATTGTGCCGGGCGATCCAGAGCGTGTAAAACGTATTGCCGAGTTAATGGATAATGCCACATTCCTCGCAAGCCACCGCGAGTACACCAGCTACTTAGCGTATGCTGACGGTAAGCCTGTGGTGATTTGCTCTACCGGTATCGGTGGTCCATCGACTTCTATCGCAGTAGAAGAGTTAGCGCAATTAGGCGTGAATACCTTCCTGCGTGTGGGTACCACAGGTGCGATTCAACCCCATGTAAATGTGGGTGATGTGATTGTGACTCAAGCGTCAGTGCGTTTAGATGGCGCGAGCTTGCATTTTGCACCTATGGAGTTCCCAGCGGTTGCTAACTTCGAATGTACCACAGCTATGGTTGCTGCGTGCCGCGATGCGGGCGTAGAGCCTCATATCGGTGTTACTGCATCTTCTGATACCTTCTACCCAGGTCAAGAGCGCTATGACACTGTGACTGGCCGTGTGACCCGTCGTTTTGCTGGCTCAATGAAAGAGTGGCAGGATATGGGCGTGCTGAACTATGAAATGGAATCAGCGACCCTATTCACTATGTGTGCGACTCAAGGTTGGCGTGCGGCGTGTGTGGCTGGCGTTATCGTAAACCGCACTCAACAGGAAATCCCGAACGAAGCGACAATGAAGCAAACTGAAGTCAGTGCTGTTTCTATCGTTGTGGCTGCGGCTAAGAAGCTTCTGGCTTAATTCGCCGACACGCTCCCCTGCAAAGCGAGTGTTGCGTGCGTAATAAAAAAGGTGCCCAAGGCACCTTTTTTATTCGCTGTATCCGCTAAGGCGGGCAGTATCACTTAGATTAGAAGTGGTACTGAGCAATCACAGAATAAGTGTCTTGGTCGACACCCTTCACGCCGTATTTGTTGGTCCACAGATCGTACTCAATACCCACAAGCAATTTATTTGCCTTATGGTCACCAAATAGGCTCTTACCTAAATCGTATTTCAGCTGCGGGTTGAAGTGGAAGTTTTCTTCGTAGCCACTGTTATCCGTTGCAAATACCCAATCGATAAAGCCATCGAGCACGATGTTGGCAGAACCCACAGGGATATCGATTCTGAAGACTGGGGTGAACTGCCAGCCATCACTGATATTGCCTGAACTCATCGCATCGCGGCGATAGGTGTTGAAGTTAAGGTAGGTAAAGTAAGGTACGGCAACATCGACCCCTAAGCCATAGAGCAAGCTATGCACAGGGCCTTCACCTTCTTCGTAGGTGAGGGCTAATGAAAGATCGGTAATTGGGCCGAACGCAATTTTTTCGCCGAGGATTTTACTCGCGCTAAAGCGAGGTGAAATCTCTCCGTAGGTGGTGCTATCCATGCCCGTGTGGTTGCCTTTGAAGTAGATAAAATCTTGGAAGGCAAACCAATCACCGTATTTCCATGCACCAGCGGTTTCGAGTGTGACTGTCGCTTGCTTGTCCGAAGGAGCCAAGTCGTAGTCTTCGCCATAAAGAGCGGTTGCACTGAAATCCCACCACTGTACTAAGTCACCAGCAAATGCTTGAGGTGAAAGCATTAATGCTAGACATAGGCATGTCTTTTTCATTGTTATTTCCTGTTGTAGGGGTAGAAGCTAAATAAAGTTGTACTCAGTTCCTGCTCCGAGGGCAGAACCTACAAACGGCTAGGATGGAGCGGCTTGTATGGGTGCTGGCAGAGAGCAAGGTAAAAAGTGCGGGCAATATATGCAAAAATTTACAATTATTCAAAGTTTTTTATCGAATGTTGTTGTGAAAATCACATAATCAAATTGTGGATTTTGATGTGTTTAATCTATTGATTTTTAGTGGTTATTTTATTTGTTGATACGTTTTTGATGATATTTCGAGCTAACTTTTTGAATTGATTGTGCTTAATTTTAGAACAGCTCGAGTCGATATTTTGCCGCGAGTCAATTCATCCCCTCATTTTCCCAAGTTAATTGTCTTGCCGTGCTTTTTAAATCGGCGTATAAATTTATGACATATTATGTCGCATATCAGTCACTCTGCTGCTATAGTGCTGCACAGGATGCTCTCATTTCAGGGGGGAATATGGAGTTTTCGAATCTGATTTTAGTTTGGTCTATTATCGGGATTATCTTGATGTTAGCCGAGCTGGTGATACCTGGAGGTATTGTCGTGCTACTCGGCGCCGCCTGCTTAGTGGTGGCTGGCGCCTTAGGGATTGGCCTAGTGGAAGGTGTGGTTCAGAGCCTGACATTGTGGTTTATTTCCGCCATCGTCTTATTACTCGCCTTTCGGCAAGTCACTCAAAAATTGGTTGGTGGAGATTCCCATGTGGATAACACCGATGAAGAACTTGATATCTACAATCAAATCGCCCGTGTTAAGCAAACCATAGGTCCAGGACAAACGACGGGAAGAGTCGAGTTCCAAGGGAGCGAATGGCCCGCATTGGGGGATGGTAGTATCATTGCTGCGGGCACTGAGGTCAGGATTATCTGCCGTGAAAACATTGCCCTAGTGGTTGAGCCTGTTGAGCAGGCAACGTCTCAAAACTAAAGGATGAGTCTATGTTTGTGTTTACCTTAGTCATTTTATTTGTCTTGTTTATTCTCTATAAGCTGATGCTAATAGTGCCGATGCGTGAGGTGCATGTCATCGAGCGTTTGGGGAAATTCCGTACCGTACTGCAACCGGGATTCCACTTCTTAATTCCTTTCTTCGATCGCGTCGCATATAAACACGATACCCGTGAGCAAGTGCTCGACGTGCCGCCACAAAGTTGTATCTCAAAGGACAACACTCAGCTTGAAGTGGACGGTTTAGTATATCTCAAGGTCATGGACGGCAAATTAGCGAGCTACGGTATTGAAAACTATCGCAAAGCTGCCGTGAATCTGGCACAGACCACTATGCGTTCTGAAATCGGTAAGCTCACGCTCAGCGAGACCTTTTCCGAGCGTGACCGCTTAAATGAATCCATAGTGCGCGAGATTGATAAGGCGTCAGAGCCTTGGGGGATCAAAGTCCTACGTTATGAGATCCGCAATATCACGCCATCGCGCCATGTGATCCATACCCTCGAAAAACAAATGGAAGCCGAGCGTCGTAAGCGCGCCGAAATCACCTTGGCCAATGCCGAAAAGGCCGCGATGATCAATATGTCAGAGGGTGAACGCCAAGAGGCGATTAACATTTCTGAAGGCCAAAAACAGAAGCGTATCAACGAAGCTAAAGGTACGGGACAAGAAATTGCCATTATCGCTAAGGCCAAGTCTGAAGGCATGGCGATGATTTCCCAAGCGTTAGCGGTCAATGGCGGTAACGATGCGATGAATATGCTGCTAAAAGAGCAGTTTATTGCTCAAGTCGGTAAGATCCTCAACGATTCGCAAGTGTCAGTTGTCCCCGCAGAGATGGCAAAACTCGAAGGATTCTTCGAAGGAATGGAACAAGTCACCCAAACCGTGGGTGGCCATAATGCAACTAGCAAAGGAGCACGCTAATGCAAATCCCATTGAATACTGATGTCGCAGTAATGGTTATTTGGGGATTAATTTTCGCCATATTTGTGATTAAGCTGTTCCAATCCATCCGCTTAGTTCCGACTAAATCGGCTTATATTGTTGAGCGTTTAGGTAAGTACCACTCGACGTTAGATGCGGGTTTCCACACCTTAATTCCTTTTGTCGATAAAGTGGCTTATATCCATGACTTAAAAGAGGAAACTATCGACGTACCACCACAGGAGTGCTTCTCCAGTGACGAAGTGAATGTAGAAGTCGACGGGGTGATTTATATCTCTGTTACCGATCCTGTGAAGGCCAGCTATGGCATCACAGACTATCGTTATGCAGCGATTCAATTAGCGCAAACCACCACGCGCTCAGTGATCGGCACCTTAGATCTCGACCGCACCTTCGAAGAGAGGGATGTGATTTCCGCCAAGGTAGTGGAAGTGCTCGACCAAGCGGGCGCCATGTGGGGTATTCGCGTACACCGCTATGAGATTAAGAACATCACGCCGCCCGAGACAGTGAAAAACGCCATGGAAATGCAAGTGAATGCCGAGCGTGAGCGCCGTGCATTACTAGCAAAGAGTGAGGGTGATAAGCAGAGTAAGATCAATCGCTCCGAAGGGATTAAAGCGGAAACCGTAAACCGCTCTGAAGGTGAAATGCAGCGCCGTATCAACGAGGCCGAAGGTAAAGCGGAGGAGATTTTAACCTTGTCGCGAGCCACTGCGGAATCGATTGAACGTTTAGCGACTGTAATTGCCGCGCCTGGTGGTCATAACGCACTGCGGATGCAACTTGGTGAGCAGTACTTTAAGCAGCTCGATGGCTTAAGCCAGAAGTCCAGCCGTGTGGTGCTGCCCGGTAATATGGTCGATTTCGATTACTGGATGAATAGCATAGGCTTAAAAGAGAAAGCTTAATGCGCATAAACCATTCTGCGGCTTAAATATTAATCAGCTTAAGCCCCATAAACCTAAGGCCAAATAGTGATATTTGGCCTTATTTTTTGCGGTTTTGCATGGGGTTAAGGATCGAAAAAGCGAGTTAAAATATCAGTTAACTGGCGCGGCGAATGGGGAACTCAATGCAGCCGTCCATTGGCGTATCGCGTCATCTTCAGCCGTGATTAATAGGCCAGACGCTCGGAAATTTCAGAGTGGGAATGGGTTTCGATAAGACGCGCTATGGTGTCTTGTTCGAGCACCGCTAAGGCCGAAATCTCGTTGTAAATCTTATCCTGCACATCTAGAGGCATGTGCACATGCTCCATATACATCCGGATGCTTAAGGCGTCACCGCTTTTGAACAGTTGGCTGAATTCAGAGGCTTCAATCTCGATTAATGCATTCATAATACTTCACCCTGAGGTTGGATTTTTGATGAGTAGACAACAGGTATTGCTGTTACCTAAGAGATACGCCTAAGTTTGATCTAGGTCAATTAAACGCCATATTAATCTTTCTTAATAAACAAATTTACTCTTTAAAAATAAATGGTTATAAATTTCATAAAATGAAATTGTGACTTGGCTCAATGTTTGAAACGGGGCGAAAGAGGGGCGTTGTGAGCGGACTTCAGTTGGCGAGAAGATAAAAAAATCGCGGCGCGTGATGGGTCACGCGCCGCGATGTTCAGACTGATTTTGCGAGCAGAATTACTTCGGAACGGCTAACAGCTGGCAGCCATTGATCCCCGCATTTTGCAAGGTGTGGCGTTTACGCTCGGCATCGCGCCTACGTTCGTAGGGGCCGAGGATAACCTTGTACCACGTGCCTGAGGTGCCTTCAATTTGTCTGACCTGCGCCTCTAATCCTTGGAACGCAATCACAGCCTTCATCTGGTTCGCCTGAGACTCTTGACGGAATGAGGCGCACTGCAATTGATATTGCTGTGGTGTGCGCGTCGATACGACATCGGGAATATCCACTTCGACGTTTTTATTCTCAAGCTCGTCCAGATAGGTCCATTCTTCCTTAGGCTTAGGTGGCAAGGCGTTCGGATCTTTCTTTGGCGCTTCAACGACCGGCTTTTCTTCCTCCGGCGCAGTCACGACCACGGCTTGGCGCTCGGCCTCTTTCACCTTAGGCGTCAGAATCGTTGCCGGTTCTTTTGCCTTCGTCGGCTTCTCGGTTTTCACCTCGACAGGCGCTTCCTGCTTGGCGGTATCTTTAATGCTAAACAGAAAATAGCCAAAACTGCCAACGGCAATAAAGGCGAACAGGATCAAAGGGATCGGGAGCTTACGGCGAGGCGCAGCCTTTTTAGCCGCAGGCCTCGCTCGTGTTGCGCGCATGGGGCGCTGTTTCGCGCCCGCTTGCGGTCTTCTGTTGGCGTAGTCACGATTGCTCATGGCTTACATCCGTTCTAGGGTTTCGATACCTAGTAGATTTAGGCCTTTTTGCAGCGTGTTGGCCGTCAGTTGTGACAGCAGTAAACGGCTATGCTTTTGCTCGTCGTTATCGGCGGCAAGTACTGGGCAGGCCTCATAAAAGCTAGAGAAGGCCCCCGCTAATTCATAGAGGTAACCGCAAAGTACATGTGGTTGGCCCTTGTCGACCACGCGGCTGAGGATTTCACCAAACTGTGCCAGTTTGTTACCTAAATCTTTCTCTTTTTCATGTTCGAGTACGATCTTGGCTTGGCTCAAGTCAATATCGGTCGCACGTTTGAAGATACCTGCAACGCGGGTGTAGGCGTAAAGCAGGTAAGGCGCGGTATTGCCTTCAAAGCTCAGCATTTGCTCGAAGCTGAAGATGTAATCGCTGGTACGGTTTTTCGACAGATCGGCGTATTTGACTGCGCTGATACCCACAACACGGGCAATTTCAGCTAAGGTCGTTTCATCCATATCTGGGTTTTTGCTGCGAACCAGCTCAAGTGCGCGAGTATTGGCTTCATCCAGCAGATCCACCAGTTTGACCACGCCACCGGTACGGGTCTTGAACGGACGACCATCTTCGCCATTCATGGTACCGAAGCCTAAGTGCTCCAGTGACATATCGTTACGGACAAACTTGGCCAGCTTGGCAAGGCTAAACACTTGTTGGAAGTGCAGCGCTTGGCGTAAATCGACAAAGTAGAGTACGCGGTCGGCTTTTAGCACGCTTGAACGGTAACGCATTGCGGCTAAGTCGGTGGTGGCATAGAGGTAACCACCATCAGCTTTTTGAATGATAACTGGCAGCGCTTCGCCTTCTTTATTACGGAATTCTTCTTGGAAGACCACTTTGGCGCCGTTGCTTTGGGTCAGTAAACCTTGGGCATCTAAATCTTTGACTACTTGCTCTAAGTCGGCGTTATAGGCGCTTTCACCGTGCACGTCGGCGCGGGTTAAGCTCACCCCTAAACGCTCGTACACTTCGTGGCAGTGGCTTAAAGAAATGTCGTTAAATTCACGCCACAGTTTGTTGCAGTATTCGTCGCCTGATTGCAGTTCAACCACAAGTTGACGGGCACGGGTCGCGAACTCTGCCGATTCGTCAAAACGCAGTTTGGCGGCACGATAGAAGGTTTCGAGATCCGATAATTCTAATTGGGCTTGTTCGCCATTTTGCGCGCGCAATTCTTCCATGTAAGCCAGCAGCATACCAAATTGGGTGCCCCAGTCGCCTACGTGGTTTTGGCGGATCACTTTATGGCCTAAAAACTCGAGGGTACGCACCACGCTGTCACCAATGATGGTCGAACGCAGGTGGCCGACGTGCATCTCTTTGGCGAGGTTAGGTGAAGAGTAGTCCACGACAATAGTTTGTGGCGTTGGTAGCTTAATCCCTAAATGCTCATCACTTATTGCAGCCTGTAATTGGTTCGCTAAGGCGCTGTCATCAATGAAGAAGTTGATAAAACCAGGGCCTGCGATTTCAACTTTCGCCACATAGGCTGAGGCGGGTAGGTTGTCGATGATCAGCTGCGCCAATTCGCGGGGATTTTTACCCGCCGCTTTGGTTAGCATCATGGCTAAGTTGGTTGCCAGATCGCCATGGCTCTTATCCTTGGTTCGATCTACTTGAATTCGCGCCTCAAAATCAGCAGGCAAAATACCTTGTTGTTTAAAGGATTCGATAGTTTGTTCAAGTAATGATTGGATATGTGATTTCATGGATTAATTAGCTACTAACTTTAAGAATGAATACAGGGAATAACCGCGTATTTTAGCCGTTTGTGGTGACTAATTGCTATCTTCCCGATGATTTTTTATCAAATTATTGAATCACAACAGATCCTGCGGATCCCTGTCTAGGCTCCAGCGGCAACGTTTGGCCTCTGGCAGCTGTTCGACGAGGGGATAAATTCGCTCAAACTCCTGCTGTAATCTATGTCTGTGCTTGGCTTGAAACATCAATTGACGGCGAAACTTGCCGGCTTTTCTGTCGAGTGGCGCAGGCATTGGGCCGATGATTTCAAACTCTTTATCTTGGGGCAGCAGCGCTGCAAACGCATTAAGAAAGTTATCGGCATCCACGGCGGAGTGGGCTTCAGCCCGCACCAGCACCATGTGCCAAGCGGGAGGCAGCAGCGCCATTTGCCGCTCCTTTAATTGGCTGCGGGCAAACTCGCCATAACCTCGGTGGAGCAAATCCCTCAGTATCGGGTTATCACTCTGGTGAGTTTGCAGCAATACAGTACCGGCTTTGTTGGCGCGACCAGCACGGCCAGCGACCTGTGTATAGAGCTGGCCGAAGCGCTCTGGCGCCCTAAAGTCGGCGCTAAAGAGCGCGCCATCGACATCCAGTAATCCCACTAAGGTCACATCTGGAAAGTGGTGTCCCTTGGCAAGCATTTGAGTGCCGACCAAGATTTTGTATTCGCCCTTATGAATAGCGCTTAAGTGGCTCTCGAGCGAGCCTTTTAGGCGGGTGGTATCGCGATCGATTCGTACCACGGGATATTTAGGGAACTCCTGCTGGAGTGCTTCGGCGAGTTGTTCTGTGCCGATACCTTGGCCCATCAACATGGTGCTGCCGCAATTGTGGCACTGCCTTGGAATGGCATATTGGTTGCCACAGTGGTGGCAGCGGATTTCTCCAAGGGATTGATGTACCGTAAAAAAGGCATCGCAGCGATCACACTCGTGTAAGTGCCCACACTCGTGGCACAGCAGTGCTGGTGCAAAGCCACGGCGGTTCAAAAACAGTAATACCTGATTCCCAGCCTCTAAATGGCTGCGGATTTCGTTGATGAGTGGCGCCGACATTCCCGCCTTGAGGGGCAGGTTTTTGATATCGATAATCCCTTGGCGCACTTTTTTTGCATTACCCGCTCGTTCCCCGAGTTGCAGGTGATGATATCGACCGCTGAGGGCATTTTGCAGGGTTTCTAACGAGGGCGTTGCCGAACCTAAAATCACTGGGATCGATTCTAAATGTCCACGCATCACTGCGAGGTCTCGGGCGTGGTAGCCAACGCCTTCCTGCTGTTTAAAGCTGCTGTCGTGCTCTTCGTCGAGGATAATTACACCGGGAAAAGCCATGGGCGTAAACAGGGCGGAGCGAGTACCAATGATGATGGCGGCTTGGCCGCAGCGGGTCTGTCGCCAAGCTTCGAGGCGCTGGTTATCGGTCAACCCCGAATGCAGCACGGCCACATTGACTTTAAAGCGGCGCTTAAAACGATTAATGGTTTGCGGTGTTAGGCCAATCTCAGGTACGAGGATCAGCGCTTGCTTACCTTGCTTAAGGATATGTTCGAGTACGGCTAAATAGACCTCGGTTTTACCCGAACCGGTAATGCCCTCGAGCAGGGTGCAGTGGTATCCTTGCTGTTGGGTGAGCAGGGTGACGGCAACTGCTTGTTCCTTATTGAGTTTATGGGGGGCTTCATCGAGTTCTAGTTGACTGCGCCAATCGAGATTGAGCTCGGCGAGTTTCTCGTGTCTGGCAATCCAGCCCTTATCCTCTAAGGTTTTGAGCGCGGCTTTATTCAGTTCTAAACTGATGACGTCTTCCTGCGTCAGGCTGGTTTGCTGTAAGCGTTCGAGTAAGCGTTTTTGAGCCGGAGCGCGTTTTAATGTCTCAGGCGCAATATTGCTGCCGAGCTCTGTGATTTGCCAGTACTGAATTTTTTGCGGCGCGGCATCGAGCCCTTTACGCAGCGCCACGGGGAGCGCTTGTGTCAGCATTTGCCCTTGGCTGCAAAAGTAATATCTTGCGGCCCAGAGGGTTAATTTATAAAGCGATTCTGGCAATAAGGGCGCGTCATCAATAAACTCTATGACAGATTTGAGTTGCGTAGGTGCTAGATCGCAGCTGTCGGTGATGGCGGTGACAAGGCCAATCAGTTGCTGGCGCCCAAAGGGGACTTTTACTCTTATACCAATCTGAGGCTGTTGTGCGCTTTCCTCACCTTGCTCTGCGGTATCGACTCGATAGGTAAAGTTTTGCCGCATAGGCACAGGTAACGCAACTTCAACAAACAGTGACATATGCAGGTCGAGTCTTAAGGGAAATGAGGTTTAGTGTACTCAGCACGGCTAGCGAGGGCTAGTCCTAATGACAGTTTATCCAAGGATAGTTGAGAGTAAGTAAATGACTAAAATAGCGAAATCATTAGGACTATTCGCCTTAGTGTGTAGCGCATGTGTGCAGGCGCAAGTTTCCCATGTGAGTATCAATAGCCGCATGTTTGAATTGGGGGCTTACCCCAAAATGCGCGTCAATGTGATCACCGATAATCAGGATATGACCCGGCTTGAATTTTCGGTGCTGCAGTCAGGCGGTGAAGAAAAACTCATGGCCGAGCAGCTTAACCGTTTCTTGGTTTTGCTCACGGGCGTGGAAGATGTAACGGATCCTAAAGCTCGGCTGTTAGTACGAGAATACCGTGTCGATCGTTGGTATGAAGTGAAAAACCTACCGCTGTTTGATAATACTTCCTCTGCGACGTCTTCAGTATCGCAAGCAAAAACGGCGGTTGTGAAATCGAGTAAAACGGCCACAGCCGAGACAAGTCAGCTGGTGGCAAGCTCTGCTAAAAGTGACAAAACCCCAGTTAAATCGACTAAGGTGGTGCAAGAGGTGAATTTAGTTACCGCTGAATCTGAAGTTGCTCCCGTTGCGCCCATTGTTGTGGCTGCGGTGACTACAGAAGTCGCTGCGACGCCTCGCGCCTCTGGATTTACCTTCCCAGAGGATAAGACTGATGTAAAAGCATCCTCCACCTCGAGTTCGTCCGTAGTGACATCTGATGAAGCTAAACCTAAGGCTGCTAAATCAGAAGTGACTAACTCTGATCCATCTAAATCTGAGCCATCTAAAGCTGATATGCTTACACCTGAGCCGTCGACAGCAGAAGTCGCGAGTGAGCAGGCCGTTGCAGAAGTGCCAGCTGATGTACCAAAAGTCGATAAGAGTACGACTACCATTGGTTCGCCCGAAGCTAAGGCTGCCGAAGCAACTAACGCAGAGGCTAAGATCGTGAGCTCGATAAATGCTAATGCAACAAACTCGGGTGACTGTATGTTGGATTATCACAACGAGACGTTGTGGCGTATTGCCAATCGCTATGCCCCTGAATGGAAAGTGAATGTTTATGGCGCCATGTTGGCGATTCACGATGCCAACCCTAAGGCATTTTCGAAGAATCGGATTAACGCGTTGAAGAAAGATGCCACGCTCTATTGCCCATCGGCTGAGATACTTGCGCGTTATCCCGAAGCGCAGGCTGCAAGGACGAGTTTCGAAGATCGGGAAGCGGGGAGATAACTGTCAGCGAACGAGTAGATTATCGTGAAAATGCTCAGATAATCTACTTGTGTCTGCGTGGGTGATACTGTAGTATTCTGCGCCCTAACATATCGTTATTAACTGCATGTGGTGTCCGACTTCGGGTTGGAAGAGCGACATGGCCTTACATTTGAGGTAATCCCAATGAAACCAGGTATCCACCCAGAATATGCAGTAATCACTGCAAACTGTACTTGTGGCAACGTAATCAAAGTAAACTCTACTGCTGGTAAAGACCTGCACTTAGACGTTTGTGGTGCATGTCACCCATTCTACACAGGTACACAAAAAGTTGTTGATACAGGCGGTCGTATCGACAAGTTCAACAAGCGTTTCGGTATGCTTGGCAAGAAATAATTGCATTCGCAATGTTTCTAAAAGAGGCGCCTATGGCGCCTTTTTGCTTTCTGGTCTTCTGGCACAAAATCGCTACTTATCTGCCTTTCTGGTACGACTTCACTTAAAAAAGCATCAAAGTCACTTTATAGGGGC
Organism: Shewanella sp. FJAT-51649; assembly: GCF_019457435.1. Lineage (NCBI taxonomy): Bacteria > Pseudomonadati > Pseudomonadota > Gammaproteobacteria > Alteromonadales > Shewanellaceae > Shewanella > Shewanella sp. FJAT-51649. The sequence continues at coordinate 4,246,962 of NZ_CP080411.1, read as the reverse complement.
TTAAAGTCGCCTAAATCGACTTATTTATAGCAATTAACTATAAGATAACTGAGTTACTTATCTCTATTGTAATTTAATCAACATTTTTCGCTTCATTAGGCATTTTTTCATTGCTTTAGTGGGTTATGTTCGTTTGTTTCCTACAAATTTAAACAGATAATCATCCTTTATTGGCAGAGATAAGTTTATAAAACTTGGCTTAGAGAGATAAATCTGTCGCAAAGGCGAAATTTCTCAATATCTTATTTAAAAATTAACCCAATTGGCGTATCTTACCCCGACCTGCCACACTGTTTAAATCGCCCGTAAATGAGGTGATCTTGGGTTGGTCGGCCTTACTTCCATACTTATAAATGTCGCATTTCAGGATGTTAAAATGTCAGATATTCGTCAACAAGCACTCGATTATCATGAATTCCCCGTTCCCGGTAAAACCGCAGTCTGTCTCACTAAACCTGCTGAAACCAGCCATGATCTCGCACTAGCCTATAGCCCTGGTGTTGCTGAACCGGTACGTGAAATTGCTGCTAATCCTGACAATGCATATCGTTACACCAACAAAGGTAACACAGTCGCTGTTATCACCAACGGCACAGCGATTCTGGGTTTAGGTAACTTAGGCCCATTGGCGTCCAAACCGGTGATGGAAGGTAAGGCTCTGTTGTTTAAACACTTTGCAAATATCGACTCGACCGATATCGAAGTGACCCACAACACTACTGAAGAATTTATTAATACAGTTGCGGCTATCGCTGGCACCTTTGGTGGGATTAACCTCGAAGACATCAAGGCGCCAGAGTGCTTTGTTATCGAGCGCGAATTGATTGAGCGTTGTAATGTGCCTGTGTTCCACGATGACCAGCACGGTACCGCCATTGTGACCGCTGCGGGTATGATCAACGCCTTAGAGATCCAAGGTAAACTGATTAGCGATGCGACCTTTGTGTGTATGGGTGCTGGCGCAGCGGCTATCGCCTGTATGACCATGTTGGTTAAGTGTGGTGCAAACCGTGCCAACATCTATATGTTAGATACCAAAGGCGTTATCCATGCGGGTCGTACCGATCTGAATGAATATAAAGCCCTGTTTGCAAACGATACCGACAAGCGCACCTTGCAAGATGTGATTAAAGGTGCCGACGTATTCTTAGGTTTATCTGGCCCGAACGTGATTGGCGCCGAAGAAGTGGCCATGATGGCGGATAAGCCAGTCATTTTTGCCTGTTCAAACCCAGATCCTGAAATCAAACCTGAGCTTGCTCACGCGACGCGCAGCGATTTAATCATGGGTACTGGCCGCAGCGATTATCCAAACCAAGTGAACAACGTACTGTGTTTCCCATTCATTTTCCGTGGTGCCTTGGATGTACGTGCATCTTGCATTAACGATGAGATGAAAGTGGCCGCGGTTCATGCGATTGCTGCCTTAGCAAAAGAAGAAGTCCCCGCGAGTGTATTGAAGGCCTATCCAAAGGTGAGTTCATTAAGTTTTGGCCCTGAATATGTGCTGCCAAAACCAATGGATCCACGCTTGTTACCTCGTGTTGCCCGTGCGGTTGCACAGGCTGCGATTGATTCGGGTGTTGCGGCAATCACTACGCTGCCACAATATGCGGATTAAGCGCTAAGTTGATTAACAAAAAAGAGGCTAATTAGCCTCTTTTTTGTTTTAACCTCGGATGAAATTTCTGCGATCAGAATTAGGTTTAGAGGCGTTGAAAACCAATCCTTAGTTGCCTTTTAGCGTATGCTACTGAATAATCTTGGCAGCATTTGTTGAACTCGTGTTAAGAGTGCACCGATAATTATAATAATCCAGCAGGATAGCGGATCGATGAAATTCACTCGAATGTTAACTACAAAATTAACCAGTTTTTGGTTAATGTCTTTGGCCGCTATCGCCTTCGTCTTTTTACTCAGCGCCATGATGAGCTTTGTGCAGTTGACCTATAAGTTTCAACAGCAGAAAGTGTCTGAGCTTGAATCCCTACTTATTGAACATTATCAAACGCAGCCCGATTGGGAATTAGAGTCTTGGTTGCCGCCGATGCTGCTTGCGTACAATGCCGTCGAATTCCGTTTGACCATGAAGAGCGAAGTGCTTTTTGCCTATCAGGGCAATGTGCAGACGCAAAATGCCATGGTCTATACCCATTTGCTCGATCCCAAGTCGGGACTGAATATGACCCTCACGCTGCCGCAGCCCTTTGAGCATTACAGCGTCAGTTGGTATGAGCTGCTTATTTTAGGCGTGGGCTTGCTGGCAGTTATTGCGCTAGTGCGTTTTGGCCATGTGTGGTTTTCGCAGCAGTTGGATGGTATTGAAGAACTTGCCCAGCGTAGCCGACTGATTTTGCAAGGCAAGCACGAGCAAGCACTCGCGACACCGGGCAATGGTAAACCTAGGCTGATCAACCGAGCCTTAACTAAGCTGCTCGAAGAATTGCAGGACGCCCACAAAGAACGTGGCCGTTTCGATAAGTTTATTCGTTCCAACACCTTTTTAGATGCACAAACCCGTATCGGTAATCGACTGTTTCTAAACAACCGTCTGGATGCCTTGAGTCATGATCAAGGCATGGTGGCCCATGGGGTGATTTATCTGTTGGAAATGGACGACCTTGATTTACTGCAACAGGCGAAAGGGGAGAGCGCGGTTAAAGAGTTGCTCCATGCGACAGTCAACAGCATTAACTCTATTTTACAGACCTTACCCAACAGCATCTTTGCACGCCGCTCCCACAATCAATTTGCGATTGTCGTGCCCCATGTGTCTTTGATTGAGGCCGACCAACTTGCCAGTAAATTACTCAAAGTCTGTCTGAGTCAACCTCTGCCCGATGATGTGGAGAATCAAGACAACTTTTATCACTTGGGCTGCGCTTACTTTACCGCCGGAGATAATGTTAATCAGCTGCTCGATGAAGCCGATATGGCACTACGCGCCGCGCAATTACAAGGTAACAGTAATTGGTTTATGTATGATAAGGGCGCGATTGATGAGGAGTTTGCCAAAGGCTCAGTGCGTTGGCGTAGCTTCTTGGAGAATGCCTTAGTCCAGCGGCGTTTTTATCCCTTTAGTCAGCCAGTGATGGATTCTGACGGCGTTGAGCATCACAAGGAAATCTTTACCCGGGCACGGGATAATCAAGGCGCCTTAGTTCGGGCGACACTCTTTATCCCTATGGCAAACAAATGCGGTTTGATGCCTCAGGTAGAGCGGCAGATGATTGAGCGAGTGCTGGGTCTATTGGCGCAGGAACAACATAAAAATCAAGTTTATAGTGTGAATCTCAGCCTAGATACCTTAATGAGCCGTGCCTTTACTCAGTGGCTTAAAACCACTCTGCTCGAATATCGCCATTTGACGCCACAACTGATTTTTGAGGTGTCTGAGGACATCGTTATCCAACACCAAGATAAGCTTAAGCCTAAGCTGGATATGATCCGTAAGATGGGCGCGCGACTGTGCGTCGACCATGTGGGCCAGCAGGTGGTGGGCACTTACTATATTCGTGAATGCCATTTCGACATGATTAAACTGCATAGATCGATTGTGCGTCATATTCATTTACGCCCAGAAAATCAATTGTTTATCCGTAGTCTTATCGGTGGTTTATATCGCACCGAAGTGCAAGTCTGTGCCGAGGGCATCGAAGTCTTTGAGGAATGGCAAACCCTACAAATTCTCGGTGTGGGTATGGCGCAGGGCATGTATTTTAGTGAGCCGATTGAGGTGCAATAGCGGGGAATTATTTCCACAACGTATGTGATCGCTGTGGAAGAATAGGGCCAAAATGTCGGATTTCTCTATAAAATTCACTGATTAGCGGCTAAACTAGCCTGTGCCAAAATTATGACGCTGGATATGATGGGTTTCACATTTTGCAGGTGATGCGCATTATCCTTATTTCAGTTTTGGACGTTTGTTATTCGCGCTCTTATGACTCAAGCTTTAACTTTATCGGAAGACAGGCATTTTTATGGATAAAGGACTTTTTGCTCGGTTGGCCTTTTGGCGAGCCAAACAGGCTGGTTCGGCGCTCGGTGTCTATGTCTGTGCCGATAAGCTGTGGGTCTATGCTCCCGCGACTGAAAGTCTTGCAGAACAATGGGTTTCCTATGAGCTGCAACAGGACCAATGGCAACAGGCCTTTGCCAAACTTGCCAATACCTTTCCCCACGCTTCCTTACAAATAGTCCTCGGTAGTGGCCGCTATCAATTGCTCGTGGCCGATAAACCGAATGTTGATAGTGACGAATTATCCCAAGCTTTACTCTGGTCTATCAAAGACATGGTGAATATCCCTGTGCCGCAAATTCACTTGGATTACTTTGAGTCGCCCCTGCCGAGCAATAAGCTCAGCGTGGTTGTGGTCGATAAAGAAAAGTTGCGCGCTATGGTGCAGGCCATCAGCGATCAAGGTTTAAGTGTGCTAGGCATTAGCATCGAAGAATTAGCCATGACCAACCTGTTTGATGAGGATAATCAGGCGAGATTGGTCGTGAGCCATCATACAGGGCAAGAGTTATTGCTGACTGTGGTCAAGCAAGGTCAGCTCTATATGCAGCGCCGAGTGCGGGGCTTTACCGAGCTGGATAAGGCCGAAGTCGATGAGCTTAATTACGGACTGGCGGATAACTTAAGCCTAGAAATTCAGCGTTCTATGGATTACTTTGAAAGCCAATTGCGCCAGCCTCCGGTCGCCTCAATTGAATTATTTGCCGACGGCGCAGTGGATGCCTTGGCTAAGTTGGTCTCGGCTAACTTTAACCAAGCCGTTAATGTCGTGAATAAGCGTGCCGTGGGCGCGAGCATGGCGGGGTTAGCCTTTAGTGAACTTTCACGAGGTGCCGAGTGATAAAATCGAGAGTCAATCTATATTCTGCGGCATTATTACCCCCAAAGCAGAGCCTAACCTTTTCTAAATTAATGAGTTATACCTTAGGCTTGGTACTGGTCTGCGCCATACTCGCGGCCTTTAGCTACTGGCAATTAACCGAGTCTCAGCGGGCGCTAAGCCAAGCCTCTACGCAAAAACAGCAATTCGATCAGCAAAAGGCAGAGCTTGAAGCACAAATCGCCGCCCGTAAACCCGATCCTGAGTTAGTCGCGCGGGTCGAGCTAGAGTCACAGCAGCTCGAGTTAAAACAATTATTGATGAGCGAATTAGCTTTGCGTTCGTCCTTAACCAGCCGAGGTTTTGCGCCTGTGCTGAAGGATTTAGCTATGGTGGCCGATGCGAGTGTCTGGCTGAATCATATTGTGATCAATGAGCAGCACTTTATGTTTGAAGGCTTTGCCGATCATCCGCAGAGCATTCCGCAATGGGTGGGCAAGTTAAAGACAACCAACACCTTAAAAGGTCAGGCTTTTTCGTCTATGACTATGGATCGCGGTGAGGATAAACCGCTGGCTTTCACGCTGACGAGTGAGACCCCAGAGGAGCAAGCGCGATGAAAGCCCAATTTGAACAGTTAGCGCAAAAGTTTGATGCTCTCAGCCAGCGCGAGCGCGGGCTTATCGCTCTCGCCGTATTAGTGCTAGTCGCCATGTCGGCCTATATGCCTATCGAGTCGCTGTGGAAACAACAGTATTCGACGGCGCAACAAGTGAAGGCGTTAGAGCAAGAAAACAAGATTTCGATGCAACAGATTGATTTATATCAGCAGCGATTGGCTATGGATCCTAACCAGGACTATCGTCAGCGTTTAAACTTGTTGCAGCAACAGAATCAAGAGATTGATGCTCAGCTTAATGAGCAGATGGTGGACATGGTGCCCGCCGATTACATGCCTGAGCTATTAGGCAATCTGCTTGGGCAGGTTCAAGGTATTAAATTACTTAAGTTTACCTCGGTTACGCCCGTGCCACTCCTTGCCGTGGGCGAAGAGAAAAAGCTAAATCTCTATAGCCATGGAATACGCATGAGCTTGGAGGGGGATTATTTTTCTGTGCTGCGCTTTGTTGAAGCGGTAGAGGCCATGCCCGACAAACTTTACTGGAAACGACTCGACTATAAAGTGGCCGATTACCCTAAGGGGAAAATCGATATTGAGCTTTATACCTTGAGTATCAATAAGGACTTTATCAGTGTCGCTAAATAAGCCTTATATTTTCATCGCATTATTGGGATTGTCGGCCCAAGTCTCGGCCGAAGCCTTAAGGGATCCGACCTTGCCAGGCAAAGGCTACTCGGCCGCCGGCGCCGTGACTCAGAACCAAAATCAAGCCCTAGTGCTCAACAGCATTGTCAGCTCGGGCAACACGGCCTATGCCGTGATCAACAATAAGATTGTGTCCGTGGGAGATAGCATCCAAGGGGTCAAAGTGGTGCGTATCACCCCCTCGTCGGTCTCCTTGTCTGACGGACGGAAATTAGCATTATTTCAAGCAATAATAGAGAGATAGGGAATAACACTCAGATGACAGCCATTAAATATATTACGCCTCTACTCTCACTTTGCCTTATGGCCTGCCAAACCACGGATAGACCGCAGCCCGTCGCCTCAAAAGAAGCGCTGGCCACCTCGATGCAAACCGCGAGTCAACCAACGCCTCCACCACCGGCCACTATGCCCGATGCGGTGCAGCGTGAGCTGAACGCCAATGCCATGATGGGCGGGTTAACTCCGCCAATGGAGACTGAGCGTCGTATCGATGTGTCTGCCCATGATGTGGATGCGAGGGTGTTTTTCCCCAGTTTAGTGCAGGGCACGCCTTTTAGCGTGGCTGTGCATCCCGAGGTGCAGGGCACGATTTCATTGTCACTCAAAGGCGTGACCCTGAGTGAAGCTATTCAAGTGGTGGAAGATATTTATGGCTATGAGGTGAGCCGTGAAGGGCGCATCCTACGCGTATTCCCTGCGGGCATGCGGACTGAGACTTTCCCATTAAATTACTTATATATGGAGCGCGATGGTCTATCGCTGACCTCTGTAAGTTCGGGCCGGATCTCCGACAATAACAACTCGAATAACAATAACTCCAATAACAACAATTCGAACAACGGCAACTTTGGCAATAACAGCAACAATAACAATTCCAACAACGGTAATTACGGCAACAATAACAGTAGCGATAGTACCAACGGCACCTTTATTCGCTCGCGCACTAAGACCGATTTTTGGGGCGAATTAAAAGAAACTTTGAGCGCCATTATTGGTGACACTGGCGGTGGTCGTCAGGTGGTGGTGACGCCACAGGCGGGATTAGTGACGATTCGTGCTTATCCTAATGAGCTGCGCCAGGTACGTGCCTTTTTAAATTCCGCCGAAAGTCATTTGCAACGCCAAGTGATCCTCGAAGCGAAGATCCTCGAAGTCACTTTGTCTGATGGTTATCAGCAAGGTATTCAATGGGATAACGTATTGGGCCACGTAGGTAATACCAATATTAATTTTGGCACCTCTGCGGGCGCAGGTTTGAGCGATAAAATCACCGCTTCCCTCGGTGGCGTGACGTCCTTAAGCATTAAGGGCTCGGATTTCAATACCATGATTAGCCTGCTCGACACCCAAGGCGATGTGGATGTGTTGTCCAGCCCAAGGGTGACAGCTTCGAACAACCAAAAGGCGGTCATTAAAGTCGGTACCGATGAGTACTTTGTTACCGACGTGTCATCGACCACAGTGGCGGGCACCACGCCTGTGACCACCCCTCAGGTAGAGTTAACGCCGTTCTTCTCGGGCATCGCATTGGATGTGACGCCACAAATCGACAAAGACGGCAATGTGTTACTGCATGTGCATCCTTCGGTTATCGATGTTAAAGAACAAACCAAGGACATTAAGGTCAGCAGCGAATCCTTAGAACTGCCGCTGGCACAGAGCGAGATCCGTGAATCCGATACCGTTATCCGCGCGGCTTCAGGTGACGTGGTAGTGATCGGTGGTTTGATGAAGAGCGAAAATACCGAGGTGGTTTCTCAGGTGCCGCTGCTCGGTGATATTCCGCTCGTCGGCGAATTGTTTAAAAACCGCAGCAAGCAGAAGAAGAAAACCGAGTTGATTATCATGTTAAAGCCGACCGTAGTAGGCAGTGATACTTGGAAAAACGAGTTAGAGCGTTCTAAGACCTTACTCGACCGTTGGTATCCAGAAAATAAGTAAGCTTTCATGTATTTGAAGCACTTTGGACTCAGCCAAACGCCATTTTCGTTAACACCTAATACCGGATTTTTTTTCGGGTTATCCCCGCACGTAGAGGCGCTGCAAGTATTGCAGACTGCCCTACAAACCGGGGAAGGTTTTATCAAAGTCACCGGCGAAGTGGGCACGGGCAAAACCTTAATCTGCCGTAAGTTGATTAACGAGCTGCCGCAGGGCTTCCATTGTGCGTATCTTCCTAATCCTTATCTCACCCCCGCCGAGCTGCGCTGGGCGGTGGCTAATGAGCTTGGGTTAAAGTACACCAGCGAAATCGATCAGCAGCAACTCACCGGACTTATCCAGCAACAATTACTCGCCCTGAGCGCCCATGGTCACGCCATTGTATTAGTGCTGGACGAAGCGCAGGCCTTGCCCGATGAGAGCCTCGAAGCACTGCGACTGTTTACCAATCTTGAAACCGAGAGCCGTAAGCTGTTGCAAGTGGTGCTCTTTGGCCAGCCTGAGTTGGATGAGCGATTAAAACGCCAAGCCTTTAGGCAACTGCGGCAGCGCATCACCTTTAGCTACAGTCTGCGGCCGTTAACCTGGGATGAAACCGATGCCTACATTCGCTATCGCTTAGCGGTGGCTGGCTATGCGGGACAGGCGTTATTCAGCGCTAAATTGACCCGTAAGATTGCCGAGGCGTCACGTGGCATTCCAAGATTGATCAACATTTTAGCCCATAAGGCCCTGATGCTCAGTTTTGGCGAAGGCGCAACGCAAGTGCGTATGGCCCACATTAAGGACGCGATACAGGATACCGAAGATGCCAGTCGCGGCTCGCAAAGGTGGCCAGCGTATATGGCGATCGCACTGATAGTATGTGCTGCGGCGATTGGGGCATTATTGGTCTCTGGCGTTAACCTGCAACAGTTGTGGGGAGGCGCCGCATGAGTGTGATCAACAAGATGCTGCAGGATCTCGATAAGCGCCAGCAGGGTCATGCGCTCAGCAATGTCGCTGTGCATCAGGCACAGTATTTAGGGCGCCCCAATTCATCGCGCAAATGGTTAGTCATCAGTTTAGTGTCACTGCTGGTGGGCGGATTATCGGTATATGCTTTTCAGGCGACCTACGGTGCAAGAAGTGTCGCAGATAACAGTGCAAATCCTGTAGCGAGTGCGCAAACTCAGCCGGATAATGCCAGCCCACAGATGGATACGAGTCCTCTGGAAACAGAAACGACTACAGCAAATGAGCCAATTGCAGAGATGGTGAAAGTGAGTCCGTCGTCGACAGAGGCTCCTGCAAAGGAGATGTCTGCGTCAGCAGAATCTACCTCAAGTGTGGCTCAATCTCCCCGTGTAAATACGGTGCCCTTAGAACCAAGGAGTGAGCAGACAAGGAGTGAACAGGCAATAGCGTCAGTTGCAGCAAACATCTCAAGCGATACGCCTAGCAAGACGGAATTAACCCAATACTCTGTGCAAGCACAAGCTGAGTCACAACTGGTTACAGCTAAAGCAAATCAAGCAGACGTTACCGCAAACCAGAGCGAAGTGAAAATAACTCAAACTGAGGCTAAGGCGAATGATCCGGTCGTGCCTGCTGCGGCTCAAGTTTCGAGCAAAGCTTCGAGCCAAGCTTCGGCTCAAGCTTCAAGCCAAGCTCAGTCAACGGGGCAAATGGCGATTCGAGAAGTGAAGTTGTCCCCAAGCCAACTCGCGCAAAAGCAGTTAGTGTTGGCGGCGGATGCCGAAAAGCAGGGGCAGCTGGTTAAGGCGATGGATTACTACGCTAAAGCACTCAAGCTCGACCCAAGTTTGCACGAATCGCGCAAACAACTGGCGGCGTTGCATTATGGTCAAGGTGAGCTGGCGCAAGCCGCCGAAGTGTTGGCGCAGGGACGATTGCTTTATCCGCAAGAGTTTGAATTTGCTTTGCTATTGGCAAGGGTGCAACATGCTATGGGCGAGACAGATTCGGCTCTTGCTAGCCTTGCTCAAATTCCCGATAGCCATAGCTTGGCGAGGCAAAAGTGGTTAGCGCAAACGGATTTGGCCCAAAAACAAGGGCAATATCTGTTAGTTGAACAGGCTTACCGCAAGTTATTGCAGCAGGAGCCACAGCAGGGGAAATGGTGGATGGGATTAGCTTATGCCCTCGATTCACAGCAGCAATTCGGCCCCGCCAGTCAGGCCTATCGCACCGCCTTAAGTTATTCAGGCCTGTCGACCCAAGCCACGGCTTTTATTGAACAACGTTTACAACAACTAGGAGATAGCCAATGAAACCCAGATTAAAGATGCGTTTGGGCGATCTGTTAGTTCAAGAATCGATTATTACCGAAGAGCAGCTACAACAAGCTTTGGGAGAGCAGCGCAAGACTGGGCATAAGCTCGGCCGCACCCTGATTGAGCTGCGCTCTATTACCGAAACCCAACTACTGCAATTTTTGTCGCAGCAGCTCAATCTGCCGCTGCTGGATATCAGTAAACGCCCCATCCCCGCCGAAGTGGTGAGCCTTATTCCCGAGGTGCAAGCGAGGCGTTTTCGCGCCCTCGCGGTGGAAGATCGGGGGGATACGGTATTAGTGGCCATGAGCGACCCGGCGGACTTGCAGGCGCTCGACCATTTAGAAATTTTAATCGCACCGAAAAAGCTCAGTGTTGCGGTCGCCCCCGAGCAGCAATTACTGCAAGCCTTCGATAACCTGTATCGTCGCACCGATCAAATCGCGCAAATCGCTGGTAAGCTCGAAGAGGAATATGCCGCAGACCAAATGTTTGATCTGGCGAGCCTAACCTCAAGCGATAGCGATAATGAAACCACAGTCGTTAAGTTATTGCAGTCGATTTTTGAAGATGCGGTGCAAATGCGCGCCTCGGATATTCATATTGAGCCTGGCGAAAAAGCCCTGCGGATCCGCCAACGTATCGATGGCCAGTTACACGAGACCATTCTAAACGAAGTCAATATCGCGGCGGCCCTAGTCTTGCGCCTTAAGCTTATGGCTGGGCTAGATATTTCTGAAAAACGTCTGCCGCAGGATGGGCGTTTCCATATGGAAATTAAGGGCCACAAGATTGACGTGCGTATGTCGACTATGCCGATTTACCACGGCGAATCTGTGGTAATGCGTCTACTCGACCAATCCGCAGGCCTGTTGACCTTAAATGAGACAGGGATGCCACCGCATATTTTGGCGCGTATCCGTAAGCAGATTAAACGTCCCCACGGCATGTTGCTGGTGACAGGGCCTACGGGTAGCGGTAAAACCACCACCTTGTATGGCATCTTAAGTGAGCTCAATACTGCAGATCGCAAAATTATCACGGTAGAAGATCCGGTCGAATACCAATTGCCAAGGATCAACCAAGTTCAAGTTAACCATAAGATTGGACTCGATTTTTCGAACGTGCTGCGCACCACTTTGCGTCAAGACCCTGACATTATCATGGTCGGTGAGATGCGTGACCAAGAAACGGTGGAGATTGGTCTTCGGGGCGCACTTACGGGTCACTTTGTGTTGTCCACCTTGCACACTAACGATGCGGTGACCAGCGCGCTACGTTTGCTCGATATGGGCGCCGCCAGTTACTTAGTGGCGAGCGCGCTGAGGGTGATTATTGCCCAGCGTCTAGTGCGCCGCGTGTGCCATAACTGTGGCGTGGAATATCAGCCTACGGCGCAGGAAAAAGCCTGGCTGAATAGTGTGAGTCGTCAGGACTTTTCATCGGCTAAGTTCCGCATTGGCACTGGCTGCCAAAGCTGTAACGGCAGTGGTTATCGCGGCCGTATCGGTATTTTTGAGATCCTTGAATTGGATGAGAAGATGATCGATGCGATGCGTACCGGTAATCCACAGGATTTTGCCCGTGCAGCCCTGCAAAGCCCGAATTTTACCCCGCTGGCCGAGTCGGCATTGCAATATTTGAGCGAGGGCATGACGACCATTGAAGAGGTGGCTAAGCTTGTTGAGGATGTGAGTGAGTCACAGGTGCCACTCTCGCGGGATATTATCAGTCAGCAAGGCGTTGAGGCGTAATTATGCCGGTTTATCAATACCGTGGACGCAGTGGACAAGGTCAGGCCGTAACGGGTCAGCTCGATGCTGCCTCCGAGGGGGCGGCGGCCGATATGCTGTTAGCCCGCGGCATTATCCCGTTAGAAGTCAAAGTCGCGAAGGAAGCTAAGTCCTTTACCTTGGCACAGCTATTTAAGCGCAAAGTCGGTTTGGATGAATTACAGATTTTTACCCGGCAAATGTACTCGTTAACGCGCTCGGGGATCCCAATTCTGCGCGCCATTGCTGGCTTATCCGAAACCGCCCACTCCCAACGGATGAAAGATGCGCTGAATGATATTTCAGAGCAGTTAACTGCGGGGCGCCCACTGTCATCGGCCATGAACCAACATCCAGATGTGTTTGATTCTCTGTTTGTTTCAATGGTTCATGTGGGCGAAAACACCGGTAAGTTAGAGGATGCTTTTATTCAGCTCTCGGGTTATATCGAGCGTGAGCAGGAAACCCGCCGGCGGATTAAAGCCGCGATGCGTTATCCCATATTTGTATTGATTGCCATCGCGCTGGCGATGGTGATTTTAAATATCATGGTGATCCCGAAATTCGCTGAGATGTTTGCCCGCTTCGGTGCCGACTTGCCTTGGGCGACTAAAGTGTTGATCGGCACATCAAACTTGTTTGTCAACTACTGGCCCTTGATGCTGATAATACTGCTCGGAACCATTATTGGGATCCGCTACTGGCACCATACGGAAAAAGGCGAAAAACAATGGGACCAGTGGAAGTTACACATTCCTGCCGTGGGATCGATTATTGAACGCTCGACCCTCTCCCGTTATTGCCGCAGTTTTTCGATGATGTTGAGCGCGGGTGTGCCGATGACGCAGGCGCTCAGTCTAGTAGCCGATGCGGTTGATAATGCCTATATGCACGACAAAATTGTCGGGATGCGCCGCGGCATTGAGTCCGGCGAATCTATGCTGAGGGTGTCGAACCAGAGTAAATTGTTTACGCCACTGGTGTTGCAAATGGTCGCGGTAGGCGAAGAAACCGGACAAATTGATCAACTGTTAAACGATGCCGCCGATTTTTATGAAGGTGAGGTCGATTACGATCTTAAAAATCTCACCGCTAAGTTAGAGCCGATTTTGATCGGGATCGTCGCTGTGATTGTATTGATTTTAGCGCTGGGTATTTACCTGCCGATGTGGGACATGCTCAACGTGGTTAAAGGCGGAAAGTAATGCCGAGTCGAGAATTTAACTCAATTAGGATCAAATAGATGCAGAGCCAGCAGAAGGCCGAAAGCGATCTATTACGTGTGTATGGGCGGCTCGTTAGCTTGACCTTGATCTTGATTATTCTCGCGGTGATTGGCGTTAAATATTTTGCGACTATGCCACAACTTGCCGCTCGCAGTGTGGAGCTAGAACATACGCGCTTCTTAAATGTGTTGGCTATGGTGCGTTCCCAATGGTTATCCCTTGGCAAACCACAACAAATGCGACTAGATTGGGAAGTGTTTAACGAGCAAAGCGTAAATAATGATCAAACTTCTGTGCTTATGAGTGTGCAGGGTTGGCCACAACCGAGTCATCTTGATGACCAAAGTTGTCAGGTGTTATGGCAACAACTAATGGGTCAAGAGGCTGGGGATGAATCCCTTACCGGCTCGTATTTTGCTAAGGATAATAGCTGCCGTTATCGTTCAAAAAATGGGGACAGTATCGGCTACCAACTAAACTCTGGCAGGGTCATTTTTTTGACGTCTTCCTAAAATATTGTTAAGTAACGGGCTTTTTTAAACTGATTTAGCTGTTAGAATGGACTTTCATCAAGATAGGGAGAGACGAATGAAGACTAAGCAAGATGGTTTTTCATTGATTGAACTGGTCATAGTGATCGTAATTTTAGGTCTGTTGGCCGCCACCGCGATCCCTCGTTTTTTAAATGTTACCGATGATGCTGAAGATGCCAGTGTGGACGGAGTCGCGGGTGGCTTATCCACCGCAGTGAGTTTTGTGCGTTCACAATGGGAAGTCGATGGTCGTCAAAATAGCAGTGTGATCTTAGATGGTACTTCAGTGTCCCTCGATCCGCGTTTTGGTTATCCAACGGGCACCTCTGGTACCGATGCGACGGCGATGACCGATGCAAGCTGTCAACAGGTATTCAATACTGTGTTGCAAAGTGCGCCGCGTAACGTGCTCTATTCGCAAGATGCGCGTAATCAACGTTATACAGTGCGCGTTATCGATGGTGCCGGCGGTAGTTCAAATTCGATTAGCGGAACAGCCGTAACGGGTCTCGATTTATGTGTTTATCACCAAGTGGCTTCACTGGTGCTAAACCAAACCACAGGTGTACCGACTCCTGCGCCAGATTTATCAACTACGGGTGCAAAAGGGGTGGTTTATAACCCTGGTACGGGTAAAGTATTAAGTTTCACTCAAACACCATTTACGCCTTAATTTAATGTTTTAATTGGTTTATCTTTTAAGTAGTTTATCTTTTAAGTAGTTTATTTTTAACTGACTAAGTTACTTGGTTCTCAAAGAAGGGTAGTTTTATATGAAAAGACAACAAGGTTTTACCTTAATCGAATTAGTTGTAGTGATCATTATCTTAGGTATTCTTGCTGTCACAGCGGCACCTAAGTTTATTAATCTGCAGTCAGATGCTCGGGCGTCTGCAATTCAAGGAATGAAAGGGGCAATTCAAGGTGCTAATAGCCTAGTTTATTCAAAAGCGGCGTTAGCAGGAAAAGAGAAAGAAGCAACTTATACACTAGATATTGCTGGTACATCAGCTACAACTGATGATGTTGCTATCGTTTATGGCTATATGGATGCAACTAAAGCAGCTTTAGAAGCGGGTATGGACGTTAAATTTGATGCAGGTACTTCACCAACAGCAACTGGTTCAAATGATTGGATTATTAATGTTTCTGGTAGCTCTGCAACTATCTGGCAACGTGGCGCTCCTGCTGATGTAACTACAACTGGTTCTGAAGCAAGCTGTAAGATTGTTTACACTGCAGCAGCTAGCGCAGGTGCTTTGCCAACGATTACCCTTACAGATAATGGTTGTTAATTTGAATTACGGAAAAAGGCCTGCCTAGCAGGCCTTTTTTTTAGGTCAGCAATCAATCGGAGTGTTGGCTGTAATAAAATGAATTTGCTAATTATTTCTTTTGTTTAGGCGAAATATTTGCCTTACGAATCAAGTTGGCAGAAACTGAACCTAGAACCTAGAACCTAGAACCTAGAACCTAGAACCTAGAACCTAGAACCTAGAACCTAGAACCTAGAACCTAGAACCTAGAACCTAGAACCTAGAACCTAGAACCTAGAACCTAGAACCTAGCATCACGGCAAAGCGGACAATGCGTAGATTTTCCAGCGGCAGACAGTTTGGGTTTACCTTAGTCGAACTCGTGACCACTATTATCCTGATTGGGATACTATCGGTGACGGTATTGCCGCGCTTATTTAGCCAGTCATCCTACAGCGCCTTTAGCCTGCGCAATGAATTTATGGCCGAGCTGCGCCAGGTTCAGCAAAAAGCTTTGAATAATACCGATAGATGTTACCGGGTTGTCGTATCGGCGACGGGTTACCAAGTGAGTCAGTTTGCCAGTCGGGATAGCACTGGTTGTACGGGCTCGCCATTGTCTCCTAACCCTTTATCCAGCCAAGCTTTTCAAGGTGGGGCGCAGTTAGTGCTTATCAGTAACAATGCCAAGAGCTTTTACCTTGATTTTGATATCAATGGTCGAGCATCGCTTGCGTGTAATGGGCCATGTATCAATGTGATTGCCAATTACACTGTGGCGATTAATATCTCCAGCGAGGGCTATATTTATGCGAATTAGTCCTCGGTTGTTTTCGATAATCACATCAGTAAAAGCATCCTCAAAAGCTAAACAACAGGGGTTTACCTTAATCGAATTAGTGGTTGGCATGTTAGTCATTGCCATCGCTATTGTGATGCTCAGTAGCATGTTATTTCCGCAGGCGGATCGCGCCGCTAAGACCTTGCATCGAGTCAAGAGTGCCGAACTTGCCCACTCGGTGATTAATGAGATTTGGGGCAAGCGTTATGATCAAAATACCAATGCCAATGGCGGTGTGCCTGCTTGCGGGAGTCCATTAGGCAGTAGTTGCTCGGCCGTATTAGGGCCTGAAGCTGGCGAAGGGCGTAACGATTTTAACGATGTGGATGACTATCACGGCTTAACTCAAAACGCCACTATGCTCAATTCCAGCCAAACTTATGCGCAGGCGTATCCTAACTATCAATTAAGTGTCATTGTCGCCTATGGAACAGCGCCCAATACCAAGTTAGTGACCATTAATGTGACCACCCCAGATAACGAAGTGATCACTTACAATCTGGTGAGGAGCAATTACTAATGGCCGCTTTCTCCAGCACGCGTATGCCGCGTTCAGCATTGGGTTTTACCTTAGTCGAGATGGTCACAGTGATCCTTATCTTAGGTATTCTGGTGGTGGGCGTGAGTAGCTTTATTATTTTCGGCACGCGGATTTTTGTGGAGTCGAGCTCGGTTGATCAAGTGCTAAGCCAGAGTCGTTTTGCGGTCGAGCGTATGACTCGTGAGGTGCGCAGTGCCGTGCCTAACAGTGTGCGGCTCAATGGTAATGGCTTAACCTATCAGTGCGTTGAATTTGTCCCTATTGAGGCGAGTACCACTTATTTAGCTATGCCGATTGCGCCGAGTGCCGCAGCTCTCACTGGAACTGTGATTTTAGACAATGTGACTAGTAAGATTGCGGCTAACCAATATGTGTGGGTTTACCCCTTAACCGACCGTGATGTGTATGACAGCACTAAGCTAAAACGCGCGCAGATTAACAGCATTAGCAGCGCCGCAAACCAAGTGACTTTAACCTTTACGGCCAATGCGAGATTTGCTGAAGCGTCCCCGCGGCAAAGGATCTATTTTGGTTCGAGTCCTGTGAGTTATTGTTTTGAAAAAGCGCCATCCAGCAATGAGTTAACTCTTAAGCGTTATACTGGCTATGGGGTGAATGCCAGCCAGCCAACGCCTGCGGATATGGGTTCGGGCGTGCTAATGGCGCAGGATGTGGCCAATGATTTGAGTAATAACGCCGATTTACCGCTGATCTTAACGCCATCGAGTCTAGTCAATAATGCGATGGTGCATTTACAACCGCGATTTAATGTCAACGGCGAGACATTCCAATATCGACATCAAGTGCAGGTGATTAATGTCCCCTAACTTATTTAGCCTCTCGCGCTCAGCATATTGTCAGTGTGCGGCTCATCGCCAAGGTGGCAGCGCCTTGGTCATCGGTATTTTTGTTATTACCGTGATGTTTTTATTGGCCGCCGCCTTAATCAACATAGTCGAAGATGCCGATACCGGATTAACTCAAGAAGTGTGGGGAACTCGCGCCTTAGCGGCGGCGAACAGTGGTGCCGATGCGGCACTGGCGCAATTATTCCCA
Source organism: Shewanella sp. FJAT-51649 (assembly GCF_019457435.1). Taxonomy (NCBI): domain Bacteria; kingdom Pseudomonadati; phylum Pseudomonadota; class Gammaproteobacteria; order Alteromonadales; family Shewanellaceae; genus Shewanella; species Shewanella sp. FJAT-51649. The sequence continues at coordinate 4,229,349 of NZ_CP080411.1, read as the reverse complement.
TTAAACGCCCTCGCCAATGCGACGGCGACCTGTACCAGTGTTGCAAACTCTTGGACGCCGCCCAATGTAGTAGGTTTCCATGCCTGTAGCGTGAGTTTAAGTTGTGCATCCTATTCCGTCGGCACTGTCACCCAGTTTCGCATTAATAGCAAAGCGATATGCGAGAGTGGCGATACCCGTGTAAGCCGTCAAGTAGAGGTAGAAGCCCGTGGCAATTAGGTCTTATGTCTATCGATTTTTGACAAATGTTATTTCATTAAGTCTTTATCTGATGGTAAGTGTTTCACTGTTGGGCTTTTCTGTTAAAGCAGACTGGAGCAGTACATTTAATCAAGGAGTTAATAACTACAGTACTAACGGGGCAATCGTTTTTGATACTTCTTATTTATACAACGCCCCAAGCTCCGCGGCATTACCAACATACAATTACTATCAATATGGTGACTCCACAGCTAGATTATGTGTGCGTTCAAATGGTACTACGCGCAAATGTACTGCGGGTAATTACCTTGCAGAACTGCCCTCAACTCGAATTGATTTTGCCCAGTGCCAATCAACTAGCACTGTCAATGTTGGTCCTCCAACATGGAATAATAAACAAATTGATATTGTGGCAGGTGATTATAATAGTGTTCTGTTGGATGGTGGCTCCGATAAAACGATTCGTTTTATTAGTAACAATGGCATATACAAAATAAAGTCTCTTACTGCCTCATCTGGTCGAATCGAACTTGCGGCAGGGCAATATTGGATTGAGACCCTGTCTATTAACGATGGTGTAACTTTGGTATTTCCTTCAACAGGTACAGTGTCATTTTTTATTAAAAACAATTACCGGCACTATAATCTAAATACTGTTGGGCAACCTGAAAATTTCCTCATTTATAGTTACTCAAACTTTACCCTTAATGGTGGCGCTTCACTCAAATCTTACGTTGTAGCAGAAGGGAATGCGGTACTTGATGGCAGTTCATATTTAGAAGGCGCACTTACGGCGAGAAATATCAGCTTAGCCGGAAACAGTAGTATTAGATTTGATGGTAATGCTTCCAATATCGATGTTGTTCCAAATTGTAATCCTGCCCCAGTTTTGCAGTGTTTTAATGATAATTTCTCCCAGAGTGCCTTAAGTAACGATTGGGTGGTTTCCCGCAGTAGCGGTACTTTTACTCCTGCCATTGTTAGCGGTCGTATGCGCTTAACCGAGGCAAAATCCAATCAATCTACAGCCTCGACCTATCAAAGATTATTCCCCGCTGCCAATAACTTAGTTGAGATCCAATTTGATCACTATGCCTATGGTGGCAATGGCGCCGATGGTATCGCGCTGGTGTTATCAGATGCAGCTATCACGCCACAGCCAGGCGCCTTTGGTGGGCCTTTAGGCTATGGCTTTAAACCCGGCATCAACGGTTTTGCTGGGGGGTGGTTGGGTATCGGGATCGATGAATTTGGTAACTTCTCCGGGGAAGGTGGAAGGGTTAATCTTTCAGGGCAACGTCGTCAGTCGGTTGCGGTACGAGGCTCCGGTGTCGGCACATCAGGGTATAATTATTTACGCGGCACTTGTAATAACGGCACCAGCAATACCAGTGGTAACTGTTTATCTCCCACGGTCGATGGCAATAATGTCTCACCTGCGCACCGTTATAAAATCACTATCGACTCGCAGGTATCCGGTCAGTCGATAGTGAAGGTTGAGCGTAATACGGGTTCTGGATTTGTTACCTTAATCCCTGCCTTTGATGCCATCAATGAACAAGGACAAGCGGCGATACCCAGTGATTTCTTGTTGTCGCTTACCGGGTCAACCGGGGGCTCGAATAACAATCATGAAATTGATAACGTTCAAATTTGTGCCTTGAGGTCGAATCCCGTTGGCGCACAAATCGATCATTTTGAGTTTGACCATACGGGGCAGGGATTAACCTGTAATCCCGAAACGGTGACGATTCGAGCCTGCGCCAACACCAGTTGTAGCCAGCTTTTTACCGATCCTTTAGCTGCGACCTTGTTACCCGAATCCGCCTCCGAAGGCATCTGGATTGGCGGCAATCAGGTGAGCTTTAGCAATGGCAGTACCCAATTGCAGCTAAGACGTAACACCCCGGGCGTTGTGACCTTGGGGGTGAAAGGGTCGAGCCCGACAACCAAGCCTTTAAGTAAAACCCTTTGCCGTATTGGGAATGGGGGCCTGAGTGAAAACAATTGTTCACTTACCTTCGCTGACAGTGGTTTTGTTTTCGATGTGCCCGATAAGCGTGCAAATCGTCCCGAGCAAGTGTTAGTCAAAGCGGTGAAAAAATCCGATGTGACTCAGCAGTGTGTTCCAAGCTTCCAGAGCCAGACTAAGACCTTGAATTTCTGGAGCAGTTATCACACCCCGAGTGCGCCTATCTCGCCAAAAGCCGTCACAATCAATAATACAGCCATTGGTAGTTCAAGCGCCTCGCCAACGGCGTTGAATCTGGTGTTTGATACTAATGGGCAGGCAAGCATTTCAGTGAATTATCCCGATGCGGGCAAATTACAACTCGACGCCCAATATATCGGCAGTGGCAACGAGCAAGGCTTAGTGATGACGGGCTCGGACCAATTTGTCAGTGTGCCTGCGGGGTTGTGCGTCAAACCCGTGGACGCCAGCGCCAGTTGCCCAAGTGCAGATATGAGCTGTAATGCCTACCGTAAAGCGGGGCAGAATTTCGGTATGACGGTCCAAGCTATGGCTTGGGAAAAGGACGGCGATACGGACTTTTGTTCGGGGAACGTATCTACGCCTAACTTTAGCGACCAAGCCATGACACTAACCAGTAAGGTTGTTGCGCCAAACATGGCCAGTGGCGGCCATGATGGCGCATTAGGTGTGGCATCCTATAGTCATGCAATCCAAGCCAATAACCTTAATAGCATCACTAATCAAACGATTAGCGAAGTGGGGGTGTTCCAAATCGCGGCGCAGGCGAGCCCAAATTATCTCGGGGCGGCCAGCAGCTTAAATATTCCGATTGGCTATTCAACTAATATTGGCCGCTTTGTGCCCGACAGATTTTTAGTGGGCGATATTTCCGTCTTACCCGCCTGCGGCAGTTTTAGCTATATGGATCAACCCTTCCCTATGTCGATGAGCCTCAAAGCCTTAAATATCGGCGGCGCGGTGACGCAGAACTATTTCCCACCATTTTCCCTCGCGACCGCGAAATTGGTGGGAGAGAACAATAACAATGGTATCGACTTACAGAGTCGCTTAAGTGCCTTGCCCGTCAACGCGGCGAGTTGGGTTCAAGGTGTGGCGACGGTCGATGGCGCTTACCGCGCTGTTTTAAACCGAGTAACCCCGAATGTGACGACGAATCTGTATCAAGACGGTCCCTTCGAGCTGTTCGATATTGGCGTGCAGTTGATGGATAACGATCCTCGGCCAAATGGACTTTTTAGCTATGTGGCATCGCCTGATATGGATGCGGCAACCACGGGCAATTGCGCTAACTGTAATGCCAAGAAAATCTCCACACAGATCCTGCGCCACGGCAGGGTGGTGATGGACAATACCTATGGTCCAGAGACCGAAATCCTCAGGATGCCGACCCGAGCCGAATATTGGAATGGGGCTAATTGGGTATTAAATGGCGATGATAGCTGTACGATTGCTACCTATGGCCTTGCGTCGCAGGTGGATAATGCAGCCTTAGGCTATCACTTTGACCCGGATTTGACCACAGGGCAGAGCATTAATCGCTCCGGCGCTTCATCGGCTTTTCAAGCGGGACAATTTGATTTGCTGTGGCGAGCGATCACCTCGAGTGGCAATTTATATCGCGGCCAAGTCACCGCGCCTTTAGATGTACCGACCTGGTTAGAATGGTATTGGAACTGGAATGGGGTCTCCCCAACCAACTTATCCGATCCACGTGCGAGTGCATTTTTTGGTCGTTACCGTGGCCATGACAGAATCATCTACTGGCGAGAAGTCAATTAAGGCAGTTTTCAGTTTGATTTTGCTGAATTGGAATGAGTCAGTGGTGATTTATCGCTGCTGACTTATTTTACTCACTAGGTTGTGATGCAGCACTCGAGGGCAAAAATGCAAGTAACAGGTTTTACTAATGTTGCAAACTTGTATTGAGAGTGGTTTTTAACTGTTGGATTTTTCACCGATAAAGCGCTTTTTTCGATTAAATAGTGTTTTTGAGCGGCACATTTGAAAAAAAATCACTCCATTAGCGATTGTTAACCTCAACGGTCTTGTGGAATCAGGGTGGCATTGATAAAGTTAGCTGATTTTTCTTTTCTTCTGACTCCACAGAATACAGGCTAGTTACATGTTCAAGAAGCTGCGTGGCATTTTTTCTAATGATCTATCGATCGATTTGGGTACAGCTAACACCTTAATTTATGTTCGTGATGAAGGCATAGTCCTCAATGAGCCTTCTGTTGTTGCTATACGTGGTGAACGTAGTAGTTCTGGTCAGAAGTCTGTTGCTGCTGTCGGTACAGAAGCCAAACAAATGTTAGGCCGTACCCCAGGCAATATCCAAGCAATCCGTCCGATGAAAGACGGTGTGATTGCCGACTTTTATGTGACAGAGAAAATGTTGCAGCACTTTATTAAGCAAGTGCATAACAACAGCTTTTTTCGTCCAAGCCCACGCGTTTTAGTCTGTGTTCCTGTTGGCGCAACCCAAGTTGAACGCCGTGCGATTCGTGAGTCAGCCATGGGTGCAGGTGCCCGTGAAGTCTATTTGATTGAAGAGCCAATGGCCGCAGCAATTGGTGCGGGTTTACCTGTATCTGAAGCCACAGGTTCTATGGTTGTGGACATCGGTGGTGGTACCACTGAAGTGGCCATTATCTCCTTGAACGGTGTGGTGTATTCCTCTTCTGTACGTATCGGCGGTGACAAGTTTGATGATGCCATCATCAACTATGTACGTCGTAACTACGGCAGCTTGATTGGTGAAGCAACGGCTGAGCGCATCAAGCACACTATCGGTACTGCTTACCCTGGCGATGAAGTATTAGAGATTGAAGTCCGTGGTCGTAACTTGGCCGAAGGTGTACCTCGTAGCTTCACGCTGAACAGCAACGAAATTTTAGAAGCACTGCAAGAGCCATTGTCTGGCATTGTGAGTGCTGTCATGGTGGCATTAGAGCAATCGCCACCGGAATTAGCGTCTGATATCTCTGAGCGCGGCATGGTATTAACCGGTGGTGGTGCTTTACTGCGTGATTTAGACCGTTTATTGATGCAAGAAACTGGAATTCCAGTCATGGTGGCGGACGATCCTCTGACCTGCGTAGCGCGTGGTGGTGGTAAAGCCCTCGAAATGATTGATATGCACGGCGGCGATCTGTTCTCCGAAGAAACCTAATCTAACTTCGGTGTGGGGCGGTTAATCACCGCCTTAGCTTTCCTATGAAGCCTATTTTTGTTCGTGGTATTTCGAACCAGTTCCGTTTAACACTGGCAATTATCTTGTCAGTGATTTTGCTCGCCGCAAATCACCGTCTCGATCCTGCCCGTGAATCCCTTTCATCTGCCTTAAGCCCCATCCAATACCTTGCGAGTGTGCCCAGTGCGATCCTCGATTGGTCATCGGAGAGTTTTGCTACCCGCAATATGCTGGCGTTGCAAAATAAAGAGCTGTTAAGGCAACAGTTATTAATGAGTGAGCGTCTGCAGCGCTTCGAACACCTACGTCAAGAAAACGAGCGTTTACGCGCTCTGTTGGGGTCGCCTGCCTATCAGGATTCCCGCAAGATGGTGGCCGAAGTGATGGAGGTGGCTAGCGATCCTTCCCACCATTATGTGGTACTCAATCACGGCTCGCGCAGTGGGGTGTTTGTTGGTCAACCCGTTGTTGATGCCCAGGGCGTCGTCGGCCAAGTTGTACAGGTCAGTGAGATGACTAGCCGCGTGCTCTTGCTCTCCGATGTGTCCCACGGTTTACCCGTGCGAATCACCCGTAACGATGTGCGTTTAGTCGCTAACGGTACTGGTGAACTCGATGAGATAGAACTGCGCCATGTGGCCAAGAGTACTGATATTCGGGTGGGCGATTTATTAGTGACTTCAGGCCTTGGCAATCGCTTCCCCGAAGGTTATCCGGTGGCGCGGGTCATGGAAGTCTTAACCGAAGACGGTCAGAGTTATGCGCGTGTCACGGCTCAACCGTTAGCGGCGCTCGATAGGATTCGTTATCTGCTGTTGATTTGGCCATCCCCAGATTCTGGCGTGACTTTGCCAAATCAAATTCCTGTGCCAGCTGCGGATCATCCTGCGGAAGAGGCTAAACCCGATGCGGGTAATGGCAATGCGAATCCTCAAGGCACGACTTCTAATGCAACCGTGCCTAGTACCGCAGCACCTAATAGCACTGTACCTAATACGACCGCGCCGAACGCCGCTGCGGCGCCAAGCAATGCCAATGGTGCATCGAACGCTGCTACCACTCAACCGCCAGCCGAGGTGCACTAATGAGTTTACAAGCTGCAAATGGCAGACTCGTAGTATGGCTGACCCTATTTGTCGGGCTGTTAAGTCAGATTATGCCGCTGCCTTCGATTGTCGAAGCTTGGCGCCCTGACTGGTTATTGATGATCCTGATCTACTGGTCGATTGCGTTGCCCCACAGATATAACATTCTCACGGCTTGGCTGATGGGATTGGCCCTCGATATTCTGCTTGGCGCCACCTTAGGTGTGCGTTCGCTCGCCATGTCGTTAGTGATTTATATGGCGATTTTGCACTGCCAGCGTTTGCGTAACTTCCCTAAGTGGCAACAGGCGCTGGTAGTGATGGTGCTGATCGTTATCTATCACCTGATTATCTATTGGGTCGAGTTTGTGATGGATGGCGCTAAGTTCCATACGGATCTGTTTTTACCCGCGTTATCGGGCCTAGTGTTTTGGCCGTGGATTTTTTGGATTTTGCGTCGAATTCGACGTCATTATAAGGTGCGTTAGTCGTGAATTTAGTCTTAGCCTCAACCTCGCCGCGCCGTAAAGAGTTATTGACTCATATTGGTTTAGGCCGCGCCGAGTTTCGTTTTACTCAAGTGGCGCCGGATATCGACGAAACCCCGAGGGCTGCTGAGTTACCACGCGACTATGTACAGCGCCTCGCAGCCGAAAAAGCCCAGGCAGGGCTTGCATTATGCTCAGGCATGTCACAGCCTGCTGTATTAGGTTCTGATACTATCGTGGTGCTTGAAAACGAAATATTAGGTAAGCCTGTAGATGAGGCCGATGCCAAGCGGGTACTGCGGGCACTTTCTGGCAAGGCGCACACAGTGATGACAGCAGTTGCCTTAGCCAAGACAGAGCATACCTCAGTGCGTTTGGTAGAAACCTTAGTGCGTTTTTGCGCACTGTCGGACGCGGATATCGATGCCTACGTTGCCTCAAAGGAGCCAATGGATAAGGCGGGCAGCTATGGGATCCAAGGTTTGGGCGGTTGTTTTGTCGAATCTATTGAAGGGAGTTACTCCTGCGTTGTGGGCTTGCCCTTAGTGGAGACACGTGAGCTGTTATCCGAGGCTGGAATACGCTAATCGGAGGATTGAGCGGCTCGCTAACGGGAGCAATACTAGGCCTTAGTTGAGTATCCGCAAGACAAACATCTGTGATATTGGTTTTCAGGCTTCAAACATACTGAGATTAATTTAATTTCCCTAATGGGGTGAGTCGTGAATACCGGTCGCTTAAATCCGAATAAAGTTCAGCGCAAGATGGGTTCAGAATTACTGATTAACGTAACCCCATCTGAGGCACGTGTGGCTCTGGTTGAGCATGGCGTGCTGCAAGAAGTCCATATCGAAAGGCGCATGAAGCGCGGTCTGGTGGGCAATATTTACAAGGGCAAAATCAGCCGTGTGTTGCCCGGCATGCAAGCCGCTTTTGTGGATATTGGCTTAGATAAAGCCGCGTTTTTACATGCCTCCGACATAGTGCCGCACACCGAATGCGTAGCCGATGTGGAAAAAGGCCATTTTGTGGTCCGTGATATCGCCGAGTTGGTTCGCCAAGGGCAAGATATTATGGTGCAGGTGGTAAAAGATCCGCTCGGCACTAAAGGTGCGCGCCTGACCACTGATATCACCTTGCCTTCCCGTTATCTGGTGTTTATGCCTGGCTCAAGCCATGTCGGGGTATCCCAGCGGATTGAGCAGGAAGAAGAGCGCAGTCGTCTTAAGAAAATCACTCTGCCTTTCGTCGATGAAGACGGCGGCTTTATTATTCGCACCGCCGCCGAAGGCGTGGGTGAAGATGAGCTTGCTCAGGATGCGGCCTTTCTGCGCAGGGTGTGGTCTAAGGTCTCCGAGCGGCGTCAGCGCCGTGGCGTGGCACTCTTGTATCAAGACCTCGCCCTGCCAGTGCGCATTGTGCGCGACTTTGTCGGAACCGAATTAGATAGAATTCAAGTCGATTCGCGCCGCACCTTTGCCGAGCTGCAAGCCTTCGCCCAAGAGTTTATGCCGGAAATCGCCGACAAGATTGAGCACTATTCCGGTCCTGCACCGATTTTCGACCTCTATGATGTGGAGAATGAAATCCAGCGCGCCCTGGGTCGCAAGGTCGAACTCAAATCGGGTGGCTATCTGATTATTGATCAGACCGAGGCCATGACCACGGTCGATATCAACACTGGTGCCTTTGTCGGCCACCGTAATCTTGAAGAAACCATCTTCAACACTAACCTCGAAGCTACCCAAGCGATTGCGCGGCAGCTGCGGCTACGTAACCTCGGCGGCATCATCATTATCGACTTTATCGATATGCTGAGCGACGAGCATAAAACTCGGGTACTCAATAGCTTAAATAGCGCACTCGCCAAGGACAGAGTTAAGACGAATGTCAGTGGCTTCTCGGGTCTTGGCTTAGTCGAAATGACCCGTAAGCGCACCCGCGAAAGCTTAGAGCATGTGCTGTGCGGCGAATGCCCAGCCTGTCAGAGCACGGGCAGCATGAAGACGGTTGAAACGGTTTCTTATGAAATCTTCCGTGAAATCATTCGCTTGAATCGAGCCTATGATGCCGATGAATTTTTGCTTTACTGCTCGCCCGCTGTGTATAACAGCCTAAGTGGCGATGAAAGTCATCTGGTCGCCGAGCTTGAGGTCTACATAGGTAAACGCATTCGCCTGCAAAATGAGCCCATGTATTCCCAGCACAAATACGACGTGGTGATGATGTAGTGGCAACGCTTTTTACTGCGAAAAAACTCAGCCGTTTTTGCTGGCAATTACTGGCGCTGATCTTAGTCTTGTTCGCCCTGACGGTAAGCTTGATCCGCGGATTATTGCCCCAAGTCGACGGCGTGCGTCAGCAGTTAGTTGAGTATGTAAAAAGCGAATATCAAATTGATGTGCAGGTCGGTGAGTTATCCGCCCAGTGGCAGGCCTTTGGCCCAGCCGTGACGGTCGATAATCTGGTGATCCCACCGCAGGAAAAACTCCCCGTTACCGTGCTGGTTAAGAACGTCCAAATTAAATTGGATTTTTGGCAATCGCTGCTAACGACCAGCCCGCGCATCGAAGATGTGAATTTTGATGGCGTTCATATTGCCCTCGATATCGATAAATTGTCGGGCACTCCAGCGCAGGGCGCGACCAATCAAACGGCGCAAACCGATTGGCTATATAAATTACTGTTAAAGCAGCTCGAACGTTTCTCGCTGACGGATGCCTCGGTGCAACTGTTGAGCTTGCAGCATGAATATCGACCCATCCATATTCGCCACCTTAACTGGCGTAATAGTGGTGAGCGCCACCGCGGTGCGGGGGAAATTTACCTCGATAACAATGCTTCGGTAAATGAGTCCCTCAGTTTGCAGCTCGATATTCAGGGCGACGCAACTGCGCCAGATACCCTGAAAGGTCAAATCTATCTCGCGGCTCAGTCCTTAGATTTGGGGGAATGGGCATCGCGCCAACCTAATCCCTATGATCCTAGCCAAAAGTTACCCTTAGAAGGGGTGGTCAATCTTAAGGCGTGGTTTGATTTTGCCCACCGCAGTTTAAGCGCTGGACAGGTGCAGTTCGAACCCAGTTGGTTGCAGTGGTCGATGGAAGATGCACCGCAAAAGTTCGAAATCCAGTCTGGCAGTATTAGTTGGTTACCTAAGGATACGGGCTGGGAAATCAGCAGCACCGATCTTAACTTTGTCACCAATGGGGAGCATTGGCCCGATCTTAAGCTTGCGGCCAAGCAGCAAGATGATGCCTTTTATGCCTATGTGAGCCGCTTGGATTTACCGACCTTATTTCCAATCTTACCATTATTTCCGGGTGTCGATTTAGCCGTACTTGAGCAATGGTTCCATCTCGCGCCCGAAGGCAGTGTTGGGCCGATCCGTCTCTATCAAAGCGCTAAGCAACCCTTGCTCGCCAGTACGCATATCAAGCAATTACATTGGCAGAAAGTTGAAGGCATACCTAACACAAATCCATTAGATTTAGCATTGCAGTGGCAGAATGACAGCTTAGTGTTTTCGCTGCCTGAACAGACCTATACCCTCGATTTTGGCGATCAGTTCTCAGCGCCCTTAGTGCTGCATGGCGCTCAGTTAACCGGCGCCTTCGATACTCAAAGGGCGACCTTATCTGTGCCTGAGGTTCAGCTCGAAAACGACGATATTGGCGTGTCTGCCGCCCTAAAACTGGATTTTAGTGCCGAAGCCAGTATGTCACTTGCCGCCAATGTGGCCGTTAAAAATGCCGCCAATGCGGACAGATACTTCCCCGTCAAAGCCATGGGCGAGGCGCTGGTGGAGTATTTGGATGGCGCTATCAAGGCGGGCCAGAGCCAAAATGCCCAAGTGTTATGGCAGGGCGCCCTAGCGCATTTTCCCTTTGAGGATAATAGTGGGGTCTTCCAAGCGGCCTTTACCTTAGACAACGCCGAGTACCAATTTCAACCCGATTGGCCTGCGGTGACTGAGCTTTCCCTCGATGCCTTGTTTGAAAATGCTCGCATGGATATCTGGGTTAACCAAGGCAAATTGATGAATGTGGTGGCCGATGGCGCCCATGTATTTATCCCCGAATTAGGCGAGCATTCGCTGTTAAAAATTCAGGCCGATCTCGCCACCAATGATAGCGCCGCCACCCAAGTGCTACAGGCATCACCGCTCGCCGATACTGTGGGCAAGACCTTAAGTGTCGTGCAAGTGCAGGGCGCGGTGACGGGGAATTTAGATATCAGCATCCCATTGTACGAGGGTGAGGCCGAGGATATTCGTGGTCAAATTGCGTTTGATAACACGCCCGTCTTTATTGCCCAACCAGGCTTACAGCTCAAGGCCGTGACGGGCACAGTGCAGTTTGCGAATGAGATTGTTGAAGGCAAAGGCATTAAATCCCGCCTATTTGATCAGCCCTTCGAATTTAGTTTTGCGACTAAACCCGAGGGCAAAGACTTTGCGCTCAATGTGGATATGAAGAGCCGCTGGGATCTCAGCCGTTTACCACAAGAGTTGCAAAATCCCTTGAGTGATTTTTACCAAGGTAAAGTCGCTTGGGGTGGTAACTTGAATATGGTGTTCGACGATCAAGGCTATCAAATTCAAGCTAATGTGGGCTCGGATCTGGTTGGTGCCACCTTGAAATTACCGGGCGCCTTTGCCAAACCCGAAGATGAACCTAGACCCTTAATGGCGGAGTTTTCTGGCGATCAGCAAACGGCAACGCTAAGGGTAAAACTGGATAAACAGGCCGAGTTTATCGGTGGCTTCGAGGCCGAAAAGGGCACTCAATTTAGCTATTTTGACTTGTTATTGGGCCGACTCTTCGATGCGGCCGAGGTGCCTAATACCGAGCTTGGGCATATCAAGATTGATGTGACCAGTGGCAAGCTCGCCAATTGGCTGCCTGTGATTAATGCCTTTGTCGGCGCTGACAACAAGCCCACCCGCACTGGTATTTTAGTTGAAGAGGCGAGCCACTCGGCCTTGTTCCCCTCGGTGGTTGGGATAGATGCCAATATCGGCAAGTTTGATTTATTAGGCCAAGGACTGACCGAGCTTAGATTGAGCGCTAAGCCGAACGAACATGGCTGGCGCTTCGATGCCAAGGCCAGCGAGTTTGAAGGCTGGGTCGATTTTTATCCCAACTGGATGACCCAAGGATTAAAAGTTAACGCCAGCAAGTTCTATTTCTCCCCCGAAGTGAAACCCGAAGGGGAAGCGGATTTCGCCGCGGATCAGGTGCTCACTAATTTACCGCCGGTTGCCGTGAATGTGGAAGATTTTCGCTTTTTCGACAAAGCCTTCGGTAAGTTGGTATTGCAGGCGAGCCCGCAACCTTTGGGCTATCGTATTCAGACCCTATCGTTAACGACGCCAGAGGTGTCCTTACAGGGCAACGGCATTTGGCAGCAGCAGAATGGTCAAAACCAAACAGAATTAACGGTGAGTTTAAACGCCAGTCAGTTCAATTATTTGAGTCAGCAATTGGGCATCGACCCAGGTGTGAATGAGGCGCCTTTGAAGGTGAATGCCGAGCTTAAGTGGCAAGGTGCGCCCTATGCTTTCTCCCTCAATACCTTAAACGGCAAAGTAAAGTTTGAGCTGGGTAAGGGGCATTTATCCCAGGTGAGCGATAAGGGCGCGCGGATTTTCTCCCTGTTCAGCCTCGACTCATTAGTGCGTAAGTTATCCTTAGATTTCAGTGATGTATTTGGCCAGGGCATGTACTTCAACTCCTTTAGCGGCAATCTGCAAATCGATAATGGCGTGGTTAAAACCACGGATACCGAAATGGATGCGATTGCGGGCAATATGAAGGTGCGCGGCTATACGGACCTCACCAGCGAAAGCCTAAATTACGATATCCGTTTTGTGCCGCAGTTGGCGTCGAGTGTGCCGACCGTGGTACTGCTCAGTACCAGTGCGTGGACGCTGGGGCTTGGCGCGTTTGCACTGACCAAAGTACTCGAGCCTGTGATTGAGGTGATTTCGGAAATCCGCTTCCGAGTGACTGGCACTATGTCCGATCCTGTGGTGGAAGAGCTCGAGCGTAAGAGTAAAGAGATTGAAATCCCCGAGTCGATTCTGCCTATGGTGGGGGGCGAATTGCCTGTGCCCACCGAGGGCGCTGAGCCTAAGACCGATGCAGTGCCCGTCAAGAATAGCGCCCCGACTAAGAAAGACGCTACGCCACCCGTCGAGCCTGAAAAAAACAATGAGCAGCCTGCGCCAGATGCTGATAAACCTAAAGAGGAACCAGCAAAAGTGGTCGAGGAAGAAGTGTTGCCCCAAGCGCCGACGCTCCCCAAGGTAGAGCCAGTGGAGCCGCCCCAAGTCGAACCTGAACAGCCTAAGCCTGTGAGCCCCAAGGTGGCATTGTCGATAAACACAATTCAAGGAGATAGTCATGCGCATCAGCCTGTTGCAATGTCAGAGCAGTCGCGACGTCAGCGCGAATCTGTTGTTTATCGAATCGCAGCTTGAGGAATTAACCCGTGAGCGCCAGCAATGGGACAAAGATGCCCCGCATTTAGTGGTGCTGCCAGAATGCAGCCTGCTGTTTGGTGGGCATGAGAGTCAACAACTCGCCTATGCGGGCGACAGTCATCTTAGCCCGTTAAAATCCGCCTTAAGTGCCTTAGCCGCCCGTTACTGCGTGTATATGGTGGCGGGAACCATCCCCGCGCTGGCGGAGGATGGACGCGTCTACAGCCGTTGTTATCTGTTTGATGATAAAGGTGATACCTTAGGGCAATACGATAAACTGCATCTGTTTGATGTGGATGTCGCCGACGGCACTAAGCAATACCGCGAGAGTGAAACCTTCTGCCCCGGCAATCATATCAGCGTCATCGACACCCCTTTTGGCAAAATTGGCTTGACCATCTGTTATGATTTACGCTTTCCGGACTTATTCAGGGCGCTACGCCTCGCGGGAGCCGAGATTATTACCGTGCCTTCGGCCTTTACTAAGGTCACGGGAGAAGCCCATTGGCAGGTGTTATTACAGGCCAGAGCCATTGAAACCCAGTGCTTTATTTTAGCCGCCGCCCAATGGGGCGCCCATAACGAAGGCAGTCGCGAGACTTGGGGGCAGAGCATGGTAATAGGTCCTTGGGGCGAGGTGATTGCCGAGCAGAAAACCGGTACAGGTTGGGTGCATGCCGATATCGATGTGGCCGAGGTGCACAGCATTCGCAGTAAAATGCCCGTGGCGCAACATAATCGCTTTACTGCACCGAACCTTAAGCCTTGAACAGATTAAGCCTTCAACAGTTTTAGATGAAATAGACTCACAGCGAATTTAAGTGATTTTAAAAATGAGTGAGTTGCCAATTTTAGCCAAGCTTTCAGAGAGAACCGCGATGCCTTTTTTAGCACAAGTAGAGCAAAGTTTATTAAAGGGTGGCTTAGCCCTAGATGGGTTACAGAGTTATTTAAACACCATACATCAACATAAAGTCGATTTTTCCGATCTCTATTTCCAAGGCAGTCGCCACGAATCTTGGGTGCTCGAAGATGGCATTATTAAAGATGGTAGCTTCCATATCGAACGTGGTGTCGGTGTGCGTGCCATCAGCGGCGAGAAAACGGGTTTTGCCTATGCCGATGATATTACGCCAGCGGCTTTAAGCGCTGCGGCCGAGGCGGCGCGCGGTATTGCTGGGGCGGGTGAGCAGGCCAAGGTGCAGGCTTTCAAACGTCAACAAGCCTTGGCACTGTACGATAGTCTCGACCCTATCGCCGCCATGGAAGAAGTGAAAAAAATCAACCTGCTGAAAGAGGCCGATGCCTATATCCGCAGCCTCGACAGCCGCATTATCCAAGTGGTGATTAGCCTAGCGGGCGTGCATGAAGAAATTCTGGTTGCCGCCAGTGACGGTACTTTGGCCGCCGATATTCGCCCGTTAGTGCGCTTTAATTGCAGCGTTATTTTAGAAGAAAATGGCAAGCGTGAGCGTGGCAGCGCCGGTGGCGGTGGTCGTCACGATTACAGCGTGTTTATGGTGACGGATGAAACCGGTTTACCTATGTGTTTTGCCTTCGCCCGTGAAGCGGTGCGTCAGGCGCAAGTCAACCTCAATGCCATCGATGCGCCAGCCGGAGAGATGCCTGTGGTGCTCGGTAATGGTTGGCCGGGTGTGTTACTGCACGAGGCCGTAGGTCATGGTCTGGAAGGTGACTTTAACCGCAAGGGCAGCAGCGCCTTTAGTGGCATGGTCGGCGAGCAAGTGGCTTCGAAGCTCGTGACTGTGGTGGACGATGGCACGCTTGCGAATCGCCGTGGCTCACTGAGCATTGATGATGAAGGCGTACAAACCCAGAGAACCGTGTTAATCGAAGACGGTATTCTTAAAGGCTATATGCAGGATAAATTAAATGCGCGCCTGATGGGTGTGGCGCCGACGGGGAATGGTCGCCGTGAATCCTATGCGCATCTGCCTATGCCTCGCATGACCAACACTTATATGACAGCGGGCGAGTCAGATCCGAGCGAGATCATCAAGTCGGTGAAGAAGGGCATTTATGCGCCTAACTTTGGTGGCGGTCAGGTGGATATCACCTCGGGCAAGTTTGTGTTCTCCGCTTCTGAAGCCTATCTGATTGAAAATGGTGAAGTGACTCAAGCAATTAAGGGCGCTACCCTGATTGGTAATGGCCCAGAAGCCATGAGCCAGATTTCCATGGTGGGTAACGACATGGCGCTAGATAAGGGCGTTGGTGTGTGTGGTAAGGATGGTCAAAGCGTGCCTGTGGGTGTCGGTCAACCGACCCTCAAACTTGACCGTTTAACCGTCGGGGGCACGGCATAACCCGCTTGTTTACTGTCTAGGCTGCACTTAAGGCGGTGGGTTCTAGCCGCCTTCCATGATGGATGTTATCATTTGCAAAGGAAATTAGAGTAACTACTCTAGAGGTGTTAATGAAACTATCACGTTTGGCATGGCTGTGTTTATTGCCTTTGCCCTCGCTATTGCCGTTAGCGGCTAGTGCCCAGCCCAGTAGCTTTACTGAGGCTTGGCAGCAAGTGCTTAAGGTGAGCGATAAACTCCAGGCCCAATCCCAAGAGGTTAATCGCGCCAAGGGCGAGCAAGAGGCAGGAGAGAGTTTAAATCTGCCGTCCCTCAGCCTGAATGGCAGTTATACCCACCTCGAAAAACCAATTGAATTAGATTTAAGGGATCTCAATCCCTTAGCCTCGCTTGACCCCGCGACTTTGCCACCTGCACTCGGCGGCGCCTTGGCGAGTATTCCGGGTTCATTATTTGTCACTCCCTTTACCGAGCAAGATATTTTCCGCGCCAGCTTACAGGCTATGTGGCCGATTTATACCGGCGGCCAGATCACCGCGGCTCAAGGCATTCATGCCGCCATGGTGGCCGAGAAGCAACAGGAATTACAGTTAGCGACCCGCGACTTATTCACTCAGTTGGTCGATAGGTACTATGCCGTCGATGTGACTCAATCCCTCGTCAGCACCCAAACCGAGCTGGTGGCCTCCTTAACTAAGCACGTTGATCACGCGTTAGCGTTGGAGCGCGAAGGGCAAATCGCTAAGGTCGAGCGCCTTAATGCTCAAGTTGCCTTAGATAACGCTAAGGTCAATTTAGGCAGCGCCCGCCGCCAACATGAAATGGCTGTGATCGCCCTGTCGCGCATGTTGCAGCTGAGCGATGTCAGTACTAACTCGCCACTGTTTGTGTTACCACAGGCGCCTTCATTGGGGGATTTGACCCAAGTGACCCTGAGTCAGCATCCCGCACTTAAACTGCTCGAGGCTAAAGAGGCGCAGGCGAATGGCTTGGTTTCCTTAGAGAAAGGCAAATACCACCCAACGGTTTTCCTCTTTGGTAATTACACCTTATATGAAGATGACAGCTTGTTTTCTAAGGTGGAGCCGGACTGGATGGTCGGTGTCGGCGTAAAAGTGCCCTTGCTGAGCCGCGATGGCCGCAGCGGTAAAGTGGAAGCGGCTAAGAGTGCCTTGCTGCAAGCCCGTTACACTAAGGCGCAGACCCGCCAAGACTTAAGTTTGTTGCTCGACCAAAGCTATCGCCAGTTATTGCAGGCCGAGGAAGAGGTTAAGGCATTGAATACCTCACTCGAACTGGCCAGCGAAAACCTGCGTTTAAGGGAAATCGCCTTTAACCAAGGGCTTTCGACTTCTATCGACAGGGTCGATGCCGAATTAAAACTGAGCGCTGTTAAAACCCAGCAGCTCGGTGCCAGTTATCGCTATGTGCAAGCCTATGCCAGATTAATGGCCATCAGTGGTCAATTAGATGAATTTATCGGTCGCAGTGCCACAGGCGCTCAATCGCAGGAGACTATCAATGCGCGCTAACAGAATCCTTGCCCTAACGGCGTTGGTCGCATTAGGCCTTATCTTAGCCTATGGGCTCAAACTGGCTTACAGCCCGCAGCCGAGCTTGTTGCAGGGGCAAATTGAAGCCCGTGAATATAACGTATCCTCTAAGGTACCTGGACGGGTAGAGCAAGTGCTTGTGCGCCGTGGCGATAGCGTCAGCGAAGGTGATTTATTATTTGCCATTCATAGTCCTGAATTGGATGCCAAGTTGATGCAGGCCGAAGGCGGCCGAGATGCGGCTAAGGCGTTGCAACAGGAGGCGAATAACGGCGCCCGCACCCAAGAGGTGATGGCGGCTAAGGAACAATGGCTCAAGGCGCAAGCGGCGGCAACGCTGGCGAAAACCACTTATACCCGAGTGGAAAATCTCTTCAACGAAGGAGTCGCGGCAAGACAAAAACGCGATGAAGCCTTTACCCAATGGCAAGCGGCCAAGTACACAGAACAAGCCGCATTAGCCATGTATCAAATGGCCGAAGAAGGCGCGCGGGTCGAAACCAAAGCCGCAGCGGCGGGTAACGCTCGTATGGCCGAAGGGGCGGTGAAAGAAGTCAGCGCCATTATGGCCGACAGCCAAATGCGCGCACCTAAGTCTGGGGAAATCAGCGAAGTATTGTTGCAAGCGGGAGAGCTAGCCCCGAGCGGCTTCCCAGTGGTAAGCCTTATCGACATGCAGGACGCTTGGGCGGTATTCCAAGTGCGTGAAGATCAGCTAAAACGCTTTAAAAAGGGCGACAAACTGCCATTAACCATTCCCGCGCTAGATAAAACCGTGGAGTTCACTGTCTCTCATATCAGTGTGATGGGCGACTTTGCGACTTGGCGTTCAACCGAAAGTGGCCACGATTTTGATATGCGCACCTTCGAGGTGGAACTGCGCCCAACTGCGCCGATCCCCGATCTGCGTGTCGGTATGTCTGTGCTACTCAGTGCTGAGTAACCATTGTGGCCAAGTTACCGAGTGAGCAAACGCATTTGAGCGAGCCTAAGTCATTGAATGAGGCTCAGAATGCGGCGCAGCCTGCATCTTCAGGCATCATTGCATTAGTGCGGCGCGAGCTTAGGGCGCTATGGCGCGATCCTTGGCAACTGGCCCTTATCAGTTATATCCCGCTGCTGGGCATCTTGTGTCTCTGGTGGTTATTTAGTGCTGGGCTACCACGGCAATTACCCGTGGCGATTGTTGACCAAGACCATAGCCAGCTGAGCCGAATGTTGACCCGTCAACTCAAAGCCAACCCTGTGACTGAGCCGCGCAGTTTTACCGATCTCCCTTCGGCCGTTGCGGCCATGCAGCAGGCGCAGGTTTATGCCGTGGTGGTATTTCCCCATGATATGAAAAAGGATTTACTCACTGGCCATAAACCAACAATCGACGTGCGTTACAACAGCCAGTTTTTGCTGGTGGGTAAGCTGCTGTCGAGTCAAATTCAGTTGAGTCTAGGCGATGGACTGTTACAGGTCGCAGGCCTTAAGCAACTGATGACGGGCACGCCAAAATCCCAAGTGGCGGTGAATTTAAGCCCAGTAAAGAGCCAAACGACCGCGCTGTTTAACCGTAATAACAACTACATAGGTTTTTTAGTGCCGCCGGTATTGGTCGCGTTGTGGCAGTTATTATCTATGTTGGTGATGGCCAACAGCTTAAATCGCGAGTTGCACCTTAATGCCGCGCAGTCAGAGGATGGGATCTCCAATCGATTGACCGAGCATTTTTGGCCTAAGGTGTTGGCTAAAATCCTGCTGTTTACCCCGATATTGATGCTGCAAGGCGGGTTTATCCTCGCTTGGTTGTATCTGTATCTGGCTTTGCCTTTTGCGGGCAGTTTAGCGCTGCTGCTGTTTGCCCAGTTGATTATGTTGCTGGCGGTGTGGAGCCTAGTGTTGTTTATCTTTGTGCTGATGCGCGATAGCGCGCGGGTCATCAGTTTTTGTACTGCGCTGTTTGCGCCAGCCTTCGCCTTTATGGGGATCACTTTCCCCACCCATGAAATGCCGCAACTCGCCCAGTGGTGGCGACTCATTATGCCATCGAGCCATTATATCGAGTCCCATGTGAGCGTGGTGAGCTATGGCGCGACTTGGTCGACCTTGGCGCAGCAACTCAGTAGTTATTGGGGGTTTGTCGGTTTATTGCCGCTGATTTATTTCTTGGCGATTAAATTACTGCCGATGACGGTAAAAGCTCAGGCTGAAGCGGCGGAATACCACGCGGCGCCTCTGCCTGCCAAGGGGCAATAACATGAATTTATGGCAGTTAGTGCTGACAGAATTAAAGGCGATTGTGAGTGACAAGGCGATTGCCGTGACCCTATTCGGCGGAGTGCTGTTTTATTCTGTGCTCTATCCCTTACCTTACTTGCACCAAGTCCCAACAGAACAACAGCTTATCGTGGTGGATTTAGATCATTCCTCCCTGAGCCGTCAACTTATTCGCCATGCGGATGCCAGTGCTAAAATCCAGGTCATAGGCCAAGTCGGTTCCATCACCGAGGCGAAGCGTTTTATCGAAACCGGTAAGGCCCATGGCTTATTGGTGATCCCTGAAGGATTTCGCCGCAACTTACTGCTGGGCAAGGGCGTGACCTTAAGCTACGGCGGCGATGCCAGTTACTTCTTGATTTATTCGGCGGTGGCCGAGGGGCTTGTCAGTGCGGGGATGGATGCGGGCAAACAAGTGCAATTGATTGGGATGCTCGCGCAGGGGAAAAATCCGAAAGAAGCCGAGCAAAACCTGAATTCGCTGCACTTAAACAGCGTGCCAGCCTTTAACCCTAGTCTGGGTTATACCCCCTACGTGGTGCCTGGACTCTTCCTACTTATCCTGCATCAAACCCTGTTGATTGGGACTGGGATCTTAGGCGCGGGTCAGTGGCGCAGCCGCAGCTATTGGCAGCAGGTTTCGCCGCTGCAATTGGTCTGTGGCCGCATTCTTGCCTTTATGTTGATTTATATGGTGTTTACCAGCTTTTATGTGGGGTATTGCTACCACTGGTATAAGGTGAGTATTCAGGCGAGTCTTGGCCAAGTGGCGCTCTGGTTGCTGCCGTTTTTATTGGCGACGGCCGCGGCAGGGGTTGCGATGAGCACCCTGTTTAGCCGCCGTGACCTACCGACTCAAGTATTGCTGCTGATTTCTATGCCGATTCTGTTCGTCTCAGGCTTTGTCTGGCCGATTGCTTTAATCCCCGAGCCTTTGGTACTGGGTTCGCAGATTATCCCTGCGGTGCCTGCCATTATGGGGATGTTAGAGCTGAACCAAATGGGCGCCAGCTGGGCGAGTGTGCTGCCAAAATGGTTACAGCTTTGGGGGCTGTTTGTGCTGTTTTTTGGCCTTGCGATTTTAGGGATTAAACGTCGTGCGCGGGCATTAGCTGAACTCAGTACCTCTTAGGCGGTGCTGTTATTCGTACCGACAAAACACTGATTTTTGCGTTTGTATTAAATTTGTTATTGGATATTAGGCAGATATAGATATAATCGTCCGGCAAAAAATTAAACAGGGGCCGTTTAATTTCGAAGCAGTTGCTTCATTTTTTTATCGCATCAAAAGGAAGATGAAATGCGTAAAATTACTTTACTCTCTTTGGCCATGGGTTCTTGTCTGTTGGCCGCCTGCGCCGCTAAACCTCCCATCGTTGCACAAGAAAAAACCGTTGAAATCGATGGTATCAACCTCGTTTTTGGCGGTAGCTACGATACTGAACGCAAAAATATTTCACTGTCTGTGAATGGCGACTCAGTGATGAAAGGGACTTTCCCTCCTTACACGCCAACCCAAAACCTTAGCGGTAAATACAAGGGTTACACCATCTCTAGCCAATGCTATTTCGGTTCAGTGTTAGGCAGCCAAGGTGGCGCATTTGGCGCGATTGCTGGGGTGATCCAAGCGACGAAATCCAGCTCGGGCGATAAATGCGACATGCTGGTTAACGGTAAAATCGTCGAAAGCCTTTACTTCTAAGCATCTCACACATCGCTATCTGGCCCCTGTATCTTGTATGTGTTCCCTTGCGGATAGTTGTATCGAACTCGGTAGGCTGTTTAAAAAAAAAAGGGAGTACCCAAATAAGCGAGGTACTCCAAGAAAATAATGAGGGAGAAAATACTGTTAGAACTTGTAGTCTAAGGTGAGATAAACCTGCTGACTGTTGTTAATTTCATTGCCGTTTTCTTCATAGTCTTGGGCTAAATAACGGTAGCCAAGATCCGATGAGAAATGCTCGCTCCATTTGTATTGCACGCCCACTTGACCGCCATACACAAAATCGGTTGCCGATTTGCCTGAGACCTTGTTGTCGTTGGCGCCAATGCTGACCCCGGCGAACAGATTAACGTCTTTATGCACGGGTAACAGGTAGTCATAGGACACTAACCAGCTGTACTGTTCCTGTTTGTACTTGTCGTTGGCAAAGTTGAACTTATCTTCCATATAGCCAAACGTACCGGTAATGCGGTGGTTTTGCTCAATCAGCATACCAACGCGGGCTTGGTAGCTTAGATCTTCGGTATCTTTATTGATCACACCTTCAATTTCATCGGCTTGATAACCTAAACCCATACCTGCGAAGTAATCGATTTCGACGGCTTGAACGCTGCTACACAGTAAGGCTGCACCTGCTGCCATCATCATGGTTTTATTTAGTTTCATCATGGACTCCTAAGACTGCTAAGTCGTTTTATCAAAATAATATCGGGTTGATGGAACATACTTTACGGCAACCCCTCGGAGGGGATAAGCCCATAACAGCGTGTCTCTTTGTCTCAAAAATCGCGACAATCGGAGCTGTCTCACAGTGATAAGTACAATATTTGCGCGCTTTATTCGGGGCGAAATCGTTTCACTCCATGCCTGCCTTTATCCGCTCAGTCCAGCTTTACCGTACAGAGGACACAGATAGGCAACTTAATGCCCTTATTGGGTTGTCTTCGACGCGGTTTTGGGGGAGAATGCGCGCCGCAAAAATAACCGGGGTATTCAGTATCCCGGTTATTTTCTTTTTGAGCGTATGGGTTTTAAACCAATTGAGGCCGGTAAACATCCGGAAATGATATGAGGTTCGTTTGAACCTACTTTACTGAGGACAATTCAATGGGGCTGTTGTTTACCGGATGTTCGGTAGTTGCCGTAAATCAAGCTGTTGCGTTTGCAATTCCACCTGCTGCAAAAGGAGGTTGGATATGAGCCAACAAAATCCAGGCTTAAAGCAAAGCCTTAGTCTGTGGCAAGTGGTGGTGATGGGATTAGCCTATCTCACGCCTATGGCTGTGTTTGACACCTTTGGCATTGTCTCCGAGATCACCTCAGGCCATGTGGCCACCTCTTACCTGCTCGCGTTAGCGGGGATCCTGTTTACCGCCTTTAGCTATGGTCACTTAGTGCGTAAATATCCCTATGCGGGCTCGGCCTATACCTATGCGCAAAAAACCTTTAGTCCGAATGTCGGCTTTATGGTGGGCTGGTCATCGCTGCTCGATTATATGTTTATGCCGATGATCAATATGCTGCTGGCAAAGATTTACCTTACGGCCATGTTCCCTAACGTCGAGCCGTGGATTTTTATCTTTGGTTTAGTCGCTGTGATGACGGTATTAAACCTCAGGGGCATAGATTTAGTGGCGAATTTTAATGGCGTTATCGTATTCGCTCAGATAGCCATTATCTTAGTTTTCATTGGCTTAATGGCCCACAGTCTGTCCCTTGGCGAAGGTGAAGGTGTGATTGCCAGTGTGCGTCCATTCTATTCCGAAGAGATAAGCCTTGCGCCGCTGTTTACTGGCGCGACCATTCTGTGTTTCTCTTTCTTAGGCTTCGATGGCTTAAGTTCCTTGAGTGAAGAAACCAAGGACGCTAAGCGGGTGATCCCCCGCGCTATCGTGCTAACTGCTTTGATTGGCGGCGTGATTTTTGTCAGCGTGTCCTATTTCTTACAGCTGTTTTTCCCGGATATTTCTCGCTTCCAGCAGTTAGATGCTGTGCTGCCTGAGATTGCCCTGTATGTGGGCGGCAATTTATTCCAGTCAGTGGTGCTAGTGGCAACCACAATAGCAGTATTGGCCTCGGGCATGGCCGCCCATGCGGGCGTGGCACGTATTCTCTACGTGATGGGTCGCGACAATATGCTGCCCAATAAAGGCTTTGGCTATATTCACCCCAAATGGCGCACGCCAGCATTTAACGTGATTCTGGTGGGATTACTGGCGCTTTCGGCGGTGTCCTTCGACCTCGAAATGGCACTGGCGCTCGTTAACTTCGGCGCGCTGGTGGCCTTTACCTTTGTGAACCTGTCGGTAATAGTGCAGTTTTATATCAAAGAGAAACGCAACCAATCCTTGAAAGACCACTTTCAGTACTTCGCCTTACCCTTGTGCGGCGCGGCGACTATTGGCGTGCTGTGGATTAACCTTGAGCCTCAGTCCCTAGAGCTTGGCTTAATTTGGGCGGCTATTGGGGTCTTGTACTTGGCGCTGCGAAGCCTGCGTTTACGCAAGGCGGTAGAGTTACAGAATTAGCCAATAATTTGAGCTAGAAAGTAAAAGACCCGCCTTGGCGGGTCTTTTGGTTTTTACAGTGTCGGCACGGTAAAGCTGAGGGTGGTCTTAACTTGCTTGGGCGTAGTGGTCACGATACTGATTTGACTCCCTGCAGAGGCGGTGAAACTGAGCGGTGTGCCTAAGCCATTCTTGCCAGTGATAGTGTTGGCTACCTCAATGATATCTGGCGTACCGTTACAATCGACGCAGAGCTCGATTTGAGTCTTAGCAGGCATAATTTGTTTGGCACTGTCATGCACAAACACCACAAACTTAGACTCGCTACCTGCGGCAACGGGTTTAATATCATTAACGCTCGCGAGTAACACACCGTCTTGCTGCACACTGATATAAGCTTGCGAACCAGACATGCTTAACACCAAAGCCTTACGCACATAGGTTTTGTTGGCTTGACCTGTACCACAGAGGCTGCCTTCACATTGAGGGCCGTTAAACTTGCCATCGGCGACGGGATAGGTCTCGCGGGCGAGGTTATCGAAATAGCGCTCGCCACTGTCATAGCTGAAGTTTTCATTATCATCACGAAACGCCGTTGGTAAGTCGCTAAAACCGCTGCTGTGGAAGGTTTCCACATCCATACCATTACCGCTACAGCGTGTTGCGGCGCCATTGAATAAACAAGCGTTTGCGATAGCGCCACCATCGGCACTATCAAACTGATTGTTGCCGTTAGTGTCGAAGAAGGTTTCGTGACCCAAGGCGTAGGCCAAGATGGTAATACGGTGATCTTGAGGGCGATAATCGCTGGATGTCCAAGTCACGCTACAGGCGCCATTTTGTGTCAGACAGCTGGGGGTGATTTGGCCGCCTTCGGTGGTGAAGTTCACCGTGGTATCGTCGGGCGCTGGGTTTCCAAAACTATCGGATAGTCTGGCGGTAATAGTCGCGGTTTCACCGTTATAATCGCCCGCTTCGGGGTTAAATATTGTCGTCGAAAGACCAAAGCCAAGCTGTTGTGGCAGGCCAGTATTAACGGTTAATTGCTCAGATTGGCTAGTGATCACTTCCTTGGTATCGGCATCCACTGCGCTAGCGACCACGCGAACTGGGGTCGGCACAGTACCTGAGAGCACACGTACACTAGCAATGCCTTGGGAGTTGGTCAGGCTCTCGGCGCTGGCGCTGCCATTGGCAAAACTTAAACCGCCGACCACAGTATCTAAACTAAAACTAACCTTTTGCTGGGCTGCGGGCTGGCCATTGGCGCTGGTGACTTTAAAGCTCACCAGTGATGATTCGCTCGACCCAGTTCCGCCAGCGCCTTTAATGCGAATTTGGTTAGGTTCTGCCGCTTCAAAGCTCAGGCTAGCTAAGGTTTGACGTTGTAGCGTAAAGGGGAAGTTCGCCGTCAGCGTTTGATTACCTACCACTGTGGTCGCGACGATTTGATCGTTACGCTCGCTATTACCGCTGCAACTGGTGTCTTGGAAGGTCGAGCTGGCATTACCCGATAGCGTCGTGACAGGCGTGTCTAAGTTCGCATTATTGCTGGCGGTACAGTCAGAGCTGAAACTGATGGATGATGGCGTCTGTACGCGAGTGATAGTGCCATCGCTGGCCTCTAACACTAAGCTTGCGGTCACGCCAAAGCTGCCGCCCGCGCTGATTTTATAGCTGCCATCGGCCTGCGCCGTTAACGTACTCGCCAGTTTACCTTCGGTAAAACTGCTGCCAGTAAAGGAGCCTAATTTTAAGGTACCGGCTTCGTTAACGGCATCTTTGCTGAGCACTTCATACAAGCTGCTGCTTTGTAGCGATTGCCCTTGATAATCCACTGTTACCGTTAAGGCATTGGCGCCTAACTCGGTGGCACTAGGGGTATAACTGACTTGGGCAATACCTTGGCTATTGGTTAACGCACTGGCTGGGGTTAAGGTAGCCGACCCCGCACTAAAGGTGACCTTAGCATCGGCAATGCCGTTACTCTCGGCATCGAGGAAAATGGCTTGCAGTTGTACGGCTTCATCCACTTTAAAGCGAGTCACTACATTCGCGCCGCTTTGAATACTGGCACTCAGTTTTGGGGCGATGGAGGCACCAGTACCGTCGATAGTGCCTGTAAATTCAAAGTTGCGAGTCGCCGATAGCGCTGTGCTTGAGTCATTTGGGGTGGTGGTTGCTGTAATAGTGCCAGCATTGATAAGTAAATCTGGATTACTCACAATCACAACGGCTTCACCGTTGCTATCCGTGAGTTTGCTTTCCGGTGTTAACGTCCCAAGGTCGGTCGTAAAGTTAACTCTCTGGTTACTGACCTTAGCCGAACCTTTGTTTAACTTGGCGACAGCACAAAAACCTGCGTCTTTAGGGAAACTTTGAAGTGAGGTAAAACTGCCACATTGACTACCCGATAGGGTTTTAAAGTCGATAGACAGTTTGTAAGTACCGTCACTGGCATCTGTGCCACCGTTATCTTCGTCAGAAGGGCCGTTACAGCCCCAAAGTCCAAATAAGCCAATAGAAAGCAAAGTAAGATTGCAAAACGTGTTGCTAAATCGCATAAGCAAACATCCTTGTTGGGCTGAGTTGTTAGTCTTGGATTTCGCTGCGTAGGTATTTAAACAGCTCTTTAGATGATTTGGACTCAGGGCCTTTTGCCAACTCTTTTGTGGCTTGGCGCACTAAGGTACGCAGCTTCTGTCTGTCCAACTGTGGATAATGTTCCACTAAGGTTTGAATTTCGCTGTCGCCTTGGCTCAGTAAACGCTCGCGCATTTTCTCGAACATTTGCAGCTTAGCGGTCTCGTTGTTGTTTTTGTTCAGTACGATAGCGAGCGCGGCTTTAATCGGCTCCACATCGACGTTACGCATCAACTTACCGATATATTGCATATGGCGGCGATAGGCTTCGGTCTTCGGCTTAATCTTATGAGCTTGCTGGATGCTGTCGTATAAGTGCTCGTCCAGCTCGATTTTATCTAGCTGGGTCTTGCTGAGCGACACCAATTCCATACCGACTTTTTGAGCAGCTTCGCAGTCACGCTTGTCCTCGGTTTTGCTGACATACTCTTCGTCACTGTCATAGGGTTGTTTAAAATGCTCTGAATCACCAACAATCTTCATATAGATAAAACCTCAGTTAAATAACGGCCTAATAATAACATCTCCCGCCAAAAATCGCCTAACGAAAGCGCGTGCGCCATGGCTGAGAATGACGAAATAAGCGCGCAATAAATAATGAGAATGGCATGGGTGTTTGTTATGCTAACGCCATTGCCGACAACGAAAGAGTAGCTTTGTGTCTTTGAACAGAATCGATAGTGAATTGGCCGCGCTGAAAGATGCGGTTGCCGTGGCCCTCGAATATGCCAATAAATTAGGGACAAATGCCGCCGAAGTGGCGATCAGTAAACAACAGGGATTATCGGTTTCAACCCGCTTAAAAGAAGTGGAAACGGTTGAATTTAATAAAGATGGCGCCCTAGGGATTACGGTTTATCGTGATGGTTGCAAGGGCAGTTCATCGACTTCCGATCTCAGCCCCGAAGCCATTGCTCTGGCGGTGAAAGCGGCTGACGATATCGCCCGTTACACCTCGGCCGACCCCTTTAGCGGTTTAGCCGAGAAAGCCTTAATGGCGACCGAGATCCGCGATCTTAAGCTTTATTATCCTGAAGAGATTTCTCCCGACGAATTAGCCCAATTGGCGATTCGTGCCGAAACCGCGGCGCTCGATGCCGATCCGCGCATCAATAACTCCGATGGTGCCAGCGCAAACGCCCACACTTCGGTCAAAGTTTACGGTAATAGCCACGGCTTCTTAAACGGTTATTGCAGCTCGCGCTACAGCTTAAGTTGCAGCGTGATCGGTGAAGACAGCGACGGCAGCATGCAGCGGGATTACGATTACACTATCGCCCGTAAATTCAGTGAGATGTTATCTCCCGAATCCGTTGGCTTGAAAACCGCACAAAAGACAGTGAGTCGTTTAGGCGCGCGTAAGATTGCGACTTCGCGTTTACCTATTCTGCTTTCGCCTGAAATCGCCACAGGGCTTATCGGCCATTTAGTCGGCGCGATCAGCGGTGGCAGCTTGTACCGTAAATCCAGCTTCCTGTTGGATGCGATTCACACCCAAATCTTCCCCGATTGGTTCAACATTGAAGAGCAGCCGCATCTGCTGGGCGCGCTTGCCAGTGCCAACTACGATAGCGAAGGTGTGGCGACACAAGATAGACGCATCATCGACCGTGGTATGTTAGAAAGCTATCTGCTGACCAGCTATTCGGCGCGCAAACTAGGCTTAACCAACACAGGCCATGCGGGCGGCATCTACAACTGGACGCTGGCGCACACGGGCCAAAGTTTCGATGAGCTAGTCAAAGGCATGGGCACTGGCTTAATTGTCACTGAGGTGATGGGCCAAGGCGTGAATATGGTGACGGGGGATTATTCCCGCGGCGCTGCCGGTTTTTACGTGGAAAATGGCGAAGTGCAGTTCCCCGTCGAAGAGATCACTATCGCCGGCAATCTAAAGGATATGTTCCGTGGGATTCAGGCGGTCAGTAAGGACTTCGATTTACGTTCGTCTATCCGCACTGGCGGGATTTTATTATCCGAGATGAAGGTCGCGGGTAACTGATTGAGTTGACCCAATTGAGCCATTAAGTCTAACGGTTCGGCGTTAACGGAATGAGCTTTAAACAAAAGGGCAAATGCGTTCGCATTTGCCCTTTTTGATTTTATGTCGTTCTACTTTTTAGAAGCGATAGCTAGCACCTAATTCAAATGAGCGACCCGAGCCTGCGACTTGGCCAAAGCCACCCGTACTATCGGCCTTAAATTCGGCAAGGTTGACACCACCCAGCGGTAGTTCGTAGTAAGTATCAAACAGGTTGTTGATAGCAAAAGTTAAACTCAGCTCTTGCCATTTGATACTGCTGCTTAGATTTAACAGCGAGTAGCTGTCGGTCTCATTTTCTAAACGGCGATCATCGACCTTATCCTTAGTCGCTACCCATTGCCATGACAGGCGGTTTTCCCAATCACCCAGCTGATTGCTGAGGGCTAACTCGGTTTGTAGCGGTTTGATTTGATAAAGCGGCTCGTTACCCTCATCGCGCTCGCCACGGGTGATATCGAGCTTACCTTGCATCTGCCATTTACCGCTGTCGGTATCGGCTAATAGGTAGTTCGCACTCAACTTAGCGCCATATAAATTGGCATCTTCGTTGGTGAATTTAAGGATATTGCGTTTACCGTTGGCTAGGCCAGTACGGTTAAAACTGCCAATCACCTCGGCATCAATATAGTCGGTCACTGCGCTATACCAAGCCGTGGTCGAGAATTGCCATGCATCGCCATTAAACTTATAGGCCGCACTCAGGGTATACGCCGTTTCGGGCTTAAGATCGGGGTTGCCCACATAGCCGTTACCGTCGCCATACCAGCCAATCATTGTGGTTGCCATCACGCCACGGCCCCAGCTGTAACGCTCATACAGGTTTGGCGCGCGGTTTTTACGGGCTAAGCCAAATTCCAATTGTTGTTTGGCCGATAGCTGATAACGCGCCAACAGAGTTGCATCGATAAGGTTATCGTCTCGTCTTCTATCCATAGCATTAAAGGCTTTTGCTGCCTCGGCATCCATATTCGGCATGCCCATCATGGGCATATTGCTGTAAGCCTGCACTTCGCCCGTATCTGTGGTGACATATTCATAACGCATCCCGGCAGACAACCACCAGAGTGGCGTGAGGTTTTGCTGCCATTCGCCATAAACTGCGGCGCGGCGGCGTTCACCGTCGTTGATATTGATATAGTCATTGGGGGCCATCATAGTGCCGGGCACCGCTGGCCAAGTATCATCGAGTTGATAGCTATAAAACTCCTGACCGACGAGTAGCGTGTTGTTATCGCCCATAGGTAAGCGCCAATGCAGTTGGTAGCTGTAATCGCTGCCCTCTGTGTTCATCGGCATCTTGCCGGTTTTTTCTGGGGTGAAGAAGCCCATTTCATGCTTCACACTGTGCCAGTTTAACTGGGCGCTAAATTCACCGTCGTTGTCTAAATCTCGCAGATAGCGGACTAGGGCGCCGTAACTCTTGTTATCCGTCATATCCATGTATTGGTTCAGAAAACCTTGGAACGGGATAGCCTGGTGCGTTAGCTTAATCGCTAGTTGTTGTGTGTCATCGCGCCATGCCGCCGTTAACGCATGGTTTTGAGCGCGATAGAGGGTATCGAGCACTTTATCGCCGTGACCATCCTGGTAACTATTGGCATCTTCATAGGCGCCTTGATAGCTGAGACTTAAGTCCTTACTGGCAATCCCAGCTTTAGCACCGAGTAAGAAGGCATCGCTGGTGCTGCGGTATCCCGATGAGATTTCGCCGCTTTCGAAGCTGAGGTTGTCGCTGTCGCTAAATTTAGGATTAAGGCTATTAACCTTAATCACGCCGGCGATATTGTCGCCGCCCGCACTGACGGGGGACACGCCCGCGACCACTTCTACCGAGCTGATTTGATTAGCGGAAACGTAGGAAAGTGGTGGGGTCATTTGGTTGGCACAGGAGGTGGTGATATCCGCGCCATCGACTAACACTTTAATGCGATCGCCCATCATGCCATTGAGTACGGGCAAGGCGGAAACGCCGCCCGCTTCGGAGAAATCGACGCCTTGGTCTTTCAGCAAGGCATCGGCCGAGCCTAAGGTGTTACGGCCAATACTTTGCTCGCCATGGACTTGAATACGTTCAATTTGAGTCTGATTTGTCTCGTCGGCCATGGCCTGTGAGGCAACCGAAGCGCCTAATGCTAAGGTCAGCGCGCTGGCGATTGCGGAGCATTTAAAGCTGTGGGGGATAGTTGAAGGGTGTGCAGCCATCGTTTTGTCTTCCATTCACTCGGATAAATTGCGCTGCATTATAAAGATCATCGAAGTGTGACAGGTGCGGCATATTGTCGCAGAGCTTATAAAGACAAAGCTGAAATAACGGCTCTAAGTGCTAGCTAGCGCCAAGATAAGGATAAAAAGCGGCGCGGTTTAACACGCTTTTGGATTAACCGAAGTGATTAAAGTAAATACGTTGGGTTTCCCCTTCGGCATCCATGGCGGCGAGTGCCTTAGCAAACTCATAGGCCTTCGAATCTTCGGCGAGTCTGTTGGGGCTGTTATCTGGGCTGACGGGTAAGTCTGCACGGTAGTTTGGGTTATGTTGCCCGCGAAAATGGCGGCTTTTTTTCGAAAACCCCAGATACATGGCCTGAGGCTGCTGACAGCAATTAGGGTGCAGCTTAAATTGGCTCATGTCTCGCTGTTTAAGGTAGTAGCTGATGGTGGCCTGATCGTAGATAAAAAAATCCCCTTGGCTGGCAAGCAGGTAATCTAGGGCCTTAGGCACATCGAGTTCGGGCGGTTTACGTACCGACATGGTCTCGGGCAAGCCGTTAAAGTCGTAGCTGCCGGGGGCGATTAATAGTGTCATCCCACTCTGGGACAACTGCTCTAACGAACTGATATTGGCGGCTCCCGCACGGCTAATGCCGATAGCGCGCTCCGATAGGCCATTAGGGATAAAATAGGCAAATTGGGCGCGCTCTTCACTAAAACTCAGGCCTGGATAAAAGTCGATATTACCGAGTTTTAGATCCCGCAAAATCCGCATCTTAGGCGCCCGCGTGATCCTGAGTTTGCAACCAATCCGTTCGGCGGCGGCTTGATAGATGTCGTGGTAAAACCCTTGGTTATTTGGGTCGTGCTCGATAAAGGGAAGGCGCTCACTGGTGCGATACCCCATGGTAATGATGCACTCAGAGCTTGAAAAAGCCTGCGCTAGGCTGGGGAAGAAGCTGAGTAACAAGAAAACGAGGCTAAGCAAAGGCCGATAAATAACTGCAAACTGCAAAATGATCTCCTTATCCCGTGATTACAAAGGGTAATCTTGCCGCCAATGGGCGAGCTAAAAGTACAACTAAGGTGAAGGCTTGTTAGCCTAATGTATTATTTTTATTGAATTAATCTATCATACTTTTTGATAATAAAAAGAGAGATTCTTTGCACTACTGCACAAACTCTGTACATCCTGTCATATTGCGCTATAGTGTCGCCGCAGGTCGGGTGAGGTGCATTTGGCCTGTAAATATTAACTGAGGAGTTCCTATGGCAAAGCTTAAAGAGACTAGCGTGCTCGAACATGAAAATGGTCGCGGCACTATTACCGACAACGCACTCAAGGCAGTGGTGACAAGTTCACTGTTTAGAATGCGAACCGAAAAGCCGAAAAAGGGCAAAGGATCTTATAACCGTAAAGCAGCAAACCGAAAGGGGTATCAGCACAGGGGCGATACCCCTTTCGACTTTATGGGAGTTTGCCTTGCTGGAGCTTAGTGTAGGCCCCTTAACTTTACTCGCGCTGATTTGTTCTCCCTTAGCTCTGCTCGATTTCTCTTTGATGCTTATCCTGTAAACCTCTTAACGCGTCATTCCTGAATTTAATCCTCGACTGATTAGCTCTGCCATTTACTGCCGATATCCTTCAATGCCTATCACTAGGTCGGTAACGATTGCCCATAAAAAAGCGAGCCCTTGACTATTAGTATTAATATCAAGGACTCGCTATTTATGTTTTTAATCCGGCTAATCGACTGCTGAGGGCAAGCGCTTATGTAGCACGCTTAAGCCGAGTGCTTAGGCCTCAATATCATCTTCTGCATCGGCGTCGACTAACTCAGCCCACAGATCGTGCTCGTCCGAGTGAGTGATCACGGCGCGAACTAACATGCCGGGTTCGAGTTCGGTTTCACCGTTGATAAAGACCATGCCATCGATTTCAGGAGCATCGGCGAAGCTGCGGCCAATGGCGCCTTCTTCGTCTACGTCATCGATCAGAATATCCATAGTGCGGCCAACGAAACGAGCTAAACGCTCGGCGCTGATCTCGGCTTGGACTTCCATAAATCTGTGGTATCTGTCTTCCTTCACGTCTTCGCTGATAAGTTCAGCGATTGTGTTGGCTACAGCGCCTTCCACTTCTGAGTACTTGAAGCAGCCTACGCGGTCGAGACGCGCTTCACGCAGGAAGTCGAGCAGCATTTCGAAGTCTTCTTCGGTTTCGCCAGGGAAGCCCACGATAAAGGTTGAGCGGATAACCAAATCTGGGCAGATTTCGCGCCAGCGTTGGATGGCTTCTAACTGACGGTCAACACGGCCTGGACGCTTCATCATTTTCAGGATGCGAGGGCTGGCGTGCTGCATTGGAATGTCTAGGTAAGGCAGGATTAAACCTTCGGCCATTAATGGGATCAGATCGTCAACCCATGGGTATGGGTAGATGTAGTGTAAACGTACCCAAGCGCCCATCTTGCCCAATTGGCGGGCAAGGCTAGTGATGTCTTGCTTCACAGGCATACCGTTCCAGAAATCGGTACGGCCGCCCTTGTCTTTACCGTAGGCAGAGGTGTCTTGGCTAACGACTAAAATTTCTTGTACGCCTGATTCAACCAAACGCTTGGCTTCATCTAATACGCTACCCGCTGGGCGGCTGTCTAAATCACCACGCAGTGCAGGGATGATGCAGAAGGTACAACGGTTATCACAACCTTCTGAAATCTTTAAGTAAGCGTAATGCTTAGGCGTTAACTTAACCCCAGTTTGTGGGATTAACGAGGTAAATGGGTTGTGCTCTGGTTTTGGCACGTACTTGTGTACATGCTTTAACACGGCTTCGTAGCTGTGTGGACCGGTGATTTCGAGCACGTCTGGGTGCACTTCACGGATTTGGTTTTCCTTGGCGCCTAAACAGCCGGTCACGATCACTTTGCCGTTTTCTTCTAGGGCTTCGCGCACCGCATCTAAGGATTCTTCAACCGCCGCATCGATAAAGCCACAGGTGTTGACGATAACCAGATCGGCATTGTCGTAGCTGTTGGTGACTTCATAGCCGTCGATGCGTAATTGGGTCAGAATGCGCTCTGAGTCCACTAGGTTTTTTGGGCAACCCAAAGACACGAAACCGATGCGATTCCCGGTAGCACTTTCGGCATTAGCTAAGTCAGCACTCGCTGCTTCTAATGTCTTGGCTGGGGTCTCAAGCGTGGTTGTTTGCTTAGGATTAAAAGTTTCAACTGTCATGGTGTCTCGCTGATGCTGATAAAAGAGCGCCGTAAAAAGAGCGCGGATTATACCTGAAGTGATTAAAAGGTACAGTGTCTTTGGGTGAAAAGTGTACAGCCAAGAGGGCGTTTCTACCAGTTGTGGCGCGGTAGAGTCCGCGGCTCTGTTATCCCGCCGCATTTCATCTTGGGCGAATGGCTTTAAGGTTTGAATGGCGCAGTGCACTGCCGCTCGGCGCCGATTTAAAAAATTTTCAAAAAAATTAACCCTTTTTATTTTTGCCCGCGTTTATAGGGGTAGTTTGCATGATGCGTGGCTATCGCAACGGACGACAAATCGGGCTGTTACATATTGGTACAGTGAGTCGTACTTTTAGCCGATAGCCGCCGCGTCAGAACCACGGCAGTCTCGCCTTAAATGATTTAGTTGGAGTTAACAATGAAGCATTCTCTTTTAGCTGTATTAATGGCTGGTGGTCTTTTTTCTGGCGTATTTACCGCGAAGGCGATGGCCGCCGACGTGGATTTTCCCCATGTCGAAACCATGGGCGTGAGCCAAATTCAGGTTGAGCCGGATATGGCAGAGCTTAATGTCGAAGTAGCCGTTACTGAGAAAGAGGCCAAGGCCGCCAAGGATAATTCGGATGTCGCAGTGGCGAAATTTATCGCCCGTTTAACCGCCGCGGGTATTACCAAGGAGCAAATCCAAAGCGCTAACTTAAATCTGCAACCGCAATATGTGTATGCCCAAGATAAGGCGCCCGAGCTGAGTGGTTATACCGCGAGTCGTCAAATCACAGTCACTATTAGTGATTTAGCCCGCTTAAATACCATTCTGGACTCCGCCTTAGAGGAGGGGATTAACAGGGTTAACAATATCGCCCTTAAGTCGAGCAAAGAGGCCGAGTATGTGGCCAAGGCGCGCCAATCGGCGATTGTCGATGCAAAACAAAAAGCCGAAAGCTTAGCCAAGGGATTTGGGGAGAACTTAGGTAAGGTATGGCAAATTCGTTATTACGATCAACGCCCAGTGCAGCCCGTAATGTTACGTATGAATGCTAAGGCCGATGCCATGGGAGCCGCCGAAAGCTATCAATATGGTCAAGTCACTATCGAAGACAGAGTCGAAGTGGTTTATAAACTCAAATAAAACCGCAATGTGGGTATGACTCTCTATCGCAATGGGCTGCTCAACTGAGCAGCCCATTTTTATATGCTTGGCCGTAAAGGCATATTCCACTTAGCGAACCGAATTGAAGAAAACACCTGCCCCATCTTTATCCTAGTGGACTGTTTATTGAATAAAATGAATTCACGCGTCTTGTACTCGTATCTAGGGCGGAATTGCGTGTATCGGTTCTTAGCCAACTGATATATCATGCGCCACCCTTAATTGCCTATGGCTCCTGTTTGCCGCTATGTCTTCTAACGCGCTTTATACCGATCTCTCCGGTTATTACGATCTCATGTGCTCCGATATCAACTATCAACAACAGAGTGCGAGTATCCATCGATTGCATCAGTTCTTAGGCAATAATGGCAAGCAACACCTCGATCTAGCCTGCGGCACAGGCCCGCATGTGCGGCACTTTATCGACCTTGGCTATCAGTGCCGTGGTCTGGATATTAATCAACCCATGCTCGATATGGCCATGCGCCGCTGCCCTGAGGCGCAGTTTAATCTACAGGATATGACCGCCTTTTATCTCGAGCAGCCAGTCGATTTAATTACCTGTTTTTTATATTCCATCCATTACAGTGCGGGCATCGAGCGCCTTAAGAGTTGTATTGCCAGCGTGTACCGCGCCCTGAATGACGGCGGGATATTTTGTTTTAACTCGGTTGATAAGCACCGCATCGATAACCGCTTATCGATTAAGCATTTTGCCGAGTTTGAGGGGCACCATTTTGCCTTTGAATCTGGCTGGCATTACAGTGGTCAAGGCGAAAACCAGTCATTAAATCTGAGTATTGCAAAGAGTTTGCAACCTTTTACTCAACAGGTTGATGTTGACGCCGATGCTGATACATCTGTGCATCAGACTGAGTTATGGCAAGACCAACACACTATGGTCGCCACCAGTTTTGCGGAGCTGCAAGCCTTACTCGCGCCATATTTTGAAGTGCATATCTTTGAACACGATTATGAAAAAATCGTCCCATGGGATTTAAGCTCAGGTAATGCGCTGTTTGTCTGTGTGAAGATTTAACCTTGGGTTGAAGGTGTTACAACTTTCTTACTTTCATCAGTCTTCTTTAGCTTATTTAGACTGTTGATGGTTTCTTTATAAAATCAAAACCAAAGTCAAAGTCAAAGTCGTGGGGCTTCACCCCACACCCGACCAAAAGGGGAAAAGCGCCTGTTCCCCTTTTGGATATCCCCCGGCGTCCCCAACGGAGTTGAAAGCCCCTTGGGCATTAAGCGTTCTTATGCTATCGCGTCAGACGCTCGTCCCTGATTCGACTGACGCTATCTCGGCATCCATGCCTCGCTCACGCAACGAACACAAATGCCCTGCGGCAACTCCGAGGGGAGGATGAACTTCTGTAGCCTTGGCGTTGGCTGTTAAGCTCAAAAGAGTTATGCCTGTCCCATCTTTCGTTAATCAATGTGTAAATCAATATCTTATCTATCTTTACTGATTTTTTGGTGATAGGTTTGAAATATTAAAAATTTTATGAACTAGTTAGGGGGAGTTTTTAATGCAAGTCAATGAAGAACAGGGCAATACCGATAACTCCGATTTGGATAATACAGTTTTCGATGCAATAAAGTCGATTAATAGCAATAAGCTAATTAATGAGTGTGACCGTTTTCTTGAATTGTTAAACACCCAATACAACAAGTGTGATGCTGATTCTAGAGAGGTGCACTTTATTGGAACAGTTGATGAATTAGATGAGGACGAGCTTGCGAAAGTGCTCCCTTTTACAAATTACACTTCTGGCTCATTAGTTGGGGAAAGGGTTATATTATTCAGAAGTCCTCTTTTTGTGTCAGTAATTAGAACGAGTAAGATTCCGAATGATCGAAAGATGGGAGATGCTATCAGGTTAATATCTCACGCTGGGATAGATAAAAAGGTTAGTGGTAACCCCAAGTCTTTTCAGTTCACAGGTGAGCAACCTTATTCATCATTTGAAGTATATAGTGTTATTTTTGGTTTTATTTTGCCTAAATCTATAAACTTTAGATTTGCTATTTATTTAAATTTTAAGGAGTTATTTGAAGACCGTGAACTGTTGGAATCTCTAGCTGACAGCCGAGAAAGATTGAAAAAAACTGCTTTTGAATACAAAAAGATTGCTGAAAATAGCGTACGTATCACTAGTGAAGGGGTTAAGGCTCGGGCAAATGAATATAATGAAATAAAAGCATCTATTTCCATTCAACTCGATGAGCGAGCAAGATTGGCCGATTCACTTAACGAGAATATGGTGATTAGGGATAGATTGGAACGTGAAATAGCTACCGCAAACTCGAAGCTTTCTACAATCGAACAAAAACTTAAAAATAGCCAAGAAACCACTGACAACTTTAATCGAGATTTGATCGAGATTAAGAGTGAGTTAGATATTAGTAAAGATGAACTAAAGGGGATTACCTCTAAAATTGAAGTCGAACAAGCTAATTTAGAAAAGCGACAGGCAATGGTTAGAAAGACTCAATCTGAAATGGATTCATATAGTTTAGATATGAATGGATTTTCAAAGGCGTCAAGAATGCATATTTGGTTCTGCTATGCTGTTATGGCAGCTTTGCTAAGTACACTAACTAATATCTTTTTTATGATATACAGCAATGCTAATGACTTGATTAAGTTTATTGATAGCACTTCTAATGAAACATCAACTTTTAGCTATGCAGTTAACAAAACTTCGGTTCTTGACATTTTACTTAGTAGACTTCCTGCGATTACAGCTACAACCCTTATTATAGCTACTCTCTCGACACTGCTGTTCTTTCTAGTGAAGCATATAATAGCTTTGCACACTGATAAAATGAATATGCTAAAAGCTTCTATTCTTACAGAGCAAGTTACATATTCCCTGGACTGTGATGGAATGAAAGATTCAGATATTAAAGAGTTAAAGCGCAAGTCGAAAATTGAACTGCTAGTAAAAATTTTTGGTTTGAATGGTGCTTCTAGTTCAAGTTCAGATGCAATTGATAGCAATAAACAAATTGATTTAATCGCCAAGGTTGTCGAAACTTTAAAGCTAAAAAGTTAACTTGTATTCAACAACTGAGAAAGATCTTGGAAAGATCGGACAGGCATAATTTGAGTAAAGATGAGACATGCATATTTTTCAATAAACCGCAGATAACACAAAAGCTGAAGGAGTTCACCTTCCCCTGCGAAGTTGCCGCGGGGCGTTGGAATAAATTGTGTGAGTCCGGTCATGGATGACCGGCTAGCTTTCGCAGGTGCAGGGACGCATCCTTCGGAAGCGATAGCAATTTATCCATAAGACCAAGGCTAGTACCTAATGCATGTAACTTCGCTAGGGGCGTCTTGGAGCATCCAAGGAGGATAGGACGAGCAGTCTTCCTTGGTCGGGTGTGGGGTGAAGCCCCACGACTTTGACTTTGCTTTGATTTTTCTCAGATTAACATTTCAGAATTGAGTTAAATTGACTCATACAAATAAATCCAAACCCAGTTTGAAAAACAAAAAAGGCGCCTAAGCGCCTTTTCTACATTCTGAGGTTAAGGAAAACTCCATACCTCATCGAAATCTGATTAAACAATCAGATCATACTCTTCCCGTAGGATCTTAATAATATCTGCCTTTGGATTTGCTGGCAGCGGGATTGCCGCGCCAGTCACCTTCTCGGCGATGCCGGTGTAAGTGCGCGACACTTGCATCATCGCCTCTAATGGTAGGGCATTATCACGGGCGAGGGCTTCGCGCTCTGGCATTCTGTCCTTGTTGAGCAGAATATCCGGATCAGGGAAATGATTTAACAGGAACTGACGGAAGCCTTCCTTAGAGTTTTCAAGGATTTTACCATCGCGGTAGGCGGCGCCGTCCCAAATACGGGATGAGTCAGGGGTGCCCACTTCATCCATATAGATCAGTTTTGAGTTGCCGTTTTTATCGGTCACATAGCCAAACTCGAACTTGGTATCTACAAACACTTGGTCAAGGTCAGCTAGAGCCTTTGAAATCACCTTAAAGCCATCTTTTAACAGCTTCTCGTATAGGTCGATATCTTCTACCTTTTCAAAACCAAAGGCTTGATAGTTGGCTTCGATATCGCTGCGGCTGATGTTCACATCGTCCTGTGCGGGCACACCGGGAATCCCAGTTAAGATACCTTTGGTCGAAGGGGTGATCAGTAAATCCGGCAGCTTTTGATCTTTCTCTAAGCCTTCTGGCAGTGTGATACCGCAGAATACGCGCTCGCCCTTAGAGTAGGCGCGCCACATTGAGCCAGTGATGTATTGGCGGCAAATGGCTTCAACCTTGATTGGGCGGGCTTTTTGGACTATCCAAACGAAGGGATGCGGAATATCTAAAATGTGGCTGTCGGCTAAACCGTTTTCGGCAAATAACTTAAACCAATGATTAGAAATGGCATTTAATGCCGCGCCTTTACCAGGGATGCCTTTTAATCCGCCTTCACCGTGGAAGATGCAGTCGAAGGCTGAGATACGGTCGCTAATCACCATAATGGCAAGCGGCGTATCTTCTGGCACATTGTAGCCCTTGGTTTGAATTAAACGGCGGCTGTCGGCGTCGGTTAGCCAGTAAACGCTACGTACCTTGCCGCTATGGACTGGGCTGTCGGTGCGGATGGGTAAATCGTTGTTTACGGCTAATACGGAATCAGCAAGACTCATGACGAGTATTCCTTTGGATAGAGAGTGTAGGGACGAGTTTTTTATTCGTTGCGGTGTGCATAAGCCGTAAATGCTTTGCCACCTTTTTATTATTGACCAATAGCTTATTGCTCAGTGCGCACAAGAGATTGGTGAGGTTAAAACGTAAAGCGAATAGGATATTTTCGGGCGATAGGCTGGAGAGAGAAGGTCGGGATAAGGGGTAAAAATAACACGCAGAGCAAGGTTGGCGCCAGAAGGAATCTGGTCTGTTCAAGCGGGGGAACCCCGTGCCATTTTGCTCGAAAAGGCTAACCATTAATCCGAGAGAACCTTGTTAGACAGCCGCGAAAAGTGGCGCCATTTTACCTTTATTCGCAAAATTTTCCACGGCTATTTATGCACATCTGTGCGGCGTGTCGGTGTAAATTTGGGCAGGGTTCAATGTGGCAGCAGAAAATACTTCCCATAAAACTCGAGCCGAGGAGCAGGGAAGTTGAGTTTAAAGTGTGACTTGCTAAGCCTTAGAATGGCATTAATCCCAATATAGGCATGCAGTTAGCTCAGTAAATCGGGGTAATATAGGTGGTCTGAATAAAGCGAGGGCTAAGCAACTATACCGCGTGGCCTTTTGCGTTAAGGCCCATTTTTTGTGAATTGAAAAACACAGTTTGCCCATCAGCCCTTAGCCTCAGGCTGGGTTGGCACACATAGAGGTAGTCAATGACAGATGTAAAAACGCCGATGATGGCGCGCGCCACTGCCGAGGGGGGGGATTTTTTCTCAAAGCAATTTATCGCCTTAGCCGAGAGCCAAACCCAGTGGCAGGATCTGGAGTTTGAAGAGTGTGAATTCCACTATTGCCAGTTTAGCGACAGCACATTCCGTAACTGCAAGTTTATCGATTGCCGTTTTGTGGGCTGTAATTTGAGCCTGCTCAAGGTGCCCTTAAGCCAATTTAACGGCGTGAGTTTTGAAGAATGTAAGTTGGTGGGCATAGATTGGACCCGCGCCGCTTGGCCGAGATTATCCTTTGCGGCGCCTTTTAGTTTTAGAACCTGCATCTTAAACGACTGCTCTTTTATGGGGCTGCAACTCGATGAAATGGTGCTCGAGGGCTGTAAGGCGCAGGATGTGGATTTCCGTGAGGGCAAGTTTAATCGCGCCAACTTTAGTTACAGCGATTTTCGCTATAGCTTATTCGGCCGCACCGAGTTGATGGAAGCGGATTTCTCCGAGGCGACCGATTACGATATCGATATTTTTAACAATAAAATCAAGGGCGCTAAGTTTAGCCGTGACGAAGCGATTCGTTTACTCAATGGCTTAGAGATCACCCTAGTCGATTAAGTTGCCATTTTACCGAGCTTGTTTTGGTCATTTTTTTAGATTTTTTTAGCCTGTTTTTTATCTCAAAATGTTGGCGAGTGGTTCCCCAAATGGCTCGCCAATTCTATTGATCCTATTCACGAATTTTTAGACCATTTTTAACTTTTAGTTGCCGCAGATCACACTCAACTTGCCTATGTGGTTTACCACAATATCCGCTTACCCCTTTAGGGATAACAATCACTCTGGAACAGCAAAATGCCTGCGTGCCCAAGGTCATTGGTGCAAGTGCATTGGCGTAAATAACTAAAAACCTGTGAGCGAATTTAGCCTTTAACCGCAGCGGTGACAAAAGCCTAAGTTTGCGTGTGCCAAGTGGCGCATTAGGGTGGATGAGTGTGATGGAGGTAACCATGATTGAGCTTAATAGGCGAACCTTTTTAAAGGGCGCAGGGGCCAGCGGTGCAACGTGCGCCTTGGCTAGCTTGTTGCCAGGCAGCTTAGCGGCGTTAGAGAACAAGCAGCTAAAGGGAATGGGCAAAGACATTGCCAGTATCTGTGAGATGTGTTCGACCCGTTGCCCGATTTCGGCGCGGGTGATTGAGGGTAAAAACGTCTTTATCAGCGGTAACAAGGCGGCTAAATCCTTTGGTGGTAAAGTCTGTGCCCGGGGTGGCGCTGGCCATAGTTTACTTTACGATCCACAGCGGATTGTGAAGCCACTTAAACGGGTGGGCGAGCGTGGTGAGGGTAAATGGGCCGAGATCTCTTGGGATGAAGCCTACCAACTGATTGCCGATAATCTCAATAAAATCAAACAGGCTCACGGCCCCGAAGCGGTAGCGTTTTCCTCAAAATCCGGTTCGCAAGAAAAACACTTATTCCATCTCGCTACCGCTTTTGGCAGCCCTAATACCTTTACCCATGCCTCAACTTGCCCCGGTGGTTACGAGATTGCCGCTAAGGCCATGTTTGGTACTAAGGTGAAGCGCGATTTAAGCAACTCCAAATACATCATTAACTTCGGCCATAACCTGTACGAAGGCATCAACATGTCCGAAACCCGCGGCATGATGGCAGCGCAAATGGATAAAGGCGCCAAGCTGGTGGTGTTTGAGCCAAGATTCTCCATCGTCGCCGATAAGGCCGATGAATGGTATGCGATCCGCCCCGGCACCGATGTGGCCGTCGCTTTAGCGCTTTGCCATGTATTGATTGAAGATAATCTCTACGACAAGGCCTTTATCGAGCGTTATGTGGAAGGGTTTGATGCCTTCGCCGCCGAAGTGAAAGCCTACACCCCTGAGTGGGCCGAAACCGTTTCCGATGTGCCCGCCAAAGACATTCGCCGCATCGCTCACGAATATGCGGCCAAGGCGCCCCATGCTGTGGTGGATTTTGGTCACAGAGCCACCTTTACCACTGAAGAGTTTGAAATGCGCCGCGCCTTGTACGCTGCCAATATTTTGATCGGCAATATCGAGCGTAAGGGCGGTATCTACCTAGGTCAAAAGCCTGGCGACTATAACAAGCTGGCGGGAGAAAGCGTGGCGCCCGTATTGGGTAAACCCGGCGTAAAAGATATGCCTAAGCCTGCGGCGAAACGTATCGACCAAGTGGAAGAGCAGTACGCCATGATGTGGTCGTCGGGCGGGATTTACCAAACCATCCTCGATGCGACCTTAAGTGCCGTGCCCTACCAATTACATGGCTGGGTAATGTCCCGTACCAACCCCATGCAAACAATGACCGATAGGGCACGTGTGGTTGAAGCCTTGAAAAAGCTCGACTTTGTTGCCGTGTGCGATGTGTATATAAGTGAAACCGCCGCCTATGCCGACGTGATTTTACCCGAATCGACTTACCTTGAACGCGATGAGGAAATCGCCGACAAGTCGGGTAAAAATCCAGCCTACTATGTGCGCCAACGCGTGGTGGAAACTCTAGGCGACACTAAGCCCTCATGGCAAATCTTTAAGGATATTGGCCTTAAGCTCGGGCTAAGTGAATTTTACCCTTGGGACAACATGGAAACCCTGCAACTGCTGCAGGTGAATCGTGATACCGCACTGCTACGCCGCATTAAGGAAGAAGGTTTTGTTAGCTTCGGTAAGTCCATCATGCTGCGCGAACCTAAGATGGTGGCCGAGTTTACTAAGGCCTACGCCAATGCCAAACCCGTCGATGAAGATGGCACCTACGGCAGTTTACTCAGCTTTAAAACCCCAAGCGGCAAGATTGAATTGACCTCAGCCAAGGTCGAAGCCAT
This sequence comes from Shewanella sp. FJAT-51649, assembly GCF_019457435.1. Lineage (NCBI taxonomy): Bacteria > Pseudomonadati > Pseudomonadota > Gammaproteobacteria > Alteromonadales > Shewanellaceae > Shewanella > Shewanella sp. FJAT-51649. The sequence continues at coordinate 4,185,983 of NZ_CP080411.1, read as the reverse complement.
GGCACCAGGGCGCGGGGTGATTAAGTTCCGTGAAGTGCATTTGAAGAAAGCCGATGAGCTGTACTTTATCCAAGGCAAGGTTGCCGTGCATACCAATGGTGCGACTCACAATATCCCCATGCTGGCTAACCTGATGTCGGATAACGCCATTTGGGTGCATCCCGTTACGGCGGGCAAGTTAGGCATCAGCAATGGCGACCCAATTCGGTTAACCAGCAGCGTGGGTAGCGAAGAAGGCCACGCCTTAGTCACCCCGGGCATTCGTCCCGATACCGTGTTTGCCTATATGGGCTTTGGCTCTAAAAACAAAGAGTTGGTTAGAGCGACAGGTAAAGGTATCCACTGCGGAAACTTACTGCCCCATCAAACAGCCCCTGTGTGTGGCATGAATATTCATACGACAGGCGTCACGCTGGCAAAACGCTAATTGGAGGCTCAAATGACGAAAAGATATGTGATGGTGCACGATGAGAACAAGTGCATCGGCTGCCAAGCCTGTAACGTGGCCTGCCGCAGTGAAAACGGTGTCCCCGAAGGCGTGACTCGCTTACAAGTGCGTGTTGAGGGGCCTTTCGGCGAGATGCCACACCTGCACTTTAAGTATCACAGGGTGTCGTGTCAGCAGTGTGAAGATGCGCCCTGTGTGAAGGTGTGTCCAACGGGGGCTGCCTATGTGGGCGAGGATGGCATTGTCTCCATCCACGGCGATAAGTGTGTGGGTTGTATGTACTGCGTGGCGGCGTGCCCCTACAAGGTGCGTTTTATGAACCCAGAAACCAAAGTGGCAGACAAGTGTAACTTCTGTAAGGACACGCGTTTGGCCCGGGGTGAAGAGCCCGCCTGTGTGACTGTGTGTCCGACCGATGCCTTAGTCTTTGGCGATGCCAACGATCCACAGAGTGAGGTCGCTATGCTACTCAACACTAAGATCACTTACCAAGATAAGACCCATTTAGGCACCAAGCCTAGGGTATATCGCGTTCCTACCAAAAGAGGGGGGATTTGATTATGAACAATACTTGGGGCGATATGGCGCAATATGATCCCGTCACTTGGCATTGGATCATCGCCGTGTATCTGTTTATGGCGGGTTTATCCGCCGGAAGTTTGCTGATTGGTATCGGTTTGCGTTGGTTTAATAAGGAGCAAGCGCAGGGTGAGACCAGTATTCTCAAGGCCGCCGCCATTATTGGCCCTGTGGCCATTTGCTTAGGCTTGGCATGCTTAGTGTTTGATTTAACGAAGCCTTTCCACTTCTGGCTGATTTTAATCAACTACAACTTCCAGTCTGTAATGGCGATTGGTGTCTTAGCGCTACTGGCTTACTCACCCTTGGCATTTGCCTACGCGATTCTTGTGCTGCGTGGTGAACTGCCAAAGTGGGGCTTAGGTTTCCTCGTGCCTATTGCTAAGCTGCTGATGCCCTTTAGAAAGCTGATTGAAGTGCTGCTGTTTATCCTCGCGATTGGTGTAGGCGCTTACACAGGCTTCTTAATTTCGGCCATGAATGCCTATCCGATGCTGAATACCGCGGTATTGCCGGCGCTGTTTTTAGTCTCTGGTTTATCGGCGGGCGCGGCGGCTAATGCGGTGCTGGCGCTGGTGATGTTCAAGACCGATAGCCACGACAAGACCTTAGCTAAAATGCATGGCTTAGAGCTGCCAGTGATGGCCATCGAAATCATGTTCCTGTTTATGTTGTTCTGCGCCTTGTACTTTAAGGGCGGTGCGGCAGCTGCGGCGCTGGCATCACTCACCTCTGGCGTGTGGGCGAGCGTATTCTGGATTGGCGTGGTCGGGATTGGTTTTGGTATTCCACTGCTGTTTATGCTGTTGCCTGCCGCGACTCGCCATAGCAAGGGCGCGATGATCATGGTGGCCTGCGCCAGCTTAACCGGCGTGTTAGCCCTGAGACACTTTATTGTGTATGCGGGACAAAGTTATCTAAGTTAGTGCTCTGGTTAACGGTAATATCGATGGGATAAGTCACACATCCCCTGCAAGCAAAAAGCACCGATTATCGGTGCTTTTTTATGGCTGTGATTGGCAGCGATTGGAAGGGGGTTATTGCGGTAATTATTGCGGCAATAGCTCAATCACTGATTTCACCGTAAGCACTAAGGCGCTGATAGCGCAGAGGGCTAAGGTTGCCATCTTGGTCTTGTGTTTATCCACATTCCCCACCAGTTTGCCCGCCACTAAATAGCCTAAAAAGACCGAGGGCAGCAGCATCAGGGATAACCATAAATGCTTAACTTCGAGTAGGCCCGTCACCCCAAGAATGACTAGGGCTATGGTCGAGCTGAAGATAAAGAAGGCCGAGAGTGCGGCGCGAAATTTTGAGGCATCCTTACCCGCTAACAAAATCGCCATCGGCGGACCACCAATGGCGGCAATATTACCGAAGATCCCCGATACCACGCCCGCGCCAAACAGAGTCGCTTTATTCACTGGCAGGCTGAATTTATACAGGCTCAGCACCACGGCGACCGCCACAATGCCAGCAATCGCCAGACCAAGAATCGGCTGCGGCGCAAAGAGCAACAGGCTGGCACCGATAAAACCTCCGGGCACTCGACCAATCAGCGCATATTGCAAGCCGTTGAATTCTAAATGGCCGCGCTCACGCAGTAGGGTGAGCAGGGCGATGGAAAAACCCATCACAATCACTGGGGCTGGCACTAATTCGGGGTCGACAATATACAGCAGCGGACTCGCCACCACAGCAAGACCAAAGCCAATCAGACTCTGGGTGAGGGCACCTAAAAACACAATCACAGACGCAATGGCGAGCGTTTGTGGATCTATCAAGGAGAACATAGGATTCCATCAAAAACAAAATAGGGATCGTTACTCTAACCCATCAGGCAAGATGAGTATTAACGATCCCTAATAATTAGTTACGGCAGGATTATGGACGCCTGAGCGTTATTCCATATCTTCCCACTCGATCCCCATTTCGTCCATCAACCGTTTCGCTTCGGCGGGAATGCTGTCTGGGCTATCTTTCGACAGATCGGCATCATTAGGCAGAGGCTGGCCGGTGTAGGCATGCAAAAATGCTTCACACAAGAGTTCGCTATTGGTGGCGTGGCGCAGGTTGTTCACCTGACGACGGGTACGTTCATCCGTGAGGACTTTTAGCACTTTGAGCGGAATAGACACAGTAATTTTCTTTACTTGTTCATTCTTCTTGCCATGTTCAGCATAGGGGCTGATGTATTCCCCATTCCATTCAGTCATTGACTCACCTGTTATAACGCTAAATTCGGGGCAGATTTTAAACCCTTACAGATAACAGTCAAATTATTGCTACTATTTCTTAGTGATTGCAAACAGATTTCTTTATGTTTAGACGTCTAAACGTCTTAACGCCTATTGACGATGCCACTGGGCTTAGGTACATTTAGACGTCCAGACATCTCTTTGCGAACTTAGGAGTTCCCGATGACCGCAGGCAAATTAGTGACCGAACGTCAATTAGCCACATTAGCAGTGCGTCAGGGTATCGAAAGCGATACTCAGTATGGCGCTGTGGTGCCGCCAATTTACCTGTCGACGAATTACGCCTTCGATGGTCATAAAAATCCTCGCGAATTTGATTACAGCCGTTCCGGCAATCCTACCCGCAGCATCTTAGGTGATGCCCTAGCTAAGCTGGAAAAGGGCGCAACTGGTGTGGTGACTTGCACAGGCATGGCGGCCATTACCTTAGTGACTACGTTGCTCGGCCCCGATGATTTATTGGTGGTGCCCCACGATTGCTACGGCGGTTCTTACCGTTTATTCACTAACTTGGCTAAAAAGGGCCAATTTAAACTGCTGGTGGTCGATCAAACCGACGCCCAAGCGCTTGAGCAAGCCATCGCCCAGCAACCTAAGATGGTGTGGATTGAAACCCCTTCTAATCCTCTGCTGCGAGTCGTCGATATCGAAGCTATCGCGAAGGCGAGCCACGCCGTGGGCGCTTTAGTTGTGGTGGACAACACTTTCCTCTCGCCAATTTTGCAGCAACCACTATTACTGGGTGCCGATATCGTTATCCACTCCACCACTAAGTACATCAATGGTCACAGCGATGTGGTGGGAGGCGCAGTGATCGCCAAAGATCCTCAACTCGGTGAGACCTTACATTGGTGGTCGAACACCTTAGGCTTAACGGGGTCAGCTTTCGATAGTTATCAAACCCTGCGTGGTCTGCGTACCTTAGCCGTGCGTATTCGTGAGCACCAAAGCAATGCCCAGCGTATTGTGGACGTGCTGACGAGCAGCCCTGTGGTGAGCAAAGTGTATTACCCAGGCCTTGCGGATCACCCCGGCCATGCCATTGCTGCCAAGCAACAAAAAGGCTTTGGCGCTATGCTGAGTTTTGAGCTTAAGGGCGGCGAGGCCGAAGTGGTCGCCTTTTTAGATGCCTTAAGTTTATTCAGCGTGGCCGAGAGCTTAGGTGGCGTTGAGAGTCTTGTGGCCGTGCCCGCGACTATGACCCACAGGGCGATGGAGCCCCAAGCGCGTTATGAAGCTGGCATTAAAGACACCCTATTACGTTTGTCGGTTGGTATTGAAGATGCCGACGACTTAGTTGCAGATATTCAAGCAGGATTGGCCGCCGTCGCGGCTTGTCAGTAGAGGAATTCGAGATGGCACGTTGTCACTTACATAAATTTGGTGGTTCCAGCTTAGCCGATGCCGATTGTTATCGCCGAGTCGCCCATATTCTGTTAACCCATGGTCATAGTGATGATCTGGTGGTGGTGTCTGCCGCGGGTAAAACCACTAACTTTTTATATAAATTATTGTCCCTGCGCGATAGCAACCAATTATGGCAGGAAGAGTTACAAGTCCTTATCAGCTATCAGCAAGGCTTGATTGAGCAGCTGTTATCCAATGAGCAAGCGCGGGATCTGCGTGAGCGTTTAACCACGGATAAGGCCCAGTTAATCAGTCTATTATCTTTAGATTCCCGTAACGATTACCAAATTAGCCATGTAGTGAGCTTTGGTGAACGTTGGTCGGCGCGCTTAATGGCGGCGCTGCTGCGTGAATCGGGTGTAGCAGCAAGCCACGTGGATGCCTGTTCGATTCTCGTGGCCGACGAGGCCGCCGTACCGCAAATTCGTGTGCAAGAATCCCGTACCAAAGTGCAAACCTTACTGGCCGCGCATCCTAACGAGCGTTTAGTGATCACTGGTTTTATCTGCGCCAACGAGCGTGGCGATACCTTGCTATTGGGTCGCAATGGCTCTGACTTTAGCGCCAGCCTAATTGCCAGCCTTGCCGACATTGAACGTGTGACCATTTGGACCGACGTTGAAGGGGTCTTTAACGCCGATCCGAATAAGATCAACGATGCGAAATTACTCAAGAGCATGTCCCTCGCCGAAGCCGACCGCTTGGCGCGTTTAGGCTCGCCAGTATTACATTCACGCACCTTGCAGCCGCTGTTTAACACTGAGGTGAGCCTGGCCGTGCGCTCAAGCTACGCCTCCCATACCGACTTTACCCTGATAGCGCCGCACAGTTCCTCGGCGAGTGCGCCCGTGGTGACTAACCTGAATGCCGTGGTGTTATTTGGCTTTAAGATCGCGGGCGATGTGGCCAGTCTGCTTGAGCAATTAGTCGAGGCAGGGTTAACGCCACTGGCCCATTGGGTATCGGCGCATCAACGACTCGAACTTGCCTATACCGCTGAAAACCAAAAACAAGTACAAAAGTTATTGGATGCACAGGCCGAAGCCCTCGGCATTAAAGATCTGCAAATTAATACCGAACTCGGTTTAGTGGCGCTTGTGAGTGCCGACGCCGAGCATTATCGCCGCAGTTTTGCCCGTTTACTGAGCCGCGACGCTAAGCCCTTGTTCAGTGGTGACTTAAGTCTGGTGACCTTAGTGCCACAGTCGCAGGTTAATCTGCTGACGCAAAAAGTGCATCGCCGCTGCGCTGGTCCACGTAAACGCATTGGCGTATTGCTGCTGGGCGTAGGCAATATTGGCGAGGCGTGGGTGAAGCTGTTTAAGTCAGTTTCTCCCTCGTTAAATCAAGAGCTTGAAGCGCGTGTCGAACTCGTCGGTTTAGTGAGTTCCAGCAAAGCCCTGATCAAATCAACGGCTGTGGATTTGGAAAACTGGCAACAGGAATTCGATGCCGAGGCAACACCTTGGCAATATGAACACTTATTCGAACAATTAGAACAACTTAACTGCGACGAACTGATTGCATTAGACATCAGTGCCAGCGCCAGTTTAACCCTACAATACCCAGAGTTTTTCGAGCGCGGCATCCATATGGTCAGCGCGAACAAGCTAGCGGGTTCTGGCCCGCTGCCGTTCTACCGTGAGCTGAAGGAACAACTCGGTTATCGCCGTCTATTCTGGCGTTATAACGCCAGCTGCGGCGCGGGTTTACCTATTCAACACGCCTTAAACGATCTGCGTAATAGTGGCGATACGGTTGAGGCCGTCGGTGGGATTTTCTCTGGCACCCTGTGTTGGTTATTCGAGAAATACGATACCAGCAAACCCTTCTCGGAATTAGTGGTTGAAGCGCGTGGTTTAGGCATTACCGAACCCGATCCCCGCGACGATCTTTCGGGCCGCGATATGCAGCGCAAGCTGCTGATTTTAGCCCGTGAAATCGGTCTGGAAATCGAGCTTGAGGATATTGAGCTGCGCTCCTTAGTGCCAGCCCATTTAGCGGATATTCCACTGGAGCAATTCCTTGCCCGTATCGGTGAGCTAGATGATGAATTGCAGCAACAATATGGCGCGGCGGCCGAGCAAAACAAGGTACTGAGATATGTCGCCTCCTTGGACAATAGCGGTGCGGCACTAAAAGCCGAGGTGGGATTACAGTGGATTGATGCGAATCATCCCTACGCTAACCTGACGCCTGGGGACAATGTGTTTGTGATCCGCTCAGCTTTCTACCAAGGTAATCCGCTGATTATCCGTGGACCGGGTGCGGGCCGTGAGGTAACTGCCGCGGCGGTGCAATCGGATCTGACCCAGATCTGTCGCGATCTTCTGCAAGAATAGTGATAAATCCAGACACTTGAAGAACTTAAACCCCGTATCTTCAAGTTGATTTGGCCTATATTCATAGACTTAAAGGACTCATTCGAGTCCTTTTTTGTTGGCTAAAATTAGGTCTAGGATCTAAGTGGCAAACAAGGGATAAGAAAATGCCGATAAGGGGGATTTTTTGGCTTGACTTAACCGTCAGTTTCTCTAGTATATGGACATATAGACGTCCAAACGTCCATACGGATTAAACTACTGCATCAATAAGTCGTACCAGCGCGATGGAGCGTCGCACTCGGGCGGTTGAGGAAATACACATGGCTTTTCATCACGCACAACATTCACATTCGCTAAACCAAAGTTTGTCTGAACTTAATGGCGATATTAATGTTTCTTTTGAGTTTTTCCCGCCATCAACCCCCGAAATGGAACAGATCCTGTGGAACTCTATTCGCCGTTTAGAGCCGCTGAATCCTAAGTTTGTTTCAGTGACCTATGGTGCAAACTCGGGCGTGCGTGACCGCACCCATGGCGTGATTGAACGTATTCAAAAAGAAACCAATCTGGTTGCCGCACCGCATTTAACCTTAGTGGATGCCAGCGACGAAGAATTGTTAGATCTGGCGAAGCATTACTGGAAATCGGGGATCCGCGACATAGTGGCTCTGCGTGGCGATTTGCCTGCGGGCAGCCCAAAACCAACTCGCTTTGCGGCGGATTTAGTGCGCTTACTGCGCTCAGTGGCCGACTTTGATATTTCGGTCGCCGCTTACCCAGAAGTGCATCCAGATGCGGCTAATGCTCAGGCCGATTTGATTAACCTCAAGCGTAAAATCGATGCCGGTGCGAGCCGTGCTATTACCCAGTTTTTCTTCGATGTTGAATCTTACCTGCGTTTTCGCGACCGCTGCGTTGCGGCGGGAATTGATGTCGAAATCGTCCCCGGCATTTTGCCTGTGACCAACTTTACCCAGTTAAAACGTTTCGCGGGCATGACCAATGTTAGCCTGCCGAGCTGGTTGCATAAGCAGTTCGATGGCCTTGAAAATGATGCTGGAACCCGTCAGCTGGTGGGCGCTAACGTGGCGATCGATATGGTCAAAGTGTTATCCCGTGAAGGTGTTAAAGATTTCCACTTCTACACCCTCAACCGCGCCGAGCTGACCTATGCGATTTGCCATACCTTAGGGGTTCGCCCAAAGGCGGTATAACGCAGTCAACATCCATAAAAAACGCCGCTATTTAGCGGCGTTTTGTTTTTGGCTAATTCCTAAATCCTAAATCTTAAATTGGGAGAGCAGAGTCGTTAAGCGCATTGAAAGCTGCGCCAGTTCATCACCCGCCCGTGCGGTTTGCACGGCACTCTCGGTCGCGTTGGTCGCAATATCATTAATATTATTGACGTTTTTATTAATTTCCGCCGAAACGGCGCACTGCTCATTGGCGGCACTGGCGATTTGAATGTTCATTTGGCTGATGGTAGATACCGCTTGGGTAATGGCCTCGAGGGCAGAACCCGCCTCATGCACCAGTGATACGCAGCTCTGTGTAGTGGTCGTGCTGGTATTCATGCTACTGACCGTGGCCTTGGCACTCTGTTGCAACGTTTCTATCATCTGCTGAATTTCTGTGGTGGAAGCCTGAGTACGGCTGGCGAGTGTGCGTACCTCATCCGCCACCACGGCAAAACCACGGCCTTGTTCTCCGGCACGGGCGGCCTCAATCGCCGCATTGAGGGCGAGTAAGTTGGTTTGATCGGCAATATTGCGGATAACGACTAATACCGAATCAATTTGCGTGGTATTGCGCTCTAGCTCGTTAATGGCATTGGCGGCCTGGGCAATTTCATTGGCGAGCAAGCTAATGGTCGATATGACTTTTTCGACCAATAGTTTGCCCTGCTCGGTAGACTCGCTGGCATGGGTTGCAGCATCGGCGGCGTCGGTGGCATTGTGGGCGACCTCTTGCACTGTTGCCGCCATTTCGTTCATTGCGGTGGCAACCTGTTCGGTTTCGAGGTGTTGCCGATTCGCCATTTGCTGGGTTTCATGGGTGATGGCGGACATTTCTTCGGCCGATGTCGCGAGCAAGCTGGTCGAGTCTGATACTTGGGCCACAGTGGCGTGGATTTTCTCTGCGAACCGGTTAAAGGCCTGGGCAAGTTGGGCCATTTCATCCTTGCTCTTCACTTCGATACGACGGGTTAAATCGCCTTCACCTTCGGCAATATCATTGAGTGCGTCAGTGGTTTCGGCAATAGGGCGGGTAATACTCTTAGCGATAAACCACGCGATTGCTGTACCGATTAAGAAGGCTATGACTCCTATCATGATGAGTTTTAAACGAATATCGGACATTGCTTGCTCTGAATGGCTTCTGTCGAGCGCAATATCTAATACCCCGAAGGTTTTACCCGAATAGTCCTTCATTCCATGGCGATAGAGCGCAAAGCTCTTGCCATTTAAATCTATGGTGCGGATCACTTCGTCGCCTTGCATAACGCTCTTAAGTTCGCTGGCGGCGCTGGTGTCTGTGGTAAACGTGCCACCGAAGGGGACAAAGCCGCCATCTTTTGGAAGCAGAAGACTGATCTCGGCCTGATAAGCATTTTTAAAATGATCGAAGAAGGTTTGGCCAAAGGACATGCCAAATTCCACCGAGCCCGTATGCTGCCCTTGGTAATTCATCGGCACTAGCCCGCGGATCCCTAAGCCTTCCACGCCATATTCTAAGCCGCTAAGTGGTTGTTTTTGCGTGTTAGTTTCGACAATGGTTTTACGGATCGCTGTGAGGTCGTCACCATATTTCTCAGGGCGGTGCAGGCGTAAAAACGACGTGGCAGGCGGGGTGTGGAACTGAAACTGCTGCACGGCAAAATCTTGTTTCAGACGGGTAAATAGCGGCAATGTGCGTTGCAGTAATTCATCACGGTCGCGTGCGGCAAAGCTGCTTTGGATCTCGGGGGTTAAGGAGATTAATGTCGCCATCGCCTGCGCCCTTTGTCCCGATGAGGCGATATTGGCGACTGCGGTTTCGTACAGTTTGTGCAGTTCTCGCTGCTCGGACTCGCGAATTTGGCGACTGAATTCCGATAGCACCAGCGGCATGATAAAGCTCATCACCGCAAATAGTAGTAGGCTGATCCCTAACACTATCCTAGTGCTAATGTTTAAATTCTTCACAGTTAACCTCCAAATATCCGTATGCCTGCCTAATTATCTTTTTGAATATTATAGAGATACTGCTTTTTAGATTTGGGAGCGGCTTAGCCTTTTTCAGTTGTTTTCCGTTTTTTTGTAGATTTCGTGGCAGCGTGCACAGATCTTTTTTTCATGACGAATATTTACTTAGCCTGCTAACTAAGTATAATGCTTAGCAGGCTAAGTAAATGAGTAAGCATGATGCAGAAAGAATTAGAGCGATTGAAGGAATTATCCCTAGCGGAACATTTGGGCCGCTTGCACCGACTATGGCGCACCGTGGCGGATGTGGAATTAGCGCCACTCGGGTTAACCCATCCTCGCTGGACGGCATTGTGGAAGTTATTGCGTCTGGGCGACAACGTGAGCCAGAAGGTGTTGGCGGATGCGCTAGAAATTGAATTGGCTTCTTTGATGCGCACCTTGGGGCAGCTTGAGGAGCAAGGTTTAGTCGAGCGTCACTGCTGCACTAAAGATAAGCGCGCCCGAATCGTATCGCTAACGCCCGCGGGAAAGGACGTATTAAAGCAAGTCGAAGCACGGATTATTCAAGTGCGCGCTGAGTTGTTGGCAGGGATCAGCGCCAGCGAGCTTGGTGAGTTTGAACGCATCATTAGCCTAATCAGTGATAACGCCTTAGCCAAGTTGGCTAAGAGCACAGAAATTCTTGAGTGAGAAATAAGATGACACCGGATCAACAATTTGCCCGCCTCGTAAAAATCGCCATGCTCGGTTTTGTGGCTGTGTTTGGCTATTTTATGTTTGCCGACGCTATGATGCCCTTGACCCCACAGGCCATGGCAACCCGTGTGGTGACTAAGGTGACTCCGCAGATCAGCGGTAAGATTCAAACCATTAATGTGAAGAATAACCAAGTGGTCGCCAAGGGCGATTTACTGTTTCAAGTCGACCCCGCCCCCTTTGAGTTAGCCGTGTCTCAGGCCAAGTTGGCCCTAGAGCAAGTGCGTCAGGACAATGCCGAGTTAGATGCTTCCTTGTTAGCCGCCAAGGCGGAAGTAAATGCCAGTACCACTACGGCCCAACTAAAACGCCGCGAAGCCAAACGTTTAGATGCACTGTATGCCACCCATGGTGTGTCGCAGCAGCAACGGGATCAGGCCGATAGCGATGCGGATGCTGCTGAGGCTAATCTGTTAGCCGCTAATGCTCGCCTCGATAAACTCAAAGTCAGCCGTGGCCTCTATGGCGAAGAAAACCTCAGAGTGCGCCAAGCGAAAAATGCCTTAGAGCAAGCCGAGCTGAACCTGTCTTACACCCAAATTCGTGCCGACCAAGATGGGGTGGTGACCAACCTGCAACTCGAAGTGGGCAGTTTTGCCGCTGTGGGCCAGCCGCTACTCGCCTTAGTCTCTGATAAATTAGATATTATTGCCGACTTTCGTGAAAAGACCTTACGTGGCGTTAACGCATCTTATCCAGCATTAATCGCCTTCGACGGTGAGCCTGGCCGTTTATATCGCGCCCAAGTGAGCAGTGTCGACGCCGGTGTGAGTGCAGGGCAGTTTGATGCCAATGGCCGCTTAGCTGCGCCGCAGGAGTCGGACCGTTGGGTGCGTGATGCGCAGCGCTTAAGACTGCATTTAGTATTAGACGACAATGCGATGAACAACCTGCCAGCAGGTGCGCGTGCCACTGTGCAATTGCTGCCTGACAATACGCTGTTTAGCCTGCTAGCCAAGGTGCAGATTAAGGTCATTAGCCTGCTCCATTACATCTATTAATCTCAAGGCCATTCGCATGTTGTTACGCCACAACCCTTTAACCACCAATGATTTACGCCAGTGTTTGCGCATTGCCACTGGCGGCACCATTGGCTTTACCCTGTGTAAGCTCTTTGGGTGGAGTAATGGGGTGTTTTTTACGGTAACCCCAATGTTATTGCTGGGACTCGTCCCTGTGATGAGTGGCCATGCGATGCGGCAGTTGCTGGCCTCATCGGCCATGGCGGGACTTGAAGTCGGTCTGCTCGGAGGTTTCTTCGGTAGCCACCCCGGATTGATGACGCCGATTGTCTTTTTACTGTTTTTATATCGTTTTGCGGCTATGTCCCGCGGTAGTCTGTTTCTGTTTGGTGCCAATGGTGTGCTGAGTTTGAGCATTATGCTGCACTTTGCCAGCTATCCGGGCACAGATCTCAATGACTTAATCTTCAGTAATTTCTGGGCGACGGGATTGTCCGTGGTTATCGCCTATCTGATGACGGCACTCTGGCCGGATGTCGAGCCTCGTCCTGCCTACAAACCCGGCCCTAAGGCGCCGCACCGTATGCGCCACGAGGCTTTACTCGGTGCCAGTATTGCCACGCTCTCTTTCTTAGTGTTTCAGATTTTCGATTTGCGTGACTCTATGTCGGCACAGGCGACCACGCTGTTACTCCTGTTCCCTATGCATTGGAACGGGGCGCTGGATTATGCCCGCAAACGCGCGCTGGGCACTCTGCTTGGGGTGTCGTTTGGGGTAATGGTGCAACTCTTCCTCTACGACTGGTCAGGATTGCTGATCCTGATTGTGCCGCTGCTGTGGATTGGGCTTATGTTGTTTGCGCAGGCCCATGTGAAAGAGGCGAGTGGCTCAGGTGTAGGGTTTGGTGCCATGACCACCTTAGGGATTTTGTTTGGCCAATATTTAACCCCTGGTAACGACCTGATTTTTAGTGCGCTGTACCGGGTGAGCAGTATTTTTGTGGCGATTGTGGCGACGTTATTCCTCTGTTACCTGCTTCATAAGTTATTGAATAGCTTTGAAGCGACTCGATTTGGTTATTAATAACTTAATATTAGATTTTTTTAATACTTGTTCAGTGGAGATTCGAGGAGTAAGGTACAAACTCGTTTAGTGTGGGCTAAACGTGTGAACGCAAAACTCAAATTATCTCTTTTTAACGACCTAGGTTTAGGACTTGGCTATGCACTTGAGCCGTTTAAGTTCTATTCAAGGTATGTTCAAGGATAGAAAATGAATATTAAAATTAGAACATTAGCCAAAGGCATCGCGCTGATCTACGGCTGTGCCTTGACCTCTGTAGCCATAGCCAATCCAACCCCAGTCCCGCCAGCGGGACAACTCTGCGTGACCTGTCACGGCGCCGAAGGCGAGGGCATTGAACCCCTCGGCCCCCGTCTCGCTAGACTCTCGAAAGAATATATCAGCACCCAATTACAACATTTTCAGGCGGGTGTACGCCAAAACGCGACCATGATGCCGATGGCGATGACACTGCAAGGTGACGGCATCGACCAAGTGGCGAGTTACTTCTCCGCCAAATCACCTAAGACTGAGGTCAAGCCCGTGATCCGTGGTGAGCAGGTGACCTTTAGCGACGATACCGCGCGCTTAGCCTATCAAGGCGATTGGTCTCGCGGTTTACCAGCTTGCGTGACTTGCCATGGCCCCTCGGGTTTAGGCGGAGGCCTGTTCCCACGTTTAGCGGGTCAGCAGGCCAGTTATATCAAGACGCAACTCTTGGCGTGGCAAGCTGGCACTCGTAAGGGAGATGTGGACGGCATGATGGCTAATGTGGCTAACAAGCTGACTGCCGCCGAGGTGGATGCCTTAGCGAACTACTTTGCGAATTTGAAATAAGGAGCCGGCCATGAAATCTTCTGCCATCTTACTATTGGCCGCAATGGGCGTGCTAACATCTCAAGTGCAGGCTGCGAATGAGTTACCCGACAAACAAGCGCCATTGCCCTCAGTCCCTAAAAACCCTGATCAAACCTATCTTACGCCTAGACCCTTAAGTGCGATTCCCGAAGGTGCCTTCGGCGATAAAGTACGCTTGGGTTATCAATTATTTGTGAATACCCAGCAGCTGAGAGATAAGTATGTGGGTAACGAGCTAAACTGTGCCAACTGCCATATGGATGCGGGCCGTAAAGCGAATGCGTCACCGCTTTGGGGCGCCTATTTTGCGTATCCCGCGTATCGTAAAAAAGACGATAAAGTAAACACCTTTCAAGAAAGGGTACAAGGCTGTTTTAACTATTCCATGAATGGTAAAGCCCCCGCAGCGGGCAGCCCCGAGCTGGTCGCGCTATCGGCCTATGCCTACTGGTTAGGGATGAGTGGCTTGATGGATGCGGCTAACCTTGATGGTCCAGTGCCAGAACTTAGCGATGCCGAGTTGGTAAAAGGCGCCAAACGTGAGGATTTTCCGCTACCAGACACACTAGCCAAAGCCATGACAGTGGAGCAACGCGCGAATCTGCCTGGCCGTGGTTATCCTGAGATCCCCAAACCTGAACTTGCGTTCTCACCCGAGCGCGGCAAGGCCGTGTATACCGCCCACTGCCAAGCGTGCCATGGCGCCGATGGTCAAGGCCAAGCGATTGCGGGTGTTTACTCTCTGCCACCATTATGGGGTCCTAAGAGTTACAACTGGGGCGCAGGTATGCACAGGGTCAATACGGCCGCATTCTTTATTTATGAAAACATGCCCTTCGCTAAGAGTATTCAGCTGACTCACCAACAGGCTTGGGATGTTGCGGCTTACATTAACTCCCATGAACGGCCACAGGACCCCCGCAATAAGGGCGATGTGAAACAAGCGCAGGAGAAATACCATAACGACAACGATTACTACGGTGTCGAAGTCGATGGCAAAGTGCTTGGCACCGCCTCTTATCCGGTGTTTCCGAAAAAGTCTTAGTTGAGTCGCTTTGATTCACTGTTTGCGTGGTGAAATAAAGCGAGTGAATTAGTTACGCAGAAAGCCAGCAAGCATTTAGCTTTGCTGGCTTTTTTATTGGGTAAAATATGTTGGGGGATTTTACTTAAAGCTATTTAATATCAGAGTATTAGCCCCTATTGATTTAGCTTGTGAGCATCGGGTTAGTGTCAGCAGGCATGTCTCAGCATATAGGCTTGTCATGGCATTCGCTCACCGACTCGCAGCGAGTCCATCCGTGGATGCTCGACCGCCCCGTCCTTGGGGCGGACGGTCGTCTCGCTAATCACCATAACTCGCCTTTCGGGCATAAGTGTGGTCTGTTGGTTTCAAAACAGAGCTTGAATACATGAAACGTATCGAGGGAGTCGAACCCTCTCTACGTTTTCTAAGAAGCTGATTTACGCTGGTTTTTGGTCAAAGGAAACAAACTCTTGTTACACCTTACTGTATTTCCTAAGTAAGAGGAAATACCAAATGATATCCACCTCTTTTTTAACAAACCAAAATGCTTCTCGGTTAATAGGGACTCGATTTTTCAGGATGAAAAACGTTGATACCATACTGAGGTTGATGCTAACTTATTAGAATAATTAAATTATTTACTCAGCTAATTCCAATGTTCAACTCTATTCGTTGGTTTCTAGTAGAAGAGCGGGTAATGCACTGTTAGGTGTTCTTATGAGTATGATGTCACAGGTGGCAGCATTCTGCAGAGAGGTGTACAAGACGAAACTGCTTTGGACTATTGAATTTGAAGATGGATCTTTATTGCAGTGGTTTGAAGAAGATGGTTCACAGGTACTTCCATTTTGGTCTTCTGAATCCAGAGTAACAAAAGTGATTGAGCTGCTTAAAGATTTTGATAGCGGAGTACCGACTTCAATAGAACTCGATGAATTTGAAGCTGAATGGGTACTTGATTTGGTTGCGTCAAATATACGTATCGGACCAAATTGGACAGGAGAAAATCTTTCGGGTACTACGTTCGAAGCAAATGAAATGATTCGGCGTATCTATCGACAAGGAAAGCAAACTAGTAAAAACACCTAACGAGCGCATTAAGAGGCGGACATAAAAAGCTTGGCTTGTGCACGTTCCTCTCAAATTATAGCCAAGCATTTTGCCCCGTTTATGCGGGCGTTAGCTATACAGGGAGTTCTATGAGCGATCCGCAAAAAACTTGGGAAGAATATTACGCCCGAATCAAAAACAGAAAAATAGATGAAGCAACTCAATTATGGAATGCTGTTGTAAGCTCTGGAGCAAATGAGGAAACAGTTTTCGCTATGGATTTTTCTCATTTTTGTGACGTTTCATCGAAGTTAAATAAATTAGCCCAACAGCTCAGCGAAAACTATGAAATAGAGCTGAGTGAGGTTGACGAAAAAGGGTATCAATTCTTAACTGGAACAACTCGCCCTTATGGTAATGAATTGAGTGAAGAAGACTTCATAAACTGGGTATCTTTTATGTGTGACGTAGCTCAGTCATACACTTGCGTATTTTCAGAATTTTCTCTGGAAAGTCCAGAGCTTGGTTTAGTATGGTCAAATACAGAATTTGAATCGGAAAAGTACAGCTAACAAGCACATTAAGTGCAGGGACTGCTAAGTGCTTGCTCAGTTTCGCTTCGTTATTTTTGCAAGCTATTATCAGCCCCTTATGCGGGTGTTAAAGCATTCGTCTAAATAAAGACTTCATCTATTCAACATTCGGATGAACAATAAATTGAATTCAGCATGTATGAATCTGTGAATACACTTGCCACAGCTTAGGAATGCGGCTTACTGAGCTAAATGAATACACCAAATATGGTTTCAGTTAGATACCACTTGATGAATACAGCTAATTAAGGCCAATAAAGACCTAGGTGTTTATTGGCACGCTGAATCGATATTAGTGCCTTGATGATGGAATGATTATTCCAACGTTAATGAAAAAACAATTATTATCTCTGCGTTATAACTCCGATGCCATAAGGATTACCGTGCCTCAGCCATTACCCGAACCTCAGCTCGATGCCGAGCAGTTGTGCCCTTTATGCCAAGGGGCGAATCAGTGTGCTATGACTCTTGGTGCAGATATCAGTGACTGTTGGTGCACTAAGCAGGCGTTTCCAAAGTTGACTCAATTACTATCTGGCGATTTGGCGGTAGGTTTATCGACAGGCGATGCAGCGGGGCTGAGTGCCGATAAGTTAGCACAACTATTATCGCAGCCAGCGATGGCTTGTATTTGTGAGACTTGTTTAAGCCGGATAAAGCTAGTGCTAACTGCTTCAGTTACTTCAGAAGATAAAAACAGCCCATCGGGATTAGGCGATGGGCTGGGATATGAGGTGAAATAGCGATTAAGACTTATCGGTGAAATAGTCTATACGCACAGTCGTTTGTGCTGGTACGGGCTTGCCATGTTCAAACTTAGGGGCATAGCGCCATTCTTCGATCATTTTCAGTGTGGATTTCTCAAATAGCACACCGCCTTTGGATTCGAGCACTTCAGGTTTTTTCACAAATCCCATCTCATCAACAGTGAAGTTAAGGGTCACGTAGCCGCTTTTACCTTGTATGAGGTAGGACTTGGGGTATTTGGGTGTCGTACGAAACAGCGGTTGTTGTTCCTGAGTGTCGGCCCATGGGCGCATCTTGCCGATGGCGATACAGTGGGCGGTGGACTCTTCGCGTTTTCCTTGGCGTTCATAAAGTTCGACTAAATAAGCGTGGGCACTTAAGGCGTAGGGATGGCTAAACTTAAGGGCTTCAAACTGCTTAACCACTTCTAACAGTAATGGAATCGCCTTGTCATCATGCTTTTCAGCATATTCAACTGCACCCACTATATAGGTAGCTTTGACTCTGTCTAGGGCATTTTCGGGCAGGATCTCTTTGTAAGTTTCATAGGCCTCGAAGGCATAGTCCCTTACCTGAGCCGTGTACAATCCTGTATTGGTGAGGCGATCAAAGGTTGCTATCTTTACATCGGCCAACAGCTTTTTATTTGCTGTTTTTTCAGCAATTTCAATAGCATTTTCAAAAAGCTCTTTCGCCACGGTCAGTTTAGGTGAGGTTTCCGCTGCGCCGAGTAGCGGGTCGATAAGCTCAGCTGCATGCTCGCCGTAATGCTTTTTATAATTGCTTAATGCGAGTTGATATAACTCATAGGCCTTGGCCGTTTTCGCCGCATTATCTCCCTCAAAGAGATTCGGCATAGCCACCTTTTTTAGCGCGCCAGCCCAGTTCATGGCGAGGTTCGCTAAATCGACACTGTCCTTGGCATATTGAGCTTCGCCCAATTCAAAGGCCCTTTTGGCACTGGCTTCTATTTGGGCGTCATCACCCTGTTTGAGTGCAGCTTGGTAGTCACTGTAGGCTTGGGAAAAAGTGTTTTCCGAGGCATTTAAGGGTAACGAAGTACTTAAGGCTAAGGCAAATAGACTTGCTAAAGGCAACATTTTTCCGTCTAACATCTTGTATATCCTTATATTTAGTTCTATCGGATAGTACAAATGTTTCACTCTTGATACAAGCTTGTTTTCGCTCTGTTGGTCTGCAGGGGATTGTAGAAGGTAAGCATTTGCCTACCTTCTTACTTTGCTTGCTAGCTTGGCACTCTTTAGGCTGTACTTATTTAGCCACAAACTGCAAGCCAAACTGGCCTAAGTCGCCGTAGTGGAATTGGCAGTGCTGATTGAGTGGCAAATCTAATACCCCCGCATAGGAGCCTGTGATCACATATTGCCCTCGGGTTAAGCCAATTCCTTGGGCAGATAAGAAGTTGACCAACCAATAAAGCCCAGCTTTAGGGAAACCATTTGGATGAACCGCGGCTTTTTGTAGCGTCTCACTTGCTTGCTGTCCGCTTGCGGCGATTTCAACATTTAGGTCGAAATGGCTTGTTTCTATCTCGGCTGGTGTAAGCAGCTCAGGCCCTAACCATAAACCTTGATTGACTAAGCCATCGGCGAGGGCGTCGAAGTGATTGGCTTCGCTTGGGTTTTGATAACGACTTTTGATAAGTTCTAAGGCTAGGCGCGTTTTACCGAGGGCTGCGTCGATTTCGGCTTCCGAATAAGGCGTGGCTCGTGGTGATAAATCGCTGCCAATTTCAAAAGCGAGCTCGGGCTCGACACGGGCAAGCCCTTTGCTCGAAGGATAAAGCGGACACTCGGCGGTTTCGACGTACACATCTTGTTGATAGATAGGCGCTACCACGGTTTTTTCTGCGGTTGGGAGTAGGCACTTCCACCCCGCAATCGGGTTGCCTTGGGCGCTAAACTGCTGCGCAATGGTTTGCTGGATGGCAAAGGCCTGAGGGAAATCTTTTGGTCTTAGCGCTTCTTCCAACAGCGCACCCGCTTCACCCTTGGCGCGTCGCTGGACGAGTTCTTGTGCCGCTGCGTTAATCGACTCAAGCTGTGTTTTAGCGTCGGTCTGTGACATGTGTAATCCTAACTAACTTATTTAAAAGGCTTATACAGAGTGGTTTATGCCGCAATAACTGAGCGCATAAGGCATAAATCGACTCTGTAAATCCAATTTGAGCTAAAAGAGAAATAGCGCTCAATATACCTTTTTGTGCTGCTAAAGGCTTGATAAAACTTAGCTTGAAGTGCTCTGCATTTATCGTTGGGCAAGATTGATTTAGTGTCAGCTTAACTATCCAATCCGGCGGATAAGTTAATCGCTTTTTAGGCTAGATCTTAGCGCGCCTCAGTGCCAGAATGGCGTTCCTTTCTGCGGTACTACTGGGACTTTTCCGTGAATCAAAGCCACTCTGGATCCTTGGCAACTAACCATGCTCAATTAGGATTATTGTTTATTTCTGTCGCCGTGCTGTTTTGGGGCATGTTACCCATAGCGCTTAAGCTGTCGGGGAGTTTTATCGATCCTGTGACTTTGACTTGGTTCCGTTTTTTAGTGGCGCTCTTGGTTAGTATTTTGGTGCAGTGGAGTGCGGGGAGTTTGAAACAGTTTGCGGCGCTCGATGCCAAGGTTTGGCTCAGGCTTATCCTCGCCGGACTGTTTTTAATGCTTAACTATGTGTCATTCGTGTATTCCCTCGACTATCTGGCACCGGGGGCCGCGCAGCTTAATTTTCAAACCTCGCCATTTTTCCTCGCTTTTGGTGGCGTATTGTTTTTTAAAGAACGCTTGAATGCGGTGCAGCTCAGTTGTTTTGCCAGCTTAGCTTTAGGGATGTTGATGTTTTTCCATCCCTATTTAGATTTTTCCGCCACCGATAACCATGAGATCTGGCTTGGGGTGATGATAGTGCAGTTTTCGGCATTATCATGGACTACCTATGCGCTGCTACAAAAGTCACTGTTGAACCGTTTATCCCCCGCGAACGTACTCTTAGTCATCTATGCCCTAGGGATCTTTGCGATGGCGCCCTTTAGCGACTTTAGCCAGTTTACACAAATGGATAGCTTTGACTGGCAAGTGGCGCTATTTTGCGCCGCCAATACCTTGATTGCCTACGGTTGTTTTGGACAATCGATGAAGTACTGGCCGACGGCGCAGGTGAGCGCCATGCTGGCGTTAACGCCGGTATTTAGCTTTAGCGCCACAGCATTAGTGGTGAGTCTTGGTTGGTGGCCAGATGTATTTAAGGCCGATAAATTAGATGCGCTATCGCTATTCGGCATAGGTGTGATTATTGTGTCAGTGATGGTCGTGCAGTTACTGCCCATGTATCGCCAGCGCCGCGCACGACGTTTGCAACCCGCTTCACAGACTACTGAATAGGTACCCGAGTGATTACACGCCTGACCGATATGCAACTTGAACAGATCCGCGGGGTTATCTTTGATCTCGACGGTACGCTTGCCCATTCAAACCCCGATTTTAAAGGCTTAAGGGCGGCATTAGGTATTGGATCGGGTACCGATATTCTAGAGCATATCCATAGCCTTGAGACAACAATGGCCAAGATGCAGGCGCTCGAAATTGTCCATGACTATGAGCTTGAAAGTTCGCGTCAGGCGAGCTGGATTGAAGGTGCGCAGGCCTTGATTGCGTTTTTAAAGACGCGGCAACTGCCGCTGGCGATTTTGACCCGCAATATGCCCGAGGCGGCCAAAATCACCATCGAAAAACTCGGTATCGATATCCCTTTAGTGCTGACCCGTTACGATGCCGAGCCTAAACCTCACCCGCAGGGTATCCACTTGATTTGCGAGCAATGGCAGTTGAGTCCGGCGGATATCTTGTACGTGGGGGATTATCTATTCGATCTGCAAACCGCGCAAAACGCCGGTAGTCGCTGCGCCCTCTATTGCCCAGAAGAGGTACCGGACTATGCCCAAGCGGCGGATTTGCTTATCGCCAATTATCAGAGCTTTATCGACGCTTGGGCATTAGAAACTAAAGGCTAACTCAAGCGCGCTCGATCTAATCCCAATGTGGGGCAAAGTCAGGATTTGCGACCCTATGATTGCGATCCAGTTGATTGATTTGCTCGATTTCTGCTGGTGTTAAGTTAATGCTTGCGGCCGCTAAGTTGCTGCGAACATTGTCTCTTTGGGTTGAGGAGGGAATGGTGGCAAAACCTAATTGTCGCAACCAGGCTAACACAATTTGTGCGGGAGTGGCTTGATGCACTGATGCTAAGTTGACTATGGTTTCATCCTGCAGCACTGCGCCATAGGCAAATGGCATATATCCAGTTACTAATACATTGTGTTGCCTGCAAAAATCCGTCACTTTGCGATTGATGAGATAGGGATGCACTTCTACTTGATTGGTATAAATAACGCCTTCGCCTAAGATGGCAATCGCTTGCGCGAGTTGTGTATTGGTAAAGTTTGATACGCCAATGCGACGAGTCAGGCCTTTATCTAATACTGCTTTCAGCTCTGAGAGATACTCGACCATACTCGGCTCATCGCTGTTCAACGGCCAATGGATGAGTAACAGGTCAAGATACTCGGTTTGCAGCGCCGTTAGACTGTCGATAACGCTAGTCTCAAAGCGTTCCTTGGTCAGGTTTTCAGTCCATACTTTGGTCGTGATAAACAGTTCTTGGCGTGGGATCTCTGAGGCGTTAATCGCATCCCCGACCGCCTGTTCATTGCCATAAATCTGCGCCGTATCGATATGGCGTGAACCTTCTTCGAGTGCCATCAACACGGCATCGAAAGCGGCGTTATCTTTAAGTCTGAAGGTTCCTGTGCCCAGCATCGGCATAGCTGTCAGAGGCGCTTGGTTAGATGCTGTCGCATTGGTTTGAGTCATATTCTTCCCCTTATTCTGTGGATAGGGTAACTGTCGCCGATCGTGCTTTGTCGATAAAGAGGCTAAAGCACAAATGATTTTTGCTATTACCGCAACAATCGACTGCACTTAACGCCCTAATCACTTGCATATTTATAGTGTTAGCCGAGGTTGAATAAAATCGATAAAGGCGGAGATCCGCCGAGCAACGGTTGAGGTCTTGTAATAGACGGCATTGACTTGTTCCCGCTCTATGTTTGCGACTCGCTCGTTTTCAAGTAAAGGCAATAAACGTCCGTTAGCAATATCATCGCTGACCATAAACCCTGATAGGCAGGCGATGCCGTTACCCGCGAGGGCTAATTGACGCACGGTTTCGCCATTGCTTGCCCGCATAGTGGGGACGATTTGCTCCAATCCTTTGAGTGGCCATTGATTCAAGACCTTAGCGCCCGTAAAACCGATAAGGCTGTGATGGCTTAGCTCGCTGACATTTTTAGGTAAACCGCGTTTGGCGAGGTATTCCTTAGAGGCGACGATATGCAGTTTACTCTTACCTAAGGGCCTAGCGTGCAGGGTTGAGTCGGTGAGTTTTCCGATACGAATCGCCACATCGGTGCGCTTTTCAATCAAGTCCACAAAGCCTTCATTCGAGGTGAGTTCCAGCTCTATCTCAGGATAAAGCTGTTTAAACTCATGCACTAAGGGGACTATTTGATGTAGCACAAAAGGGCTGGCGGCATCGACTCTAAGCTTACCCTTAGGTTGTTTCCCTCGACTCATAAGCTCTTCTTCCGCTAACTGTATGGTTTGCAGCCCAAGCCTAACTGCATCGACAAACAGGCGTCCCTCATTGGTTAATTCGACTCGTCGAGTGGTGCGGTTTAGAAGGGTAACTTGTAGTTGACTTTCAAGTTTGGTCACGGCTCTTGAAACCCTCGCGACTTGAATATCGAGCGCTTCGGCCGCCGCGGAAAATCCACCACTATCGACCACTGTGAGCAGTATCTGTAAGTCATCTGAGCGAGTCAGCATGTCAGTCTCCAACGAGGTAATTAGTTACATTTATAGCAAAAATCATTTGTAAAAATCACTCTTTTTGACAATAAACTTTATCGTCAAGATAGCGCCATCTGAAGTTAAGCGAGCTGGTTTAACTTCAGCTCTATTAGCCCTTATCGAGCTTGTCGCTCGTTTAATACAGGATGGACGCCATCATGCCTTTAGCTTTACTCGCATTGACGCTAAGCGCCTTTGCTATTGGAACGACAGAGTTTGTTATTGTGGGATTAATTCCCACTATGGCGCAGGATTTACAGGTTTCTCTCCCCTCGGCGGGATTATTAGTGAGCCTCTATGCCCTTGGGGTAGCCGTTGGCGCCCCAGTATTAACGGCGTTAACGGGGCATTGGAATCGTAAACATGTGTTATTAGCGGTAATGACGCTATTCGTCGCGGGGAATGTGCTGGCGTGGCAAGCTCCGAGTTATGAAACTCTGATCGCGGCGCGGGTGATCACTGGTTTAGCCCATGGGGTGTTCTTTTCGATTGGCTCAACCATTGCCACGGGACTGGTACCAAAGGAAAAAGCGGCCAGCGCCATTGCGATTATGTTTACAGGACTGACCGTCGCACTGGTAACAGGAGTGCCCCTAGGGACTTATATCGGCCAGAGTTTTGGTTGGCAGTCGACTTTTTTCGCCGTTGCTCTGCTTGGTCTTATCGCTTTGATAGGCAGTGCATTCTTAGTGCCGAACAATCTTAAGCAGACCCGTGCTGCCAGTTTACTGACCCAAGCTAGAGTGTTGACCGAGCCAAGGCTGCTACTGGTATTTGCCATTACAGCAATTGGGTATGGCGGTACTTTTGTCGCCTTTACTTTTCTCGCACCGATTTTACAGCAGATCAGTGGCTTCGATGCGAGTGCGATAGGGGTGATCATGTTGGTGTATGGTGTCTCGGTCGCTATAGGCAACATCTGGGGCGGTAAGATGGCCGATAACATGGGGCCAATCAAAGCGCTAACTTATATTTTTACTGGGTTAGCCGCAGTGCTGTTTATCTTTCACTTTACGGCGTTAAACCCGATTACCGCAGTGTTAACCATACTCGTTTGGGGCGCTTTCGCCTTTGGTAATGTCCCAGGGTTACAGGTCTATGTCGTCAAACTGGCTGAAACCTATGCCCCAACCGCAGTAGATGTGGCCTCGGGATTAAATATCGCCGCCTTCAACATAGGGATTGCCTTAGGTGCTTGGGGTGGCGGACTGATTGTCGAGCAGATGGGATTAATGCAAACCCCATTGATTGGTGCGCTAGTGGTGATTGCGGCGCTGCTACTAACTCGCCTGAGTGGCTATTTGGATACTCGAACTGAGCCTGCTGATACGTCAGTCGATGGTGTTAAGCAATAGGTTATCGTTGCAATATGGGTTTGCTGGCCACAGTGCTTGCAAGCCCATTAAAGTATCTAGTGAATCTAATGCCCAGCTGTATTCGTAGTTAAGGCATCTTGTTTATCTTGCTTAAGCCCAAGGCGAATACTGTCGAGCAATGCCACTAACCAGCATAGCAAAAAGCCATAGAGCAGCTCATTGGCATTGGCCATGGTGGTTTGGGTTTGTTGGGTAATTTCGGCGGATATCACCCCGACATCTAGGGGGAGGGTACCATTTTGGATCTCTAAGGCGATCACTTGCGCTACTTGATAGATTTGCATAAGCAACAGCATAAGGCTGATGACAGCTAAGCAGAAAAAAACCAGCGCCGAACGTTTATGTTTAAGGTAAAAGTGGCCGCTGCCGGGGGCGATAAAGGCGGATAGCAGGCCAGCGGTGAGGGCTTTTTTCATCGAAATACACTAATTGTGTTGCTAAAGACTAAGCCGACACTAATAGACCTATTGGCTTAAGTGCAAGTTAATTTGCCATGGTGACTAACATTCTAATAAAGCCTGCAAACAGAATACAACCGACAAGTACCATGATTAATAAGGTTTTATCTTGGCGGCATGACTTAGCCAGTGCTGGAAGTGTGGGGTTAAATAGGTCGGCTATCAGTACTAAAAAATCCATTTAGTGTCCTTAAGTTAGGCATCCATCGATTGACTATTCCTGCTCGAAATATCAACTGGCCAGTAAAGTTTGAGCGGGAGCGATTTTAAGATAATAAAAAAGGAGCCTGGGCTCCTTTTTTAATGCGTTTGTTTAAATCTGCTTAACCTAACGACTTAGGTTTGGCGATTACTCTTCGCGTGGTTTACGTGGTCTACGCTCGCCGGCAGGCTTGTCTGAACGTGGTTTGCGGTCAGCAAACGGCTTGTCACCAGAGGCTGAACGTGGTTTACGCTCACCCATTGGACGGTCACCACGTGGACGACGGTCGCTACGTGCGCCACGGCCAGAGTCTACGAAAACTTGATCGCCAGCTTCACGGATGTTCAGTGGCTTGCCACATACGCGCACTTTCTTCAGGTGCTGCAGCACTTCTTTTGGCATGCCGTCTGGCAGGTCAACGGTAGTCACTGCGTCGTATAGTTGGATGGCGCCGATGTAACGGCTGTCGATGTTCGCTTCGTTTGCAATAGCGCCAACGATGTTGCCCACACCCACGCCATTGTCACGACCTACGTCGATAACGTAACGGCACATCTTCAGATCTGGGTTATCTTTTAACGCTTCAGCACTACCAAGGCTTGCTGGCATTGGACGTGATTCACGGCTACGGCGTTCACCGCGCTCGCCACGTTCAGCACCACGTTCGCTGCGCTCATCGCGAGTACGTTCTTGAATCGCGGGTAATTGCAGTGGGCGCTCCTGCTGAACTTGGTGCAGCAGAGCTGCAGCCAGCAGATCGGTATCCACTTCCAGTTGTTGACATAACTGGGCAACCGCTTCGCGCATAAAGTCCAGATCTTGAGTCATGGTTTGCGCTAACTGCTCACCTAAGCGAGACAGACGACGTTCTGCAACTGTCTCTGGGCTTGGCACTTTCATTGGCGAAATACGGCTGTTAGTTGCGCGCTCGATGGTGCGCAGCATACGCATTTCACGGCTGGTGACGAACAGAATCGCCATACCCGTACGGCCAGCACGGCCAGTACGACCGATACGGTGTACGTAAGCTTCAGTATCGTAAGGGATATCGTAGTTAACTACGTGGCCGATACGCTCAACGTCTAGACCACGAGCCGCAACGTCGGTTGCGATCAGAATGTCTAGCTTGCCGCTTTTCAGCTGTTCAACCGCACGCTCACGGGCTTGCTGGTTCATATCACCGTGCAGTGGTGATGAGGCGTAGCCGCGTGCTTCAAGTTTTTCTGCTAATTCAACGCATGAGTTACGGGTACGAACGAAGATGATGATACCTTCAGTATTTTCAACTTCTAATACGCGAACTAAGGCTTCTAACTTGTTGTGCTGAGACACTTGCACGAAACGTTGTTCGATAGAGTCAACTGTGGTGTGGCTCGCAGCGATGCTGATGTTAGTCGCATCTTTTAAATGCTTGTTGGCAACGCGCTTGATTTGTTCTGGCATAGTGGCCGAGAACAGTGCCAGTTGGCGTTGTTCTGGGGTGTGTTCCAGAATCCATTCGATATCGTCGATAAAGCCCATTTTTAACATTTCGTCGGCTTCGTCGAGTACCAGCGCTTGCAGGGTTTCCAGCTTTAAGGTGCCACGGCGCATATGGTCCATAACACGGCCCGGGGTACCCACGATAACCTGTGGACCACGCTTCAGGGCGTTTAATTGCTGATGCATGCTCTGACCGCCATAGATTGGCAGTACATGGAAACCTTTCATAAATTTCGCGTAGCTGCTGAAAGCTTCTGCTACTTGCACCGCTAATTCGCGGGTTGGCGCTAATACTAAGATTTGTGGAACAGCTTGGCTGGTCACTTTGTTGAGCAGGGGCAGGGCGAAGGCGCCAGTTTTACCTGTACCTGTTTGTGCCTGACCTAAAATATCTTTGCCAGCCATTAATGGGTCGATACTGGCTGATTGGATTGGCGTTGGGTTTTCGTAACCTAGCTCGTCAAGAGCACGCAACAAATTCTCGGACAAGCCGAGTTCACGGAAAGTTCTTTCACTGGATGACATTGGGTTGTAGCCTTGTGGATGCGCCCGGATTGGCGCTTAAGTTTCACAGACAGAAAATCAACCCCGTGTCGATTTCCCGCACCGAAAACGCCAGATTATAGCAGCATTTTAGCCGCTTTACCAAGTGACTCTGGGATAAATACAGGGTTTTGCGTGGATTTTTTGCCAAAACTGAGCAAGAAACGCGCCACTTCGCTTAATTTTTCAAAAAGTCGCCATTGAGTCGTAGGATTTTGAAGGCGGATTCCGTTACCGCCGCGAGAAACACATAGTCCAAAGTGTCGGGGGTATCTTCCGGGGTATGGTATTGCGGATGAGTGGGAACGCCAAAATAGAGCCAAGGGATCTTAGCTTTATGGAAAGGATAATGATCCGAGGCTCTCAGCCAATCTGTGCTCTGGATGCTTCGTCCCACGGGTTTGGGATGACTCAACTTAATGCAGAGGCGATTATTCGCGTTTAGCATGGGTCTAAGTTGCTGAAATTGATAGAAGTTGCGGCTACCCTCGAGGTAAATGGCGTAGGGGCGGCTCGGGTGGCCAATCATATCGAGATTGAGCATCAGTTCAAATTGCGCTTCTGGCATGCGCTGCTTGAGTTGCTCAACGAGGGCCGTACTGCCAAACAGCCCAGGCTCTTCGGCATCGGTCGCGACAAACATTAAGTTAATGTTGGGCAGGGAATCGGGGGCGGCGCTTAGCTGCGCTTGCCAGTGGGCGGCGAGAGCCAACAGGGCGGCAACACCTGAGGCGTTATCATCGGCGCCATGGTAAATCTTGCTGCCACTCATGCCGAGATGGTCGTAGTGAGCCACCACAATACGCCATCGATGAGTGGGTTGGCGTGCGGGGACTAACGCCACCATATTGCTTCCTGTCTCTTGGCTAAAAAGCGTGGCATATTCGAAGGGTACCTCGAAAGTCTCTCCCCAAGGAGTAAGCCCAAGTTGTTGAAACTGGCTGTGCAGATAGTCGCGTGCCTTGGCAGCTCCTTCGGTTTGGGTTTTACGCCCCATTAATTCTGCGGCGCTGAGGACTGTTACTGTTTGCTTAAGAGCTTCAGGCTCGGCCCAATTCAATCGAATTGCCTCAAGTGAGCAAGTGTATTCGGCGGGTTGATTGGCGCAGGCGGCAAGGCTTAAACACAAGCTAAGGATAAACAAGCGCAATAAGCTCAAGCCTATGCGGTGAGGCTGGGGGCAAGTGATTGCTGTGACTGGGTGCGCCAAATTGCCCATGGCTATCCTTAAAATTGGCAATAGGATGATCAATCCTAAGCCTAACAGGGATTTAGCTTGGCTGCATGGGCCGTAATGCTGAATTAGTCTAAGACGCGGATCTCGGGGGAGAGTGTCGCCTCTTGATGACGGCTTAAATGAAAGTGCTCCAAGCCAGAGACCAAATGGGTTCGTGAGCAAATAGTGACTTGAGCGTTTTTGGTGAGACCGCCTTGATCTAAGGTGGTGATCCGGCCATCGGGCAAGGCGAGTAGGCTACTATTGTCTGAGCTGTCTAACACTGTCACTTGTAAACGTGTGGGTTGACCAATAAGCGGATCGACAGCGGCGATAACCAGCGCCACAAGCGTTAACCCCAAGCAGGCAATCAGCAATACATTAGCGCGACTTAAGCTCGTCAAACTCGGGCGATGTGTTGGCAACATGTTCTCCTCGATTGATAACGGCGAATGGCTTGCCTGAGAGGGTTCTTATACAGCAATAAATTTTAATCACAGCGCCTTGGTGATGCCCAAGGCGCTGTTAAGCTTATCGCTATGACTGCTTGGCTAGCTTAGCATCCCGTTCCAGCAGCGGCTTTAAGAAGCGCGCGGTATGGGATGTTGGATGCTGCGCCACATCTTCTGGCGTGCCAGTTGCTAGAATAGTACCGCCACCGCCGCCGCCCTCAGGGCCTAAGTCGATAATCCAGTCTGCGGTTTTAATCACATCCAAGTTATGCTCAATCACCACAATAGTATTACCGTGGGATTTGAGGCGATGCAGTACATCGAGCAGCAATTGGATATCGGCAAAGTGCAGGCCCGTTGTCGGTTCATCCAAAATATACAAGGTCTTACCCGTATCACGCTTAGAGAGTTCCTTCGCGAGCTTCACCCGCTGGGCTTCACCGCCCGACAGTGTGGTCGCGCTCTGGCCTAAACGCACGTAGGACAAACCTACATCCATCAGGGTTTGCAGTTTACGGGCAATGGCTGGCACGGCATCGAAAAATTCCCGCGCATCTTCCACTGTCATTTGCAGCACTTCGTGGATGTTCTTGCCTTTGTAGCGTACCTCTAAGGTTTCGCGGTTATAGCGTTTACCCTTACAGGCGTCGCAGGGCACATACACATCGGGCAGGAAGTGCATTTCGACCTTAATTAAGCCATCGCCTTGGCAGGCCTCACAGCGACCGCCTTTCACGTTAAAGGAGAAGCGGCCCACCTGATAACCACGGGTACGGGATTCCTGCGTCGCGGCAAAAATCTCCCTGATAGGCGTAAAGATGCCAGTATAAGTGGCGGGGTTAGAGCGCGGAGTACGGCCAATCGGGCTTTGGTCGATATCGACCACTTTATCGCATTGCTCCATGCCGACGATGCGATCGTAGGGCGCCGGCTCATCGACAGTGGCACCGTTGAGTTGCTTATGGGCAATTCTAAAGAAGGTGTCGTTAATCAGGGTCGATTTGCCCGAGCCCGATACTCCAGTCACGCAGGTGAATAATCCCACAGGGATGGTTAAATCCACATTGCGCAGGTTATTGCCGCGGGCGCCATAAAGCTCAATCACTTGTTTGGGATCGTATGGCGTACGTGGGGTGCTGATATGGATATTGCGTTTGCCCGAAATATATTGGCCAGTGACGGACTCGTCGCAGGCGACAATTTTCTCTAGCGGGCCGTCGCAAATCACTTCGCCGCCGTGTACGCCAGCGCCGGGGCCGATATCGATAATATGATCCGCAATGCGAATCGCATCTTCATCGTGCTCCACTACGATCACTGTGTTACCTAAATCCCGCAGGTGGATTAAGGTCTGCAATAACCGCTCGTTATCCCGTTGGTGCAAGCCGATTGATGGCTCGTCGAGCACATACATCACGCCGACGAGTCCAGCGCCGATTTGGCTGGCGAGACGAATACGCTGCGCTTCACCGCCGGAGAGGGTTTCTGCCGAGCGTGACAGGCTTAAATAGTTGAGGCCGACGTTAACGAGGAAGCCTAAGCGATCGCGCACTTCCTTCAGTACCTTCTCGGCGATCTGTGCCTTTTGGCCGCTGAATTCGAGTTTGTCGAAGTATTCGAGGGCTTCACCTATCGACCAAACGGTAAGTTTTGGCAGGTTAAGATCGCCAATAAACACGTTACGGGCTTCTTCACGTAGGCGTGAGCCGCCACAGCTTTGGCAAGCTTGAGTGTTGATAAACTTTGCTAATTCTTCGCGCACCGCGTTGCTTTCGGTCTCGCGGTAGCGCCGGTCCATATTATTTAAGATGCCTTCGAAGGGGTGATTACGCACCACCACATCGCCACGGTCGTTGATGTATTTGAAGGCGATGCTGTCTTTGCCCGAGCCGTAGAGGACGATTTTTCTCACCTTATCCGACAGCTGTTCGAAGGGGACTTCGACATCGAACTTATAGTGGTCGGCGAGCGAACTCAGCATCTGGAAGTAATAGAAGTTACGTCTATCCCAGCCGCGAATCGCGCCGCCCGCAAGGGATAGCTCAGGATTAGTGATCACTCTGTCGGGATCGAAAAATTGTTGTACCCCTAAACCATCACAGGTTGGGCAAGCGCCCGCCGGATTGTTAAAGGAGAAAATCCGTGGCTCAAGTTCGGCCATCGAATAACCACAGTGCGGACAGGCGAAGTTAGCCGAGAAGATTAACTCTTCCGTTGCGCCTTCATCCATGCTGGCGACCACGGCAATCCCGCCGGAGAGCTCGAGCGTGGTTTCAAAGGATTCGGCGAGACGTTGCTGAATATCGCTGCGGACTTTAAAGCGGTCGACCACCACTTCGATGGTGTGCTTAACGTGTAAATCGAGTGCTGGTGGGTCGGTTAAGTCGCAGACTTCGCCGTCGATTCGGGCGCGGATATAGCCCTGCGCCGATAAGCCCTCGAGTAATTTTACGTGCTCACCCTTACGACCGTTGACTACGGGCGCCAGCAGCATCAAGCGGCTGTCTTCGGGCATTTCTAACACTTTATCGACCATCTGGCTTACGGTTTGCGCCGCCAGCGGTTGGCCGTGAGTCGGACAGCGTGGTTCACCCACGCGGGCAAACAACAGACGCAGGTAGTCGTAAATTTCGGTAATCGTTCCGACGGTGGAGCGCGGGTTATGGGACGTCGATTTTTGTTCGATGGAAATCGCCGGGCTCAAGCCTTCGATATGGTCGACATCGGGCTTTTCCATCAAGCTTAAGAATTGGCGGGCATAGGCAGAAAGAGACTCAACGTAACGACGTTGGCCTTCGGCATATAAAGTATCAAATGCTAGGGAAGATTTGCCTGAACCCGATAACCCTGTGATAACGATTAACTTATCCCTTGGGATAGTCAGGTTGATATTTTTGAGATTGTGGGTCCGTGCGCCGCGTATTTCAATCTTATCCATCTATCGCTCAAGTCTTATGCTTAAAAAAATGAGCCTAAGTATCGCACAGTTCGGCGGCCGAGTTTAGTCGATTCTGTGATCTTGCTGACATGCCGATTGGGCGCGGTTGTGGGGCTGGTATTGCTGATAAAAGGTGATGCAGTTAGCGGATTAACTAAGATTAATCCGTATAACGACTTTGAACTTACCCAAGTTCTGTAAGCATCGAGTTAACTATTTGTAGCCAATGGGCTTTTAGATAAGCCTTAAAAATAAAGGCCTAAGCGTACGCTAAGGTGCAAGCATCCGCATTGGCGCGGGGCAAAATCCGCTGTTTTACACTCACGGTATGGGCGGTTTTTCCTTTTGAGCAAACGCTTTTGGGTGTGTTAACATGCGCCCCCTAAAAGACTTCAATCCAGGGCAAAATCATGGGTAACAACGGACTTTCAGGAACCGAGAAAAAAGTCGCGTTTTCTTTAGCCAGCGTATTTGGTTTACGTATGATGGGCTTGTTTATGATCATGCCCGTCTTTGCACTCTATGGTCAGCATTTAGAAGGTTTTTCTCCCCTTTGGGTGGGGATTGCCATTGGTGCCTATGGCTTGACTCAGGCCGTTTTGCAGATCCCTATGGGGATTTTATCCGACAAGTATGGTCGTAAACCTGTCATCCTCGCTGGATTGGTATTGTTCGCCATCGGCAGCTTAATTGCCGCCAATGCCGATACCATTTATGGCGTGGTATTTGGCCGCGCCGTGCAAGGTATGGGAGCGATTGCCGCCGCCGTGTTGGCCTTAGCGGCGGATTTAACTCGAGATGAGCAGCGCACTAAGGTGATGGCCATTATCGGCATGTGTATCGGCGGCTCCTTTGCCCTGTCGTTACTCGTGGGCCCAATTGTGGCGCAGCATTTAGGCTTATCGGGTTTATTCCTGCTAACGGCTGGCCTTGCGGTACTTGGCATGTTGATTGTGCAGCTATTAGTGCCAAATCCGATTTCCCATGCACCTAAGGGCGATACCTTAGCGGCGCCCGCTAAGCTCAAGCGTATGTTGACCGATCCGCAGCTGTTTAGGCTCGATGCGGGGATCTTTATTCTGCACTTAGTGTTAACCGCGGTGTTTGTCGCCTTGCCGCTCGATTTAGTCGATGCGGGTCTGGTGAAAGAAAAACATTGGATGCTGTATTTCCCCGCGTTTGTGGGCGCATTCTTCTTGATGGTGCCGTTAATCATCATCGGGGTGAAGCGTAAGAATACTAAGGCAATGTTCCAAATTGCTTTAGTGATCATGATGTTTGCACTGGCTGCCATGGCTATTTTTGCCAACAACCTCTGGGTATTGAGCGTGGCGGTGCTGCTGTTTTTTACCGGCTTTAACTACCTTGAGGCGTCGCTGCCGAGTTTGATTGCAAAATTCTGCCCCGTGGGTGAAAAAGGCTCGGCCATGGGGGTCTATTCTACCAGCCAATTCTTAGGCGCCTTCTGTGGCGGTATGCTCGGTGGTGGTGCGTTTCAATTAGTCGGCGCCGTGGGCGTGTTTATCGTCGCGCTGGTATTGATGGGCGTTTGGTTATTATTGACCCTAGGGATGAAAAATCCTGTGCTGCTCAAGAGTTACACCTTAGAGGCTGAGGTTAAAGACAAAGCCCAAGCGCGGGATATGGCGTCGCAGCTGTCACAATTGATGGGTGTGGTCGAAGCGATTGTGGTGCTAGACGAGAAAGTTGCTTATCTCAAAGTTGACGAGCATTTCGATTTAAGAGAAGCCCGAGCTGTGTTAGGCTCTGCTCAATAATATGTGTTATTGCCGCGAGTTTTAGGGAAGCGGATTTTCCCTTGCGGCAACAATTATAAACAACATACTGAATTAATAGATTATTTAAAGAATCGCAGGAGATTTCAATGGCCAGTCGTGGTGTTAACAAGGTAATTTTGGTTGGCAATTTGGGACAAGATCCAGAAGTACGTTACATGCCAAACGGTAACGCAGTCGCTAACATCACAGTAGCGACCAGCGAATCGTGGAAGGACCAACAAGGTCAACAGCAAGAGCGTACTGAATGGCACCGTGTGGTTCTGTTTGGCAAGTTGGCTGAAATTACGGGTGAGTACCTGCGTAAAGGTTCACAGGTTTACCTCGAAGGTAAACTGCAAACGCGTAAGTGGAAAGACCAAAGCGGTCAAGATCGTTACAGCACTGAAGTGGTTATCGACCAAAGCGGTAGCATGCAAATGTTAGGCGGCCGCAATCAAGGCCAAAGTCAAGGTCAAGGCCAAGGTGCTCCTATGGGCGGCATGCAACAAAACGCGGGTTACCAAGCGGCTCCTGCTCAAACTGCGCCAGCGCAAAACCAATACGCGCCCGCACAGCAAAGTTACCAAGCACCTGCACAGCAGCCACAATCTGGCTACAATCAGCAGCCTGCTCAGCAAAGCTATGGCCAGCAACAGCAATCCCATGCTCAGCCACAGCAAGGTGGTTATGCGCCTAAGCCTGCTGCACCAGCCTATCAAGCACCAGCAGCACCTGCACAACGTCCAGCGCCACAGCCACAACAAAACTTCACCCCAGATTTGGATGACGGTTGGGACGACGATATCCCGTTCTGAATGACATAAAGTAATTATTGTTAACTAATTCTTAAATTGTTCTAGTTAACTAATTGGTTTTAAAAAATATAAATGAAAATTTAAGCCCTTTAAGTGTGTAAGCATTTGAAGGGCTTTTTCGTTTTATGTGACTTTGTGTTTTTATAAAATCGTATAACTTTAAAAGTTGTGAAGATAAAAGTTTGTAGCTACTCTTATTTTGTCAATAAGGGTGGTGCAATGAAAATAGAGCTAGTCACACACGAAACGGGCGAACAGATACCAATGATGCTGGATGATTCTGGTATGCCAGTTGTCTTACCTAATGAGTTTATTCTTGCCAGACGCTCCCTCAGTACAAATACATTGGTTCGGAATTTGAGAGAGCTTTCAGTGCTCTATCGCTGGCTGGATAAATCGAATTGTGACCTATCTACGAAATTGATGGCTCAGAACTCATTCAACGAAGCAGAATTAAGAGGTGGATTGGTCGAAGCGTTAAGAATTGATCAAGCCAATGGGCGTATAAATGTTGTAGCACCTAATACCTTCAATCAACGGTTAACGACTATCAGACAATTTATTAGTTGGTGCATGGATGTATTGATAAGTCAGTTGCCGTTGTCTTCCCTAGACTATGAACGTTTGAGAGAGCGAAAGTCATTTTTTCTAAAAATGCTGGATGGTAGCTTTATGTCTGCTACACCAATGAAAAAAAGTCTTCGTAAGGGGTTAAATGAGTTAGAGGTTGACTTCCTGCTTGCCGTGTTGCATCCCGATGCTGAGCAGGGATTTGGACGAGATCCTGCTGTAAAGTTTAGAAATTATGTATCTGTAGGGTTAATGTTATTTTGTGGTCTAAGGCCTGGTGAGTTGCTTAGCCTCAGGGTAGAAGATGTTCAAGTTGGTGCGATTTCGGCGATACAGGTTGAACGTAGGCCATCGGACCCCCTAGATGTAAGACGACCCAGGCCTCAAATAAAGCGTAATGGTAGACTTATTCCGATTGAGAGTCGGCAGTTTGCTTTTGCATTAAATGAGTACATTGTTACCTGGCGTGAAGTGCTTGAAAGCAAAAATAACTACGAATCAGACTATTTAATATTGAGTGAT
This sequence comes from Shewanella sp. FJAT-51649, assembly GCF_019457435.1. Lineage (NCBI taxonomy): Bacteria > Pseudomonadati > Pseudomonadota > Gammaproteobacteria > Alteromonadales > Shewanellaceae > Shewanella > Shewanella sp. FJAT-51649. The sequence goes on along the minus strand of NZ_CP080411.1, from coordinate 4,150,449 downwards.
GAGGGAGCGCCCTTGTCACAATCCTCAATTACACAGTTTTTCCAGTTATTGCGAACGCAATATGTTGACCGTCTTCCCGAAAACTTAACGGCCAAGTCTCTTCGACATACATTCTCATCCCGGCTTGAGAGGGTTCTTAGAGCTTCAGGAGTGGATGAGCAGCGTAGACGAGAAGCGCTGGCCTTTCTGCGTGGCGATAGTAGTTTAGATTCACAAGACATTTATATTGCCCAAGAAGTGGAGGAGCAAGCGGTTAAGTCATTGAGGCGGTATCAGGCAGATATGATGTCCGAGAGGTAGCCAAAGTGAACACGAAATTATCGAAAACACAAGCTGTAGAGCAGTCTTGGTCTGAGAAGCAGGTCCTAGTTACTCGAGAGGGGAAAACAATTGATATATCAGGCGATAAATGGTTGCTCCCCATAGTGATTCGTGCCCACTCAACTCTCGATTTTGGCAAAATCTCAAATTTACAGCTGAGAAATGCGTTGAAGCACTATGTATCTGACCAGGTTAGGCGTATTTCAACATCCGCTGGATACAGCGTTTTTCAAGTTGTATGGAGGCTAGTTCTTAGGGATTGGGGAAAAGATAATCAACCGGAAAGTGCTAAAGAACATCTTATTGGTTTATTTGAGAAATCTATCAACATTCAGCGCTCTCGGCACAAACTTTGGACGATATATGAGCCAATTAGGTGGTATATCTGGTGTTCTGACAACATTTCAGATAGTACATTTTCAGATGCGTATGCGGCTGAACTTGAGGCAATGGTTATACCCGGAGGTCCAAAGGGCGAGGCAGTTAGGATGTCCGATCCCGATATGGGGCCATTACATAAATCATTAGAGCTCTCTCTTTTGATTGCTGCGCTAAAAGAAGACAAGAGCCTAGAGTTTGAGCATCTCCAGCAAAAGGTTGTTATGGCTTTGTCACTAGCTTTCGGCCGAAACCCTGCAAACCTGACATATCTGAGGGAGAGCGATCTCGTTAAGCTTGATCCATCGAACGAAGACCCCTGTTATATCATTCGGATGCCGCGTATTAAGAAGAGATTTGTTAATCCCCGCGATGACCTGATGGATGAATATTTAGATCCCTATTTCGGAAGAATTCTAGAAAATCTTGTCGAGCAAAATAACTTATTGCCTCTTAGCTTTAATGGTACAGACTTCTCTACCCCAGATAATCGACCTCTTCTAATAAAAATAAGTGGTAACCGCGTTGCCATGTGTTCTCTAGATTCAGAGAATATTTTCAATATGACGAGCGGTGATATATCTCGTTTAATTACAGCCTTTATAAAACGTCATAATATCATTTCCCCTCTTACTGGTGAATTAATGCATGTCACACCAAGGAGGTTACGATATACCTTGGCAACAGGCCTGGCGACAGAGGGAATCAGCAGGCGTGAGCTAGCCAGGATATTAGATCATACGGATACTCAGTATGTAGGGGTCTATTTTGATGTTGCGGGAACTGTAGTTGAGCATCTCGACAAGTCGATGGCAAAAGGATTCTCGAAGTACCTCAATTTCTTCAAAGGTAAGCTTATTGATAGTGATGAAGACGCTATCAATGGTGAGCGAGATGACAAGCACCTGACGTTTGTCGATGAGCAAAATCCAGATGATCAGTCTGATATTGGTGTGTGTGGGGAGTCCAGTGTCTGCCACCTTGATCCTCCTTATTCATGTTATTTGTGCCCTAAATTTCAGCCTTATCGTCATGCTGCTCATGAGCATGTCTTGGAATGTTTGCTGGCAGGCCGTGAAGAACGTTTAAAAAAATACGAGAATGCGCGATTGGGTATACAGCTTGATGAGGTAATCGCTGCGGTCGCACAGGTAACTCAGCTTTGTGAAGAAGGGGGCCAGAATGTCTGATGGTCGCTCCAATCGGAAGGCCAAGGTTATCCCCTTCATTGATCGTCTTGAGCGCGATAGAAAGGCAAATACCCAAGCTTTGATCGATAAAGCTAAGCTAATGAAGCTAGAAGGGTTTGAGTCGGTTTTTTGGGGTAATCCTGTGTGGCAAGTGAATGCTGGCCGCCTAGTCAAGCTTACGGGTAAAAACGCCAAAACTGCGTCGTTTGCTTTTACGCTTCCCCCTAAACTTGGCTCAGAACCTCTACGTCATGAATGGGAGGAGGTTGCCAAGGCATTACTGATTCTTCGATTCCACAGAAAACATCAATCAACACCCAATCAGCGTAACTTCATTACCGCTGTTGGGTATATCTCATTTGCAGCTAACCAACTGGGGCAGGAACTGACCAAACTCACGCCAGAAGCGCTAGACGATGCGTGTGGATTAATTTCAAAACACTACAGTGACACCACTGCCTACAGCCTTCACAAGCATGTTGCAGAGTTCGCTGCACACTGTGATGCTAATGGTTTGTGCAGGGTGATGTTGCAATACAAATATTCGAAGATGGTGCGCCCAGTTAATACTGGAGGTCTGAATCATAAAAGGCTGGATGATCCTGACGTTCTGGAGACCATATCCGAGAAACTTGTTGATCCTACCGTGTTTCGGGTTATCGGTGAGCTCTATTTGACGGTTCCAAAAGAACATAAATACAGATTCTATGTCCTGATATTGACTCTGCTTGCTTGTACTGGCCGCCGCTTTAGTGAGATTTCATTACTTCCGCTTCAAGAAGTTACGTTAGACGAAGACCAAAAAGCCTTCATAGAATATTTCCCTCGAAAGGCTAGTCTCGGTGATCTATTTACACCTAAAAGAAAACTCTACTTGCCGTCAGAGGTCGTAACAATAGTTAAAGATGTACTTGATGAGGTACGCGCGGCAACAGATTCGGTGAGAATTACCGCAGAGGAAATGCATCGTTCTCGCGGCCCCGACATTCGTTTTTTGAATAAAATTCCAGAGAAAAGAAAGTTATACATTGATGACCTGTTAAAAATGGGGATAAGCAGCAATACGATTTGTTCTACTGGATGGATTCGAAAGATTGGTCTTGTTTGGCAGGACCATGAGCGAGTGACCAAGCAAGGGAAAAAGCCCAATAACCCTATTTGCTACACAAATAAGGACGCTGTCAAAGCGTATTGTTTTAGAGACTTTTCTGAAAAACTACTACGAGCATTCCATATTGATCAATTTGGTAAAGAATACTATCTGAAAGATCTTTTATTTATTCGCTCATTGGGACTTTCTACTGGAAGCTATGCTCACTGGTTAGCTACAAGCTGTAGCCAGTCTATGTTCACCACATTTCTCCGTTATTTCCCTGCCCTTGCTGCTGAATACGCTTCCAATAGTATCGAGGTAGATTTTACCAGTCACCACTTCCGCCACACGCTCAATACTTTACTTGATGAAGGTGGGTTAAGTGATCTTATGCAAACCGAATGGTTTGGGCGAACCAATCCCAGGGACACCAAAGCCTATCAGCATACATCCCGAGAAAAACGTGCACTGATGCTCCGCGAAGATATCAAAAAAGGCTTGGTCGGTGGTCTATTGGCTGAGCAACTCAAAGTAGTTCCGGTAGAAGTGCAGGATACCATTCTTAAAGCACGCATTCAGGCTGTGCATGATGTCGGTACAGGTATTTGCGTCCACAACTTTTCTCAAACACCCTGCGAGCGCCATTTACAATGTTCGGCAGATTGTAAAGACTACGTGTGGGTCAAGGATGATAAGGGTAGGCTGGACGAGCAGAAGCGCCAATATGCCCTTACCGCATTGGCCCGAAAAAATGCTGAGAAACAGTTAAGTAGTAACAAGCCCAAAAAGAGCGCTGATTGGATAGCTCATAACGATAAAAAACTCAAAACGCTGGCTGTGCAACTGGCTGATAACGGGGTGGAGCACTTTGATCCCGAACAATATTTAAACGAGGTAGAGCATGGTTAAGCGCTTCAGACGCATGTCCGATAGTGACATCAATACAATCGTAGCTGATTTGGATCGCTGGGCACTTGGCGAGCTTGGAGCAAAACTCACCTGGGCTGTTCTAGAAGAACGTTTTGGCTTTAGTCGTCAGTCACTCCAAGCCAAATCTGAAATTAAAGCCGCTTATGACAATGCCAAACAAGCATTGTCGGGTGGTCTCGTGAAAACCAAAGCGCAGGCAACGAAAGAGGCGGAAGAGCTTCAGGTAGAGGTGGATCGCCTCAAAGCAGAACTAGAAGCCTACAAGCGAAAAGAAGCTCAATGGTTACGCCGCTGGCAGCAAATCGCCTTTCATGTGCGGCAAAAAGGCATACAGATGGCTAGCGTTGATCAAACTCCGCCAAAAGGGGGAGATCTTCCTTCAAATACTGAGGTAGCTCGAATATTACGTCCTTTCGACAAAAAAATGCCGCCTTCGGGAAGAACATAATGTTAACTATTGATGAGGTTTACTTTTGGAGTGGAAAGGATGATTTATTGAATAAGGAGTGTTTTCGAGTCTTATGAAAGTTAAAAATTCTGCGATTATCTATACGGGATATGATTATCAAACGCTGCAGGGAGTTAAACTGCTTGCGGAATGGCTTCATAGCCCTACTCAGTATGCCAGGGGTGGCATTTGAAGCCGACACAGATAGCAATGAAACACCTGAAGGTATAGATGATGTTGTGTGTGAACGACCAAATGGCATTAAAGATTTTTGGCAAGTTAAATTTACCCCTTCTCCTGAGAAGGATGAAAACTGCCTTACGTGGGATTGGTTGTTAAAAATCTCAGGTAAAACAGCTAGATCTCGTTCCATTCTTAAAAAGCTCTACAATGCCATTAATGCTGTGCCAGCTGAAAAGCTTGGGGATGTTGTTCTATTGACCAATAAGCGGCCGGACAGATCTATGGAATCCTGCCTGCGTGGTTCTAAAATAGACTTTAATCAGGTTGATGATGACTCACAACAAGAGATCATCCGACAATTAGGAAGCCACGAAGCCGCTATATTTCTTTTTTCGAAGTTGACCGTCCAACATAGTGATGGAGACTACCTTACGATAAAGCGTAGTGTTCGAGCTGAGCTTTTGAAGTTTTCCGACGATACAGGCGTTGAGCGGCTTGTCGCAAGAGCACGTGAATGGGCAATGTTTCAGAATAATCCTCCAGAAAATGGTTGGATTTATCTTCATCATGTTAGAGAAGTTTTATCGCCAAAAAGACCGGAGCCCATACCTGAAATATTCTCAGTACCTGAGGATTATTGCCTCCCTGATTCAGATTTTCACAATGATCTACTTGCTCGAATTAGCCGTTCAAAAGGCGAAGTCATTACGTTAACGGGCAAGCCTGGTGTTGGAAAAAGTACGTATCTATCGTTTCTATGTCAAGAATTGGAAGATCAGGAAATTCCGCTATTACGTCATCACTATTTTTTATCGTTGGTAGATACAACTGAAGACAGACTAAGCCCAAGAATCGTTGCTGAATCCCTGCTACATCAAATCAATAGCTTTCACAAAGAAGCCAATGCAAGTACATCTCATCCTGAAAACCTGCGTGATGCGCTGGTAACCTGCGCAAGTTATTACAAACAAAAGGGGAAACCCTTTGTAGTATTAATTGATGGGCTGGATCATGTGTGGCGAGACAATGCCAAAAATAAAAAGCCATTGGACGAAACCTTCAGACAATTGCTACCTACAACAGAAAACTTAGTGGTACTTGTTGGAACGCAACCAGTTGACGATGAATTACTCCCTCACACATTGCTTACTCACTCACCTAAGAATGAGTGGCACTGGTTGCCTGAAATGTCTGGAAATTCGATATACGAGTATTTAAAACTTCATATTGAATCTGGTCGATTATTCTTAAACTGTCATGAGGATCATGTGGATGAAGAAATTCAGAAAAGTGCCGGCGCGTTATTAGAAGCTACAAATGGCTATCCTCTGCATGTGATCTACTCATCTGAGTATCTGTCTCATCATGGATTAGCACTTTCTTCCTGGCAGATTGAGAAGCTTCCTCCATGCTCCGATGGCAATATTATTACTTACTATTCCGAGCTTTGGCGTAACCTAAATTATAGACAAAAGGATGTCCTTCACCTGTGCAGTGGTTTTCAGTTTGCGTGGCCGAGACAGGCAATTGGTACTGTTGTAAAAGATAATCACGAATATGCACCGAGTGTAGATGCAGTTGCACACATGCTGTCAGAAGGAGTTTGCGGCGTAAGGCCTTTCCATGAAAGTCTAGTGGTATTTGTGCGAAATCAGGAGGAGCATCAGGAGCGAATAAACGCATTACTGCCATGTGTCTGCGAATGGTTGAGTTTGAGCGCCCCACTACATCTCAAAGATAATTGGCTTTGGTCGAGTTTGGCTCGGAGAGGCGACTCTTCGGAGTTACGACAGGGTGTTACTCGAGACTGGGTACTTGATAAGCTTATTATTGGAATGCCGGTGAAATCATGCATTCGACTATTATCTGAGGCAGAAAATTATGCATTTCAGGATCTTGAGTATGCAGAGGCATATCGGCACAGAGCACTAAAAACTAGGCTTATCAACGGTCCTGAGTTTCAGACATGGGATTCCACTAACCTGGAAACGTTCTCTCTAGTAATCGCTGACCAGCCGTCTCTGAATGAAATAATCTCTGGACAAAATGAGTATTCACCAACCAAATTATCAATATTGGCAATTGCATTATGGTATAGAGGGGCTGTTGATCAAGCAGAGCTATTATCGCAGAAGGCTATTGATCGATATCGGGCTAGAACTAAACTTTTGTCTTCACGACACTCTCAAGATAACGAAGCTGAAGCTGCTATATTGATAAAAGCAGGAGTATTAACTGACAGCCTTAACTACGATTTGATTTTTGAAGCAGGAAACTTCTCTAATTGGCCCGATGGATATGTGGCTAGTTTTAGACGTGCATGCCGTACAAAAAAAGAGCTAGGCCTGCTCTTCAGGGCTTGGCAATGTTTACCCCGTAATTCAAATCATATCGGTCAAATCGAACTCGATGCAATTAGATTAAGCATTATAGAGGGGGCGGATATTGCTCGTAGGCCAGAATATAGCGCTTTTTCCTCACAGATGTTATCTCAGTTTTTAGATATATTCTCTAAGAAAAAATTTGCCAGTATTAAGACTCACCATTTTGATGGCCCGTCGGCAACAGTCTTCAAAGTTGAAAATACTGGCGGTTATCATAGCTGGTTTTTTTCTTCACTTAGTATCAGGTTAAGTGCGGAAGGCGACTTCTCTTGGTTACCAGTTAGTGCAACATCAGATCGAGCGGATGTGTCAGATCATTATGAATTTCTTAATGAGCTTTCAGATTTGATCGCAAATGAACTTTTAGCAGGGAACACATTAAACTTTGATGTAGTTTGTGCGATGTTTCCGTCGGGGCCAATATTAGATGATGTTCATTGGGAGACACGAAAAGCTGATATAGCTCTAAAGCGCGATTGGATTGAAATTGCGGCCGATTGTCACCTGATAACAACCAAATCTGAAGTTTCGCGTAATGAGTTAAAGCAAATCATTGACTCTGGTGTGTTCAGAGTTGACTGGCTGCGGTTATGGTATAAGGAGGTAGGTCTCAAACTGTTAGACGATGATGCAGTTGTACTGCTCATTGAACTCGAAGAGGATCGACAGTTAAATGAGCTAGAAGAAACAATTGAGAATTCTAATGCTTACCTTGAACTCGCTCAAATAGCATTCCAACACGATAATCTAGCCCTTTTTGAAAGGTGTTTGAGAAAAACATGGGATTTTGTGCTCGGTTACGGGCATCACAAAGATCCTACCATATTTGATGTTTTGACTGCTGTGGAATACCTTTCTGAAGCTGATCCTGATTCTGCGTTGGAAATATTAGAGCGTATATCATCGATAGTTTTCAATATATCCAAGTTTACCGACGGGGATGAAACTAGGCACTCTAAGCACTCTATATCTTCGTTGTTAGCAAGATTAAACCCACAATCAGCTGCTTCAGTTTATGAGCAGGAGCTCAGTGATGGCGAGTGGTATTATGCTGAAGAGACAATTTTAAGATTGCTTGAAAGGTGTGACTTTTCTTCGCCCATAACTAAACATTTATATCTGACAGGATTGCACTCGAGCTGTTACCAAATTCTTAGAGCAAAGATTGAACAAGGAAATCCACAGGCCTTTCATATCAGTGATGAAATAGAGAGCTTACTTGGTATTAAAGTTCAAAACATGACTGAAGATAAGCGTTCATCAACTGATGAGCTTGATGAAAAAATTTCGTTGCAGCCATCGGATTATCCGCCTGACAAGTTTGAAGAACTGACTGCGGCACTCAAGGGAAAACTCAGTACTGGTGAATTTTGGAAGACTTGGTACAAATATTGGTGTACTCAAGGTAAGGAACCTGATTTATTAAAGCTGCTCATTCCACAGGCATATAGTTTTATTGATCGTTTTGATGAAAAGCGATATTTGTTAGATCTTCTTTTTTTTAGCGCGAGAGAACTAGAAGGTAAAACGAAAGCCTTTGATCTTTTGGTTGCGGCTCATAAGGCAATGGGAGGGTGGTCTGATTGGTATGAGAGTTCAGAAAATAGTCTCAATCGACTTAAGATTGTTGCAGAACAATACCCTAAAAAAATCGACGAATTTATTAAATTAACAACATCACAACCGAATAATTGGAATGATAGGTTTGGCAAGTTAATTATTCCGAATGATAAGTTAGTTTTTTTGCTTTCTCATGGTGGCAGGAAAGATGAGGCACTTAAGCTTACGTTAGATATGGTTACAAGTTTAGAAGAGAGCGTCCGTAATCTTCAACTTGCAAAGCCAGCTTGGGATTGGCGTCGCGATGACTCTCTCGAAGAAGCGATGCTCAAAACTTTAGTTTCAAGGCTTAAGCTACCTATACCTTCTGTAAAACTATGGGTGATAGAACAGCTTTCACGACTTCTAATAGCTCAACATCCAAGAGTTGAAGAATTATTAAAGGAAGACTTAGCAAGTAGGAAGCAAGAGTCTGAGTGCGTAGAAGTATTGTGTGTATTTTTTATTGCGAAGTGTAAGGGGTATATTTGCCCAAATAATCTCGGAAACTACATAAAAGCAAGGTCCGTACTGTCAGATATAATATTATCTGAATTGCTACCTACCTCAGTTGAGCGCGGACAGTATGCTTATCCATTTGCTCCTTTTGTTATTTTGGATCATGACAATAATAGATTCGAGTATTATCAGGGAAGTCATGTTCCTCGTGTTTACTATTCTTGGCTGAAAAAAGAAACAAAAAGAACCAGTTTACCTTTAATAGAGCACTACCAAACTGAGTGGAACAATACATTCGAGTATCAACCATCAAAAGCAACAACCATTGATTACTTTTTTAGCGCTGATAGACAACGGTCTACTGGGCAATTCTATACACAAGCAAGTCATCGAGGTCGTTCCGCATATCTGAGAACAATAGACCTAGCCAAAGAATTTTACGGAATGCCTGATTCTTATGCGGAATATCTTTCCATACCAGCACTCCCCATTGAGCCTGCATATATGGATCTTCGTCCTCAAAAACCAAAATGGTTACCGGTTTGGAATAATCATAATTCTCCAAATGAAACTAATTTGATCAACTATGTTAAAGAGGGGTTATCTAATTTCAAACAGATAGATGACACTAATGACCTTTTAGCATTTTCATTACCTATAAGAATTGACGGCAATAATTGGGTTGATCTGACGGTTGTAAAGGTGACTACAGAAATTGATCTTACGCCTGATATACAGGTAAGAGAGCGCTCCGGTTGCTTGGCTGTTGGTGATCTTTTGAATAATGAACTGTCTTATGAATTTGATGATAGTCAGATGTCCGTAGTTCCTACAATGGCTGTCACTACGTTTCCGTTTATGAGGTATGGACATTGGCACTCCGATCTTGAATCACGAGGGTTCTACATTCCAAAATGTAACATTGATGGTAAAAAAATTGTTGGTTCATCTTCCGATGGTTTGTTTACTTACTTTGTCCATGAATCTCAAGTTGGTTTTTCATCTTTCTGGTATAACGATTGGCAACCTATTCATCCCAAAGGAATTCGTTCATTTTGTGGCTCTTATACCGTAGTAAACAAGGAAAGAATCGAAGAATGGCATAGCTCAAGTGAAACAGAACGTAAGAGTTGTTATTTATGTAAGGCGATTCTGCTTACAGCTGAAGATAACTTTAGGGAGTTTAATGAACAAGAGATTGAGTTTTTTATATGTTGATTTATATAACTCATATTGCACTGCTATATTGGCAAAGTTGTCGAAGCCTTGGCCGAGGTCATGTGATACTCAGATCTATATACTTTGTCGGATTTAGGAAGCAACACCAGCTTGACTGAAGCTTAAGCAGAGAAGCATTAACTTTCACATGTGAAAGTTATAGAGTAACAACTTAAGTCTCTGGTGTGAGCTAGTAAATATGATCCGCATGACGGATGGTCAGAGAGACGAGGTGGAGTTTGTCTCCACCTTTCTAAAAACTGCTTTGTCGCGAAAGTGGTTCAAGTAGAATCAATGGTGCCTTGAGGTCTCTCCTCAATGAGGCCTTCTCAAACCTTGGACAAGTTCTATAATTGTCGGTTTTCATACGGGGAAAAAACCTAATCGGCCAGGGATACCTTTAGAACCAACAAATTCAGTAAAATTCAATATATTTAAGGTCTCTAAACTTGGTTCTTCATTCTCTAAAATAAGAATCTGTCCTGGTTCGGTACGGTTTGCTAACCAAGCATAAAAGCGGTCTTTAACACTTTCATCAAGAAGTTCTTCGCCGTCACTGTTAGTTCCATGCTTGGGATCTTTATACGTCACTACTGGAGAGTCAATAATAGTAAAACCCAGATGTGGATGTCCGTTCACCATAGCTCTCTCCATTAATGCAACCATATAAGCTGTTAGAAAAATACCTCTCTTTCCTTTTCCATAGGATGTACGTCTACACTGATTAATATCAATGTCAGACAGGCTATCATCAAAATAAACAGAATCTACGCTAGGCACCCCCCAAGTATCTAATAGTGTTTTGATTCTTTTGCATAGTACTGTCGAACTTTCTGACATATTTCTATTAACAGTTTGCTTTTTGCGCTTACTTTTTTCTTTCATCTCAGCCAGCCGAATCTTAAGGTTTTCAACCCTTAATAAATCAGCAACCGCCATAGACAGTGTTACTTTACGATCTGAAAGAGTCTCTAAGCCGTACTTTATATTAAGACTTTGTGGCGATAGAAGTGCTTCTTGTTTTTGTTCATTTTCTAGAGCTTCTCTAGAATTTCTTTGCAGTGCGTTAGATATTTCATCAAGTCTTATGAGAACATCATTTAAAGCCTCCTTCAATCCATCACGTAATCCTGAGATTTTTTCATTCTCTGCATGTGCAGCTAAGCGAAGCATTGGTGTCTGAGTATCTTTATCTTTGTGACGTAACTGGTGTTGGATGTCTGTATAGCAAAGAGGACATGGTCGAATATCAAAACTATCAGCTATTGATGCGGCAGTTGATATAGCTTGTAGTCGTTGTTGATCGCTTACATATTTTTTATCAAGCAACTGAAATCTATTTTCTGCCTCTTTTAATGCTGCTAACTCCTGAGATAGTTGTCGCCTTTCTTTATCAATTATTAAGCGGTTATTTCTAAGCTCGGCAAGTTCGGAGGCATGACCTCTTATATGAGCTGTGATGACCCCAATCTCAGCTGTCACTTTAAGCAAACTTTCCTGAGCATCTTTCAGTGATAGGTCATTAGGTATGTCCGCAAGTAAGTTATTGATCTGTTGGTTAATTGCCTCGGCATGTCCTTTTGCAATATTCCGATCGTTTGTTGATGCAGGAAGAACCATTTCGGAATCATCTGAACCACTTAATATCATAGCTAGTGCAGACTTGTTTCGAGTTTTCAGATTGGTATCTTTACCTTCAAATGAAACATTGTCTAATGTTTCAATCTCATCAAATATGCTAACGCGACGAAGATCTCCTGCCGTCAAATTGCCAAGCTTTCCTGCCTTAATCAGTATCTTTACTCCTGCAGTTCCACACCATGTCTGAAGCAGGTCACTTATATTTTTTTCAATTGCAATTTCACCTTGAGGAGGATTCTCATGCAAGCCCTCATACACAGCTTCTTCACCATTAAGTAGGTCTCGAAATAATGTGAAATAGTCGCCATTGGATAGTACGATTTGAACTGCTGCCCTAGTATATCCATCCGAGAAGCCAACACCTTTAGGCTTTTGACCTCCACCAAAGCAATATCTAAAACATTCGACAATGTAAGATTTTCCTGTATCAGTGGGACCAAAAACTAAATGAGATTTTCCATTTAGTGTAAGTTTTGCCGGCACTTTTCCTGGCCCAGTCACCACCAATTCATGAATACTAATTGTCATAGAGCAGTTCCTTTGTTTGTTATTGGAAGGAACTCTGCGCCCCATAAGGTGCCGCGCATTCCAAATATTTTTTCGAGATTTTTCTCATCCATATCACCTAACGCAGACGCTACCCATTCACAGCGCTTGTATAATTCTCGAGAGTATTCTCCGCCAATCAGACCAACTAAGGCCGGACCATTCTCACCAAGCTGGAAACTAATACCACCATCATCAGCCTGTACATCAATGAATGACCGTTGCGCCATCAAATATAACCCTTCTTCAATTATCTCTCTCCTACTGGCGTATTCTCCACCTCGCAGCGGAACTGGCGTATGTAGGCTTTCTGGGCCGTTTAGATCTGCCGAATAGATTGCGGCATAATCGAAATAAACTAGGCGCTGTAAATCAACTTTTTTAGGATATAGAGCCATCAACAAATGCACCATTCTGAGTCCAAGCTCAAATGGAGTATTAAATACATCACTCATCTTCATCCACCCATTTTACTCTACCCTGATTTGCAAGATGGTGGCAGGTTCCTCCGAGGTCGCCTGCTTGTAATCGCCCACTTAAAGGGTTAGAGGTTACCTGTAATGTGTTTGCAGTATTTAAAACCTCTTTTAGTCTTGTGAGGCCATTCTCATGCGGATAATTTAAGGAGCTACCTATCCCTATCTCGACTTGGTTCTTCAAATCATCAAATGCTCCTGGAAGCTTGTCTCTACTAAAACGGTTAAGACCTTCCGCGCTGTAAAAAAGCATTCGCTGTGCTTTAAAATGTGATTGATACCTTTTAGGAATGTCAGTCAGATGAGATAGTTCAATGTGATCTAACTCCTGATAGACATCAAGAAGTGCTTTGACGAATTGATGCTCATTGGTGTCAGGATTTTTTGGCATAATTGGGTTGGGCTGTCGAGCAGGTAAAACGCCAAACATCTCCCAGTGTTTGCATGATCGAGAGTGTATTTCTAACAGATCAGCGGATGGCTTTACCTTGAAAACCTCAAAAGGAAAGTTCTGAATAAATAGATCTAGTTCTGGAGTGAGATCTTTTTTGAATGTTACGAAATTTCCAGACTTATCTTTCCATTCCTGAAGCATCCAAGCTTTAAACCTTTCAGGATTTAGCGTGTAATCAAGCAGTGAGGGACCAACTTTGAGCGCACATATATAGTAATTTAAAGGACGCGTGTATTCCTTGGAGAAGACGTACCATAAGAATTTTGCAAGGTCAGGAGCAAAAGCACTTGGAGATAGCGTTCCTGCATAGTATTTCCCCTGATACAGGTCCCAAGTATCCTCTTCAGGCAATTGATGTAAATAGCCGCACACGTCTCTGCCTTTATCACCCGCACCACCAAGTCGATGCACATGAGTGTATTTCCCTTCTACTTGCAATTGTCTGGCGCACTGTTCTATAAACATCTCCCACTTCACATCATTGAATAAAAGTAGTCGTTGTTCCGGTGTTGGTTGTTCCGGTCCTGGGTGATAGAAATGTGTGCTCATTAGTTTCCATCTATAAGCGCTAATAACAAATTGAGACTAAAACAAAAAATGCTCAATGTGAATAGTAACGGAAGATTTGAAAGCCTGAGATTACTTGGTTGAGCAATAGCACACATTAATGCTCCTAAGTTCAATTAGAATTGAAGTTCGAGAAAAAGTAGCTTCCCAAGTTTCTTGTTTTAATGTGGTACTTTTGAGTATTCAGGTCACAGCTTAAAACCGTGATGTGAACCATCCGGTAAGTCGACATGAAGGCGAAGTCTTCCTCCTGCTGATGCAACAAGCTGCTTCAGTCTCTGTAGGCTATCGATTGTGCAGTTATCAATGTGGCAGCCTGCATCAGCCCCGATACGTTCAAGTAACTCGATTAAATGGATATGGATTAGCTGTTTTGAAGCTGTTTCCTGAGCAGAATCAACGAGATTTTGAGGTTGCTCTGCAATAATATCTTCCAGTGTTCTGCCCATTTTTGCTCCTTTGGAGTTGAGCCGCAAAACTTTCACATGTGAAAGTTTTTCCTAGATCTTTATGTTTGGATAGTTTAACCCACTCATAAGTGAATCATCATACTTCTCATCCTATCCTTTGCTTAGGAAAACTTGTCTTTTGCACCTTAAAAGGGCAATTACAGAGTTTTATCCTTTTTGGTCCCTGTCATACTCTTTACTCACTGTCAGCTCTCGCTGGCTATAGCGGTAGCTGGCCCTAAACAGCAATACCTTACCCTCGGGAGGCTATCTCTCAAGGTACTCCTCCATAATCACAGGAGATAATTATGGCCCACTCGATATTCCAAGATCCAGTTGGCGTTTTGTTGATTAGGTGCTGTCGCCGAAAGTGTCAAGATGCTATCTTTACGCTTAGCGGCGAACACTCCATAGTTCTTGCTCAAATCGTTGACAATATTTGAGTTTAACTTAACAAAGTTGGCTTTTTTTACAATAAAAGGCAATACTTTTAATAGCTTGAATGGCTTTTGGCATAACTTTATGTGAACTGCCATTCTAATTTTCCTACTTTTACAGTGTAAATAATCGTTTTTTAAAAGCCCTGCCATATTGTGCAGGGCTTTTTGTTTATATATGGCTGTCTGTCCTTGAATAATTTTCTTTGCGTAGTTGTTAACAGTTGTTATGATTTAGGGTGGATTGTTTGGGTTCACTAAAGGACTCTAACTTTTGAAAATAAATTAACGTTATGACAATTACTAAAAGAAAGGAATTCTTCCATGGAAGATGTAATAAGTCAGGAAAGTAATCCATTAAAAAGTGATGAAAAACAAATAACAGTAGATAGCAATATTCAGAGAATTCCACTGTTTCACGTTTCTCTTGCTAAATTGACAATTATGTTTGTTGCCACCTTTGGTCTATATCAAATTTATTGGTTTTATAAGCAATGGCAGGCATTAAAAGAGTATTATGATTTAGATGCATGGCCTATTGCTCGATGCATTTTTACGGTATTTTATACACACTCTTTGTTCGTTTATGTTAATGAATATATTAAAGAAGATAATAGAAGCTATCGTTGGAATCATTCAGCTTTAGCGACAGCTTACGTTTTACTTATCGTAGTCTCTAGTATTCTTAATAAAATTGAAGTTTTACCAACATTTTTTATTTTAATTTCTATTTTTATACCTTTAGCAGTTTTGTATCCATTGTATGAAGCTCAAAAAGCAATTAACTTTGCGCTTGAACCTTTAGACTATGAGGATAATTCAAGTTTAACTTGGTTGAACTGGATCTGGATTGCTCTTTTGGGTTTCTATTGGGCTATGGTTATCTATGCATTAACTGTGTTAGTCAGACTTGCTTAATTTAGAATAAAACAGGCTTTAATTAAGCCTGTTCTGAATTGCCAATGTGTGGCAGTGTGACAGAGGAATATTTTTATAAAGTTAACAACGAGTTTTCCCTCATATACTTTCAAGCTCTAATATTATTTTTTCTTATTGATTCATGGTTTTGATATTTTTGGTACGGTGTAAGGTATTGATTTTGTGACTTAAAGCATTTTAGCGGCTATAGTAAAAAGTCAATTTATCAGTACTGAGGTAAGCATTTTCTCCGGTTAATGAACCCAATTGGGGGGAGAAAATGAATTTTTATGAATAATTTCAAGCGAATCCAGTTTAAACACCTGTGGCTATGGCTGCTATTTATCAGCGTGGCCTTCCCCTTAAGGGCGGTTGAAGCGCCGCTGTGGCCTGAGTCGGCCGATTTACCCTTAAGTCCGCGAGTACACACAGGCACCCTGGCTAATGGGCTGCACTATCTGTTGGTAAACAACAAAACTCCTGAACAGGCGGTTATCGTCCGTATGCGGGTGGATGTGGGATCTGTGGTGGAAACGGATGCCGAGCAAGGTCTAGTGCATTTTTTAGAGCATATGGCATTTAATGGCTCTACCGGACTCGCGGCGGGGGAGATGATCCCAACCTTACAACGCTTAGGCTTAAGTTTTGGGGCCGATACCAATGCGGTGACTGAATTCCAGCAGACGGTTTATCAGTTTAATTTACCGAGCAATAACCAAGATAAAGTCGATACCGCTTTGTTTTTAATGCGCGAAATTGCCAGTAACCTGTTGCTGGATCCCGCCCTTATCGAGCGTGAAAAGGCGGTGGTATTGTCTGAACTGCGTGAGCGCAGTAGCGCCGATTTAGAAAACTATCGCCACCAGTTAACCTTTTTAATGCCGCAAACCTTGCTGTCGCAGCGCTTTCCTGTGGGAGAGGCGACGAGCATTCAAAATGCGAATCGTGACAAGTTATTGTCTCTCTATCAGCGTTTTTATACGCCATCCCGCACCAGCTTAATTGTGGTGGGGGATATAGATGTTGATCGTATCGAGCACAAGATCAAACAGCAATTTACCGACTGGCAAGCCGCGCCGCAGGCTGTTGGGGTGAAGGCACAATCCATAGGCACGGTACAGGCTAAAACCACTGTTGAGGCGGCGGCATTTTTTGACCCAAGCCTGCAAACCTCGGTTTCCCTCGGGCTGTTAAAACCGCAAACCCCTAAGCCAGATACGATTGCGCTGCGTGAGCAGGAGATTTTATTAGAGGTTGCCCATGGTATTTTGTATCGCCGCCTAGAATCACAGTTGCTACACAGCCAAGGCTTATACGGCGTAAGCTTACAAATCGGCCCGCAATACGATATTGCCTACGGCACGCAAATGACCTTGGGGACGCAGGAAAACAACTGGCAGCAAGGACTTGCACTATTAGAGCAAACCCTGCGTCAGGCGCTGGAATTTGGTTTTAGCCAACAGGAAATTGACCAGCAACTTAAACGAATGCACAAGGGTTATCAGCTCAGTGCCGCTGGCAGTAACACAATCCACAGTGTCAATATTGCCGAAAGCCTAGTGAATACGGTGGCGAGCCGACGTGTGCCAGTGGAACCCGCATGGCAATTGGCGCTGTTTGAAAAGCTGATGCCAAGCATCACGCCGCAAAAACTGCAGCAGTTGTTTAAACAGGCTTGGGAAGGGACACCTTATCTGTATCTCACCAATAACAAACCCATTGAAAATGTTGAAAAACAACTCTTAGTCGCCTACAGCTCGAGCCAAAAGCAAGCCGTAAAAGCGCCCGAAACCAAGAGCATTGCGGAGTTTGCCTATAGCCAATTTGGTGAGCCGGGGCAGATTGTTGCCGATCAGCGCGATGTCGCAACTGGGATCCGTAAGCTAGAGTTTGCTAACGGTGTGCGCCTCAATGTAAAACCTACCCCCTTTAATCAGGGGATGACGTTGGTGAGTCTCAATATCGGCTTTGGCGAGGTGCCATTCCCTGAGCTAGATGGTTTGTCTTACCTGTTTAATAGCGCCTTTGTGCAGGGGGGGTTAGGGCTGCACGATTGGGACAGTTTGCAGGATATTTTTGCTGGTCAAGATATCTCGGTGGGCTTGAGTCTGCGTGAACAGAGTTTTGGCGGCGAGATCAGCACCAATGCTGCCGAACTTCGCACCCAATTAGGCGTGCTAACGGCTTACCTAGTCGATCCCGGGATGGATCAACAGGCCGAGCAGTTATTCCGTGAGCAAGTGATAGCCGAGCAGCAGAGCATTCATAGCAATCCGCAACTGGAGTTTTCGAATCAGTTTGCCCGTATTGCCCATAATGGCGACAAACGTTATGGCTACGGTAATCCAGGTGAAATCCTCAAGCGGCAGTTTGCTGAACTCGCGCCTAGCTTCCATTCTGCCGTTCAGCAGGGGGCGCTTGAACTGGCGATTGTTGGGGATTTTGATGAAGACAAAGCGATTGCCGAGGTTGCACAAACCCTAGGAGCCATTGCGCGACAGCCGATCCCTAAGGGGCAGACTATCGTACCTGTGTTTCCTAAAGTGCCAGCACAAATGAGCCTGACCCATTATGGTCAAGTCGATATGGCGGCACTCGCGCAGGTATGGCCGACGACGGATATGAGCAATCCCCGTGAGCTGGTGGGTTTAGGTTTACTCGAGCAGGTACTAAACATCCTACTCACTGAAAATGTTCGCGAAAAAGTCGGTGCGAGTTATTCACCCTCGGCATTTTCATACAGTGACTTAAACCCAACGGGTTATGGTTATCTTGGCTTATTTAGCGTGACAACTAAGGCTATGTTGCCTGAAGTGGCTAAGTATTACGCCGCCGCAGTTAAGCAAGTCAAAACGCCTTCGGGGATCAGTGAGGATTTACTCAATCGCGCCCGCCAACCTGTGTTGGAGTGGATGCATATAGCGCCGCAAAGTAATAACTTTTGGTTAGATTTGGCTTCAACCGCCCAAAGCCAACCGGAGCGTTTTGCTGGCTTTAACCAACGATTGGCACTGGTACAGCAAATAACCCCCGCCGAGTTAAGCCAATTGGCGCAGAAATACCTCAAAGATGATAAGCGTTTAACCATCGAAACCTTACCTGCACCCATCACGGCTCAGTGAGCGATTAAACCATAATCCCTCTGAAGATCTCCCTCCTGTGATACTCGTGTCACAGGAGGTTTGGTTTTATTGATCATTGCAATACCACTCGGTCGCAATTGGAAATCGCTGTTGTCGAAAATGCCACTCACGTTTAAGCCGCGCTCATATTAGGCTAAACGCAACTTTTTGCAGGGTGTTCATGTCATGTTTCGATATCTTTTATGTTGCTTTGGTTTAGTCCTAATGTACCCGACAGGGATAGATATGTACTTGGTGGGATTGCCACAAATCGCCAATCAACTTGGGGCAACTGAGGCGCAGCTGCACATTGCGTTTTCTGTGTATCTTGCGGGCATGGCGACGACTATGCTGTTTGCGGGCAGTTTAGCAGATAGGATTGGGCGTAAACCTATCACGCTCTTTGGTGCCTTACTGTTTGCGTTAGCCTCCTATTTTGCGGCGCGCTCGCAAAGCAGTGACCTGTTTTTAGTCGCTCGCTTTGTGCAAGGAGTCGGGGCGGGGTGTTGTTATGTTGTCGCGTTTGCGATTTTGCGTGATGTCTTAGACGATAAGCGCCGCGCTAAAGTGCTCTCAATGGTGAATGGCGTGACCTGCATTATCCCTGTGATCGCGCCTGTAATTGGGCATTTGATCATGCTTAGGTTTCCATGGCCGAGTTTGTTTTACACTATGGCGGTAATGGGATTGCTGGTGTTTGGACTATGTCTGTTCGTCTTGCGTGAGACTTATTCTAAAGCGTCATTTCACAGTCAAACTTTGCCTAGAGTACAAACTGAATCCTTTAAACAAGGCTTTTTTATCAGCCGCGTGGTCATAACGACCTTAGGCGTAACCACGATTTTAAGCTATGTGAATGTGTCTCCCATGCTGATTATGGGGCAGATGGGGTTTGACCGAGGTCAATATTCCAACACTATGGCGATGACTGCATTGGTAAGTATGCTGGCCTCATTTTCGACGCCCTTTTTGCTTAACCAGTTTAAAGAAAAATCGCTAATTTTGTTCTCTCAGACATTATTTGCCGCAGCAGCGCTGGTATTCATCTTGACCCAATTGGGCTGGTTGGGTCAGTTATTCAATCTGCTCGGTTTTGGTTTGGTATGTTCAGGGTTTGCGATTGGATTTGGGGTGACCATGAGTCAGGCGCTCAGTCCATTTGTGGCGCGGGCAGGGGTGGCTAGCTCATTACTGGGGATAGCCCAAGTCTGTACTTCGGCCTTGTATATTTGGGTGATGGGGCTGCTCGAAGTGAGTGCGATTAATATATTATTAGCTATCCTCGCCGTTGGAGCGCTGATAAGTATCACGCTAATGTTAGCTGTGCCTAAATTGTCGGAAATGGTAGCGAATGAGCAAATCCCTGAGTCGGCTTGACCTCAATCTGTTGTTTACTTTTCAGTTGTTATCGCAGGAGCGGAGCGTATCTAAGGCCGCCAAAAAGCTCAATGTGACGCCATCGACCGTGAGTAAATCGTTGGCGAAGTTGCGCGATTGGTTTGACGATCCGTTATTCATTAAAACGCCTCAAGGATTGCAGCTCACACCATTAGCCCAAAGCATGGAGCAGGACTTAGCCGATTGGTTGCAAATGGGCAAACAGCTCATGGGTAAGCGCGGGGATGATATGGCGAAAGGGCTCAGCTTCGAGCTGATGCTTGAGTCTCCTTTGTCGCTCATTATGCTTAATCAGTTAACGCAGGCCATTTACCTGCACTACCCAGATGCAAAAGTGAAGGTGCGTAATTGGGATTATGATTCACTCGAGGCCATCATTCGCGGTGAGGCCGATATGGGGTTTACCGGTCGAGAGAGTCATCCCCGCTCGAAGGAATCCCTTGATTTATTGCCTTATTTTATTGATTTTGAGGTTTTATTTACCGATCTCCCTCGGGTGTACTTACGCCGCGATCATCCCGCTTTACAAGAAGAGTGGAACATAGATACTTTTCTTAAATATCCGCATATCAATATCTTGTGGGAAAAGAGTGAAACCTGGGCCTTGGATGATGTACTTATCGAACTTGGGTTAACTCGCAATATAGTGCTGACCTTAGCCAGTTTTGAGCAGTCACTGTTTGTCGCGGCAGAGCCTCACCACAGCATGATGGCGGTAGCGCCGCAATATTGTGAGCAATATGCTCGTCAATTACACCCTGATTTAGTGAGTCGCCCGATCCCGATAAGTGGCGAATATCTTGATAAACTCGCCATTCCTTTTACCTTAATTTGGCATAAGAGAAACAGCCATAACCCCAAAATCACTTGGCTGCGAAACAGGATAAAAGCCATTTTTCAGCCACAGACGCAGAATTAAAGCTGATATTTACCGTGTTTACTTTATTGAGCAATGTCTAACTGCTGGCACAAAGGTTGTTTGGAGAGCATTAATTGTTGGTGCCGCTGACGGGGATAAATTCTATCTCGGTATGCTGCAGGCGTTTATAGATATCAATATCGAAAGTTCGCCGACGGCCCTGATTGTCGGTTAAATATTGCTCAGTAGTGGCTAGTATCACAGCATATTCAATTCACATGCTTAAACAACATAGGCTCATCAGACGATACCGCCTTTGTCTTCAATCTTATTTGTATCAATTAAACGCCTAAAAAATGTGATTTGTATCAACTTTGGCGTTGTTGCTGAAATGTTTGTTAAGTTATTGAGTTTGTGAAATATTTGTTTTTGTTTTGAGTGGAAATTGCCATTGTTGTCATTGTATAACTGCGTAGACTGAACTGAATTTTTTGTCTGCTAATGAGGGATACGATGCTTAACAATCAACTAAAAGGATTCGCGGTTTTGACTTTCGCCTGTTTGGGCGTGACCGCTTGTGGTGGCTCCGATAATAAAAAGGATGAGGACACCTCGAAGACCGATACCTATGTGCAATTTTACAATGCTTCGGCTGGAAGTACGGCTACCGCACTGAAGATTGGTGATAAAACCTATGAGAGCGTGAACTACGCCGATACGATGCCAAGGTTCACTTCAACGCCTGGCGTCAGTGCCGTCGAGGTGATGGGTAAAGATGCATCGAACAAGGATATCTCGCTCTACAAAGAGGACATCGATTTAAAAACAGCGACAGACCATTTCTTTGTCTTACATGGGGATTTTGCCTCGCCATCGCTGCTGAATATCAATTACTCCCGCACTGAGTTAGATAAGCAAAACGCCGAAGCGGACAAGAGTAAAATGCAGTTATTGATCGCCCATACGGCGATGAATGCGCCTGCTTACGATGCCTATATTGCTAAAGCTGACCAAAGCTTTGCCGATGCGGTGATGCTTGGCAGTGTCTCCTACGGTGAGGTCTCAACACCGCAGATTTTGGATACTGGGGATTACAAGGTTTACCTCGCACCAGCGGGAACCACTAATGTGAGCTACACCACGGCAAGCATTAACTTTAAGACTAAGGTGCCCTATAAGTTGATTTTACGGGAAAGCTTTGGCGCTTCGGATGCCAAAATCAGCTTAGATAGCGTCGATTCGACCACCAATGTGCGTAATCATGTCGCCCTCGAAAGCAGCGTCGATTTTAGGGTATTCAATGGCTTGGCAACGCACAATGTCGATGTCAAAGTCGTGAGTAATAAACAAGAAGCGCTATTTAGCAATGTGGCTCCCTTTGGCGTGACTGCTTATCAAGGCGCTGAGTTTAATGACTTTGGCGTGAGCGTATTTGACCATACTAGCCAAGCCAAATTGCTCGACAATGTGTTGATCACCCTTAATCAGGACGATATCAAAACCATCTTCATCTACGAGCAAACTACCGAAGAAGGTAGCCAAGTGAAGGCGATGGAGATGAAACAAACGCAAACGCCGAGTCCCTACAGCTTTAAGTTTGATATCGTCAGTTTTGCCGACAAGAGTAACCTGACGCTGTACTTCTTAAAGGCGAACGACACCATCGAAACTGCAAGCTATAAGATCAGTGCGGTTAACCCTACGGCGCCGCAGTCGTTAGTGGTGCCAAAAGGTGAGTATTCCATCAAGGTGATCGCGGTGGAAAATGGCACTAAAACCGTGGTTTATGCATCAGAGATGATGGATTTTAATAACGAAGATAATGTCACTATGGTACTGAATAAGGACGCTTCAACCAGCTTTGGCTATAACCTCGTTAAGCTTTAATCGCTTAGGCTGGGTTCAATAGATTGGGCAATAAAAAAGCACTACCAAGGTAGTGCTTTTTCGTATTATGCGGCGTTATTCCGACAGTTTTAACTCTTGGCCAGGCTTAATAATGCTCTTGGCATTCAGCTGGTTCCATTTCATTAAATCCGCGAGTTTCACTTTGTTTTTACGCGCGATTTTATCTAACGAGTCACCGGACTTCACCTTGTAAGTGCTGGCTTTCGCCGCTGGCTTGTCAGCGGTTTTACTGCTGGTTTTAGCCTTTGCCGCTTGAGACGTTGTTTGAGCTTTGCTCTGCTTTGGCGTCTCGGTCGAGGTGTTATCTTCGCTGCTCATCGGCGTTAGCAGGGTCAACTCTTGACCGATTTTAATTCTATCGGAGCTGAGGTTGTTTGCCTGTTTTAACTCTTTGACTGAAATGTCAAATTTCGCGGCAATTGTGCCTAGGCTATCACCGGATTTCACAATATAGCTCTGGCTGTCGTAACGTTTCTGCGCGGACAGCTGGTGCTGATTCTCTTGATATTGGCCGATGTTTTCAATCGGTAGGGCGATTTGGTATTTGCCCTTACTTGGGATCACGCTTTGACGATAACCTGGGTTATAGGTTTTAAACTCCGCCTTAGTGAGCCCTGCAGCATTGGCGATTTGGCTTATTTCAACGCCATTGGGAGCAGGTAAACGCTCTAAAAATGGGCGGTTGGCAATCGGCATCACCTTGAGATTGTAATGGCTAGGTGCGCGGATAATTTGAATAAAGGCGAGCCACTTAGGCACGGTTTGTACTTGGCGCGCTGGAATATTCAGCGACCAGAAATCCGTGGGTTTGCCCTTAGCTTTGTTTCTATCGATAGCGGCTTTGATCACTAGCTCGCCACTGTTATAACCTGCAACGGCGTTGATCCAGTCGTTACCTAAGGTGTCGTGCAAGTGCTGCAAATAGTCGAGCACGGCATCGGTCGAGGCCAGTGCATCTTTACGGCCATCGTAGGCCGAGTTGATGGTGAGGCCAAAATTACGTCCCGTCGCAGGGATCATTTGCCAGAGTCCGGCGGGGCCATTTGCTTGAGCGAGCGGGTTATAACCACTCTCAACAATTGGCAGGAGTGCCAGTTCGAGCGGCATGTTGCGGGCTTCGAGTTGGCTGACAATATAATATAAAAATGGCTCGGCGCGCTGGGTCACCTGAGTCATAAACTTTTGCTTATCATCGAAAAAGTTACGCTGCTTGCGGACTTCGGCATCGTCATGCACATCAATAGTGCGGGCGTGTTGGATTTTTTCCCACACATCGGTATAGCGCTCGTCGATAACGTCCGTTTCAACATGCTGAGGTTGTGCTGTGTGTTCGCTATTGCCTTCGGCTTCTGGCAAGGCTGCGGCGTATTCCGTAGGCGAAGTTTGCGCCGACGTGGTTGCACAGCCACTGAGCTGGCCCATCAAGATGGCGACCACGAGCGCAGCTAAGGCATGGGGTTGGCGAAAGGTTTTCCGCATGATTGTCCTGTAATCTGTGATGACTTGGTATTCCATGATTTGGCACATGCTAATCTGTTTTCGCATTTGTGAATAGCTTTGCTGGAAATTTGACCACTTAGGTCACATTTAGATTTAGCCTCAAATGGGCTAAGATAGCGGTGATTTTTCATAGCAGTGGGTTACAGAGTGCAGACGTTAGCGCAGTTAAAAGCGGGACAATTACAAGGGATTACTCGTTTACAATTGGTTGAGAACTTAACCGAATTTCCGCGGGAGATCTTCGACTTAGCCGATACGCTCGAGATCCTCGACTTATCCAATAACCAGCTCAGTTCACTGCCCGAAGATTTACCTCGCTTAACCCATTTGAAGATTTTGTTTGCTTCGAATAACCGCTTTGAAGTGCTGCCAGAGGTGTTAGGCCAGTGTCCGAAACTGGAGATGATAGGCTTTAAAGCCAATCAAATTCATTCGGTACCTGAGGCGTCATTGCCCTTGCATACCCGTTGGTTGATCTTAACGGATAACCAAATTACCGCCTTACCGGAGCGTATGGGGCAGTTGTATCGTCTGCAAAAATTAGCCTTAGCGGGCAATCGCTTAACCTCGCTGCCTGCATCCATGGCCCAATGCCATAACTTAGAGTTAGTGCGTTTATCGGCAAATGCCTTAGCCGCGCTGCCGAGTTGGTTGCTTAAGCTCCCCAAACTTACTTGGCTGGCGTTTGCGGGTAATCCCTTTAGCCATACGCTGGTCGATCCCCATGCCGATGTGGCCAGTGTGCCCAATGTGACACTAGCGGACATTGAACTCGGAGAAAAACTCGGTGAAGGTGCCTCCGGTATTATTTACCAAGGACGTTGGTTAAATCCTGCAATGGTTGCCGCAACTGGGTGTGAGCAGATCGCGGTGAAGTTATTTAAGGGTGAGGTGACCAGTGACGGTTATCCTGCCGACGAATTGGATTGTTGTTTAACCACGGGGGAGCACCCAAATCTTATCAAAGTATTAGCACACATCAGCCAACAGGATCAGCTAGGGCTAGTGATGGCGTTAATTCCCCAAGGATTTTATAACTTAGGCTTACCGCCCTCCCTCGAATCCTGCACCCGCGATACCTTTAAGGCGGGGACCGAATTCAGCCTTAAGGACATAGTTAAGATAGCCTTGCAGTTGGCCGAGACTCTCGCGCATATGCACGCCCAGCATATCAGTCATGGGGATGTGTATGCGCACAATATGATGATTAATCAACAAATGTCACTGCTGTTCGGTGACTTCGGCGCCGCCTCAAACTTAGCAAAATTATCTACATCGGAACGGGATGCCATGCAGGCCATTGAGGTGCGGGCGCTGGGCTGCTTGATTGATGATTTATTGCCCTTTGCCGGTGCTGATAGAGCTGACGCGCTGCGAGCTCAATTGCAGCAGTTAACTGATTTATGTATGCAACCTGAGTTATCTTGCCGTCCAGCTTTTAGCGATATCGCGAAGTTATTAGCCAGATTGTGGCAAGCTCAAGCATGCGAAGTGTAGGAAAACTCAAGGGGTGGTTCCATTGGTGAAAACCGATGTAGAGACATTACAGCAAGAGCGATGGTATCTCATCAGCAATGGAGAGCTGGCATTATGAGTTCGATTTCAAAACTGTTTTGGCTAAGCCTATGCTTAAGCGCGTTGCTCTCTGTATCCGTTTGGTTGGGATTTGGGGATAAGTTATGGCAGCGGGAACTGCCCGTTGACCAAACTACGCCGCCCAACACCGCGCAGCGTTTCGAGTTTACTGGGACCTTACCCGCCCACACTCAGCTCGAATTAGTGGGTTATTACACTTCCTCCGTGTGTACCCGCAAAGAAATCCGTTTCCCGAGTGGTGATATTGCCAACCCCTATCGCGCTACGCTGAATAAGAGTTCGGTTCTGCGACAATCCCTCGATACGACCGATAATGCCAAACCTTTCAATCTGACGTTAGCCCTGCAAGGCGGTGGAGATTGCGACTGGCAGTTAGAGGATTTAGTCCTAGACCTTACCCTGCTGCCAAGTCATCCCATCTGGCAAAAGGTGAAGTCATTAAAAGATGACTATTTACATACGTCACCGCTATTAACATCGAGCGAACCCGCAACTAAAGCCTCACCCCATGATGGGTTTTATTTGAGTCAGGAACTGACTATCGAGCCCGTGCTTGCTGGCAGTGAGGAAGATACCTATCTGGTAGCGGCGTTGCCGCTTAGCCTCAATCCCGTGTATTCCCCTGTGGTGATTTACAGCCCCAAGACCGACAGCCCCTTTGAGGTAAAGCTTAAGAGTAATCTGCAATCGAGCAGCCGTTTATGGTCAAGCGCGGCGACACAAATGGTGCGTTTCGATAAGGAGGCCGTGCTGCGGGTGCAGTTTAATCCTGAAATTCTGCCAGATTATCAAGTGAATGTGTGGCGACAGCCCGAGCAGATCTCGGTTCATTATCCCGATGGCACTGAGTATCGTTATCCACGTGGGGATGTGCACCTCTATGCCTATGGTAAGCCTGAATCTATGCTCAATACCTTAAGTGCGAGCACCAAGGCTGAAGATAAGCGATTGTTAGCGCAAATTTATTGGGCAGGTCATGCGCTGGCGAAGGATGAAGAAAAAGCGCGCAAATTCTACCGAGAGGCGGCCGAGGGCGATGACTTGATTGCTATTCAGTGGATGCAATCACAAGCTGCCTATGCGGGCGAGGTTGAGCAGAGCCGTTATTGGCTACAACGCGCGGCAAGGCTTGGAAATATGGAAGCTAAACTGGAGCTTATTCGTCAACCACTTGAGGTTATCCTGCGTGGTAAATTGAATACAGCCGAAGCAAAAAGCGTGGAAGTTAAGGCTTGGGAACAATTAAATGTCTTAGTTGATCAAGGTGTGCCAGAGGCCATAAGTATGATGGCGTTGTACCAAGTATTACCTTGGTCGCCCTACCATGATGCAACGGCGGCATTAGCCAATTACCGTTTGAGTGTGCAAGCTGACCCCGCTTTGGCCCATAGCGCCGCCAGTGATTACTATTATTGGCTCGAGGATTTTGCACAAAGCCAAGAGTTTTGGCAGATTGCCGCCGAGCGCGATCTCTATGTTGCCGCCGAGTATGCGGATATTCTGTTAAAACCCGATACGTGCGATGCGTACCAAGCGCGCATCTGGCTCGAAAAAGTGGTTTCGCAGGGTGATAAACAAGGCATGCAGCGGGGCGTGTTGGGTCGTGCCTATTTTCAGCTTGCGAGCCTACTCGATGAGGGCGAAGGGGGTAGCGTTGAGCCAGAGCGTGCCCTTGCGCTCTATCAGCACAGCATTGAACTGGCTAAATCCTTTACGAATGATTACGAAGCTAAGGCCAAGGCTAGAGTACAAGCGTTGGAAAAGCTTTGAGAGTCATGTCTGTTTTAGTGTTTGAACTTGGGATAGTCTAGCCCTATCAAAGCTTTGATTATCGTTTATCCCCATGTCCAGCTATGCCTGAAATGGCCGCTAACACGTGCAATCTAGACTACTTTGTTAGCGGCTGTATTCTGTTTTATCGATAGGACCCGATTAGGAGCCCGTTATGTCCGCATTACCCCATGATTACACGCATATTTATCTTGAACAGCCCGGCGAGCCTGAGGTGATGCAGCTGACACGCTCGCCATTGCCCGTACCGAGTGCAGGCCAAGTCTTAATTCGTAACCGCGCCGCCGGGGTGAATGGACCCGATATCAAACAAAGGATGGGAGTATATCCGCCACCACCTGGAGCATCTTTGATAATTGGACTAGAAGTCGCTGGGGAAATTTGTGCCTTAGGCGAGGGTGTGACCCAATGGCAATTAGGGGATAGGGTTTGCGCCTTAGTGCCCGGCGGTGGCTATGGCGAGTACAGCTTAACCTATGCCGAGCATTGTTTACCGATCCCACAGGGCTTTTCTGAGATGCAAGCGGCGGCGTTGCCCGAAACCTTTTTCACTGTGTGGGGCAACCTCTTTATGCGCGCGGGACTCAAGGCGGGTGAAACCGTGTTGATCCACGGTGGTTCGGGGGGCATCGGCAGCACGGCGATTTCCCTTGCCAAACATCTTGGTGCGACCGTGATTGCTACCACGGGACAAGATGCCAAGCGCGACTATTGTGCCGGATTAGGCGCCCATCTGGTAGTGAATTACAACACCCAGAACTTCGTGGAAGAAGTCATGGCCTTTACCCAAGGTAAGGGCGTCAACGTGGTGTTTGATATTGCTGGTGGCGACTTTATCAACTTGAATCTTCAAGCATTAGCGCTAGATGGTCGCATGGTGTCTGTATCGACCCAACGTAGCGGCAAGGCAGAGGTGAACATTCTGCAGTTGATGGCCAAACGTATTGTGTGGACGGGATCAACCCTAAGGCCGCAGAGCGTTGCGGCAAAAGCCGAAATCGCCAAGCAATTACGTGAGCGGGTTTGGCCTTTACTCGATAGCCAGCAAATCGTGCCGCATATCTGTGCCACCTTCCCACTGGCCGAGGCGGCCAAGGCCCATGCACTGATGCAGTCGGGAGAACATAGAGGCAAAGTCGTATTAACCTTGTGATCCCGCCTAGCTACATCTGTGTAAACGCACTCGCCTCAATCCTTTGATGGAGGCGGGCTGCCGAATTAAAACTTGCTGTGATGTTTTTTTAGACTAAAGTCGTTAATGACAAAATTTTTTAGAGACTTTGGCCGAAATTAATGCGTAATAAGTGAAAATTTCATGGTATGAGGCATTGATTATCGGAAATATTCTGTAAAAATACCCAGTTGAAAACGTCAGAGACTTTCCGGCGCGATTCGTGGATCAAAGCAAGCGACGCTTCGCTTATTCAGACTAAAAAACTCATAGTGTATGTGTTGATTTAAGGGTATTGGCATATATGTATAACACAGCAAAGAAACAGGTTTGGTATGGTGAGCTGAGAACATCGAAGGGCACCGCGATTGTCGTCCATGACAACCAGCTGCCAGAGGCTTCCCCTGGACGAATCTACCTCTACAATACCGAACGTGATGCTATTGTTGAGTATGTAGAAGACATCGTAAAAGTGAACCTACATGACTTAGATGATGCAGCGGTAAAAGCGGCTGAAGCTAAGTTTAGCGGCGCATGGAAAGCAGCTCGAGCTCAATTTATGGGCAAGCATCAAGCTCGTATCGATCTGAACAATGTGAAAGATTCAGGCCCTGTTCGTAAGGCTAAAGCCGAAGTTGAGCCTGAAATTGAAACCGATGCCATTGGCGCCGATTTTGATGAAGATTGGGGCGATGATTTCGACGATTAACACTGAGTTTGCCTAGG
The DNA here is from genome assembly GCF_019457435.1 of Shewanella sp. FJAT-51649. Classification (NCBI taxonomy): domain Bacteria; kingdom Pseudomonadati; phylum Pseudomonadota; class Gammaproteobacteria; order Alteromonadales; family Shewanellaceae; genus Shewanella; species Shewanella sp. FJAT-51649. The sequence goes on along the minus strand of NZ_CP080411.1, from coordinate 4,120,687 downwards.
GCAAATTGAGTTAGGGTAAGGAATAAACCACTTTATTCCTTACCAGCTTTTCCTTCCTTTATTCGACAAACTTATCCCCAAACGCACTCATTTTAGCCTTCAATATCAAATTGATAGCGGCTGATATGATGGTAGATTTTCCCAGGTACTAACCAAGCGTCATCACCCAATTGGGGCTGATTCGGCGAGTCAGGCAATTTTTGCGGCTCAATACACACGCCTTGATACTGATCCAAGCTTTGTTGGTTTCGCCCTAGGGTTCCCGCTAAAAAGTTAGCGCAGTAGAGCTGCACGCCGGGCTGATTGGTAAAGACTGTCATGGCACGACCACTGACGGGGCTCGATAGGCAGCCAAAGCGGCGCAGCGCGCCATCGGGATTATCCAGCAGATAACAATGATCATAACCCTGGGTACTGGCCAGCGCCGGATCTTGGAGTTTGTCCCCAAGAGTAACGCCCTGAGTTAAATCGAAAATACTATTTTTAACCTCGGCAATCCCCGTAGGCACGCCCACCTCATTCATGGTGAGGTAGCGCGTAGCATCGATTTGCATCCGATGCTGATGATTATTCGCCAGACCATCTAGGTTGAAGTAGGAATGCTGCGTCAGACTGACGGGGCAAGGTTTATCCACCGAGGCGAGGATTTCCACATAGAGATTATTGGCGGCGAGGCGATAGTCTAACTGGACAGTGCAATTGCCGGGGAACCCCATGTCGCCATCTGGGCTGACTAACGATAAACGCACACCGTCGGGAAGTTGGCCTAAGTGCCAGTTTTTTCGATTAAAACCTTCGCGGCCACCGTGCAAGCAGTTACTGGCCTGATTGATATCCAGTTGATACTCTTGCCCTTGATATTGCAGCTTGCCCATCGCAATACGGTTGGCAAAGCGCCCAGCGATAGCGCCGAGGTGGGCGTTTTGAGTTAGATAATCTTCGGCACTGTCGCAGCCAAGCACGATATTGGCACGCTCTCCCTGTTTATCGGGCGTCCAAAGTGAGCGAATAATGCCACCTAAACTGAGCACTTCTAAGGCGATGATGCCATTGTCTATCCGCACACGTTCGATTTCACCGCCGCGGGGATCGGTCCAAGGATCTAGTACACTGAAACGCACCATTTAGCTTCCCTCTAATGTGATTTAACCGCTTGATTTTGCCTCTTAAAAACAACAAATACCATAGGATTCAAGGTTGAATTCGTATGGTATTTGTCTGGAAGAATGGATAGAGGGTGATTGACGGATTAGCTGTCGATGCGCCCCGCGCCAGCACTCGCCGAGCAGAGATACACTGTGGCATCGATTCCGGTCTGCTCATAAAATGCATGCTCGACCGCCGATACCACGGCATCGGTGAGTTCGTGATCCACTAAGGCGACAACACAACCGTCGGTCATGCGAATGCCGCCACGCTCTCCAATCACTTGGCTGACGATATCTACCAAAGTGTCAAATTCGGGCAACGTCACCTCAAAATCATCCCGTAGAGATTGATGGGACTGTGCCATTAACAAACTGAATTTAGATAGATTATTTTGCTCTAGCGCCCGAGCGGCACTCTGGGTGCGCTTGTTTTCGGTGACAACGTGTTTGGCACGGCGATACAGGGTGTCATCCAATTGATCTTTAGCACTTTCGAGCTGGCGCATGTCGAGGTGGCGCAGGGCATCGAGGCCAAAAAAGTCGGCGGCCTGTGCGCATTCTTCGCGGCGTTGTTGATTTATCGCCGCTAAGCGTTGTTTCTCGATATGGGCATCGATAATGATCAGGCTAAGGTTTTCAGGGATCGCAATAGGTTCGCTATCCAAATCCAGACAATCGATGAGCAAGGCATGATCCGGTTCGCCCATGGCGCAGACCATATGGTCCATAATGCTGCAAGCTAATGATACATAACGATATTCACCGCGCTGAGCAAGCTGTGCCACCGCCATAGGAGATAGATGCAGTTGGCTGCTGTCGCTGATAGCAGTACCAAAGGCGACGACTAAGGCGCCGGAGGAAGACAGACCCGCGGCTAGCGGCACATCGCCCACGACCGCTAAGTCTAACCCTTTAGCGATAAGGCCAGTATTGGCCATGGCCACCGTCAGGCCCTTGAGATAATTGACCCAGCCATCTTCGGGATTGATTTCAGTGTCTTTACCGAAGCTCCATTCTTTGATTTGTCCAGGGAAGGCGTCGGCAACGGCGCGAAACTTATTGTCCTCTCGGCGTTTTACTGCAATGACCGTATGAAAATTAATGGCGGCGGGCAACACGAAGCCGTCGTTGTAATCCGTATATTCACCGATCAAATTCACCCGACCTGGGGCTTGGTATAAATCATCGGCTTTAGTGCCAAAGGTTTGGACAAATAACTTAGTGGCGCGCTGCGCAGGGTTCGACATGCTGGGAAGACTTCCAAAAAAGCTGGGCTAAATTGCGTTCTTGTCTTCGATTTATATCACGACTAACTCAGTGTTGTAACTGAGATTTTGTAGGGCATAGACGATAGTCTTGTCAGGGAAAATCGATACAGAACAAGCAACCAATTATCTCCCGCTATCGCATACTTGCAATTGGTTGATTTTGATTGCTTTTAACATTTAGAGGGGAGGAATAAGTTGGCTCAGGAGGTTTGCTTTCCTGAGCCAACATCAGCTTAAATAAGATGAGTTTTATTCATCACTAAAATCAGTGACTGCTGAACTAAAGCCTATTCAGCAACACCATTTTTAGGCGAGGGCAGAGCCTTGTTTTTGAGTCTCTTCCTGAGCTTCGGTATCGGCCTTAGTTTCAGAGTCTGGTAATAGCTCATGAACCACATGGTCGACAAAACCCGCACCCGCCGCTTCGTACAAGTTATACACACTGTGCACGCCTGAGCTTCTCAGTGATGCGGCATCATCGCCGTATTGCACAATGGCGCTGAGTTTGCCTTGATAATTTAGCTTCTTGAGCTGCTCAACGGCGAACAGATTCCCCGCATGGTGTGGCATCGCCAGCAGAACTAACTCAAGGTTTGGTGCTCTATCGAGCTTCTCCCAAAAGTCGGTATCCGAAGCATCCCCTTGCACCACGTTGCGGCCATTGGCGCGGTGTAAATCGACCAATTCCTGCTTGTGTTCAATCCCGAGGATTTCACCGTCGAAACGGGCGCGCAGTTCGTCGTAGGCACCGCTACCAATACGACCCATACCTAAGATTAAAAAGCGTGGATTGCCAATAGCAATCGGCCTGTCTTCTGGGTGCAGTGGTGGCTTCTCGAGTCGTACCAGACGTTGTTGGAATCGTTGGTAAATATTCCCCACCGCCGTATTGAGTGGCGCGGCAAATAAGAAGCTGAAACTTAAGGCAACGGCGATAATCACCAGCCATTGTGCTGGTAGCCAACCTTTGCTGGTGGCGACCGCTGCGACGATAAGGCCGAACTCAGAGAAGTTACCTAAGTTAAATGAGGCCAGCATAGAGGTGCGCGAACGCAGTTTAAATCGCGTCAGAAGGTAGACGAATAACAGGATTTTTAACGGCACTAACAGCACTAATAAGGCCGCGAGCACCACATCGGATACCGTAGGTAAGCCATTGAGGCCAATGGTTAAGAAGAAGGCGACAAGGAAGAGTTCTTTAAAGTAGAACAAGGATTTAGCCAGCTCGGAGGCCTTTTTATGCCCTGCGAGTAAAATACCTATGATAAGCGCGCCAAGATCCGGTTTAAGCCCTACAGATTCAAACAACCAAGCGCCGACAACCAGCGCCATCACTAATCCGAATAACACTAAGAGTTCGCCGTGACCAACACGGTCGAAGGCTTTGTAAATCAGTGGTTTTGCTAGAGGTAACAGCAATAACGCCAGTGCCCAAACCGATGGAACAGCGCCCTTAGAAATGGTTAAGAAGATGACGGCAAAAATATCCTGCATAATCAGGATACCAATGGCAACACGGCCATAGAGGGACTGCACGTCACCTTTATCTTCCAATACCTTAATCGCGAATACCGTACTGGAGAAGCTGAGCGCAAAGGCGATTAATGACAGTTGTGCAATGCCTAAACCATCGAGTTGGCTAAGGCCAATAAAGCCGAAGATTTTGAGGATAGGAATAAACAGCACCATGGAGAGCACTAAATGTATGCTCGACCCGGCCCAGACTTCGGCCTTAAAGAGGCTGCGAATATCCAGTTTAAGACCAATGGCAAAGAGTAATAAGGTGACCCCGAGGTTAGCGAGTTCTTGCAGCAGGGGCAGGCTTTCTTTCTCAATACCAAAAACAAAGAGTACAAAGCCTGCCACTAAGTAGCCGATCAGGGGAGGCAGCCCTATGCGGCTAACCAGCATGCCGCAGATAAGTGTAATGATGAGAATAGCCGGTTCCATAATGCTCCAATCTAAAAAGTCCACGTTAAACAGGGATTGTATAAGAAATCGATGACAGCGTGATAAAAAAGCGGACTTTTAATGAAAAAAGTCCGCTTTTTATTGGTTTTACGCTAAAACGGCGCAGAGATAAATTGGCGTTTTAGCTGAGATTATTTCACTAAGTGATCTAAATGGGCGGCAAATTCCTTCGGTCCCATAAAGCCAGTCACTCTTAAATCTTCCCTCTGCTCGCCTTGCTCGTTAAACATCAGCAGCGTCGGTAGGCCCAGCACATTGTATTTCTCTAGCAGTGCCACATCCACGGCATCGCTCTTAGTCACGTCGGCCTGTAATAACACTATCTTGTTCATTCGCACTAACACTTCGGCGTCCTTAAAGGTGATGGCCTCAAACTCTTTACAGGCCACACACCAATCGGCGTAGAGATCCAGCATCACTGGCTTACCCGCAGCGGTCGCTGCGGCGATTTCACGGTCTAAATCTTCAATAGATTTAATGCGTTTAAAGCCGTGCTCCTGTTCGGTTGTCGCCACAGTGCCCATTGGCGCATGGGTAAAACCAAAGTGCCCCATAACCGCTTGGAAACCGTAGGAGAAACTGGCCAGCAGTGTGAGCGTGAGCAGCACTGAGCGCACGGTTTGTTTCCAGTTGAAGGCACTGAGTTTGTTTTGGTGCATCAGATAACCGGTGAAGCTAATGCCCCAGAGCGACCAGAGCACATCGGAAACCACACCCGTCCAAATACGACCAAGCATCACAATCGATACCGCAATCAGGAGGAAACCGAACACGGTTTTAATGATGTTCATCCAAGCGCCAGCGCGTGGCAGTAACTTACCACCCGAGGTACCAATGATGAGTAGCGGCACGCCCATACCCATGCTCAGCACGTAGAGCGCGAGGAAACCTTGCAATAAATCACCGGTTTGCGCCACATAGACCAGGGCGCCTGACAGCGGGGCCGTTGTACAAGGTGAGGCCACTAATCCTGAGATCACCCCCATCAAAAACACGCCTACTAAATTGCCGCCCTTTTGATTGTTGGAAATCGAGTTCATCTTCTCCTGCCAGCTAGAAGGCAGTTTGAGATCGTACAAACCGAACATGGATAAACTGAGTACAAAGAATAGGATAGCTAAAAAGATCAGCACAGCGGGATGTTGAAGCGCCGCTTGATATTTCATCCCCGCAGAGGCAACCACTAGACCTAAAATCGAGTAGGTGATCGCCATACCTTGCACATAGGCCATCGACAGGGTGAAGGCCTTGGCGGTCGAGAGTTTTTGCCCTTGGCCAACAATAATGCCCGATAGGATCGGATACATGGGGAAGACGCAAGGCGTGAGCGCCAGACCAATCCCTAGGCCGAAGAAGATCACTAAGGTCCAGAGCAAACTGTCGTTAGACAGCATCTGGCTTAGGCTATCCTGCTGGGTAATAGGTTGGCTTGGGGCGCTGCCTGTTTGCTTAGCGTCAGCAGTGGCGGCAGACTCAGTATTTTCGCTGCTGTCTGTACCAGTCGCGATTTGGCCATCATTGGCCGCGACGGCTTTTAGGGTGACATCGCGCTTGGTCGGTGGATAACAGAGTTTGCCCTCGGCGCAGCCCATAAAGGTCACGCTTAAGGTGCCGTTATCATCGGCTTGTTTCAGGCCCACGGGAATATCGATATAGGTGTAGTACACCTCTTGCTCACCGAAATATTCGTCGTTGTGGGGTTTGCCCTTTGGCAGGTCGATGGTGCCAAGTTCGGCGCCATTGACACTAAACTTAAGCTTATCCCGATACATGTAGTAGCCGTCGGCAATCACCCAATTGAGGGTGACCTTATTGCCTTCCTGCTTAAAATCGAAGGCAAAGGCTTGATCGACAGGCATTAACTCTGGCTCACTTTTTAGAAAACCGAAGCTATTAGCGAAGACATTGCTACTTTGAGTTAAGGGCGCAAGCAGCAGTAATGCGGTGAAGATAAAGCTAAGTAGTTTTTTCATGGCTGAGTGTTATCTTTTATCCAATCTAAATAGGCTGGTAGCCCGTGAGTGACGGGTACGGCAATAATTTCAGGCACTTGATAAGGGTGGAGTTGAAGCATAAGCTGTTCTAACTCGGCATAGCGGCTTTGTAAACATTTAATGTGTAAGCTAATTTCTTGCTCCTCACAGATTTTTCCTTCCCATGCATACACTGAGCGGATCGGCGCCGAGATATGCACGCAAGCGGCGATACGCGCTTCCACTAAGGCGTGGGCGATGCGCTTTGCCTGAACTTCATCTGGGCAACTGGTGCTGACCACTAAATACTGAGCTTGCATAGTGTGAGGTATCGTCCCTTAACAATCTTAAACTTCGCTTAAGCCTATTAGGCTAAGCTACTTTACGTGCTTTTATGGTCTCATACATTAACCGGGTAACAAAAGAGTGAGCTAAATATCAGAAGTTTCACTCCTTTACAGACAGCTCCTGCCGAATGACTTGAATTAAGACCGGATAGCCCCCATTTAGTTTTCAAGTAAGCGAGATAAATCTGAGGTCGGTATGTTTTTAATCCTGTTTTTATTATTTGTGCTGATCCCAGTTGTCGAACTGTCAGTGTTAATCCGCGTGGGCGAAGTGCTCGGCACTTGGACTACTATTGGTCTGGTATTATTCACCGCCGTATTGGGTGTGTCCCTCGTGCGTAGCCAAGGGCTGAGCACGCTTATGCAAGTACAGCAAAAACTCACGCGAGGCGAGGCGCCGGGGCAGGAAATAGTCGAAGGCATGATGTTGGCTATGGCGGGGGTATTGCTGGTTATCCCAGGCTTTGTGACTGATTTTATTGGCCTACTGTTACTCACTCCCTTAACGCGTCGCCCGATTGCCGCCTTAGTGTTTAAGCGTATGCAGCTGCGGGTAGTATCCGGTTTACAGGGCGGAATGCACGGTGGTTTTGGTGCAGGCCCATTTGGACCGCATTCCGGCTCGCAATCGAATCCATTTGGGCAGAATCCCTTCGAGCAACATACACACTCCGACGGCAATGTGTACGAAGGAGACTTTGAGCATAAGGCTGATCCGAGCGATAAACGTCCCGAGAGTCATCAATTAACGGATAGAGACGGTGACGCGAAAGTGCATGAGCCTAACGACACTCAGCCCAAAGATCCAAAATCTTAACCATTGATCCTGACAGATTAAGCCGTTACTCACGCAATATTCTACAAGCTCCCACTGGTGCAAACCTCTGGGAGCTTGTTTTTATGCGCGTTGTCGCAATAGTTGTAGTGGGTAGCTTAAGTCGGTTTGCTTCAACTTAGCGACGTACTATAGTAAAGCTCGAACATATTATTCATGGAGGTTGAATATGAGTCTGACTAAGTTAAAGCTGATTTCGGGATTGTTGTCTGTCGTAACTTGCTCGCTGATTACCTATAGCGCAGTCGCAGGCCCCTTAGATCCTAATTGCGACCCTGAAAAAGTCGCCAAGAATGCGGCGGTTAAGGCGACTACGGGCGTGAGCGGACGTTGTACACCAGAAAAAGCCGCCGAACGTACGGCGAAAGATGCTAAAGATGCCGTTGGTGATGCCAAGGATAAAGTCACTGATTCGGTCAGTGATAAGGTCGATGATATCAAACCCGACGATAAGTTATCCGACAAAGCCGCCGATGCGCTAAAGCAAGACAAGCATGATAAAAAAGAGGGGGTCGATGCCAAGAAAGTAGTGAAAAAGGTCGTCAACTAACGTCTAACGCTATCGTCATCCGCCCTTACTGCGCCTAGATTTTTGTCGATAACCAAGATGAAATCTGGGCGTTTTTGTTTTTGAGGTTAAGTGGTTAATTTAAGGGAAGAAAGGGCCAATCGATGAGTCATACCACATCGATCGGCCACGCCGGGAAGCGTTTAGGGGGAGTGGCGGGCTAGTGATGCTCGCTCGCCACCGCATTCGGTTTGATATTAAAGGCCAGGCTGTACATCACTGGCAGCACAATAAGGGTCAGCAGCGACGCAAAACCTAAACCAAAAATGATAGTGATCGCCATCGAGCCGAAAAAGGCGTCTGGGATCAGCGGGATCATCCCGAGCATGGTCGTGATCGCTGCCATCATCACGGGGCGTACACGGCTGACACTCGAATCGACTAAGGCGATATAGGCTGGCTTGCCTTCGTCAAGTTCTAGGTTGATTTGATCGACTAACACAATGCCGTTTTTAATCACCATGCCCGATAGACTCAGCAGCCCCAGCAGTGCCATAAAGCTAAAGGGCGCGTCGAAAATCAGTAATCCTGCTGAGACACCTATCAAGGCCAGTGGCACGGTAAACCAAATCACTAAGGGTTGGCGTACCGAGTTAAACAGGAACACTGTGATTAAAAACATCGCCAAGTAGCCCAATGGAATCGAGCTAAATACCGCAGTTTGGGCTTCGCCAGCGGTCTCATACTCGCCGCCCCATTCGAGGTGATAACCAGCGGGGAGACTGATGGCTTCAACCTTATCCTTCACTTTACGCAGGACAGAATCGGCGGTCTCATCGCTGCCCAGTTTAGGATCGGCCAGAACCGCTAACATCCGCATCCGGTCACGACGTTTCACTAAGGGGTTTTCCCACTGGGTTTCAAACTGGCTCACTACTTGGGTTGCAGGCACAAAGGTGCTGTGCTCACTACTCCAGATTTGCAGTTTCCACAGGCTGTCCGCCTGCAAACGCTCTTCGGCGGGGGCACGGGCAACGATGGGCAGTAAATGGCTGGTTTCGCGGTAAAGGCCAATCTGTTTGCCGCTAAAGTTAATTAACAGCGCATTATCCAGATCCTGTTTACTGATCCCGGTTTCCCTCGCCTGCGCATTTTGCAGCTGTGGGCGGATTAACGGCACTTGGTTGCGCCAATCATGGCGAACGCCATCCATACTCGGCTCAGCATGGAAAATCGCTTCGGCTTGAGCGCCCAGAGCACGCAGCACTTCAGGATCATCACCGTAGAAACGCGCCTCAATCTTCGCGGCCGGAGACGGACCGTTTTCCATATTCTTGAATCGATATTGCGCCTGTGGGAATCGTTGATTTAGCTGTTTTTCTAACTCAGACACATAGACTTTGAGCGACGTTAGATCCTCCATCTCGATGATCAACTGGGCAAAGGCGGGGTAACCTTTTTCCGGTTGATAGGGCAGGACGAAACGCTGCGCACCTTGGCCAATCACTGTGGTTAAGTGTTTAAGGCCACTGTGTTGCTCCTCCGCTTGCTTGAGTAGCAGCTGCTCAATATCGGCGGTAAAGCGTTCTGTACCTTTGATATCCGTGCCTTCAGGCATCCATATATCGACAAAGAAGATTGGCGTGTTAGACGCTGGGAAGAACACATTTTTGATATGACCAAAGCCAATCACCGCAGTAACGAGCATGGCGCCGACCAATAAAATGCTGGCTATTCTAAAACGTAGGGCAAAGGTTAAACTCGCGCGGTATAAGCTGAAGAACCAACCCTTGTAAGGATCCTGCTCTTCATCGTCTGCTGGGGCGTCTTTAAACAGCAAGTGACAGAAGAAAGGTGTCAGGGTGATCGCGGTAATCCAACTGATAAATAAAGAGATCATCAACACTTGGAACAGCGAGCGACAAAACTCACCCGCGGCATTTTGCGATAAACCAATCGGCGCGAAGGCGATAATCGCGATCACTGTGGCGCCAAGCAGCGGCCACTGGGTTTGCGTCACAATTTGTTTAGCGGCTTCGAGGCGAGTCTTACCCCGGCGCAGGCCAATCAAAATACCTTCCGTCACCACAATGGCGTTATCGACCAACATACCAAGTGCAATAATCAGGGCGCCGAGGGAGATCAGTTGCAGCTCAATACCCAGTACTTTCATCACGATAAAAGTGCCGAGAATCGTCAGCAGCAGGATTAAGCCCATCAGTAAGCCTGAGCGCAGGCCCATAAACAGCAGCAGTACGGCAATAACGATGGCGATTGATTCTAATAGGTTGATCAAAAAGCCATTTACAGTGTCATCCACCGCCAGGCTTTGGTTATAGACCGTATCTAAGTTCATCCCAATTGGGCGTTGTGACTCCAACTCGGCAAGGCGCTCACTAACGCTTTTACCTACTTCGACTACGTTGACGCCACTCGAAAACGAAATCCCCAAGGAGAGGGCGGCTTCGCCACGGTTGTGATAGAGCACATCTGGGGTTTCATCGTAATCTTTTTCTATATGGGCAATGTCGCCAAGATAGATAAGCTCGGTGCTGCCGGGCGGGCTGACGATCAGACGCGCAAGATCCTGCACACTGCTAAATTCGCCCGTGGGATGAATGCGAATACGATTATCGCCAACCACTAAACTGCCCGCATTAGAAACCACGTTCTGATTGTTAATCAGGCCGTAGATATAGCTTTGATCTAACCCCAATGCAGAGAGTTTTTGTTGTGATATTTCAATCACTACCTGTTCGGTAACGCTGCCCGCGACAGAGACTTTTTTGACCCCAGGTACCAGTACCAGTTCGCGGCGCAAATAGTCGGCATAGTTGCTTAATTCGCGGTTGCTATAGTCAGGCCCTGAGAGATTAAACAAAATGCCGTACACGTCGCCAAAGTCGTCATAAACCTTGGGCGTACTAGTGCCGGGAGGCAGTTGTCCTGCGGTGTCGTTCACCTTACGACGCACCTCATCCCACACCTGTGGCAGGCTGGTTTTATCGTAGGTTTCTTTGATCTCTATTTGGATCTGCGACAGGCCCGCACTATTGATTGAGGTCACGTGCTTAACCGCATCGAGTTGCTGCAGTGCATCTTCGAGGGGAAGGGTGACTTCTTCTTCCACTTGCTCGGGTGAGGCCCCCGGATAGGCGGTGATCACTAGGGCTTCTTTAATGGTAAATTCTGGAAATTCTAATTGCCCAAGACCGGTAAAACTCACACCACCGCCCACGAGCAGCAGTAGCACAAACATCCAGCTAATCACTTTGTGGCGGATGGAATACTCAGCAATGTTCATGAATTACACTCCGCGTTGCCAGCGTAGTGGCTTCACTTTCATTCCGTCGGATAATTGGGATACCCCCGCGCTGACAATCAAGTCACCTTTGTTGATGCCGCCTAAGACTTCAATGCCTTCGGTGGTGACTCGGCCTAAGGTCACTGCCGTGGGTTTAACTTCGCCCGATTGCGCTTGATAGACCCAGACTTGAACTTGGCCATCCTGATCGCGTTTATCGATGGCGGTCACTGGCACTATGGCCGATGCGGTTTGATCTAGGGTTTTCACTAAGGCGAGGGTTAACTCGGCGCTCATGCCCGGAAGTAATTGAATATCTTTGGGTTGGGGTAAGGAAAACACCACTTCATAGGCCTGAGTGCCTGGGGTCACTTGGGTCGAGTATTCCTTGAATTTCGCGTCAAACTCCATCCCTGCTAATGCGCTAAAACGCACCTTAGCGGTAAAGTTTTGCTGCTGAATATAGTTATTTAAGCTCGCCGCCATCGCCTCGGGGACTTGAATGCTGACATCGAGCAAGCTGTTGTTTTGCAGTGTTAAAATCCCTTGGTTGGCCTGTACGATTTGGTGGTTATCCACTAAACGTTTGGCCACAGTGCCACTAAAGGGAGCGATAAGCTTGGTATAACTCAACTGGTCGCGGGCGGCGGCCAAGGCCGCTTTGGCCGATTTAAGTTGCGCTTGGGCGCTATCAAACTCGGCTTGGGAAATTAACTTGCGCTTGAGGAGTTCGGTTTTACGCTGAAAATCCGCCGCCAAGAGTTCATGCTCGGCTTCGCGGGTCATTAAATTGTTATAGGCATCCCTGTCGTCGAGCTTAGCCAAGAGGCTGCCTTGGCGGATCTGTTGCCCTTCCACTAATGCGAGATCTGTCAGCTCGCCTGAAATCCTAAAGGATAACTCGGCGCGGCTATTGGCACTGACGCGCGCAGGAAATGTCCTAAAATCTCCCCCTTCGAGCTGCATCACCTCAAAGAGTTTAACCGGACGAATAGCACTCGCCTGTACTGAGCTTTCCGCGGGGGTACAGGCCGTCAGTAGGGCAGGCAACAAAGCCGCCAAGGGGAACAGTCGATATGATTTCATGGTAGGGGAGTCCTCGATAACAATTTATCAGCATTTCAGGGGCGCGAAGATAACAGCTAAATTTGTTGCAATAAACGGGATACTTTGGGATTATGAATCCCACATAATGAGATTGAAATTAAGTTAAAGATGAAGACAGAGGACTTAGCGTTATTTCACCGCATAGCCGAAACCGGCAGTTTGATCGAAGCTGCTGATTTGCTTAACTTACCTAAATCGACCGTGAGTCGCCGCTTGCAGGCGTTGGAAGATGAACTGAATATCAAGCTATTCCACCGTCAGAGTCGTTCGATGACGCTCACCTCCGCGGGGAGCCATTTTTATCAACGCTCGTTAAATATCTTGGCGCAGCTCGATGAAACCCTGTTCGAGATGACCAATGATGATGCCGAGATCAGCGGTCATCTGCGGATCCAAATGTTCCCTATCCACAGTATGAATGTGTTGATGCGGGCGATTTTCCGCTTTATGGATTTACACCCAAGATTGACGGTGGAAGTGATTAATAGCGCCGAATCCGTCGATATGGTGAAGAATAACCTCGATGTGGCCTTTGTGGTGGAACCCGCGCTAGATACCTTAGACCTAGTCGTGCGGCCTATCTTCACCACGGATCTGCGCTTCTATGCCAGCCCTGAATACCTCGCCGAGCACGGTACGCCGAGAACTCCGCAGGAGATTGAGTCCCACAATGTGTCTTTGTTTAGGCTCTCAAATGGCAAAATCTTCAATGAGTTATGGATTGGTGCCGAGCAGGAAGTGAGAGTGAGAGGCAATTTTTGCTCTAACAGTGTCGAAGTCGCGGTGGAGTTTGCCCTGCAGGGGCGAGGCATAGTGTATGCCCCGACCGAAGTGGTGGCCGAGTATGTGGCAGCAGGGCAGCTAGTGACCCTGTTACCCGAGATTGACCCACATCCTGGTGAATGTTATTTAGCTTATCCATCAAGACGTTATGTTAGTCTTGCCAGCCGTCGATTTATTGATTTTATCTTGCAAGAACTCGCGCCTGGCGGCGTGCCCACCAATATGAGTCAAGAGGGGATCGCCACTCGCCGAGTCTGTAAGGCCTCCGAAGAACCCTTCCTGCAAAATGATTTACGCTTTCGCCAAAAAAGCACGTCTTAAATCGCGTCGGCGGTCGTCACCTTAGCGGGTTCGCAAATGCGCTGTGCCAGATAATAACAAGCAATCCCCATCAAGAGGTTGGTGATGGGGAGCGCGAGCAACAAGCCTTTCACCCCATCGATATAAGACCCCAGCGCCGCCAGCGGCAGCATCAGCAGCACTAAGCGGCACAGGTTAATTACTAACGAGCTCATGGGTCTGTGGTACGCATTGAGCGCCGTGGCAAAGATGATCACTATGCCGAGCGGGCCATAGGCGCAGGGTAAGACCAGAATATAAAAACTTAACCACTCTAGCACCTGCGGATCGGTACTGAATAAATGGGCAAGTGGCTGGGCGAAAAAAGCCAGCGGAATATAGAGTAAGGTTTGGAATACAAAGATAAATTTAAGCGATAATAGCAACGCCTGTTTCGCTCTTTGAGTTTGGCCTGCCCCTAGGTTTTGCGCGATAAACGGCATTAGGCTCGACGAGAGCGCCATCACCACAATCAAGAGCACCGACTCTAAACGGGTGCCCGCACCAAAGGCCGCGACGGCACTGTGGTCGATATGCGCCAGCATCGCCATAATCACTGCATTGGCGAGTGGGTTGATTAAATTCATCAGAGCTGCGGGCTGGGCGATATGGGCGAGTTTACTCCAGTTGGCGCGCATTCTATCTATATCAAATGCCGCCCATTCCAACATATTGCGCTTAATAATCAACAGATAACCTGAGAGCGACAGGGCTATCAGCCAAGAGAACAGGGTTGCAATCGCCGCGCCTTGGATCTCTAAGCGCGGGAAGGGCCCAATGCCGAAGATTAATAAGGGGTCGAGAATTAAGTTGATGATCGCCGCCAGCGCCATAATCATCGCGGGGGAGCGAGTATCCCCGGTCGAGCGCAGGCCTTGATTGCCCACCATCAGTAGCACCAACAGCGGCGCGCCCACATACCAATACACCATATAGTCGTGGATCAGCGGCAAGCTGGTGTCATTGGCGCCAAGCAAACTAAAGAGCGGCTTAATAAAAATGCTACCTAGGGCGGATAAGCTGGCGATCAGGATAAAGGTCAGCAGCAGTGCATCGTGCAAAAACACCTTGGCACGTGGGGCATTGCCTGAGCCAATTAGCCTGCCAAGGTTGGTTGAAACCCCTGCACCAATCCCAATGGCAATGCTGGAAATAATCAAAGTCACCGGAAAGGTAAAACTGATCGCCGCTAAGGCCTCTGTCCCTAACTGACTGATGAAAAAAGTGTCAGCGAGGCTAAAACCTAGAATGGTCATAATGCCAATCAAGTTGGGGAGGCTCATGTTGAGCAGTACACGACCAATTGGCGCGCTAAGCAGCCCGTGTCTGTCTTTCATGGGGAAAATGGTGCCTTGTTTGCGAGCGGAGGCCGAATTCTAGCAGGATTGTGCCCGCTTGAAAAAACTGACATCAAAAATTTGAATTTTTTTTTGTAAAGGCACTTGGATCTGACGCGGGCTAACCCCATATCACAGACATCAAAGGGGACGGCGAAAACGCTTCCTCTTTTTCATCACAAAATCGCCTCGATTGTTGGGCATTAAATCATTAGGAGAGTTCATAGATGAATATTCGTCCATTACATGACCGCGTAATCGTTAAGCGTTTAGAAGTTGAATCAACTTCAGCGGGTGGCATTGTATTAACCGGTAGCGCCGCTGAAAAATCGACTCGCGGAGAAGTACTGGCAGTAGGCAACGGCCGTATTCTCGAAAATGGCACTGTAAGACCACTGGATGTGAAAGTAGGTGATGTAGTGATCTTCAATGAAGGTTACGGTGTGAAGAAAGAAAAAATCGACGGTCAAGAAGTCTTGATCCTGTCAGAAGCTGACCTGATGGCCATCGTAGGTTAATCCACGACATCAATTCGACATTCCAATTAATCATCAAAAATTTAAAGGATACTCAATATGGCAGCTAAAGAAGTTGTATTTGGTAATGACGCACGCGTAAAAATGCTGGCTGGTGTAAACATTCTGGCTAACGCAGTAAAAGTGACCTTAGGCCCTAAAGGCCGTAACGTGGTATTAGACAAGAGCTTTGGCTCACCACTGATCACTAAAGACGGTGTGTCTGTTGCAAAAGAAATCGAATTAGAAGACAAGTTCGAAAACATGGGCGCGCAAATGGTGAAAGAAGTTGCTTCTAAAGCCAACGACGCCGCCGGTGACGGTACCACTACTGCAACCGTTCTGGCACAAGCCATTGTGACTGAAGGCTTAAAAGCCGTTGCAGCGGGTATGAACCCAATGGACTTAAAGCGCGGTATCGATAAAGCCGTTGCAGCAGCCGTTATCGAGCTGAAAAACCTTTCTCAAGATTGCGCCGACTCAAAAGCTATCGCTCAAGTAGGTACTATCTCTGCTAACTCTGACGAGTCAATCGGCCAAATCATTGCTACTGCAATGGAAAAAGTCGGTAAAGAAGGCGTGATCACCGTTGAAGAAGGTCAAGCACTGGAAAACGAACTGGACGTAGTAGAAGGTATGCAGTTCGACCGTGGTTACCTGTCTCCATACTTCATCAACAAGCCAGAAACTGGCAGCGTTGAATTAGATCACCCATTCGTACTGTTAGTAGACAAAAAAATCTCTAACATTCGCGAACTGTTACCAATCCTTGAAGGTTTGGCAAAAACTGGTAAGCCATTACTGATCGTTGCCGAAGATGTTGAAGGCGAAGCCTTAGCGACACTTGTTGTGAACAACATGCGCGGTATCGTGAAAGTGGCAGCGGTTAAAGCACCAGGCTTTGGTGACCGTCGTAAGGCAATGCTGCAAGACGTAGCGATTTTAACTGGCGGTACTGTAATCGCTGAAGAAATCGGCTTAGAGCTTGAAAAAGCAACCTTAGAAGACTTAGGTACTGCTAAGCGTGTTGTGATCACTAAAGACAACACCACCATCATCGATGGTAACGGTGAGCAAGCGCAAATCGAAGCGCGTGTTAGCCAAATCAAGCAACAAATCGAAGAATCAACTTCAGACTACGACAAAGAAAAACTGCAAGAGCGTATGGCTAAATTAGCTGGCGGTGTTGCGGTAATCAAAGTCGGTGCTGCTACCGAAGTTGAAATGAAAGAGAAAAAAGCTCGCGTAGAAGACGCGCTGCACGCAACCCGTGCTGCGGTTGAAGAAGGCGTGGTACCAGGCGGCGGTGTAGCGCTGGTACGTGTAGCTTCTAAGATTGCTGACGTTGAAGTGGCTAACGAAGACCAAAAACACGGTGTGGTTATTGCCCTACGTGCAATGGAAGCGCCACTGCGTCAAATCGCAACCAACGCAGGTGAAGAAGCCTCTGTTGTGGCTAACACTGTGAAGAACGGCAGCGGTAACTACGGTTACAACGCGGGTAACGACACCTACGGTGACATGTTAGAAATGGGTATCCTTGACCCAACTAAAGTGACCCGTAGCGCACTGCAATTCGCAGCGTCTATCGCAGGCCTGATGATTACCACCGAAGCAATGGTAGCGGAGCTGCCAAAAGCTGATGCGCCAGATATGGGCGGAATGGGTGGAATGGGCGGAATGGGCGGCATGATGTGATCCTAGCTGGTTAAAATCGTTTATAGCTGCGTTACTTTGTTACTCGTGTAGAAAAACACTACACGTCGC
Organism: Shewanella sp. FJAT-51649; assembly: GCF_019457435.1. Lineage (NCBI taxonomy): Bacteria > Pseudomonadati > Pseudomonadota > Gammaproteobacteria > Alteromonadales > Shewanellaceae > Shewanella > Shewanella sp. FJAT-51649. The sequence goes on along the minus strand of NZ_CP080411.1, from coordinate 4,103,485 downwards.
AACAAAAAGCCTTGCTCTAAAACGATTTTTCCTGCGCTAGATTAGCAAAACATCTGCGGTCTCTAGCTTAATCGCTTAAACCCAAATAGTGATAAAAGAAAATGAAAACCCCGATACTGGCAACAGTATCGGGGTTTTGTTTTTGGCGCTGATTGCGCCAGAGTGCCTGATAGTTTCTTTTTGTATTTGTGTTGCTAATAACGTGCAGCATCGCTGCTAAGTTCAATATTTCCTAATTGCCTGCCGCAGGCTTTTGCACTGTTACACCAGTGACACGCCGTACTGATGTTTAAACAAGAGTCTCCCTGTAGGTTCTACTAAAACATTCATGTTTTAGAAGGTCAATGGTGCAAAAATGCTATATCTGGTGCAACGGTTTAGATTAGTTTTTGCATCCGAAGCGGGGAGAAGAGTTAAATCAAAGTCGTGGGGCTTCACCCCTGATTATTTATCAAGAGTCGACCAAGGAGGACTGCTCGTCCTATCCTTCTTGCCTATTGTTTTCACATTAGCCAAGACGCAACTAGCGAAGTTACATGCAGGACTTCGTGCTTATTCGAAAAGAGCTATATTTAGTTATCAAAAATTAATGGCGATCAAATTCTATAAATGCAAACAGCTTTAAATTTTTATGAATATGCTAAAAAACATACAAAAGTTTTTTATTTTTTGTTAGCATTGAGTGTAGATTTTTAGGACGAGTAAGTATTCACGGATGATACGAAAGATTACCCTTCTTTTGGTTATGGTGCTGTCTGTATTTTGTGGTGCAGTGCAAGCAAAAGTCATCTATAGATTTAACTCATCTTTGGATATTCAGCGTCAATACACGACTCAGATTATTCGTGAACTCAGTGAGAGTGAAATCGAAGTCATTGTATTTGATTCCAATTTGCAGCTTTTGTCACATAAGATTGTGACTGGAAATATGCCCGCAAATCTTTGTGCAGACAAGATTCTCACTGAAGACGTGACACGTTTTGGTCATGCTTATAAGTATTGGTTTAGCGAGCAGTTGCAGTACTGTGAAATTGACCCGAAAGCATTCCCCTATTCATATAATGCTGTCATTTCTGAACAATATATTGAACCCAGCATTATTGTTTTACATATTCCAAATGATATTGCCGCAGATCTTGAATTACCTGAGGGACAACTCATTCAGTATATTTTTCAGCTAATACCTATAGCTGAATTTTCGTCTTTATACCCTGCAATTTCAACACGGTTAACGAAGAACGGAACACTCGTTGTGAAAGAGGGTAAATACACCTTCCAATTATTATTACTTTCTAAAGGAGATATGAAGTGATACAGGAAAATAAACTAAGCAAGGTCGCAATCTGTGTAGGATTCGCTTTAACATCCAGTTCTGCTATGGCTGCAAACAGCTGGTTATCACGTGTAAACACTGTTACTGAACAGCAAGAAAAATCCATTGTTTCTGCTAATCATATGCAAGCTGTTTCAGCAATGAGTTCTGATTCATCGAATGCTGTTTTCGATATTACTGTATCTTTGCACAATAATCCCAAAGGTAATGAGCAGAAGGCTTACGAAGAGATTTTAGGTTATTTTGCAGATGGGGTATGTGAGCAATCCAATGGTGAGCATAAGCTCGGAAAAATAAGTATCTTCAGAGAAAATAAGCATAGATCTAAGTCGGATATTATTTGGGGCGATCGTGAATGGCCGCGTGCCAATACAGCGGGTTTTGGCGCCAATGGTATGCATATTTGGTTTGGTGATGTGTTCCCTAATGGGGCGGGACAAGGTAAAGACCACAACATGCTCACCGATCCCCTTGGAGCTGGCTATACCTTAGCGCATGAGTGGGGACACTATGCCTACGGTGTATATGATGAATATAAAGGTAATGCTGTTTCTGGGGCGGCAAATGCAACGCTCAGCACAGATATTGCCACTGATTCCATTATGAGTAATCAATGGCAAGCGAGAAACGGTGATATGAAATGGTTGAATCATTCGACCGCCAACAATATTGGTGATGTTAACCGTACCGCACAGGGGCGAGTCTATGGAAAGAGCGCTTGGGAAGTACTCACTCAGGATGTGAAAGATGACCCTAAATCTGGTCGAAAAACAGCCCAGCCCACTCGCACTCGATACACCACGTTAGCGAATAATGCACCCGATGCTAGCAACCCAGTCAAAACTGAGTTACCTGCAGCTCAGTCTAGCTGCCGTGATCAGCTGAAGTTTGTGTGGGTGGAAGGTGATATCGATATGCAGATCGTGATGGACAGATCGGGTAGCATGTATGGTTCGCCGATTAATAACGCAATTCAAGCGGCGAAAACACTTGTAGATGCTACCGCAGAAGGCAGTACTGCGATGGGATTGGTGTCCTTCTCCAGTCGCTCAAGCGTGAAGCAAGATTTTGCTGTGCAACAAATTCCTAAGCCGGATACTGGTATTAAACAAGCTCTGAAAGCCGCAATTGATAATATCTATGCCAGCGGTTCAACTGCACTATTCGATGGTAGCTCCCTTGCTCTTGATAATTTAATGACTTACCAAACCGCTGCTGCTAGTGGTGCTCCCGGTGTTGTTTTCGTACTCGCTGATGGTGACGACAATGACTCCATCAAAACAGAAGCTTCAGTCATCACTGCCTATCAAAATGCGAATGTGCCTATCTTTAGTTTTGGTTATGGTTCAGCTTCGCCTACAGGTCCTTTAGTGACTATGGCGAATGCAACGGGTGGGAAATACTTTTCTTCACCTACGACACTTGCGGAAATTATCGATGCGTTTTTACAAGCAAATGCCATCGCCACTGATAATCAAAACTTAGTGTCATCAACGGTTAATGTGGCAAATAATGCGAGCGCTACTCAGGGGATTCATATCGATTCTGGTTTAGATAATGTGAACATTTTCGTAAACCATAAAGGTAATGCCTCAGACCTACAACTCATGCTAAAAGACGCCTCAGGCAATCATGTAGCTGGAGTGTCGTTTGAGTGCGTGACGGTATCAGGCGGACAGTCTTGTTATGTCAATGTGCCTAATAGCGTTATTGCTTCGCTCGGTCATGGTGAATGGCAACTTGAGTTGAGCAATACAAATGTCAATCGTTCACTGGACGCGACAGTCAATGTGAGTGCAGAACCTAGTCTTGCGGGGAGTTATACCGTATCAGTTGAAGGTTTTGCAGGTAATGCAGTTACTTATCCAAGTCCGATGATTTTAACGACGGCGCTAACCAAGGATAAACTGATCACTGGTGCTAACGTTCTGGCGACCATCAAGGATCCGATGGGCAACACGACAAATCTGGAAATGTTTGATAATGGGCAAGGAGGTGATGCGGTCGCTGGTGACGGTATTTACTCAGCAGTTGCGCCATACAATCAGAATGGTATTTACCAAGTTGAAGTGAATGTTGATAACAAGGATAGCAAGGCGAGATATACCGCCACAGGATTATTTACACCAACATTGGACGGCTCAGAGCCAGTCCAAGAAGCGCTACCAACCATCACAGAGAACTTTGTACGTATTGCGAAAACTTCATTAGTTGTTAGCGACGTGCCCTATTATGACAGTGATGACAGTCATCATACTGCAATAAAACTCGAGACGACGAATGCAGGTATCAATGGAGTGATTGACCGTGCTGGTGACCTTGATTTCTATGTCTTAGAAAACATCGATATGAGTAAAGATCTCGTGGTGCGCGTGACTGATGCTAGCTTAGGTATGAAGCCTAAGTTAACTGTGTACAAATCAGACGCGTCTACGGCAATAGTGGATAATGTCACCCTAGCAACAAATCCATCCGCGACAAATTATGTGTTCTCAAAGTTAGCTAAGTCTGAATTGGAATCGACTCTATATGTTGTTGTTAGCCATGAAGATGACACTGCGGCTACGGGGGGATATCAAGTCAGTGCGGGTGAACCGTTAAACACTGACGTTCCGCCAAATAATGCGCCAGTGGCTAATTCAGATACAGTGACTATTTGGTCTGGCCAAAAAGTGACTATTTCACCATTGGCCAATGATACCGATGCTGATGGCGATACTGTTGTTATCGAGAGCGTGACGACGGGAGCAACTAAGGGAGCTGTTGCGATTTCAGGTAATGTTATCAACTATGACTCAGGTAGTGCTTTTGCAAATGAAACACCCGGTTCAACTGTATTAGACAGTTTTGGCTATATCATTACCGACAATAAAGGTGGCTTTGCAGAATCAACCGTTGATATCACCATCAAAATTAATACACCACCCACAGCGATGGCTGATGCTGTCAGTGTGAATGAGAATGCAACTGTTACCATCTCCCCATTAACCAATGATACTGATGCTGACGGTCATACTTTTACCCTCACAGCTAAACAAGCTAGTTTGAAAGGTAAACTGACAGATAATGGCGATGGTACGTTTGTCTATGATCCTAATGGTCAGTTTAACGGCTTGGCAAAAGGTGAAACAGCCAACGAAGTATTTAGTTACACCATCACCGATGAAATTGGTGCAACAAGCACGACGGAAGTGACCATTAGTGTTGTGGGTATTAATGAAGCACCTGTTGCTGTTGCTGACACAGCAGTAACGACTAAGTCAGGGAACATACAAATTGCCTTACTTGCAAATGACACTGATGCTGATGGGGATACGCTTACTATCACAGCAATCAATGTTGGCGCGTTAAAGGGTAAAGTTACCAATAACAATGATGGCACAGTGACTTACAGCCCTAATGGACAGTTTAGTCACTTATATCAGGGGCAATCCGCAACCGAGACTTTTACTTACACTATCTCGGATGGGGATGCAGAAATGACAGCCTCTGTAACGGTAACGATTAATGGCGAAGGCCAAGCGCCTGTTGAACCTGAAAAAGAAGGTTCATCAGGTGGTAGCTTGTCGTGGTTTGCATTACTACTCGCCCCATTCGCATTCATGCGTCGTCGTGTTAAATAACACGTATTAGTATGCCGCCAAAAGCAAGCTTAACCGCTTGCTTTTTTATTGCTTGAAATTTGATTTTGGGGTTCGGGCTTCTGTTTCAATATAAAGGTCAGTCAGAAGGTGTCTGAGGCGTAATCGAAATTTTGGTACCTATGATTAACAGTCATTTATTCACTATTGCTGATATAAAGCCTTTATCTTGGCTTTTATTTCTTCTCTGATTTTTTTATGCAGGGGATTTTTAATTTGTCGTTTGTGATACACCAAATGATAGGGAATTAAATCGGTATTAATGGGACAAGTTAATATTTGCAGATTTAATTTCGCCGCCCATTGTTCGGCAAAGGAGCGGGCGATAACGGCAATTGAATCACTCTGAGAAATATTCAAGGCAATGCTGGCAATCGAATGACAGATTAATGCCATTTTGCGTTCTTCAATGGGTTCGTTGGCAAAGAGTTCGAAGCCGCGGATCTTTTCCCACGTGCCGCTATAAAACACATGATCTTCACGATAAAAGGCGTCTTTGGTGATGCTTTGCTGAATCCGTGGATGGTCTTTTCGGCAAATCACTACTAAGGGCTCTAAGAGAATTTCCTCCACCATAAATGCACTGTCTCGAGTCAACATACTATCGACAATAATGTCGGTTTTCTCTTGGCGTAGGTGTTCAAACAGCTGGTTTTTCTCCGGTGGAGATTCTTGCAAGTTAATGTTATCAATAGGGAATAAGGTGTTGATCAGCGACTCATTACAGTAAACATTAAACTGCTTTCGCATATTCATCGCATTTTCGATAATACTGACAGCTTGACGAAATGCGGGGATAAGTTGCTGCCCTTTACTGGAGAGTTCTATGCCTCGTCCTTGCTTGATAAACAGATTTTCACCGTAGAGTTTTTCTAGTCGTTTAATGGCCGCGCTAATCGCGGGCTGGGTCAATTGCATACGTTCGGCAGCCTTGGTATAGGATTGGCACTCTGCCACCACTAAAAATGTACGTACTAAATTTAAATCCATAATCTTCAATTCATAAATTTGATTTATGTATCTTAAAACATTTTGATGATTGTTTCTTATACAAATTAGGACTAGCCTGAGTGAGATGTTTATTTTTTGTGAGATGAGATAACCACCCACCCTTAAAAATGGAGTCTTTATGAGTACAGGAAAACAAAGGCGCTCAAATAAGTTTGTGCTAAATGCCTGCACATTGGCTTTGAGCGCTGCGTCAGTGACAGCTTACGCTGCAGACAAACCAAACATACTAGTGATTTTTGGTGATGATGTGGGTTACTGGAACTTAAGTACCTACAATCAGGGAATGATGGCATATAGCACGCCCAATATTGATAGCATTGCGGCAGAAGGTGCCAAGTTTACTAACTTCTATGCCCAGCAGAGTTCTACCGCGGGTCGTAGTGCCTTTATTACTGGTCAAATGCCAAAGCGGACAGGCCTGAGCAAGGTGGGATTGCCGGGGGCGAAGGAAGGGATAAGTGAAAAAGACCCAACGATTGCTACCATGCTCAAAGAGTTAGGCTATGCCACGGGGCAATTTGGTAAAAACCACTTAGGCGATCGCGACGAGCATTTGCCCACTAACCATGGTTTCGATGAGTTTTTCGGTAACTTGTATCACCTCAATGCCGAAGAAGAGCCCGAAAACGTCGATTATCCTAAAGATCCTGCCTTCCGTAAGAAGTTTGGCCCGCGCGGTGTTATCCATTCCTATGCCGATGGCAAAATCGAAGATACAGGTCCACTGACCCGTAAGCGTATGGAAACCGTCGATGGTGAGTTCCTCGATGCCGCCGAAGGTTTTATTGAAAAACAAGTTAAGGCTAAAAAGCCCTTCTTTACTTGGTTTAACACCACGCGTATGCACAACTTTACCCATGTGCCGCCGGAATATGCGGGCAAAACTGGTGCGGGTTTCTATGCCGATGGTGTGAAACAGCATGATGATCAAATTGGTCAACTGCTGAAGAAGATTAAAGATCTGGGCGTAGATGACAACACTATCATCATCTACACCACAGATAACGGCCCTATGATCAACCTGTGGCCAGATGCGGGTATGACGCCTTTCCGCAGCGAGAAAAACACTGGATGGGAAGGGGCATTCCGTGTACCGGCAATGATCAAATGGCCGGGCCATATTAAGCCTAACACCACCTTCAATGGCATGATGTCGCTGGAAGACTTCTTCCCAACCTTAGTCGCAGCAGCTGGCAATGACAAAGTTAAAGACGAGTTGCTTAAGGGCAAGAAAGCGAATGGAATGTCCTATAAAGTGCATTTAGATGGTTATAACCAGTTGCCCTACTTGACGGGTAAGGCCAAAGACTCTGCTCGCAACGAGTTTGTTTACTGGAGCGACGATGGTGACTTGCTCGCGATACGTTATCAGCAATTTAAGTTCCACTTTAATGTTCAAGAGCATGAAACGGGCTTGGATATTTGGCAACAACCTTTTACACCATTGCGCGTACCTAAAATATTCGATCTAAGTATCGATCCCTTTGAACGTGGTGACACAGGGATGGGCTACAACATGTGGCAGTACGAGCGGTCTTATTTGATGGCACCTGCAATAGAAAAAGTCGGCGAAGTGATGGCGACCTTTAAAGAGTTCCCTCCTCGTATGGAAGCTGGTAGCTTTGTGCCTAAGTAGTCGTTATTGCTAGGTATGCAGTGGCGCTCTTCGGAGCGCCATATTTAATAAAGGAGTATGAATGACTAAAAGCACGATGCAGGCATCAACACAATTGGGGGTTGTGCCGTTAAAGACCGCCTATAAAGACTTGAGCGATAGCAAATCGGCTTACCAACGTCGTTTCCACGTGATGGCAAAGCCCGGTGGGGCGAAATGTAACATCGATTGCCAATATTGTTTTTATCTCCACAAAGAAGGTTTATTGCATCAGCCTAAGCAACCAGAGATGGATGATGCGACCCTCGAAGCCTTTGTTAAAGGTTATATCGAAAGCCAAGATGGCGACGAAATCGTATTCTCATGGCAGGGTGGCGAGCCGACCCTGTTAGGCGTGGACTATTTTCGCAAGGTAGTTCAGCTACAGAAAAAATATCGGCCCCTAGGCGTTAACATTGAAAACGATCTGCAAACCAACGGCATTCTATTAAACGATGAATGGTGCCAGTTTCTTGCCGAGCATAATTTCCTCGTGGGGTTATCCATCGACGGTCCCGAAGAACTCCACAACAAATATCGTGTGACCCGCAGCGGCAAGCCCACCTTTCATTTAGTGATGGCCGCGGTCGAAAAGCTCAAACAATACAAGGTGCGTTTTAATGCCTTAGTGACGGTTAACCGCCACAACGTAAAGTACCCGCTCGAAGTTTACCGCTTTATCACCAAAGAGTTGGGTGCGACCTATATCCAGTTCAATCCTGTGGTCGAACCCAGCGATTTTAAAACCACGGCGCCACAGTTTTGGAACAGCAGCATGATTCCCTCGGTCGGCAGTGAGCTGGCGAAACCTGGGCATCCTATGTCGGTAGTGACGGATTGGTCAGTCGATGCCGATGATTGGGGCAAGTTCCTCATCGTCACCTTTGAAGAGTGGATCAACAACGATCTTGGCCGAGTACTGGTGAATTTGTTTGAGACGGCGGTCGCCCAAGTGATGGGCAAACCGGCGCAGCTTTGTATTACCGCTGAGTTTTGCGGTAAGGGCTTAGCCATTGAGCATAATGGCGATGTCTTTAGCTGTGACCATTACGTTTACCCCGAATATAAGATTGCCAATGTGCACGAGCGCCCCTTAAATGAAATGGCGTTCTCGACCCGGCAATTAACCTTCGGCTTAGCCAAGCGAGATTCGTTACCCCAATACTGTAAACAGTGCCCGTATTTAAAACTCTGTTGGGGCGAATGCCCTAAAAATCGCCTGCTGAAAACCCCAGATGGGGAAGAAGGGCTCAATTATCTGTGTCCAGGGATTAAAGCATTTTTCGATTATTCGTTGCCGATTCTCACGGGATTGGCCGTATTGCTAGGACAACCACATGGAACCAATGGCTAACACACAAACGCGTGCCCACGGGGATATTCTCGCCTTAATTGAACAGGTTGAATCTCAAGTCGTTGGGCAACGCACAGTGATCCGCAGTCTGATTTTGGGCTTACTTTGCAGCGGCCATGTGCTGCTTGAGGGTTTGCCCGGAACGGCAAAAACCCGCTCAGTTAAAGCCTTGGCCAATGCCTTGGCGATTTCCTTTGGCCGGATCCAGTTTACGCCGGATCTCTTGCCTTCCGATGTGACTGGCACTGAGGTGCTCCACGAGGCTGAGGGTAAGTCGACACTCAGGTTTCAGCAGGGGCCAGTGTTTAACCAAATTGTGCTGGCCGATGAAATTAACCGTGCCCCTGCCAAGGTACAGGCGGCGCTGTTAGAGGCAATGGCCGAAGGCACTATTACCGTGGCGGGGCAAACCCATGTGCTGCCCGAACTCTTTATGGTACTGGCGACACAAAACCCCATCGAGCAGGAAGGCACCTATCCGCTGCCCGAAGCGCAGATGGACCGTTTTCTGATCAAAGCGTCGGTGGAATACCCCACAAAAGAAGCTGAGCGTGACATAGTGCGCCTCGTTCGCAGTGAGGAGAACGGCGTTTTTAGCGCCGACAAACCACAAACTATCACAATCGATCCCGCCAGTATTCTCAAGGCGCGGCAGCAAATTGCGGCCGTGACGCTATCGGATATGGTGGAGAACTATATTATCGATTTAGTGATGGCGACGCGCCAGCCGGAGCAATATCCTCAGTCCAATTTAGCCAGTTGGCTGATGATTGGCGCCAGCCCACGGGCATCGATTGCGTTGGACAAATGTGCCCGCGCCTTGGCTTGGCTCAATGGCCGTGACCATGTGCTGGTGGACGATGTGCGTGAGGTGGCGATTTTAGTGTTGAGCCATAGGTTGAGCCTCTCCTACGAGGCATTAGCGGACGGAGTCAATCAGCGCGATCTGGTGCACGAACTGCTCGATGTGGTCAGTATTGGATAACGGCTATGGCGCTCGCATCTCTGGCCGCATCCGCTCGATCTCAGTCGTCCCTATCCTCAGCTAAGCAAGAGGATCCCCGCATCTATGCCAGTTTGCAGCAACTGGTTAGATTGCAGGGTCAGACGACGCAAATCAAACTGCTTAGCCTGCGTTACTCTCGGGCGCATCTTTCTGGGCGTTATCAATCGCACCAACGGGGACGCGGGCTGAACTTTGAGGAGCTGCGCCACTACCAACTGGGTGATGATATTCGCCAAATGGATTGGAAGGTCACCCAGCGCACGGGTAAGCCCCATGTGCGCAGTTACACCGAAGAGAAAGATCGCCAAGTGATCCTCTGTGTCGACCAACGTAGCTCCATGTATTTTGGCTCGGTGAGCCATATGAAATCCGTCGTGGCCGCCGAGATTGCGGCCTTAATGGGCTGGCTCGCGCTGGCCAATAATGACAGGGTTGGGCTGTTGATATCTGCGACTCAGCAGCTGCATTGGTGCTCGGCAAAGCGTGGTACGGCGCATTTTTTAATGGGATTAGATAGGCTTATCCAAGCCAATCATTCCCTGAGTGCGGCGAGCCGAAATAGCAAACGGGTAAGCTTCGCCCAGTGGATGCAAATCTTAAGTCAGCGCCGCCTCAAAGCCGCAACGCTAGTGATTGTCAGCGACTTTGCCGATGCCGATAACCAATCCCTCAAACAGTTAAAGTACCTGCAGCAACATAATGACGTGCTGTGTATTTTTATCTCGGATCCGATGGAAACCCATGTGCCCGAGGACAGTGTCAGCAGCACTTGGGTGGTGGGTGATGGCCAATATCAGTTGGCATTACAGAAGGGGCAACAAACGGCCGAGGTAAACAAGGCGCTACAAAAACAATATCTTGAAAAACAAACCCAACTCAAAAATCTGATGGCGATGCAGCGTATGCCTTTTATTGAAATCGGCACTCAAGGCGATCATCTGCTGCAACTGGCTCGTACCCTGAGTGATATCCAATGATGGCAATCTTACTGCTTGGCGCAACTCAGTCTCCTCCTAGCAGCTACATGCTCAGGGAGTTAAAAGATGTGGCTCAGCCTGATCCTGTGAGCTGGTGGCCACAGACTCTAGGTTGGCAGATATTACTGCTGATGTTGCTGCTGTATCTGGGTTATCGACTGTATCTCAAGGGGATTTTCTGGTGGCGTAACCGTTACCGCCAAGAGGCGATAACGGCCTTGCAGAGTCTGTCGGCGGAGGATCCGCATTGGCCGACGCAGATGATGAAGATTATTAAAATCGTGATGGTTTACTTGGAGCCGAAAAACGCCTCCCTCTACGGTGCTCCCTTGCTCGATCAGATGGGGCGCTACCATGCAAAAGCTCACTTAGCGAACGATGAATCGTTTCAGCAGTGGCTAAAATGCCTTGAAGATCCTCATGCCGCTCGCCCTGAGTTTAGCGCTGTGCGCCAAGGGCTAAGCCAGTGGTTAAGCGGGCATCAATTGCCGGAGGCTCGCCATGGATCAGCTTGAGTTTGCCTATCCTTGGGCGTTTATCCTGTTGCCGCTGCCCGTGCTGGTGTACTGGTTTGTGCCCGCATATCGTAGCCGCGAAGATGCGATCAAAGTGCCGTTCTTTACCGAAATCCTACGGGCATTGAACGAGACTCCCAAAGTTGCCGCTGGCCTGCTTAGCCCAAAACATTGGCAGCGGGGCATGCTGATCCTCTCTTGGCTGTTGATTGTCACCGCATTGGCTAAGCCCAGTATCCTCGGCGAAGTGCAAACCCGCGAAGCCTTCGGGCGGGACGTCCTGATGTTGGTGGACTTGTCTGGCTCCATGGATGAGGCGGATTTTACCACCGCCGATGGCAATACCTTAACCCGCTTAAACGCGGCAAAAAACGTTTTAAAAATATTTATCGCCAAACGCAGTGGCGATAGATTTGGACTGATTTTGTTTGGGGATGCCGCCTTTATCCAAACGCCATTTACCGCCGATCAGCAGGTGTGGTTAAGCTTGCTAGAGGAGGCGCAAACGGGGATGGCGGGGCAGAGTACCCATCTTGGCGATGCGATTGGTCTTGGTATTAAAGTGTTCGAGCAAAATCCGCAACCATCGGAGCAGCAGGTGATGATAGTGCTGACCGATGGTAACGATACCGGCAGTTTTGTCGACCCCGTGGATGCCGCCAAGATTGCCGCCGCAAGGGGCATCAAGATTTACACTATCGCCATGGGCGATCCGACCCATGTGGGCGAGCAGCCAATGGATATGGAGGTGGTCCAAAGGGTGTCGCAGCTCACTCAGGCGCGCGCCTTTATCGCCATCGACCAAGCGGAATTGGATAAGGCGTATCAGCTGATCGATAAGCTGGAGCCGCAGCAATACAGCAGCGCCAGTTTCCGCCCGAAAATTACCCTGCATTACTACCTGATTGCCATCGTACTCGCCCTGCACTTGTTGATTTTCAGTTGGATGACGCTGCGGCAAATGTTTAGTCGCGCCGAGGTGGCCAATGAGTGATTGGCATTTAGAACTGCAAATGTTGGCGCAGTTTCATTTTATTCGGCCACTCTGGTTATTAACCCTCATTCCACTCGCCATTGTGCTGATGCTGCGCTGGCGCCGGGATGATGTGCAGCAGCGGCTGGTGTTTTTCCCCAATCATTTACGCAGTGCGCTCACGCTGAATCAAGGCGGTTGGCGCAGTCAATTACCGTTGAAAATCTTAATGTTATTGCTGTTATTGGCGGTGATTATCTGTGCGGGACCGACCTGGGAGCGCGAAGCGTCGCCCTTCGGCGAGGATGATGCCGCGCTTATGGTGTTACTCGACAGCAGTGAGAGCATGAAACAGCAGGACGTGGCACCGGATAGACTCAGTCGCGCTAAACATAAGATCTTGGATTTAATCGCAGCGCGAAGCGGCGGTAAGACGGGGTTGATGGTGTTTGCGGGCAGCGCCCATGTGGCTATGCCCGTCACCAGCGACGCTAAGGTGTTGCAGCCTTACCTTGAGGCGATCAGCCCTGAGGTGATGCCGTTATCGGGCAAGGCGGCGCAAGCAGCATTGAGTCAGCTCGCTGAGCAATTACCCGCGAATGCGGGCAACAGTGTTTTACTGCTCACCGACGGCGTTGACCAACTCACTATCGATGCGTTTGAGCGGTATTTTACCGAGCAGTTTGAACAGCCTCCCTATCAACTGTTGATCTTGGCGATCGGCGATCCCGATATTCAATCGCAGGTGCCGGTGGACTTTGACTCCCTTGCCAACTTGGCCGATAGCACGGGCGGTAGTCTGTATCGTCTAACGATAGATGATGCGGATATTCAGGCACTTGAGCGCAAAATTGAGCGCTTTAGCATGCTCAATAATGACTCCAGCATGCCTTGGTTAGATGAGGGCTATTGGTTGCTCTGGCCCTTAGCCTTGCTCAGTTTGCTGTGGTTTCGCCGGGGCTGGTTGGTGAAGTGGAGCCTAGTGTTAGTGTTAACGCTACCGAGTATTGCGCCGCAACAGGCCTATGCCGAAATCACCGTTTCTAAGGCGGCCACCGAAACCCAAGTGACACAAGTCACCATTGCCGAGCGGAGTTGGCAATGGTGGTTGGATTTGTGGCTAACGCCGGATCAACAGGGCGCGCTCTGGTTTAATCAGGGCGAATTTGCCAAGGCGGCAGCGGCCTACCATTCGGTGCTCAACAAGGGGATTGCCTACTACTATGGCGGTGAGTATAAGCTTGCCCATTCGGCCTTTATGCAGGTACAAACCGATGTTGGCGCCTATTATGCCGCCAGCGCATTAGCGCGGCAGCGGGAATATATCGCGGCGCGTAAGCTCTTGAGGACGCTGGCGAAAAAGCAAGATATAGCTCCCGAGCTAAAAGCCGATATCGAGCATAATCTTAAGGTTATTGAGGGACTTATAGATGAAATCAATCAAGCGAGTGCCTCCCAAGCCAACAGTATGGACGATCAGGAAACCTCCATCGAGTTGCCGGACGATCAGCCGCAGACCGCCGACGGCGCTGATGAACAAACCTCGCAGGATAAAATGCAGTCGCAAAATCTGACGGCGGAGCAGATGCTAGGCGATCCTAAATTGGCTGAAGTCTGGCTTAAGCGAGTCGAGGCCAATCCCGAACAATTTTTGCGGGCGAAGTTTCAGCTGCAAAATCTGCAACCTAAGGGCGAACAAGGTACCGATAACGCCAAGGGAGGATTGCAGCCATGAGTCATGCAATCAGTGCACTGAGCCGCGACAAAACGCTATCTGGCAGCAGAGTGCGAGTGCCGATAAGGCCTGTCATCGACGGTGTGAGATTGATGGCCAGAAGAGTCATCGCTTTGATGTTCATCAGCTTGATACTGAATGGTTTGCTGCTCGCAACCCATGCCCATGCGCAGATGGACGATGCCCTACCAACCGAGCCGGCCACAGCGGTCAAAGTGAAGGCCTGGTTGGGTGAAAAACCGGATGGAACTGAAAAGCTATGGGCGCCCACGGAGCAGATCTTGTTGCAGATTGAGGTGTCGACCAATCGTTGGTTTACCTCGGGCACTCAGATAAAGGGCATTGAAATCCCCAATGTGTTAGTGAAGCAACGCAATACCTTTGCCGTTAACTATACCGAGCAGGAAGACGGCCAAACTTGGTCACGGCAGCGCTGGGAAATCGCCCTCTATCCACAAACCAGCGGTGACTTTTCCGTGCCAGAAGCCACAGTGATTACTCAGGTGGCTGGCGTCAATGGCGACAAACAAGCAGTTACGCTCACAACGCCTGCAATGGGATTTCGGGTGGCTCTGCCCAGTGCCGAACTTGGGAGTCATAAAGCCTGGTTTGCGGCATCGAATGTCAAAGTGCAGCAGGAGTGGAGCCTAAATGAGGCTGAGGTGCTCAAGGTGGGTGATAGCCTAGTGCGCACCATAGACATTGAGGCCAATGATTCACTATCTGTGTTGCTGCCCAATCTTATGTCTGCGCAAGCTTCTCCCGATTGGAAGCTGTATCCCAGTTCGCCCGAGCTTGTGGATAAACAAAGCCGCGAGGGTTATGTGTCGAGCCGAATCGATAGTCAAACCTATGTACTGCAACATGGCGGCGATGTGAGCTGGCCCGAGTATCGGCTCTGGTGGTGGAACACCCAAAGCGGCCAGTTGGAGCAGATAGTGCTGGAAGGGAAGACGATTAAGGTCAAGCATACCCTGAGTTCTTGGTTGAAGTACCACGCATGGACATTGCTTACCCTGCTGTTAAGCGCGGCGGTATTGGGGTTATTGATGCGCTGGGGGAGAGCGTATTACCAAACCCATCCCATTCCTGTGTGGTTAGTGTTTTACCGCGCTCTGCGCCGCGGTGAGTGGCAAACCTGTAGGGCACTCTTGTACCGACGCTTACGTCGGCGCAAACACTTACTGTCGATGACAGCGGTATCGACAGAGCCAGATTGGCAAGCTGCGGCTTTGAGGCTACAAACCCATTCGACTCGTCGGGCTGATTTTATCTACCTGTGGAAGCGCATTAAGCGAGCCAGAATGGGATTGGCCTTACCTAAGGCGCTCGTCGCATTAGAGAAGCAACCCTTCCTAACCGAAAAAGTACCAGCTGGAAAAGCGTTATCTGAACCCAAAGCCTCTGAGTCATAGAGGGACATTACAGATCGTAATAAGGAGATACCCTGTGAGAATCATACGACTATACCGCAATTGGATATTGTTACTCGTTAGTATGTTGCTGGTGGGGCAAGCTTACGCCGCCCAGATTGACCCGTTGGCATCCTGGAACGATGGTAAGGCCAAGGCGGCGATTACCCAGTTTGTGCAGCAAGTGACGGATAAAAACTCCCCACATTTTGTGCCAGAGGCCGAGCGGATCGCGACCTTCGACAACGACGGCACCCTATGGTCAGAGCAACCTATGTATTTTCAGGTGTTGTTTGCCCTCGATCGCCTCAAAACGCTAGCCCCAAGCCATCCCGAATGGCAAACCGAGGAGCCCTACGCCAGCGTGCTTAAGGGCGATGTGAGTAAGCTGCATACCGAAGATCTGATCAAGATTCTCTATGCGACTCATACGGGCATGACTACAGATGAGTTCGATGCCATTGTGAAAGACTGGATTGCCACGGCCAAGCACCCCACCACAGGGAAAAAGTACACCGAAATGGTGTTCCAACCTATGTTAGAGCTGCTGGATTACCTGCGCGCTAACGGCTTTAAGACCTTTATCGTCTCCGGCGGCGGCACTGGTTTTATGCGGGCTTGGGTGGAAGGCGTTTACCATATTCCCCCCGAGCAAGTGGTGGGCAGCACCTTTGAGACCGAGTTCAGCTTGGTTGATGGTAAGCCAACATTAAAACGCATGCCAAATTTCTTGGTGAACGACGATAAAGAAATGAAAGTGCAGGAAATATATGAACGTATAGGCCGCAGACCCATAGCCGCTTTTGGTAACTCGGATGGCGACCTAGCCATGTTGCAATGGACCGCCGCTGGTGACGGCCTACGCTTACCTATGTACATCCACCATACCGATGACAAGCGTGAGTGGAAATATGACCGTGATTCCCATATTGGTCAGTTAAACAAAGGCTTAGATGAGGCAACCGCCAAAGGCTGGCCCATGGTCGATATGAAAGCCGATTGGAAGCGTATTTATCCCTAACGTCTCACATTGGCAGATGGGTTCTTAGACTCATTGCTTGAAAAAGTTCGCACTGAATGGGTTTATCCAATCGGGATAAACCCATTGTTTTTTGCGCCAGTGATTTTGAGCATCCACCTAAGGAGTATGGCGTGAACGCGCTATCTTCCCTAGAGTAGGCTAACTGAGATTGGATAACACAGGGATTGAATAAATGAATGATAAACAATACGAGAAAGGGTTAGAGGTGCGCCGCGCTGTGATGGGCGATAGCTTTGTCGATAATGCCTTGAGCAGCGCGACGGATTTTACGCGTCCATTACAGGAGTTAGTGACGGCAAACTGTTGGGGCGAGGTTTGGGTGCGTGAGGGGCTTTCTCGGCAAACTCGCAGTCTAGTGACCATAGCGACCCTCGCCGCATTAAAAGCGCCGACCGAATTGAAAGGCCATGTGCGCGGCGCATTGCGTAACGGTTGCACTGTGGAAGAAATCCAAGAAGTGCTTTTACATTCAACCCTGTATTGCGGTATGCCATCGGGCATTGAGGCCTTTCGGGCGGCAAAAGAAGTGATTGAAGAGTGGCAGGCTGAGCAGGCCAAGGTGTCGGGGCAGTCTTAATGTTTGCCCCCTGTGGCATGTATCCTTGAGTCATCGGGTGTCGAACCATCACCTGATGTGTGCGTACTTAGGATATTGCCAGAACGAGGGGATGCTATTCGCTCGATGTTCAATGTTCGAATTTGGCCTGAGTTTTTGGGTGTCGATTGTGACTCACGCTCAGGCCAACGCTTGTTAGAGTCGTGGATCCGCCGACTGACTCTCCACTTGGCCGATAACCGTGATGTCACTCAAACTCGACAGTGTACCCCACTGCTGAATGGTCATCATGCCTGTGATTTCCTGTGCGGTGAAACTGAGGCGTAGTCCGTCTTTGTGGTAATCCTGCGGCAGATTTTTCGGCAAGATTTTCTGACCGTTGTCGGCGATGATGCCCCAAAATCCACCTTCTAAATTCATATATCTTACAGTGCCTTGCAGCATTACGCCTTCTCCTTGTGGTGAAATACTTGGCTTGATAAAACCTTTGCCGGCAGAACTATGAAGCTGCGGACTATCGCGCTTATCCACAGTGACCGTTTTTTCCTCGGTGGTCACTTTTTTGGGCGTGTCAGTTTGAGCTGCGCTTGTTTGTGCAGTGTCCGTTTTGGCAGTGTTTTGCGCGGTGGGTTTGTTCACATTCGGCGGATTTTGCGCCTGAGTCTGCTCTTGGCAACCGAGCAACAATACGGGCAATAGTAGTGCTAATAGGGGAGTATGTGGGCGCATCTTGCTTCCTCGTTGTCACTTTTAGCCACTATGGCATGTCACAACACTCTAGCAAAGATTGTCCGCGAGGGGCGATAAGGTTTTTATATCTTTATGTAACAGCGTGGGATAGGAGATAAAGGTAAAGCGAACATCGCTTTACCTTTTTTAGCCCGTGTGCAGGGAGATATTACTTTTGTAGCTGTGCCTTGGCGGCTTCAACCTTAGCGAAATCGAGACCTAGCTCGAGTACGGCTTCTTTGATTAACGCAGGATTTTGCATTACCAACGCCATCAGTTGCTGCAGTTTTTCGGGCGGGATCCCAAGCTGACCAATAATGCCCATCGCCATGAGAGGATTATCGGTTAACGCTTGAAAAAGCTCGTTAATTTTTGCATCAGTGACATTGTGTTCTTTTAAGATGGCAATAATGGGATTCATTGCAATACCTTGTCGAAGTTAACAGAAAACGGCGGCCATTTTATCACAGTTACGCCTAAGTTGTGGTACGGCCGTAACGTCACGGCTTAATTGCTGTTTACCCCGATACCGCATGGATTGCCCTAAACCGGTATTTTGATAATCCTTTCATAAATTAACAATCGTTAATCTATTTTGGCGATTCCAATCATCGATTTTAATCATTTCATATAGTTAGCGCGCATCACTACACTTTCTGACATCGATTGTGGTGACGGTTTCATGCATTACCCGAGATTTACACAACGAGACATGGGGTTGATGTTTGCCCTAATGCAGCAAACAAACGACACACATCTGTGCAGGCAGATATGTCCTTAACGAGAAGAAATAGGTAATTATCATGAAGAAAAGCACTATTCCAAGCTTGTCAGCGCTGACTTTGGCGATGTCGTTGGCATTTGGTGGCACCGCTATCGCACAAGAGCAAGTCACGGGTAATCAATTTTGGTGGCCTGAACAGCTAAATTTAAGCTCGCTACGTCAAAATGCAGTTGAATCAAATCCTTATGGTAGTGATTACCACTACGCCGAAGCCTTTAAATCCTTAGATCTCGACGCCGTTAAAAAAGATATCAAAGCCTTAATGACTGAATCTCAGGATTGGTGGCCATCGGACTATGGTCATTATGGTCCTTTCTTTATTCGTATGGCGTGGCACAGCGCGGGTGTTTACCGGATTTTTGATGGCCGCGGTGGTGCCGCCGGTGGTCAGCAACGTTTCGAGCCATTAAATAGCTGGCCGGATAACGTGAACTTAGATAAGGCGCGTCGCCTACTGTGGCCCATCAAACAAAAATACGGTAGCAAGATTTCGTGGGGCGACTTAATGGTGCTTACGGGTAACGTGGCGCTGGAGTCTATGGGCTTTAAAACCTTTGGTTTTGCCGGTGGTCGTGTCGACGACTGGGAAGCGGAACAGGTGAACTGGGGTTCAGAGAAAGCCTGGCTCGATAGCAAACGCCGCAATGAAAAGGGCGAACTGGCTAAGCCTATGGGCGCGACCCAAATGGGCTTAATTTATGTTAACCCTGAAGGACCGAATGGTGTGCCAGATCCATTAGCCTCGGCGAAGGAAATTCGTGACACCTTTGGCCGTATGGCGATGAATGATGAAGAAACCGTGGCGCTGATCGCGGGTGGTCATACCTTTGGTAAGGCACACGGCGCGCATGATCCCTCTAAATGTGTCGGTGCCGATCCCGCCGCTTCGGGGGTTGAGGCACAAGGTTTAGGTTGGAAAAACAAATGCGGCAAAGGGCACTCGGAAGATACAGTTACCAGCGGTTTAGAAGGCGCTTGGTCTGTTAATCCAACGGCGTGGACTATGCAGTATTTAGAAAACCTCTATGGTTTTGATTGGGTACAAACTAAGAGCCCAGCAGGCCATATTCAGTGGATCCCTAAAGATGGCAAAGGGGCTAACTTAGTACCGGATGCCCACGATAAATCCAAGCGCCATGCGCCAATTATGTTCACTAGCGATATCGCGTTGAAGGAAGATCCAAGCTATCGCGAAATCACTACCCGTTTCCTTAAAAATCCAAAAGAGTTTGAGCTTGCCTTTGCTAAGGCGTGGTTTAAGCTTACTCACCGCGATATGGGACCCAAGGCAAGATACTTAGGTGCCGATGTACCAGCAGAAATGTTGATTTGGCAGGATCCGATCCCAGCCCTTGATCACCCAGTAATCGATAACGCCGATATTAAAGCCTTAGGTAACAAAATCTTGGCTTCTGGCTTAACTGTCCCCGAATTAGTGAGAACCGCATGGGCGTCGGCCAGCAGCTTCCGCGGTACCGATATGCGTGGTGGTGCAAACGGCGCGCGCATTCGTTTAGAGCCTATGATGAACTGGCAGGCGAACAATCCTAAAGAGTTAGCTAAGGTGCTGGCTAAATTGGAGAAAGTTCAAAAGGACTTCAACGGTTCACTGAAAGGTGGCAAGAAGGTTTCTTTGGCCGATGTGATTGTTCTCGGTGGTAGCGTGGCGGTCGAAAAGGCTGCGAAAGAGGCGGGTGTGGCTGTATCTGTGCCATTTACTCCAGGACGTATGGATGCGACTCAGGCGCAAACCGATGTGTCATCCTTTGCGGTTCTTGAGCCAACGGCCGATGGTTTCCGTAACTATTATTCGAAGGACAGCAGCCATTCTCCCGCCGAGATGCTGATTGAACGTGCGAACATGCTCAATCTGACCGTGCCGGAAATGACTGTGCTGGTGGGTGGTTTGCGTGCCTTAGACGCCAACAGCGCAGGCGTGAAACACGGGGTGTTTACCGATAAACCTGGCACCTTAAGCAATGACTTCTTCGTTAACTTGCTCGATATGTCGACCAAGTGGAGCAAGTCAGAGAAGCAAGAGGGCATCTACGAAGGGCAAGATCGTAAGAGCGGTAAATTGAAATGGACCGCAACCCCCGTCGATTTAGTCTTCGGTTCGCACTCAGAGCTGCGCGCCGTGTCTGAAGTGTACGGCGCCCAAGATGGACAAGACAGATTCGTGCAAGACTTTATCAAAGCCTGGAATAAGGTGATGAACGCCGATCGCTTCGATATCTAAGCGGCATTGACTCTGGGTTTCTTGCCCGCGAGTTCAGCTCTTATAAGTCCATCCGTGCCCTGTGCATGGGTGGACTTTTATCATTCTATCCTCACTTAACTTGAAATGAGTTTTCGCTGAAGACCTCGCTTGTTGGCCTTAGGCGTTTCCTTATGCCGCTTAGCCAAGTAGTATCGGGGGAAATCTCTTCACAGTGAAACGAATATGCTCTCAACATCTCACCCCCATTTGGCAAGGCCGCAGCGCCGCTCACATAAGCCCATTAGTTTGGGGCTGCGGCAACAGGGTTTTTCCGGTGTTCAAGTCTTGTTGATGATACTGGTGACCATAGTGCTCACAGTGGGGATTACCTTTTTTGTAGTTCGCAGTTATATCTTCCCTAAACCGTTGACGCCTGTGAGTTTATCAACCAAAGAAGAGGCCAAGCTTGAGGATAAACTGAGTCAGTTAGGTTGGCAGCCAGAGCGTAAGGCCTCGACTCAGGCAAAGGCTCCGACTAAGTCGTCCTCGAGTGACGATTTACAACCCGAACCCTACCGCGAGCGCGCTGAAGATCGGCAAGTGAGTTTTAGCGAGCGTGAAGTCAATGCCATCATTGGCCGCAACCCTGACTTTGCCCAGCGTATTGCCATTGATTTCTCAGATAATTTAGCCAGTGCCAAAATCCTCGTGCCGATCCCTAGGGACTTTCCTGTGATGGCGGGGGAGATTTTACGGGTCAATGCCGGACTCGATATCCATCTCGATGCCAATCGGCGCCCGAGTGTGTCTTTGGTGGGCGTAAGCTTGATGGGAGTGCCTATTCCTAACGCTTGGCTAGGCAATATGAAGAATGTGAATCTTGTCAGTGAGTTCGGCGACAGAGGCTTTTGGAATGCCTTTGCCGATGGCGTCGAAGATATTCAAATTCGCGAGGGCGAGTTGTATATCAAATTACGCCCCTAAACCGTTTTATATCTGTCCCTTTGCATAAAGTCGAAGGGACAAAAACGATAACAGCTTGTTAGACTTGGATAAAAATCATCCCAAAGGACGTATTCAATGCAGCATCACACCACAGACTCTCAGGCGATAGCCGTTAAGGGATTACGCTACGGCCGCGGTAATGAATTGTTAGTGGTTGAAGATTGGCAGTTAATGCCTGGGCAGCATTGGGCGATTTTTGCGACCGACAGCTATAGCGGCTCACTGCTTGGGCGAATATTGGCGGGGGATATTCAGCCCGATGCGGGGCAAATTACCGGCTTGCCCGCGCGAATTGGCTGGGTGTCACTCGGTTTGCAACAGGCGCTGCTGGAGCGGGAATTAGAAAAGGATGAACTCGATTACGGTTCGACGGTCGAGTCACTGGTGCTGGAATGCTGCCTTCACGATGAACACTTGGCACTTATTTTACAGAAAGTCGAATTAACGCATTTAAAGCATCGCGGGTTTCGGCAGTTATCGACCGGTGAAACCCGGCGGGTGATGTTGGCGCGGGCGCTGGCAACTGAGCCCAACTTACTGATTTTAGATGACCCCTACGCAGGGCTTGATATAGAACATCAACTTAGCCTGTCGCAGCTGTTGGTGGAGGTTGCTAAACATACGCAGCTACTCATTATCACCTCACGCCAAGAAGAATTGCCGCCCTGTATTAGCCATGTGGCGCTGTTTAATAGCGATATGCTCAAATCGGGTCAGCATGTGCATCAACTGAGCGCGCCCATGTCGATTGAGCAGTGGCATACACATCCTGTGATGGCGCAGCTTAATGCGCTTTCGGCCAGTCGCAGCGCCGAACTTTTGGCATTGATGGAGCGTCAACGCCACAATGCCGAGGCCTTTGATCCCATAGTCGACATTAAAAACGGCAAGGTCGAATATGTCAGCGGCTTGATTTTTAAAGGAGTGAATTGGCAGATTCGTGCGGGTCAGCATTGGCAAGTACGAGGCCCCAATGGCTGTGGCAAGAGCACTCTGCTCGGGCTGATTTTGGGCGACCATCCCCAGTGCTACAGCAATGACATTACCCTCTTTGGCCGGCCCCGTGGCAGCGGCGAGAGCATTTGGCAAATTAAACAACGGATTGGCATAGTGTCGTCGGCATTGCATTTACAGTACCGCGTCAGTTGCTCGGCGCTCGATGTCTTGTTATCGGGCTTTTACGATTCCATTGGCCTGTATCACAAGCCCACTAAACCCCAATTGGATCTGGCCAAGGAATGGTTAGCGATATTGCATATGAGCGAGTTTGCCAGCACAGGTTTTAAAAAACTGGATTACGGCCAACAGCGGCTATTGCTCATAGGTCGAGCCTTGATTAAACAGCCGTTATTATTGATTTTGGATGAGCCATATCAAGGGCTCGACTTTATCAATCGCACTTTAGTGATGCGGGCTTTGGACATGATTGCCGAGCACCATCTTAGCCAATTGCTGTATGTCTCCCACCATAGGGAAGATGCTTTACCCGCCATCAAAAACTTTGTCGATTTTATCAAGCAGGATGAAGGTTATTCGGTGGAGGTGAGTTATGGAGCTGATTCATAAGCGATTTCATCTTTCGAACTAAAACTCATCATTTCTATGAACAAAACTGTGATGACTCCCTCGGTTTAGATGCCCTAAATGACAATAATAGTTTTTGGCGTACGCCAAAAACTATTCGAGGTGAACAGACTATTACTTTCTGTGCACCGACATTTGCCCTGAGGTGCAATCACAGATGCCAAGACCCAAAAAGTGCCGTCAATTATCGAGTTGCGTGCCCTGTAGCCTGTTTAAACCTAATGGCATACTAGCGGCTAATTTATCCCAAATCCTTTTAGCTGCCGATGAGTTCGAAGCCCTAGAACTTGGCGATGTTCAGCGTCTGAGTCAGCTTGAGGCTGCAGCGCAAATGGGGATCTCACGGCAAACCTTTGGTTATCTACTCGCCAGTGCCCGTAAAAAAGTGGCGACCGCTGTCACTCAAGGGCTGGTGCTGAAGTTACCTGTTTCAAACGATAAGGACCCAGTATGATTATCGCCCTTCCTATTAGTCGTGGACGGCTTGCCAGCCATTTTACTAAGGCGCAGCAAGTGAGCTTTTACGATGAAAATCATCAGCTTTTACTTTCTATCCCTAATCCCGCCCTTGGCGGCAATTGCCAAGATAAAAAAGCCTTGTTAGATGCCATTCGCGCCCAGAAAACCGATATTGTGGTGGTGCAACATATTGGCGAGCGGATGTTAGGTAAATTGCTTGATGCCGGGATCAGCGTTAGCCAAGGGGATAATCAACTCTCGATAGTGGCTCTGCTCGCCCTGAGTCGGGACGTGAACTTGCGTTTAACTGCGGCATCACAGGGGCGTGCATCCCTAAAACATCTAGCCAAGGGCGGATGCTGTGGTACTAAAGGGGGCTGTGGTTGCAGCGGTAAAACCACTAACGCTAAGTTAAGTCCGGCAACGATGGGATTATCTTGCTTGACGCCGCCAATCTCTGACTCGCCCATTCAGTACAGTGGCTTTAGACAGTTACAAAAATAGCGCTAACCTAAGGCTGGTTCTCATCGATTAATCCATAGGGGCGGGCAATCGCCCCTTTGAGCTCGCCGAGGGAAAACACCTTCGAAAAACGCCCAAAACTTTTGCCGTAAAATACCGTTTCTACCACCGGCAAACTAAAGACATGGTAGCTGGCGGCAATCTCACCTTGGGCTTCACAATCGATATACGCTAGCACCATTTGGGGAAACTCCCTCGCCAACAAATCCGTAATCTGAGGCTTTAGGGCCTGACACACGCCACAGCTTGGCGCCCCAAAGAGGAGTAAAACTGCCGCATATTGCTTTAGTAGCGCGTCGAGTTGCTCGGACGTTTCAATGGTATGGATTTGGGCGTTAGGCATGGAGTGTCCTGTGGAATACGGCTTACAAACTGATGGGGATAACCATCCCAAGGTTACTACACTACAACGGCTAAATGAACTCAGAGCTGACAGGTGAAGCATAAGCAGTGCTGAGCTTTTCAACTCAGCGACTTAGTTTTTATTTGGTGTTGAGTCAGAGCCGGTATATCGCCTTCATGCATATTAAAACAAAGACTTACTGCACCACTGGCGCTCGCAGGGGAGCCCATCGCCATCACCGTCCATTTGCGTGTTCGGACAGTTCTTGATGTAAAACGTGGCTTCGGCGCAGGAGCGCATATGGCTGCAATGAGTTTTACCTGCCTCGCAGCGAAACTGAGCCTGAGGTGCTGACTGAAATTGAGTTTGAGGCTCATACAGGGGCGTTGTTTCTACCTCTGTGTCATTAGGTGCCTGAGCAATCTCAAATTCGGTATATTTTTTAAAACCAAATATCCCGATGCCAAAGATTAATAACAGTGGCAGCAGGGTATTTGATAGGGAGCGACTCGGGGGATTTGCATTGCGGCGTGGGCTTTTACTGGTGTTAGCTAAGACGGCGACCCCTTCGATAGAGGCCTTGATGGCTTTCACTTTGCCATCGTTTTGTACTTCGGTGCGATACAGAATGCTATCGCCAACCTGAGGTTTTCTCGCCATGTGTTTAAGCACGGTAATATGGATAAAGACGTCTTTACCCTGTTGTTCAGGTTGAATAAACCCGAACCCTTTTTCATCGTTCCAACGAACTAAAATGCCTCTTTCCATGAGTTTGCTCTAAGTGCTTATTTTACGTTCTTTATATGTGGGATTGACCTTAAGGTCAATGGTGATATTTGAGATGTGACAGAGATTATTGCACTAGCTTGTTGGCTTTTTTAACTACATACATGGCTTGATCCGCATAGTTGATCAGGCTCTTGGCATCGGTGCCGTGGCAGGGATAAATGGCCGAGCCTATGCTCACTCCGATGTGCAATTTATGTTTATGGATAATGTAGGGTGCCGTGAGTGCCTGGGTGATTTTGCGGATCAAAATGGGCACACTTTCCTCATTGGGTAAGTGTTCCAACAGAATCACAAATTCATCACCGCCTAGACGAGTGATGGTATCGATTTGCCGAATGCTACCTGTGAGCCGTTTGGCAACTTCCTGCAATAACTTATCGCCGACATCGTGGCCAAATTCATCGTTGACTGGTTTGAAGTTATCTAAGTCGAGAAACAGAATGGCAAAGATCCCATCGGATCGCTGCGCATGGACGATCGCCTGCTCCAATTTGGTATGGAATAACACCCGATTAGGAAGATTGGTGAGGGCATCGTGGTGGGCAATGTGGCGTAAATGTTCTTCTTCGGCTTTGCGCTCCGAAATATCGGTTATCACAATCACGAAGTGAGTCAGTCGGTTGTGCTCATTCCTTACCGTGTTTATCCGCACACTTAAGGGCAGATAACCCGATTCGGTTTCCTTGATTAGTTCACCCTGCCATTGCTCCCCCGGTTGTAGCAGATTGCACATGGCCTGATAGGCATCTTCATTCGGATGACCCGTATTAATAAAGCGTGAGGCATCTTGATGTAAACTCTGCTCAGTCAATCCGGTTATATCGGTAAATGCCTGATTGATAGAGATAATGCTCATCAGCGGATCTGTGATTATGATGCCGTCCGTGCTGGCATTAAACACGGTTGCGGCCAGTCTCAGTTTATCTTCGGCCTGCTTACTGCTGGTCAAATCCATAAAATAGGCGACACCTTCCTGGGTGCTGCTATTTAAAAAGCTTGCACCAAGCATGACGGGCACATGGGCACCCGTTTTGCTAATAAGCTGTTTTTCATACTGATGACAGTGGCCAAGTTCGATAAGCTCGGCGATTGCGATGTTATCCCTCGCCTCAAACTCTGGTGGCGTGAGTGAGCGCCAGTTGATCAGACCCGCGGCTAAGTCTTCACGGTCAAAACCTAACATATGGAGAAAATGATCATTGGCATCGTGGATGGTGCCATCGAGCTGCCATGAAATAATGCCTATGGTGTCGGAATTTTTAAGGCTGCTAAATCGTGACTCGCTGATTAATAGTTGTTTTTCAGATTTTGCAATGTTGCGGATGATCTGCCTGCTGACCAAAATACCTATGCTGATAAAGAGTAAGACGACTCCTAAGCTGATTAACCAGGTAATGCGTTTTACCCAGCGAGCGCCTTCGCTAAGCACTAAGGAGAATTCAATTTCTAAACTGAGCAGTTCTTCATTTAACTGGATAAGCTGCTGCCGATATTGGCTAAGGTCTGGTGGACTGCCTCCAAATTGGGAAACCTCATCGTGCATCGAGTCTGCCAATAACATCATAGTGTTAAATCTTTCGTCGGCGAGGGTCCAAATCTCTACTGCCCGTTGCATATAATGAGTGCGGTTAAAATGCCGAAAAAACCAAATTAAAGACTCAGTATCTCTTTCATCATTCAAACCTTGGATAAAGCCTTCTTTGGCCTTTAACTCATCGATTGGCGAGGCGAGTAAGGCCTCGCGAGCTTGCCTGTCGCCTAGCATCACAGCCGTTGCTGCAAGATAACGTTGATAGTCGACTTCGTTTTTGTTGTAGGAATAGTGGATAAGGTAAAACGTGGCATCTTTTTGCGCTTTGGCCCAGAGTCCTTCGCCCCTGACATAGGTGCGCACCCCATCGAAAATATTGCCCTGAATATAGACGAGGACGACGAGGGTGATGCAGATCCCGATAAACATGCCAATAATCAACAGTACCTTAGCGACGGTAGAGCGCGACTGTTGCTGCAATGTACCTATGAGTTGCCTTAACTTGCCACTCATCCAGAACTCCTAGCGCCACGGCTGGGTTGGCGAGGAAAAGATAGGCGCATGTTAAGTTGAAGATGGTTATTAACCTGTTGGTTTTTCATCTGTTCCTTGGATAGTCTTTATCGCAGTACGCGATAGTGGTCCCCATAATTAACTAATTTTGTCTCCCTATTTCGTAGAATTAAGTATGACTGTAGCAAAGGCTAAAGCACTTTCAAGTTAACCAAATGAAATACTGTAATTTATAAGCGAGTTATCTATTGTTCGTGGGCAATGCTTTGGTCGATTTCAGTATGGGCCTGCTGTTTGTAGCGTTCGAACAGACCTTCCTGCTTCATTTGTTTGAGGGTCGCGCTGAGTTTCACTGCCAGTGGTTTATGGCGTTTATGCAGGTAACCGAAGCTGATGAGTTCCTCCAACTCACCCACGGGGTGAATTTTACTGTGTTGGAATTCAGCATGTTGCAATACGTTTTCCCCAATCGCTTCGGTATCTATGTAGATATCGATTCTGTCTCGCTGCATCCGGCGAAAGGAATTGATGGGGGAAGAGGAAGTGGTTAGCCGATCCGCTGGCACCAGTCCCTCAAGTTTCTGCTCGATATAGAAAATTCCTCGATAATATTCAATTCGGTAGGGATGATTGAGCAGTGACCCCCAGTCCGTTAGTTGGATATTGGGGTTGATGGCATAGGCGGTGAGTTTACTTTCGAGTATGGGTTCTTCTACACGAATTAAATTCTTATATTTCAACCCGTAGGCAAATACTCTGGCGGGTTCCCCATCGACTTTCCCTGTATCGGCCATCATGCTGGCGCGTATGGGCGGAACCACTTGATAACGAAATTGATAACCTAGGCGAGCAAAGGCCTCGGTATAAATTAATTCGCCCCAGCGAAAATACAGGTTATCGGAGGGATCTTCATAAAACGCCATGGTGATAGTGGGCAGATTGCCTGTGGTGAGTGTCTCGGTGTTGGTGTTGTCGTTCGCCTTAATTGGCAAGCACAAGGCTAGACTCAATGATATCCCCAGCAGCATCTTTAACAGATAAGCCATGTTTCCCTCGGCGTGACTAGGTGTCTCCATACGGCATCCTTAACCTTTTTAATTGCTTAAAGTATAGCTAGTCCTACTTTTTCGGTTCAGGGATTTTTACCTCTTGTCGATTGCCTCCATGGCCGAAGCAATGGCGCGAGTGGCGCGAAGTAGGTAATAACTGTGATCTCGATACGGACATTTTGTCCTTTTGCTCATAATAACGTGCGATATGGCACATAAATTTGAAACATAACTGCTGGCGGTGATTTTTTATTCAGCAGAGTTTGAGCTCGATCCGCTTTTTATCTGTGAAGACAGCGTTAAATCCGCGTCATCAATTCGTTGACTCGGGAAGGAAAAATGAAGCCGCTCCAGACAGTAGCAGGAAAGCGAGCCAAGGTTTATTTATCAGGTATTTGGTTATTACCCCTCTGTGGTTTATCAAACCAAGCCATGGCCGACAGCGCGGATAATATCGAGCGTTTAGAAGTGCGTGGCAGGCAAATTAATACCTTAGGCCATAGTACTTCGGCGTCGGAAGGGATAGTGGGTGCGGCGGAAATCGAGAGTCGCCCGCTACTGCGCACGGGGGAGATCCTCGAGTTTGTCCCAGGGATGATAGTTACTCAGCACAGTGGTTCGGGTAAGGCGAATCAGTATTTTCTGCGCGGCTTTAACTTAGACCATGGCACAGATTTTAATACTCGTGTCGAAGGTATGCCGGTCAATATGCGGACTCACGGCCATGGTCAAGGTTATACGGATCTTAACTTTTTAATCCCTGAGCTATTAGGGGAAATCCGTTATGCCAAAGGGGCTTATTATCCTGAAGTGGCGGACTTTTCCGGCGCGGGTGCGGCGCAAATTCAGCTAGCCGATGAACTCGCTTATCGCCAAGTTGGGGTGACCTTAGGGGAATACGGTTATCAACGGCTGGTGGCCACTCAGGATATGAAGACCGAGGTCGGCCGATTTATTTTAGGGACAGAATTACAGGCTTACGATGGCCCTTGGAGTGATATTAAGGAAGATGTCAGCAAAATCAATGTGGTAGGCCGCTATCTTGCCAAGCTTAATGGCGGGGACTTTAGCCTCACTATGATGGCCTACGACAATAGCTGGAATTCGGCGGATCAAATTCCGGCGCGGGCGGTGGAGTCTGGGCTGATTGATTTTTACGGTTCACTCGACACCGATGTGGGCGGTGAGGCCAGTCGTTACAGCATTTCGGCGAATTATGACGCCGGTAACTGGCAGGCCAATGCCTATGCCATACGCTCGACCATGGATCTGTTTTCAAACTTTACCTACTTCTTAAACGATCCCATCAATGGCGATGAATTTGAGCAGGTCGATGAGCGCACCATTTGGGGCGGCGATGTTAAACGCGACTGGCAGATGAGTCTGGCGGGGACACAAATCAATTACAGTCTAGGTGCCGATGTGCGCTACGACGATATTGGTGCCGTGGGTTTATATAACACTAAAGCACGGGAACGCCTCAGCACTGTGAGGCTCGATGAAGTGCAGGAACTCTCTACGGGATTATTTGGCAAGCTAGAGTGGTTGCCTGCTGACCAATGGCGTTTAAATTTAGGCTTGAGATATGACTATTTCGATGTACAGGTGGATAGTGATAATCCTCTCAACAGCGGCGATGCTTCCGATGGCATGTTGAGCTTAAAGGTGGGCGCTTCCTACCTAGTAAACGATAATCTGGAACTCTACATGAATGCGGGGCAGGGATTGCATTCTAACGATGCCCGCGGTGCAACCATTAAGGTCGACCCTGTCACGGGCGATCCGGTTGAAAAGGTCGATTTGTTGGTGCGCTCCAATGGCGGTGAGTTTGGGGTCAAATACTATGATCGCGACTTTATTAACTTCTCGGCGGCGCTTTGGTATTTGGAACTCGACTCTGAACTACTCTTCGTCGGCGATGCGGGCAATACCGAACCCAGCCGTGCCTCTGAGCGTTACGGCGTTGAAGTCACAGCCTATTATTGGCTTAACGATGACTTGAGCTTAGATATGGAACTGGCCTGGACCCGTGCCCGTTTTACCGAAAATGAACTCGATGAAGGCAAATATGTCGATGGTGCAGTGCCCTTTGTTGGCAGTGCGGGCATTACCTATCGTCCCGATTGCGATGGTTGGTATACCAGTGTCAGGCTGAAATATTTAGGTGAGCGAATTCTCGATAGTTTTGATGAACATAAAGCCGATGACACCACCTTAGTGAACCTGGCCCTGGGTTATCAGTTATCGGGCTTCGATACTAAACTCGAGCTATTGAATATATTTGATAGCAAAGACCACGATATCGATTATTTCTACGAGTCTCGCCTAGCGGGTGAGTCAGCTGAAGGCGTGGAAGATTTGCATTATCATCCCGTGGAGCCGCGCATGGTGCGGGTGAGTGTCAGTTATCGTTTCTAATTTGAGTGACCATTCTCGAGTGACCATTGCTAGCACCAGTCTATACGCTAAGCTTATTCCGCAACGAGGATAAGCTTAGCGTTTTCTATTCTGTTTACTGCAATCATTTCGACATCTTGCTGCAATAAAAACGCCATTAAAATCACGCCAGTTCGTCATATAAAGTATTGAAAATGTGGGCGCCTCTTAAGGGAATACCCTCATACACTCAATAATAAAATCGGTGATGAACGTGATGAATATTAAACGGATCGCTGCAGCTATCTCCTGCAGTTTAATGACGGTTGTAGCCCACGCTGCAGTCTTACCCGCAACCCAAACTGACAGTCAGTGGTTTAAAGACAGTGCAGCCAATGTTGCGGCTAAAGCGCAGGTTGAAACCAAGAAAACAGCTAAAAACGTGATTCTTTTTGTCGGCGACGGCATGAGTATTTCAACCTTAACTGCCGCCCGTATTCTGCAAGGACAGCAGCAAACGGGTAACCAAGGCGGTGAAGAAAACTTCTTAAGTTTCGAGCAGTTTCCCCACACGGCGTTAGTGAAAACCTACAACACTAACCAGCAAACGCCCGACTCCGCAGGTACCATGACCGCCATGGCGACTGGGGTAAAAACCAAAGCCGGTATCATCTCGATTTCTGACACCAGTTTACGTGGTAACTGTTTGTCTTCTAAAGGTAATGAACTCGTTTCTCTGGTCGACCTTGCCAATGCCAAAGGCTTATCGACCGGGATTGTCACGACTGCCCGTTTAACTCACGCGACGCCTGCTGCGACTTACGCTAAATCGCCAGAACGCGATTGGGAAGGTGATTTTAACCTGCCAGCCGAAGCCGTTGCGAATGGCTGTACCGATATCGCCAGCCAACTGGTAATGCGCGATGAGGCCAACTCACTCAGCGTGGCACTGGGTGGTGGTCGCAGCTACTTCTTACCGAAAGAAGTCACTGACGGTGAGAACAAAGCTGGTAAACGTAAAGACGGCAAAGACCTGACTAAAGCGTGGGTCGAAAACTTCAGCAAAGCGGCTTACGTGTGGGACAAAAAAGGCTTCGATGCTATCGATGCCGCCAATACCGATCACTTACTTGGCCTCTTTAACCCATCCCATATGGAATACGAAGCGGACCGCGCCGATGACGTTGGTGGTGAGCCATCACTTTCAGAAATGACCGCGAAATCCCTCGAGATTTTAAAGAAAAACGATAAGGGCTTCCTGCTGATCGTGGAATCGGGTCGTATCGACCATGGTCACCACGCGGGCAATGCTAGCCGCGCCTTGACCGATGCGGTTGAGTTATCTAACGCCGTGAAAGCCGCAGTAGATGCAACCAGCAGCGATGACACCCTCATCATGGTAACGGCTGACCACAGCCATGTCTTTACCATTGCAGGCTACCCAAAACGCGGTAACCCGATTTTAGGTTTAGTCCACGATGTGGATGGTTCGTTAGCCCTCGCTAACGACGGCAAGCCTTACACTACGCTGGCCTACACCAACGGCCCAGGCGCTGTGGTTGGCGTGCGTGACGACTTAACCTCAGTCGATACTCAAGATAAAGACTTCATGCAACAAGCACTTATCCCAATGGAAAGTGAGACACACGCCGGTGAAGACATCAGCTTACACGCAATGGGTCCAGGTTCGAATCTGGTACAGGGCGTGATTGAGCAGAACGTGATCTTCCACATTATCAACCAAGCCCAGCAGCTTGGCGGCACTAAGTACTAATAGGTCGGCTGCGACCTACAGTTCTCACTTTTGGAGTTAAAAATGAATAAGAAATTACTGGTACTCGCAATCTCTGCCATGCTGGGTTTAGCCGCATGCGGTAGCGATGGTGACAACGGCGCGGCAGGTACGCCGGGTTCGAATGGTTCTAACGGTTCCAATGGCAGCGACGGTAAAGACTGGACCGCAGTCAACCAATGGTATGTCGATGCACAGGCTCGCGTGACTAAGGCCGATGGCCTGAGCGTTAACAACGATGTGGGCGCGGCGAAAAACGTGATCCTATTTGTCGGCGATGGCATGGGTGTCTCGACTATCACTGCGGCGCGTATTTTAGAAGGTCAATTAAAGGGCAAAACGGGTGAAGAAAACTCTTTATCTTTCGAAACCTTGCCTTACGTCGGTTTATCTAAGACCTATAACGTCGATGGTCAAACACCAGATTCTGCGGGCACTATGTCGGCGATGATGACTGGGGTGAAAACCGATGTCGGCGTGATTTCACAGGCCGAAGGCGTAGTGCGTGCTAACTGCGCATCGACCAAAGATCAAAACTTAGTGACATCACTGGAACTGGCCGCCATGGCGGGTATGTCTACTGGTGTGGTGACTACGGCGCGTTTAACCCACGCAACGCCTGCGGCAACTTATGCCCACGTGCCAGAGCGTGACTGGGAAGCCGACTCAAACCTGCCTGCCGAAGCCGTGACCAATGGTTGTAAAGACATCGCCGCGCAAATGCTCGACTTTAACTATGGCAATGGCTTAAACGTGATGATGGGCGGTGGTCGCCGCAGCTTTATCCCCAAAACCTTGATTGATCCAGAAGGTAAAGCGGGTAAGCGTAACGATGGTCGCGATCTGACTGCCGAATGGTTAGCTAAGTACACTAATGCTGCCTACGTTCAGGATAGAGACGGCTTCCTCAATGTGGATGTGAAGAGCACTGACCATTTATTGGGTCTGTTCAACTCATCCCATATGGAATACGACTACGACCGTACCGAAG
The DNA here is from genome assembly GCF_019457435.1 of Shewanella sp. FJAT-51649. Taxonomy (NCBI): domain Bacteria; kingdom Pseudomonadati; phylum Pseudomonadota; class Gammaproteobacteria; order Alteromonadales; family Shewanellaceae; genus Shewanella; species Shewanella sp. FJAT-51649. The sequence continues at coordinate 4,069,609 of NZ_CP080411.1, read as the reverse complement.
CGGGCGTAACGGGTGAGCCATCGCTCGCAGAAATGACTGCTAAGTCGATTGATATTCTTAAGAAAAACACCAAAGGTTATGTGCTGATCGTCGAAGCGGGTCGTATCGACCATGCGCACCACGCGGGTAACGCCGCTCGTGCCCTGTACGACACAGTTGCGCTTTCAGAAGCAGTCCGTGTTGCGATGGAAAAAACCTCGGCAAACGACACTCTGTTAATGGTGACGGCTGACCACAGCCATGTGTTCACCATCGCAGGTTATCCGACCCGTGGTAACCCAATCCTAGGTCTGGTGAAGAGTAACGATGCGAACGGTATCGCCGAAGTGACTAACTCAACCGATGCTAACGGTTTACCTTACACGACAGTAGGTTATGCCAACGGTATGGGTTATGCGTCATTAGCGACGGGTGGCGATGAGCGTTATAACTTCCCAGTGGATTCAGGCCGTAAAGACTTGAACTTTGTGGATACGCAAAGTGCTGGTTTCCATCAAGAAGCGTTAGTGCCATTAAGCGATGAAACCCATGCGGGTGAAGACGTGGCGATTTTTGCCCGTGGCCCCAGCTCGGATCTGGTCCAAGGTACGGTTGAACAAAACCATATCTTCCACGTGATGAACCGTGCGGCAGACTTAGTCGCGAAAGCGGAAGCTGCAATGGCGGCGAAGTAAACCAAATGCCGATGGCGGGCTGTCCTGCCATCGGCATTTATCTAACTGTCTGTAAAGACATTAGTCAGTAATGCGAGTTATAAAATTAGCGTGTAAGTGAGAAATAACATGAATAAACTCCTCTTAGTCACTCTGGTATCGACGTTAGCCTCCCCTGTGATGGCCTTAGCCACTCCCGTTAGCGCTGCTTCTGCCAATCAGGCCAATGCACAATGCGCAACACTTGAGGCCAGCCATTTAAAAGCCCAGTACCAAGTCACCAATGCTAAGGGGCAAAGCTGGCAGATGACCCTGCTAAGAGACGGACAAGATTTTATTATTCAACGGGATAACACCACATTTGAACAATGGGCACCCAATGGCGAATATGTGCGTTATTTCCCCGTTGAAAAACGCTCAGTCACCTATCGCAAGGGCGACTTAAGGGCGCTAAATATTCAGCACGACCGCGAGCAGTTGTACCATGTAGTGTCTCCTGCATTGCCTGCTAACTTGGCAAAAACTGAGCTAAAACAATTGCCTTGTTTTGCGGCTCAAGGCTTCGAAGGTAAGGTGAATGGCATGGACAGCCAGCTCGACTGGATTGCCAGCATTGAGCTGCCACAGCAATTTAATTTAGGTGAAGTTTTAAGTTATCAGTTGCTCAAGGTTGAGCCTTACAGCCACGAAGCATTTGCTGCTTTAACCCAGAATTATCAAGACATTGATTTTGCCGATGTGGGCGACAGTGAGTCCGACCCCTTTATCGCTAAGATGATCAACCAAGGCTTTATCGAACACGGTAGCAGTGGTTTTTATAACAGCGAAGGCCATGCCATTGAGGCGCAAGGCGGCCACGGCAGTCATTCGCACTAATCCAGCATGTTGGTTTTCACAAAACGCCCGCATTCGGGCGTTTTGTATTTTTGGGCCGGGCGCTGCAATAATTTACTATTCGAGCCAAGATCTCGGCGGCTAGAATGAGTAGTATCTAAAGTTGTCTTTGCCGAGTGAGATTAAGCTTGCCCTATGAGCCGTGTGACTCCCGTTGAAAATATCAATTACTGGCGCCATCCCAGCCTCTCGGGCATTGAACTGAGTCAGGCGGAATTTACGCATTTCAGTTTTGATAAACACGTGCATCTGGATTATCACTTAGGCGTGGTGACTCAAGGGGCGCAGCAATTTATCAATAAAGGCAGTCGTTATCAGCTCGGGCAACATGGGTTATCGACCCTCAATCCCGATGAAACCCACGATGGACAAAGCCGCGACGCCGAAGGTTATCGGGTTAAGGTGATGTCGATCCCCGTGGAGTATATGAACAGCATTAGCCAAGAGATGGGGCTCAAGGCCCATTTCTTTAATGCGCCCATGGTGGATGATCCCGCGTTATATCAATACTTTATCCAGCTACATGATGTGCTTATCCAAGGTCAATGTTCTGAGCTTGCGGCCGAGTCGCACCTACTGAACTTTATGCAGCTGTTATTGACGCGCCACCCCACGGGAATGCTGAATTTAAGGCAGGATAGGGGCTTATCATGGCAACAGCTAAATCGCATCAAACAGAAAATTCACGATGAGCCGTGGCAAAACACCCAGCTCGAGGCGTTGGCCGATGAGGTTAACTTGAGTAAGTTCCAGTTTTTACGCCAATTTAAACTGGCGACTGGGATGACACCCCATGCCTACCTGAAGCGAGTGCGATTAGAGTTAGCGAAAAAGTCCTTAACCCATGGCGCCTTAGTGGTAGATGTGGCGCAGCAGTTAGGCTTTTTCGACCAGAGTCATTTAAATAAGGCGTTTAAGCAGGCCTTTTTACTCTCACCCGTCCAATTCCAGCGGCGCATGCTTTAATACCATTGGTATAATTTGTCTCGGTAAATTAGCCGCGTGCAATTTCTTACAATGCAGTTGCAGCAGGCTTGGGCATACTGGCGTTCTTATCTGTTTTTGCGGAGCCCTATTGATGGATGTATCCCTGTTAGTCACCTTAGCCGTTATTCACTGCGTAGCCTTAGTCAGCCCTGGGCCGGATTTTGCCATTATGGTGAAGATTGCTACGTCGCAGCCGCGAAACACCGCAATTGCCACGGCGGCGGGAATATCGGTGGCGATTTTAGCCCATACCATTTTGAGTTTAACTGGCGTCAGCTTAGTGATTAAAAGCTCCCATACTTTGTATCTGTTAGTGCAATTGCTGGGTGCTTCGTATTTGGCGTGGATGGGATTTGGCGCGCTTAAGGCTGCGGTGTCTTTTTTCAGTAAACCCAAAACCGTATTGAACGGCGAGGGCGCAGATCCCTCTGGATTTGAAACAACATCGGAAACCAGCGTTGATATGCCCACTGCGGGCGCGGTAAACGCCTTATCACCCAAACAGGGTTTTATGAGGGGGCTTTATACCAATTTATTGAATCCTAAAGCCTTAGTGTTTTTCTTAACCTTGTTTTCCGCCTTGATCACCCCGAGCGTGACACCCGTGACTAAATTCGCTGCCGCGTTAATGTTATTTGTGTTGTCACTGCTCTGGTTTGGCTTTCTGGCGCTGATGCTCTCTAAAGCTAAGGTGCAGCAAAAGCTGCAACGACTCACGCCTATCATCGATGGGGTGATTGGGGTGATCTTTATGTCGGTGGCGGTGGCGATAGTCTCGAGTTTGCTGTTGGCTTAAGGTGCTGCGAGCGAGGCTATGATTCGACTCACAGCACATCAGCATGGGGGGATTGTGTGTGTTTATCCCTCCTTAGCTATGGTATCCTTGCTAAGTCTTAATTTGGATGTTTTTGACTTTAAAGGAATAAATCATGTCTTGTCGCCCGTTTTATCAAGGTTTTTCAGCGGTTAATCGACTCTCGCGTTTAGGGCTTTATACGGGCTTGCTGCTAGGGAGTCTTAGCACTGCACCCCAGGCTCTGGCTGCCTTAGAGGCGGAATACGTGCCGCAGGTGCAAGCTTTGATTGATGCGGCCAAGGCGGGTGATCGTCAGGCGATTGCCGAGCAAATCTCTTATCCCCTCCAGCGGGAATATCCGCTCCCCGATGTGCAAAATCCACAGCAATTGCTGACGAGATTTCAGCAAGTCTTTGATAGCAAGTTGCTGAGTCAAATCGCCAATTCGACCACAGAGAGTAACTGGGAGACTATGGGCTGGCGCGGCATCATGCTCGATCACGGCAGTGTCTGGTTGGATTTTGATGGCAAAATCTCGGGCATTAATTACCAAAGCCCAGAGGAAGCCAAGTTAAGGGATGAACTGATCGCGCAGCAAAAAGCGATGCTACACGAGAGTGTACGCGAGTTTGCTAGCCCTGAGCTGGCGTGGGAAACCGCGCGATTCATCATTCGTGTCGATGCCCTCGACCGTCAGCAATACCGTTATGCCGCCTGGGCAAAGGGCAAATCCATGAGCGAGAAACCTGATTTAGTCCTCAAAAAGGGGAAGTTAGTTCTCGATGGTAACGGCGGTAATCATTCCTTCCAGTTTAAAAGCGGCCCCTATCTCTATGTCTGCGATGTAATAGTGCTGAGCGCCGAAGAAAGACCCATAGGTGAGCTGTTGGTTTACAAGAACGACCAACTGCTGGTGCAGGAAGCCGTGGTTAAAGCGCTATAGCCTAATCGAGCCAATCAGTTAAGGCTGATCTGGGAGGGAATTCTGGATTAGCTGTACTGTCTTTTTATCAACACAGGATTAAGGTTTGTTGTCATGATTAATCCCACTAAAATCGCCATTATCAGCAGTGCCATAGTGCTGTTGTTTTTACTGACAGAATGTCGCCAAAAAGAACAAATTCCCCTGTGTGGCCACGTCGAAGGTACGCCAATCGATACTAGTTTTGATGGCGGCCTCGATAATAACGACCGCACTCTGACATCAACCAATTGTTTAAAAATCAAAGCGCTTTACGATAAAAGTGATCGTCAGACGAAATGGTTTAGCAGTTCGCCTTCCATCGCCGTGATGAACGCCTTGGGTTATCTTAAGCAAGATGATGCCAACAACAGTGGCGATAGCTATGCGATGACGTTTAACGTGCAGGAGGAGTTTGTATTTGGCCCGAGCCGAGGGGAATATGCCCTGTTTCGTCAGGACGGTAAAGGCGTCATCTTACCCGGCACCGAAGCGGCAAAGGGTAATGAGGCGAAGGTTGGCGTCGAGGGTCAGTTTGACCGCTGGTGCCAAAAATTGGCTTCACTCGAGTTTGCCGATAAAGATAATTGGCGCAGGCCAACGGAGCAGGAGTTAAACACTCTCTATGGGTACGGCGAGAGTCGCGCCGCCTATCAACGTGCGCAGTGGAGTTCGACGATTGACTCTTGGTCTAGCACTGTCAATGAGACGGAATTCGTGGCCGGCATTATCTCTGTCGCCCCTAGCGGCTATAGTTCTCGCAGTTATGCCAATAGTGCCAACTATGCCGTTTGTGTTGCCGCGTTTTGAATACTAAAGAGAGCTTGAATAAGCTCTCTTCTCGTCTCATTTAATCAGCCTTATTTAATCAACTTAATCAGCGCCTTAAATCGGTCGCCTTGGGCTTCGTGTTGCAGTTCAAATAACAGTGACTCCACATTGGTGAGAGTGGCTCCCTTGGCTGTCATCATCTGGATGCCCAACTGTTTATTGTCAACGCTGCGGGAAGAAACAGCATCGGCAACGAGGTGCACTGAGTAGTGCTGGTCGAGCAGATCGCGGCAAGTTTGGTACACGCAGACATGGGTTTCTATCCCCGCGAGCAGCACCTGTTTGCGCCGAGTTTGGGTTAGTGCATTGGCAAATTCATCACAATACCAACCGCTAAAGTGCTGCTTGGCAATGGGCGAGCCAGTTCTTTCGAGCAAGGTTTTTAGCTCTTCTGTGGTCGAGCCAAGTTTTGCAGGTAATTGCTCAAGCCAGAGGATGGGGATTTCAAACAGTTGTGCGCCTTGGATAAGCGTACTCAACTGCTGATGAAGCTTGGCTGAGTTATCCATGATCTGAGCGAGCTTTCCCTGCACATCGACGATAACGAGTACACATTCTTCGGGTTTTAACATCGGGCGTTCCTTCTGCGCGGGTGGAATAAAGGCATCGTTTAGCGATTGCTCTGCTTATTTTGTGAATTGTTTGTTTTTTGCACTGTTAGTAAACCCTAATTGGGCAGCCTCACCAATAGGGCAAAGGTCGAATATGGCGTGCACTTAAATTGCTCACTAAAAGAGTGCGTCGCCCTCACGCTTGCACAAGTCTGGTGCATTTTTAATCGGTTAATTCAGGCGTATTCTTTATTATTTATTTAAAATCAATAAATTAAAATTTTGGCCTGATGATTGAATTATCTTGGCTACAAGTTAATAACAATCGCGTTTTTTGGAGGTCAGGATGAAACTAGTCAGCGCTATCATCAAGCCATTTAAATTGGATGATGTCCGTGAAGCTATCGCCGGTATTGGTATTGAGGGGATGACGGTGACCGAGGTTAAAGGTTTTGGCCGTCAAAAGGGGCACACAGAGTTGTATCGTGGCGCCGAGTATCAGGTGGATTTTTTGCCAAAAGTAAAACTAGAAATTGCCACTAAAGCAGAAAATCTCGACATGCTGATTGAGGCGATTACCAGTGCGGCTCATACGGGAAAAATTGGTGACGGAAAGATTTTCGTTATCGACTTAGAACATGCCATCCGTATTCGTACGGGTGAACTCGACACTGAAGCGCTATAGGGGGCGGAAGATGGAAGAACTAACAAAATTAGGCGTGACAGTCTCTGAACTGCGCTTTGCACTCGACACCTTTTATTTTTTGATTTCAGGCGCTTTGGTTATGTGGATGGCGGCGGGTTTTGCCATGCTCGAAGCCGGCTTAGTGCGCTCTAAAAATACCACCGAAATTTTAACTAAAAACGTGGTGTTATACGCGATTGCCTGTGTGATGTATCTATTGATTGGCTACAACATTATGTACGTCGACAATGCCGAAGGCGGTTGGTTGCCTTCACTCGGTACGCTGATTGGCTCACAAGCCGACGATGCAAACCATGCCTTAGAATCTGACTTCTTCTTCCAAGTGGTGTTTGTGGCAACGGCGATGTCGATTGTCTCTGGCGCCGTGGCGGAGCGAATGAAGTTATGGGCTTTCCTGTTCTTCTCCGTGGTGATGACAGGCATTATCTACCCCGTTGAAGGCTACTGGACTTGGGGTAAAGGTTTTATCTCTAGCTTAGGCTTTGTGGACTTTGCGGGTAGCGGTATTGTGCACATGACAGGTGCTGCTGCGGCTATCGCTGGGGTGTTACTGCTCGGTGCTCGTAAGGGTAAATATGGCCCTAACGGCCAAGTCAACCCTATCCCAGGCTCTAACCTGCCAATGGCAACCTTAGGGATGTTTATCCTGTGGATGGGCTGGTTTGGTTTCAACGGTGGCTCACAATTAATGGTTTCAGATGCGGCCAACGCTAGCTCTGTCGCTAAGGTCTTCGTAAACACCAACACCGCGGCCGCTTTTGGTGCTATCTCTGCCCTAGTTGTGTGCAAAATGATTTGGGGTAAAGCGGACTTAACCATGATCTTAAATGGCATTCTGGCGGGCTTGGTGGCGATTACTGCGGATCCGCTGTCGCCTTCGCTGCTGATGGCAGGGGTGATTGGTGTGGTGGCTGGTGGTTTAGTCGTGTTCTCTATCGTGGGTCTGGACAGAATCAAGATTGACGACCCAGTGGGCGCGATTTCTGTGCACGGTGTTGCGGGTTTCCTCGGTTTGATGTGTGTACCCTTATCGAATGCCGACGCGACTATCACAGCGCAATTAACTGGCGCAGCGATTATCTTCGCATGGGTATTTAGCGCATCGTTTGCGGTGTGGTTTGTACTCAAGATGACCATGGGCATCCGTGTTACAGAGGAAGAAGAATATAACGGTATGGATGCGTCTGACTGTGGTATCGACGCTTACCCAGAGTTTGTGACTGTCAAAAGTGCAGGCTAACTGGTGTTGATATGACTTGATGCCTCTCAGGGATAAGAGGATAGTAAAGCAGAGCCAAGTGCTCTGCTTTTTTTATGGGTCTTCGGCTGCCATGCTGATACCACAAGGAGCGAATGATGCGCTTAATCTTTGATCTCACAGTAAAAATCAGACGTACCTGCTTGCTTGGGGGCATTTTGAGTACACTCTTAGCCTTGCCCGCTTTTGCGGGGCAAGTCGTAGTGACTCGCTCGGATGAGCCTTTCGATGCCTTTGCGGTGCGCGACCAAGTGCTAAAAGATTATGAATGGCAGGAATCCTTGAGAAGACAGGAGCAAATTCAAATTCTGCAGGCCTTGCCACTCGGTTGTATCGCGCAGGTAAAGCCTTACCGCTACTTTACTTGTGGTCAGGATAACTACCGCCCTTATCGTTATCAGCAGCAGGATGTGTATATCAAGGTTGACCCTCCGGTGCAGCGTTAACCCTTAAGCTGCCGCAATCCTTTGTGGCAGGCCGTTATTTTTTTGTAACCATTTTATGACGTCTTTTTGGCCAAGTGTAATAAGCTCAAATAGGAGCCTTATGGTCTGGGGGACATCTCATGATACAACTGCGCACCATCTCTAGCGGCATTATCTGCTCATTATTACTTTTACTCTTATGGGGTTGCAGCTCGACAGCCCCAAAACCTAGTGATGATGAAATCGATGCCTTATTTGCAGATTCGTTATTTAAATCAGTCAGTAATATTCCGAGCGTTGAGGATATTTTTAGCCTTCCACCTTCTGTGGCTGCCGATGTCAGGCGAGCCTACGACCGTTACAGCTTATCGACTAAAAACCCCGTCGCGGTGCATGAATGGTTAGCCAGTTATATCAATGCTAACCAAGATGGCGGCCACAGCGATTTTCACTATCAAGATAATTTGACTCAAACCGCCAGCGAAACCTACGCCCAGCGCGCGGGGAATTGTATGTCGTTGGTGGTGATGACATCGGCCTTAGCGGATGTGTTTAAAATTGGCACTGAGTTTCAAGATATTGCGATTGAACCCGTGTGGGACAAACAGGGCGAGTTTTATCTGATCAACGGCCATGTCAATCTACGCTTGCTACCCGCCGAGAGCGTACACACAGTGTATGTGTCGGCCCATGCGATTCTGGTCGACTTTATGCCCGAGCGAGCTCTGCGAGGCTACAACAAAGTGCAAATCAATCGCCAGACCTTAACCAGCATGTTTTATAACAATATGGCCGCCGAATCCTTGGTTGAAGGGGATTTAGACCGCGCCTATGCGCTGATTAAAGCGGGCTTAAAATCTGGACACTTTATTCCTGCGCTCAACACCTTAGCTGTGATTTATCGCCACAAGGGCGATGAAAAGCGGGCCGAACAAGTCTATCGCTATGCACTCAAATACGATGCCGATGATATGACGACGCTTTATAATTTGGCGGTGATTTTAGGTGATCAAGGCCGTTTAGAAGAGTGGGCACAGGTCAATAAAGTGCTGGAGTTAGCGCGTATTCGTAATCCTTATTACTACTACGATATGGGCGAACAGGCCTATGACGAACACCAATACAGCGAGGCGCTCGCTTGGTATCAAAGAGCCGTGGATAAAGCCGATTATCGGCATGAGTTTTTCTTTGGCCTGTCACGCACCTATTGGGCGCTGGGCGATGAAAAACGTGCCAAACTCAATATGGAAAAAGCGATGGCTCTAAGCCGCGAAGCCACAGATAAACATCGCTATCAGGCAAAACTGCAGGCCATGCAGCAACATTAATCCTTTACTCAACCTCCTTTGTTTGCGTTTAACTACTGGCAAAGGAGGTTTTTTATTTCCGCTTTCACCACCGTTTGCTTCCAGCCCCAACACTCGTTTGGCTTTAGTTTGCATATCACATTGAAATATTTGAATTTGTATTTTTTAAAAATATGTTAAAACAATACGTTATAGCTGATTTCTTGAAATGGAGACAACTTGGTTGCATTAGCGGCGCAGACTGGATAAATTGAACTCAGTATTGCAGTTGAGATCCCCTATTGCAGCGATAAAAATAGCCTAAACACGAGAGTTGGAGCAGTAAATTATGTATTACCAAAATGATGACGTTCGCATTAATGAAGTCAAAGAGTTACTTCCACCAATTGCGATTCTAGAACGATTTCCTGCCTCCGAAAATGCTGCTGCAACTGTGTTTAACGCCCGTCAAAGCATTCATAACATTCTTGCCCGCCAAGATGATCGTTTGTTAGTGGTCATTGGTCCTTGCTCAATTCACGATCCTAAGGCCGCATTGGAATATGGTCAGCGACTGGTTGCGCTCAGAGAACGTTATCAAGATCAGCTCGAAGTGGTGATGCGTGTTTATTTTGAAAAGCCACGTACTACAGTGGGTTGGAAGGGACTCATCAACGATCCTTATATGGATAACAGCTTCAAACTGAACGATGGTTTGCGTACCGCGCGTAAACTCTTGGTCGATTTGAATGACTCTGGCATGCCTACCGCGGGTGAATTCCTCGATATGATCACCCCGCAATATGTGGCGGATATGATGTGCTGGGGCGCGATTGGTGCGCGCACTACAGAATCGCAGGTGCACCGTGAATTGGCCTCGGGGTTATCTTGTCCTGTAGGCTTTAAAAATGGCACCGATGGCACGATTAAGGTGGCAATCGATGCTATTGGCGCCGCGAATGCGCCGCACCACTTCTTATCGGTAACCAAATTTGGCCATTCGGCGATTGTGTCCACCAAAGGTAATCCCGATTGCCATATCATTCTGCGTGGCGGCCGTGAGCCAAATTACAGTGCCAGCCATGTTACGCAGATCAGCGAACAACTGAAAAAAGCCAAGCTGGTCGATAACATTATGATCGACTTTAGCCATGCCAATAGCAGCAAACAATATCAACGCCAGATGGATGTCGCGAACGATGTGGCCGAGCAAGTGGCCGCGGGTAATAAGGCGATTTTTGGTGTGATGGTTGAAAGCCACTTAGTGGAAGGGCGTCAGGATCTGATTGAAGGCCAAGCGTTATGCTACGGTCAGAGCATCACGGATGCCTGTATTGGTTGGGACGATACCGAGCGTTTACTCGCAGTGTTAAATCAGAGTGTTATCGAACGTCGTCAGCGGGTTTAATCGGGTTTAAGACCAAAAATAAAGGCGCTATCCCGGCGCCTTTATTTTTATTATTTCTTGCTCATTTCGGCTAAGTATTCGTTAGCTTTGGCCAAGCTACCAAAAGCAGCAATCAGGTTATTTCTGCCTTTGTCCTGAATTTCTGGATTGCCTGATTCGATCATCATCCACACCCAAGTTTGGATCAGTGGTAATGGCGGGTATTGAACTTTAGCTGAATCCAACATAAAGCATCCTTTGATCTTGATTTATTTGAGTTATCTTTAATGTTATCGCAGAACGAGTGCGGAACTAGCTTGTACACACGGATCTGCGGCCAGATGTTTGCAAATCCTGCTGCTTGAAATCTTTAGTCCGAGGGACATTTTGGGTAAAACCGACAAAATAATCAACAGTCGAACCCTTGATGTTCTGGCCTATTTTAGCGGTTACTGTTCTGATAAAGCCAAGCTTGTTTCAGAATTTTTTCACCTTAATATTCGCTTTGCCAACTCTCTGAGCGTAAGTCGTTAGCATGACATTTTTATTTCGGTAAGCCAGAGATATTTTGCCAAGCGGGCCGCTTTTTGTCTGTCAGAAAAATCTGATTGATTTTATTCAAACTTTCCTTGTTTGGTTTCGCCTTAACGTGCGCCATGCTGCTACAATTGAGCGACTTTGGCAAAGGTTTAGACATATGCGCCCAACACTGTATTTTGAAGGTCCCATCGATAAGCTCAATTGGCATGTGGTTAAGTTGCTCTGGCCTTATTTGCTCGAATACAAGGGGCGGGTGGCGCTAGCCATGTCTTGCCTTATCGTCGCTAAGCTTGCCAGCGTGGGTTTACCTTTTATTCTGAAAGACTTAGTCGATACCTTAGATGCCAATAAAACCGCGCAGGCCTTGAGTGTGCCCATCGGTTTAGTTTTAGCCTACGGCGCAGTGCGGCTATTAACAGTGATCACGGGTGAAATCCGCGACACCCTATTTGGCCGTGTCACAGAGCGGGCCATTCGCCGATTGGGCCTCGCGGTGTTCGACCACCTGCATCGACTCGATTTGGATTTTCACTTAGAGCGGCGCACGGGCGGTTTGTCGAGGGATATTGAGCGCGGCACCAGTGGCGTGAGCTTCTTGATGCGCTTTATGGTGTTTAACATAGTGCCGACCCTGCTAGAAATCGCCATGGTTATTGGTATTTTCTTTTTTAATTATGGCATTGCCTTTGCCGCTATCACTTTTACCTCTGTGATGGCCTACATTTGGTTTTCGGTGGTGGCGACTGAGTGGCGCACCGAATACGTCCGTGATGCGGCCAAGGCCGACTCACTCTCCAACACCCGCGCCATCGACAGTCTGCTCAACTATGAAACCGTGAAGTATTTTAATAATGAAAAGTATGAATCGGATCGATATGACCAAGCCTTAGACCAATGGGAAGTGGCTAAACGTAAGAATCGTTTATCACTATTTGCTCTCAATGGTGGCCAAGCGCTGATTATCGCGTTAGCGATGACGGCGATGATGGCGTTAGCCGCCTATAAGGTGACTAATAATGAGATGACCTTAGGTGACTTTGTACTGATCAATGCCTTTATGATGCAGCTCTTTATGCCGCTCAACTTTTTGGGATTTGTCTACCGTGAAATCCGCGGAGCCCTAGCCAATATCGAGCGGATGTTCAGTTTGCTCGATAAGCACCCTCGCATAGTCGATAGACCCGATGCCCTAGACTTTGAGCCGAAGCGCGGCGAGCTCAGTTTTGAGCATGTTAGTTTCAGCTACGATGACAGACCGATACTGCGCAACGTCAGCTTTAAGGTGGCGGCTGGGAAAAAGGTTGCGGTGGTTGGGGATAGCGGCGCAGGTAAATCTACGCTCATCAAATTGCTCTTTCGTTTTTACGACGTGGAGCAAGGGCGCATTTTGATTGATGGGCAAGATATTCGCCAATTAACCCAGGATGCATTGCGCCGCGCCATTGCCATAGTGCCACAGGATACAGTGTTATTTAATGATTCCTTAGTGGAGAACATTCGTTATGGCCGTCCTGATGCGACGGATGAAGAAGTGCGCCATGCCATCAAACTCGCGCATTTAGAGCATTTTATTGCGTCGCTCCCCCAAGGTTGGGATACCAAAGTGGGTGAGCGGGGCTTAAAGCTCTCGGGTGGGGAGAAACAGCGCGTGGCCATTGCGCGGGCGATTTTAAAAGGCTCTCCGGTGTTAGTGTTTGATGAGGCTACATCCTCCCTCGATAGTCGCTCGGAACAGGCAATTCTGTCGGCACTGCGCGAGGTCGCCAAAGGGCATACCAGTTTAGTGGTGGCGCATCGGTTATCGACCATAGTCGACGCCGACCAAATCGTGGTCTTAAGCCAAGGGGAAATTGTCGAGCAGGGGAATCATCAGTCTTTACTGGCTCAGGATGGTCTCTACGCTAAGTTGTGGCGCATACAAAATGAGCAACAACAGCTTTCGGTAGAAGTGTAACAGCGTTGGGACAATTCAGTTTTTATTCAGGTTCGGCTCTCTATACTCGAATCCAAGCAAATAACGATAAGAGGTGCTTGGCATGGAAAATATGGCATTAAGAGTCAATATTGAAGGCAGAGAAGAGAAAGTAAGCACAGATTGGTTTGCGATTATGGCAACCCTTAAAAAGCGCGGTGTAGATTATGATTCGCTACAACGCATTCACGCAGAGTTAAACGCAGGCCTTAAAGTGACCACAAGACGTTTAACGCTAGCAAAAATGAATCAAGAACTTGAATTAGCAGGGATTATTCGTAGAACTAATGAATATAACGCGGATGTTCGTGGCCTGAATTAAGCGATGAGACAAACGAAATAGGGAATAGGGAATATAAGAAATTATATTCCCTTTGGTTTTCCAGCCTTCCAACCTTCACATAACAGATTGAATTTGGTGGTCGATTCGTCAATTTTAGTGAGTCGAATCACTTGGCCTTCACGAAAACACACTAATTCGCCTTCGATCTCAGTCAAGCGATTACAGCTCTTACAGCTTGTGCTGGCAGTTTTACTGTCTGGCATATGGCTTACAAAGCTTGCTTTCACAGTGTTTCCTTAACTTAATATGCAGTTGTTTAATCTCAAGCGTGTATCACGGATCTTACCCCTTTTGTGATACGCGTTCAAATTACCTTTTGCTAAATTAACTTTAGACGAAAGTCGTACAAAATGCATACAATGTCAAGTTAACTATTGATTGATATGGGAATAGTACTTATCCAGCGAAACCGACAAGCCACTCTCGAGCACAATCCTCACATGGGACGGCTTGAGTTGCCTAGGCTCTGTCACGCCACAGGAGTGGGCGATCAGGGCTAAATCGTGGTGTAGGTTATGGTTATAATTAGCGACCCGCGTTGATTTATCTCTAGGATCAAGACCTTGTTGCAACTTCTTATTGTGAGTCGTGATGCCCGTCGGACAGGTATCCTTGTTGCATTGCAGCGCTTGAATACATCCGAGGGCAAACATATTGCCACGGGCCGAGGCGATAAAATCTGCACCCAAGGCCAGTGCCCAAGCAACCCTCGATGGTACTATGAGTTTGCCTGAGGCGATCACTTTAATGCGTTTACGCAGCCCTCGCTGAATTAAGATATTGACTAATATGGGTAAACTCTCTTTAAGGGGCAAGCCCACATAATCCATTAAGGGTTGAGGGGCGGCGCCCGTGCCGCCGTCAGCACTGTCTAAGGTAAAAAAGTCGGGGGCAGAGGCTTCGCCACGGCGCTCAATTTCATCGCAAAAATCTTCGAGCCATTGCACGTCCCCAAGTACGGCTTTAATGCCGGTGGGTTTACCCGTGACCTCACGTACTCTGGCAATCATATCCAGAATATCGCCCACATTTTTAAACTCGATATGGCCATTGGGGCTAATGGAATCATGGCCCTGCGGGATACCGCGAATTTTGGCTATCTCCTCGGTGACTTTTATCCCCGGCAAGATACCGCCCTTGCCTGGTTTGGCTCCTTGGCTCATTTTGATTTCAAACATTTTAACTTCGGGATGTGCGGCGATTTCTTTGAGCTTGTCATCGTCTAAATGGCCGTGCTCATTACGTACACCGTATTTAGCGGTACCAATTTGAAAGACTAAGTCGCAGCCACCTTTTAAATGGTAAGGGCTTAAGCCACCTTCTCCGGTATTTAACCAACATCCCGCCTGTGCTGCGCCGTGGGATAAGGCGGTGACGGCAGGGCGTGACAGGGCGCCGAAGCTCATGGCGGAGATATGGCAAATGGCCTTAGTGGTGTAGGGCTCGCGGCAATGGGGGCCAATGGTTTGAGGCAGAATTGGCGTGATATCTTCATCTTGAGTAGGAAAGGCGGTATTCATAAACATGATGGCGCCTGTGCTGTCTAGCGGGCGCGTCGAGCCAAAGGCGATGGTTCTGTCGACGTTTTTCGCGGCTCGATATACCCAGCTTCGCTCGGCGCGGTTAAAGGGCAATTCTTCCCTGTCCTGTGCGAAAAAGTATTGTCTAAAAAACTCGCCTTGTTTCTCAAATAAATACCTAAAGCGACCTATCACAGGGTAGTTGTGGCGCACGGCCTGTTTGGTTTGTAGCTTGTCGGCGATATACATATACACAATCGCCAGAACGACAAAGCCCACTAGGATTAAAAATAGCCCTGAGAAGAGATCCAGTCCCCACATAAACCAATTCAATTCTTGCATCTTGTTATCCTCTATTCGTGTCCATAACGGGTGGAGATAAGGCTCGCCGGCTGTCCATCATGGATGGAGAGTAAAAACAGCTGGCTGTAATCATCTTCAGCTATGGTGGGGATTTCTGGGCCGCCAAGAGCCTTGATGATCAGTGGGACGGTATTGGAATGCCCCGCGATTAAGCTGTTATCTTTCACGGCATGTACTTGTTCAACGATTTGCTGGATATGGGCTTCGAGTGGTTTTTCGGCTGCGACTACAGTAATAGGCAGATGCCGCTCCGAAGACATAGGCAACAAGGTTTGCTGAGTTCTTTGATATTGGGTCGCGATCAGTTGCGAGATCTGCGTCCTTTGCAAGGCGCTAACCAGCGCGAGGGCACGTGCATGACCATCATCGGAAAGGGACGGATCGCCTGCTGGAGCGTCGGCTTTTTCGGCATGCCTTACCAAAATAATCAATCGATTATCGGCAAAAGCTTGATTGATGGGGCTGAGTCCTATGCTGGTAAAGAGTAACAGGCCTAACAGTAGAGTGTGTGATAGCCGAAGTTTATTTAAGCGGATGGTTCGCAAGGAGTGAGTAACCACTGCTAGCCATTGGGGAGTTGCCATGCCGTATATCCTTATCTGATGAGCGCATGCAAGTGTGACGCTGAGGCGAATAGATTCATTATGGGTATCATTGCCTTAGATTGTGATGGTACTGCAATTGAGAAAAATACTAAAGTTGCTCAAATTTTGGTCGATAATAGAGTCACCCCAAATTGAATGGATTTTGTATCATGGAAATTAACAACCCTGCACAGGTACAGAGCGCTTCTTCGTCCCACCGCAAGTATGCCGAAAACGTGCCTGCCAATGCTGAAAAGACGAAAAATGTGGAAGCAGCATCTAAGCAAACTGCACAACAAACCAGTAAGCAGTTAATGAATCAGGCGATTCTGTCGGCGCAGGAAGATGTGAGTTTAAAATCCGGTGATCAATCCATGGCGTTACTTTATCGCGCGGCAATTGAAGCGATAAACAAAGAGTTAGCCCCTTCGATGGGCGAAAATGCCATTCAAACCGCCTATGACAATAACGTCGATACTTCCCCCGAAGCGACTGCCGATCGGATTGTGAGTTTTGCAACCCAGTTTTTTAGCATTCACCAACAGCAAAATTCAAATATGAGTTTGGATGAGCAGCTCGACAGTTTTATGAGCATTATCGGCGGCGCTATCGACAATGGTTTTAAGGAGGCTCGAGATATTTTGTCTGGCCTTAAAGTGTTGCAAGGGGATATTGCCGATGGCGTCGATAAAACCTATGGTTTAGTGCAAGAAGGATTGCAGGCCTTTAGGGATAGCTTCAATAAGAAACCTGATGAGGCGCAAACGGCTAGCGCATAATGTCCCGCGCTTAGTACTCTATCTTGTTGCCATTTCCCTTGTTTTAAGCCCCTTGCAATAAGGGGTTTTTGTTGCGCAGATAACAGTCTATGCTAGGGATCTATTTAACGTTTTGCTTGAGGGCGAGTTATGTGGACTAGGGGACGGGTTATCGAACGTATTGATTGGAGTGATAAATTATTTTCGCTGCGGATAGCGGCCGAACTGGCGCCCTTTATTCCGGGTCAATTTATTAAACTCAGCCAAGTACAAGATGATAAACGTGTCGCTAGAGCCTATTCCCTCGTGAATTCCCCCGATAAACCCTATGCCGAAATCTTGGCTGTCGCCGTAGAAGAAGGGCTGTTATCCCCACAATTACAGAATCTTGCCATCGGGGATGAAATTGAGATCACCCCAACCGCCACAGGCTTTATGACCTTGGATGAGATCCCTAAGGGAGCAGGGCAAGGTCGGCACTTATGGTTGTTAGCCACGGGGACGGCCGTGGGGCCATTCTTATCTATGCTAGATACGGCCGAGCCTTGGCAGCGTTTCGAAAAAGTCGTGCTTGTCTATGGTGTCCGCGAAGCTAAAGACTTAGCCTACCTCGATAAAATAAAGGCTTATGCCGCGCAATATCCTGATCAGTTTATCCTGTGTTTAACCGTCACCCGTGAAAAGGTCGACGATGCACTGCAATGCCGTATTCCCGATGGTCTCGTCTCGGGCGAAATTGAGCGTAAAGTGGGGTTAACTATCAATGCTGCGGATTCGCAGGTGATGATTTGTGGTAATCCGGGGATGATCAGCGGCGCGCAGGCTGCGTTGCTCGACAAGGGATTAGCTAAAAACCTACGCCGCGCACCGGGACAAATTACCGTCGAGAAATATTGGTAGTGTATTGAGTGTTTGTGATAAATAATTTTTATTAATCGTTTTAATGTCAGTCATATAGAAGGATTTTTTGATGAAGTTGCTCTGCTCCCTCGCTTCACCCTATGCTCGCTGTGTTCGCACATTAATCCGTTATTTAGGGATTAAGGATATCGAAGAAGTCTTAGTCAACCCGATGGAAAACACCGCCGAGCTGCTCGATGTTAATCCGCTTGGACAGATCCCTTGCCTCATCACCAACGATGGCGTACCTATCTTCGATAGCGAAGTGATTATGCGCTATTTAGACGCCGAATTAGGTGAGCAGCAGATGTTTGGCGGCCAAGTGAATAACTGGGTATTGCAATGCCAATATTCGATGATCAAAGGCCTGATCGATAGCGCGGTAAAATTGCGCCAAGAACAAATGCGTGAAGAAGAAGGGGTCAGATCGGCCTTTTGGACATCACGTTTTGAGCAAGCGCTGCTGCGCGGTTTGATGCAAATGGAACATCAGAGTGTGATTACTCAGGCAACGATTCAGGCACCGCAATTAGCCTTAATCTGCTTATTAGATTATGTGGATTTCAGACATCCAGAGCTCGATTGGCGTAAAGTGGCTCCAGCGACCTCGCTCTGGTTTAGTGAGATGCGCGATCTCCCCGCGTTTGTGGAAACTCGCCCAGCGTAAAAGGCACTAGTGGTCTGTTGAGCGGCGGCCTCTATGGGTCTCACGGCGATTATGTTCACCAAACGCGCCGTAGAGATCCTTTGTTATGCCGTAATCGACTCTGCGATCGTTACCCGTTTGGCGTCTATCATCATAGTGTTGATAGCGGCACTGACAATTGGCCATAGTGCATTCTTCCATTGGGAGTTCAGGGGCTTCCTTTGAAAGGAAACGTTTTCCTTTGAGCTCATCTACCTGCTCACAACAACTGCCGTCATTTTCGATGCTGACGCAATGGAAGCGCCTTTCTTGTCCTGCAAGCCGTTGATTTTTCTTTTTCGCGTTATCCATGAGTTTGACAAAATGCTTGCGCTTTTTAGGCCCCCGTTTGAGCACCATAAACGCGAGTAGCGCTATCACGACGACAAGCAGCAGTAACGCGCCTAACATAACGCCTCCTCATGTATTTTAAGCGAATTAAGGTTCAGTTTAGTTTGGTTTGAGATAATCACCAGTTTTAAGTTTAATTTCATTAAAAACAAAAAGTTAATCAAACTATTGCCCTAGTTCATTTGATCTATTACTCTTGCGCAACTGATAACTATTATCATTAATAGTCTTAAGAATTGACTCACGCTTGATGTCATCATTTTGAGGAGAAATCGCTAATGAAATGGGTAACTTGTGCCGCTTTACTTGGGTTAATGTCGGTTGCGCAGTCTGCACATGCGGATGAAAAATTAACGGTTTATTCATATCGCCAAGCGTTTTTGGTTGAGCCTATTCTGAAGCGTTTCACCGATGAAACTGGCATTGCTGTGAATGTGGTATTTGCAAAAGACGGTATTGCCGAGCGTATCGCCCGTGAAGGCCGTTTATCCCCTGCGGATTTAGTGTTAACTTCAGATTTCTCTCGCTTGGTCGAATTAGTCGACAAAGACCTGACGTCTCCCGTGAAAAGTGAGCAGCTCAATCGCAATATTCCCGCGCAATACCGCGATCCCGATGGACAATGGTATGCCTTAACGATGCGTGTGCGTAATCTCTATACGGCAAAAGATCGCCTCGGCCCACAAGCCATCAGCTACGAAGAGCTGGCCGATCCTAAGTACAAAGGCAAGATCTGTACTCGCAGTGGTAAGCATCCTTACAATATAGCGTTAGTCGCGTCTATGATCGCCCACCACGGTGAGGCCGACACTAAGACTTGGTTGCAAGGTGTGAAAACCAACTTAGCACGCAAGCCCCAAGGTAACGATAGGGCGCAGGTGAAGGCCGTTAAAGAAGGCTTGTGTGATATCGCCATCGGCAATAGCTACTACTACGGCAATATGCTGCAAGACCCTGAGCAAAAGAGCTGGGCAGAGGCAGTAGCGATTAACTTCCCGAATCAAGCCGATCGCGGTGCCCATGTGAACGTGTCTGGTATGGTGCTGACTCGCCATGCGCCGAATAAAGACAATGCTATCAAGTTGATGGAGTTCTTGTCTGCGGATGTGGCACAAAAAGCCTATGCCGAAGTAAACATGGAATATCCGGTGAAAGCCGATGTCGCGCCTTCAACCTTAGTCGCCTCCTGGGGTGAGTTTAAATCCGATCAATTACCGATTTTCAAGCTGGCGGAATACCACCAAGCGGCAGTGAAATTGTTAGACGAAGTTCAGTTCGATCTCTAGTTGAGCGGTTATAGCGACTAGAAATAGTAAAAGTGAAAAGTGCGCCTTAATTGGCGCACTTAGGTTAAAGGATCCACATGATTTTAGGATTAGCCAGAAGCTGGTCGCTTACTGGTTATGCCATAGCCGCGCTACTGGTGTTACCCCTCTTTGCGTTAATTCTTCAGGCGGCGCAGCCCGATGAGGCCGTCTTTGGTCATCTGCTCTCCACTGTACTACCCACCTATATCTCCAACAGCCTATGGTTGATCCTGTGGGTGAGTATTGGCTCACTCTTGCTGGCACTGCCCTGCGCTTGGTTGATGGCGCGCTGTGAGTTTGTCGCTAGGCGTTATCTGCAATGGGCCTTATTGCTACCCTTGGCCATGCCCGCCTACATAGTCGCCTACGTGTATACCGATTTACTCGATTACGCAGGCCCTGTGCAAACCTGGCTTCGCTCAGTGTTTGGTTGGAGTTCGCCGCAGGATTACTTTTTCCCCGATATCCGTACCTTAGGTGGCGCGGCGTGTGTGTTGTCGCTGGTGCTCTTTCCCTATATTTATCTGTTGGCGCGCACCGCGTTTATGGAGCAATCCCTAAGCTTGGCCCACGCTTCGAGGATTATGGGCTGCTCGCCGTGGCAGAGTTTTTGGCGTTTATCCTTACCTATGGCAAGGCCCGCTTTGGCCGTGGGCGTGGCCTTAGTGGCGATGGAGACCGCGGCGGATTTTGCCACAGTCAACTACTTTGCCGTACCCACCCTGACCACAGCCGTGTACGACACTTGGTTGGGTTATGGCAATTTGACTGCGGCGGCTAAGCTCTCGGCCATTATCCTCTTGGTAGTGTTTAGTCTGATTGGAATGGAACGTTTTGCTCGCCGTAAACAGCAGTTATTCCAAAAACAGTCCCGTATTCAAGCCAGCGATTTATATCGGCTATCACCGATGCAAACCCTGCTTGCCCTCGGTTATTGCATCACCTTGTTACTGCTAGCCTTTATACTACCAAGCGGCATTTTGCTCTCCTATGCCATCGATTATTTTGAGCAGAGCTGGGATCCGATTTTCTGGCAATTGAGCATGAATAGCTTGAGCCTTGCGCTTATTACTAGCCTAGTGTGCTGCGCGATTGCATTGATATTGATGTTTATTCGCCGCGTGAGCCCAAGGTCGAGCGATGCGCTGCCATCACGCTTGGCCTCGACTGGCTATGCCTTGCCTGGCACAGTGCTGGCGATTGGCGTGCTGGTGCCGTTAACCCTGCTCGATTTTGCGATTAATGACGTAGCCGATTGGTTGGGGATGACTGGCCCTGGGCTCCTGCTTACCGGCAGCACGGTCGCGCTAGTCTTTGCCTTTTGTGTGCGCTTTGTGGCTATTGCGATTGGCAGTGTGGAGACCAGCTATAAACGCATTTCGCCCTCACTGGACATGGTGAGCCTGACCTTAGGGCAAAGCCCAAGACGACTATTGCAAAGAGTGCATCTGCCGCTGCTCACTAAGGGCTTATTTGCCGGGGCGCTGCTAGTGTTTATCGAAAGTATGAAAGAATTACCGGCGGCATTGTTGCTGCGGCCCATAGGGTTTGAGAATCTCGCCACTTATGTATTCCAGTTTGTCTCAGACGAAAAGCTTGAACATGGCGCCTTGCCCGCCATTGTGATTGTACTCGTGGGTTTAGTCCCGCTGATTTATTTAAACCGTTCCTTGGAGCAAGATAGCCGATGACCAGTACCCTCAATCTTCATCAAGTTCATAGTGATTATCAGGGCCAACAGGTACTCAAAGGCTTAGATTTAACCCTTGCTCAGGGGGAAATCCTCGCGTTGTTAGGCCCAAGTGGCTGCGGTAAAACCACTTTGCTGAGGGCGGTTGCAGGATTGCAGGCTATCAGCCAAGGTGAGATCCAAATTAATGGCAAGACGGTCAGCGGTGCAGGGCAATTTGTGCCGAGTGAGCAACGGGGAATCGGGATGATCTTCCAAGACTATGCCTTGTTTCCCCATTTGACCGTTGCCGAGAATATTCTCTTTGGCGTAGCAAAATTAACGGCTACGCAGCGCAAGGCGCGCTTGGATGACATGCTTGCCCTAGTGAAACTCGAAGGTTTAGCCAAGCGCTATCCCCATGAGTTGTCCGGCGGGCAGCAGCAGCGGGTGTCGATTGCCCGCGCGCTTGCTTATGAGCCGCAATTACTGTTACTCGATGAGCCTTTTTCGAATATCGATGCCCAAGTGCGCCACAGCATGATGGCGGAGATCCGCAGCATTCTCAAACAACGTAATGTCAGCGCGGTATTTGTGACTCACAGTAAGGACGAGGCCTTCGTCTTTGCCGATACCTTGGCCATTTTTAACCAAGGTGTGATAGTGCAGCATGGCCGCGCCGAAGACTTATACGCTGCGCCTAATAGCCGCTATGTGGCGGATTTTCTGGGTAGTGGCAACTACTTACCTGCCGAAGTGCTTGATGGCCATAGTGTTGCCACTCCGATTGGCGAGTTGCGCAGCCTGACGCCCTTGTCGCAATCCCATGCTTTCAATGGCCAAGTGTTTTTGCGGCCACAGCAATTGGCGCTCAGCGCCGATGATGCGGGTGTGGGGACGATTACCGAGCGGCGCTTCCTCGGGGCATTTTGCCATTACTGGGTGAAAGTCGAGGCGGCGTCCCACGCCCATTATGTCGAAGTGCGTAGCCAAATCATGCAGTTGAATGTCGGCCAGCGGGTGGGATTAAGCACTGAGCCGCATTCCTTAGTGCTATTTGAATCTTAAGCAGACCGCAGAGGATATGTCACTGTATCAGCATAAAGTATGACATTTTTGCTTACGTTTAACTTGGGCAAAAAAACGCTAGATTGCTGATATTTTCAGCCTTCCTTGTTACCTTAATTCCTCCAGAGTGGGAGGAATTATGATAAAAACAATAAAATCAATTTGTACCTTAGTCACAGTGGCGACAGCAATGTCGTCATCGGGAGTGTTGGCCATGGATAGGATCACGGGTAAAGCCTTTGCGACGCGCTCAGAAGTGTATGCCACCCATGGGATGGCGGCGACTAGCCAACCGTTAGCGACACAGGTGGCGATTGATGTGTTAAAACAGGGCGGCAGTGCTGTGGATGCGGCGATTGCGGCTAATGCCATGCTGGGCTTAGTCGAGCCTACAGGCGCTGGGGTTGGTGGCGATTTATTTGCCATTGTCTGGAGCGCTAAAGATAACAAGCTCTATGGCCTCAATGCTTCGGGCCGTAGCCCCAAATCCTTAACCCTAGAGAAGCTTAAATCCCTCGGATTAGATTATTTACCGCCTTTTGGGCCGCTGCCCGTGTCGGTTCCCGGTGCGGTAGATGGATGGTTCGAGCTGCACGATAAGTTCGGCAAACTGCCGATGGCCGATAATTTAGCCCCAGCGATTCGTTATGCCCGCGAAGGTTTCCCCGTTTCTGAGCTGATTGCCTATTACCTTAATGGCAGTGGTAAAAAACTCGGTCAATTCCCCGGTTTTAAAGAAACCTATATGCCCAATGGCAAAATGCCTGCGGTAGGGGAAATCTTCAAAAATCCCGCCTTAGCAAACACCTACGAGAAAATTGCCAAAGGCGGCCGCGATGCCTTTTACAAGGGCGACATTGCCAAGAGCATAGATAAATACATGAAGGCGCAAGGCGGTTACCTCAGTTATGAAGACCTCGCCAGCCATACTAGCGACTGGGTTGAACCCGTATCGGCCAACTACCGTGGCTACGATGTGTGGGAACTGCCGCCCAACGGGCAGGGGATTGCTGCACTACAGATCTTAAAAACCATGGAGCCCTTCGATGTCGCGGCCATGGGCTTTAACAGCCCCGAATACGTGCATTTATTTGTAGAGGCCAAAAAACTCGCCTTTGCCGACCGCGCGAAATTCTATGCCGATATGGCCTTTAACAAAGTGCCAGTGAAGGAATTGATTTCGCAAAAATACAATTACGATCGCGCCAAACTTATCGACTTAAACAAGGCGGCTAAGAGTGTCGATGCGGGGAATCCTGCGCTGCAACATGGGGATACTGTGTATCTCACCACTGCTGATAAAGACGGCAATATGGTGTCGCTGATCCAGAGTAACTACCGCGGCATGGGCTCGGGTATGACGCCACCGGATCTCGGCTTTGTATTGCAGGATCGCGGGCAGATGTTCGATCTCACCGAAGGTCGTTTCAACACCTACGCGCCGGGTAAGCGTCCCTTCCATACCATTATTCCCGCCTTTGTGACCAAAGACGGTAAACCTTGGTTGAGTTTTGGCGTGATGGGCGGTGCAACGCAGCCGCAAATGCACGCGCAGATCATTGTTAATCTGATTGATTTTAAAATGAACTTGCAAGAAGCGGGCGATGCCCCCAGAATTTTGCACACAGGTTCGACCGAGCCTACGGGCGAGGTGATGAATGACGGTGGCTATGTAAGCTTAGAATCAGGCTTCCCCGTTGAAACTCGCCGTGAGCTAATTAAGAAAGGCCATGTGCTACGCGATGGGCTCGGCGATTTTGGTGGATATCAAGCCATTGGTTTTAATACCGAAACGGGCGTTTACCGCGGCGCCTCCGAGAGCCGTAAAGATGGTTATGCCGCAGGTTACTAAGGCATAATTCGCCTTTGGCGTAATGAGCGCCGAAGCTTGCGTAAAACGAATTGACGAGGCGTAATGGCCTCGTCAATTTTTATATTCCAGTCTACAAACGTGTTTACATTACAAAGACGGACAAACTGTGCGTTACTTAATGTCATTTTCAGGTAAAGTTGCGGATAATATTGCCGAAAATGAATCGACAAAAGGGTGATAACCAGATGGATATTCAAAATATGCCGCGTGAACAGTTGGGTGTGTGTGCAGAGGGAAACTTACATAGCGTCTATTTGATGTTTAATGCGAGCGACAACGATAACGTTGAATCGCAATTGCGTCCCTGTATTGCCAACGTTGCGCAGTATATTTATGAGTTGACGGATCAATACTCCGACAGCGCATTCAATGGTTTTGTGGGCATTGGTGCCAACTATTGGGACAGCCTCTATCCCGATGCTCGCCCCGAAATGCTCAAGCCATTCCCTGCAATGCAAGCGGGCAACCGTGAAGCGCCTGCGATCGAATACGATCTGTTTGTGCATATTCGCTGCGACCGCTACGACATTTTGCATTTAGTCGCCAACGAAATTAGCCAAATGTTCGAAGACTTAGTCGAGTTAGTCGAAGAGGAACGCGGCTTTAGATTTATGGATAGCCGCGACTTAACAGGCTTTGTCGATGGCACTGAAAACCCGAAAGGGCGTCATCGTCAAGAGGTTGCCTTAGTTGGGGATGAAGACCCTGAATTTAAGGGCGGCAGCTACATTCACGTGCAAAAGTACGCCCACAACTTGAGTAAATGGCATAGATTACCGCTTAAAAAGCAAGAAGATATTATCGGTCGTACTAAGCAAGACAACATCGAATACGAGTCGGAAGATAAGCCATTAACCAGCCATATCAAGCGGGTCAACCTCAAGGATGACAACGGCAAGTCGATTGAGATTTTGCGCCAGAGCATGCCTTACGGTTCGCTCAAGGAGCAAGGGCTGATGTTTATTTCAACCTGCCGCACCCCAGAGCACTTTGAGAAGATGCTCCACAGCATGGTGTTTGGCGATGGTGCGGGTAACCACGATCACTTGATGCACTTTACCAGTGCCTTGACGGGGTCTTCTTTCTTCGCCCCAAGCTTAGATTTTTTGATGCAGTTCGATAATTAAGCCTTTGTAAACCGCGACTCAACGCACTGAGCCTTAAAGCCTCAGTGCGTTTTTGTTTGTGGGCTTAACTCGCCGTCGTCCACTTGCTGAGATCCTGCTGCCACTGCTGGGCGGTAAAATCGATAAAGGCGCGCACCAGCGCTTGTTGATAACTGCGGGAGAGGTACACCGCCCAGAGGGTTTGCCCTGGCGCCGTGTATTCGGGGAGCACTTCTTGCAGTTGGCCGCTGGCGAGATAGGGATTAGCTAAGTCACAGGGCAAGTAGGCAATGCCATGCCCGCGCAATGCGGCGCTAACCAGCACTCCCATTTCATTCGCCATCAGATTCCCCATTGGTTTAATCAGCTCACTCTGTTGCTCCTTGAGTAGCTGCCAGTGTTGCTGCGAGCTATGAATAAGGCAATTATGGCTGAGTAGATCGTTAGGGACGGTTAGCGGCTCGGCTTGAGCCAAGTAACTGGGCGCGGCGCACAGCACGGCATCTATGCTCATCAGTTTGCGGGCAATCAAATTCTCATCGGGCTGCTCGGTATAGCGCAGTGCCACGTCCACCCGCTCATCCACCAACTGGGCAAAACTGTCCGACATTAACAGCTGAATATTGACCTTAGGGTGCAATTTTATAAAGCGATCGACCACATCAAACAGACTGTGCTGCCCAAGCCCGACGGGCGTAGCGATGCGAATACTGCCAACTAATTCGGTGTTATGACTATGGGCGCGGCTTTCCATTGCGGCGACTTCGCTCAGCACCCGCTGACAATATTGCAGGGCTTCTTCCCCCTGCAGAGTGAGGCTGACGCTGCGGGTCGTGCGGTGCAATAAACGTAAACTCAGCCACTGCTCAATTTCTTGAATATGACGTGATACCTGTAGGCGACTGAGATCGAGGTGTTCTGCGGCCTTAGTAAAGCTGCCACAGTTGGCCACTTCGATAAAGCTGCGCATGGCGGCGATTTTATCCATTAGTATCTCAATCTGAAACAATCATGCTCATTTATCGATATTTATCACGTGAAGTGTCGCAAGTAAACTGGTCTCAATTTAAATCAGTAGCGAGACTTATCAAATGAAAATTGCAGTATTAGGTGCATCAGGTTGGATTGGCGGAACCATTTTTAACGAGGCGCTGAGCCGTGGTCATGAAGTGGTTGCCTTAGTGCGTGACCCAAGTAAGCTTGGCGAAACAGCAGCAGAAGTGCGTAGTGTTGACCTGACTCAGCCATTGGAAGCCGACACATTTGCGGGTGTCGATTTAGTGATTGCCGCAGTGGGTGCGCGCGCCGAGCAGAATCACGGCTTAGTGGCAAAAACGGTCAATAATCTATTAGCCGTGTTGCCACAGGCAAAAGTGCCACGTCTACTTTGGGTCGGTGGTGCGGGGAGTTTAGAAGTGGCACCGGGAGTGACCTTGGTTTCAAGTCCAGACTTCCCGCCTGCCTATAAGGATGAAGCCTTGGCTCAAGGTGAGGCATTGAAGGCATTTCGCGCCGCCAATACTATGGTTAACTGGACTTTTGTCAGTCCAGCGGCAGAAATTTACCCAGGCGCCAGCGAAGGTCCTTACCGTTTAGGCGGCGATAGCTTCTTTACCGATACGAATGGTCAGAGCAAGATTTCAGTGGCCGACTACGCCAAAGCCATGCTCGATGAAGCGGAAAACGCGGCGCATCCTAATCAAAGGATCAGTGTGGCTTACTAAGGCTATAGACTCTGGTCGACGACTAATGTCGATGAGTTAAGGTCAATAAGCTAAGGTTTGTGAGCTCGGGGTGACGAGTCTTTGTTCCAAGCAAGCGTCATTCAAGCCAACAGATAGGTCTTATGCTGTAACGTAATCGGGACACTAGCCCTGAAATGAGGGCAATGTTGGACTGAAAAGCGTACAGATAAAAGAGAACAGGTCAGCAAGCTGACCTGTTTTTTTATTCTGCGTAGTTGAATAAAGATTTGATGGTTTCCAAGGTATCGGCGATATCTTGGATGCTGGATGGACAAATAAAGATAGTATCGTCTCCGGCAATGGTCCCCAAAATCCCTTCTGGCTTACCGATGGAATCCAATAAACGGGCAATTAATTGCGCGGCGCCAGGGCTGGTGCGAACGACAATCATGGCTTGGTTATGGTCAACATCGAGCACTAAGTTCTTTAACGGGCTGCCTGCGGTAGGCACGCCTAGTTCGGCGGGTAAGCAATAAACCATCTCCTGCTTAGCGTTACGGGTGCGTACTGCACCGAACTTGCTGAGCATCCGAGACACTTTCGATTGGTTAATATTGCTAAAGCCTTCTGCTTGTAAAGCGGCGACAATTTCACTCTGGGAGCCAAAGCGCTCCTCTTTTAAAATCGCCTTAAAAATTCTAACAAGGTCATCCTGATTCTTGGTCGTTTGCATAGTCTTATTCTTTATTCAAAAAAACAGGCGTATTTTGAATAGTTTTGGTCAAAGTGTCAACAAATAACCATTATGACTGAATAAAAATGCAATTCACGGATGGCTAGATAGCCGTGTTGTCGGTATTGATATTGAACTAGAGTAAATATTCAACATTGGAATGCTCAGTTTCGCTAAAACTTTGTCTCCACGACTAAGGGATAATTGAAATTAACGTGACATTCCAGTAATGTGACGCCAACGGAAATTAGATCCATGTCACACATATCCGAGAAATAACGGAGATAACTATGAAAGTTGCTGTACTTGGTGCTGCTGGTGGTATCGGCCAGGCTCTCGCCCTACTGTTAAAAACTCAATTACCTGCGGGTTCTAAACTGTCTCTATACGATATCGCACCGGTTACTCCGGGTGTTGCGGTTGACTTGAGCCACATCCCTACTGCGGTAGAAATCAAAGGTTTTGCTGGTGAAGATCCAACGCCTGCACTGGAAGGTGCTGACGTTGTTCTAATTTCTGCTGGTGTTGCGCGTAAGCCTGGTATGGATCGTTCAGATCTGTTCAACATCAACGCAGGTATCGTTCGTAACCTGATCGAAAAAGTGGCAGTAACTTGCCCTAAAGCCTTAGTGGGTATCATCACTAACCCAGTAAACACTACTGTTGCTATCGCAGCAGAAGTGTTGAAGAAAGCCGGTGTTTACGACAAGAACCGTCTGTTCGGTGTGACGACTCTGGACGTTATCCGTTCTGAAACTTTCATCGCTGAATTAAAAGGCTTAAACGTTGCTGACGTTAAAGTGAACGTCATCGGCGGCCACAGCGGCGTGACCATTCTGCCATTACTGTCTCAAGTTGAAGGCGTGACTTTCTCTGATGAAGAAGTCGCTTCTCTGACCAAGCGTATCCAAAACGCGGGTACTGAAGTGGTTGAAGCTAAAGCCGGTGGCGGAAGCGCGACTCTGTCTATGGGTCAAGCGGCTTGCCGTTTCGGTATGTCTCTGGTTCGTGGTCTGCAAGGCGAAGCTAACATCGTTGAATGTGCTTACGTTGACGGCGGCAGCGAGCACGCTGAATTCTTCGCTCAACCAGTGCTGTTAGGCAAAAACGGTATCGAAAAAGTACTGCCTTACGGTGAAGTGAGCGCATTCGAAGCTAACGCCCGTGATTCTATGTTAGATACGCTGAAAGGCGATATCAAACTAGGCGTTGATTTCGTTAAGTAATCTATCTGGATTATCAAAAAACGGAGCCTAATGGCTCCGTTTTTTATGCGCTAAAATTGAGCCCCTACTTGGGGCAAAACTACTTAGGCAGTTGGCATTGATTGTCACAGCGCGCCTTGCCCGTCAGTAAGTAAGAGATGCGGTATCTGTGCTTGGCGAACCTCAGGTAGCACCAGTCCGCAACGGGTTTAATGAGAGGCAACCGTAGCATCTGCACCCAAGGGCGCGTACCCGTTAATCCCCAAGCTTTGCAGGTGACATCGAGCCCAAGCAAAATCTCCCCCGTTGCCGTTTCACCATGAAGAATGGTGTTGGCATACTCTTTATCGATATAGCCGAATCGAGCGCCAAAATGCTCGGCATTAAGATCCACAAGTTCGATGCGATCATCGGGGTCACGCGCTTTAAGCTGACGCATTTCGGCGCGACATAAAGGGCAATTGCCGTCGTAAAAAATTCGCAGTTCCATAGGGCTTCCTCGATTAAGCTGGCCTCGAGTATACGCGGGCGCCATCATTTTAGATCTAAATCATGCAGCCTTTAATGCCTTTATGATTAGGCGCAAGACAATAAAGACAGTAACATTCTGCGTATTACACTGTTTTATTGATGATTTAGCTAACTAGATTTGCCCTGTATTGAACGCACAAGCCCGTACTCGGCAAATAACAGGATGGATATGACAGCTCCCATTATTATCACTGGCGTGGGTAAACGCATTGGCTACGCCCTTGCGAAACACTTGCTCGCCCAAGGGCACAAGGTGATTGGCACTTATCGCAGCCATTATCCCAGTATCGATGAGTTGCAGTCTTTAGGCGCGACCTTAATCCAATGCGATTTTTACGATAATGCGCAGCTCCAAACCCTGATTGAGCAATTGAGTCAATACCCCAAAATCCGCGCTATTATCCATAACGCTTCTGACTGGCTGCCAGACAACAGCCCAAGCCTTGCCGCCCATGAAGTCATGCAGCGGATGATGCAGGTGCATGCGAGCGTACCC
Source organism: Shewanella sp. FJAT-51649 (assembly GCF_019457435.1). Classification (NCBI taxonomy): domain Bacteria; kingdom Pseudomonadati; phylum Pseudomonadota; class Gammaproteobacteria; order Alteromonadales; family Shewanellaceae; genus Shewanella; species Shewanella sp. FJAT-51649. Next base: position 4,039,185 of record NZ_CP080411.1, on the reverse strand, counting down.
TATCAAATGAACCTAGCCTTAGCCTCGCAGTTGCGTGCTGGGGGCGAGGGCGAGATTGGCGCCAGCGATATTATCCATTTCACCGATTATGTGGCCGAAAAGGGCAGTGCCAAGCACATGGCCTACGCGGCCAGCAAGGCGGCGCTGGATAACTTAACCTTATCCTTTGCGGCACAATTAGCGCCCGAGGTCAAAGTCAATGCGATTGCTCCGGCGATGATCCTCTTTAATCCGAGCGATGATGAAGCCTATCGGCAAAAGACCTTGGCTAAGGCTATCTTACCAAAAGAAGCAGGAAATCAAGAGATTATCGCATTGGTGGATTATCTGTTGGCGAGCCGCTACGTCACAGGTCGCTGCCACAATGTCGATGGTGGGCGGCATTTAAGGTAAAAAAGAATCTAGATTTTAGGTGCTAGCACCTTCTTTATTCAAAACTCCCATTCTCTACTTGGGGTGATAATAAAGGGTAAGGGCACATCCCAATACTCGCAGGGCAGGGCTGTCACTTGCTGGCAATCATGGGCGTAACCCATGGGCAGAGGTTTACCTTTGCTATGCCAATTGGCTAGCGTTCTGTCGTAATAGCCGCCGCCCATGCCCATACGATTGCCTTTGATATCAAAGGCAACCAGCGGGGTAATCACCACATCCAGTCGCTCAATTGGCATAACGCTACGCACATCCAACTTAGGCTCTAAAATACCAAATTGATTCGGCTGCATTGGCGAGTCGGCGTGGTAATGCAAAAACAATAATTGCCCCGCATTAAAGGGGTGGAGCCGTGGCAGATAGGTGTGAATGCCCTGCTGCCAAAGTGCTTCGATAAGCGGAGCAGTTGCTAGTTCGCCATCGTGGGTGAGATACAGCGCGACATGCTGGGCATTTAGTGCGCTCAGTTTTTCGAGCATTCGCCGACTGGCGGCAAAGCTTGCCTCTGCCTGCTGCTCTGTCGAAAGCGAGCGGCGAGCTAAGCGGATCTGTTTACGCAATTCGGCGCGGCTTAGAGTTGGGCTTAGCGATTGGGTATCAATTTCAGACTGAGTGCCGTGTGGCCCCTTGACTGTTGGGGCTGATGTGTTCGAGACAGGTGAAGTGATAGACATAAATAAGATGCTCCCCAGAATGCCGCTACCGGTGTAGCCCTTGAACCGTAGGTTCAAGGCGGGTAAATGATTACCTCCTAAGGCTTCTCGGTACGAGCCGAGCATGCTCAATGTCAGTAAAGCATTCACCCTGAGATCAAAATTATCGGCACAGGGACATTACCAGTTGGCCTGCACCCCAGGGAGCAAAAACGGTATTGAATCGCTAAAATCTTGGCTTAAAAAGTATAGGCCAGTTTAGCCATTCACTGTGCAACTCTTATCAGATAGATGGTGCTTGGCACCGAGTGGCACAGTCTAAATCTATTTGGTTGAACGCTCAACTAAGGCGTTTTCCAAGGTTGACTGCAATAGGCTGATGCGGTCATCCATTTGTTTCATATAGTGCTTATTCTTTTGCTTTTCTTGGTACAACTCGTGTCCAATATTCAGCGCCGCCATAATGGCAATTTCTTCGCGGCTTAAGCTATTAGTGCGATTTTTTAAGGTGGTTAGCTGTTGCTCAACCCCTTGCGCCACAACACGTAAGGCATCTTCCTGACCTTTCGGGCAGGCGATAGAGTAGGTGCGCCCTAGCAGGGTGATTTCAACTGCACTATTACTCATTCGAAGATGATCCTTTCGTTGGCGTCGATAGGGCGGACTATATAGGGCTGATATTAAAAGTGCAAGGTGAGGCGCCGATGGATTGCACATTCGCCGTTTTGTTTGCTGCTTGTGTGAGCAGTTGCCGGAATTTTTATCTTCGCCCCCAAGAATGCCGGATCAGAGTTGGTTCAAGTCTTTATCTCTGCTAGCATTGCTGCTGGAAAATTCTGATTGGAATCTGATATGGCGACCCCTCCTTCGTTACGCATCGACAGCTTAAAAATCGCCCTCGATGCGGCTGAAATTGGTCAGCATCCCGTGGAAGTGCACGGTGCCCTTGTGGGTTTAATCTGCGGTGGCGTAGAGCAAACTGGCGATCTGTGGATTAAACCTTTATTTGACCTGATGAATGATGGTCAGCCTTTACCGGCGCCTCTGCATCAATTGGTGTGTGAGCTATTCCAAGACTCTGTCGCCCGTTTAGGTGATTTTGAGTTTGGCTTTATGCCACTGCTTCCCGAAGAGGAAGAGCCGTTAAGTCAACGGGTTGAGGCCTTATCCCTGTGGACGCAAAGCTTTTTAACCGGCATCGCGATTATCCAGCCCAAGCTGAATAAAGCCTCGGCCGAAGTACGTGAAGTGATTAAAGATCTGGCCGAGATCGCTCAGGTCGAATTCGATGTGGCCGACGATGAAGAATCGGAAACGGCTTATATCGAGTTACTGGAATTTGTGCGTATCGCCGCCATTATGTGCTATTCCGAGTTTGGCCCAGAGCCAAGCCACGGTGAAGGCGACGATCCAGCGGTGATCCATTAATCACTAAAGAGAGAGGCGGAATCATTCCGCCTTTAATGAGTTTCAAATCTAACATCCTGATGGCGAAACGCTTTTAGCCATGCCATAGCTTGAATGAGAACCCCATGACGGTAGCAGAGCACATGGATAATTCAGTTCAAAATGTCGATATTGCCATTGTTGGTGGCGCCATGGCGGGGGCGACCCTGGCGCTGGCCTTAGCGCGTTTGTCTGGCACTGAAAAACCTTTATCTATTGCCTTAATCGAGGCGCATCTTCCCGATAACAGCCATCCCGGCTTTGACGCTCGCTCCATCGCCATTGCCCATGGTTCCATCTTCGAGTTATCCCGTTTAGGTTTATGGCCGAAACTGGCGCATTTAGGCACGGCGATTAAGGATATCCACGTATCCGATCGCGGCCATTTTGGCATGACGGAACTCAACGCCAGTCAGTTTCACTTAGATGCGCTGGGCCAAGTCGTCGAGCTTGAAAGGGTCGGCCAATTGCTGTTTAGCGAGCTGCACAAAACTCAGGTTAAGCTCTACTGCCCAGCAAAACTGTCAGAGTTAATTCCCGATATCGACAGCCACATGTTGGTGCTGGATTCCGGCGAGCGAATTTGTGCCAAGTTGGTGGTCGCCGCCGATGGTTTGCAGTCTAAGGTGCGCAGCAGTTTTAATCTGCCCATCACCCAAGTGGCGTTTGAGCAAACCGCGATTATCGCTAATCTGCAAATCGATAAGCCGCATCAGCACTGGGCCTACGAACGATTTACCGAGACAGGCCCCTTAGCGCTATTGCCGATGGCAGATAGCCAAGGCCAACCGCGTTTATCCCTCGTCTGGGCACTCGACGATAGCCGTGCCCAAGCGATGCTTACAGCGCCCAAGACCGAGTTTTTAGCTGCATTGCAGCAAGCCTTTGGCTATCGCGCCGGGCAGTTTATCGACGTTAGCGAGCGCCATGCTTATCCGTTAAACCTGTCCTACATGCCAAGGCCGATTCACCATAGATGCGTATTTATCGGCAATGCCTCCCAGACTCTGCACCCGATAGCGGGGCAAGGGTTTAACTTAGGGCTTAGGGATGTCATCAGCCTGCTTGATGTGCTGCAACGCGCGCTGGCGCAGGGTGAGGATATCGGCGGTGTCGCCGTCACCCATGGCTATTTGCAGGCCCGAGAGGCGGATAGAAACAGCACTATTCGCAATATTGAATTTTTAGTCCGTGGCTTCTCTAACCAATATTGGCCCTTGGCCCTTGGGCGTAATCTGGGATTGCGTCTGTTATCTTGGTTCCCGCCACTGAAAACCCCCGTCGCGCAGAAGGCGATGGGCTGGAAATAATCATTACTGGTATCGCAACGCGAAAAGGATGTACCCATGTTAAGTTCACAAGCCTATGACATTGCCATTGTGGGTGGCGGCATGGTGGGACTCGCCACCGCGATAGGATTGGCGCAGGCCAACTTGAATGTCGTCGTGATCGATGCCCAAAGCACTCAAGCCGTGAGCGGTGAGCCAAGGCTTAGGGTCAGCGCCATCAATAAGGCGAGCCAACGTTTGCTCGAGCACCTCGGCGCTTGGCACTATTTAGATGCCAGCCGCGCGACGCCCTATCAAAAAATGGCGGTATGGGATAAAGATGGCTTTGGTAAAATCGCCTTCGATGCCAGTAGCATCAGTGAACCTAGCCTTGGCGCCATTATCGAAAATGATGCCATCAGCTACGCCCTCGCCAAGCGTGCCAGTGAATTTGACAATATCTCCCATATCGAAAACCAACGCATAGAGCGTATCGCCTTTGGTGAACGTGAAGCTTGGTTGACCTTAGCCAATGGCACCGATGCCGAAATCGAAAGTGTTAGCGCCGCACTCGTGATTGCCGCCGATGGTGCTAATTCTTGGGTGCGCGAACAATGTAAGATCCCATTAACTTTCTGGGATTATGGTCACCATGCGATCGTGGCGACCATTCGCAGCGAAATGCCGCACCTTGCCACCGCCCGCCAAGTCTTTTTGCAGGACGGCCCGCTGGCCTTCTTGCCCTTATATGAAGAAAACCTCTGCTCCATTGTCTGGTCAGTGCCGCCAGAGCGCGCTAACGAGTTACTCGAGATGGCGCCAGAGCAGTTCGAGCGTAATCTCACCGCCGCCTTCGATGGCCGCCTCGGGATCTGTAAGCTTGAGAGTGAACGTCACGCCTTCCCACTGCGGATGCGCTACGCCCGCCATTTTGCCCGCCACCGTTTAGTGCTCGCGGGGGACGCTGCTCACACCATTCATCCATTAGCTGGCCAAGGGGTAAACCTAGGCTTCCTCGATGCCGCTAGCATTATCGAAGTCATCGGTGAGCTACACGATGCGGGTAAGGATATTGGCGATTATGCCCAGCTGCGCGCCCTTGAGCGTTGGCGCAAGGCCGATGCGATGGAGATGATTGCGGCGATGGAAGGTTTTAAGCGTTTGTTCGAGGGGAGCAATCCTCTTAAAAAAGCCATTCGCGATCTGGGACTCAACCTGGTTGATAATGTCGCTGGGCTGAAAACAGTGTTCATGCAACAGGCCATGGGCAATAAGTCCTCACTCCCCAAGTTATGTCGCTAGCCTCGGTTGCGCTAATGTAATCATAATTGCTGATAATATCAGCAATTTGGCTGCAGGCTGCGCAAATATCGCTTTCGTATGTAAAAAAATTACATGTTGAAGATGAGAAAATCTAATGACACTGGCTTCGGATTAGAAAAATCTCCTGTATACAAATTTGTGACGCAAGGTATAATTTCGCCGCATTTTAGACCCTAGTACTTATACCAATCACGATAAATATCTGATCAATTCAGAGCGAATCAGGCGTTGCAGTGACAGACGCATTGAGACCGAAAGAACCCCTTTCAAATTGATGCATCGTGGAAGTGAAATGCCGATTAGCCAGATATTTAGCCGGATTTGTATCACCCTACGCTAGGCAGAGACCTGAAAAAGGCCGCAAAAAAGGGATAACAATGGCTAATAAAACTGTTCTGTTTAACAAGCACTTAGAATCAAACGCTAAGATGGTCGACTTCCACGGTTGGGATATGCCCCTCAACTATGGTTCACAAATCGAAGAACACCACGCCGTGCGTCAAGACGCAGGTATGTTCGACGTGTCCCACATGACTGTGGTTGATGTGACCGGAACCGACGCTTGTGCATTCCTCCGTAAGTTGCTGGCAAACGATGTGGCCAAACTTAAAGTTCCTGGTAAAGCCTTATACGGCGGCATGTTAGATGACAATGCCGGCATCATCGACGACCTGATCACTTACTACCTGACCGACACTTTCTACCGTGTTGTCGTCAACAGCGCGACCCGCGAAAAAGACTTAGCGTGGATCGCCAAACAATCCCAAGGTTTTGATGTCACTGTGACTGAGCGTCCTGAGCTGGCGATGATCGCCGTTCAAGGTCCTAACGCTAAGGCCAAAGCCGCAGCCGTATTCAGTGCCGAGCAAAATGCCGCTATCGAAGGCATGAAACCTTTCTTCGGTAAGCAAACCGGTTCTCTGTTTATTGCCACCACAGGTTACACAGGTGAAGTGGGTTACGAGATCATCGTGCCAGAAACTGAAGCCGAAGCCCTGTGGCAAGCTCTGTTAGATCAAGGCGTTAAACCATGTGGTTTAGGCGCTCGCGATACATTACGTCTCGAAGCTGGTATGAACCTCTATGGCTTAGATATGGACGAAACCATCAACCCGCTGGCCGCCAACATGGGCTGGACCATCGCATGGGAGCCAACTGACCGTGACTTTATCGGTCGTCAGGCACTTGAAGCCCTGCGCGATGCGGGTACCGACAAATTAGTCGGTCTGGTGATGGAAGAAAAAGGCGTGTTACGCCATGATATGCCAGTATTTTTCACCGATGCAGCGGGTGTTGAGCAGCAAGGCGTGATCACTAGCGGTACTTTCTCGCCAACATTGGGCTATTCTATTGCGATGGCGCGTGTTCCTAACTCGATTGGGGATACGGCGGAAGTCGAAATGCGTAAAAAGCGCGTGGCTGTTAGAGTAGTAGCGCCAAACTTTGTGCGCAACGGTAAACAAGCATTTTAAAAAAACGGAACAAGGAACAAGAACAATGAGCAATATTCCGACAGAACTGAAATACGCCTCTTCACACGAATGGATCCGCAAGGAAGAAGACGGTAGCTACACTGTGGGTATCACTGAGCATGCTCAAGAGCTGTTAGGTGACATGGTTTTCGTTGAGCTGCCAGAAGTAGGCGACACTGTGACTGCAGGCGACGACTGTGCAGTGGCAGAATCAGTGAAAGCGGCTTCTGACATCTACGCGCCAATCTCTGGTGAAGTGATTGCCGTCAACGAAGCACTGGAAGATTCTCCAGAGCTCGTAAACAGCGACGCTTACGGCGAAGGCTGGTTCTTCCGCGTTATGCCTTCTGATGAATCAGAAGTTGACGCTCTGCTCGATGCAGAAGGTTACCAAGCTGTCATCGACGAGGAATAATCGTCGACGCTAACGAAGCCCCAAGGGGCTTCGTTTGTTTTAGCGCAAGTTTGACATAACAATAGCCCGTTTATCAGTACCCTACAGTTCTGAGCTACGGCAAATCTGGAACAAGGTTTATCATGACCAAGCAAACCCTCACTCAGTTAGAACAGCACGATTTATTCTTACGTCGCCATATCGGCCCGGATAGCAGCCAACAACAAGAAATGTTGAACTACGTTGGTGCTGAGTCTCTGGACGATCTGACGGCGCAAATCGTGCCTGAGTCGATCCGTTTAAGCCAAGAGTTGAGCATTGGTGATTCCTGCGGCGAAGCCGAAGGCATTGCTTACATTCGTGGTTTAGCCAAACAAAACCAAGTCTTCAAAAGCTACATTGGTATGGGTTACTACGGTACCCAAGTGCCTAATTTGATTTTACGTAATGTCTTCGAAAATCCAGGTTGGTACACGGCGTACACGCCCTATCAGCCAGAGATCGCCCAAGGCCGTTTAGAAGCCATTCTAAACTTCCAACAAGTGTCGATGGATTTAACTGGTTTAGATTTAGCGTCAGCATCACTGCTGGACGAAGCGACTGCCGCTGCCGAAGCGATGGCGCTGGCGAAGCGTGTGTCTAAAGCCAAAAAAGCCAACATCTTCTTCGTAGCCGATGACGTATTCCCACAAACCTTAGACGTAGTGAAGACTCGCGCTGAGTGTTTTGGTTTTGAAGTGGTGGTAGGACCTGCCCATGAAGCGGTAAACCACGAACTGTTTGGTGCCCTGTTCCAGTATTCAAACCGTTTCGGTCAAATCACTGACTTCACTGACTTATTCGCCGAATTACGCGCGAAAAACGTGATTGTGACTGTCGCTGCCGACATCATGGCCTTAGTGTTACTCAAGTCACCGGGTGCTATGGGCGCCGACGTGGTCTTCGGTAGCGCGCAGCGTTTCGGTGTGCCGATGGGCTTTGGTGGTCCACACGCGGCCTTCTTCGTGGCCCGTGACGAGCACAAACGCTCTATGCCTGGCCGTATCATCGGTGTGTCAAAGGACACCCGTGGTAACCGCGCACTGCGTATGGCGATGCAAACTCGTGAGCAACATATCCGCCGCGAAAAAGCCAACTCAAACATTTGTACCGCGCAAATTCTGTTAGCGAACATGGCGTCTTTCTACGCCGTATTCCACGGCCCACAAGGCCTGAAAACCATCGCATCACGCATCAACCGCTTCACCGATATCTTAGCCGCTGGCTTACAAGCTAAAGGCGTGAGCTTAGTGAACAACACTTGGTTCGATACCATCAGCATCAAAGGCTTAGACGTTGCAGCAGTGAATGCTCGCGCGCTGGCTGCTGAGATGAACCTGCGTTTCGATGCTGACGGCATCGTTGGCGTGAGCTTAGATGAAACCACTATCCGCACCGATATCGAAGCCCTGTTCGATGTGATTTTAGGTGCTGGCCATGGCTTAGACGTTGCCGCGTTAGATGCGCAAATCGTGGCGCAAGGTAGCCAATCGATTCCGGCCTCTTTAGTGCGTCAAGATGCCATCCTGAGCCACCCAACCTTCAATCGCTACCAAAGCGAAACCGAGATGATGCGTTATATCAAGCGTCTCGAAAGCAAAGACTTAGCACTGAACTACTCAATGATTTCATTGGGTTCGTGCACCATGAAGTTAAACGCTGCGGTTGAAATGATCCCAGTCAGCTGGCCAGAATTTGCTAACATGCACCCATTCTGCCCACTGGACCAAGCCAAGGGTTACACTCAACTGATTGAAGAACTGTCTTCATGGTTAGTGAATGTCACAGGTTACGATGCCGTGTGTATCCAACCTAACTCTGGCGCACAGGGTGAATACGCGGGTCTGTTAGCGATTCGTAAATACCACGAGTCTCGCGGCGAAGCCCACAGAAACATCTGCTTAATCCCACAATCTGCCCACGGTACGAACCCAGCATCGGCGCAATTAGCCGGTATGCAAGTGGTCGTGACTGCCTGTGACAAGCAAGGTAACGTGGATTTAGAAGATCTGAAGGCCAAAGCGGCTGAAGTGGCAGAAAACCTGTCATGTATCATGATCACTTACCCATCGACCCACGGTGTGTACGAAGAATCTATCCGCGAAATCTGCAACATTGTGCACCAGCACGGTGGTCAAGTGTACTTGGACGGCGCCAACATGAACGCCCAAGTTGGCTTAACCTCACCAGGCTTTATCGGTGCCGACGTATCGCACCTTAACCTGCACAAAACCTTCGCGATTCCACACGGCGGCGGTGGTCCAGGTATGGGCCCTATCGGCGTGAAAGCGCACTTAGCGCCGTTCGTAGCGGGTCACGTAGTGGTGAAACCTGGCCGCGAAAGCGATAACAACGGTGCAGTATCGGCAGCGCCATACGGCAGTGCTGGCATTCTGCCAATCAGCTGGATGTACATTAAGCTGCTCGGTTCAAACGGCCTGAAAAAGTCGACTCAAACCGCGCTGTTAAACGCTAACTACGTGATGAAGAAGCTGTCTGAACACTACCCAGTACTGTTCCGTGGCCGTAACGATCGCGTCGCGCACGAATGTATTATCGACCTGCGTCCAATCAAAGAAGCCTCTGGCGTGACCGAAATGGATATCGCTAAGCGTCTGAACGACTACGGTTTCCACGCGCCAACCATGAGCTTCCCCGTTGCGGGCACGCTGATGATTGAGCCAACCGAATCTGAGTCTAAGGTTGAACTGGACCGCTTTATCGACGCTATGGTGTCAATCCGCGCCGAAATCGCGAAGGTGGAAGCGGGTGAGTGGCCAGCGGACAACAACCCGCTGCACAACGCGCCACACACTATGGCCGATATTATGGATCCAGCATTTGATTCACGCCCATACAGCCGTGAAGTGGCCGTGTTCCCAAGTGCCGCAGTGCGTACTAACAAGTTCTGGCCAACCGTGAACCGTATTGATGATGTGTACGGCGACCGTAACTTGTTCTGTGCGTGTGTGCCGTTATCAGACTATGAATAAGGATAATTGCTGCTTAGGCTCGCTACTGCGGCGTTGAATCTCAGCTTTCGTGCTCATTGACAGGAGTCAACTCCGCGCGAAAGCTTTCAATCCGCCTTGTATTAGCTTCGCCAGCAACGCAATTATGGACATACCAAAGCGAACCCTTAGCGGTTCGCTTTTTTATTGGTTAGTTTTAACTCTGCAGAGTTCAGTGCTGCGAATGGGCTATTTTGTGGCTTCTGGCAACTGTACTTCCCAATTGCCTGCCGCAGGCTTTCGCACTGTTACACCAGTGACTCGCCGTGGATACTTCCCTGTAGGCTCTGCTAAAACATCCATGTTTTAGAAGGTCACTGGTGCAACAATGCTGTATTTGGTGTAACCGTTCTATTTAGAGTTATTAGACTATAAATTTATTCTAAAAATCATTTTTTAGAATATTTTAAACTGATTCTATCAACATCAGTCATAAACCTTTCCATATATTCTTCGTCAATATCATTATTATCTGGATTTAAACGTTGTTTCAACAAATAACGTAGGTCTTTAATAATTTCATCTTTGTTTGAAAGTATTAGTTTTTGGTCTGAACCGATTAAGACCATCCAAATGACATAGAAATCTTGTAGTGTCCTTTTAAATATTGCTACATCATTTATATTGAGGAAGTCATTAAATGATTCTTTTGTTGTATTGCCGCCTAACATATCGTTCAGTAAATCAATCAACATTTCTGTCTTTGTTATTGAGCGAATAAACTCATCTTTTTCAACCTCAACTCTACTTAATCCAGTCAAGAAATCACTTAAGTATTGCTTGTCTTTAACTCGACATGTAATAGTTTTTTGTCTTGAGAAAAAGCCAATAACCTCTTTTGCATCACCTCTAAAATGCATATATGATAATGTTATTAATAACTCTTCATTTAACATTCTGTCAGGAACCTTTACGTTTAACTCTCTAAGAAAAAACCAATTTGAATTTTTCCCCTTAGCTATATCTTTAACCTTCTGTATTACCTCTGGGCTAACCATCGAATTCCACATTTCGAAGGAATTAGGCTTTATAGGGTATGGTTTATAGTTAAGCCTAATAAACAAGTCTATGGGATCGAAGTTCTCATTTTGCATTTCATCAATAACAATTATGTCAACCACAAAGTCTAATATTCTATCTTGATAGACAGAGTCTAATGAACTGAAATTTCTGCCTTCAATTCCATCTAAAATTTTCATGCCTTTCAGTTTGAAGTTGTTGTTTTTTGAGTATGAAACCTTTCCGTTTTCATCCAAATAATTTTCACCTAGAAAACCTATTATTGATAATAATCTTTGCTGACCATCAACAACTTCTTTTACACCATTTTTTCTCTTGAAAACGAAGATAGGCGGGAGGTTAATTCCTAACAAAATGCTCTCGATAATTGAAGATGCCTTAAGTAATGAAATTTTTTCTTGACGTTGATATGATGGTCTCAATAAGTAATTTGATGATTTTATATCATGACGAATTTCATCTATATCTATTGAAGTCGGGTTTGGTCTGTGCAAGCGTAGATTTGCCAATTCATCAAGAGATTTTTCTACTGCTTCGGCGGACTGTGATTTGGTTTTTAATATTGCAGAAAACTCACCGTCTCTTATGTATTTTTGGAAGTCTATGTTGCATTTTTTAGAAAAATAACCAGCAGTTGTAATGTGCCTGTTTATTGTGTTTGCATAATAATGTGCAAATTCTAATGGGTAGGAATCTATATTCGAGTCGATATATTTTTTAAAGTCTAAATTGTTTATTTCGTAATCTATCCCTTCAATATTTAATACTGACAATGCCCAAAATAATGTTTCAAATATTATTTTTCTATTAGAATAGATTGAAAGCTCTTCGGCAGCATGTATATCTATAACTTTATTTATTATTTTCAAAAAAACTTGATACTCTTGATAAACATCATCACAGTTATTAACTGTGAAGTCATATAGAATATCCATGATCATTGTTCGTTCGCTGGAGCCAGCATATTTAGCAATGGGGAATTGATGAAGTATTCGATACTTCCTAATAAGTTCTAAGTTTTGTGATATAATGTCATTTTTATTACCTTCGATGTAGTTTATGCTTGGGAAAAAGCACTTGTTGAAACTCTCGAAAAAGCTTATGTCAGAATTTAATTTATCTTTGAAATAGTCAGTGAACTCATCTGTGTCATATTTGGCGTTGTCAAGTTCTGCTCTGGATAATGGGGTTATTCCAGTGTTATATCTTCTGAAAATTTCCTTTTTTACCATATCAAGAATTTCATCGCTTAAATTTGGATGGTCTATTACTTCAAATTCAAAAACTCTAATGTTAGAATCAAGAAAAGTTCTCTGATACAGCTCCGGTAATTTATTAAATGAAAATTTTGACAAGTTATTTAGAATTGTCAGGCCCTTGCTTGATAATGAAAAGTCATTTTCTTTGAACTTTTTTAATGTTTCAAATCGCTGTCTGCCATCAATTACCTCTACAGTTGCCCCCGCTTTGAAAAAAACAAGAGGTGGAATTTCTGTTCCTAATATAACGCTTTCAATAAAAAAAGTTTGCTTCTGATTATCCCAAACATAATTTCTTTGGTAATATGGCGAATAGTTTATTCTTTTTAAGTTGCGTTCGCTTAGCAAGGTTTTTACAGATAAGCTACGGTTAGTTATCTTTAATGATTTTTGAAAGACTTCTCTAAATCTATCAGCAGTAATTGTTTTGTCCATTTAGTAACTATCCTTATTGATGTTTATCACTTCACTTGTCAGTATTTTAAAGCAAAAAACCGAGCTGTCATCGTAAGTTATTATAGATCTTTCTATTTTTATCTTTTCGTCAAGTAAATATGTCTGATATACAAGTAGTTCATATATTACTGAGTATAGGAATTTTTGAAAATCTTCTAGGTTAATATTTATTCTATTGTTTTTTATATCGTTTGAAGTATATATTTTTAAGTTTACATCATCTTCAAAGTATATTCCAAAAATAATGCTTAAATCTTTTAGTTTTTCTTCGATTTTTTCAGATTCATCTTCGACATCATAAAATTTTGAATAATGTTTTCCGAGGAACTCTCTGATAAATTCATATATTATCGCAAGTGAATCATCATTTTGAGTGCTTTTTAATTCTTTAAATATTGGTGTATTTAACAGTGGAACATGTTTCAGCAGATTGTATCTAAGAATGTGAAATCTAGATTTTTCACCAAAGAATGTATGTGAGTTATAATAGATTAATAATAACTCATTATCAGATAGTTGAGATCTTATTATTTTTGCATAATAAAATTTCTCTTCGTTATCTAAGCATATGGCTTCATCAACTGTTGATATTATTCTGTATAATGTTCTAAAATATCTAGATAAATCGTCTCTTTTATTGTTATAAGTTGCTGAGAATGAATTGACTAAATTTGATCTTTTGTCCTGATCTTGAAATTGTGATTGACTATAATGAGAAAATATACTCTCTGTTAATTTACAAAAAAAACCACCATCTCTACTATCTAGGAACTCTCTTGTTTTTAAATATACATTAATTAATGAATAAAAACTTGATTCAAATTGTTGTATTCTAGCTGTCTTTGCTTGCTCTTCATATACTCGCCTATTAAGTTTTAATTCCTCTCTATTTAGTTGGAATTCTGAAACCTGTTGGTTTAGTGCGTTGACCTGTAGATCAAGTGCTGTTCTATTATTCTTGAAATCACTTCGTTGCTCTGTTAATGCTTTGTAGAATAAAAATACACCAGCTAAAGACCATAATGAACCTACCATTCCACCTACAAAATCACCGAACTGACCAATTTTTTCTGAGTCAATGCTTTTTGTGCTATCAAATTTGTAATCTTGCCATAGGAATGCAATAATTATACTGATTGTTAAAAATATTCCAGTAACAATTATTGCTGATATTATTTTGTCACTTTTAAATTTTTCCAGTAAACTCATAGTAATATCCGTTATTAAATTGTGTTAACTGTTTCTTTCTATATCGGTTTGAATTTCATTTTTTTTCGTGGAGTATAAATTAGTTCATTTTTCATTTTTATATCCTTTTATATCTTTCCATTGCTTTTAAGGAGTTTTGAATTTTTTAAGTATTTTTAACTTTACCTGATAAATTCATTAATATTACTTTTTAGTGATGTTGTTGATAGTTAGTTGTCAAATTTGAGGTAATCATTTCCCTACCTCGCTTTTACTTAGGCATCTTTGGGCGACTTGGTAGATGATGGTGTCGACTTGTTGCTGGGTAAGATCTTGGGTTTTCAGTTTCGGGATCGTTCCGACTAATTGTTTGTGGTTAAGGATCGGGAACGGTGGTTTCGATTGGCTTGTGACATACCAGCCGGGGAATACTAGGGCTGGGGTGGCGGCGACGGGGGAGCCTGTGGCCTTGGTTAACCATTGGCTGACCCACTTAGCCTGACGTTCGGCCTGTTCTATGGGTTTGGTTTCTGTCCACGAGGGGAAGTTTAAGCGCCCGTCTTTGTAAAATACTTCATAGCCTTTCTTACCAGAACTAGAGCCAGAGCTTGAGCCATTGTCATTGGTTTGGCGTAGGTCTTTATTGCGCTTATGGCGGCCTTTGGTTTCAATCGCGAATACGCCATTTTTGCCGATGACGAGGTGGTCGATATTAAAGCCGTCGGCTTGCACATCGTGAAACACTTGATAACCCAAGGCTTGAAGGCCAATCAGTTCATTAGCGGTGGCGATTTCGGCCGTATGTCCTAGACGTAATTTGGTGAGTTTGGAAAAGTTTTTCCACGTTTTAAAGCTGCAATAGCTTAAGCCCATTAACGCCGAAATACTTAACATCCAAGGGAATTTACCCGCAGCGATATGTGCTTGAATGCTGTTGAGTGCAAAGGGGAAGCAAAAAATCATTGCTCCCATCATCATGTAACCCATTAAATCTAATTGCAGATCTTGGATTTGCTTTTGTAAGCCATAGGCAGGAATGCGGGTTAACTGCTCGCGATCAACGGGTAGGGTTAGCGTCGCATCGCGGTATCGAAGAAACACATGCAACACTCCTGCTCCAACAAACAGGCTGGATAGAATAATTACAACGGATAATAGGTTGCTGCCGAAATCTGCCATTTACATCCTTGAAATAGAAAGGTTTATCGTTAATTCCATAACGCACACATGATGGATGTGCTTGATACCTTGGTGGCAGAGGAGGCTGTTAAGAGTGGGGCGGCATGGTACAGATTGGCTGCTTTGTCCTTAAATAGCGTGCTCGATAGTGGCGTTCGAGTGTGGCTCTGCATTTCCCTTAGTGGTCACACTTTAACCCGCGCTATGCGGTTTAATCAATGCGTTTTATCACAAAAGCTTATTTTAAATAATGACTTGTGAATATCTGGGGATATGAATTGGTGGGAGTTTTGGGGTTACTTAGGGCAAATAAAAACGGCCAATAGAATTGGCCGTTTTTATTATCCATTAAGTCGTTGGTGCTTAACGGTAAAATGCTTCTACTGTGCCTTTGATGGTTAACAGCAGAGGTTGACCGCGACGGTCTAAGGATTTGCTTGGTACTTTAACCCAGCCTTCGCTGATGCAGTATTCTTCAACATCGAAACGTTCTTTACCATTCACGCGGATACCCACATCGTATTGGAAGACTTCAGCTACATGGTGGCGGCTGCGTGGGTTAACCGAAAGACGATCCGGTAATGCGGGTTGTGAAGTTGTGTCAGTCATGGTCGTTATCTGTAGTGAACAAAAAGTGCGTTATTGTAGGCAATCCCACCGCCTTGCTCAAGGATTGTTGTTGTCAGTCTGTGACGCCTAAGCCGCTATCTTGGGCGAGCGGCACTTAGCGTATGTTGTTGCATAAGCCTGTATCGTCTTTTGTTCGCACGCGGCGCAGGGTAAACTCTGGCGGTGTTGGCTTTAAGGGGTCGCACTTAACCTTTACGACTTAGCGCGCTCCGTTATTCACCCATATTCAACTCAAGGCCCGATAGTTAACTTGCCATGCATGATGATATTAGTATTCCCTTGCCATCCCTTATCCATCGCATCGGCCGCGAGGCGGTTAAGCGGGCGCAGGCGATTGCCGTGCAAAAGGGCTGTGAGCTTAAGCGGATTCGCCGTTCCCGTAATTGGAGCATTACAGGGCAGGCTATCGCGATTCAAAGCTGTTGCGCCGAGTTAAAAGCACAGAGTGATATTACCGAATTTGCCTTTATGATCAAAAAGATCGACAGCGGCTTATTACAACACGCCGATAAGCTTGAACCGCTCGGCGCAAAATTGGTTCGCCTGATCAACCAAAACCCCGCCATTACCTTGGGCGAACTGATGCAGCAAACCCAATGCACTATGAGCGAGGCACGCCTTGCCCGCTTCGAAGCCGAACTCTAATGCCGAGCTTTGATGTAGAGCCCATATGCCGAGCTCTGAGCTTAGGCGGGAGCATTAGCAGGTAGCCACTAAGAAAAAGGCCTCAATTGCTTGAGGCCTTAGGTGGTTAAAGATAGCGATTTACACCGTATCGACTATCACTGAATCGACTTACGCCGAGGTGATGAACACCTAATCGACTTACGCCGCCCGCCAATATCACGTCTTAGGCATTAAATCTTAAATTGACCCACGAGTTTGCCGAGGTTAAGTCCTTCCTGTGACACGGTTTGGCTCACGTTCGCCGCCTCTTCGCTGGAGTGCAGCAGCTCATTCACAATCTCTTGAATGGCGAACACATTGCGGTTGATTTCTTCGGTGACTGAGCTTTGCTCGGTCGCCGCCGTGGCAATTTGGGTACTCATATCGTTGATGGCGGTTACTGCCGAGGTCACTGAGCCTAAGCTTTCGGAGATGGCGCGGGACGAATCCACCGAGCGTATACAACTCTGCTGACTCTCTTCCATGGTTTTAACCGCTAAGCTCACTAGCTTGTGCAGCTCAGATAGCATCTCGTTGATTTCTAATGTGCTTGATTGAGTACGGCTGGCTAAGTTACGCACCTCATCGGCCACCACGGCAAAGCCGCGACCCTGCTCACCAGCGCGGGCAGCTTCAATCGCGGCGTTTAATGCCAGCAGGTTGGTTTGCTCGGCAATGCCGCCGATCACCGAGAGCACGCTATTAATTTTTTGCGACTGTTCACTCAAGGATTGAATGTTGCTGGCGGCATTATTGATTTGCGCCATCAGCGCCGAAATCTCCTCTAACGAGGCATCGACACAACGCTGGGCATTGGCCACATCGCCCGTGGCGGCGTGGGTCGCTTCGGCCACTTGGGTGGTATTTTGCGCCACTTCACTCGCGGTGGCAGACATCTCAGTAATGGCGGTAACCACTTGATCCGTTTCATTGTTATGGCTGATAAGCTGGCGCGACATCACCTTGGTTTGGTCATGAATTGCATTGGCTGCGGTTTTAACCTTAGCGGTGGCATGGGCCACATCGCCGATAATGGTTTGCAGTTTATCGACAAACAGGTTGAAGGAGCGGCCGAGTTGAGCGATTTCATCGTCGCCCTTCACCGCAAGGCGCTTGGTTAAATCGCCTTCGCCTTTGGCGATATCGTTTAAGTTATCGGCCATGTTTTTAATCGGTGTGACCATCCGCTGGGCGGTCACTAAGATCACGGCGGCGGTAATGGCTGCTAATAACAGTGCAATCAATAAAATCGCGTAGGATTTATCGATCATCTGCTCGGTGACTGTGGTGCGGTAATCCTCAACCACGGCATCGATATCGTCGATATAGGCGCCAGTGCCGAGCATCCAATCTGTGCCTGGGATCATCATGGAGTAGCCGATTTTTTCGATTTGCTCGTTGGTATTGGGTTTTTGGAAATAGAACGAGAAATTACCGTCACCGTTTTTGGCGGCATTGAGCAGACCGACAATGATCTTGGTGCCGCGGGGATCGGTCATATCGATTTTATTCTGCCCCTCGAGGTTGGGCATGACCGCATGGAACAGGTTTTTACCTTGTGAATCGTAAATAAAGAAGTAGCCCGAACTGCCAAAGCGAATATCACGTAGGGCTTGGTTAACATTGCCCTGTTCTTTCAACGATAGCTGGTATTGCACTATGCCTGCGGCGATTTGGGTGGCTTCTTTGATTTGGGGTTTTACGCTCACCGATTAACTTTTCTCTAAATGTGGTGACCTCATCGGCAAGCGCCGATTGCTCGACATGGTAGGAAACTGTCATCAGTACAATGAGGGTCAGGATCAACGGGAACAATGCGAGTAGGAGCAATTTGTTACGTAAACTGAAATTAGACATGTTCAACAACTCCGGGATAAGCCGCTTTATTATTGCAGGGCAGTATAACGAATCCCCAATACTCTTAAGTGCTTAAGTTAACAAAAATCTAATGTAACCGACAAAATTGTTGAATGGTATTTGACTTAAGGATGAGGGCGACAGGCTGAGTCACTTCGTTGATCTTAATCAAGGCCTAAATAAGCCAATGCGCTCATTATATTAGCTAATCTTTATGCATAGGCGGTGCTTGTATGAGTGGATCAGCGGTGCGACGCAAGCTCAATTAAGACGTGCAACTAAAGGCAGGACTGTGACGAATCAAAGGCTGATAACCCTGTTAAAAATCTGCATTGGCCTTGGACTGTGCCTGATTATGCTTGGGATTTATCTGCATAACTTTAATCAAACCGTTGAAGCTATGGGCGTAAAAGGCATTATTATCAGCGCCGTTTGCGTTGCCGTTGGTATGGCGTTATCCCTGCCGACAAAGATGTATCTCACCTTTTTACTGGTTGAGCGTGAGGCGGATAAGCAAGGCAGTGCTGAGCATTAACCCTTGGCTAAATCACAGTGAATGCCGCAATAAATCCTACTCTGCTGCTTGCAGCCCATAGCATAAAAATCCCGCTGGTGTTTTTTTAACATAATTAACCCAAGACTAATGGGCGAAAAACACCGATAATTCCCCCCAGACGATAGCGCCCAAGGGCAATGCTGTGCGGTAACGAATGCGATTACCGCGTTTGAGCATATTGAGTGGAAAAATTCTAATGGAAATCAAAGTTAATTTTCTCGACAACCTGAGACTCGAAGCCAAGTTCGACGATTTTACGGTCACGGCCGATCAGCCCATCCGTTATAAGGGCGACGGCTCGGCGCCGAGTCCCTTCGATTATTTCTTAGCTTCTTCGGCGCTGTGTGCAGCCTACTTTGTGAAGGTATATTGTAAATCCCGCGATATTCCAACGGACAATATCCGCCTGTCGCAAAACAATATTGTCGACCCTGAAGATCGCTACAACCAGATTTTCCAGATCAATGTCGAATTACCCGATGATATTTCGGATAAAGATCGCGAAGGTATTTTGCGCTCTATCGACCGCTGCACAGTAAAGAAAGTGGTGCAGACTGGCCCAGAGTTTAGAATCGAAACTGTTGAAAACCTCGATGCCGACGCCAATGCCATGCTGATGGGCCACCCTGGCGATGACAGCAGCACCTATATTTTGGGTAAAGACTTACCGCTAGAGCAGACCATTGCCAATATGACCGGCATTTTGGCTGAGCTGGGGATGAAGATTGAGATCTCCTCGTGGCGCAATATCGTGCCCAATGTGTGGTCACTGCATATCCGTGACGCCGCATCGCCCATGTGTTTTACCAATGGCAAAGGCGCAACCAAAGAGAGCGCGTTGTGCTCGGCACTCGGTGAGTTTATCGAGCGTTTAAACAATAACTTCTTCTATAACGATCAATTCTTTGGCGTTGAAATCGCTAACAGCGAGTTTGTGCATTATCCGAATGAAAAATGGTTTGCCCTAGAGGAAGACGACGCCCTGCCAGCGGGCTTGTTAGATGACTACTGCCTCGAGATTTATAACCCCGATGAGGAGCTGTGTGGCTCGCATCTTATCGACACTAACTCGGGCAATAGTGACCGTGGCATTTGTGCGATTCCTTACAAGCGTAAATCCGATGGTGAGACAGTGTATTTTCCATCGAACCTGATTGAAAACCTGTTCTTAAGCAATGGCATGAGCGCGGGGAACAACATCAAAGAAGCCGAAGTGCAGTGTCTATCTGAGATCTTCGAGCGCGCGGTGAAACGCCAAATCATCGAGCAAGAAATCGTACTGCCAGACGTGCCAATGTCTGTGTTAGAAAAATACCCAAGCATTCTTGCGGGCATTAAGGGCTTAGAAGAGCAAGGCTTCCCTGTGGTAGTGAAAGACGCCTCCTTAGGCGGTCAGTTCCCTGTCATGTGCGTGACGCTGATGAACCCGAAAACCGGCGGCGTATTCGCCTCATTCGGTGCCCACCCAAGCTTTGAAGTGGCATTGGAGCGCAGCCTGACCGAATTGCTCCAAGGTCGCAGCTTCGAAGGCTTAAACGATGTGCCAAAACCGACCTTTAATAGCATGGCGGTGAGCGAGCCTGAAAACTTTGTCGAGCACTTTATCGATTCTACGGGAGTGATCTCCTGGCGCTTCTTTAGCAGCAAGCATGACTATGAGTTCTGCGAATGGGATTTTTCCGGCACTAACCAAGAAGAAGCGGACCGCTTATTCGGCATTTTAGAAGAGCTGGGTAAAGAGGTGTATGTCGCCGAGTTTACCGAATTAGGCGCATCGGCTTGCCGTATTTTAGTGCCTGATTACTCTGAAGTTTATCCAGTTGAAGACCTGATTTGGGATAACACCAACAAGGCGCTGGATTACCGTGAAGATATTCTGAATCTGCATTCCTTAAGCACTAAGCAATTGGTCAACCTAGTCAATCGCTTAGAAGAAAGTCAGCTCGATAACTACACCGATATTCGTACCCTGATTGGTATTGTGTTTGATGAAAACACCGTCTGGGGTAAGTTGACGATTATCGAACTTAAGATCCTGATTTATTTGGCACTCGGCGCGCATGAAGAGGCGCTAGAATTAGTCGGTGAGTTCCTGCAATTTAACGACAATACCGTGAAGCGCAATCTGTTCTTCCAAGCCATGAGCGCGGTACTGGAAGTGACGCTAGATGAAGACCTTGAACTCGAAGACTTTAGCCATAACTTTACCCGCATGTTTGGCGCGGAAGTGATGGAACAAGTGGTCGGCAGTGTTACTGGTAAAGTCCGTTTCAGCGGGTTAACTAAGACCAGCATGCAGCTCGAAGGGATTGAGCCACATTTACGCTTAATCGAAAGCTATAAGAAACTGCACGCCGCCCGTAAGGCCAAAGCGGCGCAATAATCGCAACGCATAGTGTGTGAAGTACATAAAAAAGCGAACCTAGGTTCGCTTTTTTATTGGTGATTTATCGGGTCGATGCAACATCAAGCACTATTGGCGATAACGCGGTTTTTGCCATCCCGCTTGGCTTGATAGAGCGCGGTATCGGCGCGTTTTAGGGTGTCTTCATAGGATTTATCGCCCGCTTCTATGCTGGCGACACCAATGCTGACGGTGGCAAATAATCCCTTTACCGAGAGTTGCTGCAATGCCTTAAAGCAGCAGTCACAGAGATATTCGGCAAACACTATGGCTTGGTCATGGTCAACCCCAGGCAGGGCAATCACAAATTCATCGCCACCAAAACGGTAGGCGCTGTCGGTTTTGCGAAATTGTTGTTGGCAGGCTTCGGCGACTGCCATGATAACGCGGTCGCCCGCTTGGTGACCCAGTTGATCGTTGATCCGTTTTAGGTGGTCCAGATCTAAGACTAAGATCGATGCCGGAATGCGGTGGCGGCTAAAAGTGTCGAAGAGTAGCTGTAAATCACGGTCTAAGCGACGGCGATTATAGAGCCCTGTCAGTTGGTCGGTATCACTTAACTGTCGCAGTTGTAATTCCAGTTTATGACGCTTGGAAATATTACTGGCGACCCAGAGGACGACGGGTTCGTTATTCACCAGAAAATCTAACGCCTGAATGCGCCCCTCAAACCAGATGGGTTGCGATGGTCCTTCATCGGGTAAGCCTTTGACATCCTTGTTACTGAGCTCATATTCCTCGATCAGTAATTTACGGCTATCTAAGGCTTGCTGAATAATGTTGAGGTAGTAAGTGGTTTTTTCGTCGTTGAGTACATCGCTCAGGTAAAGGCCGACTAATCCACTGCCGTCGTGGTAATAACGCGCATCTTTACCGCCAAACACGGCAACATAGCGGCCGCTTTGGGACAGGATAAACGCCGGATCGGGTAGCGCGTCCAGCACTAAAGCCATTTGCTCAATACTGACCATCAAACAAGCTCCCCACAAAGGTTATCTGACTTATTCAAGGCTTTGACACTTGCTAAGAATGTCATCATTCGCCATTCAGTCTATGGTAAGAATTTAGCTTTTTTTATGGCGAAAACAAACCTTAACCACATGGTATTCGTGTTTATGTTCGACTGGTAGGTGAGAAGCAAGCAGGGCACAGAGGATTAATTAAATTGGACTTAGGGTGTAGACTCTAGCCCGTATCAATTTAATGAGGGATGAGTATGCGCACGGCTGATGATTTTATTCAGTATTTAGAACTTGAGCAGCATGTTGAGGGCGGTTATTACCGTTCTTCCTATCGCTCAGAATCGGCCTTCGATCCGAGTCGTCAGCTATGGAGCAGTATTTATTTCTTACTGAGAACCGGCGAAGTGTCGCATTTTCATCGACTCACGGCCGATGAAATGTGGTATTTCCATGCGGGTCAATCGCTGACGATTTATATGATTTCCCCTGAGGGCGAGCTGACTACGGCGCAGTTAGGGCTGGATTTAGCCGCGGGCGAAAGACCGCAGTTTTTAGTGCCTAAGGGCTGTATTTTTGGCTCGGCGATGAATCAAGATGGATTCTCGCTGGTGGGCTGTATGGTATCACCGGGTTTTACCTTCGATGACTTTGAATTGTTTAGCCAAGAAGCTTTGCTGGACATGTATCCACAGCATCAAGATGTGATCCACAAACTGAGTCGGCCAGAGCCGAAATAGCGCAGTTAGATCATTGCATTATCATGCAATGAGTTGTTCGTTGCATGGATTTAGTAGCCGCATGCCACGCATTAAGGCATGCGGCTTAATCAGGTTAAGCGCGAATAATGTGGGTCACTTGCACCATGGCATCCCGCGCCGATTGGCTGACGCCTGCGAGTTGAAAGAAGCCGTGGATCACCCCTAAATAGCGGCGGCAATGGGCATTGACGCCCGCATCTAACAGGTTACGGAATAGCTGTTCGCCCTCATCTAACAGGGGATCGAATTCGGCGGTAATAATATGGGTTTCGGGCAGGCCTGCTAAATCCTGGCTTCGCAGTGGGCTGGCTTCAACATCGGTTCTGGGGTGCCAGTCGAGGTACATATCAAAGCCCGTGAGCAGCGTATCGCGAGTGATGATGTACTTAGCGCCATTGTCGATATAGCTCTGGCTCTTGGCGGTCGCATCCAACATCGGATAGATAAGCACTTGTTTTTTAGGTAACCATTGCCCTTGTGCTTTTAACCGCAGGCAAGTGACTAAGGCTAAATGGCCGCCAGCGCTGTCGCCCATCAGGGTGATATTGGTGTTATCGCCGCCCCATTGCTGGCAATGTTGCTGCACGAGATTGGCGGCATTGAAGGCATCGTCATGGGCGGCGGGGTACACATGCTCTGGGGCGAGACGATAGCGGACCGCCACCACTAACGCGCCGGAATCATTGGCAATTTTACGTAGTTGTTGATTGTGGGTGGCGATGCCACCACTGACAAAGCAGCCGCCGTGATAGTAAATGACCACGGGTAAGTTGTTGTCCACCGAGGGCTTAAATAGCGTTAACTCTATGCCCTCAAGGGATAAGGTTTTAACTTCAAACACCGCTTCCGGCTCACCTGCCAATACTGTGCTGGCGATATACCCTTGGCGTCGCTCCTCAAGGCTCTGTTCGCGCACCGAAGGGCAACCTGCGGCGATAAACTCGCTCACTAATTGTTTAATTCCGTCTTCTAAATAGAGTTGGCTCATGTGCAGTTTCCCTGAATATATTCGGTGAGCGCTTATCGCCCCTTGTGGTCGGCAAAGTGTATCGGCTCAATCTCGAAAAGGGTAGTGTGTATTGGGTGATATGGTATTAATCCCAGCTATTTCAGTAGATTAAAGAGTGTTAATTGAGGCGTTGCTGATGTTTTTCTACTTCAATGAATTGAGCTCCACCCAATGAATACGGTTGCAGGGGCAGGCTTTAGTGGTGACGAAGGATTGAGCACAATCTAAAAATGTAAGAAAATTACCGCTCGCCAGCCTTGGCGTGTTATTGCTATTTCACTTGTCTTCCAGCGGTAAGGATTGGACGTGGCTAAATCAGCTAAAACCCTGCAACAACGCATGGGCATTGTCGCCCTCACTTGGCCGATTTTTATCGAAACCTTGCTGCAATCCTTACTCGGGATCAGCGATATTTTTATGCTGAGCCATTATTCCGACAATGCCGTCGCCGCGGTGGGACTCACCACCCAATTGATGTTTTTTATGATGGTGATGTCCATGATGGTCAGCACGGGCGCCAGCATTCTGATCAGCCAAAATAATGGTGCGGGGCAGACGCAGCAGGCGACCGATATTGGCGTGGCCAGCGTGGCCTTAAGCTTAGGCTTAGCCGTGATTATGGGCACATCGATGTTTTTCGGTGCCCACGGCATTATCAGTTTATTTGCGCTAGAGCCAGAAGTCGCAGGCTATGGTAATGACTATCTGCTGATCTGCGGCAGTTTAAGCATAGGGCTGGTGATGAACATCGCCTTTGCAGCCATCTTACGTAGCTACGGCTTTACCCGCTCGGCCATGTTAGTCACCTCCAGCACGGGATTGATGAATGTGCTCGGTAACTATATTGCCCTCTATTCTCCCTTTGGTTTGCCAGTTTATGGGGTGACTGGGGTGGCGATTTCGACTGTCACCAGCCAGATTATCGGTGCCTTGATTATGCTGGCGGTGATCCTCCATAAAGGCATCCCACTGCCGATGTTGCGACTTAAGTTATTGCCGCGCAGTACCTATTGGAGCGTGATGCGCATAGGTTTGCTTAATGCGGGTGAAATGCTGTCCTACAATGTGGCGCAGATGACCATCATCTATTTTATCAGCCAGATGGGCACTCTCTCGCTGACGGCCTATACCTATGGCTTGAATATCAGCCGCTTTATTTACTGTTTTGCGGTGGCGCTCGGGCAGGCGGCGCAAATTCAAACTGGTTATTACGTCGGTAAACAATGGTTCGATGAGATAACGCAGCGGGTGCAAAAGTATTGCTTGGTGGGCTTTATTACCTCCCTCGCCATAGTGTTAGCCTTTTATTGGCAGCGTTTTACCATAGTGGGCTGGTTGAGTGAAAACCCAGAGGTCATTCAACTTACCGCACTCTTGCTTTTAGGTTCCATCGCGTTGGAAACCGGCCGAGTCTTTAATCTGGTGATTATTTCGGCATTAAAAGGTGCGGGGGATGTGGCGTTTCCGGTGCGCGTTGGCCTGTTTAGCATGTGGGGGATTGGCGTGCTATTGGCTTGGTTCTTTGGGCTGCACTTAGGTTATGGCGTACTTGCCGCTTGGCTTGCCGTTGCGGCCGATGAATGGGTACGAGGCTTGATTATGGTGCACCGTTGGCGCTCGGGTCGCTGGCAGCGTTTTACCCGTATTCCGCCAGCAACCTCAGCTTAAACCTAAAAGGCTAACCCTTATTGGTTGCCCCATTTGCCCGATTGCAGCAGTTCATTTTTAAATTGTAGATACCTTGG
Organism: Shewanella sp. FJAT-51649; assembly: GCF_019457435.1. Taxonomy (NCBI): domain Bacteria; kingdom Pseudomonadati; phylum Pseudomonadota; class Gammaproteobacteria; order Alteromonadales; family Shewanellaceae; genus Shewanella; species Shewanella sp. FJAT-51649. Next base: position 4,013,458 of record NZ_CP080411.1, on the reverse strand, counting down.
ATGCCCTGCATCGGTTTCGATTTCCATTGTACTGTAGGGGGCAAAAATAGCCCCTGGAATTTGGCATCCATTGGTGAGGACGTCCTCTAATGAGGGCATAAAACATTCTTTAAACGGATCAAAATGGATTCTATAACTGGCATAGCCCCGCGCAACAAAGCGTTCGGTAATGGTTTTGAATAGCTGTCCAAAAGGCGTGTCGAGCCTCTGTGGCGTGGAGTAATAAAAGCCTTGCCCGTACCAGTAAAGTAATAAAGCGGTACCCGCATCACAGAGTGGGTGTTCGATAATCGCTCTCACCATATCGGGATCATGATCATCCCAATTCAAGTTGCCCGCGACAAAATGCAATTCCTCCATGCTTTGTAAGTCACTGATACAGATGATGTGTGTCACCGCTTTGCCAAAGTAGGCGCTGTACTCATGTAAAGCGTCATAATCGGGATCGGCGAGCAATTGGGTAAGTCGTTGTTGATTGGCGATACAGCCTAATTCGGCGCATTCATAGGCGCGGATAAATTGTTCTTGGGTTAATAACTTAGCCACGGGCGTCCTTGGGATTGTTAAATAATGACTCTCGCCAGCCCTGATAACCGAGAGCCAGCGAGAAAGAGTGAGGATGTTAGGTGCTAAGCTTGCTGTTGCAGCAGGGTACGACAGAGCTTAATAAAGTCGGAAGAGGTGACAATCCCTAATACTTTCTTATCGTTATCTACTACGGGTAAGCAGCCAAGTTTGTTGTCGATAAAGTATTCCACCACCACGCTCAAGGGCTCATCGGCGGTTAAGTGCTGGCAGTCTTTGTCCATCACAGTGGCTATGGGGGTGTAGCGTTCCTTGCGATCCAATGCGCCTTGGCCGTATTTGTTCAACATAGACAATACGCTGGCGATCATCTTCTTATGGGTGAGCACACCGACTAAGGTGCCGTCGGTTTCAGATATCACAGGTAAATGGCGCACGCCGCGGGTTTGCATTAAATGGTGGGCATCTTTCAGGCTTGCACCATCGCTGATGCAGATGACCTCAGTGCTCATAATGTCGCTGACTTTCATCCTATAAATTCCTTTTTTAACAATGCGCTAAGAAGTAGTGATCTTAGGCGCTATTTGCATCTGAGTCGATGTTAGCAGCTTAGTGATGCTCTGTGCCAGCACTGTACAAATAAAGAACGCTATTCAGTATAAGTTGATGAATTAAAAGAAATCATAAAAGGCTGACAAAGATGTCACAAATGTGTAACAGTGATGTCTCACAATCGGGGCCTCATTAGACCTCATACCAGTGAAACCTCATTTTTAAAGGGAATAATAATAATGAAACGAACCGTGACTCGTCGTGATTTTCTAGCAATGTCAGCCAAAGGTATTGGTGCCGCAGTGATCTCCTACGGCCTAATGGGGTGTAGTGACAGTGATGATGATAACTCTGTGCCCGCACAGTTTTTACATGGGGTTGCCAGCGGTGACCCAGCGCAGGATGCGGTGATCCTCTGGACCCGTGTGACGCCAGATTCTGCTGGGGATGTTAAAGTGAGCTGGCAAGTCGCCAGTGACGCGGCATTCTCACAATTAATGACCACTGGGGAGATGGTCACTAATGCTAACCGTGATTACACGGTCAAAATCGATGCCCGTGGTTTACGTGCGGGACAAACCTATTTTTACCGCTTTATGACGGGCGGAAAAACCTCCGAGGTGGGCAAGACCCGCACTTTACCCGAGGGCGACGTGAGTTCGGTAAAACTCGCCGTTATGTCCTGCGCTAACTTTCCTGCTGGTTATTTTAACGTGTATGAACTGGCTGCGGCGCAGGATGACCTCGATGCTGTGGTGCATCTGGGTGACTATATCTATGAATATGCCCGTGGTGGCTATGCCAGCGAACATGCGGCAGAGCTTGGCCGTGAAGTGTTACCCGCCAACGAACTGCTGACGCTTAGCGATTATCGTACCCGTTATGGCCAGTACCATACCGATGCCAGCCTGCAAAAACTGCACGCGAAAGTGCCATTTATTACGGTATGGGACGACCATGAAGTGGCAAACGATACTTGGCGTGATGGTGCCGAGAACCACAACGAAGGCGAAGGGGACTTTGCGGTCCGTAAAGAAGCCGCACTACAGGCTTACTTCGAGTGGCTGCCGATCCGTCCATGGCGCGAGGGTAACCATGAGGAGATCTACCGCAGCTTCAGTTACGGTAACTTAGTCGACTTACATATGCTGGATACGCGCGTCTTGGCCCGCGATAAGCAGCTCGATTATGCCGATTATATGGATGCCAGCACGGGCGCCTTCGATGGGGAGCGTTTCCTCGCCGATGTGACATCGACCACGCGCACCATGCTAGGCTTAACCCAATTACTCTGGTTACAAGGCACTTTACTGCAAGCCACGGGTACTTGGCAGGTGTTAGGACAACAGATCCTGATGGGCAAGATGTCTCTACCTGCGGCAATCGCTACTCAGCAAATGAGCATTCCACAATATGCCATGCTTGGGGCGCTGGCAAAGTTAGCCGCCCGTGCGGCGGCAAACGATCCAACCCTAACAGCCGCGGAATTGCAGTATTTACAGGCCAATCAAGCATTGTTAACGCCAGAGGTGATTGCCCTGCTGCAACTGCCATCTATTCCCTATAACTTAGATGCATGGGATGGTTATGCCTATGAAAGGGAAGTGATTTTAGGCACGGCTAAATCGAAAAATCACAACCTAGTGGTGATTGCCGGTGACACCCATAATGCCTGGGCGAATGAGCTTAAAGATGTCAACGGCGATACCGTTGGGGTCGAGTTTGCCACAAGCTCGGTATCATCACCTGGTTTGGAATATTACTTAAATCTACCAGCAGAACAGATCCCCGCGACCGAAGCGGCGATCGTCGAGTTGGTGCCAGATCTTAAATATACCAACCTTAAAGATCGCGGCTTTATGACCTTAACCTTCACTAAAGAAGCGGTGCGTAGCGACTGGCATTATGTCAGCACGATTCTGGCGAAGGAGTTTGAAGAGTCGACCAGCCGCAGCTACAGCGCCATGACTAAGGTCGGTGAGCACGTTATCAACCCTGTGAGCTAACTTAAGCGCCAAACTTAAGCTCCAAACTTAAGCTCCATTCTTTGCTTTGAGCCTGTGCTCGTTCCTTGTTGGCCACCTTTGGGTGGCCTTTTTTGTACGCTTTTTGTTAGTTCCGTCCTAAAAATGCAAAATAAACGGTCGTTCACCTGCAACTTATGACTATAACTGCAGCACGGCGGTTTTTTTTGGTATAAAATTCGCTCCCAAAATTCGGCGGCTGCCTACACTTGCTAGGACTCTTATGAAGAGAATGCTGTTCTCGTGTTTTGGACGCCGAACAGACCTTACTAGGTAAAAGCGCTCGCTTTAACACCTAAAACAATAATTAAGATGGGGATCGGTGTCATGTCAGAAAAATATTTCGTTACCGCACAGCAACTGCTCGAAGATTCATTTCTATTAGCTTCACAGGTTTATGAGAGTGGATTCCGCCCGCAGTTTATCGTGGGTATTTGGCGTGGCGGTGCTCCAATTGGGATCGCGGTACAAGAGTTTTTCGACTTTAAGAAGGTTGAAACCGACCATATCGCCGTGCGTACCTCGTCTTACTACGGTATTGGTACCGACAAGCAAAGCAAAGAAATCAAAGTACATGGCCTGCATTACATTGTTGAAAATGCGAATGCTAGCGATAGCTTACTGATTGTGGACGATGTGTTTGACTCTGGCCGCAGCATCCACGCGCTGAAGGAAAAGTTAAGCCAACTGATGCGCTTAAACATGCCGCAGGATATTCGTATCGCTTGCCCTTATTACAAGCCAAAGAATACCGCTGTGCCTTTAAAGCCTGATTACTATATCCATGCCTCTGAAGACTGGTTAGTGTTCCCACACGAAGTGACAGGCTTAACGCCGGAAGAAATTGCCGAAGGTAAGGGCGATTTAAAAAATATTCAGCATCTTTTTAAGTAAAAAGAATTTGTTAGTAAAAAGCGTTAGCAATCTTTGCTAACGCTTTTTTGTTTCTCGGTTTTGAAATAGAGCCTATTTATTCGGCCTATAAATCCATGCAGTTGGCATAGTAAGTGACGGTCGCTGGCCAGTCCGAAAACACGCCAATCACGCCCACATCTTTGGCGAGCACATCGAGCAGCTCGTAGGTATCACCTTCATTATCAATGGCATCGGTAATGCTTTGATAATACCAACCGCCGCCATCTTTCAATAATCCTGAGCGCTCTAAGCTCCAAGTGATAATCTTAAGTCCCGCTGTTTTCGCGGCTTTGGCATATTCCGATGGAATGATTTTTTTATCCGCATCTAAGGTCACCAGCACCCAGAGTGGCGGCGCGACAATCTCTACGCCTTGGGCTTTCAGCTCAGCCATTGAGGGTGACCAGCTGGAGGAGTCCTGTGGGTCAAAACCCGTGTGAATATCGTATCTATCATCTAGATATACCGCTTGCTTGCCAAACTCGGGAGCGTTAGCAATCCAGTATTTTACATCTTCCAAATTAAAGGATTGGGGGAAGACCTGCGAGGCATCGACGCCCGCCGCGGTATATTCGTCGAGCATCTTCTGGGCGTACTCCTGCTGAGTAAAGCCATCGAAGGGCATAGCCACACTAGCGGCCTTTAGCTCGGGTGTCATTTTGACGCCAGCCTTTTTAAACATCTCAATACTCTCGGCGTGGGTCATTAGGGTGCCATTGCCCGCATAGAGATCGGTGCGCCACTTAGGCGTGGCATTTATAAATTCCTCGACATTGGTCGCCTTTGGATTCTCGCCCTCCATCTTACCCTTTAACATTTTAAATTCGGCGAGGGTGATATCGCTGGTGCAGCAAGTTGCTGTGGCGGCGACGCCATTGGCGGTATCGGCGGGGGTAAAGGGGACTGAACATTTATTGGCAAGTTCGGGAATGGCCAAAATGTTGGTCGTGCTGGCGAGATCGCACTGGGAATGGCGACAGACTAAGGCTTTATCGGCGGTAAAAGTCACATCACACTCGACAATACCCGCGCCAGAGTCAATGGCTGCTTGGTAGGATTCTTTAGTGTGTTCAGGGAATTGCATCGCCGCGCCGCGATGACCAATGGCAAAATCGCTACGGTAGAAATGGTCGGTTTCGCACTGGGCTAAACGGGTTTTTAAGCTGCTGTCCTGCATTTGACGCACCAAAAACAGTGGTCGCTCACCGACTTGGGCGGGCACCAGTTTGGCGGGCGGTGTGGTGTCGTTATCTTTGTTATCGCTGTTGCAGCCTGCGAGCAGAGCCGTACTGGCGAGCAGCATGCAGAGTGTTACTGAGGAGGTATTCATCATCTTTCCTAAATTATGAATTACTTATTAATGGGTTCCCTCATACTCTAAAATTGCTATATGACTAAATAAGCTCAGTTTTATGACTAAAACAAGAAAAGATACCGTCCGCCAGCCGCTTTTACGCTAGCTTGATACTGAGCTTAGGACTAAGATTAGGGCGAAAAATTATCTAGCATGCCCCGTTACTTTTGGGATTCTTACGGCTGTGTGAAAGTGCTAAGTATGAAAATTTTCTCGCAAGCGATCTTTCTGTGCCGAAATCAAGTAAACTGCGCTCCTTTTGTTTTATGATGGCGTTTGTATCGCTTGATAAGACAAACGTGGCAAGCATCATTTAGGAAATAGAGCAGAATGAGCAAGGGTAAAAAATACGATTTTCGCGTCACTCAAGCTGAAAATGGTTGGAAGACGGAAATCACCCGTCGTATGACGTCGACTAAAACAGTAGTGTCGAAAAGCCATGACGGTTTTGCGACCGAGGCCGAGGCACAAGCTTGGGGTCAAGCCGAGCTGCAAGTGTTTTTAGGCACGCTGGCTGAGCGCAACAAGCGTCGCTCAGAGAAACAGGCTAAGGCCAAATTAGCGGCGGCTTTAGCGGCAGAAGCGGCAACCGATGCCGATGATTTTGATGATGAAGACGAGTTCGGCGAAGAATAACTCGCCCGAAGAATACATCTCAGAAGACATCTCGAAACAAAATCCTCGAAGGCAAATTGGCTTATAAGCCAATAAGCATTCAACAAAAAAGCGGACCAGAGGTCCGCTTTTTTGTTGTCTCACTTAAGGTATTCCCTTAAGTGAGCATTAGGCAATGGGATTAGCCTTGAATTTTAAAGCTACCTTGCATAATCGCCCAGTGGCCTGGGAAGCTGCAGAAGAACTGGTAAGCTTCAGTCGCGCTCATGCCTGCGGTGCTAAAGGTCACAGAAGTTGATTCACCGCCACCCACTAAACCAGTGTGGGCAATAACACGGGTATCACCGGCTTTAACGTAAGCCGCATCGGCGCCAGCGCCCATACCATCGGTCGCAACGGCAGACATATCAGCGGCTTTAGTTAATACCCAGTTGTGGCCCATAGCTGCTTTGGGCAGAGTGCCAGTGTGCGTTAGTGTGAGGGTCACTTCCTTACACGTTGCAGGAACAGACAGCTCTTTAGTGTCAAATTGCATAGCGTCAGTCGCAGCAATCTTGAGCTCACATTCGTTAGCACTCGCTTGGCTGGCGACGAATAATCCTAGGCCGAGTAAGCTAGCGCTAGTCATATTACGTAAAGTGGTGCTTTTCGCTTTCATCTGGTACTTCCTCATTCTGAACAAGGTGGGTCGAGCCGTTTTGGCTCGAACATGCGCTTGCCAGCATAGGCTGAATTCATTAAATGGGAATGAATTCGGTATGTAAATTATGTATATAGTACTTTTGAATGAAAGAGGTTGAGTGCGACAATTTGCCGCACTCATGGGTTAACGTTGGACTTCGTGGCGATAGGGAATCGCGCGCTGGGCGCCTTCACGGGTAACGGTAATGGCCGAGGCGGCATTGGCAAACCCTACGGCCGCGGCAATTGACATGCCTTCACTTAAACCCACCACTAAGGCGCCATTAAAGGTATCGCCCGCGGCAACCGTATCTATAGCTTGCACGGTAAGCGCCGGAATTAACCCGGTAAAACCGGCACTGCTGATAAACGCGCCTTTACTGCCTAAGGTTATGACGACAGTTGCAACGCCCTGCTGATGTAGCCATTGGGCGGCAAGCTCGGCATCTTCTTCGTTATTGACCTCAATGCCTGTAAGTGCTTCGGCCTCGGTCTCATTGGGAGTAATGATGTCGACCCATTTGAGGTAATCCAACTCCTGACTGGTTGCAGGCGCAGGATTCAGCACTGTGGTAATACCGAGGCGCTTGGCGGTTTGCAATGCGTGGTGAACCGTCTCCATCGGCGTTTCGAGCTGGATCAGTAAGAATTGGGCATTGGCAAACAGGGCGTAATGCTTCTCTAACTCGCTTGGGGTGAGATCGGCATTGGCGCCCGCGGCGATCCCGATGGAGTTCTCCCCATTATCGGCGACAAAAATCAGCGCCGTGCCCGTACTCATATTGGCGACTTGGGTAATACCTTCGGCCTTAATGCCATCCTTGAGCCAGCTTGTACGCATGTCATTGCCGACACTGTCTTGGCCTAGATGGCAGATAAATGCCACTTCCGCATCCCCTTGGCATAAACGGGCACAGGCTACCGCCTGATTGGCCCCTTTGCCACCGTGTTCCAAGCGATAGGCTCGGCTCATTAAGGTTTGGCCGGGAACGGGCAAATACTCAAAATTCATCACATGATCGGCATTCGCACTGCCGATAACGAGGATCTGGCTCATGGAAGCGTTACCTTAAGTTTATCTGCGATTGAGATAGGTTGGTGTGTAGGCCGCTAAGCTGTCAACTAACAAGTCAACAAAACCCTGTCTATCAATGCCGAAAAGCACAGTTGCATTGGCGGGTTTGCCCGTCAGTTGATAGCGGTCGACTACCGTCATCCCCAGTGTTAACTCGCTTTGGGTTTCAATGCCGACCCAGCAGTCTTGGGCATCAAACAGCGCGGGGTTAAGTAACCAAGCGATAGTGCAAGGGTCGTGCAGCGGCGCACCGACAAAGCCCCATTTAGGATCTCTATGGTAAATCATAAAGAAATCCAACAACTCGGCGACACACTTAGCCACGGGATTCGGAATGGCGCGAATACGTTCGATATCTTCATCCATGATCTGTGCCTGATGGGTAACATCGAGGCCGCACATGGTGATGGGAATACCGGATTTAAAGACGATATCGGCCGCCTCTGGGTCGACAAAAATATTAAACTCGGCGGCGGGTGTCCAGTTACCAACCCCGGCGGCACCACCCATTAACACAATGCGCTCAATCTTGGCGTATAACTCGCCATGGCTGGCGAGTAGCAGTGCGATATTGGTGAGCGGCCCAGTAGGCACTAATGTTACTGGTTTATCGCTTTGGCGGATTTTCTCGGCCATCAGCTCGACCGCATTCACTGCTTGAGGTTGAAAACTCGGTGCAGGCAATGCCGGGCCATCGAGCCCCGTTTCACCGTGAACGTTATCGGCAATCATCAACTCACGGCTTAAGGGTTTAACCGCGCCGCCCGCGACCGGAATATCGCTGCGATTGAGCAGGGTTAAGATCCGCAGGGCGTTATTGAGGGTTTTATCTGGGGTTTGGTTGCCGGCGCTGGTGGTCACGGCCAGTGGGGTTAGCTCTGGATGGGCGAGGGCTAAAATGAGCGCGATAGCATCGTCATGGCCGGGATCGCAATCCAAAATAATCGGACGACTCATACTGTTACTCCTTTAAACAGCGGGAATGGAAACGTAGAATAGCATGCTCAAGTTTGCAGGCTAGGATGTGGCCGAGTCTTTAGGGCAAACTGTGAGCTTTTTCTGATTTCTATCAATAAGCTGCTACAATAGCGCCCCGCTTTAGGCAGAATCAAGTTCTCTAATGCCTTACCGATCATGGAATGATAAGGAAGTTCTGGCGTGTTGATGAATCGCAGTCAATTAACCTCGAGTGCACCCACGCGTTTTTGGGGTTGGTTAGCAATACTCTTGACCTGTATCCCTCTCCTTTTTATGAGTGTTGCCGCGCTGTTCCTCTGGGAAGGGGCGCAAAAGTGGTTTTTGGTCAATCAGTTGCTGGAGCGTGGCGATGTGGCCATAGGTCGAGTGATTGAAACCGCCTATCGCAGCGAGCGCAGTTCGACGGGCGTGTATAACCAAAGATTGATTTGCTTGGTTGAGTATCGCACCGCCGAAGGCAAGCTGGTCCGTCAATGGGAGCTAGATGGCGTGAATTGCCAAGCGACCTATCAATTACGGCCGCCGCAGGGCGACACCCCTGGCGCATTAGTGCCCAACTACGGACAAAGTGTTGTGCATTATCTTCCCGAGGCGCCAACACAGGCGAGCGCCGATCTCGAATTAACCCGCGATCGCGCCAAATTGGACTTCGGCTTTGGCATCGCAGGTATATTAGGCAGTTTGCTGGTCGGTTATTTCTGTTTGACGCTATTAAGGATCCGCTGGGCCGAGTCCCGTTATGTGCCAACACCCAAGCGGTTAGGGCAGCAACAGGATTACACCGGGATTATCAGTTTGCTTGAAACCTATCGCCAGCATCCTGCTGCGAATATCCTAGTCTGGGAAGCGGCTGAGCATATAGGTCATTGCCCTGAACACTATCCGCGTTTGGTCGATTTATTCGAACAAATGCAAACTTTACCGAGCAAAAAAAAGCTGGAATCCGTAGATGAATCTATTGCGATGATAAGCTTTTATCGCTTGAGTTCATTAGGATTTCACGACTTAGCGCTGGCGATGCTCGCCCGTAGTAAACAGACGCTGTCGGCTAAAACCTTAGCCAGCTTTGTGCTGATGACGCGCACTAAGCAGTTGCCCTTTGCGTTGGAATTAACCGCAGAAAAGTTAGCGGTATTGAAGGCGCTGTGTGAGGCCAAAGCGCTCAAATTCGGCTTGGCGGATGAAAAGCAATGCCACGTCGATTTTACTGTGCACCTCGATTATTTACTCTACTTAGTAACATTAGTGCTCGACAATACCGCACTGAACCGCCAAGTGGGGCAGGCTATCGGCCCAGTTCAACGGTTGATCTTAACAGCCTTAAAACAGGCAATGCCATTTGACGCGCTCAGCCAAGACTGTGCGCAGACACTGGATAAACAAATTCAAGTGCTCTTAACCCGTTTAAATACGACTCAGGGTTTTGAATACGAACTCAAGCTGCTACTCGAGTCGATATCAGGCAAATTAGCACAACCCAATCAGCAACCCGCGTTTTCAGTAACCAAAGTATCAGCAACCAAAATTTCAGCAAATACAGGGAAATAAGTAATGCAGTCTTATCCTATATCACGCCCCTTGGCATTGGTGGCCGCCTTAGTGGCGTTACAATTAACCGCCTGTAGCCAGCCTAAGCCCGTAGCCGTAGTCGAAAATGAAAAGGAATCCTTGCTGCAATTTGATAACGGCAAGCTTATCCAGTTTAAGGAAGAGGCAAATCCGAATTATCGCCATATTCCCTGCGATTTACCCGCAGTTGAGACTGTGGTGACCAACAGCACGGCCTTCGCTGCATTAACCAAGTCTGGTGAGGTGATCACTTGGGGCGATAGTTTTGCCGGTGGCGATAGCCGTGAGGTGACAGAACAACTTAAGCAAGTGAAGCAAATTGTCCCTGTTAAAGATGGGTTTGCTGCGCTGCGCCAAGATGGCACTGTGGTCTATTGGGGCAATGCGGGCAAGTTGAGTCTGGACAAGGCATTGCAAGCGCGCATGACCAATATCACTAAGTTATTCGCTAACCGAGAGGCCGTAGCCGCCCTCGACGCCAATGGTAAGGTGCATACTTGGGGCTACGGGCCTTACGGCGGCAATAGTTTGCAGGTGCAGGATGAGTTAGTCGATGTGGTCGATATCTTTGCTAAAGGGCGCAGTTTTATTGCCCTGAAAAAAGACGCCAGCGCCGTAGTTTGGGGGGAGGTTGAAAGTTCGACCAATATGAAGAAGTTGCAGTCGCAGCTGACGGATATTAAACATATCGAATATTTTCAAAATACCTATGCCGCCTTAAAAAAAGATGGCTCAGTGGTGAGTTGGGGCTGGCGCAGTGATGCTTATCCTATCCGCAGCGCGCTTAAGGATGTGGTGAGTCTCACGGCAAACAGTTGCGCGTTTGCGGTGTTAAGTCCAACGGGTGACGCGCATTTCTGGGGCGATGGCATTAACTGTGGCGTCGATTGGATTAAGAAAACCGATATCACAGGCGTGAAAGAGATTATCAGCGTCGGCCCGGGATTCTTGCTACTGCGTGACAACACTACGCCGCAAATTCTCGCCGACGATACGGATTACGCCTATCTGTTTGGCTTTCATCAGGCTCAAGAGATCCTCGACAAGTATTGGCAGCAGGGCAGCAAAATTACCCTAGGCAAGTCCTCCTTTGCCTTTACGCGCCCCGACGGCAAAGTGGTACCCGTCGGTTATCGGGCAAACCTTAAAAATGTCGAGCAACTGATTGAACGCATTCCGCGCCTCACTTGGTTAGCGCAGGCAAATGATGGTTTTGTGGGGATCAGTGAAAAGGGAGAATGGGTCTCTTGGTCGATGAATCTCGGAATGTTTGATAAATCGCCTGTACAACCTGCAGATTCCTTGGTGGTTAAGCCGCTGGAATTTACCCTCGCTGCCCAATGTGAGACCCCGGAGCAACGTCAGGCGATTTTGAGTCAGGCAAGGCCGCAGCGGAAAATCAATTGGTCATTTGAATAATTCATTGTTGGGCATGTAGGGCATACCTCTGCTGGTGAAGATCCATTCACCAGCTTTTTTAATCCCTCACAGCCCCTATCTTCAGCTGCTATTTACTGTTTTACAGTTGTTATGACTGTATAAGTATCATTTTGTTTCGTTTTTTAACTGTTATCTTATTTACATCTTCGCTAGAATGCTGGATGTTTTCTATGCAATTTCATATGTCGTATTAACCCATAACAATGCGATACAAGGATGATAATAATGAAATGTATACCCCATATGCAGATGAGGTTATGGCAGGGTGCGAGCGTATTGATGCTATGCAGCCTAATCGGCTCCGAATCCGTCGAGGCGAAATTGGATATGCCTCGCCATGAGAGCAGTGCTTCCCATTCACATGTGCTTCCCGTCTTTAGCCAGCAATTAGGATTTAACCTGCCTGAGGGGTGGCGCAAAGCCTACCACGAAGAACGTGCGGGTATGTTTATGGCGGAATTTGTGCCGGAGCAGGAGGCGCTCAATCAATGGAGTGCGCTGTTTTGTGTGCAAGGCTTTAAGGATATGGCCGAAAGCGTGAGCCCGGAGCAGTTTTTAGATGCGATGGCCGAGACTTACCAAGCCTCCTGTGACGGTGAGGTGGTTTACCAAAAGCTGGGGGATACCCAAGTGGATGGTCACGACGGATTTCAAGCGATTCTCGGTTGTACCACTATGCCGAATGTCCATGGCGCAACTCAATTCAATCCAACGGCCTTTACCTCTCATCCCCAGGGCGAAATTGGTTATTACACTGTAGTGAGTGGCGACAAGGATTTGTATTTGCTGCATAAATCGATGCGTGGTGAGGTGTTTTCTGCCGATAAACCTCCTCTACAAGCGGCCAACAGTGCCGACTTTATCTCAGCCTTGGCGCCCTTTTCCTTAAAGTAGTTGTCAGTCGATAGACGGATGATCATGGACTTTCATCCGTATAGACGTCTATAATGCGCGCGCTCAGGCTTGATATGCCACGAGCCTTGTTGGGCGTTAACTGGTTTTTTCGCCCTATGAACCTCATTTTTAGTCAACCTTCTGTGGTGCTTGCGACGCATTCGTCGCGAGATAATCGGGAAGCCAGTGAAATTCTGGCACTGCCCCCGCAACGGTAAAAGGTGAGAGACGACCGCATTCGCAAGGTAGCTCAAGGTTAGCCAGAGAATCGAGTGTGCAAAGGTCAGTTTCGCGTTTATCTCTCGTTGAGATAGACATAGCCTAAGTCCGGAGACCGGCCCTAAAGGTGTTTTTGAGATTTCGGTGGGCAGATCTCAAAATGCGATAGTGACTGTCAGTATTTGTTACTGAATCAACGGTATCGTGGCGCCAATGCCCCGTTTTCCTTGCAGGAGTTAAAGGTAAAATGGGAACACATCCAACTAAAATCGCGCTGCTGATCGGCAGCCTTTGCAGCTTTTCTGTTATCGCCCCCGCCGTGGCGGCCGATGATGCCAGCGTCGCCAAAGTCGATGAGCATATTGTCGTCATTGGCCGTTCAGACAAGACCCCCTTAAATATTGCCGCCAATGTGAATGTGATTGATGCCGCTGCGATTGAGCAGAGCGGCGCAACCAGCTTGACCGAAGTCTTACGTGGTCAAAGCGGTATTCAGCTGTCCGACAATAACATTGGTACTAGCTTTGCGATGCGCGGCTTTAGCGCGAGCTCTGCGGTTAATAACACGCTGATTTTGCTCGATGGTCGTCGCTTGAATAATATCGATATCGCCGCACCTAGCCTGAATGCGATTCCACTCAATTTAATTGAGCGTGTTGAAATTCTATCTGGCAGTGCCGGCGTGCTCTATGGCGACCAAGCGGTAGGCGGGGTGATCAACATTGTGACTAAATCGCCTGAGAATACGGGCGGCAGCGTGCAATTATCCGGCGGCAGCTTTAATACCTACGAAGGTCGCGGCGATGTGTCGGGCGCCATCAATAAAGATTGGCACTATTTCCTGACTGGTAGCTACAACCAAGGCGATAACTATCGCAAGCATAATGCCAATGAAACTGGCTCTATCTTAGGCCGTATTCAATATAAAACCGCCACTGATTCTTTCTTCGTTGAAACCAGCTATTACGATGATGACCGCGAGAATCCAGGTTCGTTGACGGTAAAACAGTTCAAAGAAAATCCACGTCAGTCTTCTAATAGCAGCGAATATGTTCATGAGATGACCACGGCGGTGCGCAGCGGTTATCAGCATCAGCTTAACCAAAACTGGGCCTTGGCGGCGGATCTGGATTACAGCGATACCTTAGTGAGTTCATTAAACTGGGGGGCGGGTAGCCATAATACTCGCTCGCTGCTGATGTTTAGTCCTAAAGCGCTCGCAACCTACAGCACTCGTCAAGGTGAGCTAAACCTAGTCACGGGTTTGGATATCAGCCGCGGTAAGGCCGAGTTTGACTCTATGGCGCGCAGCAACGTGCAGGAAATGCAGAGTGCTTACCTGCAAGCCACAGTGCCATTAAGCCACACCTTAAGCTATGTGGTGGGCGGACGTTATGCGCGAGTGACCGACGATCTGGTCGATGGCAATGTCTATCCAAACGGTATCGATTTAGATGAAGATGCGACCGCATTCGAGTTCGGTTTAAATTACCGTCCGAGCGCCGAGCACAGATTCTATCTGCGTGGTGATGAAAACTTCCGCTTCGCTAAGGTCGATGAGCAAGCTTACACCCCGAAAGATGTGTATGGCTTAAAGCCGCAGACGGGGCGTTCCTATGAGGCGGGTTGGGATTGGACTGTTGCTAGCCAAAGCCTACGCGTCAGCCTATATCGCCTCGATTTAGAAGATGAAATCGTCTTCGACCCAAGCGCTGAAAAACCTGTTGGTGGCAGCTTCCAAGGCGCCAACGTCAATGCCGATGCTTCACGCCGCTATGGCGCGAGTGCCGATTGGGATTGGCAGGTCACTCAAGCCCTAACCCTAGGCTTGGAATATAACTATATCGATGCCGAATTTACCGATGGGGTGAATGATGGCAAGCAATTGTCTTGGGTGGCTGAGCATACGGGACGCGGTTATGTCAGCATGGATTTTGCCGAGCATTTCCAAGTGTTTGCCGAGGCGATTTACACGGGTGATCGTTTTATCGAAGGCGATAACGCTAACGAGGGCGATAAATTATCTAGCTATGTTTTAGGTAATCTGGCCCTGAACTATACCCGTGATGCTTGGTTAGCGAGCCTGCGTATCGATAACCTGTTTGATAAAGAGTATGTTAGCTCGGGTTATTACGGTGGCATTTGGGGTGATAGCTATTACGCTGGTCGCGGACGTGATATTCGCTTGACTGTGGGTTACCGCTTCTAAGCTTGAGACTAATCGTTAATCTATATAAGGCCAGACTCTGTCTGGCCTTATTATTTCTGTTGTTTGGCTATACGCAGAGAAAAATCCATTTTCTCGGTGTATTCTTTATAAGTTCGCCCTATATTCAGATAGCCTAAGTCGTTGCTTGTGCTGTAGATCACTGCATCTAAAGCATAGTCACAATTATTCTACGACTTAGGGCTGAAATTCTTTGTAGTTTGGGTATGATGTGAGCGGTATTCGAATCATCTTATAGCAAATTAACAGGTGTAAAGTGTCTTATGACAGATCTTGAGCAACAGGTTTTTACTCAAGTGAGAGCCATCATAGCGAATGAAGAGCAAGTGATTGGTCGCCGTGGGATCTTAATTCCACTCAAAAAAGCGATCCTTGCCGAAGGCGACATTCGTAATGTGATCGATATTATTTCGAGCGATCCCGCATTAGCTGCTCATATGTTGATGCGCAGTAATTCGGCGCAGGCTTCAGGCGTCGTAAATCCTAAATCTCGTTCCTTAAAAGACGCCCTGATCCGTTTAGGCCAGGTTAATATTTATCGTTATGCCTTCACCTTCTACTTGAAAGAACGCCTCGATGAACTCCCCCAACCCTATAAGAAGTTGGTGCAAGGTTATTGGAAACTCACGGAGAATATTGCTACCGATGCGGTCGACAGCCTAGTCGATATGCCGGATGTTGAAGTTGACCCTGATGAAGTACAAACCTTGGCGCTGTTTAGCGTGTTCGGGCAAATCATTGCCTTAACGGCCTTTGCATACTTAAATGCCAGCTCTGAGCAATCTTTCCCGTTAAGCGTGATTAAGTCATTGATTGATAATCAGCAGCAGACCTTAACCATCGAAGCCTTTGAGGCTTTAGATCTCGATCAGGATCTGCGCCAAGAGTTTATGATCGCCCATAATCTGCGCCAGACCCGTAATCAAAATTCTCCCGGGTTGATTCTACGTCGTGTGCTCTCGATGCGCGGTATGTTACTCAACCCGCTTTAGGCATGTGCCTTTAATAAAAAAGCCTGCGATTGCAGGCTTTTTTTATGCTGTTTTTACGGCGCTAATTGGATTTTTGCTGACGCGCTAAGCCTTCGCTGGCCACCAGTTGCAGCCAGTTTTGCACTAAGGCTGAGTTCGCGCTGTGGCGGCGATAGGCACCAAATAGTGGGCGTTTTAAGCCTTCTTGGCCGAGTTTGACTGAAGCTAAACTCAAGCCATGTCCCTCATTGATTGACCAGTTGGGCAGGGCCGCGATACCGTCCTTACAGGCGATGCGTTGCAATAACATCATGGTCAAATCGCAGGTTTTTTGCTCGCCCGCCTCAACACCAGCCGGTTCTAAAAAGTGGCGGTAAATATCTAAACGCGCCAGTGGCACTGGGTAGCTGATAATGGGTAAGCGAGCTAATTGCTTAGGCGTAACATAGGCTTCTTTCGCTAAGGGATGATCCTTGGCAACCACTAACTTCACTTCAAAATCAAACAAATGCTGATAGGCGAGCGAGTGCCCCGGCACGGGATCTGAGGTCAGCACTATATCGAGTTCGCCCATCTCCAAGGCATTGAGCGAATCGAATAGATGACGGCTCGACAGATCTAACTCGGCCTGCGGATGATCTTGCCTAAATTGCTCCATCACTGGCATTAACCAGCGAAAACAGCTGTGGCATTCAATCCCGACTCTGAGCTGATTGGTCTCTGTCTCTAGGCCATTTTTCAGATCCGTTTCCGTTTCTAACACCTTCGGCAGGATCTCCTCGGCGAGGTGCAACAGCCGTGCGCCTTCTTGAGTAAAGGAGAGGGGTTTGCTTTTACGCACAAAAATGGGCGAGTTAATTCGTTGCTCTAACTCCTTAATTTGATGGGAGAGAGCCGATTGAGTGACAAAACGTTTTTTGGCTGCGCCCGCCAAGCTGCCACTTTCCTTCAGTGCCATTAAGGTTCGCAGATGTCTTAGTTCGATCATGATCACTCCAAGTGAATTTCGCTCATGTTGTGCTTGAAATCAATTCGGTTGCTGGCATAGAGACTATCACAATAAACTTCTAGACGTCCAGACGCCCATTGTGATTTATCTAGGCTTAAATGCGAAAAATTGCCAAGAAAACACCATCAGCTGGGTGCTAGTGCCGAATATGGCTTATCTCAAATAAAGGAAGATATGGTATGCAATTAAACAGTCTTGGTTTTCCCCGTATCGGGCGTCGTCGTGAACTGAAATTTGCCCTCGAAAAATACTGGCGTGGTGAGAGCACTCAAGCTGAACTGCATGAGGTGGCCAAGGAGTTACGTCGTACCCATTGGCAATGGCAAGTGGCCGCAGGGATCGAGCAAGTGCCAGTGGGTGATTTTGCCTTTTACGATCAAGTGTTAACCCTGAGTGCGACCCTTAACGCTATTCCAGATCGCCACCGCGGCGAGGGCGCTATCGATCTTGATACCTTATTCCGCGTTGCCCGTGGCCGTGCGCCAACTGGCACCGATGCGCCAGCCTCTGAAATGACGAAGTATTTCAACACTAACTATCACTACTTAGTGCCAGAGCTTAAGCAAGACCAAGTGTTCTCTATCGCCTATGAGCAGTTTTTTGATGAAGTGGCCGAGGCACAGGCGCTGGGTTATCAAGCCAAGCCCGTGTTGTTAGGTCCTGTGAGTTACTTGTATCTGGCCAAAACCGTGGGTCAGGATTTCGATAAACTCAGCCTATTGCCCAATCTGTTAAAGGCCTATGCCGACATTCTTGCGCGTTTTGCCGCGCAGGGCGTGACTTGGGTACAGCTTGAGGAGCCAATCCTAGCACTCGAATTAACCGCCGATTGGCAAGCGGCGATTAGCGAAGCTTATCAAGCGCTTAAAACGGCTCAAGTGAAGATTTTACTCACCAGTTACTATGGCAGCATTAGTCATCATCAGGCGCTGGTTTCCGCGTTGCCGGTGGCGGGTCTGCACCTCGATTTAGTGACTGCCCCTGAACAATTGGCCTTGTTTGCCAATGCCTTAAGATCAGATCAAATTCTCTCAGCGGGTGTAGTTAATGGCCGTAACGTGTGGGCGGCAGAGGTTGACCTGATTGTCGAGCGTATCGGCAGTGTTGCCAGAGACTTAGGTGCGCGCCTATGGATTGGCACTTCCTGTTCACTGCTGCACAGCCCTGTGGATTTAGAGGTAGAGACAACCCTCACGCCAGCGTTACGTCAGCAGCTCGCATTTGCTAAGCAAAAGCTGTTGGAACTGGCCAATGTGCGCCAATTGTTACAGGCTCCAGAGTCTGTTGCCGCCAAAGAGATAGTTAACACCTGTTTGGCACGCCGTGAGGCTAAGGCACAGGCTGCGGATGCAAAAGTGATCGCCCGTGTCGCTGCGCTCACCCAAGCTGACTATGAACGTGTGAGCGAATTTACTGAGCGCCAAGCGGTACAGCAGCGCAAGTATCGTTTGCCATTGCTGCCCACGACCACGATTGGCTCATTCCCACAAACGCCCGCCATTCGTGGTTTACGTAGCCGCTGGCGCAAAGGGGAGTTAAGCGATGCCCAATATACCGAGCAGTTGCAGCAAGTGACCCGCGATACCATAGACCGTCAGCTCAAACTCGGTATCGATGTGCTAGTTCATGGTGAGGCCGAGCGTAATGACATGGTGGAATACTTCGGCGAGCAGCTCGAAGGCGTGGGCTTTACCAAAAATGGTTGGGTGCAGAGTTATGGTTCTCGCTGCGTTAAGCCGCCGTTGATTTATGGTGATGTGAGCCGCCCTAAGGCCATGACGGTTGAGTGGGCCGAATTCGCCCAAAGCCTGACGGACAAACCCGTCAAAGGTATGTTAACGGGCCCGGTGACGATTCTACATTGGTCGTTTGCCCGTGAAGATATCAGCCGCGATACCATTGCCACCCAATTGGCGCTGGCAATCAGAGATGAAGTGGTGGATTTACAAAATGCGGGTATTGGCATTATTCAAATTGATGAACCCGCCTTCCGCGAAGGTCTGCCATTAAAGCAGAGCGAGTGGCAAGCTTACTTAGATTGGGCGGTGAATGCCTTTAAACTGAGTGCAGCGGGTGTTGTGGATGAAACTCAAATCCACACCCATATGTGCTACAGCGAGTTTAACGACACGATCGCCGCCATTGCCGCCATGGATGCAGATGTGATCACCATCGAGACCTCGCGTTCACGCATGGAACTGCTCAACGCCTTTGAAGATTTTGAATATCCAAATGAAATTGGCCCAGGCGTTTACGATATCCATTCGCCAAATACGCCAAGTGTGGAGGCCATGGTGCACCTTATCGAAAAAGCGGCGCAAAAAGTGCCTGTGCGTCAACTCTGGGTTAACCCTGATTGCGGCCTGAAGACCCGCACTTGGGATGAGGTTGAGCCCGCGCTGAAGAACATGGTTGATGCGACCCGCGAACTGCGTCGCCGCCTTGGATAAGCGCTTGTAATATCCGCAATTAATGCCTCTTTGGCATAGCGTAAAAAATAGGGATACCTTAGGTATCCCTATTTTTATTGGCGATTTGAAAAGGCATGTTGGAATGCGAACTTGAGCCTACTGTTTAATGGTGCTTATTCGTTAAACATCATCTCTGGGACATGCTCAGGTACCACCAATTCGCCTGCGGTGAGCTTGATAATCTCCTCGACACTCACACCTGGCGCACGTTCTAGTAGATGAAATTTGCCTTCTTTGATTTCGATAAAGGCTAAGTCTGTCAGTACTTTTTTGATACAGCCCTTACCCGTTAGCGGCAGGGTGCACTCGGTTAACAGCTTAGATTCACCTTGTTTTGAAGCGTGGGTCATGGTCACAATTATATTGTCGGCGCCGGCGACAAGATCCATGGCGCCGCCCATGCCTTTAATCAGTTTTCCAGGGATCATATAGGAGGCGATATTGCCCTGAGTGTCGACCTCAAAGGCGCCTAATACGGTGAGATCCACATGGCCGCCACGGATCATCGCAAAGGACTCGGCGGAGTCGAAGAGGGCGGCGCCCCTTGCCATAGTCACGGTTTGTTTTCCTGCATTGATTAAGTCGGCATCGACCTCTTCCATGGTTGGAAAAGGCCCCATCCCTAGGAGGCCGTTTTCGGATTGCAACATTACTTCAATGCCTTCGGGAATGTAATTTGCCACCAGTGTGGGGATACCAATGCCGAGATTCACGTAATAGCCATCTTTGAGTTCTTGGGCGACGCGCTGGGCGAGTTGTTCTCTTGAAAGTGCCATAACTAAATCCTATTTGCTGGAGGGGCGGGTAGTCAGTTGTTCGATACGTTTCTCGAAGCTGCCTTGGATAAGCCGATCGACATAGATGCCGGGCGTATGGATTTCATCGGGATCTAATTGACCCGGCTCGACAATTTCCTCCACCTCCACCACGGTTATCTTGCCCGCTGTGGCGGCAAGCGGATTGAAGTTACGGGCGGTTCTGCGAAAGACTAAATTGCCGAAGGTGTCGGCCTTCCAGGCTTTGACTATGGCAAAGTCGCCTGTAATGGACTCTTCAAGAATATAATGGCGCCCATTGAATTCTTTGACTTCTTTACCTATTGCCACGTCAGTGCCATAGCCGGTTGCGGTATAAAAAGCCGGAATGCCCGCGCCCGCCGCTCGCATTTTTTCCGCCAGCGTGCCCTGCGGCGTGAGTTCGACTTCCAGTTCGCCAGACATCATCTGCGCCTCGAAGTTAGCATTCTCGCCCACATAGGAGGCGATCATTTTTTTGATCTGTTTATCGAGCAGTAAGATCCCAAGCCCGTATTCCGTGGTGCCGCAGTTATTGGAGACGACGGTCAGGTTTTTGGTGCCCTTGTGTTTGATTTCTTTGATGAGATTTTCAGGAATACCGCAAAGGCCAAAGCCGCCCGCGATCACCGTCATTCCATCTTCGAGTCCCGCTAACGCATCGGCGTAGCTGGTAACCACCTTATTCAATCCAGACATGGAGTGCTCTCTTACGCTTGCTGAAAGTGTGGCGCTTACTATTACCCAATTTCTCGGGCGCTCCTATGGTACTAAGGTGCCAAATAAAACCGCGGCCAATTGCCATATTCTAGTGACATTGAGTCTGGGGCGTTGAGGATGGGCGCCCCGCTATGCCTGTGTTCAAAGCATGGGTAAAAGACTGTGACTGGATTTTAAAGCATCGGGAGACAAGCAATATGGCGGTTGAACACACAAGCTTAAAAGGCAAGGTAGGGCTGATCACCGGTTCCACCAGTGGAATTGGATTAGCAACGGCCCATGTGCTGGCGGAGCAAGGTTGTCATCTGATCCTGCACGGATTAATGCAAGAGGCCGAGGGGCGGCGCCTCGCGGCGGAGTTTGCCGAGCAATATCACATTCACACTTACTTCAGTAACGCCGATCTGCGGGATCCCGAGAGCATTCATGCCTTTATGGATGCTGGCGTTAAGACATTGGGCAGTATTGATATTTTGGTGAATAACGCCGGTATTCAACACACTGAAAATGTTGCGCATTTCCCGATTGATAAATGGAACGACATTATCGCCATTAACCTGTCCTCAGCCTTTCATACCATTCAACAAGCCGTGCCTGCGATGGCCGAAAAGCGTTGGGGCCGAATTATCAATATCGCCTCGGTGCATGGCTTAGTAGCCTCGGTCAACAAGGCGGCCTATTGTGCGGCTAAACACGGGATTGTCGGCTTAACCAAAGTCGTGGCTATCGAGTGCGCCGAGCAGGGGATTACCGTCAATGCGATTTGCCCTGGCTGGGTGGATACGCCGCTGATCAACAAGCAGATTGAGGCCATCGCCAGCAATAAGGGCTTAAGCTACGACGAGGCTAAGTACCAGCTCGTCACGGCAAAACAACCCCTGCCAGAGATGCTCGACCCACGTCAGATTGGCGAATTTGTGCTGTTTTTATGTAGCAGTGCGGCGCGGGGAATTACGGGCGCATCGCTGGCCATGGACGGCGCCTGGACCGCGCAATAGGTTAACGCAATCGTTTTTAGCTCAACAGGTTAGTATTACTTTAGCGTCTACTTCTAAAGACCCATATCCGTTTTAAGGCGATTCACCTAGGTTTAGTTTGATGTCTATTTTCAAACAAAAATAACCTTAAAGGTGATAACAATGAAATGGAACAAATCGTGTCTCGTCGCCCAATTTCTACTCCTTGTAATTGGGCTTTTTTCATCTCTGACGTACGCCGGAAGTTGGCAACAGAATGTGGCCATTGGTGGTTTTAACAAAGTACATATCTACACTCCGGATACTGACTCTAAGGTGGGCGACGGTAAGGCCTTGATGTTAGTGCTGCATGGCTGCGTGCAACCCATCAACAACTATCTCACGGCCAATCTTGAACAGGCCGCAGAGGCTCACGGTATGGTCATTGCCGTACCCGATGCGATGAATAAGGCGGGCTACAGCTGTTGGTCCTATTGGCAGGGCAGCATTAATCGGACATCGGGGGATTATAAAAATCTGATTAATTTAGCCAATGCCTTGTCGGGTGATGTAAACCGTCATATCGACCCGACTCAGGTGTATATTGCGGGGCTGTCCTCGGGCGCGGCGATGGCAATGCAAACTGCCTGCGTGGCACCCGATGTGTTTGCTGGGGTGGCCTCAAGCGCGGGGCCAAGCATAGGGACGAGTTCGAATGGGGCGATCTCTACCTGTGAAACCGTATCCACATCTACCTTTAAATCACGCTGCGAATCCTACGCGGGTAGCTACAAGAGTTATTTGGGGACTCAGTTAGCCGTGATTGGTCATGGCAAGGCCGACACTACGGTCAACACTTGCTATAACCAGCAGAATGCCGATGGTTTTGCCACGGTTTATGGCGTGACTAAGTTAAGCGGAACCAATGCGTTATCTGAAGGCGCTGGACATACGGCATCGGAAACCCTATGGAGCAACAAACGGGTGGCAATGTTGTGGTTCGATGGCTTAGATCATTCATGGTCAGGTGGAGCGGGCGCATCGGGTGATTATGTGGCCGACGACAGCATTAACTTTGCCACTTATTTGGGGAAGTTTTTCGCCGACAATAACCAGAGAGTAAACCGCAATGCCTTGCCTACCCTTGCCAATGTCACTGGTGCGGATAACGCGGGCGTGCTGACTGTTTCTGGCATGGCTAATGATAGCGATGGGTATGTCGCGCAGGTAACTATGGGCATTTATTTGCTTGACGGTGCGGGCCAAAGCTTGATTGGCAATGTGAGTACCACAAGCCTTGGTAGCGACGGCAGTTTTCAGCTATCTAGCCAGAGCTTAAGCGATGGTCTGTACAAGCTGGTGGTACAAGCAAGTGATGATGTGTCTGCGCTTAGCGCGCCAGTGGAGTTAACCGTACGTGTTGGGCCTGAGCCTGCAAATGCTGCGCCAGTACTGAGTAATATTCAGGTGAGTGTTTCAGGACAATGCGCATCGGTGACGGGCTCGGTTATCGATGCAAACCAAAATTTAGCCTCGGTGACCGTTGGTTTTAGTTCTGGTCAGCAAGTCAGCGCGAGCATTAATGGCACTCAATATAGCGCTCAAGGCTGTAATTTACCGGGCGGTGCGAATCTTGCGACCGTGATTGCGATGGATAGCACGCAACTCTCTAGCCAAGACAGCATTAACTTTACTATCGATGCGGGCGTGACGGGGGATTACAACACCCATATTAATCTTGGTCATATCACTTGGGGTGTAGGTTATTCCGCTTGTTATCTTGCCTTCGGTACAGGGCAATTTACCATGCGCGAATATGCGGTGGGCAGCTCGCAATGTCAGTGGGTTGCCGATGGCAATACTAGCTGCGCGGGGCCTTCGCAGGCATGTACTGGTAGCACAGGTGGTACCACTGAGCCTACAGATAGCGACAGCGATGGCATAAGTGACAGCATAGATAACTGCCCCAATGTCGCTAATGCGGATCAGGCGGATAACGATGGTGATGGTATCGGCAATGTCTGCGATACCACGCCAAATGGCGATACTTATCAATGTACCCAAGTCACGGCGACAAACTATGCCCATGTCACGGCGGGGCGCGCGACCAGCAGTGGCGGTTATGCCTACGCTAAAGGGTCGGGTCAATTAATGGGGCTTTATAACACCTTCTATAGCAGTACTTTGGCCAATACTGCTGCCAATTACTATGTGGTTGGTAGCTGTCCTAACTAAGTGAAGGTTGATTAGGGGAAGGCCCTAACTGGGTGATCTAGGCTTGATAACAAAGGCGAACCTTATGGTTCGCCTTTTTGCATTGGCTTGGGTGGATGGATGGCGGGAGCGGCTGCTGACAGCAAATAGCGCATTATCCTGTAAATTCTCACCAATGCCCTGCATAGCACTATTCAGCGAAAGCCGTCTTAAATGATAAGATAGGCACCAGAATTTTTATGAGGTGAAAACTCACCTAGTGAAGACGTGGCAATTTTGACCTAACGCGCCGCGTGATGAATGCGGTTATTCGATTTATTTATTTGATTATGTTAGGTGTATTTCTATTCTGTCGTCCTAAACGGGGCGTACACCCTTATAGATTTGAGCATTACTGGAGACAAAACTCATGACAAACGCGAATGTGGATGCCACGCAGTTAACGACTAAGCCATCACAAGATGGTTTTTATATGCCCGCCGAATGGGCGGCGCAGCAAGCCGTATGGATGATTTGGCCATATCGTCCTGATAACTGGCGCTCTGCAGGTGCTTATGCTCAAGCGACCTTTGCTAAGGTGGCCGATGCCATTGGTGGTGCAACTCCCGTTTATATGGGTGTACCTCAGGCCTTTTTATCTGAAGCTCAAAAAGTGATGCCTTCCCACGTGACTCTAGTCGAAATCGACAGCAACGACTGTTGGGCTCGCGACACTGGACCTACTGTGGTGGTTAATGCCGAGGGCGAATGCCGTGGTGTGGATTGGGGTTTTAATGCTTGGGGTGGTCACAACGGTGGTCTGTATTTCCCATGGGATAAGGACGAACAGGTTGCCGCACAAATGCTCAAGCAACATGGTTTTGCCCGTTATCGTGCACCGCTAATCCTCGAAGGTGGCTCCATCCACGTCGATGGTGAAGGCACCTGTATGACCACGGCCGAATGTTTACTTAACGCCAACCGTAACCCAGACCTGACGAAAGAGCAGATCGAAGCCTTACTGCGTGACTATTTGAATGTTAAGCAGTTTATCTGGTTGGAAGAGGGCGTTTATATGGACGAAACCGACGGCCATATCGACAACATGTGTTGTTTTGCGCGCCCTGGTGAAGTGATCCTGCACTGGACCGACGATGAAACCGATCCACAATACCCACGCTCGAAAGCCGCGTTGGACGTGTTGCAAAACACGGTTGACGCCCAAGGTCGCAAGTTAAAAATTCACCTGTTGCCACAACCGGGTCCTCTGTATTGCACCGAAGAAGAATCAAGAGGCGTGACAGAAGGCACTGGCGTACCGCGCACTGCGGGCGAGCGCTTAGCGGGTTCTTATGTGAACTTTTTAATCACTAACGACCGTATCGTCTTCCCACTGCTTGACCCTGCAACCGACGATATCGCCGCGCAAAAACTGCAGGAAATTTTCCCTGAGCACAAGATTGTGGGTGTGCCCGCGCGGGAGATTTTATTAGGTGGCGGCAATATCCATTGTATTACCCAGCAGATCCCTTCTGGAAAGTAAGTACACCAAGGAGAACAGTATGACGCTTGATGTCACTGTTATTGCACCACAATTGGTTTTCTGCGGGAGGGCGTAAAATGTTTGAAGTGACTGAAGTTTCCATTGCCGAGCTGCGTGAAGCGCTCGAATCCGGCCGCACGACTGCGGTTGAGTTGGTGAAATCCTATTTGGCTCGAGTGGCGGCTTACGATGGCCCTGCCACTGAGACTAAGCTGAATGCGTTAGTGGTGCACAATCCCGATGCGCTGAAAGAAGCCGAGGCTTCCGATGCGCGCCGTGCCCGTGGCGAAACCTTAAGCCCGCTCGATGGTATTCCTTACACCGCTAAGGACAGCTATTTAGTGAAGGGATTGACGGCGGCGTCTGGCAGCCCAGCATTTAAAGATTTAGTGGCCCAGTACGATGCCTTTGCCGTCGAGCGCCTACGCGCCGCGGGTGCTATTTGCTTAGGCAAAACCAATATGCCACCGATGGCGAATGGCGGCATGCAGCGTGGTCACTATGGCCGCGCCGAAAGCCCTTACAATGCGAACTATCTGACGGCGCCCTTTGCTTCGGGTTCATCCAACGGAGCGGGCACAGGTACCGCGGCAAGCTACTCGGCGTTCGGTCTTGCCGAAGAGACTTGGTCGAGTGGTCGTGGCCCTGCGTCTAACAACGGTTTGTGTGCCTATACGCCGTCTCGCGGCGTGATTTCGGTGCGCGGCAACTGGCCATTGACCCCAACCATGGATGTGGTCGTGCCTTATACCCGCACTATGGCGGATATGCTCGAAGTGCTGGATGTGATTGTGGCCGATGACCCTATCACCCGTGGCGACCTCTGGCGCCTACAACCTTGGGTTCAAATTCCTAAAGCGTCTAGCGTTCGCCCAGAATCCTATCTGGCACTCGCCGCCAGCGCCGACACCCTTAAGGGGAAGCGTTTTGGCGTACCGCGCATGTACATCAACAAAGATGAACTAGCTGGTACCAGCGAAAACCCAGGTATCGGTGGGCCAACGGGACAACGCATCCATACTCGCCAATCGGTTATCGATTTGTGGGAAGCGGCGCGTAAAGCCCTAGAAGCTGCTGGTGCGGAAGTGATTGAAGTCGATTTTCCGCTGGTGTCTAACTGTGAAGGCGACCGCCCCGGCGCGCCGACCGTGTTTAACCGCGGCATAGTGACGCCCCAATTCCTCCATGATGAATTATGGGAGCTTTCGGGTTGGGCGTTCGATGAATTCCTGCGGGCGAACAACGACCCTAAACTCAACAAGCTTGAAGATGTGGTGGGACATTTGATATTCCCCCATGACCTCGGCACCTTGCCAAACCGTGAGGGTGATTTAGCGGCGGGCATGGAAGAGTATGTCAACATGGCCAAACGCGGCCTGAAATCCTATGACCAGATAGACAGTATTCCCGATGGTCTGCGTGGCTTAGAAAAGACCCGTAAGCTGGATCTCGAAGACTGGATGGACGGACTTAAGCTGGATGCCGTGCTGTTCCCTACCGTGGCCGATGTCGGCCCCGCCGATGCCCATGTGAATCCGGCCTCCGCCGATATCGCTTGGAGCAACGGGGTTTGGGTGGCCAACGGTAACCTCGCGATTCGCCATTTAGGCGTGCCGACAGTGACTGTGCCTATGGGCGTAATGGCCGATATTGGCATGCCAGTAGGATTAACCTTTGCGGGCCGTGCCTACGATGATAACAACCTGCTGAAGTTTGCCGGCGCGTTCGAGTCGACGGGCAACAAGCGTATGATTCCGCCGCGTACACCGCCGCTGAATCAATAAGCTCTAAGCCGTAAGACTGAGAAATACAAAACGGGATGGGTAACAATACCCATCCCGTTTTTTTCGCGTTAATCTCTCATGCGTTATTTATCAAACCTATTCCAGCGTTAGGATTCTACTTTTACCATGTACCGCACTATCGAACTCATGCCTTTTGGTGTACTCAGAGCTAAAGGAAGGTCCAAAGTTTGGCAAACCTCATTGTCGATTCCCTACCTCGGGGGAGACTTTCAGCTGGTTATTCATGGTGATGTTAATGGACCTTCGGCCAGTCAACGCACGGCCCTCACATTACTTATCGAGCCAAGTGAGACGTTGCGCGATGAAATATCGACTAAAGTGGTCGAGTTTATTCATGCATGTAATATCGTGCCTGTTGAGTTCAAGGTTGATGTTGTCACTGTATGGTCATTGCTCACTCCTGAGCTGATTGAGGTTCACACTAGTCACGAGTACGCCTATGGTGAGGGTGAATTGGGAACTAATGCTATATCAATTGGTTACCTTACACCTTGGACGAATGAACAATTAATCCAAGTGCCATTTTTAAATGGGAAAATTGGCGTGATTTATAGCGAGTAATTTGGGGCATAGCTGTATTTTTTAATGATGTCTACCCGCTAATGACTACTTAAAAATAAGCACCTACAAGCATATCTTGGGTGTAGGTGCTTCGAGGGAGAGTCTGAATAGGCGAGCTAGCGAGTGTTAGCGATTATGGGCTCAGCTAAAAACGCGGCAATCATACGGTAGGTCGCAAGGCATTCCTCCGAAACCAAATCCTGCAGCAGCATATAGGCGTGGATCATGTCTTCAAATTGATGGTGCTGCACTTGCACACCAGCCGCCGTTAAGGCGTTGGCATAGGCAATGCCCTCATCCCGCAATGGGTCGCAGCCCGCGGTAAATATCAAGGTGCTGGGCAGTTTGGCGTTGAACTCGCCATGTAAGGGGGAAGCTTGTTTAACGCGCTCGGCATCCTTAGCCACCTCTTGAAAATACTGCTCGAAGTACCATTGCACCCTAGGGGTTTCGAGCAAGAAACCTGCACCATTACTCTGATAGGAAGCGCTCGCCATGGTGTAATCCACGCTGGGATACACCAAGATCTGCTTGGCGATATTAAGCCTGTTGTCGCTGAGGCTACGTTGGCTAAGGCTAGTGCAGAGCGCGCCACCGGCACTGTCGCCCATGATGCTGACACCTTGTTGGTATTGCACCTCAGTTAGCACGTTTTGATAGTGGCGTAGGGCGTATTCGCAGTCTTCAAGTCCCGCCGGATAGGGATGTTCGGGCGCGAGGCGATACTCCACACTGATCACCACACATTGAGCTATGCTGGCAAGGTGACGACAGATAGGGTCGTACAGCTCCACACTGCCGCACATATGGCCGCCGCCGTGAAAATGTAACACTACGGGCAGCGTTTTGCTGGGCGCAGGGCTGTAAACTCGACAACCAATTTCCCTGTCGCCATGCTGCGCATCCTTCACTTGCCATGCCTTATCGGCGATATAACTTACCTCAGGTTTAGCGCTCATCAGGGCCGCGAGTTTGTTCAAGTTTTCCCGCAGCAGCTGTGGGCTGTATTGAATATTTTGCTGTTTCGCGAGGGCGATATTCTGGTTCGCTAATTCAAGAAAATTCGTCAGCTTTGCTGAAGCGGTACCGCGTGGGGAAACTTGCATGCTTACTCCTTAGCTTGTCCGGTTTCGGGGAGAAAATAGCTGCCAACAAACACTGTGGCGCTTAACAGAGTGATCAGCACAAACGAGGCGAAGTAACTGCCCTGGTTGATATCCACAAGCTTGCCAAACAGCCAGAGCACTATGGTCGAAATCAGATAGCTGATGGACCAAAATAGGCTAAAAATCACCGTGATTTTTTGACTGGTCATCTTAGGTAGCTCGTGGGGAATCGAGACTAAAGCGGTGACGGGTAAAAAGATGCAAAAGCCTAAGACGATGGCGCACAGGGTTTGCAGCCAAGGCGCAGAGCCAAAGGAGAGCCCTAACACAGTCAAGAAAATCAGCAGGCCGCTGAGGCGAATAATCGGTAGGCGCAGGGGCTGTTTACGGCTGTAGAGTATCCCCGCTATGGTGCCGACAATCCCAAAGCCAATCACCCACTTACTCTGGCTGATGCCCGCCAGCGGATAAAAGGTAAATAGGCAAATGTAAAAGGATAATAATCCCGAGTAGGTGAGGGCATAGGCCCAGTTAAAGCCGTCTTTTAAGCCATCGAGATAGGAGTATGAGGTGATGGCATCTTGTTGTGCATTGGCTTGATGGCTGGGGACCTGTTCGTACTTCACCAATAACCACAGCAGTGCCAGTACCAGACTGGCAATGGAAAACACCAACAGGCTTTGTTGCCAACCGCCGCTGATGGCGTTGATGCTCGGCATGCCCCAAAGCACGATAGCCGTGCCCACATTAAAGGCCACCGCGTTTAATCCATTGATCACAGGGCGCTCTTCTGGGGCGAACCAGTGCATCACAATCGGGTTGAAATAGACAATCATAAAGGCGCCGCCCAGCCCCATTAAAAAGCGGCTCACCAGCAGTAACTCATAGTTTGGGGCGTAGGGTGTCATGATTCCTGTGACTATCAATAATGCCGCGACTAAAAACGCATACTTCACCCCAAATTTGAGGGTGAGATAGGCCGCGGCAAAGGTGCCGACAATTTTGGCTAAGGTGACGGCACCGCTCAGTAAACTGGCGGAGGCATAGCTCTCGATATGCATCGAGGCCATGATGTTATTCATACTCGCGGTGCCGCCAACCCATGCCATTGCAAATAAGACGTAACTGGTAAAAACCAAGCCTTCTACGAGATATTTATGGGTAATTTTTATCGGCATAGTTGTTTAAAACCTCGAGTCAATATTGGCCGTAGGTTAGCCGATGGGGGGGGATAAATAAGTACTACCTTAGTGCACCGTGCTGTTATCAAGTGTTTAACAATTTGTTTGTCTAGTGTAGTTTGGCTGGGTGTATACAGGTTGATTGGGGAATATCTTGCTGGCGTGGTTGTCTGTTGATACTTGGTGGATCAGCGTTATATCGATTGCCTATTTGGCTGTGCTGTTTATTGTCGCCCAATGGGGGCAAAATCAGGCGATAGATCAATGGCGTAAACGGCCTTGGGTGTACAGTTTATCCTTGGGTGTGTGTTGTACTTCGTGGGCGTTTTACGGCACGGTTGGGCAAGCGGCGACCACGGGTGCTTGGTTAGCGCCCATCTACATAGGTTCGATAATCTGCCTAGTATTGGCGTGGCCTATGTTGATGCGCACATTGCAGATCATCAAAAGCCAAAACCTGACCTCGATTGCCGACTTTATCGCCTGCCGCTTCGACCGCTCGCCTAAAATCGCCGCCAGCGTTGCTATGGTGTCGCTCTTTGGCACTATTCCCTATATCGCGCTGCAACTGAGGGCGATAAGCACCAGCTTCGACCTTTTAACTGGCACCTTTCAATCTGGGATCAGCACTGCGTTTATTGTTACTATCGTGTTGATTATCTTTAGTATCTTATTCGGTACACGGCAGCTTTCGGCCAGTAAACAAAATCAAGGCTTGGTACTGGCGATAGCCTTTAGCTCTATCGTAAAACTGTTTGCGCTCACCATGGTCGGGTTGTTTGCGACTTTCTATGTGTTTGATGGCTTTAGTGATTTGCTCGCTCGAGGTCAGCATTTGCCGCCGAGTTCTGAGGGGAATTCACTCTATTTTGTGCTGTCACAAATTCTGCTGGGTGCCATTACCATCTATGCGCTGCCACAGGAATTCCACATGATGATGATTGAAAATCATCATGCCAAAGAGTTAAAAGCCGCCCGTTGGATGGTGCCCCTGTATCTGTTGCTGATTAATGCCTTTGTATTGCCTATCGCGCTTGCGGGGCAGATTAGCTTTCCCGGCGGCAGTGTCGATGCCGACACCTACGTGCTGACCTTACCACTCTTCTATCAGCAGGCTTGGCTGGGGGTCTTGGTGTACATTGGCGGCCTTGCGGCGGCAACGGCTATGGTGATTGTGGCGGCGATTGTACTCAGCACCATGATTTCGACCGAGATTTTGACCCCGCTGCTGCTGAGATTGCCGAAATTTAGCTCGCAACAGACGCCGCAGCTCGCGGGGATATTGCTCAATTTACGGCGGATATCGATAGCGGCGATTCTGCTATCGGCCTTTGCCTTCGAGCGTTATATCGATCAGCAGAATCACTTGGCCAGCATTGGCTTATTATCCTTTGTGCTACTGTCGCAGTTCTTTCCCGCCGCCGTAGGGGCGCTCTATTGGCGCCGCGCCACCACCCAAGGTGCCTTTTGGGGCATGTTGATGGGCAGTTTAGTCTGGCTTTATACCTTGCTGCTGCCCGCGACCTTCCCCGATGCTCTCTGGGTCACTCAAGGGTTGTTGAATATTCCATGGCTAACCCCAACCGCGCTATTTGGTCTAACAGGGCTGGATAATATCAGCCACGGCCTACTGTATAGTTTGCTTGCGAACGTCGGTTGTTTTGTGCTGATTTCGTTGCTGAAAGAGCAGAGTGTGGGGGAAGTGCTTCAAGCCGATGTGTTTGTTAACCGCAAACAGGTGGCGCTGGAACGGCACCTCTCGGTTGAGGATCTGGCGAGCCTATTACACCGCTTTATCAATAAGGAAGAAGCCGACGCCCTGCTGGCTAGGGCGAAGGTACTTGGTTCTGAATTGCAATTAGCCACACGGCGCGAGGAGCTGGTGGATTACACCCGCCTTAAGTTGTCGGGGGTGTTAGGGTCTGCCTCGACGCGGATGGTGATGAATGCCGCCTCACGCTCGCAGCAGGTGCCGCTGGAGGATGTGGTCAGCATAGTCGATGAGGCCAACCAGATCTTCGAGTTTAACCGCGAACTGCTGCAATCTGGGGTCGAAAATATCGAACAGGGCATTAGCGTGGTCGATGCCGATATGCGTTTGGTTGCATGGAACAAACGTTATATTGAGTTGCTTGATTATCCTAAAGATTTGGTAAAAGCTGGCATACCGATAGAGAAGCTGCTGAGGTTTAATATCGAGCGCGGCATCATTGTAGGCGATGAGGCTCATGAGCTGGTGGAAAAGCGCCTTGTCCATATGCGTAGCGGTAGTCCACATCATTTTCTGCGCACTATGCTCGATGGCAAAGTGCTGGAAATCCGTGGTCAAGCCATGCCTGGTGGTGGCTTTGTAAGTACTTTTACCGATATTACCGACCATATTCAGGCCGAAAAAGCCCTGCAACTGGCTAACGAAACCCTCGAAAAGCGGGTCGAAAGCCGCACAAGGGAGCTCGCTAAAGCCAAGGCCGAAGCAGAGGCGGCCAATAGCAGTAAGACGCGGTTTTTAGCGGCGGCGAGCCACGATTTAATGCAGCCCTTTAACGCACTTACCCTGTTTACCGAGATGCTTAAACAGCGGGTGACGTCGACCGAACTCAAGGATCTCGCCACCCATATTGAAGCCTCCTTAAATGTGGTGGAGAGCCTGTTATCCGATCTGGTAGAAATCTCCCGCCTCGATAGCAGTAGCCTTAAAACTGAGCAGAGCCAGTTTGCGCTCAACGATTTACTCTCGACCTTAGTGAATGAATTTAAAGTGCTTTCCGCCGAGCAGGGCATCGATTTTTCCTATCAGTTTTCCTCCTGCCTAGTGCAAAGCGACCAACGTTTACTGCGACGGATTATTCAAAACTTCCTCTCCAATGCGTTCCATTATTCCCCGGCTGGCGCGGTGAATCGGCAAACGCCGCTGCCGCTCAATGCCAGCGCGGCTCTGCCTAAGCTATCACAAGCCGATTTTGTGCCTAAGGTGCTGCTGGGAGTGAGGCGACTCGAACATAGCCTGCTTATCCAAGTGTGGGACAATGGCCCGGGCATACCTCAAGATAAACAGCAGGCGATTTTCGGTGAGTTTGAGCGCCTCGAACAAACGCGGGAGATCCCGGGGCTTGGGCTGGGGCTGGCGATTTGCGATCGCATCGCTAAGTTGCTCGGGCTTAAGATTAGCTTGCACTCCGAGGTGGGTAAGGGCACCTGTTTTAGTGTTGAAGTGCCGCGCGTCTTCGCTCAGGCCAAACCTAGTAATGTGGTTAAACTACGCAGCGAAGAGGAAGGCGCAAACGATAGCTTTAATATCAGCGTGTTAGTCATAGATAACGATGAGTTAATGCTAAAGGCCATTTCCTCATTGCTGTTAGGCTGGGGCTGCCATGTACTCACTGCTCGAGATAAAGCCAGTGCCGAGCAGCAACTGGCGCAGCAGGTGTTGCCTAAGCTTATCATTGCCGATTACCACTTAGATGATGACCAAAACGGTGTCGATCTGGTGCAAAGCTTGCTCACTCATCCTGTGTTTAGTAGTCAGCGTCCGACCTGCATTATCTGCTCGGCAGATCCGTCTGAGTCCGTGCGGCAACACACCAGCAGCGCACAGTTCAGTTTTGTGCGTAAACCCGTTAAGGCCACCGCCTTAAAACGATTGATTAAGCAATTGTCATAACTCGGGACTCGGTGCGTATGGCTTAATAAATACGAATAAAAACAGTGGCTCAGTGCCACTGTTTTTCTTGAGGTTTGGATTCTGCGGGCATAGTTTAGTTAGGCGCTGATCTGCGGTTTATCGTTGCTGGTTATCATCAGCTGTTGGAAGACTAAGCCCGCCTGAGTGCGGTTGTAAACTTCGAGTTTGACCAGTATTGCCGACACGTGTTTTTTAACTGTGGTCTCTTTAATATCAAGGTCATAGGCGATTTGTTTGTTTAAGCGTCCATTGGCAATGCTGGCCAGCACTGTGTACTGCTGCGGGGTTAATTGCGCCAGTTGCTTCGCTAAACGTTGATGCTCGGCAGCGGTTTGCTGATCGATATTGATATCCGTGTGTTCCGGTAGCCAGACTTCCCCTTCGAGCACTGTGGCAATCGCGGTAGAGATCTGGGTTAAGCTGGCAGATTTGGGGATAAACGCACTGGCGCCAAAGTTAATGGCCTTACGGATAATCTCGGGCTGATCATCGGAGGACACCATGATCACTGCGATATCGGGAAAATGATTCTGTAGTAGGGTTAAGCCAGTAAAGCCCTCATTGCCGGGCATATGTAAATCGAGAAAGATCAGTTCAATATCAGGATTATTCTCAACGAGCGTAATTAATTCTTGAAAATTTTCCGCTTCCAATACTTCCGCTGTATTCACATTCTTGAGAACAGCTTGTGTTAAGGCTGTACGAAATAATGGATGATCATCAGCAATGGCGACTTTTATCTGAGGCATAATCCGTTCCCTTTATTTTTTTAACCCAGTTTAATCCTATTGGAAATTAATGCTAGATAATATTTAAAGCCGTTAAATTAATAACCGACTCATGGGAGTCGGTTATTAATATGCGTCAATAACATTATATTCTAGAAATTATAGCCAACGGTGAGAGAGATAGTCTCTGGATCGCCATAATAACCAATTAATGTATTGTCACCGCCTAAACCTGGAATATATCCGCCATTACCATCTGGGGTGACGAAGGCATAGTTACCGACCAGATATTCTTCGTTAGTGACGTTTTTCCAATGCAGACCCGCGTGCCAATGGCCGTCGTTGCTGTACCAGTTTAAGCCGAGGTTGAGCAGGCCATAACCGTCTTGGCTCAACAGGTTATTTACTACGGCTAAGTCATAGTCGCTGCGATAGTAATAGTTACCGTTGGCCACAAAGCTGCCGATATCCGTGTCGATATTGTAGCTAAATCCAACGTTTGCCGTGGTATCTGGGGTGTTAGTGATAGTGTAAGTATCGCTGATATCGATGCGGTTTCCATCGGCATCGTAGGAGATGACTTCCTCGAAGCTGGCATCGATTAAGCCTAGAGTCGCGAACAGATTCAATGACTCAGTCGCAGCGTATTCCACTTCGAGTTCTAGACCCGTGGCCGTCGATTTACCAATGTTGCCTAGACGTTGGTTAAGATCGGACGCGTTTTCACCGGGTAATACGGTCACGAACTGTCTGTCTTTGTGGTCTAAGTAGAAGGCGGTTGCGTTAACTCGCAGCCTGTCAAACCATTCGCTCTTCATACCCAACTCATAGGAATCAACGACTTCTGGGTCTACTGCGGGTTCTGGACCCGTTGCCCTTGGGTTAAAGGTGCCCGACTTGAAGCCCTGTGAATAGCTGGTAAAGAGCATCATATCGTCGCTGAGTTGGTACTCTAAACCTAAGCGTGGATTGAGTTTCGACCAGGTTTCTTCATCATCTAACACCTTAGGAATACTGGCGTTGATGGCATCTTCATCGCGAACATATCCTGGTACCCAGCCTGTTTCGGGATAAAGCGTCGTGAACATGATGCCGTTATAGACAGTGGCATCCTTCGTTTCGCGGGTATAACGCAAACCGGCGGTCATCGACAATTTATCTGTGATGTCGTAAGTGCCTTGAGCGTAGGCGGCGTAGCTTTCACTGTTGTTGCAACCACGAACTTCACGCGTTAGACCACCGTAAGCTTTGTAATATTCATACAGGATGGAATCGAACATCCCGCAGGAATCGCCTTTAAAGTAATAAAGGCCTGATACGAGTTTCAAATTATCGCCGTCGTAGTTAGCTTGGAATTCCTGACTAAATTGCTCGTCATCATAGATAGCAGGAACGTCCAAAATACGCAGACTGGTGTTGTCAAAGTCGATGTTGGTGGGCGAATAGCTCTCACGGGATGAGGTGACTGATTTCAGTGTCCAGTCATCGTTCAAGCCGTATTCAATGGTCAGTCCCCAACCTTCGGTTTCCACCTTGTTCCAAGTTGGCATGCTGGTGTAAGAGTCGTATTTGCTGTCTGGCACTGGGGCATCTGTCAGGACACTGGGGAGCATACGGTAGCCGCCCTTTGAATTCGACTCATCTTTGGTCTTGTCGTAGTTGAGGCGCATAAACAGGTTGTCGGTTGGCGTGTATTCTAAGCTCACACGCCCCGCCATAACATCTTTGTTATAGTTTTCAGTATCTTGACCTGGTATCGCTGAGGTAATGAAGTCACCATAACCATCGCGATTTAAGCTGGCGAAGGCGCCGCCAATATACAGCTTGTCATCAATTAAAGGTAATTGACCCGCTATCTTGTAGTCTTGCTGGTTGTAGCTGCCGACGGTGGCATTGAGGTTTAACTCAGCGTCACCGCTCATCTTCTTAGTCACGTATTTGACCGCGCCGCCGATGGTATTTTTACCATAGAGGGTGCCCTGTGGGCCGCGCAGTACTTCGATACGTTGCACATCGAGGATATCGAGCACCGCGCCCTGTGGGCGGGCGATATACACATCGTCGATATAGATACCGACGCCGGGCTCATAGCCCCAGAGCGGATCTTCCTGACCTACACCGCGAATAAAGGCCGTGAGGGTAGAGTTAGTGCCGCGACTGGATTGCAGCGTGGTGTTGGGTGAAAATTGCTGGATTTCAGTCATCACACTGATGCCATTTTCCGCTAAATCGTCAGCACTGACCGAAGTCACTGCAACTGGTACATTTTGCAGGCTCTCAATGGACTTACGGGCGGTGACTTCAATGCGTTCTAAGGTGGCTTGCTTCTCCCCGGTGCTATTTTCATCCTCAGCAACAGCATATTGTGCTGCCAATGCAGATGAGATAGCTAAAGCAATGCAACTCATTTTGATAGTATT
Organism: Shewanella sp. FJAT-51649; assembly: GCF_019457435.1. NCBI lineage: Bacteria > Pseudomonadati > Pseudomonadota > Gammaproteobacteria > Alteromonadales > Shewanellaceae > Shewanella > Shewanella sp. FJAT-51649. The sequence continues at coordinate 3,976,250 of NZ_CP080411.1, read as the reverse complement.
CTGTTTCATACAGATTTCCCGTTGTAGTATTTATTTTTTAAAGGTTGGTACTTACTACTATTTTTTTTGATTCACATTGACTCTATAGTAATTATTTAAAATTTAAATCGGTACTATAGTAGTATGTGTTTTTAAGTCATTGTTTTTATTTTTATACCGATACGCTTGATATCGATACTCAAGGTTTATTTATAATTAAACCCTATATTCCCCAAAGATTGATTATTTCTGGCATGCTGCTGATAGGTGCTTTTAGTAAAAAGTCTCCCGTGTTGCCGCCATTTTTAATATCTGGATTAACGGCAATGCCATGGCCCATATTATTTATTTCGACTAACGAAATAAGGTTATTGCCACTCGTATCGGACCAAGTGCTAACACTATAGTCGGCGTATTGTTCGACTCTTGGTGTTTTATTCGCTTGGGTCAGTGCGACCCACTGGGCCGAGAGTTGTTTGGCATTTTCAGGATTCACCACCACATCGTTTTGCCCGGTCCACACGGTTAAGGCGGGCCAGTGTTGTTGGTTCGGATGCACCTGTTTGGCAAAACTCACCAGTTCTTCAACAGACTCTGCTGGGCCCTTTTTCATGCAGGAAATGGCTTTGGTGAGGTTGTCGGCACAGGGGTAAGGCAGGCCTGCGATCACTGCGCCTGCGGTGAATACATCGGGATAATTCACCAGTGCGGCGCTGGCCATGGCGCCACCGGCGGACAGACCAATCACATAGACACGCTTCGCACTGGATTGGGCTTTGGCTTTGGCTATCATGTTTTTCAGCGATAGCATCTCGCCGCTATCCACCTGAGTATCCTGCGCTGAAAACCAGTTATAACAACGCTTTACATTGTTTTCAAAACTCTGTTGTGGCACAAGTAGGCTAAATTTTTTCTCTTTGGCAAGGGCGGTTAAACCGCTATTGTTGGCCAGTTCCACGCCATCCTGCACACAGCCGTGCAGCAGCACTACGAGCGCATCTTGGCCTGGGCCTTCGGGCGATAAATAGGAGGCGGTTAACTCACCGGGATTGGCGCCAAATTCGCTAAGTGCCTGATACTCACTTTGGGCATAGGCGGGGGTGAATAACAGTGCGCTGAGGCAAGTGGCGATGAGTGTCAATTTGCGCATAGGAGTGCTTCCAAGTTCATGATAGTGAGAACTTGCTGAATTTTGCGGCGCCTGACAATGGCACTTTAGTTCCAGAGCCTGATTACCTCTTTATGCGGCTGGTACAAATACGTCAGGCAAAACTTGAATATACCCGTCAATAAGGCCTAACTGCTAATGTGCATCCGAGGTTGGCGGTGTATTTGACCCTCCTAGGTTGCCCCAATCACCTGTATCTAAGTATCTTGCGAGCAAACCTGTCAGGTTCAGTCTGATGGTGGCGTGGATATTTTGATGGGCGAAGTAGTCATTGCGCATTCAAACTCAACCATAGGCGCCTAAACTTCGCGCTGCCTGTGATGGGCGGTTTCATGTTCATTCACCTTATTCCTTGGGGTTCCATTTTCTGGGCAGTAACCTTCCAGTTATTTTTCTCGCTCCAAAGCGTACTCACCAGTACAGTTTTTCCATCTTTCTCCCCTTCGATGAGTTACACGATGAAGAAAACGATGATTACGCTGGCAGCGCTGGGCACCTTGGCACTGGGCGGCTGGAAATACTGGCAGGAACAACAATGGGTCACAACCGACAATGCGTATGTCAAAGCAGACGTAACGCTGGTTTCCCCAGAAGTCAGCGGCCGAGTCACCAAGCTATTTGTGCGCGACAACCAGTGGGTGAACGCTGGCGATCCACTGTTTCAGATTGATGACCAGGACTATCAGGCGAACGTCAACATCTCTCAGGCGGCCATTGAGGTTGCTCAGTCTGCGCTGGCCAACAATGCCTCACGAATGCAGTTGCAAAAAGTCAGCATTGAACAGGCCAAAACGGCGATAGAAGCCGCGAGCGCCAATGCACAATTTCAACATTCCGAACGCCAGCGCTTTCAGAAACTTTTGCGCTCAGCATCGGTAAGCCAGACCGCCTTTGATAACCAGAACACCAAAGCGATCAACGCGCAAGCGACGCTGAAAAATGCTCGGTTAGCCCTTGATGCCGCCCATCAGCAGCTCAATACGCTGGCCGCTGAACGCGAACAACTTAGCGCTCAGCTCAATCAGGCGCAGTCCAAACTGGCTTTAAATACCATTGCGTTGCAGCGCACCGTAGTCAAAGCGCCAGTGGACGGTTTCATCGCCAATCGCCAGGTGCAGGAGGGCAAGTTTGTGCAGCCAGGCATGGGGACCATCACATTGGTGCCAGAAACTGTGTGGCTGAACGCCAACTTTAAAGAAACACAGCTCAGTCACCTAGTCGCAGGTCAGGCAGTTCATGTGCGAATCGATATGTATCCCGATATTGTGCTCGAAGGCCGGGTTGACTCGATCACGCCTGCCACTGGTGCTCAGTTCAGCATGATTCCACCGCAAAACGCCACGGGAAACTTCGTTAAGGTGGTGCAGCGCGTGCCCGTCAAAATCACCCTGACACTGCCTGAATCACTCAAAGGCCGAGTTTATCCCGGCTTATCTGCGGTGGTCAGTATCGCGCTCGGTCAATAAGGTAGCAGGAGAATGACCATGCAACGCAAAGGTTGGCTAATCGCCCTCATTCTGTTGGCTATGTTACCCGTAGGGATCGGCTCGGCACTGTTCAAAGCACTCGCCGCAGAGATGGCCGCCAGCAACGGATTATCCGGTGATGAACAGAGTTACCTCAATATCGCGTTTTCCGCTGCACAGCTGGTCGCGTTACTGGCCGCCCCGTTTACTGTTCGCCACTTCACGGTCACTCGCACCTTGCGTGCCAGCTTGCTAATGGCCGCTCTGTGCCAGATGGTTTTCGCTTTTACCCACCAATCACCCTGGCTGCATGGCGCGACTTGGGTCGTCTTGGGCTTCTGCGTCAGTATCATCACGCTGACGATTAACCTGCTGATTTTGGATCAATACGGCTATCGGGCCATGACACTTTTCACTGCGTTGGTGCTGACTTGCTCAACCCTGCTGCCGCTGGGCGGATACCCCTGGTTCTTAACCTGGCTGGTCACGCAGGTCGAATGGCAGTGGCTTGCTTATCCGCTCGCCGGGTCATTGTTACTGGCAGCAGCCATCAGTACAAAATTTTCCATTCGTCATCCCTTCGCCCGAACTAAAAAATCGCACTTTCTCGCTTATGCATGCAGCGCATTAGCGCTCACGTTGCTGGTTTACCTGTTGATGCGTGGCAGCTATTACAACTGGTTTGATTATCCGGGATTTGAATATGCGATGTTGGGCTTGATTGTCATTGCGCTGCTGGCCATGTTGTTTATGCAGGCCAGCCAGAACAGCGGCCATACCAGCAGCCGCACACTGCTGACCAACCTGCACAACAATGTCTTTATGTATAACGGCTTTCTTGCCGGATTCGGCGTCACCGCCAGTGGCGCCCTGATGATGCTGTTTCTCACCAATGTGATGCACTACAGCCATGAAACTGCTGGACAGATACAACTGCCTTCGTTACTTGCCATGATTGTCGGCATGATGATCAGTGTCGCAGCCAGCAATCAACGCCGCTTTCCAAGTGACATCATTACGCCCATCGGTGTTGTTTTGCTGGTGATCTCGGTGGTGATGTTCAGTCGCTTACCCGCGTATGTCGGGCCAGATCAAGTGCTGTTGCCCATCTGCTTGCGTGGCTTAGGGGTCGGCTTACTCAATGTCTCGGTGACCATCGCCATGTTGGCCCATTTTCGTCCCGAGCAACGCCCCGAAGGCATCAGCGTGTTCTATATCTGCCGCACATTGGGGGGCTTATTGGGTTCGGCGCTGTTTACCCGCTTGTTGCAGATAACACGCACTGAATCTATGACTGATCTCACTCGTGATATCGGTGCCGAACCGGCCGCATTTTACGCCCACTCAACCCAGCAACTGCTGTTATCGCAAGGGCATCTGCCCTCGGCGCCAATCAGCGCGTCATTGATGCAACAAACCATCAGCCAGCAAGTGATTGTCTCTGCGCTGGGCAATACCTTTCTGTGGTTCGTTGTCGCGGTTGCGGTGATGGCCCCGGTGATCCTGATTGGGAAGAAGATGGTGAAAAAGCAGTCGAAAGCAGCTTAACAACCCGGCCATCGGGGGTCACATCAACAGGTGTTTCTGCGCTTCCGAGGCAAAATGGCTGCTGAGGTAATCAATCAGCAGCCGCACCCGGCGCGGAATGTGCTGACGATCATGATAAACCAGATTAATCGGCACACGCCGGCGGTGTTGCTGGTTAAACAACGGCACCAACTGTTGGTCCTTCATGGCTTGCGCCAGTTGAATGTCTGGTAACAACGCAACACCAAAACCCTGCGTGGCCAAGGTCAGTGCCATCTCCGGTGAATCGACGACCGTCATATTTGCCCGCCCAAGGTCGAGCTTACGTGTCGGGGATTCAAACCACCAGAACTTGTACTCATCCTGCGACATCTCACGGAAGATCAGTCGGTGTTGTAACAGATCCTCCGGCATTTGCGGCGTGCCAAATTCAGCTAAGTAATCCGGACTGGCGTAGTAGTCGGCGTACATCGCACCAATCTGCTGCGCCACCAGATTGCTGATCACTGGCTGACCAAGCTGCACCAACAGATCAAAGCGGCGTTTGGGAATGGTGCGCTCCACCACTTCCTGAGCATGCAGTTCCAACTCAATTTGCGGGTATAGACGGCAGAACTCTCGCAGTAACTGACCCAAACATTTGACCATCGGCGATACGCACAAAAGGCGTATTTTCCCCGCCATTTCCTGTCCGTATGCCGACATTTCCTGATCCAACACCTCGACGTGAGTCAACACATCACGACTATGAGCATGAAAGATTTCGCCCGCTTCGGTCAGGGTAAAATGCCGTGCGCTGCGATTGATCAGTTTCACATTGTAATGTTCTTCCAGCTCTTTGATTTTGCGACTGACGCTTGATTTGGGCAGCGAGAGAAAATCCGCCGCCTGCGTAATACCGCCCAGTTGCACCACGTGCTGAAACAACGACAGTGAGTCCAGTTTCAACATGCGAGTACTCCTGATGCATCGCTGACAGTTTGATGACGGTGGGAGTGAAGAAAGTGCTCAACCACCCGCTCGATATGCAGGTGAACCTGAGCTTTGTCTGGCTGAGATAGGCCCAACAGCGCGGTAGTGGCTTCTAGTACGTTGGTTTGTTTTTTCAGAGTTGAAGGGCGCATTGCGTAGTTTCCAAGCTGTACTAGGTAGTGCGATTTTGTAAAGTATAGCGCTTGGCTGTTGATAAATCAGCGAAAAAAGATGCCTTCGCCAAGGTCAATGATGCGCTATTAGTGTCATCGCCAGTGCGTTGTGGTGGATGCCAATAAAGCTGGGTGCAATTACCCATCGCAAACGACTTAAGTTCATTTGCGGGAATTGTTACAGTCGTGTTCTCTGTTTCAAACTTCTACACAGATATTTGCAAATCTTTACCTGATATCGACATTTCCTTCGTCTACTGCGCTGAGCTAACTCTATATACTGATTGCACTATTTTTCCTCCCGCAAGATGCACGCTTGCGCCCATTGGCATTGATGGACACCTAGATTCAGATGAGAAAATCCTCAAAGCGTAAACTGATATTGATCTTAAGCGGTTTAGTCCTCCTTGGGGGCGGCGCTTATTTTCTGCTGCATAAACCCGAGGCGGCCCCAAGCTATGTGACTGAACCCGTTAGGCGCGGCGACATTGAAAACTCGGTGCTCGCCAATGGCATGTTGCAGGCCTCCAAGTTGGTGAGTGTGGGCGCGCAAGTCTCGGGGCAAATTCAGAGTTTGCCTGTGGATCTTGGCCAAGAGGTGAAGAAGGGCGACCTTATCGCGCAAATCGACAGCCTTGCCCAGCAAAACAACCTGCAAAATGCGCTGGCTTCCCTTAAAAGCATTAATGCCCAGTACCGCGCTAAGCAGGCGCAAATACGTCAGGCAAAACTCGAATACACCCGTCAGCAGGAAATGCTCGCCGATAAGGCCAGCTCCCGCGCAGACTTTGAAGCCGCCGAAGCCACTTTGACGGTTTATCAGGCCGAGCTTGAGCAGTTACAGGCGCAAAAACAACAGGCTGAGATCAATGTCGATAGCGCCAGAATCGATTTAGGTTATACCAAGATCACCGCGCCTATGGATGGCACAGTCGTTTACTCTGCAGTTGAAGTAGGCCAAACCGTTAACGCCAATCAAACTACGCCAACCATAGTCGAGATGGCGCAGCTCGATACCATGACAGTTAAGGCGCAGATCTCCGAGGCCGATATCGTCAATGTGCATCCGGGGCAGGCGGTGTACTTTACGATTCTCGGTCGTCCCAACCATCCGTACCGCGGCACCCTAAGGGCAATTGAACCCGGTCCCACCTCCATGGATGGTGACGATAGTAATATGAGTTCCAGCGATTCGGACGCCATCTATTACCACGGCTTATTCGATGTCGAAAACCCCGACCGTACCCTACGCATTGGCATGACGGCGCAGATCTCAATTGTGCTCGCCAAGGCCGATGATGCGCTGTTAGTACCATCGCAGGTGCTGCGAGCCCAACCGCGGGATAAAGCGGTATCGGCAAGCGATCGCAAATCCCGTGGGCCGCAGTATCAAGTGCCTGTGCTGGTGAATAACCAAGTGCAATATGTGGATGTGACTGTCGGTATTAATAACAAAATCAATGCCGAAATCCTGTCTGGCCTGAACGAAGGCGACCAAGTGGTACTCGGAATGCCCGCCGACGGTTCGACCATGAAGTTCCGTGGCCCACCAATGAGGTTTTAAGCGTGAGTAAGCCATTATTGGAAGTCTCAGCTTGCTACCGCAGTTTTCAGGCGGGTGAGCAACAACTGACTGTACTCAAAGATATTAATCTTTCCATCGCCCGTGGTGAGATGGTCGCGATTGTCGGCGCCTCGGGGTCGGGTAAGTCGACCCTGATGAATATCTTGGGCTGTTTAGATAAACCCTCAAAGGGCTCGTACTTTATCGATGGTCAAGATACCTCGCAGATGGACGTGGATGAACTGGCAAAGCTGAGGCGTGAGCATTTCGGCTTTATTTTCCAGCGATATCATTTGCTTGGCGATCTAAATGCCGTGGGTAACGTCGAAGTGCCCGCCGTGTATGCGGGTAAAGATCGTCTCGAGCGTCGGGAGCGGGCGGAAAGCTTGTTATCGCGCTTGGGTTTAGGTGAGCGCCTCGACCATAAGCCGAATCAGCTCAGTGGCGGCCAGCAGCAAAGGGTGAGTGTGGCGCGGGCGCTGATGAATGGCGGCGATGTGATCCTCGCCGACGAACCGACGGGCGCCTTAGATAGTCACAGCGGCGAAGAAATGATGCGGCTGTTGCAGGAGCTGCACCGCGAAGGCCAGACCATCATTATCGTGACCCACGATATGCATGTGGCCCAGCATGCCGACCGTATTATCGAGATTAAGGACGGGGTGATTATCAGCGATGAGCCTAATCCCGCCTCAAATATCGCGGCTGCGCCTAAGACCGAAGTGATCCCCGCCAAGACTAAGGCGCGCGCCCGCGTGGCGGCATGGGACAGATATGCCGAAGCCCTGAAAATGGCGTTGCTGGCGATGTCGACCCATAGATTGCGCACCTTTTTAACTATGCTGGGGATTATTATCGGTATCGCCTCCGTGGTCTCTGTGGTGGCGTTGGGGGAAGGCTCGCAGCGGGAGATCTTAAAGAGCATTAGTTCGATGGGCACCAATACCATAGATATTCGCCCCGGCTCAGGTTTTGGCGATAGGCGCTCGGCAAGGGTACGAACTCTGACCGCAAGCGATGCGAATGCTCTGAAAAACTTACCCTATGTCGATAGCGTCACTCCGAGTATTGGCTCGAGTGCGACTGTGCGTTATGGCAATAAGGCGGTGACGGCGACTGTGAATGGCGTGGGGCCCGAGTTCTTCCGGGTTCGAGGCTATGAGCTTGCCCAAGGACAGTTTTGGGACGATGACAGTGTTAATGCGTTAGCCCAAGATGCGGTGATCGACGAAAACACCCGCAAACAGCTGTTCCCTAACAGTAGCGGCGCTATGAACTCTGCCATTGGAGAAGTTATTTTCCTCGGGGATTTACCGGTGCGGATTATTGGTGTTACCCAGCCTAAGGAAAGCGCCTTTGGCAACAGCGATGCCCTCAATGTGTGGGTGCCTTACACTACGGTCTCTGGCCGTATGGTGGGCAAAAAATACTTAGATGGGATTACCGTGCGGCTCGATGAGTCGGTGCCGAGTAATGCGGCGGAGCAGGGCATTATTAGCCTGCTGAAGATGCGCCACGGCACGCAGGATTTTTTCACCATTAACACGGATACCATACGCCAGAATATCGAGAAAACCACCGCAACTATGACGCTATTAATCTCGGCGATTGCAGTGATTTCCCTCGTGGTGGGCGGCATTGGGGTGATGAATATCATGTTGGTGTCGGTGACTGAGCGCACCCGTGAGATTGGCGTTCGTATGGCGGTCGGAGCGCGTCAGAGCGATATTCTGCGGCAGTTTTTAATTGAGGCGGTGTTGGTTTGTCTGTGCGGTGGTGCGCTAGGGGTGGCTTTAGCCTATTTGATTGGCGTGGTGTTTGCCCAAGCGGGAGGCAGTTTCCAGATGATTTATTCGACGACTTCTATTATTGCCGCCTTCGCCTGCTCTACCTTAATCGGGGTGTTGTTTGGCTTCCTGCCCGCTCGTAATGCGGCGCGTTTAGACCCAGTTGATGCCCTAGCGAGAGAGTAACTGAATGAATAATCAAGTTTTAACGCATCAAAATGAATTAAGCCGCCGTGTCGGTTCAACGCTCAAGCTCAGCGTGATTGCCATCAGCATAGCGCTGCTCTCGGGCTGTGGCGCGCTGATGCGCTCCGACTTTGAGCCGCCAGCTTTACAGGTGCCTGAACAGTGGCAGCATACCCAAGTGAATACTCAAGTCAGCCTAGACCCTTGGTGGCAGAAGTTTAATCAACCAGAATTAAATCAGCTGATTAGCCAAGTGCTTAGCAGCAATAATGACCTTACGCTCGCTACTTTAACCTTGCAAAAGGCGCGTTTACAGGCGGGGTTAGCGCGGGATGATTTATATCCACAGCTCAGCTCCAATAATACGGCGTCTGTGAATAAACCGCTGGAGGGAGGCAGTTCGAGCAAGGCATTTCAAGCGAATCTGTCGGTAAGTTATGAGGTGGATCTTTGGGGCAAAGTGTCGGCCAATATCGATCAAGCCCAGTGGACAGCGCTGGCAAGCCTCGAAGATAGGGAGAGCACGGCGCAGAGTCTCGTCGCGACGACGGCGTCGCTCTATTGGCAGATTGGCTATTTGCATCAACGGATTGAACTGAGCAATAAGAGTATTGAGCACAGTCGACAAACGCTGGCGTTAACCCAGCGCCAATATGCCTCGGGTGCCGTGACAGAGCTGAATGTGCTCGAATCCCAACGCAGTTTAGCGGGGCAAGAGGCCTCCCACAGCCAACTGCTGCAACAGTTGGTTGAAGCCGAAAATGCGCTTGCGATCTTACTCAATCGCGCTCCGGGGCAGGTGGCGTTTGAGATCAAGCAATTGCCGGATAGCGCGATACCTGAGATTGGCGTCGGCATTCCCGCCGACTTGGTCGGCCGTCGTCCCGATGTGAAGGCTGCTCTATATCAATTGCGCTCGGCGCTGGCCAGTAAGGATGCGACCTATGCCAGTTACTTCCCAAGCTTGAGTTTGACCGGCAGCGTGGGGGAGTCGACCTCAGAGCTAAAAGAGTTATTGCGCAATCCCGTGGGGAGTTTAGGCGCTGGCTTAGTGCTGCCCTTTTTGCAATGGAATCAAATGCAAATTAACAATGATATTGCCGATATCGACTACCAGTCGGCTATCGTCAGCTACCGTAAAACCCTCTACAGCGCCTTCGAGGATGTAGATAACGCCATCTCGGCTAAGCAGCAATACGCCTACCAAGGTGAGAAACTTGAGCAGCAATTTAGCGCCGCCGCCCAGGCCGAAGCCATTTATGAGAGCCAATATCGTCATGGCGCTATCGGCATTCAAAATTGGATCGATGCGCAGGAGAATCGCCGCAGCGCCGAGGCCGCATTGCTGGAGAATCGCTATAACCAATTAACGGCTCAAGCGACGCTCTACCAAGCCCTCGGTGGGAGCGATATCGCGCCGCCGTTAGCGGATAACTAATTGAATAATTGGTAAATAAAAAACCGCGATGCCTTAGGCTATCGCGGTTTTTTATTATCTCGCTTTTATCTGAATGCGAGTCGTGATTAGCTGCGCAGAATATGCAGTGGCAGGCTTAACATATCATCGCCGGTGCCCGCTAAGTGCCAGATGATACCGACCAAGGCGGCGACTGTGACCAGATACCAAATGGTCGAGAAAATCTGCCCATATCTGTCCAGCGGTAACAGGTGGCTTTGATGGCGGGTACGCCACTCGAACACTATCTCTAAGCTACCGATAAGTAATAGGAAACCGAGCAGGGCAAGGCCCAAGGTATAGCTGATATACACCCCAAAGGCGGCGCCAATCACACAGGCGATTAAGCCCATGATGCTGTTCATCGAGAAGCTAATGCTCTTTAAAATATGGCCGCCATCAAGGGGTAAAATCGGCAATAAATTAAACAGGTTAAGTAGCGCGTTAAAGGCCGCTAGCCCCGCAAAGAAGACATTGTCCGTCAGGTGATAAGCGATAAGCGAGCCCACCGACATCAACAGGCCGAAGGTTGGGCCCATAATCGAGATGACCACATCCTGCCAGCGGGTATTAATCTTTTCATCGCTCAGCGCGAGTCCGCCCATAAAGGGGATCAGATATATCCCTTTGGTTTTCATCCCAAAATACTTCATCGCGCGGATATGACCGTATTCGTGGAAGACCAAACAGGCGATAAGCGCCAAGGCAAATTGGAAGGAAAACAGCCAAGAATAGGCCGCCACACTCGCGCCCGCGAGCACCACTTTGATCACTTTGGCACTCTTGAGCAGCTTAAAGCCGAGGGAGGCTAAGCCGACAAAACTGATTTTTTGTGGATTAGTCACAGGGACTTCAGGGGTTTGGCGCTCGATATCTTTCTCGGTGCGAGTGCCTTGGGCCATCACTTCCTCATCGACCAGCAGGCGGTAATCGAATCTAAAGGGCTGCCACACCACGTCGGTCTCGAGGCGGACTTGGATTTTGTGTTCTAAAACCTGTGTTTCGCCGGTATCGCTGGCCAATTGGCTCTGGTGCTGAGTGAGTTCAAACTCATGGACTTTGAGGCCGCCATTTTCGACCGATGCGGCTTTTTGTGAGACTAAGGTATTGTCCCAAAAGAGTTGTTGCCAACCTGCGAGTGAGCCTTCCAAACGCAGCGATTTGCCTAAGCAGTCAATCTTAAGTAGTTCCAATTTAGGGTCCGTTTGTATGTGTATCCGAATGATGCCCAGCGATAATTTGGCATATAAATATCAATCGCTTTGGGCAAAACGGCCTGAGCCGTGTGTGACAAATTATGCCTGTGAAATGTGACTGAGGATATTAGCTTTTAGGATCATCTTGGTTTTTATTGTGATCCCAGACGATTTATTCGAGCCGTGTTAGTCATCTAAGCTGCGGACGATTTCCATCCCTTGGGCCAAGGTAGTGAAGGCTAACTTGGCGACGCAGCACTGGCCTATGGCATTGGCGTGCTTTTGTACCCATTTGATAAAGTCGGTAAGCGGCAATTTTTGCTCTTGTTTGAGTAGCTTAGGCAGCTCGCCTATGGGATCTTCGTGAATGGTGCTTGGGGTCGCGCGGATCAGATATTGGTTACCGAGACTGTCGAGTAACAAATCCGTATCGATAAATTGATGCTGATACAGGCAGGCAAGTTCTAACCAATCCCGTTGATGGGCAAGGTAAAGTAGTTCGTCATTTTGAGTGAGTTTGACTACCGCAGGCCATTCAATGTCTGCCATTTTCACTTGAGTCATGCGCAATCCCGTAGGCGTTTTTATGTGCTTAGCCTTTAAGCCGACAGAGTCTGTGCTAAAGAGCCGTATTGAGGTCAGTATGCCACCGACCGAGGCGAAGATGAAAGGCGTTAGGGGATTTTCTCTGGCAAGCCTACCTAATGAGTGGAGCACGGCGAGTGGTAAAGCATTAAGGCTAAGAGTTCACTCAGTGGAATGAACCCTTAGCGGGTGTTGATGATTGCCCTGTTAATGGCTTGCAGCTTGCGCCTTAGGTTTAGCGTTGTAATCGAAATGAATCTCTTGATTCAGATTGGTTATTGAGCAAGTGCCATGTTCGCGGGTGGTTCTGTGATTGGCTTGACCAATATGGAACTCGGCATTGAGGAACACATGCTTAATCACATCGATACGGTATTTGTCATAGTAGCTTTCGACCTCCAGCTTTAGGCTGTCGAACTCTAATTCTTCGCGGGAACGTTCACCTAAGATGCGATTCTTCTCGTCGAGCATCATCTTGATCTGTTCGATCATGATAGGGTCGTTCTGCCATTCAGATTTCGGCGGCAGCTTTTTCAGGCGAGCCTCGATATCCAGAGTGGCAACCACCATGGCATGAACGCTCTCCTCTAGCTGCTTAAGGTTTTGTTTGAGTTCGCCCTGCTCCATGGCGCAGAATACTTCGGTTTTGGTGCCCGCTGTTGCGCCAATCACGACGGCGGTAAGGCCTTTTTCGGCATGCGCTACACCACCGACTAAGTCACCACGGCGGCCGCTTTGATCGCTGACGGTGAGCGTGCCTGCGGTTTTGGTATTGCTGTGCAGTAATTGCTTAGTGATCAGAATATTACCCTTGGCAGTCAATTGGGAATATTGCACAAACTGGGCGCTAATTTGCCCCTGAGCCGTGATATTGGTGGAGAACTCATTGACTCTGACTTGGCGACCGATAACGCCCTTGCTTACCGTAATATCACCATCTGCCTCGAGGGTCGCCGAATCGACAAAACCCATCACGGTAATATCGCCTGAGCTTTTGACCATCATGCCTTCGTGCACATCACCTGTGATTAAAATACTGCCCTTAAAGTTGATATGGCCGGTACTGATATCCACATCTTTCAGCTGAAGTACATCGTCGACATTCATGCCGGTTCGGGTTTCAACTGGTTGGCCAGCCACTGTGGCGATCAGTTTATTGGGATCTTTAGGATGGAAGTCAGTACCAGTACCCGGTTGTAATACCAGATCTTTTCCCGGCTTTTGTTTAAGGACTTCGCCCCTAATGTTGTAGCCGGGAGAACCTTCAGTCGCAGGATGTTTGATCATCAATAGATCGTTGGGTTTGACCATAATCATGGCGCCAAGGTTGCGCATATCCACAGTGCCGTCTTCCCGCTCCTGCGGCTGTAATAGGCGTTCACGGGCGAGGGATACCTTGCGTTCCAATACTGCATTTTCGCCATTTATTGCAGGTTTACCTTGGGCGATTTCACTCTGGCAGCTTTCACCCGGCTTTAACTTGGTCATTTTTTGCAACAAAGCTTGGATCTTAAGCTTGCTTAACCCCATGCATACATTGTCTTTTTTGAGCTGTGTAAGGATTTCGGGCAAATCGACGGCTTTGCCACCCCAAGGAGCGGTTAAGACCATAGTGGCTTGCATCTTATCTTGGCTGAGCTCGATTTTTACGCTGCCATCACGGCGTTCTGCCAATACGGCAAATAGCTCGTATTTACCATCCTCTTGATGGCAAAGGGAGTTGGTTTGCGCGATCACTTTGTCTATCGCAGGCTCGAGTGGGAATAGGGTGGCAAACTCAGGTACGGACAATAAACGCATCACATCATCACGGGTAATAGGACCGTGTTCGTTCGGAATCAAACGTAATTCCGCCTTGGTTTTATCGCTGCTTAGCTCAAGAAGTTCAGGGGCCAACATAGAGCACTTCCTATCCATTTGTTTTATTTTTGTTTTAGTAGCCACCTGAGTATAACAGTAGAAACTTTGCTCAAAGAAGCCTTTTCGGCGCGAAAAAACGTAAATGTTGATGTTTTGTGGCGTGCAGTCTATTTGTTGATTTTTAAATAGATTTTTATTTGAGATATTACCGATAACTTAGTGTTATCTTTGGTTTTTTGCGGAGGATTTAGCACGGGGATAAAATTAGCTGACTTTTGGCTTTAACAAAAAATCAAACTTTACAACTGTGCTCACTATGCTAGGGAAGAGTGCTAAAAGGTAAAGCACTCGGTAATTCAGCGCTTACTGCATTTGATACCGTTCACAAAACCATGAAAATCTTATCTAGATAGCGGCCAGTGCTCGGCTGCGAATCACTACTCTTTGAGGCATCATTCTTAAGGGGATAAGGTTTCTATCCGGGCGGGGGCTCATTAAAAGCTTAGAGTCATCTAAGTTTGGGCAAAGGTAAGCTAGGTGCTTTGCTTTAATTTGTGGGGTTAGGACTAAATCGTGAGGTTAGGATTCAAAATTCTATGGCTTAACATTTGATTACCCTTTTCTACTCACAGATTGCCCCCCATGAGTCCGCTCAAATTGGGGGGCTTTATTGCTTGGCCATGTCGGCTTTTCTATGGGAGATTCAAAAGTCGTCAGCCAAACTTCAAGCTCACCTGAGTCTGATAAACATCCCATGTAAGAGAAACACATGCCGCTATCTATCATGTTATTGGCAAATTGAATTGCCTCTTCAAGAGAGCCTTCTTCCTTGTTATGGCTGAAGGTTTCATCGTCCCACACCCAGTTAATAGGCGCCCCATCTTCATCACAAGCAAGGTATCTTACGTTCTTATAACCTTTGCTAGCTGCTGTTAATGAATCCAAAAAGGATTCTCTGATTTCTGAGAATCTCTTTTTAAATTCTTCAATGCCTAAATCTTTACTAATAATGTGCTTCATACTTGTTCGAGAAGTTAACGCCCCGCTAAACGGCGAGCGTAAGCGAGTCCAGTGCAGGCCACGCTTTTTGTGGCCGGAGTGTACTTGACTACTTTGTTAAGCATTGAAGTACGTTGCTAATTCTTGCTGTGACCAACCACCACGGCCGGGTTTACCAGGAGTACCAGCGAACCCTGGACGGCCTGGCTTACCTGCAAATCCTGGTGTACCTGGAGTACCACCCATTCCGGGCCTACTTGGCAAATACCCTGTTGAATTGCGGAGAAAGCCTAAGGCTTGGTTGCGGCTATCGTATAGGACCCCGTCCTCAAACCAACCAACGTGCTGGCCGCGGAGTGAATAGACATTTTCTCCGTTTATCCATGCCACAACTTGCCCACGATTATTACGGAAACAATCAATATCAAGAATTATTGATGCTTGTCCGTTTCTACTAAACATCCAATCTGACACGTTACTCTCCTTGATGCTTAACGCCGCATTCTGCGGCTTGTCCGCTGCAATGCTTTGTTATGAGTTTTTTATGCTCTTAATTAAGTTTCCTATCTGCTCCATACCATCAAAAGTGCTAGGCAATTTTTCTGGGTCAGAAAGGACTCCGCTAAAAATAAGACTTTCGAACTTATCTAAGGCGCTTGAATCCTGCTTCTTCATCTCAGAAGAATATCCAGTGTAACTCTGAATAAATTGGCAAAGCGTTTGTCTCAGTTCGATTTGCATTATCTGCGCTTTTACTGATCTATGATTAAGAAGTATGACCCTGAAGAAATAGATAAGAATTATTTCTATGGAAATTACAGGGATAAGAACAAGCAAGTGCTCAATTCCTAAAGTATTTCCCTTATAAATACCTGTTACAGCCAAAACTATCTCAGTGACCAATGGAGCTAAGATAAGCAACCCCATACCAATTAGTGACAAGAATAACCAAAAGGCTTCTTTAGCCTTTTTTTCTGCCAATTGAGAAAACCCTTGGTACAGACCTACGAAATTAAATCCGATTTTATACTCTTCTAGTTTGTCCTTTAATGCCTTGGCAGCTGCCTCTTTGGATGAGATTTCACCATCCCATTGCTCTTTTAACTTTTCAGCTTCAAGCTTCTTTTGTTCGAATTCTTTGAAGACACCTATATTCGCGTCATTAATAAAATCTTTCGCAATATTTGCTGGCATGACATAAGAGGCATATATTATCTGCGACCTCACATCGCCATCCATTTCTCCAACATCATTCTCAATTTTATTTTTAAGTGACCTTAGCTCCATGCCCAGTTCTTTACCCGGCCCAACAAGAAAGTCAAATTCACATAGAAATCGATAGGCCATGCAGTAGATATGATCGATATGTGTAGGTTTTGACTGATCAAAGTCCCTTAGCCACTGAAGAAACTGATCACCAATATGCTTAATATTGAAAGTGCACCTTTCGTCCCAGCCTTCTGGCGATTTATATATGTATCCAATTATTGCTCTTGAGATCGACAAGCGCGTTGCTCTTGTTTCATCTTCTATATGTGCAGCTTCAGCTTTACGAAGAAAGCTTGCTAGAACTTTCGCATTGTCTTCATTCTTAAAGAACATCAATACTCCATTTATCTACGAGTAACTCATAACATTTTATTCATGCGCGTTTATCTTGTTGGGTCAGAGAAAATGCGCACAGTTAACTATCTGTATGCAAAGAACTTATCAGCTTTCTGCCGCTTTTCATATAAGTAATCCATCTGGAAAAACGCGCATGCGCGTTTTTCAACCCTATTAACTAAAAGCCAGCTACTATAGTTAATTGATTTTATAACGTTTTATTTGTTGCGAATGGGGTTAATGCGCACTGATATTGTCTTCAAATCATTCAAAAATACCTAAATGTGACTGTATACCCATACATTATTAGTCGATTTATCGCAGGGCCAAACATAGGCAAATAGATGAGAATTTGTATCGCAACAGGAGTGAGAATTTTCGATTGAGCTAACGAGCCGAAACACGGGATGGAGCATTAGCTTTTTAGTCAGATGAACAGTTCAATGGTAATTAATGCTATTTAAGAGATGGCTGCGTTAACTTGTTTGTTGGGGTATTTTTGATTTCAAAATGGGCGTATTTGATAGGGACGGCGTTATCTTCGTCATTCTTAACGAGTCTTTATTCCTTGGTGCATCCTAGAGTCAAATTAAGGATGCCCCACACACAATCGAGCGGGGCTGAATATTAGGCCTGTTGGAAGGAATAGAGTTTGTACTTGTTATTCTCTGCTGGCACGGTTAATTGGCCGAACTCGGCGGCGATGGTGTCCGAATAGGGTAGGTGGCGGTTAGCGACGATTTGCCAAATCCCTTTTGATTGCAATTGTTTGGCGCTATCGGCCACAAAACTTTGGGCAATGCTGGTGGTGCTGGCAAGGCCATCATGGAACGGTGGGTTGGAGATAATACCGTCGAATTTTCCACTGGTTTGCGCCAGTCCATCGGAGGGATAAACCTTGGCCGTCATGCCGTTTGCCGCCAGCGTAAGTTCGCAGGAGGCCAGCGCCATGGCATTGATATCAATACATTCTAGCGACAGTGTCGGTTGTGCCTTTAACAGTGCAGCGGCAATCACACCGGCGCCGCAGCCAAAATCCAGTACTCGGCCAGAAAGCGTTGGCAGATGCGATAGCAATAGCTCTGTGCCTTGGTCTAAATGCTTTTCACTAAACACGCCGACTAAGTTGCAGATGGTGATATTACCCTGCGGAGTGGCGAGTTGATATTGGCTGGTCCAATCGCTGAGTTTAATCTTGGGCACGGTATCGATTAGGCTGCTGCCAAAGAGTAGGCAATGGCGCGCGTTATCGAGTTTAACGCCGGTGGCAAAGTATTTCGGCAGCAGTTTGACTAAGGATTTAACCCCGCCTTTATTCTCACCCACGACTAAGAGTTGACCATCGGCCACTAAGTGCTGAGCGGCCAGATTAAACAAATAGGGTGCTAATGGCTTAGCTTTAGGAAAGTACACAATCACAGTGTCGTACTTTTCCTGGTGGGGCAGTTGATGGCCAAAATAGCAACGCAGTTTGGCATTGGCCTGTGGCGCTAAATGCAGGTAATGGTGGTAATCCAAGGCGAGGGCATCGACGGACTGGGCGACATCGAGCAGTGCTTTGGGCAATGAGTCTGCCTCATGGTTTAGCACTAAGACTTTATGTTGGCTCAGGGTTTCCTGATTGCGGATAATGACTTGCGATGGATTCGTTAACACTGCATGGCTACCGTAAAAAATAAGTGCGGGCATTATACCCCTTATTCGGCTACGAGCCAGCCTGCATGCCGCCGACTTAAGGGATGTTGCAACACTGCGCTCACTCGAACGGTGCGAAATGAAAGCCAATAAAAAAGGCAACTGTGTAAACACGGTTGCCTTTTCTCTGTTAGCCAGTGCGATATTCGCGTGGGCTAACTCTTATCCCTAGCCAATAGCAGCAAATTAGCCCTGAGGCTGCACTGGTGCTGGAGCTGGAGTAGATACCTGTGCGGGGGCTTTTGGCTTTTTAGGCTTAGGTAACAGGCTAAAAATCTTATTGGCGATATCTGTGTTGTCTTGATGACCGTTAAATAACTCAGAGGCTGGGCCTGCGGCAAAGACTTGCACGTCAGTCCCCGTGTGGCCGCCGGTCGTCCAACCCGTATCGGTGCGTTTATCAATCACATGGCGAATCGCAACGGCCATGGTATCTAAGCCCTGCATTCTGGCAACATTTAACTTCGCCACTTCTTCTTCGGTCAATTCAAAGCCTAAACCGCGGGATAAGTCGGCTTGCCAAGTATCACCGCCAAGGGCTGCTTGAGCTAAGGTATCTGAGCTGGCCGAGATATTACGCAGGATCTCTGGATTCCAGTTGTAGTTACCATCGGCGCCAATCGATAACCCGCCGGTGTTATGGTCGGCGGTGATCACCATTAAGGTATCGGGATTTTGGCGTACGAATTGCTCGACGACTTCAATCGTATTGGCAAATTCATCCATTTCACCCATGGCGGCGGCGATATCATTGTTGTGTCCCGCCCAATCGATAAGGCTACCTTCGACCAGTAGCACAAAGCCTTGCTCATTTTGCGACAATAAACTGAGGGCTTTTTGAGTCAAGGTGCTGAGTTTTTTAGCATCTTTTTCATCTATGGCCCAAGGCAGTTGCACTTCGGCAAACAAACCTAAGACCTTAGGCTGGGTAATGCTGGCCAGATCGTCAAAACGGGTAATATGTTGATAGCCCTTGGCGGTGAACTGGGCTAACAGCTCTGGGGGAAAGTATTTTTGCCCGCCACCTAAAAACACATCGGCGTTGGTTTCAAGATAACTTAATGCCAGCGCATCGTAATTTTTACGGCTCTCGTTGTGGGATAAGAAAGCCGCTGGCGTGGCATGGTTGATTTGCGACGTGACCGCTACGCCCGTGCTCAAGCCTAAGGTTTTGGCCTTTTCGAGTATGGTGGGCAATGGCTGTTTTTGCGTATCGACCGATATAGCGCCGTTATAGGATTTGACTCCAGTCGCTAAGGCGGTCGCGGCGGCGGCCGAGTCGGTCACATAACCGCTGACACTAGCAGGATAAGTGCTCGCCATGCCAACCAATAAACGGTCGAAGACGGTTTGTTCGACTTCTTCGGTATCTGGATTGTCTTTGTAATAACGATAGGCACTGGTGTAGGAAGGCCCCATGCCGTCGCCAATCATGATCACAATATTCTTGGGGCGTGAGGGGGCTTTAACTGGGCCAGTCTCATTCGCTCCTGCTTCAACTGCCAATGCAGAGGTGGAGAGCCATACACTCATACCAAGCAATAACAGTGGCGCTTTGGTGAAACTCATATCAGATCCCTAGAAGTCGTAGGCGCTCTGTGGGCGCCTTCAATGAATAATATTATCTTGTAGGTGTACAAGCTTACTGGGCAAGACGGGCTTCGATGGCATCGAACAGCATGCCAGTGATGTCCACATCGAATGCCGCTTGGATTTCACGGATACAGGTTGGGCTAGTGACGTTAATCTCGGTCAGCTTGTCACCAATCACATCCAGACCCACAAAAATCAGACCGCGTTTTTTCAGCTCAGGGCCAATGGCGCGGGCGATTTTCCAATCAGAGTCCGATAACGGCTGGGCAACACCGCTGCCGCCTGCAGCCAAGTTACCGCGGGTTTCGCCTTTTTTCGGAATACGCGCTAAGGCGTAGGGCACGGGCTCACCGTCGACCACCAGAATGCGCTTATCTCCCTTGGTGATTTCAGGAATAAAGGCCTGCGCCATGGCGTATTGGTTGCCATATTGGGTTAAGGTTTCGATGATCACCCCAAGGTTAGGGTCGTCCTGCTTCACGCGGAAAATCGAGGTGCCGCCCATGCCGTCTAATGGCTTGAGGATAATGTCGCCCTTGGCTTGGTGGAACGCGCGGATGCGGTTGGCATCGCGGGTCACTATGGTCTCTGGCGTAAATTCGCTAAACCATGCGGTGAATAGTTTCTCGTTGGCATCGCGCAAGCTTTGCGGTTTATTCACAATCAGCACGCCTTGCTCCTCAGCGCGCTCTAGCATGTAAGTGGCGTAGATAAATTCGGTATCGAACGGCGGGTCTTTACGCATTAACACCACGTTCAGCTCGCTTAGCGGCGTGTCTTGGGCGTCGCCCAGTTCGAACCATTTATTGGCATCATTGATAACCTTTAATGGACGCATATTGCCCATGGCAACACCGTTGACCATGGCGAGGTCGGCCATTTCCATATAAAACAGTTGGTAACCCCTTTCCTGCGCCGCCATTAGCATGGCAAAACTGGAGTCTTTCTTAATGTTGATCTCACTGATGGGGTCCATCACTATGCCGAGTTTTATCATTAATCTGTTCCTTATTGATTGCCGTCGCAGGCAAAAAGCATTTATGGAGTAGCCAGTAATCGATTCGCCAGCCAGTGTTACCCGCTGGCGTTTAACCATTTTAGATTTAACCTAAGTCACCGAATCTAAGTTGCAGCGCGGTAATCGCCGTGAGTGAGGCGGTTTCGGTGCGCAGCACTCGGGGGCCGAGTAACACATCGGTAAACTGGTAGGTTTCCGTCATGGCTATTTCTTCCGCCGATAATCCCCCTTCGGGGCCGATCAGCAGGCGTACACGGGTATGGGATAAGTCTAAGCCATTGATACCGTGCGCCGCCCTTGGGTGCAAGTTGAGTTTGAGTGCGCTGGTCGGTTCGCTGCACCATTCCTGTAATTCCATGGCGGGGCGAACGATAGGCACTTGGCTACGGCCGGATTGCTCACAGGCGCTGATCACAATCTTTTGCCATTGCTGAATTTTCTTTTCGAGACGCTCACCATTGAGCTTGACGCCGCAGCGGTCAGAAAATAGCGGTGTAATGGTATTCACCCCTAGCTCAACGGATTTTTGAATGGTGAACTCCATCCGATCGCCGCGGGAAATCACTTGGCCTAAATGCAGGTTGAGGGGTGACTCCGATGGATTAGCCTCACAGGACAACACTTTTACCGTGACCGACTTTTTACCCGCATCGACAATTTCGGCAAGATAATCATTACCATCGCCATTAAACAGGCTAATGTGCTCACCACTGCCCATACGCAACACTTTGCCTATATGGGCTGCGCCATCCTCATCTAAATTCAGCTGTTGATTTACGGCTAATGGCTGAGGTTGATAAATTCTTGGAACTCTCATTGTCGACCTTATTCGGCTAATTGTTGGCGCAGTGGCGGCGCATTGCAGGCATTCTGCACAAAGGGATTATGATTACCTTGGATCTGCGCTATGGCGTTATCGCGTTTGCATTCAATAGTATCAACTGGATAGCTTTTATCCCATGCTTTGAACAATTTTAATTGCTGCGAGGCGATTTTAAGGCCGTAGGTTTGCTGCATATACAGGTAAGTGCGGGCTATTTTGCCTCGGGCATTAGCGGGCGGCTGGGCTTGGCGATTCTTAAAGTCGATGACCATAGTGCATTGACCATATTGGTCGGCCTTACCGTTCCATTGGCTAAAACGGAAGTTGCTGCGATCGCCGTTCACTTCACCAATCGCGGGCACCAGATTGTGCATGTCCGCTTCCATTTTATTGAATTCTTGACTGTTATCGGCGCAGTTTTTACGGCCGCCCTTTTGCCAGCATTGTAATTGGTGACCAAACTCCCATGCAGGGACTATATGTTCCCACTCGATGCGGTTGGCGCGGGTCTCTTGTTTACGCACTTGATAGCCGCAGCTGTTGAGATCTGGCTTCCAGGATTTGCCCTTTATTTGGATATCACAGCCACAATAAAAACTGACCGCGGGCAAGGTGCCCTGACGGCTGCCTTTGTATAAAGATTGGGACAAGACCTTGGCTTGACTAAAACTATTGGGGTGTGAAGGAGAGGCGTGGACTGAGGCCGAAACCGCCAGCCAACTGAATAGGCACAGCAAGGCTTGCCGAGACCTTAAGGCTATCTTGGTGTTGTTCAATATTTATCCCAAAAAGTAATCTGTACTACGCGAGCCTGTGGCTCGTCTCTTATGTCTGAATGGTAAGGGAAATACCGCGCCTTATGCAAATCGCTCGTACTTTTGGCCAAGGATTTGGTGTATGGCGGATTATTCGGCGGCTTCGGTAAAGGTGAGGTGGGTATGACAGCGTTTACACAGATAACGGGTTTCACCACGCAGCACTTTATTGTGGCGACGGATGCTCAGCCTAACTGGGCCGCAGGCGCAGCGGTACTCAAAGTCTTTCCCTTTAACCGACTGAGTATCGAAACTGTGGGTGGTATTGGGGCTCACTTTAAACAGTTTGAGCATGATGGATTGCCACTCGCGGCCATGGGGCTTGGTTTTGCCAAAGAGTTGAAAGCAGAGTAAATGACTGATTTCGTGGGGCACCACTTCGGCTAAGAAGGCTTCGCTATTCTCCCTGAGTAATACGGGATTAAAGCGCAGGCGATTCTGTTGCAAATGCGCCGTGCCAGCACTCCTGCCCCGCAGGGTAAATTGGGTCAGCGGCCGCGCAAATGGACGCTTAAAGTAGATTTCCGCCTGCTGATAACAGTCTTCGATGCGTACCAGAATTTGTTGCTGCAGTGGTGTCAGTGGCTTTGGCTGGCGTTGGGACGTGTTGGCTTTCGCCGTATTGGCCGCAGTCGATGTGGTGATACTCGCGGGTGAGATGGCTTTACGGCGCAGGCTATTGAGTAGGGATCTCGGGTTAAACATAGACTTAGGCGTTAACTCTTATTCGGCAAAGCATCAGGTAAACAATATCTCTCGCTATCGCAAGGCATCGATTAGGATTTTACGAGCCCAAAAACCTTATTCAAGGTGGCTCGACAAGCGTTTGGGCAAGCGTTCGCATCATAACCAACGCTTGCCGACAATACCAGTATTGTGCCTGTTACAGGCTCGCAGCGGCCTGCATCACCATAGTGCGTACTTGCTCGACAATGGCTTGTTCGGTGGCGTTGTCGTAGCCCTTCACCCTTGGGGTGTGGATATGGCCAACCTTGGCAGGGCTATTGAACTTTTGCTGTAACACAATGGCGCGGTAGGATATCTCATTAGAGAGATAACCACCGCCAGAGCCTTCGACCGAGGTTTCACTTTGCAGCTCGCTTAGGGAGCTGGCATTAAATTCGCCTCGCGCTAGAGTCGTCACTGTATGGTTGTCGTTAACTTTCCATTGGCCGTCTTTGACCTGCATGGCGGCGACGGGCAGTGAAAATTCAACAAACTCAGGGCCGATAAAGTCTTTACCGTTGAGTTTTGGGGCGACAGGCGCAGTTTGGCTCCCTCCTGTGTACAGATTTTGGTTATCCGGCGCGGCGGCGCTACGGTTACGGCCCGGGAAGCGTTCAATATCAAAGTCATTTCGACCCATGCTGACGGTAAAAACAAACTGGGTTTTAGGATCGCGATAAATTGGGCTGAGTAGCGACTCGATAATGCCTTGGTCAAAATCCTCGAAGCGCACTGGGATCATCGCGGTTTCGATTTGGGCTTTTTTGCCGTTGATATCAAACCTAAAACCATCGAGGGCGAGGGCAACCAAACCCGAAGGATTACTCTGGCTGATGTCTTTATCGAGGAAGAAAGGGTCGAATCCCGTCAGGAAGATTTTCACCTGCACATCGTCATCGTATTGGATATCGCTGAAACCGCGAGATGCCTTTTCGACGGCGCTGGCTAAAATCTGCTGTTGCCAATCGGCCATTTTGAAATTAGCGCTATTACTCTTGATGCTATTTAACATTGAGAGCCGAGCCCAATAGAGGGATCTGTCGTCAAAGTGCCCTGACTGCACATCACGCACCGCCTGTTGCCACAGTCTGTGTCCTTGGCGCGCGGCAAGTTGGGTTGCATCGCGCTCATTCTTTTGTGCAGATAATTGATTAGCCAAGCCTTCATCCAAGGCTTGATAGCGATTGACCACCTCAGCCATGACTTTTTCAGCGGTGGGAATGCGGGAAACTTCCACATCTCCTAGGAGTTGTACTGCAGCTGCGGTTTGCACCACTGTGCTGGCGAGGATAAAAGCGAGACTGGGCTTTAACATTGGCGTTTCCTTTTTATTTTAATCACTTATTTTGCTGGAAAAGGGCGATGTTCCTAAGGCGTTCTGGTTTGCTTCATCCTAGAGCGGATGTAACTTATGCCAAAAAGTCACAATGATTGCTTTGAGTATAAGAGTTTACCTAAAGTGATTCGAGGATCTTATTCCTGTTTTGTATATAGATGTTATCTAAGTGGCGTTTTTAGGTTGTGAGTTCGTTTCGTTGACTGCAAGCATTGGCAATCTCTCGCTTTAGCTGCGTGCCTTTTTTCTGCCACAATTGGTCAGCAGTTTGCTAGGGAAAGCGGGCCGAGACAGTGGTAACCTTAACGCCTTATTTTCATGGATTTATTGCCTTGAGCAAGGGGACGTTATGCGTGCATTAGCCTTATCGGCTGTGTTATTAGTGGCATCGATTATCGGAATGCCTGCGGAAGCAAAGGAGTGGCAAGAAACTCAGAGTTGGAATACTCACTTTACGGAACATAAAACCCAAGGCGTGGTTGTGCTCTGGAACGAGAATAAACAGCAGGGTTATACCAACGATCTTAAACGGGCGAACCAAGCATTTTTACCCGCATCGACCTTTAAAATTCCCAATAGCTTGATTGCACTCGATTTAGGTGTGGTTAAGGATGAGCACCAAGTCTTTAAATGGGATGGACAGACGCGGGATATCGCCGCCTGGAACCGCGACCATGACTTAATTACCGCAATGAAATATTCGGTTGTGCCTGTTTATCAAGAATTTGCTCGCAAAATCGGCCAAGCACGTATGAATAAGATGCTGCATGCCTTCGATTATGGCAATGAGGATATTTCGGGCAATTTAGACAGTTTTTGGCTCGATGGTGGCATTCGGATTTCGGCCATCCAGCAAATCGAATTTTTACGCAAGCTGTACCATAACAAGTTGCATGTCTCGGAGCGTAGTCAGCGTATCGTTAAACAAGCCATGCTGACCGAGGCGAATGCCGATTATATTATTCGGGCGAAGACTGGTTATTCGGTTAGAGTTGAGCCGAAAATCGGTTGGTGGGTGGGTTGGGTCGAACTCGATGATAATGTGTGGTTCTTCGCGACCAATATGGATATGCCAACCTCGGATGGTTTAGGACTGCGTCAAACCATTACGAAAGAAGTGTTGAAACAGGAAAAAATTATTCCCTAGAAGTGGTTAGCGGCGCATTTTAGTGAAATAGCCGTCATATAAGCTGTAAAGTTATATGGACAAAATGCTCATGCTCGATGCGCTTATACCTAATGGCTCATATTTCATTCAGTCAGGCCAAATCGACTTAAGCTCTGTGCGTTAACCTTCAGCCTGAGCACTAGCATTTTATTTCTAAACGCAAAAAGCCTAGCCAATTCGCTAGGCTTTTTGTTATCCCTGAAAATAGCTGTTCACAATGGTGGTGTGAGTAAAGGCGAGGCGTTGTAATGAAAGGAGAAGACCGCTGCGATAAAGCGTCTAGCCCATCAAGGATTGCAGGCTTTCTTGGCTACTAAAGCGTTTGACGAAAAAGTCCAAGAAGGCACTGATATTAGTGGCTAATTGGCGGCGGCTGGAATACACCCCGTAGACCTTAAAGGGCTCAATCGGCCATTCTTGCAGTATGGGCACCAGTTGACCATTCGCCAATTCCGTCTTACAGGCGGAGTTGGATAGCATGGCAATACCAAAGTCATCGAGGGCTAACTGCTTGACCATTATCGGGCTATTAACCCTAACCTTACGTTGAAAATTTACCATGGTCTTACGCGCCCCTTTACCTAGGGGCCAAATGGGCGCAGAGCGTGATGTCCCGAGTAGGATGCCACTGTGTTCGCTTAATTCCTTTGGCGTTGCAGGCGTGCCTCGGGCTTTTAAATAGGCTGGGCTTGCCACGAGAATCGGTTGGCGCTCAAACAGTAATCTTGCAACAAGATCAGAGGATTGCAGTGGCCCATATTTGATAGCTATGTCATATCCTTCACCCACTAAACCGATATCGTTGTCGGTAAACTGGACATCTAATTCCACATTGGGATATAAACGCATGAATCCGCTACAGAGGTTAGCGATTAATTCTTGGCTAAAAGAGACTGGAATAGCTATCCGTAATGATCCTGACACATCATCATGGGTACTCTCGATAACCGCCTTGGCCGCTTCCACCTCATTGCGAATGGAATCACAGTGTTGATAAAAGAGGGCCCCGACTTGAGTCAGGCTTAAGTTGCGGGTGTCGCGTTGTAATAATCGCACGCCAAGTTCTTCTTCGAGCTGCGCGATTTTGCGACTTATGGTGGATTTTGGGTGGCCGGTTTCACGTGCAGCTTGGGAGAATCCCTTCGCTCTAACTACGGCTGCAAATAGCATCATACCGTTTAAATCTGGCATGTTTTTCCCACTGTCTCATATTTGGAACATAGCGTCTTATGCAGTTTAATGGCATTTGGCGGGATAACAAAGTTATATTTATTGGCTAAAAATTTTCAGAGGCTAAAGCAGAGGATCTTTTGATGACCAGCAATAATCAGCCCACACACATGACTCAAGCCCAAACGCCCGATCCGCTTTTTTTACAAGCCGAGCATTTGGCAAAAGATTTTTCTCTGTTTCCTAAACACAGTAAACAGAGCTTATCAGAAGAAATTAAAGGTCTTTTAAACGATGATGCCATTCAGGCAAATTTAAAAGACTTGGCATCGTTAGATGTCGATGGTTACGTCGCAAAAGTGATCCAGCCGACCCAAGATAAAGGTCGTCCTGGTGCGAAACGTATCATTGCTGACCTGAAAGGTCGCTTGGTTACCGAAACTCACTTGGGCTCTTTCTACAGCGCTGAGGTCGAGCTGAATTTCGGTTCACGTACTCGTCGTATCGGTTTTATTGCCCAAGAGCGTACCACGGCTAACGGCGCCTGGATGCCTGAGCATCACTACGCGGCCTGTAAAGCAATTCGTCACTTTGCCGAATTGTCTATGCCTATCGTTTACCTCATCGACACCCCTGGGGCCGATGCGGGCGAAGTGGCCAACAGCCAAAACCAAGCACATTCTATTTCTAAGGCGATCGCTGAGAGTGCCAACGTTGACGTGCCAACAGTCGGTATCGTTATCGGTGCGGGTTACTCGGGCGGCGCGATTCCATTAGCGGCTGCTAACATCCTGTTATCGCTGCGCGATGGTATTTTCAACACCATTCAACCACAAGGTCTGCAAAGTATTGCACGTAAGTACAATCTGTCATGGCAGGAATGTGCTAAGTCTGTGG
Source organism: Shewanella sp. FJAT-51649 (assembly GCF_019457435.1). Lineage (NCBI taxonomy): Bacteria > Pseudomonadati > Pseudomonadota > Gammaproteobacteria > Alteromonadales > Shewanellaceae > Shewanella > Shewanella sp. FJAT-51649. The sequence continues at coordinate 3,948,486 of NZ_CP080411.1, read as the reverse complement.
GCGTGTCTCCAGAAGAGCTTTACACTGCGGGTTGTATCGATGGCATCATCGATTTCTCACCAGGTGATCGTGACGAGCGTCAGCACAATTTACGCCGCGCTATCATCAGCAGTATCGAAGCTGTTGAACGTGCAGCCATCAACTTTGTGCGTGAATCTAAAGATTTACGTGAGCACTATGACCGTAGTTTAGCGCGTTTCCTTAACCCATCTAAAAACCTGATGGCGTTAGAGTTAAACGCAGAGTTGGCTGTGGCAACAAGCCCAACTAACCATCACAACCTGTTTGGTAGTGCTTACCGTTACCTGCGTTATTTAACGCTGCGTAGCCGCATTCATTCAATCTCTCAGGAGCAATACGGACGTTTGTCACGTGTTAGCGTGCCTGAAGGTGACTTGTTAGCTCGTATCCAGCAAGAGCAAGACCGTGTATTCCAAGCTTGGTTATCAAGCCCTGATAAGCTGGTTTACGATGAAGATCTAAACAAACTGTGGGCGAACTTTATTGCTAAGCGCGATGAAGTATCTACCGAGCGTAACATGCTGACGCGTTTGATTTTGGGTGAACCAAAAGAGAACTACAAAAAAGCACGCAAGGCGCTGTTATTTAACATCGGTTGGTCTCTATATCACCGCTGGAAGAGCAATGCGGCAAACAACTTCAAGGGCTTAATCCAGCACCTTGAAAATCTGCCAAAGTCAGTGACTCAAGCCAAGTGGCCTGAACTGAATCAACTGACTGTGCTCGATGTGGTTGTGAACGACGAACTGCGTGAAGACTTCATTTGGCAATGTCATAACATCCTGATCTTTAACTCACTGTACGACAACGTTGTGGGCAGCTTAGCGTCTATCGCGAAAGAAGCCATGATGGCGAAGAGCTTGTCGCGCAATTCAGTGAACAACCTGCTGCACAAGTCAATTGACCATGCGCTGTCGACTCAGGATACCGCTAACGATAAAGCGAAATTCTACAAGTGGCTTAAGTACTTTATGGGCCAGTCTAACCGTGCTGACTTATTGGTGCGTGTAGAGCAGTGGAAGAGTGTGGGCTTCCCACAACTTAACGACAGTTTATTCGTTATCCTGACTTACTTCTTCGAGCGTTTACTGCCTGAATACTTCGACAGTGAAAGCGATAACAGCAAGTACACTGGCGCGATTAACCCTGTGCGTATCGGTCGTCGTAAGGACTTCTGGAACCGCTTGACCATGGGTTATCAGGACTTACTGATCCAAAAAGTATTACGTGACGAAAAACGTACCGGCAAGATGACATGGGAAAATGTGATTAAGCAATTCTTCACTCATTTTGAAGAGATTAATGGCGACAAAATGTCGGCCAACTTGCTTAACTTCCCAGGTTTCCGTCTCTCAATCGAAGATGCGTTAGACAAAGGCATTCGTCCTTGCGGTCTGATCACGGGTATTGCTGATTTTAAAGAAAAAGGTCAAAAAGTCCGTGTGGGTGTGGCTGTGTCTAACACCGCATTCCAAGCTGGAGCCTTCGACATGGCGAGTGCCGAGAAATTCTCTGCGCTGCTGATCGAGTGTGCTAAGCGTAAGCTACCTGTTGTTTGCTTTATCAGCTCAGGCGGTATGCAAACGAAAGAAGGTGCAGCGGCACTGTTCTCAATGGCTGTTGTGAACGACCGTATCACTCGTTTCATCCGTGATAATGAATTGCCAGTACTGATGTTTGGTTTTGGTGACTGTACCGGTGGTGCGCAGGCGAGTTTCGTGACTCACCCATTAGTGCAAACCTATTACCTGTCTGGTACTAACATGCCATTCGCGGGTCAGATGGTGGTTCCAGCTTATTTGCCTTCGACTTCGACACTGTCTAACTACTTGTCGAAAGTACCAGGTGCAATGGCGGGCTTAGTCCACAACCCATTCAGCGAAACCTTAGATAATCAATTGGCGAGCATCGATCCTCTGATGCCAATGCCAACGGCGAAGATCAATGACGTGATCATCAACGCCCTATCAACACTGGTTGTTGAAGCGCCTGTTGAAGAAGAAGTGATTGTTCAAAACGACCCTCGTAAGTTAATGAAACCAATTAACAAAGTATTGGTTCATGCCCGTGGTTGTACCGCTGTTAAGCTGATCCGTAAGGCTCACGATAACGATATCAACGTGGTATTAGTGGCGTCAGATCCTGACATGACCGCCGTACCTGCGGATATGTTGAAAGACTCAGACAAGTTAGTCTGCTTAGGGGGTAACACCTCTGACGAAAGTTACCTGAACGCTTACTCAGTACTGAAAGTTGCCGAATACGAGCAAGTTGACGCACTGCACCCAGGTATCGGCTTCCTGTCTGAAAGCCCACAATTTGCGGCATTGTGTGTGAACAATGGCGTTAACTTTGTTGGTCCTAGCGTGCATTCAATGACGACTATGGGTAACAAGTCGAACGCGATTAAGACTTCACAAAGCCAAAACGTACCAGTAGTACCAGGTTCACACGGCATTCTGACGAACGCTGAGCAAGCGGTGAACGTGGCCAATGAAATTGGTTACCCAGTGCTGCTCAAAGCGGTACAAGGTGGTGGCGGTAAAGGTATTCAGGTCGTTAAACGTCCTGAGGATATGATTGGTTTATTCCAAAAAACCTCTACCGAAGCGGCTGCGGCCTTTGGTAACGGTGACCTGTACTTAGAGAAATATGTAACCTCACTGCGTCATATCGAAGTGCAGTTACTGCGTGACAAGTTCGGTAACGCTAAGGTGCTGGGTTTACGTGACTGTTCTGTACAACGTAACAACCAGAAAGTGGTCGAAGAATCTGGCTCAACTATGCTGCCAGAAGAACTGAAGAAACAAGTGCTGGATTACACCCGTGCTTTAGGTGATGCGACCGATTACATGGGCGCAGGTACAGTTGAGTTCATCTATAACTTAGATGCGAACGAAGTGTACTTCATGGAAATGAACACTCGTCTGCAGGTAGAGCATCCAGTAACGGAAGCGACTTCTGGTATCGATATCGTGAGCGCGCAGTTTGATATCGCTGCGGGTCGTTCAATCGAGAACCTCGAGCCGAAAGAAATCGGTTATGCGATGGAAGTGCGTGTGACTGCAGAAAAAGCCGCCCTGGACAGCCATGGTGTACTCCAACTGATCCCAAATCCTGGCAAGATCACCGAATGTGTGTTCCCAGATCATCCAGATGTGGAAATCATCTCGATTGCCGCAGCGGGTAAAGAAGTATCGCCATACTACGACAGCTTAATCGCTCAGGTGATTATGCGCGGTGAAAACCGTGAAGACGTTATCGCGAAACTGCACGCTTACTTAGATAGCGTAGTACTCAAAGGTATTGCGACTAACATTCCATTGCTGAAACTGATCCTAAGCGATGGCACCTTCAAAGAAGGCGTATACGACACTAACTACCTGCCACGCTTTATGGCTGAGCTCGACATTCCAGCGCTGATCGCTGAAATGGAAGCTGCTGCCGAAACCGTGGGTGTAGACACTGAGTCACTGCGTGTTGGTGAAAGTAACGAGCTGAAAGTATTAGCCCAAGGCGCAGGTATCTTCTATACCTCTCCAGCGCCAGGCGAACCTGACTTCGTGAAAGAAGGCGATATTGTGACTGCAGATCAGACGCTTGCGTTAACTGAAGCGATGAAGATGTTCTCTCAGGTCAACTTAGCTGGCTTTAACCGTCAAGGCGCTGTGTTGTACCCAGAAGATAAGAAGTACCGCATCGAGCGTATTCTGAACAGCAATGGTCAGCAAGTATCTCAAGGTGACTTACTCTTCGTGGTTTCGCCCGTAGAAGACTAATCAGTAAAGCAGACCGCTTAAACGAAATACCCGCCCATTGGTGGGTATTTTTTTATCCTAATGAATGCCGCATAGACAAACCTTTAGGCTATTTCCATACTCAAATTAGGGCTTATTGGTATTATCTTAATATCGCGTATACACTTTTTTGACTTTGTCTGATTGATAGCGGGTCGAATCGAGAGGTGCCATGGGTTGCAGATACTGGGTTTTACTCCTCTGTTTATGCTCTCCATTATCTGGAAATGCCGAGCGTTTGGCCTCAACTTACCTCAATGCTGCTGAAGACGCTAACCATGCGACCCAGTTGGTGCGTTATTGCGTCGACCCCGATTGGTTGCCCTACGAAGCGATTCGTGATGGTCAACATGTTGGGATTTCGTCGGATTATATTCGTTATATCGAAGCCCATTCGGCGTTAAAGTTCAGCTTGGTTCCCACGACATCTTGGACACAAACCTTAGATTTCCTACAAACGGGGCGCTGCGATTTAACCCCGTTACTCAATAAGACGGCGACTCGAGAGCAGTTTTTACATTTCAGCCATGTGTATTTTCGCTCCCCCAATGTTTTAGTGTCGCTCAAGGAACAACCCTTTTTACAGGGCTTTGAAAACATCGGTTCACGCACCTTGGCGGTGCCCGATGGCTATCGTCTTGCCGAGTATATTCAGCATTACTATCCCAATGTCCACACCATTAAAGTGGCGAGCGAGCCTGCGGGGCTTGAGGCCGTGCTCGAGAAAAAAGTTGACCTCTTTGTCGGCTCGATGTTTTCGGTCAATGCCTATATTCAACAGACGGGATTCAATCATCTTAAAATTGCCGGCTGGGGCGGCCCTGAGGATGAACTGCGGGTCGGAGTGAGCTTAGGGCATGAGGCGTTGCTGCCGATCATCAATCAGGTATTGGATAATGTGGATGAACTGGAGCGGATCCGGATTTATCAGAAGTGGAACAATATCACCATTATCGATGAAACTAACTATCTGCTTATCTATCAGGTCATTGCAGGCACTTTGTTGGTGATATTTTTACTCGCGACTCGCACTTATGTTATCAGCCGTTACAATCGACGTTTAACCGATAAAAACCAGCAACTTGAGGTTTTGCGCCTGCAATTAGAGCAAAGTAATGCCGAGCTTGAATTTTTATCCACCCATGACCCACTCACTAAACTCTACAATCGACATTACTTTAACCGCCAGTTTGTTCACGAACATCGCGCCGCTGTCTCCATGGAAGGCGCTATTTGCTTGGTGATGTTAGATATCGATTTTTTTAAAGAGATCAATGACACCTTAGGCCATGCGATTGGGGATAAAATTTTAATGGAGTTGTCCTCGGTGTTGCAGCACTGCGTGCGCGAAAGCGATGTGGTGGCGCGCTGGGGCGGGGAAGAGTTTGTGATCCTCTGCCATCAAACATCGCTCGATGCCGTTAAATCACTGTGTCAGCGGATAGCTCACGCCATCAAAGATTATCATTTCAGTGGTGATGTGCGGCTCACCTGTAGTTTTGGGATTGCCAAACTTGCGGTCAATGAGCCCATGCAGTCATGTTTTGAACGGGCAGATAAGGCGCTATATCAGGCAAAAGCGTTGGGACGGGACCAAATTTGTGTGGATGAGACGCACCTCTAGTACGTGCCGAGCGTGATGAATAGACTGTATTCCTCAGTACATAGCGGATTTCATTCAGAAATCGGCTATTTATCCCAGAAAACCTGCGTCATCGAACCGATTTTAACGGGAGTATTGCCTATAGGCGCATCGTCTGAGGGCTGGAATTTTGCGATTATTGAACCGTTAAAGCATGGGAAAACATCAATATCAGTAAAAACACGCTTATTTTTAAGGTTTTTAGTAATTGATTGATAAATGAGCTAAAAATTTTTATTTAGTTGTTTTCACATATTTTTCTTATTTTTTTTTAATTTTTTCCGCGACTTTATCGTGAAAAATTGCAAGAGCCATTTGCGAAGAGCGGGGTTCCAATTTACAATATGCGCCTAAAATAATCTGATGTGCGGTGTGTCGGTGGTTTGTCGCATACTCCGTCTACTTCTTAAACTAATCATTAAAGTTGAATCATGACCGAATTATCCAAATACAGAAACATTGGTATCTTCGCTCACGTTGACGCGGGTAAAACCACGACCACCGAGCGTATTCTTAAGCTAACCGGTAAAATCCATAAGTTAGGTGAAGTTCACGACGGTGAATCAACAACAGACTTCATGGTTCAGGAAGCTGAGCGCGGTATTACTATTCAATCAGCTGCTGTTAGCTGTTTCTGGAAAGATCACCGTTTCAACGTTATTGACACCCCTGGACACGTTGACTTCACAGTTGAAGTTTACCGTTCTCTGAAGGTTCTTGACGGCGGTATCGCTGTATTCTGTGGTTCTGGTGGTGTTGAGCCGCAATCAGAAACTAACTGGCGTTATGCTAACGAATCTGAAGTTGCTCGTATCATCTTCGTAAACAAGTTAGACCGTATGGGTGCTGACTTCTTACGCGTTGTTAAGCAAACTAAAGACGTTTTAGCTGCTAACCCACTGGTTATGGTTCTGCCAATCGGTATTGAAGATGAGTTCAAAGGTGTTGTTGACCTGTTAACTCGCAAAGCTTACGTGTGGGACGATTCTGGTATTCCAGAAAACTTCACTGTAACTGACGTTCCAGCAGACATGGTTGACCTAGTTGAAGAATACCGTGAAATGCTGATCGAATCTGCTGTTGAGCAAGATGACGATCTGCTGGAAGCTTACATGGAAGGCGAAGAGCCATCTATTGAAGACCTGAAGCGTTGTATCCGTAAGGGTACTCGTACTATGGCATTCTTCCCAACATTCTGTGGTTCTGCGTTCAAGAACAAAGGTATGCAACTGGTTCTAGACGCGGTTGTTGACTACCTGCCAGCTCCAGACGAAGTTGACCCACAACCTTTAACTGACGAAGAAGGTAACGAAACTGGCGAATACGCTATCGTTTCTGCTGACGAGTCATTAAAAGCATTAGCGTTCAAGATTATGGACGACCGTTTCGGCGCCCTGACTTTCGTACGTATCTATGCTGGCCGCCTGAAGAAAGGTGACACCATTCTTAACAGTGCAACTGGTAAGACTGAGCGTATCGGCCGTATGTGCGAAATGTATGCAAACGATCGTATCGAAATTGAATCAGCTGAAGCTGGTGACATTATCGCTATCGTGGGTATGAAGAACGTACAAACTGGTCACACTCTGTGTGATGTTAAGCACCCATGTACTCTGGAAGCCATGGTGTTCCCAGAGCCAGTTATCTCTATCGCAGTAGCGCCAAAAGATAAAGGCGGCAGCGAGAAGATGGCTATCGCTATCGGTAAGATGATCGCTGAAGATCCATCATTCCGCGTAGAAACTGACGAAGATTCAGGTGAAACCATCCTTAAAGGTATGGGTGAACTGCACTTAGACATTAAAGTGGACATCCTGAAGCGTACTTACGGTGTTGAGCTGATCGTGGGTGAACCACAAGTAGCATACCGTGAAACCATTACTCAAATGGTTGAAGACCAATACACCCACAAGAAACAATCTGGTGGTTCAGGTCAATTCGGTAAGATCGAATACATCATCCGCCCAGGTGAGCCAAACTCTGGCTTCGTGTTCAAGTCTTCAGTTGTTGGTGGTAACGTTCCTAAGGAATACTGGCCAGCAGTTGAGAAAGGCTTCGCGAGCATGATGAACACTGGTACTATCGCTGGCTTCCCAGTGTTAGACGTTGAGTTCGAACTGACTGACGGTGCTTACCACGCAGTTGACTCTTCAGCAATCGCGTTCGAAATCGCTGCTAAAGCGGCATTCCGTCAGTCTATTGCTAAAGCTAAACCACAACTGCTTGAGCCAATCATGAAAGTTGACGTGTTCAGCCCAGAAGACAACGTAGGTGACGTAATCGGTGACTTAAACCGTCGTCGCGGCATGATCAAAGACCAAGTTGCTGGTGTAACTGGTGTTCGCGTTAAGGCTGACGTTCCGTTATCAGAAATGTTCGGTTACATCGGTTCTCTACGTACAATGACTTCAGGTCGTGGTCAGTTCTCTATGGAGTTCTCACACTACAGCCCATGTCCAAACAGCGTTTCGGACAAAGTTGTTGAGCAAGTTAAAGAGCGTAAAGCTGCTGAAGCTAAGAAGTAATTCTTAACTTCCTCTAATAGAAACCGCTGCTAAGCCTAGGCTAGCAGCGGTTTTTTTATGGGTGAAATTTAAGAATAAATGCAGCGTTAGTTGGCAGACTAAGGCTTAACCCTAGTTCAAACTTAGGGGCAGATTTAGCGCAGTGCTTTCTGTTTACTCAATTCCAATAACGCATTGGCCGCAGGGGTTAAAGGCAGATTTTGTCGCCAGATAAGGGCTAAATCCCAGGTCATAGCCGGTTGCATGGGTCTAAACACTAACTTGCTGGTACTGAGTTTTTGGCAAATAGGTTCGGGTAAAATGGCCAGTCCCATATCGGCCTCTACCATGGCCGCGAGGAAGTCCCATTGGCCGCTTCGAAACGCGATATTGAGTTGCACTCCCGCCTTACGACTCAGGCGATTGATTAGCTTAGCCAAGGAAAAATCTTCGTTATAGAGAATAAAGGGATAGGGCTCAAAATCCTGCCAGCTGAGGTGTGATTTAGCGGTAAGTGGATGCCCATCGGGCAAACAAGCGAGAAGGGGATATTTGGTCAGAGGTTGGTTAACCAACTCGGTCTCATGGGTGGTTGGCAGCGCAGTAAAGGCGATGTCTAAGCTGTTATTCAGCAGCGCCTGTTCACAACCAAACCCGCCGTATTCATACATTTGCAGCTCAACGCCGGGATAGCGTTTCCGGTAACTGGTCAGCAGCCCGATAATTAAACTGCTCATCATAGGGCAGACGCCTAATCGTAACCGTCCAGTCTTAAGTCCGCTTAAGTTGCTCATGTCCTCCTGCAATCTATGCCATTGCCCGAGAATTTCCCGTGCGCTGTGCTCAAACAGTTGTCCTGCTTGGGTCAGCTCGACCTTTTGATTGTTACGTATCAGCAGCGTCTCTCCTAAGCTCTCTTCGAGCCTTTGGATGATCTTGCTGAGCGTCGGCTGGGTGATAAAGCATTTTTCCGCGGCTCGAGTGAAGTTTTCCGTTTCGACGAGGATCAGAAAACATTGCAAGGTCTTGATTGGAATATTCATGCTTAAATGGAATCCATGGTATGGCGTTAATTCATTTTACTGATGATGGCCTAAGTATTACTTTGAGCTCGTTAACAGAAAAGGGAAATAACCAATGAAATCCACATCGAGTTTATGGGTAGGTGCTTTGTGGCAGGCAGCGATGCCTGAAACAAAGAATGTGCAAACAGCTAAAGCGGTGCAAACCAGATTAACGGCTCCAGCGGGTGATTTGCATAAAGCAAAACAACAAGTAAACCCAGCCTAGGCTGGGTTTTTACTTTTCAATAGTTCGCGCTCTCTTCCCACTCATTTTCTTTCCCTCATCTCCTATCTTATTGCACTGTTGTTTAGTCCTTGCATTTCACTTTCTGCGTCTAACTCTTCAGTTTTAGCTGCGCTCTTAACACAATGCTTTAAATACTTAGCGGGCAAAGCTTAGTGCTGAGGTGTTATTGCTGAAAATAAAAAGCCACTGGCTTAGCAGTGGCTTTTGTGGGCAGGGAAGTGCTGTGTTATTGATTTGAGAACTTGTTCTCGACTAAAGGCGCCTTGTTTTCTGCCTGTGCCACGTGGCACTGGGTGCAGAAATAATTATGGCCATTGAGTGTGCCTTTATCATCGATTACGTGGGATTTCGCCACTGGTGTGGCTTTCATCCGTGGGGCTTTATCCCAGCTGTGGCAGGTTAAACAGCCATTCTTATCCATAGTGATTTTGTAATCATCCTTATGGGGAATGAGCGGTGGCTGGTCGGTAAAGCTGCGCTCTAACGCCTTGCCACGACTTGGGTAGACGGGCATGGCATCGGCGGGGCGAATATCCGTTACCGCGCTATCGCCGGCGAGGGATTTAATGTTTACGGGGGTGGCTTGCGTGTCTGCTTGTTGGCCTGAGCAGCCGCCGATGGCTAATACAATCGCAGCTAAGGTGAGTATTTTTTTCATTGGTCATTCTCCGCCTTGGGGGCAATGTGTTGACGAATTGATGAAGTGGTTGATGGCGACTGACAATCGGTCGAATCGCCTGGACTAAGTTGGGCCTGAGTGGCCGTAAAGCGTGTTTGATAGCGAAATACGCGTTGTGCGCAGACATCGATACAGCGGCCGCATTGGGTGCAGTCTGGGCTCGTGATCACCGGGTTTTGCCCTTTTAACGCTGGCTTTAATACCTGGCGCTCGGGGCAAACGGCAAAGCAGTCCATGCAGTTATCACAGGCACTGGCTTTGCTGGCGACGATTTTGATGGGGCTCCATTTGCCGATTAAGCCAAACAGGGCGCCTGTTGGACACAGGTGACCACACCAAGCGCGCTCGGCGATAAACAGATCCAGCAGAAATATCGCCGCTAAGATCCATAAACCACTGAGACTGCCAAATAACACGGCGCGATAGACTAAGGGGACTGGGTTAACCCATTCCCAAATCAAGTTACCCGTGAGCAGTGGCAATAACAGCACGAGTGCCAGCAGGTAATAACGTAAATTGCGCGGTAACTCGCTGGTGCGAGGAAGGTTCAATTTACGTCTGAGCCAGCTTGCGGCATCGGTAACCAGATTGACTGGACACACCCAACTACAAAACACCCGGCCACCGGCGAGGGCATAAAACAGCATGACCAAAGCTGCGCCTATCAGTAGACTAAGCTCGGGAGTATGCCCGCTTGCCAGCATTTGTAAGCTCACCAGTGGATCGGCAAAGGGAATGGTATCGAGCAGTAAACTGGCCGATAAATTTCCCTTAAAAAGCCAAATTCCTAAAAGTGGCCCCAGTGCAAATAGGCCTAATAAGCCAAATTGCACTGCGCGGCGTAGCAGCAAATATTTATGTGCGCCAAACCAACCGAGTTCTGCAATGGCTGCGGCATGTTCGCCTTGCATGTGAGCCTTAGCTTTTGAGTTCACCGTTTGGTTATTCATAGACTTGTTACTCATAACGTCAGCCCCTTATTCAACATTTCTAAGGTGGTTTCCTCGGTGTTGATATAAGTGTCATGCGCAGCCGCTTTACCGAGTGCCAGAGTTGTCGGTAACACCTTAATCGCGGCCGTGTCGAGCACGCAGGCATGCTCGCATTTACCGCAACCCGTGCAGGTATCGCTGTTGACTGTGGGTAAAAACATGGCGTGGTGATCGCTATGTTGATTGCGTTGGCGTTCTAAGGTGATAGCGTTGTCGATTAACGGACAAACCCGATAACAGACGTCACAACGTAATCCCTTAAAGTTAAGGCAGTTTTTCTCATCTATCAGTACCGCAACCCCCATCTTAGCACCACTAATTTGCTCAAGTTGAGGATCAAGCGCACCCGAAGGGCAGGCTTTGATGCAGGGAATGTCCTCACACATTTCGCAGGGAACGCGTCTTGCGGTAAAGAACGGCGTGCCAGTGGCAGCGCCATCGAACCAGCGTGCCAGCGATAGGGTATCGTAGGGGCAAGCCTCGACACACAAACCGCAACGCACGCAGGCGGAGAGAAAATCACTTTCTTCAAGGGCTCCCGGCGGTCTGCAAGCTTGGGGGGCGAGTTGGCCTTGGCTTTTTGCCGTGGCCGTCAAGCCTAATCCCACGAGCCCCATCACGCAGCCGGCCTTAGCCGTCGCTGCCAAAAATTGACGACGGTTGACTTGCTTGACTGTGAATGGACTCTTCACTTGCTGACTCACCTTAGCACTCCTTAATCGCTTTCAAATACGCTTATCGCTATCAAATGAGGGCTTAGGCCTTCATCACTTTTACGGGACACTTCTTAAAGTCAGTTTCTTTTGACAGTGGATCGGTCGCATCCAGAATCAACTTGTTAACTAACTGACGCGCATCGAAGAAGGGCATAAACACCACGCCGCGTGGCGGTTTGTTACGGCCTTTGGTTTCGACACGGGTTTTGACCTCACCACGGGGGGATGCGACTAGCACTTCATCACCACGTTGCAGACCACGGGCCTTAGCGTCTTCAGGATGCATAAAGATTTGTGCATCGGGGTAAGCGCGGTACAGCTCAGGTACACGGGCGGTCATCGAACCTGTATGCCAGTGTTCGAGTACACGGCCGGTAGACATCCACAGATCGTATTCTTCATTTGGCTCTTCTGCCGCAGGTTCGTAGGGCAGGGCGAAAATCACCGCTTTGCCATCGGGTTTGCCGTAGAACTTGTAGCCTTCACCTGCCTTCACATAAGGATCGCTACCTTCCACGAAACGGCGCAGGGTTTCCTTGCCCTCAACCACTGGCCAACGTAGGCCGCGGGTTTCGTGGTAACGGTCAAAGTCGGCTAAGTCATGGCCATGGCCACGACCGAAGGCGGCGTATTCTTCGAAAATGCCTTTTTGTAGATAGAAACCAAAGTGTTCACTTTCGTCGTTTAGGTCGCCCTTACAATCGGTAGTCGGGAACTTGTTGATGACACCATTGGCAAACAGTACTTCATAAAGGGTCTTGTCAGCGTATTCAGGCTTTTTAGCGATAAGCTCTGCGGGCCAGACTTCAGACACTTTAAAGCGTTTTGAAAACTCGACTAATTGCCACAGATCCGATTTAGCTCCCTCAGGCGCTTTAACCTGTTGATGCCACATATGGGTGCGGCGCTCGGCGTTACCGTAGGCGCCTTCTTTCTCAACCCACATGGCGGTGGGCAGAATTAAGTCGGCGGCCATGGCGGTGACGGTTGGGTATGGGTCTGATACCACGATAAAGTTTTCTGGGTTACGGAAACCGGGATAAATTTCATCGTTGATATTCGGACCCGCCTGCATATTGTTGGTGCACATGGTCCAATAGCAGTTGAGCTTGCCATCTTTAAGCATGCGGCTTTGCAGCACGGCATGGAAGCCAGGTTTTGGCGGAATCGTGCCTTCTGGTACCTGCCACAGTTTTTCTGTAATGGCGCGGTGTTTATCGTTAGCCACTTCCATATCCGCAGGTAAGCGGTGGGCGAAGGTGCCGACTTCACGGGCGGTACCACAGGCCGAAGGTTGGCCCGTTAAGGAGAATGGGCTGTTGCCTGGGGTGGCGATTTTACCTGTGAGTAAGTGGATGTTGTAGAGCATGTTGTTTGCCCACACGCCACGTACGTGTTGGTTGATCCCCATGGTCCACAGGCTCATGACTTTGACCTTAGGATCGGCATAGGCCTTAGCTAAGGTTTCTAATTTTTCAGGCTCTACCCCACTCATTTTCGCCGCATATTCCAGCGTGTAAGTGCTGACGAACTTAGCGTATTCATCGAAGCTGATAGGGCTAGATTTACCATTGCCCGGGTTTTTGGCTTTCTTCTCTAACGGATGATCTGGGCGCAGACCATAACCGATATCATCCACACCAAGGGCAAACTTAGTATGTTTAGTCACAAAGTCGGTATTCACGGCTTTGTGTTGGATGATGTAGTTAGCGATAAAGTTGAGGATCACTAAGTCTGACTGTGGGCGGAACACCATAGGGTTGTCCGCTAAGTCGAAGCTGCGGTTCTCGAAGGTCGATAGCACATGTACGCGGCAGTCTTTGTGGCTTAAGCGGCGGTCGGATAAGCGTGCCCACAGGATCGGGTGCATCTCAGCCATGTTAGCGCCCCAGAGCACAAATTGGTCGGCGGCTTCTAAGTCATCGTAACAGCCCATCGGCTCGTCGATACCGAAGGTACGCATAAAGCCACCCACGGCCGATGCCATACAGTGACGGGCGTTAGGGTCGATGTTGTTGGTTAAGAATCCGGCCTTATGTAATTTAGAGGCGGCATAACCTTCCCAGATGGTCCATTGGCCCGAGCCGAACATACCGACTGAGGTTGGTCCTTTAGTGGCGATGCTGTGTTTCCACTTAGCGGCCATAGTATCGAAGGCGACATCCCAACTTACTGGGGTAAACTCGCCTTCTTTGTGGTATTTACCGTCTTTCATCCGCAGCAGTGGCGTGGTTAATCTGTCCTTGCCGTACATGATTTTCGACAGGAAGTAACCCTTAATACAGTTCAAACCACGGTTAACTGGGCTTTCAGGGTCGCCCTTAGTGGCGACGACTTTACCCGCTTTAGTTCCGACTAATACGCTACAACCCACACCGCAAAAACGGCAGGGGGCTTTATCCCACTTAATGCTATCTGACTCGGCGGCTTCGACCATTTTCACGGGAAGCGTGACGCCAACGGCCGTGGCAGCGGCAACCGCTGCGTTAGCCTTGAGAAACTCGCGGCGGCTAATGCTCATAGTGTTTCCTCACTCTCTTGTTCTAAGGGTTCTACTTGGTGGTAAATCAAACTGGTGGATAACACGCCGGACAGGGCATTGATGGCTTCAACATTGTCGAGAATGGCTTTTTGGCTATTCCCTTCGAGGGTAATAACGAACTTGCCCTCGGGTGAAATGGCGTGGATATCGCAGCCCTTTAACGCTGCAATATCGGCCTCAACCTGTTGTAAGGCATTAGGGGCGGCATGTACCACAAGGCTGGTGACATGGTATTCCTGACTCATAGCGGTACCTTTATCTTGAGATTCACTCAGTTGCCGCGATAACAATCGCTACAACTAAATGTGGATAACTGTGAGTCTAGACCTGATAAAAAATGTGGGTATACCTCACAAGAGGTATTGGCGGGGATAATCGATCGGGATCAAAGTTTTGCGCGTGATCTAACTCTCAGTTTGAAATTTACACAATCCCTATCCCTTTGGAGAGGGAGTCTGCAAGTGAGTTTCGCGGGGGAGTTCGGCCTATAAGTATTGCCATTGCTTGAGCAGGATGAGCGCGGGATTAGCATTACCTTCGCCTAAGTCGGCAGCGCCTAAGGCATTGTCATAGTGGATTTTTCCATTGCCTGTCGCCGTGATGGATTTGCCCCTCACCGAGCCGAAAATTTCAGGGCCGCCGGGGAGATTGACCTTAGATTTGGGGGCGTAGAGCGCGGCATAAATCGGCACATTACCGCTGACGGTGACATCCTTATCCGAGCCAGAAAAAATAGACAGTGGCGGCTTGTTGCTGTCGGTTAGGGTTTGTCCCTTAATGTTGTTACCGTTGTTTGTCCCCGCCGTAAAGGCGACTTCACCGCCCACAAACAACGTAAGGCTAGAGCCTGGGGCAATATTCAGCTGATTCGATCCACTCATCTTAAAGTCACCATTGACTATCAGGGTGACATCGCCGCCACTGATATTAAGCACCCCATCGCTGCTCATGACTAAGCTGTCGAGGTTAAATACCGGGGTGTTACTGCCGAAGATGTTCTCCGATGTGGGGGTAAGGCTCGGGAAATAATCACCTTTCCAGCCGAGTTCGGTCTTACTCGAACCAGTGGGTGTGATAGTGACATTGGCGTTGGAATCAATAGTGCGGGCGCCGTTATTGGGCATCTTAAAACCGCCCATCACAGCGCCAATATCCAATGGGTCACAGGATTTTGCTGGCACGGGCGGTACATTGGGGCGCGCGTTGACTAAGTTGCCAATCTGGCTGTCCTGATGAAAGTTGCCGTCGCCGCCATATTGCAGTGTGCCATTCACTTGGGCCTTGGGCGCCATGGCGGCATTGTTATTGGCTTTGACCGAACCTTCGACCGTGCCGCTATTGGCCAAGTTAAAGTTATTGCCCGCCGCGACATTCCCGCCTATGGTGCCTGTGCCAAGGGTGACATCATTATTGGCTTGAATGCTACCGTGGATATCCGACGAGCCGGTTAGGGTGACGCTGCCCGTAGCGCTAACATCGCCGTAAATTGGCGCGTTGCCCGTGAGCGTAATATTGGCATTGGGCTCAATGGTGGTGACATTGCCTTTGCCATGTTGATTAAGTTCACTGCCACCTTGGCCATTACTGATGCTATCGCCATAGGCTCCTTTGCGGGAGTCATAGCCATCGATGCTACTGCTGCCAGTAAGGTTTAAGCTCTCGCAGGACACAATCGCATCATTGAAAATCGTGTTTCCGTGACTGCCCTGTAGTGTGAACTGGGCGTTGAGTTTGGCCTCGCCTTCTAAATGATTGCCACGACTGTCGAGGCTAAGATCTGCTCCGGTGATTTGACCATTTTCGAGGGCATAGCTGCTGCCTTCGAGGCTGCCATCGGCTTCGGCGGGGAGTTGCTGATACAGGGTTTGCAGACCTTGATTGGGCGCGCGCTGCAGCTGAGTCTTGAGTTGGTTGTAGCTCTCGTGCATTCCCTGTTCGGCTAATAACTGCGCATTGACTTGCTTTTGAAAGTTACCACTCAGTCGCTCTTGTACTAGGTTATCCCTAAGTGACGTGACCACCAGCAAACTCGCTAACAGGCTGAAGACCAAGACGATAAGTAATACCGCGCCATGTTCCTTATTGCCTAGAGCTGGTCTTAGATTGTCCATTATGGCTTCCTTGCTTTATGGGTTCTGTTGGCTGTTGAGGGCTTGTCGCCATAGGGGCTTACGCAGGGCGATATCGAGCTGGATCCCTTGACCATATTGCGCGGGGAGTTTTTCAGGCTTGAGTACTACTGTCACCAGTTCGCCATTAAGCGCAAAGCTGGTCGCTTCTAGCCCCGTGAGTAATACCTGGGCGCCATCGCCGTCGTCACAGCTCAGATTAGGGGCGTCAAAACGGTAGGTTTCGTTGTAATCGCTGGTTTTGCTGGTTCCTAAGCAAGTTAAACTCGGCTGGGCTGGGGATGCTGCAACTGCGAGCACTAATTCATTAGCGCTGAGGGATACGATATTTGATGCGCGTTTGATGCTCTTGCTGAGGCTGAGGGTGGCGTACCTCAGCGCATCGGCTGCGTTTTCGAGGCGCTTGCTTTCTTCAACCGTGGTCTTGAGTGGAGTGAAAAAATTGACCACGGCCAGCATAATAATCAGCCCAAGCACCATAGCGATCATCAGCTCTGATAAGCTAAAACCCGCTTGCCGTTTCTTCGCGCTTAAGGACATTGTTACACCTGACATAAGTGCGGAAAGCTGGCGTTGAGGCTCACACTGTTATTGTCCTCAATGCGACCGTCCTGCCAAGTGACAGTGATGGGCATAGTGTCTTGATAAGTGTTGGGTAGCACTAAGGTGTAACCGCTGGGCATATCTTGGCTGAGGCTGGCCCTAAAATTGACATCCTCAAAGCGTGCGGGTTGGCGCTGAATATCGCAGATCCTCGGCCAGATCCTTTCAATGGCATTCTGCGCTTGAATAGTGGCGACCGTATATTGGAAGCTGTTGGTCGCATGCTGCAATGAAGATAGCTGAGCTTTGCCGAGCGCCAGTAGCGAAGTGACCGAAACCACTAACGAAATCAGCACTTCGGTCATGGTAAAGCCTCGTTGTTTATTACTCAGTGCAACTATGCGCATGCCGCCTCCTGTAAATAACTTTGCCCGCTTGGCAATATGCACAGATTGAGCGTTTCGCCTTGAGTGTTTTCGAGGCTCATCTGGGTTTTGGTGGTGTTGCCTGTCGCATTGATATTGAGGGTGTTAAAGCCATTGATGCTGACGCCGCGGTTAGATGGACTAAAGACCTTAAGTTGTTTCTGATTGCTGATGACCAGCCAGCGCCCATCTTCTGTCGCTTCCAGTGTCACCGCCTGATTGCGCTTGATGGCTTCGCCACGGGCGAATTTATAACTGGAGATCAATTCATTGGCCGTGCTGGTGAGGCTTTCTCTGGCGATCAGATCCCGATAGGAGGGCAGGGCTATGCTCGCCAAGATACCTATGATGGCGATAGCGACCAGTAATTCGACTAAGGTGAACCCCGCTGTCGTGCGATTTGTCATCTTAGTGGGTCCAGCAATGGGTTGCGGGGGCGCGTACGCCTTTATGGTCGAGGCTTAAGGTGCCGCAGGCATCCGACTGACGGCTTGTAGGGACGGCCTTGAGGCTAAAACCTAATTTATCCGCCGTGGGGGTGTAGCTGAAACTGTAATAGGTACTGTTGGTTAAACTCTGCGAAGCGGGATACAGGCCGTTGCGGGAATAATGGCGCTCTAGCGCTTGGGCGCTACTGACGAGATATTGCTGCGCATCGAAGCGTCGACCTTGTTTTAAGTACTCATTAAACGAAGGAATCGCAATGGCGGCAAGAATGCCAATAATGGCGACGGCGATCATCAGTTCAATCAGGGTAAACCCTTTACGTAAAGCGCTCATCCACCCCTCCCTGTGTTATTGAACTGAATAGAATCGTCCGTGATTACGATGGCTATCTTGTTGTTTTAATTATTTTGACAACGTTGTCATATTAATTTGTTGGGATTTTCATCGAAATGCAATCACTGAGTGAAAATTCAACAGCATTTGCAATCGATAGTATGAGAACGAAGAGTATTAAGTGCTGTATTTGATATGGAGATCACATTTGAGCTGAAGATTAATAGCCCGTCAGCTCCATATAACCTGTGCCGCTATGGCTGCCTTTAAGCTCAATTGGGCCTTCCCAATACTGGGTGGATAACGCCATGGCACTATTGGGATTTAAGGGGGAAATGCGGATGTCGATTTGCTCGCTTGGGATTTGCACTTGCCAGCAGATCGGGTATTTCCCCGTGCTGGTGGTTTGCCACTCGAGTGGGGTCATTTTTATCCCATCTGGGGTATCGCGGGAATTGATGTTGCGGCCGGTGCCATCGGCAAACATTCGTCTGGCGCTGTAAAAGGCCGATTGTGCTTTATCGGAGGATTGTTCCCTGAGCTGAAATAGCATCAACGCCGAACCATCATCTAACCTAAGGGCAAACCAATCCCAGCCCTGCTGGCTCTTGGTTATAAACTGCGAGCTCCATTCTCTATCAAGCCAGCCTTGGCCTGTGACTTTTTCGACGCGGTTTTCCATTCGGCCATTGATCTTGATATGGCGGGTGATTTCGCCATGAATCGTGATAAAGGGTTGGCTGTAGTAGTAAGAGGCGACTTTGCCGTCGCGACTCTTAATGCTGTAACCCTTATCCCCTTGATATTGCAGTGGCGCTTGGCTGTTAAGCTCTAGTTGATAACTAAAGTCGTCGGTTGCAACGCTCAAGGTTGCTGGGAATAAGTCCTTTGACTGACTACGCCATTGCCAATTATCTAGGCGAATTTGGTAGGGATCTGCGCTCACTCCTGCAAGTGATGGATGTGCCCGCGACCATTTTTCATGGGCGAGGTGAGAAGTGCTGGAGGTGAGTGCACTATGGGCAAAATAAAGCTGTTCAGTCGCCCAAGTGGATTTAGGATTAGAGCCCACGTTTTGCGATTCACTGTGCTTAGGTTTTAGCGCTACCCTAAATTGCGTCCATTGGGCACCAAGTTGCTCACCATTCTCAGTGGTTAAATTGGCGGTGAGATACCACCATTCTTGACGAAAATCCTGATGGGCGAGGTGATCTTGAGGAAATTGAAAGCGGTTTCCTGGCGTCACCTTAGTAAAGCTTTGGCTATCTGCACTTGCTTGCCCAAGCATAGACCCCATGGATTGAGGCTCGGTCGTTGCAGGCGCATTATCGCAGCCGCTTATTGCCGCAAGCAATAAGCCACCTATGACGCTCTGCAAGATAAAGCCTGCGCTTGTGCTGAGCTTAAATCGCGTTGCAGACGCTAATGCATTAACGCGCCAAGCCTTGGTTTGATGTACGCGTGCGCTCATAGGGTTTCCTGCTGCAAACTGGCGATTAAGGGCCTGCGGGTTTGCCAGTAAAGCGGTAAGAGTACGGCTGAGGTGCAGGTTACTAAGGCAATGAGGATAGCTTTTCCATAGGCAAACCAATCCCAAATCATCTTGATTGTCCAGCCGAAGGCCTGCAGGGTGATTTTATCAATCAATAAATAGCCGAGCAGTGCGCCTGTGGGCATGGCCATCAGGCAAGTGATGACCACGACCAGCAGCATTTGGCTGAACACCATAGTCCGCAGCTTACTGCGACTCACCCCGAGGGAATACAGTCTTGCCAATGGTGCTTGTCGGGATTGAGTTAACATCAAGCAGGCGCTAAATAGTCCTATGGCTGCCACCAGCAAAGTTAAGCTATTGAGCACTAAGGTGATTGAGAAGGTGCGTTTAAACATGGCAATGGCCTGAGCCTTGATCTTGGCTTGGCTGTAAATTTGCGCCTGTGCTAAGCCCAATGTAACGGCCAATTGCCCTTGCAGTTCATCTAGCTCTGCCTCGCTGAGTTTGCGCTGAGTCGCTGTGGTTTGAACTCCCGGCTCGACAGAGTGGAAACTGGCCGCAAGGCTAATGGGTAACACGGGTAGCTGCGCCTGTCGCCACAGCTTATGGCTGATGATGAGCTCATTGCGGGTATTGCCGTGGTCGTAATAAATCCCCGCGATTACCACGGGATTGTTGGCGGTTTTGTCCAGCACGTTTAACGCCAAACTATCCCCGAGTTGCAGTTGATACTTAATGGCCATAGGTTCGCTGACTAACACGTAATGTCCGTCGAAGTAGGTTTGCCAGAGAGCAGGCAAGCTTTCTTTGAGCGTGCTGGTGTGTTGAATCGATGCATCATCGCGGCTAATCAGGTTGACGGGTATGGTTTGCACCGCTCCTTGAGTAGAGACTTCCGCCTCCACTTGCCATTGCTGATATAGGCCACTCAGGCGGGGATCTTGGCGCAACTTATCACGCACTTCGGCCATATGATTGGCGCTGGGGCGCAGGTATAAATCGGCATGTAGACGGGTTTCTAACCAACTTCTTAGGGTTTGCTCGAAGCTACCGACTAAGGTGTTCATCGACACATTGGCGCTTAGTGCCAGCAGTATTGCCATCATGGCGAGGGACAATGGCGCGATAAGTTCGCGGGTTTCGGCGAGGAGATATTGCTTAAGTCCGGGGCGAGTCAATGGCAGCAGCAAGCTGACGCCCCAATGCAATACTTGCGGTAATAGCAATGGAATCGCGACGGCGACCATGCCCAACAATACCAAACTGGTGTTATAGCTTTGGCTGAAGGGCATGAGTATTGCGGCGAGCGTGAGCAGGCCGCAGGCTAAGATAAACTGCCTGCCATGGGTTTTGTTGTGGGCCTGCGTTTGCTGATAACGATTAGCGCCTTGGGCAAGGGATTGGCGGGTTAAGTCAAAATACAAGGGTAAACAGGCTGCTAGGGCGGCAACTAAAGTGAGGGCTATCGCCTCGGCCAACCAACGCCATTGCCAAATCCCCGGCAATAAGTGGGCACCGTAGAGCTGCTCTAAGGTCATAGCGACCATAGGTTGCAACCAATGACTGAGCTGTAATCCTAGGATAAATCCCATTAGCGAGCCTAGCACCACCAACAGCAGTAATTCGCCAAGTAGGGCAAACATGACTTCGCGCCGCGCTAGGCCCTGTTGCAGCAATTGGATTAATAGACGTTGGCGTTTCATCAGGCTGTAACGCACGCCGTTATAGGCAATAAACAGCCCGACCACAAAGGCTAACATGCTCATCGCATTGAGGTTTAAATGAAAACTGCGGGTAAGCGCCATCAAGGCTTGGCCTTGATCCTGTTGACTGTAACTGGCGCGAAGCGGCGTAATCCCTTGGGTATCGAGCCGCTGCTTTAAGGCAGGGAGCTTATCCCTGTCACTGAATAGGGCGATATAGCTGAGTTTGCCTTGCATTCCGAGTAAGCTTTGGGCGAGGGAAATATCGGTCAGAATTGCACTGCCCAGTCCCCAGCTATCATCGATACTGATGACCTTAAGCTTGTCGGGCGCAAAAGATGCGGGCGCGAGGGCGAGTTGACCATTGGGTGCAATTTTATTGGCAAGGCTCTGACTCATGACCACTATCGGCTCACCACTCATTAAATCGGCGAGCGGCAGCGCTCCCATCGACATCCTTGGATTGGCTTCTTGCTTTGTGCTGGTGTCGTGCTTTTGTCCCTCTTTTGGGCTTAGGCTCGCCGTCAACGCGGCGACGATATCGCTGCCTTCAATTTGCCAAAACTGACCGTTCATGCCCGCCACTCTGCCACTGACAACCGCAAGGCTTTGGCTGATGCCCGCTTGCCTTAGGCTGAAATACACGGATTCGTCGAGGGTTTCTTGACCTATGGGCGCGCTTAAGAGCACATCGGCCCGCTGGCTCAAGAGTTCTGTGGCCTCACTGTAGCTGCGAATAGCATTATCATTGGTGGCTTTAACCCCGATAAGCAAAGTCACGGCGAGGGCAAGCCCGAGCAAAATCGCGCCCGCTTGCAGCGGCGCGTGGCGATAATGGGCGAGAAAGACCCTTAATACCCAATAGATCCGCAGCCATGTGCGGTTTCTGCTTGGGGTTTTGTTGCCACTTGCCTTAGGGGTTAATGCTGGACTCATCATCGAGTTAACCGGAGATAGACACAGAGGCGTGGGAAAGATGCCAGCGTTTGTGCATAAAGGCGGCGCATTCTTCACTGTGGGTAACCATTAAGATGCTGGTTTGGCTTTCTTTGGCCAGTTCGCACAGCAGTGACATCACCTGTTTACCCGATTCATCATCGAGATTGCCCGTGGGTTCGTCGGCCAGCAGTAAACTCGGATTGTGGGCTAAGGCTCTGGCGATAGCGACCCTTTGCTGTTGCCCGCCTGAAAGTGCCTCTACCTGCCGATTGAGCAGCGAAGCCAGCCCCAATTTGTCGACGAGATAATCGCACCAAGGATTCCAACTGGCGCCGTTGAGATTGAGTGAAAAACCTATGTTGTTTCTCACATTGAGTGGCGTCAGCAGATTAAATTGTTGAAACACCACACCTAAATGGTTGCGCCGGAACTCGCTCCAGTGTTTGTCTTGCCAATCTTGGGTGGATTGATGATTCAACACTATCTGGCCGCTGTCTGGCGTTTCAAAGCCTGCGATCAAATTTAACAGTGTGCTTTTGCCGCTGCCGCTGGGGCCCGTGAGTGCGATGGTTTCGCCACGATGCAAGGTTAAATCGACGGCTTGCAGTACGGTATGGCGCTGCTCGCCGTCGCGAAAACTTTTACTCACTTGGATAAGTTTGGCTACTTCTGACATTTATCCTTCCACTCTGACAACATTTAGCCCGACTAAAGATAAAACATTTTATCTTCTGATAGATACTGCTATTTGGCCCTTAAGGTTCACTTTGCATCGATTCAGACTTAGGTTTTATGCTGTTTAAATTTTCTGCAATTGTGGCGTTTAGCTCGCATTCTGTGAGCGAATGGGCTTGAGCTATTTTTGTGTTTGTTGCATGCTGTGCGCCCTGTTAAATCGATAGCGGACTATCGATTTAACAATCCGTTCGGATGAAGGTAGCAGGAGAGTGGGGAATTAACCCCACACCGACGAGGCAACTTTGTTTTGGGATGTGTCCCGAACCAAAGCACTCTTTCAGGTGCCGCAAGGCGTGGACTGTTACTGGACGAGCCTCTGGAGAGACTACCGATTGCGTTAAGTCGCGATAATAGGTGGCGCCGAAGGCGAAAGTAGGTGCGTCGATGGATGCATTCTGCGAAACGCTCAGGCAAAAGGACAGAGGAGAGGATGACTGCACAGTCCCTGTCGTTTGTCTTTTGGACGCTTTCCCTGTCTTTATTGGCTGGGTGATGGTCTTTCTTTAGGCTGGCAGCGGTGTGTCACAGCCATTTCTTTTCCTCCTCCTTTATTAATTTAGTTGTTTAATAATTGAGGAATATCATGAGTTTTCAAGCTTTACTCAGCAGCCTGAACGGTATCGTTTGGGGACCCGTTACCCTGTGTTTACTCGTGGGGACGGGCATCTATCTCACCTTGCGTTTGCGGCTTATTCAAGTGTTTCGTCTGCCTATGGCGCTTAGCCTATTGTTTAAACCTGCGAAAGGACACGGGGATCTCTCTTCCTTCGCCGCCTTGTGTACGGCGCTGTCCGCCACCATAGGGACGGGCAATATTGTTGGGGTAGCCACCGCAATCAAGATGGGCGGCCCTGGGGCATTATTTTGGATGTGGCTGGCGGCCTTCTTCGGCATGGCGACCAAGTATGCCGAATGTATGTTAGCGGTAAAATATCGCACCACCGATGCGCGCGGGCAAATTGCAGGCGGCCCCATGTACTACATCGAGCGGGGTCTGGGCCTACATTGGATGGCGAAGTTGTTTGCCCTGTTTGGCGTGGGGGTGGCGTTCTTCGGGATTGGTACTTTTGCCCAAGTGAATGCGATTAGCGATGCCCTGACCATTGCCTTTGAGGTGCCGACCTGGGCGACGGCATTGGTGCTCACCCTGTTAGTCGCGGCGGTGACCTTAGGTGGGGTGAAGCGTATTTCCAACGTGGCGCAAAAGTTAGTGCCAGCGATGTCGATTGGTTATGTGCTGGCTTGTGTGTGGATTTTAGTGAGTTTTGCCGAATCGATTTTACCCGCATTGCAGTTAGTGGTGGAGTCGGCCTTTACGCCTGTTTCGGCGGCGGGTGGATTCTTAGGCGCGACTGTGGCGCAGGCGATTCAAATGGGGATTGCCCGCGGGGTGTTTTCCAACGAGTCTGGCCTTGGTAGCGCCCCCATCGCTGCCGCGGCGGCGAAAACCAATGAGCCGGTCGAACAAGGTTTAGTCAGCATGACGGGCACCTTTTTCGATACCATCATCATCTGCACTATGACGGGACTGGTACTGATTATCACCGGAGTTTGGAGCGGCGATACCGCAGGCGCAGCCATGACCAGCGCGGCCTTCAGCCTAGGTGGCTCGGCGGCTATCGGTCAGTATTTAGTGACTATCGCCTTAGTCTGTTTTGCATTCACCACTATTTTAGGTTGGCACTACTATGGCGAGCGCTGCTGGTACTATTTAGTGGGCGAACGCGGGCTGCGTGCCTATCAAATGCTGTTTTTAGGCCTGATTGCGGTGGGGGCCTTTATCAAGCTGGATGTGATCTGGTTATTGGCCGATACGGTCAACGGTTTAATGGCGATCCCTAATCTGATTGCGATTATTGGATTAAGGCATGTCATTATTGCTGAAACCCAAAGCTATTTTGTTCGGACACTCTCAAACCGTACATTAGACCCAATTTATTAATGTTGTGAAAACAATATATTAGTTCACATTATTTTAACTTTAAGATTGTCGCCACAAGGTTCTTCGTTTACTTTATAAGGGCTACCCAAAAATGGGTGGATTAAAAACGGGGGCTTTGAGGCGACGCCATGGATAAAAGTAAACTTCGTACCTTCCGCAGCAAAATTCTATCCCATATTGCGCTGCCTTTAATTCTTATCATGACGGCCGTTTACGGCATTAATGCTTGGTTTAATTATCTTTCTGCCGAGCGAAAGCTATACGATTCCTTAGCCCAGGAGTCCAATCATTCCGCCTATCGCCTACAGTTGCTACTCGAACATGCGCAGGCGAATACGCAAGGAGTTGCCGATTTTATTGGGTTTATCTCCAATAAGGAGGGCATTAATGATAGTGAGAAAATCAAACGGGTACTCACTAATCGCATTGAACGCAATCCCGATTTTTATGGCTCAGCAGTTGCGTTTAAACCTTATACCTTCCCCGATAAAAAACTCTTTTCCCCCTATGTTTACCGCGATGGCAACAACTTCCATTACCTAGATATTGGCGCCGAGGGTTATGACTATACCGATGGCTCTTGGGATTGGTGGTCAAAAGCCATTAATCAACCCGGAGGCTATTGGTCTAAGGCTTATTTTGATGAGGGCGCAGGAAACACTTTGATGGTGACTTATTCGGTGCCTTTTGGCCCTGAAAATGATTACTTTGGGGTGGCGACCGTCGATTTGGCGCTTGATAAATTGCCTGAACAACTTGGTGTGCAGCCAAGCCAATTAGTGGTACTCGATGATCAAGGGCGGCTGATTTTCCACAGCGATAAAGAGAAAGTGCTTGCCGTGACCTCCGCCGAATGGCTCGATAGAAATACCCGTCGAAACAGTGACTTTTGGACATTATTAGACAAGGGGCTAAACGGACAAGCGCGCTTTATCGATGATAAGAGCACAGTGTATCTCGCCAGTGTTGCTTCGGTCGCTAAGCTCAAATGGCGCGTCATTGTCATGGTGCCCGAACATCAGCTGTTTGCAACGTTGCTGGATGATGTGGCGTCCGTGGTGCTTAACCTCAGTTTATTAACCCTATTGTTATTACTCACTTGCTACATCGCCGCTAAACGTTTGACTCGGCCGCTTGAGGCGCTGGAGTCGGGCATTTTGGCCTTCGGTCAGGGTAAAGCCCAGCAATTAGCGATCCCCAAAGGCGCGGTGAGTGAGATAGTTACCTTAAGCAGCACCTTTAACCAGATGGCGGAACTCCTCGCCGAGCGTGAGCAGGCGATTTTAGATTCCCGCGGTAACCGTTTCGCGCGGCTGATCGATGGCATGAGTGATAAGTCCTTCTATTGCTCGCTCGACCCTTCAGGGCAGTTGGCGCAGGTGAGTGAGGGGGTCACTAAGGTCTTGGGCATGTCACCTGAGCTGCTCAAGCGTAAGTATCAAAGACTGTTTACCGCCAATCCATTAAATGAAAAAAATTGGGAATACACAGATTTAGCCCTGAAGGGGGAGAACGTTCCTTCCCATCAAGTCGAGCTGCTCGACGCGAGTGGCCACCCACGTATGCTCGACCTCTTTATGCAGCCCTTGGTTTCGGATACGGGCGAGCTGATGTCGGTGGAGATGTTATTCACCGATGTGACCGAACAGTTCTCCGCTGCCACTTGGTCTAATGCCGTACTCGAAGCGGCGCCAGAGGCGATGCTGATCGTCGATCAGATGGGCTCAATTGTATTCACTAATACTCGCTGCCAAATTCTCTTTGGTTACGATGCCAACAGCATGTTGGGGCTACAGGTGGAGTCACTCTTGCCTGAAGCCATGCGTAGCAACCATGCCCGCGACCGCCTGCAATTTTTGCGTGAAGGCCGCGATCGCCCCATGGCCAATGCGCGCCATGTTAGGGCGCTTAAGGCCGATGGCGGGGAGTTTGTCGCCGAAATCGCCTTGAGTATTTTACCTGCCGATCATGAAGGTCGCAGACAAGTGGCGGCATCGATTCGGGATATGACCCAGAAATTAGCCGTAGAGCAAAAAATCCGTGACAGTGAACTAAGGTTCCGCGGCCTAGTGACCAATATTCCTGGCGCCGTCTATCGTACGCGCATCGGCGATGTCTGGGTGATGGAATATGTCAGTGACAACATTGCCGATATTACAGGTTTTGCGGCGAGCCAGTTTATTGAAAACCGTCAACGCACCTTTGCCTCGCTGATCGTGGAAGAAGATCGTGAGCTATGCCATCAACATATCGATAGGGCGCTGGCGCAGCAGGAAACCTTTGAGGTGGAATACCGCATCCGCCATCGTGACGGCAGCATTCGCTGGGTGCATGAAAAGGGCAAGGCGAGTTATACCGAAGAAGGATTCCCACTGTGGTTTGACGGCAGTATTGACGATATCACCGAGAGCAAACTGGCCATGGTTGAGCTTGAGGCATCGCGCCTGCAACTCACCAATATCACCGAATCTATCCCTTGTACTGTGTATCAGTTGCGCTGGGTTTCTCCTGCGGATCGCACCTTTACTTTCCTCTCCGGCGCGGCATTTCATATGCTGGGCTTACACCGCGAAGATTTACTGAAAGACTTTAATATCATTGCCGAGCGGATATTTGATGAGGAACGCCCCGAGGTGGTGCGTGCCTTAGCGGGTAAGAGTGAGGACAAGTTGCAATGGGTGCGAGAGTTCCGTTATCGCCATCCTAACGGCAGTATTCGCTGGATGGAGGCGGGAGCGAGCGGTCACTACAACGACGATGGTGCCATTATTTGGAATGGCTACGTGATGGATATTACCGAGCGTAAAGCCATTGAAGAAGAGTTGGCAGTTAGCGAGGCGCACTTTAAGGCGCTATTTGATGGCTCGACCATTGGCATAGTGAACGTCGATGCCAAAGGCGTGATCCTCGACTGTAACGACCAATATTGCGAAGACATGGGCCAGACCCGAGAGTCACTCTGCGGTGTGCCTATTTTCGATGTCTTAAGCCTGCAGGATAAAGAAACCGCTAAGGCTCAGTTTAGAGAATTGGCCGAAGGTAAAGTCGACCACTATCGCGGTGAACGTAGCTTTATTCGCCCCAATGGTGAGCCACTGTGGATGACGGTCAATGTGTCGGCACTGTTTGATAGCCAGAAGCAGTTCGAATCGGCCGTGGTCAGTATGGTCGATATGACAGAGTTGAAACTACTATCTGACGAACTGTTAGTGGCGAAAGAGGAGGCTGATGCGGCGAGTAAGGCTAAGGGCGATTTCCTCGCGAATATGTCCCATGAAATCCGCACGCCGATGAATGCCATTATCGGTATGTCGCAACTTTGTTTGCAGACGGCGCTGGATAAGAAGCAGAAAAACTATGTGGAGAAAATTGAGCGTGCCTCAAAATCCTTACTCTCTATCATTAACGACATTCTCGACTTCTCTAAAATTGAAGCCGGCAAGTTAGATATCGAATCTGTGCCCTTCCAGCTCGATACTATGCTCGAAGATCTCAGCGATATGTTCTCCGAGAAGGCGGCCCATAAACAGCTTGAACTGCTGTTTGCGGTGGCGCCCAATGTGCCTAGGCACTTGTTCGGTGACTCGCTGCGCTTAGGGCAAGTGCTGATCAACTTGATGAACAACGCGATTAAGTTTACCGAGCGCGGTGAAGTCTTGTTATCGCTCAACTTAGTTGAGCAGCAAAATGACGATGTGGTGCTGCGCTTTAGTGTGCGCGACAGCGGTATTGGTTTAACCGCAGATCAGCAGGCCAAACTGTTTAAATCCTTTAGTCAGGCCGACACCTCTACAACGCGCAAGTACGGCGGTACGGGCTTAGGGTTGGCGATTTGTAAACAGCTCGTCGAACTGATGGGCGGCACCATTGGGGTTGAAAGTCAGTTCGGCCACGGCAGTACCTTCTATTTTACCGTTAAGTTGCAGATTTCCAGCGGTCAAAAGCTAACGGTCGCCCAAGAGCTTGAAGGCATGCCGATTCTGGTTGCCGATGACAATGCCACCGCCCGCGACATTATGCGTACCACCTTAGAAAGCATGGGCTTTCGGGTGGATACGGTGCGCTCCGGCGAAGAGGCTGTGACCCGTTGTATCCAGCAGGAATATGCAGTCGCCCTGATCGACTGGAAGATGCCAAACCTCGATGGCATAGAAACGGCTAAACAAATCAAGCAGCAGGCGAAGAAAGCGCCGCGGATCTTGATGGTGTCGGCCCACGCCAACCAAGACTTCTTAAGCCAAATTGAAGAACTTGGCTTGGCTGGATATATCAGTAAACCCATTAGCGCATCTAGGTTGCTCGACGGCATTATGAATTCCCTCGGCCGGGCGGGGGTTCTCCCCGTGAGACGCCAGAGCGAGAGCATCGATCCTAAACTGTTATTGCCGCTTAAGGGTAAGCGCATCCTCTTGGTTGAAGACAATGAGATGAACCTTGAAGTGGCCACTGAGTTTTTAGAGCAAGTGGGGATTATCTTATCCATCGCCACTAACGGCCAGATTGCGCTCGATAAGCTGGAGCAGCAGAGCTTCGATCTGGTGTTGATGGACTGCCAAATGCCGGTGATGGACGGTTATCAGGCCACGCAGGCACTTAGAAAGCGGCCCGAACTCACCGAGCTGCCTGTGGTCGCGATGACGGCAAATGCGATGGCTGGCGATAAGGAAATGTGTTTAAGAGCGGGGATGAACGACCATATCGCTAAGCCGATTGAGGTCAACCTGCTTTACCAAACCCTATTGAAATATTTAGGTGGCAGCGGGTCGCTGGCTGATAACACTGAGCCGAGTCAACTAGTTGATATTCCGGTTAAACCTATCAACTTAGATTCTGAATCTGTGGTGAAATGGCCCGAGCATCCTGAGTTGGATATCGATAGGGGCTTACAATTAGTTCAAAACTCTACCCGTTTGTATCAAAGGATCTTCGATCGTTTCGTTACCAGTCAACGTAATGTGGTGGATCTCATCAATAAAGCGCTCGCCAATGACAAACGTGACGATGCCGTGCGGATGGCGCATACCTTGAAGGGGCTCGCGGGTAACTTAAGCTCTAGCAAGCTGGTGGAATTAGCCCGCCAACTAGAGTTGCACTTAAGTGAGAAGAGCGAATACCAAACTGAGTTAGACCAAATCCAAGCGCTAGTGGCGTCGATTTGTGATGCCATTGAGCGGGTCAAGCCTCAGTTTGAGGAGTCAACCACATCGACGAGTGAACAACTCTCGCCAGAGGCGCTAGTCACCGCCTTAAAACAGCTGCGACAAAGCCTAGAGGATGCTGACTCAGATGCGGTGGCGCAAATCGATGCGTTAAAACCTCAGGTGAGTAGCAAGTTATGGCTGCAGCTCAGCCCAGCCCTGACTATGATTAATCAGTATCAGTTTGATGAAGCTGTGGATTTGATTGATGAAGTGCTTGCGGAATTAACCTAAAAACCGGTCAAGAGAGTGCGGTATTGGCCATTGATAAGCCACAGGATAAGGTGAAAGTGTTGATGGATAAGGCAACAATATTGGTCGTCGATGATACACCGGAAAATATCGATATTTTAGTGGGCATACTCGGTGAGGATTATAAGGTCAAGGTGGCGATTGATGGACCAAGAGCGCTCGCCCTTGTCGCCAAAACCCTGCCGGATTTGATTTTACTTGACGTAATGATGCCTGGCATGAACGGCTATGAAGTCTGTAAGCTGCTTAAGCAGGAGCCTTTAACTTGCCATATCCCGGTGATTTTTGTGACCGCCTTGTCTGAGGTGGCCGACGAGACTCAAGGGTTTGAACTCGGCGCCGTCGATTACATCACTAAGCCTGTGAGTGCTCCCGTGGTAAAAGCACGGGTGCGAACCCATCTGGCGCTGTACGATCAAAAACGCCTGCTAGAGCAACAAGTCAAAGAGCGCACCCAAGAGTTAGAAGAAACTCGTTTCGAAATTATCCGCCGTTTAGGCCGCGCCGCCGAATACAAAGACAACGAAACGGGCCTACACGTTGTGCGCATGAGCCATTATGCGCGGCTTCTGGCAATAAAATTAGGCTTACCGAGTACCTTCTGCGAACTGTTGTATAACGCGGCGCCCATGCATGACATCGGAAAAATCGGCACGCCCGATGCGGTGCTGAAAAAGCCCGGTAAGCTTGATGCCGATGAGTGGGAAATCATGCAGCAACATGCTGCCATTGGTGCAGAGATCATTGGCGAACATGGTGATCCACTGCTGCAAATGGCGCGGCGCATCGCCTTAACCCACCACGAAAAATGGGACGGTTCGGGTTATCCTAATGGTTTGTCTGGGGAAAATATTCCGATAGAAGGCCGGATTGTGGCGATAGCGGACGTTTTCGATGCGCTGACTTCGCGCCGTCCTTATAAAGAGCCTTGGACAATCGAAGCCACGGTCGAGTTACTCGAAAGCCAAGCGGGCAAACACTTTGACCCTAAGCTGGTGGAGGAATTTAAACAAATTCTGCCCGAGGTGGTGGCGATTCGAGACACTTATATCGAACATTAAACAAAAAAGGCGCCTAGGGCGCCTTTTCAATACGACTCGCTTAGAAGCTAGGCTTCTTCGAGCGAGTAGGGTAATGCTTGAATGCGTAAGCAGGATTGCTCATCGTCGGCAAAGCGCAGCTTGGCATCGTTCTCGGTATCGTTTGCCAGCACAGCGGTGAGTAGTACTTGATTGCCACGCTGTACGAACTCAATAATTTGCCCGCCCTTGCGATAGCCATCTTCCAATTCGATCTCGAGAGCACTTTCCAAATTGATGTCTGAGGAAGTCGTGCCGTGGATAATGTAGAGCGCGCGCTTGTTACCGCCACGGTATTTCATCCGAGCCACAGTTTCTTGGCCCATGTAGCAGCCTTTGTTAAAGCTGATGCCGTTGATAGCCTGTAGGTTACACATCTGCGGCACATATTGGTTAGCATGGCTTGGCGCTAGGTTAGGGTAACCTGCTGTAATTTCTAAGGCTTGCCAAGCGCTGGCATCAAATACTGTGTGCTCGCCAACTAAGGCCGTTGCCGCGTCTGGCTGCAGAACCAGAATAAAACGATCCGCATCCTTTAAAATGGCGCCATGTTCGACCAGCGTCTGTTCTTCAGTGATTTCACCAAAGTGTTGGGTCATAAATTGTGTTGCCTGTTCGCCTGCTACGCCGAGTAAAGTCCACTCCGCCGTCGCATTGGTCAGGGTTGCCTTGCTAAACACCGCATATTTTTGCAGTTGCGGCAGATCGACCTCGATAGTCTCCCTTGGCAGCAGCATCAACAGCGCCTCTTGGATAGCAAAGGTGCGGAAGCTGGCGATCATCTTACCCTTAGGATCGCAATGTGCGCCCCAGCGCCATTGGTTGGCTTCGAGTGAGCTAATGTCCGTGGTCACTTGGCCATGGATAAAACTGCGCCCCTGTTCACCGACTACTTTGATGAGGCCGAGGTGGGATAGGTTGGCGAGCATAAGTGGAGGCATGGAGGCGTCCAGATCCCAAGTGGGTGTCGAAACTGCAATAGTCATAGCGGAGATCCTGAAAATGAAGACGATGCAAGAGGCTAGATTGTAGCGGAATTAAGCGGCGCTCAAAAGCATAAGGCGCACATATCTTGAATGAAATGTGCGCCTTATAAATTCACTCAAGCTGAGTGCTTAAGGCATTAGAACAATACGCGGGTGCGCAGTGTGCCTTCAATGGCCTTAAGTTCAACCAGTGCCTCTTCGGCTTGGTGAGTATCGACTTCCATCACCACATAACCGATTTCTGCAGTGGTTTGCAGGTACTGAGCGGCAATGTTGATGCCTTTTTCAGAGAAGGCTTTGTTGATTTTGATTAGCACGCCAGGACGGTTTTGGTGAATGTGCAGTAAGCGCGAAATGCCTTTGTGCATTGGCAGCGACACTTCAGGGAAGTTAACCGCAGATACGGTCGAACCGTTGTCAGAGTATTTAGCTAACTTACCGGCAACTTCGATACCGATGTTTTCCTGGGCTTCGGCAGTACTGCCACCCACGTGCGGAGTCAGCAGCACGTTATCTAAACCACGTAATGGGCTGATAAATTCATCATCATTCGATTGTGGCTCGACGGGGAATACGTCGATGGCCGCACCCGCAAGGTGACGCTCTTTAAGGGCGACCGTTAGGGCATCGATATCGACCACAGTACCGCGTGAGGCGTTAATAAATATGCTGCCTTTACGCATGGCGGCAAATTCGGCGGTGCTGATCATATCTTTGGTTTGCGCCGTCTCAGGGACGTGCAAACTGATCACATCGGACTGTGCCAGTAACTGTTCCATCGAATGGATTTGCTGGGCATTGCCTAATGGCAGTTTGTCTTCGATATCGAAAAACACCACGCGCATGCCTAAGGTTTCAGCTAGGATACCGAGCTGTGTACCGATGTGGCCATAACCTATCACACCTAAGGTTTTGCCACGGACTTCGTAACTGCCAGCGGCCGTCTTCATCCAGCCACCACGGTGAGCGATAGCATTACGTTCAGGGATACCGCGCATCAGCATGATGATTTCGCCTAATACCAGTTCAGCCACGCTGCGAGTATTAGAGAATGGTGCGTTAAATACTGGGATACCGAGCAATTCGGCGGTCGCCAGATCCACTTGGTTAGTACCGATGCAGAAACAACCAATCGCAATCAGTTTTTCGGCACGCTTCAATACCTCAGCCGTTAATTGGGTACGGGAACGAATACCAACAAAGTGAGCATCTTTGATGGACTCGAGCAGGGCTTCATCACCTAAGGAGGCTTTGTGATACTCGATATTGGTGTATCCAGCACGTTCAAATACATCGACCGCAGATTGGTGGACGCCTTCCAACAACAGGATCTTGATCTTATCCTTGTCCAGCGAATGTTTCGCCATGATATGGGTACCCTCTAATTAATTGAAATAGTTCTGTGTGATATGCTGACAACCTTGGCCTTCCAAAGTAGCACTTTTTTTGCTCACTGTGGAGGGCTAGATGGCTAAAGTTAATATTCTAGAATTAGAACAATATCGCATAAGAGGAAGGAACATTGAATAACAAAATCATTTGGTGCGGTATTTACCTCTCAGTTTTAATATGGTCGGCGATAAAACCCGCAGATCCATTCACTTGGTGGCTCGAAGCCTTGCCAGCATTAGTGGCCGTGCCCTTGCTCTTTTTTACCCGCAAGCGTTTTCCGCTGACGCCCTTAGTGTATTTTTTGGTGCTAGTGCATTGCTGTGTGTTGTTTGTTGGCGCGCACTATACCTATGCCGAAGTGCCACTGTTCGACACGATTGCCCAGTGGATGGGGACCGAGCGTAACAACTACGACAAGGTCGGGCATTTTGCCCAAGGTTTTATTCCGGCCATGTTAGCCCGTGAGATTATGCTACGTAATCAAGCCGTTAAACCTGGAGCCTGGTGTGCCTTTCTCGTCACCTGCTTTGTGTTGGCCTTCAGCGCCTTCTACGAACTGATTGAATGGTGGGTGGCCGCCGCGACGGGCGAAGGCGCTGAGGCCTTCTTAGGTACTCAAGGTTATGTGTGGGATACCCAATCGGATATGTTTTTAGCCTTGATAGGGGCCATTGTCGCACTAATCAGTTTGTCCCGTGTTCAGGATAAACAAATCGCAAAACTAATCGGCCAAGCTTAGGCCCAAACACTTACCGAAAAATCCCCTCTAAGGCTTCCTTAGTGGGGATTTTTTATTTTTTAGGTGATCATATTAAGGCTAAGTCGATTTATCAACGCTATTTAGTGGTATTCATTGAGGCTACAGAGCTGAAAACTCAGATTGTCGGCATACTTCTGCGGTTGATTTAGAGAGAAGAGGGCAATTTTGTTGGGTTGCTCATAAAAGAGTCGTGTGCACGATAGAAGTATCTCACTCTTTATTTGCCATTTTCAGTCGGTTTATATCAAGCTAAGTGTCATTTTTAGGTGGGAAACGGCTATAGGATGCTTTTTGTTCTCTAAACTCGAAAGCTAAGGTTTTTATTTCACTTCATCTGGCTCGGTTTCGGCGGAAATTTGTGTTTTCCGGTCGGATAACTGCTGTATCGCCTGAGTGTTATTCGAGGTTAAGCCATTAAAATGATCGTTAATTTTATTGAGTTGGCTGATGTATTCAGGATCATCTTTTTCTTTATGTTGCCAGTAACGTTGGCGTTCTAATTTTTGCAACTCGCTGGTTCTTAGGATTTCGAAATAGCTGTTTTCCTGTTTTAGGCGGTACAGCTCGGCATCGAGCAATTGCAGCAGTTTTTCCTTAGAAATTGTTTGGCTATTGAGCAAGGCTTGCAGCGGGTCGACAGGCGTTTCTCGCTTGTCTGAATCGGTTTCAGTGGTGATGCCAAGCTGATACTCAATCTTATGTTGGCTATAATCCTGTGGGCAGGCAGTTTGGCTAAAGACGATCTTATCGTCCTTGCGACATTTATAGACGGTATTTGCAAGCGCAGTCGTAGGGAGTAGCACGCAAATAAGAGTCACTATGAGTCTTGCCATTCGACGACAGATCCTTTGTGTACGCAATAATGAATAACGTTACTGTATTGGTGCAATGCCAGATTGTGATTGGCGCTTGCGTCCTTGTTAAACTCTAGCAGTTATCAGATTAAGAGGCTGGAATACTTGTTACTCATAGTTAACAACCGTGAATACTATGGCGTAACTTGAAGAATAAAACCAGTTTTTTGACGATGGAATTTTTTTGACGCTCAATAGATTGAGGCGAGTTTACACAGAGCTGCACAAACAAAAAAGGAGCCTAAGCTCCTTTTTCTTGCGCTAAAACGCTTAGCGGTCGAAGCGCAGGTTATCGATAAGACGCGCCTTACCTAAGTAAGCGGCGGCCAAAATCACCAGTGCTTGGTCCGTAGTTTCCGCATTGGCCAGGGTAGTGGCATGGCGAACTTCTAAATAATCTGGGGTAAAGCCTGCGGCGATAAGGCTCGCTTTGGCTTCCGCGGTGACTTGTTCGATGCTCACGCCTTGCTTAATGCCTTGTGCCATGGCATCGATAGCTTTTTTCAGCGCCGGCGCCGCGGCTTTTTCTTCCGCCGTCAGGTAGCCATTGCGTGAACTCATGGCTAAGCCTGAGGCTTCACGAATGGTATCCACACCGATAATTTCAATCGGCAGTGACAAGTCTTCAACCATAGTGCGGATCACTAAGAGTTGTTGATAATCCTTGTTGCCAAAGAACGCCACATCGGGCTGCACTATGTTGAACAGTTTGCAGACTACAGTCGCAACGCCACGGAAATGACCAGGACGACTGGCACCGCAGAGTACATCGGAAATTCCCGGTACTTCAACATAGGTTTGCTGCGCCAAGCCTTTTGGATAAATAACCGCAGGCGTTGGGGTAAATAGCAGCTCGGCACCCGCGGCCGTCAGCGCTTGGCTGTCGGCCTCTAAGGTACGCGGGTAGGCATCGAGATCTTCGTTCTGCCCGAACTGCATGGGATTAACGAAGATTGATACGACTACATGGTCGCATTTCTTCGCTGCTTCTTTCACTAAGGTGATGTGTCCCTGATGGAGATTGCCCATGGTAGGCACAAAGGCGACGGTCTCGCCCTTGGCATGCCATGCCCGCACTTGAGTACGAATATCATCGATATGGGCGCTAGTGATCATTAACTCTTACCTTGCAAAAACTTGAAATAGTCGTCTGTGTGCTTAGCACTATTTAGCTCAATGAGTGCTAGCACGCTTAGTTGAACGTGTGATCAGCACTTGGGAAGCTGCCATTGGCCACTTCTTCAATATAAGCGCGTACTGCCGAGCGGATTTCACCCGTTTGCTTAAGGTAGTTCTTTGAAAAACGTGGGATATAACCACTCGAAATACCGAGCACGTCGTGCATTACT
The DNA here is from genome assembly GCF_019457435.1 of Shewanella sp. FJAT-51649. NCBI lineage: Bacteria > Pseudomonadati > Pseudomonadota > Gammaproteobacteria > Alteromonadales > Shewanellaceae > Shewanella > Shewanella sp. FJAT-51649. Next base: position 3,911,718 of record NZ_CP080411.1, on the reverse strand, counting down.
AGGATCTGACCATCTGTCGTGGCACCGGCGCCGATGCCGATCACTGGGATAGTTAATGCTTGAGTGATGGCGGTGGCAAGTGATGCCGGAATACATTCAACTACTAACAGCTGTGCGCCAGCGGCTTCTAAGGCCTTGGCTTCATCGAGAATGCGCTGGGCATTTTCAGCATCGCGGCCTTGTACTTTAAAGCCACCAAAAACGTGTACCGATTGCGGGGTGAGGCCCAAGTGGGCGCAGACAGGAATACCGCGTTCGGTCAGTTTAGTCACGGTTTCGAGTAACCAGTGACCGCCTTCCAGCTTGACCATATTGGCACCCGCCTGCATGAGTGCAGTGGCGTTTTCCATGGCTTGTTCTGGCGTGGCATAACTCATAAATGGCATGTCGGCGATCAGCAGTGAGCGCTCGATACCGCGACGCACACAACGAGTGTGATAGGCGATTTCGGCTGTCGTGACGGGCAGGGTATCATCGTGGCCTTGCAGAACCATTCCCAAAGAATCGCCGACCAGTAGCACATCGATGCCTTCGCCGTCGAACGCACTGGCAAAGCTGGCATCATAGGCTGTCAGAGCGGTGAATTTTCTACCTTCCTGTTTGTATTTCAACAGGGTTGAGCTAGTAACTTTAGACATATGGGTGATCTTCAAACCAAATAGAAGTGGTGTTATAAGCTAACTGGGGGCTGACTTCAATGATCATTGCCCAGTAGTTGTAACTCGGCCAAGAATTTTTCACTGATAAGGCTGCGTAGCGGCGTTTTACAAGGTAACACCAGATCCGGTGCTATGGCCGCCAAGGGCACTAGCACAAAACTACGCTCCTTCATGCCGTAGTGTGGCACTTTGAGTCTGGGCTCATCGATAATGGCATCGCCATATAAGAGTAAGTCGAGATCTAAGGTTCTTGGGCCCCAACGTTCTTTACGAACACGGCCCTGAGTGTTTTCAATCTCTTGCAGTGCATCCAACAGGTCGATGGGCGCCAGAGAGGTCTCAAAGCTGGCAACGGCATTGATATAGTCGGGTTGCACTACGTCCCCCATGGGGGCGGAGCCGTAATAGGGCGATACCTTGAGGCTTTGATTTTCAGCCAAGGCGGACAAGGCCGCAACGGCATTGTCCAGCTGAGCTTTAGGATCTTCAAGATTAGCCCCGAGGGCGACAAAAACCTGAGTCATTATTCGGCGGCTTTGGCTTTCGCGGCACTCGGGCGACGGCGACGGCGCTGTGGTGAATTGCGGTTACGGTTACCCGCCGCTTTGTTACCACTGCGGGCGATATTCAAACGCTCGGTCTCATCCGCTTCAACAAACTGTTGCCACCAAGCGGCACTCTTGGCGACATTGCCACCTTCGACTTCGCCTCGCAGTAACAGCAAGTCGTAGGCCGCTCTAAATTTAGGGTGCTCTAGCAGTTTAAAGGCGCGAGTGCCTTGGCTGCGATCGAAACGTAATTGCAATTGCCAGATGTCTTTGGCAGGCGTGCTAAACCGACGCGGAATGCTGATGGTTTGGCATTGCTGCTCAATCACATCACCCATGGCGGCAAAAAACGCATCGTATAAAGTCAGGCCGCTCTCGACCGCGATATCTTCGGCGCGTTGGCGCAATGGATACCAGAGGATCGCCGCATAGAAGAAGGACGGGGTGACAGGCTTATCTTCGTTCACGCGCGCATCCGTGCTCTTCATGATGGCTTGCACCATCTTCATCGCAGGGCCTTTAGGCGCATCTTTTAATTGGGCATCGACTTGCGGGAAGAGCGGCGCGAACAGCTTATATTCCTGCATCATCTCAAAGTTGGCCATGGCTTTGCCTGCGAAGAAAAGTTTGAGCACTTCTTCATACATGCGGGCGGCCGGAATGTCCTTAAGCAGTGGCGCTAACTGTTTGATAGGTTTAGCGGTCACTTCTTCAATCGCCATGCTGAGCTTAGTGGCAAAACGCACAGCCCTGAGCATACGCACTGGATCTTCACGGTAACGGGTTTCGGGATCGCCAATCAGCCTTAAGGTGCCGGCTTTAAGATCTTCCATACCGCCGCCATAGCTGCGGATAGAGTAGTCGCTGATATCGTAATAAAGGGCGTTGACGGTAAAATCGCGGCGCTCTGCGTCTTCATCGATTTCGCCATACACGTTATCCCTGAGCAAACGCCCTTCGGCATTGGCTTTGGAAATCTTTTCATTGCTGTCGCCGTGGTGACCACGGAAGGTGGCAACTTCAATCACATCGCGGCCAAATACAATATGGGCGAGGCGGAAGCGGCGTCCGACTACGCGGCAATTGCGAAACAGCTTTTTAATTTCTTCCGGCGTTGCATTGGTAACCACGTCGAAGTCTTTCGGTTCGAGTCCGAGGAGTAAATCCCGTACGCCCCCACCGACTAAATAGGCCTGAAAACCTGATTTATTCAATCGGTATAATACTTTAAGTGCGTTTTCGCTGATCTGCTTACGGGAAATCGAATGCGCATCCCGAGGCACGAGCGATAAGCTTAAGCCGCCTGAAGTGAGTTCTGGCGTTTGGGGTTCAATCTGAGCTGGAGTCGGAGCGGTCGTTTTAGGCGCGTCTTCAAATAGCTGCTTGCAGAATTGGCTGATACGGCGAAAAATGGGACACCTCGGAATGTATCTGTTATGTGATTAAAAATCTGGCGGCTATGATATACCAATTGCGCACCGATGGGTATATCGCGATTTTTGAGCTATGCCACGACTTAGCACAGCTAAAACGATGCTTTTTGGCCGCAACTCGCCCCACGGGGATTAAGGCGCTATCAAGATTTCCCGCTGCTTCGGAATGGCCGACAGTTGAAACTGCGCCACCGCTTGGGCCAGCATTTGCGGCGCCGCTGTCGGCTCCACCGGCGCTTGGCCTAAAAAGGCGAGGGCGGCATTAAGGCTTGCCTGCGGATGCTGTTTGTCGATAGCCTGCGCATGGTTTTGTTTCGACAGCTTAAATCCCGGCGTCAAGCAGGCCAAGGGTAAATGCAACCACTGCGGCGCGCTTAGGCCAAAGGTTTGATACAGGCTTAATTGGCGACAACTGGCTTCGATTAAATCATAGCCCCGTACCACTTCGGTAATGCCTTGATAGGCATCATCCAGCACCACAGCGAGTTGATAGGCGTACAGGCCATCGCTGCGTTTGATAATAAAATCTTCGGCGGCAAAGGCATGGTCCACTACGACTTTTCCCATCAGGTTATCGCTAAATTCGGCTACTTGTTGTCGATTGACAATGCGAATTGCGCCCGATTGATGCGGCGTGGCTAACTGATGGCAGCGTCCATCGTAAATCCCGCCCATGGCTTGGATCTGTTTACGACTGCACTGGCAAAAGTAGGCGTTATCTTCGGCGAGTAACTCGTCGAGCTTGGCTTGATAGGCCTCGGTGCGGGCACTCTGGTACAGCACAGTGTCATCCCATTCGAAACCGTAGGCCTCTAAGGTTCGTAAAATATCATCGGCTGCGCCCGGGACTTCCCTCGGAGGATCAATATCTTCAACGCGAATTAACCACTTTCCCCCCAATGAGCGTGCCCGCAGATAACTGCCAAGGGCGGCGATCAGTGAGCCAAAGTGCAGCGCGCCCGAGGGCGAAGGGGCAAAACGGCCAACATAGGGATGTAAAGCGGGAGTGGTGGAAGAGTGAGTCGCCATCATAGAAATGTGCAGGAATAACCAGTCAAAGTGGCTGTATTTTAGAGGGATACAAATAAAAAAGCGAAGTGAAACGAAGGATGTTCATGCAAGACGCACAAACAAGTAGGCGGGGAAATCCCCGCCCGAGATGGCCGATTAACCCGCCATTTGCTTCTCTTTGATCTCTGCAAGCGTTTTACAGTCGATACATTGATCGGCCGTTGGACGCGCTTCGAGACGGCGAATACCAATTTCGATACCGCAGGTTTCACAGAAGCCAAAATCGTCTTCTTCGATTTTTTGCAGGGTTTTCTCGATCTTCTTGATCAGTTTACGTTCTCTGTCACGGGCACGCAGTTCGAGACTGAACTCTTCTTCTTGCGCTGCACGGTCTACAGGATCAGGAAAGTTTGCTGCTTCGTCCTGCATGTGACTCAGAGTACGGTCGACTTCCTCACGCAACTGATTGCGCCAAGCTTCAAGAATGATCTTGAAGTGACCCAGTTGCTTAGCGTTCATATACTCCTCACCCGGCTTTTCCTGGTAGGGACTTACACCTGCGATAGCGAGTACGCCAAGTTTTTTGGTGCCTTCAGGCATAACGCATCTCCTGTCATCATTTGCGTTGTAGGGCGTCCTTAAGAACGGCCGCTATCTATATCAGAATCTTCACATTGAGGCAAATTTTTCATTTCACCTTGGCAGAATTTTTTGATTGCCTTCGCTAATTGAAATGAAAATGCATTTTACTGAATCTTAACATCATACTCGGACTGGACAAGCGTGGGCTAGATGTATCTCACTCGCAGAAATCTCACAGCGATAAGCTAAGACTTCTACTCCCGATAAAACAGCCTTTTTCAACAGGTTAGCATATTCAGGGTCGATATGCGCCGCGGGGGCCACGCTGTGAATGTCTGTGTGTTGCACCACAAATAGCAAGACGGCTCTGTGACCAAGGTTGGCCATGTGCATTAATTCCCGCAGATGTTTTTGGCCGCGAAGACTCACTGCATCGGGGAAATAACCTTGGCCATCCTCAAGCAAAGTACAACTTTTGACTTCAATATAGCAGGCGGGTTTTTGAGCAGCCTCAAGCAAGATATCGATGCGGCTATTTTCATCGCCGTACTTCACTTCGCGACTTAAGCTGTCGTAGCCTGCGAGTTCGGTGATGACACCTTTATTAAGCGCCTCCTCGACTAGGGCGTTGGCATTGCCCGAATGAATGCCAATAAGGCCGCCCGTTGGCGTGGTCATTAACTCCCATGTATGGGCATATTTACGTTTAGGATTATTAGACGTCGAAAACCACACGGTTTCACCGGGGAACAGGCAGTTACGCATTGAGCCGGTATTGGGGCAATGCAGGGTGATTTCAGTGCCGTCTTCGAGTTGAACATCGGCGAGAAAACGTTTGTAGCGCTGGAGCAATTTTCCCGATTTCAGTGCTGGACTAAAGTGCATGCTATAACCTGTAGCGAGGTGATTTGGGCGCCCAAGACTAACAAATTTCGCAAATGTTTACAGATTTTACCTCGGTAACTTAGGCCGATGGCTTTCAGTCCTTGCCTGCTAGCAGTAAACTGCCGCCAACCCCGTTGTACTTTGTATACCCCAAAAGCCTGAGGATGCAGGAGCTCTCACCTCAGCTTGCATGGGTATAAGCGCAAGAACAAATTAAAATAAGGACCCCTCATGAGTGAACTTAAAGTGACTGAAGTGATGAGAGTTGAGTTAACCAAAGATACCCCAGCTGCCCATTGGGGCAAAGCCGATGTGACCTTCAATGCCGAAGGCGCATTAGTCCACTTAGGTGGCGGTGATGAGTTGCGCCAAATTCAAATGGCGGCGCGTAAGTTACGTAATCAAGGGATCAGCACGGTTGCCTTAGCGGGCGCTCTTTGGGATCTGAATAGCCAATGGGTCTTCGCCCAAGGTTTTGCTACCGCTAAACCCGGCTATAAGATCCAATGGTGCGGCGATGACGCTGTACAAGCCGAATTACAACGTCGCTTAGAAGTGGCGACATTTGCCCGTCAACTGATCAACGACACCCCTGAAAATCTGTCGCCAGTGAAATTGGCGCAGCAAGCAGCCAAATGGTTAGCCGATATCGGTGGTGCTAAGGTGAGCTACCGTATTATTGAAGGTGAAGCATTATTAGAAGAGCAGTGGATTGGGATCCATGCCGTAGGCCGTGGCAGTGAGCGTCCACCAGCGATGTTAGAGCTAGACTTTAACCCGCTGTCAGCCGATGCCCCAGTATCTGTTGCCTTAGTCGGTAAAGGGATTACCTTCGACTCAGGTGGTTACAGCATTAAAGCCTCTGAAGGCATGCTGGGTATGAAGTGCGATATGGGCGGCGCCGCCACTGTGACCGCCGCTTTAGGTTTAGCGATTAAATCGGGTCTGAACAAACGCGTTAAGTTATTCCTCTGCTGCGCTGAAAACCTGATCAGCGGCCGTGCCTATAAGCTGGGTGATATCCTCACCTACAAAAATGGCGTGACAGTTGAAGTGGTAAACACCGATGCTGAAGGGCGCTTAGTGCTAGCCGATGGTCTGCAAGCGGCTTCTGCGACGGGCGCTCCTTTTATTATCGATGCGGCAACCTTAACTGGCGCTGCTGTGATGGCGGTGGGCTCTAACTACAACGCTATTTTCTCGCCACAGACTGAAGTGTTACAACTTGCGCAGCAAAAAGCCTCGACTGTGGCTGAGCGTGTATGGCCATTGCCATTGGATCCTTGGCACAAAGACATGTGTCCATCGGCCTATGCTGACACGGCAAACAGCCGCCCTGTAAAAGGCGGTGGTGCTGGTGGCGCTTCGAATGCTGCGGGCTTCCTGTGGCGTTTCGTTTCACCAGAAGCCAAATGGTTACACGTGGATTTAGCGGCGGCCTTCGAAGATTCGGCTTCTGCACTATGGGGCGCTGGCGCGACCACCCATGGCGTGCTGACCATCAGTGAGCTGATTAAAGGCTAAGTTTGCGAGTAACGCTTCTTATTGTATGAAAACCGCCTTCGGGCGGTTTTTTATTGCATAAAATTAAAGGGTGGGCAGTATGAGTGTTTATATGTTTATTTTATGATTCAGCGTATTAGCGGTTGGCTATGGCCATGGCTTGGGCAATTTATCGGGATGACTATGCTAAGGATACGTAAAGCGACGCAATTAGATGCTAAGGCCTGCTGGGATATCCGCAATGCGGCGATTAATAAAGGCTGCGCCGGATTTTATGCTCAAGATGACTTACAGATTTGGACCCAGGGCGAATTGACTGAATCTTTTCGTCGTATGGTGGGCGCACATTTTTATGTGGCTGAAATCCTCAATGAAACAACCCAAGAACCGACTGTGGTGGGTACCATCATGCTGGATGAACCCTATGCTCAAGTCGAGGCGCTGTTTGTCTCCCCCGAGGCGATGGGCTTAGGTGTTGGCAGGTCGTTACTGCAATTTATTGAAACAAAAGCCTTTAATCTAGGCCTTGCCCAATTGCGATTAGAGTCGACTTTAAATGCGGTCGAGTTTTATCGCCGCTGCGGCTTCGGCGGTGAAGGCCTAGAGGAAGACGCCGTCTATTGCTCACCCCGTGGCATCGCCTTGGATTGTCGGGTGATGTATAAAAACATAGGGCGCTTAGCTGCTCGCCGTTAGCCGAGCACAAGGAAAATCTGGGCTGAATAGCTTCGAAGGATTATTGAAGTTGAATTAACTGCTAAGGCTTAACGCAAGATGGGGTTGCTGGTATACCCAAGAAGGTAACAAACAGATCAAGCATGGATGTGGAATTAACTTCTAGAACTTGTTTGGAGGGGTTGCTGACATACTCAAGGGAATCAACAGATCAAGATGGGGGAATTAACTCCCAAGAGTATGCCAACTATCGTTCTTTCGCCTGAAATCCCGATGCCAATAAGATTAACTTCAATGGCTTAAATCAAGCTTAATCTATTGCTCAAAAAGGCTTTATTTCATTAGCCTTTAGTCAAACGTTCACTCTATCTCAGTTCGCCTGCGGGCTATTCAGCTGCTGGCGTTTTTCCATTAAATCTTTAATCAGTGGTGTGAGGATCAGCTCCATGGCGAGTGACATTTTGCCGCCCGGCACCACTAAGGTGTTGACCCGCGACATAAAGGAGCCTTGGATCATGCTCAAATAATAGGGGAAGTCGACGTTGTTGATACCGCGAAAACGGATCACCACAAAGCTTTCATCTAGGCTTGGAATATCTTTGGCGCTAAAGGGGTTAGAGGTATCGACCGTCGGTACCCGTTGGAAGTTGATATGGGTTCGGGAAAACTGCGGCGTCATATGCTTAATGTAATCGTCCATGCTGCGCACAATTGAGCCCATGACTTTTTCGCGGCTATGGCCTCGCTCCGAGGTGTCACGGATGATCTTTTGGATCCACTCTAAGTTGACGATAGGCACCATGCCGATCAGCAAATCCACATGCTGGGCCACGTTGGCATCGCCCGTGACTACGCCGCCATGTAAGCCTTCGTAATACAACATATCGGTGTTTTCAGGCAGTGGACGCCATTGGGTGAAGGTGCCTGGCATTTGGTTGAAGGGCACAGCTTCATCGAAGGTATGTAAATAGCTGCGGGTTTCGCCTTGGCCTGTGGCGCCGTAATCGCGAAAGCATTGCTCTAGGCGGGCAAAGTTGTTGGCCTCGGGGCCAAAGTAACTCAGGTTGCGATTCTCAGCCTGGGATTTACGGATCATCACTTCCATCTCTGCACGGGTAAAGTGATGAAAACTATCGCCTTCTACAAAGGCTGCGTTGATCCCGAGTTGGCGAAAGATATGACTAAAGGCAGTAGTAGTAGTGGTGGTTCCTGCGCCGGATGAGCCTGTAACTGCAATAATCGGATGTTTTGCTGACATTTTTTCTACCTAGCTAGGAACCTAAAGAGCCGCTCATTGGGAGCGATAAACCGTATAAGCTATTTATACGGCACAGGGATACTGGTGGTCAATCTTGCCGTTTTGCCACTTGGTCGGCGTGGCGAATGGCAAAGGATTCATCGTCCTCGCTGTATTCCAAGACGAGTTTTCCTTGTTTAAGTGCTTGTTGGCATTGCGCTATTGCTGCTGATAGCTCTTGCTCATCTAGGCTGGTAAAACTACCATCCTCCACTTGGCCTAAAAGATATTCGCGGATCAAATTGGTTAACGTCTCTTTGGGAAGCTGGAGTAAAGCATCGTAGGGGATAAGCATTCGGGGTCCTTAAGGTGCCGATGAAGCATCATTGGCGAGTAAAAAGTCTAAAATGCGCCGCTCTAGATAATAGCGTGGCTTCCAAGGCGTACCACCCTCAATAAAACCGACATGGCCGCCATGGGCATGTAATTCATATACCACATGTTCAGAAAGCTGGCTGGAATGCGGGATAACGGCGTCCGTCATAAAGGGATCGTCCTTGGCGTGCAAGATCAGCGTCGGCTTAGTGATGCACTTGATAAAGGGTAAGCCGCTGGCACGGGTGTAATAATCTTCAACACCCAAAAATCCATGGAGCGGCGCGGTGACTTTATCGTCAAAGTCATAAAAAGTATTGAGATGAGCAATTTGCATTGGGCTCAATGCCATCGCGCCCGCCAGATCGGGGTCAGCGAGTTTTTGATTGACCTTATGTTGTAACTGTTTGATTAAATGGCTTTGATACACTTTTGAAAAACCATTTTCTAAGCGCTTGGCACAGGCCGATAATTGCAGCGGTGCCGACACGACTACGGCGCGACTCAACAGGCTATGCTCTTGATATTCGCCTTGATATTTGGTCAGCACATTGCCGCCTAAGCTGTAACCCACGGCCAATAAAGGTGATTGCGGATACGTTTGTTGCAGCAGGCTTAGGCTAAACTGCAAATCGTCGGTATCGCCACTGTGGTAACTGCGGGCGAGGCGATTGGTTTCCCCTGAGCAGCTTCTGTGGTGGTGAACCACAGCGGCTAACCCTTGCTCTTTGCAGGCTTGCAGAATGCGTCTGGCATAATGGGACTGGGCACTGCCCTCTAACCCATGAATGATGACCACAATGGGTTTGCCGATTTCTGGCCTTGCTTGCCAATCTAAATCGATAAAATCGCCGTCGGGAAGCTCGAGTCGCTGCCGCTCAAGCACAGGTTTGGCCACTTTAGTAAATACGGGCAGAATAGTTTGTACATGGGGACTTTTGGCCCACCAAGGCGGATTAAAAACGTTTGGCATGGGATCTTATCTTGATATCAACTATTGCTGAAAATTAAAACGTGTGTTTAATTTATATTCGCGGTCATTGTAGCACAATAATTTAACACTAAGCGTCTTGGGGAGACATTGATGAATAGACGTACCTTTTTACTGGGCGCGTTTGCCGGTACGGCGGCGATTGCCTTGGGGGTGAATCTCTACTCTCCCGAATTCAGCCTCCCCGATGAAGGCGAAGGAAAAGACTACCGTTTGTTATTCGGCGTGTTGTTACCTGTGATGCTCGATGGGGCCTTGCCCGATGTGGCAACCCATAAATTGGCGGCGCAAAATCGCACCTTAGATGCCATTAAACATTCGATTGATGTCTTGCCTGACGAGCAGCAGACTGAGTTATTCGAACTGCTGGATATGCTGGAAAATCGTCTTGGTTTACTGCTGCTGACCTCGAGTATGACGCCACTCTTGATGCGTTCACCCAGTGAATTAACCCAAATGTTGGAAACCTGGCGCCACAGCTACTTTGCGTTATTGCAAACGGCTTATTTAGGCTTGCGGGAATTAGTGATGGCCAGTTATTACGCCTGTCCAGAGCATTGGAGCCGACTCCACTACGCCAAGCCTGAATTGTTCAAATAGGCTGAATTTATAATAATAACAATAATGTAAGAATGGAGTATTCCAAGTGGCAATCATAGATCCCATAGTGACAGGCTTAAATTCCGGTTGGTTACATACCGACGCCAGTCAACTGCAAGAGAACCAGCAATTTGAAGCCGATGTGGTGATTGTAGGGACGGGCGCAGGCGGCGGTGTGGCGGCGGAAATCCTTACCCAAGCAGGACTCAGTGTGATCATGATTGAAGCGGGACCGCTTAAATCCTCCAGTGACTTTAATATGGAAGAGCGGGTCGCTTACCCTAATTTGTATCAACAGGCGGCCGCGATGAAAACCGCCGATAAGGCGATTGGTATTTTTCAAGGTCGCGCCGTGGGCGGCTCGACCACCATCAATTGGACCACCTCCATCCGTACCCCGAAGGAAGCCTTAGCTTTTTGGGCACAGCATAAATCCGTTGCCGGACTCGATCCCGAAGCCCTTGCCCCTTGGTTCGAACAGATGGAGCAGCGGCTCAACATTCACGAATGGAATTATGAACCTAACCGCAATAATGGCGCCCTCAAGCAAGGCTGTATTAACCTAGGTTGGGATTACACTGTCATTAAGCGTAACGTGGCGGGCTGTTGGAATACCGGTTATTGCGGCATGGGTTGCCCAGTTAATGCCAAGCAATCTATGCTAGTCACGACGATCCCGACCGCATTAGATAAGGGTGCGCAGCTTGTTAGTCGTGCCAAAGTCGTTAAGATTGAACACCATAATGGCCTGGTATTTGCCCTCAAGGCGCAGGCGCTTGATGTTAATTTACGGCCGACCTCGGTCGAGCTGTTATTTAAAGCCAAATACTATATTTTAAGCGCTGGTGCTATCCATACGCCGACCTTGATGATGCGATCTGAGGTGCCCGATCCCTATCAATTATTAGGTAAACGTACCTTTTTACATCCCACAGTGCTCTCGGGCGGCGTATTTGCCGATGCGATTAATGCCCACAGCGGTGCGCCGCAATCTATCTATTCCGATGAGTTTGTTTGGAAAAACGGCGCCGATGGTGAGTTAGGCTACAAGCTTGAGGTGCCGCCGGTGCATCCTATTTTGATTGCCTCTAAGACCATAGGTTACGGCGTGAGCCATGCCGAATTGATGGCGCAGTTTAATCAGCTACAGGTCACTATCGCCTTGATCCGCGATGGTTATCATCCCGATAGCCAAGGTGGGCAAGTGCATCTCACCCCAACGGGCTTTGCCTTGGATTATCCGCTTACCGAGGCCTTTTGGCGTGCGGCGCGGCGGGCATACGCCAGCATGGCCGAGTTGCAATTCTCGGCGGGGGCATTAAAAGTGCTGCCCATCAGTGATGGCATGCCATATCTGTCGTCATGGAAGGAGGCAAAAGAGAGCATTTCGCAAATGGATTTAGCACCGCTGCGCACAGTCGTTGCCTCGGCGCACGTGATGGGCGGTTGCCCCTTTGGTGAGGATGAAAAGCTCTCTATGGTCAATAGCTATGGTCAGTCACATTATCTGGATAATCTGTCGGTGATGGACGGCTCAATCTTCCCGACCAGTCTCGGGGCCAATCCCCAGCTGTCGATTTATGGCATTACCGCACGCAATGCTACGGCGCTGGCGCAAAAGCTCACCGATGGCCGCGAGCCGCAATAGCGTGGAGTCTTTATGGGAACTGTTGAACCCTTGGAGGGTGGCTGTTTATGTGGGGCGATTCGTTATCGGATTGAGGGCAAGCCCTTCGACGCCGATTATTGCCATTGCTGCATGTGCCAAAAAAGCATTGGGGCCGTGTTTGGTGCTTGGATGGATTTTAAGTTGCAACAGGTGACTTGGATTAAGGGGCAAGTGACTGAGTTTGCTTCATCTGAGTGTGTGAGACGTGGTTTTTGTGCCCACTGCGGCTGCTCGCTGACCTACAGGCACACTGAGTATCCCGATTATCTCACCCTCACGATCGCAAGCTTAGATGATCCTGAACTGGTGCAGCCTAATTACCATATTTATACCGATGAGCAGCCAAGTTGGCTCAAGATTGAGGATAACTGTCAGCGTTATCCTCAGGCTCGTACTAAGTAATGTTCGGTCTATTAAGGCGCGATAAAATCCAGCGAATTTACATCGGCTGCGGATAGGCCAAATAGGGCGAGGTAATTGACGAGATTGGTTTGTTGGCCTGTCGGCGATAACCCATTGACGGCATTTAGAATCGTGCGCTGTGCCTTACGTTCCATCATCAGCTCAACATCGAGCATCTGCTGGTATTCTTCCTCATTCAGGCTGGCCTTGGCGAGACGGCGCAGACGACGATAGGGCGTGAGAAACTTTTCATCCCAATCCCAAACCGCATTGACCAGCTGCTGCCACTGCTCGGTCGAATACTCTCTCGGGCCCGCCACATCGCTGGTGAGATCTAAATACTGCGCCAGCAGTAAGAGATTCACATTCACTTGGCAGTTATCCTGTAGCTCGAGGCAAAGCTGCTTATTTTGCCCGTAGCTCATATCACACCAATGCCAAATTTGACTGTCTAGCGGGGTTGCATCCGACATACTGTTTCCTTGTACGTTAGGCGATAAAGGGTCAATTACTGGCCCATCAGCTCAAGTTCCATAGCATCAATTTCTTCTTGCAGCTCAAGCCATTGCATTTCACTTTCTTCTAGCGTTTGTGTCAAGCTGGTGCGCTCACTGAGTACCGACGTGAGTTTGGCTTTATTGTCCTGATCATAGAGCTCGCTATCGGCCAGTAGATGCTCCAACTCGGCGAGCCGTTCACTGAGCTTTTGCTGATCGGTTTCAAGCTTCGCCTGCTTGCGTTTAAGTGGCGACACCTTTTGGCGCAGCTCTGCCTCTAACCGCTTTTGCTGTTTCTTATCGACGGCGGGCTTGGCATCGTCACCATTAGCGGTGGAATTTGCACTGGCGGCCTTAGCGGCATCGAGTAACCATTGGTGGTAATCCTCTAAATCGCCATCGAAAGCCTGCACTTGGCCTTGATCAACCAGATAGTAATCGCTACAGGTTAAGCGCAGTAAGTGACGGTCGTGCGATACAATAACCATTGCGCCTTCAAAGGTTTGCAATGCCATAGTAAGTGCATGGCGCATTTCTAAATCTAAGTGGTTGGTCGGTTCGTCGAGCAGTAATAGGTTAGGGCGCTGCCACACTAATAAGGCCAACACTAAACGCGCTTTCTCGCCCCCCGAGAAGGGACGAACTGGCGATAACGCCATATCGCCATGGAAGCCAAAGCCACCGAGGAAGTTACGTAATTCCTGCTCACGAGCATTTGGCGCGAGGCGCACCAAATGTTGCAGCGGCGTATCGTCCAAGCGTAAAAATTCGATTTGGTGCTGGGCAAAGTATCCGATATTCAGGCCGGGATTTGGCTCATACAATCCGGTCATCGGTGACAGTTGTCCCGATAAAAGTTTGATTAGTGTCGATTTACCCGCGCCGTTACGCCCTAAGAGGCCAATACGGGCACCGGGGACTAAGTTCAAATGCACACGGCTTAAGATTTGCTTGTCGCCATAACCCACAGCCACTTGTTCCATTTTAATCAGCGGATTGGGCAGGGCTTCAGGCGGGCGAAATTCCATATAAAACGGGCTATCGGCCTGAGATGGCAATAGCTCAGTCATCCGCTCCAGCGCCTTTAAGCGGCTCTGTGCTTGCTTGGCTTTACTGGCCTTGTAGCGGAAGCGGTCGACGAAGGACTGCATATGCGCCCGTTCTTTTTGCTGGCGCTCATAGGCGACCTGTTGCTGCGCCATACGTTCGGCACGGATGCGCTCAAAGGCACTGTAGTTGCCTTTGTAATAATTGAGTTTTTGATTCTCGACATGGACGATTTCATCGACAATCTCGTCGATAAAATCCCTATCGTGGCTGATTAAAATCAGCGTGCCTTGATAGGACTTAATCCAACCTTCGAGCCAGTACATGGTATCTAAGTCTAAGTGGTTGGTCGGTTCGTCGAGCAGCAGTAAGTCTGAGCGGCACAGCAGCGCTTGGGCAAGGTTGAGGCGCATCCGCCAACCACCCGAAAAGCTTTTCACTGGGTTGTTTTGCTCGGCTTCGCTAAAGCCTAAGCCTGCCAGCAAGGCACCTGCGCGGGCACGAATAGCGTAGCCGCCAATGGCATCGATTTTTCCGTGCAAGGTGGCAATGGCATGGCCATCATTGTGTTCCTGCGCGATATGCAAATCGGCCTCAAGCCGGCGATATTCTTTATCACCATCAAGTACATACTCAAGTGCAGAGATTTCCAGCGCGGGCGTTTCCTGGGCTACGGTGGCGATTTGCCAACCCGAAGGCATGCTGAACTCGCCTTTGTCTAAGCTCAGGTGACCCATAATTAATGCCAGCAGTGAGGACTTACCCGTGCCATTGGCGCCGACTAGGCCGACCTTATGGCCGGGATAGATGGTCAAAGAGGCTTCGTCGAGCAGGGTTTTGCTGCCACGGATTAATTGCGCTTGGTTGATGCTGATCATTAACTACAACTTGGTCATATCATGAATGAGTAAGGGCTGTGATGATAGCGTACAAGCCGATGGCAAACCACAACTTAGGCCGAGTTGCTGAGGATTTCTTACACTTTTTACAGCATCTTTTTGGCGAATGTGGTGGCGGCTTTTATGGCGCTCTTATGATGAGTGGTAAAGCGAGTGTGCGGCCGATTTGGCAAATCCTTCTTGAGTGAATCCCACAAGATGCTAACGCCTGCTCATATCTTATGGCATCACAACTTGGTTTAAAGGCTGGCAATAGCTGGGCACTGTGGCAAAATAGCCGCCAATTTCAGACTCACGCTTTGGGTTTCTCAAACGAAGCGTAGTCATCTTCTGATTCAACTGAGCTGGTCAGTGCATAAAGGTATTAGCATGACAACCAAAATCAAAAAGCGCTTTGTAGCTGGCGCAAAATGCCCTAAATGTGGCGCCAAGGACAGCATTCTGCTGTTTAAAGAAAACGGTATCGAAACCGTAGAATGCACCGACTGTGATTACCGCGAACAACAAACCGATATTAAAGTCACCGAAAAAGCCACAGGTGCCGTGATTGGGGTGTTTAAGCCTGACTAGGCTTGGTGTGGCTTATTACTGTTAAAAGCAAAACTTCGAAAGTACCTCTTACTCGCTGTACAGGATTGTCATTGTTTCCCCTGTGACACGCCATAAACTCCTCCCTGAGGGCTCGACGGCGGCATCCATGCCGCCAACGGTCACAGTTGCAACAATGACAATCTTTACGACCATTGAACTGTTTATCTGGCTAAAAGCTTTTGCCCCAAAGTGTGTTTCGCCTCGTTAGCTCAACCGAAAATTCCCACTACTGCTGCCAAACAAATTATTATCAATTGCCCATGTTTTGCCTTACCAGAAATCGACTAACAATGTTTGGGTATACAGTCATATTTAAATATAGGTATTTTGGGATGCTTTTAAGACAAGAACATCGCGCACTAATTCCATCTGCAATAAGTAAAACTCTATAAAATCAACCGACTATAGTAGCTTGCTTTTAGTTAATAGGTTTGAAAAACGCGCATACGCGTTTTTCCAGATGGTGTATTTGGCAGAAAGCTGATAAGTTCTTTGCATACAGATAGTTAAGCGTGCGCGTTTTCACTAGTCCAACGAGGTAAACGCGCATGCGCACTAATAAAATGTTAAATGTCTATGAGTAAGTATCCAGTTTTAATCGGCGGTGTGGGCCTAGTTAAAGGTCGAATCAAAAACATTGGCCAAGCAATGGTTTCGGTCTGTGATGAGGTTAAGCCGTTAATTGAGCAAACGGATGCGTTTGATGCTATGCCGTTCAAAGAAATAAATATGGTAATTCGTTGGGCCGAGGAAAGTATCAATGAGCCAGAAATTGGCCCTTTGCGCAAATCGAAGCAGAGCTTGGAAGTTGCAACCACCATTAGCTTGCGTGAAGGAAAGTTTGTGGAAAATGACCCTGAGCAGCTCAAGTCACTGGTCAAAGCTGAGCTAGGCAAAGTGCTTAAGGCTATAGAGGTAAAATATGGTTTGTGCCAAATCCACATTTAACAAGGCAAGTCAGCATCGCACCTTTGGTGCTGGACTCGCTAACGCTCGCCGCTGCTTGCGGCGTTATATGCCATGAATAGAATCGACGCCATCACGAAGATTGAGGCCTCTTTGAAAAGCTGTGAACCTCAAGTTATTACTCCTAAAGGAAGGAGCTATGAGGAGTATGTCAAACAGCTTTCGGAACAGTTGCTTGAATCTGTCATTGACCCAGTTTTAGTTGAAGTTACGTCGACAATAATTGAAGGTGGTGATTTCGAATCATATAAATCCGCGACCGTTTGGGGAATAGCTAGAATAGGCATTAATTGGTTGATAACAATTGAAGGGGAGCCGGAGTTTGCGCTTGCATTTGGAGTGGATCCTTTAGACTTGAAAATGCATGGTTGCTCTTCAAGCGATGTTTTAGCGGAATGGTGCAGCTAGGCATATAACAAGCTGTTGAATAGTGGGCAAAATTCAGTTGGCTGATTTCGCTCCGCTCAAGATTATAGCCAACTAAATTTTGCCCATTAACAGGGCGTTATCTCCTTAGAAATTTTAATCCGAAACTGAAGAGTTAGAGCAAAGGGTCTATGTTGCTTTTGTCCCAAAGTATGCTGCGTAAGGCTTTTAAATCTACAGGTTACGCTATATCCAAAAAGGTGAGCCATGGTGATTAGCGAGACGACCGTCCGCCCCATGGATGGGGCGGTCGAGCATCCACGGACGGACTTGAACAACATCCTTGTTTAAAGGCCAGTTCGCCATCCATGGCTCTCGTTCATAAGCACAGAAACCCTAGGTTTCCATTCACCGTGACTGTGAGTGAACATCATGGCAAGCATGTATTCATGGGCATCAGCAGCCTACCGTTCCATTTTTTCGAATGTTTAGACCGTGATTTCGCGTTATTCATTTGCAAATTTCCTTGTTATTCTGCCTCCATCAGCATTGCCACTGTTTGACTCAGTCACTTCTAACCCAAGTGATCGTGAGTACACAGGCTAATGCCTTATGAGTTAGGAGCATAAAATGAAAGTCTTAGGTCAGTTTTCTGCTAAACCTGCGATGGATGGTGACGGGGTGAATATTCGCCGTGTGGCGGACTTTGTCACGACCCATTTTGATCCGTTTTTGATGATGGATGAGATTAAATCCGATGATAAACAGGATTTTATCGGTGGCTTTCCGCCGCATCCGCACCGTGGAATGGAGACCTTTACTTACATCCGCAAGGGCGGGTTTGAGCATCGCGATCAGATGGGTAACGTCAAAGCGATTCGTGCTGGCGATGTGCAGTGGATGAGCACGGGTTACGGTGTGGTGCATTCCGAAATGCCGCTGGCCGATGCGCTTAATGGTCTGCATGGCTTCCAAATTTGGGTCAATATGCCTGCCAAGGACAAACTGCGCCCCGCGACTTATCAGGATACGGCTTCAACCCCTAGCGTTGAAACCACGAACGACACAGGCGCCACCCTTAAAGCCTTGGCGGGGGATTGGGGATTTGCGGGTAAGAGCGCGACCAGTGCCACCATTCAAGGATTAGCGGGCGAGGCGGCGATTGCCGACTTGATGATTAACGCCAATGGTGAGGCTCAGCTCGATTTATCTAAGCATGAGTTTGCCGCTCTCTATCTTTACCAAGGTGGCTTGAGTAAGGGCGAAGGCTCACAGTGGTCATTCAATGAAGGCGAGTTTTTAGTGCTCGATAGCCAAACGCCATTGCAGCTCAAGGCCGATGAACGCGGTGCGGGCATGTTACTGTTTGTAGGTAAACCTATTCGCGAAAAAATCGTTCAAATGGGGCCGTTTGTGATGAACACCCAAGCGGAAATTCAGCAGGCGATTCGCGATTATCAAGAGGGGCGTTTTGGCAGCATTGCTTAAATCTCCCTTGCTTTAAATATTGACTCCTGCTTGAAAAACACTGTTAGTTCAGACCTTGTTTTTCCGTAAGTCACACCCACTAAGCCCTGCCAATGCAGGGCTTTTTGTTGGCGCACTTCTTATTAATGACTCTCTTTAAAGTAGGCAATAAAGCCTGCTTTGGGGGTTAAGAGAAAGACTTCAGGAAAAGGGCGCGCTTTATTGCTACAATAGCCGAGCTTTGGGATGGTGCGGATAAGACTGAGCACGGCAAGTTGCCAACTTAGACTGATTGCACGAATGGCTAAACGCCCCGAAGCGATAAGCGTATTTAATCAGTAACACTATGCAATTTCAGTGACTTGCCTGAGTTTATGCCAGCGCGGGTTACCCACCACAGGATATTCGCCTTGAGCAATTCAGACACTCAGCCTTCAATGGCTTTCTCGACTCTTAAGCTAAAACCCGAACTGCTTGAGAACCTTACCACTATGGGCTATCACGAAATGACGCCGATTCAGGCGCAGAGTCTGCCAGCCATTTTAGCGGGCGAGGATGTGATTGGTCAGGGTAAGACTGGCTCGGGTAAAACGGCGGCCTTCGGTTTAGGTCTGTTGAACAAGTTAGATGTGAAGCGTTTTCGCATTCAAACCTTAGTGCTGTGTCCAACCCGCGAACTGGCTGACCAAGTGGCGCAGGAGATCCGCACACTGGCACGTGGTATCCACAACGTAAAAGTGCTTACCCTCTGTGGCGGCGTGCCCATGGGGCCGCAAATTGGTTCGCTCGAGCATGGCGCCCACATTATCGTCGGAACGCCAGGGCGGATTGTCGATCACTTAGAACGTAACCGTTTAGATTTAAGCAACTTAAGTATGCTCGTCTTGGACGAAGCCGACCGTATGCTGGAAATGGGCTTTCAGCCACAGCTCGATGCGATTATCGAGCAGTCGCCACGCGAGCGCCAAACCCTGCTGTTTAGTGCGACCTTCCCCGAGCAAATTCAGTCGATTGCTAAGCAAATTATGTACGACCCAGTGATGGTGAAAGTGGCCGTGACCCACGAAAAGAGCACCATCGAGCAGCATTTCTACCACTTGGATGACGACAAGGCGCGCATGCAGGCGCTGCAATTATTGCTGCTGGATCGTAAGCCCGAGAGCGCCGTGGTGTTTTGTAATACCAAGCGCGAAACCCAAAAAGTGGCCGATGAACTAAGTGATGCTGGCTTTAGCGTTATCGCCCTACATGGGGATTTAGAACAGCGCGACCGGGATGAAACCCTGCTGCAATTTGCCAACAAGAGTGCCTGTGTGTTGGTGGCGACCGACGTGGCTGCCCGTGGTTTAGATATCGATGCACTGGACGCGGTATTTAACTACCACGTGGCCTATGATACCGAAGTGCATATTCACCGTATTGGCCGTACCGGCCGTGCGGGCAGTAAGGGCGCAGCCTTTACCTTCTTTGACGATCAAGACGGCTACAAGATTGCCCTGTTAGAAGAGTATTTAGAGCGTGATATTCAGAGCGAAGCCTTGCCATCATTAAGTTTGCTCGGCACAGCGCCCAATGCGCCAACCATGATCACCCTGCAAATCGATGGCGGTAAAAAAGAGAAGCTTCGCCCCGGCGATATCCTCGGTGCCCTCACGGGAGAGAATGGTATCGAAGGCTCGCAGGTCGGCAAAATCCTTGTAACCGACTACCGTGCCTATGTGGCGGTGAATCGCAAAGTCGCTAAAAAGGCGCTGAGCAAAATCACCAGCGGCCGCATTAAAGGTAAATCCTACCGCGCGTGGTTAATGAAATAACCCGCAGTTCAGTGATTAAAAAGCGAAGCCAAATGGCTTCGCTTTTTGGTTTATGGCCTGGGGTTAGAAGTTATAGGTGACTCCCAGCATCAGGTTGCGCCCCATTAACGGTGCATAATCCTTGAGTAGGGAAGTATGGGGGCGGGCCTCCTGATTAAGCAGGTTGGTACCTTTGAGATAAACCAAAATATCGCCGCTTGAGGTGTACCAGCGATAAGTGGCGGCCGCATTCACTAGGGCATAGCCTGCGGTTTCGGTCTCATTGTCGGCGGTGTCGGTTTGGCGGGCATAGCCTATGGCGCCTAACTCTGCGTGCCACTGCTGCAGATCGAAGTTTAATGTCGAGCCGACACGCATCGGCGATATTTGCGGTAAGTTGCCGCCATCGACGAGTTTGCCGCGGGTGTAGTCGCTAAAGAGCCCGAGTGACCAGAGATCATTAAATGGTATCGTTGCCTGCGCCTCGATGGAGTAAAGATCCGCATCGCCTTGAGTATATTGATAAACCGGCATATCGCCTTCTTCATCGCTGTTGACCAGATCCGAGGCAACCAGTCCGGTATTGCGCTCATAGTAGAAGTTGTTAACTCGGTTATAGGCGAGGCTGAGTGAACCTGTCCATGCACCGTCCAGCTTACGCAGCGTGAGGTCGATATTGTTGGCGATTTCCTTATCGTTACTGCCGCTGTTGGCGACGATTTGGCCATTCTCTAGGCTAAATTGCGACCCTAGCTCAAAGCTTTGAGTGGCATCGTGTGGCCCGTAGCTGTAAAGCTCTTCGGCGGTGGCCGAGCGTTCGGCGCGGGTGAGTGACAGCCCCAGGTTGTATGATGGACTAAAGTCCCACACCAGGCCCGCAGACAGCGTCACATTATTATCTGTTAAATCATTAGGTTGATACTCTTGCTCACCATTAAGCGTGTCGAGCGGCATGCTCTCGGGCGCGAGGCGGTAATGCTCGAGGCGACCGCCGAGTTCAAAACGAAAATCCCCCAGCTTACGTTCTTGCACGATAAAGGCGGCGAGAGTGTCCGTTTTACTGTCGGGGGTCAGGGCTTCGTCGCCTTCCACCGCAAAGTCACGGTGCACCGCATGCAGCCCCAGGGTGCCTTGCCATTCGCCCCAAGGATGATTGTTTAGGCTTAAACGTGCTTCGCTCTGCTTGTTGAAAAAGGTGGTGCCAGCAATGCCATCTTCTTCCTCGGCGTGTTGATAATCGCTATAGGCAGCGTCGAATTTTAACTTACTAAAACCAGCAAAGGGGTCGAGTAGCCCGCTATGTAACTGCCAAGCGGTTTTTTGTAAGTCGATGGTTATATTGGGGGCATCGGCTTCACCACGGCTAGGGATGCCGTAGTTGGATTCGGTGCGAGCGCCGGAGACGCTAACAAAACCCGAATCCCCCGTATAGCCAACACCTGCGGCGTAATCATCGAGTTTGAGTTGGCTATTGGCTAAGGTACCGTGGGTGGTCGGCATATCGGCAATGGCATTACCGGGAATGTCGACATCCTCGGTTTTTCTGTGTGTGCCATCCAGATGCCAGTTGAACTGGCCATTACCGCCGTTGAGTTCGCCATTATAGGTTTGGCCATTATTGGCGCTGTCGTAGCGAGCGCCAAAGTGCCCTGTCACTTCATCGACTGGGGTTTCGCTGTAGCGGGTATCGACCACATTGACGACACCGCCGATGGCGCCATTGCCATAGAGTAGGGTGCCCGGACCGCGAAGAATTTCAATCTGCTGCGCCGAGGCGGCCTCGGAGGTCACGGCATGGTCCGCCGAAACGGTAGAGGCATCGCCAACCGACAGGCCATTTTCAAGCACTTGTACTCTGGGGCCGCCCATGCCGCGGATAATCGGCCGACTGGCGCCCGCACCAAAGTGAGAAGCCTGTACGCCGGGGAGTTTTTCTAAGGTGTCGCCCAAGGTGGGTTCAGTGTTGAGCTTGAGTTGATCCTCGGTCAATACGCTGATGGGCGTGGTGCTTTCAAGGGCCGAACGGGCGAGTGGCGAGGCGGTTACCACGATATTTTCCATCGGGGTTTGGCTCAGCGTCACATCTTGAATGAGCATGCCTGTCGTTGAGCTAATCTCTTGATCGCTATGTTTAAAATTCGCATGACTCACGTGTAGGTGCAGGTGACTATTATCGGCAACCTTGAGTTGATACTGGCCTTGGGCATCCGTGGTAGTGCTGTTACCGCCGTCAACACTGACGCGGGCATTGGCGAGTGCGTTACCTTGTTGATCAGTAACTTGGCCTTGAAGCTCTGCGGCCATAGCCGATGAACACACGCTCGCGACCGCAAGCGCTATTGAAGATAGTGCAAGTTTCATTGTGCCTTTCCTTGTAGATAAGCAAAAAATTAATTTTTAAGTTTTTGAATTTGCTTTCTAAAAGGGAGGGGCGCGCACATCAACATGGCGGATGTGGGCTAAGTTGGGGGCTTGATAGGCGGCGGTGGCACGATGATCGGCATGTTGCAAATCCAGTGGTAGCACGGGCATAGATGCCGGACTTGCACTGGTATCATGGCCAAAATCGCAGACAATACAATGGGTGTGCTCATGTTCCAGACTGTGTTCGGTGTAATGGGTCAGCGCAAAGCACTGGGTAACCAGTAGCCATACACTGAGCAGCAACCAAGGCCACTTTTTATGAGTCCGAAATTGATGATAAGCCATTATTGTTATTGGTTAAGGTTCAGCCGTTAGTCTTATCGGGAAGCGCATATCCCTGTTGAAATAAGCTAAAGCATGCGCCTGCGTCAGGCAACCTAGGTCGCTGATGCAGGCCAATTCGCTTTAGCCTTATCTAATCCACAAACTGACCTTAATTGATTTACATTGACCGAGTCTAGTTAACTTTTAGTTATAAAACTGGTTCAGTGGCAATCCAAGGTAAAAATCGCTTGCTGGCAGTGGCGGCACTTAAACTTGTAAATTGCCGGGTTGCCACCCTTTTGGTAGCTAGATAAGAGTTTTTGCCATAGGGCATGGTTTGGCAGGTATTCGGCTAAAAAGTCTTCTAAAGCTTCGCCCTGCAAGGCTTGTAAATCGGCGAGTTCGGCATCGCCATGAAACTCGCAGGCATCATTACAGTGGGATTGCCAGACTTCCTGTTGCCAAGAGACATACCCCGGCGTTCTTTCCGCCACTTCTTTCACGATGGCGAGATCCAGCCCCGCGTCGAGCAGCGGGTAATCGTCGACAAAATGGCCATTAAATTTGTCTGCGGCGCTGCCATCGGCAACGCACCAAGGGCAAATCGCTTCAACATTGTCCCTGCAATACATTCCTGAGCTGCAGATAAATCCCCGTGCTTGGCCGCAACATTCGCAGGTCGTATCGCTTGAGATCACGGCGCCAGTATCGAGGGGATGAGGGTGATAGGTAAACTGAGGGAAATCCATTTCAACTCCTAAGTGAAGAATAACGCAATTAAATAGCCAAGCGATTATCATCAAGCTGCGTGGTTAATTCAACTGTTTATTCAATGAGATAAGCACTTAGTTGGTACTCGCAGCGCCACTTAGTTAACGCTAATTCTGTTTTTTACTTGGCTATCTGCTTGGTCTTTGCACTGTTATTGGCATCTTTTTGCCATGGGATGATTAGGGCTTAATTGCAGTAAATCCCAACGGTTGCCATAGAGGTCCTCGAACACGGCAACGGTGCCGTAATCCTGCTGCTGCGGCTCACGAATAAAGCGGATCCCAATGGATTGCATATAGTGATAATCGCGCCAAAAATCATCGGTATTTAAGAACAGAAACACACGGCCGCCGGCTTGATTACCGATAAAGGGTTCTTGCTCCGGTTTAGAGGCCTTAGCTAACAATAAGGCGGTGCCACTGGAGTTGGGCGGGGCAACTACGACCCAACGTTTATCTTGCTCGGGTTGATAGCTGTCTTCAATCAACTCGAATTTGAGTTTATTGACATAAAAATCAATCGCCTCATCGTAATCTCTTACGACGAGTGCGATATGGACAATGGCTTGTTTCATCTGGATTTCTCGACTTTTGCTGTCTTATAGACCGCTATTGTAATGGCTATCGCTGCGATTAGGGTACCGCTGTGATGGACAATCAATCTGTGACTCAAGTGAGTGGCTTACTTTGGCCACTCACTTGGAGGCTTGTTTAAAAACGCAATTTAACAGCTCATTGTTAGCGCTCTTTTAAGAGTTAAGAGCTAAGGGCAGGGCAATCTAAATTGATCTGAGAGTGCATTGAGACGGCTGAGTAACTCGGGGGAGAGGCTGACCTTTAAGCTGTCGATATTCTCTTTCAGCTGGTATAAGTCCGTGGCACCAATGATGTTTGAGCCAACAAATTTACGCGAGTTAACAAAGGCTAACGCCATTTGCGCGGGGGAGAGATTAAACTCGCGGGCTAAGTCTACATAAGCTGCGGTGGCATCGAGTGCCATTTGCGATCCCGTGTAACGGGCGAAGCGTTTAAACAGGGTTAAGCGCGCGCCTTCTGGCCATTGGTTATTGCAATATTTACCGCTTAAGGCACCAAAGGCCAAGGGCGAGTAAGCCAGCAGTGGCAACTCTTCGCGATGGCTGATTTCACTCATGCCCACTTCAAAGCTGCGGTTGAGCAGGTTATAGGGGTTTTGCACAGTCACAATGCGCGGCAGGCCGTGTTTTTCTGCCAGTTGCAGATACTTCATTAGTCCCCAAGGGGTTTCGTTCGATACGCCGATATAGCGCACTTTACCTTGGCGAATCACTTCGGCGAGGGCTTCGAGGGTCTCGAGGATTGGCGTTTGCTGCTCAATCTCTTGTTCGTCGTAAAATAATTCCCCGAAGAAGTTGGTATTGCGGTCTGGCCAATGCACTTGGTAGAGATCGATAGTATCGATTTGCAGGCGTTCGAGTGAAGCATCGACCGCTTGATGGATATTGTTCCAGCCCAGCGCCATATTTTTGCGAATATAGTCACTCTTGCCGCCGGGTGCGGCAATTTTAGTGGCGATCACTAGGTCATCACGGTTGCCACGGGCCTTAATGTATTGGCCCAAAATGCGCTCGGTTTCCCCTTGGGTTTCCGGCTTGGGCGGCACAGGGTACATTTCCGCAGTGTCAATAAAGTTGATGCCACTGCCGATGGCGTAGTCTAGCTGTGCGAAGGCTTCGGCTTGGGTATTTTGTTCACCCCAAGTCATAGTGCCTAAACAGATTTTGCTCACCTCGAGATTAGAATGCGGTATGCGTCTGTATTCCATCTATTTCTCCTACGGAAACTATCTTAGTCCGAGGCTATCAAGCTTTTGCTGTAAAGCAAAGGTTAATAGGGCGTCAAACATTTTACTGCAGTAAAAATAACCAATGCCTAAAAGCCGGGCGTTGCAGCAGGATTGCGGGGCGCGCAGATTGGATTGCACATGAATTCATCACTGACTCAAGGTTTTGAACCTTTGTGTTAATTCTGGGCTGAAAGGGGAGATTTTTGTCAGTTTTTATCTAGTTAAGTCAAAACTAAATCAGAAATGCAGGAATTATGAATTATTTGTTATAAAACTACATTTGCAACTTTAGGCTGTAATCGATGTGAATCTATGTCACAAAATGGCGCGAATTTACGTATATTACTTACGAAATTGCGGCGGAATGTGACGCCAATATCGGATTATCTGTTAACAAACATCTACCCTAAATTTATCTAAAAATTTTCATGGTTGATATTTGTGATGGCAGATTTTTCAAACCAAGTTATAACGATCAAAAAAGGCCTCGACTTGCCGATTTCGGGTGAGCCTAGGCAGATCATCGAACCCGGTAACAGGCCATCCCAAGTGGCTCTGTTGGGTGAGGAGTATGTTGGCTTAAAACCGACGATGTTGGTGGAAGTCGGCGATAAGGTCAAAAAAGGCCAACCTTTGTTTGAAGATAAAAAAACAAAGGGCGTGCTATTTACCGCTCCCGCCAGTGGTGAGATTGTTGCGATTCACCGTGGTGAACGTCGGGTGTTGCAATCCGTGGTGATCCGCTGCAATGGCTTAGACGCCGATGAGCAGATCCGTTTCGATATCCACACCGATTTACAGGCACTATCTGCGGATGTGGTGAAAGCGCAACTGGTTAAGAGTGGCCTGTGGACGGCGCTGCGTACCCGTCCTTTCTCCCGAGTTCCCGCACTCGATAGCAAACCCGCAGGCATTTTTGTGACGGCTATGGATACCAATCCTCTCGCCGCCGATCCTCGTTTGATTATTGCCGAGCAGCGCGATGCCTTTAAGGCCGGCTTAGCGGTACTGAGTCATTTAACCGAGGGCAAGGTTTACCTCTGCCAAGACAAAGACGAAGCCTTAGTCGGTGCTGATTTGCCTAAGGTTGAAGTGCGCCGTTTTACTGGGGTGCATCCTGCTGGATTAGCTGGGACTCACATTCACTTTACTTTGCCCGTCAGCATTGAGCGTCAGGTGTGGCATATCGGCTATCAAGACGTTATCGCCTACGGCAAGCTGTTCCAAACCGGTGAACTCTATACCGACCGCGTGGTGGCGCTGGGTGGCCCGAGCGTGCTTAACCCGCGTTTACTGCGCACTCAGTTAGGGGCAGAGCTGAGCGCCTTAGTGGCCGACGAAGTTAAACCCGGTAACAACCGTGTGGTATCAGGCTCAGTGTTATCAGGCCATACCGCGAGGGGCGTGCATGACTTTTTAGGTCGCTTCCACAACCAAGTATCTGTGCTCGCCGAAGATGCGCAGCACCAAGTATTGCCTTGGGTCCGTGGCGGTTCGGACAAGTTCTCTATCACCCGTGCGGTGACTTCCCGTTTATTTGGCCTGACCAAGTCCTTTGAATTTACTACGCATCAAGGCGGCTCTCACCGCGCCATGATGGCCTTTGGTCAGCTCGATCGCGTTATGCCATTAGATATTTTACCCACTCTGCTAGTGCGTGACTTAGTGGTACGAGATACCGACGAGGCGCAGGCCTTAGGCGCATTGGAGTTAGATGAAGAAGATTTAGCCCTGTGTACCTTTGTGTGCCCCGGCAAGTATGACTTCGGTAAAGAGTTACGTGCCTGTCTAGATGTTATCGAGAGGGAAGGTTAATGACGACACAACCTAAAAAACCTGATTTACAGGAAGACTACTACGCCACGGGGAAATCGATGAAGGGCTTTGTGCGCTCATTGGTGATCGCCAGTGGTCGCAGCACTAAGGGACAAGTACACGTACGTGACGCCATTGACGTAAAACGTACCATGACCTTAGTGGGCCTTTGTTTATTACCCGCCATTTTATTTGGCTTATATAACGTAGGTTTACAGGCACAGCTCGCACTAGCAAGCGGCTTAACGACGCCTGAAACCTGGAAACTCGCGCTATTTAACGCCGTAAGCGGTGGCTTAAGTGCCGAGACAGGTGTGATTGGCCTGTTCCTCTATGGCTTAAGTTTTTATCTGCCGATTTACTTAACGGCCTTGCTGACCAGCCTGTTTTGGGAAGTGGTGTTTGCCAAGGTGCGTCGCCAAGAATTGCACGAAGGCTTCTTCGTCACAGCCTTGTTATTTACGCTGATTTTACCTGTTTCGATTCCACTTTGGTTGGTAGTGATGGGGATTAGCTTTGGGGTGGTGATTGCCAAAGAGCTGTTTGGTGGCATGGGATACAACTTCCTTAACCCCGCATTAGCTGGTTTGGCGTTTATCTATTTTGCCTATCCTTCTGAAGTATCAACCGTTAAGCAACTGGTTGCCGTGGATGGTTTTTCTGGCGCGACAGCTTTAGCGCAAGCCGCTGCGGGTAAGCTGCAATTTGCCGATTACGCTTGGTACAGCGCCTTTAGCGATCCTAACTGGTGGAATAATTTCTTCGGCTTTACCGTGGGCGCGATTGGTGAAACCAGTACGCTTGCTGTGTTGCTCGGTGGGTTATTACTGCTTATCACCCGTTTAGCCGACTGGCGCATTGTGGTGGGTGTGATGCTGGGCATGATTGCCACTGCAACCTTGTTCAATGTTATTGGTTCAAGCACTAACCAGATGATGGCAATGCCTTGGACATGGCACTTAGTCACGGGCGGCTTTGCTATCGCGATGATGTTTATGGCGACCGATCCGGTAACGACCTCTTATACCCGCCAAGGCAAGTTTGCCTACGGCGCGCTGATTGGTTTTATGACAATCCTTATCCGTGTGGCTAACCCCAAAATGCCAGAAGGCGTGATGTTAGCCATCCTGTTCGCGAACCTGTGGGCGCCGCTGTTCGATTATCTGGTGGCCCGTGCCAACATCAAAAGGAGAGTAAAACGTCATGGTATTTAAGAAAGATACTGTGGTGGGGACCATGATCTTCACCATCACGCTCTGCCTTTTGTGCTCCTTTATGATCACCGGCACCGCAGGCGTATTGAAAGAGCGTAAGCTCGCAAAAAAACGCGATGAGTTACAACGTTATGTGTTGATGGCGGCCGATGTGAATATTGGCCAAGGCAATGAGTTTAGAGATATTTTTGCTAAATCCGTTAAGCCATTATTGATTAATCTCGACACAGGCAAAGTGGACTCTGATGCCAATGTACTCGACTTTGACGAGCGCATGGCGGCGATTAACCCAGAAACCTCAAGCGCCCCTAAAAAGGATATCGCCAAAATCAAGACCCGCGCCAACGATGCCCGTGTGTTTAAGGTGTTCGATGATAGCGGCAAGTTATCCAGCGTGGTCGTGCCTTTCTATGGTAAAGGACTGTGGTCGATGATCTACGGTTACGTGGCCGTTGAGCCTGACTTTAATACTATTAAAGGCATGGTGGTTTACGAGCACGGTGAAACCCCAGGTATCGGTGACTTTGTGACTGACCCACATTGGTTATCCCTGTGGAAGGGTAAACAACTCTTTGATGAAAAAGGTAAGTTTGCGATGCGCCTCGTGAAAGGCGGTGCCAAAGAGGGGGATGTGCACGGTGTTGATGCTGTGAGTGGCGCGACTATGACTGGCCGTGGCGTGCAGCGCGCAATGGAGTTTTGGTTTGGCGTTGAGGGGTTCCAAACCTTCTTCAACCAATTAAAAGCATCGGCTGAGCAAGGTGAGTTGGGAGGTGCAAAATGAGCAACAGTTTATCCATGCGGGACATGCTAGCAGGCCCTGTATTTGCCAATAACCCAGTGGCGATGCAAGTGCTGGGCGTATGTTCGGCGCTGGCGGTGAGCAACTCCATGCAGACGGCCGTGGTGATGACACTGGCGGTAACCTTCGTTCTGGTGTTCTCTAACCTTATCATCTCCGCCATTCGCAACTTTATCCCTAACAGTGTGCGGATTATTGCCCAGATGACGGTCATTGCCTCCTTGGTGATTATTGTCGATATGGTGTTGCAGGATGTGGCTTACGAGCTGTCTAAGCAACTATCTGTATTCGTTGGGTTAATCATCACTAACTGTATCATCATGGGCCGCGCAGAAGCCTTTGCGATGAAGTATCCACCTCACTTAGCCGTGGTCGATGCCGTGGGGAACGCGGCGGGTTATGGCTTGGTGCTGATCAGTGTGGCCTTTGTGCGTGAGCTGTTAGGCACGGGCAATCTGTTTGGTCATAGCGTGTTGACTACGGTTGAAAACGGCGGCTGGTACTTACCTAACGAGATGTTTAAGTTGCCACCAAGCGCCTTCTTCCTGATTGGCCTGCTGATCTGGAGCATTAACGTGATCCAGCGTAAACGCGGTTAAGGAGCGGATATGGAACACTATATTAATCTGTTTTTA
This sequence comes from Shewanella sp. FJAT-51649, assembly GCF_019457435.1. NCBI lineage: Bacteria > Pseudomonadati > Pseudomonadota > Gammaproteobacteria > Alteromonadales > Shewanellaceae > Shewanella > Shewanella sp. FJAT-51649. The sequence goes on along the minus strand of NZ_CP080411.1, from coordinate 3,881,773 downwards.
CAGGCCACATTCTTAGACAACATGGCGCTGTCGTTCTTCCTCGGTATGTGTACCTTCTTAGCCGTGTCTAAAAAGGTGTCGACCGCCTTCGGCTTAGGCGTTGCGGTTATCGTGGTGATGACCTTAGCCGTGCCCTTAAACCAACTGATCTATGTGAAGGTGTTAGCACCGGGCGCATTGGCGTGGGCGGGCATGCCTGGCATCGACTTAAGTTACCTGCAACTGATCACCTTTATCGGTGTGATTGCGGCCTTAGTGCAAATCCTTGAAATGTTTTTAGATAAATACATTCCAAGCCTGTATGACTCCCTCGGGATCTTCCTGCCACTGCTCACCGTAAACTGCGCGATTTTTGCCGGGGTGATCTTTATGGCTAACCGTGATTACAACTTTGCCGAATCGGCAGTGTTTGCCATGGGCTCGGGCACAGGTTGGGCGCTGGCGATTGTGATGCTGGCAGGGCTGCGTGAGCGGATGAAGTTTCATGCGATTCCTGAAGGCTTGCAGGGGATTGGTATCACCTTTATTACCACAGGGTTGATGGCACTTGGCTTTATGTCTTTCTCGGGGATCTCGCTGTAACGCGTGGCTGAGAAAGTGAAACCGCATTCTGTTTAGAAAAAGGGTTATCGAATGGAAATGGCAATAGGTATAGGCATGTTCACCTTAGTGGTGTGCCTACTGGTGATAGTAATCCTTATCGCCAAAAAGAAATTAGTGACTACCGGTGAGATCACTATCGGGATTAACGACGATGCCGAGAAAAGCATTAAAGTTGCCGCGGGTGATAAACTGCTTGGCGCCTTAGCGAGCAAGAATATTTTTATTCCCTCGGCCTGTGGTGGCGGTGGTACCTGCGGCCAGTGCCGGGTGAAAGTCAAATCGGGCGGTGGTGATATTCTGCCAACAGAACAAGGGCATATCACTAAAAAAGAAGCCAAAGAAGGCTGTCGTCTCGCTTGCCAAGTGGCGGTGAAAACCGATATGGAACTTGAGCTAGAGGAAGAAATCTTCGGCGTGAAGAAGTGGCAATGTGAGGTGATCTCAAACGATAACAAGGCCACGTTTATCAAAGAGTTACTGCTAAAGCTGCCCGAAGGTGAAGACGTGCACTTTAAGGCGGGTGGCTATATTCAAATTGAAGCGCCAGCCCATGTGGTGAAGTACGCCGATTTTGATATTCCGGCTAAGTACCGCGACGATTGGGAAAAATACGGCCTGTTCGACTTAGTCTCCACCGTGAATGAAGATGTGCTGCGCGCCTATTCGATGGCGAACTATCCCGATGAAAAGGGTCGCATTATGCTTAACGTGCGGATTGCCACGCCACCATCGGCCAATGTGCCACCGGGTAAGATGTCTTCTTACATCTTTAATCTCAAGGCGGGGGATAAGGTGACCATTTCTGGCCCATTCGGTGAGTTTTTTGTGAAGGATACCGATGCAGAAATGGTATTTATCGGCGGTGGTGCGGGCATGGCACCGATGCGCTCACATATTTTCGATCAGCTAAAGAGTAAAAAGACCAAGCGTCAGATGAGCTTCTGGTACGGTGCTCGTTCGACCCGTGAGGTGTTTTACCAACAAGATTTCGATGCATTAGCGGCTGAAAATGACAACTTTGTCTGGCATGTGGCGCTGTCGGAGCCGCTACCTGAGGATAACTGGACGGGTTACACAGGCTTTATCCATAATGTGATTTACGAAAATTACCTTAAACATCATAAGGCACCAGAGGATTGCGAGTACTACATGTGTGGTCCTCCAATCATGAACTCCTCGGTGATCCGTATGCTCGAAAGCCTAGGGGTTGAGCCTGAAAATATCCTGCTCGATGACTTTGGTGATTAAGCAGTAAGTGGAATAGAAAATCGCGTTAGGCACAGCTAGTACAGCTGAGTCTAACGCGATTTTTGTTTATTGCTTATTAGCGTTTTTATGTTCAAAGCCTCTAACAATGACGTATGCGATAAGTGCAAATATAAATACGATAAGGTACATCCATGCAATACTTTGTAATGTTTCAATAATCGTCCTATAAATCTCAATAGTCCAACGTTCTAGTGTTAGCTGAAGAATCTCTACATCTTTATGTCGAGCGGTAATATAACGCTCTAAATCATAAATCCTAACGCCACCTGAAATGCCCACAACATATGTGGCAAAAATGATGTATTTTTGCCAAGCGGCACTGATTGAATCTTGAATAATTCGAGAAAATATTTCGCCCAATGGTTTTTTGAAAATTGAAACAACCAGAAATGAAACGGTTATAGATAGTGCAAAGGTAATAAACAGTAATGTAAAAAACATGCTCTCTCCTTAGAACAGATATTTAAACCGAAAACTTTGCCAGCCATTTAAAATCAACAACATAATCTGCTTTAGGTTTGCGTTCAAGCAAATAGCTAAAAAGACAGGACAAGCATGGATCTTTGGGGATTAATAGTTTGTACTGTTGCTACTGGAGTTCACCTTCCCTGCGAAGTCGCCGCGGGACGTTGGAATAAATTGCGTGAGTCCGGTCATGGATGACTGGCTAGCTTTCGGGGTACAGGATGTACCATCGGAAGCGATAGCAATTTATCCATAAGACCAAGGCTAGTAATCAATGCATGTAACTTCGCTAGGGGCGTCTTGGAGCATCCAAGGAGGATAGGACGAGCAGTCCTCCTTGGTCGGGTGTGGGGTGAAGCCCCACGACTTTGACTTTGCTTTTAAAAACTCAGCCTAGGATGTCATTGCTAATTCCAAACACAGCACTACTAAAAAAACTTGTGATAAGCTGGCCGCTTTCTAATCTGGCAGTATTTGCTAATTAAGTTAAGGATAACCCATGCGTTTGAGTGTTATCGGCTCCCTGCTATCGGGGTTGTTATTACTCCCAAGTGCCAATAGTGTTGGTGAGTCGTTTGAAACTGCGATTGTGTCGGAAAGCGTGCAAGGCGGTCAGTCAGTTAAGCTTGAAAGCCAAACTGCATCCTCGGAATCTAAGCTTGGGGAGATTAAGAGCTTAATCCAAGCGGCGATAATAGATTCGCCGCAGCCATTTAGTGGTAGCGTTATTCTGCTTGAAGAGGGGAAACCACTGCTTGAATTACAAAAGGGCGAAGGTATCAACCAAGATTCGCGCTTTGTGATGGCATCGCTCTCTAAACAAATTACTGCAATCTTGATATTACAGGCGGTTGATGCGGGGAAACTCGATTTAAATCAAACGCTAAATCATTACCTTTTTGGCGATCTTGACGCGGAATCTAAGGCGCTAAAAGCCATTGATGCGAATGCCAATGCGGGGGCTTTGAATCCCAACCGTTATGATGAGCGCATTACTTTGCACCAACTGCTGAACCATACATCGGGTGTCGATAAACTGGGTAAGCACAATCGGTTCGTTCCTGGTAACCAGTTTGAATATTCCAATTTGGGTTATTCATTGTTGGGACAAGTACTTGAGAAGGTGAATCATCAATCCTTTACCGAGCAGGTGGTACAATTTGCTGCGCGATACCAACTTAATGGCCTAAGTGCTGAGCTTGGCAGTATTGAGGCGATTCATGCCAAAGTGCCTAGCTTGGCGGTGGGATTGCAGGAAGGCGAAGTGATTGCCCCTTCTGAGCTGGTGATTGATGAAGCGTTATTGCCCGCAGGGGGATTGATTGCCTCGCCAGCCACTTATGCCGCCTTTCAGCAGCAATTACATGCTGGTAAGTTGTTAAGCCCTGAAAGTTATCAACGGATGACCACTGCCTATATCGAGCTGCCATTTTTATGGCCGAATATGCGCTACGGTTATGGGATAAGGATCAATAAGGACAATGACTTAGTCGAATATAGTCATACGGGTTATGTCTCGGGTTATATGTCGATGACGCTGCATTATCCCGAATATAATCTGGACTTAGTCATGCTGGAAAATCTCTCCTTAAACCTTAACGACCGTAACCGGGTATTTGAACTGCATAATCAAATACGTCAAATCATTCGTAGTCATTTGCTGCTGACGACATCATCTCTGCATAAGGTTTAAGTCTTACCACTGTGTCGACTTAATAGCCGTGAAGTTGGCGGGAGTACCGCCAACGCTTTGTTGACTCTGATGTAACCGCTAACGCTATGACTTCGAAAGAATAAGGCTCCACGATTTGTTAATTGGAGCCTTATTCTGGTTTCTTTCGTTGGATGGGTCGCTTTGTATTACCAAAAAGGGGTTCTTAGTCGCGCCTTAACTGCCGCAAATATTGGCACAAGGCTATTCATTCAGTTCGGCGTGCAGTGGCAATAGCATTGGGATCTCGCAGGCGTCGTGGCCAGTATTGCCAAGTGGTGTGCTCAAGTAGTTAAACCCTAAGTGTTCGTAGAGTTTTAGGGCTTCTTTGAGTAATGCGGTGGTTTCGAGATAGCAGCTTTGATAACCCGATTCACGGGCGAACTCGAGGGCCTGCAGCGCTAAGCGCTTGGCTAAGCCTTTACCGCGGATCTCGGGCATAAAGTACATCTTTTGCAGTTCACAAATGCCTGCATTATTAGCCAGTGGCGCAATCCCTGCGCCGCCAACGACTTGGCCTTCATGTTCTATCACCCAGTATTTGGCGCCCGGCTGCGAATAGATTTGGCTTAAACAATCTAAGGTTGGGTCAGCCACGCTATAGCCTTTATCTGCAGTTAAACCATATTCGGCGGAAACCGCGCGGATCACTTGGGCAATGGCGGCATCATCGGCGGCGGTCGCTTCACGGATAAGGCAACCCGATTGTTGTTTGGCTTTGTGTATGGCTTGGTTGTATTGCATTAGGGCTTGCTCGATTTGTTGGATTTGGTCAGGGGTAAGCTGCGCTAAAATTTCTTGAAAGAGTTGATTCTGTTGGATATCTAACTTCGCGAGCAGCTTTTTACCCGCAGTCGTGAGTTGCGCGACAAGGCAACGATTATCCCGTGGATGCATTTGACTCTGGGCGAGGTTTTTATCGACTAAGTGTTTGATTGCTCGGCTGGCATTGGATTTATCTATGCTCAGCTTACAGGCGAGTTCCTTAATGGTTTGCGGTTGATTGCCTATCTCAAACAAGGCGTGGGCCTGTACTGGGGACAGAGGTAAATCGCCAAAGGCCGCATTGAGCATGCCTAAGTGTCTGACCATATAGCGGGAAAGGTGTCTCAGTTGGCTAGATGAGCCGGGATCATTTGCCATAGTCGGATTGAATGCCATCAGGGTTAACCAAAGTTGAGCCATGCAAGCACTTGTGCGGGCAGGCTGTGGCTCAGTTCGAATCATTTAGTTGCAAGTTACAACGAAATTAGCGGGCTTTGCTCGGCTTTGCAATATTTCATTAACAAAATTTAAGGGTAAAGCTCAGGATTTAAAAAGGGCGCCATGGCGAGGATAATCGCTTGGGTATAATTGCTCTCACGGGTGGCGTGGCCGTGGGTGAGTAGGCCTATCGCGCCGCCTTTTTGTTTGATGTTGACCGTATTAAACAGTCTATCCATCACATGACCCAACTCTTCACCCGCCTCAAGTGCTTGATAAACCTGCATAGGTAGTGGCAACAGGGCGCCTCGGCCAATGCTCAAACGAGCTTGGTGGGCAATCGCAATGTAGGCGAAGGTCGCAGGACCGAACTCGAAACAATCGACGCCGCCTTCCATCGCAAAGTAATAATCCGCTTCAGCATGTTGTTGGCAGTAGTTAACGCGATTGACTGCACCTTGGCGGGTGTCGCTATCTGTCATGGGCTGCGCGGGGACGCCTGAGGGCGCATCCATGCCTTGAGTTTGGATCTCATAGTCGGGGAAGAGCTGCGCCATGGCATGGGCCGCCGCGTTTATTTTGACGGGGTTTTTCGAACCGACGATCACTTTGATAATGTTTTGTTGCATATAAGTTATTTATTTTGGTTTTTAATGTGGACGCTCGTTTGAATCATTGCTTAAATGGTCGGAGGTGTCTCGCCTCTGGGTTTTCTATTTTGCCATATTCATCGCCTTGGCTCAGTAAAAAAGCGAATGCATGGGGAGCAAATAGCCAGAGTCGAGCATCAGGAAGCGACATACGACTATTGCTCCTTCAGTCAATTAGCTGATTTAAGCAGTAAAGCTATGTCATTGAAGGAACTAAAATTAAGAGATAATAATAATGAAATTCAACAAACTCATGATCGCGATGGGGATGGCCTGCGGCGTTATGCTCACAGGCTGTAACGACAGCGAAGATAGCACTCCACCTACCGAACCTGAAACCCAACTACAAACCTTTGCTCCCAACGGCTTACTCAAAGCCAATATTCGTCGAACTACCTACGGTGTGCCCCATATCCAAGCCGATAACCTAGAAAGCTTAGGTTTTGGTAGCGGTTACGCGCAGGCGCAGGACAACCTCTGCGTGCTCGCCGATGGTTTTATTAAGGCCAACTCTCAACGCTCTATGTACTTTGGCCCCCATGCGTCGATTGATTTCACCACAGGGCAGCCCACCGCCGAAGACAATGGCAACTTAATCTCCGACTTTGCCTATAAAGCCTTAAAAATCCGTGAGCAAGCCGAAGCCAAATGGCCGCAGTTTAGCGAGCGTTCTCGTGCATTAATCCAAGGTTTTACCGCAGGTTATAACCAATACCTTGCCGATGTTGAGGCGGGTAAACAAACTGCCGAGCCTTTCTGTGGCGGTCAGCCGTGGGTGAAGCCCATAGTGCCAGAGGATGTGGTTACTTATCTGTTTTCCATCGCCCTTTTACCCGGCGCGGCTAACTTCCTCGATTTGATTTTCTACGCTAACCCTGGGGATGGGCAGGAGTATATGCCGCGCATCGTCGGGCCTGCACCAAGCCAAGAACAAACCGCGTTTGTCAGCGATATGCAGTCTAAGTTGCTTGCCCGTGCGGCGCGCATTACCACCCCCGAGACCAATCCGAGGGATTTAGGCTCTAACGGTTGGGGTCTGGGTAAAGACAAGACTGAAAATGGTCGCGGCATGGTGCTAGGTAATCCGCATTTCCCACATACGGGCAACCTGCGCTTCTGGCAATCACACATTACCATCCCTGGCCAATTGGATATGATGGGCGGCTCGCTGGTGGGTATGCCAGGCCCTATCAACATCGGGTTTAACAAAGACTTAGCTTGGACTCATACCTTCTCTACCGCTGAACATTTTGTGATGTATAACCTCGAGCTGGTCTCTGGCGACAGATTGCAGTATCTGTTCGATGGGCAGCCGATGCCGATCAATAAAGAGACTGTGTCTATCCTAGTGAACGCAGGCCCCGCTGGCATGTTAGTGGCAGAAAAGGATATTTACACCACGGCAAAAGGACCTATGGTCGAGGCGCCGCCTTCGCTCGCGCCTTTTGGTTGGGACGATGGCAGTGCCTTTATGATCCAAGATGCCAACATGGCGACGATGGATCCGGTCGATCATTGGCTCGCCATGAACTTAGCGACCAATAAAGACGAATTCCAACAAGCCTTTAAAGACTACGACGGGGTGATTTTCAACAACACTATGTATGCCGATAAAGAGGGCAACGCCTTCTATATCGACGACTCGACCGTGCCCGGTTTATCCGAGGCCGCCGTGGTAGTGCTAAAGACTTCGCCCGATATTAAGGCGGCAAAAGAGCAAGCAGGCTTTACCATTCTGCCGGGGAATACTTCGTTATTTAGCTTTAGTGGCCCCACGCCCTATGAGCGTGCGCCTAAGCTTGAGCGCAGCGACTTTGTGCAAAACTCCAATGACTCCTTCTGGTCTACCAACTTAAATGAGCCACTGACTTACTTCTCGCCCATGTATGGTCCAGAAGCAGGGCAATTATCGCTGCGTACCCGTATGGGCTTAACCCTGATGCAGGATGCGGCGGGCAGTGATGGCAAGTTCAATCTGGAAGAGCTCGAAGCCGCGGTATTGTCGAATCGCAGTTATTTAGCTGAGTTGGTATTGCCGGATTTGATTGCCCAATGTGAGGCGCAGGGCAGTACGCCTGTAGTGGTATCTGCGAGTTTATCTAAGGATCTCACCTCTGCCTGTGCAGCGCTCAAAGCCTGGAACGGTAAGCAAGATAACGACAGTAAAGGCGGCGCCTTACTGCGTGAGTTTGCCCATCAGTTCAGCCAAAAAACCATGTTGACCAAGGAATTCGACCCCGCGAATGCGGCGACCACGCCTAATACGCTTACCACAGACGGTAGCGCATTAGTGGCGCTTGCCCATGCGGCCTTGAATCTTGAAGCCGCGGGTTTTGCCTTAGATGCACCATTAGGTGATGTGCAGTTTGTCGAGAAGTCACTCCCCGATGGCACAGTCAGCGGCGCGCGTTTACCTTGGCCTGGCAGCCATAACGCGGAAGGTGGATTCAACGTGTTTTCGACGAGCTTATCGGGAGATGACACTCTGATCCCGCAGCATAAGTACGCACCTTTGATGGACGTTGTTACGGGTAAGGCGATGACCTCAGGCATGACGGCCAAGGGTTACCAAGTGCGTTACGGCTCAAGTTGGATGATGGCGGTCAGCTTTACCGATGAGGGCCCTGTCGCACGCGGCATACTTACCTATTCGGAGTCGAGCAATATTCTGTCGCCTTCCTTTACCGACCAAAGCAATCTGTATTCCAGCAGTAAGACTTTCCGTCCTTTACTGTTTAAGGAAGCCGATATCGCCCCTGCGGTGATTTCGACGACAGAGCTGACGCTGCAAAAAGCCCTGTAATGGCTGAGTTGTCGTGAATAGATGGGCTCACTTAGGTGGGCCTTTTTTATTGCTCAGAGCTCGCTGTTTCAAAATGTAAAAATTTAACAATTTGCACAGTGATCTCGATCAAGCTTTTATAGGGCTTAATTGAAGCTGGTCGCATTTAATGCATTTTTGCGACTTGATGCGGTTTTGTGGTTTTTATCGACAAACTGGCCGTGTCAACGCTTAGGTGCAGGGGTGAATTAACTGTACGTTATTGGTGTTTTGTGTGATCTTTTTGCTGCGATATTGAAAATTTATTACGTAAATTCATGGATCTAGATCGCAAACTCAGTTTTATTTGAAATTTCATTACTTAAAATGGTGTTAGATCAACTTTTGCTTAAGCTTTTTCGCTATCCTTACGCCGAATTTTTTATGCGGTATCACCGTAAGGTAATTTTAATATGCAAAAAGATGCGATAAGTGTTCTCGAAACACCTCAAAGCACGCAAGAAAGCACAACAAGACACTTACCATGGACGCGCCAAGACACCACTTGGATGCTAAGTTTATTCGGCACCGCTGTGGGGGCGGGCATTCTATTTCTTCCTATCAATGCGGGCATGGGCGGTTTTTGGCCATTAGTCTTGATGGCCATCATCATCGGCCCAATGACCTATCTCGCCCACCGCGGCCTGTCACGTTTCGTATGTTCATCGAGTATTCCCGGCAGTGACATTACCCAAGTAGTTGAAGAACACTTTGGGATTGGCGCGGGCAAGGCGATTACGCTGCTGTATTTCTTAGCGATTTATCCCATTGTGCTGATCTACGGTGTGGGGATCACTAACACAGTTGACAGCTTTATCGTCAACCAGTTGGGCATGGCCTCACCACCACGTTTCCTGCTGTCTGGCGTGTTGATTTTCGGCATGATGGCCGTGATGGTTGCTGGTGAGCAATTTATGCTGAAAGTGACTCAGCTGCTGGTCTATCCGCTGGTGGGCATTTTGGCCTTTATGTCCATCTATCTGATCCCAGAGTGGAAAATGGATGCGCTGCAAGTCGTGCCAGACACCGGCGCCTTTTTAGGTACTGTATGGTTAACCATTCCTGTATTGGTGTTTGCCTTTAACCATTCTCCGGCGATTTCGCAATTTTCGGTTTCCCTTAAGCGTGACCACGGCGTCAACGCGGCCCGTAAGGCCGATGTGATCCTGCGTAATACCTCGATGATGTTAGTCGGCTTTGTGATGTTATTCGTGTTCTCCTGCGTGTTATCGCTGTCGCCAGAACAGTTGGCCGAAGCGAAGGCGAAGAACCTGCCGATTTTATCTTACCTTGCGAACGTGCATGACAGTGGTTTTGTCAGCTATTTCGGGCCATTCATTGCGTTTGTGGCGATTGTGTCTTCTTTCTTTGGCCACTATATGGGCGCGACTGAGGGCATGAAGGGCATTATCGTTAAGCAGCTGCGCTCAAGTAACAAGCAAATCAGTGAGAACAAGCTGAACAAGTTTATCTTAGTGTTTATGTTTGCCACGATTTGGGCCGTTGCGATTAAAAACCCAAGTATTTTGGGGATGATTGAGGCGCTGGGCGGCCCGATTATTGCGGCGATTTTGTACTTAATGCCAATGTATGCCGTGTATAAAGTACCGGCGCTGAAGGCTTACCGTAACCGCATCAGCAACGTGTTTGTGATTATCGCGGGCCTGCTGGCGATGACGGCTATTCTGTTTGGCTTGTTAAGCTAAGCTTGGAATTAAAAGCGGTTTGAAACGAAAGGATCGGGTGATGCCCGATCCTTTTTTATTACTTTTCTTCGTACATCAGATAGTAACTCTGCTTCATCCCTAGCGCTTGGTAGGTTTGCTGAGCAGCGGTATTTTCCTGCTCCACATAGAGACGGAAACTCGCGGCGCCACCATTGGCCTCGGCCAATTGTTTCACCTCAGCATAGAGCTTGCCATAAATCCCCTGACGGCGATTCTGTGGGCGAATATAAACGCTTTGGATCCAGTAATAATCTTTGGCGCGCCAGTCGCTCCACTCGAAGGTAACCATCAGCGAACCGACAATGTCGCCATCGATTTCGGCTACCAGATAAAAGCCTTTCTCAGGGTGATTCAATAGGGTATTGACGCCTTTAATCAGGGTCGTTTCGTCTAAGGCGAGGCCTTCGGTTTCCTGTGCCATTGCCTGATTAAATTGAACTAGGGCGATGAGATCTTGCACTTTGGCTTTACGGATCAACATATAACAACTCCTCGGCGGTTAGTACCTCTACCGCTCTTGTGTATGGGGATGACGCTTAAGCATCGGCTTTTATTCGGCGGCACACTTTAGCACGGAACCGTTTAGAAGAACGAGTGAACAGCGTTTCAAATCCTGCTTTAATCACGGCTAATTTTTGTACGACTAAAGTCTAATCTGCTAGGCTTGAATAAGGTTTTCACCCTAAGGGAGTGGTGCGATTATGGCATTCGTAAAATCAACTCGTCGCTTTAAGCCCAAATTTTTACAAGTCTATGAAGTGCAAGAAGATCTTAAGATGAATCATGCCATGCACTTTGTACTTACCTTAATCACCTTTGGACTATGGGGGCTGGTTTGGTGGTATTTGATCCTCAAATCGCAGGGGGATAATCAGTCACTCTTCAGCGGTTTTGACGATGACTATTGGAGCTACCTTATTGAGTGCGAGCAGCCGCCCGCATCCCTTTATCGCCAACGTTTTGCCGCCTCAGTCAATTCGGTGCAATTTGAGGCCTAAGCTTTGCCTTAGCTGGATTTTGCAGCGGTTGGCATCAACGTGATATAGATCATCCTTAGAATTTTATCCCTTATGTTAGACTCGGCGGCTGGCTAAGTTAAGTTAGTCCCGCCAAGGATAAGGCTCAGCCCTATCATCATTTCAAACTCAAGGTTATAAACATGTCAAAACAAAGGTCATCAGCCCTAGGCCGGATCTGGTCTTCCTGGATGTCAGTGCCCCTGTGGCTGCAAATTTTCGTTGGTATGGTGTTGGGGATTGCGGTGGGCGTCAGCTTAGGTGAGCAGGCTTCTTACCTGAAACCTATTGGCACCCTGTTTGTGAATACCATCAAGATGCTGATTGTGCCTTTAGTGTTTTGTTCATTGATTGTCGGTGTGACTTCAATGGAAGACACCGCCAAAATGGGCCGAATTGGGTTTAAATCCTTTGCGTTTTACCTCTGTACCACCGCGATTGCGATCAGCCTAGGTTTAGCCGTGGGCTATGTGGTGCAACCCGGGGCGGGCGTGCCTTTACTGCAACACGAAGCGGTACAAACGGCGAAAGAAGTGCCTTCGGTGATGCAAACCCTGATTGATATAGTCCCTACCAACCCTGTTGCCGCCTTGGCGAGTGGCCAAATCCTGCAAGTCATTGTGTTTGCCGTGGCCCTAGGGATTGCCTTGGTCTTGATTGGCGACCATGGTAAGCCTGCGATCAAGGTATTTGAAAGCCTTGCCGAGGCCATGTATAAACTCACCGATATGGTGATGAAGCTTGCGCCTTACGGGGTATTTGGCTTGATGGCATGGGTCGCGGGCGAGTATGGCATCGACATGCTGTGGCCGCTGATTAAAGTGATTATTGCCGTATATATTGGCTGTATTATCCATGTGTTAGGCTTCTATAGCATAGTGCTGCGCCTATTTGCCAAGCTGAATCCACTGCATTTTTTCAAGGGGATCAGCAATGCGATGGCGGTGGCATTTACCACCTCAAGTTCGGCGGGGACCTTACCTGCAAGCATGAAATGTGCGAGCGAATATCTCGGGGTAAATAAGAAGATCTCTAGCTTTGTGCTGCCCTTAGGCACCACCATCAATATGGATGGTACGGCTTTATATCAAGGCGTGACCGCGCTGTTTGTGGCGCAGGCCTTTGGTATCGATTTAACTTGGGTCGACTATCTAACGATTATTTTAACCGCGACCTTAGCTTCAATCGGTACTGCGGGTGTGCCGGGTGCGGGCTTAGTGATGTTGACCTTAGTGCTCTCGACCGTGGGCTTGCCCTTAGAAGGCGTGGCCTTGATTGCGGGGATTGACCGTATTCTCGATATGGCGCGCACCGTGGTAAACGTCTCTGGCGACTTAGTGGCGACGACTGTGATTGCTAAGTCGGAAGATGAGCTCGATGTTGAGCATTACAATGCCGACATGGTGCAGAGCGCTATGATTGCCGAGCAAAATGCCGCGAGTGAAAACGCCGCGACGAAAAGCTAATTCATCGAGTAATAAAAAACCGCCAACTAGGCGGTTTTTTATTATCGAAGCGAGCTTATTTAAGCTGGCTTAAGACAAGGACGGGCTTATCGTCGCTGCTAAGCAGAGTTAAACGACCTTGCACTAACTTGGCCTTAGCGACCAACGGCAGGGCTTGCATCACTTTATGCTCCTGCTGCATCAGCGCATCGACGCAGGCCTTCATCGTGCTGCCGCCAGGAATGATTTTTAGCGCCTGTCCCTGCTGGCTGTATTGGCCAAAGAAGTTGTTGCAGCTGTTATTGCCAGAGAGTTTACCTTCATCAGCGAAGGTGATTTGCGCAGGGCTGTAATCCACTGTGGGTTGCCCTTGAACGGCTTCAATATGCCAGCTTCCCTGTAATGGCACTGTGTCCTGATTGGCAACGTCAGTGCTCTGACATGCGGTTAAACCAAAAAGTAATGCGCTTAATAGAAATGTTTGTTTTAACATTGTCTCAGTTCCTTTTTCCGTATTCATGGCCATAGTGTACAAGTTTAGCGGGAGATAAAAAGAGGTTTATATGACAGATACCATTAAAAGCACTATGAATTTATTGAAGTTTTTACATTGGTTAGGTGTTTTGATGTTAGTTTGTGGACTTGGGATCTATATGTTGACCCAATGGAGTCTAGAAATCAGCGGTATGTTACTGATCTCAAGCCTCATTGGTTTAGGACTCGTATTGATGTCACCCTATCCCGTGGTGCTGTTTATCCAATGGGCGAAGCGTCAGGATGAGCTTCCTAAAGATTAATCCCGCGTAAAAGCTAGAGCTCGGCCGAGTCGGCGGCGGGATTATCATACTGCTCGGCATCGAATTTGGGCGCTTGATTTGCTTGGTTTGCTTCAGGCTCTGGCTGCATGGATTTGAGTTTGCAGCGCGCATCTTCCATCATAGGCGCTAACTTGGCCGTCGATTCTGGGGTAAAGAAGCTGTAACTGGCATCGAGTTTTAGATGGGGGTTTTGTTGTTCTAATTGTTTTTCGACCCGCTTCATAATGTGCAATATATCGCGTTCGCTATCGACGAAAGCTAACACCACAAATTGAGTCTCACTGTAATGGGCGGCCACATCGGCGGTGCGAATAGTATCTTGGACCAAATTGCCCAGCAGTCTATGGTGTTTCTCTTCTAAAGTATTTTCCGACGAATTTGCTTCAGTTAACTCGAAGAAGACGATTCCCGCATGGGCGCCAAAACGTCGTCCTAGATTGAGTTGCCTAGGCGCCATCATCATAAAACCATAATGGTTGAGCATGCCGGTCTCTTGATCGCGCATCGATAGGGATTCAATTCGATGGTTTTGGCATAACAGGGATAATTCCTGCTGCAGCAAAATTTGGAAGGGCTCGAGCATGGCGCTGTTGCTCGCGGGCTCGACCATATGGGGATTTAACACGCACAGTGAACCAAATTGGCTGCCGTCGGGCCAAGCGATAGGGCGGGAGAGAATATGTTGAATACCATCGAAATCCCGTGGCAATTCATCGAGCATAAAACGGCCGAGATTAAGATAGTCTCCTTCCGCCGGACTATGTTTAAGTTGTTCAAACAGGGGGAAGTCGCTCGCAAACAAAGTGCCTGAGGTAAAGAGTGGCGTTTCGCTCACTGAGCTGACAATCACTTCAAAACCAGATTGAGTCATTTGCAGCACAAACACACTGGTGGCGCTGTAATAGCTTTTAATCAACTCGCATTGATGCATCCAGCGACCGAGATTGACTTGCTGGTGGTCACTATCGAGCAGGCTGACATTGGGGTTGATGGTTTCGGGCAACATGGTGGCGCCTAAAGGGCAAAAATATGCCTTAAGTTTGGGAAACAACAGGATAATTTGCAAATCAATGGGCTAAAAAAACATCAGTTTTTATGCATCTATTATTGGGATGATTTAGGACTCCTGTATACTGGCGCGCCGCCAGCCATATTACTCGCCAAATTGAGTTTAGATAATGACAGTAAATATACGCCCTGCTACGACACAAGATATTGATTCTTTAGTTTTATTAGAAAAAACCTTCCTCAATGATGAACTGGCGTCTTCGGCAATGGGCTTGGAGGGGCAAGCCTTTGGCCGTAGTGAACTGACCGAATTAGTCACTCGACATTGGGTGGTGGTGGCCGAGGATAAAGGGCGGATTATTGGTTATGTGATTGCCGGGCGTTGGGCCTTTTTCGAAACTTGGCCAGTTTATCGCACGCTCCTTAATCGCTTAGCTAAGGCCGAGTGGGATGGCCCTAAGTTAACAAAGCAGAACACTTGTCAGTATGGCCCCATTTGGATAGATGAACACTATCGAGGTCAGGGGATTTTTGAAGCTTTGGTGAAGGGGATTTATCAGCAACTTGCCCCTCATTTTGCCTATGCGGTGACCTTTATTGCCGAGGAGAACGAGCGTTCCTTTGCCGCTCATACTCAAAAAGCCACAATGCAAGTGGTCGATTTCTTTACCGTTTCGGCAAGAGATTACTATTTAATGGTGGCGCGCACTCAAGCTTAGTGAACATCCAGATTGACACTTGTTCTTGCTTGGAAACTCAGTATTTAGTGCATATCGTTATGAGGAATACTCTGTATCGACTATGGTTAGAGAATACTAATCAATATAAATGCTGCTATGAAGTTTGAGCTACGCCAATTTCTTGATAGAAGTTTTCTCATTTCGATACGTGAATCCTTTATCGCGTTACTGCCTTTTATTTTGATTAATTCGTTTCTATCCCTGATCATTGCATTACTCGACATTGGCATGCCGACTTGGCAAGGCTCTGCATTTCATCAGGGAATTAGTTTTTTTTCGGTGCAACTTTCAAAGATTTTTCCATTACTTGCACTGATTTCTTTGTCCTTTCACTTCGCTAAATATCTACAGCTGTCGGCGATTGTGGTGTGTTCTTTGTCGCTCAGTATTTTACTCGCCATTAATGCCCAAGATACAGGTAATGTATTTAATCTCGATTATGTACGCGCCATTTTGGCGGATCCGCGGATTGCGGTTTTGCCAATTATCTCTGCCTATTTATTACGTTTTTTGAGTGCATGGAAGAGGCTGCAACTGATAAAGGCTAAGGCGCTGAGCCGTTACTTAAAGCAACATTTAAATTTATTTTTCCCGATAGTGATTGGTTTTATTGGCCTGTTCGCCGTTGTTGCCGAAGCTTCAATCTTTTTAGAATGGTTATTTGCCCCATTTATCGAAGGGTTGCAACAAGCGAGCCTCGGCGTGCAACTGTTTATGCGGATCCTGCTCACCCATGTGCTCTGGTGTTTTGGAGTGCATGGCGATAACGCCTATCTACTGCTGATTGGCGTCGATAATGGCTTAATGCAACTGGTACCGCATTTAACGGCGAGCCAGTTTATGGACTTATTTATTCTCTATGGCGGTAGCGGTGCCACTCTATCGCTGATCATTGCCATTTTTATTGGCGCTAAAGACAGTGCCACTCGGCATATTGCGAAAATTGCCACGCCCTTTGCGATTTTTAACATCAATGAAATTCTGATTTACGGCCTACCGATTATCTTTAATCCGCGCTTATTAGTGCCGTTTATCCTGTCGCCGCTGATTAATTTTATCTTAGCTTACAGTGCTATCCATGTTGGGATCTTAAGCTTTGAGGGTCACAGTTTCCCTTGGATCACGCCGCCATTGCTCAACGCTTACATTGCCAGCGGCCACCTGAGTGCGGTGTTTTTCCAAGTGTTATTGATAGGACTTGGGGTATTGATTTATCTGCCCTTTGTACGACGTTTCTCCTTGATGTCTGAGCACTATGAGTTTGATAGTGAATTAATCAAACGTGTGCAGTTTCAAGCAGATATAGACCGTATGACGGAGCAGCATTATTCACAGCAGCAGTCCGAATCACTTAAGGCTGAATTGAACCTCGAGAAGACCATCAAAGAAGTCTTGGCGGGGGAGTTGCAACTACACTATCAGCCTAAAATTGCCTTAAGCACTAATCATGTTGTTGGATATGAGGCGCTTATTCGCCTGAAGGATGAGCATGGTAAGTTAAAGGGGCCGTATTTTATTGATGCCTTTCAGCGTGCGGGTTATTCCCATATCATCGACCGCTTTGTGATTAATACAGTTGCAGAGGATCTCGCTCGCTGGGAATTAGAAGGTTTTTACCCAAAAGTGAGCATCAATATCGACCCAAACAATATTACCGATCCCCAATTGTTGGCGACCATGAATGAAAGGTTAGGCTGCGTCGCCAACCGAGTCGAAATTGAGATGTTAGAATCGGCCTTTATGTTGGATTTAAATCGTATCGATAACAGCATGAAGCAGCTTAAACAACATGGGTTTAGCTTTTTCTTAGATGACTTCGGTACAGGGTTTTCTAGCTTAAGTTTACTGAGTCGGATCAATGTCGATGGTATTAAGCTCGACCGTAGTATTTTGGCCAATACCAGTGAGCCCAAAGGGCGTACCTTGTATCTGCAAATCTGTAAGCTTTGTAATAGTTTAGGCTTTAGTTTGATTGCCGAAGGGGTTGAAACCCTTGAAGAGGCCGAGTTTGTTAAAGCGGCAGGGGGGAGTTATGTGCAGGGCTGGTTATACGCCAAGGCGATGCCAGGGCCCGAGGCTAAAGCCTTTTGGTTGGAGAGAAATAGTGAGTGATACCTTGGTCAGCAATCTGCTGACGACATACGCCAATGCCAATTTGTCGGCTTGGGATAATTTGCGAGTCTTGCTATCCGAGTGCGAGTTGCAGCGATGTACAGCCCGTGGATTTGAAGTCGATTGCGACGACAGTCGCCCCCACTATTGGCTGCAGATTGAGGATAGTTGGCTCGATTGCGGCAGAACCAATGCCTACAGCGCGGCTATAGAACGTTTAACACCTGAGGCCGTTCAAGGTGCAAGGATAATCAGTGTGCAAGACTGTGCACTGTTATCCGCCGCGCAGATAAACCTGCTGTGTATGCAAAACGCCCATTTTGACCACTGTTAATCCGAGTTATAGGATTAACCATTCTCCCGTCGGATAATTCCCTTGATAGCCAAAAGGAAGCCGTCCTTGTAAGTACCAGGCTAAACGTTCTTGGGTAAATTCTGAGAGTGTTGCATCGGCTAACAGTAAAGTGGCTAAGGTATCGGCATCATCTGAGACTAGTGCGCAAATCTCAGCAACGGGCACTATTTCCCAGGTTTCCAGATAGGCGGCTTTAGCGATTTGGGCGACAAGTTCACTGGCGACTTGGGGCTTTAATCTGTCGGCTTGCTGATGGTCGCTAACGCATAAGCTTTCATAGGGTTCGGAGTAGGGCGGTTCGAAAAAACGGTCTGGATCCTTTTCAAGATAAGTGGTGATTTCTTCAAGGTTGCCTAAGGTTTTTGCCCTTGGCTCGCTATGGCCCACCTTGGTCGCCCAAGAACAGGATTGGAGTTGTGCAATTAACGGCTTCATTGAGTCCCTGTCTTTTGCCTATAGTGAAAGCCATCTTGCTGATTATGATGGGGTTAGGCAATACATCCTAAGCATAAAAAAACCGCCCTAAGGCGGTTTTTTACAAGCGAAAGCATGAGCTTAATGCAGATTACAGACCAGCATCGGCGCGAAGTGCGTCAGCTTTATCCGTCGCTTCCCAAGGGAACTCGTTACGGCCAAAGTGACCATAAGCGGCGGTTGCTTGATAGATTGGGCGAGCTAGGTTCAGCATTTCAGTCAGGCCGTATGGACGCAGGTCGAAGTGTTGACGGACTAACTTGATTAAGACCTCTTCAGACACTTTACCTGTACCAAAAGTCTCAACGCTGATAGACGTAGGTTCAGCCACACCGATAGCGTAAGACACTTGGATCTCACAACGGTCCGCTAGGCCTGCTGCAACGATGTTTTTCGCTACGTAACGGGCAGCGTAGGCCGCACTACGGTCAACTTTTGATGGATCTTTACCAGAGAAAGCACCACCACCGTGACGCGCCATACCACCGTAGGTATCTACGATGATCTTACGACCGGTTAAACCACAGTCACCCATTGGACCACCGATAACGAAACGGCCAGTTGGGTTGATGAAGTATTTAGTGTCCTTGTTCAGCCATTGTGCTGGCAGAACTGGCTTGATGATGGTTTCCATCACGCCTTCGATCAGATCCGCTTGGGCGATGTCTGGGCTGTGTTGGGTAGACAGTACGATCGCATCGATACCAACAATTTTGTTGTCTTCGTAAGCGAAGGTGACTTGGCTTTTCGCATCTGGGCGTAACCATGGCAGAGTGCCATCTTTACGCACTTCTGATTGGCGCTTCACTAATGCGTGGGCATAGGTGATTGGCGCTGGCATCAGAATGTCAGTTTCGTTGCTGGCATAACCAAACATTAAACCTTGGTCGCCGGCACCTTGTTCTTTTGGATCGGCACGGTCGACACCTTGGTTGATGTCTGGAGACTGTTTACCAATCGCATTTAATACTGCGCAAGAATCGGCATCGAAGCCCATATCTGAATGGACATAACCAATTTCACGAACCGTTTTACGGGTCAGCTCTTCAATATCAACCCAGGCAGAGGTGGTCACTTCGCCACCTACTAATACCATGCCAGTTTTGACATACGTTTCGCACGCAACACGTGCTTTAGGATCTTGGGCCAGAATCGCATCTAGCACAGCATCAGAAATCTGATCTGCAATCTTATCGGGATGACCTTCTGAGACCGACTCAGAAGTAAACAAGTGCTTTGCCATAGTAGGAAAATCTCGTCGTTAGCAATCAAACGTGTAGAAGCATCTACATCTAGACGGCTATTTTAGTGGAATTTCCCTTGGTTGACACCCCCTAAACTAAATATTTGTGTGTAAAGTGAGGTAAGCCCCAAATCGGGCTGAGTTTGCGGCGCTGGAGTTTCTGCTCTAACTCAATGAATTGATAGTGGTATGTGGTTTTTGTTCCAGATGAGCTGGGTAAGTTGTCGCTGAGCTAAGCTCAAACCAAGGTTGTAGCCTTATCGCTATGGGGTGCAATGTAATAAAGGATATAACATATTTGAATTATTGTATTACAAATGTGTTTAATGTGTTTTAAGATGAATTCGCCTAAACCTTCAAAGGTGTAATCCACCAGACTGGACAGTGGAATGCAATTTTCGTTTGCGTCGCTTCGCTATGTAGGGGAAAATATGCGTCCAAATTGCCCGCTAGACCCCACAAATTAAGCAGGAGAGAGCATGTCTTCCCGTAAAGTACTCGCCAACGCAATCCGTGCGTTAAGTATGGATGCAGTTCAAAAAGCAAATTCAGGCCACCCTGGCGCCCCAATGGGCATGGCAGATATTGCTGAAGTGCTGTGGAATGATTTCCTTAAGCACAATCCGAACAATCCGAAATGGGTAGATAGAGATCGTTTTATCCTCTCTAACGGTCACGGATCTATGCTGATCTACTCTTTATTACACCTGACTGGCTACGACCTGCCTATCGATGAACTGAAGCAATTCCGTCAGTTACATTCAAAAACTCCGGGTCACCCAGAATACGGCTACACCCCTGGTGTTGAAACCACCACTGGCCCATTAGGGGCGGGGATCAGCAACGCTGTGGGTATGGCGATTGCAGAAAAAACCTTAGCGGCACAATTCAACCGTGAAGGTCACGATATTGTTGACCACTACACATACTGCTTCCTCGGCGATGGCTGCTTAATGGAAGGTATTTCCCACGAAGCTTGTTCTCTGGCAGGTACCTTAGGCCTAGGCAAACTGATCGCATTTTGGGATGACAACGGCATCTCTATTGACGGTCATGTTGAAGGCTGGTTTACCGATGACACGCCAAAACGTTTCGAATCATACGGCTGGCACGTGATTGCTAACGTTGATGGTCACGACAGCGATGCGATTCGCGCGGCTATCGAAGCAGCAAAAGCCGTGACCGACAAGCCAACCATGATCTGCTGCAAAACCATTATCGGTTTTGGTTCGCCAAACAAATCTGGCAGCCACGATTGCCACGGCGCGCCATTAGGTGATGCTGAAATCGCAGCGGCCCGTGAATTCTTAGGCTGGCCACATGCGCCATTCGAAATCCCTGCTGACGTATACGCAGGTTGGGATGCGAAAGAAGCCGGTAACGCCCGTGAAGCAGCATGGAACGACAAGTTTGCCGCTTACGCTGCTGCTTACCCAGAACTGGCTGCCGAATACGAGCGCCGTGTGCTGAAAGGTGAATTACCAGCCGATTTCGAAGCTAAAGCGCAAGCCTTTATCCAAGAATGCCAAGCGAAAGGCGAAGGTATTGCGAGCCGTAAAGCGTCACAAAACGCGATTGCCGCTTTCGGTGCGGTTCTGCCTGAACTGTTAGGCGGCAGTGCTGACTTAGCGGGTTCTAATCTGACCTTGTGGGCAGGTTCTAAAGGTATTCAAGAAGATCCAGCAGGTAACTACGTGTACTACGGTGTACGTGAGTTCGGTATGAGTGGCATCATGAACGGTGTGTCACTCCATGGTGGTTTCATCAACTACGGCGCGACGTTCATGATGTTCATGGAATACGCACGTAACGCAGTACGTATGTCTGCACTGATGGGCATTCAAAACATCTTCGTTTATACCCATGACTCTATCGGTCAAGGTGAAGATGGTCCAACTCACCAACCAGTTGAGCAATTAGCTAACCTGCGTATGACGCCAAACATGGCGGTATGGCGCCCATGTGACGCGGCTGAAACCGCAGTGGCTTGGAAAGCGGCTATCGAACGTCGTCATGCACCAACATCGCTAGTATTCAGCCGTCAAAACCTGAAGGCTCAAGCACGTACTGCAGAGCAATTAGCGAATGTGGCAAAAGGCGCTTACGTACTGCAAGACTGTGCAGGTACGCCTGAGTACATCCTGATTGCGACCGGTAGTGAAGTGCAATTAGCGGTAGAAGCAGCAGCTGCGCTGACCGAGCAAGGCAAACAAGTTCGCGTGGTTTCTATGCCATCAAACACTGAGTTTGATAAGCAAGATGCCGCTTACAAAGAGTCTGTACTGCCAAAAGCTGTGACTAAGCGTATCGCTATCGAAGCGGCACATACTGACTTCTGGTACAAGTATGTTGGTTTCGAAGGCACTGTTGTTGGCATGACCACTTTTGGTGAGTCTGCGCCAGGCAACGTGCTGCTGAAGCATTTCGGTTTCACCGTTGAAAATGTGCTGAATGCTGCAAAATCACTAGGCTAATCGCTTAGGTGATGAGATTACCGACAAAAGGTTAAACTTTTGAAAGGTTAATCTGTATAATGCGGCCTGCAATCGTTTGCAGGCCGTTTTTGTATATGCAGTATTGTTAAGAGGAAATAAAGACCTCAATGATCCGAGTCGCAATCAATGGTTATGGTCGTATTGGCCGCTCAATCCTTCGCGCTTTATATGAGTCCGGAAAACGTCAGCAAATACAAATTGTCGCAATCAACGAGTTGGCTAAGCCTGAAGCCATCATTCATCTGACCCAGTACGACACTACTCACGGTCGGTTTCAGCCCAGAGTCAAATTAGTCGATGATCAGATGCTGATCGGCGATGACGTCATCAAAATTCTCCATGAACCGGATCCAGCCAAGTTGCCTTGGGGTGAGATGGACATCGACATCGTCTATGAAGCGACAGGCGCCATCTTAGATCGCAACAGCTGCGAGGCCCATATCCACGCAGGCGCCAAACAGGTCTTAATCAGTCACCCTTCTTCTGCCGATGTTGACGGCACTATCGTTTACGGTGTGAACCAAGACTTACTGCGCGCCGAGCATACCGTGGTCTCCAATGCTTCTTGTACGACCAACTGTATCGTGCCCGTCATCGACGTGCTGGATAAACACTTTGGTGTGAAAAGTGGCGCGATTACGACTATCCATTCGGCGATGAACGATCAGCAAGTGATTGATGCCTATCATGATGATTTACGCCGCACCCGAGCTGCGGGTCAGTCAATCATCCCCGTCGACACTAAACTTGCCCGTGGTATCGAGCGGATTTTGCCGCACATGAAAGACAAGTTTGAGGCGATTTCGGTGCGCGTTCCCACGATCAACGTTACTGCTATCGATCTTTCGGTAACATTAGATAAAACAGTGGATATTGCGACCGTCAATCAAGTGTTAGAATTGGCGGCCAATGGACGATTTAACGGTATCTTAGGCTATACTGATGAGCCGCTCGTATCCTGTGATTTTAACCATGATCCGCGCTCAAGTATTGTCGATGGCACCCAAACTCGGGTGAGCGCAGGACAGTTGGTTAAACTGTTGCTGTGGTGCGATAACGAGTGGGGCTTTGCAAATCGTATGCTAGATACCAGTTTGGCGATGATTGCAGCTAAACAAAGCTGAAGATAAGAATTTATACCAATGGGTTAAGCCTAGTGGCCAATTCGACGGGATGTCGAGTGCCGAGTAGCTACTAAGCTAACCGATTGATGCAAAAACCAGTTTGTTTTTTTGATTATAAAAGGAAGCGTTACCATGGCAATTATCAATATGTCAGATTTAGATCTCCAAGGTAAGCGAGTGCTTATTCGTGAAGATCTCAATGTGCCAGTCAGCAACGGCGTCGTCACCAGTGATGCACGTCTGCGCGCCTCTCTTCCCACTATCGAATTAGCCCTTGCCAAAGGCGCTGCGGTAATGGTGATGTCTCACTTAGGTCGTCCAACCGAAGGTGAATACAACAGCGAATTCTCCATGCAACCTGTGGTCGATTACTTGGCCAAAGCTCTGTCTTGCACCGTCCGTTTAGCGACCGACTATTTAGACGGCGTTGAAGTTGCGGTAGGCGAAGTGGTTGTGTTTGAAAACGTTCGCTTTAACAAAGGCGAGAAGAAAAACGACGAAGCCCTGTCAAAGAAAATGGCGGCCTTATGTGATGTGTATGTGATGGATGCCTTCGGTACCGCTCACCGCGCAGAAGCGTCAACCAATGGTGTTGGCTTACACGCTCCTATCGCCTGTGCAGGCCCATTATTAGCACAAGAATTAGAAGCGTTAGGCAAAGCCTTAGACAACCCAGCGCGCCCATTAGTGGCCATCGTTGGCGGTTCTAAAGTGTCGACTAAGCTGACCGTATTAGAAAGCTTATCTGGCATCGTTGACCAATTAGTTGTGGGTGGAGGTATCGCCAACACCTTTATCGCTGCGGCGGGCCATAATGTTGGTAAGTCACTGTATGAAGCTGATTTAATCGATGAAGCTAAGCGCTTAGTGGCGAACGCCCAAAGCCGCGGTGGCGACATCCCTGTGCCTACCGATGTGGTTGTTGCGGGTGAGTTTAGCCCTACAGCTGCCGCGACCTTAAAAGCGGTCAATGAAGTGGGCGATAGCGACATGATTTTCGACATCGGCCCCGACAGCGCCGAAGCGTTAGCGAAAATCATTGAGTCTGCTGGCACTATCGTATGGAACGGCCCTGTGGGCGTGTTCGAGTTCGACCAATTCGGTGAAGGTACTAAGCGTATCGCACAAGCTATCGCTGATTCTAAAGCTTTCTCTATTGCTGGCGGTGGTGACACCTTAGCGGCGGTTGACAAGTATGATATCGCCGATAAAGTCTCTTACATTTCTACTGGTGGCGGCGCTTTCCTTGAGTTTTTAGAAGGTAAAGAGTTACCGGCTGTAGCTATGCTAAAACAACGCGGTGCCTAATATTGAGTTAGGTATTGCGCCATCGCGGCAGGGTGCTGCGATGGCACTAAAACTTGATAAAAAAATTATAAAAAACCGCTCATTCTCTTAAGACGACTAAGTTGTTCTTGAGTGATTGAGCATAAAAATCCATCCAAACGATAGCGACCTCGGTGACCTAACGTTGATGTGACAGTCACCCTATTATTGGAGTTAAAAAATGGCGTTAATTTCCCTACGACAACTACTCGATCACGCGGCAGAGCATGGATACGGTGTGCCAGCGTTCAACGTAAACAACCTTGAGCAAATGCGCGCCATCATGCAGGCCGCTGAAGCTACAGACAGCCCAGTTATCGTGCAAGCCTCTGCGGGTGCACGTAAATATGCGCGTCCACAATTCTTAAAATACCTGATGACGGCTGCACTTGAGCAGTATCCAGATATCCCAGTCTGTATTCACCAAGACCATGGTACCGATCCTGATATCTGTCAGCGTTCTATCCAATTAGGTATGTCATCAGTCATGATGGACGGTTCATTAATGGCCGACGGTAAAACCCCTGCTTCTTACGAGTACAACGTTGATGTGACTCGCAGAACCGTAGCATTCGCCCACGCTTGTGGTGTGTCTGTAGAGGGTGAAATCGGTTGTTTAGGCAGCTTAGAAACCGGTACTGCCGGTGAAGAAGACGGTGTGGGCGCAGAAGGCGTATTAAGCCACGACCAACTGCTGACCAGCCCAGAAGAAGCGGCACGCTTCGTTGCTGATACCCATGTTGACGCGCTGGCGATTGCGATTGGTACTAGCCACGGTGCATACAAGTTCAGCCGTAAACCAACGGGTGATGTTCTGCGTATCGACCGCATCAAAGAAATCCATGCCCGCATTCCTAACACTCACTTAGTGATGCACGGTTCATCTTCAGTACCTCAAGAATGGTTACAGATCATCAACCAATACGGTGGTCAGATTCCTGAAACTTATGGCGTGCCATTAGAAGAAATCGTTGAAGGTATCAAACACGGCGTGCGTAAAGTGAACATCGATACCGATTTGCGCTTAGCGTCTACCGGTGCGGTACGTAAATACTTGGCCGAACACCCAAGCGAGTTCGACCCACGTAAGTTCCTGAAAGCCTCTATGGAAGCGATGGCAGACATCTGTACTGTTCGCTACGAAGCCTTTGGTTGTGCGGGTCAAGCTTCTAAGATTAAGCCTTTGTCTTTACAAGCAATGTACAAAGCTTATCAGTCAGGTGCTTTAGACCCTAAGATCAACCTGTAAGGCTTAAAGCATGTTTAAAAGCCCGCTGATTAGCGGGCTTTTTTATGCAAAAAACCGTTGAATTTTCATTTTTTAATCGTAAATGTTAGTATTGCGCAGATTTTTTAGGGGATAAAACGCAACAGGAACGGATAAACATGAAGAAAGTACTGACCGCAGCGCTATTAATGACTGCGCCATTTATGGCTAATGCGGGAGCCGATTTTGTAAAAGGCGACAAGACATTCGCAGGTGAAGCCGAGTTAGGTGCAACCTTAACCACAGGTAACACCGATACCTCATCCTATAAGGGCCGCTTAAGCCTAAAACACGAACTGGGTGACTGGGAAAACCAATATCTTTTAGAAGGTTTGTACAAAGAAGATACGGGTGAAGTGACAGCTAAACGTTATTTAGCGGGTGCTCAAGGCAACTATAAGATGACAGATCGCAGCTATCTGTTTGCCAACGCTAACTACGAAGTTGACCCTTTTACCGGTTATGACTACACAGTATCAGGTGCTGCGGGTTATGGTCACAGACTCTATGACACCAGCAAGACCTTCTTGGATGTGGAAATCGGTCCCGGTTACATCTATCAACGCCTCGATTCAGAGCAAGCCCTGCTAGAAGGTACAGATTCGAATGACAGCGTGGTTGCCCACGGCGTGATCAACTTCGAAACTGAAATCACTGAAACCTCAAAATTCCAGCAACGTTTTGTGGCCGACTACGGCGATAAATTAGATGCGCGTTCAGAAACCTCGCTGACGGCCAATATTATTGGCGCCTTGGCGATGAAGTTTGCGATTATCGTGCGTTACAACAGCGAGCCGCTGGATGATAAAAAGAGCACTGATACCGAAACAAATATGACCTTGCTCTATTCGTTCTAATCAATGTGATTGATATCAATAAAAAAGCACCGAGAGGTGCTTTTTTATTGGCTGTTTTTGGACTAACTTGAAACAAAGTTAGTTAATTCTTTATTAGTTATGTCTGTAGTTATACAAAAATTAATGTTGTAGATGCCCTTGGTTATCGGGAAATGCATAGAAAGTTGCGTTTTGTCAAAATTTACAGAGCCCGAGCTATGGTAATTTTCGAACTAATTTCCCTTGCAGAGATCAACTTTGATGAAATTACAGCGGTGGTTTAAAAACAGTGGAGTGGTGCTCGCTAGCCTATTCTGCGTTGCAATATTGAGCGGATTCTCACCAGCAGTTTGGGCAATGACCGAAGGAACAGAACGGCTCGATTTAACCGCTGCATCAGTGGGGTATATTGCCGTATGCGTCTTCGTGCTCGCCTATATTTTGGTGATGGCCGAAGAGGCGCTGCACCTGCGTAAATCCAAACCCGTATTGGTCGCAGCCGGCATTATTTGGGGCATGATAGGTTTTGTGTATGTGCAAAATGGCATGTCGGAGGTTTCCGAGGCAGCCTTTAAGCACAATCTACTGGAATACGCCGAGTTATTACTCTTCCTATTAGTGGCGATGACTTATATCAACGCCATGGAGGAACGTAACTTATTCGATGCGATCCGCGGTTGGTTAGTCGGACGGGGATTTAGTCTGCGAACCGTGTTCTGGCTGACGGGGTTTATGGCGTTCTTTATCTCGCCAGTGGCCGATAACTTAACCACTGCATTATTGATGTGTGCCGTGGTGATGAAGGTCGGCGCGGGGCAGCGCAAATTTATTACGCTGGCGTGTATCAACATTGTGGTTGCGGCGAATGCGGGCGGTGCCTTTAGTCCCTTTGGCGATATCACCACCCTGATGGTGTGGCAAAAGGGCTTAGTGCACTTTGCTGACTTCTTCCATCTGTTTATTCCCGCCTTGGTCAACTTTGCCTTGCCTGCGGCGATTATGAGCGTGTTTATTCCACGTTATGTGCCAGAGCCAGAAAAAGAGCAGGTGTACACTAAACCCGGTGCGAAACGTATCGTGGCGTTATTCCTGCTGACCATTGCGACGGCAGTGTGTGCTCATTCCTTCTTCGGCATGCCACCTGTGCTTGGGATGATGACGGGTCTGGGCTTCCTACAGTTCTTTGGTTATTACCTGCGTAAGACCTTCGACAAATCCGTTGCCCGTGAGCGTGCAAAGGCGGAATTACGTCAGGATAAACAACGACTACAACAACTTGGCAGCGTGGTGCCCTTCGATGTGTTTAGCCGGATCTCCCGCGCCGAATGGGATACCTTACTGTTCTTCTACGGTGTGGTGTTATGTGTGGGCGGCCTTGGCTTTATGGGGTATTTGAGCTTAGTGTCTGAGGCACTGTATTCCCATTGGGATGCAACTTATGCCAACGTGGCTATTGGTCTGTTGTCTTCGATTGTCGATAATATTCCAGTGATGTTCGCCGTATTGACCATGAACCCAGAGATGGCCCTCGGTCAATGGTTACTGGTGACCTTAACCGCGGGCGTTGGGGGTAGTTTATTATCCATCGGCAGTGCGGCCGGGGTTGCCTTGATGGGACAGGCTAGGGGGATTTACACCTTCGGCGCCCATTTACGTTGGACACCTGTGATCGCGCTTGGCTATATTGCTAGCATTTTGGTACATATGTGGCTCAATGCTGCAATGTTCTAAAAACAAATGAAACACTATGTATCGTCGTTTGTTTTTAGCATTAAATGTTTTATTGATGTGTTTCACAGATTATTCATCTGACCATGTTAGGTGGCATTAAGATCACTGCGTTGTTTTAGCTCGAATTGTATACTCGGTCTCAAGTAAGATGATGAAAGAGGCCGAGATGCAAATAGGCGCTTGTTGGTTTAATGCACAGGAACAAGTGCTGGTTGATTCGGCTTCAGGACGCAGCTGGTTATTGAGTGCGGATGAATTTCAAATACTTTCTCTGCTGAGTGCACAGCGCGGCAAAGTCGTTTCGCGCATGGAGTTACAGCAGGCGATTCGGCCGCAACTCAAATTGTCTATGCGTGCTGATGACTTGCTCAATAGCACCATTCGTCGCTTAAGGTTATTTCTCGGTGACGATGCGGCGCATCTATTAGTTAATGTTGCTAATCAAGGTTTTATCCTTTACGCCACCCCTAGAAAACAATCTCGTACCGAGCTTAATTCGCCGCTTTTTAAACTAGGTATGCCGCAGTTTATGTTGCTGATGCTCTTGACCTTGGCAACGCTGTTTTGGGTTGGCTCTCGGATCTCCCATCCCACGAGCATCGCGCCCAATTATGCGACGCAATTACCTATGCATAATGGTGATTTGTCAGAGATCCAATTCTATACGGGGCAGCCGACGGACCATTCGATGAAGCCATTAGTCGACCACTTTCTGGTGCAGGTTTCGGCTTGTGCCATTTTCCCTTGGCAATCCATCGCCGCCACTATCTCAACGGACCAAAAGTTTGTGAGTCTAGTGCTAAAAAATGAAGATGCCGATGGGCTGAGATTCGAGACCATCAAGATGATGTCCGAGGATTTTAATGCCGATGTGATTGATGAGTTATGGCTAAAAATGGTGGGGATCTGTGCTTAAATTTTCTGATTTAACGGCGAAAACCCATAGGTTTCGTTTATGGCATGTAGTTGGAATAATTGTGGTTTTATCCAGTATAGTGCTGGGCACTTACGCCATGAGCTTTAACAGTAAGCAACTCAATTTGAGTTGCCAAGCTAAGCTGTACCAATCGCCTTTTATGGCCGAATCTCTGCCTGCCTTTAGCCAAAGCTTAGCCCTCGATGTGGCGATAGAGGCTAATCACGCTAAGTTAAGTTATCGCTATGCACAGGATGGGCAAGACTTGGCTGCGCTGATTTACCGCGGCAAAGTCAGTGCCTTAGAGCCTGGCACTATGACTTATAAGCTGAATTTAGACCAAGCCAATTTAAAAATGGACCTACTGCAAACCGAAGTGCCCGACTTAATGCGTGCCGAGGTGCGAAAATCCCGCCAAGCCTTATTTGAGCAGGGCAGAATGAGTTTCGATATGCAGATTGTGGATATGGATACCTTAAATGATTTCGTGTTGATTAAGTTCTATCCCAGCGGGCATTTGTGGGCTTGTAGGAGTCATTAATATCAGCAATAAAAAGGCATCCCATTGGATGCCTTTTTTTGGGCGCGATGATGGGATTACTGCGGTGTGACTTGGACTAATGTCAGTTCATTATTGGCTTTAGCACCATAGATCTGAATGGCGACCTTGATTTGGGACACGGCGCCACTGGGGTCCTGTTGCTGCCAATCGAGACCCGCGATTTCAAACTGATATTGGCCATTCTTGACTTCGGTCAGTTGACCCGAACATTCCCCTTGGCTCTGACAGCGATAGCTTTGGGTCACATGCCAGCGTTTCCATGCCTTAGGATTGGACGAGGCTTTATCCTTATTAGGGAAACCAAAGTAATAAATGTCATAGCTCTTGGCGGCGGTAATCGCCGCTTGGTTAGCATCGGTTAATGAGAACACTAAGCTGCCAGTGTTGGAGTCAAACTGTTCTACCGCCAGATTAATCTGGGTGGCCTCATCGATACTTACTGTGGTTTCGACCGGCGGTGGTGGCGGAGGCGTGATCTCCTCGGATTTATCATCGTCACTACCACAGCCAACAAGGGCGAGTGTACCTAGGGTTAATGCGAGTAATGGGTATTTCATCACTGCCTCCTTAATTGAAGTGGCCAGTGTGGCACGTGGTGCATTCCATATCGGTTTTAACACTTGCCGCCGAACCTAAGGTACTGGTGCTGCCGTGGCAGACTTGGCAATCCTGCGCTTCCAGTGAGGGTTTACTGCCGGGGAGGGCGCCAATATTCTCGCCCTGATAGGCACGGTTTAGCAGTTCAACCAAGTAATAGGCCATAGAAGCCGATAGGCGATAGCAGCGCTCACCCTTCTTGGCGAAGGGCAGGCCAGAAGCCCGTGACCAATTACTGATGGAGGAGTGGCACAGCACACTCATGGCTTTCGATGAGCTACCTACAAGGGCGGTTTTTTCCGCTGTCGAGCCGATACCTGCAACGAACTCAGGGGTCGATAGTGGCAAGGTGGTGTTTTCATAGTAACGGAAGGTATTGGCGATAACCGCGCTATTCTGGCCGTTAATATCATCTAAGATGTTGACTAACATACCAATAGCGTTGAGGTTACCACAGAGTGTGCCTTGGCCTGTGACCCCAGCAAAACCATACCCCGCAAGGGCGGTGGGAATGGTTTTAAATTTGTCGGCATCGGCACTATTTGATTGCGCTAGCATAGTGATAACCGAATGAAACACTTGGTGCATACAGCCGCCACCCGTCTCGTAGGCAAGTTTTGCGGTTGCCATGGCATCGAGTGGCACATATTTGAGTTTTTCCCCGAGGGCTAATTGATATTGACCGTCGGCATTGGTCGCCGCAAATGCTGACGTACCCATTAAAGTTGCGCCCGCAGCCGCCGTGCTGATACCGATAATGCGAGTTAATGCTTGGCGTCGATTAATGCTCATCATGAATATCCTCTTTTATTAATTGCTTTTATTTATCAATCAGTAACCATTGGTTGATGACATCATTCTAGAAACTACAGCAATAAATAGTGTGATTTGAGGCCGGGGATATTTGGTCTCCCCAAATCGCTGGCGGTGGGAGAAGAACAATCGTTTTAGCCGATGCTTGCTAGGTGGTTTTGTGGTTCTGCTCGATTTCAATTTGCGGTAACGCACATTATTTGTGGCATTTATGTAAATTTACGCGGATTTATCACTAAGCTAGGGGGCTGCAAATACCATTTATCGCTGTGAGCTGAAGCAGATTTTTGTTCTATGCTCATTTACCTGCGGGGGAAGCTCACGAAAATTAATTATTTAGCCCCTTGGGTTAACGGGATCACAGTAATCATTAGCAGGCTTGCATAGACTTAATTCGATGATTTTATCGGTTGGAGTTTGAATTATGCAGGTGGGGGGCTGTTGGTTTGACCGTGAGCGGGGCTTACTCGTCGAACAGGCTCGTGATGAATCTTGGCACCTTCCCCGTGCCGAGTTGCAAGTGTTGAGCCTGTTGGTTGAACATCAAGGCAAGCTGGTCTCCAAGCATGAGCTGAAGACTGGCGATGGGGCGCATCCTCCTCTGACTGACACTTCGTTAGCGCGGGCGGTCTTTATGATCCGCTCTTTCCTCGGGCCCCAATATGAGGGGCTGATTGAAACCGTCAAGGGTCAAGGCTATCTGCTGCACTGTACCCAAGGGCAAAAGCTAAAAAGCTTGCGCTATCCTAGGCTGCAATCCTTACCTTGGTGGAGTGTGTTGCTGGTTTTTGGATTTATGCTCGCGATTTCAGGTTTTTATCTTAGCCGCATCGACCACAGCGTGCCGACGCAGCCTTTGCTCTCCACCGATTTGCCCCTAGCCTCGGGTCAACATATTCGGCTGCATTTGTATGCCAACTCGAAAACCAACAATACCCTATTGTTTGAGTTAGGCGACCGCTTAGGCCAAGGGTTGAGTCGCTGTGGTCATAGTGATTGGTCCGAAGTGTATTCCTCTCTCTCCCACGATAAACAGGTGCTCAACATTACTATGCGGGGTTATAAACTCGGGCAATCGGTGATCCGCAACTTGAAGATCAGCGACTTTAGGCGGCCGAAAGAATTTATCGATGTAAACTGGCTTCAGGAGGTCGGGATCTGTGGCTAAGTGGCTCAAGTGGACGATAAATCTGACTATACTCTCGGCGCTAATCGTCGCCTGCGGGGTGATTTACCTGCAATCTGTCTCCAATAAGGCGGTGATCTTAAATTGCAGCTCAGAACTCTTCGACCGCCATACGCAACAAGTGGATGAAGGTAAATTCTACTTATTGGTCGATGTCTTAATCTCGGCGGGCAATGCGCAGATTAATTACCGTTATTTTAACCTCGATGGTTCAAGCGCGGGCGCGATTCTGATGCAGGGTGAGGTCAAGAGCATGGAGCTGAACCGCATGACCTACAATGTTTCAGTTAAAACCAAGACGGAATCCGAAGATATAGATAAAAAGTCTTGGCCCGAACATATGAAATACCTTTCCTACATCAGCAGCCTGCATTTTAGTGAATCTGGTCGACACAATCTCAGCATAGAGGTGCTCGATAGCGACACGAATCAAGACTATGCCGTTGTCTTGTTTCAACCGAGTAACACTGTTTGTGGCTGTCGAATCGTTAATAGCCGAATTTAATCAGTGAATTTGCTGCGCTTTCGGTTTAGATTATATTTTCCATGGTGTTAATGCCGACTCTTCCATCTCAATCATAAGGTTGTTGTGTTTAAGATACGTGTCAAACAAGAAGAATCCCTGTCGATTAAGTTCAGCCATCAGATGGAAAAGGGCGATAATCGTCAGCTCGATCTCTATTTCTTTTTACCAAAGGAAATGGGCATAGGCGCGCACACTTTAAACGAAGAAGAGTATTACCACAGCGCGATTGTGGGACGCCGCTCTTACTACTCCGAAGGGCTGCACTTGCCACTGGTGCAAGGGCGTTTCGCCAGTATGAACCGCCGTACTGTGGAAGAATTCCGGTTGTACTTAAACCTGTTTGCCTACCAGTTTGCCGTCGCGGTGGAAAACGATGTCAAAGAACTCAATCGAATCGCCGATGTGGAACACTTCTATCTGGCGCTCGATGAGCTGTGCGAGCAGGTGACGCAACTGCTGAAAAAGTTTCGCCGTAATGAGCCGGGCGATCCTAAATGGAAATCCTATTTCGAGAATGCCGATAACTATCTTTCCTGGTTCTGCGAGCAGCAACTGCTAAAAGTACTTGCCCATGCTACCCGCACCAGCGATTTTGCCGACATCCAAGAACGAGTCTTGACCCTGTGCCGCACCGAATGTGCTTATCGCGATGCCAACAACTATAACTCGGCGCAGACTAAGCAAGATCCCAACCGAATTTCGAATAAAATGCTGTTATTGCGGCGCTTAATTCAGCAAGGTGTGGTACTCAAAGAAGAGTTAAAACCCTTAGGCATTGGCCTTAAGAAGTTTACGACTGGGCTGGCGACCGCATTGGTGATGTTGGTGGTATCGGCGCTGATTATCGAAGCGCAGGGCGTCTTTAGCGGCTTTACCATAGCGCTAGTGCTGACGCTGGCGGTGATTTACGGATTTCGTGAAATCTTTAAGGACGATGTGCGTAATGCCCTCTGGCGCTTTATTCAGCGTGGTCGGCCGCGTTGGAGCCGTATCTTAAGGGATACCACCAGTCAGTCGGTGATCGCTAAGCAATTAGTCTGGCTCGAATTTATGCGGCAGCAGGATTTGCCTGAGAAGGTTAACGAAATCCTAAAACAACGGCATAGCCAGAATAAGGTCGATGCCGAAGTCCTGCATTATAAGATTGCCACTCGGGTAAATCATGGCGAGTTTCAGGCGGGATATTCGACCATACAAGAGCAAGTGAACTTCAGTTTTGTGCCCTTTGCCCGCTACTTAGAGCGGGGCAAGGCCAAGATTTATAAGGAACTTGAGGGCAAGATCAGCCATGAGTCGGTCGAGCGTCGTTACCAAGTGAATCTGATTTTAGTGCTGCGGGACGGCCGCGAAGAGCCTGAATACGCGCGCTACAAAATCACCATGAACCGCTCGGCCATTATCGAGATCACCCAAAGTAAGTTACCCGATTCCTTTAATCCGCCCGCTAAGGCTGACGAGTAAAGGCCTGGCCGATATTCTGATCGTTATTCTGCTTCGCCCGTTTGAGCGCCACCTCGGCATTACTGAGGTATTGCTCTAGGCTTTGTCCTTCCTGATAGCTGGCAATCCCAATGCTAATCCCTTCACCTAAGCCATTGCTGTTGAGCTTTTCTATGGTATTGAGGGCGAAGTGATGCGCCGCCGTGGCATCGGTATCTGGCAGTAACAACAACAGTTTACCGAGTTGCCAGTGAAGGATTTGGTAATGGGTAGGGATTTCGAGCAAGAGCTGCACTTCCACTTCCTGCTGACGTGTCTCGAGTTGGTCGATATCACTCATATGGCTGAGTAAACCCTCGGGGTTGATATCCATCACTAGCAGGCTTGAGTGGTTGCGGCTTTGGGGGGAAAGCGATGCAAAATAGCGTTCTAAATCGGCAAGATGCTGCAAAATGGTGCTGCGGTGCGGCACAAAGCTGCGCGGCTCTGCGCCCCTTAGACTATCGGCGGCTTGCTCTAAGGTACAGATGATATAATCAATCTCACCGTCGGCGGCCACATGGCCCTTTAAGGTGGCCTGTAAACAATTTGAATGGCGCAGAT
The DNA here is from genome assembly GCF_019457435.1 of Shewanella sp. FJAT-51649. Taxonomy (NCBI): domain Bacteria; kingdom Pseudomonadati; phylum Pseudomonadota; class Gammaproteobacteria; order Alteromonadales; family Shewanellaceae; genus Shewanella; species Shewanella sp. FJAT-51649. The sequence goes on along the minus strand of NZ_CP080411.1, from coordinate 3,846,691 downwards.
TGGGCGAGCAGAGGATCTGCCCTTGCCATTGACCTTGCATGCTGATTTGGGCAGTGATCCGCTGCCACTGGTTACCTAGGTCGTTGGCGAGCAGTGAGGCTAAATCATGATTCAAATCGCCATTAAGCTGCATCAGCTGATCGAATACCGGATTGATTTTTATCAGCTTACCATTGGCATCTGTCAGCGCTGTGGCCACAGTCGTATCGCAGAGTAAGTCGCTTAAGAAGGCTTGATTCTGGCAATCGATCATGGCGCTAATATCTTCAAGGGAGACTAACAGATGCGGTAAGCCGCGCCCTAATCTCGGCGCTTGGCGTACACACACGCTAAGTCTTGAGCCCTTGTCATTATCTAGCGACAGCTTGCCTTGCCATTCACCCTGTCTATGCACTTGGTCGAGCATTTGTGCGTGGGTCAGGTCGTCGAGATTCAGCGCACGTTGCAGACTACGATCTGTGAGTTCATCCTGTGGCACTTGAGTCGCTTCGGCCGCCTTGGGGTTGGCACTGATAATCCGTGCCTGCTCATTGGCGAGAATAAAGCCGATATCATTGTTAAATAGTGCATTGGCCACATCGATACTGTATTGGCGCGAGCGATACTGCAGGCGATACATATGGCTGAGTAAGATCACCCAAGCGGCGAGTAAGGTCAGGATTAACGCGGCGATGATAACGATGTTTTGCCATTGGGAAAACTTGGAGGCGATATCAGCATTACGAATATAAGAGAGTAAAAAATACTCACGGCGCAGTTCGGGCTGATTGGTTAACTCGACTTTGAGGTACACGAAGGTGGCATCTTCACCATGGAATTGGCCAAAGTTGCTCATCGACATTTCCCGCCATAGCGCCGGATAACTCTGGCGCAAACTGGCACCTAAGGTATCGGGAATATGGGTTAGGGGCGCCAGTTCACTCACACCCGCATAGAGTAAGCCTTGGGTATCTAGCACTAACATCGGTGATTTATTGCTTGAAAATGCAGGCTTTATCGCCTCTAGCATCTGCACAATCGAGTTGTAGGTAATCAAGTAACCTAGCGAGCTTTGATCGGGTTTCTCAAGCCAAGTCATTTGATACATGTAGGGTTCGAGCATGCCATTGAGGGGCACAAACTCTAAGGGCGAGGTAAAGACTTCTTTGCCACCTAAGTTGCGGCTCGAACCTAACAGAGCGGCGGGCAGCGCGTCCTGACTAAAGTTTAAAGGTGTTGCAAACTTATAATTACCTTGGGGATCGAACAGGGCAATGCCGAGCAGTTCGGGAATATGCTGCACTAGCTCCTGCCAACTTTCCTGCAATTTCTGCTGAGACGAGGCCGTTGGATTTTTGAGGTACTGCTTGAGTAATTCGTCTTTGGCAAATAGCTGAGTGCGAAACTGCTGAAAGGTGACCTTATCCGTGATCAGCGTGCCTATGGTTTGTAATTCACTGTATCTTTGGGTTGCCCATTCTTCTTGTAACCGGCGTTCACCTAAGGTAATGATTAAGTTGGTTAAAATAATCATACCTATCACCAGCATCGATAACTGGCTCGCGACAGCCAACAGGCGTTGGTGAGACCAATGCAGCCCTTGGGTCAATGAAAGTAATGGCGCGAGTGGGTGTAGGCTAGGGTTCTTTTTCAGCATGGGCCGATTTGGGGTTGATTAACTGTTAATTAGGCTATGTTAACACGAATGAAATGTTACGACAGTGGCAAGTTGCTCGGCGACTCTGTTATCCCGAGCAATGCATCAACCCAACAGCTATTCTGCGGATCAATTAACCGAGCGCGCCCAGCACTCTGTGCTTAAACTCGCAGCCCGAGGCGAGTACTTGTTCGCGGCAAAGATCGATGTCGACCCCTTCAAGTCCCTCAATCGCCGAGACTTGTACCCGCTCTATATAATGAGGGGCGAGGGCGATAAAGGCGTTCACTGCGGCGTAGGAGCCCGCAAGTTTTGGACGGCAATGTTGGTTATAGGCGGCCTCATTGTCGGCGTTGAGGGAAATGGATAATCCATCCACGCACTCCGCTAACTCGGGCAGAATGTTGCGCCTGTGAACTAGGTTGCCTAACCCATCGGTATTGACCCGCACACGGCCGCCAAGGCGTTTGATTTCCTTGGCAACGGCCAGCAGGGTCGGCAGATTCATCGTCGGTTCGCCGTAACCGCAGAACACATATTCCTCAAAGTCTTCCACCTTGCCTAACAGCGGGATGATTTCCTCTGGCTTGGGCTGGTGGGTCAATGCCAATTGATACTCGTGAATTTGTTTACTGCCATTATGTTTCGGGCAGAAGGCGCAGCGTAGGGTGCAACGGCCGGTGATATTCAGGTAACGACTCCTGCGAATATCATAGACTAAGGTTTCGTTGGCGCAGGTTTCATTGGTGCACACTTCCGCCGTTGTGTTGCCATTGGCTAAGGTTTCAGTGGCTTTGAGTGGTGCAGGGTGGATTGAAGCAGAATGTGAGTTTGGCATCCGATCTGTTTTCATACTATCGACTTTATTGGCATCTTGGCGGTCACTTAGGTTGAGTGTAACGAATGCGATCCTTGATAACTGCCACCTAGATCGCACAACGCTTTACTCGTCAGGGCAGGCTAGAGATAAAAAAGAGAGCCTAGGCTCTCTTTTTTATGGGGTTAGGATGATGACTGTACGACCACTAATCCTGTTTATAGTCAGGTGCATTAAAGGCATCTAAGGATACCTTGTGACTCTCATTGGTCGGTAAATGCCTTTCCTGCGATGTTTTTGGACGCCACCACCAGTGGTAAAAACGGCTAGAGGTACGTTTAACATCATCGAGAATGATGTACAGCAAAGGCACCAAAATTAGGGTCACCACAGTCGAGAACAGGATACCGAAGGCGAGGGAGGTCGCCATAGGGATCACAATCTGCGCCTGTAAGCTGCGTTCAAGAATGATAGGCACAAGACCGACGAAGGTGGTTAACGAGGTCAAGATAATTGCCCTGAAACGATAGCAGCCAGAATCTACCGCCGCTTGTCTGACCGATTGCCCTTGCTCCCGCGCCCGGTTAACAAAGTCCACCAGAATCAAGGAGTCGTTTACCACTACCCCTGCGAGCGCGACGATACCACAGAGACTCAAGACGCTCATGGCAAGGCCTTGGATCAAATGTCCAAACAGGGCACCGATAATCCCGAAGGGGATGACTGACATAATGATCAGCGGCTGGCTGTAAGACTTGAGCGGCACCGCCATTAAGGCATAAATGGTAAACAGCGCAAAGAAGAAGCCCTGCATTAGACCGACCATGGCATTCTGCTCATCCAAACTGCCGCCATCGAGGGTGGTTTGGATTTTCGGATACTTGGCCTGTAACTGCGGTAGGAAATCCTGTTGGATCTCATTCACAACCTTGGAAGGCTCCACCTTGTGTTTGTTGGCATTGGCAATAATGGTAATTGCTCGCTTGCCATCGACACGGGTGATTGAGGCGTAGGATTCGCCTTTTTCGACTTCAGCAACGGTTGAGAAAGGCACCGACTTGCCCTGCGGCGTGCGGATCAACATATTCTCGAGGTAGCCAACGGTACGGCGCTGCTCTAAGGGGTAGCGCACCATGACTTTGATTTCTTCTTTATTACGCAAAATACGTTGTGCTTCATAACCATAGAAACCATAACGGACTTGGCGTGCTAAATCTGACAAGGTTAAACCCAGCGCTTCGGCCTCGGGGCGGATCTTTAAACGGATCTCATGGCTACCCGAGGAGAAGTTATCGGCAATGTCGTACACGCCTTCGTAGGTGGCGAGCTTTTGCTTAAGCTCACGGGCGGCTGCGGATAACTCTTCGAGATCGCTCGAAGTCAATCTAAAGGAGATGTCACCACCGCCTCCGCCGTTACCGCTGGCGTTGAAATCGAGCTTTTTCACCGACAGTAACTCGGGTAATTGTTCGCGCCACGCGGCGGCAATCGTCTCGCCATCCACATCCCGGTCTTCACCTTTGGTGAGTTCGGCAAAGATAAAGGCGGAGGTGCGCGAGCTCATGTTGATAAAGCTGTGCTTCACCACTTCGCTGCCGTTGTCCTTCTCCATTTTGGCGTTCATCTTGTACAGGGCTTCTTCAATATCCTGTACCACCTTGAGGGTGTTTTGCTCTGAGCTGCCTTCATCCATCTCTAGCTGTACTTGGATAAAGTCCGATGGAATATCGGGGAAGAACACCCAGCGCACTTTGCCGCTGGCGACTAAGGCTATGGATAAAATCAGCACACCGATAAAGGCCGCGACTACGTTGTAGCGATGTTGGATACAGCGCTCGAGAAAGTTGCGGTAGCTGTGGTGAATAAAGTGCTGAACGCGATTGTTAAATCTGTCCTTGAAGCGACCAAAGAAACCCGTGGGTTCCCCCGGTTTTCTAAACTTCATGTGGGCTAAGTGCGCTGGCAGGATAAATTTAGATTCCACCAGTGAAAATGCCAGACACATGATGACCACCATGCCGATGGATTTCCAAATAATCCCCATGGGGCCAGAGACCATCAACATAGGGATAAAGGCGGCGATGGTGGTTAACACCCCGAAGGTGGCGGGCATAGCCACTTTTTGCGCACCGCGGATCACGTTATCAATCGAGTGTCCGTGCCGTTCGACCTCGCTGTAGGCGCTTTCACCTATCACAATTGCATCGTCGACCACTATCCCCAAGACGAGAATAAAGGCGAACAATGTCAGCATGTTGATCGTCATGGAGAAAGGTTCCAACGGCATGATCAGCATAGTGCCGAGGAAACACACGGGTAATCCCATCATCACCCAGAAGGCGAGTTTGAGGTCGAGGAACAGGGCTAAAATCACAAACACTAATAGGGCACCGTAAAACATGTTCGACATCATCATGTTTAAGCGGCCCTTGAGGTAGTGGGTTAAGTCTCCCCAAGTGTCTAATTGTGCATTGGCTGGCAAGGTGGCACGGCGTTTCTCGACGTAGTCTTTAACCTGTTGAGCAATGTCGAGGGCGTTTTGATCGTTCACGCTGGTCACTTCGATAATCGCTGCAGGCTTGCCGTTGAAGCGGGTGTACTCTAAACGTTCTTCAAAATCATCCTTAATGGTTGCCACTTGGGGCAACATCACCCGGCTACCATCGGTGCGCGTGGTGACGACAATATTGGCAAAATCATCACCGGTATAGGCTTGGCCTTTAGTACGCAGCAGAATGTCGCCATCTTCGGCGCGGATCGAACCGCCCGGCAAGTCGATAGAGGAGTTTTGCACCGCCAAGGCGACTTGCGAGAAGGTTAAGCCGTATTCCCGCAGTTTATCTTCCGAGACTTCGATACCGATTTCATAGTCGCGCACCCCTGTGACTTTCGCACGGGTCACAGAAGGGAGTTGGGTCAAATCATCACGTACCGATTTGGCCAGTTCCTTCATATCGTGCAGCGACATATCACCGTAGACCGACACCCAAATCACGTTGTTTTCGGGTTCGATTTTAAAGATTTGCGGTTTTTCGATGTTCACCGGGAAGGTGGAAATGGCGTCCAATCGCAACTTGGCTTCGTCGAGTACGGTTTGCACGTCGTAGTCATCTTCGACTTCGACCGTGATGGCGCCGACCCCTTCACTGGCAACCGAGGTAACTTTTTTAATGCCGTTGATATCTTGGATGGCTTCTTCAATCTTAATGTTGATGCCTTCTTCGATTTCCTGCGGCGCAGCGCCGGGATAAGCAACGGTAATGCTCAATAAGTTAAGGTTAAAAGAGGGGAAGACCTCTTTATTAATCAACACTGTGCTAAATAGACCGCCAATCAGCAGCGCCCACATTAACAGATTGGCCGCCACGCTATTGCGGGCAAACCAGGCTAAGATCCCTTTTTGTGTATCCATTAGTTTACTCCAGCGGCCGCAAGACTCGACTCAGGAGCATCTTCCTTAGGTGTGGGTGTCTGCACTGGCTTGGTATCTTCACCTATGATTTTGACCAACTGGCCATTCGCCATATTGCTAAAGTGAGTGATGGCAACGCGCTCACCGGTTTTTAAACTGTCCTTGATAAACACATTTTCAAGATCGCTACGCACCACATTCACATGGCGCATCTCGACAATATTTTGCTCGTTAACCAAGGCAACATGCTCATTACGCACCACGTGGCGAGGCAATTTGACTATGCCATCGACGGTGCGCCCCTTAATTACGGCGTTGACAAAGCTGCCGTATTTCAGCGGTAAACTGCCTTGGGTTTTGTGCTCACGCAGGTAAGGGTCTTTAATCTCTGCCACGAGGTAAACCATGCGGTTATCGGCATCAATCACGCCTTCGCTACGAATAATATTACCCATCCAAGTGTTTTCCTTACCCGCCAAAGAGGCGCTTAAGGTGACTTGGGTATCGGGGTGATCGACGGATTCTAGATAGGCTAAATCATCGTTAGAGATAGGCAGACGAATTTCGGCAATGCTAGTGTCGTATAGCTCGCCTAGGTTAGTGCCTAATGTAACGTACTGACCTAAATCGACATTTCTTGCTTTGATAATGCCATCGAAGGGGGCGCGAATGACTGTACGCTCTAAATTACGCTGCGCACGCGCGAGGGCGGCTTGCGCATATTTCACGTTGGCTTGCTCTTTTTTCAGCTGTGGAATACGTAACCCCAGCTCTGGCGGTAAGCCTTTGTCGTAACCTTTAAATTCGATTTTAGCGACTTCGCCACGGGCGATTTCTTCATTCAGTGCCGCAGTTGCCTGAGCCAAGGTGGCTTCGGCTTGCATTAAATCGGCTTCGTAATCCGAAGGTTCGATTTGGGCTAATTGGTCGCCTTTCTTCACTATGCCACCGGCCACAAATTGCGGGGAAATGCTCAGCATCCGCCCTTGGACTTCGGTGACCAGTTGCGTCTTATATTTAGGGGTAACCACGCCGTAGGAAGGAAGATTAAGCGATACTGTTTGCTGCTCAACCTGAGTCACATCCACGATAGGCACGGGCATTTCTTCGGGCTTTTGTTCGGGGGCTTCCTTGGTTGACATCAGTGCTATTGCGCCAACAACAAATAACAGCAGTATAAACAGAGGAGATAATCTCCTGAGTAAAGTTTTCATCATATGATTGTTACATCCGTGCTAAATCGCTTAATGCGCCTAAAATATCAGAGTCAGGCAGCGCAATAAATTTATTTTTGTAAATAAAATGTGTCTAAAGGTGATATCGAATGGCGTAGGGCTTATCGAGTTTGGTGACTTCCCGAGTTACCACCTTAATTTGTTGTGATTAGAGAGGCTTGGAGGTTGTGAGTTCCATCATAGTCACAAGGGCGTTGTGCCATCCGCCCATAAAAAAAGCCGCATTATGCGGCTTTTCTCGTACCTGTATTATTGCTTCTTACGTGCAATTTTACTGGCCTTTTTAGCTGCTTCTTTTTTGCTGGTTCGCTTCGCGGCTTCCTTGGCTTTTACTTTGGCCTTTTTCTTGGTCGGCACGCGCGCCTCTTTATGTTTAGGACGCAGTTCCTCAATGATGCGGCGTTTAAGCGGCTGCTCGATATAACGCTCAATCTTACCGACAATCCGCATATCGTGGGCTTCGGCCAATGAAATTGCCGTTCCTTTTGCACCCGCGCGGCCAGTACGACCAATACGGTGAATGTAACTATCGGCAGAACGTGGCATGTCGAAGTTAATCACATGGCTGATATCGTCGATATCGATACCACGGGCGGCCACATCGGTCGCGAGTAACACATTCACTTCACCTTTGGTAAAGCGGCTTAAAGCTTGGAAGCGTTTCTTCTGTTCCATGTCGCCACGCATAAAGGCGCAGGGAATACCAGCTTTAAGCAGTTGGCCTTCGAGGCTAGAAACCACATCGCGAGTCTTCACGAATACGATGGCGCGTTTAACGTCTTCCTGCTTGAGCAGATAGCACAGCAGAGCAATCTTATGTTCTTTATCGTCGGCAAGGTGGATCCATTGGTGGATCTTGGCCTTCTCTTTACGCGGTGCGTCGACATCGATTTCGATAGGATCGTTAAGCACTTCGCGGGCAAAACGGATAACGCCGCTGCCTTCGAGGGTGGCCGAAAACAGCATATTTTGCTTACGACCTTGGGCTTCGAGGGCAATGGCTTTCACCACGGCGGAGAAACCCATATCGAGCATGCGGTCGGCTTCGTCGATGATCAATATGTCGACCGATTCCGCGCTGAATTTGCCTTTATCTAAATATTCCATCAGACGGCCAGGCGTCGCGACCAGAATATCGATATTGTCTTTTAGGGCTTCTTCCTGCGGGCCATAGGGCACACCGCCTGTGATGATGGCGATATTCAGCCCTTGGCCTGTGGCTAAGTGGCAGGCATAGCGGTGAATTTGGCTGGCTAACTCGCGGGTTGGGGTCAGGATCAAAATTCGTGCATGGCCAGAATAGCGACGGGGAAAGTCGATTAAGTGTTGCAGTGCTGGCAATAAGAAGCTGGCGGTTTTACCTGTACCCGTCGGGGCGCGCGCCAAAATATCCCGCTGCTCGAGGGCATGGGGCAGGGTTTCTTGCTGGATGGTGGTGGGCGACAGGTGCCCCATGGCTTTAAGTGACTCTAATAAGCTAGGGTCAAGCTGAAAATCTTCAAATTGCATGCGCGGCGTCTCGACGAATAATAGCCAAGCATTATAAAGGTTATAACCGTTAACTTAAATAATTTAATCGGAAGTGGCTTTACTTTTACGCGGTTTGGCCGATGCAGTACGGGTCTGTCTACTTCAAGGCCGTTAACAGTTGCCGTTGGGAGTGGATTTTACCGTACTCGATTGCATTTGAAGGCAGACATTTTGCAAAAGATGTATAAGATAAAGAGAATATTGTAAAAATATTGGCTTTTGTTGAGAGAGTTCGAAGGATTGATGGGATGTTAGCTGGAGTCTTAACAATAAATTGTGCTGATGGTTGATGAGCGTCATCCCATAGTACCCAAGTGTTAGCCCTGCTTGGATTAGCGTACAAAATGTTGGTTACGATTAGGTTTTACGTTTCTAAAACATGGGCTTGGAACATATGGCTTTTGATTGGTTATCGCAGTTTTTTATTTTTTCCCACGACAGCCTATTGCTGAATGTCTACTACAATCCCCTGTTAGTCACTATATCCATTCTGATTGCGATTTTTGCAGCCTTTATGGCCTTTCAGGTGACGACTCAAGCGGCGCAGAGCCAATCGAGAGCACGCCAGCAGATCATGCTACTGACAGGAAGTTTAGTCCTTGGTGGCGGTGTCTGGTCGATGCATTTTATCGGTATGTTGGCCTTCGATTTATGTTCGCCCGTGAGCTATGACTTTGGCCTCACTGCGCTATCCTTATTGCCCAGCATAGGTGCCTCATGGGTGGCGCTTAACCTGCTGTCTAAACCGAGTTTTCAGTTTTCTCAAGTCTTGCTGAGCGGCACCTTAGTGGGTGCCGGAATTGGCACTATGCATTATGTGGGAATGGCGGCCATGGAGATGGCGCCATTGCTGCGTTACGACCCATGGATTTTTGCCCTGTCGATTGTGGTCGCCGTGCTATTAGCCATTATTGCGCTGTGGGTTCGTACTGGGTTGAATCAGCTTATTTCCTCCAATATGAGCACCATTACGAGTAATTTTATCGCCAGTATCGTCATGGGATTAGCGATTTCGGGCATGCATTACACTGGCATGGCGGCGGCGCGTTTTGTTAGACCCGAAGGTTTGGAACTGAGCCAGCAGACCTCGGAAATCTCATTTTATCTTGCGCTCGGCGTTTCGGTGATCACCACTGCAATTATCTGCTTAGTGCTGATTGTGAATGTGATCTTTAAGTATAAAGACCTGTCTTTACTCGCAAAATCCAATGAAGACCGCATGCGCGCTATGATGAATACCGCCGTCGATGGCATTATCACTATCGATGGCCAAGGTATCATAGTGAATGTGAACAAGGCGGTGACCACTATTTTAGGTTGGTCGCCTGCCGAACTGCTTGGGGCGAATGTGAAAAAAATCGTCCCAGAGGCGATTCGGTCGCACCACGATGGCTATTTAGCTAGGTATGCTAAGACCCGCGAAGCGCAGATTATTGGCACGGGGCGAGAGGTCGAAGCGCAACATAAGGCGGGTCATTTAGTCCCGGTGCGCCTGAGTATCGGCCATGTGATGCAGGGCAAAGCCCATTATTTTGTCGGCTTCATCTCCGATCTCAGCCAACGCAATGAGATGGAACAAGAGCTTAAAAATAATGAGGCCAAGTTTCGCTCGCTGATCACCAATATCCCAGGCATTGCCTATCGCTGTAAAAGCACCGAGGGCTGGCCCATGGTATTTATCAGCGACGCGGTGCAGAACATCACTGGCTATCCCGCCGAAGACTTCGAACTTCCCCATCCGAAACGTTTCTTCTCGGATCTCTATCATCCGGATGATATTGAAACCATTTACGCCCAAGCGCAGCCACCGACCTTTTCGATGGAATACCGCATTATCCGCGCAGATGGCGGGGTACGTTGGCTGTTCGAGCACGGCAATTACATCCTCGATGAAACCAGCAAAGAGGTGTGGATTGACGGCTTCCTGATGGATATCACTGAGCGTAAGGAGATGGAGCAGGACTTAGTGACGGCAAAGAATAATGCCGAGCAGGCGGCAGCGGCACGCGCGGCGTTCTTGGCCAATATGAGCCACGAGATCCGCACGCCAATGAATGCCATTATCGGCTTTAGCGATATTCTGTTGGAGTCGGTATTAGATATTGAGCAGCAAAAACAGCTCTCTACCATCAATCGCTCCGCCAAATCCTTGCTGCACCTACTCAACGATGTGCTCGATAGCGCCAAGCTCGACAAGGGCAAACTAGAGTTAGAAAGTCGAGTATTTTGCTTAACCGATGAAATCGATACTGTGATTTCAACCTTGTGGTTGCAGGCGAAGAAGCAGCGTTTATCCCTCGAGGTCGATGTAGCTCCGACGATGGCGGCAAACTTTATCGGCTCGCCGGAGCGTATCCGCCAAGTGCTGATCAATTTGATTGGCAATGCGGTTAAATTTACCTGCGAGGGGACGGTGACGGTCAGAGTCTTCCCACAAGACACGACCCAAGACACGACCAAAGTCACCTTCGAGATTATCGATACTGGAATTGGTATGTCGCCTGAGCAGCTTAATCGGGTATTTGAAGCGTTTGCCCAAGCCGATGCCTCCATGAGCCGCAAATACGGTGGCACAGGGCTTGGGACGACTATCAGTAAGCAGTTGGTCGAACTGATGGGCGGAGAGCTCTCCGCCGAAAGTACCTTAGGTCAAGGCAGTACATTCCGCTTTACCATTCCCTTACAACCTAGTTCAGAGCCGCTATCGAACCAGCGCACCGACAATGGAACATTACCGCCACTGACGCTACTCGTTGTCGATGATATTCAACAGAATATCGATCTCCTGTCCGTATGGTTAACCCGTCAGGGGCATAAAGTGATCACTGCCCGCGATGGTGAACAGGCGCTGCTGCGGATGCAAAAAGCCGACATCGATATCACCTTGATGGACCTGCAAATGCCGGTAATGGATGGATTAACGGCGGCGAAGATGCGCCGTGAGCAAGAGGCCGCATCTCAATTACCCCATATGCCAATCATTGCGTTAACCGCGAGTGTGCTCGAGCAAGACAAGAGCGCCGCCGAGCAGGCTGGTATGGATGGCTTTGCCAATAAGCCCATCGATTTTGCGCTGCTGACGCGGGAAATTGCCAGAGTGTTGCAACTTAATCCGCCTCAAGCCGAGTTTGAATCTTTGCCGCCAGTTAGCTCGCTATTAGTCGATGAAGCCAAGGGCGTGAAATTGTGGGGTTCTAAACCCCTATTTATCAAAGAATTGATGAAGTTTATTGCCCAATGGCCAGAGAAAAGCCAAGCGTTGCAACAGGCAATGAGTGAGCAAGATACGGCAACAATTAAACTCTTAAGCCATAGTTTGAAAGGGGTTAGCGGTAATCTGGGTCTGCTGCAATGGATGGCGCACTTTGGCCAGTTAGAGCAGTTGGCGCAAGCTGAGTCACCCTCACGTGAAGCCATGGAGGCCATAGTTGCTCAGATTAGCGACTCTCTCGTCGAGATTGGGGATTATATCGAGGGCACTACAGTGCCTGCGGCCAGCGTATCCGTTGCCATCCATGCGAAGACTGGCGATCCCGCACAATTGTTAACGCATATTGATGCCTTGCTGGCATCGATTGCGCACCATAGTTTTGAAGAGTCTGATCTTGAAGCGCTCACGGCTCGTATTGATGAGCATCTGCGCCTTCATGTGGCCATGATTACCGAAGCCTTAGACAACTTTGATTTTGATATTGCACATAACGAATTGACCGAGTTACGGCGTTCTATCACCGCGAATAAGGAGTAGCAATGCAGTCTACATCTGAACATAAGAAAACCTTATTGTTGGTGGATGATGAGCCCGTTAACTTACGGGTGCTCAAGCAAGTTTTACATCAGGATTACCATCTTATCTTTGCCAAAAGTGGCGAAGAGGCCCTGCGCCTCGCGCAAACTGAGCTGCCATCGCTGATCCTACTCGATATTATGATGCCCAATATGACGGGGCTAGAAGTCTGTCAGTTGCTGAAAAATATCCCTGAGACCCAATCGATCCCGGTGATTTTTGTTACCGCTTTGAATGATGAGCATGATGAAGCGGCGGGCTTTGCCGTGGGTGGGGTAGATTATATTGTGAAGCCGATTTCGGCCACCGTAGTCAAAGCGCGGGTGAAAACCCATTTATCCTTAGTGCAGGCCGATGAATTGCGCCGCACTCGCTTGCAAGTGATCCAACGTTTAGGTCGCGCCGCCGAATATAAAGATAATGAAACTGGCACCCATGTGCTGCGCATGAGCCATTATTCTAAAATTTTGGCCTTGGCCTACGGCCTGAGTGAGGCGCAGGCGGATGATTTATTGCACGCGGCACCCATGCACGACATAGGTAAAATCGGTATTCCCGACAGCATTATGCTCAAACCGGGTAAGTTGACCGATGAAGAGTTCGCCATTATGAAAACCCATCCTCATATTGGTGCCGAAATTATCGGTGAGGCGGATTCCGAGCTGCTACGGTTAGCTAAATCCGTCGCGCTGACTCATCACGAGAAATGGAACGGCACAGGTTATCCTAATGGATTGAAAGGCGAAGCCATTCCATTAGAGGGACGCATAGTCGCCCTCGCCGATGTGTTTGATGCGCTTACCAGCAAACGTCCCTATAAAGAGGCTTGGTCAGTTGATAAGACCATGGACTATATCCATGAGCAGAGCGGGGTGCATTTCGATCCTGAGTTAGTGCGGTTATTTACCGACAACTTAGACAAAGTGCTTGAGATTAAAAATAAATGGATAGATAGCTGATATTAGATCCGCTACAAAAGATAAGGCTCTTGATGCGAGCCTTATCTCTCACACCAATTAAAGTTTTAGATAAAAATCTTTCGTTATTTCAATCGTTTGCTCGGTATAGCGGCCATCTTCCCCACGTAGGGTGAGCTCTGTGCGCTGACAGGGTTCATCCTGACTTTGAGTCAACAGAGTCCTAGCCAACAGCAGCAAGACGCGATTGGCGGCCTTATTCTCCACGCTTTTTACCCTCACTTCCTTTACAAGATAAAGTTGAGTCTGATGCAGGCAAGCTTTAAAGCGCGTCAGACTTTGGATGGGGAGGATCAGGCTGGCGTGGCCTTCATGCGACAGGCACTGACTTATCGCCTCGAGTAAGGGCGTAAAGCCTAAGGTATCAGTGTGGCGCGCCATCGCCCTGTGTTGCTCATTTGCCTTGGGGCCATGTTCGAAGTAGGGCGGGTTGCAGATGATATGGTCGAAATATTCTTGATACTCAGCTTGTTGGCAAACGTGCTGAATATCGCCATGAATGAGCTTACATCTATCTGCCCACGGACTTTGCGTCATATTGTATTGGCACGCCGCGGCGGCTTTTTCTTCCAACTCGACAGCGGTGATTTGCCCTTGGCTACGCTGCGCCGCCATTAAACTCAATAATCCACTTCCCGCACCAATATCGAGAATGTGCTTGGCCTGCGACAGCGGAGCCCATGCACCTAATATCACGCCGTCGGTGCTGACGGGCATGCCGCAATTAAGATCGTCAATGTGGAATTGTTTAAAGGTAAATGCCATTGGATATCAGACTATCGAGTGAATTAATGGGGGGCGATTTAAGATTGCCGCTATTTTAAAGGGCCGTTCGCGCTTTAGCTAAGATTTTTATGGTTTAGTGAAATAAGTCTATTCTTCCATTTAGATCTGGTTTTTGTGTTTTTTATGCTGTTTTGAGGCGAAGTTCACTTAATTAACGGTTTAATTTATTACCTTGGTAACGCATTGTTAGCAGTTAATTAGCATTGAGGTGGTTTTTTTCTTAAAAACAACCTTGATTGTTGTATTGGTTTTTGAATTCTGTTATTAGTTTCGCCCCCATTTTTAATCAATTTTATGATTAACGGATAGGTGAACGGGTTTTTAGGTGAATAAATCGGCAGTGAAGCCAATTTTTAGTTCATTTTTGTTTATAAACTCAGCAGATATCGCACATATTTACCACGGAATTGTGTAAACATAGATTTACACTCCGAATGGGCTTTGTTTTAGCTATGGCTAATCGACACATAATCACTTAAGTTTATTAAAAACAATAAGACAAGATGGGGCTTTCCGTGCAAGACAATCAGATGAGTATCGGGGATACATTGGGCTTAGGTTTTATGACCTTCGCGTTTTTTTTGGGGGCGGGTAACTTAATTTTTCCACCCTTTGCGGGTATGTTGGCCGGGGAGAATATGCCCCTTGCCATGTTAGGCTTTCTCATCACTGCCGTAGGTTTACCTTTAGTCGGGCTCATTGCTGTTGCTAAGGCTCAAGGTAAGGTTATGGCAATGCTGCCAGTGTTTGCGGCAACCGCTTTGGCTATCGCAATTTATATCATTATTGGACCAGCGTTTGCGGCGCCGCGTACCGGTCTTGTGGCCTATGAAATCGGTGCTAAGCCCTTTATCGACAACACTACGGCGACCATTATGCTTGGCAGTTTGTCGCTTAATTTGTCGCAACTTATCTACACCCTGTGCTTCTTCACTGTGACTATGCTGCTGGCATTGTTCCCCGGTAAATTACTCGACAGCGTCGGTAAAGTATTAACTCCTATCCTGTTGTTATTACTGGTCGGTTTAGCCCTGTCTGTGGTGTTTTTACCCGCAGGCGATGTAGGCGTGGCCGTGGGTGACTACCAAAACCATCCGCTGACCAAAGGTATCCTCGAAGGCTATAACACCATGGATACCCTAGCGTCTTTGATGTTCGGTATGTTGATTATCGATCTGCTGCGTAAAAAGGGGATTGACCAGCCTAGCGCGCAGACTAAATACTTGATCCGCGCAGCCTTTATCGCGGCGGCAGGTTTGGCCTTTGTGTATGTGTCACTGTTCTTTTTAGGTGCGACGGCGGGTGATATTGCCGTGGGCGCGAAAAACGGTGGCGAGATTTTAACTAACTATGTGACTCGTGAGTTTGGCAGTTTAGGTACTGTATTGCTGTCTACTGTCGTGACTCTAGCCTGTTTAACCACAGCGGTCGGTTTAGTGAGTGCCTGCTCAGAATTTTTCAATGAGCTGATGCCAAAGCTGTCTTACCGTTTCTTAGTGGTTCTACTGAGCGCCATCTGTGCTTTGATCGCAAACGTTGGTCTGTCGCAGTTAATTACTATCAGTATTCCGGTGTTGATGGCAGTTTACCCTGTGGCGATTGCCTTAGTGGCGGTGACCTTCTTGACCGAATACTTCCCGCGTCCGCAGTTTGCCCATCGCGCGGCACTGTCGGTAGCCTTGCTGTTTGGTATTTTCGATGGGATGAAAGTCGCGGCGAAAAGTCTCACTGGTGAAGACGGTAAAGGCGTGACTGAAGCGGCGCAAAGCTTTATCGATCTCGTCAGTGGTATGTCTCCAACGCTGTCTATCCTACCGCTGTATGAAGAGGGCATGGCGTGGTTATTACCAACACTAGTGGTGATTGTGCTCTGTTTAATCATTCGTGGTAGCGGCGCGAAAACAGTTAGCGCGGCATAAACAAGGCGCTGCCAGAAGCAGAACAATTGAGTTAATATCAACGGCGTACCTTTAGAGTGCGCCGTTTTTTTATGGAGTTTTTGTGGCTAAAACCTATCAGTGCGATCCGCTTATCGATGCCTTTCTCGATGATCTTTGGTCCAGCAAGGGCTTAAGTGATAACACCTTGAGTGCCTATCGCACCGATTTACGCCATTTTGACCGCTACCAACAGGGCCAAGGCCTGCGGTTAATCGAGGTGGGGCAAGCCGATGTGCGTGCTTATTTAGCCTACCGCGTCGAGCAACAATTTGCCCGCACCAGTAGTGCACGTTTGCTGAGCAGTTTACGGCGTTTTTACACCTACTTACTGCAGACCAAACAGATTGCAGGCGATCCTATGGCGTTAATTGAATCGCCTAAATTGAGTCGGCAGTTGCCCGATTCCTTAAGTGAGTCTCAGGTCGATAGATTGCTGGCCGAGCCCAATGTGGACGACCCCGTTGAGTGCCGTGACAAAGCCATGCTCGAACTCTTATACGCCACTGGATTACGGGTGAGTGAGCTGGTGGGACTCACCATGGAGCAGATGAGTTTGCGCCAAGGTTTAGTGCGGATTGTGGGTAAGGGCGGTAAAGAGCGTTTAGTGCCCATGGGCGAGCTGGCCATTACCGAGGTCGAGCGTTACTTAAGCTTTGCACGGCACGAACTCTTGGGCAATATCCAGTCCGATGTGGTATTCCCTTCGAAGCGGGCACAGATGATGACAAGGCAAACCTTTTGGCATCGAATTAAGCTCTATGCGAGCCGTGCTGGCATCGAAACTGAGCTTTCGCCCCATACCCTGCGACATGCCTTTGCCACCCACTTACTTAACCATGGCGCCGACCTGAGGGTGGTACAATTACTCTTAGGCCACAGTGACTTATCGACCACTCAAATTTATACCCATGTGGCTCGAGCGAGATTACAAGAGTTGCATCAACAACATCATCCTCGAGGTTAAGTTAGATCCTTCACAAAACCGTGGATGGTCGAATTTAGTTACAGTATAAATTTGCATTCTATCTGGCTTGTCTGTAACTTTTTGCCCCCATACAAGGTCTAATAAGCAGACCCATATTTCGCAGTAGCGATTTACTTAATAGGAAGTCCCATGAAGTTGACCCGAGCATTATCTTTAGTTACCGCGCTTGTTGTAGCGCCTCTGGCCAGCGCCGCTACGGCGACCACTCCCGACACCGCTGCGATTAAGCAAAAACTCAGCGAGATGTTAGACGTTGAAGTGATTTCAATGCAGGACTCGCCGATTGAAGGTTTATACCAAGCCATGACCAATCGTGGTGTGCTCTATATCAGCCGTGATGGCACAAAACTGTTCCACGGTAATTTGTACGATCTCGATAAGGGGATGAAAAACCTGACTGAAGCTGCACTTGCTGGCCCGCGTTTAGAGATGATGAAGCCGCTTGAAGATCATATGTTGGTATATAAGGCCAAGGATGAAAAACACGTAGTGACGGTATTTACCGATGTAAGCTGTGGCTATTGCCGCAAGTTGCATAGCCAAATGGCCGACTACAACAAGATGGGCATTACCGTGCGTTACTTAGCCTTCCCACGTGCTGGCGTACCATCTGCCAATGCCGATGAAATGCAAGCCATCTGGTGTGCTAAGGATCCATTAAAAGCCATGACAGAAGCCAAGGCGGGCCAAAAAGTGTCTGCCGCGACCTGTGATGCCAAAATTGCTGAGCAGTATGAGTTAGGCACCAGCTTTGGTGTTAACGGCACGCCTGCAATCGTATTGGAAGATGGCAGCATGATCCCAGGATATCAACCACCTGCGGATTTACTGCGTACCTTAGAAGCGCGCAAATAATCCCGTTTCGGATAAATTTATCCCATTAAAGGTGAGCTTAAGGCTCACCTTTTTGTTATCTTAGCCCCATGATTGCTTAAGAGTTTGCTCCCTTGAACCATAAGATAGTCCGTCGTCCAACCGTTGATGATAGCCATTTACCCGCTCACCTTCCGCCGTTATTAAGACAGCTTTATGCCCGCCGTGGTGTTATGCCCAACGAGTGCGAGCTAGTACTTAAAGGCCTGTTAAGACCCGATACTATGAAGGGCTTGGAGCAGGCCGCTAAGTTGATTGCCGATGCGATGCAGCAGGAGAAGTCGATACTGATCGTCGGCGATTTTGATGCCGACGGCGCCACTTCGACCAGTGTGTGTTTGTTAGCACTACGGATGATGGGGGCGAGCAAGGTCGATTATCTGATCCCCAACCGTTTCGACTACGGTTATGGCCTAAGCCCTGAGATTGTCGCCGTGGCGGCATCCAAACAGGCAGAATTGCTTATCACAGTGGATAACGGCATCTCCTCGATTGAGGGCGTAGCCGCCGCCAAGGCCTTTGGCATGCAGGTGGTGATCACCGACCATCACTTACCCGGCCATGAGTTACCAGATGCTGACGCCATAGTGAATCCCAACCAGCCCGGTTGCCAGTTTGCCAGTAAATCGATTGCCGGCGTCGGGGTTGCCTTTTATCTGATGACGGCGCTTCGGGCAGAGCTGCGCGCTCGTCATTGGTATCAAGCCCGCGGCATTGCCGAGCCAAATCTTGGCACTCTGCTGGATATTGTTGCCCTTGGCACTGTGGCCGATGTGGTGTCGCTCGATGCTAACAATCGTATTTTGGTTGAAGCGGGATTGGCGCGGGTGCGCAGCGGCCGTTGCCGCGTGGGTATTACCGCTCTACTCGAAGTGGCGAAACGTAATCCCGCTAGGATTGTCGCCTCGGACTTTGGCTTTGCGGTAGGGCCTAGGCTTAATGCCGCCGGCAGACTGGATGAAATGGCGCTTGGGGTTGAAACCCTGCTGTGCGAAGACATCATGTATGCAAGGCGGATGGCGGCAGAACTCGATAGCCTCAACCAAGAGCGACGTGAACTTGAGGTGGGGATGCAGCAAGAGGCGCTTAAAAGTCTTGAATATCTAAAGCTTAATGAAGAGCAACTTCCGTGGGGCATAGCCCTCTTTCAAGAGGATTGGCACCAAGGGGTTATCGGTATTCTTGCCTCGCGGATTAAAGATAAATACCACAGACCCGTTATCGCCTTTGCCGACGCGGGTAATGGCGAAATTAAAGGCTCGGCGCGCTCCATCAAAGGTTTGCATATGCGCGATCTGCTGGAGTTGGTGAACTCTCGCCATCCTGGGCTTATCAGCAAATTTGGCGGCCATGCAATGGCAGCAGGCTTAACCTTAAAGTCAGGCGGCTTTGCAACCTTTGCCAAAGCCTATGATGATGCGGTGCGTGAACTATTAAAGCCTGAGCAGCTCACAGGTGAGCTTTGGTCCGATGGCGAATTAACGCCTACTGAACTTACCCTCGAAATCGCCCAGTTACTCCGTAATGCGGGGCCTTGGGGTCAGTCCTTCGAGGAGCCATTATTCGATGGCTATTTTAAGATTATCCAGCAGCGGATTGTGGGGGAGCGCCACCTTAAATTAGTGCTTGAAACCCCATGTAGCACAGTGATGTTGGACGCGATTGCCTTTAACGTGGATTTACACACCTGGCCTGATGCGACAATTCAGCATGCGCGCATCGTCTATAAGCTGGATGTGAACGAATATCGCGGTAATTTCACCCTGCAGTTGATGGTCGAGCAAATCGAGCCAATGTAGTCCGTTATTGCGTGGAAGAAAGGTGAAAAGGAGTTCAGTTGAAGCCGTTATCGGATAAAAAAATTCGTCAGTTACTCAAGCGCTTTGCGTGGATATACGCGACATGTTTGAGTATTCCCTTTCTGTCGGCGCTTTTGACGACCAAGGAACAGGGCCAAATGCTGATTATTGGTATTTGGCCTGCCGCTTCGCTGCTTTACTTCTTGGCTTATCGTCATCTCGCCCATTTATTCAAATATGAAATCAATCGCCACTTGGCATTTACCAACCATGGTGGTGGCACTCTGGCGGGCGCCTTGTATTCGTTAGCTAAATTAGTGTTATTTGCCATGGCTTTCATGTTATTGGTAAGCGTCAATAACAGCTAAATCGAGGCAAGTGATGGAATACCGGGTCAGTACAGCGCAAACGGAAATGGATTTTGATGTTATCCATGGTTTTATTGCCAACAGTTATTGGGCGCAGGGCATGCCGCCAGAACTCTTGCGAAAGGCGCTTTGCAACAGTTTATGTTTTGGGGTGTTTGATGTGGATAATCAACAGCTTGCCTTTGCGCGACTGATTACCGATAAAGCCACCTTTGCCTACCTTGCCGATGTGTTTGTCCTCGAATCTCACCGCGGCTTGGGGTTAAGTAAGATGATGATGGCAGCAATTATGGAGCATCCTGATCTGCAAGGATTAAGGCGCATAATGCTCGCCACCCGCGATGCCCACGGACTCTACGCCCAGTTTGGTTTCAAAGCGGTCGATACACCAGAAACCTTAATGCAAATTAGGCTTGAGAATACTTACCTGTAGAACAGGATTGTTAACACTAAAACAAAAAGCCAGCATCAGCTGGCTTTTTCGTGAGGGGAATAATCGTTAACGATTAGGCCGCTTTAGTTTCTGTGGTCTCGGTACTGTCATCGCTATGGCGAATTAAGTAATCAAACGCACCCAATGAAGCATTCGCGCCGCTACCCATGGCGATAATGATTTGCTTGTAAGGTGAGTTAGTCACGTCACCTGCGGCAAATACACCTGGAATAGAGGTTTGGCCGCGCTCATCAACGATGATTTCGCCGCGAGGAGTCAAATCCACAGTGCCTTTTAACCATTCAGCATTGGGCACTAAACCGATTTGTACGAAGATACCAGCCAGCGCGATATGGTGGTTTTCACCGGTCGCACGGTCGGTGTAGTTCAGGCCGTTAACACGGGTACCGTCACCAGTCACTTCAGTGGTCATCGCTTGAGTAATGATATGGATATTACCCATAGAGGCCGCTTTACGTTGCAGTACGTCATCGGCGCGCAGTTTGCTATCAAATTCGAGTACTGTGACGTGCTCAACTATGTTCGCTAAGTCGATTGCCGCTTCGATACCTGAGTTACCTCCACCGATCACTGCAACACGTTTGCCTTTAAATAATGGGCCGTCACAGTGTGGGCAGTAGGCTACGCCCTTACCACGGTATTCTTTCTCACCGGGGACATTCATTTCGCGCCAGCGGGCACCCGTTGCCAGTAGTATGGTACGGCTGCGCAGTTTAGCACCGCTTGCCAGTTCGAGTTCGAACAAGCCATCGCTCGCCAGTTTAACGGCTTTCTGGTTATCCATGATGTCGACTTCGTAGTCACGAACGTGGGCTTCAAGGTTAGCCACCAGTTTTGGACCTTCAGTCGCTTTTACCGAAATAAAGTTTTCGATACCTACAGTTTCGGCAACTTGGCCACCGAATTTATCGGCAACCACACCAGTGCGAAGACCTTTACGGGCAGCGTAAATCGCAGCTGCAGCGCCAGCAGGGCCACCACCGACGACTAAGACTTCGTATGGAGCTTTTTGGCTGAGTTCTTCAGCTTTACGGCTGGCAGCGCCAGTATCGAGTTTATTTAAGATCTCACCAATGCTGATTCGACCCGCGGCAAATACTTCACCGTTTAAGTACACAGACGGTACGGCCATGATGTTGCGGCTGGCCACTTCATCCTGAAACAGGGCGCCGTCGATCATCACGTTGGTGATGTTCGGGTTGATCGCGGCCATCATATTCAGCGCCTGAATCACATCAGGGCAGTTTTGGCAGGTGAGTGACACATAGGTTTCAAACTCATATTTGCCAGGCAGATTACGGATCTGTTCAATGACATCATCGCTGAGTTTGATTGGGTGTCCACCCGTGTGCAGCAGGGCTAACACGAGTGATGTAAATTCGTGACCCATAGGCAGACCAGCAAAGCTAATCTGAGTATTGAGATCGGTGTTAACCACTGTCATCGCTGGCGTACGAGAGCCTTGAGCTTCTTTGATGCTCACTAAAGAGGAAAGGCTAACGATGTCATTGGCTAAGCTTTTTAATTCTTGAGACTTCTTGCTTTCATCTGCTGACACGACAAGTTCAACTGGTCTCTTGAGGTTTTGCAGATAGGTTTGCAGTTGATTTTTTAAATTCGCATCTAACATGATGACTCCAAAATCCTTGAAAATGAAATAATTGAAAACGCGAGGGGGCCAACCTAGAACCTTGCAGGGGGCGGTTCTCTCTTCCTATTTGGCACCGCAGTAGCGTTGGCTGCATTTACTCACCCCAATCGCTTAGATACTAAGCTCATGGGGATTCGTGCAATTGCCGTCTTACTGCGCTGCCAACTAGCTTGAGATACTAGGTTGGCGGGGTTGACTCTTGTTAGGCTAGATTAGATTTTGCCTACTAGGTCTAAAGATGGTGCTAAGGTTTCGTCACCTGGTTGCCATTTAGCTGGGCAAACTTCGCCATCATGAGTTGCAACGTACTGAGCGGCTTGGATCTTACGAACCAGTTCAGACGCGCTACGGCCGATACCTAGGTCATGGATTTCAGCAACTTTCACTTGACCTTCTGGGTTGATAACGAAAGTACCACGCAGTGCTAAACCTTCTTCTTCGATCATCACACCGAAGTTACGGCTGATCACGCCAGTAGGGTCAGCCAGCATTGGGAAGTTGATCTTCTTGATGGTGTCAGAAGTATCGTGCCATGCTTTGTGAGTGAAGTGAGTGTCAGTAGAAACTGAGTAAACTTCAACGCCCATAGATTGTAACTTAGCGTAGTGATCCGCCATGTCGCCTAATTCAGTTGGGCAAACGAAAGTGAAGTCTGCTGGATAGAAGAATACAACTGACCATTTACCTAACAGATCTTGTTCAGTTACAGGAACGAACTCACCATTGTGGTAAGCAGTGGCTTTGAATGGTTTGATGGTGCTGTTGATAATTGACTGAGTCATTTTATGCTTCCATTTAGTTGATTATGGTGAATTAAGTACGAGTCACTTAACTTGTGCCCCGTTGATGTGAAGCATATTACCCAGCCCAGAATGATAAATATAACGCATAAAAACTATCATTCTAATCGATTTTGTCGAATTAAGCAGGTTTGAGAGGCAGGATTAATCGATTTTGCAGTACTGGCGCGTGTTGGCGGCTAATTGATTGTTTACTTTAATGAAGTGGTAAAAGAGCAGGGCAATAAAAAAGGGATATCGACGATATCCCTTAATCTAGCATTCAAACCAGCTATAGACTCGGTTTGAGCGTCACAATATCGCGTTAGTTTTGCGCCTTAGGCTGAGTTAACCAAGTGCTGAGCAGGCGCACGCCATAACCTGTGGCGCCTGCAGGCACCACGGCGGTATCGGTGGCAGTTAATGCATTGCCAGCGATATCGAGGTGAGCCCAAGGTTGCTCACCCGCAAAGCGTTTGAGGAACATAGCGGCAGACGATGCTCCCGCGCTGCCTTCTTTACCGGTATTCTTTAAATCGGCGATGGTGGATTTCAGCTCATCGTCGTAGGCTTGATCTAACGGCAAGCGCCAGACTTTTTCACCCACCTGTTGACCCGCAAAGGTGAGTTGTTGCACCAGCGGCTCAGAATCGGTAAATAATCCTGCATAAACGCTACCCAGCGCGCCCACTTTCGAGCCTGTGAGGGTCGCCACATCGACGATAATTGAAGGGCGGTAATTCTCACGGGCATACCAGAGACCGTCGGCTAACACTAAACGGCCTTCGGCGTCGGTGTTGAGCACTTCAACCGTGAGGCCTTGGGCGGTTTTAATCACATCGCCAGGGATCATTGCATGTCCCGACACCATGTTTTCCGCCATCGGCATAATCGCGACTAGGTTTACTGGTGCCTTTTGAATGGCCATGGCCTTGACTGTGCCGAGCACGGTTGCAGCGCCCGCCATATCGGACTTCATTCGCGCGATAGAGGTGCCTGTGGCCTTGATATTGTAGCCGCCAGAGTCGAAGGTAATGCCTTTACCAACCAGAGCTATAGGCGCTTCTTTGCTACCGGGCCAGTGGGCGACGACCAACTTAGGTGGGCGCTCGCTGCCTTTACCCACCGCGGCTAAGGCGCCGAGGTTTAAACGTTCAATGTCTTTGGCTTCGAGTACTGTGACTTTTACACCGAGGGATTTAAGTTTACGCGCCTCGTTCGCAAAGCTTTCGGGATACATGATCCCCGCTGGCGCATTGGTGAGATCCCGCGCTAAAAACACACCCGCTTCGATAGCTTGTAGATTCTTATGGTGTTTTTGGTTTTGGCTTAAGTCATCAACCCCGATTTGATAGTTCTTCTCGGCGCGATTGCTGGCTTTAAATTGAGTGTAGCGGTAACTGCGCAGCTCAATGCCGTGGGCCAGTTCTGAGCCAAACAGCGGCGCGTTACTCAAGCCTTGGGTCAGCACACGCACTGTGGCTTGAGGCACGGTTTCAAGCTTGGCGGCAATATTGCCACCTAACGTGTTGATTTCACCCGGTGTTAAGGTCTTAGCATCGCCAATCCCAACCAATAACACCCGCTTAGCGTCGATTTCGCTAGGGACAAGGATTTCTAAGATTTCACCGCGTTTACCCGCAAAACTGTTGTCGGCGACCGCAAGGTTGAGTTGGTCTTGAGTCGATTGGGGTAAAAAATCGAGACTATAGGTTATCGAATCAGCACTTTGGAACAGCACTAATGTGTCGGAATTGAGTGAGTTACGAGTGTCAAAACTAAAGGTTTCGGCGTTAGCATTGAGAGAGTTAAGGCACGCCAGCGCCATAACGCTTAACAAAAATTTATTCTTATTTTTCATGGTGACAGCTCATATCAATAGGGAGTGAGAAGCATAGCAAAGCTGAGTCTTAGGGTTAACTAATTTAAGCCATTTGACTGAGATTAATCTTAAATCCAAGGGCCAAAGCGAGTCAGTGAACGTTCAAGGGCAAAATCCAGTTGTTGTGACAGGGATTGCGCCTGACTTTTCAGCGCCGACGCGCCCAAAGATTGTGGTGTTTGGCTGGCAAAAATCACCCAGTTGCCCCCGCTGGTGAGGCAGGCATGCACGTGGGCAAAATGGTGCTGCAGATCGGCGAGCAACTCGCGATTTTGGCTGTGTTCCTTCCAGCAGTTCAGCACTAAATAACCGTTGGGTTTAATCAGTTGTGTGCACTGCTGAAGAAAAGTAGGCGAGAGTTGCCCAGTGTCGACCCCTTTAGCGCTGTAGATATCGGCAAAAATCACATCGACCTTTTTATGCTCGGCCGATGCCATAAAGGCGACGGCATCTTCGTTGATGAGATTAAGCTTTTTGCCAATCGGTAATTGAAAGTAACGTTTGGCAAGTTCAATCACCGCCGGGCGAAGCTCAACTGCGGTAAGTTTAATTGCGGCATCGAAGCGGCGCAGGGCATGAATGAGGGCGCCGCCGCCAAGGCCGAGAACGATGGCGCTTTTCGGTTGGCAAAATAACAACACCAGTAGCATGCCTTGCACATAGGTATGTTGTGGGATGTGCGGGGCGGTTTTAAGAATTTTGCTCTGCTCATCGTTGTCGCCAAAGGACAGCACGCGGGTATCACCATAGTCGAGCACGCGGATCGGCCCTAGGGCATCTTGGGTTTCGTGTAGCAAAGTGGCGTCGGCCATAGTACTTATTACTCTATTTGCGTTGGGCTGATTTGGGACTCTATAACTGCTGGTGCAAAAAAGTTAGAATTCAGCTGGTTTCGTTTTTTAAGTGGCTATTATGACAAATCAAATCCTGCTTGCCTGTATTTATCTTGCGGTGTTTCTCTTTTTGCAGCGTGCCTTAACTCAATGGGTGAAAAAACTCTCATTGATGAAGCAGGTGAGTGCCGCCCGTACCAGTCTTGTCACTCGGTTTATTTCCTATGTGATGTTTTTTATCACTTTGTCTTTGATGGCGGTATCCCTTGGCTTGGGTTATCAGGACGTGTCGCTGTTTGTCTCCTCCGCATTTGCGGTGATGGGCGTCGCCTTAGTCGCTCAGTGGTCGATACTGAGTAATTTAACCGCCGGTGTGCTGATTTTCTTTGTGTTCCCGTATCGAATTGGTGAACGTATTCGGGTGGTGGATAAGGATGAAGATATCAGTGGCGTGATTATTGAAATCGCGCTGTTTCATGTGCTTATCCTTAGGGACAATGGCGATACCATCACTTATCCCAACAATTTGATGCTACAAAAAGCCGTGTTGAAGCTGGCCGATCAGGCGCCGCTTGCCGAGCGCCAAGCATTGCTGGATGGCAAAAAGAAACTCGACCTCGAGTAACTATTCTCCTTTATGTGCGCCGCAGCAGTACATTTATTAGCAAACTGTTGTCGGCGCGTCATGAACTGATGAGATTTATTATCTTCCCGTGAGCTTTACTCGCTTGAAGCTTTTTCCATAACAAAATCAGCGTACTTGCTTACATTCACTCCCTTTTGTTTACCTAGGTTTGTGCCCCGTCGCACGGTTTAGCCCTGTCTAATCCTTAGAATTCGTGTTTTTGTTTTTACCAAGGGAACGAATCGAATGAAATCTAAACTCTTAGCCGTGACGATTGGCGCGCTGTTAACCACACAATTAACCGGTTGTATGGGACAAATGGGTCTGAGCCAAATGGTGACTAAGGGCAATTTAAGCGCGGTGGATAACCGTTATGGTCGTGCTGGCTTATTTATTCTATTAAGTCCTGTGTATGGTCTGGCTGCAACGGGCGATTTGTTTATTGTTAACACGATTGAGTTTTGGACGGGTAAGAACCCGATCACCGATAAATCCCCTGCGGTCGTTGATATGCCTGTGGACGCGATTTTTAAGGTAAATCCCCATGTGAGTGATGAGCTGAAATCGGCGCCCGTTAAACTGACTCAGGCGCAAATTGCCTATCCCGATGAGCACACTGTGACCATGACCTTAGCCTACGAAGATGGCAGCTCTCAGTTATTGTCGGGCCGTAAATCGGGGGATGATGTGGACTTCTTTCTCGACGAGACTTTTATTGCCCGCGTGAGCAACCAAGAGCTGGTGGCCTATAGCCAAAGCCGTTTACAAGGGCAGATAAGCCCTGAGGTGTAAAGATTTAGAGGCTTTAGCTCTCAGAGCTAAGCATTTGGCTAAGCCAACCCATTAATTACGATTGATTAATGAGTTGGCTTTTTTCTTTCGTTTTATCTCATCTCAATACACGTTGAAAAAACGCCACGGATTGTTGATACATTTGCAGCGCCAGCGCGGGATCGTAGCGTTCACCCTCATCACGCATAAAGGCATGCTGAGCATTAACCTCTAACCAACTGAAATTGCGGTTTTTAGCCATCAATTGTTGGTGGATCAATACCCGACCTTCGGGCGATACATGGGGATCTTGCTTGCCAAACACTAACACTAATTCCCCTTGAATATCGCCGCTGCGACTCAGTGAGTCATTGCCATAGGCACAGGGCAGGGTATTGGAGTGAATGTCGGTCGGATAGAGGCAAAACGCCCCCAAAATCTCGGGATTGAGTGCGGCGCGGTAGGCTAAGTGGCCGCCAATACACACGCCCATACAGCCAACCTTACCGGTGCAATAACTCTGCTGACGGGCAAAATCGATAAGGGCTTGGGTGTCGCTGTCGTGCTGCTCTAAGGGCTTGGCAAATTTATCGGCATTGCCTTTATCTTTACCCACATCGTCGTAGGCCAGCACTGTGCCTATCGGATTAAGCTCATGGAAGACTTCTGGCACTAACACCACAAAACCATGGCCAGCGAGGATAGTCGCGGTGCGGGCGATGGGCGCGGTTTGCTGAAAAATCTCAGAATAGAAGAGGATGCAGGGGAATTGCCCTGGGGCATCTGGGCGATAGACATAAGTGCGCATCGGCCCTGTGGGCGTGTTGATATCCTGAGTTTGCTGAGTTACTAACATATTTAGTTTCCTCTGTGAGGCTTCAATGTTGAAGCCTCACTTTAGCAGTCAGGTATGGTTCTGTCAGTTAAAACAGTTCGTTACCAGAGCGCTCGCCCGCGAGTAGGGCTTTGACGTTGCTCAGGGTTGTGTGGGCAATCGCGCCCAGCGCTTCTTCGGTGAGGAAGGCTTGGTGACCGGTAAAAATCACGTTATGGCAGGCGGATAAACGACGGAACACATCGTCCTGAATGATTTGGTTCGACTTGTCTTCGAAAAACAATTCTTTTTCGTTTTCATACACATCAAGCCCTAAGGAGCCTATCTGGCCGAGCTTTAAGGCTTCCATCGCATCGAAGGCATTGAGCAGGCCGCCGCGGCTGGTGTTGATCACCATGACGCCGGGTTTCATCTTGGCAAAGCTGTCTTTATTCAGCAGATGGTGGTTATCGGCGGTTAATGGGCAATGCAGGCTGATAATATCGCTATTGGCGTAAATGGTGTCCAGATCCTGATATTCCACATTGAGCGCTTCTACCGCAGGATTTGGGTAGGGGTCAAAGGCTATGACTTTACAGCCAAAACCGAGCAAGACCTTAATCGTGGCGACCCCAATCTTACCTGTGCCTATTACGCCAACGGTTTTGCCAAACATGTTAAACCCGACTAAGCCTTCGAGGGAGAAGTTCGCATCACGGGTGCGTTGGTAGGCCTTATGGATTTTGCGGTTTAGGGTCAGCATCAAGGCGACTGTGTGCTCGGCTACAGATTCGGGCGAATAGGCGGGCACATTGACCACTTGCATGCCTAAGCGTTTGGCGGCGACTAAGTCGACATTGTTAAAACCCGCGCAGCGCATGGCAATGATTTTAGTGCCACCTTTGGCAAGCTCGACCAATACTTCTTCACAGAGGGAATCGTTTACAAAGGCGCACACCACCTCAAAACCTTCGGCAAGCTTAACGGTTTGCATGCAGAGGCGATAATCGAAATACTCAATTTGCGCACCAAATGCGGCATTTGTACGGTTAAAATGCTGCATGTCGTAGTGTTTTGCGCTAAAAAATCCAATTCTCATTTCAATCACCTAAAGGTTATATTGTTACTGGCACTGAGTGTATGTGACTCGGCGACATTTGTCCTCTGGTGTTGAATTTACCCCGCAAAAAGAGTGAGCTTTGTCATCAATTGCACAAAAAATCATAAAAAAAGCGAGCCCCTGACGGCTCGCTTGTACTGATAAGCTTGAAGATTCAAGCTGGGCTCTCATGGTCGTGCTATGTGAGCCTTAGGTTAGTCCCTTAACCTAAAAACGTTTGATATTAGTGATCTTTCGCGTATTTCGCGGCAGATGCACCCGCGATACGGCCGTAGGTCACGATATCAGAGATGGCGTTACCACCTAAACGGTTAGCACCGTGAACACCACCAGTCACTTCACCCGCAGCGTATAAACCTTCGATAGGTTTACCGGTTTTATCGCTCTTCACTTCGGCTTGAGTATCGATAACGATACCACCCATAGTGTGGTGAACCGCTGGCGCGATTTCTAAGGCATAGAAAGGCGCAGTCGCGATTTCACGTGGCAGGTTTGGACGTTCGAATTGAGTGTCTTTACCTGATTTCACAAAACCGTTGTAAGAAGTGACGGTTTTCGCTAGTTCAGCGGCGGGCACATCGAGCTGTTTTGCTAAATCTTCGATGGTTTTACCTTCTTTAACGATGTTCAAGTGAACATAGCCTTCGATGGCTTTTAAGCTCTTACGGATAGAGTCATCGAATACGAGGTAAGCGCTTTCGCCTTTCTGTTGCAGAATCGCAGCAGACGCTTTATCACGGGTAGTGATTTCGTTCATAAAGCGGTTACCGTCACGGTTAACCACGATAGCACCGTTACCACGTACCGCTTCGGTGATCATCACACCACCAGCTGGTGAGTAAGTTGGGTGAGCTTGGATGTATTCTAAGTCACGAGTTGCGGCGCCCGCTTGCAGCGCAACGTCTAAGCCGTCACCGGTTGCACCTGGGTGGTTAGTCGCTTTAAAGCCTTTTAACTTAGGATCGTACTTAGCGACGCGGTCGTTATTTTTCGCAAAACCACCGGCAGCAATGACGACTGCATCGGCTTTGATCACATAGTAGCCAGTGTATTCACCTTTCACTAAAACGCCGGTCACTTTACCGCTTGCATCTTCAAGGATGCGAACAACACGGCTGTTTAAACGAATATCAGTACCACGTTTAACGGCGTTGTCCCACAGCACTTGTGCAACGTGTGCACCCACACCCGCACCACCGGTTGGACGGTGACTACGGTTAACGCTTGCGCCACCCATGCGACCCACGTCAGTCATGTCGGCACCCATAGAGGTTAACCAATCGATAGAGTCTGAAGAGTTGTTGGCTAGAACTTTCACTAATTCAGGATCGTTGATGTTACGGCCACCTTTCATGGTGTCGTCGATCATGATTTGTTTCTTATCTTCGATACCTAACTTAGCCTGTGGCTTAGTTTCTGCAGCGTTCATACCGCCGGCAGCCAGTTTAGTGTTACCACCTGGAATAGGTTCTTTTTCTAACAAAATTACTTTTGCGCCAGCATCACGGGCTGAAACGGCGGCAGCAAGACCTGCACCACCTGAACCGATAACCACGACATCTGTGGTTTCTTTTATGCCAGCGGCGATGGCTTTATCTTGAGCCGCTTTGTCTGCATCAACAGGTACAAACTTACGTTCCCACTTGCCGCCAAATGGCATGTCGAAGCCGAAGCTGTGGCAAGCATCACAGTAAGTGACTGATTTTTCGTGGCCTTTGTGGCAGCTAGTACAAGCGATTTCACCTATTAAGTGAGATTTGTGCGGAGAAACTTTATCTTTTGGCGCTGCTGCAGCCAGTTCTTTTAAATCACCGTGGCAGCTAACGCATTGGGCATTTTCATGGGTCAGGTTGTCGTTGGTCACGCCACCTTTGTCTGATACGTGGCAGCTATCGCAGCCGCCCATTTCACCGTGAAAATCGGCTAGTACTTCTGGCGCGGCATAGGCTGTGCCTGCCATTGCACCAGAGATCAGCATGGCTAGTGCTGTTTTTTGAATCTTTCTTGTGAACATAATCGTTCCTCCGCCGTACATTTCATCTACTTAATAAGGGTTATTCATCATGGCGTGATATTTATATTTTACGTAGCTCACGCGCTTTTAGAGTATTCTCCATGAACAAAGTTACCACTATCTAAAGAGGTATATGCGTGCTTAGGTCACATAACGATTGTTACAGTGAAAATTACATAATTGAAATGTGCAATATGGCTGAAAATATTAACGAAATTGAAGTTAATCACTCAGTGAATACGGTATAACTTGCGTGAGTTAACATATTTTGATGGGCTAAATTATCATTGCTGAATTATTGTGGGAAAATAATGCGTTGTACGGGTGATTTATTTTAACGTGCTAATTTATATGTTTATTTTCGGTTTGATTATTTAGTGTAAATATTCGAATATTTATCCTGTGAGTATTCAGTAAATAATCAAATCTCACCAGTGTTTTTTGAGAAAATATAATATATTTTTTCCAAAATGTTACTTGAGTGGTGCTAAGGGGTTAAATCTATGGCAAGGCAGCAGATGTCTGAAAAACGTTTTTGGGTACAGCGGCTGAGTAAAACAACCCTAAGAGCTTTACATATATTGGGGATTGCTGGAGCGGGCGGCGGAATATTACTTTCCGTTGAGAAATCCCTATGGCTCAATTATTGGTATCTGGCGATGATTACTGGCAGCATATTGATGTTGTGGGAAATTATTCGAGATTGGCGTTGGTTAATTCAGCTCAAGGGGGTGTTAACCCTCGGGAAATTAGGGCTGCTTTGCCTGTTTGTGCCGCTTGCCAACTACAAGCCAGAACTGTTTATCTTAGTGTTATTTTTATCTGTGATAGTATCCCATGGCCCATCGGGGCTAAGGCACTATTCGATTGTGCATCGCAAACAGATAGACACTAAAAAAGAGATAAAGGGATGACACACGCCACACTCAGCAACGCCTCAAGCTTAATTACCCAGTTTCCATGGCCTGAGCTTACTGGGCTTAAAGTATTGGATTTAGCCTGTGGTTCGGGCCGAAATGGTCTATGGTTTCTCTCCCAAGGTTGTGAAGTGACCTTTATCGACCAGGATTTGAGTGCCTTAGCCAAGCTGACTCACGACAAAGCACATCAATGGCAGTGGAATTTAGAAGACGGCAGCGCGCCTCCGTTACCCCAAGAGTCTTTTGATATTGTATTAGTCTTTAATTACTTACATCGACCACTGTTTCCACAAGTCGCTGCGAGCCTAAAGCCCGGTGGGCTGATTGTGTATGAGACCTTTACTTGGCAACAGGCGCAAATTGGTCGACCTCGCAACCCTGATTTTTTACTCTCAGAGAACGAACTGCAATCCGTATTTGCTAACTGGCAACCTTTGCATTACTTTGAAGGTCGGTTAAGCGATGCTGCAGGTACTGAAAGTGCCAAGGCGCAGCTGATCGCTCGAAAACCCTAGACGTCACCCCATCGCTGGGCGGCTGACCATATCAGTATTGAAGAAGCGTAAGAGGCCAGGATGTTCCCGTATCCAGAGCAGTATCGTGTTGCCACGCCACCTTTAACCACGGCGCTGATGGTGGCTTGGGCGCTGTTGAGTCACAGCCTATTAGCCGATGCCAGCCCTTTTGCCTTGTATCCGTTATTTATGTTGTTTCCCGTGGTGATTGGCCTGCATCTGAATTTGATTTGGCTGGCCAAGGGAATGAGTCGGCTGGATCAATGTTTCTATGCCTTAGTGCATATTCCACTCGCGTTTGTGGTGTGGACATTCACCATTATGCATGTCAATGGTAATGCCTTTTCTTAGGGCTGAGTCGGGTAGAGTCTCAGGTTAGCCCGCTTAAATGGCAAAACTTCATTCAAATGTCTTAAACAAAAAAGCGCCCCGAACTTCGGGGCGCTTTTTTATCAATCTCTTGCGGGTGCTATTGCGAGCGGATTAGGCCGTCGTGTTGATATTGTGGCCGGTATTTCCCACGGGTTGAGGTGCGGCTGCGTTAATTAAATCAACGGCAATTTGACCTTCCGCCTTTTGCTGCTCTTTGGCTAACTGCGCCACTTTAACGCCAACGGCACCATTTTCTAAGTTAGGCGTGATAGCTTGGGTGTTCAGTGAAATAGACATAACTAACCTCAATTGAAAGCTGAGTCTTTGTATCGGCAAGCTCAGGTTTTACTTTAGTCCTTTATCCCGAGTTTGCCAATCCAAAACCCAGCTAATGCTTATGCCGTTTTATTCGCTTTTGCCGTGAGCAACTTGCGACTGAGTACTATGATGGCAGTCAAGCCCAATGAGCCTAGAATTAATCCCAGCGCCAGCCCTACACTCTGCAGCGCCGTGGGATCTAACACTAGCGCGACACCCATACCAAACATCATCACACCGGACATCAGCTTGAGTGCTTGACCTTCTTTTTCGGTTAGTTTGCGTTTACCTAAGGTCGCACTAAACACAATCACAATAATTGCCAGTGGGATCACATAGACGATATTGTATAAAACCAAATACATATAGCGCTCGATGTCCGGCAGGTTATGCATGGATAGCACACTGGTATAAATCATCGGGAAGCCCGCAGTACAGAGTAGCTCGTAGGCGTTGGCTAAAATGGCCAGCACGGTTGAGCCGACAATCAGCGCGCCTAAGCTGCTGGAGTTCGACAGCTTGCCCATACGTTTGATAAGGCTAGTGCGGTTTTCCGCCGACATTGACAGGGTGACGTCGCCTTTTGTGAAGAAGTAATCCTTCACGTTTATCGTGCCTGCGATCAAGGCTAAGATCCCTGCGGCTAAAATGATCATCCCGCCATCGCTGCCCGCGCCTAACAATTGGAAGATGTTTAGCCAGGCTGTCATAAACAGGAAGTAAATAAAGCCTGAGAAGAACACGAAGATGCCGCCGACTAACAGCATACGGCTGCGGCTCTTAGCGTTAACCATAATCGACAATAAAAACAGCAGCACGAAGAAGGCGCAGGGGTTAAAGGCATCGACGCCCGCCAGCACTAAAGTTAGCAAGGGAAGTGACATGGTCTCGGGCGTGACTACACCCACAAGTGGTAATTCAACGGGCTGCACTTCGGCTTGATCGTTACTCGCAAGGCTGGTGGCATCACAGGTGCCTTCGCCAGAGTCGGTTCCACAGGTGCCAAACAGGGGCTCACTATTGGTCGGCGCTGCAGCCGTTGTTCCTGTGGTTGGCATATCCGCTTCACTCAGCTGGCCGCCAAGGGATAAATAACAGTTCTTCAAGCGATTCACTAAAAACTCACCGGTCACCGCCTCGCTGGAATAACCGACAATGGCTTTCTCGCAGCTGGCCATATAAGGCACAGAGCGAGCCTCTGTCGTGGTTTTGGAGGCGATATTTTGCCAAATATCCTGCACGCCAGGGGCCGAAACCATATGGGATTCGAGTTCTATCCAAGGGTATTTCTGCGGCAGTGAGTCGATAAAAGGATGGGCCTCGGCGCAGTGCGGGCAGGTTTTCGACCAAAAGAAGTAGAGCTTGATCTTCAGCTCACCTTGGGCGTTCACATAATGCCAAGTTTGGTCCGGGTTATGGGTTTCTTCGGCCCAGCTTGGTGTGCTCAGCATTGCCAGAGCAAGGGAGCATAGCAGAGCGAATTTGGTTAAGTATTTAGTCATGGCGCCTCCACAATCGTGGGGTTATAGGTATTTAAACGGTTCTCTGACTACTACTCTACTGAATTCAATCCCCTTGATTAAATTGAGCATTAAGAAATGTTAGTTAACTCGCGATTAGCTGTTTTTTGGGAAGTTAGGCAGGTTTATGGGAAGGGCGATTCGCGGCAGATAACTAAAAAGCACCCTGAGGTGCTTTTTAGACGATAGTGACTGTTGTCTTTTGGGCTTAGTTTAACGCCACGCCATTAACACTCAGTTTTACATCGATATTATTGCGTGTGGCGTTGGAGTATGGACAAACTTGATGGGCATGACGTACTAAGGCTTCGGCCTCGGCTTGGGGAAGGTCAAGATTCACCTCTAGGGCGACGGTTAAGGCGAAGCCTCCCGCATCATTGGCACCAATGCCAACTACTGCGCTGACTGGCGCTTCAGTAATGGCCACTTTGCCGATTTTGGCGACGTGTAAAACCGCATTAGAGAAACAGGCCGCATAACCCGCTGCAAACAGTTGCTCAGGGTTGGTTGCCAATCCACTTCCGCCCATCGCCTTTGGATAGGCAAGCGCAACATCGAGTAAACCATCATCGGTACTGACTTGGCCTTGGCGACCGGCTCTGGCGGTAGCTCGAGTTTCATATAATGTTTTCATATTTCGTTCCTCATAGTGTCAAAGATAATTTAAGTTGTGCGCAATTTAATTGCGATAAACTATAGTTCGATTTTTACCCTGAATGCAAGTATATTGTGCGCAATATATTTAAGTTTTTTGGTAAGACTATGCCTAATTCAGAGTTAACATCCTTAGATAAAACGTCGGATACGGCGGAAAATACCCAAGCAGACAATGCCTTATGTTTAGAAAATCAGGTGTGTTTCTCTCTTTACAGCGCAGCCAATGCCATGGTGCGCGCCTATCGTCCTATGCTCGATAAGTTGGATTTAACCTATCCCCAATACTTGGTCATGCTAGTGTTGTGGCAGGAGCAGGGGATCAGCGTGAAGACCTTAGGGGATAAATTGTTCCTCGATTCGGGTACGTTGACGCCTCTGTTAAAACGTTTAGAGTCGAAGGGATTGGTGAGCCGTGGACGCAGCGACCAAGATGAAAGGGTTCGGGTATTGTCTCTGACAAGTGCCGGGCAGGCGCTAAAGCTTGAGGCGAGTGAGATCCCGCATCTGATGCGCTGTAAAATCGGTGCTGAAATAGAAGATCTTAAGGCGCTTAAATCCATGTGTGACAAAGCCTTAAAGCAATTGCACGCCAGTATCGAATAGTGTGAAAGCCAATCTGTGATAGCAAGGGAGTGGAACATGGATAAACGCACCATCAAGGCGACGGGATGGATAAAGCCGATATGAGTTCATACGATATTGCAATTATCGGTGGTGGGATCAGCGGTGTCGGTATCGCCCAATACGCGGCTGCTGCGGGGTATTCGACCCTGCTTATCGAAAAAGGTGAGATTGGCGGCCAAACCTCGGCCAATTCCAGCAAGTTGATCCACGGTGGGTTGCGATATCTTGAAAGCGGGCAAGTGAACTTGGTGCGCAAATCCTTGCAGGAGCGGCGCCATTTGCTCGACTTCGCGCCAAGCTTAGTCAAAGCCGTGCCTTTTTATATTCCCGTCTATCAAGACAGTCAGCGTAACCCTTGGACGATTCGGGCGGGCTTGAGTCTGTACGCGCTACTCAGTGAATTTGATCCGCTTGGCCGCTTTGTATCTATTCCCGCCGTGCATTGGCATCGTTTTAACGGGCTTAAACTCCAAGGTTTGAAGGCAGTGTTCCAGTATTGGGACGCGCAAACCGACGATAAATTGCTGACCCAAGCGGTGGCCCGTAGTGCCGAGGCATTGGGCGCCCATGTGTATGCCGAGGCGGAGTTTTTACAGCTTAATCACCTGGGTGAGCAGATTGACCTGAGTTTTCGCCATCGCGGCGAAGTGCAACAGATTGACGCTAAGCTGGTGATAAATGCCGCCGGTCCTTGGGTGAATGAGGTGATAGCAAAGGTGTCACCGCCACTGGCTGGGGTTGAGCTGGATTGGGTGCAGGGCGCACATTTGCTGCTGGACTTACCCGCCCCCGACGGCATCTTATATTTAGAATCTTGCTTCGATAAGCGGGTGATTTTTGTGATGCCTTGGTATGGTCAAATGCTAATTGGCACCACGGAAACCGAGTTAACATCCTTAGATTCACCGCCCCAAGTAACTGAGTCTGAAATTAATTATCTCTTAGGCATTTATCGGCACTACTTTCCACTGTCGGCCTCGATTGATGAACTCAAAACCA
This sequence comes from Shewanella sp. FJAT-51649, assembly GCF_019457435.1. Lineage (NCBI taxonomy): Bacteria > Pseudomonadati > Pseudomonadota > Gammaproteobacteria > Alteromonadales > Shewanellaceae > Shewanella > Shewanella sp. FJAT-51649. Next base: position 3,809,678 of record NZ_CP080411.1, on the reverse strand, counting down.
AGATAGTGCAGACCTTTTGCGGCGTGAGGGTATTACCTAAGCAAGCGAGCTCTGCCTTTGAGCGCCCAAGGGATACCCTAATGCAAACCTCAGTTTCTCACCCGAGATTACTGAGTCTCTACGGCGGAAAGCTCACCACTTTTAGGAGCACCTCGGCCGAAGTGCTTGAGTGGGTTGAACAAAAACTCGGAAAACGCACTCCCATCGCCGATATAGATAGCCTGAGATTAAGTTAATCTGAGCTGGACTATCGGCCAATGCTGCACTTCAAGGTGATTTTTCGGCGCAAAAACGCTAAAGTGTGGCGCTTTTTGACTGGGGCCTTAATGTGTTTGTTATGCTTCAGTTGTCATCCAAATTTCACTCGCCATCTCAATAGATAAGATAGACGGGCACTGCTGTGGGTACGATGCTGTGAGTACATTAGTACAATGTGGGTATTTTGAACGAGGCCAATGCCAATCCTGTCGCCATATTAAGCTCCCTATGGCGCAGCAACTGGCGGCCAAAACCCAAGAATTGCAGCAATTGTTAGCGCCTTTTGTCGATAACGCCGAACCGCAATTTTTACCACCGGTTGTGGGTGACAGCAGCGGTTTTCGTAACAAGGCGAAAATGGTCGTCTTGGGCGCAGCCCATGCCCCCGTGTTGGGGATTGTCAGCCCCAGTGGCGAAGCGGTGAGCCTATGTGACTGCCTGTTGTATCCTACTGATATGCAAGCCTTACTCCACCGTTTAGAGCGCTTTGTACAGCAGGCGGGCATTCCGCCTTACCGTGTCGATAAGGCCAAGGGCGAGCTTAAATTTATCCTACTGACGCGCAGCCAAGTGCGTGGCGAGTACATGCTGCGGTTTGTGCTGCGCTCGCGGGACGCTATCGCCCGTATTGAGCGTGAATTGCCTACGCTGATGGCGGAATATCCGCAGATCAAAGTCGTCTCAGTCAATTTGCAGCCTATTCATATGGCTATCTTGGAAGGTGAAGAGGAGATTTTCCTAACCGAAAACACTCGCCTCGAAGAGCGCTTTAACGATGTGCCTTTGTTTATTCGTCCCAAGAGCTTTTTTCAAACCAATCCGCAGGTGGCGGCAAAGCTGTATCAAACCGCCCGTGAGTGGGTGGCCGACTTTGCGCCAGCTTCCCTTTGGGACTTATTCTGTGGGGTAGGTGGCTTTGGTTTGCACTGTGCAGCTAAAGATATCCCTCTGACAGGGATTGAAATTGAAGCCGAAGCCATTGCCTGCGCTAAGATGTCGGCGCAGTTGATGGGATTGGATAAAGTAGAGTTTATGGCGCTCGATTCCACCGACTTTGCCAAGGGCGAGGCGGCGCAAACGAAGCCTGAGTTGATTATTGTCAATCCACCGCGCCGCGGGATTGGTGAGTCCCTGTGTCATTCCTTAAGTGAGTTTGCGCCTAAGGCGATTTTGTATTCCAGCTGCAATCCTAAAACTTTAGCCAAAGATCTCGGCCATATCCGTGGCTATCGGTTAACTAAGGTGCAGTTGTTCGATCTTTTTCCTCACTCTGATCATTTCGAAGTGTTAGCCTTATTAGTCAAAGACTAAACCTCTGCACTCAATTACTCGGCGTCAGTTTCGGCTTTAGGCGTTAAGGCATCGTCCCAGCTGATGCTGATTTCGGCGCCGCCTAAGGCCTGTGAGCGGCTTAACTCCAGTGTGCCATAATGCCAAGTGGCGATTTTCTTGACGATATACAAGCCTAAACCATAGCCACTGGTATCGCTCTGCTGGCTATCCCGCTCGAAGGCTGCTACCAGTTTTTTGCCTTTGCCTTCAAATCCCGGACCATCATCTTCGACACTGATCCGATTTATGCCTCGTTGCTGATGGAAGTGGACATGGATATCATACTGGGCGAAACGCATAGCATTTTGGACAAGGTTTTGAATCGCAATCGTCATCGCAATCGGGTCGAAGTGGGCCTGCTGCGCCTCATAGTGAAACACAATATTAAACTTAGGCTGGTAGATAGCATATTTGTGGGCCAATTTCTCCATAAATAATTCAATGGATTGTGATTCTTGGCTGAGGGTTTCTTCCTTATGCTCTAGGCGAGCAAAAGACAGATAATTTGCTGCAAGTTGTTCAATATCATCGATATCTTCATTTAAGCGGTCAGCGTAATTAGCATCGATTTGTGGCCGAATAATTTCCAGTGCAAAGCGCATTCGCGCAAGAGGCGTGCGTACCTCGTGGGAGATGGTGCGGGATAGCTCCTTGTGCATCTGGATAAAGTCGACGATTTGGTGGCTAACACTGTTAAAAGCCTTAGCAAGCGGGAAAATTGCCGAATGTTTATGGATGTCCTGAGGCCGTTTACGCGGGGCTTGGCCAAATTCGATAGCCGCCTGCTGCAAATGGTTAAGATCCCGAAATACCGGCCAGATCCACCAGAGTGCAACCAAGCAGAGTGATGAATATAAGCCCAATAAAATCAAACTCGTATTGCGCTCCTTAGGTACAGGTGTTTGCACTGGGCCTAGCACTAAGATATGGCTGCTATCCTTATCGAGGCGATAATAATAGAGCTCATTACTGCTATGGCGCAGGGCGATTGTCGCCCCCTGTTGCAGTGAGGATTGCAAATTTTCAGGTAGCGAGAGAGAGGCAACGGGAATGCGCTTTATCTTAGGTAGTTGCTCATCATAATTTTGCAGTAGGTCGTCGACGTCGATTTGGTAGTTGTATTCGTCGTGGGCGAAATGCTCGGCGAGCTGACCAAAGCTCCAGATCACGATTCCGCAGGACAGCAGTAAAAAGATAAACAAGCGGTAGAACTGAAATTTCATTTGGATTAGGTCCGACCTTGGGTTGGCAAGTAATTGAATAAATAACCTTTCCCATGAATAGTCGTTATGGCCAGTCCCGGTACATTCAGCTCATCTAAACGTTTACGCAGGCGGCTGATTTTTAAGTCGATAGCCCTGTCTAAACCATCATATTCGCGGCCCACGAGTTGCTCGAACAAAAACTCTCGCGACAGCACTTTGCCGGCGTGCAGGGCGAAGATCCACAGCAGTGAAAACTCCTTAGTGGTAAAAGATAAGGCTTCATCACCCAGATTCACTTGCTGTAGGTTGGGGTCTAAAAATAGGTCGTGTAACTTAAGTTTACTGCGGCTACTGCTGGATTGCTGTTTGCGCAGGTTGGCCTTAATCCGCGCCAGCAGTAAAGGCGGCACTACGGGTTTGAGCAAGTAATCGCAGGCGCCAAGATTTAATCCCCGAATTTGGTCGGCATGATTATCGAGCGCCGTCAGGAAGATAATCGGGCAGGGATAACTCGCCGCTAACTGTGGGTAAATACTAAAACCATCTTGCCCTGGCAGCATGACATCGCAAATGATCAGGTCAAACTCATCGGTATCCCGGCGGATCAGCGCGTCTTCGGCATTATCTAAATGGATAAGCTTGTAACCTTCTTGGGTTAAATAAGTGCAGACCAGTTCGGCTAGAGGTTGGTCGTCTTCAATTAACAGGATTTGCGATAAGGGTTCAGGCATTGGCGCGCTTGTCATAATAAGTTCCAGTTCAGTCCACGACGTCTTCTGGGGTTGGCGGGTTCAAACTTAGCGACTTTGACTAATGCTGTGGTCACTAAGCTATTGTTTTTGGGATCCCTGAGTTCGAACAAGGTATCTTTCGCTAAGGTCAGTTGTATTTGGTATTTAAAATCGAGCCGATCTTGAAAGCAGGCGATAGCAACGGTTTCTGTCGTGAGCCATACACAGAGTGATTGCGGAATATCCGATTGATATTCAATGAGTAAGTCTAAGTGGCAGTCGGGCTTTTCTAGTGTCACTGCACAGGTATTTGGCGTGATCCTCAGTTCGTCGGCGAGGCAAGATAGGCTGACGAAACAAGCAATCATTAAGCTGCAATAGGTGCAGTAGGTGAGCCACAGCGAATTGGAATGGTATGCCTTAGAAGTCATAGCTAATTCCAACAAATCCAGAAACATAGCCAGCTTTATCTATCAATACGCTGTCAGTGATTTCTTGTCCTAACCAAGTATATTCGAGTATAGCCACAAAATTAACGCTGTCGAAAATGGGCACATTGACCACGCTGCGGGCATGGTAATTGATGGCGGCTGAGGGTTGATATTTGGTTCGCAGCGGGCCTTCTTCCTCTTTAGTGAGCTGATAGTAGTAGCCGACGAGGTTTTCACTCTTGCGAATTGCCCCAATCTCAAAGCCGAGCGCCCCCCATGAAAACGCCTGACTGCGTTTGAGTCTAAGCTGGATCTCGTTACCTTGGTGAACGCCGGTAATATCGTGGAAGTAACCTAGGCTGATATCGAGATAGGGCGTCACCCAAGTGGCATTGAGTCCACCTAGGTAGGAAAGATTGCGTTCAATTTCCTCGAATTTGACGACTTTAGGATTGATGGGCTGCTTCACTGGGGTATAACCTAAAATATCACTCAGTAATAGTTTATTCAGTCCATCGAATTCGTAGAAAAAACCGTCCTCATTAAAACGTGTCTGTAGGTCGACAATAAAGCTTTCTGACTCGTACAGGCTGTAACCTAAGGTGAAGTTTTCGACATAAAAGTTCTTACCGTAGTAATACCAAGTGGGCAGTATCCAAGTGTTGATATTTTCAACTTTTGCCCTTGGGTTTTCGAGTGCGCCATAACCTGCGGCAAGGGAAATCTGCCAGTCTCCGGCGGAAACTGTTTCAATTTCTTTAGCTTGCAGTGTGGTGCACCAACTCAGTAGTAGTACGAGTGGTAAACATTGTTTTCTGACGTTAACTGTCACTTCTTAGATAATCCCCAATGTTGTTTAAATGCATTGCTAAACCGCATTAAGACGAGCCTCAGCCTATCATTTTGTTCACAGAATTTAAGCATAATTATTCATTGTGCTACAAAATGCTACATCTTTGTCGGTAAGCTTTTGTGTAATCAGTGTGTTTTTGTTGTGTTAATAAATTGTACAAAATGCTACGTAAAAGTGTTGCTGTTTTCTCCTGCTTGAATGCTTAGATGGTTGGCCGCTAGGCAGCTTGTCCGTGATAAACGGCTTGCGATAACAATAATGGAGAAAGCAAAGTGAAGCTTAAAATACTAACTTGTACTATTGCTGCCGCCCTTTATGGTGCTGGTGCTATGCAGGCTGCTGCTAGCATAGGCGATGTACATCAACTTAAAGGTTTGCAGTTAACACCAGAACAAATTGCAAAGTTAAATGCCCCCCAAGCCGAGATCGATGATTCGGCACAAGGGGTTGGACTCAACCTTCAAATTACACCTCAAGCTAACAAATTCGAATATGAGGAAGGTTTGACCGGTGAGCAGATCTACATCGTTCGCTTAAACCAAAAACCACTGGCACAAGTGAGTACGGAATTGTTTGCTAGCAGCAACGCCAGCAAAACCGTTGCGAAATCGTCAAGCCAAAAATTATTCGTTGCCGGACAACCCGCAAGTAGTGCAGTAAAGAACTACCGTAGCCGTTTACTCGATAGTCAAAGACAAGTGATTGCCGATATTCAATCGACCGTCGGTGCGCGCCAAGTTCGCCAACAATTTACCAATGCGGTGAACGGTTTCTCGATGGCGATGACACAGGAAGAGGCGCAGCGTGTGTCTCAATTAGCCAATGTATCTTCGGTACGTCGCTCGAAAAACTATGAGCTATTCTCGGATGCGGGCCCTGAGCTTATCCAAGCCGATAAGATTTGGTCGGGTGAAGCGACAGAGGCCGTGCCTTACAAAGGTGAGGGGATTATTGTTGGTATCGTCGATACCGGGATTAACTCAGATCACCGCTCATTTGCCGCTGTCGGTGAAGATGGCTATAAGCACAGCAACCCTTGGGGTGCCGGTAACTACGTAGGTGACTGTACCAAGAGCGGTTTCGAAACCATGTGTAACGACAAGTTAATTGGCGTTCGCTCATACCCAGTTATTACCGATAACTTTACCAGCGGTGTTTATGGTGCGACTCGCCCTGCCGTGGGTGAAGACTATCAAGGCCACGGTTCACACGTTGCTTCTACCGCAGCGGGTAACGTGCTGCTGGATGTCGATTATGTTAGCCCAGAAGGTGGCAAAGCCGTTTCCGATGGCGCTGTAATTAAACCGAATCTGTTCCCACGCATGAGTGGTGTTGCTCCCCATGCGAACATCGTCGCTTACCAAGTGTGTCATCCGGATAACCAGCTGAATGCAGGTTGTCCAGGTGAGGCGCTGATTGCCGGTATTGAAGATGCGATTAACGATGGCGTTGATGTCATCAACTTCTCCATCGGTGGCCAAGATTCAAACCCTTGGGTAGATGATGTGGAATTAGCCTTCTTATCTGCTCGCGAAGCCGGTATTTCTGTCGCAGTGGCGGCGGGTAACTCAGGCCAACCAGCGGGTTATAAAGAATATTTTGGTCTGATTGACCACGCATCACCTTGGTTAATGAACGTAGCGGCCAGCACCCACGCTCGTGAAGTTGAAATCACGACTAAGCTGATTGACCCTATGGGCGGCAGCGAAACGCCAAAATGGAGCGAAATTGTCGGCGGCGCGATCAACGCGGCACCAGTCACGGGTATGGTGGTTAACGCTAAAACCTTTGGTGATGAATACTGTGCTAAACCTTTCCCTGCCGGTACCTTCGACCTGAAAGATGGCGACGGTAATCCAACCGACGTGATTGTGGTTTGCAAGCGTAACAGCTTATCAGACACCGCTGGTATTGCGCGTTCCGTGAAGGCGGACAACATCAAAGCGGGCGGCGCCGATGGCATGATCATGTATAACTATGCGAACGGCGATGCGCTTGTGCCTACGGCTTCTTACTCTATCCCAAGTATCCATATTACTAAGGAAGAATGGGACGGTCGTTATGATAACGGCATGGCGGGTTATGGCTTAAGTGATTGGCTGGCAAAAGGTAACTACCACATGCTGACCATTTCTGGCACGACCATCGAACGCACTATCGACCCAGAGCGTGCAGATTGGTTAGCGGCATTCTCCTCTCGTGGCCCAAGCCCATCGACGCCTGAAGCTTTAATCCCTGCGGTTGCGGCGCCTGGCGTGAACATCTATGCGGCCTTTGCCGATGAACATCCATTTAGTGGTTCACCTGCATCGGGTGACTTTGCCTTCTTAAGCGGGACTTCAATGGCATCGCCGCATGTGGCGGGTTCGATGGCCTTGTTACGCCAAGCTCAGCCAAGCTGGAGCGCGACTGAAATCCAATCGGCATTGGCGATGACGGCTGAAAACAAAGTGCAATACTATCGCTTGGATGACAAGAATGGTGATGTGGCTTTAGCCTCAACTTACCGTGCGGGTACTGGCCGCATCAACGTGGCCAATGCGGTGAATGCGGGCTTTGTGATGGATGAAACCGTAGAGCGCTTTAAAGCGGCGGATCCACACAATGGTGGCGCTGTTCATAAGCTGAACATCCCACAATTAGTGAACTTCGAATGTAAGCCTAAGTGTCAATGGATCCGTACCATTAAGGCGACTAAAGACGGTACTTGGAGTGTCACTAACGGTGATGTGATCAACTGGAGCGTGGATTCACGTTCACAGTTAGTCCAAAACGGTGTGTCTATTAAGGTGTCACCAAGCGAGTTTACCTTAGCGGCGGGCGAGACCATGGATATCGTGGTTGAAGCATCAATCATGGATACCCAAGATTGGTTTAGTAACGCCGAAGTTGAGCTGCATTCAAACCTGATCTTCACCGAAGCGAGCGGCAAAGCCTCAGAGGCGCACTGGCCTGTGGTCTTTAAATACGACAAAAACGGCATGCCAGGACGTTTAAGCGCAGTGGCTCATCGTAATGATGCCAATGCTGTGATCAAAGGTATCGATTTACCTGAGGGCGACAACATCCATGGCCGTATTTTCAGTCCAGTGAAAGCAGATGTGAAAACCGTGGTGCTGCCAAAGGATGACGATGGTAACTTCCCTTGGGCAAGCAATACCGATTTAACGATCCCGATGGATCTGCGTATTGACGAAGCCACCCATGTGGAACTGATTGATGTACCAGCGAATGCGCGCCGTTTAATCGTTGAATCCTTCGGTACGACTCAGTCAGATCTCAGCGCGACTTTAGATAAAGGTAACCTGATCGTTTACGTCGGTAAGGACTATAACGGTAACGGTAAGGCCGATCCTTTCGAAGAGTTGCTTTGCGTGTCTAACCACATCCAATACAACAACTTCTGTAACATTAACCAACCAGAAGAAGGTCAGTATTGGGCGTTGTTCTACAACCCAAGAAAAGGCTCAGCGGCGAACAACTATCACAATGCACTGGAAGAAACCTTCCAATATGCGACGACAGTTGTAATGGACCAAGTTGCCAGCGATATGAGTGTTGAAGTACCTGCGAGCAATGGTCGCGATCCTGTTGATATTAAAGTCAATTGGGATATGCCAGAGATGAAAGAAGGTGACGTGTATTACTCGTTACTGGACTTTGGAACCTCAGAGGTGAACGCGGGTAACATTGGTAAAGTCGCCTTTAAACTCGAGCGCGGCATCGATGATGTGCACTTAGACGCCACCCAAACGGCGGCGGTAGCGGGTGACCAGATTCCATTTACCTTCGAGGTACAACCTAACGATACCGGTGTTGACCGTGCATTTAGCATAGTTGCGAACATTCCGGCTGGATTAAGCCTGCGCCCTGAAGATGTACTGACTTCTTCGAGCGCCATCGTTAAGGATGTGAAACTGGAAAATGGCAAGCTGACTATCAGTGGTATTCAACCCGATACCCGCGATCTTGAGCCACGTTACAACGTCACCACTAACATTGATGACGCTATGTGCCGTACGCCAAACTTTGGTAACAAGAAACCGGGCGGTTATGTAAACTTAGAAGAGTTTGCTATCTACCCCATCTTCAGTGGTTTTGCGCCAGTTGAGTATGGTTCTAATGGTAAAGCGTTGAGCGGTAAGGATAATAACATCCTATATCGCAACGGTATTACCTTACCGATTAGCACTGTGTTTGGTGGTACTTATGATCGTTTCCACCTGTATAACAACCAAGACCAAATCAACATCTATAAACAAAACTCACTGGATATTCGTGGCCACGGTATTGTGTCCCTATTCCAAGGGCAGCCATTCTTCTATCCGTACCATGACATCTTCCCGTACAACAGCTTCCCATACGCTGCTATCGGTATGTTGTGGCGTGGATTTGGCCTAGGTGCCGGTGCGACTCAAGATATTCTGAGTGCGCCATTGGTTAATACATCAACTGAACGTGCGGGTATCTCTATCGCGAGTACTCAAACCGGTTGGGGTATCTTGGAATACGATAATGCTCGTTCTTACAAGCCATTAGGATACGATGCAAACCGTGTTTACCAGTGGGAAGAGAAGGACGATAGATTCGACTTCGAGCTTATCTTCAACGTGAACACCCGCTTCGGTGACGGTGAGTACGAGATGATGATGGCCTACGACAATATCAACTTTGGTTCACAAGATGGTCGTGGTTCTATCGGTCTGCAAGGCTTCCAAGGCGGTCTATATGCCTATGGCCCACTGCAGAAATACCTCGGTGAGCAATACGCCTTCGATAACCTGAAGGACAAAGTCAGCAATGGTCTCGTGATTTGTTACGACTACGTTGGCCCAGAGTCATCACAATTTGAAGTGACGGCTTGGACGACAGTTAAAAACACCGCAGCTGGCCAAGTGTTGACGGTTGATGCGGTTAGCCAAGTCGATGGTATGGCTGATATCAATATGAGCCACAGTGTAACTGTGCCATCTAACATCAGCATTGGTGCGATTGCCGACCAAACTATCGCGGAAAACACGAGCTTAGAAGGTCTGAAGGTTGTGTTTGCCGACGAGCAAAACAGCGTGAACAAGATCACCGTAACGGGTGAGCACATCAGCGCTGTAGTGAATGGCAACACTTCAGGTTCAAGCATCACTATTACACCAGAAGCTAACTTCCACGGCGACGTAGAAGTCACAGTGACTGTGAGTGATGTGGAAAACCCAACCGATGCAGCGAGCACCAGCTTTATGCTGACCGTTGAATCCGATGGTGTTGAACCGACTGCGCCTGTAACACCGACAACACCAGAAACACCGTCTGAAGAAAGCAGCGGTGGTGCATTAGGTGGTTTATCTATGCTACTGGCTCTCGGGGCATTGATCAGAAGAAAAACTCACTAATCATGGGTTTGACTTCCTAGTCAATTGATATTTATCCTGAATTTAGGATGCCGGCAAATGGATTTTGCCGGCTTTTTTGTTTTGTGATTCTATTCGAAACGACAGTGTGATGGTTCAATCCATACCTACTCTGGTTTGTTGTATTTCGGTTTCTTCTCTCTGCTTACCATCCTGATATATCTCATTACTTCATTGTTTTTGATACAAAAAATAACAATTAAAACAATGTCTAAAATTTTGGCTTAGTGTGATTCTCTAATTCTTCGTTTGTAATCGATATGTTTTGTTTTTATTTGATGTTTTTCAAAGATAAATACTGAGTCACTATTGTTTGTTTGCCAAAAGTTTCCTATTTAGCCTTGTTTTTTGTGTACAAAATGTTACGTCAAAGTGCTGAGTGTTTTAATTCGTTGGTGTTTAGATTAGGGCGCCACCAGGCAGTTAGGTCGTGTGATAAATGACCAACTACAACAATAACGGAGAAGCAAAGTGAAGCTGAAGTTAATAACTTACACTGTTGCTGCCGCCCTTTATGGTGCTGGTGCTATGCAGGCTGCTGCAAGCATTGGCGATGTACATAAGAACCAAGTACAAAAAATTAAAGGTTTGCAGTTAACATCTGACCAGATCAACCAATTAAATGCCGAGCAAGCCAAAGCGCAAGTGGGTGAGCAAGGTGTGGGTGTCAATATCCAAATCAATCCTCAAGCGAACAAGTTTCAGTATGAGGAAGGTTTGACTGGTGAACAGGTCTATATCGTTCGATTAAACCAAAAACCTTTGGCGCAGGTAAGTGCTGAGCTTTTAGGCACTGATAACGCTTCAGCAAGAACGGCAAAAGCCTCAAAATTATATGTTGATGGTCAGCCTGCAAACCGCGCAGTACAAAAATACCGTGCGCAATTGTTATCTAATCAAAAGCAAGTGCTGGCTGATATTCAGTCACATGTAGGTGCGCGTCAGGCGCGTCAACAGTTTACCAACGCAGTAAACGGTTTCTCTATTGCCATGACACAGGAAGAAGCACAGCGTGTTGCTGACCTTCCTAATGTTGCCTCCGTTCGCCTGTCAAAAACCTATGAATTACAGTCAGATGCTGGCCCTCAGCTGATTCAGGCTGATAAGATTTGGACTGGAACTGCAACCCCAGACGGCCTGCCTTACAAAGGTGAAGGCGTTATTATGGGGATTATCGATACCGGTATTAACACGGATCACAGATCATTCGCGGCAATCGGTGAAGATGGTTACAAACATGACAACCCTTGGGGCGCTGGAAACTACGTTGGTGACTGTACCAAAGTGGGTTTCGAAACCCTGTGTAACGATAAGTTGATTGGTGTGCGTTCATATCCTGTGATCACTGATAACTTTACCAACGGTAATTTCGGTGTAACCCGTCCTGCAGTGGGTGAGGATTATCAAGGTCACGGTTCACACGTAGCTTCTACTGCTGCCGGTAACGTACTGTTAAACGTTGATTATCTTGCTGGTGTTAGTGACACCGAAGCCTCCGATGGTCGAGTGATCAAAGCGGGGTTATTCCCAAGCATTAGTGGTGTTGCACCACACGCGAACATTGTTTCTTACCAAGTTTGTTACCCAGACAACCATATAGGTGCAGGCTGTCCTGGCGAAGCGCTAGTAGCGGGAATTGAAGATGCCATTAAAGATGGCGTGGACGTCATCAACTTCTCTATCGGTGGTCAAGAGTCGAATCCTTGGGCGAGCGATGTTGAGCTGGCCTTCCTTGCTGCCCGTGAAGCCGGTATCTCTGTTGCCGTTGCGGCGGGTAACTCTGGTCAATATGGTGGTGCAGCCGAATACTTCGGCGCAATTGACCACGCTTCTCCGTGGTTATTGAATGTTGCGGCAACGACCCATGATCGCGTAATTGATATCACCACTAAACTGGTTGACCCTGTTGGTGGTTTAACCACTCCAACGTGGAGTGAAATCAGCGGCGGCGTGATCAACAAAGAATCGGTGACTGGCCGTGTGGTAATGGCAAGAAACTACAGTGACGAATACTGTGCTAACCCATTCCCTGCAGGCACTTTCGACTTGACTGATGCCGATGGCAATCCTGTCGATGTGATTGTGGCCTGTCGTCGTAACGACACAAAAAGCACCACAGGTATTGCCCGTAGCGTGAAAGCCGACAACGTGAAAGCTGGTGGTGCAGACGGTATGATTCTGTACAACTACGCAGCGGGTGAAGCGATTGTTCCTGCGGTATCTTACTCAGTGCCTTCAATTCATATCACCCAAGAAAACTGGGGTACGTCCAGCGGCAGCGGTCTATATGGCTGGTTGAACAAAGGCACGGGCCATACCCTGACGATCACCGAGACTGAAATCGAGCGTAATCTCAACCCTGAAAAAGCCGATTGGTTAGCGGCATTCTCATCACGCGGCCCAAGTACTTCGACGCCAGAAGCCTTGATCCCTGCGGTCGCAGCCCCTGGTGTGGATATTTTTGCCGCCTATGCCGACGAGCATCCGTTTGATACCACTTCTCCATCAAGCGACTTTGCTATGATCAGTGGTACTTCTATGGCGTCGCCACACGTGGCAGGTGCTTTGGCATTGCTCCGTCAAGCGAATAAGGATTGGACTGCAACAGAAGTGCAATCTGCTCTGGCGATGACAGCGGAAAATAAAGTTCAATACCGCCGTCTGAACGCTGCAACAGGTGATGTTGAACTTGCTTCAACCTACCGCGCCGGTACTGGCCGTATTAACGTGAAAAATGCCGTTAATGCTGGCTTTGTGATGGATGAAACCATTGATAACTTCAAAGCGGCCGATCCTAACAATGGCGGTGTAGTACATAAGCTAAACATTCCACAGTTAGTGAGCTTTGAATGTAAGCCTAAGTGTCAATGGATCCGTACCATTCGTGCAACGAAAGATGGCACTTGGAGCGTGACTAACGGTGATGTGATCAACTGGCACATGGATTCACAGAGTCAAGCTGTGCAAAATGGGGTTACCATCAAGGCTTATCCAAGCGAGTTTACGCTGAAGGCCGGTGAAACCATGGATATCGTGGTTGAAGCGTCAATCATGGATACCCAAGATCCGTTCAGTAATGCTGAGGTTGAGCTGCACTCAAACTTAATCTTCACTGAAATTAGCAATAATGCGTCAGAAGCCCATTGGCCAATCGTCTTTAAGTACGACAACAATGATATGCCATCTAGCCTGCAAACTACGGCACATCGCAATAACGCCAGTGCAGTGATTAAAGGTATTAATTTACCTGAAGGTGATAGCATTCATGGTCGTATTTTCGAGCCTGTAAAAGCAGAAGTGAAAACCGCAACTCTGCCAAAGGATGATGAAAACACCTACCCATGGAATCTCAATCCGGATCCTAGCGCAGATATCACAAAGCGCGTAGACGAAGCGACCCATGTTGAAATGATCGATGTGCCAGCGGGTAGCCGTCGTCTGATTGTTGAAACTTTAGGTGGGGTAGATTCTCCATTTAATGGCGAATGGGATAAGGGTAATATCCTTATTTACGTAGGTAAGGACTATAACGGTAACGGTCTCGCCGACCCATTAGAAGAAACTCTATGCGTGTCTAACGACGGTGTATATAACAACTTCTGTAATATTAATGAGCCAGATGAAGGCACCTATTGGGCTATTTTCTATAACCCAAGAAAAGGCAGTTCTTCTAATAACTATAACGCAGGCGTAATGGAAACCTTCCAATATGCCGCAACGGTAGTGAGTGACCAAGTTGCCAGTAATATGGGCGTTGAAGTCCCTGCCAGCAATGGCACTGATGCTGTAGATATCAACGTAAACTGGAATATCCCAGAGATGGCTGCGGGTGATGTGTATTACTCCTTAGTTGACTTTGGTACTTCTGCTGTTAACGCGGGTAACATTGGTAAGGTGGCCTTTAAACTGAACCGTGGTGTGGATGATGTGAATTTAGACACTACCCAGACTAAGGCGTTAATTGGTCAACAATTACCATTTACTTTCCAAGTTCAAGCGAACGAGTCTGGTGCAGATCGTGCATTTAGTATCGAAGCTACCATTCCAGAAGGGCTAAGCCTGAAAGCGGAAGATGTGTATAGCTCTTCAAGTGCGATTGTTAAAGATATTAAGCTTGAAGGTAAAAAGCTGACCATCAGCGGTGTTCAGCCTAATACTTTAGGTGACTACGCTCACTACAAGATCACGACTAACGAAACTGATCCACTATGCCGTACGCCAAACTTTGGTAACAGCAACCCAGGTGGTTACGTAGACTTAGAAGAGTTCGGTATTTATCCAACAATGAGTGGTTTCCAGCCTACAGTCATTAATCCTGCAACCGGTAAGGCAACAACTGGTAGCAATAATATGATCAACTATCAAACAGGTGTGAAATTGCCAATCAGCACCTTGTTTGGTGGGGAATATACGGGTTATCACCTGTATAACAACGCAGAAACCATGAACATTTGGAATAACAATAGTCTGCAAATTTTGGGTACGGGTATTATCAACCTCTATGAGAGTGAGAAGATATTCTTCCCTTGGCATGATGTCTTTCCGTATAACAATGCTCCATGGGCAAGTATTGGTGTGTTGTGGCGTGGATACGACTATAGGGGAACCGTTCAAGATCTACTGAGTGTGCCTTTAGTGCTGACCAGCAGTGAAATTGCTGGTATCACCATGGGTAGTACCTCTTCAGGCTGGGGTATTATTGAGTACGATAATGCGCGTTCTTACAAGCAGTTGGATCGAGATTCTCAAGCTGTTTGGCAGTGGGAAGAGCGTGACGATAGATTCGACTTCGAGCTGCTGTTCAACGTTAACACTCGCTTTGGCGACGGTGAATACGAACTGATCATGGCCTACGATAATATCGACTATGGTAGCCAAAATGATCGCGGTTCTATCGGTCTACAGGGCTTCAAAGGTGCTGTCTCTAGACTAGGCCCTGCGGGCGGTTACAAAGGTGAGCAATACGCTTGGAATGGTCTTAAGGATAAGATCCACAACGGTTTAGTAGTGTGTTACGACTACGTTGGCCCTGAGTCATCTCAATTTGAAGTGACGGCTTGGACTAAAGTCACTACAAATGCACCAGGTAAAGCCTTAACTGTGGATGCGGTCAGTCAGATTGATGGTATGGCGAACATCAGCATGTCACGCACAGTCACAGTACCAAGTAACATCACTGTGGCTCGCATTGCTAACCAAACGATTGCTGAAAACACTCGCTTAGAAGGCTTGAAAGTCATTTATGCCGACGAGCAAAACAGCGTAAACAAGATCACCGTAACGGGTGAGCACATCAGCGCTGTGGTGAATGGCGACACTTCAGGTTCAAGTATCACGATTACACCAGAAGCTAACTTCCACGGCGATGTAGAAATTACAGTGACTGTGAGTGATGTGGAAAACCTAACAGATGCAGCGAGCACTAGCTTTATGCTGACCGTTGAATCCGATGGTGTTGAACCGACTACGCCACCTGTGACTCCTGACCCAGACACCAATAAGGATAGTGGTGGTGCTTTAGGTGGTTTATCTATGCTACTGGCTCTCGGGGCATTGAGCAGAAGAAGAAAAACTCACTAATCATGGGGTTAACTTCCTAGTCAATTGATATTTATCCTGAATTTAGGATGCCGGCAAATGGATTTTGCCGGCTTTTTTGTTTCTATGGCGTAGATCTCTTTCGCTGTAACAGTATTTCCTTTTCATCAAATTGTCTTTTTAATGGCATAATCTCGCTTACTTTATGCATCGAAAGGCAAAGCATATGCTGCAGATATTCTTACGTTTTTTAACCCTTGGGCTGATGAGTTTTGGCGGACCTGCGGCGCATATCGGCTATTTTCGACAAACCTTTGTCAACGAACTCGGTTGGCTCGATGATAAACGCTATGCCAGCTTAGTGGCTTTAAGCCAATTTATGCCGGGACCCGGCTCGAGTCAGGTCGGTTTTGCCATTGGTTACCATAGGGGGGGACTGCTCGGCGCCATAGCCGCCTTTGCCGGATTTACCTTACCTTCCTTTGTATTGATGTATCTGCTGGCCGTAACCACAGCTGCTTGGTTAGGTAACGATTATATGCAGGGCATAGTCCATGGCTTAAAGCTGTTGGCTGTGGTCGTGGTTGCGGACGCTGTGCTGGCGATGTTCAGCCAGTTTTGCCAACGCAAAACCGCGCGCTTATTGATGCTTGGCAGCGCCGCTAGCATACTGATTTTCCCATTCTTGTGGACCCAAATTGCGTTGTTAATCCTTGCCGCGGTTTTAGGCTTATCATTCTTGAGTGCAACCGAGAGTGAGTCTCAAAAACCTGAACCCATTCGTTTGAACTACCTGAGCTTAGGCATATTTATCGCCTTGTTTGTGGGGAGCTTTTTTGCTTTAGAACTTGGTGTTGAAGCTGGGAGCTTTGGTGAGTTTTATCGCGCTGGCAGCTTAGTCTTCGGTGGCGGTCATGTGGTGCTGCCGTTGCTTGAGACTGCGGTCGGCGATTCTCTGAGTAGCGATCGCTTCCTCACTGGCTATGCCTTTGCCCAAGCCGTGCCTGGGCCTATGTTCACCTTTGCGACCTTCCTTGGCGCCGAAATGATACTTGAGAATCCCTTTGTCGGCGCGGCTATCGCAACTCTAGCTATCTTCTTGCCGGGATTTTTATTGATGCTGGTGGGCTTAAAGAGTTGGCATGCAATTGCCGCCAGACCCAAGATTGCCGGCATGCTTGCCGGTGTCAACGCCTGTGTGGTGGGATTACTTGCGGCGGCGCTATACCAACCCGTGTTTACTCAAGGGGTGTTATCTGGTGTAGATATGGCCATAGTCTTGCTCGGTTTTGGTGCGCTAAAGCTCTTCAAACCGCAGATGCTGCTATTGGTTTTAGGCTTTAGCCTGTGTGGTATCGGATTGATATTACTTGGTTAAGCGAATGACTTCCTAAAGTTGGCGCCTGAAATTAATACGATATTTGTTAAGTTAAACGCAAAGATGTTGCACTGTTTTGGCTATACTTCAAAAATATAAAAAAATATAAGCTCGATCACCCTGGAGTAAGCAAGCATGTCGAATTTAAGCCTGCGTAATAAACTACTGCTGTTGTCTTTGTTCCCCCTAATCTTGACCTTATTAGTGCTGATGACCGTTTCTTACTACGTCGAGCAGGAATCTCTCGCGGAAGAAGTGGTGACCTTTAGAACTAAATTGGTGGGCGAACGTAAACAACAAATCAAAGAAGCGACCGAAATTGCTGCAGGGATTGTGCAATATCAACTGTCATTGAAAGACCAAGGCAATGTGAACCAAGCTCTGCGTGATATTCGTTTTGGCAGCGCGGGTTATTTTTTTATTTATGATTCCCAAGGCAAAAACATTTTCCACGCCTTAATGCCTAATCTTGAAGGGCAAAACAAAATCGATATGACCGACCCTCGCGGTACTAAGATCATCGTTGGTTTGCTGGATGCGGCCAAACGTGGCGACGGTAATTTTTCCTATTACTATCAAAAACCCAATACTAACGAGCAAATCGAGAAGATTAGCTATGTGATGATGGTTCCAGGTACTGACTGGATGCTAGGTACAGGGGCTTATATCGACGATATCGAAGCCGTAGTCGAGGATTACCGCCAAACCGTGACCGAACAAATGGCCGATAAGTCCTTCATGATCTTATTAATTGCCTTAGTGCTGACGGGGATCACGGCCTTTATCATCATGGTCGCCGCCCATCGTATGGTGGTGCCGATTAAGAATATGGCGGACAGTCTGAATGATATCGCTAAGGGTGAAGGTGACTTAACCAAACGCTTAAGCGTGAAGGGCGAGGATGAAATTGCTCAGTTAGGTCAAGCCTTTAACTTGTTCGTCGATAAGCTGCAAACCATTATCGGCGATGTGGCAAACGCCACGGCTAAGGTGAAATCCGCCGCCAATGCGATTCACGACCAAACCAAAGTGATGTCGAGCCAGCTGCTGAGCCACAATAACGAGACAGACCAAGTGGTGACGGCCATTACCGAGATGTCGTCCACCGCGAGTGAAGTGGCACAAAATACCACCCAAGTGGCCGAGGCGACTCAAGCTGCGACGGGTGATGTGGCCAATGCCCAGCGCTGTGTCGATGCCTCGCTCGAAGAGATTGCCGGACTTATGTCGCAAATCAATAATGCTGCGGGCAGTATTAAATCCTTAAGTGAGCAATCGCAAAAGATTAACAGTGTGTTGTCTGTGATTGGCGGTATTGCCGAGCAAACTAACCTGCTGGCCCTTAACGCGGCGATTGAAGCGGCTCGCGCCGGTGAGCAAGGGCGAGGCTTTGCCGTAGTGGCCGATGAAGTGCGTAATCTTGCCAGCCGTACTCAGGCAAGTACCTTAGAAATCAACGAAATGCTCTCTGAGCTGCATAAGTTAGTCTCGGTCGCAGTTAAAACCATGGACGAGAGCCAGCAGAGCTGCGTGCGCTCGGTGGATTCTTCCCGCGCTATTTCCGAGAGCTTAGGCTCTGTGACATCGGCGGTGACCGCGATTAATGATATGAGTACTCAAATTGCGACAGCGGCGACCGAGCAAAGCTCTGTGACCGAGGAAATCAACCGTAACGTTTATGCCATCCAAGAGATCGTTAACGAGCTACTGCATTCCAGTGAAGATGCGGCCAAGGTGAGTCAAACCGTGTCTCAGGAAGGGATTAACCTCGGTAAATTGGTGGGGCAGTTTAAGATTTAACTCATCTACTTAAACAAGTTAATTAAATTCGCGAATAAAAACGGGAGACATTGTCTCCCGTTTTTTATATCCAGCGATGGGTCTATCCCTTGCGGGGCTAGCTGCGTAAGCCTTAAGCTGGTTCACTCTCGTTTGCTGTCACCTTTTCCGCCCTGACCGCACAGACCTTATATTCGGGAATATAAGCCACAGGATCTAAGGCATTGATGGTGAGTTTATTCGCTGCGGCCTCCACAAAATGGAATGGCAGGAACAGCACACCCGCTTGGGCGCGTTTAGTCACAAAGGCATCGATCTCAATCTCTCCGCGACGGGTAGTGAGGCGAAGTTTATCGCCATTGTTTATCCCCAGTTGCTCCGCATCATAAACCGAAATCATCACCTTAGGCGCGCCGAGTAAATCCAGTCCTGGTGTTTTACGGGTGAGTGTGCCCGTGTGGAACTGCTCCAACAGCCGCCCCGTTGAGAGCGTTAGCGGATACTCGTTGCAGGGCATCTCGGCGGGAAGGCGATAACTGACAGGCGTAAATAAGCCTAAGCCTCGAGTGAATTGGCTCTGGTGCATAATCGGTGTTCCTGGATGGGTTTCATCTGGACAGGGCCATTGAATCCCTTGGGAGATTTGACCCTCTGCATTGGCACTTAATCTGTCCCAACGAATGCCGCGATACTGCGGAGTAAGTTCGTTGATTTCGCGCCAGATGGCCTCTTCGTTGGCATAGTCCCAGCATGCGCCCATGGCGTTAGCGACGGCTTGCACTATCTGCCAATCGGGCAAGGCTTCACCCGGTGAGGCGAGTGCCTGCTCGAGCCGCTGTACACGACGCTCGGTATTGGTAAAGTGACCGCGTTTTTCCACAAATGCGGCGGCGGGCAAGACCACATGGGCAAGCTCGGCCGTCTCGGTTAAAAAGATATCCTGCACCACCAGAAACTCGATTTGGCTCAATGCATTAAGCACATGGGCTTGGTCGGGGTCGCTCAGTACGGGATTCTCGCCCATCACATACAAGGCTTTAATTTTGCCCTTGGCAATATCGTGCATCATATGGGTTGCGGTGACGCCAATTTCCCCGGATAACGGCGTTTGCCAATGGTTTTCGAAGCGTATTCTGGCATGAAGATCCGTGACCTTTTGGTAACCGGTAAAATAGTTGGGTAGGGCGCCCATATCGCAGGCACCTTGGACATTGCTCTGGCCGCGAAGTGGGTTAATGCCCGCGCCTGATACACCAATATTGCCGCAAAGTAGCTGTAAATTAGAGATGGCGGTGACGTTATCGTGCCCCGTTGTATGCTGAGTGATGCCCATGGCGTAGTAAACCGCGGTCTTTTCGGCTGTGCCTATGGTCCGCGCGAGGCGGGCAATGTCTTCGGCTTTTACGCCCGTGATAAGCGCTGCATTTTCGAGGGAGTAATCCTCCTTGGCTAACTCTGCATAGAGGGCCACAATGCCTTCGGTGCGCTCGGCAATATAGGCTTTATCCTGCCAATCGTGGCGAATAATTTCCGCCATAATGGCGTTGAGTAGCATCACATCCGTGCCCGGCCTATGGGCAACATACAGCTCGGCCTTTTCGGCAATGCCAACCCGCTTTGGATCGGCGACCAGTAAACGCGCGCCGTGCTGCATCACCGCCTGCTGGATTTTTGAGGCGATAATCGGATGGGCGCAGGTGGTATCCGAACCTAAAATAAAGATGACGTCCGAGTCCTTAATGCTCGGAATATCATTAGTCATGGCGCCGCTACCAATACTCTGTTGCAAGCCTGTTACCGTCGATGAATGGCAGAGGCGGGCGCAGTGATCGATATTGTTGGTGCCAAGAACGCTGCGGACAAACTTTTGCAGCACAAAGTTATCTTCGTTGGTGGCCTTGGCCGAGGCGAGACTGGCGAGGGCATTGCTGCCATCTTTTTGTTTTATCTCGGTTAAGCGTTTTGCCACATAGGCGATGGCTTCGGGCCAGCTACTCGGTTGTAGCTCGCCGTTTTTACGGATCAGTGGCGTAGTGAGGCGTTTGTCGCTGTGAATAAAATCGAAGCCAAAACGTCCCTTAACGCACAGCATGCCTTGGTTAACGACCGAGTCCTTATTGCCTTCGATATGGCGAATGCGATTGGCGTTGGGGTCGATTTTAAGATCTAGACGACAGCCCACGCCGCAGTAAGTACAAATCGTCGAGGCGGTTTTTAACTCTGTGCTATCGCCTTGGCGTTTATCTCGGGCATCGACCAGTGCACCCGTCGGACAAACCTGTACACAGTTACCACATTGCACGCAGTGGCTATCGGCCATGCTTGCACTAAAGCCGACTCTGGGGGCTCTTCGTTCTTCAGTAGAACTGATGCTCTGTGGCAGTGCTTGGTAGGAGTCATTCGCAAATTGAATCGCGCAGTGGCCACTCTGCTGCTGACACACATCGACGCACTTACCGCAGCTAATACAGCGGTTGGCATCGAATTGAATAAAGGGCGCACTCTTATCCACACTGAAATGCCGTGCATTTTCAGTGGCTAAGCTTTTGGCCTCGACACCGTAATCCGTGGCGTAATCCCTCAGCTTACAGTCGGTATTGGCCTGACAGGCGCACTCGAGACAACGTGCCGCCTCTTGCATGGCTGCATCGGCGGGAAAACCTAGCTCAACTTCACTGTAATTCAGCAGCCGTTGCAGCGCCGTGAGTTCGGGCATCTTCAGGCGGGGCTGACGCGGCGTATGGGGATAAAGCGTTGACCCTGCTTTTGAGCTTGTTTCGGTTTGCTTAAGGGTACTTGGAATGAGGGCGCTGGGAATGGTTTTGACCGAGTTAAACTCATGGGCATGTAAATCGCAGCTAAGGCCTATTTTTAGCATCTTATCAATAGCGATTGCCGCTTTGCGGCCATCGCCAATCGCGGCTACGGCGGTCGCGGGGCCACGGCGGGCATCGCCCATCACAAACAGTTTTTCGACTCCCGATGACATGGTTTGCTCACAACCAATTAGCGTGTTCCAGCGGCTCAGCGCCAGTTCACCCTGGCTGAGTTGCCCCATAGGATCCTGCATAAAACTCAGATCCGGCGCTTGGGATACGGCGGCGATAACGGTATCGAAGGCCTCGGTAAAGGTTTCTCCTGTGTCTACTGGCGCGCGTCTGCCCGAGGTATCGGCTTCACCGAGCGCCATTTTGCTGAAGGTGACAGCTTCTACCTGTCCATTGGCATCGCCATGATTTTCAATGGGATTGGTTAAAAAATGAAATTTTACGCCTTCGACTTCGGCCTCGTGTACTTCGTAGGCTTCGGCGGGCATTTCGGCGCGGGTACGGCGGTAGATTAAGGTGACATCGCAACCTTCACGCACCGCGGTGCGGGCGCAGTCGATGGCGGTGTTGCCGCCGCCAATCACGGCGACTTTTTTTCCCAACTTCAATTGTTTGTCGAGGCAATGGTCCTTAAGAAAATCCACCCCAAGGTAACAGCCCGCAAGCGCTGAGCCTTTGTAGTTCATCGGTACCGCTTTTTGGGCGCCGATGGCGAGGCACACAGCGTCGAAATCGGCGACCAGCTGGGCTAAGTGAATTTCATGGCCGAGGCGAGTATCGGTATGAATGGTTAACCCATTACGGCACAGCAGCTCGATTTCTTTATCGAGAATCGCCTTAGGTAAACGGTATTCGGGGATCCCGTAGCGCAGCCAGCCACCCGCCTTGGGCATGGCTTCAAATATCTCAACATTATGCCCTTGGTTTGACAGGTAATAACCCGCGCTTAAGCCCGCTGGGCCCGCGCCAATAATGGCAATTTTCTTACCTGTGTCTGCAAGGCGTGGTGGTTGATAACTGCCACCTTGTTCATCGTCGGCCAAGTCTAAATCGGCGGCGTGGCGCTTAAGTTGACGAATGGCAATGGGGTCATCAACGAGGCCGCGGCGGCATTCGCTCTCGCAAAACGCGGGGCAGACTCGGCCAATCGACAGCGGCAGCGGCAGGGTGTCTTTAATGACTTTAATGGCTTGGGTATGGTCGCCTTGGGTAATGTGGTACAGGTAACTTTGCACATCGACGCCCGCGGGGCAGGCTTGCTGGCAGGGAGCCTCACAATCGGCAAAGTGGTCACTTAAAATCGTGCTCAATGCGGCTTGGCGCTGTTTGGTCAAATATGCCGATTGGGTGATGACTTTTAAGCCCGCTTCGGCGGGCGTTTCACAGGCTTTAACACAGCGCAGGCTGGCATCGATGTTTTCAATTTGCACTAGGCAGAGGTTGCAGTCCTGTTTATCGGCATGGGGAGCCGTGCCCAATTGCCGTGTGGCGTCCGTTGGATCGCACAGGCTCGGAATGGCTATGCCCGCCTTACGGGCCGCCTGTAATAGGTTATCGTTCGGCTCGGCCGTGACGCTGTGATTGTCGATGTTAAGTTCTATCATCCCAAGGCCTTTTATATTTGTAGGGTGCTTGCTGCATTGGCGTAAAGCGGCAGGCTTAAGGTGGGTTTGAGTATAACTAGAGCGCTTTAGAAGACGCTTATGGGCGGGGGAAGTTTGACGCTAAATTGCCGTTGTCATCACAAACCTGTAGCAGACTGTGCGCTGATGAAGGTTTGCTGGTGGAAAGTTGTGATTTGCTTGGTCTTTTATATTTGATTTATCTGTATCTAGCTTAATCCTTTGAGGTTTTTAGTGATTATCACTGTTTTGTTTGCTCAAATTTATGTTTGATCGAGGCGTTAAACGGGTTATTTCATGTAGGATCACAGTCTTAACTCGGCTTTGTCTGTTAATCTGCTAGCGCCAGCGGTGCTTTTTAGGCTGATAAAATCGCCCTGAAGTGTCAACACGCCCTAGGTTTACAGCCGTTGTTAGGTTAAAATGCGCGGTTGCAAATACTGTTAATCGCCGCCTCCTTTGATGGAAAATCCATTGAAACGGCAAAAATAAAGCGAAGTTGAAAATCCATGTTTGAAGTTAATCCAGTAAAATTCAAAATTAAGGAGCTTGCAGAGCGTACGCAGCTTCTTAGGGGGTATCTTTGACTACGATGCTAAGCATGAGCGTCTAGAAGAAGTCAGCCGTGAACTTGAAAGTTCTGAGGTGTGGAACGAGCCAGAACGTGCTCAAGCCCTAGGTAAAGAGCGTGCAAGCCTCGAAGCCGTTGTCAAAACTATCGATGATATGGACGCAGGTCTTGAAGACGTTGAAGGTCTGCTAGAACTTGCCATCGAAGAAGAAGACGAAGACACCTTCAATGAAACCACCAAAGAGCTGGATTATTTAGAGAGCCGTTTGGCCGAACTCGAATTCCGCCGTATGTTCTCTGGTCAACATGATGCCTCCGATTGTTACTTAGACATTCAATCGGGCAGTGGCGGTACTGAGGCACAAGACTGGGCCAACATGGTACTGCGTATGTACCTGCGTTGGGGCGAAGCCCACGGATTCAGCCCTGAACTGA
The DNA here is from genome assembly GCF_019457435.1 of Shewanella sp. FJAT-51649. Classification (NCBI taxonomy): domain Bacteria; kingdom Pseudomonadati; phylum Pseudomonadota; class Gammaproteobacteria; order Alteromonadales; family Shewanellaceae; genus Shewanella; species Shewanella sp. FJAT-51649. The sequence goes on along the minus strand of NZ_CP080411.1, from coordinate 3,785,312 downwards.
TGGAAGTCACCGACGGTGACGTCGCCGGCATTAAGGGCGCGACCATTAAATTCACCGGTGAGTATGCTTTCGGTTGGTTACGTACCGAGACGGGCGTGCACCGTTTAGTGCGTAAATCGCCATTCGACTCATCGGGCCGACGCCATACTTCTTTCTGCTCGGTATTCGTTTACCCAGAGATTGATGACGATATCACCATCGATATCAATCCTGCTGACTTACGTATCGACGTATACCGCGCCTCGGGTGCGGGTGGTCAGCACGTTAACCGAACCGAATCTGCGGTACGTATTACCCACTTACCGACTAACACGGTAGTGCAGTGCCAGAACGACCGTTCACAGCACAAGAACAAAGATTCGGCGATGAAGCAGTTAAAAGCCAAACTGTTCGAATTAGAAATGCATAAGCAAAATGCGGAAAAGCAAGCCGCCGAAGATGCCAAGTCTGACATCGGTTGGGGCAGCCAGATCCGTTCTTATGTATTGGATGATTCCCGTATTAAAGACTTACGCACTAGCGTGGAGACGCGCAATACCCAAGCGGTACTCGATGGCGATCTGGACAAGTTTATCGAAGCCAGTTTGAAATCAGGGCTGTAATTAATTCAAAGGTATAGACGAGAAATAAGATGACTGAACAAGTACAAGATGAAAACAAACTGATTGCCGAGCGTCGTGCCAAGCTAGAAAGCATTCGCCCGAACTGCAGCGCTAATGCTCACCCTAATACTTTCCGTCGCACCCACAAAGCGGCTGAGTTGCAGGAAAAATACGGTCAAAACACTAAGGAAGAACTCGAAGCCTTAGGTTTTAAAACCAGCATCGCTGGCCGTATCATGGCAAAACGTGGCCCATTCCTGGTGATCCAAGACGTGTCTGGTCGTATCCAAGCTTACGCTGAAAAGGGCGTTCAAGCGGATCTGAAAGACCGTTACCAAGGTCTGGATATCGGTGACATCATCGGCGTAACCGGTCAGTTGCACTTGTCTGGTAAAGGCGATCTGTACGTGAACATGGAAGAGTACCAACTGCTGACTAAAGCACTGCGTCCTCTGCCAGAAAAATTCCACGGCTTAACCGACCAAGAAACCCGTTATCGCCAACGTTATGTGGACTTAATCGTTAACGAAGAATCTCGTCAAGCCTTCGTCATGCGTTCAAAAGTGGTTGCGGCTATCCGTAACTTCATGATCAAAAAAGAGTTCATGGAAGTTGAAACCCCTATGATGCACGTGATCCCAGGCGGCGCTTCAGCCCGTCCATTTATCACTCACCACAATGCGCTGGACATGCCAATGTACCTGCGTATCGCGCCAGAGTTATACCTCAAGCGTTTAGTGGTCGGTGGTTTTGAGCGTGTATTCGAAATCAACCGTAACTTCCGTAACGAAGGTCTGTCGCCACGCCATAACCCAGAATTCACTATGATGGAATTCTATATGGCCTATGCTGACTACAAAGATCTGATGGACTTAACCGAAGAGCTGTTAAGCTCTATCGCGATTGAGTTATTAGGTAGCGCGCAAATGCCATACGGCGAGCACACTGTTGATTTCGGTGGCCCATACGCTCGTCTGAGCATGTTAGAAGCGATTCAGAAGTACAATCCTGACAACGCGACTATTCAAGCCATGACCTACGAGCAAGTGAAAGATCTTGAATTCATGCGTGAACTGGCGATCAGCCTAGGCATCAAGATCGAGAAGTTCTGGACCTGTGGTCAGCTATTAGAAGAAATCTTCGGTGAAACTGCTGAATGGCAGTTAATGCAACCGACTTTCATCACTGGCTACCCAGCGGACATTTCGCCACTGGCACGTCGTAACGATGACAATCACTTCATCACCGACCGTTTTGAATTCTTCATCGGTGGCCGTGAAGTGGCTAACGGTTTCAGCGAGTTAAACGATGCTGAAGACCAAGACAGCCGCTTTAAAGCGCAGGTTGACGCGAAAGACGCCGGTGACGACGAAGCCATGTTCTACGATGCCGACTACATCACTGCACTGGAACACGGTTTACCACCAACAGCGGGTCAAGGTATCGGTATCGACCGTTTAGTGATGCTATTCACTAACACTCACACTATCCGTGACGTGATCCTGTTCCCAGCGATGCGCCCACAGGCCTAAGCCTGATTGGAGTTGTTGATTAAACACCAACCCCAGCATTTAGCGAACAATAAAAAACCAGCCATTAGGCTGGTTTTTTATTGGCCAAAGAATAATGACTATTTCGCCAGTTTACATTCTTGAACGTTTTTCATGCCTTCGGTATCAGAAACCGCTTTTAATCCTGCTCCACCAACAAAGACACCCATCTTGATATATTGCTCGAAGAAGTAATTTTTACCTCCTTCGGTTTTTACCGTTAAATTGTTTTCGCTGAATTCAGATTCAGTCGACAACATTTGTTCACCCGGCTCAACTTCCTTAAAGAAATAAACTTTGTTAGCCGACTCTCCAATGAGATCACCGTTAATATAGATATTTTTCTTTAGTGCCTGTCCAACAAAGCTATTACGGTAAACATAAATACCACTTTTATTGTCTGCTGGTTTTTGGAATGTTTTTAATTTTGCATCTTCTTCTTTTGAGGCCATTGGTACTGTTGCGCAGCCAGAAAGGAATAGGCAAGCAGCCAATATTGGCGTAAGCAGTTTTTTTAACATCATCAATCCCTAATTTTGAAATAATAAAAACCAGTGGTGTCCACTGTAGACATCAACTCGTTATCAGGAATAGTGTTGCGTAGGGAGAAAAAAACATCATCCTGACACGAGTAAAGGTTACCGCATACGGTTAATTGCCAGCCTGAAAATGTTTTTAAATCAGTAGGCTAAATGTACTGTTCCTGATGTGGCGAAATATAACTTAAGTTGTATCAATGGGCCATTGGTTTGTAGCTTAAATTGATGGAATGTGTATTTTTGTGAGCTTGGTGAGAGGAGCTTTAGTTGGGGGAATCTTCTACTGGTTTCTATTTGAGCTATCGAGTCGTCCATACCAATATCACATCTTGGTCAATTCAATATGAAATGGTATGGACAACTTCTTTAGTGATGATTTATTGATAGGCGCCGCTGGCATAATGTAGCTCATAGCTATGGCTATATATTTCGAGGATATTGCCAAAGGGATCTTCCATATAAATCATGCGATAGGGTTTCTCGCCCGGATAATAATATCTCGGTTCCTTCATACGTTTCTTACCGCCAGCGGCGACAATTTTTTCGGCAAGTTCTTCAAGGTTGGGATCTTGCACGCAGAAATGGAATACGCCGGTTTTCCAATATTCAAAGTTGTTCTCAGGGTTCACTTGATTCGCAAATTGGAATAGCTCGACGCCAATTCTGTCGCCCGTCGATAAATGAGCAATTTTAAAAGAACCCCAATTAGGACCAAATACATCGGTGCACATCTCACCGATAGCCGAGTTGTCTTCAATAATTTCAGTTGGCGGCATGATCAGATACCAGCCGAGTACCTCAGTGTAAAACTTAACCGCTGCTTCGAGATCGGGGACCGAAATACCAATATGCGAAAAGGTGCGTGGATAAGGTGTATTCATATTAACTCCTAGTGCGAATGTTATGTGCCCAAATGCCGAATCATCACAGCTTCAGTGGCGATGGAGTCAGTTTATGGTGTTCGATTAACAATTAAAAATTATCAAATTTTCTTATTTTGATAATTTTTGTTTATTATTGATGGCGAAATGATCGATAGAGAGTGCATATGCTGAATCAACAATGGCTGCAGACCTTCGTGACCCTGATCGAGGTCGGGCACTTTACTCTGACGGCTAAAAAGCTGTTTATGACTCAACCAGGCGTTAGCCAACATATTAAAAAGTTGGAAGAACAAGTGGGTGTGTCCCTGATACTGCGACAGGGCAAGCGTTTTGAGTTGACAGAAGCGGGCAGCATTCTCTATCAACATGCCCGTGAGTATCGACAAGCCGAAACTGAGCTGTTAGCGCGATTGCAAACAGACGAACCCTATATTGGTGAGTGCCGTTTGGGCTGCTCGGGGGCGATAGCAAGTTTGCTCTATCCGCATTTTCTAGAGAGACAAATTCAGTATCCCAGTTTGAATGTGATGCTAGAGGCGGCGCCGAACCAACGCATAGTGTCGGGCATTTTAAATAACCAGCTCGATGTGGGCATAGTCACTAAGCGCACAGATGACGCTGAACTCAGTTATCAAGCCATAGGCTATGCGGAGTTAGCCTTAGTGCTGCCAAGCCAGTATCAAAGTATGCCGTTAGACAAAGAACGCCTTGAACATATTGGTTTTATTGATCATCCCGATGGACAATATTATCTGCAGCAAGTCCTCAGGACCAATTTTGGCGACGCTGAAGCGACACTCAATGCCTGTGGGAGTCAGCGACACGCGAGTGGCATTGCCCAGCAGATCCCACGCAGGGGTTATGTTAATCAGCTCAATCAAATCTTACTGCCAGTCGCTAAAGGCATTGGTTTTACTGTGCTTCCTTTGAGTACGGTCAACGCCTTTATACCTAGGGAGAGTCTATGGGCGGTAGAACTTGAGCAAAAAGTGCAGGAGTCGCTGTATTTAGTGCATAAAAACACTCGGCCTTTGCCTTCTCGATTTGAGGCATTTATTGAGCTGGCGATTCGTCTGATAGCTAACGAGTAACAACTAAAAAGTCTCTCCTAATCGCAGTTGTTTAGATGGTCATACTGAAAGTGACATTGTTTTTAGTGTTGATAATTGCTGATTGAATTTTTATTGGTATTAAGTACTTAATTAACGAAATTTTTAGTGAATGAAAATTCAGAAAATTTCTGCAAATTTAGGCTAAAAAGTGCTGATATTACTGATAAAAGTCGATGGTGATTCTATTCCTTTTTCCACAGACCTCTTATACTTAGCTTCAACCTTGTGCGTAGCACATTCGACTTATTTAACGACTCAGTGAAATCTACATGAAGATCCCTTCTCTGCTTGGTAGTTTTATCTTGGTATGCAGCAGTTTAACTGTTGCCGCGACAGCGCATTCTGCCGATTCGGCCTCTGTCACTACAAAAAGCACCGCCACGGCGAAAAAAGCCCCTGTAAAACAGCAGGAAGTGGCCGCCAATAGTGCGCTGGTGGTGGATCTAAAAACCAATGAAATTCTCTATTCCAGTAATCCCGATGCCGTAAGGCCGATTGCTTCTGTGACTAAGCTGATGACCGCCATGGTAACCTTAGACGCTAAGTTGCCTATGGATGAAAAGCTTGCCATCAATATCAACGACACTAAGGAAATGCGCGGTGTGTATTCTCGAGTGCGTATCGGCAGTGAAATCAGCCGTAAAGATATGTTATTGCTGACATTAATGTCATCAGAAAACCGTGCAGCGGCGAGTCTTGCCCACCATTATCCCGGTGGTCATAAGGCTTTTATTAAGGCGATGAATGCTAAGGCAAAAGCCCTAGGCATGAAGAATACTCGCTATGTGGAGCCGACTGGGCTGTCAGAGAAAAACGTTTCGAGTGCCCGCGATCTAGTGGTGTTGCTCAAGGCCAGCGAAGGTTATCCGATGTTAGGTCAGTTAAGCTCGACCGAAAAGAAAACCGTCACCTTTGGCAAGCCAAAGTACAGCCTCGACTTTAGAAACACTAACCGTTTAGTTTATAAAGATAACTGGAATATTCACCTCACTAAAACTGGCTTTACCAATGAGGCTGGCCATTGTTTAGTGATGCGTACCGAAATGGCGAAACGCCAAGTGGCCTTTGTGGTGCTTGATGCCTATGGTAAATACACCCATATGGCGGATGCCAACCGTTTACGTAACTGGTTAGAAACTGGCAAAGTGACTCCGATCCCTGCCGAAGCTAAGCAGTATAAAAAGCAGCGTAGCCAGCAGCAGTTTGCCAAAGTCAGCGAGACCTAAGCAGGCGTTAGTTGCTTATCCACTCAACAAAAAGGCCAGAATCGTTCTGGCCTTTTTGTTGGTATGGCCTAGCACTTTTGTTGTAGAGGATTGATTGGCTTAACTAAAAAACAAGCAATCATCCCGCTAAGGGGGCGTTGTGTGGTGATACGCCGTATTATTGGCGGGATTTTTCTCTCAAGGATGATATGCGTGTGGCGTTAATCTTAAAAAAACTCCAGTTGATCTATGTGCCCTTTATACTGCTCTGCCTGCTATTTGTCTCAGGCTACAGCTTGCTCCATTGGTTGTTGATTATCGAGTTCCAACTGCTGAGGATTGACGAATCGATTATCAATTTCTGGCTGCCGCTGTTATTGCCTTGGCCCTTGCTGTTTTTCTATTTAAGGCCGAGGCTCAAGTTATTCCGCTTTACCAAGAGTAATAGCCGTTTTATCTATTTTGTGATTGCCGTGCTGTTGCTGGCCGTGCCCACTATCGTGGCACAGGAATACCTCAATAGCGCAACGGGCAAGTTGACTCAACTCGAGTCCATCAATGCACTATTGCACCAGCCGCAGACCAAGTATTACCAATTAAATCAGTTTTATATCGATAAAAAACACATAGGCGTGCAGCGTAATATTGAGCCCATAGGTAAGGGCAACAGTGAGCTGCGCATGAGCCTGTATATTGCGATGCCGATTTTCGCTAAACGTAATGAGAGTTGGCGGGTCGGTGCTAAGGCCTTGGCATGGTATGGCAAAGTTTATGAGAAAACGATCAGCAATCGACTCGAACAGCATGAGAAAGAATCGCTATTTCAGGAGTTTATTCATCAGAGTCAGCAGGAGTTTAATGGCTTAAACCCGGATGACTTTGTCTATCTGGACCGTATAGGCCCGTCAAGCCGCTACACTCAGCTACTCACCGCAGCCCAAAAAAGCTCAGTCTACTTCGAGGGTTATCAAACTGTCTTGATGCCTGTGAATCAGCCCTTCGAGGCGCGCAATGGCCATAAACTGGCATGGATTATCGGTTGGTTAAGCTTTGGGGTCATTCTGTGGTTGTTGATGAGTCTGATGCTAAAACTGGATGAGACGCAGGCGTCTAAGCCCATGGCTGCACAGCTGAGTATGGAAAAACCTAAGGCAGAGCTCTATGGCTTTTTGGCCGAATTTAAACCTCGGCAGGGCTTTGTTATCACACCTATCTTGCTCTATATCAACACCTTGATATTTGTATTGATGGCCTTTGTCAGCCAGCACGTTATCGCCTTACCAAACAGTGTGTTACTCGATTGGGGGGCAAATCTTCGTCAGTTGGTGCTTGAGCAGCAAGTCTGGCGTTTAATCAGCAATGTGTTTTTGCACGGCGGCCTGATGCATTTAGTCTTTAACTTATACGGGTTGTTTTTTGCGGGGATGTTTTTGGAGCCACTGCTGGGCAAATGGCGTTTACTCTGGGTTTATTTGTGCTGTGGCTTAGTGGCGAGCATGGCCAGCATTGGCTGGTATGAGGCGACGATCAGCATAGGTGCCTCGGGCGCCATCATGGGGCTATTTGGGGTGTTGATCATCTGGATATGGTTGGGTTTATTGCCCTTGGCGGACAATATGCCGCTCGCCCTGAATCTAACCCTATTCGTTACTGCAAGTCTTGTGATGGGACTCTTTGGCGGCGTGGATAATGCCGCGCACCTTGGCGGTTTTGGTTGTGGACTGCTGCTTGGGAGCTTGCTACGCCCAAACAAGGTGTAACATCAGGTCAATAAAAAGCCGAGGAAAATCCTCGGCTAATGGGGTTTACTATTGAATGTAAGCGGTATTTAGGCGTGCTCAAACATCAGGAAGAGGTACACGATAAACAGCACTATATGGGTCGCCCCATGGAGTGCATTGGTTCGACCGCTGCTAAAACTGACTTTGCAGACCATTAAACTGGTGGCCAATAGCACCATATCCGCCGCAGATAGGCCTAGGTGGACTTCTTGGTCGATAAGAGATCCAATAATCAACACCGCGGGTACGGTAAGCGCAATAGTGGCGAGTACTGAACCAAAATAGAGGTTCATCGCCCGCTGCAGTTGATTGTTGAGTGCAGCCTTAAAGCCACCCACGGCCTCTGGCGATAAGATCAAACAGGCGACAATAAAGCCACCCAGTGCTGGCGGCGCCCCGAGAGAGGCCACGCTGTAATTAATTGGCATCGCAAGGGTTTTGGCGAGCAGAATCACCACCAGCAAATAACCAATCAACAGCACTGTGTGGTAGATATTGCTGCGCAGTATGCCGTGATGCTCTTCGTGGTCCTCGTGGTCGGCATCGACAAAGAAGTGGCTATGGCTCTTGGTTTGGATCACTAGAAAGATGCCATAGAGCAAAATCGAGATGATGATCAGCATCCAAGACATGGGCTTGGACATGCTGCCAATGGTGCCGCCCTCGGTAAAGTTAGGTAACACTAAACAGAGTAGGGCGAGGGGAATAATCGCCACTAAATAGGATTTCACCCCATCCAAATTAAAGTGCTGGGTATGATAGCGCCAACCGCCAAGCAGCAGCGTGAAGCCAACTAAGCCGTTGATAATTAACATTACCACGGCAAACATGGTATCCCTTGCCATCACGGGATTTGGCTCGCCCGTTAACATCACCGAAGAAATCATCACGACTTCGAGCGAAATCACCGACAGGGTTAAAATTAAGGTGCCATAGGGGTCACCGAGCTTGATGGCAAGCGCGTCCGAATGACGCACCACGGAGAAAATCGCCCAAGTCACTACTCCGAGCAGGGCGAGTGAAACGGGAATATAGGTTGAAAGTGCTGTGCCATCGGCCAGCAAGCTATCGCCACCCGTTTTAAAGAATACTAAAGTGAGTATTCCGAGCAGCAGGGCAAATTCGTCTTTGATAAATGTCTTCATAGGCAGTTGATCCAAAGCGGAAAAAGGCCGTTAGTATAGACATTGGTTATGGCACACTTTGCATGAATAATCCTTTAGATTTGGGGTTAGGCATAAATTTTTGAGCGAGATCGCTTTTTTATTCCAAACCCCAGTTCTTGATTAATACCTTTGACTTAGCCGATGTTGCGAGCAGATTTAGGCAAGCCGCATGCTGGCTAAGTCAATGTCTTAGCCATGGTGCTCGGTATTGATCAATTTGCCGAGCTGATCGTAATTATTCCAATCCCCCGCTTGGCGATCGGCAATATAGCTACCCTCACTGCGTTTTTCGCCATTGGGCCAAAATTGTTGCCACAAACCTTCTTTACGATCCCGCAAAAAGCTCCCCTGTTCGGCGAGTTTGCCATTGGTGTGGTAATAGCTGGCATCGCCTTCCTTCTGGCCTTTTAACCAAGTTTCAGCCAGTTTAGGCTTACCATTTTGGTGGTATTCCCTGCGCTCGCCGTCGAGCTCGCCTTTAGTGTATTGGGCTTCGAGTTTGAGCTGGCCGTTGCTGTAATACTCTTTGCTGCTGCCCTGTTGTTGATTATCTAAAAACTCGCTGCTGGCGGCTAAAATGCCATCCTCATACCAGCTTTCCCACAGTCCCGTTTGCTTGCCTTTATCCATAGTGCCGCTGAGTTTGAGCTGGCCATTGTTAGGATAATATTCGGCATAGGTGCCTGTTTTATCGTTGTTATCAAAGGTTTCTAAGCGATAAACCACTTGCTTAAAGCTGTAGTACTCGCTGGTGCCATGGCGTTTATTGTCCTTCCAATGGGTTTTCTGGCTGATATTGCCCTCGGGGATTGCACCGTAGGTTGGATCTTTGGCTTCGTAGCGGTAATCAATCCAGAGACCGGTTTTTTGATTATCTTCATATTGACCTGTTACGCGGCGGCGACCTTGATAATATTCGGCATAGTCGCCATTGAGTTTGCCGTTAATAAAGCTCTGTTCTTTCTGTTTTTGCCCCTGTTGATATTGGATCCACAGTCCTTCTTTAACGCCGTTTTGATAATCTCCTTCCTCATTGAGATCGCCATTGTAGTACCAGCGACTAAAGTGGCCATCGAGGGGATAGCTATTGCTGTTATCTGGTTTTGTGCGGGCGTAGTGGGCGAGTTCTCTGGGCTTGCCATTGTCGTAAAAGGATTCGTACTTACCAACCCAAGCGCCTTCGATGCGCTCACCGCGTTCATTCACAGAGCCATCTTCATAGTAGGATTCGGAGCGGCCAGTGAGTTTGCCATCGACATACACATCTAAGCTGCGTAGTTGGCCATTGGTGTGGTAACGGCGAAATTCTCCGTCCCTTTGACCAAGCTTCCACACCTCTGCGGTTTGCAGTTTACCGCCGTTATAACGCTCAAATAATCCATCCTTTAAGCCCATGTTGTAGCTGCTTTTTTCGATAAGATTACCGTCCGCACCATAACGCTCAGATGGGCCATGCAAGGGGTATTGACCATTATCGGCCAGTTGCGAGTCCTGATAGGTTCGCAGCTCTTTAAGTTGGCCGTTGGAATGGAAATACTTTTGCGTGCCAGCGAGCATATCCTGCTTGTAGTTCAAATCGCTGGTCAGTACGCCCTCGAGGTTAAAATACTGCTGACGCCCCTCTAGCACATCGTTGAGGTATTGCTCCTCCACTTGGAGTTTGCCCAGCTCATTAAATTGCTGACACTTACCATGGCGCTGTCCCGCCTGATAGTGGCACAGGCTTGCAAGTTCGCCACTGGGATAAAAGGTGCGTTCTTCACCCTCGAGTTTATCGAGATTAAATTGGCTGACACTGGCCTTAGTGCCATCGTCGAAAAAGGTTTCCCATAAACCTTGGCGGCGACCGTCGGCATCAAAACGCCCATTAACGACCACTTGGCCCTCGGTATTCTGCTCGAGATAGGGGCCAGATAGTTGGTTATTGGCGTAGGTTTGGCTTTGGGAGAGGGTGCCATTTTCATAAAAGCTTTCCCATTTACCGTGGCGAAGGTTATCGAGGTAGCTTTCCTGCGCCTGTAATTTGCCACTCGGGAAGAAACGTTTGACCTGGGACTTTTGGCCATTTTTATAGAGGGTGCTTTGGCTGACATGGCCCGTGGCGCTAAATTCCTTCCATTCGCCAACCGGAACTCCTTTGGCAAATTGCTGCTCCTCGGTTAGGGCACCATCTAAGTCGAACAGTCGCCAGGTGCCATCTTGGTAACCCTGTTGATAGTTACCTTCGACGATTCGGCTGTTATTACTATGAAAAACCTGCCATTTCCCATTCGGTATCCCCTGCGAAAATTGCCCTAAGGTATAACCTTGGTTATCGCGGACAATGGCAATATCACCATTTAAGGGCATGCCCGTGGCGAGATTGTAATAGCTGGGAATGCCGTCCTGCTGGCGAATTTCGACCATCATGGAGGAGAGGTTTTGCGCCGCCTGTGCATGGACGCCGACTAGGCTAGTTGCGGCAATGGCGAGGCTAATAAGGCGAAATGGCGTGTTGTACATGCTGATCCTTTGCTCTGGGTCTTAGGGCCGCACAATGGCGGCCAGTATAAGAATCCTAACGTTTATAATACGTTAATGCTGTGCACTTTGGCTGAGTGCACAGCGAGTTAGTGTACGCGAATGGCGTTAAGCTAAACAGCTTACAGCCACAGGCTTGAGTTAATAAAAAGGAAACACGCTATCTTCAACGGGTAAGACGGGCGGCGGTGTTTCCTGATTTAAAAATTGGCCGTGATTGTAATGATTAATCACCTGTATCGAGCCATTATTCTCAAACTGGTATTGCTTACCATGCAAGTTACCTTGGTCGTCATAGTTGGCTATTTCGAGCACATAATCCTCGGGGGTACGCAATTCCCAGTGGCCGACTTGCTTACCCTTGTCGAAGCGACCATGCCAAGAGCGTCTTTCAGGATTCGGCCTTGGGCGATATTGGAATTCATTATCGGTGAATACCCAATCGCCTTGGCGCAGGTCATTACGATATTCGCCTTTTTCATACACTTGGCCATTACTGGCGTAACGCTGGACTAAACCATCGGGCTTGCCATGTTTAAAGTGCATAGATTCAAGCAACTGGCCTGAGTTGGCCTTGTTGAGGTATTCACCGTGGAGCTCGCCATTATCATCATGGCTATAGGTGAGGGTGGCGTCATCTTGATATTTCTTCCAAGTGCCTGCTTGTTTGTCCTTGGCATACTGGCCTTGCTCTACCAGCTGACTTTTGCCTGTGGCTGGCTCTATTTTTACCGTCTCATAGGCGCCTTCACGCTTACCCGCCTGATAATATTCACGGGTGAGGGTAATGACATCGTTGTAGTCGAAGGATTTGATCTGTAAGCCATTCAATTGCTTATCGAGTCGCTCCTGGCGTTCGATTAACAAGCCTTTTTTAAAGGTTTCAGAGAGCGACCCGTTTTTGAGTTTGTCCTCTTCGTGAGTCTCAATCAATTGGCCATCGCGATAGTGCTGCTGTTTGCGATAAACCCAGCGATTACCTTGGTATTTGCTGTCGGTAGTGCGTTTAATCTCGCCCTTGTCATCGTATTCGATAGCCTGGATGACATCGCCCTTATCGTTGGTGACTTCCTTTAAATTGAGCTGGCCATTTTCAAAATAAGTGAGCTGCTCACCGACCTTAAAATTCTGTTGATATTGAAAGTGCTGCTCTACCTTGCCATTGTCAAAATAGCTAAAGTAGTCGCCGTGTTTTTTATCCTTAAACCACTCTTGGGTGGAGATGACTTGGCCATTCAGCCCCCAAGTGGTCTCTGTGCCTTGCAGAAGGCCATCAACCTTATGCTCCTCACGGTTGAGTTTGCCTAGATTAAAATATTGGCTGACACAGGTGGGGTCATGGCAGATTTTGGCGGTGACTTCACCTTCGGGACTAAAATTTTCGCTGATACCGACGGCTTGGCCATCTTTATAGGTGGTTTTGTTGCGGATATTGCCGCCATTCCAATAACCCGTTTCTTGGCCTTGTTTTACACCATTTTCATAGTGCGACTCAGTATATAACTGGCCCGTGGCAATGTACTTTTTGATTAGGCCATCGAGCTGACCTTGCCCGTTGCGAAAGCCCTGTTCATAGGGGTTTCCATCTTCGAAGTAACATTGATAAGGCCCGCGAAATTGCTCGCTAGTGAGTGCCTTACCGATATTTTTATCGGCGATGGCCGTTGAGCAGAAAAGCCTATTCTTTTCTTTGTAGTAAACCTCGACCTTATAGTAGCTATCAGTCAGATCAACGGGTTGCTCAAAATAGTACAGCGCTTTTTTCTCATCTTTGATGACATTCCAATGGGCATCGAGTAATACCTTCTCTGCATTGGCATGGGTACTGATGAGGGCGAGTGCTCCTAGGAGCAGTTTTACAGTAAATGGACGCATAACCGCTCCTTAAGGCAAAGGTTTAAAGGTGAATTCATAGGGAATATCGACGGAATCTTGGGAGATAGTCATATAACTCACCTTAGCGGCGGCGCCTGTAACACCTAAATAGCGGCCATCTAACAGCACCTCATCAATCCTATACTCAGTCTCTTCGGGCAAACGAATCGTTAGTGGCTTGCCTTGAGCATTCTCGACTCTGATGTAATTGGGCAAATCTTTACTCGGCTCCTTGCCATAACCCGTATCGGTCAGCCAGGTTTGCAAATCGATTAACCAAGGGCGCTCGGTGACTGATTGCGGCAAGGTTTGCCAGTGGATATCGCCCTTGCAGTGGATAGTGCCTTGAATGCGCTTATCGTAGAAGTACTGGCGCACGCGGTCGGGTGTCATCAAATGGTAAGCCGCGCCTTCGGGCCCATTGGGCACAAACTGCCAAGTTACCGCCTGTGTGCCTTCATTAAAACCTTGTGCTATTTCGGGCTTACAGGCCGTCGCTAATGCGGCAGACATGGGGATATATAAGTTGTGACCATTTTCAGTCGCCGTTTTTATATCCTTCACCGCACTGATTTCAGGCTTGGACAAGGCTAGCTTATCCGAGAAGGAGTCGCCCATACTGACGCTGCCAAACTCGCTCAGGGGATTGGCTAGATTTTGGTTGTACTCAGCTTCGGGAACAAAACGGATCTGCTTGCTTTGGCTGAGTTCTGGCTGGGGTTGACTCGTCACTAACACTAGGGTTTTAGGGATCTCGTCTAACTTAAGCAGCAGTGCGCTGGTCGTCTGTTGATGGCTCTCATCGGCACCAGTCAACTCCGCGAGCAGTTCTTTATCGGTCAGGGTGAGCCACTCGGGATATTTCGACTCGGCGCGGGCATGGGCCATTTTGCCTGTTAACTGCTGAAGGCTGAGGTGGATCTTGTGGCTGTCGCTCTGCTTGATGACCACTTTAAAGAGCTTAGCGTTGGCATCTAGGGGCTGAATCGTGATGCTGGCATCGCCAAAGGTATAGGGCGCTGCGAGCAGTTCATCCCAGGATTTTTCGATGATGTTATTCGCCTCGGGGACTAAGGTGAGCTTAGCGCTGATATAGCTCATCCGCTTGAGTTTATCGGCGGTGTTATCCCAACCCGTGGCGATAATATTGGTCGACGACTCAATGTTGCGGCTGAAATTAACCGCCGCCCCCGTGCTGTGTTGCCAGAAGTTTAGATCTAACGCTTTTCCGCTCTCATCAAAGGCGGTGATATCCTCATAGCGCATATTGCCGACCACATATTGCGGGCTCATGGCATGCACAAAGCGCAGTTGGATCTCCTCGGGAGTATCGCTGCCCCAGTCGCCAATATTATCAATAATCCCTTGGTGATCAGCTAATAAGGATTGGATAAATGCCTTGTCGGTAGGCTTATATTCCCGCGGTACATCGCTGATGGGATAAAGCTCCTTTTGCTTATCATCGATATCCCGCTCGGCATCGTAGTTGTCATCGGCATACCAAAGCAGGCTCATCACATCGGGGCGATCCTTAGGCGCCATAACGATGCGCTGGACAAAGGTTCTACCCCGCTGTTCATCCTGTTTAAATAGCGCCATGCTCTCCAACCAACCGGTTTTACGGTTAAGCTGGAACTTGCCGTAGACCTTAAGGTTACTGTTTTCGCCCTGTTGCTGTTTGTTCTGTAACACCGCCAGCAATCTATCGTCGCTCACTTGCTCAACCGTCCAGATTAACCGCTCATCCATGGGGGCGCTGGTGCTATAACCCACGCGGGGCTCAAGCTGCACGGGCAGGGTAGGCGATTGCTCAAATAGGGACTTAAGGCTCGTCCAGCGGTTAAATAGCTCGGCGATATCCTTCTGATTTATCTGGGTAACGGGCATGAGCCGATTGTTGTCACCATTTTTCAGCTCGAGATTAAAGCCCGCTTGAATGATGGAGGTGAGCTCTTTGCCACTGTTTTTTGGATCGATATTGCTGATGGGGATAGGCAGGGCGTGATCGCTTAATTGCATCAGGCTCGGCTGAACGAAGAAGTGGGCATCATTGGTCAATGGGGTGGCTAAGCTGGTCGCTTTACCCTGAGCATCC
Organism: Shewanella sp. FJAT-51649; assembly: GCF_019457435.1. Lineage (NCBI taxonomy): Bacteria > Pseudomonadati > Pseudomonadota > Gammaproteobacteria > Alteromonadales > Shewanellaceae > Shewanella > Shewanella sp. FJAT-51649. The sequence continues at coordinate 3,769,983 of NZ_CP080411.1, read as the reverse complement.
TGCAACTGGTAATTCAGTAGCACGCGCCCCTGCATGTTCTTTTGGGTTTCGATACCGTCATTGATGCTGAGGGTCGAAATCACCTGATATTCGCGTGCGCTGGGGATGCCCCCCGATTTATTGGAGCCTGCGCTATCGCACGCCGTTAACCCAACCGTGAGCGTGAGAGTGGTACAAATTACTCTGCATATCCCTATAGCCATCTGAACTCCATTGGCAACTTATGTTATTGAAATGTAAATCTATTAATCCGAAAATTGGCGACATTATACACAAAAAAGCCCCTAGGAAATAAAAAGCACATGCCAATCTGGGGGAAAGATCAGTCGTAAGTTTGCATGATGAATATCGGCCTAAGGCGAGAAAGCCGATTGCCCTAATCAGGCTTCATCCTTTACTCTTGTTAACGCCGCTAGATAACTCACAAGCTAGGGAAGACAAACCTGTGGTAGCTTGTTCAATGGAGAAAGAACGATGAGCCCACAACCCAAGTCCAACAATAACGCGCCAGCTGCCCAGCCTATCCCGCAGGAGGCCTTCGATTGGTACGATGAATATGCCCACGGCATCATCGACCGCCGCGAGTTTATGGCTCGCCTCGCAGGCCTTGTGGCACTGGGGTTTACCATGACAACGCTCACTGGCGCACTCATGCCCAACTACGCCTTAGCCGAACAAATCTCCTTTAACGATCCCAGTATTCAAGCCAGTTATGTGAAGTTTCCCTCCCCTGAGGGCTATGGCGAAGGTCGCGGTTATTTAGTGATGCCAACTTCTATGCTGATTCCCGGCAAAGAGGCGGGCGATCCTAAGACTTTGGATCCCACCAAAAAAGCCGCTGTTGTATTAGTGGTGCATGAAAACCGTGGCCTGAATCCTTATATCGAAGATGTGGCACGCCGCTTAGCGGCCAAAGGCTATATCGCCTTTGCCCCCGATGCGCTTTACAGCCTCGGCGGCTATCCCGGCAATGACGATGCTGGCCGCGCCATGCAAGCCAGCCTCGACAGAGCCAAAATCGAGCAGGACTTTATCGCCGCAGCCCGCTTTCTCAAGGCGCATCCCCAGTGTAATGGCAAACTCGGCGCCGTCGGTTTCTGCTTTGGCGGCTACATAGTCAATATGCTCGCCGCCAGCATTCCCGATGAGCTAGCTGCGGGCGTGCCTTTTTATGGCACCCCAGCAGCGACAGAGCTACGCAGCCGAGTCAAAGGCCCGCTAATGTTGCAATTTGCCGCTTTAGATCAACGGATTAACGACACTTGGGCCGAGTACGAAACCCAATTAAAGGCTAACAAGGCCGAGTATATTGCCTACCTCTATCCCAATGTGAATCATGGTTTTCATAACGATTCCACCGCCCGTTATGATGAGCCAACCGCCGAGCTCGCATGGGCAAGAACCTTGGATTTTTTTGGGAAGTACCTACAAGGTTAGGGATTGCCGAACGGCAATTGAGAAACGTTTTATTTGCGGTCTATCGACCGAGGTAAACCAAAGTCGTGGGTCTTCAACCCACACCCGATGATATTGCTGGTTCGCTTTGTGGAGCGAATTAGCAATGTTATTGCTGTAAAGTGATGGTGCGACTCATTGCCTGCCGCAGGCTTTTGCATTCTCTTACATTAGTTACACCAGTGACACGCCGTGCATACGTCCCTGTAAGCTCTACTAAAACATCCATGTTTTAGAAGGTCACTGGTGCAACAGTGCCACTTCTGGCATTCCCATTGGCAGTGGAGTTGTGGGTTTGCTCATAAATGCTACGCGCCAAAATTAGGTATCACTTAACTACTTAATTTGTAATGTGAAAGTGGTAGACAGATATTAAACAGAACGTTATCTTAGGTTTTTAACAAGGATGAAACTTAATCGTGACCTCGGTTAAGTTCACTTGCATCAGGAAGATGTATCTTTATCTCGCAAGAAACGCCTCCTGAACAATCCTTCACCTATCATCGTTGGCTAATGACTGTTAGCCAAGTGCGGTAGCTATGGAAAGCTTTGTCCGTTCAATGTTGGGAATTCGATGTTTGTAGCCTCGTTTATGAAGCGAATCAAAATAATGAGTTCCAGTAACTGCCTGATGTAGAAGACAGCACATCACTTTTACAAATCTAATTGCTTTTAGCTGGGGAATTTAATGTCTAATGCCTTAAATACATTTAAACGAGCAATCAATGATGCAAGAGCTTTGATCGAATGCTACGACGAACTAAATGTAAAACAGGAATCACAAGCATTGGGGGCATTAAAAAGAGCCGCTTTGATCATGACTATGACGGCTTGGGAAACCTATGTAGAAGATGTTGCTACAGAACTTTTCAACAACAAGTTTGGTGCACTAAAAGGGTGTCAAATTGGAAACTTTATGGAGCAGCAGTTTTCTACCCGCTTGAAAATGTTTCATAACCCAGACTCTGCTAAAACAAAGCAAATTTTTGAAGAGTTTTTCGGGATTGATGTTACAGAGCATTGGAAATGGTCGAATTATATCCCTAAACAAGCGAGAGAAACTCTAAATGCTTGGCTTAAAAAGCGTGGAGATGCGGTTCATCGTGCACAGGTCGAAATAGGAGCCCCTCAGATTATTAAGCGCGATGAAGTGGATAAATGTATTCGATTTATAACCGAGTTAGTGACTGCTACAGATAAAGCATTGGGTTCAGTTTAGTTAGGGTAGTGTGAGCAGCGATGAAACTAGTACTCCAGATTACCTTAGGGATTTTGCTAGCGAGCTTGGTTACTTTGTTAGTTCGAATTGGCTATCTAAGCTACGTCGAATATCGGGTTAAGCAAGAAATAAATGAAATCGCGTTACAGCAGCAACAGCGAGAAAAAGCTCGTCTACAAGCTGTAAAAGAACGTCAGCTTGCTGAATACCAAAAGCAACAAATTGCAATGCAACAGGCTGCGGAACAACGACGTATAGCACAACAAAACGAAGCCGCCCGCATACGTAAAGCCGAAGCATGGCGCAAATATTATATCGTCCCCGAAGACTGCAAAAACTATAAGTCAGATGAGCATATGGTCAACTGCCTAAACCATAAAGCCGACGCTAAAGCAGAATTTGATAAGGCGTATGATTCAGAAGTGTTAGTACTACCGTAATGAATTGATTTTATGTGAAAAATAAAGCCTTCACATTTTAAAGTCATAAAGATACGGTAGTTTATCTCTAGTGTGTAAATATTAACTGTTAAGGAAATTATATGGCTGAGTTAGGGGTTGCAGAATTCTCGATGATTGCCGTAACAACTGGGAATCCTAAAAAAACAAAAATTCGTAAGATTGTTAATCGAGAACCTTATGCATTTTACAAGGATTACTATTTGAATTTACGAACGGCTATTAAGTCATTGTTTACACAGAAAAGACATATTTCATACTTGTTCGACATTTCAAGGAAACAGTCAAATCCAACAAAGAAAATAAAGTTTGAGAGAATTTCAAATGTCTTTAAAAATTGGCAGTCAGGGAAAAACATTACTGCAGACACTCCATTAAAGGCGTCATACTTATATTCTAATACTGAAATCAATTGTAATCCTGAGCTTAATGTTGTTCTTAATGGTCAACCTAGACTTGTTAAGTTGCATTTCAATGAGGCCGAGAAAATGACTAGGGAGAGAGCAAATATAATCTGCGTACTTATGCAAGAGGCAATCAATGATCCAAGATACGAATATAGTGTTCTTGATTTGACAACAGGTAATGAGTTTATGTTTGATGGGGATTACGATAAAACAATTTCTCGTATATATAATGAAATCACTTCTCTTGAAGTTGAATGGGCTAAATTTGCTTGATAATTAAATTTTTGCTCAGGAATTATATTAATTTTGTTGAGAATGTTGTGCTGAATATTCGCCATGAAAGTGTAAAAATAAACACTGTATATGCATAGCTTTTTGAATGTGAAAGTTAACTCTAATGCTACAGAAGTTCACCTATCCCCTGCGAAGTTGCCGCGGGGCTTTGGAATAAATTGCGTGAGTCTCGGCATGGATGCCGAGCTAGCTTTCGGGGTACAGGATGTACCATCGGAAGCGATAGCAATTTATCCATAAGACCAAGGCTAGTCTCTAATGCATGTAACTTCGCTAGGGGCGGCAAGGGGAGATGCAAGAGGGGGATTGCTGTTGATCCCCTTCTTGCCCTGGTGTGGAATGGAATTCCACGACCTTTTCGGTCGCAAGACCGATCTTAGATCTCAAACCGCGTTAGCGTAAGTCCGATCCTGATTATTCAGGGTCATAATCCAACACTGGCGCTAGCCACTTCTCCGTTTCACTTACTGTCATCCCCTTACGCTTAGCGTAATCCTCCACCTGATCGCGGCCAATATTGGTCACGCCGAAGTAGCGGGATTTCGGGTGGGCAAAGTACCAGCCGGATACCGCGGCGGTGGGGAACATGGCGTAGCTTTCGGTAATGTTTAAGTCGATGGTTTCATTCGGCTTTAACAGTTCCCACAACAGGCCTTTTTCGGTGTGATCCGGGCAGGCGGGGTAACCCGGTGCGGGACGGATCCCTTTGTATTTCTCGCGAATTAAGGCTTCGTTATCGAGCTGCTCATCGGCGGCATAACCCCAGAATTCCTTACGTACGCGCTCGTGCATCCGCTCGGCAAAGGCTTCGGCCAGACGGTCGGCTAAGCATTTGAGCATAATGGCGTTGTAGTCATCGTGGTTGGCCTCAAAGCGGGCAATATGCTCGTCGATACCATGGCCAGCGGTGACCGCAAAGCCGCCCATATAGTCGGCAACGCCACTGTCCTTTGGCGCCACAAAGTCGGCCAGACAGAAGTTATCGTTGCCCACACGCTCAAGCTGCATCCGCAGGTGATGGGTGGTCATTTCGACTTCGGTGCGAGTCTCGTCGGTATAGAGCTCAATATCATCGAAGCCGACGGTATTGGCGGGGAATAGCCCAATCACGCCCTTGGCGGTGAGCCATTTTTCGTCGATGATTTTTTTAAGCATCGCCTGACCATCGGCGAACAGCTTTTGCGCCTCAACGCCCACCACTTTGTCGGTTAAGATCTCGGGGTAATGGCCGTGCAGCTCCCAGGCGCGGAAGAAGGGCGTCCAGTCGATACGGTCGACTAAGTCGGTTAATGGATAGTCTTCAAACACTTGGCGACCCAGCACATTGGGTTTGAACGGGGTGTAGTTTGCCCAGTCGTGCTGACAGCGGTTTTCGCGGGCAGCCTCTAGCGAGACGATTTCCTTACGCTTGGTTTGCGATAAACGCTTAATGCGCATCTCTTCGTATTCGGCGTAGGTCTCATCAATAGTCGCTTGGCGAGTTTCGTTGCTGACTAGCTTGCTGACCATAGGCACGGCGCGCGAGGCGTCGGCAATGTAAATCGCGCCATGGGGATAATGGGGCGCAATCTTCACCGCAGTATGGATTTTAGAGCAAGTGGCGCCGCCGATAATCGCCGGAATGGTAAGGCCTTCACGGTGGAAGGTTTTCACATTATGCACCATCTCATCGAGGCTTGGTGTGATAAGCCCGGACATGCCGATAATATCGATATTGTGCTCTTTTACGGCCTCGAGAATGCGTTCCACCGATACCATCACGCCTAAGTCGAACACCTCAAAACCGTTACAGGCGAGCACCACGCCGACAATATTCTTGCCGATATCGTGCACATCGCCCTTAACCGTGACCATCAAAATTCTGCCGTTAGATTGGCCTTCGACCTTCTCTTGCTCGATAAAGGGGTTGAGGTAGGCCACGGCCTTTTTCATCACCCGCGCCGACTTCACCACCTGTGGCAGGAACATTTTACCCGAGCCAAACAGGTCACCGACGATATTCATACCATCCATCAGTGGGCCTTCGATCACATCAAGTGGTCGTGAGGCAAGCTGGCGCGCCGCTTCGGTATCTTCGTCGATAAATTCGGTGATGCCTTTGACCAGCGCATGGGCGAGACGTTGATTCACCGGCCATGAGCGCCATTCTAAGTCTTCCTTCTTGGCGGCACTTGAGCCATCGCCACGGAATTTTTCAGCAATCTCAAGCAATTGCTCGGTATTGTTTGAGCCTTCAACTGGGCAAGGCAGGTTGAGCACGACGTTCTCGACCTTATCCTTAAGCTCGGGGTCGATATCATCGTAAATCGCTAACTGACCCGCGTTAACGATACCCATGTCCATGCCGACTTTAATCGCGTGGTACAGGAATACCGCGTGGATCGCCTCACGCACTGGGTTGTTACCGCGGAAGGAGAAGGACACGTTCGACACCCCGCCGGAAATCATCGCGTGGGGCAGGGTGGCCTTAATCTCTTTAATGGCTTCAATAAAATCGACGGCATAGTTATCGTGCTCATCGATACCCGTGGCGATGGCGAAGATATTCGGGTCGAAGATAATGTCTTCGGGTGGAAAGCCGACCTTATCGACCAGCACGCGGTAGGCGCGGGTACAGATCTCGACTTTGCGCGCCTTAGTGTCGGCCTGACCTTGCTCGTCGAACGCCATAATAATCGCCGCGGCGCCGTAGCGTTTCACTAGGGTTGCCTGCTCGATAAACTTTTCTTCGCCTTCCTTCAAGGAGATAGAGTTAACAATGCCCTTGCCTTGAATACATTTGAGGCCTGCTTCAATTACCTCCCACTTAGAGGAGTCGATCATAATCGGCACCCGGCTGATATCCGGCTCAGAGGCGATAAGATTTAAGAACTTATGCATCACCTCCACGCCATCGAGCATGCCTTCGTCCATGTTGATGTCGATGATCTGCGCGCCGCTTTCTACCTGTTCACGGGCAACATCGAGCGCCTGCTCGAACTTACCTTCTTTGATCAGTTTTAAAAACTTGGCCGAGCCAGTCACGTTGGTACGTTCGCCCACGTTCACAAACAGGGTTTGGGCGTCGATAGTGAGCGGTTCCAAACCCGAGAGACGGCAGGCGACGGGGATCTCGGGCAGTACCCGTGGTGCAAACGGTTCTACGGCTTCGCGAATAACCTTAATATGCTCGGGCGTGCTACCACAGCAGCCGCCGATAATGTTGAGCATGCCTTCGCGGGCCCATTCTTGAATAACGCTCGCCATATCCTCTGGGGTTTCATCGTAACCGCCAAACTCGTTTGGCAGGCCCGCGTTAGGGTGCGCCGAGACATAACATTCGGCGATGCGCGACAGTTCTTCAACGTAGGGGCGCAGCTCTTTAGGGCCGAGGGCGCAGTTAAGGCCGATGGATAAGGGCTTGATATGGCGAAGGGAGTTATAAAAGGCTTCGGTGGTTTGTCCGGTAAGGGTTCGGCCTGAGGCATCGGTAATGGTGCCTGAGATCATCACCGGTAAACGCGCGGGCGAATTTGCCCCAAAGAGTTCATCGAACACTGTTTCTATGGCAAATAAGGCGGCCTTAGCGTTTAAGGTATCGAAGATGGTCTCGACCATAATGATATCGGCGCCGCCCTCAATTAAGGCGCGGGTCGATTCGCAGTAAGCGGTCACTAACTCATCGAAGTGGATATTGCGATATCCTGGATCGTTAACATCGGGACTGATAGAGCAGGTACGGTTAGTGGGCCCTAACACACCGGCGACATAACGTGGTTTCCCCGTGGCTTGCTCGATTTCATCACAGGCCTCGCGGGCGAGGCGCGCACCTTCGCGGTTAATTTCGGCGGACAGCGACTGCATGTCGTAGTCGGCCATGGCGATAGTGGTGGCGTTGAAGGTGTTGGTTTCAATAATATCGGCACCGGCTAATAGGTAGTCGATGTGAATTTGTTTGATAATGTGTGGCTGCGTGAGCACTAAAAGATCGTTATTGCCCTTAACGTCGGTATGCCAATCCTTGAAGCGCTCGCCACGGTAATCCTCTTCCTCAAGCTTGTAGCCTTGGATCATAGTGCCCATGGCGCCGTCTAAAATCAGAATGCGCTTTGACAACTGGTTGCGAATGTCTGCCAGTGTTTGGCTGGCTCGATGGAGAGATATCGCCATAAATGATTACCTTTACTACAGCTAAGTTGAGTCCAAAGTACGCAATCGGGTGACAAATTGCATTTTATTATTGAATGTCGTTCGTTATATTTTGGACATTTATACGTATAGACGTCCATAATACGCGACATCGGATTGTCAGGGCAAGGCTAAAGTTGGTATAGCATAGGCGAGATAAGGCAGATAAAAACGCTAAAAGGAAAGATCAGATGAAGCAGCTCAGGTTATTACTGTTACGCCATGGAGAATGCGAGGGCGGGGCGATTTTGCGAGGCCGAGTCGATGTGCCACTGAGCGAAAAGGGCTGGCGGCAGATGTCGGCGGCGGTGGCGGCGCAGGCGACTGTGTGCCACGGCATTTATAGCTCGACCTCGAGGCGCTGCGCCGAGTTTGCCAAGGCCTTTGCGGCTGAGCTGCATTCGAGTGCGTCTGTAGGCATAAGTTTAGATGCGCCCGCGCCGTCGATGCTCAAGGTCAACCTGCTGGAGGAGTTACAGGAAATAGCCTTCGGCGATTGGGATGGCTGCCTGCTCGATGACTTATATCAACGCGACGGCGAGCGGATGGCGGCCTATTGGCAGAATCCCTGGGAGGTGACGCCGCCTAATGGTGAAGCCATGGCAAGTTTCGAAGCTCGTATCGATGGCGCGATAGCACAAATCCTTGATAAAGAGTTTGCCCTGCTGGCGATGGATGATGAACAAGCCCATGGGGAGTTTAATGCCAGTGCACCTGCAGCCAATATCTGGGTGGTGACCCACGGCGGGGTTATTCGCCACTTGATGTCAAGGGCGCTGGGGGCGGTGAAAACCTTAGGTTTTTACAGTCAGCTCGCCTTACCCGTGGCGGCGGTGGTAACCATTAATGTGCTCGAGGATGAGCAAGGTAAAAGATACTGGCGTTTAGACTGGCCATCGGGCCACTGTGAGTAGCTTGCAAGCATCAGTCATCGGATGATGAAAATTTTCTGATTTAAACAGCATTGCCTAATGGGCAAGATATAGGATAATGCTTTTCCCTGACATTTGAGCCAGATAACGAACCCAGTACGTTAAGCCCAAAGGTCGCAGAAATAGGTGTTGGGAATTTTGTGCGATTGAGTGCTATTGCTTAAAGGCAACAGTGCTTAAGCGCGCCGGATAACCCAAACATAATAGGGAATCGGGGAGCTGCCCGTCAGTAGCCCGAACTGTACCCGCAACTGTGAGTAGTCGAAGCGTTTTGTGTCTTCCCTACGAGTCAGGATACCTGCCTATTTCTGTTTTCGCTGCGTGCAGCCTTAGTTCTCGAGCGGGTAACTCGAGGGAGCAGAAGATGACATTAATGAGTTTCGCCCTGTTAACCCAAGTGGCTGCAGGCACAGATAACACCAATCAATATTCATGTGGGAGCAATCGTTAGTGATGCACTCCACATCGAGCCTTGCGCCCTTAGCGCCCGCTGCGACTTCCGCCAATATGGCACTTAAGGTCAGCCAACTGAGCTGGGCGATTGAGGGAAAAACCATCCTCTCGGAGATAAGCTTTGCCTTGCCGCAGGGGGAAATGCTCGGGCTGATAGGCCCCAACGGCGCGGGTAAATCCAGTTTGCTGCGCTGTTTATACCGCTTTATTCGCCCTGCCAAAGGTCATATCAGTTTGTTTTCGCAGGATATTAGCGAGCTGTCGCCCAAGGCGTTTGCCTGTAAAGTGGCGGTGGTGCAGCAGGATACGCCGCAATACTTCGACATGACCACAGAGCAATTGGTTGCCATGGGACTCACGCCGCATAAGGGGATGTTTGATACCAACTCCAGCGGCGATGGTGAAAAAATCGCTAAGGCGCTGGAAAAGGTCGGTCTGAGTCATAAAGTGCATCAACAATACGATCGTTTATCCGGCGGCGAGAAGCAACGCGCCCTGATCGCCCGCGCCATAGTGCAGCAGCCGCAATTGTTGATTTTAGATGAGCCGACAAACCACCTCGATATCCGCTATCAAATTCAAATCTTAGAGCTAGTGCGAAGCCTTGGGATCAGCGTAATCGCCTCGATTCACGACTTGAATTTAGCCAGCGCCCTGTGCGACCACTTATTGCTGCTGGACAAGGGGCAGGTGAGTGCCATGGGCACACCAGCTCAGGTTCTAACCGAGGAACGTATCGCCGAAGTCTTTGGAGTATGCGCCCAAGTGACGCCCCATCCACAGCATGGTAACCCCTTGATTAATTACTTTTATGGTTATCAAAAGCCCAAGAGCGATGCAGCGGGCGCGGCGAGTGACTCCCACGCAGCTTCGGCTCAAGAGCTACCTCCTGTGGCCTGCGCCTGCCATAACCCTAGCGCGCCAAACGAGGTCTTACAAAGAGCTGCATTGCAAAATGAGAGCGTCGAGAACACGCCATGATAGACACACTTAAACTGGTGACCATGAATTTTTTTAGCCACATTTTTACGCCGCTCACGCGTCAGCAATGGCTCATCTTAGGCTTGGCGGGTTTTGCCCTGCTTACCCCCATCGCCGCCGCGAGTTTTGGTGCGGCCAATATTAGCTTCTTAGATGTGCTGCAGGTGTTTATCAATAAACTCAGTCACTTGTTTATGGCCGATGAGGCCGTGAGCACCAGCAGCATGACAGAGCGGATTGTGATGGAGCTGCGACTGCCACGGATTATACTCGCCTTTGTGGCGGGGGCGGGGCTGTCCTTGGCGGGCAGCGTGCTGCAAACCGTGACCCGCAATCCCCTTGCCGATCCTTATCTATTCGGCATTAGCTCTGGCGCCTCCTTTGGCGCCGTGGTCATGCTGACGCTATTCACAGGTTCTGGCCTGTTTGGCAATGCGGGCACTATCGCCAATTCGGGGATTTTTAGCGGTTCAGGGACTTTTGCTGGGCTCTTGTGGTTTAGCTTACCCTTCGGCGCCTTTATTGGTGCCAGTCTGTCGGTGCTAATCGTGCTGGCGTTAGCTGGATTAGGCCTTAAGAGTCAGGTAGAACGCATGTTGCTCTCTGGGGTGGCGACCTCCTTTATGTTTAGCGCCTTAACCAGTTTATTGCTGTACTTTGCCAGCCCGCAGGCTACCGCATCGGTGTTATTTTGGAGCCTTGGCAGTTTTGCTAAGGCCAGTTGGTCGCTGCTGGTGCTGCCGTCTTTAGTGGTGCTACTAAGCTTTTTTATTATCCTCGGTTGGAAACGCCAAATTATGGCCCTGCAAGCGGGGGATGAAACGGCCCACACCTTAGGGGTGAATGTGCCTAAGCTGCGCCTCAATATGTTGCTGCTCTGCTCGCTTATCACCGCGATTTTAGTGGCGACCTGTGGCGGCATTGGCTTTGTCGGCTTGATGATCCCGCACACAGTTCGTTTGTTATTCCCCGGTCGTCAGCCCATCTTACTGACGGCGCTGGTGGGCGGCCTGTTTATGGTGTGGATTGATGTACTCGCCCGATGTTTGCTTGGTAATCAAGAATTACCCGTGGGGATTATTACCGCTGCGATCGGTAGCTTCTTCTTTTTGCTGATTTTGCGTCGGCGCAAGCTATCGAATTAGCATGGGTCTTATGGATTGCCGAAATTTAGTACTAAGTGCGTATGGCAAATTGCAGCAGGATGCTTCGTAGTTGTTGTTCTAGAATGTGTTAGCGAACGTACTCGCAAATGAGTTATTAGCAGCGGATCTATCATTGGATCCGACATTGCCACTGGAGTGTGAATGCCTCAATCTGTCCCGTTATTTCAAATCGAGCCTGTGAGTAAAGCGCAGGATCAACTCATCCAGCAAAAGATCGATCTTAAGACTAAGCCGCCCGGCGCTCTGGGGCAGTTAGAGTCCTTGGCGTTGCAAATTGCCCGCATCCAAGGGGCTAAGCAGTTGCAGATAGTTAACCCGACTATGTTGGTGTTTGCCGGAGATCATGGGATTGCTGCCGAAGGCGTGTCGATTGCCCCGAGTGAAGTCACGCGGCAGATGGTGCAAAACTTTGCCCATGGCGGCGCGGCCATCAATGTGTTTTGTAGTCAGTTAGGCTTCAATCTCGAAGTGATTGATTGCGGTATTTTAACCCCAGTTGAAGATGCCGAAGGCATTATCGACCAACGCCTTGGCGCGGGAACGGCCGCGATTCACTTAGAACCTGCCATGACGTTAGCCTGCGTGGATAAGGGCTTTGCCATGGCGCAGGCGTTAATCGAGCGTCACCATCAGGAGGGCTGTAACTTGGTCGCATTTGGTGAGATGGGTATAGGCAATACTTCGTCAGCGGCGGCAATTATGGCGGCCATTATGCAACTCGATGTGGCCGACTGTGTTGGCCGTGGTACGGGCATCAATAGCGAGACCCTAGAGCGTAAACAGATGCTTATCGAACTCGCGCTGCTGTTACACCAGAGTGCGATGACAGGGCCTCGGCAAGTGCTGGCCTGTTTGGGCGGCTTTGAAATTGTGCAAATGACGGGAGCCATGCTCGCCGCCGCCGAGCGCAAGATGCTGGTCGTGGTGGATGGTTTTATTGCAACCGCAGCGGCTTTGGTTGCCGTGAATATCAACGCGAATGTGCGGGATTATTTGATTTTTGCCCACCGCTCCGAGGAGCAAGGTCATCAGCGCATGTTGGAACATTTAAAGGCTAAGCCCTTGTTATCTTTAGGGCTGCGATTAGGCGAAGGCACGGGCGCTGCCTTGGCATTGCCGTTAATTCAAGCCGCTGTAAATTTTTACAATCAAATGGCGAGTTTTAGTGATGCGGGGATTGAGGCTGTTGTATGATGTGCGCTGCTAAGTAGCTTATTTAAAATAATAACTTTTAGCTGACCTTTTTAATCTTAAACCTTGCAGCAAGTGTTAATTCACTAAGGATGCTTTATGTCAGAACGCGAAAGCTGGCACAAAGAGATAGATTTGTTTTTAGTGGCCATGGGCTATTTTACTCGCATTCCTATGCCCAAATGGGTTGAGGTCGATGCCGACAAGCTCAATAAAGCCAGCCGTTACTTTGGCTTAGTGGGCCTGCTGGTGGGGCTACTCAGTGCCATCGTGTTTTGGCTCACCCAAAACTGGTTGCCCGCCGGCGTGTCTGTGCTGCTGTCTATGGTCACGGGCGTGCTGTTAACGGGTGGTTTTCACGAGGACGGTTTAGCCGATACCTTCGATGGTTTCGGTGGTGGTTGGACGGCAGAAGACAAGCTACGGATCATGAAAGACTCTCGCCTAGGGAGCTACGGCGCCTTGGCTTTGATGCTCGTGCTGATGCTCAAGTGGCAATTATTAGTGGAACTCGCACTTTATGACCCTGTAGTTGCAGGCTCAGCGATGATAGTCGCCCATACTGTGAGCCGCGTAGTTGCCGCCAGCCTTATCTTTACCGAGAAATATGTGCGCGACGATGAGTCCAGTAAATCCAAGCCGTTAGCGCAGCATCAAGGCATTAATGAACTGTTTATTTTGATCGCCAGCGGCGTGTTAGTGCTGCTAGTGCTTAAGGGCATTGCCGCGCTGTCACTGTTACTGGTGATGATAGGTCTGCGCCGTTTGATTGTGGTGATCTTTAGACGCCAAATCGGCGGCTACACGGGTGATACCTTAGGCGCGGCGCAGCAGATCTGCGAAATCGTCTGTTACTTCGTGCTGCTGGTTGTGGGTAGCATACTGTGATCCATTTAGTGCTAGGCGGCGCGCGTAGTGGCAAGAGCCGCTACGGCGAAGCCTTAGTGCGCCAGTATACCGCCCTCGGATTCGATGCCTGCTATCTGGCGACGGCACAGGCGCTCGATGCCGAAATGAGCAGTCGCATTCGTTTACATCAGGATGGACGTGCTAAGGATGATATTGACTGGCAACTAGTCGAAGAACCCTTGGCATTAACCGCCAAGCTCAAACACTTAGCCAAACCCGGCCGAGTGATTCTGGTAGATTGTTTAACGCTTTGGCTCACCAATCAATTACTTGCACAAAGCCCCGAGGCAGAACCCGCTTCAACGGAATCGGACTTTGCCTTGGATTTTGCCCGCTCTCGCCATGAGCCTTTAGAACACTGGCGGCAGCAGCACGCCGATTTTATCCAGACCTTAAGCACCCTTGAGGGCGTAGTGATTTTAATCAGCAATGAGGTCGGCTCTGGCATTGTGCCCTTGGGTGAATTGAGTCGTCAGTTTGTCGATGAGGCGGGTTGGTTAAATCAGGCCGTTGCCGAGGTGGCGGATAATGTGACCTTAGTGGTGGCGGGTCTGCCATTGGTGCTTAAATCGAGTTAAGACAAAGTATTGTCGACGCATTCTTAGGAAGGGAGCGAACCACCGATTCCCCTTTAGTCAATTTTCCTCTGTTGAGTGACGTTCTTGCCCATGAATTCAAATAACACCTCCAGCCCTACTTCAGCCTTGTCGCAAAACGAGTCACGAATAGCAGCTCAGCATTCTGGCGCAAAAGTGCTTATGGTGCAGGGGACAACCTCGGATGCAGGCAAAAGTACGTTGGTGGCGGGGATTTGTCGTCTGCTCGCCCGTGAGGGGGTTAAGGTCGCGCCTTTTAAGCCACAGAATATGGCGCTCAACAGCGCCGTCACCATTGATGGTGGCGAGATTGGCCGCGCTCAGGCGCTGCAAGCCGCAGCCTGTTTTCTCGCGCCGCACACGGATTTTAATCCCATCCTGCTTAAGCCAAGCTCGGACACGGGCGCGCAGATCATAGTGCACGGCAAAGTCTTAACCACCTTAGAGGCCTCGGCCTTTTTCGGGGAAAAGTCTAAGGATTATAAAGCCATGGCGCTAAATGCCGTGCTGGAATCCTTTGCCCGTTTAGGTCTGCAATACCAAACGATTGTGGTTGAAGGGGCGGGAAGCCCGGCGGAAATTAATCTGCGCGAAGGTGATATCGCCAATATGGGCTTTGCCGAGGCGGTCGACTGCCCGGTGATCATTATTGCCGACATCGACAAAGGCGGGGTGTTTGCCCATTTAGTGGGCACCTTAGCGCTATTGTCTCCCTCCGAGCAGACTAGGGTAAAAGGCTTTGTGATCAATCGTTTTCGTGGCGATATCAGCTTATTGCAGTCTGGTCTCGATTGGCTCGAGGCCCATACGCAAAAGCCCGTGTTGGGCGTGTTGCCCTATTTGCATGATTTGCATTTAGACGCCGAGGATGCACTTATCGAGTCGCCCACTAAGCAGGTACAAAGCCGTTTTAAGGTGCGGGTATTAGTGTATCCCCGCACCAGTAATCATACGGATTTTGACCCGCTTAGACTGCACCCGGATATCGATTTTGATTATGTCTCGCTCCAGACTCAGGCCTCAGCACCGACGCAGGAGATTACCGCCGATCTGCTGATTTTACCCGGCAGCAAGAATGTCCGAGCGGACTTGGCTTTTTTGCGTGAGCAGGGCTGGGACAAACAAATTGCTAAGCATTTGCGCTACGGCGGTAAGTTGCTGGGGATTTGCGGCGGCTATCAAATGCTGGGTGAAAGCATTGCCGATCCCATGGGGATTGAAGACGCGCTCGGCGTGAGCCAAGGGCTGGGATATTTACCCATTACCACCGAATTTAAGGCCGAAAAGCAGTTACGTAGTGTCACAGGCCAGTTAGCGCTGCAAGGGCAACAAGTAGAGGTGAAGGGCTATGAGATCCACTGCGGTGAGTCCGAATATCTCACGTCCAGTGATGCCGCCAAGAGTGCGCCATTACGCTTGAAAAGTGAGAGTGCTTGCGATCAACAGGCAGAAAAGTCTTTTGCCGATGGCTGTTTAAGTGACGACGGGCAAGTGCTCGGCAGCTATTTACATGGGCTATTCGACAGCCCAGAGGCCTGCCAGCTTGTCCTTAACTGGGCTGGGTTGGAAAATGCTCAAGCGATTGATATCAATGATATTCGCGAGCAACAGCTGGACCGTTTGGCCGATGTATTAGCCAAGCACCTCGATATGCAAAAACTCGCATCCATTATAAATGCATAAGTGTTAGCAGTAGGAAGAACAGAAGATCATGACAGTAGAGAACGAAAAACAGCTCGACAACGAGCAAGCGCAAATCAAGGCTGAACGCCATAAGGCGCGCCAGCAAAAAGTGAAGGCGGGTGTGGACGCTAAAATTGCCGCCGCCCAAGAAGAAAAAGGCATTCTGCTGGTGCTCACAGGCAATGGCAAGGGCAAGTCGACCTCAGGTTTTGGCACGGTTGCCCGCGCGGTCGGACATGGCAAAAAAGCGGCTGTAGTGCAATTTATCAAGGGCACATGGGAGTGCGGCGAGCGTAATTTGCTTGAAGGTGCAGGCGTGGCCTTTCATGTGATGGGCACTGGCTTTACCTGGGAAACCCAAGACAGAGAAAAGGACACAGCCGCCGCCCTCGTGGCGTGGGAAGCCGCCGAAGCCTTGCTCCAAGACGAGAGTATTGATTGCCTGATGCTCGATGAACTGACCTATATGGTGAGTTACCATTACCTCGATGTGGAGCGGGTGCTCACGGCGCTGAAAAACCGTCCGCCGATGCAGCATGTGATTATCACTGGCCGTGCTTGCCACCGCGCGATTATCGAACTGGCGGATACGGTCAGCGAAGTGCAACCCATTAAACATGCCTTCGAAGCGGGCATTAAAGCACAGCCGGGATTCGACTATTAAGCCGAGCGGCTAAGGCGGATGGGTGACACCGCGAGCCGCCCTTTAAACCCAATTAGGGCTGTTGTTCCTCGGTAAAATCCGTTAGCGTCTCTATCGTTAGCGTTTTTATCGATAGCGTGAGTAGCATGGGTAACTCAAGGATGATGCGATGAATAAACGTATTGTGATTTGTGCCGACGGTACTTGGAATCGGCCAGAGAAAGACCTGAAGGTGGATTTTCCCACCAATGTGCTGCGTCTAGCGCGGGCTATCAGCCCGATGGCGGCCGATGGAAAACCCCAGCAGGTGTTTTACGACTGGGGCGTTGGCTCCTATTACGATCAAGCCATCGGCGGCGCGACGGGGCGTGGGCTGCACAAAAATATCATGGATGGTTACCGCTACATAGTGCAGAACTACTCCCCCGGTGATGAGATCTATCTGTTTGGCTTTAGCCGAGGCGCTTACACAGTGCGCTGTTTGTGTGGTCTTATCAATAACTGCGGCATCCTCAAGCGCCACGATGCGAGGCTGATTCAACAAGCCTTTGACCACTATAAAAAAAGCAGTGCACCCTTTGCCCCAAGCGGCGATAAATCCGTTGAATTTAGACAAAAGCATAGCCACGAATCGCGGGAGATTAAGTTTGTCGGCGTGTGGGATACTGTGGGCGCCATGGGGATCCCGATTTCGTTCCTCGGCTTATTCGAAGATAAAGACGAGTTTTACGACACTAAGATTGGCCGCAATGTGCGGGTTGCCCGCCATGCCTTGGCGATAGACGAACACCGCAGCGACTTCGAGCCTACGATTTGGCAACTGCGCGACAATATGGATATGCAGCAGGTCTGGTTTGCCGGTGCCCATAGCAATATTGGTGGCAGTTATCTGCCGGATAAGGATGGCTCGCTATTGTCGGATAATGCGCTCGCGTGGATGATGGCAGAGGCTGAGCGGTTTAATTTGTGCTTAGAGCCGCACCTAGCGGCGAGTTTGCACCCCAATCCTTTGTCGACCTTACACGACTCGCGCCGCAGTTTTTACCGAATTAAGCAATCCTATTTGCGCCCAATCGACCCTAACGTCGCGCCCGTGTTGCTGCATCGCTCGGTGAAAACGCGCTGGGATCGAGACCCTAAATATCGGCCTAAGAATCTGCAGACCTACCTTGATCAGTACGGCTGGCCAGAAGAATTCATCGATTAAATCATAAGGAATATCATGTTAATGCGACGCTTTATTGCCCTCGGTCTGAGCTTGGCGCTGTTACCCATAGCGGCGCTGGCCGAGCCTGCAAAACGTATTATTGCGCTTTCGCCCCATGCGGTTGAAATGCTCTACGCCATTGGCGCAGGGGAGTCGATTGTGGCCGCGACAGATTATGCGGATTATCCCGAAGCGGCGAAAAAAATTCCCAGTATCGGTGGTTATTATGGGATCCAGATTGAGCGGGTATTAGAACTTAATCCCGATCTGATTGTGGTGTGGGATACGGGCAATAAAGCCGAGGATATCAATCAACTCAAAAACTTAGGTTTTAAACTCTATAGCAGCTCCCCAAAGACACTTGAGGATGTCGCCAAAGAAATTGAGGAATTAGGTGAGCTGACGGGGCACACTGAACAGGCGAGTCGAGTGGCGGCGGATTATCGCAGTGAGTTGCTTCGATTACGTAGCGAGAATGCGGCTAAATCCGAGCCAAAGGTGTTTTATCAGCTGTGGTCGACGCCCTTAATGACGGTCGCGAAAAATAGTTGGATCCAGCAAATCATCGGTGTTTGCCATGGCAAAAATGTTTTCTACGATGCGGCGAGTGATTATCCGCAGGTGAGTTTAGAAAATGTGTTACTGACCTTGCCCGAGGTGATTTTACAGAGCGAAGAGGAAGGTAATGTCAAAGGGATTGATTGGAGCCAATGGGCCGAAATCCCCGCGGTTAAAAACCTGCATATTTATCAATTAAATGCCGACTTATTGCACCGCGCGACGCCCAGAGCGTTACTCGGAGTAAAAGCCGTATGTGATGCCTTGGATAAAGCACGTTAGCTAAAGCGTGTAACTAAAGTGTGTAACTAAAGCGCGTTAATAGTCTATTGCAGCATGGAATGCGCGTAAGGGGGGATAAAGATGTCGACACCAATCAATGTCAGTGTAGATATCAGTTCAGGCGCCAATTCAGAAATCAGTGATAAGGGCACACTTGTGCTGCTGTGCGGCAAGATGGGCGCGGGGAAATCGACCTTGGCTCGTGAACTGGCCAAGGGTGAACACTGCGTGCTCATCAGTGAAGATGAATGGCTAGCGAATTTATATCCAAATGAAATTAAAGACTTTGATGCCTATATTCATTAAGCCGCTACTGAAGCGCCATATTGAGGCACTGCTGCTGGCGGGATTAACTGTGGTCATGGATTTTCCTGCTAATACCCTCAATCAAAGGCGTTGGTTGCTGGGCTTGAGTCTCGATACGGGGGCGGCCCATCGACTGATTTATCTAAAGCACAGCGATGAGTTATGTCTGAGTCGCCTTGCCCTGCGCCGCCAAGCAGAGCCAGAACGCGCCCAGTTCGATACCGAAGCCGTGTACTGGCATGTTAGCAGTTTCTTTCAAGCGCCCACGGAAGAAGAGGGCCTTAATATTGAAATCCTTGAGTCATCAGACTGTTGAGTAATGAACTATGTACCAAGTGATAGAGCAAGTGGCGTCGGTTGAAGATTTTATCCGTTTACGGCAGATTTCGGGCCTAAGTCCTCGACCTTTGGCGGGCGTCGTCAAGGCGCTGCCAAAGAGTTTATACGGCGTGCAAATTAACTGTGGTACCCAAACCGTGGGTATGGGGCGGGTTGTGGGGGATGGGGCGATTAACTTTGAGATCGTCGATGTGGCTGTGGATCCTGAGTATCAAGGCAAGGGGCTTGGCCGATTGATTATGCAGCATATTATGGCCTACCTAGACCGTGAGGCTTTTACGGGGGCTTATATCACCTTAATGGCCGATGTGCCTGAACTCTATGAAAAATTTGGTTTTAAATTCAGTAGTCCCGCCAGCGAAGGCATGTATCTGGTGAAATAGGTGCAGGCCTGCATACACAACAAAAACAATAGGATCCCTTAAAGATGAACACGTTACTGATTTGCTTATTTATCGCTATGTTATTGCCTTACTTAGCTAAAGGCCCAGTCGCATGGGCAATGGCCAAAGCCGGCGGTTATGATAATCATCATCCGCGAACTCAACAGGCGCAATTAACCGGATTTGGTGCGCGGGCACTCGCTGGACATCAAAACGCCTTCGAATCCCTACTGATTTTTGGTTTGGCCGTAGTGACGGTTATCGCCACGGGCAAAGTCACTGCGACTGCCGAGTGGTTGGCGGTTGTGCATATTGTCGCGCGGGTGGCGTATCAGATCTTGTATCTACTGAACAAAGGCACATTACGTTCACTGTCTTGGTTTGTGGCGATTTTCAGCGCCTTTGGGGTCTTCTTCCAAGCCTTTTAACGGCCAGGTGTGAGTTTACAGTGATGTGAGTCTCTAAGATCGACGGAGTTGAGATGAGAGTAGTGGATACTGAGAATCGAGCCTGGTTTTTGTTTGAACATGAGGGCGAACTTTATCTGGATGCTAACTGCAGTATGAGTGCATTTGGTTATCACTACTTGATCCCATTAAATGAACAGGAATCTGCGCGCTATCGTGAGATGGGGCGAGCATACTTAACGCAACTCGCCTACAACATTCATTATTCGGTGCCGATTGCTGAAAACAGCCGCTCAATTTATCGAGGCAGAGATAAATCCAGAGAGTTTGAACCCTTATCTCGTCGTGCAATCCAGCTATGGCGGGAAAGGGGTCTCCAACAACTTAAGACAGCACTCTAGCTTAGGCTTGGCTTGCTGTGTCAAAAATCACAATTGATGAATTTATCGTCGACTTTCTGACATTAGTTAAGCAGTACATGATTTATTGTCACTTAAAAAACTATGTCAAATAATCGCTCATTTTTAATGGTTAATAGCCAATTTTGACGGCTAGAAGCTGACTTTGGTCTCAAATAGCTAAATTGATGTAATTAAAGGTTTTTGTGTTTTTGTATCCTATTGAATAATGGTGGTAATCTGACAATTTTAAGCCATTAAATTGACAGTTTTTTTTATGAAAAACCTCAGTTATATTGCAGTTGTTGATACAATTGTTGAGGTTTAAAAACCATGTTACGTCTAATGACCTATGGCATTGTCGCCTTTGCATCTTGGTTTATTTATCAGGATGTTTCCGACCATTTTGGAATGGAGACCTTTGATAAGGTCTTGGTGGAGAATGTGCAACATAAGGTAGAGGCTCGAAAGGCAAAAGCAGCGGCGGAGCTATATGCTCAGCAGCTTAAGCGTCAGGCCGCAGCCGACTGCCAAACGACAAACGCATGCACTCAATAACGGCGATGTATCATCTTTGTTCTTGCTGCGCATAAGTAAGAAGCTGTTCGCCACAGTGTCAGACTAGAGGGGCAAATAATCCTATTTGCCCCTCTTGGGCTTATGAGCCCTAAAACCAACTAAAGCAATCTTGTTAGAGCTGCTGTTTGTTCACTGGCTACTTTTGTGTGGCGCGGTAGTGGTCGAAGTTTTCGATATAGTCTTCGAGATTGGCGTCGATCATCTCTTTGTAGCGCTCGATATAGTAATCCATCATTTCCTGTTTTTTGGCCTGCATTTGTTCTTTGGATTCAAAGCTGGTGGAACCAAACCAAGCGTTGTAGCGGGCGACGGCCCACATAAAGGAAGCACTGACCTCACCGGTTTGGATCTCGGTATTTTGGTTTTGCTGGTTCGCGAGCTTAATCATCTCGGTGGCACGTTCGTAAAAGGCTTGTTGGTTATCAGACATCAGCAATTCCTATTGTTGGGCAAAGTGAAGAGGGCGTTGAGTGCATCGCCCTTTAGGCTGTTACTAATAACCCTAAGGTATTTTGTGGTTGAGGGACAGTCGTGCGCTTCACAGAATCCGTTGATATCACACCAAAAGGCGGCGCCGAAATGAAATATGGGATAGGCGTAACATTTTTCACTGCTTTGGCGAGCGCCTTTGCCGTAGATGCTTGTTGCTACGCCAGTCAGTGGGCTTGATACAAAGCTCGCCATTTAGAGCTCGCCCTAGTTAGCAGCAAAACTCCACATCGCTTGGATAAGGCCATTGGATACTTCAAAGACCACCATGACTTCAAAGGGCTCCTCGCGGATGCCGCTGATCCGTTCGTGATCGACCACCTTATTGCCGACCACCATACGATTGAGGATCTCGGCGTGCAGATGCGGCAAGTTAAAACGTTCATTCTGATAGAAATCACTAAAGGCGGCCTTGCCTCGGATCACGGGCTCTGTGGCGGGTGGGCGATAAATACAAACATCGTCGCTAAAGAGTGCGACAAAGCTTGTAAGGTCGCGTTGGTTATAGGCGACTAACTGGGCTTGCACTAAGGCTTCGGCTGTTTGTTCTGCAATCTGAGGCATTTGCTGGCTCAAGCTATCTTCCTTCAAAATAGGGGCTGAGTCTGATAAGAGACGTTAGCCCGTTAAGGTTAACGAGAAGGGGCTTTTTAACGCTTATTATCGTTATCTCAGCCTGCTTTCCCGCTATCGCGATTAATGATGAATTGATATTAAATTTTATTATTCCAATAGCTTAAGCTGCGTTTGTCCCCAAGGTGTGGCAAAGGGCATGGCTTCTTGTGGGGTTAAGATAAACTCCTGCTCACAACCATCGCCACGGGGCATTTCCCAAAACTTAATCCTATTCGCCTCGAGGGTGAGCTGAAAATACCCAGAGCCGTCGGCACTTGGGCATTCGGCATCTGGTGCCGCATTGGCAAACAACTTTTCCTTAAGTGCAGGAGGGAGTGGATAACTCATGCTTTCTGGCAAGTTTTGCGTGGGGTTATCGGCAATAAACCACTGCCACGGATGGAAAGGTTTGCCATCGGCGAGGGAGAAGCTAACAAACTCTTGGCTGATCCCATTGGCGCCAAAACCTGCCGCCCAGCGATATAAGCGCACACTGAGCCAATGCTGATTGAGGAAGATCGGTTCTGCATAGGTCTCATCGGCCACAAAATGGCCCATTTGCGACAACATTCTGCGGCGCGTATCAAAGGTCTGTGCCAGTTGCGCATCATCGGTGAGCTTTTTCTCAAGCCACTGATTAATGGCGGGAATGCCTTTTTGTGGGCCGTTAAATTCGATGCCGACTTCGGTGCCATAGGTTAGTGGACGGTATTCAATGGTTTGAAAGGCTTGCCATTTTCCACGGCTCAGTGAGGGTTTAGTTTCAAGCGGCAGATTGTAGGCATCGGCGCCGCAGTCATCCTGGTTATCCGGGCTGAGTTGGCGCTCAAGCTTTATGGGTAAGGATTTGCCTGAATTGTCTTTAAACCAATGGCCGCTGAGTTGCTGCGCCGTAGCGCTATCGAACTGCCAGTTTCCTGTATTGTTTTCTTCTTTCCAAATACCGTTTTGCAGCTCGAGTTGTATTGGGGTTAGGTAGCGTTGATAGTAATAACTGCCGCTGCCGTATTGGTTAAAGCAGACTCTAACACTGCTTTTACCCAGCGTGCCCTGCCAAATCCCTGAGAGTTCATCGGCGGCAAGAGTGCTAAAAGGTAGCGTAGTGGCAAGCAATAGGCTTGAGGACAGCAGCGTTAGTAACTTCCGTGTATTCATGTTTTTCTCTTAAAAGATAATAGGTTATGGTTTTACGTATTGGTTATAAAAAAGTCGCCCTAAGGCGACTCTTAACGGTGTAGAGCTTGATAAACGGCAGGCTTAGATAGCCGTTTATCGTGTCAAAAGGCCTGTTTATTCGACCTGCCAATCAATTTGTTCGCCGGCGCGAATTGGTACAACGTTGTTGTCGCCAAGTGGGTAACTGACTGGCACATCCCAAGATTTTTTCACTAGGGTGATGGTATCGCTGTTGCGGGGCAGATTGTAAAAATCTGGGCCGTTGAAGCTGGCAAAGGCTTCTAATTTATCCAGCGCATTGACCGATTCAAAGGCTTCGGCGTACAGCTCAATGGCCGCATGGGCAGTATAAGAGCCCGCGCAGCCACAGGCGGCTTCTTTACGATCTTTAGCGTGTGGCGCAGAGTCGGTACCGAGGAAGAACTTCTTATTACCACTGGCCGCGGCGCCTAACAGCGCTTGCTGGTGGGTATTACGCTTTAAAATCGGCAGGCAATAGAAGTGCGGACGAATACCGCCAGCCAACATATGGTTGCGGTTATAGAGCAAGTGATGCGCAGTGATCGTGGCGGCCACGTTGTCAGACGCTTGAGTCACAAAATCGACCGCATCCTTAGTGGTGATATGTTCGAGAACGATTTTAAGCTTCGGGAAATCGGCCACGATCTTGCTGAGGATATTCTCAATAAATACGCGCTCGCGGTCGAAAATATCAATCGATGAATCAGTCACTTCACCATGCACTAGGAACAACATGCCCACTTCCTGCATCGCTTCGAGGGCGGGGTAGATGTTCTTCAAATCTGTCACGCCAGAATCCGAGTTTGTGGTCGCGCCTGCTGGGTAGAGTTTAGCGGCAACGATTTTACCCGAGGCTTTGGCTTTACGGATTTCTTCTGGGCTGGTTTTGTCGGTGAGATACAACACCATTAAGGGTTCAAATTGCGAGCCTGCTGGCACTTGCGCCTTGATACGATCGTAATAAGCCAATGCGGTTTCGGTATCGATAGCGGGAGGAACCAGGTTCGGCATGACGATAGCGCGGCCCATATAGCGGCTGATATCGCGAACCGTGTCTTTTAATTGTGCGCCGTCTCTTAGGTGAATGTGCCAGTCGTCAGGACGAGTAATAGTGAGTGTTGTCATAGGGCGATTCATCTTGTTGAATGTTTCTGCTGCGAGGGTGGCAGGATCTTATGTGGCAAGGATTTAGCTGTAAAGGGAAACTCAGCCATTTCACCAATAAAAGTGTTAACGCATGTTGAGTGTCCGCACTCCGTCTTACTCCTATGTTCATAAACCGCTTTTCAGCGGACACTTTCGCGAAAACCTGCGGACACTTTCTAATAAAGCCCTCGGTGTCCGCGGACACTTTTATCTTAAATATTACTTAACTTTATGAAAATAAATGCTTTAACGAAATTGGCATAGGCGTTGCTATTACTGGATATCGATTTTTAATAGTGTCCGTAGCGATGGGCCTATCCAGCCCTCCGACAGGGAAGCGAGAAACGCCATGATTAAAGATACCAGCGGCCAAGATAAAGTCCTTGTGCCATCGACCGCCAAACGTCTCAAGTTGCCTCTGATGATTGGCGGCTGCACCTTATTGGTCAGCGCCTTAGTGTGGGCCAGTTTTGGTAGCGATAAAGTCAGCCAGTCCATCAGCCGTAGCGAGCTCACTACCGCAACTTTGTACGTTGGCACGCTCACTCGAGATGTGGCCACCACGGGCAAAATTGTTGCCGCCAATGCGCCGATCCTCTACAGCACCGAAGAAGGCACTGTGACGTTACTGAGCAACCCAGGGGATAGCGTCAGCAAAGGTGATGTGGTCGCAAAGCTGGAGAGTCCAAGATTAACCAATCAATTAGAGCAGGCGAAATCACTATTGGCGGGATTAGAGAGCGCCCTTGAGCGTGCCAAGCTAGACGCCAGACGTAACCAATTACAAGTCAATCAAACCTTAGACATGGCCTCGGTCGATTTGGAAGCCGCCGATCGGGAGAGCCGTCGTGGAGATTTACTGATCCAATCTAAACTGATCAGCCAAATCGACTATGAGAAGGGTAAGGACGATCTGCACAAGGCAAAACTCAAATTTAAGCATGCGGAGCAGGAAGTGGCCTTAACCAAGGATACCTTAACCTTTGAGGTGAAAAACAAGGCCTTGGAAGTTGAGCGTCAGAGTCTGGCGGTAAAAGAGCTTGAGCGTCAGGTCGATGCCTTAAATATCAAGGCGCCGGTGAGCGGCATTATTGGTAACTGGTTGACCGAGCAAAAAACGCGTTTAAGCGCCAATCAACCCATTCTGACCGTAGTCGATTTAAGTGCTTATGAGGCCGAGTTAGCGGTGCCTGAATCCTACGCCGACGAGTTAGGACTCGGAATGGAGGTTGAACTGAGCTTCGGTGAAGTCAAACTCATGGGCAAACTATCCTCGATTTCCCCCGAAGTGCGTAACCGTGAAGTGACCGCCAGAGTGCAGTTTGTGCAGAGTGAAAGCTTGAAGCTGCGCCAAAACCAGCGGATCTCAGCCAGAGTCTTACTCGAACACAGGGCGAATGTGTTGATGGTTAAACGCGGTGCCTTTATGACCAGCGGTGGTGGTGATGAGGTTTACCAAGTCGAAGGCTATATTGCTACCCGCCGCGACATTAAGCTCGGCAGCACCAGCATGAGTCAGGTGGAAGTGATCGAAGGCGGTAAAGCGGGTGACGAATGGGTGATCTCCAGTGTTGAGCCCTTCAACCATGCCGAACAGGTCAAAATGCATTGATGACCGATAGTCAAAAATTACTTATTAATCAAATTGATGTAATTAACGCCGCTCTGACTAAAAAGTCTGCGGCTAAGGTGTACAAGGAGTTCATTATGCGTACTAAAAACGTCGATCTTGGTCTGTTGATGTCATCCAAATTGTTTGGTGTTCTGGCCTTAGCCTTACTGGTCGTGGCGGTTGAGCTGGGCATAGGTGAGGCCAACAGCTGGTTTTTCCTCGGTTTAAATATTTTGGAATGGACGAATCCCCTAGAAGAAGCGCGCCAGGTGGGTGATGTCTCGATGGAAAGTGTGAGCTTTATATTCGCCTGTCTCAATGGGTTGTTCGATGCCTTGAGTGGGTTTGTGATGGGCCGTTTTGCGGGGTGAGGGCTTTGTGTAGCCGTTACCACTTAAAGATAAGAAACTTGCGCATTTTATAAGCCGTTTGCGCGCAAAGATAAAAATTAATCAAGGAAATTAAAATGTTATCAATGAAGAATATCAGCAAGGTTTTTAAAACGGACTTAGTGGAAACCCACGCGCTGCGGGATTTCAACCTTGAGGTGAATGAGGGCGAGTTTGTGGCGGTTACGGGTCCTTCGGGCTCAGGTAAAACCACCTTCTTAAATATTGCAGGCTTGCTCGAAGGCTTCACCCATGGGGATTATTTTTTAGATGGGATTAATGTCTCCAACCTCAGTGATAACAAAAGTGCCGCCGTACGCAACGAGAAGATTGGCTTTATCTTCCAAGGCTTTAACTTGATCCCCGATCTTAACCTCGCGGAAAACATAGAAGTGCCGCTGCGCTACCGTGGTTTTAGTGCCAAGGAGCGCAAACGCCGTGTGGAACAAGCATTAGAGCAAGTAGGCTTAGGTGCGCGGATGAAGCATTTGCCGACCCAATTATCCGGCGGTCAGCAGCAAAGGGTCGCGATTGCTCGCGCTTTAGCGGGGGAACCCCGTTTTCTGCTCGCCGATGAACCTACGGGTAACCTCGACAGCTTAATGGCCCGCCAAGTGATGGAATTATTAGAGAATATTAACCAATCTGGCACCACGATCATCATGGTGACCCACGATCCAGAACTGGCTCGCCGAGCTCAGCGCAATATCCAAATTGTCGATGGTCAAGTCTGCGACTTTACCATGTATCAACCCAATGCGGCCCGCAGTGCAAGCCATGGCAGTGTCGATAAACTGGTTGCTAACGCCCAAGGCTAGGAGCGGTTATGTTCTTCTATTACTTAGATTTAGCTTGGCGTAGCATCAAAAAAACGCCCATGTTGTCGGCATTGATGATCATGGCGATTTCCATCGGTATTGGCATCACTATCACTACACTCAACATCTATAAAATGATGTCGATTAACCCTGCGGGGGAGAAATCCGGCCAATTGTTTGCGGTGCAGCTGTGGAGCCAAGGTCCAGATGCCTGGGATCGTTTCGATCAACAGATCACCTATCAAGACGGGATGAACTTACTCAAGAGTGATATTCCGAGCGTGCAAACCCCCATGTTTCGCACGGGCGGCGCGGTGCAAACCGAAGATCCGGCATTTTTACCCGTGCTGCAATCTCGGGTTAGGGTAACCAATAACGACTTTTTTCCACTGTTTGGCCTCGAGTTTCAATATGGTCAGGCATGGGATGACAGTGTCGATAAGGATGCTCGCTACGAAGTGGTGTTGACCGATGAGCTGAATAAAACGCTGTTTGCGGGCCAAAATAGTGTCGGCAAGACGATTTATTTCAATGCTAAGCCCTATCAGGTGGTTGGAGTGCTTAAGCCTTGGGCACCGAGTCCAAACTATTACGACCTTAACAATGGCGCCTTTGGCAATGTGGATACTTTGTTTGTGCCCTACAGCTTAGCGCCGATTGAGGAATATGGCAGTTGGGGGAATACCAACGGCTGGAACTATGAAAGCATCAACACCTATGCACAGCGTTTAACCTCTGAAAAGCATTGGACGCAGTATTGGGTGCAACTGGATACGCCTGAGCAAGTGGCTGAATACCGTCAGTGGGTACGTCAATATATTGATCAACAAAAGAAATTAGGCCGCTTTAGCTCGCCTAAGGCCGATGTGCAGTTGTCCGATGTTGACCAATGGTTAGCCATCAATAAAGTGGTGCCAGAGGATAACAAGGTGCTGGTGGGTCTGAGTGCACTCTTCTTAATTGTCTGTTTAGTCAATATGTTAGGGTTGTTGCTGTCTAAGTTTTTACGTCGAGCTCCCGAGATTGGTGTACGCCGCGCTATCGGCGCCAGCCAAGGGCAGATCTTTGCCCAACATATGGTGGAAGTGTCCTTGATGGGGTTATTTGGCGGTTTACTCGGCTTAGCTTGGGCCTGGGGGTCATTGATGCTGCTGACCAAGAAGTTTGACTTGGAGGCGTCTTTAACTCACCTCGATACCAGCATGTGGTTGATAGCGCCAATGATCGCGATTTTGGCGGCGGTGGTGGCTGGCATTTACCCCGCGTGGCGTGTGTGTACGACTAACCCTAGTGTTTATCTTAAGAGCCAATAATCGGGGGCAATATGTTACATATCAAACCTATTCTCAGCAGTTTATTACGCAGTAAAAGCGGCCCCTTGTTGCTGTTATTACAGATCATTTTATCTGTGGCTATCGTCGCGAATGCGAGCTTTATCATCGCCGAGCGCCTGAATTTAATGGCACGTGATTCGGGGGTTGTTGAAAGCGAAGTTTTCGATTTCAGTATTTATCATTTTGATAAATCGACGGATTTAGTCGCGCAGGATAAACGGGATTTGGAACTTCTGCGTGCCATTCCTGGGGTGATTGATGTTGCGCCCACCTCAATGGCTCCCCTGAGTGGTGGCGGTTGGTCGAGTAACTTTACGCTGGGGCCCGAGGAGCGTGCTAAATCCACGCCCAATACAGGCATGTATATGAGTGATGAGCATTTTATCAACTCCCTAGGGCTGAAGTTAGTCGAAGGACGTAACTTCTATCCCCAGGAGATCACCACAGAGTTGCTGGAAGATGGTGGCAAGATGCTCGTCACTAAAGCCTTTGCCGATAAGGTATGGCCGAATGAAACCGCGCTCGGGAAAAGCGTCTATATGGGCACGCAGCACTTTGTGGTGATTGGAGTGCTGGAGCGCTTACAAACGGCGTGGGTGGATAACAAAAACTTGGAGTTTAGCTCAGTGTTGTCGGTGAATTATCCCGCTGATTATAAACGCTATTTAGTAAGAGCTAAGTCGAGCGATATGGCTCGCCTCAAGGAAGTCATTCCCGAGCTGCTGCACAAGGAATATCCGAGCCGCGTGGTCGAAGGTTTTACGACCATGGGAGAGCGCCGTGTCGAGGCGTACCGTGACCATGAGTTAATGGCAACCGTACTGACCATGATGGTGGTGTTACTGCTGCTGATCACATCCCTTGGGGTGACAGGCATGGTGATGTTTAATATCCAGCGCCGCACTAAGCAAATCGGCACTCGCCGTGCGTTAGGGGCGAAAAAGCGCGATATTATCAGCTACTTTCTCGTCGAGAACTATCTGCTCTGCTTGCTCGGCGGCGGCATTGGTGTGCTGTTAGCGATTCAGCTCGGCCAGCAATTGATGAGCCTCTATAGCCTGCCGATGCTGGAGATAGTCTATCCATTGTTGACTGTGGCGGGGCTGTTTGCGGTAACCACCCTTGCGGTGTACTTACCGGCTCGCAAGGCCGCGAAGATTTCTCCGGCGACAGCCACCCGCAGTGTTTAAATAAGTTGAAGGGCATTAAGTGCGATAACAGTAGGATGTTATTGCACTTTTTGTTACTTTAAGGTTAATAGTTTTACTCAGGACGCACATGCTCACATGGACACTATTCTGATTGTCGACGATAACCATGCCATCTGCCAGGCCTTAGGTTTAATGCTGGAGATCAATGGTTATCAGGTGTTGACTTGCCATACGCCCGAAGATGCCTTTAGCCTAATGGCAACCCAAGATGTTGATTTGGTTATCCAAGATATGAACTTCACCCGCGATACCACCTCGGGGGAAGAAGGGCGGCAGTTGTTTTATGCCCTGCGTGAGCGTCAGCAAGATCTACCGATCATTCTGATGACGGCGTGGACCCAGCTAGAAACGGCGGTCGAGCTAGTGAAAGCGGGCGCCGCCGATTATATGGGTAAACCGTGGGATGATGCTAAGTTACTAAACAGTATCAATAATTTAATCGCGCTACATAAACTTGCCCGTGCAAACCAACAACTCGAGCGAGTGAATTCCCAGCGTCAGGTGGCGATCGCCGATGCGGATCTCTGTGGAATCGTGTTTGGCAGTGGCGCTATGCAGCGCTGTATCGACTTAGCCTTACAACTGGCGCGCTCCGATGTGTCAGTGTTGATCACCGGCCCCAATGGTGCGGGTAAAGACAAGCTTGCCGATATTATTCACGCCAATTCCCCCTTAAAAAACAAACCTTTTATCAAGGTGAATGTGGGCGCCTTGCCGATGGAGTTGCTCGAAGCAGAACTCTTTGGTGCCGAGGCGGGAGCTTTTACCGGCGCCAATAAGGCGCGCATTGGTCGCTTTGAGGCGGCCGATGGCGGCACGCTGTTTTTGGATGAAATTGGTAATTTACCCCTGTCGGGCCAAGTGAAATTGCTGCGGGTATTACAAACCGGGGAGTTTGAGCGCTTAGGCTGCCATAAAACCTTAAAGGTGAAGGTGAGGGTGATCAGTGCGACCAACGCCGACCTGGCCCAAGATATTGCCGAGGGGCGTTTCCGTGAGGACTTATTCTACCGCTTGAATGTGATTGAATTGGCCTTACCGCCGCTGAATCAACGAATTGACGATATCTTGCCCTTAGTGAAGCATTTTGTCGGCGAGGGTTTTAGCCTGAGTAAACCGGCGCAGCAAGCCCTGTTGCAGCACCGCTGGCCGGGCAATGTGCGGGAGTTGGAAAATGCCTGCAAACGTGCGGCGCTATTGGCCCAAAGCCGAGTGTTAACCGAAGCCGATTTTGGGTTACCACCCGCCCAGGGAAGTCATTCCAGTGCAATAAGCACTACGACATTTGGGCGAACCCTGTCCGCAATGACACCGATTGAGCCGCAGGTGAAAAGTTTGCATCATGACGGGCCTGCTCAATCGGACTCTAGCGACGCTATGGATGTTAGCCGTGAGCAGATTGAAATGGCCCTAAGGCAACACAAGGGCGTGATTGCGCGCGTGGCGAAATCCCTAGGCTTGAGTCGACAGGCCTTGTATCGCCGCATGGATAAGTTTGGTCTAGAAAAATAGTCATAGCATGATAAACACTGAGCATTAGGCGGAATTTTAGGTGCAACTGCGAACAAAATTAATCATTTATTCAACCGTTTGCTGCGCCTTAGGTGTGCTCTTGACCTTAGGTGTTGTGAGCTATCGTCCGACTATCTCGCCCGTTGAAGTCGCTGCGCCCATCAAGATCCCCGATATAACTATACCGCCCCTCGATGTAGATAAGCTGCAAGAGACTGTCGAGGCAGCAATTAAAAATAACGAGCAATTACAGCAATCTTTGCCATTGCAAGAGCGTTTAAGGGCGGAACAGATTAAGCATGAGCTGCAAAAGTTGGAGCAACTTAAGCAAGAACAGCTGCAAATTAAGCTCTATAAACTCGAGCAACTTAAAGACGGACTCTTTAGCCCTTCAGTCCATCCTGAAGTGCCCCCCATAGCGCCACCCGCTGAACCTATCTCGCTGCCTAAGTTGAAGTTAGAACACGAGGCAGTGTCCACACCGCCAATCACTGAATGGCTATTCATATTACTGTTTGCCTGCGGCACCTGTGCCTTGGGTGTGGCTTGGTTTACCCGGCATTTAGCTCGCAGTCTCAATGCATTAGAGGTTGGTTTACTCAACTTTAACGACAATGACTTTAGCGTGAGCATTCCGGCGAATGGTGAAGGGCAGCTGAAAGCGTTGGCGGAGTTATTCAATGATTCGGCGGCTAAGCTGCGCCAAGAGCGGCAATATATTTACCAGCGGGAATTGCTGCTGGATAAGGTAATTCAAAGCTCTCCGAATGTGATGCTGCTGTTTAACGATCACCAAAAACTCATGTATGCCAACGATGCGGCGCGGCATCTTTTTCATATTAAAGGCAAGATGGAAGGTTTGAGCCTCGACGAGTTGCTGCAAGGCTTACCCGAAGCGCTTGCCTTGGCGCTTAAGCAAGAAAAGAGCGGCCTGTTTACCATGGGTGAGGATGATACTGAGACTTGGTATCTGAGCCGTGGCCAGTTTTTACTGAATAACCAACAGCATAACTTAATCTTGCTCAAGCAGATGACCCGAGAGCTTAATCGTCAGGAAGTGGCGGTATGGAAGAAGGTGATCCGCATTATCAGCCATGAGCTAAATAATTCCGTCGCGCCCATCGCCTCCATGGTGAACTCGGGGCGTTTACTGACGAAAGATCTCGATAATCCCAAGCTTAAGCTGATATTCGACACCATAGAGAGTCGCACGAATCACTTGAGCCAGTTTATTTTCAATTATGCGCGCTTTGCTAAACTGCCTTTACCGCAGCGACGTGAGGTGCCGTGGCAGCAGCTTATCGAGCATTTAACTCAACATTATCCTTTTATCTTAGCCAATGAGTTACCCGCTGAAATGGGCTATTTCGACCAAGGGCAGATGGAGCAAGTCCTGCTGAATTTATTGAAAAATGCCCATGAATCTGGTTCTAACCCCGATGAAGTGACGCTCTCTATTCGCCACCAAACCATGGTCGATGGGGCGGGCTTTAGTATCAAAATCGAAGATCGTGGCAGTGGTATGTCCGAGGAAGTGTTAGAGCAAGCACTATTGCCCTTTTACTCGACTAAACAATCGGGCACGGGTTTAGGCCTGCCACTGTGCCGCGAAATTATCGAAGCCCACGATGGCAGCATTAGCATGCATAATCGCAGCGACGGCGGCCTATCGGTACATTTGTGGCTGCCGCAATAAACCGCGTTTAAGTGTGTATCAAGAGGTTTCACTCCTCAGCCGAATGTATTACCCAAATGGGCTATTTTGCGGTTTTTACCTTAGCTTTTCGGGCTAATTTACCCCTCTCTCTAATGACGAAAGATCGGCTGCCCTGTTACCCTGCGTAAGCGAAAATGTTGACTAAGGGCTGGCCCTTGGTTCGGCTTTGGATATCGCGCAATGGGTGGCTTTCATCAACAGGGAGAGGAAAGTGAGATCGTTAAAAAAGCGGTTGTTCGTCTGCATCTTGTGTCCCTTGCTGCTTGTCAGTTCCCCCAGTGTTTTTGCCGATAATGACATTGAAATCAGTGGATTAGTTATAGACAGAACCTTAACCCGTTTTGGTAAGGATTTTGGCTTTTACTATTCAAGTTATTGGCGCGAATTGCCCTTTACCCAAGGCTTTAACGTGACCCTATATGAGACTGTGTTTCCGCAGGCGGGCACGGTTTTAACCTTAGAGGTCAACGGTACGCGCATCTATACCACGCACTTTGGCCGCCGCGCCAATCCGATTAAGGAAAGCGCAGAGCAGGCCATATTGCTGACCATTGATTATTTAGCTCAGGTTCGAGCCAATGCCATTACGGGTGATTTTTCAGGAACAACGGACGACTTTTAGGATAATAATAATGACTTACAGGACGTTACTTTCTCTTGCCGTGCTTAGCATGGCATGCACAAGCCAAGCAACCGAATTAATCTATACCCCTGTGAATCCCAGCTTTGGCGGTAATCCGCTTAATGGCTCCTTTCTGCTGAATAAAGCGCAGGCTCAAAACGATAACAAAGCCAGCTCGACCGAGAAGGACTTTGTTACCCGCTTTAAGGAATCCTTAGAACGTAACATCATTAACTCCATCACCCGTGGCGTGGCCGACGGGGAGATCACCGATGGGGTGTACGATACCGGTGATTTCCGTATTGAAGTGGCTTCCACTGGCACTGGGGTGATGCTGACCATCACCAATATCGAAACCGGTGAAGTGACAGTGATTGAAATGCCAACCTTCGGAGGCGGAAACTAATGACTCGTTTAGTGTTTATCGCCCTGATGCTGCTGAGTATGTCAGCCTGTAGCTTGATCCCAAAGCCTGACTTAAATATCACGCCCGCTCAAGTTAATCCGATGAGTGAGGTGATGAAAGGGCTACAGAGTCAGCCTGGGCCTAAGTTTACTATCCCTGTGGCCGTGTACTCGTTTCGCGACCAAACGGGCCAGTATAAGCCTCAGGCGAACGTGAGTTCATTCTCTACTGCGGTTACACAAGGGGCGACATCGATGCTGATGCAAACCTTGATTGACTCGAAATGGTTTACCCCCGTCGAGCGTGAGGGCCTGCAAAACCTACTGACTGAGCGCAAAATCAGCAACAAACAAAATGGTACTAAGGGTGATGATATTCCGGTGTTATCAACGGCGAGATTGCTATTAGAAGGCGGTATTATCAGCTACGAGACCAACACCAGCACGGGCGGCACAGGGGTGGAATACTATGGTATCGGCGCCTCAGAAATGTACCGTGAGGATTTAGTCACTATCTGCGCGCGGTCGATGTGCACACGGGTAAAGTGATGATGTCTGTATCCACCAGTAAGAGAGTGCTTTCGCAGGAAATGCGTGCAGGTCTGTTCCGCTATACCAGTTTGAATCGTTTGGCCGAGGCGGAAGTCGGTTTTACCACTAACGAACCCGTGCAATTTTGCGTGTTGCAGGCCATCGAACTCGCGGTTGCCGAGTTGATTGATAAGGGCATTAAGCAAGGTTATTGGAGTCAGGCTCAGGTGACACAACCCGCTGAAAGACAGCAGGAGTTGAGCCAAGGTTAATTCCCGTTGCGATAACAAGCACCGAGCCAGCGACATGTCTGGCTCGGTTTTTTTTATGGTTAATCGGCCTGTAATGCCTTCCAAAACAGTGCAAAGCTGGCATCACGGTAATGTTTATCTTGGCCTAATTCTGGGTTATCGATAAAAAAGCGCGTGGCGGCCAAGTATTGTCCGTGACAGTTTTCCAGCATTAAATCAACGGGATAGTGTGCAATCAGTCCCATTAACTGCCCCTGTTTTATCAATTGCGCGATAAAGCCTAGGATGCTGTTCATCGCCTGCTCACGAATATGCAGTGCTATCTGCGGTGACATAGAATACTGCTGGAAAAACAATTGTTTGACTGGATTTTCAATCGACCAATCGATCGCACTCTGCCAGAGTGTTTCGGCATTGTGTTTAAGATCTTGCCCCTCGCCGACCTGTAACAACAAGGCATCGGCAAATTCTTGCTTGATGGTAAGAAAAAGGTTTTCCATCAGTGCTTCCTTGGTCGGAAAATGATGGAAGAGAGTGCCGGTGGCGACGCCCGCCTGCTTGGCTATCGATGCGGTCGAGGTGCCATGAAACCCTTGGTCGACAAATAAGCGTAAGGCGGTCTCCAAAATGGCCTGACGTTTATCTGTCATGGGTTTAGTGTCTGTATCTGTTGGTAATAAGCTCGGCATAATTACTCCTAAGCGCCCGTATTAGCGTAAAAACAGCTTCATCAACATGCGTTGGATAAAAGTGCCATAGGGAGGATGGACAAACTTACCCGTGTTGAAGCGACCTCGACTGAGCACGGTTTTAGCGTGGCTAAAGGTGAGGAATCCTTCCTTGCCGTGGTAATGCCCCATTCCTGATGGGCCGATACCGCCAAAGGGGGCATCATCGGCCGCCACATGGAACACGGTTTCGTTGATGCACACACCGCCGGAATGGGTTTGCTTGAGGATTTTTTGTTGGCTCGCTTCATCAAAGCTCATCACATATAGGGCTAAGGGGCGGGCGCGATGGTTCACGTAGCTAATGGCCTCATCTAGGTTGTCATAACCAATCACTGGCAGCAGTGGGCCGAAGATTTCTTCTTGCATCAATAGCATATCTTCAGTGGTATCGGTAATGAGCTGAGTAGCGAGTTTACGATGCTGGCTATCAATCGTGTCATTCGAGGCGGGGATCACCTTAGCGCCTTTAGCCTTGGCATCTTCAAGCACTGTTAGCAGACGTTCAAACTGGCGGGCATTAATAATGCTGCCGTAGTCTTTGTTATGAGTAATGGCGCCATACATGGCCTGGAATTTCGTCTGATAGGCTTGAATAAACTCTGCCACTTTCGCCTTAGGACAAAGCACATAGTCAGGTGCTACACAGATTTGTCCTGCATTCAAACACTTACCATAAATCATTCGTTCTACTGCTATCTCAAGTGGCATATCGGGGGCGATAATCACTGGCGACTTCCCGCCCAGCTCGAGAGTCACTGGCGTGAGATTATTGGCGGCGGCGCGCATCACATGGCGACCGACTGTGGTTGAACCTGTGAACAGCAGATGATCGAAGGGCAGGGCTGAAAACTGCGCCGCGACATCGGCTTCCCCTTCGACTACGGCAACATGGGATTCTTCAAACACTTCGGCAAGCAATTGCTTAATGACACTATTGGTCGCTGGGGTGAATTCCGAGAGTTTGAGCATGGCATGGTTGCCAGCGGCGATGGCCGTAACTAAGGGGCCGATGGAGAGCATGACGGGGAAGTTCCAAGGCACAATAATCCCTATCACCCCGAGCGGTTGATAATGCACTTTCACTTGGGCTGGGGCGAGTAAGATGCCCGCATGACGGCGGCTTGGCTTGAGCCATTTCTTTAGGTTTTTCAAGCTGTAATTGATGTTGTTGACTACGGGCATAATGTCGGAAATCAAGCTATCGTCGACCGATCTGTGGCCATAGTCCTGTGAAAGTGCCTCGACGAGCGGCTGTTGGAATTTCAGCAAGGCGGCCTTAAGGCGTAGTAAGCGTTCTTTACGGATAGCGTAATCGGGATTCGGGGCTGCCAAGTAACTTGCACGTTGGCGCTGGAGTAACTCGGTGAGTGGCGAGATTTTTGCTGGGTCTGTTGCCATATTCATAGTGATCCCTCGGGTGAAAGCCTTAAGCTTTGGAAGCGATTTGTGGTGTATAAAAACAAACCGACTGATTAGTCGGTTTATCCTAGCGAACAGCGTGAGCATACGCAAGTGTTCTGGTGCTTTTATGAGCAAGATCACGGCCTGTTATGGGCTTAACTTCTACACTTAAAAGGTAGTTTGTTAGACAAGGAGTAGGTATGACTTTGTTAAAGCATGGTATTTCTGTTGGCATTGAGCGTTATGGCGATGATGATTTTTTTGTTGCCTTTAAAGCGGTTGGTACCTTAACTCATCAAGATTATGAGGTGATGGTGCCCGTGCTCGAGGCCGCGTTAGCAGGGGTAAAAGATCCCGATATTTATGCCTTAGTCGATGTGACTGAGCTCGAAGGTTGGGAACTTCAAGCCGCTTGGGACGATCTAAAATTAGGGGTTAAGCATGTTCGTCACTTTGAGCGGATTGCCATAGTCGGTAAAACGACGTTACAGGAGGTGATGGCAAAGCTGGCAAACTGGTTCACTCCGGCCGAGGTTAAGTTTTTTGTCGATAAGCTGGATGCTATTACTTGGCTCAAAGATGAGCTTAACGATGACTAGCCATTAAGGAGAACAGATTATGCGTTCAGGTCAAATACTCTGGCCCACAGATTTTTCGGAAACTGCGGCCC
The DNA here is from genome assembly GCF_019457435.1 of Shewanella sp. FJAT-51649. Lineage (NCBI taxonomy): Bacteria > Pseudomonadati > Pseudomonadota > Gammaproteobacteria > Alteromonadales > Shewanellaceae > Shewanella > Shewanella sp. FJAT-51649. Next base: position 3,732,319 of record NZ_CP080411.1, on the reverse strand, counting down.
ATGCGCTACGTTATGCTATTGAAATGGCAAATCTATACCATGTAGGGCTAAAGATATTACACGTTGTTGAGCAACCAATCGGTGACGAGAACTACATGATCTTAGCGATCACGCCTGAGGAACTCGCTAAGAGTATGGAAGAAGCCGCCGCAACCAAGATGCAGGCTTTGCTCGAGGGGCTCAAAACCGAATTACCTATTACCACCCTGATTCGCCGTGGCGATCCCGTCGATCAGATTTTAGAAGAAGCCAATGGTAAGGATGTGGGCATGGTGGTGATTGCCAGCCATGGCCGGACGGGGATATCGCACTTTTTACACACCAATGTCGCCGAGGCCGTTGCCAATGGCGCCGCTTGCCCTGTACTGGTAGTGAAATAGCATTTAAAGCTCTGATAAGAGGGCGCTAAGGCGCCCTTTGTTTTTGATTGCTAAAGCATAATTAATTTTACGACCTAGCTGCTTGTCCCGATTTACTGCTATAAAATACAGATTATCAGCCCCCATTATTGGGCGAAACAACCATAAGCGATGGATAAGATTATGCGTACTCAAGAAGTGTTATGCCCGACGGACTTTTCGGCAACTGCCGCCCACGCTCTTAAATATGCGGTTGAAATGGCAAATCTTTATCAGGTGGATATCCGCTTGTTGCATGTCGTTAGCCCGGCACGAAGCGCCCACTTTTACGGTGTGGCTGTGGAGACGCCTGCGACGTTAGAGCAACAGCTCGCCGCATTCGTCGATCAAAAAATGCAAAGCCTTCAGCAGGAGATGCAACAGGGATTAAAGTCAGGCCTTAGTATCAAACCCGTCATTCGCCATGGTGATGCCAGTGAAGAAATTCTCGCCGAAGCCTCCGATGTAGGCATGGTGGTCATTGCCAGCCATGGTAGCACTAGCTTAATGGACTTTTTAAAACCCCATGTGAGTCAAGATGTGGTGCGACTCGCTAAGTGTCCGGTACTAGTCGTTAAGTAGGATCAGAGCGGATCATGCTTTAACACTGAATGATCCAGCAGGGTATTAGCCGCCTCGGCCTCATTATCTAGGGACACTAAACGTCGATATTTTTCCTGTAGCGCGTTGAGTGTTCCATCTTCGGTGATCTGCTTTAATCCCTGATTAAAGTCGTCACGAATTTGTTCATTTAAGAAGGCAAATTTATATTCTGTGGGTGGGAAAATACGATTGCAAATAGCCACTTGTTTGATTTCTGCCTCGGTCAATTTCCCCTCGATAAATGCCTGCTTGAGATAGTATTTAAAGATATTCTTATCCATCACCACGACATCGGCCCTGTGCTTCATCAGCATATACACCTGTTGTATCTGTCTGGCCTGTTCCTGATAACTGGGATTGGTTTTCGCCATTTGGGTAAATTCTTCCCCAAGCAATATCGAAGCGCGTTGAAAGGCCACCACCTTCTTACCGTCTAAGTCTTTAACGCTATTGATAGTGAAATCTTTATCATCGAGGCTGATGGCGCAGTTTTGGTAGCGGATGGCGACATCGGAGTAAAAGACTTTATCAACCATGCCGTCTTTAATGTTGATAATGCCGTCGAGTTTGCCTTCCTTGAGCTCATGGAAAGTACGGGCCAAGGGCAGGTAGTGAATGCTGGCGTTGTGACCTTTAACGGCTAACGCTTGGTATAACAATTCAAGCTCTAAACCGCTGTTGGATTCTTGGATGACATAGGGGGGAATAGAAAGGCTTACCCCAATTTTCAGCTCCGCCGCCTGCATTATTTGGGGATGAATTAGGGCGGCTAAGCCCAACAATCGGTAACGAAGCCGGGACATTCTGGCGGAACCTGAAGCAACTTTAGCGTGTTTCATCACTCATCAATACCTCGTTGTGAGTCACTAACCTGTATTGGCCGCTCCATGACCTACAGCAATAAGTGTAGTTTGCTAATTTATAGTCTTAGTTATTTTATTTAGCAAAAGCGCAATCAGGCTTTTAGAAGGAGGATCCTGGTTGGCTTAAAAAGGCGATCTCTTCTGCGGTAGACTCTCTACCTAATATCTTGTTTCGATGGGGATAACGACCAAATCTGTCGATAATCTCCTTGTGCCTCAGTTCAAATGCTAAATTGGCGATGGCCGCTTCTCGGTTGAATAATTTCACCGCAACTTGATGAATAAGCGGCGACTCACTATGCATGTAGGGCATAAATAAAAAGGGCACTTGTTTTGGCTTAAGTGCTTGGTCAACCTGCTGGGCTACGGCCTCTTGGGCAAGGACGAGGGCGATGGCATCGGCCTCAAACGCGGCGGGCGTATCGCGATAAATATTTCGGGAGAATTGATCCAGCACTATGATTTCGGCTAAACGACCTTGAGGCGTGACGCGCCAATCGGCAAGTTCACTCCGTTTGGCTTGTTTGAGTAAGTCTTCAAAGCGTGACTGGATTAAAGCATCAAATTCAGGGTCTTTGATCCACCAAGATTTAGGTGAGATTTCCTCAAACCAGAAATGTAGCACTTGCTCAGCGGTAATCATTTGGCTCATCACTTACTCCCATCGATTGACTCCTCTTAGAAATAACAGCCATGGGGGGATAAACACAAGTCAATGAGGTAAATTTGTCCAATATTGGTGAGTGTAGCCCTGTAAACTCTGCCTAATAATTTGCGCTGAGGCTATTTCTTATTCACTGAATATCAAGTAGTTTTATAGACTCTTGATCAATTTTTGGATCGTTCCTCTATGCCCCTAGAAGCCGCAGCCACTCAATCGATGTCGAAACAGCATAAGGCATTTTTGCGTAAGTTATATTTAGCGCATTTAATGGATGATGAACGACATAACCTTTTATCACTCAATAAGTTAACTGGAATGCCTCGGCGCACGTTGCAGGATTCTATCGCCGCATTTGAAGATATTGGGATTCGAGTCGAGTTTGTGCAGGACGGCAGCCGTAACAATGCAGGTTATTATCGTATCGTCACTTGGGGGCCAATCAGCAGCGCTTGGGTTGATACCCATGTCGATGAAATTGCCGCAATCATTGGTGTTAATGCCTCGCGTGAAGCGTTGGCGTGAAAGAGCGCGGATTTTGGTTCGACACTGAGCCTCAGTTAAATCAACGAGCCGTTTTACCCCCCTTAGTGCAGGATATCACCGCCGATGTGGTCATTATCGGTGCGGGGTATTCCGGGCTTTGGACGGCTTATTATCTAAAGCAATACCAGCCAAATCTGTCTGTGGTTATCCTTGAGGCCGAATGCATAGGCCAAGGTGCATCCGGTCGCAATGGCGGTTGGTTGATGGGCAGTTTCAGTGGCGATGTCGCCTATCTTAATCAGCTTCAAGGCGAGCAGCGCCTTATCGCTAAAGCCATTATTCAAGAAACTATTTCTGAAGTGGTTACAGTTTGTGCCAAGCACCATATCGACTATGATTTACACCATGGCGGTAACTTGCGGGTGGCGGCGCGTTATCCCGAACAATTAGCCAATATTAAAGCCGAATTAGCGCAGTGGCGCGCAGAAGGTTTTGGCGAAGAAGATATACGTTGGTTGGATAAGCCTGAGCTCGATAAGCAAGTGTCTATGGCCGAGGGCCAAGCGGCACTTTTTACCCCCCATTGCGCGCGAATACATCCGGCGAAACTTGTCTGTGGTTTGGCTGAGCTCGTACAAAGCTTAGGGGTGAAGATCTACGAGCACACCCCTGTAAATCACATGGCGCATCTTGGCGATGCACAAACCCAATTACAGACGCCGCAAGGAAATGTTCGTGCGGCGATTGTGGTGCCCGCAGTGGAAGGTTATCTGCGTCAGCTCAGTGGTCTGGGGCGATTCACCTTACCCGTGCAGAGTTTGCTTATCGCCACCGAGCCATTAACGGACGCCACATGGGATACAATTGGCTTAGCCAATCGCGCGACCTTTAGTGATGCCAGTCGTATAGTGACTTATGGCCAGCGCAGTCCTGATAATCGGCTGATATTTGGTGCCCGTGGCGGCTATGGCTTTGGGGCGAAAATACGCACCGAATTTGGTTTTGACCCTAGGCTCTTTAATGCGACATTTACCGCCAATCAAAGCCCGCATCTGCTTGCTTTCGAGGGCGAATTTGGCTTTCGTTATCAATTATTACTGGCATTATTTCCTCAACTTAAAGGTATTCAAATTACCCATGGTTGGGGCGGTACCTTAGCCTTGGCGAGGCGCTTTTCTCCCCATGCCATCTTTGATAAGAGTCTCGGTTTAGGTCTGATTGGCGGCTATGGCGGGGAAGGTGTCGGAGCGGCAAACCTATTTGCCCGCACGCTGGTGGACTTGATATTAGAACGTGATACACAGCTTGCGACCATGCCTTGGGCGTTTAATGCTTCAGTTCAACAGGTATTAGCCCCCTGGGAGCGCGAGCCTTTACCTTGGCTCGCTTACCATGGCATGAATAAGATTTTTACATGGGAAGATAGGCTCTACAGTCAGCCAAAGAGTGCGGCTTGGCAAAAGGGCTTAGCTAAGCGGCTCGCGAATCGATTAGAAGGCTTAATGAGTTAATCTACTTATAAACCATTGTGTTAGTCAGCCCATTACCGAATCATTTTTATTCATACACGATTTATTTATACACGATAACTACTTTGATGATCCGAATATGTTAACCGAACAGTTTTTTCTACAGGGCCGCCTTAAGCTGGAAACCATTCCCCATGAAATGCGCATGTCCCATTGGGTGTATGCGCCCAGATTAACCGACATGCAAAGCGGGCAAGTGCTGCTCGACCTTGTCGGCCAATGCTGGGATTGTCAGTCTGCGATAGAGCGGGACAATACGCTTTGCCTAACACTCGATGGCTACCCCGACAGAGCCAACTGGATTGAGTTGGTCTTTTTGCCGGAGACAGGGCGAGTCCAGCTAAAGGCTGGCAATATCAATGCTAAGGCGCTTACTGCACAAACATTTCTGCCGCAGGAGCTTGCCATCTACCTTGATACGTTACGCGTTAATCTCCTGAGTTAAAGGAAGATATAGGCTCCAAAGCCAAGCCAGCTAAGGAGTAACAGGGCGATGGCGGCCCAAGCGACAGGAGTAAATTGAGTCTGCGGCAGCGAAAAATCTTCGCCGTCATCCATCTCGTCGGCCGCGCTTGCTTGTTGGTTTCTTACCCTTAGTTGTTGTTTTCTCAATTTATCGCGCTCACGGGCCTTGGCTTTTTGGCGTTTTTTGTATTCGGCAATGCCTTTTTCAATCCCTTGAGCGATAAGCTTAGTCTGTTCCTTCGTTTGCCCCGGTTTTTGCGTGGCTTTGGCAATGCTTAAGGCGTCTTGCTGCGTCTCGGTGGAAATTGTGTTTTTCATCTGCTCAATGTACTGGCGATATCGATTGGCACGATTATACCCTTAACCTTAAGTGAAAAAGCTTAGCGAGTTCGATTTCGGATTAAAAAATCAATGGATAACCACCCTGTGGTGCAGGAATAAATTCAGGTTCATAATCCCACACCTGCCGAATTATCTCGGCCGATAAGGCCTCACTTGCCGAGCCTTCACTGACGATTTCACCCTGCTTGAGGACGATAACCCTGTCGCTGTAACGGGCGGCCTGATTGAGATCGTGTAGTACCACAATCACAGTGTAGGCGTGTTTGTGGGCGAGATTTTTTGCCAGCGCTAATACCTTATGTTGCTGCGCCAGATCCAGTGCCGAGGTGGGTTCGTCGAGCAGTAAAATCGGCGGGAAGGGGGATTGGCTCAATTGAGTTAATACCCGCGCCAGCTGCACTCTTTGTTTTTCACCGCCCGAAAGGGTGGGGTAGCTACGCTGCGCCAAGTGCACTATCTCCACCTCGGTGAGCCATTTTGTGACTAACTGCTGTCCCTCTTTTTGACTCAAGGTTAAGGGATAAAGCCCCATGGCTACCACTTCATGCACCTTAAAGGGAAAGGTTAAACTCGCGTGCTGCGGCAACACTGCGAGCGATTTTGCCAGTTCAGCCCTTGGCCAATTGACAAGCGGGCAGTGCCCAAGCCGAATGCTGCCGCGCGCGGCGGGGATCTCTTGGCACAGTGCCTTTAACAGTGTGGACTTACCCGCGCCATTCGGCCCTAACAGAGCGGTGACACTGCCCGGTTGAAATTGCACACAAATGTCCTTTAACACCGCCTTATCGCCGATAGCGTAGCTGAGTCTATCCACGCTTAGTTGAGTACGTTCAAAATGTTGTTTAGCGACGGGCGCAGCCGATAAGCTCATAGCCATGGGGTTCTCGCTTAGATTAATTTGCTGCGTTGTTGCAGGAGTAAAAAGATAAAGAATGGTGCGCCAATGAGCGCTGTCACTAAGCCAACGGGGAGTTCCGCTGGGGGTAAAAAGGCGCGCGCGCCGATATCGGCAAGTGCCAACAAGGCGGCACCTAACAGGGCGCTCATGGGGAGGAGGCGTTGATGATCTGGCCCCAACAACATACGCACTAAATGGGGTACGACTAAGCCAATAAAACCGATAATGCCCGTTGCCGCAACACTGACGCCAACCCCTAAGGCGCAGAGCAGTATGAGTCTCAGCTTGAGTGAATCAACATCAATCCCTAAATGCCTAGCCTCGGCCTCACCGAGTAGCAGGGCATTAAGCGCCTTGGCATCACGATTAAATTGCCAACTGAGCAGGGCTAACACCACTAAACACAAACCCACATATTGCCATTGTGCGCCGGCAATACTGCCCATCTGCCACAGGGTTAAGTCCCTGAGCGCCATATCATTGGCTAAATAGGTCAACACGCCAATCCCAGCTCCGGCGAGTGCGGCAACGGCGACGCCTGATAAGAGCAATAACACGACCGATGTGCCTAAAGCGCTGCTGGCAAGACGATAGACAATAAGGGTAGTGATTAAACCAGAGGCAAAAGCGCTGACAGAAATCATGACAGATTCGGCGTGGGGGAATAGCACTATGCAGATGGCCGCACCTAATGCCGCGCCGGATGACACGCCAATAATCCCAGGATCAGCCAAGGGGTTACGAAACAATCCCTGCATCACTGCACCGCATTGGGCCAACATAGCCCCAACGGCAAGGGCCAATAAGGTGCGAGGCAAGCGGACATTGCTGACAACCAGTTGCTCGTGGGGCGCGAGATTGCCAATGTTTTGCTCCGTGGCCCAATTAAATACCGCGCTAAGGGAGTCTATAAGGCTGATATTCACCGGCCCAACACTGACGGAAAGCAAGCTGCTGAGGAGTAGCAGCGTTGCCATTGTGGGCCATAGCCAGCGATGTTGTAACATACTCATCGGCCCTAACATTATTGATTTTGCTTGAGCAAAGTGGCGGCCAAGGTTTCAGCCGCTCCGATTGCGCTAATGCCTAATCCGCCGAGTAAGGCTTGCGGCGCAAGGGTTTGGATATAGCCATTTTTGCCTGCGGGAGTATGGGCGAGTAACGGCATTTCCTTTAAGAGTGCTTGCGCGGTTTGTTCATCCGTTTGTGCATCGCTCTGCTCGCTGCGCGTAGAGAGTAAAATCACATCGGGCTGGAGTGAGAGTATGCCCTCTTGGGATAGACTCTTATAACCTTCAAAGTCGGCAATATTCTTCGCCCCCGAGAGCGCGATAATGGTATCGGCCGCAGTGCCTTTACCGCCGACGCGGGCGCCGCGTCCTTCCTGTAATAACATAAACAGGATTTTCGGCTGGGCCTGCTGTTGGCTCAATTGCTGTTGCTGTTTATGTAGCCCTTCAAGTCTTTGATGCAAATCTTGTTTTAACTGTATCGCTTGGTCAGTGCGTTTCAGTAGCTGAGCTAGGGTGTCAATATTCGTCATCAGTTGTTTCTCATCGGCACTTGAGGGTAACTTCACTACCTCTATCTTGGCCTGTTTGAGCACATTGAGTGTGGTTTCTGGCCCCATTACCTCAGATCCAACAACTAGAGTTGGAGACAATGCCATAATGCCTTCGGCCGACAACATTCTGTGATACCCCAGTTTGGCTATTGACGCTAAATGCTCTGGAAGATAGCTGGTGGAATCCACTGCAACCAGCTCGTCAGCTGCATCTAGGGCAAGCACAAGCTCAGTCACCCCAGCGCCCGCGCTAACCAGTTTTATCTCCTGCGATAAGGCATGGGTCGAGAATAAGGCCGCGAACGTTGAGAGGGTGAGTGCCTGGAAAAATAGCCGCCAGTTATTGGCGGATTTATTGGCATGACGATTGGCTTGAAACAACATGGGTAAACTCCTACTTCATCTGTGTGCAAGGCAGGTAAAAGCTACTGCCAAGGAAATGGTTTCGAAAATGTTCTGCTTTAACCTAAGTGATTAATGCTCCATCAAAATCTGCGTCTGGCTGATGGCATTGCCCTGCAAGAGCGCTAACAGCTGCATTAAGGGTTCTACCGGCGCAGCTTTATCTGCGGCGATAACGATACTGGCCTGAGGATGGTGTTTTAGCTGTTCTTCAAATGCCGAACTGAAGGCGTTTAAGTCGGAATAGGTCTCACCGTTTAGCGCCCAGTGGGGAGCGCTTGCCATAATATTGATGGCGATGGATTCTTTTGGTTCGACGGCCGTGATGGCGCTGCTTGGGCTTTGCGGCACTTCCACGGGTAAACTCATCAAACGGCTATTGGCGGTCAGTAATAGAAACACTAAGACGATAAAAATAATGTCAATCAACGCCGTAAGATCGATGCTCGGAAGGGGCTCTAAGGCCGAGATCCCCGCTTGAGGTAATGAGGCTCTATCGGCACTGATCATGGCTGTGACTCGAGTTGAGTGTTAGATGTGGGTTTAGCACGATTAACGTCGGCAAAAGCCTGATAGTGATTCTGCTCGAGGGCGATATGTTCAACCCCAGATAGCCACAAATTGAGTTGATTCAATACATGACTCACTTTTACGCATTGACTATGGGCCCAGATCCCAAACAGATGGGCGGCGGTAATGGTCGGCACCGCGATAATCAGGCCCGCAGCCGTGGTGTTCATCGCCAGCCCAAGCCCTGCACTGAGCTGTGATGGGGTGACGGGACCTTGGGATTGCCCTAACTGGGCGAACATCTCAATCAGCCCCAGTACTGTTCCCAATAAACCCAGTAACGGGCTAATAATCCCAATCACTTGCAGTAACTTGAGACCCGCTTGTAAGTCCCTTTGCTGCTTGTTCAGCCACAGGCTGAGTAATTCTTCCCTGAGCGGCTTTGGCTTATCGGCTTGTTTTAGCAGTAAATTGGCGCCCCTTGTCAGTAAGTCCTGCTGACGATTCGTACTATTGATAAGCGCTTGAATAGTTTCACTGTTGGCCTTGGCATCGGATTGACGCAGCGTTTTCACCCAAGCCTGTTTTTTGGGCGACATAGATGCAAAGGATTGCTGTAAAAATAAGGCGCTACGTTCGAGGCAAATCATTAACGCGATAAAAGCGCAGATAAGTAGCGGCCAAGTCAGGGCGCCGAGTTGAGCCTGTAGGGTGGAAAAGTCAGTCATGGGCATTAAGCCTCTTAGGTTAAATTCTTTATTTAATAATGGGTTATTAAGCTATCAGCGATAACTGGAATACTGCGGTTAGGGACGTTCAATTTAAGGCGAACCGAATAGGTACTCTCACCTTGTAATGGCTGGCCAGTTTGTTGGTGGGGGCTTGAAACTCCCAGGTCTCAACCGCCTCTAATGCCGCTTGATCTAATAGTCCAACGCCTGAGCTTTTCACTAAGGTGAGGGCGAGCTGTTGTCCAAATTCGTTAAACATCACTTCTACCGTCGCCGTGCCTTCAAGCCCTTTTTTACGTGCCATGCGTGGATAGGTGGGTTGCGGCGGTTTACTGGCAAAAGTCGGTGTTGCCAGTTCAATAACCTCGGGAGTGGCTTTAGTGTTCTCGCTGGCGCTGGTGGGCGCCATATTGATGTTGTTAATAACGGCATTATCTTGAGCCTTTATTTCTGCCATTTGCGACAACACTAAGTCAGAAGGTTTTGTTATCTCTTCAGTTTCTTTCTGATGCTGTGTATTTGCGGCCATAAGAGGCTTTGCTGTTGTCGCATCAGCCTTAGAGGATGTGTTCGACGTTGGCTTGTTCTGCACTGCGGATTGAATCGTTCGCGGCTTAGCTGCGGTTGGTGCGGAGGCTTGCCTTGCCATTTCAGTTACTGGTGTATCAGTGAGTGCTGACGCCGTTTGGGGCTTACTGGTATTAGGCACATTTGTTGAAATCGCATCTTCGGTAATCGTATTTGCAGGCGTATTTTTTATCGCTGATTTTTCTGCTGCACGAGGAGCGGCAAAGCTTAAGGTAACCGCTTTATTTGCTTCTTTGAATGCGGCCATTTGTGCCGATTCATTGAGACTACTTGGTAATGGCATAGCAGGCTGCGATGCAATCACTCCCGTTTGGATTGCAACGGTTAATGCGCCAAAAACCAGATATCGTTTCGGTGTCACAGTACGCCTTCCAAGTTCAAAAAACAGTCGCCCATCAATCAATGCTAATTAAGATACGTGAATATAAATAAGATCGCAAATGATAATGATTTCTATTTGATCAATTTTCCAATCTCAGTTAGAGTGCCAGCAATTACGAAAATGGATGCTCAAAAATGCAGCAGCTCGACCTAGGTTGATGGACTAACCATACATGGTCGATTTTAATTCTAATCGATTAATATCATTGATGATTTAAGGATGTAACCATGCAAAAGAAGCCGTTAGTTATCGCCATTGCGATCGCATTAACGACTACGGCGCTAAGTTTCACGTTAGCGGCTGAAGAAGGTGTGACTGCGCAGCAAAAGGAGAAGAAACCGGGATTAGTCGAGACTGAGTTTGATGAAGTATTAGTCAGCGCGACACGCTTGAGTGAAAAAGTCTCCCAAACTAGCCGCAGTGTTGCCGTTGTGAGTGAAGAGCTGCTCAATGTGGCCCAGGCATCATCGGTTGCCGAAGCGCTAAAAAATGAAGCCAACATCACTTTAACCAATGGTCCGAGAGCTACGTCTCAAGGGGTTGAGATCCGTGGCTTAAGCGGCGATCGTGTATTACAAACCATTGATGGTGCAAGACAGAATACCAGTTCTGGTCACCGTGGTTCTTACTTTATGGATCCAGAATTACTCAAATCAATTGAGGTGATTCGCGGTCCTGCCAGTAGTCTCTGGGGCAGTGGTGCTATCGGTGGTGTGGTGGCACAGAATACTAAATCGGCTCAAGACTTCTTGGCTCCTAACGAAACCTTCGGTGGCTATCTAAAGCAAGGCTATGACACTAATGGCGACCGCACTAAAACCAGCGCTGCCGTGTATGGCCAACAAGATACTATTGATTGGTTAATCAATGGATCTTACTTCGACTCCAATAATATCAATACGGGTAATGACGAAACCTTAGCGAACAGTGCTTCTTTGGGGAGCAGTGGTTTGGCTAAGTTTGGATGGCAAGCCGATGAGGCTTCACGCTTAGAGTTGTCGGCAAGAGTTAGCAAGATTAATGAACTCGTGCCGAGTAATCCTTCCGCTGCGGTGAGCAGTTCAGTGCCTTTAGTGCGCCGCAAAACGGACGATCAAAACGTTACCCTTCATTACAGCTTGGCGCCGGCAAATAATCCGTATTTGGACACTAAAGTGCAGGTCTATTGGAATAGCACGGATTATGACGAAGATCGAGTGACCAAAGGTCAATTCGATAGCACCGAATACCGCACCATTGGCATCAATCTCAACAACCGTTCGCAACTTGGTAATACTAAGCTGACCTATGGTGTCGATGGTTATCGCGATACCCTTAAAACCGTTAGAGACGATAGGGGCCAAGTGGGGCAGCGCCCAGGGGATATCGATGGTGAGACCACAGTGTGGGGCGCCTTTACCCGTGCCGATATTCAATTGACCCAAACCGTCAATCTCGACGCCGCCTTACGTTATGACAGCTTCAAAAACGAGAGTCACAACCTCAATGCTTCTGCGGATGACAATGAGTTATCGCCTTCGCTGGGCTTAAGTTGGCAGACTCAGCCGTGGCTGACCTTAAGTGCACGGTATGATCAGGCTTTCCGTGCGCCGACGGTTGAGGAAATGTTTTCTACTGGTACCCATTATTGCATTCCGCCGATCCCCGGTTTTTTACCCCAAGGTCTGTGTAATACCTTTGTGACGAATGCTAACTTAAAGTCTGAAGTCGCCCGCAATAAAGAACTGAAAGCCGATTTTCGTTTCAACGACTTAGCCGGAGATGATGAGCTGGCTTTCACCTTAAACATCTTCCGTAACGATGTGGACGATTTTATCGTTCAGCAAGTCTCCAATCCGTTAATGGGGATCCCAGGATTTGAGCAAACCACCTCATGGAATAACGTGGAAGATGCGCAATTAACGGGCTTTGAGCTCAGCGGCCGTTATCGCATTGGGCAAACACGGCTGGCGATGAATTACGGTCAGACCCGAGGTGAAGACCGTAAGACTGGCGACTATATCGAAGGTATGCCCGCCAATAAGTTTAACGTCGATCTATCCCAAGGCATCATGGAAGGCGATATGAAACTCGGCACCCGAGTGACCTATGTCGCCAGCCAATCCAATACGCCCGAAGGTTATCGCGTGGCTAAGTATGACGACTATACCCTGTGGGATGTGTACCTCGCATGGGAGCCAGCGATGGGGGCTATGTCTGGCCTGAGAGTCGACTTTGCCATCGAAAACATTGGTGATGAGAAATACCAGCAGGCATGGCAGACCCTGTATCAACCTGGTCGCAATATGAAGTTGTCAGCACGTTATATGTTCTAGGCCCAGCTTTAGGAGATGCAAATGACACAGACAATCGACACTGAAATCAGTCACCCTAGCCATCACATAGATGCCGACTCGCAGTCCATGTTAAGGCAGCGCTTTGTCAGCCAGCCCGATTTAATGCCCGCACAACTGGCGAGTGAATTAGGGATTGCCGAGCTTGATGTGGTCGCGGCACTGCCGCAAGCGCAGCGGGTGTTTTTGCCTTTAACGCAAATCGATGAGCTGCTGCAGAGCTTACCCGAGTGGGGACCTCTGACCACGATAGTGATGCTCTCGGGCAGCGTTTTTGAATTTAAAGGTGATTTTCCCCAAGGGAAATTTGCCCATGGATATTACAACCTCTACAGCAAAGGCGATGGCCTTCATGGTCATCTCAAGCTGGATAACATGCGAGCGATCGCGCTAATCAGCAGACCCTTTAGGGGCAGCGAGAGCCATTCGATTAACTTTTTTGGTCCTCAAGGCGAGGTGGTATTCAAAGTTTATTTAGGACGAGACAAGCAAAGAGTGCTTTTTCCTGAGCAAGTTAGCCGTTTTAAAACGCTGGCGAGCACCTTTGCTACTCAACAGTCACCGATATAATTTATTAAGGTATCCAATATGAAGCCTGAAATCTCCGAGCAAGAACAACGTTTAAGGGACAAACTGTTACCCGAAATTGAGGCCTTTAAACAGCAGCGCCATACTTTGCAACTCGCAACAGTCGATACGGATGGGCAACCCAATGCCAGTTATGCGCCATTTGCCTTAGCCGACGATGGGTTTTACATCTTAGTGAGTGACTTAGCGCGTCACGGCCACAACCTTAAGCAGTCGACCAAGGTGTCTGTCATGCTGGTGGAGGATGAAGCCGAAGCTAAGTCCGTATTCGCCCGTAAACGCCTCACCTTCGACGCTTTGGCTCAAGCGGTTGAGCGGGATACGCCCACCTTTAGTAAGGGAGTCTGCCTGTTATCAAAACGCTTTGGCGACATGTCCGATAATCTCGCGGCACTGACGGACTTTAATCTGTATAAGTTAGCGCCCCATCAGGGATTGTATGTGAAAGGTTTTGGCCAAGCCTTTAGTCTGACGGGCAGTGAATTACTCGATGTTAACTGGAAGCGTGATGGGCACCATGGCACACCTAAAGCGCCCGAAGATATGCAAGTAGCTTAAGTCGAGTCTTAATAAATATCTGTATCTCACACTTCTGCGCCTTGAACTTGACCTACTCAAAGCAAAAGCATAAACCCGCTATCTAGGCGGGTTTATTTTATATTCCTCGAGGCATTTTGGTTTTGCCTTCATTCTTTGTTATTGCCCGCTTTGCAGCTACGTCTTGCGAAGGTCACTTTGTTTATCATGAGGGCTTTCGGGTATGCTCTGTTGATACTCGCTTGTGCTAAGGTTGATGAGCATATAAAGCCTAAGGATATCAATAGTGAACAAACCGCTAACTGAGCCTACAGAATCGAGTACACTTCCCCCACGATCATTACCAGAGTCCACTATGTCTCACAACGCTGCTAATTCTTCGATCCGCCAACGGGCGGTATTGCCCTGGATTTGGCAATTTCTTAAGCCCTATCGCCTGCGGGTGGTGGCGGCGATTGTATTTCTGTTGATTGGCTCCTTGGCCTGGCTATCCCTCGGGCAAGGCGTGCGGCTGATGGTGGACGAAGGTTTTATTAAGGATAACGCCCAGCGTCTCAATGAAATTATTCTGTTGGTGTTGCTGATCACTGCCGTGAGTGGCACAGCGGTGTTTTGCCGTTTTTATCTGATGACTTGGCTCGGCGAGCGGGTCAGCGCCGATATAAGGCTGACGGTTTATAACCAACTGCTGAAGCTGTCTCCGGCCTTCTATGCCAAAGTGCGTACCGGTGAGGTGATTTCGCGCTTTACCGCCGACTCGACTCTGTTGCAAACCGTGGTCGGCTCGAGTCTGTCGATGGCGCTGCGCTCCGGCGTGACTGTGATCGGCGGGCTGGCGATGATGGGGATCACCAGCGTGAAGATGACGCTGCTCGTACTACTGGCCGTGCCTTTGGTGCTAGGGCCTGTCGGTTTCTTTGGCCGAAAAGTGCGAACCTTGGCGCGGGAAAGCCAAGATAGGGTGGCGGATTTGGGTGCCTATGTGGATGAAACCTTACATGAAATCCATACAGTGCAAGCCTATGGCCATGAGGATAAGGACCGTAGTTTGTTCAATGGTCGTGTCGAAGATGTGATGACCGCCGCCAGTGGTCGCATTCGTTACCGCGCCATGTTGATTTCCTCCGTGATGTTTTTAAGTATTGCCGCCATAGCATCTGTGACTTGGGTCGGCGCCCACGATGTGATGTCGGGTAAGATGACGGGCGGCGAGTTATCGGCCTTTATGTTTTATGCCGTGATGGTGGCAGGTGCCGTCGCCACCATTAGTGAAGTCGTGGGTGAGATCCAACGCGCCTCAGGCGCCGCCGAACGCTTAATCGAATTGGCTGAAACTGAAGTCGATATTCCTGCGCCACTGGTGCCTAAAACGCTGCCTGCGAGAGTGCGTGGCGAGCTGCAATTGCAACAGCTGAATTTCCATTATCCCGAGCAAACTCAGTTAGTGCTCCGCGATTTAGAACTAATGATTACTGCGGGTGAACGGGTGGCCTTGGTCGGGCCGAGTGGGGCCGGCAAGAGTACCTTATTTCAGTTATTGCAGCGGTTTTATGTGCCGTCATCGGGCAGTATTCATTTGGATGGGATTGATATTGCTGAGCTTTCACCAAAGGATTTGCGGGCGCAATTTGCGCTTGTGCCGCAGGACTCAGTGATTTTTGCCACCAGTGTGCTAGAGAATGTGCGCTATGGCCGCGTCGATGCCAGCGAGCAGGAGGTGATAGATGCCTGTATCGCAGCCCGTGCCCATGAGTTTATCAGTGAGTTTAGTGAAGGTTATCAAACCTATTTGGGTGAACGTGGCGTGCGCTTATCCGGTGGTCAAAAGCAGCGTATCGCCATTGCGAGGGCCATTTTAGCCGACAGGCCTATCTTGCTGCTCGATGAGGCGACCAGTGCGCTCGATGCCTTAAGTGAGCAAAAAGTGAAGCAGGCTCTCGATGAATTGATGAAGGGGAAAACCACGCTTATCATCGCCCATCGCCTCGCCACTGTGATCAATGCGGACCGAATTATCGTGTTCGATAAAGGGCGTATCGTCGCCAGTGGTAAGCATCAAACTCTTATACAAACCAATGCCCTATATCGCGAGTTTGCCAGTTTGCAGCTGCTCACGGATGAAGTGAGTGCGCTGAGTGAGTAAGGTTCGGATGGGAATGTAACGTAAACAAAACCCCAGAGTGTTGCTCTGGGGTTTTGTTTTGGATTTAAGACTGCTCAAACACCACTGATGTTTAGGTATGTTTAAGCCTGATGTTTCAGTTCTCTGCGTAGAATTTTGCCCACAGTGCTCTTAGGTAGCTGTGGCATAAATTCAATCAACTTGGGCAGCTTGTAGGCGGTAAGTTGCTCGCGGCAGAAGTTAAGAATAGCGGTTTTCATCTGCTCATGATCTTGGTTGTCATCTTTTAGCACAACAAAGGCTTTGACCGCTTCTCCTGAGTGTTCATCCTTTACGCCAACCACGGCACATTCAATGATATTTGGATGGCTTGCGAGTACGTTTTCGACCTCATTCGGATAGACGTTAAAGCCGGAGACAATAATCATATCCTTTTTGCGATCAACGATTTGGTGGAATCCTTCCTCGTTCAAAATCGCAATATCCCCAGTTTTAAAGAAACCATCGGCAGTCATCACATTGGCCGTTTCTTGGGGATTATTCCAATAACCTAGCATCACTTGTGGCCCACGGGCGGCGAGTTCACCGGCTTCCCCTTGCGCGACTTCATTGCCGTTTTCGTCTAACAGTTTGACCTCAGTGCCGAGAACGGGCTTACCGATAGTGCCAATCTTCTGATATCCGGGGGCATTGAGTGAAATCACCGGTGAAGTTTCGGATAACCCATAACCTTCACTGATGGTATTGCCCGTGGTTTGCTGCCAGATATTGGCTGCGGCAGCGGTCAGTGCCGTACCACCCGAAATCGTGATTTTTAAATGACTGAAATCCAACGCCTTAAATTCGGGCTGATGGCATAGGGCGACAAAGAGAGTGTTAAGCCCCGCAAAACCGGTAAAAGGGTATTTCGCCAGTGTCTTGATTAAGCCACTAATATCACGGGGATTGGGGATTAATACCGAGCAACCACCACATTCAAAATACAGTACTAAGTTCACCATAAAGGCATAGATATGGTAAATCGGCAGTGGCGCGACAAAAATATCTTCGCCTTCAGTGATAACACTGCCAATACGGGATTTTACCTGCGCCGCATTGGCGAGCATATTACCGTGGGTCAGCATAGCGCCCTTGGAGAGGCCCGTTGTTCCACCTGTATATTGCAGCGCCGCTAAGTCATCTGCGGCGGGGACAAAACGGCTAAAGGGCAACTCAGCCCCTTGTTTTAGCACTTGGCAGAATTCGACATTTTTAAGCCCCGTTTTGGGCTGAACTTGTGGGTCGATAAGATCTAACGGGTGAGTGGAAATCACTAATTCAATTGGTGTGGTCGCAACCACTTTAGCAAGGGTTGGCAGCAGATCCGACAGCACCACTAAGGCCTTAGCACCTGAGTCATTAAACTGATGAATAAGCTCTCTTTCGGTGTAGAGCGGGTTAGTGTTGACTAGGATAAGTCCCGCCCGCAGCGCACCATAGGCCGCGATAACGAACTGGGTAATATTGGGTAATTGAATCGCGATTCGATCGCCGGGTTTTAGGTTAGTGTTATTCTGCAAATAGGCGGCAAAATAGCGTGAATCGCGCTCTATATCATTGAAGCTGCTGGTTTTCCCCAAACAAGCATATGCCGTTTTATCACCAAAGCGTTGGCTAGTGCGTTCGATTAAGTCTATGAGTGATGAGTATTTGCCAAGTTCGAGTTGTGACTCTTGATCGTATGCCATGCCTAACTACCTCAAATAGGTTTATCGTTGTTATTATTTTAAAATCAAACGAGTGTTTAGATTAGAAGGATTCAACCTGTCAGGTCAACGTTTATCGTTAAATTATTGTAGCAATTTGCACGGCTATCCAATTGTAAAAATAGAATTTTTACTCTAATAGAGGGCGGTGAACTGCAGTGCAAATTTACTACAGCACACCTGAATTTGAGATGAAAAAGCGAGGGTTAGCGTCGAAATTAACTGGGAGATTGCTCATCGTGGCGTAGGGTGAGCACTTCGTATCCCGTTGGGGTGACAAGTATCGTATGTTCCGATTGCGCCGAGAGTTTTTTATCGCGGGTGACAACCGTCCAACCATCTTTTTTGAGCTTTATCTTTTCAGTGCCCTGATTCACCATGGGCTCAATGGTAAACACCATCCCCGCTTTGAGCCTAAGGCCTTGATTCGGCTTTCCATAGTGAAGGACTTGCGGCTCTTCATGCATTTCTTGACCTATCCCATGGCCACAGTAATCTTTGACTATGCTATAGCCAAAGGATTGGGCATATTGTTGAATCGCATGGCCAATATCGCCTAGAGTCGCCCCAGGTTTTACCTGTTTAATCCCTTGCCACATGGCAAGATAAGTAACATCGGCCAGCTTCTTCGCTTCGGCGGGTGCCTGCGGCATCACATACATTTTACTGGAGTCGGCAATATAGCCGTCTTTCTCGAGGGTAATATCTAAGTTAATGATATCTGTGCTTTTGATGACCTCATTCGCAGAGGGCACACCATGGCAGACCACTTCGTTAATGGACGAATTCAGCACATATTGATAGCCATACTGACCTTTACTCGCGGGACGCGATTTTAGCTCATTGACAATAAAGGCTTCGACCGTATCGTTGATATCCATGGTGCTGATGCCGGGGCGGACATAGGTATCAAGCATTTGAAATACTTGAGCTAGTAATTGCCCCGCACGGCGCATCAGTGCAATTTCTTCGGCAGATTTTATCTTCACCTGATTATTCATCGGCCATTTCCTTTACTTGGGTCACGTTGGCTAGGTTCACGTCCGCAGATTTCATTAAATCGGCGACTAACTGATTAAAGGAGAGCTGTGGATGCAACTCTGCCAGCATCCCGATCCTTATCCAGAATTCCGCCTGCGAGTTGATTGAACGTGACATGACCGAACTTGCTTTTCTCAGCTCATCATGCAGTTCTTCGGAAATTTTAACTATGCCCATAAATATACTTTATATATGTTTCGTATATTTATTGTATTCGATCTATACGGTGATTCGTCAATGATAAATCGACGTTGGTTTGCAAAAATGACAGCCGAGCCTCTTCTAAGCAGTAGCCGTAAACGCAATACAGGCGCAAGATAAGTGGTTAGGAGGCAATGGTGGTGAATTGACGCACTTCATGTTTGTGCGGTGCTAGTTGAGGCTATTTAGCTGATTTAACGAAATAAGGTGAGTAGAAAAGCCCGGCGAACACAGTGATCCAACGGGCATCATTCATAGAAGTGACTAACGAGCATGCAATGTGCTCGTTTATCGGCGAGCACACTAGCACACTGCCGCATTACGCTAAGGGCTAAAGAAGCCGGTTTCTTGGCTAACGCTTTGTTCAGGTTTGCTGACATCTGTTACCGAGAATTCGATAATTTTGCGTCCCGCTGGGATTGCGTCCTTATCGGCTAATACTGTCACGGGATAATCCGACTGCTCGCCCGGAGCGAGGGTAATGACTGCGTCGGCAATTAAGCTGAAGGGCATTTCGCTGTTGACCGCGAGTTGATATTGCTTGGTTTGCTGAGTCTTGTTACGGATCTTCAGTTGGTAGGTATTTTCAACTTTGTTATCGGCGGTTTCGCGGTACAAGCTCTGTCTGTCACGAATAACGTTAAGCTGAATCTCACTGCGGCTGGAAAGATCTAAACCTATCACAACCAACATAATGACAACGGCGGCGCCGTAACCTAAAAAGCGTGGCGAGCGCCAGTTGGAATGGGCGATGCCCTTTAATTCATTCTCGCTGACATAGCTAATTAGATTTTGTTTGTAGTCGAATTTTTGCATGGTTTCATTACAAGCATCGACACAGGCGCCGCAGTTAATGCATTCGTATTGGAGGCCTTGGCGAATATCAATCCCCGTCGGGCAGACTTCGACACATAAGTTACAGTCAACACAATCACCGAGTTCAGTCTGTTGTTTGCGCTTACGTGGACCGCGCGCTTCGCCGCGTGCGGCATCATAGGTCACGGTTTTGGTGTTGGCATCGAACATCACAGCCTGAAAACGCGCATAGGGGCAGCAGTGTAAGCACATTTGCTCGCGCATCCAGCCTGCATTTAAGTAGGTACAAATCGCGAAAAACCATACCCAGCAGGTCGTCCAAAAGCCGGCATTGCCGGTAAAAATATCCAAGTAGAGTTCGCGGGCGGGGATGAAATAACCGATAAATCCACAGCCAGTAATTAAGGCGGCTAATCCCCACAGACCGTGTTTAAGGCTTCTTTTACCGAGTTTATTGGCTGACCATGGCGCCTTATCGAGCAATTTACGTTTGTTGCTGTTGCCCTCAATCCGGTTTTCGAGCCAGACAAACATAAAAGTCCACGCGGTTTGCGGGCAAAGATAGCCACACCAGACGCGCCCCCAAAACACTGTGATGAAAAACAATCCAAAGGCGGCGGCAATAAACACCCAAGCGAGTAAGGTGAAATCCTGTGGCCAGAGCGTGAGGCCAAAAAAGAAGAACTGCTGCTGACTCACATCCAGCAATATCGCTTGCCGACCATCAAAGGAAATAAAGGGCAGGGCAAAAAACAGCAGTACTAATAGGCTATTCATTGTGGTTCTCAGACGTTGAAAATAGCCCTTCTGTTCACGGAAATGAATCTGGCCACTGCTTTTAGGTGCAGGCTTATCGTCCGCCTGGATATTTTTTACGGGGATAAATTGCTCGGCAGAGGAGCGCTTGATGTTCTCACTCTGTAGGGTGTCACTCTTGGGCATATGCTGTCCTAACGGCTTAAATAAGATTCGGCTCCCTATAGCAAGCGTTAGGCCAAGAGTTATGTGCTTTAACGTATTGATATTTAATGGTTAAATAAAATGGCGATTTAACGTATGTCGCGATATATCGCTAATTGGCGATATATCGCGTTTTTTAAGGCTATTCTTCTGCAGGGGGTTGGCGTGTAATCCCGAGTTTCTTCATTCGCGATCTGAGTGTACTTGGCGGAACGCCGAGCACATTGGCCGCCCCATTGGGGCCCGAAATACGCCAATTGAGCTGCTTTAATGTTTGCTCTATATGCTGTGCTTCCGCCTCGGCCAAGGTTTGTAATGGTGAAGCTGCGGTTTGAGTCTGCAGATGATGCGTAGGCATGGCATGGATTTGTAAAATATCCGTTTGGGATAAAATGGCCTCCCGTTCGAGGATATTCTGTAATTCGCGCACATTGCCAGGCCAGCTGTAGGCCATCAGTTTTTGCAGACCTTTTTGGCTTACGCCGCGCAGTTTCTTACCGAGTTTGCGGTTTAGGGAATGCAAAATGTGGCTGACAAGCTCGGGCATATCTTCAAGCCTTGCCCTCAGCGGCGGCACTTGAATAGGGAAGACATTCAAGCGGTAATAGAGATCCATCCTGAATAAGCCCTGTTCAACGCGCTTGAGTAAATCATGGTGGCTGGCGGCGACTAAGCGAATATCGACCTTAATGGTTTCGCTGCCGCCGAGTCGCTCAAAGGATTGCTCTTGGATCACTCGCAGTAACTTAGATTGCGCCTCCAAACTTAATTCGGCCACCTCATCGAGAAACAGTGTGCCTTGATGGGCGAGCTCGAAGCGGCCCTTGCGCTGCTGAGTCGCACCGGTAAAGGCGCCTTTCTCATGGCCAAACAACTCACTCTCTAGCAGTGAGGCTGAAAACGCCGCGCAGTTAACGCTGATCATGGGTTTATCTTTACGGCGACTCAGTTGATGTAAGTTGCGGGCCACCAGTTCTTTGCCTGTGCCATTCTCGCCACAGATCAGTACGGTACTGTCGGTATTGGCCACCATATGCAGTTGCTGGATCATATGGCGGATCACCGCGCTACTGCCCGAAATATCCACATCGCCGGTCTTATCGGCTAACTCGGCTTGGAGATAGTGATTCTCGCTGGCAAGTTGCTCCGACAGAGCCTGAACCTGCGCCAAAGCTTGGCGTAGCGACTGCTCGGTTTGTTTCTGAATACTAATATCGCGAAATATCGCGACTACACCGATAAGCTTGTTATCCCGATAGACGGGCGTAGAGCTGTAATACACTGGAAAGCTGCTGCCATCCTTACGCCAGAATACATCGTGGGTAATTTCCCTTGCTATCCCATCTTTTAACGTATTGTAGATGGGGCAATCTTCCTGCGGATAATGACTACCATCCGCGTGGCTATGATGATGGCAATTATGGATATTTTTGCCGAGTAACTCTTCATTTTTCCAGCCCGTCATGCGCTCGGCGGCGGGATTGATAAAGACAGCATTACCATTTAAATCAAATCCATAAATACCTTCACCCACGGCATTAAGTAGTAATTGGTTCTCTGGCAGAAAATGTTTATCTAAGGGCATTGCGGCGGGCTCTATTGATGTCATTCAGCTGATTCCTTAATACGAATGAGTGCCCTAAGTATAACCCCTTGAGTCGTGTCGCGATATATCGTGAGTAACTCAGTGATGCTTGAAGTGAATGCTTTAGAGGCAAGCTTAGAGGTCTGACCATTAACCTGTTGATAATAAAAAGCTTATATTTTAATCGATCGAAAGTTGTATTTAATGCTGGCGTAAAGGATTAAATTGTTATAAAAATGTTTCATAAATATCTTTGGCTAAGTTGACCTGAACAAAGCAGGCTTGCCCTTAATACTGGGGATTCACGGCAACGCGGGGATGTTTATTGAAGTACGGTGTGAGTGAACGAACGAGTTAAATAGCGTTTTGGGGTTAGACGGTTGTAAGAGTACGGAGTAGTTTTCTGCCCACCTTTCCGGAAAATTGCTTTCTACTGATTTGAAGTGTGCAAAAAGGCTGCGATGCAGCCTTTTTTATTGCGCCAGCGTTGAGCTTTACGGCTTCGGTTTTTGAGGTTTAAGCCAAATTAACCGCTTACAGTGCTTTTGCCTGAGCTAAGCCATTAAGCACGGCCTCTATGGTGAGTGTTGAAGGCAGCACTATGCCGTTAGGTGCCCTTGGGCCATAAACCTTATTGTAAGGTGTGCCCGGTACGCCTTCATGCTTCATGTAACCCGCAATGGTGGAATCGGCTTCGCTCCAATTTCCCTGCATTAAAATAACCTTGTCGGCCATCAGCGCATTCACCACTTGCTCTCTATGGGTGACTTCAGCCTTGTTGGTTTGGCAAATGCTGCACCAGTCAGAGGTGATATCCACAAACACTGTGTAGCCATCGGCGACCAGTGGCGCGATTTTTTCAGGGGCCAGCGTGTGCCACTGCAGCTTTTGATAGGCTTGATAATCTTCGCCTTTATGTACAAAACCGATAATTCCGCCTAGGCCGACGGCGAAAAATCCCAACACAAAAATTACCGCCAGTGGAATGCGTTTACCTTTGCTGCGTTGCCAGATTAACAGGCCAATTGCGCCGACGAGTAATGCGAGAATGACCAGACTGATAAGAGTGATAGTGCCCATAGATGCCTACATGAGTTTTCGATAATCCAATCTATCTTAGCGGCTAACAGCTTAAATCTGCGTGAATTTATGCTTTAAAAGCCGATTAAACCTTTGACGCATTCGGTTGCAATTGTGCTTTTGCGCCGAGTGCACAGTCTTTGTAAGCTGGTGCACCAATAAAAAGATCAAAAAATAACTACTACAGAAGGGAAGAATAATTGATGCGAGCGCTAACAGAGAAGCAAACGCCCTCAGGGCTGAAATGGGCAAGTGTGTTGCTGCCCTTATTATTCACTGTGTCCATGGTCGGCCATGCCGAGCCAGCTAAAAAAAGCGATGCCAAAGTGGATAAGCTAGTGCCAGAGGTGGTGACCACTAAGCACAGAATGACGATTCAAAATCAGAAGATCAGTTATCAAGCCATCAGTGGTGAGACCATTTTAGAGGATGATAAGGGAGAGCCTCAGGCCAGCATCTTCTCTATTACGTATTTACGGGATGATGTGCAAGACAGCAGTAAACGCCCAGTCACGTTTATTTTTAACGGTGGCCCAGGTTCAGCCTCGCTGTGGCTGCACATGGGACTCTTTGGGCCAAAACGTGTGATTGTGCCTGGTGATGCTAAAGATGATGGTGCGGCGCCTTATCGGATTGAGGCCAACGATTACTCATTACTCGATGAGTCTGACTTAGTGTTTATCGACCCTGTAGGCACGGGTTTTAGCCGTGCCCTCGGAGAGAAGAAAGGCGCCGATTTTTGGGGCGTGAAAGAAGATGCCCAATCCATCGCCGAGTTTATGCGCCGTTGGTTGATTGAACATAAGCGTTGGAATTCACCTAAATATCTTGCGGGTGAAAGCTATGGTACGACGCGAGCCGCGGCATTAGTGGATGAGCTCCAAGGCGGTTGGACCGATATCTCGGTCAATGGCGTGATGCTGATTTCATCGATTCTCGACTTTAGCCACGCTCGCTATCAACCGGGTAATAACCAACCCTACATTGGTTTTTTACCAACCATGGCGGCAACCGCGTTTTATCACAATAAAGTCAGCGAGGCCGACAAGGCCTTGGGGCTCGAAGCGTTTATCGAACAGGCGCGTCAATTCGCAATTAAAGATTACGCCTTAGCCCTATTGCAGGGCAGCCGTTTGGCGCAAAGCGATTATCAGAGTGTACGCAAACAGTTGGCGCGTTTTACTGGCTTGAGTGGGTCTTACCTCGACCGAGTGAATTTGCGGGTGAGTGCGAGTCGCTACACCAAGGAATTGCTCAGGGATCAGGATTTGACGGTCGGGCGGTTAGACAGTCGTTACACCGGCAAAGATTACGACAGTGGCGGTGATTCGACCGATAACGACCCGTCAGGATATGGTATCGATGGTGCTTATACGGCGGCTATCCATCAATATTTATATGAGGATTTAGGGGTTAAGTTATCACGTCCCTTCAACGTGCTCTCCACCGATGTTAACCGTGGCTGGAACTGGAATATCAGTGGTAAGCAAATGCATTATGTGAATGTGGCGCCCTATTTAGGGCAGGCGCAACGCGAGAATAAAGACCTGCGCATTTTTGTTGGTAACGGTTATTTCGATTTTGCGACGCCCTTCTTTGCGACCGAAAATACCTTTGCCGATAATGGCATAGATAATAGCCGCGTCACTATGCATTACTACAAGGCGGGCCACATGATGTATATAGAGCCCGCATCGCTTGCGCAACTGGTGCAGGATATCCGCACTTTTTATCATCCTAACGCGGCGAAATGAGAGTGACCGTATTGTTTGGCCAGTGTTAAACTGCCACTCCTGTGAAGGCCCTATTGAGGGCCTTTTTATGCTTTAAAGGGTTAAAAATGAGCTTTAGTACTTGGTTAGGGTTATTGGCGATTTGTTGCTTGGGCGCTATGTCTCCCGGGCCGAGTTTGGCCATGGTTGTGCGTCATACCTTGGGCGGTGGTCGTGGCAAAGGGATCGTTTGCGCTTGGGCGCACTCGATTGGTATTGGCATTTATGCGTTAGTGACGTTACTCGGTCTAGCCGTTGTATTGAAAAAAGCGCCGTTGATTTTTAATGGGATCGCGATTTTAGGCGCGCTCTATCTCGCATGGATGGGGATCCAAGCATTGCGCTCAAACGGTGGCATGCAGGCAAAACTTGCGGCGGGGGAGGCGACGGATACGCTCACTGCGGCGCGCGATGGTATCGCGATTTCCCTGTTCAATCCTAAGATTATGTTGTTCTTTTTAGCGCTGTTTAGCCAGTTTGTCATGGTGGCCGATAGCTTGACGGGGCAAGCACTTATTGTGTTAACGCCGTTGGTGGTTGACGGGCTTTGGTATACCTTGATTGCCTTACTGCTGTCCCATTCGAGCGTATTGCCTAAATTGCGGGAAAAAGCAGGGCTTATTGATAAACTTTCTGGCGTGGTGCTGATCCTGCTCGCGATACGCGTGGTGTATACCCTCTAACGTATTGCAATGCGTTTAGAACAATGCGAAGAGATAAATGCACAGAGATAAGTGTTCAGATATAAAAAAACGCCATCCTAGGATGGCGTTTTTTATGGGATTTTGGCAGACGATGCTTGGCGTTTAGCGCATCATCAGCCTTTAAAGATTTGTACTGAATCATCCACTGCTTCTTCCTGCATAACGGGTGGATTGGCGATATGGTCGTCTAGGTTGTCGTTTAGCATTTCGCGGTATTCGGCGCTAAACCAGTCGAGCGCATTGTCTTTTTCAGCGCCTAAGTCGGCAGATTTAATCGCGGCTTCAAAGGCGTTAAAACGCGCTGCGGCAAAACGCAGGGCTGTGCCGACTTTACCGACATCACCTTCCTGCTGGCTTAGCTGATTGGCTAAGGCAATAAATTGATCGGCAAGTTCGAAAATCGTGGTGTTACTGGTATCAGTCATAGCGCTTACTCAAAATAATTTATTGGTGGGCGATTCTATCCTAAATTCGGCCAGAAGGAATCGTTAACGCTTAACTATTGGGATCTACATCTGTTGTACTCAGCCTAATACTTAGCAGGTCATCCATCGATCAATTGCGGTTGGTTTGAATAATTGTTTGGTAGC
This sequence comes from Shewanella sp. FJAT-51649, assembly GCF_019457435.1. Taxonomy (NCBI): domain Bacteria; kingdom Pseudomonadati; phylum Pseudomonadota; class Gammaproteobacteria; order Alteromonadales; family Shewanellaceae; genus Shewanella; species Shewanella sp. FJAT-51649. The sequence continues at coordinate 3,705,823 of NZ_CP080411.1, read as the reverse complement.
ATTACCTTTTATATCAATTGGTTATTAGTTGTCCACTCAAGGCAGTAGATGCACATCAGTTCCGTCATCGTGGTTTGGAACCTTGCCGATTTGGGATATTGATAGTCTGCCGAAGTAAAACCTTTGCATGGCTATGTGAGGGGAATAATATCCGATTTAGCCTCCTGTGAGGATTCATCTTCTGTTCAGTTAGCCACTCGCATACTGCTTCTATCAACAGGAGAACCGTCATGAAAGCAATTAAACTTACTCTGTCAGCCTTACTACTCGCTGCAGCTTCATCTTCGGCCATTGCGGCAGATGTCGGAGTGTCGATTAACATCGGCGATCCAAACTTTTACGGTCAGATCAATATTGGTAATTTTCCTCGTCCACAGGTGATTTACGAACAGCCTATTATCATCGAGCAGTCGCGGGTCGTGTATGAACCTATCTATCTGCACGTACCGCCAGGTCATGCGAAAAAATGGGGACGCTATTGTGCCTCCTATGGGGCCTGTGGTCGTCCGGTCTATTTTGTGCAAGATGGCTGGTATCGTGACGAATATGTCCCTCGCTACCGCACCTATAAACAGGATAAGCATCACCACAAACATTACGACAAACATGATCGCCGCAAAGATTGGGATGACGACCGTGGTCATGGTCACCGTGGTCGTGATTAACAAGGATTGTTTACACAAACGCCCCTATCAATGTAGTTGATGCTTAGCAGATCTATATGCGAGTCAAAGCGTCTAGGAGCCGCACTCGGCTTTACTCGATTGCACTCTCGCAATAAGGTAGGGATAGTAATCGATTGCCTTGTGCTAAAGGGCGGCGATGGATTTAGGTCATAATATGCTTGAGATATCTCAAGACTAGGGAATAAAAACCTGAGTTGGCTTGTCATGTTACGCTATCACTTTTAAGCTAACGGCATTCTAACCAGAGGAAAAGATTGTGACTGTGGCAACTTGGCAGGAATTTATCGATTATCAACGTGCTCAACCCTATTACCAGCAGTTGATTGCATTTGTGAATCAAGAGCGTGCGTCGGGTAAGGTGATTTATCCCCCCAAGGAGGATGTGTTCAACGCCTTTAAGACAACTCCCTTGGAAAAGGTGCGTGTGGTACTTATCGGCCAAGATCCCTACCATGGTCCCGACCAAGCCCACGGCCTGTGTTTCTCGGTTAAACGAGGCATTAAACCGCCACCATCGCTGGCCAATATGTATAAAGAGTTAGTGAACGATATTCCCGGTTTCCAAATCCCTAACCATGGCGATTTAACCCAATGGGCGGAGCAGGGGATCTTAATGCTCAATACCGTGCTGACGGTGGAGCAGGGGCAAGCTCATTCACACGCCAATGCGGGCTGGGAAACTTTTACCACTGAGGCATTAAAGCTGCTTAATGCGCAGGAGCAGCCGATTATTTTCGTACTCTGGGGCAGCCATGCCATCAAAAAAGGGGCGGTGATTACTGCGCCACAGCATCAAATTTTGTCGGGGCCGCATCCGTCACCGCTCTCAGCTTATCGCGGCTTCTTCGGTTGTGGGCATTTTTCTAAAGTGAACCAACTGCTGATGGCAAGGGGCGAAGCACCGATCCAATGGCAGGTTTAAGTTCACTTTGATAAAGAATGTTAAAAATAAAAAGGCCTTGCTAAGCAAGGCCTTTTTATGAGTTTATCGCAGCCAATTAGTGGTTGCGGTCAACTGAGATTTTTGCCAGCGAAATTAATGCGGTTTTGAAATCACTGTCGGGTAATACCGCCAGCGCTGCAATCGCCTTGTTGGATTCTTCAATGGCTTTTTGCTGAGTGTAAGTGAGCGCGCCGCAGTGATGCAGAGCGGCAACAATTTTCTCAATGGCGTGGGTGCCATCACCTTGCTCAATTGCTTGACGAATGAGTTGCTGCTCTTCTTCCGTTCCATGGGCAATGGCATAGATCAGCGGTAAGGTCGGCTTACCTTCGGCGAGGTCATCACCGATGTTTTTACCTAACTCTTCACTGTCGGCGGTGTAGTCGAGTAAATCATCTGTTAACTGGAAGGCAGTGCCTAAATATTTACCATAGTCGCCTAATGCGGCCTCTTGCTCAGGAGTCGCGCCGGCTAATACGGCAGCCAGTAAAGTAGCGGCTTCGAATAGCTTGGCGGTCTTACAATAGATCACCCGCATATAGCTTTCTTCTGTGGTATTTGGGTCATTACAGTTCATTAGCTGTAATACTTCCCCCTCGGCCAATACGTTGGTGGTATCGGCTAATACACGCAGTACGCGCATGCTGTCGAGTTCGGTCATCATTTGGAATGAGCGGGTATAAAGGAAGTCACCCACTAATACACTGGCGCTGTTACCAAAGAGTGCGTTGGCGGTTTCGCGGCCGCGTCTGAGGGTCGATTCATCGACCACATCATCGTGCAGTAATGAAGCGGTATGAATAAATTCAATAATCGCGGCAAGCTTAAGGTGAGCTTCACCTTGGCAGTCGACGGCGCGTGCTGCGAGGACGGACAGTAAAGGACGAAGACGTTTACCACCACCATTAATAATGTAGAAACCTAACTGGTTTATCAGGGCGACATCTGACTCCAGCTGTTTATAGATCAGCTGATTGACTGCTTGCATATCAGTGTCAGCCAGTTGACGAATAGCGTTTAAATCCATAATAGACTCTGGTTGTGGGGCCATTACGTACCCGGCCTCTATTTTAGGCTCACGTGTTATATAGAATGAATTTTACCTAAAATTCCGACATATGACAGTACTCACACTACTAATGTGCGAGTTATTCCGGCCTTTTTTTATTCTTTCCTAATTAGGGCTTGCCAGATAAGGATTCTTCGCGTAAACTCCGCGCCCATTGTCAATAAAGTTTTTGTAGCACCCTGCCTCCCATAGTGTGAGCCAGCGTGTTAGGAATATCGGAGTAAAATAGCTATGTACGCTGTTTTTCAAAGTGGTGGTAAACAACACCGTGTAGCCCCAGGCCACACAGTTCGTTTAGAAAAATTAGAAGTTGCTACTGGTTCAACTGTTGAATTCGATCAAGTATTACTGATCGCTGACGGTGAAAAAGTGCACGTTGGTGCTCCTTTAGTAGCTGGCGGTAAAGTCGTTGCTGAAGTAGTAAGTCATGGTCGTGGCGAGAAAGTAACTATCGTTAAGTTCCGTCGTCGTAAGCACCACGACAAGAAGTTGGGCCACCGTCAGTGGTTCACCGAAGTTAAAATTACTGCTATCAACGCATAATAGGAGTCTAACTCATGGCACATAAAAAAGCTGGCGGTTCTACTCGTAACGGCCGTGATTCAGAAAGTAAACGTCTTGGTGTTAAGCGCTTTGGCGGTGAATCAGTTCTAGCTGGTAACATTATCGTTCGTCAACGTGGTACTAAATTCCACGCTGGTGTAAACGTGGGTATTGGTCGTGACCACACTCTGTTTGCTCTGACTGACGGTAAAGTAAAATTCGAAGTTAAAGGTCCTAATAACCGTAAGTTTATTAGCATCGAAGCTTAATTTTCGAGTCTAGCTTATACTGTAAAGCCCCGCCATTGGTGGGGCTTTCTGTTTTTTATGCTTCTATTTACCTGCGTTTCTGGTGAGTTTGGTAAATCTTTATCAAATTGAGGGCGTTGGCTGGTAAGATTGGGAGCAAGTATCTCGAGTTTTTTGGCGACCGATGAAGTTAAACGGTATAATTCCTTCATTCAGTGATGCCAGGAGTAAGTATGAAGTTTGTCGATGAGGCAGTTATTAGGGTCGAAGCAGGCGACGGCGGTAGCGGTTGTGTGAGTTTCAGACGCGAAAAATATATCCCCGATGGTGGTCCTGATGGTGGTGATGGTGGCGATGGTGGCAGTGTCTATCTGCAGGCCGATGAAAACCACAACACCCTGATTGAATACCGGTTTGAACGTTTTCACATGGCTGAGCGCGGTGAAAACGGCCGTGGCCGTGACTGTACCGGCCATAGCGGTAAAGATTTGATTTTAAAAGTGCCTGTGGGTACGCGTGCTATTGATGATGAAACCGAGGAAGTCCTCGGCGATTTAACCACCCATGGCCAAAAGCTATTAGTGGCTAAAGGCGGATTCCACGGCTTAGGCAACACGCGCTTTAAGAGCAGTACTAACCGTGCTCCACGTCAAAAGACCTTAGGTACTCCGGGTGAAGTACGTAGCCTGAAATTAGAGCTGCTGTTGTTAGCCGACGTAGGCTTGCTCGGTATGCCTAACGCGGGTAAATCGACCTTTATTCGCGCGGTATCACGTGCAACGCCAAAGGTTGCCGACTACCCCTTCACGACGTTAGTGCCTAACCTCGGTGTGGTTAACCCCCGCCCTGGTCAAAGCTTTGTGATCGCCGATATTCCTGGTTTGATTGAAGGCGCGGCAGAAGGTGCGGGTTTAGGTATTCGCTTCTTAAAACATTTAGAACGTTGCCGTATTCTGTTGCATATCATCGATATCGAGCCAATTGATGGCACAGATCCTGTGGATTCTGCCCGTGCGATCGTCGGTGAACTTGAAAAATATTCGCCAAAATTGGCAAGCAAGCCACGTTGGTTAGTCTTTAACAAAGCGGATCTGCTGCTCGAAGACGAGCTGAAAGAGAAGGTCGCTCGCGTAGTTAAGGAATTAGGTTGGGAAGGTGATGTTTATACCATTTCTGCCTATAGCCGCGATGGCACTAAAGAGTTAGCCACCAAGCTGCTGGACTTCATCCAAAGTCTTCCACCGGAAGATAAAGATGCGAACCCAGATGCAGAGGTTGAGTTCAAGTGGGACAATTATCATCAAGCCAACATTGATGCGATCAATGAAGACTATGACGATGAATTCGACGATGACTTTGATGATGACGACTACGATGTAGAAGTGATCTACCAAAGATAATATCCCTATCTAAGTTTTGAGAGTCCCGTGTACGCAGATACTCAAAATGATATTACTCGGCAGGTTGTGCGTGTCGCACAACTGCTACTGGCCTACGGTGCTGAATCTGATTTAGTTGAAGAAATCAGTCAGCGCCTAGGTCAGGCCTTAGGATTGGCAAGTGTTGAGCTTTCCATCTCCTCTAATTCCCTCGTGTTAACCAGTTTAGTGCATGGTCGCTGTATCACGACGACGCGTCGGATCCGCGAGCATGGCATCAATATGACCATAGTCTGCGAGTTACAGCGCATCTGTTTATTGACGGAAAAAGGTCTCTATGGCCCGAACGAAGTGCGTAAACGCCTAGCGCGGATTGAACCTAAGACCTATCCACCATATCTGGTTATCTTGATGATAGGCCTGTCCTGCGCAAGCTTCTGTCATCTATTTAATGGCGATGTCGCCGCTTCAATCATCACTTTTTTTGCCTCTGCAGTAGGGATGTCGGTGCGCCTTGCGATTGCCAAGCGGCATTTTAATTTGCTGGTTAATTTTGCGGTGACGGCATTTGTCACTAGCTTATTGGCGCAGACGGGTTATGTGTTTAACTTGAGTGAGACCCCGCAGGCGGCCATGGCGGCCAGTGTGTTGATGTTGGTGCCGGGTTTTCCGATGATCAATGCGATTTCTGATATGGTCAAAGGCCATATGAACGTGGGGATTTCCCGCTGGGGCCATGCCACCTTGCTTACGGTGTCATCCGTTATTGGTATCACCATTGCGATGCAGCTAGGGGGGATCTTCCTATGATCGCCTTACTGTGGACGCTATTGCACGATGCCTTTTTCTCGGCAATTCCCGCTGTCGGCTTTGCTATGGTGTTTAACGTGCCGAAACGTTTCTTACCCTACTGCGCGCTTGCAGGCGCCATAGGACATAGCTCACGCACGCTAATGTTGCAATTTGGCTTGCCTATCGAATGGGCGACCTTTGCCGCCGCGGCTTTAGTGGGGACTATCACTATCGGCTTTGCCAAGCGTCACCTCGCGCCGCCCTTGATGTATGCCGTTGCGGCGATTATCCCGATGATCCCTGGCACCTATGCCTTTAATACCGTAATAGCCCTAGTGCAATTAACGGCGCAGTCGCAGGTCAGCCAAGAACTGACTGGACAAGTGATCAGTAACGGCTTAAAAACCGTGTTTATCTTAGGCGCACTGTCGGTAGGCCTTGCTTTACCGAGTCTACTGTATTTTAGAACCCGCCCTGTTATTCAATAAAAACAATACCAAAGGAGTGCCCATGCGCATTGCTATGATAGCCGCGATGGCAAACAATCGAGTCATCGGAAAAGACAATAAAATGCCATGGCATCTGCCAGAAGATTTACGCCACTTTAAAGCCATGACCTTAGGCAAACCTGTGGTGATGGGGCGTAAAACCTTCGAATCCATTGGTAGACCCCTTCCTGGGCGCCACAATATTGTGATTTCTCGCCAAGCGGATTTGCAGATTGAAGGCGTGACCTGCGTGACCTCTTTTGAAGATGCTAAGCTCGCGGCTGGCGATTGCGAAGAGTTGGTCGTCATCGGTGGGGGGCAATTGTATCAACAATTATTACCTCAAGCTGACAGGCTCTACATGACGCAAATTAATTTAGATGTTGAGGGTGATACCTTTTTCCCCGCATGGGATAGCGATAAATGGCAAGAAACCGAATCGCTCACTAGTATAAATGCTGATGGGCTGGAATATCGCTTTATCAATTTGGCAAAAAAATGTTAAATTACGTTGTTCTGTTGTGTACCCTGTGCGTATGGATTGTCAATATGTCTAAGGTATTAGATCCGATAGGCCTGACTTAGTTGAGATAGCGGTATTTTACGGCTTCCACACTAATGACTCCTAGGAGGCCAATATCCGCTAGAGATAGACGCAGCCCATATAAAACATAATAAAACTATAAGAAAGTATTAAGGAGTATCGGATGCGTCTTATGCCTGTAGCTTTGGCTGCACTAATCGGATTTAGCTATGTTTCTGTGCCAACCACGGCAAAAGCCGAAGCTGATCCACTTGTCGCGAGTATTTGTGATTACGTAAAAGCGAACGATAAAAACCGTCTACGTAAAAAACTAAAAGAAAGCCGTGTTAAGTTACGCCAAGTATACAGCGGGATTAGCTGTGATGGTCAAAGCTTGTTGCGTACTGCCTATGCCGCGAATGCGAATGATGCCGGTGAGTTTGTGGCTAAACGTCTATCAGTTAACGAACTGAGCGTACCAGAAGCCGATGGCATGACGATTCAAGCGTGGGCTGAAGCAAATGGTCACGGTGCTAGCCCTATCACTACTGCAGTGAAAGAGCGTTTAGGCGCTGCTGCTGGCGGTGAAGAAGAGTAATCATCTGTTCTATCATTTTTAGTGTGCTTTAACACAAGGAAAGAATGATGCTTAAAATGCCGAACTGAGTTCGGCATTTTTTATGGGCGTCGTTTGTTAGTTTTGCCAAATATCCTGTATTGATATTGTGTTGGATATTGACTGCCGAGTTTGAGTTTATTGCCTCTGCTATCTGCTCTAGCAGCGGGATAGCCTAAAAGCCTAAAGGCCTAAAGGCCTAATAGCCTAATAGCCTAATAGCCTAATAGCCTAATAGCCTAATAGCCTAAAAGCCTAAAAGCCTAAAAGCCAAGCGAAAGCACAAGCACAAGCACAAGCACAATCACAATCACAATCACAATCACAATCACAATCACAATCACAATCACAATCCAAAGAAAAGGGCCGCAATTGCGACCCTGTTCATACTTGAGCGTTTGCTTACACTCTAAATTCACCGACAGAAGCTTGCAGCTCTTCGGCGAGTTTAGCCACTTGATGGCTCGATTGCGCGGTTTGATCGGCGCCAATCGCGGTTTCTTCCGAAATTGCTGCGATATGCTCAAGTTTCTCAGACACTTGCTGACTAACCACATTCTGCTCCTGCGCGGCATGGGCAATGTGCGTGCCCGCATCATAGGCTTTATGTACAGATTGGCTGATGGTCTCTAGGGCGAGGTTAGCTTGCTCTGTCTTATCTACACAGGCATTGGCCTGGGCACGACCCATATCCATGGCTGCTACGGCTTGCTGTGCACCCTGTTGCAGCACTTCGATCATTTGTTGGATCTCGCGGGTCGAGACTTGAGTTCGTGAGGCTAGGCTGCGCACTTCATCGGCCACGACCGCAAAGCCGCGACCTTGCTCACCGGCGCGTGCCGCTTCGATAGCTGCGTTTAGTGCCAGTAGGTTAGTCTGCTCGGCAATGCCACGGATCACATCGAGAATTGAGCCGATAGAAGCGCTATCCGATTGCACCTTGTTGATCACTTGGCCTGCCTTAGCGACTTCGTCTGCTAGGGCTAAAATGGTGCGCTTGTTCTCTTCGGCAATCGTGCGCATATGTTTGGCTTCTTGATCGGCCTGCTTGATTTGCGCCAGAGCGTCATCGGCGCTCATCGATACTTGTTGTGCACTCGAGCTTAATTCTGTGGTTGCGGTTGCGACTTGGTCGACCTGGCTCTTTTGCTCTTGGATACCAGAGGTGGTTTGCGCCGTGATAGCCGACGTTTGTTCCGCTGCTGCGGCTAACTGGTTAGAACGGTCCAAAATACCGACGATTAAGCCGCGTAAGCTATCGACTAAGCGGTTACAGTTTTTCGCAAGTTCGGCAAATTCATCGTGGCCAGAATCATCTAATTTGTGGGTTAAGTTACCTGAAGCTAGGACATTCAGCGCGTTATTGACTTGATAGAGAGAGCGCTTTAACGGGGCTACAACGGCAAAGCTGATGATAACCGCGGCGACAATGGCGATTAGCACCACAATAATAGTGCGGATACTGGCGGCATCAATCTTGGCTATGGTTTCTTGGCTCATATTGGCTGCCACAGACTCGATGTTATTGCTCACATCTTCCATATTGCGATCGATGACTTTGACATCTTTCTCAATGGTCGCCAATTGATTCATGGCACTCTTGGCGTGACTCAATTGGGTCGCTTTCAACAGCACCATAGAATCAGGACCTTCGAGCAACGCGAGTACCTTTTTCGTGTCTTCATTGACGGATTTTAAGGTGTCAGCGTCAATTATGTCCTGCGCATGACGATTCACGTATTCGAGTTTGTTCTTGGTCTCGCTGAGGATGTAGTCGAGCTCTTTGGAAATGAGTTCATGTTTACTCATTTCTTCATTAGTCACTAAATCGGCAATGGTAGTGATGATATTACCCATGCTGGTATCGATAGCGCTGGCAGAGGCCGCGATACTCTGAGCATCGGGGTTTTGGCTGTTTTCTAAATCGATAATATCGAGCAAAACTGACGAGGCGTCATCGGCGGCATTTTCAAGCTTCTTCTTTAAGCCGATTAGCTGCTCTTGTGTGCTGAGGGCGGCTTCACGTTCAGTGAGCATGGCGAGACTATCGCGCTCGAAGGTCGAGAAGCTACCATCCAGTTGCGAGATCAATGCAGAAAGATTGGCTTGCCCTTGAACCAATTGCGTTAGATTGCTGATCTCGTTTTTAAACTGAGTACCGTGGTCGTTAAAGACTTTACGGATATCGGGAATGTTCGAGGACTTTGGTGCGTGATAGGCGATCAGCACTTGGCGCTGTTGTTCGCTCAGGGTTTCGGTTAAGTGGTTGGTCGCCTTTAGGGCTGGCAAGCTTAACTCTTGCATCATGGCCGAACTATCTTTGAGGCTAATGTTCGTCAGGTACGAGGTAAATCCTAACAACACAAGTAAAAGTGTAACAACACTAAACCCGCCAATGACTCGGGTGGCTACATTAACTTTCATAGGATACTCCGGTTATTATTATATTATTCCGAATGAAAAGATTATTAAATTCAGGGCATAGGGTACTGTCGTATATCGACCACTCTCGGGCTTAGTTTAACCCTTTTTTAACCTTTTTTGGGTAATTTTTTGGTCTTTTTCAAGATGCCATAGGGTTAGATATTCCCCCCAGCAACAGCCTGTATCTAGTGCTTTTAGCTTAGGGTCGTTAACTTTACCCATCAATGCCGCCCAATGTCCAAACACTAAGGTGTGACTTTCACGTAACGCAGAGGTAAATTCAAACCAAGGCCGTAGCTGTGGATTAGTGCAATCCTCTGGCGGTTGTTTGCAGTCAAAGTCTAAATGGCCATCGACATACAGATAACGCATGCGGGTCAAGGCGTTGATACAAAAACGCAGGCGATTGATCCCTATAGCGCTGGGCTCCCACCGCTCCGCAGTATCGCTGTACATCTGGCTTATCAGCGCGTCGAGGTAATCACTCTGCTTGAGTGCTTGGCTGACAAGTTGCGACTCTTGCCTCAACACCTCTAATGACCATTGCGGCGGCACTCCGGCGTGGGTCATGATGAGCTTATGTTCAGGTAATTCCCGCATCAACGGCTGTTGTCTCAGCCAGTCAATTAAACTGGTAATATCGGGTGCGTTTAATAGTGGCGTTAAGTTATCGCTGGGTTTATCCCGCTTGAGTTTGCCGTGCAGGGCGAGTAAATGCAGATCATGATTACCGAGGACGGTTTTGCCCGCATCGCCTAAGGATTGAAAAAAACGCAGTGTGGCTAATGAATCTGGCCCTCTGGCGACCAGATCGCCCACCGCCCAGAGTTCATCGCGGGATGGATTAAAGTCGACTTTAGCAAGTAATCGTTGAAGTTCGGCAAAACAGCCTTGGACATCACCAACAAAATAATGGGCCACAATATCCTTTCTATAATTAAATCAATGTAATAAACCGGGGAGTGCTAAGCGGAAGGGCTTAATCGTTGCCTTAAAGTGCTCGCCTGATTCGCTGACCATACCATAAGTGCCATACATAATGCCAAGGGGCGTATCGAGTACGGTACCGCTAGTATATTGATAGGCGGTATTGGGGGGGATGGTTGGGGTTTCGCCGACGACACCTGCGCCTTGCACTTCACTGATTTTGCCGTTGGCGTCAGTAATGATCCAGTGGCGTGTTTCGAGTTTGGCGGCTAGTTCACCGAGGTTGATGATGGTGATAGTGTAGCTAAAGAGGTATTTCTGATCCTCGGGCGAGGACTGTTGTTCAATGTACTCGGTTTTGACTTCGACTCGGATTGAGTCATCCAATGCGCTCATGCTGCTCCCTTGAATAAGATAGGGCACCCTAAAGTGCCCATCAAACTGATATTGCTTAAGCCTGCTTATCACACACCATATTCGCCATGGCGACATATTGCTCAACACTGATTTGCTCAGGGCGCAGATTGGGATCTATGCCTAATTGCTCAAACTCTTCATCGCTTAACACTTGCTTGAGGTTATTACGCAGTGTTTTACGGCGCATGTTAAAGGCTGTGGTGCACAGCTGGCGCAGTACATTCACATCCTTGCAGGGGAAAGGTTTTTCTGCATAGGGCAGTAAACGCACCACGGCAGAATCCACCTTTGGCGGTGGCGCAAAGCTATGGGGTGGCACTTCAAGTACCGGAACCACTTGGCAGAAGTACTGGGCCATCACCGTTAAGCGGCCATAGGCCTTGTTACCCGGGCTTGCCGATAAACGCAGCACCACTTCTTTTTGCAGCATAAAATGCATGGTTTCAATCTGCTCGGCAAACTCGAACAGATGGAACATCAAAGGCGTTGAAATGTTATAGGGTAAGTTACCAAACACTTTGAGTTTTTTACCCGGTACCACCAACTGGCTAAAGTCGAATTGCAGCGCATCGCCTTGGTGAATCGTGAGCTTATCCTTAAGTACAGGGTGATTCTGCAAGCGCTCAACCAGATCGCGGTCTAACTCGACAACGGTCAGGTTATCTATAGCCGTGGCGACAGGTTCGGTTAAGGCGCCAAGGCCGGGGCCGATTTCGACCATCACGTGGTCATTATCGGGGGCGATCGCACCCACAATGCGGTTAATCACATTGTCGTCGGTTAAGAAGTTTTGTCCGAAACGCTTTCTGGCCGTGTGGCCTAAATGTACTTTGCTACTCATTAATATCTAATCGTTTAGTTTTTTGAGGATAACTCAATGGCTTTATTCAAGGCGCAGACAAAACTGCCAATATCGGCTTTGCCAGTTCCCGCAAGATCGAGCGCCGTACCATGGTCAACCGAGGTACGGATATAAGGTAAACCTAAGGTAATGTTTACCGATTTGCCAAATCCCTGTGACTTTAGAACGGGTAAGCCTTGGTCATGGTACATGGCCAACACGACATCCGCGTCCTGTAAATATTTAGGTTGGAACAGGGTATCGGCTGGCAGAGGGCCGACAATGTTCATTTGATATTCTTCACGCAGTTCATTCAGAGCCGGAATAATCACATCGATTTCTTCCCGGCCAAGATGGCCGTCTTCACCCGCGTGTGGGTTTAAGCCACAGACATAAATTTTAGGGGAAGCAATGGCAAACTTGCTGATAAGGTCAGCGTGTAAAATCTTAATAATATGATGCAAACGCTGGCGCGTAATGGCTTTTGCAACATAGGCCAGAGGGATATGGGTGGTCACCAGTGCCACCTGTAAACCTTGGGTTGCTAGCATCATGACCACATCGGGGCAGTTGGCCTGATGGGCAAAAAACTCGGTATGGCCGCTAAAGGAAATCCCCGCTTGATTGATGATCCCTTTATGTACAGGGCCAGTAACCACTGCATCAAACTCGCCGCTCATGTTTTTCTCACCCGCATAACGCAGGGTTTCAACTACGTAGGCACTGTTTTGCTCATCAAGCTGGCCGCAAACGGCGTCGGTCACCAGTTTGAAAGGCGCAATGGTGAGCGTGCCTGCTTCCTGCGGTTTAGGCGGTTGCTCGGGCAGGTAAGGGCGAAAAGTAACAGACAGGCCGAGTCGTTTCGCTCGGCTGGCTAATAATTCGGGATCCGCACAAACGACTAACTCAGCAGGCCAAGCCTGCTGAGCGAGTTGCACGACTAAATCGGGGCCGATACCCGCAGGTTCTCCGGGGGTAACGGCAATACGTTTAGTGGTCAATTTACCTTAACCTCGGTTTGACTCAGGCTGAAAGACTTCAATGTATGCGTCGGCACGCATTTCGTCTAGCCAGTTTTGCAGTTCTTCATTAAATTTGCGACGGAAGATCAGTTGGTGCGCACGGTTGGTATTAAATTGATCCGTGGCATCGGTTTTTCTGCGCTCTTCCAACTGAGTGATATGCCAGCCGTGGGTGGTACGGAAAGGCTCACTGATTTGATCTGGGCTTAAGCTGTTAAGGGTTTGCGCAAACTCAGGCACATAAATGCTTGGCTCTGCCCAGCCCAGTTCACCACCTTTAGTGGCTGAACCTGGATCTTCAGAGTATTGGCGCGCTAAATCTTCAAACTTGGCTTCGCCAGAGCGAATTTGCTTTAAGAACTGTTCCAACATGGCCTTAGCGCGGTCTTCCGACAGAATTGGCGATGGCTTGAGCAGGATATGACGCGCTCTGACTTCTTCAATTTCTTTGGTTTGTAAACCACGTGCATCCATGATCTTGATGATGTGGAAACCTGCGCCACTCTTGATTGGGCCGATAATATCGCCTTTCTTCGCGCCGTTGATGACTTCCGCAAACAGCGTTGGCATCTCGTTGATGTTCATGTAATCCCAGATACCGCCTTCCAGAGCTTTAGGACCCGATGAAGACGCGATGGCGGTGCGGCGGAAATCTTCACCACTCTTTAAACGCTCGAGTACGGCGTTCGCGCGCTTGCTGGAGGCTTCCAGCTGTTCACTGCTTGGGTTGTTCGGTACATCAATCAGGATATGGCCGATTTGGTATTCGACGTCCTTCATACCTTGCTCTTGGATCAGTTTTACCAGGCCGGTGATTTCCTGTGGTGACACTTGGATACGGCGTTGAACTTGGATACGTTGAATTTCACCTAGGGTGATTTCTTCACGCAGTTGCTCGCGGTACTGGCTGAAGCTTAAGCCTTCGCTCTCGATTTTTTGCTGCATTTGCGCCACGGTCATTTTTTGCTCGCGGGCAATGTTTTCAATTGCTTGGTCTAGCTGTAAGTCACCGATATGCAGACCGATACGATCCGCCATCTGCAACTGCAAACGGGTGAGGATGAGTCGCTCGATAACCTGAGTACGCAGTGCACTGTCGGATGGCAACGATTGATTCGCGGCTCTCGCATTGGCTTTTACAGTGTCAATCATGTTGGTGATTTCACTTTCGAGCACAATACCGTCGTTGATTTGAACGGCAACACGGTCGATTGGCTGGGGAGCGGCCATAGTAGGCTGGCTGATAGCGAGTGCAAATAAAGCAAAAATCAGATGTTTACTGGGTTTCATCCACAAAATCCTTGGCACGTTCTAAGGTCAAATTCGACGGCTTATTTAAGTTAACTTTACCATTTATATCGAAATTACAGTGAGTTGCCTAAATGTTCTTTTGTTAGTAACTCTAAAAGCGTGCGTTCCGAGACTCTTTTGGGGGGAGCGCACGGCTTTCATTAACCTGTTTGGACTCTCAGTCCTTGTTGAGGTTCAGCAATCTACCACAAATCTTTGCTAATTCCTCAGATAAAGCGGTTTTCTGTAGTTAAACAGACCGTCATTGAGCATATCGGATACGCCTAATGGGCCCGAACCACCGAGTCCTTTGATGACTAAATTCAGGTAAACACCGCTTTCAAATTGCTCGCGCTCATCGATAACGGCCGAACCAATGTTGTCATCGTAATTGGTCTTAATTCGGTAGTGATAGCTGAGACGGATTGCGTAACAGCATGATTCATATTGGAAACCAGTATAGGTTTCTATGCTGCGGCTCTCGTTGAGGTCGTAGTACCAGTTACCGACAAAATACAGGCTGTCGTTAATCGGCCAGGCACCACGCACACCCGCTTGGGAAATATTCACCAGATCGTTGGTGTTGGAGTTCAATAGATCCGGCACATAACGATAACTGAGCTGCAAGAGTTTATTGGCTTCGGGACGGAAGTCTAAGGTGACTTCGGTCTTCTTGTTATCGCTCGAGTTGGTGTCGTATTGAATCGCGGCACCTAAATACCAGTCATGGCTTAAGCGGGTATCTAACTCGGCGGCCAAGACTGAAGTTGATTGATTTTGCTCGAAGAGGTTATCTTCGTAACCCAGCTTACTGTCCTGCAGATAGAGGATCTGACCTAGGCTGAACTTAGTCGCCTCTTGGTTGTGATCGTCGAAGAAACGCGTGGTTACACCGAGCGTGACTTGGTTAGCATCGGCGATGCGGTCAAGGCCTGAGAAGCGGCGGTCACGGAACAGACCGAAGTAGTCGTCCTGCAACTGGGCGGTATCGTAAATGCCGATGCCACGCTGATCTTCATAACCTACGTACAGATACTGGAACTGAGGTTCGAGCGTCTGGCGGTAGTTTTGATCGAACAGTTCGGTAAAACGCTCGAAGTTGATCTGACCATTGATCCGCACCTGTGGAATGGTGCGACTCACAGTATCGTCTAAACCATCGAATCCACTGTTGTTTTTTTCTTGCCAATAGTTGGTTTGCATCAGTTTGACTTGGCTGGTCAACGAACCCGAAGGGCCGTGAATCGGCAGCGTCAGGCTAGGTGCCATATGCAAACGGGTGGCGGTATTCATGTCGCTATCTTGATGGGCGAAATTGGTCAGCTCTGAATTGAAGCCAAAGTCCAAGTTGTTCCAAAAGTCGGCGGCGCGGTAATTAAAGTTCACCTGTGGCATCACTTGATAAGGCTTTTCGTCCTCACCCAGCACTTTAATATCTTGCACACGGGTGCTGATATCCCAATCTCGTTCGAAGTAGCTGACTTCACCAATCCGCGATAATTGGTTATCGGTGGCGCGGTTAACATCAGACTTTAAGTCGTTGAAATAGTTGTTATCAGACACTTCGGTAAAGTTGGCGAGTACCCGCCAGTTTTTATCGATGGCGCCTTGGTGTTGCCAGTTATAGAGGTAACGATTTGGGCTGCCGCTGATCATCTGGTCGTTGCCCAAATACTCTAAATTCAAGCGGCCATTTTGGGCCTCACCCGCGAGATAACGAAACTCTGTCTTGGTGAATAGACCACGGCTAGACATATAGTTAGGTGTAAAGGTGAGGTCATATTCCGGCGCGATATTCCAATAATAGGGCGCGGAAACTTCAAAACCGTTGGTGGTGCTGGTGCTAAAGCTTGGGTAGAGGAAACCGGTTTTACGTTTATCGGAAACTGGCACCGTCATATAAGGAATATAGAACACCGGAATATCGGCGACTCTCAGCTTAGCATTCCAAATCTCGCCCCATTCTTCTTCGCTGTTAATCTTGATTTTTTCTGCTTCGAGCAGCCAAGAAACATTGTCTGGCGGACAAGTGGTGAAGTTAGTGTTGGTTAAGATCAGGTTGTTGTTCATGGTGATTTGCAGCTTTTCGGCATCGCCGTGAACCTGCTGACCATGTAGCCAATACTGGGCACCCTTTAGGGTCGCGCGGTTGCTGCGCATTTGTGCCTGCAGCGAATCGGCGGTAACGGTAAAAATACTGTCTTGGAAAACGAGGTTGCCATTGGCATCGAATTGCTCGGTCGCTTGGTCGAGAATCGCTTCATCGGCGGCAATGTGTCTGTCGCCCTGACTGAAGACCACATCACCGGTAAAAATGGCTTGTTTGCCCATTTCGGCGTTGGAGCGGTCCGACACGATACGAATTTTCTCTTGATCGGCGGCGCTCAGGCCGGGTTGAGATACGATACGAGGTACTGGCGGTTCAATGACGCATTGTGACGCTGAGGCTGTGGGAGATTCGTCTGCCAGGACAACTTGCGGTAACAGGCTCAAGGCCAGAAAGTAACGGATCTGCATCTTAGGTCAATAATAATGATTTCTTTGTCTGGACAAGTATCGACGGGGAAAGTTGCAAACTACAAGTGCAACGCAGCAAATAAATCTCTCAATTTCTTAGCTGTTTCCAAATTATATGCCAGCTATAATAAAGCAATTTTTCTATAAGAGCCATGAAATGACCTTATCCGACTCGAGATTTATTTCCCTTAATCAGTGGCTGAACCGTTATTTTTCCTATGATGTGACCCCGATTCTGATTTCCGGTGACGCCAGTTTTAGGCGCTATTTTCGGGTCACGGACCGCGATGCGAGCTACATTGTTGCCGATTCGCCACCCGCCTTAGTGCCTATCGCGCCTTTTATCGCCCTCGCCAATGCCTATGCGGCGGCGGGACTGACAGTTCCAAAAGTCATCGTCTCCGATGCCGAGCAAGGCTTTATGCTACTGAGCGATCTTGGGGATACTCAGTTGTTGTCTGTGCTGACCGAGGCAAATGTCGCGGACTACTATCGCCGCGCCTTGGCATTGTTACCTCAGGTAGCCTCAGTGGTTGAAAGCCTTGACCCTGTTACTGGCAGCACGCAGCCATTGCCTTTATATGATGAGGCATTTGTGCGCCGCGAGTTGGGGATCTTTACCGAGTGGCTATTAGAGAGACATTTACAGCTCGAACTAAGCCATGAGGAACGCTCTCTGGTTGAAAAGAGCTTTGACCTCTTGGTAGACAATGCCCTCGCGCAACCTAAGGTGGGAATGCACCGCGATTACCACAGCCGTAACTTGATGCTCAAAGAGGGCGAGTTGTGCGTGATTGATTTCCAAGATGCGGTGCTCGGGCCTGTGACCTACGATGCCGTGTCATTACTGCGGGATTGCTATGTGCGTTGGCCGCAAACCATGGTGCAGGAATTAATGCGGCAGCATTATCAGCAAGTGCTTGAGTTAGGGCAAATCCCCACACAAACATCCTTTACCCAGTATCAAACTTGGTTTGATTTAATGGGGCTGCAGCGCCATATCAAGGCCGCAGGGATTTTTGCGCGTTTGCACTATCGGGATAACAAGCCCGCCTATATGGCCGATATCCCGTTAACCTTGTCGTACATTGTCGATATCGCCAGCCTTTATCCTGCGCTCACACCATTTTCCGCTTGGGTGCAATCGCGCGTTGTACCAGCGTTTGCGGCTAAGGGAAAAGAGACTCAGCAGGGAGACAAGCAATGAAGGCCATGATCCTAGCGGCAGGCAGGGGAGAGCGTTTACGCCCCTTGACCGACACGCTGCCCAAACCCTTAGTGCCCGTCTTAGGTAAACCGCTGATTGTGTACCATATCGAGAAGTTGGCCGCGGCAGGGATTGTCGATATCGTGATAAATCATGCTTGGCTTGGGCATAAGCTGGTCGAAACCTTAGGGGATGGTCACGCCTTTGGGGTCAAGATCCAATATAGCGCCGAAGCATCGGCCCTCGAAACCGGTGGCGGAATTAAACAAGCCTTGCCTTTGCTAACTGACGACTCGGATGCGCCGTTTTTAGTGCTCAATGGCGATGTGTTTATCGATGCCTTGCCGACGATTGCTCCCTTAGCGGATACTGCTCTGGCGCATTTATGGTTGGTGCCGAATCCCGAGCAACATCCTAACGGTGACTTTGCCTTGGAGCAGGGCCTTGTACGTGAGCAGGGCGAGCAAAAATACACTTTCTCTGGCATGGGTTTATATCGCCCATCATTATTTGACGGCACGCCGGATGGTGCCTTTGCCCTTGGGCCATTGCTGCGGGCTAAAATGGCCGATGGCCTGATCACTGGAGCACGCTTTAATGGACTCTGGTGCGATGTCGGGACGATTGCGCGTCTGCAAGCATTAGAGTCTGCGCTGGCGTAATGGTAAGGCATATCGCCTAACGTTTAGCGCCTTGAGTGAAAAGTTTCACTCACTATGTCGATTGAGTGACTGAATAAATTATCAAATTGGGAATTAAGATGCGCCTTTGGGGTAAGTTTTTTGGATTTGTTATCGGGTTTATGTTTGGCCGTATTTTCGGTGCGTTACTGGGTTTATGGCTTGGGCATCTCTACGACAAACGCGTCGGTGGTGGCGCCAGTTTTAGCCAGATTTTAGGTCAGGCTAAAAACCGACAGGGGATATTCTTTAACACTACCTTCGCCGTAATGGGCCATGTGGCCAAGGCATCGGGTCGTGTGACTGAGACCGATATTCGTATCGCGACTATGTTGATGGATCAGATGCGCTTAACGGGTGAAGCCCGTAAAGAGGCGCAGCAGGCGTTCCGTGAGGGTAAAGAGCCGGGTTTTGACCTGCGCAGCAGTCTGCAAGCCTTTCGCGCCGTGACCCAAGGTCGCCAAGAACTGGTGCAAATGTTTATCGAGATCCAAATTCAAACCGCTTTATCGGACGGTGAGCTCGATCCCGCTGAGCATGCAATTCTGATGACGGTGGCCCAAGAGTTAGGGTATGGTCGTGGGCAACTCGATGAATTACTTAAACGTTGGCAAGCGGAATACCGTTTCCACCAGACTTCTAATGGTAATAAAACCTCGATTACCGACGCCTATAATTTGCTTGGCATTAATGCTGAGGCGACGGATCAAGAGGTGAAGCGGGCTTATCGCAAGTTGATGAATGAACATCATCCCGATAAGTTAATCGCTAAGGGGTTACCACCCGAGATGATGGAAATTGCCAATCGTAAAGCGCAGGACATCCAAGCTGCGTACGACAGGGTGAAATCGGAGCGCGGCATGCGCTAACGCTTCGGTTAACGTTGTCGACGCAAGGAATAATAACGACAGATAAGGGATTAAGATGAAATACGTTAACCGATTAACTGTGATAGCAGGTTTGTTACCTCTAACCCTCGCATTACCAACCTATGCCGAACCCGAGCTGTTTGTCGCCCCCTACGGTGGTTACAGCTTTGGTGGTAGCTCGTTCGATATCAATGAACTCGATGCGAACAAGGCTGAAACCGATCATAAGCAAAGTGTGGGTATCGAAGAGGCGAGCCATTACGGCATCATGTTAGGGATTGGCACTAACGATCCCGGCAATATTTACCTGCTCTACAGTCGCCAATCCTCCGAGCTGAAAAGCGGCGGTCTGTTTACCCCTGACTTAGTCGCCTCCTTAGATGTTGACTATATCCACCTTGGCGGCACCTTATTCTTCCCCAGTGGTGATTTTCAGCCCTACATTACCGCCAGTGCCGGGGTGACTCGGATGATGCCCGATGATTGGTCAACGGAAACCCGTTTCTCCATGGGCATTGGTGGCGGTGCTGAATACCGCATGACGCAAAACTTCGCGCTGTTTGCGGACTTGCGTGGCTACGCCACTTTTATCGACAGTGACAGCTCACTTTTTTGTAATGAAGACCAATGTCTATGGCATGTGACATCGGATGTGATGTGGCAAGTGCAAGCCAATCTTGGAGTCAAACTCAGTTTTTAATTCCCCTGCTTTATGGGCAAGGCGCAAACGCAGTTAAGAGGTAAAGATGAAAATAGTCGTACTCGATGGTGAAACCTTAAATCCTGGGGATTTAACCTGGCAAGCGGTCAGCGAGTTAGGGGAGTTTAGCTGTTTTGCCCGCACGCCCTCGGCCGAGATTATCCCCCGCGCTCAGGATGCCGAAATTGTGTTCACCAACAAGACCCCCCTCGATACCAATACCTTAGCCCAACTGCCAAAGCTTAAATATATCGGTGTGCTCGCCACCGGCACTAACGTGGTGGATCTCGCCGCCGCAAAAGAGTTAGGCATAGTGGTCACCAACGTACCCGCATATGGCCCCGATGCCGTTGCGCAAATGGTGTTTGCCCATATTTTGCATCACACGCAAGCCGTTGCGGCGCACCATCAAGCCGTTGCCGCAGGGCAGTGGAGCAATTGTAGTGACTTTTGTTTTACCTTAATGCCGCTGCAATCCCTTAAAGATAAAACCTTAGGCTTGATTGGTTACGGGGATATTGGCCAGCAGGTCGCTAAACTCGCCTTAGCCTTCGGCATGAAGGTATTAGTGAATACCCGCACCGAACCCCGTGATTTACCCCAAGGCGTGAGTTGGACATCCCGCGATACGGTATTCAAGGAGTCCGATATTCTCTCGCTCCATTGTCCTCTCACTCCTGAAACGACCAAGCTAATTAACACTCAAACCCTCGAATTGATGAAGCCGCAGGCGCTACTGATCAACACCGCGCGCGGCGGCTTAATTGATGAGGCAGCTCTAGCGGCGGCATTAGCGCAGGGCAAAGTCTTTGCTGGCGTTGATGTTCTCTCAACCGAACCACCGAGTGCGGATAATCCGCTACTCACTGCGCCCAATATCAGTATCAGCCCACACAATGCTTGGGCAACCAAAGAAGCACGACAGAACCTGCTAAATATCGCGACGGCAAATCTCAGCGCCTATTTAGCTGGTGACAAAGTTAATTGGGTAAATCCCTAAGGTTTGTGGGTTAGAACGTTTCTTTTGATAAGAGATAATGCGTTTATTCCAAAGTCACACCGTTGTGTGCTGAAGAGTGTAATACATGGGGTGGATAGTGCCGTTAACGGCATAAAATTGGGGGGAGACGATATTTAAGTGCTAAGTTATAGGTGAGCCATGGTATTCGCTCTCCGACGCGCAGCGAGTCCATCCTTGGATGCTCGACCGCCCCGTCCGTGGGGCGGACGGTCGTCTCGCTAATCACCATGGCTCACCTATTTGGCATCAGCGTAGCCTGTAAGTTTTAAAGAAACACACAGCATGTTTGGGGACATTTTCGAGTTAAAACCTTAACTCTAACGAGTCTGTTTTAGATAAAAATATCTATGGAGATAACGCCCGCCACAAACGCAAGCAATTTGTTGCGAGTCGAGCCGCAAAGCGGCGTTTTGATGGCGTTTGTTATGCATTTTTCAATAGCCTTTCTGCCAGCGCTTTGGGTAAACACCTTTAAAAGAGATATTTATAAACTCGTCTTTACTAATGAGTCCATTTTGGTACTTAATTCCGTAGTAAATGAAAGCCGATAAAACACAAAATATGTACAAACAGAGAATAAGCGTTAAGAGGCAGCTTGCGAACATAAAAACAACTATCGTTTGATCATATTGCCGGATAGGGACATCAGTGGCTATACCAAAGAACGATGAAATATATTGGAAAAGGTAAAACGCTAGTACTCCACCAAGTATGCAACCGAAACCGCCAACTCTCGCTGATTCAGCGTAGAACTGAGGTTGTAAGTTTAACTGACTTTTAATTGCCCGAATCACTATGTGATTACCTCAAAATGCATAACGCCGCATTAAGGGGGGAACAACGCATTCCCCCAAACCTAAACCATTGTGCCGTAACCACTAAGGCTTATTCAAACCCAAAATACCAAGCGTTGTGAATCCCTCTTAAATGCTTTGTTATGTGCGTAATCAACAACCTTGTTTCTGTTGTAACTTGTGATTAAATGCAACTTTTTGCTTATTTGTGCTTTTAGAATACGACCCGTTTTAATACTTTAGTTTTGGTTTCATTCAACTTCGTTCAAGGAGACAAAATGGGTATCAAAACTGGTCCTAAAAGAACAAACCAAGATGGAACACCTGATAAACGACAACGTGTTACCGAGGAAAATAAGAAAAAACATCCAAAGTTAAAAGAGCACAAACACGAAAAAGGCGATTAACGCAATCAAAATGAGTAAATCTGGCCACCCATTTTAAATCAACAACATAATGCACTTTCGGTTTACCTACAACTTGTAACAGTTAATGTTGTTTAAAAAAGAACCATCAAAGTCGCAGGGACAACATCTGAGGCAATAAATTGCGCTAATTCCTTTAAAAATAGAGCATTTCAGACGAGATAACTCATCCCTTAGTGCTTGGGATGTGTTCTGGATGGGGCTTTTGAAATGATATAAGTAGTTTTCAGTTGCTGTAAAAGTGCTGGCAGCATTTAGCAAAATGCCGTCGTCGCTTTTCTAAGTGTTCGCAATAATCGGTTAGTGCTTGCAATGTGCCTACAGGACCATGAAATAGCTTGCCAAACTCGGTGGTCAGCTTGAGCCAATTGTCATGGGGGATATTTAATCTGTTCAGTATCTTGGTACTACTTTCACTGATGTATCCACGTTTATCATTGCGAATAATTCGGCCCGTATCATCTACCAATTTAAGGTAGTCCGTTAATGAAAACGCAATGCCATTGGGTTGGTTGTCGCACTCGTTACCAATAAAAGGCAGGAGATTGCTTGGCTGCTTACCTTTTAATGCGGCCCGAATACGTAGTTGAATACTGGTATGGTCGGATTGTTCTGGTGTATCAGCAAATTGCGCTCGAATCGGATTCAAATCAACATAGGCCATACAGGCTAACACCGCAGCTTCATCGAGTAGGGCTTGCGATTTGAACCGCCCTTCCCAGAACCTGCCTGTGCAGTTATCTTCTTGATTTGCTTGCCTTGCAATCGGTTCGTTGAGGCAGCGCATAAACCAGCTAATGTCGCATAATCGACTGCGATAAAGAGCGATTGAGTGCTTTAATCTGCTCACCTCATGGGCTTCAACTAACTCACCTTTCACGAATTTTTGCGTTAATTCATCGCCTTTAAACAACTTATGCCACTGCTCAAGCACTTGGCGGTCTGTCCAACGATTGGCCGTCTCGATATCGACTCGCAGCACCACATGCAGATGATTAGACATCACGGCAAAGGCTGCGATATCAATAGCAAAAACAGCTTCAAGTTCAAACAATAATGACTCTACCCAAGCGCGGCGATGGTCGTAGTTTTTACCCGAATAGGTATCATCACCACATAAAAATGCCCGCCGAACAACGCGGCTACAGCAATGATAATAAGGTGTGTCTTCAAGACTTATCTGAGTTCTACGAGGGCGCGGCATACAAACCTCCTTGTTCAATGCTTAACCAAAGCATAGTCGGAGGTTAGCTACTGCGCTATTGAGGTTGGGTGTCCGGTTTTGTTCATCTTCTACCTTCTTCAGAAGGTGGATTCTTTACTTTTGTAAACGTTCATCATGCAACCATTTAGTGACTTTCGTAACCGTACCAGCAGAAAGTCCAATTACCCCAGTTAAATCAGCATTATACACCCCTTTAACTTGAACGTATTCGCCTTTGAGAGCCCGAAGTGATTTCTTTTGAGTTTCTGATAGTTCAAGCTCGACCGCATAAACTGACATTCGGCGTTCATATTTCTCATAATCTAGGTAGAGTCGATATGTATCTTCAAATTCATCATATACACCGCTAACAACTATTATTTTCTTGTTAAAATCATCAGGGTTGGCTATTAAATGTATTATTGAGACTATACAGACAGTCGGCTCGTCTGACGAACAAATCCGTGCATAGCTGTTTGAACTCAAAAGAAGTAACAGTATTGTAATGTATATTAGATTCTTCATTGTTTTCGTTGTAATTGGTCAATTTGTTGTGTATTCGGAGCCATCATAGAGACTAACAACAAAATTTTAGTTTTATGCCCAAACTACCTGAATCCAGCCTCTTCGGGTTGTTTGGGCATATTTAACTTTTCATCTCAGTTGATTTTAGCTTTGATGGTTTTTTGCTCGGCGAGATCGTCTGCGTAGACCAATAAATCCGATCAAGGCTGCAGTGATAACCAGTGAGCCATAGGCCACGGGCTTTTTCAGTTTGTGGTAAATCGCATTCCACTTGGCGATTTGGTTGGCTTTTTCCCGTTCGACGGCGCGGTCAAAATCTGGGGTTTCACATTGCGTACCAAAATTCTCCGCCCAAGGCACAAAGGGACCATTGGCGACGTATTTTTTATAGTAGCGGCGGGCGAGTTCATCATCGCGATATAACACCCAACCTGTGGCTTGGCACAATAGCGCCGCATAGGCTTGGCTGTTGTGGGGCACGAGATCGGCGGCCTTGCTTGCTAGCTCGGCGGCTTGGTAACGATAGTGGAAGCGTTTATCGGGGATCGCTTGGCTGGCACTAATGCGTTGCTGCTCTTTATCGCTGAGCTTATCCGCAGCGTACCAATCCCTTAGGTCGAACATCCCAGCGTAAATCGAATAATCCGGCGCTAATTCAAAGCCTAAGATTTCCATCCCTTGATGACGCGCGAGTTCGGCAGCCGCCCAATAGGCGCGGGCGCTCTCAATGCCCTTGCTATTCTTGGCAGTGGTCAGCGCCTTGCCATACTCCAGCACGTTGGCGTTGAGTGTGGGATTACTGAAATAAACAGGCGCCTCGGCAATGGCACCTTCACGCAGTAAGCGACGACCCAGTAAGTAACGCAGGCGATTGTTGATTGGCTCGACACTATCGTACCAATCACTGTCCTTGGGATACTCGAAAGTCATTACCGGCACATGCTTGTCGATAAACAGCTTAAGCTCGGCGGTGGTGAGCACGCGCTCGGCCACATAGGCGATATCCTGCCAATACTCATCGCCACTGGCGAGTAATTGGCCTAGAGCATCGACATATTCACCACGTTCGAGGGATAGCACGCCCTGCTCGGCGCGAATACGGCAATAGGTGGCTTGCTGGGCATCGGCGTCGATGGCCTGTTGTTGAGTATCCTTAGCATTTAAGTGCTCAGTACCTGAAGTCGCATCGGTTGGAAAATGATGCACTGCTTGGGCATAGGCCTTAGCCGCTTGGGCTTGATCACCCTTTTGCAGCATAAGCTTCGCCGTGAGCCACCAAGTCAAGCCGCTCGGTTTGGCGAGTGCCAGCATGCGCTCGGCGCTGGCATAGTCACCCAATTGATAGTAAATCGCCGCTAACTTATCACCCTGGCTCAGTACTACACCATCGGTTGGGAATACAGTGAGGATTTCGGCAACCTTTTGGCCCATCTCCATCAGTTGTCCGTCGAAGGCGAAATCATTAGCACTGCTCTGCCAGTAGGCAATGAGTAACTGTTGCACACTCGGCTGCTGTAATAATGGTTTTAGCTCATTGATATTTTTAGACATTAAGCTGCGACTTAACATCAGCAGCGAATCATAGCCACTACTGTCTCCCTGCACCGACTGGGTGGCATAGAGTTCAATAACCTTATCTAAGGTGGCGGGATTTAAGGCTACATCTATTTTAGGCGGCTCATATTCCCCACGAGTGACTTCAATTTGAGCTTGGCCTTGATGCAGCAGAATATAAGCCTGCTCGCCAAGGCCAGCCAAACTCAAGCGCAGCGGATCGGCCGCGCCTTGAGTCACCTCTGCTTGTAGCTGCTGCAAATAAGCATTGGCTTGGACAAAATGGCTATTATCACTAGCGGTTTTGCTCTTTATCAGCTCGATACGAGATAAGCTATACAGCGCCCACAGGTTACGACCCGCACGCTCACTCTCAGGTAGGGCGATGACTTTTTTAAAGTAATCGCTGGCTTTATCGTACTCTCTGGCATCAAACGCCATGGCGCCAAGGCTGTACCAAGTTAAGGCGGGCGCTAAGGTCTCTTTTAACTGCGCGGCGATTTGCTCGGCCTCTGCTAAGCTTTGCGCATCACGCAGGCTATTGACTAGCGCGAGCTGAGCCTCGGATAACTCGCTGTTTTCATAGGCGCGAGTCTGGGAAAGATAGCGACTATGCACTTCGTCCCAGAGGTATTCCTGCGCCGCAGGTTCATCTTGAAACTGCCAAGCCAGTGGTTTAGCTAAACCGCTAAGTTGCTGGCTAAAACTGGTTTGCGGTAAATAGCTTAGGTTGTACTGCCTGTCTTGGGTTAATTGCAGCGGAAAGTCTGGGCCACAGGCTAACAGTGCGGGGGAAAACAGACTTAAGCCAATCAGACTGGTTTGTTTTAATTTGGTTTTCCAGCGAGGGAGAGGATTCGCTGATAATGAATGTGGCTTATGGCGCATAAATTCCCTGTAAATGTAATGACTCACAACGTGCCCAACCGATAACTCTACGCCCGTTTGGGCTTAGCTCGACCGCTGAGATTAAATTCGGCGCAAACTGCGAGGAGGCAGGCTCTGCTGCGCGCTCCGTTGAGGTGGCTTGCGGTAACTGCCACACTAATGTTCCTTGGGTTAATTTGGCTTGATAACCGTTTTGGGCATCATACCCGCTGCACGCCTGCGCCGCTAGGGACAACTGGCCCGGCAACTTGCCCGCAATATTGCCCTTATTGACTAACACTAATTGAAATAAGCTGGTTTTCGGTGCCTCATGTTGGGCAGGCTCAGTATTGGCTTGGTTTAAGATTTCTAGCTCAATCTGCGGGGCGAGTGGTTGCTGCTTGGCGACCGCAATCAGGGTCGAGAGTGGCCAAACCCGTTTATCCCCTTCTAGGGGTAATCGAAACCAAATCATCCCCTTAAGCCTTGGGTCGGCAAAAGTGTGCAGTTTTTTAACGAAGGACTGCAACATCTGTGGATCGGCCATCAATTCCTGGCGCGCTACATGCTGCGAAGATGCTGAGTCTGCCAATGGCATTCGCATCGGCACTTCACTCTCCACTCGATAACCCGATGCTGTGCTATACACCGCTGAGCCATAGGACGGCAGGGCGATGAGGTAGGGCACCTTGGCTAACCGTGACAGCTGCTCGACCCATCGCCAGCCTTGCGCTGCATCGAACAACCCTAAACGTGGGTCGCTGACACTGTGAATTTGCAGTACCAGCTCATCGATATTGTCAAACAACGGCGGAAACTCCGGGCTGCTCAACCAAGCGGGCAATGAGGTAATGCTGAGTTTAAGTGTGTGGGGTAATTGGCTTTTTAACTCGCGTAAAAAGGCGTTATAGGCCGCGAGTTTGCTGCTGGCGCTATCGTGGTCGATTTCAATTCCCGCAAGATTGGTGCCCTTTGCCTGCCAGTCTTGAACTAGTGCGAGGATTTTTTGGAGAGCTTCGTGATTATTAAGGCGCGTTAGTTGGCCATCTAATCTTATTACCGCCACTTTAGGGCGAGGATCGGCCTGTAACCAAGCATGGTTGACCTGCACTTCAAACCAGATATCCGCGCCATTGGGTTTGGGGTGGGCTTGTAATGCCAAGATGCGCACGCCATTAAATGTGCTTTGGCTTTCGATCAAGGCGTTTTGATTGGCATCGCGCCATTGCCGCTGCCACACATACACCTCTTGACTTAATTCACGCTGGGCGGAGGTGTCTGTTTTTATGCTCAATGTATCTTGATTCGCAGGTTGACAGGCATATAGGAAAACTAAGCCAAAGGATAACGCCAGTAGCTGGGATAACCTGAGCAAAAGTGAAAGGGTGCTATGTATCGCTTGCAAGGATTTTGAGCGCTTGAGCTCAAAGTGCTTGGACTGAAAGCGCTTAGAGTGAAAGAGAGTGGAATAACGACTGCGTAAATCCATGGGATAAGAGTAAAGCCTAGCGTGGGTCATGCCAAATAGAGGGCTACTATGCCTCAAAACCATCTTGGATTGCATCAGGCTTTTGCATTAGACGCGAAATCAATTTGAGTGAATAAGGTATGGCGGTTAACTCGGCTTAAACGCCTTAATAACGCGCCCAGCAACAGGCTGGGCGCGGTGCTGATCTCGGTACTGAACACTAAGTTGTCGGTGACAAGTCGTTAAGCATTCAAGCCTAGAAAATCACTTTTACCTTAGATGCACTATCCAGCGCTTTGTTGACCGCGCTTTCGATATCTTTATCGCGGGCGAGGGCAACCCCTAACCGGCGGCGACCATCGATTTCAGGCTTAGCGAATAATCTGAGCTGAGTATTCTCTGCGGCCAAGGCGTCGGCAAGACCTTGATAGCGAATGTTTTTCGATTTTCCTTCCACCAATACAACCGCCGAGGCGCTGGGGCCATGTTGGTGGATATTTGGAATCGGCAGGCCAAGAATCGCCCTAACATGCAATGCAAACTCGGATAAATCTTGGCTAATTAAGGTGACTAAGCCGGTATCGTGCGGACGAGGTGAGACTTCAGAGAAGTAGACATCGCTCCCCTTCACAAACAGCTCGACCCCAAATAAGCCATAACCGCCGAGGGCTTCAACCACTTTGCTGGCGATTGCTTGGGATTTTGCCAGCACGTCGGCTGACATGGCTTGAGGTTGCCACGACTCGCGGTAGTCGCCGTCTTCTTGTCTGTGGCCAATTGGTGCGCAGAAGTGGATGCCATTGACTGCGCTAATGGTCAGCAGGGTAATTTCGTAATCGAATGGGATAAAGCCTTCGACAATCACACGGCCACCGCCCGCGCGGCCGCCTTCTTGGGCGTATTGCCAGGCTTTGGCGCTTTGGGATACATCACGGATAACACTCTGGCCCTTGCCCGATGAACTCATCACGGGTTTGACCACGCAGGGCACGCCAATCTTGCCAATGGCTTGATTAAATTCGGCTTCAGTGTCGCAGAAGAAATAGGGCGAGGTTGGAAGGCCTAAGGTTTCGGCGGCGAGGCGACGAATGCCTTCTCTGTCCATGGTCAGCTGAGTCGCGCGTGCGGTCGGCACGACATTAAGGCCTTCAGCTTCCATCTCGACCAAGGTTTGGGTGGCGATGGCTTCAATTTCGGGGATCACTAAGTGGGGCTTTTCTAGCTCGATAATGGCGCGAAGCGCTTTAGCGTCGAGCATATTGATCACATGGGAGCGATGGGCAATTTGCATGGCAGGGGCATTGGGGTAACGATCGACGCCAATCACTTCAACACCTAAGCGTTGGAGTTCGATGGCGACTTCTTTACCTAGCTCACCGCAGCCAAGCAACATGGCGCGTCGAGCGCCCTCTGTGTAGGGAGTTCCTATCATGGTGTGGGTACCTTTTTATATTGGGATAATTGACGCCTTGGGACGTTCTTGGGCCATAGTCTACCCCGATTGGCGCTAAAGCATGAGACTGAAATTAACAACTGTGTTTTCGATCAAGCTATTTAAGAGCGATTAGTGTTTGGGCGTGGTAAAAATCCTGTTTGTGGCGGTGTTTTATGTTAACTTTTCGTTTCATAACGGATTATGGAAACCTAAGATGCAAGACATTCGCGATTTAACCGCTGTACTACGTTCTAAAACGCCCATCGTAGTGATTGAAACCTATGAAGAATACCGTGTTGTAGACATGCTTAAGCGGGTGGCGAATGTGCTCTATCAACCCTTATTTACTTGGAGCATTACCCAAGGGCTTACGCGGGTCGATAAACCCATGGCGGCGCAGAAATTTAATACTGAACCTAGCGATATCCTAGGGCAGATAAAATCGACGACCCAGCAGGGCATCTATGTGCTCTGTGATTTTCATCCCTTTGTGGTTGATGCGCCAAAGAATGTCCGTTTGCTTAAAGAAATCGCCCTCGAATACGATGCACTGCAACATACGCTGGTGCTAGTGAGTCATGCCTTTGAGATCCCGCCCGAAATTAAGCGTTATTGCGCCTATTTTCAGCTCACCCTGCCGAGTACCTCCCAGCTTGAGAACTTGATTTACCTTGAAGTGGATAAAGTGCGCGGCCAAGGCATGCCGCTCACCGTGGATGATAAAGCTGTAGTTAAACTGGCGGAAAACCTGCGCGGTGTGACCTTAGATGATGCTCGACGGTTGATCCACAAGGCCATTGTGGATGATGGCGCCATTACCCATTCGGATGTGGATCTTATCAACAAAGCCAAGTTTCAATTACTCGATCTCAACGGTGTGCTGCAATTTGAATACGACACCAGTGATTTTTCGCAGATTGCTGGATTACATAATCTCAAGAAATGGTTAAAGCAGCGCGCGCCAGCTACGCAGGCAACCACCGATGCCAAGGCTACGGTACAACCCGATGCGCCAAAGGGCGTGTTATTACTCGGAGTGCAGGGCAGCGGTAAGAGCCTTGCGGCCAAAGCAGTCGCGGGCGTATGGCAACGACCCTTGCTCAGGCTCGATATGGGCGCCTTATATAACAAATACATAGGCGAAACTGAAAAGAATCTGCGTAACGCCCTCGAGCTGGCTGATATGATGTCGCCCTGTATCCTTTGGATTGATGAAATAGAGAAAGGCTTAAGCGGCAGTAGCAGTGATGAGGGCACTTCGACCCGAATTCTTGGCACACTATTAACTTGGATGGCAGAGCGTAAGTCCGAGGTATTTGTTGTCGCCACTGCCAACGATATTCAAGCCCTGCCGCCTGAGCTGATGCGTAAGGGGCGAATGGATGAAATCTTCTTTGTCGATTTGCCCGACGAGGCCATACGTCAGGCGATTTTCTTAATCCATTGCCAGCGCCGTGGTATCGATGTGACTCGGCTCGACCTTGCGCAGCTATCGCGCCACAGCCAAGGGTTTTCGGGGGCTGAAATCGAGCAAGCCGTTATCGCCGCCATGTACAGCGCCCGCAGTTTAGCGCGCAGTCTTGACCAAGATATGTTGTTAGAAGAGCTGACCAAAACCAAACCTTTATCCATAGTGATGGGCGATAAGATTAATGCTCTCAGGCAATGGGCAGCGGGGCGCACAGTCAATGCCCATGAGTAGGCCGGGCTGGCTGATTGTTCTGCTGTGGTTTATGGGGGATCCAGTTCTTATCCGCCATAAAGCGACTTTAGATATTAGTGTTGGCTTGTGGTTGGAGAAAGAGTTGGAAATCACTACCGCTGGTGTTAACTTGCTGGTCGATATGGATTATTTTCCAGTTTCTAATGGCAAGTTTTTAGTGTGAGTAATATTCGCCGTTCCAGTCGTACAGCATGATAAGCAGGGATGAGATGAGTTTCGAGCAAGAGTTTACAGAAAAAGTCGGTGTCTACTTAGACAATCTCACGGATGAGTTACAGCCCGTTCTTAAGCAATTGATTGCGCATGATTACCCCCAAGAGGTGGTCACGCTGGCATTTGAAGTCTTCGTCGATGGTTTTTCATCCCAATTTCCTGTGCGGGTATTTTTTATGGATATCGATGGCAAGGTTACATACGCCTCGCCAGTTAATCCTCATTTACTCGACATAGACCATGTTTATCCCGATGAATTTGAAGAGGAATATATCGAAAAGGATGAAGATCTTGACCCTTGGCAGATTGCGACAAACGCGCTTATTGAATGGTTCTCCCAGTGCTGGATTGCCGCGGGTGGGCAACGCTTTAAATTAAACGCCAATATCGCCCCCCATGATAGCCACTATGAGTTCAATTTAGTCGAGAGTCAGTGGCAAGAACGATGCTAACTCGTTTGAAATTAAACGCTTAGTCTGTTGTCTTCTTGGGTTAATCCCCAGAGTGACTCGGGATATCGTTATCCAACCTTGGTCTGCTAGCTTTTACATCCAGTGTTACCCCTTAAAAACCTAAGCTGGCATGACTTTCCCGCAAATCTAGTGCTTACGTTACGCTCTGCTCACTCTCGCTAGCGCCTTCTCGATACAAGATTTAAAGGCCTAGACGTTTGAGCATCTCTTTCCCGCCGTTTGCTGCATTTGGCAAATAATTCACTTCTTCGTCAAGACATCTAGGCATACGCGACTTGTCGTTAGTGACAGTCTTCCTTCGATGCCATTTGTTTCATCGGAACAAACAATTGTGTTTTGGGTCAAGCTATTTAAATGGATTTGTTGCGAATTTGTTTTCATGGTGTAGAACTATATTGTGCTGCACATTGATAGGCACAGTTGGCAAAGGTCTGTTTCGGCAAGAGGATTGATTTCTAACCGAAATAAAGAGCGGGAAGGGAGTGGGAGCTGAACATGTTTTTGGATTATTTTGCCTTAGGCATTTTGTTTTTTGTCATAGTGGTGATCTTCTATGGCGTGATTGCCATTCACGATATCCCCTATGAAATTGCGAAAAAGCGCAATCATCCCCAGCAGGATGCATTGCATATCGCGGGCTGGGTCAGTTTATTTACCTTGCATGCCCTTTGGCCGTTTCTGTGGATTTGGGCGACCTTGTATCGAGAGGATAGAGGCTGGGGATTTAATACCGTGATGAAGCGCGAGCAGGCATTGGAGGATGATGTTAAAGCGCTAAGGGAAACGGTATTGGCCTTGCAGGCAAAGCTTGAACAACTGGAATCGACAGCCAAGCCTGCGGTGGTGAAGCAAGCCGAGGCAATACCCACTGAAGCCAGTGTGACCGAAACTAGCCCAAAAGCCGAGGTGTAACATGGATTTACTACTGATATTAACCTACGCCTCGATCTGCATTGTGATTTTTAAAGTGTTTAAGATCCCAATGAATAAATGGACAGTGCCGACCGCCGTATTAGGGGGCGTAGTGTTGATTGGGGCGCTGCTACTTATCATGAACTACAACCATCCCTATTCTCGTTTCGCGCGGGAATACTATGTCACTATCCCGATTACACCCGCGGTAAAAGGTTTAGTGATCTCGGTGGAGGCTAAGCCAAATACGCCGATGAAACAAGGGGATGTGCTGTTTCGAATCGACCCAGCTCCCTTCGAAGCCGTGGTAAAACGTAAAAGAGCGGCGTTGTTAGCGGCGGAGCAAGAAGTGCCACAACTTGCGGCCGCTTGGGAAGCTGCCAAGGCGAATGTGGCTAGAGTGGCTGCGGATAGGGAACGCAACAAATCGGCCTATGATCGCTATGAGCAAGGCCATCGTAAAGGTGGGGCAAATTCTCCCTTCACTGCGCTGGAATTAGACAATCGTCGCCAACTGTTTTTAGCCTCTGAGGCTCAGCTAACGGCCGCACAGGCCGAAGAGTTACGCGCACGTCTTGCCTATGAGTCCAATGTGGATGGGGTCAATTCGAAGGTTGCAGGACTACAGGGGGATCTTGAAAGCGCGCTCTATAATCTCGAGCAAACCGTCGTGCGGGCGCCCGCCGATGGAATAGTCACCCAAATGGCGCTGCGCCCAGGTGCAATGGCGGTGCCTTTACCTTTACGGCCGGTGATGAGTTTTATCCCCGATGAGCAGCGTTATTTTGCCGGCGCATTCTGGCAAAACTCCCTGCTGCGTTTGCAAGAAGGGGATGAGGCGGAAGTGGTATTAGATGCGGCGCCTGGGCAAGTGTTTAAGGGCAAAGTTGCTAAGGTTCTCCCCGCAATGGCCGAGGGGGAAATTCAGATGAATGGTACGCTGCAATCGTCTAATCAATTGTTCCAAAGTGGCCGGGTTATCGTATTAATCGATATTGAAGATGATGCGATACGCAGCCAATTCCCGGCGGGCGTTGCTGGGCAAGTGGCTGTGTATACAGAACATTTCCACCATGTGGCCGTGATGCGTAAAGTGCTGCTGCGGATGCAGGGCTGGCTAAACTATCTGTTCTTCGATGGGCACTAGTGGAGTTTTACGCTAACGACTTCGCTCGGAGCTGGTGTTAAGCTGCCAAGAGTGAATAAAAAAAGCGCTGACATGACTGTCAGCGCTTTTTTGTTATGTGCAGTAGACGAATGCTGGCTGCGATTAAATATCGAAGGCCAAGCTGCCCGGCGGGAGGAAGGGCCAGCTTTGACGCACAGGCGAGCCATCACCTTGTTCACCAAAGAAATAAGCCGTTCTTGGGGTGGCGTAGACCACACTGCCTTTTTGCAGTCCTAATTCTTGCAGATGATGGTGGGTAAAGGTGGCTTCCCACAGTTCTTCACTCTGCCAGCCGATAGGCGCCAGTTCGACACGCACTTCTGCGCCCACCGGTGTTATCGCCACTATGGTAAAGGGAATATGGGCTTGGCTGTTGGGTTTATCCGCCAGTGCTAGCTCATGGCTACGAACATAGAGCGCGCCGTTTTGTTGCAGTGGCGTTTGCTCCGGTGGTACTAAGAAGGCGTCACCATTAGTCCAACGATTTTGTTGCCAGCTCGCTTCAAACCGATTGACGTTACCTAAAAAATCAAACACAAAGCGGCTATTGGGTTGGGCGTACAACTCAATCGGAGTATTGACCTGCTCGATATTGCCGTTGCTCATCACCACCACCCTATCGGAAAGCTCTAAGGCTTCGTCTTGATCGTGGGTCACAAACACGCTAGTGAATTTCAACTCATCGTGAAGACTGCGCAACCAGCGGCGCAGTTCTTTACGCACTTTAGCATCGAGGGCGCCAAAGGGCTCGTCCAGTAATAGCACTTCGGGCTGAGTCGCTAAGGCGCGTGCCAAGGCTATACGCTGTTTTTGTCCGCCCGAGAGCTGCTCAGGGTAGCGCTGTGCTAGGTGGCCAAGTTGCACCATTTCGAGTAAATGGCTGACGCGCTTTTGGATTTCGGCCTTAGACGGGCGCTGATTTTTCGGAATGACTTCGAGCCCAAAGGCGACGTTGTCGGCAACCGTCATATGGCGGAACAGGGCGTAGTTTTGAAACACAAACCCGACTCTACGGTCGCGCACATGCACTTGGGTCACATCGCGATTACCGAAATGGATTTGGCCGCTATCTGCGCCTTCAAGGCCGGCAATAATCCGCAATAGGGTGGTTTTACCCGAGCCGGAAGGGCCGAGAAGACCTATCATCTCACCTTCTTGAATATCCAGATTGAGCGGCGAGAGCGCCTGAAATTGGCCAAATTTTTTGGAAATATTAGTTAAACGAATACTCATAATGATTGGCTCTGCTCTTGGTTGTCATTGGCGGATAAGCTGCGTTGTTGGCGCCACTCTACTAAGGCTTTTAGTAGTAAGGTACATAGGGCGATCAAGGCAAGCAGTGACGCGCTCGCGAAGGCGGCTTCGGCCTGATAATCTTCGTAAAGTAATTGCACATGCAAAGGTAATGTGTTGGTTTCACCGCGGATATTGCCAGATACTACGGCAACGGCACCAAACTCACCCACGGCTCTGGCATTGGTGAGGATCACCCCATAAATCAGCGCCCACTTGATATTTGGCAGAGTCACGCGGCGAAACAGTTGCCACCATGAGGCGCCAAGAATAACCGCGGCTTCCTCTTCCGATGCGCCCTGTTGCTGCATCAAGGGGATTAATTCTCGGGCAACAAAGGGACAGGTCACGAAAATGGTGACTAACAGAATCCCCGGCCAGGCAAACATGATCTGTAAATCGTGCTCAAATAACCAAGCCCCGAGCCAGCCACTGTTGCCGTAAAGCAGTAAATAGAGCAAGCCTGCGACCACGGGCGATACGGCAAAGGGGATATCAATCAAGGTGATAAGTAACTTACGCCCGGGAAATTCAAAGCGCGTTACGCTCCAGGCGAGCAGTACCCCAAACACTAAGTTAATCGGCACGGTCAGCGCGGCGACTATAAGGGTCAACCCAATGGCGTGGAGTGAGTCGGGTTGACTGAGATGCTCGATATAACGCTCCCAACCACCGACGAAGGCCTGCTGGAAAATACTGACTAAGGGCAGCAGCAATAACACCATGGCCAAGAAAACGGCTAGGGTGATTAGGCTCCATTTGATAAGGGGCGCTTCACCGACTCTTAACGGTTTAAATGAGTTCATGGTGGCTCCTTATCGGCCGTGAATGCGGCGTAAATAACGCGCCTGCCACAGGTTAATCAGCAGTAGCAGCAACAGCGAGGTCAGCAGCACGACGGAGGCAATGGCGCTGGCGCCGGCAAAATCAAATTCCTGTAGACGAACGAAAATCATCAGGGAGGTGATTTCACTGATGTAGGGCATATTGCCTGCGATAAAAATCACCGCGCCAAACTCACCTAGGCTGCGGGTAAAAGACAGCGCAGTACCGACCACTAAGGCAGGCCAGAGGGAAGGTAAAATCACCCGCCAAAATACGGCACCATCGGTTGCGCCTAAGGTCATGCCAGCTTCTTCTTCATCGTGGGATAACTCTTCCAATACGGGCTGAACGGTTCGCACTACGAAGGGAATGCTGGTGAAGATCATCGCAACCACAATCCCCAATGGTGTGTAGGCCACTTTGATCCCGATTTCGGCCAATAGGCTACCAATCTGGCCATTTTCTGCGTACAGAGTTGCTAGGGTGATACCCGCCACGGCTGTAGGTAAGGCAAAGGGTAAATCAACTAAGGCGTCGAGGATACGCTTACCCGGAAACTCGTAACGCACCAACACCCAGGCGAGTAACAGGCCGAAAAGGCAGTTAAACAGGGAGGCGGCCAGTGCAGATAAAATAGTGACTTTATAACTTGCCAGCACGCGGGGATCTGCAATCACGCCCCAATACTCGGCCCAGCTCATCTGGCTGGTTTGCATAATCAGGCCAGTGGTGGGAAGCAAGAGAATTAAGCTAACAAACAGTAAAGACACACCTAGGCTGATACTAAACCCCGGCAAAACCCGCTTGTGGCGTAAGCGCCCATTATTAAATATCACTGAATAACCACCCGATAAGGTTAATGGAGTTAATCCAATATTATTATGCCATTAGCACGTTATTGCTCAATCGCGATAAAGACAACTTGTGATAGCGACCTTGTCCGTTGCCGCAATATAACCACAAAACCCGGGACATTGCCCGGGTTGTGGATTTGGTGACTTAGGTACCCAAGCGGATGATCAACGTTTTAATAACTGATCCAGTTTGGCGCCATTGGCAAATTGGGTCTTCATGGCGTTGTCCCAGTTACCTATGATTTGCTCAACGGTCATTAACTCAACCGCTGGGAACTGTTTGGTAAATTCGGCAACAACCTTCTCGTTGTGAACGCGGTAGTTAAACCCGGCTAACAAACGTTGTGCTTCTTCGCTGTAAAGATAGTTTAAATACTCGGTCGCTAATTCTTGAGTGCCGTTACGCTTTGCGTTTTTCTCTACGACGGCAACGGGGAATTCCGCCAGAATCGAGGTTTTAGGCACGACAACTTGGTAATCATCGGCACCATATTGCTGACGGATATTGTTCACTTCAGATTCGAAGGTGATCAGCACATCGCCGATGCCACGCTCTACAAACGACGTGGTTGCACCACGGCCGCCCGTATCGAATACGGCAACGTTACCGAGGAACTTCTTCAAGAACTCATCTAATGAAGCCTGATTATCTTTACCATAGTTTTTCTGGGCATAACCTAAGGCTGCTAAGTAGGTGTAGCGCGCATTACCCGAGGTTTTTGGGTTCGGGAACACCAGCTTAACGTCATCTTTCGCTAAATCATTCCAGTCGCTGATTTGCTTTGGATTGCCCTTACGTACCAAAAACGCGATGGTAGAGTAGTAAGGTGAGCTTGCATTAGGCAGCAGTTGTTGCCAGTTTTCTGGGATTAACTTGCCGCGGTCATGCAGGATTTGCACATCGGTGACTTGGTTAAAGGTCACTACATCGGCGGGTAAGCCCTGCAGAATCGAGCGAGCCTGAGCGGAAGAACCCGCATGGGATTGCTTGATTTCAACGGTCTTGCCGGTTTGTTCTTGCCAATGTTTAGCAAAAACAGGGTTATAGGCATTAAATAATTCCCGCGCGATATCGTATGAGGAATTTAATAGTGTCTGATCGGCGGCTGCCACATTGAGGGAGGTTCCCAGTAATAGGGTTCCCAGCAGGGCTTTAGTCAATTTTACTGGCATTTTGTACTCCTTAATCTGGCAACTGTGTCAGTGTATAGGAATAGAGTAATAGAAGATTTTATTTATAAAAAGCCACACAAATAGAACTTTTTTGAATAACTATGAGCGATTAATTGTATGCCGTTGATGATATTCACGTGTTTGTTGCGTCCAAGCATCTTAAAATACTCGAATACTGAGTCGCTTTTATCAAATAAAGGATAACCGAGTGTCTGACTTTCCGACTATTGAAGCCTGTATTGGGCAAACTCCGCTGGTGCGTTTGCAGCGGCTTGATTGTGGTAGCTCAACGGTATTGTTAAAGCTGGAGGGGAATAACCCGGCTGGCTCGGTAAAGGATCGAGCGGCGCTGAATATGATTATTCAGGCGGAGCTTCGCCAAGAGATAGCCCCCGGGGATACCCTGATTGAAGCCACCAGTGGCAATACGGGCATAGCCTTAGCCATGGCTGCGGCGATTAAAGGCTACAAGATGATCCTGATCATGCCGTCGAATTCGACCCAGGAGCGTAAGGATGCCATGCAGGCCTATGGCGCCGAGTTGCTGCTGGTGGACAATATGGAAGCCGCGCGGGATTTAGCCTTAGATCTTCAGGCACAAGGCAAAGGTAAGGTGCTGGATCAGTTCAATAATCAAGATAATGCTAACGCCCATTTTCAGACCACTGGTCCCGAAATTTGGCAGCAGAGCCAAGGTAAGATCACTCACTTTGTCTCTAGCATGGGTACCACAGGCACTATCATGGGCGTGTCGAAATACCTAAAGAGCCGCAATCCCGATATCACTATTGTCGGGCTACAACCCGCCGATGGCAGTTCGATCCCGGGGATCCGCCGCTGGCCGCAGGAATATCTACCGGGTATTTTCGATGCTACCCGTGTCGATGCGGTGATGGATATTGAGGAGCAAGATGCGAAAGCCATGGCGAGAACCTTGGCCCGTGAAGAAGGTATTTGTGCTGGCGTGAGTTCTGGCGGTGCTGTGTTTGCGGCGCTCGAGATTGCGAGGCAGAATCCGGGTTCCGTTGTGGTCGCAATTGTGTGCGATAGGGGCGACCGTTATCTATCATCTGGGTTATTTTCTTAATTCTAACTTAGATAGAAATTTGTCTTTTCTTCGGCAATAAAAATGGGCGTTTATCGCCCATTTTTATTGGCTATTGTATAAGCCACGGTGATTTAAACCATTGTGGTTTAAATCATCAAGGGCTAACCGCCATCAGAGCAATCAGCGCCGTTTTAATCAGGCTTATGGCTGCGGTGGAAACTGCGCCAAAATCCGGCTAACGGCTTTGGCTGTGTCTTGAGCTTTTTTATCGCCGCCGCCATCAAAATCGAAACTATCGGTGCCGCGCCAAATCAGCTTATTGGTTTTAGTGTCGATAATATCAATTTGAATAGTTTGGATTTTTGCCGTGTCACTGCCAAGCGGCACGCCGACGCTCGTACCTACGCCAATGCCGCCAGAGCGGCCAAAACTGCCCGTGCCTAAACCTATGGATAAGCCTGAGTCTTTGGGTTTGTCTTGAGTTAGTAAACCATAGGCGACTTTAAAATCGGGGGAAGAGGCATTTTCAGTAAAGCCCTTTTGGCTTAATTGCTGGGTGATTTCGGTTTGAATGCGCTGGGCGCTGAGTGGGTCGTCGCTGGGCTGGGGAGCGAGCTGGGTAAAGCTTTGTAATGCCTTAAAGTCGTAATTGAGATCGTAATCATTTTTCGGCTTACTGCTGCAGGCGCTGACTAAGACCAAGGCGACAAACAGACTGGCGATATTTTTGTATCCCATGATGGCACTCCAAGTTGTACAAACTCTGTTCAATGTGCCTTGATTAACAGTAAGACTGCAAGTAATTTAGTGAAAAGTGTTTAATTTTTGTCTTGTTTTACTTGTGTCTCTAAGGTCACGTATTTTAGATGCTTAATTGGTAGAGTCGCTCAACATCATGGAACAGTTAGCCTTTTTCGAAATACCTAGTCCCTGCATCGGTGTGTGCCAAACCGATGCCCGCGGCTATTGCAAAGGTTGCCTGCGTAATCGTGAGGAGCGATTCAATTGGTTGCACTTCACTGATGCCCAAAAGCACGATGTGATCCGTTTATGCCACCAACGTAAGCGTCGGCGGCAGTTGGCTTTATATAAAGCCCGTCAGCAAGCACTTGAGCAGGAGAGGGCGGCGCTTAATCCACAACTCGATTTTGCGCCGCAAGACGCCGCTGAGTTAGATCTTGGGGATTTTGACCTCGAGGAGTAATCTGACTTTGAGAGCGCCAGTAAAACGCTTAAATTTCCCGTTTCTTTGGCCAGCTTAAGGTAAAGCGCGTTTGAGTGGGATTGCTGCTGACGCTTACTTCGCCCTGATGACGTTGCATAATTCGTTTGATAATCGCCAGACCTAAGCCATGACCCTTGTTACCATTTTGCACCGATTGGCTGCGATAAAAGGGCTCGAACACCATAGGTAAATCCACCTCGGGAATAGGCTCCCCATCATTACTAACACTTAAAGTCACCCTTTGCGGGGTTTGGCTGACTTCAATCAATATTTGCTGGCGAGCAAAACGCTGGGCGTTGGTCAGCAGGTTTTGTAGTGCGCGTTCAATCAGAGCGGGTTCGCCGACCAAGGGGAGAGTTGTCATCTCCGCCTGTAAGCTGATGGGGGTATCACTTAAGCTGCTCAAGCGTTTGATGCTCTGGTTAACTAAGCTAAGCAGATCGTATTCGTCTAAAGGCGTGCCTTCGCGCTGAGCCTCAAGACTGGCGTAAGTCAGCAGTTCCTGCAGCAGGTTTTCCATTTCCTTAATGTCGAGCTGCATCTCATTGAGAAAATCCTGACGCTTTTGCTCGTCAGAATCGGGCTGGCAGTACATCGGCATTAGGGCGAGGGCGAATTTCAGCCGTGCGAGTGGGGTGCGGATCTCGTGGGAAACCGCATTGGATAAATGTTTTTGGTTTTCGATTAACGCACTGATATGGCGCGCCATTTCATTAAAGGTGTTCGCTAAGGGTTTAACCTGCGAGCGGTTTGAGAGGCTAATGCGTGTATCCCATTTGGCTTCGCCAAAATCCTTGGTGGCCTTACGTAAGATGCTTAAATCCCGCGACAGCGGGCCGACCCAAATCAGCGCAACTAACGCCAGTGAGAGATAGAAAAACAGCGTAAACAGATTTCGCAATGAGGCTCTTGGGTCTATCTCTATGGGGCCCGCCATCAACACTTGCTCGCCAACCTGAATAAACTGGAATTGCTCGCCCTCGCTGGTTGTGGTGGTGACCACATGGTTGAGCGTGAGCTGTTGATCCTTGGCTAGCGCGATTTGATCTGGGCTGAGCAGATTAAGGGGCAACTGATCATGGCTGGGCAGCGCCTCAAGATAGGCGTTACGATTCTCCTCTGGTAGCTGTGTTAGCAACTGGGCTAACGCAACCAGAGGAGCATCTAACGCATTATTTTCATCCACATTTTTCTGCCACAGGCTGTCCAGTGTCCAGCCTATGCCCAGAAAACTGAGGCTCAGCAGTAAATATAAGCTGATAAAGAGACGTTTCACGGCAGCTCTTAGTTGTTCCAAGCCTCAGGGGCGAAGAGATAACCCTGTCCCCAGACGGTTTTAATTCTGAAGGGGGTCTCGATATTGTCGTTGAGCTTTTTACGCAGCCTTGAAATACGCACATCTATCTTTCTGTCTTTACCATCAAAATCAATATTAAGCAGTAATTGATAGATGTACTGACGGCTCAGCACTTGTCCCGCCTGTGAAGCCAGTAACCAGAGGAGTTCAAATTCATGGCTGGTGAGATCGACTTCTTTGTTGTCGAGGCGGATAGCATGGGTATGGGGATCGATACTCAGTTTACCAAAGGTCAGGCAGTGGGATTCGGCTTGCGGCGGTTGGTTTTGGCGGCGCAATAGGTTGTTGATACGGGCAACCAGGAGTGCTGGGTCGACGGGTTTCACCACATAGTCGTCGGCACCGAGTTCTAAGCCTTTGATCTGATCTTCGCTCGACCCTAGGGCACTCATCAGCAGGATCGGGCCAGCAAAGTAATCGGGCAGCTTTTCACACAGGCTAAGGCCATCTAGACCAGGCAACATAATGTCTAGCAGTATGATATCGGGCTTGTAGTTGATTAAGCGGGTTAAGACTGTGTCACCGCGGCGCTCGACTTCAACGTGCATACCGTGTGATTTCAAGTAATCTACGATTAAATTCGCAAGACGGACATCATCTTCAACCAATAACACTCTGTGGGGTGATTGTGGATTCGTCATTAAAATAAACTCCAAGGGTTACGGTAACGTCTGCGCACCTGAGGCTGCGAGGTTGACGTAATTTTTAATTTGGCTCCAGCCAGTGTTTGATTGGTGTCCTTACTCACTAAGATAAATTGAATATCGTTTAACGTACTGACATTCAACGTTATTGCATGCTGTTCCAGTGATTCGCTGCACCATTTAGGATAGGCATTATTATCGGACAAGATACAGACTAGCTCGTCGTTGGCTAGTTGCCACTGTAACTCTACGCGGATCTCACAGGCTTGGCTTTCATCCCCAGTGATACAGATTTCGGGGGTGAGTTTTAAGGTTGACTCTTCATTTGATGCTGCAAGAGCATAACTGGGCCCCATCAAGCTAACGCTTAGGCCTAACACGCACAGCATCCTGATATGAAGGGGAGTCACTAGTGTCAGAACCTATATGCCGCGCCAATAAAATATGTGCTGCTATAGTCTTGATCGAGCAAGGGGCTGGCGGCAATTTCGTCTGCAAGTTGTGTGTAGCGGAACGCAAAAAGCATATCCCAGTTATCAGTTAAGATATAACGGGCTGTCATTTCTATCCCTTTATTCCAACCTGCATCGGCATGGTAATGTTGGCTCCAATAATCATTTTCACTCGGGCGAACACCATAGTAATAGTCGACCACATTGGTACTCTTCCAATCGAATACGAGTGACATATCCATCACCCAACGCGTTAAATGCCAGCCATAGGTCCATTTGATTTGCGCTTCGGACCCTTGGTGTACATTAAA
The DNA here is from genome assembly GCF_019457435.1 of Shewanella sp. FJAT-51649. NCBI lineage: Bacteria > Pseudomonadati > Pseudomonadota > Gammaproteobacteria > Alteromonadales > Shewanellaceae > Shewanella > Shewanella sp. FJAT-51649. The sequence continues at coordinate 3,662,678 of NZ_CP080411.1, read as the reverse complement.
CATATCATGGGTATAGGCCAATCTCACTACACCTAACGGGCTATAAATAAAGGCTTCAGCGCCGCCGAGCATAGTAAAGTTGCGCGATTCTAAGGAGTTAAATACGGGGTCTGGCTCACTGCTCAGGGCGGTATTGGTTGAGAGCAGTCTGGCCTCTTCCTGTGAACTGCGTTTTAGGAAGATATTGGACGGATCCCAACGGTAAAAGTAGGCCCTATCTAAGCTATAACTGGTGACTAAGTTTAAGCTGAAGTACTTCTGCTCGGTTAAACTGTAGCCCAAGTTGCCATTATCAAAAAACCAATGCTCACCATAGTAAGCTACGGAGGGAATAAAGAAGACTGGGATATCATCAAAATCTCGCAATGGATTGGTCTTCTGTCCCCAGCCGATCGCCACCCCTAAATCCCAGTTACGCATTTCAATACATTCATCTTTAGTGACGCACGGCTCCTTCGCCATTCCTATTGAAGGCAGGCTAAGTGCGGCGAGTAAGATAAATAGAATTCGATACATGATTTTGCGTTCGGGTTTAATGTCTGTCAATAATGGGCAACAGATTAGCATTTTATGCTTAATTCCACAGTGCTTTCACCTTTAGGGATGCAAAATGATACAGATATCATATAAATAGCTGATATGTAGATTACGCAATCACTTGAAAGACAAAATAAAAGCAAAAAATACCTTTGTTTAGGTTTTTTAAGCTTGGTGATTTTTAGTTGCTATTTTGTAGTGTTTTGTGAGGTGAAAGTTTGCCAAATCTGTTTGTCTGCACAATAAAAATGCCATTCAGAATGTGAATGGCATAAGGACAAGGCGCTAAAACCCGAAAGAGCTTATAGGCTAAAGGAAGTAAAAACGATCAGTTAAGCTCTTTTACGGTTTGATAACCCATTTCTGTTAGCTGGTCATTCACGCAGTCGAGCACATATTGTTTAAGCTCGGCATTTTCGACCTGATCTTCAGAGGCCATTTGTTGGCACACTTCTGTCAGTTGAGCGATATCATTTGCAGGGGCGGGAGGAAGTGTCGATTCGTCGGCAAAGGTTGCGAAACTCATAAGTGCCGATAGTGTGATAACAGCTGATAAGGTTTTCATTTTATTTCCTTTAGTTATTGATAGTTAACAACAGCCTAACTGGTTTCCCATCATGCCGCTGCGTCAACAGATAGCAATCTATCACTGCTATTATTTTTTAGATATAAATAATTTTTCGCTAATTTGGTGAGCCATTTTTGCCAGCCAAAGTCGCTTATTTTATGGGCAGCTTTATCGAGGGTTGAGGCCTGTTTTGCAAAGATGAACCCTCCATACAATGCCACTCAATCGCATCCTCTCTTACGCCAAGCTGAGCTCTTCCCTCTAAGACTCTCTAAAAGGGCTTAAGTTTCCTTGCCCCGCGCGCCTAAATGTTATCAATTTGTCTAAAACTAGACTTATCTCATCTTTGATGGCGTTATGGGATGAAGTTAATGTTTTTTAGGCTTTAGCCCTATGTGGGCTAACGTTATTTTTAGGTGGGGAAATGGGAAGTTTGAAGTCGAGCAAAATTAACCGATAAATCAGATGTGGCGCACTCTTTATGTCGATGTTTTGTAGTTGTTTGAATCTTATTGGATTAATTTTTAAACTTTAGGTCTAATTGAATTTTATATTTATTATGATTATGATTTTTAATGATAAATTTATGTTTTTGTCTAGTATTGATATTTTGGTTGTGATCTCTTTATTAGTTATCTAGAATTCGCCGCTTTTTATAAAATAATAAGTACCTAGAGTGTATCTAGGTGCTGAGATTAACTTATTTATTTTTGGGGACTTCCTGTGTCGACGAAACTGGCGAATCCTGCTCCATTAGGTTTAATGGGCTTTGGTATGACGACTATCCTGCTGAACATTCACAATGCGGGCTATTTTCCGATTGATGCAATGATCTTAGCGATGGGCATTTTCTATGGCGGACTCGGCCAAATCATTGTCGGCATTATGTGTTTTATGCGGGGTGATACCTTTGGGACAACCGCATTTACCTCCTACGGTTTATTTTGGCTAACCTTAGTCGGGCTGATTTTAATGCCTAATGCTGGGATTGCGGCGAGCCCAACCCACTTTATGGGATGGTATTTAACCCTGTGGGGGATCTTTACTGCTTTTATGTTCGTCGGTTCGCTACGCTACCCAAGAGCGAAACAGTTTGTGTTTGCCTCGCTCACGATTTTGTTCTTCCTGTTGGCGGCAAGAGATTTCACCGGTAGCGCCTTGATCGGCACTATTGCGGGTTTTGAAGGGATTATCTGTGGCGCGAGTGCGATTTACTTTGCGATGGCGCAAGTGCTTAACAATGAATATGGCCGCACGATTTTGCCGATTGGTGAGTTAAAAGCAAAGGCTTAAGCGTCATTATTGATGTTGAGTATTTAACAAAAAGGCTGAATGATTCAGCCTTTTTGCTTTTTAACGCCTGTGACGTTTAGGTTAGATTTTCGCCTTAATAAACGCGCTACAGGCCTCATCTAAACTGCGATTGGAAATATAACTAGTGCCAGTTTTATGGGTGATCAGAAACCCCTTTTCCGTTGGTACAATACGGTAAATATCCGTCCAAAGGATTTGGCTTTTAACGTATTGTGATTGGGTGCTAATCCCTTGTTCATCCACGATAAGCGTGACTTCATTATTGGCGGCCTTACTCATCATCTGCCGCATCAACCACCAGGCTTTGTTGTATTTCACATTCAAGGCTTCAATCACCCCAAGTCCGACAAAGAAATAGGCCAAATAGAGGCTGACATCCGCAAAAATCAGTGCAATACCAATGAGTCCAAACCCCATGGCCTTATAGTAAGGTTTGAGCGTGGGATCGGGTTTAACTGACTGGGTATAACACTCGTCAAAATGCGCTTTATCTAAGATATAAGTAGTGGAATAACAATAAGGTGTTGTCATCGAGTTATCTAATATTGGAGAGCCTGATTGTGCGCTAGTTTAGCGGTTTAGCCTGTCAAAGTAACGATTTTTAGGGTGGTTCTAAGGAGTGGATAAGGCGAGGAATACTGAATTTATGTATCCCGTCGCCTTAGGATTAGCGCTTAATAACGATTGCGCTCGTTGGGCAGATCGCTGAGATATTCCACAAACTCGACCTCAAAGCCATGGGCATCGAAGAAGTAAATATTGCGCCGGAAAGGATCTTCCATGCCATCTTTAGCTATCGGAAAACCGGCTTGGGTTAGTCTGGCAATCACGGCATCTAAATCACTTACCACAAAGGCAAAATGGGCTAAGCCTATTTGATGACCCGTTAAGTCGCGGTTTTCGCCCTCACCATTATCGCTAAAGGCAATGTACTGATAATCATCGCCAAAGTGGATCCAATTGCGTGCTTTGCCGTACCAAGTCCCTTTATCTCCGCCACGGACACGCCAATGGGGGAAGGCGGCTTGATAAAAAGTGAGTGCTTTGGGGATGTCGTCAACGACTAGGTTGATATGTTCTAAATGGATCATAATGCGTTCCTTGTAATGATTTTAGTCAGAGTGATAAACATCCAAGCTGCTTACATACCGTAGCAGTATTCCTGCTGCTTGGGGTAGGGTTGATGAACATGGCGTTGGCGTATCGGCGCTAAGGCTTGGGCGTATTGATGCAACATAAACAGGCTGTATTGCATTCTTTCCCTGAGGTCGATATCCCGCGTACCTTGGGGCGTAGCGTTGAGTACATTCTCGACATTACGGATGATCAAATGGTCGGGAATCGGCACTAATTTATTGTTTTTGAGTGCATTCATTTTGACTTCTACAATGGGGTAGGCACCGCTAATGCCGCTGCAAACTGAAATCAACAACACCGGCTTATGGGCGGTTTCCTGACGGCTACACATCAACAGGAAGTTTTTAAGCAGTGGCGATGCCATTCCACCCCATTCAGGTGTGATCAAAACGAGGGCATCCGCAGCATCTACTCTTTGCTCAATCTCAGGCCAATGTTCGCCCTTGTTGTCTTCTTCACCGTCCCAGAATGGCAGATTGAACTGGCAAAGCTCTAAGTGATGGATAGCGTCGTAACCGACACTATGAGGTGATAAAAAACTGGTTTCGGCTATGTATCTCGCGACTTTAGCGCTTTGTGAGTGAGCTCTTTGGCTAGTGCTGATGATGAGTAAGTTCATTATGTAAACCTATTTGTTTATAAATTATTTGTAAGGTAATTACTTTATTTAATCTTGTAAAGGATAAAATAAATAAAAAACTTTATTTATTCTGTTAAAAGGTAGGCGATTGAGGGATAATCCGAGGCGAAGAGCGGAGAGTGCATATGAAAACCACTGATAAGATTATTCAATTACTCAAGCTGCATGGTCCTTTAACGGCAAAGACCCTGGCGGAAGAACTGGCCCTGACCACTATGGGGGTTCGGCAGCATTTGCAGGCCTTAGAGGATGCAGGTGATGTCGATATTGAAGATAGAGTCGAAGGCCGTGGACGCCCAACCCGATATTGGGGACTTACGGAGCAGAGTCGGACTCACTTTGCCGATCGCCACAGTGAGCTTAGTTTGCAATTGATTGATTCCGTTAAAATGATATTTGGCGATCAAGGTTTGGATAAACTGATTGAGCATAGGGAGCAAAACGCTATGCAGCAGTATCGCAGCGCGATGCAAGGCATGACGGATATTGCCAGTCGTTTAACTAAACTAGTGGAGCTGCGTACCCTCGAAGGCTATATGGCGACGCAGGAACAAGCGGGTGGCGTTTTCTGGTTGCTTGAGAATCACTGTCCAATTTGCAGCGCTGCAACTAAGTGCCAAAACTTTTGCCGCTCCGAACTGCAACAGTTCCAGCAATTATTTGCCGATATCGCTACTGTAAGCCGTGAAGAGCATATCATCGACGGCGCCCGTCGCTGCGCCTATCGCATTGCGCCTTTATCTTAGCGCTGGGTGGGGTTATGCAATCAAAACGTGGTCGTCTCGACAGATACCTTGCTGTTAAGCTACAAATTCACCGTAAAGCCGTGCGAGAACTCTTGCTGGCGGAGCGAGTGTATGTGGATGGCGCGCCTGCAAAAGCGCTCGATCTGCTGGTGGATGAATTTTCCCATATTGTGTTTGATGGACAAGTCTTACAGGCTAATAAACCCGTTTATCTAATGCTACACAAGCCCGTAGGCGTAGTGAGTGCCACCAAAGACACAGAGCACCGCACAGTGATTGATTTACTCGACTGCGATGCTCGCCATGAGCTGCATATTGCAGGGCGGTTAGATTTAAACTCCTCGGGTTTATTGCTGCTGACCAATGATAGCCGTTGGTCCGAGGCACTCATGTCGCCCGATCAAAAGGTGGATAAAGTGTATCGGGTGACTTTAGCGAATCCTTTGAGTGAGGAATATATCGCGGCATTCGCCCAGGGGATGTATTTTGGCTTTGAAGATATCACCACGCAGCCAGCAAAGCTGACTATCCTCGACACTCATATTGCTGAAGTCACGTTAAGGGAAGGAAAGTATCATCAAATCAAGCGGATGTTTGGTCGTTTCCGTAATCCTGTGGTGGGATTGCATCGGCTTTCTATCGGTGAGATTACCTTGGATGATGGCTTAAAGCCGGGCGAGAGTCGTATGTTAACGGCACAGGAGGTGGCTTCTGTCTATCTTGCTGGGAAGTCTGCCTAACTCAGCGTTTATGGAACAAGCACAAAGCCACCTTGCCTTGCGGGAAGATGGCTTTGTGCTTCGTTATCTATCGATGATTGATAATGACGTTGCAGCCTTAGAGCTCGGCATGAGGGCCAAAGACTTCATAGTGCATTTGCTCGCTAGGTACACCGAAGGCGAGTAATTGCTGTTTGATCGAAGCCATAAAGCCAATCGGACCACAGAAATAGTAGTGTGCGTTGGCCACGATTTTATCGGCGACGGAGGTTAAGTCCATTGTGCCTTCAAAATCATAATCTTGGCCTAACACATCAGCCTTTGTCGGCTCTCTGTACCATACATGGCTGGCAAGATTCGCATGTTGGCCGAGTTTATTTTTGATGGCCGATTTAAATCCGTGTACTCCACCGTGTTCGCAGGCATGTAACCAAGTCACTGTACTTGGATGTCTAAGCTTTAAGAGTTGATTTAACATGCTCTTCATCGGCGTTTGCCCAACTCCAGCTGAAATCAATACGACAGGTGTTTCAGCTTGAACCGCTAAAGTGAAATCGCCAGCAGGTGGCATCACTGAAAGTGTGTCACCGACTTGCAGTACATCGTGCAGTAGATTTGATACTTGGCCATTAAGCTCACGCTTTACCGTGATCCGATAGCTTTGACCATTTGGAGCATCCGAGAGCGAATATTGGCGAATTTCATCGAAGGCAAGCTTAGGATGTTGCGCCTTAATGCTTAAGTATTGTCCTGGAACAAAGTCTTTTACCGCTTTGCCATCCACGGGCGTTAATACAAAGGAGGCTATTTCTAAGGACTCGGCTTTTTTCTCACTAATGATAAATTCACGCACTCCCGACCAGCCGCCATCCTGCTGAGCACTTTCTTGATAAATTTGCGCTTCACGATTGATAAAGATATTGGCTAAAACTCCATAGGCATCGGCCCATGCTGTTAATACTTCTTCTGTGACGGCTTCTCCACCCAGCTCTTTGAGTGTCGCCAATAGGTGGCTACCGACAATCGCATATTGTTCTGGTTGGATTAAAAATCCTGTGTGTTTGTGGGCGATACGCTCAACAGCCGAACCGAGTGCACCTAAGTTATCAATGTTTTTGGCATAGGCCGCAACAGCGTTAAACAGCGCGACGGGCTGACCGCCTGAGTGCTGATGTGCCAAGTTAAATACATCTTTTAACTCAGGATTATGTTTAAACATCCGTTCGTAAAAATGTTGAGTGAGTGCGGGACCAGCAGATTCGAGTAGGGGAATGGTGCTTTTAATCACTTGGATGGTACGGCTATCCAACATAATGAATCCTTAACATGCTTTATTTATGAATGTTATTTTAGTTTAAAGATACATTTGATTTGGATCAATAAAAATCACACCTAAAACTGTTAGGTGTGATTTTTGTGAAGATAGGTATTGAGTAATGAAGTCGTAGGCACAGTGAACCTGTGCCTACGAAGAAGTGTTACAGCCTAAATGCACTCACCTGATTACGCATACTATTGGCAAGTTTTGTGAGATTAAGTACGGATTCACTCAACTCTAAGGCTGAGTTAGTGGAGTGTTCGGCAATATCACTGATGGCGATAATGCTGCGGTTGATGCTCTCGGCTACACTGCTTTGTTCCTCGGCAGCCGTGGCGATATGAGTATTTAACTCGGTGATATTGTCGACGGAGGCGACAATCTCTTTTAATGCTTGGCCAGCTTGATTCGCCTTATCGTTGGCATCATCCACTTGATTGATACCAACCTCCATCGCATTCACCGCTTCTTTTACGCCTTGTTGTAGAGTGGCGATCATCGCTTCAATCTCTTGAGTCGATTTTTGGGTGCGCTGCGCCAATGTCCTGACTTCATCGGCGACCACCGCAAAACCTCGACCTTGCTCTCCGGCGCGGGCGGCTTCAATCGCCGCATTTAGTGCCAGTAGATTGGTTTGTTCGGCAATACTTTTGATCACATCCAATACCCGACCGATGTTTTGGCTTTCATTGGATAAAAAGCCAATCACTTGCGCCGTTTTCTGAATTTGCTCCGAAAGTTGCGACATGCTGGTGATGGATTGCATCACAATATGATTACCGTTGGCGGCATAACTATCCGCATCCTTGGCAGAATCTGCAGCCGCTGCGGCGCTTTGAGCCACTTCGGCAACAGTTGCCGTCATTTCATTCATGGCCGTTGCCGTTTGTTCGGTTTCCGCCTGTTGCTGCTGCATGCGTTTATTGGTTGCTTGGGTAAAACTACTTAGTTCAGTGGCTGAACTATTGACCGTATTTGCGGCTTCGGCAATTGAGTGCAAAATGCCCCGCAGATGTTCAATCACTTGGGTCAGGCTAGTGGAGATCTGCCCGAGTTCATCGTCGTTGAAAGTTTTAAACTTAACGGTGAGATCAGAGTCTTGTCGTATCGTCTTAAGATTTTCAACAATATCACGGATCGGATTCATCACGCTGCGATTCACCCAGAGCCCAATCACTATGCTTATCAGCATGGCGATACCCGCAAGGGTGATAAAAATAGAAATAGAGGATTGGTAAATACCGTTTACGGCATCTTTCTCCTGACCGGCGATCTCAATTTGCAGATCAATCAGCTCGGAGACTTTACCGCTGATGGGATCGATGGCGTTATACAGAGGTAATATTTTGTCGTTCAGTTGATGCACCACATCGCCATTTAATCCCCGAAGATACGTGATTAACTGCTCTATTTGTTCATTGGCGGGAGTAAATAAACGCTCAGCTTGCTGCGCGAGTTTCGATTCTTCCTTGGTAAGCTCAGTGGATAGATATTTCTGCCAGCGTTGATTGACTGTGGATTTAGCACTTTCAAGGGCATTGATGGCCTGAGAAGCCGTAAAGCCGCCGGCATTAGCCTTGTTCACCGCATCAATCACATCCACGGCATATTTATCGGCAATCACTTTGAGATCATCAAGGGGGACGACTCGGTCGTTATAGATGCGTTCGACACCATATTCGATTTTTCCCATCATATTGATGGCGATAAAACCGATAGTCAGTAGCATTAGGAGTGGCACGAGAATGCCAATAAACATTTTTTGTTTTATTTGTAGACCATTCATATGGATTTCCTCGGTGAAACAAGGGAGTCCTTTAGGCAGAGCTCGAGCTGTCCCTATGATGAGTCTGTATGAATAGTTATAGCAAATTTAAGGAAGGTGATAAGTTACTTAAGGAAATTTAATCGCAGATACAAAAAAACCTCGCTAAGCGAGGTTTAAATGTTGGTACAGATGAGAGGACTTGAACCTCCACGCCCGCAAGGGCACTAGCACCTGAAGCTAGCGTGTCTACCAATTCCACCACATCTGCATTGATATCCGACATTGTGTCGAATTTTAATTTGAATCGCAATTTGGTACAGGTGAGAGGACTTGAACCTCCACGCCCGCAAGGGCACTAGCACCTGAAGCTAGCGTGTCTACCAATTCCACCACACCTGCACTGTACTTTATTGCGATTCTTTAACACTGATCGCTAAGGCAACCAATTTAAAGATGGTGCCCGAACCCGGAATCGAACCAGGGACACGAGGATTTTCAATCCTCTGCTCTACCGACTGAGCTATTCGGGCGACGGGCGCAATTTAAAGGCTTTTCGGCTTTTGAGTCAACTGATTTTTACGAAATAATGCAAAAAGTAGTGCGGTTGGATAAGTTTTACACGAATAGCGTATTTATTGACTCTTGCCCATATGAAAAGGAACTTGGCGCGCTGCAGAACCTAAAAGGGAAGGGGCATCAAACGGTGAACTTAAGATAAAAAAATGCCCCTTATAAAGGGGCATTTACGCTTAGTTCGATAAGATTTCGTTGTTTGGGAAGTTAGCTTGCATTACCATGAGCACGTTTTGCTTCAGTTGGTTCTGACCTAACTCGCCATAAGCTTCTGCCATAATCTCCAGTGCACGTTCCGTTGAAGGAGTGCCGGGATATGTTTCCAACACAGATTGAGCACGAACGGCCGCAGCACTCCAAGCGTTCATTTTGAGATAATACTCAGCAACTTGAATGGAATACTTTGCTAAACGGTTTTTCAGCGACAGCATGCGTTTTTGCGCATCGGCAGCATATTTGCTGTTGGGATAGGTTTTGATTAAACGATCAAAATCCTTAAAGGCATCTTGGGCATTTTTAGGATCGCGGTCGGTTCTATCGATATTCAACATATCGTGGAACAGATAGCTGTCAGCCTGCATATTGACGAGTCCACGCATATAGTAGACATAGTCGATATTGGGATGGGTTGGGTTTAAACGGATGAATCTGTCAATGTTGGCAATGCCAGAGGCAACATCGTCCATTTTGTAATAGGCATAAATCAGATCTAATTGAACCTGAGTTTTATGTGGTCCGAAGGGAAAGCGTGAGTCTAACGCTTCCAATGAACGGACGGCTTTAGAGTAATTGCCAAGTTCCATGGAGGTTCTTGCCTGAGAATAGAGCACATCAGGTGAGGTTTTGGCGGCAATATCGTTATCTTCAGGACTGCTGCTACAGGCTGATAACGCTAGCGAAAATAGGACTAAGGTTAAGCCTTTGGAGAATTTATACATACTTGAATTCAATTCTTTATAAGTTGTAGTTAAGAATTTTTCCATTTCACGATAAAATAGAAAGCATTCGATTGTAACAGATAGCACACATTTTTTGACCCCAAAATGGGGATACGGTTCCTATGACACAAGAGATTAATCTAAAAAGCGAGATTTCGGCAACACAAACTGGCCTGAGATTGGATCAAGCACTGGCTGAGTTGTTCCCAGATTACTCGCGCACGCGCATCAAGGAATGGATCCTATCTGATGCAGTCTATGTTGATGGCGTGATGGTGAATAAGCCGCGCGAAAAGGTATTCGAGCTGCAGCGCATTGAAATTAATGCCACGCTCGAAGAAGAAGTACATGCGGCCGCGCAAGCCATTGAGCTGGATATTGTCTATGAAGACGATGATATCTTAGTCATCAATAAACAAGCGGGACTAGTGGTTCACCCCGGTGCGGGCAATGCCGATGGCACTTTGATGAACGCCCTGCTGCATCACTGCCCTAATATTGAGCACGTGCCACGTGCAGGTATTGTGCATCGTCTGGATAAAGACACCACAGGTTTGATGGTGGTGGCCAAAACGGTTGAAGCCCAAACCCATTTAGTGGCTGCGTTGCAAGCCCGTGAAATCACCCGTGAGTATGAGGCGATTGTCCTCGGCACTATGACTGCGGGCGGTACAGTCGATGAACCTATTGGTCGTCATCCGACAAAACGTACCCATATGGCGGTGCATCATTCGGGTAAACCTGCGGTGACTCACTACCGTGTCGCGGAAAAATTCCGTAATCACACCCGTTTAAGATTGCGTTTAGAATCGGGCCGTACTCACCAAATCCGCGTGCATATGGCATATATTGGCCATGTGTTGGTGGGTGACCCAGTTTATGGCGGCCGTCCAAAACCACCCAAGGCTGCAAGTCCTGAGTTTTTCGAGATCCTGAAAAACTTTAAACGCCAAGCATTGCATGCGGTGCGTCTGGAGTTAGCGCATCCTGTGACTTGTGAAATCATGAGCTGGACCGCGCCTATTCCAGAAGACATGGTGATTCTGACCAAAGCGCTGCGTCAAGATACCTTAGAACACCCAGTCGAGTACTAAGCTATGCTGCTTCACGATTGGCCTGTACCGGATAATGTGGCAATTGCGATGACTGACCGCCACGGCGGTGTGAGTCTCGCCCCCTACGACAGCCTGAACTTAGGGCTGCATGTGGGGGATGCGCCGCAGCAGGTATTGGCTAATCGTGGCATTTTGGCGAAACAGTTAGGGCTTGCGACTGAGCCAGTGTGGTTGGAGCAAGTCCATGGCACTCAGGTGGTTGATTTAGCCGATATCGCCCCAATTAATCTTGCCCAAGAAGCTCAATCAGAGAGTGTGGACGCGCAAGATACGCCACCTTTGGTGGCCGATGCCAGTTATAGCAATCTCGCAGGGCGGGTTTGTGTGGTGATGACCGCCGACTGTTTGCCAGTACTTTTATGTAACGAGCAAGGTACAGAAGTCGCCGCTGCCCATGCTGGCTGGCGCGGACTCTGTGATGGGGTGATTGAGGCGAGTGTGGCAAAATTTGCCTCTAAGCCGAGTGAGCTGATTGCCTATCTAGGGCCAGCCATTGGGCCCAAGACCTTTGAGATTGGCGCCGAGGTGCGTGCAGCCTTTATGGCAACAGATCCTAACGCCGCAAACTGCTTTGTCGCTCAATGTCAGTCAACTAAGCCGGACAAGTACCTCGCCGATATTATCGGATTAGCTAAATTGCGCTTAAAGAAACTGGGCATTAAGCAGGTCTACAGCGCCGATATTTGCACTGTCTCTAGCCCAGATTATTTCTCTTATCGCCGCGATAAAGTCACTGGCCGCATGGCTTCATTGATCTGGCTTAAGTCTTAGGTATATTCCCCTACAATTTGTATTAATTTCCCGCCGTCTTGCTTGAAATCGGTTAAATAGCCCCCATCTTTTAACTAACAAAATGTTATACCTCATTTGTGAGTTTTAGGAGGCTGTATGCGACTCGATCGTATGACCAATAAATTTCAGCTTGCCATCTCAGATGCCCAGTCGCTCGCGCTCGGGCGTGATCATCAGTTTATCGAACCGTTACATTTGATGATGGCGCTGCTGAATCAGGATTCTGGTTCTATCCATCCTTTATTAACCCAAGCTGGCATTCGGGTGAGTGCGCTGCGCTCGCTCTTGAGCCAAGAGCTTGAACGTCTGCCACAAGTCGAAGGCACTGGCGGCGATGTGCAATTATCCCAAGGTTTAATTCGCTTATTAAACCTGTGCGACAAGTTGGCGCAAAAGCGCAAAGACAAATATATATCCAGTGAGTTGTTTGTCTTAGCTGCACTCGAAGGCAGCGATGCCTTAGCACAATGCTTAAAGAAATCCGGCGCCACCAAAGAGCTGCTGGAGCAAACCATTGAGCAAGTGCGCGGTGGTCAGAATGTGGATGATCCTAACGCGGAAGACCAACGCCAAGCGCTGAAAAAGTTTACTGTCGATCTCACCGAGCGTGCCGAGCAGGGCAAACTCGACCCTGTGATTGGCCGTGACGATGAGATCCGCCGCACCATTCAAGTGCTGCAACGTCGTAGTAAAAACAACCCTGTGTTGATTGGTGAGCCTGGTGTGGGTAAAACCGCGATTGTTGAAGGTCTCGCTCAGCGTATTGTGAACGGTGAAGTGCCTGAAGGAATTAAAAATAAACGCGTTTTATCCTTAGACATGGGCGCACTGATTGCGGGTGCTAAATACCGTGGTGAGTTTGAAGAGCGTTTAAAAGCTGTGCTTAACGAGCTGGCGCAGGAAGAAGGCCAAGTGATCCTCTTTATCGACGAGTTGCACACTATGGTGGGCGCGGGTAAAGGCGATGGCGCCATGGATGCGGGCAATATGCTAAAGCCTGCGCTGGCCCGTGGCGATCTTCACTGTGTGGGCGCGACCACTCTCGATGAATATCGTCAATATATTGAAAAGGATGCCGCCCTTGAGCGCCGCTTCCAAAAAGTACTAGTGGATGAGCCTAGCGTTGAAGATACCATCGCGATTTTGCGTGGTCTCAAAGAGCGTTACGAGCTGCATCACCATGTGGAAATTACCGATCCGGCGATTGTCGCGGCGGCCACTATGTCGCACCGTTATGTGTCGGACCGTAAATTACCCGATAAAGCGATCGACTTGATTGACGAGGCGGCATCGAGTATCCGTATGCAGATGGACTCTAAGCCCGAATCCCTCGACAGATTGGAGCGCCGTGCTATCCAGTTGAAACTGGAAGAGCAGGCATTAGCCAAAGAAAACGATGAGGCGAGCCGCCGTCGACTCGACCATTTACGCGTCGAGTTACATGAGGTTGAGGCTAAGGCGTCGGAGCTTAATGAAATCTGGCGCACCGAAAAAGCGGCGCTAGCGGGGACTCAGCATATTAAAGCTGACCTCGAACAAGCTCGGATGGATTTAGAAGTGGCACGCCGCGCGGGCGATCTAACCCGTATGTCCGAGCTGCAATATGGCCGTATTCCAGAGCTTGAAAAGCAACTGGACTTAGCATCGCAAGCCGAAATGCAGGACATGACGCTGCTACGCAATAAAGTCACTGACTTAGAAATCGCCGAAGTGCTATCAAAGGCGACGGGGATTCCGGTTTCTAAGATGCTTGAAGGCGAGCGTGAAAAGCTACTGCAAATGGAAGTGGCACTGCATGAGCGGGTGATTGGCCAAAACGAAGCCGTGGATGCGGTCGCCAATGCGATTCGCCGTAGCCGCGCAGGGCTTGCCGATCCGAATCGTCCTATTGGTTCGTTCCTGTTCTTAGGACCAACCGGTGTGGGTAAAACTGAGCTGTGTAAGTCATTGGCTAAGTTCCTCTTCGATACGGAATCGGCCTTAGTGCGCATCGACATGTCTGAGTTTATGGAGAAACACGCTGTTTCACGCTTAGTTGGGGCGCCTCCTGGCTATGTCGGCTATGAAGAGGGCGGCTACTTAACTGAAGCGGTGCGCCGTAAACCTTATTCGGTGATATTGCTCGATGAGGTGGAAAAGGCTCACCCAGACGTGTTCAACATTTTGCTGCAGGTGTTGGATGATGGCCGCTTAACCGATGGCCAAGGTCGAACCGTCGACTTTAGAAATACGGTGATCATCATGACCTCAAACTTAGGATCTGACATTATCCAAGAAGGATTTGGTCACCTAAGTTATAGCGAAATGAAGAGCGCGGTGATGAATGTGGTCACCCATAGCTTTAGACCCGAGTTCTTAAACCGGATCGACGAGTCTGTGGTATTCCATCCCTTGGATGCGGAAAATATCAAGCATATTGCTTCTATCCAAATTGCTTCATTGCGTAAGCGTTTGGCAGAGAAAGACTATACGCTGGAGATCACCGACGAGGCATTATCGTTAATCGCCGAAATTGGTTTCGACCCAGTTTATGGCGCAAGACCGCTGAAACGTGCCTTGCAGCAAGAGATGGAAAACCCATTAGCGCAAAAATTACTGCGTGGCGATTTACTGCCCGGCAAACCTATCAAGGTCAGTTGCGCAGGTGGTGAGTTGGTATTCGAGCAATAATTTGCACGGATGGTTACCGTGCTAAATGCTGCTTAACCTAAACAAAAAACCGAAGTCTTAGACTTCGGTTTTTTTATATCTATATGCTACTGATAAAGTGTTCGCTAACCACTAAAAGAGTGGCTAGCAATAGCGTGGCGTTGCTATTAAGGCTTCAGTCGATCCTATAACAAACGCAGAACGCTATTTCTTATCGCAAAACAGTTTTATCCGCTGCTGATTCTCGCTAATTGCCGCTTGGCGTTCTTCTTCTGTCATCGCGACAGGTTCTTTATTACCGTCTGCTTGACGGGTAAGTTTGGTATGAGTCGTTAACACATCTAAATTATGTTTAGCATTTTCACAAATCGCTTCGGCTTGCTTAGCGTCTTTCTCTTTAATTAACGCCGCCGACTTTTCGGACTCGGACATTTCAGGGGGGGCATCTTTTTTAACGGGAGCGATATAGCCAATCTTACCTGGCTCGATATCTTCGCTATAAAGTTGCTGCGTTTTAGATTGCTCCTGCTCCGGTGGTTGTTGACTGTAATGGGTGACACCATTCTCATCAACCCAAGTGTAAATCACCCCAGCTAATACGGGCTGAGTGAGCAGCATTAAGCATGCAATCCGCAGAAACATTGCGCTAACCTTGGCTTTTCTTAACATAAAAATCATCCCTAAGGGTCACCATCGACATGATAGTAAAATATGCTATCTTGAAGCCTACTTCCATTTCAGCTCATAGCTTTATAAGTGTATGCAAAATTCTTCGAATCAAACAGTAAAGAATAAAGGTATCTATTTACTGCCAAATTTATTCACCACTGCAGGCTTGTTTTCCGGTTTCTATGCTGTGATTGCCTCTATGAATGCTAACTTTGAAGCGGCGGCGATTGCGATTTTTGTGGCCATGATTTGCGATGGCTTAGACGGCAGAGTGGCAAGGTTAACGAATACGCAAAGTGACTTTGGTGCCGAATATGACAGCATGGCGGACATGGTGTCCTTTGGTATGGCGCCTGCGTTGCTCGCCTATAATTGGGCGCTTGCGGATTTAGGTAAGGTTGGTTGGCTTGCAGCATTTATCTATTGTGCGGGCGCTGCATTAAGGCTTGCTCGTTTTAATACTCAGGTAGGCGTGGCAGATAAACGTTATTTTCAAGGCTTAGCGAGTCCTGCGGCTGCGGCAGTTATTGCAGGTAGCATTTGGCTTGGCAATCAATATAGCCTTGATGGTAAGAATATCAGTTGGATAGCCGGATTGATTACGGCTATTACAGGATTATTAATGGTGAGTAATTTCCGTTATCACTCATTTAAGGAAATTGACTGGCGCGGCAAAGTGAATTTCATTGCTATCTTATTTGTGGTTGGCGTGTTTGTGGTGGTGTCGGTGCAACCAGCATTAATTCTCTGTATTGGTTTTTACCTCTACGCCATCTCTGGGCCAGTGATCACTATTCGTACCGTGAGAAAACTAAAAGTGGCACACATTGTGGGCGATGGAGAGCATGAAAAGGAACAGGAGGCGGGTGAGGGCCCCAAGAGTTCGACAAATTCTGCGGATAAGCCTTAGGCTGACAGTTCCTACATTCACAAGCTTGCATTCCATGAGTTAGTTCTACGGTTCAAGAGTCGCTATTCGTTACTCTTGAACCGTTTTCCTCATCCGACATATATACATCTATATATGCAAAAGTTTTAAAGCGTCCTTTCTTAAGGCTATTCAGTCTATAGAATTCCCTGCACACCCATGCCGCGTATGCCAAACTTATCAACCCGAGTGACAAAGATTGCAGCATATTTATCCGATATTCGCTGTTTTGCTGGTTATTTGCTCACTTAACGTAATTTGTTAAAAAAGCCCTTGCGCAAAAAGTTCTGCTGCCTATAATGCGCATCCACTGACACGGCAGACAGCGAAAGCGAACGCGGTATCAGTTCGAATCGGATGCAAAATGTGCAGTTGATTCGAAAGCCTCAAGAAGTTTGCAAAAACGCCTTGACGCGACACGGGAGATGCGTAGAATACGCAGCCCTGACCCGCTGAGCGGTAACGCGAAAGCTGAGGTCAAATGCTCTTTAACAATCTAAACAAGAAATCTGTGTGGACACTCACAGGTGTTGAGTTAATCGAAATTACTCTGCCGTTTGGCGAGTAATCAAAATTTAAATCAATGAATGAGTGTTCATAGCAATATGTACAGTTTGTTTTGACTTTCGGGTTGAAACGACAAATCAGAATTCATTGAGCCGAACCTTAGGGTTCACAAAACTTTTAATTGAAGAGTTTGATCATGGCTCAGATTGAACGCTGGCGGCAGGCCTAACACATGCAAGTCGAGCGGCAGCACAAGGGAGTTTACTCCTGAGGTGGCGAGCGGCGGACGGGTGAGTAATGCCTAGGGATCTGCCCAGTCGTGGGGGATAACAGTTGGAAACGACTGCTAATACCGCATACGCCCTACGGGGGAAAGGAGGGGACCTTCGGGCCTTCCGCGATTGGATGAACCTAGGTGGGATTAGCTAGTTGGTGAGGTAATGGCTCACCAAGGCGACGATCCCTAGCTGTTCTGAGAGGATGATCAGCCACACTGGGACTGAGACACGGCCCAGACTCCTACGGGAGGCAGCAGTGGGGAATATTGCACAATGGGGGAAACCCTGATGCAGCCATGCCGCGTGTGTGAAGAAGGCCTTCGGGTTGTAAAGCACTTTCAGTAGGGAGGAAAGGTTGTAAGTTAATACCTTGCAGCTGTGACGTTACCTACAGAAGAAGGACCGGCTAACTCCGTGCCAGCAGCCGCGGTAATACGGAGGGTCCAAGCGTTAATCGGAATTACTGGGCGTAAAGCGTGCGCAGGCGGTTTGTTAAGCGAGATGTGAAAGCCCCGGGCTCAACCTGGGAATTGCATTTCGAACTGGCAAACTAGAGTCTTGTAGAGGGGGGTAGAATTCCAGGTGTAGCGGTGAAATGCGTAGAGATCTGGAGGAATACCGGTGGCGAAGGCGGCCCCCTGGACAAAGACTGACGCTCAGGCACGAAAGCGTGGGGAGCAAACAGGATTAGATACCCTGGTAGTCCACGCCGTAAACGATGTCTACTCGGAGTTTGGTGTCTTGAACACTGGGCTCTCAAGCTAACGCATTAAGTAGACCGCCTGGGGAGTACGGCCGCAAGGTTAAAACTCAAATGAATTGACGGGGGCCCGCACAAGCGGTGGAGCATGTGGTTTAATTCGATGCAACGCGAAGAACCTTACCTACTCTTGACATCCAGAGAATTCGCTAGAGATAGCTTAGTGCCTTCGGGAACTCTGAGACAGGTGCTGCATGGCTGTCGTCAGCTCGTGTTGTGAAATGTTGGGTTAAGTCCCGCAACGAGCGCAACCCCTATCCTTATTTGCCAGCGCGTAATGGCGGGAACTCTAGGGAGACTGCCGGTGATAAACCGGAGGAAGGTGGGGACGACGTCAAGTCATCATGGCCCTTACGAGTAGGGCTACACACGTGCTACAATGGCGAGTACAGAGGGTTGCAAAGCCGCGAGGTGGAGCTAATCTCACAAAGCTCGTCGTAGTCCGGATTGGAGTCTGCAACTCGACTCCATGAAGTCGGAATCGCTAGTAATCGTGGATCAGAATGCCACGGTGAATACGTTCCCGGGCCTTGTACACACCGCCCGTCACACCATGGGAGTGGGCTGCAAAAGAAGTGGGTAGCTTAACCTTCGGGAGGGCGCTCACCACTTTGTGGTTCATGACTGGGGTGAAGTCGTAACAAGGTAGCCCTAGGGGAACCTGGGGCTGGATCACCTCCTTACCTATACGACTAACTCGATGTTTGTTGAGTGTTCACACAGATGGCTTGTTGAACTTCTCGAAAGAGGAGGGAGAGCGAAATGCACCGCTTGCCGGTAAGCATTGTTCTTTAACAATTTGGAAAGCTGATAGTAATTAATGCAATGATGTCTGTCGTTGTGTTAATACGAAAAAATTGAGTTCTTAAAACACTTTTTAAGTGTCTTGAATATTCAAGTCTAAGGCGAGTCCATTTCCTTGGTCGGAAATGAGACAAGTAAAACCAGCTGGTCGCAACGACCTAGGTGAGTGAAACTCATTTGGGTTGTATGGTTAAGCGACTAAGCGTATACGGTGGATGCCTTGGCAGTCAGAGGCGATGAAGGACGTAGTAACTTGCGAAAAGCGTTGGCGAGCTAGTAACAAGCATTTGAGCTAACGATGTCCGAATGGGGGAACCCAGCAGCATAAGCTGTTATCGTAACGTGAATACATAGCGTTGCGAGGCAAACGAGGGGAACTGAAACATCTAAGTACCCTTAGGAAAAGAAATCAACCGAGATTCCCCTAGTAGCGGCGAGCGAACGGGGATTAGCCCTTAAGTCAGAGGGGTGTTAGTGGAATGGTCTGGAAAGTCCAGCGGCACAGGGTGATAGCCCCGTACACGAAAACTAACCTTTGATGAAAACGAGTAAGGCGGGACACGTGATATCCTGTTTGAATATGGGGGGACCATCCTCCAAGGCTAAATACTCCTGACTGACCGATAGTGAACCAGTACCGTGAGGGAAAGGCGAAAAGAACCCCTGTGAGGGGAGTGAAATAGAACCTGAAACCGTATACGTACAAGCAGTGGGAGCGGTTCTTGAGACCGTGACTGCGTACCTTTTGTATAATGGGTCAGCGACTTACGTTTTGTAGCGAGGTTAAGCGAATAGCGGAGCCGTAGGGAAACCGAGTGTTAACTGCGCGTTTAGTTGCAAGGCGTAGACCCGAAACCCGGTGATCTAGCCATGGGCAGGTTGAAGGTTGAGTAACATCAACTGGAGGACCGAACCGACTAATGTTGAAAAATTAGCGGATGACTTGTGGCTGGGGGTGAAAGGCCAATCAAACCGGGAGATATCTGGTTCTCCTCGAAAGCTATTTAGGTAGCGCCTCGGACGAACACCTTTGGGGGTAGAGCACTGTTAAGGCTAGGGGGTCATCCCGACTTACCAACCCTTTGCAAACTCCGAATACCAAAGAGTGCTATCCGGGAGACAGACGGCGGGTGCTAACGTCCGTCGTCAAAAGGGAAACAACCCAGACCGTCAGCTAAGGTCCCAAAGTGTATGTTAAGTGGGAAACGATGTGGGAAGGCTTAGACAGCTAGGATGTTGGCTTAGAAGCAGCCATCATTTAAAGAAAGCGTAATAGCTCACTAGTCGAGTCGGCCTGCGCGGAAGATGTAACGGGGCTAAACATACCACCGAAGCTACGGGTGCAATCCTTTAGGGTTGCGCGGTAGAGGAGCGTTCTGTAAGCCGTTGAAGGTGAAGGGGTAACCCACGCTGGAGGTATCAGAAGTGCGAATGCTGACATGAGTAACGATAAAGGGGGTGAAAAACCCCCTCGCCGAAAGACCAAGGGTTCCTGTCCAACGTTAATCGGGGCAGGGTGAGTCGACCCCTAAGGCGAGGCCGAAAGGCGTAGTCGATGGGAAACAGATTAATATTTCTGTACTTCCGCTAACTGCGATGGAGAGACGGAGAAGGCTAGGCTAGCGCGGCGTTGGTAGTCCGCGTTTAAGGTGGTAGGTGGGTGACTTAGGCAAATCCGGGTCACTATACACTGAGAGCTGATGACGAGTCCCCAAGGGGATGAAGTAGTTGATGCCATGCTTCCAGGAAAATCTTCTAAGCTTCAGGTTAGCGGGAATCGTACCCCAAACCGACACAGGTGGTCGGGTAGAGAATACCAAGGCGCTTGAGAGAACTCGGCTGAAGGAACTAGGCAAAATGGTACCGTAACTTCGGGAGAAGGTACGCTGCTGTTGGTGATGGGACTTGCTCCCTAAGCTGACGGCAGTCGCAGATACCAGGTGGCTGCAACTGTTTATCAAAAACACAGCACTGTGCAAAATCGCAAGATGACGTATACGGTGTGACGCCTGCCCGGTGCCGGAAGGTTAATTGATTGGGTTATCGCAAGAGAAGCTCATGATCGAAGCCCCGGTAAACGGCGGCCGTAACTATAACGGTCCTAAGGTAGCGAAATTCCTTGTCGGGTAAGTTCCGACCTGCACGAATGGCGTAATGATGGCCACGCTGTCTCCAGCCGAGACTCAGTGAAGTTGAAATTGCGGTGAAGATGCCGTATACCCGCGGCTAGACGGAAAGACCCCGTGAACCTTTACTATAGCTTGGCACTGAACATTGACCCTACATGTGTAGGATAGGTGGGAGACTTTGAAGTTGGAACGCTAGTTCTGATGGAGTCGTCCTTGAAATACCACCCTTGTAGTGTTGATGTTCTAACTTGGGCCCCTAATCGGGGTTAAGGACAGTGCCTGGTGGGTAGTTTGACTGGGGCGGTCTCCTCCCAAAGAGTAACGGAGGAGCACGAAGGTTGGCTAAGTACGGTCGGACATCGTACGGTTAGTGCAATGGCATAAGCCAGCTTAACTGCGAGACAGACACGTCGAGCAGGTACGAAAGTAGGTCATAGTGATCCGGTGGTTCTGAATGGAAGGGCCATCGCTCAACGGATAAAAGGTACTCCGGGGATAACAGGCTGATACCGCCCAAGAGTTCATATCGACGGCGGTGTTTGGCACCTCGATGTCGGCTCATCACATCCTGGGGCTGAAGTCGGTCCCAAGGGTATGGCTGTTCGCCATTTAAAGTGGTACGCGAGCTGGGTTCAGAACGTCGTGAGACAGTTCGGTCCCTATCTGCCGTGGGCGTTGGATGATTGAGGGGAGTTGCTCCTAGTACGAGAGGACCGGAGTGAACGAACCGCTGGTGTTCGGGTTGTCATGCCAATGGCATTGCCCGGTAGCTATGTTCGGAATCGATAACCGCTGAAAGCATCTAAGCGGGAAGCGAGCCCCAAGATGAGTCATCCCTTGGACTATAAGTCCACTAAAGAGCCGTTCGAGACTAGGACGTTGATAGGTCAGGTGTGTAAGCGTTGTGAGGCGTTGAGCTAACTGATACTAATGACTCGAGAGGCTTAACCATACAACCCAGATGGGTTTTGCTAAGAGTACTTAGCTTGAATACAAACACTTAAGAAGTGCAACTCAAACCAGCTTTCCGAATTTAATTTACTGCCTGCATGAGATAAGACTGGTAGTAAATAACAAATTTGCTTGGTGACAATAGCATTGTGGTCCCACCTGATCCCATCCCGAACTCAGAAGTGAAACGCAATCGCGCCGATGGTAGTGTGGGGTCTCCCCATGTGAGAGTAGGTCATCGCCAAGCGCCTAATTAAACAATAAAGCCAGCTGAATAAGCTGGCTTTTTTGTTTTTGGCGTTTGCCATTTCAACATTCCATTCCTCAAAATACTTCTCTAATTACTGATTTCTTTAATTACCGCCTCACATGCAATGTTAATAGAGAACGACTTATTACTCCGTTTTCTGTATTCTCTAACCTTTAGCATCATTCCTTTAAATGGCTTCTTAGTCCAAATACTGTAGCGTACCATATTGAGGTTCCTGTGATTTTTGTTCTTATAGGACTAATCGTTAAATTCAAAGCTCGTACTTTTTGTATGCTCGTTTAAGGGAGATTTTGAGCCTTATTGTCAGCCCGTTTGCTTTTAGTTGTATCTTGGCTCGTATCTTTATCCCGTCCTCACTCCTCAACAAAAATCTCTGCTTTACTGTTTCATTAACGAATATTCATTTTATCGCTCGTTCACTAAGGATCCCTCAGACACTTGTTGCTGATCTTATGTGAATTGGTCTTACCAATTTACATTCAGCGATTGAGTTTGCTATCAATGGAGATGTTGTGTAGTTGTAAATTTAATACTTGATGTGGGTTGAGAAGCTGGAGGAGGTACTGACGTGAAAGGGGAGCTAACACAACAGCTTTTAGATGCTGTTGGCATCATGTTATTGGGCATGGGGCTGGTCTATTTATTTTTAAGTGTATTGATATTAGGTGTACATCTGGTTGCTAAGTGGTGCCGTGAAGAGCCCAAAGTAGCTGAGCTGTTAAAGGTGAATGATGCTAGCTCAACCGGAGCTGCAAACATCTTAGATCCTAAATTGGTGGCTGCGATCAGCTTAGCCGTCCAGCAGTATCGTTCTCAGGCTAAATAATGGAGCGCCATATGAACCGGGTAAATTCGATTGTGGCGTCTAAGCCATTACAGTTGACCGATGTCGTCTTGAGGGATGCACATCAATCTATTTTAGCGACTCGCTTACGCATCGATGACATGCTTCCGATTGCACCTCTGCTTGATAAAGTTGGATTTTGGTCGCTCGAGTCTTGGGGCGGAGCGACCTTCGATGCCTGTATCCGTTATTTGGGTGAGGACCCTTGGGATAGGATCCGCGAACTGAAAAAGTTAATGCCCAATACACCTCAGCAAATGTTACTGCGCGGACAAAATCTATTAGGTTATCGCCATTATGCCGATGATTTAGTGACACGTTTTGTCGAACGTGCCCATGCCAATGGTGTCGATGTGTTCCGTATCTTTGATGCGATGAATGATGTGCGTAACCTTGAGATGGCGGTAAAGGCGGTGCGTGATGTCGGTGGGCACGCGCAGGGCACAATTTCCTATACGACGAGCCCTGTTCATACGGTTAATACATGGGTCGATATGGCAAAGCGTCTCGAGGACATGGGCTGCCATTCGCTGTGCATTAAAGATATGGCGGGCCTACTCAAGCCGATGGAAGCCTTTGAGCTTATCAGTCGGTTAAAATCACAAACTCAACTTATGCTTTCATTGCACTGCCACGCCACCACTGGCTTGAGTACTGCGACTTATCAAAAGGCGATAGAGGCGGGAATCGATGTGCTCGATACCGCGATTTCTTCCATGAGCCAAACCTATGGTCATACGGCAACTGAAACTGTGGTTGCCATGGTGGCGGAGACTGAGCGTGAAACTCATTATGAGCTTGCCTTACTTGAAGATATTGCCGCTTATTTCCGTGAGGTGCGGAAAAAGTACGTCAAGTTTGAAGGAGCATTAAAGGGCATTGATTCGCGCATTCTTCGTGCTCAAGTGCCCGGTGGCATGTTGACGAATATGGAGAGTCAGCTCAAAGAACAAGGCGCGGCCGATAAGCTCGATGCTGTGCTGGAGGAGATCCCTAGGGTACGTCAGGATTTAGGTTTTCTGCCTTTGGTTACCCCAACCTCGCAAATTGTTGGCTCACAGGCGGTTATCAACGTACTGATGGGGCAAAGATATCAATCGTTGACGAAAGAGACTGAAGGCGTGTTAAGGGGCGAATATGGCGCCACTCCAGCCCCGGTTAATCCCGAGTTGCAGGCCAGAGTGCTAAACGGCGCGGCGGCGATAACCTGCCGTCCTGCGGATTTACTCGCACCAGAGTTGGACAAACTGCGTGCGGAGTTATTATCAAAGGCGCAGGAGCAGGGTATTAGTCTCGTCTCTGAGAGTAATGAAAAGTCTCTGGACGATGATTTACTCATCTACGCGCTCTTCCCGCAGATTGGCTTACAGTTTTTAAAGCACCGTCACGATCCAACCGCCTTTGAGCCAAAACCTGAACTTGCGCCAGTATCACCTGCTACGCCGCGAGAGGCCGAAACCTATACCGTCACGGTTGAGGGGCAAACTTATGTGGTTGAAGTCGCCGAGGGTGGCGAAATCAGTCAAATCCAAGCTCAAGGGCAAGCAGCACAGCAGCTTGGTCAAGCTAATCCTTCTCAGTCGAGTGCTGCGTCAGTACCTCAAACCAGTGAAGTGAAACTTAAGATGAGTGCGCCCCTATCGGGCAATATCTTCAAAGTGCATGTTGGCATTGGTGACAAGGTGTGCGCCGGCGATGTCGTTATCATCCTAGAGGCCATGAAAATGGAAACCGAAATCCGCGCGCAGGGGGATGGCATTATTACTCATCTCTTTGTGAAAGAAGGGGATTCGGTTGCAGTGGGTTCTCAATTATTGGCCTTAGCCTAGGAGTCGTTATGGATGGTTTACTGGCTTTCTGGGCCGAAACGGGCATAGCCCATTTTACTGCAGGGCAAGCCTTGATGATGGCTGTAGGCGCCTTGCTGTTATACCTTGCGATAATGCGTGGCTTTGAGCCTCTACTGCTGTTACCCATTGGTTTTGGCGCCGTACTGGCAAATATTCCCAACGCGGGTTTCACCGATGAGGGCGGTATGCTGTATTACGCCTACCATGTTGGGATTGAAACCGGGGTGTTTCCACTGCTGATCTTTATGGGGGTCGGAGCACTGACAGATTTTAGTGCGCTGATTGCCAATCCAAAGACCTTGCTACTCGGCGCAGCGGCGCAGTTTGGGATTTTCGCAACCCTAATTGGGGCGATAGCGCTGAATCTGGTGCCAGGCTTTGAATTTACCATGCAGGACGCCGCAGCCATTGCCATTATCGGTGGCGCGGATGGACCAACGGCGATTTTCCTTGCCTCTAAGCTTGCACCTGAGTTACTGGGAGCGATTGCTGTGGCGGCCTATTCCTATATGGCGCTGGTGCCAATTATCCAGCCGCCGATCATGCGCTTACTCACGACTCAAGCCGAGCGTGAGATAAAGATGGAGCAGCTCAGGGAGGTGAGTAAGAAGGAGAAGATCATTTTCCCGCTGATGGTATTGGGCTTAACGATTTTATTCTTACCCGCAGCGACCCCTCTGGTTGGCATGTTTTGCCTTGGCAATCTAATGCGTGAGTCGGGTGTGGTAGATAGATTATCGAAAACGGCGCAAAACGAGCTGATTAATATCGTCACCATTTTCTTAGGTTTGGCCGTCGGTTCTAAACTTTCTGCGGAGCAATTCTTGCGCGTCGAAACCTTAGGGATCTTGGTTCTGGGCGCGTTGGCGTTCGGGATTGGTACCGCTGCTGGGGTGTTGATGGCAAAACTGATGTGCAAATTAACTGGCGGTAAGGTTAACCCGTTAATTGGCGCGGCGGGCGTATCGGCAGTGCCAATGGCGGCAAGGGTGGTGAATAAGGTGGGGTTAGAGGCTAATCACCATAACTTTTTGCTGATGCACGCCATGGGGCCAAACGTTGCTGGGGTATTAGGCTCTGCGGTGGCGGCGGGGATTTTACTGGCTGTGCTTGGCTAAGCTGCGAATTTGGAGGCTAGAGCAAAGCCTATTGTGAACCAATAGGCTTTTAAGCCGTTAACCACAGGAGCAGCATAAGCAGCAAAATCACCGTGCCGCTGATGGCTATTATGTAGATGAAGCCACGTTTTCCTTGCGCCAGCGGTAAACCATTGGCTTTTAAAAACAGTATCCACAGCAAGCAAAGGATAAGCGGGAATAAAAACAGTTTAGTCATGTTTCATTCTACTTTTAGTCAATAAGTGAAGAGTTTAACAGCTTGTTTAGCCGAAAGTCATGGATGTTTTATTCGCAATAAGTGAAATACGGATAATAAAAAAGACCGCATCTATGCGGTCTTTTTTATTGGATAAATCTTTAATGATTTATCGTGAGAGATTAATTATCGGCAATCGCAGCCGTTTGAGCCTCATTGCTGTAGAACTGCTCAACATCAAGCTCATTCTCAGATTTACCAATCACCACGGCGGTCATCATATCGCCTGTGACGTTGGTCGCGGTGCGGATCATATCGATAATACGGTCGATGGCGGCAATAAAGGCGATACCTTCTAGGGGCAAACCAATCACACCTAAAGTAACGGTTAACATCACCATAGCGCTGCCTGGCACGCCTGCTGTACCGACTGAGGCCACAGTGGCTGTAACGGCAATCATCACATAATCTAAAGTGTCGAGTGGAATACCGTAAATTTGAGCGATAAAAATCGCGGCAATTGCAGGGTAAATACCACCACAGCCATCCATGTTCATGGTGGCGCCGAGCGGCATAACGAAGGCGCTATAACGCTTTGAAACACCCATGGTTTCAACCGCTCTGGTACTGGCGGGCAGAGTGCCGAAACTTGAAGAGGTACTAAAAGCCACTAATTGCGCAGGCATGGCCTTACGGAAAAATTGCACAGGGCTTAAGCCCGCGGCAAATTTAACCAGTCCGCCGTAGACAAAAATCATATGGATAAGGGCGGCAATATAGATGGCGGCAATAAATTTACCTAGAGGTAATAGGGTTGATAAACCATATTCACCGACCACCCAAGCCATTAAACCAAATACGCCAATTGGGGTGAGTTTGAGCACCATGCGTGTCAGTTGGAACATGACTTCTGCTCCCGCTTCGATGGTGCGTTTTAGTGGTTCGGCTTTCTCGCCAACCTTGTTGATGGCGATCCCGACTAATGCGGCAAATACAATGATCTGCAGTACTTTTCCATCCGCCAGTGAGGCAAAGGGATTGACTGGGATCATATCGAGCAGCACCTGCGCAAAGCCTGGAATATTGCGCTCACGCACTTCCGTGGTGGCCAGTTGCATTGTGCCGCCCATATCGATAAGCGACCCAACGGCTAAACCAATCAGTGAAGCAACAGTGCCAGTCAGCATAAACATGCCTAAGGTCTTAAGACTTAAGCGTTTGAGATTCGTTTGAGAGCCGAGCGAGGTGATACTGACCACAATCGCACAGAAGACCAGTGGTGCAACCAGCATCTTAATGGCGCTGATAAACAAATCACCAAGCGGTTTAAGTACAGTGGCGGTTTCGCCTAAAAGTACGCCAACGAGCGCACCTAAAATAAAGCCAGCGAGGACTTTTTGCCAAAAAGGAATGCGGCTAATGGTTTGAAGGATCATGCGTTTTCCAAAAATATATCATTACAAGCCCATGGACCTGAGATGCTAGTATGAGTATCCACTTGAAGTGAGTGAACTTATACCAAGCGACGAGTCAGGTACAGGACATTTTTGCCATTAAAGGCATTGTATCGGCTGTGATAGGGTTATAACAAACCGATTTTCTTATAACTTATTGTGATAAATGAGTTTGTTGTGAAATGGTTAGTCGCTACATCCTTTTAACGCTGTGGTAGTTCACTGTTTGATAGCGTGAAAGAGCTGTAATTTCATAGAGTAAGCTTTTATGTCTGAATTAAGCATGATGTTTTCTGGGGCTTTTTTAGCCGCGACCTTGTTACCGGGAGGATCAGAAGTTTTACTGATTGCGTTGCTGAATAAAGCGCCGCAAGCTTGGGCCGCATTAGTGGTGGTGGCCAGTGTGGGCAATACCTTAGGGGCTATGACAAGTTTTTATCTAGGGCGCATTGGCCGGTTTGCAAAGTCCCCCGAGGCCCTAAGTGAGGGAAAGCATGCCAAAGCCTTAGCTCTTATTGAGCGTTACGGTGTTTGGTCGTTATTGTTGTCGTGGGCGCCAGTGATTGGCGATCTATTATGTTTATTGGCGGGGTGGTTAAAGCTTCGGGCGTTCCCCGCATTAGTGATGATTTTGATCGGCAAAACCCTGCGTTACCTTATTGTGGCGGCCGCCACATTGCATTGGTTTAGTTAGTTTTTACACTCGTTGTTCGGTTAAAGGATGATAAGGCTGCAAAGGAAGTCCTTGTATTACTTGGAACTTTGAAGGGCTTAATGAGTCAGAACACATTATTGATACCGAGCATTCTACAGGGGCTAACTTTTTAGCCTATTGATGTATAAGGGGAATACTTTGAAAAAATGGATATTAGCGGTCGCGATTTCCGCCGCACTTGCAGGTTGTGCCAGCCAAACCTCAACTCAATTACCCGCGGGCGTAAAGTTAATTGAAAATGTGCAACTGAAGGACTCTGAAGTCGGTATTCCCTTTAAAAAATATCAGCTTGCCAATGGGCTAACGGTTATTTTGCATCAAGATCATTCCGATCCCTTAGTGCATGTCGATGTGACTTATCACGTCGGCTCGGCCAGAGAACTTGCAGGCCGTTCAGGCTTCGCCCATTTATTCGAACATATGATGTTCCAGGGCTCTGAGCACGTCGCCGATGAGCAACATTTTGAGGTGGTGACCGAGGCGGGAGGCACGCTGAATGGCTCAACCAATACCGATAGAACCAACTACTTTGAGACAGTCCCTAGCAACCAGCTCGAAAAAATGCTCTGGCTCGAGTCTGACCGTATGGGCTTTTTGTTGCCGGCGCTAACCAGCGAAAAGTTTGAAGTACAGCGCGAGACAGTGAAAAATGAGCGTGCTCAACGCATTGATAATCAACCCTATGGCCGAATGAGCGAGCGCTTTAACCAGGCGATGTTCCCAGTCGGTCATCCCTATTCTTGGCCTGTGATCGGTTGGCCAGAGGATCTTAACCGCGCCACAGTGGATGATGTGAAACACTTTTTCCAGCGCTGGTACGGCCCGAATAACGCTACGCTAACGATTGGCGGCGATTTTGATGAGCTGCAAGCCTTAGCCTGGGTAAACAAATACTTTGGCGAAATCCCCCGTGGCCCCGAGGTTCAGCCAGAGCCTAAGACCTTAGTTACGCTCGATAAGACGCGTTATATCTCGATGGAAGATAACGTGCATCTACCGCTGATCCGCATCGGCTTTCCGACTGTGTATGCCAGCCATCCCGATGAAGCCGCGCTGGATTTATTAGCCAATATCCTCGGTGGCGGTAAAACCTCACTCGTTTACAAAAACTTGGTTAAGGACGGTTATGCCGTGCAGGCAAGCGTGAGCCAACCCTGCCAAGAGTTAGCCTGTCAGATGTCGATTTATGCCTTAGCCAATCCGCAAAAAGGCGCGACCTTAGCCGAACTTGAGCAGCGTATTCTCGACTCGATTAATGAGTTTGAGCAGCGCGGTGTGACTGATGATGACCTGCAAAAAGTGAAAGTGCAGTTTGAGGCCGATACCATTTTTGGCCTGCAGAGCGTAAAGGGCAAAGTGTCTATGCTTGCCTTGAATCAGACCATGTTTGGTGAGCCAAATAAGATTGCAGTAGACCTTGCGCGCTACGCCAATGTGACTAAAGACGATGTGATGCGGGTATTTAAAAAGTACATCAAAGACAAGCCCATGGTGGTGATGAGTGTTGTGCCACAGGGAATGACGGCTTTAGTCGCTCATCCGGATAACTTCACCCCTCAAACCTTGCCTGTGGCGGATACGGCTGTAGAGGGGGATTTACCCGCCGCTAAGTTAGTGTCAAGTTTCGACCGCTCCAAAATGCCTGCCTCGGGCGCAGCGCCCGTGCTAAAAGTCCCGACGATTTGGACCACTAAGTTAGCCAGTGGCATCGAAGTGATGGGCACTCAAAGCAGCGAAACCCCGACTGTGGAGTTAGTGATTTATCTTAACGGCGGACACAGATTCGTGCCCGTTGAAAAGGCGGGCCTGGCAAGCTTAACCGCTGAGATGCTGAATGAGTCGACGCAAAAGCGCTCAACCGAGCAGTTGTCGCAGGCGCTTGAGATGCTCGGCAGTACGGTGGACTTTAGTGCCTCCGAAACCCAGAGCATGATTAAGGTGTCGGCGCTTACCGAGCACTTGGATGAAACCTTAGCCATTTTAGAAGAAAAGCTGTTCCAGCCTGCGTTTAACGAGGCCGACTTTGCGCGGGTGAAGCAGCAACAGTTGCAGCAAATTCAGCATATGCAGTCAGATCCTGGCTATGTCGCCAAATCTGCGCTGTATAGCTTGCTCTATGGTAAGAATAACGCTCAAGGCGTTAGCGATGCGGGAACCTTAGATTCCGTTGCTGCGCTGACACTTGCGGATGTGAAGGCGTTTTACGCCGAACAGTACCGTGGGGCAAACGCTAAGATCATTACGGTAGCGAATCTCCCTGAAAGTGCATTGCTACCTAAGCTCGCGGGATTGAGTCAATGGCAAGGGGAGGCGAGTACATTGCCGCCACTCAAGTCATTCCCAGCACTGAAGGGCGGGACTATCTATCTTATCGATAAACCGGGCGCCGCTCAGTCGGTGATTAACATTGCGAAACGTGCCTTACCCTATGATGCAACAGGTAATTATTTTAAATCTTACCTGATGAACTACCCGCTCGGTGGCGCCTTCAATAGCCGTATTAACCTCAACTTACGTGAGAACAAGGGGTATACCTATGGGGCTCGCAGCTCATTCACCGGTGGCGTCGAAGTCGGTGATTTTGTGGCCTCGAGTGATGTGCGCACCGATGTGACGGCCAAGGCGGTAAATGAATTTATCAAAGAGATCAAAGCCTATCAGCAGAATGGGATGACAGACACTGAGCTAGGCTTTATGCGTAACTCGGTTTCCCAAGGGCAAGCATTGGATTATGAGACGCCTTATCAGAAGGCCGGCTTTATGCGGATGATCCAGCGTTACCAGCTGAGCCAAGATTTTACTACCGAGCAGGACAAAATTATAAATACTGTAACAAAAGATGAACTCAATGCCCTCGCGGCTTCCGAGCTAGATATCTCGAAAATGATCATCTTAGTTGTCGGGGATAAGGCTAAAATTGAAGCAGATTTAGCAACTTTAGGCTATCCAATTGAAACTTTAGTATTGTAAATTAGCTTTTCGACCCAATATAAATTGCAGACAAGCTAATTGTGCAGCACAACCTCGCTGCCAGTCTAAAGTATTAACGAGTAAGACGGTGACAGCATTAGCTGTCACCGTCTGCGTTTTATCGCAGAAGAATGTAATTAGGCTTGCCCCACGGACAGGTTTAGATTTATTTTGAGGCGTATTTTGAAAGATAAGCCTCAAAATAAAGGTCTGACTGTTAACCTTGTCGCGATAGCGAATCACCAATCAGAGAAGCGCAAATTGAAGCCATTCAATGAATTAGTACAACATTTCTCGGACGCTCAAGGGCGTGCCGCACTCCTTGGCATGTTACGTGGAATTGAGCGTGAAGCGCTGCGTATCGACGAGTCAGGCTACCTTGCGTTAGATGGTCATCCATTAGAGCTTGGCTCTGCATTAACGCATTCGCGTATTACGACAGATTACAGTGAAGCACTGCTTGAATTTATCACCCCAGTAAACAATCAAGTTGGCCCCCTATTGCAAGGACTCACCGAGACCCATGCCTTTAGCGTGCGTCATTTGCATGGTCAGCGCCTGTGGCCAGTGAGCATGCCATGTTACGTGAAGGATGAGCAGAATATTCCGGTCGCCCGTTATGGCACTTCGAACACGGGTAAGATGAAAACCTTGTATCGCAAGGGCTTAACCTACCGTTATGGCGCCCTGATGCAGATCATCTCCGGGGTGCATTTTAACTTCTCGGTATCGCAAGAATTGTGGCAAAGCCTCTATGAGCTGAGTGATAAAAGCGTGAGCTTTGAGGATTTTATCTCCGAATCTTACTTTGGCCTCATTCGCAATTACCGCCGTTTAGTCTGGGTGTTACCTTACCTGTTTGGGGCGTCACCTGCACTATGTAGCTCGTTTATCAAAGGGCAGAAGACCGATTTACGCTTTGAAAAATCGGGCCGTGGCACCCTGTATCTACCCTATGCGACTTCGCTGCGGATGAGCGATCTGGGTTACACCAATAAAGAGCAGGAAGATCTCAACATCAGCTATAACTCCCTGCCCGAGTATCTAGCAGGGGTGAGAGCCGCGATTAAGATGCCATCGGCCAACTTTGCCAATATCGGCGTGAAGGTGGATGGTGAATATCGCCAGCTCAATGCCAATGTGCTGCAAATTGAAAACGAATTTTACTCGCCTATCCGCGCTAAGCGCGTCACCAAAAGCGGTGAGAAGCCCTCTGAAGCCCTTGCCCGTGCGGGGGTTGAATATATTGAGGTGCGTGCATTAGATGTAAACCCTTTCAGCCCGATTGGGATTGAAGAGAACCAAGTGCGTTTCCTCGACTTGTTCTTACTCTATTGCTTACTAACCGAGTCGCCTAAGTGCGATGCGGCAGAAGAAGCCCGTTTAAGTGCTAACTTAAAATCCGTCGTGCTTGAAGGCCGCAAGCCTGGGCTCGAGTTATTAACCGAGACAGGTACACGCTCACTGCAAACGTGGCTTTTGGATCTGTTTGAGCATTTGGATGCATTGGCCAAATTACTCGATGGTGATAAACAGGAATACCAAGCAGCCTTAGCCCATTGGCGCGAAGCCGTGAATGACCCACAAAAGACCTTGTCAGGGCAAGTCATCCAACAATTAATCACTAACGGCCAAGATCATGGACAATGGGTGATGTCACTGGCGCAGCAATATCACCAATACTTTATGGATTACCCCTTGTCAGCCGAGGTTGTCAGCGATTATCAAGCTGAGGCGCAAGCATCGCTTAACAAGCAAGCGGACATCGAAGCGGCGCAAAGTGCGGTATCCTTTGATGATTATCTGACGGACTATTTCGGGACTTCATCCTAATGAGTCACTATTTTACCGGGCACAAACTTACACTGGCCGCCAGTCTACTTGGGCTGACAGCATTGTTGTCTGGTTGTGCCTCTTCGCCTGAAGATGACTTAAGTTGCGGCACTGTGTCCGGGTATTTACAGCCCGATGCCAGCACCCATTGGTATCGCGTAGTAGTGACCCATCTCAATGGTAAGCCTGTTGTGTCTAAACCTAATTATCAATTGGCGCCGGGGGAATATGAGTTCACTGTCGCCGAGCTGATTGATGATCCTTCCCTTGGGGTTTCCCTCAGTGCGCGTACTCCTAAAACCTTTAAGTTAATGGTGGAAGGGCATCAGCGTTACCATATTGGCGCCTTATTCCACACGGATAAGCGCTATATGGGTAAAGATACCAACTATTGGGAGCCCGGCGTGTGGCAGCAAGAAAACCATGAATGCCAGTTTGATCTCAGCCCTGAAACAAAATAGTCCGATTTAACAATGGATTGTCATTTCTGTTAATGAGTTTGGCCTGATAATAGGCGCTAAGGTGATCTTAGCGCCAAAAACAGGATTGGCGCTTTGCCTCACCCTATGACTGTGCGATGATGGGCCAGTTTTATTTCTTGGGAGAACAAGCGATTAATGAAATGGCTTTCGACAACTCTGTTATGTGCATCCATAGGTTTTCTCTCTGGCTGCGCCACGTCTCCGCCTAAATCTCCCGATAACCTTTGCGATATTTTTCAAGAGCATCGTTCATGGTACGAAGCCGCTAAGGACACCCGTGATAAATGGGGCGTGCCTGTGCATGTACCACTGGCGATGATGTATCAAGAAAGCTCCTTCAAGCATAATGCTGCGCCGCCAATGGAGTACTTTTTAGGGTTTATTCCCATCGGTCGCGCCAGTGATGCCTATGGCTATGCGCAGGCCAAAACCATGACCTGGGATGATTATGTTCGCGAGACGGGAAACAGTTGGTCTTCGCGGAGTAATTTTGATGATGCCATGGATTTTATGGGCTGGTTTATTTACAAGACCAATAAGATCAATGGCGTTTCCAAGTGGGATGCGAGGGCGCAATACCTCAATTATCACGAAGGCTGGGGAGGCTATCGCCGCGGGACTTATAAGTCTAAGGCGTGGCTGGTGAAAGTCGCGGCTAAGGTGGATGACAGGGCTAAGCGCTATGCGGCCCAGTATAAAACTTGTCAGGAGGATTTAGATTCTTCTTGGCTGTGGCGCTTATTCTTCGGCTAGTAATAGATTTATGCGTTCAGGAGCTTATGGTTGATAAGCTCCTAATGTCACTACTGCGCTAATTGGTTATTGGCAGCAATCGCTTCGAGTGCTTTTATCGCTTTCTTCTTACCGCGTTTTTGCTCATACATGGCTTGGTCTGCCAATTTAAATGATTTTGCCCAATCATTGTCGTATGCGGCTATACCCACGCTGAAGTTAAGATTTAAGGATGACTCTTGGTGTAACTTGACGCGCATAGCATCCAAATCGCTTTCAAGCAGCTCTAATGGACCATGGCAGAGGGCGACAAACTCATCCCCCCCGAAGCGCGAGATAATGCCTTTATGCTTCCAATAACTCAGAATGGTATTAGCTACTCGCTTAATGGCCATATCGCCGGCTTGATGCCCATGCTGATCATTAATGGTCTTGAGATTATCCATATCGATAATCACCAAAAAGCTGCCTAGATGAGCCTTAGGTTGCCAATGTTGCAAAGCATCTTCGAAGTTTTTACGGTTATAGAGTCCGGTTAAGTTATCGAAGTTGGCGAGTTTAGTGATTTGCAATGACTTCTGGTACAGGGCAATCGCATTGCTGGCCTCATGGGTGAGAATAGAGACCAGATTGCGGTCGTAATCACTAAAGGCTCCGACACTACTGCTGTCGAGATTAAGCATGCCATAGAGTTTGCCATCGATGCGTATTGGGCTTGAGAGTGTAGAACGTATCGGTTGCTTAGCAGCGGTGAGCAAGATGTGCTGCTCTTCACCGGTGAGCGTACTGGCGGCATTGATGTTTTTCATATCATCCACTACCACCACGCGATCGCATTTGCCCTTAGTGAGTCGATATTCGAAGGATTGCTCGAGGGAAAAATTCAATTGCTTGAGCATGTTAAGATCAAGCCCAACAACGGATTCGAAGTGCAGTTTATGGGTCTCTTCGTTGACTTTGATGATGCTACCCATTTCGGCACCGTTAATGATGCAAACGGCTTTATTCAGCAGTGCATCGAGAAACGCATGTTCATTTTTATACTGGCTCGACAGATGGGCAAGCTCGTAAATGGCGTCGTTAATGCTCACCACTTGCTCTAAGTGTTGCCATAGGCGGGTTAAGCGACCCTGGTGCAGGTAGTAAATAAGGCTGTAGGCAATCACATAGATAAGACAGACAAACAGCAGCGGCAGGATAGTCCAGCCTTCGGTGGGAGCATTAAACACAAACAGTAAGACGAATAATACTATTGGCACTATCAGCAGCAATAGATGATAGCGATAGTCCAAGCGGTCTATGGTTTTACGTTTAAAATTATCCCTTAATTTCACTCGGCAGTTCCTTTGTTCGTGCTCCGGTTAGTCTGCTTTAATCACTACATCACTAACTCATTCACGCTGAGTATGGATAAGTATATAACGAAGATAAAAAAATGACTGATAAGGGAACAAATTTGCTCCCTTATCAGTGGTCTGCGGATCGGTTAGGCTTTAGCGAACTCAGCTAAAATCCACGCGAGTGGCGCTTGGTATTGGCTTGGCATCCAAGTTTGCAGCGCGCTAATGCTGTCTTTTAACACGACAGTATTCGGCACAGAAAGGTTTAAGTGCCCGACTTTACGGCCAGGACGAACCTCTTTGTTGTACCAGTACAGTTCGGCATTAGGCAGGCTTAACCAGCGGGGATCGTTTTCGATACCAATCAAATTGACCATCACGCATTGAAAGTTCACCTGTGGCTGCGGAATCGCAATACCGCACAGGGCTCTTAAATGCAGTTGGAATTGATCCATATGGGTGCCTGCTTGGGTCCAATGGCCAGAGTTGTGTACCCGTGGGGCTAACTCGTTAACCAGTAGCTTATCGCCAACACGGAAACACTCCATCGCCATCACGCCGACATATTCCAGCTCATGCATAATGGCGCTAAGCATGCCTTCCGCTTGGGCTTGCAGGTGATTCAGGCGAGTCAGTGGCGAAATTGAGGCCATCAAAATGCCGTCTTGGTGCAGGTTGAGTGTTAATGGATAAAACACGCATTGACCTTCACGGGTACGTACGCCGACTAAGGAGACTTCTTCATCGAAGTTAATTGCTTGCTCGGCAATGGCCAAGTTACGCCAATCTTGGGGGATCTCTCCCGCTTCGGCTTGTTTTAGCCAATGTTGACCCTTACCGTCGTAGCCACCCGTGCGGCGCTTCATCAGCACGCGAGGACCAAAGGCTTGGTATAGGTTTTCGACGTTGGTCTTATTATCGACGAGTGTCCAAGGCGCGGTTGGGACTTGGATCTGATCGAGTAAGCTTTTTTGGCTGTAACGGTCGGCCAAACGGCTAAATACTGGGCCGTTAACAAAATGAGGATGGGTGCTGAGTTGTAAGCTTAGGGCGGATTCAGGCCACTGCTCGCGTTCGGCGGTGATGATATCCTGAGGTGCCAGCGGCAGGATTTCATCGGTTGGCGTCATGATATCGACGGCGCGAACATCAATAGCCAGAGGTTCGCCCGCATGGGTCAGCATGGCGCCAAGCTGGCCATTACCTAATACCCAAACCTTAGGTTTTGAACTTGCTTGAGTCATTAGGCTTCCCTCGGATCGGGATTGTCCAGCACTGCGCGGGTTTGTTCTTCTCTAAAGGCTTCTAAACGTGTGGCAAGTTCGGCATCGTTATTCGCAAGAATTTGGCAGGCGAGTAGTCCGGCGTTAAAGGCTCCTGCGGTTCCGATGGCCAGAGTGCCAACGGCAATGCCTTTTGGCATCTGCACGATAGACAGTAAGCTATCCATGCCCGACAGCGCTTTGCTTTGTACTGGTACACCTAATACGGGTAAGCGAGTTTTTGAGGCAATCATACCGGGTAAGTGAGCAGCACCGCCCGCACCACCGATAATAATTTTAAAACCACGGTCAGCGGCTCCGGCTGCAAACTCCATCAGTTTATCTGGCGTTCTATGGGCAGATACGACTTCAACATGGTAAGGCACTTGCAGTTTATCCATGATCTCAGCGGCGGCTTCCATTGTGGGCCAATCACTCTTAGAACCCATAACAACAGCAACAAGGGCTTGCATGATAACTCCTTAACTCACTAATTTTAATTATATTTTGACCTTGTATCAGGTCTGGGTACAGTCGATGTCCGCAACCCTTATCAGAGCTGGGAGCATCATGGCGCAGAATAATAGCATGTAAAGCCTGATTTCTGACGTTTTTTGCGCGTAAAAATAGCGCTTTTAGCGTGGATAAAGTGTTCGCTGAATGAGCTTAAATCCCCTGAGACCATTAAAGGTTTCAGGGGACAAGGTATAAGAAGGGTTAACTTGAGGGTGACTGAGTGACAGTCGTGCTTGATTCGAGAATCTGCTCAGGCATAGGCGCTTCTGCCAAGGCTTCGCGCAGGGTGGGATAAAACTTCAGTACGCCCTCAATTGGTTGCACTTTAGCTCTCGCTAGGGTGCGAATAGGCTGGAACTGCAAATCGGCAATGATCAGCTTAGTGTGGTTAAGCTTACATTTATCGATGAGTTTATTGAGCGCCGCAAGACCACCCGCATCGAGAATGGACACCCCATCTAAGTAAAGGACGATGACTTGTTTGTCTTGGGTGAGGCTCGCTATCTCGGCAAAAATTCGATCAGCTGCGGCAAAAAATAATGGGCCGTTAATTTTTATAACCGCCCAGTCAGCGGGTAGGGGTTGATCGACATAGCGCTTATTACTGCTGATATCATAAAGCTTGGTCATCTCAGCAATTTCTTTCATAAACAGCAGTGCGGCTAAGATAATCCCCACACTGATGGCGATCACCATATCGAAAATGACTGTGAGAGAAAAACAGGTTAGAAACACCAAAATATCGCTGGTGGGTGCCGTTTTCAATAAATGCACCGCTTTGGGAGCTTCACTCATATTCCAAGCCACCACCAATAATAATGCGGCCATGGCTGACATGGGTAAGTAGGCTAATACTCCTGCGAGCGCGACTAACCCAACCAAGACCACTATGGCGTGGATCATCGATGCTATCGGACTCTGGGCTCCCGCCTTAACGTTTGCCGCGCTGCGCGCAATGGCCGCCGTTGCTGGGATACCGCCAAAAAATGGGGTAATGATGTTACCTATCCCTTGGCCGAGAAGCTCACTGTTCGCGCTGTGGCGTTTTCCAGTCATGCCATCGAGCACTACTGCACACAGCAGCGATTCAATCGCACCTAACATGGCAATCGCAAAGGCGGCGGGCAGTAAGGCTTGAAAGGTCGCCAGATTAAATTCAAAGGCTTGACCGTTTGCGCCTGTTTGTAACCAAGGCCATTCAAAGTGTGGGAGAACTGCGGGAATACCAGTGCCGAAACTGCCGTCGCTTAATTGATAATGAAAGCGTGTCCCTATGGTTTCAATATCGGCGCCCATGGCATTTAGTACTAGGGCAAGAATACTGCCTAAGGCGATTGCGGGTAGATGGGCTGGTACTGGGATCTTCAATTTAGGCCAGAGTAACATAGTGGCTAAGGTGGCCGCGGCGACTAACAAGCTCGGCAAGTGAAGGCTGGGTAATGCCTGACCTAAGGCCATGATTTTGGAAAAATACTGCTCCGGCATGTGCTCTATATGCAGGCCAAAGAAGTCTTTTAGCTGCAAGGTTGCAATCACTACCCCAATCCCTGCGGTAAAACCTAAGGTAACGGATTCTGGGATGTAGAGGATCAATCGACCCAGTCTTAACATCGCCATGGCGACTAACATCATGCCTGACATCACAGTCGCAATGAGCAGTCCCGCCAAACCAAATTGCTGGGCGATGGGATAGAGTAATACGACGAAGGCGGCCGTTGGCCCTGACACGCTATAACGGGAGCCGCCCGTCATCGCAATGATAAAACCACCGACAATGGCGGTGTATAGGCCATATTGTGGGGCGACGCCACTGGCAATCGCCAGTGCCATTGCGAGCGGAATGGCAATAATCCCGACGGTGAGCCCCGCCAGCAGATCTTGTCCAAAACGTTTAACCGAATACTTATCTTTTACGCACGCCTCGCTAAGGGCGTGGGCAATTCTTAATGAAAACAAATGAGCAGAGTGTGACACGTGTGGGTCCATAAACGCGGCTTGTTACAAGGCTCTATTTTAGAGTCCAGAAAAATGTCCTTGTGTGATCATAGTTGCAAAAGACGGTTAAATGTCTTTGTTTTTGATAAATACTGTGCTTGGTAAAGTGAATGTGACAATTTCTCTTATCAAATAACCCTTTTGTGTCGAAGCTGCGTTTATAGGGATATCCACCATTGAGAACACTTTGATTAGGTAACTGCCATGAGATATCCATCTTCAGTCTTTCGCCATAAAACGCATTTAAGCTTTGTTGTTTCGGGATTAACACTCGCTATTTTGCTCGGCTTGAGTGGTTGCAGTGATAAAGCCGCGGAACAGCAAACCCCTGCAGAATTAGCCGCTCAAGCAAAACTCGTCGCCGAGCAACAGGCGGCGCTTAAACAAAGTGCAGAGCGTCATGAAAGAGCAGAGCGTCAGGCCAATAGGCAAAGAGATGCCGCAATCGCGATGCATGAACAAGCTTCGTCAGCAAAATTGCGGACAATGAGTGCTGAGAGTCGAGCCTATATCGCGCAACCTGCTGCTAGTATCAGTGCGGCGCCCGCGTTAAATGGTGATTGGCCAGGGGCTGTGCCACCCGAGCGCAATCGCTTCGAGAAGCAAGTGCAAAACGGCATCATGGTTGCGGGGGAAATCCCGGTCTCCACCTTTGCAATCGATGTCGATACCGGTAGTTACACGACCTTAAGACGAATGTTGAAGGAAGGGCGATTACCACAGAAGGACACGCTGCGAGTTGAGGAAATGCTGAATTATTTTTCCTATGACTATCAGTTGCCGGGAAAAAATGATGCGCCCTTTAGTGTCACGACCGAGCTTGCTCCATCGCCCTATAACGATGACATGATGTTACTTCGCATCGGTTTGAAGGGATATGAGCAGAGTAAGGCTGAACTGGGGGCCAGTAACTTAGTGTTTCTGCTGGATGTGTCAGGGTCGATGGCATCGCCCGATAAGTTACCTTTGCTGCAAACTGCTTTGAAAATGCTGACTCAGCAATTGGATGCTCAGGATAAGGTATCGATTGTCGTCTACGCCGGCGCCGCTGGCGTAGTGTTAGATGGCGCAGCAGGTAACGATACCCAAACCCTTAACTATGCGTTAGAGCAGCTCAGTGCTGGCGGTTCAACCAATGGGGCGCAGGGAATTCAGCTTGCCTATCAATTAGCACAGAAACATTTTGTTGAAGGCGGTATCAATCGAGTCATTCTCGCGACCGACGGTGACTTTAATGTCGGCACGACCAACCTCGATGAGTTAATCGATTTAGTTAGCATACAGAAACAACAGGGTATAGGGCTCACGACACTCGGCTTTGGCATGGGCGACTACAATGACCATTTGATGGAGCAATTAGCCGATAAGGGCAATGGGCAATACGCCTATATCGATTCTCTCAATGAGGCGAGAAAAGTGCTGGTGGAACAGTTAAGTGCAACCTTACTCACCATAGCGAAAGAAGTGAAAGTGCAGGTCGAGTTTAATCCCGCTCTTGTGGCCGAGTATCGCTTGATTGGCTATGAGAACCGAGCCCTCGCGCGTGAAGATTTTAATAACGATAAGGTGGACGCGGGCGAAATTGGCGCAGGGCATACGGTCACGGCGCTTTACGAGTTGCGTTATGTGGACGCAGGGAATTTGGCCAATGATAAGCTTCGCTATGGTTATAATCCCAAAACGGGCAATGAAAAATATAGCCGCGACGAAATCGCCTTTCTGAAATTACGTTATCAGCTACCGGATGCGACTCAAAGCCAGTTACTGAGTTATCCGATTCGAGCTGAGCAAAGGGTAAAATCATTAGCGCAGGCGAGTGACGATTTTCGTTTTGCCGCTGCAGTGGCTGGTTTAGGACAGTTGCTGAATCAAAGCCACTATTTGCATCAATTTGATTATAATAAGCTTAGTGCGCTCACTCGTTCTGCGCTGGGGGAAGATACCAGCGGTTACCGACATGAATTTATACAACTTGTCGATACCGCTGCGGCACTAGCACAAACACAGCGAGCGCCAATCAAAAAATCCTTTGATGCCGGAGATAGACCTTTCCCGCCCGAGGACAAACTGCATCAGCAATGAGCCAGATAATTATTTTTCAGTTAGTTAACCATTAGGGACCTGCCATGGCCCTAGCGATACCGCAAATGCATGCCCATGAGCATACCGATGAACAGTTAATGCTGCGCTATGCCAAGGGCGATGGCAAAGCGTTTGAGCAGCTTTATCTTAAACACAAAGGCGCTTTGTACCGTTACTTTGTGCGCCAACTCGGTGATAAACAGTTAGCCGAAGATTTATATCAAGAAACCTGGGGACGGGTGATCCGTGCCGCCGCAAACTATGAGCCGAGCGCTAAGTTTAATACTTGGCTCTATCGGATTGCCCATAATCTGTTGATTGACCATGTCAGGGCCGTCAAACCCGTCGACTTAGTCAGCCACGATAACGAGGAAGGGCTAGATACCTTTGTGGGAGCAGAGCAGGAACAACCCGAGGTGCATTGGCAGGAAATACAAAAGAGTCTGTTGCTGAAAACCTGTATTGCCCTGTTACCCCAAGTGCAGAAAGAGGCCTTTATTCTCAATATTGAAATGGGCTTTACCGCAGCTGTGATCAGCGATATTGCCGGGGTGACACTTGAGGCGACTAAGAGCCGCATTCGCTACGCGTATCAAAGCTTAAAAGATTGTGTCAATGCTAAATGGCAGGAGGTTGGCCATGAGTAATTCCACTCTGTCATCGGAAGAAGAGGCACTACGTCAGGAAGTCTCGGCTTGGTATCACAAACAAGCACTGGAAATGCCGCCAGAGAGGCTCGACCAAGATATTTTGCGCCTATCACAGGCCCGCCTAGCTGAAATGAATGTGAGCCAGCTTAAGCCTGTAGCTACGCCCGTGTGGCGCCGTTTTCCATGGGCGTTATCGAGTGCGGCCTCCTTAGTGCTTGTTGTTGGTTTAGTGATCCTTAACCGAGGCCATTTTGAGGAGGAGTTAGTCGCGCCAGCCGCTTTGACTATGAGTGCGCCAATGCCCGCTCAAACTCAGTTAGATAACGCTGCGCAGCAAGCCGAGATGGCGCATCAAGCCAAAGTGGAAGAGGCCGCCACACAAAATCGGCAAAGGGAAGTGATAAAGGCACAGGCTAAGATGTCTGCGCAGGAAAATCAGCAAGTTGAGTCTCGTGCTGCACCACAAATTGCGCGGGCACTGCCGCAGCCAGATCAAGCTGTAATACCTCGTGATGAGGCTTTGATGGAGTATTTAACACGCTTACAAGCCTTGATTGAAGCCAAAGAAACCCAGGAGGCATCTGCCTTAGCGCAAACGCTGCTGAAGCAATATCCTGAGTTGGCAAAAAGCGAAACAGAGCCTGTAATGGTTGATGCTAAGATGATTGCCAAATTTAAAGAATTGCAACAACAGCTTAGTGATTTAAATCCATAATCATCAAGTTACAGTGGGTTAGAGATAGTTGTCCTAACTCACTGTCAGTGCTCACTATTGTGACATAAAGATGTTTTGCCTATTAATATTGCCTTTTTTACAGACTCTCGTGTTAATTACTTGATCATGGTCATAAAGTGAACAGGAATTCGCCTGTTATATTGGAGATCGATAAACGACTTGACTAGTATCAATAGTCAGAGCCCAATTTCAGGAGGCGATATGCTTAAAAGACTCATGCATGATCATAAACATATAGCAGTTTTATTGAATGTCTTGAAAAACAAGCAGATGAAATTAGCTGAAGGCGAGGCGATTAATTTTATCGTGGTTCGGGACATAGTAGAGTATATGCAAGGATATGCTGAGCGTAGCCATCATCCTGTGGAAGACATTATCTATGCTTATTATTTGGCAAATAAGGCAAATGATGAAATTGATAAGCTTAGCGCCGAGCACCAAGTGGTAACCGCGGCCTCCTCGGCATTAATGAATACCTTGAATTTGATCCTGAGTGACATAGTAGTCGCGAGAGATAAATTGGTGGCTGATTTTGCCGAATATGTCGACCTGCAAGAAAAGCATATGCAAATGGAAGAGCGGGAAATCTTCCCGTTATTGGCTAAAACCTTAACTGATAAGGATTGGCACCTTATTGAGCAACAATGCCAAGCCTCGTTAATCGATGATCCGTTATTCCTAGACCGTGAGCAACAGGCCTTTGATGAGCTGCGTTCTTATCTCAGGACAGCTGAGTAGATGAGTGTAGAAACAGAAAAAGCGCCATTGGCGCTTTTTCTTTATATGCTGTTTATCAAACAATGGGTTACAACTGGATAGCGTCTATATCGTAATCAAAGTTGTTATCAATCTCTTGAAGTTCCTTGAGTAAACGATGTTTGTCCTTTAACGCTTCAATTTCTCGCCACTTACGCTTTTTATTGGAGCCTCGCGAGCGATCGGGTCTTTCTACGACTTCATCTAGCGCACAACCATAATCTAAACGATCCATGGTAACCTCCTGTTGTTGTATGTTTTGTCAGCGATTAAATAACATATTTTCAAAACAGGGTGCAAGAATTATGTTTCATTTGTGTTAACTTGAAATGAAGTTTGAATGATATGTCATTGATCTTCGCGAGAGCGCTAGAGGAAGTTGTGAGCGAATATTTTAGGTTTATTAATAAGATAAAATAAAAAAGCCAGCGATTGCTGGCTTTTTGTTCGATCAGATTTTACCCTGTCGATATAGGTTAATTAACCCATTGCTTGAGGCATCTAAGGCGGTGGCGTCTTGCTCGGCGCCGATGCGGGCGAGGACGTCATTACCTAAGCTTTTTCCGAGTTCAACACCCCATTGGTCGAAGGAGTTGATATCCCAAATGGCGCCTTGGACAAAGGTTCTGTGCTCATAGAGCGCAATCAGTGCACCTAAGGTTTCAGGAGTCAGCTTATCCATTAACAGCGTGTTGCTTGGCTTATTGCCTGGCATGACTTTGTGTTTGGCGATAAGTAACTTCTCTTCATCACTTAAGTTGCTCTTGCTCAATTCGGCCAGTGCTTCATCCAAGGTACGGCCTTGCATGAGTGCTTGGGTTTGTCCGAAGCAGTTA
This sequence comes from Shewanella sp. FJAT-51649, assembly GCF_019457435.1. NCBI lineage: Bacteria > Pseudomonadati > Pseudomonadota > Gammaproteobacteria > Alteromonadales > Shewanellaceae > Shewanella > Shewanella sp. FJAT-51649. The sequence continues at coordinate 3,618,200 of NZ_CP080411.1, read as the reverse complement.
GAGGCTAACTGATCATGGTGCTCTCCGATAGGATTATGGCTTTGCAGCGGCATAATGAAATCGGCAGGGATTAATGCGGTACCTTGATGTAGCAGCTGGTGGTAAGCGTGCTGACCGTTTGTGCCTTCGCCGCCCCAAATTACAGGACCCGTGCTGTAATCCACATGAGTACCATTGAGCGTGACCGATTTACCATTACTTTCCATATCCAGTTGTTGGAAGTAAGCGGGAAGTCCGCGTAGGTAATGATCGTAAGTCAGTACCACATGGCTCTGGGCATTAAAGAAATTGCCATACCACAGAGAGAATAAGCCCATGATGACGGGCATATTTTCGGCCAGAGGCGCATTGGCAAAATGGGTATCCATTTGGTGCGCGCCCTTTAATAGGGAGCGGAAGTTATCCATGCCGATAAGTAAAGCGATGGGTAAGCCAATGGCTGACCAAAGTGAATAACGACCACCAACCCAATCCCACATCGGGAAGATATTGTCGGCATCGATACCAAAGTCAGTCGCTTTTACCACGTTAGAGGTCACGGCAACAAAGTGCTTCGCCACATCAGACTGTGAACCACCTTTGGCTAAGAACCACGCCTTGGCAGTTAAGGTATTGGTCAGCGTCTCTTGTGTACCAAAAGACTTAGACGACATGATAAACAGGGTGGTTTCTGGATCGAGCAGCTTAAGTTTTTCACTGATCGAGGTGCCATCTACGTTGGCGACAAAATGGCAATTGAGACCTGTTATCCAGTAAGGGCGTAATGCTTGGGAAACTATCTTAGGGCCAAGGAACGAACCACCGATACCAATGCTGACGATATCGGTAATAGTTTTGCCAGTGAAACCTTTCCATTGTCCAGAGGTAACTGAAGTGACAAATTGCTGCATCTTGTTCAGCGTTTGCTGTACTTCAGGAACGATATCTTGACCCTCGGCAATGATGGTTTGCTCGGCGGTGCTGCGCAGTGCGGTATGCTGCACGGCACGTTTTTCGGTGGTGTTAATAATATCACCAGCAAACATCGCCTTGATTTTAGCGTCAAGCTTTGCCTCTTGCGCCAGTGTCAGCAGCAAGTTGAGTGTCTCTGGTGTCGCTCTATTTTTTGAATAATCTAAAAATAAGCCACAGGTAGAAAGCGACATATTGCTAAAGCGTGCAGGATCGCCTGCAAAGAGTTCCCGCATATGCGGGATCTGCTGGCTATGCGCGGCTAACGCTTGCCAAGTTGTGCTTTGGGTCAAGATAGTCATCGAATCGTCTCCGAAGATACTTAGTTTGCCAGTTTTGCCTTGAGCATGACTTCGAGTTTGCCTTGGTCGATGGCGAAGTTGCGGATACCTTCTGCTAACTTGTCGACAGCCATAGGATCTTGGTTGAAGTCCCAGCGGAATTGCGCTTCGGTTAAAGGCTCACCCGCAGCAACTGTGGTGCTGGCAGGAAGCAGTTTAGGCTGAATAGCAACTTGAGAGTTTGCCAGCTCTTCGAGTAATGAAGGGCCAATAGTCAGGCGGTCACAACCCGCTAATTCGATGATTTCACCGATATTACGGAAACTTGCGCCCATGACGACCGTGTTATAGCCATGCTGTTTGTAGTAGTTGTAAATTTCAGTCACAGAAACGACACCTGGGTCATTTACTGCGTCATAGTCTTTACCTGTGTCTTTTTTGTACCAATCGAGTATGCGGCCAACGAATGGAGAAATTAAGTACACGCCAGCTTCAGCACAGGCACGCGCTTGAGCGAAGCTAAATAGTAGGGTTAAGTTACAGTTGATGCCTTCTTGCTCTAACTCTTTGGCGGCACAAATGCCTTCCCAAGTTGAGGCTAATTTGATCAGAATGCGAGATTTATCCACGCCAGCTTCTTGGTATAGACGTACTAGTTTGTGCGCTTTCGCAATGGATTTTTCTTTATCGAAGGACAAGCGGGCATCGACTTCAGTTGAAATACGGCCTGGAACCAGTTTCAGAATTTCCACGCCAATGTTCACGGCAAGTTTGTCGCTGGCATCATCAATCTGTTGCTCAATATCAGCACTTTGTAATTTAGCCCATGCGATAGCATTGTCGATTAGAGCGCTATACTCGGGGATTTGAGCCGCTTTTAATATGAGTGATGGGTTGGTCGTTGCGTCTTCTGGCTGATAGCGTTTGATCGCTTCAATATCGCCAGTATCGGCCACAATCGTAGTGTATGACTTGAGTTGCTCTAGTGTATTTGCCATGAAAAACATCCTTCTCAGATAGCGGTCTAAACTCAGAAATGAACTGATGACTATTAGAAGCGATTTTGCCAACTTTTCCAACCATCAATGTAAAAAAATTACAAAAATGGTAAAACTATATCGTATTAGCGCGAAAAGCTGTGATTGCATTACAACGATTAGCTAAGCATCATCAGATTGCATAGTGTAGATGTTATAAAAATAAAAAGTCGCTGCAAGCAGCGACTTTTTTATTCTTAAGAGTGCAATTACTTCAGAACAGGCTGTTTTTCAGTAGTTGTCACGATAGCTTCGATGCGACGGTTAGCTGCATGAGCTTCTTTAGAGTCACCAGCCACTAATGGCTTAGTGATACCGTAACCGTTAGAAGTTACACGGCTTTGGCTGATGCCATATTTTTCAACAAGGATCTTAGCAACAGCGTCAGCACGCTTGTCAGACAGAACCATGTTGTATTCTGGTTTACCTACGTTAGAAGCGTGACCCGCAATTTCAACAGTGAATTCTGGGTTCTTGTTCATGTAGTTAGCCAGTCTTTCGATGTCTTTGTAGTACTCTTTCTTCACTACTGCAGAATCGTTAGCAAACTGGATAGAACCTACATCTTCTTGCTTCTTAACGTTTTCGTAGATAGTACAGCCAACAGAGTCAACTTTGTGAGTTGCTGGAGTTGCTGGGCACTGATCTTTATCGTCGTAAACACCATCGTTGTCAGAATCAACTGGGGTTGCTGCAACAACGGCCGCTGCCACTGGTGCTGCCGCGGCAGTACCAAAACGGTAGCTTAATTCTAAGCCCCAGTAGTTGCTGTCTGCATTTACTGGAACGATCGCACTGGCACCAGCGTTATCGTCTAAGTTTTCATAGCGACGGTATTTAGCTTGTAACTTCAGGTTATCAGTGAAGTTATAGCCAACACCCGCACCGAAGTAAGGTGCGAAGTCGTTTTCGCTGTAAGAACTAGATACGCCACCAACGCGTTGGTTGTTTTCTAGGGTGTAGTACATTGCGCCAGCTTCAGCAGACAGACTCCAACGGTTACCTAGTGGCCACACGCCCACTAAGCCAAGAGTTGCACCTTTTACATCTGCATCATTGCCAATGCCTGCATAGGTCCAATCTGCACTACCTAGATCACGATAGCCGATTTCAGCACCAAAGTAGTCATTAAACATATAGCCTGCGAAGATGTCCCATGCGTATGGGTTGTCATCGCCGTTGTCAGTTGCAATGTGTTCATAGTTATTAACGCCTAAACCTGCACCAACATACCAAGGTGTTAGCTCTTGAGATGCACTGGCAGCAAGTGGAAGCATTGATGTAAGCAAAACTACTTTTAATGTATTCTTCATCATTTTCTCTAAGTCCATTGTTTATGATTCTCCACCAATATGCTTTGCAGGTTTTATGCAAAACATTGCTAGCACTTAGTGTGGGGATCCTTTGGTATTGTAGCCAGCGATTAATTATCACTGCATTTGTTAAATTTTTCCAGTGCTTACTCTGAAGTTTTTTTATCGAATAGAATATTGTTACTTTTGATTGATGTTAAAAAGGCATCCCGAAGGATGCCTTTTAATTGTATCAAACTTGTTAATTAAGTTTTGAATTAACGAGTCCAAACCCAATTTTCAATTTCAACAGGGTCAACACCGTTTGCTTTAATATAGTTGCGATGATCAACCAGTCGTTGCAGCATATCGGTCGTGATTGAAACGTGCTTAGTTTCATCAATGACGCCTTGCTGGAATAGTTTGTAAGCCATATCAATAACAAGGTGATAGCGAGAAGTGCCATTGCGAACACCCATATCAAATGGTGTTGTTGTTGAACCTTCTTCCTCATAACCTTTAATTCTGAAACGGCGACTTCCTTTGTAGTCAAAAATTAACTTTTTGATCGTATTTGGATAACCGTGATAGTTAAATACTACCCCTTTATCTTGGGTAAATATTTCATCCATCATCCATGGTTTTTCTTTAAATTTACGGCTACCTAAGCCATCACTGCTTAATTCGGTCACGCTGACAAAACGAATTCTGACCCTTGGTAACAGTTCACGAATAATCACTAAAGAGGCCATACATTCTTGAGTGACATAATCACCACAACCTGCAAGCACGATATCTGGATTTTCATCTGAAGCAAAATCCCATACCATCACACCGTCTTTCGCTTGTTTACGTGCTTCTTCTAAGCTCAACCATTGTGGTAGTTCTTTTTTACCGGCAACTAGGATGTTTAGTTTGTCACGATCTGCAAAAGCGCGTTCGGTATAAACTAAGGTGCTGTTTGCATCAGCAGGTAAATAAGCAGAGATAATCTTTGGATGTTTTTCTAACATCGCACCGAGGAACGATGGGTTTTGATGCGAGTAACCGTTGTGATCCTGACGCTCTAATAGTGAAGAAAGTACCACGTTGCACGCAGGTAAAGGTTTGCGGAAATGCACCCCTTGGCTGGCGTAAACATATTTACAGTATTGGTCGGCCATTGAAGATACAACCTGTGAGAAAGACTCATAGGTTGGGAACATGCCGTGGCGACCCGTTACTGTGTAGCCATGTAACATACCAAATAGTAAGTTCTCAGAGAGTAACTCGAGCACGCGGCCATCACGAGTCATATCCTCGTCCCAACTTTCAATTGGCCATTGCCATGCGCGGTCGGTTTCTTCAAATACTGCTTGCAGTTGGTTTGAATAGGTTTCGTCTGGGCTAAAGATACGTAAGTTGCGTTGGTCACGGTTCAGTTTGAATGCATCACGCATCCATTGACCCATTTTCAACATAGAGTAACCACGGTGTCCACGTGGCACTTCTGGACCGTAGCTGAGTTTTTCGAGATCAGGATTGGATAACGATCTAACAACTTCACCACCATAAGTGAGATGTTGGCGACCACAAGCTAAATGCTTAGGTGGGATCAAGGAGCTAATATCTGCATCAAAAATCAGTTCACCCTGGCCATTGATTTGGTAAAGCTCTTGGAACTGATAGCTAGCCAACCAGCTATCCAGTGCGCTGAGGTGGCCTTTATCGGTCGCACATTTGTTGACGATAACTTGGTGCGATTCGCAGTTACCTTCTAATTTTGTACCATTATATTCGCTTACACCTGTCCAGCCTTTGGCGGTGCGCATTAAGATCACTGGCCAGCGAGGTTTGACAATATCTTCACCCTTGCGTGCGCGGGTTTGGATATCGTTGATCATGCTATAAGCGGTATCCATCGCGGTTGTCATTTGGACGTAGATATCTTCTTCCGCTTCGCTGTCGACAATAATGGGATGATAACCAAGACCGCGGAATTCAAGATCTAGCTCTTCATGGCTCATGCGTCCCATACGGGTTGGGCCTGAAATCTTATAGCCGTTGATATGTACTATAGGTAACACTGCACCGTTGGTGGCAGGGGAGACTAAACGGTTCGCATACCAAGAGGCTGCTAGAGGACCGGTTTCTGATTCACCGTCACCCACTAATACGGTTGCGATAAGATCAGGATTGTCTAATACCGCGCCCCAACCTACAGCTAACGAGTAACCTAATTCGCCCCCTTCAAGGATTTGACCGGGTGCTTCTGGGTTTGCGTGAGAAGGGTAACCATAGGCTGCCGAAAACTTCTTACAGATATCTTCGATACCGGTTTCATTATAAGGAATGGTTTCTGGATAAAAGTGGCTGAGTGAGCCTTCGATGAATAGGTTAGCTTGTACTGCGGGGAAACCATGGCCTGGGCCGACTAAGTAAATAAAAGGACGATTATGTTTTACAATGAGTCGGTTGACGTTGGCATAAACGAAGTTAATCCCTGGACAAGTCCCCCAGTGCCCTAACAGGCGAGGTTTAATGTCCGAATGCGCAAGTGGGCGCTTATGTAATACGTTTTGCTTTAGGTAAATCTGAGAGGTGGCGAGGAAGTTAGTGGCTCTTACATATTTTTTAAGAGCATTTATCTCATGTGTAGTCGTCATATTAAGCCTCACTAGAGCAGACGGAATTGAACTGTGTTGTGTTGGGATTACTATATTTGTAATTTTCTTACAAAAATGTGCCCTGCATCCAAATTTTAAAACTTGTGTTCGTCGTTAACGCATGTGGATTAAGTTTATTAAATTGTTAATTTAATATTAACAGTGACTTATCTAAGCTTTGCGAGTGTGAGGTTGTAGCTATTTAACGATGCAAACCTAGGCTTGATCACATGAGTAATTTCGAATACTGTGCTATTTTGCTGCGTTGAATTCGGTAGCCGTGATGTTGTAAATTCACGGAAGGATAATTTGAAAGAATAAATCTACCGATATTCTTACCTTTATTTGGAAGGATTCATTCACCACAAATGTTGCACCTCGCTAAGTATAGGTGGAGGCGGGCATTTGCTACGGGAAGAAGTAAAATAATATGTTAGAAACGATTGTAAACTTTTTGAACGCACTGCTCTGGGGCAAATTGCTCGTTTACGGATTGGTGGGTGCGGGGCTTTATTTCACCTTACGACTTGTATTTATTCAACTTACACACTTCAAGCACTCTCTAAAAGTCATGACCATGAGTCGCCAAGGCTGTGAAAGTGGTCTGTCTTCATTCCAAGTATTCTGTACGAGTATGGCCGCTCGGGTTGGTGCCGGAAACATGGCCGGTGTTGCCGTGGCGATTGGCGCTGCTGGACCTGGCGCTGTGTTCTGGATGTGGTTAATCGCCATGTTGGGTATGGCTACGGCTATGGTGGAGTCGACGCTTGCACAAGTATATAAGGTACGAGATACCAACGGTCAGTTTCGAGGAGGTCCTTCTTATTATATGGAGAAGGGACTTGGTCAAAGATGGATGGGGGTGTTGTTCGCTTTCTTCCTGATCATCGCCTTTGGTTTGGTGTTTAACGCGGTGCAAGCCAATACCATTACGGGTGCAATGGAGCGGGTGTTTGGCTTCAACCCGACCTATGTGGGTATCGGCTTAGTGTTAGCCAGTGGTTTTGTGATTGTCGGTGGCTTACGTAAAGTTGCGCGAGTGTCTGAGTTTATCGTGCCTATCATGGCACTGGCTTATATTCTGATTGCCTTTATTATCGTGCTGTTCAATTTAGATCAACTGCCAGCCATCATCAGCTTGATTGTAAAGAGTGCGTTCGGTTGGCAAGAGGCCGCCGCAGGTGGTGTTGCCTATACGGTCGCTCAGGCTATGCAAGCAGGTATTGCCCGTGGTTTGTTCTCAAACGAGGCGGGGATGGGCAGCGCGGCAAACGTGGCGGCGAGTGCCTCACCTAATCCTAATCATCCTGCATCCCAAGGTTTTGTGCAAATGATGGGAGTGTTTGTCGATACCATCGTTATCTGTACAGCAACTGCGGCGATTATTTTGCTTTCAGGCGATATCGGTTCTAGCGAAGATGGCATTCGTCTCACCATCAATGCGATGTCAAACCACGTAGGAGATTGGGGCGGCGCCTTTATTGCGATAGCCATCTTCCTATTCTGCTTTACCTCTATTATTGCTAACTATTCCTACGCCGAAACCAATGTGATGTTTTTAACGGGTAACAGCACTAAGGCGTTACCACTATTTCGTCTGTGTGTATTAGGCATGGTGATGTTTGGTGCTGTAGCCAAAATCAGCTTAGTGTGGAACTTAGCGGACGTGTCTATGGGACTGATGGCCACGGTCAATATCATAGCATTGCTGCTGTTATCTGGTTTGGCAATACGGGTTATCAACGATTACTGTGAACAATTGAAGAGTGGCAAAATGCCTGAGTTCGATCGCAGTAAGTTCCCCGAATTGATGGAACAACTCGATGACGGTATTTGGCAGGATAATAGTGCCAACGAGCAGGCGAAAACGCGTACAGAATCTGCGCTTAGTCGCTAAACTCAAGTTCACTGATTAGCGCTATCGGAAAAACCACGTCATCCGTACGTGGTTTTTTTATGCTTGTTCAGTATCATAGTGGCGTATTTTATTTGTTGGAGCGTGTTAATGTTGATTTTGGTTTCACCGGCGAAAACCCTAGATTTTGAGCAACCTCCCTTGACTCAAACCCACACTCGGCCCGATTTTTTAGCTTATAGCCAAGAGCTTATTCAAGTCTGCCAACGGTTAACCCCCAGTGACATAGCAACATTAATGAAGGTGAGCGATAACATCGCAGGTTTAAATGCCGCGCGTTTTGGGGAGTGGGCACCCGATTACAGCATTGATAATGCTAAGCAGGCGATTTTTGCTTTTAGAGGCGATGTTTACACGGGGTTTGATGCTGATACGTTGACACCCGAACAGCTCGAACGCAGCCAGTCACAGTTGCGTATTTTATCTGGGCTCTACGGTTTACTGCGCCCCTTGGATTTGATTTTACCTTACCGCTTAGAAATGGGGACGGCGCTTGCCAATCCTAAAGGTAAGAATCTCTACGATTTTTGGGGTAATACACTCACCGAAGCGGTCAATAATGCGGTCGCTGCGCAGGGGGATGACATCATTATCAACCTCGCATCCAATGAATATTTCAAGGCGATAAAACCAAAACAATTAGCAGGTCAATTAATCACCCCTGTCTTTAAAGATTTTAAAAATGGCCAATATAAAGTCATCAGTTTTTTTGCTAAAAAGGCAAGGGGAATGATGGCAAGATATATCATTGACCAGCAAGTGAGTTCGATTGAGGAATTAAAGGCGTTTGATGTGGCAGATTATTACTACAGTGAAGAATTGAGTAAACCGAATGAGCCAACATTCTTGCGTGAAGCGCAGTAACTCATAATGCGTTAAATAAAAAGAGCAGCCTAGGCTGCTCTTTTTATTTACGAAGGATGTGCTGGCGGAAGATTATTTCGACTCAGTACTAATCGGTGTTAACACTAAATTCGAGTTCGCCATGATATAGGCAAATTGTGCATATGCCGCCACATTTTGCGCGAGCGCCTTAGGATCGATTTTATCTAAGGTATCGTTAGGGGTATGGTGATAATCGAAGTAATCGTGGCCATCCTGTCTTAATGACGCAACAGGTACGCCTAATGCGGGCAACATAGAGACATCAGGGCCACCAGAGGCTTGATTATTACCAAGGGCGACACCGTTATATGTCATTGGCTTTATGCTCTCTTGGACTTGTGCAAAAACGCTATCATTTACCTTGGTATCGATTTGATAAATCGGGCCTGCGCCAAAATCCGATTCGGCAGCAATATAATGCAGAGGTAGCTCGGCTTTGTGTGCTTCAGCATAAGCTTTGCCTCCCACTAAGCCAATTTCTTCGGCAGCGTAAAGTACCACTCGTACAGTACGCGCAGGCTTTTGCGGAAGATCTTGAATATGTTTCGCCGCGGCAGTCACAATCGCAACGCCAGCGCCATCATCAATCGCCCCCGTCCCTTCATCCCAAGAATCTAAATGGGCGCCAATCAGCACGATTTCATTGGGTTTACTACTGCCAGTGACTTCTGCAATCACGTTATAAGAGGTATTCGTACCTAAATCCTTCGGTGACATATGCAGCTCGAGCACCGCATTAGGATCGCGTTTTAACATGGCATCGATTAAGTCGGCATCGGGATTTGACATCGCCGCCGCAGGGATTTTAGCGACTCCATCTTGATAACGCATCACGCCAGTATGCGCCATGCGGTCATGATCGGTGCCAATTGAGCGAATGACAATTGCAACGGCTCCCTTTTGTGCCGCAGCGACTGCGCCTTTTGAGCGGCCGCCGACACTTTTGCCATAACCTTCACCCGTGATGTGACGTTCTGTTTTTTGATCGATAAAGGCAATCTTGCCTTTTACATCATTAGGATTTGCCGCTTGCAGTGCCGCAAGGCTATCAAAACGAGCAATTTTAGCCTTAATACCTTCAATTGGCGTTGCAACACTACCGCCTAGGGCTGTGATCACTAAAGGTTGTTCCACTGGCGAGATAATCTTGGCTTTGGCTTCTCCACGTTCCCAAATAGGAACCTGCACTGGCTCTTTATAAACCTTATCAAACCCGAGGCTGGTTAACTTATTCATTGCCCAGTTCACGGCAATAATGTCTTTTGGGCTACCAGCAAGGCGCGGTCCAACTTCAACCGTAAGGGATTCGACGATGTCATATCCCAAAGAAGAAGCTAACGCGGTTTGCTGTAATTGCACGGGAATATCATTTTTTACGGGTGTTTCTACGTGGGTTTGACAAGCGCTCAAACCGCCAATAAATAGACCAGTTATCAATGTTGTTTGGTAGGATTTCATAGGTTTCCTTTATTTTTATTAAGCATGTCCCATTTTTGAAAACAATCTAGCAAAAAGTGTGCTTTATGTCCCGACTATATCTGTAAGGCAACGCTATATTAGCGCAGGGGTTAGTTTTAGGAGAAAAAGTGCGTAATGAATATTGAATTGATGCAGGAGCGAGCCGATCATGCCGTAGTGCTATTAAAAGCACTCGCAAACGAACGCCGTTTATTTATCCTTTGTTATTTATTGAACGAAGGTGAAATGTGCGTTGGCGAAATGAATAAAAAATTAGGCTTAAGTCAATCGGCACTATCACAACACCTTGCTTGGTTACGCAAAGATAATTTAGTAACCACACGCAAAGAAGCGCAAACCGTATTTTATTCGCTTAAGAGTGATGAAGTGCGTGAGATGATCCATTTACTGAACAATATTTATTGTCATTAATGGTAATCATCAGATATAAAAAAACCGGCAATTGCCGGTTTTTTATATTCACTAAGAAAATTAAGCAGCCAGTGCTTTGATCTTAGCGTTCAAACGAGCCTTATGACGGGCAGCTTTATTCTTGTGAATAAGACCTTTAGTCGCCATACGGTCAACGATTGGTTGTGCAGCAGCGAAAGCTTCAGTTGCTGTTTTGTGATCGCCAGCTTTGATAGCAGCGATTACTTTTTTAACGTATGTACGTAACATTGAGCGACGGCTGGCGTTGTGCTGACGACGCTTTTCAGATTGAAGCGCGCGCTTCTTTGCAGACTTGCTATTAGCCAAGGTGCAACTCCTAAAAACTGGATTTGATACTTTTAAAGGCCGAGGAATATGCCTGCATTTAGTCACTTTGTCAATGACTATGATTGAATAATCATCATAAAGATAAATTAATTCAACCCGCCTTGGCTATCTTCAACCCAACTCGTGTAATATGTGGCGCAATTCTAACAGCTATTGCCGCAGTGTGACAGAGCCTGAGTCGATTTTTTGAGATGAATCACCTAATCCATTCGATGTAGGTCTGGGGGACGTTTGAGTAAAAAATTATTGAAATCTGGCATGATTGTTAGTGCTATGACGTTGATTTCTCGTGTTTTAGGTTTGGTTCGAGATGTAGTTGTTGCCAATTTAATGGGGGCAGGGACAAGCGCCGACGTTTTTTTCTTCGCTAATAAAATTCCTAACTTTTTACGCCGATTATTTGCTGAAGGTGCTTTTGCTCAGGCATTTGTTCCCGTACTGACCGAATATCAAGAAAAAAATACATCGGATGAGACCCGAGAGTTACTCAGTAAAGTGGCGGGGACCTTAGGGCTGTTGGTGACCATTGTGACGCTTGTCGGTGTCATCGCATCCCCCGTATTGTCGGCCTTATTTGGTGGCGGCTGGTTTGTAGCTTGGCTTAACAATGAGCCCGATGGCGCTAAGTTTGAGCTGGCAACCGTTGTGCTTAAAATCACCTTCCCGTATCTGTGGTTTATCACCTTTACTGCGTTAGCGGGATCCATCCTTAATACCCGTGGTCGTTTTGCGGTATCAGCTTTTACCCCTGTATTCTTAAACGTCGCTATTATTGCGGCGGCAATGTTTTTTGCGCCGACGTCTTCCCAGCCTGAAATTACCTTGGCATGGGGGGTGTTCTGTGGCGGTTTAATTCAGTTTTTATTCCAGATTCCCTTCTTACTTAGAGAAAAGGCCTTAGTTAAACCATCATGGGGTTGGAAGCATCCAGGTGTGGTGAAGATCAGAACCTTGATGATCCCTGCGCTGTTTGGTGTGTCAGTTTCACAAATCAATCTATTATTCGATACTTTTATCGCCAGCTTCCTCATGACGGGCTCCATCAGCTGGCTTTACTATTCAGACCGCTTATTAGAATTTCCACTCGGTTTATTCGGTATTGCCATTGGCACCGTGATTTTACCAGCTTTATCTCGCAATCATGTGAATGCCGAAGGGGATGGCTTTGGTAAAACCATGGATTGGGGCATTAAGGCGATTCTTTTATTAGGATTACCCGCCATGATGGGGCTGATTGTGCTGGCCCAACCTATGTTGATGGTGCTGTTTATGCGCGGCGCCTTCTCTATCCAAGACGTCGAGATGGCATCCTACAGCTTGATGGCTTATGGCAGTGGTTTACTCAGCTTTATGCTTATCAAAGTGTTAGCGCCTGGATATTACTCACGCCAAGACACAAAGACTCCTGTGCGTTACGGCATTATCGCCATGATCACTAACATGGGCTTTAACCTCATTTTTGCGATTCCCTTTGGTTATGTTGGCTTAGCGATTGCGACATCGATGTCGGCTTTACTGAATGCGACCCTTTTATATCGCGGCCTACACAAAGCGGGTGTTTACCGAATTTCTAAGCCAACAGTGGTGTTTTTCCTTAAAGCCGTGGTTTCAACGGCCTTGATGGTGGTAGTCTTGTACTATTTCTTACCTACGCAATCCCAATGGTTGGAATGGCAGTTAGTTGGGCGTGCTAAGGCTTTGATTGGTTTGATTGCTGTTGGCGCTATGACGTATTTACTTGGCTTATTGGCGTTAGGAATTCGTCCTTGGTCAATGAAACGGGGAGTTTGATTGCTGATTCTTATCGTTAGCTGTTATATAATCAGCCGATTTGCGCTTGGCAGTTGTCTAAAGTTATGGAATTAATCCGCGGTATACATAACATTTTGTCATCTCACCATGGCTGTGTGCTGACGATAGGTAATTTTGATGGCGTGCATCGCGGCCATGCACAGGTGATTGCTAATCTGGTGCAAAAGGCCAAACAGCTCTCGCTACCGTCGACTGTGATGACATTTGAACCTCAACCACAGGAGTTATTCCGTGGTGAGAATGCGCCCGCGCGTCTGAGTCTATTGCGGGATAAAATCATCCTGCTCGATGAGTTAGGCGTTGAACGGTTAGTGTGTGTTAACTTCAATCGCGCCTTTGCCGATCAACCAGCGGAGCATTTCATCGAAGAACTGCTGGTGCGCAAGCTCGGGGTAAAATACCTTGTCGTTGGCGATGACTTTTGCTTCGGTCAAGGCCGAAAAGGCAATTTTGAAATGCTGATGCAGGCGGGAGCTCGTTATGGCTTTACCGTGGTTAGCACCCAGAGTTTTATGGTGGGCTCGCAACGTGTGAGTTCGACCGCGGTAAGAGAACAATTGGCTAAAGGAAACCTAGAGCAGGCGAGACGCCTACTCGGTCATCCCTTTACCTTAAGCGGCCGCGTGGCCCATGGCCAAAAAATTGGTCGAACCATAGGTTTTCCTACCGCTAATATCGCCCTCAAGCGCAATGTAGTGCCGGTGCGCGGGGTGTTTGCGGTGAAACTCTATTGGGAAGATAGCGATATTTATGAAGGGGTTGCCAACATTGGTTTCCGCCCGACCGTAAATGGTCAAGTTTGTCAGCTTGAGGTGCATCTTTTTGATTTTGAAGGTGACATTTATGGCAAGCATGTTGAGGTTGAGTTAGTGGCAAAACTTCGTGATGAACAACCCTTTGATTCATTGGATGCACTAAAACAACAGATTTTGAATGATGCAAATGAGGCCAGAGCTTTATTTGGTAACGATGCAGGCTGATATTTATCAGTTTAATTAACGGTATAGGATCAATGAGCGACTATAAATTTACTTTGAATTTGCCGGAAACTGAGTTTCCGATGCGTGGTAATTTGGCAAATCGCGAGCCAGAGATGTTAGAACGCTGGACGAAAGACGGTCTGTATCAGCAGATCCGTGATAGCCGAATTGGCCGCACACCTTTTATTTTGCATGACGGCCCACCGTATGCGAACGGCAGTATTCATATTGGTCACTCAGTAAACAAAATTCTTAAGGACATTATCGTTAAGTCAAAAACCATGGCTGGTTTTGACGCGCCATATGTTCCAGGTTGGGATTGCCATGGTCTGCCAATCGAACTAAAAGTGGAGCAAAAAGTCGGTAAGCCAGGTCAAAAGATTTCAGCAGCCGAATTCCGCGAAGAATGCCGTAAATATGCCGCCGAGCAAGTTGATGGCCAGCGCGCTGACTTTATTCGTTTAGGCGTATTAGGTGATTGGCAAAAGCCATATCTGACAATGGACTTTGCGACCGAAGCTAACATCGTTCGCTCGCTATCTAAGGTCATTGAAAACGGTCACCTACATAAAGGTGTTAAACCAGTTCACTGGTGTACTGACTGTGGTTCTGCGCTGGCTGAAGCCGAAGTTGAGTACGAAGATAAAACATCTCCTGCAATCGATGTGGCATTTACTGCGACCGATAGCAAAGATGTGGCCGCTAAGTTTGGTGTAAGCGATTACTCACATCCAGTATCTATGGTGATTTGGACTACTACACCTTGGACACTGCCTGCCAACCGCGCCTTATCTATCAGTCCTGAGCTTGATTACAGCTTGGTTGAATTTGTCAAAGATGGCGTGACGAAAGCCGTTATCCTAGCAGACGTCTTAGTTGAAGCCTGTATGACACGTTACGGCGCCGAGAGCCACAGCGTTTTAGGTAAAATCAAAGGCGCTGTACTAGAGTTGGTTCGCTTCCAGCACCCATTCTTAGCCTTTGATGTACCTGCGATTTTAGGCGACCACGTGACCACTGATGCCGGTACTGGCGTAGTTCACACTGCACCTGGTCACGGTCAAGACGACTTCGTTGTAGGTCAAAAATACGGCTTAGAAGTGGCAAACCCAGTTGGCGATAACGGTGTTTATAAGCCAGATACCGAGTTCTTCGCCGGTCAACACGTATTCAAAGCCAACGATAACGTGGTAGCTCTGCTGAAGGAAAAAGGCGCGCTATTACATCATGTTGCCTATCGTCACAGCTATCCACATTGCTGGCGCCACAAAACGCCAATTATCTTCCGTGCAACGCCGCAGTGGTTTATCTCTATGGATAACCATGGCCTGCGCAAAAATGCACTGAGCGAAATTGAACAGACGCAATGGATCCCTGATTGGGGCCAAAGCCGTATCGAGAAGATGGTTGAGAATCGCCCTGATTGGTGTATCTCACGTCAACGTACCTGGGGCGTGCCTATTACCCTGTTTGTACACCGCGAAACCGAAGAGCTGCACCCTGAAAGCGTCTCGTTAATGGCACGTGTTGCAAGCCGTATCGAGCAAGAGGGTATTCAAGCTTGGTGGGATCTCGATGCTGCAGAGCTATTAGGTGAAGAAGCCGACCAATACCGTAAAGTAACAGATACCTTAGACGTATGGTATGACTCAGGTTCTACCTTTGCATCGGTTGTGGCCGCTCGTCCTGAATTCCATGGCCATGGCGTTGATTTATATCTTGAAGGAAGCGACCAACACCGCGGCTGGTTTATGTCATCACTGATGATTTCTACCGCCATGACTGGTAAAGCACCTTACAAACAAGTTCTGACCCACGGCTTTACCGTTGATGGTAAAGGTCGCAAGATGTCGAAATCTATCGGTAACGTCATTGCGCCGCAGCAAGTCACTAACAAGTTAGGTGCAGACATTCTGCGTCTTTGGGTTGCTGCAACCGACTACAGCGGTGAAATGACGGTATCGGATGAAATCTTAAACCGTAGCGCCGATGCTTATCGCCGTATTCGTAACACCGCTCGTTTCTTACTGGCTAACCTTAATGGCTTCGATCCTGCTAAGGATTTAGTGGCTGTAGAAGATATGGTGGCGTTAGATCGTTGGGCGGTGCGCCGCGCGGCAGCTCTGCAGCAAGAAATTATCGAAGCTTACGAGCAATATAACTTCCATATCGTGACCCAAAAGCTGATGCAGTTCTGCTCGGTTGAGTTAGGTAGTTTCTATTTAGACATCATCAAAGACCGCCAGTACACCGCCAAGCAGGAAGGACATGCTCGCCGTAGCTGTCAGTCGGCACTGTTCCATATCGCCGAAGCTATGGTGCGTTGGATTGCGCCAATCTTAAGCTTTACAGCCGACGAAGTGTGGCAATTACTGCCAGGTCAACGCGATGCCTATGTCTTTACTCAAGAGTGGTATCAAGGCCTTCAATCGGTCACCTTAGACACTGACTTAAGCGATGCCTACTGGGAAAATCTGCTGACCGTTCGTAACGAAGTCAACAAAGTGATTGAGCAGGCTCGCCGTGATAAACGTATCGGCGGTTCATTAGAAGCGGAAGTGACTTTATTTGCCGATGCCGCATTAGCTGAGCAATTAACCCATATCGGTGACGAGCTTCGCTTCGTGTTGTTAACGTCAGAAGCTAAAGTGTTGCCATTGGCGGATGCGACAAGCGATGCAGTTGAGACTGAACTTGCTTCGTTAAAACTGATTGTTAGTGCGACACAAGCGCAAAAATGTGAACGTTGTTGGCACCATAGGGAAGAGGTTGGCACTATCGAAGCCCACTCGACTCTGTGTCATCGCTGTGTAACCAATATTGAAGGTGACGGCGAAGTTCGTCTGTTTGCGTAAAGGATCTGTATGCCATTAACTTGGAAAGACAGTGGCTTACGTTGGTATTGGGTAGTTGTATTGGTGTTTTTGGCCGATCAACTATCCAAACAATGGGTCTTAGCCAATTTTGATTTGTTCGAATCGGTGAAGTTATTACCTTTTTTTAATTTCACCTATGTACGTAACTATGGCGCCGCATTTAGCTTTTTAAGTGAAGCAGGTGGTTGGCAACGTTGGTTATTTACCTTAGTGGCCGTTGGTTTCAGTACCTTGTTGACTGTGTGGCTGCGCAAGCAATCGGCATCCCTATGGAAGTTAAATTTGGCTTACACCTTAGTGATTGGTGGCGCCCTAGGTAACTTAATCGATCGATTGATGCATGGTTTTGTAGTGGATTTTATCGATTTTTATTGGGGTAAGAGCCATTATCCTGCCTTTAATATCGCTGATTCCGCGATTTTTATCGGCGCAGTGCTGATCATTTGGGATTCGTTTTTTAACAGCAAATCCGAACAAGATAAAACCGAAGAGGTGAAGTAGTGACTGTGACACGTTCGTTATTGTGCCATATGAATATTGTGCTTGAAGATGGTTCGACCGCCGATAGCACTAAAGCCTCGGGTAAGCCAGCACGTTTAAATATCGGTGATGGTACTTTAAGTCCTGCATTTGAAGCGCAGCTTGCTTCCTTAAATGAAGGCGACAAGCACAGCTTTACGCTTGAAGCCGTCGATGCATTTGGTGAGTCAAATCCCGATGCGATTCATTATATGGATAGAACCCGTTTTCCTGCTGATATGGAGCTTGAGGTTGGCGTTATCGTCAGTTTCGCCGGCCCTGGTGGCAGTGAGATCCCCGGTATTGTGCGTGAGGTTGCGGGCGATTCGATTACGGTCGATCTCAATCACCCTCTAGCTGGACGGAAAGTCACATTTGAACTCGACGTGGTGAAGGTACTGTAAGATGAAATTAGATCCTACCAGCCCAAGTTTAAATATTATGCTGGCTAATCCTCGCGGCTTTTGTGCTGGTGTGGACAGAGCCATTAGCATTGTTGAGCGCGCGCTCGAGTTATTTTCGCCGCCAATTTATGTTCGCCATGAAGTCGTGCATAACCGCTATGTGGTGCAAAACCTGAAGGACCGCGGTGCGGTTTTTGTTGAAGAGTTAGACCAAGTACCGGATAACAATATTGTTATCTTCAGTGCGCATGGGGTTTCTCAGGCGGTACGCGCCGAGGCTAAAGCGCGTGGGTTGCGAGTATTCGATGCGACTTGTCCGTTAGTCACCAAAGTGCATTTACAAGTGACCCGTGCGAGTCGCAAGGGGATTGAATGTATTTTGATTGGCCATGCGGGGCATCCTGAAGTTGAAGGCACAATGGGACAATATGATAACCCCAATGGTGGTGTTTATCTGATTGAGTCCCCTGCAGATGTCGAGACTTTAGAAGTTCGCGATCCTAATAACCTCTGTTTCGTGACTCAAACGACGCTGTCGGTGGATGATACGCTCGATATCATCAGCGCCTTATTAAAGCGTTTCCCGTCCATCGAAGGCCCGCGTAAGGATGATATTTGTTACGCGACGCAAAACCGTCAAGATGCGGTACGTAATTTATCCGCCGATGTGGATCTGTTAATTGTGGTCGGTTCGAAAAATAGCTCTAACTCTAATCGCTTGCGTGAGTTGGCATTAAAAACCGGAACTCAATCTTATCTGGTTGATACCGCTGATGATATCGATTCATCTTGGTTTGAAAATGTGACAAAAGTTGCAGTGACCGCTGGCGCATCGGCACCAGAAGTGCTGGTTCAGCAAGTGGTTCAAGCGATTGCAAAATTAGCACCGAGTGTCGTCACCGAAGTTGAAGGGCGTAAAGAAGATACCGTCTTTGCCGTACCAGCGGAATTACGCTAGTTCATTCTAATCAATGTGATGAATAAAAAGAGGCCAATGGCCTCTTTTTTTATTATCAAAATTCACCAAATACAAACAAGGCATAATGGAATTAACGCTTATATGCTATTGTTACTGGCTACTTACATTTTACTCATCTATTATTAACTGCTAGCAATGTTTTTATCGTAAGATTAAGATTTAAAAGGGTAAATAGCTGAAAAGCTTGTCAAAAATATGACTAAATTCGAACGGTTGACGCATAACAGAATTCAACGGGGCTTCTCTTTAATTGAAGTGCTTGTCGCATTGGTGATTCTAGTGATTGGCTTGATCGGTATTTTTAATTTACACATTGTGGCCAAGCGCGGCAGCTTTGAATCTTTTCAGCAAACACAAGCCTCCTATTACGCCAATGATATTATCAACCGCATGAAGCTAAATCGAACGCAGCTTGATAGCTATGCAGGAGAATACACTGGCGCGCCAAGTTCCGTCGCAAAGGTGTGTGAAAACGCAACACTTTGTAATCCAGCAGAATTAAAGTTGTGGGATATTTTTGAATGGCAATCTTCGTTAACCGGAGAGTCTGAGACTGTTGGCACTCAAAACGTTGGGGGATTGGATTCTCCTACAGCTTGTATTGAAGTGAATAATCGTGATGTTCTAGTTGTGATTACTTGGCGAGGCATACGTGAGACCAACATTGATACTTCAGCCGTTGCGGATGCTGCAGACACTTGTGGTGCTGACACTGAAAATAGGCGCATTTTTTCACTTAAAACAGTGATTATTTAGATGAAAAAATCATTTCGTATGACGTTAAGTAAAACCATGGAACGGGGAATGTCACTCGTTGAGTTGATGGTCGCTATGGTTATCGGGCTTTTTTTGACTGCCGGTGTATTTACCATGTTTAGCATGTCGTCATCAAACGTGACAACGACAAGCCAGTTTAATCAGTTGCAAGAGAATGGTCGTATAGCCTTGGCCATAATGGAAAGAGATATTAGTCAGTTAGGTTTTATGGGGGATTTAACGGGAACTGATTTTATCGTCGGGACAAATACTAACATCGAGGTTACTACCATAACCGCTGATTGTGTTGGTGATGGGTTGAATAACGCGACGCTACCTAACAATCAGCCGGCCCATTTTAGGCGTTTGTGGGGATATGAAAATACCGCAACAAGTACTCATCTTAGTTGTTTAGGGAATAGTGATGTTAATGCGGATACAGATGTTTTGCAGCTAAAACGCTTTATTGGACCCAATGTCGCGGCTGGGAGTGCAAACTCAGTGTATGTCGCTGCAAATTCTTCTCAGGCGGTATTTTTTGTTGGTGCGACTCCAACAACGACGCTTGAAAATCCGAGAACATGGGAATATCAACACCATGTGTATTTTATTGCAAATGATGCAAATCAAATTCCTATCCTAAGGCGTAAAACCTTAACCAGTACAGGCATGAGTAACGATGAGCAGTTAGTTGAAGGCATTGAGAACATTCGATTCTTATATGGTTTTGATAATGACGGGGATAGCACTCCTGATAGCTTTATGCCTGCTGAAGATGTCACATCATTGATGTGGGATAACGAAGGCTTTCAGCGATTGGTCGCGATAAAAGCGTTTGTACTGGTGAGATCGATTAACGAAGACAAGAGCTATACCAACGAGACTGAGTACCTTTTGGGAGACAAAACCATCACTATTCCTGCTAACGACCATTATCGTCGTAAGGTATTATCGACAACAATAGTATTGGAAAATCCTGTGCTTATACGCAGTTAATTGAGGCCATGAGTGATGAGAAAGCAGAAAGGGATAGTGTTATTTTTTGCATTAATTGTCTTGGTCCTTATGACAGTTATTGGTGTTGCGTTGGCGGTTAACTCTACACAATCGTTGCGAATGTCAGGGGCGGGTGCAGAAAGAATCGAAGCTAAAGCCATTGCCGATGGTGGTTTAGAACAGGTGATTTCAGATTATTCGGGTGAGCAATTGGCAAACCTTAACGCAGAAGCAGATACAACAGTATTTAATAGTCGTCAGACATTGAAGCCATTGCCTGAAACTGGTGTGCGTGATGTAGGATGTCAAAGAACCTCAAATGCGACAGGGGCAAATTTGGTTAGCTGTAGAAGGGCCGAGATTAGCAGTTCAGTGACCTTTGGTCGGGACAATCTTGGCTCATTAACCGTTGTTTCAGGTGTAGAGCAACAAGTGCTAACAGGAAACTAAAGTTATGTTGAAAAAAATCTTTTGTGCTCTTATGGCTGCTACAGTCATTATTGCAGGGCAAATACATGCAGATGATACAGAGCTTTATCTTGTTGACTCAACGGTAAGGACTGGCAAGCGCCCACAGGTGTTATTTATCTTTGATAACTCAGGGAGTATGTCAACGGAAGATCAGAATGCTGTCAGCTCATATTGTTCCCAAGCTGGTCATGCTGCAGGTACTTGTACCTATCCTGCAGGATTTGAGACATATATGAATAGTTATTCTGGATATATCAATGATAAAGGCACTTATTGGAATGCTGGCGGTATAGATAATACTAGCAATATGCCTACACCTGATGATCCTAACGATGGTCGTCGTTTTTATTTAGGGAATAATAATTGTAATACGGCAGCCAAAGCTTTAGTGGATAAGGGGCGTTACACTGGATACTTACGTGAATTTAACAAGAATAGGTGGGAGTCTTTAGCAAACAATAATGGTTTTAATCAGAACGATATTGTTGACTGCTACGAAGATATTCTCAATAAAGACCCTAAAAATCCAGGTTCAACTAATAAAAACACAACGTTTGCAAATGGTTATCCTGTTGATTCTAATAAAATGTATACATCGGGAAGCTCTGAGACAGATCGTTTATATAGCTTAAATAATACAAAGTTTGGAACTGAAACACCGGTGACACTTTACTCTGCACATTACTTAGTGTGGTACAAGTGGGCTACAACTACAACAGAAGGGCAGAACAGTGGCGGTACTGGTACTCGTTTAGATGTCGCGAAAAATGCACTTAAGTCAGCATTAGAGTCATTGGCTATTCCTATTGATGCTGCTCTTGCCGTTTATAACTTGAACTATCCAACCGAAAATTATGCTGACGGCGGACGTATTATTTATGATATGACCGAAATGACGGAAGCAAATAAGTCGTCTTTAATCTCTTTAATCAGAGATATGCCTGCTCAAACCAATACACCTCTGTGTGAAACATTATATGAGGCTTATCAGTTTTTTAGTGGCGGCCCAGTCACCTTTGGTAATGATGATAAAAACGCGACTGGAAATAACAAAGTTGATAACTATACGCCAAATAGTCCTTCAAGCATCTTGATGAGTGGAAACTACGCAACGAAGTTTAAAACATGCCCGGACACCGCATATGTGATTTATATTACCGATGGTGCGCCAACACTCGATCATGCAGCGGATGATTCGATTAAGCAATTAACTTCAACCGCTAAAGTCGCTGGTGACTACAGTGCGATGAGTTTCAAAAATGACCGTAATCAAGATGATTTTAGCTATTTGCCTGCTTTAGCGGCTTATATGTACAACAATGATATTGTTGTTGGGCCGAAAGATTCGAATGGTGTTGATAACAAACAAAACGTGAGATTGTTTACCATTGGCTTTTCTGACGGTGCGGACAAAGCAGCAGCGCTATTGGAAGAAGCGGCTTTTAGGGGCGGAAGTCCAAGAGTGAATGGTGTATCTAAAGGTTATTACGTTGCTAAAACGGGCCTTGATTTAGTCGAAGCGATGAACGACGCATTAAAGTCTATTCTGACCATAGATTCATCATTTACCTCTCCGAGTATTGCCAGTAACAACTTCGATAAAACACAGACCTATAACTCAGCTTACTTTGCTATGTTTTTACCCGGTGGCGGACCTCGCTGGAGTGGCAATTTGAAAAAGCTGAAGGTCAATTCCTCTGGTGAGATTGTCGGTCCCGGTGGAACAACGGGAGCAATTGATACTAATGGTAATATTTCAAGTGATACTTGTACCTATTGGAATACCTGTCCTGCGGGTAACATCGATGGTAATAAGGTTAAATCGGGTGGGGTGTTACCGACCTTAAAGTCCCAATTGAAAAATAGAAAAATATACATAAATGATGGAAGTGGTTTGAGTTTGCTTACCACAATAAGCGACTCGAGTTTTTATTCTCTTCTAGGAAGTCCTGCAACTAGCTCCGTTTCTGATACTGTCTCCAAGAATAGAGATTGGATTTATGGTGTCGATGTTGATGATGAAGATAATGATGAAACCTATACCGACCCCCGAGATGATATTATGGGGGATCCTCTTCACTCGAAACCTCTCGCTATTAACTTCGGTAATAAACCTACAACAGATGCAGATGGCAATGTGACATCTGAAAATCTTGATGTTCGAATCTTAGTTGGTACCAATCAGGGATTGGTACATATGTTTAAAGATTCAGACACGGGTAGTGGCGACTATGCTGTTGGTTCTGTTACTGAGTCCTGGGCATTTATGCCATCTGAATTAGTGCATAACATTCCAACACTAAGACAGGATGATTCGACAGGTACTCACAGTGTTTATGGGATGGACTTATCACCCGTTGCTTATACTGAAACGGATTCGGTTGGCAAGGTCAATAAGGCTTGGGTTTTCCTTGGAATGAGGCGCGGCGGCACATCTTACTATGCGTTAGATATCACAAATCCAGATTCACCACAGTATAAGTGGATGATCAATTCTAGTACGGAAAAGTTTGAAGACTTAGGTCAAAGTTGGTCTGAACCTGTCGTGACTTTTATCCCATCAATCTCTGAACCTGTGTTGATTTTTGGTGGCGGGATGGAATCAGCAGATGGTTCTGGGGCGGCTGTTTATATTGTCAAAGCATTTACGGGTGAATTTGTGACCAAGTTTACCGCAACGGGAATGAGCAGTATCCCAAATAAAGTGGCTGTTTTAGACAGTAATAATGACGGTATATCTGACCGGATATATGCAAGTGATATTGAGGGTAGTATTTGGCGAATAGATTTACCTTCGACCGATAAAACCAATTGGTCTGTATTCCAATTTGCTAAAATTTCAACAACGAGTGCCCCTAATAACAGGATGTTTTTTGCTGAACCTACAGTGGCACAAACCCAGTTTAATAATATTCATTCTGAAAATGGGGTCTTATCCTATCAGAGTATCCCTTATGACGCTGTCACAGTGGGTACGGGTAATAGAACGCATCCATTGGACATCGCCACTAATGACATGTTTTATGTATTTCAGGATAGAAATGTTGTCACTAAACAATTCACTGGGACCGATATACCGGCCCCTCTAACAATTTCTAATCTATATGATGTTACCTCTGCAGCACCTAGTTCGCAGAGTGATAATATTGCTTTTGGGCAAAAGAGAGGTTGGTATTATGATTTCCCTGCCACGGGAGAGAAAAGCCTATCTTCCTCACTAATTTTTGATGGTAAGGTTTATTTCACCTCATTTGTTCCGCCGACGAACCAAGCCGTTGATTTGGATGCGGGGGTATGTGGTTTTTCAGGACAGGGACGACTTTACGTATTTGACCTACATAAAGGTACTCGAACATCAAATACACTTTACTATGAGGTTGGTGAACGTATTCCTGATACTCCCCAGATTGTTATCCCTGAGCCAAAACCAGGTGAAGAGCCGAAAGCGTATGTTATCGGTGTAGGTAAGGGCGAGTGTGAAAACGGTGAATGTAAGGGAACGATCGAATTGGGTAGCGGCTTAAAGACTAACAAAATTTATTATCATATTGATGAGTAAGAACATTAATGAAAAAGAATAGACTGCTAGGGTTTACGTTAATTGAAGTCATGATCGCTGTTGTTATTGTGGGGATTTTGGCTTCGATAGCCTATCCCTCATACATTGATTACGTGGTTAAGAGTGGGCGGTCTGAAGGTGTTGCGGCGGTTATGAAGGTTGCGAATCTTCAAGAGCAGTATTATTTGGATAACCGAGCCTATGCGACAGATATGACCAAGCTGGGGTTAGCCGCTAGTCCTTTTGTTACAGAGCATGGGCGTTATAGTTTAGCGTCAAGTGGTACCAGTTCATTCACTATTACTGCGACTGCACAAGGTTCGCAGGCTAGTCGAGACTCAACGTGTGCGACTATTACGATGACATCTGCTAGTGTAAAGGGGCCTTCTGCGGAGTGTTGGAAATGATAAGATATTGTATTGCTTTAGCATTAGCTTTGCCTACATTTGTGTTTGCTGCGGAACCTACAGTTGTTATGCAGGATTACAAATGCCATGTCACAACGACAAATGGTGATAAAGTGCTGTTTTATCGATGGAGGATTAAAGATGTCAATTTGAATATGGCTAGTCTTCCTAGTAAGCAAAAAGTAGGTGGAGATAAAAAGAAATTCTTTATTAAAGAGGTAGTCGAGTGTGTTGAGCTTAGCAAAGAGTTCACTAATGAAAACAGTAAAAAAATGGATGAGCTAACCTTGAGATAAGCTAATGTGTGCGGAATATCTTCTGTCACGAACAGCTTTTACCATCTGCTCCGTAAGAGATTAGCCCACTAGAGCTTATGTTTACACTCTTGGAGTTTGTCGCGGAGCCACCTGGGCAATAGATGATTTCTACAGCACTGTTTGCTGATAACATGCCTTCAGAGCTAAAGGTAAAACTCGCCGAATTGCTTTTTACACTGTCATTTGTATTGAATGCGTCAATAACACGAATATCTTTATTATCAGGGCTGACAACTTTAATCCCATTTCCCCAATTCGTACCACATGCACTTCCGTTTGATGCACAAACTTTAATTGTTGCGCCATAACTGACCGCTTGATTTCTGGCAAAAACCATAATGTCATGAATTTTGGCGATATTATTATTAACGCGCACACCTTCATAGACGGATATTAAAGATGGTACACCGATGGTTAATAATATTGCGGCCACTGCAATCGTAACCATCAGTTCAACCAGTGTGAAACCAAGCAATTTATTTAGCATGCACTCAACCCTCACTTATACAAACTAAAGTATAAGCGAGAATAGGCGGGATTTCAGTATCTAAGTTGCATCCTTTGTGCTGTTTAGTTTCTAAAAGGTAGTCTTAATCCTGTTATGCTGTCAGTTGATAATGCCTTCAATCAATACGCGTCATTTATCCGCAGCGGATCTTGGCATCAGTCGATAGTCTTGCCCTGCCAGCTTGATTTACCACAATCCCTCGCGAGTAGGGGCTCGTGGGACTTGATGGGCAATACTTCAATGTTCCATTCGTACCAGACGCAAGACCATCTGGTTGAAAACGAATTAAGGTTCGATTGTAGATAACTGTATCTCTGGTATTAAAAGCATTAGTGGTAAAAATAGTCGTTTCATTGCTATCGAGTTGACTATTGCTGTTAACATCGATAAATACCGTCAAACCAAGCTGCCAGTTAGATATGCACTGATTGTTGCTTAAGGCGCAGACTGTCACTTTTCGGTTGAAGGAAATGGCATGATTTCGGGCGAGCATCAGTGTTTGCTGGATGACTTTGATATTACTATCAGCTCTAAATCTCGTGTTGAAATCGCTTAACGAGGGAGCACCAATCGATAACAGAATGGTAGAAATGGATACCGTAGTGATGAGTTCAATCAAGCTAAAACCATGTGATAGAGTTTTCATAACAGATCCTTTGTTATAAATGTCGCTCGCATCCTACGAGCCTATGGAGCAAAACTGCTGCTGTTTAAGTATAGAAGCGTACCAATGAGCCTTTTAGATTTTTACGGACTAAGAATTGTTTTATAGAAACTGTGTTTTATGAGGAAAGCGCTGCCTATACTTCAATAATCGCCTAACCCCGTGTAAGCTAATGGCATTCTATTTGATTATCTGTCAGCAAGTGCCGAGGAATGTTTGATGAAAAAAGTTGAAGCGATTATTAAGCCTTTTAAATTGGATGATGTACGCGAGTCACTTGCTGAGATAGGTATCACCGGGATGACAGTGCTTGAGGTAAAAGGTTTTGGCCGTCAAAAAGGGCATACAGAGCTTTACCGCGGCGCTGAGTATATGGTCGACTTTTTGCCTAAAGTTAAAATTGAACTCGTCATTCAAGATGATTTAGTCGACCAAGCGATTGATGTCATTGTGGAAACGGCTCGCACAGGTAAGATCGGCGATGGTAAAATTTTCGTGACTGATGTGGAACGTGTTATCCGCATTCGAACTGGTGAAGAGAACGAAGAAGCGGTGTGATTTATCCGTTTCAAGAGGGGGCCATTAGGCCCCTTTTTGTTGCTTAAAATTTATGAATGATGGAACTAAGTCTTTCTGTTCCTGAAATATCTTTAATGCAAAATAGCCTGTTTAGTTAGACTAAAGTAGTTATCTCTTATCTGTTCCATGGTATAACTTAGCCACTTAAATAGGCTTGTTGAGGTTGTTATTTTGGCTACGAAACGAATCGTGATAGTAGGTGGTGGGGCGGCAGGTTTAGCGCTAGCCTCTAAATTAGGCCGCAAGATGGGCGGTAGTGATGTCGTCGATGTTTGCTTAATTGATAAAAGCCCAATCCATATTTGGAAGCCAAAATTACACGAAGTCGCAGTTGGGGTTATTGACCAGTCTATCGAGGGATTACTGTATCGAGATCATGGTCTTAAGAATGGTTATCGATATATTCGTGGCGAAATTGAGCAATGTGAGCCCGATGCCAAAACAATCCAACTTGCTGCGGTTTACAGTGACTCGGGTGAATTGCTACTGGAGCCCCGTCAAATTGAATACGATTACTTAGTGCTGGCCTTAGGTGGGGTCTCTAATAGTTTTAATACCTTAGGTGCTGAGAAGCATTGTATTTTTCTTGATAGTTTAGATAACGCTAACTTATTCCATCAAAAATTATTAGATGCATTACTGCAACTCAATGAAACACAAGAGAAAGTCAGCATAGGTATTGTTGGCGCTGGCGCCACAGGTGTCGAATTAGCCGCTGAGCTTCACCATGTCATTGAGTCGGTGAAAGAGTATGGTTACCTCAATATCTCTAAGCATCATTTAGATGTGCATCTTATTGAAGCATCACCAAAAATTCTCCCACAGTTACCCGAGCGTGTGAGCGCAAGAGCCCAAGCGGTATTGGATAAAATTGGCATCCGTTTGCATATCGGGGTGCAGGTTAAAGAAGTCACCCGCGATGGCTTTATTACACAGGATGGTGATGTTATCGAAGCGGGGCTTAAAGTGTGGGCGGCTGGTGTAAAAGGTCCAAAAGCGTTTCAGAACTTCTCTAAGTTGCCGATTACGCCGCGCAATCAAGTGGAAGTTGATGCTTGTATGCGAGTAAAAGGTCATCAAGATATTTATGCGCTTGGGGATTGCGCTTTATTAATTCTCGAGTCTGGTCAACCTGTGCCACCGCGCGCTCAAGCGGCTGCACAAATGGCGGATACTCTGTATGAGAATATTGTGAACCGTTTGCAAGGGAAGGCGGAAAAACCTTTTGTGTATAAAGACTACGGTTCTCTGGTGTCTTTAAGTCGTTTTTCTGCGGTCGGTAATCTAATGGGGAATTTGCGTTCAGGAACTTTCTTCGTGGAAGGACATATCGCAAGGATCATGTATATCTCGTTATACCAAAGACACTTAGCGAGCCTATATGGCTGGTTCTCCGCAATTATTTATCGCATTGCGCAAAAGCTACTGAAATGGCAAAGGCCAAAGCTGAAATTGCATTAACTCATTAATTGAAAAATAAAACAGAGAGCCTTGGCTCTCTGTTTTGTTTTAGTCTTACTGGGCTGGAGATTAATGCTTTGGAGAGGCTGAAGAGTCTCGTATCACAGGCTCTGGCGTAAATGTTTTTGCAAACTTGGCATCTTGCTCGCGGCGTTTCGCGATTAATAACTCGGTTGCCACTTGGGCAATTTCAGCGTTAGGTTGATGCACTGTTGTCAGTTTCGGCCATGTTTGGCGTGAGAATGGGCTGTCTTCGAAGCCGACAATGGATAGATCGCCCGGGATATCTAGCCCTGCTAAACGAGCAGCAAAAAGTGCCCCAGCAGCAATTTCGTCGTTACAGGCAACAATTGCTGTTGGACGGTTCTTTTGTTTGATCAGAGTGTTAGCACCTTCTACGCCCGACTCAAATGAGTATTTTCCTTCAATTATGTAATCTTCATTCAGAAGCAGGCGATTTTTTGTTAATGCTTGTTTATAACCAAGTAACCGCTCTTTGGTAGACTCGTGGTGTAGATCGCCACTTAAAAAGGCAATTTCTTTATGGCCTAAGTCGATTAGATGTTGGGTAATTTCCACCGCACCAAATTTGTCATTGACTAAAATCGTCAGCCCATCCTGCTCTTTATCACCTTCGCCGGCAATAATTCGCACATAGTTAGCGTCAATATCACTTAAGGCTTTAAGGACTTTAGGATCTTCAGAAAGAGGCGGTGTTAACACTAAACCTGCCAGTCGCGAATGTTTCACTAGTTGAGTCAGTTCATCGCAAATGGTGTCAGATTTGGCGTTACAAGGATGAATAACCAGCTCATAGCCTTTATCTTTACAGGCCGACAAAATCCCGTTTTGCATATCAATAATGTAATAAGCGTTGGGATTATCATAAATAAAACCAATGGCATAGGATTTTGTGCCAGCAAGGTTTCTGGCGGCGAGATTGGGCTGGTAGTTTAATGCCTTGATGGCCTCGTTCACTTTATCAACCGTGGCTTGTTTTACCGAAGGTTCGTTATTGGTTACGCGGGAAACTGTCTTGATTGACACTCCAGCATATTTAGCGACGTCGTTGATAGTGACTTTCATTGATCTACAAACTCTTTATTCAAATGTGCGAAGGGCTAGCTAATTGATGAACCTAAATCCTTTAGGCGCAATTTACAAGCCGACAGCGTTGTCAGCTTACTTTTTATTATGCTTCTTATAGTGCGAGCATTTACCGCGTATAGCAATGCTGAATTGTTACAAACTGAGGCATTTTTCAACTGTTAACACTCGGTTATAAGTTGTAATTTTACATCAAAATATCTAAGTGATTATTTTTGCTTGATTATATTGGTTTTTCTCTTCTCAATACTTCGCTTTATGACATTTTTTTTCGTCCAGAGTTATTTTGTTGTGGCAAGGCTGTTAATTATTGTGTAATGTTTGCACTAGACATGACAGCGTTGTCATTCCGTCGGAATGGTTATGAATACTAAAACGATAATAAAGTTATGGAAGGGAAACGAGATGCGACCATCATCCTTTAAGAAAAGTGTACTAGCTACAAACATTGCTATCCTACTCGGCAGCGCTGTTTCAATCGGAGCTGTTGCTGCTGAGGCTGAAGCCGCCGTTGCGGCAGTGCCAGAAAATATTGAGAAAATTGAAGTTCGTGGTATGAGAGCTTCGATGAAAGCTTCTGTTAACGACAAACGTTTTTCTGACTCAGTCGTTGATGCTGTGACTGCTGAAGATATCGGTAAATTCCCTGATGGTGACGTAGGGGAGTCCTTAGGTCGTATTCCTGGCGTTGCTGTAAACCGTCAGTTTGGTCAAGGACAGCAAGTTTCTATCCGTGGCGCTTCAAGCCAATTAACGAGCACCTTACTGAACGGCCATTCAGTTGCTTCGACTGGTTGGTTTGATCAACAAGCGATCGACCGTAGCTTTAACTACAGCTTAATGCCTCCAGAAATGGTTGGTGGTATTGAAGTTAAGAAATCTTCACAAGCCGATATTGCAGAGGGCGGTATTGGCGGCACAGTGTTAGTTAAGACACGTAAACCGCTTGATTTAGATGCTAATTCGGTATTTTTAAGTGCAAAGGGGGATTACGGAACCGTTTCAGAAGAAATTGATCCACAAACTTCAGGCTTGTACAGCTGGAAAACGGAAGATGAGAAGTTCGGTTTCCTAGTGGCTGGTTCTCTGGATCAGACAGAATATCAACGTAACGGTATTGAAACTCTATTAGGTTGGGGGGAAATTGTTCCCACGACTTTCCAGCAAGAGCGTGAGCGCACAGCTTTAAATGCTGCATTCCAATACAGACCAACTGATAATCTCGAATTCGGTCTGAATCTGATGAGCTTACAGCTCGATGCTAACAACGCGAACACATCAATTTTCTTATTCCCAACCCAGCAAGGTGAGAATACTTGTCTTAAGAAAAATGCTGCAGGCGTATGTACTTTAGTTGAACACACTGGTAACGGCGGATTTGCTTGGGCACAAACATGGGCTCGTAAAGCAAGTATGTCATCAGATACTGTGGATTTAGATTTCGCGTATCAAGCAGATAACTTCAAATTAGAAGGCCGTATCGGTAAAACTAAAGCTGAAGGTGGTACCGATCTTACTTCTAACTACGGTCAATCAATTGGTAAACCAGAAGATTTCGCAGGGACTTATGATGCAACTGGTGATGTGATTGACATCAACATTGCAAACAACTCATTTGATGCTGGTGACTTCAACGGTCAATTAGAAACGGCTGGTTGGGCACTGAAAAAACAACCTAACACAGACGAAGAATCATTTGCGACCTTCGATATTACAGTTCCGGTTGAATTTGGCGTTATTACCTCAATTAAATCAGGTATTAGCTATGCAGACCACGATGTAACTCAAACGACAGAGGCTGCACAATCATCTAATATCGTCGCAAAAGATGCCTCAGAATATTACTCTGGCACTATGTCATCTGGTGCAGGTTTTACCTTACCTAAGCCAATTTTTGACAATATGATCAGAGATGCTTATGGCGCAATCGATGGCTTTACTTTAGATAAGTCTGGTTACGGTACTCTGCAAGAGAAAAACTTAGCCCTGTACACTATGGCTACTTTTGCTGGTGAAGGCGTACGCGGTAACTTCGGTTTAAGATATATCTCTACCGATGTTGAGTCTGACTACTACGCGTTTAGCCAAACTGGTACCTATGCTGATGATTTAAGTACTGATAAAGCAAGCTATCACGATGTCTTACCAAGCATGAACATTGCGTTTGACTTGGCAAGTGACTTAATTTTAAGAGCATCAGCTGCGCAAGTTATTTCTCGTCCTAACTATGCAGATCTCTTCGCCACGTCTAAGTTACCAGGTTTTAACGATGGTACGCCTGGCAACGAGAAGAAAGTGACTGGTAGCGTGAATCTGCAGCCGTTCAAAGCCTCTCAGGCGGATCTGAGCTTAGAATGGTACTTCAGCGGTGAAGGCTTATTTGCTGTTACTTACTTCATTAAAGATGTTAACTCTTTCATTTCGACTAGAGAAAAGCTGAACCAACAGATTGGTATTGATGACCCTAACTTAGTTGCTCAAGGTGGCAGTTCTTGTGGTGCTGGCATCTATGACTGCTGGACCGTCAGTGAAAACTATAATGCTAACGGTGGCTCTATCGATGGTATTGAGTTGCAGTTGCAAGACTCATTTGACAATGGTTTTGGTTACTCAGCTAACTACACCTTTGCAGATGCTTCATCTCCAGCTGAAAACTATGCGGACCGCGTAGGTGTGTTCTCAGACTCATCTAAGCATACCGTTAACTTAGTGGGTTACTATGAAATTGATGATTTCTCTGCTCGTGTAGCTTATAACTGGCGTTCTGAGTACATGATGCGTGAATTACCAGGCTTCTATGGTAACCGCGAGCATCAAGCTTACGGCACGCTAGATTTAAGTGCTAACTACGATGTAACTGATTACTTATCTGTGACATTTGAAGTGGTTAACTTACTTGAAGAAGATAGCATTCAGAAAGGTGTATCACCTGTTGATGCTGAAGGCGTTATCAGTGAGTTTAAAGATAACTACCCAGTGTGGAGCTTCGATGGTGAAGCTCGCTACAAACTTGGTGTAGCACTGCGCTTCTAATTCAATTCAGTGACGAAAAAGCCTAGCAATCGCTAGGCTTTTTATTATCAAAAACACCAACAATAAACTCAGCTTACGCAATTTTAGAGGCGCGTTATGACAATCAGAAAAATAGCCATTATAGGGGGCGGGACTTCAGGTTGGTTAGCGGCGAATCATTTAGGACGAGTGTTGCAGGGGCGCTCTGAACTATCCATCACGCTGATTGAATCTCCTGATATTCCTATCATCGGTGTTGGTGAAGGTACTGTTCCGTCCATTCGGAAATCACTACAGAGTTTTGGGATCAGTGAATCAGAGTTTATTCGCTCATGCGATGTGACGTTTAAGCAGTCAATTAAATTTGTAAATTGGTTAGATAAAGCGCGACATGGTAAGGATAATTTCTACCACCATCTATTTGATATCATTAATTTACAAGGCATAGATACTGTTTCTGCTTGGTTGGCCGAGAAACAAGGTGACTTTGCTGATTATGTTTCTCCCCAGCATCTTGTTTGTGAGGCCGCCAAAGCGCCAAAGCTGATCACTACACCTGAATATGCCGGGGTGTTAGGTTATGCCTATCATCTAAATGCGGCGAAATTTGCCAAATTACTGGCGAAAAACGCGATTGAGAAATTCAACGTTGAGCACATTTTTGCCACGGTGCAGGATGTTCGTTTAGGCGATGATGGTGCAATTTCATCTTTGCTGACTGAGCAAGGGACTCTCTCTTTCGATTTCTATATTGATTGCAGTGGCTTTGAATCTATTTTGTTAGCTAAAGCATTAAAAGTGCCATTTATCAGTAAAGCGCATCAACTGTTTATTGATACTGCATTAGTCGCGCAAATCCCAACGCAACCTACGGATATCATCCCCCCTTATACTCAAGCAACGGCCCATCAAGCGGGTTGGATTTGGGATATTGCATTGACCCAGCGCCGAGGCACGGGATTTGTCTATTCGTCCGCTCATATGACGCAGTCAGAGGCTGAGCGAAAGTTTGACCATTATCTTGGTGGCAAACTTGCCGATGTTCCGCATCGTAAAATTCCAATGACAGTGGGCCATCGTCAACAGTTTTGGGTAAAAAACTGCGTAGCTTTGGGGCTAGCTCAAGGATTTTTAGAGCCGATTGAAGCGACATCCATATTATTAACGGATTTCTCCGCGCGTTTTCTGGCAGAACGTTTCCCTGCACATACAGATGATGTTGATTACTTAGCAAAGCGGTTTAATGATACCGTGGGCTACGCATGGGAGCGGGTCGTAGAATTTGCCAAACTGCATTACTGTTTATCGAATAGAACTGACTCATCATTTTGGCTCGATAATCAGGCTTCAGAGACCATTCCCGAAGGATTAAAACAACGACTCGAACTATGGAAATCCTATAGTCCTATTGCTGAAGATTTTCCATCTAAGTTTGAAGTGTTTAACTTAGACAATTATTTATACGTTCTTTATGGCATGAAATATCAGACTAATTTGCGTGCCGGCTCGTCGGCAACACCGGCCTCTTTGAACATGTATATGAACAAAATGTCGAAGCTAAAACAACGGATGCTAGATGGTTTGCCTGAGCATAGGGAATTGCTCGATAAAATCTGTACCTATGGTTTGCAATCTATTTAATCGTTTTAAATTTAATGGGTAAAAAGGAAAAATATAATGAAAACACAATTTGTACCTTTAAATGACTCGAGTCATAAGAATTTGGCTATTGGTGATAAGGTCGATTACAGCTACTTTGAAACTGTGCATATGCTACCACTGCAAGTGCAAGAGTTTATGTCGGCTGTGACAAGCTTTCCTATTGTTTTTACAAAGAATAACCAAACAGGTGAGTTTGTCTCGATAGCGATTACCGCGCTAAAACCGAATACCAATAAGCTACTAAAAAATGGGCTGTGGCAATCACGGTACTTACCAATTCAAGTGCAGTTATATCCATTAGGCATGACCCATGTCGATGAGGAAAAGATTATTTTAGGCATAGATATTAACAACTCATCCGTGGCTGAAAATGAAACTCACCGGTTATTTACTGAGACAGGAGAGAAAACGGACTACTTGTCCAAGAAGCTCGAACTCGCGGGTTTACAAGCTAGCTATCAAGATATGACGAAGTACTTTATCAAAGTATTGTTGGAGCACGAGTTATTACAACCAAGAACACTTACTGTTACGGCGCTGGATGGCACAAAAACGAATATCGACGGTATCTATACGATTGATGAGCCTAAGCTGCAACAGCTTGATGATGCAACTTTATTGAATTTTGCGAAACGGGGCTTCTATTCGGCCATTTATGCGCATCTTTGTTCATTAAGTTTAATTGATTTAGTAATGGATAGATAAGATAGCGAGCTTTCTATTCTAGTTTGCGAGCATGACGCTCCCAGTCAAGATAATCCAACTTGAGAAAAACAGCTTTAAGGTTTTGACTGGGAGAAATAGCGCCAGTTTTCGCGCTAATAAACCGCCGATAATTGCGCCTGGGCCCGCAAACAGTACCAGCTCGAATAGGGCATGACTGCTACTTGCAAACACATGTATCGGGCTTGCTGACCAGACGGTAATCGCCGATACCACCACTCCGATGGCAACAGCCATCTTGGCACACACTCCCCGTAACATCAGATAGATCACTAAGAGTTCGCCCACGCCAACTGATAACCAAGCGGTGATAATCCCGCCCAAATAACCAATTATTGCTAGCCAGCAATAGTCTCGGGCGTTGAGGCGATGGCTTTGAAGGGGGCGGCGCTGGTTGCTGATAATGATCGCTATCCCTAATGCGATAGAAAAAAGACTAAAGCTAGTATGCAGCGAAGAAGGGGAGTTCAACTGCCATAACTGACTGCTCCAAAGGCCAAGCATTGAGCAGGTCGCCGCTAATAAAATACTCGGAATAAAACCTGACCAGGTTTTGTCATGGTGATGGTGTCGTCGATAGTAGCCTGACCATGAAATCGCCCCTGCCGTCATACCAAAACATTGGATCATGAATGAGGTGGAGACACTCTGAGTTTCACTGAAATTTAAGCTAGAGAACACCGGAATAAAGATCACGCCACCTCCCGCACCCGTAGCATTTGCAAAGATGGCTCCCGTTATCCCCAAAAACAGAAACTGACCGTATTGTTTTATTAACTCAACGGGTTGATGAAATTGGACTAACCAACATAGCCATGCACTCAATAGCACAAGGACGATTGCCATCGCTCGATAATATTGGCCGAGGTTAATCTTTCTGCTTTTGAGGATAAGGCCATATGGCAGCATTTTGAGTGATCGCGAGGGATGGGTGAATTGTTGCATGCATGTTATCAGTCGAAGACAGCGTTGTCACACTGATGTGGAAATAAAAAGTTAAAATATAATCTATTGATATTTAATGGTTAAAAGTGTTTCGACTAAAAAAATACCGATAAATGTCAAAAAAATGTAGAAAACCTGTTCTTTCTTGTGTAATTTAATCAATGACAACGCTGTCATCTGCTTGTGTGATTCGTTGTTTTGTAAGGTCTGCATGAAGAGGATGAGGTCTCCTTATTCATGTACTTGGCAGAAGTATTGCTGGTCGGGCGGCGATACGTTTGTCTTTAATATTTTGATAGTCTCTCCCCAGAAACTAGCGTTGGCTGGGTACTGTAAGCAGTGCCCAGCCATTTTTTTAGGTAGAGCGACCTTGCTTAGGATAAGCAGACAAGTTAGCGGCATTAAAAAATAAAACTCGCTGGATATTCCAGTCATAAAAAAGAGGCTGCGATTCATGGTTATTCATATTGCTACACTGCTTGGCAGTGTAGTAACGATTTTAGCTAAACGTTTGTTGATGTCCATGCTAGGACTCTGGGCGAGCGCTGTGGTTTGTGCTTTTAGTTTCACTGTGATAGCCGCAGTGGCGTCCACATCGTTGACGCTTGCAAATGCCGCCTATGCGGCTGGCAATTCTACGGCAAGCAATCCCGCTCCCATCAAGATAGTGACTACCATCCAACAGCAATGGCAGTTTAATCTCCTCAAAGAGGCGCTGCGCCGCTCTGGTCAGTCCTATCAGGTCGAGCAAATGTCGACGCAGATGAACCAGAAACGTAAGGTCGAAGAAGCGCTGGCTGGTACAGTCGATGTTTTTTGGAGCATGACTTCCAAGGAGCTTGAGGAAACCGTGCTCCCGGTTCGTATCCCCTTGTTTAAGGGATTGCTCGGTAACCGCCTGTTAATTATCCGCAAAACGGATGAGGCCAGATTCGCTAATGTAAAAACGCTGGCGGATTTTAAGCAATTAAAAGCGGGACAAAACCGCTATTGGCCCGATGCCAGCATTCTCGAAGCCAATGGCTTGCCTGTTGTGACTAGCTATCAATATACCAATCTCTATCCGATGTTAGAGGGTGGCCGATTCGATTACCTCGCCCTCGGCGCACAGGAAATTGGCGATGAGCTCGCAAGCCACCCCGATCCCGCGCTGAAAATCGATACTCACATCCTGCTGCAATATCGATCGCCGGCATATTTTTTTGTGTCCCCAAAACGTCCCGAGTTAGCGGCGGCAATCTTAGCGGGGCTCGAAAATATGATAAGCGACGGCAGCTTCGACGAGATGTTTAATCGCGAGCTTAAGATAGACAAGCTCTACCGTGATGCCCAGTTTGAGCAGCGCGTCATTATTCGTCTTGATACGCCTGATTTAAGTCCCTTAACCCCCATTGAACGCCAAGAGTTGTGGTTAGATCTATTTAGTATGCAAGGTGCAAAATAATGAAAACATTAGCCTTAAAAGTACAAATTGGGTTAGCAGCTGCGATATTTATGATAGTCAGCGTGCTATTTGGGGTGTCCTATTGGTTGGCGAGCGATAGTTTGACCAGCAACGAAATGGCCTTTGAAGACAATACCGTTGCGAATCTTCAAGTCACCATGGTACAGCCGATTTTTACCTACGACTACGAGCAGATCCGTGCCGTGTTGTCTGTCATGTTAAAGTCTGAGCAAATCTATCAAATCACCGTTGTGGATCATCGGGGTAAGTTGCTCGCCGAAGACAAACAAGCCGAGACCGTTGCCGCAAGCGACCTACAAACAAGAGAGCTACAGTTCAGCGACCAAGGGAATCCGACTGGGCGTTTAACCATTGCCTTCTCTACTTTGCCAGTTAAGGCGCAACTATCCGACTTATTGCTGGGGTACTTTTTACAGGCGCTGCTGATTTTAGCGGGCAGTCTGTTAGTGATTTTCATCATTCTCAAACGCTTAGTGATTAGCCCCTTAGAGAAGGTCGTCGCCGCATTAGAAGAAATCGCCAATGGTGATGGCGATTTAAGCCACAGATTACCCGTGGAGAGCGAAGATGAAATCGGCAAACTTGCTAATGCTTTCAACGGGTTTGTCGAGCAAATTCATGGCACTATTACCAGAGTGCATGAAACCTCGGGCTTGCTTTTGGGCGATGCTAAGGCGCTGGGCACGCTGTCGCAAAGCAACAATCAAAGGGTGCAAGCGCAGCTTAAAGAAACCGAAGCCGCGGTCACGGCCGTGACTCAATTGAGTGCCAGTGCCAACGAAGTGGCCATCAATGCTAAACGTACCGCCGATGCGGCAACCCAAGCCGATAGAGCGGTCGACGATGGTCAGCGTCAGTTTGACTCGGGCTTAGCCATTACCCGTCAATTGGCGGGGGAATTAGCGCGTTCTGCCCAATCGGTATCGCAGTTACAACAGGAAACCCAACGCATCGATGAAGTCGTGGTGGTGATCAGCAGCATTGCCGAACAGACTAATCTACTCGCCCTAAATGCCGCCATTGAAGCCGCCAGAGCGGGTGAGCAGGGGCGTGGTTTTGCCGTTGTTGCCGATGAAGTGCGCTCTTTAGCGAGCCGTACCCAACAGGCAACGGGAGAAATCCAAAAAATGATCCAACAGGTGCAGAGCCGAGTTGCCGAAACCGTGAATGTGATGCAATCGAGCCAGACTCTCTCCAATCAAGGGGTCAACCGTTCGGAAGAAATTAAGCTAGTGCTGTCTAAAGTGACTGATTTAGTTTCCAATATCAGTAATATGAATATCGAAGTTTCCCATGCGGCGCAGGAGCAAACCTGTGTCACCGAAGCGATTTCTCGTACATTAAATGATCTTGCCAATGTCTCAGGTTCAGCCTCCCTCGATAGTGAGCACTTAGCACAATCAAGTGAGCGACTGTTTCACCAAGGGGAAAGACTGCGGACGTTAGTAACTTCCTTCAGATTGTAGCCATTTCTGAAGCTAGAAAAGGAATATCATGAATAAAACGATTGCCGCCACCGCGATTTTATTGGCTCTGGGCTTAACGGCCTGTAGCGACGCGCCTAAAACCGAGGCAGTGCCTAGCTCAAGCTCTGTTGAGCAAGCTAAGTCCAGCCAATTAACCCAAGCGCAATTGCAGCAGTTTGGGGATACCTTGGGCGTGAGTTATCGCGTGCTCACCAACAGGCCCGATGATAGTTGTGACAAAGCCGCTGCCGAAGGTCGTTGTTTTGTTGCTGAAATCGATTTTGTCCCAGAGGTTGAGCTTAAGAGCCTAGATTGGGCAATTTATTTTAGTCAGATGCGGCCAGTTCAAGCCGTTGAAAGCAAAGAGTTTAGTATTACGCATATCAAGGGCGATCTGTATCGCATCGCGCCCACCGAGGCATTTAGCGGTTTTAGCAAGGGCGAGAAAAAGACCTTAAAATTCCGCGGTGAGCTATGGCAGCTCTCTGAAACCGATGCCATGCCAAACTATTACATAGTTGCTGGCGAATTATCGCCAGTGGTGATCGTCAGCACGCAAGTGCAGCAAGATCCTGAAACGGGGATGGAAGTGCGCCCCTATGTTGAGGCGTACACCGATATGGTGAAGCAGTATCGCCGTACCGATGCGGATAAATTAGCGCCTGCCACACCTGCACAGCTATTTAGCAATAATCAACACGTCAGTGAAGATGCCAGCTTAGCGGTCAATACCATTATTCCGACGCCGCAAAAAGTCGCTATCCACAGCCAAGATAAAGCCGTGTCACTGACCTCTGGTATTAAACTGGATTTCGGCTCGGTCACCAACGCATCTGCCGCACAACAAGCTTTGGATCCTGAACAATTGGCGGCGGCACTTTCTCGTTTAGCACGCTTAGGTGTTAACGAGTCTGAACAAGGTCTAGCGGTAAAGCTGAACTGGCGTCAAGGCGCTGAGGGCAGTTATCTGCTGGATATCAAGGCGGATGCGATTGAGATTGCTGCTGCCGATGCTGCAGGGTTTTCCTATGCGTTATCGTCGCTTGCCAGTTTGATTGATGTGCAAGATTTGCATGTAAATGCCATGACGATTGAGGACAGTCCAAGGTATCCATTCCGTGGTATGCATATCGATGTGGCCCGTAACTTCCATAGCAAGGCGTTGATCTTTGACCTGCTGGATCAAATGGCGGCGTACAAGCTCAACAAATTACATTTACATATGGCCGACGATGAAGGTTGGCGCCTAGAGATCGATGGCCTGCCTGAATTGACGGACATCGGCAGTAAGCGTTGCCACGATTTGGAGGAAAATACCTGTCTGTTACCACAGCTTGGCAGCGGGCCTTTTGCGGATGTTCCCGTTAACGGTTTCTATAGCAAACAAGACTATATCGACATAGTCAAATATGCCGATGCGCGCCAGATTCAAGTGATCCCTTCGATGGATATGCCAGGCCATAGCCGCGCAGCGATTAAAGCCATGGAGGCGCGTTACCGTCGATTACTGGCGGAAAACGTAGAGCTTCAAAACACGGGCAAAGTGCAGGTTGTCCCTGTGCAGGAAGCGGCAAATCAAGCTAACACAGCGGTAAAAGCGTTAGATGCGGGCGCTCGTCAATTGCAAGCTGAAGGGAAAACCACGGCAGCCGAGCAATATTTGTTATCCGATGCAAACGACAAAACGGTTTATTCTTCGGTGCAGTATTACAACGATAACACCCTGAACGTTTGCATGGAGTCGACCTATCAATTTGTCAATAAAGTCATTGATGAAATTGCCAAGTTACACCAAGCCGCGGGCCAGCCATTAACCCGCTACCATATCGGTGCCGACGAAACGGCAGGGGCGTGGAAACAATCACCCGCCTGTTTGGAGTTTGTGGCTAATAACGATAAAGGCGTTAAGTCGATAGATGACTTAGGCGCTTATTTTATCGAACGAATTTCGACTATGTTAGCGGCAAAAGGCATTGAAGCGGCTGGTTGGAGCGATGGTATGAGCCATGTTCGCCCAAGCAATATGCCTGCAAAAGTTCAATCCAATATTTGGGATGTGATTGCCTACAAAGGCTATGAGCATGCCAATCAGCAAGTCAACAACGGTTGGGATGTGGTGCTGTCAAACCCTGAGGTGCTGTACTTTGACTTCCCCTATGAAGCCGATCCTAAGGAGCATGGCTATTATTGGGCAAGTCGTGCGACCAACGCGCACAAAGTGTTTAGCTTTATGCCGGATAACTTAGTGGCAAACGCGGAGCAGTGGACCGACATTCAAAATCTGCCTTTTGAGGCTGACGATAGGGCCAGAACCGATGAGAAGGGCAAACAATCTGGCCCAAGGGAACAAGGTAAAGCCTTTGCCGGATTGCAGGGCCAGCTCTGGAGTGAAACCATCCGCAGCGATAACACTGTGGAATATATGATTTTCCCGCGTTTACTGATGTTGGCTGAGCGTGCTTGGCATCAAGCCGCGTGGGAAGTGCCATATCAATATCAAGGCGCTTTGTATAATCAAACTACAGGGCATTTCACCGAAGTTATGCGTGAGGCTCAGGCGCAATCTTGGCAGCAAATGGCTAACACTTTAGGGCATAAGGAGTTTATCAAACTCGATAAAGCGGGTATCGATTACCGAGTGCCGACCGTCGGCGCCGAGATCCGTGACGGTAAACTGTTTGCCAACGTGGCTTATCCGGGACTTAAGCTTGAATGGCGACAAGCGAGTGGGCAATGGCAATCCTATCAAACTGGGCAGGCGGTAACGGGACCCGTTGAGATCCGCGCGATCGCGGCCGATGGGAAACGTAAAGGTCGCAGCTTAGTCGTTAATTAATGAAGTAGTTATATCTGGCTGTATTTTAAATTAAAAATACAGC
This sequence comes from Shewanella sp. FJAT-51649, assembly GCF_019457435.1. Classification (NCBI taxonomy): domain Bacteria; kingdom Pseudomonadati; phylum Pseudomonadota; class Gammaproteobacteria; order Alteromonadales; family Shewanellaceae; genus Shewanella; species Shewanella sp. FJAT-51649. The sequence continues at coordinate 3,576,409 of NZ_CP080411.1, read as the reverse complement.
CTTTTTCTTTTTCACTTTCAGCCATTTCTTCCGTCTGACATTTGATTAGAAATTGCTTCAAAAAGTAAATGACAACGCTGTCATTTTTGCTGTAACATTGAGTTAACTAAAGTTGAGTGTCGTATTAACGGCATAAGTATAAGCAACGGTAGCGCTGCATTAAGAGATGAAGAGGGGTGTCATGGGGTTAGTCCAGACAAAAGATCAACAACTGTTTATCGGTGTTGATGGGGGCGGCAGTAAGTGCCGAGCCACTATCTATACTGCGGACGGTACCGTTTTAGGGACAGGTGTTGCTGGGCGCGCTAATCCGCTGCATGGTCTTGCACAAACATTTGCATCTATTGAAGCATCGACTCGCCAAGCTCTGCTGGATGCGGGCATGAAGGAAACCGATAGCCATTTACTCGTCGCGGGCTTAGGGCTGGCGGGAGTCAATGTGCCGCGCCTGTATCAGGATGTGATCAGCTGGCAGCATCCGTTTGCCGCCATGTATGTCACTACGGATCTTCATACCGCTTGTATCGGTGCACATCGCGGCGCGGATGGTGCGGTGATCATTACGGGTACAGGTTCTTGCGGTTATGCCCATGTAGGTGATGACAGCTTAAGCATTGGCGGACACGGTTTTGCGCTGGGCGATAAGGGCAGTGGGGCTTGGCTTGGCTTAAAAGCTGCCGAGCATGTGTTACTCGCCCTCGATGGCTTTGCTGCACCGACCGCTTTAACCGAGATGTTGTTAAAGCATTTTGGGGTAAGGGATGCCTTGGGCATCGTTGAGCATCTCGCTGGTAAATCTTCTAGTTGCTATGCCGAATTAGCCAGAAGCGTACTCGATTGCGCAAACACGGGGGATGAAGTCGCTCGCGGGATTGTGCAGGAAGGGGCTGATTACATCAGTGAAATGGCACGCAAGCTGTTTAGTCTCAATCCGGTGCGTTTCTCGATGATCGGCGGCCTTGCCGAACCGCTACAGGCATGGCTTGGCAGCGATGTGGTGGCCAAGATTTCTGAAACCTTAGCACCGCCAGAATTGGGTGCCATGTACTTCGCTCTGCAGCAATTTAACTCAGTCAACATTAATGAATAAGCCGTTTTAGCCCATCAGTGCTAAAGCAATACCCGTATTGATTTGTAAGGTAAATAACATGACAAACACTATTATGGAGCAAGAAGCTCGCACCGCGCCGCAGAAGATTGCGGGTCAGTTAGCCGCTAACGCCGATTTAATGCAGCAGTTAGGTGAAAAACTGCGTGCTTTCGATCCCCGTTTTGTGATGATTGTGGGCCGTGGTTCATCGGACCATGCGGGTGTCTTTGCTAAATATCTTTTTGAAATCGAAGCGGGTGTACCCACTTTTGCTGCTGCGCCATCTGTGGCCAGCGTTTACGGTAAAACCTTGAAGTTAGAAGGCGGATTAGTGATTGTGATTTCGCAATCTGGCCGCAGCCCTGATATTTTAGCCCAGGCGCGTATGGCGAAAAACGCCGGCGCGTTTTGTGTGGCGTTAGTAAACGATGAAACCGCGCCAATCAAGGATATCGTCGATGTCGTCGTGCCACTACGTGCAGGCGAAGAAAAAGCCGTTGCCGCAACTAAGAGCTACCTTGCAACCCTGTCGGCGATTTTACAATTAGCCTCGGCGTGGACGCAGAGCGAATCCCTCGCCGCCGCTGTTAACTCATTACCTCAAGCACTGCAAACTGCGGTTGATGCTGAGCCACAATTGACCCCAGCATCGGTTGAAAACGTGAAAAACTTAGTCGTGTTAGGCCGTGGTTTAGGTTATGCCGTATCTAAGGAAATCGCACTCAAGTTAAAAGAAGTGTGCTCTATCCATGCCGAAGCCTTTAGTAGTGCTGAGTTCCTCCATGGTCCTGTGACCTTAGTGGAGAAAAAACTTACGATTGTGGATGTCTGCATCGGCGATGAGTCCTACGCTAGCCATATCGAACAGATTGAAAATGTGAGCCAACGTGGCGCAGATTTAGTGCATTTAAATCAAACGTCGACGGATATTCACCCACGTGTTGCGCCGTTAGCCTTGTTACAACGTTTTTATATCGACGTGGCCGCAGTCGCGATTGCCCGTGGTATTGACCCAGACCAACCCGCTGGGCTGAAAAAAGTCACTCAAACGCTGTAATGGATGGCCGTTGTGCCGCGTTAATTTGAAAAGAGGTTTGGGATGAAATTCACCTTAATTGCCGAGCAACTGTTTGATGGTGAAGCCTTCCATCGGGATGTGCCTGTCACCATTGAAGATGGTCTGATAGCCAGCTTAGACACCGCATCGGGTGCTAAGGAAATTCGCTACCTAGGCACCCTAGTGCCAGGTTTTATCGATGTGCAAGTTAACGGCGGTGGCGGCGTGTTATTCAATAGCAGCCCAACGGTTGCTTGCATTGAAACCATAGGCAAGGCGCATGCTCGCTTTGGTACCACTGGCTTTTTACCTACGCTTATCACAGATGATGTGCAGGTGATGGCCAAGGCTGCCGATGCGGTTGCCAGTGCGGTCGCGCAAAAGAGTGCAGGCGTATTAGGCGTACATTTTGAAGGCCCGCATCTTTCGGTACCCAAAAAAGGCGTGCATCCACAAGGTTTTATCCGTGAGATCACCGAGGCTGAATTGGCGATTTTTTGCCGTCAGGATTTAGGTATTCGAGTGGTGACCTTAGCGCCTGAAAATGTCTCGCCTGAGATGATCCGCCTGTTGGTCAAGTCGGGCGTTAAAGTGTGTTTAGGCCACTCTAATGCGGACTACGATACCGTTGTCGAGGCATTAGCGGCGGGGGCGACAGGCTTCACTCACCTCTACAATGCCATGTCACCCTTAGGTTCCCGTGAGCCTGGCGTGGTGGGCGCGGCGATTGAGAGCGAAACCGCTTGGTGTGGTTTGATTGTCGATGGCCACCATGTGCATCCAGCGGCCGCAAGAGTTGCCCTGCGCGCTAAACCCCGTGGCAAAGTGATGTTGGTAACCGATGCCATGCCGCCAGTAGGCATGGAGGATGAAACCAGTTTTGAGCTGTTTGGTACTCAGGTACTGCGAGTCGGCGATAGATTAAATGCGGTGACGGGTGAACTGGCAGGCTGCGTATTAGACATGGCGACCGCAGTTGAGAACAGTGTGAAGATGCTCGGTTTACCGCTCGGTGAGGCCTTGAGAATGGCGTCTTTGTATCCTGCCGAGTTCCTTGGCATTGCCGAGAGCGTTGGTCGGTTAGCAGTAGGGCAGCGTGCCGATTTAGTACTGCTAGATAATCAACACAAAGTGCTGGCCAACTACATTGCTGGAAATGCGGTTTATGTTCGCCCTTAGTGTGGGTTGAGTCAGTAAAGCGTTAACCTTGGCCCTTGTTGTATTTTGATGACAGGGGCTAAGTTTTTTTATTGTACAGTCTGCATTTTGCTCAAAAGTTATAAAATAATTTAAATAACAATAATAAAGGATAATGGTATGAGTACGACTGCGCCGGGAACTGTCGCCAATACGGGCGTGAACGCTCAGGATGCGGCCACGAAAAAGAGTCCGTCAAAACCGCGGTTGATGTCCCTTGATGCCCTGCGTGGCTTCGATATGTTTTGGATTCTAGGTGGTGAAGCCCTATTTGGCGCCTTGCTTATGTTGACGGGCTGGGCGGGCTGGCAATGGGGTGATACCCAAATGCACCATAGTGAGTGGAATGGGTTTCGCTTCTATGATTTGATTTTTCCGCTGTTTATTTTCCTCTCCGGTGTTGCCCTTGGATTATCGCCAAAACGCTTAGATATACTGCCGATGCAGGAGCGTATGCCTGTGTATCGCCACGGGATTAAGCGGCTGTTTCTTCTTTTATTGCTTGGCATTCTTTATAACCATGGTTGGGGAACTGGGGCGCCTGCCGACCCTGAAAAAGTCCGTTATGCCAGCGTATTAGGTCGAATTGCCTTTGCATGGTTTTTTGCCGCCTTGCTGGTGTGGCATACCTGTTTACGGACCCAAGTGCTGGTGGCCTTGGGCATCTTAGTGGCCTATGGCGCGGTGCAACTCTGGTTGCCGTTTCCTGGTGGACAGGCTGGTGTGTTATCACCGACTGAGTCAATCAATGCTTATGTAGACAGCCTGTTACTGCCGGGTGTGAGCTATCAAGGACGAACGCCTGATCCTGAAGGCGTGTTATCGACACTGCCCGCCGTAGTCAACGCCTTAGCGGGGGTGTTTGTCGGTCATTTTATTGTGAAATCCCATCCTAAAGGGGAGTGGGTAAAGGTTGGCCTCTTGAGCGTTGCCGGTGGTGTTTGTTTGGCCCTAGGCTGGTTGCTGAATGGGGTTATTCCCGTCAATAAAGAACTTTGGACCAGCTCTTTTGTGTTGGTCACTAGCGGTTGGAGCATGCTGCTGTTAGCGCTGTTTTATGCCCTAGTGGATGTGCTGAAATGGCAAAAGCTCGCCTTTATTTTTGTGGTGATAGGCACTAACGCCATCATTATTTATCTGGCCTCCAGCATAGTGGATTGGAAGTATATCGCCCAGAGTGTGTTCGGTGGCGTTATCGCGGCATTGCCAGAAAATGCTCAGCCCTTAGGAGCCGTGATTGGTTTGCTCACCGTTCAATGGTTAGTGCTGTACTGGATGTATCGTCGCAACATTTTTGTGCGGATCTAACGTCGATATCTGATTTTCCCTCAAGCCACAGACTCACCACCTCTGTGGCTTTTTTATTTCTAGCAACCAAAGGGCGCAGAGCATCTTTGGTTGTAAATCAGCGGTTAACTGAGTGTTTATGGCTCATTTGGGGGCAAATCGGACCATTTTGCGGACTAAATTGCAAATGACAGCGTTGTCTTTTTGCGTTGTTTGTTTTAACATCACTGAAACAATGGTGCGTTTGGATGATAACATTAGCCATTGCAGAAGAGTTGCTATACGGATGTGCGGAATACTCAGCGGTTTTTTGTCCCGCCATCACCTTAAAAATTAATTACTATAAGAAGCAGGTTTATGGAAATGACACTCGATAAAAGCCAGCAGAAAAGCAGTTTTCTCCCCATGGCGATAGTGGCAGCACTCTTTTTCATCCTCGGATTCGCAACCTGGTTGAATGGATCCTTGATGCCCTATTTAAAACAAATTTTGCAACTCAATCCCTTCCAAGCCTCACTAATCCTGTTCTCCTTTTACATTGCGGTGACCTTTACCGCGCTGCCTTCGGCGTGGGTTATCCGTAAAGTCGGTTATAAAAATGGTATGGCACTGGGGATGGGCATCATGATGCTCGCAGGCCTATTATTTATTCCTGCGGCTAAGACCCAAATATTTGGCCTGTTTTTATGTGCACAATTAGTGATGGGCACAGGCCAAACCCTACTGCAAACGGCAGTAAACCCCTACGTGGTTCGCCTTGGGCCTGAAGAGTCTGCCGCGGCCCGTGTGAGTGTGATGGGCATTTTGAATAAAGGTGCTGGAGTGATTGCACCGTTAGTTTTCTCCGCATTGATTTTAGATAGCTTTAAAGACCGCATTGGCACTACGTTAACCCAAGTGCAAATTGATGAAATGGCAAACAGCTTGGTTTTCCCTTACCTTGGTATGGCGATATTTATTGGGGTGTTGGCGCTGGCTGTTAAAAAATCGCCTCTGCCAGAACTATCTAATGAAGATGAAGTGGCCGAGCACACAGATAAAGGCCAAATCAAGGCTGCTTTGTCCCATCCTAACCTCGCATTTGGGGTTATCGCGCTATTTGTGTACGTGGCCGTTGAGGTGATTGCTGGCGATACTATCGGTACCTTCGCCTTATCGCTCGGGGTTGAGCATTACGGCGTGATGACCTCCTATACAATGGTGTGTATGGTTCTGGGTTATACTTTAGGCATTATCTTGATCCCTCGCTTTATCTCTCAGCCAACGGCACTGATGATTTCGGCGATTCTTGGGCTATTACTGACCCTTGCTATCCTGTTCGGGGATAATAATTCCTACGCGATTGCCAATGCGCTGTTAGTGCCTTTCGGCGGTGTGGCCTTGCCTGATACCTTACTCTTCATTGCCTTCTTAGGATTAGCCAATGCGATTGTTTGGCCTGCGGTGTGGCCTCTGGCGCTGTCGGGTTTAGGTAAGCTCACCAGCACAGGTTCGGCATTACTCATCATGGGGATTGCGGGTGGTGCTTTTGGTCCACTGTTTTGGGGACTCACGAGTTCGGCCACAGATATGGGGCAGCAGGGCGGTTATATGGTGATGTTACCTTGCTACCTGTTTATCCTCTTCTATGCCGTGAAAGGCCATAAGATGCGTCACTGGTAATCGGCTATCACGCGATGTAAAAAAGCCCTCAACAGAGGGCTTTTTGCTATTTGCTAGATATGAATTAGAAGGCGTAGCTGACTGTTGCTAATACGGTATCGTCGTTTTTCCACACGCCGTCAGAGACTTTCTGATCGCCGCTCAAATCAGTGCCAAGCCATGCGAGCGACAGGCCAAATCCCATAAATTCCGTGGATACGCCAACGGAATAATCCGAATAGCTATCAAAGCCTTCACCATCGTCTAAGGCATCACCTACGTTGTAGCCGTAATGCAGGTCGAGGTTCCAGTTTTCAACAAACTCATAGGAGTAATTGATTTCGCCGTAGTGGTAATCTAAATCGCTGCCACCGTAATCATTGGTGTACCAATAGGCTACGCGAAAGCCGCTAAACTCGACGCCAGCTGTGACTTCGAAATAGCCGAGATCACTCTCGCCCGAATAGTTATAGCGGTTGAGGGTCACGTCGTAACTGACGTTGTCATTGATGTCACCGCCGTAGGCAACATAGAAGTCATACTCGATATCTGGACCGTTGTAACCTGGCTCATCAAAGTCGACATTACTGGCCCAGGCGCCGACCGAAAATCCGGACTCAAAACTCCAATCGACACCGCCTTGAACCGCAGGATCGCCCGCGGTTTGCGAGATGCCTCGGAAGCGATAATCATTGGTTACGCTAATTTCCCCCGACACTTCTGCGGCGGCAATGCCGGAGAATAAGCTGGTCGTCAGCGCAAGCCCAACAACTTGTGCCAGCCGTTTTTTATTTAGGTTGTTATTCACGGTATTTCTCCCATTTTCTTGATTGACACGGATGTACTAAGTTCTTTTAGCTTTTAAAACAGGCTAGTACATTCGTTGCTTTGCCAAACAACAACCCAGGAAACCCCGTAGCTGTGACCTCATGGCGAGTTAAGCTAAATTGCTTTAGCTTGGTTAATCGAGGCAAAAAGCACCCCCTATGAAACTCACTTTTGTTCGAAGATGACATAAACCTTGCGGCAGGGCTCTACAACTTGCCACAGCCCTTGGAACCCCGCAGGAATAATAAATCGGTCGCCGACAGTGAAGGTTTGTGACTGCCCCTCAAGATCTGTGATGACGCTGGTCCCTTCGAGGATCTCGCAATACTCGTATTCAGTGTAGTTGATTTTCCAAGCACCTGATTCGCTTTGCCAAATTCCACTGTGGAATTGATTACAGGGACTAGAGTAATGATTCTGTAATTGCTGGGTGGGATTACCATAGATGCGCTTTTCTGGGGCAACTTGGTAACTTTCCATCGGCGACTGTGCGCTAGCAAAGCGAATGATCGACGTGATGCTCATTGTTATATTGGCTCCAGTCGAAGTTATTTCATGGTGGGCATAACAAACTCAGCTTGAGTCTGTTTGCCTACGGGCCAGCGTGCCGTGATGGCTTTACGTTTGGTATAAAAACGTACCCCGTCAGGGCCATGCATATGCAGGGGACCAAAGAGCGAACGTTTCCAGCCACCGAAGGAGTGGAAGGCCATAGGCACAGGGATGGGCACGTTAACGCCCACCATACCCACCTGCACATGGTGGCAAAAATGTCTGGCGGCCTCACCGCTTTGGGTAAAGATGGCGGTGCCATTACCAAATTCATGCTGGTTGATAAGCGCCAGTGCGCTGGCATAGTCCTTAACCCGCACAATCGACAGCACTGGACCGAAGATTTCTTCGCGGTAAATACGCATCTCAGGGGTGACGTTATCGAATAAACAGGCGCCTAAGAAGTACCCCTGCTGATGGTCGGCAACGGTTAACTGGCGACCGTCCACCACTAAGGTCGCACCTTCTTTAACGCCGGCGTCGACAAATTCCGTGACTTTGGCGAGGTGTTGGCGGGAGATCAACGGTCCCATTTCCATCTCAGGGGTGAGGCCATTGCCCACTTTTAACTGTTGAATTTGCGGTAATAATTTATCGACCAGCTTATCGCCCACATCGCCCACGGCCAATACCACTGAAATGGCCATACAACGCTCGCCTGCGCTGCCATAGGCGGCGCCCATGAGGGCACTAACGGCTTGATCTAAATCTGCATCCGGCATCAGTAGCATATGGTTTTTTGCGCCGCCGAGGGCCTGCACCCGTTTACCGTGTTTAGATGCGGTGCTGTAGATATACTCGGCGATTGGCGTTGAACCGACAAAGCTGACGGCTTGAACATCTTCATGGCTGAGCAGGGTATCGACGGCCTCTTTATCACCGTTGACCACGTTAAATACCCCAGCGGGAAGCCCGGCCTGCGTGAGTAATTCCGCAATGCGCATCACTGCGCTTGGGTCTTTCTCCGAAGGCTTCATAATAAAGGTGTTACCGCAGGCAATCGCGATTGGGAACATCCACATGGGAACCATCACGGGGAAGTTAAAGGGCGCTATGCCTGCGACAACACCTAAAGCTTGATTGACTGACCAAGCGTCGACGCCACCGCCAACCTGCTGGGTATGTTCCCCTTTGAGCAAGTGTGGGATACCACAGGCAAATTCGACGACTTCGAGACCACGGATGAGTTCTCCCCGCGCATCATCAAGCACTTTGCCGTGCTCTAAGGTAATCAGCTGCGCCAGCTCATCCATATGTTGCTCGACTAGCGCCTTAAACTTAAATAACACACGAGCACGATTGAGGGGCGTTACCTGTGACCAAGTGTCGAAGGCCGATTTGGCGATAGCAATGGCGGCAGAGACTTCGTCGCGACTCGCGAGGGAGACTTGGCCTCGGCATTCTCCCGTCGCGGGTTCGAAAATCTCTTGGCTTCTTGTACTGGCGGCGGTGTGCTCGCCATTCACATAATGAGTCATTGTCAGCATAGGTAACCTTTCAATTGTCCCCAATTTGGGCGTTAGATAAAAAAATTGTGCATCATCCTACGGCGCGAATTGCATCGCTTAGGCTATTAACTATTTGGTCTATTTGATGTTTCTCTACGATTAACGGTGGGGATATGGCGATAATATCGCCCGTCGCCCGCACGAGCGTGCCTTGATGGAAGCAATGCTCGAACACGCTGTAACCGCGTTTACCGACACCTTGGCTATTCGGCGCGAGTTGGAAACCTGCGACCAATCCGGTGTTGCGGATATCAATCACATTCGGCAAACCTTTGAGACTATGAACGGCATCCTCGAAATAACGCTCAAGTTCGAAGCTGCGTTCAAATAGCTGTTCGTTTTCATAGATGGACAGCGTGGCGAGCGCCGCCGCAGCTGCAACTGGATGCCCTGAATAGGTATAGCCGTGGAAAAACTCGATGAGTTCGGTGGGGCCTTGCATACAGGTATCGTGAATAAAATCCTGCACAAACACGGCGCCCATAGGGATCGCGCCATTATTGATGGCCTTGGCCGTAGTGATTATGTCGGGGATAACGCCCCAGCGCTGGCTAGCAAAGGCAGCACCAACGCGGCCAAAGGCGGTGATCACCTCATCAAAAATCAACAGGATGCCGTATTTTTGGGTGATTTCACGTAGGCGTTTTAAGTAACCTAAGGGCGGTAAAATCACCCCCGCCGAACCCGACATAGGTTCAACTATGACGGCGGCAATATTCTCGGCGCCGTGGAGTGTGACGAGTTGTTCTAATACTTCGGCTTTTTCCGCACCAAGGCTAGGTAAGCCACGGCTAAAGGCTGAATTTTGAATATCTAAGGTGTGGGGCAGGTGATCCACGCCTTGCAGCAGTTGGCCACTGAAGGCTTTACGGTTATTGCTCAAGCCTCCCACTGAAATGCCGCCAAATCCTACGCCATGGTAGCCCAGTTCACGGCCAATAAAACGGGTGCGCGACGCTTGGCCATTGGCTCTGTGGTAACAGAGTGCCATCTTAAGCGCGGTATCGACGGACTCTGATCCCGAGTTGGTAAAGAAGACCTTATTGAGTCCTTCAGGGCTGAGTTCAGTTAACCGCTCGGCGAGTTCGAAGGCGAGGGGATGACCCATTTGGAAGGACGGTGCGTAATCCATCTCGCGAATTTGCTTGCTAACGGCTTCGCTGATCTCACGGCGCCCATGGCCGGCGTTACAACACCACAAGCCAGCCGTTGAGTCTAATACCTTATTGCCATTGATATCCGTGTAGTACATGCCTTCTGCTTGGGCGAGCAGGCGAGGGCTGGCTTTAAACTGGCGGTTGGCGGTAAAGGGCATCCAATAATGCTCGAGGGAAGGATGCTCATGTGTTGTGTTGTAGGATGAATCGGCCATAGTGTTTACCTTGTCCTTTTCCTTGCTAAATGAGGTCAGGTCTTCGTTAAGGGTGGCTAATATTTGCTATGCTATGTTAGAAATAATGAACATGGAAGAGGTGTGTGCAGTTATTTGTGGCAAAAATGCTATTTTTGTAAAAAATATTGAATATTAATGATTGAACAGCGTAATCTAAGCAGCAGTTAATGACTTAGGTCATCTTTGGCATTTGGCCGTCGAGATAGCCCTCATCCCAATAAAGCTAAAATAAACAAATACAAACGATTAAGAGGTCATCATGAGTACACCTAAAAAACGGAGTGATTGGGAAAGCCTCGCTGCTAGCCTAGCAATCAATGGCAAGGCTTATATCAACGGCGAATACCGCGATGCGGCAGCGGGCAGCACTTTTGATTGTGTCAGCCCAATCGACGGACGCGTATTAGCCAAGGTCGCCAGTTGCGATCTGATGGACGCCAATATTGCCGTCGCTAATGCCCGTGAGGTGTTTGAATCTGGCGTATGGTCAAAGACTGCCCCGGTTAAACGTAAGCAAGTGATGATCCGTTTTGCCGAGTTATTGGAAGAAAATGCCAATGAACTTGCCCTGCTAGAAACCTTGGACATGGGTAAGCCAATCCGTTTTTCAAAGGCGGTAGATATTGCCGGCGCCGCCCGTGCTATCCGTTGGTCGGGTGAAGCCGTTGATAAACTCTACGATGAGCTGGCGCCTACAGCACATAATGAAATCGGCATGATCACCCGCGAACCCGTAGGCGTGGTGGCGGCGATTGTGCCTTGGAACTTCCCGTTATTGATGGCCTGTTGGAAGCTGGGGCCAGCACTGGCGACGGGTAACAGCGTTATTCTTAAACCTTCGGAGAAATCCCCCTTAACGGCCATTCGTATCGCCGAGCTTGCGGTGCAGGCAGGGATCCCTAAGGGCGTGCTAAACGTACTGCCGGGTTATGGGCATACGGTCGGCAAGGCGCTGGCGCTGCATATGGATGTGGATACCTTAGTCTTTACGGGCTCAACAAAAATCGCTAAGCAATTAATGATTTATGCGGGCGAATCGAATATGAAACGGGTGTGGCTCGAGGCTGGCGGTAAGAGCCCGAACATTGTATTTAACGATGCGCCCGATCTTAAAGCGGCAGCGGTGGCGGCGGCCGAGGCCATTGCCTTTAACCAAGGTGAAGTCTGTACTGCGGGCTCGCGTTTACTGGTGGAGTCTGGGGTTAAAGATCAACTGATTGAGCTTATCGCCGAAGAACTTGCCTCATGGCAGCCTGGGCATCCGCTGGATCCCGCTACTGTTAGCGGCGCAGTGGTCGATAAGCAGCAATTAGATACCATCTTAAGCTATATCAAGGCGGGCCAAGACGAAGGCGCGAGTTTAGTCCATGGTGGACAGCAAGTGCTGGCCGAAACGGGCGGTGTGTATGTGCAGCCCACTATCTTTAGCCAAGTGCACAACAAGATGAAAATCGCCAGCGAGGAAATCTTTGGCCCTGTGTTATCTGTCATTGAATTCAATGGCATGGAAGAGGCGATTGCAATCGCCAATGATACCATTTACGGCTTAGCGGCTGGGGTGTGGACGGCGGATATCAGTAAGGCGCACAAAACCGCGAAGGCGCTGCGTTCGGGAATGGTGTGGATTAATCATTATGATGGTGGCGATATGACAGCGCCTTTCGGTGGTTATAAACAATCGGGCAATGGCCGCGATAAATCCATGCACTCCTTCGATAAATACACTGAAATTAAGGCGACTTGGATAGCTCTCTAAGCTGCTTTTACTCCCTCTCAAGCCTCTTTACGCCGATGTGAAAGGGGCTTTCTTTATTTTCTGGTTAACCCTCTAATTAAATGGATAAAGTGGCGCAAGGGTGCCTCTTGGGGATTTTTGCTGTACATTGCTCGGATGGTGAACTCATTTGCTAAGGGATGTTCTGTGAGTCTCAAATACTTATCTTTGACCTTAATGCTGCTAGCCAGCTTGGTCTTGTCGGGGTGTTCTTCTACCCATTCGGGAAACTGGCAAGGGTTTACTGAGTCTGGCCAAGCCTCTTTCTACGGCGATAAACATCAAAATAAGAAAACCGCCAGCGGTGAGCGTTATAACCATAAATTAAAAACGGCCGCACATAAGGAAATTCCTTTTGGTTCAGTGGTTAAAGTTACCAATCTTAAGAACGGTAAAACGGTTGTGGTTAAGGTCAACGACAGGGGGCCTTTCGTGCGGGGCCGAATTATAGATTTATCCAAATCCGCATTTAGCAGCATAGGTAATACCTCGGCGGGTTTACTGGATGTCAAAATTGAAGTGATTCAAGCCGCGAGTCAGTAATCGACTCTCAATGAGCTTGGCATGTGTGCTTTACCAAAACAGTATCGGTTCGAATGGTTTGAATAGGGCTTGGGTTTTGCATGTGCAGCAAAACGCAGGCTGATAAGTCATTATCCCAGTTGGAAATCAGAATAAGGACAGCCAATGGAATATCCTCTCGTGAGTACTCAATGGCTCGAAGAGCATCTCACCTCGCCAGATCTCGTGTTACTCGATGCCAGCATGGCCGTAGTGTTGGGCAAAGAGCCTATTCTCTATTCCGAACCTGTGTGCATTCCGCGCTCGAGGCGCTTTGATGTCGAAACGGATTTTTGCGATAAAACGTCTTCTCAAATCCACGCCTTACCAAGGTTTGAACAGTTTGTTGAAGGCATTGCCAAGCTCGGAATAGACCCGCAAAGCGTGGTGGTTATCTATGATAATCAAGGGATTTATTCTTCTCCGCGCGCTTGGTGGATATTCAAGGTGATGGGATTTCACCGTGTGTATGTGCTCGACGGTGGTTTACCCCAATGGATTGCTGAAGACAGAGTCACCTCATCCCGCTATCAGGAAGAAGGGATAGATTATGGGGCAAGCGATAGTGAAGAACTCACTGCTGTACTGGAATATCAGTCAGCCAAGGTGATGGATGCCGAGGCTGTGTTGGCCAAGCTTGATGATAGCGGCAGCGCGATTATCGATGCCCGCGGCACAGCCCGCTTTTTAGGCCAAGTGAGTGAGCCGCGCCCAGGTGTGCGTAGTGGGCATATTCCCCATTCGGTTAATTTACCTTTTACAGAGGTGCTCGATGGCTTCAAAATCAAAAGCTCGGCCGAATTACACACCCTGTTTCAAGGGCTTGCTGGCGATAAACAGTTAAGGATTTTCAGCTGTGGCTCGGGCATTACCGCCTGTATCTTAATCTTAGCGTCGATCGCTTCTGGCCATGCCGATGCAGTGCTCTACGATGGCTCTTGGGCCGACTGGGGCAGTCGCAGCGATTTACCCATAGCACAATAAGCGCTGATAGCAGGAGTGCTGAGCAGGATAATTAGCAGCACTCCATTGGCAGTGATATATCCTTTGACTTATCAAGGAGTTTGCCATGATAACTCGATTGTTTGATAAACTGATCTTCGGCTTTATCTTAGTGATGGCGCTGCAACTTCCCCAATTAGCCGATCATTATCAGCAATTTTTGGCAGGGCTCTATACCTCGACTCAATGGCAAGTTGAGGGCTACGAGGCCACGGCGAAGCAATATCACTATGGCGATGTTGAAACCATGATTGCCCGCCATTTGCAAAACGAGGAACCTAGTGTCAGAGCAGATGCCGAGCAAAAGCGCCAGACGCTAGACTTGTATCAAGCGCTGCAGCAGGGAATGCAGACCTTTGCGCAGGGGAATCTCTTCGAGAAAACCGCCTATATGTTCAATCCCGCTCGTTTTGAATATTTACAGCAAACCATAGTTAACTTTAAGCCTGGCATCCCGTTAACCACCAGTGGGATAGGCTTTGGCGTGCTGGTGGCATTAGTCGTGCATTATCTTGGCTCGCTGCCCTTTATTCTGTGGGCAAGGCGCCGTAGGCGGATTAAATTAGCCCGCACCATTTAGTGTCATTGGATAGCTTGCTCGCATATCCAACGATAGGGCAAACCTCAGAATAAGTCCTTAAACCTGTGGTACATCATGCCCGCAGCCAGCATGGGCGAGCGGAATGTGGGGCCGCCGGGGAAGGTCATATGCTTGATTTTGGCGAACACATCAAAATATCCCGCCTGCTGACATATGGCTTCGGCGAGCAGTTTGGCGGCCATATGGGTGGCATTGACGCCGTGGCCTGCGTAGGCTTGGGCGTAAAAAATATTACTCGCATCGGGGAGGCGACCGATTTGGGGCATACGGTTGGCGCCAATGCCTATCATGCCGCCCCATTCGTAATCGATGCGTACGCCTTTTAACTGTGGGAATACCTTCTCTAGGTTCGGTCTGAGCGCTGCTTCAATATCCTTGGGGTCTTTGCCTGAATACGTACAAAGTCCGCCGAAGAGTAAGCGTCTATCCGCCGATAAGTGGAAGTAATCTAAGGCGATTCGCATGTCTGCAAAGGCCATATTTTGCGGGATAATGCTTTGGCATTGCGCTTCTGTCAGTGGCTCAGTTGCAAGCAAGTAACTTCCCGCGGGCAGGACTTTACCGCCTATGTAGCTATTCAGTTTATGGCCAATATAAGCATTGCCCGCGAGCACCACATATTGGCAGGTTACTTCGCCTTTTGCCGTTAATACTCGCGGTTTATCCCCAGGAATAATCTTTTCTGCGGCGCTGTATTCAAATAATTGAGCGCCCAAGTCACGGGCAACACGAGCCTCGCCCAGAGCCAAATTCAGCGGATGTAAATGGCCGCTGCCCATGTCGACTAGGGCGCCTTGGTAAAAGTCTGAGCCGATAACGTCTCCGAGCTGAGACTGAGTTAATAGTTTGATTTCATGCTGATATCCAAGGCGTTTAAGGTGGTCGAACTCTTGTTCTAGTTCGAGCTTATGCCGAGGTTTAACCGCCAAATCGCAATAGCCCATTTGTAAGTCGCAATCGATGTGATGTGTCTGTATGCGATTTCGTACAATCTCTACCGCCTCAAAGCCCATCTGTTCAATGGCGCTCACGCCTTCTTGGCCTATCTCATTGATAAATTGCGCAGGATCATGGCCAATACCGCGGATCAGCTCACCGCCATTACGCCCTGAGGCGCCCCAGCCAATGCGCTTGGCCTCGAGTAGCACCACGTTTAGGCCCTTTTGCCGCAGTTCGATAGCCGTGTTAATACCGCTGAAACCACCGCCGATAATGCAAACGTCGGTGCTTACCTGGCCCTCAAGTTGGGGATGGGCGTAAATTTCTTTTGCAGTATCAACATAATAAGACTGGGGATATTGTTCACTATGAACCGGAGGTTTGGTGGTCATTTGAGCTCCAAAAAATTGTTTTTATTGTAAATTGGGCTTGTCCCAGTATACTCATCACACTTTTGTGATACTGCTAAAAAGTGTGCATTTTATTTAACACACTTTTTAGATAGAATACAACGGAAGCGATTAAACTCACGCTTTTAGGGCTAAAATGTGTTTGGGATGATGTTTATCCTGAACAACCTGTTCTTCATCTATCGGGGCAACCGATCCTTTGGGGAGATGCGAAATTTGGATATTGGAGCCAGTCTCAGAACTGTTCGAAAAATGAAAGGCTTATCCCAGCGTGAGCTGGCTAAGCGTGCTGGTGTGACTAACAGTACGATTTCAATGATCGAAAAAAACAGTGTTAGCCCATCCGTCAGTTCTTTGAAAAAGGTATTGTCGGGTATCCCTATGTCTTTAGTGGATTTTTTCTCGATTGAAGCCTCGATTGAGAGTGAGCAAAAAGTAGTTTATCGCTCCGATGAACTCCTCGATATAGGTACTGGGCCTTTAGAATTTAAGTTGATTGGCCGTGACTTTCCCAATCGTGCCATGTCGGTGATGAGTGAAACCTATCCACCGGGTTCGGACACGGGCGAGGAAATGCTGAAACACGAAGGTGAAGAGGCGGCCATGGTGATCGAAGGCAAATTCGAACTGACCGTTGGCGACGAGGTATATATCTTAGAAGCGGGTGATAGTTACTACTTTAACAGTGAGTTACCCCATAGATTTCGTAACCCTTTCGATGAGCCCTGTCGATTGGTGAGTGCAACAACGCCTGCTAATTTCTAATCGCATAGCCAGTTGTATAGCGCTGTCCTAGATTGTCTAGGATGGCGCAATCTTGACATTTCCTCTTATCAACCTCATCTCAAACTGGCTTTGGATTACAAAATATTATTCAAAGTGTAAATAATATTTTTCAAATGAGCCTAAATCAGCGCTATCTATCTTTGCCTGATTTTCATCCAAAACAATCGCTATAAGCCGATTCTGTTACCCTTAGGCAACACAATACCCCCTAATTTCCTGTATTACATCCCAAAATGCTGTCTTGCAACTAAACGATCATTAACAAGTGTTTAACCTCTTGCCTGAGGTTAAAATTCGGTGTACTGTGTGAAAAAATGAACATTAAAACTTAACATGTTCATTATGCAGTCATTCAAGGTGAAGGTGAGTTATGTCTGTCGAGTTGCCCCTTATTGGTGTTATTGCGTGTAATCAACAATTGGGATCACATCCCTTTAATATTGTTGGTGAAAAATACCTCTTAGGTGTAGTGAATGGTGCTAAGGGCTGGCCCTTAGTGATCCCCTCATTAGGTGCTGAACAACCTATAGAGGCGATTCTGGCAAGTCTCGATGGCATTCTCTTTACCGGTTCGCCTTCGAATGTTGAACCCCATCTCTATGCGGGTGATCCGAGTGAAGTCGGTACTCACCACGATCCCAAACGCGATGCCACCACCTTACCGCTCATCCGTGCGGCCATTGCGGCGGGTGTGCCTGTGCTTGGGATTTGTCGTGGCTTTCAAGAGATGAACGTCGCTTTTGGTGGCAGTTTGCATCAGAAGTTGCACGAAGTGGGCGGTTTTATTGAACACAGAGAAGATAAAGAGGCCTCGTTAGAGGTGCAATATGGGCCATCCCACAGTATTACTGTGGAGCCTGGGGGGGTCATTTACGAGGCCTGGGGCCGTAACTCGGCAGAGGTAAACTCTGTACATACTCAGGGCGTGGAGCGTCTTGGGATTGGGTTGCGGCCAGAAGCTTATGCTCCAGATGGTCTAGTGGAGGCGTTCTCCGTTATAGACGCAAATGAATTTGCCCTCGGTGTGCAATGGCATCCTGAATGGAAGGTGAGTGAAAACCCATTTTTCCTCTCTATATTCAATGCTTTTGGTGATGCGTGCCGTCGTAGGGCTACAACTCGAGTGAAATAAAATGAATAAGCTAATCGCTTTTTTAAAAGAACGAAAAATCACAGAAGTCGAATGTGTTATCAGCGATATGACAGGTATCGCCCGCGGAAAAATTGCCCCAGTGGATAAGTTCCTCGACGAAAAAGGCATGCGCTTACCCGAAAGCGTGTTGCTGCAAACCGTGACCGGTGACTTTGTCGACGATGATATTTATTACAGCTTACTCGACGATGCGGATATCGATTTTGTCTGTGTTCCCGATGAAAATGCGGTGTTTATGTTGCCTTGGACCATTGAAGCGACGGCGCAAGTGATCCACGATTGCTACGACAGAATGGGCAATCCCATCGAATTATCGCCGCGTAACGTGTTGAAAAAAGTGCTTTCGCTATACGAGCAAAAAGGCTGGGAGCCAGTCATTGCACCTGAGATGGAGTTTTATCTGACCAGCCGTAGCGATGACCACGATTTACCCCTTAAGCCACCTATTGGTCGCTCGGGCAGACCAGAAGCAGGGCGTCAGTCTTTCTCGATTGATGCGGCTAACGAATACGATCCGCTTTTCGAAGATATGTATGACTGGTGCGAGCTGCAAGGTTTAGATATCGATACGCTGATCCACGAAGACGGCCCAGCGCAAATGGAGATTAACTTCAGCCACGGTAATCCATTATCTCTTGCGGATCAGGTGTTTGTATTTAAGCGTACCCTGCGTGAGGCGGCATTAAAGCACAATGTGTGCGCCACCTTTATGGCTAAACCTGTGACCGATGAGCCAGGCAGTGCGATGCACATTCACCAAAGCGTGATTAATAAGGAAACGGGCAAAAACATCTTCACTAATGAAGACGGAACTCAAAGCCCGTTATTCCTAAGCTATATCGCTGGGTTACAAAAATTTATTCCTGAACTCTTGCCCTTGATGGCGCCCAATGCCAACTCATTCCGCCGTTTCTTACCGGGCACCTCTGCGCCAGTAAACTTGGAATGGGGTGTTGAGAACAGAACCTGCGGTCTGCGTATTCCTGAGTCTTCACCGCAAAACCGCCGCATTGAAAACCGTATTCCCGGGGCGGATGCGAACTGCTATTTAGCCATCGCTGCGAGCTTACTCTGCGGTTACATCGGTATGGTGGAAGGGTTAAAACCTTCGACACCAGTGCAGGGTAAATCGAACGAAAGCCGTAGCAACAATCCACATTGCCTGCCGTTAACCTTAGAAGAAGCCTTAGCGGCGATGGAAGAGAGCGATGCCTGTAAGGAATATTTAGGTGAAGCCTTTACCACCGGCTTTGTGGCGGTTAAACAGGCCGAGCTTGAAAACTTCCGCCGCGTCGTGAGTTCGTGGGAGCGGGAGTTCCTGTTACTCAGTGTGTAATTTGCACTGTTTTTGTTCAAAACTGTCATGGCCTTAACGGATTTAGGGTCAAGATAGCGGGAATATTTGAACAATCAGCAAAAATGCTCTGCACTAATTTGGTGAGTTTGCTTAACTTTGGTGCAGAGCGCTTTTAAATTGAAATGCTTACGTATGCTTTACGGTTACTGAGTTGCGGTGTGAAATCCCATTCAATGAACTCAAAGTGATGATGATTTTGTACCTTGGTAGCGTGTGCATAAATTTGATTGAAATAAGCGTTTTGTAACTCACTGTTAGTTAAGCTTAAAAAGAGTTTTTTCTGAGATGGTTTCAGCGGTTTTTCTAGGGGCTTGAGGCATTTGTCTTAATGTTGCAAGATGTAGGGCGTACAAATATCTAGTCTGTTTTACTGCTTGTTAATGCAAGTGTATAAATCGACAAATTTGGCATGAAATCTGATACTCCCATCAATTGCAGCCACCTAGAGATGAAGGCATTATGGTGCTGTAGAGACTGCCGATGCGGTTTTTAAGGTGTAGCATTGGTCGAGAATAACAACAATAACCGAGCAGATGGTCGGTGACACAATTTCAGAATTGTTAAAGGCAATTCTGCTACCCGAGAAAGGAGAAAGCATGAAGCTATTTAATAAGATGACGACTTTGGCTTTAGTAACCGCGGGCGCCCTCGCAAGCGTTGCTGCCCAAGCTGAAGAAGTAGTGCGCGTATATAACTGGTCTGATTATATCGCGGAAGATACCTTAGAAAACTTCAAGAAAGAAACGGGCATTCGGGTGATTTACGATGTGTTTGATAGTAACGAAGTGCTGGAAGCCAAGTTACTGTCTGGCCGCAGTGGTTACGACATCGTGGTTCCATCTAACCATTTCCTCGCTAAACAAATTAAGGCTGGCGCATTCAAGCCGCTAGACCGCTCTAAACTCAGCAACTTTAAAAACCTCAACGCCGATCTGATGAAACAGTTAGAGAAGGCTGATCCTGGTAACCAATATGCCGTGCCTTACCTCTGGGGTACCAATGGTATCGGTTACAACATCGATAAAGTGAAAGCCGCGGTAGGTGAAGATGCGCCATTTGATTCAATGGAGCTGATCTTTAACCCAAAATATGCTGAAAAAATCTCTAAGTGTGGCTTTGCTATGCTGGATTCGGCCGATGATATGGTGCCACAGGCGATGATCTACTTAGGTCTTGACCCTAACAGCACGAAAGCCGAAGACTATGAAAAAGCAGGTGAATTACTCGAAAAAATTCGCCCTTACGTGACTTATTTCCACTCATCACGCTATATCTCTGATCTCGCGAACGGGGATATCTGTGTGGCATTCGGCTTCTCTGGTGACGTATTCCAAGCTGCGGCCCGTGCCGATGAAGCGGGTAACGGTAACAAGATTGGTTACTCGATTCCAAAAGAAGGCGCGAACCTGTGGTTCGATATGTTAGCTATCCCTGCGGATGCGGCTAACGTTGAAAATGCTCACAAACTTATCAACTACTTACTTCGCCCTGAAGTGATTGCGCCTATCTCTAACTATGTGGCTTATGCTAACCCTAACGACCCAGCACAGCCTTTAGTTGATGAAGCGATTCGCAATGACCCTGCGATTTATCCACCAAAAGAAGTGTTGGAGAAATTGTATATTGGCGAAATCCGTCCATTGAAAATCCAACGCGTATTAACCCGCGTCTGGACCAAAGTGAAGTCTGGCCAATAATCGAGATGGGGCAAGCACTGCTTGCCCCTTTTAATCGCACAGACATTGGCTTGCTCCTTGAGCATTCGGCCTACAGATTTTATCTCTATTCATTAATTCATTGTGTAAATCTCAAGTATTGAACGCCTTGTCGCAGCAATACTCGGGTGGAGAAGTACTATGGCAAGCACCTCGGGCGTCACCAACAAACCCACTACAAAGACGCAAGAAAAAGTCCTGCTTAAGATTGAGCGGGTCAGTAAATTGTTCGACGATGTACGCGCGGTTGACGACGTATCATTGACGATTAATAAAGGTGAGATTTTTGCTTTACTTGGGGGCTCTGGCTCGGGTAAGTCGACCTTATTGCGTATGCTCGCGGGGTTCGAAAGACCAACCTCTGGGCGGATTTTTCTCGACGGTGAAGATATTACCGATTTGCCCCCCTACGAACGTCCCATCAACATGATGTTCCAATCCTATGCGCTCTTCCCCCATATGACGGTCGCGCAAAATATCGCCTTCGGTTTAAAGCAAGATAAGTTACCCAAAGCGGAAATTGAGCAAAGGGTGCAAGAAATGCTCAAGCTGGTGCATATGGAACAATATGGCAAGCGTAAGCCGCATCAGCTCTCCGGTGGTCAGCGTCAGCGGGTGGCGTTAGCCCGCTCCCTCGCGAAACGTCCTAAGTTATTGCTGCTCGACGAGCCGATGGGCGCGCTGGATAAAAAGCTGCGCACTCAGATGCAGTTAGAAGTGGTTGAAATTCTTGAGCGTGTTGGCGTGACTTGTGTGATGGTGACCCATGATCAGGAAGAAGCCATGACCATGGCGGGCCGAATTTCGATTATGAGCGACGGTTGGATTGCCCAAACCGGCTCACCCATGGACATTTACGAGAGCCCCAACAGCCGCATGATTGCCGAATTTATCGGTTCAGTGAATCTCTTTGGCGGCGAAATTGAAGTGGACGAAGTCGACCACCTCATCATTAAACCCAATGATTTAGCACAGCCTTTCTATGTGGGGTACGGGGTAACGACCAGTGCCGAAGAAAAGCATGTGTGGTTAGCGGTACGTCCCGAAAAAACCATTATTAGCCGTGAGCAACCTGAGGGCGAGTACAACTGGGCCAAGGGCATAGTGCATGATATTGCCTACTTAGGTGGCATCTCTGTGTACTACATTCGCCTCGAAAACGGTCAAATAGTGCAATGCAGTATGACTAACCGTGAACGCCGTGCCGACCATGCGACATGGGATGATGAAGTGTTCATCAGCTGGGAGGACACCAGTGGCGTGGTGTTAAGATCATGAAGATGAAGTCAAAACTTAAATGGCTTAAGGGACGTTTCTGGACGATTAGCTTCCCTTACGCTTGGCTGTTGTTGTTCTTCGCCTTGCCCTTTGCCATTGTCCTTAAGATCAGTTTTTCGACGGCGGCGATTTCGATTCCGCCCTACGAGGCGACCTTTCAATATGCGGATGATGTATTAAACATCTTCCTGCATTTAGGTAACTACTTGATGTTGCTAGATGATTCGCTGTATTACACCGCGTATCTCAGCTCATTAAAAATGGCGCTCATTTCGACCATCGGCTGTTTGATCATTGGTTATCCCATGGCCTATGCCATTGCCCGTGCGCCAGCAAGGTTGCAAACCGTGCTGCTGCTATTGGTGATGCTACCTTCTTGGACCTCGTTCTTAATCCGCGTTTATGCTTGGATGGGGATCTTAAGTAACACGGGGATTATCAATAACACATTGATGTGGTTAGGAATCATTTCTGAGCCATTGCAAATCCTCAACACCAATATCGCCGTCTATATCGGGATTATCTACGCCTATTTGCCCTTTATGATTTTGCCGCTGTATGCGACCTTAGTGAAGTTAGATATGAGCCTGATTGAAGCCGCATCAGACTTAGGGTCCAGCCGTTTAAATACCTTCTGGAAAATCACTTTCCCGTTGTCTAAGAGCGGAGTGATTGCAGGTTCTATGCTGGTGTTTATTCCGGCGGTAGGGGAGTTTGTGATCCCTGAGCTGCTCGGCGGCCCAGATTCTCTGATGATAGGTAAAGTGCTGTGGCAGGAATTCTTCAATAACCGTGACTGGCCAGTGGCCTCATCACTGGCGATTGTGATGCTGGCACTCTTGATTATTCCTATTACCTTATTCCATCGCTATCAGGCGCGTAGTTTGGAGAAAGACCTATGAAAAAGCTGAGTTTTTCTTCGGTGATGCTGTGGTTCGGCTTGTTCTTCTTGTACGCACCTATGCTGATCCTAGTGATTTATTCTTTTAACGAATCTAAGTTAGTAACAGTGTGGGGCGGGTTTTCACCTAAATGGTACGGCGAGTTATTTGCCGATCAGCAAATTCTCGATGCGGTGTGGACCAGCCTTCGGATTGCGTTTTACAGCTCAACCATGGCGGTGATTATCGGCACTATGGCCGCCTTTGTGATGACGCGGTTTAAGCGCTCATGGGCCAAGCTCACCCTGTCGAACATGATCACTGCGCCCTTGGTGATGCCTGAGGTGATCACGGGTCTGTCATTGCTGTTGCTATTTGTGCATATGGCGGATCTCCTTGGTTGGCCGAAAGAGCGCGGCATGGTGACAGTTTGGATTGCCCATTCGACCTTCTGCGCGGCCTATGTGGCTGTGGTAGTGTCGTCAAGATTGCGTGAGTTAGATATGTCAATCGAAGAGGCGGCAATGGATTTAGGCGCAACGCCGCTTAAGACCTTCTTCCTGATCACTGTGCCCATGATTTCACCGGCATTAGTGGCGGGCTGGTTGTTATCCTTTAGTCTGTCACTCGATGACTTAGTGATCGCAAGCTTTGCCTCAGGCCCTGGCGCGACCACCTTACCTATGGTGGTGTTCTCCTCGGTGCGTCTGGGGGTATCGCCTAAGATCAACGCCTTGGCAACACTTATCATTCTATGTGTGTCGTTAATCGCCTTCCTGTCTTGGTATATGGCAAGGCGCGCCGAAAAACGTGAGCGTATGCCGCTGAACTAATAAGTGGTGATACAACACAGAGTGAATAAACATTGAGTTATCATTCTCTCGCGAAAAGGATGGCCTTGATTGCCAAGGCCATCCTTCTCTCAGCCCTCCAAGTCTTCTTATCTGTGCCTCCACAGTAATTTTCAAATCCGTTTAAGGCATCAAGGATACTTTGTTTGAAATATAAAACATTGTGTAAATTATTGTGCTTTTATGGCTAGTGTTTCCCGATTTGAAGGTGTAGGATGTGATAGTTGTTTAAAATAATGAACATAAAAATCAAGGGAACATCATGTCAGCCATACCTCACACTGGATCATATTATGCGGCATCGGCCAACGATAAGGTTGAACGCGCGCGTTTACAGGAATCGATTGAAGCCGATGTTTGTGTGATTGGCGCGGGGTATACAGGCCTATCTGCCGCACTGCATTTACTCGAATCGGGTTTTAGTGTGGTAGTGCTCGAAGCCGCGCGAATTGGCTGGGGAGCATCAGGGCGTAATGGCGGACAAATCGTCAACAGCTATAGCCGTGACATTGATACCATTGAAAAAACCGTTGGCAAAGAACAAGCCAAGCTTTTCGGTCAAATGGCCTTCGAGGGCGGACGCATCATCCGTGAACGTATCGCTAAGTACAATATTGATTGCGATCTAAAGGATGGCGGCGTATTTGCGGCGATGAACGAAAAGCAAATGGGCCATTTACGCCATCAAAAGCAGTTATGGGAAAGCCATGGCCACGTGGGCAAGCTGGAGCTGCTCGATGCAAACAGCATTCGCTCTGTGGTAAATACTGAGCGTTATGTCGGTGGTATGTTGGATAAGAGCGGTGGTCATATTCATCCGCTGAATTTAGCCTTGGGTGAAGCCCGCGCGGTAGAATCCCTCGGCGGAAAGATTTTTGAAGACTCAGCGGTATTGCGGGTCGATGAAGGCGATAGTCCTGTGGTGCACACCGCTAAGGGCAGCGTAAAGGCCAAGTTTGTGGTAGTGGCGGGTAACGCTTACCTAGGTAAACTCATGCCTGAATTACAAGCTAAATCTATGCCCTGCGGCACCCAAGTGATCACCACAGAGCCCTTGGACGAAGAGTTGGCTGCAAGTCTGTTGCCCCAAGACTACTGCGTCGAAGACTGTAACTATTTGCTCGATTATTTCAGGTTGTCTGGTGACAAGCGTCTGATCTACGGCGGTGGTGTCGTGTATGGTGCCCGCGATCCCGCGGATATCGAATCTCTGATTATTCCGAATATGCTCAAAACCTTCCCGCAGTTAAAAGGGGTTAAGGTTGATTATGCGTGGACGGGTAACTTTTTATTGACCTTATCGCGTTTACCACAGGTCGGCCGTATTGGTAAAAATATCTATTATTCACAGGGTTGTAGTGGCCATGGCGTCACGTATACCCACTTGGCAGGTAAGTTAATTGCCGAAATGCTCAATGGTCAAGCCACGCGTTTCGATGCTTTTGCGGCGCTGCCCCATTATCCCTTCCCCGGCGGTCACGCCTTACGTGTGCCTTTTAGTGCGCTGGGGGCATGGTATTACAGTCTAAGAGACAAATTAGGTATCTAATTTATTTAATTTTTTATACGAGGTAAGACATTACCTCGCAGCGAGAGGAATTTCCTGTGTTGTTAAAAGACCCGAGTCTGCTGCGTCAGCAATGTTATATCAATGGTCAGTGGTGCGATGCGCAGTCAAAAGAAACTGTCGCTATCGCCAATCCCGCGACGGGTGCGGTGATCGCCAGTGTCCCAGTGATGGGGCAAGCCGAAACTCAAGCGGCAATTGCGGCAGCCGAAGCGGCCTTGCCCGCATGGCGAGCACTTACCGCAAAAGAGCGTGGTGCCAAGCTGCGTCGTTGGTTTGAATTACTCAATGAAAACAGTGATGACTTAGCGCTAATGATGACCACTGAGCAGGGCAAGCCCCTTGCCGAAGCTAAGGGGGAAGTCACCTACGCCGCCTCCTTTATCGAATGGTTCGCCGAAGAGGCGAAACGCGTCTATGGCGATACGATTCCTGGGCATCAGGGCGATAAACGCATCATGGTGATTAAGCAGCCCGTGGGTGTGACAGCGGCCATTACCCCCTGGAATTTCCCTGCGGCGATGATCACCCGCAAAGCCGCGCCAGCACTGGCTGCTGGTTGTACTATGGTGGTGAAACCAGCACCGCAAACGCCTTTTACCGCATTAGCCTTGGCCGTGCTTGCCGAGCGCGCCGGGATCCCCGCTGGGGTGTTCAGCGTGATCACTGGCGATGCTATCGGCATTGGTAATGAGATGTGTAGCAACCCAGTCGTGCGTAAGTTGTCTTTCACCGGCTCGACCCAAGTGGGCATTAAGTTAATGGAGCAATGTGCGCCGACGCTGAAGAAATTATCTTTAGAATTAGGTGGAAACGCGCCATTTATCGTATTCGATGATGCAAATATCGATGCGGCGATCGAAGGCGCCATGATCGCTAAGTATCGCAATGCGGGGCAAACCTGTGTCTGCGCTAACCGCATTTATGTTCAGGCGGGCGTGTATGACGAATTTGCCCGCAAGCTCAGCATTGCCGTGGGTAAATTAAAGGTGGGCGAGGGCATTGGCGAGGGCGTAACTACGGGACCGCTTATCAATCGCGCGGCGGTCGAAAAAGTCCAGAGCCATCTTGAGGATGCGCTCTGTAAAGGGGCGACAGTGGTTGCGGGCGGTAAGCCCCATAGCTTAGGTGGCAACTTCTTCGAGCCAACGGTACTGACGCATGTTGATAGCAGTATGCGTGTCGCCCGTGAAGAAACCTTTGGCCCACTGGCGCCGCTGTTTAAGTTTACCGATGTGGACGATGTGATTAAGCAAGCCAATGATACCGAGTTTGGCTTAGCAGCTTATTTTTATGGTCGTGATATTTCACTCGTGTGGAAAGTGGCCGAGGCATTGGAATACGGCATGGTTGGGGTCAACACTGGCTTGATTTCCACCGAAGTCGCGCCGTTTGGCGGAATGAAATCCTCAGGGCTCGGTCGAGAAGGTTCTAAGTTCGGCATCGAAGAATATTTAGAAATCAAATATATCTGTATGTCTGTTTAAGCATCAGTTTGGGATAGACCGCCAGTGGTAGCCCTTTGGGCATAGGCATTGTTATCGACATTTGTGTATAGCCAAGTTAGGCATGCGAGCAAGGAATACTAAATGAGCACAACCAATGATTCATTGATGGCGCGTCGCCAAGCCGCAGTCGCAGGCGGTGTTGGTCAAATTCATCCTGTTTTTACCGCTCGCGCCGAAAACGCGACCGTGTGGGATGTGGAAGGTCGAGAGTTTATCGATTTTGCGGGTGGTATTGCGGTGCTTAACACTGGGCATTTACATCCTAAGGTGAAGGCGGCCGTTGCGGCGCAGCTTGAGGATTTCTCCCATACCTGTTTTATGGTGCTTGGCTACGAAAGTTATATTCAAGTCTGTGAAAAACTGAATCAGTTAGTGCCGGGGGATTTTGCCAAAAAGACGGCCTTATTCACTAGCGGCTCAGAAGCAGTTGAAAACGCGGTTAAAGTGGCTCGTGCATACACTAAGCGGGCGGGTGTGATTGCCTTTACCTCGGGTTACCATGGTCGCACAATGGCGGCACTGGCGTTAACGGGAAAGGTCGCGCCTTACAGTAAAGGCATGGGATTAATGTCGGCCAATGTGTTCCGCGCCGAGTTCCCCTGTGCGCTGCACGGCGTGTCCGATGATGATGCGATGGCCTCTATCGAACGTATCTTTAAAAACGATGCCGAGCCGAGCGATATTGCGGCCATCATCCTCGAGCCTGTGCAGGGTGAGGGTGGGTTTTATGCCGCATCGCCAGCCTTTATGCAGCGTTTACGCGCGCTTTGCGACCGTGAAGGTATTATGTTGATTGCCGATGAAGTGCAAACGGGTGCGGGTCGTACCGGGACCTTCTTCGCCATGGAGCAAATGGGCGTGAGCGCTGATATCACGACTTTTGCTAAATCCATCGCCGGTGGTTTCCCCCTTTCAGGTATTACGGGTAAAGCTGAAGTCATGGATGCCATCGGTCCCGGTGGCCTTGGCGGCACCTACGGTGGTAATCCGCTGGCCTGTGCGGCTGCGCTCGCCGTACTCGAAGTGTTTGAAGAGGAAAAGCTGCTTGAACGTGCCAATGTAATTGGCGAGCGGATTAAGTCGGCGCTAAATACTATGCAGGTTGAACATCCACAAATTGCCGATGTGCGCGGTCTAGGGGCGATGATCGCTATTGAATTGATGGAAGAGGGCAAACCCGCGCCTCAGTACTGTGCCCAAATTTTAGCTGAGGCAAGAAACCGAGGTTTGATCCTCCTGTCCTGTGGTACCTACGGTAACGTGCTGCGTATATTGGTGCCATTAACAGTTCCAGACGAGCAGCTCGCTGCGGGGCTGGGCATTCTTAAGTCCTGCTTCGATGCCGTGTTAAAAGGTTAACAGATATAAAAAATCCCGCTTAGGCGGGATTTTTTTATGGCGTGGTTTAACGCTTAAGAGCCTTTTATCTCCATCAGGATTTGCAGTGCTCGCTCGCGTTTGTCCTGATCATACAAATCGTTGGTAAAGATAAATTCATCGACACCCAGCTCCTTCACTATCATCTCTAAGCGGTGTTTGATGGTCGTGGGGCCACCAGTGACGGATAAGCCTAAGAAGTTATCGACATAGGTTTTTTCCTGCTCACTCCACAGGCCATCCATGCTGTTTACTGGCGGTTTTAACCACAGCGGTTCACCACGGATCAGCGCAAGCACCCGTTGCTTGGAGGTGGTGCTCAGGTATTCGGCTTCGGCGTCCGTCTCGGTGGCGATAAGCGGCAGGCCAAGCATGACATAGGGCTTATCCAACACTTTAGATGGCTTAAAGTCGCGGCGGTAAATCTCTATCGCATCGTAGAGGAATCTTGGCGCAAAATGCCCTGCAAAGACATAGGGTAAGCCGCGCTGTGCCGCAAGCTGGGCGCTAAAGAGGCTAGAGCCGAGTAGCCAAATCGGCACATGGGTGCCTTCGCCGGGAATCGCTCTTACGGGATGACGGCCATTGTAGTCGCCGAGTAAGGTTTGTAACTCGCTCACCTCGGCGGGAAATTGCTCCGCGCGGCTCATATCGCGGTTAAGGGCTCGGCTGGTGATTTGATCGCTCCCAGGGGCGCGGCCAAGCCCTAAATCGATACGCCCAGGATAAAGACTCTCGAGTGTACCAAACTGCTCGGCAACCACTAAGGGCGCATGGTTGGGCAGCATAATCCCACCCGCGCCGACGCGAATGTGTTTAGTATTTTCAGCAATATAACCAATTAATACCGATGTCGCGGCGCTGGCGATACCGGGCATATTGTGATGCTCGGCAAACCAGAATCGATTAAAACCTAAGTCATCGGCCACCTTAGCGTATTGTAGGCTGTCGCGTAGCGTGTCTCCGATGCTCGCGCCTTGGCGTACGGGGGCAAGCTCTAACAGTGAAAAGGGAATATCCGCTAGGGGAGATTTAGTCACTGCCTGCGATGGGGTGGCAGATGTTGAAGTCGATGATGTAGCCATAAATGAAGCGCCTCTTTGCGTGAGTCAGCTCTGTGGCAACGGCTTTATTTGTCTCCCACGGATGAATGTGGTGGGCGCTAAAGCGATTGCTCTGTCAGTGCTGATGGAGTCTTACCCTAGGATATGGTGACGTATCAATGATAAACAAGCTCAAGGCTTGAACTTAACACTGCACTAAAATTGGAACCGAACATCTTAGTTTTGCAAACAGGGGTGAAAGCCTTATCCCAAGCCGATGCATGAAAAATAAGCACAGCAAGTTCAGATTGTTTGGTGCTGAGCTGTAACCTAAAGGTATAAAAAAACTGCCGCAAGCGGGGCTTGTCGGCAGTTTTTAGCGCTCACAAATAGCGAATGTGAGTGGGAGGATTATTGCTCGGCTTTCACATCACGTAGTGAGGCCGCAGCGTTATCTTCAATACTGTTATGGGCGTGATGACTTTCGGTCAAACGGCGCATCAGTGGTAATACGGCTAAGGCGATAAAAGTACAAACCACGGCCGCAATACCTAATTTATTGAATAGATTGGTATAGACTGGCAGTGTCTGCAGCGGATCGACTAAGTCCTGTGGCACGCTGGCAAAGTTAGCCACAACGCCGCCCAAGTACTGGGAAATACCCGATGCCACGAAATACGCGCCCATCATAAAGCCGCCCATGCGAGCGGGGACATAGCGGGCGATCATCGCTAAACCAAGACCACTCACCAGCAGTTCACCGAGTGAGTAAGAGGCGTAACCCCAAATCATCACCCAAGAAGAGGTTTTACCCTCAACGGCAAATTGGCCCGCAAAACCGTAGATAAAGAAGCCAATCGCGACAACCGCAAAACCTAAAGCGAACTTAGCGGCAATCGAAAAGTCCTTATTGTTGCGACCTGCCCATGAATAACTCCAAGCCAGAACAGGGCTTAACACCATGATCCAGATTGGGTTCAGTGCTTGGAACTGTGCAGGAGACCAAGTCCACAAATGGGTACCAAAGACTTGGAAATCCCAATCGACGTTACGCAGCGCAAACAGGGCCAGTGAGGTCGACATTTGTTGATAGAAGATAAAGAAGAATACGGTTTGCACCGTAAGGATTAGCGCTGCGATAAGACCGGCACGCTCACTTGGCTCACTGGTACGAATTAAGTGGAAGAAAATCCCTAATACCGCCACACCTGCGGCATACACGAATACTCGAGCAACATCTTCGTATTCAAGAATAATGGCTGAAGCCACAACCGAAAGCGCCGCTAATACCAACACGATAGCCAAGTTCTTCTTGTTGACTGGGCGAGTATCTGGCTCTGAACCATAGTTGGCGAGGCTCTTGTGCATCAGGGCATAGTTACCTAAGCCGACGATTAAGCCCACACAGCACACCGCAAAGGCGGCATGCCAGCCAAATTCGTTACCGTATTGCGCGTTAACATAGTCCTTAATCCAAGGCGTTAACAGCATAGAGAAGGTCGAACCTACGTTTACCGCCATGTAGTAGATGGTAAAGGCGCTGTCGATTTTAGAATCGTCACCTTCGTAAATCTTACGGACTAAGTTACCGGCATTGGGTTTAAATAGGCCGTTACCGACCACAATCACACCAAGGGCGGAGAACATAAACCAAGTGTTTTCGGTCGGCACTGTCATCAATGCATAACCTACCGACAAAATCCCCGCACCGAGCAGCATAGTGCGTTTGGTGCCGAGAATTTTATCCCCAACCCAACCGCCGATGGCCGGCGACACGTAAATCAGCGCCGCACAGGCACTCCAAACTAAGTTTGCACGGGAGTCATCAAAGCCAAGACGCTGCACCATAAAGTACACGATCAGCGCCTGCATGCCGTAATAACCAAAACGTTCCCACAATTCGATAAGCGACACTGTCATAAACGAATGTGTCTTGCTTACCTGATTGGTACCAAGAGTCATAAAGCTTGCTTCCGTTATTGTTGTTTTGTGTTAGAGGCCAAGAGTATAAGGCGATAGTCTGCGCAAACCAATGCCACAACGCCGCAGAATAGACTTTGTTACAAATGAAATGGGCATTTTTAATCTGGAATTAATTTTTGTAAAAAAATGTCGGCTAGTTAACCGAGGCTGATTGTGAGTTTTGTCTTATCACCCCATGGCATTTCGCGATAAATATCAAACTTTCAGCGATGGAGATAAAAGTGAAGATTGACGCTAAATGAGTCAGTGAAAAGTTTTACTTACGCTTAACAATTCACTATCTTAAAGGCTGGTAATCTCGTGACTGAGTGCTATTTTTTAAACTGAGAAGCAAAAATAAAAATGAACTAGATCAAAATAATTAGGCTCTTGACCTTCTATCTTTTGGAGTTTACTCGATGAAGCATTTGTCCATCAGTACTAAGTTGTTGTGGATCACTTCCGCCTTATTCCTCTCAATTGTTGCCATTCTTTCCATCAGCCTCTGGTGGACCCTTTCGGACCAAAACACAGAGCTGTCTAATCAGGTTCAAGAGACATTACAAACCGAAACCCGTGACAAACTCGAAGCCCGTGCGGGCGAATACGGTGAGATGGTGGCGGGCTTTATCAATGAAGCCTATCGGATCCCGTACTCTTTTTCCGGCATGTTAGAGAGCACTGCGGAAGAGTTGCCATTAAAGCGTGATCGCTTAGAGCTGGCCGTGGCGGCGGTATTAAAGAAAAACAACCAAATATCCTCCATGTACGCGCAGTTTGAGCCTAATGGTTACGACGGGCTCGACAGTGAGTTTTTAAATGTCGAGGTTAGCCATAGCGTCGCATCATCGGGATCATTGGAGGTGTATTACACTCGCAACGATGATGGCACGGTCGAGCATAATCAAGTAGATGATTCAGCAGAAAAATATGTCACGACCTTAAACGAGTTTGGGATCCGTGAAGCCGAATGGTATCTCTGTGCTAAGGAAACCTTAAAGCCTTGTTTGATGGAGCCCTATCTCTATGAGATCACCCCAGGTAATAATGCGCTGATGACCTCTTTAACCGTGCCAGTTGTCAAGCATAAGCAGTTTATTGGGGTGGTGGGGGTCGATGTGAACTTGCCTGTATTTCAGGCCCTAATCGATAAATTGTCTAAGAGTCTTTACGACGGTCAAGCCAAGGTAACCTTACTCAGTACCCGTGGGTTAGTGGTTGCTGCGAGTCATTACAGCAAAAAAGCGCGCCCTCTGAGCGAATCTATTGACCCTAAGCTTGCCTCGCAGATAGTCGCACTACATAAAAATGGCGGCTATATGGCAAACGATGATGAGATTATCGTGGCCTACCCGATAAAAATCCCACTGGCGAAAGCGGAATGGTCGTTGGCTATCCAAGTCCCTAAGGCTCAAGCCTTTAAGAGCTCCATTGAGTTGAATGACAAAATGGATGAAATGGCCACATCCCTTGGCAGTATCTTGTTGATGGTCGGTTTAGCCGTGTCCATTCTGGCTGTGGTTACCATCAGCATAGTGATCCGCAGTATTATTGCGCCGCTCAAGATGATCCAAGGCCGTGTGGAGCACTTGGCCAGCGCCGATGGTGATTTAACCCAATCGATTGTGGTCGATGCCCATGCGGAACTGATTGCACTGGGTAAAGGCTTTAACTCCTTTATTCATAAGCTGAAAGACTTGATCAGCGAGTTAAAAACGCTCGCGGGACGCACTCAGGAGGAAAGTCTCTCCTCGGCGCAAATTGCGGAGTTGACCCGCGATAGTGTTCATCGTCAGTATGGCGAAATCGAGAGTGTGGTAACCGCGGTTAATGAGATGAGTGCCACGGCGCTTGAAGTGGCGAAAGCTTCTGAGCAAACGGCTGCGGAAACCGAAGCCATGTCCCGCAATGTACGTCTCAGCGAAGAGAGCCTGACTAAGGCGATGGAATATGTGACCACAATGTCGCAGGAGTCGATGCAGGCGAAAGTGGCGGTGAGCAAAGTGGCTGAAAGTAGCACGAATATCAGCCGTATTCTCGAGGTAATTAGCTCGATTGCCGCGCAAACTAACTTGCTAGCCCTGAACGCCGCAATTGAGGCGGCGCGGGCGGGTGAACAAGGGCGAGGTTTTGCCGTAGTGGCCGATGAGGTGAGGGCGCTTGCTTCTAAAACCCAAAGTTCGACCGATGATATCAGCGTGCTGATTGATGCACTGCAGCAAGAGGTGAATAGTGCCTCAGGCATTATTGATAAAGGTGCTGAGCGCGCGCAAATGGCCGTGTCGCAAACAGAGCAAGCGCTCACATCGCTTAATTCTATGGTCAGTCAGATAGAGGAAATTTCTTCTCAGGTGACGCATATTGCCGCCGCAGCGGAGGAACAAAGTGCGGTAACTGAAGAAGTTAATCGTAATATCACCGGGATTTCTGACTCGGCCTCTGAGCTGGCTCGCCTTGCGGGTGAAGCGCAGCAAAGCAGTGTGGTCCTCGCCGAACTGGTGAAACAGCAGCATCAACAATTAGGTAAGTTAAAGACCTAAATCGAGTATCCTTGCACAGCTTGCACAAGGGAAAGTCACCAAGGCGCTTAAGTGAATTTCACTCAGCGCCTTTGTTTTTGGTCTTATTTTAGCAATAGCCTAAAAGGGCAAATCGAAATCACGTTTGAATGGTTATTGGAAATGAAGTGGGTGGGGATGAGTGAATATCGACAGATGACAGACACAAAAAAGCCCATTATCAAATGGGCTTTTTTGTTGAATTGGGTGGTGGCCCCTCACGGACTTGAACCGTGGACCTAACGATTATGAGTCGTGTGCTCTAACCAACTGAGCTAAGGGGCCGACTAAAGGCAATCGTCATTACCTAAAGCGAGTGGCAGTATACTAAGCTTGTTTGCGCTTGTCACCCGTGTTTTTTGATGAAATTCACCGAATTGATTCAAGTGGTTATCTGTTAATCAACTGTGGTTTTTGCTTCTGGACTTCATATCGTCTGAATGGAGAAGTAATTTTTAACCATCTGATTTTGAAAGAGAGCTTAGCAATAGCTATTCAGGGGGAATTTTAGGGGATGTTAATGGGGGCAATAAAAAGCCCCGCTAGGCGGGGCTTAGAATCGATGCTTCGGTTGACTATTCGTCTAAGAACGACTTTAAGATTTCCGAACGTGAAGGGTGGCGCAGTTTACGCAGGGCTTTCGCCTCGATTTGACGGATACGCTCACGGGTTACGTCAAATTGTTTACCCACTTCTTCCAGCGTGTGGTCGGTATTCATATCGATACCAAAACGCATACGCAGTACTTTCGCTTCACGGGCCGTTAAGCCTGCTAATACCTCATGGGTGGCGCTCTTCAGGCTTTCGCTGGTGGCGCTGTCCAGTGGTAATTCGAGGGTGGTATCCTCGATAAAATCACCTAAATGCGAATCTTCATCGTCACCGATTGGGGTTTCCATGGAGATAGGTTCTTTAGCGATTTTCAGTACCTTACGGATCTTATCTTCCGGCATCATCATACGCTCTGCCAGTTCTTCAGGTGAGGGTTCACGACCCATTTCCTGCAGCATTTGACGAGAGATACGGTTCAACTTGTTGATGGTTTCGATCATATGTACTGGAATACGGATCGTACGGGCTTGGTCCGCGATTGAGCGGGTGATTGCCTGACGGATCCACCAAGTCGCATAGGTTGAGAACTTGTAACCACGACGGTATTCGAACTTATCAACAGCCTTCATCAGACCGATGTTACCTTCTTGGATAAGATCCAAGAATTGCAGACCACGGTTGGTGTATTTCTTCGCGATAGAAATTACCAGACGTAAGTTTGCTTCAACCATTTCTTTCTTCGCACGGCGAGCCTTGGCTTCACCGATTGACATACGACGGTTGATATCTTTAATGGCGGCAATCACTAAGCCGGTTTCTTCTTCGATGGCGGCCAGCTTGCTACGGCAACGCTGTACGTCTTCTTCAACCATTCTTAAGCCTTCGGCATAAGGCTTGTTTGAGTTCTTTTCTGCATCGAACCAATCGAGATTGGTTTCGTTACCGGTGAAGAATTTAACAAAGTTCTTCTTCGGCATTTTGGCCTGTTCGACACAGAGCTTCATCAGTAGACGCTCTTGAACGCGCACGCGATCCATCATAGAGCGCATGCTTTTCACTAAGCGGTCGAATTGCTTAGGTACAAGGCGGAACTCTTTGAAAATCTCACCGATTTCAAACAGTGCTTGAATCGATTCTGGGTGTTCACGACCTTTGGCATCGATGATCTTAAGCGCGTTTTCGTAGGCGGTTCTTAATTGGCTAAAGCGTTCACGCGCTTCTTCAGGATCGGGACCCTTGTTGCCATCGTCATCGCCTTCGCCATCACCGTCTTCGTCTTCGTCGTCTTCATCGTCATCTTCATCATCGAGATCTTCTTCCGATAATTCAGAACCGATATGAGTCGCGGTTGGACCTAGGTCTTCTTCGTCCGGGTTAACAAATCCAGAGATAATATCAGACAGGCGCAGTTCGTCGGCTTCGTACTGGTCGTACTGCTCAAGGATCATGGCGATCGCTTGTGGGTATTCGGCGACAGAGCTTTGAACTGTGTTGATGCCTTCTTCGATGCGTTTGGCGATAACGATTTCGCCTTCACGGGTCAGCAGTTCAACGGTACCCATTTCGCGCATGTACATACGCACTGGGTCTGTGGTGCGGCCTAGCTCACTTTCTACGGTGGCAAGGGCGGCTGCGGCTTCTTCCGCTGCATCTTCGTCTGTGTTGTCTTCCGACATCATCATGTCATCGGCATCTGGTGCTTCTTCGAACACCCGAATACCCATGTCATTTATCATCTGGATAATATCTTCGATCTGGTCAGAATCGACCATGTCTGCAGGTAAGTGATCGTTCACTTCTGCATAGGTTAAGTAACCTTGCTCTTTACCTTTGGCAAGCAACAGCTTGAGTTGCGACTGCGGAGTATGATCCATAGATATCATCCAAGTTGGGAAACTGTTACAACGACGGACAGTTAGCTTGTGCTAAGTGCCGCGCAAATCGTCAATTATAGCCATGTGCACTTACCTGTGCTAGTCACTGGGATACTGATTGAGGACATTTTTGCCTCAGTTTAGTCCTTTCATGACTGAGATCAGCTTCTGCAGCTGGATCTTCTCTTCCTTAGTATGGGTCTGTTTTAGACTCAATTCCTGATATCGTTGTTCAATATATTGATTGTTCAACCAAACCAGGGTCTGTTTAAACTTTTCGAGCAGGTTTTCATCCGCCACTTGATGGTCCCATTGGGCTAATTTATGCAGCGTCCCGCTGTGGGGGCTGTCTCTGAATTGCTCAAGTAGTTGTGCGCTGTTTAACCTATGCTCTCGTGTTAATTCCAACAGCAATGGCAGCAAGTCGATGCCTGGCATTTGCAGATGGTTTAATGCTGGTTGTGGGGATAACCCCACTCCCAGCTCGGGATGCTGTACTAACAAGGCGATGGCAAGTCGCAATGGTGTACCGCGTCCTTTGAGTCCCGTTGATGCTGTGGGCTTAGTTTGTTTGACACTAAAACCCAGTTTTTTCTTCATATCGTCTGAGCTGTTCATGCCTAACTTGTGAGCTAAGTTCTCAAGCAGTAGGTTTTGCAGCACAGTATCTTGAATTTTTTCAATTAGGCCAAAGGCTTGTTTGGCTAAGTTACCTTTATCGGTACCAAATTTTGTCGCTAATGTATCAAACAAAAATTCGGGCAGGGTGATGGCACTTTCCATCATTTGCTCGAAGGCGTCTTTACCTATCTTACGAACCATTGAATCCGGATCTTCAGATTGGGGTAAAAACATAAAACGCACTTTGTCCCCAGGTTTGAGTAGGGGTAAAGCGGTTTCTAAGGCGCGCCAGGCGGCCTCATTACCGGCTCTATCGCCGTCATAACAACAAATCACTTCCTTAGCACTACGCAGCAACAATTGGAATTGTTCAGCCGTCGTCGAGGTGCCAAGGGAGGCGACCGCGTAATCCACGCCATATTGGGCGAGGGCGACCACATCCATATAGCCTTCGACAATCAGTACCTTATCGGGATCGCGATGACGTTGTTTTAGCTCGTATAGTCCGTAGAGTTCATTGCCCTTATGAAATATGGGCGTTTCTGGCGAATTCAAGTACTTGGGAGTGCCATCTCCCAATACTCTGCCACCAAATCCAATCACACGACCACGGCGGTCGCGAATAGGAAACATCAGGCGGTCACGGAATCTGTCGTATCTTTTACCGCTGTCATTGCTGATCAGCATGCCTGCGGTCAGGAGTTTATCCTGTGCATCTTGACTGTGTCGGTAGCGGCTTAATAAGCCATCCCAACCGTCGGGCGCAAAACCAATCCCAAAATGCTCAACAATATCATCAGATAATCCGCGATAGACGAGGTAGTCGATGACTTTTTGTTTGTCTTGGTGTTGTCTTAACTGAGTTTGAAAAAAGCGGCTCGCTTCTTCCATTAATTGGTATAGATCACGGCTTAGGCCATCGTCTTGGCGTTTACCCGAGCCTTGTTCCCTTGGGACTTCTAAGCCCAGTTGTCCGGCAAGATCTTCTATGGCATCGACAAAGTCGAGTCTGTCGTACTCCATCACAAAATCGATGGCGTTGCCGTGGGCACCGCAGCCAAAACAATGATAAAACTGCTTATCGCGGCTAACGGTAAACGAAGGTGATTTTTCGCTATGAAAAGGACAACAGGCCGAGTAGTTTTTACCCGCCTTTTTCAAGGGCACCTTGCGGTCGATAAGCTCGACAATGTCGGTGCGAGCGATTAGCTCATTGATAAAATCACGAGGTATTGCCATTGAGTGCTTAAAATCTCGCCTTGCGCGAATTTAAACAAACAAGCCGCGCATAGGCACGGCTTGTTCATACATTGAAACGCTAATTATTGCAATTTTGCACGGATCATAGCGCCGATAGCGCCCATGTCTGCACGTCCTTGAACTTTAGGTTTTAATGCTCCCATTACTTTGCCCATATCCGCCATGGAGGATGCGCCTATTTCAGCAATAGCGGCATCGATGAACGCGGCAATTTCCGCCTCAGAGAGGGGAGTCGGCAGGAAAGTTTCAATAACTTGAATCTCTTCTGCTTCTGCTGCGGCCAACTCGCTACGACCCGCTGCTTCATATTGAGCAATCGAATCGCGACGTTGTTTCACCATTTTGGTTAAGACAGCTATAACCTGCTCATCATTCAGGGTTTCGCGGGTATCCACTTCAATCTGTTTGATGGCTGCAAGTGCCATACGAATAGTACTCAATCTCGCCTTCTCTTTGGCGATCATGGCCTGTTTCATATGGTCTTTTAGCTGATCAATTAGGCTCATAAGAGATTAGTATAAACGTACGCGACGTGCGTTTTCGCGAGAAAGCTTTTTAGCTAAACGTTTAACTGCAGCTGCTTTAGCGCGCTTACGTGCAGTAGTTGGCTTCTCGTAGAATTCACGAGCACGCACGTCAGCTAAAATACCAGCTTTTTCACAAGAGCGCTTGAAACGACGCAGAGCTACGTCGAATGGTTCGTTTTCACGTACTTTAATAATTGGCATACGCCATCACCCCTTAGGTGTAGGTTGTGTGGTTCAATTGCTTGAACCAAGTGTATTTAAAATGGTGCGGAATTTTATACCGAGACAACTAGGCTTGTAAAGCCCTAATCCTGTGTGGCGGGGTTGGCCTCGGGAATGTGATGATCGGCGACTGGAGTAATTGTCATCATACAGGTAGAATTAGCGCCCTTTGGTAATTTGGATATGAGGCACCATGCGGGTTCTAGGTATTGAGACATCTTGTGACGAGACAGGTATTGCCGTCTATGACGATAAGCAGGGGTTACTTTCCCATGCTTTATATAGTCAGGTTAAGTTGCATGCGGATTATGGTGGGGTTGTGCCTGAACTGGCTTCCCGCGACCATGTGCGCAAAATTGTCCCGCTGATCCGCCAAGCGTTGAAAAATGCCAATACCGAGATTGCCGATTTAGATGGGATTGCCTACACCAAAGGCCCTGGCCTTATCGGTGCTTTATTAGTGGGCGCTTGTGTTGGCCGCTCACTTGCCTTTGCTTGGAATAAACCCGCCATCGGTGTGCACCATATGGAAGGGCATCTGCTGGCGCCAATGCTGGAAGACGATGCGCCTGAGTTTCCCTTTGTGGCACTGTTAGTGTCTGGCGGCCACTCCATGTTAGTGAAGGTTGATGGTATCGGCCTTTATGAAGTCTTAGGTGAGTCGGTCGATGACGCCGCCGGTGAAGCCTTCGATAAAACCGCTAAGTTGATGGGGCTGGATTATCCTGGCGGTCCACGGCTTGCGAAACTGGCCGCCAAAGGCGAGCCAGCAGGTTATCAATTTCCGCGGCCAATGACCGACAGACCCGGACTCGATTTTAGTTTCTCTGGCCTGAA
Organism: Shewanella sp. FJAT-51649; assembly: GCF_019457435.1. Lineage (NCBI taxonomy): Bacteria > Pseudomonadati > Pseudomonadota > Gammaproteobacteria > Alteromonadales > Shewanellaceae > Shewanella > Shewanella sp. FJAT-51649. The sequence continues at coordinate 3,536,640 of NZ_CP080411.1, read as the reverse complement.
AACCTTTACCGCCAATACCATTGCCGCTGAGCCCGATGATGATCAAACCCGCGCGAACATCGCCCGCGCCTTTGAAGAAGCGGTCGTCGATACGCTCGCGATTAAATGTCGCCGCGCGTTAAAACAAACAGGCTATAACCGTTTAGTGATAGCAGGTGGCGTGAGTGCCAATACGCGCCTACGGGAAACCTTGGCCGAGATGATGACCTCTATCGGTGGCCGAGTTTATTATCCTCGTGGTGAATTCTGTACTGACAATGGTGCCATGATCGCCTTTGCTGGCCTGCAGCGTTTAAGGGCGGGGCAACAGGAAGACTTAGCGGTCAAAGGTCAACCTAGATGGCCGCTCGATACCTTACCGCCTGTTGCATGAGTTATCGCAGGCTAAGTCAGCAGAATAAAAAAACAGCGCATGATGCGCTGTTTTTTTTATTGTTTTCTTGGATGAGTCACTATGACGTTGCGTGACTAAGGTGCTTTAGGACGCTTTTTACGTGACACCTTAGACTCTTCACCTTTCAGTAACCGCTGAATATTTTCTTTATGGCGGATGATAATCAGCGTTGAGAGCATAGCGACGGGGATCGTAAATCTGTCATCCAGCCACCAAGTATAAAGTGGTGCCAGCAGGGCGGTAATAATTGCCGCGAGTGAAGAGTAGCGGCTGATCAGGACTAAGACGACCCAAGAAGCCATTAAGCAGATGGCTAAGTCATCGCCAATCGGTGCCATAGCACCAAAAGCGGTCGCTACGCCTTTGCCACCTTTAAAACCAAAAAATACCGGATAGATATGGCCAAGGCAGGCGGCGATTGCGATCAAACCGAGGGAAATGGCGTCGATTCCCATTAAATAGGCAAGATAAGTGGGTAAGGCGCCCTTAAGCATATCGAAAAATAACACCATGGCAGCCGAGCTTGCGCCGCCAATGCGCAGCACGTTGGTGGCTCCGGGGTTGCCTGAGCCTTGCAATCTGGGGTCGGGTAGGCCTCTCATCCTACACACTAGCACAGCACTTGAGACAGAACCGGCTAAATAGGCGGCCACAATCATCAAAAGTGTCAGTGTTAATTGACTCACATTGGTTTCCTTACACGTCTTAAGGTATTATCGCGCCACAATTAAACAGCCTCTTGGCAAGCATTCAGTCATAAGCGATAGCGATAACGCGACTTATCAAGTTGCGATAGTTTCTGAACGAACAAATCCATTTGGGCGTTATCCTACTTCGGATTGGTCCGAGTAGAAAGTAAATTAGTCGTTCCATCGAACGGCGGATTATACAGACACTATCGCGTTTAGCTTATCAGACCTCATTGGCATGAGTTAGTAGGAATTAGTATGGATAAAGTGCTTATTCGACAATTACGTATTGATACTGTGATTGGCGTCTATGAATGGGAAAAGAAAATCCAGCAGAGCCTGTTTTTGGATCTCGACATGGCTTGGGACAATAAAGCCGCCGCGGCAAGCGACGACTATCAATACGCGCTCTGCTATGAGACGGTTTCGAACCGCCTGACTCAGCTCGTCACCGAAAAGCCCATCGAGTTAATCGAAACCGTTGCCGAGCGAGTGGCCGAATGTGTGCTCAACGAGTTTAAGGTCAATTGGGTGAAAGTCGTGGTGATGAAACCCGGTGCCGTGCCTTCGGCTGCTGCAGTTGGGGTTGAGATTGAACGCTCACGCTAATCGTTACTGTAGATTCGGGTTTTAGCTTAGTAGGCAGGCGGTTCGGATATGGGTATGGCACGTATATACATTAGTTTAGGCAGTAATATAGAACCTTCTCGCTATCTGAAGGCGGGCTTGCAGTCATTACGAGAGCACTTTGGTCCACTGCAGCTTTCCTCTATGTATGAGAGTGAAGCCGTAGGGTTTGATGGCACTAACTTTTTAAACATGGTGGCCTGTGCACAAACGAGCCTGAATATTGCTGAGGTAGTTGCGCAGTTTAAGCAAATCGAGCAAAATCACGGCCGGTTGGTGGGGGCCAAAAAGTTTAGTCCAAGAACCTTAGATATTGACCTATTGCTTTACGATGATGTCGTTTGTCAGACCCCTGTGGTACTGCCCCGCGCCGAAATTGTCACTAATGCTTTTGTGCTTTGGCCTTTAGCGGAAATCGCCCCCAATTTGGTTCACCCATTGCAGCAGAAAACCTATGCCGTAATGTGGGATGAATATGATAAAGCGTCGCAAAAGCTGTGGCCAGTAGCCTTTGAATGGCCTCATGGGCTCACTTTTTAATTGATTGATAGGATTGTCATGGATACGTTTCAGGTAATTATTTTAGCGTTAATTCAAGGATTAACAGAGTTCCTCCCCATTTCAAGTTCGGCGCACCTTATCCTACCCGCACAGCTTTTAGGCTGGGAAGACCAAGGCTTATCCTTCGATGTTGCCGTGAACACGGGCTCATTATTCGCCGTGGTGATTTATTTTCGCAATGAACTCTGGGCCATGTTCAAGGCCTGGATTGCCAGCATGGTGAAAGGTCAGCATTCCGATGACAGTAAGTTAGCCTGGTGGATCATTCTTGCCACTTTACCCGCAGTGTTTTTTGGCTTTATGGCCAAAGACTTTATCGAAACCCATCTGCGCAGCGCTGGCGTGATCGCTGTGACGACTGTGGTATTTGGTTTACTGCTCTGGTGGGCAGATAAGATGTCGCGCCGTGACTTAACGGTTTATCAAACGGGTTGGCGCAAGGCGTTATTAATTGGTTTTGCTCAGGCGCTGGCGTTAATCCCTGGTACTTCACGCTCGGGCGCGACGATGACGGCCGCACTGATGTTAGGTCTTAGCCGCGATGCCGCTGCGCGTTTCTCGTTCTTGATGTCTGTGCCTGTCAGTTTGGGCGCGGCGATTTTAGTGGGTAAAGATTTGGCTGAAAGCCCGCTTCCCATTGATTATCAAGCACTGACACTTGGCACTGTGATTTCATTTGTGGCCGCCTATCTGTGTATTCACTATTTCTTAAAAATCATCAGCCGTATGGGTATGACGCCATTTGTGATTTATCGCCTTATCCTCGGTGCTGTGTTATGTGGATTTATCTTCCTATAATACAGGGGCGTCATGGCTAAAAAATCGGGTCTAGTACCCGATTTTTGTGTTTTTAGGCGCGGATTTTTCGTTAACGGAGTAAGTTATGGGCCTTCAATTTCAATGTCCTACCTGTGGTTCGGCACTGATGCAGCATCAGGCATCCCAAGGTTTTTACTGTGCGAACAAGCACCATTTTGATAAAAACGAAGCGGGTTATTGGATTTTTACTAAACCAGCACGACAAAAGCCGACTGGCGACTCTCGTCAGCAAGTGCGGGCAAAGCGCTTCTTGCTTGAGTCGGGGATTTTTTCACCTTTAGTTGAAAAAATGGCGGCGATGCTCGCCCCCCATCTCAAAGTGGATGATTGCCTATTGGACTACGAGTGCGCTGACGGCTTCTATTTGCGTGCTTTAGCTTCTGCGCTACCTAATCTCACAAACGAGCTAAACGTCCAGTACAGCGGCGTAGCGGACGCAGAAAATACTATTTTTGCTGCGGCCAAAGCGCAAACCCCTGCAACACTGTGCTTAAGCACCTCAAAAGTGCTGCCTTTTGCCGACAATTGCATTGACCTTATCACTGTGGTCGATAAGCCGTTGAAGGGGAAGGAATGCGTTCGAGTACTGAAAGAACATGGCTTGATATTACAGGTGATCCCGGGTGCGCGGCATTTGTGGCAAATCAGGGAGTGTATTTATCCGGAACTGGCTGAAAAAACTCCCCAAATTAATTTGCCTTCGGGATTAATTGTCAAAGAGCAGCAGCGATTGCAATTTAGTTTGTCTGTCACGGGTGAACAAGCGCTGGTCTTGTTGGATATGACACCCTATGCGTGGCGCGCCTCTGAACAAGTCAAACACCTTATTCGGACGAAAGCCTTCGATGTGCTGGAAATTGATTTTGTTTTGGTCTTAGCGCAAAAGTCTTTAATTGAGTCCTAACTGGCCAAAATACAAAATTAAATAGGATGTTTTTTAGTCTATTCATTAGCTTAGGGAATGCGTTTCTGGGTGCTTGAATAGGGCGAATTGCGCAAGTCTATGATACTAATCGAGCTTTTTATGTTGTTTTAATGTAAATGCGAAACGGCGTCCCTTAAACTTTATCTTTATTACGCTTTTGTCTCTCACAATTATTACCCTTTTATTGCCTTTGTTTCCCTAATAGCCTCAGTTTGTCGCGTTGCAGTTTCTTTAAAATGCTAGCGATAACACTGGGGCAAAAATAAAGTTTTAAGTAAAAAGATTCATCGGGATTAACAAAACTTCAAATCTCAGTTTATGGATGAGATTAAAACTCAAATCCGCTTAAAACAAATGTGTGGTTCACTTCTGTGTTGAATAGACAATGCCATCAAGTCGAATGAGTTTTAAAGAGATGGTGAGTGTAAAGGGCTAAAGAGACGAGAAAGTGCAGGCTTAAATGAGAGAGGGGGATTAAAGATAAGATTGGTGCTTGGATTAACTGAGGCCATAAAAAAAGGCTTGGATGGATGTGCTATTCGCTTTCATCTCTCTCAAGCCTTTTATGCTAACCTGCTGAATTACAGGTTAATTACTTATCATTACTTCTTGTAACGAGAAGCAACGTTGTCTAGACGGTCGTTAGCGCGCTTAGCTTCTGCTTGTGCGTCCATAGCTGCTGCTTTAGCATCTTTAACGTCTGCAGACAGTTTGCTTTGCTCTGATTTCAGAGAGCTAACATCAGCTGACAATTGATCAACTTTGTTGCCCAGAGTTGCAACGCTTTCTTCCAGAGCAGTAGTGTTTGCACAACCACCTAGTAGGGCAGTCATTGCTAAACCAGCAATCATCAGTACTTTTTTGTTCATTGTAAAAAATCCCTTAAAATAGGTTGGATTTGAATGTTTCGTCACTTTGGAATCGAAACTGCCTAATTATGACATAGCTATTTTAATTTGCTACGAATATTAATGCGTTTAACCACTATAGACATATAAATTTTTTTTAAAAGCGTTTTTTCACGGTTATATCGGCCTTTTTCATCGAAAAATGGCACTGTATTTACCAGAAAGTGTGGTCGCATTTACAAAAATATTACAATTTTATGGCGTTTGTTTGGCTTGGGATTGCTGCCAGTTGAGTTTCACTTGCTTAACGACCTCTATCCGCTTCGAATTGAGCGCCTGTTTTATCTGTGCACCTTGAAAACCTGCCGCAATAATAGCCTTCACATCGACCGTATTGGCGGCTAAAAAACAAGCAAAAAGATAATCGCCTTGTGGATAGGCGTGATGCTCGAATCCGGTTCGGCCACGCATATCGGCGAGACAGGCTAATAGAAGTTGCTTCAGCCGTTCTGGTTTACGCCAAAAATCGGCTTTATCGAAGAGTTTGATGATGGTTTCGCTTCTTAACTCAAAAGCTTGGTGCACATTCTGATGTTGATCGCTCACCAAGAGCGCTAGATCGCGATACTCGTTGGGGATCCGCAAGCGTTCACACAGACTTTTAATGACGGGCAAGCCTTTTTGTCCATGACCATGGTGTTTAGGCCAATGCTCTTTAGGGCTTAATGCTTTACCCAAGTCATGCACTAGGGCGGCAAAACGCACGGCTTTTTCCTCTGTCAGAGCGGTGGCTTGGGCTAACACCAACATAGTGTGCAAACCTGTGTCTATCTCCGGGTGCCATTTTTCCGGTTGCGGCACACCAAAAAGCGCCTCAATCTCAGGGAAAAGAATATTCAAGGCGCCGCATTGGCGTAGCACCTCGAAAAAAACTTCTGGGTGAGGGCCGCCAAGGCTCTTATCGACTTCTTGCCAGACGCGCTCAGGCGTCAGCGCTGTTAACTCCTCGGTTTGGCTCATGTGCTGCATTAACGCCATAGTTTCAGCGGCAATCTCGAAACCTAAGTCATGAAAACGTGCGGCAAAGCGGGCCACCCTTAATACTCGCAGTGGATCTTCAGCAAAGGCGGCCGACACATGTCGCAGCTGACGCGCGTTGATATCTGCGATGCCATGGTAGGGATCGTACAAGTTACCCGCCTCATCTTGGGCGATGGCATTAATGGTTAAATCGCGTCTCAGCAAGTCTTGCTCTAGGGTGACATCCGGACTGGCATAACAGCTAAAGCCGCCATAGCCGAGACCGACTTTGCGCTCCGTTCGCGCTAAGGCATATTCTTGTTGGGTTTTAGGGTGTAAAAAGACCGGGAAGTCTTTACCCACTTGGCGATAGCCTAACTGCTGCATCTGCTCTGGAGTGGCGCCGACAACCATAAAATCTTTATCTTTTATTGGGAGATTGAGCAGGCTGTCTCGTACAGCGCCGCCCACTAAATAAATTTTCACAGGAATATTTTGCTAGTGTGTCATAAAGCTAGCTTAACATGATGAGGCGATGGCGAGGCGAATTTGGATGCAGATATTTATTGGGATGTCACATCCATGTTGCGGATGTTTTGACAATATCCCTGGGACGTTTTAACGTGGGGCGTTATTTTTAGCTTAGGATGATTGGTGGTATGTACAAGGCCTTTTATGGACTCAGTGATAACCCTTTTTCGATTGCACCCAATCCCCATTATTTATTTTTGAGTGACAGGCACAGAGAGGCCTTAGCCCATTTGACCTATGGACTGGGAGAAACTGGGGGCTTTGTGTTGTTGACGGGGGAGGTCGGCACGGGGAAGACGACAGTATCTCGTTGTTTGCTTGGGCAATTACCCGATCATACCGATACGGCTTTTATCTTAAATCCTTCGCTGACGGAGTTGGAATTACTCGCCACACTCTGTGATGAATTAAAGATCAGCTATGGTGAAAACCCGACTCTTAAACAACTCACAGACCATCTGAGTCGTTTCTTACTGGCCAATCATGAGAAAGGCCGCAATACCGTACTGATCATCGATGAGGCGCAGCATCTACGCGCCGAAGTATTAGAGCAGTTAAGGCTGCTCACGAATCTCGAGACTGACACGAAAAAATTGCTGCAGGTGATCTTAATTGGTCAGCCCGAGCTACAATTGCTGCTTAAACGGCAAGAGCTTAGACAGTTAGCCCAGCGTATCACCGCTCGTTATCATCTATTGCCTCTTAATGAAGATGAAATTGCACTCTATGTGTTGCACCGTTTGCAGGTGGCGGGTCGTTTTGAACCGCTATTTACCCGTAAAGCGATTAAAGTGCTGCACAAATACAGCGGCGGCATTCCGCGGTTAATTAACTTGCTGTGTGAACGCGCTTTGATGGCGGGTTATGCACAATCTAAGGTACCAATCGATCACCATATGGTGAGACAAGCGGCGGCCGAGGTACTCGGGGAAGAAGAACCACAGCCAAATAAACTCTTGTGGCCGAGTGCTATCGCGGCGGCATTGATTGTGGCTTTCGGGGTGTCTTATTGGTTATTTACCGAAAGTCCAGCGGTTGCCAATGTGGCCAACTCGTCTGTGACACAAGCGAGCCAAGCGACACCAGAAGTGACTCAAGCATCGATTCAAGATAAGAGTATTCAGCCTGAGCAAACACTGGCTGCAACCCAGAGTGCGCCAGTGGCTAGCGAGCCGCAAACGCTCGCGGCGCCTGATCCGAGTGTGCGGGTGTTGCAGGAGGCTATTAAACAAAGCCGCAGTATCGATACCGCCTTTGCAGGCCTCTTTAATGTGTGGGGGAAAGTCCCCTTTAAAGGCCTAACCGCGTGCCAGTCGGCGCTAGAACAAGGGCTTTCCTGCTATCAACAGCAGGGCAATTGGATGTCGCTCACAAGGCTCAATTATCCCGCGGTTGTGTATTTAGTGGATGATAATCAACAAGATTTTTATGGCGCCGTGATAGCTATCGATGCTGACCAACTCTTAATGCAGTTGGGCGAGCAGCAGCTTTGGGTCGATAGGGCCTGGTTCAATCAACATTTTAGCGGCACCTTTGAGATCCTCTGGCAGGCGCCTAATTTACCTATGCTGGAAATCAGCCAGAAATCGAGCCCTGGACAATTACAATGGCTTGAAAACGCCCTTGCCCATGTAGCGAACCGACCTTCGCGCCGAGTGTCTCAATTCGATCTGAAATTAGAGAACGATCTGAAAGCATTCCAAAGCCAACATGGTTTAAAGGCCGACGGTATTGCAGGTAATCAAACCTTAGTGAGACTGAATTTGTATTTAAGTGATCAGGGACCGCGCCTCACCGATAAGGGAGCGCAGAGTTAATGTCCATTTTACTCGATGCGGTAACCCGTAATAAGCAGCAACAAACCTCGCCCTTACCGGATGCGGTATTAACGCCAAGGGCAAGTTATCCTACGGCGCGTAAACCGGCATTCCCCGTGGCCAAATTATCCTTACTCGCCGTTGCTGTGGCGCTGGGTGTAGGTGTGGCGTGGGGCGTGGCGAATTGGCAACAGCAAAATGCGATGCCGATAGTAAATGCGGCGCCTAGCAGTAGTATCAATCCAAGCATGGCTGATAGAAAGGTTGAAAACACGCCGCAGACAGCCTCCGCCGTGCAGCAATCTGCCGAAGGTGTTCGCGCCTCATCAGGTGCCGTTACTAACGCTGCGTTGCAAACTGGTGGAGCAGGGCAAACCTCAGCAGAATCATCAGGGTTTCGATTAGCGGGCAAAGTGGCACTGCCAAGGGAGCAGGTATTAAATGAAGCGCCAGCAAACGTGCAGCCTTATCAGAACCCCAACATGAGTTCGACTCCGGCTGCTACGGCATCCGCTTCAGCCAGCGCGGATCCGAGCTACGATGACTATCTGGCGACGTCTGCCGCCTTAGATGAAACGACTAGAAGGCAGCAACCCTTTGTCGAAAACGTTGCGCCACAGGATACGAGCGAGTCAGAGCCTATTATGCTGGGCGCTAATGCTAATCGTCAGGGCTTAGCGACACTCGAGGCACTGCGTGAGCAAGTTAATGCAGCGGCGGCCGATGTGGGCTTAGAAACGGCGCAGAGCCGCAAAGAAGATGAGTTAGTCGCGAATTTTCAGGATGCGCTCAAGGATGTGGAATATGTGAAAGCGGCTAAGACGCCGGTAACAGAGCCCAAGCTTGATCCTATTCCTAAGGTCGAAAACGACGATATTCCTAAATATGGGCAACTGCCCGCAGGGTTACAGCTTCAAGTTCCTGAATTTAATATTGTTGCCCACGTTTATTCGACGGATGCGAGTCAGCGTTGGTTGAATGTTGATGGCGCAGAGTTACAGGAAGGCGACCAGATAGGGGGCAAGTTAAAGATTATTGCGATTCGCCCGCGGGATGTAGTGCTCGAAATTCAAGGCACGCAGTTTAGGGTGCCTGCGATTTAACTTGTTATATTACAAACAAAAAAGGCGCCGATAGGCGCCTTTTTTATCGCTTAAAATCAAAACTTAAGCGAAGAAGTTGTAAGCCAAGAATAAGGTCAGGGCGTAACCCACGCTATAGCATAGGAACAGGGCTGGCACATATTTCAGGTAGCTTACGAAAGTCAGCTCTTTTACTTTGCTCATGGCGACGATACCCGCAGCCGAACCAATCACTAATAGTGAACCACCCACGCCCACACTGTAGGTTAAGCCTAACCATTCTGGGGTGTTGAGTACTGGCTCTGCTTTAAGCAGCGCAGCCGTCAATGGCACGTTATCGATAAGGGCTGAACCCATACCTGTAACGAAGTTAGAGATGTTTGGATTAAACAGGCTGTAAGCTTCGGTCAGCATATCTAAGGTGCCGATTTCTTTAAGCATACCAACCAGCAGTAAAATCCCTAGGAAGAACAACAGAGTGTCGTATTCGACTTGGCGAATATATTCGAGGATCTTGATTTCTTCTTTATCACTGCGGGTGGTGTGGCCGATAAGGAACATAATCGACAGACCGGTTAGGAAGGTCAGTACTGGTGGAATACCGAAGAGAATGTTCAGCAGCATGGTCATCAGAATCGTGCAGAAGAACACTAAGGCAATTAGCAGATCCACGGTTTGATAGCTGTGCTTAATTGGGGTGGTGGACACCACGCCTTCAGCCTTCAATGAGAACAGCGTTGCCAGTAAAATCACACTCACGGCTGATGGGATAAACAGCATTAACAGTTCGGAGATGTGTACGTGGCCGCCTAAGAAGATCATCAGGGTGGTAACGTCACCGGTGATCAGGGCGACACCGCCAGAGTTCACGGCGAAAATAATCAACACCGCCATTCTGCGGCGCATTTGCTTTTCGAGCTTAAAGGTCGTTAACAAGCCTAAAGATACTAAGGTCGCGGTGACGTTATCACAGAAAGCCGACAGGATAAGCGCGAATAAGGCCACTTGGATCATTAACAAACGTACAGAAACCTTCTGCGGGAACAGCTTCTGCACCATGATTTGGATCATACCTTTGGCGTTAAGATAGGCCACAAAGGTCATTGTCGACATCAAAAACAGCCACAGGGTGGCAATTTCGAGCAAGTTTTCATTGAGTTGATGGGCAACCAATTTCTCATGGTTGGCGTCTCCGGCAGCCATAAACAGTGCTACCCAGGAAATACAGCCAAAGAATAAGGTGGTTTTTGCTTTATTAAGGTGGGTGACTTCTTCGAAAATAATACTGAGCAATGCAAGCACCGCCAGTATGATCAGAAAGGTATATAACATAACTGCAATTCCAACTGCTGTTTTAATGTCGTGGCAAGCCAAAGGCGAGCTATTGAATGGCATTATCAAGGCTAAATTAAGCTTGCCGTGTTAATGCGTGCGGATCAGAACATAATGGGGTGAATAACGCAACTGTTAGCTGTAACTCGGTTTTGCGTCATTTTGTGATATTGGTCTCAATGGAAATGGTTTGATTTTAGCGTTAAACACTATTTATCTTTCAATGTGTAGTTTTTTATCTTGTTTGGTTGAGATTGCCAAAGGACTGTAAAGTAAGATCTACGATTAAAGTCTAATCAGTTATTTTGCCGATCCCGCAATTAATTTTTCTTTATGCAGGAAATATTGCACGAAAATGCAGTCACAGAGGCGAAGGATCGGATTTTGTGCTGTTTACGGTGCTGAGTGCGGGATTCTTTAGCTGTGTCACAAAAATGACCAAGTCAAAATATTGACTGGATAGAAAGTGAGCTGTATCTTGTGCCACTTTAGTAGTTAAGACACTGGATGTTGTATCTTAAGGATAACGCAAAATGACATTTGTGCTCCGCAGTCTGATGTTATTAGGCTCATTAGTGTGGTTAACATATAGTGGCAAGCAGCTGATCGCATTAGGAATATTACATAATCCTAGCCTGATGGTTGACCATATTACTTTGACTTTACAGGTCTTAGTCGCGGCGGTGGTATTTAAATCGGCTTTAGGCTCTAAACGATCCGATAGCTATTGATGGAGTCAGGCTCACGCAATAGCCAGTCCAAACGCCAAGCAATAAAAAGGGACGCAAATGCGTCCCTTAGTGTTTTAAGCTATCGCTTACATTGCCGCTTTCATACGACCTAATACACGGTCAGCCGCTTCTAGCGTGAGGCGCAGTTCTTCTTCGCCATGGGCCATCGACAGGAAGCCTGCTTCATAGGCGCTCGGTGCTAAGTAAACCCCTTCATCTAACATGCCGTGATAGAAAGTGCGGAAGTGTTCGATATTGCACTTAGTCACTTGGTCGAAGCGCGTGATCTGCTCTTGCTCGGTAAAGAAGAAGCCGAACATGCCACCGACATAGTTGATGGCCATTGGAATACCGTGTTTGTCGGCCGCCGCTTTAAAGCCTTCGGCGATACGTTTGGTTTTCGCGCTTAGCGCTTCGTATAGACCTTCTTCACACAGGGCTTCCATTTGCGCTAGACCCGCTGACATCGCAATGGGGTTACCTGACAGGGTACCCGCTTGGTACACAGGACCCGTTGGAGCGATAAACTGCATCACTTCTTTACGACCGCCAAATGCACCCACAGGCATGCCGCCGCCGATGACTTTACCCAGTGTGGTTAAGTCAGGAGTAACGCCATAGTGGCCTTGAGCGCCGCTTCTTGATACTCGGAAACCAGTCATCACTTCGTCGATGATGAGCAGCGCACCAAACTCATCACACATAGCACGCAGACCTTCGAGGAAGCCTGGGATAGGCGGGATACAGTTCATGTTGCCTGCGACAGGCTCGATGATGATACAAGAGATTTCAGTCGGATATTGCTCGAACAGGCTACGAACTGAATCGAGATCGTTATACACAGCGGTTAAGGTGTGCTTGGCGAAATCTTCAGGGATACCTGGAGAGCTTGGTTGGCCTAAGGTCAAAGCACCAGAACCTGCTTTAACTAATAGGCAGTCAGCGTGACCATGGTAGCAGCCTTCAAACTTTAAGATCTTGTCACGATTGGTAAAACCGCGCGCTAAACGAATCGCACTCATAGTGGCTTCTGTGCCTGAGCTCACCATACGTACTTGTTCGATAGAAGGCACCATGGCGATGACTTTCTCAGCCATTTGCACTTCAAGCTCGGTTGGTGCACCAAAAGACAGACCATTGTGCACCGCAGCTAATACGGCTTCACGGATCTTTGGATGGTTGTGGCCTAAAATCATCGGGCCCCATGAGCCAACATAGTCGATATAAGCTTTGCCATCGGCATCGTAAATATAAGCGCCATCAGCTTTTTCAATAAACAGCGGCGAACCACCTACACCGTTAAATGCACGAACCGGAGAGTTAACACCGCCGGGGATGGTTTTTTTAGCCTGTTCAAATAGCGCTTCGGAACGGGTCATGTTAAGTCCTTAAAGTAAGTAGCCGATTAGCGATCGGCTTTACGTGAATACCAATTAACGGGACACTCATATTTTTCGAGTTGCGAGTCAACCCCGAGTGTCAATGCAAACAGTGCCATACGAATTAGCAGTCCATTGTCCGCCTGTCTGAAGATAGCGAGATTAGGATGGCTGTTCAAATCATTATCTAACTCATTAGCTTGCGCACGCGAATCCCGTGGCAGCGGGTGCATGATCACAGTGTTAGATTTGCAATGTTGGGTATAAATACTGCGATTCAAACGGAATTTACCGCGGTATTTGTTCGCTTCTTCCTGGGATGGGAAGCGCTCTTCTTGAATGCGGGTCAGATAAAGTATGTCGGCTTTATCTAAGTGGCCTTCAAGCTGGTCTGTTATTTTGATGCTATGGCCAGCATTTTCAATGTCGGAGATCACATAGTCAGGCATTGCTAATTCAGTTGGCGAAATCAGTGTGAAGCTGATGTTCTTATACATGCACAGTAGGCGCGACAGAGAATGAACGGTACGACCAAATTTTAAGTCGCCGACCATGGCGATATGCATGCCATCGATACCGCGGCCAGCATGGCCTAACTCTTTTTGAATGGTGAACAAATCGAGCAGGGCTTGGGTCGGGTGCTCGTTCGAACCATCACCACCGTTGATTACAGGCACGCGGCTACCTTCAGCAAACTCTTTCACCGAATAAGAGTCGGGGTGGCGCATCGCAATCACATCGGAATAGGTCGAGAGTACACGTGCGGTATCGTACAGTGACTCGCCCTTAGATAAGGACGAAGAGGCCATGCCAGTGGTTTCACGCACATGGCCGCCGAGTAAGTTAAAGGCACAGCCAAAACTCACGCGGGTACGGGTACTAGGCTCGAAAAACAGGTTACCTAAAATGGCGCCTTCGAGCACCTTAGTGCGCTTCTCACGAAGTGCATAGGGCATCATACGATGGGCAACATTAAAAATAGTTTGGATTGAATCAAGATCTAACTGGTTTACGGAGAGGATATGAGATCCTTCGAACTGGTTCATCAGCCTGTTTTCCAATTGCTAGGGGGCGTTAAAGTGCAATGTCGCGCTTTGTGCCCTGATGTATATGTAGGGTGGCTGAGGCGCGATTGTAACAGATGCACTGGGGCAGCGAAATAGTCGCCGCGCCCTCGTATAGATTTTTTAAGCAGCTAATACAGGATTTTGTGAATCTAAGCTCATCTTTACAGGGCTTAGACTTGGCCGGAGCGAATTTCCTGTTGTAGGTTCGACCAACTGACTACTCCCACCACATTGTCTGGGGTGTCTTGGTAGATAAATACCTCACCGCTGCGCTTGGGCGACAACAAGTTATACACCTCATCGAGGGTTTTAGTGTCACTCAAGCCCTGCATCGGATGGCGCGAGAGGGTGATGTTGTCATCGTAGGATTGCATCTCGAGGCTGAGCATTTCAATCACCCCATCGGCGTTACGCACTAACACTGGGCGACCTTCGGCGCGTTTTAACACTTCGAGCAGCAGCTCGTCGTTGTTGTTGACGATAACAAAACGCTTATCCATCAGGGCGCGCACGCCTTTTTTCTGTAGCGCTAGATTTACCGGGGCGACTTTATAGCCTAAGCCCATAATCTCTAACTGCTTGAAGAAAATAGAGTTGGTTTTAAACCCTTGATATGCAATCAAGAAGGCGGGAATGGTCACAAACATCGCTGGCAGAATGATACTGGCATCGTTGGTCATTTCGAGCAGCGCCACTAGGGCGGCGAGCGGCGCACTGAGACAAACCCCCATCATCGCTGTCATGCCGATAACCGTATAGAGACCAACGTAAGGCGCAATCGAAGGGAATAGAATGGCGCTAACTAAAGCTAAGATGGCACCGATCAAGGCGCCAATGCCGTAGAGCGGACCAATCAAGCCGCCCGGGATCCCAAGTCCGATTGCCGCTATGGTGGCGATAATCTTGGCCGCAAGCAGGGCGATGAGTAGTAATAAACTAGGATGCTCGCTAATGGCTTCACTGATGGCCAAATCCCCAGTGCCGAGGGCTTGGGGCAAGATTAAGCCAATCAGTGTAGTGATACTGCCCGCCAGTAATAGCCGATAAATCAGTGGCCAGTTTTGCCCTGTGGCGGTGACTTTAAGGAGCGCGTAGTTGAAGAAGGCGGCGGCGCAGCCCAGTGCAATGCCGCCCAAGGCTAAAATGGGATAATGATCCAATGGAATATGGATCACCTGAATACGGTCAAACTCGTGCACATTACCAAAAACCAGCTGGCTGGAAACTGCGCCACAAATCGCGGACAGCATAATGGGGAAGAAGTAATGCACCTTGTATTCGCGCACTATCACTTCGAGTACAAATATCACTGCCGCGAGCGGGGCGTTAAAGGTGGCGGCAATCCCTGCGGCGATGCCGCTGGCGCACATTATCCGCACACTATTGTCGGGAAGATTAAATTTTTCGGCCAAAACACTGGCACTTACTGCGCCAAGGTGAATGGCGGGGCCTTCGCGGCCCACCGAGAAATTGGTGCCTAAGGCAAACAGGGCTTGAAAAAATTGCCCTGCGGCAGACTGCAGTGGAATTTTGCCATAGTGCAATTTAACCCTATGTAATACATAGGCAATCCCCATACGCTTGTAACGTTTGGAGCCGAGTTTAGCAACAATCCAGATCAACAAGGCACCAAAAAGTGGCAACAGGGCTCGCCAGTCGGCGATGTTACCCGTAAAATCCAGCGTCTCGATTTGGGTGTAATGGTTCGCCCACAGGAGCAAGAGTCGAAACAACAGGATCACGCAGGAGGCGAAGATGGCGAATAGCAAGGCCAGTAAGCACAACTGCGCACTGATCTTGGCTTGGGATAAATGATCACGCAGCTCGTTAGTTAAGTACTTTTTAGCTGTGCTGATGGCGTCTTGAATCGCGGCTTTATTTATCGTTAATTGCACTGCATTGGCCTGAGTTGTATTGTATCGAACTCGTTCTTGAGTTGATTGTATTTTATATAAGGGGCTGTTACCTAATGCCAAATTATCATCGTTGGCTAGATCGGCTGCAAGTCATGGATCTAAAGTATCGTCCATCGACCAAGTATTTATTGTCGTTAGTCTTAGTGGCATTTCTGTTAGGCGCTTGGGTGAGCTTTATTGTGCTCAACAGTGACGAGCCCGTCGTAAAGCATATTGGCGGCGGTAAGCTGCAACGTGTTACCGCCGAACTTGAGACACAAACCCAGGAACTCGCGACCCGCAATTTAGAATTATCTGTCGAGCGCGAAGCCAATGCGCAAATGCAAGATATGTTTGCACAGCAGATGAAGAAACAAAAAGAGCTAGAGCACGAATTAGCCTTTTATCGCAGTATTATGTCGCCGGATGACAATGCCGAAGGGGTGGCCATTCACGGCTTAGAAATGACGCCGGGCGTCCTAGCAGATGAGTATAATTTCAAGTTGATTTTAACTCAGCTGCAAAAACGTAAGCAGGCGATTCAAGGTCGTACCGAAATCACCCTCATTGGGGTGCAAGACGGAAAATCCGTTGAGTTAAGTGTGAACAAACTCACGGGTTCTAAGCTCGAGTTTGATTTTCGCTATTTTCAGGTCATAGATACCAAAGTTACTGTGCCTGCAGGGTTTAATGTGGTGCAGGTCAAAGTCAAAGTGGTGGTGCCTTCGAGCCGCTGGACCAAAAATTCGCAGACAGAACATGTCTATAGTGTCCCTGAGCTTTTACAGGGTGAAAAAGAACCGCGGGTAATACTTGAACAAAATAGTCAGGTAACGGATAATTTGCCCCAGAAAACTGATGTAAGAGGTAGTAATGACTGATCAAGCTGACGCAGCAATGCCTATCAAATTTACCGATGCGGCAGCCGCTAAGGTAAAAGGCTTGTTGGAAGAAGAGCAAAATCCTGCACTTAAACTACGTGTGTACGTGACGGGTGGTGGTTGTTCTGGATTTCAGTACGGCTTTACCTTTGATGAAAAGGTCAACGAAGGCGACTTCACCGTTGAGAAGCAAGGCGTCCAATTGGTCGTCGATCCCATGAGCTTACAATACCTCGTTGGCGGTGAAGTGGATTACACTTCTGGTCTCGAAGGTTCGCGTTTCTTTGTGAAGAACCCGAATGCGACTACTACTTGTGGTTGTGGCGCAAGTTTCTCTGTGTAAGTTTGTTCTACGAATGTAGTGAACTGATATAGAAGATAAAAAAGCCGTCGAGATGACGGCTTTTTTGTTGGTCTTTCCTGTGTTGCTAGTATTGGCAAAGCAAGGCGTAGGCGCGTTGCTTTGGAGTTAATTCATAATATTAAGATTAAGCTTAGGTTTAAACCAAGCCTTCACTTTCTTATCGAATGCCACCCACACCTGCAATAAAGATAAGACAATCAACACGATAAAAATCACGTAATCGGGTAGCTTTTCTTGCCATTCGCCAAGATGCACTGTGGTTGGCCCAGCGACTAGGTTGTCAGGATCATAAAGGATCACAGGTAACATGCTGACTAGCGCCAATTGCACTAAGGTGTAACCCCTTAACATAATCAACCCAGCCTTTTGGCGACCGATAATCCCGAGCACCATCAATAGGGTTAACAGGCAGAAAAGTACCCCTTGTTTGGCAATTAAGCCGCTTACCGATGCTGCGACATAGAGTAGCAGCAAGGCAATTAAGCGTTTAGGTAAACGGGCTTTAGCCAAGGGCGGCGTAGCCTGTGTTGCCAAAGAGGATTCTTGCTCGTTCAGCGACATTGTGGTTTGCCCTTATGGATTAGTGGCTTTGTTTAGTGACTAAACGTTGATCTAATTCATAGGGTGGAATGACCACACCTAAGTCATCTTGCACAGGGAATACGGCAACGAACAGATCGTCTTCTTC
The DNA here is from genome assembly GCF_019457435.1 of Shewanella sp. FJAT-51649. Lineage (NCBI taxonomy): Bacteria > Pseudomonadati > Pseudomonadota > Gammaproteobacteria > Alteromonadales > Shewanellaceae > Shewanella > Shewanella sp. FJAT-51649. The sequence continues at coordinate 3,518,990 of NZ_CP080411.1, read as the reverse complement.
CATGCCAGGCACCCATCTTTCATGCCATTCATCATAGGGAATCGCTAAGGTTTGGCAGTCACTCCAGTCATCGACTGCCCATGACTCGGCCGCTTCTTCGGTTGGCCACATTGGGATGCAATCTTCATCTTCTGTGGTCAGCATGACGCAACCATCTTGGTCCTGTAGCGTCCATAACACTTTGTGTTGTTTAACTTGTTCAACGAGGTAATCGTAACGACCTTCTGGAGTCATGCCAGCGGCTTCTGCAAAGGTTTTAACAGTCTTGCTCATGAAAATATCTCTTATGCGTGAATAGGGCGAAGCCTGTTGTGCCACTCATGTATAGCGTCAGCACAGCAAAACTCACCAGTTGGCAAGATGGTAACATTAGAGCGGGGTTTGAAAAAGCACAACAGCGCCGCGAAGGCGCTGTTGCTAGCGGGGAATTACTCTGCAGCGTTGAAATAACGGTAAATCACACCAGCGAGAATAGCACCTACGATAGGAGCAACCCAGAAAATCCACAGTTGTGATACGGCCCAATCGCCGACAAACAGCGCAGGGCCAGTACTGCGGGCCGGATTGACCGAGGTGTTTGATACGGGAATGCTGATCAGGTGAATAAGGGTTAAACATAGACCAATCGCAATCGGCGCAAAGCCTTTAGGTGCGCGCTCATCGGTCGCCCCTAAAATCACCAATAAGAAGAACAAGGTCATCACGATTTCGCAGATCAACACCGACATCATGCTGTAACCGCCGGGGGAATGTTCGCCAAAGCCGTTAGAAGCAAAGCCCGCCGCGAGACTAAAGCCTTCTTGCCCTGAGGCGATTGCGTACAATACACCCGCGCCGACAATACCACCCGCCACTTGGGCAATGATATAAGGCAGCAGTTCCGATGCCGGAAAACGTCCGCCAGCCCAGAGTCCAAAGGATACCGCTGGGTTTAAGTGGCAACCTGAAATATGACCAATAGCAAACGCCATGGTCAGAACCGTTAAACCAAAGGCTAACGCCACCCCGAGTAAGCCTATGCCGACTTCTGGAAAGGCTGCCGCCAGCACAGCGCTGCCGCAGCCGCCGAGAACGAGCCATAGAGTGCCCAAAAATTCTGCCGCCATTTTTTGTGACATATTCATTGATTGATTTCCTATTCAGTCGATTTATGCGGACATACGCTTCGCGTTCTTTGCATAAACCTTTGTTTATCTTGCTGGTTAAGTCGAGCTAGATAAATAACCATTCCCTTAATTGATATGTTTGCGCGCCCAGAGTGTGCAGGCACGAGTTGGCCTTCACAGTGAGTCAGTTGTGTATTTACTGCTTAGTTAACAATCACTTTAGCGAGTTTAGATGACACAACTGTGATCAAGCATAGATGGGTTTTTATATTGTGCATTTTTGAACGACTGTCATTGGTGCTATTTAAAGCATTTTTAGGCATCGTCTCTGCTGTTTTGTTACGTCTTATCGTGCCTATGTTCGGTAACAATGCAGTAGAACACTAACTGCTACACCAAGATTTTTAGCATTTTCAATAGTCGATTTATTCTCTTTGTTTATCTGTAATGTATTGAAAATAAATGAATAGATATTTAATAGATATAAAACGGGGAAAGAAACGAGGGACAGATGATTGCCGCTCTTCACTCGGCCAAGTACAAGGTTTTGGTTGCTGAAATGTTAATCGTGTTTTTGTGGTGTTGCTACCTCATATTCAAAGAACTTGTTGAACATGAATAAGAAAACACGGTTAGCCGGATGAAGTAACAGCTCCAAATAACAACAAGAATGGCTTGCGCTGTAAAAGTGAAGGTGGGAAGGATGAAGAAGAAATTATTAACCTTGGCAATCCAAGCTTCGATGTTTGGTATTGCTCCTTCGGTAGCATGGGCTGCCGATCCAATAGAAGTGAATGCGGTGAATGAGAGCGCTAATCGCGTTGAAGTCGAGGTAGCGGATAAGCAAGAAAGCATTGAAAAAGTCACAGTCACGGGCTCGCGGATTAAGCGTGACAGCTTTTCCCTTAGCACTCCATTACAGGGCTTAGATGCCAAAGATATCGCCGATAGCGGTATTGGCTCATTGGCGGATATTTTAGTTGATCAAATTCCAGCGTTGTCGGAAGGCGTTAGCAGTACAAATAGCCAATCGAGCGTGCAAAATACGGGTCTTTCAACCATTGATTTACGTGACTTAGGAACGGATCGCACCCTGACCTTGATCGATGGTCGCCGTGTAGTATCAAACAGTTACAGCGGTAACTATGTCAGCTTAAGCACTATTCCTGCCGCTATGGTCGATAAGGTAGAAATCATTACCGGCGGGGCGTCGGCTGTCTATGGCTCCGATGCGATTGCTGGGGTGGTGAACATTATTACCCAGCAGAATAAGACGGGCTTTGAGATTAACGCCCGTGGCGGTGAAACCACCGAAGGTGGTGGTCGTGAAACTACTGTCGATGTAGGTTATGGCACTGATTTTAATGGCGATAAAGGTTATATCTTCGCCAGTGCGACTTATGATAAACAACATGGCTTATTTGCGACCGACAGGGAAAGAGCTCTGTATGAGTCAAGTTTTGCCTACGATGAAAAGCAAATGTGTAATGCCATGAACACGGTCGATGGCGACCAGTGTATGCGCGATATTACCCGAGACGACTGGCGCGAGCGCAGTAATGACATCGTCGGTGGCCGCTTTAAATCAAACTCTTGGTGGTACGATGGCACCGAGCTTAAAACCGACTTTAAAGAAGAACGTGATGGCTATAACGGTTACACCACGGGTCTCTTAAAGGTCCCCGAGGATACCTTGGCCGCTGCGGTCAAAATGAACTATGACCTCAGCGACGATGTGCGCGCGAATGTGCAAGTGCAGTTTAGCCGTAATACTGCGTTTCGTCGTACCGATGCCGAAGGCCAAGACTATAACGACGCTGAACTCTATATCGACCCTGTGACGGGTCTCCCTGGGACTATTGCTGCGGGCAGTATTTCTCCAAACAATCCTTATGTGCCAGCCGAAATTGCCGCGACAGCTGGCAAGAGCATCACTTGGGATCGCCGCTTCCAAGAAGTTGGCCCCGTTGAGAGCGATAACGAGCGCACCACTTTGCGGACTTGGGCGGGATTGCAGGGCAACTTATTTGAAACTTGGACCTGGGATGCCTCACTGGGTTACGGTAAGTTTGAACAGCGTCAGCGCCGCAGCAATGAAATCAGTATTCGTCGTCTGCAATATGCCTTGGATGCTGAATACGCCGACGATGGTGTGACTATCCAATGCGCCAGTGAAGAGGCCAGGGCTGAAGGGTGTGTTCCCGTCAATATCTTTGGTGAAGGTTCAATCAGTAAGGAAGGCGCAGACTACATCCGCGCCAATCCCTATATAAACACGGATATCACGCAATTTAATGCCCTAGGATTTATCTCGGGTGAATTGTTCGAATTGCCCGCTGGTGGCGTGCAGTCAGCATTCGGGGTCGAATATCGCCGTGATACTCAAGCCGTCGATACCGATAAAGCGATGCGTGGCGATGCGATAACCTTTAACGATGTACCGCCCTTTGAAGGGGATGTCACCGTATGGGAAGCCTTTGGTGAAGCGAATCTTCCTTTGTTAAGGGATGAGGCTTTTGCCAACAAGCTCGACCTAGACGTGTCATTGCGTCTTGCGGATTACAGCCAGAAAAACATCGACTTAATGTCGAGCTATCGCGCGGGGATCCTGTGGGAGCCTATTGCCAACTATGCCCTACGTGCTAACTACTCTCGCTCACAACGTGCGCCAAATATTACAGAACTTATCTCTCCACCCCGTGGAGATTACGACAGTATCCGCGATATTTGTGATGGGGTAACTGCAACCTCAACTGGGGCTGGGCATGATAGTTGTCGCCAAGATCCTGGTATTGCAGCCGCAATTGCGACTAACGGTGTCTTTGAGGATGAGGGGGGGTCTAAATATTCGCCGAACGCCGGTAACGAAAACCTTACCGAGGAAACCGCGGATACCTATACCTTAGGCTTTACCATGGCGCCAGCCTTCCTCGAGGGCTTTAATCTGGCGGTCGATTATTACGATATTAAAGTCACCGATGCCATTGGTTCATTAAGCAACGAGGATATTCTGGCCGAATGTTATAACTCGAGTAATCCTTATGGTGCCGATAACGAGTACTGTCAGGTCATCAGCCGTGATACTGAAGGGCAAATCACTCAGGTTATCCAACAAGAACAGAACCTGAATGACATTGTCACCCGTGGTGTTGATATCGCCATGGCCTACGAGTGGCAGTTAGACGGATACGGTGAACTCAGCTTAAAAACTAACTGGACCCATGTGTTGGAATTTAGCACTAGCTACTACGGCGCCGATGGTTTAGTTGAAGATGACTATGTGGGTGAGCTTGCCAGCGGGATTTTTGAGGATAGAGGCGCAATTTCATTAACCTGGAGCAATGATGATTGGCGTGTTCGTTGGAGCGCTAAGTATAAGAGCGCTATGGTCGATAGCCACGATAGAGTTGAAGAGTGGAATGTTCTGAAAGCCGAAAACCAAGCCAAACTCGATGCGGGTGATGCCAGTGCGGTGGCTAATCCCGAAACGCCCGCATTCCTATTCTACAGCTCGTATATCACCCACGATTTGTCGGTGTCTTACACTATGGACGTGAGTCAGGCTGAATTACGTTTATATGGCGGTGTGCGCAATATTTTCGACAATCAGGGGCCTTGGGTGGCTGATACTGGTGATTTAGTCGAAACGGGTAATGGTAACTACAGCAGCGCCTATGGCGGTGGTGTTGGACGCTATGCCTACCTAGGTGCAGAGCTTAAGTTCTAATATCGTTGAACTGATACTAATCACTTAAGTTTGTTCAACCGCATGTGGCTCCCTGCATGCGGTTTTTTATTGCCAATATCCGCAAGATATTGACATCAATAGGTTAGTCACACTCATCAAGCTTTAAGCCTTCAATGGGATAGATTGACACAGACCTTTGATACTTCTTCTGTCGAGAAGCGCTTAACGTTAACTCTTTCAGCCAGAGCTTGAGTTTCAGCCAGAGCTTGAATGAGTGCTGACTTGAAGTAAGTCGGCTAACGCGGAATAGTAAAAAGGCCAAAAAGGCAAAGCTTCGGTGCATACCTGAGGGGAGATACTCGCTTAAATACTGAATAAACACAGCATTTAAGGATAAGTGATAGCAGTAACTTGTTAAGCGATTGGCGGCTTATTATGCCGCCAATCATCTGATGGTGTGTTTTTGTGGAATGCTAAGCGCTGACTTCGCTCTTTGGCTTACAGGTTAGTGGATAGGCAGATTTGCCTTTAAGAACTGGCTTTGTTCCCAGAGCAAGTGTTCTAAGGATTCCTTAGCCGCATAACCGTGTCCTTCAAAGGGCAGGATAACTAATCTTGCTTTACCGCCAAGGCCTTGAATGGCATCAAATAGTCGCTCCGATTGCAGCGGGAAAGTGCCTGAATTTTGATCCATCTCTCCGTGAACTAATAGCAAGGGCGATTTGATGTTATCGGCATAATTAAATGGTGACATTTGTTGATAAATATCATTGGCTTGCCAGTAGTAACGCTCCTCATTTTGAAAGCCAAAAGGCGTTAGACTGCGATTATAGGCACCGCTACGGGCAATGCCTGCATAGAATAAATCCGTATGGGCGAGCAAGTTCGCCACCATAAAGGCCCCGTAGGAGTGTCCACCCACGGCGATTTGTTTGCGATCGGCAATGCCTAAATCGACCAAGGTATCGACAGCCGCCTGCGCGTTGGCGACGAGTTGTTCGCGAAAGCTGTCATTGGGCTCTTTATCCCCTTGAGCGATGATGGGCATAGAGACTTTATCAAATACCGCAAAGCCTTCGGCGACTAAAGGAATTGGGCCCCTTGGACTGATGCTGGGATATTGGTTGGCGCTAAAGCTGATTTGGCCCGCGACATCGGGATCGTTAAATTCCCGCGGATAAGCCCACATCAACACGGGTAAGGTGCCTTGCTCCTTGGTGTAATTGGCAGGTAAGTAGAGAGTGCCTGAGAGGGGCACGCCATCGGCTCTTTTGTAGGTGATCAGCTGCTTCTGCATCCCCCGATACGCACTCAATTCATCGGCCTGTTGGTAGAGCACACGTTCTTTGGCGTCATCGATTAAGACAAGACTCGGTGCTTCAGTCGGGCTTTCACGGTTGATAATCAGTTGTAAGGGCTCAAGATTGAGCACATAGCGCACCGATTCTAATTGGTTGGTTGCAGATTGCCATAACAGTGAGGATTCTCCGGTAGCGAGTGAGGTGCGTTTTAAAAATGGCTTATCGCCTTGAGGCGATGCCCCTTGGCCGTAGTGAATAACCGCTGCGGTTTGTGCCTGTTGCACGCGGATCACTAGCCCTTTGCCTTGGGTATATACTCTGGGGAATTTTCCAAGTTCTTGATATTTATCGCGCAGATTACGCTCGTTCAAGGTATACAACGAACTTTCCCCAAGGTGGGTGTCTAGGCGACTCAGTCGCAGTAACTGTGCTTTGCTATTGCGCTGGCTCATTAAGGCGATGTTATTTTCCGCCCAGTCGATATCGATGATCCGCCAAGGGGTTTTGGCGATGAGTTTGGCCTTTTGGGTAAAGGGGGCATCGAGTTGCCATAGACTATCCCGTAGCGGCGCCTCTTGCTGGCTATTGCCCTGATCTAAAGCCTCGGTAAAGGCTAAGGTTGCGCCTTGCCCTTGAACCCAATGGAACATGCGAGGGCCGGGTAAAACTGAGTCTCTTCCTTGGGGCTTAGATTCTCCACTCTGGCTTTGGTGCAGTTGCGTAATGCGTTGACCATCAAGATTATAAATCTCTGTTAAGGTTGGAAAGTCATAATACTTTACTTGGGTAGAGAAGGGCGTAGTGAGCTGATGGGTTAAGATATATTGACCATCTGGCGACAGCGAAAAATCTTCAAAGATGCCCGGCGCGGCGATATTTGTCAGCTTGCCATCCATATCCACAAGGGCCAGTTGACTGGTCGTCAGTTGGCTAAAGCGTTGTTTGTCAGCGCTGGTTTTCAATAAGTCTTGATAGGTGCGCTGCGGGCTTTGTTTGCCCGAGGTTTCCTTGGTTTTCGGTGCGTAAAGGGTTGGAGCCATGCTTGCGTTGGCATTTAAGGCGATTACAAAGCGAGCAAGCAGGTTGTTATTGTTAGCCCATTGATAATCAAGGCTAATCGTGCCATTTAATCGGTTGTCTGACAGGCGCATGTGGCGGTCTTGAGCGATGTCGTAAACATATAAGTAACCGCCCTCTGGCGTTAGGCTTACATAGGACAAATAGCGGCTGTCGGGGGAAAATTGCACTTCGGTGATATCGTGGCCACCGGGCAAGCTTATCAGCCGCTGTCGATTATCCTGAATATTAATCAGCCTGAGTTGGTGGTAGCGCTGGGTGATACGGCTCGGTAAATATTGCTCGGCGGCGATACGTAATCCTGCCAACTTCTGCTCTGGCAGGGCCAGCGTGGCAATGCTCGGCGCTGCAATTGGGCTGAGTAACGCCAGCCACTGATGATCGTTTGAGAGTCGAGTCGTGAGATCCGCGTTATGTGAAATGGTTTGCTGCAGTGCGGGGGAAGGTTTCTGGTAGTCCTGCGCTAAGGTGTTGGGGATAAAAATCAGGCATAGCATAGTCCAGATGCCGGTCAAGGTTAAGCGAAGCATACTTGGGTTCCTAGCAAAGTAAATTACCCCTGCTGAGATGAGTTAACCGCAGGAGTAAGGCTTTGACTCTTATGTTGTTATTGGTCAATCAGTTGTAAGTAATCTGTTGCCGTATCGCAATCTATCCCGGCTCGTTTCTATATTGTTTAAATCTCTATTTTAGATTTTTAATTAGCTAATATTTTGAATTTTATATAGTTAGTTTAAAACATTGGATTGCCATCTTTGTTAAGTCTTAGGTAGTATCTAGCCACACGATGTACTCATTACCCTAACCATAAAAAGACGAATAGCGAAGGTGTGAGAAAAATGAAGGATAAGAGTAAGTTGGGTTTTTGCTTGGGGAATTGTCGTATTGACCCTTCCGATAACTCAATTTTATTTCAAACGCAGGGGGATGAAACCTCCTCGCATGAATCCGCTAAAGTGTCGCTTCAACCTAAGTTTATTGAAGTGCTTAGCTATCTTGCCCTGCGTTATCCTCATGTGGTTACCCGCGATGAGTTGATTACTCAAGTGTGGGAAGGCAATGCCTACGTCGGCACTAAGGCACTCACGAATGCCATTTGGCATTTACGGCAGCAATTATCGCCTCTAGACGTGGATGGTGGTGTGATTGAGACAGTGCGTAAGGCTGGCTATCGCTTGTTGTTACCGCCTATCTACGATCAACTCGACGTTACCGAAGAAGATATACGGCAGACCACTGAGACTAAATTGCAATATGCCAATCAGCGTCTGCGTTTAATGGCGATGGTGCTGGGGGCCGTGGCTGTTGTCAGTAGTTTATTTATTGGTATGCATTTATATCAAGATAAACAGCGGATGACGGATACCCAAATGACGGTGCTGACTCGAGATCCGGGGTCGGAGCGTTATCCAAGGTTATCCCACGATAGGCGTTGGCTTGTGTATGGTGCGAGTCGTCCAGGGGTGACATCTAGTCTGTATCTTAAAGATTTTAAACGTGAAGATGTTCCCGCCCGTCAGTTAACCCCTTCAACATCGGTTGAACTGCGTGCAGTGTGGAGCTTAGATGATACCAAGCTGTTTTTTGCCTCCCGCAGCCACGCGACGGGAAAGTGCACCATTACTCAATTGACTTTAGCGACCAATGAGATGCTAGCCCTAGCGCCCTGTAGCACGGATATGGCGGCGATAGATATTTCCCCCGATGGTCAATATCTTGCTTATATCTCCTCCCTCGAGGCGGATAAAGTGGGTGGGATTTACCGCTTAACTTTAGCCAAAGCGGACGCTACGGCTGAAAGATTATCCTGCGAAAGCCAGTGTAATTATGAGGACCGAGATTTAGCCTTTAGCCCCGATGGTAAATGGCTCGCGATAGCGAGGCGCTTTAGTAATATCTCTGAGGATATTTTTATTCGCGACTTAGCCAATGCCAATGAAAAACGCTTAACCCAAGGACTAGAAGATATTCGCGGCTTGAGCTGGACGCCGAACAGTCAGGCGTTAGTGTTTGCCACGGAAGACTCTGGTAGTCGCAATGGTTTTACTATCGATATCGAAACGGCCCATATTCGGCCACTCGATGTCGAAGGCATGAGTTATCCCAGTAGCGTCTCCGATGAGGGCGAGTTGGTTTATCACCAGTATCGTCGGCAATTCCAAATGGCGTATTTTTCCCTCGGGGATAAAGTGCCGGGCAGTTTGTTTCCACTGCTGTATTCCGGTATTAGCCACCGTAATCCCCATTATTCCCCTGAGGCGGGGCGAATCGTTTTTGTCTCCAGCGATACTGGCTATAACGAGATTTGGACCTCGGATATCAAGGGGCAAAAACTGGAGCAACACACTCAGCTTAAGTCGCGTGTCGCTTATCCACGTTGGTCACCCGACGGTTCTAAAATTGCCTTTATCGCCCCCGATGATCGTAATGAAGGCAATCGCATTTTTATTTTAGATTTAACCAATAAGAACATTACCGCCTTAGCCTCGAGTTATCACAACCATGGTCGCCCCAGCTGGAATTGGCAGGGCACTGCGGTATTCGCATCGACCAGCGACGGTATTACCGAGTTTTATTTAGATAACAGTGCGCCCAAGGTGATAAGCCCTCTGAGTATGGCGGTGGGGTTTGCCAAGTCGGCAACTGAATTGGTGTTTAGTCGTTACGGGGTGAATGGGCTCTGGTTGATTAATCTCGCGCAGCCTGAAGAGGTAACACAGCTCATTTCCAGCAAAGTGTTTAGGTCTGGCAATAATTGGGCAATGACGGCGGACGGAGTGTATTTCAAATCCAGTAATGGCAATGAGCAGAGATTAAATTACTGGGAGGCGAGCAGCCAGCAAGTCACGCCACTCCTCAGGGTGCCCCGCTCGAGCCTAAGCGGGTTTGGCTCCATGACTTATATTCCGGAGTCAAACCGCTTAGTGATGACGCTCGATGGCTTTCCACAGCGGGACATCATACTGCTTAAACACAAACTGCTTCAGTAGGTTTGAGTTTTACTTAGCGCTAAAGCGTCCGCCTAATACGGCTTCGCGCGAAGCGCCTGTCACCGCAGGTAGGTTAGCGGGCAAACCTAAATGGTGGCGCATTGCGAGCCACGCAAAGGCGATCCCTTCGGCCCATTTAGGGTCGACGCCCAGTGCAGAGGTGGTATCGATGTGATAATCCGGTAGTAGCGCCGCTAAGCGCTGCATTAACTCGCTATTAAAGGCGCCACCACCGCAGACAAATAACTCTCCCACAGGGGCGAGTTTAAGGATATCGCGGGCGATACTGTGGCAGGTCAAATCGAGTAATGTCGATTGGATATCTTCTTCATCCAGTTGATTAAACTGTGATAATTGCTGCTCTAGCCAGGCCTGATTAAATAATTCTCGCCCTGTGCTCTTGGGATAGGCGAGGGAGAAATAAGGGTGCGACAGCAACTGCGCCAGTAGCTGTGGGTCGGTTTTGCCCGAAGCGGCCCATTCACCGTCTTTGTCGTAGGGTTCATTTTTCACTTGCAGGATCCAGGCATCAATCAGCGTATTGCCTGGCCCAGTATCGAAGCCTAAGACCTCTTCACGATTCCCGGTCAGATAGGTGATATTGGCAATGCCGCCAATATTGAGGATCACGCGCTTTTTACCGACTTGGGCAAAGGTTTGCTGGTGGAAGGCGGGTACTAAGGGCGCGCCTTGGCCACCTAAGGCGATGTCTTTACGACGAAAATCGGCTATCACATCGATACCCGTCTCGGTTGCTATGGTGTTGGGATCGCCAATTTGCAGGGTAAAACCCACCTCAAGGTTTGGCATGTGGCGCACGGTTTGGCCATGACTACCAATGGCAATGATGTCTTCTTTGGCTATCAGGGCTTTGGCGAGCAAGTTATTGACCGCAAGAGCAAATAATTTACCGACACTACGATCGAGGCGGCCGAGGCGGTTGATCTCATCATTGCCAGGCAGGCATAAACGCTGCAATCCCTTAAGCAAATGGCTCGGGATCGCCTCGGTATGCGTTGCGATAAGCTGTGGCTGCTCGCCCGCAAAGTCGACTAACACCGCATCGACGCCGTCCATGCTGGTGCCAGACATCAGTCCAATATAATAAGCCTTGTTCATGTGAGGGGATCCGTCCGTCGTTATTGCATCGCCAATTGGGTTTGCTTGTTCTGTGAAATGCTAGCCATCAACTGTTTGCTGAGCGCATCGAATTGTGGCTTTTCTTTACGGGCAATCGATTCGGCCTTAGGTAAATCAACCGTTCTTGGATTACGGTGTACGCCATTGACGATAAATTCATAGTGTAGGTGAGCGCCAGTGACGCGTCCTGTCTTACCTAAGGTGCCGATAATTTGCCCCTGCTTAACGCTGGCCCCTTTACTGACGTTGCGTTTGGTCAAATGCAAATACTTAGTCGTGTAGGTATCGTTGTGCTTAATGAACACATAGTTACCGTTAAATTGATTGTAGCCGGATTCGACAACTCGGCCATTGCCCGCCGCCTTAATGGGGGTGCCAATGGCGGCAACATAGTCAACGCCGCGGTGAGCCTTAACTTGCCCTGTCACAGGGTGTAAGCGTTTCGGGTTGAAGTTTGAGCTGACGTATTTAAAGTCAACCGGTGAGCGCAGGAAGGCCTTACGCATGCTAGTGCCGTTTTCGGAGTAATAGTTGCCATCGGTATAGCGAATCGCGGTGTAGCGCTCATCTTGGTTGATAAACTCGGCGGCGAGGATATTGCCGTTACGTAAAAACTCGCCTTCGGCATACTCCTGCTCATAGATAATCGCGAAGCTGTCGCCTTCACGTAAATCCAAGGCAAAGTCGATATCCCAACCAAACACGGTCGAGAGTTGCATAATTTGGTTCGCGTTTAAACCCGCATCGACGGCGGCATTCCAGAAGTTACTCTTGATTTTCGCACTGGTGAATTGGGTGCGGATTTCAATGTCTTTTTCAGAGATTTTCTCGGAATACTTATCCTGATCCTTAGTGATCACTAAGGTCGATACCGCATCGACACGGTAGCGCACTTCGGTTAAATCGCCCTTGGCATCCTTCGAAATCACAATTTCTTCGCCGGGGATGATTTTTAACAGATTTTGTTTGGCGAGTGGCAACTGGGTAATTTCGTACACATCTTTGCTGGTGAGTCCCGCGCGCTCAAATACTGCGGCTAAGGTATCGCCATTTTTCACATTAAAATGTTCAACGTCTCTATGGTGGGCGCTCTCTAAGGTTTCGCTGGCGGGCACATTGCCTGCGGCTAAGGCGTCGGCCGAAGATAACGGCGTGGCGTTGGTGGATGCATCTTGCGATTGGCCCTCAACACCTTCAGGACGCTCTGGTGAGCGAAAGGCTAAGGGAACATCGTAACGGGTATTGACTTGAGCTTGGTCTGCGACACCTTGAGTTTGTCTTGAAGCTTGCGCTTCTTCAGAGGGAAAGAGCAGGGTTATCGTAGTGATAACAGAAAGAATGCTGAGGAGAATTTGATGCTTTTTAGGCAACAATTTAAATAACGTTATAACCTTTCCCATGTGACGCCGATACCGATTACCTAAGGCTTGAATAATCCCGTTAGTGTACACACTTTCAATTGTGGTGGCTAACAAGTAACATAAGTCTCCTCATTTTATGATCATGGCCTTAGGAGTCCCCGCCGAGATGGCTGATTTAGACCAAGTATTAGCAGAAATTAGACGTGGTACCGATGAGATCCTACTCGAATCGGATCTGCTGGAAAAACTCAAAGAAGGACGTCCACTTCGTATCAAGTTAGGCGCTGATCCTACCGCACCGGATATCCATCTTGGACACACAGTAATTTTAAATAAATTAAGATTATTCCAAGAGTTAGGTCATGAAGTCATTTTCTTAATTGGTGACTTTACCGGTATGGTGGGTGATCCAAGTGGTAAAAACAGTACACGTCCACCTCTCACCCGTGAGCAAGTATTAGCCAACGCCGAGACCTACAAAGAGCAGGTCTATAAAATTCTGGATCCTGCCAAAACCCGTATCGAGTTCAACTCGAGCTGGTTAGAGCCATTAGGCGCAGCAGGGATGATCCGTTTAGCCTCGCAGCAAACCGTTGCCCGTATGATGGAACGTGACGACTTTAAGAAGCGTTATGCTTCGGGTCAGTCGATCGCTATCCACGAATTTATGTATCCACTGCTACAGGGTTATGACTCAGTAGCTCTGAAGGCCGACGTTGAATTAGGCGGAACCGATCAGAAGTTCAACCTGTTGATGGGCCGTGAGTTACAAAAAGCCGAAGGCCAAAAGCCACAAGCCGTGATCATGATGCCACTGCTTGAAGGTTTAGACGGCGTTAAGAAAATGTCTAAATCGGCGCACAACTACATTGGTGTGAGTGAGCCCGCCAATGAAATGTTTGGCAAGATCATGTCGATTTCTGACGAATTAATGTGGCGTTACTTTGAGTTGCTATCATTCCGTCCTTTGGCCGAGATTGAACAGTTCAAACAAGATATCGCCAACGGTGCTAACCCCCGTGATACCAAGATTGCCCTTGCGAAGGAAATCATCGCGCGCTTCCACGACCAAGCGGCGGCCGAGAGTGCCCATCAAGCCTTTATCGACCGTTTCCAAAAGGGTGCTATCCCAGATGATATCCCTGAGGTTGAATTAGCGGCGGGTGAAGGCTTAGCGATTGCTAACTTACTTAAAGATGCCGACTTAGTGGGTTCGACTTCCGATGCGATGCGTATGATCAAGCAAGGCGCGGTGAAGATGGACGGTGAGAAGGTTGACGATAGCCGTATGACCTTAAGCGCAGGCACGGTTGCCGTATTCCAAGTGGGTAAGCGTAAGTTCGCGAAAGTGACTCTGGTTTAAGTTGAACCATGTTAGTGCCGCTTGTGAGTGCTTAAGACGGTTAATAAGTACTTACCAAGCAGTAAAAAGAGCGCCTAAGGGCGCTCTTTTTACTTCTGCCTTTTATCTAGGCAATCGTTTAAGGTGCTGTTTTTAAAATACCTTGTCTAAGGTGCAGTGCTGGCCTCATGCTCGCCAATATTGCATCTGTCGGTACCGAAATGCTGACCATCACGACACTTCCACGCCAACTGGGCGGAATCCACTTGCCAGCGCTGGGCACTTTTCTTAAGCGACAGAATTAACAGCATTTGTGGGTGCTGTTGCGACAACTCGCTCACTTGATAGGTAAACACGCCATTTTTGGTGGGCTGAGTGCGGACAAGGGTAAACTTTTTACCCGCATATTGGCTGCTGATGGCGGTGGGATCTTCGCTCCAGGCTTGATGTTGCTCCTGGGCGGCCCGCAGTTGCTGGTTGAAATGGCTTACGGGTTGCACCGCGTAGGACACAATAATGGGCTGCTGCGCCTGTGCATGGGGCGCGAGCATTAGGCCATTCAGGGCGAGTAGGGCAATCAGTCCAAACAACTTCATACAAACCTCATTGAAACGAAACGACCCGTGGGCAAGGGATGCCGCACCTCAGTCGTATTGACTCATTGCAGGTTTCGACTCGTTTTGAGGGCTCAAGTTTCAACAAAAGCTAAATTTTGTGACTACTGCATCGCTAATTGGTCTGACATGGTCTGGTAATCAATCAGATCCACATGCTCTGTGACCCTGTGATTACGCATATCGAGCTTAAGACTGGTGACCCCAGGAATGGCGACATCAATAATTTTTCCGGGTTTGCCAAATTGCTCGCCGGGGCCCTTAAAGTGATAGTTTCCAATCATCACCACGAGGGAGCCTGCATTATACATATGCTCGATATTGAAATCATATTCGAGCACACCCTCGTGGGCGCGCTCGAGGAAGTCGATAATAAACCGCCCACCCGTGTATTTACGATTGGCGGTTTTATCGAAGAAGACGGTATCACGGTTATAGAATTTGCCGAGTGTTTGATAGTCGTGCTCGGTTAGCGCGTTCATGTATTTTACGGCTAACTGCTGTTCTGCTGGCATTTCCCCTGAGTTAGCGTGTACAGACGCAGGAAACAAGGCCGGAACCCAAATAAGACAGACTAAAAGACACAATATTCGCAAACTATTCCCTCTTGGTTTTGAGATCAAAGGCGGGTAACGACAAATGCCATTTGATGGCGCATAGGCGAATGATTAAGGCACTGGTCATGGCTAAAAATAGTGCCGTTTTTTCGCCCATCCCGTAGGCAAGGCTTACGGTATAACCTATGCCGCCAACAATCGACGCCGTGGCATAGATTTCTGTGCGTAACACCATAGGGATTTGTCTGCACAGTAAGTCTCGAATAATGCCTCCTCCTACGCCCGTGATCAAGCCCATCACGACGGCAATCATGCCGCTGAGTCCCATATTGAGGGCTTTTTCAGCACCAATCACAGTGAACAGGGCCAAACCTAAGGCATCGGCGACGGGCAAGGTATATTGCGGCATCTTGCGGGGACGGCGAACCAACAGCAAACAAGCTAGGACTGTGGCGAGTATCACTATGATGTAGTTAGGGTCGCGGATCCAAAACACCGGCGTGGCGCCTATCAGCGCATCGCGAATACTGCCACCGCCGACCGCAGTCACCGAGGCCAGTACGATAACGCCAAAGGGGTCCATACGGTGACGCCCAGCGGCTAAGGCGCCAGAAAGGGCAAATACCGCCGTGCCACATAAATCGAAGAAGTAAATCCAGTGGCTCATTTACTCATCTCTTTGATGTGAATATTCAGCGCGTCCACAGAGATACGAATTTCTATCACAGATAAAATCAGTGAATAGAGCAGCAGTAACAAGCTGGCACCGAAGATCACCGAGCCCGTCTTATTAAAACCGATATAGATAAAAATCATACAGAGTACACACAGGGCAAAGCTGGATACGCCCGCCTCTTGCATGCGGCGAATAATCCGGATCCGCTGGCTTAAGTTTTTAATTTGATCCTTATGCACAGGTTTATCACCGTTACTCAACTGTCGGATCAGCGCCGCCAGCGCAAAGAAGCGGTTAGTATAGGCGAGTAATAGCAGTGAGATTGCCGGAAATAGCAAGGCGGGAGTTGTTAATGAAACATGCATGTTTTCGAACAAGATAGTCAGCCTTTAACCTAATGTTAAGATGAAAGGCATCATATCACAGGGTTTGTAGCCAGCGTAAACCCGCCCAAATGATCGGAAGAAAGGTAATAAAACTAAACCAGATTGCGCAGGCCCGTGAGGCGAGTTTTACTGCGGGGGCAATCATCTCTTGGTGCGGCTGTGGGCCATAGACTATCTTAGCCACATCAATTCGTTGCCCCGAAAACTTCTGCGGCCCACCCAATTCAATGCGTAAAATATTAGCGACTAAGGACACACTCATCACATAACCCCGCAGGGCTGGATGATTTTTAGAGGTGCGAAACAGCAATGCTAAGGCTTTAGGGCCACCCTGAATCGCAATCGACAGGCTCCATAACCAAGCTGGGATTGCCAGCAGCGCCGTGGAAATAACGTGCACCGAACTGCAAAAGTGTTGGTACTTAGGTTGAATGGGCGGCCAACTGAGTTCGAGCTGTTTAATCATTCTCACCGCCAGTACCATAGGGGCGCCTGCGATCGCAAAGAAGAAGATGGTCGATGCCGTGCCATAAATCGGCGCGGTAGCGAGCTTTTCTATCGTGGCCTTGGTTAAGCCGACTTCCGATAGATTATCCGTATCACGGACAATCCAAGGCTGTAATAGCTTTTTTGCGCTGGCATTGTCCTCGCGTTTCAATGCTTTAGCGATTTCGTCGGCGACTTGGCTAAAGCCTGCATCCGTCAAACACAGATACAGGACTAAAAACTCAAAGAACCAAGGAAAGGCGGCGAGCTCGAGTAAAAAAGTGATAATCGCCCAGAAGGGAAATACCAGCAGCAACATGGCTAAAAAGCCGGCGGTTGCCTGTTGGCTAGGGGCTCGCCCGGGGCGATTGACTTTGGCGGCGAGCTGTTTGGCTAAGTGACTAAACCAAATCAGTGGCTGCATTTCCCTTGGCAATGGCGCTAGACGCGCCAACAGTAAAGCAAAGAAAAGTACCAAGAAGCCCTCAAACAAAGCGCCATCAATTTCGACAAGTTGTTGATAAAAAGAACTGTGCATCAGGTACTTTCCGCAATCATGCTTTAGTCAATTACTTTACTGAGTTTGGATCTAATTGCTCAAGCAGCAACATCACCATCAGTGCCGAATGGTAGCCTGCCTTCACAATGTAAGAATCGAAGTCGACTGGAGAGTCGTTGTTGGCGTTGTCAGAGAGCGAGCGGATCACCACAAATGGCACACCAAACTGGTGACACACTTGGGCAATTGCCGCGCCTTCCATCTCACAGGCCGCCATGGTTGGGAAGTGCTCCAACATGGTCTTGGTGCGAACTGGGTCGCAAATAAAGCTATCGCCAGTACAGATTAAGCCTTCAATCGCTTTCACTTCGCCTAATTGTGCGATGGCCTTATTAGCCGCTTCGACTAAGTATGACGCGGGAATAAACGCCGCAGGTTGCTGCGCCATTTGGCCAATTTCGTAACCAAATGCGGTCACATCTACATCGTGGTGGCGCACTTCGGATGAAATCACGATATCGCCAATAGACAGTGAATCGACAAAACCACCCGCAGAACCTGTGTTGATTACCGCATCGGGGGCGTATTTCTCAATCAGCAGTGTGGTGGCGATACTGGCGGCGACTTTGCCAATACCAGAGCGTGTTACCACTACGTCTTTGCCCGCTAAGGTGCCAGCGATAAATTCAATGCCCGCAATCGTTTGTGAAGAGGCGTTTGTCATAGCCGCAATAAGATGGGCAACTTCTGGCTCCATTGCGCCAATAATACCAATTTTCATGGGAGACCCTTTTGATTCAACTGAATGTGTGATGCCACTAAAGCGTGGGATAACAGAATGGCGGCTAATATACCACAGTTATGCTTTGGCGTTATTGTGGGATTGCGATTGCTTGATTGGGATAGGATAAAACGCGCGGAAGATAAAAAAATGCGCACCCTAAGGTGCGCCAAAATTCACAAGCAAATGGTGGACTCGTGGGTACGAGTCCGAGACTCACAGGTACAGCGGTACAACAAAAAACAATTAATCTAAGTAGTTAAGAATGCCTTGCGCGGCATCACGTCCTTCGGCAATTGCGGTCACAACCAGATCCGAGCCACGCACCATATCGCCGCCAGCAAATACCTTTGGATTGGTGGTTTGGAATGGGTTATCGGCTTGTTTACTGGCTTTTACTCGGCCCCATTGGTCGAGTTCAATGCCGTAATCGGCAAACCAAGGCGCAGGGCTAGGTTGGAAACCGAAGGCGATAATCACCGCATCGGCGTCGAGTAACTGCTCACTGCCTTCAATCGCTTCGGCACGTTGACGGCCGCTGGCATCAGCTTTACCCATTTGGGTTTCAACGCATTCCACGCCCACCACTTTGCCATCCTGGGTTTTAATCGCCACGGGTTGACGGTTAAACAGGAAGTTCACGCCCTCTTCACGGGCGTTTTGCACTTCGCGGCGCGAACCCGGCATGTTGGCTTCGTCACGGCGATAGGCACAAATCACACTGCTGGCCCCTTGGCGAACTGCGGTGCGAACACAGTCCATGGCGGTATCACCGCCACCTAAGACCACCACGCGCTTACCGGCAAGGTTTAGGTAAGGAGTATCAGGGCTTGTGCTACCCATCAGGTGATGGGTATTGCCAATCAAGTAGGGCAGAGCTTGGTACACGCCTTGGGCATCTTCGCCCTCAAGGCCCGCTTTCATGGCGGTGTAGGTGCCCATGCCAAGGAAGACGGCATCGTATTCCTCAAGCAGTTGGTTAAAGGCGATGTCTTTACCGACAGTTACGCCCAGCTTGAACTCGATTCCCATGCCTTCTAACACAGTGCGGCGAGTCGCCATCACGGCTTTATCCAGTTTAAAAGAAGGAATACCGTAGGTCAGCAGGCCACCAATCTGGGGATATTTATCAAACACCACAGCCTTAACCCCATTACGGGCAAGAATATCGGCACAGCCTAAACCAGCAGGGCCAGCGCCCACAATCGCCACTTTTTCTTTACGGGGCGTGACCTTACTCATATCCGGACGCCAGCCTTGGGCGATGGCGGTATCGGTAATGTATTTCTCCACATTACCGATAGTCACGGCGCCAAAGTCGGCGTTTAGGGTGCAAGCGCCTTCACAGAGTCTGTCCTGTGGGCAGACGCGGCCGCAGATCTCGGGCAGAGTATTGGTCTCATGGACTAAATCCGCCGCCTCCATAATTCGGCCCTGCTGCGCCAGTTTCAGCCAGTTGGGAATATAGTTGTGCAGCGGACATTTCCATTCACAATAAGGGTTGCCACAATCGAGACAACGGTCCGCCTGTTCAGTCACCTGAGCTTGAGCAAAGGGCTGATAAATCTCAATAAACTGAGTCGAACGCTTTGCTGCAGGGTGTTTAGTTGGGTCTTTGCGACCCACTTCAATAAATTGAAAATCGTTACTCATCTGCTATTACCCCGCTTTAACTGCTAGTTCCGGGCTCGATTGCTCTAATTTGAGCAGATCTGCAACGGCGATATTTTTCGGTTTCACTAAAACAAAGCAATCTAACCAGTTGGCAAAGTCGCTTAAGATCATCTTCGCGTGCTCACTGCCAGTCTCGGCCACGTGTTCTTCAATCAAGCCTTTCAAATGCTGTTGATGAATCGGTGACTCGAGTTTTTGGGTGTCGACAAGCTCGTTATTCACGCGGCGATTAAAGCGGCCAAATTGGTCGAAGATATAGGCAAAGCCGCCCGTCATCCCCGCGCCGAAGTTCACCCCGGTTTTACCGAGTACGACTACGATACCGCTGGTCATGTATTCGCAGCCGTTATCGCCTAAGCCTTCAACTACGGCAATGGCGCCCGAGTTACGTACCGCAAAGCGTTCACCCGCTTGGCCCGCAGCGAAGAAGCGTCCGCCAGTTGCGCCATACAGACAAGTGTTACCGACAATCGCGCTGCGCTCGCTCTGGAACGGACTCCCTAGCGGTGGATAAATCACAATCTTGCCGCCCGACATGCCTTTACCGACGTAGTCGTTGGCATCACCGCAGAGCTTGAGTTCAAGACCTGGGCTGTTCCATACCCCAAAGCTTTGGCCTGCACTGCCATTAAAGCTGAGTTTAATCGGGGCCTTAGTGCCTTTTACGCCAAGGGTGCTGGCGATATAGCCCGATAGGCGTGCGCCCACTGAGCGGTCGGTATTGTTGATGCTGTAAGCGGCATCGAAACTCTCGCCCTTATCGACCGCACCTTGGCACTCGTTGAGCAGATGTTGGTTGAGTAAACCTAAATCCGCTGGTGGATTGGTTTCCTGCCAGGTGCGCGAAGTGCTGGCTCTGACCTTAGGCTGATACAGAATTGGCGCTAAATCGAGTCCACGTTGCTTATCGGTCTGGCCTTCTAAGGTATGTAGCCACTCACTGCGGCCCACTAAGTCTTCGAACTTGCTGACCCCTAGGGTTGCCATCCACTCGCGCACTTCCTCGGCGACAAACTCAAAGTAAGTCATCACTCGCTCTGGTAAGCCGTGGTAGTGGTTATCGCGCAGTTTCTTGTCCTGAGTTGCGACACCGGTAGCACAGTTGTTCAGGTGGCAAATACGCAGGTACTTACAACCTAAGGCAATCATAGGCACAGTCCCGAAGCCAAAGCTTTCGGCGCCGAGTAAGGCCGCCTTGATGACGTCGGTTCCGGTTTTTAGGCCGCCATCGACCTGCAAGCGGATCTTATGGCGCAGACCATTTTCCACCAGAGATTGATGTACTTCGGCAAGGCCGAGCTCCCATGGGCTGCCAGCGTATTTCACCGAGGTGATAGGGCTTGCGCCCGTGCCACCATCGTAGCCAGAAATAGTGATCATATCGGCGTAGGCTTTTGCTACACCGGTGGCGATAGTGCCGACACCTGGCTCAGACACTAACTTCACGGAGATCAGTGCCTTGGTATTGATTTGTTTTAAATCGAAAATCAGCTGGGCTAAGTCTTCGATAGAGTAAATATCATGGTGTGGCGGTGGTGAAATTAAGGTTACACCTGGGCGCGCGTGACGCAGCCCTGCAATTTCCACACTCACCTTATGGCCGGGGAGTTGTCCGCCTTCACCGGGTTTTGCGCCCTGGGCAACTTTAATCTGCAGCACATCGGCATTGACTAGGTAATGGGCGGTTACCCCAAAACGTGCCGACGCAATTTGCTTAATCGCCGAGTTACGTTCGGTGTTAAAGCGACGCGCATCCTCACCACCTTCGCCCGAGTTAGAGCGACCGCCTAAACGGTTCATGGCGATGGCTAATGCCTCATGGGCCTCGGGGCTTAGGGCGCCGATACTCATGGCCGCACTGTCAAAGCGTGGGAATAAATGGCTGGCAGCCTCGACCTTATCCAGTTCAATCGCGGCTTGGTCAGCCTTAATGCCAATCAAATCCCTTAGGGTGGCGACTGGGCGGTTATCGACTAATTCGGCAAACTTCTTGTAGGTCGCAAAATTCTTGTCGATTAATGACGCCTGCAGCGTGTTGACCACATCAGGGTTGAAGCAGTGGTACTCACCGCCATCCACGTATTTGAGTAAACCGCCTTGTGGTAGTGGCACATGGGCGCGGTAAGCGGCCTTATGCAGTAGCGCTTGATCTTGAGCGATATCCTCAAAGCTGGCGCCTTCGATACGGCTCACCACGCCTTTAAAGCAGAGTTCGATTACATCACTGGCAATACCAATGGCCTCAAACTGTTGGCTACAACGGTAGGAGCCGACGGTGCTGATCCCCATCTTGGACATGATCTTACGCAGGCCCTTTTCGATGCCGTAACGGAAGTTCAGCATCAGTGCCGTGGTGTCGGTCAACTGATGGCGTTTCGCCAGATCTGAGATTGACTCATACACTAGATACGGATAAATCGCCGTGGCACCAAAGCCGAGTAGCACCGCAAAGTGGTGCGGATCCCGTGCCGAGGCGGTCTCAACAATGATGTTGGTATCGCAGCGCAGGCTCTTACTCACCAGCATTTGTTGTACAGCGCCAACCGCCATGGCTGCCGGAATGACCTGCGCCGATTTATCAATCGCGCGGTCGGATAAAATCAGCAGCGTGGTGCCACTGCGGGCTAAACGCTCGGCATCCGAGGTGATGCGGCGAATCGCGTGTTCTAAGCCTTCCTTCGGATCGTAGTTTAAGTCGACGATATTGGCGCGATAGTAAGTACTATCTAATCCGAGTAATTGATTGAAATCACTGAATAATAATATCGGTGAGTTGAACATCACTCGATAGGCATGACCAGTGGTTTCGTTGAAGAGGTTTTGCTCGCGGCCGATACAGGTCGCCAGAGACATCACGTGCTTTTCACGCAGCGGATCGATAGGCGGGTTAGTGACTTGAGCGAATTTCTGTCGGAAATAGTCATAGAGCGAGCGTGACTTTTTCGACAATACGGCCATTGGCGTATCGTCGCCCATGGAACCTGTCGCTTCTTCGCCTTGTTTTGCCAGCACCCAAATCACTTGTTCAAGTTCTTCGCGGGTGTAACCAAATTGCTTTTGGTATTGCAGCAGTTGCTCTGGAGTTAATTCGCTGGCGCCATGTTGCTCTGTTGCCAACTGCTCGGCTGGGACCAGAGTACGGCTGTTTTTGGCCATCCACTCTTTATAGGGGTGGCGACGCTTAAGATCGTTATCAATTTCGAATGACTGGTACAGACGGCCATTGAGAGTATCTAACACTAACAGCTCACCTGGGCCGACGCGGCCTTTTTCAATCACTTCATCGGCGGCGTAGTCCCAAATGCCCACTTCGGAGGCGAGGGTTAAGATACGATCTTTAGTGATCACATAACGTGATGGACGCAGACCATTACGATCCACCGCGCAAGCGGCGTGGCGACCGTTGGTCATTACGATACCCGCTGGGCCATCCCAAGGTTCCATATGCATGGAGTTAAAGTCATAGAAGGCTTTTAGCTCATCATCCATCTCTGGGTTACTCTGCCATGCTGGCGGAATAAGCAAACGCATGGCGCGGTATAAGTCCATACCGCCTGAGAGCAGCATCTCGAGCATGTTATCGAGCGATGATGAATCGGAGCCCGTTTCATTCACAAAGGGCGCCGCCTGTTGCAAGTCGGGCAGCAGTGGTGAATTAAACTTGTAGGCACGGGCACGGGCCCATTGGCGGTTACCAGTAATAGTGTTGATCTCGCCGTTATGGGCAAGATATCTAAAGGGCTGAGCGAGTGGCCATTTAGGTGAAGTATTGGTTGAAAAGCGTTGATGAAATAAACAAATAGAGCTCTTCAAACGTATATCGGCAAGGTCTGGATAGAATGCGGGCAAGTCGGCAGGCATCATTAAGCCTTTGTAGACTATGACTTGGCCTGAAAGACTCGCGACATAAAAGTCGTTATCGTCAGTAATTTGTTGCTCTAAACGGCGGCGAGCCATGTAGAGGCGACGCTCAAGATCTTTCTCACGCCAGCCAATCGGGGCGTTGATCAGTACTTGATAGATTTGTGGCAGGCTCGATTTACCAATCTCACCCAATACCTCTGGATTGACGGGGACTTTACGCCAGCCAGCAATGCTTAAGGTTTCACGCTCGAGTTCGCGTTCGAGAATAAACTTGGCTTGGTCGGCCAGTTCTTCATCTTGGCTTAAAAACAACATGCCCACGGCGAATTTGCGGCTCAGGTGCCAGTCATTTTCCGCGGCAATGGCTTCAAAGAATTGCAATGGTAGCTGCATTAATAAACCACAGCCGTCCCCAGTTCGACCGTCAGAGGCGATACCGCCACGGTGTTTCATGCGATCGAGGCCATGGATGGCGGTGCGCACGATACGATGGCTGGCTTCGCCATCCATTTGTGCAATCAAGCCAAAACCACAATTGTCCCGCTCAAAACTGGGATGATATAAGCTCATACAAAAACCTCCCTTGACCTCAACGAAATTACTACTCGGGGAGAAATGTAAAGACTTTCTATAGATATGCACCCGAACCACCCAAATTATCCTGAGATTAACCAAAGGTCAAACCAAAAATTTGCATAAAATATGGGTATTCATTCATGTTTCATACACAAAATACAATTACTTGACGTTAACGTTAACTGATTAAAGTGCTGTATAACATTATGAATAAAAAGAATTTTAAAAAATGAAAAACGATGGGGTTACTAAAATGTAACATTGAAATCGATTGTTTTTGATTTAGAAATAGTGATTTTTATTGCAAATACAGTGATTGTATAAAAATTTATAATAAATGAATTGTTATTCTATTTGCTTGTGAGTGAAATCACGGAGTGTAAAGACACTGTGAGCAATGACTCAGGTTTTAAGCTTTGCCGCTGTGAATCTAACCGGAGTTTGATTTACAACCAAGAAAACGATGCTCGCTTTGTTTACCATGAGTTTTTTCATCTAAACACACGTCTTTATTTCTTCTTTTTTGTGATTTTATCTTGGTTATTTTTAATGAAACGACATGAAATTTGGCAGACGAGCTAATGGGACTCGATGCATACGTAAACACATTCGGTGCCGTGTGTAAGGCGAAATACGGCGAGCGCTTACGCAAGTTGACTATCGATGCCAAATTCACTTGTCCTAACCGCGATGGCACCTTAGGGCGGGGTGGTTGCACCTTTTGTAATGTAGCCTCCTTTAGTTATCAGCAGGCGGAAACGCTCAGCATTAGTGAGCAGCTAGAACAAGGGAAAGCCCGTTATAAAGAGGCGAAACCTAAGCTGAATGCGGATAAGTTTATCGCGTATTTTCAGGCCTATACGAGCACCTATGATGAGTATCAAGTGTTGATGGCCAAATACGATGAAGCGGTCAAAGACAGTGAGATTGTGGGCCTGTGTGTTGGTACGCGTCCCGACTGTGTACCAGACAAGGTTCTCGATTTATTAGCCAGTTATCAGCAAAAGGGTGTCGATGTCTGGCTGGAGCTTGGATTGCAAACCGCCAACGATAGAACCTTGCATAAGATTAACCGTGGGCACGATTTTGCCTGTTATTGCGATACGGTTGCACGGGCCAGAAGCCGAGGCCTAAAAGTCTGTACTCACCTTATCTTAGGCTTACCCGGTGAAACTCACCTCGATTATATGGCGACACTGCAGGCGGTGCTGGCGCAGGGCGTCGATGGCTTAAAGCTACATCCATTACATGTCGTCGAGGGCAGTACGATGGCGAAGGCTTGGCGCGCAGGACGCTTGCCATTACTCAGTCTCGAAGAGTATGCGGCTTGTGTCGGCGAGCTGGTTCGGCATACACCTAAAGAAGTGATTTTTCATCGGGTGACCGCCTATGCGAAAAAACCAATACTGCTCGCGCCCGATTGGTGCGGTTATCGTTGGAATGGTTTAGTGGCAATTGTTGAGGATCTTGCGCGTAAGGGTGGACAAGGCGCTGCATTAGCGCGACCATAATGACCATATCGCTTGAAGGGATTCAGTTGGAATCGATTTATCGCTGAGAGTGTTTGAAATAGTTGATTTTTTGTTAAATAAAACATCATTTGACCACAAATGCTGCTATAAGTTGCACTGACAATTTTAGTGGGTATCATGTCATAAACGTGTTTTAAGCATTGGACTACTTAAGGGAGGCCTAGATGGCCACAGTTGAATTAGAAACAATCCTAGATCTCAATACGTTAGAACAGTATTGCAGTGCGATTGGTGCCGGAACTCTGCTAAAGAGTGTGGTCTTGTTTGAGCAATTAATGCCTGAGTATGTAGGGAATCTAGTCAAGGCTAACGAAGCTGCCGATAAGGACACTTTATGCGCCGAAGCTCATAAGTTTAAAGGTGCAGCTGGCTCAGTGGGTTTAAAACGTATTCAGCAGATTGCCCAGTTACTCCAACATGGCGAAGAAGCACGTTGGGACGCTGAACATGGAACCTGGGTCGCGCAAATTGTTGAATTTGCAAGTGCCGATCTCCAGCAATTAAAGCAATTCCTACAGGCGAAAGCTTAGTCTGTACTATGGAGGTGCAGCTGCAGGTTGCACCTCAATAACCTCAGTTCCAGTCTTTATCCCTTCCGTTTGTTCTCCGTAAGCGCTCTCTTAGGTTTTCCTTTGATTGAAAATCGATTTTGCTCACAGTATTGAGCAATTCAGCCGCGTTTTAGTTGATAACTTATGCTAGAGTTGATTAAATTTATTAATTCATAACCTTAGTGGCAATCGATTAAATGAAAAATTTACCTAGCCTTAAGAATTTATTCTATTTGGTGAACCTTCACCAAGAGCAGAATTTTAACCGCGCCGCTAAGGTGTGTTTTGTCAGTCAATCAACGCTGTCGAGCGGGATCCAGAATCTTGAAGAACAGCTTGGTCATCAATTGATTGAACGTGATCATAAATCCTTTATGTTCACCGCTATCGGTGAAGAAGTGGTGCAGCGTTCCCGCAAAATCCTGACAGATGTGGATGATTTAGTCGAACTGGTGAAAAACCAGGGCGAACCTATGACTGGGGATATCCGCTTAGGTTGTATTCCAACGATTGCGCCATTTTTATTAAGCCGCGTGGTTAAGCAATGCCAGCAAGCTTATCCGGCGATGAGTTTGTTACTCAAAGAGGATACTACTGAGCGTTTGCTCGATGCCTTAGGTAAAGGGGAGTTGGACTTACTTATCCTCGCCTTGCCCGTGGATACCAGTGGTTACCACAGCATGAAAGTCGGGATAGACCCCTTTAAGATGGTGATCCATAAAGACTTAGTGGGTGGCATTCATCAGCCTATCGATTATCAGACCTTGCCCGATGAGAGTATCTTCCTACTGCAGAGCGAGCACTGCATAACAGGGCATGCAATTACTGCTTGTCAGTTAGGTGATAGCGCTAAGGTGAATCCCTTTGCCGCGACCAGTCTGCATACTTTAGTGCAAATGGTGGATAGCAAGCTGGGCACCACCTTCTTACCGCAAATGGCGATCGATGCTGGCATCTTAAATGATACCGATCTGGTGGTGATGACTCCGCCTGGTGAAGCGCCTTACCGTGATATCGGCTTAGTTTGGCGACAAACAACCAGCCGGATTTTGACCTTCCGTACCTTAGGTTTACTTATTCAAAAGCTGTTAACCAAAGAAATGGAATAATCGTTGTAAGTTAAAATAGTTAGGATATTAGAGAGGGGAAACACCAAACACTTCAATCGAGTGCTGTTTCCCCTTTAGTTTGACTGGACCCAAATTGGTTAAGCGGTATTCGCTATTGGGATTGTCGAGTCGGCCCGCGAGCGCACCAGAAATCAACATGCGTTGCCCCAGTGGATTACACTGATCTTGAAGTCTGGCTAAGGTATTTAGCACATCACTAAAGAAGCTAATTTCTTGTTTTTGCACACCAACCACTGCAGCAACCACTTGTCCACAGTGCGCCGCCGCTTTAAATTTAGGCACAAAGCCATAGTGCTCTTCAAAGTAACGTCGCTGCCAATTTAACTGCTGGCTAAATTCAAAATAGATATTCATGCAGCGGTCGTGCACGACGCCTTCTTCTAACGGCCAGTGGATCAATACGGCATCGCCCATATAACGGTAAATTTCGGCTTCGTTATTGGTCACAGTATCCGACAGCAGGCTAAAGCTGTCTTGAATGAGACGGCTAAAACGGTAATCCCCAAGGGATTCGGCGTGGGTTGTCGAGGCAACCATATCTAAATAAAGGAATAAACGCTGCTCGTATCGTGGTTTATGGTATTTACCTAAACCAATGTTGAGCAGAATACGCGGCCCAACCAAGAGTGCCATTTGTTCGACAAAGGCTAAGCTGACCCGTACGACCACTAAATAGACGATGAGCGCTTGGAAGGACGGACTATAGAGAATATGCGCCGTGAGCATTTGTCTTAGGGTCGACATATGATTTTCAATGGCCCACATATTCAAGAACTGGGTCATATAGGCTAAGGTGGTCGCCCCGAGTAGCAGGAACAAACCTTTAAAAATCACTGAGAAAACATAGGGAAGACGATTGATGGCGCTGAAGTCGGCGATCAGGTTCGACATCCAATGTAGGCTGCCAAAAATGATGCCCATGTAGACGGCAAGCGTCGCGAGATCGGCCGAACCGACAGCCCATTGTGGTAACTCCGGCGACTGTGCATATCGGAAAAACACGAATGCAGCCATGGCTATCGCCCAAGCTAATATCGCAAAAAGAAGTTTTTTCGCTTGTCTACGTGCTCTCACAACGGGTTTTGTATCCGAATACGACCATATATTTCAGGATGCCGTAGTTTATAGAAAATCATCACTAGAGTGCCAGTGATATTTGTGATCTGGATCAATCCAACGCTATATAGCTACGAAAATTTAACCAAATACCTTATTTAATAGCATGGCGGTAAAAGCGGTCTTTAAATAGAAGCCCCGTGGATTGGTCATTTTTAGGCTACCGTCCTCGGCAATGCTCTGTGTCAGCGCCTTACTGTTGGCGGCTTTAGGGCGCAGTTGCAACACTTCGCCATGCCTTGCGGTGAGTTTTTCCACTTTACCTAAGGCGATAAGTTCCATTATCTCCTCCCAATCCTGTTTCAGTAATCTTTGTTCTTGGAGATCGGGCTCCCACAATATGGGAGTGCCGACTCTACGATCACCCACAGGAATATGCCGCTCACCCTCAACGGGTACCCAGAGTACACGCTGCAACTTGTGACACACTAAGCTGTCTTGCCAGGTTAGGCCTTCGATATTGGTTAGCGGCGCCACACACACATAGGTGGTTTCCAGTGGTTTGCCTTTGCTATCGATGGGAATGGTTTTTAGCTCAACACCGAGGTGGAGAAAATCCTGCTCGGGTTTTGAGCCGGCCGTCGCACCTAACTCCATTTCAATGAGTTGTCCGACCCAGCCCTTATCTCGCTTCAGATCCTTAGGGACCGCAATCCCGCGGTGAGCAGCAATTTGCGCCAAAGAGATGCCGGCCATCATATTGGCACGTTCGAGCAGTTCGCTCAGATTTTGAGGGGGAATTATCGGTTTCATAAGGCGAATTTTACTGGAAAATAGGTGCTTAGCAACAGAGGTTAAAAATTAAGCACTCGAAAAAGGATAAGATTGTACTCACAGATAAATCTGTAAGTGCATGATTTTAATGTTAGTTGTCGGTTTGCATTCTAATGCCTGTGAAAGTGTTCAAAGTTACTCTCGGTTTTCCCTTGCGTTTCTCACATATTTATCCACAGATATTATGGATAACTCACAATGCAGTGGGCTTTAACCGATTAAAAATCGTGAGTCAATGGCAAAAAGGGGCATTTTTCCACGGGAGTGTGGGTAATTTTGGGTGAGCTCTGTGTATAACATTTAGGTATTACTTTGATTAAATCACTTAATTTGCATTAGGTTAAAAAGTGAGCTTTTTAGTTTTTGAGTCACATGTTTTTATACTGCTGATGTGTAACTTTATAATTTTCATGTTTTTATTTTATTTGAACAAGCAGGCTGCCGTGAATGATATTTGCTGTTTTTTGAACGATATACCTAGTTTACCCGAGTTTCAAACAGAGATATCCACAGAAAATGTGGATATCCCCAAGGTTGAACCCCTTGGATTGTTGATAAAGTAGTAAGTTGAAGGTATTTATCCAAAAAATAGCTGTAAATAGAGGTTTGCTGAGAGACTGGCTTTGTGAAACAATCGGTTTATTAAAAGTTATCCTTATTTGGAGTCCATGTGATTGATAGCGACGGCTTTCGCGCAAATGTGGGCATAATAATTTGTAATAGATACGGCCAAGTGATGTGGGCCAGACGATTCGGACAACATTCATGGCAATTTCCTCAGGGCGGTGTCGATGATGGTGAATCGGCCGAAGAGGCGATGTACCGTGAATTGTATGAGGAAGTAGGCTTAAGACCCGAGCATGTCACTATATTAACCTCGACCCGTTCTTGGTTAAGATACCGCTTGCCCAAGCGTTTAGTGAGACAGGACAGCAAGCCTGTGTGCATTGGCCAAAAACAAAAGTGGTTTCTGTTACAACTCAAAAGCCAAGATAGTGCGATTAATTTAAGTTCCTCAGGCCACCCTGAGTTTGACGATTGGCGTTGGGTAAGTTATTGGTATCCTGTGCGGCAGGTTGTCTCATTTAAGCGTGATGTTTATCGTAAGGTTATGAAAGAGTTTGCGGTAACGGCATTGTCATTCCAAACCCAGGAAATTCCGAGGAAGCGGGTAAGACAAAGAACAACGGGCTGATTTTCAAAAGAGGATTGAAAACAGTGTTAAATACGCTCAGGGATATTACGCAAGCTGTGGCGTCCGCCCACAGCTTAGAAACCGCATTAGAAGTCCTAGTTTCATCGACCAAAGCGGCGATGGAAACCCAATGTTGCTCGGTCTACATCCTAGATCAGCAAGAACTCGTATTATCAGCCACCGATGGTCTCGAAAAGAGTGCCGTTGGGCGCGTGCGCATGCCGTTAACCCAAGGCTTGGTTGGCTTGGCCGCAGAACGCGAAGAAGCGGTAAACCTTGCAGATGCGCGTTTGCATCCACGCTTTAAACTCTTCCCCGAAGTCGCTGAAGAAGAATACCGTGCCTTTTTAGCCGTCCCCATTATTTATCAAAAAGCCGTCGTCGGCGTAATTGTGGTGCAGCAGGCCAGCGCGCGGCAATTTAGCGAAGGGGAAGAAGCCTTCTTAATGACCTTGGCTGCGCAGCTCGCGATGGCGATCCGGGGATTAAAGCAAAAGGCGCAGGTCAGTTCGCTGCATCAACAGATTTTATTTCAAGGAACCTCTGCATCCAGCGGTATCGCCATTGCCCACGCCTTGGTGCTCGGTGGTGAAATATCCCTCGAACAGCCCGATGTGCGCTGTGAGGATATTGCCCTCGAATCCAGCCGATTAGTGGCGGCAATGGGGCGTTGTAAAGAGGCTATTGGTGCCTTATCTCAACGTTTCGACCGTGAGCAGGATGAAGAAGTCGCCTCAATATTCAACGCCTTGCAGCTGCTGCTCGATGATGCCAGTCTAGGTGGTGAATATGCCCGTGAAGTGCAGCTGGGCTGGGAAGCCGAATCGGCGGTTAGCCGGGTTTCGCTGCGTTATATTCAACAGTTTTTGGCGATGGAAGATCCTTACCTCAAAGAACGGGCGAGCGATATTCGTGATCTGGGGCAAAAGGTATTAAGGCAGTTAATCGAACCCGAGCGTTTAGAGCTTGAACCCGATAAGCCGGTGATTCTAGTGACCCGGGAAGCCGATGCCACTATGTTAGCCGAATTCCCTCGGCAAAAATTGGCCGGGATTGTCACTGAATTGGGGGGCGTTAACTCCCATGCGGCCATTTTAGCGCGCGCACTGGGCGTGCCTGCGATTACTGGCGTCGAGCAGTTGTTGTCGGCCGATATTGATCAGAAGCTGTTAGTGGTCAATGCCAGCCGCGGGCAATTAATGGTGTCGCCATCGCCAGCGATTGTTAGCGAATACCGCAGTTTGATTTCGGCGCAAAAGGCGTTGCAACGCCAATACGCGCAGGAGTTAGCCCTGCCGTCGGTCATGCTCGATGGAACACGGATCCGTTTGTACCTTAACGCTGGGTTACTCAGTGGTGTCGCCTCTGAAATCGCCGAAGGCGCCGATGGTATTGGGCTATATCGCACCGAAATTCCCTTTATGTTGCAACAGCGTTTTCCGAGTGAGTCCGAGCAGGTAAAAGTCTATCAACAGGTGTTATCGGCGGCATCGGGTCGTCCTGTGGTGATGCGTACCTTAGATGTGGGGGGCGATAAGCCGCTGCCTTATTTCCCGATTAAAGAAGATAACCCCTTCTTAGGCTGGCGCGGTATCCGCTTATCATTGGATCACCCTGAGCTATTCCTCGTGCAGTTAAGGGCGATGTTGCAAGCGGGCGGAGAGGGCAAGCAGCTCAGTATTTTACTGCCTATGGTCAGTAACTTAGATGAAATAGATCAATCCTTGGCCTATCTAGAGCAGGCCTATGTTGAACTCAAGAACGATGTGAACAGCCAGATTGAAATGCCGCGCATTGGCGTTATGCTCGAAGTCCCTGCACTGTTATATCAGTTAGATGAAGTGGCAAAACGCGTCGATTTTGTGTCGGTCGGCAGTAACGATTTGACCCAATATTTACTCGCTGTGGACCGTAACAACCCAAGGGTGAGCTCACTGTTTGATAGTTATCATCCAGGTATTCTCCGGGCGCTGCATCAGGCAAGGCTTGATTGTGATTATCATCAACTCGATATCAGTATCTGTGGCGAGCTGGCGGGGGAACCCATGGGGGCGATTCTGTTGGTGGCGATGGGATACCAGCATTTGAGTATGAACCAAGGCAGTTTAGCGCGGATTAATTACCTGCTGCGCCGAGTCTCCCGCGCCGATTTGACGCAACTCTTGTCGCAGGCCTTAAGCCTATCAAACGGTTTTCAAGTGCGTGAGTTGGTTAAAGAATATTTAACACAGCAGGGATTAGCCACAATTCTTAATTAACTAATCGCGCCTTTTGCTTTAAGCTAAGGCTTCACTTAATCACGCTGTAGGTACCCGTGTGGATAGTTTGCTGTCGGTGTTCTTTATTTGCTTGGCTTTAGGCGCGTTTGTCGGTTTTATGGCGGGGTTATTGGGCATCGGTGGTGGCTTAATTGTCGTGCCCGCACTGCTTTATATCTTGCCTTCGGTTGGCATCACTTCGGCTCAGTTACCCCATATTGCGATTGCCACATCCCTTGCGGCGATTATTTTAACCTCGATTTCTTCTGCCAGAGCCCACCATAAACGCGGTAATGTACCCTGGGGATTGTTTCGAACCATGTTCCCGGGGATTATTCTCGGCGCCTTAATGTCCGGCTTTATTGCCGAGCAAATCCCTGCTGCGACGCTTAGACAAGGGTTTGCGGTGTTTGTGATGTTAATGGCGATTCAAATGGCTTATCCCTTTAAAACCGAATCGAATCGAGAACTGCCAAACTCGATGATTCTGTTTGTAGTGGCCGTGATTGTTGCCGCGATTGCAGGATTGATGGGGATCGGCGGCGGCGTCTTGTTAGTGCCGTTTTTAACCTATTTTGGTTTACAGATGCGCCTAGCTGTAGGATTTTCCGCCGCGACCGGATTATTAATCTCCTTGTCGGGCAGCTTAGGGTATATAATCGCGGGCTTTAACGCGCCGGATCTCCCAGAGGGAACCTTAGGGTATATCTATTTACCTGCGCTGTTTGGCTTAATAATAACCTCAATTTTAATGGCTCCTGTAGGCGTTAAGGCGGCAAGCACTTGGCCTACCTCAGTCCTTAAAAAAATATTTGCACTTTTACTCCTGTGTGTCGGTCTCAAATTAATTCTGAGCTGATTTTTAGTGTTTAGCCCTCGATTTGAGGCTGTTGATGGATAAGTTATGGCATTGAATTTTCCCAATATTGATCCCGTGATCGTGAAGTTTGGTCCCTTTGATATTTTTGGACAAACCTTTGAACCCGCCCTGCGTTGGTATGGATTTACTTACTTAGTTGGCTTTGTCGCCGCCATGTGGTTACTCAATCGCCAGGCCGACCGCTCCAATGGTTTATGGTCGAGGGAGCAGGTTTCCGATCTGCTGTTTTATGGCTTTTTAGGGGTGATTTTAGGTGGCCGTATCGGCTATGTGCTCTTCTATCATTTCGATTACTTCCTCGCTAGCCCTATGTATTTGTTTAAGATTTCAGAAGGCGGTATGTCTTTCCACGGCGGCTTGATGGGGGTAATTACCGCCATGATTTATATCGCTTGGAAGCAAAAGCGTACCTTCTTTGCGGTCGCAGACATGGTAGCACC
This sequence comes from Shewanella sp. FJAT-51649, assembly GCF_019457435.1. Lineage (NCBI taxonomy): Bacteria > Pseudomonadati > Pseudomonadota > Gammaproteobacteria > Alteromonadales > Shewanellaceae > Shewanella > Shewanella sp. FJAT-51649. The sequence continues at coordinate 3,484,996 of NZ_CP080411.1, read as the reverse complement.
CGTGGTACCTATTGGCTTAGGTGCGGGCCGGATCGGTAACTTTATCAATGGTGAGTTGTGGGGCCGTGTCACCGATGTCCCTTGGGCTATGGTGTTCCCAAGTGGTGGACCAGAACCTCGTCATCCATCACAGCTCTATCAATTCGCCCTTGAAGGGGTGGCCTTATTCCTGCTCCTCTATTGGTTCAGTAAACGAACGAAGAAAGTCGGCGCCGTGTCGGGCATGTTCTTACTCGGATACGGGATTTTCCGTGTGATTGTTGAAACCGTAAGACAACCCGATGCGCAGTTAGGTCTCTACTGGGGCTTTATGACGATGGGGCAGATCCTATCTGTGCCGATGATCCTCTTCGGTTTATATTTAATTCTTCGTCCAGAGGGTAAGCAGTAATGCAACAGTATTTAGACTTGATGAAGCACATCTTAGCCGAAGGTGTGGATAAATCAGACCGCACAGGTACCGGCACTCGCTCGGTGTTTGGTTATCAAATGCGTTTCGATTTGAGTAAGGGCTTTCCCTTAGTGACCACCAAGAAGTGCCATATGCGCTCGATTATTCATGAGCTATTGTGGTTCCTGAAGGGCGATACTAATATTGCTTATCTGCGTGAGAATAAAGTCAGTATTTGGGACGAATGGGCCGATGAAAACGGCGATTTAGGCCCTGTTTATGGCGCGCAGTGGCGCAGCTGGCCGACTCAAAGTGGCGATGCTATCGACCAAATCGCTCAGGTGATTGCACAAATCAAATCTCAACCCGATTCACGTCGTTTAATTGTGTCGGCGTGGAACGTGGGTGAACTGGATAAAATGGCGCTGGCACCTTGCCATGCCTTTTTCCAATTCTATGTTGCCGATGGCAAATTATCCTGTCAGCTGTACCAGCGTAGCTGTGATGTGTTCTTAGGCTTACCTTTCAATATCGCTAGTTATGCGCTGCTGACCATGATGGTGGCACAGCAATGTGATTTAGCTTTGGGTGACTTTGTGTGGACGGGCGGCGATACCCATTTGTACTCCAACCATATGGAACAAACGGCGTTGCAGTTAAGCCGTGAGCCAAGACCCTTACCCACCATGACTATCCTGCGTAAACCCGCTTCAATCTTTGATTATCAGTTCGAAGATTTCGAGCTAACTCACTACGATCCACACCCGCATATCAAAGCCCCTGTCGCCGTTTAATGGCGAATTAATCGACTAACACCTCGGAATTACCGAGGTGTTTTGTCGAAACTATCGATTATACTTGTTTTTTTTCTTCGTCTACACTCAGTTCATTATGATTTTTTGGAGTGCAAGATGGAAAAAGCAATTAGAAATTTTCTGAGCCAGGAATCGGCTGGCGGCATCCTGTTATTGGTTGCTGTTGTCTTAGCCATGCTCATGGCCAATTCTCCTCTAGCGGGACTCTATCAAGGTTTTCTCGGAACTGAAGTACAAGTGCGTGTCGGCGCGCTCGATCTGCATAAGCCGCTGTTGCTGTGGATTAACGATGGCCTGATGGCATTGTTTTTCTTACTGATTGGCTTAGAGGTGAAGCGTGAACTGTTAGAAGGCGCCTTATCCAGTGTGGCTCAGGCTTCACTGCCAACCTTTGCAGCGATTGGTGGTATGTTAGTGCCAGCAGGCATTTATCTGCTATTCAACTATGGCGATCCTGTGACCCAAGCGGGTTGGGCCATTCCTGCGGCTACCGATATTGCGTTTGCACTCGGCATCATGGCGTTGCTGGGTAGCCGCGTGCCTGTGGCATTGAAGGTCTTCCTACTGGCGCTCGCTATCATCGATGATTTAGGCGTGATTGTGATTATTGCGCTCTTCTACAGCAGCGATCTGTCAACCATTAGCTTAATTATTGCCAGCATTGCGATTGTCGGGTTAGTGGCCTTAAACCGTAAAGGCGTGACCGCATTAGCACCCTATGGCGTGTTGGGACTCGTCCTGTGGGTCGCGGTATTGAAGTCAGGCGTCCACGCCACCTTGGCTGGGGTGATTATTGCCTTCTGTATTCCACTGCGGGCAAAGGATGGCAGTTCACCCTCTGAACATTTAGAGCATAGTCTGCATCCTTGGAGCACCTTCCTTATCCTGCCAGTCTTTGCCTTTGCCAATGCGGGGGTGGCCTTGGGTAATATGAGTCTAGATACCCTAATTTCCCCAGTACCCGTCGGGATTGCATTGGGACTCATGCTAGGTAAACCGATTGGTGTGATGCTGTTTAGTTATGTGGCCGTCAAACTGAAGTTGGCGCAATTACCCGATGGGATTGGTTGGAAGCAGATTGCACCTGTGGCGGCAATGTGTGGTATTGGTTTTACGATGTCGATGTTTATTGCTTCGCTGGCATTTGAGCAAGCAGACCCTATGTACGGCGACTTAGCGCGCCTTGGCACCTTGATAGGCTCAATTCTAGCGGCCTTGATCGGGTATTTCTGGTTATCAAAAGTGTTACCTAAAAAAGGAGTATAACTATGATAAATATGAAATTAGTAGGAATGGCAGCACTGTTAACACTTTCTTCAAGCGCAATGGCTTCGCAGATTGATGCCTGTAACAAGGATGTCGCATCACAAACCTGTCAAAGCTACCTTGAGGGCATAGTCGATGGCGCGTTAATGTTTAAATCTGAGGCATTAGGCGCACGGCTTGAAACCAATGGCTATGAGTCTAGGGCGCTCAAGTACCGTGGCGGTAAACGTTTCCAAGAGGCGAATCGTACTTATTGCGCCAACCGTATTCCGGATAGAGACAGTTTGGTCTCTGGTGTAACGGAAGCGGTTAGCACGGGGACTGCTGCCGATTTAGATCAGCTGCAGGGAATAGTAGTTAACTTATTGGATTGTCAGCGTTTAAAATAGCGCAATCGACTCATCATTTGTTAAGCTGAGTCACTGCGATCCGACATGCCGCAGCCCTTGAGGCTGCGGTATCCATTAGAGGAAGCTCATTGGCGATGCTGCATCTTAATTATAACCATCTGTATTATTTCTGGATGATCAAGAAGAAGGGTTCAGTGGCCAAGGCGGCAGAAGCCCTTTGTCTGACGCCCCAAACTATCACAGGGCAAATTCGCGCCCTCGAAGATCGTCTTAATGGCAGTCTATTCAAACGTGTCGGACGCAATTTAGAGGCAACGGAACTCGGTGAGTTGGTATTTCGCTACGCCGATAAGATGTTTTCCCTCAGTTATGAGATGCTCGATTTACTCAACTATCAAAAAGATGATGCCATTTTATTTGAAGTGGGGATTGCCGATGCCTTGTCTAAAGCCCTCGCGAGTCGCGTATTACTTTCTGTGGTGCCGAATGACGGCTCCATGCACCTTGCTTGCTATGAAGCGACCCACGAAAGTCTAATGACTCGTTTACGCGAGCATAAACTGGATATGATCCTCTCGGACTGTGCGGGTGAGTCATTGAAATACCCTGAGATTTTATCGAAAAAACTGGGTGAGTGTGGCGTAAGTTTTTTCTCCGCCGAAACCTACAGTGCCGATTTTCCCGCTTGTTTAGAGCAAGGGCAACTGCTGATCCCCGGTCGTAGAACATCGCTTGGGCAACAATTATACCGTTGGTTTGATGAGCAAAATCTTAAGGTCAGTATCTTAGGTGAGTTTGATGATGCGGCGATGATGAAGGCCTTTGGCTACCTTAAGCGCGGGATCTTCGTCACGCCGTCGGTCTATCCGCAAGAAGTGATTTCCCACGGCATGCATTTGCTCGGCGAAACCTTAGATGTTAAGGAAGAATACCATGTGATGTTTGCCGAACGGATGATCCAACATCCAGCGGTGAAACGTTTATTAGAGACGGATTTCAGTGATTTATTTGCCGGATTAGACAGACAAGTTCAGCGGTGTTAAACCGAGTTTCAATACGGCTTGCATCGACACTCAACGGCGTGAACTGGTAAACTAAGGCGAAATTTGTTTTGGGAGAATTAACTTGGAGTTAATGAACATTGCACGGGTCCGCTGGGCATGTCGCCGCGGAATGCTCGAATTGGACGTCTTGTTCCAGCCTTTCGTCGAAAATGTTTATCAGGATTTGTCGGATGACGACAAGGCCCTGTTTATTCGTTTACTCGAGTGTGAAGACCCTGAATTATTTGCCTGGTTTATGGGTCATGAAGCCTGTCCCGATGCAGAGCTTGCCCGCATGGTAGTGCAAGTCCGTGGCAGAGCGGCGCCATAGTTTTAGCATAAAAGCCTCTAGCGACCAGCGACTCTCGTTGGTCGTTTTTGTTTGTGTCTGCAGTACCTCTTTACTTATCTGGCCTGAAACGGATGTTGTATTTTGGCTTGTGCTTAAGTTGGTGTTCGCCGTTTTAATCCTCGGATTCTTGGGATATCAGTTATGGCGACTGAGGTCTTGGCATTGCCGTTTTGAACTCAATGGAAAAGGGGAAGGTTGGCTCTCGACGGGGGAGGCGTTTCATGTGCTCCCGAGAACTTGGGTAACGCCCTTTGTCTGCTTAGTTTATTATCAGTCCGCCGATAAGTTGCATCTGTTGCCCCTGTGGGCTGATATGTTTAGCGATACGGATTACCGCCATTTATGCCGTCTATTACTTAAAGTTAAAACTCAGGCGACGAGCCAACGTGAATCCCTTTAATTCATATCTAACATGTTTCCTTCAGCCTAAATAAAACGGGCTAAATCTGAGTAGATTTAGCCCGTCAAAAGTGTCCGTTAAGCAACGCGGTTATTTTTCAGGTTGCAGAATCGTTGGTTGTGGAGAGTCAACTTTCTCTGGATGGTCGATATTATAGTGCAGACCACGGCTCTCTTTACGATCCATCGCGCAGCGGATAATCAGCTCCGCCACTTGCACTAAGTTACGCAGTTCCAGCAGGTTATTACTGACTCTGAAGTTGCTGTAATACTCTTGGATCTCCTGCTGCAACATCAGGCAGCGACGCAGCGCGCGCTCCAAGCGTTTATCTGAGCGGACGATCCCCACATAGTCCCACATAAAGAGGCGCAGTTCGTGCCAGTTGTGGGCAATCACCACTTCTTCATCTGAGTTGGAAACTTTACTCTCGTCCCACGCCGGAATTTGCCCCGGTAATGGAATTTTGTGCATTTGGCTCTCAATATCCTGCGACGCAGCGCGGGCAAATACCAAACATTCGAGTAGCGAGTTACTCGCCAAGCGGTTCGCACCATGTAAGCCGGTATAGGCGACTTCGCCGATGGCATAGAGGCCATTGAGATCGGTTTGACCGTGTAAGTCTGTCATCACGCCACCACAGGTATAGTGGGCGGCAGGCACCACAGGAATGGCATCCTTGGTGATATCGATACCCAGTTCCAAGCAGCGACTATAGATCGTTGGGAAGTGCTTGATGATAAAGTCGCTGTCTTTATGGCTGATGTCTAAGTAAACGCAATCGGCACCTAAACGCTTCATCTCATAGTCGATGGCACGGGCAACGATATCGCGGGGCGCGAGTTCGGCGCGGTCGTCAAAGTCTGGCATAAAGCGGCTGCCATCGGGGCGACGTAAATAAGCCCCTTCACCGCGCAGGGCTTCGGTCAGCAGGAAGTTACGCGCATCGGCATGGTAAAGGCAGGTCGGATGGAATTGATTAAATTCCATGTTGGCCACACGGCAACCTGCACGCCACGCCATGGCAATACCATCACCACTCGCCACATCGGGGTTTGAGGTGTATTGGTAGACCTTAGAGCTACCACCCGTGGCTAACGCGACAAATTTTGCCTTGATGGTTTCGACCTGCTCGGCATTACGGTTCCACACATAAGCGCCTAACACGCGATTGCCAGGGCGATTTAATTTACGGGTGGTGATGAGGTCGATGGCGTTGTAACGTTCTAAAACTTGAATATTGGGGTGGGCGAGGGCGCGTTCTTGCAGCGTGGTTTGCACTTCTTTGCCAGTCGCATCGGCGGCATGCAGAATGCGTCTATGGCTGTGGCCGCCTTCGCGGGTCAAATGATAAGGCGCGTCTTTGGCATTATCGCCAGCGGTTTCTTCTTTATCGAATGCCACACCACATTCAATTAACCATTGCATGGCGCTCTTGGCGTTTTCAGCGGTAAAAGTGACCACTTCCTTATCGCACAAGCCGGCACCGGCCACTAACGTATCGGCCACATGGGATTCGATGGTGTCACTTTCATCGAATACGGAGGCGATACCGCCTTGGGCGTAGTATGTTGACCCTTCCGAGAGTGGGCCTTTTGAGAGCAGAATTACGTTTGCTTTTTCAGCAAGATGCAAAGCTAGTGTCAGACCTGCGGCACCGCTACCTATGACTAATATGTCAGATTGGTGTTCAACTACTTGTTTCATCGGGTATCATGCTATGACTGAGAGTGCCATCTATGGTAAACCAACTCACCGATTATGGGTACTTTCCTTTTAACCTTACTTTTTTTGTATAATTCTTAGAACTTTTTCAAAGCACGCTAGTCTACATAAGTGAATATGATTCGAGCGACTGAGAAATCAGCATTTTAGATTTGGGAGAAGTCGGCTCGGATGAGTGGACAAATAAGTGATCAACAATTAGTTGAGCGCGTACAACGGGGAGATAAAAACGCTTTTAACCTGTTGGTGCTTAAATATCAGAGTAAAGTAGTGAGCTTGATTTCACGCTATGTGCGTAACCAAGCCGACGTTACCGATGTGGCACAGGAAGCGTTTATCAAAGCTTATCGAGCTTTGCCAAACTTTCGCGGAGAAAGTGCGTTTTATACCTGGTTGTACCGCATAGCCGTAAACACGGCTAAGAATTACCTCGTGTCACAGGGGCGCAGAGCGCCTGCAAATGATGTGGATGCCGAGGATGCCGAATACTACGAAGGCAGTGATGCGCTAAAGGAGTTTGCCTCCCCAGAGCGACTAATGTTATCGGACGAAATCAAAAAAGTGGTTTTCGAGACATTAGAAACCTTGCCGGAAGAATTACGTATGGCGATTTCGCTGCGTGAACTCGATGGGATGAGTTACGAGGATATTGCCATCATCATGGATTGCCCTGTGGGTACCGTAAGATCTCGTATCTTCCGCGCCCGTGAAGCAATCGATAAAAAACTCCAGCCATTACTGGAAGAGTAACACCCTTAAATTTAGACAGGTGAACAATGGATAAATTAGGTCAAGAATGGGTATCTGCCGCTGTCGATGGAGAGACAGATCTGCAGACTATGGCAGAACTTGCTGCCGATACGCATTCACATAATAAATGGCGTAACTATCATGTGATAGGTGATGCTATGCGGGGTGAATTGCCCCAAGCTATGGCGTTAGACCTTTCCGCCAGTATTGCAGCTGCAATCGAACTTGAGCCTGCCATTGTCTCGCCTCAAGTGAGCGCACCTGAATTTACTGCGGCTCCACAGCAAGTCGCCGTCAATGCTGGCCAAAGCCGCGTTGTGCCCTTATTCAAACAGTTTGGTCAGTATGCGATTGCCGCTACTGTGGCCATGTTCGCCATCGTCGGCGTTCAGAACTTTAACCAAACAGCTGATGATGCCGCGTCGCCATCGCCTGTGCTCATTACCCGTCCCTTGGTTGGTAGTGCATCGCCAGTGAGCTTACAGACAGGTCCTGTGCAGCAAAATCAGAGCTACACTAATGACCAAATGAATGAGCAACGTCGCCGAATTAACACTTATATTCAGGACCATATGTTGCAACAACGATTGAATACGGGTGCCGTTGTAGAAGACAATAGCGAGGTTATTCCCGTTCCTGTCAATCAGTAGTAAGGAGTTAGCTTGCGTCTAATCCTGTTGGCTTTGTTAGCCTTGGTATTCCCTGCAGTGGCGCAGGAAGATATGCCTGCCAAAGTCTGGCTTGAGAAAATGAGCCAGGCTTTAAAAGAGAAAGAGTTTAAAGCATCGATTATACAACTTCAGGCCGACCATATTCGGCCTTTGGTTTATCTTCACGGTAAGGTGAATAATCAAGAAGTTGCGTTTCTTGAGTACCTCAATGGCCCGCCAAAAAATGCGGTTAGAGTGGGAAACCGAGTCACCTTTATCGAACACGACCAACCCGCCTATAGCATCCTTTCTAATCATATTCAGGGCGTGTGGCCTGCGGCTTTCTCGTCAAAGATGAGTGACTTAGAAGTGGGGTATCAGTTTGTACTCGGTGGTCGTACGCGTATTGCGGGACGTCCCGGTCAAATGATCCGTTTATTACCAAATGATGAGTACCGTTACGGCTTCCAAATTTGGCTGGATATGGACACTTATCTGCCGCTGAGATACGACATGCTGACTCAAGATAAACAATTACTTGAACAGCTGATGGTGATTGAGCTGATTGAGTTAAATGAGCCGCCATCGATTCTGCAGGAAGCCTATAAGCAAGAATGGCCAGCGGTTATCGATCAGGCCGAACGCCAAGATGGACAAAATTGGCAATTTTCTTGGTTACCAGCTGGATTTAGCGTGGTAGTGCGTGATCACCACCGCTTAATTGGCAGTCATGAGGCGGTTGAATATATTGCGTTAACCGATGGCTTAGCTAATATTTCTATCTATGTTGCACGGGCTGGCTCGACGCCATTACCTGAAGAGTTAATCACTCGTAATGGTTTGTCTTTGGTGTCTGAAAAAGTGGGTAATGCCGAAGTGGTTGCCGTGGGTAAAGTGCCAACCGAAACCTTGGCCCGTATCGCGAAAAGTCTGATGTTAGAATAAGGCCTCTTATCATGATGGAAGAAGTGGCGCGGGTTGTCGCCTGCGATAATCAAGGTTGGCTGACCGTCGAGGTAGAGCTTAAAAGTACCTGTAAGAGCTGCAGCAGTAGCGACTCTTGCGGTACGTCGGCGGTGGCTCAGGCTTTTTCGGCAAAGACACAACAATTCTCCATTCAAAGTGAACGAACCTGCGAGGTTGGTGAACTGCTAAAACTCGGTTTACCAGAGAGCGTTATCCTGAAAGCGGCGGCCTTAGTTTATTTGATGCCGCTGCTCGGATTATTTGCTGGCGCCGTATTTGGCCAGTTTTTCGCAGGTTTGTTTGAAATCAATTCGGATCTCAGTGCGATAGCTTTTGCTGCCTTAGGCGCTATAGCCGCTTGGTTCTTTGGAAAGCACAAGGCAAAACAACTCGAAGTCGATTCGCAACCTGTCATTTTGGCTTATTTAGGCTCAGGGATCAGTTTAGAAAAATTACCCGTTTAATTTCATGTTGTTATTGATTTTAATCTGGCAATAAACTTCCGCTGAGAGCCACATTTTCCGACTTAAAGAGAAGGATGAGTGAATCTGATTGGTATTGAAACCGCAATCAGGTACAATTTCGCACCTTTGAACCGTATCCATTTTTCAGTATTAGTCATAGCAGCATAATGAAACACATTAGAAACTTCTCAATTATTGCCCATATCGACCATGGTAAATCGACGCTATCAGATCGTCTTATTCAGGTTTGTGGCGGGTTAAGCGACCGTGAAATGGATGCGCAAGTTCTTGATTCTATGGATCTAGAGCGTGAGCGCGGTATCACGATTAAGGCCCAGAGCGTCACGTTGGAATACAAAGCCAAAAATGGCGAAACTTACCAACTTAACTTTATTGATACCCCAGGCCACGTTGACTTTTCCTATGAAGTATCTCGTTCATTAGCCGCCTGTGAGGGTGCGCTGCTCGTGGTGGATGCGGGTCAAGGCGTTGAAGCTCAGACGCTCGCTAACTGTTATACCGCGCTGGATATGAATCTGGACGTGGTACCTATCCTGAACAAAATCGACTTACCCCAAGCCGATCCTGAGCGCGTAGCCGCTGAGATTGAAGACATCGTGGGTATTGATGCGATGAACGCTGTGCGTTGCTCGGCCAAAACTGGCGTGGGTATTGACGAAGTATTAGAAGTCATCGTTGATCAAATTCCGCCGCCAGAAGGCGACCCAGAGGCGCCGCTACAAGCGCTGATCATCGACTCTTGGTTTGACAGCTACTTAGGCGTTGTTTCTCTCGTACGTATTAAAAACGGCGTGCTGAAGAAAGGCGACAAGTTTAAGGTGATGTCTACCGGACAAAACCACACCGCAGACCGCGTAGGTATTTTCACTCCTAAACAAACCGATAAAACCGAGCTGAAAACAGGTGAAGTAGGTTTCGTTATCGCGGGTATTAAAGAAATTCACGGTGCACCAGTGGGTGATACCTTGACGCTGGCTAAGCATGGCGCCGAGAAGCCATTACCCGGCTTTAAGAAAGTGAAGCCTCAGGTTTACGCCGGTGTGTTCCCAATATCGACCGATGAATATGAAAACTTCCGCGATGCGCTGAACAAACTCAGCCTCAACGATGCGTCACTGTTCTTCGAACCTGAAAGTTCATCAGCCCTGGGTTTTGGTTTCCGTATTGGCTATTTAGGCCTGCTCCACATGGAAATCATTCAAGAGCGTTTAGAGCGTGAATACGATCTTGACCTTATCACGACGGCGCCTACCGTAGTGTATGAGGTGCTGTTGACTAGTGGTGAAACCATCTATGTTGATAACCCAGCAGACTTGCCGGCGATTAACAACATCGAAGAGATGCGTGAGCCAATCGTTGAAGCTAACATTCTGGTGCCAAAAGAATACTTAGGTAACGTTATTACCCTGTGTATCGAAAAACGCGGTACCCAAGTGAACATGGTTTACCACGGTAATCAAGTGGCCGTGACTTACCATCTGCCGATGGCAGAAGTGGTAATGGACTTCTTCGACCGTTTAAAATCGACCAGCCGTGGTTATGCATCGTTAGAATACAACTTCATCCGCTTCGATCCTGCGGACATGGTGCGCTTAGATATTCTGATCAACGGCGACCGCGTAGATGCATTAGCGATGATTATTCACCGTTCAAACATTCGTCACCGTGGTTTGGCGTTGGTTGAGAAGATGAAAGAGCTGATCCCTCGTCAGATGTTTGATATTGCGATTCAAGCCGCTGTTGGCAGCCAAATTATTGCCCGTTCTACCGTAAAAGCTTTACGTAAAGACGTAACGGCTAAGTGTTACGGTGGTGACGTTTCCCGTAAGAAGAAACTCTTGAATAAACAAAAAGAGGGTAAGAAACGGATGAAACAAGTGGGTAACGTTGAGGTGCCGCAAGAGGCGTTCTTAGCGGTACTTAAGCTAAACGAGTAACACTCGAGATAACACAATTTAGCTATTATTGCGCCGCAGTTTGCGGCGCTTTACTTAGCTTATCGTATGTTTTGTGGTGTTTTTTTAGAAATACGGTAAGTTAACTAAAGTTCGCGAGTCGAAATACAATAGTCGCTGAGTTTGGATCTTTACATTTCAAGGCAGGAGTTCAATAAGCAATGGCAGCCTATTTTTCCATTATTTTAGTGCTAGTCACCCTGATTTCTGGGTTGATCTGGTTAATCGATGTGCTGGTATTTGCGCCTAAACGCCGCGAAAGCTTAGCCTTAGCCAAGGCTTCGCAGGCTAATTTAACCGAGGAAGCTGAATATAACATCATCCGCGAACCCACAGTGGTTGAAACCGCGCACTCCATCTTCCCTGTGATTGCCTTTGTGTTGATCCTGCGCTCGTTTATTTACGAACCATTCCAAATTCCCTCAGGCTCTATGATGCCAACCCTGTTGGTGGGTGACTTTATTCTGGTGGAAAAGTTTAGCTATGGCCTAAAAGATCCCGTATGGCGCACTAAACTGATTGAAACGGGCGAGCCGAAACGTGGCGATGTGATTGTGTTTAAATATCCTGAGAACCCTCAGATTGATTACATCAAGCGCGTGGTGGGTTTACCGGGCGACAGGATTATTTACCGCAACAAGCAGTTGATGATCCAAAAAGCCTGTGGCGCCGAGCAAACCCATTGCCCAGAGCCAGAACTGGTGGCGCGTACCGAAATCAGCCGTGGTGATTTCAGCCAAGATGGTGTGCCATTAATTCGTTTTAAAGAGCAACTCGGTGAAGTGGCCCACGATATTTTAATCAATCCAAGCCGCCCCGATATGTTGGGATACTTCAAGCGTGAAGGAAATTTACCAGCGGGTGAGTTCCTTGTACCCGAAGGCCATTATTTTGCGATGGGTGACAACCGCGATAACAGTACCGACAGCCGTTTCTGGGGCTTTGTCCCTGAAGAGAATCTTGTGGGTAAAGCGGTCGCTATCTGGATTAGTTTTGAGTTTGACCGTTCTAAAGCCGACTTCCTGCCAACTTGGGTGCCAAGTGGCGTGCGTTTTGAACGAGTAGGTGGAATTCACTAATGGAACCGATTAAAAATTTGCCACGTTTGTGTCGTACTTTGGGTTATGAGTTCAAGAATATTGATCTCCTCACCCAAGCATTGACCCACAGAAGTGCGGCAAATAAGCACAACGAGCGTTTAGAGTTTTTAGGCGATTCGATTTTATCGATTGTGATTTCTGACGCCTTATACCATCAGTTTCCTAAGGCGACTGAAGGTGACTTGAGCCGGATGCGCGCGACCTTAGTGCGTGGTGATACGCTCACCTTGATTGCTAAGGCCTTTAAGCTTGGGGATTATTTATTCTTAGGCCCCGGCGAGTTAAAGAGCGGTGGTTTTAGACGTGAGTCCATCTTGGCTGATGCGGTCGAGGCGATTATCGGCGCAATTTACTTAGATTCCGATCTCGAAGTGTGCCGTAAGCTATTACTGCATTGGTACGCCGAGCGTTTGGCCGAGATCCAACCCGGCGTGAATCAAAAAGACGCTAAAACCTTACTGCAAGAATATTTACAAGGGTTAAAGAAGCCGCTACCCGATTACCAAGTAATCAATATAGAAGGCGATGCCCACGATCAAACATTCACCGTTGAATGTCGTATAGATGACTTGAGCGAAAGCGTGATTGGCGTAGCGAGTTCGCGCCGTAAAGCCGAGCAGATTGCCGCGGCTCAAGTATTGGAGTTACTGAAGAAATGACCAAAAAAACAGACTTGCCAGCTGTCGATGCCGCTAACGCGAGCAATGAGCCGAGCTTAGATGAATTACTGGCAAGGATGAATGCAGCGAGCGCGGCTGCGCCGTCTGTTCACTATGATGTGACCTACTGTGGCATGGTGGCCATTATTGGGCGCCCTAACGTGGGTAAATCGACCCTGCTGAACCGTTTGCTTGGGCAAAAGATCAGTATTACCTCGAAAAAGCCGCAAACCACGCGTCATCGCATTATGGGTATCCATACCGATGGTCCACGCCAAATCGTGTTTATCGACACACCGGGTCTGCATATTGAAGAGCAGCGCGCAATTAACCGTCTGATGAACCGTGCGGCGGCGAGTTCGCTTGCCGATGTGTCTATGGTGATTTTTGTGGTCGATGGTATGACATGGACCGCCGATGATGAGATGGTGTTAAGCAAACTTCGCCGTGGCGGTGAAGAGCGTAAAACCGTTTTAGCAATCAACAAAGTCGATAATATCAAAGACAAAGAAGCCCTTTTCCCTTATTTGGAAGAAGTGGCCAAGAAGTACCCCTTCGATGAGATCCTGCCGATTTCTGCCAGTAAGGGCACTAACGTTAAGCGCATTTTAGAGATGGCGGCAGAGTCTCTGCCCGAGAATCCTTTCTTCTTCCCAGAAGATTATGTGACCGACCGTTCGCAGCGTTTTATGGCCTCTGAAATTGTCCGCGAAAAACTGATGCGCTTTTTAGGTGATGAATTGCCCTATGATGCGACAGTTGAAATCGAGCAGTTTAAGATGATGGAAAACGGCGTTTATCAAATCAACGCCCTGATCTTGGTCGAGCGCGAAGGCCAAAAGCGGATGGTGATTGGTAGCAAAGGTGAGCGCATTCGTACCATCGCCACGCAAGCGCGCCTCGATATGGAAACCTTGTTTGATAACAAAGTGTTCCTCGAAGTGTGGGTGAAAGTCAAATCCGGTTGGGCCGATGATGAACGCGCCCTGCGAAGCTTAGGCTATGGTGACGATTAATCGTTACTGATGATAGGCCGAGCCTGACCATGAACGAGCGCGCAGACCGATGAAACGGGGTTATGTTTTGCATCATCGCCCTTACCGGGAGTCTAGCGCGCTGGTGAACCTCTTGGTTGATGGTATTGGTCGTGTCGATGCCGTCGCGCGAGTCGGGAGCGGTAAACGCTCCATCAAAAGTATTCTCCAGCCCTTTCAGCCGCTGATTTTTGAATTTAGTGGTAAGTCTGAACTCAAAAACATCAGCCAAATTGAAGCGGCCGCGCCAGCCGTGCCTTTATCGGGTTATAGCCTGTATGCTGGCATGTATATCAATGAATTACTGATGCGCACCCTGTCGGTTCACCATAATGCCGAGGCGTTATTCATCATCTACCACCAAGCCTTGGTCGGGCTTGCGGCGCAATTTTGCGAGTCGAAACTGCGGTACCTTGAGCTGGCGCTTTTGCGGGAACTTGGGGCTATGCCATCCCTTATCCGCGATACTCAGGGCGAACAGCTGATCCCTGAACATTACTATCAGCTCGTGCCAGAACTTGGCTTTCAATTTGTGTTGAACAGCAGGGCAAAGCATACCTATCAAGGTGCGATGTTAACTGCACTTAACGATAATCAATTGTTGCAAGAGCAGTTTTTAGAGGCCAAACGATTGATGCGTTCTATGCTGCAACCCTTGCTCGGAAATAAGCCGCTGGTGAGTCGGCAGTTGTTTATTCAAGCGACAGCCTCAAGCAGAGATGGGAATAATTAGCCCTAGCTCCTGTTTTTTACTGTCTGTCCCAGTACAATAGGGCGCAAATCTGCGTTAATTCTAGCCTTACAAACATAAAGGAGTTCCCGATGAGCCGTATCTTATTGGGTGTAAATATCGACCATATTGCGACCCTGCGTCAGGCTCGCGGCACCAGTTATCCTGATCCTGTTCATGCGGCGGCGGTTGCCGAGCATGCGGGTGCCGACGGTATCACGATTCATTTACGGGAAGACAGACGTCATATTATCGACCGCGATGTATATCTGCTGGCGAAAACCTTAAAGACGCGGATGAACTTTGAGTGTGCCGTGACAGAAGAAATGCTCAACATCGCCTGTGAAGTCAAACCGACCTACGTTTGCTTAGTCCCTGAAAAACGTCAAGAAGTGACGACCGAAGGTGGGTTAGATGTGGCAGGTCAACTAGATAAAATCACTGCCGCGGTAAGCCGTTTAGCCGCCAATGGTATTCAAGTGTCACTGTTTATCGATGCCGATAAGACGCAAATCGATGCCGCAGTCGCCTCTGGCGCGCCACTTATCGAAATCCATACCGGTTGCTATGCCGACGCTAAAACAGCTGAAGAAGAAGCCAAAGAGCTTGCACGTATCAGCGAAATGGCGAAATACGCCCATGGCAAAGGCTTAGTCGTGAATGCGGGCCACGGGCTGCATTATCACAATGTTAAGCCTATTGCGGCGATCCCTGAGCTGTATGAGCTCAATATTGGCCATGCCATTGTCGCGCGTGCAGCCATTGATGGCTTAGCGACAGCGGTTAAAGACATGAAAGCGCTGATGTTAGAAGGTCGTCGAGGCGAATAATGGCAATCGTTGGGCTTGGTACTGATATAGTTGAAATCGAGCGTATCACCGCCCATGTGGCACGTTCCGGCGATAAGCTGGCAAAACGTGTACTGACAGAGGCTGAGTTCGATATCTATCAACAGCATAGCCAACCGAGCCGCTATTTGGCTAAACGCTTTGCCGCCAAAGAGGCCGCAGCTAAAGCCTTGGGGACGGGGATTGGTCGAGGGGTATCTTTTCAGCATATCCACATTGGGAATACGCCCGATGGCGCGCCGACGATTGATTTTACAGAAGGGGCGCAGCAGCGGTTAGCTTTGCTCAACGGCGTGGTCGGGCACATTTCAATCGCGGATGAAAAATCCTACGCTATTGCGACGGTTATCCTCGAATCTCGCTAATCTATTACCCGTTACTATAAAGGGAGCTTTAGCTCCCTTTTTTATTGCCTCAAAATACCTAGCAACATTTTTGTTACTTTTTACTGTTCAGTCTCGCATTTTTGGGCTAGGTTAGGTCAAAAGTGGTATTTAGACACTAATTTGCAGGGACACAGCAAAAGGAGCCCCAGATGAAATCCGCCGTAGAGCAGCTATCAACCTATAAGAGTGTGCATTTGAATCAGCGCAATATACTAACCCATTTCGTTGGTATCCCATTGATTATATGGTCTGCTTTCCTATTACTAGCGACTATTCGTATTCCACTTGGCAGCGCGAGTGATGTGAGTTTAGGTGTGATTTTAGGGGCTGGTGTGTTGGTTTATTACTTTCGCTTACATGCGAAGTTAGCGATTGGCCTAGCTTTATTTATCGCCCCCGTCGTATATACGACTGAGCTAATGGCAGATTCTCCTAACGCCTTCTGGTTGGCTATATCGGTATTTATCGTGGGATGGATTTTTCAGTTGATTGGCCATCAATACGAGAAGGCCAAACCCGCTTTTGTGGACGATTTACACCAATTGTTAATTGGCCCGTTCTTCTTAATGGCCGAAGTGTATTTTATCTTGGGGTTGGAAAAGGAGTTAGACGCCGAGATTACACCTATCGCTATCGAAAAGCGCCGAGCACTCGAAGCACGTCTAAAGACGCAAAGCGTTAAATAATCTCTTGGGGGAGAGGAGAATCGGCTGATTCCATTTGGAACCAGCCGATTTTTTATCTACAAAAATTAGCGTGGCGACTGATAATGCTGCGGAATGATCCGCACTGTTTTGACCATATTATCCGCAACTTCAATCACTTCTAGTGGGTAACCCGCTAGGCGCAAGCTAGTATTCTCAGCGGGGATATCCTCTAAATACTCTAAGATCAAGCCATTGAGGGTTTTGGGGCCATCGGTTGGGAAATCCCATTTCATTTCTTTATTCAAATCACGGATAGTGATACTGGCATCGACTAAGTAGCTTCCATCCTGCTGAGCAGTAATATCTTCACTCGGTGTGGCCAACATAGAGGTGGTGAAGTCGCCGACAATTTCTTCGAGAATATCTTCGAGTGTTACCAATCCTTGGATATCACCATATTCATCGACCACTAGGCCGATGCGCTCTTTATTGTGCTGAAAGTTGGCTAATTGCACATTGAGCGGTGTTCCCTCGGGAATAAAGTAGAGTTCTTTTACGGCGCGTAGCAATGAGGATTTACTGAACTGTTCTTTTGATTGTAGGCGCAGTGCGTCACGCAGATGAATAAAGCCGACGGCATCGTCAATGGTATCGCGGTAAACCAACACTCGAGTATGTGGACTTTGGATCACTTGGCGATTGATAAACTTAAAGTCATCGTTGACGTTAATCGCGTAAATATCCGAGCGCGGCACCATAATGTCTTCGACGGTGACTTTTTCTAAATCGAGAATCGATAACAGCATTTCCTGGTGGCGCTGGGGAATAAGGGCGCCAGCCTCATGCACTACGGTGCGAAGCTCCTCTTGGCTGAGGGCCTCATTAGTCTTGACCGAATGCACCCCAATCAGGCGCAACAAGGATGAGGTGATGATGTTCATGATGCGCACTAATGGCGACAGAATCACGAGTAACCAGCGCAGTAAAAAACTGGAGGGGAAGGCGATAGGTTCAGGGTGCAGCGCCGCCAAGGTTTTGGGTGTCACTTCGGCAAAGACCAGTACTAACAGGGTTAATACACCAGTGGCAATGGCTAAGCCCATCTCGCCGTATAAACGCATGCCTATAATGGTAGCGACCTGGGCCGCTAGGATATTAACGAGGTTGTTGCCGATGAGGATCACACCAATCAGCTTATCTGGACGATCGAGAAGTTGCAGTGCACGCTGCGCCCCTTTGTGACCGTTGGAGGCGAGATGTCTTAAGCGATAACGGTTAAGGGTCATCATGGCGGTTTCTGAGCCCGAAAAGTAGGCTGAGATGAGAATAAGCACCAGCAAGAAAATGAGGAGTGCGCTTGTCGATATAGCGTCCAAAAATAGGCTCCAATCAGGCCGATAAGGTTAAGTTGATACCGAGAAATAAACGGGGTGTCAAGTCAGCTCAGGGAATTAGCGCCTAAGCTGACTCGAAATTATTAACTAAGAATTAACTCTTTGACAATCCGAGCGCCAAAATAAGCTAAGGATAACAAGGTCGCGCCGGTTAAGGTGTAAATGACCGCGGTGCGAATTTTACAGCCAACCCAATACTGCTGCCATAACATGGCGATGTACACAAACCACGCGATGATAGACAGAATCGCCTTATGGCCTTTGCCATCGGCAAACATATCATCGAGGAAGATAAAACCAGTGGCGAGGGATAAACTCAGTAAAATTACGCCAATAATCACAAGATGATAGAGCTGTTTTTCTACCGTCATCAGCGGCGGAATGCCTGGGCTTAGCATTAATTGTTTCTTCTTGAGTTTATTTTGGATCATCGCCAGCTGAATCGCGTACAGGGCGGCGATCATCAGGGCGCTGTATGCCATAAGTGAGAGCACTACGTGGGCCAAGACCTCAGGGTACAGTTCAAAGTGAGTAATAAACTTAGGCGGCAATAACCAGAGTAGGGCTACAGAGAGCACAGAACAGGCGTAAACCACGGGCACAACCACAATCACTTTTAGCCTAAACATCATCACGGTAAAGGTGAAGGCGATGATCCAGTTCACTAACGAGATCACATTAGTGAGGCTGAAGTTTTGTCCATCGGTTGTAAAAATCGCTTGAGAAAGGGCGGCAGCGTGCAAAATCACGGCGATGGCGGCGACACCGGCAACGGCCTTTCGATTAGGGCCTTCAGGATGGAACAGTCGACTTGTCACTAATACCAATGCGATGCAATAAAAAAACATGGCTGAGGCAGAAAAAATGACCATGGGTAATTAACCTATTTGTGTTGTTAATGGTGCCTTGAAAACGGGGCATACAGATCAATATTTTGCCTAGAATAACATGAGCCGTCGGCAAATGGGCAGTGACATAAGTTGCAAAATTTAGCAGATTCTTATTGTTAGACGTAAATAGTCGTAGGTGAATCGCAAAATATGACCTAAAGCAGGTTAGTTGCCGAAGTTAACGCAAGTAGGGCATAGCAGTAGCATAATGCGCCCGCATCGTTATAATACAGCCCATTAATCGAGATCCTAAAGGTATAGAGCAGGACGATGTTTGAGAATCTAACCGACAGACTGTCACGCACGCTGAAAAATATCAGTGGCCGTGGTCGCTTAACCGAAGAAAACGTTAAGGAAACCCTGCGCGAAGTGCGTATGGCGCTGCTGGAGGCCGATGTTGCCCTGCCTGTGGTGCGTGAATTCGTTAACAATGTAAAAGAACGTGCCGTTGGTCAGGAAGTGGCGAAGAGCTTAAGTCCTGGTCAAGCCTTTATTAAGATTGTTCAAAGTGAACTTGAAAAATCCATGGGCGAGGCAAACCAAGCTCTGGATTTAGCCACTCAGCCGCCTGCGGTGGTGATGATGGCGGGTCTTCAAGGTGCGGGTAAAACGACCAGCGTTGCCAAATTAGGTAAGCTGCTGCGTACGCGCCATAAGAAATCGGTTCTGGTCGTCAGTGCCGACGTTTACCGCCCTGCAGCGATTAAGCAGCTAGAAACCTTAGCGACCGAAGTCGATGTGGAGTTTTTCCCATCGGATGTGAGCCAAAAGCCAATCGATATCGCCAAGGCGGCCATTGCCCACGCTAAGCTTAAATTTATCGATGTGGTGATCCTCGACACTGCGGGCCGTCTGCACGTCGATGAAGCCATGATGGATGAAATCAAGGCGTTGCACGCGGCGGTTAAACCGATTGAGACACTGTTCGTGGTCGATGCCATGACGGGTCAAGACGCGGCAAACACGGCTAAAGCCTTTAACGAAGCGCTGCCGCTCACCGGTGTGATTTTAACTAAGGTCGACGGTGATGCGCGCGGCGGTGCGGCATTATCGATTCGTCATATTACCGGCAAGCCGATTAAATTCCTTGGTGTTGGCGAGAAGACCGATGCCTTAGAGCCTTTCCATCCAGACCGTATCGCTTCACGTATTCTCGGCATGGGCGATGTATTATCGCTTATCGAAGAAGTTGAGCGCGGTGTCGATAAAGACAAAGCGATGAAGCTGGCTTCCAAAGTGAAGCAGGGCGGAAGTTTTGATCTCGAAGATTTCCGCGAGCAGCTACAGCAGATGAAAAACATGGGCGGCATGATGAGCATGATTGAAAAGCTGCCCGGTGTGGGTCAATTGCCACCCGATGCCTTAGCGCAAATCCAAGACGGTAAAATGACCCGTCAAATGGAAGCCATCATTAACTCAATGACGGCCAAAGAGCGCAAAAACCCCGATTTAATCAAGGGCTCACGTAAGCGCCGTATCGCTGCGGGTTCTGGTACGCAAATTCAAGACGTGAATCGTTTATTGAAACAGTTTACCCAAATGCAAAAGATGATGAAAAAGATGTCGGCCAAGGGCGGCATCCAGAAGATGATGCGCGGAATGCGTGGCATGATGCCTGGCGGCATGAAATTTCCAGGCCGTTAATTCCGGCGATTTTCATCAAAGTTGATGTTTTATCAGTTGGTTGATTCTATTTGAAATGAGGCGGGCAATCCTAAGGCAGGTTTAATAATCGCCAGATTTGGTTGCATTCGTTGAAAAGTCAGGTAAAATCTTCCGGCTTTCTATCTGGGACTCTTCGCGAACACGGGGTTCCAGTTTTTATTTTTGCTTCAAGCAAATCATTAGAGGATTGAAAACGCATGGTTACCATTCGTTTAGCTCGTGGTGGCGCTAAAAAGCGTCCATTTTACAACATCGTTGTTGCTGACAGCCGTAACGCTCGTGACGGTCGTTTCATTGAGCGTGTCGGTTTCTTCAACCCATTGGCTCGTGGCCAAGAAGAAACTTTACGTTTAGACCTAGCTCGCGTTGAGCACTGGGTTGCGAACGGCGCTGCGACAACTGATCGCGTAGCAAAATTGATCAAAGACGCTAAAGCAGCTGCTTAATAGCGTTAAGGTATAGATTGATGAGCAGTAACCAACAGCCAGTCGTACTGGGGAAATTAGGCTCCTGTCATGGCATTAAAGGTTGGCTGAAAATCACCGCCTATACCGATTCTGTTGAAGGTATCTTTGACTATTCACCTTGGCTTATTAAAGAAAATGGTGAATGGCGCGAAGTAAAAGTCATTCAGTGGCGTTACCAAGGTAAGGCGGTTGTCGCCGAGCTTGAAGGTGTCACCACGCGGGAGCGAGCACAAATGCTCACCAATTGCGAAATTGGGATCCTGCCAGAGCAGATGAACGATTTGCCAGAAGACGAGTTCTATTGGCGTGACCTCATCGGTTGTGAAGTGATTAATACCAATGGCTACAACATGGGTGTTGTCGATCAAATCGTGGAAACCGGTTCGAACGACGTGCTCTTAGTGAAAGCCAATGCGAAAGATAGCTTCGGCAAAGTGGAACGTATGCTTCCCTTTGTCCCAGGACAATTCATCTTAAAGGTGGATGTCCAAGGTAAACAGATTTTAGTGGATTGGGATCCTGACTTTTAAGTCGAGGTACAACATATGTGGTTAGGGGTAATTACCCTGTTCCCAGAAATGTTTCGTGCCGTAACAGACTTTGGGGTTACGGGTCGTGCCGTGAAGAACGGTCTGCTTGAGTTGCACACGTGGAATCCTCGCGATTTCACCCATGATAAACACAGTACGGTAGATGACAGGCCTTACGGCGGTGGTCCCGGAATGTTGATGATGGTGCAACCCTTACGCGATGCCATCCATGCTGCGAAAGCGGCGGCAGGCGAAGAGGCAAAGGTGATTTACTTGTCACCTCAAGGACGCAAGCTGGATCAGCAAGGCGTTACTGAGTTGGCTGAATCATCCCGGTTGATTCTGGTGTGTGGTCGATACGAAGGTATTGATGAACGCATCATTCAAACGGAAGTGGATGAAGAATGGTCGGTTGGGGATTACGTGCTTTCGGGCGGCGAATTACCTGCAATGACCTTGATAGATGCAGTATCGAGATTGGTTCCTGGCGTGCTAGGAAAACAAGCTTCGGCGGAGCAAGATTCTTTCTCCGACGGTTTACTGGACTGTCCTCATTACACGCGCCCTGAAAGCTTAGATGGACTCGATGTACCCGCAGTACTGCTAAGTGGCAACCACGAACAAATTAGACTCTGGCGTTTGCAGCAAAGCCTTGGTAGGACTTTTCTAAGACGGCCAGAATTATTTGAAAATCTAGCTCTGACTGACGAACAATCGACTCTTTTAGCGCAGTTCGTTGAAGCAATGGACAAGAATGCTTAGTCGTAGCTCAGTTAATTCTAGAACGGAGTAAGTTATGAACAACATCATTAAAATGCTCAACGATGAGCAAATGAAACAAGACGTACCTGCGTTTGGTGCTGGTGATACAGTAGTAGTTCAGGTTCGTGTTAAAGAAGGTGATAAAGAGCGTTTACAGGCTTTCGAAGGCGTTGTAATTGCTAAACGTAACCGTGGTCTGCACTCTGCATTCACAGTACGTAAAATCTCTAATGGCGAAGGTGTTGAGCGTGCATTCCAAACGCACAGCCCTCTGATCGCTAGCATTGAAGTTAAGCGTCGTGGCCGCGTTCGTCGCGCCAAACTGTACTACTTACGTGATCGTTCAGGTAAATCTGCACGTATCCGTGAAAAGCTGGCTACTAAGTAATAGTACCCGCTACAGAAAACAAGACGTAGTGTTCGCACAGAAAACCGCCCTAGTGGCGGTTTTTTGTTGCCTGCAGTTTGTCTTTTTAGCCATTTCGAGTGTGTTTCGAGTTAAGTGCCGATTTTATTAAATTCTTCCTTGATCTTCTGCCAATTAATAGGCATATTGGTCGTTCATTGTAATGGTGTAGCATTACAATATTACATGGTGGCCTCGGCTATTTATTCTTCCCCGCAGTGGTTTGAGATCCAGACTCCTGATCACATGGGGATATGACTTCAGTTTTAGGTGGTAAGCATGCAACAGGATACGATCAATAACGTACACATTAGTTCAGAGAAAGTTCTTATTACACCGCAGGAGCTAAAAGCGGCTCTGCCACTCTCTGAGCACGCGTATCGTTATATCCTCAATGCACGCAAAACCGTGGCGGATATTGTCCATAAGCGCGATAACCGCGTGCTTATCGTCACTGGACCTTGTTCTATCCATGATATCGATGCCGCCAAGGAATACGCCTTAAAGCTTAAAAAACTCCACGATGAACTCAGCGATGAGTTTTACATTTTGATGCGAGTCTACTTTGAGAAACCACGTACCACAGTGGGTTGGAAGGGGATGATTAACGATCCTGATATGGACGAGTCCTTCGATGTCGAGAAGGGCTTAAAGATGGCCCGTGAGCTGATGATCTGGTTGGCCGAACTCGAACTGCCTGTGGCAACCGAAGCGCTCGACCCTATCAGCCCGCAATATATTTCGGAGCTAGTGACTTGGTCAGCCATTGGTGCCCGCACGACTGAGTCGCAAACCCACAGGGAAATGGCGTCGGGTTTATCTATGCCCGTTGGTTTTAAAAATGGCACAGACGGAAAGCTCGATGTAGCCATTAACGCGCTGAAATCGGCGGCCAGTAGCCACAGATTTATGGGGATTAACCAACAGGGCCAAGTGGCGTTATTGCAAACTGCGGGGAACCCAGATGGGCATGTGATCCTCCGCGGTGGCGCAACGCCAAACTACGATGCTAAGAGCGTCGCCGAATGTGAGGCGCAGTTACATAAGGCCAAACTCAATGCGCGCCTTATCATCGATTGCAGCCATGGTAATTCCTCTAAGGATTACACCAGGCAAGTTCCGGTGTGTGAGGATGTATTTAACCAAATCTACAACGGCAATAAGTCCATCATTGGCGTGATGTTAGAAAGCCATTTAAACGAAGGTAATCAAAGTTGTGATAAACCATTGAGCGAATTGGCCTATGGGGTTTCTGTGACAGACTCCTGTATTAATTGGGAAAAAACCGAAAGCGTTTTACGTGCGGGCGCATCGAAGTTATCTTCGGTATTAGCAACGCGTTTCGATATGCTCAAAGTGGCCAATGCTTAAGAGTCAATCTTAAGAGCCGAATGTTTAAACACCTGATTTTAGGTGTGTAGTGGACTGATAAGATGAACGAAAAAACCACAACTGAATTAGAACACCTTCGCGGACTCATCGATGGTGTCGACCAGCAATTGCTGCATTTACTGCGTAAACGCTTAGATTTAGTCGCGCAGGTGGGCACGGTTAAACACGCCGCAGGACTGCCGATTTATGCGCCGCAACGTGAAGCGGCAATGTTGGCAAAACGCCGCGAAGAAGCCAAAACCATGGGCATTGCGCCGCAACTGATCGAAGATATTTTGCGCCGCTTGATGCGTGAATCCTATCTCAATGAGAAGGATGTTGGCTTTAAGCAAGTCAAAAACGATCTCGGCTCAGTGGTGATTGTCGGTGGTAAGGGTCAGCTTGGTGGACTGTTCCAACAAATGCTGTCGCTCTCGGGTTACCAAGTTAAAGTGCTGGATAAAGACGATTGGCAGCAAGCGGAAACCTTATTTGCTGACGCCGGATTGGTATTGGTGACTGTGCCAATCGCCATCACCTGCGACATTATCCGTGAGAAACTGACCCAATTACCGCAGGAATGTATCTTAGCCGACTTAACCTCGATCAAGACTGAGCCTATGAATGCCATGTTGGCCGCTCACAAAGGACCCGTTGTCGGGTTTCATCCTATGTTTGGCCCCGATGTCGGCAGTTTGGCTAAACAGGTTGTGGTGGTGTGCCATGGCCGCGAAGCCGATAAATACCAATGGCTGCTAGAACAAATTGGGATTTGGGGCGCACGGATTGTCGAAGCTGAGCCAGAGCGTCACGACAATGCGATGCAGCTGGTACAGGCGATGCGCCACTTCTCGACCTTTGTGTATGGCTTGAATCTTTGCAAAGAAGAGGCGGATATAGAAACCCTGCTGCAATTTAGCTCACCTATCTATCGCTTAGAGCTCGCCATGGTCGGGCGTTTGTTTGCCCAAAGCCCAGAACTCTATGCCGATATTATTTTTGCCCAGCAGGATAGCCAGCATGCGATTGGCGATTATTTGGATAACTATCGCGAAGCATTAGAACTGTTAAAGCGGGGCGATAGGGACGCGTTTATCAGCCAGTTCCAAACGGTGGCAAAATGGTTTGGTGATTTTGCACCTCAGTTTCAGCGTGAAAGCCGCATGATGCTGCAATCGGTCAGTGATATGAAAACAAACTGATAATGAATGAGTTAGCCATAAAAATGCCCATCTTTGATGGGTATTTTTTTAGGTTTTTCAGGCGGGCGTTATTGTGTTAATTAGCAATTACTGAAGGTGATCTCTCTCTAAGATTTCGCATTCGAGCCAAGAAAAGGCTATCGCTTATTTACGGTTTCGGTAGACTTATTTTAAACATGCAAAAATAAAGCATGAATTTAAATTAGGAGTCTATCCATGTTTTGTATTCAGTGTGAGCAAACTATTCGTACCCCAGCTGGCAACGGTTGTAGCTATGCCCAGGGCATGTGCGGCAAATTGGCCGCGACCTCGGATCTGCAAGACTTGTTAATCTATATGCTGCAAGGTGTTTCAGTGTATGCGACTAAGGCGCGTGAACTGGGCGTCATTAACTCTGAGGTGGATACCTTTGTTCCTAAAGCTTTTTTCTCGACCCTAACCAACGTCAACTTCGATGACGAACGCATCATCGCCTATGCCAAGCAGGCGGCTGAGTACCGTGAAAGTTTAAAAAATGCCTATGAAGCGGCGTGTGAAGCTGCGGGTAAACAGGCAGAATCGCTCCCCCCTGTGGCGCAATTTGTGTTGGGCACCAGCAAGCCTGAAATGTTGTCTCAAGCACCAGTCGCCTTACTCAATAAAGATAAAAATGAAGTCCACGAAGATATCCTTGGGCTGAGACTACTGTGCTTATATGGCCTTAAAGGGGCGGCGGCTTACATGGAGCACGCCCGTGTTTTAGGTAAAACCGATGCTGAGATTGCTGGTCGCTTCCATGAGATTATGGCGTTTCTCGGTGAGCCTAGCGTCGATGCCGACAAACTGTTCACCACGGCCATGGATATTGGTCAACTAAACTACCATATCATGGCGATGCTCGATGCGGGCGAGACCGAAGCCTTTGGTCATCCTGAACCGACTGTCGTCAACACTAAAGCCGTTAAAGGCAAAGCGATTCTGGTATCTGGCCATGATATGAAGGACTTAGAGCTTATCCTCGAGCAAACGGCGGGCAAAGGCATTAATGTTTATACCCATGGCGAAATGCTGCCCGCGCTTGCGTATCCCGCCTTTAAAAAATATGCCCATTTAGTGGGGAACTACGGCAGTGCTTGGCAGAACCAGCAAAAAGAATTCGCTAATTTCCCCGGCGCCGTAGTGATGACCTCAAACTGTATTATCGACCCGAATGTGGGCCAATATAGCGACCGTATCTTTACTCGCAGTATCGTGGGTTGGCCTGGTGTGACCCATGTAATTGGGGACGATTTTTCAGTTGTGATCGACAAGGCGCTCGCACTCGATGGCTTCCAATACGATGAAATTCCTCACAATATCACCATCGGTTTTGCCCGAAATGCCTTAATGGCCGCAGCACCGACGGTGGTGGAAAACGTCAAAAACGGTTCTATCAAACACTTCTTCTTAGTCGGTGGTTGTGATGGTGATAAGTCGGAGCGGAGTTATTTCACCGATTTAGCGAAATCGGCGCCAAAGGATTCCGTCATCCTGACCTTAGGTTGTGGTAAGTACAAATTCAACAAGCTGGAATTTGGTGATATCAATGGTATTCCGCGCTTACTCGACATTGGCCAATGTAACGATGCCTATTCGGCTATCCAGTTGGCTATCGCGCTATCACAAATCTTTGAATGCGATATCAATGAATTACCATTGAATCTCGTGCTTTCATGGTTTGAGCAAAAAGCCATTGTCGTGCTGCTGACGCTGTTATCGCTCGGGGTGAAAAACATCCGCACCGGCCCAACGCCGCCAGCGTTTTTAACGGCCAATCTTGCCAAAATTTTGGAAGAAAAATTTGGCCTGCGTAACACCACCACAGTTGAAGCCGATCTGAAGACCATGCTGAACGTGGCCTAGGCCGATTGATGCATGGAGTCACTGCGGCTTTGCGCTAAAGCCGCAGTGTTATGGATACAAAGACGATGAATATCAGTACTATGCAAAATATCATGCCAAGTCCCGTTTTATCTTCTGCGCCTGCAAGTGTTGTGGGTTTTAGACAGTTAGTGTGTGTGGAGCGCTGGAACGAAACCGCCGATGTGGTGAGTTTTCGCTTTCAAGCCGGTGAGCCGATGAAGTTTGATTATAAGCCGGGGCAATTTATGACCTTAGTGCTAGAGATCAACGGTGAGCAGGCTTGCCGCAGTTACACCTTGTCCTCAACCCCTTCGCGGCCTTATTCCTTAATGTTAACCATTAAGCGAGTCGATGGCGGACTTGTGTCGAATTACTTGATTGATCATTTACAGCCGGGGCAAACGGTACGAGTCCTACCGCCAACGGGGCAGTTTAATCTGTTTGATATTCCTGCCAAAAAATACCTATTTTTGAGTGCAGGCTGTGGGATCACTCCCATGTATTCGATGTCGCGTTATTTAACCGACAGCCAAATGAATGCCGACATTGCTTTTGTACATAGTGCTCGCACCCAGGCCGATATTATTTTTAAAACCTCATTAGAGACCATGGCTACGCGCCATCGAGATTTTAAGCTGCGTTACCTTGTGGAGGATGTCACCGCTGACAAGGCTTGGCATCCCGAGGCGGTATTGCATGATATCGGCCGTTTAAGTGCCAATAATCTACGAGCTTTAGTCCCCGATTTTGCCGAACGAACCGTGTTTTTGTGCGGACCAGAGCCTTATATGCAGGCGATCAAAACGATTCTTGCTGAGCTTAACTTCGATATGACTCAGTTGTATCACGAGAGTTTTGCCACAGCGGTGAAAGAGGCGCAAAGCCGCGTTAAACAGGCAGAAATGCAGACTGAGGCTCCTGTGAGTGGCAGTAACAGCTTTATGTTATCCATTGGCGATAAAAAGCGGGCTTTAACGGCCGAGCAAACCTTGCTTGAGGGGATTGAAGCCGAAGGCTTACCTATTATTGCAGCCTGTCGTTCGGGCATATGCGGCGCGTGCAAATGCCAAGTGCTCGAAGGGGAGACTGAGTCCACAAGTCGCATGACCTTAACCCCTACCGAAATCGAAGCCGGATATGTATTAGCTTGCTCGACTAAACTCAAGTCGGATGTGACGCTGTCTTTGACTTGACACTTGCCTCTGAAGGGTATCGGTCGCTTCAAAAAATTGGTGATTAAAAAACTCGCGAGGAAATATTTTTGCGCCTTAGTTGCGATTATGTCTGCGAGAACGTAAGGTTAAAGACGAGGGCGGAGTAACGCCCTGTCCCATCGTCTGGCTGGAGTCTCTCAATGACAACGACAACCACATATGCCGCAAAAATTGAAGATCGCAGCTTAGGCCATTTGCTTTACGCCTTAATGTCAGGCTTTCCGCTGTTATTGCTGCCAGTATTGTTGAGCCTATTTATCAACTTGTCTCAACGACATACGCAAGGTAATGCCTTGCTGGCATCACATCTACGCTGGCAACGTCACTCCAATGTGATATTTCTTGGTCTGTTAGTATTGGGCTATTGTCTGCCCATCACTTGGCTCAGTCTTTCGATTTATCTCTTTGGTATTATTTGGTTTTGCCATCGGATTATTAAAGGCTGGCTAAGTCTGTTGGATGGTTTAGAAGTCTAAAACTTGTGCTAGAGTCTCTTCATCTTAGGGTGATTAGAGACTCTTATGACTAGTTATCAAATTCTCTGTATTCTCTGTGCGTTAGCCTTAGTCACGTCTGTGGCATCTTCGCGTTTGCATAAGCTGCAAGAAACCGTCGCCATTACCGCATTAGCCTTAGGAATGAGTCTGTTGCTATTACTGGGCGGTAAAGCGCTTGGCGGCCATGTTTATGGTTACTTTGTGGCAGGGCTGGAGAAGCTCGACTTTCAGGCGCTATTGCTCAATGGCATGTTAGGTTTTCTCTTATTTGCCGGGGCATTGCAGATCCGCTTAAAAATCTTAAGGCATCAGAAATGGGAAATTCTTATTCTTGCCTTTGTCAGTACCTTGCTCTCGACTTTTATCGTCGGTGGTTTGCTTTATTACATCGCTCCCATGCTGGGATTACCCTTGGCCTTAAGCCATTGTTTGCTCTTTGGCGCCTTAATTTCACCGACAGATCCGATTGCCGTGTTAGCCATTCTGAAGAAGATGGGCGCGCCCGAAGATATTGCTATTCAGGTAGAAGGGGAGTCGCTCTTTAACGATGGTATAGGGCTGGTGATTTTTGTGGCCATCTCCCATCTGGCTTTTTCAACTGAGCCGCTGACCTTTTCGCAAATCTCGCTATTGTTTGTCCAAGAGGCGCTCGGTGGCGTCGTTTATGGCGCCGTGCTCGGCGTATTGTTGCACCATTTCTTTCGTTACTGTGAGGAAGAAACCCAGTTGATGCTGGTCACTTTGCTGATCCCGACGGCGGGTTATGTCATAGCCGAAGTATTAGGGGTGTCGGGGCCGCTGGCGATGGTCAGTGCTGGGATTATTATCGGTAACTACAGCGTGCCTAAGTATTTTGTGCGCCATGAGCGGGTGAAACTCTACACTTTTTGGTCGCTGATTGAATCCTTCTTTAATGCGCTGCTGTTCCTTCTGCTCGGATTATTACTCTTGCTCGTCACCTTTAAGGCGCCATTATGGTGGTTTATGTTAGTGGCCATTCCTCTGGTATTAACGGCGCGGGCGGTGAGTGTATTTTTGCCCTATATCGGATTTAGGTTGGTTAAGTCTTACAATCCCTATGCCGAGTCGATACTCATTTGGGGCGGGCTCAGAGGCGGTTTAGCCTTGGCCATGGCGATGAGTTTACCCGAGGGCGTGATTATCGATTCACAAAGCGGTGTCGAGCTGCGTGAGCTTGTGCTCGTGATGACCTATGCCGTGGTGGTGTTTTCAATCCTAGTGCAAGGCTCGAGTATGACGGGGTTAATTCGCCGCAGTAATGCGGTGGCAAAAGATACCAATAGCCTGATTGCACCTGAGCGGACCTAGGTTAGCAGGGGTTAACCTTGAGGGTAAAACCAAACCCTAAGCTCTAATTCTACAGTTCTAAATCCACAGCTATAAATTCTAAGTTCTAAACAAAACAGCCACGATATTCGTGGCTGTATGTTCCTCAGTATCCTTATACGCTCAAATTAGCGATATAACTCCCTCACGACTTCGGCCATCAATGCTAATGAATCATGTTCTTTATCTTCTTCGAGGGGGCAATTCAGCACTAGACCATCGGCTTTTAGCTGTTTAATCCCTTGAGTTTGCAGTGGTAGCGCATCTTCGCTGATGGCATAACAAGGGTTAATCACAATGGGGAGATGACTATTGGCCTTAATTTGGATAAGGCTTGCTAAATCCAAGGTGGGTAAGTTGGCATTGTTATAGGTACGAATGCCAGAGTCAGATAGGATAAGCTGTTGGTTACCTTGACTTAAAATCGCCTCCGTTGCCGCCATAAACTCCTCATAACTTGCCATATCGTTACGTTCGAGGAATAGCGGGATCGGCAAGGTGCCTGCCTGAGTGAGTAAAGCCTGATTAAACATTTGTTTGCCCGTTAAGAACAACATGTCGGCATGACCAGTCGCCAATGGCATGTCCGTCGCCTGTTCGATGGCGATGACACAAAGCAAATCATACTGATGCAGGGTTTGGCGCAGCTTAGGGATGATAGCTTCGGCCGAGGCGAGTGAGTGGCATCCGTCTAAAATTACCGCTTGAAAACCCGCTTCTTTTAGCTGTTTTACTCTGCGCTCAAAGGCGGATAAGGCGGCCTGTGACGACTCTAGCAGCAGGCTTTTACTCAGCGTGATCTTGGCAATGGCACCAATATGGCCTGCGCCAATGGTAAAGGGGCCGCAGTGAATTTCACTCGCCTGCGCCTTGTACGCCTTACTGAAGCGATAGGGAGACGGATCAAGGCTCATCGTACTTATCACCTCAGCTTTTGAGGTGCTCGGCTCGATAAGTAATTGGCTATTACTGAGTTGTGTCGGTTTGACGGTTTCACAGGGGTAACATCCTAATACTTTGATAAAACGCGTGATCCTCTCGAGCTGCTTGAGCCCTTGCTGCATGGCTTCGCTGGAGATATTGGCATCGATATCCAGATAGAACATTTCTTCCCACGGCGTGCCAGGAATAGGGCGAGATTCAAGTTTGCTCATATTCAGCTGATGCGCCTTGAGCACCAATAGGGCTTCAACCAAGGCGCCAGCCTTTTGGCCAGTGGCCATAATCAGGGTGGTTTTGGCAGGCAGTTGCTCGGGTACGGCTACGGCTTTTCGAGCCACCACGATAAAGCGACTCTGGTTAATTTTTTGGTTCGCAAGACCCGACTCAATCGACTCGAGTTGGTACAGCGCGCCACCTTCAGTGCTACCAATTGCAGCGGCGCTATTGTCGGCAGATTGATTGACCTTCTCCATTGCTTCGGCGCTGCTTGAGCAATATTCCAGTCTTAAGTCTTTGTGCTGGCTCAGATAACGGCTGCACTGACTGATTGGCTGCGGATGGGCGTAGACGGTTTTGATATCACTCAGTTTGCTGCCCGGTTTGCCCAACAAACAATGGCTGACTTCGATAGTTGTCTCGCCAACGATGGAGAGGCTCGTATGTTGCAGCACGTCATATACTTCGTTGATTGAGCCGGACGAAGTGTTTTCAATCGGCAAAAAGCCATAGTCGGCGTGGCCTGACTCAACCGCTTGGACAATCTCATCGAAACTTTGGCAGCCTAAGTCGAGCATCTCAACCTGACGACGTTGGCAATAGCGAGAGGCGGCTAGGTAAGAGTAGGAGCCGCGGGCGCCAAGGTAAGCGATACAGTATTGTTGTTTTTGCGTTTCTGGATTGGCGCGGCCGTGGAGATAAGCCTGCTGGTTGAGGACTGAGTCTTCGATAATGCTTTGATAAAGTGAAATCACGTAATGGGCATCTAAGCCTTTTTCTCGGCCAGCGGTGACTAATCTTGCCAGCAGTTCTTTTTCCCTTTGGGTGTCGCGAATGGGTCTCACATCCACTTCTTTACTGCGGGCCACTTCAAGGCTTAGGCGTCGACGTTCGGCGAGTAACGAGAGAAGCTCATTGTCGAGGTGAGTAATTTGTTCTCGCGTTTGATTTAAAGGCTGTGGTTTTTGCATTCTGACCTCATTTGCCACCGTATTATCGAGCGTTTAAGACGAAAAAGCCTCCCAGTGGGAGGCTTTGGATTTTTACTTTCGTTTTTACACAGTAAATCCGCCTCCTAGAGTGGGGGTGTAAAAAAGAAAGTAAAAAAAGCTGCGGTATTTGTTTTCATAGGGAGTAAAACTAAAGGGCGAGGGCGTGGCTGTCAATCAAAAATTATTCAATCGCGGTTTTCTTTCCTCTTAGTGTTGCTAGGCTGTAATTATTCCTGGGCCAATCCTCATTTCGCCTTCGAGCCAAATAAAAAAGGCGAAGAAATTCTTCGCCTTTTCAGTGTTGTTAGCGATTACTCGCCTAATTCTACGCCAGCTCGATTGATCAGGAACTGAGTCAAAATTGGCACAGGGCGACCGGTTGAACCTTTACTCGCGCCGCTGTTCCACGCAGTACCCGCCACGTCTAAGTGAGCCCAGTTGTACTTCTTGGCGAAACGAGACAGGAAACAAGCCGCGGTAATCGCGCCCGCTGGACGACCACCTAAGTTGGTCATATCGGCAAATGGGCTATCGAGCATATCTTGGTACTCATCCCACAGAGGCATGCGCCATGCGCGGTCACCACTCTGCTCACCTGCATTGAGTAGCTCGTGTGCCAGAGGGTTGTGTGATGAGAACAGGCCTGAGGCATGTTTGCCTAAGGCAATCACACAGGCGCCCGTCAGTGTTGCCGTGTCGATAACTAGCTCTGGGTCGAAACGCTCAACATAGGTTAATACGTCACACAGTACCAGACGGCCTTCGGCGTCGGTGTTGAGGACTTCAACGGTCTGACCCGACATTGTGGTTAAAATGTCACCTGGGCGATAAGCATTGCCCGATGGCATGTTTTCACAACCCGCGAGAATACCGACGACGTTGATGGGCAGCTTCATATCACAGATGGCTTTCATGGTGCCGATAACACCCGCAGCGCCGCCCATGTCGTATTTCATTTCATCCATGGCTTCGCCTGGTTTTAATGAAATACCGCCTGAGTCGAAGGTTAATCCTTTACCAATCAATACGATAGGTTTCTCTGTGCTATCGACTGCACCCTTGTATTCCATCACTGTCATAATGGATTCATTGGCACTGGCACGGCCAACGGCAAGGTAAGAGTTCATGCCGAGTTTCGCCATTTGCTCTTCGCCCACAGTCGTGACATGCAGGTTTTCGTGAACTTCGGCCAATTGGCGAGCTTGAGAGGCTAAATAGGCTGGATTACAGATATTTGGTGGCATGTTAGCCACATCGCGGCATAAATGCATACCGGCAGACACGGCCATGCCGTGCTCAATCGCACGCTCACCTAAGGTTAGTTCGCGGCGAGTTGGGACATTAAACACTAACTTGCGCAGCGGACGACGGGTCTCACCTTTACGGGTTTTGAGCGCATCGAAGCTGTATAAACTGCTATTGGTCGTCTCGACTGCTTGGCGAACTTTCCAATAGGTATCGCGACCTTTCACGTGTAACTCGGTCAAGAAGCACACGGCTTCCATTGAACCCGTTTCATTTAAGGTGTTGATGGTTTTAGTGATGATCTGCTTGTACTGGCGCTCGTCTAGTTCTCGTTCTTTGCCGCAACCGACTAACAGCACTCGTTCACTCAATACGTTAGGAACGTGGTGCAGTAATAACATTTGGCCAGGCTTACCTTCTAAATCGCCGCGACGCAGTAGATTACTGATATAACCTTCGCTAATCTTGTCTAATTGCTCGGCGATGCCGGATAGACGGCGGGGTTCATAAACACCGACAACGATGCAGGCTGAGCGTTGTTTTTCGGGGCTACCGCTCTTTACGCTAAACTCCATGAGCACTCCTAGATTCTTAAAGACAAATTTTTATATTTATTGGATAATGTCTGCTTGTCCCGAAAAGGGCCTAAGTTATTACTCCAAAGGTGATTTATTCTCGGCACTTGAGTCACGTTTTTGTGAAATATCCGTGACATTTATCGTTTGCCAGGAACCCCTGAAGCTGGTCAGAAAACTACCAAAAGTAAACAGTTTACATGAAAGTTAGTCTGTTACCAGCAAAAAGATAAGTTTAGAGACCGGATCCTACCTGTGATTGTATTTAGATACCTTATTCGAGAAGTTTTAAAGGCGCAAATTGCAGTACTTTTCGTACTGTTAACTATTTTTATTAGCCAGCATTTCGTGCGCATATTGGCCGACGCCTCAGACGGTGAATTTCCTGCCTCTCTTATCGCTACCTTGATAGGCCTCAACTTACCCTATCTTGTTGTTCTCGTTTTACCTTTAAGTTTGTTCCTTGGGATCCTCATGGCCCACGGCCGCATGTATGCCGAGAATGAAATGGTCATTCTCCACGGTGTTGGCGTAAGTGAATGGTATGTTACCCGAGTTACTTTGATCCTCGCCGTTATCAACATGTTGTTTACTGGCTATTTATCCCTCTATGTCGCGCCTTGGGCCGAGGAGCAACAAAACCAAGTGCTCGAAAAAGCTCAATCCGAAGCGGGACTTGCCGCATTAGTGCAGGGGCGTTTTCAGGCGAGTCCTAACGGCCGTGCTGTGCTGTTTGTCGAGCGTATCGGCAAGGATAACGACTTGGATAAAGTGTTTGTGGCCCAGTTGCCCGACCCCAATGACGAAATTGGTTTAACCAACGTGGTGGTGGCGAAGGGCGGACGGGTACTGGAAGATCAGAACGGCTCGCAGCAATTACAGCTCAATGATGGAGTGCGCTATCAGGGCAGCCCACAACAGAAAGACTACCAAATGATTGAATTTGGTGGCTATAAGATGCAAATCAAAGAGCAACAGGTCGATGAGCGTCGCCGTAAACTCTCTGCCTTACCGCTCACTGAATTGATGAAAGTCGAAGGACCTGAAGCCGTGGCTGAGTTCCATTGGCGTTTAGCGATTCCGCTGGCGATTCCTATCATGACACTTATTGCCGTGCCGCTGGCGCGAGTCAATGTGCGCCAAGGTAAATTTGCCAAAATGCTCCCGGCAGTACTGTTATATCTTGGCTACTTTGGCCTGATGGTCGCGGGACGTAAAGCCTTGCAGGATGGGGTGATCCCACAATATTTAGGCATGTGGTGGATCCATTTGTCGGCACTCATTATGGGGATTTTACTCCTAGGAAAAGACAGACCCTTATTTGCTCGTTTATCGACGGCAATGGCGCGTAAAAAGGTGGCCGCATGAAGATTTTAGACCTTTATATCGCCAGAGTTTTATTAAGCACTTCGGCGCTGTGTTTGCTGGTGCTGACGGGCTTGTCGGGCATCATTAAGTGGGTTGACCAGCTGCGCTTAGTGGGGCGTGGTTCCTACACTATGATGGATGCAGGCATTTATGTGTTATTCCTTGTGCCTCGCGATATTGAAATGTTTTTCCCGATGGCGGTGCTGTTAGGCGCCTTGATCGGCATGGGGATGCTGGCCTCGAACTCTGAGCTGGTGGTGATGCAAGCCTCAGGGATGTCGCGGTTGCAGATCACCTTATCTGCGATGAAAACCGCAGTGCCATTGATGTTGATGGTGATGGCATTGGGTGAGTGGGGCGCGCCAGTGGCCGAGCAAAAGGCCAATGAACTCCAAGCCATTAAACTCTCCGGCGGCAGTTTGATTAAATCCCACCGAGGCATTTGGGCTAAAGACGGCGATTTGTTCGTGAATATTGGTGAAGTCGCCGATATTGATAAGCTGAATAATATTACTTTGTATAAGTTTAACAGTGAGTTAAAGCTTACGAATGTGGTGTATGCTAAGAGTGCTTTATTCAGTAAGGACAGCTGGCATCTTATGGGTGTGAAGCGTACTGACTTAAGCTATGACGAAGTGAAGCTCGAACACTTAGACGAAGATATTTGGCGCTCAAGTCTCACGCCCGACAAACTCAGCGTGGTATCGGTCAAGCCCGAGGCCTTATCGATTCGCGGCTTAATGGGTTACTTAGATTACCTTAAAAACAACAGCCAAGATCCAAGCCGTTACGAATTAGCCCTCTGGCGTAAGGTGATGCAGCCTGTGACGGTCGGGGTGATGATGCTGGTGGCCTTATCCTTTGTGTTTGGACCACTGCGGACTGTGACTATGGGGGCGCGGGTGTTGCTTGGTGTGGTTGCTGGGTTTAGCTTCTATATCAGTAACGAGATCTTTGGTCCCATGAGTATGGTGTATGAGTTGCCGGCCTACGTGGGGGCCATCGCGCCGAGTCTGCTATTTACTGGCATTGCCTTCTACTTTATCCGGCGGTGATACACACGGGCAATAAAAAACGACGCCATGGCGTCGTTTTTTATTGGGGCAATGTTAGCTCAATCACGGTTGTGAGGCTTAGGTGCTAGGTTTAAGCGCTATGGTTTAAGCGCTATGATTTAACCGCCTGTAGTTTATGCACCATGCCAATTGCGCATTTGGTTGGCTTCCTTAGAAAGAACAACCACTTCAGAGCGGGTCATCATATCCTGTAGTGCGAGTTTATCGTCGTTTATCAGCACCCACAGATTACCAATCCCGAGTAATGACCAGACGATGCGTGCATAGGCGGTGATAAGGCTTAGATTTTGGCCATTAGGATGTTGGATCTTAAGGCGCCAGGCGCGCATCCCGAGAGTTTGACCACCCTTACTCCAAAAAAGCGCATAGAAAGTGCCTACGCAGAGCACTAACCAGAGTTGATAAATCCCATGGTAAATCGGCGTGCCATTGAGGGCGTCGGACACATGTTCAAAGCCATTCATGCTAATCAGGCCCGAGGCTGTGAGTCCGAAGAAAATACCAAAGCCGATGGCGCCAGCAAACATATACACGGCTACTGCGAGCAGCAGGTCATAGATCATTGCCCCTAAGCGGCGGAAGAATCCTGCTCGGGGAAAGTTAGCATGTTCAGCGTTTAACATCTGCAATCCTAATTCTAAATGGATAAATGGCGATAAGGCTTAGGCCTCGGGTTCTTCATCGCGTACAAAGTGGATATTGCTAAACCCAAAGCGCGCAAACTCGACCTTGCGATAGTCTTTTTCAGCCTTGGCACCTTTGCGTGAGGTCATGGCAATTTGTTGTTCCATTGCGAGAAACTTGGTTAAGTCAATTCCTTCGGCCTCGGCCACGGCTTCATATAAATCGCGGTGTTTATCATAACTAAAGGCGATGGTTTTCGTCTCACCTTTGAAGGTGTAAGTCACTTGACGCGCCATGGTTTTCTCCTGAAAAAGTCCTGAAATAAGTCTGGAATTAGTTAAATTCGCTTCTAAAAATAAAATACACCGCACCGAGGATACACAGGCCCGCCCAGAGATAGTCGAGTTTGAGTGGCTCCTTCATATAGAAATAGGCGAAGGGCACAAACAAGCTTAAGGTGATGACTTCCTGCAGGATTTTTAGTTGGCCGACATTCATCACTGTGTAGCCGATGCGATTAGCGGGCACTTGCAGTAGGTATTCAAATAGGGCGATGCCCCAACTGACTAAGGCGGCAATAATCCAAGGCTTTGAACCTAAAGATTTTAAATGCCCATACCATGCGAAGGTCATAAAAATATTGCTAAGACAGAGTAAACCAATAGTCGTTAGGGTGGGGTTCATCATTCTTCTCGATGATTAAGCTTATAAATCATATACATTGCATCGTCGGTATAGCTGCCAAGGCATTTCTCTATGGCCTTAGGTTTAAAGCCCATTTTACGCCAGTAGCTATCGGCACCTTGTACCGCGACCAGAGAGAGGGAGCTCAAGTTAAAACGATCCGCGAGCTGCTTTAAGCGCGTTAGGGCCTTGGAGCCAGCGCCTAAACCCTGAGCCTTTACCGAGATGGCTATATCGTGCAGATATAAGGTATCGGCCTTAGGTAACTGAGTGATGGGCTCATACAGTGCTGGAGGCATATTGGTGGTCCAAGGGTGGGCGAGGCAATAGCCCACCACCGACTCATTCACCTCAAACACAAAGCAGGATTGAGGTGAGACGTGCCACTTGCTTTGCAATACATGCAGGGGTTCAGGATCCAGTTGGGAGTAACATTCTTCCTGGATCTGTAAAATAGCATCCCAATCCTCTGAGGTGATTGCACGCAGTAACATGGTCGACCTTTTTCCGTCCAAAACAGTGTGAATAAATAAGTTGGGGATTATATACCCAAATCGCAGCAAAAGCTTTGAAACTCGGCAGTGCAGCGATTGTCTGGGCGGTTTACCGCGCTTATCCCAAATAACGTTGCTTCAAATGTTTAGCAAGATATTGGCTATTGAGCGGCTCGCCAGTGGCTTGAATGATGAGCTCATCCGTTGTCAGTAATGAGCCTTTGGACCAAATGTGGGTGCCAAGCCAGTCAAATACTTGGGATAACTGCCCATTATCGATAAGGTTTTCAATCGGGCCTAAGCTTCGCTCCAGCGCAAAACGGCATTGGGCGGCATACATGGCGCCTAAGGTATAACTTGGGAAATATCCCAATTCACCCACGGCCCAATGGATATCCTGCATACAACCATCGCGATAATTACCATCGGTATTGATCCCAAGCAGTTGTTGCATCTGGCTTGACCAAAAATCGGGAAGGTCATCCACACTCAGGCTACCGTCGATAAAGGCTTTTTCGGCCTCAAAGCGCAATAGAATGTGGCAAGGGTAAGTGACTTCATCGGCATCGACACGGATAAGCCCCGGATTGACGCGGGTATAGTGTCTTGCCAAGTCTTGGGCGCTGAACTCGCAGCCCAAATGCTGTTTAATCAGTGGTTGTAATTGGCGTAAAAACGCGGGATTGGCACCGAGCTGCATTTCACAAAATAAGCTTTGGCTCTCATGGACGCCCATGGAGCGAGCCAATCCTGCGGGCTGACCGCGCCATGGTTTCGGTAAGCCCTGTTCATAACGGGCGTGGCCAGTTTCATGCACTATGCCCATGATAGCGCTGCTAAAATCGGCTTCATTATAACGCGTCGTGATGCGTACATCGCTTGGCACTCCACCACAAAATGGGTGGCTGCTGATATCGAGCCTGCCATGGTTAAAGTCAAACCCTAAATAGGCCATCACCGCTTGGCCTAGGGCTTGCTGTGCCTTGATTTCGAAGGGGCCGTTAAGGGTAAGCTTGGGTTCACTGGCTTGTTTTGCCAGCACATCTTGGATAAGACTGGGTAACCACGTTTTTAAGTCGCCAAAGGTCTGTTCGAGCTTTGCGGTGGTCATGCCGGGCTCAAATTTATCGAGCAGGGCATCATAGGGGGAGATGTTAAGCGCCTGCGCGCGAATTAAGGCTTCTTCCCTCGCGAGGGAGATCACTGCTTTTAGATTCGGTTTAAAACCTTGCCAATCATTGTTTTTGCGTTGCTCGCGCCAGGCATTTTCACACTGGTAGGCCATTTTCGTTTTGGCCTGTACCAGCTCTCCCGGCACTAAGGTCGCCTGTTGATACTGATATTGCATTTCCCTCAGATTGGCCTGTTGTTCTGGGCTCAGCGCCTCTTGCGAGGCTTGTGCGAGGTTATCGCCAAGCTCTGGCGCCGTTTTAAGGCTATGGATATGTAACGCCAGCTCTGCCATGGCATCGCCCCGTTCACTGCCGCCACCGAGGGGCATAATGGCGGCCTGATCCCAATCACCTAGCGCACTAAAATGTTCAAAATGTGAAATTCTCTGGAAATGGGCCGTGAGTTTATCGTAACTTGGCGTAGGTTCTTTGGTGTTCATAGCGGTATCCATAGACTCAATCTTAAGGTGCTGTCGTTATCTATTAGCACGAAAAAATAACAATAACAGGATGATAATATCATGCAGCCAAAATCACATCACACTAAAACCCTTAAAGCCATGACCATGGCGCTGTTGGTCGGTTTATCCAGTGCCGCCCATGCCGGAGCCGAGAGCTTTGCGCCTGGAACCGCCATCCCCGAATTTGGTGAAGTGGCTAAGGTCGAAAGCACCCTTGCTATCCCTGCGGGGATGAAGTTTAAGGTGGCATTCGATATGAGTAAGGCGGCCGATGTCGGCCAAGTGAATCGTCAGCTCGACAGCCTTGCTCGTTTTATCAATATGCACGTGGCTGCTGGCGTTAAAGAAAGCGATATTGAGCTAGCGATGGTGGTGCATGGCAGTGCCGTTGGCGATTTAGCCGATGATAGCTTTTATGCCAAGCAACACAACGGTGCGCAAAACCCCAATAAAGCCTTAGTGAAAACCTTAGTGGCCCACGGGGTGAAGTTTTATATCTGTGGTCAGAGCGCCGCTTATTTTGACTTACACAACGCCTCTTTGTTACCGGGTGTCGATATGGCCCTGTCTGCGATGACGGCCCATGCGATTCTAGCGCAGCAAGGATTTAGTCAAAATCCGTTTTAGGGTAAATTTTTTGTTTGGAAACTTTTTTGTTTGGAAACT
The DNA here is from genome assembly GCF_019457435.1 of Shewanella sp. FJAT-51649. Classification (NCBI taxonomy): domain Bacteria; kingdom Pseudomonadati; phylum Pseudomonadota; class Gammaproteobacteria; order Alteromonadales; family Shewanellaceae; genus Shewanella; species Shewanella sp. FJAT-51649. Next base: position 3,444,306 of record NZ_CP080411.1, on the reverse strand, counting down.
AGGCTCGCCTTGCTATTCTGTCGCTCGTAAGTTGATAATTACAGTGAAGTAAATGGAATGCTGTATCGTTCAAGGAGATGACTATGTGGGCGTTTTTAGTTGAACAGCCTAACCTACCTTACACTATTGCCTTCGCCTGCGTGCTTGTCCTTGGTGTGTTTGAAGCCTTAGCCCTAGTGATAGGGTTAAGCATGATGAGTGCGCTCGACCAATGGGTGCCCGCCGATGTGGATTATGATGCCGAGATTGGCGGTACTGGCCTGACGGGGATTGCGGGCTGGTTGTGTCTAAATCGATTACCCTTACTTATCTGGTTTGTGCTGGCACTGACCAGCTTTGCGATTGTCGGTTATATTGCAAATTACCTGAGCCTGCTCTTCACGGGCGTCTTGTTACCCCAACTCTTTACCTTACCGATTGCCGTGGTTGGCAGTGCGTTTGCCTGTCGCTATCTCGGGCGGATATTGGCTGAACTGCTCCCTAAGAATGAGTCTACCGCCATATCCCTTGATGATTTAAGCGGTTATGTCGGCACTATCACCTTAGGCTGCGCTATGAAGGGCATGCCATCGGAAGCCGTGGTGCGCGATAAACATCAACAAAAACATTATGTATTAGTCGAACCCGAAACCTCGGGGATCGAGTTTGCCAGCGGCACGCAAGTGGTGCTGCTGAAACGAGAAGGAAGAGTCTGGTCTGCGACTCGCTTTGATAATTAATTTTCCAAAGCCATTAACGAAAAAGGAAAGCAAATGGATGTGTTAAACGATGTAACCAGTTCGAGCAACTTCGTGTTGTTAGTTGCCGGAATGGTATTGATTGGCCTGATTGTGATTGGTCTGATTTTCGCCAAGTTATATAAACGTGCAACGAAGGAAATGGCCTTTGTTCGTACGGGGTTTGGTGGTGAAAAAATTATTAAGGACGGCGGCGCAATCGTCTTACCCGTGCTGCATGAAACCATCGCGGTAAATATGAATACCCTGCGTATCGAAGTGGAGAAAACCCAAAAAGATGCGCTGATCACTAAGGATAGAATGCGCGTCGATGTGAAGGCAGACTTCTATCTGCGTGTGGCACCCAATGCCGAAGGCATTTCAATGGCGGCACAAACCTTAGGTACCCGTACCACGCGCGTGGAAGAGCTGAAAAAGCTGATGGAATCTAAGTTTGTTGACGTGTTACGTGCGGTCGCGGCGGAAATGACCATGACCGAAATGCACGAGCAGCGCGCCGATTTTGTCCAGCGGGTGCAGAATAACGTCGCTAACGATCTCGAGAAAAACGGGCTAGAGCTCGAATCCGTTTCTTTGACGGGTTTTGACCAGACTGATCTGCAATTCTTTAATGAAAATAACGCATTCGACGCTGAAGGTCGTGCACGTTTAGCCAAGATTATCGAAGAAAAACGTAAAGAAACCAACGATATCCAGCAGGAAAATCGCATCAAGATCGAGCAGCGTAACCTAGAGGCTGAAAAAGAATCGCTAGAGATTGAAAAGGCCGAAGAAGAAGCGCGTCTGGTGCAGCAACAGTCGCTCGAATTTAAGCGTGCCGAGCAAAAAGCGGAAATTATTAAGCAAAAAGAAAACAAGTCCCGTGAAGAACGCGAAGCCGAGATTGCCAAAGAGCGTGCAATCGAAACTGCGGAAATCGAAAAGACTAAAGACATCGAAACCCGCGAGATTGAAAAGCGCAAATCTATCGAACAGGCCCGTATTCAACAGCAACGTGATATCGAAGTCGCCGAGCAGGAAAAACACATCGCGGTAGCCGCGAAGTCGGAAGAAGAGTCTGCCGCCCGTGCCCGCGCCGCTGAAGCGGAAAAAACCAAGGTAGAGAAAGAAGAAGCGGTTATTACAGTGCGCCAAGTGGCTGAAGCGAATCGTCGTAAAGAGATTGAAGTAATCGATGCTCGCAAAGAAGCGGAGCGCGATGCGGTGGGCGTGACAGTACAAGCCGAGGCGGAAAAACGTGCCGCCGAAGACAGATCGAGCGCGATTCTGATTGAAGCCCGCGCCAGTGCCGATGCCAAGAAGCTGCAAGCCGAGGCCGACGAGAAGGTCTATGCGGTTGAAGCTGCGGGTAAACAAGCTCTGTACGAAGCCGAAAACGTGCTGCGCGATGAGCAGATTGCACTGCAAAAATCCCTCGCTATCTTAAAAGCACTGCCTGAGATTGTCGCGCAGGCAGTTAAACCGCTGGAAAATATTGAAGGCATTAAAATTCTTCAAGGTTATGGCACTGGTAATCAACTGGCATCGGGAGCTGATGGCGCGGTCGCGCATCAAGGCGGTATCGCCGAGCAAGTAACCAGCGCCGCGTTAAACTACCGTGCCAATGCGCCAGTGGTGGATGCCATGCTGCGGGAGTTAGGTTTAGTGCAATCTGAGTCTGGCACCTTAAATGACCTACTCAATGGCAATAATGCTTTAACTACCGAAGCCTTAAATGTAGTGAAGTCGGCGAATAGCGGATTAAATGGTTATAGCCAGCAACATACTGTGATAGAGCCAAAGATAAGTAATTGATATTAATGGCTTAGATTAAAGCGCCTGCGGGCGCTTTTTTTATGCCTGAAACCGCAGCGCCAATTTGTAGTATTCCACTATTACCCTAAATTTAATGGTCGGAGTAGAGTGAAATCCGATGTTGCGTTTTCCCTTATCGAATAAAAGGAGTTTCTCATGGCCAATATTTTGATCATCGCTGGTGATTTTGTTGAAGATTATGAGCTAATGGTACCGTTCCAAGCCCTACAAATGGTGGGGCACAGCGTAACGGTTGTCTGCCCTGATAAAGTGGCGGGACAAACCATTAAAACGGCTATCCATGACTTTGAAGGCGATCAAACCTATACCGAAAAACCAGGACACTTATTTGCCCTAAATGGCAACTTTGCCGGTACCAACGCCAGTGATTTTGATGCGCTGCTGCTTCCCGGTGGCCGTGCGCCTGAGTATTTACGCCTAAATCCTGCGGTGATCGCCTTGGTGATGGACTTTGCTGCCCAAGATAAACCCATAGCGGCGATTTGCCATGGCGCGCAGTTACTGACGGCGGCCGATGTGGTACGCGGTAAGAAAGTGTCTGCCTATCCAGCTTGTGCGCCTGAGGTGAAACAAGCGGGCGCCGAGTATTGCGAGATTGAGGTGACGGCGGCAATCACCGATGGCAAGTTAGTCACGGCGCCCGCTTGGCCAGCGCATCCTGCATGGTTGGCGCAGTTTAACAAGTTATTGAATTAACGATATTCATCTAACGTTATTTATGGCATAACAGTTCGGGTAGGGCTTAAGTTGAGTATTCGCTGGGGACTTAAGCTAAGCGCAATGCTAGAGCTTAGCGCAATCGCCGCTTGGGGAGTGATATTGTGTGTGAAATCTATTCCGGTGCCGAACCCGAACTGTTTGAACTCAAAACCCGCTCTATTCGAATAGATGGGGTCGTGACGAGCGTGCGGCTCGAGGCGATTTTTTGGCAGATTATTGAAGAGATTGCCGAAGATGCCGAGCTGAGTGTGGCGGTGTTTTTAACCCGTATTTATCGTGAAGTGTTAACTCGCCACGGAGAAGTGGCAAACTTTGCTTCTTTATTGCGGGTTGCCTGCACCACCCATCTTAATCAGGGGCAGCGTTTGGTGTTAAAACCTAAGGTTGCGCAAAACGCAAAATCCTCTTAAATACCCATCTCATCGTTATGATTTACAAAAACTAAGCTTGTCACGTTATTGCAGAGCTAGTTTCTTGTGAGCTCCTAAAAACATGAGCTTTTTTCGGTTTAGCTGGCAAAGGCTTGGGTGTATTTTTGGATAATTTGTTCCACTTTTCCGTCGGCTTTTAGCTGTGCTATCGCGTGATTGAGTGCGGGCAGTAGATCGGCATGCTCCTTACGTAGCCTGAGCACCAATACGCCATCGGAATGCACCGCCGCCAATCCTACGGGGATCTTAAGCTTGTTCGACCAATATAAGGCGGGATAGTTACCCGAGATAATGGCCGTGATGCGGTGTTTATCCAATGCCTTAATCAGCTCTTGCTCCGAGGTAAAATCGACACGGATAAACTCCTTGTCATCGTGGTACAAATATCCCCTGACGGTACCGATTTGCTTACCTTTAATTTCAGTGACTTCCTTAAAGGATTCGACATTCTCGGGTCTGGTCACCACGTATTCTGTGATGGGCATAATGGGATCGGATTTAACAAATAAGGGGCCAAAGTCTTGATCCGTAAACCAACTTGGGCTGACCACATCAAAGTCTAACTGGCCGGTTTCAAGGGCGTTGTTCGTCCGTTTTGGCGGCAAGGACAGGTTTTCGCCCTCGATATTGGCTAAGGATAAAATCAGTGGGATTAACTCAGACACCATGCCGGGGGCTTCGGGCTGATTCGCAATAAAATAGGGATACCAAGAATAGGAGCCGGTGATGTTGTACTTGAGTAGTTGGGCAAAGGAAGGCGGTGTAAACAACAGAAGTAATAAAACGGCGTGCGCTCGCCAACGACAGAGAATACGTCCTTTAACCATCTTATCCTTCACTCCTTGGTTGAACGAGCTTGGCGGTGACTGCGCTATATCTTACCTAGTCATTGTGAAAAATTTGTTATCTATAGCGCAGTTTCCCTATTCAAGCAGCTTTTTGGGCTTAAGCCAAGAGTAGGCACAGGGCTGGCAGCTGATTGTGCGGGTAAATTTGAAAGGTCTTATGGTGTTTAATCAGGCTAGTTTTCTTATTACCTTGGCTTATCAGCAAACCATGGGAGAGGGCGATTTGAGTCAACAGCTGCTCATCGGCGCGAACATAAAAGTTGATGGGTTTGATAAGCTGATTGTCTTGAATATGTTGAGTAAACTCTTTTACATCAATAACTAAGCTCGATTGGCCATCGGCGTCTAGCTTAAGCTTGGTGTTAATTTCGGTGTCAGTAAACACTAGCCATTCGAGCTGGGTTAACTCGGCAATCATAGCGTTTAATGCTGTACCTAACTCCACGTGCGAGTTTTCAACGCTCTGATATTGATGAACAATTCTTTCCAATAACCGCTTAAGTTCGGCGCCAGCACCTTGGCTGCGCGCCATACGGATCCATGCCGTGAGATCGTCGGCCACCAGTTTCGAGAAACGCTTCTCTTTGAGCGCCTCAACCATCCAGTTACACAGAAAATGACTCTCCTGCGCGGCTGTTCGTTGGGCTTTTTTAGCTTGGGCTGAGGCGGTTAAATCGGCAAGACCCGCGCGGGCGAGTTCGAGTACGGCTTGGTTATAGGTTTGAGAATTCATTGTGGCTCCGCCGCGGGCTAAAGGATTGATCTAATGGAACGTGTGGTATCGATTGCGGCCAAGCTAGTTTAGCAAAGCAGCCGCTAAATCGATAACGATTCTTAGCGACTGCTTAGATGATGGATAGATTATTCTGTCGTACCCACGAGGCTGGCGGCCGTTAGAATCAACTTAGGCGCGGGTCTCACTTTGTAGTTGGGATTCACATATTGGAAATGGATTAATCCTTGGGTATCAGCGATATAAATTGCTGGTACTGGCAGAACTAAGCGCTTATCGCCTTCGGGTGTGGTCCACAGTGGGTTATCCAGTTTTAAGCGACTCAGGTAAGTATCTGTCACTTGTTTACTGGTGTAAAAGGCAAGACCAAAGGCTTGCGCTGCCTGCATTTTTTCATCGGAAAGCAGCTGATATTTAAGTTCGTTTTTAGCGGCTGATGCCCTTAATTGTGCGGGTGTATCGGGTGAAATACCCACCAGTTGAAAGCCCATGTCGATAAGCTTAGGTTCGATGGCTTTAAGCTGGCCCATCTGGTTATTGCAAAACGGACACCAGCCGCCACGGTAAAAGAAGAAAATGGTTGGCTTTTGTACCGTTAATTTCGCTAAATCAACACTTTGGCCATTCATGTCTTGCAAAGTGATTGCGGGGATTTGCTCGCCATTGAGTAATGGGCTCACCGAATATTCATCCTTGGCGATAGGTTGGGCTAACGTGGTAAAACTGCCGAGTAATAGGCTGGTGGTCAGTAAAAAGCGCTGTAGTAGGGACTGCATCAGTCATCTCTCCGTGTTATTTGGTTATTCTTTTTAATCAAGCTATTGAGCTAGGCTTGTGTCTTTGAGCCGGTCTAGGTTGTGGTGACTCAGATAAGAACGGCTAAAGGGCCAATTTATTGCAGTTTTAGTGGCACCTTTTATTAAGGAGAATGAATTAATCGTCAACGTGGTGGTGCGCTGTGGTGTGACTCAAGGGTGTGGTGGAGAAGCATGTAGTGATACTATTGCTTGCATGTTTATAGGTTACAGAGCAATTCACTCAATTTTTCAATAGGAAGCAGTAAATGGATAAGGGATTATTTAACGCATTAAAGAAAGTCTATTATAAAAAGTCCTACCGCAAAGATGAGCATGGCTATCAGCAAAGAATCGATAATGGCGATGTGTTTGATGTTGATACGGGAACCTCTATCTACTCCTATCAAGGCCTATCTGATACCGAAATCGCATTGATTGAACAGAGTGGCTATCCGGTTAACGACAGGGTTAAGCTGAGTCATGATGATGTGGTGCTCGGCTATAAAGCGATACTAAAGCAGCCTAATCTTTCCCTCGAAAATTTACTGGCGGCCTATTTATGTGGTTTTTCGAGTTTCCCCCGTGGTCGACAGCCCATACTCAGCTATCTGTTTGCTAAGTCGCTGCCAGAACATACGATGGCAACGGATAGTGACATTTGTCCTGTATGTTCAATCAAAGCTGTTAATTGGATTGAGCAGGGGCAAGAAATCTTTTCCTGTTACGCTGGCAGTGTGTGGAACGAGCGCTGGGCGCACAAACTCATAGAATTACAAGAATTTTTTACGCTGGCGCCTTGTAAGCCTAGTGCCGAGGATGTGGCCATCTTCAGTGCTTTAATTGAGGCAATTCGTCAGGCTCCTGTGGATGAAACACCCGGAAAACTCGAGCAAAGGGTGAAGAAAGCCAAGATTATCCCTAAATTTAATAAGTACAGTTTCCGTGGTCAGCTGATGGTATTGGCAGAGCTTGGCATCATGCCAAATTCCTATGTTGCGCCGCTCTATGAAGCATTTACGCCATTTGAAGCGATCTGCAATATCAAATATCCCGGCAGTATCCGCTCCGATATCATCTTACCGCTTGCGGGCTGGCGCGGCGAAAATCCCATTGATGAGGCTCGACTTAAGCAATTGTTTGCAAAGTATCTCTAAGTTTATTGTCTTTTCGGTGTTAGGGGCGCAGTTACCGTTAATCGGCGCAGTTTGAGGGGAAGTAGGCTTGAGTACTTGTACAATGGATAAAACGTGAGTTAGAACCGACGGGGTTAATGCGGGAACTCATGTTGAATTTGATAGTGGATTGAACAACTTATATACGCTTGTGATTGAACTTAAACGGGTCTAGGATAAATCTCGAGTAGCGTGACTGGCATTTGTTGGCATCTGGATAGATAAGCTATTGGCTGTTGATAGATGAGCTTGGATTTTTACATAATTTCAAGTCTATACAAGGAGTTGTTGATGAAGAAAGTACTGTTTTCCCTCGCTGCCATCATGGTGAGCCAAGTCGTTTTGGCACAATCTATTTCGGATAAAAATGCTCAGGATGCATTTATCTATGGTTACTCGATAGATGAAGCCTATAAATTTTTCTACGAAACCGCAGTTAAAACCGATACTCCGCTGAACCGCTTCCAAAATATTCGTCATATTGCCGACGATACCTACACAGCGCACCCCACCATTAACAACGATACCCTGCACTTAATGGGATGGTTGGACGTGGCCGCTGAGCCTGTGATCGTGAGCGTGCCCGATATGGATAAAGGACGTTATTGGATCCTCCATACTATGGATATGGGCCATTACACCACCTCCATGATTGGCTCTCGTTTAAGGGGCAATGAGGGCGGCCACTTTATGTTTGCCGCCCGTTCATGGAAAGGCGATGTGCCAGCCAGTGTGGACGAAGTGATTTATGTGGATTCGAATCTGATCAAGCTGATGGGCCGCATTATGGCCGTTGGCAAGGAAGATGAGAAAGTCGCGTTAAATTATATGGATGATTGGAATATCCGCACTTTGTCTGCCTATCTTGGTGTGGCTGGCCCTAAACCTAAGGAGCGCACTTACCCCGATCCCGAGAAGACCAATTGGTTGCAACGGGTCAACTATATGCTCTGCGATGGCGATATGGGCACGGCCGATAAACAATGGTTAGAGCAGTTTAAGGATATTGGTCTGGTCCCCTGTAAGGAGGATTTAACGGCCGTTCAAATCGCTGCCGCTAAGGTCGGTGAAACGTTAGGGATGAAACATATCATCGACTTAGCGCCAAAAATGACCAATGCGGGTAAGTTATTAGGTACACGTGAGCAATTGAGTGACGGTGCGCGCGATCTCTTCGCCGAAGGCACTTACCTTGGTCAGTGGGGATTGCCGCCCGATGAGTCCGTTTATCTGAAGGAGGAAAAGGGCGATGACGGTAAAAATCTCAATGGTTCAAATGGCAAAAAATACCAGATGCACTTTAAGGCGCCCGAGGTGAGTCAATTCTGGTCGTTTACTGTGTATGGATCGGATAATCGTTTAATGGCGCACAATGAGATTAACCGCCACAGCCGCGGCGATCGTACTCTTAAACCCGGCGCCGATGGCATGTATACCATCGAATTGAGCGCTAAAGGGGATGAGAGCAACAGCAATTGGCTGCCGATTCCTGAAAAGGATGCCTACATTATTATGCGGATGTACGGCCCTAATAAGGAAATCCAAGAGGGCAAGTACCCTTTCCCTAAAATTCAAGTGGTTAAGTGATACAAAACCAATCGCTTAGGCCCAATAAAAAAGCGTCCACTAGGACGCTTTTTTATTGGATAGGTGATAGTTCACTCTATTTACTTAAGCTTTTTCGCCTTGCTTGGGGCTTGGCCAACCTTCATTTTCACGCGGCGGCCCTGCATGCTTTTCTCGGCGATGATCTGCTCACTAACGTTGTCGAGTCGCTGTTGTTTCTTAGCAAAACTACGGCGGGTTTGTAGCTGCTTTAACAGCAAGTCGCGGCTACCGACTTCGTATCCGGGCACGGTAATACGACGAATTTTTTGGCCGATTAGCTTTTCAATATCAGCGAGTGTGCGCTCTTCTTCACGGCTCACAAATGAAATCGCAACCCCTGATTTACCCGCGCGGCCGGTGCGGCCAATACGGTGCACATAGTCTTCGGCAAGGAAAGGTAAGTCGAAGTTGACTACATACTCAAGGCTTGGAATGTCTAAGCCGCGGGCGGCGACTTCGGTGGCGACTAATACGCGCACTTTGCCTGAGACAAACTCACGCAGCGCGCGGCGACGGCTACCTTGTGCCTTTTCACCGTGGACGACTTCAGAGGGAATACCATCTAAATTCAATTCTTTCACTAAGGTGTCGGCCGCATCGCGCGTTGCGGTAAAGACCAACACTTGTTGCCAGTTCTTCTTACCAATCAGTTCGGATAAGAGTTCGCGCTTACGGCGCTGTTCAACCGGATACACCACTTGGCTCACGGTATCTGCGGTGGTGTTTTGCTTATCGGCGCTGATCACCTGAGGTTTGACCATCATGTCGTTGGCCAGTTTTTTCACCGCACTCGAGAAGGTGGCTGAGAATAATAGGTTTTGACGCTTCTTATTCACCGCTTGAAGGATTTTTTGAATATCTGCATTAAAGCCCATGTCTAACATACGGTCGGCTTCATCGAGCACTAAAAAATCGATGCTAGAGAGGCTTAAATTACAGGCGGTCAGGTGCTCGAGTAAGCGCCCTGGCGTCGCGACAATAATATCGGCACCACGCTTAAGTTTTTGCGCCTGAGTCTCAACCTTTACACCACCGTAAATGGTTAATACGCTGAAATTTAAATACTTGCTGTAGGCTTCAACGTTGTCGGCGACTTGAGCCGCTAGCTCACGAGTCGGCGTGAGGATTAATACCCGCGCGTTCGATTTTAAGGTCTCGCTGGGATTTTCCACCATCTTTTGCAGTATCGGCAGGGCGAAGGCCGCCGTTTTGCCCGTGCCTGTTTGCGCACTAGCCAGCACATCTTGCCCGCGGCGGATAGCGGGGATCGCTTGCTGCTGAATAGGTGTCATTTTTTGATAACCGCAATCTGAGATAGCGCGTAAAATCTCGGGGCAAAAACTAAAAGATTCAAATCTCATTTTGGATTCCTGTCAGTCACTTATTCAATCATTCAAGCGCATCATTCTATTGTTGAAAGCGCACTCTGCCGCACTTTATTCATTACAACAGCGCTTCACTACAAGAGTGCTTCAAACCTATGCACTTGCTTACGCATTTCCGCCACACAGTATTTTTGCACTTTGTGTAGCAGAAAAATGGCGGGCGCGGAGTATAGCAAAATTTTCGGTTAAAACCTGTACTTTTTAACCCTTTGGGATTTTATAACAATCTGTAAGCGGTTTTAGATGTGGTTGAAACTGTAGAGGGGAAAACCTAGAGGGGGAGTATCGCGCCATCATCTTAGCTGATAATGGCGCGACGGGAGTACTAGCCAAAGGCGCGGCGTAGACCGAGGGCCTTTTCGGCATTGTGTTTTAAATGGTTAGCGGCATCACCTATTTGATGGGTGGCGGCGAGGTTTTCGCTGCTGGTTTGGGTGATGGAGTGAATGTTGTTAGTGATTTCATGTACCACTTGGCGCTGTTGATCGGCGGCCACCGCGTTTTGCTGAGCAAAGGTGTGGATCTCGCTCACCTCTTGGTAAATGGTGTTCACGTTCTCGGCGGAAGTTTGAATATCGTTAGCACATAGCTCGGCATGCTGACGGCTCTGTTCCATCTCCTTCGCCCAGGCATTTAGCATGCTGAACATCTTGTCGACGCTCTGGGAAATACTGTTGGTCGACAATTGAGTGCGGCTCGACAGCGCGCGTACTTCGTCGGCGACAACCGCAAACCCACGGCCTTGCTCGCCTGCGCGAGCCGCCTCAATCGCGGCGTTGAGGGCGAGTAGGTTAGTCTGCTCGGCAATCGAGTCAATCTCGCCCATGGCGCTGGCCACCCGTTCGGCTTCCTTATTGAGTTGATGGGCATTATTGGCGGCATCGGCCACGGATTTGGCTAATTGCTCAACCTTTTGGGTGTTGGCCTTCATATTGGCGCTGCTTTTGAGGCAGAGATCGTAGGCGGTGTTGATACTGGTCGAGGTCAGTTGGGTATTTTGTGCGACCTCGGCAATGGTTGAGCTCATTTCTTCCATCGCGCTGGCGAGTTGCTCTAGCTGGTTTTTCTCTTGATCTAGGCTGACATAGGTTTGTTCTGTCGTCACCACCAGCTGATCGGCAATCGCATGTAAGTGGTGGGCCTGATCTTGGGTGCGGCCAAGCACGCCGTTCATCTTGGCTTGCAATAGGATCAATTGGAAATCGAGAATCGATGAGGTATCGGCGCCTGAGTAAATATAGCGGCTGATAGAGTCATATTTCTCTTGCATTTCAATCAATTTGGCTGGAATGCGAAAGGCCTCATCGTAGAAGATTGCCAGATTGAGGCTCATTAGAATCGCCCCTGCGAAAATCACTCCCCAACCCCAAAAGTAACCCGCAATCAGTAAACCTGTGGTAGCAACAACGGCGGAGACAAAACGTTTTTGCATTAAGCTGAGTGGTTTAGGGATGGGTTTATTTTGTATTAGTCTGCGATAGATATCCGTGGCTTTGCTGACATAGGCCGCCTGCGGCTGAATACGCACCGACTGATAACCTATGATAGTCCCATTCTCAAACAGGGGAGAAACAAAGGCATCGACCCAATAGAAACCGCCATTCTTACAGCGGTTTTTGACTATGCCTCGCCAGGATTGGCCGGATTTCAGCTTTTCCCACATTTCTTTAAAGGCGGCGCTGGGCATATCTGGGTGACGCACCTTGTTATGAGGCTGGCCGATCAATTCCTCGGGCTTATAACCCGAGACTTCGGCAAAGCGTTGATTAACGTAGGTAATAATCCCACGGGTATCTGTGGTAGAAATCAATTCGTCTTGCGGTGTGAGGCGGACTTCCTGTGCGTTACTGTGGAGTTGGCTGGTTTTACTGCGGCTAGGGTTACTCTGGCTCATTTAGTGTGTCCATTCAGGGCCGATACGACTTTTGGGGTAAATGTAACTGGTAAAACGGGTGCCAGCTCTCATTGGAGTCGGCTTATTATGTGATAATGGTATCATTTTTGTGTGGGTATTGGAGAGCGGTTTTTAGCTTTACCCGCAACAAAAGTAATGATTTTTAAATTTTGTAAGTTTCTGCAAATATTGCATTTTTAATTCGCTTTCAAACGAGTGTTTATCCTGTTTAAAAGCAAATTTTAGAGTTTTGTATAAGGTCTGTTTTTAGCTTATGCCTGGCTAAAGCGGTTATAAGTTCATTTGCCTAAATAGTGGTAGGAGCTTAGGTGAAAAACATCAGCCTGACTATTGGACTAATGTCGTGATTTAGCTTGTCAGAACAGTAACATCATAGGTGGAACGGGTCTTGAAGCGACTCTAAATAAAAAGCCCAAGCGTTGGCTTGGGCCTTAGTTTTGTGCCACTTAACGTTAGATGGCTTTTGTGACCTTTGTTAGCCACTCAAGCTCACTGCCCGACATTAATGGCGATAAGGTGTTAAACACTTTCTGATGGTAAGCATTAAACCAGTCGATTTCGCCTTGGGTTAACAGGCTCTTATCGATAAGGCGAGCATCCATTGGGATCAGCGTTAAGGCATCAAATTCATACATTTCACGCTCGGCGCCCTTTAAGGCTTCGCAGTGTTGCACTACCACTAGGTTTTCTAAGCGGATCCCAAAACTGTCGGCGCGGTAATAACCTGGCTCGTTGGATAACACCATGCCAGGCATTAGGGCGATGGCATTGAGGTTTTTACCGATACGCTGCGGACCTTCGTGCACGCTGAGGAAATGACCGACGCCGTGGCCTGTGCCGTGGTCGTAATCAAACCCATGTTGCCACAGATATTGGCGGGCGAAGGCATCGAGTTGTTGCCCTGTGGTGCCTTTCGGATAGCGAGCCTGATCTAAGGAGATATGGCCTTTTAATACCAAGGTGACCATTTTCTTCTGTTCATCGGTCACTTTACCAATGGCGATAGTGCGAGTGACATCCGTGGTGCCGTCCAGATACTGAGCGCCAGAATCCACAAGGTAGATGCTGTCCATCGTCATCATGGCAGGCGTGCCATTGTTATGGTTGTAGTGGCACATGGCCGCATTGGCGCCAGCGGCGGAAATGGTATCGAAACTTGGCTCGCGATATTGTGGATCTTCTAGGCGGAAGCTCTCTAACTTGTCGGCGAGGGTTGCTTCATCATGCAGACGATGGGCAGCGACCTCGGCATCGAGCCAAGCGAGGAAACGACTCACGGCCACACCATCACGGATATGGCTGGCGCGCATGCCTGCTAATTCGGCGGCATTTTTCTGTGCCTTAGGCAGGGAGACGGGGTCGATACCGGCGATTAATTTAGCGCCAGCATCGCGGGCGATATTTTGCGCCCAAGCGTTGGCAGAGTTCGGATCGGCGAGCAGTTTCACGCCTTGTAAGCTTGCCAAGGTATCGGCAAGTGAAGCTTCGCTCTTAAAGCTCACACCCGCTCCAACGTGTTCCTCAATGCCTTCAGGGAGTTTGTTCAAATCGGTAAATAGCTGCATATCGCCATTGGCGTGAAGTAGCGCGCAGCCGAGCACGACCGGCAGACGCGGCACGTCATTACCACGGATATTGAGCAGCCAGCAGAAGGAGTCTAAAGCGGCGATCAGCGCGACATCGGCGCCCGCTTTTTTGACTAATGCGCCAATCTCGGTCCGTTTTTGCAGACTGGTCTTACCCGCACTCTCATTGCTAAATAACGTGATAGCTGCGCTCGATGGTGCAGGTCGATTTTGCCAGTGTTTATCAATCGGATTCTGTGCGACGGCAACCAGTTCAATTTGAGCCTTCGCTAAGGTCGCTTTGGCGTTTTCAAACCACGCTAAGGTGTGTAAACGGGCATCGAAGCCTACACGTGAACCAGCGGCAAGCGTATCGCATAGCCATTCGATTTGCGGTGTGTCGGTCAGGCTTTCATAACTAAAGAGATTTGCATCCACCTGCAGACGCACTTGCACCGTATAACGACCATCGGTAAAGATGGCGGCTTTGTCTTTTAAGACAATGGCCATGCCCGCTGAGCCAGTAAAATCGGTTGCCCAGTACAGACGCTCGTTATGCTCAGGCACATATTCGCCTAAGTATTCATCCGCGCGCGGGATGATAAAGGCATCTAAATTGGCACTGGCGAGTTCACTACGAATGGCGGCAAGACGGTTAGCAATCTTATTAGGTTGTTGGGATGATGACGATTCTAACGACATAGGGGCTCCAAATATTGGCATTGGCGGCTGACGTAGGCGACCAAATTATAATGCGTAATGCTGGCGAAAAGGATGCGAATTGGCGGCGATTATCGCAAGCTCAATGGCTAAGATGCAAGGGGATGGAATAAAGGATTTTGTATACAATTTTGTTTTTGAAGCATCACTTTGCGGTAACATGGGCTGTGATCTTAGGCGAATTCTCAAATTGAAATGTTATCTTTATCACTCAGTCCTCCCGACTAATTCTTACAAATTAGCTACTTAAGTTTTATTCAATCGCTAATATTGGCCCATTATGCTAACATTTGCCATCTCCGCTCGGGGTCAGAGGGGAGCACATGTATCAGTGGAGTTGGCGATGCAAACATTAACAATAGACGTGGGCGGTAGCAAAGCCCTGTTCGAACTTCAACTCAAGGGGCATACAGAACAATATAAAATCCCCACGGGTGAAGGCTTTAAAATTGAAGATTTAAATGATCAAATCGCGGCGCTGGAACGGGATTATGATTTACAGAACTACCACTTAGCGATCGCTGTACCTGGACTCGTACAACAGAATCGTTTGGTGTCCTGTAAATCTTTGCCCGGTCTCAATGGGCTAAGCTTTGAAACCTTGAAAACCCAAGGCGAACTTAAGTTTATCTGCAATGATATCGACGCCGGTATGCAGGCAACCTGTGATGAAAAATATGCCTGTGAGTTGTTAGTCATGTGTGGCACTGGGATTGGCATGTCGATCGCGTTGAGCGGCAAGGCTTTTACGGGGGCCACGGGAGTCGCTGGGGAGCTTGGGCATTGCCGGGTGATGACGGAGGCGGGGGAGTTTAGTCTTGAGCAACTCGCCAGCGGCGATTCTATCCGCAGCCGTAAGATTGCTACCGCCGATGATTTATATCTCGCTGGTACTTATCTGGGGATGGGGCTAGCGTGGGCGGTCAATCTGTTTAATCCTAATCGGATCTGGTTAGCGGGCGGCATGATGAACAGCGCGCCGTACTACAAGGGGTGTCTCGATAGTTTAAGACGCATGGCCCTGAGTGCACCGTTAGCCGAAATGAAGATTAATCGTGTCGATGATATGGAGACCTTAGTCTGCCGTGGCTTATCGGTGATCTTGGCAAGGGATTACTCGAAGGACGCCGCCTAACGGCATTCGATTGAGGTGCGAATAGACCAAGATTAAGGCGTGATAAGCTCGTTCAGGCTATCAATCTTGGCTTGCTGACGCTGATATTGATTCGGACATTGACTCAGATATTGATTTCGTTTGGGTCGAGAACAACAGCATGCGGCCATCGGATTTGTGTGTTTGCAGTGCACTCTGCATATCACCTTGTTCGATGACCGCATTTTTGTTTGCACGAGTTATCGAGCGGCGTCTTGCATAACCTCTTTCTTAAGACTTTCGATTTATTTTTATTGTCTCTCCTATTGGCAACGCGAGTCGATGATACGACTCTATGGTTTAAGCAATCCTTTTAAATACAATTCACTGCTTATTTTTTGAACTCAATAGTTCTACCTTTCTTTAAAGCCAATCCTGCGTTGATAATCGGTACAATGGCCTGTTTGTTAATATTTAGTTGCAATTTAACGCTATCGCGGCATATGCTAATTAACGTAATGACAACGTTGTCATTAGTGTAAAAGGCAAACCAATCGAAAGATTGGGACGCAAAGCCTCCGGTCTAAGGGTTCGTTTGTACCTATGATAGCGGGGATACCACAGGTTGTTTCTTCATGCTGCCGTTGTACGCACATGGTTTTAAGAGTGTTGTTTCCTGTCTACGCTTTGTTTGCCTTATTGATGCATAACTTACTCAATAGGGAAATCTCATGTTTAAGACTCAAATCTCCACCTCGGCGATGCTGGTGGCCTCGGTGCTGGCCTCCGCTGCCAGTTTTCAAGCCTTTGCAGCGCTCCCCGGTAAACCGACGTTAGGTTGGGGGGAAACCAAGTTTGCCATTATCGAGGTAAATCAAGCTGCCTCAGCCTATAACCAATTAGTGACGGTTAAAGATGCTGCCGATGTGTCCGTGACTTGGAACTTATATAACGGCGACATCGGTAATAAGGCGCAGGTGTTACTCGATGGAAATGTGGCATGGGAAGGCCCATCGAGTGCGGCGGGGACGGCCAATTTCAAGGTCAATAAGGGCGGGCGCTATCAAATGCGCGTGCAGCTTTGTAATAACGAAGGTTGCAGTGCCAGTGATGCGAGGGAAATTTTAGTCGCCGATACGGATGGCAGCCATTTACTGCCACTCAATGCGCCTTTGAAGGAAAACAATCGTCCCTATGCGAATAAATCCGGCAAAGTGGTGGGAAGTTACTTTGTGGAGTGGGGTGTTTATGGACGTAAATTCCCCGTCGATAAGATCCCTGCACAAAACTTAACCCATATTTTATATGGCTTTACCCCGATTTGTGGTGGCAATGGTATCAACGACAGCTTAAAGGAAATCGAAGGTAGCTTTGAGGCATTGCAGCGCGCCTGTGCTGGCCGTGCCGATTTTAAAGTGGCGATTCACGACCCTTGGGCGGCGGTGCAAATGCCGCAGGCGGGGGTGAGTGAGTATTCCGATCCCTACAAAGGCAACTTTGGTCAATTGATGGCGTTAAAACAAGCCTATCCCGATCTGAAGATCCTCCCCTCCGTTGGTGGCTGGACGCTCTCGGATCCCTTCTACTTTTTGGGGGATAAAACCAAGCGCGACACCTTTGTCGCCTCAGTGAAGGAGTTTTTACAAACTTGGAAGTTCTTCGATGGTGTCGATATCGACTGGGAATTCCCCGGAGGCAGTGGCGCTAACCCAAGTTTAGGGAATGCCAACGACGGACAAACCTATGTCACCCTGATGCGTGAACTGCGGGCGATGCTCGATGAGCTCAGCGCCGAAACCGGACGCAGCTATGAGTTGACCTCGGCCATCAGTGCGGGCGGCGATAAGATTGCTAAGGTCGATTATCAGGCGGCGCAGCAATATATGGATTACATCTTCCTGATGAGTTACGACTTTAATGGTGGCTGGACCAATACTGAGCTTGGACATCAAACCAATCTCTATGAGGCGAGCTGGGATCCTAATACCCGTTACACCACGGACAAAGGCGTAAAAGCGTTGCTCTCTCAAGGGGTGACGCCGGGTAAGATTGTGGTCGGCGCCGCTATGTACGGCCGCGGCTGGACTGGGGTGAATGGTTATAGCGGTAACAATCCTTTCACGGGCACCGCCACGGGCAAAGTGAAGGGCACTTGGGAAGCGGGCGTGGTGGATTATCGCCAGATCGCCAAGGATTATATGGGTGCAGGTTGGAGCTATGCCTATGATGAAACCGCCGAAGCGCCATCGGTCTTTAATGCATCAACGGGCGATTTAATTACCTTCGACGATGCGCGCTCTGTTAAAGCCAAGGGCCAATACGTGCTGACCAATCAGCTCGGTGGTCTGTTCGCCTGGGAAATTGATGCCGATAATGGCGACATACTCAATGCTATGCACGAAGGTTTAGGTCATGGTGAGGGCACCACGCCACCTGCGAATAAAGCGCCGATTGCCAATGCGGGAGCTGATATCACGGTAACGGGAACTGCGGATGTCACACTAAACGGCAGTGCGTCGCGGGATCCTGAAAACGGCGCCTTGAGTTATCAATGGAGCCAAGTCTCGGGCCCAAGCTTAAGTATCAGTAATGCGGACATGGCCAATGCTGTGGTGCAACTGAGTGAGGCGGCCTCGGATGTGGTGTATGTGTTTAGCCTGCAAGTCACAGATCCCGAAGGATTATCTTCAACCGATACTGTGACTTTAACCCATAAGGCCGAGACGGCAAACCAAGCGCCTGTGGTGACTGTGCCAGCGAACGTGACGGTTGAAGCGGGGCAATCGGTGAGCATTAATGCGACGGCAACCGACGCCGATGGCGACAGCCTCGCCTACGCATGGACAGTGCCCAGCGGTGTGGTGGCGAGTGGACAAAACAGTGCCACACTGGTGGTGACGGCGCCGACGGTTACCCAATCGACCCAATACAGTTTGAGTGTATTGGTCTCCGATGGTGCCTTAGATGCCAGTGCTGCCTTGACCGTAACCGTGACGCCTAAGGCGACGGGTGGTCAATGTGATGCTACTGACCCCAATGCGGCCAACTATCCCGCCTGGAATGCGACAAGCATTTACAACACAGGTGATACCGTGAGTTATAACCAACTGGTTTGGAAGGCGAAATACTGGACTCAAGGTAACACACCTTCAAGAACCGCCGACCAATGGCAATTGTTGAGTCAGGTCGAGTTAGGTTGGGATGCGGGCGTCGCCTATAACGGCGGAGCAACCACTAGCTATAACGGTCGTCAGTGGCAAGCCAAATACTGGACTAAGGGAGATGTCCCCGGTGTCGCTGCGGTATGGACGGATATCGGCGCGGCGTCTTGCCCTTAGTCGATAGGGATTAAAGACATTAAAAAAGCCCTGCAATGCAGGGCTTTTTATTAAGGGTTACAGCGTCAGATTAATTAATCTTCAGCAGCTCAACATCAAAAATCAGTACCGAACCGCCGCCAATTTTGCCAGTGCTGCGGTTGCCATAGGCCAGTTCGCTTGGAATAAAGAAGCGGTACTTATCGCCTTCGACCATCAGTTGTACGCCTTCAGTCCAGCCTTTAATCACGCGATTGAGTGGGAAGGCTATGGGTTCTCCGCGCTCGACCGAGCTATCGAACACTGTGCCATCAATTAAGGTGCCGTGGTAATGCACAGTCACTGTATCACTCGCCTTAGGATGAATCGTGCCAGTGCCTTGCTGTAACACTTGATATTGCAATCCCGAGGCGGTGGTTTTCACCCCTTCTTGGGTTTTGTTTTGCGCTAAAAACTCATTACCTAAACGGATATTTTCTTGGGCCGCTTTTTGGTTATTCATCGAGGTAAAGAAGTAAAAAATCACCCCAGCAATCACAACAACGGCAAGTAACATTTTCATATTAAGGAGCACCTCAGTCAATTTTGGCCATGTTATCAGTTTTTTAGCCGAAGTGGCTAGCGCCTCGGTTCGGCGCGGTAGTGGACGATTCGCGTTACATTTTCTCACTTTTTTAAAATGGCTAAAGGCTTTATCCCGTTTTAGAGATCGCTTAACCTGTGACATTAGACTCTACAAAAACTCAATAAAAACAGATAAGAAGAATAAACAAGGACAGTCTTATGTTAACCAAAGCGGCAAAACCTCTGGTCAAACTCGTCGACCGTTATTTACCCGACCCTTATATCTTTGTCTTGCTCTTAACCTTAGTGGTGCTGATTTCGGCCGTGGTAGCCGAGCAGAAAACCCCACTCGAAGTCATCAATTACTGGGGCGATGGCTTTTGGGCACTGCTGAGTTTTTCGATGCAGATGCTATTAGTGCTGGTGGCGGGATTTATGCTCGCCAGCTCGCCACCGATTAAGAAATTACTCGATGGCATCGCTGGATTCGCTAAGTCGGCGCCTCAGGCGATTATCTTAGTGACCTTGGTTTCCCTCGCCGCCAGTTGGATTAACTGGGGATTTGGTTTAGTGGTCGGCGCCTTATTCGCGAAGGCTTTAGCGCGTAAAGTGCGTGTGGATTACCGTTTATTGGTTGCCAGTGCTTACTCGGGATTTGTGGTTTGGCACGGCGGCTTAGCTGGCTCAATTCCGCTAACCATTGCCACGGCGGGGCATTTCTCAGAATCACAAATCGGCATTATCCCCACCAGCGAGACCATCTTCGCGAGCTTTAACCTGTTGTTAGTGCTGATTTTGTTTGTGGTGATGCCTCTGGTAAACCGCTTTATGCTGCCTGAAGAGAAAGACAGTATCTATGTCGACCCTAAGGCGCTTGAGGATGGGGGCGCAGACGATAACGCGGCACAGTTGATGGCCAATACGATTCGCCCCGCGGATAAATTAGAAAACAGTCGCTTGCTCGGTTGGAGTGTCGGCGGCGCGGGACTCGTTTACTTAGGCTATTACTTTGCGGTGCAGGGTGGCAGCTTAAATCTTAATCTAGTCAACTTCTTATTTTTATTCCTCGCCATAGTGCTGCATCAAACGCCACGCAGTCTATTGCTGAGTCTCAATGAAGCCATCAAAGGAGGCGCGGGTATCGTTATCCAGTTTCCTTTTTACGCTGGCATTATGGCGGTGATGGTGCAATCGGGATTAGCCCAGAGTATTTCCGAAGGTTTTGTGGCCATCGCCAGTGCTGAAAGCCTGCCATTTTGGAGCTTTATCAGTGCCGGGATTGTGAATATTTTCGTACCTTCGGGGGGCGGACAATGGGCCGTGCAGGCACCGATTATGTTGCCTGCGGCCGAAGCCTTGGGCGCCGATGTGGCACGGGTTGCTATGGCTGTGGCTTGGGGTGATGCGTGGACTAACCTTATCCAGCCTTTCTGGGCGCTGCCAGTGTTAGCGATAGCCGGATTAAAGGCGAGGGATATCATGGGGTTCTGTTTAATGCAGTTGCTGATCACTGGGGTAATTATCAGTATCGCCCTCAGCTGGTTTTAAGCGAAAGCTTATAGGTTTTGATAAAGGGCAATCTCACTTGCCCTTCATTTTTATCCTCTTCTTTATTCTCTTTTTTAGCCACCTCACGCCTAAATGCGTTATCAAGTTAAGGTTTTAGTGTTTTGACCCAGCTTAAAACCATTTCTGCGGATAGGGGCGTCGACACAGCAGATTATGATACAGCCAGCCAAAGGATAGGATCAGCACTAGACCGCTGGCGACCGGCGAATATAAAAAGTCCCACCCTTGCGCGGTCAGCATAATAACCAGTGGGTTTGCTCCAGCAGGAGGATGCACTGTGTGGGTGAGCATCATCAATGCAATTCCCGCCCCTACGGCTAATCCTAAGCTTAGCGGCGAGACGCCTACACTGTGGAGGATGATAAGTCCCATCAGACTGGTCAGTAGGTGGCCGCAGACAATATTTCTTGGCTGTGCCAATGGGCTATCGGGAAGGGCAAATAAAATCACCATAGTGGCACCAAAGGGGGCCATCAGCCACAACAGCTGCGAACTCATTTGCTCCAAGCTTGCTAAGGCACTGATACATAACATGGCGCCTATGCCGGCGAGCAGTGCGGGTTTCAATTGTTGTGGGTTTATCACTTTCATTGTGTGTCCTTTGAGCCCAACTTGGCTATCGCGCAAGGGCTGTGGTTTATATGGTGAATATCAATAACTGCGGCTTGGGGAGGGCAGTGTTGAGTTGCCCGTTGACGCCATCCCATTGGCCGCGTTGCACTTAATTGTGTTGAATCTCTAATGGGTAGACCAATCTGTCTACTTAATATCATTGCACGAGTAGACTGAGTTGTCTACCTGTGAGAAGATACGTTTAAATCCTAATTGCAGAGGAAGGCGATATGCCACAACCCGAAGTGTTGTCAGATATGCCCTTAGATAAACGTCAACAGCTCATCACCACGGCATTTAAACTGTTTTATTTTCAGAGCGTACATGGGGTGGGTATTAACCAGATTTTGCAGGAGTCAGCGATTGCCAAAAAAACCTTGTACCATCATTTTGCGAGTAAGGATGAGTTGGTCGAAGCCGTGGTGCTATACCGCGACCAAGTGTTTTATCACTGGTTAAGCGAGCGAGTGCAGACGGCCGAGGTGGGTAAGGCGGGGATCCGCGCGTTATTTATGGCGCTCGATGACTGGTTTAACCAAAGAGTGCCGCAGCTGTGTGAGTTTCGGGGCTGTTTTTTTATCAATGTGAGTGCCGAATTTACCGATGCTAGCCATCCAGTGCATCGTTTATGTGCCGAGCATAAACAGCGGGTGGCAGATTTAATTGGTCAGCAAGTGGCGGCCTTGGGCTTGTCCGAGGCAAAAGCGGCTTATCTTGTCGATACCCTATGCCTATTGAAGGAAGGCGCCATAGTATCGGCGCAGCTACGCGGCGACACAGGTGCTGCCATGCAGGCGTTAAAAGTTGTCGAGCAATTGATTGAAATAGAAACACATTAGCGTGACGGTTAAATCAATCTATCCATGATACCCGTTTGGATCCCATAACCCAGCAGGGCTAAGTTGGTCACGACCGTGAGCCAAAACAATTGACGAAAGGCGGCTTTGACCGATTTATGCCGCAGTAACTGCTGGGCAAACAGTGCGCCGGGCCAACCCCCGAGGAGAGACATCAGATGTAGGGTGCTTTCCTTGGTGCGCCAGCGACCTTTTCGTGCTGCCGATTTGTCGAAGGCGTAGGCGATAAAGGTACATAAACTCAGCAGCAGGTATAAACCCACAATCGCAAGCGGCAGCATATGCCACCAAGCGGCGCCGATTAGCATGGCCAGAAAAACAAGCGCTAATAATAAAGGCATCGAACTCTGATGCGAGCGCGCGGCTCTGGGTTTTGCCACTTTTGATTTCGTGACTCTTGGTTCTGTGGCTCTAGATTTAGTCACTCTGCGTTGATTCACTCTTTGTTGAGTCGCTCTTCGTTCATGTACTGGAGCGGATGGCGTTTTATTGGCTCTTTTGTTGTTCATTATTCGAGTTCAAATGGCTACTAGCGTTGATGGACTTAAAGGCGAGCTGGCGCCAGAGTTTTTCGAGTGGCCCTTGGTGAAAGTAGCGTAAATACAAGCTTGCCAGTAGCAATTGCAGCAGCGAGTAACCCAGCGCTATCGCCATATAACCGCCCCTGTCGAGGGTTAATAGTAACTCGGGAGCAAAGTGGCGAAAGATAAACACACCGACAATGGATTGCAATATATACAGGCTAAAGGCGAGTTTGCCGACATTTTGCAAAGGCCTTAACACTGTCGAGCGATTTTGGCAGATTTTTACCAATATATGGATGTAAATCAGTGCAGTAGGGATAGCGCTTAGCATGACTATGATGTCCGAAAACATCACCAATGTTGGGTTTTGAGTTAATCCCAGCAGGGTATCTAGGGTAGAGAGTACAAAGCTGGCTAAAACCAGCTTGATTAAGGTGTTACGCTCAAATCCCTGCTCGAAACTACCTTGGCGATAGAGCGCCATACCTAGCAGCATCAGTCCGCCCGTGAACCACATTAAGGTGAACGGAATGACCAGCGCCATGTAACCGACCTGCATGACATGCAGGAACAGTTGATTGGCATAACCCGATGTCCAAGCGCTGTATTGTTCGGTGAATAAGGGCGATTCGCGGGTAAAGAGTTCGTCACTGCCCATGATGCTGATTAAACAGATAACTACTAACGAACTGAAAATAAAAATATTGGCCTTACGTTTTAACTCGGCGATGCTGGCATCTCGGTAGCAGAGTGCTAAAAAGCCGCAGATCCCATAGGTCAGTAAAATATCACCGGGCCAGATAATGATGCCGTGGATCAGGCCAAAGACAATCAACCATTTCAAGCGTGAGCGCAGCAGCGAATAGGCCGCTAAACCTTTATCACTAAACCGTTGGTACTGAATATAAAGCCCAACGCCAAATAAGATGGAAAACAGGCTGATAAATCGCCCTTCAATAAAGAAATTGCTAAAGGCTTCGAGCACTTGGTCTGAGAGTAATGGGATTTGATGGGGCGCATAGCCATAAAAGCTTATCCCCATAAAATAGATATTCATAAAAAATATCCCCAATACCGCTAACCCACGTATGGCATCGAGGTTGGCATTACGTCCAATTGGGATAGGCTGATGGAGCGTGTGAGTCGCATCAATGGTATTTCCCCAAGGATCCTTGGCAGCTTGAGTGATAGGTTTGATAGCAGGCATCCTTTTGCTATTGGGAAAATGAACCGAGTCTGCTCGGCGAGATTGAGTTGATAATACAAGGCGCTAGCTTAACAGGCGCTCAAACCAATGAACACTCAACTAATTAAAGCGTTAGGCGCGTGGATCGCTTTGAAAGCTATTGGCTATTCACCAATATCTTCGTTCCACAGCTGTGGCTTGGCGGCGATAAAATCGTGCATCAACTGTTTGCACTCGTGATTGTCCACCACTGTTACCTCTACACCGCGGGACTGCACATAGGCTTCCGGTCCTTGAAAGGTGACATTTTCACCGACCACCACTTTAGGGATGCCATAGAGTAGTATCGCGCCGCTACACATATCGCAGGGGGAGAGGGTCGAATAGAGCGTGGCCTTTTGGTAATCGGCGGCGGTCAATCTGCCTGCATTTTCGAGGCAATCCATTTCGGCATGCAGCACGGCGCTACCTTGTTGCACGCGTTTGTTATGGCCGCGGGCGACAATTTTCCCGTCGATCACTAATACCGAGCCAATGGGGATACCGCCTTCGGCTAATCCTTGTTTGGCCTCATCAATCGCGGCCTGTAAAAATTCATCCATTTCGATCCCCTGTCTTAGGTTGTTTGGCTTAGCATAGCAGCCTGCAAGCGTTGAGCAAGACAACCTAAGTGGTGATTTCGATTGATGATTAAGCTTGGGTTGATGTGCCTTGGCTTACTTCTGCGGCTTTTCTGAAATCCATAACTTGATATGTCCTTTCACGACCACCACGCCTTGGTTGTCGTAGGCGGTAACGGGCACCAACATATCGCCGGGCGTCCACTGCTCTGGCGTGACTTCGGCAACACATAAAATATCACTGCCCGCCTTGGCGGTGTAATCTAGGCTCATGCCCTTAGGGATCCAACGCAGGTGGGCCGGAATCGATGCTTCGGCCATCACGCCCATCGCCATTTCTAAGCCGTTACAGATGGCGATAACATGCACGGTTTTTATATGGTTATGAACGGCATGACGTTTTTTAATCAGGCAAGCACAGTGGTTAAGGCGCAATTCAGTGATCAGTGGTTTGATGGTGCCAAAATAAGGCGCCATGCGTGATACCATGATGGAGAAGATTTTTTGGCCAAAGGGCCAGCCTTGGGTTTTATGGTAAAGCGCGAGAACCTTATTGGGCTTAGCGTTTGGGGTTTGTGCGTTAGGGCTCATGGTTATCCTTCATCGGAGTGCAAACTTAAGGTGTTAGTCTTGGGCCGCTGATATTTTTAATGCTTAGCGGCGTGTCTGTTTCTTTCTGGTCGGATGAGTGTAACATTGGGATAACATTAAATGCCAGTCGGCCGAATTAAGTAAACTTCATTTCGCGGTTTTTACGCTAACACCGTATAATCACGACAAATTTGTCATCAATGACACTTCATAATGATTTAACTACAAGGACTCACAGTGAAATATTTGCTGACCTATTTTAAGGGAATGGCCATGGGGGCCGCCGATGTGGTGCCTGGGGTTTCGGGTGGCACTATCGCCTTCATTACCGGGATTCTCGATACCCTGCTCGAAAGCGTTAAACGTATTAATCCTTCGCTTTGGGGCGTGATTAAGTCGCAGGGGATTAAAGGCGCCTTTGAACATATCAATGGCGGATTTTTACTGAGTTTGTTAGCGGGGATCCTGACCAGTATTTTTACCTTCGCTAAACTGATTTCTTGGTTGCTGGTGGCCCATCCCATTCCGATTTGGTCATTCTTCTTTGGCCTTATCATCATCTCTGTGGTGCACATGCTTAAGCAGGTGAGTGGTTTTACGCTGGCGCGTTTGGGATTATTCGCCTTAGGGGTTCTGGCAGCTTGGGTGATCACAGTGCTAAACCCTGTATCGGTCGAGGCCAGTTATTTAAATATTTTCTTCGGCGGTGCGATTGCCATTTGTGCCATGGTATTACCGGGGATTTCGGGCAGTTTTATCTTATTATTGCTCGGCTTATATCCAGTGGTACTCGCGGCGGCAAAAAATATCCAAATCGATATCTTGGCCTGTTTTGCCCTAGGCGCTTTGCTGGGGATTTTAAGCTTTAGCCATTTACTCTCGGCCTTGCTGCGTAAATACCATGATGCGACCGTAGTGTTTCTTACGGGCTTGATGCTCGGCACCTTAGGTAAAATTTGGCCTTGGAAACAAACCTTAACTTGGCGTACTAACTCACATGGTGAACAAGTGCCGTTATTGGAGCAAAATATTTCGCCGCTGAATTTTGAACAAGTGACGGGCCAACCTTCACAGCTGATGTTAGCTGTGGTGTGTATGTTGGCGGCCATCGCCTTAGTTTGGGGCTTAGAGAAGGTCGGTAAACGGGACTAAGCCAATCCTGTGGATGATGTGAATAAAAGCAGCGATATTCGCTGCTTTTATGTTTTAAGGCCGATGGAATGTCCTCGACTTTTGGGCAATGTTATTTTGCTGGTCCGTTAAGTTACAATCGCGCCTCAGAGTGCACGCAGTCGATGTTGTGCATCCGTTTAAACTCAGTGAGAGTTTGCAGTTACGATAAGGATATAGTTGTGGAAAAAAAACAGGTTCCCTGGGTTGGCGTGGCGCTAGCCATTTTTGCCTTAGGTCATGTGGTTAACTTAATCATAGATAAACAAGATTCTGAAATATCCCCAGAGTTAAAGCAGCAAATTTCTGACACTATTCAGGCTCACAGAACACCCGCTTCAGCGAATAATGTCTTGATTCATGAGCCAAACAACCGTGAGATTGCCGAGACTTCGCCCAAAATTCCTATGCCTGCAGAATTAGTCGATGTGAGTCAAATCTACAGCAATCTCAATGCATTTGCGGCGCTCAAACGAGACGGTACTGTCGTCACATGGGGGGATGGCGAGTGTGGGGGCGATAGCAATAACGCCGCCGAGCCTCTACTTAATGTAAAACAACTGTATGCGGCAGAGGATACCTGCGGCTTTGCCGCATTAACCCATGACCACAAACTGATCCCTTGGGGAATGGGGGATGAAACTATGCCTTGGACTCGAGGAGTGAGACCTGTACTGCATGATGTGCGCGAATTTGTTGTGGCTAAGGGGCTCTATGCTGCCATTAAGCAAGATGGAAGTGTCGTCAGTTGGTCTTTTGAAGATGCATCAACTGCCGAGCTAGGCTCTGGTCAATACGCCGCGCCTGCGATGACGGGCGTCGTGTCTGTCTCTGTTAACCATGGCGCTTTTGCCGCCTTAAAACGGGATGGAACAGTAGTAACATGGGGGCAGGCGGATTACGGTGGCGACAGTCACGAAGTCGCCTCAGCGCTTAACAATGTGAAACTCCTCTATGCTAACGATAATGCTTTTACCGCTATGACTGCGACGGGCAGATTGGTGTCGTGGGGTAAGGTCAGAGCGGAGCAAAAAGGTCGTGAGCAAGTGGCAAAGCTTAACCAGCTTGCGCCTGCCGTGCAAGTTGTTGCTTCCAAAAATGGCTTTGCAGCGCTGCTGGCTGACGGTAGTGTTTATGCGTGGGGGGAAGGGGAGTTAACTGAGTATGATGTGCCATTCCCTGCCCACTTATCTCGCCCAAATCGTGCCAATAAAGTGATTGATATTTTTGCCAATAATGACGCGTTTGCCGCCTTAACCATCAGCCGTCAACTTATCGTATGGGGCAGTAAATATCATGGTGCTGATACGACGGTCCCTAAAGATAAATTACAAAGCGTGCTTAAGGTTTATCCCTTTGATGAAGGATTTGTCGCGTTACGTAGGGATAATACGGCTATCGCTTGGGAAGGATGGGAATTGGCAGAAAACCAGCTGCGTTATCAAGAGGTCACTCAGGTGAGCAAAGTGGTGACCTATGAACGTGAGTTTGCCTTTTTAAAGCAAGATGGCACTGTAGTTGATGGTCGCTTTGGCCCCAAAACAGACATTACTCAAGCCACGGATATTTTCCCAACGGGGTTAGGCTTTACGGTTAAACGCCAAGATGGCTCGATTGCAGTATGGATGCGGGAAGATCCGGCAGTGACGCTAGATAAGCAAGCCGTTGATTTGAGCCACATGCGGGATATTCGCAGTAATTTGCTGGATGTGATCGCCCTCATGGACGATGGTACGGTACAGGCTTGGGATGTCACAGGTAGAACGAGCAATGTGCTCTAAGCCAATGAGCAATCCCATTTGAAGCTAGCAAGCTAATAAAAACAAAGGGCTAAGATGTTCATCTTAGCTCTTTATCTTTAAGCGAGGCTTTTATCGCTTTCGGCCTGATTGGCTTTAATTTCACGCAAATAGCGGTAAATGGAATGCACTGAAATCCCCAATCGAGTGGCGGCCACTTGGGCGCTATCCTTGAGTTCGAAAATCCCTAACTCATGGAGTTGATTGACAATTTCGCGACTCTTTTGTGAAGGGGAAATCGCGGGATTGGCACGCACCTCGTGGTTAACACTATCGATAGTGCTGTGTAGCGCCTCATCAATATTGCGCGCAAACACCTCGGGCGAACTGGTCAATTCGCTGCCAAGGAGCTGCTCCGGCATCATAGTGCGCAGCACAGATTGCAGCGGCGCATCCATATCGGTATTGATGCACAGTAACCCAATCGGCAGGTTTTTAGGATTACGGATAACAGTGGTTATCGAACGTAAGGTCTTACCGTTGGCACACTTGGTAAGATAAGAGTTGGAAATATCCTGACCCGTTTTGAGCTTAAGCAAGGCCAGGTTAGTGATGGGCGCACCGACCTCACGGCCAGTGACATGACCATTGGCAATTTTGACCACAGAAGGGTGCTTAGCATCTAAGCTGTGCAGCACGACCTCTGTATGTTGGCCATACATGGCGGCAATCCCATCGACGATATTTTCGATGGACTTGAGTATATCCAGATCGCTTTGGGTTAAGTCTTGCAATTTCACAATATTCTTACCTTTTCATCAGCTTACCAGGAAAACCGTCTTATTCAGACATGATGTTAATAATAGTGACATCCGTAGATGACATGCCATTGAGTACCATCTTGCCTATGTTTTTAATGGTTTTCTCAACATCTTTGGCAATGATACCTTGGCCCGAAACGTTTTGGCTGTTGAGCGCCATTAAGAAGGAGCGTACCGCCGCACTCGATGAAGTACTGACCTTCATGGCGCAGGAGGCTTTGGCACCATCACAGACCATGCCCGAGCTGTCGCTGATGACGTTTTGAATCGCAAAGCAGGATTGCTCGAAACTACCGCCCGCTAAATACACCATGGCCATAGAGGCGGCGGCGCTGGTGACCGTATTGCCACAGAATGCCGATAACGGTGGATAGTGGGACTTGATATAAATCGCCCCGAGGTGGCTCATGATCAGCGCACGAGCCAATTTCTCTTCGCTGACTTTATAACACTGAGCGGTGATCACCACTGGAATCGTCGCCGCAATCCCTTGGTTACCACTGCCTAAATTGCTCATGGCGGGCAGATTGGCACCGCCCATACGTGCATCTGAAGCCGCCGCGGTGAGCATTACAATCTTATTGAGTAAGTCTTCGCCGATGATCCCCGCAGCAATGCCGTTTTTCATGGTGCGGCCGACTTCCAAGCCATAGGGTTTGGACATACCTTCATCGGATAATTTACTGTTTAATTCCGAGGCTTTAAGAATAAATTGGATTTCTTCGAAGGGCACTTCTTGGGCGAAGCGATAAATCGATTCAATATTGATATCGACGCCGTCGCAGATTGAGCCTGTAGCCTTGGCTTGGGCGCTATCGGCGGTAAAGACTAACTCACCATTTAAGCGCTTCTCGGCAATCAAGGTATGGCCGCCACAGATTTTCACCATGGCCTCTTGTTCGCCGGCGGTTAAGCTGACGCAGCAATAGATAAATTCGTCGGTCTCGGTACGCTCAACCTTCACTTTACCCGCATCGATAAGGGCCTGCGCCAGTGCCACTTGTTCAGGTGTCACGTTGGCTAAAACTTCTAATCCCGCATCGGCATTGCCTGCAAGCGCGCCTGCGGCTGCGGCGATAGCGAGACCGATTTTTCCTGTGCCGGGCACATAAACGCCCATCGAGTTTTTATACAAGTTATCAGAAACTTGCACCGCAATGGACTCGGGTTCTACCGGTAATAAGGTACGGGCCACGGCCGCGGCATAGGCCGCGGCGATCGGCTCGGTACAGCCTAAGGCGGGTTTAACCACTTGGTTAATGATCTGAATGTATTGCTGCCATAGAGGTTTCATCGGGCTACAACCTTACCAATTTATGCGTGAACGTGGGCGATGGCTTCGACTTCCACTTTGACACCCAGTGGAAGATCTTTTACCGCAAAACAGCTGCGGGCAGGGCAGTCGGCTTTGAAATAGGTTTTATAGACTTCATTAAAGGCGGCAAAGTCACTGATCTCACTCAAGTAACAGGTGGTCTTAAGCACGGTTTCTAGGCTGCCACCACCGGCTTCAATCACATATTTCAGATTCTCAAGGCATTGCACAGACTGTTCGCTGATCCCACCCTCGATAACGCCACCTTTCTCTTTACATACAGGCAGTTGTCCAGAGGTAAAAATCAGGTTGCCATAACTCGTGCCGTGGGAATAAGGGCCAATGGCGGCTGGGGCACGTTCTGCATGAATGATGCTTTTCATTATCTCTCCAATCTGCAAATAAAATTGAATGCTGTCGAATTTCTATGTGCAATATTATTTGCATATTTTGGTTTGGTTGCAATTATTTTTTAATGATTCATGCCGTAAAGACGAGTTTATGCGTCGTTCAGCGGGTTTTGGACCGAATTGTGAGCGACGGCACTTTGTTCAACAAAAGTTGAGTATTTTGTTTGCTGAGTTTGTTTTGTTCAAATATATTTGCAAAAAAATAACATCAACTCGGTTAGGATGAGATATGGATGCAAGGCTAACGACGGCACAATGGAAAGAGGATACCCGCTTCGACAGTACGGATTGGGGCTGGATCATTATGAGTATTGGCATGGCGATTGGCGCCGGGATCGTATTTTTGCCGGTGCAGGTGGGCTTGATGGGCTTGTGGGTGTTCTTGCTCTCAAGTGTGATTGGTTATCCCGCCATGTATTTGTTTCAGCGTTTGTTTATCAATACCTTGGCCGAGTCGCCCGAATGTAAGGATTACCCGAGTGTGATTTCGGGGTATCTGGGCAAAAACTGGGGCATTTTACTCGGCGGCTTGTACTTCATTATGTTGGTGATTTGGGTGTTTGTGTATTCCACGGCCATCACTAACGATAGCGCCTCCTTTTTACAAAGCTTTGGCGCAACTACGTCATTATTGTCTGAAAATCCCTTCTATGGCCTAGCGCTGATCTGCGGTTTAGTCGCATTGGCCTCCCGTGGTGAAAACCTACTGTTTAAGATCTCCACTTTTATGGTGCTCACTAAGCTTGGGGTGGTGGCGGTACTCGGGCTGATGATGGTCGATAAGTGGGATATCAATAACGTTGGTAGCGTGCCCAGCACGGGCGATTGGCTAAAGAATGCGATTGTGATGTTGCCCTTTACGCTGACATCGATTCTATTTATCCAAAGTTTAAGCCCTATGGTGATCTCCTACCGCTCGCGGGAGAAATCCCTTGCCGTTGCCCGCTTTAAGGCGATGCGCGCGATGAACATTGCCTTTGGGGTGCTGTTTGTGGTGGTGTTTTTCTACGCTGTGTCTTTTACCCTCGCCATGGGACATGAGCAGGCGGTACGCGCTTCCCATGAAAATATCTCCGCCTTAGCCATGGTGGCCCAGGGGATGCCAGGGCAAACCTTAAAGCTGCTTAGTCTGACCTTAAATATCTTTGCGGTGATGACGGCGTATTTTGGTGTGTATTTAGGGTTTAGGGAGGCGTGTCAGGGATTGACCATGAATACGCTGCGCCGAGTGATGCCCGAGGAGCGGATCAATAAGTCGTTAGTGGGTTACGGCATCATGATCTTTACCATTTTGCTGTCCTGGGGTGCGATTGTATTAAATGCCCCTGTGCTGAGTTTTACCTCTATATGCAGTCCTATCTTCGGTTTAGTGGGTTGTTTGATCCCGGCCTATTTGGTCTATCAAGTGCCTGCGCTGCATAAATATAAAGGGGTGTCGCTGTATATCATTATTGTTACTGGCTTATTGCTATGTATTTCGCCTCTGCTTGCCTTTAGTTAATGCTTTACCTCCTTTACAAACAGGTATAGCAGTCGTGCTGTACCTGTTTTTTTGGCTTCTATTGAGACAAATTGTCTTAATTTCCCCGCTATTTACTAGGCTGATTGTGCGCTAGTAGTGGTTTTTGTCATGCTGTTCGCGCTGGATGAAATTTGGTGATTGTGCCGGATCGATAACTTTCTATAATCCTTGGCAACTACTTTAGTGGTCTCTTTTTTTCTAATGCTTATCAAACTAAGGAATGCCTAATGCAAAGACGTGATTTTTTGAAGGGTGCAGCCATTCTGTCGGCGGCGGGAACCGTGATGCCAGTGTTAGCGGCGTCGACGCAAACCCATGCGATGACCGATAAAAGCTGTGGTCGTCGCCGATTTACCTTAACCAATACCTATCAGCTCGTCGCGCCAGAAGGCTCTGCGGGCGTGGTGAAGTTATGGGTGCCACTCCCTGAAAACACGGCTTTCCAGCAGGTTGAAAAACTTAACTTTAGCGGGACTTATCAAGATGCCTATATCAGTGCCAATAACCACTATGGCGCTAAAACCCTGTTTGCCACTTGGCCCGATGCCAAGGATAAGATGACCCTAACGCTAGAATTAGTGATAGAAACCCAAGATTGGGAACCCGTTAAAAGTGGCGAGTTAAGCCATTACCGTGCGCCAGCTAAGCCTGAGTATCCTGCCGACGTCGCCATTTATCTTAAGCCAACCAAGCATATGCCAGTAGACGGCATTGTGAAGCAAACGGCGGATAAGATTGTGGGTAAAGAAACCGAGCCGCTCAAGCAAGCACAGTTAATTTACAACTGGGTGAGCGCCAACATGTATCGTGATAACGATGTCATAGGTTGTGGCAGTGGCGATGTAGCCGCCATTCTTGAAAGTGGCAAACTCGGCGGTAAGTGTACCGATATCAACTCAGTATTTGTGGCGCTGATGCGCGCTGTCGGTGTGCCAGCCCGTGAAATGTTTGGTATTCGTTTAGGCCAAGCCATCAAGATGGGCCATTATTCCAAAAAAGCCTTTGGCAGCGCCGATGATAAGGGCTTTGCCGATGTGACTGGTGGTCAACACTGCCGTGCCATGTTCTATCTTGCGGGTTATGGTTGGTTACCTGCCGATCCTGCGGATGTCACTAAAATGCGCCTCACCGAGAAAAAGGAGCATAGCGACCCTGCGGTACAAGCGGTCAATGATTACCTATTTGGTAACTGGGAAATGAATTGGGTTGGCTTTAACTATGGCCGCGACTTTGACTTATTCCCCGTGGCGGAGCAGACTCCACTGAACAATTTTGGTTATCCCTATGCCGAAGTGGACGGCGATCCTGTGAATTACTATGAGCCAAAAGTTTTCGCCTATGAGTACAAGTCAAGCGAGCAGCGCTAAACCGCTGCTTGCCACCATGGCCGCCGCCGTTGTTGCGGCGGTTGCCTCTAGCCTTTGCTGCATTGCGCCCTTAATTTATTTAGTGTTTGGCGTGTCTGCGGCTGGGCTGTCGGGGTTATCGAGCTTAGCTTGGTTACAAGTGCCCATGTTGCTTCTATCAACCGGGCTCATTTTGCTGGGTTTTTGGCGCTTGTACTTTGCGAAAAAGCCGCTTTGCACTGGTACATTTAGCCGAGGACAAATGCTATTCGCCTATTGGCTGACCGTGCCTATTGTGCTGGCGTTCCAACTGTATCCCTTTGTTTTACCTTGGCTACTTGAGGTGTTCGAATGAAGCCACTATTACGTACTACTCTAATGCTCATCGCATCACTGGGGTTTACGCCATTCACTTGGGCGGATAACGTGCAGGTAACACTCGATGTGAAAGGCATGACCTGCCCGTTGTGCGTCACCGTCGTTAATCAGGCGCTGCGCAAAACCGATGGGGTGATCAAAGCCAAGGCAAACTTGAAAACCGAGCAGGCCGTGGTCACAGTCGCCGATGATTTTAACCTCGATAAGTTGATTACCGCCGTCGACGCCACAGGCTACAAAGGCAGCATCAATAAGATCGAAAAGCAGAGCTGATATTGGCTCATTATCGCTTCAGTATTTAATCTAAAAAGCACAACCTAATTGGGTTGTGCTTTTTTGTTTGCGACTCTTAGGTGCTGGATTCTATTAAGCAGAACAATATTAATATCGAGTTTTTCATTCACTCACACTGACATGGTTAATGCTGACCAAATTACTACTTTTGACAGAATGAAGTCTCTAGGTCGCCATACTGGCAATTTCACTGCCAGCAGTAATATGCGATGTAGACCTTGCTCTATTATTGGCGCAAATAAAACCAGTAACTAATTATGAGGGCCTGAATCTTATCGATACCCTTGAGTTAACGCGTTTGAATAAGGAAAGAATCTAATGGCATGCTTACAAGGTGAACACTTGTGGTTAATGGTATCACTATGATTTTAAATATTTTAATTTTTAGATGGATAGCTACGATTTGAGCTTGTAATGGGTATTCTTAGTACTATTAATGAATATATATGATTATTATTTTGTTAACATCGGTGTTACTTTTTGAGATAAGTTCTTCGCTACAGTCGTCATCGAATGTTATTCATTTTAAGCCGTTGTAATCCTATTTGTGGATACTTCGAAGAGCTATTTTTACCGTCGAATTCCTACTGCAGAACAGAGCAAATTGAATTCGAAATCGCGCTCATTTTCCATCAATAATATGCTTCGCTCAAATAGATACCCCGATAAAAATCGCCTCAAAAATGTATTTATGTTCGATTAACGGGCATAATGCGGCGTTTTAATATTCAGTTACAGGGAATAACCATGAAGTATTTGGTTAGCGTAGTTACATGTTTTCTATTATCTGCCTGCTCATTTGGCGATGCCGATGTGGAGTTTAAGCCACAAAAAGGCGATGAGCGCGCGTATCAAGTCTATAGCACTGCCCGCATCTCGGTCGAAGCGGGTGGCCGTACCGAAACGGTGAACACCACATCCCATCAATTACTGCGTTATAAGGTGCTCGAGACGGGTAAAAATAGCCGCTTCGAAGTGCACGTCGATTATATGAAAATGCAAGATGGCCAAGGGAGTGGCGTGAGCAGCGGCGAACGGGCTGAGCGAAATCCCGAAATGCATGCCATTTTCTCTCAGGGCTTTGAATTTACCTTAAATTTAGACGATGGCAGCGTTAAAGAATTTAGCGCATTAAATAAACCCGCCTGGCAAGCCATGCTCGCAGAGCGCGGCCTTGAGCTCGAGCAGGAACTTAAAAAGCTCTTTAGCTCATCGGTTTTTATTAATTCGATACCCGCTGAAGTGGGGGCTGTGGTGATGCTTCCGGCCTATCAAGGCCATGCTAATTCAAAGCTTACCGTGTTAAAGGTCACTGACACCCATGTTCTAGCTCAAGTGGAAAGCGAAGGTGAGCAAGCCAAAATATACGGCCAACTGATGCTTGAGCGCGACCGAGGATGGCTTGTGCAGATGGGGCTAGTGGCTGAGGTGCCCTTTGAGCGTTATGGCTTTAAGGGGACGATGCGCAGCAATGTGATTATGGTGCCTAAGGAGCGTGAGCTGGGCGATCTGTCGCAGCAAGTGGCTTTTGATTACGATTTCCCACCGGGTGAGTATGAAAAACAGCCTGAACTATCATTAGAAGAGGCCAATAAACCCTTAACCCAAGAGGCGGTATTTGCCTACGATGCGGGTTACTTTGACCTTATTGATGACCAACTCAGTCTTACCTATCAGCATGATTTTTCAGGTTTAAAAGCATCGGGAGAGTTTCGTCTAACCGATATTACGGCGCACAGTGCCGATGGCAGCGTTTTACCGCTACAACTCGATAAGATTTATCGCTTTAATTTCGCTGAAAAGGATGGTTTTTATAAATCCGTAGAGCAACATTTGCTCGTCGGTTGGAATGAACCCTCCGAGCTGTTTTCCCAAGTGACTGAGTTTCGTGCTAAGGCCCACTATCAGGGCGCCAAGCTGGTTAAACTGGCATTAACACCCGATCCAAACAAAACGGTGTCTTTGCAGTATAAAGATTTACAGCTGGAATTTGCCCCCATCCCCGATAAGCCTTTTTCGTATGTGCTGACATCACGCGATCCAACCCATAAATCTTGGTTAGCGGGTCGATTTGACGGTGCCGAAGGTGCCATGATGAAGTACCAATCACCGTCGGTAGAAGGGCCTGCTTGGTTAACCGCAGCCGAACGGAATATGTTGGGGTTAGCTGCATCGATGCAATTTGAACCCACTACCTTCTTTAGTTTTCCGGCCGAGCCACAGGCGCTAACCATCTATGTGAATACACCGGATGAGAGTAGCGAGCTGACTAAAAATGTTCGTTTTATTCCGATGATGGATTATATGAAGAACGTCGCTTATCCCCCAGTGGATCAGCGCACGCTTTACCGTGATGATATGTATGCGCGCTACAATGAAGCGCCGCAAGAGACATTAGCTGCGGATCCCGCCTTACTCGAACCCCAAATGGTGGCTAAGTATGGCATAAGCCTACAGTTAAGCGCCGAGCAAGCCGCCGTGTGTTCGTTAACTGTTGTGGATGCGCCCCAAGTTGACGGCCACAGCTTGCAATGGACGCAGATCAAATCCGAAAACAGTATGGCGGAACATCTTGATAGGACTGTTCTATATCAACTCACCAGTGCCGATGGGATCCGTCGTAATTTTTACGATATTAAAGTCAGCAGTGCCTTGAGCTGTAGCGGTACACCCGAATGGCAATCCCTTGCGTATCAACCTAAGCAAGGTTGGCTGATTGATACCACTCAATTACCTGAACTCGATACCACGCAAACCGTGGGCGAGGTGATGCGCCATTATCGTTTTTTAAATGCGCAGAACATTCCACTCGCGCCTTTTATGCCAGCTGAGCGCGACGATTTTTATCAACGGCCGTTACAGCAAGTGCTACATCAAGACCGTTGGTTTGAGCTGCAAGGGCGAGTGCAGGCGATTGAATACCTGAAGGTTAGCGGCGAGCCCGTTAATAAACAGTGGGTTACTACATTCCCAGCCTTGCCTTAAGGAACTGATATGAGAGCCTTATTACTATTATCTGCACTATTCCTGTCGTGTAATGCCTTGGCTGAACGCATCTTACTCGACGAACAATGGCAGCCTAGCGAGGTGCCAGGTGAAGCGATTTACTACCAGAAACAGCTCGCGACTGAGCAAGAGGGCGTGTGGCCAGTCGCGCTTTTTTATGTAGAGACAGATAAACCCGTTTTTAAAGGGACAGTCAACGGCCCCAATTTAGCGGAGAGTGCTATTGTCGGTGATTTCGAATTTTATCACCCCAATGGTCAACTCTCTCGCAAGGGACGTAGCGATGCACAAGGGCGTTATCAGGGAACGCATCTGTATTACTGGGAAGATGGAACACGCTCGGGTGAGTACCAATATCTGAATGGCAGGCTCCATGGTGAGCAAAAACGTTATCACACCAATGGCCAATTACGCGACCATCAATATTATGCGAATGGTGTGGAGTCCGGATTAGCGCAAAGTTATTTCGACAATGGCCAGCTGCAAACACGGGTAACCTATGGCGCTAAGGGGATGGAAGGCTTATATGAAAGCTTCCACAGCAATGGTCAGCCAGAGCAAACCGTGAATATGGTGGCGGGGAAAAGAGAAGGCGAGCGCCTGTATTGGACAAAAGAAGGCTGGTTATTCACTAAAGAGTTTTATCTTAAGGGGAAATTACATGGTGAAGTGTTGGTTTATCATGCTCCTGATGTGCCTCGAGAGATTAAACATTATCAGCATGATAAGCAGGTGGGTATCCAACAACGATTTGATCAGCAAGGGCGATTAACGCAGCAGCAGAAATACGACACTCATGGCCGTGAAATTCAGGATATAACCTATGCGAGTGCGGGCCATGTGACCTCCCAAATAGACACCCAATATCTCGCTAAAGGCCATATTACCAACGAGCAGCGGTTCGATGAGAGTGGAAAGTTAACTTATCAATATCAGCGCGATACCGTAAAAGATTGGAGTCTGCGTCAGCGTTTTAATGCGGCGGGTTCGCTGCTTGAACGAGAAGAGCGAGTTAAGGGGAGCTACGAAGGGGTATATGTTGACGCAGGCTGGAATAGCTCTATCAGGCGGATAAATTACCGTAAAGGCAAAATGCACGGCGCATATCGTGAAGATAACGCTGAAAATGGCAGTTTTGTCACTGGGCAATATCAATCGGATGTAAAGGTCGGAAAGTGGGTGAGCCAAAATCCCGATTCGACGCGTATCGAACAGTTTAATTCGCAAGGGCAGCTCAACGGCGAACAGAGCGATATCGCCGCCGACGGCACGGTAATGTATCGAGCGTTTTATAAAAACGATAAGTTGCATGGCGCTTTTGTACAGCGAGGCTTCGATAAACAACTGCAAGCCCAAGGCCAGTATGTTAACGGCCAGCGTGAAGGTAAATGGTTAGTACAAGACGAGAGCAGTTACAGTGAGGTGAAGTTATGGCACGGCCAATACCAAGCGGGGCACGAAGTGGGCCCGTGGCGAGCCATGTCCGCTAACGGCCACTTATTGGGGACGATGCAGTACGATAACAAGGGCCTTTTGCAAGGGAAAAGCTACAGCTTCAATGAAGACGGCAGCCTACTGCGAAGCGAAGAGTATGTCGATAACCAGTTACACGGCAAGTTGGTTTACTACTTCAACGGCGAAGCCTCATCCGAATACCATTATCAAAATGGTGTCGATGTGGGCCAATAATGTAGGTACTCGCTCAGCTCTAAACTGGCCGAGCCCATTTTTAGGGGCCGCAGTCAGTTTGGATTTGAGCTACACTCTTTCTGCCTAAACCGCCTTCCAATCGAAATATCTCTCTTGAGTAGTCATGTGCGGCTATGTGACCACATCTAAATCAATGCGTGTTTAATTCCAATAATGAGGAATTGAACCCGTGTCCATAAAAAACCACACAGACAAAACACTGCTCAAGCACAGTAAGGTACATAGACCTGCGCAATAGAGAAACTAAGCCACGAAATCCGCACTCTTGCTCCCCCTTCTGCACGGTTTGTATCTTAAATTTTTTCAGTTTTGGTTTATTGCAGTTCGTAGGCGCAACCAGCGTCATTCCTAGGGGGAGTTAAAGGAGCAAAGCTCTGAAATGATTTCGTTGTTGCGCTGTTCGTAGAT
Source organism: Shewanella sp. FJAT-51649 (assembly GCF_019457435.1). Taxonomy (NCBI): domain Bacteria; kingdom Pseudomonadati; phylum Pseudomonadota; class Gammaproteobacteria; order Alteromonadales; family Shewanellaceae; genus Shewanella; species Shewanella sp. FJAT-51649. Next base: position 3,404,808 of record NZ_CP080411.1, on the reverse strand, counting down.
TTTAAGCAATTGGCAACAGCAATTGTGGACATTGGTAAATCTGTGTGGGCAATCGGTGGACACTGAAAAGAAAAAGGACTTAGCATTTCTGCTAAGTCCTTGTTTTATTTGGTGGGGCGGCGGAACTTGAATTTTTGTCTCACGGCCTTTTAATTCAATGAGTTACGTTGACGTGGTCAGTTTGATGTAACTTGTTATGTAACATGAACTTCCTGCTTAAAAGGGAACTGAACCCTCGTCCGCTTATTCGTTTTTGTGATTTAAAACTATTTTTATAGAAAAAAAGTTCTAAAAAAGTATCACATTTACCCTGAGATTTTATTTTAATGCCAAAAGTTGGTTAAAAGCTATCAAATTAACGATTTTTGAGTAACAGATTGTTCTTTCAGGAAGATGTAACTTGATTCTACTTTTCAATGGGCTGCTATTGAACTTTAACATATGACAGGTTCTGTTTAGGAAACAAAGCTCCTTCAACGTTCAGACTATCGGTTGTGGCTGTTGCGGTCTTTAAAATAGAGCAGTTCTAGAGGGGGAGTTGGCATGATTATTATGGAATGTATCTTTTACTGACATTATTTTTGCTAAGAGGTACATTATGTCTCTGGTCAAAATCTTGCTAGTAGATTTTTAAGACGAAATCGCTTTGATGTGGAGCGTGGCCAAGTTATTGAATTTGATTGATTTACCAAAGCTTTGCTCTCTGGTGCTACAACATCCTAGGGTAAAATTTTCATGGGTAATTTTATATGAAACTGTTTGTAAATGATTTAACAGTAATTGATTCTTCAGTTGTGTACGTTGACCGTGGAGTAGTTGGGGAAAGTTGGATCGTTGATTTACAGTTAACTGGTAACTTGAATGACGAATCAATGGTTTTGGATTTTGGCTTAGTAAAGAAGCAAATTAAATCACTCATCGATCAACTAGTTGACCATTGTTTAATTGTCCCAAGCAGAGCCCCTTCACTTGCTTTTGACAGATCTTCTACAAAAACTTGGGTGAAAAACTCATTTTGCCGTGCAGCAAGTTTTTACGTACAGGGACCTGAACAAGCTTTTTGTTTTATTGATGCATCGTACATTGATGTCGAAACTATCTCTAAGTATTTAGAACAGGCAATTCTGCCTCAATTGCCGTCAAATGTTCAGGAAATTTCTATTAAATTACGTGAAGAACAAATAGATGAACCTTTCTATCACTATAGCCATGGCTTAAAAAAGCACACGGGTAATTGTCAACGTATCGCACATGGACATAGGTCAAGGATAAAAATTTTCAAAAATGGTCAATTGGACAGCCTGTTACAGTCATTTTGGGCTGACAGGTGGAAGGACATTTACATCGTAACTGAAGAGGATATTAACTTATCTAAGCCCTGCGATCCTGCTAGGGAATTAGGTTTTGGTGAAAATGTATACACCAGTTATGAAAGTTTGCAGGGATATTTTGAAATAATCCTTCCACGTGAGAGAGTTGAAGTAGTTAATGTTGACTCAACAGTAGAGCAACTTGCTAATTATATTGCTTCACAGTTAGCAGAGTTAAACCCTAATCAAAAGATAGAGGTCCAAGCATTTGAAGGCGTTGGTAAAGGGGCTATCGCAGAGGCTATGTATATAAAAAATTAGTTCAGTAATGTTTTAATATTGCACTTCCCTAAACGATACGAATGGAGTTCGGTAGCAAATGACGATAAAAGAAAAGGTAGTAGTTATTTACTCTGGTGGTATGGATTCTTTTACTGTGTTGCATAAAGTCCTCCAGAGCGGTTACATACCTTATGCACTAACTTTTGAATATGGTCAACGTCACAATAAAGAGATTGAGTATGCTAGGAAGGTATGCTCGGAATTAAGCGTTGACCACAAAGTAATAGATATAAGTGTTATTAGTCAGTTAATTTCCGGTTCTTCCCTTACGAGGGATAGCGCTATAGATGTGCCTTTAGGGCATTATGCTGAAGATAATATGAAGTCAACAGTAGTCCCTAATCGTAACATGATCCTATTGTCTTTGGCTGTAGGTTATGCAGTGTCTATAGGGGCGACGAAGGTGTATTATGGTGCACATTCGGGGGATCATTCGATTTATCCTGATTGTAGGCCTGAATTCGTTGAGAAGATGAATGCAGTTACTAAAATAGCAAACTACGAGTCCATTGAAATCGTAACTCCTTACCTAAGTGGAAGCAAAATCGAGATTCTTGCTGATGGGATTGAAATGGGATTGGACTATGGGAATACCTGGACTTGTTACAATGGCCGTGAATATGCTTGTGGCGAGTGCGGAAGTTGTGTAGAACGATTAGAAGCATTTGCAATAAATAATGTAGAAGATCCTTTGATTTATGAATAAGGGAACATGATGAATACTAATTCTCACAGCAATTTAATACAGAATCTCATTGATACCTCTGTTGGTGATTTCGAAATCCATACTTTAACTAGATCTCTGATGTTCAAACTTCATTCAAGTGATTTTAGTCAGGAACTTTTCGATGAATGTAAATCGTATTGTTTGCTCATGGAAAGAGAAGGGAAATTAGTGCTCAGAGAAAATGGTTGTTTTAGCCGGCCTACTAATTAGTCCCTGTAAATAAAGCAAAATATTAATTGATTCCTTTTGCAATTAGTCGTTACATAGTATTGACTTCAAGCGCTCTACATATCAGAGCGCTAACGAAGAAGTCACAAAAGACTCCACAGCGGTGTACACAGTAATCTGGACAACACATTGTAAGTTCACATATTAGTTGGATGAATGATGAGGTTTTTGGGATTTACCTGTGATAGTCATCCAAATCCATTTTATTGCACTGTTAAAGGATCTTCACTTCGACTAGCTGCTTTCCCATTTTTAGTTTAGACTCTAGAGTTTCTAAGAATTGTGAAAGTCTACGATGTCCAGGATCCACTTAATTACTTCTTGCACTAACTCCAAAAAGAGCGGCACTTTTCGAGCATTACTCGGTTCCGTACCACCTAAGCCAATCGATAAAATGGCACAAAATTGGGTGCAGGAATTAGAGCGAGTTCCTGCTGAAGATTGCTTGCCTGCTATAGAGCGTTATAAAGGGGCACATTGGTCTGTTGCAAAGTCTTGTATGCTAGAACTCGGTGTAGAATTGTGGATTATGTCTGCAGGACTAGGATTAATTAATCAGAATGAACACATCCCTGATTACCAAGCAACTTTCTCTGCTGGTTCAGACAATTCCATCCCTGTATGGAATAAAAAGCGTGCAGACTCAAACTCGAATTGGTGGCAACTGTTAACAGAATATAAAGAGCATAGTTTTAAAGTGCTTTTTAGAGACCATTCAGAAGATACGTTTATTGTGTGCGGTTCTAAAGATTATATTCGAGCGGTTTCAGCAGATTTAGAGCAAGCAATCCTGTTCCTTGAGCAACCAGAAAAACAACTTATTATCATCACATCTGGAAATGATTCCTACCCCTCTTTGAATAGATTTCTCCTAAGAAGCCGAGAGGATATGAGAACGGCACTTCAAGCAAATATGTTGAGTTTGAATATCTCGTTAGCAAAATATTTTTTAAGCTGGTTAAAACAAGATACGACAAAATCGCTTGAAGATTTTAAAACTGATCAATTGCCAATTTTAATCCGAAATGCACCACAAAAAAAGGCTAAAGGTCAAAAGCAAACTGAGAGTCAGGTCGAAACTTATATCAAAGAGTCTATTTCTAAATGTGCGGATGTGAAAGTCACTAATCTATTGATTATGTTTAGAAAAGAAGGTAAAAGTTTCGAGGAGAAGAGATTTAAAGCTGTGTTTAAAAGAGTTAAACCATAGTCTCCTCAAGGTGAAATTTGTTCTGTACTGTGATAGGCTGTCTTGTTTTTTCGCACTCTTAGATTGGTAGGAATTGTAAGTTGTCGAAGTTAAAATATTTTTTCCCAGATAGTCAGGATTTCGTCGATCCCAGTTTCGATTTCCTCAAAGAAACTCGAAATGAGCACCGGGTTAGACAACGGGACGATTTCTATCCTCATGAGGTTTTTAAGCGAGAATTCCTTTTCCCTTATGATGGAATGCTTGTATCTAAGGCTGTGGTTGATGGTTTGGGTAATGGTGAAAGTAGGTATACTCGCGCCCAAAGACAGCGTTTTTACAGAGTTAAAATGAAGAGTTATTTTCGCTTACCTGAAAACATGCTTTCAATGGGGGATTGCGGTGCTTTCACGTATGTAAGTCAAGAGAATCCACCTTATACCGTTGATGAAATTGTTGATTTTTATGAGGATAGCGGATTCGATATTGGCGTATCACTCGACCATATTGTTTTTGGATATGATAGCCCTAAAAAGACCATTTCAGGGGCGGAGTTGGACGAGTGCATTAGAAGACAACAACTGACTCTAGATAACGCTGAGAAATTTTTGAAAGCTTCCGAAAGGGCCCGTTTTACACCTTATGGTGTTGCTCACGGTTGGAATGCAGAGTCTTATACCGAGTCCGTTCGCTCACTAATTCAAATGGGATACAAACATATTACTATGGGGGGTATGGTACCTTTAAAAACTCCGCAAATTTTGGAAGTTTTGAAAAGTACTCATCCATATTTGAAAACAGATACAAAAGTTCACCTACTAGGGATAGCAAGACCTGAAAGTTTCAAAGATTTCATTGGTTTAGGAGTTACTAGTATCGATTCAACAACACCATTGCAGCAAGCATTTAAAGACAAGCGTAATAACTATCATGTATTGGATGGAAGCGCATATGTTGCTCTCCGTGTTCCTCAATTAGATGGAAATCTTACTTTAAGTAGAAAGATTAAGTCTGGAGAAATTGATCAAGATGTTGCTAGAGTGTTAGAGCGCAATGCTTTATCAGCACTTCGGGCATACGGTAAAAGGGAAATCTCAACAGATGAAGCCCTTACCGCACTAGTTGATTATGAAACTTTACATGCAGGTGTGGATAAGGCTGATAAAATTCGAAATGAATACTGGCGTACTTTGAATGAACGTCCATGGGATGACTGTGATTGTGATGTTTGTAAGCAGATAGGTATTGACGTCATTATTTTCAGGGGCGCTGAACGAAATCGCCGAAGAGGATTTCACAATATTCAAGTGCTGTATAAAAAATTGAAATCAACGTTAAATATGAGTACTGCTTTAGAATCAAGGCTAAAAAATGACAATTGAATTTAAACATTTACGTGTACCAGCATTACGTATCAAGCAAGGCCCTAACCGTCAGTTATTTAGCCTTGCTATTGAAGGAAAGCAGATTACAGACATTGCTTCAATTTCAAGAATCAAACGAGGTGGTGAAGAATTACTGGGTTATCAACGTCCTGAAGTACAGAAACATATTCTAGAAATTCAGCGTTATATTGAAAGTTTTAATCCCATGATCCCGAACCCAGTGATCATTGCATTTGATAATAGAGTATATTTTGAGCCAGCGAATGAACAGAATGATACTGTCGGTTATCTTGTTATACCGGTGAGTGATGATAATGATTTTCAAAAACCCGGTTTCATTGTAGATGGCCAACAACGTACGGCTGCATTGAGGGATGCTCAGATACAATCTTTTGTGATGCCAGTATCCGCTTTCATTACTGATAATGATGCAGATCAGCGTGAGCAATTTATGCTTGTGAATAGTACTAAACCCTTACCTAAAACACTTTTACATGAATTAGCCCCATATACAGAGGGTCGTCTTCCATCTGATCTTCAGGCTAGAAAGTTTCCATCTCTGTTAACTCAGAGACTAAATTATGGTGAAGGTCCGTTGAAGGGAAAGATAAAAACTGCAACGAATCCTACCGGCATAATTGCTGACACTTCTATCATTAAGATGATAGAAGGGAGCTTAAAAGAAGGCGCGTTGTATCATTTCAGAGACCCTGAAACAGGAATGGGTGATGAGACAAAAATGATACAAATCTTAAATAATTTCTGGACAGCAGTCTCCTTAGTATTCAAAGAAGAATGGTCTTTACCACCGAGACAATCTCGATTACTTCATGGTGTTGGGATCGCATCTTTAGGGGCATTATTGGATGAAATTTATGATTCTCACCATGGATATACTGTCGGTTGGGATGATGTGCCAACTGTAATGCAATTTGAGCAGGAAATTATTGAAATCAAACCGATTTGTAATTGGAGTAAAGGGGTTTGGGATTTCGGTATGGAGATTGACGGTACTAAAATCAGTCGTAAATGGAATGATTTACAAAACCTTTCGAAAGATATTTCCCTAGTTACTGATTATTTAGTAAATGGCTATCGTGTTGGTTAGATAATCTAGTCTGAACTAATACTGCTATAAATTTTATTAGTTCAGACTAGATCTGACACATCATCTTGAAAAGATGAGAGTTACCCACTTTGATAAAGGTGTCGAAACTTCAATCAAAGAAATGTTACGGCTAAGATGGAGATGCTCTGTCTTAGCTGGTACCATTCATTTGATCTATCCAGAATTCATCCCCTTAATGACCTGTCTTGTAGTTCCTGCTAATACCTTTGAAAGGTGTATCTTGTATCTTTTGTGCTGCTTGAATTATTCAAAGTAACGCCCAGTCTATTCTTCAATCTGTGACGCATGATGTCTTTTATACAGTACCCCTATAGATTAAATTGACCTGTTTGGTTAAGCCGATGTAACATTTTCTGCAGTTAGGTTTTTAGCTATGAAGGTGGTTGAGTATAAGTGGTGCCGGCAAACTAAGTAGTGAAGATATTGTTCGATATAGAGTTTTCACTGGTTTCATGTGATTTATCACACTTGTATCAAACCTTCCTAATTTACCAGTAAAAATAATAATTACTAAAGCAGGTTTTAGATATGGATATCAACTTATTTGAAGGGCAACTTGTCTGTTCAGAATATTTTAAAGGGATTGGAAAAGTTCAAAAAATACATGAGCTTGAGATGGCTACTGTCACTTTTTTTGAGTCTCCATTGCGCCCTCAATCTCGCCCGCAAAATATCCTACTAAAAAATTTAAAGCCCGTAACATTACATTCTGAAGCAGTTGTGTACTGTCGAGATGAAGTAACAGGAATATGGAGACGAGCAAGATACTGTTGCAAAATTCCTAACGGCCAACATCGAGTGATATTTCGCTCAAATGAAGATGATATAGCTGACGTCGATTTTTCAGATATTCAAGTCGTTAACTCTGAAGTAAATCCTTTATCACCTGTGGAGTTTTTGGCTTCAAGAAGCAATGATGCTCCATATTTTTATCCTTTGCGCCAAGAGTTCCAACGTAGCTATATTTCTCAGCGAGCTGCAGTTAGGTCAATTAAGTCAATAAGTAGTACTGGAATTGAATTAGAAGCTCATCAACTAGCTGTCGTACGCAGAGTGCTTTCAGAGTCTAGTAAGCGATTTCTTTTGGCCGATGAGGTTGGTTTAGGTAAAACTATAGAAGCTGCGATGATCATACGTGAGCACTTACTTGAATATGGAAGTAAAGCGCGTATTTTGATCGCGGTACCTTCTGGAATGGTCGTCCAGTGGCTAAATGAACTTTCATCTCGTTTTCAACTTAGTCCTTTCATTAATACTGATATTGAAGATGCTGCGGATCCTGCATCTCAAATACAGATTTGTACTCATGCTGAATTCCCCCTTTTTAGTGAAGTATGCAACATTACCATGGTTGTGATTGACGAAGCTCATCAAGTTGCGCCTTGGGCTTGGGAGACTGAAAATCAAGCGACTTTCATTAAAGTGTCTGAATGTATTAACAATAGCGATTGGGTTTTGCTATTGTCCGGTACACCGCTCAAAGGGAATGAGAAAAATTTCCTCGCTATGTTGCACCTGCTAAATCCTAGTGGATACCGCCTAGATGAGATTGGGATTAAACGCTTTAGTCATTTAGTTAAGCATCGCGAATTACTTAATGGTTTATTTAGTGCAATTGAACCTAGTGCTGATAATGCGAGCCTTACAGATACCGTTGATCGCCTCCAAGAAATGCTAGTAGATGACCCAAAATTGTTGGATATCATTGAGCAAACTCGGCCTTTAATTGATTGGCTTGAGCCAGAGGAAGGAGATGAGAGAAGGGAACAAATATTTAAGTTACGTAACTATGTTGGGGAAAACTACCGACTGACTCACCGAGTGTTGCGTAATCGACGTGAAAGCAGCTCTATTAAAGTTTTATTCCCTGGCTTAGCTGGAGCGGTCCGTACTCATTGGACTCACAGTGAAATATCTAGCGAGTACTTATTTGAATCTTTTCGAGCAATCGCATCTGAAGTTCCAGAGCAATATTCTATTTGGCATAGTGTAGGAATGGATACATGGCTCTGCGCAGTTCTCGCAAGTCCATTATCTTTGTCATTATTAGTTAAAAATACACTTGAGAACAATCGACTGCAATTGAGCATTCATGAAAAAGAACTTTTAGAGGAACTATATTGCGTTGCTAAGAAAGAGCAACAGTCTATGGATGAAGCTTTGATTGAGTCATTGAATCGTTGGCTTTCTGATTGCAGTGGGAAAGCTGTCATTTTTTGTGATTCCCCAGAGGAAGCTGACAGGGTTACTATTAAGTTGCAGATGAAATTGGTTTTTCCAATAAGCCGTCATAAACCAGAACAGTTGTCAGAGCCATTAAATGATACGATTCGAGTTTTAGTTTGTGATCATAGAGGGGAAACTGGCCTTAATATGCACGGTGGTCGGCGTTTGGCTGTACATTATAGTTTGCCCCTTGATAGTGCACGTATAGAACAACGCTTAGGTCGATTTAATCGTTACAGCGGTAATTTACATGACGTTCATCCAGTAGAGTCATTAGTATTATTACCTGAGAGGCCTGGTTTACGTAGTAGTTGGATGTCATTACTTGAGTTTGGATTAAAGATATTTGATCAAAGTAGTGCTTCATATCAACATGCTTTAGAACCTTATTTAAATGATTTTTGGCGGCGTTACTGGGAGTTAGGCGCTTCAATACTTGATCAATCTATTGAGCAACTAAGTTCACATAATGGTTTATTGCATCGTGAACGAGTCAAAGTTGCTAATCAAGAGCAATTACTAGCAATGGAGGAAGACGTTGCTAAGGCTCAAGTTCTTAGTGAACAGATACAGTTAGCTGACGAGCAGGCTGAGACCGAATTTCGAGCAATTCAGAATTGGATCCAACGAGGCTTAGATTTCCAATTACACCCAGAGGAGAATGGGGTACGTTTTCGCTACCAGAAAGGAATTCGTGGGCCACAAACGTTAGTCGATATTGATACATTAATCGACCAATGTATTCTTGGGTTTGATATGGATGCTGGTTATCCTCCAGCAACTCACATTATGTCTCCCTCTAGAGTTACCAGTAGTCAAAACGACAACGTTTATCCTCTCCGTTACGGTCAACCATTCGTGGACCAAATATGGAATATGTTGCAACATGATCCTCGAGGATTAAGTTGTTCTATTTTGCGTCTTTTATTAAATGTTCCGATTAATCAGCGTCAGATTTATTTTCAGATACATTTTTATCGGAATGTTAATGAACACCAGAATTATACAGAGCAGCGCATCCATGATGAGGTACGGCATCCATCGTTCCAAAGTATCTGGGTAGATGAAAATGGTAAAACCGCGAATGAAAACATAATCCCATGGCTAGAAAAACCATATAATTCTGATGGAACGTCGGTTTATCAAGATGTCAATATGCGTCCAGAAATTTGGCATAAAATGGCTAAATGGTTCCCATCTGATTACTGGGAAAGTCTAGTCTCGAAGGTTGCAAAGATTGTGACAGAGCGATTACTTGAGGAGTTACCTGTAGGGGATACACTACGTCCGATTGGCATGAAAGCGGTAGTTCTTTGTCGTGAAGAGAATTTTAACTAAATGAACATGCAACTTCAATGGCAGAAACTACAGATTGATTTACTAGAATTGATTCGAGGTGCTCCCTCCTTAAATGAGCAATCTTATTCACAATTTTGGCAACGATTATTAATTTTACTTTCTAATCCTTGCTCAGAACTCGACTTACTTTCTGGTTATCGAGATGCTTTAGCAGCTTCTCAAGCGTTAAATTTGTCAGGGGATAAATTACCTGCGGCGAAGGAGTTTTCAATTTCGGCTCTACGGGCAGTTGGTCTTCAGCAAGACTCTAATAATAATTTGTCCTTGGTAGACAAATTACCAGAGTACCTTAATTCTATTTATCAACTAGAACATCGACGAAAGGTTTTTAAAGTGCCTTTTGATGGTCGTTTGAAGCAAAGATTAAAGTCTCAACAATATCAATTTTATAATGGTCAGGGGCAAGCTTTAGCTGTGCGAGCAGTTCTAAAGGCCCCTGTAGAGTCAGCGTTACTGGTTAACTTACCTACAGGGTGTGGCAAAACTTTACTGATTGATGCTCAGGTTGCTATTTGCTCACAAGACCAATTGGTATTGGTTATTGTACCTACTGTTGCATTGGCGATGGATCAAGCAAACAGGATGCGACTCACTCTTCAGGCTATGGGAGAAGATCACGGTGGGGACTATGCTTGGCATTCAGGTCTTTCAGTACAATCTCGTGCCGGCATTCGGGAGCGTCTTGAGAACGGAGAGCAGCGGGTCTTATTTTGCTCTCCTGAGGCCGCGAAATCAGCACTCACAATAAGTTTATTTAAATTGGCAAAGCAACAGCGTTTAGGGGCTTTGATTATTGATGAAGCTCACATGCTCGCTCATTGGGGGGCTGAATTCCGTCCTGAGTTTCAATTGATACCACCGTTGTTGTATGCGTTACAAATGACCAGTCCTAGGCCAATAAGGCATATCTTAATGTCGGCAACTCTCACTAGGTCAACTGTTGATGTGCTTAAACGTCTTCTTCCATCCGAACAGCAATTAATTGAAGTTAATGGTTGTTTTCTGCGTCCGGAACCTGATTATCATATTGAGCACTGTAATAGTGAAAAGCAACACCTGCAAAAAGTAGCTCACATACTCACTCTTTTGCCAAGACCAATGGTGGTTTACACCACGAAGGTAGATGAAGCTACATTTTGGTACAGTCATCTAAAGCATTTAGGTTATCAGCGTGTTGGTTTATTTACCGGTGAAACATCTAAGGATGATCGCCAGTCACTGGTTGATCAATGGCGTAACAACCAGTGCGACATTATGGTTGCTACTTCAGCATTTGGAGTGGGGATTGATAAAGCAAATGTCCGTAGTGTAGTCCATGCTTCTGTACCAGAAAGTCTTGATCGTTACTATCAAGAATGCGGGCGTGGCGGTCGAGATGGTCTAGCTTGCATTACTTATATGTTGTTTCATTCAGGACAAATTGAAGTGGCTCAAATGATGAGTCAGGCAAAATTAATTGGTGATGAAAAGGGGTTTCCTCGTTGGCAAGCAATGTATGAGCGTCGAAAAAACAGTTCTGTTGCTGAGCATGCCGTTTCAGTCAATATAGTTCCAGCACATGTTATTGGTTCTAATGAAAAAAACTCAGGCTGGAATTGGCGGACATTATTATTAATGCAACGTTCAGGGTTGCTTGCTTTACGATTTGAGGCGCCTAACCCGCGTCGTATTTCGGAGAATGAGAGTGATGAAGAGTACGAAGTTTATTTAGGAAACTATTATAAAGAATACTTTGAAACGGTGCATGTAGATGACTTGAAAGCGGGACACAGTAGTTTAGATATTTGGTCTACAGAGGTTTCCAAGCAAAGACAAAGAGAGTTGGACGCTTCTAGAGCAGATTTTCAAGCGATGCTGGATATCTTAAAGAATAATGATAGGTTGCTTTGTAAACAATTAGTGGGACATTACCAAACTGACTCTTGGACTCCTGAACATGCTTGCGGTGGTTGTCCTGGATGTCGTAGAGCAAATAGACGAGTCAATAGTAGAGTTTTGGGGGAAATTGCGTACAGTGACTTCCAATCCCAAAATGGTTTTACAGCATCAACATATTATCCAGCATCCACGGATATTCGTGCTTTAGTTTTAAGTCTGCAACAGCGTTTGCATGGTTGGCTCAAAAGTGGGCAAGTACAAGCAATTCGAACTGATGAAGAAACAAGAAAAGTACTTTATCAACGCTTTCAGAGTAATGACTTAATGTGGATTGACCTCAATTTGGACGATGCCAATGAATATTGGCATGAATTAGTGTTGCTTTCGCCGAATGTTCAAAAATTACACTCAATTGATCCTTTTGGTCCGAATAGTATTTTGATCGCTCCTGACAATCTACCAGACCCTAAAGCTTCATATCGTCATTGGCAAGACTGCCATCCCAATGCGATGCCTCTTTCACAATTCCTAAAACAGTAATGCTATGTCAATTATAAATAATGCTAATCCAGGAAGTGACTTTCGTATAGTAGCCCTAGTTGATAGGGTTCTTTCTCGAGTTAATAAGCCGCAAACATTGATGCAATTAGAATCTTTATGTCGACCAGAAAACTTGCCTAAAAATGAGAATGCTGAGAAAAAATTGATTTCAAACATTAAATTTTGGTCCGATTTGGGGTTATGGGTGCAAACCGAAGAAGGCATTCATCCAACAACGAATCCAGAGGGACATTCATCCCTTCCACGACGCATGTTGGGTGTATTAATAAAAAATTACGTTGGCAAAAGTATCATGGAAGGCTCTGATGGCCAACCCTTACTACGTAACTTAGGATTGATGCTCTGTGAAGCTTCTATGACTTTAAATGCAGCTAATCCGCTCACTAAAAAAATAGTTGAGGAGACTCTAAAGGGACATTGGCCAAATGAAGTTGTCAACTCAAACGTAACTGGTTTATTGGTTGATTATTTACAATTCTTGGGTTTTTTGGAAAGAATTGATAGTGAGTATTACTGCGTAGACCCTACTAGAGCAATAAAACCATTATTAAAACAAATGTTTGATGGTAAGCCGGAAATGGGTATTGAGGAATTTCTTGAGCAATTAAACAAAAATTTACCGATTTTAGATGGCGGTAGCATGCGACAAGAAGTGGAACAAAACTTACCAAATATCTCTCCACTTCCATCCAATCAGATAAGTGCAAGCCTGACCAATGCGTTGTTGCGTCTGGAACGGAGTCGCGTTATTCGCTTGGCTCAAATAAGTGACGATCCACATACTAAGGTACTAAGTAGTGCATTGGTAGACAACCGATTAGTTAGTAAAGTCGAGTTTACTCAGGGGGCTGTAGAATGGAGATAATGAGTTATTGGCCAAGCCTCAAAGGAGTAAAAGAATGTATTCGGACTGAAGCTGAAGAGCTAAGTGAAACAACCTTGCTTGCTGTCCATGAGCCAATGTTGCTTCGTCGTGATGGGACTAGTGCTAGTGATATTCGCCAATGCAACGAGAATGATTTACTTCAGGAATTTATTCGCTCTGAAAGGCCATTACCGATAATAGGTAGTAGTGGAGTAGGAAAATCGCACTTGATTCGCTGGTTGGCCGCAAAATTAGCGACATCTCCAGAAAGTGCTGATTGGCATATTGTCCGAATTCCCAAAAATGCCAGCTTGCGTCAAGTGTTGGAAAAGCTACTTGCGGGCTTAGAGGGGGATTCTTTTGAAGATGCTCGAAGTCGAATCAATCAAATTGGAGAAAAAAAGACCCCTAAAGAGTTGGCTGAAGAGTTATTGCTGGAAATGGGGCAACTGATAGTCCGTACTGCAGCAGAGATAAAAGTCAGAGGGAAATATCTATCTACCAAGACTCCTGTAGAATTGACGGAGGAGGAGAAGGAAGAGAAAAAGACCCTAGGGTTGAAGTCTCGGCATTATGGAAAAACCGATGATGAGGATGAGCCTAGCTTACGTTGGTTGTTAAATGACTTAGAAATCAAAAGACAGTTTTTCCTTAAACCAAATCACTGTATTTACCAATTTGCAGAGAGAATGCTTGAGGGAGCAAAAGATAACACTCTTGAGCGTAATGATTATCGTATCCACGGCTCAGATTTGGATTTTGGTGATTCACTGGATTTGACCCAAACTACAAAGGGGGTGGCTGATTATATCCGAAAGGTGCGTTTAAATACTGATACAAATGTTCGGACCGAAGTTGCAGATATCCTCAACGAGGTATTAGGTCGTGCAATGGGGGTTAAGTTTGAGCAGATGTTTCGTTATCGCGGCGGCTCTTTTCAAGATCTTTTCAAAGAAATACGCAAATATCTTCATCAGCAAGGACGCACGCTTGTTGTTCTTGTCGAGGATATGGCTGCTATTTCAGCCATTGAGGACGTATTAATTGACTCCCTTATGGAAGAAAGTACTTACGATGGTGAGCAAGAATTGTGTCCATTGAGGTCTGCAATCGCGGTGACAGAGGGGTACGCTGGTTATGTGCGTCGACAAGGGACAATTAAAACTCGAGCTCAAGCTGAATGGCGTATAGAAGAGGCTAATGGTGATGATAAGCAGCAAATTGAACGAATTATAAATTTCTGTGGCCGTTATCTTAATGCTGCTAGGCACGGAAAAGAGCAATTAGCAAATTTATACGCAACTACAAATGTTAGTAATTGGCCTCCAGTCTGGCAGAACCAGGATGGAACTCCTGATGAATTACAGTTTTTTGGTGAAGCAAGCCAACCACGAGTCCCACTTTTTCCATTGAGTCGAAATGCCATCGAAGTTTTGGTCCGTCATCATTGTGTTGATGAGCACCAAGTACTCAGATTTAACCCTCGTTTAGTTCTAAACCGAGTTGTATTAGAAGTTGTGCGTGATGGTGCAAAATCTGCACTTCAGGGGGAGTTCCCGCATGCAGAGTTTGCAAGCATACGAGGGAGTCTTACTTTACAAGGTGATATAGTTGGCCTCGGATTGAAAAATCCAGGGCAGGCTATGAGCCTCGCAACTATTTGGGGAAACAAACCACAGACTTGGGATCAATTAAAGCAACAGTTGCCTGCATCGGTTGTTACTGCTTTTGGAGGTCAAGATTTTGCATCTTATCTTAGTAATGACATTCCCAAGCCTGACTATGTAAAACCAATCATTGATGAGAAGACTAAACCTAAAAAGCCTACAGATAAACCTGTAAAACCTCTATTGCCTGAAGAACCATATGTTGCGGAACTCAGTGCTTGGCTACAAGAGGGGAAGACATTATCCCAACAATTGAGTAATCAATTGAGAAAGGCGCTTCAAAAACAACTATTGCTTAATCTTGATAAAAACTTAATCGCTGCTGATTTCATGCCGCTTGTTACTGTCGGTTCAAGATTCATGTGCTCTCTCCATAAGGCCAATGGAGATAGTGAAGGGATGCCACTTCGTTTCTTTGACCCCAAGTTATTAAGGGATGAATTGGCTCGGTCTGACATATTAAGAGTCTCACTTGGGCTATTGCGTTGGTCTGATGCGAATGAGGGCCATCGTCTGGGTTACAACTACCCTAACGGTGAAAAAGATTTTTATGCCATCAGTGATTTTATGTCTACATGGGCGCCTAGCCAAATCAGCAAAATCCTTGGCGAAAAGAGGGAAAAGCAACTTCAACAGGCGATGGAGGAGCATCTGAAGCTCGCATCAAAATTGGCTTTGTTCTCCTCGAGCATGACACTTGAAGCTAAGTTAAATGTCTTGTTACTGCCTGCGACAGACTTGGTTAATCAAAATGATATTGTATATCGTGAAGGACTTAACTCTATCCGACTAAAAGGGAGTCGCACGGTAGATAGGTTGTTTATTGAGTCAGCAATCAATGAATGGGAGAGTACTAAGTCAAATTGGTTGGAGTTGATAAATACCCAGAATCGTGCACTTGAAGGGGATCTGGCTAAATCCTCGTTGCGTAAGGCTGAAAACTCTTTGAGCACTGCGCCAGACCGAAATTTTCAACTCCAAATAAAGAATAGTTTAGATGACATTGCAAACCTACAGACTGCAGTGAGTCTTTTTGCTGGTTGTACAACAAAACCAGACTTTGAACTGTTGCTTGATCGTTGGTTGGAAGTAATGACACAACTAAAACGAGCCGATAAATATCCTTCTGAAAGTGATTTCCCATCCTATCCCTCTTTGCGTAATCGTATTAAAGAATTACGAGAATCTGGCAGTTGGGAGTTGATAAAAGCAATACGAAATGTATCTCAACAGAAAGAACCTTACCTTCAGTGGTGTGCTTTGCAATCATTGCCAGCAGTTGAAAACGATAATTTTGGAACAACGATGGACTTGTGGACCAAGGTTAGGCAATCAATTGTCTTTAAACTTCGGAGAGATAATGCGATGGGTGACGCAGCAACATTAAATGAATCTAGAGAGAAAGCTAGAGACGTGCTACGTAAAATTCGCAGTGATTTGCAAACGCTGTCACAGAGGAAACATGGATGACTAATTTAATTGAGCAACTGAATGAGTTAGTTGATCAACTGAGTATTAATAACTCTGCAGAAAATGCGAAAACTGAAATTGACAGCCTCAACAAAGTAAGCAAACAAGCAAGTAATATTGCTTCTCCATTGACTAGGTTATGTCGAGTTCATGCTGCATTATCCATCATAGATATAGACTTGGCTCAACCACCGATATTTGACGAAGAAATATATGAACAACTAAAAACGAGCACTGCGACTATTGAATCGTTGTTACAGTTGTGGGAGCAAAACGGTGACTTGAGTCAAGGGGAGCAATTAGATAACGCGCTTAGTTCCTGTAAGGTCACTATTACTAAAGTTACTGAGATTGAAGAACAAGTCTGGCATAAGTGGTCTGAATCTCTAAAACAACGTGCTTTATTGGCTGAGTCTTTACTAGAGAGTCAGCGTAATCTTAGTGCTGTGAAAGAGGTCGTTAAGAATTTCCGAAGTTTTTCAGAACAATTACTGAATCTTTTATCGTCGATGCCTGATGATGAGGCTTTGGTTATTAAGTGCCAAGAATTAGCAAAGCAGATGGAAGAGCTAAAAGGACAAATGGAGTTTGATATTCCAAAAGATGTAGAGCACTTTCTTAACGAGTTTAGTTTTAACGGTCAGCCATCCTTAAAGTCTCTTACGCCAGATGTCTTAGAGTGGCTTAACGAGAAAAACATGTTGGGTAATTTTATTCTAAGACAGGTTCACTGATGGGACTTTCAACAGAACTGTTAATCGAAGCATTAGATTTATTAGAAGAGCATGAGGCACGTTTTCTGGTTTGGGGAGATACTAATGGTTTTTTCACTGAACAAGATGTTTTAGATGTTTTAGCTCCCACCCTAGGTTCTAAAGTTGATCTTTATGAGCTTTTTTTTCAATTACTTCAGTTTGGATACTTATTTCAGGTGCCAAATTTAATGGGATTGGAAGGATATCGAACTAGGATGGCTGAATCTGTTAATCTTTTCCGAAACCAGCGTCAATGGTTCCTAAACCAAAAATTGGAGTCAACTCGTTCATTAGTTGCGGATTATCGCTTCCTACGTCGACGTCGTCGTTATCCGAAACGAGATTGTGATTCACATCAATTGTTGATTGAGTGGCAACCAAATTTACTTCAACAACCATTGCGTCAAGCAGCTGCTGATGCGTTGTTGCAAGGGTTCTCTTTAGCAAATTTTCAAGCTAAGGCTACTGTTCGGATTTTACAAGCATGGCAGAGACATAGCCAACCACGTCGAACACCTTCAGGAACTATTGTCTGTGCAGGTACTGGTAGTGGTAAGACGCTGTCGTTCTATTTGCCAGCATTAACAGCGCTGGCTGCAGAAATTGAGCAACAACGCACTTCTAGGGTTCGTATATTAGCGATTTATCCACGTAAAGAATTGCTTAAAGACCAATTTAATGAAACTTGGCTGCAGTGTCGGAAATTGGATGATGTATTACTTCCTGCCGCAGGTCGCAAAATCCGTATTGCAGCGTTGTTTGGTGATACGCCTGATACTTTAACTGATGTATCAGAACAGAGTAACTCTGGAAATTACCACTTTAGTTTGCTGCAGTGTCCAAAGGATGGTTGCGATGGAAAGATGGTTTGGCATGCTGAAAATCAAGTTAATCATAATGAACAATTGCAATGTCAAAAGTGCGGCAAAAGAACTGGAAATGATGAGATCTCAATTACTAGGCAATCGATATTAACTAATATTCCCGATATCTTATTTACTACAACAGAAATGCTCAATCAGCACCTAGGTAATCGTCGATATCAAAAGTTGTTTGGTATTGGCAAGGATGTGATTGGACCAACGTTAGTGCTACTTGATGAAGTACATACATACACAGGTAATACTGGTGCTCAAACAGCTTATCTTCTTCGACGTTGGATGCAAAGAGCATACTGTCGTCCACATTATGTAGGATTATCTGCAACCTTAGCAGATGCAGAGACAGTATTTTCGGAACTCATTGGTGCACAGACTAAACATGTTCGTTTAATTGAGCCCAATGAAGATGAAATGATCGAAGAAGGTGCTGAATATTTAATGGTATTACGAGGTGACCCTGTATCACAAACTTCACTTCTATCTACCACAATTCAAACAACTTCCTTAACTCGTCGAATTCTTGATAATAAAAAGCGGATATCCGATGGTGTTTGGGGGAATAAGACCTTCGTTTTTACGGATAATTTAGATTTAGTAAACCGCTTATTTCACGATTTGGCTGATGCCGAAGGTTGGAATACTACAGGGAAACTGACACCTCAAAAAGCACCTTTGGCGAGTTTACGTGACACGCAAGGTGATGCTTCAAAAATTCAGCGCTTCACTCAATTTGGGCAAAATTGGGCAATGCCTCAAAGCATTGGACATAGCCTCAGCGAAGATGATCGAGCGTTGATTGATAGGACTTCAAGCCAAGACTCTGGTGTTAATAAAAATGCAGAGATAGTTGTGGCCACTTCATCGTTAGAAGTCGGTTTTAACGATCCTGAAGTTGGAGCCGTTATACAACACAAAGCCCCAAGGGATGTCGCCTCATACTTGCAGCGTAAGGGGCGTGCAGGTCGTATTCGAAAAATGCGTCCATGGATGCTCGCTGTAATGTCTGATTTTGGCCGCGATAGAATGGCGTTTCAGCAGTACGAAACATTAATTGACCCTGAGGTTAAACGGCAAAATTTACCTCTAGGGAACAGCCACATACAAAAAATGCAGGCTGCCATGGCTACATTAGATTGGCTTGGTTATCAGAATGATGCAAAAAGCTTGTGGAATTTACTGAATTATCCAATGGATAAAAAAGGTGATAATAAAAAGGAGTTGCAAAGGACGCAGTTGGTTGAGCAGATACACCAGTTGTTAACCGATGATGCTCAACTACAAAAATTGTCTAATTACCTAAGCAGTGCATTGGGCTTGAATGATTCATCTTTGCAACGAGTATTATGGCACCCACCACGTTCAGTTGTAATGGAGTTTTTACCAAGCCTGAAACGTCAAGTCGAAACAAATTGGACTGAAAATGGCGAAACTTGGAGTGGGTTAACCCGTGATCGTTCTCCTGTTCCAGAGTTTATTCCTGGGGCTCTTTTCGATGAATTAAACCAACCAAATCTCAGTATCGAATTACAGCGTGGAAAGTACCCCAAATGGGAGGGGCTTAATTTTTTCCAAGGATTAAGAGAGTTTGCTCCAGGTAGAATTTCTAAACGTTATGCTGTGCGAAGTCGATATGACGCTGATTGGTTAGTTCCGGACAATTTCGTTCCTCAACCAGATATTTGTCAAAGTGTTGAATTCGGGGTTGAAGAGGCTTTTGGGAATGGCGTAATTCATTCAGAGGCAGAAATTGAAACTAAGTCTGGCTCACTATCGGTGTATCGTCCTACGGCTCTTCGGACTCGAACTCTATCTTTTGAAACCGGACTGACCGAAAAGAGTAATGCTCAACTGCATTGGAAAGTTCGCTTTACTCACGATACTCCCGGCCTGTGTTTTACACCTCCGTCGGGTCCATGGAGTAACTACTTAAAGCAGATACAGTTTTTTACTCATCAGCAGTTAACTCCATTGGAGATAACTCGCTATTGTACTGGTTCTACAGCCTCAATGAGATTTCGGAATGGTGCTAAGGGGCATGCGCATTTCCGTTGGACCAAAGAAGGTAAAGCTGTAGCAATAGGTGATACTCAATGGTTTGATGGTCTTTGCTTAAGATTTGAAGTGGATGAACAACAACTATTAGGATTCTTGGACTCGGCAACACTTCAGCGCAGTCTAAAGGGGATGTTTTTTAGTTCTAAATTACGACAATTGCCAGTTTTTGAGTTTGATCCGTTTAGCGCCAATTGGATTTGTGAATGCTACCTATCAGCAATAGCTTTAGGTTTGGTGCGGGGGAAAACTATGGATCAGGTAATGGGTATGTTAACAAGTTCCAAAGCATCTGAATATCTGATTGAGGTGTCTGATTCCTTATTCCAGTCAGGTCTTGAGTTAGATGAGAAACAACCTGAAAAGCTTCAATCTTGGATGCGTGAACTATTCAGTCAGCCAAGTTTAATGGCAGATCTTACTAGCTGTTTGGATTGCTTATGTAGTCCGTTAAGTCTACAGCCTAATATATTGATTTGGCTAAAAAGTTTACTGTCTAACACTATAGCTGCAGCTGTTCAAAAGTGGTTACTTACAGTGCTTCCAGATATTGACGAGCGAGCATTAGTTATTGATTCTCAATGGCACAATCAACAACTCCAGATCTGGGTAAGTGAATCTGAGCCAGGTGGTAGTGGTATTATCAGTCGTTTGGCTGAGAATTATCATCAAGATCCTGTACAACTTCTTAATATGTGGATTCGGTGCACTAGCTCAGGAGACTACGAGCAACTTGATGGCGACCTATATCAATTACTTCAATTATTACCACAACAACCAACGTTGGCGGATTGTTTGACTCGTATACGTGCTTCAAATGATTACAAAAGCCGTTTCGTTGCGAACAAACAATTGCGACAGCAATTGAGAATGCATGGGTTTAATGTCTCTCATAGCTTTATGGCTGTTTTGTTTAGCCGTATCTTGCGTCCTGGCAGTAGCCAACGAAACGATGAGAATATACTTCTTTGGTTAACAGAGTGGTGTGAGCTTGAAGAAACTGCAGGACTTGAACTTAACCTGAATGCAGTTTGCCATGCCTTCGCCAAACATCGGCATGGTGATAATGTTCAGCAAGTCTTTAGTGATTATTGTCGTTTACAAGGACAATTATGGCCGAGAGGGAACATCATACGCCAATCAGAACTTAGCCACTATAACCAGTTTATTCAGACAAACTCAGGTACTGAGCGATTATTGCTCGAACAGATGTTCCAGAATGATGTTGTAAGTACCTCTATTGAACAACTTGATTGGTTAAGCGAGTTGCAATTCTTAATTGGATTACATGGTAATGCTGAACTTCGAATTCCTCGGTCCTCAATTTCTAAATTGAATGAAGTCATTACTACAGTAAACGTAGAGCCAATTAATTATCACGGTCTATTTTTGCACCCCCGACTTGGCGGATTGAGGAGGGAGTCAGGAGATCTTATGGCCTGTTTTGAATTGGCAGAAGCATTACATTAGAGACAAACATGATTTCGCAAAGACAAATTTTTCTTCATGGGCCCCTTGGCCAACGGCAAACAAAAGAGGTTATAGGTTCACAATTGGTGGCCCTTATTCTTCAGCCCCAACCTTTGTGGTTAGTGTCACCTTGGATCAGTGATTTTGATGTTTTAGACAATCGAGGCGGCGACTGGGATGCTGTTGAGCCTTCATGGGGACAGCGAATCGTTGGATGGGAGGAAGTACTTGCTTGTGCTATCAATCAAGGGACATCTCTAATGCTAGTGACTAGAGATGAGCCTCGTAATCGAAACTTTGTAGATCGATTAAAGCATCGTTTACATCCAGGAGTTGATTTTCGTTGTTTGTTTGCCGATGAAGTTCATTCAAAAGGGATGCTTTGTAAAAGCTTTTTTCTGAAAGGCTCGATGAATTTCACCTACAGTGGGGCAAACATTAACGATGAACATTTGGTATTGAGCAATGACCCTCAAATAATTTCTGAGGCTTTGATTGAATTCGAAGAACAATACCAGTTTAGGGAGTTGGAGTGAAAAGTATTTGGATAGATTCTTTTTTTAGTGCTCCGAATAAACTTACTTTGGATATATTGGAGAACCGAAAGCCGGAGCTAAAGCAATTAATGCAACCATTGCTTGACCGAGCATTTGCTGGAGAAGCACTGCAGGTGTTGCCGTGGACTAATGGAAAGCAATGGTGGTTTTACGCTTGTTGCCAAGACGGTAAAGTACTTCGAGAGTTGCAACGATTGTTGAAAGCTAGACTAGGCAGCGTATACAGCTATCCTGAAGTTCTATTGATTCCACGCCCCAATAACTTGACAGAAGAGGTGTTGTTGCAACATTTCAAAGATGGTGTGCTCCGTCTTGAAATGTTTCCAATACCTGCAGACCAACAAGTTAAAATGCAGAATGCTTTGAAGCAAGTGGTTAATGGGATTGCAGATACTTTAACTCTTTTGGATAGGCGTCCTCCAATCTTATCTACAATCAAGCGTCCAGTTGGCCAGATTCTCCGTAACTTATTGACTACTCTGGTCAATCAAGATGATCTTGGAAGTCTGAAATATTTGGATGAGTTACGTCTGAGTGGTGGAGTTTCCCATCAAAACCTAATACTGATTGAATTACAACGGCTTGGGTATTTAGGGAAGTGGCAATTGCTATTAGAGCATTCAAAGTTGGAAACTTTAATGCGGGGAAGATTGCCCAATGCTCTAGTAGAGTGGTTATTACTAGCTCTTAAAAATACTGCTATAGATAACTATCATGATGAGAGTGATAGAGCTGTTTTGAAAGCTAAGTTAACTCAATTCGAGCCACTTTTTCGACGCGTACCAATCCTTGCTAGAGATGAAAGCCATAAACCAATTTGGCTTACTTGGGGATGTGGTGCTTCGTTATTGGGAGAAAAAGGGTGGCCAAATGTTTTACATGATGAACAACTCATTAGTGAAGTATTTGCAATCACTGGTCAAGAGCTTAAACCTCGAAGCTCCCCTTTAGCAGAACAAGTAAGTCAGCCTGAATCCCTAAGTGATATTGTAAAACTACTAAATACTGGTTCAGAAAATCTTACACCTAAGCAACTGCAATTGGTGTTGGAAAAAATACCGGAATCTCTTCTGCGACAATTGCAACAAGCAATACCGATAAAAGGACAACTTGAAAGTCTTAACGAGGATCTAAATGCACAGGTTGGCGGTTGGAGTCGTTGGCTTGATGAATTAGAGAGGAATCCCAGTGAAAATTTGTTGCAGCAACTTACCAAGCATTTTCAGCAATGGCCAATTGAAAGCTACGATCCAAATCGTCTACTTAGAGTTCTAATCGCGAATCTTAGCCCTCAACAAAATTCATTACTTCGGAATATGCTACCGATGTGGCTGCTTTGGACTCAAAAACATCAATTATATAGTCAGGGAGAATTATTAGTTCGTTTCCTTGAGTTACTAGCCTTAGACGATACTGTTCATGTGGAAGATTTAACGCTATGCCAGCAATTGTTTGAGCATTTGTTGCAAGGTCAATTAACTAAATCTGAATATGTTCGTGGAATAGAGGCTTATCAGTTATTGTTTGAGAAGAATCGTTCAATTGTTGCAATTGAGAGAGCTACCGAATTTGTAGAATGGTTATTGGATGAGGTTGAATTGGCTCCTGAGTCTGTGACTAATCTCTGGCAAGACCTACAATCCCTTGCGATAAGCAAGTGGCGCCGATTGGGTTGCGATGTTACTGATGTTCTGAGATTGTTGGCCGAGGATATTTGTGGAACTGCGGATTCGTTTCCATCTGATGTTATTGACGATGACGTCCAAGTTGATGCCGTACCTGATTTATCAGGCAAGAGCTTAGCAATCTATAGCTTAACTGAAGGTGCTACTCGTCGAGCTAAAGTGATGCTAGAGGCCCGCTATGCAGGATTGCATGTAGAGGTTAATCATGATCACAGTGCCACTTCAAAATTATTGAATTTGGCTAAAAAGGCTGATTATTTCTTATTCGTCGCAGCAAGCGCAAAACATCAGGCATTTTATCCAGTATCTGAGATCCGCAATGATCTCATTTATACCCAGGGTAAGGGGACTACATCAATAATCCGAGCTTTCATATCAAAATTAAAGGATTGATTGTAATAAAATTGAGCTGAGGGGGGGGCAGATAAACTCCCTTCGGCAACTTTCTGAATATGTCTGAATAACTGCAATTTTTCTATTTTTATTTCACACTCGGTGAGTGCGAAAAAATTTGAATCCACTCTCATTGAGTGCGAGAAAATATTAAATCCACTCTAGGGGAGTGTGACGCAATGGCACACTATTTGTCATTAATGACACTGCTCTTGCCACGAATGGCAGCGCATTTGTCATTGGTGACACTAAAAATTTGTGTGAAATTTATCTGGAGACCATCAATTTAGAAAACTAAGGAGCTGTGCTCCTTATATTAGTTATATAATATTTAAATTATTATAAACGTTATAATAGTTATAACACATTTTTAGGAATAAATAAAACTATTTCGATAGGATTTTAGCTCCAGTATAGATATATCTTTAATGAGATTGAGGTACTAGACGGTTTGTCTTAAAAATAAGGTATTACCTGAATTTTTAATAGCGATATAAATTTAAACTAATCTGAATGATGCCATCAGAGAATTTAGTGTAAAAAAAATCAAGTGACTCGTCACTATTCTTCATGGGAAGGAAGTTTAAAAGATCGCTCCTTTTAGAATGATATCTAGTTGAGCCTAAATGGTAGATTTTTTGTTTACGTTTTGGCCTGCTGGATGAGCTCAATGGCTAAAGTGTAATAATTATTACGCTGCTTTACTTCATTGCTTTGTTTGAAAGAACTGAAGATGAAGAGGTTTTTTCAGATTACCTGATGTCTATCTTATAGACTTAAAATGGGAAGATGGTAATGTTATCGACAGGGTTGATAATAAAGACGTTAAAGCTCAAGGGAAAGTATGGCAGTAAACTACATAATTTATGCGCTCGGAATGAAAGGGCAAGTAATCGATAAAGTATTTGTTCCTTATCGAGAGCAGGATGGAACGTTTCCAATCTTTTCGGAAGATCTTCAACGAAAGAATGGCAGTGACAAGATCCAGAAGGCAGAGAATAAAGTACCCGGTGTAACGGAGGTTTCCGAAGCTGTCAAATATATACGCCATGGTGGATATCGTTGGAGACTCAAAGAATATGAAACTGGCCAGGTTAACATCTTCAAACCTGAGCATATCGTGATCCGAGAGCTATGAGTTTTAACGAGTCAATCAGCTACGAGCCCTCGGCTCCGGACGCAGCAAAGTTACGCCGGTTATTGAAGGAGGGATTACCTAGGAATATCTAAAAAGCTGAAGTGTAATAGTTATTACAGCCTCTACGGGACTATCTCAATGGCTAAAGTGCAATAATTATTACACTATCCACGTCGTACGTGACCAGATGATAGGACTATCTCAACAGCTAAAGTGAATATTACACTTTATTACTTCATTGCTTTGTTATTACCAATTTGAGCGCTCTCAAACTTACGAGTCTCGACTTGATAGTTATAGCATTATTACTAATTTATTTTTCCTGCTGCGCAGAAGAAAGACCAGTTGTTTGCTACAGGTTTTAGCGATTGTAATGGACAAATCACTATAAAATCGTGGACGACTTTTCTTACCTTGCTCTGATTTGGTTTGCCAACTGGCGATAGCTTCTTCACCAATCCAGGAGGTGATTGACCTTGGTTGATTAAGGCTTAGTTGTATTGTTTCCAGTTGGTCGTTTGGTAGAAGGGTTTAGGTACAATAGCTGGGTGAGTCAGTAAATGATGCCGATCTGATCATCGGCATCAAAATTAGGTCAACCGATTTTGGAAACAAAGCCGTTTCATAATGTTCAGAGTGTCACTAAACTAAATTCAGAAAATTGTGAATTCATCATTTAGTGATTTTTGCTGGTTAATAAATCGCCAATCCCGGTAATTAATTAAAAAACTAAATTACCAATTTTCTTATTTAAAAATAGAGTGTTATGTGATTTTTTTTGGTTTTTCCAACGTTGGAATATTTGGCTTAATTTTGATCTTAATTCATTAAATGGTATTTATTCTCTGCGAAGCAGGGGGATTGGACAATGAATGTTTTGTTTTTATGTACTTCTAATATTAATCGTAGCAAGACTGCAGAAGCGCATTTTTCAGTAATAAATCCTGCCAATGAATATCGTTCAGCAGGTTTGAGTGAAAAAGAGTGCCTCCGACATGGCACAACGCTGTGTAATGAAATGCTACTTAAATGGGCAAATGTTGTTTTTGTGATGGAAGATGAGCATTTACGCCGCATTCAAGAGCACACCGGTCTGGAATTCTTAGATAAAATTATCGTATTGGGGATTCCTGATATTTACAAATTTGGTGAGCCAGCGTTGATTGAACAGCTAAATAATGCCCTGGAATATAGCTTCGCCATCTTACGTGAATGCGATTTAGAGACTTTTGTGGGCGACAGATAAAGATTTGGCTCTGAATCGACACCGATTCCGTAGATTGATTTGAACTTCGATTTATCACTGAACTCTCATTTTACGATGCTGTAGTGGCATAGGCTGAAGCTATTTCGGCTAGCCCCTTTCTTTGTTAAGGCATTTTTTGTCGCGGAGCGTGCCACATCAATCGCAGTACTTTTCCTCATGACTGACAGTTGAAGTGGGGAGAAACTTCAAAAGTGAGCATAGGCTGTGTTCAGAAACTTTGGTCTGCAACCACTTGCTAGCTAGTACACTTTCACTGTTCAATGAATTAAGAACACCCAAAGGATCAAAATTTCCAATTCAGGACATATTGATTTAAAATCATTATCTTAGTGATTTTATGGTGGTGATATGAAGAGAAAATTGTTCAGTAAAGACTACATCACAGTAGCAGATGTTTACTTGGCTTATAGGAAAGCAAAAGCTGAAGCTTTTTTCGACAACTTTCACCCCAATGCTATTGCATTTAGTGAGTTTGAGAAAGAGATTAATGATAATATAGTAAAACTACACTCTATGATTATTAATGGTGAGAGTGAATGGTGGGAAGATACGAATTTTATCGGAAAGTACCATTATGTACCGAAATCTCTTGACGACTCTTCTTGGAATAATAATCTAAATGTTCACTATAGCTCTGTTGATCCGACTGAGGACTGGAAACGCCGATTCGAAGAAAATAAAAAGAAACGTCTAAATCCCAAGTATCGTTTAATTCAATCCCCAAGTGTAGAATATCAAATTATATCAGCCTTATGGATTCTAAAAGTAGGGCACAAATTTGAAGCTAGATTAGATAAAAATTTGTCCTATGGAAATAGATTAAGGCGGAAAAAGCATGTGTTTGAAGACTTTGGTCCTTATAATGGTCAAATTAACAATGATTCTAGTGGTTTATTTTCTCCATATTTCTCAGCTTATAAAAACTGGAGGAATAAAGGCCTAGCTGAAATGAAAAACCTCATCAAAGAGGGGCATTCAGTTACTGCTATTACAATGGATCTTGCGAGTTTCTATCATAACGCATCCGCTAATTTTATTCTCCGACCATCATTTTTAAAAAAAATTAATGTTGTTTTAAATGGAGATGAAAAGAAATTTACGACACTTCTATTAAATTCCATTACAAGTTGGTATAGGGAGACTCCAGATTTTAAAAAAAGAGAGGAAGGAGCATTACCTGTAGGTCTATCAGCCTCAAAGGTAATTTCAAATGTTCTCCTGTACGAACTCGATGTCCAGATACAACAAGGTCTCGACCCTTCATACTATGGTAGATATGTTGATGATATATTTTTAGTCTTTAAGACGCCAGATGATTTGGCTGTTAATGGAGACGCAATTCTTGCATACATGTCTAAACATGTAGAGTGTTTAAAAATTAATCGCGAAATAGGTAAGCAACCTGATCTAAGACTCAGATTTAATTATGCTGCCGATAGCGTATTGAAATTTACAGCTAGCAAACAAAAAATATTTTCACTATCAGGTAAGCACGGTTTGGACTTTATTGACCAAATTGCAGGTCAAATTAAGGCACAATCCAGTGAATATAGGATGCTTCCTGAGGTTCCCAAAGATTCAGTGGAAATGGCAAACAAAACGCTGCTTGCTTCGGAAGATGCCTCATTGATTGCAGATGCTCTCCGTAAAGCTGATGGTGTGTCGGTGCGTAGATTGGGATTATCACTACTTCTGAGAGATATTGAAAGCTATTCAGAGGACCTTTCAAGCGAAGAATGGAAACAAGTAAGAGTTGAATTCTATGGGTTGGTAGAACGTTACTTGTTGACACCTAAAGGATTATTTGACCTTTTTGGGTACTTACATCGAGTCTTCAAGTTGATGATTACAAATGGTGATTTTCATTGCGCAGATAATTTTGTCGACAAACTGTCAGAGTGTTTGAATCTGATAGGTGAAACTACTGATAAATCGACATTGTCAGAGTTAGATAGTTGTAGCGAATACTTCTTCGCAAGACTTATTGAAGTCGCATTGCAATCTTCTACAACAAATAACTTTGATAAATGGGAAGCTCTAAGAAAGTTGCTGATTAAGCTAAATGTACTCTCAAATTATGATGAAAAAAAACTCACCAAATCACAGATTAAGGCACTGAGCTACAGTCTACTTTTAGCTGACTTCGGGTGTCGTTCATACAAAGATTATTGGTACTACACGCAAGAAAACGACATTAGTATAACCAAAGTGCCAAGAGGGATAAGCGTAAGAAAAATACTGCGTTTGGCGTTAATTAAGAAATTCAGAGAGTCGGCTGAGTTAAAAGTACCACATTGGCCCGCTTTAGCATTTCCTACTCGCCCGCTAAGCATACAAGAGATAGCTATTATTTGCCCAAAAGTGTTCGATGAACAAGAAGATAAGTTGTTCAGAGATAGTATTCTTGGACTAAGAGGGGCTAAAACCCCCAAATTTAGTATCGGCAAAAAACGATGTGATGATGGTGTAGTATTAGCTGTACCGAGTCAAATAAAGTCAAGTGTATACATAGCACTAACAAATTTTGAAACAACTAATACACAGTACCAGTTAGCATTATCTGGCAAGCCAGATATAAGTTTAAAAAGATACGAGAAAATAAATAAGTTAGTAAATGATATATTGAAGTCAAACAGAAAATGTGACTACATTGTCTTTCCTGAGTGTTCTTTACCTAGGCGATGGGCTGTAAATATTGCTGGAAATCTCGCCAAACAAAAAATATCTTTAATTGCTGGCATTGAGTACTATAAATATAGAAATGGAACAGATATTGTTCGTAATGATTGTTTACTTTCATTGTCGACAAATTGGCCTGGATACCATAGTAATATTTTAGTACTGCAACCGAAACACTCTCCTTCCCATGGTGAAAGAAAGTCACTTAGTGAAAATTCACTTAAACTATTCGAGCCTAATTCTGATGTTAGTGTTTTCCCTGTATACAAGCATGGGAAATTTCACTTTGGCTCGATTATTTGTAGCGACTTAACAAATCCACTAAATAGAGTCAGGTTTCAAGGGAAAGTTGATTGTCTCTTTGTTCTTGAGTGGAATCCTGATGTAAAGACATTCAGTTTTCTTGTAGAGGGAGCTTCACATGATACACATTCATTTGTGGTTCAAGTGAATAACAGAGCTTATGGTGATAGTAGAGTAAGAGCTCCTTACAGAACCGACTATAAGCGTGATTCTGTGAGAGTTAAAGGTGGTCTCTCTGACACTCATGTTATCGCAGAAGTAAACTATACGACACTTAGAAAGTTTCAAAAGAAAGGAATAATGACAGATGAAAAATCTGAATTTAAACCTGTTCCCATTGGATTCAAAATGTCGAATTCTAGAAAATAGATAAAGAAGTGAATTTATAGGTTTCAAATGGAAAATATAACATGTTTTAAAACTGGTTGGTCTGCTTTACTCGATGTTGGTCTTTGGCTTAAATGGCTGAGTATTTTTTCAGACATCGCGACAGTAACAGCTGTTATAGTTGCAATAATTGCTGCAAAAATTGCTTATAAGCAGTTACTTTCGAGTGTCAAGGAGTCTAAGAGTTCAACTGCAAATAGTATATATCAGCAATATCTACATCTATGTATGGAACATCCAGCATTTTCTCTTGGTATGGAAAAGCCAGATGAAAGAAACGAAGAATACGCAAAATACTGTTGGTTTGTTTCTTCGATGCTTTTTTCATTTGAACAGGTTCTTGAAATAAATGATGATAATGAAAAGTGGTTGAAAACTATCGAGTCCCAATTATCAAGACATGCAAGTCACTTAAAAAGTTCTAGCACTGTTTCTGATGGGCATTGGAACGACAATTTAGAGTCATTGATTAATAAAGTTATAAGTGAATAGAATTGCATTTTCATATCTAAGTATTCACTGAATTTAAGGACTGTGACAACCTCGCTTCGCCCAAATTCAACTAATCCATACACGACGGCTTTGGTTTACAACTCTAAGCCGTTTTTGTCCCCTCATTTCTAATCGTTTATTCACACTATGCTATGATTAAGCTACAAGCCAGCGAAGGAGAAGTTGGTGATCATTAGATGGTCATTTTAAGGACACAGACACATGGACAGTGATATTGGTACGAAAACCTTCTTGATGGAAATCTATTGGCGACAAAGAGCGTTCGCCATCTACCAGCGCCGCAATAGCTCAGGCCGCAGCATTCCTAATTCTGTCACAGTAACGTCACTCGATGGCAGCACTGAGTTCATCGGTCAGCACTTTGCTGATGTGAGTGATGCTATTCTCTCTATAGAGAGCGTTTGATGCGTTAAGACACTCTAGCTATGACACGAACGAGACTTTAGAGTGACGACGCACTCAAAAACTGAGTAGTTATGCAGTTTTATGTGCATAACAGCAGTTAAATCGCGTTTTGCTGTAGTTTGCTGCTGAAACAGCGAAAATATGCGCGTAAACACGAGGTTTCTGCATGTTAATAAACATTAAAATGCAGAAGTTGTTGTTTGTCTTGTAAAGTAACTGCGATGTCGCAATGCTGCTTAGTCGTTTTGAAGTGAAGCTCAAGTCACTTACTGGCATAGCTGCGATTCGGGTTTGTCCCGGCCCGAGCCAGCGTCTCTAAAGCGCTTTTGTCCACTGTAAGCTTTGCTTAGTTTGCTGCATTTTTTCTCGATGAAGTTTTAATTGCTGAAATTTTATTTTTATGCATCCCATTATGGTAGCCACCAGATGGAGAATTGTTGAGAGTTCAGTATGATTTTCTCATCTACCAGAGCAACTTATGTTTTAAAAATTCAGGCTATTTATCAAAGGCAGTTTTATTATTTTATTAATTCCTATTAATATTTCATTTAAACTTCACAGTATTGTTTATCATCTTTGTTATTGGTTGGGTTAGGTTCGTTAGTCTTTTTCTGTATAAAATTAAATTATATCTATTTAAATGGTTGAACAATGGGTGATGTTTGTTATAATTTCTAAAAAATAAAAAAGGTTACTAAATGAAATTAGATATAAGAAATAATGAAATACTCGATTTTGTCATTTTGGCGATTTTAAGTGCTAACAAAAAAAATGGTGCACCGATTGCGCTGGAGGATACTTCAGAGTTTATGGTTAATATTCTTCATGAGACATCTTGTCATTTTGATCTCGACCCCTGCCTTGTTGATGAAGAAGATTCCTTAAGTGATTTTTTTGGAGGTGATGGCTTTCATATGATAAGAGATGCTGAAAGTGGACATGTTGTAAAGGGCTATAGCAATTAGTTAGATATGGCATTATGTTTAAAAAAGGAGTTTCGAAGCTATTTTTGATAGTTTTATATTTAGAAAATAAATAATTGCATTATTTCGTTCGTTCATAATTCGAGACTCAACATAATCATAAAGTTTAAGTGTAATAATTATTACACTTATCCGGTCAAACAGTTTGTAACTATCGACTATGTTTTAGCTCTCCTTGGAAAGTAAAACTGGTTTTATGTATGACTGTGTCTTGACACAGTCATGGTATATAGCAATGGATTATCAGGTTTTACCAGAATAGAGCTACAAATTTACGAATATTTTCTTTGTCACAAGCGCTAATTGAACTTAGCCGATAGCAGGAAAGTGTAATAATAATGACACTCTTCACGTCGTACGTGGCAGATGATGGCTATCTCAAAGCTAAAGCTAAAGCTAAAGCTAAAGCTAAAGCTAAAGCTAAAGCTAAAGTTAAAGTGTAATAGTTATGACACTCTCAACCACATACTTGGCCAGATGATGACTATCTCAAAGCTAAAGTGTAATAGTTATGACACTCTCAACCACGTTCTTGGCCAGATGATGACTATCTCAATGGCTAAAGTGTAATAGTTATGACACTTTACTACTTCATTACTCTGTTATTATCAATTTGGGCGTATTCTAGCTTACCAGGCGATCCCTGAGAGACATTAAGTGATAAAAGTATTATTAATTAGTACTAATTTTCCTGCTGCGCAGAAGAAAGACCAGTTGTTTGCTACAGCTTTTTCTAACTGCTGTTATTTGAATACTTATAGTTAAAGCTAAGAAATAAAAAATAAGTCAGAAATGATATAAATTTCTGACTTATTAGGTAAATTTTTATAAAATATTAGTTGTTGAATATAATTTTGATGCAATTGTTTAATGTTTACATAATAACTCTTTGCGATTTGATAATATTTTATCTACTGCATCATTTAAGTTTTCACCACTAGCAGCTGCGATTAGATATGCATCTACTTCATGCTTTAAAAATCCAACAGCCCGGCCACCTAAATTAATTGCAGGCGGGAATTTTCCTAAATTAATATATCTATGTAATGTTGCTTTCGAAAACTTAACTCTCGATAAAACTTGCTTTTTTCTTTCAATTTTAATTTCAATGTTCATATTTCAGCTCTTATTATTGTTTTTGCTTAAGCGGAAATATACACATATGAAACTTGTTTATCAATAATTAATTTAATAATTATATTGACAAAATAAGGATTTCTGTTAGGTTTTGATTATTTTATTTAATTAATATTGGGCATGTAGCAAGGGAAAAATAATTTTTTGTCTCAGTAATTATGTAGTTACTCCACCAATTCATAATTTGGCGACGCTCTTCTATATATTCAGCTTTGTTATATGCACTTCTGATTGTATTTTTATCTACGTGAGATAAGCAAACCTCAATCGCATCTATATTGAATCCTTGCTCGTTTAAAGCCGTACTACCGATAGATCTTAAACCATGGCTTACTAAAATACCCTCCATTCCGGCACGTTTTAATGCCATATTGACAGATTGGCTATTCAGATGGCTGCCAGGATTTCGATCACTTGGAAAAACATATTTCTGTCCAAACGAAATTTTTTTCATGAACTCAAGTAACTTCAATGCTTCAGGAGACATTGGGATCTTATGATCGCGATTCTTCTTCATTTTTTCTTTAGGAATAGTCCAAATTTCATTCTCAAAATCAATCTCATTCCATTCTGCTCGGGCGCACTCGACTGGCCGAGTGAGCGTGTGGAGTTGAAATTCAAAAGCACAACGTGTCACATGCTTGATGTTTGCGAGTGACATTGCCCGCATTAATTCACCAAGTTGCTCTGGTTTTATCGTGAGCATGTGAGTCGACTTAGGCTTTTTAAACGCAAACTTGATACCAGATAAAGGATTTGATTGAAGTCTTCCGCAATTCACCGCGTAGTTCATGATTTCATTTAAACGCTGGCATACACGCTTAACTGTTTCTAGAGCGCCTTTTGCTTCAACAGTCCTCAAATTTTGAATGACGATTGGAGCTGTGAGTCCATCAATAGGTAGATTGCCAAGATTGGGAAATATATGTCGCTCTAACGAGCGCCAAATGTCATCGGCGTAATCTGGGGTGATGTCATGCTTTTTGACTTCGATCCACTCGCGTGCAATTGCAAGAAGTGTGGATGTCTGAGCTATCTGAGCTGAAACGAGTTGGTTATCTCGGTGTGTTTTTGGGTCAATACCTTCTGCTACTAATGTCCGCATCTCTCGCTTTTTCTCCCTGGCGGATGCAAGAGTGATCTCAGGATATTTTCCTAAACCAATATTTTTGCGTTTTTTTGTTGTCGGATGGATGTAATTGAAGATCCAGGACTTCGTTCCGTTTGGCATGACGCGGAGAAATAATCCATCACCATCACCGATGGAGTATTCCTTTTCTTGTGGCTTAATTCTTGATATTTGAGCGGTAGATAAGGGTTTGATTTGCTTAGCCATAGTGACACATTCCTCTTTGATGTAACACGAAAATGTCTACAACATAGTGCGTGTTACTAGTAATGTTACTAGACGAATGAGACAAAGTGAAATTTCATGAGACGCTATGAAATCTTCAACATGATGTAAAACAAAGAGTTAATAAAGAAAAAGGGACGTCCTGAGACGTCCCGATTCTACTATTTGGTGGAGGCGGCGGGACTTGAACCCGCGTCCAGAAAACCTACATCCAAGGCGCTACATGCTTAGTCTTTCTATTGTTTAACCGTTTGAACTCCGAAAGACAGGATCCCACACGGTGAGTCCGGTACTGTTTCGCGGTTCACCCCCGGACAGGGTTCCCTCGCTAGCACGATGTGAGATGACCATCAAATCCACTGCCCATGTGCGAAACGTGTGGTAGATGGCTAGCGGCATTAAGCGGCTAGAGCGTAGTTATCGTCGTTTGCAACTATAACTTTGCGGCTTTTAACGAGGCCAACCGCCCCTCGGCATGCTCCCAGGGTTTCGTGAATCCTGTCGAATCCAGAATCGCCCCCAAGAAAGTTGATTGTAACTCGTAGCGTGGTGATAACCTAGTATCATTTGCTGCAAGTTCAATCGTTTGTTCATTATCCGCGCGTTTTTTCCTTTTTCATTACGCGGGCTTTTTCCACTTCCCACTCGCGTGCTTTGGTATCTTCACGCTTGTCGTGGTCTTTTTTACCTTTACCTAGGCCGATTTCTACTTTGACCCAAGCCCCTTTACGCCAGTACATGGAGATAGGGATAATCGAGTAGCCTTGACGCTCAACAAGACCGGCTAATTTGTCTAACTCTTTACGACTTAACAGTAATTTCTTCAGTCGAATCGGGTCGCACACCACATGGGTGGAGGCGGTATTGAGCGGAATAATGGTACAGCCATGCATAAAGGCTTCGCCATTTTTTAAGAAGACGTAGCAGTCCGATAGGTTTACTTTACCCATACGGATAGACTTCACTTCCCATCCCATGAGGGAAATGCCAGCTTCCATTTTTTCT
The DNA here is from genome assembly GCF_019457435.1 of Shewanella sp. FJAT-51649. NCBI lineage: Bacteria > Pseudomonadati > Pseudomonadota > Gammaproteobacteria > Alteromonadales > Shewanellaceae > Shewanella > Shewanella sp. FJAT-51649. Next base: position 3,369,508 of record NZ_CP080411.1, on the reverse strand, counting down.
TCGAAACGGTATTCGAAGGTTGCGCGCTTATTGCGTGCGATCGTCGCAGGCGCGGCTTTTTTTGAGTTTTTCTTTACCATAGTGGCGCCATTATACGCACGGTGAATCAATTTGAAATGGATATAAGGGTTTATTTGGGCTATTTCAAGCCCCCATCATTTTATTGCTGTTTTTTTATGCGGTTTTGCTTAGTCATCATAGGGATATGTGAGGGGTGCGTTTTTTAAGTATCGTGGTAGAATCCAAACCAATTTTGTTAGCTTCCCTAGAGAGTAGGGCGCGCGGAGTTCGCTTGAGACAGCGTGTTTACTTAGATTGAGAGTGCCAAGCCCTATGCCGCAAATTTCTCGAAGTGTGTTAGTTCGTTTTAGTGCGATGCAAATGTATGATTTAGTCAATGATGTTGAGTCGTACAAAGAGTTTTTACCCGGTTGTGTTGGCGGTAAAGTGCTTGAGTTTGATGGTAAAACCATGGTGGCCTCGGTCGATGTGAGTAAGGCGGGGATCCGTAAGACCTTCACTACGCGCAATCAGGTGGTGCCGGGAAAGAGTATCGAGTTAAGACTTGAAAATGGGCCTTTTAAACACTTATTCGGCCAGTGGCGTTTTACCGAGTTGACGGAAGATGCCTGTAAGGTGGAGTTTGACTTAAATTTCGAGTTTTCCAGCTCATTGGTCGATATGGCTTTTGGTAAAGTGTTTAATGATCTTATGGTGTCAATGGTGACGGCATTTACCAGCCGCGCTAAGGTAATTTACAGTGACAAATGAAGCAGATAAGTTCGTCGTCGATGTTATTTATGCACTGCCGACTCAGCAAAAGGTGATTTCGGTTAGCGTATTGCCCGGCACGAGCGCGATTGACATAGTGCGTCAGAGCAATATGGTGAGTTTTTTCCCTGAGATTGATTTAGAAACGGTAAAGCTTGGGGTGTTTAGCAATGTGGTTAAGCATGACCAAGTGATTCTACCGGGGCAGCGAGTGGAGATTTATCGCCCGCTGATCGCCGATCCTAAGGATGTGCGCCGTCGCCGTGCCGATAAGGCCAAGGATGAAGGTCGTGCCAATAAAGTGACCGGTGGACGGGTGTCTTAATTTGTCCGTAACACGAACAAACAAAAAGCGCCATGGGCGCTTTTTGTTTTTAAGGTAAGTGTTAAACCAGTGTGCTTACTTGATTGGCTTTTGAACTTGCGCTTCGGTTTGATTTTCTTTCACTAATGGCTTTTCATCTGGACGCTGTGCTGGCACGAGCGGCGCAGACTCAGCGGTGTTGGCCATAGGTAACTTACTCTGCTCAAGCGGCGTATTAAACTCTGGGCTTAATTCATAGTCGCCCTTCACTAAGCTTAATTTGTTACCGGTAAAGTGCAGGATCAGTTCTTTGTGGGTAATGCTCGCATCACGGCCACTCTTATAGTGGTACACATAATACCAAGTGTCATCGGCAAAGCTGTCACGCAATACTGGGCGCCCAAGAATGTATTCGGCCTGCTCTTTGGTCATGTCGATACGCAACTTTTCAACCTGTTGCGGCTCCATGTAGTTGCCTTGCGGAATATCGGGCTTATAGATCAGCCAATCAAACACGCTACAGGCACTGAGCGAAACTGAGAGCGCAATGGCACTCAGCAGGGTAAGACTTTGCTTTTTATTGATCATTGTATGCGCTACTTCTGAAAATCTGGCGGCCATCATACCCAAGCACTCCCCCTTATGACAAGGGTAATTGGGCGTTGCGGCGCTTATCGTTGCAATTGTGTGAGTTTTCGACCTAAGCGACGCGTTTTAGTTCGCGATGAGTGAAGATTTTTATGCTGATGATTGCGCTTAAATAAGCTACCCCGCGGTAAATTGCGCTGAAAAACCGTAAAGTTAAGCAAAGTCGAAATAGTCATGTAGCAATGTTGTGAAAACATGGGTAAAGTTGTGAAAGTGTTTTACTTTGATGGTGTTAGCATTTTCTCGCGACTTTAGGGAGTAGCATAGGGTTTAGCGGTTGCTATCAAGGTTATGGCTTGAGTGCATCAATCAGCCTGCGGTAGTGCATTTTTAGGAGAGACCATTGGGATCACTCGTTTGTGTGGGTACGGGGTTACAGCTCGCGGGGCAAATTAGCGTATTAAGCCGCAGCTATATTGAACATGCCGATATTGTATTTTCACTCTTACCCGACGGTTTTTCGCAGCGTTGGCTGACGAAGCTCAACCCCAATGTCATCAATTTGCAGCAGTTTTATGCGCAAAATGGGGAAGTTAAAAATCGCCGAGACACCTACGAGCAAATGGTCAATGCCATTCTAGATGCGGTGAGAGCGGGTAAAAAAACCGTGTGTGCACTCTATGGTCATCCGGGCGTATTTGCCTGTGTATCCCATATGGCGATAACTCGCGCCAAGGCCGAAGGGTTTTCGGCCAAGATGGAGCCGGGGATTTCGGCCGAAGCTTGCCTTTGGGCCGACTTAGGGATTGACCCAGGCAACTCAGGGCATCAAAGCTTTGAAGCCAGCCAGTTTATGTTTTTCAACCATGTGCCGGATCCAACCACTCACTTATTACTCTGGCAAATCGCGATTGCGGGCGAACATACCCTAACCCAATTTCATACCTCGAGTGATAGGTTGCAGATCCTCGTGGAGCAGTTAAATCAATGGTACCCGCTCGAGCATGAGGTGGTCATCTACGAAGCGGCTAATTTGCCAATCCAAGCCCCGCGTATCGAGCGTTTACCTTTAGCGAATTTACCCCAAGCACACTTAACGCCGATTAGTACGTTGTTAATTCCGCCTGCAAAAAAGCTGGAGTACAACTATGCTATTTTGGCTAAGTTAGGGATCGGTCCCGAAGATTTGGGCTAAATTGAAGTGTGATATTGAGTCATTATTAACAATAAGGAAAAAACATGTCTGCATTATCGGATTTTTTTACCCAGCTAGGCCAAGATGCGCAGTTAATGGAAGACTATAAACAGAATCCTGAGGCGGTGATGCGTGCCCATGGGTTAACGGATGAAGAAATTAACGCTGTAATGACTGGGGATATTGAAAAGCTAAAAGTCTTGAATGGCGACCAAAATTATCAAACCTTTGTTTTAGTTAATCACGGTAATAATTAACTTATCTTGAAACGGTTGCGTTGTGCCCTATTAGCCATCTTTGCTTTGTGTTCGACAGCGTTGATGGCTAACTCTCTCGATTTTGATCAGGCACTCAATGAGCTTGATGTATTACTGCAATCTGATCTTAGCGCCGCGCAGAAAAAACTGGCCGAATATGAGAAAGAATTCAGCAAATTAACTTCAGTGCAACAAGGCCGACTGAGGATAGATAGAGCGATAGGTTATTTTTTCACAGGTGAATATGCCAAAGCGTTAGACGATCTGCATCAGGCCGAAACCTTAATCACAAGTTCTGAATTATTAGCATCGGTTTATAGCTATCAAGCCACGGTCTATATAGGGATGCGCGACTATGACAAAGCCTTATCGGCTGTCGCCAAAGCATTAGCCCTAGTGGTGAATATCGATGATATTACGATTAAACGTCACTCTTATCTAAGAATTGCCAATATTTATTCTGAAATGGACGCTTATAGCGATATGGGCCTCTATGCCAATAAGGTGTTACAACTCGCTCAGGAAACCGATGTCCGCGATATTTGCCATGCCAAATTGCTGCGGGCGATTTACTTGCTCGGTGTGAAAAGTCCCGACACCTTCGACGCCTTCGAAGATAGCCGTCAATATTGTGATGCGAAGCAATTTCCCCTTTTGGCGACTATGTCGATGAAAGGCAAAGGGGTGGTTTTGCAGGAGCGGGGTGACTATTTAGGCGCGAGAGCGATTTTGCTATTAGCGTTAAAAGGGTATGAAGCTTTTCAATTTCAATTAGAAATCAGCCATGTGCATGCACTACTTGCTGAGAATTACTTTGCAACGGGTGAGCTGGTTCAAGCAAAAAGTCACGCAGTTAAAGTGCTCACATTTCCCGACGATAATAGTTATATCGAACATAAGCATATTGCCTACAAAGTGTTTGCCGAGTTGATGGCGGCGGACAAACAATTTGAGCAAGCCTATGAATACTCCAGAAAAGAGCAACATTATAATCAACTGATTTTTGACCAATCTAAGATGAAAACCCTTGCTTATCAAGCGGCTAAGTTTAATGCCGATGAGCAGGCGCGTGAAATCAACTTGCTGAATAAAGAGCGCGAACTTTACATCGCTCAGCAAACGGTAAAAGAGCGCGAGTACACTAATATGCTGATGTTTATCACCATATTAGTGGGCGGGCTGTTTTTCCTCGCGATTTTGTTAGTGGTAGGCAATTTGCAAAAACGGCGTTTTATGCGCATGGCCAGAATGGATGCATTGACGGGCGTGCTTAACCGTGGTGCGGGGCAAGATCTGGGCGAAAATTTGTTTGTGCAAGCCGCTGCCCGAGGGGGCGATTATTGCGTGATTTTATTCGACTTGGACCATTTTAAACGGATTAATGATTCCTACGGCCATGGCACGGGTGACTGGGCGCTGAAAAAAGTCGTGGAAGTATTAAAACCCCATGTCCGTAATGGCGATGTGTTTGCCCGGATTGGCGGCGAAGAGTTTGCGTTGTTTTTGCCCTATGCCAATGAGGAAAAGGGAATGGAAGTTGCCGAACAATGCCGTCGACGACTCGAAGCCATTGATACGCATCTCTCGGGGCATAAATTTACTATCACCGCGAGCTTTGGGGTCAGCGGTATGACAAAAGAAGACTTAAGCCTAGACCCTTTGCTGCACCGTGCCGATATGGCGCTGTATGCCGCAAAATCCAATGGTCGTAACAGTGTATTCTGTTATGAGGACGCTTTAGCCTCAGATAAACGCGCCACCAATATTACCAGTCAGTTTGCAAGGCAGTAGCGTACGAGTTGTATTGTCTGTGTAACTGACTGTTTAGGCTAATGTAACGTAGATTTCTTCTTTCGCTGTTTCGCTTATTTCTTGTTTTTTTCGATGATTTTTAGGCCAATTTTTCACACTTTTTCCTGTCTAACTAGAGTATGATTGCCAGCGGTAGCCGAAGCTTTTTTGCTTAAGGCTATCCCCCTATTTTTGCCTTTCGCTAACGTTGTGGAGCCCTAATGGAAGAGTCGAGTCTGCTCACTTCTGTATTGTTATTTTTATTGGCCGCGGTGATTTTTGTGCCCTTGGGCAAACGTTTTGGCGCAGGACCGATTCTGTCTTATCTCGCTGCCGGGGTGATTCTAGGCCCCGGAGGCATGGCGCTGGTGTCTGATCCCGCCGCCGTGCTGCATTTTGCCGAGCTGGGTGTGGTACTGATGCTGTTTGTCCTCGGGCTTGAACTCAATCCGAGCAAGTTATGGGAGCTGCGCAGCGCCATCTTTGGTCTCGGCAGTGGTCAGTTACTCCTTTCTTGGGCGGCAATTGGCGGTTTAGCCTGGGGATTTGGCTTATCCATTGAGGCGGCATTAGTGGTGGGCGCAGCGTTATCACTATCATCGACGGCTTTTGCGGTGCAGCTGATGAGCGAACATAGACTACTGACCACTCCGCTTGGCCGTGATGCCTTTGGGGTGTTGTTAATGCAAGATCTCGCCGTGATCCCCATGTTGCTATTAACCGCTTACCTTGCACCTAATTCGGCCCAGATTGAGCACCATGCGGTGCCATGGTATTGGACCTGTGTGGCCTTAGTGGGCTTTGTGTTAGTGGGCAAATATCTGTTACCGCGGGTACTTAAGCTTGTTGCCAGCAGCGGGGTTCGTGAGGTGTTAACCGCCTTTGCATTGTTGCTGGTGATGGGCAGCGCCGAATTGATGGAGTGGCTAGGGCTGTCGGCGGGTATGGGCGCATTCTTAGCCGGAATTATGTTGGCGAACTCCAGCTACCGACATCAGCTTGAAACCGATATTGAACCTTTTAAGGGCTTACTGCTTGGGCTGTTTTTTATGGCCGTGGGCATGAGTATGGATCTCAAGCTGTTTTTAACCGATCCCTTACTCATACTTGCGATTTTGCTGGGCATGTTACTGATTAAGACTCTCGTGCTGATGCTCCTTGGCCGTTTACGGCACCATGCATGGCGCCCGAGTATTGCCCTCGGCCTTATCTTGGCCGAAGGCGGTGAGTTTGCCTTCGTGCTGCTGTCGCAGGCGCAATTATCCAGCATAGTGGATGATAAAATCGCCCAAATCTTAGTGCTCGCCATAGGTTTATCCATGGCAGTCACGCCGATGATTTTCACGCTTTTTAGAGCCACGAAACCTAAGGTGGTGGATACACGTTTGCCCGATACCATTAATGTGACTGAATCTGAGGTGGTGATCGCCGGATTTGGGCGGGTTGGGCAGATCACTGGGCGGATTTTAGCGTCATCGGGCATTCCGTTTGTGGCCTTAGATAAGGATGCCAGCCATGTGGATGTGATCCGCAAATACGGTGGTGAGGTCTATTTTGGCGATGCCAGACGTTTAGATATGTTGATGTCTGCGGGGATTGCACGCTCGCGCCTGTTGCTGCTGGCCGTTGATAATGTTGAGGATTCGATTGAAATTGCCCAGCAGGTGAAAACCCATTTCCCTCACATCAATATCGTTGCTCGGGCGCGGGACCGTAACCATGCCTATCGATTAATGAGCCTTGGGGTGACCGATGTGTTCCGTGAAACCTTTGGTTCGGCTTTATCCGCCAGTGAGAAGATTTTGCAGGGCTTAGGCTTATCGCAGGTGCAAGCCAATGAACGGGTGAAGATTTTTGCCGAGCACGATAAAAAGCTGGTGATAGCCAGCTCGGCCCATCAACATGATTTAGCCAAGCTCCTTGATTTATCCAATAAAGGAAAAGCTGAGTTGGAGTCGCTGATGCGTGGCGACCGGGAAAACGTCAGTTAAGTCTGCTAGCTAAAACAAACAAGAGAGCCGATGGGCTCTCTTGTTGTTTATGGGCTTAAGGAAAACGCTTAGAAACTGTAGCTATATTGAAGCTTCACATTACGCTCTTCGCCTGGCATACCACCGAGGAACATGGCCTTACTGTAATAGTCTTTATTGAATAGGTTGTTGATATTCAATTGTAACTTCCAGGAGTCGGTGGCATAGCTGATGGCAGAATCCACTAAGGTGTAGCTCGGCACATAACCATCAGGGATACCAAATGAGCTTGAGTGCGTGCTTCTATCATCCACATACTTGGCACCTAAACTCAGCTCAATAGGGCTTGTTAAGGCAAACCAGTCTGCACCATAGGTTACCCAAGCACTGGCTGTCACATAGGGCACACCTTTTTGACGGCTGTCGTAGTTGGCTTTGTCATTCGGGTTTTGTTTATCCCTCGCATCCTGATACATGCCGTTCAGGTTGATGCGCCAGTTATCGTTTAGGTGGGCATTGAGATCCAATTCGACCCCTTGGGTATCTTCGCTGCCATCGTAAAAGTACACCGGCACCTCGGCACCTGACACACCAGCGTTATAGTCTGGGTTGTTGTAAGGCACATTAGTGCGTGAGCTTTTAAAGAACACCAGCGAAGCAAGCATTTGATCATCAAAGGCTTTAAAGCGCATACCGAGATCGTTACTGACGGATTCTGAGTCTTCGCGGTCGGTATTTTCCCCAGTGATAGAACCTAGAATGCTATAGGCGGTGCGGCCCTTTGAGTGATTGACGAAAAACGATAAATCGTCAATGGGCATATAAGTTAAGCCCAAGTTGTAGGTCACACCATTATCTTTGCTATCTTCCTCTGGAGTGGGGCTCGCTTGACTCGCGCTGTAGCGCTCATCCACACCTAGGTGCTCATAGCTCTGTTTGATTTCGTTAAAGGCCACGCCAACACGGGTGGTAAAGCCATAACCTAGATAACCCACATGTTGCACGCCTAAGCCCCAAGCGCTGACTTTTTTGTTGTAGTTGGCGGTTTTGAGCGGATCGTAGTCGGCAAATTTACCCGTTCCCCAGTTTGGATTGCGGATATCGTAAATGTACGGTAGCGAACCACGGTAAATCACTTCACCTTGTTTGTTTTTAATGACTTGATCTGCATCGTAAATCGAGAATTGCTCGAGGCGAATGTTACGATCTTCGTAGTTAGCATTCACCAGCAATTCGTTGTCGATATTGCCGATTTGGAAGTCGTAACGCAGATCGGCAAAATACTGCCATGAGGTTTCTTCTGCATCGAGCTGGCGGTATTCCTGACGTCTGGCGGCAAAGGGATAGAGCACACCATTTTCAACCAGTGGCGCGCGGGGATCTTCGTTAATCACATCAGTCGGTACGCCGCCAATCTTGATTTTGCGCTTCCAATACACATAGTTATAAGCGCCTGTTTGACGGGCAAAACCTGTGGTGTAGTCGCGATATTGCAACTGCTGGTTGAGGAACAGATTATCGGTAAAGTAGATATTGTGGGTCAGCTTGAACCTTAATTCTTCACCTTCATTATCCTTTGCCATGGGCGAAATTAATCCCGCGTCACCGAAGGAATAAGGAGTTAAGCCATCACCACTGGCGAGCGACGCCGCCAATTGCTGACGCTGCTCGTCGGTTAGCTGGATGCCTTGACCCTTAGGATCGTTAATCAAATCTTGCCAAGTGACTTCGCCAGCGGTTTTACCGCCGACAGAATCGGCATTGTAGATACGGATTGGATGGCCGATGGAGTCAACGGCAATGGCGTCTTTGATATACGCGCCTGATAGCATCAGATCTTGGCTATCACTTAATACCCACTTGAGTGAGCCGAACACTTCATCACGGTCGGCGCCTAAATCTCGGTAGCCTTCACTGCGGGCGGTTTTGGCGACTAAACGATAAGCAAGATCATCTGTGATTCCACCCGTGCTATCGATGGCGAGCGAGTAGGTATCCCACTGGCCAACTTCAGTGGTGATTTTGTGTTTGGATTCAAATTGCGGTTTCTTTTCAATCAGGTTGATCACGCCGCCCGCGCTGCCCATGCCGTAGAGTCCAGTAGCAGGCCCTTTTAAAACCTCAACGGATTCCACATTGGTTAGGGAGCGAGTGGGGTTAAAGGTATTGCCAAGGCCGGCACCGCCATACATGCCGTCATAGGTGTAGTTTGCGCCAAGACCGCGAATAACCAAGTTATCCCCAATGCCGTAGTTATTGCCTGCTTGAGTCACCCCACTGATATTGCGAATCAAGTCCTGCAGATTATCGACTCCTTGGCTGTTAATCAGCTCCTGGTCAACGATAACAACCGCCGCAGGGGTTTCCATTAAGGACATATCTGACTTAGTCGCCAGCCCTGAGTTTTTCACCACAGAGTTTTGTCTGCCGTATACCGTTATGCGTTCGACGTTTTCATCGCGAGCGGAAGGTGTGTCATCGGCGTAGGCTGTGTGTGGTAAAGCACTGAGGCAGGCGAGTGCAATAAGTGATAAGCGAAATACAGGCTGTAATACTGGCATTGAAAGTCCCCCAATCAGAAAGGTCGCGAATGATAATGATTTTCATCTACTTTGCAACCCCTTGTTTGGCGCTTAAAAGACCATGAACCTTGGTTATCTTTACATACGAAATACGGTTAACTGCGTTGGGGATAAAGACCTTCACTATCACCTGTTGCCCTCATTTGAAGCAACACAGGGTCAGAATTCTAATTTGTTTCATTTTTTTTATAAAAAAGTGATTTATTTTTTGGGTTAACCATATCGACTCGGGTTTTTGATCGAGAAACATAACCCGTGATCCCTGTCACTCTCTCTCTATTTACTTGACTGTTTACGTAAACGTAATAGTTAAACGAGTGTTTAAATTTTTAATCTGTTTCTATTTTGTTAATTGATTGGTTTTGTTGATTTTTACCGCTTTCCTCCGGGTGGAGTTCAAAACGCGCACTGCTTTCTACTTAGGTCGAATAGGTCAAAAATGCTGTATATTTAAATTTTCGATCGGTAATTAAATTACGTATAAAATTACAATGAGCTTTGAGTGGTAAAGTTGTCTGACAAATTTCACGATAAGAAAAATCTTATTTAGCTTGAAATCTTATAGTTGTTATTTATCAATTGTTTGTGATGCATTTCTTATCTTGGTCAGACCAATTTTGAGAGGTTTTTTGGTCAAATTATTGAGCGGTTATGGCACTTTTGGATAGTTGCAAATACAAATGTTTGTCTGTAAGTTTTGGTTCTAAACGAACATTTGAATGTTTTTAGATGAATGTTTGTACATGTTACTCATGTCTTTGCTGGTAACGAGTCGTAAACGAGCAAAAGGTTAGCCTCTTGGGAGGGCGAGAAGATGACGGAACACACTTTAGGTGAACAGCAATTGAATTCGACACAGAATAAGGCCACTGAGAATGGCACTCTGGCCTTAGTGGGAAATACCATACCAGGGCAGGAGGTGATTTTTACCGAAGGCGCGCTGGCGTTGCTTGAGTCACTTTGCCGTGAATTTGCGACAGAAGTGCCCACCTTACTCGCCAAACGTAAAGATAGACAAGCGCGTATCGATAAAGGGGCTTTGCCTGACTTTTTACCCGAGACTCGCGCTATTCGTGACGGGGCATGGAAGATCCGTGGCATTCCGAATGACTTACTCGATCGCCGTGTTGAAATCACCGGTCCCGTCGAACGTAAGATGGTGATCAATGCACTCAATGCCAATGCCAAAGTGTTTATGGCGGATTTTGAAGACTCCTTAGCACCGAGCTGGCAGAAAGTGGTTGAAGGTCAGATTAACCTGCGTGATGCCGTGCGCGGTGAGATTGAATACACAGCGCCTGAAACTGGTAAACATTACAAGCTAGGCCCAAATCCTGCGGTATTAATCTGCCGTGTGCGTGGTCTGCACTTAAAAGAGAAGCACGTTGAATTTAACCAGCAGTCCATCCCCGGCGCGTTATTCGACTTTGCGATGTACTTTTACCATAACTATCGCCAATTGCTGGCGAAGGGCAGTGGTCCTTACTTCTATATTCCTAAACTCGAGAGCCATATCGAAGCGCGTTGGTGGGCAAAAGTGTTTGCTTTTGTTGAAGAAAGATTCTGCCTACAGCCTGGCACAATCAAATGTACTTGTTTGATTGAGACCTTACCCGCAGTGTTTGAAATGGACGAAATTCTCTATGAATTACGCTCAAACATTGTCGCGCTCAACTGTGGTCGCTGGGACTATATCTTCAGCTATATCAAAACATTAAAGCGTCATAGCGACCGCGTTTTACCGGATCGCCAAGCGGTGACCATGGATACGCCTTTCTTAAGCGCCTATTCAAGACTGCTGATCAAAACCTGCCATAAACGTGGCGCACTGGCGATGGGTGGCATGGCGGCCTTTATTCCAGCGAAGGATCCTGCTCAGAACGAAACCGTGTTGCAACGAGTGCGTAAGGACAAAGAGCTTGAGGCGCGTAATGGCCACGATGGGACTTGGGTCGCTCACCCGGGTCTTGCGGATACGGCGATGGGGATCTTTAACGAATACATAGGCCAAGATCATCAAAACCAATTGCATATCACCCGTGATGTGGATGCACCGATCCTCGCCGCAGAGTTATTAAAACCCTGTGATGGCGAGCGTACAGAGCAAGGGATGCGCCTGAATATTCGCATCGCACTGCAATACCTTGAGGCGTGGATCAGTGGCAACGGTTGTGTACCGATTTACGGATTAATGGAAGATGCGGCAACCGCTGAAATCTCCCGCGCCTCGATTTGGCAATGGATCCAACATGGCAAGTCACTCTCAAACGGCAAACCCGTCACTAAACAATTGTTTAAGGACATGCTAGTGGAAGAGTTAGCGAATGTGAAAAAAGAAGTGGGCGGTGACAGATTCACCCACGGCAAATTTACTCAAGCAGCGGTATTGCTTGAGGATATTACCACTTCGGATGAGTTGGTCGATTTCTTAACCTTACCCGGTTACGAGATGCTAACGGCTTAATGATTAGCGTTTTAATGCTGTAACACTGAATGCGTTTACATGGAATGCGTTATGGCGGTCAAGCCGCCAATTAAACCAATGGGCAGGGTGAGGCTGTGGGGCAGCTTCACTTGCTACAACATCACAGAGAAAGGAGTGACACTATGACTAAGGCAACACAGACTTCACGTCAGGCACAGATTGACGCGATCAAAAAAGATTGGGCTGAAAATCCACGTTGGAAAAACGTGCGTCGCCCATACACTGCAGAGGAAGTTGTGGCACTTCGTGGTTCTATCGTACCCGAAAACACCATTGCTAAACGCGGTGCCGCTAAACTGTGGGATTTAGTCAACGGTGGCGCAAAAAAAGGTTATGTGAACTCGTTAGGTGCACTGACTGGCGGCCAAGCGGTACAACAGGCGAAAGCCGGTATCGAAGCAATTTACCTGTCTGGTTGGCAAGTGGCGGCCGACGCTAACTTAGCGGGCACTATGTACCCAGACCAATCGTTATACCCAGCAAATTCAGTACCTGCTGTCGTTGCTCGTATTAACAACTCTTTCCGCCGTGCAGACCAAATTCAGTGGAGCAATGGTGTTAATCCGGAAGAAGAAAACTTTGTCGATTACTTCCTGCCGATTATTGCCGATGCGGAAGCGGGTTTTGGTGGCGTACTGAATGCGTTCGAGTTGATGAAGTCGATGATCGACGCTGGCGCCGCCGGTGTGCACTTTGAAGACCAATTGGCCTCAGTGAAAAAGTGCGGCCATATGGGCGGTAAAGTATTAGTACCGACCCAAGAAGCGGTACAAAAGTTAGTTGCAGCGCGCCTTGCAGCCGATGTGAGCGGTGTTGAAACCTTAGTTATCGCTCGTACCGATGCGAACGCAGCGGATTTATTGACCTCCGATTGCGACCCATACGATCGTGACTTCGTGACTGGCGAGCGCACCAGTGAAGGTTTCTACCGAGTGAAAGCGGGTCTGGACCAAGCGATTTCTCGCGGTCTTGCCTACGCACCTTATGCGGATTTAATTTGGTGTGAAACCGCTAAGCCTGACTTAGAAGAAGCCCGCCGCTTTGCTGAGGCAATCCATGCTCAGTACCCAGACCAATTACTGGCCTACAACTGTTCACCTTCGTTCAACTGGAAGAAAAACTTGGACGACGCGACGATCGCGCGCTTCCAACAAGAGCTGTCGGACATGGGCTACAAGTACCAGTTCATCACTTTAGCGGGTATCCATAACATGTGGTACAACATGTTTGACTTAGCTTACGACTACGCTCGTGGTGAAGGTATGAAGCATTATGTTGAGAAAGTTCAAGAAGTTGAGTTTGCAGCAGCGAAGAAAGGCTACACCTTTGTCGCGCATCAACAGGAAGTAGGTACAGGTTATTTCGACCAAGTCACCACAGTGATCCAAGGCGGTCATTCATCGGTGACTGCACTGACTGGCTCGACCGAAGAAGAGCAGTTTTAAGCGAAGTCTGTTGTATCGCGAATAGGTTCTACCCGTAAGATGTTGTACCCGTAAACCCTGTGTTTAGCTGCATTGCAGCTGTTGTCCCCCGTGCAGTTCGCCTACATGTGCTGCACGGGTTTTTAAGTCAAGCCTTGTGACTTAACTTCCTACCCAGTCAATACATTGCTTGCCTGAGCTTGGCGACTCTTTGAGTCGCTATTTTTTTATCTAATTGATTATTCTGGTGCAACTCTGACTCGAGTTGGTGCAAATTTTTAACCGTTTTACAATAGCTTAATACTATCTCATTGTTATTCAATGGCTATTTATCTTGGCCTAAATAATGCTGTGAATTGACGGTAAAACTTGGCATTCACAGTGAGGTCACCGTCATGAAATATTACAGTCGTCGTTTAGTCAAACCTGAACATTTAAATCCTGCAAATACCCTATTTGGCGGCCAGTTATTGAGTTGGATTGACGAGGAGGCGGCTATCTTTGCTGCGTGCCAGATGAAGAGCAGCAGCCATGTGACTAAGCTGATTTCTGAAATCAATTTTATGACGCCAGCGCGCCAAGGGGATGTATTGGAGTTTGGCTTGGAGCTTGTCAGCCTTGGCCACAGTTCCATTACGGTTAGTTGCCAAGTGCGTAATAAGATGACGCAAGCGCCTGTGGTTAGTATCGATAAGATGGTGTTTGTGAATGTGAATGCACAGGGGTTACCCGTGCCCCACGGTATTCGTGCTAATGCGGCCTAGGGATTGAGACCCGATAAAGCAGAGTGACGCATGGGCGTCACTCCGAATCTTCAGTCAGTTCTTCTTTGACCGATTTCACCGCATCCCGTGAGGCATGACCAATGGCTTTGGTGGTATCGCGGGTGGCGTGGCCAATCTCTTTGGTGGTGTCGCGAGTGGCATGACCAATCTCTTTCGTCACATCTTTAGTGGTGGTGCCTATGGCGCGACCCGCATCCTTTAAATCGGCGCAGGCAGTGGTGGCCAGTAGCAGTGGTAATATTATGAGCGTGGCTTTTTTCATTGTACTCATCCTGAAAACTAACGGTTGTTAAGCAAGATACCAAATACTGCTGTACCGCGCCTTAATAATCTGAAAATCCAATCATCGAACCCCAATCTTTTGAGCCCAATTTTGGGAGTAGGGATAATGCATAAGTTTGCTTGAGTGAAGCTTAAATGTCTCTTGCTCAAGATAACGAGGCGGCGGATTAACGACGCTTTAAGAATGGATTGATTAACAAGGTGAGTAAAACAAAATGCCAGAGTGTTCACTCTGGCATTGTTGCTATTTCACTTAGCGATTAATCGCTTATGTGATACGTCACTCTCAAGTAAAGCACTATGAGGCTTGATCGAGTTTCGCTAAACGCTGCTGATAGTCATCAATCAGGTGCTGCATAATTTCTTCTGGCGCCGCCTCGTCACAGCAGGTATCGAGGAAGATTTTAAAGGTGACGAGTGCGTGACCATCATTTTTAAGCCTATCACTTTGCATGGAGAAGTAGGCTTCTTCATTGTCGGCTTTACGGACTACAAACTTACTGGTTTCGAAGGATTTACTGCCTGAGAGTTCGTGCCATTTGGTGATACGGTTTAAGGCAATTTCACTGGATTGGTTTAATTCGATGTGGTTTAACCAACTCACTGGATGTTCGGGATCTTTGTAATGCGGACATCTAACTGTGTAGTTATATACATGAGTAATTGCTGTCATAGCGTACCTACCTGTTGAGGATGTTGCTGCCATCATAGGCATCGTTTTTGAATTCGGTCAATCATTAATTGCGCTGATATCGCCCGAGTTAAATCACAGTTTTTACAAGTATTTTTGTTTAAAAATGAGTCAGTTAATTCATTTCCATTCAGTGTTATTTAGCATGAGTTTTTAACGAATATCTATGTGCTATCTCTCAGTTTTGCACTCAAATTCGTTTTTGCTTAATTACTGCGCAATAAAGCAGCAAATAAGCGACAGGATCTGAATGGCGCAGTCAGCCATTAAACAGTAGCAAATTATTGGGGAGGTGTAGGGGCGGGCGCTAAAAGGGACAGAGGCCCATTCCTTAGAATGGGCCTCTGAGCTGGCTTCATCTTTTGCAGGGAAAAAGCGAACTAAAGCCAGTCTAGCGGATTTGTAACAGCATGTAACCCACCAAGATCACGTTTTTACGCTATTGGGACGATTTTTCGATCTATGGGATCCCAACTGCCTAAGATTAAGGCGCTACGGCGGTATTTTACATTATGGAGTAGTGAAAAATTGGCTGAATCAGCCCAAAAGAAAGGCCCAAACAAGCTCCCTTGTTTGGGCCGATTCTCATGTCGTTAGCTTGCGCTAGCCGAACAACATCCTGTCAATTGGCGCGCGACAGACGGCGTTAATGCGAATGCTCTATAACGCGGGTTTATAACGCGTTAGTGAAGATCTGGCAGATCTCTTCATGGGTTGCCTGTTTAGGGTTAGTGAAACCACAGGCATCCTTTAAGGCGTTTTCGGCCAGCGTTGGAATATCTTCCGCTTTAACCCCGAGTAATGTCAGGTTTTCTGGAATGTTTACCGCAACGGATAGGGCCTTAATCGCAGCGATCGCCGCCGCAGCACCTTGCTCATCCGTCATACTGGTAACATCGACACCCATCGCCTTAGCAATATCCTTTAAGCGATCTGGTACCACTTTAGCGTTGTATTCTTGCACATGGGGTAATAATAGGGCGTTACACACACCGTGGGGCAGGTCGTAGAAACCGCCTAATTGGTGCGCCATCGCATGCACATAACCTAAGCTGGCGTTGTTGAAGGCCATACCCGCCAAGAATTGCGCATAGGCCATCTGCTCACGGGCCTCAATATCTTGGCCTTGCTTTACCGCATTCACTAAGTTGCCTTGGATAAGTTCAATGGCCTTAATAGCGCAGGCATCGGTAATTGGGTTAGCAGCGATAGACACATAGGCTTCAACCGCATGGGTCAGCGCGTCCATGCCTGTTGCAGCGGTGAGGCTCGCTGGTTTTTTCAGCATCAGCTCAGGGTCATTCACAGACAGTAATGGGGTGGTGTGTTTATCGACAATTGCCATTTTAATATGGCGAGCTTCGTCAGTGATGATACAAAAACGGGTCATTTCACTGGCGGTACCAGCAGTAGTGTTAATGGCTACTAATGGTAGTTGTGGCTTAGCGGATTGGTCTAACCCTTCATAGTCTTTGATGCTGCCGCCGTTGGTGGCAACGAGGGCGATACCCTTAGCGCAATCGTGGGGTGAACCACCGCCTAATGAAATCACAAAATCACATTGATTGGCTTTTAATAGTGCAAGACCTGCTTCGACGTTACCGACGGTTGGGTTGGGTTGCACGCCATCAAACACGGTTGAAGTAATGCCGTTTTGACCGAGCTTTTCGGCCACTTCACCGACCAGACCAATCTTGACTAGAGGTTTATCCGTCACGATTAACGCGCGTTTAAAGCCTAAGGTTTTGATATCTCCGATAGCGTCATCGACGGCGCCTTTGCCTAATACGTTGACGGAAGGGATAAAAAATTTAGCAGCCATAAGTCCACCTATTTGCTTGTAAATTAAATTTGTTTCTTTCTGGTGACCAAGCTACCAATTAAGGGGTATACAAGATGTGATCTAGATCGGCTTAGGCGGTTTATTGAGGTGAAATTCCCACTAAAGTTGGAACTAGATAACTAAATAATGAACTTTTATGACAGGGATCAGACTCGATATACGCTATGTTTTTAAAAGCTTTTTTCAGCTTATGCTGGTTTAGTTAAACTCAGATTGTTACGCGATAAAATTGCCCGCCGAGGTGAGTTGTGGCTGAGTTTCTGGTAAGGTGCGGCCGTTGGGTTGATGAGGAGCACGCGAAGCACGATGGAAAAATACGAACAACTGCTGATTTCACTGCGCAGGGTGATCCGCGCTATCGACATTCATTCCCGGCAACTCAATAAACATTCAGGCCTGACAGGGCCGCAGTTGATGGTGATGCAGAAAATTGCCCAACTCGGCGCTCCCTTAGCCAAACAGGTGGCCGAAGAAATCACCCTCAGCCCTGCCACAGTGACGACAATTATTGATAGGCTCGAAGGGCGGGGATTAGTGATCCGCAAACGCAGCGAGTCGGATAAGCGCAAGGTGCATTTACATTTAAGTGAGGCGGGGCGGGCATTATTGCAAGAGTCGCCTAAACCGCTTCAAGAGCACTTTATAAAGCAATATCAAAATCTTGAAGAGTGGGAGCAGAGTCAGTTGCTGTCATCGGTGGAGCGCATTGCCGCCATGATGGATGCCGATAAAATTGATGCCGCGCCTATGTTGTTGGTGGGTAAAATTCAAGGGGACGAATAATCCCCTTTCGGCCACAAATGAAAAAAAGCACTGTGCATACAGTGCTTTGTTGTTTTGGCTAGGCGGCGGGGCAGCTCGTTTCAGTCACGCTATTGATCAAAATCTCATTCACAGGCGTGTCGCTAAAACCGTTGCTGGTTTTGGTTGGTACAATGCTTATCTGATCGACCACATCCATCCCTTCGACGACTTTACCAAACACGGCATAACCATAGTTACTCGCCGAAGCATCGAGCTGCGGATTATCTAACACATTGATAAAGAACTGTGATGTCGCTGAGTCTGGCACTGTGGTACGCGCCATCGCGATAGTGCCACGCTTGTTGCTGATGCCGACGGCGGCCTCGTTTTTAATCGGCGCGCTGGTTGGTTTGCTTTGTAACCCCGTAGTGAAACCTCCGCCTTGGATCACAAAGTTATTGATGGTTCTGTGGAATAAAGTGCCGTTATAGAATGACTTATCGACATATTGTTTAAAGTTCTTACCCGTGATGGGCATATTGGTGAGGTCGATGGCTAAGGTCAAATCCCCCTTAGTCGTGCTCATTAAATAGCAGACATCAGCACTTAGACTCGGTGGGGTTGGATCGGGAGTCGGTATGCTCGGCGTTAACTCATCATCGCCACCGCCGCAAGCGCTGAGGGCCAAGCTCAAACCGCCTGCGAAGATAAGCCCTGTGATACTTCTCATGTCAATTTCCTTATTTGCGTCGTTCGCTACTTACTCCCTGTCAGCTTGGATGATGTAAGCGGGCATGGGTAAATGTTGCGATTAAGTGTTGTTTTTGTTTTGAACGCGCATAGTGACAGAGCGATGAAGGTGAGTTCAAGATGAAAAATGCAATTGATACAAAGTGTTGCAGCTAGTTATTAATGCGGGCATTGCAGTTTGAGCGGGTGAGTTAACCGCTGCGATACTTCTTGAAATGCTGCTTTAAGATAAGACGCTGTTTTGCTTGCGCCATTTAAGCGCGTTGCACCTTTTTTAACCACTCCCTGCTTCATACTAGTGCGTTAGCGAGATGGCCCCGTCGGTAAAGGCTTGGGCGATAAAGGCACGCATTTTATTCAAGATGCTGATTTATAAGTTTTCTTTGTTGTCACTTGGCTGACACAAATCTGTCTTCATGCTGTTATTTTGCGCTGGCATGGTTACTGCCTAACTAAGGCTATGGATGAGCAGTCGCGGGGGCGACAAATATGGGGCTGGAGAAGTTGCTGTATTTGCGGGGCGTGGGAGCAGATTTTATCGACTGCTTCGGCCAGTACATCCGCATTCCCGAGGCTGACAGGCAAGGGATTTTGACCTGTATGTTGCAGGAGAAAAACACTCAGGCCTGCGAGGCGAAGGATGAGCCATTAACGAGTTTACCCAGTGGCGACGAGCTTGATGCTCAAGTGTATCAACTCGATGCCCACCATTGGACACAAGTGTTGCCGGCGTTTCATTGGTGCTATGTCGACGAACCTTGGGTCTGTCTGTATTTACCTCAATCTTACCGTGGCGATCTGCTGCTCACCTTTACCTGTGAGCATGGGGAGAGGGTGATCCTCGAGGTGCCGTTTTCGGCGCTAAAACCGATTGGGGATTATCGTATTCAGGCAGAGGAGTTGGCGCAGTTTGGCACCAGTCTCTTCACCAATGAGTGTCAGTTTTTGCAATACCGCCTCGACCTCTTAGGTCATGAGTTTCATTGCCGTGATGCGTGCGATGCTGCTGAGCAAGATAGCAATTCTGAGCTGCGCCGTTCATGGGAAAATGTCAGCGCCGCGCCAAATACATCTAACAATAAAGACAACTTAAGTGATTTATCTTGCCTGGGGCTTGGGTACCACACACTGAGCGTCAGTTTGCTTGGGCTGGCAGATGATCAGCAAGCCGTATCAACGGCAAGCTCGTCAGCAGCAAGTATATCTTCAGCAAGTAAGGCGACTGAGTTTCATGGCACTTTTATGGTGGCGCCGAGAACCGCCTATCAAGGGGTGATGAGCGCTGTGGCTCAAGGAAAGCGCCATAAACCCTGGGGCGTGAGTCTTCAGCTTTATAGTCTGCGCAGCGAAAGCCAATGGGGTATCGGCGACTTTGGCGATTTAGAGCAACTTATCGGCTTAGTGGCCGAGTATGGCGCCGATTTTATTCAACTAAATCCATTGCATGCCTTAGATATTGCCGCGCCGGAACATCCGAGTCCCTATAGTCCCTGCGATCGTCGAAGGTTGAATCCGCTGTATATTCATTTACCTAGTGTGTCTGAATTTGAGCCATTAAAGACGGAGTTTGCGGCAAAGGAATGGCAAGAAATCATCGCCCTACTCAATGCGGAGAACTGGCTCGATTATCCCAAGGTGAGTGAGCTTAAGTACCGCGCCTTTGCACGTTTATACACTGTCTTTTGCGAACACCATTTACAGCCAAACACCCCAAGGGCGCAGCGTTTTGAGGATTTTGTGGCAGAGCAGGGCGCGCCGCTTAGGGAATTTGCCCAAGCCGAATCGCTACGCAGTCCAAGGGCCATCGCACAGGATGAAGGCTTTTATTTGTACCTACAGTTTGTGGCCGAAGATCAACTGCAATTGTGCCAACTCAAAGCCAAAGAAGCGGGGATGGGCATAGGGCTTATCCGCGATTTGGCCGTGGGCGCCGCGTTGCAAGGCGTTGAGGTTCAAGCCAATTCGCAGCAGTTTTGCTTAAACGCCAGCATAGGCGCACCGCCAGATCCCTTCGCGCCACAAGGACAAAACTGGGGCCTCACTCCCCTCGATCCCGTCAAGCTAAAACAGCATCAATATCGCCATTTTATTGAGCTGACTCGCGCCAATATGACCCACTGCGGGGCACTGCGAATCGACCATGTGATGGGGCTGCTGCGGCTCTGGTGGTGGCCACTAGATAAGCGCCTCGGCCATGGCGCCTATGTGTATTACCCGGTCGAAACCCTGTTGGCGATTCTGTGCCTCGAGAGTCAACGTGCTCGCTGTGTGGTGATTGGTGAGGATTTGGGCCTAGTGCCGCCCGATATTATTCATCGCCTGTATCAGGCGGGGGTCTATTCCAACGAGTTGTTCTACTTCTGCAAAGACCATCAAGGCTTTAAGCCGCCGAGCCACTATAAATTCCAGAGTTTGATGATGCTGGCAAACCATGATGTGCCGACCTTAGTCGCCTGGTGGACGGGCAGCGATTTGCACCTGAGGCGACAACTCGACCTGCTCAATACCGACGAGCAATTAGGTGAGGCCTTAGCCGGACGTGAGCAGGAAAAACACCAGCTCGCGCAGTGCTTAATCTCCCAGGGCTTATTAGCTGAGACAGATATTCAACAGATTGATATTGAAGATTTATTAACGGCGTGGATGCCCTTTGGCGCCTCGGGTAACAGCGCACTTTATAGCGTGCAATGGTGCGATCTGCTAGGGGACCGCCATGCGGTGAATATTCCCGGCACTTGGCTCGAGTACCCCAATTGGCAGCGGCGATTGCCCATCAGCCTAAGTGAAGCCGCAGGTAGGCCTACGCTGGCTGAGCGTTTGCAACGCATTGCTGCGGCAAGACATTTGCCAGATACGGCTGCGCATACAGATACCCTTTGACTAAAAATGGAAGCCAAATGATGACTCAAGCCCAGACTTACTTCTATGACGGTAGCGATGTCGCGCTGTTAAACGGTCAATATACGGATGTGTTTTCCCTGCTCGGCATGCACAGCATCAACGAGGGCAAGGCCTTGGTGGTGCGCTGTTTCTTACGCAATGCCCAAAAGGTTGATGTGATAAGTCTTAAGGATGGCCGTAAGGTGGCGAGTCTTGAGCGCGTCAATGAGGCGGGGCTTTTTGCGGGGACGCTTGGCAGACGGGTTAAGCCCTTTTTGTATGCGCTGCGGGTGACTTATCCCCTCTGCGAGCTGGATATTATCGACCCCTATCAGTTTGGTTCCCTCCTCGATAGTCAGGACTTATATCTCTTCGGTGAGGGAAGTTCTGAGCAGGCCTATCGTTTTTTAGGTGCCAACTGGCGCCAAGTCGATAGCGTCGAAGGCGTGCATTTTTGCGTATGGGCCCCCAATGCGAAGCGGGTTTCTGTGGTGGGGGATTTTAATCACTGGGACGATACTCGCCATGTGATGCGCCAACATCTGGCCAACGGCTTGTGGGAGATTTTCCTGCCTGATGTTGCCGAAGGCGCGCACTATAAGTTTGATTTGGTTTATCAAAATGGCGAGCGCCACGCAAAATCTGACCCTATGGCGACCCAAATGGAATGTGCGCCGCACAATGCCTCCATAGTGCCGAAAAAACACCAACACCTGTGGGCAGATTCACAATGGATGGACAAACGGGCGAGCACGGCTTGGCATCGCGCCGCTATGTCTATCTACGAAGTGCAGTTAGGTTCTTGGCGCCGAAAAGGTGAGTTTGGTGAGCAATATTTTGATTATCAAGACTTAGTCGAACAGTTGATCCCCTATGTGAAGCAGCAAGGCTTTACCCATATTGAGTTGATGCCAGTCAGCGAGTATCCCTTCGATGGCTCTTGGGGGTATCAACCCGTTGGCCTGTATGCGCCGACCCATCGTTTTGGTGATGCTAATGGCTTAAAGGCCTTTATCGATGCATGCCATCAGGCCGAGGTTGGCGTGTTACTCGATTGGGTCGCGGCGCATTTCCCTAAGGATCCCCACGGTCTTGTGCGTTTCGATGGCACTTGCCTCTATGAACATGAAGACCCGCGCAAAGGCACGCACCCCGATTGGGATACGCTGATCTATAACTACGACCGCGGTGAGGTGCGTAGTTTTCTGCTCAGCAATGCCTGCTATTGGCTGCGGGAATTTCACTTAGATGGCCTGCGGCTCGATGCGGTGTCATCCATGTTGTACCTCGACTACAGCCGCGAACCCGGGCAATGGCTACCCAATGCCTATGGCGGACGGGAGAATTTAGAGGCGATTCACTTTCTGCAAATGTTGAATCAACGTTTGTATCAAGCCTTCCCCGGCATTTGCATGATAGCCGAAGAGTCAACCGCCTTTGCGGGGGTGACTAAGCCGACGGATTGCGGTGGGCTGGGGTTTGGTTTTAAGTGGAATATGGGCTGGATGAACGACAGCCTAAGCTACTTGGGTCGCGATCCCATTTATCGCCAGTATCACCATAACCAGCTGACCTTTAGTTTGATGTATGCCTACTCCGAGCAATTTATGCTGTCGATAAGCCATGATGAAGTGGTGCATGGTAAGGGCTCTTTACTGCATAAAATCCCTGGCGATGATTGGCAAAAATTCGCCACCCTCAGGGCCTATTACGGCTTTATGTGGGGGCATCCGGGCAAAAAATTACTGTTTATGGGCAGCGAGTTCGCCCAGCGCGACGAATGGAACCATAACCATAGTCTCGATTGGCATTTGCTCGCCTTCGAGCCCCACCAAGGCGTGCAACGCTGGCTTCGCGATCTGAATCAGCTTTATCGACAATTCCCCGCTTTATCTGTGCTCGACTATGAGTCGCAGGGATTTCGCTGGCTCGATTGTGACAATGGTCGCGACAGTATTTTTAGCTTTGTTCGCTATGGCGAGGGCAGTGATGTGCCCTTGGTGTTTGTGGTGAACATGACGCCCACTCTGCACCAAGGATTTCGTATTGGCTTGCCCCAAGGCGGGGATTTTTGTGAGTACCTCAATAGCGACAGCCATCTCTATGGCGGCAGCAATCAGGGGAATGCGGGCAAGGTAATTGCCGAAGATTTACCTTGGCAGGGCATGGCATCGAGTGCGTTGATCACTGTGCCGCCTCTGGGTTGCTTGATCCTCGGGCCTGCGACAGAGGCGCCCGACAGAGACCTTAGCCTATGATGAATCCTGTGCCTGCAAATGCTGATGGCTCAACCGCGTATAACCTAAGCGCGGGACAGCCTTTTCCCTTGGGGGCGACGGTCGATGATGGCGGGGTGAATTTCGCCCTGTTTTCGGCCCATGCTACTGGGGTGGAATTATGTCTGTTTGATGCCCAAGGCGAGGTGGAAATTCAGCGCATCGTCTTGACGGAGCAGACCCAGCAAATCTGGCATTTGTATGTGCATGGACTGAGTGCCGGTCAGCTGTATGGCTACCGTGTCTATGGTCCCTACGAGCCGCAATTAGGCCACAGATTTAATCCGCATAAATTGTTGTTAGACCCCTACGCGCGTCAGCTCGTGGGGCGTTATCACCACCATATCGCCAACTTTGGTTATGAGATTGATAACCCCAGTGAAGACTTATCTTTCAGCACCTTAGATAACGCGGACTTTGTCCCTAAGTGCAAAGTGGTCGATACTCGGCCTCTTTTTAATGCCGCTAAGACGCATAATATTCGGCCACTCTCAAGTCAGCGTGAGCCACTGCCGCTTGAGCAGTGCATTATCTATGAGATGCATTTAAAGGGATTTACCGCGCTGCACCCTGAGATAGATGCGCCACTGCGTGGCTCTTTTGCAGGGCTGGCATCGAATGCCGCGATAGATTACTTAGTCAATCTCGGCGTGAATTGCGTCGAGTTACTGCCAGTTCAGGCATTTTTCTCAGAGCCCTTTCTGCTTGAAAAACAGCTATCTAACTATTGGGGCTATAACAGCATTGGCTTTTTTGCACCTGAGCCGAGTTATCTCTCGAGTGAGGATATCGGCGAGTTTCGCACTATGGTGGATGCGCTGCACGGCGCGGGTATCGAAGTCATTCTCGATGTGGTCTATAACCACAGCGCCGAGGGCAGTCGCCTCGGACCGACCTTTAGCTTTCGCGGTATCGACAATCTGAGTTATTACCGCCTGCATCCAAACGATAAACGCTTTTATATCAACGATACCGGCTGCGGCAATACCTTAAACCTCAACCATCCACGCATGTTGCAGTTGGTGTTAGATTCGCTGCGTTACTGGGTCGAAGTGATGGGCGTCGATGGCTTTCGCTTCGATTTAGCCGCCTGTCTTGGCCGTGAAGCCTATGGATTCGACCCAGGTTGTGGTTTTTTCGATGCGCTGCTACAAGACCCTGTGCTATGCCGGGTGAAGCTGATTGCCGAGCCTTGGGATATTGGCCCAGGTGGGTATCAGCTGGGTAATTTTCCGGTGGCCTTTAGCGAGTGGAATGACAGATACCGTGACACTATGCGGCGTTTTTGGCGGGGTGACCACGGTATGTTGCCCGAGTTTGCGCGGCGATTTCATGGCTCGGGGGATTTCTTTGAGCATAGCGGCCGGCCTCCTGCCGCCAGTATCAACTTTTTAACCAGTCATGATGGTTTTACTCTTAAAGATTTAGTGAGTTATTGCGAGCGGCACAATTGGGCCAACGGTGAAGAAAACCGCGACGGCCACCATGAGAACTTCAGCCATCACTACGGAGTAGAAGGCGACACCGATGACGCCACCATTCTCGCGCTGCGCGCCCGCCAGCAACGTAATCTATTGACCACATTATTCCTCTCCCAAGGGGTGCCCATGTTACTCAGCGGCGATGAGACTGGCCGCACCCAAGGCGGGAATAATAACGCCTATTGCCAAGATAACCCCTTGAATTGGTTAGATTGGTCAGCGGAGGGCATAGATAGATCATTGCTGAGTTTCACCTCACAGTTGATTGCCTTGCGTAAACGCTTTCCGCTCTTGTGTGCCAAACGTTTTATCCATGAGCAGCTAGTGGCCAATGCCTTCGATTGGTCGTCTGAGTCATCTTCAACTCAAGCAGCAAGCCCTGTATCAACCCCATCGGGGGCGAGGCTGGATTGGTTTAGTCGCCAAGGTGAACCTATGAGCAAAAGCCTGTGGAGTGAGTCCATGGGCCGCAGCCTTTGCGTGGTGTTATCGGGCAATTTAACTGCCAGTCAACCACAAACTCAGGCTGACACACTCCAAGCGCTGCTGTTGATGGTCAATGCCGATGAGCATCCCTTGGCTTTTACCCTGCCAGTTTTTGACGGTTTAGGGCCGTGGCAATGCCTGCTGCATACCCAAACCGACCCACAATTTTTAACTCCCACTGAGCCGCTGGATGCTCAGTCCTCACCGACGCGGTACTTGCTACAGGATCGCAGTCTTATGCTGTTTCATGCTGATTTTATAAGGAATTAACTATGAGTCATAACAGTGAGCTGAGCCCAAATACCAGCGGCGTTCCCCCAAAAAAACGTGCCACTAAGGCCGCGCCGAGTAAGCCAAAAGCGACACTCGAACCCTGCGAGCCCTGTGATGCCCTGCCCGCGACCTTTAATCGCCATGTACGTTACGGATTAAGCCGCGGCGAAGTGGCTCACGGTGAGTTATTTCAAGCGCTGGCACTCAGCGTTAAAGAGCAAATGTTGGATGAGTGGCGTGAGACGCGCATCAAAGATAGCTGCTATGACAACAAGCAAGTGGCCTATTTATCGCTGGAGTTTCTGATGGGCAGGGCATTAGGTAATGCCTTGTTAAATCTAGATTTAGAGCAAGATAGCCGCGAGGCGCTTAGCCAATATTCCGTGTCTCTTGAGGAGCTTGAAGAGGCCGAACATGACGCAGGATTAGGTAATGGTGGCCTTGGGCGGCTCGCCGCCTGTTTTCTCGATAGCTGCGCCAGCATGGATTTATCCGTCACGGGTTATGGCATTCGTTACGAATACGGCATGTTCGCCCAGAAGATTGTCGATGGCTATCAGGTAGAGCGTCCAGACCGTTGGCTGCGTGAGGGCAACCCGTGGGAGGTGCGTGTTCCGCACCATAATGTGACGGTAAAATTCTTTGGTCACACCGAATCCTATGTGGATAAACAAGGGCGCAGGCACATGATTTGGGTCGATACTCAAGATGTGCTCGCCGTGGCCTATGACATGCCCGTGCCCGGTTATCGCAATGGCCGGGTGAATAGCCTCAGACTTTGGAAGGCCGAGGCGACGGATGACTTTGATTTAGCGGAGTTTAACCAAGGGGATTACACAGAGGCGGTGGCGTGCAAGAACCTCGCAGAACAGATCACTATGGTGCTGTACCCCAACGATGCCAGCGAAAACGGTAAGGAGCTGCGACTGCGTCAGCAGTACTTTTTATCCTCCGCCAGCCTGCAGGCGATTTTAAAGCGTTGGGTGCATCACCACGGCCATGACTTCAGTGAGTTTGCCGCGAAAAATGTGATCCAACTGAATGACACTCACCCGAGTATTGCCGTCCCCGAATTAATGCGGCTGCTGGTGGATGAATATGGCCTCGAATGGGACGCCGCTTGGGCGATTACCAGCCACACAATGGCCTATACCAATCATACATTGTTGCCCGAGGCGTTAGAGCGCTGGCCCGTGCGTATGATGGCGCTGATGCTGCCGCGAATTTTAGAAATCATCTATGAAATCAACGCCAGATACCTAGATTTAGTTGCCCATCATTGGCCGGGAGATGGCGCTAAACTGGCCAGCATGTCGATCATTCAAGATGGCCCCGATCCCCATGTGCGCATGGCGTACCTAGCCATAGTGGCGAGCTTTTCGGTAAACGGTGTGGCGGTGCTGCATACCCAATTATTAAAATCGGGTCTGTTTAAGGATTTTTATAGCCTGTGGCCGGAGAAGTTTAACAATCGCACCAATGGCGTGACGCCAAGACGTTGGTTAGCCCACTGCAATCCCGCGCTCGCCAAACTGTTAACCAGCCATTTAGGCAAGGGCTGGGTGACGGATTTAAGCCAGCTGACGGCGCTCAATGCTTTAACCCAAGACACCAGCTTTATTCAAAAGTGGCGTGAGGTGAAACAAGCCAACAAGGTGCAACTCGCTGAGATGATAGCCAAGGAATGTGGCGTCGAGTTTGACCCTGCGATGCTGTTTGATGTGCAGGTTAAACGGATCCACGAGTACAAGCGTCAGTTACTCAATATTCTGCATGTGATCCATCTGTACCATCAAATCCAGCAGGGGCACACGGAGCATCTAGTGCCACGCTGCGTATTGATTGGCGGTAAAGCGGCGCCCGGTTACTTTATGGCGAAACTTATCATCAAACTCGCCAGTAATGTTGCCCATATGGTCAACTGCGATCCTGTGGTGGCGCCTTACCTGCGCTTTGCGTTTCTGCCCAATTACAACGTCAGTGCCATGGAAAAAATCTGTCCCGGCACCGATGTCTCCGAACAAATCTCCACCGCGGGTAAGGAGGCCTCTGGCACGGGCAATATGAAGTTCATGATGAACGGCGCACTCACCATAGGCACCTTAGATGGCGCCAATATCGAGATGCTTGAAGAGGTGGGCGAGGATAACTTTTTCCTCTTTGGCCTCAACGCCGAGCAAGTGACCCAAATGCGCTGCGATTATCAACCGCAACGGATTATCGCCGAGTCCCACGCCTTATCCGAAGTCATGGCCTTACTCAAGAGTGGCCATTTTAACCTCCTAGAGCCAGGGATTTTCGACCCCATTATCGCCTCGATTGAAAGCGCGGATGATCAGTGGATGACGGCGGCGGATTTCGACAGTTACCGCCTCGCCCAAGAAGCAGTGGCTAAGGCCTATAAAGATCCGAAAAAGTGGACGCAAATGAGTATTCGCAACACGGCGGCCAGTGGTCGCTTCTCCAGTGATGTGACGATTGCTGGCTATCGAGATGATATTTGGAAACTGTAACGGAGAGGTTAATGAGCAAAGGAATGCGCAGTGGTATGCAATCCTGCGGCCTTAGGGCGGCAGGGAAGAGTGGTTGTGAAGCAATCGGCACTGATGTGCTATTTGGGGAGTAGAGCCTATGTCTAATGTACGTTATATCAGTAATTTAACTCGTGAAACCTATGCATTGATTCTGGCTGGTGGCCGAGGCTCGCGTTTACATGAACTCACCGACTGGCGTGCTAAACCCGCGCTGTATTTCGGTGGTAAGTTTAGGATCATCGATTTTCCGCTGTCGAATTGCATCAACTCGGGGATCCGCCGCGTTGGGGTGGTGACCCAATATAAGTCGCACTCACTAATTCGCCACGTGATGCGTGGTTGGGGCCACTTTAAAAAGGAATTAGGTGAGTCTGTGGAGATCCTGCCCGCCTCACAACGTTACTCTGAGAATTGGTATCAGGGCACGGCTGACGCAGTATTTCAAAATATCGACATCATCCGCCATGAGCTGCCCAAGTACGTGATGGTGCTCTCAGGTGACCATGTATATCGCATGGATTACGCTGGCTTACTGGCCGCCCATGCCGAGTCCGGCGCCGATATGACAGTCTCCTGCCTCGAGGTGCCTGTGGCCGAAGCGGCGGGCGCATTTGGGGTGATGGAGGTCGATGACGAGATGCGCATCCTAGGATTTGAAGAAAAACCTAAGCATCCTAAACACTCCCCTGGCAATCCCGAGAAGTGCCTCGCCTCGATGGGCAACTATGTGTTTAACACTGAGTTTTTGTTCGAACAGTTGAAGAAAGATGCGCAAAACGCCAATTCCGATCGCGATTTTGGCAAAGATATTATTCCCTCGATCATAGAAAAACATAAAGTGTTTGCCTATCCCTTTAAGAGCGCCTTCCCCAACGAGCAAGCCTATTGGCGCGATGTGGGCACCTTAGATTCCTTCTGGCAGGCCAATATGGAATTGTTATCGCCCACGCCCGCCTTAAACCTCTACGATGCCAAATGGCCGATTTGGACCTATCAGGAGCAATTGCCCCCCGCCAAGTTTGTGTTCGACGATGACGATAGACGCGGCATGGCGGTGGATTCGATTATTTCCGGCGGCTGTATCATCTCGGGCGCGACCGTGCGCCGCAGCGTATTGTTTAACGAGGTGCGGGTCTGTTCCTACTCAGTGGTTGAGGATTCAGTAGTGCTGCCCGACGTGGTGGTGCTGCGCCACTGTAAGATTAAAAACGCCATCATCGATAGGGGCTGCATCATCCCCGAAGGCACAGTGATAGGTTATAACCACGACCATGACAGGGCAAAAGGCTTTAGGGTGTCCGAGAAAGGCATCACCTTAGTCACCCGCGATATGCTAGGGCTGCCCGTGGGCTATGAGTAAGGCCAAGTCGATAATCTGCTTGAATATTAACCCTGTTGGAGTATGAAGTTAGGTGAAACGCATATTAATGGTCGCGGCGGAAAATGGGGCGCTGAAAGGGGCGAAAGTGGGCGGTATGGCGGATGTGATCCGTGACTTGCCCCACGCGCTTGCGGGTGTTGAGATCCAAGCCGATGTAATTATGCCAAGCTACGGATTTTTAACGGGCCTTGGGGCCAAACTTATCCATGAGTTTGAGGTGAGTTTTGCCGGGCGACAGGAGCCGATTAAGTTGTATTGGCTGACGCACCCCAAGGTGCAGGGCGCCAATATTTATTTGCTGGAGCATGGGCTGTGGCAATCCAGTCCCGGGCAGATTTATAGCCAAGGCACGAGTGACCGCCCCTTTGCCGATGATGCGACTAAGTTTGCGCTGTTGTGTGCAAGCGTAGCCAAAGCCTTAGTGGCGGGGCTTGTGCCTATGCCTCAGCTTTTACATTTGCACGACTGGCACACTGGATGTTTAGCCATGCTGCGGGCGCTGGCGCCCGAGTATCAAGCATTGCAAAGCATAGAATGTGTGTTTTCGATTCATAATCTTGCGCTGCAGGGGATAAGGCCGCTGAGCCATGATACCTCAAGCTTTGCGGCTTGGTTTCCTCAATTATTCGCCCAGTTAGATGAGGGCCAACGCGCCCAGATTATCGATCCCCGCTATCCCCATTGCATCAATCCGATGCGGATGGGGATAACGCTGGCGGATAAGGTGCATCTCGTCTCACCGACCTACGCCAAGGAAGTGTTGTTTCCCTCCCGCCCCGAGTTGGGTTTCTTCGGTGGTGAAGGCTTGGAGGCGGATTTACAACGCAAAGCTGAGCAGGGGCGAGTGCTTGGCATTTTAAACGGTTGCGAATACCCAGAGGCTTTAGCGCAAAGCTCCCTCGAACGTATGGGATTAACTGAGTTTAAGGCGTTACTGAGTTGCATCGAGTCGGCCTTAGTGCAGTGGCTGGGTGGGCGAACTCGGGTGAGTGGCGTCGATATGATTGCCTTTACGCGGCTGCAAGCCCTGTGGCGCCAAGCCTCTGTGGGGGAGTATCCGGACTTTCTGTTGACCTCGGTTGGTCGGCTGACCGATCAAAAAGTGTTGATCCTGCGGCATATTTTACCTTCTGGCTTATCGGTATTAGAGACATTGCTGCAACAGCTGCAACAGCTGCAACAGCTGCAACAGCTGCAACAGCTGCAACAGCTGCAACAGTTGCCGCAAACGCAGCCTAAGGCTCTGTTTGTGTTACTGGGCAGTGGCGACCCTGAGATAGGGCAGTTTTTTCAAACTCTTGCGGCTAAGTATGCCCATTTTGTGTTTCTGCAGGGATACCATGAGGAGCTCTCACAGTGTCTTTATCAA
Source organism: Shewanella sp. FJAT-51649 (assembly GCF_019457435.1). Taxonomy (NCBI): domain Bacteria; kingdom Pseudomonadati; phylum Pseudomonadota; class Gammaproteobacteria; order Alteromonadales; family Shewanellaceae; genus Shewanella; species Shewanella sp. FJAT-51649. Next base: position 3,338,366 of record NZ_CP080411.1, on the reverse strand, counting down.
CTGGGTGATTTATTCCTGATGCCAAGCTCCTTCGAACCTTGTGGTATTAGCCAAATGCTCGCCATGCGTAGCGGTCAGCCTTGCCTAGTGCATGGTGTGGGCGGATTGCGGGATACGGTCGAGGACAATGTCGATGGCTTTGTGTTCTATGGCGAGGATATCAAGGCGCAGGGTGAGGCGTTACTAGCAAAGCTTGCCGACGCATTGGAGACATTTGGCGCTGGTGATTGGATGCAATTCAAGCGTAATGCCAAAGCGCGGCGCTTTGATTGGCGTAGCATAGCCCTCGAATACAATAAACAACTCTACAACATTTTGTGAGTTACCCCTTGTAATTAGACCATGATTTGTAAGCAATTCTGCTACACTTGTGAGGGAGAGTTTTCGTAAGATAATCCGTTCCCTCATTTTTGGAGTTGCTTCCACATCCATGGATAAAAGCATTTTCTTACCCTTAGTACAAAATGCGGCGTTATTGCTCGCCTTGGTGTTTTTGTACGATGCGATTCCTAAAAAGCATCAGCGGCAGTATTTTTTGCTGTGGCGGCTGGGGATCGGATTACTCATAGGTGGCATTGGCGTCACTATTATGAGTACCCCATGGATGTACGAACCCGGCATTATCTTCGATACCCGCTCTGTGCTCCTATGTGTCACCGGTCTGTTTTTTGGCGGTTTGCCCACCGCCATCGCCGTTGTGATGACAGCCATTTATCGGATCAGCATTGGCGGCGCCGCCATGTGGGTTGGCTTAGGGGTGATTATTTCCTCAGGCTTGATTGGGGTGATATGGCGCCAGCAACGTAAATCTTACCTTGCCAATATCTCTGGCAGAGAAATCTTCAGCTTTGCCTTCGTCGTGCATATCGTCATGTTATTGTGGTTCTTTTTGCTGCCGGACAAGGTTGCCATTCCCGTGCTGCAAAAAATCATGTTGCCTGTGCTAACCATTTATCCCCTCGCGACTTGGCTACTGAGTCGTTTGCTGTCCCGCCGTTTTGAGCTCGAGCGTGACGAGCAGATCCGTTTGCAGGATGATTTTCTATTCCGCAGCCAATTTAACGTCGGCAACATCGGGATTGCCATTACCGGCGTCGATCAAAAGTGGATCAAGGTGAATCCCAGGTTGTGCCAGATGCTGAAATACTCAGAAGATGAGCTGCTGCATATGACCTGGAAACAGCTCACCCATCCCGATGATGTCGAGGCGGACATAGTCAAGTTTGAGCTGATGCTGGCGGGTAAAATCGATAACTATGAAATGGATAAACGTTTTATCGCCAAAGATAACTCGATTGTATATACCCATATGACGGTCGCCTGTAAGCGCGCGAATCATCAAGTGTTATTGGTGATTGCGGGTTATTTGGATGTCACCGCCCAGACTCTGGCCGATAGGGAAGTGCTCGCCAGTCGTGAGCAACTCGAGCTGGTGTTAAGCAGTAGCGATCTGGGCGTTTGGGACTGGGATATCCGTAATGACCATATCGAGCGTAACGCCCGCAGTGCCGATATTTTAGGTTGCGATATTGATATGCTCAACGCCAATAGTCGCCAATGGATGGACTCGATTGTCGCCGAGGACAGGCCCAAGGTGCTGCACTCGATTGAAGCCCATATTCGCGGAGAAACGCCGCAACATAAGATGGAATATCGCTTAAAAACCCTTAACCGCGATATCCGCTGGATTTTAGATACGGGCAAAGTGGTGAGCCGCGATGCCAACAACAACGCCTTAAGAATGTGCGGTACCTATACCGATATCACCGAGGCCAAGCTTATTGAAGAATCCCTAAAGCTGTCGGCGCTGGTCTATGACAACAGCTCCGAGGCCATGAGTGTGCTCGATGAAACGGGGGTGATCATCACAGTCAATGCCGCATTTACCGCGATCACGGGTTATAGCGAGTCAGAAATTCGTGGTCAGCATATTCGCCTACTTTATTGCGATCTCAACGGTCACGGCTTTTATACTGAGATGAATAATGAAATTCGCGAGAAGGGCGAGTGGCAGGGGGAGATGCGCCAGCGACGTAAGAACAATGAAGAGTACGTCATTTGGCTCACCATCAACACCATCAAAGATAAAGATGGCCAACCTTACCGGCGTGTGGCGCTGTTTTCTGATATTACGGATAAAAAGCAGAGCGAGCATTTGATCTGGAAACAGGCCAACTACGACACGCTAACGGGCTTGCCGAATCGGCGCATGTTGCTCGAATATTTAGGCGCCGAGATCAAGAGTGCCGACCGCAATCGCAATCATTTTGCCTTGATGTTCCTCGATCTGGATTATTTTAAAGAAGTGAACGACACCCTAGGCCATGCGATGGGGGATCTATTGCTGATTGAAACCGCCAGTCGCTTAAAATCCTGCGTGCGGGATGCCGATGTGGTGGCGCGCCTCGGCGGGGATGAGTTTACTGTGGTGCTCAGTTCAATGGTGGATCACAAGGGGATAGAGCGGGTTGCCGAACATATCTTAAGGCGCATTGCCGAGCCCTATGTGCTGGGGGAGGAAACCGCCTATATCAGCGCCAGTATTGGCATCACTCTGTATCCCGATGATGCGACTAGTATCGAAGGTCTGCTCAAACATGCGGATCAGGCCATGTATGCGGCGAAAGATCAGGGCCGCAATCGTTTCAACTATTTCACTCCTTCGATGCAGGAATACGCTAAGTATCGGATGCGCTTAATCCAAGATTTACGCCAGGCAGTGGTGAGCAAAGAATTTGAACTGCACTATCAACCCATAGTGACCATGACCACGGGCGAGGTGCTTAAGGCAGAAGCGCTATTACGTTGGTTTCATCCGGAGCGGGGTTATGTTTCCCCTGCGGAATTTATTCCGGTTGCTGAAGATACTGGGCTGATTGTCGAGATTGGCAACTGGGTCTTTGAGCAGGCGGCGCGGCAAAGTGCCCTGTGGCGTAAAACCTTTGGAGTCGATATCCAGATCAGCGTTAACAAGTCACCCATCCAGTTTCGCGATGAGGGTACACTGCTGCACAATTGGCTGGAATTACTGCAGAAATTAGATGTCACCGGCACGGGCGTATGCGTCGAAATTACCGAAGGGTTACTCCTTGATGCCAGTATGGGCGTCACCGAAAAACTCTTGGCCTATCGGGATGCGGGCGTACAAGTTTCCCTAGACGACTTTGGCACAGGTTATTCGTCCTTGGCGTATTTGAAGAAGTTCGATATCGATTATTTAAAAATCGATCAATCCTTTACCCGCAATATCGACACCGATGAAAGCGACCAAACCCTGTGCGAAGCCATTATCGTTATGGCCCATAAGCTGGGAATGAAAGTCATCGCCGAAGGGGTCGAAACCGAGGCGCAGCGCCAAGTGTTGCTGACTGCGGGTTGTGACTATGGTCAGGGCTATTTATTCTCTAAACCCGTGAGTGCCACAGAGTTTGCGAGCAAGTATTTGGTTAAAGAGGCTTAGTTGATAGCTGTGTAACTATTCTCCTGCACTTATGGTTATCTTTTGCCTATAAATGCGCCGCAAATTTTGCTAGACTCCGCGGCCCCGTAAAGGGCTATATGGCGGCTGATTCGAATAGCAGTTGATTCGTGTAGCGGTTGATAAAGCCGCTAACAACGCCGCACTTTATGGAACCAAGCTGTACTCAGCGGTTTTGCATTCACACTTCGCACTAACAAAAAGAGCTTTTATGAAATTTGACACACTCGGCTTATCTTCCCCTATTTTGAATGCGATAGCTGAGTGTGGCTATCAGCAGCTCACGCAAGTGCAGCAGCAGGTGATCCCCCTCGCGCTCGAAGGAAAAGACATTATGGCCTGCGCCCAAACGGGCACGGGTAAAACCGCATCCTTTGCCTTACCCGTACTTGAGCAACTGTCAAAGCAGCCAAATGATAAGCCTCTGCTGCGTGCGCTAGTGATGACACCTACCCGGGAACTGGCGATTCAAGTTTGCGCTAACATTCAGAAATACAGTCAGTTTTTACCCCTGAAAACCTTAGCCGTTTATGGCGGCGCGAACATGAATCCGCAGCGTAAAGGGGTGGAGCAGGGGGTGGATATTTTAGTGGCAACACCAGGGCGACTATTCGACATTATTGGCCAGTTCCATTTAGATCTCTCGAGTGTGACCACCTTAGTGATCGACGAAGCGGACCGCATGCTCGATTTAGGCTTTGTGCGCGACATTGAAAAGGTAAAACGCCTTATCGCCACTGAGCATCAAACTATGTTGTTTTCAGCCACCTACAGTGATGCTGTAAAGCAGCTTTCCCATAAGATGCTCAATCAACCCGAGTGGGTGAATGTGGCCGAAAATACCACGGCATCCACGGTTGAGCAGCTAGTTTATCGAGTCGATAAACGCCGCAAGGCCGAATTATTGTCTGAGCTTGTCGGGCGCAACAATTGGCGTCAGGTGCTGGTATTTGCCAGCACCAAGGAATGCGCCGAACATCTATTACAGGAACTCACCCTCGATGGGATCAGCGCAGGCGTGTTCCACGGCGATAAAACCCAAGGCGCGCGTAATCGCGTGCTCGATGATTTTAAAGCGGGCAAACTGCGGGTGCTGGTGGCGACCGATGTGGCGGCGCGCGGCTTAGATATTCAAGCGCTGCCCTTAGTGATTAACCTCGAATTGCCATTCCTTGCGGAAGACTATGTTCACCGAATTGGCCGCACCGGCCGTGCGGGACTCTCGGGGCGCGCGATATCATTTGTGTCTCCAGCCGATGATGAGATGCTGGCTGAGATTGAGGCCTTGATTGGCCAAACCCTGCCAGTGACGGTACAGCCCGGTTACGAGGAAGGCACACCGTTGCCTGCCCGTTACCGTGAGGCGCCGACGGCCACCACTAAGACTGCTAAGTGGAATTACAAGAGCAGTCGCAATACGGGGGCTAAGGGCGCGGGCGGTAATGGCACTAAAGGTCATGGCTCGAAAGGCAGCGGCGCGCGGGGCAAGGGCGGCTTTGGCGGCAACGCCGGATTTGGTCAATCGAGCGAAAGCCAAGCGCGGGCGCGTAAATCGCCAGCCCGTGAAGGTAAATACGCTAAAAATAAGCCGAATACTCAAAAGGGTAAATAATCCCTCAGCTTCTACTTATCCATTTATCAGCGCGCCATTGGCGCGCTTTTTGTTGAGCTTTTACGGGATAATCCCTACACTCGAGTGCCCTCAATTCTGTTCGTTGCCATGAGAGTGTCGTCCATGATAGTCAAAGCCATTCCCACCAATATCATCACAGGTTTTTTAGGCGTCGGTAAAACTAGCCTGATTAAACAGCTCCTTAAAACCAAACCCGAAGGCGAAACTTGGGCGGTATTAGTGAATGAGTTTGGTGAAGTCGGGATTGATGCTGGGTTGATGGATGCCAGCGACAGCGGCGTGCAAATTCGTGAGGTGGCGGGTGGCTGCATGTGCTGCGCCGCAGGTGTGCCGACTCAAGTGGCCATTAATCAACTGATCGCCCGTGCTAAGCCCGACAGATTACTGATTGAGCCAACGGGGCTTGGGCATCCCAATGAGATTATCAAAGTGCTCAGTGCGCCCCATTATCACAATGTTATCAGCTTGCAGAGCACACTATGCCTTATCGATGCCCGCAAATTACGGGATGAACGCTACCGTGGGCACGACAATTTTATCCAGCAGTTGCACGTCGCCGATGTGATAGTCACCACGAAAACCGACTTGTACCCCGAGTTTGAAGCGGTAGAGGGCGGACACTTGGTGGACGACTTAAGCCAATATCTGAATGAGTTACAGCTGAGTGATACTCGCGTGATTGAACATAATACGTCACAGGGATTATCCACAGCCTTGATAGACAGCCTTAAACAGCCACGTCGTCAAAAGGCATCGATGGGAAAATCCGCAGCTTTTACACCAGTGGTAGCAGCTTCAAGTCTTTTGCGTAATAGCCGCGACAATTTAGGATTACAGGGCGTTTTTGCCGAGGAGGCGAGCGAGCAAACATTTCAATTCGATGCGCGCGGCCTAGTGCGTAAACACAATCAGGGCGAAGGTTGTTTTAGTTGCGGCTGGGTCGTTGAGCCAATGCAAGAGTTTGATTTTGATAAACTCATGCAGTTTATCTCGGCGCAGACTCAAGGTCATCCTGCACTTTTGCGGTTAAAAGCGGTGATGATCACCAGCGATGGTATTGCCGGGATCAATTGGAGTGATGGCGATATGGCGGTGACTGAGCTGGACGATAGCCTAGATTCGCGCTTAGAAATGATCGCGACCCAAGCGCTAAATTGGGATGAGATTGAGCAAGGCTTGTTGGGTTGCTTAGCGCACTAGGCTAAGTGAGCCAGTTAATCTGAAGTTGGGAGTCGTGTTACTCGGTCAGCATAGTATCTGGGATAGACACGCCTCTTGCCTTTGCGAGGTTCGCTAATTCACCGCTTTGCACCATATCCTGCAAAAACAGATCGAAACTATCCAGAAGCGGTTGAAATTGTGCGTATTTTGGAAATGCCATAAAGCCATCTTGAGTATCAATCGTGGGTGAAAGTGGCGCGATAGCCTGTGGGATCTTGATTTGTGCCAGTAAGGCTTGAGTGTTACGCACATTGCTGGCGAGCAGGTCGAGATCGCCACGGGATAAGCGCTCTATACCACTCTTAAGATCGGTAAATTCATTGACGGTGAGCGACTTAGTACGCTCGTTAAACAGATAGCCGTAATTCCAGCCCTGCATCTTACCAATTCTTAATCCACGGATACTGGCGTAGTTACCATCCCAAGGTGTGGGATTGTGGGTTCTGGCGTAAAAGACAATGTCATCGCGGTAAAAGGCGAGGGAGGAAAAGGCTAAAACTTTCTGCCGAGCCTCGGAAATGTAGGGGCCAATCAGAATATCCGCTTGCCCTCGTTCGACCATAGATTGGGCGCGGCGCCAAGGCGCAAGTTGATAGTGAATCGTCACTTTTTGCTGTTCGGCAAAGCGATTCAGAATGTCCACCCCTAAACCGCTGTATTCACCTTTGGCATTCTGTTCAAAAATCTGGCTAAACGAGGTACCGACGGCAAGCAGCTCCTCTGCCTGTGCGGGCGGGCACAGGCTTGAGAGGATAAAAAGGCTGTAAGCGATAAGCACTCTTTTAAATGCCATTGACGGTTCCTTTATGACTACTATAGGAATTTAGTTCAATTTCGAGGTAGTTATTAGGTAAATGTTCTTTTTCCTCAATACTGGCAAATTGTACACCGATTTTTATGCTTATTCGCAGTTTGCAAAGCGACATTACAGAATAAGAGTGTTTATTTAAATGGAAGATAAGCGAATCAATTTATTAGTATTTTACGAGCTTTTTAATCTGGCTATACCTGTTTCAATTTGTATCTTACCAAGTTTGATAACGGGTTTAGGATGTTGATATTCAGGCAGGCTCAAGCAAACTGAGTTATGCTGCGCCGCCAATAGGTATTTTTCGATAAGAAGTGAGCCAATGAAATTACAGCAAGTAGATAAAACGGTTTACCGCAGCAATATGAACCTGTTTATGGTGGCCTTAGTGCTGGGGCTGATTGTTTTGTCCATAAGTTTTGGGGCGGGATTGATTGCGCTTTTTGGCGTAGAGGCTGTGCCCGGTGAGCCGACGGGGAATTTCCATTGGAATCTACTCGGGGTGATTTTGGCGGTGTTACTCTGTAGCGCCATAGTGTATCAGCTTAAGAGTAAACCCTTCTTTAGAGAGATTTATTACGTTTGGCAGTTAAAGCAGCTGCAAAATCGAATTTACCGTAAGCTGAATAAAATTCGGGCCGCGGCGGCGACTAATGATGTAAACGCCTTGATTACATTGCTGTTTTACTTCACCAGTTTACGCCAAGTCTATCTGCTGGATGATAATACTTTGACCTTATCCAGCGTTGATAAGGAGTTAAACCAACTGCAAGAGCAGTGCAACGCCTTGGGGTTAACGCTCTCGGCCGAGCAATTTGAAGTAGCGCTGTTAGCGGGTTTTTAGTGGCATTTGTGCCAAGCATTGTCACATCCAATAAAAAAGTGAGTGCCTACACACTCACTTTTTTCGAACTTACTTTTTAGATAAGCCTATTGGGGTAAGAACTTACGTCTCTTATTACGCCCTAGAAGACCCTGCCCATTAGTGTGCGGCTTGCTGCGCCCGTTGCAGCGTCAGTAACCACTTACCATAGATATAAATCCCCACAGCCGAAATGGTGCCGATCGCGGCAATAATATACCAAGCCATGCCGATATTGTGGCTGTGGTAGAGCAGCTGAGTCAGATCATGGGCGTTTTCGCCAGTAAAGCTGACTAAGGTGGTAAAGGCTTCCCCTTGCGGGATAGCGTTCACATCCGCTGAGCTCATGCCGCGCTCGAGTAATAACTCGCGTGAGAACAATTCTTTCGAGGCAAAAATCTCATAGAGTTTTGGGCCGAAATAGCCTTCTAAGCCCCAACCAATCCCTTGCGGTAGCATCACAAAACCAAGGTACATGGCTTTTTTACCTTCGGGGGCAATGTTACCCATAAACTCGTTTTTCTTCGGGCTAATCATCATCTCGCCGATGGAGAACATGGCAATGGCAAGCACAATAAACCAAGCGGCATGGAAGGCGCCGATAAACACAAAGGCTAAGATACTGAGTAAGCAGCCAATTAGCATTGCCGTGGTGATGCGGTACTTGGCGGTAAGGGCGGCAATTAAAAAGCAGCTGGTCATAATCAGGCCGGCGTTGAGGTTCAGCATGCCTTCTGGCATCACCTTAGTACCTTCGTTATTTAACCCGAGCCAGAATTGTAAAATACCGTTGCTGGTGCCTTCGCTGCCAAACAGGCTGGTCACAATCACGCTGGTATCGACCCACTCCGAAATATGGATGGGCAGTACGTCGAACAGGGAGTTATACAAAAACCAGAAGCCTGCAAACACTAACATGTAGTAGATGACGATAGGTTTTTTCAGTTCATGCCAAGCGTCGCGCCAGAGCGCTTCTTGTTTAATTTCGCCGGATTTAATTTGCTGATTACGGGCGATGCGCTCGGCCTTACCCGGCTCGGTATAGGTCAATAAGAACAAGAAGTTTAACGAGATAATCGCGGCGCAGGCGTAAAACACATTATCCCAAGAAAGCTGGCGCATATGCACAGCAACCAATGGGCCTAAGAAGCCACCGATATTCACCACTTGGTAAAATATCCCCCAGGCCATGGAGGTGTTATTACGATTGGTTGAGAGTACTAAGGTGCCTTGAATGCCGGGTTTAAATATCCCTGTGCCGATGGCGAGTAACAATGCCCCCGATAAGAAGCCCCAAAAGGTGGGGAAAAACGCCATGGTCAGATAGCCCATGATTTTAATCACGGTTGAGCCGAAAATGGTTTCCTTGTAGCCGACCCTATCGGAAATCCCGCCAGTAAACACGGGCACAAAGGTCTGCATGATGGCCCAGAGCGAGATAATGATGCCATAGTCGCTGAGGCTGATCCCCAGACCGCCCGCCGACTCGGGGGCTTTGGCATATAAACCCGCACTGGCTTTGACACCGTAATAGGCGATACGCTCGACCAGCTCCATGCCGCCCACTAACCAAAAAATATAACTTAGGCTAGTGATCGAGGCCCACATGCCTAACTGCTTGACTTCGCGCAGATCATTCTCTGCATTTGGACTATTGTGACTCATGTCCTTCCCTTTATTATTGTTATTGAATTTAATTCCACTAATTCATTATTAATTAAATGGTTAACTCAATTGTTTAGGCAAATAATGCCTAGGTAATTAACCGATTTCGGGCAATTTAAGCCTACACTTTACCTAATTAAGGGTTAAATACCAAAAAAGTAGTGAAAAATGATGAGTTTCGCCACATCTGTTATTAAGTGATGCTCGCTTGTTGCAATCACGGAATAAATGTGTGCAAGCAGTAAGGTATTGTGCTGATTAGTTTTTGTTACAAATCCTCCTCATTCAATCCCTTTGGTATTAAGGCAAAATTTAGGTACAATCTTCTGCCGCATTTTTGTTCATCCACTATTTTATCTGTGCGAATACAGCTTATCTGTGTGAATACAGTCAGAATAATGTGAATGCGAGCCCTGCCTTTATTTTTGTGAGATTAGGTTATGACTGCAATTTCCCATAGCGCAACGGACCAACGCCTGCTGCAAGAGCCGATTGCTAAGCTTTTCTGGCGCTATACCATTCCAACGATCGCCTCCATGTTGGTGACTGGGGTGTATGTCACCATTGATGGTATCTTCGTTGGCCATTATCTCGGTGAAACCGGATTAGCGGGTATGATGCTGGCCTATCCCGTGGGCGCGATACTCTATGCTGTCGGCGCCATGATAGGCATGGGCAGCGCGGCGTTAGTCTCGATTAACTTAGGGCAAGGTAATGTCGCCAAGGCGCGTAAGTTGCTCGGCAATGCCTTTAGTTTATGTTTACTGGCGGGGGCATTTTTTGCCTTAATCGGCGGGATCTTTTCTCGGGATATTTTAATTGCCCTCGGCGCCGAGGGGGAGATACTCGAAAACGCTAACGAATACCTGTTCTGGTATTTTGCCTTATGTCATTTCCCTATTATTTCAATGGCATTTACCACCTTGCTGCGTAATGACGGTCGCCCCTCCATGGTGACCTTTGTGCTGATCTTAGGTGGTGTGCTGAACACCTTTTTAGATTGGCTGTTTATTGTGGTGTTTCCCTTTGGTTTGGCCGGGGCGGCGATTGCCACCATGTTGTCCCAGGCCGTGACTGGTTTACTCTGCCTGCAGCATTTTTTTGGGGCGCGCACTCAGCTCAAAATCAATCTTGAGCAGATGAAGCTAAAGCTCGATAACTGCCTCAATATTGCCCGTGTTGGCTTGCCAAGCTTTTTAATGAACCTGTATTTATCGATTGTATTGACCCTGCATAACACCGCCTTTTTATGGGTCGGTGGCCCTCTGCATGTGGCGGCATACGGGGTGGTGAGTTACACCGAAGCATTCTTCTATCTGATTTTTGAAGGCATTGCCCTCGGCACTCAACCGATTTACAGCTTTAATGCGGGGGCAGGGCGCTTCGACAGGGTTAAGCAGGCACGCAATATCGCCTTTGGCATGACCTTACTCACCGCCGCACTTGGCTTAGTGTTGATTTATTCCCGCCCCGAATGGTTGGTATACCTGTTTGCCGGTGACAACCCAAGCTTAACGCCGGTCGCGATTGAAGGCATGCGTTGGTATTTCTGGGGCTTACCGATGGAAGGCTTGATTCTTGTGGGCGCCAGTTTCTTCCAAGCGATTAATTGTTCTAAACAGGCCTCGATACTCACAGGGGCGAAACTGCTGCTTATCGCCGCCATTATCTATTGTTTTGCCTGGGCCTTTGGCGTGATTGGCGTGTGGGTGTCGCTCGCGACCTGTAGCACTATGCTGGTGATTTGGATGTGTATTGCTATGGAGCGGCTTCAAGTGAACGCTAAAGTCTGATGCTGTTTACGCATTATCTTTACCTTCGAAACCGACTTAGTACTGGCGTGTCGGCATGCGCTCTGTTACATTTCGCTGGTTTAATCCCAGCTTAAATTTAGCGCAGTTTTTAGCGTGTTTTTTATACTAAAATACGGCGGCCGACTGACGGTAAAAGCGTGCGGATAGGATAGAATTCTGGGCCTTTTCAGGCTCGTCGTTTGTTATTTATGTTTTATGAGGCTCTTATGCGCACCGCTGCAGTCATCTCTATGCTGTTGTTTGGCGTGTTAACCAGTGTTAATGCCAGTGCCAAGGATAATGAGCTAGTGTTTGCTAGCGATTTTGAGGGTAACCGCTTATCCCAACCTTGGTCTTGGATCATGGGCTGCCAATTTGAGGGCGCGGAGCCCCACAGTGGTGAGAGCGCATTGTTATGTGCCGAAGGCAATAGCAGTATCGTCAGTAAATTCCCTGTCTCCGAAGCGGGCCTGTTGGAGTTTTGGGTTAAGACCCAAAATATCCAAACCCAATATCGGATCAATGTACTCACATCGCCGGTATTAAAACTGGATGCCCAGTGGCAGCATGTGGCGCTAATCGATATTACTCCTGCGACTACCGAATATTTGGCCCACAGGGTGTCGATTGACGACCCGAGCCGCCAGTATATTCGCCTCGATATCGAAGCCATCAATGGCCCCATCAGTTTGGATGACTTAACCCTAGATAAAATTCGACTCGATATCGCGCTGCAAAAGAACGAGCAAAAAATCATTGGCGGCATTTTAGATAAGCTTAAAGAAGACAAAAACTACGAGGTTCAAGCCGAATCCTTTAGAACTTTGGGTAAAAACTACGCTGCCCAGCTCGAAAGCCAAAGACAGTACCTCGAATATTCCAATGCGATTTACTCGAGCATCACCTTTGTATTGGCGACTTCTGAACGTAATAAAATGTCTAACCCATTGGGTTATAACACCTTTAGGTCAGTCTTAACCGATGCTAAGCGGGTGGCATCGCCGATTCAACAGGCGCGTTTAGGCTCTATGGTCAAACCCTTTGGTGACTTAGCTACGGCTACCTTAAATGTGGTGAGTGCGGGCGCTTATTCGGCATTTGCCGAGCCCTTTAAATCTTTCCTCGCGGCCACTTTTGACCGCTCAAACTATGACAACAGCGACTTAAGCCGCAGTGATAAAAAGTTTGCCGAGGAAAACGGTCTTAAGATTTATCAGCAGGCCGAACGCTTTATGGCTGAAATCGAAAAAGAGTTGCAACAGGTGACGGCGCTCGATAACGATTTAGTCAATATGCAGAAGAACTTAGATACTTTCCGTAAGGATTTAGATAAGCATCTGCGCAGTTACCTGCAGCATGCCAGCATTGCCCGTACACCCGAAAACTACAGTAAGGTGATGAGCAAAGATGAGCAAACGCGGGCGCAAATTATGGCCGATGTGAATGCCAATATCAGCGCCAAGGCCGACGCCTTATTAGCCGCAAATAGCAATGCTGAGTTGGTGCAATACATGATTAAAACTACTGAAAAAATGGATGAGTTTCAGGAGTTTAAAGAGCGATTCAATCAAATTGCTTCGGCGATGTTAACCTTCTACGATCGCTTCGAGCGCTCGATTGCCGTCGAGCAAAATCCCTTCACCGACCCAAGCGATAGGGCGGTATGGGAACAACATGCCCAAAGTGCGCGCAACTATATTCGCCAATCGAAGGAAGCCTTTACTAAGGCCTTTATGTAGCGGATGCTTATCGCCAAGTGGTCGTAATGGTCTCAGTCACTTGGCTTTTTCGATTTTTCTTTGGGGTTATTAAGGATATAACAGGACGTCAGAAGCATATTCGGTTCGTTGGCAAGGATGATGAGTAAACCCTATACAAGCACTCGATTTGACACAGATACCGCCACCATGGCGGTTTTCGATCCCGCGGCATTAGCCCATCGCTGCGAAGATACGGCCGATTGGTGGTCTGTGCCGAGTGATGAAATTTCAGAAATCAATCAAGGTCATGTGCTATTCGTCGGACTCGGTGCCGATGGCAGTTATGAGGTCGAAATTTTCCGCAAGTTAGGTGAGGCAGGACTTCATGGGAAATATCTTTGTGCAAACTTAACCGTATTGTCTGGATGTTTGTATATAGGCGCTGCTGAGCAAGTGCCTGCGGGAAATTTAGGCCCTGAAACGACCTATGGAGGCGCGTTAATTTATGCCATGCGAGGCCATATTGAGGTGAGAGTTTACCGGCAGGCTCCCAACAAATTGGTCGTGGAATTTGAGTCAACCTCAGATGCTGTGCTGAATAAGTTTACTTCGAGTCCAACGCTTTAAGCGCAGACTTAATTGTTTCGTCTAAGGTTCTATCCAATAGAAAAGCCGCCTAACAAGGCGGCTTTTTTGTAGGTGTGTTGGGTCATTACTCCCATGGATATTCGCAGTCACTATAGACTGTGTTTACATTGAGGCATCGTCGGTTATTTTTTCTGCACATATTGCTGTAGCACAGCCAACATGGATGCGCCCGATAAGCCGATCATTAGGGCGCCATTTACCGCTTCGATTGGGCCTAATAATTTCCATTTTTCACTCATCACAATATCGCCATAGCCTAAGGTCGCGAAGTTGACCCCAGAATGATAAATCGCATCATGCAGGTTATTGAACTCGCCGAGAAAGAGAAACAAACTGCCCCAAGCGACGATTTGTAAAAGGTTACCCAGCATTACTATGCTGGTGATACCGAAGAGTCCTAATACTCCTGCGACTAAACTATCGTGGTCTAGTAGCCGTTTATTGTAGAAACGGATGCACCACATAGTGGCAAGAGATTGCAGTAACATATTGATTAATATGATAGGTAGGCCAACCACTAATGCTGATAACATTCTATTCTCCTACGGGGGCTTCTGAGGCTGGGCGGCCTGCTGGCCATTTCTGCTCCAGTGCGATAAAACACAACCAACCATAACCAGCGACCAATAAATAGAGGCTGCAACGCATGGCGGCCGCTAGCCATACATCTTTACCATTCGCGCTGTCGGCAATGGCGGGGCCAAATAAGATGAGGGCGGTGATCCAACTATTGCTCCAAAAGGAAGGGGGAAACCCCGTTGGCACTAATTGAATAAGCCGGCGAGTCAGCCACATGGTCATTAATCCTAGCATCAGCACTAACATCAATAACGAAGGCCAAATACTGAGTCCCATCCACAGGGCGAATGCCAACAAGGCGCCCATTAAGGTAGAAAGCACTAGCTCTCTGCCTGCTTGTTTGGCGTTTAGCAGAGTACTTTGCTGCGCTAACATCACTGTCTTCATCACGGCGGGAATATAAAACGCCGGATCGCTTAGCGCCAGCAGCCATACAGGGATCACTATGATGGTGGCGCGTAGGGCCAACCGCTTGGGATGCTCAGGGGGCAATAGGATAGGTTTTTCTGCTGCGGTCACGGGGGCTGGCGGGAACAAGGCATGGGCGATGCCATTCACTAACGTGCCAATCAATACCCCGATGGCGATGAGCTGTGCGATCGCCAGCGCCACGGCTTGCTCTATTAAGCCTGCAATCGGAATGAGGGTAATCGCCATCGTCAGCAACATGGCCAATACGCCTTTGCCTGTGACCGAAATAAGCATTAAAAAGTACAGCAGTAATGCGACTAACAGCACCGCGGCTAAGGTGTAATAACTCAATAAGGGGACTAATAAGACGCCCGCAGTCATGATAAGCGACAAGAGTACACCGCCAATAAGGCCTTTTTTTAAGCTGAGCGCTTCGCCGGGCATGCATAGGATGACCCATGCCATAATGCAGCCCAGGTGGGGCATGGGCAGGGCTAGACCAAAACACACAAACGCCGCTAATGAGATGCCAAGGCTAATTCTGAGTACTGTACTGTCTGCGTGATGCATATCAGGCCTCAATACAGGTAGGAGAAGAGGCTCATTACCCGAATATACAGCGCACCGAGCGGGTTCATCAGGCCATGTTCTTCGGTATAAACCAAGATGTCGGCTTGGCCTCCCACACGCAGGTTAGCTGCAGGTGGCATATCGTCCGCTGAGAACGACACTTTAACGGGGAAGCGTTGTGCTTGGCGCAGCCAATCGCGGCTATTACTGACAGTCGGCAGTGAACCGACGGCCTGCTTTTTACCATCATCCACACCATAGCCAATACTGCGTATTTGGCCGCTAAACAGTTGTCCAGGCATGCTGTCGAGCAGGATAGAGACTCTGTTCCCCACTTTAATATTGCCGAGATTGTTTTCGGTCAGATCCGCCGAAATCCACACATCGTGGATAGCTATCAGGGTCATTGCGGGGGCGCCCGCGTTGATAAACTGCCCTACATCGGTGTTTAAGTCAGTGATCACTCCACGGCTTGGGGCGACGACATGGGTATTTTGTCTATCGCGATCGGCTTTATTCACCGCCGAACGAGCACTTAATAGTTGTGAGTTGTTTTCACCATTCACTCCTGCGGCCTCAATGGCGCGCCTAACATCGGCTTCGGCGGCTGTGACTTGGCTGCTGGCAGTTTCTCGCGATGCTTGTGCGATTTCGAGTCGGCGTACTGAAATAGCCCCCGGGTCTTGGCGATAGAGGCGTTCTTGTCGCTCGGCATCTTTCACTGAATTATTGTAAGACGCGCGCATGGCTTGTAATTTCGCTTCCGCCGCCTTAACGCCTTCGTTATTGGCTTTAACGCTATTTAGTACTGTTTCATAGTCCGACTTGGCTTTGGCAAGGGCAATATCATAGGGCTCAGGATCGATATCGAATAAGGGATCACCCTCGGCGACATCTTGATTATCCTGCACATAGACTTTCAAAATCTGCCCCGTGACTTCGGTGGCAATCGGCACCACAAAGGCTTGGACCCTTGCTTGTGAGCTATAGGGGGTCATTCTGTCGGCCAAAAGGTACCAAAGCAGTAATATTACTATGAGTGCCAGAAGGCCAAGGGTGGCATATTTACTCGCCTTTCCCGGAGTCGCGGTACTGTCAGTCATTCACAATTCCCTTTTGAATAGTCGATGTAGGCTGGGCATTAGGTTGAGAACCCGCTTGGGGCTGATTTGCATCGAACCGTGGGTTATCGAGATAGGGCACCCATTCATCACGCGTGCGAAGTTTTTGATCAACAGCGGGAGTCACTAACGGACGCTGCCGCCCTAGTTCCCATCCACCACCAAGTGCTTTGTAGAGGGTGATGAGATTGCCAATATGGGCGCCGCGACTGTTAACGAGCCGTTCCTGTTGGCTAAAGAGGGCGCGCTGCGAATCGAGTACACGTTGAAAATCCGCCATTCCTTCACGGTATTGGGTGTTAGCAATTTCGAGTGAACGACTCGCCGCTTCACCTGTTTGTGTCAGTAAGGTAATTTCGGTTGCGCTGTTGGCATAAGCGATGGCGGCATCATCGACTTCCCGCGCGGCCTTAAAAACGGTTTCACGGTAGCGTTCGTGTAACTGCTCAAAGCGCGCATCTTCCACTAAGATTTGGTTGGTTAATCTCCCGCTGTCGAGGATATTCCAACTAATGGATGGCCCAGCCCCCCAAGAGAAAATGCTATGGCCGCTGCCCGTTGCACTTATCCCAAGCGTGCCAGCTAAGGTGATGGATGGATACAGATCGCTCTCGGCAATGCCAATCAGCCCCGATTGGGCGGCAAGTTGACGCTCGGCGGTTCTGACATCGGGGCGGCGACGTAATAAATCGGCTGGCATTTCAGCAACTAAGGCCAATTTCCCCTGGGGGAGTACGCCCGTATTGCTCGCCATTTCGGGTAATGCCCCAGGCGCCCTTGCCAGCAGGGTGCTGAGTGCATTTTGGCTTTGGCGCAGGTTCGTTTCTAGCTGAGGGATGGTCGAGAGCGTACTGAGATACTGCGTCTTGGCCTGCTGCACATCCAGCTCGGCGGTATTACCGCTGTGAAACTGGTGCTGAGTGATTTCTAAGCTGCGCTTTTGGATCTGCGCATTCTCATGGGCAATTTGCAGCCGCGCCTCTAAGGTGCGAATGCTCACGTACAGCTGTGCCACTTGCGCAATCATCAACACTTGCACATCGTCATATTGGGCGATAGTGGCAAAGTAGTTGGCATCGGCAGACTCGATACTGCGTTGAAACTTGCCCCAAAAATCCAGTTCCCAGCCCAGATTAAATGCCGCGCCATAACTGCTGCCTGAGGTGCTGTTACCGCTTTGGGTTTGGCCTGCGCCCAGCCATTGGGCTGTGGCTTGGGTTAACTGGGGATTTTTAAGGCTTTCAGCGATACCCAACTGGGCTTGCGCTTCGAGAATGCGCAGCCCTGCGATCCGCACATCGGGATTTTTCTGCAAGGCCTCGTCAATCAAGCTGCTTAGCACTGGGTCGTTCAGTTGCGACCACCATTGATGATAATCGCTGGCCGCTGTCGCACCGCTAAAGAGGCGTGAGCTCGCGCTCTGCCAGCTTTGGACTTCTGGCACATCGGGCCGTTGATAATCAGGACCGAGCACAGTACAACCGCTGAGCAGAGCACATACCCCGCCTAACACGAGGCGGGGAACAAAGTGATCAATTGTCATCTTGCTCTCTCAATCCCTCTTCGAGACCTTCATCTACCCACATCATAAAGATGCGGTAGCCGATAGACAGTAGCGTGGCGCCAATAAACATCCCTAAAATACCGCTGGTGGCCATGCCGCCTAAGGCGCCGATGAGCACCACTGGCATGGGAGCATCGACCCCACGGCCGAGGAAAATAGGCTTGAGTACGTTGTCCACCGCACCCGCAAGGATCAGCAACACGGTATAAATGATACTGCCGACTGTGCCGTTATCGCCCGCCATCCAGATATAAGCAATCGCTGGAAGCGTCACTAATAGCGCGGGGATTTGGGCAATCCCTAATATCAAGACCAAGATAAAGAAGATACCCACCAAGGGGATACCCGCGAAGGTCATCACAATGCCGATTAACAAGGCTTGAATGAAGGCCACACCAATAACGCCTAAGGCGACGGCACGAATGGTTGAAGAGCAGATATTGACCAGTTTGGCGCCGCGCTCAGGACCTGCAATCCGAGTGGCAATCCGAGCCGAACTTTGTGCACCGGCGTGGCCATAGGCCATCATTATGCCTGCGATGATGAAGGAAAACATACTCATCAACAGACTGGCACTGATGCTGGCTAACGTATGAATGACTTGCTTGGCAGCATCCCCTAAGTGCGGTTGTAAGCTTTTGACTAACGAGGGTAAATCGGTCGATGCTTTCAGCCAAAAGTCATAAATCTTAGCGCCAACAAAGGGAATATTGGCAATGCTTTCCTTTGGAGTAGGGACTTCAAGGGTGTTTTGATTCACGCGCTCAACCAAGCTACCCATATTATCGGTCATGGAGCTAACCATCATAATGGTCGGTAAAACTAATATCATTAACCCTATAACAATCAGCAAAGTAGCGGCTCGACCTTGCTTATCACTCAGCCGTTTAGCGATACGCTGGTGAAAGGGATAAATGACCACGGCTAAAATCACTGCCCAGAGCATGATATTTAAAAACGGGGAGAAGATGGTGTAGCAGAAGGACGCTAGCGCGAGGAGCATGCCAAACTTGATAAACATGTCCATAAATTTAGTGACGATTCGATTTTCAACCGCGATTAGTTCGTTGTTTTCCATTCCGTTGTTACCTCAACGAGTTATAAACCTATAACTTGAATCATCTGTATTGCTACAGAACGGCAGATCCCTGATGTTACTGTGTTGGTGAAGACGATTTAGTACTTTATAGCGGCCCGCTAACCGTAACGCTATTCAAGGTGGCAGACTGATAAATCCCCTGTATTTAGTAGAGTGAGCCCTCATTCCAGCTCTCGATATTTTGGTAAGTTACATATTAGTTCATGTTTGTGAATTATTTGGTAAATTTCACCATTAAAGTGTGATGACCATCTAATAAAACGTCCTGTTAGTCAGCAGGTTGGCAAGTCAGTTATAGATTATTGATTGCTCATTTACGCTGCGAATGTATACAACATCTTGAGGCCAATATAGCCGTGATTGCCTCGCTGAGTGATAGATACCAGCGGAAAATACCTACTTAAGAATGTTAAGAGTACTGAGATGAGTTATCTAAAATAATAATGACTGAATAAGTTTTGAGACTTGAGTCGTTTTAATTTAAGCAGAGTTTTAAATCTTTATCTAAGCGATCTATTTTTTCGCTCATGCCCCAAAACTAGTAAGTTTGTCGTCAGGTGTGCAGGATGAATTGTCATTGTTTCCCCAGTGACACGCCGCCCTTTTATTTTACAAGAAGTATCCCTATAGGCTCGACGGCGGCATTTGCAATACATGGAAGTGTAAATGCCGCGTTCACATGGCCGATGATGTTCCCAACATCATAGTGGCATTTCCCATATCCCTATGGGTCAGATGTGAAAGAGCGGCCATGCCGCCAACGGTCACTGTTGCAACAATGCCAATCTTAACGACCATTGAACTGTTCATTGGCTAAAAGCTTTTTGCCCCAAAGCTTGTTAGCACACGTTCGCTCTGGACTTTACGAACGAGTTACCTTACAAAATCTCATCTATTAGCCCTTCACTTTAGTGCTTCTCTATAACAGCCCAATTATACAGTCATATTGTATTACGCTAGTTTTTGAGGGTTTTGAGAGCAACATCCGTACGTGTTTTTTCGGATGGTGTATTTGTAAAAAATCTGATAACTTCTTTACATACAGATAGTTAACTGTACGCGTTTTTACTGCTCTAACGTTATAAACGCGCATGCGCAAGAATAAAATGTTATAAGTTATTAATAATTAGGAGTATCCATGAATCAATTAGAGTTAAAGGAACTTTATCTTGGTCAGAATGATGGTAAAAAAGAAGCAATATACAAAGATAATTTTGAGGAGTTTTTCATAAACGAAAATGGGATTTTTGACCAGATCCAAAGGAAAGAAAAATTTCTTGTTTTGGGAAGAAAAGGATCTGGGAAAACATTTTTGGCCCATTACATGAAAAAAGTTTCAAGCAAGAATAAAAGCTGGAATTGTGAAATTAGATCATATAAAGATTTTAAGTTTCAAGAGTTAGTTAATTTAAAAACAGAGGATGTAAAGCCGAATGAGTACTATGAAATTTGGCGATGGATGCTCCTTTTAGATTTATCTCGTTCAATTCTAAAAGATTCTAATATGAAAGAAAATGAGCATAGAGATAAGATTGAAAGCTTTTTTGAAGAAAACTATAAATCTATTGATATAGATAGTAAAAGAATAATAGAGATAACAAAAGCTAATAAAATTAGAGGGAGTGTTTTTAGATCATTCATTGAATCGAATTTCGGTGACAAGATTGAAACTGGAAGTTATTTAGACTACATAGAAGCTTTAGAGTATTCTGTTGTGCAAGCATTGAAGTTTAGTGACACAGTTCATAATATACTCTATGATGAATTGGATGATAGATTTAGGAATGATGACTATTATAAAAATTCAATTCTTAGTTTGATAAAATCCGCTGATAACCTTAACCTAAAGCTTATAGAGAATGGAATAGATGCTAAATCTATAGTGCTTTTAAGAACAGATATATTTTCTATTCTTAATGACCCTGATTTGAATAAAATTAAGCGTATTAACACAATCACAATTGAGTGGGATGCTAAAATTAGCAAATCTTCTCCTTTGATAAAGATGATAATAACTAAAGCAAAAAAATCAAGTGCTTTACTTAGTTTTGCATCAGATCATGCAGTATTCGATATATTATTTCCTGACAATGTCAACAATATCCCTACAGAAAAATTTTTATTGGAAAGGACTTTCTTTAGGCCTAGGGATATAATCACATTTTTAAACTCTATAATCGAGAAATATCCATCCCATAGCTCTTTTAAGTTTCAGACTCTTGCCAATGCTAGGGCTGAGTATTCTGAATATTTGCTTGATGAAGTTAGAAATGAAATGTCAGGTCATATGCCAGATGTTGAAATAGAAGAGTCACTGAAGTTATTAAAGAATTTTAATCGGCATTATTTTTATTTTAAAGATATAGTTAAGTATTATGAAGATAATGTTTTTCATTATAAAAACATAAAGATTGAACAGTCATTAATACATCTATATAAATTTAGTGTATTGGGCAACGTATGGAAAAATAATGATAGAGGTGGTAAGACATATCAATCATGGGCACATCGTGAAAATAACTCTGACTTAGATTTTAGTAAACGTATGGTAGTACATATTGGTTTACGAGAGGCATTATCGATGTAATAACTTATAACTAACGCCTCAAGAGGGACTGTCAACGCATGGCGTTTCCAGTCCCAATGAGTCGCAGTGATAACGACTGTTGTGTTTGAGTTTAGTGGTAACGCGTTGCCAGCCCCTTAGGCGGGCGTTATCTCCATAGAAATTTGAATCCGAAAGAGCAAAGGGGCTATCACGTTTATGTCCCAAAGCATGCTGTGTATTTCTTTAAAACTTACAGGTTACACTGATACCAAATAGGTGAACCATGGTGATTAGCGAGACGACCGTCCGCCCCATGGACGGGGCGGTCGAGCATCCACGGATGGACTTGCTGCGTGTCGGTGAGTGAACACCATGGCAAGCCTGAGTTAGCGCATTAAATCCAACGCATTTTTGTCCCAAATCGTGCATCCCAATAAAAAGCCGCCTATTAAGGCGGCTTTTTATGGTTTAGCGCGCTAGCAATTAAACCAGATACACATTTAAGCTGCAGGCACCGTGGGCGCCGACGACTAAGGCTTGTTCGATATCGGCGGTTTTTGAGGGACCTGCGATAAACACACCAAACTCACCCGCATCTAAGGTAATGTCCTTCGCGGCTTGATGCATGTTGGGCACAATTTTTGTGGTTGGTAGCGCTAAGATCAGGTTTTCACAGATAAAAGGCGTGACTCTGTGGCCTAAATTCTTATTGTTCACCCAAATGGCGCCATTTTCGGCAACGCCTACATCCCCAGGAATTACCGCATAATCGATATCCCTAAGCTCGTGTGCCGTTGGAGGTACTTCACGATTTGCCGTGACGCCTTCAACCAATGAGATAACCTGTAAGCCTTGGGCGACAAGCTCATCCACTTTGGCTTGCAGTGCCGCTAGGCCGCCTTCACGGTGCAGTGTGCCCGCCACGGTTTTAAGATTGGTTTCAAACTGACCTACCAGATCTTCAACCCGCGGGGCGACATCGATGCTTGGCATAGGGTGGTTTGTTAAAGCCGACAGTTTGAGCGCATTGAGAATTTCGTGCTTACTAGACATCTTATAGGCTCCTGTGTTTCTTAAACCAAGCTTCGAAGCTGGAGTTGGGGGCAACGGGCAGTTCACGGTATTTACCCCAGGCACCGCTAAAGGGCTTGAGCAGACTGCCGGGCAGAATGCGCAGTGCAGTACGGGCCGCGCCCATTGAGCAATTGAGCAGGGTCGTGCTTGCCATAAATTTGCCCACTAGTGGCATATAACCGTTTTTGCCGTAGGGGAGTTGTCCAGCTTCGGCTTTAAGGCGTCTGTGGTGGAAAATAATCTTATCGAGCGGCACCTTAGTCGGGCAAACATAGGTACAGCTGCCACACAGGGTACAAGCCCAAGCGATGGAGTTAGTGTCATCATGCTTGGCACCCACGGCAATCCCAATCGGGCCGGGAATGGTGTAGTTGTAACTGTAACCACCGGAGCGGCGATACACAGGGCAAGTATTTAAACAGCCACCGCAGCGAATACATTTCAATGATTCGGCAAGGATTTTATCCTTGAGCATTTCAGTACGGCCGTTATCGACGATGATCACATGCATCTCACCATCGACCTGTGGACCACGGTAGAAGGCGCTATAGGTGGTGACGGGTTGACCGGTCGCGTTACGCGCTAGGGTGCGCAGTAGCACGGCGGCGCTGTCGATATCGGGGACAATTTTGTCGATACCCATTGAATGCAACTGTAACTTGGGCAGGTTAGCGCCCATGTCGGCGTTACCTTCGTTGGTACAAACGACCACGGCGCCCTTATCGGCAATCGCCATGTTTACCCCTGTCATGGCTGCATCGGCGCTGAGGAATTGCTCACGTAAATGGGCACGGGCGGCGCGGGTCAAATATAGCGGATCGGACTCGCCAGCCTTAGTGCCTAATTTGTCATGAAACAGATCGCCCACTTCTTCTTTCTTCATGTGGATGGCGGGCACCACAATGTGCGAAGGCGGCATTTTTGCCAGCTGAATAATCCGCTCGCCCAAGTCGGTATCGATGACTTCAATCCCGCGTTGCTCTAAGTAAGGATTGAGGTGACATTCCTCGGTGAGCATGGACTTAGACTTAACTAACTTCTTCACTTTATGGCTAGATAAGATGTCGTGCACGATACGGTTGTGCTCGGCGCCATCCTTTGCCCAGTGGACTTTGATACCATTGGCAAGGCAATTTTGCTCAAAGGTTTCAAGATATTGTGCAAGGTTGGTTAAGGTATGCAGTTTGATTTCGGAGCCTAACTGACGCAGTTGTTCCCACTCGGGTAAGCTGCCTGCGGCGCGGTCACGTTTTTCCCGCAGCACCCAAAGGGCCTTTGAGTGCCAGTCAACACGGGTTTCATCACGGCAGAAAATATCGGCCTTGTGGGCGTGAACCTGTGAACCCGTTGCCTCGTGATTATGTTGATATGCCATAGTGGGTCTCCTAGAGCGCGGCGTTAAGCACTTGCGCTATGTGGCGAATTTCAATTGGCAATTGTTGTCTGCGGATCATGCCATCGAGGTGTAATAGGCATGAAGGGTCGAAGCCAACCACATATTGCGCGCCTGTTGCCGCGTGGGCTTGGGCCTTGTCTTTACCCATCTTGGCGGATACGGCGCCTTCATCAACGGCAAAAGTACCACCAAAGCCACAGCATTCGTCGCGACGGTCTGGATAGACAATGTCGATTCCGGCGATATTGGCGAGCACGGCTTCTACCTTGTTGAATCGTGGACCCATTTGCTCGCTCGGTGTGGCAAGACTCAACATACGAATGCCGTGACAGCTCAGTTGCAGACTGATCTTATGGGCAAAAGGCTTGTTGAACGCTGGGATTGGGGCGACATCGTGGAGGAACTCGGTCAGCTCATAGAGTTTGTCGATAACGGCTTGGGCTTCTGGGCTGTTGTCAAACTCGTGGAAGTTTTCTTTGGCGGCCACTAAACAAGAGGCGGCAGGGCAAACAATGGCATCACATTCCACACCCTTGAAAGCATTAAGTAATTTCAAGGTAGTACTGCGTGCTGCATCGAAGCAACCCGAGTTGGTCATAGGTTGGCCACAGCAAGTTTGGCCTGCGGGTAGAATCACTTGGTGTCCGAGCTTTTCCAGTAATTCCAGGGTGGCAATCGCCACATCTGGCATCATTTGGTTAACGAGACACGGGATGAAAAGAGCGATTTTCATTGTGTTTTTCTCTTTCTTGTTAGTGAACGACATTGCCTTGCATTGTGACCCCAAAGTCCACACAAATGCTAAGGTAGTTGATCAAATATAGGCTTATCTTAAGTAAATAAGTAGCGCTAATTTAGTAAATGACCTTGTTGATTTTTGCAAAAATGAGAATATTTTAATCTGTTGAATTTAAACTGTTTATATTGGTTTTTATTTTGTGATTTATCTCCTGTTTTTAGTGTTTTGCTCGATAAATGAGAATAGTTTTCTTCTAAAGAAAAACGGGGCTAACCCTAGCCCCGTTTATTCAGTGTTTTAGCGGCTGCACTCTTCGAGCAGATACGCTAAGTGGCGGTAGGAAATGCCACTGTGCTGCGTTAGGCCGACCTCACACATACGGTTGGCGTAATAGCCTTCCTTAATCTCGACAGGTATGAGCTTTTTAATATTACGCAGGGCGCTGGCGTTGATTTCTGGCTTATACAGGCCTTTTTCACCGGCGTAACCACAGCAGTCAATGCCCGCAGGTTTGTGTACTTGGCTCGAACAAGCATCGGCAATGGCTTGCATCTTAGGCTCTAACTTCATCTTGCGAGCACTACAACCTAAGTGCAGCGCCACATTGACCTTTTTGTTGATGCTCAGCTTATCCAGCAGCTTGTCGTGCATAAACTCAACCAAGTCGGTGATTTGCACCTGAGGGTTACCCGTGAGGGTACGATAGGTACAAGACAGCGCATCGACTAATACCGGGATTTTGCCGCCATTACTCATCTGGCTGACCACATCGATAAGCTCTTGGCGTTTGGCGTCGGCGTTTTTAAAGTCGCCCTTAGATTCCCACATCTGGCCGCAGCATAAATCGCGGGTCTTCTCAGGGGTAATGACGTTATAGCCCGCACGTTCAAGCAGGGTCACAACCACCTCGGGTAAGGTACGATTATCGGGATCCTTAGGTGTTGGTCCAAAGGTGCGACCACCACAGGCAGGGAAGTAAACCACGGTTTCTTGGCCTGCTTTGGCGGGCGACGGTTTAGGCAGTTTGCCGCCTTTGGGGAAATCAGGATTCCAATAGGGCACTTCTTTAGAGAGTAAGCGGCCGGTTTTCATCAGCGCGTTGGTGATACCATCGCCGGTGATTTTATGGATAACGCCAAGCACATCAAAGCCCGTACTGATCACTTGGTTGACGGCGCCGAAGTGTTTGGCTTGGAAATCCAACACTTTTTGCTCAGTGGTGCTGATATAGGGCGTGCGCAGCTTACGCACTAACTGACCCATGCTGTTGTCGACAGGGCAGGCGATAGTACAGAGCTGACAAGCCGCGCAGGTATCGATCACATCATACTTGGCATCGGCACGCATTTTCTCGGCGGCGGCTTTATCGCCAGATTGCTCTAAGCGCTCGATTTCACGCAGGGTGGCGATACGTTGACGTGGCGAGAAGTTGAGCGCCGAAGTCGGGCAGGTTTTTTCGCAGAAACCACACTCGATACACTTATCGACAAAATCATCGACCACAGGGCATGGCTTGATGTTTTTCACGTGCACAGTGCTGTCGTCGTTTAAGATCACGCCGGGGTTGAGCAGGCCTTCTGGGTCGAAGATTTGCTTGATGCGTTTCATCAGAGTGTAAGCATCTGCGCCCCATTCCATTTCCACGAAAGGTGCAACGGCGCGGCCAGTGCCGTGCTCGGCCTTCATCGAACCATCGTATTTATGGATCACCATCTCGGCCACGTCCTGCATAAAGCCTTGGAAGCGCTCGATATCGGCTTGGGAGGCGAAGGTTGGGGTGATAATAAAGTGGAAGTTCCCCGCCAGTGCATGGCCGTAAATCACGCCTTCGGGATAACCGTGCTTATGGAATAGCTCGGTTAAATCGGCGGCTGCAGCGGCTAAATGTTCTACGTTAAAGGCCACGTCTTCGATAATGACTGAGCTGCCCTTTGGTCGTTCGCCGCCAATAATGGGGAACAGGCCTGAGCGCATTGCCCAGTATTTGCTGTACACGTTGGCGTCGCTACTGAAGCTAATCGGACGCTCGGTTTTGATGTGCGCCAGTTTGGCAATCACATCTTGGGTATAGCTTTCTAAGGTTTGGGCATCGTTTGCGCGGGATTCAATCAATAGGATTGCCGCGCCTTCTGGTAGCTCATTGAGCCAGTCTGGCATGCCTTTTTTACCGGTCACGGCCTTGATCGATGCCCAGTCGAGTAATTCGGCGGCGGCAACGCTATCGCCAATAATCGGCGGAATGGCACTCGCCGCATCCACCATGTTGAAGAATACCGCCATCGCCGAGGCTTTAAATTTAGCCTCATCGACCGTGTGGTAAGTGACTTCTTCAACGAAGGCTAAGGTGCCTTCGGCGCCGACGATCAAGTGGTTAATCAAATCGAACGGATCTTCAAAATCCACTAGGGCATTGATGCTATAACCCGTAGTGTTTTTGATGGAGTATTTTTTGCGAATGCGCTGCGCGAGCACTTCATTGCTGCGGGTCAACTTAGCGAGTGAAGCCAGTGAATCGAGCAGTTCGCCGTGGCTTTGGGTAAAGGCGGCCTTAGACTTATCACAACCCGTGTTGAGCTCAGTGCCATCGGCAAATAATAGCTTGGCGGAGGCGATAGTCTGGTAACTGTTTTGCGCCGTACCACAGCACATGCCCGAGGCGTTGTTAGACACAATACCGCCGACCATGGCCGAGGCCAGTGTTGCCGGATCGGGACCGATTTTTTTATTGAGTGGCTTAAGTGCGGCGTTGGCGTCGGCACCGATAACGGCGGCGCCTAAGGTGATCTTATTGCTGTCGGGGCTGATGTCTATGGTTCTAAAACCATCGTGGCCCAAGATCAATAAAATCCCTTCACCAATGGCTTGGCCCGATAAACTGGTGCCTGCTGCGCGGAAAGTCACAGGCACTTTATGGGCGCGGGCGATGGCTAAGGTTTGTTTGGCTTGTTCTAGGGTGTCTGCGTGAACGACGATTTCTGGCACGATACGGAAATAACTGGCATCCGTCGACCAAGCAAAGCGGCGCACAGGGTCATTTGAGACGGCTGATTCACCGAGTTGTTGAATTAGTTCTTTATAAACAGCGTCATAATTAATAGACATAAGTTACTCTCTCAACGCTAAAAATGACTAAGGCCGCCAACGCGGCCTTAGGTTTAGATTGGCTTAGAAGCCACCCCAAAGTGTTGCGATAGTGCCTGCAAGTAACGCGTAGCCAAGGGCAACAGGCATAGTTTTACGGATGATTTCAGATTCTCTACCCGCCATACCCACAACGGTCGCAGCTGCCACTACGTTCATTACGCACATCATATTACCGGCGTTAGCACCGATACCTTGTAGTGCTAATACCAATGTATGGTTCATGCCAATATTGTCCGCCACGCTGTATTGCAGGCTGGAGAACATCATGTTGGAGAAGGTGGCCGAGCCTGACAGGAAGGCTCCAAAAATCCCCACAATCGGTGCCATCCATGCCCAAACTGCGCCCATAGATTGGCCTAACATATCGGCTAAGGCGACGGGCATAGACGCAAGACCTGCACCATTAACACCTGAGTTTAAGAAGATTTTCACCATAGGCACGGATGCGCCTAATGAAATGATAGTCGGTAACATAGACTTGCATGAAACGCCGATGGATTGCTTAATCGCAGGGCTTTTCATCTTGAACAGGAAGAAACCTAAGATACACACGGCCACGAAGAAGGCGCCAGGAGCATATAAGGTTGCAAAACTGGCTTTAAGCTCTGTGCCCATTAGGCCAGTCCAGCTGATGTTGAAACTGGATAACCAGGCTTTGAGTGGTGCTACGGTGCGTGAAAGCACTAATAGCGCAGCCATGATGATATAAGGTGTCCAAGCGGCAATTTGTGAGAACTTAGCAGTTGTCTCAATTTTTGCACCTTCTTGGCTATCATTTTCGGCAAAGTCATTCCAAGGGGTTTTGGGTAATAGGTAGCCTTTACGGGCAACAGGGATGACTAAGGCCATACCGACCAATGAACCGATAACAGATGGGAATTCAGGACCCGCTAAGTAGTTGATAATCCATGCTGGAACGGTAAAGGCAAGACCAGCGAAAATCGCAAATTTCCAAATCGCTAAACCTTCTTTAAAAGACTTATTGCGACCGAAGAATCCTGTCAGTATGGTCACCATGACCAGTGGAATTAAGGTACCTGTGATTAAGTCGATAGTGATCATATGCATCACGATAAAGCGAGCATAACCAACGTAGCTACCGCCATGGGCTGCAAACTGCTCAGCTGCTAAGCTCACACCACCTTGAGTTAAACCTTGCTCCATACCAAATAGCACGGGTAAACCAATCGCACCGAAGGATACGCAGGCCGAGTCGGCAATCAAGGCCACAACAGCTGCGGCAACTGGGGGAACGCCCAGTAATACCAGCAGCGGCGCACCAATCGCGGCGGGCGTCCCAAAGCCCGCACTACCTTCGATAAAGGCTCCGAATAACCAACAGATGATGATCACCTGCACACGGGCGTCGGCACTGATGTTCGTGAAGCCTGCGCGGATGGTATCCATTGCCCCTGAGTATTTCAGGGTATTGAGCAGGAATACCGCGCCGAAGATGATGGTTAATGGCGTGATGGCTGACAGCAGTCCTTCGAGAACCGATGCGGCTAATAGTGTGGTATCCATTTGCCAAATAAACACGGCGGCCAGCGCTGTGATTATCATGGAAATGGGCATAGCTTTGGACGCTGGCATTCTGAGTAATACGAGAAAGATCATTACACTGATTACTGGCGTCAAGCTGGCGAGGAGTTGAAGTATTGTCATGCTTGCCTCTACATAAAGTGGTCTGTCTTATTATTTATATTTGGATCTTACTAGTGTTTTCCTGTCAGACTCTCCGACTGATAAATCAGCAGGTTTCACTGCCAATACCATGAGTCACAACATTCTGTGGTGTGTACTAGACGCTATTCGGGGCTTAACTAATATGATCTAGATCATTTTGGCTGCTGTATAGAATGCTAATTTACAGTGCTGCGGGAGGCTTCTCTCATGGGATTTTCTTAACTGTGATCCATATCACTTGAAGGTGGTTTTTTATATTTCGATATTGAGATGTTTCGCTAATTTCTATTCCTTAAGGTTATAAAAATCGACATATTCACTAAATTAGCTATCAGTATTGCAATTAACTGATCCATTTATTTCATTAATGAGCACTTAATGGATTTTTAAGACAATATTAAGATGTGACTTATATCTCGCTTTGGAGTGAGTTGAAAAATCACTAAGTTAGATATTATTTATTAACAGTATGAATAAATAGTTTTTTATTGGGTTTTACACCGCGAGGGATTATGAGGGATGGATCACGTTTTAGTAATAGCTAAATTTCGCGTGATGAATATCACTTAATGAAATTTGTTTTAATCTGAAATTTAATAACGGTTAATAAAGCAGTTTACAGTCATGCAGCCGCAACACTCCATTCTGTTAACAACTGCCGTTGGCCATTATCTTTTGCTACTTAACCATGTAAGTGATGTAAGCGATGTAAGCTTTGATGGCGTTTTAGGCCTTATTATCCAGCAGATTAAAACAGCTTACTGCCCCAGCCGAGTTTACTGCGTAAGACATGGAAGTAGTTATGGCCTTTAGGGTGGATCAGCCTGAGTTGCTCGGAGCTGCGGCGCACTATGATTTCATCGCCGGGCAATACTGCTAAATGCACGTGGCCATCGCAGCTTACCTCTAAATTCTCACCATTTTCAGGGGAAACGACCATTTTAATGGTGCTGCAGGCATCGACCACAATCGGGCGACACGACAGTGTGTGCGGAAACATGGGCACTAAGATTAATGCCTGTAAATTGGGGGTAAGAATGGCGCCACCCGCCGATAGGGCATAGGCGGTTGAGCCTGTTGGCGTTGAGACTATCATGCCGTCGGCGCGTTGGCTGTACATGAATTGATTGTCTATATAGACTTCAAATTCAATCATATGGGCGATTTTACCCGGATGAAGTACTGCTTCATTCACTGCGGTATTACTCGCTTTTAACATGCCATGGCGATAGACCTCGGCCTCGAGTAAAAAGCGGTGTTCGGTATCAAATTCCCCATCGAGCACTTTGGCTAGCGCTTCTTCAAAGGCATCGGGCGGTAAATCCGTTAAAAAGCCCAAGTTGCCACGGTTTACCCCAATCACGCCCACATCGAAGCGGGCCAGCACTCTGGCGGCGCCCAGCATATTGCCATCACCCCCCACGACTATGGCTAAATCGCAGCGAGCGCCAATCTCTAATAAATCGACCGCGACGATATTGGTCCCTAACTCACTGGCAACGCGCTCTTCCACGAGGACTTCATACCCTTGCACCGTCAGCCAGTGATGCAGACGTTTGAGGGTTTGATTTGTCCCTGGGTGGTGTGGCTTGCCAATCAGGCCAATGGTGTGGAACTTTGTGGTCATATTTATGCTAGATCTGGCCTTAGGCCTTGAAACGTCAAAATTGATCCCCATAATATGCCCAGAGTATTTAGAAACAAAGCATTTTTAGCTGGAGTGAAAATGAGCAACGAGTCGATTAAAGCAGAACAGGATCTGATCCAAGAGGGTGTAGAGTCTGAAGTTTCTACCGAAGAAGCGAGTCTGATTGACGAGCTTACCCAAGCCAATTTCCGTATTGAAGAGCTGGAACAGTTACTCGCTGACGCTTTGGCGAAAGTTGAAGAGCAAAAAGATTCAGTTATCCGTGCTGCTGCCGAAGTAGACAACATTCGCCGCCGTGCTGCGATGGATGTGGAAAAGGCGAACAAGTTTGCATTGGAAAAATTCGCCAACGAATTACTGCCAGTGTTAGACAATATGGAACGTGCGCTGCAAGGTACTAATCCGCAGGATGAAACTACCAAAGCGCTGTTCGAAGGTGTTGAGCTCACGCAAAAGAGTTTCTTGACCGCCGTGGCTAAGTTTGGGGTAAAACCTATCGATCCACAGGGGCAAGCCTTCAACCCTGACCAACATCAAGCCATTGGTATGCAGCCAAGCGCTGAGTATCCAGCCAATACTGTGATGTTAGTGATGCAAAAGGGTTATGAGCTAAACAGCCGTTTACTGCGTCCAGCCATGGTGATGGTGTCACAGGGCGGCCCTAGCCAAGAGTCAGCTTCAATCAACATTGAAGCCTAAGCTAACGCGCTGAGCGTTAAGTAATAAAAAGGACTGCAAATGCAGTCCTTTTTATTTGTCTGTTTTTTGCCTGCTAATCGCAATTCATCACGCTTTGCACTGTTGCTGGGAGCTAGGCTCCCATCAACACTCAATCGGCAAGAAAGGCATTAATTTGCGCTAACATACCTTCGGCATCGAGTTGTAAATCATGGGTCACTTCTTCTGGAGAGCCATGTTTAATAAACTCATCGGGTAGGCCGATTTGCAGCACAGGTTTAGGCATTTTAAGCTTTTGCAGCAGTTCTAATACACCAGAGCCTGCGCCGCCCATAATGGCGTTTTCTTCTACTGTGACGATCACATCGTGGGTTTGCGCCATCTCTTTGACTAAATCCACATCTAACGGCTTCACAAAGCGCATATCGACGACGGTGGCGTCTAAGCTTTCTGCGGCGGTTAAGGCGGCGGCTAAGGTGGTACCAAAGTTCAGCATGGCGATACCTTTGCCTAAACGCTTAATTACGCCTTTACCAATTGGCAGCGCCGTCATGGCTTCTACCTGAGTCGCGCCTGTGGCGCTGCCCCTTGGATAACGCACAGCGCTCGGGCCTGCATCATAGCAATAACCGGTATAGAGCATTTGGCGACATTCATTTTCATCCGATGGCGCCATGATCACCATATTCGGGATGCAGCGCATAAAGCTTAAATCGAATGCCCCTTGGTGGGTTGGGCCGTCGGCACCGACGATACCGCCACGGTCAATGGCGAACAATACAGGTAAACGTTGTAGTGCCACATCGTGGATCAGTTGATCGTAACCCCGTTGCAGGAAGGTCGAGTAAATGGCGACCACAGGCTTAAAGCCTTCACAGGCAAATCCGGCCCCTAAGGTCACCGCATGTTGCTCGGCAATGGCGGCATCGAAATATTGTTTCGGGAAGCGTTGTGAGAACTCCACCATGCCCGAACCTTCACGCATAGCAGGGGTAATGCCTAAGACTTTTTCGTCCTGCTCGGCTATATCACATAACCATTTGCCAAACACTTGGGAGAAGGTTGGCAGTCCTGGCTTAGTGGCTGGCTTCTTAAACTGTGATGGATCAAATTTAGGTACCGCGTGCCAACCGATAGGATCTTTCTCGGCGGGCTCATAACCACGGCCTTTTTTGGTCATGATGTGCAGTACTTGTGGGCCCTTTAGAGAGCGCATATTGCGCAGGGTTTCCACTAGGGCATCGACATCGTGGCCATCGATGGGGCCGATATAGTTAAAGCCTAACTCTTCAAACAGGGTGCCTGGTACAACCATGCCCTTGAGGTGTTCTTCGGTGCGCTTGGCCATCTCTTTGATGACCGGCATGCCCTTGAGCACTTTCTTGCTGCTTTCACGAATGGTGGTGTAGAGACGGCCTGACATCAGTTGCGCTAAATGATTGTTGAGCGCGCCGACGTTTTCTGAAATCGACATTTCGTTATCGTTCAGCACCATCAGCATATCGTTGTGCAAATCACCCGCGTGATTCATGGCCTCGAACACCATACCGCCCGTCATGGCGCCATCGCCAATCACGGCGACCACTTTGCGGCCAGCCTGTTCTTTTTCGGCGGCAACGGCCATGGCTAATGCGGCACTGATGGATGTGCCTGAATGCCCCACGCTAAAGGTGTCGTATTCACTTTCTTCCCGCCAAGGGAAAGGGTGTAAGCCGTTCTTTTGCCTAATGGTGTGCATTCTGTCGCGGCGACCGGTGAGGATTTTATGGGGATAGGCTTGGTGGCCAACGTCCCAAATCAAACGATCAAACGGGGTGTTATAGACATAATGCAGGGCGACAGTCAGTTCGACCGTGCCGAGTCCAGAGGCAAAATGTCCGCTGGACATGCCAACGGACTTAAGAAGAAACTCCCGCAACTCATCGGCCAATTGAGGTAACAGGGCCTGAGGAAGCTGGCGGAGTTCATTAGGAGTGTTGGCCTGAGCCAACACGGGAAACTGTGAAATGTCCAAACTCATAGCGAGATACTTCGTCTCTTATTATATTCTTCGCTCAATGATATAGCGGGCGAAGTCTGCGATTAACTGGCTATTGTATGGCAATTTAGCCAGCGCTGATAGTGCCTCTTGGATCAGTTGCGCGGCGGTGTCTTTGGCGCCTTGCAGTCCAAGTAGTTGCGGAAAAGTACTCTTGTTGGACTCGGCGTCAGAGCCTTGGGGTTTGCCGAGTTCTTCCGTGGTGGCAATGATGTCCAGAATATCGTCTTGCACTTGGAAGGCAAGTCCTACCGCATGGGCAAATTCCATCATAGTCTGATATTCATCTTTTGGCGCATTAGCGGCGATCAGGGCTAACTCAACGGCGCAGCTGATAAGGGCGCCCGTTTTCATATTATGCAGTTGAGTTAAGGCCTTAAGGTCGATGAGCTTATCAGTTGAGGCTAAGTCAATCGCTTGGCCGCCACACATACCACGGTAACCCGAGGCTTTCGCCAGCGCTCTCACCATGGCGATATGCTGCTCGCTGCTGATCCCCGGCACGGCTTCGGTAACAATTTCAAAGGCTAAGGTTTGCAGTGCATCCCCAGCAAGGATGGCGGTGGCTTCATCGAAGGCGATATGCACTGTGGGCTGACCACGACGAAGGTCGTCATCGTCCATGGCGGGTAAATCGTCATGAATTAACGAATAAGCATGAATACACTCAATGGCGGCGGCGCTGGCGTCGAGCTTTTCAAGCGGCACGCCAAACATTTGCCCCACACTGTAAACCAAGAAGGGACGGATACGCTTACCGCCTAATAGCGCGCCGTGGGTCATGGCGGCCTTTAATTGCGGCGCAGTGTCTTCGAGTGTGCTGAAACGTTGTTTTAATTGGTCATCAACCCGTAGTTGATATTCTTTTATTGCATTGACTAACACGCTTATTCGCCCTCAACGGCATAGGGAGAGAGGGGCGCATTTTCATCCTGCTTGAGTAAAATGGCCACTTTTTGCTGAGCTTGCTCGAGTTTTGCTTGGCTGTTACGCACCAGATTGATGCCACGTTCAAATTGTTTTAACGCATCATCCAGAGAGACATCGCCCTGTTCTAATTCGGCAACGATGCGCTCGAGTTCACCAAGGGATTCTTCAAAACTGAGATTTTCGGGTTTCTTCGCCACGTTAATAATTCCTTTGAAAGAGCGGACACAAGGTATATCAGGGCGACTCAAGGGTCAAATTCAGTCGACGGATATTTGCTCAATAGCACGCTTTGTTGCTGAATTTTTTTCAGAAAATAGAAATTGTCGCTAAACTTGCTTAGTGCTTGTCCGATAAATGACAATAATAGCATTATGCTTTTAATCATCCTTTGACATCATAGAGTAAGGCTCAGGTTAAAACCAAAGTGTAATCCCTATGCGGATGACATTTTGTGTTATTTTGCGAATAGAGTCAGTATCATGTCGTTTATACCGAATATTGAGGAGCCGTTGTGGATTTAGCTACAGTTATAGGACTAGTCGGGGGCTTTGGTTTTATCCTTTGGGCTATGATGACCAGCGGCGGCCTGGCAATCTTTATCGACGTACCCTCAGTGTTTATCGTATTCGGTGGTTCATTCTTCGTCGTAATGATGAAATTCAATCTCAAACAGTTTTTGGGCGCGGTAAAAATCGCCGTCAAAGCCTTTATGTTTAAGATTGATAAGCCTGAAGATCTTATCGAACAATCCGTGACTATGGCGGACGCCGCCCGTAAAGGCGGATTCCTTGCCCTTGAAGAAGCGCAAATTTCCAATAGTTTTATGCAAAAAGCCGTCGATATGTTGGTCGATGGTCACGATGGTGAAGTGGTGCGCGCCGCACTTGAAAAAGACATTGCCCTCACCGAAGAGCGCCATCGCAACGGCATTGCGATTTTTAGGGCATTTGGTGACGTCGGCCCCGCGATGGGGATGATTGGTACCTTAGTGGGCTTGGTGGCCATGTTATCCAACATGTCGGATCCTAAATCGATTGGTCCTTCGATGGCGGTGGCCTTGTTAACGACTCTGTACGGCGCCGTGGTCGCGAACATGGTGTGTATCCCCATTGCCGATAAACTCACCCTACGCATGGGTGAAGAAATGCTGAACCGCAACCTGATTATGGACGCGGTATTAGCCATTCAAGATGGTCAAAACCCGCGGGTGATTGAAGGTTTCTTGAAGAATTATCTTGCTGAAAAACAGCGGAAAATCGATACAACGGACGGAGAGTAGCCCATGGCTAAGTGCAACTGTCCACCGCCCGGAGCGCCGCTCTGGTTGGCAACATTTGCCGATTTGATGTCCCTCTTGATGTGTTTCTTCGTGCTGCTGCTGTCATTCTCCGAAATGGACGTGATGAAGTTTAAGCAGATCGCAGGCTCGATGAAGTATGCCTTCGGGGTGCAAAATAAGGTCGAAGTCAAAGACATTCCTAAGGGGACGTCTGTGATTGCATTGGAGTTTCGTCCTGGCCGTCCCGATCCCACGCCGATTGAAATCATTAACCAACAAACCAACGAAATGACCGAACCCGTATTGGATTATCAAGCGGGCGAAGACGATAGCGCGGGTGGTGTGCAGCAGCAAAATGGTTCGCAGCGGGGCGGTGAAGCCTCGGCGACGGCCCAAGAAACGGCGGATGCGGTCAAAGCGGAAGCCGCAGCGGCGCAGGATAAAATCAATCAGCAAGTGAAGAAAATGGCACAGGAGCTCAATAATGAGATCACCGATGGGGCGATCGAAATTGAGTCACTTGGGCAGCAAATCATTATCCGTATCCGCGAGAAGGGCTCATTTGCCTCGGGATCGGGCTTCCTGCAGCCGCGATTTAAACCTGTGGTGCGCTCGGTCGGTGAATTGCTAAAAGATGTGCCGGGGATTATCACGGTATCGGGTTACACAGATGATATGCAGATAAGCGATGAGCTCTACAGCTCGAACTGGGATCTCTCGAGCAAACGCGCTGTGGCGGTGGCCGATGTGCTGCTGCAAGTGAAAGGCTTCGATCCTAAGCGGATGAAAGTGGTCGGTATGGCGTCGAATAATCCAATCGTGCCCAATGACTCACCTGAAAACCGCGCACGAAATCGTCGAGTTGAGATTGCCATTGAACAGGGTAAAGCCAAAGAATCCGAAGAGATTCAAGTAGGTAAATAGCTTTTAAACCAAATCAGTGATTCGATAAAAACGCCGTGACTTGCTCACGGCTTTTTTATTTGTGATTTTTTGACTATAAGTTCAACTGTGCATAAGCGCACGCCACGAGCAGTCCGAGTGTTGAAACAGGTGCGCCAATCGCCGTGAGTTTGTTATAATCCGGCGATTATTCTTTTAACCAATTTTGCTGTTTACAAAATTGCCCGCGGAAATCCCATGAAGTTTATTGTAAAGCTGTACCCAGAAATCATGATGAAGAGCAAGCCCGTGCGCATGCGCTTCACCAAAATGCTTGAAACCAACATCCGTAACGTGCTCAAAAAAGTTGATGAAGATGCCAAAGTGCAACGTCAATGGGACCGTATTTGGGTAAAGGTGCCAAATGATAAACCTGAATTAGCTCAGGCCTTTGGTGAGCGTTTAGCCTGTATTCCTGGGATCGCCCATGTGGTGCAAGTGGATGAATACAGCTTTACCTCAGTCGACGATATCTACCAGCAAGTCTTACCCGTTTACCGTGACCAAATTGCCGGTAAAACCTTCTGTGTGCGCGTTAAACGCACAGGCTCACACGATTTTAACTCTATCGAAGTCGAGCGTTATGTCGGTGGCGGTTTAAACCAGTTTACCGATGCGATTGGCGTGCGTTTGAAGAACCCAGAAGTGACAGTTAACCTCGAAATCGAGGGTGATAAACTGTATATGGTGACTAAGCGTATCGAAGGCTTAGGCGGCTTTCCTATGGCGACGCAGGAAGATGTATTGTCTTTGATTTCGGGCGGTTTTGACTCAGGCGTGTCGAGCTACCAATTTATTAAGAAGGGCGCTCGTACCCATTACTGTTTCTTCAACCTCGGTGGCGCGCAGCATGAAATTGGCGTGAAACAAGTCGCTTACCATTTGTGGAAAACCTATGGTGAATCCCACAAGGTGAAGTTTGTGTCTGTGCCGTTCGAGCCTGTGGTGGCTGAGATTTTAGAGAAAATCGACAACGGTCAAATGGGCGTGGTGCTCAAGCGTATGATGATGCGCACCGCGGCGCGTATTGCCGAGCGTATGGGCATTCAGGCGATTGTGACAGGTGAGAGTTTAGGCCAAGTATCGAGCCAAACCTTGACCAACTTAAACGTGATTGACCGCTGCACCGATATGCTGATCCTGCGCCCGCTGATCGCCATGGACAAGCAGGACATCATCAACGAATGTCGCCGTATCGGCACCGAAGATTTTGCTAAATCTATGCCCGAATATTGCGGTGTGATTTCGCAAAAGCCAACCGTTAAGGCGGTACTGGCCAAGGTTGAGGCTGAGGAGACCAAATTCTCTGAGGACTTGATTGACCGTATCGTTGAGCAGGCCGTGGCCATTGATATCAGGGAGATAGCAGAACAAATGAATACGCGTATCACTGAAACTGAAACCGTTGTTGCTATCGACACCAATGAAGTGGTGATTGATATTCGCGCCCCAGAGGAAGAAGAGAATAAGCCGCTGGAGATTGAAGGCGTGGAAATCAAGCGCATTCCTTTCTTCAAATTAGCGACTCAGTTTGCCGATCTCGATAAGCAGAAGACTTACCTGCTGTACTGCGAGCGTGGGGTGATGAGTAAATTACAAGCGCTATACCTGATTGAACAAGGTTATCACAATGTTAAGGTTTACCGCCCTTAAGCGATAGCCAGTAAAACGCGAGCTAAGGCCAAACATCAACTTTGGCCTTAATGCGTATGAATTGGGGCCTCGATGCGCCAATAAGCAGGTAAACGAATACAAAAAAGCCGCATTGGAATGCGGCTTTTATTTTACTGATAAGCTGTGCAATTTATTCGGTCTTGACCACTTGCTGGGCCGGTAACACGTCATCGGCAAGCAATAAGGTTGGATCCTGCAGCGCTTCTTCATGCATTTTCTCCATCGTCGCAGTCAGTTCGGCATTGATGCTTGCCTGTAAATCACTGGTGTCGATGATAATTTCTGCATCGATAACATTTGCGCTGACATTGGCACTGAGTGCGCTGACTAACACTAACGCAAAAGCAGATTTTAAATTGAACATAGTCGCCTCCGGGCTGACAAAGTATTGCTGTCAGACATTCCCATCACCCGTTCGAGATTGTCCAACTCATGTGTTTCGTTGGCGCAAAATTTAATCAAAAACGCTGGCC
The DNA here is from genome assembly GCF_019457435.1 of Shewanella sp. FJAT-51649. NCBI lineage: Bacteria > Pseudomonadati > Pseudomonadota > Gammaproteobacteria > Alteromonadales > Shewanellaceae > Shewanella > Shewanella sp. FJAT-51649. The sequence continues at coordinate 3,298,965 of NZ_CP080411.1, read as the reverse complement.
TTTACAAACGATTAAATGTAACAATGCGGATTAGAAAAACTAATTAAAAATTGAGATAGAGATCACTATGTCAAGACGCTTACCACCACTGAATGCGGTTAAAGCATTTGAGGCCGCCGCACGGCATTTGAGCTTTACTCGAGCGGCTGAAGAATTGTTTGTGACTCAGGCTGCGGTGAGTCACCAAATTAAGGCGCTGGAAGATTTTCTCGGATTAAAATTATTTCGTCGAAAGAATCGTTCGCTGCTACTGACCGAAGAAGGCCAGAGCTATTTTCTCGATATTAAAGATATCTTCACCCAACTGGCGGATGCGACCGACAGGCTACTTGCACGGAGCGCCATTGGTTCGTTGACCGTGAGCATGTCGCCAAGCTTTGCTATTCAGTGGCTGGTGCCGCGCCTGTCGAAGTTTAGTGAAAAAAATCCCGATATTGACGTACGAATTAAGGCGGTAGACACAGAGGCTAGCTCCTTAACCGACGATGTCGACGTCGCCATTTATTATGGTTTAGGCAATTGGCCAGGGCTTCGCGCCGATAAACTCCGTAATGAAGTGCTGATCCCCGTATGTTCGCCCATGCTGTTAAATGGCCCTAAGCCCTTGTCTAAGCCGGAAGATTTAAAACACCACACGCTGCTGCACGATATGAGCCGTCACGATTGGCAGGCTTGGTTTAGACAATGTGGCATTCACGATATCAACGTCAACCAAGGGCCGATTTTTAGTCACTCTTCCCTCGTTTTGCAGGCGGCAGCCCATGGCCAAGGTGTGGCCTTAGGTTATAGCGTACTCGCTCGCCCCGATATTAAGGCGGGGCGACTGGTGTGCCCATTCCAAGAAGTGTTAGTGAGCAAAGATGCTTATTACCTCGTCTGCCAACAGAACCATGCCGAGCTGGGTAAAGTGGTCGCGTTTCGTGAGTGGATGTTAGATATGTTTGCCGAGGAGTCACGCAGTGAGTTGTTGCCCGGATAATCCCTTGGTTAACGAGGATGTTGCGTCAAGTGCCTATGTGTTAGAAGGCGAGCCCTCAGACACCTTGATTTTATTTGCCCACGGCGCGGGGGCGAATCGAGACTCAGATTTTATGTGCCAAATGGCCGCAGGTCTTGTCGCAGAGGGTTTTCAAGTGATGCGCTTTAACTTTCCCTACATGCAGGCCAATGCCCTAGATGGTAAAAAGCGCCCGCCTGACAGAGCGCCAAAGCTGCTCACCTGTTTTAGTGAGATGCTCGATGTGGCGCATGCTCAGCCTGAGGTTAAGCGTGTGGTCTTGATGGGCAAATCCATGGGTGGACGCATGGCGGCGTTACTGGCCTGCGATAGCGCGCAAGCCAGCCGTATTGATAGGGTCATTTGCTTAGGTTATCCCTTTATTCCACTTAAGGGTGGTGAACCTAGGTTAGAACCTCTAAACGACTGCCAAGTGCCTGTGTTAGTGCTACAGGGTGAGCGGGATAAGTTTGGTTCTCAGGTGCAGATCCCCACTTGGCCGCTTAACAGTAATATTCAAATTGAATACTTAGCCGATGGGGATCATAGTTTTGTCCCAAGAAAGTCGTCAGGCACGACCGAAGCGGCTAATCTTGCATTGGCTGTTGATTTATCAGCAAAATTTATTGGCTAGTGCTTATTCTTAATATGGCCTAAAGCGCTCAGGCGTTACTGCTAGAGCGTCGTCTGTTGTAAAGCCTATTGGTTTTTGGAGGTAAAAATGCGTAAAGGATTGTTGTTACTCGCCGCGGTAAGCGGATTTTTTGCGGTTGCGCTAGGTGCCTTTGGTGCTCATGGACTCAAGGCTGTCGCGCCGCCTGAGCTGATTGATGTGTTTAATCTAGGCGTGCAATATCATTTCTATCATACCTTTGCGCTGATTGCCGTGGCCTTTGCCGGGCAGTGGTTAACCTCACGTTTGCTGGATTGGGCGGCGTATTTGTTTATTGCTGGCATAGTGCTGTTTTCTGGCTCGCTCTACGGTTTAGCACTGGTCGGTAGCAAATGGTTAGGCCCTATTACCCCAATGGGCGGTGGCTGTTTCCTCTTAGGTTGGTTATTGCTGGCTGCGGCCGTATGGCGCCATAAAGTGGTGGATGGTAACGAGTCATAATACTTGTGTGGCGCAGCCACTGCGCTGTGCGTTCACACTGCCAATCACACAAAAGCCCGATAGCAAATCGGGCTTTTGTGCATTGAAATTGCTATACTGGCGCCCAAATCGATAGTCGGCCATGTTTATGGCTTGGATTTCTTAAGGATCTCCATGAAAAACCTATTTTTATTTTGCCGTGCAGGCTATGAGAAAGAATGCGCAGCAGAAATCCAACAGCGAGCCGCCGAGCTCAATGTGGGTGGCTTTGTTAAGGCCAACAACAACGATGCCTACGTGGTATATCAATGTTTTGAAGAAGACGGCGGCGATACCTTAGTGAAGCAACTGCCGTTAGATTCACTGATTTTTGCCCGTCAGATGTTTGCCGCAAGCGAGCTGTTGGCGGATTTACCTGAGTCTGATCGTGTCAGTCCGATTGTGGCGGCGCTCGGTGAGGTGAGTAAAGCGGGTGAGCTGAGGGTTGAAACCCCTGATACCAACGAAGCGAAAGAGCTGTCGGCATTTTGCCGTAAGTTTACCGTACCTTTGCGCCAGCATTTGAAAAAATCCGGCAGTTTACTCGCGCAAGAAAATCCTAAGCGTCCGATTATCCACGTGTGTTTTATCGGCCCAGGTCGTGCCTACGTAGGTTATTCCTTCAGTAACAACAGCTCACCCTATTTTATGGGGATCCCGCGCCTGAAAATGGCTGCCGATGCGCCGAGCCGCTCAAGCTTGAAACTCGATGAAGCCTTCGCGCAGTTTGTGCCTAAAGAAGAGCAAGAAGTGCGGGTTCGCAGCGGCATGAACGCAGTGGACTTAGGCGCTTGCCCAGGCGGCTGGACATATCAGTTAGTGCGTCGTGGCATGATGGTCTCCGCAGTCGATAATGGCCCTATGAACGAAAAGCTGATGGAAACCGGACAAGTGAAACATTTCCGCGAGGATGGTTTCCGCTTCGAGCCACAGCGTAAAAACATTTATTGGTTAGTGTGTGACATGGTTGAAAAACCCGCGCGCGTGGCTGAGCTGATTGAAGCTTGGGCCATCAATGGCTGGTTTAAAGAAGCGATTTTCAACCTCAAACTGCCGATGAAGAGCCGTTATAAAGAAGTGATGGCAATTTTGAATACCATGCAGGAAATCCTCAAGGAAAACGGCATCAACGAATTCCAGTTACAGTGTAAGCATTTATACCATGACCGTGATGAAGTGACTGTGCACCTGTGGATTAGACCGAGCCAGGCTTGGAACTAATCAGCGGTTTTTAGCGTTCTGTTAGTGAGTGAAGCCCCAAGTCATGTCTGGGGCTTTTTATTTGGCAGTTCTGCAAGATTGCGGCTATAAAAAAACGCACCCTAGGGTGCGTTTTTTGTTTCGCGCAAAGCGATTATGACAGACGGTCAAGCACCGCTTGAGTGAAGTCAGTCGTACCGTGGGTGCCGCCTAAATCGCGAGTAGTACGGTCGCCTTCTTCAATCACTGCCGATACGGCTTTACGGATCAGATCGGCTTTATCGGCCATGCCTAAGTATTCCAGCATTTGGATAGAGGCTAAGATCACAGATGTTGGGTTCGCGAGATTTTTACCTGCGATATCTGGCGCACTGCCGTGAACCGCTTCGAAAATCGCTGCGTCACGGCCAATGTTGGCACCAGGAGCCATACCTAAACCACCGACTAAACCAGCACACAGATCCGACAGAATGTCACCAAACAGGTTGGTGGTTACGATGACGTCGAAGTTTTCTGGGTTCATCACTAACTTCATGCAAGTCGCATCGACAATCATTTCTTCGGTTTTGATGTCTGGGTAGCGTTGGCTCACTTCACGGGCCACTTTCAGGAACAGACCTGAAGTTGACTTCATGATGTTTGCTTTGTGCACGATAGTGACTTTCTTACGGTTTTCTTTGCGGGCCAGTTCATAGGCGAATGTCGCGATCTGCTCAGCACCTTGGCGAGTGACGATACTGGTTGCTTCAGCTGTGGTGCCGTCTTCAGAAACTTTTTGACCGTGGCCAGAGTACATGCCTTCGGTGTTTTCACGCACTGTGATGATATCAATGTTTTCATAACGGGCTTGAGTGCCTTTGAAAGACAACACTGGACGTACGTTAGCGTACAGGCCGAATTTCTTACGTAATGTCACGTTGATAGAGGTGAAACCTTCGCCGACCGGTGTAGTTAGCGGGCCTTTCAGGGTGATGCGGTTTTTTTCGATCAGTTCTAAAGTACGCTGCGGAAGTAGTTCACCCTGCTTCTCGAGAGCAGTTAAGCCGGCATCGGCAAATTCATATTCAAAATCACAACCTGCTTTATCAAGAATTTTTAAGGCTGAATCAATAATACTTGGGCCAATTCCATCACCTGGAATTACGGTTATCGTTCTTTTTGACATGGAGAAGTCCTTCCACGGTTCGTCGTTACTGCAATTGTCCGACCCGGGATTAGCCGGGTAACATGACTATGAATTTGGTGTTTTTTCTCCCCATTATTTTAACCGTCTTTGGTCAAACTTCACAGGAAATAGTGAGCAATATCACGATTTTTTATCGGGTATAACTTGTAAAAATACTGGGTTATAACGATGATGGAGGACCAATGGTTAAAAAAGTCTACTTTAGTCTAACAACTACATAAAAGAGGAAGACATTGAAGTTATTACCTATCACATCGCTAGTGCTTTTATCCCTCGGAATACTGCCCAATGCTCATGCAGAAACCAGCACTAAACCGCTTACCCTGACCGACATTATGCATTTTGAGTCCCTCGAGAAGCCCGTTATCGCTGACAATGGTCAAGTGTTGGCAGTCGAGGTGGCGCCGGATCGTGGCGATAGCCATGGTTTAATTAAAAATCTGCAAACAGGAAAAGACTTTCAGATTGAAGGCGGCTCAGACCCTATCGTGAGTCACACTGGCCGTTATGTGGCGATGGCCGTTAAGCCTAGCTTGCTTAAAGTCGAAACCAGTGATGCTAAGGCCAAGAAAAAGCTCAAAGCCGATATGGTGCTGCTCGATACCCAAACCGGTACGCAAACCAAATTTGAACGGGTAAAGGAATTTGTCTTTAGCGACGATGGCGCGCATTTAGCCATTTGGTTTGAAGCCGACGAAGAGGCCAAGAAAGACGCCAAAGAGAAAACTGAAGGCGCCGATGATAAGCCCAAAGCCGAGAAGGTGAAGGTCGATAAGTTCGACCAAGGCCGTCGTTTGAGTTTAGTGAATTTGTCTTCGCCATCGCAGCGGGTGGATCTGGAGCATGTGACCGCCTATCAGTTTGATAAAGACAGTCGCCGCTTGGCTGTTGCGGTCAATGATATCGAGGCGAAACAACATCAACTGCAACTGATTGATTTGAAAGACTACAAAAAATCAACGGCATTTGAATCTCAAACTCAACAAATTGGTGCGGTTTCACTGTCGAAAAATGGTCGCTGGCTGGCCTTTACCCAAGGGGATGCTAGTGAATTACCCTATGGCCGCAGCTATCAGTTAAGCCTAGTCGATATCGCTTCGGGCAAAGTTCGCCCCGTGCCAAACACCAAAGAGTGGACGTTAAACCGTTACGCCAGTTTAAACTTCTCCCTAGACAGTGAGCGACTCTTCTTTGGTCGCGTGCCCGAGGTGAGCCAGCAGCTCAGCCTGAAGAAAATCGCAGAAGAAAAAGACCTTTACGACAAAGAGATAGTCACAGGTCAACGTGGGCTTAAGGTCTGGCATGGGGACGATCCACGGATTAAACCCCATGAAATCAAGCAATATGATAAAGAGCAAAAGCGCACTTATTTAGCCGTGCTGCATTTAGGTTCAAACAATGTAGTGCAGCTTGGCGATAAAACGGTGCCGGATGTGACTCTGTCACAGCATAAGCGTTATATGCTGGCCAGCTCAGACTTACCCTATCTCAAGATGATCACTTGGGCGGGCTTTTATCAAGACTATTACTTGGTGGATATCAACACGGGTCGCAAGTTACCGCTGTTAACCCAACAACCAAGCGATGCTGAGCCGAGCTTATCGGGCGACGGTAAATATGTGGCCTATTATCAGCAAGGTAATGTGTATTTATATGATATTGCCGAAGGTCGTCGCACCAATCTGACCAAGTCTTTAAAGGTGAGTTTTGCCGATGAAGACCATGATTATCCCTCCAATGCGCCGGGTTATGGTTTTGGCCCTTGGCTGAAGGACGACGCAGGTTTCCTCGTCTACGACAAATACGATGTGTGGCAGTTTAATACCGCATCGAAAAGCGGATTTGCCTTAACCGCAGGGCAGGGACGCGCTCAAAAAATTCAATATCGTGTTGAAGGTTTAGTCGATAATCCCGATGAGCCAACCACACTAGCTTACAACGCCACTGTGCTACTGCATGGTTACAGCGACAAGACTAAAGCCGATGGTTTTTATCAAGCGACCTTAGGCGAAGCGGGCGTTAAGACTTTGATGGAAGGCGAGTATAAGCTAACTGTGCTTGGGCGCAGTAAAGATACGGATACCTTAGTGTTCTCTAAGGAGCGCTTCGATCTGTTCCCTGACTTGTATACCGCTAGCTATCAGACCCCACAAAATGCCGTGAAGCAAACCGATTTAGACAAGCAACGCCAAGCCTTTAATTGGAGCCAAGCCGAATTAGTGCATTGGACCAATGGCGATGGCAAGCCGCTCAATGGCGTGTTGATTAAACCGACTAACTATCAAGCGGGCGAGCGTTATCCTGTGCTGGTTTACTACTATCGCTTTATGACTGACAGACTGCATGCCTTCCCGCAAATGAAGGTTAACCACAGACCAAACTTCGCTTGGTATGTGAATAACGGTTATGCGGTATTCTTGCCGGATATTCGTTTCGAGATCGGTTACCCCGGCGCCAGTTCGGTTCAAGCGCTGACCTCGGGTGTGCAAAAGCTTATCGGCATGGGCGTTGCCGATGCTAACGCCATTGGTTTACAAGGGCATTCTTGGAGCGGTTATCAAACGGCGTTTGCCATCACTCAAACCAAGATGTTTAAAGCCGCGGTAGCTGGTGCCCCAGTGGCTAACATGACCAGTGCTTACAGCGGTATTCGCCATGGCACTGGGCTTGCGCGCCAATTCCAATACGAAACGGGCCAAAGCCGCATAGGTGAAAGCCTCTTCGCTGCACCGCAAAAGTATATTGAGAACTCGCCAGTATTCTATGCCGATCGCATTCAAACGCCGCTGATGATCATGTTTGGCGATAAAGACGATGCGGTGCCTTGGGAGCAAGGCGTTGAAATGTACTTGGCGATGCGCCGTGCGGGTAAAGATGTGGTGTTTTTACAATATGAAGATGAACCCCATCATCTGAAGAAATACCCTAATAAGCTCGATTACAGCATTCGGATGATGGAATATTTCGACCATTATCTTAAAGGTAAACCCGCGCCAGCCTGGCTAAGCCAAGGCGAAGCCTATGTCGAATATAAAGCCGATGATGAGTAACCGTCTGTTTTAGGTTTATCTATAAAAAAACGCCACCGTAAGGTGGCGTTTTTTTATGGGAATAAAGGACCAAAGCGAGCGAGTTTTTACTCTAATAAGTTGCTTTCGGATTAAGATATCTATTGAGTAACGTCTTAAACACTCGCTGGTTTAAGTTTGTGACTTGTTGGAGCCCAAAAGATCACAGCTTTACCAAGCCCACTTGTTTTTATTGGTTATGTGTTGGTATTAGCACTGCCATAAAAAACTTGCAGAACCATTACAACGGCAGACGAACGAATACGCCACCCCACCTCCGCCAAAATTCATTTCTGTTTCCCAGTTTGGTCCTTGTTCTAGTTGAGCGACAAATTCCATTGGTTCATTACATGCAGTGCAATTGGGTGTTTCATCACCTTGAATCCATGCGGGTTCACCGGAAATTTGACCTAATACCTCTCGAGGGCTAACGCCATTTTCTTCCGCCCATTCTCTTCTTGCTGCTTCGTAGTCATCTCCATCGACCGATACTACCTGAGCTGAGTGTGCTGTATCTCGAAGCGTTTTGCCTTCAGATGGGACTTGGACAAATTCAAGGTCAAATGGTTTTATTACGATTACAGCGTTGCCGCCGCCATCAGCATCCGAATCGTCGCACATTCCAGGATCGTTTTGGCACATAAAAATTTGATGTAATTCTTCTTCAACCGAGATTTTCGCCAAAAATTGCATTGGAAGGTTACAGCAAGCACAAGTCGGCCAGTGAAAATCTTCACCTTTATTCTTAACTGGTTTTCCACCAAAAGAGGTTTCGCTCATTTCGGCCAAATCAGATTTATTTATCAATAGGTTAATCATATTAATTACTTCCGTTGTATAAATTACGCTTGAATAACGCCGAGCCACTAAACGGCTTCGGCTTGAATGAGTTATTAGGCCCCATCTGGAGAATGGGCAGACAAGAGTCTCTCGACGTCCCGAGCGCTAATGCTAGCGCCGTTGAACACAAGATATGGGCTGCTCTCCAAAAGAGAGGGGACCTCAGCACGCCAAGCTCGGTGCAGGGATAATTCATGTGCTGCAAAGCCCAGCTTGTCATCGAGGAAGAACTCAAGTTTGCAGATCTCATCGCGGCGGGATCAAGCTCCGACACCTGTCGTACAGGGTAAGCGGCGTTCTTATGTATCCATTCAACGTCGATGTGTTCCATGGGGCCTAACATGTGATTAGTGCACGTTTACTTTGTTAGATCAGTAAAAGTACACAATTAACCATTTGTATATAAAGAACTTATCAGTTTCCCCTTTAATAAACCATCCTGAAACGCACATCCTCGTTTTCGAAATCGATTAACTAAAACCAACGCTTAAATAATTAATTGATTCCAAATGTTTTTATTTGTTAGCGGTTGAGTTGATATGCACTAACCTTGGCCTAAAATCACTCAAAAGTATCTAAATTCGAATACGACTGTATACCTTGCATGGTAAGTAGCCGTGCGATAGTTGTTGCAGATGCCGCCATCGACCCTGTAGGGATGATTCTTGTTAAATAAATCGGCAGCTTGTCACAGGGGAAGTAATGGCAATGAATCGGTATTACATTGCCATTTGGGGATATTGTTTAAACGCTCACGATATTTAGCTTAGGGATGATAGTTATACCAGAGCTAAATCAATTTTTGCTTGAGCTTTCGGCTTCTTTGGCGGTGCGGCTGACGATATCGATGCCGGCTTCGAGGTACTGTTTATAGGTATCATCGCCCCATGCCACGAGTTTATCGTCTTTAAAAATTAGTGGGGTGCATTCTTCTTTGGTGGTCACGCCATCGGATTTTTCATGGTGTGTACGATAAAAGAGCACTTGTAGTTGGCCATCTTTAAGGGATTTGGCTTCTGTAAAATCTGCCTTGCCAAAGAGGCTTTTGACGGTGGAAATGTCCTGTCCTAGGGTTAACTCATTTAATTTCTGGCTGTTATAGACTTGTCTATCTTCCCAATCCATTTCATCCGGGGTGGGCTCATATACCAGCACCACAACAGCGACGAAGGCGACATACGCGGCAAATATACTGCCAATAATGACCGAAGTTTTTGATTTCATTGAATCTAATTCCTTTGCATATCCAATGTACTATCTGGCAAGTCAATAAAATACGCCTTTGATGGCCTAACGTAAACGGCTTTATTGCAACTTAGTGTTAACAAGGTGCGTTAATCGAGCTGCGGCGTATTGGCGGGGCCATTGACCCTAAAATCCTTGAGGTTGATGTTTAAGGGCAAATCGATTTGCAATTGGGCTAATTTATAACTGAGGCGAGCCATATCTCGTCCTTCGGCCAGCTTCTTAGCTTGTTTCGCGCCAAGATTGGGCAGAGAAGAAAACAGCGCAGCTAAGGTTCTGAAGGTTCGCAGCAACTCAGCCGCTGATTTGGGGCCTATGCCTGCGATGCCGGGGATTTTATTACCGCTATCACCCGCCAGCGCCATTAAATCAAGAAATTGGCTACGATCGACTCCGAGCTTTTGCTCAAGCTCTGTGATGTTGAGGTATTGCTGATTAAAATGATCCCATTGACTGATACGCGGATGATTGAGTTGGCTAAAGCCTTTATCGGTCGACACGATAACGGCTTCACCTTGGGCTTTGGCGGTTTTCATCGCAAGGGTGGCGATAACATCATCGGCTTCGGCGGCGGCATAAATTGATTGGATTTGTACGCTTTTAAGGTGTTCCTGCAGTGCAGGTAAGCCCGCGGCCAGAGGCTCGGGCATAGGTTTACGGCCCTTTTTATAATCGGGATAAAGCTGCTTTCGCCAAGACATCTCATCACCATCCCAGACGATAGTGACATGGGTTGGGTGGTGAATGCGCAGCAGTTTAGTGCAGGCGACACTCACACGCTCCGTTAAACTGTCCATATCGTTCTCATCTGGGATCGCCGCATAAATCCGGCGAACTAAGTTGAGACCATCGATAATTAAAAACTTATTCATTGGCGGTTATTGTTTTACTTCACTATTTGATAGCAGGGAATATAAGCGCTTCCCGGCAGTTTCATCCTATGTTGGGCGACAAAGGCCCCCAGCAAATTGTCCATCAGCTCCATTAAATGTGGGTCCCCTTTTATGTGGAAGGGGCCTAAGTGCTCAATCTGCTTGATGGTGTCTGATTTTACATTACCCGCCACGATACCCGAAAACGCTTTGCGTAAATTAGCGGCTAATTCCGCTTTATTAGCTTGAAAATGTAAATCTAAGTTAGCCATCACCTCATGACTGGGGATAAACGGCAGTTGGAACTCGGGTTCTATCTTCAGTCCCCATTGATATTGATAGGCATCACCGGTGGCGCGGCGATGGTTTTTCACTTGTTCCATGCCTTGCTTCATCACTCGGGCGACTTCGGCGGGATTGTCTATGATGATTTGATATTTTTGCTGCGCCTCGGCTCCTAAGGTGGCGGCGATAAACTCATCAATTTTAATAAAATAATCCGCGCTCTCACTGGGACCCGTCAGTACCAGTGGGAAGGGGGTTTCCTGATTTTCTTTATTGAGCAAAATCCCCAGAATATACAGTAGCTCTTCGGCGGTACCCGCGCCGCCGGGGAAGATAATAATGCCATGGCCTAAGCGCACGAAGGCTTCGAGGCGTTTTTCGATATCGGGCAAAATCACCAGCTCGTTCACAATTTGGTTAGGCGGCTCGGCGGCAATAATACTCGGCTCAGTAAGACCAATATAGCGGGCATTTTTAATCCGTTGTTTCGCATGTCCAATGGCGGCGCCCTTCATTGGGCCTTCCATCGCGCCTGGGCCACAGCCAGTGCAAATATCGAGTTCCCTTAGGCCGAGCTGATAACCCACCTCGCGGGTGTATTGGTATTCGACGGCATTAATACTGTGGCCGCCCCAGCAGACGACCACATTGGGGTCTTTCATCGGTGCGATGGCGCGGGCGTTACGCAAAATATCGAACACTACGTTTGTAATGTGGCTGGCGTTGGTCAGATTGATATGTTTAAGGGTGTCGTACTTGTCGCTGATATAAAGGATATCCCGCAACACTGAAAACAAGTGTTCTTGGATCCCCGTGATAATTTGGCCATCGACAAAGGCTTGTTCTGGGGGATTGATAAGCTCTAGCTTAACCCCACGTTCACGTTGCAACACATTGATATCGAAGCTCTGGTATTGCTCGAAAAGTGCTTTAGAGTTGTCGGTCTTAAGGCCTGCGGCGAGTACGGCGAGTGAGCAGTTACGATACAGTTGATATAGGGCGCTCTTGGCGCTTTTTTTGAGGCGATCAACTTCGAGTTGTGAAAGCTGATCCATGCTGCCCTTTGGGCTGACTTTTACTATCATTTATCACTCCTTCGTCTCGACAGGAGTGATAAGAGGCGACGTATAGGCTGACTTTGTTATACGTCAATCACAACCCTGTCTCTGCTTTCATGTTTTGCTTTGTAGAGTGCTGCATCGGCGCGCTCGAAGGTTTCATGTATGAGCTCATTCCCCATAACCTGCGCAGCCCCTATAGATACTGTAACTGTAATTCGCTGATTTTTAAATTTAAATGGAATATTTTTTACTTTTTCACGGACTCTGTTTAAAAGTTGAGCAATATCACCGCCGTCAATTTCAGGCAGGATGAGCACAAACTCTTCGCCGCCGTAACGAGCAACAAACTCGGTATCCCGTAGGGAATTCTTTAATGCCATGGCGATAACCTGCAGGGTTTTATCGCCCGTGCTGTGACCAAAGCTGTCGTTGATGCTCTTGAAATGGTCGATGTCTGCTACTGCAATCCACAGCGGTGTTCTGTGGCGTTGGTAATTGCGATACTCAAGCTCCATGCGCTCTTCGAGGGCGGCACGGTTAGGCAGTTGAGTTAAGCTATCCAATAGATTGAGTTTTTGTTGCTCGAATAACCGTTCTTTATAGGTATTCGCTTCGCTACTGAGCTCATTCAGTTCTTTGCGCATGGTCTCCATTGATTTGCGCAGCAGGGCCTGCTCACGCTGCTCTAATGCTTCTTTACGGGCGAGGGCGGAGCGAATCGAGCTAAGCTGTTCGGTTAATTGCGCTTTAAGGTCGACAATATCGTCGGTGTCGATAATGGCTTCACCTACGTTATCCACGCGCGAGTTAATTTCCCGATTTAACTGAGTCTTCAGTTGGAAGCTGCGCTGATTGTGATTGTAGGATTCACTCACCACTTCACGCACCGCGGCTAAGGCATCGTTTAGCGCGTATAAAAATTCTTGCGAGGCCGATTTTTCGCGGGCGATATTATCGAGCAGCAGGGATAAAATCGTTTGATAGGCTTCGAGCAGGGTGTCGATTTCGACTTCCGAAGCCAGTAGCTCTTTAATGACCAGCACTTGGTCGCGTTGATCTTTACGGAACTCAATCTCCGAGATCATCTGCGCCAATTCGTGGGCGAGCTGCCTGTGTTTAGGCAACACATCGAGTTTTTCGGCTTCTTCAAATTGCTGCTGCAAAATGGTGTCATAGAAACCAATGATTTGTTTTACTTTAGGAATATATTCCCACACCGTGTGGAAAGGTTTGGCGAGATCCTGCTTAAAGTAATTAACTTCTTTTTTGAGTTTATCTGGCGCTGAGTTTACCCGTTGGATTTGGCGAATGACTTGCGCAAGCCCAGTACGGCTCTCTTCAAGTTGTACCATCACATGGTGGTATTGACCCTTTAATAGGCGTTCAACATCGACTAATTCCGGCAACGCTTCATCGACTCGCTCAAAGGTATTCAAGTTATGGCGAAGTTTAGCGAGTTTATTATCCAGTTCTAAATTCTGACCTTTGCAGGCAAGACTTAAATGGCCAATAAATTGGAGTAAGGTTTGTAACTTAGCATTTCTATCTTCATTGACTTCATCGAGTGCCAACTTGGCAGAGTGAAGTTTCTGTTGGAGTAATGCCAGTTGTGAAACTGTCGTGTTGGAATCCTTCATCCGGAGTATTTTCCTAACTCAGCAGGGCTAAAAAGCATGACGTCCTCTGTCTAGATTAGCAGTTAACTCTTATGCTACTAATGTTATAACAACGGCAGTGGAGTGCAAATCGGTTTGCCCATGTCCTTGTGATTAATAGTCGATATTGATCAAATATTTTCCAATAAATGTCTATCTTGGTTGTTTTCCCAGCAGGGCCAGGCAATCTGCTCCTTCGGAGCATCGGTGTCGACTCGAATAAGGCCGCGCTCAATCCCTTTCTCCAAGTGTAAGAATAGCGGGTTTGCAAAGAGTGTTGGCGGTACAAAATCCAAGGCCCTTAGGCACACATAATGGCTGGCATCATTCGGTAAACTTCGGGCACCCGCCAATGCCATTTGCACTGTTTCGAACAGTAATTTGGGGGCGATTTTAATTTCTGCTTTGGCTAGCAGTGGCAAATTAATCAAGCCAAGGTTAAAGCTATGGCTTAAGCCTTTGCCATCAAGGTATCGACGCAGCGTGTGTAATACTTGCTGCGGTTCTACTGCCTCAGTAAATCTTACGGCAAATAGCCCTTGGCGGATCACATAGACGGGCATCAATAGACTATTGCCTATATGGTGAGTCAATTGTTGGGTAATAGCGTTAGCAAAGTATTGGCCGTGATTCAGATCGGTACAGACCTGTTCGCCAAATTCAATCAAGGCGAGGGCGGTAGTGGACGCATTCGCAGGAGGCTTAGCCAGATCCTTTAAGAGTGCGGCATAGCCTTGATGCTGAGTAAAAGGCTCCTGCAAACTTACTGCGAGTAAGGCTGCGTTTTGGCGCCTCGTTTTACGGCGCTGATTTAATAGGATAACTATCCCCACTAAGAGTAGCGTGGCGATAAGGCCACTCAAGGCGAGTAACTTGTTGGTATTTTTAGTGGTTTCAACCGCATCGTTCAGTTTGCCCTGTAGCATGCTGAGCTCAAGTTTGAGTTGCTGTTCGGCCAGTACCGAGGAAGATACTGACGAGTCCTGCGCGGTATTTTCGGATGCTTGGCTTAATTCGATAATACGTTTTTGTGTGCTTATCACCTTGGCTTGATCGTTAAGTTTTTCCGCCGACAGGGCGATTTGCGTCAAAGCTGATTTTTGTTCATCTTGCAATTTTAAATCGGTCGCTAGGGCCAGGGCGTTTTCGGCATGGCTCATCATCAGCGGCCAATCTTCCTTCGCTTGGGCTATCTCGCCAATTAGCAGCTCGTTATACACTAAATAGTGATGACTTTGTTTTTCAACAAAGATTTGGTTCGCCATCAGTAAATATTTGAGGGCGTTTGCCTCGTCATCTAAGTGCGAATAGGCTTGGCCGAGATTATGGAAGTTCAACCCTTGAGCGATGTAGTTACCGCGTTTAGCATCGAGCTGCTGGGCATTGAGATAGTAATCGATGGCGCGGTTCCAATCTCCTTGCTCGCCATACACCATGGCGATCACTGTCATGCAACTTGACAGATAAGTGTCGTTGCCCAGTTTTTTAAAGCCTGCGGCGGCCTCATGGGCATTCTTTAAGGCTTCATCCCATTGTTTTAAATCCCGATAGACCTTCGCCAGTTGTAGCTGCAGATGGGTCTTCATCGAAGGATAATTGGAGCGATTGGACAGGCGAATCGCTTCGCTATAGTGCTGTAATGACTTAGTGAGTTGCTGATTTTTATTGTAATAATGCCCGAGCTTTGACTCGGCCGCTGCGATCAAATAATCGTTCCTGAGTTTGTAGGCGATATCGCGATAGGTGTGAAAATGCATTAAGGCAGGCACATCCTGACGGATAACGAGGTGCAAACCGCCTAAGTGTTCATGAATGGTGTGCTTGAGCAGCATGGACTCGACATCGTAGCTGTCGTTAATCCGTGTCAGCGCCTCATTATAAAAGGCGATGGCTTCTTGGTATTTTTGTTCGGTACGGCCGATATAGCGGCCCTTTAACATGGCGACCGTGGCTTGCTCGAACGGCGTCTGCGCTATGCTTGCAAGCAATTCGATAAGGGTATTAGCGTCTTGAAACCCGACCTTAGACTTTACATTCGGCTCCATATTCAATCGCGCCAGTAGCTGCAAAATATGCTCGAATTCGTCGCTGCTGTAGCCCTGCTCTTGGGCGGCACGTTCAAACTGTTCGCGGGTCTTAAAGGCGATAGGAAAAGAAAGGGATTGATTGAGCCTGTCGTACATCTTCTGTGGCGTTTCACGCAATTCTATTTCTTCGGCTTCGAGATCGGCAGCCAGTGTTTGAAACGAAATAGACATCAACAAGGTCACGAAAATAACAATGAATTTACGCATGTGTAGGTGGCCCTATATTCCCTAAGTCAAGGAACTTATTTTGTTAGCTTTTGTTAGCGCCTAATGAGGATGCTACATCGACTTGTTATACTTGGAAAAAATATAAGAAGCATAATAACAGAAGACGGAAGGAAGTCAGAGTGAAACCCAGTAGATTATCTGTTTTGATATTAAGTGCATTAGGTTCGACAACTGTTTTAGCCGATGTAGATTATAAAATTGATTTAAGCCAACCAGAACATCACCTTGCGCAGGTGAGTGTGACTTTTCCCGAAGCTAAAGCGGGTGAGTTGACGGTTAATCTTCCCGTGTGGCGTACGGGTAAATATCAAGTGTTACCCCTATCCGATGGTGTGCGTTTATTTACTGCGAAAGACAGTCAAGGTAACAGTCTTCCATGGAAACGTAGCGCCAGTGGCGAATGGCAAATTGCCCTCGATAAATCCGCCAGTGTGACTGTAAGTTATCAACTCTACGCCAATGAATTAGGTCAACGAGTACGCCATATCGATGCGAGCCACGCTTATCTCGATGCCAGTGGCGTATTTATGTATAGCCCGCAATTTCGGACAGACCCAGTGGCCGTGCAGTTAACGGTTCCCGAGAACTGGCAAAGTTATTCCGGCATGTCGTCAGGTAATGCGTCGCATTCCTTCGTTGCCCCCAATTATGATGTGCTGATTGATTCCCCCATCGAAACGGGAGTGAGTCTCCACAAGCAATTCAGCGCCAACGACAAAGACTATGAACTCGTGTTTTGGGGCGAAGGTAACTACGATGCCGATAAAGTGGTGAAAGACTTAACCGCATTGAGTGGCCAAGCCAAGGCGATTTGGGATGGTTATCCCTTTGAGCGTTATGTGTATATGGTGCACGCCACCAGTGGTGCGGGCGGCGCGACCGAGCACTTAAACTCAACGGTTATTCAACTGCCGCGCTTTAGTTTTCGTGAGCGTAAGGATTATCTACGCTTTATTAGCACGGCGTCCCATGAGTTTATTCATACCTGGAACGTTAAAGCCTATCGTCCGGCTGGTCTGGTCCCCTACGATTATCAGCATGAAAACATGACCGAACTGTTGTGGATTGCCGAGGGCTCGACCAGTTATTTCCAAGGTCAGTTATTGCTGCGTGCAGGTGTGATGACACCTAAGGAATTTTTAGAAGATCTCGCCAAACGCATCGAGAAGAGTGAGCTAACACCGGGGCGT
The DNA here is from genome assembly GCF_019457435.1 of Shewanella sp. FJAT-51649. Classification (NCBI taxonomy): domain Bacteria; kingdom Pseudomonadati; phylum Pseudomonadota; class Gammaproteobacteria; order Alteromonadales; family Shewanellaceae; genus Shewanella; species Shewanella sp. FJAT-51649. The sequence goes on along the minus strand of NZ_CP080411.1, from coordinate 3,281,919 downwards.
GAAATTCAATCCGTTGCCGAGGCCAGTTTAGGCGAGTGGAGTAGCACGGGCGGCGATTATGCCATTAACCACAGTGTGAATATTTACTCCGAAGGTTATTTAGCCTCACTGGCGCTGGATTTCTCCCTGCTGACGGATTCGAAGCTCGCCTACTCGTACCGCGACGTGCACCGTAAACTCTATCAGGATTACCGCGTGCCCAAGGGCTACACTGTGAGTGATGTAAAGCAGATCCTGAAGGACTTATCGGGTAAGGATTATGGCCCGTGGTGGCAGAGCCATGTGAATAGTCCGCTGAGCCTTGAGTTTTCAAGCCTGTTGTCTCAGGCAGGATTAGTGATGTCCTACGGTAAAGACTCCAAAGCTGAGCCTTTTACGGGCATGACCTTAAGCAGCGAACATGGCTCTTTAGTGCTTTCTCAAGTCTTGCGTAATGGCCCTGCTTGGCAGGCTGGTATCGTCGCAGGGGATGAGATCCTCGCGATTAATGGCTTAAAGGTCACGGCACAAGGTTTTGATAAACGCATTAAAGACTTTAAAGTGGGTGATAAAGTTGAAATCACTTTATTTAACAACGATAAAATCAAGCAAGTGGCGTTAACCTTAGGTGAGAAACAAAGCGGTAAGCTAGTGCTAAAAGGCGATGCAAAGGCGACTAAGCAGCAAAAAGCCTTCTTCAAAGCTTGGCTGGGCATTGATTGGCCGTTCGATAATAAGGGTGAACTGCTGACGAAAAGCTAATTCGTTTGCGTTTTGAGTGGTAGCCATAGAGGTTGGCGCACTCGAATCGCTGCCAATGTGTTATTTCTGTCATAGAGACTAAAAAGGCGCCGCAGTGAACTGAGTCCACATCGGCGCCTTTTTACATTATTTCGCTTAGTTTCACTTAAGCTCGTTTGGAGCCTTAGCTAAATGTAGCTGCGCTTGATGAGCTTGCCTAAGACTTAAGCTTGAGTCTCTTCAAGGCCGCCTAATGCCGAAACCAGTGCGTGCATCAGCGCTACTAACTCACTGCCCATTAAGGCAAAGTCGGCATCGAGACGCGCCATTGGATCTTCATTCCCTAGCTCATCATTACCCGCTCTAAATTCTTCGGAGAATTTTAAGCGTTTTACGCTGGCATCGGATTGCAGCAGTAGCGCAATTGATTGGCCAAAGTGCAGGGCGAGCTTATGTACTTCTTTACCGGTTTCAAGGTGGGCAAGTACTTCATCTTCTTTTAGATCTTGCTGCTTAAAGCGTACGATACCGCCTTCATCGGCGGCCGATTTCAACTCGGCTTCATCTTGCATTTCAAAGGGTAAGGGCGCGCTGCCGTCCTTTAACCATTGAGTGAGGTTGGATTCAACTGGCGCTTTAAAGCTTAATGGGATCACAGGCAAGCTGCCTAAGGCTTTACGTAATAAAGCTAATAATTCTTCGGCCTTAGTGGCGCTAGAGCTGTCGACGAGGATCATTTCCAACTCAGGTAAAATCAGCGCGCGAGTTTGGCTACGACGTGAAAAGGCGCGTGGCAATAGGCTAGTGATGATTTCATCTTTCAGCGCATCTTTTTCTTTTTTGGCGAGCTTACGATTTTCTTCGTCTTCAATTTGCGCCACTTTTTCTTCTAATGACTCTTTAATCACTTGGCCTGGCAGAATTTTTTCTTCTTTGGTCACACAGATAAGGTGACGATTGTTGGCGCTGTGCACTAAGGTGCTGCCCTGTTTACCTAAGGCATTGGAAAAACCAAATTTGCTGACGTCTTGGCTGCCGCACGGAGAGAATGTGAAATCGGCGAGTGCGGTTTCAAGTGCTTCTGTTTCGATGGAAAAAGGTTTATTGAAACGGTAAAGAGTAAGATTTTTAAACCACATAAGATGCGCTCATTGGAAAAATAAAGTCGCAGTTTACGGCATAGTTGCAACGGGGTAAACCTACCATAAATCGTTAAATTTTGCCTCGGTTGCAGAATTCATTAAAATGTAACATTGAAAAAAGTCCGGCCGTAACCCTTGGTATATCTCGGTTTTATCTTTGAGGAGGAAGGCGGTTTCGTGGCGACTGACCCAAGTTGTCACAATTGAAATAAAACTGAAACAGATTCATTGCAAACTTTCGGTCGTTCCAAACCAATAACCAAGACGAACATAACGTCGAAAGGATTAAATGATGAACGTTTTTTGTAAAACTCTACTTGCTTCTGCGCTAGCTTCTGCAACTCTGGCTTCTGCTTATGCCGCTGAGCCACTGACTGTTTATGGTAAGTTGAACGTTACCGCTCAATCAAATGATGAGAAAGGTGATTCTACAACAACTATTCAAAGTAATGCTTCTCGTTTTGGTGTGAAGGGTGATTTCGAACTGTCTAGCTCGCTGGAAGCGTTCTACACAGTTGAATACGAAGTTGATACTGGCGCTGCAACAAGCGACAACTTCAAAGCCCGTAACCAATTCGTTGGTTTAAAAGGTGCATTTGGTTCTTTCTCTGTTGGTCGTAACGACACTCTGTTAAAGATCTCTCAAGGTAACGTTGACCAGTTCAACGATTTATCAGGTGACTTAAAGAGCCTGTTCAAAGGTGAAAACCGTTTAGGCCAAACTGCAACTTACCTGTCACCTTCAATCGGTGGTTTCGTATTCGGTGCAACTTATGCTGCTGAAGGCGATGCTGACCAACAAGCTCAAGACGGTTTCAGCTTAGCCGCTATGTACGGTGACGCTAAACTGAAAAAATCACCTTTCTACGCCGCTATCGCTTACGATTCTGACGTAAAAGGTTACGAAATCCTGCGTGCATCGGTACAAGGTAAAATCGCTGATTTAACCTTAGGTGGTATGTACCAACAACAGGAACAAACTTACAAAAACGCTTTACCTGTTAACACTGACAGCGTGAACGGTTACCTGTTAAGCGCCGCTTACGATATCAACGCAGTGACCTTAAAAGCTCAATACCAAGACATGGAAGACTTAGGTGATTCATGGTCAGTGGGTGCGGACTACAGCTTAGGTAAGCCAACGAAAGTGTTTGCTTTCTATACTAACCGCTCTATGGAAGCGTCTAACGATGATGACAAATACATCGGTGTTGGTTTAGAACACAAGTTCTAATCTCAGCATTAAGGTTGAATTAAGGAGGCTTAGGCCTCCTTTTTTATTGCGATAAACAAACAGTTATATAAACTTAATATGACAATTATCGCGACAATATCGCTTTTGCGGCATGCTTATTCATAAATCTGTAATAAAAATGACTAATAATAGCCGTGTTGACATTCACTGACAGAAAATCACTTATGACTGCAAGGATATTGATAGTAGAAGACGAGTTAGCCATCCGCGAGATGCTGACTTTTGTAATGGAACAGCATGGGTTTACAACCTCTGCGGCGGAAGATTTTGATTCGGCCATTGCGCTGCTAAAGGAGCCTTACCCCGATCTGATTTTGTTGGATTGGATGTTTCCTGGTGGAAGTGGTATTCAATTGGCCAAACGCCTCAAGCAGGATGAGTTTACCCGTCAGATCCCCATTATTATGTTAACCGCTCGCGGTGAAGAAGAAGATAAGGTTAAGGGCCTTGAAGTGGGCGCCGATGACTATATCACTAAACCTTTTTCACCCAAGGAGCTGGTGGCGCGTATTAAGGCTGTGTTGCGCCGTAGCGCGCCGACCCGCCTTGAAGAAACCATCGATGTACAAGGATTGTTACTCGACCCCGTGAGCCACAGGGTGAGTGTTGGCGATACCGTACTCGATATGGGACCAACGGAATTCCGTTTATTACACTTCTTTATGACACACCCTGAACGTGTTTACAGCCGCGAACAGCTGCTCGATAACGTTTGGGGAACCAATGTGTATGTAGAAGACAGAACCGTGGATGTGCACATCCGTCGCCTGCGTAAAGCGGTTGAAGAATCGGGCCATGATCGCCTCATTCAAACGGTTCGTGGTGCAGGTTATCGTTTCTCTACACGCATTTAGTGCCAAATAAGAGATAGGCACAGGTTAGCTTTTAAGCTATCTTGTGCTCCTCCTATTTAGCCTGATGTCTGGGTTTATTTATGTTCGACTCTTATTCAGGGTACCGGCTGTTTTCGCGCTTAGCGGTGTTTTTACTGCTTTGTTTGCTGATTGGTTTATTGGTAGGGAAACCCCTCTGGATACTTATCATTGGATTGCTAGGACTGGTGTTCTGGCACTACCGTCAGTTAGCGCGTCTCAATTTTTGGTTATGGCGAGATAGAAAATTAACGCCTCCCCAGGGCAGTGGCAGTTGGGAAGGGGTGTTTAACGGCATATACCGTCTACAGGGGAAAAATCGTCGTCGAGTGGGTCAATTAGCCGCCTTGCTAGGACGTTTTCGCCAAGGGGCCGAGGCCTTGCCCGATGCGGCAGTCGTGCTCGACTCTGAGCACAATATCTTATGGTGTAACAAGTTAGCTCAGCTGATATTAGGCTTTGTCTGGCCACAGGATAATGGTCAACGCATCGATAACTTGATCCGCCATCCTGATTTTTCGGCCTATATCAAAGCCGGAAAATATAAAGATCCCTTAGAGCTGGCCTCGCCCGTGTCCGATAGACGGTTGCTCGAAATCCGTATTATGGCCTATGGCGATAGGCAGTTATTGCTCATTGCCCGCGATATTACACGGATAAGACAACTCGAAGGCATGCGTAAAGAATTTGTCGCCAATGTGTCACACGAACTAAAAACCCCGCTCACAGTATTGCAGGGTTATTTAGAGATGATGCAAAGCATGGCGGAACCCGGTTCGATGAACGCTAAGCCCTTAGCCTTAATGCAGCAGCAGACGCGGCGCATGCAGTCGATGGTGGAGCAATTATTGGTATTATCACGCATCGAAGATGCGGCGGATATTAACCTTGAGAACACCGTAAACATGGCGCAGTTGATGGAAGTCTTAAAGGAAGAGGCCAAGGCGCTGGCGCAGGACAAGTACGAGCTAAGCTTCCACTGTGAGGCGGGACTTAATTCCCATGGCAATGAGCTACAGCTTAGAAGTGCTTGTTCTAATTTGATTTCGAATGCGATTCGCTACACAGAGCCCGGCGGCAAAATTACCGTGCAATGGCGTAGTGTGGCAACCGGTGGCCTCTTTAGTGTGACGGATACCGGTGAGGGGATCGCGCCGCAGCATATTAGTCGCTTGACCGAGCGTTTTTATCGCGTCGACAGTGCGCGCTCAAGGCAAACCGGTGGCAGTGGCCTTGGCTTAGCCATTGTGAAACACGCTTTGAGTCATCACCACAGCGAGCTCAATATCAGCAGCGAATTGGGTAAAGGCAGTACCTTTAGTTTTGTGATCCCATCCCATTTGATTGAACGCAAAAAATAATTGCCAAAGAAACGCATATTATTTTTACATATAAAACAGGCCATTATGGCCTGTTTTGCTTTTGACACTTTAACAATGCGAGGTTTTTTTCAAAAAAATGCGAAAAATGTGTTTTGTCATCTAAGTGTCACATCTTGGACATAGAATTGTCATTGTAGCGATTGATACTGGCTGCGTCTGAAGAAACTTAAGTTAGAAATTAGTTAGCTTATTACTGGAGCACATAATGAAACTGAAAAAGCTTGTCGGCGCGATGACCCTCACAGCCGCTGGTGTATTCTCTGCCACTGCAATGGCATCTGTTGATCAATCTCTGCCAACTTACGAGAAAGCAAGTGGTGTATCAGGCAACCTTTCGTCTGTAGGTTCAGATACTTTAGCCAACATGATGACTCTGTGGGCTGAAGAATTTAAACAGATGTACCCTAACGTAAACATCCAAATTCAAGCTGCTGGTTCTTCTACTGCGCCACCAGCCTTAACCGAAGGTACTTCACAATTCGGCCCTATGAGCCGCAAAATGAAGCCTAACGAAGAAGAAGCCTTCGAAAAACACTATGGTTACAAGCCAACTGCAGTTCGTGTTGCGATTGACGCTTTAGCGGTATTCGTACACAAAGATAACCCAATCAAAGGCTTAACTGTTGAACAAGTTGACGGTATTTTCTCTTCTACTCACAAGTGTGGTAGCAGCGATATCCAACGTTGGGGCGACTTAGGTCTTGACGGTAACTGGTCAGCAAAAGACGTACAATTGTACGGTCGTAACTCAGTATCAGGCACTTACGGTTACTTCAAAGAGCACGCTCTGTGTAAAGGTGACTTCAAGGCCAACGTAAACGAGCAACCAGGTTCTGCTTCTGTGGTTCAGTCAGTGTCTCAATCACTGAACGCTATCGGTTACTCAGGTATCGGTTATAAAACTGCTGGCGTGAAAGCTGTTGCCATCGCGAAGAAAGGTAACGAGTTTATCGAAGCGACTGCAGAAAACGCAGCGAATGGTACTTACCCATTATCACGTTACTTATATGTATACGTGAACAAGCAACCAAACAAAGACTTAGCACCAATGGAAAAAGAATTCATCCGTTACGTGCTGTCTAAGCAAGGTCAGCAAGTGGTAGAAAAAGACGGTTATGTGACTCTACCTAAGAGCGTAGTTGCTAAAGATTTAGAACAGTTAGGTATCCGCCTGTAATTCTAAATCGCTAAACCTTAAGGGTCTCTTCGGAGGCCCTTTTTGTTTTTGGGCCCTAAATCACGAACTTGAGTAGGGGGTTATCATTTTGGGGTGATTGGTATAAATGGACATAAAAAAAGCAACCTAATAAGGTTGCTGTAAATTCCAATTCGGAATCCGGGGACGGTCGCGCTAGAAACCATCTAAAGGAGAATGATGATGAACGAAGAAACTCTTGCAAAGATTCGGTTCATAATATCTGACTCAAGGGCGTGAAATTAGTTCAGCAAAAATAGAAAATATTTGAAAATATTTTTTATGTTTTTCTTTATGCATTGAAAAGTATGTGAATTTTAATCTTGCAGCTTAACTCAAATAGATTATGACAAGAGTTGAACTCAAGCATTGTTACAAAATGCGGATGCGGGGAAGGTTTATTCGATTGCGCGTTGGTAAATCAGCGGCTGATAATATGGTCAGATAATTTTCCGTCCATAGGTTAGCTAAGTGATGCCGTTAGAAAATCAGCAAATGCCAATCGCACCTGCAGCATGGGATTTAACCCGAGATTACCATTCCTTTGCCAACAGTGACCAAGTGCAGGTCACGCACTTGTCCCTCGCGCTAAAAGTCGATTTTGCGACTCGTACTCTGCTCGGGGAAGCAACGCTGTCACTGTTCTATCTTGAGCCAGAGGTTGGTGAGCTATGGCTCGATAGTCGCGATTTAAGCATTTTATCGGTCACGACTGATAAAGCCGCGCTGGCATTTCATCTAGAAGCGGCCGATGAGATTCTCGGGCAGAAATTAGTCATCCAGTTACCCCAAGCGCAGTGCGAACGAATCTATATTCGTTACCAAACCTCACCGGAGGCTGAAGGGTTACAGTGGCTTACGCCTGAACAAACGGCGGGCAAAGCATTATCTTATCTCTTTAGCCAGTCTCAGCCCATTAATGCCCGCAGTTGGATTCCCTTGCAGGATTCGCCAAAGGTGCGGATCACCTTCGATGCGAACGTCGACGTGCCAAAGGGCATGCGCGCCGTGATGAGTGCAATGAACGACCCTGATACGCCGCTCGAGGGGCAATTCCTATTCGAGATGGAAAAGCCCATTCCGACCCATTTGCTGGCCTTAGCTGTGGGCGACTTAGCCTTTCAAGCCATAGGTCCGCGTAGCGGCGTGTATACCGAGCCTTGCATGTTGGCAGCCGCAGCGACTGAGTTTGCCGATACCGAACATATGCTGGACGTGGCGCAATCCCTCTTAGGCCCCTATGCTTGGGGACGTTATGACATGATCATCTTGCCACCGAGTTTTCCTTTCGGTGGCATGGAAAACCCGCGTTTAGCCTTTTTAACCCCAACTCTGATAGCGGGGGATAAAAGTCTAGTGTCGACGGTCGCACACGAGTTGGCACATTCGTGGACGGGCAATCTGGTCAGTAACGCGACTTGGCGCGATCTCTGGCTAAATGAAGGTTTTACGACCTACTTTACCAATCGGATTGTCGAAGAAGTCTATGGCAAGGAGCAGGCCGAGCTGGAATGGGTCATTGAATTTGGCCGACTACAAGAAGAAATGGCGGCTTTACCGCTTCACAGGCAAACGCTGCCCGCCAATGTGCAGCAGGCCGATCCAAATCTTGCTTTTAACCGTTTTACCTACGATAAGGCATCGATGTTCGTCCATGAGTTAGAGCATCGCCTCGGCCGCGTCGAATTCGATAAGTTTCTGTTTGCCTATGTGCAGCACTTTGCCTTTGAGGCGATCACCACCGAAGTGTTTGTCGAATACACGAAAGTGGCTTTAGTCGAAACCTATCCCGATAAAATCAGCGAAGCCGAGCTGTTGGAGTGGATTTATGGCGAAGGTTTGCCTCAAGGTTATGTGGGGCCCACATCGCGAAGTTTGGATAAGGTTGATTGCGCCTTGGATGATTTCTTACAGGGCAAAGCGGCCTGCGAGCTAAAGGCAAAAGGTTGGCGAGTTCACCATTGGCAGTACTTTTTGACCCAATTGCCCGAAGTGTTGTCTCAGGTGCAATTAATGGATTTGGACGATACCTTTAAGTTGACCGAGTCTAGCAATGCTGAAATTGCCTGCGATTGGTTTAGGGTCGCTATCCGTAATCATTATGATCCTGTGTTACCCGCCTTAAGTGCTTATTTGCAGCGCATTGGCCGCGGCAAGTTTGTTCGTCCACTTTATGCGGAATTGCAAGTTGCTGGCTATCACACTGAGTTACAACAAATCTATGCCAGTGCGAGGGCGGGTTACCATCCTTCGATTCAAGTGCAACTGGATAGAATGCTGAAGGGGTAAAATACAGATAAAAAAATGGCAACCTAAGGTTGCCATAAAAGAATCAAAGTAGGAGACAAAGGAATGCAGTGCGCTAGCGTGTATTCGATTGCTTCCCAAAAGGGAGATGATGAACGACCAACCAATTCGACTCTATGCAATAACTTGAAACTGTTTCATTGAATTAAACGGCGCGTTTTATCCATTTAATCCTTTGCTAAAGTTTTCATTTAGCAATCTATTCTGCATTAAAGCGGATTTGTTAATCCTTACATATAGTCAGACTAAGACCTTTTGATAAAGTTCAGTTGGCGGCTAAAAATTTTTAAATTTATTTTTGGCCTTGCTAGCATCAGCATATTGAGCTGTTGGTGCGCAGCTACATTTATTTTACATATAAAACATAGGCATAAAAAAAGGCAACCAATCGGTTGCCTAGTGACCTATTCCTAGGTCAAGGGGGCTGCGCTAGAAGCCCCAGGGAGAATGATGAACATGAAAAAGACATTCGCTGTTCAATATGTTTGAGGGGCTTATAGAATTAAAGTTCCATCGAAAATAAAAAATAACTTAAATTTTTTATTTAATAATAAAATTTCAATAGGATAGCGTGCGGATTATTTTAAAAGCGCTTCTATCTTGTCACTAATGGCCTCTGGTTTTGTGGTTGGCGCAAAGCGAGCGACCACTTCGCCCTGACGATTAATTAAGAATTTAGTGAAATTCCACTTAATGCGTTCTGTGCCTAATACGCCCGGCGCGGCTTTTTTGAGGTACTGATATAAAGGGTGAGTGTGCTCACCGTTTACTTCTATTTTCGAAAACAGCGGAAAACTCACGCCAAAGTTGAGTTCACAAAAACTTTGGATGCCTTTCTCATCGGCTTTTTCTTGGGCACCAAACTGATTGCATGGGAAGCCTAAAACCACCAATCCCTGTGATTTATATTTTTGATAGAGCGCTTCTAAGCCCTTGTACTGTGGTGTAAAACCGCACTCACTGGCGGTATTCACAATTAAGATCACTTTGCCTTGATATTGTGCTAGTGCAGTTGGATTGCCTTGAATGTCGTTTGCGCTATGGCTATAGATAGTCGATGTCATCATTACCTCCTAAGGTGTGGTGATTAGCATAAATAATAGTTTGGTTGCTATCAATTGATTTGTGTGCAATTTATTTTGCAGATTTGCTAATCTTCTTCAATATCAATATAGTTACGCTAATTTTTATCTCAGCAGAAGGGCGTTTATGTGACTGAACATGAAGCCGAATACGAAACAAACACACAGGCCGATGTTGGGCAGGTTGTTCAGCAACTCACTGAAGTTGAAGGTGAAGAACAGGCAGAAGTGTTCAGTGAAATCTTAAATGAAGCTGAGCCTGGCACGGTTGCCTTAGTGCTAGAGTCTTTACCCTTAGACGAGCGTTACGAACGTTGGCAACAGGTTGAGTTTAGTGACCGTGTGACAGTGCTGAGTTTAATGCGCGCCGATCCGCGTATGGGGATCCTAAAGCAGATGCCCGACAATGAGGTGGATCTGCTATTCGCGCAGCTTAGTCCTGAGGATTTGATTGAGTGGAGTGATTATCTCCCCGAAAGTTTTACCGACCGCGCCTTGGCGCAAATGGGCGAACGTCAGCGGCAGCGCTTCGAGCTGTACGACCAATACTCTGAAAATGAGATTGGTCGTTATACCGATCATCAAATGTTAGTGCTCAGCGATAAGGCGACTGTGGCTCAGGCGCAGCGTTTTTTCAGAAGAATCGAACTCGACTGTAACGACAACTTATTTATCGTCGATGAGGCGGATAAATACCTAGGTACGGTAAGACGTTATGATATTTTCAAGCATGATCCCTCTGAGCCGCTGATTTCACTGTTATCGGAAGACAGTCGCGCCTTAACCGCGGATACCACGCTACTCGATGCCGCCGAGGCGATAGAACATAGCCGCGAAATTGAGTTACCCGTTATCGATGAGGCTGGGGAGCTGATTGGCCGTGTCACCCTAAGGGCCGCCACCGCCTTAGTGCGTGAGCATTACGAAGCGCAATTAATGGCGACCGCGGGTATGGATGAGTCTGACGACTTATTCGCCCCGATCATCAAAGGTGCGCAGCGCCGCGCCGTATGGTTAGGGATTAACTTACTCACGGCATTTTTGGCCTCGGCAACCATTGGACTATTTGAGAACGTCTTATCTCAAGTGGTGGCACTTGCGGTGCTGATGCCGATAGTGGCATCCATGGGCGGGATTGCGGGGAGTCAGTCGCTCACCTTGATGATCCGCGGTATGGCGATGGGGCAGATTTCTGCGGGTAACTTATTCTCTTTAATGAAGAACGAGTTAGGCATTGGCTTAGTCAATGGCACCCTGTGGGCGATTGTGATTGGACTGGTGGCGGGCTGGTGGTTTGCCGACAGCACCATAGGCATAGTGATAGGTTGCGCGATTTTGATCAATATGGCGGTCGCGGCGTTGGCCGGGGTGTTTGTCCCAATGGTCTTGCAGCGATTTAACCAAGATGCAGCGCTCTCTGGCTCGGTGATTTTAACCACAGTGACCGATGTAGTGGGCTTTTTCACTTTCCTCGGTATGGCGACGATACTGTATCTCTAAGTGGCTTTTGGTTGTTTAACTCATTTGTATGAATCAAAAAGATATTCAATTTGTCCTTTGCCAAAGCGCAGCCGAATTAGCGGCTGCGGCGGCATTAATCGATCGGCGGGATGACAATGCGCATCCCCTCGACCATCAGTCCTTTACTCAGTCCCGCGCTGTCATATTGGCGAAAACCCTCGAGGGTGAGATGGTTGGCTGCGCGGCGATTAAGGCAGGTTCTGGCCCCGTGGGGGAACTCGGTTATTTGGTGGTCTCGCCTTTGTACCGTCGCCGTGGCATAGCCCAAGGGCTTACTCTTAAGCGGATTGAAGTGGCTAAAGCACAGGGGATTGCCCTGTTATTTGCCACCATTCGAGATGAGAACAATGCCAGTCGAGTGAATTTACTCAAAGCTGGATTTCACTTTTGGCGGAACTATTTAAGTATTAGAGGCACGGGGAATACCGTAGGTTGGTATTACTTAGCTTTGCAGGAAAGTGTCGATATCGACGGCATAATGCAATCTTTAGTTGGAGATCGGGTGCCAGCACCCTAAATGTTTTCGAGTTGTTTAATTTAGGTTTTATTGGTGTTTTTTACCGGTTTTCGTTTGGTTTCAAATTCAAAAATCTTCGCGACTCTCGACTAAATATGCAGATTTTCTTTTTTTATTCGGTATGATCCGCGCCATTACCCACAGTCATTATTGAGGTGTTTTTATGGCTAAGTTCAGAGTAGCAAGTGTCTTATTATTGAGTGCAGCCGCACTGCAGGTGAATGCGTCAGAATTTAATCTTGGGTTAAACAACGATGTGGTTTCTACCGAGTTAGAGCTGCAAGTGAATAAAGATGTCAATGCAGTATTAGGATATATTTATTCAGACGACAGTGGTCATATTGCCCAAGGTGCAATGCACATGACCCATGATGTTGGCGTACACCACTTCGAAGTCGGTGCTAAGTTAAGCCAATTATGGGCAGATGATGCGCCGAACGGTAGTGCCGTATCAGTGGGCGGTCGTTATGCCTTAGCGTTAGGGCCAAATATCTCTTTGCATGCCGCCGCTTACTATGCGCCATCGGTATTGTCTTTCGGTAATGTCGATGGTCAATACGAGTTAGATTCAAAGGTGCAGTACCGCGTGAACCCTAATATGGCGTTCTATGTGGGTTACCGTAAGATTGCCTTCGAATATGATCACGCCCGTGATTTTACCTTCGAAGATGGCGTTTACATCGGCGGTAAATTCCGCTTCTAATCTCGCCTTTATTGAGTGGCCAACACTACGGCCACTTCGATGTCAAAGCCGACCAAGGTTAACTTCGCCGGCTTTTCCATTTGGCTTTGAGCTCGCTGTAGCTTGGCAGGATGGAGGAAAAAATCACCAGTCCTATGCCAATATACACCACAATGCTTAAGTGCTCATCCAAGAACCACCAACCAAACAATGCGGCAAAAATAAGGCCTGTGTATTCCACTGGGGCCATTTGACTGGCATCGGCGCGCCGATAGGCGTGGATGATGAGGTAGGTCATACCAATATAAAACAGCCCTAAGGTTAAGCCAACTTGGGCGACGGGCAGGCTAAAGTCGGCACCCTCGTACCAAGTTGCCGGTATCAGAAAAACCATCGCAAAGGCATTAGACCAAAAGAGTGTTGAAAAGGGATGCTCATGGGTTGAATATGCCTTCAAAATCAGGCTGTTGGTTGCCGAAGTCATGGCACCAAAAAAGGCTAGACCGATATAGAGGTTAAATTCTGTCGGTTGGCTTATCAGCAAAATGCCCGTAAAACCAATAATCCCCGCAACGGTGCGACGATAACCAATACGCTCATTTAAAAAGAAGGCGGACATCAGCAACAGTAACAATGGGGAGGTATAAATCACTGCCGTCACGGTTGCGAGAGGCAAGTGTAATACGGCCAGCATAAAGATGGCATTGCCTAGCCCAATCAACAGCGCTCGGCTTAAGTGCACCTTGTAGAAGGGGCTTAACTTAAGGTTCCCCTGTAGGCGCCAGACAAAGGGAAGCACCAAAAGCGTGGCAAATAATTGGCGATAAAGCACAAGTTGAAATACGGGCGCATTGGTTTCAAGCAACTTAACCAATAGGTTGCCGCTGGCAATCAATAATTGTGCAGCTAAAATCATCAATAATGGTGCCATAGGTATCCAAGTGAACGTCTGATATTGAGGCTAAGGTGTTGTCCCTTAAGTTAACGACTAAAATATCATCATAAGGCACCCAATTGCCGACTAATTTAGTCTAATCAATTGTAAAAAATAAAATGTAGTCATAAAGTTAACACTTTAAATTGATTTTCTGCGTGGAACGAGACGCTGGTATATAAACTTAGATACCTATGAGTAAACCTAACTTGCAACATTTTTGGTGCTTTTTGCTGCTTCTTTGGACATTTAGTCCGTTTGCCCATAGCGCTGAAATTGCGTTGGATTCCCCCTATTTATTCCATGCCGATGCGAAACAGCTCCCTCCCGAGCATTTTAATGACGTGACCCAGTGGATGGGGCAACTTGAGGAGGCTCGGTCAGTCAGCCTTGCGGGCGGTGACTATTGGATGGTATCACCCGTGATGGTCAATAGTCGTCAAAGCCATTGGGTGGTGGATGCCAGTAATTCGATTGTGGAATCCGTTGATTATTGGTTACTTGGCAGTGATGGCTCAGTGCAAACGGCCCATAGTGGTTACTATGCGCCCTATGAATTTTTATTCGATTACGGCCGTAAAGTGCGGCTGAATATGGGGACCGATTATTGGTTAGTGACTCGGCTCAGTAGCCGCTATTATTCCTCCGCGCCTGAATTGGCGATAGAGTCGGAAGAAGTGCACCAGTTAACCAACGACCGTGTGGCCATGGCGATACTGATTTGTTTAGGGGGATTGCTCTTTATCGCTCTATACAATCTACTGATTTACATCTCTATTTTTGATAAAGCCTTCTTATACTATGGTCTTTATGTATTGACCTATTTTGGTGGCTGGGCACTGACCTTCCATTTACCGGCGCATCTATTTAACTTCCATCAGCTTGAATTACATCATCTGTTTTTTATCAGCTTGCCGATATTTAACATCATGTTCTACAAGCACTTCTTACAGTTACCTAGCTATTCGCCTAGATTATGGCGGCTTAGCCAATATTTATTAGTCGCGTGTATTTTAGCCTTGCCGACCAGTATTTGGTTATTGCCCTATACCGCGATTATTGCCTCTGTCTTAATCATGCTGTGGATTGCGTTAGCGATCACCTGTGGCAATGTGTGCTTGATGAAAGGCTTTGCCCCCGCGCGCTATTTCATCATGGCCTTTAGTTGTTTGCTGTTGCCTGCGGTGATTATCTTACCGGGCAATATGGGGATCACCCCTGATTTTATTGAACATGCCGAGTTTGCGACACTACTGGGTGGCACTGTGGATGCTTTGCTGTTATCTCTTGCGTTAGCGAATAAGCTCAAACTGTTGGCCGAAGAGCGCAAGGCCCACATTGAAGAACTCGGTATCGCTTGGGAGAAGGCCAGACTCGATGGTTTAACTCGAGTCGGTAATCGTTATGCCTTTGATGAATATATGAATTCGCAATTAACCTTTGCCGATAAGGTTGTACAACCAACGGCCTTGGTGCTGCTTAATGTCGACAGCCTTAAAATGGTGAACGATACCTTAGGGCATCAGGAAGGAGACCGTTTACTGCAAAATCTAGTGCAGTTTTTGCAGGCGACCAATATTGCTCACCTTAAGATTTACCGGATCAGCGGCGATGAGTTTGTGCTTATTCTGCCTGCAAATGGCATGGGGACCTTAACCAGCAGCTTAAAAGGATTAACGGCGCAATTTGCCGCCGAAGGCTTAAAGGATTGTCAGTTTAGTTTTGGCTTTGCCATCAATAGCGATGTGGCCGAACCCCACGAGTGGCTACGCTGCGCCGACAGCAATTTGTATCAGTCGCGAATGGAAAAGCGCCGCCAGGAATATGCCGATACCCGCGCGGGTGAGATAGTCTCCATTTAAAAGAGTGTCTATTTAAAAAAGAGTCTCGATTTAAAAGACGGCCTATTTAAATTTGAATACACAATATCTAGATAAAAAAGGGGCTGCATAACGCAGCCCCTTATCATTTAGGCGAAGTCTTTTTCGCCTTTGATAATCGCCGGATGGCCGCTGATGGCTTTAGCGGTATGCATACCCGCCATAGTCGCAGCCTCCACACAACCGGCGTTGAGCCCGGTTTTAATCCAATCTCCCGTCATATACAGATTGTCGATACCCGTACCATCCGTGGTGATCCGATATTGAGAGCTGCCTTTCACAGACAGGACGTAACGCTCGGAAGGATCCACATTGGCGCGCCAATATTGGCTATCGAATCGCGCCTCGCCTTGGCGCTGCTGTTCATCGTGCAACCATTCCCAAGGGAAGCTGTCGCCAACCTGTTGCCACAGCTTATGAATTTCTGTATTGAGTTGATTGATGGCGCCGGCCTTGGCTTCGGCGGTTTTGCGCTGCTGGAAACCGATATCGGTGCGTGGTGGATACGCATCCACAGGCAACGCCGAGCAGAAATAACTGGCATTTTTTGGCTCTAGGCCGCGCCAGTCTTCTTTATCGAGCAATTGATCCATTGATGCCCACGTATCGAAGGGTTCGGTAAAGCCTGATAGGACAGGCTGCTCGCCATCCTCAGAATAGTTTGGCCAACCAATACCATTAAGATCTTGATTCATCCACAGTTGATAGGCTTGGGTCGCGACTGTTTGTACTTTGTCGACACAGGTTTTGAACGCCGGACTCTGCGCCATCACCTCGCTCGCCACATGGGGGACTGATCCTAATGACAGACCAAAAATCACTTTGTCGAAGTCCACGCCTTTTTGCAGACGTTTTTTCGGTAGCGCTTGACCAAATTGCGCCTCGTACAGGTTGTCCCAATCGCTCCAGAAGTGCTCCAGATTAATATCATGGGCTTTTAGCAATGCGGCTTGCTCAGGCTCGAGCTGATCGTAATTTGGGGTACTGGGCCAGCAGGCTAAGCCTTTAACATCCACGAGTGGATTGTAGTCTTTAACCGAAGGTGCCAGTGCGACTTGCTCCGTGATTTCAATCGCTTGAATGCTGTTGTTGCGACATTCTAAATTATCGACCCGATTGAAGAAGTGGAAATTAACCCCGCGCCGTTTCAGCACTTCATAGTAGGGGGTAAAGACCACATCGCCCATACCCGCCTGCATTTTCCACATGACGCCGCCTTGATAACACAGGGCGATACGCAGCATGGAGCGAATAATGGTCCCCGCTTCGACATTCGGTTTGTCGAAGTTGCCTTTTTCGTAGGCAAACACCAGATCATAAAAACCGCGTACTGGCGCGCTGTCGACCGTGTATTTTTGGCTGGCGCCATGTTTGGTTAACCATTCGCGGTAATCATAATCGTTGATGGCATCGAAACCCTTTTCAAACACATCATCGGCAAACATCCCTTTTAAGATGGTTAAGCCTAAGTCGACGGCGATATACAGATGGCGTAACTCGTCGTTAGTGTCTAAATGGTCGCTAAAGCGTTTAACTAGCCTTTGGTGCAGGGCATCGACGGCAGACTCGACCAAACCATCGTCACTCTCGCTGTGGACATGCTCATCGCATTCACGGCCAATCATTTGATTAAAATGACATTCGAGCTTGTCACCTAGGGCGTCGAGGGATTCCATCGCATCTTCAACCGAATCCTCTAACTTATCCTTCAGTCGTTCAAACCAGCTGATATCGAGCCAGTTTTTCGGTGTCGCCATGGCTTTTTCATCGGCTTCCAACAGGGAGTCCATGTCCTTTAGCCATTCTTTTATCCAAGCAAAGGCGGCCTTAACTACCTTCCAGAAGGTTAAGGTTTCGGTACCATCTCCAGGGATCCCTGGGAGTGTTGGAAAGGTGATTGGCCAGCTAACGGAGCGGCCATTAATTTCTTCCTGCAGCACAATAAAATTATGGGGTTTGAAGGCATCGAAGAAGGTGGCCAGCGGCGCTTCGGGCGGGCGGTCTAGTTCTTCATAGGCTTTACGCATCAAGGCGCAGGCATTTTGGTAAAAACCAAACCAAATATGCAGGCCATGCTCTTCAATCCGTTGCCCCATCGCGGCATTACGGCCACTTGCGCCCTTGCCGCCGATACGCCAGCCTAATTGATAGACATCAATCTCATATTGATTCTGCCAGCCGGGCCTGTCGGTGAGATAACAGGCGGCGGTCATGGCGGCGACGCCACCGCCAAGAATGGCAATTTTTTGTTTTTTGATTTCCGAGTTATCGACCAGCACTTCGCCCGGTGGCACTTCAAAGTCAAAGTTCACATGGTAGGGCAGTAATACATGCTGCTCGCCGACCTCGACGCCTAGGGTCTCTTTGAGTGGGAAGCTGGCGTTATCAAAAATGGTGGCGACAAAGTCATTTTCCAATAGGGCGACACTGTGCACTTTATTGACTTGTGCGGGCGCCGCGATAATCGCCTGATAAACCGCTTTTTGCCCTGAAGCATCCGGAAACTGTTTTAAAAATACTTGGTCGATGGCAGGCTTAAACAACAAATGAAACAGTTGTTCCTCACCGAGCTTATCCAGCTCTGGAATAAAATCCGTTTGTTCTTTAAAGAGTTGCCAAGTTTGGGCTATGGCTTCTAACGTGGTGAGCTGCGCCTCGGGCTTAGCATTGCAATTCACCTCAATCAGTGGGTGCATGGCAAGTTCAGTGTCAGGGCTAAAGTGTAAGAAGCTCTTTGTTGCCAAGGAGAGGCGAGTTAATGGCTCACCGACCGCGGGCATAGTGTATTCACACAAATACTTGGGATAACCGAATAACTCGCGGCCATTGATCAGGGCCATCGAATCATTTACCCAAATATGCAGCGGCTGAAAATACACATGGCTGATGGCTGTGCTGTTGCTATTGTCTTGGCGACCGACCATGACCCAAGTGATGATGTCGGTTTCTTGGATCCAACCCTTGGCCCTGTCAGTTGGGTCTTCTGAATAGGCTTTCTCGATTTGAGTAAAGGTTGTCAGTACGTAGGGCGACAGTACTTTAAAGTACATGGCGCTTCCGGCCACTTGGTTGAGGGTTTTATCGATGGATCGCTGCAGGTTGGCGAGTTTTCCCTTGAGAAAAAAGCCGTACATATCGGCTTTATTCAACACTAAGGGCGAGTGCATTAACATACTGCCAGGGGGATAGATAAAATCGGGGCGTTGTTTTTCCATGGGATCATCCTTTAAACCCGTTAAGATGTGTCAGGTGGTTTGGTAAACAAAAGGCGTTAATAAACCCTAAAGAGCATAGGGTAAATCAACTCATTAGCCTATTGATTTTACAATTGAATCAAAACGGGAAGGATGAAGGAGAACTTGGACTAACTAGCAAGTTGGAGGTTATCCAACTTGCTGGGATTTGACTGGCTTATTAAAGCTCGAATTTGCTAAGGCAAACGGGTGTTTATCGGTTACTTCGATTTATGCTGATAGAAATCCACCTCTGCATCATCTGAATAACGGCGCTTAGTATCCCTGCGACGTTGTTTTACGCGTTTGTTTTTTTGCTTACCTTTGACGTTATCGCCCCATGGCGCATCATCGTCGTCAAATTCATAGGAGTGTGACATGGTCAAAATTCCAAAAATACCTGTGCCATTCTCAGCACTCGATCTTTTTACCCAAAGGCGAGATTAAGCTAAAGCGAAATATTTAATCACTGATGGTGAAAAGTTTTGTCCAAGAAGGGGCGATACGACTCGATGGAGTTGCGTTAGCGATTTTACCCCGCGGCATAGGGTTTATCTTGATGATTATTAAATGAATAAGTGAAAAAGCACATTCATATAGTATGGAAGCAAAAAGAATGGCACTCAGGGGATGAGTGCCAAGTTCTGATAAAAAATAAGGAGTTAGTGCTAGTGATTACGCTGCATGCGAGCCACAAACATTCCATCTGTGTTGGCCTCGAAGGGCCACACGGTCAACATTTCTGTTTGTTCGCCGGTAAAGGGGTGGCGGATCGGCACTAGGCTGAACTCGGGATGTTGTTGTAAAAAGGCGCAAACCACTTGCTCATTTTCTACAGGCGACAATGAGCAAGTGGCATAGACTAAGCTTCCGCCCTGCTTTACCGCCTTGCTGCTGCGGCTTAAAATATCCAGCTGGAGAGTGGCTTTATCAGTTACGGCATCGAGGCTATCGAGCCAGCGCATATCGGGATTGCGGCGCCATGTGCCCGTGCAGCTACAGGGGGCGTCGACTAATACCCCATCAAAATGGTTGGCGTCGACCGGCAGTGCATCACTGCGCCAGCGTGCAATACTGATACCATCAAACTTTGCCCGCTGGGCACGTTTGCTGAGTTCTTCTAAGGCGTGGGCGCGAATATCCGATGAGACTATGCTGCCCACGAATGGATTGTGCTTAGCCGCGGCCGTTTGCATCAGTGATCGCAATTGCAGGGTTTTTCCGCCTGCGCCACTGCAGGTATCCCACCAGTGTTGCCAAGGCTCTGGTGCACAAATTTGACCTATCACTTGCGAGGCTAAATCCTGGATCTCAATTTTGCCCTCTTTATAGAGTGATATTTCATTGAGATTCATACTCTTAGTGCCAAGGTTTATGGCATCTTCAAAATAGAGGCTGAGGCTCGCATCTATCTCTAGCGCTTGCAGTTGTTTAACAGCCGATTGGCTGTCTATTCCCTGCGCACGTCCCCAAATCGGTGGGCGGCTAGACATGGCTTCGATGAGATGTGGGCGCAGCTCTGCGGCAATCGGGCAGACCTGCCAAAACCATTCGGGTAATAAATCTGTGAGTTCGAAGGACACTTCGGGAAATTGCTGCCGAACCAGTGCTAACTTATCCGTTAAGCTGTTAACGCTAAGGGATTGAAGTTGCTGATAATCAACCGACGATTGGGCGAGCTCATGCCAGGCTTGGGCGATATCCTGCCATGGATGCGCTTCGATTAAGGCGCTCGTACTGAGCATGGCAAACAATTGTGGCGCCTGTTGATGATCGCCCGTGGCTTTAAACCAGCCCCACCAACGGAACAGGCTAAATAAGGATTCGCGGATGACTTTGCGGTCCTTAGAACCGTGCTTTTTATGTTCCCTAAAGTAGTTCGCGAGCACTCGGTCGGCGGGTTGCTTGGTATTTAAAATCTCATCGAACAATAACTTAATGGTATTGGCATAACTTAATCCGCGTTTTTGCGCGAGGGTTTGCGGTTCGATATTCACTGTTGATGCCATGATTGCTGATGATAAGCCGTTTGGATTGCCCATAAAGTTAGCCTGAAAAGGGGCCCGGCCAAGTGACATTCATCCGATGGGATGAATATGGCCAAGCAAATCAATAAGTGGCGCAGAGTGTAGCAGTTTTACGCATCACTAGCAGTAAAAAAGCCCCAATGCTAAGTTGGGGCTTGATGGGAAAAAACGAATGCGGGCGTGAGGAGATGATGACCTACTTAGTCACCATTTTCTGGATTTGCTTAGCACGCTCTTCATCACTCAAAACCGAAGGCGGAGGTGTCACTATGCCTTTTTGGCAAGCGGGACGCAGGGCTAGCTCGTCTAACCAACGTTGTAAGTGAGTGAGTCCTTCCATATTGATGCCGCTCCATTCATGGATGCGCACCCAAGGCCAAGTCGCGATATCGGCAATGGTGTATTCATCACCGGCCAGATACTGATGCTTGGCTAACTGGGTATTCATTACCTCAAACAAACGTCGACCTTCTTTTTGATAACGTTCAATGGCCGCGGGGATTTTTTCGGGGAAGTAACGGTAAAACACGTTAGCTTGACCCATCATAGGGCCGACACCGCTCATTTGGAACATGAGCCATTGAATGACCTGTGAGCGTTTTTTAGGATCGGCAGGCAAAAACTTACCGGTTTTTTCCGCCAGATACAGAAGAATTGCGCCGGACTCGAACACCACAAAGTCCTGGTTATCTCGGTCGATAATGGCTGGAATACGACCATTGGGGTTAATGGCGAGAAACTCAGGTTGTTTCTGTTCGTTAGTGTTGAAATCTAGCTTATGCACTCGATAGTCGAGACCCATTTCTTCGAGCGCGATGGAAATTTTAAAACCGTTCGGGGTCGCGGCGGTATATAAATCAATCATAATTATCCCTTAAGTCTTAACTGGTTAATGCTTAACTTAGGTACCCAATAGGGCATAGCTGCTAGTTTTTTGGGGTGAGCGACACTATCGCAGGGCGCTGGGCCACTGTCGCAAACCATGCCTGAATGTGGGGCAAGGTGTCATCCACTAGAATATCTAAGTTTTTAATAAAGCTAATAAAAACGTATGCAGAAATATCGGCAATCGTAAAGTTATCGCTCGCCACATAGCTTGATTTGGCTAATTGTTGGTCTAAGGTCGGCAGGAAGTCAATGACCCGTTGGCGTGATTCTGCGCCCCAGGCTTCGACACAATTTTCCCTGTCTTTGTAAATACCTGTCAGGTTTCTAAAGGCTTGAAAGCCGACCATCAACCCTTGTAGCTCGATGATGCGCTGCCACATTTCGACTCTGGCACGCTCTAGTGGACTGTTGCCAAAGAGTGATGTTTCACTCGGATGGATTTCTTCTAAGTAGCGGCAAATAGCCACGGATTCACATAGATAGCTACCATCGTCGAGTTCAAGCAGGGGAATACGGCCGTTTAAGCTTTTGGCTTTAAATTCAGGGCTGAGGTTTTCACCGCCGCGAATGTCCACACTCACACGTGGAATGTCGATGCCTTTCTCGGCGAGGAAAATACTCACGCGTCTTGCGCTTGGCGTAGGGGCTAATTCATAAAGCTTCATGCTCTTTCCTTCTGTGAATCTGTAAGTTTGGCCAAACAGGGCTTTAACGGAACGATCGGTTAGTATAGAATTTACGCCATATCTAAACGGTCAGTCAAGAATGTTTTTACCCCGTGATATTCCGTTTAATGCAGGCATCAATCTAGGTTTGGACCATGGCACGCAGTTGTAATTTTGATAGACAAGAAAAGCTTATTCAGGCGATGGAGCTGTTTTGGCGAAAGGGATTTGCCGAGACCTCGATTGCCGATCTGGTCGAACACTTAGGGATTAATCGCTTCAGCTTGTATAACAGTTTTGGCGATAAACAGAGTTTGTATCGCGAATCCCTGCGCTTTTATCTCGACCATTATTCCTTCGGCGCGAAGGAGCAAATTCTGCACGCACAGGCTGGGCTGAGTGAAATCTTGACCTATTTAGCGCGATTTGTGGCCTTGCAGCGTGAGCAAGAGTACGGCTGCTTTATGCAGAATGCGGTGATGGAAAAATGCCTCGACGATGACTGCGTGCAGCAGGAGTGCCAGCGTTTATTCACCCAGTTGCAGACTAATTTCACCGATGTTTTACGCTACAGTCAGCTGCAGGGCGAGTTGCCTCAATCGGTTCAACCTGAGTCGCTCGCGGCTTTTTTAGTGCTTCAATTACAAGGGATTAGAGTGCTAGGCAAGGCGAAGGAGTACGCCCTGTTGGATAATGCATTTAAGGTTTTAAGCGAATACCTTAAGAGTCTCGCATTAACGCCACTTAAGCCCGTCGA
The DNA here is from genome assembly GCF_019457435.1 of Shewanella sp. FJAT-51649. Lineage (NCBI taxonomy): Bacteria > Pseudomonadati > Pseudomonadota > Gammaproteobacteria > Alteromonadales > Shewanellaceae > Shewanella > Shewanella sp. FJAT-51649. Next base: position 3,258,860 of record NZ_CP080411.1, on the reverse strand, counting down.
TGGGAAATAGCGCTTAAGCAAAACCGATAAGCATGAGACCAAGTGAATGCTTGGCCTCGTCAACTGCAAAAACTTACGCAACCACTTATACAGAAACCTAAAAGTCCAACTCGAGGGCGAAGCACAAGTAGGCCATCAATTGACTACAGTGGGCGAATTGTTCGGCGCAGTAGTGGGCGGCATCGGCTTGGCAGAGTCGCTCGAAGGGGATTGGTTTTAGCGCGATAAAGTCCTTACGTTTGAGCTCGTCTAGCATTGGGTGATGCTTATCGAATCCCTTAGGCGGGCGCGTCAAACTATCACCATCCATTACAAATCCATGACTGGTTAATGTCTGTAGCGCCTTTTTATAGCCGTTGGGGTTTTCATCGATACAAGTCCGAATGGCATTCAGCACCTTGGATTCGGGATGCCAAATACCGGCGGCAATAAAACATCCATCCTCGGCAATGTGTAAATACAGCCCAGGTGCATGCACATCCTTACCCTGAAAATGCCGAAACTGGATCCCCACATTGGTCTTGTAGGGCGTTTTGTCGTTGCTAAAACGGCTATCGCGCTGTGGGCGCATTAAGCTGCCACCGACTTTTTTGGCAACCGCCGTTAATCTTGGGGAAATAGCCACAATATCAGGCTGAATTTGCTCGATAAAACGCAGCGCAGGGGTTCTGACCTTACTTTCATATTCTTCCTGATGGGCTTTAAACCAGTCGCGGGAGTTGTTGAGCGCCAGCAGTTTGAGAAAATCTAAGCTGGCGGCCGTAAATGCCAACTCGGTTTGGGGTTGTGCGGTTAGCTTAGTCATGTCCATAAAACCTTTGAGGTGCTTGAGACTGGGATTCCGACCGTTAATCAAAACAGGCTAGTGCGAGTTGAACAAATGCGCGTGGATATTGCAAATTCTTCGAGCATTTCTCAGCAGTTACCATCAGTATGTGATTTACATGTAAAGCTAGGTGAGAATTATTCTCATCTTTGGCTTTGATGCCTATAATGCCGCCCTATTTTTTACACTATGTAACAGGGGATGGGGAGATGGGATATCAACCTAAGAGCAGGATATCAAAAGCAATCATGGGCTGTTTGGGCTTAAGCGTATTACCTGCGTTGCCACTCAATGCCAAGGAAGTATTGGGAGCGCCTAAGGTCGAGCCAATCGAGATATTACAAGTACATGGCCAGCAATACCGCCGAGCGACCACTATGACTAAGCCGGGTGAGGCGATCATCTCGATGGAGCAAATTGAAGAGATGCAAGCGACCACATTTGCTGAGGTCATCGATGATATGGCTGGTGCCCATATTGATGGCGGGACTCGCAGTGGCGGTGAGCGCATCAACCTGTGGGGATTTGGTGAAACCGAAGATTTTAATATTTATGTCGATAACGCCCCCGTGGGATTTGAGCAGTATCGCTATGGGTCGTTCTTCTTAGATCCCGATTTAATCAAGCGAGTCGAAGTGATTAAAGGGGCTCACGATGTCCGTTCGGGTAATGGCGGCTTTGGCGGCTCCATGTATGTTGTGACTAAATCTGCCGATGATTTTTTAACTTACAATCAAAACGTTGGTGCCCGAGTCAAAGCCAGTTACGCCAGTAATAACGACGCCCAAAGCTACACGGGAACGGTTTATGGACGAGCGAATAAACAACTTTCAGGTTTATTGCATGTCACCCGTCGTGATGCGGGGGATGTGACGCTTGCCAATGGTGATGAATTTGAATACTCAGGTTATGAGCAAAATAATTACCTCGGCAAACTGGATTACGAGCAGGGCGACCATCAACTCATGTTGAGCCTGACCCATTATCTTGACGAAGGCCGTAAGCCATGGGCCAATCGTCGCGGACCTATGCCCGCAATTTCTGACTACAACATCCGTAAATATGGCTCCTATGAACAGGCGCTCTATGCCACCACGGCCTACAACACCTATGAAGACAATACTTGGTCGGCGAATTATCGCTATTCACCGAGTAATCCTTTAATTGATACCCAGATAGTGATTTCTCATTCGGCGAATGCGCGTCACTGGATCAGGCCGCCAATCGCGTGGGAAAAGATGACAGTCTCCGTCGGCAATTTCGGTCATGAATCTTGGTTAGATTACAAGCGTGACTACATTGACATCAACAACTTAAGTATTGTTGGGGATCATGAGATCACAACCGGGTTGCAGTTCCGCAGTCTCGATAGGGATTCAATAGTCTTTAACAAAAGTTATGAGAAAAATCCTGAGAAAAACTACGGTTGGTACACCCCTTACTATCAGCCAGAAGGGCGTCAGGATACCTATGCAGTGTATTTGCGCGATGCGATTAGTGTGACAGATGAGCTGACCATCACCCCTTCGCTACGCTATGACTTTATCTACAGCATTGGCCGCCCCAACATTGCCCCCGATTACAACGATATCGAGGCTGGGCACGACTACAGTTCGACCCACCATTCGGGCTTTTCACCGCGATTGGGAATCGACTACCAGTTAACAGCGAATACTCGAGTGAATTTCGATTACGCCTACAGCTTACAAGCGCCAGTGGTCGATGAAATCTATGCGGTGCAATACGCCAAGGCGAGTATTACCGGTACGAGTCGAGATATCGATGTGGAGCGTCTACACGCCTTTAAACTGGGCTTGATGACGCAGCAAACCAGTCTTTTTGCCGCCCAAGATACGCTTTCAACCCAAGTGACTCTATTTGCCAACTTGGGTCGGGACGATATTGCCCAGCGCCGCGGGGCAAAGTCCGACCCAAATCAAGCGATTCAAAGCGGTTACACCAATCTTGACGGCTATGATATCTACGGCGCCGATCTCGAGTCCCAATATCGTTATCAGGATTTCTTCAGTGACTTAGCCGTTTCTTGGTTACAGGGCGAGCACAGGGGAGCGCTCAGAGACAGCCAAGGCGAGGACGAATACCTTGCCAACATTGCGCCGCTGGATATTCGCCTGCGTGTGGGCATGTACATTACGGATGACATCTCAGTCGCTTGGCAGGGTACTTGGTACGATGCGCAGGATAATGTGCCTCAGGGTGATATCTTCAATGCTGAGTCCCCAAGTGAGAATTACTTCTTACAAAATATATATTTAGCCTACGAGCCCCAAGAAACACTGAAAGGGCTCAGCGTGCGGTTAATGGCAAAAAACCTGACTAACCAGCAAGTGACGCCGTTTCTGTCGGATGGTATCCCCGCGCCGGGACGAGATATTAGACTCAGTTTAGCTTATGAATTTTAAGGATTAAATGGCGATTTAAAGGATGGGAAAACAGATAACTCATATTAAAAATAGGGTTATCTTGCCTTCCCCCCTGCCGTGAAAAGCCAATTTATGGCATAATCCGCGTTTTATTACGCATGTAGACAGAAAAAATGACTGAAAATGAATTGCTAACTCGCTGTGGCGGCAAATGTGAACTCTGCGGAAGTGACGTCGAACTCTCTATTTATGACTTACCAGCTTCCGATGGTCATGAAAACGAGATCATGATTTGTGAAAATTGCAGCAGCCAAATCGCCGCACCGGATACCATGGACATGAACCACTGGCGTTGTCTGAACGACAGCATGTGGAGCCAAGTCCCGGCGGTTCAAGTGATGTCATATCGCATGCTGAAGCGCCTAAGCAGCGAAAGCTGGGCGCAGGATTTACTGGATATGCTGTATCTGGAAGAGGATTTACGCGCTTGGGGTGATGCCGAAGCGGCTGCCGCGAGCGATGATACACCTCCGACCTTAGACAGCAACGGTGCGGTACTGAACGCTGGCGATACCGTTGTTATCATTAAAGATCTCAACGTTAAAGGCACCAGCTTTGTGGCAAAACGCGGCACCGCGGTTCGCAATATCTCGTTGACCAACAATCCAGAGCATATCGAAGGCCGTGTGAATGGCACTCGCATCGTGATCCTGACCTGCTTTGTGAAGAAGTCTTAATCGACTCGAGTTGAAGCTGTTAGCTTGATACCTGAGCCGCCCAATTTGTATTAATTGGGCGGTTTTTTTATGTGCTTAAATCCTAGGCCATCACTTGTCGATAGTGCTGGGCATAGCCGCTCGGATTAAATTGCCGCGACAGCAGATAAGCGATGACACTCAGCGCCGCAAGTAATAACCAAGCCATATTAAAGCTTTGGAAATTATCGCGAATAAGTCCCGCTATCCAAGGTGAGATAGCGGCAATACTGTAGCCAATACCCTGCACAAAGGCGGTTAACTTACCCGCTAAAAGCGGATTATGTTGATGATCCATAGTCACAATCAAACTCAGCGGGAAAATACCACCAATCCCGAGTCCCGCCAGTGCGGCCCAGAGGAATATCGGTACCTGTGGTGCGAGGGCGAACCCCATAAAACCAATGAGTTGCAACAGACACAGCAAGGCAATAATCGCCCGTCTATCCGTCGATTTGCTGGCAAGCCAAGGAAAGACTAAGCCTGCGATCACTTCCATACTGGTGAGGAAGCCTAAGGCTAATCCTGCCTGGGTTTGGCTATAACCTAACTCGATGGCATAAGGCGCTAACCAGGCGAGCACGCAGACATAACAACTTGTCCCTAAAGCAAAAAACAGCGCCAATAACCAACTGCGGCGATAGCGCCAAAATGAGTATTCCGCCTGTTTGTCGGTGTGACTCGGCAGGGCAAGATGTTTTCGGCTGACAATCCATAGCAAGATGGCAGCGAGGGCTAACCAAGTCCAATGGCCTAAGCCTGCTCGCCAGCCTAAATCGGCCGCTATAAAAGGTGCGCTGCTGGCGGCCATTGCCGCCCCGCCCATAATTGCGGTGACATATAAGCCCATCATCAACGGTGTTTTGTCGGCAAAGTTTTGTTTAATCAGAGTAGGCATTAAGGTTTGGATGAGGGCGATACCCATGCCCGCTAAAAGCGCAGAACAGATTAGCGCATTCGCCGTCTCGACCCAAAAACGCATCGCAGTTGCAATCAGCAGAAATAGCAGCGATACCGTCACTGTGTTTGCAAACCCCAAGCCTTTAGCAATCTTAAAACCAACGAAACATCCCATTCCCATGGCGAGGACTGGCAGCAGGGTGAGCATTGAGGCGAGGGCAAAACTTAAGGAAATATCCTGTTGAATACTCGGCAGCAAAGGGCCGACAGAGGCAAGGATGGGGCGCAGATTAAGCCCGATAAGTAACAGACTGACACCTATCATCAGTTGATTGCCCCTAGGGGATAAAATATGAGACATCGCATACTCCTATGCAGGGTCGAATAAAAATGGCTAACACAATTCGTTGAACAGTTTGCACTGTGAAACTGACTTAAACTTTATTGAAAGTATCTTTATATAAAGATATGTAAATTCTGCGGTAAAATGGTTAGCATGTAAAGAATCTTTATGTAGAGATAAAACCATGGCAGAAAATCAACCAGCACTCGATACTCAGCAGGCACTCGTAACGTCTGAAGACGGATTGGATATCATCCTTGGGCAGTGGCAGGCTCAAGGGGTGACAGAGGATTTGGTCCCGATGGCGGTGTTAGGGCGCATCGCGCGCCTGACCAAATATATGGAAAACGCCATCGCCCTGTGTCACGGCGAATTTGGCCTAGGTCAGGGGGAATTTGATGTGCTCGCGACGCTCAGACGTTCGGGCGAGCCTTATATGCTATCGCCTTCGCAGCTGTATCAGAGCATGATGTTAAGCTCGGGCGCCATGACCAGTCGCTTAGACCGGCTTGAAAATAAAGGGCTGATTGCCCGTGAGCACAGTAAGGAAGACCGCCGCGCCGTGCATGTGTCGCTCACCGCAGAAGGCAAGTCATTGATTGACGCGGCGCTGCCCAAACATATTCAATGCCAGAGCGCGTTATTGGCAGGGGTGCCTAGCGCCGAGCGCGAAATATTGCAGCAGATTTTAAAGACTTGGCTTGCTCACTTTGAACGGTAATCGGCCCAGTTTTTGGGGCGAGAGACTAAGTGCCGTATGGCGTTTTAGGGATAACATCAGGGAGTGACTATGGTAAAAAAACGCGAAGCGTTTGAAATTGAAGGCAAGCGAGTCGTTGCGGGCACGCAGATGGGGATAAAACTTCCCGCCGCTAAGCTTTATACTGATACCCAACTCGATATTCACGTGGAAGTGTTTCATGGCCTCAAACCTGGCCCGACACTGTTAGTCTGCGCCGCCATCCATGGCGATGAGCTCAATGGCATTGAGATCTGCCGGCGCTTGCTTGGGCGCGTCAATCCTAAAAATCTAGCAGGCACTTTGATAGTGGTGCCTATAGTCAATGTGTTTGGTTTTATTCAACAATCCCGTTATCTCCCCGATAGGCGCGATCTCAATCGTTGTTTCCCCGGCTCGAGTAAAGGTGCGCTGGCGAGCCGTTTAGCCAACCTTTTTGCGACCCAATTACTGGTGCATGCAACCCATGTGATTGATTTACATACGGGTGCAATTCATAGGGACAACTTGCCGCAGATCCGTTGTGATACTGGTGATGAAACCATGTTAGCCATGGCGAATGCCTTCGGCGCGCCACTTATCATGCACTCCAAGGCGCGCAGCGTGTCGATGCGTGGCTATGCGAACCAGCAAGGCATTCCCTGTATTTTGTATGAGGCAGGCGAGGCGCTGCGCTTTAGTGAATTGGCGATTAAGTCGGGACTTAAGGGCGTACTCAATGTGATGCGAAGCCTTGGTATGCTCAAGGGGCGAGTCAGCAACAAGGTTGCCAGTGTCAGCGCAATACGCAGTTATTGGGTTCGCAGTGAGTCCGATGGTTTAGTGAATATGAAGCTTAAACTCGGGCAGCGGGTCAACAAGGGGTATATCATCGCTCATATTGTGAGTCCGCATGGGGGCGATAGTGTGGCCATTCGCGCGCCCACCGATGGCATTATCATAGGGATCAGTAATATACCTGTGACCAATGAAGGTGAGGGCATGTTTCATATTGCGCAGTTCGAAGGGGATGAAATTGAAATCGCCAACGAACAACTCGATGAATTTTTAATGGAATACGCCTGATATTTACTGTGCATTAGCTTTAAAGCCAATAGCGTACTGAGGAGTCAAATGAAGACTGTTAACGTCGGTGATAAACAGATTTGCCCGAGTAAGATTCTGTGTATTGGGCGAAATTATGTCGACCATATCCACGAGCTGGGTAATGATATTCCCGAAGACATGGTGGTGTTTTTCAAGCCAAACTCGGCGATTAGCACAGTGCTACATGCTGAGCATTTAGGCGAAGCGCTGCACTATGAAACTGAGCTGTGTTTTATCTATCAGCAGGGGCATTTTAGCCATGTTGGGGTAGGGCTGGATCTCACTAAGCGAGAGCTGCAAAGCAAACTGAAAACCAAGGGATTACCCTGGGAAAAGGCTAAAGCCTTCGATGGCGCGGCGCTCTTTAGCCCTTTTGTTGCTATCGATGATGCCAGCGCGGCATTTGAATTTAGCTTAACTATCGACGGGGCGTTAACCCAAGCGGGCCATATTGAGTTAATGATCTATAACCCGCAGACGATTCTAGAAGAATTACAAAGCTTTACCACCTTAGAAGACGGCGACATTGTGATGACAGGTACCCCAAAAGGCGTCGGCATCATTCCACCGAATCGGGTATTTAAGGTGGCCTTAGGCCTTAAGGATGCGCCACACCAAGCGCCCTTGGTCGAATGTGAATGGCAAAGCCGGTAATGCAATGACGGCGCACTCTGCATCGGCTCATCAGGCGGCAACTGAGCAGGCAATCCAACCCCTTTGGCAATATCTGCTCGCCTTAGGAGCCGAGCCTGAGCATTTAGCGCCGCTACTCACACAAGCAAGGGCGCTTTCATATCAGTCCGGCGAGTGCTTGTTACCCCAAGGCGAGCGTCAAATCTTTGCCTATTTTGTGGTGGATGGCATAGTGCGCGCTTGCCACTATACCCAAGAGGGCAGTGAACGCTGTAAGGAATTTTACTTCGAAGGTGAGCTTTGTTTCTTATATAGCAGTTGGTTAAAGCAGGATATTGCGCCCTATCAGTTAGAAACAGTCACTGCTTGCAGGCTAGTGCAAATGCCACTTGCCGTGCTAAACGAGCCATCGATGCAGCGAGTGCAACTTGCGCTACTCAAACAGCAATTATTGTATAAAGAACAAAAAGAAGCCTTTTTGCTGCTTAATACACCAGAGCAACGTTACTTACATTCACTCGAGCATTTTCCCCTCTGGGTTGAGCGTTTAACTCATGCCCAACTGGCTAATTATATTGGCATTACCGCGATTAGCCTGTCGCGGATCCGTAGACGTTTGCAAGATTCAGTATAAACAGCCATCCAATTAACTTAAGTTAATGCGCTTTTAGGTCATCCCCTGCATGCTACTCGGCTATCAGTCTGAGTCACAGTGGAATGTATTGGCTTATTTCATAGGCCGATATCGAACCCTAAAGGAGCCTATATTGAGTGCTTTTACCCTGTCGCAACTATTGGTGGCAATCGCCATCGTTTTCGATTTGATCTCGTTTCAATTTAAGGCGCGTGAGCGCATCGTCGCCTGCTTATTCGTCTCGGGCATCCTAATCTCCATCCATTTTTGTTTATTGGCACAATGGACGGCCGCAGGCCTGATGGGGATTGCCACTGTGCGTTACCTCACCAGCATTTTTACTACGTCTAAAAAGGCCATGTGGGGTTTTAGCGGGGCGGCGGTGCTGATGAGCGGCTTGACCTACAGCGGGCTTGTGAGCGTGATAAGTTGTATTGGAACGCTGTTTCAAACCCGCGCCGCCTTTTGTCAGGCGGATAAAAATCTGCGCTTATTGATGATAGTCGGCACCAGTTTTTGGTTGTGCCACAATATCTTAGTTGGCTCGCCCGTGGCGGTGTTGATGGAGGTGCTGTTTATTGGCAGTAATCTGGTGGGATATTACCGCTATTATTTTCGAGGACAATTACGCTAATCCTAATAGAGGCTTAGATACCTGCCACGGCTTCCATATCCAGCTCGATATCGGTACAGCCCTTAGGGCAGAAAATGCCTGCGGCTTGGTCGGCTTTAGCCGTCTCCGGCAAGATGACTTTGAGGGTTTGATTGCAGCTTGGACATTGCACTGGCTTGCCTTTAAAGACCCGTTTAATCAGGTTTTTCTGTTCATTAAACGAGTTTGCAGTGCTTTGGTTTAACACCGCAAAAGGGCTAGTCGATGCATTGGTCATAGGCAATCAGATCCTTAAAGGTACGGTTATATGTTGGCTATGTATTTAGCGGAAAGAATTATAGCCTGATTGGGAACGGGAATGAAAAGTCTAAATCATATATATCAGCATGTGTCCACTTGCTGAACTTAGGCTGACTAAAAGCAAAAATAAGCGGTTTTGACCTTGTCGGAAGGGGGATTTTTTGATGCTATCAGCAAGGCGGATTTTATCATAAGAGTGAAATATGCCGCGACTAGGATATTGGGGGAGATAATGAGTATGTTTGTTAAATTAACGATAGCGGCGACTGTCCTTGTGCTCAGTATTCTTGCCGCGGGCATTTATCGTTTTAACATGACCAATGATGATATTTACATGGTCATGGAAGATGGCCAAGTGCTGCAATACGATGAGGCCATGGCACAGGCCGATGCTAAGGCAAAAGCCAAAGAGGCGGCATTATCTTCCAGTGAAGATGCCATCGAATCTGTGGTGCCAAGCGAGGTCCAACCGGTGGCGAACGCCTCCGAGGTGATGCTGAAACTCTTCAGCTTAAATACGGCCAATCACTTTGAAGTGAAGCTGCCCGATAGCCAACTACCCGTGGTATTGACGCACTTTATTAAAATCAAGCAAACGGAATTTGCGTTGGGGGATTATCAACAAGGTGATGAAAAGGGCAGGGTATTGCTAGATTATATGCGGATCACACCGCTTAATTTTGACCCCGCATTAGAGCCTGATACCCAAAGCGATGCACCATTGCAGGACGATCCTAAGCAGCAAACCATGCCCTTTGTGGCGCCTTATATCGTCACGAACCAAGGTTCGGGGGTATTTTGGTACCTTGGCTTGTTTAGCTTAGATTATGCTCAAAATCGATTAGTGCACTTAGGCAGTGTGTTTATTGGTGATCGCATCGAAGTCGATAGTATTGAACCCGTGTATCCCTTTGAAGCGCCGTTTAAAGTCGCCATTACCTACCGCGATAGGGTGGCTGACCAACCTATGGTCGAGGAGCCTAACGTGGCTAAAACCCTTGAGGTCGGTGTGAGTGAAACGGAAATTAAAGCACTGAATTAGGTTTATATCTGGGCTTATGCTAAGTTAATTTTACCTCAGCTACGGCTGAGGTATTTATTTCACCTAGCGGCTGGGAAAGCTAAGGTTTTGACATAAAGCATAAAATTAAAACAAGGAGCGTGTCATGGAAATGACCAAAGTCACGGGCAAATTTGATGTTAAGCTCAATCCCGAGAGTGCCTATGCCACAGGTGTGGGGGGCGTGAACTTGGGCAGAATGACCTTAGATAAAAGCTTTTATGGTGAGCTAGAAGCTCGCAGCCAAGGCGAAATGCTCAGTGCCATGACAGCGGTAAAAGGCTCGGCAGGTTACGTGGCGATAGAGCAAGTCGTGGGAAAACTGTGCGGCAGACAGGGCAGTTTTGTGCTGCAACATTTTGGCATTATGACCGATGGGCAAAATCGCTTGCACCTTGAGGTTGTCCCCCATTCTGGCGCGGGTGAGCTCACAGGGCTATATGGCACTATGGCGATAAGCATCGAAAATGGTCAACATTTTTATGAATTTAGCTTCTGCATCGAACAGGAAGCCGAAGCCTAAGGCATGATTAACATGACATCGTGCCGATAAAACAAAACCAGCCGAAGCTGGTTTTGTGGTTTTTGCCCGAGTGACTAATACCAACCGCTGAGTTATCAAGCGCTGAATTAGCAAGGGCTGCATGTCAGGACCATTATGAGGTTTTGACTTTGATTTTATCGACGACCTTTTTCACATCATCGGTATTTTTAGCAATGGTCAGGGCTAATTGACGTTCGGCATCGCTAGCCACTTCACCCTGTAAGGTCACAACGCCATCGGCAACGTCGACGTTAATTTGGGTGCCCGATACGTCGGTCGAGAACAACAGACGGGTTTTCACGACCGTTGCGACCTTAGAGTCGGTTAGGGTCTTCACCATCTCACTGGTGCCTTCGTCTTCATTCATCACGGTTAATTTGTTATCGACCCCTTTTACCCCATCTAAGCTTTTGATGAGTTCAGCGGCGAGCGCCTTATCGACACTGCTCTCCACTTGACCCGTTAAAGTGACATGGCCGTTTTTCACGTCGGTCATAATGTCAAAGGAGTTGAGATTAGTATTGAGCAACAAAGTCGTTTCGGCCTTGCCATCGATCCAAGCATCTTTGGCATCGTCTTTCCAATCCTGTGCGGCGGCCACATTTAAACTGATAGAACCGACAAGTAAGGTGGTTAAAGCTAAAGTTGTCGTGTTTTTCATAATGATATCCTCCGTTGTTATCTCGAAGATACTAAAGCGTGAATCGTGCCAATGTTTTTATATTGCTGATTTTAAATGGAATAAATTTGATTTGTGACGTATTTTAGGAGTTTAGCTTAATCGCCAAATCGGCGCTTTTTACCGACAAAATGTAAATATTACCGAGGGTGATTCAGCGATTGGGCTTAAGTGGGATAAGCACTAAAAACAGCCAGATCACAAGCAACAAAAACGCGGCTCAGTTGGCCGCGTTATTTGGAGGTGTAGGCGCATTTACAGGGCTTGGCAGCGCAGGTGCAAAGTATCCAAATGGATTTGTAGCCAGGCAATATCCTCGGCCAATTGGCTGATTAACCTCGGGTGATTGGCTTTTTTAATTAACTGTTTGAGGTGGCTAAGGCGCTGACGCTCAAGCTCACAGAGCACGACGAGGGCATCGGCAAGTTGTTGTTTGATAAGTAAAGCATCGACATCGGCATAGGGCCGAGTCTGCGATGGCGGCACTGAGTGCGGGCCTAGGTGCGGGCCCATTTGTTGCAATGTTTGGGCGAGCAGTTGCCTAAATCGTGCCTGCATTCCTTGGTACGTCTTGATTTGGGCGATAAAAATGCGTTTTAGGCTGTAGTCATCGACTGAAGTATTGGCCCGAGTATAAAAATCCACGCCGGTTTGCGTCAGCTCGATTAACTCATTAACCAGCTTAATATCGGCGCTCAGCTCGGTCTGATGTTGCGCAACATTAGACGTCATAACGACCTCCTGTGGTAGTTTGGGCTGCTCCGCCGACACGGATTGCCCAAGTTTTTTATGGAAATATCAACTTCATTCAGCTTCTATGCATATTTCGTTCACTTTTTAATGATAAGTTAATGACTTGATTTAACTGATGATATTTATCCATTGTCGCCAGTGGGCTGCTTATTATCGGCAACTCTTACCGTTGAGATTGTTAAAATTTCACGGCTGGCATACAGTGGTGCTTCATTCACAGGGAGTGGCACAAGATGATCCGACCAACGCTTTTCTATCATCTACAGGACTTCGAAACTGAGCAGGCATTAGTGCAGCTCGAGGGCGCGCAGACCTACAACAAGCTACGCAGTACCGATGATTTATCTTGGATTAGTCAGCTGGAGGCCAATCGTATCGATGTGGCGATCATTGAGCTGCCCCTTCTAAGTCGTGAAGATTACTTAGCCTTACTCGAGTCCAGCGCCATTGCGGATGTGGAGTTTATTTTCCTCTCCGACGGCCTGCCGAATCCTCACCTCGATAAACTCTTGTCCAAATACGCGGGCTACCATTTCCGTAAGCCCATCGATATGTCATTGCTGTGCGAAACCTTAGCGGATTTTGCCCAGCATCTGGTTGCCAACACTTCGACGCGCATTCGCCCCTTTGCCAGCGAATTAGACCAATATGGTCTGCTGGTGGGCTCCTCGTTACCTATGCACCGCTTGTATCGCACTATCCGCCGCGTGTCGGCCGCCGAGAGCAATGTGTTGATTATCGGTGAGAGTGGCGCGGGTAAAGAACTGGTCGCCAATACCATTCACTTAGCCAGCCCACGGGTGAATAAGCCCTATATTGCGATTAACTGCGGCGCCTTGAGCCCAGAATTGGTCGATAGTGAACTCTTCGGTCATGTAAAAGGCTCTTTCACTGGCGCGAATCGTGATCATCAAGGGGTATTTGAGCAGGCCGAAGGCGGCACCTTATTCCTCGATGAAGTCACCGAGATGCCGCTCGAGCATCAAGTTAAGCTATTAAGGGTGCTCGAAAATAATGAATATCGCCCCGTCGGTAGCCCTAAGGTGCTCAAGGCGAATGTGCGTATTGTGGCGGCGACAAACCGCGATCCTCTAGTGGCGATTGAGCAAGGGCAGCTGCGGGAAGATTTGTACTTTCGTTTAGCGCATTTTCCCATTCAAGTGCCGCCATTGCGGGAACGCGGGGAAGATATAGTGGGTCTTGCAAAGCATTTTCTGGCCTATCGCAATGCGGCGGAAAAACAGAGCAAAGTGTTCTCGAACACAAGTTTAGAGGCGATTGCAGCCCACACTTGGCCGGGGAATGTGCGCGAGTTAAAGCATGCTATCGAGCGCGCTTATATTCTGGCGGACCATGAGATTACTCCTGAGCATTTACAGCTTACGCCCAGTTTGGAAAAAGAGGCGTCTGCGGAGGAAAATGTGGTGATCCCCCAAGGTATGCGCCTTGAGGATCTGGAAAAAATCGCCATTTACCAAGCGCTTGAAACGAGTCAGGGCAATAAAACCGACACCGCCGAGCAGCTTGGGATCAGCGTTAAAACCCTCTATAACAAGCTCAGTAAATATGAGCAGGAGTCAGACGTTCAAACCGCTGATGCAGATTCCGTTAGCGAAGATCCCGTTAGCAATAGTGTCGCCAAGTAGCCATCTACCTTTAAATGCCTAAAATAAGCTAATGCATTGATTCCGCATTTGATTCAGCTTTGATTCAGAGTTGATTCTAAAAGTGTTAGCTTATTTGGGACTCTGACTGCGGTTCATCATTTTGCGCTTGATAGGGCACAAACACCTTCAAAGAGGCGGGCAGGATATCGATATTGAGTTCCTCCGGCTCACAAATTTCGCCATCAATCACATACTTGCATGGGGGCTGACTGCTGATCTTCACCTTTTTTGCGTGGGCGTGTTTTACTTTGCCAGTGTTGCTCGAGGGCGCAGAGTCGCTATTGGCGGCCTCTTTAATCCAGCCGGTAAAAGCCAGTTCAGCCAGGCTGATAAGCTGTTCATTCGGCTCATTATTTGAATCCAACCAAGTGATATCCAACAAGCCGTCAGTCATATTGGGTTCGCCCTTACCTTGGGCGAGTAAGCTGGTAAAAGGCGCGGCATTGGCAACCACTAGGCTGTGGGTTTGCACTGTCATTGGGGCTTGGTCATCTAAAGTCAGCTGCAACTCGAGGTTGGTGTCGGTGTTCACCGCGCGCCACAAACCATCGAGATAGGCGAGTTGGCCGAGGGCATTTTTACGCTCGCGGCTTGCCGACTCAATCATTTGTTGCTCAAACCCAATGCCGACCAGCAGTAACACCAGTCGCTCATTGCAACGCGCTGTGTCTATGGTCTGTGTCTGGCCTTGGATAATATTATCAAGGGCTTGGGAGACAGCATTGAGCTTACTGCTTAAACCAAAGAGGGCGTGTGACAGGGCATTGGTGGTGCCTAGAGGGATAATGCCTAAGGTGATATCGGTGTCGATAATCTCCGCTGCGACCTCTGTGACTGTGCCATCGCCACCGCAAGCGATAATGATATCGGCGCCCTGAAGCCGTGCTTTTTTCGCTTGGGTTTGGGCGCTAATCTCTGGCGTGGTGAGCGCTAACTGCACCTCAAAATAGTGTTTCAGTTCAGTGCAAATTTGTTCGCCATGGCTTTGCCATTTACCCGCGCCAGAGACGGGATTGGCGATAATCCAGGCGCGTTTATGCAGTTTGATTTCCCCTTTAGTGTACATCTGCTCCAGCGCTTTAAGTTGCCAGCGATTTAACCCTGCGGTTTTACGAATGCTTTTAATCTGTTGCAGCACCTCGGCGAAGCTGAGTTCGGGGCGGCGGCATACAAGATAAGCGGCCAGCACCATTACGGAACGCCCGCGGCCGAGCGCACAGTGGATTAATACCCGCTTTTGGGCACGTACTTGGCGATGTAACCAGTTAATCGCCTGATTTAATTGGGCGCTAGTCGGTACACTGTGGTCAAGAATAGGGATATTCAGATAGTCGATATGCTCTTCATACAGGGACACATCGAGGCCGTCGAATTCGGCGGTGACATCTAAAATAGCGGTAATGCCATAACGATTCAGTTTAGGTAAATCGGCAGCGCTTAAGCGGCTACCCAAGTACAGATATTTATCAATGGCTTGCATTGAGGGCACGCTATCGCGGCGCCGTGCCCAGAGATTATAGAGTCGGCACCCTAATAAAAATGGAATAAAGCCCCAGCGAATATACCAAGGGATGGATCCATCCTGACGTTTTCTAAAAATACTGGCGAGATTAAACCAATAGGCCGAGCCGACAAGGGCGAGGGATAGGCTGCTCCATGCCCAAATAAAGGTGAGGATGGGAGAGTGTCCTGCTACGGCGAAATAGCCAAATAACAGCGCTCCGAACAGGTAGAAATACTTAATGTGGATCCTACTCAGCATTGGCATCTCCTCCATCAATAAACGGCGAGCCTCAGGGAAACCCACTTTATCGTGACCAATGACTGTCGCGATAAAGTGGTTCGGTGGTACTCAATTGAACTGTGGTTCCCCTGATAGGCTCGTTTGCGGGACTCTCTACTCGCCGTCATCCGTCCTAGCAGCGGGTATCTTTCGCTTTAACGCCTTCTTTCAGTTCTTCACAGGCATCTTCAATCGCATTGCCTGTATCTGTGATGGCTTCATCGATTTTTTCGCCTGCGTCCTCGGCGTGATTGTCGCTACAGGCTGACAGCCCAAAGGTTAATAATAAGGCTAAAAATGCAGTGGTAATCATGGTGATAGGTTTCATATCGATTCTCCTTTTATCCAATTTAAGCGCGTGGTGCCTTGCCCTTAAGGGCGTTGACCAGCAGGGAAATCACAAGTAATACAATAAATAGGAAGAAAATAATCTTTGCGATCCCCGCTGCGGCGCCAGCGATCCCCGTAAATCCAAACAGTCCGGCGATAATGGCCACAACCAGAAACATTAAGGTCCAACCTAACATAGCCACCTCCTTTGTCTTATTTCGGTTTTTCTGTCTTCTTTCACTCTGTACTATTATGTCGAGCGAGCTAGTTGAGTTCGTTGTTGAGAGCTAGTTGAGTAAGCTAGGTTACGTCTTACATCCCGTTATCACTCAATCCCGCAATAAACTCACAAAGGAGATATTGCGAGCTTAATGCCAACTTTGAAATTGTTGATTAATTTACTGATTATTAATGTTATTTTTAAATTCTGTATTGGCGAGAGTATTGGCTGATATAAGCGAGATAGGCAATTTTTACCTGCGATTCGGTAAGAGTTGCAGTGGGGAAATCGAGGGGGAATCTCGTCCATCAAAGTTCGTTTCTGTAATCCATTTTAAAATCAGGCCGTATGTATTTGATAGTTTGCAGGCGAGCATTGTCACGGCAGTGGACATCGGAAAAAGGGATTTTTCCGTTGAGCCCCCAAGGATGGGTTTACGGCGTGCCACTGAAGTGACAATGCAGAGCGGAAACGGAACTCCAATCGGCTTTTGGCATTATGTATTCGATTGATTGCACCATGCCGAGCGGAAGTTGACCCATAAATGAATCAAAAATTGAAGTCAAAAAAAGCGGGTTAAGTTTTCACTTAACCCGCTCAATAAAGTTTACCAAAGCGAATTAGCAGCGTTGCAGTGGTTTCCAGCGTTGCAAGCTGACCGGAATACTTACCCCTTGGGATAACAACAGGTTAATCCGTGCTTGGTAGGCTGCGCCTTGCATTAAATGTTTAGCTAAATCGACCGCATTGCGCTCGCGGTAATCATCTAAATAACTGCCTTTAGCCCAGGCATTAAAGGCGCCGAGGGCTGGGCCTGCCCAAATCTGATAATCCATTTCGCGGCCAACTTCACCCGTGTTTGACCAGCGGCTCGAAAGACCTAAATACCAACGGAAAATCAGTGCCATTTTGCGTTTAGGATTGTCCAGTGCGCGCTCAATTTGCTTAGGATCGCGCTCATTAAAGTGCGCCACAGTGCCTGCCCAAATCTCATCTAACGAGGCGCGAAACACTTGCTCTTCCAGCTTTTGTCTTTCCTCTGTCGGGATCGCCTCAATCGAGTCATAGCGGGTGTAAATCTCATAGAGTTTATTGGCACGCATCGGGAATAGGGTACCGCGCTTAACCACTTGTAACTTAACGCCCATTTCGAACATATCGGCGGCGGGCGCCATAGTCACATCGGCCATTTCGGTGGTGGCGAGTAACTTACGGGTATGTTCGCTGGCTCCCGCCTCAACACAGGCTTGGTTGATTGAGCCGGTGACAATATAGGCCGCGCCCATATTGAAGGTCGCCAGCGCCGCATCTGGCGTGCCGATACCCCCACCTGCGCCCACACGGATCGGCGTCTTGTACTGGTACTTGGCTTGAATGGTATCTTTGAGCGCCAAAATGGTCGGCAATAACGTGACCAGAGGACGATTGTCGGTGTGACCGCCTGAGTCGGCTTCGGCGGTAATGTCATCGGCCATAGGGACAGATTGCGCCATTAGCATTTGGTCTTCGCTGATAAGCCCTTCGTTCACTAATTGCTGCAGCATCTTAGTGGGGGCTGGCTCCATAAACTTGGTTGCCACCTCGGTACGGCTGATTTTAGCAATCACTTTATTGCCAATCACAATCTCGCCGTTGGCGTCGCGACTCAGGCCTGCGGCGCGGTAATAGACGATTTGCGGCGTTAAGCCCAAGAAAGCCGAGGCCTCAACCGTACGCACTTGATGCTTGAGGAAGAGTTCGACACTGCCACGCTCAAGCGCTGGCTCGCTCGGGCTGTGGATCAAGTTAAAGGCGTAGGGGCCATTGGGCAATGCCGTTTGAATGCGTTTAATCGCGGCTTCAACGCGAGATGGAATTAACCCTGCCGCGCCAAAGGAGCACAAAATGCCCGCCTGACCTAAGGCGATAACTAACTCTTCCGAGGCAATGCCGTTGGCCATGGCGCCCGCGTAATAGGCGTATTTCACCCCATGCACGCGGCGAAAATTACTGTCGCCCAAGCTTTGGGTGCCAAGGGCGGGGGCGAAGGCACTCACAGGATGCAAACCATTGCTTTTGTGTAAGCTATTGCTGGGTTCTACAAGACCCACCACCTCGGCGCTTTGGGCTATGCCTAGGCCTTTCTCGGCATGATTGACTAAGTAACAGGCTTGATTGAGATCTTTAAGTTTTTTGCCAAGGGAATCGATATCGAAACTGATGGCGGCTTCATCAACCTGCCATGGCCAAGGACTGAGCTTATTATTATCGAGTGTGGTATTCGTCATTTGGGCTGTTCACTTTTAGGTGTTTGGGGCCTGAATTTGTTTGCCGCAGTGGGGTTATTCCCTTGCACTGCGGCTGTTGTGTACTGTTTAAGCTAACTGTTGTTAATGCCGCAAGTTAGGCGCTAGCGCTATGCCTCTTCGATGCAGATTGCGATATCGGTTACCTCATAAATGCGCAGGCCATCCTTACTCAGGTTGGCATCGCCCTTGATGATGCGTTTACCGTCTTTATCTTCAATGCTGGTGATATGCACATCCAGCGACATCTGTTTGTTTAATGGATTAATTTGACCGCGATACTTCCATTTAATTTCTGACAGAATTTGGCCAAATTTCGGATTATTGAAACCTGCACCTAGGTCTTGGTTTATGGCATAGGTTTGCAGTAATTCGATAATCGCCTCGACACCTAGGGAGCCTGGCATTACAGGATCCTGATGGAAATGGAACTGGAAGAACCAATCGCTCGGGTCAATAGTGCGCTCGGCGTACAAGTATCCCAGACCCTTCTTACCGCCAGTTTTGACAATCTCGGCCTTATCGATAAAGTTCAGCTGACCACCCGCGAGGCGGTAGTGTGGCTTGCCCTGAGGCGCCACAAAACTGCGGCCATTTTTATCTAACAGATTGATTTGGCTGTCGGCTTTAATACCGCGCTCAATATGCCAGGCTTGGGTAATTTTACCATTGTCGATACCCAACTGGTTTTTAAGCGCATTGGCCTTAAAGTAACCGAAAACCGCATTACCACGGTAGAAAGGCTCGCCATCGCAGCTCAGTTCGAAACTAAAGTTTTGAATGATATTGCTGCCAGCAATCACGGTGGATAGCAGGCGCGAATCGTTGACTATGGTCTTACCGCGTAAATCCACTTCGCGCAGTAACTTGCCACTGCCGTCGAGGTTGCGGAAGAATAATTCCTGCCCCGGGAAGCCTAAGGTCGTGCCCATATAACCCGAGATAAAGCCATTGGGCTGCAATGAGATTTCCATCAGCACAGAGTAAGGCATCACACTTGGGTGGCTGTTTTTAGCGTAATACCACGCGTTGCAGGGCACTTCATACTCGGCAATACAGGAGGATGGCTTTTTCAGCTCGCCACGTTTGCCCTCAATGGCCACCACTCGGGTGGTGAGTTGCAGATCGCCGCAGGGCGTGCGCGGCGGGATTAAACCACGGTAAATACTAAAATCGGGGCCGAAGCAGTTTTCAATATCGCCGGTGGCAAACTCAAACAAATGGTAAGGCGTAAACGGCAGGGTGTCGGGCACGCGGTTGGCGTACTTAGAGCCTGCTGGCGCAATCGGCGCGCTCACATGCTTAAGCGGCACAACGCCTTTATTCTCGGGAGCTGAAACATCTGGGATTTGCGCCATCAGTGGCGCTTGTTCCGCTTGGTTGTCGATATTTGCTGCTTGGGCATCATTACTCTGTAAAGAACTGCTTTGCGAAGAGCAGCCCTGTGAAGAATGGCTTTGCGAATAGCGGGTGCAATCTGCTTCTTCTTTAATCATCACCCCGAGGTTTTGGAAATCCACCACCACTTTGCCATTGAGCAGGATATCGATATTCGCCTTGGCATAGGGGCGAGGGCTCATGCCAATTTCGGTGACTTCCATGCGATAGGTGAGCGTGCCAGATTGTGGCAATACCTGACCGCGGCAGCGTACTTTTTGCGATGCGTTTTCAAGGGGTTGGAAACGACCGTTCGTGACGCCACCTGCTTGTGTATTTGCGTGCATACCAATATGCAACATAAAGAATTGCAGTAACTGGCCACAACCTTCGGCCATGAGGGAGCCGGCCATCACTTGGTCGCCCTTGAAATGGCAAGGGAAATACCAATGGTCGGGGGCTAATTGCTTGTGACCTTCAATCACGCCTAAGCCCCAGGCGCCGCCATGCACTTCGAGCTTGCTGACTTGCTCGATCATCAGGAATTTTTCCGAGGCGAAGCACAGTGATGGCTGGAGGCCAAACTTCGCCTGATGGGCCGCATGTTCACCACCAAAACAGCCGCCAATGTCGGCGCTCAGCAGGCGATGGATTTGGCCGTAGCTAAAGGCCGTTTGCGCGCAGTTAAGTAGCGGCGTGAAGCGTGGCTGATTGCCGTTTCGGGCATATTCATTGGCCAGTGCAATTTGTGCCTGCTCGCGCAGCTTAATTTCGGCCTCGGTGCGGATCACCCCTTTGCCATCGGCCAGTTCTTTATCGGTAAAGAATCCCGCGCAGCCACCGTCCATCTTGAGGATCAGCTTATCGCCCACGAAACATTCGTAGGAGAAGAAAAACAGCAAGGTATCGCCATTGCGGGCAAAGTGGTTGATGGAGATATCGTAGCGCAGGGTATCACCGCCGCGGGGCAGATCCCCAAGGAAGGTCAGGGTGCAGTCGAGCAAGCGATAGACGCGCTCGCCTTTGTTTTCAAAATCGATACCTAAGTAGCTGATCAGCATTAAGTCGCACTGACCCGATTCGACCGCCACCGCCCAAGGAATTTGGCCATCGACCAAGAAGGGCGCATCCACGGGAATGTCGTACTCTGTGGTCATAGTGCTCGGCTGATAGCGGTTCATTTGCGCGTTGAGCTTAGTCACCCGCGAGACCAGCAGATAATCCGAGGTCGGCAGACGTACGCGGCGTGTGTAGCTGTCGATAATGGCGTAATCGGCGCCAAAGACCTTGGCAATGTCGCCCTCGGCGTATTCCACCAGATCCTGATAGTTCCAAATGCAGGGCTTAGCCGCAGGAATGGGGGGCGTATAGGGAGCGACATTCGCGTGATCAGGTTTTAACTCTGGTTTTAATTCTGATTTTAGTTCTGGGACTGATACTGCTTGCTGCGCCGCAGCGGGAGCGACATTGGCGCTGGGGGCAACATGGGGTGTAACAGCCCCCATTTGTGTCGTCTGGGATAATTGCGCTTTTAACAGCGCATCGGCCAATTTGAGCCCTTGCTCACGGCTCTGTAAAAAGGCTAAGTGCGCCTCGCGGGCCAATTGCTGGTTTTGCAACAGTTGCTGGTTTTGTAACAGTGCCGCGCTATCCTGCGACGCCCTATCCTGCGCCAAGGGAGCCGCCGGATATTGGTGTGGTGCGTTAGATGACATACCGCTCTCTACTGCTAATGGTGTGGCAAATGGGGTGAAGTTTTCTGCCCTGATATCAAGTGCTGCTTGTTCTGCGGGCTTAGTTTGTGTCGCATGCGGTGCGACAGGCTGCAACTGGCGCATCTTGCCTTGGATGGCGGCAAGTGCGGGCAGTGGCGTATCCACAATATGTTGATAGATATCGCGGCCACCGAGCGTCACTGGTTTGATTAAATGCTTTTGCTCACTTAGGGTTAAGTCCTGCTCAAGGCGCTGTTCTAGCTGTGCCGCCTGCGCTGCAGTTTGGCTTAACAGCAGCAGCGAGTTCACGCCTTGGCTTTGGGTAGAGACTAATGCCTGTTTATCGGCGTTTTTATCCGTACCCGCCGACCCGTTTTTTAGGTTTAACAGGGCACTCAAAAGACTGGCCATACCCGCAGCGGCAAAGTTATGTCCAAGGGTATAGGCGACTCGGCTGCATGGCGTCCCCATAAGATTAAGCTGCGCTAATAGCTGCTCTGCGGGCAGTCGCTCTTCTGGGGCAATACATTGCTCAACCATATGAATGGCAGAGGGCTCTGAAGGATTGGCGATAGCCGTTTCGGTTATCAGCGAATCAAGCAGCTTGGGTAGCTGATGATTGGTGCCAAATGCTTGACTTAGAATGTGGCCGTAACCCGCTTGAGTACTCTTGCTCGCTTGTTGACTATTGCTCGCTTGCTGGCTGGTCAGCACGATAGCGCCCGCACCTTCACCTACCTTCCACTGTGGATTCGCGGAGTTTGCATCGAGATCAACGGCGACTTGAGCATTTTTCAATATGACCTGTTCAACACTGCCGCTTAAATCCACGGCGGCAATCACTACGCCATCGAGGGCCTCTTGGGACAGTAGATTTTGCGCCACATCAATACAGCGGGCGACCGATTGCTCGGCGGCTGAAATGGTAAACGCCGGGCCGTTAAAGTCCCACAGTGAGGCGATGCGCGACGCCATAATATTGCCAATAAAGCTGGTGTATTGATTGAGCTTGGCGGCATCGAGCACGCTGTCCATGGCGATGGCTTCGAGGGCGAGGTATTCATCATTGGAGAGGTGAATGCCTAGTTTCTTTAAGCTATCCGCAAGTTGGGTATGCAAATTCACGCGGCCACGGAATTGGTGCAGCTCAAGCTCGGTTTCCATCGCCACTAACACGGCGACCTTGCTGCCAGCGGTTAACTTAGCATCGCGAATGGCTTCATCGGCGACTTTGATCAGCAAAAGCTGCTGGGAGATAAGCCTGTCATCCTCATTGGGCGGCACTTTAAAGCGCAAAAAGTCGAAGTCAAACTGCTCGATATAGGCGCCTTTGGGCGCGCGATTTAGGCCAAATTGGTTAAGGATATCGGGATGTTTATCTAAGCCTTTCCAGCGGTTAGGTGGCAGCGGGATAAAGGCGTCCGTTTGCGCTAATAGCGCCTTATCCAGCGCATTGATGGAGGCCAAAGGCCCAAAGTGCGACGCCATACCGATAACGGTTAATGCTTGCTGCTGATAAACAGGTTTGTTGGCTTGCTTCTCGGCGCTGTGCGCTGTTGGTTGATAGGATTCCAACAACAGATGGGCGTTACAGCCGCCAAAACCAAATACAGACACCCCCGCATAGCGACGATCGTTGCCTGTTTTATCGGGCCAAGTCTGTAGCTGAGTGGGGATATTATTACCACTAAACAATCCCTTAGGCGATGAAATCGGCGCCTTGAGGTTGATACTCGCCGGCAGCAGCCCTGAGCGCATAGCGAAGATCATTTTCATGATCCCAGGCATACCCGCTGCGGTCAGTAAGTGGCCAAGGTTGGATTTAGCCGAACCAATCAGCGGCGCCTGAGTGCCTTGGAGTTTGTCCTCGAAAAAACGCTCCATCGAGGTGAGCTCAACCTTATCCCCCAGCGGCGTGCCAGTGGCGTGGCATTCAATCACTTCGATATTGCTCGGATGCGTATTGGCAGCGGCATAGGCACGCTCGAAGGCTTGCACTTGGCCCTTACTGTTGGGGCTTAAGACAAATTGGCCTTTGCCATCGTTCGATAAGCCAATACCACTGACCACGGCATAGATATTATCGCCATCGCGCTCGGCATCCTCTAAACGCTTAAGCACTAATACGCCAGCGCCTTCGCCCGCGAATAAGCCTTTGCTATTGCTATCGAAAGGTGCCGAAATCCCATGGTCTGGATAGGCGTGGAAAATCGAGAATCCCATATTGATAAAGAAGGGATCGGCGCCCGATACGGCGCCCGCGAGCATCATATCGGCCTTGCCCGTGGTTAAATAATCGCAGGCTAATTTGAGGGCATACACTGAGCTGGCGCAGGCGGCATCGAGGCTGAGCTGCGCGCCGCCAAGGCCGAGGGCATCGCTTAACAACTTAGACGCTGTGTGGGCGATGGCGCCATTGGCGGCCTGTTGCGTGCCCGCAATAGAACCAGTGGCGAAGGGCGCGAGGGCAAATTCGGGTTGATTAAGCTTGGTTTTTAATGCCTTTTCAACCGCTTGATGGTAAATCGGTAAAAACAGCTCATTGGAGCTTGCGGTCGGGAACGACAGCGTGCCCATCACTATCCCTGTGCGCTCAAGCAATGGCGCCGTTAAATCCACACCCGCATCCAGCAGGGCCTTTTTACTGCAATCTAATGCCCATAAAAAGCTTTCATCGAGTCCCTCAAAGGCCGTCGGCGGCAACTGATAACCCTGTGAGTCAAAACGAAAATTGCGGATATAGCCGCCCTTATCGCAATAAAAACGGTCGGCTTGGCCTTGAACACCTTGGTAATCTGCTGGATTGGCCTTGAGTTTGGCCGCATCGATTTGGCTGCGGGAATCTTTTTTATCCAGCAGATTTTGCCAAAACTGTTCCGGTGTGTCGGCATCGGGATACTGAACGGCAAGGCCGACGATGGCAATCTTTGGCATTGCCTGTGAGTTTTGGCTCTGGTCATTTGGCACAGCAGTGCTGTTCTGCAGAGTCGGGTGAGCATGCATTTGAGAACTCAAAGGGGTTCTCCTTCTTGGAATACGTTTGAATAATGGCCTAATGCGCTGGGGCTGGCAGAATGTGGCGCTATCGTTTTCGCTGTAGCCTTATCTGCCGATTGAGGCATAAGTGGCGCAAGGGAGAGTGGCACTCTATGGCTGATAAGTTGAGCTAAGCATTTGAGTAAGCTAGTGATCGTATCGCTGCCCTTGGCATTACATGCCATGGCAAATATCGGTTGCCCCTGTGTTTGAGTGCCATCGGCGCCCAACTCAAGTTGGCGGCCGATTTTATCGATAAGGGTGCTGGTTTGACGATCGGCGCCCACCTCAACAAATAAACGCGCACCTTGGTGATATGCGGTGTTAATCTGCGCGGTAAAATTAAGCGGCGCGCAAAAAGTATCGGCGATACTCTTGGCAATGCTTTGGCTATCAATATTGACGGCGCTTTGCTGCGCCGCGCTAATAAAACGCACCTGAGTCTCGCAGGCATTCGTCTTTAAGCCTAAGGTATAAAACCCTTGGATTGCACTGTGCTGTGACTGCGAGGGCGCGGTATGCATGGCGGTGACTTTATTGCTGGCAATGCCACGCTTACCCAGCCTTGCAAGGAGTTGTAAGCAGCTTGCTTCGCAGCCCGCCAGAATACAGGTATCGCCCTGTTCGATAGCCAGATAAACCCGCGGAAAATCAGGGAGCATGGCATTAATTTCGGCGCGAGAGGCGCGCACTAAAAAGCTATTCCACACTAGCGGAGCATCTTCACTCAACTGCCAATCGCGGCGCACCGCAAGCAGTGGGCCTGAAATCTCCTGATTGAAGATAGCGCTGTTTTGGGTGGCGTTAATCAGGGCATGTGGCGTTTGCCAGATATCCAAACTTGCCCACATGGCCGCTTCACCCATGGAATAGCCCAGAGCCAGTTGTGGTTGGATATTAAAGACTCGAGTCAACAGCCGACTAAAAAGGTAACTGGCGCCAACGCCGCTAATCGCAAGCTGGCTTAAGCTCGTGTCTGCCGCGTCTTTTACATCAACAGCACTTTTTACATCAACGGCACTTTTGGCATAAGCAGCGCTTTGGTAAATCGCCTCGGCCTGCAACATGGCGGCTAAATCCCCTTCACGTTCAAGCTCGCGATAAAGCTCAGGGAAATAGCCATGCAAGTCACTGAACATATTTGGGTAAACCGTGCCTACGCCGGGGTAGACAAAGGTTAAGCCCGTATCGCCGAGGGGCGTTGGCGTAAAATAACTGCCCGAAGGAGTTTTAAAGGCTAGATTGGCCGATGGCGTTGACGCAGGCGTTTGGGTTGGCGCTGGAGCTGGAGACTGTTGCGTCTTTTCAATATAAACGCGCATCGCCTTGGCTTCTTGCATAAGCTCTTCAAGGGAGCCTGCCATCAGCACTAAGGCCAATTCATCCCTTGCTTGATAGTGCACAAACCAATCATAGCCTTGGCTGCTCAGCCAATCCGTATCGGGAAAGCTTGCTGATAAATCTAATGAATCAATGAGTTGCGATAGTTTTGCCGTTAACGACTCAAGCGTATTGCCGCTAATGGGAATAAAAAGCCTATTGGCATTGAGCAATGACTGAGCGATAAGCTGAGTGCCTTGGGTCAAGATAAGGCTTTGGGCTGTGCTCGCTTGAGGGGGCTTACCCAAGAGATTTAGGCTTAATACCCTTGCCTGATGGGGCTTGGTAAACCAATAGCCTAGCTCGGTTTTTTCTGTATTGAGGTGGGCAAGCATTGGTGTAATACCTGCTAGCGTTCGATGACTTAACGCCTCAACCGCTTGAGATAATACATTCAACTGACGGGCAAGATTACTTGCCTGCGCGTAGCAATTAACCGCCTGAGTACAATCGCGTTTCGCCAAGGTAAAAGCGCTGTTTAAGCAGCGCTCGATTGTATTGGTATTGATAGTAATTGTATTTTTTTCTGCAGCTGTTTCAGCTTGGATTTGCGCTAATGCTGAAATATAAGCCTCGGCATGCAGATGTAACTGCGCGGCAAGCAGCCCATCGAGCAGATACAGGCTACGGACTTGCTGCTGATATTCAAAGCGAATTTCAACAAGTTGTTTTTGCGCAATATGGGCGAGTTGCTCTGTGACCAATGCGACCAGTGTTGGCTCATCATATGGCTCATCAATTAGTGGCTTATCTTCAACATTGAGCTGAATTCGACAAGCCATCAACTGCTGCAGCTTACTGATATCGGTTTGTGCATGGCTAGGCGCGCTCTGCATCCACCCATCACCAAGCCATACGGCTATTCGCAGTGGCTTGGCATTGGGATGCGGACTGTTTAATGCCGCATGTGCGCTTGGGTCGAGTGTCACTTAACACTTACCTCGGCCGTGCTTTGGGCTGTTGCCTGCACTTGCATTGGTTGCTGAGGTTTATTGGCCATAAACGCTTGGTTGAGCGTCTTACTGACCGTGACCTTGGCCCGTTTCATCTCGCAGCTTAATCGGCCATCTTGATGATAAAGCGCAATATTGGCTTCAAGTGTTCGGGACGAATGCTTGATAACATCCAGCACTAATACCGCCTTCTCGCCAAAACCTAAGGGCGAATAGGATACGAACTCACCAATGGCACTGGGTAAGCTTGCCGCTTGATATTTAAGGCGCGCCCACACGAGCATGGCCTGCAATAACAGATCTTCGGCAAAGGGTTGTGTGCCTTTATCCTCAAGATTTGGCGCAAACTCACCGCAGTCATCTAAGGCCACCGCTGGCAGTGCTACCTTAGCGATAAGCTGCTGATCATCAAAGGCGAGCACTTCGCTTATGCCTTGCAGTCTTGGGCCATGGAACAGTGTGCCATCGTTGTAGAGCGACTCGCGGTTCGCGATAGCGGGTTGCTGCGTTATCTCCTCCATCAGAGAATGCAACTCGCCAACCTCGAAACGCTGTGCGTCTGGCGTGTTATCCGTCTGCGCAACTAATACCGCCTGATACTGCGGGCGACCTTCAAAGCTAATCAGCGCGGCTAACGCCTCAGTCGATTGTTGTGTAGCGTCAGCAAGCGGCGTCAGCATCAATTCGAGCTCAATAGGCGCATTGCGTGCAAGCAGCGCCTCATCGAAGATAATTCCCTTGAGCAGTCGATAATCGCTGACACTCACCGCCTTACCTAAATGCGTCTTGGCGGCCTCACGCATCCAATCGATGGCGCACACCGTCGGCAATACCGCATGACCATTAATGCAATGGTCCTCAATAAAGCTCATGCGTTTAGGGTCGAGGCTGCGCATGACACGAATACTCTGTGGCACAGTTTGGGCCATAGGCTGCGGATCTAACGCCGTGGTTAGATCCGCTTCAGGCTTTTTTGCTGATGCAGCTTCAACGGCATTGGCGGTATTGCCCTGCATATCGGTTCCGACCAACAGCTGCGCCCCTGTATCACTCAATAATTGGCTAGCAAATAACTCGGCACCCGCTTTGAGCGGAATGACATAAACCCCGCGGTCGATAAACATTTTTTTCAGCGCAGGATTGACCATGCCGCCATCCCAAGGCCCCCAGTCGAAGCTCATCACCTTGGCTTGTGGCAATTGCTGCGCGAGTTGTAGCGCGGCCTTATTGAGAATGTCGTTAGACATGGCGTAGTCGCTCTGGCCGGTATTACCGTAAAAACCCGCCGCCGAAGAGAACAGGGCGATGAGCGTTAACTGGCTAAGATCCAGTGCCGACAGCAGATTGTTAAGTCCGGTCACCTTAGTGCCATAAACGCGCTCAAGTTCGCTTAAGGTTTTGTCTTGAATATGTTTATCGGCAAGTACACCCGCGCCGTGGATAATCCCCGTGATGGGCGATAGGGCGCTGATAGGTGCAATCGTGCTGGCAATAGCTGCCGGGTCATTCACATCCAAGCTTAAGTATTCGGCGCTGGCGCCAACAGCTTCAAAGGCCTGCAAGGCATGGCTGATTTCAAGGCTGCTTTGTACTGGCCAAACTAAGGCATCCACTTGTTTTGGCGTGGGTTTATCACCCAGGCTTTGCAGATGTGCAATGGCAGCGGCTTTCAGCTCGTTGCGATTTTTACCCTGAGCCCAAGCGGGGATCCCCTGATGGGCGCTGCGACCAGCTAGGATAAAATGTGCCTTGCAGCGTTTCGCTAAACTTAAGGCGCACTCGAAGGTGACGCCCTTAGCGCCGCCTGTGACGAGGATTTTGTCCGCAGACGAGAGAGACGCGCTACTGCGGCGAAGTACTGCATTACCCGCGACTAAGGTCGCGCGCTCAAGCTCGCTATCAATACCGACTTCGACCGGTGCATCTTGGAGGTAGTATTCCTGCACCACCGCATTGGCGACCGTTTTAGCGTCCAAGTTTGGCGCGATATCCAGTGCGCGGCAGACCACTCCCGGCCACTCGTGATTTAAGGTTTTAGTGAGTCCAGAGAGCGCCGCTTGGTTGAGTTCACTCTGGCTAATAACAGCGCCTGCCGACTCGTTCATACCAATATAGCCAAAGCCGCCGTCGATACGGCTGACGGTGACAAAGCGGCAGTGGTCGCGCTCAGTTAACAGCGGTTGTAAGTGTTTGGCGAACAAGAAGGCTTGCTCGACCGAGGCTTTGGCGTCGTCTGCCAGCACTAAGCCAGCACCTTTATCGGCAACGGACTTATGCTGTGGCTGCAGATGAACAAAACCGGCGATTTGCCCAAGCGCTTCAATCTGATTGATGACTTCACAGATGCTTTCATCATCAATCGCCTCCAGCGTGAAGCTGGCAATATGGCTATCGAGTGGCGATGCACTGGTCACAACTGTTTTGGGTGAGCGTACAACCGCGACCTTTACCCCTTGGGCGTGAAGCTTTTCGGCAATCACCCCCGCGTTGTGGCCATCGTCGCCGATAAGGACGTAACTGTTTGCCGTCAGTTGAACATCGCTAGTTGCTATGATGCGCGCTAACTCAGCCGCCGCTGGCAACTTTTTTAGCATCACCTCACTATGGGGCGGCAGGTCGATGGTTTCCTCGGTTTCTACAACAGTTTCTTGAATTGGCACAGCATGGTTTGGCTGTAGCGCCTCACTTGACGATTGCGAACCAGCATAGAGGGCGACAATTTCACCCAAGGTGCGGCACTCGGCTAAATCCTCAGGGCTCAGTTCTGGCAGGTTTGGCAGTTGGTCTTGTACTGTACCTAAAATTTCCACGCGCTTAATGGAGTCGATACCAAGGTCGGCCTCCATATCCATGCTCAGTTCCAGCATTTCCACGGGATAGCCAGTTTTGTCGGCCACCACTGCCATCATAGTGCGCTCAATTTCATCATTGGAAATCGCTGCGTTTGCGGCTACTGCAGTTTGTGCCGCATGGCTAACAGTTGATGCTGGTGTTACAGGAGTCACTTGGCTAAATAGCGCCACAATTTCCCCTAGGGTGCGGCACTCGGCGAGATCCTCTGGGCTCAGTTCTGGTAGCTTGGGTAATTCGTCTTGTACTGTGCCTAGAATTTCCACGCGCTTAATAGAATCGATACCAAGGTCGGCCTCCATATCCATGCTCAGTTCCAGCATTTCCACGGGATAACCAGTCTTGTCGGCGACGACCGCCATCATAGTGCGCTCAATTTCATCATTAGAAACCGCCGCATTGGTGGCTACTGCGGTTTGTGTTATTGACTGCGGGCTTGCTGTAACGGCTGTTACAGGAGTCGCTTGGCTAAACAGCGCCACAATTTCCCCTAGGGTGCGACACTCGGCTAAATCCTCTGGGCTCAGTTCTGGCAGGTTCGGTAACTCGTCTTGCACTGTGCCTAGAATTTCCACGCGTTTAATCGAATCGATCCCAAGGTCGGCTTCCATATCCATGCTCAGTTCCAGCATTTCAACCGGATAACCTGTTTTATCGGCGACCACTGCCAGCATGGCGGTCTCAATTTGCTGCACGACTGGCTTCTCGGAAAGCGCGCGAGTTGCTGCAGCCACAGTTTGCACTTGCGGCTGTGCTACTTGAGGTTGAACTGATTGCAGCTGTACTGATTGAGGTTGGCTCACAGGTACAACAGTCGCCTTTGGCTCTGCAACTAACGCTTGAACCACGGGAGCCTGAGTTGGAGCGACTGGCGTTGCCACCGCTACCGCCACTGGTGCAGCCGCTTGAATGGGGGCTTGAACCTGAGGCGCTGGCATTTGGCCTAGCAGGGCTAATGCCGCTTGGCTGCTGCTGGTCTGCAATTGCATAAATTCAGCATGGCTCTTTAGGGTTTGTGCCTGATGCTGGTGGAACAGCTCCATCGAGCGTTGCAGACTCTCTGGAATGGCGATGCCAAGACTTGCCATTTTGGCTTGCTCTGCCATCAGGGCACTGACGGTATGGCCGTATTGCTGCGGGATCGCTAAAAACTGTTGATGTAATTGCGCGGCCTGGGTTTGGGCGGCAAAAAAGGCGCTCAGGGCATCTTGATTCGCCTGTCCAGCGGTAAAGCAGGCTGGTTGTGCAGGCGTTTGCTGTTGAATAGTATTGCTATTTTGTGCCACTGGCTTTTCCACTTCGACAACCTTTTCTAGAATTTTTTCGACAATCACGGGTTTTTCAACGACTTTTTCAACCACTTTTTCAACGAGGCGATCCACATACTGCACTTGGCTGGTAATTTTGCCCGATTGCAGCGAATCGACCATTTTGTTGCGGGTCGCTGGGCTGATGTAGTTGGTCGCGTTGAGCTTGATATTCATCGCCGAAGGCGTTGCGGGCGCAATCAATTCGGCTTGATAAGGGTCGATTTCACCCAGTTTTACCCCAGCAACCGCTAGTTGCACTGCAGCGCTGCGCAGTTGGCTGTCGGAATCGGCTTTAGGATTCGGGTTAATGCTGATAAGGCAAAGCTCGTTTAACTGCGCGGCTAGGGTATTTTCTGCCAACTTTTGCAGAATGTTTTTCGGGCCGAACTCGACAAACACCCGTGCGCCAGCGGCATACATGGCCTCTAGCTGCTCGCTAAAGTGCACCGATTGCAGCATATGATCTTTAAAGGCCGTTTTGATGGCATTAGCATCGGTGGGATGTAGCTCGCCTGTGCCATTGGCATACAGGGCGATCTTTGGCGTGTTGAACTGAGCCTTGTCGATGGCTTCGCTAAAGGGCTTTTGCGCATGGGCAACCAATGGCGTGTGGAAGGCGCCAGAAACGGGCAGGGCAATCGCCTTAAAGCCTAACTCGCCAATGGCCTTAGCGGCCTGTTGTGTCGCTGTGGTAGCACCTGCAATCACCAACTGAGTGGGTGAGTTGTAGTTGGCAATCTTGACGTTGTCATACTGCGCAAGGCAATCGTTGATAGCCTCAATATCCTGTTTTTGCTTAAGAATAACGGCATACATGACGCCAGCATCACGACTGGAGTCAGCATCCAGCGGTGACTGCGCCATCGCCTGTCCACGTTCAAAGGCAAGCTTGATGTAGTCGTCTACTGAAATCACCCCTGCGGCGCACAGGGCCGAGAGTTCACCAAAGCTATGACCTGCGAGCATATCCGGGGCGAAACCCGCCTGAGTAAATAGGGCATACTGCGCCATTGAGAGCGCGCCGATGGCGCTTTGGGCATAAAGGGTATTGGTTAACGCACTTTCCTGCGCTTTTCTCGATTCATCATCGAAGGCGGGGATAGGGTATAGCACGCTTGAAAGCGCAACCTCACCACGGTCGCTAAACACTTTATCACTGGCGTGGATATGACGGCGAAGCTCGGGGAAGTTGTTGGCAATTTCCAGTCCCATATTCAGGTACTGTGAGCCTTGGCCTGCAAATAAGGCCGCAACCTTGTTGTTATCCTTGACCAGTGCCTGGGCGCGGAAACTTATCCCTGAGGGTAACTGCCAGCTCTCGGCGCTATTGGATTCTAGCTGCGCTATCGCTTGGGTTAACAGAGTCTGTAACTGGGCATAATCCTTGGCGATAAAACCAAGGCGTGCCGATTGCGGGGGGAGTTCACGCAGGGCGTAGGATTTTGCAAAGGCAACAAAGTGCGCCTCAGACAGATCTGCCTTAGTCGCAGTTGCTTGCCGCAGCGCGGCCTTTAACTCGCCAAGCAGCGCGGTTTTGTCGGCGGCGGCAAACAGCCAGCTTTGTGCCACGCTGCGTTGGCGATAAGCGTCATCGCGCGCGTGTTCGGGGTGATATTCTTCGAGCACTAAATGGAAGTTAGTGCCACCAAAACCGAAGGAGCTGATCCCTGCGCGGCGCGGCGTATCGTCACTGCGTTGGATCCAAGGGCGCGCCTCGGTATTGAGATAAAAAGGCGAGTGGGCAATGTTTAATTTAGGGTTAGGCTGACTCACGTTGATCGTAGGCGGCAAGACTTTATGGTGCAGCGCCAATGCGGCTTTAATCACGCCCGCCGTGCCCGCGGTGGACTTAGTGTGACCGACCTGAGATTTAACTGAGCCTAAGGCGATATGCTGTAACTGCTCATTATCCTTAGAGAATACTGAGGTTAAGCCATTGAATTCGGCCACATCGCCTGCGGCTGTGCCTGTGCCGTGGGCTTCAATCAAGCCAACGGTGTGCGGCGCAAAGCCAGCGTCATCATAGGCGCGCTCTAATGCCTTGGCTTGGCCTTCGGGACGCGGCGCATAAATGCTCTTAAATTTACCGTCCGATGAGGCGCCAACGCCTTTGATTACCGCATAGATACGGTCGCCATCGCGCTCGGCATCGTCGAGGCGTTTTAAGGCGACCATGCCGATCCCTTCGCCAATCATCATGCCCTTAGAGTCGATATCGAAGGGTTGAATCTGTTCGTTGGTGGTAAAAGCCGGCGTCTTTGAGAAACTCATATACATATAGGGCGAGTTGTCGGTACAGACACCGCCGGTGATCATCATGTCGCTGCGACCTTCGGTCAGTTCGGTCAGCGCCATACGCATGGCGGCAAGCGAGCCGGCGCAGGCGGCATCGACGACGCAGTTCATCCCGCCTAAATCGAAACGGTTGGCGATGCGTCCGGCAATCACGTTACCGAGGGAGCCGGGGAAGGAGTTTTCTTCCCAGTGGACATATTGATCTTGGAATTTTTTGAGCAGCAGCTCGCTATCATCATCGCTCAGGCCACTGCTTTTAAATACTTTTTTCAGTACTGGATATTGCAGGCGCGCGTTGAGGCTATGGCTTAACTTTTGACCGCCGCCAATCCCTAGGGTGATGCCGATGCGGTCACGGTCATAATCGTCTGGCAGGTTTGCATCCTGTAGAACTTCCTTGGCGACGACCAGTGAGAGTAACTGCGAGCTGTCGGTGAGTTCCAAAATATTGGGCGGCAGACCAAACTCCATCGGATTGAAGTCGACCTCTGGCATAAACCCGCCGCGTTTGCAGTAGCTCTTATCGGCCTTGGATTTATCCGCATCGTAATAGTCATCAATCGACCAGTGGGATTCGGGTACGTCGGTAATGGCATCAATCTTGTCGCAAATTAAATCCCAAAACTTATTTAAATAGCGGGAGTTAGCAAAGATACTCGCCATGCCAACGATGGCAATCGGCATATCTTTTAAGCGTTTATTCAGTCTCTTATCGGCTTTTTCATCGGTTGATAATTGAGGCTGTGATGGGGTATGGCTCATAACGAGTCTCCACTGGCAAAGCGTTTGGCCGTTGCCTTATTAAGGGATTTAGCGATGGCTTTTGGGGTTTGTACGCCAGGAAAGCGGGCTAAAAAAGTGTGGTAGTTGCGTACCAGCAATTTACGCAGATGAAACGGCCCATCCTTCAGTACATAGGCAATGTAGCGATTGGCCGCTTGGGTGTTACTGTCTTGATAAATATCGATATAAATCCAATCCGCCTTGCTATCTATGCCAAGGAGTACCGATTTAGGTTCGGCCTCGGTTAATTGCGGCGGCAGGGTGAGGGACACCACTTGTACTACGGTATCGCCATCTGTGCTTGGCAGGGCAAGCGCCTTGGCCAAGGTTTCGGAGTTAACCGTGTAGGTTTGTACATCGCTGCCTTGGCTGATCGGTAATTGATTAAAATACTGTTTAGGCACTAGCTCTTGATCAAACTCATCGAGGCGCGAAACGCCATAACGCTTAAGGCAGCGTGCCAACCCCGAGCGGGACACATTGGGGTTAATAAAGGTTTGAGTGGCCTTGAGCAGTCTATCTAACGGCAGTTTAAGTTGATATCTCAGTCCCACCACCACGTATTCTTCCATCGGCGTGAGGGTGGTATTGAGGTGATGCGGGGTATTCGGGCTGTCGTTCACTGACTCGCGCTTGCGCCATTTACGCACTGTGGCTTCGGTAATATTTAAAATTTTGGCGAGCTGACTCACACTCAATTCAGATTGCTGAATAAAGTGTCGCATCTCCGGCGTGGTGGTGGCATTGCGATGCCTTGCCGTTTTGGGGGCGGATTTGTGCTCCGAGTTTGGCTTGTCAGCCTGAGCATGATCCGCGGCTTGAGTACCCACTTTTCGAGAACTCATCTTGTTAGTGCTGTCCCATCTTTATTATTTTCATCCAACATAATCTATCGGGACTGCTTAAACTTGCCTGTCAAAGCGGAGTGTGGACTCATGCTTAATCTAGGCTTAAAACCCGTGAGCTATGTGTTTTGTTACGCACAATGGTGATGCAGATTACCTGAGGTTTCGGCTCGATACAATCATATGGGACTTGAAATGATTTTTTAATGATCAAATGATCATGTTCAAGGAAGTAAAACTCTGGTTTAGCACAAGGCTTAAATTTAAATAATCATTTAAATTCATAAGATTAGAAGCAAAATTAAGATACTACTCGTCAGGCGAGTAGAACTGAGTAGAATAGGGCTGCCGTTAAACTCAAGGATTGTTGGGATAAACGAATGAATATTGAGCTTTTTTTTATTCCATTAACCGAAATGGATGCAGCCAGCACGAGTGCGTGTATGGCGCTCTTGAGTGAGGACGAGCGCGCAAAAGTGGCGCGTTACCGGGCGCCCAAGGCGCAAATGAACGGCTTATTGGTGCGAGCGGCGCTGCGCTGCGTCTTATCTCAAGGATTACAATCTCGCGGTGGATCTTCAGCTTACTCCTCCCTGCGACAGATTGCCCCCCAAGATTGGTGTTTTGAGTATGGGGCAAAGGGCAAACCCAGTCTCAGTCATGAGCAGTTTCTGAGCACTGGCATTGAGTTTAACTTGAGCCACAGTGGCGACTGGTTATTAATTGCCTTGGCGGAAGCTGATGATACGGACGCAACCGCTAACACAGCACAGCCCCGTTTAGGCTTGGGGGTGGATATTGAGCGCTCCCGCGCCAGCACTCATATTTACCCGATCCTTAATCATTATTTCTCCCCCATCGAGGCCGAAGGCTTATTAGCCCTTGAGGGCGAAGATGCACAGCGGCAACGCTTTTTTGACCTTTGGGCACTTAAAGAGTCCTACATTAAGGCAACGGGTTTGGGCTTAGCGCAGTCGCTGAAATCCTTTGCCTTTGACTTAGCGCCAAACAGTTTGCTGGCGGTTGATGATGGCGCGCTGCAAACTGTCGAAACCCGTAACTGGGTTGAACTTAAGCAACAAGAGAACTTTGCTTCACCGAGCCAAGCTAAGCCCAGTTCTTATCTTCAACTCCCATCGCGTATTCCACTTTATTCCAATATTAGGCTGCTGATTGAGCCTGAAACTACACTCAATGCCACAAGCTCCCATGCCCAGCATTGGCAGAGTTACTTTGGCCGACTTGATGAGGAATATCGTTTTGGGCTCAGCTTAGTGCATGGTGACGGCTTGGTGCAGGATGACAGCTTGGCGAAGGTGGCTATTTCGATGCAACTGACCAGTATCACTGCATTACTGGCGGCGTGCTCGGCTATCTAGTACAGTCTTTGCACTAAGGCTTGGGTTGCCTTCGTTCTTGAATTACTGCTTTGAATTCAGTTTCTTGTCCCTCCAACTGACTTTGTTATTCCTCTGCTTATATTTCATTTTGTATTAAACCTAGCTCGCTATAGTCACGCCAGAGAACTCACTGACAAGGTTGTTAATCATGAAATTCAAATGCCTTTTATCGACCACCACTTTGCTACTGCTCGGTGGCTGTGGTTACTTTGGTGGCGATGAAAAACAGCAATTAGAGCAGGCATGGCTTGCTCAAGATCCCCAACTACAACAAGTGGTTGAGCAAATCCGCATCCGCGGTCTCGATGTGGTTGCTCAAAGTGCGGCGGCGGGCACAGTGTCTGCCTGTGTGGCCGAAAAACTCAGCCAAGATCCCCTCGGTAAATTAGTGAGTGTCGAAGGCGCCTTAGTGGAGTCGGCTAAGGTGGCGGAATTACTCGGCGATTTACAGCAGGTGATGGAACAAGAGGTGAGTTTCGATCAAGTCGCAAGCTTGTTACAAAAGGGCGCGGATGCGGCGGCCTATGCTAAAAGTTTGATCGAACAGCAGGGCGTCGAGCAAGCCATGCAAAGCCTTAAGCAAATGGCACTCGCCAGTGAACAATTTGCCCAGCAGGATTTAGGCGCGCATTTCCAGCAATTATTGCTCGAGTGCAAATCTGCGAATTAACTGAATAAACGCTGTATTAGGGCTGCTTATCGGTGCAGCATTAGCAACATAAGGAAATACCATGTTTAAAAAACTGCTGGCCTCCGTCGGTATCGGTGGTGCGACGGTCGATACCCAATTAATTGATAATCGACTGCTGCCAGGTCAAATCTTTCATGCCACTATCGTCGTTAAAGGCGGTAATGTGCCGCAGCAGATCTCCGGCCTCGACTTAGCCCTAATGACTAAGGTGAAAGTGAGCAGCGATAACGGCGACTATTTTAAGAACCATCGCTTGGCGAGCTGGCGCTTAACTGAGTCCTTTGAAATTCAAGCGGGTGAAATTCGCGAGATCCCGTTTTCAGGTAAATTGCACCCCGAAACCCCTTTTACTCAGCTCCCTGTGCGCAATAATCAATCCCAAGTATGGTTACAAACGGGAGTGGACATAGATACCGCGCTCGACCCAAGCGATATCGATGCGCTGGTCATTATGCCAACGGCGATTGCTGAGCATGTGTTAAAGGCGATGGATACCCTTGGTTTTGTGTTGGTGAAAGCCGATGTGGAACAAGGTTTCCTCAATACCCGCGCCTTTCGTTCCACTTCGGGTTGTTACCAAGAGCTAGAGTTTAAGCCGCGCAATATGGGCTTTAATCGTTTGCGTGAGATAGAGGTTTCTCTGGTGTGCGATGCCGAGCAAACCCATGTGTTGCTTGAGCTTGACCGCGCATTCCGTGGCGATGGTTACTTGTATTTCAGCCTGCCAAACAATGCCACGTTAAGCCAAGTACAAGAGATTTTTAAGGCGAATTTGAGTTAAGTGTGGGTGCAGTTTAAGTTGTGAGCTTGGTTCAAAAGCTTACAACCGACAATAAAAAAGCCCTGATGATTCAGGGCTTTTTACTGCAAGTCGATTACTGTCTTGCTAAGCGATGGCTGTCGCCTGGGTGCTCAAAATCACTGCGGTAAGGGTTAATGTCTAGTCCGCCGCGACGGGTATAGCGGGCGTAAACGGTTAACTTAGTGCAGTGGCAGTAATGTTTTAAATCGACAAAAATCCGCTCGACACATTGCTCATGGAACTCGTTATGTTGGCGGAACGAAATCAAATAGCGCAGTAACTTTTCGCGATCGATCTTAGGCCCTTGATAACGGATCATCACACTGCCCCAGTCTGGCTGAGAGGTGATTAAGCAGTTTGATTTCAACAGATTAGAATTAAGTGTTTCGGCAACAATCTGTTTGTCATCAGTGCTGTTTTCAAGATAATCCGGATTAAAGTCATAGTCGCTGACTTCGATATCCAGATCGTCAATGCAAGTGCCTGGCAGCTCGACGACGCGTTGAATACCAAAACTCTTAGGCTCAATAATCTTCACTGTGACTTGGCCTTGGGCGCATTCACCGAGATCCTGCACTAAGGTTTTTTGCACGGCGTCGATATTGTCGAACTTGGTTTGGTTAAAACTGTTTAAATACAGTTTGAAGGATTTTGACTCGATCAGATTTTGGCTTTCATGGCTTAGCTGAATGTCGGCAATAGCCACCATAGGTTTGCCCTTGGCGTTTAGCCATGACAACTCATAGGCCGTCCAGATATCGGCTCCGTGGAAAGGCAAACTTTCCGCCGTGAGGTTGATAGCGTTACGGTTAAGTGAGCGAGGAACCCCTTGCAGCAGCGACGCATCATACTCGGCTTGGTAATCCGTGGCTTTACCTAAGGTTAGGCCGGCAAGCTCTTTTGCATCACTATAGGGATCGTGATTGTGTGTCATCAATACTGTTTCCATGTCAAAATAGGCGCACATTATACCCGAAATTGGATTGTGCTTAAGTGTCTTGTCTGCCTGCTCTCGATAAATTTTTAGATAATTACCATCGATCCTACCTATCAACTTTAGGCGAATTACCACGATATTACCCGCAGGGCGAGCCATCTTTGTGTATTCAAGGTGAGTTTGATGAAGCGTCCGACGAGGCGGTGTCTTGGTTCCCGGTTAAGCGTGAACAGCTAGGCAGTTTTGCGAATGTTGAACATGCGCTTGAGCTAACATTATGGCCGGATATCAATCACTTTTATGGTGAGTATTTTGCGGCGCCCGTGCTGTTTGATTCACCCTGGGGCACGGGCGAATTGCTGCAGGTATGGAACGAGGCGGATTTTGATGCTCTGCAACAAAATATCATCGGCCACTTAATGATGAAGCAAAAGCTCAAGCAACCAGCAACTTGGTTTATTGGTTTGCTGGATGAGGGCGATAAGATGCTAACTGTCGATAATGCTAATGGTAGTGTGTGGATTGAAATCCCCGGCGAGCTTCCTTCCACCCAATTGGCGCCGAGTTTAGCTGAATTTATTGAGGCCTTATCGCCACGTATCGCGCCGCCTGTTAAACATGAAGAATTACCTATGCCGGCGCTCGAACATCCGGGGATTTTTGCCAGCTTTAAACGTATGTGGCACAACCTGATAGGTAAGCGTTAAGCGCGGGGTAAATGTTGCAAAGGTCTCTTGACAAAACCTCTTGAAAAAGCCTCTTGCAAACTTGTTTAGCAAACTCGACTAGGCTATTTTGCCTGCCGAGTTTGCGCTTTCACACGGGGCGTTATTGATGGTCCCAAGACAAGTTAGACACTATGCGGCAAGGTTCGCAGCGAAAGTGGAACATATCTAATAGCGGCTCGTCGAGTTTCCAGTCGTGACTGCCACAGCGTGGGCAGGGGCGAGCTAACTCGGATTGCAGATCCTGCCCCCCGACGCGATACAAATAATAGTAAGTGGGGATTTTGGTCAGATATTCGATTCGGCCGCGTAAATCCCAACCTCTCCTAAATAAATCACTGCTAGGGCTGGATAATTCTTCCAGCGCGGCAAATTCTGCCTTAGTAGCCGCCGCCATTTGTAACTCATCACAGGCTTGCCACTCGGTTTGCCAGCGGATCACCCGTTTATGATCGCCATTAAAGGTGGCGGGGATTTGGTACAACGGAATGGGCAATAGGTTATCGCCACTTCGCAGGGGCGAACACATATGCACATAGCTAGTGTACAGCAGTTGCCAGCTGGGTGGCTCAGTGTTACTCACCTCAGAATTAATATCCTGACCGATAAATTTTTCCCGTGGCGCCAGTAGTTTAGCCTCGGTTAATTCCGCCAGCGCTTTTTTCACCCAAGGGCTGTGATAGCGATGATTCAAACTGTTTTTTTCAGGCATGAGTAGGCGTACTCGAAATTCGCCCTCATTAAAGGCCACGGCAAATTCGCGGCCGAGGATTTGGCCATTAGCGCGGTAAGCTTCGAGTAATTGATTGATGGCACGTTCTGCCGCACTGATGGTGGTATCGGCAAAGCATTCAAAGCGCAATTCGGTGACAAACATTAAGCGGATTTTCCTTGGGATTCGAGTTGACTGACACGTTGTTTCAGCTCGATAAGTTCATTTTTGAGTTGCATGATCTCGTTGTTTTTTAACGTGAGGGCCTGCTCAATGCCCTGTTGCAATTGGGCTAACTGTTGCGCCAGTGTGGCGACTGTGAGTGGCGAAGCTTCGGCGGTGTGTGTCTCTTCAACCACGGGCTGTGATTGAGCCGCTAAACGCTCACGCTCGGCTTTGGGTATCGATTTAAACTGCTGTAATCCTTGGATTAACAGCGGCATAGGGATTTTGTTACCGACGCGGCTTTTTATCAGGGCAAGGCTTGGGGTTTTACCGCTGGCTTCGAGTGCGCATGCTGTTGCTAACACTTGGTCAATCGGACTCATAATAAGTGAAATTCCTTAATCTATATCATATTTTTCACTAACTTACTGTGGCGTGGTTATTTTAGTTCTTATAAATCAATGTATTGCTGTTTGGCATTGATTTTGCTTTTTAAGCATTTTTATAACAAGTACACAGGAAGTCATAATATGAACGCAAATATTAATCGCAAACTCATCGCGGTCACGTTTTTAGGGTTAGCAAGCTTAGGTCTTAGCGGTTGTGTGGTCAATGTCGGCGACAGTGAATCTAAGTGGGATAGCAACGAATCTTGGGAAAAAACACAGGACAAAAACCGCAATAATCTGACTAAGCTCAGCCTTGGCATGAGCAAAGACCAAGTGATGACCCTGATGGGCGCCTCGGACTTTAGCGAATCTTATCTGCAGCAGAAAGACGGCCAAGCCGATAAAGAAGTGTTGGTACTCTTCTATCGCACCCAGCATACCCACAGTGACGGTAAAACCACTAAGGATGAATGCACGCCAATCGTCTTAAGTAACAGTGTGCTGGTCGGCTGGGGCGACACCGCCTACAGCAAAATTTAACGACTCAACGCAACTCGCTATTAAGTGATTCAGTGTCAGCCCTAAACTATTAGGGCTTTCTTAATTGCACATCGAGCTGCTCGATAATTTCGGTCCACTGGGCATCGGCCTCTAATGCTTCGGTCAGAAAACTCTTTTGCGCCTGCGTCCAAAATGGCGCTTCGGTTAAGTGTGTCTCTGGGGGAAGTTGATGGTTCGCAATAAACTGGCTGATGGCTTGAGCTTGATTGGCTAATCCCAACTGTTCAAACAGATGACTCAAATCGACTGGCGTGGTATCCATGCTCGCATCCTCTCTGTGTGCCTTTATCTAGGGTATGCAACTCACTGAAAAATGCAATCTATGATTAAAATTTGCACTTTTTTGTTTCCTTGATACAGTGATAATTACTCCTAAGAGTGTGATCTAAATCAAGGAATTCTAATAATGGACAATAATACCTTGGATGAGTGCCGTGCAGTTTACCTCACCGCCGAAGATTTACGCCTCGCCGCTTCGGTTCTCTATAACGCCTATCATGACGATCCTTTCTTTGTGGATGCCTTATCCACTTCAGACAAATTCGCCTACGAACAAAAATTGCGTGCTGCAATCCGTGAAGAACTGAATGCGCTCTGGCAGGAGAAGCAAGCCTTAATCGGGCTGTTTGACCAAACGCGCTTAGTCGGTGTTGCCTGTGTGGTCACTCAGG
The DNA here is from genome assembly GCF_019457435.1 of Shewanella sp. FJAT-51649. Lineage (NCBI taxonomy): Bacteria > Pseudomonadati > Pseudomonadota > Gammaproteobacteria > Alteromonadales > Shewanellaceae > Shewanella > Shewanella sp. FJAT-51649. The sequence goes on along the minus strand of NZ_CP080411.1, from coordinate 3,216,729 downwards.
AAGTGCCCCTCGGGGAGGGTCGCTATTGGCACTGGCGACTCAAGATGTTGCTCGGTACGGGCTGGCAATCGACTCAGGCGATGATGAAGAAAGAATCGAGCATCGTCGAGCTGCTGCCGAGCGAGCACTGCGGGATCCTACAATTTATCGCCCTTGCGCCCAATGAGCAGGGAAAGGGGTTAGGTCATCAACTCGTGCAAGCCGTAGTGAGTTGGTGCGATGAGCAGCCTGAGCTTGAGGGGATTGGTGTCTTTACCACCCAAGAAGCCCATAGCCAGTTATTTATGCAACATGATTTTGTCTCCCTCGGAGAATTGAGCATAGGCAATGTGGCCGGACAATTACTCTTTTACACGGGCCAACAAGATGAATGAACCTTACCGCTCCTTCACTGAGTTTTACCCTTTTTATCTCTCACAGCACCAAGACTTGAGCTGTAGGCGATTGCACTTTATTGGCAGTATTCTGGTGCTCTTGTTATTAGGGGCGGCGCTGCTTTTCGCAAATGGTTGGTTTTTACTGTTTATCCCCCTAGTGGGGTATGGTTTTGCTTGGGTGGGACACTTTGTGTTTGAGCATAATCGCCCTGCGACTTTCCAATATCCCTTGTACAGTTTGATGGGAGATTGGGTGATGTTTGCACAAATTCTCACCGGTAAGTTGAAGTGCTAAATGTCCCTCAACAGTGAGAAGCTGACACCCGTGTGAGAGATCGCTTACAAAGCCTGTAGGATAAAATGTTTTCTTACTGACTGTTTTGCAATCACAGTTTTTAAAGTGTATTTAAAATCATGGTGTTACGTTTGAATAAAGCTTGATTGTATGAAAAGTGCGCTAGTGTGTGTTCTTTAAGCGAAACAAAAATAGCGAGAACCACGTAGAATCAACTCATCGCCAAAGCAAATGGATAGCAGGGATAGCAATACAGGCGAGAGGGACGCAAGAAGCGACGAATTCAGGTTCTTGGATTTGAACCACTGACAGTAGGAAAACTGTCATCTGCCTAGGATAGGCTAAGGAAAAGCAAGGCTGCTTTCTCATGGATGATAGAGGATGTTGTATCTGCTGGGATAGCAGGTTTCAGGATGAAATAGGACAAGCTTAAGGATTAAGCGTTACTGGATACAGGAAGTATCGAGTAAAAGGATAAGTATAAGGGTGAACAGCTTGTACTGAGGTTAGGAAAGGATTCAGCAGGACGCGATTGGGATGAGTCACTGGATGTGACAGGAGCCGAGATAGGATATTCGGGTCAAAGGATTGAGTGTGGTGGCGGTTCTACTACACAGGGAAATAAAGGGATTGAAGGACGCTTGCAGGGAGCAAACGATCGCAAGGAAGGTGCAGGGAGCACAATCAAGCAGGATGGCTTGCAGAGGATAAATGGGGTGCACATAGTGCGCCCCTTTCTTTTTGCTATTCTCCAACGTTATTTTTTACGATACGTCATAATGTCCACTTTTGTGTGCCCTCTGTTTGAAAAACAAATTTAACGGACGATTTTTACTCTTTTATACAGTCGCTATTTCCTTTGCTGTGCTTGAACGTCTCGGGATTAATTAATGTTTGTGCATTCAAATGGCATAACTTGCCCGATTTCTTGTGAGATATATCTCACAAGGCTGTAAGCGATGTGTAAGTTTTTTGACTGACAATGACTACCTAGTTTTAGGTAAGTCGCATCTAATCAATATGTTAAGAATTTTTTTCCATTATGAACTTAATATGGCGGCTTACATTTTTATCTTTTGCGAAAGCCACCCTGCCATAGCTATCGTAGAATTCATTTGTAGACGGAACTACAGCGAACAGGAAGTTAGCAGTCAGGATGACTGGACAGTGTTTAAGGAACAAACACTGATGGAGTGGTAAGGAGAGACTTTCAGGATGAAAGCGATGCGAACCACGGAAGGAAAGACTATCAGGGATAGATAGCCTAATTGCACAGGATTGCAATGGCACATGGAGTGCAATAGAAAGGATGCTACTGAACCTATTTCACGGATGATGCTGGAACCGCTCAGGAAAGAGCAAGCTTGGTAAAAGGAACGCCAAGAGATAGGGAAGTACGTTAAGTACAGGGAAATATCACGGATTGAACAGGGATGATGCAGGACGCAAGTTGACGCATGGATGGTGCAGGGAGCACGAAAATAGCGGGATAGCTTAACAGAGAACAGAAGGGCGTGGTCTTATGACCACGCCCTTTCTTTTTGGTATTCGTGCAGACGTGCAGATAAAGCTGATTGAGTACGGATGTAGAGCCGAGCTATGGCTGAATGTTATCTATACGGCTCGGCGTTAGTTATTCAGTCCTGCTTTATCTAAAGGTTAACGGCAATCGCTTAATGGCACTTGCCTGAGCTACAGCTACTTTGGCTGCCGCAACCACCAAACTTTCCTTTGGCCATCGGTGCTTCTTGCCATTCTGGCTCTGGGAAAATAGGCCATTCAATCTTTTGCACTTTTTTCCCTAGCATCCAAATATGGCCGCGGTATTGATTGATGCCATCGGTGCTGAATTCGAATAGATACTTTGCTTTCCAACAGATCCCTGTGGTGCCACCAAGGCTGGGGCGAGCCGTTTCCATTGCGATGGCTAAGAGTTGTACTTTTTGTCGGCAACATTCTTTTTCGGCAAAAATACGGCTCAATTCTGCCATTTGACGTAATTGCCAAAAAAAGGCCGCAACCACAACGAGCGCAATAATTAACAGCAGATCTGACATCATTTACTTGTAGCCTTAAACAAGCCACCAATGGCCTGTGATAGTTGAACACTCCGATTGGGGTTTCTTAACTCACCCAATAAGTGGTTACGCAAACTGGGAATTGCCACAATATCAGCAAAGATCTGATTAAAAAAGGCTTGGGGTTGTCGCGCCAGTGCTTCGAGATAAATACTGCGACTCAGCTCTTGCTTTAATACCGTCCAGTTTCGGCCTGCGATGCTGATGAGTTCATTGGCCTCTAAGCGCTCGGTTTGCTGAAGATGGGCGAGGGCTTGCTGACTCAATTCGGTATGAGAAGCGAGTGCGCGCAAGTAATAGGCTTGGTACTCGGGAGGAGCCGTCACAAACTTAGCGTAAAGTTTATTGGCAAGCACCTCTGTTAAATGCAGATGTTCGAGACATTGGCACAGGGCAATTTGCACTTCAATCGCATTATTGTCAAAACTGGCAAGGAGTTGCTGCTCGTGATCTAATTCCCCAAGGCGAACACACACGTCGCTCAAACCTTGCAGGCCAATATGCTGCCATTCACTCGCTGCAATTTGCCCCGAGAGATATTGCACCGCAAACTCATATTGAATTGAAGCACTTAACCCTAACTGTTTACGCACTAAGGCGTTAAATACCGCCAGTTTTTCTTGGCTGGGCTTAAAGCTAAACGGATTGTTAGCGAGGCGATCCTGTTGTTCATCGGTTAATGGCTGAGTAGGATCTTGCCCCAGTGCTGTTAATACCATTTCAATAAACTGTGAGCGCGGCGCCGGCGAGAGCAGCCCTTGTTCGTCTAACGGTAGCTTTAGGAACCAAATGAAGTGTTGTTGGCTCTCGTTCCAAAACACGATGGCAAATTGGGCATGCCCTTGAATAGGGTAAGGGTAGGGCGTGACTAATGATTCGATTTGATGGAAGGCCAGCATATCGATGTGCTGTACTCTTCGTCCTAATTCATAGACTTGGAATTGGGTTTTGGCTGTCGTTAAAAATTGGCTAAGCGTGGTAATTTCAGTCATTTGGCTGTCATATCAATCAAAAAGGCTCAATAAATTGGCGACATTATAGGGGGAAGTTGTGCGCGATGGTATGATTGCCACACTTTTATCGCCTCAGTCGCAGCGCTTAATTGTCGAATGACTGTGGCTTAATGGACCTTATATCGATGCTTTACAGCCAAACTCAAACCAAGCTAGCCCAAATTGCCCATGAGCTACAAAGTGCCGGGCTTTGGGCTACTCGTGCGCCCAGTGATGAAGCTATGGCCAGTACGGCGCCTTTTGCCTGCGATCTGATGTCGTTAGCGCAATGGTTGCAGTTTATCTTTATTCCGCGCATGCAAGCCCTTATCGATGCGGGGCAACCTTTGCCAAGCAAAATTGCGATAGCCCCAATGGCGGAACATGTGTGGTCCGAACAAGCGGCGTTAACACCTTTAATCGCTGTCTTAAATGAATTGGATATGTTGTTAAATGAACCTAGATGATGATTGGCTGGATATGCCAGAGGATAAATACAATCCAACCGAGAACGACGAACAGTCAGAGCCTGCGCCAGAGCTGCGTATCTTGTATCAAGACGAGCACTTGGTGGCTATCCACAAGCCCGCGGGATTATTGGTTCATCGCAGCTACTTAGCGCGGCGTGAACGCTTTTTTGCGATGCAACTGACACGGGATCTTGTTGGTTGCCATGTGTTTCCGGTACACCGTTTAGATAGACCCACCTCGGGCGTGTTGTTATTTGCTAAAAGCAGTGAGGTGGCCAATGCCCTTTGTGAGCAATTTGCCAACCACAGTATTGAAAAACAATATTTGGCACTGGTGCGTGGCAATATGCACGAGAGTGGTGTGTTGGATTATGCGCTTAAAATCGAATTGGATGAGGTGGCTGACAAGTTTGCCAATCAAGATAAGGCCGCGCAGGACGCCGTGACTCAATATGAGCCGCTATTAAATACCGAAATTCCTTATCCGTCGGGGCGTTACGCTACTAGCCGTTTCGCGTTAGTGAAACTGAGTCCCAAAACGGGGCGTAAGCACCAACTCAGACGCCATATGGCGCATTTACGTCACCCGATTATTGGCGATACCACTCACGGCGATGGTAAGCAAAATGCGTTTTTCCGTACGCATTTCGATATCAATCGACTGTGGCTGATTGCGAAAAAGTTAACCTTCACTCACCCGGTGACACTTGAGCGCTTAAGTATCGAAACCGAGCTTGAGCCAGAATGGGAAACCGTGTTTTCAGGACTGGGTTGGGATGATGCCGTACTTTGTTGCGAGCCAAGTGTGTTGATTGCAGAGCAAACGACGACCGTTTAAGGCAATGCTTGTTTGGGCATTTAAGGCCTGTGGTCGCTTAAGGCGACTACTAACTTAAAGATACTTCTAGCCTAAGGCGAGTGCTCACTTCAGCTTGCATCTTGGCTATCTGTCTAGTTGCATGCAATTCATCGCAACAATCGGCGGTCTTAACTACTGGTTGGTTTGAGACTGGATATCAAGCTGGCTAAGGTCGAGTATTCCGCTGGGACGGTTAGCGGTAATTGCAGATTTTGCTGGGCGGCGTGAAAGTAATGTTTGCGTCTAATTTGGGTGGTTTTATGTTGGTGCTTGAGGTGTTTTTGCCTATTGCTCTGTCGCATCAGTGTGCTTCCTCATGCTCAATAACTTGATTTATAAAATTTTTACCTTGTTGCTTGCCCTAAAGCCTCACAATAAAGTAACTTCAGCTAAGTTGCGTTTACGCATGTGGCACGGAGTATATCATGAAAAAAGTTAATCTGGTGTTTGGCACTGTGTATGGTAGCGCACAATTTACCGCCGAAACCTTAGAAAAAGCGCTGACAGAACTCGGTTATGACGCCAGATTGTGGCAACCGAATGAAATTAGCCAATTTACGCCGCCACAGGATGAGTTGTTAGTGGTAGTGACTTCGACCACTGGGCAAGGGGATTTACCCGACGATATTCAGCCTTGGTATTATCATCTTAAGGAGACGGCGCCTTATCTGCCCGAGCTGAAATACAGCGTAATCGCACTTGGTGATTCGAGTTACGATACCTTTTGCGGTGCGGGTAAATCGGTAGATGAATTGCTCAGCGAATTAGGCGCTAAACCCGTTGTGGCGCGTCTAGAAATTGATGCCTGTGAAACCATGGAACCCGAGGTCGAAGCGATAAAATGGCTGGAAAGCTGGAATCAAATCGTCAAATCCGAACGCGCCGCTTAGGTCATTTCGTTACTCAGCAGTGGTTTAAATTTGCTCAGCGCTTAAGTCAGGCGCTGTTAATTCCGATCGCGATTTTACCCGCAGCGGGTGTGATGCTGGGCTTAACCGTGAGTCCAATCCCTTTTATGCCCGAGGTGCTAACCGTATTAATGCTGGCGGTTGGCAAGCTGATTTTCGCCATCATGCCCATTTTGTTCGCGGTAGCGGTAGCAATAGGGTTTTGCCGCGATCAAGGCATCGCCGCTTTTACTGCCGTATTTGGTTATGGGGTGATGACGGCCACCTTAGCCGCATTAGCGGATCTCTACCAACTGCCGACCCAATTACTACTCGGCATGGAAACCTTAGACACAGGGATTGCCGGCGGCATGTTGATTGGTGGCGTGACTTGCTTTGCCGTGCGTTGGAGCCAATATATTCGTCTGCCAGCGATTTTCTCCTTTTTCGAAGGGCGACGTAGCGCCTCTTTATTGATCATTCCGTTGGCTATGGGCTTAGGTTATATCCTTGCCCATGTGTGGCCGCCGTTATCTCTGCTCATCGAGCGGGTGTCCGACTGGGCGGTTTACCAAAAACCGGCCATTGCCTTTGGGGTCTATGGCGCGCTCGAACGTTTACTCATTCCCCTCGGTTTGCATCATATCTGGAATGCGCCTTTTTATTTAGAAGTCGGCCAATACCAGTTACAGAATTCGGAAGTGGTTCGGGGGGAAGTGGCGCGTTATTTAGCTGGCGATCCGCAGGCGGGGAATTTAGCGGGCGGTTATTTGATTAAAATGTGGGGACTTCCTGCTGCGGCGCTGGCTATTTGGCGCTGCGCCGATCCCTCGGAGCGTAATCGGGTCGCGGGTATTATGCTTTCCGCGGCGGCGGCCAGTTGGCTGACGGGAGTCACAGAGCCGATTGAGTTTGCCTTTATGTTTGTGGCGCCTTTTTTGTTTCTTATCCATGTGCTGCTGTCGGGGCTGGCATATTTTGTCTGCATCATGCTCGATATTCACCACAGTATTGTGTTCTCCCATGGGCTGGTGGATTTTACGTTGCTGTTTTCGCTGTCGCGCAATACGGGTTGGTTCGTATTCTTAGGGCCGCTGACGGCGGTGATTTATTATCTGCTGTTTAGGGGCAGTATTCTGGCATTTAATTTAAAGACGCCAGGACGACTCGAACCCGATGAACCCCATGGCGCCAAAGAGAGCTTAAGGGCCATCATTGCGGCATTGGGCGGTCGTGAGAATATTGTCGAACTCAATGCTTGTCTCACCCGTTTACGTTTAAGTGTTCACAGCCCTGAGCTTGTCAATAAAGTGCGACTCAGCCAGCTCGGTGCTAAGGGCGTGATTGTGATGGGCAAAGGTGTGCAAGTGGTATATGGCACCAAGGCCGAAACCCTACGCAAAGTCTTGCAGCGTTATTTAGATACTCGGCGCTGATATTGCATCTTGTTGAAATTAATCGCTGCTTTATTGTGTTTAATAAAGTTAACTCACAATAAATTCACTTTTTATCACAAAAAATAAGCTTTTCATGCTGTATGAGTGGATTGGCTATGGCACACTCGAATGAGGGACCATAGAGGAGATCAGATTTTGCAGTCACAGCATGAAGTAGTATCGAACGCGCAACCCGCCTTAGCACGTAAAATCCTGATGACAGATTGCGCCGATGCCCAAGGGCTTATCGCCAAAATCACCAGTGTTTGCTTCAATCATCAGCTTAACATCATTAAAAACAGTGAGTTTGTGGATAATGCTCAGGGGCGATTTTTTATGCGTACTGAGCTCGAAGGGCACTTTAATAGCGAGCAATTGCTGCAGGATCTGCGGGAGGTGTTACCCGCGCAAAATCATATGACCTTGGTCAGCGCGGGCAAGAAGCGCATCGTCGTGTTAGTCACCAAAGAGGCCCATTGTTTGGGCGATTTGCTGATGAAGGCCTACTATGGCGGCTTGAATGTTGAGATAGCAGCCGTGGTGGGCAACCATGATGTGTTAAGGGAATTGGTTGAAAAATTTGATATTCCTTTTCACCTCGTGAGTCACGAAGGGCTCGACAGAATTCAGCATGAGCAGGCGTTACTGGCCGCCGTGTCGCAATATGCGCCCGATTATCTGGTGCTCGCCAAGTATATGCGGGTGCTGACGCCGGATTTTGTCGCCGAATATCCAAACCGTATCATCAATATCCATCATTCGTTCTTACCAGCCTTTATCGGTGCCGCACCCTATCGCCAAGCCTGGGAGCGAGGGGTAAAGATCATCGGGGCGACTGCGCATTTTGTGAATAATTGCCTCGATGAAGGGCCGATCATTAAACAGGATGTGATCCCCGTCGATCACAGTTACAGCGCACTCGAAATGGCCAAAGCGGGGCGCGATGTTGAAAAAAGCGTCCTCAGTAAAGCGTTACAACTAGTTCTAAATGAGCAAGTGGTGGTTTACGGCAATAAAACCATAGTGTTTTAACGTCAGTTAAAAGTGACAGGCAAGTAGGCTTTAACTGCTTGTCTGTTAAGACTTTAGGATTAAGCCAAGGCCCTGCGCTTGCTATCAGTATGTTTAATTGCAATATTTAAGGCATGATCATCTAGTCACATGGCACTTTGAAATGTATGCCATTCAAAGTGTATCACTCATGGAAGGGGTGTTTGATGTCTATGAGCCGTAGTCTCATTATTGGAATTAAAGACCTGCCTGAGGATTTACCTCTTTCTTGGGCACGGCTTGACCGCCAGTTTCGAGTGCAGTGCATGAGCCGGGCATTTTACGAAAGGTGCCAACGTTCGGCAGCGCAAATCATCAATCAACCCATCTGCCAGTTATTCGATGAATTTAATGCCAAACTTTGCGGCGATATTCTTCAACGTACCGATAACTACATCGGGCTGGTGCTGAGGGATAATCAGGGCAGGCGAGTGCATTTTGCCCTATATGCCATTCCTGAGCAGGGATGGCAGCTTATCCTTGCCGATATTAACTATGAAGAATTGCCGATTGAGGGCCTGCATTCCGATTATCGTCGGGCTATCCAAGCGAGTGATGCTTGGCTACAACATATTGACGATGTGATCCAATCGCCGCAGGAAGAGGTGTTTAAAGTGGCGGTCGCCAAGGCAATTGCGTTGATGGACAGTCAGTATGGTTTTATCCTGCTGCATAATGATAAATCCAAGTCACTCACCTTAGCGGCCCGTTCGGACTATCCCGCGCCTAAGGTTAACCAAGCCGAGTTTGTGGAGGAAAACACCCAAGCCTCTGAGCTTGAAAGCCAGCTATGGCAAGAATGCGTTAAAGACTACAAACCCATTATTCAGAATAAGTTAGAGAGCAATCGCTCCGATAATCTCCTGTTTGACCGCTTACTGCTGGGCGAGCGCTATCTCGCTGTGCCTATGATTTTCCATAATCGCTTAGTAGGGATAGTGTGTGTGGTGGGACGCGATGAGCCCTATAGCCGTAACGATGCTCGCTCCTTACTGACCTTTGCCAGTATTTTGTGGCACTCGATTGAACTTCCACGAAGTTTAAGGGCGGTGTCTCGCCAGTCCAAAATCATCAAGGCGCAAAAAGAGCAGTTATCCCAATCTTTAACTCAGCTTATCAGCGCGATTTCTGAGGCGTTAGAACTTAAGGATGCCTATACCGCGGGGCACCAAAAGTCGGTGGCACAATTAAGCTATTTGATTGGTGAGAAACTCGGACTTGAGCCGCAGCGTTTAGAAGGGCTTAAAATCGGTGCGCTGGTGCACGATATTGGTAAGCTTGCAATACCGTCGCAGATTTTGACTAAGCCCTCCAAATTATCCAAAGAAGAGTACGCATTAATCCAAACCCATCCGTTGCATGGGGCAGAGATTGTTGAGGATGTGGAGTTTCCGTGGCCGATTAAGCAGATGATTTTGCAGCATCATGAGCGACTCGATGGCTCGGGTTACCCCTTAGGCTTGAAGGACAAAGCGATTCTTTATGAGGCTAAGATCATTGCCGTTGCCGATGTGGCCGACTCAATCCTATCTCACCGTCCTTATCGTCCCTCCTTGGGACTCGCTAAAATGACCGAGGTTTTAAAGGCGGGCAGAGGCACTTTATTCGACCCTGAAATCGTCGATACCTGCCTCGAGATTTTAATCAATCATGAACTGAGTATTAGTGACCATATTGGCTCAGCGGTATTGGATCCTGTGGTGTCTGTGACCCTAGATCATGAACTTGCCGATATTAAACGCTTATTAACCGCGGCCCATGCCAAAGTGGCCGTGGTGCTCGATGAGCATCATAAAATTATCGGTGTGATCACTCAGCGTTTACTCGATTATTGGCTTAGCCCTCTGATTGGTACGGCAGCTGAGCGGGAACACGACAGGGCATTCCTGCGTAAAAAAGCCCATCAAATTATGGAGCACTCGGTGCCTTTGATTAGCGATGTCGCCACTTCAGAAGATGCATTGCAGCTGCTGAATCAAATGGATACTGAGTTTTTGGTCGTGGTGAATAAAGCGCAGCATGCGATAGGGATTATTGGCTGGCGAACCATTGCTATGGCCAACAAGGAGCGCCAAGAGGTTGAGCGTTTAATTTAACATGCTTAATACTAAGTACTTATGGCAATAAAAAGGCGTCAGTTAGACGCCCTAATATTGGTAATAATATTGAGTTAAAAATTAACGGCATAAACCTCATCCACTGGATTTTGTGCAATATCTTTAATCGTCACGGTACCTTGTACATAGCGGCCTATGCGTTTAGCGGTTTTGTCGGCGCCTTGGCTAAGGGCGAACTGATGGAAGCTTTCGCCGTTACAGACTAAGCGGGGGAATATTCGGCCTTGGTTGATGCGATATTCCTTCATTGTGTTGCCAAACGAGATCAGGTTATTACTGGCTCCAGCCTTACAAACCGCCACTAAGGTATTTTCTAACTGAGGGTCCATGGCGGCAAAAGCGTTTGAGCCCATTCCTATGGTGCAGAGCAGGGCAGCTCCGCCCAATTTTACTAATGTTGATTTCATCTTTAGCTCCTTGTCGGGTGAGTAGACACTTTGAGTAAAGTCTGTTTTTGCGGGCCTTGCAGAGGGATTTGGCCACAGAAGTGTATCTAAATGTGGGGTTGGGAACAGAGTGTTTCTCTGTGTAACTTGATGTGTCTTTCAGCCCATAGGGCGAATGTTTATCATAAAAAATGCCAAGCACTAGCTTGGCACTTTTGCATTGTGTACAGCGCGAATTTCGCTTAATCGACGATACGTAACAGTTCGTTGATACCCACTTTGCCGCGGGTTTTCGCATCCACTTTTTTCACAATGATGGCAGCGTATAGGCTGTATTTACCGCAAGCCGATGGCAGGTTACCCGATACCACGACTGAGCCAGCTGGTACACGGCCGTAGTGGATTTCGCCTGTTTCACGGTCATAAATACGGGTGCTTTGGCCGATATAAACGCCCATTGAAATCACTGAGCCTTCTTCAACCACTACGCCTTCAACGATTTCTGAGCGTGCGCCGATAAAGCAGTTGTCTTCGATAATGGTAGGGCCTGCTTGCAGCGGCTCGAGTACGCCACCGATGCCAACACCGCCAGATAAGTGAACGTTCTTACCGATTTGCGCACATGAGCCAACGGTTGCCCAAGTGTCAACCATAGTGCCTTCGTCAACGTAAGCACCAAGGTTTACATAAGATGGCATTAATACGGTGTTTTTACCGATGAATGAACCTTTACGTACAGTTGCCGATGGCACCACACGGATGGCTTCGGCTTTAAAGCGGGCTTCGTCATACTCGGCGAACTTTAACGGTACTTTATCGAAATATTTGGTTTCGGCACCATCGATAACGGCGTTATCGAAAATACGGAATGACAGTAATACCGCCTTCTTCAACCATTGATGTACATGCCATTGGCCATCGATTTTCTCGGCGACGCGCAGTTCACCTTTATCGAGCATATTGATGACATTTTGCACATCGTTACGCACGCTTGCGTCAACAGTGCTTGGTGTGATGTCGGCACGCGCTTCAAATGCGGCCTCAATACGTTGGCGTAAAGCCTCCATTTACTTCTCCCGTTTTGGTTAATTGGTTGACTCTGTGTTGATGGCGCTCAGCGCGCTAATCAAGGCTTCCTTGAGCGTATTCTCTTGGGTTTCATTGAGTTGCAAGCCATCATTGGTTTGCAAAATAAAAAAGTCTTCTGCTCGCTCACCAATAGTGGTGATCTTGGCGGCCAGCAAGGTGGTGTTGCAGCGATAAAAAATATCGCCCACTTTAGCTAATAATCCCGGCGTATCCAAGGCGATGAGTTCCATCATACTTGTACCATGACGGTTACTCTCAAGGAAACTCACCTGAGTGGGAACATTAAAAGGTTTCATCTTGCGTGACAGCTTTCTAAAGCGCGGCAGCTTAGGGTTATCGCTCGCGAGCGCCTTTTCAAGGGCTTTACGGATACTCTGAATACGCGAGAGTTGACTCACGGGGGCGCCGTCTTGCTCGAGGATAACGAAGGTGTCGAGGGCGTAATTATCCTTCGATGTCATAATGTTAGCGTCGTGGACGTTGATGTTTTTATTATCGAGCACCGCCATCACAGTGGCAAACAGCTTAGGTCTATCCTGACAGTAGACAAAGAGTTCGGTGCCGCCGCGCGTCGTGTGTTTAGACACCAGCACTAGCGGCTCGTCCAACTGTTTATGCTTAAGGATGGCTTCGGCATGCCAAGCAACCTGATTCGGCTGGTGGCGCAAAAAGTAGTCTGCCTTAAAGCGTTGCCAGAGAGTGTCTAACTCTTTTTCTTTTACGCCACGGCGCAGCAACTCTTTCTTGGCCTTGGCTTGATATTCCCGCACCCGCGCGCGGATATCGACGGGTTTTTCTTTCCCCCGCGCCAGTACCCTTTGGGTGGAAAAATATAAGTCGCGTAGCAGTGAGCCTTTCCAGTTGTTCCAGGTCTTCTCGTTGGTGGCGCAGATATCGGCGACGGTTAAGCAATATAAATAACTTAAATGCACCGCATCGCGCACCTTGCTGGCAAAGTCGGCCACCACATCGGGATCGGAAATATCGCGGCGCTGAGCGGTTACCGACATCACTAAGTGATTTTCGACCAGCCAAGCGACTAAGCGGCCATCGTGGTCGTTCAAGCCGTGGAGCTTACAGAAGGCGAGGGCATCACTTGAGCCAAGCTTGCTATGATCGCCGCCGCGTCCCTTCGCGATATCATGGAAAATTGCGCCGAGTACCAACAAACCTTTTTTCGGTAACTGATTGATCAGCACCGAGCCTAAAGGAAACTCTTCCTTCTGCTCCGGCTGTGAGAAGCGCTCGATATTGAGCAGCAATCTGTGGGTGTGTTCATCCACAGTATAGGCATGGAACAGGTCAAACTGCATTTGGCCTTCGATATTGCGCCATGCGGGCAAATAGGCCGACAGCACCCCGTGTTTATGCATTAGCGATAAGGCCGAGATGCCACGAGGATGCTTTAAGATTTCCATAAAGGCTTGGCGGCACTGCGGATTTTCCTGCAAGGGTTGCAGCTGCGCCCGGCGTGCGCGTCTTAGCGATCTCAGTGTTGGCGCATAAATGCCTTTAATATTGGAGTTTTTAGCGACATGGACAAAGAGGCGTACAATTTCTTCGCCGCTATCGAATAAATCGTCCCTTAGGGCCTCTATAAACGCACCGCGGCGTTGATAGTTATTGTCAATCGCTTGAATTTCTAAGGCCTTGGTTTGGCCAAGTGTCGCCCGCTTAAACAGTTGCAGCAGCATTTCGTTCAGCTCCATCACTCGGCGCACCGTGCGATAGTAGCGTTTCATCATCTGCTCAACGGCAAGTTGAGTGGCATCTTCATAGCCCATTAGCTCGGCCACTTGGCGTTGGACATCGAACAGCAGGCGATTTTCATCGCGCCCGACTGCCATGTGCAGGGCAAAGCGCAGCTTCCACAGAAAATGCTGACACTCGAGCAGCTCTTCCAATTCGGCGGGTTCTAAAAATTCGTATTGAACCAGTTCTTCTAGGCGTGAGGCACCAAAGTGACGCATGGCAACCCAGGCGATGGTTTGAATGTCCCTCAGGCCGCCGGGGCAACTTTTGATGTTTGGCTCAAGATCAAAGGCGCTCGCCTTGGCATGGCGGGCCGTTTGTTCATCACGTTTGGCGATAAAGAACTGGCTGGACGTCCAAAAGTCGCTCTGGCGGATGGCGTCATAGAGTTGATCGAACAGGGTTTCTGGGCCAGAGAGCAACCTTGCTTCAAGCAGATTAGTGGCGATGGTAATGTCTTCTCGACCCAGATTTAGAGTATCGCTGAGGGTGCGAACACTGTGGCCAATCTCAAGGCTGGCGTCCCATAAAAAGGCGATAAACTCGCTGAGCGCGGTTTCGGCCGCCTTTGATAACTCACCTTCGAACAGGAATAACAAATCGACATCCGAGTGTGGATGTAACTCGCCGCGACCATAGCCGCCAACGGCGATCAGGGCGATGGGATATTGGTCCAGACCGTGCTGTTGCCAGGCCTGTTTGACGAGGGAATCGACGAACTGACAGCGCTGCGTCACTAGCTCTTCAATCGGGGTTTTGGCCTTGAATCTTGCTAAAAGCGTTTGATTCTGTTCGATTAATGATTGTTTAGCTAGCAGAGCTGTATTCATCGAGTCCCTTGTTTGGATGAGTTAGGTGTTCAGTAATCCTCTGAGTCCTAACGTACTAAGTATGTCGCTTAGTGATTAATGATACGCGGGAAGTCTTCCTCATCACGCAGAGTCAGGACTTCTACACCGGTTTCGGTCACTAATAATGTATGTTCCCATTGGGCAGAGTTTTTACCATCGGAGGTGGTGACAGTCCACTTATCGTCACGGTCTAACACTGTGGTGTGGCGACCGGCGTTGATCATCGGCTCAATGGTAAAACACATGCCTGGGCGTAAAATGGTGTTATCGCCATTACGGTAGTGCATGACTTGCGGCTCTTCATGGAAACCGGCACCAATACCGTGACCACAATAATCTTGCACGATGGAATATTTCTCAAGACCTGTTTTGCTGGCTTTGATGAATTTTTCGATAGTATTGCCGATTTCTCCCAGTTTTAACCCCGGGCGAACCTTACGAATGGCGAGGTATAAACTCTCTTGCGCGATACGGCACAGGCGTTTGTCCTTAGGGCTGACTTCACCGATTAAGAACATTTTAGAGGTATCGCCGTGGTAACCGTCTTTAATGACTGTGATATCGATATTGAGAATATCACCATCCTTGAGAACGCGGTCACTTGGAATACCATGGCAAATCACGTTGTTTAGCGAAGTACAAATCGACTTAGGAAAACCATGGTAGTTGAGCGGGGCAGAAATCGCGCCTTGCTCTTCGGTATATTTGGCGCAGATATCGTTGAGTTCATTAGTGCTCACGCCGGCCTTAACATAGGGGGCGATCATTTCTAATACTTGTGCGGCCAGCTTACCCGCTGCGCGCATTTTCTCGATTTCTTCTGCTGTCTTAATGACTATACTCATTGCGTTTTCTCTTGTGTCTTCGATGTCTATTGGCGCCATCCACCCGATGCAAAAATTTGTGCTTTAGGGCTATTTATGGTATAAAGCGCGCCGTTATGTTTAAGTCTTGCAGGTTGTTTAAGGTTAGCTTTTGCTTATCTTAACCCAAGGCAAGACTAAAGATGGCGGCCATTATACATGGCAATTTATCTAAATACTAAATCACACACGTGTCGACACATTCTTCGGGGTGCCCTCAGCTGTTAACTGCGGGGTCGAAGACATGGGATACGTGGAGGTCTAACCCCCTAAATTTTAAGGTAATAGAAATGACTACAGTTTCAATGCGCGATATGCTCCAGGCCGGTGTCCACTTCGGTCACCAAACCCGTTACTGGAACCCAAAAATGAAGCCATTCATTTTCGGTGCTCGCAACGGCGTTCACATCATCAACCTAGAGCATACTGTGCCAATGTTCAATGAAGCACTGGCTTTCATCAGCAACGTTGCTTCAAAGAAAGGTAAAGTATTATTCGTTGGTACTAAACGTGCTGCTGGCGAAGCGATCAAAGAAGCTGCTATTTCTTGCGATCAGTACTACGTTGATCACCGCTGGTTAGGCGGTATGCTGACTAACTGGAAAACCGTTCGTCAGTCAATCAAGCGTCTGAAAGAACTGGAAAGCCAATCAGTAGACGGTACTTTCGACAAGCTGACCAAGAAAGAAGCGCTGATGCGTACTCGTGAGCTTGAAAAGCTGGAAAAATCTTTAGGCGGTATTAAGAACATGGGCGGCCTGCCAGACGTATTATTCGTTATCGGCGCTGACCACGAGCATATCGCTATTAAAGAAGCTAACAACCTGGGTATCCCTGTTGTTGCAGTTGTTGATACTAACTCTGCTCCAGACGGTGTTAACTACATCGTTCCTGGTAACGACGACGCAATGCGCGCTATTCGCCTGTACACTACTTCTGTTGCTGCAGCTGCTAACGCTGGCCGTGGTCAAGATTTAGCTGTTCAAGCTGAGCAAGACGGTTTCGTAGAAGCCGAATAATAATAAGGCGGGATGAGTTTCATCACCCTTATTAACCAAGATTTTGATTGGTTAACAGGGGCCATTCGGCCCCTGTTTTATATCTGCAAATTAGTCGAATTTTTAGAGAGGATTTAACAATGGCAATTTCTGCTGCCCAAGTTAAAGAACTGCGCGAGCGTACTGGCGCAGGCATGATGGATTGTAAAAAAGCGTTAGAAGAAACCAACGGCGACATGGAGTTAGCAATTGACAACATGCGTAAGTCTGGTGCTGCTAAAGCTGCTAAGAAAGCAGGTAACATCGCTGCTGACGGTACTATCCTGATCAAAAACGGTGAAGGTTTCGCAGTACTGTTAGAAGTAAACTGCCAAACTGACTTCGTTGCTAAAGATGCGAACTTCTTAGGTTTTGCTAACGCTGTTTTAGACGTTGCTGCAGCGTCTAAAGTGTCTTTAGAAGACTTAAAAGCCCAATTCGAAGAAGCCCGTGTTGCTCTGGTTGCTAAAATCGGTGAAAACATCAACGTTCGTCGCGTTGAGTACATCGACGGCACTCAATTAGCTTCTTACCGTCACGGTGAGCGTATTGGTGTTGTAGTTACTGGTGAAGCGGATGAGGAAACTCTGAAGCACCTAGCAATGCACGTTGCTGCTTCTAAGCCAGAATACGTAAATCCAGAAGACGTTCCAGCTGACGTAGTCGCTCGTGAACAAGCTCTGCAAATCGAAATCTCTATGAATGAAGGCAAGCCTGCTGAAATCGCAGAGAAAATGGTTGTTGGTCGTATGAAGAAGTTCACCGGTGAGATCTCTCTGACTGGTCAAGCTTACATCATGGAACCAAAGAAAACTGTTGGCGAATTCTTGAAAGAGAAAGGCGCTAAAGTCACTAACTTCATTCGTTTAGAAGTGGGTGAAGGTATTGAGAAGAAAGAAGAAGATTTCGCAGCTGAAGTTGCTGCTCAAATCGCCGCTTCTAAAAAGGCTTAATCGCCAACGCTAAATACCCCCAAGACCGCAGCAATGGCTGCGGTCTTGTTATGACCAGGATATAAAAATTATGAGCACCAATCCAAAACCTGCATTTAGACGCATTCTTCTAAAATTAAGTGGCGAGGCACTGATGGGCGACGAAGGCTTCGGCATCGACCCTAAAGTGTTAGATCGCATGGCTCAAGAAGTGAAAGAGCTGGTAGAGTTAGGCATTCAGGTGGGTGTGGTCATTGGTGGTGGTAATCTATTTCGCGGTGAAGGCTTAGCAAAAGCTGGCATGAACCGTGTGGTGGGCGATCACATGGGTATGCTGGCAACGGTTATGAACGGCTTGGCCATGCGTGATGCCCTGCACCGTGCCTATGTTAATGCTCGTCTGATGTCGGCAATCCCGTTAAAAGGGGTGTGTGACGACTACAATTGGGCTGAGGCTATCAGCTTATTAAAATCAGGCCGTGTAGTGATTTTTGCTGCGGGTACTGGTAACCCATTCTGCACTACCGATTCTGCGGCTTGCTTACGCGGCATTGAAATCGAAGCAGAAGTCGTGCTAAAAGGCACTAAAGTTGACGGCGTTTATTCTGACGACCCGATGAAAAATCCAGAAGCAGTGAAGTACGATGAATTATCGTACACTGAAGTACTGGACAAAGAATTAAAAGTAATGGACTTAGCAGCCTTTACGATGGCGCGTGATCATGACATGCCAATCCTAGTATTCAACATGAACAAGCCAGGAGCCCTGCGCCGCGTGGTCATGGGTGAAGAAGAAGGCACATTGATCAAAGCGAAATAAGTTATTTAATGACCAAGAAGGACATTTAACGTGATTGCAGATATTAAAAAAGATGCTCAAGAGCGCATGGGTAAATGCGTTGAAGCGACTAAGAACCAAATGGCGAAAGTACGTACTGGTCGTGCACACCCAAGCTTACTGGACTCTATCCAAGTGTCTTACTACGGCACTATGACCCCGCTGAACCAAGTGGCTAACGTGGGTATTGAAGATGCGCGCACCCTGTCTGTGACTGTGTTCGACCGTAGTGCAATCCAAGCGGTTGAGAAAGCAATTATGAGCTCAGACCTTGGCTTAAACCCAATGTCAGCGGGTGCAACCTTACGTATTCCATTACCCGCACTGACTGAAGAACGTCGTAAAGACTTCATCAAAGTGGTTCGTGCAGAAGCCGAAGGTGGCCGTGTGGCGATTCGTAACGTACGCCGTGACGCGATTTCTGAAGTGAAGAAGCTCGAAAAAGCCAAAGAATGTACTGAAGATGATGTTCGCCGCTTTGAAGACGAAGTGCAAAAGTTCACCGATGCTCACATTAAGAAGGTCGATGAGATTTTAGCGGCCAAAGAAATTGAGTTGATGGAAGTCTAATCTCAGGCGCTATAAGCTAGAGTTGCTACGCCGTGTAGGGGTATACTACACGGCGTTTGTCTATTTTAAAGGGTTGTAATAGATGTCATCCACAGTGGAATTTGATCCGCAATCTAGGTCGACTGAGCAGGATGCTTGTGCTCAGACAAGCTTACCGGAGGTATTACCCGAACTCGTTAAACAGTCATTGCCTAAACATGTTGCGATTATTATGGATGGTAATGGACGTTGGGCCCAAACCCAGGGCAAACCACGAGTGATGGGGCATAAAGCCGGCGTAAAGGCGGTGAGACGTGCGGTGAGTGCGGCCAGTCAGTTAGGGATACAATCGCTGACGCTATTTGCGTTTTCCAGCGAGAATTGGCGTAGACCCGATAAAGAAGTCAGCTTGCTGATGGAATTGTTTTTTACCGTGTTACAACGGGAAATTAAGTTACTCGATAAGAACCAAGTCAGATTGAATATCATCGGCGATATCAGCCGTTTTTCTGCGCGTTTACAAAAACAAATTCGTGCCGCAGAAGAAAAAACCGCAGGCAACAGTGGATTGATATTGAATGTAGCGGCCAATTACGGTGGCCGTTGGGACATACTACAAGCTGCGCAAAAGTTAGCTGAAAAGGTGGAAAATGGCGAAATGACCAGCAGTCAGTTCACCGAAGAAGCCTTGAGTGAACATTTGTGCATGCAAAATCAGAGTGAAGTTGATTTAATGATCCGTACGGGTGGGGATTACCGGATCAGCAATTTTGTGCTCTGGCAGGCTGCCTATGCTGAATTGGTGTTTATGGACACCCTTTGGCCTGATTTCGATGAACAGGCTTTTCATGAAGCGATTGCTACTTTTGCCAGTCGCCAGCGCCGTTTTGGTTTGACCGGAAGTCAAATTGATGAGATGCGCGCATTGTAAAACGTCATGAGGGATTTTTTTTGCTAAAACAACGTATAATAACAGCAATTTGGTTAATTCCATTAGTTTTGGGAGCGATCTTTTTACTCCCCGTAGAGTACTTTGCTTGGGCCTTAGTGGCCGTGTTTCTGATCGCCGCTAAGGAGTGGGGCAGGATCATCGATAGTCAATGTGATGTCACTCAATGGAGTTTTACTTGCACCGTCGGTATTTTACTTATCGCGTTGAATTTAATTGTTCCCGCCGACACCATTTGGCTTAGGGGACAAATTCATCCTATCTATCTTGCCGTGATGGCCATCGGTGCGCTGTGGTGGATAGTGTCGCTGCTGTTGGTGGTGACTTACCCTAAGAGCGCCAAACTCTGGCAAAAGAACCCGATGCTAAAGTCCATGTTTGGACAACTCACTCTAGTGCCTTGTTTCGTGGCGCTGATTGCACTCAAATCCATTAGTTCGCAAATATCACCTTACTATGGCGCATCATTGGTATTACTGGTGATGCTGATTGTTTGGGCGGCGGATTCGGGCGCGTATTTTGTCGGTAAAGCCGTCGGCAAGACTAAGCTGATGCCTGCGGTGAGCCCTGCTAAAACTCTAGAGGGTTTATTGGGTGGCCTGATGACGACACTGATTGTTGTCGCTGGCGTGATGTATATTTCGCCTGAGCAGGAATTAGGTTTAGTGGTCGCGGTCACTATTTTCGTGGCGCTGATTTCGGCGCTTGGCGATTTATCCGAGAGTATGTTTAAGCGTGCCGCCTGCATCAAAGACTCGGGCACGATTCTGCCTGGGCATGGTGGCGTGCTCGATCGCATCGACAGCCTCACTGCGGCCCTGCCGGTGTTTACCTTAATCTACATTGCATTTTGGATGTAACGCTATGCAAAATATGGTGATTTTGGGCGCAACTGGGTCGATTGGTGCCAGCACTTTAAGTGTGATTTCGGCTAATCCCGATGCCTATCGTGTTTACGCTTTAGTGGCGAATGCGAGTGTCGATAAGATGCTCGCCCTGTGTTTGACCCATCGCCCCCAAGTCGCCCATATGGTCGATAGTCAGGCCGCATTAGCGCTACAAGCTAAGCTTCCCCCTGAGCTTAATATCCAAGTGAGCAGCGGTGAGGATGAACTCATCGCCTTAGTCACAGCCACCGAAGTGGATACTGTGATGGCCGCTATCGTCGGCGCGGCGGGGCTAGTGCCCACCTTAGCTGCCGTCAAGGCGGGTAAGCGGGTATTGCTTGCCAATAAAGAAGCCTTGGTGATGTCAGGTGAACTCTTTATTGAGGCCACGAAAGCATCGGGCGCCACACTGTTGCCGGTCGATAGTGAGCACAATGCTATTTTTCAATGCTTACCCGAAGAGGTGCAGGCCAATTTAGGCCGCTGTGACTTAGCCGCATCGGGTATTTCCCATATTTTATTGACAGGCTCTGGCGGCCCATTTTTGACCACTGAGCTTGCCAGTCTTGCGTCGATGACGCCTGCACAGGCCTGTAAACATCCAAACTGGTCGATGGGCCCGAAAATTTCAGTCGACTCCGCCACTATGATGAATAAGGGCTTGGAGTTTATTGAAGCGCGTTGGTTGTTTAATACTCAGAAAGACCAATTAAAGGTGGTTATCCATCCGCAGAGCGTTATCCATTCGATGGTGCAATACCGGGATGGCAGCGTGATCGCGCAAATGGGTAACCCGGATATGCGTACACCGATTGCACATTGTATGTCCTATCCACAAAGAATTCGCTCTGGCGTTGAACCTTTGGATTTTTTCAAAGTCGGACAGTTAAGCTTTTGTGAGCCAGACTTTAACCGCTTCCCCTGTTTGGCGTTAGCGATCGCCGCGTGTGCCCAAGGTCAAGAAGCGACTACGGTACTCAATGCCGCTAATGAAATCGCCGTTGAGGCATTTTTACAGGGGCAGATTGGTTTTACACATATCGCCAAGGTGAATGAAGCCTGTTTATCTTCTGTGCCTAAACGGGCGATGACCAGCATCGATGATATTATCGCCCTCGATGCACAAACGCGGATTTATGCCCGCGAACAGTTAGCGAAATTTGCTTAATCCCCATTTGATGAGGGATAAGCGGATTTGACGATGACATAAGGAGTGGAATGTTAGATTTTTTGTGGAACTTAGGTTCTTTTATCGTTGCGCTTGGGCTGCTTATTACCGCCCACGAATACGGCCATTTCTATGTTGCACGCCGCTGTGGCGTGAAGGTTGAACGTTTCTCTATTGGTTTTGGTAAGGCGATTTGGCGCAAAGTGGGTCAAGATGGCACTGAATACGTCATCGCCATGATCCCGTTAGGCGGCTATGTCAAAATGCTCGATGAGCGAGTAGAAGACGTACCCGATGAGTTAAAGGACCAAGCCTTTAACCGTAAAACGGTATGGCAACGGATTGCGATTGTGGCCGCAGGGCCGATTGCAAACTTTATCTTTGCGATTATCGCGCTGTATTTTATGTACTTAATTGGCGTGCCATCGCTTAAGCCTGTGATTACCTCAACCACACCTGGCACGGCAGCGGCGCAAATCCAAGTGAGTGAGCCGATGCAAGTGACGGCGATTTCAGGCCAGCCAGTACGCAATTGGGAAGAAGTGAATTTAGCGCTTGTGGGCCATATTGGCGATGACAGCTTAACCGTCTCCCTCGCGCCGCTAAATGGCTTGCAGGGTTTAGACACTACGGCTCGCACCTACACCCTTGATACCCGCGAGTGGCGTTTCGACCCAGAAAAAGAGTCGCCGATTACGGCGCTGGGGCTGGGCGTGTATCGCCCTGCGATTGAGCCACAAATTGCGCTCATCAGTGAAGGCAGTGCGGCGGCTAAGAGTGAATTGAAAGTCGGTGATACCTTGGTTGCCATCAATGGCCAAAATTACACCGATTGGCAAGCTTTTGTTGACATTATTCAACATTCTGCCAATGTGCCAGTGGAGTTAACTGTGCGCCGTAATGGCGAGCAGTTTGCCATCTCAGTGACACCTGCAAGTGTTAAAAATAGTGATGGCAAAGAGGTTGGTGTACTTGGGGTGAGCCCCGCTCAGGCACAGTGGCCTGAGAATATGCGCCTGCAACTTGAATATGGCCCAATCGAATCTTTTGCTATCGCAGCCGATAAAACATGGCAACTTGTTGCTGTGAGCTTTAAGATGATTGGCAAATTATTTACTGGCGATGTGTCAGTGAAAAACTTAAGTGGACCTATCTCAATCGCACAGGGTGCGGGCAATAGTGCAAACTATGGCTTGGTTTACTTTCTCGGTTTCCTCGCGCTTATCAGTGTCAATTTAGGCATCATTAACCTGCTGCCATTGCCTGTGCTCGATGGGGGACACCTGCTGTATTACTTCGTTGAGGTAATCACTGGTAAACCTGTGTCTGAAAAGGTACAGGAAATAGGATTCAGATTTGGGGCAGCATTGCTGCTGATGTTGATGAGCATCGCGCTCTTCAATGACTTTGCCCGACTCTGAGCAAGGACAGACTAATAATTAGAAGTGCTCTATGAGATTGAATAAACTTTTTGCCTCGATGTTATTCGTCGGTGCGTCGTTTTCAGGGACTGTGTTGGCGGATACGTTCCAACCCTTTGAAGTGACCGACATCCAAGTTGAAGGTTTGCAGCGAGTCGCACTGGGTGCTGCCTTGTTAAGCTTACCAGTGAAAGTGGGTGACACTGTTGACCAGTTAAAAATTCAACAAGCCATTAAAAGCCTGTATGCATCGACTAACTTTGAGAACATCTCAGTTAGTCATGATGGCGGGGTGTTGATTGTCAAAGTCACTGAGCGACCAACGATCAGCGCCGTGACCTTTGAAGGCAACAAAGACATTAAAGATGAGCAGTTACAGGAAAGTCTGGACGGCTCAGGCGTGAAAGTCGGAGAGTCCTTAGACCGTACTATGCTGACGGGCATCGAGAAGGGATTACAAGACTTCTACTACGGTGTGGGTAAATACGGTGCGAAAGTCGAAGCGCAGGTGATTAACTTGCCCCGTAACCGTGTCGAACTCAAATTCAAGTTCACCGAAGGTTTAGCGGCTGAAATTCGCCAAATTAACGTGGTTGGTAACAAAGAGTTCACCGATGCTGAGCTTATCGGCATGTTAGAGCTTAAAGACTACGTGGCCTGGTGGGATCTGTTCGGTGAGCGTCGCTACCAGAAGCAAAAGCTGCAAGCTGACCTTGAAACCATTAAAACCTATTACCACAACAAGGGTTATATTCGCTTTGAAGTCACCTCGACTCAAGTGGCGATGACGCCTGACCGTAAAGGTTTGTATATCACCATCAACGTCAACGAAGGTGAGAAGTACAAGGTTAAAGACGTTAACCTCACTGGCGACTTAATGGGCCGTGAAGAGTTAATGAAATCGATTCTGCCAATTAAGGCGGGCGATATGTACAACGGCGGTGATGTGACCTTCACCGAAGAGATGTACAGCAAATACTTAGGTCGTTTTGGTTATGCGTATCCTGAAGTGAAAACCTACCCTGAAATTGATGATAAGACCAAGGAAGTGACCTTAAACATCAATATCAAACCGGGTAAACGTGTGTATGTCCGTTCGGTTAACTTCACCGGTAACACAGTGACTAAAGACGAAGTGATGCGCCGCGAGCTGCGTCAGATGGAAGGTGCTTGGTTAAACTCGGCGCAGGTTGAGCAATCAAAAGCCCGTCTAAACCGTTTAGGCTTCTTCGAGACCGTCGACACTGAAACCATTCAAGTGCCGGGTACCGACGATTTAGTCGATGTGGCTGTTAAGGTTAAAGAGCAACCATCGGGCTCATTTAACGCCGGTGTGGGTTATGGTACTGAATCGGGCTTAAGTCTGCAGTTTGGTGTGCAGCAAAATAACTTCCTCGGTACGGGTAACCAAGCGGGCGTGAGTTTAAGCACTAACAAGTATTCTAAGAACGTTAACTTATCTTACACCGATCCTTATTGGACCAAAGATGGTGTGAGCTTAGGCGGCAGCGTTTACTGGAACGAGTTTGATGCGAACGAGGCTAACCTTGAACGCTATAAAAACAGCTCCTACGGTGTGGCATTAAACTCAGGCTTCCCAATTAACGAATACAACCGTATCAACGGTGGTATTGGCTATCGTCATAACACGATTTCAGAAATCTCTGCCTACGAACAGGCACTGCGTTTCTACAATATCTACCGTGACGATGATCCTAATGCCGATTTAAGCTTCGACAACTTCGAGCTCAGCTTAGGCTGGTACCGCAGCACCTTAAACCGTGGCACCTTCCCAACGGACGGTTCGTCACAGCGTTTAAGCGGTAAGATGACTGTACCTGGCTCGGATCTGCAGTACTTTAAGACGGACTTCGACACTAACTATTATTTCCCTATCACTCGCAGCCACAGTTTTGTGCTGTTAGCGCGTGGTCGTTTAGGTTATGGCAACGGTTACGGTCAATTTAATGATAATGACCAAATCCTGCCATTCTGGGAAAACTATTACTCGGGCGGTAGTACCTCACTACGCGGCTTTAAGTCTAACTCGGTCGGTCCTCGTTCATTCTATCTCTTCCGTGGTAGTGAGCCTTGTGCGCCGGATCCATCGGGTGACGGTTGTAGCTTACCGGGCGATCCAAACAGTATTCAGGTCAGTTCTGGTCGTTCAATCGGTGGTAACGCGATTGCAACCGCCAGTATGGAGCTGATTGTACCAACACCATTCTTGGATGAGGCCTACACTAACTCTGTTCGTACCAGCTTCTTCGTCGATGCGGGTAACGTATGGGATACTGAGTTCGATTTCGCTAAGTATCAAACGCTGCCAGCGGAAGAGTTTGATAAGCTGCAGGACTACAGTGATCCAGGTCGTATCAGAGCCTCTTGGGGTCTAAGCTTACAGTGGCTGTCTCCTATGGGACCAATGGTATTCAGCTTGGCATGGCCGATTAAAGAATACGAAGGCGATCAAACAGAGATCTTCTCGTTCAATATTGGCAAAACTTTTTAAAAGGCATACACTCGGCAGGTTTTGCTGAATATAACAAAGGTAACAAGGAGTCTATTTTGAACAAGATGGTAAACCGTGCCCTGGTGACGTTGGCTTTATTAGGTGCACCTTTAGCGGCGCAGGCAGAAAATATTGCTGTTGTTGATATGGGCGCTGTGTTTGAGCAGTTACCTCAACGTGAGCAAATCTCCCAATCTCTAAAATCAGAGTTTGGTGATCGCATGGCTGAAGTTCAGAAAATGCAAGAAGAAATGCGCTCTCTGATGGAGAAGCAGCAACGTGACGGCGCGTTAATGAATGACACGCAAAAAACTGAGCTGGTTCGTAAAATGGAAGCGTTAAAATCTGAATATCAGCTAAAAGGTAAAGCGTTGGATGAAGACTTACGTCGTCGCCAAGGTGAAGAGCAAAACAAACTGTTAGTTAAGGTTCAAAAAGCCATTAACACTATCGCTGAAAAAGAAAAATACGATTTAGTTTTACAGCGCGGTGCTGTCATTTATGTTAAGCCAAATGCTGACATCAGTGGCAAAGTGGTTGAAGCCTTAAGCAAAGGCAAGTAATTAATGAAAAGTGTGACTTTAAAAGAGCTAAGCCTGTTATTAGATGGCGTTGTCCAAGGTGATGAAACGTTAGTGATCAACAGCGTTGCGACCCTTGAGCATGCCCAATCGGGTCAAATCTCTTTTTTAGCCAACAGCAAATACCGTGCTCAGCTTGAGTCAACTCAAGCGAGCGCGGTGTTATTGTCGGCTAAAGACGCGCAGGACTATTCAGGCACTGCGTTAGTCGTTAAAGACCCCTATGTGGGGTTTGCCCGTGTGGCACAGTTTTTAGATACCACGCCCAAGGCGGCCCTAGGTATCCATCCCTCGGCACAAATCGACTCTTCTGCCCAGTTAGGCGAAGGTGTAGCGATTGGTGCCAATGTGGTGATCGGCGCGAATGTGATCCTCGGCGAAAACGTGCAGATTGGTGCGGGCTCTGTGATTGGTCAAGACTCTATCGTAGGCTCTAATACGCGTCTGTGGGCCAATGTGACCCTCTATCATAACGTTCATTTAGGCCAAGATTGTATTATCCATTCCGGCGCCATTATTGGCTCCGACGGTTTCGGTTACGCCAACGAGCGTGGACAATGGATTAAAATTCCACAAACCGGTGGTGTACGCATTGGCGATCGCGTCGAAATCGGTGCGAACTCAACCATCGACCGTGGGGCTTTAGGTCATACCGAGATCCATAACGGTGTGATCATCGACAACCAAGTACAGGTTGCCCATAACGATATAATTGGTGAAAATACCGCGATCGCTGGCAGCACGACCATTGCTGGCAGTGTAACCATTGGTAAACATTGTATTATTGGTGGTAACTGCGCGATTGCAGGCCACTTGACCATTGCCGACGGTGTCCATCTTTCTGGCGCGACAAACGTTACAGGTAACATGCGTGAGCCTGGTTTGTATTCTTCTGCGACAGTGGCAATGGAAAACAAAGTGTGGCGTAAAAATACAGTTCGCTTCCGTCAATTGGATGAACTGTTTCAACGTGTGAAAACGTTGGAAAAGAATTCAAATACACCAGAGTAATTGCCCCAAGGCAATTTTGAGGAACTAGGTTCGTGTCTAATCAAATGAACACTATGGATATTACGGAGATCCTTAAGTATCTACCCCATAGATATCCATTTTTATTAATCGATCGCGTTTTGGATTACACCCCAGGTGAGAGTCTCCATGCGATTAAAAACGTGACGATTAATGAACCCTTTTTCCAGGGACATTTCCCTGTTCAGCCTGTGATGCCCGGCGTGCTGATTTTAGAAGCTATGGCACAGGCCACTGGTCTGCTCGCGTTTAAGACCATGAGTGACGATGTACCGCCTCCTGGTGTGTTGTACTATTTTGCTGGTATCGATAATGCACGTTTTAGACGTGTGGTTGAGCCTGGCGACCAAATCCATTTTGAAGTCAAAATGATTAAAGAGCGCCGCGGGATTGGCGTTTTCTATGGTGAGGCCAAAGTGGATGGTGAAGTGGTTTGTTCCGCTGAAATCATGTGTGCCCGCAGAGAGATTAATCAGTGATAGATACATTAGCGTTTGTGCATCCCGATGCAAAAATTGGTAAAAACGTCACCATAGGCCCATGGAGTTATGTGGGCGCGGGTGTCGAGATTGGCGACGATTGTTGGTTAAGCTCCCACGTAGTGGTGAAGGGGCCAACCATTATCGGTAAAGGCAACCGTATTTTCCAATTCGCCTCCGTGGGTGAAGAATGCCAAGATAAGAAATACGCTGGCGAGCCGACTCGACTCATTATTGGCGATAACAACGTTATCCGTGAACATGTGACCATTCACCGTGGTACGGTTCAAGATAATAGCGAAACTCGTATCGGCTCTAATAACCTGTTTATGAACTACGTGCATATCGCCCATGACTGTGTGGTCGGTAATAACGTGATTATGGCTAACAATGCCTCTATCGCAGGCCATGTGCATGTGGGTGACTGGGCGATTCTCGGTGGTATGACTGGGGTTCACCAGTTTGTGCATATCGGTGCCCACGCCTTTACCGCGGGTTGTTCGTTATTGCTACAGGATGTGCCACCCTTTGTGATGGCGGCGGGACAACCTGCCATTCCTCGAGGCTTAAACAGCGAAGGTATGAAGCGCCGTGGTTTCTCAAAGGAGAGCCAATTAGCGGTACGCCGTGCCTATAAAACCTTATATCGCAGCAGTTTAACTGTTGATGAAGCGATTGAAGCGCTTGCCGAAGATGCGCAGAACGATGAGCAAGTTAAGTCGTTCATTGAGTTTGTTAAATCATCGGGTCGCGGCATTATTCGTTAAGAGTCCTAGACTCTACACTATGCCATTCATAGGCACTGCTCGTAATATTCTGCTTTAGACAATGCCATGGCAGAGATACGCTGCGGTGCCATTCACTTGTCAGATATGATTGGTTTATGAGCAAAAAATCTCAATTAGTGTTTGCAATGGTCGCCGGAGAACTCTCCGGCGATATTTTAGGTGCAGGTTTAATGGCTGCACTGCAAAAAACACACCCCAACGCCCGTTTTGTCGGTATTGGTGGACCTCGAATGGAAGCCCTAGGCTTCGAATCTCTGTTCGCGATGGAAGAGTTAGCCGTGATGGGGATAGTCGAAGTGCTATCACGCTTGCCACGCTTACTCCACGTGCGCTCATCCCTAATTAAGTCCATCACCGAGCTTAAGCCCGATTGTTTTATTGGTATCGATGCACCGGATTTTAATATTGGTCTTGAGCTTAAGTTAAAGGCGCAGGGAATTAAAACCGTTCACTACGTGAGCCCTTCGGTATGGGCATGGCGCCCTAAGCGTATTTTTAAAATCGCTAAGGCCACCAATATGGTGCTGTCGTTATTGCCCTTTGAGAAGGCCTTTTACGATAAGCATCAGGTGCCTTGTACCTTTGTTGGCCATACCTTGGCTGACGATATTCCGTTAGAGAGTGATAAAGCGAGCGCCCGTCAACTGCTTGAGCTCGATCCTGATGCCGAATACCTCGCGATTTTACCCGGCTCACGCGGCGGTGAATTAAAGCAATTGGCCGAGCCTTTTGTGAAGGCTGCGCTACTTATCAAGCAGCAATTTCCCGATATTCGCTTTGTGACGCCTTTAGTGAACCAAAAGCGCCGTGAGCAGTTTGAGCAAGCATTAAAAGCGCATGCACCGGATCTGGAAATCCACATGGTGGAAGGCAAGTCCCGTGAGGTGATGGCCGCCGCCGATGGCATTTTACTGGCGTCGGGCACGGCAACACTTGAGGCCATGCTGATCAAACGTCCTATGGTGGTGGCGTATCGCGTGAGTCCGCTGACCTATCAGATAGCGAAAACTATGATGCAAGTGAACCGTTTCTCCCTGCCGAATCTGTTAGCGGGACGAGATGTAGTGCCAGAGCTTATCCAGCACGACTGCACCCCAGAAAAGATTGCCGCTGCGGTTGGCGTTGAGCTGAACCGCGACTTTGCGCCAATCAAAGCCGAGTTTGAGCGTTTACATCACATGCTGCGCTGTGATGCCAGTCAAAAAGCGGCAGAGGCGGTGCTTGCACTCGTCGATGCTAAGGATGTGAACTAATGGCGGTATTTAAGACGTTGACCGACGCCGATATTGCCACCTTCTTAACAGGTTTAGTGGCGGGGGTGGATGAAGTTGGCCGTGGCCCACTTGTTGGCGATGTGGTCACCGCTGCGGTGATCCTCGACCCCAATCGTCCCATTGCTGGCTTAAATGATTCTAAAAAGCTTACCGAGAAGCGCCGCGAGGCCTTGTTCGATGAGATTTGTGAAAAAGCCTTGAGTTATCATGTGGGGCGGGCCAGTCCTTTGGAAATCGATGAGCTGAATATCCTCCATGCCACAATGCTTGCGATGCAGCGTGCGGTAGCGGGGCTTACACGTGCGCCCGAGTTAGTTTTAGTCGATGGTAATCGCAGCCCGGCGTTTACGCATCAGGGGCTGACTCTGACCAGTCATAGCATAGTCAAAGGTGATGGCCTGATTGCGAGTATCAGTGCGGCGTCGATTATTGCCAAAGTCACCCGCGATCGGGAGATGGATGCCCTCGATGCCGCTTACCCCCAGTATGGATTTGCTAAGCATAAGGGGTATCCGACTAAGGCGCATTTTGACGCCATCGCCGAGCACGGCGTGTTCGACCAATATCGTAAAAGTTTCAAACCCGTCAAGGCATTACTGGAGCGTTAACACCGATTGAGTGTTTTCACTTCAGCTTGAGAGCAAAGTCACTAGCCCAAGGGCTGTGACTTTGTTAGTCTGCTTTTTTAGTGATTGTTAACCTGCTATTCAAAGATAATTCTAATTATGTCCGATCCTCGTTTTGTGCATCTTCGTGTCCACAGTGACTTTTCTATGTCCGATGGTGTGGCTAAGGTCAAACCCATCCTCGCCCAAGTTGAGGCGAAGGGCATGGCCGCTGTGGCCTTAACGGATCAAAACAACCTCTGTGGTCTGGTCAAGTTTTATGGTGGCTGCCACGGGGCGGGGATCAAGCCGATTATCGGCGCGGACTTTTGGATGCAAGTGCCGGGATTTGATGGTGAGTTTTGTGCCTTAACCATTATTGCGATGAATAATGATGGCTATCAAAACCTCACTCAAATCATCAGCCAAGCCTATTTACGTGGCCATGTTCAAGGGCGCGTGGTGATTGACCAAGAGTGGCTGGTCACCTACAACGAAGGCATTTTGCTGCTATCTGGCGGTCGGGAAGGAGACGTAGGTAAGGCGCTGCTTAAGGGCAACAATACCCAAGTTGAGTCCTTATGCGAGTTTTATCAGCAGCATTTTGAAGGGCGTTATTACCTCGAGTTATTGCGTACGGGGCGCACCGATGAGGAGCGTTACCTGCATATGGCGGTGGGACTGGCGCAGGAAAAGGGCATCCCAGTGGTGGCCACCAATCAGGTGGTGTTTTTAAAACCCGAAGACTTTGAATCCCATGAGATCCGTGTGGCGATTCACGATGGTTTTACGCTTGCCGATCCCCGCCGTCCTAAAAAATACAGTGAGCAGCAGTATCTTCGTAGCGAAGAGGAAATGTGCGAGCTGTTTGCCGACATTCCTGCCGCGCTTGAAAATACCGTTGAAATTGCCAAGCGCTGCAACGTTACCATCCGCTTATACGAATACTTCTTACCTAACTTCCCCACCGGCGATATGTCGATTGAGGATTATCTGGTTGATTGCTCTAAGAAGGGGCTTGAAGAGCGTTTAGAGTTCTTATTCCCCGATCCACAAGTGCGCGCCGAGCGCCGCGGTGAATATGACGAGCGTCTCGATGTGGAGCTTAAGGTTATCAACCAGATGGGCTTCCCCGGTTACTTCCTTATCGTGATGGAGTTTATCCAGTGGGGTAAGGATAACGGCATTCCCGTGGGGCCAGGCCGTGGCTCGGGTGCGGGCTCGCTTGTGGCCTATGCCCTTAAAATTACCGACTTAGACCCCCTCGAATTCGACCTACTGTTCGAACGATTCCTCAACCCAGAGCGGGTATCTATGCCTGACTTCGACGTCGACTTCTGTATGGATAGACGCGATGAGGTAATTGACCATGTGGCCGAACTCTACGGCCGTGAGGCGGTATCGCAGATCATTACCTTCGGTACCATGGCGGCCAAGGCGGTTATCCGCGACGTGGGTCGTGTGCTTGGCCATCCCTATGGCTTTGTGGACCGTATTTCTAAGTTGATTCCGCCAGAGCCAGGCATGACGCTCGCCAAGGCCTTTGAGGTCGAGCCTGCGCTGCAGGAATCCTACGATGCCGATGAGGATGTGAAAGATCTTATCGACATGTGCCGTAAGCTCGAGGGTGTGACCCGTAACGCCGGTAAGCACGCGGGGGGCGTGGTGATTGCGCCCACCAAGATCACCGACTTCTCGCCGCTTTACTGTGACGCCGAAGGTAAAAACCCGGTAACCCAGTTCGATAAGAACGACGTGGAAACCGCTGGCTTAGTCAAATTCGACTTCTTGGGATTAAGAACCCTCACCATCGTCGACTGGGCGCTGGAGATGATCAACAAGGTGGAGGTTAAAAACGGCCGTCCACCGGTGCGGATTGAGGCGATTCCCCTAGACGATCCGGCTTCGTTCCGCTTGCTGCAACGCTATGAAACCACTGCGGTATTCCAGCTGGAATCCCGTGGTATGAAGGATTTGATTAAGCGTCTTCAACCTGACTGCTTCGAAGATATGATCGCACTCGTGGCACTGTTCCGCCCAGGCCCTCTGCAATCGGGCATGGTGGATAACTTTATCGAGCGTAAGCATGGTCGTGAAGAAGTGTCCTACCCCGATTCTCAATATCAGCATGAATCCTTGAAGGAGCTGTTGTCGCCCACCTACGGCATTATTTTGTACCAAGAGCAGGTGATGCAGATTGCGCAGGTACTATCGGGTTATACCTTAGGCGGCGCGGACATGCTGCGCCGCGCTATGGGTAAGAAAAAGCCCGAGGAGATGGCCAAACAGCGCGGTACCTTTAAGGAAGGGGCGATTAAGAACGGCGTCGATGGCGAGTTGGCGATGAAAATCTTCGACTTAGTGGAAAAGTTTGCCGGCTACGGCTTTAACAAATCCCACTCCGCCGCGTACGCGCTCGTGTCCTATCAAACGCTGTGGCTCAAGACTCACTTCCCGTCGCAGTTTATGGCGGCAGTAATGTCCGCCGATATGGACAACACAGATAAAATCGTCACCCTAGTGGATGAATGTGAGCGCATGGGACTCACTATTATTCCGCCGGATGTGAACAAAGGTCTGTTTAAGTTTACCGTCGATGATGAGCTGCGTATCGTCTACGGCATTGGCGCGATCAAAGGTGTGGGTGAGGGGCCGGTTGAGTCGATTTTAGAGGCACGTAAAGATGGCCCCTTTAAAGATTTATTCGACTTTTGCGCCCGTATCGATCTTAAAAAGCTTAACAAGCGGGTGATTGAAAAGCTTATCTGCGCTGGCGCCTTAGATGCGCTTGGGCCGCACCGCGCCTCTATGATGGCCACTTTGCCCGAGGCGATAAGCGCCGCCGATCAGCACGCTAAGGCCGAGGCCATTGGCCAGCATGATATGTTTGGTCTGCTTAATAGCGACCCTGAAGACAGCAAGCAGCAGTTTGTCGAATGTACCCCGTGGCCCGATAAAATTTGGCTCGAAGGGGAGCGCGAGACCTTAGGTCTGTATTTAACCGGTCACCCGATTAATCAATATCTTAAAGAGCTTAAGCATTACACTTCTGGGCGCTTAAAGGACGTGCATCCAACCGATCGCGGCAAAACGGTGAAGGCGGCGGGTCTTGTGGTAGCAACCCGGGTGATGCTCACTAAGCGTGGCTCAAAAATGGGTCTGCTGACGCTAGATGACAAGAGTGCACGCCTCGAGGTGATGCTCTTTACCGAAGCCTTTGAGAAGTTTAACCATCTGCTCGAGAAGGACAGGATCCTGATCTGCGAAGGTGAAGTAAGCTTCGATGATTTTGCCGGTGGCAACCGCATGACGGCGCGTAATATTATCGATATCAGCGAGGCGCGTAGCCACTTTGCCAGCGCCTTAGAAATCGATTTAGACGCCTCGCAGCTAACGCCAAGCGTGCTCGAAAGTATCGAGCAGTCAATCAGCCCGTGGCGTAATGGTGCCGTGCCCGTGGTGATTAACTACAGTCAAGCCCAGGCCAAAGGCCAATTTAGGTTGGCGGAAAATTGGCGAGTCAACCCCAGTGATGAATTGGTGTTTGCCCTTGAGAACCTGCTTGGGCCAAATAAGGTGCGGATCCTGTTCCCCTAATCGATAACCTGACAAAGACTTGGGGGTGGCTGGGGGATAATTGAAAGTCAGCGAGTGATGGATTTTATAGGGTGAGTGCAATGGCGGCGATGGAACTTTGTGCCCATATAGCGCGATTTTTAGCGAGCTTACCGCTGCAAGCGGGGAGCAAGTTAGTCCTCGCTTACAGCGGCGGCGTCGATTCCGAAGTGCTCGCCTACGGTTTGAGTGAATTCGCTAAACATCACCCCGAGTTACATTATCAGCTAATTTATGTGCACCATGGCTTGAGCCCTAATGCCGACGCTTGGGCCGTGCACTGCCAAACTCGCGCCGCCAACTATGGTTTGCCAATCAGAGTCGAGCGAGTACAACTCACCTTAGGGCCGAGAGTGAGTGTTGAAGCCGAGGCGCGAAAAATGCGTTATCAGGCGATATTGCAGCACCTCAAGCCTCAGGATGTACTGCTGACCGCCCACCATGAAGATGACCAACTCGAGACGATTCTACTCGCCCTCAAACGCGGTCAGGGCCCCAAAGGATTAGCCGCCATGGGGCCAATCCAAATGCTCCCACTCGGCGAGAAGGGAGCTTGCCTGCAAGTGCGTCCCTTGCTCGATATTAGCCGTGAGCAGATTGAAGCTTTCGCCCAAACCCGGCAGCTAGTGCATATCGAAGATGAAAGTAATCAAGACGATAAATACGATCGTAACTTTTTACGCCTCGAGATTATCCCACGCCTAAAAGCACGTTGGCCCAGTATCGCCACCACTGCAAGTCGCAGCGCTCAGCTTTGCGCCGAGCAGCAGGCCATAGTGGATGCCGAGGTGAGTGAGCGTTTACCTAAGCTGTTAACCGAGGCGCACTTTACCCAGCAAACCGTGCTTAAGCTTGATGAACTGGCTGCACAAACCAGTGAATGGCAGGGATTACTGCTGCGGGGCTTTATCGAATCCCAAGGCTTTACATTGCCTTCCTATGTGCAGTTACTGCAAATCCTGCAGCAGTTTATGGGGGCAAAAGAGGATGCCAAAGTACAGATCCAGATTGGTGACTGTGTGCTGCGCCGCTTTGCCGGCATGCTTTATCTGGATACGGTAAACACTGCATCCGCCGCGCCGCGCATCACTGCGCGCAAACTGCATCAAGATATTCTGGCTTTACTCACTCAAGCATCAACAAGGCTTGAAGATAAGATTGCGCCATTTTCCTTAATTACCACGGGTCCTCGGCTGCGTTTACCCAAGGCGGATGAGGTGGTGAGCCTGCGTTATCAGTTACCGGGACAATTCCGCTGTCAGCCGCATTTTCGCGATAAGGGACGCGAGCTTAAAAAACTCTGGCAAGAATGCGCTGTGCCGCCATGGCTACGTGCTGATGTAGGGTTCTTGTTCTATAACGAGCGTTTAGTGATGGCGCTAGGACTCTGGGTCGAAAAGGCATTTTGTGCCCAAGGGAGTGATGTAGGGCTTAAGTTTGATGGGCAAGCAATCGGATAGCAAAGTCTATTTGCCATGCTTTATTGCTGTGAGCAGCATCCATGCTCGATTAAGACAGTTGAGTTGGGCTTAACTTGTAGCAATTACGGCCCGAGGCTTTGGCTTGATACAAGGTTTTATCAGCCTGCTCATAGAGTTGTTCGGCTTCCATGGTATCGCTCGCCTCAGCCGCACCTAGGCTACTGCTTACGCCAAATTGATGGAAACTCGCATGGGCATTGGTCGCTGTGACGATACGTTCGCACAGTAAACCCGCCGCATGAATATTGCCTTGCACTATCACCACAAACTCGTCGCCTCCGATACGGAAGGCCTGATCGGTACTGCGGATACTGCTGCGGATAATGTCTCCAAACTCCTTCAAAATATAATCACCACATTTGTGACCATACCTATCGTTAAGCTGCTTAAAATTATCCAAATCCAATACGATAAGTGATACCGCACCCTGTTTTCTGTGGGCTCTGGCCACCGCATTTTTCAAACTTTGAGTGTAATAATGACGATTGCCAAGGCCGGTGAGGGAATCGAACATCGCCTGCATCGACATCTCTTGATACTGCATGGCATTTAATAATGGTTGCAGCAGTAAGGGCTCAATCTCTTGCAGGATAATGGTTTGCGAAGGTGTGAGCGGCGTCAGCAGTTGATACTGCAGTGTAAGTGGGGTGCCGCCACAGATGATCTGTCGTTTCAGACTGATCCCATAACGTTTGCCCCAGCTTAATTTTTGTTGCTCGGCTTGCAGGCGAACACCTTGGACGGGCAAATGTTGTCCTAGCACTTTGCCGTAGCAGGCAAAGACGGTCCGCGGATCTAGGCTGGCATGCAGTTGCTGGATCACTTGAACTAAATCCAATGACGACGTTGTTGGGCTATACGCCTCTGTTTGATAGTTATAATCGTCTGGATACAAGGTTGTCGCTAAGCCAAAGTCCATTATGTTTACCCCAGCAAATGAAATGGCAATTGGAACTATTGTCCATATTAAGCAATATATGTGCCGTGTTGTTTGCTAATAAAATTTGTCTTTGTATGTCACTCAGTTAAGCTTAAAGCGCACTCCCTTATTTTTGACACGCCAGTTATTTGACAGGAGTTATCGAGCCTATGGAGCATGGTTTCTTGATCCAAGTTCTCCTTATGTTGCTGATCGCCATCGTCGCGATTGCCTTGCTGCGGCGTATCGGCTTGCCGGTGATTTTGGCGTATTTATTAACCGGAGTGGTAAGTGGGCCCAGTGGATTCCACTGGTTTACCCAGCAGCAAATGCAGTCCGTCGCCGAACTTGGGGTTGTGCTCTTGATGTTTACGCTGGGACTCGAGTTTTCGGTGCCAAGATTGTGGGCCATGCGCAGAACCGTATTTGGATTAGGTAGCGCGCAGGTAATTGTCACCACAGTACTCACTATGTTGGTTGCCTTAGCCTGTGGCTTGAATGGCATAGAATCTTTAGTCATAGGCGCGGCAATTGCACTTTCTTCCACCGCAATTGTGCTCAAACTGCTCAACGAGCAGGGCTGGCTTAGGCGCCGCCATGGCGAGCTGTCGGTCAGTGTGTTGTTATTTCAGGATTTAGCCGTCGTTCCTCTGCTTATTTTGCTGCCATTACTCGGGCAGAATGATGAGCCCTTGATGTTAGCGGCAATCGTCTTGGCGCTACTAAAGGGGATTCTTGCTTTCTTCTTGCTAATGGCCTTAGGTAAATGGGCTTTGCCTCGACTGTTTGATGAGGTGGCTCGTTCCCGCTCTAATGAACTCTTTGTACTCTCGACGCTCGTGGTGGCTTTAGTTACGGGGGCCTTTACCCAGTGGTTAGGCTTGTCGATGGCGCTCGGCGCCTTTATGGCGGGAATGTTGCTCGGTGAGAGTCAGTACCGCCGCCAGCTAGAGGCGGATATTCGGCCGTTTCGCGATTTACTCATGGGGCTGTTTTTTATCTCCATCGGCATGATGCTCGATTTCGCACTGGTGATGCAATTCTGGTGGCAGATTTTACTGATCTTGCTCGCCGTTGTGGTTGGCAAAGCGCTGATTGTCCATAGTTTATTGCGACTGGTCGGCGAGCCGTTTCGGATTGCTATCAGCACGGCTTTGAGTCTGGCTCAGGTCGGCGAATTCAGTTTTGTGGTATTAGCCCTGGCGGTCAGTTATGGGTTATTGAGCAATCAGCTCAGCACTATGCTGGTGATGGTTGCGGTATTGTCGATGAGCATTGCCCCTTGGTTGGTGCGCCATAGCGTGGATATTGCCAAGTGGCTGTTAGGGATCCGCCAGTCGGGGCATGTGGATGAAGTGGTGCCGATTATTACCGAGGATCACGATCTGGTGGTGATTTTAGGTTATGGCCGCGTTGGCCAAACCATAGCCCGGTTTTTAAAGACAGAAGCCGTGCCCTATTTAGTACTCGATCTTGACCCCACGCGGGTATCTGAGGCGCGCCGGGCAGGGGAGCCGATTTATTTTGGCGATGTGTGTAAGCGGGCGATCCTTAAGCAAGTAGGGATTAAACACGCCAAAATGATCGTTATTACCTTCTGCGAGACCCGCAGTTTAGAAGAAGCCTTACCCCTGTGTAAGCAATTGGCGCCAGACGCTAAAATCCTCGTCAGAACCCGCGATGACAGTGAGTTAGACATGCTGCAAAAGGCGGGGGCGAATCAGGTGATCCCCGAAACCTTAGAGGGCAGTTTGATGTTGGTCTCGCAGGTGCTGCATCAATGCGGTGTACCGTTGGCGCGGATCCTTAAGCGGTTGGAGTCGGAGCGGCGCAACCATTATCAATTTTTACACGGTTTCTTTTCCGGTACCGAAACCGACTTTACCTTAGAGTCGCTCCACGCCGTGCTGTTACACCGCGGCGCGGATGCCGTGGGTAAGCAAGTGGCGGATATTGACTGGGAGCTGCTACGGGTAGAGTTAAGAGCCATCCGCCGCAGTGGCGCCGAAGTTGAACATCCTGCGCAGGATTGGGTCTTTCGCGCGGGTGATATTTTACTGATTGTGGGTAAGCCCAGAAGGCTTGAAAAAGCCGAGGCTAAGCTATTGCATGGATAGCTGTATGGTTGCTTAGGTAGTGACATCACGACTGGCAAAAGCAGCCGCAATCTTAACTTATCAATTTGCTCGTCGAGCACATTGGGTTAACCGTTCGTTATCCGCTTATTCTTCTGAGAGTTTTTGCCGGGCTGAGGCGCTATGCTGGCAAACACCAATTGCAATGATTCGTTACGTTATAAAATTGTTGCTTAACTGTGGTGGTGATATTCTCGCTGCCAAATTATCTTGGGCGCATGGTCCCGACAATGGCAAGGAGCGTGAATATTGAAAACGGTATTAAAACGAATTGGACTGGGCACTCTCGCCTTAGTGTTATTGCTCGGGGCGCTCGCCGCCCATGAATGGTTTGCGAAAAAGCCTTTTTTCTTCCGCGCATTTTTAGATAGAAGCATGGTCAAAATGGCATTCGAAAGCCCCGAGACCTTAACCTCCTTGGGATTTTTAGAATCCGTTGGTATCACTGGCCACAATGCCTTGCTCGACGATGATAGCCCCGAGGCCATGGATAAAACCTTTACCCAAGTCCGTGCCCTAAGGGATACCTTACTCAGCTACCAAGATACCGATCTGGATGATAATCAGCGCATTTCGAAGGATATCGCACTGTATTTGGCGGATTTTGCCTTGGCATCTGAACCCTATCGTTACCACAATTATCCTGTCAATCAGCTGTTTGGTGTGCAAAATGGTTATCCGAGCTTTATGCAGGCGCAGCACCAAGTGCACTCGGTTGAAGATGCCGAAAACTACCTATCACGCTTAATTGCGGTGAAGACCAAATTTGGCCAAACCTTAGAAGGATTAAAGCTTCGAGAAGCTAAGGGCATTATTCCGCCTAAGTTTGTGATTGAGCGGGTGCTAACCGAGATGAATGACTTCATCAATGCGCCCGTCGAAGACAATATTCTCTACAGCTCCTTTAAAACTAAGCTCGCCGACACGCAAATCAATGCCGATGAACAGGCGCGTTTGCTTGCTCAGGCAAAAGCCAATATCGAGTCCGATGTTAAACCGGCATATCGACTCTTTATCGATTACTTCACGGCGTTACAGGCCAAAGCGGGCACGGATGATGGTTATTGGGCCTTGCCGAATGGCGATGTGGCCTACGAGCAGTTGCTGAAGTTTTTTACCACCACAAATTACAGTGCTGATGAAATCCATGCCAAGGGATTAGCCGAGGTGAGCCGTATTCAGGACGAAATCATGACGATTTTGGCCGCGCAGGGATACGACACCAGCCAAGGATTCTCGGTGGCAATCGAAGCGCTGGCCGCCGATCCTAAGTTCTATTATGAAGACTCAGATGCGGGCCGGGCGCAGATCTTAGTGGATTACCAAAAAATCCTCGATGAAGTGAATGCGGGCTTAGATAACGCCTTCCGTATTCGTCCTAAAGCGGGGATGGAAGTGGTGCGCATTCCTGAATTTAAAGAGAAAACTGCACCGGGCGCTTATTACCAGCAGCCGGCGATTGATGGTAGTCGTCCGGGGCGTTTCTACGCCAACCTGTTCGATATCAAAGCGACCCCTAAATATGGCATGCGTACCTTGGCTTACCATGAGGGCATCCCAGGGCATCACTTCCAAATCGCGGTGGCTATGGAGCTTGAAGGGCAACCGCTGATCCGCAAGATGGCACCTTTTACGGCCTATATCGAAGGTTGGGCGCTCTATTCTGAGCGTTTAGCCTGGGAACTCGGTTTTCAGCAAGATCCCTTCGACAATATTGGTCGATTACAGGCGGAGCTGTTTAGGGCCGTGCGTCTGGTTGTCGATACGGGTATCCACCATAGCCGCTGGACCCGTGAGCAAGCCATTGACTATATGAAACAAAACACCGGTATGTCCGACCGCGACGTGACTGCAGAAATCGAGCGTTATATCGTTATGCCTGGCCAAGCGACGGCCTATAAGGTGGGCATGATGAAAATTCTCGAGCTGCGGGAAAAAGCCAAACAAGCCCTAGGTGATAAATTCGATTTACGGGATTTTCATGATGTAGTGCTGAAAAATGGTGCGGTTCCCTTAGATATTCTAGAAAAATTAGTTGACCGTTATATCGCCGAAAAACGCAGCCAAGCCTAAGCTTGCGTGAGCTAACGACCCGCAGGCTAGCCCTGCGGGTATGTTATCCGGCTCTCGTATGTGAGTCCTATTCTGGCTTTCCCCATTCGGTTTCAATACAATTCTCCCTTACACGTTGATAAATGCCTTAGACAATCATGGGGTATTGTTCGTCGAGGTATTTTTGAGTTTCAAGGTTTTGCAGATGAATCGCTTGTCCCCCCAAGAGCCAATCCAATTGACTCAAACGGCTATTGAGTCCTTATTCACGCCGCCGACACTGATGCGCGCCCGTGATTATGTGATGCAGGGGAGGGTGTTAAGCGCGAAAGCCAATGCCGATTTTCGCCATATCGAAGGCACAGTCACTGGCACGGAAACCACGCCTTATCGTCAGGATATTCGTCTGGTCAGTGTCAATCATAAACTCGTGATGAATGGCTTCTGCTCCTGCCCCGCCAGCGGCAACTGTAAACATATGGCCGCGGTACTCTACAGTCTGCTCACGGATAAAACCGTTGAAGATCAACGTATCGCCCAGTGGTTACACCTACTCGATGAAGCCGATGATCCTAATGTGAATGATGTCGAATCCCTCTACGATGACAGGGTGTTGTATATCCTTTCAAAGGACGATAACGGGGTGTTTATTGAGCTGAGACGCGGCAAGCTTGGCAAAAAGGGCGGTTACAACAAGGGCACTAAGATTGCGCTCTCGGACGTGCAGTATTATATGCCCGCTTGGATTGGCGCCGAGGATGTGCTGATCTTAAATCTTATTATGTCGACCAGACGCCACGGTGCATCACGCCTGTATCTTAAGGCGCAGCTAGGGGCGGTAGCCATTGAGAAAATGCTCGCTACCGAACGCTGCTTCTGGGAGGAGAGCCGCCTCGCATTAACCGCGGGCGAGGCCATTACACCGCAATTTCTCTGGCAGGATATCGACTGCGAACACAAGCAAATGCGCCTAGTCTTGCCCGAGCGGGATAACTGGGAACTAGTGCCGACAGAGCCGCCTTACTATATCGAGCTGGATTATTTTCA
Source organism: Shewanella sp. FJAT-51649 (assembly GCF_019457435.1). Taxonomy (NCBI): domain Bacteria; kingdom Pseudomonadati; phylum Pseudomonadota; class Gammaproteobacteria; order Alteromonadales; family Shewanellaceae; genus Shewanella; species Shewanella sp. FJAT-51649. The sequence goes on along the minus strand of NZ_CP080411.1, from coordinate 3,174,929 downwards.
CATCGGCCTTATCGATACCGATATCAGCGTCGATAAGCTGCGGCTACTCAGCCAAATGCCGCCGGTGCCGAGCACTCAGGTTGAACTGGTGAGCCATCGACTGATCAAGCATTTTTCGGCGCGCACTGTGCCGCCACCAAGCGCCATCGATTTTGTCGAGCTGAGAGATAAGTTACAGCTTCGTTTGACGCTTAAAGTGGTTCCCGCAGGCACAATGCCTAGCAGCAATCAGTCGTCTGTGCTGGAGACAGGCATCGCCCAGCCGTATCTCGTGCTGGAGTTTGTATACGGGGATCTCGTCTTAAGTGGCAATGCCGCCAAAGAAGCATTAACTCTGGTGACTCAGGGCGGCACCACCTATCAAATTAACCGCGCGCTTGAAGAAGAGCAACAAGCCGTATCAAAGCTGCAAACCCTTGGCTTTAGCCGCTTTAGCTTGGAGGGCGTAACAAATGCGGCTTCCCTCTGGAGCTTAGGTCACTTGCCCGATGCGATTCGGGAATGGCTAGCGTTTATCGATGAAGAAGTCCCAAGATTACAAACTCAAGGCTTAGAGGTGCGATTTGCCCCAGAGTTTAGCCTTAAGGTGGTCGATACGCCGTTAACGGTTGAGCTGGATGACAGTCAAGAAGGCTGGTTTTCCCTATCGTTACATGCCTATATCAATGGCCAACGCTTGCCTATGTTGCCGTTGGTGGCCACTTGGTTAAAACAACATGGCGAGCCGGCTGATGATGCCGAGTTATTGCTACCCAGCCCCTCTGGCGAATGGCTTAAAATTAAGGCCAGTGTTATCAAGCCTTTAATGAGCATTATTCAAGAGTTGTTTGAGCAGCATCGCGGCCAGAGTATCGCCTTACCTAAGTACCGTGCGCATTTACTCAATGAGTTAGCCGAAAGCGAGCTTAGCCTGCTCAATGGTGAGAGGGTGCGTCAGCTCGCGACAAAGTTAGCCGAATTTAATGGTGTGGTTGCTGTCAGCGCGCCGACAGGACTGAATGCACAGCTACGGGCTTATCAGCAGCAGGGCTTAAATTGGCTTTGTTTTTTAAAGGAATATCAACTCGGCGGCATCTTAGCTGACGATATGGGGCTTGGGAAAACCATTCAAACCTTGGCATTTCTGTTAAAACAGCAGGAGGCAAAATCCGTTGGGCAGCCAAGATTGCCGAGTCTGATTATTTGCCCAACCAGTTTAGTGGGAAGCTGGGCGAAGGAGGCGGCTAAGTTTGCGCCATCGTTAACCTTGGCGGTGATCCATGGCGCGCAGCGTGGCCCCCTGTTATCGCGATTAAGCGAGTTTGATGTCGTCGTCACTACCTATCCCCTTATGGTGCGGGATTACGATTATTACCAGGCTCAGCCGTTTGAGCATATAGTGCTCGATGAGGCGCAGCAGATTAAAAACGCTCAAGCCAAAGTCAGCCAGCAAATTAAGGCGTTGCAAGCGCCGTTTAGACTCTGCCTCACCGGCACGCCCCTTGAGAATCATTTAGGTGAACTCAAGTCATTGATGGATTTTTGTTTACCGGGACTCTTGGGTACAACTGCCTATTTCAATAAGGCGTTTCGCTATCGGATTGAGCGTTATGGCGATGGCGAGCAGGCTAAGGTGCTGAGTCAACGTATCGCTCCCTTTGTATTAAGGCGAACCAAGGCCGAGGTGGTGACTGAACTGCCACCTAAAACCGAGATCTACCAAACCCTAGAGCTTGAGAAAGATCAGCGTAATCTATACGAAAGTATTCGCTTGAGTATGGAGAAAAAAATTCGAGAATTGTTTGCGACCCAAGGTGTGGCGGGCAGCCATATCGAGTTTTTAGATGCCTTGCTCAAATTGCGCCAAGCCTGCTGCGATCCGCGATTAGTCAAACTCGAGCAGGCGCAAAAGGTTAAAAATAATGCCAAGCTAAACTGGCTGAGCCAAAACCTACCGGAAATGGTGCAGGAAGGTCGCAAGATTTTAATCTTCAGCCAATTTACCAGTATGTTGCTGTTAATTGAGGAATTGCTGCAATCCCTTGACATCGACTACAGCAAACTGACGGGGCAAACTCGGCTACGTCAGGGGCAAATTGATAAGTTCCAAGAAGGCGATACGCCGGTATTTTTAATCAGCTTAAAGGCTGGTGGCACTGGGCTTAATCTTACTGCGGCGGATACGGTTATCCATTACGATCCTTGGTGGAATCCGGCGGCAGAAAAGCAAGCGACGGACAGGGCGCACCGCATTGGTCAAGAAAACCCAGTGTTCGTTTACAAGCTGATTGCCGAAGGCACAGTTGAAGAGAAAATCCAAGAAATGCAGCAGCATAAGCAAGGTTTAGCGGATAGTATTCTCGAAGGAAAGGGCAAAGGCGCGTGGCAAGGCAGTGCCGATGAATTGCTCTCGCTATTCCACTAGTTGAGCCGAAGGGACGTTAACCGACTAATGGTTAACACCATACTGAACACAATAGTACAAGACAGAGGTGGCCCATGCAGTACCCAGTCGATACCCATACACATACCGTGGCATCTACCCATGCCTATAGCACTATCCACGATTATTTAGCGGTGGCGAAGCAAAAGGGGATCCGTCTGTTTGCCACCACTGACCATGGCCCGGCGATGGCGGATGCACCGCATTTTTGGCATTTTGTGAATTTACGCGTGCTCCCGCGTATGGTTGATGGCGTGGGGATTTTACGCGGCATCGAGGCCAATATTAAAAACCGCGAAGGTGAAATCGATTACTTTGGCGATTATCTGTCGCAGCTCGATATTGTGTTGGCAGGATTCCATGAACCAGTATTTCCGCCTTCGGATAAGGCCACCCATACCGAGGCGATGATTAACGCCATTAAAAGCGGCAAGGTCGATATTATTACCCATCCGGGTAATCCTGCTTATCCCATTGATATTGAGGCTGTAGCCGCAGCTGCCGCCGAATATGGAGTGGCGCTTGAAATCAATAATTCCTCCTTTGAAGTCTCTCGCAAGGGCAGCGAAGCTAACTGCACCGCGATTGCTAAAGCGGCAAAAGAATTGGGGGCCACCTTAGTGATGGGCTCGGATTCCCATGTGGCTTTTAGTCTCGGCGGGTTTGACCGTGCCTTAAGTATTATTGAAGCGGTTGATTATCCAAAGGATAAGCTGCTCAATCGCTCACCGATGGCACTGCTTAACTTCTTAGCTCAGCGGGAGCATAAAAGCGTTGCCGATTTAATGCCGCTGTTTAGCGACGATATGGCTTGAGCCGCCGACGTTAATAATGCGAAAGGATAACAAGGCGATGCATGCGCCTAATGGCGAGTCAGAATCGACAGTTACAGTATTGTTAACTGGCGCAGATAGCCAACTGTCTAAGGCTCTAATACGAGTGCTTGCCAAGGCGGCATATCGATTCGATGGTCGCACCCTTCGTGTGCACGCGCTTAGCCATGCCGAGTTAGATATTGGTGATAAACAGAGCGTTGCCGTCGCCTTTGCCCACGTTAAACCTGACTGGGTGATTAACTGCGCCGCCTACAATGCGGTCGATAGGGCGGAAACGGCGGCTGAAGAGGCTTATCGTGTCAATAGCCTTGGGCCTGAGTTATTGGCAAGCGAATGCGCGCTCACGGGCGCGCGTTTGGTGCATATCTCCAGCGATTATGTGTTTAGCGGTGAGCCAGTGGGGGCTTCTGAACTGGCGTTAAATCAGAGCGGGTTAACCGATAGCTGCTTAAGTAATAGTGGCTTAATTGAAAGCGGTTTAACTGAACGCGGCTTAACCGAGAACGCCACGCCTGCGCCCTTATCTGTCTATGGCCAGAGTAAACTCGCGGGAGAGCAAGCGGTGCTGCGCATCTTGGCTGAGCGCGCGATTGTTATTCGCACCGCATGGCTCTACGGTGTCGATGGACATAATTTTGTGAAAACCATGCTGAGGTTGATGGCCACTGCGTCAGATGCTCAGCCACTTACCGTGATAAACGACCAAATAGGTTCGCCAACATGGGTAGATGCGCTCGCACATCTTATTTGGCAGTTGATAGCGAGTCCGTTAAACGTCGGTTGCGGATCAGGATTATTCCACTATGCCGGGCAGGGGCAATGCAGTTGGTATGAATTTGCTCTCGAAATCCAGCGCCAAGCCTTGGCACTGAAGTTATTAGATAAAGCGGTGCCGATTACTGCTATAGATAGCCTAAGTTATTCGGCAAAGGCGCTTGAGAAAGGCAATAAACTGGCAGCAAGACCCAGTTACAGTGCGTTAAATAGCGATAGAGTGCGCCAGTGCTTAACTGGGCAAAATTTGGCATTAACCCATTGCCCCGAGCTGTGGTGTGACTGGCGATGGCAGCTTAAGGCCATGCTTGAAGATTATGCCGCAAAAGGCCTTTAGCCATTATCTCTAACCATAAGTGGTTGTGAATGACGTTCAGATCTTTTGAATACAAGATAAGTTGTATGCCAGAAGCGCTCCATCCAAGCTACTGATTTATTTCTCCAACCTGTTTTATTTTCAAGGCTGTGAATACGAATGCAGCCTAGGCAATGTCTCTTTTCAGCGTATCCTGCTTGGCTTAGACTCGACTTATTTAGCATTTATGCCCGTGGCCTAAGCCTTGCGCCTAAGTGAATTAGTCAGTGCCTTAGTCGATTTTGCTCGATGAATGATGAATTTGTTCTTAATTATCAATTGCTGCCAGTGGCATAATGCCGAAAAGCAAATCGAATACAGGTGGCTAAGTGACAGATAATACAGCGATGGCAGCGCATTTTTCGAAGGCCGATTTACTGCGGGTGGTAAAGATTGCCCATGCGGCAGGCGACGCCATCATGGCAATTTATGCCCTAGAGGATTTTGCCGTTACGCAAAAGCGTGATGAGAGCCCGGTGACGGCGGCCGATTTGGCGGCTCACAAAGTTATCTTGGCCCAGCTTACCGAGCAATTTGCGGGTATTCCCGTGATGTCGGAAGAAGCGGCGGATATTGCCTGGGATGAACGTCAACACTGGCAGACCTATTGGCTGATAGACCCTTTGGATGGCACTAAGGAATTTATTAAGCGAAATGGTGAGTTTACCGTCAATATTGCGCTTATCCATCAAGGTGTTGCTATTGCGGGTGTGGTTTATGCGCCCGTGCTCAATACTGTCTATTTTGGCGCCAGACACTTAGGCGCTTGGCGACAGGATGGGCAACAAGAGCGAGAGCTACAGGGCTGTAACCCGCCAAGACAAGTACCAATTGTTGTCGGCAGTCGTTCGCATCTAAGCCCTGATGTGGCGGAATATTTAAAGGATTTCGGTCAACACGAGATGTTAAGCGTAGGAAGCTCGCTGAAGTTTTGTATGTTGGCTGAGGGCAAGGCCGATCTCTACCCCAGATTAGGGCCTACGAGCGAATGGGACACTGCAGCCGCGCAGGCCGTGTTGGAAAGCGCAGGCGGCAAAGTTGTGTGTTATGACTCAGGTTTACCCTTAACCTACAATCAAAAACCTGACATATTAAACCCTTATTTTATTGCCACGGCGCCAGGCTGGGCAGAATAACGAACAATGCCAAGGACGTCTGTACTGACGCCTTGGTCGAATAACAGTGGAGTAAGTCATTCATGATACGCATGGGCATCGATTTAGGTGGCACAAAAATAGAACTCGTCGCCTTAAGTGAGGAAGGTAATGAACTGTTTCGTAAGCGTATCAATACCCCTCGGGATTATCAGGGCACCCTGAATGCCATCGTCGATTTAGTGAATGAGGCCGAAGCGACCTTAGGTGAAAAGGGCTCGGTTGGCGTGGGGATCCCGGGAGTCATTTCTCCCTATTCAGGATTAGTCAAAAATGCCAACTCGACCTGGATCAACGGTCATCCCCTCGATGTGAATTTAGGGGAACTGCTCGGCCGCGAAGTGCGGGTTGCTAACGATGCCAACTGTTTTGCGGTATCCGAGGCCGTCGATGGTGCTGCTGCGGGTAAATCCGTGGTATTCGGGGTGATCATTGGCACGGGCTGCGGCGCGGGTGTGGCCATTAACGGTAAAGTACACGCTGGCGGCAATGGTATTGGCGGTGAGTGGGGCCATAATCCGCTGCCTTGGATGACCAAGGAAGAGTTTAATACTACCCGTTGTTTCTGCGGTAATCCCGATTGTATCGAAACCTTTATTTCGGGCACTGGCTTTGTTCGCGATTACAACGAGGCCCTAAGCCGTGCGGTGAATGTACAAGCTGCGCCCGCCAAATCTGGTACAGATATTATGGCCTTAGTCGATGCGGGGGATGAAATGGCGATCGCGGCCTTTGATCGTTACATGGACAGACTCGCACGCTCACTCGCCCATGTGATTAATATGCTCGACCCGGATGCGATTGTCCTCGGCGGTGGCATGTCTAATATTGAGGCGATTTATCCAAGATTACCTGCATTATTAACTCGTTATGTTGTGGGAAGAGAGTGTCGAACACCTGTCGTACAGAACCTTTATGGCTGCTCTTCGGGTGTGCGCGGCGCCGCTTGGTTATGGGAAAAATAACCTACTAACGTTACTTTTTCCCTCGTGACAACGCATCGCCTTGGCGATGCGTTTTGCTTTCTTTTGATGTTATGATTGCGCTCCTTTGAATAATTGGGCACTAACGCATGTTTTGGGTTAAGAAAGTTGTCTCTCAGGCAATCATGCCTATTCCATTTATCCTGTTGTTATTACTGCTATCTTTGTTGGTTTGGCGCAAACCTAGGTTAGCAAAATGGGCGATTGGCGGTGCGTTTTCGCTGCTCCTAGTGCTCAGCAGTCAATTGAGTGTCGACTATCTCGTTAAACCGCTCGAGACTCAATATCCCATTAATTCCACGCCTATTGCTGGTACCTGTGTGGTCATGGTGCTGGGGTCAGTACACTCGGATATCCCAGGTGCTACTGCGGTACAATCTTTATCGACGGTCGCCTTAGCGCGGCTAACGGAAGGGCTAAGGCAACTCCAATTAGGTCAAGACTGCACCTTAGTGGTCAGTGGTTGGGAGGGCGAGCTAACGCAGCATCCCCATGCCGAAGTGATGGCAAAGGCGGCGATTGAACTGGGTGTGGATGCATCACGTATCGTTCAATTGCCCCTGCCGCGCGACACGATTGAAGAAGCGCACTATTTTAAAGAACACTTAGGTAATCAAGCTGTGCGATTAGTCACGTCAGCCTCCCATATGCCAAGGTCGATGGCGATTTTTAGCGGTCAAGGATTAACGGCGAGCGCCGCGCCGACGGATTTTAGGGCAAGAGACGGTTTCTACTGGCGCTTGACTGCGGATAACTTACTCGCCTCGCAACGGGCGATACACGAATATATAGGCCGTTTGTGGCTCTGGATAAAACAGGGATAAAAATATGACGCAAGAGTCCGATGTTGTCTCGGTTCGCCCGCTCTCAAAACGTAATGGTTTAACCTTAACGATAGTGGGGGCTAGCGCCTTTGTCTTAGGTTTTGGTTTATTTGTTATATTTCCCGAGCTATTTGCCGTGGGCCTAGTGTTTTTCAGCTTAGGTGCGATTGCCTTGATATTGGGCTTAGCCAAAGTGTACGAGCCTGAGACCACCTTAAGCATGGATGAGCAGGGGCTGACCTATTTTCATCGCCGCGGCAAAGTGGCGGTAAGCTGGAGCAATATTCAACGGGTAGATATTCCCCGAGTTACTCAGGGTGTTGATACCATTGAGCTTTCCTATATAGGCATTAAGCTTAAACAGTTAAATCCTATCCTCGATAACATTTCATTGCGCCTTGCGGCGGGTTTATTGACTGAGCAGCGGCCGTTATTGGTGACTGCAGCCTCACAGCAGGAAGATTTGGCGACCTTAGAAACCTATCTTGGCGCCGAATTTAGCCCGCTCGTCATCGAGGGGGACCGTTACCGCGGCGTGTTGGCGATGTTTGGTCATCGCTGCGTGATGCTCAATACTCATCTTGGCTACCATCTCTATATTCCCCACGACAGTTTAGACCGTGATCCGAGAGAATTTATTAAGCTCTTAAGGCAACGTATCGCACAAAGTGCGACTCAAGTTGATGCCACAACACATTAAAAGTACCGATAAAAAAGGGGCTCCGAAGGAGCCCCAATAAGTTGCAGAGAGGAGACTCGGGTTGTGCAGGGGGCAACCCGAAGGTACTAGTACTAGTGTGCTACCTCTGCGTGTACCTTATCTATGCCATAGGTTTTACCTTCAGCATGGCAGGTCGCGCATGATTCTACTGGTAGGTTAGTATCGGTCACAGCATCCGCTTCGACAATCGCACCGTTACTTCTAAAGTGAGCTACGGCTGCTGCATCTGAGTGAGCGTGACAGGTGCGGCATGATTCAGCAACAGGGCTAATGTAGTTGCTGCCCACTTTGATAGAACGTTTGCCAGAAGTTAAACCACCGTCAGCTGCGAACAGGGTTGCACCATCTTTGTGACAGGCTGAACATGCGGTTTCTGGTGATGGATAACCTTCTAATTCGCCTGCTGCATTGCGGAAGATGCCTTCGACAACACCGAAGTTACCACTGTGGAAACGGTGAGCAACGGTGAATAGGTCTTTGTTGTTAAAGGTGACGTCTGGATTCACAACTAACTTGCCATCTTCGCCTTTGTAACCTGTCGCACCATGGCCAGAAGCACCAGTGGTATCGTTGTGACAGTTCATACATTGATCGAAGGTGTAAACCCCGTGTCTGTAGCCTTTCGCATAGTCTAAGCTACCATGGCATGCGTTACATTTTGCTTCTTCAACTGTGATGCGAGCTGGGTCGTTCATACGGGCTACCGCAGGTGTACCGCCGCTTAAGTTAAAGAATTTCACTGCAGAAGTGTTACCTACAGGGCTAGTTGGACCATATTCAAGTCCTTCAGTATTACAGCTAACCACTTTACCCGCTTTGGCACAGAAGTTGGCTTCAGAACCGACGTAGATAGTGCCAGTTGCTTGTGCATCAGGGATATCTTTCACGAAGGTTAATACGCCACCTGACAAGGTACCGTTTTCCAGTTTCAGGCTAACGGCAGTAGGTTTAACGTCACGCCATGAGTAAACAGTGCCATCGGTGGCCACGTTGCCCAGTAGCAAACCGTTCGCAGCAAGTATCGCTGTTGGGTTACTGGTGGCATTGTAGGTTTTCAGGCTAGTGCCATCGGCAATGGCAGCGCCATTGAGTGTGACGTTAGCTTTTAGCGTTAGACTTTGCATGCCCGCAACTGCTGAAGTGCCTAGTGTCGCGCTGGTAAAATCGACAGTCATTAATGACGCATATTCAGCACGTTTACCGACACTGTGGACTGCTTCAGGCGTTAAGCTGCCGCTACCGTGACAGGATTTACATTGAGTGTCATCGGCTTGAGCTAAACCAAACTCAGAGTGGTTTTCACCGGTTGCGAAGTTAACATTGATATGGCAACCCACGCAGGCCTGAGCGTAGATATTGGTGTTATAGCTTGGTTCACCATCGTGACAAGACTTACATTCTTTCAAGTCTGATGGGAAACCAATTTCACCGAAGTATTCTTTGGCTTCGCCAGACAGATAGTCCGCATTATGTTCGCCCGCATGGATACGGTGGATCATAGGTGCAAAGTCGAATACCCAACCTTCAGCAAGTTGCGCATCACTTGGCACTTGGTCTGGGTTGTGGCAGGTTACGCAGTTTTTAACGTCTTGGTAGTTATGGTGGGCTTCAATCTTAGCTATATGGCCATCCACTTCACCGTGACAGTTTTTACAAGCCGCGCTCGATACTGTGTCTTTACCTGATGCCGCTAACTCATCGGTTGCAGGGATAAAGTCTACAGGCACTGAGAGCACCTTATCAGACAAGGCTACGCCGGCAGCGTTGACGATATTGTAAGCGCGTAAAAAGACTCTGTGTACCGCATTAGGATTGTCATTTGGATTGATGATTGGCGCCGCGCCATCATAGGTCCAAGTGGCAGTGTAAGTGCCTGGATTTGCAGTGTCTTCGGTTAATGTACACGCGTTTTTAGTACCGTTAAGGCCATTGAGTGTACAAGTTAAAGAGGTGCCCGCATTGTTTGCCATGGCATTGTTTTGCCATTCAATGGGAGCGCCCGTGCCCGAGGTGTTTTCATTCGCCGTTAACGAATAGAGGGCAATTTTGTCGAGTCCCATAAAGGGCACATCTTTGCCTGAGCTTTTTCCGGTTAAGCTGAACTTAACGCTAAAGCCTTTGCTACTGGTGACTTTAATGTCTGCTGGGCTGAGGGTGAATTTCAGATCAGTAATGGAGTCAGCGGTTTTAGCAAATGAGCCTGCAGGAAGTCCGGGTGTTCCTGGCGTGCCGGGGGTACCTGGTGTGCCAGGGGTTCCTGGTGCACCATCTTGCCCGTCTTTGCCGTCCCCGCAGGCGGTTAGACACAAGGCGCTGGTGAGCGCCAGTGCCAGTAGAGATTTATTGTAGTTTTTCATCATCGCGTCCCTTTTTCTTCTATAAGACTGCGTGTGCAGTGACTCTACTATAGGTCGATTCACCTACTTATAAAGTGGTATTTATAGGTTTGTATCTGATATGTGAACGATGATTTAACACACCAAAACGGTAATTCTAAAATCTGAAAATCAATATTTTAAAAGTTGAAATTTGTTGGGAAATGTATGAGATATCTCGCAGATTTTTTACTTTGGTTTTAGTGTTTTAAGTGGATTAATTTTCAATTAATTTTATCGGGTGATAGTGGTGAAGCTTATATGCCATTTGTTTTTGGGCCGTAAAAAGGTATGAAAATGACTCTTGCGTTGAGCCAATTTCTATCCCTCTTTAGGTGGGGTTTAACATTCAGAAGCAGATTTGCAACAAAGCGAATAGCACCTGATGGCATGGCAATAGGGCGGGATTTAGGCGTAAGTTTGGCTAAGCGCCGTCAGTAAGGAACTGACGACGAGTTCACATTGGGCAGGGCTGTAACGTCGGTGGCTGCGAGGCTTTTCAACTAAATAATATTGCGGCGGCATAATAGTATCGTGCAGGCGATGCAGTTCGGTGAGCGGTAGCGGTGCTAATTTGAGCCCCGGCATATGTTTGACCGTGTGCATATCGATGCCAGAGCAGAAGGCCACACTCTGCATGGTCAGTAGATGAGCGTACCATTCTTCTCTATCTAGTACCTTTTCGAGCGAAGGCAATAAGATCCCTTGGCGCTGACAGAAGAGCTCGAGAGGATCGATTCTGCTGTTAAATCCTTTGAGTTCAATGCACAAGAAGGGATGGCGACATATCTGTTCTAGACTAATATGGGTTTGAACTTGCCATATGGGATGCTGCTTAGCGGCGACCACGTAAATCATCGAGATCCCACCCAAGCGACTGACGGTTAACTCTTTGCTCTCTGTATTCTCCAGTGAGATCCCAAAATCTAATTCACCGGCGTGGATTAATTCGGCACTGTTTTCCTGCCACTTATGTAACCTGACTTGCCCTAACTCATCCACGGCTTCGGGGGAACTGAGCTGCGGCGCTAAAAAACTCAACAACCCATTACTCACCGCTATTTGTAGCGGCCGCTCAACATGGCTCGTCGCATTTTGAATTTGTAGCGCGGATTGCTCTAAGTGATATACCGAATCGGTAAACTGGCAGATAGCAAAATAGAGGCTCTCGGCTAAAGGGGTGGGTTTGAGCCCCTGTTGACGGCGGTAAAATAGCTCATCGTTAAACGTTAATCGTAGGGCATTCAGGCAACGGCTAATCTTAGGAGCCGATACATTTAACGCTTTAGCCGCACTATTTGCATGGCCTGTATCAAAAATGCTTTTAAAGACGAGCAGGGTAAAGACGTCGAGTTCACAGATCTGTTTTAGTAAGGGATTGCTCATGGGGATTGCCTTGCCTGTGCGCCCGAAATGCAGACATTATTGATAGGCAAGGTTAGCAGTTGCCATACGGCTTAACTGTGATCTAATCGTTAAATTAACAAATGCGTAACTAATGACATAAATGAACAATAGTAAAGGCAGCCAGCGTTTTTACTTAGTCTTGGCTTTCGGGCACAAGAGATGCAGAGGTTGACAGTAATACATTTGCAGAGCCGGGCGAGGGGAGCGGATGGGCATGGATGGTTTGGTGATCTTCCTTAATCCTTAATCCAATAAACTGACCACCTTCGCTGATCTGCATCGAGGTACACGCCACATCGCCATCGACAATACCATGGCCTTGGATGACTAAGCGCTCGCAAATCAATCGACCTTTAAAGTAGCCATCGATAATCATTTCACGGCATTTAACCTCGCTATGAAGCTTACCTGTCCGCTCTACAATCACATTGGCCTGTGACAGGATTTGTCCTTGCACTTCACCACCAATCAACACATCACCGGTAAATTCCATATTACCCGTAAGCTTAGTCTCTTCGGCGATAAAGCTTAGTGCAGGGGAGGCGCTTCGAGTAAAGGTGAACTTTTTGCCAAACATGCTGATGAGAAACCTAGATGATTAGAGGAGACGGTACAGTGAAATACTAACCTAAATACGCTGTGAAGCCCAGTAACTCTCAGTCATAAGGCTATTCCGCAGGCTTAATACTGATGGCTTGGCTTGGACAGGGGGCGACACAGGCACCGCAGCCAGTGCAGAGCTCGCTATCAATCTTGGGCATCGGCGCGTGACCCACGCTTAAGGTAAAGCTAATGGCGCGAGGCTCACAGGCATCCTTACAACTTTGGCACCAAATGCCCTGATATGTTAAGCAGTTATCTTGAATAACCGCTTTGTGTTGCCAAGGAGTTTGGGTCAAATCAAACAGCTTTTCTTCCGGGCAGACGGTGGCACATTGGCGACAAAAAGTGCACTCATTGTCCTTAAAGGAGACTTCGGGAAAGCCGCCATCTCCCTTGTAGATAATCTTAGTTTCGCAGGCAGTGATACAGGCCGAGCATCGGGTACAGATGTCAGTAAACTCAATGCCTTCGCACACCCAAGGCGGTCTAATGGCCGAGGATTTACGGCGGCTAAAGAGATTACGGCGGCTGTGATTGATGCTTTCTGTCATAGGTCTTACTGAGTTTAATTGTGATAAGGGATAATAAAAATGGCTTGGGAGTTACCGCAAGCCATTTAGACGATTAGCCTTTATAACCATTTGGATTGGTAGATTGCCAATGCCAACTGCTGTTCGCCATATCTTCTAGGCTGTGAGTCGCCTGCCAGCCCAAATCGGTTTTAGCATGATCTGGGTTTGCATAACAGGCGGCAATGTCACCCGGACGACGCGGCGCAATTTGATAGGCAATCGACTTACCACAGGCCTTTTCGAAGGCCTTGACCATATCGAGCACACTGTAGCCTTGGCCTGTACCTAGGTTATAGGTGACAAGTCCTGGTTTGGTGGCCAGCTTTTCAAGGGCTTTTAGGTGTCCAAGGGCTAAATCCACCACGTGGATATAGTCGCGAACGCCCGTGCCATCGTGGGTTGGATAATCATTGCCAAACACACTTAACGCTTCGCGTTTACCGACTGCCACCTGCGCGATAAATGGCATCAAGTTATTTGGAATATCGTTAGGATCTTCGCCAATCAAGCCGCTGGCATGGGCGCCAACAGGGTTGAAGTAACGTAAACGGGCGATATTCCAACTCGGATCGCTATGGTGTAAATCCGCCAGTATATGTTCCACCATCAACTTAGATTGACCGTAGGGGTTAGTGGCACCCGTGGGGAAATCTTCGGTAATCGGTAGGCTGGCAGGGTCGCCATACACAGTAGCAGAAGAACTAAAGACGAGGTTTTTCACCTTAAACTCTGCCATCACTTGGCAAAGAATTAAGGTGCCAGTCACGTTATTCTCATAGTATTTCAGCGGTTTAGCAACTGACTCACCAACGGCTTTTAATCCTGCAAAATGGATAACGGCATCGATGTTATGGTCGCTAAAGACTTTTTGCAGTAAGGCCTTGTTGAGAATATCGCCTTGGTAAAAGGTGACCGATTTACTGGTAATGCGCTCGACACGGTTAAGGGCTTCGATGCTTGAATTAGACAGGTTGTCTAATACAATCACTTCACTCCCCGCATTGAGTAATTCCACTACGGTATGAGTGCCGATATAACCGGCGCCTCCGGTCACTAAAATCGTCATTATTTAATTCCTTTTACGACTGTTTTTAAATATTGCGCAAAATCTTCACCGATTTCGCTGTGGCGCAGGGCGTATTCCACGTTAGCGCGCATATAGCCTTGCTTGTTACCGCAGTCATGACTCTTACCTTGCATGTAGTAAGCGTTTACGGTTTCTTGTTTCATTAACATCGCAATGGCGTCAGTTAACTGGATTTCATCACCCGCGCCTGCTGGGGTTTTAGCCAGCAGTGGCCAAATGGCTGCGGGCAACACGTAACGACCCACAACGGCTAAGTTAGACGGTGCTTCGTCAACCGGTGGCTTTTCAACGAGTTCGACCAATGGCTCTGACTCACCAGGTTGTAGATCATGGCCATTCACATCCGCAATACCATATTGGTTCACTAGATGATGTGGCACGCCTTCAACCATGATTTGGCCCACTTGGGTTTCATCAAACAGGCTCACCATGGCGGCTAGGTTGTCTGTTTTCAGGTTGCAGCTAGCATCATCGATAATCACATCCGGCAGCAACACGGCAAACGGCGCATCACCGACGACGGATTTGGCACATAAAATCGCATGACCTAAGCCTTTAGCTTGGGATTGGCGCACGCTAATCACTGTCACGTCTTTCGGGCAAATGGATTGTACCGCTTCGAGTAATTGGCGCTTCACGCGGCGCTCTAATTGCGCTTCTAATTCAAAACTGGTGTCGAAATGGTTTTCGATAGAGTTTTTACTGGCGTGGGTCACGAGGACGATTTCTTTGATCCCCGCATCAATGGCTTCACTAACCACATATTGGATCAAGGGTTTATCAACAACGGGTAGCATTTCCTTAGGAATTGCCTTGGTCGCAGGAAGCATACGAGTGCCAAGTCCAGCGACGGGAATAACGGCTTTACGAATTTGATGTTGTTTCATTGCGAACCTTCAGATTAAGGAGAGGCGGTTATTGGGCAATATTGTAAATGACCCACGCAGAAAAGCCATTTGCAAACACCGAAATTTGTCGGTTTTTCTGCATATTATCAGTCTATCGTCGTCATTTTTGAGCGGCAGTGTCAAGGTTTGCTAGCAGTCAGGCTCAGATCCGATTTGGATTCACCAAGGGTTTTAAATGCTTTGTAATATTTGCTTTACGTTTGCTTCACATTATCGCGTAAACAATAAACTGTGAGGGAGTTAACAAAAATCGAGGCTTAGATCACTATGGAGGCATTAGCGTCAGCCATGAAGTGAATTTTATGACTAAAGAGATAGCGCACACCGCGCCCTATGTTGCGCGAAGTGCAGATGATTCAGGGTATATCCATTACCCGCAGGAAGAACATGATATTTGGAGCCAATTATATGCTCGCCAAGCGGTGAACCTACCGGGGCGTGCCTGTAAGGAATATCTCCAAGGGCTCGATGCCTTGGCGATGCCGAAGGACCGCATTCCACAATTGGCGGAGATAGACAAAGTATTGCAAGCCACCACGGGATGGAAAACCGCGGCCGTGCCGGCCTTGATTTCCTTTGGCCGCTTCTTTGAGTTATTAGCCAACAAGGAATTTCCGGTTGCGACCTTTATCCGTCGCAAGGAAGAATTTGATTACCTGCAAGAGCCGGATATTTTCCATGAGATCTTTGGCCATTGCCCCTTGCTGACCAATCCTTCTTTCGCCCATTTTTCCCATATCTATGGTCAATTGGGCTTAAATGCCAGCAAGGAAGACCGCGTCTTTTTAGCGCGTTTGTATTGGTTTACCGTCGAATTTGGCTTACTCAAACCTCAAGATGGCGAATTGTGTATCTACGGCGGCGGTATTTTAAGCTCTCCCGGCGAAACCTTGTATGCCATGGAAAGCCAAGTGCCGGAGCGTAAGCCCTTCGATCTCTTAGATGTACTGCGCACACCTTACCGTATCGATATTATGCAGCCGATTTATTATGTGATTGAACATATTGATATGCTGGATGAAATTGCCAAGATGGACATCATGGCCTACGTGGCTAAGGCGCGTCAGTTAGGTTTGTTTGCCCCTAAGTATCCGCCTAAGACTAAGAAAGCCAGCTAATGGCTGACCATTAAAAAAACGAATTGAATAAAGTGTAATAAGGGCAACGGATTGATCCCCTAATGTTGCCAAGAGGAGTATGTATGACAGCGTTAACCCAAATGAAATGTGAAGCTTGCCAAGCCGATGCGCCGAAAGTG
This sequence comes from Shewanella sp. FJAT-51649, assembly GCF_019457435.1. Classification (NCBI taxonomy): domain Bacteria; kingdom Pseudomonadati; phylum Pseudomonadota; class Gammaproteobacteria; order Alteromonadales; family Shewanellaceae; genus Shewanella; species Shewanella sp. FJAT-51649. The sequence goes on along the minus strand of NZ_CP080411.1, from coordinate 3,158,650 downwards.
ACCGATGCAGAATTGGCCGAACTTATCCGCATGGTCCCCGATTGGGGCGTGCAAGTGCGTGATGGCATCATGCAATTGGAACGGGTTTATAAGTTTAAAAACTTTAAGTTAGCGATGGCGTTTACCAATAAGTTAGCGGATCTGGCCGAAGAGGAATTCCACCATCCAGGCATTTTAACCGAGTGGGGCAAAGTGACTGTGACTTGGTGGTCACATTCAATCAAGGGCCTGCATAAGAATGACTTCATCATGGCAGCCAAGACCGACCAGTTGTTAGATTAAAAAATTCAATTTTAAAATCAGCGCTTTAACTGTGTGTTAGCGCTGATTTTTTCTTCCTGTTACAAATACGCTGTAAACTAGACTTGCCACTTTGAGCGTAACCTTCTAACGTATACACGCCCAGCTATTAATCCTGCCTTTTACGTTTGCGTAAACTATAGAGGCTTCGTCAAACGAATGTCTTACGAGGCTAAGCCTGAGGGCGTCAACCTTGAGATAATAGCTCTGCACGGTTTATCCCAAAATTCGAATCAAAATAGGGAATATCAGTCATTATGCGCTTGGAAGTTAGCTGTCAAGATCGCGTGGGTTTAGCGAAAGACATCTTAGTCGTGTTAGAACGGTATGGCATTAATCTCATCGCCATCGATGCCAGTAACCAGGGCTTTCTCTACCTGCAATTTGCCGAGGTCAGTTTTGATACCTTAAGTGCTCTGATGCCGCAGATCCGTAAAGTGGAGAGTGTTCACGATGTGCGAACTGTGTCGTTTATGCCTTCGGAGCAGGAACACTACGCCTTAAAAACCCTACTAAAAACCCTCCCAGACTCAGTGTTCTCCATCGACGTGAAGGCGCGCATTCGTATCGTCAACGAGTCGGCGCTACTCAATATGGGCATGGGGGAGCACGAAGTGCTCGATGAATCCTTAAACCATTGGGTGCAAGGATTTAACTTCAGTCGCTGGCTCAGTGAGAGCCAAGTGTTGCCTCAGGCGGCGCGGGTCAATATCGGCCAAAACGAATATCTGGCCGAAATGTTACCGATTTACTTACCCGATGAGGATGATAAGACCATTCTCGTGGGTGCAGTCGTATCGCTTAAATCGCCTGCGCGGGTCGGTAAGCAATTCAATGCACTGCAAAATCAAACTGCGGGCTTTGAAAATGTGTTAGCCAGCAGCGACAAGATGAAAGAAGTGTTGAAACAAGCTCGCCGCATGGCGCAGCTCGACGCGCCGTTATTAATCACCGGTGAGACCGGTACGGGCAAAGAGCTAATGGCCAGAGCCAGCCATGATGCCAGCATGCGCCGCGAGAAACCTTTTATAGCTATTAACTGTGCGGCACTGCCCGATAGCGCCGCCGAAGAGGAACTCTTTGGCTACGTCAGCCAAGGCAAAGTGATTAAGCGCGGCTTTTTTGAAGAGGCGAAGGGCGGCACAGTGTTCCTCGATGAAGTGGCCGAAATGTCTAAGGCGGCGCAGGTTAAACTGCTGCGGTTATTACAGGATGGCACCTTTAGACGTATTGGCGGCGACGAAGAAGTTCGCGCCGATGTGCGGATCATCTGCTCGACCCAGAAAAACTTAGCCGAGCTTTGCCAAACCGGTGAGTTTAGGGAAGATTTATACTATCGCATCCATGTGCTTAGCTACCATATTCCATCACTGCGTGAGCGCAAAGTGGATATCATTCCGCTGACGGAGATGTTCCTCGAGCACTACAGTCAGCAACTCTCCAGCCCAGTGAGACGAATTTCAGCCCAATGCCGCGATCATCTCTTAACCTATGCTTGGCCGGGCAACGTGCGCCAGCTAAAGAATGCGGTCTTTAGGGCGGTATCTATGTGGGATGGCTCGGGCGAGCTGACCGTTGAGCAACTTAAGCTGCCATCCTACGCCGAAGGTTTTGGTTATTTCGATAATGCCTTCGAAGGCAATCTCGATGATGCGATGAAGCAATTTGAGGCCAGCTTGCTGCGCCGCTTATATCCGGCTTACCCCAGTACTCGCCAATTGGCGAAAAAATTAGGGGTGTCCCACACGGCCATCGCCAACAAACTCAGGGAATACAAGATAGCCAAGCCAAAGTAATCTTGCTTTAAGCTTAGGATGTAACAGTATCGTTCCACTTTGTTGCCGACTTTTTCACCATATCGTTCTGCGAAATAGTGACAAGCGGCAACAGGGTATGAAACGTAATGATTAGTTTACAAAATGTGAAATAACAGGGTGAAATGTGATTTTGCTCACGCTATAGGAATCCGTCGTCGCTTCGGGTATTTCTACGCGCAGCAAACCCTATACGGCGAGTCTAAAAAGGCTAGATTGCCCGCACTCGTTGTCACCCATTCCCGTTAGCTGAGCGTATCGGCTAACCATAAATAGATAAAAAGCGCAGTACGCCGAGCCGTAGAAGCACAGGAGCAGATATGAAACTTGCCAGTTATAACAATGGTCGCCGTGATGGCCAGCTGATGTTAGTGAGCCGCGATCTTACTCAAACGGTTGCTGTACCCGCGATTGCCCACACTATGCAACAATTACTCGATGGTTGGGATCTGCTCAAGCCGCAATTACAAGAACTGTATGATGCGCTCAACGAAGGCAAATTACCGAACGCGCAAGCCTTCGATGAAGCCAAATGTTTATCACCTTTGCCACGTGCCTATCAGTGGGCCGATGGTAGCGCCTATGTCAACCATGTGGAATTAGTGCGTAAGGCGCGCGGCGCTGAAATGCCAGAAACCTTCTGGACCGATCCGCTGTTTTACCAAGGCGGCTCTGACAGCTTTATCGCGCCAAAGGCGGATATACCGCTAGCAAGCGAAGATTGGGGTATCGATTTCGAATCGGAAATCGCCGTGATCACCGATGATGTGCCTATGGGGGTGAGCGTTGAAAATGCTACAGCGCACATTAAGCTGTTGATGTTAGTGAACGATGTGTCACTGCGTAACCTGATCCCCGCAGAGCTGGCGAAAGGCTTTGGTTTCTTCCAATCTAAACCTTCGAGCAGCTTCTCACCAGTTGCCATCACGCCTGACGAGTTAGGCCACCGCTGGGAAGATTCAAAGGTGCATTTACCGCTTATCACCCATTTAAATGGCGAACTATTCGGTCGCCCAAATGCGGGTGTGGATATGACCTTTAACTTTAGTCAGTTAGTTTCTCATGTTGCTAAAACCCGCCCATTAGGCGCAGGTGCGATTATTGGCTCGGGTACGATTTCTAACTATGACCGCAGTGCTGGTTCGAGCTGCTTAGCTGAAAAACGTATGCTCGAAGTGATCGCTGACGGCAAAGCTAGCACGCCGTTTATGCGTTTTGGCGACACAGTGCGCATCGAAATGCTCGATGATAACGGCGCCTCTATTTTTGGCTCTATCGATCAGAAAGTGGTTGAGTACAAGGCGTAAGGCTTTTGCGCTAACACAGTGACAGATAATATGGACGGGGCTTTTAGCCCCGTTTTTTCAGCATGACATAAGGACAGAGTGAGATGAAACTATACGGTTATTGGCGCTCTAGCGCCGCCTATCGTGTGCGTATTGCCCTCAATCTTAAAGGCGTGAGCGCCGAACAGCTGTCGGTGCATTTAGTGCGTGATGGTGGCGAGCAGCACAAGGCGGATTATATCGCCCTTAATCCGCAGGAGCTGGTGCCAACATTGGTTTTAGGTGATGCAGAAGAGGGTGATGCCTTATCCCAATCCTTAGCCATTATCGAGTATCTGGATGAGCTTTATCCAAAGACGCCGCTATTACCCGCATCGGCGCTTGAACGCGCCCACGTGCGCGCCATGGCGTTAACCATCGCCTGTGAAATTCATCCACTCAATAACCTGCGGGTATTGCAGTATTTAACTCAGAAGCTGAATGTCGACGAAGAAGCTAAAACCGCTTGGTATCACCATTGGGTGGCGAGCGGTTTTGCGGCGCTCGAAACCCAACTTGCGCGCCACAGTGGCCGTTATTGCTTTGGCGACAATGTGACGCTGGCGGATTTGTGTTTAGTACCGCAGGTGTACAACGCCCAGCGTTTTAATGTGGATTTAACGTCGTACCCCAATATCATGCGGGTATGGGCTGAGTGTAATCAGTTGCCAGCTTTTGCGGATGCGGCGCCAGAGCGCCAAGCGGACGCGGTGTAACCCGTGATTAACTGTAAATAAGTGCTCTGAAACCGATTACAAAGTAGTTTGAGTCGCTATCATTTTTTATGTGTTTGATATTAAAGTAGACTTTAGGCATGACTGAAACGGAATTAGCTGCACTATTACGCACCTGGCTAAGCCAAGATCGGGGGCGGATGAGGGCGCTTGAATTGGCGCAGCAATGCGCCCAAGCGCATACCTTGCCGCAGTGGTGCTTGGCGGCGGGGGTTGTCCGCAATCTGGTGTGGGACAAATTGCATGATATTAAGCAGCGTCCGTTAAACGATATCGATCTGATTTACTATTGCCCCTTGGATACTCGTACTGAGCGAGATAGGGCGATAGAAGCATACCTACATACACTGGCGCCAGACTTACCTTGGTCGGTAAAAAACCAAGCGCGTATGCACCTTAATAATCAGGATAATCCCTATCAATCGACACACGATGCGATGTGTTATTGGCCTGAGCAGGAAACGGCTGTCGCTGTGTATCTTGAACATATGCCTAACACAGAATCTTCCGTCGTCGATAATTTACAACTCATCGCTCCCTTCGGTTTAAGCTCATTATTTGCCTTGCAGTTAACCCATAATCCCAAGCGTGCGTTGGCGGTATTTGAGCAGCGAATTACCACAAAGAATTGGCTTAAACAATATCCGCGATTGACTTTGGCTAATGACCTTGGCTAATTAAGTTACTTCATCAATATGAGTGTTGATATTTATTCTCTGGTTAGTAGATAAGTATCGGATTCTTAATTAACACCGTCTCCATCGTTTCCTCATTATTTTCTTTACCGACTGTATTTCATTCTTCAGCTTTTTTGCTGTCAAACGACACCAATTCCAGCGTGTTTTGATTTCAATCCATGTAACTGAAATGTAAATGGCGAACCAAACTATTTATTCTTTATTACTCCTTGCGGAGGTTATTAGTGATGGCTAATTAATGCGACGAGTCACAAAAAATAAACTGGTATTGTCAATAAATGTTTAGATAGCGTGACTCAGATCCCATGGCTTATACCTCAAAATAAGTATCGCCACTTAATCTTGATTTGGATCAATAAGGTAAACGAATTTATCTGGCAGTGTAGGCGTCAATTGTTAAGGATGTAATGTAAAACAAAAACCTATGTTGTACATATGGAGTATGATGATGAATAAAACTACTGTTTCTACACTGATTGCCGCCACCCTGTTAGCCGCTGGTTTCTCTGCTTCTGTTGCTGCCCATCAAGCGGGTGATATTATTGTTCGTGCTGGTGCTGTCGTTGTTGCACCAAATGAATCAAGTGATGATGTTGTAATTCCTGGTGTAGGTAATTTAGGTGAGTTTAAAGTCAGTAACGATACTCAACTTGGTTTGAATTTCGGTTATATGCTGACTGATAACATTGGTATTGAGCTATTAGCTGCAACGCCATTTAGCCATGATGTGTCTCTAGCTGGTGTTGGTAAAATTGCAGAAACTAAGCATTTACCACCAACTTTAGTTGCTCAATATTATTTCGGTGATGCTCAGTCTAAATTACGTCCCTATGTGGGCGTTGGTGTGAACTACACTAATTTCTTCGACAATGACTTCACCAACGACTTAGGTGGTTCATTAACCGATCTAAGTATGAGCACTTCTTGGGGTTTAGCGGCGCAAGTGGGTTTAGATTACCAATTTGATAAAAACTGGTTAGTGAACGCCTCTGTGTGGTACGCACAAATTGATAGCGATGTTAAATTTAAATACCAAGGCACTCCCGTTACAATCAGCACAGATATTAACCCATGGGTTTATATGGTCAGCGTGGGTTACACTTTCTAATCATCTGATTTTAAAGTAACAAAAAGGAGCCTGTGGCTCCTTTTTTGTTTTTCGCCGTTTTATAAAGCTAAACGCGGCATAACACTACTTTTTGGCCTTTTTCGGCTTCCAGTGGCGAGTATTATAGATAAACTCCGGCAGTAACTTCGTTAGCCAAGCCACTAAGCGCCATCGCTTGGTCACATAGACTCGGCGTTTACCCTGCTGCATGGCCTTAATGATCTGCGCCGCCACTTGCGGCAGCGGGGCAAGCCATAACGCACTTTGTTGCATGGCGGCCTTATCCAGTAAACCGAGTTGGATATCGGTAATGGTAATGGGCAACTTAAGCCGCTGGGCATGCATGCTTAAGCCTTCTAAATAGTTTTGCGCAAAGGCTTTAGAGGCATGGTAAGCCACACTTGGGCCGCCGCGCAGACCGGCAATCGAGTTGATGGCGGCAAGTTGGCCATAACCTTGCTCGCGAAATAATCTAAACGCCGTATTGCAGATAGCAGCAAAGCCCCGCACATTGACATCGATAATGTCCTGCTCAGGTAGCCATGGCAGCTCAGGATCGTAGCTATTGAGTCCGGTATTCACTAAGACTAAGTGGGCGCCGCCTAAGTCGTGCCAAACGCTTTCGAGTTGCTTGATGATGGCGCTTGGCTGTTCAATTTGCAGAGAAAAGACCTGAACTTTAGTGGGCAGTGTCGAAGCAAATTCGCTGAGAGATTCGACATCTTGGGCAAAAAGGGCTAATTCAACCTGCTGATCGGCCAATTGTTTGGCAAGTTCGCGGCTTAAATGTGAGCTAGCGCCCACAATTATCGCAGTTGCTTGGGTCATAAATTTTTCGGCAACGAAATGGTGGCTTATCATAGGAAGATATGCCCAGCATGACAAGATTTATAGCTTAGGCGTATAGACATCCAGAAGTCTTTATGTATGATTAGGAGAAATGAAATGAGACAAGGGTTAAGGATTAGCGGACTGACATCTGCATGGCAAAAATTAGCGGCTATGGTGTTACTCGCCGTCACCACGGTGATTTCAGGTTGTGCCATACCTAATGCGATTGTCGAGATTAAAGGTGAGGCCATGTACCGCGAGCGTATCGCATTGCCCGCCGATGCCAAGTTGATAGTGCATTTGCTTGATGTCTCTAAGATGGATGTGCCCGCCGTAGTCATGGCAGAGCGCGTTTCCCAAGGGGCGAAAACCCCAACGCCGTTTAGTTTTTCGATGGGGCGTGATCAGTTTGAAGCGGGGCATACCTATGCCATTGGGGCAAGGATAATGCTCGGTGATAAGTTATTGTTTATTAATACTCAAGCCTATCATGTCGACCTCAATTCGACTGAGCCTATGACGATACTGCTTGAGAAAGTCGGTCGCTAATTTGTTTACTCTTTGATGAGTGGCATACGCGCGCCGGAACCTTTGATTGTTGAATAGAAGAGGCGCGGTATGCCAGTTAAAATTCCAGATCATCTGCCTGCAGCAGGGATTTTAGAATCTGAAAATATTTTCGTCATGTCCGAGACCCGGGCTGCCAATCAGGACATCAGACCGATGAAGGTGCTGATCCTGAATCTGATGCCCAATAAAATCGAGACAGAAACCCAGCTTCTACGCCTATTAGGTAACACGCCTTTGCAGGTGGATGTCGATTTACTGCGTATTCACGATAAAGAGTCGAAGCATACCTCAATCGATCATATGAACACCTTCTACCGTGACTTTGAGGACGTGCGCCATAAAAACTACGACGGCCTGATCATCACGGGCGCGCCCCTTGGACAAATCGATTTCGAAGAGGTCACTTACTGGGACCATATCCGCGAGATTATCGATTGGTCACAGCAGCATGTGACGTCAGTCTTATTCCTCTGCTGGGCGGCACATGCGGGGCTTTACCATCTCTACGGCTTAAATCGGAAAATCCTGCAGCAAAAGCGTTCAGGGGTGTTTGTGCATCGCCGCACTTGCCAACATTTCCCACTGCTGCGCGGATTCGATGATGAGTTCTTTGCGCCACATTCCCGCTTTGCCGAGATGGATGTCGAGGAACTTAAGCAACATCCTGAGTTGCAGGTGCTGGCAGAATCCGATGAGGCGGGGGCCTACTTAGTCCTCAGCCGCAACAATCGCAATCTGTTTGTCATGGGGCACCCTGAGTATCAAAAATCTACCTTAAACGATGAATATCATCGGGATTTAGCGCAGGGATTAAATCCCAATGTGCCGCAAAACTATTATCGTAACGACGATCCTCAGGCCGATGCCATTGCCCGTTGGCACAGTCATGGCAGCCTGCTCGTCAGTAATTGGCTTAACTATTACGTTTACCAATTAACACCCTATGACTTAAGCGATATGTCGGCCGTCACGCCGTGGGAATCGCAGTAGTTTTCTCTACGCATTCGGCGTAGCACTGTTTTAGCGTTTGTTTTGGCGTTTATTTTACTGCTCTCTTAAATCGAGTGGCTTTGGCTAACCAAGGTCACTCTGTTTATCACGCTGTGTTCGCCATATCGTTTTGTAAGCCTCTTTTATCCCGCCTCTTTTTCCTCGGTTTAAATTGATTACGGGTTTGGCAACTTCTGCCTCACCGTATTAACGCGACTTTTCACTCCCTTGACTGTAAATCCTGACTGACAATTTTTGTGGGATTTTCTCGACACATTAGACCAAGGAATACTTGCTTTACGTTCGCGTAAACGTCAGAGTGGTTTCATTGTCACTATTTATCCGCCGCTGGCGAGTGTTACCGCCAAGGCACATTTAGCTTGGAGTCCCCATGAGTACTGAACAATTTAACCTAGAGATCGTTATTGTTGCCGCTAAACGCACCCCAATGGGTGGCTTTCAAGGCAGTTTGTCTGGCGTAACGTCTCCGAGCTTAGCGGCCACCGCCATCAAAGCCCTGTTAGCCGATACCCAAGTTGCGCCTGATAAGGTCGATGAAGTGTTAATGGGTTGCGTATTGCCAGCGGGTCTGGGGCAAGCGCCTGCGCGTCAGGCGACCTTAGGTGCAGGTTTACCCCTGTCTGTAGGTGCCACGACCGTAAACAAAGTCTGTGGCTCTGGGATGAAAACCGTGATGCTTGCCCACGATTTACTCAAAGCGGGCAGTGCTAAGTTGGTGGTTGCTGGCGGCATGGAAAGCATGAGCCAAGCTCCTTACTTGCTAGATAAAGCCCGCTCTGGCATGCGTATGGGCCATGGCAAGGTCTTAGATCATATGTTCCTCGACGGTTTAGAAGATGCCTACACTGGCGGCGCCATGGGCACATTCGCCCAGAAAACTGCCGACGAATATGGTTTAACCCGCGAGCAAATGGACGCCTTTGCCCTAAGCTCTCTGGAAAAAGCCAACGCGGCCATTAATTCTGGCGCCTTCAAGGCGGAGATTGTGCCTGTCACGGTAAGCGATCGCCGTGGTGATGTGACTATCGATACCGATGAGCAGCCAGGTAACGCCCGTCCTGAAAAAATCCCCACGCTGCGCCCCGCTTTTGCCAAAGACGGCACTATTACAGCGGCAAACTCAAGCTCAATTTCTGACGGTGCGGCGGCGCTGATGTTAACTACTCGCGCCAATGCCGAGCAGTTAGGCTTAACAGTGCTAGCCACCATCAAGGGCCACACGACCCATGCGCAGGAGCCATCACTTTTTACCACAGCGCCCGTTGGCGCTATGGCAAAACTGTTGAGCAATGTGGGTTGGTCTAAGGATGAGGTTGACCTGTTCGAAATCAACGAAGCCTTTGCCATGGTGACTATGCTGGCGGTTTCTGAATTAGGTTTAGATATGGCCAAAGTGAACGTGAATGGCGGCGCCTGCGCCTTAGGTCATCCTATCGGTTGCTCGGGCGCACGTTTGCTGGTGACCTTAATCCATGCACTTAAAGCCCGTGGGCTTAAGCGCGGCGTAGCCTCACTCTGTATCGGTGGCGGTGAAGCGACCGCTATGGCTATCGAAGTCTAATCAAAGGCTTAATCGCGAATCACGGCAAAACAATCAACAAGACCAAGACTGAGCTGGCAAGGGCAAACATCCCGCTGAGGATAAACATAATATCGCACCGCTAGCTCAACCCTAAACAAGGAAAAGGATTGCAACATGACCACACAAGTTAAGCATTACATCGATGGCGAATTCACCACAGGCACAGGAACATCACAAATCGTGGTGACCAATCCTGCCAATAACGAGCCAATCGCCCTTATCAACAGCGCTACGGCCGATGAAGTGCACGCGGCCATTGCCAGTGCCAAGGCGGCCTTTAAGACGTGGAAAGAAGTGCCCGTGTCTGAGCGTGCCCGTGTCATGTTGCGCTACCAACACTTACTTAAAGAACACCACGACGAACTGGCGACAATCCTTGCCAAAGAAACGGGCAAAACCTTTGAAGATGCTAAGGGCGATGTGTGGCGCGGAATTGAAGTGGCAGAACATGCCTGCAACATTGCTTCATTATTGATGGGCGAAACCGTTGAGAACGTCGCGCGTTCAATCGATACCTACAGTTACACTCAGCCTCTGGGTGTATGCGCGGGTATCACGCCGTTTAACTTCCCGGCGATGATCCCACTATGGATGTTCCCACTGGCGATTGCCTGCGGTAACACTTTTATCCTTAAGCCATCTGAGCAAGACCCAATGACGCCGCAGCGCTTAGTTGAGCTGTTTGTCGAAGCGGGCGCGCCAAAGGGCGTATTACAACTGGTGCATGGTGATAAAACCGCAGTAGATATTCTGTTGGCCGATCCTGCGGTGAAAGCCATTTCCTTCGTCGGCTCTGTGGCTGTCGGTCAATACATCTACAAAACTGGTACCGATAACTTAAAACGCGTGCAAGCCTTTGCTGGGGCGAAAAACCACTGCGTGATCATGCCTGATGCGAATAAGCAGCAAGTGATCAACAACCTAGTGGGCGCATCGGTTGGCGCAGCGGGGCAACGCTGTATGGCGATTTCGGTCGCGGTATTTGTTGGCGCGGCCAAAGAGTGGATCCCAGAGCTCAAAGAAGCGCTAGCGAAGGTCCGCCCAGGTTTATGGGACGATAAAGAAGCCGGTTACGGCCCGCTGATAAGCCCAGCCGCCAAAGCGCGCGTGCTCAAACTTATCGCCCAAGGTAAGGAAGAGGGCGCAGAGTGTTTACTCGATGGCAGCGACTTTAGTGTGGCAGGTTTCGAGTCTGGCAACTGGGTAGGGCCAACCATGTTCACTAAGGTCACGACCGATATGAGCATCTACAAAGAAGAAATTTTCGGCCCTGTGCTTTGCTGTATGGAGTCCGATTCATTAGAAGAGGCCATCGAACTGGTTAACGCCAGCCCATACGGCAATGGTACCTCTATCTTTACCGCAAGTGGCGCCGCAGCCCGTAAATACCAACACGAAATCGAAGTCGGCCAAGTTGGTATCAACGTGCCTATCCCTGTGCCATTACCTTTCTTCTCATTCACGGGTTGGAAGGGCAGTTTCTACGGCGACCAACACGCTTACGGTAAGCAAGCGGTACGTTTCTACACTGAAACTAAGACCATTACCTCTCGCTGGTTCGAGTCGGACATTGCCGTGGCCGCAGGTCCAAATATGAGCATTAACTTGCGCTAAGCGGTTTACAAACAGTTTCAACGCATTGTGAAACGGCAGGTGATTCAGTCTAAACGTGGCGCCAGTGGGCTCCATTGATGATAAGCCTGCCGATAAATTCACTGTGTATTACGCAAAAGATATTGACGAAAAGAAATGGCCAAAGAGTCATAGGAGAGCCAAATGGATTTTAATTTCAACGAAGACCAACGCCAATTTGCCGATCTGGCCCGCCAGTTCGCGGCGGATGAACTCGCCCCCTTTGCTGCCAAATGGGACGAAGAACATCATTTCCCTAAGGATGTGATCCAAAAAGCCGGTGAGCTGGGTTTCTGCTCCCTGTATTCCCCCGAATCGGAAGGTGGCATGGGCCTGTCGCGCTTAGATGCCTCGATTATTTTCGAGGAGCTGGCAAAGGGCTGTACAGCCACCACCGCCATGCTGACGATTCACAATATGGCCACTTGGATGGTTACCACTTGGGGTACAGATGCTCTGCGTCAAGCTTGGTCTGAGCCTTTGACTACGGGCAAAATGTTGGCGTCTTACTGCTTAACTGAACCAGGTGCGGGCTCTGATGCGGCATCACTGCAAACCAAAGCGGTACGTGAGGGTGATGAATACGTGGTATCAGGCTCTAAGATGTTTATCTCGGGCGCAGGTTCAACTGAGCTTTTAGTTGTAATGTGCCGCACTGGCCAAGCCGGGCCAAAGGGCATTTCGGCCATTGCCATTCCTGCCGACAGTGAAGGCATTATCTATGGCAAGGCCGAAGACAAGATGGGCTGGAACGCGCAGCCGACGCGTTTAGTCACCTTCGATAACGTGCGTGTGCCCGTTGCGAACCTGCTCGGCGAAGAAGGCCAAGGCTTTACCTTTGCGATGAAAGGCTTAGATGGTGGCCGTATCAATATCGCCACTTGCTCTGTCGGAACGGCGCAGGCGGCTCTTGAGCGTGCGACTCAGTACATGAACGAGCGTCAGCAATTTGGTAAGCCGCTGGCAGCCTTCCAAGCCCTGCAATTTAAGCTTGCCGATATGGCGACCGAATTAGTGGCCGCGCGGCAAATGGTGCGTCTGGCCGCCTTTAAACTCGACAGTGGCGACCCTGAAGCCACCGCCTATTGCGCGATGGCGAAGCGTTTTGCCACCGATGTGGGCTTCCAAGTTTGTGATGCCGCGCTGCAAATTCATGGCGGATATGGTTATATCAGGGAGTACCCCTTAGAGCGTCACTTCCGTGATGTTCGTGTACACCAGATTTTAGAGGGCACTAACGAGATTATGCGCCTCATTATCGCCCGTCGTTTACTCGACGAAAATGCCGGACAAATCCTCTAAGCTGCCCAGATGGGACTGTAGGATTTGGCGATAACAGATTGGAAATATAAGGGAGCCGAAACAGATGGAATATTTAGTTGAGCGTATCGAAGGCCACACGGCCATTCTGACGATGAACAATCCGCCGGCCAACACTTGGACCGCCCAGAGTTTGCAGGCGCTCAAGGCCAAAGTGCTGGAGCTTAATGCCAATAAGGACATTTATGCGCTGGTGTTAACTGGCGAGGGCAACAAGTTTTTCTCCGCCGGCGCCGATTTAAAACTCTTTAGCGACGGTGATAAGGGCAATGCGGCGAGCATGGCAAAACACTTTGGCGAGGCATTTGAAACCTTAAGCCAGTTCCGCGGCGTGTCGATTGCCGCCATTAACGGTTATGCCATGGGCGGTGGCTTAGAAGTCGCGCTGGCCTGTGATATTCGTATCGCCGAAACCCAAGCCGTGATGGCACTGCCTGAGGCCACCGTTGGCCTGCTGCCCTGTGCGGGCGGTACCCAAAACCTGACCGCTTTAGTGGGCGAAGGTTGGGCGAAGCGGATGATCCTCTGCGGTGAGCGGGTGAATGCCGCCCAAGCGCTGAATTTGCGTTTAGTCGAGGAAGTGGTCGAAACGGGTGAAGCCTTAAATGCGGCGATTGCACTGGCCGCTAAAGTGGCGAATCAGAGCCCAAGCAGCGTCACCGCCTGTAAGAAGCTTATCCAAGCTGGGCGTCATATGCCGCGCAGCCAAGCTTTACCGATAGAGCGTGAACTGTTTGTCGGATTGTTCGATACTGAAGATCAGGCCGAAGGCGTGAACGCGTTTTTGGAAAAACGTAAAGCTGATTGGAAGAACCGCTAATGACACATTTAGTAGATAAGGCTGCACACACGTCCACCACACAAAATGTGGTTTTTCAAACCTTAGCCACCGCCTCGGGTAAATTAGTTGGGGTGGTGACGCTCAATGTTGAAAAAGCCCTCAACGCCTTGGATCTCGATATGGTTCGAGCCATGACGGTGCAGCTCAATTTGTGGAAAAAAGATCCGTTAATCGCCTGTGTGGTACTCGATGGCAGCGGAGAAAAGGCGTTTTGTGCGGGTGGCGATGTGCGGGCGTTATATCACGCATCTGTTGCTGCTAAGGGACAAGTGACTGAGGTCGCTAAAGTCTTCTTCGAAGAAGAATATCGTCTCGATTATCTACTGCATACCTATGGTAAACCTGTGCTGGTATGGGGCGATGGTATAGTGATGGGTGGCGGTCTGGGCCTGATGGCGGGCGCGAGTCATAGAGTCGTGACTGAAACCTCCCGTATCGCCATGCCTGAAGTCACCATCGGGCTTTATCCCGATGTGGGCGGCAGCTATTTCCTCAACCGCATGCCGGGCAAAATGGGGCTGTTTTTAGGGCTAACGGCCTATCAAATGAACGCCGCCGATGCCTGTTACGTTGGCCTTGCCGATCATTATCTAAATCGTGACGACAAAGAACTGATGTTCGATGCCATGGCGACCCTAGACTGGAGCGACACGCCAGCGCTGAACCATCAACGACTCGACTCGATGATCAACGAGCTGTCGAACCAAGTGGACATCCCTAAGGGCGATAGTTTACTGGCCGAGAGCCAAGAGATGATCGACCGACTGATGGCGGGCAGTTTGACGGATATCGTCAGCCGTATGTCAACCTTAAGCACCGAAGAAGCCTGGTTAAATAAAGCCTGTGCGACCATGCTCGCGGGCAGCCCTATCAGTTGGCATTTGGCCTATATCCAAACGCAACTCGGCACCAAACTCAGCCTAGCGCAATGTTTTAAATGGGAATTAACCGTCAGCGTTAACACCTGCGCTAAGGGCGATTTCTGTGAAGGCGTACGGGCACTGCTGATCGATAAAGACAGACAGCCCAAATGGCAATTTGCCGATGTGCAATCCGTGCCAAACAGCGTTATCGAGGACATATTGACCTCACCTTGGGGAGAAGAACATCCCTTAAGCCAATTAAGCTAAGCCAATTAAGCTAAGCCAATCGATGGCAGGCAAAACGAGCGCTTTGCCTGCCATTTTTGTCTGGAATAACAACTATCTGGAATAATAAAGACACCAGAACACAGGAGTGATGGCATGAGTACAGTAGCATTTATCGGTTTAGGTAATATGGGCGGCCCAATGGCGGCCAATTTATTAAAAGCGGGCATGACGGTACGTGTCTTCGACTTAGTACCAGCCGCCATGCAAGCCTTGGCCGACCAAGGCGCCTTAGTGTCGAGCACGGCATGCGGCGCAGCGGCAGGGGCCAATGTGGTGATCACTATGCTGCCCGCGGGCAAGCATGTTAGAAACTTATACTTAGGCAATGGTAGCGAGAAAGGCCTACTCGACGTAGTCGCTGGCGATACCTTGCTGATTGATTGCTCGACCATTGATGCCCAAAGCGCCCAATTGGTGGCGGCCGAAGCGGCTAAGAGTGGTATCGAATTTATCGATGCGCCAGTTTCGGGTGGTACCGCGGGCGCGGCGGCAGGCACCTTGACCTTTATCTGTGGTGGCTCGGATATCGCCTTTGAGCGGGCACAACCTGTACTTAACGCTATGGGCAAGAATATCTTCCACGCGGGCGGCGCAGGAGCTGGGCAGATCGCTAAAATCTGCAACAACATGCTGTTATCTGTGTTGATGGTGGGTACTTCTGAGGCATTGCAAATGGGGATTGACCATGGTCTCGACCCTAAAGTGCTGTCGGATATTATGAAGGTCAGCAGCGGCGGTAACTGGACGTTAGAGAAGTACAATCCTTGCCCGGGCGTAATGGAGAATGTGCCTTCTTCTAAGGGCTATCAGGGCGGCTTTATGGTAGATTTGATGGTTAAAGATCTCGGCCTTTCTCAAGAAGCTGCATTATTGAGCAATTCGAGTACACCCATGGGCTCACTCGCGCGCAGCTTGTATGTGAATCATGCAAGACAAGGCAATGGTCGTCGAGACTTCTCCAGTATTTTTGAACAATTTGCACCACTTAAAAAATAGATAAACAAGGGATAACCAGATGGATTTAAAAGATAAGGTTGTCGTCATCACTGGCGGCGCGGGTGGTTTAGGCTTAGCAATGGCGCACAATTTTGCGCAGGCGGGCGCTAAGTTAGCGCTGATCGATGTTGATCAAGAAAAACTCGAGCGCGCCTGTGCCGATTTAGGCTCAGCCACCGAAGTCCAAGGTTATGCGTTAGATATTACCGACGAAGAAGATGTGGTCGCAGGTTTTGCTTACATATTGGAAGATTTCGGCAAAATCAACGTATTAGTGAATAACGCCGGCATCCTACGCGATGGCATGTTAGTTAAAGCTAAAGACGGCAAAGTGACTGACCGTATGTCATTCGACCAATTCCAATCGGTGATCAATGTTAACCTCACTGGCACCTTCCTTTGTGGCCGTGAGGCGGCTGCGGCGATGATCGAATCGGGTCAAGCTGGGGTGATTGTCAACATTTCTAGCCTCGCCAAAGCGGGTAACGTAGGCCAATCTAACTACGCGGCCTCTAAAGCGGGTGTGGCGGCCATGTCTGTGGGTTGGGCAAAAGAGTTAGCCCGTTACAATATCCGTAGCGCAGCGGTAGCCCCTGGGGTGATTGCCACTGAAATGACTGCGGCGATGAAGCCAGAAGCGCTTGAGCGTTTAGAGAAGCTTGTGCCCGTTGGTCGTTTAGGCCAAGCGGAGGAGATAGCCTCTACCGTACGCTTTATCATTGAAAACGATTATGTAAATGGTCGTGTCTTTGAAGTGGATGGCGGTATCCGTCTGTAATATAGTATCTTATTGATATTAAAGAAAACCGAGCATTTGCTCGGTTTTTTATTGGGTAAAGATAAGCGTATTAAAAGCGATTTTAGCTCAGGGAATTGGTGGAACGGAGTTGACATTTACTGGCTATCCTTCAACAATCGCACTCCACTTTTTTTACATAACTTTACAAATAGGGTTGACATTATAGTGATGGAGTTGATTATCTGAATGTCATGGCAGGATAAGGCCCTTTGGCTTGAAAAAATCACTAAGCGCATGATGTTAATCGTCGGTGTCTTAGGTGTCATAGTGATCTACGGCGGCTTCTTCTTTCTTCTCTTCACAGGTCGTTCGGTCGAGGTGATCCCGTGGTTTTTTCTACTGTCACCTTGGATTTGTATTTACTTTGGTCTCACGCGAGTGCAGCAGGCCAATGTCATCAAGTGGTTTATTAAAAAAGTAAAAAAATAAGCCCGCAAAGGGCAGTGGCATATTTCGGTTTGTTTAGTTGGCAAACTTGGGGAATACAATGGGGTTAGGACGCTATTTACCGTATCTGCTGAGTGCAGTTTTGCTGCTGGGCGGGTGTGAGCGTACGGATACACACGATTTACCCGCCAAGGAAAATGGCGATATTAAAGTGGCACCCTATGGCAGCTGGCAATCACCCTTGTCTGCGGCCGAGGTGTTTGAACAGGCCGATGATATTGCCGAGTTGCAAAGTGTTGGCGACGCAATTTATTTTGCCGAGTCCAGTGGCAGCGCACAGGGCAAAGTTGGCATTAAACGCCTCGATGGCCTTGGCAAAGTGACCGAAGTGGTTCCCCCCGATTTTAATGTCAGATCTACCGTGCATGAGTATGGCGGTGCTGCATTCTTAGGCATAGGTCAGAGCTTGTTTGCCACTAAATTGCAGGATCAGCTGTTTTACCGTTTCGCCCCGAATCAGCCACCATTGCCGTTAACCCCCAATGGCACCCGCCATGCCGATTGTGTGGCGTATCCCAAGGGCTCACGGATTATTTGTGTGCGTGAAGACCACCGTCAGGGCGGCGAACCTAAAGCCAGCCTAGTGACCATCAATCTTAACTTTGCCGGTGAAGGCGATACCTTTGTCACTGGTCATGACTTTATCTCTTCCCCCACAATTTCCCCCGATAACACGCAATTAGCGTGGATCTCTTGGGAACATCCCTATATGCCTTGGGATAACAGTGTGCTTTGGCTTGGGGATCTTGACCGTAAAGGTCAGTTAAAAAATATTCGTCAGGTGAATACGCCCAAGGATTCTTCGGTGACTCAGCCCTTATTCGGCCCCGACGGCAACTTATATGTGGTGTCCGATCTCAGTAACTGGTGGAACATCTACCGCGTGACGCCACAACAAACTTTAGTGCCAGTGCTGAGTAAAAATGCCGAGTTTGCCGTGCCCGATTGGCGCTTAGGCAATCATAACTACGCCTTCGAAAATGCCTCGACCTTGATAGCCAGCTATGTCGAAGGTAATCGAGCGGCATTGCTGCGTATGCACTTAGATACGGGGTTAACCGAATCCCTTGCCGTTGATTTTGCAGAGATTACTCAGGTGGTGAAGGGCGAAGATGGGGTTTATTTTATCGGCGCTAAGGCGACGCCAGAGAAGGGCATTTATCGAGTTGTCGGCCGTGGTACTGAGTTAGTTTATGCCCCTGCGCTGCCGAATCTTGACCCGAATTACGTGTCGCGGGCGAAAAATATCGCCTTCGCGACGGGTAAAAATCAGCAAGCCTATGGTTATTTTTATGGTCCGGTGAATCCCAATTACATCGCGCCCCACGACACCAGGCCGCCGCTTATCGTGATGTTACATGGCGGGCCGACGGCGCGCGCTTCACTTGCCTATCGCAGTGAGATCCAATTCTGGACCAGTCGCGGCTTTGCCGTGTTGGATTTAAACTTCCGTGGCAGCAGTGGTTTTGGCCGCGCCTATCGCCAGAGCCTGTATGGCAAATGGGGAGAAAGCGATGTGGAAGATGCGGTCAATGCGGCCAAGTATTTAGTGGCTAAGGGCTGGGTCGATGCGAATAAATTGGCGATCCGTGGGATTAGTGCTGGTGGCTTAACCGTCATGTCCTCCTTGGCGTTTTATGATGTGTTTCAAGCGGGGGTGAGTTATGAGGGGATCAGCGATTTTGAGCAGCTCGCTAAGGGCACACATAAGTTTGAATCTGGCTATTTAGATCAGCTTATCGGACCCTATCCCGAGATGAAGCAACGCTATCGCGAGTTATCACCACTCAATCACTTAGATGGCTTGAATGAACCCTTGCTGATTTTCCAAGGCTTGAGAAACAAGATTGTACCAACGGCGCAGTCGCGACAAATTTATGAGGCACTGAAGGCCAAAGGCGTGCCGACAGCCTATATCGACTATGGTGATGATTCCGACGAGGGGCGAACACCTGAGCATAAAGCCGCCGGCTTAGAAACCGAGTTAGCCTTTTATGGCAAAGTGTTTCACTTTACCCCAGCGGGTAAATTACCCACATTAGCCCTCGATAATGTGATGGCGCTTAAGCATTAAAGCCTTAGTGATAACGCCTCAGAGCTCGCGATAACCCCATAAAAAAGCCTGCATCCAAGCAGGCTTTTTTATGGCTGCGTGTTAATGCAGATGATTAAGCATTTAGTGCTGGTGATTCAGGCTATCAATAATGGCGCAGTGAGGCTGCTCACCGCCTTGGCACTCGCTGACCATTTGCTGTAACTGGCTACGCAGATTCTGCAATTTACCAATTTGCTCCTCAACATAGGCCAAATGGTTGCGGGTGAGTTGCTTCACATCCTCGGCATTGCGGCTATCGTTATTGCGAAGGCCAAGCAGGAGTTTGCAATCCTCGAGGCTAAAACCTAAGTCGCGGCACTGGTGCACAAATTTCAGCGATTCGATATCCCGATGGCGATACACCCTGTATCCCGCCTCGTTACGCTCACCGCAGACAAGGCCGATATCGTGGTAATAGCGTATGCTTTTGACGCTTAACCCTGTGTGCTTCGCGACTTCACCAATTTTCATACTGACCTCGGTTCTTATCTGTTCTAAAAACTCATGCAGACAAGTGTGATACTTGCTACAAAAACACCCTTGACTCTCCCGTGATGGGAGACTTTATCTTAACCCTATAGCGGTTAAGTTCAAGTGAGGAATCTTCCATGTCGCAGATAAAACTCTATGTCGCCACCATGAATTGCGCAGGCTGTGTGGCCAAAATTGAAAAGGCCTTTGCGGCCGAGCCGAATGTGAGTGCCCGTATCAATCTCGCCGATAAACAAGTGACTGTGGATGGCAAGATGAGCAGCGATGCGGCGCTGGCAGTGATGGATAAGGCGGGCTATCCCGCCCAGTTGATTGTGGACGCAAAGGCGGCCGCAGAGGAAAAACGGGTCGAAGATGCGGCTGAGTATCGCCTGCGGATGCGTCAGGCCATCGCCGCGCTCGCTGTCGGTATCCCTATGATGTTATGGGGATTACTGGGTGGCGAAATGATGATTAATAGCCCTAGCATGCAGCTTGGCTGGGGCATTATGGGCTTAGTCACCCTAGCACTTTTAGTCGGTACCGGACGCCATTTTTATCAGGGAATGTGGCGCGCGCTTAAAGCCAAAACCACCAATATGGACACCTTAATCGTGTTAGGCACCAGTACGGCATGGCTCTATTCCATGCTGGTGGTGCTTATCCCGAGTGCGTTTCCCATGGACAGTCGCCACGTGTACTTTGAGGCGAGCGTGATGATTTTAGGCTTGATTAACTTAGGCCACGCCCTAGAACTCAAAGCTCGGGGCAAGACCAGCGAAGCGGTGCAGCGCTTGCTCGGCCTGCAATCTTCTACCGCGATTCGTATTGGCGACAATGGCGATGAAGAGGTGGAAATCGACCAGCTCAAACTGGGGGATAAACTCAGACTTCGCCCCGGTGACAGGGTCGCACTCGATGGCGTAGTGGAGTCCGGCCAATCATTACTCGATGAGGCTATGCTGACGGGGGAGCCGATCCCCGTGCCTAAGCATGTTGGGGATAATCTCAGTGCGGGGACAGTCAATGGTAACGGCAGTTTAGTCTATCGGGTGACCGCAGGGCAGCAGGATACGCGCCTTGCCAAAATCATCGCACTGGTGCAGGAGGCGCAAACCTCAAAGATGCCGATTGGCCGTCTGGCCGATAAAATTTCGGCGGTGTTTGTGCCAACAGTTGTGGTCATCGCCTTACTCTCGGCAGCGATTTGGTATCTTGTTGGGCCAGAACCCGCGCTCAGCCATGCACTTGTGGTGCTCACCAGCGTGCTGATCATCGCCTGTCCCTGCGCCTTAGGGTTAGCCACACCTATGTCTATCATGGTGTCCGTTGGCCGTGCCGCTCAAATGGGCGTCTTGGTAAAAAATGGTGAAGTACTACAAAGCGCCAGCAAGGTCGATTGTGTGGTGTTGGATAAAACCGGCACAGTGACTCAGGGGAAACCCCAAGTGACCGATATCCATTGGATTGAGGCTAATGACCAAGCACTCAGTGATGAAGACAAGCGTGCGCTGCTTGGCGCTATCGCCAGTCTTGAGCAGCATTCGGAGCATCCGCTGGCCAGTGCAATTGTCAGCCATGTTAAGCAAGCCTCGATTCCATTACCTGTGACCGAGATTTTTACCAATCATCAAGGTAAGGGCATCGAAGGGCGAGTCGATGGCGCTGACTTTTTAGTGGGTAATCAAGCCCTAATGGCAGCATTTGATGTGCAGTCAGGGGAGGGTGTGACAGGCAGCCACTCAGGCTTTGCGGTAGAAGCCGCCGCGCAATTTGCCAAACAGGGCAAGACAGCGATTTATGTCGCCAAGGCGGGCAAGTTAGTGGCCACTATCGCCATTGCCGATCCGATCAAGGCCGATGCTAAAGAAGCAATAAGCGCAATACGTTCACAGGGGATTCGTGTCGTGCTGCTGACAGGAGATAATCCGCAAACGGCGCAGGCGGTGGCCGCTCAAGTGGGCATAGAGGAAGTGATTGCGGGCGTATTGCCCGAGCAAAAACAGCAGCATATTAAAGCCTTACAACAGCAAGGCCATGTGGTTGCCATGGTGGGGGACGGTATCAACGATGCGCCCGCCTTGATGAGCGCCGATGTGGGGATCGCCATGGGATCGGGCACTGAGGTGGCGATCGAAAGCGCAGATATGACTCTGCTGTCCCATCAGCTGATAGTGATTGCTAACTTATTGGCACTTTCCCGCGCGACCATTCGCAATATTAAGCAGAACCTGTTTGGGGCCTTTATCTACAACAGTTTAGGTATTCCAGTGGCGGCGGGCGTCTTGTATCCGCTCACGGGGATGCTGTTAAGCCCAGTGATTGCTGGGGCGGCGATGGCGCTGTCTTCCCTAACTGTGGTCACCAATGCGAATCGGTTAAGACAGCAAAAGTTATAACGCTTGCGCTCGCATGAGTGATAACACTTTGCCTCGTTAAATCGTGAGGCAGTGAGTAAGCACTCCCAATACAGCCCGCATTTGGCGGGCTGTATTGTTTGAACATAAATCTACACTTCAGCCTACACACCTGTACAAACCTTACATTTCCCTCACATCTAAATAGCTAATCACTTGAGTGGATTCATCCTGCTGTCATCCAATTCCATTAGCTTGAATCATTCGGTAAAAATGTTGCTGAAATAAGCTGTGAGCTTAGATTCATATCAGCATTTAAATAAGCCTTCTAGCTCGTTATTTTGCTTGACGATTCGCGGCTAAGTAGGCCTTTTTAGTTGATAATTTAGCCCAAACTGCTATAGTGCCACGTTTATTTTTACCCCCTCAGGTTAGACAACTTGGCTTTTGCAAATAGGTTTATACTTAGTTGCCTTGCCAGACGTCCGGCCAACCTAACTCGATTTGGAAGTTCATTTTGATCACTACAGCGAATATCACCATGCAGTTTGGCTCTAAGCCACTGTTTGAAAACATCTCAGTTAAATTCGGCGGCGGTAACCGTTACGGTCTTATCGGTGCGAACGGCTGCGGTAAATCAACCTTCATGAAGATCCTTTGCGGTGATCTAGAGCCGAGCAGCGGTAACGTATCCTTAGACGTCAACGAGCGTCTGGGTAAGTTAAGCCAGAACCAATTCGGTTATGAGGAATTCACCCTCATCGACACAGTGATCATGGGCCACCGTGAACTGTGGAAGGTGAAGCAAGAGCGTGACCGTATTTATTCTCTGCCAGAAATGAGCGAAGAAGACGGCATTGCCGTGGCAAACCTTGAGATGGAATTTGCCGAAATGGACGGTTACACCGCCGAATCTCGCGCGGGTGAACTCTTGCTCGGTGTGGGTATTGGTATCGAAAGCCATTTCGGCCTGATGTCTGAAATCGCTCCAGGTTTAAAACTGCGGGTGTTATTGGCGCAGGCGCTGTTCTCAGACCCAGACGTACTGCTGCTCGACGAACCCACCAACAACTTGGACATCGACACCATCCGCTGGTTACAGGACGTACTGAACCAACGCGACAGCACCATGATCATCATTTCGCACGACCGTTACTTCTTAAACTCAGTCTGTACCCATATGGCGGACTTAGACTACGGTGAACTGCGCGTTTACCCAGGTAACTACGACGAATACATGCAAGCGGCCTCTCAAGCCCGTGAGCGTCTGCTGGCCGACAACGCTAAGAAGAAAGCGCAAATCTCTGAGCTGCAAACCTTCGTGGCGCGCTTCTCTGCTAACGCTTCTAAGGCAAAACAAGCGACTTCTCGCGCGCGTCAAATCGATAAGATCAAGCTGGAAGAAGTTAAAGCCTCTAGCCGTGTTAACCCATTCATTCGTTTCGATCAGGAAAAGAAACTGTTCCGTAACGCATTAGTGGTTGAAAACTTAGCCAAAGGTTACGACACGCCGCTGTTTAAAGACTTAAACCTTATCGTCGAAGTGGGTGAGCGTATCGCCATCCTCGGTGAGAACGGTGTGGGTAAAACCACACTACTGCGTACCTTAATCCATGATATTCCTCAGGATGAAGGTCTGATCCAATGGTCTGAAAACAGCAACATCGGTTACTACGCGCAGGACCATGAGTCAGATTTCGAAAACGACATGACCCTGTTCGAGTGGATGAGCCAATGGCGTAAACCAGAGGACGACGACCAAGCGGTACGCGGTATTTTAGGCCGTATGCTGTTTAGCGCCGACGACATCAAAAAGTCAGTTAAAGTGCTGTCGGGTGGTGAAAAGGGTCGTATGTTATTTGGTAAGCTCATCATGCAAAAACCAAATATCCTGATGCTCGACGAACCTACCAACCACATGGATATGGAATCGATCGAATCATTAAACAACGCGCTGGAAAAATACGAAGGCACATTACTGTTCGTGAGCCACGACCGTGCATTCGTATCGTCACTGGCCAACCGTATCCTTGAAATCACCCCGAACGGCGTGAATGACTTCAAGGGCACCTACGATGAGTTCCTCGTGAGCAAAGGTATCGAAGGCTAATCACTGGTTTTGCCTTAAGGGTTCAGATAAAAACGCCGCTTATTAGCGGCGTTTTTGTTGCTGAGGTTTGAATTGCGCGCTTAATTTTGCGTTTAACTTCACCTTTAACTATGCGCTTAACTGTACGCTTAAGTCGGGCAATCCTTTAAGGTTTTGCTGGCCGTGTGGCGCTGGCTTAAGTAGCCCTGTGCCATGCCCGCCAGCATAATCAGCGTTACCCCCAGCATTTGCTGCGTTGTGAGCGCCTCATCAAATAACCACCAAGCCAGTGCGACCACCACCACAGGTTCGACATAGGAAAGGGTGCCATAGGTGACTGAAGGCAGCTGCGCGAGGGCTTTTACCGCAAACAGAATGGCTAAAAATCCCGGAAAGAAGCCAATCGCCAACAGCCAAGCAAATTGATCCAGACTCGGCACTAAGGGCGTCGTTAACACTAAGGGCAGTAAACAGAGGGCGCCGACACTGAGCTGGACTAAGGTGCTTTGATAGGGCGAGGCGGCGCTCGGTTTACGGTTGATTAAGATAAAACCGCAATAGGTGAGCAATGCGAGCAGGGCATAAAAATATCCCATAATTTCATTGTCGTAGAGTGACTGACTCGAGGTCACGGGCAGCATCAGCATAAAACCCATCAAGGCGAGCACCACAGTGGCGATGCTGGATCGCTTAAGCCTTTCGTGAAACACAAAATGGGCAAAGAGTGACGCCAGCACAGGGGCGAGATAGATAATCATGATCACCGTTGCCATTTGGGTGTATTCAATGGCCTCGATATAAAAAGCCATAAATCCCGCCAACATAGCGCCATTTATTAAGGTGCGCTTGCTCGGTTTATGGCGAATTTGCCGTCCCTTACCCGTTAACAGCATATAGGCCATTAAAAACAGCGCGCCGAGTAGCAGGCGGTAAAAGGTGATATGTTCGGCGGGCAGGGCGGCAAAACGGGCGAATACGCCAATGGTGCCCATTAGGCTCGCGGCCAGCAGGGCAAGCACTATGGCCAGTGCGGGTGGCGGTGTCATGTATCACCTTTAATGCAAATAATTCAACGACGAAGGAAGCTGAGTTTGCCTTAAAATTGCCGCCTAGGCGAGCGCTATTGCGAACGCCGTGTTGGTGTGGTGTTGCAAAGATGCTGACCACCCCACACCAGCAGAGATTGATGAGTTGACTGCGCTAGCAAGCCATCAATCCTCTGCTATACAATCGATTTGCGCGAGCGAAAATGATTCAAGGGATCTTGGCAATAACTGGCCTTAACCTGCTGCAACATTTGATAATTTTGCCCAAAGTAGCGTGCGGTCGGGATGGTATTGTCCTTAAAGCTGATAAAGGCGCCAGAGCTATTGGCAATGCAGGCATCGCGGCAGGTGTCTATCCAGTCGAGCGCCTTATTCACTCTAGGATACACAGAGTTAACCTGCATTAAGGCTTGCTCTTGGAGTTCGCTGTTCCACCATGCTTGATACTGAATAATGTAGGCCTGCTCCTTGTAGGGGAAGGCGCTCTGGCTTTTTTGTACCTCACCAAGCGTGCGATAAAAATCGCCGGCAATGGCACTTAGGGTGACATAGGTAAACAAGCCTAATTGCCGATTGCCATCAATCAGTTGAGATGTGGTGAGGCTGTCGATAAGCGCGATGTGCCCCTGTTTTAGCCCCTGTGCATGGGCCAAGCGCGATGTCACCCTATGGGGCGCGGGCTTGAGCAAATCCTGCGAATGTTGGCGCTGATTTTTATACAGCTGTATATCCGTATCATTAATCAATTCGGCCATTCTATGGTTTAAGACGGGTTGTAAATCCCGAATCGCCTCACGGTTCCAGCTCTCCATCAATTCATCGCCATAGGATTGGCTTAATCCACCCATGGCCGCCATTTGCACTCTTTTGGGTTTTAAGCCGACCTCGCTAAACTGGGTCTTGATAAAGTGCGCAAGGCTCGCAGGATTACCCTCCCAATAGCCGTACATAATGCAGTTATGTTTGGCCTCTTGAGGATCCTGCACGCCAGTGTTTAATGGCGGTTTTACCCCTGGCAAAACGGTGGGTTTGGCTTGGATTTTAAGATTGGTGCCCAGCAAACAAGGCAGATTATCGGCCAAAATAATCTGTTCCCAACGCTCCAATAATCTTAAGGTTGGGGTGGTTTCTCGTAGCTGTTGGCTATCCTGTTGATACGGGTTCCATTCCAGTTCAAATTTCAGCAGGCTTGGGGGCAGGGCAAAAGTTTGAATAAAAAAACGGGTTACAATACCGTAGCTTAAACCGCCTCCCCCTTTGAGCGCCCAGAGGAGTTCGGGCTTATTGGCCGCCGACACCACTTGGGTTTCACCTACGCCCAACACGATTTCTGCCTGCATTAAGCTTTCGCAGCACATGCCGTATTTTCGACACCAAGGTCCCCAACCGCCGCCCATAATAAAGCCCGCTAAGGCATGGGAGGCGCTGGTGCTGTGGGGCAGCATTAGGCCCTTTTGCGCCAGATAACTGGTTAAGGCTTGCATAGTGCAACCTGGCCCAACGGCGACAATGCCGCTGATGGGGTCGAGTTCGATGCTGTTCATCAAGGATAGGTCGATCACTATGCTATTGGTCTCGCCACTTTCCCCTTCGTGATCATGGCCGCTGGAACGCACACTAATGGCTAAGTGATAATCGACCGCCGTCTTGTAGACCAGTTTGACCTCTTGGCTGGTGTGGCATTTGATGATGGCGAGGGGCCTTTTTTGCAAGCGGCGATTAAACAGTTGGCAGGCATTTTCGTAGGCCAGCATCTGTTGTCCCGTGCTTACCCAAAAATCCTGCTCGGCATAATACTGGCCATCGGTAATGATATTGTCGCTGTCAATATGGCTGCGCACTTCGTTAATAAAGCGCATAAAATGCTTAGCTTGGCGGGTGACCACATTTTCGCTGATACGGATCTCGGCCGTTAATCGGTTCGAAGTTGATTGGCTGATAAAGCAATCAAATTCCAGCTCATTGCTCAGCTGTAAATCAATCTGTGACCGATGTGGTGTGAGGGATTTTAAAATATCAAAGCTCAGTTTAATATCGGTGCTTTCTTTGGCTTGATAGTTCGCCTTATAAATAAAATGTGGCCAGTTATCACTGCTGGATTCAATCATATAAGCGCAGCGTTCATGGGCGGGTATAATATTAGGTAGCTGCTTGTTAAAGTTATTGCTGTTTAAGTTCTGCTTACTAAAATTATATTCGGTATCATTAAAAATAATCAGCATGACTTCCTGTCTTGCTAATTGAGCTGGCATTAAGTTGAGATCCTGCTTTGAATGTTGTTTTGGATAAATATATAGGTTGCTGTCAATCAGCGCCGCTTGTTGCTGTGGATGTAAATAACAATCTAAAATTTCTGTGTCGGTTAAACAGGTTTCAATCAAATTAATATTAACGATTTCCCCATCTAAATTCGCGGTAGTTTGTTTTTCGGTTTTTAATTTAGCCTCATCCGTTAAGGGCGTTGTATGCTGCTGTAAATGGATTTGACCGCCATCGATAAAACAGCTTAATTCATGGTATTGATAAGTGATGGATAATAAATGCCAATAACCATCATTTAAGCCGCCTAAGGTGGATATAGTATCAATCTGTAATAACTGGCTGTTTACTCGAATATCGATATGCCCAAGTGGCGTTATTTGTACCGTAAAGCAGGGATTATTGGCTTGGTCGCAATATTGAAATACCGTCCCGCCCTGTTGAGTGTTAACCCAAGCTTGGAAGGTAAACACATCTAGGGTGTGACTGAGAGAAAATGGTGTTAAGGAAAGTGAATTCATCGAGGCTGCTGTCTCTTGACCCTGTGCTTGAGCCACAGTGTTAGTCGAGGTATCCGAAGTGTTATGGGGTGTATTCGGCGTTTTCATGGGTAACATCCTTGTTTAATTTCATTCCCTTACGATTGCTTACGCTGCAATCACCACTGCCTACAGTGAGGCGTTTATCCGGTCACGACCATCGGCCTTGGCGCGGTAAAGCGCGGTATCGGCGGCGCACACCATGGCGAGTGAAGTACGGAACTGGCCATTAACTTCACTGGCAATCCCTTGGCTGGCACTTACCGAGACATAATCCCTAAGTCCTTGGTCAGTAAAGCGAATATCATTAATCTCTTGCTGAATTTTTTGCGCTATGGTCAGCGCCATTTTGGCATTGTGATTAGGCAGGATCAGCGCAAACTCTTCGCCGCCGTAACGGGCCGCAAGACCGATGTCGATAGGCACAATATTGGCGATTACTTTGGCGATTTTTCTAAGGCATTCATCACCTTGGACATGACCAAACTGGTCATTGAACACCTTAAAATAATCCACATCGATAATGACTACGCTGATGGGACGCAGTTTGGCGGTACATTCTTCCCATTGCTGTTGCAGCATTTCATCAAAATAGCGACGGTTTGCCAGTTGGGTGAGGGAGTCGGTGGCGGCCAATTTACGCAGCTTGAGGTTTTCCGCCTTATGCTGGGTTAAATCGTGCATCACCATCACAAACACAGGTTCATGGCTGGGAATATAAGAGATAGACAATTCAACATCTTTGGCCTTGCCAGAGGCGCAGATCAGCGTGGTTTCCTGCGCAGGGTGCTGCACGGGGTGACCACAATTGGTGCCTAGTTGCACATCGTGACTCAGGAGATTGTCGTAGCGCGCTTGATGATGTTCGGTCAAAAAATTGCGCCAGTCTTGGCCCTTTAAACTCGCCTGCGGGCAATCGAGCAACTCGGCACTACGTTGATTGCACGAACGGATAAAGCCATTGGCATTCACTAGGATCACCGGCTCGGTTAAATGTTGAATAAAGAGTTCAATGGTCTCGAGGGAAGAATGCTCGAAAAAGTTCAGCGGTAGCTCCACAGCCTTTGCATGCTGAGTTGCGGCCAATGCAGCATCATCGACAATGGATAAGGCGGGTTGTTGGCGTGCCAGTTTCGGTGAGTTTGTCATTGTTATCTTTCTCCGTGAACTTTAATCATCTGCGCTAGGCGCTTTTCTGAGGATGACTTTATTCTGGTGGAAGAAAAGATACCTTCTGCTTACCTTCTGGTTTAACTTGTTGTTTATAAATGAATAAAAATTTAGCTTCCGAATGATTTAGGGGAATCTTCACGTCGATTCGCTGCGATTTGTGTCGTATGAAGGGGAAATGATGCGCAAATTTGTAAAGCAGAATTGGTTAAAAGTAGAGGGAATTGGCTAGCTAAGACGTTTGGCTGTGGCAAGCAGAGGGGACAGGAAGGGGAAAAGGGGACTGCTTAGCAGTCCCTTTATCCAAAATTAGTTTTGTGGGCGATTAATAATTTCAGGATCAGGACTTAATACCAATAGAGTATTGGTGGTATTGCTCAATACAAATTGGAACTTAGTAGTACCAGGCGTTCTATCAAGGTCAACAAGTTGCACTAGCATACCATCGCTGCTAATGGTGACTGCATCAACAATTTCATCGAACGGGGTCACAAAACCTACACCGACAAATTTTAGCCCTTTACCTGTTTGGTCATTAAGTAGGTAAGTTACAGTACCAGCTTGAGTGATGGTGACATCACCTGGGCACTGCTCGCCGCTAGCATCTGTGTAGATAAATACAGGTTCACCATTTTCTAGGGTGACATTCACTTTAACAAATTGAGCTAAACCTTGTGGTGCAAACATATTAATTTCCTTTCTTTTTTATTAAAACCTAATGTTTAGTATTTGAGATTCTAGTAATAACTTCTGTAGAGTCTCATCATTAATAACTTCACCCAAGCAGTCAAGAGATTTAATGTATGAAACAGTGAAACTTGGTGATTTGTCTTTCTCAATTATTGGTGAAAGTAAATTTTTTGAATAGAGACACAACGTATGTTGGGTGTGCTTATCTTTAGATGTTTTTGCTTCTAATAAGATGCTTTCTGATAATTTTGATATATAAGTTGTGTTTTGGTGGTATTTTTCAGATAGTTTAAGAAATTCTTTTTTTGCTTGAATAGCGAATTCTAAACTTTCAGTTGGTTTGTCTTGTTGCTCAAGGTTTTTTGCAGCAGCTAGAAAAAAACTTGCATAAATTTCATCTTTTCTTGATGAAGAATTTAACTCGGCATCAGAATCAAGTGTTGACTTTAAATTTTTAACTTCATCTATATCAGCATGAGAAAGTGCCAAGATATTAAATTTTTGATAATATTTTTGTTTAATCCAAATTTCATTTTTGGGATCTTTTTCTAGAGCAGTAGATATTGCTTCTAAACCAAGCTTGGTTTGCTCAAGAGCTTTTTTGGGTTGGTTTTGATAGTCATACAAATCAGCAAGGGTTTGATGGCTTGCAGATAGCCTGTCTAATATGTATGGCTGTTTGATATTTTTGCCTAATTCTTGTTGAAGCTGAGTGTGGATTTGTATTGCGGAAAGTACATCTCCTTGTGAAACTGCCGCACTCGCTAACCAAGAACGTGCATTGGCCACATCGGCAATCAGTTGGCTATCTTCGGGGGCTTTGGCCAGTGCCAATAGCTTTAATCGTAATGACTCCTCAAAATCTTGCTGTGCCTTGGCAAAGTCCTGTTGCTTCATCGACACTGAGCCCAAGGTGTTATGGGCATAGGACAGCTCCATCAGCGCATCTTTATCCTCTGGCGCTAAGGCATACATGGTTTGGCTATAGGCTAAATACTGCTCGAAGAACGGACGCGATGCCGCCCAATCACTCACATCATATTTAAGCTGACCCAACCAGAAGGCATTGGCGCCTAAGGTTTTTAGCAGGGCTAAGTTTTCTGGCTGCAATTCGAGCAGCGGTAGCATTTTTTCCTGTGCGGCGAGTAGGGCGCTGCGGGCCTCATCGATTTTATTGCGTGAATAGGCGACTTCGCCCATGGCCTCTAAGGTTTGTCCATGCTGGAAGCGGGCGTCGAAGCTTAAGTACTTCTCATCGTCTTGGCTGGAAAAATCCGTGAAATATTCCAATGCCTTATTGCTGATCCCGTCGAGTAAGTCCATCCGGCCGATGCCGCGCATCTTATCGGCGAAGTCACCCACCATAAACCCGAGCAGATCTTCGGCGGCGAGGCGTTTTTGCTGGGCCAGCTTTTCGGCTTCGATACTGCGAACGCTCATAATGACTGAGGTTAAGGTGAGTACGCACAGCAGGGCGACGGTGATGCGCCTCGTCCAGCGCAGCATAGTGGCGCGTTTACTGGAGGCGGCAATAAAGTCGGTTTCCCGCTCGTCTAAGTCAAACAAGGGGTTTTGCCTAAGGCTTTGGGCCTCTTTTAAGGGTTTACCCTCGGCCAGCAAATAGGCGCTGTGTTTGGCTTCGCTGAGCCAGCGCTGGGATAAATGCTGTAGTCGGCTCTTAATGCTAAGGCTGTCGTTATGTTCGCTGATCCACGCCGTCGCCCTTGGCCAGCGGCGCAGCAGGGCTTCGTGGGCGATGCTAAAACAGGGCTCACCATTTTGCAGATGGGACACAAATAAGCGGCTATCGACCATGGCTTGCACTAGGGCGGTTTCGGCCGCGCTTTGCAACTGCGACCAGCGTGCAGTGCGGCTGGTGATGGATTTTTCATCCTCACGCAGGGTGACTAACAGGGACAAAATCCGTGGCAGACTGGCTTTTTCGGCCTCGGTTAAATGGGAGATGGCCTGCTCGGCATTTTTACCGATAGCGCCTTCGATACCGCCCAAGGTGCGATACACAGAGACCAATAGTTTGTCGTCGTCGCTGCGTTGCAAATACAGCGCCTGCAAGGTGTATTGCAGCATAGGCAGCGCATCTGGGTTGCTGGCGGCATCGCTACAGAGCATTTCATCGAGCGGCATGGCGGTGTCGCTATCGATTTCCCAAGTTAAATTGGCGGCAACGGCTGGCAGGCGGATCATCTGCAACAGCTCGGTGCGAGTGGGCGGTGCTAAGTCGAAATGGGCGCCGCGCGCTTTGCCTGCCATCAGGCTGGGGTAATTGACCAGCAACGGATAAAAGTCGTTGCGACAGGCACTTAAAATTAACACCGCATGGGAAGTGGCAAGACGCTCTAACAGCTCGATAAAGGTGCTGCGCTCGGTATCGCTAAACAGCGGCGATGATAATAAGACCTCTAATCGGTCGATAAATAAGGCAAAGCGTGGTGTAGCATAGGTCTGATTTTTAAGGCTTTGTTTACATATGTCGACAATGCTCTGCGGATCTTGTTCAAGCTTGGCGGCAAGAGAGTCTGCGCTCATTCCCTCAAAGACTGGGGTCTCGTTTAGCTCCCAGTCGAGCATGGCACTGGCCAGTACGGTGAGCAGTTGTCCCTTGCTGACATCGGCAAAATCGAGGCTGCTGTAGGCCACAACCCCAACGCCATTAAAGCCATTGGCGGCCATAAGGTTAGGCAATACACCGGCATTAATTAAGGAAGATTTACCGCTACCACTGGGGCCCAAAATTAAGCAGAAGGCGCGGCCAAACTGGATTTGTTGGCTAATGCGATTCAGCAGCGTGCTAATTTGCTCGCTGCGGCCGAAGAATACGTCGGCATAGTTGGCGCTGTAGGCTTGCAGGCCCGGAAACGGCGAGCCGCCTTGCCAAGTCTGTGGCGTGGCGCTGGCCTCGTGGCCAACGGGAAAGCGAACCTCGGCTAAGGTACGATAGCCACGTTTGCGAATGGTCTCAATGTAACGGGATTCGGTGGCGCTATCGCCAAGTGCACGTCGTAACTGGTTGATAATCTTGTGCAGTGGATTGTCGCCCGTGTCGACCCCCGGCCAGCAATGGCTAACAATTTCGTCGCTGCTGACCACTTCACCGGCGTTTTGGCAGAGAAACAACAACACATCCATCGCCTTAGGTTCAAGTTGCTTAACTTGTTTACCAAGGAGCAGGCTGTTGGCGCTGGGATTGACTTGCCATTCACCAAAAAAAAATGTGCTGTCACTCATAGGATTTCCATTGCTTGAGCATCGACTAAGGCGGGGGAATCGCGGTGCCGTTAGTCATTGTTATTTTTATAGGTAGCGCGTGTTGAACATTGAGTGTCATCAATTTGCATGACGTCAAAACATTGACATTATGCCTAGACACTTTGTTATTTAAAAGGAATAACCTTCGGTAATCAATGTAAATTTTATATCGTCATTGTGACGATATTGCGTCCTGTGGCACCTGCTTTATCACTCATTTGTGATCTTGCGCGGCACTTTGGAAACCTTTGTTAGGGATTTGTCTGGTGCTTTTCTGTCTGGCTTTAACTGAGGCTGACAGCACCAAGCTAAAAAAAGAGTGCCCGGGTGGGCACTCAAAACGGTTGGGAAGGGAGAAGTGAAAAATGAAAAGTGAATTAGCGGCTAAACACAGTCGTTAGCGGCTAAGTACCAGTGCGTTGGCCTGAAAACTTAACCGCGCCATTTGCCCTTGGTCTTGCAGCTCTAGCTCGTTGAGTTCAAAGGGCGGTTGCAGACCCGAGGCTTGGATAAGTGTTGGGTCAAACATCAGCTTGAGTTTGGGGGATTCGGGCGTTAACCAAGTTGCCGCTTGGGTGCGCATAATCGCCACTTTTTGGCCTTCGGTATTGGTGCCCGTGAGCACGCCACTCAACCCAAAGCGTCCCGCTTCGGCGACATTTAGCTCAAAGTTGACTTGATTCGGTACGCCTTTGTCCCACACGGTCAATACTTCTGGCTTGATGCTGGCCGAGTTCACATAGGACTTAAACGCGGTTTTCACCGTGCGCTGCACTGGGCGGCCATCGACCTGAGTCTGGACTGTGACTTCGATTTCACTCAGCCCCGCATTGCTGCTGGCAAGGGGCAAGTCTGCGGGCACTAAAGCCTGCCATTCATCCCCCTGTTTCACCATGGCCAGCGCTTGCTCTGTGCCATCGGCTTGTTTGAGTTTGGCCAGAGGCGCAAATTGATTATCGCTTTGGCTTAAATTGAGTTTAACCCCAACCGTTTGGGCATCGGCCGCAATTGCACTGGGCGCCTTGATGCTCAGTTGATAGGGCGAGCCTTTTTCCTTCACGTTGACCAGATAGTTGGCCTTAGCGACCAAGGGCTGGCTGACTTGTAGGCGATATTCTCCGGCCGTGGCCTTGTCAGACATTTGCAGCGCGCTGGAATCATCGGCGAGTCCCGCGCTGGCTAAGGCGTCGGCGCTCACCAGCGATTTAACTAAAGATTCTGTTGCTTGCGGGCTGCTGGCGTTTTTCCCCTGCGGCGTTTGGCCTATCCGCTGAATTTGCACCCGCTCAGGGGCAACGGCATCGGCATGCATTAAGGCGCCTGTGCTGACATCGCCGCGGGGCGCAATCCGCACTAAGCTGCCCGCTTGGCTTAAGTTAAGCTGCACGCCAGCATTCAGCTCGGCGCCGGTGACATTAAGCCAATACTCATCACTCTGGCTTGCCTGCTCAAGCACGGGCTGACTGGCTTGGTATTCGCCATAGAGTGGGGTGATAAAGCTGACGTAATCGGTACTGGTGTTAATCGGCGCGAGGGTTGGCGCGGCGATATTGGTATCGACAAGATCGCTATCCGTTGGCGCTGATAAGGTTAAGCCCTTGGCATACATTGGGCTGGCTTCTTTTTGTGGCTCAGGCGTGGTCGATTCATCCTGACAGGCACCGAGCAGGCCAGCTAAGATGACCAAGCTGACCGCTTTGCTTAAGGTGCGGAGTGTGAAAGGTGGCATAGTTGGCTCCTTAAATATGGTTGCGGATCAGCGTGTCTAAGTTAAAGCAGGCACGGCGACTCTGCTGATGGCTTAGCGGTTCTTGGCCTCGGGTCTTTTGTTTATCGGTAAACCAGACTGTGCCTGCGGCTTTTTGAGAGCTGCAATTTAAGAAGCCGTCGGAGCAGCTATCGAGCCAGTTTTGGGTGGTTTCGAGGGCGACCTGATATTGATAGCCTGCGCAGTAGCTGTCGCTATCCCAAATGGCGGAATCCACATCCGAGCCGACAACCACCTCGAAGGGTTTACCTAAACTCGGGCGACCAGCTGTGCCGTATAGCAAGGTGTTGTTGTAGTTTGCCATCCAGCCGACTTGCTGTTGTTTGACCGCATTGCTGTCATAGCCTAAGAGCCAACCTAGGCTGGTTTCGAACACATTGCCCTGATTGACCGCATCGGCCAGCGGCGTGCCGCCACTCGATGGCGCAAGGGCGATGACTCTGGAGGTGGCGTTGATCACCGCTGGATAGCGGCTGTCCCAGGTGGGATTGGATAAAATCCAGCGCACCACATTGCCGCCATTGGAGTGGGTGAGCAGGATTAAATCATCAATATTCTTCGCTTGAATAAAACTATTGAGCTGAGTGGCAAGACAGCCTGCGGCCGTTTCTTCCCACATATATTGGTCGAAGTCGCAGTTGATGACAGTGTAATTATTGGGGACGGGGATCCCTTGGCGCACTGAGTTAACAAACTCCGATGTCCAATAGTCGGCTAACGCATTGGTTTGATGCCCAGTTCCGTGGACAAAGGCGATACCCGTTGCAGCAAATACCGCGGGGCTGACAGCTAACAGACCCAAGAGCATTAAGGTGTTTTTTATCTTCATGGGTGTTTCTCATCTCTTAGTGATTGAGCACGGCCTTGCAGTCCATTGCTAACGGCCATTGAGTGTCGGGTGAATGGCGTTAAGTCGCAGCGTTCGGCATGGCAATCATTTGTCAGGTTTAAATCAATACGGCGAAACCTTGGGAGTAGTAGCCTAAAACACATTACCGCTTTGGCTTTAGCGTTGGGGCTAAACTGGCCCGACTTCCACTCTGGGTTATTAACCTAGTCGCAACATTTTCTGCTGGCAAGCAAAAATTCACTATACAATTTAATGACATAGCGACAATCTTTTGACTGTGTTTTAATAGGGGCAAGGGACACGCTAATTACTTGATCAGTAAACGCTAATAAAACGCATGGCGTATTAAGCTGTTTAAATTTGCCTAAAGCTGTGGGAAATTATTTTTATTAACACTGATAGGCTAATCAGTTTATTGTTCTGTATATCAAGATGTTTACACTTTCAGGAGGCACTTTTGGCTATTACACAACAGGAAATGAGCCGCTGTTTAACCGAGCTGCATTGCCGCAGCAATTTTTCGGTGAAGAGCATTACCGAATATATGTTGCCGGAAACCAAGGAAGCTTTTTATCTGCATATGGAGGGCAAAACCGCACAGCTGATTATTCGCCCGGCCTTTGAGGTATTTTCCAGCGAACTGGCCACCTTAGCGGGCGTTCATGCCAAGTATGACTATTACCACAATGCGGAAATGACGCGTTTTCCTAAGCGCTTACATAAGAGCCTTAACGAAACCCACTACGGATTGGCGTTTAGTTTCGATACCCTTGAAGCTGTGCAGCAATTTATCGCACGTTTAAGCGCCATCGTGAAAGGGACTTAGGATTTCAAAATACCAGCCTTAAAAATGGTTTTAACCGTCTGATATCTTAGGCATAAGCCTTTTAGGTTAAATTCCTCAATTTTAATCAAAATGAGGAATTTAACTGCTGCCTTTTCCAGCAGCTTTTCAGTATATTCATCAGTAGATGAATTCTGCTGGAGTGGCTTATGTCGCTTATTCCCCGTCGCCCAAGAGGTGTGGTTCCCTTTGCCGCTCAACCTGGGCAGTCCATGACTGCGGGTCGCCCGAAAGGCAACTCTGATGCGCGCCAACGGCTGATCGCCGCCGCGGTGACGCTCTTTAGTGAACGCAGTTATCCCACTGTTTCTACCCGTGAAATAGCCCGTGAAGCCGAGGTGGATGCGGCGCTTATCCGCTATTACTTTGGCTCTAAGGCTGGCTTATTCGAGCAGATGGTGCGGGAAACCCTAGAGCCTGTGATTGCGCGTTTGCGTGAAATTTCCAGCGCTCAAGCACCCAATGATATAGGTGAACTGATGCAAACCTATTATCGGGTGATGGCACCTAATCCCGGATTACCCCGATTAATAGTACGTGTGTTGCAGGAAGGCGATGGCACCGAGGCGTATCGAATTATGTTGTCGGTGTTTGAGCAAATTCTGTCCCTCTCGCGCCAATGGGTCGAGTCGGCATTAGTAAACGCGGGATTACTCAAAGAAGGGCTAGACCCCAATTTAGTGCGCCTGAGTTTTATCAGTTTGATGGTGTTTCCGCTGATCGCGCCCCCGGTTTTAATGCGTCAGTTTGGCCTGTTTAGTGCCAATACTGCGGATTTACAACGCTTAGCGCTGCACAATATGCAGGTGTTTACCCAGGGTGTATTACGTGAACCTAGGAGTGAATGATGATTTTAACCAATAGGTTAACAGTGATGTCGGTTATGGCGCGGCGACTTTCTCCTCAAAGATGGGGCAAGATGTTGGCGAATCTTTTGGGCGCGGCATTGTTGCTGCAATTGACGGCCTGCGGAGATGAATCCCCCCGCGTGCTGGGCACAGTCGAGCGCGACAGGTTAACCCTCACCGCACCCGTGGGGGAGCTGATCAACCAGATTAATGTGGTCGAAGGCCAGCAAGTGCAGGCGGGGGACGTGTTACTCGAGTTGGACAGCACAGCCGCCAAGGCGCGCCTTGGTCAACGTCAAGCCGAGCTTAAGCAAGCGCAGGCCAAGTTGGAAGAAGCCGTGACGGGGGCCCGCTCGGAAGATATAGATAAAGCCCGCGCCGCCCTCGACGGCGCCAATGCCAGTGTGAAAGAGGCGCAGCAGAATTTTGAGCGCACGCAGCGGTTATTTAAGACTAAGGTGCTTAGCCAAGCGGACTTAGATGCGGCGCGCGCGGCGCGTGATACCAGCCTTGCCAAGCAGGCCGAAGCCGAGCAGAGCCTAAGATTGCTGCAAAACGGCACCCGTAGCGAGCAACTCGAACAGGCCAGAGCCGCAGTCGAGGCGGCCATGGCTGGCGTGGCGCAGGAGCAAAAGGCCCTCAAGGATTTAAGCCTAGTGGCGGCAAGATCCGCAGTAGTGGATACCTTACCTTGGCGGGTGGGCGACAGGGTGGCCGCAGGCAGTCAACTTATTGGTTTATTGGCGATTGAGCATCCCTATGTGCGGGTATATCTGCCAGCAACTTGGCTCGATAGGGTCAAGGCGGGTAGCCAAGTGAAGATCCTTGTAGATGGCCGCGCGCAGCCTATTGCAGGAACAGTGCGTAATATTCGCAGTCAACCGGCTTACACCCCTTTTTATGCCTTAAATGAACGCGATAGGGCGAGGTTGATGTATCTCACCGATATCGATATTGCGCCAGATGGGCAGGATTTACCCACGGGAATGGCTCTTGAGGTACAGCTGCCATGAGCGCTCAACAGGCTTCAGTAGGGAGAACAGTCGCTGGGACATCAGCGGCAGAAACATCAAGCGCGACTCCTGAATTTGCTATCGAAACCCGCGGTATGACCCGCGCCTTTGGCGGCATCAATGCGGTCGAAGATCTCGATTTGGCAATCCCTAAGGGCACGATTTATGGTTTTTTAGGCCCCAATGGCTGCGGCAAATCGACCTCCATTCGGATGTTGACTGGGCTGCTTAGCCCAACCTCGGGGGATATTCGGGTGCTGGGGGAAACCTTGCCCGGCGCCGAGGAAAAACTGCGCCGCCGCATTGGCTATATGACGCAAAAATTCTCCCTCTACGACAACCTGTCGGTGCGGGAAAACCTCGAGTTTGTGGCGCAAATTTATGGGCTGAATCGTCGCCAAACCAAGGCGCGTTTAGCCGAGTTATTAAGCTTGTACGATCTGGCGGGGCGCGAGAAGCAAATGGCGGGCTCTATGAGTGGTGGGCAAAAGCAGCGTTTAGCTTTGGCCGCCGCGACCTTGCATCACCCCGAGCTGTTATTTCTCGATGAGCCAACATCGGCGGTCGACCCTGAAAATCGCCGCGAGTTTTGGGAGCGGCTGTTCGATCTCTGCGCCCAAGGCACCACGATTTTAGTCTCGACCCACTATATGGATGAGGCCGAGCGTTGCCATGGTCTGGCGATTTTAGAGCGCGGGATAAAACGCGCCGACGGCTCGCCGCAACAATTAATGGCGGCCATGGGCGCGCGGGTTATTGAAGTGTCGGGGGAGGATTTACGCAAGCTTAAACAGTCGCTTATCAGCGACGCCAAAGTGTTATCGGCGGCGCAGATTGGCAGTCGTTTACGGGTATTAGTGCAAAGTTCGATTGCAGATCCGCTGGACTGGTTAAGCCCAAGGGTTGCGGGGCGAGCATTGACCGAGGTGCGTCCAAGCCTTGAGGATGTGTTTGTCACCTGCACGGGCGGGCGTGCCCAGCTAACGCCGCCAAACGGCAGTCAGGCCACGACAGTGGAGGCTCAAGATGCTACGTAGAATTTGGGCCGTGGTGGTCAAAGAACTCAGGCAGCTATCGCGGGATCGCATGACCTTCGGCATGATAGTGATGATCCCTTTAGTGCAGTTGATGTTGTTTGGTTATGCCATCAATACCGATGCGCGCCATTTGCCCGCAGGTTTAGTGAACTTAAGCGACTCCGCCTATAGCCGCGCCTTGGTTAAGGCGGTAGAAGCGACTCAAGTCATTGATTTTAAAAATCGCTACTTGAGCGCGGCCGAAGCGGATGAGGCCATTACTCGGGGCGAAGTGAAAGCCGTGTTGTATTTAGGCGCCGATCTCGACGAGCGTTTAGTGCGACATCCCGCCTTTGCGGGGCAGGCCTATTTTGCCGAGCCTGTGGGGCAATGGTTGGTGGATGGCTCGGATACTGTGGTTGCCTCCACCATTCGCAGTTTAAGGCAAATGCCACTGGATGAAATTGCGGGCAGGGCGGTCAAATCGAATCCCCCCAGTTTTGAGGTCGTGCAGTATTTTAACCCTGAGCAGCGTTCTGTGGTGAATATCGTCCCCGGCCTCTTAGGGGTCATTTTGACTATGACCATGGTGATGTTCACCTCGGCCGCGATTGTGCGCGAGCGAGAGCAGGGCAATATGGAGTTTTTAATCACCACACCAGTGCGGCCGCTCGAGCTAATGCTAGGTAAAATCACCCCTTATGTATTAGTGGGTTTCGTGCAATTGGCCATTATTCTTAGTGCCGGACATTTGCTGTTTGCAGTGCCGATCCGCGGCGGTTTGGACTCGATTGCGCTGGCGGCCATGTTGTTTATCTGCGCAAGTTTGACCTTAGGCCTAGTGATTTCGACCATAGCGAAAACCCAGTTGCAGTCGATGCAGATGACGGTGTTTATCCTGCTGCCGTCGATTCTGTTGTCGGGCTTTATGTTCCCCTACGAGGCCATGCCCGTGGCGGCGCAGTGGATTGCCGAGGCGTTACCCGCGACGCACTTTATGCGCATGTCCCGCGCGATTGTGCTGAGGGATGCCGAGGTGAGTGACTTGCAATTTGATGCGCTGTGGATGATTGGCTTTACCTGTTTAGGCCTGCTGGTGGCCAGTCTGCGATTCTCCAAACGTTTGGATTAAGGCTCTTGCTTTGGGCGCGAGTTTTGACTTAACGCAAAGTATTGGTAAAGAATCGGACTAAGTCGTTGAAATGGATGTTAGTTACTTTAGAACTCGCTTACACTGCTGCTATTAAAATGTTCCTTTGCGGTATTGGCTTTGCGTAACCCTTGGGGGAGCGGAGACGCAAAGCGTGTGGCGCATCCTCGCCACAACATGCGCAAAGGAATGGGGATCAGCTAAGCGAAGGAATTCTGTATGCCTGCGATTGTGTGTCAAAGTGCCCTCGAAGCGGTATCGCTCATTCAAAGTGGCGAAACCCTGTGGACCCATTCCATGGGGGCGACCCCCAGAGTCTTATTAGATGCGCTGGCAAAACATGCGCTCACCCTTGAAAATCTCACCTTATTACAGCTACATACCGAAGGCGCTGAGTCCTTAAGTCATCCCGATTTGCGTGGTCATTTGCGCCATCGCTGTTTCTTTGGCGGGGTGCCGATTCGGCCATTATTGCAAAGTGGTGATGCTGACTATGTGCCGATTTTCCTCTCGGAAGTGCCTAAATTGTTCCGCAGCGGCGAGCAAAAAATCGATACCGCGATTATCCAAGTGTCGCCACCCGATAAACACGGCATGTGTTCCTTAGGGATTTCGGTGGAGGCCACCTTAGCCGCCTGCCAAGTGGCGGGTAAAATCATCGCCCATATCAACCCGCAAATGCCCCGCACTCACGGCGATGGCTTTATTCATATCGACCGTTTTGCCGCCGTGTATGAACAAAGCGCCAGTTTACCCATCCATGCCTTTGCCACCGGCGATGCAGTGAGTTTGGCGATAGGGAAAAATGTGGCCGAGCTAGTGCGTGATGGCGATTGTTTGCAGATGGGCATTGGTGCGATTCCCGATGCGGTGTTGTCTTGCCTGACCGAGCATAAAGACTTAGGCGTGCATACCGAGCTATTTTCTGACGGGATTTTGCAGCTGGTCGAAAAGGGCGTGATTAACAACAGCAAGAAACGTTTTTACCCCGGAAAACTGGTCACAGGTTTCGCCTTAGGAAGCCAGAAGTTATACGACTATGTGGATGATAATCCTGCGGTCATTTTTATGGATATCGAGCAGGTGAACGATACTGCCATCATTCGTAAAAACCCCAATGTGATGGCGATTAACTCGGCATTACAGGTCGACCTTTCTGGCCAAGTCTGCGCCGATTCGATAGGCACTAAGATTTATTCGGGTGTTGGCGGGCAGATGGACTTTATTCGCGGCGCAGGGCTGTCCGAAGGCGGCCGCTCTGTGATTGCCTTGCCAAGTACCGCCTCGGGCGGCAAGGTTTCCCGCATTGCTCCTGTGTTATCGCCAGGTGCAGGGGTAGTGACAACGCGTGCCCATGTGCATTACATAGTGACCGAGTATGGCGCGGCAAACCTACGTGGCCGCTCCCTACGCGAGCGGGCGCAGGCGCTGATCAATATCGCTCATCCGGATTTTCGTGAGCAGCTTTGCCGCGATGCCTTCGAAGTGTGGGGATTAAGTCTCTAATTCTATCAGTCAGTTACTCATGAGTGCCGAGTTTGCGACTGCGCAGGCTCGGAACTGTGCTAAGTGCCAGCTTTGATGCCAATTGTGGGATGTTTTACTCGATTCGACGCCCTCAATGTTTTACCATGCCCACGCGATTTAATCTGGTCAGTGTGAATCGAATGGTTAAAAATTATTTTTAACTCTTTGATAGTAAAGGACTGAACCGCTTAATAACAGGAAGTTTGCCAATGTTGTACACCCTAGAAGCGACAACCCCACTCGAACAAATTTTTGTGAAGGCCCTCCAAGACAATCTGTATGCGGCCGAGTTTTATCAACAACTTAGCCAATCAACCCTGTTTATCTTGAGTGAGAGTAGCACTGAGGCGCCCGAGGCGGGTGAAGGTGCGATGGCTATCGGCATCACCCAGTGGTATGTCCCCCTCGAGGATGGCAGTGATCATCCTTTTACGCCGATTTTCACATCTCAAACCGCCGTCGATAAGGCCATCGAATTGATGAAGAGCGAAGGCACTGCGCACCATGGGGTGATGACGCTCGATGCCGAGACGCTGTTCCAAGTGTTGCTGCAATCGGGGAGCGATATGGCGCTGAATCCTAACAGCAATATGTCGAAATCCTTGGATGCACACGAAGTACGCTTGATGCTGTCATCACAGCTTGAGTTGGTTGAGCACAGGGGCGCACTCTCGTTATTTGGCAATATCGAGCCCCATGAGTATCCCCATTTCGCCCAGCTCAAAGGGTTATTGTCGAACTATAAAACTGTCGAGAAGGCCTATCTGCTGGAATCGTCACGCTTGGACTTTATTCGTAGTACTTCGGATCACGCCTTAAGCCTAGTGATCCAATTACCCGCTGAAAACTCAGAGGATATTAATCGTATTCGTGGCGATGTGAAGTTGCTCGAGCGTCAATTAGAGCAGGACAGCTGGCTCATTAAGGTGCACCATTTACATGGCGACAGCGTCGAGCCTATTGCGACATTTTGCCAAGCCAAGAGCGCGCCTTTTTACAGCCGCTCACTGCTGAGCAGTATCAAAGGTTGGTTTAAGTAATCTTCCGATAGACAATAAAAAAACCAGCACAAGTGCTGGTTTTTTTATTGGGATTATCTTGGCTGATTATCTTGGCTAAATACTATTTGCCAGAGCAGCCATAGGTGGTGAGGTAAGCATCGGCCGCTTTCGCGTTGACGATACCATAACCGAAGTAGTTATCCTTACCCACAGTACCCGCATCCATTGCCGTTGCTTTGAGTGCGTTACGGATTTGTGTGCCGGTACATTGTGAATGGTTAGACCATACCAATGCCGCCATGCCCGATACTGCTGGTGTGGCCATTGAAGTACCGCTCATAAAGCCGTAGTCAACCGAATCGATTGAAACCGTAGCGTTTTGGGCAGCGATTAGGCTCGCTCTATCTTCAAACGCTGCGCCAACGGCAGGAATGGTGGTGGCGTTGGTATCACCCAAAGTGCCGTAAAGCATGCCCGCAACGTTGTTGATAACGATTGCGCCGACACCGCCTGAGTTTTCACAGTTAAGCACTTTATCGTGGAAGGAAATCACGCCGCGATCGATAACACAAATCTTACCGTTCGCGCCAGAATCCACTGCCTGAGCCGTGCCCATAAAGTAGGTGTTACCTGTGGCTGAACCTGGGTTTTCCATTGCTGATGAGGCGACTGTCGCGCCATCGGCAGTTAAGGTTGAGGCCGTTGCCATGCCTGCAGGGTAGGTTGATAGGGTATCGACACCGCCTGCGGTCACTTCAACGCAGATGCCATCATCGTTGACGGCTTTTTTACCACGACCGCTGACGCAGCTTGGGTATTGGGAGAAGTCGGCAATCTTATTGTTGGCATCGTTAGCACCGATCATCATCACAGATGGATAACCCGCTGGATAAGAGCGCACTGAGTTACCGTCGTTACCTGCAGCCGCGACCACTAAACCACCCGCCGCAGTAAAGGCGTCGAAGGCATTCTTTTCAGTATTGTTGGCTGCGCCGCCACCTAAACTCATGCTGATGATCTTAGCGCCAGCATTGCTACATTTGTTGGCAGCATAGGCTAAGTCAGAGGAGTAACCCCAACCCGAGGCGTTGAATACTTTTACGATATGCATAGGTACGCCAGGCGCCATACCTACTACACCGATATTGTTATCCGCCGCACCAATGGTACCCGCTACGTGGGTGCCGTGTGGGCCACCGTTTTGATTCCAGTTACCCGTACCAGAGTCGTTATCGCCAGTGA
Source organism: Shewanella sp. FJAT-51649 (assembly GCF_019457435.1). Taxonomy (NCBI): domain Bacteria; kingdom Pseudomonadati; phylum Pseudomonadota; class Gammaproteobacteria; order Alteromonadales; family Shewanellaceae; genus Shewanella; species Shewanella sp. FJAT-51649. The sequence continues at coordinate 3,114,249 of NZ_CP080411.1, read as the reverse complement.
TGTTGTTCCAGTTAAAGTCTGGGTTTGAGCTATCTAAACCAGAGTCAATAATACATACCTTCATGCCCGCATTTGGGTTAAAGGTCACTTCGTTGGCATGGGATTGATATACGGCATAGGGCGTGACTTGCTGGGTCATTGGATTGCCCGCATCATCGTTAAATAGCGCCATTGGATGACGGCGAACGTCTTCTTCAATCAGGGTGATATGTGGGTTGTTTAGCAGGCCTTTTACTTGGGCGAGATCTTTGCCAGTAAAAGTCGCAGCGATAAATTCATCCCCTTCAAGGTTGATTTCTGCGCCCAATTTTTTGGCCAGTGCTTTAACAATGCCTTTATGACCCGCTTCGACTTGAATGACATAACGATTATCGTCGGCATGGGCTTGGGCAATAACGCCCACAGATAAGGCAATAACGGCACTGGCGATTTTGGTTAATTTCATTGTGCTTGCTCCATTTGTTATCAAGGTTGTAAGACCTAAGCGACACGGAGCATCTACTTGTGCTCCTATGGGCAGACGGGCGTCTGCTGACTTAGGTGATTTCAACCTAACACAGGAATTTGTTTTTAACAAACAAATAACAAAAGTAGCAATTTGTAAACATTTTGAGCTGTAAATAAAGAATGACAATCATGGCAGCGTTAACAGCCAAGCTATCTAGGGGAAAATATGCTGGCTAATTCACCCTAAGCTAATGAATTATCATTATGTTTTTTATTGATGTGATAGAGAGCTAGGCTTGTGACCGACAGGCCGTTTGATTATAGTGTCCGCCGTAAGTATTCCTAGGAGAGGACGAGATAATCGACATGGATGAGATTGAATTAAAAGCGTATTTAACACAGCGTGTGTTATCTTTCTGCCAAAGTTGGAATGAGATCGAAAATAATCTTTATGCCAAACGGCAAGCAGAAGAAGACGCCTTAAGAAAGGCCGTGCCCGAAACTGAGTTCCACTATGCAGAGCGGACCGATTGGTTTGCACTGCTCAATGAACAAATCTCCCCCTTATTCGATGGGTTTTGTACCGATAAGCCCCGTGTTTACGGCGGTAAAGTTCGCAACTCCTTTGGTTTTCCCTCAAAGTTTAATGGTTGTGACCATCCCCTTGAGCTGCTCGTTAACTTAAAACATAAGAGCAGAGCCGAAATCTATGTCAAAACCAACACTCACTTCGAAGATGAGTATCTGTTTATCGTCCTTAAAAAGGCCGATGAATGGCGTATCGATAGCTATAAAAATCGTCGCTATGGCAATGAGAAATGGAGCACACAAATCCTGTGATTGGTGTAAACAGTGCGACCTTTCCCAATGCCTAAGCTTAGGCTTTTTTGGGTTTATTACTTTGAAATAAAAGCTATTTTTCCATACATTCGGCGAGTAATTTAATAAAAAACTCGCTGCCTTTACGCTCACAAAATTGAATATTGCGCTCGGGAATTGATTCGGGGTCGTTGTAGTTAGCAAGGGCTAACTCCATACTAGCCTCGCGAATAATATGCAGGGTTGGATAGGGAGCGCGGTTGGTAAAATTGGCGGCCGAGTCCTGTGGTTCATCCTCGAAGCAATAATCGGGATGAAAATGCGCGAGCTGATACACGCCTTCATAGTCGTTGTCGAATAAGGCGTCGTTCGCCATATCGACCAGATCGAGGTAAGTGTAAAAGCCATCAAAACCCCGCGGCAGAATAAACAGCGTAGTTTCGGCTTCGGGATGCGCATCTAGGTATTGGCATTCTTCAATCAAGGCTTTGAGCACTAGCTTGACTTTGGTTTGTTCAACAACGAGATAGCGAATACTGCCGCGCTCAACCTCACGTCTGGCGAAGGGGCAAATATTGTATTTCATGATCACTTTTTTCACCCAGTTATCGGTTTGTTGAGTGATCAGTTCTATTTCATTCATGCTAGTGCTTAACTCTTACGGCCAAAATTAGGGGGCGATCATAGGGATGATAGACGCCACAAGCAAGATGGCCATAGTGATATTAAAGATCTTCTGCTGGCGCTCGTTTTTCAAAATACGTTTAAGCGCCACGCCAAACCCAAGCCACACTACGGCGCAGGGAAAGGCCACACATAAAAACACTGTGGCAATGGTGACCACTTGCGGCGTGAGATCCTGTTGCACCGAGGTAAAAGTGGCAATTGCGCCCACGGCCATAATCCAGCCTTTAGGGTTAACCCATTGAAATGCGGCGGCCTGCAGAAAGCTAAAGGGTTTAGCTATACTCTTGCCCTCCATCTTGCTACTGCTGTTGGCAATCAGCCAAGACAGGTACAGGAGATACACAATCCCAATGATTTTAATCACTTGGTGGATAATCGGGTAGGCTTGAAATAGGGCACTTAAACCTAGGCCGATGGCGAGGATCATAGTGGGAAAGCCAAGGCTAATCCCCATCAGATGCGGAATACTGCGTTTAACGCCAAAGTTGACCCCAGAGGTCATCAACATAATGTTGTTAGGCCCAGGGGTGATCCCCGACGAGAAGGCAAACAACGCGATAGCGAGTATTAACTCCATAGATCTATTTCACACCTTTTGTTGTCGTTATTGGCATTGTGATAAGGGCATATTCCCTCAATTTTTGCGCCGTAATTATGCAAGTTGCAGTCGCTCGGCGAGGCATTCTAGCGGGTAAATTGAGCCGCGCCTATACGCCCTGCGGGCATAATAAAGTAACAAATCATAACGAATTGGGAAGCTATGAATGCCTGAGTACAAATTAGCCACAAGGCTTGTCGAGAGCGATGATTTAACACTATGATGCATATCGACTTTCAGTCTTGGAAATAGCAACTATCCTTAAGCTGTAAAAATCGCAATAAGGGAATAAGTATGTATTTACCACAAACTATTGGGCGTTTATTGACGCTATTAACCATAGGTTTTGCCGCGCTGACGGCCTGTGTGAGTGTGGATGATTCGCAGGCGCTGCGAACCACAATTGTGACTTCGGGGGATTTGAGCCAATTACCGCCGAGCGCCATGACCTACAGTTGGCACCCAACACTCCAGAAAATCTTTGTCGACAGTCGATTAGACAAACAACAAGTCCAACAACATATGCAAGATACGCTAAAAAAAGTGCTGCTGACGAAAGGTTATCGTTGGGTTGAAGATCCGCAGCTGGCGGACTTTCAAGTCGGGTTTGGCGTCGCCATGGGCACACAAATGTCGGACGAGCAGATTCTCGCCGCCGCAGGTTTAGTGCCGGGTTTATCGAACCAAGGTGTTGACCCTAAAAAGTACGATAAAGGCTCAGTGCTGATTAGCTTTTTTAAACCGACGGGCATCGCGGGGCAACCCACGGAAATGGTCTGGCGAGTCCTTGCCCAAGGCTTTGCCAACATTAAGGATATGGATGAAGTTAAGGCCCGCTTCGATGGTTTAATCGATGAAATGCTGTTATCGCTGCCCGCCACCCATGCGGTGCAATAGTGCGGTTATCCCAGTTCGGTTGCAAACTGACTCTTATAAACAGATAGCTATAAAGAGAAGGTTATAAACTGACAGACTTAAGGCTGAAAGCTTAAGATCACTGCCATAAGGTATCCTCATAAGGCGAGTAAGATACTCGCCTTATGCTCTTGTGGGAATATAGGTTTAGGATGCCGCAATGATTGACTAGACTGTTCTCTGAGCTATTTACAGTTACAAGTATTTTTACAGGACAGGATGTGACGTCCGCAGAGGATTTTTAAAGGGAGATTATGATGGCACAAAGTATCTTTGTTAATTTAGCGGTTGAAAATGTTCAACAATCACGGGCTTTTTACGCCGGCCTAGGGTTTGGGATTAATGAGCAATACAGCAATGAGCAGGCTGCTTGCGTGGTCATCGCCGACAATATTTATGTGATGCTGCTGGCGAAGCCTTTTTTCGCGGGTTTTACCGATAAGCCGATTGCCGATGCCCGCACCACGACAGAAGTGCTCAATTGCCTAGACTGCGACAGTCGGGAACGTGTCGACCAACTGGTTAAGCTTGCCGAGCAGCAAGGCGGCAAAACCTATCGTCAAGCGCAGGATCAAGGATTTATGTACGGCCACGCGTTTGAAGATCCCGATGGACATATCTGGGAACTTGTTTATATGACGGCGCAACCAAGTTAGAGCAAATCCTCAGTTCAATTGCTTCAATCTCATCAACATCAGGCTTATCCAAGAATGGCGAGCGTTGCGTGGGGCTTATGCTTTACACAACGCCGCTATGCCTAATCAAGCTAGCTTAAGCTGGCTTATTTTCTTGCCTTATTCTCTTGATTAGCTACATGAGTTTCGAGAAATTCCTTCAGATAATCAAAATTATCCATATTTATTTCCCTATTCGTGAACGACACTTGGCCGGAAATCTGGACAAAGTTGATCGTCAAGCGGCGTGTGCCTCTATATTTAAAGTATTTTGTACTGGCAATCTCATCCAATGGGACAAACTGTTGTTTCATATCAAAAAGATGAAACTCGGCATCGTAGAGATTACATATAAGGCCTTCTTGATAGATATCGATGTAATAACCATCAGGTCCAGCTTCAGCTAATCTAAGCTGTTCATCTTTAGCGGCTTTGCTCAATCTTATCGTTTCAGAAATGATCATGAAGGCGAAGAAAAATGCCACCACAACGGCTAAAACGACAACAATTGTAAATCCTATATCCCATGGTTCTGTCGATAGCGATGCGGTCAGTTCCTTCCAAGGACCGCTTGCTATTATCAGCGGGATTATCCAGAGCAACATTATCCCAGATTGCTTACTACGTAATTCTTGTTGGAATGCACAGCGACGGATAAAATTTTGAGGTCCTTGTTTCATAAAATATATTCCATATAAAGATTTTTACCTTGGAAAAGGTGAGCGCCATTTTATCCATGTGGGATGCTGGGTGCGACTGAGTGATTGCAAGATAAGGGTGATCATAATGCTTTAGGTATGAGTATATCGAGGTTCAACCTAAGCGATTTAGACGCTTCACTACTGTCATCTAACGGTTTAGCAATAAGTGTGCTGACTGCCATAGCGGCGCTCAACACACTAATTTAACTGGAGTTTTAACTTATATTAGTCAGCTAACGCTACGCTGACTTCATAGGCGGTGAATTTGCGAATATTAATCACGCCCGTATCGAAGATCAGATACTGACCTTTAATCCCCTGTAAAATCCCGCTTACCACCGCATTTTTATCGAAGTTGTGGGAAGTGATTTTCTTCGGAAAGGTGTCGATGGGATAGTGAATCGACTGAATCGTTTCATCTAAACGTTCGATACTGTAATCGCCTTTTTGCATGCCGATTTCGTGCAACTTAGCCTCAATTTGCGGGATCAGTTCCGCAGCCTTAGCATTTAAATCGATATCATCGGCGTGGCCCTTAAGCATGGTTTGCCAGTGGGTTTTATCGTTGATGAGTTTGGCTAATTCCACTTCCACTAAACCCGAGATTTGTCGTGTCGACACTTTGAAAATCGGTAACCCTTGAGTCGCGCCCTGATCTATCCAGCGAGTAGGCAATTGGGTGTGGCGAGTGATACCGACCTTGATGCCCGAAGTATTGGATAGATAAACATAATGCGGCACAAAACAATGGCTTTGCGCCCACTCTGGCTCGCGGCAAGTACCTTGGTCAAAGTGACAGGTTTCGGGCTTCATAATGCACATATCGCAGCTGGCGAGCTTTTGCATGCACACAAAGCAATGGCCTTGCGAATAGCTTTTTTTGGTCTTTTTGCCGCAGTTACAGCAGAAGATGTTACCTGTGTGGGTCAGGGTCAGCGGCTTGCCAATTAAGGGATTCAGTGGCAGCAAGTCGTCGCCAACAACCAGTTGATATTGTACTTGTTGCGCCTCATCTAAGTGTGCGCGCAGCTTTTTTAGCGTTCCTAACATAGGTGTTCCTAGTTTTTTATGGTGTCACTGGAGTTGGTAAGACATCCCAGCGCACTTATGCATTCGTCATTGCGTGGTGTGCAGTATACAAGATTATCCCGCCGAATTTAGATAGGAATTCTCGATTGAGAGCCTGACTGCAATATGTGGCTAATCAGGGCTTTCTGGTGGCGTAATTATGTTAATAAATTGATTGTATTGATAAAAACCAGTAAGTTAGCAGCCATTGTTCATGGAGGTTAACGATGCGGATTGTATTAGGGCTGATTTTTTTCTTGTCAATGCAGGTGATGGCGCAGGCTGGCAAGATGCAGATCCATTCTGAAATATTGAATGACGACATTAACTTGCAAATCAAACTCCCCGAAACCTATGGCCATTCCAGCGATTTTCGTTATCCCGTTTTAGTTGTCTTGGATGGCTCGACACAATTTGAGCATATTGCCGCGAATGTCGGTTTTTTAAGTAGTTATGCCATTATCCCTGAGCTGATTGTCGTGGGTGTCAGCTCGAATAATCGTTTAAAGTCGTTTACGCCGACCCAATTAGAACAGTTTAAAGACCGAAGTGGTGGAGCAGAGAATTACAGGCAGTTTTTAGAAACAGAACTACTCAGCAGCTTGGGCCAGAAATATCGTATTGCCGATTACCATATACTGTCGGGACACTCTATGGCTGGGCTATTCAGCAGTTATGTGGCGTTGACGCCCGATACTCGGTTTAATGCGGCGATATCCATCAGCCCAAGCCTGTGGTGGGACAATAATTGGCTTGTCCGCGAGTCCGCGAAGCTAGCCGTTGCCAAACGGACAAAACCAATGCGCTGGTTTTTGAGTATGGCCAGTGAACCCAACGAGATGGCCAGCGCCTTTGCAGCCCAAATCACCCAATTGCAAAATACCTTGGGTAATAGCCCGTCAGTGAAGCCTCCTTCAACCCAAATGTTGCAATGGTTTGATAAACGCTTCCCCGAAGAAACCCATGACAGCACCGCGCTTATTGGCAATGTTGAGGCATTAAAGACGCTGTTTGCGAATTGGAATGCGGTGCCCGAAATCGCGGTGATGCCGCTAAAGGCGTTAAAGCAGTTCTATCACCAGCAAACGGCGGTCTTCGGCTATGAGTTTCCGCTTTCTGCCCAGCAGTACAATGTCTATGGTCTCAAGGCCAGCTATGAGCAAAAAACGGCGTGGGGTGTGGAGATTTTACAGGAGGGGACAAAGGTGTTTCCCATGTCTGAGGTGCTATGGGATAGCTTAGCAACCGCCTACGATCTTGATGGTCAAACCGCCCTCGCGATTGATGCTTCCAACAAAGTGGTGCAGTTGGCAAAGCAATCAGACTCAGTGTTTTTAAATGAAATCTTGAGTCAGGCCAAAAGTCTACAAGGCAAGACTCGCCAGTAGCGCGCGGTTTAAACGCTAACAGTATCGCAACATATTTGGACAAGCGCCCAGCATCTGGGTAATCTTGTCATCCTTTTCAATGATTGAGACTGTATCTTGCCTGCCAATTTTTTACTCCTGCTCGCCGCCGCCATTTGGGGCTTTGGTTTTGTCGCCCAAACCTTAGGGATGGAGCATTTATCGCCCTTTGCATTCAACGGGCTACGTTTCTTAATTGGTACTGTGTCACTTGTTCCTCTGGTGTGGTACTTGGCTCGGCAAGGCAAAATTCATGTCGGTACGCCCAAAGACTTCGCCATGGGCTGCGGGGTGGTGGGCGGACTGTTATTTGCTGGCGCATCGTTACAGCAGGTGGGGCTGCTTTATACCACGGCGGCTAATGCGGGTTTTATCACTGGGCTTTATATCGTGTTAGTGCCGATATTGGGCTTAGCACTGAAACATGCTACTGGCGCAAATACCTGGGTGGGCTGCGGTATCGCCGTGGTCGGGCTGTATTTTTTAAGCATTAAAGACGGCTTTCACCTCGGTTATGGCGATACGTTGCAATTGATTGGCGCACTGTTTTGGGCGATGCATATTCTGGCGGTGGACCATTTTGCCAAGCGAATTTCGCCAGTGTTACTCGCGATGATGCAATTTTTGGTTTGCGGCGTATTAAGCCTGCTGGTGTCGGCGGCCATTGAGGTGACGACTGTCGATAAGGTGATTGCAGCTTGGGGCTCACTGGCCTACGCGGGGCTCATTTCAGTGGGTATTGCCTACACTTTACAGGTGCTGGCGCAAAAGCATGCACATCCTGCGCACGCGGCGATTATTTTAAGTTTAGAAACCGTGTTTGCAGCCATCGGCGGTATTATGTTCCTTGGAGAGAGCTTAGGTCTGCGCGCCTTGTTGGGTTGCGGTTTGATGCTGCTGGGGATGTTGATTTCTCAAGTGCCGCTGCGATATTTGATTAAGTCTCGGCACCAGAAAGTCAGTTAGCTCACCATAAAAAATGCCGCAGGTTTGCCCGCGGCGTTTTTTGTTGAAGGTGTTGAGGGTTAACGGCTGAGTTTATCCAGCACTAAGTCATCACCGAGTGCGTAAAGGGATTGCACCAGTTGTTCCTCTTGGGCGAGGTCGGTTAAGCCTAAACCTATGGTGGCGCGAAACAGGGCAATGCCGGTATGGCCTGCGGTCTCAAACTGGCTGCTAAACTGTTCGATATTGATACCTAGTGCGGTGATGCGATTGGAAATATCCAGCACTAATCCGGGTCTGTCGTAGGACACTAGGCTGTAGGTTAGCCGCTTAATGGGTTTGAGGGCGACCGAGGTTTTTGAATAGGTGAGGGTGAGGCCGTCGATGCATTCCAAGGCTTCAATCAGCTCGTCCATTTTCAGGGAAGGCACCTCGAGTAACAATATGGCGGCAAAAATCCCGTCGATATGGCGCAGCTCTGAGTCTAACCAGTTGCCGCCATGGCGACTCACGGCGTGGGCGATTTGCTCGACTAATCCTTTTCTATCAGGTGCTTGAAGCGTGATTAAATATCGTAGCATGGCGACTGACTCCTATTTTTTGTAAAAGGCACCTGTTTTAAAATCGGGTGTAACACAACTGTCATCTTTGCGTCATATAATTCAACGCACTTAGAATGAAGGGTGTTGTTATTGCTCAGTTTATGCTCAAACAGTGTAAGCATAGCATTTCGCAATTCCTAGCGAAAAAACTCACAGGCTTTAATAATAGAGGTTCTTAATGGAAAGTCAGGTCATTCAACCTGGTTCTGCGCCGCAAAGTATGCTGAAAGGCGGACGTTCAAGTCGCAGGGCATTTAAGGATAAAGCGGCTCAAATTGGGGTCACGATTGGCGGCACTATGGTGTTTGTCGCCTTATTGTTGATCTTCTTCTATTTGCTGTACGTGATTAAACCCATTTTCGACAGCGCGGATGTGACTCCGGTAAAAAGCGTGAGTTATCAACATGCTGAAGTCGCGACCCTGATGGTCGGTGCCGACGAGCAAAATGAGGTCATGTATCGCGTGGCCGCCGATGGCCAAGTGGATTTCTACACTGTTGCCGATGGCAGCTTACTCTCCAGTTTTACACCGCCATTACCTGCGGGTGTGAGCGTCACCAGCGCCGCGATTGCCGCGCCGAGTGAGCAACGCTTCGCACTGGGGTTAAGTAACGGTCAAGCCTTAATCGTGGGAATCGAATTTGGCTTAAGTTACCCTAACAACAAGCGCCTTATTACCCCAAAACTGCGTTACAGCGCGGGTGAAGCGCCGATCACTATCGATGAGTCGGGCAGCGCTATCCATCATTTAGCCTTTAGTTACAGCAACGATAAAATCAGCTTCGCCTACCAAGATGACAATGGCGCTTGGCGTTTAAGCCGTCTCGAAGGTCAAGAAAACATGATGACCGAAGAGGTGGAATGGACCACCACGGGTGCACTACTGCCCGATGCACCTAAAAAAGTCGCACACCAATTGATGACACCGGATCAACGTCAATTGATGCTGCAAATGGGCAACAAGGTGTTTATCTACAATATCCGTGATGTTGAAAGCTTGGACTTAATGCAGGTAATTGATGCGGAAAAGGAAAAGTCTAAGGTTAACAACATTGCCTTACTCGCAGGTGCCAGCTCGATTCTGGTGAGCTATGACTCAGGTGTGGTGACCCAGTATTTTCAAGTGAATGGTCCAAAAGGCCGTTTATACAAAGAGATCCGTGAGTTTACCGACTTGGCGCCAGTGGCCTCGATTGCCTCTGAGTTCTACCGTAAAAGCTTTGCCGTGGTAAGCCCTGAGGGTGAGTTATCACTCCTGTATACCACCAGTGAGCGCGAACTGTTTGATGAAAAGTTTGACCTTAAAAACCCAGGCGTGATGGGCTTTAGCCCACGTTCTAACGGCCTAGTGGTCGAAGCGAACAACCAACTGAATATCTTCCACGTGGAAAACTCGCACCCAGAAGTGTCTTGGAGCGCGCTGTGGAATAAGGTGTGGTACGAAGGTTACCCAGAGCCTAAGTTTGTGTGGCAATCCACCTCGGGTAGCGATGACTTTGAAGCCAAACTCAGCTTAATGCCATTGGCCTACGGCACCATGAAGGCGGCGTTCTACGCCATGCTGTTTGCCGTGCCATTAGCGATTGCGGGCGCCATCTATACTGCTTACTTTATGTCGCCAAAGGTGCGCGGCATTGTTAAGCCAACGATTGAAATCATGGAAGCCTTACCGACGGTTATCTTAGGTTTCCTCGCCGGACTTTGGTTAGCTCCGCTGATTGAAGAGCACTTGCCGGGCATCTTAGTGCTGCTGGTACTGCTGCCGACGGCGATTCTGGTATCGGCCTATTCTTGGAGCAAATTACCTGGCACTTGGAAACAACGTCTGCCTGAAGTGTATCAGGAGCTGATGCTAATTCCGGTTATCTGCTTTGTGGGTTGGTTCTCCTTTGCTATTAGCCCGATGATCGAAGTGGCGCTGTTCGATGGCAACACTCGTCAATTTATCACTAACGAATTAGGCATCACCTTCGACCAACGTAACGCGCTGGTAGTGGGTATCGCCATGGGCTTTGCGGTTATTCCAACGATTTTCTCGATTGCCGAAGACGCGATTTTCTCTGTGCCACGCCATTTATCCAACGGCAGTTTGGCGCTGGGCGCGACGCCTTGGCAAACCCTGACACGTGTCGTGCTGTTGACCGCAAGCCCAGGGATTTTCTCTGCGGTGATGATGGGTCTAGGCCGCGCTGTGGGTGAAACCATGATCGTACTGATGGCAACGGGTAACACCGCCATCATGGAATGGAGCGTGTTTGAGGGTATGCGTACGCTGGCGGCTAACATTGCGGTGGAAATGCCAGAGTCGGCGATTGGCAGCTCGCACTACCGTGTGCTGTTCCTCGCGGCCTTCGTTCTGTTCGTATTTACCTTCTTCTTTAACACGATTGCCGAAGTGGTAAGACAGCGTCTGCGTGACCGCTATAGCTCGCTGTAATGGAGATAAGATAATGATACTAAATACTATTTCGCCAATGACCTTGAGAGGTTTGTGCAATGGGTAAGTGGGTAAAATCAGGCTCGCCATGGATTTGGATGACAGGTGGCGCGGTGAGCATCAGTTTGATTGCAGTATTAGGCCTGTTACTGCTCATTGCATGGCGCGGATTAAGCTACTTTTGGCCTGCAACGATTTATCAATGGGAACTCGAAGATAACACAGGCGCGCGTTCAACCTTAATCGGTGAGATTTACGATAGGGAGGAAGTGCCAACCGAACGCTTAACCGCCGCGGGCCATGTGTTTAAACAACCACCCGGTGAGTTTGTGACACGTTACTTAGTGAAAACCGGTAACCGTGAGTTTGTGGGCTTAGATTTCCGTTGGATTTTAGCAACAGACATTATCAGCCGTAGCGAGCCAGCCGATGTGGCCATGCTCGAGCGTGCTAAAAACGGTAACTTTTATGGCTACCCAGTGGCCGTGATTGAAAACGGTAAACGCTTAGAGCTTAAAAACGATGCGCTTGAATCCTCCTTAATGGAGCATATCGACCGTGCCGTTACTTTGTCTGACAAAGCGTTATCACTGCAAAAGCAAGATATTGGTGCGATTAACTACAAGATTGAAAAACTGCGTTTAAAAGAGCGCCGTTACGAGTTAGATGGTGAGTTGACCGATAGCCGTAAGCAAGAGTTAGCTGCGGCGAAAGTGGCGCTCGAGCAAGACTATAAACTGCTTGAAAAAGAGCTGTTTGCCCTGCGTGATGAAGCTGCTCGCGACTCTGTTATCGTGCGTGATATGCGTGGTGTTGAGGTCGAGCTTAAGCTGGATTCGGTTCTCGATGTCACCTACGTCAACCACTTAGGCTTGATGGGGAAAATCGGCAAATGGTTTGTGGGACTGGGCCGCTTTGTCAGCGACGACCCACGCGAAGCCAACACCGAGGGCGGCGTGTTCCCTGCGATTTTCGGTACCGTGTTTATGGTGCTGTTGATGGCGATTATCGTGACGCCATTCGGGGTGATTGCTGCGATTTACCTGCACGAATATGCCAAAAAAGGCCCTATCACTAAGATGATCCGCATTGCGGTAATCAACTTGGCGGGTGTGCCATCGATTGTGTACGGGGTGTTTGGTTTAGGATTCTTCGTATACATGATGGGCGGCTCGATTGACCAACTGTTTTACGCCGAAGCCTTACCGTCACCGACCTTTGGTTCGCCAGGGGTGATTTGGTCGGCGTTAACCTTAGCGATTCTGACCCTGCCAGTGGTGATTGTATCGACCGAAGAAGGCTTAAGCCGTATTCCTAGCGCTGTGCGTCAAGGCAGTTTGGCACTGGGCGCGACCAAGGCCGAAACCCTGTGGCGGATTGTGATCCCGATGGCAAGCCCTGCCATTATGACGGGTTTGATTTTAGCCGTGGCCCGCGCTGCGGGTGAGGTGGCACCGTTAATGCTGGTGGGGGTGGTGAAATTAGCACCGACATTGCCACTGGACTTAAACTTCCCGTTTGTGCATTTAGAGCGTAAATTCATGCACTTAGGTTTCCATATTTATGATGTGGGCTTCCAGAGTCCTAACGTTGAAGCGGCACGTCCTCTGGTATACGCCACCTCCTTCTTGCTGGTAACAGTGATTGTGGCACTGAACTTAACCGCGATTAGTGTGCGTAACCACTTACGTGAAAAATATCGTTCGCTTGAGCATTAATCAGCGATTATCCTGAAAGTATTAGGACTGAATATGATTTCTATAGATTCGACAGCCATGAAAACCAACAACTTTGACTTAGCAAACTTGAGCCAGAACGATACCGCACTGGAGATCCGCAACTTAGACCTGCGCTATGGTGACAAGCAAGCGCTGTTTAATGTGTCGATGAAGATCCCAAAGAAGCAAGTTACGGCGTTTATCGGCCCCAGCGGTTGTGGTAAATCCACCTTATTGCGCTGCATTAACCGCATGAACGATCTGGTGGACAACTGCCATATCGACGGCGAGATTTTGCTGCACGGTCAAAATATTTATGACAAAAAAATCGACGTTGCCGCTCTGCGCCGCAACGTAGGTATGGTGTTCCAGCGTCCTAACCCATTCCCTAAGTCGATTTACGAAAACGTGGTTTATGGTCTGCGTTTGCAGGGCATTAACAACCGCCGTGAACTCGACGAAGCGGCCGAGCGTTCGCTACGCGGCGCGGCGATTTGGGATGAAGTGAAAGACCGTCTGCACGATAACGCCTTTGGCTTATCTGGCGGTCAGCAGCAACGTCTGGTCATTGCCCGTGCGATTGCCATCGAGCCTGAAGTATTACTGCTCGACGAACCGACGTCGGCCCTCGACCCGATTTCAACCTTAACCATCGAAGAGCTGATCACTGAGCTTAAAACTAAGTACACAGTGGTTATCGTTACCCACAACATGCAACAGGCGGCGCGGGTGTCGGACCAAACGGCCTTTATGTATATGGGCGAATTGGTGGAATACGCCGATACCAACACCATTTTCACCACACCGAAAAAACGTAAGACCGAAGATTACATTACCGGCCGTTACGGTTAATCACCTTGCCTTTGGCAGTGGTGATGTGAGTGATAAGCGATTAACGAAATAAGCCACCGCCTAGAACAGAGTTAAGCATTGCAAACTCCATCTAGGCGTTGATACAGTTGAGTAAAAGGTTGGCCAAATGGAAAATATGAATTTAAACAAACATATCTCTGGGCAATTTAACGCCGAGTTAGATGATATCCGTAACCGCGTACTCGCCATGGGTGGCTTGGTTGAGCGTCAGTTAGAGCAAGCTATCGACGCCTTAAGCACCTTAGATGCCGAATTAGCGCAAAAGGTGATCACCGGCGATCACAAAGTGAATGGCATGGAAGTCTCGATTGACGAAGAATGCACCCGCATTATCGCCAAACGCCAACCGGCAGCGAGCGATTTACGTCTGATCATCGCGATTTCAAAATCGATTGCCGATCTTGAGCGTATCGGTGACGCTTGTGTGCGTATCGCCAAGGCCGCATTAGATAAGCGCTTGAATAATCAGCAGCCATTATTAGTCAGCATTGAGAATATGGGCCGCCATGCGATTCGTATGCTGCACGCAACGCTCGATGCCTTAGCCCGTATGGATGCCGATTCGGCGCTGGAGCTTCACAAAGAAGATGCCAAGCTCGACCGTGAATACGAAGGCATTATCCGTCAATTAATGACCTACATGATGGAAGACCCACGTTCAATCCCCGATGTATTAGACGTACTCTGGGCAGCCCGTGCGGTTGAGCGTGTCGGCGATCGTTGTAAAAATATCTGCGAATACATTATTTACTACGTGAAAGGCAAAGATGTTCGCCATACTTCCTACGAAGATATGGAAAAGGATTTAAAGGACTAAACGCCTTTTATCACACGGCTTCACCCACAAACGCTCTGCCTAACCGCAGAGCGTTTTTGTTTGTGCCTCTTTGGAAGGATAAAGTGAACTGTGAGTCTGACAATAAGTTTGGTTTACGCCTCTGACGTATAAGAGGGGCTGCCAATTAGCAAGTCTATCTTTTTGCATAAATCGTTGTTTGAAATTGTTATTTACAATAAATAACCCTTTGTTTAATCTGACACTTGCGATAGGTTACTCTCGGAGTTAACCGACACTCGAGAGTAGGAACTGCCCAATGGAATGGGTGCTGTATCGGCGATTACAAGGATAAGTAGATGAGCCAATTTTTGTATTCTTTAAAGCAGGGATTCGAAGCCCTGAAAAGTATTCGCAATCATATAGTAGAAGCGAATTTACCCGCAGATTTCCCTCGACCCGAATTACCGCCGATATCAGAAGAGGCGAAAGCGGCACTGTTGCAACTACTCGCGCCGCTAGAAGCTTATCGAGTTGAAAAACTTGAAACGAAAATCTCTCGGAAGAAATGGGCCAAGCGTGTTGGCTGGCTCCTGTGCTTGCCTGCACTGGCTGTTGATTTGATGTCGTTAGCCTCTAATAGTGACCCAAGCATTCTGAGCTTGATTGTTCTCGCAGGTATTTTGATGTGGGTTAAGTGGCCTGAAATACAATATAAGCGCCATTATAAGAGTAAGATTTTACCTGTTTTACTCGATAAATTAGGGGATTACCATTATAGCGCCGATTCCTGTGTCAATCTCGACGCCGTGGCTGATTTTGAACTCATGCCCAGTTTTAGCAAGAAAGAAGCTGAAGACCATATTCGCGGCAAGGTAGAAGATGTTAGCTTCGAATTTTGCGAGTTAACCTTAAAATCCCGAGGAAGCAAGTCAGATAAAATCCAATTTAAGGGTGGGGTGGTGATTATCACTATGCCCTTTCGTTTTGAATCCCACACCATTGTTAGCCAAGACTATGGCTCCTTAGGGAATGCCATTTCAGGCATCAAGCAACCCAGAGTTAAACTCGAAAGTGTCACCTTTGAGGCCATGTTTGAAGTGTATTCACACGACCAACATTATGCGCGATATTTATTGTCACCCGCCGTGATGGAACGATTGGTTGAGCTGGAGCAATTATTCCGGAAAACCGCGCGTGGCTCAGGGATAAGCATAGAGTTTAAAAACAATACAGTGCTTATTATGGCGAGCTATTTTGGTAATTTATTTGATAACGTGGACATCAACTTGCCCACACATGATATGTCAAAGATCCCATTGTTACAGCAGGAGCTGGTACTCATCACTAGCATTATCAAACAGCTAAAATTGGATTATCTCGCGGCACAAAATATGGCAGCACAAAAAATGCATGCGAGGATGGAGACATTAGCGAGTTAACGATAATAGAGTGCTGACCTGTTGTGCCTTTGCATAGTTTTATACAGAGGATGAAACAGCAAGCATTTCTTCATTATCACGCCGATGATTATTTGAGTCATTCTACAGAAGATTCGCCAGCGCAATGCTAGTCATTTCTTGAGCTTCATCGCAAGACTAACCATCGGATATAAAGCGAGCTGTTCAAGACTTATCAGGGGGCGGCTAGGGCGCGGCATATAAACCCCTTGTTCAATGCTTCACCGAGCATAGTAGGAGGTTAACTACCGCGTTATTAAAGTTTGGAGTGTTTATTTTAAGTACAGTCTAGTGCTCTGCTCATGGAATGGAGTCAAGTGGAGTAGTTTTCGTGGCTTTTAGGGGGTATACGGCACAAAGCGAATATCGCCACCAGCCCATTCTTGTGGAATGGCTTTACAAGAAATTGAACCATTAAGTAGACCATTTATAAAGCTTGTAAATGAAACTTCAAATTCCTCAGGTTCTGAATGCCTACCTAAAACGACAATTTTCCATTTTCCACTTACACCAGCGGTAGACCAACAATAAATATCTCCATCAATGGAAATCCCCCATGGAAGTAAACCTCCAGGCTCAAATAAAAGAGGAAATGGATAGGTTTCTGGAAATTCTTCTTTTAGGGTTGAAACAGACGAAAGAATAGGTGCGAATTGGTGGAGTAGATTGATATAAGTATTGTTTGAAAATGGGTTAAGCACAGTTAACCACCCGCCGATTTCACCTGAACCATAATGCTCTATAAACATCATGTAATCAGTTGGTAATGACTTACCATAAAAATTGGTAACTAAGCCCCAGTTTAAACCTTTACCTGCCTCGCATGGTGAAGAAGGAATAGTGAGGTAATTACTCATTTCTTCGAAATTTTTCATATATACCCTAAAGCTAAATTCAGAAAATAAATCCGACCACCATTTTAAATCAACAACATACTGCACTTTTCGTTTCCCTACAACTTGCCCGAGTTTAAATGGCTTAAATAAGACCATCAACAGTCGCCGGGACAGGATTGGGACAATAAATTGCACAAAATTCTTAAAAATAGGGTATTTCAGACGAGCTATAATGTCCCATACTATTTGGAAAGTGCTAGGTAATGATTGTTTTCGACGTGATGTAAATAGCTGTCAGTTGCAGTGAAACTGCTGACTTTTGGCGGCAAAGTGCTGTCGTCGATTTTGATATGTTTGCAGTAATCGGTCTGTTTGAGTCAATTATCATGGGGGAATATTTTATCAGGTCAGTTAATTGGCTAAAGCATCCGTGTTTATCGCTGCGAATGATTTGGCTCGTATCATCCACCAATTCGAGGTAATCCGTTAAGGTAAATGCAATACCCTTGGATTGCAGAGTAGCTAGCTAATAATAAAGGCGAGAACTTCCCGCCTTGATTACGTTATCTGCAGTTTGGCTAGGATTCAGGGCACACTTTGGGTTCGCGTTTAAACCGTACAATTCGTGGCAGCAGTAAGCCTGCGATAACAACGATAATCCCTAACAGTTGCAATTCGGTAACAGCTTGGCCGAGCATAAACGAAGTTAATACGGAGAAGATGGGGACAAAGTTAAAAAACAGTGCTGTGTTGGCTGAGCCTAACTGGCGCACGCCATTTAGCCACAACAGATAGCCTGCAACCGTACCAAATACGCCGATATAGACGACTTCAGCCATGCCTAACGCCGAACTATTTACTAACTCTGCGAAGGGATGCACCTCTGGCGAAGCCAAACATAAAGCGCCAATCACGGCAGCGCCACTCAACATGCCGATAAAGGTATAAGGGATGACTGGCATCCAGCGGCTGATACCTTGACTGAAATAGGTGTAAAAACTCCAGGCCAGCATGCCACCAAATATTAATTTATCTCCGTGGTTTATCTGCATCGAGAAGAGGGTTTCAAGGTGCCCATTGGTGATCACCATCAGCACGCCGGTGAGACTCACCAGCAGACTAAAACACTGGGCAAACGATGGCAGAGTACGCAGGGCAACACAGGCAATCAGTGACGTGATGAGCGGGCTAAGGGCCATGATTAATGAGCCGTTTGTCGCATTAGTTGACGCCAATCCCGTAAACAGGCCAAGGTTAAGGCCGCCAATTCCTACCGCGCTGACCAGAATAATCCACAGCCATTGATTGATGCTTAAGTGCAATTTCGGCATCCGGACGAGCTTGAGGTAGATAGCCAGACAGGCCGCGGCAATCACAAAGCGCCAGAACACTAAGGTCAAGGCATGCACTTCGCTTAACACTTGTTTACCAATGGGAAAGCAACTCCCCCAAAAGAAGGTACAGATAATCAGCAGGAACACTGCTTTCATCGTTGGATCAGATTTCATTGCCACTCCAGATGACTTGTCAAATTCTGAGTCTTAGTGTATTGATTTCAATAATTGGATAAACAAGCAAAAGTAAGACGGTAAATGCCAATAATGAAACCTAACTATTCGTTGGACGATCTGCGCTGTTTTTGTGCCGTTGCGCGGTCTGGCAGCTTTAAGGAGGCCGCCCAATCCTTAGGTATGCCGCTCTCCACCTTGAGTCGCCGTATCCGCCAGCTAGAGACCGATTTGCAACTGAGATTGCTTAATCGAGATGCTCATCGCGTCATCTTAACCAGTATTGGTGAGCAGTATTTTGAGCGTTCTGTAGCCCTGTTTGATGAACTCAATAATATTGACGAAGATTTGCATCGGGATAAGTACCAGCCACAGGGGAAAATCCGCATTTCCGCACCCATCAACTCTGGCACTCATTTTCTGCGGTCGATTTTTTATGATTTTCTGCTGCAATATCCCGATATTCAGTTGGATTTGAGCTTTTCAAACTCGCTTATCGATATTGAAGCGGAAGGCATGGATGTGGCGTTTAGAGTGGGCAATCCAGTGGTTGAAAATTGGATTGCCAGACCGTTAAAGCATATTCACTTTATTTTGTGCTCTCACCCTGACTACGACATTTCGAGTATTACTACGCCAGACAAGTTATGCGGTCATCCAACCATTATTTGTCGCCCTATGATACCTTGGCAATTGGTGCATAAAACGACTGGCGAAGAGTTTGATTATCACCCGAACAAGGGCGTCAGGCTGGAGGTGGATGAACTGATGCTACTGACCCACGCCATTAAAACTGGGATAGGTATCGGATACGTGCCGGATTATTTTGCGCTACCTATGATAGCGCAGGGGGAGGTGAATCATGTCCTCCCTGACTGGAGTAGCAAAGCCCGTACCTTGTCCATGTTATATCGGGACCGCGACCACCTCCCCATGCGGGTACGGTTGTTTATCGAGTTTGTGAAATTGCACTTTAACTAGGGCTCGCGTTATTCCGCCAGCCAAGGAACACCGACATTTGAGCGCGTTGGGTTTATAGCGCGCAGGCCGGCAGATATTCGGATAATTCCAATAGATTCAAATCGGGATCGCGGATATAGACTGAGTTGATGCGGCCAGTGGCGCCGGTGCGCAGTACTGGGCCTTCAATAATCGCAACTTCAAGGCTATTTAAGTGGTTAATCACTTCTTCGATATTGTGGCTGACCACAAAGCAGAGATCGGCACTGCCGGGCGTGGCAAGGTTTGCCTTAGGTTCAAATTCGGCGCCCGCTTGGTGAAGATTGATTTTTTGATCGCCAAAGCTTAAGGCGATTCGGCCCTGACCAAATGCGGACTTTTTCATCCCTAATACGCGTTGATAAAAGTCGACGCTGGCCTCGATATCTTTCACGGTTAACACTAAATGGTCTAGACGGGTCACGCGCATATTCTTTCCCTCGATGCCGTAGCGGTTTGTTATTAGGGCGTGTTGATGTTTCATGGTTATTTTTGTAGCAATTTGGCTGGCGTTTATGCAAGGCAAAGTCCGTGCGGTGTAGTTATTCTACATAAACGGACGATAACGCAGCAGAAACGTCAGCCAAATGCTGCCCGAAGGGTTCGTCTGGCAAGCCCTTGCTCTTTGTCACTCGTCATTTGAGTAGAATAACTACACATCATTCCTCGTTTCGCGAGCACGTACTTGCCAGAACGAACAAAATCTAATCTCGAAACGTCAACACGCCCTAATGTTCTGCGCCTTACCTTACATCAAGTGCTGGTGCAAAAGTGTCTCTGTGGTAGCATTTAACGCGCTTTTTAGCGTAAATAATTTATGCCTTTTTTTATCCCATTGGATTTGATGAGATTGTAATGAAGAAAACCTTAGCCCGTGGTTTGATGAACCTGCTGCCGATGGCTTTAAGCCTGTGGTTGTTTTGGTCATTGTTTGTATCGTTAGATGGTTTAGGGATTTTTATTTTAGAGTTGGTAGGGATTAACCAACATTTTGTCGGCGCGGGCTTTATCTTAGTCGTGGCCATAGTGTTTGCGGTGGGCCTGTTGTTTTCGGTGAGTCCTATTGTGTGGCTCTATGGCTGGATTGAACGTCAGCTGATGCGTTTTCCGCTGTTTAAATCTGTCTATGGTAGTATCCGTGATATCGCTTCCTTAATGAACCGTGAGGGAAAACCCAATACTCAGCAAACCGTGTTGGTTAAACAGGCTAATGGCGGGTTTGTGGTGGGCTTTATTATGACGGATACGCCGCCGCAGCCATTGCTCGATGCCTTACCCGAAGGGGATTGGGTGCCTGTGTTATTTCAACTCAGTTACCAAATGGCGGGGGTCACTAGCCTAGTTAAACGTGAAGATTTGATTTTAGTGGATTGGTCTTTTGAAGAGGCGATGCGCTTCAATTTAACGGCGGGGATCTCGCAAACGCCGGGCGCGGCAACGGTAAAAACTAAAGCTGAATAAGTGGGTTTTGGTCTTTTGTGTCAGTTTTTTGCGTCAAATAGAGGTATTTTTGTGATACAATCCGATGGAGACTTAATAGGTCGCCATTTTTTATGCTAATTCAGCGACTGCTGTTTAGCATTATCTGTGTCTCTATTGAGTCAGTTTTCGACAGCATGTGGTCTCTGTTCGAAGGCACTCCAGTAGAGCTTAAGCAAGGCCGAGTCGTTATTTGCTACTGGTTAACCGTTAGCAGTTAATCGCGCTTTGCATCCTCATCCTCGATATCACGAATATCGAACCGCTTATATGCATTATGTCGCCATTGAGGTTGAACCCTGCGATTCGCTCGCATGGTGTCGAAGTTCGCTGTCTTTTGAGAGGGCTATTGGTTCTGAAAGGGCATTGTATAGCAGTGGGTTAGCTGTTTATCGAGCCAACTGTTTATTACCTTTGCTATTCAGCAAAAGCGTTGAGCAAACGGGGAAGTGGGGAAGCGTTTTCAACATGAGTATGACATCACAAGGTATTGCCGACCGCGAGCCCTTGTCATGGATTATTTGTGCATATTTCATCCTGATCACATACTGCTGAGGCTAGAGTTATCTATTATTGAGCTATCTCTTCAAAATCGAAGGGATTTTAATAGGGAACTGGCTAGAACAAGGGAGTTTTATGTCTATTAAGTCGAGTATTAATCCACCGGTTTTTTATTCGTCGGTCTTTTTTATCACCTTAATGGTGATGATCTGCGCCATTTGGCCTACCGAGGCCAATCACTTTTTCAAATCCATGCAGTCTTGGCTAGAAGCCAAAGCGGGCTGGTTATATATCCTTGGTGTGGCGATTTTTCTGATTTTTATCATCTTTGTCATGGTCAGTCGCTTTGGTGATATTAAGCTTGGCCCCGATCATGCCGTGCCAGACTATAGCTATAAGAGCTGGATTGCCATGCTGTTTTCGGCGGGGATGGGGATTGGATTGATGTTCTTCGGCGTTGCCGAACCCGTGATGCATTACTTAGCGCCGCCCGATGCAACGCCTGAGAGTTTGGCAGCCGCCAAAGAAGCCATGAAGATCACCTTCTTCCATTGGGGCATACATGCGTGGGCGATTTACGGGGTGGTTGCGCTGAGTTTGGCCTATTTTGCCTATCGGCATAAGTTGCCCTTGTTACCTCGCAGCGCCCTCTATCCCTTAATCGGTGAGCGCATCCACGGCCCGATTGGCCACTGCGTCGATACCTTTGCGGTATTGGGAACAATGTTTGGGGTCGCGACTTCCCTAGGGTTTGGGGTGTTGCAGGTTAACTCTGGCCTAAGCTATTTATTCGAGCAATTGCCGAATAACACCACGGTACAAGTGTCGCTGATTATTGGCATTACTTTACTCGCTACTCTGTCGGTATTTTCGGGGCTCGATAAAGGGGTGAAGCGCTTAAGTGAGCTTAACTTAGGCTTAGCCCTTATTCTGCTGTTGATTGTGTTAATCCTTGGCCCAACCGTGATGTTGCTGCAGGCTTTTGTGCAAAATACCGGTAGCTATCTGAGTGATATCGTTAATAAAACCTTTAATCTGTACGCCTATCAACATAAGGAAGATTGGTTAGGCGGTTGGACACTACTCTACTGGGGCTGGTGGATCTCTTGGTCACCTTTTGTCGGCACCTTTATTGCGCGGGTGAGTCGCGGCCGTACCATACGTGAGTTTTTAGTCGGCATTTTATTTGTGCCTTCGGCGCTGACCTTTTTATGGATGACGGTATTTGGTAACTCGGCCATCGACGCCATTATGAACCAAGGCGCGACCTACCTGAGCGAAGCGGTGAATACTAATGTGCCCGTGGCTCTGTTTGTGTTTTTTGAACATATGCCGTTCCCGCATCTGTTATCGGGCATTGGGATTTGTTTAGTGGTGACCTTTTTTGTGACCTCATCTGACTCTGGATCCTTAGTGATCGACAACCTGACCTCGGGAGGTGATAACAATGCGCCAGTCTGGCAGCGGGTGTTTTGGGCATTGCTGCAGGGCGTGGTGGCCTCGGTGCTGCTCATCGCGGGCGGTTTACAGGCACTCCAAACCGCCGCCATTGCCAGTGCGATGCCATTTTTATGTGTGATGCTGCTGATGTGTTTAGGGCTGTATAAGGCGCTGAAGGACGATTGGCTGAAGATCAACAGCGTGCAGCTCCATACCACCAGTGTGCAATACGCTAAGACCAATATCAGCTGGGAGGAGCGTATCGAAGTCTTAGTGTCGCATCCTACCGAAGATGAGGCGCGTATCTTCCTCAATAATGTCGCGACACCGGCGTTATCTAAGGTGTGTCAGCAATTTATGAGCAAGGGCTTAACGGCGGATCTTGAGTATCTTGATGGCAAAGTGCGATTGGTGATCAGCAACGAAGCCTATCAACCCTTCGTATACGGTGTGCGGATGCGCTGCTTTGAAATCGTCAATCCCGTCGGTGAAGAGTTAGAGCAGGGCAACAATTGGTATTATCGCGCCGAAGTGTACTTAGAGCAGGGCGGCCAGCACTATGACGTGATGGGCTATACCGAAGAGCAGCTATTGGCGGATGTGGTCACCCAATACGAGAAATACCTGCATTATTTGCACTTGTCCAATGCCGACCAAGGACATGTCGCCTAAACGCTTTGCGTGTCAGAAATATTGCCCCAAGGAATAACTCGGATTATCCTTGGGGCACTTTTTTAAGGGTCATCAGTTAGGTGTGAGCATGTCAGCAAATCCAGGCCAGAGTAAGTTAGATCAAGTCTTAGCCCAAGAGCGGGAATACCGTGCAAAGCGTGAGGGCGGTTACCGCGAGCAGGCGCTCAAATTGTATCCTTGGATCTGTGGCCGCTGTACCCGCGAATTTACCTCAAAAAACTTAAGCGAGTTGACGGTTCACCATAGAGATCACAACCACGATAACAACCCATCCGACGGCTCGAATTGGGAATTATTGTGCCTGTATTGCCACGATAATGAGCATTCACGCTTTGAAGAACTTATTCGCTACGGTAGCACTACCGAAACCAAGCAAGTTGCCGCGACCTATAATCCCTTTGCGGATTTAAAGGCGATGATGAAAAAGTAGTGATAAAAGTAAAAAGCCTGAAATTTTCAGGCTTTTTTCGCAAGTCGTGCCTCGGCTTCCAGCCATTTGGCGCGGCTTAGCACCTGTTGATTTTCGTCGCCTTCGAAATGGGCTTTGCGGGCGGGAAGCTGCGCGATAATCGCGGCGTGTTCTGCATCGCTGGCATCGCGCCAAGCGACAATCTCATCGATATGGCGAAAACAGCCCATGCAATAATCTTCATCATTTAAGCCGCAGCGGGCGACGCAGGGGGAGAGCATAGTTTTCCTCTTAACTCGTTTTCGTTATCGGGTTTAATGGGGGAAACCGCTACGTTAAATGTTGCTGCGTCAAGGCGTATCTCCCATGCATGCCAGCGAGTAAAACAGGCTGACAAAAATTGTGGCGATACTAGCAGCTTTAGCCGCCATTTGGGCAGCGATATTAAGTGAAATGCACCTTGATATTCGTAAAGGCTTAATGACGGCACTGTTTTCAAACTGGTTTTAAAACAGTGTTGTTGTGAAGATGTGGCGGTTAAGGCCAATAAGAGAGTCAAATGGAACACTTCAGAGTAAAGCAAATTTAGCATGGCAATTAAGCGCGATAATCATACGCTCGGCAACTGTAATAGTGACAGTCAGAACACACTCAGGGCGCATTTTATCCAATTGGATAAGCTACTTGAGCAGAGCCGAGCCCTGTGGCAAGTGCGCGCCTTTGAGGCAAAAGTACTGCCTTGGGCGGCACAATTCCCAAGGCTCGCAACTGCCCTTTGGGCGCTTGATGATGCCGTGCTCGATACTTTGGATGCCGAGCAATCGGCGTTAGTCGATGCCTTATCGCCCGCACTCCAGCAGGATCTTGCCGCGTTAGGCTTAGACTGGGATCTGTCTTTACTTCTATCCTCCTTTGCCGAACTTTCACTTGGCTCTGATATTGACTCAGATATAGGTTCAGATAGTGGCTCAGATATTGGCTCTGACAATAATGAAACAGCTACTTCACCTTGTATTGATCTTACCGAGATGGCTCACTTTAGCGCCCATATAAAAGGCCGTAAGTGGGAGCAGATCACTGCCTTTGTGCAGCATTTGCCCGATGCGGGATTACCCGTGCTCGAGTGGTGTGCGGGCAAAGGGCACTTGGGCCGTTTGATTGCCAAGGCACGTGGTGTGGATGTGTTAAGCCTAGAGTGGCAGGCGATGCTCTGTGAAGAGGGCCAAGCCTTTGCCGATAAATGGCATTTATCACAGCGCTTTATCTGCGCCGATGCCTTTGCTATCGAAGATAAAGCCGACGAAAATACCGCTCATCAGACCAATCCTTTTTGCGCCCAGCAACAGGCGGTGGCGCTGCATGCCTGTGGTGATTTGCATGTGCGTTTACTGCAATTGGCCGCTGCGGCGGGCACTCAGGCACTGGCGATTTCACCTTGCTGCTACCATTTAATTCAAGCTAATCAATATCAAGGCCTATCGACACTCGCCAAAGACAGCGCCCTGCATTTAACTCGCCATGACTTGCAATTGCCTTTACAACAGAGCGTGATCGCCAATCCCAAGCAGCAGGCGCTGCGACATCAGGAAATCGCCTGGCGGCTGGGGTTTGATGCGCTGCAGCGAAGTTGCCGTGGTATAGATGCTTATTTACCCTTGCCCGCCATAAAGCAAAGCCAGCTGAGCGGCGAGTTTGCCGAGTTTTGTGACTGGGCGGCGACGCAAAAGGCGGTTACCTTAGCCGCAGATTGTGATTTTGGCGCTTGGCTTGAGATAGGCAAACAGCGACAAAGGTTAACCCGGCGCATCGATTTGGCTGCGCATTTGTTTCGCCGTGCGCTGGAGCTGTGGTTAATTCTCGATCGCTGCTGTTTTTTGCAGGAAAGTGGCTATCGGGTAACCCTGAGGGAATTTTGTGCAACCAGCGTGACGCCTCGAAATGCGCTGATTTTGGCGCAAAAATCGAGCGATTGAAAAATCATCTGAATAATGAGGCCATACTTGCCTGTTTTTTATGAAGTATTTCTTTATTAGTTCATTTTGAATTAACGGATAGGCGGCATGATCTGCACAAGGGCTTATAAGCTCTGTGAGACAAGTCTAAGACGAAAGATGGTTTTTTATTGAATCATCGGGCTTTTCTTGTTCAAATGTCGCCTTAATGACAAATAACAACTAAAAACTGACCTAAAAGATCAGTGATCTTAGTGAGCGAATAAAACAGTTTCATGAAATATTCCCGCGTATTTATTAATAGCCTTGCCTATGAACTGGCACCTGTGGTGGTTTCCAGTAGCGAGCTAGAATCTCGCCTTGCGCCTCTATATCAAAAATTTCGCATTCCTATGGGGCAACTTGCGGCGTTGACGGGTATTACCGAACGCCGTTGGTGGCCTAAAGGGCATCAATTATCCGATGGAGCGATTAAAGCGGCGCACAAGGCGATTGCAGAAACGGGAATAGAAGTCGCCGAACTGGGCGCCGTGGTGTACACCGGCGTGTGCCGTGACCAGCACGAACCTGCCACCGCCTGCCGGATTGCGGCGGCCTTAGGTGTGTCGAAGGACACGGCGATTTACGATATCAGTAATGCCTGTCTTGGGGTGTTATCGGGCATTTTAGACATTGCCAATCGTATCGAGCTTGGCCAAATTAAGGCGGGCATGGTGGTGTCCTGCGAATCGGCGCGGGATATTGTCGATGTGACCATTGATAATATGCTCGCTGATCCGACCATGCAGAATTTTGCTCAGTCGCTGGCGACCTTAACCGGCGGCTCTGGCGCGGTGGCGGTGATCCTGACCGATGGCAGTTTGCCGCTGACGAATGTGCGTAAGCATCAGCTGCTTGGCGCCTCCCATTTATCTGCGCCGCAGCATCACCAACTGTGTCAGTGGGGCTTACAGGAAGTAGGGCACAATATTTACCGTGAGTTTATGCGTACCGATGCGGTGACCTTGCTCAAAGAAGGGGTCGAGCTGGCAAAACACACGTGGGAGCATTTCCTCGCTCAGCGGAATTGGTTGGTCGAGCAGGTCGATAAAGTGATCTGTCATCAGGTCGGCGCTTCAAACCGTAAACAGGTCTTGAGTGCGTTAAATATTCCGCCTGAAAAAGAATTCCCAACATATCAGCTGCTTGGCAATATGGGCACAGTCTCTTTACCCGTCACTGCGGCCATGGCACATGATCAAGGTTTTTTACGCCCTGGGGATCAGGTGAGCTTTTTAGGTATTGGCAGTGGTTTGAACTGCATGATGCTGGGTATTAAGTGGTAGTTTTCCAAGATTGTTATCTGCCTTAGCCGACGCTTGAGAGCTAGGTTTGCTAGGGCATTTTTATGCTTATGGGTTTAGCTATAAGCAAGGTGAAGGCGAAGGCGAATTTGCCAGCACAGGCTACCAATACAAAAACAATTAGAACAAAAGATAGGAAGCGTCATGTTAGACACTCTGTTGCCGTTTAAACGTCATTTTCTTAGCCGTAATGGCAACAAGCTGCATTACATCAATGAAGGCCAAGGTGAACCTGTGGTCATGGTGCACGGTAATCCAAGTTGGAGTTTTTATTACCGTAATCTCGTGAGCGCCCTTAAGGATACTCACCAGTGTATCGTGCCAGACCATATTGGTTGTGGCCTGTCGGATAAGCCGGATGACAGCGGTTACGATTACACCCTTAAGAATCGCATTGACGATCTAGAGGCGCTGCTCGATAGCCTAAAGGTAAACGAAAACATTACCTTAGTCGTCCACGACTGGGGCGGCATGATAGGCATGGGCTACGCGGCGCGTTACCCTGAGCGAATTAAACGTCTGGTGATTTTAAATACTGGCGCCTTCCACTTACCCGAGACTAAGCCTTTACCGCTGGCGCTGTGGATCTGCCGCAATACACTGCTCGGCACGGTGTTAGTGCGTGGTTTTAATGCGTTTTCATCGATTGCCTCCTACGTTGGGGTGAAGCGTCAGCCGATGTCCAAGTACATCCGTGAGGCCTACGTCGCGCCGTTTAACTCATGGGCAAATCGCATTTCGACTCTGCGTTTTGTACAGGATATTCCGCTAAAACCGGGTGACAGAAACTATCAGTTGGTATCGGATATTGCCGCCAGTCTGCCAAAGTTTGCCAAGGTACCGACACTGATTTGCTGGGGATTACAGGACTTTGTGTTCGATAAGCACTTTTTAGCCAAATGGCGCGAACATATGCCCCATGCACAAGTGCATGAATTTGCCGATTGTGGTCACTATATCCTCGAAGATGCGAGCGATGAGGTGATTACCCATATCAAACACTTTATGGCTGAGGCGCAAACACCTGAGCCAGCAGTGCAGTCCGTTGAAACGGTACAGATCACAGAGCCTGAGGCAGAGACTCAAGCGCCACAGGCCGCACATTAATGGCTAGGGTGGAGGATGCGCAGCTCGGCCATGGGACTCCTGCTGTTGAGCAAGCAAGCGATGCCAATATCTGTCGGCATTTAAAGCAGGCCGCCCATCACATTCCCCATCATCTCGCTGTTGCGGTGCAACAGGGCAAGGGTAAGTCCCTTGCCAATCTGACTTACCAAGAACTCGACTTTATCAGTCTCGATAAACAAAGCGATGCCATTGCCTTCGCGCTCAATGCCCATGGGCTGACGCGGGGGATGAAGGCGGTGCTGATGGTCACCCCGAGTCTGGATTTTTTTGCGTTAACTTTTGCCTTATTCAAGGCGGGGATTATTCCCGTGCTGGTTGACCCGGGCATGGGGATTAAAAACCTTAAGCAATGTTTTATTGAAGCTGCGCCCGATGCGTTTATCGGTATCCCTAAAGCCCATATCGCCAGACGCTTATTAGGCTGGGGCAAGGGCAGCGTGAAGCACCTTATCAATGTGGATGGCAATCCAAGCGGACTGGCAGGCACTTTATCGCGCTTACTCACGGGCGCGCCAAGTTTAGCGACGATACTCTTATCAACTGCTAAGTCGTTTACAACGAAGGCATCTGCGGCAAACTTGCCGGAACAGGGCGAGTACCCGATGGCACTGCTTAGGCATGACGAGATGGCGGCGATTCTCTTTACCAGCGGCAGCACGGGGACGCCAAAGGGTGTTGTCTATAGTCACGGCATGTTTGAGGCGCAAATTCAGGCGCTAAAGCAGGATTATGGCATTGCGCACGGCGAGCGTGATTTGGCGACATTCCCGCTATTTTCCCTCTTTGGTCCGGCGCTCGGTATGGCATCGATTGTGCCTGAGATGGATGCCAGCAAACCTATCACGGCCAATCCTGAATTTTTATTTGCCGCTATTGAGAAATATCAATGCAGCAATATCTTTGTTAACCCAGCCTTGCTTGAGCGTTTAGGTCGTGCCGGTGAGCAAACCGAATCGAAGAACCAACACAAACTCAGCAGTGTGAAACGCGTGATTTCCGCAGGGGCGCCCGCGACCATTGCCTCGATTGCCCGTTTTAGCAAAATGCTCAGTGTCGGCGTGCCTGTACTCAATTCCTACGGCGCTACCGAATCCTTACCCATCAGCATGATTGCCAGCGACGAGCTATTTACCACGACTCAAACCACGGACAATGGCGGTGGAATTTGTGTCGGCCGCGCCATCGATGGCGTCAGTATCGAGATTATCGCCATCACTGAAGCTGATATCCCTGAGTGGGATAATGGTTTGCGTCTTAACGCGGGGGAAATTGGTGAGATAGTGGTAACAGGCCCTATGGTGAGCCAGTCCTATTATCGCCGCGAAAAGGCCACGACGGCGGCTAAAATCTGGGACCGCGAGCAGCAAACCTTCAGGCATAGAATGGGCGACCTTGGCTACCTGGACGACAGTGGCCGGTTGTGGATGTGTGGCCGCAAAGCCCATAGAGTGGATGTCACCCAAGGTGGGCAGTGTGTTAAACGTTATTATTCCATTCCGAGTGAGCGTATTTTTAATACCCATCCGAATGTAAAGCGCTCGGCGTTAGTGGGGATCAAAGTAAAGGGGCATGGTGGCGCAAGTGAGATTGAACCTCTCATCTGCATCGAGCTTGACCAATCCTTGGTGTGCAATAAAAGCGCGCAGCTTTATCAAGAGCTGATGGCGATTGCCGAGCAGTATAGCCAAACTCAGGGGATTCGGCGTTTTCTCATTCATCCCGATTTCCCCGTGGATGTGCGCCACAATGCCAAAATATTTAGAGAAAAATTAGCCGTTTGGGCGCAATCGCAAACCAAAGGCTGATTTCAATTTAGCTCATTTTTAACTTAAATAGGGTCGAACTTTCGGCTGTTTGTTCGTGGCACGTTTTGCCGCGAGTGGTGCCTTGTTGCACTTAATCAATGAATTGAATACTAAGATGACACTCACTGTCACGGAATGCGATATGACTGACAATCCAGCTTTTCCCCAAGCCGATGCGACGCAAACTGGCCCTGATAACCTCGCTCAAGCAGGCTTTGATCCGCGTGAGCAAGCCGCGCTTCATGCCTTGGCGGCTAAGGTCAGCCATGCCTTTGTGACTGGCGCGGGCGGATTTTTGGGTAAGGCTATTTGCCTACGTTTGGTCGCGGCTGGGATTAAGGTTACTGGTTTTGCCCGTGGCCATTACCCTGAGCTTGAAGCCCTTGGCGTGACTATGGTGCAGGGAGATTTAGCCAATTCTGAGCAAGTCAAACAGGCGATGCAGGGCTGCGATATGGTGTTCCATGTGGCCTCAAAAGCGGGTGTCTGGGGCGACAGAGACAGTTATTTTTGCCCCAATGTGAAGGGCGCCGCTAATGTTATTGCCGCATGTAAAGCGCTTAAAATCAGTAAACTAGTTTATACCAGCACTCCTAGCGTGACCTTTGCGGGTGAGGATGAATCGGGTATCGATGAGTCGACGCCCTACGCCAGCCGCTTTTTAAATTATTATGGTCACTCCAAGGCGATTGCCGAGAAGATGATGCTAGATGCCAATCAAGCATCGATAACCGCGTCGGCGTATGCGTTAAAGACGGTCGCCCTGCGGCCGCATTTGATTTGGGGGCCCAATGATCCGCATCTGGTGCCTCGGGTGCTCGCCCGCGGTCGTTTAGGTAAGCTCAAGCTGGTGGGGCGCGAAGATAAACTGGTCGATACCATTTATATCGATAACGCCGCCTATGCCCATATTTTGGCGGCCGTGGAGCTTTGCCAAGTCTCGCCTAAGTGCCAAGGCAAAGCCTATTTTGTCAGTAACGACGAGCCTGTGACTATGGCCAAGATGCTGAACCTCATCCTAGCCTGTGATGGCCTCCCGCCTGTGACCGTGCGAGTGCCACAGACCCTAGCCTATGTGGTGGGCGCTGTGCTAGAAATGGTGTATCGACTGCTGAATAAGCAAGAAGAGCCGATAATGACGCGCTTTGTCGCCAAACAGCTTTCCTGTAGCCATTATTTCGATATCAGCGCGGCAAAACGGGACTTTGGCTATCATGCCTTAGTGTCGATAGAAGAGGGTATGAAGCGACTTAAAGCATCGCTCTAGTGCTTATTTAGCTCTGGGGAGGCTTGGTGATATCCTATGCCGTCACGGTAACTTACTGGATTAAAAAGTTAATGGCCTGCGACGATTGTAATACTTCGATTTTTCGGCAAAAGATTGGCCGCTGCAAACGCTGCATGTGGCAGTTGACGCTGCTGTCGCTTATCGGTTGGCCACTCTGGTGGTATCTCTACAGTGACGCTCCTCGAGAGGTCAACTCCATTGCCTTACTGTTTTTCTGCTTAGCCTTTAGTGGCTTGTTGTTACTGCATCTTGTGGTATTAGTCGCGCGCCGTCTACTCGGGCGCGAATAGTTTTTACTTCTCATCGAATCACTTTTTCATTCCTTGTGGCGAGTGGTCACGCTTACCATTCTCGCTATTTCAAACGGCTATTCTTGCCAGCGAACTTTTTCATTTTCGCTTAATGCTCAAGTGTTACACAGTGCGCTGAAACACCTCGATTTTCACTGCGTTAGCGACAAATACCATCGATTTGTGTCTGCTAAAGCGTGAGTAGTGATGAACTCACGCGATTATTTTACTCCGTGATCCCGTGAGCGTTAGGGCTAGGCTTAAATCTGAACAGAGTACGATAAATGCTCTGATGATAGGGCCTAGTGTAACGAGTTGATTTGGCTGCGTAGTATGGATTTAAACAAATTTTAATCTGGCATTTTAAGGTTTTTACCCTGTTTCACTGTTTTTGGTATCGCCAAGTACTAAGATCGAATGTGGCGATGAAGCCGAGATAACTCGGTACTTTTTAGGTTTTAGGGAGTGTTATGGAGTTTTTAACCACGCTATTTGTGGGTTACCCGATATGGGTTTGGTTAATGTTTTTTGGCTTTGTGTTGGCATTGTTAGCCTTCGACTTGGGCGTGTTACACAAAGAGCAGCACGAAATTACCGTGGCAGAGAGCCTTAAATTATCGGCCTTTTACATCTGTATGGGGCTGTTGTTCGGCGCTTGGTTATGGTGGTACAAGGGCTCGACCGCGGGGATGGAATACCTCACGGGTTACCTTATCGAAAAGTCCTTATCTATGGATAACGTCTTCGTTATCGCGCTTATTTTCAGTAGTTTAGGCATTCCCCGTTTGTATCAACACCGAGTCTTATTCTGGGGTATCATGGGCGTTATCGTGCTGCGTGCGATTATGATTGGCTTAGGCGCGGCGCTGGTGGCGCAATACCAAGGCGTGTTGGTGTTATTCGGCCTGTTCTTGATTTTCACGGGTATTAAGATGCTCTTTTCCGATGATGAGCATGGTGATATCCAAGATAATAAGTTTTACAAATGGTTACGCTCCAAAATGCGTTTTACCCCAAGTCTTCATCAAGAGAAGTTTTGGGTCAGGGGAGAGGAGCATCAACTCAGCAAAGGCTGGTGGGCAACGCCTCTGTTTTTGGCATTGATCTTAGTCGAAACTGCGGATCTGGTGTTTGCAGTGGACAGTATCCCGGCGATTTTTGCGATTACCCAAGATCCCTTTATCGTCTATACCTCTAATATCTTTGCTATTTTAGGTCTGCGGGCATTGTATTTCGCCCTCGCGGCCATGGTGCATCGTTTCGAGTACCTCAAGTATGCGCTATCGGTGGTGTTGGTGTTTATCGGCGTGAAAGTCGGACTGGTATACTTTAATCATGAAGGCATTGTGGACTTTAAGATCCCAACGGCCTTATCCCTTGGTGTCACCTTCGGCCTCTTGCTGGCGGGGGTATTATTCTCCCTGTGGAAGACGCGCGAGCAGAAGTAAGCCTAATCACTTTTTGATGTCTCAAGGCCATTTAGCCCATGCTAAATGGCCTTTTTACTGTCTACTGAAGGCAAAAGAGAAAAATCCGTGGAACCGGATCTCACCCCTTGGACTTATGTGGGGCAATGATACTCCTCCTGCAAACGTAGGCGCGGCCGCCTTTCCACAAAACCCAGTGTCAGGCCTTAAAGATAGTGCGGTGTTTCAAGAGGTGGTTGGACGTTTAAATGAGAAAACCAACGCAGGGCATCTAGGTTGTAATGGCAGGCTAAACGGTCCGGCGGATAATGCGTTAAGTAGTTGCTTATCTTGCCATCAAACAGCTTCTGTGCCCGATAGCAGCAACAATACCCCGGCGATTATGTACCAATTTGCTTCTTATCAGGAGCCTGGAAGCGGTCAATGTATGACGACGCCGAGTAAGCTCGATCTGGCGAACGACCAAGTGTACTTCAAGCCCTTCCAATGCTCTGAATCCTTCTATGGTCCTAAAAATATTGTGCCACTGCCATAATATGCGCGGGGACAGACACAATGGATCTCCACGGATTTTTCATTGCAGCTGAGCATAAGCCTCACCCAGTGGCAGGAATGGCAACAGGATCAGGAAAATCTGAAGAAGAACATTAAAGTGCGAGTGTTTGATGGCACGCTGCCTTCCCGTTAAGGGATATCTATAAGGTGTTGTATTTAAAGATTGCTGTAGGAACTAGCCCCAATCAATACAAGCAAAAACTGGCGCCATAGTGCGCCAGTTTTTATTCGGTTATCCCAAAGATGGGTTGTGAATTGCCCTAGTTATCGGCCGATGAAATAATTTCTATTTGCGGTTTTCGGTTTGGTAAAAGTGCGCAAACTGTTCTATTTTTCGTATAGACAGACGTTTGGTTCGGGCTTCCTTTCTACCTGAGTAGTCGTTCGCATAACAGCGCACTGAGCCAAATATAAAGAGTCTGTTTTCATCAATTTTGTACTAATAACAATAAATTATTAGCACCATCAAATTTGTGGCTTAGCTCATTATCTGCTGGAATGGGGCGACAGTTTGACTCATTCTAAGATGTTGAGCATTACGCCACGCCATCATTACAAATAATCGAACAAATGACAGCGAGCCAGGCCGTTATTGCCTAGGGTCGTACGAGGAGAAAGATCATGTCTATGGTGAGTGCGAAGGAATTTGCTCATTGGCTAAAGAAACGCTTCGAGGGTGTTGAAAAGGGCGTGAGTTTAACTCGAGAAGATATCAATCAGCTGACCGGACGCCAAAATTTTTCATTGGTGTTTGTCCATGATATTCACTACGAGTTGATGCGTTTCGGCATCGCCTTTGTGACAGACACTGGGCGTGATACTTACTATCTTGTGCGGGTTTTCGATAAACCTTGGCGCAATCAATTGGAGCAGGACTCTGAAAAGGAGCTGTTTTCTAACGTAGTGTCGATTAATTTACTGCGTTAAGACGGCAATTCGTGGCATTTATCTGTGCAATTTTGCTTGAGGTGGTGAGTGCTTTCGCAGCACCACAGCGCGCGGCTGCGCAAGTTAGACAGCCTCTGTTGCATAAGGATTAACAGGGTTAATAAATCGCATTTTTGCGTGACTTCACTTCTCCTAAGTTCGTTACACTCTCCCTCTTTACACTTAAATCCGCCGCGAAAAGTGCAAATTCGCTTGTTCTTCGGCATGGATTTTCCTAAGGTGATTGAAAATGATTTTCACTGAGGCCCCCTATGAATACCCATTTGCAATTACAGGTTAAGCATTGGCTCGAAAATGACCCTGATCCCCGCACTCAGGCACAACTGCAAGCTTTAATCGACGCCGGAAATGACGCCGAACTCGAGGCTCGTTTTGCGGGACGTTTAGAATTTGGAACCGCCGGGTTACGCGGTGTGGTGGGCGCAGGTCCTATGGGCATGAATCGCTTGGTTATCCGCCAAACGTCAGCAGGACTTGGTGCCTATTTACTCGAACAAATTAAAGATGCTGCCGAGCGCGGAGTCGTGATTGGTTACGATGGCCGCCACGATTCACGCACTTTCGCCCATGATACCGCCAGTGTGCTCACCGCGATGGGCATTAAGGTGCGCCTCACCGCCAAAGTGGCACCAACGCCGCTGGTGGCCTTTGGGGTTAAGCATTTTAATGCTGCTGCGGGTATTGTGGTGACCGCCAGCCATAACCCGCCACAATACAATGGCTACAAAGTGTATTGGGAAAACGGCGCGCAGATTATCCCGCCCCATGACTCAGGCATTGCCGCTCAAATTGAGCTGGCGGCAACTCAAGCGATTCCGTTTATGGATCAGGTGGAGGCGACCAAACAGGGCAAGCTTATCTGGTTGCAGGACGATTATTACGAAACCTATCGCCGCGGCGTGATGCACGCCAATGTGCTGCAAAATAACACCGCGCACGAAAAAGTCAGCCTTGCCTATACTGCCATGCACGGTGTGGGCGCTGAAATGGCGGAAACCGTGCTCAAGGATGCGGGTTTTGCCCAAGTCTACTCGGTGGCGGCGCAGCGCGAGCCCGATGGGGATTTCCCAACGGTTAACTTCCCGAATCCGGAAGAAAAGGGGGCGATGGACTTAGTCATTGCCGAAGCGAAAAAGCATGGCGCCATGCTCGCCTGTGCCAATGACCCCGATGCCGACAGATTTGCGGTTGCAGTACGTAAGGATGATGGCGAGTATCAAATGCTAACGGGTGACCAAGTGGGAGTGCTATTTGGCCATTATCTGTTAAGCCATGCGAGCAAGGAGCAACGTTTGGTGGGCACGACTATTGTGTCCTCCAGTCTATTATCTAAAATCGCCAAAGGCTTTGGCGTTGAAAGCTATACCACGCTCACCGGTTTTAAGTGGCTGATGAATGTGGGAATTGCGCAGAGTCAGCCTGACAATCAATTCCTGTTTGCCTACGAAGAGGCACTGGGTTACACCGTCGGTAACATGGTGTGGGATAAGGACGGTCTATCGGCCTTAGTCGCCTTTGCCCAATTAACCGCCGAGCTTGCCGCTAAAGGGCAAACCATTTGGGATAGACTCGAGCAGATTTACCGCGAGCAGGGTTTCCATCTCAATGCTCAAGTTAGCATTGCCTTAAAACCCGACACGCCCAAGATCGGCGCGTATCTGCGTGAACATCCACCGCTGGCAATTGGTGAACATGCCGTAGTGTCGACCGATGATCTCAAGGCATTAGAGCGCCGTTTTGCCGATGGTAAGGTTGAGAAAATCAATCTGCCCGCCAGTGATGTATTAACCTATCGCTTAGCCAATGGCGCGCGGGTGATAGTCAGGCCGTCAGGCACTGAGCCTAAAATCAAGTGTTACTACGAGGTGGTCGAACCTATGACGGCGCAAGACACCTTAGCCAGCGCCCAAGCACGGGCAACTCTGGCGATGGAGGCGTTTATTTCAGCCCATCAGGCGAGCTTGCCTAAATAAGTGCCTTGAGCGCACTCAATAAAATCAGCTTCACTCAAAGGCTACTGACATGATGTTGTCAGTAGCCTTGTTTTATTCTTGTTGTCGTCCGCTGGTGAACCACATTTATAACATGATGAATCATCGGCATTTTTCAACAAGGAGAAAGTGAAAATGTTATCAATTGCACCGTTAGTCTGGGGTGAAATTCCTG
Source organism: Shewanella sp. FJAT-51649 (assembly GCF_019457435.1). Classification (NCBI taxonomy): domain Bacteria; kingdom Pseudomonadati; phylum Pseudomonadota; class Gammaproteobacteria; order Alteromonadales; family Shewanellaceae; genus Shewanella; species Shewanella sp. FJAT-51649. The sequence continues at coordinate 3,077,357 of NZ_CP080411.1, read as the reverse complement.
TCAGTGATATGGATCGTGCCATCGCTTTTTATCAACAACATTTCGGGGTTGAATTTAAGCGTGACGATATGGAAGACATGCAATACGCGACGCTCGTAACAGAGGAAGAAGGCGCCGCCAGCATTGGTTTGGTTAAATGCAGCATGAGCAAACCGTCGATGGACGGTAGCACTGTATACCTGCATTTCAGCGCGCAATTGCAACCTTTAGTGGATAAACTCGTGGCCGCCAATGTGACTATGCTATTGCCTGTGACGCCTATCAAGGACGGCGGTTGTGGCTATATCGCCCTGTTTGTGGATAGCGAAGGCAATAAGGTCGGTCTCTGGTCGCAAAATCATTAATGTAAACTCAGTAGAGTCGTGCCTTGGCACGGCTCTTGGTACTGATTTTTACGTCGTTCCTTAATTCAAGTGGATACAGTCAGTTCTGCGGATAATAGCGACGAGCAATAACGTTTTGCGATGAACCTAAAACAAGCAACAGCAATTTTCAGTGATGAAGGTGAAAGGATAATGGAACAGGTTTTTATGGCGGCTCAACCTATGCTTGGGCTGAGTACGCGCACCAATAATAGCGCCGAAATGGCGGCTGAGGGCGGCAAGATTGCAGCGCTGTGGCAGACATTCTTTGAATCATCACAACTCACATCGATGCTCGACTCTCCCATGTATGGGGTCTACTACGACTATGAATCCGATATGACGGGAGACTATTCGGTTTTAGTGGGGAAAAGTGTTGAATCTGTCAGCGAGACCGGCCCTTTTACGGCGTTGCAGTTGCGTGAGGGAAACTACCTTAAGTTCAGTGCGCAAGGGGAAATGCCTCACTGTGTGGTTGACCTTTGGGGACAGATTTGGCGCTACTTTAGTACGCCTGATTGCCCGCACCAGCGTGATTATCAAACGGATTTTGAAGTGTATCGAAGTGCCGATAAGGTCGAGATTTATATCGGGATTGTGTAGGCCGAATCCATAACACTGTGCCAATACACTATCGCTTGGGTTAGCCCACTTTAGCGGGTAAGATCCCTTAACTTTCACAACAAGCCAATTTGAGGTGTGATTACTGTCCATGCGCCGTGCCGATCGCCTATTTCAAATAGTGCAAATTCTTAAACATCGTCGACTGACGACCGCCCAAGTGCTGGCGGATCGTTTAGAAGTCTCGACCCGCACCGTGTACCGCGATGTGCAGGATTTGTGTTTGAGCGGCATTCCCATTGAAGGGGAGGCGGGCGTGGGCTATCTATTGCGCCACGAAGTGAATGTGCCGCCACTGATGTTTAACGAGGCCGAATTAGAGGCGATACAAGTTGGCATGCGTATGGTGCAAACATGGGGCGGCAAAGAGCTTGGCAGTGCGGCGCGTCAGGCGATGATAAAAGTGGAGGCCGTGCTACCTAAGCGTTTGCAAGCCTATCAATCCTTGATGTTTTCGCCGGATTTTTATTTAGATTCCAACGAGTTTCAGTTTCTCGATCCGCTGCGTAATGCGGCACAGCGCCGTGAATACGTCAAACTCTTCTATCAAGATGTGAATAAAGCCCTGACCGAGCGCGAAGTGCGGCCGCTCGCCATCTATTTTTGGCGTGGCACTTGGACCTTGCTGACCTGGTGTGAATTACGCCAGGATTTTCGTAACTTTCGGGTTGATCGTATCACAGGGTTATTAAGGCTTAACCGCCATTTTGCCCCGACGCCCGGGCAGGAATTAGAGGATTATATTTGCCTGATGGACGCCCAAATGCGCGAGCGTGAAGCCGAAAAATAAAGCCACTCAATGAGTGGCTTTATTGTTGTTAAATTTACGAATTTTGCTTAGAAACTGCCGCGGATCCCGAGGGCGATTTGGGTGCCAAAACGCTCAAGATAATTCACTTGGTCCTCATACTTCACATAACCTGAATAGCGGTTATTGGTCAGGTTAGAAGCCTCGGCGAAAATCGACACATTTTCGAAAATATCATAACTCACGCTAGCATCGAGCTGGCCGTAGTCTTGGATCCAAGCAGGACCACCCCAAGCTTCGGGATCGACCAGAAACTTACTGCGCCAGTTATAGGCAACCCTAGCCTGCAGACCATATTGCTCATAGTAAAGGACGGCGTTGTAAGAGTTTTTCGACATGCCCTTAAAGGGTAAGCCTTTCGCATCGATTTCGGGATCATCGTAGCTGCTGTCCACATAGGTGTAGTTCAGCTGGAAACCTAAACCATTAAAGGGCTCTGGCAAGTATTCGTCGAGGGATTGTTGCCATGCGGCTTCCACCCCTTGCACTTTGGCACCGTACTTACCCGATACGGGTTGAGTGACATAATATTCAGTCCCTTCAACCATTTGAGGTCCTTTTTCGTCGGTGATAAAGGATTCAATGTCTTTGATAAAGATGGCACCACTCAGTGAGCTACTCTCGTGGAAATACCATTCGAGGGAGATATCCCCTTGGCGCGCCTTTTCGGGGGCGACACTTGGGTTACCGCGTGTCAGTGTCGGTAGGCCATTCTCACGGGTCGTGAAACTCGGTGCAGCCCAGACTCGCAGCGCATACAGTGATGGACGGCTTAACACTTCGGCGGCGGAGACACGTAGCAGCAAGTCATCCTGCAGATTGAGCTTAAAGTTCATGCTCGGTAACACATTGGTATAGCTATCGTCGTAACTGGCTTGGACGACGTTTTTCCAATCGTTGTTGGTGGGTTGGCCGGCACTGTCTAACTCAACCTTAGCTAAATCATAGGCATAACCGTCGGAGGTGACTTTAGTCTGGCTGGCTCTGAGGCCTAAGTTCAACATATAAGGCAGATCGAAAATTTCCTCTTCGATATTCACCTGCACATAGGCGGAGGTCACTGCTTCTGTGACTTCATAGCTCCCCGCCTTATTGAGGCTAGCGACAATGCTCTTATCCGCCGCTTCTTGGTTAATGCTGCGGTAGTACTCAAGCAGTTTGTCGTAGTCGAAGCTTGGCCAGGGCTCTGGGGAGATGCTGTTTTCACCATCGAGGAAGTTATCGAAGTTGGCGGGCACAAATACACTCGAAGGAATTTGGAACAGTTCAAATTCGCCCTGGGTAAAGACAGTGCTGTTATCGAAGGTATAACCGTCGCGGGTCAGGTAATAGCCACCTCGGCTGAATTGACTTGAGTTGGCGGAAGCAAATTCGGTCTGCTTCTTCACTTGCTTGACATAATTGACGCCAAAATCGACCTTGCTGATGATGCCTTCATCGGGGATGTATTGGCTGATCAGTTTGATGTCAGTAATTTTATCGTCCACATCGACGCCACTGTTACGGCTGTAGTGGGCACCGTATTTTTGATCGGCGCTCAGACCTGGGCTTATCACTACATCGGGCAACATATTGCCACGCGTGTAATCGATGTCGATGCCGTCGACAAAGCCACGGGCAACCACGAAGCGGTTATCGCCATTATTGGCATTTTGCGCGGCGGAGTAGGCAACATCGGCGGTAATCGACCAATTGGGCATGACATACCAGTCGGCCTTAAGACCCATTTGGTAGGTATCGGTTTTTCTTGGGGTACTGAGGTTGAGCAATTCAACCATAGTGTTATCGCCCGTTTGGTTCATGCTCACCACACGGCCCTGATCGTCAAATATGGCGTCGGTAAATAGCGGTGTGCCCGGCGTCCATTCTTCGTCGTAGTTCACGAAGCCGATTTGGTACTTATGGCCATCGGTGTTGTAGCGTGAATAGAGACCGTCGAAGTTGATGTCGAGATTATCCAGTGGGCGCCATTGCAGGGCGAGTGTGCCGCCTACGCGTTCACGCACGTCTTGGGCGTTTGCAAAATACATATAGCTGGGGATCTTAGAGGCATAAATCTCACCTGGATCGATCACGCCGTTATTGTTGGTATCGACTGGCACCCCGGCACTGTCGACACCCCAGCCTTCATCTTCATCGAAGAAACCCTCAGCCGAATAGGTGTCTGCCCGCAGGGTTTTACGGGAATATACCGCCGAGACCAGCGCGCCAAAACTATCGTCATCCGTCTTATCACCGATGATCAGTGAGGCGTGGGGATGAATATCCTCGGTACGGGATTCGTAAATACCCTTAGCAGAGGCTTGAATGGTACGGCCTTCTAAATCCAGCGGTTTACGGGTTTGGATATCGACGATAGCGCCAATGCCACCTTCGGTCAGTCTGGCTTCGGGTGACTTATACACCGCCAGCACATTCACCAGCTCAGAGGCGATGGTGTCGAAGTTAAAGTCTCGGCCTGCATTTTCTGAAGCCAGCTTACGGCCATTAAGAGTGGTGACGTTATAACCATCGCCAAGGCCGCGAACCAGAATATTTTGTCCTTCACCGCCGTTACGGGTAATGGTCACCCCTGGAATACGCTGTAGCGCCTCGGCTAAGTTTTCATCTGGAAATTTGCCAATGTCATCGGCGACCACAAGGTCGACCACGCTCACGGCATTCTGCTTTAGGAACATCCCTTCCTTAATACTGTTTCTGATCCCTGTTACCTGAATGCGTTCGACCTCGGCATCCTGGGCTTGCGCAGTATCCTTCGCTTGAACTTGCTCTTTCGTTTCGGTTTGTTGCTCTGCTGGTATTTCATTGGCAGCGCTGTGAGTTGCTGTCAGAGCCGCTGCGATAGCTAGGGCAATCGCGGCAGGCTTGGTGGTTAAGAGTTTCATAGTATCCCCGCATGAGAGTGATGCACGGTCGTTGCCGTGTCTTTTAATACAATTTCGAAAGCGAAAGAAACTGCGCAAACCTTTCGAAGTCTTATTTATAGCGTTAAATTCTGTAATCGATCAATAAAAAAATGTAAAAATACTTTCAAAAAGTTTCACATTCATGCATGATGAAAATCAACTTATGGCAAAAACTTGAGCTAAAAATGCGTAAGTTATTGTTAATTTGGTTGTTTGTTTTTGCGGTGGTGAAAAGTGATTTCGAAAGTGTTTGAAAGTTGTTCCTGGCGTGTTACCTTTCAATCGATAGTTAATCGAAAGAATGGAGAAGCTTGTGAGTACTTTGAACACGATAGAAAGGCAGCAGGAAATTGTGCGAATGACACAGTTACAGGGAAAGGTCTCTGTTGCCGAACTCGCAGAACACTTTGGGGTATCTGAAGTCACGATCCGCAGCGATTTAGCCATGTTGGATCAGAAGCAGTTACTGGTGCGCTCCCGCGGCGGCGCTATGGTCAACAGTGAGTTGATCCGGGAGTTATCACTCAAGGAGAAGGGCAGTTGCCATTCGGCCTTAAAGCAAGAGTTAGGTAAGGCTGCGGCGGCCTTGGTTCAAAACGGCGATCGCTTATTGCTCGACTCTGGGACGACCACCCAACAGGTGGCGGCAAACCTGATGGAGCATAAGGATCTGATCGTGATGACCAATGGCCTGAATATCGCCACCGAATTGGCTAAGGCCGACGAAGTGGAGGTGATGTTAACCGGCGGCCTGTTACGTAAAAAATCGTTGTCGTTCTACGGCAATATCGCCGAGAACAGCCTGCGGGATTACAACTTTAACAAGTTGATTTTAGGGGTAGATGGTTTCGATTTGCGGGTGGGATTAACCACTCACTTTGAAAAAGAGGCCAGCCTCAACCGAATGATGTGTGAGATAGCGAGTGAAATTATCGTTGTGACTGACTCATCAAAGTTTGATCAACAAGCATTCCACGTTATTTGCAGCAGTCGCCGTATTACGCGCCTAGTGACAGATACCGGGATCCCAGAGCGCTATGTTGATGAATTAACTAAACAAGGTGTGCAACTACACCTCATTGAGAAAGCTAATTTATAACGGGGAATTACTATGTCGGGTTTTGATCGTCGTTCGTTTTTAAAGGCTTCTATGGTAACCGCTGCGGCAACGGCCCTGGCGGCCTGTGCCAGCAGTGAACGTGCTACAGGCACAACACCTAAGGCTGCGGGTAAATCTGTGATGGGGTTGGTCGTGCCCAAAATGGATGAGGTTCGAGTAGGGTTAATCGGGGTGGGTGAGCGCGGCATTGGGTTTGTGCATCATTTCAGCCGTATCGAAGGCGCCCGCATTACCGCCATCTGTGATACCGATACCTTAGTGCTGGCCCGCGCTGAAAAAGCTATTAACGAATATGGACGTGACAAACCTGCCTATTTTAGTAAGGGCGACCATGCGTACCGCGATCTGTTAAACCGTGATGATGTGGATATCGTCGTGATTGCCACACCATGGGCCTGGCATCACCCCATGGCGAAAGAAGCCATGTTAGCGGGCAAGCATGCCTTCGTCGAAGTCCCGATGGCGGGCACGATTGAAGAGCTATGGGATCTGGTGGATACCGCCGAGCTGACCCAACGCAACTGCATGATGATGGAAAACGTCTGTTACGGCCGAGATGAGCTGATGGTGCTTAACATGGTGCGCCAAGGGTTGTTTGGCGAACTGCTCCACGGTGAGGCGGCCTATATTCACGAACTGCGCTGGCAAATGAAGGAAATCGACCGTAAAACAGGCTCTTGGCGTACGGCTTACCATGCAAAATACAATGGTAACCTCTATCCCACCCATGGATTAGGCCCCGTCGCCCAGTATATGAATATCAACCGCGGCGACCGTTTAGACTATTTAACCTCTGTGAGCTCTCCTTCATTAGGTCGCGCTGCCTACGCCAAACGTGAGTTCCCTGCGGATCATCAGCGTAACCAACTCAAGTACATTGGTGGCGACATGAACACCAGTCTGATTAAGACGGTAAAAGGTCGCAGTATCATGGTGCAGCATGATACGACCACGCCTCGTCCTTACAGCCGCCATAACTTGATCCAAGGGACAAACGGCGTGTTTGCAGGTTTCCCTAATCGTATCGCACTGGAAAACGGTGGCTCTGGTAGTTATCACGAGTGGGATGAAAACATGGACTCATGGTACGCCAAATATGACCACCCTCTGTGGACCCGAATGGGCAAAGAGGCGGAGGAAAATGGCGGGCACGGTGGCATGGACTTCTTGATGTGCTGGCGGATGATTTACTGCCTGCGTAATGGCGAGGCACTGGATCAGGATGTGTACGACGGCGCGGCATGGTCGGCGGTATTCCCCTTGTCGGTGGCCTCAGTCGGTGACCGTGGTAACTCCAAGGACTTCCCAGACTTTACCCGTGGTGTCTGGCAAACCGCGAAACCCCTCGGCATTGTGGGGTAAGCGCTATGTCAGTGATTCAAACTATCATTGACGCCAATAAAGCAGGTCAGCAGGCGGGCATTTTTGCCGTCTGCTCGGCCCAGCCCTTGGTGTTACAGGCGGCGCTCTTGCAGGCAAAGGCGAATGGCACGCCCCTACTTATCGAGGCGACCGCCAACCAAGTGAATCAGTTTGGCGGTTATACCGGGATGAAACCACAGGATTTCATCGACTTCGTCACTCAAATGGCCGTTGAACTTGGCCTTAATCCGTCGCAGTTACTCTTTGGTGGCGATCACTTGGGCCCCGTCGTTTGGTGCCAGCAAGCCGCCGAAGAGGCGATGCAATTAGCCGAAGACCTTATCGCCGAATATGTTAAGGCGGGATTTACCAAAATCCACCTCGACACCAGTATGGCCTGCGGCGGTGATGTGCTTCCCTTAGCGGATGAACTCATAGCTGCACGTGCGGCGCGGCTCTGTGCTGTGGCCGAAGCCCACCGTGCACCAGAGCAAGCACTCTGTTATGTGATAGGCACTGAAGTGCCGGCGCCCGGCGGCGTGAGTGAAATGGAGGCCGAACTTGCGGTCACGCCCGTCAGCGCCATTGAACATACCTTAAATTGTCATCGCGATGCCTTTGCTGCGGCAGGGCTGGGTGAGGAGGTTTGGCAAAAGGTGATTGCGGTCGTCGTTCAGCCTGGGGTGGAGTTTGATAACAGCCAAGTGCATTTGTTTGAACCCGAGGCAACCCATGCCCAAAGCGAGTTTATTCGCGGTTATCCCAGATTAGTGTTTGAGGCGCATTCGACCGATTATCAGCTCAGCATGGGGTATCAAGCCTTAGTGCAGCAGCATTTCGCGATTTTAAAAGTGGGCCCACAGCTTACCTTCGCACTGCGGGAAGCCTTGTTTGCCCTGTCCCATATCGAAAATGTGCTGTGCCAGCCTGAACAATGCTCGGATTTACGCCAAAGCTGTTTTGAATTGATGCGAGATAACCCTAAGTATTGGCAAGGGTTTTATGCCGACAACGAGGCATTAAAGTGGCAACTTGGCTTTAGCTTTAGTGACCGAGTGCGTTACTACTGGCCGAGTCTGCAGAGTAAGGTCGAGCAGCTACTGAGCAACTTAGCTCAGAGCATTCCTCTGCCGCTGATCAGCCAGTATTTACCGAACCAATATACGGCGGTGTTGGCGGGGGAACTTAAGCCCACGGCCCGTGAACTCGTACTGCATAAAATTACCGAAGTATTGGCCGATTACGCCAATGCCTGCCAGCTTCCTGTGATGCAATCACCTTTAAAGGGATGATATTTTGATGTTAACCAGTCCTCTTTCTCCATTCGAACATGAAGATAGCAACCTGTTATTGAGTGCAGAGCAATTAACCCAATATGGCGCCTTTTGGACGGCGAAGGAAATCAGCCAGCAGCCGAAAATGTGGCGCAAAGTGAGCGAGCAGCACAGTGATAATCGCACTATTGCTGCTTGGTTGACGCCGATTCTGGCAAAGCCGCAGTTAAGGATTATCCTCACTGGGGCAGGGACGTCGGCCTATATAGGAGATGTGCTCGCGGCCCATATTCAGCAGCATTTACCTTTGGCAACCCAACAAGTTGAAGCCATCAGCACCACGGATATTGTGAGTCATCCAGAGCTGTATCTGCGGGGCAATATTCCCACACTGCTGATTTCCTACGGCCGCTCGGGAAACAGCCCCGAGAGTATGGCTGCGGTCGAACTGGCGGAGCAATTGGTCGATGATTGTTACCATCTGGCGATCACCTGTAATGGTCAGGGAAAGCTCGCCAACTATTGCGCCGACAAATCCCACTGCTACTTGTATAAGTTGCCCGATGAAACCCACGACGTGAGTTTTGCCATGACCAGCAGCTTTACCTGTATGTACTTGGCGACATTACTGATTTTTGCGCCAAATTCTCAGGCATTGATGCAATGCATCGAGATGGCCGAGCACATCTTAACTGAGCGGTTAGCTGACATCCGTCTGCAATCCGAGCAGCCCAGCAAGCGGGTGGTGTTCCTCGGGGGCGGGCCACTTAAGGCCATCGCCCAAGAGGCGGCGCTTAAGTACCTTGAACTCACTGCTGGGCAAGTGGTGAGTGCCTTTGAGAGCCCGCTCGGGTTTCGCCATGGGCCAAAATCTTTAGTCGATAGTCATACGCAAGTGCTAGTGATGGTGTCGTCGGATCCCTATGCTCGTCAATATGATAACGATTTAATTCAAGAGCTTAAGCGAGATAATCAAGCATTATCTGTATTGACGCTCTCCGAAGAACTGTTAACTGGCAGCAGTGGCCTTAACGAAGTCTGGTTGGGATTACCCTTTATTTTGTGGTGTCAAATCCTAGCCATCTATAAAGCGATTCAACTTAAAGTATCGCCAGATAATCCTTGTCCTACGGGGCAAGTTAATCGAGTTGTGCAGGGTGTCAATGTATATCCCTTTGTAAAATAAATATAAATAAGGGCAAGGGCATGTATTACGGTTTAGATATAGGTGGAACAAAGATTGAGTTAGCGATTTTTGATACTCAATTAGTGCTACAGGACAAGTGGCGTTTAAGTACTCCTAGGCAGGACTACAGTGCCTTTATGGCAACGCTGGCCGAGCAAATCGAAAAGGCGGATCAGCAATGTGGTGAGCGCGGTACCGTTGGGATTGCGCTCCCCGGAGTGGTGAAAGCCGACGGGACTGTGATTTCGAGTAATGTGCCTTGCCTTAATCAACGCCGTGTTGCCCATGATCTTGCTCAGTTGCTCAATCGGACCGTGGCAATCGGTAATGATTGCCGCTGTTTTGCCCTCTCCGAAGCGGTACTCGGAGTAGGCAGGGGCTACTCCCGCGTACTGGGGATGATTCTCGGCACGGGCACTGGCGGGGGGTTATGTATCGATGGCAAGTTGTATCTCGGCGCAAACCGACTCGCTGGAGAATTTGGTCATCAAGGCGTGAGCGCCAATGTTGCCCATCGACATCAACTGCCGCTCTATGCCTGTGGCTGCGGGCTTGAGGGCTGCGCCGAAACCTATGTGTCAGGCACTGGACTTGGCAGACTCTACCAAGATATCGCGGGGCAAACGGCCGATACCTTTGCATGGCTGAGTGCATTGCGCCGCAACGACCCGCTCGCCATCAAAACCTTTGAAACTTATATGGATATTCTCGGCAGCTTAATGGCTTCGTTAGTGCTGGCGATGGACCCGGATATTATCGTGTTGGGCGGCGGATTATCCGAGGTGGAGGAAATTCTCGCCGCCTTACCCCAAGCGACCAAGGCCCATCTTTTTGATGGCGTGACGTTGCCGCAATTTAAATTGGCTGACTTTGGTTCGGCCAGTGGCGTGCGCGGCGCGGCCTTGCTCGGTCACGGGCTCGATGCGGGGATAAGCTATGAAGCCTAATACGGATTTTATGCTGATAGCCGACGGCGCTAAGGTGCTAACTCAAGGCAAACTTGCTGAGCAGTGCGCGATTGAAGTGTCGGATGGCATTATTTGCGGCCTTAAATCCTCAATATCGGCAGAGTGTGCAGCGGATAAAGCACTCTACCGATTGACCTCTGGCACGCTGGTGGCGGGATTTATCGATACGCAAGTCAATGGTGGTGGGGGCGTGATGTTTAATCATGCACCAACGCTGGAAACCTTAAGGCTGATGATGCAGGCCCATCGCCAGTTTGGCACCACGGCCATGCTACCGACGGTGATCACCGACGATATTGAGGTGATGCAGGCGGCGGCCGATGCGGTGGCCGAGGCGATAGATTGCCAAGTTCCAGGGATTATCGGTATCCATTTTGAAGGCCCACATTTGTCAGTCGCAAAACGCGGTTGTCACCCTCCCGCACATTTACGCGACATCACTGAGCGCGAGTGGCAGTTGTACTTAAGGCAAGATCTCGGTGTTAGGCTCATCACCCTAGCGCCAGAATCTGTCACTCCAGAACAAATCAAACGCCTAGTGGCCTCCGGCGCCATTGTCAGCCTTGGGCATTCGAATGCCGATGGTGAGACAGTCCTTAAGGCCATTGAGGCCGGCGCATCGGGTTTTACCCACCTCTACAACGGCATGTCGGCACTGACGTCCCGTGAGCCGGGCATGGTGGGTGCGGCATTGGCCAGTGAAAACACCTACTGCGGGATTATTCTCGATGGTCAACATGTGCATCCCATCTCGGCACTGGCAGCGTGGCGAGCAAAGGGTACTGAGCACCTGATGTTAGTCACCGATGCCATGTCGCCCTTAGGGAGTGAGCAAACGGAGTTTCAGTTCTTCGATGGCAAAGTGGTTCGTGAAGGAATGACGCTGAGGGATCAACATGGCTCCTTAGCGGGCTCTGTGCTGGATATGGCAAGCGCGGTGCGTTATGCCGCTACCGAACTCAATCTTGGCCTTAGCAACGCAGTACAGATGGCGACACGCACGCCAGCCGAGTTTATTCAGCGGCCGCAATTGGGGGACATTGCCGAAGGTAAACAGGCAGATTGGGTCTGGCTGGATGATGACCAGAGAGTCTTAGCTGTCTGGATTGCTGGGGAGTTACAGTATCAAGCCGAGCAGGCTCGGTTTGCGTAAGTTATGGATATATCAATTAAACCAATAATTAAAGCGGCATTCATTTGGGTGAGCTAAGTACTCAACCCATGGCCCATTCAACAAGCAAAATAACAATAAACCAATAACAAAAGGTGAAACGATGAAATTCACGTCCGACAGTACCCAGCCTACGGCCTCGCCGCAGGGCAGTTTTATTCCTATGTTATTGATAGGGATTTTATTTTTTGTCTTTGGCTTTGTGACTTGGCTCAATGGTGCCTTGATCCCATTTTTAAAAATCGCCTGTCAGTTGAATGAGTTTGAAGCCTATTTAGTCACCTTTGTGTTTTACATTGCTTATTTTGTGATGGCGCTGCCGACCTCATCCATCCTCACGCGTCTTGGCTATAAGATGGGCATGACCTTAGGTTTAGGGATTATGGCGGCAGGAGCGGGCTTGTTTATTGTGGCGGCTTTGGTAGGCCATTTTGCGACCTTCCTCTTGGCGTTATTTGTGTTGGGTACAGGCTTAACCTTGCTGCAAACGGCGGCCAATCCTTACATTGTCTGTATTGGCCCACGGGAAAGTGCGGCAATGCGGATAAGTTTAATGGGGATAGTGAATAAGGGCGCGGGCTTTATTGTGCCAATAATCTTCACGGCCTGGATTTTAACGGGTATGGAACCTTACAGTGAAACGGCATTGGCCAGCCTGTCCGAGGCGCAGCGCCAATTGGCGTTAACGGAATTAGCCAATCGTTTAGTGCAACCCTATTTAATGATGATGTTTGTACTTTTGGGGTTGATGGCCTTTGTGTGGTTTTCGCCGTTGCCAGAGCCCGAATTAGGAGAGCGAGTCGAGCGAACTCAAGCCGATTGGAAGGCAATTCTGCAGTATCCGCAGGTGATCTTAGGGGCGTTAACACTCTTCTGTTATGTGGGCGCCGAAGTGATTGCTGGCGATAGTATTGGTCTATTCAGTCAGGGACTGGGTGTCGCGCACTTTGGCATGATGACCTCCTACACCATGGGATTTATGGTACTGGGCTATGTGCTCGGAATCCTGTTGATCCCAAGATGGATCAGCCAGCAAACGGCATTAGTGGGCTCGGCTATCGCGGGCTTGTTATTTACCCTCGGGGTCTTGCTCAGCGACAGTCAAAGTCTAGCTTTGTCTGAGCTGTTACTCGGTTGGTTAGGCGTCTTACCCGTGCCCGATCCCGTGCTTTACTTAGCCCTGCTTGGGCTGGCAAACGCCTTGGTATGGCCTGCGGTATGGCCATTAGCCCTTGAAGGACTCGGGCGTTTAACGGCCACCGCATCGGCGCTACTGATCATGGGAATTGCGGGCGGTGCTATTTTGCCATTGCTCTATGGCTACATCGCCCATAGCCAAGGTGACAGCCAAATGGCGTATTTCTTACTGTTACCTTGTTACGGCTTAATTTTTTACTACGCCATTTGGGGCCATAAGTTAACGGCCAAAGTGGCCTCAAGCACCGCTATGGTTAATGAATAGCAAAGAAAAGCCCCATGCTCAGCACTGTGGTCAATAGGGTATTGCGCGTGACAAATGCTAATACCGTTGCGACCACAGCGCATATCAAGTAGCTGTTATCTAAGCTTAAATCGAGTTTTCCCTCCTGCACAAATACGATAGGTGCAAAGATGGCCGTGAGTACCGCGGGCGCCGAATAACTCAAAAAGGTCTGGGTATTTTTACTCAGCCTTAGCGGCAGTTTTGGTTCGAGCAGTAAATGCCTACTGATAAACACCACCGCCGCCATTGAAAAAATCATTAACCAGATCATAGGGTTTCCTCAGCTTGGGTGGCAGTCGTGTCGGTTTTTGGGGCTGGTTTATCTTCGCCCGTGACTTTGGCATAGAGCACGCCAGCGCTCATCCCCGATAGGGCGGCAATTAACAGTCCCGCCTGAATATCCAGCACGGCGCACACCACAGCTAAGGTGAGCGAAACCAGCACACAGACTAGGATTGACGGCTTTTTCACTGTGGGGACTACGAGCGCAATAAAGGTCGCGGCAATGGCAAAGTCGAGTCCTAATTCGCCTAAGTTATCGATAGCATTGCCGGCGATAATGCCGAGCAGGGTGGCGAGGTTCCAGCCGAGGTAAAAACTCAGGCCGCCGCCCAACGCGTACCAAGGATCGAATTTGTGCAGCTTGCCTTGGTTGGCAATGGCAAAGAGTTCATCGGTCAATAAAAAGCCCAGAGTGAGGCGCCATTTGAGTGGTAAGGGGCTGATTTGGCTGCGCATCGCCATGGCATACAGCAAGTGACGCGAGGTGATCAGCAAAGTCGTGATTAAAATGCTCCACAGACCAATCCCCGCCTTAACCATGCCGAGTGCGACCAATTGTGCAGCGCCCGCAAAAATAATCGCCGACATGGCCTGACTTTCTATTGGTGTCAGTCCGACTTCTATCGCGAACGAGCCTGCGAGGATCCCCCAAGGCACCACGGCAATAGTGAGTGGCAACATGGCGAGTGTGCCTTTGAAAAACGCCTTGGTTTTACTGGATGTTTGGGTGTGGACAATATACGGCTCTGACACTCTGACTCCTCACAACGGCTGGGATAAAAAGAATATAAGGGGTTAAGGCTAACGTAAAATCAGGGTTTAAGCTTGGATAATATTGCGGCCAATCCCCTTGGCAAATTGCCCCGGGGTGAGCCCGACAGTCTTTTTAAAATGGCGGTTTAAATGGCTTTGATCATGAAAGCCACACTCCATGGCAACATCCAGCAGCTTAATACCTTGGCCTATTTTTTGTTTTGCAAGTCTGACTCTGGCCTGAGTTTGATAGGCGTGGGGCGGCAGACCATAACAACGTTGGAATTGTCTGAGCAAATAATAGGGGCTTAATCCCGCGAGTGTTGCCAACTCTTCGAGGGAGATATCGGCTGCGGGATGATCGTCAATAAAAGATTTCACCAAGGCTAATGCGGGCTTAGCATTTGCACCCAAGTGTTCACTGGGATAATTACGGCCATGGCGCGCCATAAGTTGCGTCAGGCTCGAATAGACTAGACTTTCGCGCAGTAGGCGATTGTCCGAGGTATCTAAGGTGCTAAAGGTGAGGCGCAGCAATTCGGCAAGCTCGGGATCCTGCACTACGGGTTGCGGGAAATAGGGCGCGCCGCGACTTGAAGTGAACTCCTGAGTCATATTGGCAAATTGAGCAGGGACGGGATACATAGCACGATAGGACCAGCCGTCCTCGGTGGCGCTACAGCCATTATGCACTTCGTCGGCATTGACAAGAATAATGCTGTGCTTTGGCGCCACATGGTTGCCACCAGTACGATAAAAACGCTGGGCGCCCGTTTCAATTACGCCAACCGTGTAACCTTCGTGGGTGTGGCGACTAAAATTTTGCTTATGGTAGTGGGCATTAAGTAGCTCAAGACCCCCAAGCTCATTGGCGATGTGGTAGGCCGCATGTTCAGTGTTCATTCGGCCTCCTTTATCGACTGGATGAATGGGCGAGTGCGTTTATCAAGATCAAGGCGTTTAACGCTTGTTTTGCCAGATAGTAACCCAGAACGCCTCGACACTTTTGTACAAAATTGCGCTTTGCCGTGTTTTTGGGGAAGTTTTGGGCGCTGTCTTCTGATGCAAACGCTTAGGGCCGCGAGTGAATCTCATCGGCCAAGTGGTCTAACAGGCTAAGATCTGCGCCCACAATGGCAGGTAAATGCTCGCTGATTTTCTCAATCGGCCAGTCCCACCACGCAATGGCGAGTAACTTATCTATTACCTCGGGCTCGAATCGCAACTTAATCACAGTCGCGGGGTTGCCGCCGACAATCGCATAGGGTGGCACATCCTTAGTGACCACGGCTTGGCTGGCAATAATGGCGCCGTGGCCGACGTTGACGCCGGGCATAATGGTGGCGTTATAACCTATCCACACATCATGGCCTATGCGGGTGTCGCCCTTAAAGGGTAAATCTTTGGGGGCTGGCGCCGCCTTTTCCCAACCATTGCCGAAGATATAAAAGGGATAAGTGGAAAAGCCCGATACCTGGTGATTGGCGCCATTCATAATGAATTTAACGTCCCTAGCAATGGCACAAAATTTACCGATAATCAGTTTATCGCCAATAAAGTCAAAGTGATAAAGCACGTTTGACTCGAAACGCTCTGGCCCCGCTGGGTCGTCGTAATAGGTGTAATCGCCGATAATAATGTTGTCACGGCTAATAAAGTTCTTCAGAAACCCCACCTGAGGGAATCCTTTTAAGGGGGATTTGTCATTCGGGTTAGGTCCCAGTTGAGATGGGGAATGCGTCGGCATGTTTGCCTCCCTGATTATGCAATGGCTAAGAATTGGGTAATAGCGCGCCGTTAAGAGTCGCGCACAGTTAATAACAGAAAAGCTCAGTTAAACCTGCTGGTGGATCTTTTTACTCACAATAGGCTGCTTCCCTTGCCAATATGGCATGTTTGCGGGTTTCACCCCAGCGATAGCCGCCAAGTTCACCACTTTGACGTAACACTCGATGGCAGGGGATAAGTAATGCCACCGGATTAGCGCCAATCGCCGTACCGACGGCACGTGAGGCCTTAGGCTTGCCAATGGCCTTGGCAATATCTCCGTAGGAGGCAACCTTTCCCCTAGGTAAATTCAGCAGGGCGCGCCACACATTAAGCTGAAAATTGGTGCCTTTTACCCAGAGTGATAACGGGGCTGGCTCGCCTTGGTGAATAGCCTGAGTATTAGGCGCTGTTAAATTCAGCGCTGCGGCACTCGAGCCCGCAAAGTACTGGCTAAAAAGGTTATCGATTAAGCTTGCCGTTTGCGCCGTGTCCTCATAAATGGTGGCCTGACTCCAGCTCTGCTTTAAACGTTCTAATGGCGATTGAATTTGCTGCATATCGACAAAATCAAACTGGCAAATGCCCCGTGCCGTTTGGGCGATAAAGGCCAACCCGAAGGGCGTAGGATGATAGCCATAGGCAATGCTGATCCCTAAACCTTGCTGGCGATATTCGAAGGGGGTGACCGCCTCGAGTTGCACAAAATGATCGTATAAGCGCGAGCCACTGCTCAGGCCTAACTCATAACTGGCACTCAAGGTCGAGTGGGACGGCTGCTGCAATAACTGTTTTGCCCGCTCTAGGGTTAAGGCCTGCAAATAACGCTTGGGAGTGATCCCCGCCCAGCGACTAAAGAGCCGCTGGAAATGGAATTCACTTAAATGGACGTGCGCCGCAATCTCGGCCAGTGAGGGTTGATGACCCACATGCTGACGAATAAAGTCAATGGCACGCGCAATTCGCTCGTAATCTTGGGTCATCGTTATCCATTCCCTAGGTTTTACAGATGGACACACCACCATCGACCAATAAGGCTATCCCTGTGGTAAAACTGGCCGCATCGGAGGCGAGATATAGCGCCGATTGGGCAATTTCCGCGGGATCTGCGAGGCGCTTGAGGGCATGGAGGTTCTTCACAAAGGCCATGGCCTCCGGGGTATTAGCAAACTCCCGCCCCATTGGGGTATCTGTACCGCCAGGCAATAGCGCATTGACCCTAATGCCGCGCGCGCCGTATTCAACGGCCAAGGATTGGGTTAAGCCAATCATCCCCGCTTTACTCGCCGCATAGGCCGCCGTTTGCGGAAAGCCTATGGTATAGCCAACAAAGGAAGATGTAAAAATAATCGACCCTGCGCCACGTTTAAGCATTTGTGGTAATTGATATTTTGCCGCTAAAAATGCACTGGTAAGGTTGGTTGTTAGGGTGTTTTCCCATTCGGCACGGCTAAGCGCATCCGAATCCACACCTAACTCGCCATTAATGCCGGCATTGTTAAAGGCGATATCCAATCCACCATACTGCTCGACGGCAAGCGCCACTAAGTCACTGGCATACACCTCATCAGTCACATCGCCCGCCAGATAAACCGCTTCACCGCCTTGAGTGATGATCTCATCCACCAATGAGGCCAATATGGCGCCGCGGCGCGCCCCCAGTACCAGTTTTGCGCCTTCACGGGCAAAAAGTTTTGCGGTGGCATAGCCAATCCCCGAACTTGCCCCAGTAATGATTGCGACCTTTCCCTGTAACACTGCCATAGATATGTCTCCATTGATTGCCTCGGCCAATATGCGCCGATAGAGACATAGTGAAGGGTTAGGGGATGCAACTCGACCCGAATCTTGCGCTTTTACACTCGGCGCTAAAGTCGTGGAATTCTGTATGGATTGTCACTGGGTTTTAGACAACGCCAGCAGCATAAATCAGTAGCAAAGAGAGCGGGACGGATACAACACCGATTAAGCGAAATTGATTCTTAAACGCTTGGGCTGACCATAGGGCAAATTTACGATGCTTACTCGGTGGCGTACATGCCAAGCCTATTCCCACACAGAGTAAGACAATGCCTATCGCAAGAATGATCTGTGGAAATCGGGTATCGGCGCAATATTGGATAAAAATCACACCCGCAATAATTCGGCTAACCACCTCAACAATATGGAAGTAGGGCCGCTCGCTAAATGCAATGATACCGTTAGCGAAAACCGTAGGCCTGACGACCATCACAAGGCTAAAGAACAGCATCAATAGGCCAAAAGCCGCAATAAAGTACATTGCCAGTCCTTGTCTTGTGAGGTGTATTAACACCTTTATTCAATGGTTTAATCGATACTTTTCAACTCAATAGTTAAGCCTGTATCGGTTTACCCTTTTATCGAATAAGCCTTACCACAGCTCTTTTACCTGGGAGATTTTGCCATCGGTAAAGCCAAATAAGACGAGCAGAGGCTGCTCTTGCTGCCATTGTCCATTGGGTTGAATGCTGCCGTGGGCATATTCGACGGCGACATGGTTTTTACCCACAATGTAATTTAATATCCGCTGCTCCTTTGGTTGTTGATAGGCGCCCCGAGCAATATTGCGGATAAAGGCACTGCGCCAACTCGCCCTATCAAAATTAGCGCCATATTCGAGGTGGATATAATTCACATTGGGATGCAGTAATCCCAGAAAATCATCGACATCTTGTTCGCTAGAACCCGATTGGCTGACCTTATCTAATGCTTTAAAGTAGGCATGAATTTGCGGTAATTGGCACTCAGCACCACAGGTTTGGCTCGCGTTTGCGGATGGACTCAGCAGACAACAGAGGGTGAGCAACATCGATAAATAGTATTTCATCGCAACTCCTTTGCATTGGTTATTTTGTATTTGTTCTACTTTAACTTGAGTCGTAATTGTTCTATCTGCCTATCGATAGACGCAACCTGTGTATCTGCTTGCTGCGCCACAGCCGACATTTCTTGCGCCAAGCTTTGCTCCCAAGTCGCACCGGCAAGATTGTTATTGGCGTAACTTCTATCGTTTCTTAGCTCGACAATACGTTTATCCCTTTGGTCGATAATGAGTTTACGGTCGTTTTCTAGTTTAGTGATTTCACGGCTAATACGTTGTTTATCAATAAAATCGCTAATTTCTTGTTTTTTATCCGAGTGAGTAACTGCGTTTGCATGGGCAATATTAGGGCCTTTAACTACGCTACCGACGCCGCTGAGATCTATGGGTTGGCTATTTTCATCACAGGGATCGGCCTGATATTTTCCATCGGCACATTGGTATACGGTGGCATTGGCCGAAAAAGGCAGGATAAGTGTCACTAGCAATAATGATTTTCTGTCCATAGAACACCCCATTGTTGATTTTGGCTAGATTACTCTGTCGTGGTGTAAAAACCAACAGCGAGGTCATGGGGTTTCACCCCATACCCCAATCCCATTAAGCCTTTGGTACGGCTGATAGTCTGTTACTTACAATTAGGACATTCTAAGAATTTAACAATGGGTGTCCTGTTTTTTCTGTTGCAGGCAAATCTAAAGAGCATTATGTTGTTGATCTACAAAGGCTAGATTTATTTATAATGTGAATTTTTGAAAATGGAGATTTCATGCAGAAACTATTAATTTGCTTGGTAAGTTTAACTTTAACTTTCTTAAGTACCCGTATTTTAGCTGATGATTTTAACTATGATGCATTCGTTAAAGCTTATTACCAAGCTGAGGTGATGACTCAGCAACCGCATGCCACAAAGGAAGATCTTGAACACTATTTGTCCTTTCTTACAGATGACGTCGGATATCAGCATTTCCCCAATGCACCCGATGATTCGCGTGAGCCAAATGGAAAAGCTATGCTGCGTAAAGGTATGAGCTACTACCTTGGCGTTAACACAGAGTACAAATCGGAACTCATCGACTATCAGTATGGTTTCAATGTTGTTTCTATCAAGCAGAAGTTCTCTGCTAAAGGTAAGCGACCAGATGGTTCTGAATTCAGCTTCAGCAAAATTGCTCTGGATGTACTGGAACTTGAAAATGGCAAAGTATCTGTTATCCGTCGGTACAGTGAATAATTCATATAATCGGGTAGCTGGAGGTATCTAGCCTCTAGCCCCTTCTAATGCGGCTTCGCAGAGAATTTAACAATGGGTGTCGCGTTAAAGTCATTGGTTCTTATCTATTTGGCATGGGAAAGCTTGAGTAGCTGCACTTTATCTACTTTAACTTGAGTCGTAATTGTTCTATTTGCCTATCGATAGACGCAACCTGTGTATCAGCTTGCTGCGCCACCGCCGACATTTCTTGTGCCAAGCTTTGCTCCTAAGTCGCACCGGCAAGATTGTTATTGGCGTAACTTCTATCGTTTCTTAGCTCGACAATACGTTTATCCCTTTGGTCTATAATGAGTTTACGGTCGTTTTCTAGTTTAGTGATTTCACGGCTAATACGTTGTTTATCAATAAAATCGCTAATTTCTTGTTTTTTATCCGAGTGAGTAACAGCGTTTGCATGGGCAATATCAGGGCCTTTAACGACGCTACCGACGCCGCTGAGATCTACGGGTTGGCTATTTTCATCACAGGGATCGGCCTGATATTTTCCATCGGCACATTGGTATACGGCGGCATTGGCCGAAAAAGGCAGGATAAGTGTAACTAGCAATAATGATTTTCTGTCCATAGAACACCCCATTGTTGATTTTGGCTAGATTACTCTGTCGTGGTGTAAAAAACAAAACAAGGTCGTGGGGCATCACTCTACAGCCTAATGCCGTTAAGCCTTTGGTACGGCAGATAGTCTGTTACTTACAATTTGGACATGCCAAGAATTTAACAATGGGTGTTTTGTTAAACAGTTGTGGAATCTTTCTTCGTTAAATTATTTAAAAGCAAAGTCAAAGTCGTGGGGCTTCACCCCACACCCGACCAAGAGGGGAGCAACAGCAATTCCCTCTTGGATCTCCCTTGCCGCCTCCAACGGAGTTGAAAGCCCCTTGGGCATTAAGTGTCCTTATGCTATAGCGTCAGACGCTCGTCCCTGATTCGACTGACGCTATCTCGGCATCCATGCCTCGCTCACGCAACGAACGCAAATGCCCTGCGGCAACTCCGAGGGGAAGTGTATTCTGTTACGTCGGAGTTAACTGTTAATCCCAAAAGATTCAAGCATATTAAAACGTTGCCGCAGATTACACCGAGATTTGCTAAGGCGAATTCGATTGCGGACGTGACCTTCGATGATATGGATATCATCGCAGAGCCGCCATGGATGGCTTCACGGCGTGTCACGGAAGCAATGGAATTCGGCGTATCTACGACTGAACAGAAGTGCTTTATATTTGTTATCTCACCAAGCTTTCTGCCAATTTAGCCTGCAAACAAAAACAGCCGCAATATTTGCGGCTGTTTTTGATTAACATTCTGTATTTGAATGCGATTTAAAGCTTACGCTAAATCACTCGCTATTCATTGGTCATAGCTAATAGCGCAGGTAAGAACTCTTTATCTAATGCGGCAATTTCACCTTGCTCAATAAGCACTTGATTTAGGATCTCATGGCTAGTCAAAGGGTTGGCTAATACCACGCGAAACACCACTGTGGGTTGTCTAAAGTAACGCGCGGGTTGAATGCGGGTTCGGGAGACGAAGGATTTGCCCTGTTCGCGTTGGTGTTTTTGAATAAATTGGGTTAGACCATCGAGCAGCTCATTAAAGCGCGCGAGTTTCACCTTATCGTCTTGTTCAATCGCTACTTGCATAGTGGCCTGCACCTGCGAGGGCACATAACGATAGGTGAGCAGGCACAGCTCTGGCGCGGTGACCAGCTCAAAGTCAGGGTGTGCGTCGATTTGCTCGGCAAAATAACGGGCTTTTTCAAGGCTGTTGTTGATCAGGATTTCGTAACCATCGCGGCCGATAATCTGCAAGCAGGCATGTACTAACATGGCCATGCCGGGGCGTGAGCCTTCGAGCGTTTGGCTGCCTAAATCCTTAGAGCCTCGGCGCAAAATATATTCGGCGTGGTGGGCAATGGCATGGGCAAACTCAGGATTTTTAAACAGCACCATACCCGCGCCCATGGGGACATACATTTGCTTATGAGCATCGATGGTCACTGAGTCTGCGAGTTCAATACCATCGAGCAAGTGACGGTATTTATTCGATAATAAGCTTGCGCCGCCCCAAGCCGCATCCACATGGAAGTGGCAGTTTAGCTCACTTGCTAAGGCGGCAAGTTCGCGCAGTGGGTCGATATTGCCCGTCTCGGTTGTGCCAGCCACACCAACAATCGCCATGACTTTAATGCGTTTATTCGCTAGTTCCGCGGCGACTTCGCGCATTTTGGCTACATCGACTTTGTTATTGCCATCGGTTGGGATGCTGATGATATTGTCGCGACCGATACCGAGTAGATCGACGGCCTTACCTAAGGAGTAGTGGCCGCGCTCGGAGACCAGAATTGCTAAATCATCGAAGCCATAGTGGCGCAGCGCCTTGATTAAGCCTTCGCGGGTCACGCCTTTAAAGTCGCCATCGGCCTTGAGTAATTGGTTGCGGGCAATCCACAGGGCGGTGATGTTAGCCACTGTGCCGCCGGAACAAAATGCGCCGAGGGAATGGTTGGCACTGTGCATCCAATTACGATAAAAATCATCATCTTGAGCGTAAATCAAATGGTGCATCATGCCGAGCACTTGACGCTCAAGCGGCGTAAAGGCTTTGGAGGTTTCAATTTTGACCAAGTTTTGATTCAGCCCCACCATCATCTTCGACAGTGGTAACACGAAATAGGGCAGTGCCGAGGTCATATGGCCGATAAAACTGGGCGCCGCCGTATGCACCGAATGTGCCACCAGATTTTGCATGATTTCGTCGGTATAGTCGGAGACAAAACGTGGCTGGCTTGGAATTTCAAAGGCTTGAAAATCGGTTTCGATTTCGGAGAGCGGCTTTTCCAGCGCGGCAATGCTGTCACCCAAAAAGCCGGCTAAGTCCTCGGAAAGCTTCTGCTCGATAATGCTTAAGGTGGATTCCGCATCTTCGGGCACAGTGAAAATTCGCATCAAACTGTCTTCGGATGCGATGGCTTGGCGAGGGAGTTTTTGGGTCATGGGGCTTGCCGTCTATTAATTCTTATAGTGAAACCGCAAAGGTGATTAAGAGTATAACC
Organism: Shewanella sp. FJAT-51649; assembly: GCF_019457435.1. NCBI lineage: Bacteria > Pseudomonadati > Pseudomonadota > Gammaproteobacteria > Alteromonadales > Shewanellaceae > Shewanella > Shewanella sp. FJAT-51649. Next base: position 3,054,121 of record NZ_CP080411.1, on the reverse strand, counting down.
AAATACATGGCGCTTAAACCCGTTTACGGATTACCAAAAAGGGAGCTCACTTTACTGCAAGGCCTTTTAGGCATCAAGCACTAAAACACCGCTTAAGTCTGTGCTTGGGTTACAGAATAAACAAAGGCGCTATGAATAGCGCCTTGGGTGTATGTCGTTAGCTATCACAACACTAAGGTAAAGTTAGCGCTTGCCCAGCATCAAGACCGCGCCAATATTACGGGCGGTATTGGTCAGATTCGCTTTGGCATTCGCCAGCACATCGTCCAGTGGACTTAAGTGTGGAATGATGGGGAAAATCGCCGCCATACCTTGCTCAAGCACGGCATTGGCATTGTCGCCAAGGCAACCCGCAATCCCGATAGTCGGAATATTTTGCAGCTGCGCTTGTTTTAATACGCCCATTGGGGTTTTGCCAAAGATGGTTTGGCCATCGATTCGGCCTTCGCCGGTGATGACAAGATCCGCGCCGCGAATTTTGTCAGCCAGTCCCACCGTTTGCATCACAATCTCAACACCGGGTTTAAGCTCGGCGCCTAAAAAGGCCATCACGCCAAGTCCCATTCCGCCTGCTGCGCCCGCGCCAGCTTGGTTGCGGTGATCGGTGACACCACTTTGGGCGATCACATCGGCATAGTGACTCAGTGCGGCGTCTAAAATGCTCACCATCTCTGGCGTTGCGCCTTTTTGCGGTCCAAATATGGCCGAAGCACCACGCTCGCCGCACAGCGGATTATCGACATCGCAGGCCACTTCAAAGGTACATTCTTTCAGTAGCGGATGAGCGTGGCTCATATCGATACTGGCAAGCTGAGACAGCGCCGCGCCACCCGCACTTAAGGTTTTACCTTGTTTATCCAGCAGCAAAATATCCAGCGCTTGGGCCATACCTGCGCCACCATCATTGGTCGCACTACCGCCTAAGCCTAAAATAATGTGTTTTATCCCGCGATTGAGCGCATCACAAATCAGCTCGCCCGTACCATAACTGGTGGTGAGTAGCGGGTTACGTTGATCCCTTGGTACATGGTGTAAACCCGAGGCAGAGGCCATTTCAATCACCGCAATCGTGCCTTGGGCTTGCTGGCCTAAAATACCGTAATGGGCTTTGACTTTATGGCCGAGTGGCCCCATGACCTCTAAATTGACAATGCTGCCGCCAGTGGCATCGACCATAGATTGCACCGTGCCTTCGCCGCCATCGGCGACGGGGATTTTGACAATCTCACAGTCTGGGATCACTTGTGTTAAGCCTTGTTCGATCGCATTAGCCACATCGAGTGCACTTAAGCTTTCTTTAAAGGAATCGGGGGCGATAACTATCTTCATTCAAAATCCTACAGCTTTTTGGGCGCAGGGGTGCGCCCAAGGATGAGAAAAGTGCTGCTTAGAGCAGCACTAAGCTTAGTACATACACGGTCAGCATTGCGGTGACGCCTTGGATAAGGGTCGCCATGGTTTGTGCTTTATAGGCTTGTTTAACGCTCATGCGGCTAAATTGAGTCACTACCCAGAAGAAACTGTCGTTGGCGTGGGAGACTGTCATGGCGCCGGCACCAATGGCCATTACGGTTAACACGCGGCCCATATCACTGCCAAGACCAATATCGCCGAGCATTGGCGCGACTAGAGCCGAGGTTGCCACTAGGGCGACGGTGGATGAACCTTGCGCCGATTTCAGTGCGGCGGCGACGATAAAGGGCATAAAGATACCCACCCCGAGTGCCGACAGTGAGCTACCTAGGTAGTCGCCAATTGGTGTGGCTTTTAAGACAGCGCCGAAGGCACCACCGGCACCAGTGATCAAAATAATCGGTGCTGCGGCAACGAGGCCTTGGCTAATGCGTTCGCTAAACTCGGCGATCTTGTTATCGCTTTTCAGTAACAGCAGTGACAGGAACAGACCAATAAGCAGGGCGTTAACGGGTTGACCAAGGAAGACTAACAGGCTGAATAGACCCTCTTTGCCCAGTGGTGCAGACGGGAAGTTGGCGATAGAGCCTAAGCAAATTAATAGGATAGGCACAAAAATCGGTGCAAATGCCTTTAATGGGCTAGGGAGTGTGCCATAGCTTTGTTTTAAGGCTTCAAAATCAGCAGCTTGAGCTTTGAGTTCTTCCGCACCTTCGCCATCGGGTTCAACACTGGCAAAACGGTTCGCCCAGAACATCCCCGCGAGCGCGGCAACGGCAGCAACCAACAAACCGACACCAATCACTAGGCCCAAGTTGGACTCTAACCCTAAGTTACCCGCCGCGGCGATAGGGCCTGGCGTGGGCGGCACGAAGGTGTGAGTGGCATACAGGCCTGTGGCTAATGCCACACTCATGGACACGCTCGAGACCTTCATGCGGTTGGCCATGGATTGTTTAAGCGAGTTTAAGATCACGAAACCCGAGTCACAAAACACCGGAATCGACACTAAATAACCGATGATGGACATAGTGAGTGTGGGGAAGCGTTTACCCAAGACTTTGATCACCACGTCCGCCATGGTAATGGCAGCGCCGCTCTTTTCGAGGATGATACCGATAATAGTCCCTAACACGATTACCAGACCGATATAGCCGAGGATATTACCAAAGCCTGTGGTGATGGTTTTGGCAATATCGCCACTCGGTAAACCATAGGCGAAGGCAGCGATAAAGGCGGCCAGAATTAAGGTTAAAAATGGATGGAGCTTAAATTTTGAGGTCGCGATAACAATAAATGCAATCACGCCGATGAGGATGAGCACTAAGTTCATAGGTTGTCCCGTTCAGTCTTGGCTGAAGTTCTTAAGTGGTTTTGGCTGTTTTTGTAGGGCGCAGTCTTTATTTAACCCCAAGTCAAATAAAGGTTGCTTTAAGATCAGCCTATTATTGAACACTGTAAACTGAATAGCTTTGGGTAAATCGACGGAATTACGGGCGGAATTGGCCATTATTTTGTGCGTGCGCACAAAATAATGGCCGTGAATTCGAATGTAATGCTGAGAATATTGTTTTGCTAACGCGAACCGCTAGCCACGAACCGTGCTTATTGACGACGGATAAAGGACTCGACATATGCCGCGGTGCGGGCATTGAGAATTGGGTCATCCGACGCTGCTATGCCTTTGGGTAGGAGCAGAGGGTTAAAGATGCTTCTATCACATTGTTGTACTTGATGATCGCTGTCGCGCTTACCATCAATCACTACTTGGCCGACGAGAATGCGCTGGCGGTTTTCGGGCCAGAGCACAGTCGGGTTATTGATATCATCGCCTTGTTCCGCTAACTGAATATACAGATCCCACTTGGCGGGTTGAGACTGAATTCGCTTGAGTAACTCAGGCTTGAGAAAGTCATCATCGAGCTGTGCCAATGCTTGTGGAGTGAGTGCTTGTGTGCCCGCTACGGGTTCAAAAATCCATTTACCCGCAATGCTGTTATTTTGCTTATCGGTAAACAGAAAGCTGTTCACTCCAAAGTACTGGCTATTGGCAAAGCTCGGGCTCGGTGGCAATTGTTTTAGATAGTCGAAAAAGGCTTTGGCGTCGGGCTTATTATCGATAAGCCATTGCTTACCTTCGGCGCCTTGCTTGGTTTTAGTTTGGAACAGGTAAAAATCCTCAAGGTTACTGGCAAAGAAGACTGGCACATTGGTGGTAACAAAGTTGAGGTTCTCCCGCTCCCCATCGATTTTCAATGACATAAAGCGCCCTGGAGTCTTATCGGACAGCTTAGGATTGGTGCCGCCGAGGGAAAAACGGGCGGTCACTTTAATGGGATTTTGATTAAAAAAGGGAATGTTGAGTGAATCGTGCAATTGGGGATTGGGGGCAAAGTAGCCCGAGGTACAAAATCCTTTTGTATGATTACGCAGTTTCACTTTTTTACCCGCCTCGCGACTCGCTGCATCTGGCGTGCCGTTCACTGCATCCACTAATTCGGGAATGGTACGCTCCGCCGCGCTGGCAAGTGGGGCGACAAACACTGAGCCGACCATTAGGCAAGCGGTGGCGAGTGAGCTGAGTTTGGCATGATATGGCTGCATGGGGTTTCCTTCCTTAAGCAATTTAACCGTATGGGTGTCTTGTGCATTTATAGGAAAGGACGAGGCGAAATTATCTTTCACTTATTTTGTGAATATCTGATCAGCGGACAGCAAAATTACGCAACGCCTGCTGGATTAAGTCTGCGTTTGAGTGAGTGATAATTGCTCGCTCATTTCAATTTATTCATTGAGTTAAAACTTGCTGATGTTGAGTTTTACTCTAGCGGTGATATGGGGCTCTACTCGAGTCGGTAATTTGAGGTATCTATCAACTGTCCAAGATAAAGACTTAACAGTCCGTGGAGGGAATGGATGTCACTCTTGGTGAGTTGCTGAATTTTATCTAACCGATATCTTAGGGTATTTCGATGAATAAACAATGCATTAGCACATTGCTGCGCATCACCAAAGTGAGTGATATAGGCGGCTAAAGTCTTACGTAGCTGGCCATTTTTATCGGCCTTGGCTAGCTGTTGGTAGGGGCTGGCCAGCGCCTGACCACGCCAATCATGCTTGAGTCCCGATAACAGCACTTGCAAGGAGTAGTCCTCAAACAGGTATTTAGTGCCCTCGGGGTTAAGCTGTTTGCCTAAGCTTAAGGTTTCCTGCGCGGTTTGGTAGGAGCGGGCAATGCCGCCTTTTTCAGGGAAAAAATGCCCAAGGGCGATTTTAAAATGTAAATCCATCTGCGCCGGTAACCGCTGCAGCAGTTTATCGATACGCTGGTTTTCAAGCTCGGGATCCCATTGTTTACCATCCAGAAACGCCGGTTTTAAAATCACCAGTTGCGACATGGAGGTCATGGCAATCAAGTTGCCGCGATCGGGGTTTTGCAGCAAATGCAGCACTTGTTTGAGGATTTCGCTGACTCTGGGGTTACGCTCGTCTGCGCTTTGCTCGCTCTGGATTAATGAAGAAAACGCAGCGGATTTTTGCTGGGGTGGCGCGGATTGCTTTTCACTGACTTCAATAATGGCGGCCACTCGCGGCAAACTGATATCGATATCAAGCTGTTTGGCCCAGCGATGCAATTGCTCATCGTCATCGGTTTGCGCCTTAATCAACTGCAGAATAAATTCCTCACGCTGGCGATTTTCCCACTGCTGCTGATCCTGCTGGTTGGCTTGTTCGACAATCATCTCGGCGGTCATTTTGAGCAGCTCGCCGTAGTGGGTTAACTCGGCCGGATCGCCAGTAATACCAATCACCCCAATAATTTGCCCTTGATAATGTAAGGGTAAGTTGATGCCGGGTTTGACGCCATGTAAGCCTGAGGCCACTTCTTCACTCAGTTCCACATTGCGGTTTTGGGCAATGGCGAGCAGCGCGCCCTCGTGGGTCGAGCCAATACGTTTGGGATCGCCCGAACCTAAGATCACGCCCTGACCATTCATCACATTGATATTGTGCCCAATGATTTTCATGGTGCGACTCACAATTTGTTTGGCGATGTGTTGATCCAAAACGTACATAACTCACCTTAGTTTTCAAACGATTGAGAAAGGGACTGGCGCAAGCGGCAATCTGGTTAGGGTAATGGCAAATAAGAGAAAAGGGCAGGTGTTTTTTAATCTTCTATACTGAGAATTGAACCTAACTCTCGTTAACTTTGTTTTAACAAATGAGAAGGGTGCAGATTGTAGCCAAATTTTGTTCCCTTAAGTGTCATTGGTTCCTCTGTGACCTATGGCAAAGGATATCGCGATGAAAGTTTATCTCTTACCTTCAGCAGTGGCGGTCTGTATTGCGGCGAGTCTTCAGGCGCAAGCAGTCGAAATCAAAGTGAATCACGGGCAATCCCTCTCGGCAGCGGCTGGGTTAAGCCAACAACACAGCTTTAAAGCGGTCAAAACGGTAACGCTTAATAAAGGTCAAACCAAAACAAAAGCGTTGCAATATTTTAATGGCGTACTCGTATATGGACATCATCTGGTGGTGAGTAACGATGATAGCGAGCAGAGTGCGATTGGGGATGTGGCACAAATTGCGGATGATTTTTCGGTAGAGGCAGGGATTTCTCAAGGACAGGCGATTGCGGCTTTGAATCGGTTATATCCAGGTTCGGCGGCAACAGGGAAAAAGGATGTTGAGCTAGTGATCCTGATGCAGGACGATACCCCGAGATTAGTGTATCGGGTGTCCTACTTAAGCGACCAAACCGATGCACTGTCTCGGCCAACGGGCTTTGTCGATGCGCAAACCGGCGAGGTGCTTGAGCATTGGAATGAAATCATGACTGCCAAGAATAACGCGGGTAAACCCGGTAGTGGTGGAGGCGGTTCAGGTGGCAGTAGCACTCCCTTTGATGCAACGGGCCCTGGCGGCAATGCCAAAATCAGCGGTTACTACTACGGCAGTGATTACGGTTTTCTTAAGGTGAGTGAGTCTAATGGTACATGCACTATGACCAATGCCAATGTGAAAACCGTGAACATGGCGAACTCGACCCGCCGTGGCTCGGTGTTCACCTTTACTTGCCCGGAGAACACCTATCAGACGGTCAATGGTGCTTATTCGCCTTTAAATGATGCCCACTATTTCGGTGGCGTTATTTTTAATATGTATAAGGATTGGTACAACACTGCGCCGTTAACCTTTCAGTTAGAGATGCGGGTGCATTATGGCCGTAACTATGAAAATGCCTTCTGGGATGGTTCTGCCATGTCCTTCGGTGACGGTGCCAGTTACTTCTATCCACTCGTGAGTTTGGATGTTTCCGCCCATGAAGTGAGCCACGGTTTTACCGAGCAAAACTCAGGCTTAAATTACAGTGGCCAGTCCGGCGGTATCAATGAGGCGTTTTCGGATATTGCCGGTGAAGCAGCAGAGTTCTACATGCGTGGCAGTAACGACTGGAAAGTGGGCTACGACATAGTCAAAGGTAATGGCGCACTGCGTTATATGGATAATCCGCCTAAGGATGGCCGCTCAATCGACAATGCCGCCAACTACACTAGTTCCATGGATGTGCATTACTCCTCTGGGGTGTTTAACAAAGCCTTTTACACGCTAGCGACCAAGAGTGGTTGGGATACCCGCAAGGCGTTCGATGTGTTTGTTTTAGCGAACCAACTTTATTGGACACCGACCTCGACCTTTAACAAAGCGGCCTGTGGGGTTCAGCAGGCGGCGAGTGCCAAAGGTTCTGGTTATCCGGTGGCGGATGTGGCTGCGGCATTTTTAGCGGTAGGGGTTAGCTGTCAGTAATCTTGTTATGAGTGCAGCGATTTGATGACAATTAAGCCGTAAGCCTAAAACCGTTTCTAAACTCCAGTTTTCAAGCTCTAATTTCGAAGCCCCTTAATGGGGCTTTTTATTGGGATTTGAGCAGGTTTTATTTCGGTTCGGGAGTGCTCGCCAGCAGGTCTGCGATTCTTGCTTGAAGTGTTGGGAGCTGTTCGCGCTCAAACTCGGGATGCTGTTTTAGCCAAAGATTGTTGCGCGGGCTAGGGTGGGGCATGACCATCAGCCTTGGCCAATATAACGACCATTGCTCAATGGCTTGGGTCACTGTGATCTTCTTGTTCGCTTGTGGGTTCGATACCGCTATCGTTTGGGAGTTTAACGCTTCGTCTGTGGTATCTATGACACGTGTGCGCGGTAGATGGTAATCAATGGCATATTGACCAAGGACGAGCACTAACTCTATCTGTGGCATCAAGGACAATAACTTCGCATGCCAAGTTGCGGCGCATTCAGGGCGTGGTGGCTTATCACCCTGCTTTTTACCATTGCGTTCAATGGTTCCCGGAAAACAAAATCCCATCGGCACTATGGCAAATAGTGCGGGGTCATAAAATTGTTCCCGACTGACATTAAGCCAAGCGCGCAGACGCTCGCCACTCGCATCGTCGAAGGGGATGCCCTTATGGTGGGTTTTTACGCCGGGGGCTTGGCCAGCAATTAAGATCCGTGCTTGGCTACTGGCTTGCAAAATGGGCTTCGCTGGCAGGGGCAATTCGGCCTGACATAGTTGGCAAGCGCGAATTTGTTTGAGCAGTTCACTTAGCTCGGCTGAGCTATTTGGTTCGCTAGCTGGGCGCGACATATCTGTCATCATCAAGCCCCAAATTTGCTCAATAGATGGTAGAGCCAATAGCCAAAGAGCGCATAGGACGCTACTAATACAAAATAACTCAATAACTTGCTGCCCAAGGCTTTAGTGGGGGCATTGGCATTAGAGGCTAAAGCAATATGGCCCAAGATAATGGCAAACAGGGCGCAGGGTGGCAGTAGATAACTGATGCCTAACATGAATAAAGCACCAAGACTCAGCAGCCAGTTCGCATGTCGGTTGCTGGGCTGGTTAAGTTGGCGTAATTGTAATGGTAATAAAATCAACCCAACGCCGACAATGATCATGCCGAGATTGAGTGCAAAGTCGCTCCAGGCACGGTGATCATAAAGGGTTAAGGCAAAGGCGAGCAGTGGTGCTATCAGTGCGATCAGCACATGGCGTTTAGCAAAGAGGGGATTACGATACTGACCCGCAAAAAAGAACAACCCCTGCATCAATGCGTTGATCAGGGTAAATCCACCCAGTCCGACGATGATAACTAAGCTCGCCGTGCCACCGCTAGAATCGAATGCCATAGCTGGGGTGGCGAACAAACTTAAGCCTATCGAGGCGGGCAGAGGCGATAAACGCCAAAAAGAACAACTAAAGGACGACATCTAAGATCCACTGATAGTTAACTCACTGAATTAACATCCGCTAAAGTGCCAGTAAACTCAAGGAATACCGCATCCTCGGCGCAAGTTTTGCCTCAGAGTCTGATCTTATTCAAGATTTTTGCTTCTGGAATTGCCAGAGCTTGCATGTAAAGCGCGGTGAGTTTTTGTTTTCATAACTAATAAAAAAGCCCGCAGTGCGGGCTTTTGACTATCAATAAACGCAGATTAGAGCTTGTAACTCATGCTCAGCATCAGCATTTGTGCGGTGTAGTCATGGCTGTTGCTGCCAAAGCCTACGACGTTCCAAATACCATCAACGGCGATATCGTTGGCGGCGTCATTGTCCTTATAGTTTTCAATTTTGTAATCGAAGCGTAGCGCGAGTTTCTCAGTCGCTTGATATTGAGCATATAAGTTAATGTTATGGACTTTGGCGAAATAGTCGCCATAGTCGCCGGTGATACCTTGTCTGACTTGAGTGTTACTGTCGGAGTCTGAGTAAGTGTAATCCAGACCTAGGCGTAACTTATTCTCCAGCAGATTGTTGTAGCTGATGCCTGCGCCCACCACATCCACTTTGTCTTCAATAAAGCCTGTCCAGGTTGGGGTGCTGTAATTGCTGCTACCCGCTTGTTCTGACTCAATGGTTTGGTGGTTGTAGAAGGCCGTTGCCAGTAAGTCAGCGGTGATCATATAGCTGATATTGGCGTCATAACTGGTGTCTTTTGACTCAGTTAAGCCAATCACTGTATCGGTATAATCATCCAGCGCATAACGGGCACCGAAGTCTATGGTCAGGCTGTCGAGTGGCGTATGGGTGATGCGTGCTTCGATTTGGGTTCTGTCACGGTCAGCCAGATTGTACTTACGTAACAGACTGTTGGTTTCAGAAGAGGTCCATTCAGACGCTTGGTATTGTGAGCCGTCACGGTTGCCGTAACTGCCTTTTACCCACATGTCCCACATGTCGAAGCTATTGACGCGCAAACGGGCCCAAACGGTGTTCTCATCCGTGCTTTCACGGTCTTGATACTCACGTTCGTCGCGCTTGAAGTCATAACCACCATCGAGCTTAATGCCGTGGGTAATGCGATAATCCGCCGCCACTTTAAAGCGCTGTGTGCGGTTATCGTAAGGGGTGTTATAGGCCACCTTACCGCTGACATTGTTGATGCTGATCTGCGTCCACTCTTCGATTGGGGTATTGTTGTCACGGTCGTAATAATCGTAACTACCACTCAAGCGAAGCGAGTTGCTGACTTTGCTCACCACTTTGAGGTTCATGCCCAGCAGATCGACTTTGGCGTCAACAGCATCCGTTGGCAGTTGATAACCGTAGCCCGAGGTCACCAGTGACTGATCTTGGCTCATTTGTCCGGTTAAAATACGGCCAGACAGTGAGTTACTGCCGTCGTTATACTGACCCATCAGCGACACTGTGTGTGACTGGTTATCGGGATCGAGTGCAATGGCACCAGAGGTTTGCGCACCAAAAGTGGGGTTGAAGGCACTGTCAAAGTTCAGCTGGTTGTATTCATTTTTGAAAATTGAACCATTGTAACTGAGCGCAGTGAACCAACGATCGCCTTTGAGTTTCACGCCCGCTTCTATGGTGTCAGTGGTGTAATCCACGGGTTCTGCCAACATCATAGATTGGTTGAAGAAGCTACCAGAGGTTTGTTTTAACCCGGTTTTTTCTTCACGCATGTAGTTCACATAGGTGCTCCACAGCGATTCACCCTGATATTCGAACCCAAGGCCTGCACGTTCACGTTTCAGTGATAACTCGAGGCTGTTGAGGCTGTCCATCAATAGTGGCATTTGGCTGCTCGAACCTGCGGTAACCCAGTTATCGGGCAAGGTCAGGTTGTTGCCGCCGATACCAGAATAGGGCGAGAGGGCGCTATTGCTATCGTAGGTGGCAATTTGACGGTAGTTTAGATTGATATTGTACTGGCCTTGTTTGCCCGCATTCACATCTAAACGTCCGCCATCCATGCCCAATTGATAGGCTTCAACACTGGCGCGGTAACCTTTTTCACCACGGTAGGCAAGGTCTGCATCGAACTTGCCCGCGACTTCGTTTTTAGAACCAAAGGCATTGGCAGAGCGAATATCCTCTTCGCCATTGTAACCGACGCCGACACCGACAGTGCCAGATACACCGGTTTCAACCACGCAGCCTTTACAGCTCCACGCTGAGAGTTTCACTTTGTCGGTATTGGCATTGGCGAGACCATAACCATCGGCAGCTACGGCGAAACCTGTGTTGGCTAATAACGCTAGAGTGATCAAATTGAGTTTGAATTTCATCTTCTCGTCTCCTTAGCGCTGTAATAGCTTGCCAGATGGATGGTTAGAACCATGGACCTGACTATGGCAATTTAAGCAGCTTCTTCCACCCGTAAAGGCATTGTCACCGACATTTGAACCTAAACCAGTGTTACCTAAGTAGGCATTGCTGGCATGGCCATCGCTGGCGTGACATTGCTGACATAACTGCGGTGCACGGGTTTTCAGCATGGCATCATTCACACTACCGTGAGGATTGTGGCAAGTAACACAACTCTCAGTGACGGGTGCATGCTCCCAGAGTTTTGGGCCGCGCTTCTCGGCGTGACAGGAATAACAAGTTTCGTTAATGCTTGGCTTGTTCAGATCAGAATCTGTCATGCTCCCATGGGGATTGTGACAGTCGCTACAGGTCATTTGTGCCCATTTGAGTGGGTGACTTGAGCGTTTGTTCATATCCGCTTTTTGCTTAGTGTGGCAGCTTGTACAGACGTCCATCTCAGTGTTTTTAGATAACACAGGGTCTTTCGCGACGTGTACTTGGTGGCACGAGGCACAAGCAACATCGGCGTTGTCATGGTGACCGCCATTCCAAGACATACGCTTATCGTCTTGGTGACAGCTCATACATACGCTGTTTTGCTTGTCGGCACTTAAGGTCGATTGCTTACCAAAAGTGATCATCGGCTCGTTGCCGCCCTTGTTGTGTTGACCCATAGGTCCGTGGCAAGCCTCACATTGTAGGCCAGCCATTGGGCTCTTAGTGGAGTCAATGGCGCCGTGGACACCTTTGAAAAGGTCCATGACTTTTTCAGATTTTTTATGGCACATCAAGCAAGAGTCGGCGCCTTTGGGTGAGTAGTTACCTTCGGCAAACTTCTTATCTAAGGTCGCTTCGACTTGCTCAGGCGTCATTTTTTCATCCCACTTGGAGGCGTGAGCGCTCGGTGCGATGGCAAATGCCATGACCGCAGACATCATCAATGCCGGCAGTAGGTTTTTCATTTTGTGGATGTTCTTCATAATAGGCTTCCCAATTTGTCCCAACAAAATTCAAGAAAGGGGGAGCGAACTCCCCCTGCTTGGGCAAATTACATTTTCACTTGAGTGTGATCTGCAACTGTTGGGGTATGGCAGTAGAAACAGGTTTCTGACTGTGCCGCTTGGTTGGCTTGAATATAATCACCGTTCACAATCGCGCCCATATTTTCTAAGCCGTGGCCAATAGATTCTGGCGCGTGGCATGAAGTACAAGTTGCTGTGATTGGCGTGGTGTATTTACCAGCAGAAGTGGCCAGTGCACCCTTCACTTTGAATGCGTCTAAGTTGAAGTCGTTGTGGCACTGAGTACATTCTTTGATAACGCCTTGCTCACCGTGAACCACGTGCAGTTTCATTTCGAAACCACCTTTGTTTGCACCGCTTGCATAGGTACCATCTGGGGTATGACAGGCCACACAGGCATCCACACCTACGATTGGTTTACCGCTTGCGTCTTTGGCATGTGAAACTTGTTCAGTCATCACAAAGCCTGAGTGGTGACCTTTGTGTAGCTCGAAGGTATCACTGTGACAGTTTTGACAAGTGCTGAAGTTCACTGAGTTCACATGGCGCATGCTGGGTGCATTGCCTGATTTAGTACCGAAGACTAAGTCAGCTTTCATGCTGGTGGTTGTGCTATCTGCAGTACAAGCCGTCAGCGTGGTGCCAGTGTTACACATTTCCAGACCGATAAAGGTAAAGGCGGTATCAGTATCGCCAGCACCAAATGGCAGTGCAGGGGTGGTGAATACCAGTTTACCGTCAACTAAGGTCACACCATCTTGCAGTGCACCATCTTTAACGAGGTCTTTGGCTACCTTAGCAGCACCGCTACCTGGGCTCTTGTTGTAGCCCATGATCGGGAAGTTAGGACCGACGTTAGTGATTGTTTCTAAACGTTTGATCTTATCTTGTACGCTTGCTGCATCGATGGCATTACCGTCTTTATCTAAGATAGATACGGTTAATACCGCAGTATTGTCTTCTTGACCCGCGAGTGTGGCAGACATACCTAACTGAGCCATAACCGCTTTCTTCTCAGCGGTTTTACCAGTGTGTAACTCGGCAGTCCAATTGCTGTTGTGACAAGCGATACAGTTAGAGTTATCTAACTGCTGAGAGTGGCCTTTGCCTGCGGCAAAATCAACGGCTGTATGGCAGCTGCCACAGGTAGCGGCAGTTGGGATACGTGACCAGTTGCCCCAATCAGGCGCGGCTTCGGTTTCAACGTGACAGCTTTGGCAGCTTTCTAACGAACCTAAGGTGAGGTCTTTATGTTTAGCGTGGACTAACACGTTAAATTCTTTACCTACACCCACTTTGCCAGAAGTATGGCAAGTTGCGCAGTAGTTAACATCTGAGTAAGCACCGCCGTGTTTCACATTGGCTAAGTCTTGGTGACAAGCATTACAGCTTTCAGTGGCGACGACTTTACGGCTGTAACCCGGTGTTGCACCAGTGTCAGCGGTAAAATCAACATAAGCGTTGCTGTTAGGGACTTGTGTGCCGTCTGGTAATGGCGTGTTGTAAGCGCGGATCAGAACACGTTGAGCCAGTTGGTCGTTATAGGTGATCTTAGCGTTGGCAGTGAGATTCATGTTGAAGGTGTAGCTGTAGTGGCCGTTCTTCATATCCACGAAGGTACCAGGACAGGTTGATGCCACATCGCAGGTCTCATCACCAAAGTATTGCCATTGAGAGGCATTACCTGCACCTGTTGCACCCTGTGGAATCAGCTGAGCAGCAGCAAAGCGCATTTTTTGCAGGCCCACTACTGGCAAATCGTCTTCGTTAGTGACAGTGAATTCCACACTTGGGACACCGTTAGTCACTACTGATTTGTTAAAGGTAAAATTGAGTTTTTGAATGGCTGGAGCTGGCTCGCCACCGGGTTCACCGGGTTTACCATCGTTACCATCACTTCCACCACAGCCAGTTAAGGCCATAGTGACGGCACTTGCTGCGAGCAGCAGTGCGATTTTTGATTTTTGTGCGTTCATCATTTTTTTCCCTGCATAGGTTTGGCATTACTTAAGCGCTTATCTTCTTCGCCCGACAGATTCTTTGTCTGTGCTTTGGTCTCGAAGGCGACTTAAGTGGATGCTGGAAATAGAATTCCCCAAGGAAAGGCTAACCTAACATGCCCCTAAAATCTTCAAGGCCTTTGCTAATGTGTGACTTGGATCTTTCTATTTCTAAAGAGGTAGTTAAACCACAGGGGAAAAACAAATTTAGATCAAAAAAACGGCGGATTGTGAGGTGGAAAATAAAAAAGAGAGAGGGGTTACCTCTCTCTTTTTGTCCAGTCTCTTTAATCGCTAAAGAGGTGGTTTATTTAGTTACCGTGTGCTTCGCGTAACTGAGTTGGAGTATGGCAAGTTGCACAGCTTTCAGACGCACGGGTTTGAACATCCGCAGCACTGGTACCATTTAAGATACCGCCGTTAGCTTCAATGTGAGACTTAGTCGCATCAGACAGATACTTCTGGTGACAGCTTAAACATGCACCCGCATCTGAAGATACCCAAATATCCGCGCCACTATTGGTGATGTCGCCATAGCGCCATACACGCTCAGGAGCACGTCCTAGGGTGATACCTTTATCAGTGTGACAGGTTGAGCAATCGGTCTTGAGTACAGTACCTGATTGAACGCCCGCATACTTGAGGTAATGGCCTTCACGTTCGTGGGCTTTCCAAGCAAAGCTGGTTGGGATCTTGCCGCCTGGATAGGCTGCATCATTCTTCAAGGTCTTATCCGATGTATGACAAGTTTGGCAGTTTACGCCGTTGTCATAGTGGTGGATTTCCTGATTGTGACAGCCTTGACACTTAGTTGGGTCGATGATTTCACGACGTGTTTTAGCGGTTGCAGCGCTATTTACACCTGTGTCTTTCCAAACGAAGTGGTAAGGGGCTTCTTTCACGGGCACTTTGCGCACGTTCGCCACACTACAATCGGTTGGAACGACTTCGGCAACACCGTAACCACCGCTGTTGAAACACACTTCTAATGTAGACCAGAGTTCAAAGGTTTTACCGTTAGCATCCGCTGGCAGGCTGAATTTAGTGCCAGTTAATGTATAGGTTTTGGTCGCTTCGTTGTAAGTGCCTTCGCTCAGTGCGATACGACGGTTGCTGTAAGAGGCGTCAGCATAGCTTGGGTAATCTTTATCAGAATCCCATGCAACTACAACGCGTGAGCCTTGGTTTACAAGTGCTTTATCGATAGCGTTGCCATCTTTATCAACCACTTGAACATCAAAGGTAATCTTACCTGTATCATTCACACCCACATTGCTGAACTTGATGCCCATTGCTTGAGTATCAGAATAGGCTTTCAGTACATCACCATGGCGTTTAGCTGCACTGCCAGTACCGCCGTAAGGCTCAGTAGCATTGTGGCAAGACGTACAATCTGTGCTGCTGTGGTGAGAAGATGGTTTTTCGGTGTGACAAGCAATACAAGCTTGATTGCTTAAATCGGCTTTGAAGAGGTCTGCATTCGCAGGCGCGCCCGCACCTTCAACGTGACATGCAGAACAGTCCGCGGCAGGTTTCAATGGGAAGCCTACTTTGCCGTAGTCGTGTAATGAACCACCGTAACCAACAATCTTGTAAGGTGCTGGAACTTCTGCGCCTGTCTCATCGAAGGTATGACGCTCACCACCTTTGTGGATAGCGTGGATCATGTAAGTGAATTCAATGCTATTGCCTGATTCTGGGTCACCAGAAGTTGCAGTATGGCAAGAGGCACAGTTTTCAAGATCGATACGACGACCACCATGCAGCTCTAAGCTTTCTGGTTGGTGACAGGTGTAACAGGCTTGAATAGAAACCACATTGCGGGTTTGAATGCCTTCAGTTTTGCCTGTAGAGGGTTGCCAATCGAAATGGGCGTTGGCCACAACCTGTGGTAAATCAAGCTCCATTGTGGCGCGTTGAGTCGCGTCGGCACTGTAAGTAACTGTGAGTGGCTCAGTTACATTGGCAATATTGGCCTGATAGGTGTAGCTATAGCTACCGTCACCGTGGTCAACTAAGCAAGTGTCGCATTTATTTGCCGCTTCAACGTTGGCTTGGAACTGGGCTGATGGATTAAGGTTATCGACACCTGATGGGACTGTGCCAGGCTCTTTTTTGGCATTGATATAGGCTTGCCATTGATAGCCGCGATCCGCTGGTTTAGCTGGATCATCCGTTGCTTCAGTCACATGGGTGAGCTGAGCAATACCAAATCGTAAATCGTGATCTTTCGTTAAGCCGAGTACGGCCACACCATTGGCATTTTCCAATGTAAAATCAACGGTGACTTTGCCAGCATCAACAGTGGCATTTGTGAATTTCGCTTTTAACGTTGAGGTTGAGTCGATATTAACACCAACAACGCCTGGTTTACCGTCTTCACCATCTTTACCATCACTGCCACCGCAACCAGTGAGAAGAAGTGAAAGTAAACCGGCACCCAACATCGCTTTTGTTGCGGTATTGAAATTGAACCGTTTCATCATGATATTTCCCTGCAATAGTTTTATTCATCATTAAGCGCTTAGCGAATAAGAATAAATCTCATTAACCGCATTTAATGTGTGGAATTAGATCCCACCTGTAAGGCTAACTAAGTCATTGGTATTTATCAGTCACTTTAAGCGGGTAATGTGATTGAGATCTGACTATTTCTTTAGAGGTAGATGACTGCATAGTATGAGTTCCTTTTATATCTGCAGTAGCAGGCCTTTCGGCCTGCATCATAGGGTTATTTAATAGGGTGGACTTTCAATACGTCAGCGACAGCACCTTGTCCGTGGCAGAAAGCACAGGTTTCTGTACCTGCGGTGGCGTCGGCTTTTGTTCCCGCAAATACCGCACCTTGCTGCATCATATGATTGTGGGTGGTATCACTTGAGTGACAGTTACTGCACACCGCGGCAATCGGACTCGTGAAGGTGCCGTTGTTTAGCGCAAGTGGTTGAACCGCCGCGTTTAAGGGCAGGGCAACCGTTGAAACTCCCGCCGCATCTTTGATATGGCATTGAGCACAATTACCGATTTTGCCTGGGTAGTTGAGGTCCTCAAAACCGGCAAATTGGCTGGTATGGATCCCATGGATTAACTGCTTAAAGTCAAAGGAGGTAATGGAGGGATTTGCCACCGTGGCGTCGGCCTGCATATTCGGGTTGTGGCAAAGTTGGCATTGGCCCGCTAAATCGTTGCGTGCGCCATGAATATTCAGTTGTTGATCGCCGTGGCAGTTAGCACAGTTGGCATTGCTAATGACTTCGCGTCTGCCAGTGGCAGTTAAGGCTGACATATCAAAGTAACTGTGGCTTGCCTTGATAACCAGAACCTCGGCAAGTTCAGTGCTGCAATCCACTAATGCTTTATCTTTGGCGCAAACTCGACCTTGAATCGCTAAGCCGCCGTGGTCGGCCTCAGTTCCCGCCGGAACCGTGAGACCCGAAATGGTATAAGTGTAAGTGCCGTTGCTGCCAGAGACTGGCGTGGACTCAGGCAGACGAATCGAACGCGCGGAGCGGGTACTGTAATCGAAACTGGTTCCCCAGTTGGCATAGACCCTTAGATCGCTGATAAATTTGAGCTTGTCGGCGCTATCACTGTATACAGTGCCGGTTGATGGATTGCTTAGCGTTACGGCAACGGTCACTGTGCCATTGGTATCCATACTTGCGCTACTGATGCTAGGACTAAACTGGGCTAACGCGGCTGTTTGATCTTCATTACCGTGTACGTTGGCGGTCCAATCGGCATTATGGCAGGCAACGCAATTGCTATTATCTGCTTGCGCAGGATGGCCTTGGCCCGCAGGGAAGTTAATTTGGGTATGGCAGGCTCCACAGGCTTCCATGGTGGGGACTCTATGCCAGTTTTGAGCTTCGGCTAAATCAGGATTATCAACGTGGCAAGTCTGGCAATTACTGATGGATTGAGGGAAACCCGCTAAGTGTTTGCTGTGGATCATTTGCGGGAAAATATCCGCAGGATTGCTGACTTTTTTACTGTTATGGCAAGTTACGCAGGTTTCAACTTGGTTGTAGCGTCCACCATGGAACGCCAAATTACTGTGGCAGCTATTACAGGTTTCAATGGTGACTAAGTTACGGGTGTAGGCTAGGGTATTACCCGAGGTTTGCCAATCGTAGTGTTGATTGGTAATAGGGAGCGCCGTGCCATCGGCTAGTGCATCTCCGCCCAATTTGATGACGACTCGTTGGGTTGCATCGTTAAGGAAGCTCACACCATTCATGCCGTTAAATGTGGCACTAAAACGATAACTGTAATGGCCGTTTTTATGGTCGACAAACGTGCCAGGGCAAGAAGCGGCGCACGTTTCAGAGGTAAAATGTTGCCACTCACTGCTATTGCCTGCACCTGTCGCGCCCTGGGGCAGTAATTGCGCCGCAATGAAGGTGGCCGAGGGAATACCAATCACAGCTTCATCATCTTGGTTTCTCACCTGATAATCGACTTGGGCGATGCCGTCGGTCACGGCGACTTTATCGACCATGATGTTTAGGCTAGTAATCGTCATCGCGGGTGGTTTACCTGGCTCACCGGGTGAGCCATCGTTACCGTCACTGCCACCACAGGCGGTAAGCAGGGTGGTTAAGGCCAGTAACAGACTGAATTGTGTGCTAAATCTTGCAAACTTGTTCATATTTCTATCCTTGGAATACGCTGTCAGTGCCTAAGTTACATTTGGTAGCTTAAGGTCAAACCTAAGTAATGAGCATTGTAGTCGTGGCTGATGTCGCCAAAACTGAGCACATTGGGGACTGTGTCCCAAGTGGTGTTTTGGTTTTGCCAGTTTGCATCTTGATATTTCTCGAACAACCAATCGAAGCGTAACGACATACTGTCGGCCAGCTTATATTTGGCATAGGCGTTAATATTGTGCTTGCGGCTGTAATAGTCACCGTAGGGACTGTTGATACCGTAGGTGACTTCGGAGTCGCTTTGGCCGTCGGAGTAGCTGTAGTCCAAGCCCAGATCTAAACGATTATCCAACAGGTTTTGATAGGCGATACCCGCGCCAATCAGGGTCGATTTCTCTTCAGATGTGCTGTACCAATCTGGGGTTGAGAAACGATTGCTTCCAGCCTGATCGGAATCGCGCCAGTCTTGGTTGAGATAGCCGTTGATACTCAAATTATCGCTAATCAAATACTGTGCTGAAACGTCATAGCCAAGGTAAGAGACTTGGGTGAGCCCGACCAAGGTGTGGTCATAGTCATCGTCGATGCTGTGTAAACTCGCTCCCACAGATAAGCTGATATCACTTTGATAATCTGTGTGTAGGGTGACTTTTTGACGTTTTCTGTCCGCGAGGTAGGATTTACGCAGCCAAGGGTTGCTCGGACTTTGGGTGCTGGTCACTGGATCGTATTCACTGCCATTGCGGTCTAATGCTTCTCCCTTTAACCAAGCTGACCAAGCAGGTGAATAACGGTAGCTGAGTTTGGCAAACAGCCCCGATTCGTCAACGGATTGCCTGTCTAGTTCAGAATAGATAATTTCATCACGACTATATCCTGCTTCAGCATAGGCTGACGGGGTTAGGCGGTATTTTCCTTTAAGGTCGAATTGTTTGCTGCGTTTATCGTAGAGGCGGTTTTGTTCTGCACCTTGATGAAAACTGTCGGTCACGACCTGTGGGAAATCTAGTTGAGCCGTCTTGTTTTCCCTGTCTTGATAGTTATAACTGGCTTGAACACTCAAATCCTGTGTGATGCGGCCTGAATACTTAAGCACCATATCTAGGATGTCCACTTGGGCATCTAAATTATCGGTTGGCAGTACAGGGGAGGGGCCATTAATGGTAGCAGGAAGAAAAGCTTCATCCTGCGACATTTTGCTGATACCCGCATGCATGAGGATGTTATGGCCATTTTGGCCACCACTGGCCTCGGCGGCGATCCGATAGGCCTTGTTATCAGGGTCAACAGCATTTTGCCCAAAGTAGGCCGCACCAAAGGTGGGAGTATAGGCCGATTGCCATAGCAGCGCCTGATGGTCATTCTTGTATTGGCTTATCTGGCTGTTAATGCCCGCTTGCCAGCCTGCGCCGCCAAAATAGACTCTGGCATCGATTTCATCTGTGCTGTCATCGATTGGCTGCGCCAACATCACACTGTTAGTGAGAATATTTGCGCTGGTCTTTTTCGCGCCGCTGCGGTTTTCATGCTGGTAGTTTACCGAGGTTTTGTAGCGGCTGCTCGATGAGATATGGCCAGCATAGTAACCGCCGAGGTTGAATCTATCCCGCGTAATGCTTAAGTCCTGCTCGATTAAACTCGATTGCAGTAACGGCATGGATTGGGTTGTTGCTCCCTCTACCCAATTTTCAGGCAAGAGCATCTTATCGTTATCGGTGAGATAAGGGCTCTTTAGCTGATTGTATTGGTAATTTGCGAGCCCTTTATAACCCAATTGGATTTGATAGTGCCCGGGTTGGCCTGTGGTGAGCTTGGCAGAACCCGTGTCAAATCCCAGTTTATCGGCCTCAAGCCTAGTTTGGTAACCACTCTCAGCTTGGTATTGCATATCGGCACCCACGGCACCGACCAAGCCATCCTTATCCGTGCCAGTGCGATTACCAAAACGGCTATCTTCGCCGTCATTGTAGGCGAGCGTGGCGCTGACGTTGCCTTGGCGCCCCGTCTTGGTCTGGCATTGCTTACAGCTCCAAGCCTCACTTTTTATGCCACTGCGATTCGCTTTTTGGATTTCATATCCTTCAGCATGGGCCGTGTTGAGGACGCCACTAATCGCCCAAGCCAGTAATGTGAGTGAGAAACAAGCTTTAGGAGTCGATATGTTCATTATTTGCATGATCATTCCCTTGTTATCTCTGGAGCAACTTGCCGGATGGATGGTTTGAACCATGCACTTGTCCATGGCAATTCATACAGGAATTACCCGAGGTGAAGGCGTTGGTTTGATTACCAAAGTAAGCATTACTGCTGTGGCCATCGGAGGCGTGGCACTGCTGGCATAACTGTGGCGGTTTGCTAATGAGCATGGATTCGTTGACGCTGCCGTGGGGGTTATGACAGTTCGCGCAATTGTCGGTGACTGGCGCATGTTCCCACAATTTAGGACCGCGTTTTTCGGCGTGGCAGCTGTAACAGTTTTCGTTGACGCTCATTTGTTTGAGACTGGCATCATTTAAACTGCCATGGGGATTGTGGCAATCGCTACAGACCATTTGTTGCCATTGCAGTGGATGGGATGAACGTTTGTGCATATCCGCTTTTTGTTGGGTATGGCATTGGGTACAAATCGCCACTTCGTTGGCTTTGTCGCTGATAGGGTCTTTTGCTACGTGTACTTGGTGGCAGCTACTGCAGGGGATATCGGCATTGTCATGGTGGTTACCTTTCCACGCGATGCGTTTATCGTCGTTATGGCAACTCATGCAGACACTGTTTTGTTTTTGCGCGGGCACCGGGGAATTCTGGCCGAAGGTGATCATCGGCTCTTTGCCGCCCTTGTTATGATTACCGAGTGGACCGTGGCAAGCCTCACACTGTAAGTCGGCCATGGGGGAATCTTTGATATTGGGATTACCATGTACGCCATCAAAAATAGCCATTACAGTGGCACTTTTCTTATGGCACATCAGGCAAGTGTCAGCCCCTTTAGCCGAGTACTTACCTTCGGCAAATTTTTTGTCCAAAGTCGCGACGACCTCCTCAGGGGGCTTGTCATCCCAAGGTGTCGCTAACGTTGAAAGGCTGAGTATCGATAACATCACAGCAAGCATAACCTGAGTTATGCTTTTGAACTTTAACCCAATATCCATGTTCATCTATTCCCGAGTGCGTTTTATTTGTTATTTTTCAAGCTTTCGACATCGCTAATTTAGCTGATTAATACTAGAACAAGTTTGAGACAATCGCGTAACATTTTTGTGGGCATTGACAGTAAAGAAGGATGATTTTGCTCGTGATAAATAACGAAGTGTGATCTTGTTCTCACTTTGGTTTGTGGGGCACTCGTTTACAGCTCGTTGACTTTTACTCTAACTTGCACAGCGTGATGTACCTTTATGGGGATTTTTATTTTTGGTCAGGCGTTTATTCATTGAGATTTTTGTCACATAATACTCAACACAATTGAAAACTATTATCGTTACCAGTCATAAAGCTTGATCTAGGTAAAGTTATTAGAGCCATCGCTCAGATACAATGGGCGCAGTTTTTCAAGCTGAAGCTGTTACAAGGTGAAATAGGTAATGAAGTTAAGCGAACTCAGTCCCGGTGACCGTGGCATTATTTCTGAAATCGGGCGATTAGATCTGCCGCAGACAGTGAAGCGTAAATTATTATCAATGGGTATCACCCCAAATACACGATTTTCGTTGATCCGCAGAGCGCCAATGGGCTCTGGTTTAGAGTTGGATATTCGTGGCAGTAAGCTTTGTATGCGCAGAGATCTGGCAGACATCATAGAGGTGGAAAAGGCGAATGACTAAGCAGTTTCATTGCGTCACTGTTGGTAACCCAAACGCGGGAAAATCAACACTCTTTAACGCGCTTACTGGCGCGAATCAACAAGTAGGTAACTGGTCCGGTGTGACCGTTGAGAAAAAAACCGGTCATTTTACTCTTAATGGCGCCGACGTTTACTTAACTGACTTACCCGGCATTTACGATTTACTCCCTGCGGGTAACAGTTGTGATTGTTCCCTCGATGAGCAGATTGCTCAGCAGTACCTCGCCGAACAACGTGTCGATGGCATCATCAACTTAGTCGATGCGACCAATATCGAGCGTCACCTCTATTTGACAGCACAGCTTCGCGAGCTATCGATCCCTATGGTGGTGGTATTGAATAAAATCGATGCGGCCATCAAGCGTGGGATCCGAGTCGATTTAAAGAAAATGAGCCAAGAGTTAGGTTGCCCTGTGATTGGCGTGTGTTCTCGCGACCCTGCCGATGTGGCCAAAGTGCAAGCGCAGGTATTGGACTTACTCCAAGGCCGCGTATCCGAAGCACCTTTAATACTCGATTACGACGAGCAAATTGAAGCGGGCGTGCAACTCCTTTGCAGCAAAGATCCCAACTTAAGCCGTGGCCGCGCCTTGGCGATGTTAGGTAATGGTTCTGGTTGTGGCAGTTGTAAAAATGCTGAACTGCAGGATGAAGTGAATACTTGCACCCAGCAAATTGCGCAGCAAGGGCATGACATCGAAGTACTGGTCGCCACGACACGTTTTAACTTTGTCGAGCGCGTATTCCAAGGTTCAGTGAAAGCGGATGGCTTTCTAACCTTAAGTGACAAACTCGATAAATTAGTCTTACATCCCGTACTTGGCATTCCGGTGTTCTTATTTGTCATGTATCTGATGTTTATGTTCAGCATCAACATTGGCAGTGCGTTTATCGATTTCTTCGATGTGCTTGTCGGGGCATTGCTGGTAGACCATTTTGGTGCATTCCTTGGCAACATGGGCGCGCCGGCATGGCTTGTGACGATTCTTGCGGGTGGTGTCGGTCAAGGTATTCAAACCGTTTCAACCTTTATTCCGGTTATCGCAGCGCTATTCCTCGGTTTATCCATTCTTGAAAGCTCAGGCTATATGGCCCGCGCGGCCTTCGTGGTGGATGGCTTAATGCGCCGTATTGGCCTACCGGGTAAAGCCTTCGTACCTATGATTGTGGGCTTTGGTTGTTCGGTGCCAGCCATTATGGCAACTCGTACCTTAGGCAGTGAGCGTGAGCGTATCGTGACAGGTATGATGGCGCCCTTTATGTCCTGCGGTGCACGTCTACCTGTGTATGCGCTATTTGCCGCGGCCTTCTTCCCTGATTCTGGCCAAAACCTGGTGTTTTTACTGTATGTGATTGGGATTTTTGCGGCGATTGGTACTGGGTTATTACTGCGCAGCACCTTATTACCCGGTACTAGCAGTGCGGTGGTGATGGAGCTGCCAAGCTATGAATTACCTAAATTTAAAGCCGTGATGGTGCGTACTGGTAAGCGGACTAAGAGCTTTATCTTAGGTGCGGGTAAAACCATCGTACTTGTAGTGACACTGCTCAACTTTATCAATGCGATTGGGGTTGATGGCACTTTTGGCCATGAAGATAGCCAAGCGTCACTCTTAAGTGTGGCGAGCCAAAAGGTGACTCCTATCTTTGCTCCAATGGGGATTGAACAAGATAACTGGCCTGCGACTGTGGGTATTATCACGGGTATTTTCGCTAAAGAAGCGGTAGTCGGTACACTCAACAGCTTATATACCAATGCCGCTCATGACGATGGCGAATTAACACCATTGGCTGACAGTTTCAGCGAAGCGTTGGCGACGATTCCTGCTAACTTATTCGGTTTGGATTTGGAAGATCCGCTTAAGTTATCTGTAGGTGATGTATCGAGTACCGATGTTGCCGCAGAGGCGCAAGGTGTCGCAACATCAACCTTTAGTGCCTTGCAGTCAGGCTTTACTACTACGGTCGCGGCGTTTGCTTATCTGCTGTTTATCTTACTCTATACACCCTGTGTCGCCGCGATGGGCGCCTTAGTGAATGAGTTTGGTACTCGCTGGGCAACCTTTGCTGCCACTTGGACATTCTCACTGGCCTACGGCAGTGCAACCATTGCTTACCAAGCGGCGACCTTTAGTTCGCATCCACTGCAATCGAGTCTGTGGATTGGTTTCTTCCTCGTGGCGCTCGTGGTGTTCTACCTGTGGCTCAAACGTAAGGGCCGTAGAACCCAACAGATCATTCCTGGCGTTAGGATCATTACCGAGTAACCGCTGAGTAATAAATGTCAGCTTAGTAATGACAAAGATAAAAGCAGCTTTCATGGCTGCTTTTATTGTTTTACTATCCATGCCATAAACCATAGTTTTTTATACTGGGCATTGTAACTGGCCGAGATCTGTAGGATCATGCGGGTTTTGTTAAAATTGCCATTGTTCGCAAAGAGGAATTCCATGAGTCATGTGGACACTGAAGTACGTCCGAGTAACTTTATCCGTAATATCATTGATGAGGATCTGAAAAGCGGTAAGCACACCAGTGTGCAGACGCGTTTTCCTCCCGAGCCAAATGGTTATCTGCATATTGGTCATGCTAAGTCTATCTGTTTGAACTTCGGCATTGCGCGCGATTACCAAGGTCTTTGTAATTTACGTTTTGATGATACCAATCCTGAAAAAGAAGACATCGACTATGTGAATTCTATTCAGGCGGATGTGCGTTGGTTGGGATTCCAGTGGGATGGTGAAGTCCGTTATTCCTCTAACTATTTCGACCAATTACACCAATACGCGGTTGAGTTGATCAACAAAGGCTTAGCCTATGTGTGTTTCCTCAATGCCGATGAAACCCGTGAATACCGCGGCACCTTAAAAGAGCCAGGTAAAAACAGCCCGTACCGTGACACTTCCGTTGAAGAAAACCTGCAATTGTTCGAAAAAATGCGTAAGGGTGAATTCAAAGAAGGTGAGTGTGCGCTGCGTGCCAAAATCGACATGGCATCGCCTTTCATGTGTATGCGCGATCCGGTGATTTATCGTATTCGTTTTGCTCACCATCATCAAACAGGTGACAAGTGGTGCATTTATCCAATGTACGACTTCACTCACTGTATTTCCGATGCGCTGGAGCACATTACTCACTCGTTATGTACGCTTGAGTTCCAAGACAACCGTCGTCTTTACGATTGGGTTCTCGACAATTTAGATGATTTCCAAGCGCCGAACCGTACTCGTCAGTACGAATTTTCTCGCTTAAATCTTGAATATACGTTGATGTCTAAGCGTAAATTAAATGACTTAGTGACGCGTAAGTTAGTCTCTGGATGGGATGACCCACGTATGCCAACAATTGCTGGCTTGCGTCGTCGTGGTTATACCCCAGCGTCTATCCGCGAGTTTTGCCAACGTATTGGTATCACTAAGCAAGAAAACATGATTGAAGCGGCAATGCTTGATGCTTGCATCCGTGAAGAGCTCAACGAGTATGCGCCACGTGCGATGGCCGTACTGCGCCCATTAAAAGTCGTGATTGAGAACTACCCAGAAGGTCAAATCGAGACGATTCAAGCGGCTTCTCATCCAAGCGATGAAAGCATGGGCACTCGTGAACTTGCCTTTGGTCGCGAACTGTATATCGATGTGGCGGACTTCAGAGAAGAAGCCAATAAGCAGTACAAGCGTTTAGTAATGGGCAAAGAAGTGCGCCTGCGTAACGCTTATGTGATTAAGGCTGAGCGTTGTGACAAAGACAGCGAAGGCAATATCACCACCGTTTACTGTAGCTACGATGCGGATACCTTGGGTAAAAACCCTGCCGATGGTCGCAAGGTAAAAGGCGTAATCCATTGGGTTGAAGCCACTACAGCTAAACCTGCTGAATTCCGTTTATACCAACGCTTGTTCACGGATCCAAATCCTGCAGCAGCAGAGACAGTGGATGAAGTACTTAACCCTAACTCACTTGAAGTGGTGAATGGTTTAGTTGAGGCAAGCCTTGCGAATGCGCCAGCGGAAAAAGCATACCAGTTTGAACGTGAAGGTTATTTCTGTGCTGACAATAAAGACTCGTCAGCCGAGCATTTAGTCTTTAACCTAACAGTTGCACTGCGTGACTCGTTTGAATAGCAAGTCGTTAGTCGCGAGTAATGGTTGTCACTCTATGATTCATTGCTGTCGCTGCTAGCAACAAACTGCATTAACGAATAAAAAGGCCCTTAGTGATATAAAACCTAAGGGCCTTTGCTTTTTACATCTTTTAGATTTCACAATTTTTATCAGCTGTTATCGCTACTTTTAAGCCATCTCTTGCTTGTTGATTAAACGTCTACTGATACCTTATTGGTACATAGGACCAAAGCCAATGCTCCAGAGGATTACGCTGGTGGCCATTAGACCGACCAAGAGCACTAAACCCGCAGTGACCATAGAGCTAGCGTAAATAAAGCCTTTCTCTTCAGGGATATTCATAATGATAGGCACACCTGCGTACAGCAGATAAACCGAGTAGGCTAAGCCAATCAACCCAACAATCATAATAAACCAGAGTACCGGGTAGAGCGCCGCCAGACCGACCATAAACAGCGGTGTTGCAGTGTAGGACGCGAGTTCTAATGCTTGGGTGAAAGTCGGCTGGGCATCGAAGGTTTTGGCCATCCAATAGGCTAAATAGGCGAGGGCAAAGACGCCCACAATCAGGCCAAAGTACATTCCCACAGACATAAACATGGCGCTTTGTGGTGTGAGATAAATCGGATCGCCCGAACCCGGATTCCAACCAATATATGCGGTGGCGATAAAGCTACAAACCGCCGGAATGAGTGCGATGAGAATAACGTGACTTAAACTACTTTTGAGAGCCTCGTGATTCTTCTCAATCGCGTGCCACTCTTGTTTTGGATGAGTGTATAACCCCATTAAGTGATTCAGTATCATTATAATTATCCTTGTTCAGCATTGATGATGGCTCGCCAAACGTCAGACGAGCTGACAACAGCTCTACAATCAGGGTTAAACGCTCTCCTATCCCTCAACGCCCGACTGTGTACACTCCGAATTGAGACGCGGTGTGATCAGGATCTCAGTTCTTAAGGTGTAGATTATTTATTGAACAAAAAGTTCATCTCGTCAAGTTTACTGCGGTGTAAAGCTATAGCTTGTCGATAATTACGCGTAAAATATGACGATATTTTTTTAATGATTTTGAGTGATCCCATGCTGCAATTATTGGCACCTGTTCATGCGTTTCTTCGTTGTGAGACGCCGCAAGCTTGGATTGATATGGCTCGAGCCTCTGCCTCGTTAGATGAACTCTTAATTGACCATTGTAATTGTGAGCTAAAAGCGGCGCAGACTGCGATGTTCTTATTGAGGCGATACGCATTAGATAAAGACAGCGGGCAATCGCTATTGGCGTGGGCAAAACCCTATGAAGAATTTGTTTATCACAAGGATCGTGATATCGAGCAGTTTTTGGCTCGCGACGTTAAAAAGAACGAGCTGGTTGCCAATCTACAGCCGAATCAGCATTTTGCCTTTGCTCAGGATCTTATTCCGCCACTGATCCGTCTGATAAAAGAAGAATTCCATCATTTTGAGCAAGTGCTGGAGCTGATGCACGCACGGCACATTTCGTATCGCAATATTCGCGCGGGACGTTACGCAAAGGGCATGATGAGCCACGTGACCACCCATGAGAAGGATATTCTGCGGGATAAATTGATTGTGGGCGCGTATATTGAGGCGCGCTCCTGTGAACGCTTTGCTAAATTAGCGCCTTACTTGGATGCAGAGTTAAGTAAGTTTTATGTGTCCTTGCTGCGCTCTGAGGCGCGTCATTTTGAGGATTATCTTAAGCTGGCGCAGCTGGTTTCAACGGAAGATATTACCGAGCGGGTCGCTTATTTTGGCGAGAGGGAAGCCGAATTGATTATGGCGCCCGATGACGAGTTTCATTTCCACAGTGGTCAACCCTTAGTTGCCTAGTGAAAATACACATAGCGGCCTCAACCATATACAGGTATGAGGCCTAAGCGCTTCGATGCGTTAATGGTGAAGACGCTATGGGTTCTTAGCTGGCGTCGAAGGGCAGGCTTTTTAACTCCACGCCATCTGTGCTGACCACTAACACACTGCCTTGCTCGTACCAATCACCGACCACAATACGTTTACAGCCATGAGTTAAGTCGTGGATGGCGGGTCTGTGGGTATGACCGTGGATCATCTGCTTGCAGTGGGTCTGGGCAAATAACGCATCCACCGCACTCGGTTCCACATCCATGATGACATAGCTTTTTTGTTGATTGCTGCTCTGACTATTGCTGCGGATCTTATTGGCAATGGCTTGACGTTTCCTCTTCGGCAAACAGCTATACAGCCAACGGGCGAAGGCAAAACTGCGTAATTTGCGAAAGCGTTGGTAGGCTTTATCTAAGGTACACAGGCTATCGCCGTGCAAGATAACCGTATTTACACCATAGAGATCTAAACAAGTGACTTCGGGTAACATTTGCATGCCCGCAGCATCGGCAAATTGTTTGCCTAACATAAAGTCACGATTACCGTGAATAAAGTAGATGGGCAATCTTTGGGAAACTTGCTTGAGCTTGCGCGCTAATTCGAGGGCAAAGGGCGCAGCTAAATCGTCGCCGACCCATACCTCAAATAAATCCCCCAAAATATAGAGGGCATCGGCATCATCAAGTTCTGTATCGAGGAAACGATTAAAGGCTTGGGTGATATCGAGGCGATCGGCACTTAAGTGCAGATCGCCAATAAATAAGGTCCGCATCCTAGGGAATTAGGCCGCACTGACTTTTTCAATCACAACCGCTTCTAATGGCACATCTTGGTGCATGCCACGGTTACCAGTGCTGACAGCTTTGATTTTTTCAACGATGTCCATGCCTTCAACCACTTCACCAAATACACAATAACCCCAGCCTTGCATGCTTTCAGATTTGAAATCGAGGAAGGTGTTATCGTTTACGTTGATGAAGAACTGAGCCGTCGCAGAGTGTGGATCAGAAGTACGCGCCATCGCGATAGTACCAGTACGGTTTGATAAACCGTTGTTGGCTTCGTTTTGCACTGGCTCATGGCAACGTTTTTGGCTCATTTCAGTGGTGAAGCCACCACCTTGGATCATAAAGCCGTCAATTACACGGTGGAAAATGGTGCCGTCGAAGAAACCTTCGTCAACATATTTCATAAAGTTTGCCACGGTCAGCGGTGCTTTTTCGGCGTTCAGTTGCAGTTTAATGTCGCCAAAATTAGTGTGTAATGTGATCATGTTTTCATACTCTCAGTAAATAGTGGCGCGATTCTAACTTATCTCGGATTGCACGCAAAGTGCAGTATTCAAAACCCTTGTCAGCGTGGTAGACTGACCCCTTGATTTTACACTCGAATCTATCATTGAAGAGAATGCCGATGTTGAAGATTTACAACAGTATTACCCGCCAAAAACAGGAATTTAAGCCAATTACTCCCGGAAAAGTTGGGATGTATGTATGCGGAGTGACCGTATACGATTTGTGTCATATTGGCCATGGGCGTACTTTTGTTTCCTTCGATATGATCGTTCGCTACCTGCGTTACGCGGGTTATGAGGTGAATTTTCAACGTAACATCACCGACATTGATGACAAAATCATCAAACGCGCCAACGAAAATCAAGAAGATTGCAATACATTAACCGATCGCTTGATTGGTGAAATGCACAAGGATTTCGATGCGCTGAATATGATCCGTCCCGATTTCGAGCCACGTGCCACTCTGCACATTGCCGAAATTATCGATATGGTTGAGCGTTTACTGGCCCGCGGTCATGCCTATGTGGCAGCCGATGGCGATGTGCTGTTCAGTGTGGCCTCTTTCCCTGAGTACGGACGCCTATCAGGTCAGAATCTGGAGCAATTGCAGGCGGGTGCACGGGTTGAGGTTGACGATAACAAGCAAAATCCAATGGATTTCGTGCTGTGGAAAATGTCTAAACCGGGCGAGCCAACATGGGAATCGCCATGGGGACCGGGTCGTCCTGGCTGGCATATCGAATGTTCGGCAATGAACAGCAAGCACTTAGGTCTGCATTTCGATATTCACGGTGGCGGCTCAGATTTACAATTCCCTCACCATGAGAACGAAATTGCTCAGTCTTGCTGCGCCCATGATACGCCATACGTGAATTACTGGATGCACACTGGCATGGTGATGGTTGACCGCGAGAAGATGTCAAAGTCTTTAGGTAACTTCTTCACCATTCGTGATGTATTAGGCCATTACGACGCTGAAACCGTGCGTTACTTCCTGCTATCGGGTCACTATCGTAGCCAAATCAACTACTCAGAAGAAAACCTCAAGCAGGCACGTGCCGCCCTAGAGCGTTTATACACTGCGATTAAAGATGTTGACCTGACTGTTACAGCAGCACCTGCGGAAGAGTTTGTCGCTAAGTTTAAAGCGGCCATGGACGATGACTTTAATACGCCAGAAGCTTATTCAGTGCTGTTTGATATGGTACGTGAGATCAACCGTTTGAAAACCACCGATATGGCGCAGGCGTCAGCTATGGCTGTAGCCATGAAGCAACTGGCCGATGTATTGGGATTATTGCACCAAACGCCCGATGCCTTCTTTAAAGGCGAGGGGAGCGATGATGAAGTGGCAGAGATTGAAGCGCTTATCGTTGAGCGTAATCGTGCCCGCGCCGAGAAAGATTGGCCAGCGGCTGATGTTGCGCGCAATCGGTTAAATGAGCTTGGTGTAGTCTTAGAAGATGGTCCAAGCGGTACCACTTGGCGTAAGAAATAGGTTGGCGTAAGAAATAACCTCATCGCCTAAGTGAGATTTGCATCGATAATAAAAAACCTGCCAATGGCAGGTTTTTTATTGGTTTCACGCGTTTGATTAAGTTTACGTTATTCGTTACAGGCTACTGGAGCTTAGATGGCTAAATAGCAGGTTTAAATGCTGCGATTTACGCCATCATTTAAGCCATTATCTACGCGATGGCGAAGCTGATTAGTCGTGATATTGCTCTGCAGCATACAGGGTATTTTCAAGTAAGCTGGCAATCGTCATAGGGCCAACACCACCGGGTACTGGGGTGATAAAGCTGGCGTTTTGCGCAGCAACCTCATATTGCACATCGCCCACTAAGGTGCCGTTTTCTAAGCGGTTGATGCCTACATCGATAACAATCGCGCCGGGTTTAATCCATTCACCTGGGATAAAGCCCGGTTTACCCACGGCTACCACGACTAAATCTGCCTGACGGATTTTTTGTTCGAGATTTTTTGTAAAACGATGGCATGTGGTTGTGGTGCAGCCCGCCAGCAATAGCTCCAGTGTCATTGGGCGACCGACAATATTTGATGCGCCCACTACAACGGCATCTAGTCCATAGGTATCGACACCCGTTGATTTGATTAAGGTCATGATCCCCATTGGGGTGCATGAACGTAATACGGGAATGCGCTGGGCTAAACGGCCAACGTTATAGGGGTGGAAACCGTCGACATCTTTATCGGGGCGAATACGCTCGATCACTTTAGAGTCTTCGATATGCGCAGGCAGAGGAAGCTGTACTAAGATACCGTCGATCGTCGGATCATCATTGAGTTCGTCGATAAGGGCTAATAATGCTTCTTCGGTATAACTGGTATCGAGATCGTAGGAGCGAGAAATAAATCCCACTTCTTCACAGGCTTTACGTTTACTACCAACATAAACCTGAGAAGCGGGGTCGGCTCCCACGAGAATGACGGCTAAACCTGGTACGCGTTGTCCTGCCTCTTTGCGGGCGGTTACTTTTTCGCGAAGTTGTGTGCGGATGGATTGAGCAATCGCCTTGCCGTCGATTATTTGGGCTGTCATGGGTGTAGGATATCCTTTATATGGGCGATGGTGAAAACTGTCGTTAACACAGAGAGTGGCAATCGCGGCTATTTTAACAGGGCGTTGCGGGTGTGTCATGGTGAAAGCCGCAGCGAAATGGATAAAAACAGGCGTATTCGCCTGATAATTCAGCATCTAGTTTGAATGCTTAAAAAAATCGTTGACGGGTGCAAAGTGAGGGGCTAAGATGCGCTCCGTTCTCAAGCAGATGTGCTCATTTGCTATGAAAACAAAGATTCTCGGTGATTAGCGCAGTCCGGTAGCGCATCTGGTTTGGGACCAGAGGGTCAGAGGTTCGAATCCTCTATCACCGACCACTTTAATATTATTGGCTCATTATTATTTAGTTAATTTGAGCGGGTAATAGCGGATAACCTAAGTCAGTTATCCCACGTAGGTTAGGATACAGCAGAGTCTGTAAACCATGCGCCCGTAGCTCAGTTGGATAGAGCATCCGCCTTCTAAGCGGATGGTCGCAGGTTCGAATCCTGCCGGGCGTGCCAGTTTCAGTGGTGATTGTAGCTCAGTTGGTAGAGTCCCGGATTGTGATTCCGGTTGTCGTGGGTTCGAGCCCCATCAGTCACCCCATTTTTAAGTACTTTGAGTACAAAATAAAAAAAGCGACCTCTGGTCGCTTTTTTTATACCCTAGATTCGGCCGTAGAGGCTCGACTCTGCACAAAACGGTGGCTATAATGTCGCGTCTTGATAGATATCAACTAACAGCGACCTGTGCCGAAAGCCAATAGTGGTGGGCATTGTAGTCAAATTTAATGATCAAGAAACGAATACCTGAATAGTTGATGACTCGACTATTACAAAGGACGTTAGACAAATTTCGAGGTAAAACAATGCAAGTTTCTGTTGAAGCAACCCAAGGCCTAGAGCGTCGCCTGACCATTTCTGTTCCTGCTGAACAAATTGAAAAACTGGTTAAAGACAGTTTACAACGTGAAGCTAAGCGTGCTCGTATCCCAGGTTTCCGTCCTGGCAAAGTGCCTGTTACTGTAATCAACAAACGTTATGGCGCCGCTATTCGTCAAGACATCACTGGTGAAGTGATGCAACGTAACTTTATCGAAGCGATCATCGCTGAGAAATTAAACCCAGCTGGCGCACCCACTTTCGTACCTGGTGCGACTGACGGTGAAAAATTCGAATTCGTAGCGACTTTCGAAATCTACCCAGAAGTTGAGCTGAAAGGTTTAGATGCAATCGAAGTAGAACAACCAAAAGCGTCTGTAACCGATGCTGACGTAGACAGCATGATCGAAACTTTACGTAAGCAACACGCGACTTTCGCCGCTGTTGAGCGTGAAGCGGCTGATGGCGACAAAGTGAAAATGAACTTTGTTGGTTCAGTTGACGGTGTTGAATTCGAAGGCGGTAAAGCTGATGATTTCGAACTGCAATTAGGCAGCGGCCGTATGATCCCTGGTTTCGAAGCGGGTATCTTAGGTCACAAAGCCGGTGAAGAATTCGTTATCGACGTGACTTTCCCTGAAGAATATCACGCTGAAAACTTAAAAGGTAAAGCGGCTAAGTTTGCTATCACTTTAACTGAAGTGTTAGCGGCTAACTTACCAGAAGTAAACGATGAGTTTGCTGCATTATTCGGTATCAGCGAAGGCGGCTTAGAAGCGCTGAAAACTGAAATCCGTAAGAACATGAACCGTGAACTTGAGCAAGCGTTAAAAGCAAACGTGAAAGAGCAAGTGATCACTGGTTTATTAACTAACAACGACATCGAACTGCCAAAAGCACTGATCGATGGCGAAGTTAACGTACTGCGTCAACAAGCGATGCAACGTTTCGGCGGTCAAACGGCTAACATGCCAGAACTGCCAGCGGAATTATTCACTGAGCAAGCGGCTCGTCGCGTGAAAATCGGTCTGTTATTAGGCGAAGTAATCAAGACTAACGAGCTGAAAGCGGAAGATGAGCGTGTACAAGCGTTAATCGCTTCTATGGCTTCTGCATACGAAGATCCAAGTGAAGTTGTTGCGTATTACAACAGCAACAAAGAGCTGATGCAAAACATGCGCAACGTTGCGCTTGAAGAGCAAGCTGTTGAAGCATTGCTGAAATCTGCCAAAGTGACCGAAAAAGAAGTCGCTTTTGAAGAATTTATGAACAAGGCTACAGGTCGCGCATAAGCTAAGCTTGACTTGATTGGCAGTTCGCCATTTATAATGGCTCGTATGAGGCTCCTCATGCGAGCCATTTTTATTTAGGGAAACGAATAATGCATAATGCGTCAGACATACAAAGTGCTTTAGTGCCTATGGTGATCGAACAGACGGCTAAGGGTGAACGCTCATTCGATATTTATTCTCGTCTGTTAAAAGAGCGGATTATCTTTTTAGTGGGTCAAGTTGAAGAACATATGGCGAATCTGATTGTGGCGCAGTTGCTATTCCTCGAGTCAGAAAGCCCAGATAAAGATATCTTCTTATATATCAACTCACCCGGTGGCTCAGTCACTGCGGGTATGGCGATTTACGATACCATGCAATTTATTAAGCCGAACGTCAGCACTGTGTGTATTGGTCAAGCGGCCAGCATGGGCGCGTTTTTATTAGCGGGTGGTGAAAAGGGCAAGCGTTTCTGTTTACCTAACTCACGCGTGATGATCCACCAACCACTGGGTGGATTCCAAGGTCAGGCTTCTGATATTGCTATTCATGCCCAAGAGATCTTAGGCATCAAGCATAAACTGAACCTGATGTTGTCAGAGCACACTGGCCAGCCACTCGAAGTGATTGAACGTGATACCGATCGCGACAATTTCATGAGTGCGACTCAAGCAGTTGAATATGGTTTAGTTGACGCAGTGATGACTAAACGCGGCTGATTTTTACTTTTGACTGGGCTATGCTCTATTAAGCAAAGCCCAGTAAAGGGTTAGCAAGTTTAAGACAAGCAGTAGAGCAGACTGCAAATGAGGTAATTAATGGGCGACAACAAAAATAATGGTGACAGCGGTAAATTGCTGTACTGCTCTTTTTGCGGTAAGAGCCAGCATGAAGTCAGAAAACTGATTGCAGGCCCATCAGTATACGTATGCGACGAATGTGTTGAATTATGCAACGACATCATTCGTGAAGAGATTAAAGAAATCTCCCCTAAGCGTGATAATGATAAATTGCCAACGCCACATGAGTTGCGTGCGCATTTAGACGATTATGTGATTGGTCAGGACAGAGCTAAAAAAGTACTGTCTGTGGCTGTGTACAATCACTATAAGCGCCTGAGAAATTCTTCTCCTAAAGATGGCGTGGAATTAGGTAAGAGTAATATTCTGCTGATTGGTCCAACGGGCAGTGGTAAGACGTTGCTGGCCGAAACGCTTGCGCGCTCATTGAATGTCCCATTTACTATGGCAGATGCCACCACCTTAACCGAAGCGGGTTATGTGGGTGAAGACGTTGAAAACATCATCCAAAAGCTGCTGCAAAAGTGCGATTACGATGTTGAAAAGGCACAGCGCGGTATCGTCTATATCGATGAAATCGACAAGATCAGCCGTAAATCGGATAACCCATCGATTACCCGTGACGTATCGGGTGAAGGCGTGCAGCAAGCGCTGCTGAAGCTTATCGAAGGTACGGTTGCCGCGGTTCCGCCTCAAGGTGGCCGCAAGCATCCACAACAAGAGTTCTTGCAGGTAGATACCTCTAAGATCCTGTTTATCTGTGGTGGTGCATTTGCTGGCCTTGAAAAAGTGATTGAACAGCGTGCTCACGTAGGTTCTGGTATCGGTTTCGGTGCGCAGGTTAAGGGCGAGAAAGATAAGGCAACGATTTCGCAAACCTTATCTCAAGTCGAGCCCGAAGATTTAGTCAAATATGGCTTGATCCCTGAGTTTATCGGCCGTCTGCCCGTTGTTGCGACGCTGACCGAGCTGGATGAAGAAGCCTTAGTGCAAATCCTGTCTGAGCCTAAAAACGCGCTGACAAAACAGTACAACGCGTTGTTTGAGATGGAAGGGGTTGAGTTAGAGTTCCGCGAAGATGCACTCAAAGCGATTGCACATAAAGCCATGTCCCGTAAAACAGGTGCCCGTGGTCTACGTTCAATCGTTGAAGGTATCTTACTCGATACTATGTACGATATTCCTTCAATTGAGGGCGTGGTGAAGGCGGTTGTCGATGAATCTGTAGTGAATGGTGAGTCTGCACCTATCCTGATTTACGAGCGCAACGAAGCGCAAGCGGCCTCTGGCGAGCAATAATTGTACTGATTGCTAATAATCTGAAAATCAAGGAGTCCATCGGGCTCCTTTTTTTATTTTGCCCATTGAAACCCTGTAAAGCGCCCCAATATACTCCTTAACTAATCCCTTTCATCTAAACGGAATCGAACTATGACCTTAGAGCGTGAAGCGCATATCGAACTCCCCGTGCTACCACTGAGAGATGTGGTGGTCTATCCCCATATGGTAATTCCGTTGTTCGTTGGCCGAGAAAAATCGATTCGTTGTCTCGAAACGGCAATGGCCCAGGATAAGCAAATTATTTTAGTAGCTCAGCGTGACGCTGAGTTAGACGAGCCGACCAAAGACGATATCTTTGAAGTCGGTACCGTGGCGTCTATTCTGCAACTGCTTAAACTGCCTGATGGTACGGTAAAAGTGCTGGTCGAAGGCGGTCGCCGCGCTCGTATTAAACGTTATACCCAAGAAGCGGATTTCTTTGTGGCTAAGGCGGAGTATCTTGAGTCTGAGCCTTTGGAAGACAAAGAAGAGGAAGTCTTGGTTCGTAGCGCGATTGGCCAATTTGAAGGCTATATCAAGCTCAACAAGAAGATACCACCTGAAGTCTTGACCTCACTCTCGGGCATCGATGAAGCGGCGCGCCTTGCCGATACCATGGCGGCCCACATGCCACTCAAGCTTGAAGACAAGCAGTCTGTGCTGGAAATGACTAACGTAGGTGAGCGTCTGGAATATTTAATGGCGATGATGGAGTCGGAAATTGACCTGTTACAGGTCGAGAAACGCATCCGTACCCGCGTTAAAAAACAGATGGAAAAGAGCCAGCGTGAGTATTATCTGAACGAACAGATGAAAGCCATCCAAAAAGAATTGGGTGACTTAGACGAAGGCCACGACGAGTTTGAAGTCTTAAATCGTAAGATTGAAGAAGCCAACATGCCTAGCGATGCCAAAGAGAAGGCCGTCGCCGAGCTAAACAAATTACGCATGATGTCACCTATGTCTGCCGAAGCGACCGTGGTTCGCAGCTACGTGGATTGGATGACCTCAGTGCCTTGGAGCCAACGCTCTAAAATCAAACGTGATTTAGCCAAAGCCCAAGAAGTGCTAGATACCGATCACTATGGCCTGGAAAAGGTCAAAGACCGTATTCTGGAATACCTGGCAGTACAGAGCCGTGTGCGTCAACTTAAGGGGCCTATCCTGTGCTTAGTCGGCCCACCAGGGGTAGGTAAAACCTCATTAGGTCAATCGATTGCGAAAGCAACCGGTCGTAAGTATGTGCGTGTTGCCTTAGGCGGCGTGCGTGATGAAGCGGAAATCCGTGGTCATCGCCGTACTTACATTGGCTCAATGCCGGGTAAAGTCATTCAAAAGATGGCGAAAGTGGGCGTGAAAAACCCCTTATTCTTGCTCGATGAAATCGACAAAATGAGCTCGGATATGCGCGGTGACCCAGCGTCAGCACTGTTAGAGGTGCTTGATCCTGAACAAAACGCGACCTTTAACGACCATTACCTCGAAGTCGATTACGACTTATCCGATGTGATGTTCGTGGCGACCTCGAACTCGATGAATATTCCTGGTCCATTGCTGGACCGTATGGAAGTCATTCGCCTGTCGGGTTACACCGAAGATGAGAAGCTCAATATCGCTAAGCAGCATTTACTGACCAAGCAAATCGAGCGTAACGGCCTTAAAGCGAACGAAATTCATATCGAAGACAGTGCAATAGTCGGTATCATCCGCTACTACACCCGTGAAGCTGGTGTGCGTGCACTAGAGCGTGAATTGTCGAAGATTTGCCGCAAAGTCGTGAAAATGATCCTGCTGGATAAATCCATCAAGTCAGTCACAGTGACCGCGGACAATCTCAAGTCTTTCCTCGGTGTGCAGCGTTTTGACTACGGTAAGGCGGAGTCGAACAACCAAATCGGTCAAGTCACAGGTTTGGCGTGGACCGAAGTGGGTGGCGATCTGCTCACCATTGAAGCGACCTCAGTGCCAGGCAAAGGCAAGTTGACCTACACAGGTTCACTTGGCGATGTGATGCAAGAGTCGATTCAAGCGGCGATGACCGTCGTGCGTGCCCGTGCGGAACAATTAGGTATCAATGGCGACTTTTATGAGAAGCGTGATATCCATGTTCACGTGCCAGAAGGGGCTACGCCAAAAGATGGTCCATCTGCGGGCGCGGCAATGTGTACTGCGTTAGTGTCTAGCTTAACGGGTAACCCTGTGCGCGCTGATGTAGCGATGACGGGTGAAATTACCTTACGCGGAGAAGTGTTACCGATCGGCGGTTTAAAAGAAAAACTGCTCGCGGCACACCGTGGTGGCATTAAATTGGTACTTATTCCAAAAGAAAACGAGCGTGATCTGGAAGAAATTCCTGCCAATGTGATTGCCGATTTGGAAATTCGTCCCGTGCGTTGGGTCGACGAAGTGTTAAAACTGGCGCTAGAAAGACCGGTTGAAGGCTTCGAAGTGGTTAAAAACTTGGCATAACGCAAGAAAATGCGCTATCACGCTAAAAAAAATGAAAAAAGGGGCTTAACAAAGCGCAGACCTGTGGTAGCCTAGGTCTGTGGAGAGTCGGTTGCTCCAAGCCCTTGGCGCAACTGGCTTTGAGCTGTATCCAGTTTTATTTCTTTGGTTTTCGAACTCAGCTTGAACTTTGAATTCAAGCTTGTTATAAAAGCCTCCGCAGACCGCTCTAGAGACGGATTTGGTTGCGGCGCAAAAAAATTACATTCAAGGGGATGACATGAACAAATCTGAACTAATCGAGAAAATCGCTTCTGGTGCTGACATTTCTAAAGCCGCTGCTGGCCGTGCACTGGATTCTTTTATCGCTGCTGTGACCGAAGGTCTGAAAGAAGGCGATAAAATTTCTCTTGTTGGTTTTGGTACTTTTGAAGTGCGTGAACGTGCTGAGCGTACTGGTCGCAACCCACAAACGGGTCAAGAAATCAAAATCGCAGCAGCAAAAATTCCAGCATTCAAAGCTGGTAAAGCTCTGAAAGACGCTGTCAATTAATTTTTGATATCGTAGCCTTTGTAAGGCGTTCGTAATGATAAGCACTGTTTAAACAGTGCTTTTTACGAATTGAAAGTAATGGATTTTGAAGCACAATTTCTACCATTACTCGGGGTTTTAGCACTTACCAGTGGTAGCGTCTGAATAATCCCCATAAATTACAGAAAGGCGCATCTCAAGTTGATGCGCCTTTTTATTTTGTTAATCGCAACGAGCGAGAAATCTGATGTTAGAAAAGATCCGCGACGGTTCGCAAGGCGTGATTGCTAAAGGCATTCTCGTACTTGTGATTTTATCTTTTGCATTTGCAGGCGTGAGTAGCTATTTAGGCTCAAAATCGGACGTCCCTGCCGCAGAAGTCAACGGTGACAAAATCACTAAAGCCGAGTTAGAGCAGGCCTATCAGAGCGAACGCGCTCGTATGGAGCAACAACTGGGCGAAATGTTTGCTGCGTTATCTGCCGACGAAAGATACCTAGAAAGCATCAAGCAGAGCGTACTCGAACGTTTAGTGGCCGATAAATTGATTGACCAAGCTGCCGCCGCGATGGGGCTGCGTGTGTCTGACGAGCAAATTATCACGGCGATTAAATCAGAACCCGCTTTCCAAACCGATGGCAAATTTGATAACGACCGTTATCAAGCGATTTTGCGTCAGTTAGGCTATCAGCCACAAACCTTCAGAAGCATGATGCGTGTCGATATGACCCGTCGTCAGTTAACTGCGGCGTTAGTGGGCACTGAATTCGTATTACCTGGTGAAGCTAAGCAATTAGCTGAGCTGCAAGGTCAAACTCGCGACATTCGCTACTTAGTAGTCGATTCTGCGCCATTCCTTGCGAATGCCTCTGTGACAGACGAGCAAGTTAAAAACTACTACGACACTAATCAAGGCCAGTTTATGAGCCCTGAGAAGGTGAGCTTAGAGTATGTCGAGTTAAACGCGGCTGATTTTGCTAAAGACAGCAAAGTGACCGATGAAGAAGCTCAGGCTTACTACGATGAACATAAGACGCAATATGTGTCTAACGAGAAACGTTTAGCGGCGCACATTCTGATTGGCCCAGGCAGCGATGAAGCGGCGGCAAAAGCCAAGGCTGAAGATTTAGCTAAACAGTTAGATAACGGTGCTGATTTTGCTGAGTTAGCTAAAGCCAATTCTGAAGATACCTTAAGTGCGGAGCAGGGCGGTAAATTAGACTGGTTTGAACCCGGTGTCATGGACCCAAGCTTTGATACTGCACTGTTTGCACTGCAAAAAGGTCAGCATTCAGCGGTAGTGAAAACGGATTTTGGTTTCCACATCATCAAACTGTTAGACGTTCAGCCTGGTACTACCGTGCCATTTGCGGATGTGAAAGCGAAGATTGTGGCTCAGCTACAAGAGAAGAAAGCGGTCGATCAATTCTATAGCTTACAAAGCAAACTGGCTGATACCAGCTACGAGGTGCCTGATACCTTAGCTGAAACCGCAAAAGTGGTGGGCGTTGAGATTAAGACTACGCCAATGTTCTCACGTGATGATGTGCCAGCGGCATTGAACAAGCCTGATGTGGTTAAAGCGGCATTCTCTGACACTGTGTTACGCCAAGGCTTAAACAGTGAAGTCATCGAGCTTGAGCCAAACCATGTTGTGGTTATCCGTATGAAGGAACATCACGATGCGGGCACTATGCCATTAGCCGAAGTGAAGGCTGACATCGCTGAGCGTTTGAAGCAAGATCAAGCGAACGAAGCAGCTCGTGCTAAAGCTCAAGAGCTGATGACCCAAGTTAAAGCGGGCGCGACTGATGTGAGTTTAACGGCTAAGACTAAACTAGGCCGTGGCGCACAAGACGTAGACGCAGCGATTGTAGGCAAAGCCTTCCAAATGCCAACACCGAGTGCTGCACCTGTGGTTGACACTGTTGGTTTAGCCAATGGCTATGCTGTGATTGCGCTGGATAAAGTGAACGCGGCAGAGTCGGTTAGCGATGAGTTAGTCAATGCGCTGAAACAACGCTTAAATGCACAATACAGCGAAGCGGATTACCGCGGTCTGATTGAGTCACTCAAAGCGAATGCGAAAGTTCATTACCCTGTAGAAGGTTAATGATGATAAGGGATAACTGAGCTTATCCCTTATATTTGCGAAGCAATAAAAGCTTTCGCGAAGCAAATAGAAAAGGCCAAGTGTTTACTTGGTCTTTTTGTTTATCTTGAAACCGTGTTATCAAACGATCTGGGCGCTATACTAGCCGCTTAATCATCCACGCCAATCATCACGCTGCTAGCTTTAATGAGTGCGTAAGCCGAATCACCCACCTTCAAGTTTAAACGCTCACAGGAGGCTTTAGTCACGACAGAGGTTAACACTACGCCAGGTGCCAGTTCGATAGTGATTTCGTTGTTTACAGAGCCAATTTCAATCGCGGTAATAGTGCCACTCAGGGTATTACGTGCACTGATCTTCATTCTTTGTCCTTAGTTAGTGTTTGAATGGTCATGCTAGTTTAGCCTATTGCCGTGGGTTTGCAGCAAATAAAAACGCCACCCGAGGGTGGCGTTTAAAGGTAAGGTGTCATCGCCGATT
This sequence comes from Shewanella sp. FJAT-51649, assembly GCF_019457435.1. Lineage (NCBI taxonomy): Bacteria > Pseudomonadati > Pseudomonadota > Gammaproteobacteria > Alteromonadales > Shewanellaceae > Shewanella > Shewanella sp. FJAT-51649. The sequence continues at coordinate 3,011,866 of NZ_CP080411.1, read as the reverse complement.
ACAGCTCGATCACATCGAACTCAACGTATGGATTCACATCAGCATCGTAGTCGATGCCTTCGATACCAAAGCCGAACAGTTTAATAAACTCGGCTTTATATTCTTGATAATCGGTCAGTTCTGACAGATTTTCAGTGGTCACTTGTGGCCACAGATCACGGCAATGCTGCTGGATATCTTCTCGCAGTTCCCAATCGTCTAAACGCAGACGGTTGTCGCTGTCGGTCTCTGGTTTTGCACCATCGGCACGGAACAGGCGCTCGCTGAACATGCGGTAGATTTGTTCCATACAGCCTTCGTGCAGGCCTTCTTGGCGCATCTTCTTAAATACCATCGCGATATACAGTGGCATTACTGGGATAGCAGAGCTGGCTTGAGTGACAACGCTTTTGAGCACGGCAACGTTAGCGCTACCGCCTTTGGCCGCGAGTTTATCATTTAAGGCTTTAGCCGCGCGGTCTAAGTCCATCTTGGCTTGACCTAATGCGCCGTGCCAGTAGATTGGCCAAGTTAGCTCAGTGCCGATATAGCTGTAGGCAACGGTTTTGCAGTTATCGCTTAATACGCCAGCCTCGGCGAGTGCATTAATCCACAGTTCCCAATCTTGACCGCCCATCACAGTGACAGTATCGGCAATTTCTTGCTCAGTCGCAGGCTCAACGGTGGCTTCGATAATGCAGTCTTTGTTGGTATCAACGGCGGTCGCTGTATACACTTCACCGATTGGCTTGAGTGCAGAACGCACTAGCTCACCTGAGTCAGGCAGTTTGCGCACGGGTGATGCTAATGAATAGACCACCATGTCCACTTGACCTAAATCTTGCTTGATAAGCTCGATAACTTTTTGCTTAGCTTCATGGCTGAAAGCATCGCAGTTGATGCTCTTAGAGTACAAACCTTCAGCTTTGGCAAACTTGTCGAAAGCGGCAGAGTTGTACCAGCCCGCGGTACCAGGTTTTGCTTCAGTACCAGGCTTTTCGAAGAACACACCAATGGTTGCAGCATCGCTACCGAAGGCGGCGGCAATGCGTGAAGACAGGCCATAGCCACTTGATGAACCAACAACAAGTACTTTCTTTGGACCGTTGGCGATTTTGCCTTTGGCTTTGGTTAAAGCAATTTGTTCTTGAACGTTAGCTTCACAACCAACGGGATGAGTTGTGGTACAAATGAATCCACGAATTTTGGGTTTGATAATCATGTTTAAGCTTCTTCTATCAAAATGACCAATAGGATAAATACTTCGGCGGCTAAATGGCATCTATTTTTAGCTAATTCGCCTGAATATTTAAGTGGTTGGAGCAGTTTAACGCTTATGAACAAACAGGCTCTGCTCCTGAATCAGCCTTTGGGTATATTCGTGCTGAGGCGAATTAAATATCTGTTCTGTTGGGGCTTTCTCAACCATCACGCCTTTGTGTAACACCATAATTTTATCGCTGACATGGCGAATAATATTCAGGTTATGGGACACGAAGATGTAGGACAAGCCTAAGTCCTTCTGCAGTTTAAGCAGCAGGTTGAGGATCTGTGAGCGTACCGAGAGATCCAAGGCGGTTAATGCTTCATCGGCAATGATAATCTTCGGATTGAGCATCAGCGCCCGCGCCACTGCAACCCGCTGTTTTTGACCTTCGGAAATCATATGGGGATAAAAATCCGCATGCTCGGGTAATAAGCCGACTTTCCTTAAGGTATCAATCACTTGGCCACTACGCTCCTTGGCGGATAACTCAGTGTTAAAGCGCAGCGGTTCATCCAGTAATTGGCCAATGGTGAGCCTTGGGTTGAGTGAAGTATTGGGATCTTGGAAAATCATCCGAATAAGGCGACAGCGCTGCTTAATATTGCGACTATCAAGCGCCTCGCCCTCAAAGTAAATTTCACCGCCGCTGCGGGGCTCTGCGCCCACCAAAATACGCGCTAACGTACTCTTACCTGAACCCGCTTCACCCACAATCGCTAGGGTTTCGCCGCGGTTTAATTCAAAGGAAACCGGGGCTAAGGCATCGTTATATTGGCGGGTAAAGCCTTTATAGCCGGTATCGTACCTCTTAAAGAGATCGTTAACTTTAAGCAGTGGGGTCGTCATTTGTCGTTTCACCGTGGTAAGGGAAATGGCAGGCAAAGTAGCGGTCGCGTAAATGACTCAAACTTGGCTGATTAACACATTTCTTTTGTGCCTCAGGGCATCTTGGCCCTAGGCGACAACCAATGGGCAGATGCTGCAGGGCGGGGGCCGAGCCTGGCAGAGTCGGCATGATGGCCTTGTGCGCCTCTATCCCCGAGTAATCCGGCATATTATCCAAGAGTGCCTTAGTGTAAGGATGATAGGGCTGATTGATCAGTTCTTCCGTTGGGCCAGATTCCATCACTTGGCCGCAATAGAGCACGGATAGGTGATCGCACCACTGAGCCAGCGTTTCAAGCTCGTGGCTGATGATTAAAATAGACACGTTTTGCAGTTGGTTAAGCTGTGATAGCAGACGGAAAATCTGCGCCTGAGTGCTCAGCTCCATCGAGTTGGTCGGTTCGTCGGCAATCAATAATCGCGGTTGGTTGGCAATCGCCATGGCGATCATCACTTTTTGGCATTCGCCTTCCGAAAGCTCCCAAGCATAGCTCGACATCACTTTTTGCGGATTTTTAATCCCGACCTTATGCAGCCACTTTTGTGCCGTGAGTTTGGCATGTTTGTGTTTTTGCCAAAAGTAAGCCTTCGGATTCTTAGGCATGGCCTGCATCAGCTGACTGCCCACGGTTTGCGAAGGGTCAAGGCTGCCAGACGGGTCTTGGAAGATCATTGCCATATCTGAGCCCATCAGATTACGGCGCTCCTTCGAGGTCATGGCCATCAGATTATTACCGTCCCACATCATGCGGTCGGCGGTAATGGTCCAATTGGGGCCTGGGATCCCAAGAATGGCTCTGGCGAGCAGACTGCGGCCCGAGCCCGATTCACCCACCAGACCGTGAATTTCCCCCGCGTTCAGGGTCAAACTCACTTTCTCAAGGGCGCGCACTCTGCCGTGGGGTGTGTCGAGCTCAATGGTCAGGTTTCTAACGTCGAGTAATGGCATAGGTTAGTTTCTGATGGGCGCAAGCGCCGATCTCAAGCCATCGCCCACCAAGTTAATGGCGAGCACACTAAAAAGAATTGCCAACCCTGGAATGGTCACAGTCCAAGGTGCGGTCAATAAATTATCCATGCCTTGGGCGACCATTGCACCCCATTCAGGACTGGGAGCTTGGGCGCCAAGGCTTAAAAAGCCAAGGGCGGCAATATCTAAAATCGCGGCAGAAATGGCTAAGGTGGTTTGAATAATCACCACTTCCCACACGTTTGGCATGATCACATACCAAAAAATCTGCAGCGAATTGGCGCCGTCTAAACGGGCGGCAGTTACGTATTCTTTCTGTAACTCTTCATGCACCGATTGATGAATGGAGCGTACAAACTGCGGCGTTAAGGCAATGCCCACAGCCCAGAAGACGTTTTCAAGCCCTGGCCCCATCACGGCAACCACTAAAATCGCCATTAATAGTGAAGGAATCGACAGCAATGCATCGAGCAAGTGCCCCAAAATACTGGACTTTAAGCCGCGCATCATGCCTGAGAGCGAGCCTATGATGAAACCCATAAACAGCGCGGTGCCGACAATCATTAGCGCCATGCCGAAGGTTAAATGCGCCCCATGTAGCAAGCGGCTAAAGATGTCTCGGCCCAGATCGTCTGTGCCTAAAAAGTGCGCCACTGTGCCCGAAGGGTCCCAAGAGGGCGGTAACAGCAAAGCCCGTGGATCCTGTGCCTCGGGTGAGAAGGGGGCAATCATTGGCCCGAATAGGGTGAGCAGCAGCAGAAAAGCAATGGTCCACAAACCCGCTAAGGCAAAGGGGTTTGCCGAAAAATTCTGCCAGACCCGCATCATCGGCGAGGCGATTTGATCTTCCTGATAAATTTTAATTGGAGGCATAAAGATCTTTTCTGCTCAAGGGATTGAAGACGGTATGCAGCACTTCAATCAAAATACTTAAAAAGATGATCAACAAGGCCACGGCTAAAATCCCGCCTTGGATAACCGTATAATCCCGTTGATAAATACCCGACACCAACCAAGAACCGACACCCGGCCAAGAGAAAATCATTTCAACAACAATCGCATAGCTCGCAAATGCTCCGAGCATTAATCCTAAGTGCTTCAATACGGGGATCAGCGCGTTGGGTAAGGCGTGGCGCAAAATAATGGTGTTGGTGTGCATGCCTCTGGCTTCGGCGGCGCGGATAAAGGTTTGGTTCATCACATTCATCATCGCCGAGCGCGTGCTGCGTACGACCACGGTAAAAGGCAGCACGGCGAGCGTGGTGGCGGGCAGGACGATATGCAATAAGGCATCTTTAAAGGCCGATATCCGATATTCAGAATCAGACAGCAAAATGTCGACCAACATAAATCCCGTAACAGGTTTTATCTCATATAACAGATTGAGTTGCCCCGAAATTGGCAGCCAGCCTAGGTCGACACCAAACCAGAGTGACAAATACAAACCTAACCAGAATACAGGAACGGAATAGCCCGTCAGGGTAATCGCCATAATGGTATTTTGGGTGAGTTTATGTTGGCTCTGGGAGGCCAACACGCCAAGCGGCACACCTAAACCAATGGCTATCACGGCCGCCATAACCGCAAGTTCGAAGGAGGCGGGTAGCACAGAGCTTAATTCTTCGGCCACGCTCTGGTGCGAGGTGACGGAGACGCCCAAATTGCCGCTCAGCCTTTGCTGTAAATAAGCAATAAACTGCATGGCCTTATTGCTATCTAACTTATAGTCCTGCTCAATTTGCACCAGTTGGCTCTCTGACGGTGCATGGATACCCGTTAGGGCGAAGGTGCGTTCAACAGGAAACAATCCTGTTGCATAAAACAGTACGCCGACCATCACGAGCGAAGTGGCAAGAAACAGATTGAGGCGCCGTAACAGGTATCTGAACATCAGTGTGTCTCCTGCTCAGCTTGGCTGGTTCGGGCAAATGAGATGCCACCAAAGGGGGTCAACTGCATATCATGAATATTGCTGCGACTGAGAGCGACTCGCTTGGCATGGGCCAGACTCAACATTGGCACTTGCTCAGCTAAGAAGGCTTCGGCTTCCTGGTAAATCTCCTTGCGCTCGGCCTGAGTCGAGACTTCCCTCGCTCTGTCTAGAATGGCATCAAACTCTTTATTGCACCAGCGAGAGCGGTTGTTGTTTGATTGCATCGCCGAGCAACTTAGCAGTGGTGTGAAGAAGTTATCGGGGTCACTGTTATCGGCGTTCCAGCCGATGAGGACTGAGTCATATTCATCTCGACTCAATCTTTGGCTAAAGACGCTCCAATCGTAACTGATAATATTGACCTTAACGCCGATATTAGCCAAGTCAGATTGAATTAACTCGGCGGTCTTCAACGCGTTAGGGTTGTAAGCACGGGCGACGGGCATGGCCCAGATATCGATACTGAGATGTTTGATCCCCGCTTCTTTTAACAAATCCCGTGCTTTTTGTGGATTGTAATCTAACAGTTTTTTATTGCTATCGTAGGCCCAAGACGCTGGCGGCAGCACTCCAATGGCTTCTATTGCGGTGTTTTGATACACGGCACGTAAGATATTCTGCTTATCCACGGCATAGGCGAGGGCTCGGCGCACGCGTACATCATCTAAAGGAGGTTTTTGTGTGTTAAAGGCCCAAAACGCGACGTTAAGACCGGGTTGAGACTCAATGCTCAGCTGTTCATGTTGTTTGATAACGGGCAGTTCCCCCGCCTTGGGCAGGGCCGATACGCTGCAGTCACCGGCGATAAGTTTTGCCAGTCTCACTGTGCTTTTGGGGGTGATATCGTAGACCAGCATATCGACTTTGGCGGGCTCGCCCCAAAAGTCGGGATTGCGTCGATAGCGAATATATTCGTTTTTAGCGTAATGCACTAAGGTAAAAGGCCCAGTGCCGATGGCGAAATGATCGATATTTTCAGGGTGCCCCTGTGCCAGTTGCTGATCGGCATATTCGCTCGAGAGGATAACGGCAAAGTCGGTGGCAAGATTTGATAAGAACGATGCATCTTTGCGCGCTAGCCGAAAGATCACCTCGTGGTCATTGATTTTTTCGACACTTTTAACTTGTTCTGAAAAGCCAATACTTTGGAAAAAGGGATAACCGGTACGTGATACGCCATGGTAAGGGTGATTTTTATCGATAATTCGATTGAAGGAAAACAGCACATCGTCGGCATTAAAATCGCGACTCGGGGTAAAACGGGATGAATGTTGAAACTTAACATTTTCCCTGAGGGTGAAACGGTAACTTAAGCCATCGTCACTCTCGGCCCAACTGGTGGCCAGCGCGGGCACAAGCTGGCCTGAGAGCGCATCATAGTCCACTAAGCGGCTATAAATTTGGTGTGAGGTCGCATCGATAGTGGTGCCTGAGGTCACCAACTGCGGATTAAAAGACTCGGGATTCCCTTCGGAACAATAGACCAAACCAGAAGGGAGTCGTTGGGGGCCACATGCAACCAACAACCCACTCATGCAGAAAACTGCAGTTGATAGGCACAGGCGTCTTATTAGCACACTCATTTATAAATCATTATTTTATCGACTATGAACGGCTATTTTAGCAGTGCATCTCGCCCGTGGGCAATCTGCTTATGCTTTATCGAGCAAATTGTACTTCTTCAGAATGCCGCGCAGCTGGTGATAGCTTAAGCCAAGGATTTCAGCCGTCTTCTTTTGATTGTACTGACTGACCGACAAGGCTTGCAGGATAAGCTCCATCTCATAACGTTCGGTCTGCTCTTTAAAGTCCAAGGGAAAACTAAACAGGTTGCTCATGGACTCTGCAATGGCGGCCGTGTCGGTATCGGTTTTGGCCGACGTTACCACGGGCGTGCTCAGCGGCGCTTCAGGTGCGGTGATTTGGCGCTCACGTGTACGCACTCGCGTGGTTGGGCGATAGGGGGATGCAAAGGGGTCGAGAATTATCTGCTCAATAGGGCGGTTTTCGCCGCTGCTGCGATACACACTGCGCTCGACGACGTTTTTAAGTTCACGGATATTCCCCGGCCAGTCATGGCTCATCAGCTGATCGACCGCGCTGGCACTGAAGCCACTGAAGAGTTCCAGCTTAAGTTGCCGCGCCATGCCAACGGCAAAGTATTCGGCTAAGGTCATGATATCTTCTGGGCGACAACGCAGCGGCGGCAAGGTGATCACATCGAATGCTAAGCGGTCGAGCAAGTCGGCCCTAAATTCACCGGCGTCGGCGAGAGAAGGTAAATCTTCGTTGGCTGCGCAGATAAGGCGCACATCCGCTTGAATGGTTTTACTGCCGCCGACCCGTTCAAATTCACCGTATTCGATGACCCGTAGCAGTTTTTCTTGGATTAATCCCGAGGTGTTGGCTAACTCATCGAGGAATAGAGTGCCACCGTCGGCGCGCTCAAAACGGCCTTCGTGTTTGCCTTTGGCGCCAGTAAAGGCACCTGACTCATGGCCGAATAATTCACTTTCGAGCAAATTTTCACTCAAAGATGAACAATTTAGCTTAATAAAACTTTGATCCCAGCGTTTAGACAGATAATGTAAGCGTTCAGCAATCAGCTCTTTACCCGTACCCCGTTCACCAATAATGAGCACAGGTTTAGAAAGCGGCGCTATCTGCGACACATGCTCTAACACTTCGAGTAGGGCGTTCGATTGGCCGATGAGGTTGTCTTGCTGAAATTTATTATCCACGATATTTTTTAGTCTTTCGCGCTAAATTTTGGTGAAAATGATAATAAGTGGCTTGAGCCATAAAATAAAGAAAAAAGTTAAAAATATGTTTATCTTTATGAATTTAAACATAAAATAAAAGTTGGCACACTTAGTGTATTACCCTAAGCGAGACCAACATCAATTTGAGGATAGCATTATGGGAATTTTCTCTCGTTTCGCCGATATCATTAACTCCAATATCAGCGCATTACTCGATAAAGCAGAAGACCCTGAAAAAATGGTTCGTCTGATTATCCAAGAGATGGAAGATACACTGGTAGAAGTTCGTTCAACGTCAGCAAAAGTGTTAGCTGAAAAGAAAGAATTAATCCGTCGTATCAGCCGTGTTGAAGAACAAGTTCAAGATTGGCAAGACAAAGCAGAGCTGGCACTGTCGAAGGATCGCGAAGATTTAGCCAAGGCCGCTTTAGTTGAAAAACAAAAAGCCGCGGGTTTAGTTGATACTTTAAACCAAGAGTTGGCCGTGATCGACGAGCACATTGTGCGCTTAAAGGATGAAGTTAGCCTGCTGCAAGAAAAGTTACTGGATGCTAAGGCGCGCCAAAAGACCATTATTTTGCGTAAACAAACCGCCTCATCACGTTTAGAAGTGAAGAAGCAGTTAGACTCAAGCAAAATCGACAACGCCATGCTGAAATTTGAGCAATATGAGCGCCGTGTCGAAGGGTTAGAAGCGCAGGTTGAATCCTACGATCTGGGTAATAAAAAGACATTAGCCGATGAGTTTGCCGCACTGGAAGCTGAAGATTCAGTGAATGCCGAGCTGGAAGCATTAAAGGCCAAAGTAAAAGGCAAAGCCGCGACTAAGTCAAAAGAATAACAATTCAGAGGTGAGTTATGGATATGGACATACTAATGGCACCAATTATCATCTTTATGATAGTGGTGGCGCCCATATGGTTAGTTCTTCATTATCGCAGTAAGCGACAAGTGAGCCAGGGACTCACTGAGGAAGAGTTTTCACAGCTCAATGATTTGATTGCTAAAGCTGATAAGATGGCTGCACGCATCGAAACCTTAGAGGCCATTCTGGATTCAGAATCGCCTGAATGGAGGGGCAAACATGAGAGGAACTAGTGGCCGTACTATGTATCGTATTCCCCAGTCAGGTAAAGTCGCAGGTGTGTGTGCGGGGATAGCCGAATACTTTGCAATTGAAACATGGTTAGTGCGAGTACTTGCGGTTTCTATCTTCCTATTAGGTGGTTCGGGCGTCGTGTTTATCATCTATGTTGCGTTATGGGTGATACTCGACATCAAACCCCAAAATAGCACTGTTAGGGATGACATTGAGGTGAAGAAGAAACCTTGGCAATCGGGAGAGCCTGCTAAACAAGCGCTGAGCGATGTGAGCAGGCAATTTAGAAGCCTAGAGGTGAGACTGCAAAACCTTGAACGCCATGTAACATCTGATAACTTTGATTTAAAAAGACAAATCAATAGCTTGTAATCCCTCTAAAGGGCGGCCATGTCCGCCCTTGTTGCTTAATCTCCCGTCAAATCCAGTGTATAGTTAACCTCATTCAACATTTAGGGACATCCTTATGGGAATGCTTGACGTTTCGCTCCATAAATTAACTCAAAAGAGCCAATCCCTGCTCCATAGAACGGCTGACAGGCATTTACGACTCGCGGTAACAGGGTTATCGGGGGCGGGCAAAACCGCATTTATTACCGGATTAGTCAATCAACTACTCAATAGTGGCGCGGCTTCTCAGGTCTCCCATTCCCGCCATGGGAATGCCTTGCCCCTGTGGCAAGTGAGCCGTGAGCAACGTTTGCTCGGGGTGAAGCGGGCGATGCAGCCGGATCTTGAAATTGCCAGCTTCGATTATCAGGGCGCCATGTTAGCGCTTACTTCGACACCTCCGACTTGGCCAGCATCGACCCGCACGATTTCGGAGCTGCGTTTAGCCATCAAATATCAGCCGCAGAAGGGGCTGCTCGCCAAGTTTGCCGATACCGCCACGCTGTATTTAGATATTGTCGATTATCCCGGTGAGTGGCTATTAGATTTACCTATGCTGCGTCAAAGCTTTATCGAGTGGTGCAGCGCGCAGCAACAGCGTGTCGCTGTGTTAAAAAGCTCGCCGCTATATGCAGAGTTTCAAGCCTCGTTAAGTGCGCTTAATTTAACCGAGGCGGCCGATGAGCTGCAGCTCAAACGCATTGCCGACGAGTATCAACGGTTATTGCACGATTTAGTGCATGTGCAGGGCTATTATCAGGCGCAACCCGGACGAATGTTATTACCAGGGGAGTGGGAAGGCGCGCCGCTGCTGGCGTTTTTTCCGCTGTTATCTGTGACAGATAATCAGTGGAGCGAGCTTAAACAAAGCGATAAACACAGCGCCTTTCATGTCTTAGAAAAGCGCTATCAAGAATACGTGGCCAAGGTAGTAAAACCTTTCTATAAACAGCATTTTGCGGGGTTTGATCGCCAGTTAGTACTGGTTGATTGCTTCAGCGCCTTAAACCGTGGCAAAACCCAGTTTGAGGATATGGGCGCGGCGTTAAATGCCATTATGGAGAGTTTCCAATACGGCCAGTCCAGTTACTTACGCCGATTGTTTGCGCCGCGGATAGACAGATTATTATTTGCCGCCAGTAAGGTTGACCATGTGACGCGGGATCAACAAAGTCATGTGTTATCCCTGCTCACCGATATGCTCAAACACAGCCAGCACTTTGCCAGTTTCGATGGTTGTAAAGTCGAGACTATGGCCATTAGTGCCATTAAGGCGACGCGTCATGGCATGGTGACCACTCAAGAAGGGGATGTGGAAGTCGTGCAGGGGATTGGATTGAACGGCCAAGCCCTGACGCTTTTCCCCGGCGAAGTGCCCACTCGCTTACCCGAGCCCAGCTTTTGGCGCGATCAGGGGTTTCATTTTATGGGGTTTGCTCCGCCAAATAACAGCAATGTGGATCCATCTGCGGTGCATTTTGACCATATCCGTCTCGATCACCTTCTGCAGTATCTCGTGGGGGATAAACTGGAATGAGTTTAGATTCGTTACCACCTTCAAGTGAGTCAGAGACAAACGGGCTTGATAAGCCAATGTCTGAAAATACACTTGAAAGCCAACCGCTCAAAAAACAACAAGTATTTGATTCTGACAAGATCAAGCTCCAGTCAGCGTCAGATGAGCTTAAGAGTGCCCAAGCCTTTGCACCACAGACACCCTTAAAAGCGGTGGATGAGGTTGTCGATGATACCTTAGCGGCCCATTCGCAAGCATTGGATGTGTCATCCATTCGGCCAACACTGCATCAATCTCGCCGTTGGTCTTGGTTGGCGCGCTTTTCCGTCATTGGGTTATTGCTACTGGTTTTAGTGCAAACGGCACTAGGTTTGCGGGATGCTTGGTTAGCAAGCCCTTGGTTATTTAGCTTTTATGGCGCCGTACTCGGTTTAGTCGGCAGCTGGGCTATGGTAGGAGCCTTGGGCGAATACCGTAAATTAAAACGCCTCAAGCAGGTTGCCGATACGCAAGAGTCCGGCGCAAGGCTTGCCGTCAGTATGCAAATGGGGGAGGCCGATGGCTTTATCAATAATATAGTGCGTCATTATCCCGATAGTCAGGGGCTACAGCGGCTGCGTCAGTCGCTCAAAGATGAACAGAATGACGCCGAAAAAGTGCTGCTATTTGAAGACTTAGTGCTGACAGAGCGGGATGAACTCGCGAAAAAAATTGTCCGTCGATACGCGGCCGAGTCGGCAGTGTTGCTTGCAGCGAGTCCACTTGCTGCATTGGATATGGCCATTATTCTTTGGCGTAACCAACGCATGCTGCGGGATGTCGCAGCATGTTACGGGATAGAGTTAGGCTATTGGAGCCGTATTAAGCTCATTCGCAGCATCATCATTAACATCATCTATGCCGGTACCAGCGAGTTAGTGACCGATTTAGGTACCCAACTGCTGTCGGTTGAGATGACGGGGAAATTATCCGCACGGCTTGCTCAAGGCTTAGGTGGCGGGCTGCTCACGGCGCGCCTAGGATATCAAGCCATGGCGCTATGTCGACCGATTCAGTTTAGGGAGGAGCAGCGCCCCAAATTGTCCAAAGTTCATCAAGAGTTGTTGATTGAGCTTAAACAGTTTGCCGGTAAGTTATTGACTAAAGACGGACGAGATGCGCTTAAGAACCAATTAGAGGCAGCAGAGCTTAAAACAGGCTCAACACCCAAAGAGAAATAACCTAGCCGAATACACAACACTGTGAGTGCACTTAAGGCTAAATGCTAATGCGCTAATGACCCAGTCATTAGCGCATTTTTTATTGCTGATTGTCTGCCAAAAATCCTTGAATGTAACAACTTAGTTACAGCGTCGTTATTGCTATTTTCACCAGGGCACTGGTTTCGCCCGCCCGGCGAGGTATGTTAGTGCTTATTCGATAGGGCTAATGTTTCATTAACTTATCAATAGGACTTATCAAGATGCTAAGCATGGCCTCATTAAAACGAACAATGAAACAATAAGCGAATGAGGCACTGCGACAACAAGGAGTGAGCAATGCAAGATGAATCAAGCAAGCAGTGGAAAGCCGCAACCCAAGCCATTCATGCCGGACATGAGTGTGAAGCCTTTGGTACTTTAGTGACGCCACTTTATCAAACGGCGACCTTTGTCTTTGAGTCGGCGCAGCAAGGTGGCGAGCGATTTGCTGGCAACGAACCCGGTTATATTTATACTCGCCTAGGTAACCCGACCGTTGCCGAGCTGGAGCGTAAAATGGCGATTTTAGAAGGGGCAGAAGCGGCGGCGGCAACGGCCTCTGGCATGGGGGCTGTGTCGGCGGCGCTGCTGGCTAACTTGCAGATGGGCGATCATTTAGTGGCTTCCAATGCGGTTTATGGTTGTACTTTTGCCCTTATGACCAGCCAATTTGCCCGTTTTGGCATCGAAGTCACCTTAGTCGATTTTACCGATTTAGCCGCGATTGAACTGGCCATCAAACCCAACACTCGGGTGATTTTTTGTGAAACTCCGGTTAATCCTCATCTACAGGTGTTTGATCTCAAAGGTATCGTCGATATTGCGAAACGGCATCAACTTGTCAGCATTGTCGATAATACTTTTATGACACCATTACTGCAGCAACCCTTAGCATTCGGTATCGATTTAGTGGTACACAGTGCGACTAAGTATTTGAATGGGCACGGCGATGTAATTGCTGGCATCGTGTGTGGCAGTGAAGAGCCGCTGCACAGAGTGAAATATGAAATCCTAAAGGATATCGGTGCAGTGATGTCTCCCCACGATGCGTGGCTGATTTTGCGCGGGCTGAAAACCTTAGATGTGCGTTTGCAGCGCCATTGTGACAGTGCCCAGCGTGTCGCCGAGTTTTTGGAGCAACATCCCGCAGTGACTCGGGTGTATTATCCCGGGCTCAAATCCCATTCAGGGCATCGATTTATCGGTGGACAGATGGCGAGAGCTGGTGGCGTGATAGCCTTTGAGTTAGCCGCCTCTCTTGAACAAGCCATGGCCTTTGTCGGTAACCTTAAGCTGTTTTCAATTGCCGTGAGTCTAGGGGATGCGGAGTCTCTTATCCAGCATCCGGCCTCCATGACCCATTCACCCTACACGCCAGAGGCACGCCAGGCAGCTGGAATAAGCGATAATTTACTGCGGATCTCAATCGGCTTAGAGGATTGTGACGATATCATCGAGGATTTAAACCAAGCTTTGGCGATGCTGGCGTAATGGTTTTGTGGTTCTTAGCCAAAGGATGCCCTTTGGCATCCTTTTTGTTTTATGGCACGACGTATTGTGTGCTACATCACCAACAACGCTATCTGCAAAGAATGGGTTATGTTAGCGATTCGCAATATTTGTTTTGAGCCGTTTGGAAATTCATAAAAGCTTCGTCTATGTTTGATTGAAGGCCACGGAAGTAGGACGAAAGGCCGAATTTCAAGGAGAGAGGAAGCATTATGAAAATAACACATCGTTTACCCGCGATGGTGAGTGCCATTGCATTTTCCACCCTATTCGCTTTACCTGCGATGGCGGCGGATCCCGCAAAAGATGTTAGCAAAGTTCAAGCGCAAGCTCAGACAGAGGTTAAAAAGGCAACTACCGATGCTAAGCAGGCCATGCCTGATTCGGCTCAGGTGAATATTAATACTGCTTCATCTGAACAGTTACAGCTGCTTAAGGGCATTGGAGCGGCTAAGGCGCAGGCCATCATAGACTATCGAACGCAAAATGGTAAATTTAAGGCCATTGATGAGCTAGCCAATGTCTCTGGCATTGGCGCTAAGTTAATTGAGCAAAATCGTCATATGATAAAGCTCTAGGGATAAGGCACCTCCAGACTCTTGGTGCTGGAGCCCTTATAAGAAAAAGCCTGCATTAGCAGGCTTTTATCATTTTCACTTGGCTAGTTTGCCTATAGATTGTCCAATTAAACCGGATATTTGCCAAACGGACGGATTAGCACTTGATCCCATAGGAGCCATGGGGGATAATCCGCGTCGTTCAGTGATCATCCACCAAGTGATACACTCGAAGTTATGGTGACCCTAGGGTCCCCCCGCAATGATAACTTGTGAACTCGGCCAGGCCCGGAAGGGAGCAACCGCAGCAAGCGACTCGTGTGCCGGGGTGTCGGCTCTAGGGGAACCTCCAAATCTCCTCATCATGTTTTACTATTCTTTATCTTCAATCCGAATTCATTATCTCTAACAACGTAAGCTCATTTATTTAGCCAATTCAGCTGAATTACAAGCTTATGGGCTAATCAACTTAGTTATGCCATTACCGCGCGACTTAGCTGTCGGCTTCTTCCTGCTGCATTCTTTTTTGTAGATTCTGTTTAAGAAAGGCACGAGATTTTTCTAATGCGGCTTGGATTTCTCGTTTCATTTCTTGTAACTCGTTGTAATCTTCGAAGAAATAGGTATCTACTAGGTGGCGAATATAGCGTACTGGCAGTTGATTAAGGGTAACACAGCAGAGATCGGCTAAATAATCCTCCGGCAATTCATCCATTAGACCTTCATCGGATAACATTTCCATTAAGAGAACTTCGTAATAGTTACGGATTTCGAGTTGCATCGCTGTGCTCCATGATGATTTTTATTGAGTTTGCTACCACAAATGGTTGGCTGCAATAAAAAGTTGGCTATGTCTTTGGCTTAATTGTAGTTCGTCTCGGCTGTAGCCGCCGCCAATTACCGCCGCAACAGGAATATTTGCCGCTTTTGCCATAGATAACACGGTTAAATCACGTTGATACAAACCCTGCTTGCTGATCATTAGGTGCCCTAAGTCGTCATCTTGGTGGATATCGACGCCAGCGTCATACAGGATGAGATCCGGCTGATGGAGGCGAATCAGCAGTTCGAGAGTCTGCTCGACGGTTTCCTGGTAAGCGCTATCATCCGAACCCTTAGTCAATTCAATATCATAGTGGGATTGCTGTTTGCGACTCGGGAAATTCTCTTTGCAGTGGATGGAGCAACTTATTATACCTTGATGCCTGTGGCTAAGGGTGGCGGTGCCATCGCCTTGGTGCACATCACAGTCAAAAATCAACACTTTATGTAACTGCTGCTCGGCCATCAGTTTGCGAGCGGCAATAATTAAGTCATTGAAAATACAGTAGCCACTGCCAAAGTCATAATGAGCATGGTGATAGCCGCCAGTTAAGTGAAGGGCGATACCCGTTTGCAAGGCTAAACGTGCGGTCAAACTCGTCCCCGATACCGAGTGCAAGGTGCGCTCGACCAAGGCTTCACTCCATGGAAAGCCGATGCGTCTTAAGGCCGCACTAGCTAAGCTGCCTTGGATAAATTGTTCGACATAATCTTGCTGATGCACTTGCATAACATCTTCAGCCGTCATCGGTGAGGGAGTATGGAATTGAGCCGGTACAGCCAGTTGATTATCGAGCAGATACTGGTAAAGACGCGCGTATTTGGTCGTAGGAAAGCGATGGTGGGAGGGTAACGCCAGCTTGGAGTAGCTGGCGTGATAAACCAATGGGATCATCTTAATTAGAGTTGAGAAATCGCCCAGCTCATAAATTCTTTACGTGTTTTCTCATCGGCCTGTAACCACCAGTATTGCAGCATTTGCTGTGGATTCGCACCAGCTGCTTTAGATGTATCAACTGGAGCGGTTAATGAGGTGGCGTTAACGGCTGCCTGCGCCGAAGTGGGGGCTGGCGCGGCAACAACCGCCGCTGTGCCTGCTGCGCCCGTTGCTGCTGCGGCAGTACCTGACACATCTACCGCTTGATTACCGCTAAAGAGACGGGAGACAAAGCTCTCTTCTTCAATATCGGTGTTTGTCACTTGGTAACTCACCTGACCTTTATCAGCACGGGTTAACACCACTTGTGGGTTTTGAGCGAAGGTTTTAGGCTTTTTAACGACCTTGCCCTCTGCGGCTTGCAAATAATATTGATGATCGCCGTCCACTTCTAAGGTCACGATAAAAGGCGATGACTTAACGAAGGTCTGGCTGTCACTGAAATCGTCTTCAACCATCTCATGGTAACGGATCGCGATTTTGTGAGTGCCGGGCGCCAACTCTAAGCTGCTTTTATGGTTGAATACACTGGACTCGACTTTTTTGCCATCGAGGGCAAGGTATTCGAAGGACATAGGGATATTCAGATCTGCGGCAAAGGCTGAGGCAGAGCCGAGTAGCACTAGCAGGCTGCTGATTGGCAAAAGTGATTTCATTGTTGCTCCTTAACGATTATGGCTCTGATGCGGACGTTCGAATGCTTGAATGCGATCTTCAATATAACTGATGGCTTGCCTGCATTTACCCAAACGACGATGCATCAAAAGGATGTCATTTTGCAAACGGATTTTGTCAGCACTATGACAGTTTTCAAGTTTTGACTCCATTTCTGCAATTCTTTGTTCAAATTTCTTCGCCCAATTCAGATGCTTGTTTAATTCGGCATAGATTTCGTGGCTATTTTGTAACACATTGCTGGCAATCCAAGCAAACCCGCTGGCTTGGTGCGACTGTGCCTGTTGCTGGGCAAAACGCGCGCGCTTACTGGCACGTTGTTGATTTTTAGACTTTATATCGATTGAGGTCGTCAGTAGCGCCCGTTTAACCGCGGTAAAACGGTCTTGAATACGTTCACAGCTTAAGGCGATGGTTTGCGGCGCGAGTTTTAGGGCGATCTGTTTCTCTAACTGGCCGATACTATTACGTATTTGTTCAATGCAGGGCATCAGCTGAGCGCCATTTTGAATAAACAGCGATTGATTAAAGCGCTCAATATCCTGCAAGAGTTTACGCTGACTCGGCGCAAGGTGACTGTCGTGTTGCAGTACTTCTTGCTCAAGGGTTATTAGCTGATTTTTCAACGTGCTGATTAGCTGCGAAGTGTTCAAAACCATGCGCTCCACGCCAGATTAGCGGCAATTGACAGGACAATTAATATAAACAAAGGCCGAATAAAAGGCATACCAAATTTTATCGCGCAGCGGGCGCCGATAAAGGAGCCGAGCATCATAGATAACCCCATCCACAGGCCGATTTGCCAATGGACTTGCCCAAGAAAGCCAAAGATCGCCAGCGCCGTCAAGTTACTGGTAAAGGTCATGGCCCTGGCAAGCGCGCAGCTATGCAACAGCGGTAATTTGTATAAAGTGCCTGAACTCACAGTCCAAAAGGCGCCAATGCCTGGGCCTGCAAAACCATCATAAGCACCCAGCAAGAGCCCTTGCAGACTTTGTTTGAGCTTAGATTGAGCTTTTGTTGGTGCCTGGCAATCGGTATCCGAGATAGCATTGGGGCTCAGTAAGCTGTATATCGCGATGCCAATAATCAATAGTGGTAAGGCTTTTTCAAGCCACTGGGCATTTAATAAGTACACCAACACACTGCCAAGTACCGCGCCAATAAAGGTGGCGATAAACGCCATATACCAAAAACTGGGTTTGAGCAGATGTTGTCGATAATAGGTCCAAGCTGCCATGGAGGAGCCAAAACTGGCGGCAAATTTATTGGTACCTAAGGCGGTGTGGGGCGGGATCCCGAGGGTGAGCAGGGCAGGAATGGAGAGCAGGCCTCCACCACCGACTACGGCATCGATAAAACCTGCAATTAAGCCAATGACAGCCAACAGGGCCCAATTACTGGGCTCGAGTAACAACTCCAAATCTTAATCCTACTCAATGACTCGTCTAAAGGGGGGCAGAGCGTCTAGTAAGGATTTGCCGTAACGTTTGGTCACTAATCGTCTATCTAGGATAGTGACTCGGCCGTAATCCTGCTCTTTACGCAGTAATCTACCACAACTTTGGATTAGCTTTCGCGATGCATCAGGAATGGTGAGTTGCAGAAACGGATTTCCACCCTTTATTTTCACATACTCGGCATGGGCTTGCTCGACGGGTGAGGTTGGCACGGCAAAGGGCAGTTTAGTGACGATGAGATTGGTGAGGTAATCTCCGGGTAAGTCTAGACCTTCAGAAAAACTGCCGGTGCCGAACAAGATACTCGGCTCACCTTTGTCGCACTTGGCTTTATGAGTCTCAAGCAATTGCTGGCGCGGGGCATTACCTTGAATAAGAATTTCCTGCGTGAGTTTGCCCTCGAGCAACTCGGCGACTTTCTCCATTTGCCAGTAAGATGCAAACAACACTAAGGTGGCCATTTCGCCTTCAATCAGCTCCAAAATGTGTTCGGCAAGCTCAGCGGTATAGGCATCGTCCGTCGGCTCGGTTTTCATCTTAGGTAAGTAGAGCGTGGCGTTATTCGGATAATCGAAGGGGGATTGCAGGGCGAGATAACGACTGCCGTCCTTTACCGATAATCCCACTTGATGGGCGAAATGGTCGAAGTTATTCAGCGCCCGAAGCGTTGCACTACATAGCACGACGCCAGCGGCCTTTTGCCACAGCATAGACTCGAGCATAAACCCGACTTCAATCGGTGAGGCGCTAAACAGATAATCGACCTGTTTGCCTGTGAGCAATTCAATCCAGCGGGCGAGGGGCGCGCCTTTCGTGGAATCTTCCTTTGCCATCATTTTCCAGAGCTTTTGTAGATTTTCGAGTCGCTGCAGCATAAAACCCATTTCGGCCTGTAACGCTTCCGCTTGATGCTTAGGAATATCGCCATCTTTTATCGCCTCGGCCAGCAATAATTGCATCTTGTTAAATTGCTTAAGGGCAAGATTAGAGGTGGCCGCGAGATTCTCGGCGGGAATTTTTAGTGCATCGGGCAATTTACCGTGTTCGAACCGATAGCGGCTCTCGGGATTGGCAAACTGTTTGGTTTGAGTGTCACAGTAGTGGGCGACTTGATTGAGCTGAGCGATTAAGTCACCTATATGATCCTGCATCGCCTGCGCTGGGGCGATGATATTGTTGCTCTTTATCTGATTTTGTAACTTTGCACTGGTCTTCCCGACTTTTTCGAGCCAATCGGCGGCGCCCCTAAGCGTTGCCTGTGCGCTAGAAAAGTCCCGGGCAACAATAGGTAAGTGGTGAGCTTCGTCAATGACGTAAAATACGTCTTCGGGATCGGGCAAAATCACCCCGCCACCCAACTCTAAGTCGGCAAACAGCAAACTGTGGTTGGCGATCAGTACATCCCAGGTATCCACATCCTCTCGGGCCTTGTGAAACGGGCAATTTCGATGACTGGCGAGTTGCCGGTGACAACTGTGTTTATCGCAGGCGATTTGTTGCCAGAGATGGTCAGGTATAGGTGTCGATAGCGTATCGATTTCACCGTTCCAGCGGCCTTCATTAAAATCGCTTAGCAGCTCCTGCAGCATGGCAATTTGGCTGTTATCCGGTTTTGTTTGCCACATGGCCATTTGGGTACTGTTATCATCGCCGATCAGCATGGCAAGTTTAGATAAACAGACATAACGCTGGCGCCCTTTAACCAGACCGAAGCGAAAGTTTAGCCCTGATTGTTCGAGAAAAAACGGTAAGTCTTTGTGCAGTAACTGCTCCTGCAGCGCCACGGTTGCCGTGGCGATACAGACCTTTTTCTTACTCGCGAGCGCAAGCGGGATCGTGCCCAAAATATAAGACAATGATTTACCAATCCCCGTACCCGCTTCGACCACTATGATGCGTCTATCTTTGTCATAGTCGCCAGCTAGGGTCTTAGAGATTTCTGCCACCATAAAATTTTGCTCGCGGCGTGGCCTAAAATTAGGCAAAGCCGCGGCAATATCTTTATAGATAGCGCGGATCTGGTTTTTTACGTTGTCAGGTAACATGCGGCACTACTTTATCGAATTAATGCTGTACATAATAACAGTGATTGCATAGCCTAAGAAACTTTTCTGCCATTTTATGGCAATTTTATTCTGTGTCCCGAGAAACAATAAACAGCGAGAGCCTTAGAGTGAAACCGCAGTTGAATCCCCCCGAGAGTCTGACGCCTGACACGGCTGCGCCTGTGAGTGTACAGGGACGCGTCCTCACGCGCCATGCTATTACGCGCGGTGCAACGCTTGTGTTGCAGTATTATCTCGCCACCGTTTCAGGCCCTGTGCTGGTGGAGTTACCGGACTCTGAGTACATTTGTTTTTGTCATCAAAGCGATATGGCGGCATTGCAGTTACAGACGCCGGGGCTGGCGCTGCGCTTTGTGCCGCTTGCACTTAAAAGCTTTAAAAGACAAAGCGTGGCGGCGATATATGCCCCATCGAGTAGTGTGTTTCGTCACTTGCAGCGGATAGCGACGGATGCGGGGATTCCCTTATTTGAGGCGGATATTCGTCCCGAACAGCGTTTTTTAATCGAGCGTTTTGTGGCGCTCGATGTGGCATTTTTAGGGCATTTTGTCGGCAAAGCAGGCATAGATGGACAGTTGCCTGTTTTTAGCGCTATACGCGCCAAAGCGGTTGCGCCGCAGCCTGCAATTAAACTGCGCTCAATCTCCCTCGATTTTGAATGCAGTTTTGACGGTTTACTCTATTCCGTGGCCCTTTATGGACGCGATGCGCAATCTCAGCCCTATGAAAAAGTCATTGTGGTGGGCGAGGCGCAGCCAGATGCTGCAATCTATATCGAATGGGTGAACGATGAGGCCGCACTTATCCATCGTCTCATCACCTGGTTTACAGAGTTTGATCCCGATGTGATTATTGGTTGGTCGGTGGTGACCTTTGACTTGGCCCTGCTATATCGACGTGCGTTACTGCACCGGATCCCGCTGCGTATTGGTCGAGGTGGCGCGCTCCTTGAGTGGAAAGTTGAGAATAAATTTCGGCCAGAAACCTTAAGTTTGCCAGGGCGTGTGGTGCTCGATGGTATCGATTGGTTAAAGGCGGCCTTTTATCAATTTGAGCGTTTCTCCTTGGAGTTTGTCGCCCAAGCTTTACTCGGTGAAGGTAAAGCGATTCATGATGTGGAAAATCGAGCCCAAGAGATTGATGCGTTATTTGCCGAAAATAAACAAGGCCTTGCGCATTATAATCTGACCGATAGTCGCTTAGTGTGGGATATTTTTGAACATACTCAATTGTGGGATTTTGCCCTCGCTCGTGCCGAGTTAACGGGGTTAGAACTGGGGCGCGTAGGCGCCTCGGTCGCCGCATTCAACCACTTGTATCTACCGCATTTACATAGAGCGGGCTTCGTCGCGCCCGCTGAGCCTGCTAGCCAAGGGATTGAAAGCCCTGGCGGTTATGTGATGGATTCTGTCCCTGGTTTTTATCAGCATATTTTAGTATTTGACTTTAAAAGCCTTTATCCATCGATTATCCGAACTTTTTTGATTGATCCTAAGGGGTTGATTGAAGGTTTAGATAATGAGGACGGATCTGCATTAGATGAGCCTGAAACTGTTCCGGGTTTTTTGGGCGCGCGTTTTAATCGGCATCAACCTATTCTGCCCAAACTCATCCAAAATCTCTCAGAGCAACGTGAGAAAGCTAAGCGGGAGGCGAATGCGCCTTTATCGCAAGCGATTAAAATCATTATGAATTCGCTATATGGGGTTTTAGGCTCCCAAGGCTGTGTGTTCCACGATGCGAAACTGGCAAGCTCCATCACCATGCGCGGTCATCAAATTATGAAACAAACCCGCGCGTGGATTGAGGAGATGGGCTACCAAGTCATTTATGGGGATACGGACTCCACCTTCGTCTATTTAGGCCCAGAACCCGATCTCAGTGATATTAATGCCTTAGGTAAGCAGATTGCCGTGCGAATGAATCAGCAATGGCAAAGTAAAATTGCGCAGGAGTTTCAGCTAGAAAGTTTTCTCGAGCTGCAATTTGAGCGCCACTACGAACAGTTTTTTATGCCGACCCTGCGGGGCTCGGAGGAGGGGAGTAAAAAGCGCTATGTTGGAGCTTGGCGTAACCATAGCGGAGCGTTAGAAATCACTTTTAAGGGAATGGAGCAGGTTCGTAGCGATTGGAGCCCCTTAGCCCGCAAGGTGCAGGCTGAACTCTATGAGCGCATGTTTAACCAACGGGATATTAGTGGTTATTTGGCTGATGTTATCGGCGAACTTCAAGCGGGCAAGCGCGATGATGAGTTAGTGTTTAGTAAACGTATGCGCCGAAATTTAGACGAATACACGGCTAAGTCTTCTCCCCATGTGAAAGTCGCGCGCCAGCTTTGTGAGTTAACAGGAAAGGCATCCTTTGGCAAGCGAGGGGCACAGATTGATTATGTAATTACTGTAAACGG
The DNA here is from genome assembly GCF_019457435.1 of Shewanella sp. FJAT-51649. Taxonomy (NCBI): domain Bacteria; kingdom Pseudomonadati; phylum Pseudomonadota; class Gammaproteobacteria; order Alteromonadales; family Shewanellaceae; genus Shewanella; species Shewanella sp. FJAT-51649. The sequence goes on along the minus strand of NZ_CP080411.1, from coordinate 2,989,391 downwards.
TCCTGAACCCGTTTCGCATAGATCGTCTACAATTGATTATCAGTACTACATTGATAAGCAAATTGGCCCTATTGCAGAGCCTGTTTTTTCAATAATGAAACTAAATTACACCAGCATTACGTCGAATCAGCTGTTGTTAATTTAGTGTTTCCATTGTGTGTTTTGTGTTTTGTTTGCTGGTCTTTGTAGTGTTTTAACCTGTTTTATAGAGGTTAAACACGCTGTTTTTGTGATGTTTCTCTACATAATCTTTAGGTTTCGCTTGGAGAGTGTAATGAAAATTTGCTACTCTCACCGGGAAATTGTAAGGAAATATAACAACGGAATGACGTTGATAAAACATAAACGAAAAGGTTAAGCACCAAATGAACAAAACGTTAGTAGCAACTGCGCTAGCAGCACTCTTTCTCGCCCCAACAGTATCTGCAATCGAAATCTACAAAGATGATAAAAATGCGGTAGAAATCGGTGGCTTTATCGATGCGCGTGTAATCAACACTCAAGGTGAAACTGAGGTTGTTAATGGTGCTTCACGAATTAATTTTGGTTTCAGCCGTGAGTTAACCCACGGTTGGAACGCCTTTGCTAAATTGGAATGGGGTGTGAACCCTGTTGGCAGCAGCGATATTGTCTACAACAATCGCTTCGAATCTGTACAAGATGAGTTCTTCTACAACCGTTTAGGTTACGCGGGCATTAGCCACGATGAGTACGGCACTATCACTATTGGTAAGCAATGGGGTGCTTGGTATGACGTGGTTTACAACACCAACTACGGTTTTGTATGGGATGGTAACGCGGCAGGTGTTTACACTTTTAACAAAGACGACGGTGCAGTAAACGGTGTTGGTCGTGGTGACAAAGTTGTTCAATACCGTAACAGCATTGGTGATGTGAGTTTTGCGGTTCAGGCGCAATTGAAAAACAGCAGCTTCTACACCTGTGATATCGAAAACATCACAGAAGAAGCCTGTGAAGTGGAATGGAACGCAGGTAAGAAAGAAGCACAACAAGTCACTTATGATTACACCTATGGCGGCTCTGTAACTTACAAAGCGACAGATAAGCTAAGCTTGATGGCGGGTATTAACCGTGGTGAATTTGATATTGCCTATGGCAATGGCGATCAAAAAACCGCTGTTGATCTGATCTACGGCGTGGGCGCAACTTGGGGCGACTTCGATAAAGATGGCTTATATGTTGCGGCCAACGTTCACAAAGAAGAAAACCACGATACCGATAACATTGGCCGCTTGATCAAAGATGCCTATGGTGTTGAAACTTTAGTTTCTTACAAGTTTGATAACGGTTTACGTCCATTTGTGTCTTACAACATTCTGGATGCTGGTAAAGATTATGTTATTCAACCTAACTTTAACGCCGATCCTAATGATGTGTTCAAGCGTCAGTTTGTAGTCGTAGGTTTACACTTTGTTTGGGATCCAAACACGGTTCTGTATGTTGAAGCACGTAAAGATTACAGCGACTTTACCAGCTCAGATAAAGCGCAAGAAGCAAGAATGTCATTGTCAGAAGACGACGGCATCGCCATTGGTATCCGCTATACGCTTTAAGCCTCAACTGTTTATCTAGAAACTAGATAACTAAAAGTTAACAAAAAACGCCAGTCAGCAATGACTGGCGTTTTTGTTTTTACCGACGCTTCCTCAGTTCTCTTATGATTATCTTGTCTTCATTTTGTTTTATTTGTTTATTTTATGTTGATTAAAGGTTTTATATGTGATTTTATTGTTTTCGCTGAGTGCTCCGTAGTTTTTCGAGGTACTCCTGTTTGAAACTGCTTATTAAATAAGCGGATTATAATAAAGACATAATATGTCCAGGGAGATAGACAATGCATAAGAATAACTTTTTAGCCAAGTCTGTGCGTTTCGCATTGATTGGTGGCGTAGCTGCAACTGCGCTAAACGTGCCATTAGTGATGGCTGCTGATGAAGTCGGCGCTGATAAAGTAGAACGTATTGAGGTAACAGGTTCTCGTCTTAAAAGAACTGACTTAGAAACTGCAACTCCAGTAACCACTGTCACATCAGAACAAATTGCAAGTCTTGGTGTTCAGGATATTGGTGAATTTTTACAATCGACATCTGTTATGTCTGGCTCACCAATTGCGACAACTACTAACAACGGTGGTAATGGTGATGCATATGTTGAATTAAGGGGCCTAGGAGCATCTCGTACGTTGGTGCTTATTAATGGTCGCCGTCCAGTTTCATCAGATATGCAAGGTATTCCTGCATCAATGATTGAGCGTGTTGAAATTCTGAAAGATGGTGCCTCAGCTACTTATGGTGCAGATGCTGTTGCTGGTGTAGTTAACATTATTACTAAGCGTGATTTTGATGGCGTAGAGTTTAATGCTCAGACCAAGCAGAACTTTGATGTAAGTGCTGGTGAACAAACAAGCTTCAGTTTATTAGCTGGTAAGAAATTCGATTCTGGTCATTTCGTTGTAAACCTCGATTATGTTAAGCAGGATGAAGTTTATCAAGGTGATGTAACTGATATCGACTTTTTCCAACATCCATGGAATATAGATGATCCAGAAAGTTTTGCTCAAAACGGCTTAATTCCACCAGGAAGAGATGGTGCGAACGCTTTTGATGCTGGTAGTTCGATTATCCCTTGCGGTAACTTTTTCCTCTTTAGCCAATCAGGTTCATTTACAAATGGTACCTGTCGCGATAATGGTGATGTGGGTTCAGGCGTTGCTACATTAAGTGATATGAGGAAGTATTCTGGTGCAACAGATACTTATAACTATAATCCAGTAAACTACTTACAAACACCGTACGAAAAGATAAACTTTTACGTTGATGGTAGTGTAGAGCTAAATGATTCAGTAACTGTTTATTCTGAAACTCGCATAAACAAACGTAATTCTCGCCAAGAATTAGCGGCAGTTCCATTTAACACGGGTACAGATCCAGGTTACACCGTTATTAACCCGACGACAGGTATTGCTTCAAATGGTGTATCTAAAGACAACTATTACAACCCATTCGGTGAAGATGTAAGACAAGCTCGTCGTCGTATGATTGAAGGTGGTCGTTCATTTGAGCAGGATGTGCTTCGTGCTCAGCAAGTTATAGGTACTGAGATTGCTCTAAACGACACTTGGTCTTTAGATGTAAACTATAACTATGGTATTGAACAAATCCAAAGCACTGACTTTGGTCAATTGTATGGTCCTAACTTAGCTAAGGCACTTGGCCCATCTTTTGAGGATGCAAATGGAAACATCGTCTGCGGTACAGCTGATAACCCAATTGCTGACTGCGTTTCTCTAAACTTATTCGGTGGTGCTGGTAGTATTACTCAGGAGATGTTAGATTACATTACCTCTCCTTTAGTCGATACTTCTAAATACACTCTCGATACATTTACGGCATTCTTAGGTGGTGACATTTTTGATTTGCCAGCTGGCTCTGTAAGTGGTGGCTTTGGTTATGAATATCGCTCTGAGAAATTAGTTTCTCAAGTGGATTCAGGAAAGTACATGGGCCAAGTGTCTGGTAACAAAGGTCAGGGGACTTCTGGTTCTTTCTATGTGAACTCGCTTTTTGCTGAATTCCGTGTGCCATTGCTAGAAGGTTTACCAGGTGTTGAACGTTTAGAAATGCCTGTAGGTATTCGTTATGATAACTTCAATACCTTCGGTGGTGCGACAACTTACCAAGCTGGTTTAGAGTGGGCTATTTTCGATGGTCTGCTTGCCCGTAGTACATATGGTACAGTATTCCGTGCTCCTACGATTAGTAACCTCTATTCACCTGGTGGTGATTCCTTTAATGCAGGTACAGATCCTTGCCGTATAAACAACTGGTCAAATCTCACTGCGGATGCTCAAGCGCGTTGTATGGCCGATGGAGTTCCTGCTGGCGGCTTAAATAACGATGACCAACAGCAACTGGCTAAAGTTGGTGGTAACCCTGAGTTAGAACCTGAAGAAGGTGATACTTTCACTGTTGGGGTTGCCTATTCTCCTGACTTTATTGAAGGTTTAGGCCTTACTTTAGATTATTGGGCTGTAGATATTGATAACGTTATTACAGCAATCGATCCAATTGATTCTCTGGATGCTTGCTATATTGGTGGTTTGGATACTTTATGCCAAAACGTTAATCGTAAGTCCGATGGATCGATTGATTATATCGAAGCTCGTAACACAAACTTAGCTCGCATGACTGCAAAAGGTGTTGATTTTGAAGCTAATTATGCATTAGAAACTGGTTTTGGTGACTTCAGCTTCAATTTTGTGTGGACGCATTTCCTTGAACGTGGCGAAAACTCTTTCGAAACAACTGAAATGCCTGATGGCACCGTGGAATATAGCTATGGCTTTGGTGATGTAGCAGGTACGTTTATTAACGATACTAGCTATGCTAAAGACAAGTGGAACTTCACGACCGCGTACAAACTTGATGATTTAACTGTAACGTACCGTACTAACTATATCTCTAGCATGACTTATCAAGATCTAACTTACTGGACCAAGTCAGATTTACTAGGTGAGTATGGTTACTTACCAACTTATAAGATCCCAAGTGTGATGTATCATGATTTAACTGCAAGTTATGCATTTAAAACTAATACAACAGTTACTCTTGGTGTGACTAACTTGTTCAATGAAAAGCCTCCATATATTGAAACAGGCTTCAATGCTAATACAGACGAAAGTACGTATCGTTTATTTGGACGTAGCTGGTTCTTAAACCTGAATCAGAAGTTTTAATTTAGCTCTCTAATTCAGAGTATTAGTCAAATCTAGGTGCGCTCGGGAAATATCCTTGGGCGCACTTTTATTAAGTTCGGCATTAAAAGCTGCATACCTACAGATAGTTTAATGGCAATAAAAGTAGTACCTGTCAAATATTTTTAAGCTGAATTTTCTCATATTCACCAACTGCATTTACTCCCTTTGACTCAGTTTGTTTAAAAAAACACCTTTCGTAAAAAAATTCATAACTAAGACTTCTTTACACTAGTTTTTACGTGTCCCGAATGTTGACACAGGTCAACATTTTGTGAAATGATGCCAGCGGGTCTATGCCTGTAAAGGCATAGGAAAGGGAAGAAAAAACTAAGAATCACAAGAGAAAGATGGACTTACAGTAAGCATTTACTAAAGTAAGTCTTGCTTAAAGTGATGTTGCTGTTAAGTTAACTTTTTTATTCACTTCAAATTGGTTGGGAACTATGTCCAAGGTAAGCAATAGAACAAAAATCGCTACTGCACTTGTTGGCGTGCTGGCATTAGCGAGCAGCAACTTAGTAGTTGCAGATCCTCTTACCGACGTGCAAAAAGCGGATAGTATGATCCATGCTGATGCTGCTGCGTCGCAAAAGAATGTTGATAAGTATTTCGATCAAGCACAAGACATGCTTTTTGAGTATGGTTCTGTTGCTGATGAGCGTGAATCACTGAAGTCCTATAACGATTACGTTGCCAGCTTAGTCGCTGACCAACAAAAAACGATGGACGCGATTCAAACTGACATTAACGGCGTAGATAAACTGCGTCAGGGCGTTGTGCCTTTAATGTTTAAAATGGTTGAGTCTTTAGAACAGTTCGTTCAATTAGACCTGCCATTTAACTCTGAAGTTCGCGCTAACCGCGTTAAAGAGTTAAAAACACTGTTAAACACTGCTGAAGTAACTTTAGCTGAAAAATACCGTTTGATTCTGGATGCGTACAGCATCGAGCGTGAATACGGTAGTGCTGTTGCAGTTAACCAAGGTAAATTGACCTTAGACGGTAAAGAAGTATTAGTAGACTTCTTTAACTTAGGTCGCGTAGCTCTTTATGCTCAGAGCTTAGATCAAAAGACTGGCTGGATGTACAACCCAGAATCTAAGGGTTGGGATAAGTTAGATGACAGCTATTTGCGTGAACTGACCAAAGGTATCCGCATTGCCCGTAAACAAGGCGCTCTAGATCTATTCGCGTTACCAATTCCTGCTGCGGAGACTGCACAATAATGAAGAAGTTAATTACTACAGCTGTATTAGCTGCAAGTTTTTCTTTAACTGCTGGTATGGCTAGCGCTGCTGATGCGCCTAAGACCATCGATCAATTATTGCAGCAAGTTAAAGTTGATCGCGCTGCTGAAGGCAAAGTTAACAGCAAACGTGAACAAGAGTTCCAAGCTGAGCGTGGCGATAAAGCGGCTCTGTTAAAGCGTGAAAAAGATGCTTTAGCGGCTGAGAAGCAACGCGGTAAAGACCTAAACCAAGCTTTCTTAGACAACGAGCGTAAAATTGCTCAGTTAGAAGAAGACCTGAAAACTGCTCAAGGTGACTTGGGTGAGATGTTCGGTGTGGTTAAAGGTGAAGCGGGCGATTTCGCTGGTAAATTAGCGAGCTCAAACGTAAGTGCTCAATACCCAAATCGCGATAAGTTCATCGCTGATTTAGGTGCGCGTAAGCAATTACCAAAAATCGAAGAGTTAGAGCAATTCTGGCAAGAACAATTATTCGAAATGGCACAATCTGGTAAGGTTGTTAAATTCGAAGGTTCTGTAACCGGTATCGATGGTAGCGTTAAAAACACCACGATTCACCGTATCGGTACTTACAACTTAACTGCTGATGGCAAGTATGTTGTTTACAACCCTGAATTAGGTTTAATTCAAGAGTTATCACAACAGCCAGAAGGCTACCAAGTTAGTGCAGTAGGTAAGTGGGAACAAACTACTTCTGGTACTGCACCATTCTACATCGACCCAGCTCGTGGCGTTCTGTTAAACATCTTCACTAACAAAGCAAGCTTTGAAGATCGTTTAGAAGCGGGTGGTACAATCGGTTACATCATTATCGCTCTGTTAGCATTAGGTCTGTTGATCTCTATCGAACGTTTAGTGACTATGACTATCATCGGCGCTCGTGTGAACAGCCAACGTAAGAACATTGATAAGCCAGGTAACAACGCATTAGGTCGTATCCTGAAAGTGTATCAAGAGAACAAAGACGTTGACGTTGAAACATTAGAGCTGAAACTTGACGAAGCGATTCTGAAAGAAACGCCTGCGTTAGAGTCTCGCATTTCAATCATCAAAGTTCTGGCTGCTATCGCCCCTATGATGGGTCTGTTAGGTACAGTAACCGGTATGATTGCAACCTTCCAAAGTATCCAATTGTTCGGTACTGGCGATCCAAAACTGATGGCTGGCGGTATTTCTATGGCGCTGATCACTACAGTTCAAGGTCTGGTTGCGGCTCTGCCTCTGATGTTAATGCACGCAGTTGTTGTTGCTCGTAGCAAGTCAATCGTGCAAGTTCTGGAAGAGCAAAGTGCTGGTATCATCGCAGCGCACGCTGAGAAGAGGGCTGACTAATGATGATTCACCTGATGGACATATGGGATTCCGTCAGGGGCTTCATGGCCTCCGGAGGCGACGTCCTCTGGTTAGTAGCGTTTGTGCTGTTCTTAATGTGGGTATTGATGCTTGAGCGTTACTGGTATCTTAATTGGATATCACCAAAGCAACATAAAGCAATCATAGCTGCATGGGATGCTAGAGAGGAAACTACCTCTTGGTATGCACACCGTATCCGTGAAGCTTGGCTGTCCCAAGCGAAGCAAGATTTGAATGCACGTATGCTGGTCATTAAAACCTTAGTAGCGATTTGTCCTATGATAGGTTTGTTAGGTACTGTTACCGGTATGATTTCAGTGTTCGATGTGATGGCAGTTCAGGGGACGAGTAATGCTCGTTTAATGGCGGCTGGTATTTCAATGGCAACAATGCCCACTATGGCGGGGATGGTTGCAGCATTATCGGGAGTATTCTTCAGTACTCGCCTTGATGCCAAAATGAAAATCAGCTTAGAAAAGCTAAAAGACAGCATGCCGCACCACTAGAGAGAGATTGAACATGGCACGTAAAAAGCATTCCAGTGTAGACGAGGAAGCGCAAATTGATATGACACCGATGCTCGACATCGTGTTCATCATGCTGATCTTCTTCATTGTAACAACGTCATTCGTGAAACCATCTGGTTTGGACTATAACAAACCAAAAGCTTCACAAGCGACTTCTAAGCCTTCGGCTAACATCTTTATCGGCGTCAGCAAAACTGGCGTGATCATGATGGAAAACCGTCAGGTTGATATCGAGCGTGTAACTGCAAACGTTGAGCGTATGCTAGCTGAAGCGCCTGAAGCAGCTGTGCTGATCCAGGCCGACAAAGATACGCAACACGGCTTAGTTGTTAAAGTTCTAGACCAAGTCAAAGCGGCTGGTATAGATAAGATTTCGGTATCTGCGGGGAACGATTAATATGCTAAGAGCACTAGTATCAATCATTATTGGTGCTGCTGTGACTTTTGGTCTGTTCGCTTTTATGGCGTTCTTGGTCGGTGGTGGGGCGCAACGCGCTGAAACATCGGCCGAGACCCCTGTAATTGAAATCACCATGGATAGACAGGATGCAAAAGCACAGAATAAGCCAAGGGTAGTGCCTAAGCCGCCACCACCACCAGAGCAACCACAGAAGCCTGATACTACGCCACCAGACACTTCATCAAATATTGATACGTCTATGTCGTTCAATATGGGTGGGGTTGAAGCCGGTGGTCACAGTGCCGGTGGTTTCAAATTGGGTAATATGATGACGCGTGACGGTGATGCAACACCTATCGTCCGTATCGAACCACAATATCCAATTGCTGCGGCGCGTGACGGTAAAGAAGGTTGGGTACAATTACGCTTTACGATTAACGAATTAGGTGGTGTAGATGACGTTGAAGTTATCCAAGCTGAACCTAAACGTTTATTCGATAAAGAAGCAATACGTGCACTGAAAAAGTGGAAGTACAAGCCAAAGATTGTTGATGGCAAGCCACTTAAACAACCAGGCATGACAGTACAACTAGACTTCACTTTAGATAAAGGAGGCAAATAACAATGCGTAATGCAAATAAAATCGCAGTTGCGTTATTACTGTCTCTTTGTGGTGGCGCCTTATCTATTTCTTCAGCTGTTGCAGCTGAGAAATGTGAAATTGATAAGCGCCAATCTAAAGCGGTAGGTGAAAGTGCTGCCAAGAAGGTTCAGAAATCCTTTGAAGCTTACACCAATGGCCAGCTTGATGAAGCGATTGCCATATTGTTGGAAGCCAACCCAAAGAACGATTTCGATAAAGCGTATGTTGCGCGTATGCTCGGTAACTTCTATGCCGAAAAAGGCAAGATGGATACTGCGATCAAGTACCTGAAACAAGCTGTTGAAGCGGATATTTTAGGTGGAACAGATCACGCGGCAACACTGCGCCTCTATGCCGACTTGTTGTTACAAGAGAAGAAGTTTAAGGAAGCGATTCCTTACTATTACAAGTGGATGGACTTCACTTGTAAGGCTGACTCTCAAATGTATCGTCGTATCGGTATTGCTTACACTGAACTGAAACAGTGGGACAAAGTGATTGAAGTGGCTGATAAAGGTCTTTCACTCGCCGAAGCTCCTGATAAAGGTCTGTATCAGATGAAACTGACGTCTTACTTCAACCAGAAGAAGTATAAAAAAGCCGTTGGTGTGTTAGAAGTCATGGTGCCGTTATTCCCGGATGATGGCAGATTATGGGTTCAGTTAGCACAGTTTTATCTGATGGTAGAAGACTATGATAAGTCGCTTGCGACTTATGATTTGGCTTACCGTAATGGTTTCTTGGATTCTGGAGCTAACATCACTCGTTTAGCTCAGCTGATGGCACAGAAAGGTGCGCCATATCAAGCAGCTAAAGTATTCCAAAAGAACATGAAGTCGGGCCTCATCACTGAAGATGCAAAATCTTATGAGATTTTGGCTGGCTTCTACCAAAACGCGAAAGAGTTCAAAGAAGCTGCTGAGTTTTATGGAAAAGCGGCTGCTATCAATAACGATGGCAAGCTGTACCTGAAACAAGGTCGTTTACTGAGCTTGAATGAGAAATACTCTGAAGCGATCCCTGTGCTTGAGAAAGCCATCTCTTTAGGTATTGAACATCCTGGTGAAGCAAACTTCGAATTGGCGCTAGCCCATTTAAGTTTGAAACAGTACAAGTCAGCTTATAACCGCGCTGTATTAGCCGCGAAGGATAAGAAGACTGAGAAGAGTGCAAACAGCTATATCTCTTATATTAAAGAGAAAGCGCGTATGCACAATGTCGAACTGTAATTCACTGTATTCGCAATGCAGATCTAAAAAGCCCCGTAAGGGGCTTTTTCTTTATTGAAGCTTTACTAACACCTGCGATTGTTGCTGATTGCGTTCGAGTTCGAGTGACAGCTTTGAGACATTATTAAATAAGGATTCAATACGCTTTTCTTGGGTCGGTAAGCACAGGCAGGCAGCGAGTTTATAATCGATTTTCAGTTTGTGATTTTTACCAAATTCTTGATTAAATTCCTGAATATGTTGTTCTATACGCTTTAACACCACCTCAGTACCTTCCTCATCAATATTGAAAAGTCCTAACGCAAAATGGTTGTGATCTAACCTTGCAATCAAATCTGTCGCCCGTAGCAGTGCTTCTTGTACCTGTTTAGTAAAGAATTCGAGTAAATGGGGTTGTTTGACGGTTTCATGAATGTGAGGGCACAGATACAATAACGCCAAGCTTTGTTGCTCACGTATGTGCCTGTGCCACTCTCGGTTGAATACTTCCATGAAATAGGTTTGGTTATAGACCCCTGTTTCAGGATCCCTAAAACCTGAGTTACGAAATGAGTAGATCATAGATGAATCCCGTAAGCAGACTTTGAACTAAGTATAGGAAGAGTTTGGCTATCACGGACCCAAAAGGAGAAATATAAAAGATGAAATTAAGTTTATTAGCGGGAACGATAGCGTTAGTGTTTGCTTTACAAGGCTGCTCAAAGCCGGAAACAACGACAGCAGTACAGGAAGGTACGACCCAAGCCGCTCCGGCGCAAACTGAAACTCAAACCGCTGAGTCTAAATACGCAGCCTTAGTTGATGCCTATTTTAAAGATTACTTAAAGTTAGAGCCGATTTATGCCACTTTTGTCGGTATAAATGATTACAACGCGCAGTTTGGTGGAGACTTAACCGAGGAATATCTTAAGGCGCGTCATGACCTTAATACCCGTTATTTAGCGCAAGTGAGAGCGATTGACCTTGAGCAATTGCCAGCCGATTTACAACTCAGCTATGCGCTGTTTGTGTATGACCGCGAAATGGCCTTAGTGGACGAAACCTTCCCATCACGCTTTATGCCGATCAGCCAGTTCTACAGCACAGTGATCACTATGGTGCAACTGGGTAGCGGTGAGAGTGCGCAGCCCTTTAACACAGTACAGGATTATCGCAACTGGGAGCAGCGTGTTAACGGCTTTATTGATTGGATCCAATTGGCCGAGAATCGCATGAATGAAGGTATTGCCAGTAAAGTGGTGTTACCGCGCGTGTTAGTTGAGCGGATTATTCCACAGCTTGATGCCATGCTTACTACGGATGCTAGCCAAAGCATTTTCTATTCACCGATTAATCACTTCCCTGAAGGTTTTTCGGATCAAGATAAAGCTGAGCTAACGGCAAGTTATCAGGCGATGATTAATGAGCGTTTAGTGCCTGCATTAACGGGGCTGCGCGATTACTTCAAGCAGACTTATTTGCCAAAGTCCCGTGCAACCGACGGTTGGTCTGGTCTGCCAAACGGTAAGGCGTGGTATCAGCATTTAGCCAATTCCCATACCACCACAACCATGCCAGTGGATGAAATTCATCAAATCGGTCTGAATGAGGTTGCGCGCATTCTTTCTGAGATGGACAAAGTCCGTGAGCAGGTGGGTTTTAAAGGTGACTTAAAAGCCTTTTTCGCCTCCTTATCGTCTGAACCACAATACTTCTATAACGATCGCCAAGGCCTAATCGATGGCTATATGGTGTTAAAAGATAAGATTAACCAAGTTTTGCCACAGTATTTTAATGTGATGCCAAAGGCCGACTATGTGGTTAAACCGGTTGAAAGCTTTAGAGAGCAGTCGGCTGCGGGCGCATCCTATGAATCGCCGGCTGTGGATGGTAGTCGTCCAGGGGTGTTTTATATCAACACCTATAATCTAAAAGCTCAGCCGAAATGGGGCATGACGACGTTATCATTACATGAGGCCGCGCCTGGTCACCATTTCCAAATCGCCATTAAACAAGAGCTCACTGGCGTTCCTGAGTTCCAACGTTTCACTGGCTATACAGCCTTCGAAGAGGGCTGGGCGCTCTATGCTGAATACTTAGGCATCGAAATGGGGCTCTTTAGCGACCCTTATCAATACTTTGGTAAGCTGTCAGACGAAATGCTGCGTGCGATGCGTTTAGTGGTGGATACGGGATTACATGCCAAAGGCTGGAGCCGCGAGCAAGCGATTCAATATATGAAGGATAATTCGCCCATGGCCGAGTCGGATATTATTGCCGAGGTTGAACGTTACATGGCGATTCCGGGTCAAGCGCTCTCCTACAAAGTGGGCCAGCTAAAAATTCTTGCACTGCGTGAGCGTGCTGAAAAAGCCCTGGGTGATAAGTTTGATCTAAAAGCCTTCCATGATCAGATCCTCACCTCTGGTTCGCTACCTATGGCGGTGATGGAACAGAAAATTGATCGCTGGATTGCGGCGACTAAGGCTTAACACTGAGTCAATTATGTTGCGCCGTTATCGATAACAAAATTAATTACGGCGCAGTTTAAGACTTTTTAATTAAACAGAATGTTTTTATACTCAACATTCACATCCCGTTTAGATGTCATAAAAACGGGAACCATATGATATTTGGGGCAAATGTCTCAGGATTATTCAGGGAGTTTTACCATGGTTCAGGCTACAGCAAGACATTTGTTAGTGAGCAGCGAAGAGCAGTGCCAAGCACTTAAACAACAGATCCTAGACGGTGCCGATTTTGCGCAAATCGCCCGCGCCCATTCCTCATGCCCATCAGGTGCTCAAGGTGGTGAATTAGGTTCATTCGGCCCTGGGATGATGGTGCGTGAGTTTGATGAAGTGGTGTTTAGTGCGCCATTAAACGTGGTTCAAGGTCCAGTTAAAACCCAGTTTGGTTACCACTTACTCGAAGTGACCAGCCGCGGTTAATCGTCTCCTTGCCGAGACAATGGCAGCGTTTGGCTGCCATTTTTTTTAGTTCGTCCATCCATTGGGGAGCCGCTATGCTTGAACTCTATACCGACAGATTAAGACTTCGCAGTTTACAGGAGCAGGATTGGCCACACTTCTTGGCATTACATCAAGATCCTGACATCAATCGCTATGTGCGTATTCCTGAAGCTCCCGAAGTGATCCGGCAAAAGTTTGAGCAGCGCTCAGCCACCTGGGACTATGCCTCTGGCGATTGGCTCACACTGGTGATTGAAACCCTAGATAGCGGTGAGTTTATTGGTTTAACCGGACTTCATTGTCAAAGTGTGGAGGAGCAACGTGCCGAGGTCGGTTATTTGCTGGCGCACGCGGGGCACGGTAAAGGCTATGCCACTGAGAGTTTACAGGCGGTTGTTGATTGGGCCTGTTTGAGTTTGTCTGTCCATAAATTGGTTGGGCACTGCGCCAAAGACAATATCGGCTCAGCCCGGGTGATGGAGAAATGTGGCTTTCAACTTGAAGGCGTGTTTCGGCAGCATTTTAAGATAGGTGATGAGTGGCAGGATGAATGCGCCTATGGGCTGCTCGCCGATGAAAGGCAAAGATAAGTTAAATTATCTGCATCCCATTGGACATGCTGCTATAATGCCGCAGGTTTATTTTTTGAGGCGTGTTTAAGTGGCGCAAATTAATCAGTTAGCTTTGTATCCTGGCGAAGATTTTATTGAATTGTACAAAGTATTAAAGGTACAAGGCATGTCGAATGCCGGTGGCGAAGCAAAGCATGTTATTGATGAAGGTTTGGTTACCGTCAATGGCGAAGTGGAAACGCGCAAACGTAAAAAAGTCGTTGCGGGTGACATCGTCAGCTTTAATGGTGAATCGGTTCAAATCATTGCGGCTGAATAAGCCAGATACTGTGGAGTAGGATATGCAATTTCCAGACGACGATAATGGCAAAATGCTGGCTGCGATGGCCGAAGCCGGAATTGACCTCACTAAAGCCCTCGATGTTGATTTCTTTTTAGTTTTCGATGATCAGCGCGATGCTGAAACTGCACTCGAAGAGTTAGCTAACTCCGATTTAGAAGGCGAAGTTGAGCTGAACCTTAACGATGAACTTGGCAAGTGGGAAATCATCGTATGCATCAACATGGTGCCAGACTACGATGACTTGGTTGAGCAAGAAACCATTCTCAATGATTTTGCGGCCGAGTTCGGCGGCATGACCGATGGATGGGGCGTAATGCAACATCAAGACGGTGATGATGAGTTTATGGATGACGACCATGTTCACGATGAACATTGCCATCATTAAGCCTATCGCCAGATAAGCCGTTAAAAACCACCGCTCAGGTGGTTTTTTGTTATCTAGGCTTTGTCGTTATCTGACGATTGCCGATATGGGGCAAATAACTCGAGCATCCAATCGATAAAGGCCTGTACCTTTAGCGGCAGGCTAGGGGATTTGGGCGTGAGCAAGTAATAAGCGTATGGGCTGGTAAAAGGCGCTTGAAACGGGATCACCAAGCTGCCATTGTCCAATTGTTCTTCGATAAAAAAACGTGGGATCAGTGCCGCGCCCATGCCACTGGCTGCGGCTTGACTCAACATATAAAAATGTTCGACGCCAAAGGTTTGCGCCTGCGTGAGGACCAGCCCCACTTTATCCGCCCAATACTCCCACAGCTCTGGCCGAGTGGTGTGTTTAAGTAGCGTAACCTGATTGATGTCTTCGATGCTTTTGAGTTTAGGTGCGAGTGACGGCGCGCACACTAAGCACAAGTCTTCATCCATCAGCTTGATGTAATTAACCCCTCTGGGGAGTTGAGTGCTGCTGCGAATGGCGATGTCGTAACGGCCCTGGCTGAAGTCGACGGCAAAGTCACCGATCGAAAGATCCACATACAAATGCGGATGCCGAGATTTAAATTGCTCCATCCGGGGGATTAACCAGTTGATGGTTAAACTGGGTAACACATTGATCGCTAGGGTTTGTGGTCGTGAACCTTGGCTGCGTAAATCGGCTGTGGCGCTTGATAAGGTTTGCAGAGCCGCTTGCACATGGGGCAAGTAGCGTTTTGCTTCGTCCGTGAGTGCGACTTTTTTATGCAGGCGCACAAAGAGGGCAAAACCTAAGAATTCTTCTAATACACGGATTTGTTTACTGATGGCGCCGTGGGTGACATGCAGTTCTTTGCTCGCAAGTGTCATGCTTTGCAAGCGGGCGGCAGACTCGAAAGCTCGTAATGCATTGAGGGGCGGCAAGGAAGTAAACATAGGCGTATCCGAATCGAGTAAATGATAGGGGGTATTTAGTGTGAGCTTTACTCACGCTAGCGCGACAATATCTCCTTTGCGTTTATAAGGCAAACGCAGTCTAATGTGAAGCCTTAGCTCCTATTACTCAATAATAACAATCATGGAATTTGAACTGACTTTACAAATTGCAGCATTACTCTTTGGCGTGGCTATGGTGGCGGGGTTTATCGACTCTATCGCTGGTGGCGGGGGCTTGCTGACTATCCCTGCGTTAATGTGGGCGGGTTTACCGCCGGCGGTGGCACTCGGGACTAACAAATTACAGGCCTGCGGTGGCAGCTTTTTTGCGAGTTTGTACTTTGTGCGTAAGGGATTGGTCGATTTGAAGGCCGTTAAACTGTCCCTTATCTGTGCCTTTGCGGGCGCCGCCTTAGGCACGATTCTGGTGCAGTTGGTCGATGCCAAAGTACTGGAGTTAGTCTTACCCTTTTTAATCCTCGCTATTGGTTGTTATTTCCTGTTTTCGAAAAAGATTTCGGAAGATGACCGTCATCAAGTGTTAACACCTACCGCCTTTGCCTTTACCGCCGCGCTCGGTGTGGGTTTGTACGATGGCTTTTTTGGCCCTGGCACAGGGAGTTTCTTCGCGCTGGCCTTTGTGACGCTGGCCGGTTTTGGTCTGGCAAAAGCGACGGCACATGCCAAGGTATTAAACTTCTCGACCAATATCGCTTCGCTTATCTTCTTCACCTTGGGTGGCAAAGTGATTTGGGTGCTTGGTTTAGTGATGCTTGCCGGGCAGGCAATCGGCGCCACCTTAGGCTCGCGCTTAGTTGTGACCAAGGGCACTAAGATCATTAAGCCATTAGTGGTGACTATGTCCTTGGCCATGAGCGTGAAACTGTTAGCGAGCCAATATCAACTGTTTTGATATAGCCGCTATCGTATTTGCCTCTCCGTTGATAAGGCCGAATATGTGGTTGTATAAGTGCAGTAAGCACAGTTTTCGGCCTTATTGCTGTAAATCTCTTCACTCCCTTGGTATTCGCTATACTCCGCAGCAATGTTTAGGGTAACCTAGTATTTTTAAAGCGTTTTTAGGGTCAATTGGCGGTGTTATTGCCAAGCGTTTGTGCCGGAACTTCGCAAGTTAAACGGTAAGCACCAGTGCGATAGAATCGGCTTAGTATCCATTAAGGTTTAACAACGATGAGATTTATCCATACCTCGGACTGGCACATTGGCCGCCAGTTACACAATCAATCACTCTTAGAAGACCAAGCCTATGTGCTTGATCAGATTGTGACATTGGCAGAGCAGCACTCTGTCGATGCGGTGATTATTGCCGGGGATATTTACGATAGGTCGATTCCTCCCGCCAGCGCCGTGACTCTGCTCGATGAGGTGCTTAATCGCCTTATCACAGAGTTAGGAGTACAAGTGCTGATGATTGCCGGTAACCACGACGGGCACGAACGCTTAGGTTTTGCAGCTAAGCAAATGGCGGCAAGTGGTTTGCACATTATTGGGCCATTGCAGGCTGATTTAACGCCGATCCGCTTAACCAGCCCAAGTGGCGATGCTTACTTTTATCCGCTGCCTTACGCCGAACCTGCAACCGTGCGCCAAGTATTTGGGGCGGAAGCTAATGGGCTTAGTGTATCCAGCCATGAAGAGGCGATGGCGCTACTGTTAGAACAAATCCACTCCCACGATAGCCAAGGGTTACCTAAGGTCGTTGTTAGTCATTGTTTTTTAGATGGCGGTAGTGAGTCCGAGTCCGAGCGGCCATTGAGTATTGGTGGCGCCGATAAAATTTCCCCACGGCTTTTTAGTGAGTTTGACTATGTCGCCCTTGGCCACTTGCACGGACCGCAATATAAAGGTTGCGAGCATGTACGTTATTCCGGCTCGATTTTGAAATACTCCTTTAGCGAACAGCATCAACACAAGTCAGTCACTTTAGTGGACGTTGCTGCGCAAACTCCGGCGCAGATCCAACTCTTGCCCTTAACCGTACTACGCGATGTGCGGATTATCGAAGGGGAATTGGCACATTTGTTAGACCTTGGGAAAACCGATGCCAAGCGTGAGGATTATCTGATGGTTAGACTCCTCGATAAACACGCCATTTTAGATGCTATGGGCAAACTGCGTAGTGTCTATCCCAATGTGCTGCATCTAGAACGCACAGGATTAATGGCGGGCGAGCAGGCCGTGGCACTCAATCGTGACCATATCAAAAAAGGTGAAATGGCCATGTTCCGTGATTTTTTCAGCCAAGTCTCTGGCGAGGCGCTGAGTGATGCGCAGCAAGCGGTTATGGATGAGATTTTAACTAAGCT
The DNA here is from genome assembly GCF_019457435.1 of Shewanella sp. FJAT-51649. Classification (NCBI taxonomy): domain Bacteria; kingdom Pseudomonadati; phylum Pseudomonadota; class Gammaproteobacteria; order Alteromonadales; family Shewanellaceae; genus Shewanella; species Shewanella sp. FJAT-51649. The sequence goes on along the minus strand of NZ_CP080411.1, from coordinate 2,971,673 downwards.
TCACAGGGATGAAGGGGATAGCGTTGGATCTACTCGCGTTGTAGCAAAAGGGGAGCAATCCGCATGAAGCCACTCACGCTATCAATGTCGGCCTTTGGCCCCTTTGCCTCGACTCAAACCATTGATTTTACTGAACTGGGGGATAATCCCTTATTCCTGATCAACGGGCCAACTGGCGCGGGCAAAACTACGCTGCTCGACGGAATTTGTTTTGCACTTTACGGCAAAACCACAGGTAACGAGCGCGAAGGCAGCCAGATGCGCTGTGATATGGCCGATGATAACTTGCTCACCGAGGTGACTTTTAGTTTTCAATTAGGTAGTACGGGTTATCGAATTCGCCGCGTCCCTGAGCAGGAAAGATTAAAGAAAAGCGGTGATGGCTCAACGGTACAAAAGAGTGAGGCTCAGCTGTATAAGATTGCCCCAGACGGCAGTGAAACCCTTATCGTCGCCAGTAAAGTATCAGACGCCACGGCCGAAATCGAGGCATTAACCGGCTTAGATGTGGAGCAGTTCCGTCAAGTGATGGTGCTCCCGCAGGGGAAGTTTCGCGAATTGCTGATGGCCGACTCTAAGGCGCGTGAGCAAATTTTTAGCCAGCTATTTCAAACTCATATTTATAAACGCATCGAAGATACCCTAAAAGCCAAGGCGGCGGATATTCGCAACCTTGTCAAAGAGCAGCGCGCCCGCCGCGACGGTATTTTGCAAACGGCAGCACTGACATCCGATGATGAACTTGCCGCAGAGTTTAGTCACATTGAACCCGAATTCGCGGCGGCAACGGCGGCAAAGGAGCAGAGTGTTGCGGCGCATTTAGCGGCATTAAAACAGCGTGATAGCGCGCAGCAACTCTTTGCTGAATTTACTCGCTTACAGGAATTGGAGGCTGAGGCATCTCGCCTTAATGAGCAACAAGGGAAGATTGCAACCCAAACGGCACGGCTTGACATCGCCAAGCAAGCACTGCGTATAAAACCCTTATTAGATAACGCCTTGTCGCGGGAGCAAGAAGCGAGTCTCGCCGCCACTCAGCGCGATAGCGCGCAGTCGACACTCGATGCTGCTAAGCTCGCACTCGCTCATGCTGAAACCGCGGCGCAGGAAATCATTCCCCTCGAACATAAGTTGCGCGACCTTGAGCAGCAACACAGTCATCTCAGTGCGTTAGTGCCACAGCTGGCAGAGTTTGCCAGCCTTGAACAAGCTTTAGCGCAGGCTAAAGAGATACTACAACATACCAAATTGCAGGGGCAGGAGAGTAAAAATGCGCTTGCAACGTTAGTTGAGCAGCGCAGCCATTGTGAGGCTCAACTGCCAGCCTTGCAATCGCAAAGTGAGCAGCAACTTGCCACTGCGCAGGCGCTGCAGCAGCACCGTCATATGCTCGAGCAGTTCAAGCAGTGGCAGCAGATCTGTGCCAAAGTCGCGCACACTCAAGGGATTCTTGAGCAGGTCGGCTCACAAGGAAAAGCACTTAATACCCAATATCAAGGAGCCTCAACGGCTTACAAGTCTTTGCAGCTGACATGGTTTCAAGGTCAGGCTGCTATTTTAGCTAGAGAGTTAAAACCCCATGAGCCATGCCCAGTTTGTGGCAGTTCGGCCCATCCTCAACCCGCGGTGAGCCATGAGGAGTTGCCAACGGATCTACAATTGCAAGCGGCGCAGGATGCCGAGGCCTTGGCGCTCGATAATCTCAATAAAGCGCGGACAGAATATCGCGGGCTGCAAAAGCAATTAGAAACACAGCAACAGCAGGCGAATGAGCTGGCAACAGCCCTTGGTGATAAGGTTGAGTTGTCGCTTGAATCCCATCGCCAAACGTTAGACGAACTGACACTGCAAGCCAAACAGGCAGACGCTGCGGCGCAAGCGCTACAGCAGTTACAGGAACAGATCAAAACCTTGCAACAGCAAGAGTCGACATTGACGCAGCAATTAGAACTTGAGCGTGAGCGTTACCGTGAACAAGAAGGCAAAGTCGAGCGCTTATCGGGTCAATTTGCGGAAAAAGCGCTGCGGATCCCAGAAGAATACCGAACTCTGGAGGTATTGAACCAAGCGATTGCGAATAACCTGCAGCAACTCGAGCAGATAAAACATCAGATAGATACGCTCAGAGCCGCGCAGCAGCAGGCGGCGCAGCAGAGTGTGGCGGCGCAAACGGCATTATCGGCGGCGATAGAGCGTTGTAATGGCGCGGCAGAGCTGCAGGCGCAAGCACAGCAGGCACTATTGGCGGCGCTGGATAATGCAGCCTTTACCGATAGAGATGCATTGCGCGAGGCCTTGCTAACGGATGAACAAATGCAGGTGCTGGCTGAGGGCATAGAGACCTATCATAGGCAGTGCGCCTTAAATCAGTCGCAACTGACTCAGCTTAAAACCAAGTTGAGCGAGTCGACATCACCCGATCTTGATGCCTTAGAGGCCTTGCTCTCGGAGCGACTCGCACAGCTTAAAACGGCGGAAGAGGTATGGAGTCAACTCAATACTCGGCTCACCCTACTTAACAATACCCAAACTCAGCTGGCGATTGTCGATCAAAAGGCCAAATCCCTCGAGGATGAATACGCAGTGATTGGCACTTTGGCCGATGTTGCCAACGGTAATACCGGCAACAAAATTTCACTGCAACGCTTTGTACTTAGCGTATTGCTCGACGATGTGTTACTTGCGGCAACGCAGAGGCTGCATTTAATGAGTAAGGGGCGCTACCGATTATTGCGCAAGGAAGACAGAGCGAAGGGCAATAAGGCTTCAGGGCTGGAGCTTGAAGTCGAGGATGCCTACACCTCTAAAGTGCGTCCCGTGGCGACCTTAAGTGGTGGTGAGAGTTTTATGGCGGCCTTGTCGATGGCCTTGGGCTTATCGGATGTGGTTCAAGCCTACGCGGGGGGGATAAAACTCGATACCTTATTTATCGACGAAGGCTTTGGCAGCTTAGATCAGGACTCACTCGAACTTGCCATTCGAACCCTGATGGATTTGCAGTCGGCGGGCAGGATGATTGGGGTGATTTCCCATGTGTCTGAAATGAAAGAGCAGATAGGCACCCGAATTGATATCTTGAAAACCTCCCATGGGAGTGAAATCAAGGTGATTTTGCCTTAGTGTGACTTAAGTGGAGAAGTATTAGCTTAACACTTTGTTTTTATTGAAATGATAAACGATACTTTGCGCTATTTAACATCTATATACAGAACACACAATCGGTTTAAAGTGCTAACTGACGCATGTTTTTAGTAAATAGTGCTATAAAAGTGCAAAATAGCGTTTGTCATAATCGGTTTTTTGGGATAAGTTGACAAAATTCGGGCTTCCCCCTGTGGGACTGGTTCAAAAATATAACGCAATAACGATAACAAAAGGTGAAAGCGTTGCAGACAGGTAAACCCAATTTGGCTAATTTTCCGCAAATTCGTTTGCAGAATTTATCTTCAGCCCATAAAAATATTCTCCTAGTTGGTGGTTTATTAATCGGTGCGGCGATGTTAATGCCGAATGCCAACCATGTGGTTCCTACAGCTCAACGTATTCCCGTCGCGCTCGATCTTGAGACGATTTTGCCACAGGTTTCTGAGCCTGTTGAAACGGCTCCAATTGTCGATAATACCCCTCATTTTGAACGTGTCATTGCCTCAGGCGATACCTTAAGTGCTTTATTTTCTAAAGCCGGTGTTGACCAACAAACCATGTATAAAGTATTAGAAGCCGACTTAAACATTCTGGCGCTTGATACCTTATTACCCGGTAACCGTATTCAATTTTGGCTGGATAATGAAGGCCAACTGCAAAAGTTAGAACTGTATTTTAACGCTGCCCGCCAAGTGGTATTTACCCGTTACGAAGATGGCAGCTTTAACGTTGAAGAAATTAACGTTGAAGGTGTATGGCAAAACCGTATTGTTACTGGCGATATTAAAGGCTCATTCTATGTTTCGGCGCAAAAAATGGGTTTAGCGGCGGCCGATATTCAGCGGATTGAAGATTTACTCAAAGAGAAAGTGAATTTTGCTCGGGATTTACGTGCGGGTGATAAATTTTCTGTTTTGGTAAATGATCAATATGTTGAGGGCGAAGCAACCGGAAGCAGCCAAATATTAGGCGTGAGCATTAAAACGGGTCGCTCCGAAATTAGTGCATTCCAACATACCGATGGCAGTTATTATGATGCGAAAGGCCAAAGCTTAGTGCGTGCCTTCCAACGTATTCCATTGGCTAAACAACCACGCATGAGTTCTCGTTTTAACCCGACTCGTAAACATCCAATTACTGGCCGTATTTCACCCCATAACGGTACCGACTTTTCAGTGCCTATTGGTACTAAAGTTATTGCCCCTGGCGATGGTGTCGTAAGTTTAGTCACCGATCACCAATTCGCGGGTAAATATATTGTGATTGAACACGGTGGTAAGTACCGTACACGTTATTTACACCTTTCTAAGGCATTAGTGCGCAAAGGTCAGAGAGTCACTCGTGGCCAAGTGATTGCTTTATCAGGTAATACCGGACGTTCTACTGGTCCACATTTACATTATGAATTCCACGTTAATGGTAAGCCAGTGGATCCAATGAGAGCCGATATCCCGATGGCAAGCCAATTAGCGAACCAAGAATTACGTACCTTCACCAATATCGTGAAGAGCCGCCAAGCGTTAATGAATTTAGGTTAAGCCATTCATTAATCCGAGCGAACCGAATATAAAAACGCCGATGAATCTGATGTCATCGGCGTTTTTATTTGCGCTGCGTTTAGTATAACCGCTGGAAAGCGCGGTGTTCATCAACATACAAGCTTAATAGGGTTGGTATTGGGACGAATACGGATTGAGCTTTACTGCTTTAATAAGTGATGGATAGAGTGAAGTAGGCCGCATTAACACGTATATACACAACTGAAAGGATAAAAGTAGATATCGGCTTATAGATGTGTCAGTGCCGAAATAAGCGAGTCACATGGCTTGCGCTAGCTAGCTTGTATTGAGTTTGATGGATTACGGCTAATAAGTCGTTAACTCAAATGAATTAACTAGCCTGACGTTTCTGCATTGCCTTTAACGCACATTTACACAGGCGACCTTTTAAAGCTGGGCAGCCTCCGCAGGGGGATTTTTTAAAGGGACGAAGTGCAAAACTGCGTTCAGTGGGTAATGGACGAATACGCTTAATAACGGCGGATGCTAAAAATTTAGCATCATTCGCGGCACTAAAATGGGCTTTAGCTAATTTAAGTTGTTTCTTGCGGGCGGTCTTATCGAGGGTTTGGATATGCTGTTTTGCCAGATATTCGGACAATAATTGGCTTAAGTGTTTACGCTGCTGTTTTTTATTTTGAGCATGAGTCGTATGCATTATTGGTGTATTTGCCGAAAAAAGGTTTTGCAATTCAATAGGGCGATTGGATTTTGCCTGCTGCTTTTGCAGTTTCTTGGCCTGTTTGTTACACCACTTTTCTAGCTTTTTACTAATCTTTTGCTTTTTCATACGACTTTTACACGGCTGTAGTGCGGTAACGGATAAGACAGATTCATTCTAAATGAAAATTATTATCAGTCAACTGTGCGTGATAAATCGATGAGTAAAATGCGAGCCTAGTCGAATAAGTTTGTTTAGTTTGAGTAGGGCGATTGATTAGCGTCGATACAGGTTAGCAGTAAACGCAGATCGAATTCGAATTGATGGTAATCGGGCTCCATATAAGTACACAACTTATAGAAAGCTTTATTATGATCCTTCTCTTTTAAGTGGGCGAGTTCGTGTACAACCACCATTCTGAGCAAGGGTTCGGGGACGCGCTTTAAACGTGAAGAGATACGGATTTCGTTCTTAGCCTTGATTTTATTCCCTTGCACTCTGGAGACGTAAGAATGTAAGCCAAGTGCATGATGACTCATGCTAATTTTATCATCGAAGATCACTTTCGACAGGGGAGAGGATTGGCGTAAAAACTGATTTTTTATCCCTTGGGTATAGTCATAGAGGGCTTTGTCGCTGCGGATCTCGTGGACTGTGGGATGACGACGCAGCAAAACATCCGCAAGCTTCCCACCTTCGAGTAGCTGTTGAACTTGGCGTTGGATATCCGGACTATAACCGCTTAAATATTTTAAGGTTTGCATTGTTTTGAGCTGTGGGGAAACGAGCTTAGCGCTACTGCCGCGCTAAGCTCACAGGCTTTAAGCTTTACCGAAGATACGGCGATTTTGCTGAGCGTAGGCGGCCTCAAAGGCGGGTTGTTGGACGCGTTTGAGATCTAAGCTGTCAAAATCAACTTGAGGCGGATTACGCTTGTTTTGTTCCTTGATCGCAACAGGCGATAACAAGGTCACCGGCAGATCGCCGAGTTGAATTGCGGCTTCGAGTTTAAAGCTGGTGGCAGAGCCTGCCAGTTTGCCTTTTTGCTCGCGCTCGATAACGACGATTTCATCGACCTTATAATCTTCCATTAACTTATGGAAAGCGAAGTGAAATTCACGGATAGTTTCCGCTGAGGCTGATTGAGCGACGCTAAAAGACACTTTACGGCAGCTTGGTACGTTGAAGGTTTCACCTTCGTAGCTCAGCAGACTGATAATGGCTTCGCCGCCTTTTAATTCAACACCACAAATTCGCATGTTACACCTTTAAATATCAACATTTCTTACATATGGCAGGAGCATATTCCCACCCGTAATGTCGAGAGTCTGCACTATGGACTCTCGCGAGTAAATCATTAACGCTCGTCGTCATAATCCTGCAGCAGAGGCGCCGCAGGTTTTTTACGCATGGGCGCATCACCCACATCAACCCCAGTGATAAAGCGTTTGTCACGGGAGGCGGCTGTTTTAACCGTTTTTGACTTGGTTTTCGCTTTGGCTTTTGTACTAGCCTTAGCGACCGCTTTAGTTGCGGCAGTCTTTGGCTTGTCTTTTAAACCACTAAATTTAGCTTCGAGGCCCTGAATGACACTGATCTCAAAGGTCTTTCTGAGGAAGAGTTGTACTTTCTTAAAGTTATCCCAATCCTTAGGGCCAACGAGGGAGATAGCATCACCTTTTGCGCCCGCGCGGCCGGTACGACCGATACGGTGGACATATTCTTCGGCAAATTTTGGCATGTCGAAGTTAATGACGAGGGAGACATTGAGTAAGTCTAAGCCACGGGATGCCACATCTGTGGTCACCAGAATCTGCTGCTGACCGCGGGCAAATTGGTCCATGATTTGATTACGGGCCGCCTGCTTCAGCTCGCCGCTTAACGCCGCGGTGGCAAAACCTTGCGCCGAGAGTTTGCTGGCTAAGCGCTCGGTATCGGCGCGGGTGGCGGTAAAAATAATCACTTGTTTGTGGGTTTCATCGCTGAGCAAACGCGTGAGCAGGGCTTCTTTGTGATCTAAATGATCACACAGATAAATCCGTTGGGTAATGTCCTGATGCTCAGTGTGGGCTGCACCAATCGCCACATGTGATGGATTTTTGAGTAATGCGGCGGCAATCTCATTGATTTCACTGTGATCTAAGGTGGCCGAAAACATTAAGGTTTGACGGCGCTTATGATCTGCAGCGGCGTTAATGGCTTTTAATTGCGGCGCAAAACCCAGATCCAGCATACGGTCGGCTTCATCGAGGACAAGCAGTTCTAATCCATTGAGGAAGAGGTTTTTTTGCTCTAAATGATCGGCGATACGTCCCGGCGTTGCCACGATAAAATGCGGCTCTTTTGCCAGCGCCTTGGCTTGATCGTTAAAGTTCTCACCGCCCAACACGCTAATGGCTTTGTACTGAGTGTTGGCAACCAGCAAACGTAGCTGGCTATACACTTGGTGGGCCAATTCGCGGGTTGGTAATAAAATCAGTACTCTAGGATCGCGCTTGGTTAAGGCGCGGGTGGAGATAACCCTTTGCATCGCTGGCAACAAAAACGCTAAGGTCTTACCCGATCCTGTTTTTGATGACGCCATTAAATCTTTACCTGCCAATGCGATAGGCAGTGCTTGTTCCTGGATGGCGGTTGGGGTCGCAATCCCCATATGCTTTAAGCTTTGTAACAGACGCTGGTCCAGAGAAAAATCAGTAAACTGCAAAGGTATATCCCCTAAATCTGAGTGAGGGCAGATTATAGCCTTAAATCACTATGCTCAGCTATCTTGATTGGTCATTATCTTACTGGATCCGTTAAATCGCCGCAGATATGGCTAGCCGCCATTGGTTCTTCACTCTCGATATGCAGAACCGTTTCATAGGTTCGTTAGGTAGGCTGGTTGTTAAAATGCTCTTAATGCCACCCATTACTTGAGTTCACAAATAATCAGCTATTAATCATTGACAGTGTTCAGAGCGGAACTTAGCTTATTCAAATCAGTGAGTTGTTAAGGGAAACATATTATGGGCAAGGGGACAAAACCCACCATTGGCATCGCTCTTGGAAGCGGAGCCGCCAAGGGCTGGGCTCACATCGGTGTACTCAATGGCCTTGCCGCCATGGGAGTCAAACCCGATAAAGTGGCCGGATGTTCAATCGGCGCGCTCGTCGGGGCGGCCTATGCCCATAATCATTTGACCGAGCTTGAGGAGTGGGTGCGCAGTTTTTCGAGCTGGGATGTCCTCGGGTTAATGGATATTCGTTGGCGTAAGGGCGGTTTGATCGGCGGCGAGAAAGTCTTCGATGTGCTGCAATCGCGCATCGGTGATATCAATATTGAAGAGCTCGAGCGACCCTTTGCAGCAATCGCGACTGACTTGTATTCGGGGCAAGAAATCTGGTTTCGCCATGGCGATTTACGCCAAGCCGTGCGCGCCTCTTGCTCAATGCCGGGGATATTAGCCCCAGTGCGTCAAGGAGACCGTTGGTTAGTCGATGGCGCTGTGGTGAACCCTGTGCCTGTGTCAGTGAGCCGCGCGATGGGCGTCGATATTGTGATTGCCGTGGATTTGCACGGGTTTCATTCGGGGCGGCTGCAGGTATTGCCCGTCAATATGACCAGCCATAAGGCGCCGAAGGAAGAAACCGAAATGCCCGCGCGCCAAGAAACTGGCTTTATGGATTTATTTGCTAGGGGGCGGGAGTATGTCAGCAGCTTAACCGACAAGTTTTCCCTCGGCACTAAATCTAACCCCGGTATGATTGCGGTGATGTCTCAGTCGATGGGGATTTTAGAGCAGCGCCATAAGCGGGCACGTTTGATGGGAGATCCGCCCGATGTCCTAGTTGTGCCAGAAGTTGCCAATATCGGTACTATGGAATTTCACCGTGCCGATGAGGCCATAGCGGCGGGGGAGGCGGCTGTTGCTAAAGTCGCGCACTTGATTGAAGCCGCGATCTGGAAAGGCTAAGTCGCGAGGATACTTAGGGCGTGTTGACGTTTCGAGATTAGATTTTGTTCGTTCTGGCAAGCACGTGATCGCGAAACGAATAATAATTTAGGCAAGTGACTGTTTGATTGGCTTATTTTTTGCTTTAACCCCATCACACAGTGTTAGATGCCGAATTATTGACGATGAATCCTCTTTTAAATGCCTTAAATCTGAACCGTAGCAGTGTTGCCGATGCCTATGGCCTGAACAGCAAGAAGACGGACACGAGTAAGACAGACACAAGTAAGACTGACGCAAGTAAGACAGAGTCCAGCACGGATGCCAACTCATCCACCAAGGATACGCCTAAAACTGAAGCGAAACCGAGTGATGAGATTGCCTTGTCGCCCCGTGCGCTTCGGGCACAAAAAATCCAAGCCATGTCGAAGGACTTTTTTGCCGATGGCCAGTTTAGTGTGTCCGATATTCCGGCCCTAGTGTCTCGGCTGCAAAAGGACGGCATTTTGTCCGATGCACAGGTTGAGCGCCTGTCACAAAACGGCATTAATTTGCCGAGCCAAAAGCCGAGCAAGCAATCTCTGCAGGATTTTATCGACGACGAGCTGAAGTCCTTAGCGGAAAAGTCACCAAACAGTCCGATGATCAACACCTTAGTTGATGCTAAAAACGTGTTGTCGAATATGGATGATGCGCAATCCCCAGTGCTTGCACAAAAAGCCACCAAGGTATTTGGCCAGTTAACCGATTATCTAAATAGCAATCCAACACTGAGTGACAGCCAAAAGCAGTTATGGCAGGGGCTTAAATCGACGATGCAAGTGGCTTCCTCCATGGGGATGCAGCAATCGGCATCGGGGCAACTGAGTAGTTATCTTGCCTTAGCCAAGCGTTAACCCTGTCTGAGTGTAACCTGAGCTAAGGGCAAACGCCGAGCTAAGGACTTCTTTTCTTCCAAGGACTTTGGCTTTAGGGCCAAGGTCCTTTGTCGTTATTAGCGTTCATTTTTAGCGTCCGCTATCCTGCTTTATGGCCAAGGTCAAGGCTTAAAACTGAGATCATTGGGCTTGGCTACAGTTCTTCTTTGTTCTTTTTATCCATCCGATAAATCATGATCTGGATCATGGAATTTTAGGTGTTAATGCCGCTTAATTGCCTAGATATTGTGTTTGTTGATTATCTAAACACTATATGTAGTGTTAATTTTAATCGGAATGGAGAGGAACTGAACAATGCCAGTCGTGATCAAGCGGGATGGTTGCCGCACACCTTTTGATGAAACAAGGATAAGAGATGCAGTGATAGCGGCTGCAAACTCGGTTGGGATAGAGGATGCAGACTACGCCGCGACGGTTGCCGCCTGTGTGAGGGAGCGAGTGGCCAATCTGGCAGAAGTCGAGATCCACCATTTACAGGACGCAGTTGAAAATCTCTTGATGGAAGGTCCTTACAAATCCTTGGCGCGGGTCTATATCGAGTATCGCCACGACAGAGATATTTGCCGCGATGCGACCAGTAAGCTCAATCTCGAAATCCGTGGTTTAGTCGAGCAGAGCAATGCGGCACTGTTAAATGAAAACGCCAATAAAGACTCTAAAGTGATCCCAACCCAGCGGGATCTGCTCGCGGGTATCGTCGCGAAACATTACGCCAAGAGCCATATTCTGCCTAAGGATGTAGTGGCCGCCCATGAACTTGGCGAAATCCATTATCACGACCTCGATTATTCGCCGTTTTTCCCGATGTTTAACTGTATGTTGATTGATTTGGCGGGCATGTTGACCCACGGTTTTAAGATGGGTAACGCCGAAATTGAGACCCCAAAATCCATCTCCACCGCTACGGCGGTAACAGCACAGATTATTGCCCAAGTGGCGAGCCATATTTATGGCGGCACCACGATTAACCGTATCGATGAAGTGCTCGCACCTTTTGTGGCGAAGAGCTATGACAAGCACTACCAAGTGGCACTCAATTGGCAGATAAAAGATGCCAAGGCCTATGCGACGGCGCTCACCGAAAAAGAATGTCATGATGCTTTCCAATCTCTCGAATATGAAGTGAATACCTTACATACCGCCAATGGGCAAACGCCCTTTGTGACCTTTGGTTTTGGTCTTGGTACCTCGTGGGAGTCGCGCTTAATTCAACAATCCATGTTGAAAGTGCGTATGACGGGCCTAGGTAAAAATCGTAAGACAGCCGTGTTCCCTAAGTTAGTGTTTGCGATTCGTGATGGCATTAACCACAAGGCCGGTGATTGCAACTACGATGTCAAACAAATGGCCCTAAAATGCGCCAGCATGCGTATGTATCCAGATATTTTGAACTACGAGCAAGTGGAAAAGGTCACGGGTTCATTTAAAACCCCAATGGGCTGTCGCAGCTTTTTAGGCTCCTATAAAGAAAATGGCGAGCTGGTCCATGAAGGGCGCAATAACCTTGGAGTTGTGAGCTTAAACTTGCCCCGTGTAGCTCTCGAGGCCAATGGCGATGAAGCTGAATTTTACCGCATTTTAGATGAGCGTTTACTGCTTGCCCGCCGCGCATTAGACACCCGCATCGAACGCTTAAATGGCGTTAAAGCTAGAGTTGCGCCGATTCTGTATATGGAAGGTGCCTGTGGTGTGCGCCTGCGCGCCGATGATGATATCGCCCAAATCTTTAAAAATGGTCGGGCATCGATTTCATTAGGCTATATAGGTTTACATGAAACCATCAATGCGCTCTATGGCACTGAAACCCATGTGTTTGATGATGCCAAGCTTAGAGAAAAAGCGGTGGCGATTGTCGCGCACCTTAAAGCGGCCACCGATGCATGGAAGGCCGAAACTGGTTATGGCTTTAGCCTTTATAGCACTCCGAGTGAGAGCCTCTGCAGCCGTTTCTGTAAACTCGATGCGCGCCAATTCGGTGTGGTTGCAGGCGTAACCGATAAAGGTTATTACACCAATAGCTTCCACTTGGATGTGGAAAAGCGGGTGAATCCTTACGATAAAATTGATTTTGAGCAGCCATATCCTGCGATCGCCAATGGCGGATTTATTTGCTACGGCGAATACCCCAATATGCAGCACAACATTGAAGCGCTCGAAAATGTGTGGGATTACAGCTATAGCCGCGTGCCTTACTACGGCACTAACACGCCGATTGATGAATGTTATGACTGCGGTTTTACCGGTGAGTTTAGTTGTACCAGTAAAGGTTTTACTTGCCCTAAATGCGGCAACCATGAGCCAAGTCGGGTATCTGTCACCCGCCGTGTATGCGGTTACTTAGGTAGCCCCGATGCCAGACCATTCAACCATGGCAAGCAAGAAGAAGTGAAACGCAGGATCAAACACTTGTAACACTTTTGCCTTGTTTGTTTTGTTACACTGGCACAATCGCACTGGTGGCGACTGTGCTTTGATGTTTAGCCCGTGATCATATTGGGCTCTAGCGCGGACGCAGCAATGAACTATCACCAATATTATCCCGTTGACGTGGTGAACGGCCCCGGTACCCGGGTCACCCTATTTGTGTCAGGTTGTGAGCACCAATGCCGAGGTTGCTATAATCAAAGTACTTGGGATGTGCGCTCAGGCCATTTATTTGATAAGGCGATGGAAGATACGCTTATTGCGGATCTGCAGGATGAGCGCATTGTGCGCCGCGGCTTGTCACTCTCTGGGGGCGATCCACTCTTACCCGCCAACCTTGAGGGAATACTCGCGTTAATAAAGCGGGTGAAAACCGAATGTCCGGGTAAAGATATTTGGCTGTGGACAGGTTATACCTGGGATGCGCTAACGGATAAGCAGCGTGCGGTACTGGAATATGTGGACGTGCTGGTGGATGGTAAATTCGAGCAGAGCCTTGCCGATCCGAGTTTGCCATACCGTGGCAGCAGCAATCAGGTGATCCGTTTCTTATAAAAGCGGTAACGAGGATCGCTAACTTGCTGTTATAATCCCACACCTTGACACAGTGACCCAGACATTCAGGCCCAAAATGGTGCAAATATTGACTGGGATTCACTTAAGTAATTTAAGGTAACATGATGAATTTAAAGCAAGAACTGCAGCAGCTTAACGATAAGTTAGACAAGTTTCGTCGTAAACTGGCGGCAGCAGAGCAACGTGGCGATGCCGTTATTGTGGCGCAATTTAAACGCGAGATTGCGGCGGTCACTAAGCAAATCAATAGTGTAAAAACGCAGCAGTCGCGTCTTTTACAAAAGCAAGGTACAGATATTCAACACTTGCCATTCCACCGCGCCCTCACCAAAGCTGAGCAAGCCGACATGGGTCAACTGAAAAAGTCAGTCAAAGGCCTAGTGGTTGTGCATCCTATGACGGCATTAGGACGCGAAATGGGCTTAACCGAAGTGACGGGTTTTGCTCCAGCAAAGTTTTAAGTTTTATTGGCAAGTTATTCATTGAGTTGCAAAATAAGGTACATGCCTATTTTGCAGCGCCTTGAATGGTTGTTCGACGGATTGAGTTATAGCCGTGATAGCGCCGCAGGTTTCGATTTATAGTTGATTAAATTACTAAAGTATTTCGTGATTATGGAAAACGCTTTAGAATAGGCGCTCAGTAGGCGAAGAGCCCAATCATCGTTTTGTTTATGGATGTTCCTTCCGTCTCATGGAATGAGAGTAGTCGTTAAGGTTAAGTCATGTCGATAAAATATGTCGCGACGTCAAAATTACCCACTCCCTGGGGCGTTTTTGCCATGCACGGTTTTGAAGATACCGAAACCGGTAAAGAGCATGTTGCCCTCACATTTGGCACCCTAAGTAGCGATGCCCCCGTATTAGGCCGTATTCACTCTGAGTGTCTTACGGGCGATGCCTTGTTTAGCTTACGCTGTGACTGTGGCTTCCAGCTGCAAACTGCGATGCAAAACATTGCCGAAACCGGCAGTGGATTTATCTTATATTTGCGCCAAGAAGGCCGCGGTATTGGTCTGCTGAATAAGATCCGTGCCTATGAATTGCAGGATAAAGGCGCCAATACGGTTGAGGCGAATGAGCAATTAGGTTTCCCGGCGGATATGCGTAAATACGATATGATCCAACCTATGCTTGAACAAATTGGCGTGAAGCATGTACGCTTAATGACCAATAACCCTCGCAAAGTCAAAGCGATGAAAGAAATCGGCATCGAAGTGGTTGAACGTGTTCCCCTGCAAGTCGGTAAAAACCGCTACAATGAAGCTTACTTAAAGACTAAATCCACCGAACTTGGGCATATGATGTCTGAGTATCATTTTACGGATGAAGAGTAATCTTTAACCAAAGCGATAACCGATTAGGCTTAGCAAATCAGGATCTGTTTGCATAAATTGAAGACCATTTTTAGCCGGTTACTCGTTAAATGCTTTTCCTGTTCGGCGCTATCAATGGGGTGCGTCTTCCCACTGTTGGCGTCGACCGCTCCCATTGCAAGCTATGCACCACCGCAGGCTGCGCAGCTATCTCAGTCGTTTGCTCAAATGAGCCCCGAATCACCGATTGATGGCCAAAATAATCCCAACTCTGTTTATGCCTTTGGCAGTTATCTAGGTACGGGTGTGTATCGGGCCGCCGATCAAAATGCCACTGTGGTGAGCATTCCCTTAAGCTTTGATTTCTTAAAGGACGAAAGTAGTCAAACTTGGCTGCGTTTACCCTTATCCTTCGGTTTTTTTGACTACTTAGCCAAAGACATTACCGATGGTGAATTGCCTTCCTCGGTTGGCACTATGACCATGACACCCGGCATCGAACACCACTGGCAAGCAACGGTAAACACGCGGATGGAAGCCTATCTGGATGTGGGGTTTGGGACGAATTTCGATACCGATGCGAACGTGGCGATTTTAGCCTCGGGCGTGAGTAGCCTGTATGATTTCAGCCTAGCGGGTGAAGACAGCGTTTGGGTATCTAGGCTAAGGTTTGCGGGCTACAGTGAGCGGGTAGGAAAATTAACCGACCAATTTGCGGTATTGCAAACCGGAGTCGATATTGGCCTTTCACCCCGCTGGCAATGGTTGAATATTCAGATGCAGCCGAGAATTTTTGCAGTCGGTTATTGGTATTTCAACGAGCTGGACTTTAGCCAAAATGCTGAAGATGAAACCATAGTCTCCGGCAGCTACGAGTTTGGCGCTACACTCGCCTTTGCTAAGCCTTTGGGTGGCGATCTCCTCGGCATAGATAGAATTGGGATCAGTTATCGCACTGGCGACGGATTAAATATCTGGCGTTTATTATTTAGTTTCCCTATTTAGTCTGTTTCAACCCAAGCTCATGAAGTTTTGATATACAAACACTAGCGCAGATTATCGCTAAGTCTTAGCCTGCGGATTTTTGTGCATCCCGCATTTTCTTATCCATTAACACGGCGATTTGATTGCTAAGCTGCATAATCTGTTCCTGCAGCTGCTTACGTTGCTGATCTGCAGCTTCAGAATCATCACCTTCGAGCTTAGTGAGCATCTCCTGCAATGCTTTGATCTGCTCCTTTATGCGCTTAATTTGTTCATCGATAATTGATGTGGACTCTTCGGTGTCAGTACTCTCCGTCAGTTGCAGTTTTTCTGCCGCTTGACCCCTTAAAGCTGCGCCCACTTCGGTGGCGAGAGCTTGCCTTCCTGCACTAGAGATATTGACGGTTTCTTCAGTCGCAAAGTTTGTTGACTCGCTTGTGGAGGCGTTGGTTGCTGGCGATGTGTTGATATAGGCATTGGACACTGACTTAAAGGCGCCGCTGTTTGCGGTAGTATTTAATCCATTAATGTTCACGATAGACTCCTTTAATACTTCAATGCGATCGCTCAACTATGTTCAATAGAGTAACAAATGTGAGTGCCAAGTGTGCTTTATCGAGTTATCGGCTGATAGATAAAAAACTCAAGCAGATTTTCATCCTTATTTTACAAAGGGCGCGATATGTGGGATTGAGTACATGGCAAACAGAGAGTGAGTTATCGCTTAAGGGGGCGCATAGTCGGATTGACCTGCTAAATCAGAGGATTTGGTAATACGGTATATCTAAGGTAACGTAACAAAGTTAAACGAAGCTAAGTTAATTGTACGACAATAATTTTACCCTACTAGGATGCGAGTCAATGGATCATAAAAAACGCGCCGCACTACTTACGACAACCAGTTTTAAGGCGGTTTCTCTCTTATCACTCAGTGTCTTGAGTGGTATTTCTGCGCCAGCAATGGCTAAGAATATCTTAGATAAATTGACGGTTGCCGAAGGCTTTCACGTAAGTCTATTTGCTGATGATGTTGAAAATGCGCGCGAAATTGCCGTATCCGATAAAGGCATTGTCTATGCGGGCTCAATGAAGGCGGGGAATGTTTATGCCCTTATCGACCGTAACCAGGACGGCGTTGCCGATGAGAAAATCCTAGTTGCCTCAGGACTTAAGCTACCTTCGGGTGTGGTCATTAAAGATGGCGATCTGTATGTCTCCGAAGTCGAGCGCATCATTCGATTCAAAGATATCGATAACAACTTAAACTCACCCAAATTTGAGGTTGTCTTCGATGGTTTTCCAAGTGAAACCCACCATGGCTGGAAGGTGTTAGGCGTTTCCCCGACAGGCGAGTTAATCATTCCGGTGGGCGTACCCTGCAATGTGTGCGCGGAGAGTGAACGCTATGGGCGTATTTTCTCGCTTAATCTTGAGACCAAAAAATTAACGACGATTGCCCAAGGGGTTCGTAATTCCGTTGGGTTTGATTTTCAGCCTGGCACTCAAACCCTTTGGTTTAGCGATAATGGCCGCGACATGATGGGCGATGATATTCCTCCCTGCGAAATCAATAAGGTCAGTTACTTGGGTGAACATTTTGGCTTCCCCTATGTGCATGCAGGTACGATTCTTGACCCTGAGTTTGGCCAAGGTAAAGATCCAGCCAAATACACAGCACCGGCGCTCTCACTAGGGGCGCATGTGGCGCCGCTCGGCATTCATTTTTATTTGGGTAAACAGTTCCCTAGCGACTATCAACAGCAGTTATTTGTGGCCGAGCATGGTTCGTGGAATCGCACGAAGAAAGCGGGTTATAAAGTGGCTGTGGCGACGATAGAGCAAGGCAAGGTGGTCAAATACACCCCGTTTTTAACCGGCTTTATGCAGGATGAACAAACCTTCGGTCGCCCTGTGGCCTTTGCTGAATTGGCCGACGGTAGTTTACTGGTGTCGGATGATTATGCGGGGGCGATTTACCGAGTGACTTATCCGCAGTCAAAGTAGCCGATAGCTAGGCTTAAAGGTAAATCCTACAGATAAACTGCTTAAAAAATAATGCGCGGGATAATCGAGTGAATTATCCCACGCATTTTTTGTCTGCTCTTGTGAATACGCTTTTGAATTTTCTCGCGAAATTAATCGCGCTTACCCCAGATATGGCTATTGATCTGGCCATCCGTTGCGGTTGTGGATGTGGCTGCATTCGCCTGAGCAGGTTTTTGTGCTGGTTTTGCAGGCTTCTTGGCCGCAGCTTTCGCCGGAGCGTTAGATAATTTTGCGGCTGGCAGTGGCAGTTTATTGGTTTTTAAATACAAATATTCCACTTTTTCCCGCGCCCAGTCGGTTTTTCTTAAAAAGCGCAGGCTCGATTTGATACTCGGATCTTCGGTAAAACAACGGATTTTGATGCGCGCGCCGAGTTCTTCCCAGCCATAGTGTTCCACCAGTTGGGTGACTATGGCTTCGAGTGTGATGCCGTGTAATGGGTTATTTGATTGAGTCATCTTGAATAAACTGCCGTGAACAATGGCGGGATTATACCAGTATTATGGGCTTAGGCTTAAGGTGATGGATAAAAAAACGGGCACTGATGAGTGCCCGTTTAATTTTAGTCGCGATATTTCTAGCGGTTTTGCTAGAAATTAGGCTTCATCGGGTAATTCGCTGTCGCTATCGACTTCGCCTTTACCTTTGGTTTTCACAATCAATAACGCAGTGATTACCAAGGTTGAAATGCTTCCTGCAATGGTCGACAGGGTCATAGGCAAACCTGCGCCTAGGGTTGCCGAGTTGAGCAGGAAGGTGATAACCACAGTAGTCATAAACATCGCTGGAATAGTGGTGATCCAGTGCAGCTTGTTATGACGCAATAGGTAAGCAGAAGCCGTCCAGAGCATTAATACAGCGGTCGCTTGGTTAGCCACACCGAAGTAGCGCCAGATCACGCCGAAGTCGACTTGAGTCAATAAACCACCAATCACAAACAATGGGATGGCCAAGACTAAACGTTTTGGTAACGCAACCTGTGGCATTTTAAAGAACTCAGCCAAGATCAAACGGGCAGAGCGGAAAGCGGTGTCGCCTGAGGTAATGGGCAGAATGATTACCCCAAGAATGGCCATAAAGCCACCGACAGCACCTAATAGACCGGTAGAGGCTTCGTATACTACGTTTGCAGGGTTGCCCGCCATGCCAGTGCTTAACCCTTCAACACCGTGGAAGTAAGACAGCGCAATCGCACACCAGAGCAGGGCGATAATACCTTCACCGATCATGGCGCCAAAGAACACGAAACGGCCGTTCTTTTCGTTTTCAACACAACGTGCCATCAGCGGTGATTGTGTCGCGTGGAAGCCTGAAATCGCACCACAAGCAATGGTGATAAACAGTGCAGGCCACAGTGGCATGTCTTTAGGGTTTAAGTTTTGGAAGAAGTCACCCGCTTGCACATTAGGCAGCAGTGTATGTTCGCTCGATAATATGATCGCAAAGGCTAAACCAAAGGACATAAAGAACAGCAGCGCGCCAAAGAAGGGATACAGGCGGCCGATAATTTTATCGACAGGTACCACTGTAGCAATCAGGTAGTAAACGAAGATAATCGCAACGAAAATGCTGACATCCCAACCCGTTAGCTTGCCTAACAGACCCGCTGGCGCAGAGATAAACACCACGCCCACAAGTAACAGCAGTATGATGGCAAACACGTTCATAAAGTGTTTGGCACTCTTACCTAAGTATTTACCCGCAAGGTTAGGCACAGATTGGCCGCCGTTACGGACCGACAGCATACCCGAGAAGTAATCGTGCACTGCACCGGCAAAAATACAACCGATCACAATCCACAGCATGGCCGCTGGCCCGTAAAGCGCACCTAGGATTGGGCCGAAGATTGGACCCACACCCGCGATATTCAATAGTTGGATTAAGTACACTTTACCTTTCGACATAGGCACATAGTCTACGCCGTCGGTTTGGCTAAAAGCCGGTGTTTGACGTTTTTCGTTGATACCAAATACCTTCTCAACAAAGGTACCGTAGATAAAGTAACCGCCGATCAATAGACCGACGCAGAGTAGGAACCACATCATTTTAGTTATCTCCCCATTTTGAGTTGTGCAGAGTGTAAACAAGTTGTTTACACAAAACAGGGCTAACTGGGTGAGAGGTCGATAATGCTGACTCAGCGGCAATAGAATGGGGCGAGCGGTTGCATACGTATGTCATTCATAAGTATTAACCGTCCCGAGCGGTTAGGAGATGAGCATAAGCGGTTAATAATCGGACTATTGGAAGCCAAACAATTGCTTAAGGCTTTTGAGGTAGCGGCGGGATACGGGCACTTTGTCGCCAAGTAGGGTGGTGACTTCGGCGCCGGTATCGAGCAGTTCTATCTCAGCAATGGCCTTGGGCGAAATTAGATATTGACGATGACAGCGCACCAGCGGCGTTTTTTCCTCTAATACCTTCAGCGTGAGCTGGGTGTGGACCTTGCCTTTGGTGCAAGCGACATGAATACCGCTTAAATCGCTAAACACATATTCAACATCTTGAATGGGGATGACTTTTAACTTACTGCCGCTGTAACAGGGCAAATGCTCCAGCGTCGCTGGCGCGATCAGGTTCACTGCTTGTGGCGTCAGATCCTTACGCACTCGTTTCAAGGTTTGGCTGAGACGTTCGGCATCTATGGGTTTGAGTAGATAATCAAAGGCATGATTATCAAAGGCTTTGACTGCAAACTCATCGAACGCGGTCACAAACACGATTTTCGGCAAAGTGTCGGGATCTAGCATGGCAATCAACTCCATGCCGGAAATCCGCGGCATTTGGATGTCGAGAAAAATCAATTGAGGTTTTTCTTTGGCAATGGTTTGCAGCGCTTCAATCGCATTGGAGCATTGGCCGATAAGCTCAATATCGGCTTCTTGGCCGAGCAGATCGGCCAGTTCCTCGCGGGCAAACAATTCATCGTCGACAATTAAACAAGTGATCACGTGTTAGTTTCCGTCTGTTCTATGGGTAAGCGAATGGTGACTTTGGTGTACTCATCCGGCTCGCATTCCACCTGAATGCCGTACTGCTCGCCAAACAGGTTTTGGATCCGTTTATGGACTAAGTTCATGCCTAGCCCTTCAGAACCCATAATGGGTTGATAAAGCCCTGCATTATCAGTGACTTCTAAGACTATTACCTGTTCATCCATCCGGCCTGTCACCTTGATTTGCCCTTGTTCAATCATATGTGAGGTGCCGTGTTTGACGGCATTCTCAATGATCGGCTGCAGGGTAAATGCAGGTACTTTGCAGTGATAGAGTGACTCAGGGATAGCGATATTGACCTGTAATTTATCAATAAATCTCGCTTTCTCAATGGTGAGATAGGAGGCGATGTGATCGAGCTCATCCCCGAGTGTCACTAAACCCGTGGTACGCTTTAAATTGATCCGCAAAAACTGCGATAACTGCTGTAGCAGTTGCTTCGACATATCGGGATCGCGCTTAATAATCGCACTGATGGTATTGAGTGCGTTGAATAAAAAATGGGGATTCACTTGAGCTTGCAGCAATTTGAGTTCGGCTTGGGTCAGCAGATTTTGCTGCTGTTCAAAGCGGCCATAGAGGATCTGGTTTGACAATAGCCGCGCAATCCCTTCGCCTAAGGTGCGATTAATATTCAAGAACAATTTATTTTTTGGCTCGTATAACTTGATGGTGCCAATGACTTCGGTGTCGCTACGAAGTGGGATCACTAGGCTCGAACCGAGTTTACACTGGCTCGAAATCGAGCAGGAATAGGGCATTTCTACCCCATCGGCGAACATCACTTTGTTCTGGTTAATGGCCTCAAGGGTTATTTTTGAGGAAATCGGTGTGCCGGGAATATGATGGTCAGCCCCTATGCCAATAAAAGCCAAGAGTTTTTCGCGGTCGGTAATGGCCACTGCGCCGACATTGGTTTCTTGGATCACAATTTGCGCAACCTTACCGCTACTCTCTTCGTTAAAGCCCTTGGAGAGTAAGCCCACGCTGCGCTCGGCGATCTTGAGCGCCTTGGTCGAGAAGCTGGAGGAAAGCTTATCGAACATGGTTTTTTGGTCACGGATCATGCTCATAAACAGCGCCGCACCGATGGAATTAACTAAGAGCATCGGCGGTGCAATCTGTCGAACTAATTCCCAGGCATCATCTAAGGGGCGGGCGATCAGTAGAATAATGCTCATCTGCATCATTTCGGCGTAAAAGGTCACTAGGCAAACTAACAGTGGATTGTAGATAAGCTCGCTCTTGCCCGCGCGGCGCAGGTAAAAACTGATCATGCCCGCTGACAGGCCTTCGAGGGTAGTGGAAATGGCGCAGGCTAAATCGGTAAAACCACCCATACTGTAGCGGTGCAAACCTCCCGTGATACCGACTAAAAATCCCGTGACAGGACCGCCGAGTAAGCCACCTAATACGGCGCCCATCGCGCGAGTATTGGCAATGGCGCCCGAGGTTTGCTCGCCAAAATAAGTCGCCATGATACAAAAGCTTGAAAAGATAAGATAAATAAATACCTTGTGCGGTAGGCGGGGGGAGGTTTCGGCGAACAGTTTAAAGAGTGGCGTTTTACTGACCAAATACACTATCACTAAGTAGAGTGACATCTGTTGAGTCAGGAGCAAGATCAAGGACATAGTGGCTCACTTTATCGTCATTGCAGTCGGCACAGGCATTGAAATCGGCAGTATGTGCGCAAGATCAGGGTTAAAATTCAACAGTTCGGATATAAAGCTTAATCTTTTTTACATCTTTTGGAGAGACTATGTCCGATTCTGTTCACGGTCATGACGTTATGGCGCTGATGGTAGCGCAAGAAAATCCGCTTTTAAAGCCTGAGTTTATCGCCTTGATGGCACAAACCTTTGGTGACAATGCACGTTACCACACTTGCAGCGCCGATAATCTACAGGCGGAAGAGCTGATTAGCTTATTACTGCGCAAAGGAAAAATGCTGGAGTCTGCGCAAGGTTTGACATTGGTTGTGGGCCGGCAGTGTAATCATTCACACCACTAGATGATTTAAAGTACTCTTGCTAATCGAAGCCTAGCTAATCGAAGCTTAGGCAATAGAAGTTGAGCCTAATTGCAGTCTAGGTCATATGAGCTTGGGCGAACTGACCTTAGTCGATATAGCGTCGGTCCAGTTTAGAACCATTGGCCGCATTAGGTTGCGGCCAATTAAATCTCCCGAAAGCGGAATTTTATAGAGGTTTGCATCGCGGCAGTTTTATTGCAGAAAACTTAAGCAGTTATCACTCACCGATAACCGCTAATATCAATGCATAAATAGTCGAGTTAACCTTCATTTTTCTTACTTTTATTGACTACTTTGAGTTGTTCTTCAGCTGTTCTGTGGCTGAACTCATCAATCAAAATCCGCAGCAGCCGCGATTTAGCAATCTTGGTTTCCTTTGCCAAGCCATCGAGCTGGGAAATACTGGTTTCGGTTAAGGTAAAAGTGGCATGGCGGTAAATCTTGGCGGACTTTTTATCTAATCCCTTAGGCTCGGCAGTGGGGAGGTTAAGAATACTCGCCTTGCCAAGAGCATAGTTATTGGCATCTTCAATAAAATCATCAACAGAAACCGACTTGATGACTTGTTTGGGTTTCTTACGTTTAAGATCAGTTAAGCTCATAACTATTTTCTGGAGGTAAGGTGAACAGCTCATCCACAATTGCGCGGATTTCATCGGCCGCTTTTCCATCGGGCTCAATTTCCATCACGGACGATCCTTTTTCCTCACTGTCATCGTAAATATTGCGGCAGAACGTCACCGAATTGAGCACGCGTAACCCGAAGGATTGCACCACTTCTTTGGCCTCTAAAATACGTTTTACCTGTGTGGGCAGCGCGGGGCATTGGGTGAGCACTATGGTGGCCACCATTTTGGGGTTAACCATTTTACAGGTGCTGAGCATGTCTTCCATATGGGGTAAGGTTTTTAGATCGCGACGCTTTGGTCTTAAGGGGATCACCACATAAGTGGCCACCGACATCGCGGCGCGCATCGCAAGGTTATCTTGACCACCACAGTCGACAATCACATAGTCAAAACGCTCATTGAGACTAAGCAAATCGTTACGAATTTTACCGTAGAGTTGAATACAGTTAATGGCAGGGAGGCTAGGGTCGTTGTTTCGGGCTTGGATCCAATCGGATGTGGTACGTTGTGGGTCACAGTCGACCATCAGCACATTGGCGTCAAATTTCTGTTTTATGTAAACCGCCAGATTTTGCGCGAGGCAACTCTTGCCACTACCACCTTTTTCACCACCCACCAGCAATATCATAGCTATGTCCCCTGTACGAATAGTTCAACTAATTCAGTGTAGAACAGCTCAATCGACCCTGCGTAGCTGGATTGAAATTAAAGCAATTGCATGGCGACATGATAGCTTTGATCATGACGTTTAGAGCAGCGGCAGACCTGACCTTTAACGCTATTCTCATGATCGGTGTCAGGATTAAAGGTCACAGTGACTAAATCACCCAGCGAGAACGGTTTTTTATAATCAAACAAAATGCCTCGACGGGCTAAATCGATGCACACGCCTTGGTCGGTATGGTTTACATCGTCGTTATCTGTCCAATGTAAGAGTACGCGCTCAGCTTCCATATCCACGCGAAGCGACCCACGTTTTTCTTCAAATCCTGTTGGATGGTCACCCATAACTCAATTGCCCCGTAAATAATTGATCTCAGTAAAACTAGCATAATTGCTTTTTGGCAGAATACCAATGTGAAAGCGAGGTCTTTGGTGGGGATTTTACTGGCAAGAACATGGCGCCATTGCCTTTGGCTGGCAATGACGCGCGTGAGAATTAATTATCGTATTCTTGATTTTTAGGGTAGGGCATTTTTAATTGGCCCCAACGGATAACGATAACCGTGGCCGCTAAGATCAAAGTCGAGAGTGAAATGGCGGCAATGCGCCAGTCATCCATGCTCTTCATATCTAAGATTAAGTACCGCGCTAGGGCGACAATCGCAATGTACAGCGGCATACGCACGGGTAATTTGCCCGATTCGGCGTAGTTAGCCACCATGGCGAGCACTTCAAGGTAAATAAACAATAACAGTAGATCGGCAAGCGCGACGGCGCCGACGTTAAAGACATGAACAATTTCTTGGCCGATGGCGACAACGGTCGCAATGGCGATGATGATTAATACCAGATGCTCAACGGCTTTTAAGCCCTTGGCACCGTATTGACGATAAAATGGCATAGGTACTCCCTACTGAATATTTTTATAAATAGTAACAGTAAAAATACCTTAGGTAGGGAAAAGAGGCGTGATTCTCTGTGACTCAATTCACAAGATAACAATTGCTTGTTGAGCCACAGAATCAAAGCGCCGTGATTTTAGACGCCGCTTTAGCCTGGGCGACCATCGGCCCTTACGCGACAAAGCATAGGTCCATAACAGTAACAGAAACAACCAAAGGCTAAGATCCACAGCGCAATGGCGGCGAGCATGAGTTCGATAAACCAGGCACTAAGTAAGCCCGCGAGGACGCGCAGCACTGTGGCGAGGAGGATTAAAGCAAAAGCCAGCGCCATTGGTCGCGGCGGCGTCAGTGTACGCCCCGTATGCCCGAGCGAGACCCGTGACATCATCGCGAGGATCATTCCGCCCAATCCCCCAACAGTAATGGCATGCATGCCAACGGAAAGTGGCAATCCCGCGGCAATCAGCCCTAAACCGATGGGGATACATAAGTAACTTAAATGCAGCGACCATAATAGTGGCACTGGCCAACTGGCATTCCATCCCCAGCGAGACCAACGAATGAAGAGCACTAAGCCTGCGACACCTGCAAGAATACGGGTCAATAATATTTCTGTTAAAAAGAGACTTATCACTAGGGCTAATAGGCTAGCAAAACTTAAATACTCTATTGCTTGGATAGGAGACTGTTTTTGCCATTGGGTCGCTCGCTCAGTAAAAAACGGGATCACCCGTCCGCCGAGCAGCGCAACAATAACCGCGACCAATATCACTGCGGCATAGAGTCCGTTATTCATCCAATTCAATTGATTAGTCATTAAGCTGTAATAACTCACGCCGTTGAAAACGGTGAGTAAACTCAGAATGGGGATAAACACAAAGTTGCGCCACTGGCGAACCTCAATCACCGAAATGGCTAATAAGACCGCCGTTAAGGGTAAAAACAGCAGATCGATGACCATAATGGCCACAAGCGGAATGTTGAAGGGCAATATGAACAACAAACGAGGCAGTAGCCATACTAAAAATAGTCCAGCTAAAGGCATACCTTTAATGCTAGGGCGTCCCGTCCAGTTTTGAACGGCCGTCAGTAAAAAGCCTGCAACTACAGCGCAGACAAAGCCAAAAATCATCTCATGACCATGCCACCAAAGAGGATTGAGTGTGCTTGGCAGTAACGACTTGCCTGAGAGCAATCCGCCCCATATGCCCAAACTTAAGAGACTAAACAGGCTGGCAAACAGGAAAAAGGGTCTAAAACCTAAGCGAAACAAGGCCACTTTGGGTTGTAAGTGTGCGGGTTCATCAATATTCAGCATACAGAGCAGTGGTGAAGGTGAACATAGGAATATTTTAAGCTGCAAATAAAATGAATGTATATATCTCCTTATGAGTAACAGTCAGTTTACTGCAGTGAAAGCTGTTTATTTTGCGGTTAGATGTGATGGATTAGCTCTTAGATCCGAGACGAGATACAGGCTGCTTTACGATTCGAGTTTAGCTAGTTGCAGGTGTGACAAGGTATGGGAGGGGAATGCATATAGGAGTTAACTTGTTCAATATCTAGAGCTGGTGAGCCAGAGAAACTCGATACTACAGGTTAAGCAAATGTATCTAAGCTGGACACTAACAAGACATCTAAGCGCTTATCAAAGTGATTAAATGCGCTTAGATGCTCTTAAATAAAATACGGGTGAGCCACTGGATGGTGCGGCAAAGATTCGGCAATTATTTTGTCTTACGTTTTTGCCATTTAAACATGATGGAGTATTTCCACAGATTACTGATCGTCAGGTATCCCAAGGCGGAAAATATGACTCCCAACACTAAGCAACCAAGCAAAAATGCAGGGCCAATGGTGGCCAATGAAGATTCAATCCATTGCCAGCTGGCTTCAAAGGCAAACTCCTGCGGCGCATGGCCAAGAATTTTTGCGCCCAATAAATAAGCGCCATAAAACATCACTGGCATGGTGAGCGGGTTGGTGATCCACACTAATGCGACAGAGACAGGAATATTGACATTAAACAGGATGGCGAAAGCGGCGGCGACGACCATTTGAAACGGCATTGGGATCCAAGCGACAAACAAACCTATGGCAAAGGCCCCCGGGGCAGAGCGGCGATTAAGCGCCCACAGATTGGGGTTATGTAATAAGCGACCGAAAATGCGTAGGTGTTTGTGCTCACGCAGGGTTTCAGGCTTAGGCATATATTTTTTGATTAATTTTTTTGGCATAGGCTGAAATTGCTGTCTTAACTTAATTCACTATGAATGGATTCATTTTTGGCTTTAGTGCCACCTTATTATCAGCGATGTTGTGGCCCTCGCTGCTGCCAATCAATTCTTTACCCTACCTTTGCCTTGGGGCACTCATCTTATTCAAAAAAGCGCCTAGTTTGTCTGGCGTACTTTTCGCGATGTGTTGGCTTACGGGGTTTTGCTTAGTCTTATCTCGGCAGGATCTTCCTTTATCGCAACAGCCAATTCAAGTGAGGGCCGAAATCATATCACTAGTTAGTCAAAACAGCGACTGGGTTAGCTTCGATATTATTGTCGATAAACCAAATTTAATCTTTTGGCCAAGGGCGAAGTTGCGACTCACTTGGCAATCTCCCGAAGCGGTGCAAGTGGGGCAAGTTTGGACATTCACGCTGATGCCTAAAACTATTTCTAGCGTGTTAAATCAAGGTGGCTACAACGAGCAAAAGCAATTGATTAGTCAGCATATTGTTGGCAAGGGCAGGGTACTACATGCAACGTTAGAAACATCGCATTTTTCATTAAGAAATTATCTGATTAGCCAATTATCCCCTAAGTTGTCGACATTTGCGCAGGGGGATATTTTGCTCGCGCTGATCTTGGGCGATAAGCAACTCATACCAGCCAGTAAGTGGCAGGCATTAAGGCAAACCGGAACTGGGCATTTAGTGGCGATATCTGGGCTGCATTTATCTGTGATCACCGCTTGGGTTTATGTATGCACGCTGTTTCTATTAAGCCGCTTCGCGGCGCATCCGAGCAGGCGAAATCTAGTGATTGCGCTATTGCTCGCCGGAGGTAGTGCCTTATTTTATAGCTATTTAGCGGGGTTTGCCGTTTCGACTCAACGCGCGTTAGTGATGATTTTATTGATCATGCTGCTGAGTTTATTAAGACGCTACTCGAGTGCGTGGGACCGTTTACTGTTTGCACTCTTTATTGTGCTTTTGCTCGATCCGCTTGCCTGTTTGAGTGCTGGCTTTTGGCTGTCGTTTTGCGCCTTGGCGATTATTTTATATACCTTGGAAAGCGCGCCGTGTATTCAGCCCGTTAAAGGTAACGCTACCTTTAGGGCAAAAGCGAGAGGGAGACTCACGCAGTTTTGGTCGATTCAATGGCGTTTAAGTCTGGTGTTAGGGCTGGTACAGGCGGTGTTTTTCGGCGGCCTAAGCGTACACAGTCTGTGGATGAATATGCTGGTGGTGCCGTGGTTTAGCTTAATCGTTATCCCCTTGTCTATGCTGGCGTTTATCCTCTGGTGGTTAAGCACGCTTTTTGGTCAAGCATGGTTTGCGTTGTTCCATCTGGCTGATTTAACACTGTTACCCTATGGCAAGTTATTGGAACTTAGTGGTGATTTACCCGCCCATTGGCATTCGGTCTCTGAGACCTTGCTCGGGGCCAGTCTGTGCGTACTGTTGGCCCTAATACTGTTGCGTTATCTTCCGCATCATAGTCGGTATTGGCTCTGGCATTTACCTTTAGCCTTGCTGTTTATTCCGTTCATATTAGTGATTTTTCCACGAGTGACTGAGTCCTCGTCCCCTCAGTGGACACTACACCTACTCGATGTGGGGCAGGGATTGGCCGTGGTGATTGAACAGGATAAACGCGCACTTATCTATGACACGGGCGCCGCCTTTGGTGAGGATTTTAGCTATAGCGAACGGGTGATTATCCCGTTTATTAACAGCAAAGGCTTAGCTCAGGTGGATTATATTGTTGTGAGTCATGGGGATAACGACCATGCTGGCGGTGCCGAAGTGCTGGCTAAAGCCTATCCAAGGGCAAACTGGATAACCGATGTGGCTCATTTAGAGGGGATGCCCTGTGTGCCGCAGCAAATTCAGTGGCAGCAATTAACGTTAAACTTTATCTCGCCTCAGACTGCCAAGGGAGGGAATAACGCCTCTTGCGTGCTGCGTATTGATGATGGTGTGCACAGTCTGCTACTGAGTGGTGATATTGAAAAGGAAACCGAAGCGGTACTGATTGAACAAGCGCTCGCAGGCGCCGAGCTTAAAAGCCAAGTGCTCATTGCGCCGCACCATGGCAGCCGCACCTCATCAATTCCTGCCTTTATCGATGCAGTCGCCCCTGAATTAGTGTTGTTTCCGGCAGGTCTTAATAATCGTTATGGTTTCCCCAAGCCCGATGTGGTTGCGCGCTATCAAGCGCGTGATATTCATTATTTAACGACGGGGCGAGAAGGGCAGCTCAGCGTTTCTTTTGCTGCTGGACGGCTCGAGGTGAAGACCTATCGGCGTGATTTGGCGCCATTTTGGTATAACCGCTTGTTTAGATTTGGTGACTTGATTAATCCAGAGTAGAATGGCCACTTTGCCATAATTTAGTGTTTTCAATGACAGCATCTCCTAAAGACGAAATGTGGACAGTTTTCAAACGACTACTGGGCTACCTCAAACCGATGAAGGGCATGTTTTTGCTTTCAGTTGTCGGCCTGATTGTATATGGGCTTGTCGACGCGGCCTTTATTTCTTTTATCGGTCCTTTTATCGATAAAGGCTTTTCCAGTACACCGGCGATCAGTAACGGTATCGCACTCCCCACTAGCCAAGGTTTTCATGCCGATAACCAAGTGTTATTAATGGCGCCGATAGTGGTTATTTTGATGTTTTCCCTGCGTGGTTTTGCGAACTTTGTCTCCACCTACGGCATTTCTTACATGAGTGCGCGTTTGATCATGGATATGCGCCAGCAGGTGTTTGAGCATTATCTGAGCTTGCCCGTGAGCTACATGGATAAAGAAAACACCGGGAACTTGATTTCAAAAGTCACCTTCGATACCGAGCAAATTGCCCGCGCATCGGGCAGTGCCTTGATCTCCATCGTGCGAGATGGGGTGACGGTTATCGGTATGCTTGCGCTGATGTTTTATAACTCGTGGAAGCTTTCCCTCTGTATTTTAGTAATTGGCCCGATTATGGGATTGGTGATCACTATTGTCAGTCGCCGCTTCCGTAAGGTATCGAAACAAATCCAAACGGCGATGGGTGATGTCAGTGCCGCCACCGAGCAGATGATCAAAGGTCATAAAAACGTCTTGGCCTTCGGCGGACAAGAAACCGAAACGGCGCGTTTCGCCAAAGTGAATGACAGAAACCGTCATCAAAATATGAAACTCGCCGTGGCGCAGGCCAT
This sequence comes from Shewanella sp. FJAT-51649, assembly GCF_019457435.1. NCBI lineage: Bacteria > Pseudomonadati > Pseudomonadota > Gammaproteobacteria > Alteromonadales > Shewanellaceae > Shewanella > Shewanella sp. FJAT-51649. The sequence continues at coordinate 2,941,440 of NZ_CP080411.1, read as the reverse complement.
TAGCCAGCCTCTGATCATGGTGATTGGCTCCTTTGCCTTGGCCTTTGTGCTCTATGCGGCGAGCCTAGATAGCATGAAAGCCGATTTGACCGCAGGTACCTTCGCGACCATCCTCGGCGCTATGATGGCCATGTTACAACCCATCAAAAACCTCACGCGTGTGAATGCCGAATTTCAGCGCGGTATCGCAGCCTGTACCACGGTTTTTGAACTGTTAGACATTTTGCCTGAATCCGATACGGGTACTTATAGCGTCAAGCGTGCTAAGGGCAACTTACGTTTCGATAATGTGTCCTTCAGCTACGACGGGCAGGAGCGTCGCGCCTTAGATAATATCGACTTCGAGGTGACTCAAGGGCAAACCTTGGCTTTAGTCGGTCGTTCTGGTTCGGGTAAATCCACCATTGCCAGTCTGGTGACACGTTTCTACACGGGCTTGGAATCTGGCGACATTCTGCTTGATGATGTCAGCATCTATGATTACTCATTGAAATCGTTACGTAATCAAGTGGCACTTGTGTCGCAGCAAGTGACGCTGTTTAACGATACTATTGCCAACAATATCGCCTATGCCTATCCCGGCGAAGCGACCCGCGAGCAGATTATCCAAGCGGCGACCTTAGCCCATGCGATGGAATTTATCGAGCAACTGCCCGAAGGTTTAGATACCCAAGTGGGTGAAAACGGCGTGTTATTATCGGGCGGTCAGAGACAACGTATCGCGATTGCCCGCGCTATGCTGCGCGATGCGCCTGTGCTGATCCTCGATGAAGCCACCTCAGCACTCGATACCGAATCTGAGAAGGCGATTCAGCAAGGGCTGGATAATCTTCGTCAAAACCGCACCTCGGTCGTGATTGCCCACCGTTTGTCGACCATTGAAAGTGCCGATCAAATTTTAGTGGTCGATCAAGGTCGTATCGTTGAGCGCGGTACCCATAAATCCCTGCTGGAACTTGGCGGCATGTATGCCAAGTTATACCAAATGCAGTTTGGTAGCTAAATGCAGGCGCTGGTAAATAAAATTTGGTACGAGGGCCACCCATTGTGGTGGCTCTTGCTGCCGTTTTCTGTGCTATTCGCTTTAATCACCGCGATTCGTCGCAGCCTGTTTCGCTTAGGACTCAAATCCCAAACCGCATTACCCGTGCCCGTTATCGTCGTCGGCAACATTACCGTTGGCGGCAGCGGTAAAACCCCCACAGTCATCTATTTAATTGAGTTGTTACGGCAACATGGGTTTAATCCAGGTGTGATCAGCCGAGGTTATGGCGCGGATATTCAAGGGGTCAAAGTTGTTACTGCGGTGGATAGCGCGGCGGCTGTGGGCGATGAGCCCGCCATGATAGTAGCGCGCACCAGTGTGCCTATGGTGGTGGGAGCCAAACGTGTCGATACCGCCAAGGCATTGCTGGCAGAGTTTGCCGTGGATGTGATTATCTGTGACGATGGCTTGCAGCATTACGCCCTCGGCCGTGACATTGAGCTGGTGGTGATTGATGGAAAGCGCGGTTTAGGGAATCGTCATTTGCTGCCCGCAGGGCCGCTACGGGAAGGGGCTTGGCGCCTTAATCAAGTGGATTTTGTGGTGGTCAATGGTGGGCCCGCTCAGGCCAATCAATTTGAGATGCAGCTGAGTCCGAGTGCAGTGTTACCAGTCAACCCTAAGGCTGAGGCCGTGTTTAACCCGACGCAGCCCGTGGTGGCAATGGCGGGTATTGGTCATCCGGCGCGCTTTTTTGAGACGTTAACGCAGCAAGGCATTCAACTCGCGTTATCCCATGGTTTTGATGACCACCAAGCCTACGATAAACACGTGTTATGCGAGCTTGCGGCATCTCGCCCGCTGATGATGACAGAAAAAGATGCGGTTAAATGTCGCGATTTTGCACAAGAAAACTGGTGGTATTTGGCTGTGGATGCCAAGCTATCGCCACAATTTGATCAACAGCTGCTGAGCCGTGTGCGCTCTGTGGCTGCAGCTAAACAAGGAAAATCCCATGGCGTTTGATAAAAAACTGTTAGACATAGTCGCTTGCCCTGTGTGCAAGGGAAAATTGGAATACGATAAAACAACGCAGCAATTGATTTGTAAGGCAGACAAATTAGCCTATCCAATCACGGATGGGATCCCTGTGTTACTCGAAAACCGTGCAGTTCCCTTAAACGAAGCGGTTTAATTGCAGACTGAATGAATTGAGGCTTTGATTTAGCGTTCAGTGAGTTAGCTAAGTAAAGCGTTGAAATAAGGGCGATAACTTCGCCCTTATTTTTTTCTTTTTACTGGTAAAGATAAGCACTCAAACTTGCTAAAAGCGCGCAAATTTTTGTTTGTCTTCCTCGGTGGCACCTTCTTTACATTCTCCGCGAATTTCGCCGCGTCCCGATTCAATATTTCGACTCAATTCGAAATAACCCTCGCGGCAATAGCCTGTCATTTCTAAGGTTTTTTCTAAGCCCAGCTCCACCTGTTTACCCCAAATCTCGAGTGAGTCGGCCTGCTCTTTACGACTGCGGCGCTGTTCTCTAGGATCTTGGGCGACTTGGCGCATGCGTTCTTCGTGGGGGAAGGGGCGCTCGGCATTATCCTTTTTCGATTTGTCTTCGGCTAAACCGGCTTGATAGGTAAAGAGTTTTAGGCCATCGGCGCGCAGATCTGTGGTGAGCTTATCTTTAAACTTACCCGCAAACTCAGCGGGATCTATCGGGGCGCTGCTACAGGCGAGTAGGGTAAAGCAGCTCAGCAGTGTCAGACTTATCGATCTTAATGGCATATGAAGGATTACTCTTAGGTGATTCACTTATCGAAGAATACCTTAATATGCCGCGAAATATCATGCAATTATGGGTTTTATTCACGATATACTGACTCTCGTATACCGTGATTATCTTTACCGCTTTATCACGCCGAATGGCGCTGTACTGAGGGAGCCTTTGTCATGTTGGACTTTTGGGCGAATCGTTTGGCACAAATCGAATGGGATATCAGCCCATTGCAGTGCCTAAGTCTATTGCTACTGGCGCTGTGGATTTATGCCATCTGGCCTAAGGAGGAGCTACAGCAAGTACTGAAGGATAAAGGCCTACAATGGCGGCTGTTATTGACCCTGATTGCGGTAAATACCCTGTGGTTGCTCAATGCCAGTATTCAAGTGGGATTGCATTTACACTTCTTAGGCATAGTCACTTGCCTACTGATGTTTGGTTGGCGTTTAGCCACGGTTGCCTTGCTGCTACCGAGCGCATTTTTCAGTGTGTTTGTGTTAAAACAGCCCGCCGAATTTGGTGCCTTTAGCTTGTTTGCTATCGCTATTCCGCTGTTCTGTGCCTTTATCCTCTACAGCCGTAGTTATCATTTGTTTCCTAAGCATATTTTTGTGTTTATTTTTGTCGGCGCCTTTATTAACGCAGGATTGTCGACGGTTTTTCATCAATTCAGTTGGGCGTTCTGGCTGTGGTGGTCAATGGATTATGACTGGGGCGTGTTGATTGATAACTATCTGATGTTAATCCCGCTATTAGCGTTCCCTGAAGCGTTACTCAATGGCATGGCGGTGACGCTGCTCGTGGTGTACCAACCCCAATGGTTGTTTGACTATTCCGATCGCGAATATCTTTGGCGTAAGTAAACGTGGCGTAAGTAAAGAAAGGCGCAAATAAACCTGGTGCTTAAAGCTAGGCGTAAATAAAAAGCGCGCCATAGGGCGCGCATTTCATTTAGGCAAAGCGTTGATCTAAGTAGTTAATAATTTCTTTCGACTCATACAGCCATTGTACTTGGCCATTTTCTTCGATGCGTAAACAAGGAACCTGTTGTTTACCGCCCTGAGCGATCAGCTCATCTTTGTGCGGAGATTGTTTTGCATCAACCGTTTGAATATTCAGTCCTTGACGACGCATAGCGCGGCGCACTTTAACGCAGAAAGGGCAGGCATTGTACTGATATAAGGCCAGCGCTTGGGTCTGGGCGTCAATCTGTTGTTGTTCTGCCTGTGGGCGTTTACGCTTCTTTGGGGTGAACACAAAGTTCAGTAACAAAATGATCCGGCCTAAAATCCAGCGAATAATAAACATAATTACCTCGAATAAAGTGTGTTAGCGCGCCGCAGTATGGGTAGTGCAAAAGGGCATTTCGTTGTCGAAAAGACTTGGCGAAATGTGATTCCGCTCGCATAAAGCCGCAGAGTGTAACCTAAGGGATGCGTGAGGCCAAGTAATTGAGACTGAGGCTGTTAGTCGACTTTAGTTATAAAAACGCCCAGTGGTCACTGGGCGTTTTGTTATCCATGTTTTGGTGTCGGTGAGTATTTAGTTTGCGTCGATACTCATATTCACCTGCGCCGCATCTTGGCTCAGAGTCACGCGGCTCTCGAGTAGGAAAATCCGCTCTGGCGCGATTCCTTTACTGTCGACAAGGTAGGCTTTAACCGACTTAGCCCGCTCTTGGGCTAAATCGCCTAACATGCCAGGGCTAACTGTTTGCGCTTTTACCGTGAGGTTATACAGTGCAATATGCCAACGGGTGGTGAGTTCCTCTTTGCTCAGTGGCGCATCTTTGGTCTCAGCAACAATAGTGTCTTTCACATCATCCGGATTGGTTTTGACTTCCTGCTCATACAGTTTGACCAGCGCATCGGCCAGTGGGCCTTCGGTTGGGAATTGGCTCGGGCTGAGATCCGCGGGTAATTCCGCCAGTGGCAGATTGGCTAGCGTGGCCAGCTTGCGTTTCATCATGCGCTCGGCAATCGCTTGGCTATCCTTGATGGCATCGACGCTGCCCTCAAGACTCAATTTGAGCATTGGGCGATCGTCTAAGCCTTTAGCGAGTTTATCTAAGCTTTCTAGCTCATGTGGGCTGAGTACAAATTGCCCCGGATTGAAGGGGATTTTATCCAAGGTTTCATCTGAACCTACAAGACCCGCAAGGAAAGAGAAGGGCGCTGTCACGGCCTTAGTGATCACATTGGTGATGGCCGTCATGATAATGCCGCCGACACTAAAGCTGGGTGAGTCTAAGTCGCCGGAGACTTCCATCCCAAGGTCAATCACGCCGTGGCGGTCCTGTAACAGGGCAATCGCTAATGTCACGGGCAAACTAGTGGCTAAGTCACTGTTGCTGCGTTTACCCAGTTTGAGCTGATCAATCACTAAGTGGTTGCTGCCCTTGAGTTGGTTTTGCTCCAGTTTGTAGTTGAGCGCTAAGGACAATTGCCCCTTATCGATGTAATAGCCTGCATAGGTGCCTGAATAAGGATTGACAGAGGTTAGCTCGACACTCTTAAACACTAGGTCTAAGTCAAGATAAGGCTTATCCAGCAGTGGGTTAATATCCCCTTTTAGGGTCACTGGCGCATAACGATCGATTTTCCCTTTAATATCGACCGATGCTGTCGTGCCGGGTTTGGAGGATAAGTGACTGATATTGCCTTCAAGCTGCTCAATGCCTGAGGCAAAGTTAGGCGTGAGGGAGTTATCGGCGAAAAATGCCGAGCCTTGGTTAAAGCTGATTTTCTGAATATCTAAGCTTAACTCGGGCTGCTGAGCCGTTGCATCGGGGCTGCTCTGCGGCTTGGCCTCTGTCTTGGCCGTTGTCGCAGTCGTCTTAGACGCGTCAGTCGCAGGCGTTTCCACAATCAGATTACTGATATTGGTCGTGCGATCCTTAGCGATAACCACCTTAGCGTAGGGCTGATTAAAGCTTAGATGGTCGATATTAATTTTATTCAGCTGCTGGTCGAAATCGAGCTGATTAATATGCATTTTTTGCCATTTAACCAAGGGGGCTTTACGAATGTTGTCGAGGATACTCAAATCATCCAGCTCAACACTGCCTTGATAAATCGCTTTGCCTTTGCCGTCGGCATTTAGCTTGCCATCACTGCTGAACAGGCCGCTGCTGAGCTGCATATTCACATAGGGCGCAAGGTAGGGTTGGAATTGGGCTAAGGCGAGCTGCTCGACTTTAAGGTCGGCGTTAATTGACTCACTAGGCACATCGACTTGCCCCTTAGAGATAAAGCGTCCTTTATCATTTAGAGCAAAGGAAAGTTCGTATTCGATAGGCGCCTTTAAATCGCTCACTATGGTTTGTGTTGCAAAATTAAGGGGATAAACACGCCATTGCTGTGCGGTTTGGGTGAGTTTATGTTCCGCAAGTTGAATATCGTAGTTTTCTATACTCAGTCCGCCCAGTGTCACTAACCAGGCATCTTGCTGTTCAGCTGCGCTCGTATCCGAGGCTGCTTGTGAAGCCGATGCGGCTGACGCGTTCGTTTCAGCTGGTGCTTCTGGTGTTTGTGCTTCAGCTGATGTGTTTGGCGCTGCGGTATCTGTGCTGGCAGCCATAGATTTTGGCATTAACAGCTGCGCTAAATCGATGCCTTGTTCGTCCAGCTTGGCTTTAAGGCTTAAACCTTCACTGTGGATTTGCTTAATGTCGACGCGCTGTTTGGCGAGGTTGAGGTTTATTCCATCAATCGCCAGCAAGGGTAAGGCGATAACGGACTGGTCGCCATTGAGTAAATCAACTTTCTCTACAATCACTTGGCCTCGGTCGGCCGTGAGTTGTACGTTTCCATTCGTTGTCAACTCAACTTGGTAATGACTGTTGATACTGAGTTCACCCGCCGCCAGTTTTACCTTGAATTGGTCGGCTACAAATTGCCAGAGTGGTGCGAGTTGCAGTTTGGCGAGCTGTGCATCCCCGATAAGCTTAAAGGGGAAAAGCTGGAATTGTCCGGCAAGGCTGACTTCGCCCGCATGGGCATCCTGCAACTGGGCGACAAATTGGTTGTGCAGAATACTCGGAGGATTCGATGTTGAGTTGGCCTGAGTCGTAGGCGTATCTGTCGCGGGCTTATCCTGAGATGTCGTCGCTTGGCCTTTTGTTGGGCTTGCAGGATTGGCCGTCATCAAATACTCAGTATCTAACTGACTGAGTTTGAAGTTAATATTGGGGTAATCAATCAAGGCCTGGGTGATGTTATCATCAAATTTGAGCTTGCCCGCACTTAAGCTGAATTCACCTAATATCACTCGCGGTGGGTGGGTATTTTCAGCTGCGGTTTCAGGCTCACTCGGCGTTTTAGCCTGATTGAGGGTGGTAATAATATCATCGAAGTTAAACTGGATTTTCCCTTGGGTTTGAAACCGACGGATATTGGCGAAGGGGCCTTGTAGCTGGATATGGTCAATCACCACGGCTTGATTAAACACTGACTGCCAAAAGTTGACTTCAAATTGCAGCTGAGATAATCCTGCAAAGGCTTGATTATCTTTCTCTTTAACTTCGAACTGTTCGATATTGACTTGGAAGGTAAAAGGATTGACCCGCATATCCTGCAGCGTCACAGGACGGCCCAATACTTCTGCAAGCTTCTCTGGGGCGAAAGACACTACGGCCTTGGGGAGTACCAGTCCAAGGATAATCAGGTAACTTAAGTAGATTATCGTTAAATAGGCGAGAATTCGGTGGTATCGAGGACGGCTAAAGAACGCCAGTTTTAACCGTGATAGCTGAGTCAACATAGTGAGATTAAGGCTCCAATACGCACGCAGGCGCGAAATCTATCAATAAATGCGACTATTCTAGCGAATAATGCTCAGGTGTACATGAGTTGTTTTTAGTTTTTCCAATTAAATCTGAGCATTACCTTATGGTAACGAGTTTGAACGTCAAGCAATATTAAACAATAACCCTCTGTTCACAGCAGTAACGTTTCTGCCAATCAAACGCAATTAGATGCAGTCGAAACGGCTTAGGCTGAGAGGTAACTAATTGCGGCGATAATGGCGCCCTGTGGATCTTTTATCCAACAAAAACGACCCACTTTAGGAATATCCTCTGGGCCGAAGAGAATATCACCGCCGAGTTTTTTCGCATTAATAGCGACCAAATCGACGTCGGCCACTGTGACGTACCCCGTCCAATGTGAAGGCAAGGCTGGGATCAGATTATCGGTAATACCGCCAATACCTACGCCTTGATTTTCAATGAGATGATACTGACCATGGGGCATTTTGACCGTTCTAAACTGCCAACCAAACACTTCTCCATAAAAGCGCATGGCTTCTTCGGTATCGTGGGTCGTGAGTTCATGCCAACCTAAAGCACCAGCGGTATTAAATGCAGAGTCCATAAGCACATCCCTTATGTTTACGTGATTGAGCAAGGTTGTGGAGTTTTTGTCCCCTTGAGTGTAGACGATGCTTTTCAATAATTCCTAAGCGCGTTGAGAAATGTGCAATTATTTTTCCTTAAAATCATTAAACTAAGTTAATGTTAATTAATGAAATAACCTCATTGACGCTACTCGCCGTTAGCGGTGTAAGGCTAGCCCGGCTAGCGCTTGAGTTAGCTGGGTTTGCACAATGTTTTATCGGTATTTGGCTGCGTTTTCATCCTTTTTCTGCATTAGACCTGCATCCCCTTCACTTGCTAAACTAGCGCCATTTGCAATCGCATCGATAGCTTAAGAGGGGAGTAAGATTGAATAAGAGTTTAGTGACAAATGTGCTAGCGGCCATTTGCGTTGCATTGGGATACGCATTGAGCCAACCCATTCTGTTTAATGTTGGTTTATTTGCTTTATCTGGCGCCATTACTAACTGGCTTGCGGTGTATATGCTGTTTGAGAAGGTCCCAGGTTTATACGGTTCAGGCGTCGTGCCATCGCGTTTTGAAGAGTTCAAAGCGGGGATTGCACATCTTATGATGAAGCAGTTTTTCACCACTGAGAATATTGACCGTTTTCTGTCGGAAAAAGAGGGAATTAGCCAAATCGATTTAGCGCCTGTGATTGATAAAGTGGACTTAGCGCCATCCTTCGATGCTTTAGTTAACACTGTGGCTCAATCCTCCTTCGGCGGCATGTTATCCATGTTTGGCGGCACTGAGGCGTTAATGCCGTTAAAGGAACCCTTTATCGAGAAGATGAAGGCCTCTTTGGTGGAAATGTCCGAGAGTGAGCAGTTCCGCAACCTATTGAAACAAGAGATTGAACAGCCGAGAGTGATGGCCGATCTACAAACGAAGATCGCTAATATCGTTGAACAACGCCTAAATGAATTAACGCCGCAAATGGTTAAACAAATCGTGCAGGAGATGATCCAGACACATTTAGGTTGGCTCGTAGTGTGGGGCGGGGTATTTGGTGGCGCTATCGGACTTGTCGCCGCCTTAGTACAAGGTTAATCTGGCAATAGCCAGCATACTAAAGGGAGCATTGGCTCCCTTTTTGTTTGATTAATCATGAGCAGGGAAGATTATGGATCATCACAGCATTAATTATTTAGAAATCCCCACCACAGATATTGGTCGCTCGAAGGCCTTTTTTAATACGGTATTTGGTTGGCGCTTTGAGGATTACGGCCCGCAATATAGCTGTTTTATTGATGCGGGGATCACGGGAGGTTTTTATCAAGCAGAGGTAAGTTTTAACCTCGAAAAAGGTTGTCCGCTCATCGTGTTGTACAGCAAGGATTTAGAACAGACACAAGCGGCTGTGAAGGCGGCGGGCGGCGCTATTAGTACAGATATTTTCAGCTTTCCCGGTGGACGGCGTTTCCATTTTATTGAGCCTGCTGGCAACGAATATGCGGTCTGGTCAGAGTAATCACCTCGAACATCCCTGTGTGCGAAATTGCTGCCTCGATCAGCAAGATATCTGTATGGGCTGCTTTAGGCATTTGGATGAGATCTTAGCCTGGCGCACCATGACACAGGCGCAGCGCGAAGATTGTTACTTAAGAATGGCTGAGCGTAAGGTTGCATTCGAGGCAAAACGTAGCGCTAATCGTTAGCTAAGTGACTTAGCACCGCTAGAGGTAAGAGATGAGAAAAACGCGGCGCCCAGCAAATACAATTGTGTAAAGCTAAAGCGCCGCTGGACTCTCGTTAAACGGGGTCGACCACTATATGCTCAAGTTCGATGGCCGCAACGGCATGTAACGCATCCATGGTTGCGCCCACTAAACTGATTTTCCCCTGTGATGACTCGACCAGCACCGCGCGGCGGATCTCGCCAAAATCACGGTTATGTCGAGTCAGATTCGATAAGGCCATTTGCATTGGCAGCATGGAAGGGTTAAACGCCGCGTTTTCAGCGTAGCGACCACAATAGGTTGCGCCGTCCGCTGTTTCTAATACTACGGCCGCATAACTTTGGGTATAAGGGGCATAGCTTAAACCCGCATGATCTAACGCCTCAATCACCATAGGATCGCTGCTATCGAGGGCAAATTCGGTTTCCTGCTTGACCAGCAAGGGCGACTGCACATTTAAATCCTTAGGCCCAAACGCGTAGGGCAGGTAATAGGACAGTAAATGGCTGTCTTGCGATGGCAAATGGATCTTAATTTGGCCACCCTCGACCAGTTCGTTCATAAACTGACGGCAATGACCACAGGGACTAGCATTGACTATCATATCGACAATTTGGCTCTCGCCACTTAACCAAGCGTGACTGATGGCGCTTTGCTCCGCATGTACAGAGTGAAACAGGGCCTCGCCGGGCAGTTCAAGGTTGGCGCCCATATAGATGTCACCACTTTTCCCTTTGGCAATCGCGCCGACATAAAACTCGCTAATAGGCGGTTTCGCCAAGGCGGCGGCAATAGGCAGTAGCGCCAGTAATACTTCGGCTTCGGTCATTTTGCTGCTTTGGACTAACTCTGCCAGTTGCTGTGCATCAATATGTCCCGCAAAGTTTTGATGTAATAGGGAAATTAATGCGTCAGCCAATGGTGTTGGCAGCTGGGTTATGCTTTTGATAAATCTATCTTGCATTTCCCGACTCCTTGTTTGTTAAGTTCATGGAAGAACATTCTAGTAATTTTGTTACGGTATAAATGCGAGTTAGTTCGCGTTTATACCTCAATTTAACGCCAGTTAAGTGACAACTGAAAGAAGTTATCAATGTCTGGCGTTAAATAACTGTCTTATCTAATTGAACTCTCTGCTTAGCGATTGGCTATCGGTGTTGTAGAGTCCGCGTAACTTTAGAGCCCGCGTAGGTAGTGACACAGGGCCGCGAGTAACTTCTGTTTGTGTTCATCACCCTCGGTATCTTGCAGCAGATTTTCAAGTTTGAGTAAATAATCCTGATCGCTCAAACGTTGTTGGCAGAAGGTACGCCAACGCTGAGCTTCTTGATCATTCAGCAGTTCAGGGTAGTTACGTGCTCGGTAGCGAAACAGCATCTCGGGTATGCGTCCATCATCGAACTGCAGATCCAGCGCCGCTAAATTTTGTGGCAAGGTATGGCGAATGATCTCCATCTTGGCTTTATCGGCGGGGCTGAAAAAACCACCCGAATACAGCATCAAGTCAGGATCTGTGGTTGTGACTTCGCCTTCATGCTCAAAGAGTTGGGCCAGTTTTTCACGCAATTCTGGGTGAGCCTTTAAGCGTTTGTATTGCTCTCTCGCAAAAGCTTTATCGATATTAAGTCTTTCTGCCTGGGCATCATCCAAAATTTTGGCCGAGGTAATAAAAGGGCATTTGTTAAGATGAACTTGTTTGACCGGGATAGGTAACTCATCTGCAGCAAGCTCGGCTCTCGGTGTATACATGCGAGTCTTTATTTGCTCGGCATCCAGCTCAAACAGCGGGCTTAAATCCATGGCTAAGTTAACGCAAATAATGGCGTTTTTGTTGCTTGGATGGTGGGCAACAGGGGCAATCAGCGTCGTACAGCCCTGCAGTGCACTGATTTTGGAACTCACATGGGCAAGCGGCTGCATATTCAACACATCGATTTGGGCACTCACGGCCTGTTTACGGCGTAGCTCGAAATAGTATTGATATAACTTGGGTTGCTTTTCTTTAATTAGCTTGGCCATGGCGATGGTGGCGTACACATCAGACATGGCATCGTGGGCTTTTTCATGGCTTAAACCATTGGCTTGCGTTAGGTGCTCTAACTTAAAGCTGGGCGAGCCATCTTCTTTTAATGGCCAATGTATCCCGTCAGGTCTAAACGCATAGCAAGCTCTGACTAAATCGATGATATCCCAGCGTGTATTGCCATTTTGCCATTCGCGGGCATAGGGGTCGATAAAGTTACGGTAGAAACCATAGCGGGTGACTTCATCGTCAAAGCGCAAGGAGTTATAGCCTGCGACACAGGTATTCGGTTGGCTAAAGAGTGTATGAATACGGCCCATAAACTCGGTTTCAGGCAACCCCTTTAAATTGGCTAATTGTGGTGTGATCCCTGTGATTAAAATGGCTTCGGGCGAGGGGAGATAATCCGTTGATTGTTTACAGTAAAAAGTCTCGGGTTCACTGATGATGTTGAGATCTAAATCTGTGCGGATCCCGGCAAACTGGGCGGGTCTATCCTTGGCGGGATTGGCTCCGAAGGTTTCATAATCGTGCCAAAAAATACTTGGCTGAGATGCTGTATACATAATTTCAATCAAATGACGGTTTTGTCGAATAATAGCATCTTAACACTTAAACTCACCGCAATATTCATTAGCAAAAACCGAGATTGAGAAATTATATTGAAAAGATAAGCGCTTAAGAGGTGATCTTTACCTCGGTTGGCAGTTACAATTCCCTTTAGAACAGGGAATAAGTCTTATGCATCATCAATATCTTAATGAACCTATGGTACTCGATGTTGGGCAGAGCTCGACGCTGACCTTAACCTTGCCCAGCAATATCAGCGATTTTATTGTGCTTGAGGCGATGGGGGCACCATTGCTTGAGTTGATTGTGGTGTCTGAAACACCGCAGCCGCAGATTGCCGTCCGCTTTCAACCTATTTTGGGACTCAAACTCAATGCCGAGATAGTGGAATCGACAAGGTTTGCCGCATCGGCATCAAGAAGCTTGGGGCAAGGAGTTCGGCTTTACCATCGTCTAGGCACTGCACCCAAATTTTGCGCGCAGGAACTGCGCGCGGGCATTGTCATTAAAGTCGATGCGCAGGCTGGGATCAGAGTGTCACTGCAAGCAGCCTCTAAATTTGAGCTCGTCGCACTCGAATCCGATGGCCGAGGTTTGCATGAGCCGAAAGTGTTGATGATGGCGAAAGCGATATTAGCGCGGGAATATGACTATAATGCTACCGCTGAATCCTTGGCCGTATGCTTGACTGAAATAGAACAAGTTCGGCTCGAGCTACAAGCGTTTTTACGGGGAGAGTTGGGGCATTGTCATACGGGGTTAGCCGAAGAGGCGGTGCGACTTGATCCCTTGCTGCAACAAAAGCGCCAATGGTTATTTCGCACTTATACTCATATGTTCGAACGACCAAATTTTAGCCGTGCAGCGAATGACGGTTTGAATATTGATAAAGCCTTAAGGAAGCTCGAATGTTTTGAGCTGCTCGCTTCCCCAGAATTACTGCAAATGGTGGAGCGACTCATGGAAGATGAGGCATAAGCCAGCCATTCCAATCATTTATAGAGTTAACCAATGCAATATATATGTCCTTTGTGTGCCTTACCGCTCACCTTGACTGAACGAACTTGGGGATGCCCGCAGGCACACAAGTTCGACATGGCCAAAGAAGGTTATGTGAATCTGCTTCCCGTGCAGAAGAAAAATTCCAAAGATCCTGGCGACAATCAACAGATGATGTTGGCCCGCAGGGAGTTTTTAACTGCGGGTTACTATCAAAGCTTAAGTGACAGAGTGAATGCGTTGGCACTTGAGTATGCCAGCGGGGCGCTGCAGGTCCTCGATATCGGCTGTGGTGAGGGGTATTACAGCCATCGTTTGTACAATACGCTTGTCGCCGAGCATCCTTGCCAGTTACAGGGCGTGGACATCTCCAAATCGGCGATAAAATATGCGGCTAAACGGTACCCGAACCTCAGCTTTTGTGTGGCGAGCGCCTACGAAATGCCGATCCCATCACAGAGTATCGATTTAGCGATTCGTATCTATGCGCCATCGAAGCAGGAAGAGTTGCAGCGGGTCATGGCGCCCAATGGCATTTTGATCACAGTATCGCCTGGGCCTTTACATCATTTTGCGCTGAAACAGCAAATTTATGCCGAACCGAGATTGCATCCTGCGTCCGATGCCAAGATTGCGGGGTTCGAATGTTTACACCAAGAGCGGCTTAGGTCACAACTTGAGCTAAATAATAGCCAAGATATTAGCCATTTTCTGGAAATGACTCCCTACGCTTGGAAGTTTACAGCCGAACAAAAGCACACATTTGCACAGAGCGGATTAAGCTGCGAATTAGACTTTCAGATTGAAGTACATCGCATTTCAGTCTAGAGGTTGATTTTAAGCTATTGAAATAAATTATTTAAAATGCTTAACTGTCGATGCTTACGCCGTAAGAACATGCTGTTCTGCGAGCCGGTGGCAAAACCTGAGATGGGCTTGGTTTAAATAAATTTTTCAAAGTGTCGCAGTATGTTGACTTATCTTTAGAATGGTTTATAGTCTTACTAGCTTGAAGGTTGGGCTTATATTTATGTGTTCAATACGACCAGTTCGTCCTGTAAACATAAGTAATACCGGCATTTTCCAGCTCCACCGCCGTTAAGGCTTTAATTTTTTATTTACAGGATTTATATCATGTCTCAAGTTACTGGTGTTGTTAAGTGGTTCAACTCTGACAAAGGTTTCGGCTTCATCGAGCAAGAATCTGGTCCAGACGTATTCGTACACTTCCGTGCAATCAACTCTGACGGTTTCAAAACTCTTGACGAAGGTCAAAAAGTGTCTTTCACTGTGACTCAAGGTCAAAAAGGTCCTCAAGCTGAAAACGTAACCGTAATCGGTTAATTTTCAGTGCTGTTAGCCTAGCGCTGATAGCAAGGGATTTAAGAGCTGTGGTTTATACCACGGCTCTTTTTATTTGTGTCGTTTTTAAGTTTTCTACACTCTTGCTTTGTATATCTGTGAGTGGATTAGACGATATTCTTTCTTAACCTCTTAACCTCTTAACCTCTTAACCTCTTAACCTCTTAACCTCTGTTCTGGAGCCTATTTATCTGGCCAAAGTTGAGTTCTGAAAGATGAGTTTGATTGTTAAGCTATCAGCTATCGGTGCACATCAAGTCTTGTTTTGCCAGCAATAATAAACCCACAATCTTTTGCGAAGTTAGCCTTCAGATCGTGGGTTAGCAGTTATTGCAGCCTTATTAGGTGCTTATTTAAGAATCGAGCTTATCGTCCGCAACTTTATAGTGGGGATCGTCTAGCAAATTCACTTCAACCAGATCGCCTGCTTTGTGAAGTAAGGCTTTACAATCGGCACTTAAATGCACCAAATGCAGCTTTTTCCCCAGCGCAACATAACGTTCGGCAAGGGTATCTATGGCTTCTAATGCTGAATGATCGGCTACGCGTGAATGTTTGAAATCGATAACGACATCCTGGGGATCCTGCGAGGCATCAAATAATTCGAGGAAACTGGCCACTGAGCCAAAAAACAGTGGGCCGTTCAGCTCATAGACTTTCCAGCCCAGACTATTTGAGGTCACTTTCACACTGATGTGTTTAGCATGTTGCCATGCAAACACGAGTGCGGATACCACGACGCCGACAAAGACAGCAAAGGCGAGATCGGTAAAAACGGTTACTGTGGTCACGAGCACAATCACAAAGGCATCATGTTTAGGGACTTTGCCCATAAATTTAAAGCTTGCCCATTCGAATGTGCCAAGCACCACGATAAACATCACCCCAACCAAAGCGGCAAGCGGAATGATTTCGATAAAAGATGCGCCAAACAGAATAAAGGTCAGTAAACCGATAGCCGCGGTAATACCGGATAATCTGCCACGACCACCCGAGTTAATGTTAATCATCGATTGACCAATCATAGCGCAGCCGCCCATGGCCCCAAAAAAGCCACTGGTGATGTTGCCCACGCCTTGGCCTATACATTCTTTGTTGCTACGTCCGCGGGTATTAGTCATCTCATCGATAACCGTCAAGGTTAACAGGGATTCGATTAATCCGACGGCGGCTAAAATAAAGGAATAGGGGAGAATGATATAGAGCGTCTCAAGGTTAAACGGCACCTGTGGAACAGCAAAGCTTGGGAGTGAACCTGCGATGGTTGCATGCTCATCGCCACTCATGGTTTTAAGAAAATCCAACACATTACGGGTTTCTAAGTCAAAACCCACGACGATGGCGGTCACGCTTAGAATCGCAACTAACGATGAGGGGACTGCTGTAGTTAGTTTGGGTAAAAAGTAAATAATTGCCATGGTCAGAGCGACTAACCCTAGCATCAGCATCAAAGGCTCTTGCGGTAACCAGACTAATTCCCCCGCGGCATTTTTGACTTTAAATTGCCCGAGCTGAGCCAAGAAAATTACAATGGCGAGGCCGTTAACAAAACCTATCATCACAGGATAGGGCACAATGCGGATAAACTTACCCAGTTTAAATATCCCTGCGCTGATTTGGATTAACCCCGCCAGCACCACAGCGGCGAATAAGTATTGCACGCCATGTTCAACCACAAGGGACACCATCACCACAGCCATGGCTCCTGTTGCGCCCGAAATCATGCCTGGGCGGCCGCCAATCAGTGCGGTAACCAATCCCATAATAAAGGCTGCATAGAGGCCGACCATAGGTTCGAGATTAGCGACAAAGGCAAAGGCAACGGCTTCAGGGATAAGTGCAAGTGCGACCGTCAGCCCCGAGAGAATATCGGCTTTGTGACTAGATGTTTTGTGGCGAAAGAGATCGAACATGAAACCTCTGTTAATGACTTGTGTTGGCAAAATAGCCGCGCATACTAACAAAAAAGCCGATTGAGCTAAACCTTAAATATGGCTTAATTTGCTGAAAATAAAAAAGCCACGCAAGAGCATGGCTTTTTTCGCAACGGGTTGAGGATTATGGACGAGCCATATCCGATTCAGCGCTGTTGCTGTGTTTCAGTTTAGGCGCAGCCGCTTCGGCGGAGGCGACACTGTCATACTCGCGACCTTTTGGTACTTCTACCTGAGCTCTAACTTCTACCGTTGGCTTGGTCATTTCTGATGACACCATAGAACCAAAACGACTCGTCGCTTTGGGTTTGCTCACCACCGCTTCTGCTGTAGGCGCTGCTGCGGCTTGAGTCACAACGGGTTTTGCCTGTGGTTTAACGATAGGTGCAGGTTTTGCCATTGGCGCAGAGGCCACAGATTTTACGGCTTCTTTTGCTTCGGCTTTGTCTGCTTCAAGCGTTACGGCTTCGACGGCAACGGCCTTTGCCTCAGCCTTCGATTGAGCTGGAGTTTCGGCTGGGGTAACAACAGCATCAACTGCTACTTCTACGGCTTTAGCTGGCTCAACAGCAACTTCTTCAGTTTTAACGCTTGTCTCAGCCTTGTTGTTTACTGCCGTGTCTGCTGGAACTTCTGTTGGTTCAGCTTTAATCTCAGCCACATGCTCGGTAGCGACAGCCTCAATAACTTCAGTCTCAACAGCGTTATTGGCGGTGGTTTCAGTAACCACATTGACATCTGCTGCTTCGACTACAGTTGCAGGAGGAGTCACAGTCGGTTCAGCCGCAACTTCAATTGCTTTTGCTTCAGTGGTCTCAGCTGCTTCTGCCGTTTGAGCGCTTGGAGCTGGGTAGTCCTGATCTTCACCCAGTGCGTCGTTTGGTACGAATTGTGCAGGTGCAGAGGCGCCTTGCTCATCTTCATCACGGCGACGACGTTGACCAGCTGCTCTTAAATGACGTGGGCTGCGGCGACTACGACGTTGTCCATCGCGAGATTCACGTTTCGCTTTATCATCTGCATCGGCGCTGACGTCTGCGTTATCCGCATCGGTCTCGGCTTCAGTCTTTACGCTTTCTGCTACGTTAGCAGGCGCATCAGCACGGTTTTCTACTACAGGCGCTTCTACAGCCACTTCAGCACTTGCTTCAGCTTGGCTTACTGCATCTGCCGCTTCTACTGTTTCGTTGGCAACCGCAGCTTCTTTGCGTGGTTGGCGACGTGAGCGAGGTGCTTTGGTTTCAGCTTGTGGTTCAGTTGCAACGTCAGTATTGGCAGCATTAACAGCGGCCACTTCGGCTAATACCACTTCTTCTTGAATTGGCGTTTCAGTGGTGTCATTGGCGTTATCGATGCGTACTTTACGACGCATGTTACGGCGCTGACGACGCTCACGGGCCACTTCTTGCTTTGGCGTGTCGTCTTGAGATTCTGCTACTACTTCTTTTGGTGCTTGGTTACGGCTTTTAGGCTCTGGCTTAGTGCGTTTTGCATTCTCGTCTTTTTCACGAGCTGGACGCTCCTGAGCCTGAGGTGCATCAGCCGACTTCTTGGCATTGCGGGTGCGTGGCTCGCGGGTGCCTTCTTTCGCTTTGTCTGCATCTTGGTTATTGCGAGTACGGCGAGTGTCATTACGACGATTACGACGGTTCGCATTGGCCGTTTGGCTGTCAGACTTTTTGGTTTCTGTGGTCTTTTCAGCCGCAGGCTTATCGCTTGAGCTGAAGAAGGCGCCAATAGCACTGAACAGTTTGCTGAAGAAACCTGGCTCGGTTGCTTCCACTTTGTTGGCAGCTGGTGCGGCGGCTTGTTCTACTTTCTGTGGTGCAGTGAAGCCTTTTAGGGCTGGTGCTGGCGCAGCAGTGCGTTCCAGTTTACGGGGCTCGTATAACTTGGCTTCTGGCTGTTCGATGCGCTTGTAGCTGGATTCATCGATTTCATCGTCAGTGCGGTGACGAATCACACGATAATCTGGAGTCATCATGTGCGGATCTGGGATCACATAGACTTCCACATCATGGCGTTGCTCTGTGATACGAATCGCTTTGCGTTTTTCGTTCAGCAGGAAGGCCGCTACATCGACAGGCACAATGGCTTCGATTTGTGAGGTGTTTTCTTTGATGGCTTCTTCTTCCATCAAACGCAGAATCGACAGTGCTAAAGATTCGGTACTGCGGATAGTGCCTTGGCCATGACAGCGAGGGCAGATATGCGCAGCCGATTCTTCTAACGAAGGACGCAGACGTTGACGCGACATTTCCATCAGACCGAAACGAGAAATGCGGCCTAATTGCACGCGGGCACGGTCGTGGTGCACGGCATCACGCAGGCGGTTTTCAACTTCACGTTGATGGCGCACTGGCGTCATATCGATAAAGTCGATAACGACTAAACCACCTAAGTCTCGCAGACGTAATTGACGGGCAATCTCATCGGCGGCTTCAAGGTTGGTGTTTAATGCGGTTTCTTCGATATCGCCGCCCTTAGTTGCGCGGGCAGAGTTGATATCGATTGAGGTTAAAGCTTCAGTCGGGTCGATAACAATCGAACCGCCCGATGGCAGACGCACTTCACGTTGGAACGCCGATTCGATTTGCGACTCGATTTGGAAGTGAGTGAACAATGGCACTTCGGCTTCGTAGAGTTTTACACGCTCAACAAAATCAGGGCGTACCAATGCGATATGCTGTTTGGCTTCTTCAAAAATACGTGGGTGGTCGATTAAAATCTCGCCAACATCGCGGCGCAGATAGTCACGAATTGCACGCACAATCACGTTACTTTCTTGGTGAATTAAGAAAGGCGCTGGTTTACTTTGCGCCGCTTCGGTAATCGCAGCCCAGTGGTGCTGAAGAACTTTTAAGTCCCACTTCAGTTCAGTCGATTCTTTGCCAACACCTGCGGTGCGCACGATAAGGCCCATACCCGCTGGGACTTCTAAATCGGCCATCGCTTCTTTTAATTCTGTGCGCTCGTCACCTTCGATACGGCGAGAAATACCGCCAGCACGAGGGTTGTTTGGCATCAAGACTAAGTAAGAACCCGCTAAACTAATAAAGGTCGTCAGTGCCGCACCTTTGTTGCCGCGCTCTTCTTTGTCAATTTGAACAATAACTTCTTGTCCTTCACTGACCACTTCTTTGATGTTTGGGCGACCTTGGAAAGAATAACCTTTAGGGAAGTATTCTCTGGCGATTTCTTTTAGCGGTAAAAAGCCGTGGCGCTCGGCACCATAATCAACGAAAGCGGCTTCTAAAGAGGGTTCTACGCGGGTAATTTTACCCTTGTAAATGTTGGATTTTTTTTGTTCGTGACCAGGACTTTCAATATCCAGATCGTACAGTTGTTGCCCGTCAACCAGGGCAACACGCAACTCTTCTGATTGAGTTGCATTGATTAACATACGTTTCATGATGACGTCATTCTTCTTTAAATGGAGGTCATCAAACAATCGCGTTTCGCTGCATTACGGGCCTAGCAGTAGGTCAACGAAGCCTCACGGCTGGTGGCTAGGCAAGGTGCGCATTACTGTTAGACGCAGTCGCTGCGTGTCGCATCCTATTTATGGCTTATTTTTTAATGATTACAAAAACAAGGAATTCGTTGTAAAACATCAACCAACCCCATAAATTCTTTCATTTCGTTCCGGTAATGCCCAAGTCGAATCGGTTTGTCTGACGACAAGTTAAAATATATTTCGAAATCGGTGAGAAAAACTTTAGATAAACCTAGTCAAAGTAAGGTTAGATTCTCGATTTAATCGTAAAAAACGCATTTGTGGTATTTTTACTCAGTATACGATTTGCAAATCAATGAGTTGCTATCAAGAAAATCTTTTTTAATCTATAAAGCTTTTCACTTGGGACTGGGACCTTGTGAACACTTTATTCACGGCTTATCCCTAATCGCTGGTGAAATATAGCAATAATCAAAAAATTCAGCAATGGAAAGGCACAATTCTTCTTAAGTGTTGTACAATGGCCGCCGTTTTAAGCAGATGGCACATCATGAATACAGAATCTCCACAGCTACAGGTGCAGTTGATCACGATTGACGAAGACCACCTCGACCAACGAATCGACAATTTTTTAATCACAGTGCTCAAGGGCGTTCCTAAGAGCATGATTTACCGTATCGTCCGTAAGGGCGAGGTACGGGTGAATAAAAAACGCATTAAGCCCGAGTACAAATTGCAAATCGGTGATGTGGTTCGCGTGCCGCCGGTCAGAATGGCTGAGCAGGACAATCGCACCGCGCCTTCAGCAAACTTGAGCAGAGTGTCACAGCTTGAAGACCGTATTTTGCATGAAGACAATCATCTGATTGTATTAAATAAACCTGCGGGGATTGCGGTGCATGGTGGCAGTGGCGTCGATTATGGTGTGATTGAAGCGCTACGGTCGTTACGTCCACAACAAAAGTTTTTAGAACTGGTTCACCGTCTCGATAAAGACACCTCGGGCGTGTTACTGGTGGCGAAAAAACGCAGTGCGCTTAAGCATATGCATGACCAACTGCGTTATAAAAAGATGCAAAAGGATTACTTGGCCTTAGTTAAAGGTGAGTGGTCGGCGCAGGATAAAGTGGTTAAGCAACCACTGTTAAAACTGACACTTAAGTCGGGCGAGCGTATCGTTCGAGTCAATGCCGAAGGTAAACCTTCTGAAACGCGTTTTAAAATTGTACAGCGTTATCAGGGTTGTACGCTTGTGCAGGCGAGCCCTGTAACAGGACGTACCCACCAAATTCGGGTGCATTGCCAATATATGGGACATCCCATCGCCTGTGATGAAAAATACAGCGAGCAGGCGTTCGATGACAGTATGCGCTCACTGGGTCTGACTCGACTGTTTTTACATGCGGCAGAGTTAATGTTTATTCATCCTGAAAACGATGAGGTGATGCGAGTCTCAGCGCCGCTTGATGATAATTTGCAACAACTGCTCGGCAAGTTAAAGCGCGCTTAGCGTTTTTTCTGCGCCTATTACCCATGGATAACTTGAGAGCGTGAAAGTGTCAGAGAGCCATTCAACCCAACGAAAATATGATTTAGTGATTTTTGATTGGGATGGCACGTTAATGGATTCCATCGGCAAGATTGTTGTTTGCATTGAGAATATGGCAAGGGCGCTGGCGTTACCCGTGCCTGCTGAGGCGGATATTCGCAATGTGATTGGCTTGTCGATGACGAAGGCGTTACAGGTGTTATTTCCCGCAGGTTTGACTTCAGGGCAGCCGATTAACGCAGCTGCGAGTGCAACACAAGAAAATGCTGCTCAAGCGCTTGTGGGCACCGATGATTGCTATATTAAGATGCGCGCCGAGTTCAAGACGCAGTATTTGCACCTTGATACCACGCCAACGCCGATTTTTAACCAAGCCCCCCAATTACTCGAATCATTATCAACTGCAGGGTACCAACTAGCCGTCGCGACGGGTAAGGCGAGAGCAGGTTTAGTGCGTGTATGGGAGCAATCCGACTTAGGTCACTATTTTATTGCTTCACGCTGCGCCGATGAGGCGCAGAGTAAACCCCATCCTGAAATGATCTTAAGTCTGCTGCAGGAGTTAGGTGTTCAGCCTGAACGAGCCTTGATGGTCGGAGACTCTTTGTTGGATTTGACCATGGCGGCGAATGCGGGGATTGACGCTGTGGGCGTGACTTACGGCGCCCATAATGAAGCAATGCTCCAGCAAGCCAATCCTATTGCCTTAATTGATTCCCCAGAAAAACTCTTGCTGCATTTATAGTGATGGACTCATTAGTGCAGATTAATGAGCACTGAAAACTTGCACCGTGAGTAATCCAAATGCTTTTTGAATCATCTGAGCAAGCGATATGGCCAAGTGTCATCTAGCTTGCCCATATTGAGTCGCACTTGCGTCATGTAACCTTAATAACCGCTTCACGCTAGTCGGCTAAGACATCGATTCCTTGAGTGAGCAGCATTTCAGTTAACAGTATTAAGGGCAGCCCAATCAGGGTGTTAGGATCTCGGCCTTCTAAGCGATTAAACAAGGCAATCCCTAATCCTTCACTCTTAAAGCTACCCGCACAATAAAAAGGTTGCTCTTTATCGACATAAGCGGCGATTTGCGCGGCCGTCAGCTGACGAAAATGCACGGTGAAAGGTTCGACCTGAGCTGTCACTTCTCCAGTCTTGGCATCATAGAGCGCAAGACCCGTATAAAAGGTGATTGCTTTGCCCGAGGCTTGGCTGAGCTGCTTGATCGCATTGTCTCGATTTAATGGCTTACCAATAATCTTGCCGTCAATCACGGCGACCTGATCTGAGCCTATAATTAATCCATGTGGAAAATGGCTTGCTCCTGCCTCAGCCTTGGCTTTTGCGAGTCGTAAGACTAAGTCTTGGGCGGACTCATTTGCCATGGGGCTTTCATCGATATCCGGATTGCAAGTTTCAAAGGCTAAGCCTAACTTTTGTAATAGTGCTTGTCGGTAAACAGAGGTGGAAGCGAGGATTAACTGGGGCGTCATCGGTAAAATCCATAAGAAAACCTGACTCATTGTCGCTAACCTAGCCGCTTGAATGCAAGCGAGTGGTGGCAGATAGCATGACTTTGGGGCGGTAATCGGGGATTCTTACGATGAGTGCGGCTATTTTAGACGGCTTACGCTTGTGCGCCGCCCCGTGCTTGGGTAAAATTTCGCTTCCGTTAATTTCAATGTTGGGGCTAGAGAATCACTTAAGTCGCAAACTGGGACTTAAGTTAGAAATTTTTCTTTGACTCTAGCGTTTTCAAACTATAATATGCGCGCCTTATGCAAACAGTAAAGATACCGGTTTCAATTGATCCTTTTCGCGCCGCCTCGAGCCGTTCTACCTATGAGGGGATAGTGCCTGGGCAGCAATTGAGAAGATTAAATGAGTTATGTGCCGGCGACTGTTCCGATGTGGCAGTGTCGATTGAATGTGGCGTAGATTTGCAGGGGATAGTCTACCTGAAAGGGAAGGCTGTGACGGAGCTCACTCTGGTTTGTCAACGTTGCATGACGCTATTTACCACTGAGGTTACGGTCGAGTTTTGCTTCGGTCCATGCCGGACTAAGGCAGAAATCGATGAGCTCCCGGATGCGTATGACCCAATTGAGTGCAATGAGATTGGCGAAGTACGTCTGCATCAATTGATCGAAGATGAATTGATAGTCGCTATGCCTATCATCCCGATGCATGAAGAAACTGATTGCAACATCGGGTCAATGGACATAGTTGTAGGCGAGATCGAACCCGCTCAAGAGGAGCGTCCAAATCCGTTTGCAGTGTTAGAAAAACTGAAGAGCAAGTAATCTAGGAGACAGGGCCAATGGCTGTACAACAGAATAAAAAATCTCGTTCTAAGCGCGGTATGCGCCGTTCACATGACGCACTGAGCACTGCTCAGCTGTCTGTTGACGCTACCAGCGGTGAAGTCCATATGCGTCACAACGTGACTGCTGATGGTTTCTATCGCGGTAAAAAGGTAATCAACAAGTAATTTGTTGGTTTCCTAATGACGAGTCTGACGCTCGCGTTAGATGCGATGGGTGGCGATCATGGCCCCCACGTCACGGTGCCTGCAGCCTTGCGGGCACTAAAATCTCACTCTTCCCTTAAAATCATTTTAGTCGGCGATAAGACTGAAATTGATGTCTATCTGCGTCAAGCAGAACAACCGTTACTCTCACGTATTGAAGTCATTCACACCGATGAAGTGGTGAGTATGTCCGATAGACCCGTGCACGCTTTACGTACCCGCAAGAATAGTTCGATGCGCTTATCGATTGAACTGGTGCGAGATGGACGCGCTGCGGCGTGTGTGAGTGCGGGTAATACTGGTGCCTTGATGGCCATGGCCAAGGTGTTATTGAAGACCTTGCCCGGTGTAGACAGACCTGCGTTGGTCAGTTGTTTACCCTCGGTCACGCAAAAGCCAGTTTATTTATTGGACTTAGGTGCCAATATCTCCTGCGATTCAGAAACGCTTTTCCAATTTGCCGTGATGGGCTCTGTGTTGTGCGAGGCGGTGGATAAAAAATCCCGCCCTAAAGTTGCACTCCTTAATGTGGGCACAGAAGAAATCAAAGGCAACGATCAGGTTCAACAGGCGGCGCAAATACTGCAAAACACCGATCAGATTAATTACACCGGCTTTATCGAAGGTGATGAAATCTATTCGGGCAATGTGGATGTGATCGTTTGTGATGGTTTTGTGGGTAACATCACGCTCAAAACCTCTGAAGGCATTGCCAAGTTATTGGTTCATCAGTTAAAACGTGGCCTAACCCAAGGTTTCTTCGTGCGTTTTTTGGCAAAACTCATCGCCCCACGCATTCAGGCGGTCCTCAGCCAGATGAACCCCGACCACTATAATGGTGCAAGTCTGATAGGATTGCGCGGCATAGTTGTAAAGAGCCATGGAAATGCGGATGAAACTGCCTATTTACAAGCAATTAGTTTGGCAGTGACTGAAGCGCAACGTCGACTCCCCGAAATGATAAAAGATCGTTTGGAGTCGATTCTTTTAGATATAAATAACTGATTTCTCCTTATGCATACAAAAATTCTCGGAACTGGTAGTTATCTGCCAGTGCAGGTGCGTAGCAATCAAGATTTGGAAAAAATGGTGGAAACCAGTGACCAATGGATTGTTGAACGTACAGGTATTTCAGAGCGTCGCATCGCGGCGCAAGACGAAACTGTCTCAACTATGGGCTATCAGGCGGCATTAAAGGCGCTCGAAATGGCCGGCATAGAAGCATCAGAGTTAGATATGATCATTTGTGGCACCACCAGTGCGGCAAATGCGTTCCCTGCGGCGGCCTGCGAAATTCAAGCCATGCTCGGCGTACACACCATTCCAGCCTTTGATATTGCGGCGGCTTGTTCAGGTTTTGTGTATGCCTTATCCGTGGCGGACCAATTCGTTAAAAATGGTACCGCGAAAAAAGTCCTCGTGATTGGCGCTGACGTATTATCCCGTCTGTGTGAGCCAGAAGATCGCACTACTATTATCCTATTTGGTGATGGTGCTGGGGCGGCGGTTATCGGTGCTTCCGATGAGCCAGGGATTATTTCAACCCATATTTATGCGGATGGTCGTCAAGGTGACTTGCTTAAGTGCGCCTTCCCACCTCGTCAGGGAGAAACCTCTGAGGCGGTTGGTTTTATGACCATGAAAGGCAATGACGTCTTTAAAGTGGCGGTGACTCAGTTATCCCATGTTGTCACTGAAACATTACGCCTGAATAATATCGATAAGTCGGAAATCGACTGGTTGGTTCCCCATCAGGCTAACTTCCGCATTATTAATGCCACGGCGAAAAAGTTAGACATGAGCTTAGATAAAGTGGTGTTAACCCTTGCCAAACACGGTAATACCTCGGCGGCGTCGGTACCGATTGCCTTAGACGAAGCTGTGCGTGATGGCCGGATCCAACGTGGCCATCTATTGCTGCTCGAAGCCTTCGGGGCCGGTTTTGCGTGGGGCAGTGCGCTCGTCCGTTTTTAACCGTATCTGGATACGACTAAATTCCTAACTATCGTTATCTTGGCTTGCTGTCCAAGATAGCGGTTTAGTGTTCAATAAATTAAGTTCGCCATAGGTAATTTGATATGGAAAATGTAGCTTTTGTATTCCCAGGCCAAGGTTCACAGGCCCTAGGCATGTTAGCCGAGCTGGCTGGTGCGCAGCCGATTGTGGGACAAACCTTTGCCGAAGCGAGTGAAGTGTTAGGGTATGATCTGTGGGCATTAGTGCAAGATGGCCCCGTTGAAACCTTAAATGAAACCGATAAAACCCAGCCTGCCTTATTAGCCGCAAGTGTGGCGATTTGGCGTGCCTATGTTGCTTCTGGCAAGGCCATGCCAGCGATGTTAGCGGGCCATAGCTTGGGTGAATATTCTGCATTAGTTTGTGCTGGTGTAATCGACTTTAAAGATGCGATCAAACTGGTTGAGCTCCGTGGTCAACTGATGCAGCAAGCCGTACCAGCCGGTACTGGCGCCATGTACGCGATTATCGGCCTGGATAATGACGGCATTGCTAATGCGTGTATTGAAGCCGCCCAAGGCGAAGTGGTGAGCCCTGTTAACTTTAACAGCCCAGGCCAAGTGGTTATCGCGGGTCAAAAAGAGGCGGTTGAACGTGCTGCTGCGGCCTGTAAAGCGGCGGGCGCCAAAATGGCGGTTGCGTTGCCTGTCAGCGTGCCATCACACTGCGCATTAATGAAACCTGCCGCTGATAAATTAGCCCTTGCGTTAAACGATGTACAGTTTAATGCGCCAAGCATCACTGTTATCAATAACGTAGATGTGGCATCACCCACTGCGGTTGCCGACATTAAAGATGCGCTAGTTCGTCAACTGTATTGCCCAGTACGCTGGAGCGAAACCGTTGAATTAATGGCCGAAAAAGGTATTACCCAGTTAGTTGAGTGTGGTCCTGGTAAAGTATTGACAGGTCTTGCGAAACGCATTAATAAATCTCTTTCTGCCCAAGCAGTTAATGACGTTGCATCCCTTGCCGCGTTAACTGAATAAGGAGTTTGTATGAGTATCAATCTGAGTTTAGCGGGCAAAGTTGCCTTAGTGACAGGCGCGAGCCGTGGTATTGGCCGCGCGATTGCCGAAACCTTAGTCGAAGCCGGTGCGATTGTGGTAGGAACTGCCACAAGTGAGAAGGGCGCCGCAGCAATTCAAGAATATCTGGGTGACAAAGGTTTTGGTTTAGTGCTTAATGTTACCGATAGTCAATCCGTCACCGATTTATTCGATTCGATCAAAGAAAAAGCGGGTGATGTTGATATTCTAGTCAACAACGCGGGTATCACCCGTGATAACTTGCTGATGCGAATGAAAGATGATGAATGGAACGATATCATCGATACCAACCTGACATCATTGTTCAGACTATCAAAACCTGTGATGCGTACCATGATGAAAAAGCGCTTCGGCCGGATCATCAATATTGGTTCAGTGGTAGGCACTATGGGCAATGCAGGTCAAGTTAACTACTCGGCTGCAAAGGCTGGTTTGATCGGATTTACAAAATCTCTTGCAAGAGAGGTTGCATCTCGTCAAATTACAGTTAATGCTATCGCTCCTGGATTTATCCAGACCGATATGACTGATGAGCTGACCGAAGATCAGCAAAAAGCTATCATGTCTCAGGTTCCGATGGAACGATTAGGGCAAGCGCAAGAGATTGCTAATGCCGTACTCTTCTTAGCGTCGGATTCTGCCGCTTATATCACAGGCGAGACCTTGCATGTGAATGGCGGAATGTACATGGTTTAAGGGCGGATGGCAGGGATACTGTCGCAACTGAGTAGTGATCTGTATCAATTGGTCGCTAAATTTCGTGGTTAGACCACGAAAACTAAGCTTGCATTGTCAGCCAAATCTAATAAACTACTCGCAATCTTACGCAAGTGCGTAATTTGAATAGGAAAGAAAACTAATGAGCAACATCGAAGAACGTGTAAAGAAAATCATTGTAGAGCAACTGGGCGTTAAAGAAGAAGACGTTAAACCAGCGGCATCTTTCGTTGACGATCTGGGTGCAGATTCTCTGGACACTGTTGAGTTGGTTATGGCTCTGGAAGAAGAGTTTGATACCGAGATCCCTGATGAAGAAGCTGAAAAGATCACTACTGTTCAAGCAGCGATCGATTACGTTTCTAAGAATCAGTAATTCTGAATTCTAGAGAACAGGCGGCAAATATGCCGCCTGTTTTTGTTTTAGCCCCGCCCAATTCTGCAATAGTGCCATTCAATCGTCTCTGGAAGCTGTGTTGCATTTGTCCATGAGATGCTCGCCGCAGATTGGCGAAGACTCTTTATGATAGAAACACCGTTATCTGTCATAACCTTATCTATTTAGCATTAAAAGGTGACTGCCGTGTCTAAACGTCGTGTAGTGGTAACCGGTTTAGGGTTAGTAACTCCCGTGGGTAATACTGTCGATACTACTTGGAAGGCGCTGCTTTCGGGTAAGAG
Source organism: Shewanella sp. FJAT-51649 (assembly GCF_019457435.1). Classification (NCBI taxonomy): domain Bacteria; kingdom Pseudomonadati; phylum Pseudomonadota; class Gammaproteobacteria; order Alteromonadales; family Shewanellaceae; genus Shewanella; species Shewanella sp. FJAT-51649. Next base: position 2,912,731 of record NZ_CP080411.1, on the reverse strand, counting down.
TGGTATTGCACCTATAACCAAATTTGATGCCAGCGAATTCACCACTCGTTTCAGTGGTTCTGTAAAAGATTTTGATGTTGAGCAGTACTTAACCAAGAAAGACGCCCGTAAAATGGACCTCTTTATTCAGTATGGTATGGCTGCTGGCATCCAAGCTATCCAAGACTCGGGTCTGGATATGAGCAAAGTAAATCCTGGCCGCGTCGGTACCGCAATTGGTGCGGGCATGGGCGGCATGTGGTTAATCGAACAAAACCACAGCGCGCTATTAAGCGGTGGCCCCCGTAAGATTTCGCCTTTCTTCGTGCCTAGCACCATCATCAATATGATTGCTGGCCATTTATCGATTATGTACGGTATGACTGGCCCTAACTTTGCCGTTACGACCGCTTGTACTACTGGTGTGCACAATATCGGTTTTGCGGCGCGTACTATCGCCTATGGCGATGCCGACGTGATGGTTGCCGGGGGCGCCGAAGATGTCACTTGTCCATTAGGCGTGGGTGGTTTTGGCGCAGCTAAAGCGCTGTCGACCCGTAACGATGACCCAACCGCGGCCAGCCGTCCGTGGGACAAAGACCGTGATGGTTTTGTCATCGGCGATGGCGCGGGTGTGATGGTGATGGAAGAATACGAGCACGCTAAGGCGCGCGGCGCGACCATTTATGGTGAGCTGGTCGGCTTTGGTATGAGCGGTGATGCGTTCCATATGACATCGCCACCAAGCGATGGTGCGGGCGCTGCTGCGGCTATGGTCAATGCAGTGAATGATGCCAAACTGCCATTTGAGAAAATTGGCTATATCAATGCCCACGGCACTTCAACTCCTGCGGGCGATAAAGCCGAAGCGGCCGCGGTGAAATCTGTGTTTGGTGACCACGCTTATAATCTGCTAGTCAGCTCGACTAAGTCTATGACGGGTCACTTGCTGGGCGCTGCGGGTGCGGTGGAAGCGATTTTCACCCTGCTTGCACTACGCGACCAAGCTGTACCACCGACCATCAACCTCGATAATCCAGACGAAGGTTGTGATTTAGACTTCGTGGCGCACACCGCCCGCGATGTGAAGTTAGAGTACGCTCTATGTAACTCCTTCGGTTTTGGTGGTACTAACGGTTCATTGCTGTTTAAGAAAGTTTAAACAGCGGTTAGCTCGATAAAAAATGCGCCAATTGGCGCATTTTTTATGCTCGAATTGTGCCGAATGTCACTTTCTAACGTGCTGATATCCAAATAGTTAACCTTTGTTCATCAAGCTTGTTTAATCCAGCTTGCCGCCGATAATGACAGGCATATATCGCTTAAAAGGATGCTTGTCATGTTAAACCCTCTGGTGATCCCGCTTGTGCCAATCGTTGGCGCCGTAACCGCAAATTTGACCGAACTTATCCGTGGTGAATCCAAAGTTTGGCATCCTAATATGGATATCGGCATGAAGACCTTCACCTTTGCGATTGCGGCATATGTGCTGGTGTGGTTCGCGTTGTTGGTGACTGCCATCAGTGTCGGTGGCAGCAACCATATGTCATCGGGATTTGAAGTGATTGGGCTGTTTTTGGCTGGGTTGGGTATTTACACTTATGGCAAGGGCACTCGCTTTGTCAGCAGTCAATTACAGCTGTGGTTGTATCGCCTGGCGTTGCCGGGATTATTGCTCTCCTGCGGGCTGATAAGCTACTTTGGCTAAATCAGTTCTCTTCACTGGGACAATCGCAATTATCTTTACGCTATTGCGCATTTCTATCGTAAACTCAACTTATTGCAAAATCATTGAGCCACAGAGGCTGAATAAGTTGAGGTTATATGGCTGGTATCGATAGACAAATTACCCTGAGATTTTTGTCTGAGCCTGCGGATGTGAATTTTGGTGGTAAGGTTCACGGCGGCGCTGTGATGAAATGGATTGACCTTGCAGCCTATGCCTGCGCCGCAGGTTGGAGTGGTAAATATTGCATTACCGCCTATGCGGGGGGAATTCGATTTGTACAACCGATCCTCGTGGGCAATATTGTCGAAGTCAGTGCCAAGGTGATTTATACTGGCAAGACTTCGATGCATATCGGTATTGATGTGCGTGCAGGGGATCCTAAGGTCTCTGAGCGCCATCTCACGACTCACTGTATCGTTATCATGGTGGCCGTAGATGAAAACGGACAACCGACACCTGTGCCTGAATGGGTGCCGCAGACTGAGCATGATATTCACCTGCGTGATTCTGCGCTGCGTTTAATGGAAATGCGTAAGAAAATTGGCGCCGAAATGGAAGCCCACGTGCAAAAGTGATTTTGGTTTGTGATTAAAATACAAAGGCGCCTTAGTGCGCCTTTGTTGTTTCTGTCGAACACTGCGTTTGCTGCCAAGGGCGCTTTTGCTCTGACGCTCGCCTAAGCGAGTGCTACACTGCCGCCAGCGTTTTCTCTACCGATTGACCCTGTAAGTTGAAACACTTGCTCGCATTTTTTTAGTTTAGGTCGGGTCTTTCTCGGAGTAACATAAGCGCGCATCCTGCGTGTCGTTAGTCCATTGTGGTCAACTCAGTATTGTCAATCTGGCGGTGTTAATGAACGCAGTCCAAATGTGTGGTGTAAAACGTTTCATCTTGTTTATCAATTAAAGGAATTCCTCATGGCAAAAGTCGCATTTATTGGTTTAGGCGTAATGGGTTACCCCATGGCAAGACACTTACTCAACAAGGGCCATGAGGTTACTGTGTATAACCGCACTTTTGCCAAGGCACAAACTTGGGTCGAGAATTACGGCGGTCGTTGCTGCCCAACGCCTAAAGAAGCGGCTATTGGCCAAGATATTGTTTTTACCTGCGTAGGCAACGATAACGACTTGCGTGAAGTGGTATTAGGCAATGATGGCGTGATCCATGGCATGGCGCCAGGCACAGTATTAGTTGACCATACGACGGCATCTGCCGATGTGGCCCGTGAATTACATAAAGTGCTGGCCGAAAAAGGCATCGATTTTCTCGATGCGCCTGTATCGGGTGGCCAAGCTGGCGCCGAAAATGGCGTACTGACCGTAATGGTCGGTGGCGATCAAGCCGTGTTCGAGCGTGTTAAGCCCGTTATCGAAGCGTTTGCGCGCTGCGCAGAGCGTTTAGGTGAGGTTGGTGCAGGCCAGCTCACTAAGATGGTCAACCAAATTTGTATCGCAGGTGTGGTTCAAGGCCTTGCCGAAGCGCTGCAATTTGCCCGTAAGGCAGGTCTTGACGGTGAAAAAGTGGTTGAAGTGATCAGTAAAGGCGCGGCGCAAAGTTGGCAGATGGAAAATCGCTACAAAACTATGTGGGGCCAAAGCTATGATTTTGGTTTTGCCGTCGATTGGATGCGTAAGGATTTAGGCATTGCCCTAGAAGAAGCTCGCCGCAATGGCTCGCACTTACCCTTAACCGCGCTAGTGGATCAGTTTTATTCTGAAGTTCAAGCGATGGGCGGTAATCGTTGGGACACCTCAAGCTTGTTAGCGCGTTTTGAGAAAAGCACTAAGTAGGTTGTTGCCTAATAGATGGCCATCATAAATTTGATGGCATAAAAAAGCCCAGTCATGCACTGGGCTTTTTCATTGATGGTGTATCAACAAAAACGGATTAGTCTGCCCAGCGAATATGGGTGACTAAACTGTGGCTCTCACCGGGAGCCAGCGTTAATTTATCTTCGAGCACATTGGCGGCTTCTAAACACACCATAGTCAGATAGTCATCGTCATTAAAGCGGGCAAGGCGAGTCGATTTTTCAATCCATGGATTCCACAGCACGGCTGAGTGGCTATTTTCGCGGCTCACTTCAATCACACCTTGGGGCGTATGTAAGTGTTGTACTGGGCCTAGGTTGGTGTACACACGGTCGGTTTCGCGGTCGAATAGCACATCATCTGTCGTTTGCGGGTAAGGCCCTTCGGCAAACTCAATATATTGAGCACCACTAAAACCCGTGGCTTTAAGTTGGTGAATATCTTCAATTGGAAAATAGCTGTGTAATGCTTGAGTGAGCGTTACGGGCACATCGCCAAGGTTAGTATTAACTAAGCTGATACTTAAGGTTTCACCTAAGGTAAAGAGGACGTTGACTTGGGTATGGTGCGGCCAAAAGACCTTATCTTCTTCGCTGATCGTTAAGCTGAAACGCAAATCTACCAATTGATTACGCATCTCAACCGACTCGAGTGTCCAAATACGGGTACGGGCAAAACCATGTTGTGGAAAATTAGCTTGGTTGCTCATGCCAAACCAAGGCCAGCAGACAGGTACACCGCCACGGATCCCATTACCGGGTTGATAGTCATCCGCCGAAGACACCCATAACAAGGGCGGCTTACCTACGGGTTGAAAATGATCGATTTGCGCGCCCTGTAAAAAAATCCTTGCTTGGCATAACGCAGTGTTTACTTCGACATAATCGAGTCCGTTTGCGTGTTTTTTGGTGGTAACAGAACCCATAGTAACAATATCCTTAACCTGATGACGTATCAGCAATACAGGCACTTAGCTTACAAACTTTTGCACTTGAGCATAAGCCTTTGTTGCGATCAATTTACGGTTTCGCTGTTCGATTGTGTAAACAAAAGTCATTGTGCCAAGGTCCAGATGCTTCCTTTTTCAACAGATTTAGCTAAAGTGGTCAGAGCACTTAGTTCATTGCCATAAAACAAGAAAGGGAAGCGATTATGCCAGTCTATCAAGCACCACTACGTGACTATCAATTTATCCTCGATGAAATGTTGCATATTTATCAGCAAGATGCCCTAAAAGGCTTCGATGAAATCGACCCCGATCTGGTCGATGCCATCCTCCAAGGAATGGCGGATTTCAGTACTGAGGTGATGTTACCGTTAAATAGCGTGGGGGATGTGCAGGGCTGCAAACTCGTTGATGGCAAAGTGGTTACTCCCGAAGGTTTTGCCGACGCCTATCAGCAGTTTGTCGACAATGGCTGGCCTACACTGACCTGCGATCCCGCCTATGGCGGCCAAGGACTGCCCGAAGTGGTCGGTATTTTCGCCACCGAGATGCAAACCTCGACCAACATGGCCTTTGCCATGTATCCCGGCCTTACCCATGGTGCCTATGCGGCCATTCATGCCCACGGCAGTGAGGCGCTGAAACAGAAGTATTTAGCCAAATTAGTGAGTGGTGAATGGACTGGCACCATGAACCTAACCGAATCTCATGCTGGAACTGACTTAGCACTGCTGCGTACTAAGGCCGTTCCCGCGGCGGACGGCTATTTTGCCATCACTGGCGAGAAGATTTTTATCTCCTCGGGCGACCATCAATTTACCGATAACATAGTGCACTTGGTGCTCGCCCGTTTACCCGATGCCCCCGAAGGGGTGAAGGGGATTTCGCTGTTTGCCGTGCCCAAAGTGTTAGTCAACAGTGATGGCAGTTTAGGTGAGGCGAACAGCCTCTATGCTAGCGGCCTTGAGCACAAGATGGGGATCCACGGCAATTCAACCTGCGTGATGGTATTTGAGGGGGCACTCGGTGAGTTAGTCGGCGAACCCCATCAAGGGCTGCGTGCCATGTTTACCATGATGAACCAAGCGCGCCTTGGTGTCGGGATGCAGGGATTAGGCGTGTCCGAAATCGCCTATCAAAATGCCTTGGCCTACGCCAAAGACAGATTGCAGAGCCGTGCTATCAGTGGGGCTAAGGCGCCCGAAAAAGCCGCCGATCCGATTTTGGTTCACGGTGATGTGCGCCGAATGTTGTTATCGCAAAAAGCCTTTAATGAAGGTGCCCGGGCACTCGTTGGTCAGCAGGCGCTGTGGCTCGATGAGGCAGAGCGTCATAGCGATCCTGCCAAGGCGAAAGTGGCTGCCCAGTTAGCGGCGTTATTTACACCTGTGGTGAAAGGCTTTATCACAAACCGGGGTTTTAACGCCTGTGTGGATGCCCAGCAAGTGTTTGGCGGCCATGGCTATATCCACGAGTGGGGAATGGAACAATTCGTGCGTGATAGCCGTATCGCTTTGATTTATGAAGGCACAAATGGCATTCAGGCGCTCGATTTAGTTGGGCGTAAATTGCTGAGCGATCGCGGCGCTGCCATGCAGCAATGGTCTGCGCTAGTGACTGAGTTTATTCAATCACAGGGCAAAGATCCGCAAATGCAGCCCTATGTCAGTGGGCTAATGGATTGTGCCACCGATTTACAAAAGGCGAGCGGTTATTTAGCGACCCATGCGGCCAGCAATCCCGACATTATCGGCGCGGCATCGATGGCGTATCTCGAGTTATTTGGCATTACTGCCCTTGCCTGGATGTGGGCGCGTATGGCGAAGATTGCCCTGACTGCGCTCGAAAATGGCACGCAAGAGGCCGACTTTTACCAGGCTAAACTGAAAACGGCGGAGTTTTACATGGCGTATTGGGCCGTGCAGAGCCGCAGTCTGCGTAAACAATTGGAGCAGGCGAGTGAGATGTTAACCACGCTCGATGAGGCGATTTTTTAAGTTTACCTTCAAAGTGTTACAACCAGTCAAAGCCAGCAGCGTGATGCTGGCTTTTTTATTAAGATGGCTTTTATTAAGCGCCATTCAGTAAGAGCTATGCACTAAGATCCAGATACTAAGAACTATGCACTAAGATCCAGATACTAAGAACTATGCACTAAGAGCCATGCAGCTATATCCATACATAAAGAGTGGACTCTCTTTACAATTGTTACAAATCCCGACCGATGTAAATTTAAATGAGAATTATTGTCATCTAGTAATCAAACTTTATAATGACGGCACATTTTAGATGACATGGGTAAACCACAGGTTTGCTCAAGGTTGGGGGACTTTGTGAAATCACGTTTTGCCTATTCAATACTAACGCTTGCCCTGATGCCGCATATGGTCTTTGCGGCTGCGCCTAACGCTCAAGAGCGTCAACCCGAACAAGAAAGTGCTTCAACGGCACAAGCCGATATACAAACCAACACACAGGCCGAAGCACAAGCCAGCGCACAAGCTGAGACTAAGGCGCCAGAGCGCATTGTCGTGCGTGGTCGCGCCATGCAGATGTATGTCGATAAAGAGACGGAAATCGGCACTAAAACGGCAATTAATGTGATGGAGCTGCCGCAGTCAGTACAAGTGCTGACCGAGCAACTGATTGACGACCAAGCCGCCCGCAATATTACTGACTTATACCGATCCATTGCCGGTGTGAGTGAATTTAGCTATTCCGGCGTGACTTTTCGTGGCTTTCGCGACGATGCCAACGTGTTTTACGATGGCGTGCGTGGCGACCCGTATTCGGGATTCTCGGTGCCACAACTGTTCAACGTGCAGCGGGTTGAGGTATTAAAAGGCCCGGCATCGGCACTCTATGGCGGCGGTGAACCCGGCGGCATGATTAACTATGTGACGAAAAAACCAACCTTTGTCGAGCGTAAAGAGCTCACTCTAAGCACGGGCAGCTACGACATGATGGGCGGCTCGCTGGATTTCACCGGCGGCTTAACCGAGGATTTAGCCTATCGATTGGGAGGCTATTATCAACAGGAAGATAGCTTTCGTAACAATGCCGATAGTTTAAACGCCGAAGTGGCTGGTGGCTTACTGTATGAAATCAGTGACGATACTAAGCTGACCACCACATTCGATCTGATAAGACAGGATTTGGGCGGTAATCGACTCCGTGGTGTACCCGTGGATGATGCGGGGAATTTCCTCGTTGACCCTTCCTACAATGCCAACGAGAAGAGCGACTTCCAGAAAATGGATGCCTTGGTGCTGCAAGCGATTCTCGATCATCAATTTAGTGATGATTTTTCGGTAAAAACTCAAATTCGTTATCTGAATAATGAATCCGATCAGCAATATCACGAATCCCGTGGTTGGGTCGATGTGAACGGTGATGGTAAGGCAAACAGCGCCGATGGCACCATCAAACGTGAATATCGTGTCCAATCCCGTGCCAATGACGAAATTAGTTTAACCAATGATTTTGTTTATCGTTTTAATGCCTTAGGTTTTGAGCATGAGTTCCTGTTTGGTGGTGATTATCATTATGTCGAAACCGAATACCATTACAAGTTGGCGACCAGCAAGGAAGGCGTGGGTAATCTCAATATCTTTGAGCTGAATTACGGAGAAACTAATCCGAGTACTTATCAGTTAAAAGACATGGATACCGACGGTACTCGCTCCAACCGTTTTGGCCTTTATCTGCAAGAACATCTGCATTTCAACGAGCAGTGGTCTTTAATTGCGGGTCTACGCTTTAGCCAGTTTGATGATTACGATAAAAAGACCGGATTCTCCTTTAGCGATAATGCTATTACCCCAAGGGCTGGGCTGAATTATCGTCCAATCGAATCTATGTCTTTCTATTTGAACTACTCAGAGAGCTTTAATCCGGCATCATTGTCGGATCAAGAGAGTATTAAAAGTGACGGCGCACTCGAACCCGAAACCGGTAATCAAATAGAACTTGGGATGAAAAACGAATGGCTCGATGGCCAGTTTATGACCACGCTTGCACTCTACCGCATTGAAAAACAAAATGTGGCCCAGGCAAACCCTCTAGATACCGGGGATGACGATGGTATTCCTAACTTAGTCAATTTAGGTGAAGTACGCAGCCAAGGGGTGGAATGGACGCTGGTGGGGGATCTCACAGATAACCTTACCGTAACGGCCAACTATGCCTATAACGATACCGAAGTAATTAAAGGCGTGACCAACGACAGTTTGACCAACACCTTTGGCGACGGCAAACACTTTGCCAATGCGCCGCGTCATCAAGCGGGTTTATGGACGCGTTACGATATTCAAGCGATTGATTCGGCGATTGCTTTTGGGATGGACTATGTGGGCGAGCAATTTAGCCTCAATGGTCAAACGGTGAAACCCCATACAGTGTTTGATATGAGCTGGACGACCCAATGGGATCAAACCCAAGTGCGCGTAAATCTGAAGAATATCTTCGACAAGGAATATGCTGTTAGCGGGTTTAGTGAGCGCAATGGCCATTTCCCCGGTGAGCCACGTAATGTCACCCTCGAATTGACCCATAAGTTCTAGGGTAAAGCTTCCAAGTGTAATCTATGCCCGCGTGATGATGCGCGGGCGTAGGTTTCTTATCAAGGTATTGTATCTAAAGATAAATTTAACTATACCTTTTAATGTGCATGCGTGTTTTAGCATTGCTGCTAACCATGCCATGATCCGCATGAAACGCTTCTCATATTTCATTTATCGATTACAACGATAGGTTCTATCCGTTTTTGACTGTGACAATCTTTGTTTAGACTGAGCTTATCTATTCTCCATTGCGTCTTTGTTGCGATAAGGTCAGTTATGCCGCCGATTAGCCATTTATCTTCTGCCTCTCAATCTGTTACCGCGCCGAAAGTGGCGTTAATTGCAGAAGGCGGTGGCCAGCGCGGCATTTTTACCGCGGGCGTACTCGATGCTTGGCTCGAGGCGGAATTCGACCCTTTTGATTTATTGATTGGTACCTCAGCAGGCTCGCAAAACTTGACCAGTTTTTTAGCCAGGCAAAAGGGTTACGCCAAAAAACTCATCCGGGGTCTTACGCGCCATAAACGCTTCTATCAGTTAGGGCGTGGTTTGATTGGTGCCAATGTGATCGATCTCGACTGGTATTTCGAGCAGACTCAGCGTGGCAGTTTTAAGCTGGATTTAGCGGCGGCCAGTCATTCCCTTAATGGGCGAGAGCTCCTTATCACCACCACGCGAGTCTCTGATCGTCAAGGGTATTTCTTGAGTCCAACCAGTCATGAGCACTGGCGTGAACTACTCAAAGCCTCTAGCGCCTTGCCTTTTTTATATAAACAGGGGGTCAAGTTAACGCCTTGGTTAGGGATTGGATCTGCTAATCATAGCGATGCGACACTCGAGCCCGAGCAAGACTTTTACCTCGATGGCGGCTTAGCGGCCCCGCTGCCCGTGCGTGAGGCGTATAAACGTGGCGCCCGCAAAATTGTGGTCGTGAGAACAGTCAATGAGGACTTTCAAGCCCAATCGGCTTGGGTACATAAGCTTAAATCGTGGATCTGTGTCTCTGGTTTTTGCCCCAAGACCATTGATTACTTAGTGCAGCATGAAGAGGCCTATCAAGCCGAGTTAGATTTTATTGCCAATCTTCCCGATGATGTTGAAATTGTGCAGATTTTTGCGAAGGCGCCCTTACAGAGCAAGTTGTTAGGTAGCACAGATGCGGATTTACGCATTGATTACCAGCAGGGGATAAAGGCGGGGAAGGCGTTTCTTGCAACGTCTTCTTGGCAAATTGCCAAGGCTAACGATGCGACGCCCGTTGCACCGTTGGCGATATCGGCCTAGGTTATTTGTTCGATCTCAAGGTGATATTTCAAAGCAGCATTTATGTTTGGCGCCATGTGGTCAAGCTAAATCCAAGTCTTAAAGAGTTAGATAGTTAAAGATAAAAGCCACCCTAGGGTGGCTTTTATCTTGATGGCATGCGTCAGCGATTAATAGCTGGCGGCATGCACTGAGCGTACGGCGCGGCCAGAGGGGTCGATAATGCCACGTAGGCTTTCATCCCATGCCAGCGCTTCTGGAGTAGAGCAGGCGACCGACTTGCCACCGGGAACCGTTTCGGCGGCGCTTGGCAATGGATAATGCTCCTCAAAGAAACAACGGTAGAAATAGGCTTCCTTGGTTTCTGGCGTGTTGTACGGGAAGCGGAACTTCGCGTTAGCCAGTTGTAAGTCGTCTACTTGCTCTGCAGCATGGGCCTTTAAACCATCGATCCAAGAGTAACCCACGCCATCGCTGAATTGCTCCTTTTGACGCCAAGCGACTTCTTTTGGCAATTTATGCTCAAAGGCTTGGCGCAGAATGTGTTTCTCAATGCGGCCATCCTTAGACATTTTCGCCTCAGGGTTGATACGCATCGCCACATCCATAAATTCCTTGTCGAGGAAAGGCACGCGGGCTTCGAGTCCCCACGCCGCCATGGCTTTGTTGGCGCGCAGACAATCGAACAGATGCAGTTTATCCAGTTTACGCACGAGTTCCTCGTGGAAGGCCTGCGCGTTTGGCGCCTTATGGAAGTACAAGTAACCGCCAAAGAGTTCGTCGGCGCCTTCACCCGATAACACCATTTTGATCCCCATCGCCTTGATTTTACGCGCCATTAGGTACATAGGTGTCGCGGCACGAATGGTGGTCACATCATAGGTTTCTAAGTGGTAGATGACTTCTTTAATCGCATCTAAACCCTCTTGGAAGGTAAAGTTGATCTCGTGGTGAATGGTACCAATCGCATCGGCGACCTTCTTAGCGGCGGCTAAATCCGGCGCGCCTTTTAAACCGACAGCAAAAGAGTGCAGCTGCGGCCACCAAGCGCCACTTTGATCGTCATCTTCGATACGGCGCTTGGCAAAGGTTTGGGTAATGGCTGAGATCACCGATGAATCTAAACCGCCAGACAACAACACGCCGTAGGGCACGTCGGACATCAATTGGCGCTTAACGGCGGCTTCGAGGGCATCACGTAATTCTTCTTGGCTGGCGCCGTTATCTTTCACTGCATCGAAGCTCTGCCAATCGCGAGTGTAGTATTGCACTGGCTCACCGATGCTTGAGTACAGATATTGCCCTGGCTGGAATTCGGCCACGGTTTTACAGACAGGCATCAGTGCCTTCATTTCGGAGGCAACGTAGAAGTTACCCGCCGCATCACGCCCAGTGTAGAGCGGGATAATACCCATATGATCGCGGCCAATAAGGTAGGCGTCTTTGGCTTTATCGTAGAGTACGAAGGCGAAAATACCGTTTAATTTATCAAGGAATTCAGTGCCATATTCCTGGTAAAGTGCCAAGATGACTTCACAGTCAGAGTTGGTTTGATAGCTGTATTTATCGCCGAGTTGGGCTTTGAGTTCTTTATGGTTGTAGATCTCACCGTTGACCGCGAGGATAAGGCTGCCGTCTTCGGTTAGTAGTGGCTGCGCACCGTGTTCAATATCGACAATCGCCAAGCGCTCATGGGCCAAAATTGCTTTATCGCTGGCGTAAATGCCTGACCAATCGGGGCCGCGATGGCGCATCAGTTTGGACATTTCCAGTGCCACTTGGCGCAGCTCTTTCGCATCGGATTGAATATCTAAAATTGAAAAAATCGAACACATAATCCCACTCCTAAACCGCTGTATTTCATTTGAGGATGTCTCAATTGAGTATCAATGTGCCAGCGATTCGGAATTTTGCCAAATACTATTTTTGATGATTTGTTCTATTTATGGTGTTTTTGCTGTGTTTAATTTATTTTAAAAATACTTTTATTTGATGTTTATTTAATTAATTTCGTATTTTTATGAATAAAGTGTTTTTGATTGTTGGTTCCGAAGCGGGATATTGGCAAATACATAATGTTGACTCAAGAAAATCCGTTTTTGGCAAAATCATGATAAATGTGAGCAAGATAGTGGTCCAAGCGCAAATATTGCTGATTTAATAAGCAACTTATCGGCTGTCATTGCACGTGTTGTTACAGTTAAGCTCAAACAGTGAGTCTAAAGTGGGGCGGCTCATCAAATAATAAGGCACCTCTCAAGGTGCCTTATGTGATGTTTCAGCGATGAATCGTTTTCAAGTGTTTACTTTGCGGCCGTGGCAAGTTCCGTTTTGGCAGGACGCAGGCTGTTGAACTCAGTGCCTTGATAATAGCCAGGCCAATCTTGGCTGTTACCTAAGGTGCGAGTCACCTGATAGTAAACTTCGAGATCTTGAATCGCACCGCTCAGATCCCAGTCTTCATGGTATTCATCGCAGACATTGTGGTAGCAGCCCTTCATGGTCGCTTGCATTTGAGTCTTATAGCTTGCGGTTGCAGCATCTATGGGTTCGCTTCCTCCACCGGCAAAGACCGCAGGCACGCCAAGTTTGGCAAAGCTGAAGTGATCAGAGCGGAAGAATCCGCCCGACGCAGGATTCTTTTCACCCAAAGCAATACGGTTTTGCTGTTTGGCGGCATCGACTAAGTAGTTTTCAAGCTCGGACTTGCCTTTACCGACGATAGTGAAGTCCTTGGTTTTTCCATAAATATTGGTGCTATCTAAGTTGAGTACTGCCACTGTTTTATCAATGGGGTAGATTGGGTTGGCAGCGTAATAGCGTGAGCCGAGTAAACCTTGCTCTTCACCTGTCGTCGCGATAAAGGTCACCGAGCGCGCTAAGCCGTGGCCCTGTTTGGCGTTATCGGCCAGTTGTCTGGCGATTTCTAAAATGCCCGCAATGCCCGATGCGTTATCCATGGCACCGTTGTAAATCTTATCGCCTTCTTTACTGTCATCTTTGCCAATATGGTCCCAGTGGCCCGTAAACAGGATTTGCTCATCGGCTTGCTTAGTGCCAGGAAGGGTGGCGACAACGTTATAGCTGTTGGCGTATTCGGCTTTGTTTTTAAAGGCGATGTTGGCCGTTTGCTCAAGGGGTAAGTTAATTGGACTATCGGCGGCGCGCGCCATCAGTGTTGGTAGGGATAAACCCGCTTTTTCAAATAATTGTGTTGCAGCATCTAAGGTTAACCAGCCTTCGACTTGCACGCGACTGTCTTGCTCGGCTTTGCTGAGGACTAAATCCTGCTGCGCGCCAGTCCAGCTGTTTTCAACCACGGACCAAGGATAAGAAGCAGGCTCTGTATCGTGAATGATCAATGCGCCGAGCGCGCCTTGGCGGCTGGCTTCTTCAAATTTGTAACTCCAGCGACCATAGTAGGTCATGGCTTTACCGTTAAACTTGCCAGAGTCAGGGCGGGCAAAGCCGGGATCGTTCACAAGGATCACCGCAATTTTGCCTTTCATATCCACATCTTGGTAATCGTTCCAGCCATATTCAGGTGCATTCACACCGTAGCCAACAAACACTAAGGGCGCGTTTTCGATATTGACGCCGCCATTATCGTGGCGACTGTTTAAGACGATATCTTTGCGATAGGTTAATGGAAGTCCCGCCAAGCTGATTTGCTGCGCTTCGGCGGCGGTATAACTCACCATAGGTACAGGTTGTAAAAAACTGCCTTGGTAGGCGCCTTTGAGCCCCATTTCGGCAAAGGCTTTAGACAGATAGTCTAAGGTGAGCTTTTCACCGTGGGTGGTGGGGGCGCGGCCTTCAAACTCATCGGAGGAAAGGTTTTTAATATCGTCTCTAAAGCGTGCTTCATTCATTTGCACGGGTTTCAGTGCTGTACTGCTGTTGGCATCGGGCTGGGCCGAATTAGGGCTGCAGGCGCTGAGCATGGCTAGCGCGCAGACAGGATACAAACGTCGCATAGGTTAATCCTACTGTTGTTTTTAGGGCGTATTTCACGCATATATCAAAGGGGTATGTCGCGCCTTATCATGAAGCAAGCGATATTGGGGAACAAGGGAGAGCCAAGGGGAAAAATGTTACTTAATGTTGCTTTACCGTATCGAGTCTGTTGTGGTTCTCAGCACGCTAAGGTGCTGAGAATCGGGCGATTTAAGATTTAAACTACATCAATATCGCCGGCGCAGGCGAATACATGATTGGGTCGGAATGGCTCTTTATCGATATCTTCAAGCTTGCTCACGTCGCTGGTGACCAGAATGGTCTCCAGCCCCGCTTGAAAACCCGCCAGAATATCGGTGAAAACAGGGCATCACAGACAGGACTGTAAGTGGTATCGTGAGGGTTGGGGAAATGTCGGTGATGATTGGCATCTGACTTAGGAGGTAACCCTTACTATAACAACAAGACGCTGATGTGTTAGTAAGGGCTTTCAATCAAAACTTAGAAAAGCTTGTTGAAGTCGATCTCGTAACCTGCTTTCTTCATTTCTTTAGCTATAGCTGTTTGCCAGTCATCTTTAACGTATACCACACCACTAATGTCGTTTGGTATTTCAATGTTATCAGCAACTAATGGCACAACATTTTCTCGCTTAAGTAGGCCAATCAACAAGCCATGTTCAAAGACAACATTTTGTCGTGCTCTTGGTTTAAGATCGTTCGGTTCTGTATTCTTTATTCCACCTACATCATCAGCGGTGTAGAGGACAATCGCGAAGCCAGTTGTCTTGGCATACTCCAAGATCTTCTCGATGATTGTAGTACTGCCGCCACTAGCTTGTTCGTGAAGAATGATTGGTTCAAAACCTAGCTTTTGTATAAAACGTGCGGTTCGCTCTTTGACTTCGTTGTTGTGCCCGTGCACGATGAACACTTTTTTTGATTTTTCTTTAGGTGAAGCTTCCACTTGGGTTACTTCCTTGTTGATTGGGGTGAAATCATATTCATCATTTTGGATATCAAGAATTAACGAATCTAAAAATGAATCAACTTTGACACCCGTGGTTCTAATAAAGTAGTCAGCATCCGACTCGCCATACCTAGTTTGATAAATTTCATATGGAGAGAATAATTGATTGTAGTTTTTTATTGCTCTTGGTAATTGTTTTTTGAAGTATTGATTTAATGCTCTTTGCCAAGCAGAGAAGCGTTGTTCCCCAAATTCTTTATTGCGTTTTTGGTAGGCTGCTACGACGACTTCGTCTACTAAACGCTCTCTAAATTTTGTTAACTCATTGATAATTTCTTGCTTATTCATCCATGCCTCACAAAACAATTCTATTAGAAGCATTCTATCGCGTTATATGGATATGGCAATAAGTAGGGAGGTAACTAGCTGTTTTAAAATGAGGTTTGTGATGTCGTTCTAGAGGTATTACTAGCAATTTGATCCACAATTGGAATTTGACACTGTCACAGGTTTCAAACCATTTTAAGGGACGTTTAGAAAACCACATCAATAACCTAACACAGAGTTATAAACAGCTTCTATTTAGTTTATGGTGCCCAGCGGCGTAAGCATTGGGCACACATTGGGGAAATGAGCTTAATCAAAGAGAGAAGAGTTAAACCACATCAATATCGCCGGCACAGGCGAATACATGATTCGGGCGGAATGGCTCTTTATCGATATCTTCAAGCTTACTTACGCCGCTGGTGACCAGAATGGTCTCAAGCCCCGCTTGAAAACCCGCCAGAATATCGGTGCGCATATTGTCGCCAATGATCACGGTATTTTCGGAATGGCCGTCGATATGGTTGAGCGCCGAGCGGATAATCCACGAACTGGGCTTGCCCACATAAAAGGGCTTTTTGCCAGTAATACGCTCTATCGGTGAACACAGGGCGCCGCAGGCTGGACTGTAAGCGGGGCCGTGAGTGTCGGGATTGGTGGCAATAAAACGGGCGCCGCGGGCGACGAATCCTGCGGCCTTATGGATCATATCCCAGTTATAGGAGCGGGTTTCACCCACAATCACGAAGTCGGGATTAATGTCAGTAATGGTAAAGCCAGCCTTGTAGAGCTCATGGGTGAGGGCGCCTTCGCCAATCACAAAGGCTTTACTGCCTTCCTGATGCTTTAAAAAGTCGGCGGTGGCCATGGCTGAGGTGTAAAAACATTCTTCTGGTACGTCTATCCCGGCGGCGCTGAGGCGGTTTTGCAGATCTTTACCCGTTTGTACTGGGTAATTGGTCAGAATAACGAGGGGATTGCCTTGGTCGAGAACGCGGTGGATAAATTTATCACTGCCGGGGATCAGTTTATTGTCGTGCAGGAGTACACCATCGATATCGCAGATAATATTTTTCATCTAATAGTCTCTTGTATGCCGAACAAAATCACTTTTCGTTAGCTTATCTAATGCCACATTAGGCGAGAAAACAATGATTTTGTATGACAAGACGAAAAAAAAGAGACCCTTAAGGTCTCTTTTTTTTCGCGAGGCAATGTTTAATCGGGGGCGTAGCCGTTAGGTCCGATTAAGGTGCCATCGAGATAGGCTTGGCCGTCCTGCATCTTGAGGCGCTGATGGCTGAACCATTTCACCACTAAAGGATAAATCGCATGCTCTTGCTCATGGACACGAGCGGCGAGCATCTCTGCGGTATCATCCTCATAAACAGGGACTTTTGCCTGTAATATCACCGGGCCTGCATCCAGCTCTGGCGTGACAAAATGCACACTGGCGCCATGTTCAGTGTCTTTCGCATCGATGGCGCGCTGGTGGGTGTTTAATCCGGTATATTTAGGCAGCAATGAAGGATGGATATTGATCATGCGTCCTAAGTAACGATTCACAAAATCGTTGGTCAGAATACGCATAAATCCGGCCAACACGATCAAATCGGGTTGGTACTTTTCAATCGTTGCCATTAACCGTGCATCGTAATCAGAGCGAGATTCACCTGAATGAGCAATCACGCAGCTGGTATCAATTTCACTATGATGGGCGCGAATTAAACCGTAGGCATCGGGTTTATTACTGATCACTCCGACAACTTCGGCCTGCAGATTATCGTCACAACCGTCGATAACGGCTTGCAGGTTACTGCCATTTCCGGAAATTAATACAACTACACGACAGCTTTGGGGCATTACAGGATCTCCACTTGCTCTTCATTGCCTTCGCGAGCAGCGATAGCACCGATTAGCCAAGCTTGTTCGCCTTCGGCGGCGAGCAGTGCCAGTGCGGCATCGACTTTATCGGCTGGCAGCGCAACGATCATGCCGACACCACAGTTAAAGGTGCGGTACATTTCATATTCTGCAATGTTACCGTTTTCCATTAACCAATTGAAAACGACAGGCCACTGCCATGAATCACCTTGGATAACGGCTTTGCAGTTTTCAGGCAGTACGCGGGGGATGTTTTCCCAGAAACCGCCGCCAGTGATGTGCGCCATTGCGTGCACGTCTGATGCTTCGATCAGCTTGAGCAATGATTTAACGTAAATTTTGGTTGGTTCTAACAGATGTTGGATCAATGGCTTGCCATTGAGATCCTGTTGAGGGTCCGCTTGGCTGACTTCTAATACTTTACGCACTAATGAATAGCCATTTGAATGAGGACCGCTTGAGGCTAAGGCGATCAGCGCATCACCCGCAGCCACTTTACTCCCGTCAATGATGTCGGCCTTTTCAACCACGCCCACACAGAAACCTGCGAGGTCGTAATCTTCGCCTTCATACATGCCTGGCATTTCAGCGGTTTCGCCGCCGATTAACGCACAACCAGATTGGAAACAACCTTCGCCGATGCCGTTAACAACAGAGGTTGCTGTTTCTACATCGAGCTTGCCTGTTGCGTAGTAATCGAGGAAAAACAACGGCTCAGCGCCTTGAACGATCAAGTCGTTCACACACATGGCCACTAAGTCGATACCGACTGTGTCGTGTTTTTTGTAATCGATAGCTAAACGCAATTTAGTACCAACACCATCGGTGCCTGACACTAAAACAGGTTGCTTGTATTTAGTGGGTAATTCACACAATGCGCCAAAACCACCTAAGTTGCCCATTACCTCTGGACGACGGGTACGTTTAACAGCCGCTTTAATGTTACTTACCAGTGCATTACCAGCATCAATATCAACGCCAGCGTCTTTATAGCTCAGTGGGGTAGGAGTGCTCACGGAGGATCCTCTCGGGTACATCGTTATTGGATTTTTATGCGGCGGTATTCTACCAGCTTGTGCTAGGGGTCGAAAGCCATGATTTGGATTTATCGACTTGCGGGGAGTATTTTTAGCTTCACAGGGGGATATTTCACATTTTCTATCCTGCGATTGGTCATAAAATAGTAGATGAATGGGTGTATCTTAAGCGATAGGCAATAATTCTTGGGATATTGCTCACGATTAGCTCGAATGGCAAAACTTTATGTTTTACCCAATAAACAAATCATCTAAAATCTGAAAAATTTGCCTAAGATATTTCGCGAACAACAGTAGGAGAGAAAAATGAAAGTTGTCGAGGTTAAACACCCGTTAGTGCGTCACAAAATCGGCCTGATGCGTGAAGGCGACATTAGCACTAAACGTTTCCGTGAGCTAGCCGCCGAAGTGGGCAGCTTGTTAACCTATGAAGCTACCGCAGATTTCGAAACCGAAACTGTTACGATTGAAGGCTGGAATGGTCCAGTGGATGTGGATCAGATCAAGGGCAAAAAAGTGACTGTTGTGCCAATCCTGCGTGCGGGTTTAGGCATGATGGACGGCGTACTTGAGCATATTCCAAGTGCGCGTATTTCGGTTGTAGGTATCTACCGCGACGAAGAAACCTTAGAGCCTGTGCCATATTTTGAAAAGCTGGCCAGCGACATGAACGAACGTATCGCGCTGATCGTTGACCCTATGCTGGCAACTGGCGGCTCTATGATTGCGACTATCGACCTGCTGAAAAAACGCGGTTGTACATCAATTAAAGCCCTAGTGTTAGTTGCCGCGCCTGAAGGGATTAAAGCCCTTGAAGCGGCTCACCCAGATGTAGAGCTGTATACTGCCGCTATCGACAGATGCTTAAACGAGAAAGGCTATATTCTGCCTGGTTTAGGCGATGCTGGTGATAAAATCTTCGGTACTAAATAAAAACGAGATGACTTAACCGTCATTAAGATTCGATAGGGGAGCTTAGGCTCCCTTTTTGTTTTTGGCGTTCGTAATACAATATTCATCGCCCCTTCCCAGTGCTTGAACTAGAGTTAACAATAAGATTTATTTCAATTTAATACTTGAACAATGCAATTGTTCGTTATATTCAATTCATTTTAAGTAAGATGATCGCAGGGATTATGATTAGTACAAAACTCAGTTGGGCACTGGTTCGTCAATCCTGTTCACTGGCAACATTGATATTTGTTGTCCTGCTGCTGATCCTCTTACCCTTCAAAATCGACAAGGAACATAAGGCCTTCGTTCATTTCCTGAGGGCAAAACACACTGTGCCAAGTTATGTGGAGCTGCTAGGAAAAGGCTTGTCGTTACACGATATTATTGATTTTGATAGCGCGCTACTTGGGCCCTTTAAGCTCGACCCTTCGCGCTTATTATTGCCTCCCGGGAGCCATTTGCTACCGGAGGAAGAGCAAATTATTCGTTATTTTGACTACCTCTACTCGAGTCGCAAGAATGCGGTTCGCGGGGCTTTTGTCTATATCGGCTTATATAAAAGCAATGCCTTGTATGTGGCATCCCCAATTCCGGAAGAAGTGAAAAACCGATTAATTCACGATCATATTTTGACCAATGAGTTCTGTCAGCGGCTGCATTATTGCAGTAAGGACGCATCGGCGGAGTCCTTGGCGGACGGTATCGTGTTATCGATTCCTTACGTCGATGAAATTACAGGAAATGTTATTTTCTCTATGGCGGCGCCGATTTCATCTTCCCACGATCCTGCGCATATGTGGGGGGATGTGATTGCCGATACGGCATTTATGGCATCGGGATTTATGCGGGGTAAAGACTATGAGTCGGTGATGACCCCTTATGGCACCGATATCGTGATCACTGGCGACAGCCTCTGGACGCGTATTACGCCCGAGTTCTTGTTTTATCCCATGAGTAATCATTTGGATAACCTCACCACATTAACCTACAAAGTCAGTGTATTACGCTTTGTGGTTCAGTATGTTCCCCTATGGTTCTTGTTGTGCGTGTTAACTGTTATCTTCCAACTCAGGTATATGCGCCTTAAACAGCTGCGAGTAGAACGTCAACGATTCGGCGAGGCGATGCTGCAGGATCCTTTTACTAAAACCTACAATAAGAAGGTCTATGAGACACTGACATTCAAGGCGGCGACTGAGGGCCTGTATGCGGTGATCTGTATCGATGGCGATAAAATCAAAACCATCAATGACACCTACGGACATAAACTGGGCGATATGGCAATTCTGCAAATTGTTGAAGCCATGCGGGCGGTATTTCGGGAGAATGACTTGTTCATCCGCACTGGTGGGGACGAATTTGTGGTGATCCTCAGTAATTGCTCCCAAGATAAAGCGTTACAACTTGCTCATAAGCTTAAAGAGAATGTTGAGCAGCGCCAGTTCTTAAGCATGCTAACGGTATCGTGCGGGGTGGCCGATTCGAGCGACTATCCATCCTTTGACTCAGTGTTACAGGCGGCGGATAAGGCTTTATACGTGGATAAGGCCAAAAAGGGTGGGCATGTGTCCGATAATAGCCAGCGCTGAGTTCCTTTTATTGAGCTAGCTAGAGCTAGACATTAAAAATTAGGCATAAAAAAGCGTGGTCTTGCCACGCTTTTTTATTGCTATCAGCCCTAGAGCACCATGGCGGCAATCCAACCAAAGACCAGTAAAGGAATATTGTAATGGATAAAGGTTGGGATCACGCTGTCGCGAATATGGTCGTGCTGACCATCGGCATTTAAACCCGAGGTCGGGCCCAATGTTGAGTCAGATGCTGGTGAGCCAGCATCGCCCAAGGCCGCAGCGGTGCCGACTAACGCGATAGTTGCGGGCACTGAAAAACCAAAGCTTAAGGCTAAGGGCACGTAAATCGTCGCGATAATCGGAATGGTCGAGAAGGACGAGCCAATGCCCATGGTGATCAAAAGGCCGACCAGTAACATCAAAAAGGCGGCGAGGGCTTTATTGTCGCCAATCAATGAACTTAATGACGAGACAAGTGTGCCGACTTCGCCGGTTTCTTTGACTACCGCAGCAAAACCTGCAGCGGAGATCATGATAAAGCCGATATTGGCCATCATGCGCACGCCTTGAGTGAAAATATCTTGATCGGCAACGTGCTTGAGCGCGCCCGAAAAACTGAAGATCATAAAGCCGACTAAGGCGCCGAAGATCATCGAATCGGTTTCAAGTTGCACAAACAGGGTCGCCAGAATCGCAAACGCAGCGATAACAATATTGCGTTTATTGAGGCTTTCTTCAGGCTCGGCGGTCAGTACCTTAGCTTCGTCGTAAACCCTAGGTTTGCGGTAACTGAAAAATACTGCGATCAACAAGCCAACCACCATACCGGCGGCGGGGATCAGCATAGCAGGGGGAATTTGATCGCGTACGGCGACCAATCCATTGCCCGTCAGGTTAGAGAGCAAAATATCATTCAAGAAAATCCCACCAAAGCCCACGGGTAAAATCATGTAGGTGGTCACAAGGCCAAAGGTCAGCACGCAGGCGACCAGACGGCGGTCGATATTCAGCTTGGTCATCACATGCAGCAGCGGCGGCACGAGTATCGGAATAAAGGCAATATGGATCGGCAGGATATTTTGCGACGCCATCGACATAGCAAGCAGGGATAACAACAATAACCAGCGCACCCAGTTGGTGTTGGTGGCATTGGGGTCCTTGCCAAGGCTTTTAATGATGGAGTTGGAGATCAGTGTAGTTAGGCCCGAATGGGAGAGTGCTACGGCAAACGCCCCGAGTAAGGCATAACTGAGGGCGATTTGTGCGCCGCCACCTAATCCCGTATTGAAGGCATCAATCGTTTGATGCAGATCCATTCCCCCGACCAAACCGGCAACGAGGGCACTGATAGTGAGTGCAATCACCACATTCACCCTCGCTAAACTGAGGGCTAACATTAAACACACCGCAATAACGACTGCATTCATAGACAATATCTTAATTCTGTAAACCAAAGGGACTATTTTTGACTGCAAAGGCCGTGTCTGTCCAGTTTACGGCGGCTTAATCTGAAAAATATCTGAAAATGTGAATTGGGTGGGTTTTTACTGTTAGACGAATGTGTTCTCGAACGCTTACCAGTCGTCCAGATTGCTCTATCCTTAAGCAGTAGTGGCAAAATGCCCTTGAAAAATGTGATATTGGTCTTAAATAGGTTGTAAGGCAAAACGCACGACTTATAATGCCTAAAGATTTGATTGGTAAGCTCCCTCAAAGACACTCGCGCAAATCGGTGCAAGCGTGTTTAAGGGATGTTTTACTTTAATAGTTAGTTCAACTCATAGATGGAGATATAAAATGAGCGTATTAGTAGGCCGTCCGGCTCCTGATTTTACTGCTGCAGCTGTATTAGGTTCTGGCGAAATCGTAGATAGCTTTAACTTAACTGCGGCCATCAAAGGTAAGCCAGCGGTTGTATTTTTCTATCCACTTGACTTCACTTTCGTTTGTCCATCAGAGTTGATCGCTTTCGATCACCGCATGGAAGAGTTCACTAAGCGTGGTGTTGAAGTGATCGGTGTATCTATCGATTCTCAATTCACTCACAACGCATGGCGCAACACCCCAGTAGAAAAAGGTGGTATTGGCCAAGTGAAATACACTTTAGTTGCTGACGTTAAACACGACATCTGTAAAGCATACGATGTTGAGCACCCAGAAGCTGGCGTGGCTTTCCGTGGTTCATTCCTGATCGACAAAGAAGGTATGGTACGTCACCAAGTGGTTAACGATCTGCCATTAGGCCGTAACGTTGACGAAATGCTGCGTATGATCGACGCTCTGCAATTCCACGAAGAGCACGGTGATGTATGCCCAGCGGGTTGGGAAAAAGGCGACAAAGGTATGAACGCAAGCACTGAAGGTGTTGCGGCTTACTTAGCAGAAAACGCAAGCTCTCTGTAATTTGCAGATTTTCTTGTAATAAAAAAGCTGCCTCAGGGCAGCTTTTTTATTGGACGGTCGATAAGCATTAACGCTTATTCCTCACCATCTGCATCCTCTGACTTACCCGCGGCTAATAATGGCCAACCACCTAACTGCTTCCAGCGGTTGACGATATGGCAAAACAGCTCTGCGGTGCGCTCGGTATCGTAAAGTGCTGAGTGAGCCTCTTTATTATCGAAGGGGATCCCCGCCATGATGCAGGCTTTGGCCAGCACGGTATGGCCAATCGCTAAGCCCGCGAGTGTTGCAGTATCAAAGGTGGCAAAAGGGTGGAAGGGGGATCGTTTTAAGTCACAGCGCTCAATCGCTTTACTCACAAAGCCATGATCGAAAGCGGCATTGTGCGCCACGATAATACTGCGGTGACAATCTGAGGCCTTCTGCGCCTTTTTAACGGCTTTAAAAATCTCTAAAAAGGCTTCTTTTTCGCTTACGGCACCGCGTAATGGATTGGTGGGATCAATACCATTAAAGGCCAGTGCCTCAGGTTCTAAGTTGGCGCCTTCAAAGGGTTCAATATTGAAATGCAGGGTTTTATCAATGCCGAGCAAGCCTTCATCATCCATTTTTAACAGCGTGACGGCTATTTCCAGCAACGCATCGGTTTGAGAGTTGAAGCCCGCGGTTTCGACATCTATCACTACCGGAAAGTAGCCTCGAAATCGGTGTTTCAATTTGTTTGCGTCGCTAATATCGCTCATTAAAGTACCCAAGAAAAATGATAGGGCGCTATTATGCTAAATGTACTAGGATGTGTCATGTTTGATTGGTGGTTTTATGAGCTAAAGGAACTAAAAAGTTTGCCGATAAAACTTTGTAACCGAATAAACACGAGTAAGGGCTATGTGGCGAAAACTGATATTAGTATCAATTTTATGCGTTCCAGCAACTGCAATGGCAGAGTTGCGCCACTATGTGGCCTCTTTGGGGGAGTCCCAATGGCGAGTCAGTCAAAACAGCCCCATCGTATGCCGTCTTGAGCATGATATTCCGTCCTACGGTAAAGCTATTTTCACCAGCGAAGCGGGTAAACAGTTAAATCTTAACTTTACCTTGGACATGTGGGTGAAACCGGACCAAGTCACACAGGCGACCTTGATGAGTCGCGCCCCCCAGTGGCGTCCTGGTGTGGTATCGAAAGAAATCACTTCATTACGTTACCAAAAATATTTTAATGGTGAAGTACCTAAGCGTGCCGCTTGGTCGATGTTGAGCGAACTGAGCCGTGGCATGGAGCCTACTTTTTATTATGCCGATTGGTATAACGAATCGAATAAAATTGCGGTAGGGCTGTCGGCGGCGAACTTTGGCCGTAAATATGCTGAGTTTAAGTCGTGCCTATCACACTTATTGCCATACAGTTTCGAGGATATCGCCTTTACCGTACTTAATTACGAAGAAGGCGGCACCGATTTAACCCGTTTCTCACAGCAGCAGCTTTCCCGCATTCAGGAATACTTGTCCTACGATCCGGATGTGGAGCTAGTGCTAGTCGATGCCTATACCGACAGTTACGGTGGCCGCTCCGTTAACCAAAAAGTCTCGGACAAGCGCGCTGAATCGGTAAAAGATTTCTTTGTCGCCAGTGGTATTCCGCAGGATAGAATAGTCACAGTCGGCCATGGTGAGCGCCGTCATGTGGCGTCGAATGATGATATTGAGGAGCGAGCACTCAACCGCCGCGTCGTTATCCGGATCAGTAAGCCGCTGATGTGATATTTGGCTCTAAGTTCTAGTTTCGTTTAGTTTAAATACACCTCATTTAAACCAACAATGCCAAGTCTTCGGACTTGGCATTGTTGGTTTCTTTCTTCTCACAGTTTATGCGTTCATTATACCTATTGAGTAAACGCCAATTTATCTAAGGTGATCTCACCAAATCGTTGCAGTAACAATGACTCGGCTTCTTGCATCACGTCCTTTAATGCGTCGTTGACGGCTATTTCAATAGGGCAGTTATTGTGTTCATCAGTCAGGCCAATCGTAAACAAGGCACTGTCTCCTAGTGCTTGATGAATTTCCAACAGAGTGATCTTGGCAAGTGGTTTTGCCAAAGCCCAGCCGCCAGCATGCCCTTTACTTGAGGTGACATAACCTTGATCTCGCAGTAGCGCCATTGTTCGGCGAACCACCACGGGGTTAGTTCCAATCATTTCGGCCATTTTTTCGGAAGTGAGCTGCGTTGCAAATGCATCTAAATGCACAAGAATGTGTAATACACGCGATAATCGACTGTCTTTTCTCATACAACACCTATGGCTATTTCGTCGAAGCATATCATGAAACTTTTGAAGTTACATGTGTTGATTCTCACAATATTATCATGTAACAATAAAAGTTACACAAATGAAAGGGGTGATTTATGCAAGTCGAAATTGTCATTATTGGTGGTAGTTTTGCTGGGTTAGCAGCCGCTTTGCAATTAGCAAGGGCGCAGCGAAAGGTTGTGGTCATTGATGCTAATCAACCACGGAATAGGTTTGCCCATGCCTCACATGGGGTGTTTGGCCTAGATGGTAAGACGCCAGCGGAAATAAGAACGACTGTCCTTGCACAGTTGGAGCAGTATCCAAGTTTTTCGTTGCAGGAAACGCAAGCCATTGGTGTCGAACAAACACAAACGGGTTATGCGGTCTTAACGGCTGACGGTATGAATATTCGTTGTCAGAGGTTGATTTTAGCTATGGGTATTCAAGATACATTGCCAAATATTGAGGGGGTAGCGACATATTGGGGGAAAGCCGTTGCTCACTGTCCTTATTGCCATGGTTATGAATTGCGGGGCAAATCCTTGGGGGTTCTGGCAAGTAGCGAATTAGCCATGCATCAAGCCCTTATGCTGCCTGATTGGGGGCCGACGACATTATTTACGCAACAAGCCTTTGTTCCCAACGATGTTGAACGTCATGCCCTTGCCAAACGGCAAGTGCAAATTGAAACCACCCCAATAGTTTCAGTGCATGGTGATGGTGAATTACTCACCCACGTGGTACTCGCAGATGGGCGCATGGTTGCATTACAAGGTTTATTTGTTGCGCCGCAAATCCAGTTACCAACGCCTCTGATTGATATGTTAGGTTTAGCGCTTGAAGCAGGCCCATTTGGAAATATTGTTAAAGTGGATGCGCAGAAGGAAAGCTCTTTGTCTGGGGTGTTTGTTGCAGGTGATCTATCCAACCAGATGCAAAGTGCAACACTTGCCATCGCCTCGGGAACTATGGCGGGAATAGCGGCTCACCGTAGCCTTATTTTTACTTCCTAACTGACAAGTGCTCATTTTGGTGCTATAGACGCACGTTAATCCGATTGTTTATAGCGTCTCACAGTGGATTACTATTTGTCATGGTTTGCTGTTGTGGGACTTAGGCTGAACACGATTCTTGCCATATGGCTTGTATCGCGTGTGGTTCTCGGGGATTTTTATGTAACAAAAAACGACTGAAAATCGCTAGAGTTTAGCTGTGTGTTTGAATCGAGATAAAAAAAAGCCCGCTTAAACTAAGCGGGCCGCAAAAAATGCATTTGCAATCAACAAATTGAAGGAAGGAAGTCAAGCATAAGAACCAGGGATGAACTGACATCTTAAAAAGACACCAGTTTAAAAGTTCTTTGTTTTCCATATCCGCTAGCGGATATCTCCTGAAAACAAGCACATTCTAGTGTGTCCCAAAGGCTCAAGCAAACGAGAAAAATTGCCCTGACACATTAGCAAAACTAATGGATAATTAAGTGATCTGGCTCACTTAAGTCACTATTTAGCTTGATTAACAACTTGTCAGTCAGAATTAATGCATAAAAATACACTTCAATAAACTCATCATTGCTACCACTTTGTTAAATCTTGCCTCTTAGCGAGAAAAGCTCATCTTTTGCTGTGGCATTGCCATGAAAAATTTTGCTTGTATAGTACTTGCTGCAAAAGAGCGTTAAGCCGGACATCACCAAAAGGACGATAAAAGATGGCATTAAGATTTCGCCTTGCCCAGCAAGGTTTATTAGTGGCCACATTGGGCATGGCGTTGGCCGCCTGCCAGAGTGGCAATACGCCAGAAGAGGCCGCACAGCAGGTCAGCGCCAACAAATTGGTTTACCCTGAAACCCGAAAAGACAACTTAGTCGAGACGATTCACGGTGTTGCAGTGGTGGATCCTTACCGTCACCTTGAAGAAAACACGCCAGAAACCGAAAGCTGGGTAAAAGAACAACAGGCCTTTGGTCAAGCATACTTGGCGAAGATCCCCAACAAACAAGCCGTGGTTGACCGTATCACAGAGCTGTGGAACTACGAGAAAATCTCAGCTCCTTTCGAGAATGGCGATAACCAGTTTTATTACCGTAACGATGGTTTACAAGCGCAATCTGTACTCTATGTAAAAGGCAAAGACGGCGTTGAGAAACCTGTACTGGATCCAAATGGTTTTTCAGCCGATGGAACTGTGGCGCTTTCCGGCGTATCTGTCAGTAATGACGGCAAGATTTTAGCCTATGGAGTGTCTAAGTCAGGCTCTGACTGGCAGCAGTGGCAGTTTATCGATATTGCCACGGGTAAAAAGCTTAAAGATGAACTCAACTGGATTAAATTCTCCAGCGCAGTGTGGGATAAGGAAAACCAAGGTGTTTTCTATGCCCGTTACGATGCGCCCGCGGGCGGTGATTTACTGGCCGATGTGAATTTTAATCAAAAAGTGTATTACCACAAATTAGGCACTGATCAGCGCCAAGATTTATTGATTTACGAACGCCCACAAAATAAAGATTGGGGCTTCGGCATCGATGTGTCTGAGCAGGGCGAATATTTACTGTTGTCAATTTCCCAAGGCACAGACAAACGTAATCGTTTCTTCTATAAATCACTGTTTGAACCTAAAGCGCAGGTGGTGGAATTAATCCTTAACCTCGAAGCGGAATATGAGTTTTTAGGTAATGATGGCGCCGTATTTTATTTCAAGACCGATTTAGATGCGCCAAACGGTAAAGTGATTGCCATCGATACCCGTAATAGTGATAAATCCCAGTGGCAAACCATTATTCCAGAATCGAAAGATCCTATTAATAAAGTGGCCATTATTAATGACCATTTAGTCGTGAGTTATTTGCACGATGTATTGGGGCAGTTATCGATTTTCAGCATGGGCGGACAAAAGCGTCAGGATGTCACTTTACCTGGTAAAGGTAATGTCGCCGGACCTTTCGGCAAGGCGAGCAAAGACTATTTCTACTATGTCTTTAACAGCTATATTCAACCCGAAACTACTTATAAGTTCGATTTTAAAACCGCAGAGTCGACAGTGGTCGCTAAGCCGCAGGTGTCGTTCAATCCCGATGACTATGTGTCTGAGCAAGTGTTCTACACCAGCAAGGACGGTACTCGCGTCCCTATGATGGTGTCCTACAAGAAGGGGCTGGTGAAGAATGGTCAAAACCCAACGCTGCTCTATGCCTATGGTGGTTTTGCGATTTCAATGACGCCGCGTTTTAGTCCTGCCAACATCGCTTGGTTAGATATGGGCGGCATTTACGCCGTACCAAGTTTGCGTGGCGGCGCGGATTACGGTGAAAGCTGGCACCAAGCAGGGATGTTCGATAAAAAGCAAAATGTGTTTGATGACTATTTTGCGGCGGCCGAATACCTAATCAACGAAAAATACACCAACAGCACTAAGTTAGGTGCCTATGGTCGCAGTAACGGTGGTTTGTTGATGGGCGCTGCTGTCACTCAACGCCCAGAACTGTTTGCCGCTGTGTTACCGGCCGTGGGTGTGCTGGATATGCTGCGCTTCCACAAGTTCACTATTGGCTGGGCTTGGACCAGTGAATACGGTAGTGCCGACAACGCTGAGCAATTCCCTGCGTTATTGGCTTACTCGCCTTACCATAACGTTAAAGCGCAGGCCTATCCTGCAACTATGGTGATGACGGCCGATCACGATGACCGCGTGGTACCGCTACACAGCTTTAAGTTTGCCGCCATGATGCAAGAGAAGCAGCAGGGCGATAAACCCGTCATTATGCGCATTGAGTCCAATGCAGGGCACGGTGCGGGCAAACCGACGGCGATGAAGATCGACGAGTTTGCCGACATTTACAGCTTCCTGTGGCAAAGCTTCGGGCTGACATTGCCGCAAACTCTCGCAAAATAGCGAACTATGTTAATGAAATGGGGTCGTTTGACCCCATTGTTATTTACAAATCCCTCAATTGCGCTGAAACCCGCGCTATCCCTATCTATATCTTCGTCGGGTCATTCACAAGTCTTGTTTCCCTAGGTATAGTAAGCGTCAATTTTTCAACCAAAATTTGCTGATTTCAAATGACGTTTAATTGGCCCATTTCAGTCTATTACGAAGACACCGACGCAGGCGGCGTTGTCTATCATTCGAACTATCTCAATTTTTTTGAGCGGGCGCGAACCGAGTGGTTAAGAGCCTTAGGCGTAAGCCAGACTGCACTGTTAGCCGATGATACGGCGTTTGTGGTTAAGCGGGCGGAATTGGATTTTAAAAAAGCCGCGCGTTTTGAACAGAACCTTATTGTAGAAACTAAGGTCATAGAGTTGAAAAAGGCCTCGTTGGTATTTCATCAACGTTTGGTTGATCATCAGGGAGACTGTTATTGTGAAGGTACAGTGCTAGTGGCCTGTGTTGCCTTATCACGAATGCGGCCCCGAGCTATTCCCTTAAATATTGTGCAGGAGTTTGACAGTGCAAGCTGATATGTCGATTGTTGGGTTATTTTTACAAGCCAGTTTATTAGTGAAATTTGTGATGTTCACTTTACTTTGCTTGTCTGTAATGTCTTGGACGGTGATTTTACAACGCCGTAGCTTATTGACATCTGCAAAAAGTAAATCGGCAAAATTTGAAGATAAATTTTGGTCAGGCGTTGATTTAAACCGTCTGTATAAAGAATTATCGGCTCGTCCAGATAATACTGGCTTAGAGTCATTATTTGTGACGGGTTTTAAAGAATATTCACGTCTAAATAAATTAAATAGCAAAGTACCAGATGCGGTGATGGATGGGACTTCACGTGCCATGCGAGTCACCTTATCCCGTGAATTAGAAAAGTTAGAGGCCAACTTACCTTTATTGGCAACTATTGGTTCGACTAGCCCTTATATCGGTTTGTTTGGTACGGTATGGGGTATTATGAATTCATTTATCGCTATCGGTTCAATGGAAAACGCGACGCTTGCCATGGTGGCGCCAGGTATTGCAGAAGCTCTGATTGCAACCGCAATGGGTCTGTTTGCGGCAATCCCAGCAGTTATCGCTTATAACCGTTTTGCCACCCAAGTTGAAAAACTGGAAATCGGTTACGCTAACTTTATGGAAGAGTTTTCTAGCATCCTGCATCGCCAAGCGTACAGTGAGAAGGAAGGCGTATAATGCAAGTCGGTTATCAGCGTAAACGTCGTCGCCCCGTTGCCGAAATCAACGTGGTGCCTTATATCGACGTCATGCTCGTGCTGCTGATTATTTTCATGGTAACAGCGCCGATTGTGACCCAAGGGGTGAAAGTGGAGCTGCCGCAAGGTGCCGCCGAAGTGCTGCCTGCGGACAGTAAGCCGCCAGTAGTAGCGTCTATCGATGCCGACGGCGCTTATTTCCTCAATCAGGGCGGTTCCAATAACGAAGAGATGGAATTGGATGAGTTAGCCACCGCCGTTGCGGCGATCATGGTGACTGAGCCTGAGCGCCCAGTGGTGGTGAAAGCCGATAGAAATATTCCTTACGATAACGTGATCCAATTGATGGTGACCCTGCAGCAGGCAGGCGTTCCTTCAGTCGGTTTGATGACGGATTCACCCAAGGAGAAATAGGTGGCGGATAATTCAAATGTTGCATTACCTCTGTCGATTTCAGCAGGTATTCATATTGGCGTGATAATTATTCTGGCTATTGGCATAGATTTCACCCATAAACCTGAACCTGTGCAACAAGTTAGCGCCCCTGCAGTAAAAGCTGTTATGGTTGATCAGCAAAAAGTGGCTAATCAAGTTGAAAAGCTTAAGCAGGAAAAGCGCGATGCCGAGCGCCGCGAACGTGAGCGCCAAGCCGAACTTGAACGCAAAGCACAGGAAGCAAAGCAAGCCCGTGAGCGTGAACAAGCACAGTTGAAGAAACTGGCGGAAGAACGTAAGCAGCAGGAAATTGAGACCCAAAAGGCCAATGATGCCGCGAAAGCCGCGCAGGTGAAGCAGCAACAGGAAAAGGAAAAAGCGCAGAAAGCTGAAGCCGACCGCAAGCAGAAGGAGCAAGAACGTAAACTTGCTGAAGATGCAGCCCAAAAAGCGGCGGAAAAACGCAAAGTAGAAGAGGCCGCAGCCGCGAAAGCCGAGGCTGACCGTAAGCAGAAGGAAGCCGAAGCCAAGGCGAAAGCAGAAGCTGACGCTAAGGCCAAAGCGGAGGCAAAAGCCAAGGCCGATGCTGAAGCGAAAGCAAAAGCCGAAGCTAAGGCAAAAGCGGATGCTGAAGCCAAGGCGCGTGCTCAGCAAGAGCAGGAAATGGCCGATGCGTTAGCCGCCGAGCAGGCAGCGTTATCGCAAACCATGAATAAGCAAATGCAAACGGAAGTGGGTAAATACACCGCGATGATTAAATCGACGATTCAACGTAACCTAGTGGTTGACGAGTCGATGCGCGGTAAAACCTGTACCGTTTCTGTGCGTTTAGCCAATGATGGTTTTGTGATCAGCAGTCAGACGCAGGGTGGCGATCCTAATGTGTGCCGTGCAGCAAAAGCGGCGATCTTAAAAGCGGGCAAGTTACCAGTGTCTCCGGATCCTGCGGTTTATAACTTGATGAAAGAAATTAACTTAATCGTTGAACCAACGTTTAATTAAAGGAGTCCCATGAAAATTTTGGCAAAATGGTTAGCATTGGCGGTTCTGCTTTGCACTATGCCGGCAAAAGCGGCGCTGGATATTGTGATCACTGAGGGTGTGGATGCGGCGCGTCCAATCGCAGTGATGCCATTCCAATGGCAAGGTGCGGGTGCGCCACCTCAGGCGATCGCCGATGTGGTGATGTCTGACTTAATTCGTAGCGGTACCTTCAAACCATTAGATGAATTAGGGTTACCACAACGTGGTATCGGTGCATTAGCTCAGTTTGACGCGAGCGCGTGGGCCAATGTGGGTGCCGAAGCCGTCGTAGTGGGTTCGGTAAAACCCTATGGTACGGATCAGTTTTTGGTGAGTTTTGACCTTATCGATTTGGTTAAAGCGCAAAACCAAGCGCTAAAAGGGCCGACCAGTGCGACAGAATTTTTGATGGACAGTCGCCAAACTGTGATTTCTGCGGCGCAGTTCCGTCAATATGGCCACCGGATTAGCGATATCGTCTATGAGAAGCTGACCGGTATTCGTGGCGCTTTCTTAACCCGTATTTCCTACGTGGTGGTGAATCACACTCAGAAAGCCGCTTATTCACTGATGATCGCCGACTATGACGGTTACAACGAGCAAATGTTACTGCGCTCTCCAGAACCGCTGATGTCGCCTTCTTGGTCGCCTGATGGTCGTCGTTTAGCTTATGTAAGCTTTGAAAACAAAAAGGCTGAGATTTTTGTTCAGGATCTTTACACCCAAGTACGTACAAAGGTGAGCAGCTTCCCAGGCATTAACGGTGCACCCACTTTCTCGCCCGATGGTAAATCCTTGGCTGTGACCCTCTCAAAGGATGGTCAACCTGAGATTTACGTTATCGATATCGCCACTAAGGCAGCAAAACGTATTACCAACCACTATTCCATCGATACTGAGCCATCTTGGTATCCCGATGGCAAGTCATTGTTGTTTACCTCCGAGCGCGGTGGTAGACCACAGTTATATCGTGTAGATTTAAATTCAGGCAAAGTGACCCGTGAAACCTTTGAAGGTGAATGGAATTTAGGTGGTTCAATTACCCCTGATGGTCGTAGCATGATTTTTGTGAATCGCACAAACGGTAAATTTAATATTGCACGTATGGATTTAAGTACGCGCTTTATGCAGGTGCTGACATCGACACGTTTGGACGAATCTCCAAGTGTGGCCCCTAATGGTACTATGGTGATTTATGGCACTACGTATCAAGGCAAGCAAGTTTTAGCAGCTGTTTCTACGGACGGACGCTTTAAAGCGAGATTACCGGTAGGTCAGGGTGAGGTGAAATCACCTTCTTGGTCTCCGTTTCTCTAATGTATTAGCTCGATTTATTCACATTTAATTTTATAAGGAACAGATAATGGATCTGAACAAGTTGTTAAAAGCTATGTTGGTAGCACTTCCAATTATGGCTATTAGTGCGTGTAGCTCAACTTCTGAATCAGAAACTGATGCAATGGGCTCTACAAACGGTTCTGGTAGCGAACTGAATGGTGGTGGCGTTCAAACTGGCGGTATTGGTGGAATGTTGTCACCTGAAGAGCAACAACGTCAGCAACTCGAGCAGTTGAGAAAAGAACACATCATTTACTTCGACTTCGACCGCAGTGAAGTTCAAACTGAATTCGCCGCCGTACTCGAAGCCCACGGTACTTATTTAGTTGAGCACCCAAGCGTACGCGTATTGATTGAAGGTCATGCCGACGAGCGTGGCACGCCAGAATACAACATCGCACTGGGTGAGCGTCGTGCTAAAGCTGTTGCTAAATACTTACAAGGCATGGGTGTACAACCTAGCCAAATGAGCATCGTAAGCTATGGCGAAGAAAAGCCACTTGACTTCACTCGTACCGATGAAGGTTTTGCTAAAAACCGTCGTGCAGTTTTAGTTTACTAAGATTGAATTACGGAGAGTAACTAGATGAAACGTGCCGTCTTAATTACGGCAATGTTCTTCGGCGCAGGAGCTGCAGTGGCAGCTCCTGCTCCTGTTGAAGATATTGCTGGTGGTTCAGGTGATGACAGACTTGCTCGTTTAGAGCGCATTGTAAAATCGAGACAACAAAGCGAAATTGATATGCAGCGCCGTCTGGATACTTTGCAGCAAGAAGTTCTCGACTTACGTGGTTTGACCGAACAACAGAATTACCAAATAGAGCAGATGCAACAACGTCAGCGTCAGCTTTACGATGAAATTGCCAATTTATCCTCCAAAGCTGCTGCCGCGCCAGCTGCTTCTACTCCTTCAACGCCCGCTGCTGTGGCAGCAACCGCCAATGCCGCCGCCAGTAGCCTAAGTGAAACGGCCAGCTACGAAAGTGCGGTGAACTTAGTGCTGAAAGAGCGCAAGTATGATGATGCTATTCCAGCGTTTCGTGCCTTCATTAAACAGTATCCAGATTCAGTCTATGCTGCCAACGCCAACTATTGGTTAGGACAGTTACTGTTTAATAAGAGTGAATTTGCTGAAGCCAAACAAGCCTTCAACACCGTCGTGACTCGTTTTAGTGATTCCAACAAACGTGGTGACAGTCTAGTGAAGCTTGGCATGATCGCAGAGAAAACCGGTGATAAAGCCGGAGCGACTCAATACTACCAACAAGTAGTAAAAGACTACGCCAACAGCGCTGCAGCACGCATTGCACAACAGCAATTGGCTGCAATTAAAGCATAATTAACTAAAAAACATACTCTTAGTCTGTTTTTCATGCAAACGACAAAAAATTGGGAATTTACGCTTGCATGGGAAAATGAAAAAGGTATTATAGGCGCCCTCGGAACGGCGAGGTCGTTCGGGGCGCAAAATACCAGTAAATGGGTCGTTAGCTCAGTCGGTAGAGCAGTTGGCTTTTAACCAATTGGTCGAAGGTTCGAATCCTTCACGACCCACCACTTACTCTAGTAAATAGAATAAGTTAGCGGTATTTGAAGTGTTGTAAATAAGATGGGTCGTTAGCTCAGTCGGTAGAGCAGTTGGCTTTTAACCAATTGGTCGAAGGTTCGAATCCTTCACGACCCACCACTTTTCTGGAAGTGTAAAATTCAGAGTCCTTAGATGGGTCGTTAGCTCAGTCGGTAGAGCAGTTGGCTTTTAACCAATTGGTCGAAGGTTCGAATCCTTCACGACCCACCACTTTTCTGAGAGTGTAAAATTCAGAGTCCAATAGATGGGTCGTTAGCTCAGTCGGTAGAGCAGTTGGCTTTTAACCAATTGGTCGAAGGTTCGAATCCTTCACGACCCACCACTTTTCTGGAAGTGTAAAATTCAGAGTCCTTAGATGGGTCGTTAGCTCAGTCGGTAGAGCAGTTGGCTTTTAACCAATTGGTCGAAGGTTCGAATCCTTCACGACCCACCACTTTTCTGGAAGTGTAAAACTCAGAGTCCTAGATGGGTCGTTAGCTCAGTCGCTTATTTTATAAAGCTAGGGCAGTTGGCTTTTAACCAATCAGTCGAATGGTTTAAATCCTTCACGACTCGCCACTTTTCTGAGAGTGTAAAATTCAGAGTCCTTAGATGGGTCGTTAGCTCAGTCGGTAGAGCAGTTGGCTTTTAACCAATTGGTCGAAGGTTCGAATCCTTCACGACCCACCACTTTTCTGGAAGTGTAAAATTCAGAGTCTTAGATGGGTCGTTAGCCTGTCGCTTATTTTATAAAGCGAGGGTAGTAGGCTTTTAACCAATCAATCGACTGGTTTAAATTCTTCACGATTCGCCACTTTTCTGAGAGTGTAAAATTCAGATTCCTTAGATGGGTCGTTAGCTCAGTCGGTAGAGCAGTTGGCTTTTAACCAATTGGTCGAAGGTTCGAATCCTTCACGACCCACCACTCTAAAATTCCCTAGTAAACTCCTCTTTAGCTTGCAATCCCAAAGTATTTTCGCGTTATATTCAGCATTTTCTACTTTTGTCTCATAGACTTATTGCCAATGTTGCTCGCTTGTTAAATTGTCCATATTGGCTGCGGACAAATAATAACAACTGGGGAAACATAAAATGAAACAAGCAAAACTTAGCTTGCTTTACTCTGCAACCTTATTGGCATTTATGGGCTCTGCCAATGCGGCTTCTTTAAAAAATACTGACGTTGAATTTGGTGGCTATATCAAGGCGGACGTGATGTTCAGCGATTATGGCAATGGGGCACCCGATTCGGGGGATTTATCCCGTCAGTTTTACGTGCCGGGTACCATTTACGGTAAAGACGGCAACGGTAACCAAGTGGTGGATTTCCAAGCCCGTGAAACGCGATTCAATTTTAAGGCGGCAACGGATCTTGATGGCCATAGCTTGTCGGGCTTTATTGAACTGGATTTTATGACCCACACCGATGGCAATGAGCGGGTGTCTAACAGCTATTCACCACGTATCCGCCATGCCTATGTATCCTATGATAATTGGACCGTAGGTCAAACCTGGACCACTTTCCAAAACCCTGCAGCTCTGCCCGAAAACCTCGACTTTGTGGGTGCTGCAGATGGTACGCCCTTTGTGCGTCAATCGTTACTGCGTTATACCCATGGCAACTTCCAATTTGCGATAGAAAACCCTGAAACAACGGTAACTCCGAATCAAGGTGGCGCACGCATCACCAGTGGTAATGGTGTCGTGCCTGATGTGGTGGCGCGATATAATCTCAAGACGGACGGCGGCGCCTCATTCTCATTTGCGGGTATTGCTCGTCAACTCAATTTAGAAACCAAAATCGGTGCGACCCAAATCGATAGTTCGAGCTTTGGCTACGGCGCCAGTGTGGCGGGGATTATCCCCATTGGTAAAGATGATCTGCGCTTTACCGCAACCTATGGTGACGGTTTAGGGCGTTATATGGCGCTTAACTACATTAATGCGGGTGTGTTAGATGCGAGCGGCGATATTGAATCCATTCGTACCTTCGGCGGCTTTGTGTCTTACCGTCATTGGTGGAACGAGCAGTGGCGCACCAGTGTAACACTCTCTGGTATGCAAGCGGATAATGATGTGGCTTTAACAGGCACTGGGGTGAATAAGGATGCTTATTCTGGCTATATCAACCTGTTGTATTCCCCTAGTAAACCACTGACCTTTGGGGTGGAATATATGTACGCCCAAAACAGTAAAGAGAATGGTGATGATGGCGATTTAAGCCGGATCATCTTTTCGGCGAAGTATGTGCTCTAACGTTTGATGTAATAAATAAAAAGGAGACCTCAGGTCTCCTTTTTATTTGGTATTGGGATTAACCTAATAGGTTGTTATCGCGAACATATTGTTCGAAATCGGTGCAACCACCTACGTGTTTTTCATCAACGAAAATCTGTGGCACAGTTTCGACTGGCTTGCCGACAGTTTTCTCGAGATCCGCTTTAGAAATCCCTTCGGCGTGAATATCCACGTATCTAAATTTAAAGTCATCACGTTTTTCAACGAGTTGCTCTGACAGTTGTACTGCTCGCACGCAATAAGGACAGCCTGGACGGCCAAAAATAACAACGTACATAATAGCTCCTTAGGATTACTTTAAGCGTTTTATACCATAGCGCTAACCGAATTGATAATGTCAGATGTGTTTATTTTCAGTTTGATAGCGCCCTTGGTAATCGAAATAGCTTTCGAGCAGATCCCAGCCTTTTTTATGCTTTTTCAGCAGTAACAGATCTGGCATCCGAAAGGCGGCGCTATCGGCAATCAGCTCAGACACTTTTTTGTATTGCTTAGGTTTAAGGCCCGGCGTGCGACTATGGGGGAAAATAAACAGCGCATACAAGGCACGCCATTGGGCGGGCGTTTGCAGTTTAAAGCGTCGATTAAACTCGTTTCCTTCAATGTCCAGATATTGCACCTTAAGATCGCCCGCATCATCCATTAACGTCATATGCTGGCAGCGGAACAGATGATGGTGCTGCTTGTTCAATACTTGCTTAAGGCGTTTGTCGGGGTCGATTAAGGTCGACTGGCAATGCTGGCAAATACGCGCCGCTATGTCGTTCTCTTGCCCGCAATCGGGACAGGATTTAGACCTAAATCGAAAGTCACATTGCTGCTTTTGCCCATGATGCTCGACTATGCCCTGACAGCGACGGCCAAAGTGTTCGATAATATCGCCATCATTGTCGGTTAATCCCCAAAAGATATTGGCAAACTGGCAGACAGGGCAGTGCACTTGTACCGGAACCGACTTGCTATTTGGCTTAGCTTGGCCGACTTCTGGAAAATACAAATCATAGCCATTGGCTGCGTAATCAATCACTAAACAATCTTTTTTACCTTCACAGATCCTAAGACCTCGGCCAATCATTTGCTGAAACAAACTCACCGATGCGGTGGGGCGTAATATCGCAATCAAATCCACATGGGGCGCATCGAATCCGGTGGTCAATACCGCCACGTTGACGAGGAACTTAAGCTCTCTGGCTTTAAAGCGCTCGATAAGTTCATCACGTTCATTATCTGGCGTCTGCGCCGTGACGATTGCTGTTTGCTCGCAGTGCTCCTTGTTGAGCTGGCTGACAATTTCTTCAGCATGGCGCACTGTCGCCGCGAAAATAATGATCCCCTGGCGATGGTGACTCAGCTCAATCAGTTGCTTCACAATCGCCGTTGTCGCGCGTCCGGCGTGATTCAGCAGCGCATTGACTTGGGTCTCGGGATATTCGCCATTGTCATTGGGCTTGATTTGGCTGAAGTCATATTGAGCGCTTAAACCATCAAACAAGGTGGGTGCGGTTAAATAACCTTGTTTAATCAGCGGACGGATAGGGAGCTCGAAAATACACTGCTCGAAGATCCCAAGTTCAGGCGAGCCTACTTTGCCGTGGTAGTGGTGTTTGTAAATCCAACCTGTCCCGAGCCGATAGGGAGTGGCCGTTAGGCCTAATAACCTCAGCTTGGGATTACGCTGCTGTAAATGACTTAAGATCTGCTGATATTGGCTGGTTTTTTCGAGGCTGACTCTGTGGCACTCATCGATAATCACCAATGAGAAGGGCTCATCGAATTGATTTAATGCACGCGCGGCGGATTGGATGCTGGCCACGACGGTTTTGCCGTCAGTCGATTTTTGATTTAACCCAGCGGAGTAAATGCTGGCCTCAGTCGTCAGTAATCCCACTTTTTGCGCGTTTTGGGCAACCAGTTCCTTCACATGGGTTAAAACCAGCACTCGTCCTCTGGCGATGCGGGCAAGCTCGGCAATAACGATACTTTTCCCGGCTCCCGTTGGTAGGACTAACACGGCGGAATCGGTGCTTTTTTTAAAATGCGCGATGGCGGCATCGACGGCTTGTTGCTGGTAATCCCTGAGGGTAACGTTTGGGCTGGAATTAACTGACACGCTGCTAGGTATTCTTGGTCGATTGAGTTTGGCGCCAAGCTTAACACAGAACCAAAAAAATGCCCCTTGGTTGGAGGGGCAACTAAGAGAAAGGGGCAATCAGGCACTTTCTCAACAGGGTTTGCTTCATTTAAAGGAACCTGTACTCGACGGAGCAAGGTTCAAACGTACAGGAGCTAAAGCTGCGCTTAACCGTGATAAATCACGATTAAGCGCGGGATAACGATTACTCGTTACGATTCAAGCGAGTTTCAATCAAGGTCTCAATCACGGCTGGATCGGCCAGCGTTGATGCATCACCTAAGTTGGTCACTTCGTTCGCGGCAATCTTACGCAGGAAGCGGCGCATGATTTTGCCAGAACGGGTCTTAGGTAATCCTGTTGCCCACTGGATAAGATCCGGTGTGGCCAGGGCGCCAATTTCTTTACGAACCCATTGGCGTAGCTCTTGGCGAAGTTCTTCACTCTCTTCTGTACCACGGGTTAAGGTGACATAGGCATAAATACCTTGGCCTTTAATATCATGCGGATAGCCCACAACCGCGGCTTCAGCGACCAGTTCGTGTGATACCAGTGCACTTTCTACTTCTGCTGTACCTAATCTGTGTCCAGAGACGTTAATAACATCGTCTACACGGCCGGTGATCCAGTAGTAACCGTCTTCATCGCGGCGCGCGCCGTCACCGGTAAAGTACATGCCACGGAAGGTTTTGAAGTAGGTCAGCACGAAGCGTTCATGGTCGCCATATACGGTACGCATTTGTCCTGGCCATGAGTCGAGCAGCACTAAGTTACCTTCGGTTGCACCTTCTAAAATGTTACCCATGTTGTCCACGAGTGCCGGTTGTACCCCAAAGAACGGGCGAGTCGCCGAGCCGGGTTTGGTATCGGTTGCACCTGGTAATGGCGTAATCAAAATGCCGCCGGTTTCGGTTTGCCACCAAGTATCGACAATCGGGCAATGTTCATGGCCGATGACCTCGTGGTACCAGCGCCAAGCTTCAGGGTTGATAGGTTCGCCCACAGAGCCCATGATGCGCAGCGAGCTGCCATCATACTTGTCAAAATGCTGTTTACCTTCGGCCATCAGTGCACGAATAAGTGTTGGCGCTGTGTAGAGGATATTCACCTTGTGACGGTCAATCATCTCGCCTAAACGCGCAGGGCTTGGGTAATTCGGGATCCCTTCGTGGATAAGCACGGTCGCACCGTTCGCGAGTGGGCCGTACACCATGTAGGAATGACCCGTGATCCAACCCACGTCGGCGGTACACCAGTAAATCTCACCGGGTTTGTAATCGAACACATACTCGTGGGTCATAGAGGCATACACCATATAACCGCCGGTGGTGTGCAATACGCCCTTGGGATTACCGGTTGAACCAGAGGTATAAAGTAAGAAGAGCGGATCTTCGGCGCCCATTTCTTCAATGGCGCAGTGCTCGGATGCGGTATCAACCAGAGAATGCCACCACACATCGCGGCCTTCGACCCAATCAACCTTGCCGCCAGTACGTTTAAGTACAATCACCTTCTCAACGCTGGTGACATCGGGATGCTTTAGCGCATCGTCGATGTTGCGTTTGAGTGGGATCGCGCGGCCACCACGCATACCTTCATCGGCGGTGATGACGACCTTAGATTTACCGTCGATGACCCGTGAAGCGATTGAATCGGGTGAGAAGCCACCAAAGACCACCGAGTGTACGGCACCGATGCGGGCACAGGCCAGCATTGCCACTGCCGCTTCTGGCACCATTGGCATATAAATGGTCACAATATCGCCACGGCGCACGCCTTGGCTGCGTAGGGCGTTGGCAAACTTACACACTTGAGTGTGCAGCTCACCGTAAGTGATTTTACGTTGTTCGCTGGCGTTATCGCCTTCCCAAATGATGGCAACGCGGTCGCTGTGTTCTGCTAGATGGCGATCTAAGCAGTTGGCCGAGGCGTTTAGGGTGCCGTCGTAGAACCAGTTAATCGATAAGTTATGATCGTCAAAAGTGGTTTTTTTGATTTTAGTGTATGGCTTTATCCAATCGATCCGTTTGCCGTGCTCTCTCCAGAAACCCTCTGGATTGACAATCGACTCTTGGTACATTTTTTTATATTGATCGTTATTTACAAGTGCATTGGCAGCGATA
The DNA here is from genome assembly GCF_019457435.1 of Shewanella sp. FJAT-51649. NCBI lineage: Bacteria > Pseudomonadati > Pseudomonadota > Gammaproteobacteria > Alteromonadales > Shewanellaceae > Shewanella > Shewanella sp. FJAT-51649. The sequence goes on along the minus strand of NZ_CP080411.1, from coordinate 2,870,974 downwards.
TTGCCGGAGACTTTGTAGAGAGACTGCGAGCTCATAGGGCTTCCCTTTCTAAAAATTGCGTAGTCTGAGTATGGTATGCAAGGGGCTGGCAACTCCATTAGACCTTGGTCTAGTTTTAAAATCTCCTTTATATTTAGGCTGTTGCACTCGAAAATCTGGCTAGATTTCAGCCATTATTTATCGCACAATAATGGAAAAAAGAGCAAAAATATGAATCTAACCTTAGTCGTCGCCGTTATTGCTATTTGTTATGTCTCACTTTTATTCCTTTTAGCCTGGGGCGCGGAGCGTTGGTTTAGCGGCGTGACCAAGAAGCTTCAGGTAGGCATTTATGGTTTAAGTCTGGCGGTTTATTGTTCATCGTGGAGCTTTTTAGGCACAGTAGGGCAGTCGGCTAATGATTTTTGGTCCTTCATTCCGATTTTTATCGGTCCTATCATTATTTTCACCTTAGGTTTTGGCATGCTGCGCAAGATGGTCCTCGTGTCCAAGGCGCAAAATATTACCTCGGTCGCCGACTTTATCGCCGCCCGTTACGGTAAGTCACAAACCTTGGCGGCCATTGTAACCCTCATCGCGCTATTTGGCATCATGCCCTACATTGCCCTGCAACTTAAGGCGATGGTATTTAGCCTTAATTTGTTTCAGCCAGCAGACGATCCTTTAAACGGCATTACTATCCCTTTACTTATCACAGCATTGCTGGCGATTTTTGCCATTCTATTTGGAACGCGTAAGCTCGATGCCACCGAGCATAACCCCGGCATGATGCTGGCGATTGCCTTTGAATCGCTAGTCAAACTGGCGGCATTTTTGCTGGTGGGGATTGTGATTAGCTTTGGGGTGTTCGATGGTTTTGGTGATATCTGGCAGCAGGCGAGTGAAAAAGCCTTAATTAATTACCCAAATCCTCGCATCGAAGCCTTAATGCCTGAGCTGCTCGTCGGCATGGCGGCGTTTTTATGTATGCCACGGCAATTCCACGTGATGGTGGTGGAGTGCGCCGATGAGTCGGTGTTGTCTAAGGGGCGCTGGTTATTCCCACTGTATTTGGCCTTGTTTGGCTTATTCGTTGGGCCACTCGCCCTAGCGGGTAAAGTCATCCTCGGGGATAGCGTTGCCGCAGACACTTATGTGATCAATTTACCGCTTGCGTTAGATCATCCACTGCTGGCCGTGATTGCGCTGTTAGGCACTTTATCAGCGGCAACTGGCATGGTGATTGTGGCGGTAGTGACAATAAGCGTGATGGTGAGTAACGAGTGGCTGGTGCCCGTGATGCTGCGCACGGGTAATATCCGTGAGAAAAACTTTAGCCAGTTTTCGCAGATGCTGTTAAATGCACGCCGCCTGGCCATCGTCATCATCCTTGGCCTGGGTTATGGCAGTTATCTGGCGCTCGCCGACAGTGACTCCTTGTCGCACCTTGGGATGTTATCCTTTGGGGCGTTTGCCCAGCTGGCTCCTGCGCTGGTGGGCGGGCTCTATTGGAAACACGGTAATCGTGCTGGGGTGTTTTTAGGCTTGAGTGTGGGCTTTGGCCTGTGGTTTTACATCATGCTGAGCGGCATGAATGACGGCCAAAATGTGGCGACCTTGTTGTCGAGTAATATCGACCTGTTAGATGCCATTACCCCCAATGTGCGTGACGCCCTCACAGCCTTGTTCGCCAATATTGCCTGCTACATCTTAGGCTCGATTTGGTTTAGGGCGGGGGTGGCCGAGCGTATTCAGGCCAGCGCCTTTGTCAGCCCGGGTAAGCTTAAAAATAATGCCAATAAGAAAAATGGCCCAATCTCTCAGCAGGATTTATTGATCTTAGCCAGCCGCTTTGTGAGCCCAACTCGCGCCTATGAAAGCTTTAGCCGATTCTCCACCGAGGCGGTCAAGAGTGATAGTTGGCACAAGGCAGCGACACCTGAGCTTATCGCCCACACCGAACGCTTACTCGCCGGAGTACTTGGCGCTTCCAGTGCCTCCTTGGTAATGGACTCGGTTTTACAGGGGCGAGACTTGGCCTTGGATGAAGTCTTTAGCCTAGTGGATGAGGCCTCGTCCAAAATTATGCTCAGCCAAGATATGCTGCGCGGGGCTATCGAGCATGCCTATGAAGGAATGAGCGTTATCGACAGCGACCTCAACTTGGTGGCATGGAACTACAAATACGTCGAGCTGTATCAATATCCTGAAGGATTCTTGCAGCAAGGTATGCCGATTGGCGAAGTGATCCGCTTTAACGCGGCGCGGGGCTATTGCGGCGAGGGGGATATTGAGTCACAGGTCGAAAAACGCGTGCAGCATATGCGTAATGGCACGCCGCATACCTCAGAGCGGCAACGTAAAGACGGCAAAGTGATTAAAATTCAAGGCAATCCTATGCCAGATGGCGGCTTTGTGATGACCTTTACCGACATCACTCAATACCGTGAGCAGGAACGGGCTTTGCTTGAGGCCAATGAAACCCTCGAATCGCGCGTTAAAGAGCGTACCTACGAGTTAGCCATGCTAAACAGTGAGTTACTTGAGGCTAAGGCGCAGGAAGAAATGGCGAACGCTTCTAAGAGTCGCTTCTTAGCGGCGGTAGGGCACGACTTAATGCAACCGCTGAATGCCGCGAGATTGTTTACCGCGTCCTTGTCCCAGTATCCTAATTTGGACCGCGAGGCGCGCACCACCCTATCCCATGTGAATAGCTCGCTCAAAACCGCGGGCGAGTTGCTCACCGACTTATTGGATATTTCGAAGCTGGATTCCGGCATGGTGGAGGTCAATCGCCGCGATTTTGCCATATCTGAGCTGCTCAATGGTCTGTCGGTCGAATTTGAGGCGATGGCGGCGGATAATCAAATTCGCTTTAAGATGATCCCCTGTAGTGCGACGGTCAACTCAGATCCTTCGCTACTGCGGCGCGTGCTGCAAAACTTCTTAACCAATGCTTATCGTTATGCCCGAGGTGGGCGGGTGCTGTTTGGCTGTCGCCATCGCGGCAGTGAGCTAGAGATCCAAGTATTGGATACGGGCTGCGGCATTGATGAGCATGAAACCCGTGAAATCTTCAAAGAGTTTAAGCGCTTAAATAATCCACGTAGTAAAAGCGTTAGCGGTCTTGGCCTTGGGCTAGCGATTGCCGATAGGATCAGCCGGGTACTAAACCACAGTATTCAAGTGTCCTCACAACTTGGACGTGGTTCAGTGTTCTCTATAAGTGTGCCTTTAGGGGAAACCGTGCGTCAGCCGCAGGTCAAGGCCTTGCCATCGCTATTACAACCTTTGTCTGGCATTAAAGTGCTGTGTATCGACAACGAAGAGGCCATTTTGGCTGGGCTTGAGAGTCTACTCAGCCGCTGGCAGTGTGAGGTGATTTGCGCCAAAGATTTAGCCGATGCACGCATAAAGTTAGGCCTAAAAGGGGTGGCGCCGGATATTGTTTTAGCAGATTTCCACTTGGACGATGGCCAAAATGGTGTCGATGCGATGGACGGGATCCGCGCGCTCTATGGCAAAGAGTTACCGGGGATTTTAATCACCGCCAATACCCGTAAGGAGTTGGTGGAGGATGTGCAGCGCCGAGGTTACCACTATATGGCGAAAATGATTAAACCGGCGGCGCTACGGGCCTTGATTTCGAGCCTGGTCAAGGCGAGTCGTTAAAGAAGGGGCCAACATCAGGATGTTGGCCCCATATTGAGTTCACTCGAGCTTAGAGCTTAAACGCCGCCAGTTTGGTATTGAGATTAAGCGATAGCTCGGCGAGGCTCTCGCTTTCTTGAGCAAGATAGGTGGCTGATTCAGACACTTCAAGCGCCGAACTATTAATCCCGCAGACGTTACGGTTCATTTCTTCTGCCACCGCGCTTTGCTCTTCGGCCGCGGTTGCAATCTGAGTGGCCATATCACTCACGTGCTTAATATGGGTCACAATGAGGGATAAATCGTTGCCTGCCTTTGTGGACTGGTCAACGCTCTTTTCAGCCAGATCGCGGCTCGTATCCATCGCATTGGCGGCACTGACAGCACGTTGTTGTAATAGGGAAATGGTGTTTTGAATTTCCTCTGTGGATTGCCTCGTTCTGCTGGCTAATTGCCGCACTTCATCGGCCACCACGGCAAAACCTCGGCCCTGCTCACCGGCACGCGCCGCTTCAATGGCGGCGTTTAATGCCAATAAATTGGTTTGATCCGAAATGCCACTGATCACCGCCGTCACTTCACTGATCTGCATGATTTCTTCTTTTAGCTTGTTCACTTGCTGCGTTGCTTGCTCCACTTCTTTGGCAAGCGCATGGATACCATCAACGCTGGCGTGCACGTCTTTATCGCCAAGTCCGGCTTCGCGGGTGGCTTCTTTGGTGTCTTTCGCGGTACTTTCGGCATTATTGGCCACATCGGCAATAGTGGCGCTCATTTCGTTCATCGCCGTGGCTAACTGGGCGAGTTGATCCCGCTGGTTGTTTACCGCTTGATTGGTTTCTTCGGCGGTTGATGCTATACGTGAAGCGGCTTGTGAGACGTTGTCGGCGCTGTGGTTAGCCTCAGCCAATGCCGTTCGAATGCTTGTCATGCTCTGATTGATATTGTGCGCTAGGGCCGCAAGTTCATCTTTGCCTGTGACCGCAAGCTGCGGCGTCAAGTTGCCAGTGGCGATGATTTGCATCGCGTTATTCACTTGATCTAAGGGTTGAACAATAGAGCGACTGATGATGTAGCCCAGTGCCGCCATCAGTAGAATGAGAATAAGTGTAGTGCCGCCCATTAGCACATATTCATGCCAAATCGTGTTTTCAATGTCTTGCAGTAAAATCCCCGATCCTAAAATCCAGCCCCAGGGTTTAAATCCCATCACTAAGGACATTTTCTGGGCTTTTTTGCCATTGCCTGTTACCCAAGGATATTGCAAGACACCTTGCTGACCATTGCGCCCTAATTCGACCATGCTGAACCAGTACTGCTCTGCGCCATTGTTGCCCATTTGCTGGCTGACTAACTCGGGTTTAACGGGGTGAACTATGATGTGGCGTGTTTCATCAATCACAAACAGGTAGTTGTCACCGTCGAACCGCATATTGTTAAGCATCTCTTTTGCGGCTTGTTGAGCCTGCTCTAGGGGTAAGTTTTGCTGTAAAGCCTGAATACGACTGAGGGCTAAGCTGAGCACTGCGTTGAGTCTGGCTTCACGTTCTGCCATCAAATTGCTTTTTAAGGTAGTGACAGAAAGGGTGAGAAGAATTAAGGCGCCGATAAGGGCTGTGATAAGTTGTAGCGCGAGTTTTCGGCTGACGGGGATGTCGGCGAGTTTAAACATAAAAGCTCCTTTTTCTTGGTCACGCTCACTAAGCTATCCTTTTTGCCTAGGTTTTTAGCGGCTGCTTATGAAACGTACTTATGTGGAAGTCAGTGTTATTAAGCATTACTGGCTTTAACTAATTTTCCAGTTAACTTGCTAAATAAATGTGAAAATAGTGAGATTTTATGCAATTTGTGAACAAGGTTATCTAAAGCGTTTTTATGTGACGACTTTCACTCAAAGTAAGGAGATCCACATTAAGAGTACAAAAGATAATTCAATTCTGAGCCGGTTGAGTGAGCCAGTTGAGTGAGTAGGGTTAGGATGGCAAAGCCAAAGCCTGAGGCCTTTGAGAAACAGTTCTGCCGAGCGTTAAGGCATTCGGCAGAACTGAAACTGAGCTGAACTGATATTTGGCTGAGTTTAAATGGGGCCAAGCTAAGACGTGCAGAGCAGAGCAGAGCAGAGCAGAGCAGAGCAGAGCAGAGCAGAGCAGAGCAGAGCAGAGCAGAGCAGAGCTTGCATCACGAGTGCATTGTGATTGAACAACATTAGCCGTGGCTGATAGTGATGCTCTCTGTCACCAGTGCCTCGCTTTGATTGGCATGGGGCGGTGCAATCGTTGCCGCCACTTGCTTCATCGCCTGAGTCAGCCTTGTGAGCTGTGAAGAACTAATCACATAGGGCGGCATAATATAAATCAGGTTGGCAAAGGGGCGCACCCATACGCCTAAGTCGACAAATTGCTGTTGCAGTGCGGCGGTATTGACCGCTTGGTGCATTTCGAGCACGCCAACCGCGCCGAGCACGCGCACCTCTTTCACGCTGGGAATATCGATGGCATCGGCAAGCTCGCGCTGCATTTGCTGCTCGATGGCGGCAACCTGTGCTGGCCACTCCTGCTGATTGATTAAATCTAAGCTGGCGCAGGCGGCGGCGCAGGCGAGGGGATTGCCCATAAATGTCGGGCCATGCATAAAGACACCTGCGGGCGATTGGCTAATGCCTTGGGCGACGTTATCCGTGCACAAGGTGGCGGCAAGACTGATATAACCGCCCGTTAACGCTTTGCCCAGGCAGAGAATGTCGGGCGTGATGTCGGCATGCTCATAGGCAAATAACTTACCGGTCCGCCCAAAACCCGTGGCGATTTCATCGAGAATAAGCAGCACATTATATTCATCACACAGGGCACGCAGGCCGCGTAAATACTCGCTGCTGTAGAATCGCATTCCCCCAGCGCCCTGCATAATCGGCTCGATAATCACGGCGGCAATCTCTGGATGTTGCTCGCGTAAAATACGTTGCATTGGCGCTAAATCATCTTGGCGTAATGGCTCACCGAAGGGTGTTTGCGGCGCGTCGACAAAACACTGTTTCGTGACGGCTTCGCCAAACATGGTATGCATGCCACCTTCGGGATCGCAGACACTCATGGCGGCAAAAGTATCGCCATGGTAACCCTTCTTCACCGTAAGAATGCGCTGTTTTTGGGCCTTTTGCGCTAAAGGCAAATCTTGCCCCTGCCAATATTGCAGCGCCATTTTGATGGCAACTTCGACGGCAATTGAGCCTGAGTCGCAGAGAAAGACTTTAGTGAGGGGCTCGCAGGTCATCGCCAGCAGTTTTTTGCAGAGTGTAATGGCGGGCTCGTGGGTAATGCCGCCAAACATCACATGGCTAAGTTGGTGCAGTTGCCGCTCCATCGCCGTTAATATCGCTGGGTGTCCGTAACCATGTACGCAGGCCCACCAGGAGCTGGTGCCATCGATAAGCTTACGGCCATCGACCAATTCCAGCTCGCAGCCTTGTGCACTGTGTACCCCATAAACAGGAAGTGCACGGGTCATTGAAGTATAAGGATGCCAAATATGGGCGCTATCAAAATCCAAATCGAGTAAATTGCGCATAAAAGCTCACAGCGTTGATTGAAAATTAATCAGTGGTAAACCTGTATCACTGGTTGGCGTTGACAGTTTAAGGGCTGAGGTTATCCTAGCCAAGGTAAAATACAAAAATAAAAGGGTGTTCAATGTCGCAGTTGCAAGTTCGTCATGATTGGAAGCGGGAAGAAATCGAAGCCTTATTTGCGCTGCCGATGAATGACTTATTATTTAAAGCACACAGTATCCACCGTGAAGTGTACGATCCTAACGAAGTGCAGATCAGCCGATTACTGTCGATCAAAACCGGTGCTTGTCCTGAGGATTGTAAATATTGTCCGCAGAGTGCGCGTTACGACACTGGCCTTGAAAAAGAGCGCCTATTGGCGATGGAAACCGTGTTGACCGAAGCACGCAGTGCTAAAGCCGCGGGTGCTTCACGTTTCTGTATGGGCGCCGCTTGGCGTAACCCGAAAGATAAAGACATGCCATACCTCAAACAAATGGTGCAAGAGGTCAAAGCCCTTGGCATGGAAACCTGTATGACCCTAGGCATGCTAAGTGCCGAACAAGCCAATGAGCTGGCCGATGCAGGTCTTGATTACTACAACCACAATTTAGATACCTCGCCTGAATATTACGGCGATGTGATCACGACCCGTACCTATCAAAACCGTTTAGATACCTTAAGCCACGTGCGTGCATCAGGCATGAAAGTTTGCTCTGGTGGTATTGTTGGTATGGGTGAAAAGGCCACAGACCGAGCAGGTTTATTGCAACAACTAGCGAATTTGCCTCAGCATCCCGATTCTGTGCCCATTAATATGTTGGTCAAAGTGGCGGGTACACCCTTCGAAAAACTCGATGATTTAGATCCGCTGGAGTTTGTCCGTACCATTGCTGTGGCGCGTATTTTAATGCCTAAGTCCCGTGTGCGTTTATCGGCGGGCCGTGAAAACATGACTGACGAACTGCAAGCTATGTGTTTCTTTGCGGGTGCGAACTCGATTTTCTATGGCTGCAAGCTGTTGACTACGCCAAACCCTGAAGAAAGTGATGATATGGGCCTGTTCCGCCGTCTGGGCTTACGTCCTGAGCAGGGCGCTGCCGCGACTATCGATGATGAACAGGCGGTATTAGCCAAAGCCGCGGCTCACCAAGATAAAGCCTCGGCACCTTTTTACGACGCAGCGGCGCTGTAACTAAGGCTTATCGCCACAGTAAAACTTGCTACGTTGGACTTGCGTTTTGTTAAGTGGCGAAGCGCAGGTTCCAAGGATGATGCGGGCTGTGAGACTCAGCGAGCATTTGAGCTGACGTTGTGCCGAGACTGAACGAAAAACCAGTCAAGACGCCGAGTAAGCCAGCAAAGTAAAATACACAGCAAGAAAAGTTGAGCAAGACAAGTTGAGTAAGAAAAAATGAGTTCACCAGTCACCTCAAAACTGGGTTCAAAAATTCTCGCCCGTCAGCAGGCGTTAGCCGAGCAAGGTTTGCTTAGGCAGCGTCAGGCATTGTCGAGCGCGGCAACACTCAGTGAGGATGGCCCTCAGTTTGGCTTAGCGGAGCAGCACTATCTTAACTTCTGCAGCAATGATTACTTAGGTCTATCCCGTGCTCCCGCATTGGTCGAAGCGCTGCACCTTGGCGCTAAGCAATATGGCGTGGGTAGCGGCGCATCACCACTGGTGACGGGTTACAGCGAGGCGCATTTGGCGCTAGAAACTAAGCTGTGCCAGATAACGGGGTTTGAGGCGGCGCTACTCTTTAGTTCAGGGTTCAGCGCCAATACCACCTTGTGTAAGACCTTGTTTAATAAGCAGGATGTGGTACTGGGCGATAAACTGGTCCATGCATCGATTATCGATGGATTACGCGATAGCGGCGCGGATTTTAAGCGATTTTTGCATAATTCCACCGAAAGCGCCGAGCGTCTATTAGCGAAGAACGCTGTATCTGCGTTGATCACTGAGAGTGTGTTCAGCATGGATGGTGATATCGCGCCGATTTCGGCGTTATCCATACTTTGCCGAGCACATAATGCTTGGCTAATTGTCGATGATGCCCATGGTTTTGGAGTGGTGGATGCTGTGAATGCTCAAGTTGAGTCGAATTCAGCTTCCAAGCTTATCGATATCCAGATAGTGACCTTTGGTAAGGCGTTAGGCTGTCAGGGCGCTGCAATCCTCGGGAGTCGGCAGTTGATTGAATTTCTGGTCAGCAATGCACGGGAATATATTTATTCTACGGCGTTGTCGCCCGCCAATGCGGCCCTTGCCCTAGCGGCAGTTGAATACGCTAAAGCCCATCCTGAGCTTAAGCAAAAATTACGGAGTAATATATTACTTTTCAAACAGTTGTGCCAAGATGCTGACATTCCACTCCTAGGAAGTGATACGGCAATTCAACCTTTGATTATTGGTGATGCGACACAAACCTTGCGGGTGGCGGAAAAGCTAAAGGCATTAGGCATTTGGGTCGGCGCTATTCGTCCACCGACAGTGCCTGTCGGCTCGGCAAGATTGCGCATTACCTTAAGTGCATCCCATAGCGAGGCAGCAATACGGCGCTGCGTCAGTGGAATTGCCACTGTGCTGAAGGAATGCGCACTGCCCAGGGTTTCTGAGCGGCCTGAACGGTAACCCAGCGTTTGATTCAGAATATCCGGTGAATGGCAGGGCACTTCAATGCTCGGTATTGAGTTCTTGAGAGTGAAGAGCTTGAAGATAAGAGCTTGAATGTAAGAGTCTGAAAGTAAGAGCTTGAACGTAAAAGCTTCTAAGTAAAAGTTTGATGTTAAAGTGAGAATAATCTGTGATGTCTATGCCGCTTGGCGTGAGTGTTAATTCCCATCCATCTGCCAGTCAGGTCGAGCATATTGCCGATAGGTTTTCTGCTGCGGCCAAGCGCTACCAAGAGCATAACTGTTTACAGCGTTTAAGCGGCGCGAGTTTGTTGCAGGGATTTGCTGCCAAGGGTGCAATTCTTGATATTGGTGCGGGGCCGGGAACCGATTTTGCCGACCGTGCAATGGGCGATGATATCAAGGTTTATGCCCTCGATATCGCCCTCGGGATGTTGCAACAACTTCAAGCGACTTTCCCTCGGCATCAATGCGTGTGCGGTAATGCTGAGAAATTACCCTTTGCCGATGGGAGTATCGATAGTATTTACTCCAATTTGGCTCTGCAGTGGTGCCATGATTTATCGGCTGCGACCAGTGAAATGGCTAGAGTCTTAAAACCCGGTGGAGAAGCGTACCTGAGTATCGTGGCAAAAGGCAGCTTGGCTCAGTTATCCCATCTGGGTTTGAGGGTGAACGGTTTTCAATCCCTTGAAAGCTTACAAGCCGCTTTTGATACCAAAGATTGGCAACTGTTTGATGTTCAACTTGTGCCAATGACCGTCTATTTTCAAGATCTTAAAACCTTGCTCTATTCCATTAAGGGCGTGGGCGCATCGGTGCAATCATACGTACAGACCGAAAACCCTTCAGATGCCGATGCTCACTTAGGCAAATTGCGTGGCCGCCGCGATTGGCTGGCATTGCAACAACGCGCAGAACTATTCCGTGAGGCTCAGGGCCTGCCTTTAACCTATCAAATCGCCCAATTTCGTGTACGTCGCCAAGGCGATAGGGGGTAAGGCTCGTCGTTTAGCTTTGAGCGCGTGATTGACTATGGATTAAGAAGGAAAACGCATGTTTTTTGTAACAGGTACAGATACCGATAGTGGTAAAACCTTAGTGTCGACGGCGCTGTTAACCGCATTCAATCGTGAAGCTGCTCGCATAGGCGCTGTAAACTTAAGCCTTGGGGTCAAACCTGTGGCCTCGGGATGTGAAATCACAGAGCAGGGCTTACGCAACAGTGATGCGTTAAAACTGATGTCGGCCTCATCTTTAAAGCTCAACTATGAGCAGGTCAATCCGATAAGCTTTGAACCCGCCATTGCGCCGCATATTGCCGCAAAACAGCAGGGGGTTAATTTATCCCCCGAGGCGATTTTGGCAACGTTAGATAGACAAGCCTTTGCGCAGGCTGATTTTTGCTTGATAGAAGGCGCGGGTGGCTGGCGTTTGCCCTTAGGGGACGGGCGTTATTTATCGGAATTAGTGCAGCAACTTAATTTGCCAGTGATCTTGGTTGTGGGAATGAAACTGGGCTGCTTAAATCATGCGTTATTAACCCAAGAGGCGATTATAGCTGATGGCTTAACCGTGGCGGGTTGGGTGGCAAATTGCGTCGATCCCAATATGAGCGTGTTTGATGAAAACTTAGCATCGCTTAAAGAGATGATGACATCGCCTTTCCTGGGTTGTATTCCGCATCTTAAACAGGCTGATGCAGAACATGCCGCCCATTTTATCGATATCCAGGCTTTGTTGATGAAATAACCCATTCAAAAATACGTGTGATATAACAAAAAAGAGGCCATACAGCCTCTTTTTGTTATTGAGTGTTTAATTTATTGTGACTAAAACTTAACTCGGTAGCCAATATTAAAGGCAATGTCAGTGCTGTTATCCATATTGAAATAATTTTCAACGACGGAAAACTCAATTGCACTTGTGTCTAAGTAATAACGGTAGCCGAGTAATATTTCATTTGACGCCTTAGCGAAATCATTTTCAGTTTCTAATAAACCTTGGTAATGATGTAACTCAATTAACCAGCCATGGCGACCCGTGATATATTCATAGCCGAGATTGACCGAATAGGCATGATTATCGTAGCGGATCCCCGAGAGCACTTCATTTCCCTGCCTAAAACTGACAGCGGCGCTAGAATGAAAATGATGTTTCTTGTAACGGAAGCTGTAATTTAACTGTAACGCTTGTTCAAAGGCTTCATTTTCAAAGGGACCTGAGTCCACATAGTTATAATATAAGCTACCACCTAGGGATAAACCCTGATGTTGGCTCTCAAATAATTGATAACCAACATAAAGCATAATGGCATTATTGAGTGTCTCACCCGAAATATCTTGTTGGTTCACACCATCTTTAGAAAATATTTGGTTTTGGTGTTTTGCCGTATCTTCACGACCGTTTTGACTAAAACCAAAAGCATCATGGAACCACATAGTTACCGAGTCTAAGTGATTATCGCCGCTAAAGCGCCAGTGATAACTTGTGTCTATCATCCATTTGTCATTGATTTGCCAAGTCAGCCCACCTTCGAGGGTGTTGTGGTAGTAATCGGCAAAATAATCATCGGTTTCAGCCCAAACACTTGCTGCACTTGCAGATAAGTGCAGCTCTTTTTGACCTTCAGGTAACGAAAACCCTGATCTAAGCATCGGCGTTAAGCTGCCCGCTTGGGTGGGTGATTGTGCGTAGGTGCGTAAAGGACCATAGTCACTAAAATCGACGGCAGTAGCAAAGGCATTCGGGACAAACAGCAAAGAAAGTGCAAAGGCTGGTTTAAGGTTTGAAAACGGCATAGCTTAAATATCCGTCTAGATAATGAGTTATCTAGATTCGATGGGTTGATGAAACAGGGTATTATCGACCAACAGTTACACTGATGATTAATATAGATGTTAACGTCAATTGCGGAGTTAACATTTTATTTGCATTTAAATTAGCGTATAGCAGAGTAAAACCAACGCAAGCCAAAACACTCGCCCAATCATTGGTAGTGAATATAAGGCAAGTAAGATACTTATCATTAACAATATTGTCGTTGGCTTACGAAAGTACGCAGCATTTAATATGGGTAACTTCATTTTTTCTCTGACATATTCATGATGCGAAATATAACTAACACTGAATATGATGATTGCAGTAGATGGATATCTTGTAAATAAGTGTATATAGCAAATATTCAGTTGCTGTGAAGGGGTAATATACCGCTGTGGAGTAGGGGAGTAAATCTTATGGGCGTGCTAAATAGGGCCGAAAATTGGAACTGAAGTTCCCTATTTTTGTTAGATAGAAATAATCCTAGATATTCCGAAGACGTTATCCTGCCCAAGTTATCCTGTAAATTAAGAAGTTGAATAGCTAAAGAGTTATGATGTTGTCACGACTTGCTGAGAATATAATCGAGTTAGATCTGAACATTCGTTAGTGTAGAACCAAGCGCAATAAAAAACGCCGTAAGTTCGGCGTTTTTATGGTGTAACGGATAGCTAGCTTATTTGCCTAGGGCCAATCGTCACTGTTCCAGCGATACAGCCAAGTGGCAGCAACAGGTTTTTCATCTTTACGCAATTGGATGCGCAGTTCTGCCACATTGGTGCTTTCGGGCTCGAAGGTCACAAATACGCGGGCACCATTGATATCTGGATGAGCGACGATACGAGATGACAGGATCTTGCCCTTGCTGATACTGGCATCAATCACAATGTTCTCAACATCTTGTGGTTTGATATTGCTGTAATCGATAAGCAACTCTTTACCTTTGGCTTGCTTTTGTCCCTTTGAGCTACGAACCACTCGCGCCTTAGTGTTGGCACTCGGGCTATCGTTAGACGCTGTGATGCGATAGGAATAACGATAGGGTTCACCTTGCTTCAATCCGCCCTGAGGCTCCCAGTAAGTGACTATATTGTCGTTAGTTTCGGCGCTCGATGGGATCTCCAGTAGCACTAGCTGACCTTTACCCCAATCGTTAAGCGGCTCAATCCAAGCGGAAGGGCGCTGCTGATAGTTTGCAGTCAGATCTTGATAGTAATCGAAGTTACGATGACGTTGGATTAAGCCAAAACCCTTAATATCTTCATCGCCAAAGGCACTGATCTGCAATTTATTTGGGTTATTGAGCGGGCGCCATAAACGCTCACCGTTACCGCGATCAATTTGTAAGCCTTCGGAGTTATGTACCGCTGGGCGATAATCTGGCTTATCCGGCGTATCTAAACCACCATAGAGAAACATTGAGGTCAGTGGTGCAATCCCTACATGGGTAATATCACGGCGGGGGAATAGGGTCACATCTACCTCGACTCGCGTTGGCGCGCCAGGGTAAATGCCGAAGCGATAGGCACCAGTAACACTCTGGCTATCTAACAATGCGTGCACCACAATCGCCGTTTGATACTTAGACGGACGCTCTACCCAAAAACGCTTGAATAATGGGTATTCCTCACCTTTAGGTTGAGCGACATCGATAGCTAATCCGCGGTTCGATAAACCATAGGTTTGCCCTTTGGACAGCGCTCTAAAATAGCTTGCGCCTTGGAACATGATGAACTCGTCTTTTACCTCATCATCATTGATGGGGTAGTGCAGGCGCACGCCGGCGTATTGGCCAACCTGAGTCAATAATTTCTCTATGGTATCGTTCGGCACACTAAAGGAGGATTCGGTTAACTCGATAGGAAAAGCATGGCTGTTTTCAACCACATCGATATCGACCAAGTTTTTGTATAAAAAGCCGGGGGCAAACAGTTGTACCGAAAACTTCGTGGGGGTTCCGCCCCAAATCGCAGCGTTTTCTTGATAATTGATTTTGCCATAGGTGGCGTAATCAAGATCGATTAGCTCTTTGGGGGCTTTTCTCGCTTCTTTAAACGGTTTTTGAGCCAGTTGCTGGGCAAGTTCAACCACAGTGTCATGGGAGAACATCTTAGCTTTTTTCTCTTGAGCGGCATCGGCGCCATAGGCGGTAAAACTGCTGATGCCGAGCGTACAGGCGAGTAACGAACCGAGAAAAAACCTCGATTTGGTCGCTTTGGGGCGCGAGATAGGGGCGAAATGGTTGAATGTTGAATGCAGTCGCAAAATAGAAACTCCTCACTTTAATGGGCTAAGGCGAGAGACTCGCACTTAATGACTTGCCCAAAACTCCCGATTTATAAATAACTTAGAATGCTTTTGTACGGGAAGTGCTCAGGGGTGAATAATAATTTAATCTTGTTTATCAAAGTGTTCGACAACGAAATTAGAGCAGTTACTTAAGTGGTGCAAGTCTTTTCTGCCGCAGGATAAGTGTTTGCCTTATTGGTTAAAACACTTGCCGGCTGGTGTTATCACTTGGGATATTGTTGATTTCCGTCCTCACCGCGCGCGGTATCCTTGCCTCTGTATACGACATTTTGCGGCATGTTATCGGCCAGCCAGCTTGATTACACACTCATGCTCGGTGGCCGATAGTAGCAGATCCGCTTAGGCAATGCCGCCGCATAGATCTTATTTCAGCATATGGGATAAATCGCTGCCGACAGGGATCGGGATTTCTTGCTGCTCACCACAGAATAAATAGGCAGGATTGTCACCTAGCAGAGATAAGGTGTCTCCCTGACGCCAAAGTGCGCTGCCTTCGACAATACCCACAACTGGCGTGATGGGGTCGACACGAGTGAATTCGAGCAAACGTTGGGCGCGGGTTTCGCCGTTATGTCCCGGAGCGCGGTAGTTCGAATAATGTGGATTTAACTGAAACGGCACTATATTTAACGCGGTAAATGAAGGCGGCTCGATAATCGGCATATCGTTGGTGGTGCGAATACTCAATCCGGAGACATTAGAGCCCGCGCTCCAACCAATATAGGGTTTACCATTTTGCACTTCTTCACGGATTAGATGCACTAAATCATACTTATAGAGCTCGTGCAGTAAATGGAAGGTATTGCCGCCACCGATCAAAATGCCGTCAGCATCTTTAATCGCTTGGCGCGGATCAGGATGCTGGTGAATGCCGCTGATATCGAGCTTGAGTTCACTTAAGCCTGCGACGACTGAGGCCAAATAAGTGTCATAACTCATGCTGACACCAGCATAAGGGATAAAAATCCATTTTTGGGCGTTAGCGGTGAGCGGCTTGATAAAGGGAAGCGCATGGGAAAGGTAAGGCGTATCACCGACGCGAGAGCTGCTCAGCAGTAGGGCATTGATTGTCATTTTTTTATCCTGAAATCTCGGAATGTGCTGGCATGTTAACAAAGTTTAATCGCGATAAACATAGATAAACACACATGAATTTGGCTGTAACGCTGACAGAGCCTAGATTTAAGTTTGGATTAATACATTGTCCCTAGACTCACGAGCCATGAAAGGCAATGTCTAAATTGAGAGAAAAATTAGCGAGTAGAAAAACTCTTATCTTTACCCCTTGAATTTCGATTAATTGGACATATTATGTCTTTGAGCAAAGTTAAATGGCATATGTTTGCCGTAAAGGAGCTGAAATGAAGCGTATTTTTTTATTAATTGCGACTAACCTAGCCGTGTTGCTGGTAGCCTCAATTGTGATGTCTATTCTGGGCGTGAATACGTCGACTATGGGTGGACTGCTTGTGTTCGCTGCGATTTTTGGATTCGGCGGAGCCTTCATCAGCTTAGCCATTTCAAAATGGATGGCGAAAAAGACCATGGGCTGTGAAGTGATCACCACGCCACGTGATAGCACAGAGCGTTGGTTATTAGACACTGTTGCCCGCCAAGCGCAACAAGCTGGGATTAAAATGCCAGAAGTGGCAATTTACCAATCACCAGAGATGAATGCCTTCGCCACAGGCCCAAGCAAAGACAACTCATTAGTTGCCGTGAGTACCGGTCTGTTGTATGGCATGAGTCAAGACGAAGTTGAAGGCGTACTCGCCCACGAAGTGAGCCACGTCGCTAACGGCGACATGGTGACCTTGACCTTAATTCAAGGCGTGGTGAACACCTTTGTTATCTTCGCGGCACGTGTCGTTGCAGGTATTATCAACAACTTCGTCTCAAGCAACGATGAAGAAGGCGAAGGTTTAGGTATGTTCGCCTATATGGCAGTGGTATTTGTCCTCGACATGCTGTTTGGTATCTTGGCCTCGATCATCGTGGCTTACTTCTCACGTATCCGTGAATACCGTGCAGACGAAGGTGCGGCGCGTTTAGCGGGTAAGCATAAGATGATTGCAGCGCTCGAGCGTTTACGCCAAGGCCCTGAAAGCTCGGCAATGCCAGCGCAAATGTCGGCTTTTGGTATTAACGGTAAGCGTTCAATGGCTGAGCTGATGATGAGCCACCCGCCATTAGAGAAGCGTATCGCCGCCTTACAAACTCGTTAATCGAGTTCAAAAGTTCACAAAAAGGAGACCTCGGGTCTCCTTTTTTATTGGGGCTTTTCTTTTGCTGATGATTAGGCTAGGGAGGTTTTTAGTTGTGACTTTTAGGTTGTGGCAATGTAAAACTCTTATATAAGCATGTGGTTACATGATGCAGCGCACATTTTACCCCTCGGTATATTGATAAAGTTACTTTGCATAAGATTGGGTTGCTTATTGCTCAATCCTTAGCTAAGTTAAATCGAGTCGTGCTATTTACATTGGTTGCGAGATGGAAGTCACCCTGACAAGAATTTCCACTGTCAATCGCCATTGGAGGATACAATTGTGAGCAAAAAACTATTAAGTGCGCTTTTCGGGGCAAGTCTTGCAGCGCTAGCGCTGTCACCAACCGCATTTGCCGCGGATCAAAAATTATCAGACTTCCATGCAGAATCTGGTGGTTGTGAAAGCTGTCATAAAGACGGTACACCTTCTGCTGACGGTGCTTTCGAATTTGAACAATGTCAAAGCTGCCACGGCTCTTTGGCTGAAATGGACGCAGTACACAAGCCACACGATGGCAACTTAGTGTGTGCTGACTGTCATGCGCCACACGATATGAACGTAGGTCAAAAACCTACCTGTGAAAGCTGCCATGACGATGGTCGTACTCCAGAATCTATCCTGAAGAAGTAATCCTACTTCGGTATAAGTTTGATAAAAAACGCCAGCAATTGCTGGCGTTTTTTTATATGCATCACTCGTCCTTCGGTTGTCCTTGGATCAGTTTTTTGCCAGAAAACATGGCGGAAATGATCCCGGGTTGGCGTTTGACTTCTGTGTAAATCACGGCAAACACATGCAGCACGATAAGGAGCATCAATAAGTACACGGCGTAAACGTGTACTTCACCGGCCAGTCCCTTCATGGGCTTGATAGCATTGGCTTTATCGGTATCTACGCCTGTGGCATCGTAGGGTTTTAAGCTATTTGGCTCAACATCCGCTGCGGCTAAGTAGCTTTGTACTGTGCTGCCGAGCGGCGGATAGTAAATGTCTGTACCTGCGCGGATCAGGCCTGTGATCATTATGGTGACAAGCAAGAGCATGATGGCGAGTACGGCGAATTTCCCCTTAGGATTGTGGCCTAGATACTGGGGATTTTTACCCGCGGCAAGTTCCGCTTTATAGCTTTGTAACTCGCTCTTGCTATTGGTATTGGGGAACATATGACTAAAGCGGGCATATTTATTGCCCACAAAACCCCAAACCAGGCGGATCAGTAAATTAATTGCAAAGCCATAGCCAATGATGACGTGCATGGTTTTAAGCCCAATTTTGCCGGAGAGTTCGGTAATGCCTAAGTCGCTGCGAAACATCATCATGCCGCCAACGATAATCAGGGCGAGTACAAGGATGAGATTAATCCAGTGGAACAGACGCGTAGGTCTGTCCCACACGCGATAGGACTGCATTTCAATAGAGTTTGGCTGCGGGTTGGACATGGTATTTCCTTATGATTTATGTTGATTTGATCTTACGCCTTTCTATTCAAAATAGCGCATTATTTTCAGTTTAAATTCAGCCTTCTGATTGACAATGCTCAGTGCTAAAGTTGCAGAAGTTTTTGATTTGCGTACGGTAAATATTTTTATCGTAAGTCTTTTGAATCTGTTTTATCTAATGCTAATATCGTGTGCACGGTAGACTTGGAAGTCTATTGAACGGATGTTGAAGTGGTATTGAGAGATGTTTCTCCTCTCAAAATGAATAATCGTTAACCAGACAGGGAGTGAGCAGGATGTTCAAAATATTACATTGGATTGTAGTGTCAAGATCGCAAGTTCTGATGGAATTGCTGGCCGGACGCTGGCCGCAGGAGTTTCTCGTTAAGCTGTCGCAAGTCAGCCCGGATGAGATGTGCGATCAAATCAAAGATAACCAAGCCTCTATGGTGGTGATTGATCTTTCCACCGTCGATCTTCAAAAAGCCTATCAATTTCAACGCTTGCTTGCCCGCGAACATCCGAGTGTGCGAGTTGTTTATATCCAGTTCCCTAAACAAGTTGATGCCCGCTTCTTAATGCAAGCCTCGACCACGGCAGGGGTGTTTTATCTGGATGCAGGATTGACTGAAATCAGCCTTGGCCTTTCCAACATCCTGCGCGGACACAGAGTGATCCCTATCCAATTGGTGAACGGGGTGAATGATGACTTTGGACTGTTTGAAGATACCGAGCCATTAACCATTCGTGAGCGTGAAGTGTTACAAGCCCTGCTGTCTGGCAGCACTAACCTCGATATCGCCAATCAATTGTTTGTCAGTGAGAGCACCATTAAGACGCACTTGTACCGTGTATTCCGTAAGATTGGTGTGTCGAGCCGTGGTCAAGCCATCGCGTGGGCGCAAACCTATTTACACGATGTGGTGGTGTAACCCATTGTTGATGTATTGCTAAGCCAATATTCAATTGAACAAACAAAGAATCAAATAAAAAGGGGCAATCGTCGATACGATTGCCCCTTTTGTGCTTTATGGGTTAAAGACGAATTTAAAGGCTAATGCGTTGAAAATTAGCGACCCAACCAAGCCTGGAGCTTATCTTTATCTGTGATGCTTAAGGCAACCGTATCCTTTGGCGCCTCAGCAACAATCAGTTCTCCGGTCATCAATTCATCGCGTCTAAACCAATGCAGGCTTAAGCGTTCTCCGAGTTGGTATTGCTGAAGCTGAGCTTCAAATTGGCCTGTCACCTGCAGATTATCCGCCGCAATTAAGATATCTCCGGCGCTTAAACCCGCAAGGTGAGCAGGGCTGCCTTGGGCGACAGTGGTCACTTTAAGGCCCATTGGCGCGGCTTGCGTCTTAGCGCCAAAGGCAATCTCATACCCTTTAGCCGTGCCACCGCCGACATCCTGTGCGCCATTGCTCGCGCGTAAGGTCAATTCAACCCCAAACTCGGCAAGTAGCGGTGCCAGTGGAATATCGTCGGTATTGTCTAAATAGGCGAAGAGATCTTGGCAATCGCGCCCCAATAAACGTTCAACAATCCTTTGATGACATTCATCCGTGGTGCCGCGATTTTGCAGGGCATATTCCTGCCACAAAATGCTCATCACATCGTCGAGATTGTATTTTCCCTTAGTCTCGCTTCTTAGGGTTAAATCAAGATACAGGGCAAACAGGGCGCCCTTAGTGTAATAACTGATAATGGCGTTTTGGGCGTTCTCATCCTGCTTATAGAACTTAGTCCAAGCGTTAAAGCTTGAGTCCTTAATGCTTTGTTTAAAGCGGCCTTGACTGCGGTACACCCTTGTAAAGGTTTCGCTCAGCATATCTAAGTAGCTTTGTTCATCGACTAAGCCTGCGCGATAAGTGAGGAAATCATCATAATAGGAGGTGATGCCCTCATAGGCCCACAGCTGCGGCGTATAGGTTTCCGCCTCGAGTTGATAGGGTAAGAAGCATTCTGGCTTGATGCGCTTGACGTTCCAGCTGTGGAAATACTCATGGCTGCAGAGCGATAAATAGGTGCGATAGTCGTTATTAATCGGCGCATCCATCGACAGCGGCAAATCCTTGCGCGAGCACATGAGTGCCGTCGATGCCCTATGCTCTAAACCACCAAAACCATTGTCGAGCACTGTCGTCATAAATAGATAACGCTCAAAGGGCGCAGGCGTGCCAAACAGCTTGATTTGATACTCGCAAATGGCCTTTAAGTCTTGGCAGAGTCTCGGCATATGGGCGCGGTGGCGACCGTTTAATACGATATCGTGTCTGACGCCGCAGGCTTCAAAACTGGCGTGGGTGAATAAGCCCATTTCTACCGGATGGTCGATAAGATCGTCATAGCTTTGCGCGCAAAACTCACCAAAGGCGAATTCATCCCCGCTTTGGCGTGTCATACTGGTGGCAAGGCGCCACTCGTTTAGGCTCGGCTCGGTCGGCGCCGCCATGGTCACTGTGTGTAAGCCTGCCTCAAAGCCGTGGGCGGCTAAAAATACACTGCTACCGTTAAAGAAACCGTGGGTCATATCCAGGTGTGCGGTGCGTACCGACAAGTCCCAAGCATAAACTTGATAGGTTAAGGTGAGTTGGGTGCTTTGATGTTCGACCAACCAAGTTTGTTTATCCAGCTGAGTGAGCGTAAGCGGCTCGCCGTTAGCGCCCGTGGCTTTAAGGTCGATAATATTCTTAGCAAAATCCCGCACCATATAACTGCCAGGAAGCCACGCGGGCAGGCTAAAAACTTGCTTAGGGTGAGGCGTTTGTACCGTCATGGTGATGGCGAACAAATGCGCCTTAGGATCGACGGGAATGATGTGATAGTGGATCATAATTTATCCTATAAAACCGCTGCGTTTTAATGGGCGTCATGCTGCCAAAAATGCGCACAACAGGCAAATGAAACGCAAAATATCTGGAGACACAAAGCGTTGAATTGCTAGTATACTATCCCAATTAACCCAAGGAGGACTCCCCATGGCCGAAGAAACTATTTTCAGCAAAATTATCCGCCGCGAAATTCCCGCCGACATTCTGTATCAAGACGAGCTGGTAACCGCTTTTAGAGACATCTCGCCAAAGGCGCCAACCCATATTCTGATTGTGCCGAATCATTTGATCCCAACCGCAAATGATATGAAAGCCTCGGATGAACCTGCACTCGGCCGGATGATGACAGTGGCGGCTAAACTGGCGGCAGAGGCGGGGATTGCCAAAGACGGTTATCGTTTGATCATGAACTGCAACAAACATGGCGGACAGGAAGTGTACCATATCCATATTCATCTCGTCGGCGGAGAGCCACTGGGACCCATGCTGAGCCAAGGTCAATGAAGGTTAATCCCGAGTTTTTCCCGCTGACTCAAATGGCGCAGCGATTTGTCGATCAGCTCGCCCAGTGCCGCCGCTTAGGGCTCACCGTGCTCGAGGCCAGTGAGCATCATGTACTGATTGAGTTGCCCTATAGCACTGAGTTAATTGGTTATCCCGATACAGGTGTTATCCATGGCGGGGTGATCACCACCCTGATGGACACCGCCTGTGGCAGCGCTGTAGTGAGTGCGATTTTTCAAAAATATCAATCCTTAGAGATTTCGCCCACCCTCGACTTACGGGTCGATTATATGAAGCCCGCCCAGCCCCATAAGCCAGTTTATGGCTTTGCCGAGTGCTATAAGTTGTCATCTAATATCGCCTTTACCCGCGCCATCGCCTATCAGGACAGCATTGATGATCCTATCGCCCATGCGGTGGGCTCCTTTATGCGCATCAGCCCCGAAATGGTAGGGGATGCCTTTAGACAAGCCTTGATGGGAGAAGCCGTGCCGCCCTTAGGAGAGACAGATGAACTCAAATAAGCCGACCGAGCAGAAAACCCTCGATGTGCAGGGAATTGTAAAACGCGCCACCGAGCTGAACGACTTTGGTCATCTGCTTGAACACGTGCCTTATGCTAAGTTTATTGGCATGAAGGTCGAGCGCTTTGGCGACGAGCTGATTTTCAAACTCCCCGCCAAGGATGACAATATCGGTAATCCCATCCTGCCCGCGATTCATGGCGGAGTGATTGCTGGTTTTATGGAAATGTCAGCCATAGTGCAATTAATGGTGTTTATGCAAACGGCAAAAGTGCCAAAAGTAGTCGATTTCTCCATTGATTACCTGCGTGCCGGCCTGCATAAAGACAGCTTTGCCGAATGTCGTATCACCCGTCAGGGCCGACGGGTCGCCAACGTGAATATCAATTGTTGGCAAACCAATCGTAAGCAGTTGATCGCAACCGCAAGGGCGCACTTTTTGATCGATTAATCGCGAGGGCGGGGCAGGAGGAGCACGTTTTGCCTATGCGTACGTTAAGCATAAGTTCAGCTGGCGTCGCGTAGTGTCATTGCCCATCCGTTGTTCGGCACCTAGGTTTTTGTGAGTGAGGGAAAACAAAATGAAAGCAATTTACAGTGGATTAATCTTGGCAGCAGCACTGACTCTCGGTGCCTGCACTAATACGGCGGGCATTTCGGTGAACTCACTGGGAGAAACCCGCGTCGATAACAACAGCTTCGCCCGTGATATCAGTGTTGAAGGGGTTGAGGCGCGCCGCGTTGGCGATCTTATCCAAGGTTCGGCGTTGATCGTCAGCAAGTCCTCAAGCGATATGCGAGTGCAATATAAGTTCACTTGGTATGATGCCAGCGGCTTTACCATTGAAGATGAAGCCACCAGTTGGAAATCGGTGAAATTACACGGTAAACAACAGCTGCAAGTGTCGGCCGTGGCCCCAAATGCGCAAGTGGCGAAATTCGATGTTTATGTGCGCGAGACCTATTCAAACTAAGCTTGAATCATAGGGTTGAGTTGTCACAATCGCGTTAGAGCATTTGGCATTTCAAAGCTAAGTTAACGCGCGTTGATAAAGGCTTTCGCTCCATTTATAAAGACTTACGTTTTTGGGACGTAAGTCTTTTGCTTTTATCTACCCTCATCCTCACCAACCCATCTTCCTTTTGCTCGTTTGTGTGGGATTGAATTTGTCCCGTGACGGTTGCTACGGCGAGAGGCAAAGTTGCGATAACTGACTCAGTTCGACGGAAAAAGTCAAACCGCGACAGAAAAGCGGACTTTAGTCCTAAAACTATTTCAGGGTTGAGCACTACTATCAGCATAATATTAGATGAGGATAGACCTATGACCGCGCACATTAATGCACAACCTACTGATTTTGCTGAAACTGTAATTATGCCTGGGGATCCGCTGCGGGCAAAATATATTGCCGAAACCTACCTTACCGATGCCGTCGAAGTCACCAACGTTCGCAATATGCTGGGTTACACAGGTTATTACCAAGGGCAGCGTATTTCTGTGATGGGTCACGGTATGGGGATTTCCTCAATGGTGCTCTATGGCCATGAGTTGATTAATTTTTTTGGTGTGAAGCGCATCATTCGTATCGGCAGTTTAGGCGCAACCCAAAAACACGTGCAAATGCGGGATGTGATTTTAGCGCAGGCGGCGGGTACCGACTCACCCACGAATGCCAAGCGTAGCAGTGGCTATCATATGGCAACCTCGGCCACCTTTTCCTTACTGCACAAAGCCTATACCCAAGCCAATGAAAAAGGCATTAGCGTGAAAGTTGGCAACGTATTTAGTGGCGATCTTTATTATGATCCCGACGAAGATATGATCCCAGCATTGGAGCGTTTTGGGGTATTGGGTATTGATATGGAAGTGGCTGGTCTTTATGGCTTAGCACATCAACAGGGCATTGAATCATTGGCCATTCTCACGGTATCCGATCACTGCCTAACGGGTGAGGAAACCACCGCCGAAGAACGCCAGTTATCCTTCAATAATATGATCGAACTCGCGCTCGCGACTGCGCTGAATTAGGTCTCACGCTAACCTTTGCACCTTTCGCATTTCACGATGGAATGACAAAAATGAATAATAAAATCACCTTAACCGCCATTAGTTTTCTCGCGAACTTTATTATGGCAGGTTTTGCGACGCAATTTGGGATGTTGATAGAACCCATAGCGGAGAAATTTGCAGCCGATGTGAATGATGTGGCCTCAATCTTCTCCTTACTTAATGGTGGCGCATTGGCTGGGACCATTGCCGCCTTCTTCTTTATTGAAAAGTTGGGCATCAAGCGGATCACCTTGCTCAGTTACAGTCTAGTCGCGCTTTCTGCGCTGGCATTACACCTTACTAGTTCGCTACAACTAGTGATGGTAGCCATGACCTTAATTGGGTTCTGCGGTGGGATTGGTCTGTGTATCGCAGGCACCATTGTGGTGTCTGTATGGCAAGCCAAAATGCAGAGCACTATGTTAGTGGTGCAGGATGCGACCTTTAATGTTGCTGGGGTGGTGTTTCCGCTGATCACAACCTACGCCTTAACCAATGCCTTATCTTGGAGTTACAGTTATTTAGCCGTGGGTTTGGTTGCCTTAGGCACGGTAATTATTAGCTTATTCACCAGTTTTTCTCTGTGCGAGCAATCATCGAATACGGAAGAGAAACAACAATCGGAGTGGAATTTCGGCATTATCAGCGGTGGTATCGGCTTATTTTTAGGCATGCTGGCGCTGTATACCTTCCTCACATGGGCGCCGTTATTTGTAAAACAAAAATTTGATATTCCTTTTGAAGAGGCGGGTAATATCATTACCCAATATTGGTCGGCCGCGCTGATCGGTGCTTTGATTTCAACCCTGATTGTGACCCGGGTAAAAATTCATCATTTCTTAGTCGGTATTATTGGTTTAGCCATGGTGATCACCTTTGTGATTGTGACTACCGACAAGTTGAATTGGATTGCTTATTTAACCTATGGTTACGGCTTTGTCTGCGCGGCACTTTACAATGCGTTTATTGCCTATGGCGTGTCGTTTGTGAAGCAAGCCAGCAGTAAGAATGTCTCCTACATTTTGATCAGTGGCAGTACGGGCGCCATGTTTAGCCCAGCGATCAGTTCGTTCTTCGAGCGTATTATCGGCTTACAAACCGTGATGTATGTGATCCCCGTGCTTTACGCCGCAATCTTTATGTTGTTGATTGCATCGAGTCGGATGAAACCTGCGATGTCAGCACAATCGCTTTCGGCAAGTTAAGCTAAAGGCCCATACTTGGTTGTTATCCGCCGAGTATGGGTGTTGTCGAAGTGGGTTAAATGCCTGCTTCGACAAAAGCTTTAAGTGCATTCAGGTTTTTAATCCGAATGCCTTCTTTTTTACGCTCGATTAAACCGCGCTCTTCCAAATGTTGCAGTGCCCGTCGATAGACCCTGTCTGTGGTACCAAAACGCTCTGCCTCTAAATAACGCTTACTAAAACCATCGACGGGTAAATCGTTTAAATACTCATGGTAGATATCGAATGCCACGTTATAGCTGATGGGATAAAGCAGCCTTCGGGTAAAAATATCGACGGTATCTTGGTAATCAATCGCTATGGCACTGGCAAAAAATAGCGCCAGTTGTGGGTGTTGTCCGAGGGAATGTTGCAACTTTTCGGTGCTAATTAGCGAAATTTCCAAGGGTTCGTTGGCGATGATGTCGAGCTGACACTGGTATTGGGTAAAAAACTCCATCTCACCAAAGAGCTGCGAATCACAATCGATAGTCCCTAATTGGAAACAACGGCCATTTCTGGCGGTGTGCCCCAGCGATACGCGGCCTTGCTTGACTAACACCAGCGAGTTTATGGCTTCACCTTGTGTCATCAGGTGAGCGCCTTTTTTGAGCATTTTGACTTCGCTGATACAGCTAAGAATCACAGCTTCAATAAGAGGATAGTCTTGTTCCCATCGCTGGCTATAACGTCCCTTGGCTAACGGTTTTAGCTGCATTGAGTTGACCCTTCTACCATACTTAAAATCGTCGCCTTCTATAGCATTAGAACGCATATTGGGTCAAATCAGCCAAAGGAGAGAAGGGCGTTTATATTGGCCGATTGTGAGCTGTCAGAGGTTTCAACAAAGGCATTAATGGCGTGAGCTAAGCGTCATTTACTGATGTGCAGTGACAAGAGTGTCTACTTTATGATTTTCGTCATGTATACTTAGCGCCGCCAAGGGGTGTTTGCTAACAAAGTGGCAGACTGAGATGTCATCAGACGAACCCTTAGAACCTGATCCGGCTAATACCGGCGTAGGAATGGGCCAATCAACAGCACACTTCTGAATCGCTTATTCGTTGCCGGATCTCAAACATGTATTTGAGGTCCTATGTCTAACAAAAAGTCTAACAAAAAGTTTTACAACAAGTCTTACACCAGCAAGTCTACCAAGGGTTCCATCTTCTCCTTATCGTTAACGCGTGCGCCATTGGCGCTGGCCATTTCGGCAGCCTTGAGTACAGCCGCGTGGGCGCAAACCGATGCTATCGATAAACCAGAGCCTAGCAATGATATGGAAATCATGGTGGTGACGGCGGATTTTCGCAGTGCCAGCTTAGAAAAAATGCCATCGAGCATTACCGTTATCGATGCCCAGCAAATTCAAGATGAAAGTGCCCAGCACTTTGAAGACGTGATGAATTCTATCGCCAACTTCAACTGGTCGGGTGGCAGCTCGCGTCCTAAGTATTTTCAGATCCGCGGCGTGGGTGAGCAGGAGCAATATCAAGGCGCGCCTAACTCGTCTGTGGGTTATATCATTGATGATATTGATTTATCCGGTATCGGCATGGTGTCGAGCATGTACGATCTGCAGCAGGTCGAAGTGTTACGCGGCCCGCAGGGTACCCGCTATGGTGCCAATGCGTTAGCGGGCTTGATTTACCTTAAGAGTAATGACCCGACCGATGTGTTTGAACATGGCGCCGAGGTCTCTTTAGGTAATGACGATTTGCAAACCTTCAGTGGCTTTAGCTCTGGCCCCTTGAGCGATTCGGGCAAGTTGTTGTACCGCGTGTCGCTGCAGCAACATCAACAAAACGGTTATCGCGACAATCTCTATTTAAATAAAGAAGATACCAATGGTCGTGATGAATTTACTGGCCGCGCTAAATTACGCTGGTATGCCACCGACAATTTGCAACTCGATTTAACCCTGCTGCATGCCGATTTTGATAACGGCTACGATGCCTGGAGTTTAACCAACGATCCTAAACATACTATTTCGGATCAGCCGGGTGTCGATAGCCAGCGCACCACGGGCGCAGGATTTAAAGCAACCTACTCGGGCGCAGAATCGTTTGAGTTGACCTCGCTGACTTCATTTGCCAATACCGATCATCATTACAGTTACGATGGCGATTGGGCGAACCCTGAGTATTGGGCCGCCAAGCAATGTGAGGATGACGGCAATCTCGCCCCTTGTCAGTACGATTACTTCTGGGACAAAACTGGTCAGCGTAAGACCTTATCCCAAGAGTTCCGCTTAAGTTCGACCGACCAAGGCCGTATTCTTGCTGGTTCAACCGACTGGTTACTTGGAGTTTATGCGATGAACCTTAAAGAAGATAACCAACTGTATTCTGAATATAATACTTGGCCCGATGAGGTGTTAGATTCTGAATATGAAGCAACCAATTACGCCGTATTTGGTCAGTTGGATACGGATTTTGGCGCCGATTATGCCTTGTCTGTGGGACTGCGTGCCGAGCGACGCAATAGCCATTATTCAGACACCAACAATGATAATTTTGACCCGAGCGAAACCATGTGGGGCGGCCATATTGCGCTGAGCAAAGTGCTGAATGAATCCCATAATGTGTACGCCAGAGTGGCTCGCGGTTACAAGGCGGGCGGTTTTAACATGACCCTGCCAGTTGAACTCAATGATAAAAAAGAGTTTGATACCGAAACCCTATACAACTACGAAATTGGTCTTAAATCCCATTGGTTTGAAGGGCTTATCGATACGAATCTGGCGCTGTTCTATATGGATAGGCAGGATCAGCAAGTGGCCGCATCCCAGCAGGATCCGAACAAGCCACAACGCTTTATCCTCTACACTGAAAATGCGGGTAGCTCACACAACTACGGTGCGGAGTTGGACGCCACTTGGTATGCCACCGATAATCTCCAGTTTTACTCAAGTCTGGGTTGGTTAGAGACAGCGTACGGCGATTACCAGTACCAAGATAAATACGGTAGCGCCGTGGATTTAACGGGCCGCGATTTGGCCCATTCACCACACTTAACCTACAGCCTAGGCGGTACCTATCGTGCGAATTCGGGTTGGTTTGCCAACGTCAACATGAGTGGTAAGAGTGAGTTTTACTACTCAGACAGCAACGACTCGCGCTCTGAGCCATACACTATTGTGAATGCGCGTTTAGGTTACGAGGCGAGTGCTTGGTCGGCGTATTTATGGGGCCGCAACCTGTTCGATGAAGAATATGGTGTGCGTGGTTTCTATTTTGGTAATGAGCCGGATAACGGCTGGGCGGAAAAGCAATATATCCGCTACGGCGACCCACGCCAAATTGGGGTTACACTAAACGTTAAGTTTATGTAATACCAGAAGAATGAGACATCAGATGTCAGGCTGTGCTCGCTCATTGCGTCACCGCCTGACAATTGCATTATTAGCATTTGACCTAAGGAGTGAAGATGAAACTCACCGCCGAAATTAGCATGTATCCCTTTAATGAAAATTATCTCGACCCGATCAAATGGTTTATCCATCGCTTGGATAATTACCCTACGATTCAACGTGTTACCAATGCCATGGCGACGCAAGTGTGTGGTGACTATCAAGACGTGATGGCAATGCTCGCGACCGAGATGCAAGCCGCCCATGAAAAATGGGGCAAAGCGGTGTTTGTATGTAAGTTTATTGGTGGTGAGCTGAATTTAGCCCACAGCGAGTAACGCTCGGAGTCAATTTGAGCCCTACAGCTAAGTGGTTCAAGCAAGCGATATAGAATGAGAGTAAGGCAATGACAGAATTATGGTTAACGCTGGTCAATAGTGTTAATGCAGCCCTAGGGGAAGTCCATGTGATTACCGCTTGGGAAGCTTTAGCCGTGGTATTGGCCATGGCCTATTTACTACTGGCCATGAAGGCAAGCGTTTGGTGCTGGGCGGCGGCATTTACCAGCACGGCCATTTACACTGTCTTATTTTGGAAAGTGGCACTGCTGATGGAGTCGGTGCTGAATATCTATTACATGGCCATGGCACTCTATGGTTACTGGCTCTGGACCCAAGGTGGCGATAAGCATCAAGGGGTGAAAGTGACTACTTGGCCGCTGAAAACCCATCTAAAACTGATTGTTGCGACCAGTATTGTTTCCCTTGGTGTTGGCCATGGGATGGCAACGTTTACTCAGGCTTCCTTTCCCTATCTCGATGCGGCCACCACTTGTTTTGCGGTGATGACGACCTATTTAGTTGCCAAAAAAGTGTTGGAGAATTGGTTGTATTGGGTGGTTATCGATCTGGTCTCGATTTACCTTTACCTCAGCAAGGGGTTGATGCTGACCTCCTTATTATTCGTGCTCTATGTTGGGCTGGCGGTTGTAGGCTATTTCCTCTGGCGCGCCGCCCTTGCCGATAGCCGCAATCCCCATATTGAGTCGAGCGCCGCAAAGCTACTCGGCTAACGGCGCTAGATATCAAAAGATGATGGCCAATACACAAGGGCTGCGAATGCCTAATAAGCTATTCAACATGACTCTAGTGGTCTGCCACTAATGCCACCGATTATTGGGCAGGACAAGGATGCGCTGCTTGCGGTATTAGCTCAAGCAGGGCTTAAAGATATCAGCCAAATTCAGCCCTTAGCGGATGGATTAAGTAACCACAACTATCATATCGAAACGCCGACGGCGCATTATGTCTTGCGAGAAAACGCCAATGCGGCCGACAGCTTTTGTTCGCGGGAGCAAGAGTTGTTCTATTGGCGCCATCTTGCCAAGGCAAAACTTGCCCCCGAGTTGCTGTGGGTGAGTGGCGATCAGCGTTATTACCTAAGCCAGTTTATCTTCGCGCAATCTCTCCCAAGCCTTCCTTTAGCATCTCAGTTTACGCCGCTGATGGAGGATATTGAGGGCAGGGCAAATCTACTTACCGAAAATCGTATTGCGGCAAGTGGTATTGATACACTTGAGCAGTCCGAGGTGCCACGCGAGCCAAGTATGGCATCAGGTTATCAAGATCTGAGCTTGCAAGACCTGAGTTTGCAGTACGTAGCCTGGAAAGATCTAGAGTATCAATGTAGCGCGGCGACCTTTTGCTTGGGTGAAGTGCACATTGAGGCTTGGCTGCAATCTCATGCCGATATCAAGGGCGCAGCAGAAAAGCAGGCTTGGTATCAGTCCGAACGGCTCGCTTTGTTAGACTCCTTAACGCCGAATCGCGCCCACAGCCTGTTACTGCAATTGCTGCAACGGCTACGCAAGCAAGCGACAGGGCCGTACCACATCAGTATCACTGAGCAATGGCAGGAATATCATGGGCAGTTGTTAGCCTTTGCCGCAGCGGATAAGGGCGAGGCGTGGCAGAGCCGATTGGCGCAATTACTCAGCATACAAATGCAGATCCATGGCTGGACGGCGACCCTAGCCGATTGTTTAGTCGAGCCGCAATTTTGCCATCGCGACTTAAATCCCCATAATCTGCTGCTTAAAGATAACCAGTTGTATTGCATCGACTTTGAGTATGCGACCGCCTCCCATCCGCTGTGTGAACTGGCCGTTGTGCTCGCTACACACCAATTAACGCCTGCGCAGCGGTATCTGTTAGTGCGGCAGTATCTGGCAGGGCACCCTGGCTTAACCTCGGATGCCATCAAGGCGATACCCACCGCCATCGAGATGTACTGGGTGTTTGCCGTATATTGGGCATTATTGATGGCGGCGCACACCCAAGGTGAGCGGCAGCAAGAATACTTCGACTGGTTCGATCATTTCTGGCCACTTATCAGCCACACGTCTTAAGTATTTTGTTTCTCACTGCCTCTGTTTGGTTATGGTTGTTGTGTTAAAAAAATAAACTTTCCATTAACCTCAGTGTCATAGGATGACCAAGGCTGAACGGATGCAAATTGATGAAAAAAGCTGTGTTGTTAGTGGTATTGCTGTTTGGCTTAACGGCCTGCTCGACCAAATTTAGTTACCATTTTCTCGACTGGGCCATAGGTTGGGAGTTGGATGACTATGTCAGCCTTGATAAAAATCAACAAAAGGTTGTCGATGGGCTTATCGACAAGTTTGTGCTTTGGCACCAATCCGAAGAACTCGGCCATTATGTGGCGCAGTTAACCGAAGTTGAGCAGCAGATCCAAACTAATACTTTAACTCCCGCGCTGTGGGCCGAGCATGTCACACTCGCCAAACGGCATTGGTTTCGGTTATTTGAGTTTGCGCTGCCGGAAATGTTGCCGATTATCTCATCGTTAACCGATGAACAGGTGAAGCAAATTCTTACCCAGTCGCGAAAAGACGAGCAGGAATTGATTAAGGAATTTGCCGGTAAAACCCCCGAGCAGTTACAGCAGGAGGCCGATGAGAATCTTATCGAGCAATTTGATGACTGGTTGGGTAGCGTAACGGATGAGCAAAAAACGCTTATTCATCAATATAATCAACAGCGACTGTCGACCTTAGATATGTGGCTCGATTACCGCCACGAATGGTTACGTCAATTTGAAGTTGCCCTTGGGCAGCGCAGCGATATTCCGCTGCTTACCGAGCGATTGACCCTGCTGATGACGCGCCCTGATGAGCTTAAGTCAGAGAAACACCGCGCCATTTTAAGGCAAAACACCGAAGCATTTGGCGGCTTGTTACTCACTATCAATGCTAGCTTGTCAGCAAAGCAGTCCAAGCATTTTTATAAAAAGCTGAACAAACTTATTCAAGATCTTCGTGAACTAAATCAAGAGGGGATTGAAAAAGTAGCAAAAGCCGCGAAAGATTAATCCCGAAGCCAAGGTCTATTGGGCAACTCCATCTAATTCTGAGATTGCCCATGTCCCTTGTTAACCTTTATCAAAAATTCCTCAATGTGAGCCGTTATGGTGAGGGGCTTGCCCCCTTAGCCCTTAGGCTTTATCTCGCGCCAGTGCTAATGCAGGCTGGTTATAACAAACTCGCACACTTTGAAGACACAGTGGCTTGGTTTGCTAATCCCGACTGGGGATTGGGTTTACCTATGCCGACATTAATGGCGGCGCTGGCGGCGGGCACTGAGTTCTTTGGCGCGTGTTTATTACTCGTTGGCTTAGCGACGCGGCTGATATCTATCCCTTTGATGGTAACCATGCTGGTGGCGGCGTTTACTGTGCATTGGCCTAATGGTTGGCTGGCGATTGCCGATGGCAGTTCATGGCTCGCCAATGAGCGGGTGCTCGAGGCGGGTGACAAACTGGATAAAGCTAAATCCCTGTTACAGGAATACGGCAATTACGATTGGTTGACCAGCTCGGGTAACTTGGTGGTGCTTAATAATGGTATTGAGTTTGCGGCGACCTATTTTATTATGCTGCTGGCACTCTTTAGCCTAGGAGGCGGGCGTTATACCAGTCTCGATTACTTTATCGCTAAGCGTTATGGCGTAAAGTAAGCCAAATGACTTTGCCTGTAACACTTTCAATCCCACCCTAGCGTGGGATTTTTTGTACCTCTTTAGCCGCAATTTGCTATGCTTGTGCCAATTTACACGCACCCATTTTTAAGAACAGGGATAATCACTTGGACGCTATCGAACTTTTACTCACCCGCCAATCCACCCCAAGATTAACCGCGCCAGCGCCGAACGAGGGCGAGCTTAAAATCATTTTAGATGCGGCGATTCGAGTGCCAGATCATGGCGCCTTAGCACCGTGGGAATTTATTATTGCCACAGGCCAAGGGTTAGACACCTTAGCGGATATCTATGTCAACGCGGCCAAAGCCAGCGGCGCCGATGAAGATTTTATCAATAAAGCCAAAGGGATGCCGATGCGCGCTCCTATGGTGATTACGGTTGTGGCGAAAACCCAACCACACCCTAAAGTGCCAGTGCTTGAGCAGCACATCGCAGCGGGCTGCGCCACGATGGCGATGCAGCAAGCGGCATTCGCGCTAGGATTAGGCGCCGTGTGGCGCACCGGGGATTTTGCCTTCGACGCCAATGTGAATGCGGCATTAGGCTTAGCACCAGAGGATCAAATCGTTGGCTTTTTATACGTGGGCACCCCAGCGGTAGCCGCACCGAAAAAACCGCAGAAGGATGGCAGCCAGTACGCCCGCTACCTATAACCTAGTTTATCCCCTCTGAATGGGAGTCCTTAGTATGCAAATTGCCCAAACCCCAAGATTACTGCTGCGGCAGTTAACGCCCGATGATGCGTCATTTATTTTGGTATTACTCAACACCCAAGGATTTATCGACAATATCGGCGATAAGGGCGTGCGTAGTTTGCAGGATGCCAAGGACTATATCGCCAATGGGCCAGCGATTAGCTATCGCGAACATGGTTTTGGCTTGTTTGCCGTGGTGCTGGCCGAAAATGGCTTTCCGATTGGAATTTGCGGCCTGATCAAACGGCCGACGCTGGCGGATGTGGACTTAGGTTATGCCTTTTTGCCGCAGTATTGGGGCAAAGGTTATGCGTTTGAAGCCGCTAAAGCCTCACTGGAGTTTGGTAAAACCATAGGGATTGAACGGATTGTCGCCATAGTCAGCCCGCATAATCAGGCCTCTAAGTCGCTGCTGAATAAATTAGGCATGTCGTTTGAAACCCAGTTGCAGCTTACCCCTAACGATGCGCCGGTGGAGCTGTTTAGCTAAGCATTGGTTTCATTTGTCAGTTTGTGCGTTAATGCGCAATAAAATGGGGAGCTTAGCTCCCCATTTTTATCTGTTTGCATTTGCCTGAGGGATGCGATTAATCCGCTAACAGACCACGACTACGCAGCAGTGGCTCGATGCCTGCTTCTTTACCGCGGAAGTTTTTATACATCAACATAGGGTCGTCACTGCCACCCTTAGACAAGATGTTGTTACGGAAGGCATCTGCGGTCGCTTTATCGAAAATGCCATTTTCTTTAAAGGCTTCGAAGGCATCGGCGCCCAAAATATCCGACCAGAGGTAGCTGTAGTAACCGGCAGAATAACCGCCCGCGAAGATATGCGAGAAGTAAGTGCTGCGGTAACGTGGGCTGATCTCATTAATCAATCCCATGGCGGCTAAGGAGTCGGCCTCAAACTTGGCGGCATCCTTAGGCGTTGTATCGGTCAGGGTGTGCCAATCTAAATCGAGCTTAGTGGCGGCCATATATTCAACGGTCGCAAAGCCTTGGTTAAATTTGCTGGCGGCTTGGATTTTTTTCACCAGTTCCTGCGGGATCACTTCACCGGTTTTGTAGTGCTTCGCAAATTGCGCGAGCACTTCAGGCTGAGTCATCCAGTTTTCGTTGACCTGTGAAGGGAATTCCACATAGTCGCGAGGTACAGCCGTTCCGCCTTGAGAGCGATATTCAACATTGGATAACATGCCGTGCAGCGCATGGCCAAACTCATGGAACAGGGTGCTGGCTTCATCGAAGGTGAGTAATGCTGGCTCATTACCCGCTGGGCGAGGGTAGTTCAACACGTTGACAATAATGGGTTTAGAATCGACGCCGTTCATATGATATTGCTTGCGGAACGAGTTCATCCAAGCGCCGCCGCGTTTGCTATCACGGGTAAAATAGTCACCCATAAAGATGGCCATATGCTTGCCGTCTTTATCGTACACTTCCCAAGTACGCACCTCGGGGTTGTATTTGGGTAAGTCGGTACGTTCTTTAAAGGTTAAGCCATAGAGGCGATTAGCCGTGTAGAACACGCCTTTTAAAGTGCTGTCGAGGGAGAAGTAAGGGCGAGTTTGCTGCTCATTAAAGCTGTACTTTGCGACACGGATTTTGTCGGCGTAGTAATCCCAATCCCAGGCTTGCAGCTTAAACTTGCCGCCTTGGCTGTCGATTAACGCCTGCATATCTGCAACTTCGGCCTTGGCTTGGGCAAGCGCTGCTGGCCAGACTTTGTTGAGTAAGCCATAGACATTTTCAGGTGTCTTGGCGGTGCGCTCTTCTAACACGAAATCCGCATGGGTTTTATAGCCCATAAGCTGTGCACGTTCGGCGCGCAGCGCGGCAATTTTTGCCAGAATGACTTTGTTATCATTGGCATTATTGTTGTTACCACGCTCGATATAACCCTTATAGAGCTTTTCGCGTAATTCGCGATTATCGGCATAGGTTAAAAACGGCGTGATAGACGGGCGTGACGTGGTAAATACCCATTTGCCTTCATGGCCTCGCTTTTTCGCGGTTTCGGCGGCGGTGGCAATCACATCGGCGGGTAAACCTGATAAGTCCGCTTGCTTATCAATCACTAGCTCGAAGGCATTGGTTTCGGCTAACAGATTGTCACCAAAGGCTAAGTTAAGCTTGCCGATTTCTTCATTCAGGGCGCGCAGCTTGGTTTTATCCTGCTCGCTGAGGTTGGCACCGCCACGGGTGAACGACTTGTAGGTGTCTTCCAGTAATTTGGCCTGCGCCGTGTTGAGCTTTAGGCTGTTTTTGCTGTTATAGACGGCCTTAACACGTTGAAATAGTTTATCGTTCAATAAGATATCGTCTTCGGCAGACGATAGCATTGGCGAGACTTCCTTAGAAATCGCTTGCAGCTCAGGAGTGGTATCTGCGCCAGTTAAGTTAAAGAAGACGTTGGATACGCGGGTGACGAGATCGCCCGAAAACTCCATCGCTTCGATGGTGTTGGCGAAGGTCGGTTTG
Source organism: Shewanella sp. FJAT-51649 (assembly GCF_019457435.1). Taxonomy (NCBI): domain Bacteria; kingdom Pseudomonadati; phylum Pseudomonadota; class Gammaproteobacteria; order Alteromonadales; family Shewanellaceae; genus Shewanella; species Shewanella sp. FJAT-51649. Next base: position 2,834,604 of record NZ_CP080411.1, on the reverse strand, counting down.
TCTTTGTTATCGACAATCGCTTGAATTTCTTCGTGTTGCTGGGCGATACCCGCCTTAAATGCAGGGAGGAAATGCTCGGGCTTAATCTTATCGAAGGCTGGAATTTCCATAAACGTATCATAGGGCTTAAAGAATGGGTTGCTGGCATTTTGGCTGATGATCTGCGCCGACATCGCATTCGGTGCGACAGTCGCCTGCGCCGCAGTATCGCTATGTTGTGCGCTGCAGCCACTTAAGGCGAGGGCGAGCGTGATGGCGCTAAAGGTCAGTTTGATGGCTCGCGGCTTAAGTGTCGGCGCGTTAAGGGCCTGTGATTTTAGGCTTAGTCCCTTCATGTCAATTCCCCGTTAGGTGATTATTATTCTGTCGGATTAATGGTACTGCAAACCATTAATATTATTTTAAGGAGACTGTTTAGCATGTATCCGACTAAGGGTTCCATCGATTTTGTGTTTTGTTTGTAACAAATGGTTAGTCTGCGGTTTTTAATCGAAGAACTATGGCAAACTGAGCCGCGTATCAAGGCAATATTTGGCAAGGGATAAAGCCATTGCTTTGATGCGTTTTAATGTAAGTCCCTAATCATACAAATAATAAATAGGACCTCTATGGAATTGCCTCAGTTTAGCTATACGCGCCTCTGTCGTCGTTTTTCTTATTCTCTATTAGCCGCTGCACTGTGGACATCGACGCAAGCAGCAACGTCGCCAACCACGCTTAGCCAAGATGCGCTTAAGGTGGCCGATTATGCGGTGAGCACCTATGACACGCAGATGGTCGAGAGTCTGGCGCATTTAATCAGTTTTAATACCCAAGCGGTTGAGGGGCAAACGCCCGATACCAACCCCGCCTTTATTGGTTTTAAGTCGAGTTTAAAAAGCTTGAGCCAAGAACTCGGACTCGATTATGCCGACCACGGTTATGTGGTGCTGATTGGCCTCGATGCTAATGCTGTCGATGCACAACAATCACAGGTTGAGAAATTAGGAATCGTCACCCACGGCGATGTGCAACCCGCCAATCCCGCCCTCTGGACTAAGAGTCCCTATGTGCTGGATACCGAGTCTGAACCTGGTAAGCTGATAGGTCGCGGCACCGAAGATGATAAAGGTGCGATTGTCACCGCCATGTATGCGATGAAGGCCATCAAAGATAAACAAATCAAACGGGAAAAACGCATTGAACTGTTGGTGTATCTAGCTGAAGAGTCCGATTGGGATCCACTAAAAGCTTTTTTAGCCCATTACACTCCAGCGCAAATGAATATCACCATAGATGCCGAGTATCCAGTGGTCACCGCCGAAAAGGGTTGGAGTATGATTGGCTTTACGGTACCGAATATCGGGTCAACGCAGGAGCTGGGCACGGCAACGAATGTCCCTAGCCTAACGGCATTCTCCGGCGGCTATTTTGCCAGCCAAGTGCCGCAGCAAGCCGCGGCGCAAATTCATGCCATCACCCCAAGCTTGTTTGAACAATTACAAACGAGCGCGGCCAACCAGCAGGAGATGAAGTATCGATTTGAGCGAACTTGCGAGCAGGCCGTATGCGACTTGCATATTTTTGCCGACGGTAAGGCGGCTCATTCCTCTACGCCTGAAGATGGGGTGAATGCCGTGACGCATTTGGCCGCGTTACTGCAGCCATATACTTGGCCTAAAACCACGGCGGCACTCACTGTCGCCGCTATGAATGAGTTAGTGGGCTTGGGGATTTATGCCGAGCAGTTTGGTGAGTTGGCCTATAAAGATGATTTTATGGGCGCCTTAACGCTGGCGCCCACAGTCGTTGCGCAAACGAGTAAAGGGACGGAAGTCACCATTAATTTACGTCGCCCAGTGGGCAAAACGCCTGAGTTACTCTCAGCCCAAGCCAAGGATGCATTGAACAAATGGCAAGCTGAGCATCAAGTGACTCTCATCGATGTGGAAAGTTATTGGGGCGAACCTATGGTGATAAAGGATGCACCCCATCAGCAAACCTTACTCAATGTGTTTGCCCACTTTACCGGCATAGCATCACCCAAACCTGTGGCCATTGGCGGCTCAACCAACAGTAAGTTATTCCCCAACGCCTTAAGTTTTGGCCCCGCCATGCCGGGTGTGGAATACACAGGCCACACAGAGAAAGAATTTATTACCCATAAACAGTTTATTCTGAATCTGAAAATGTACACCGCCGCCTTTATTGAGTTAACCGCTGCAAAATAGTGCGTTTTCAATTGTGATTAATTAAAGCTGTGGGTGAAATACTTCGGAGAGTGGAGGAGGTTTACTTCACACGTTTAATAAGTCAATGGCGGTAAATCTGAGATTACCGCCATTGCTCTTTAATCGTTAACACAAGATAACAACTGTTCATCTGGCTAAAAGCTTTTGCCCAAACGATTTTAAATCTTTCATGTTTAGGTCGAGTAACTCGTCCCTGTTGACCAAACTTTAGTAATGATACAAAGTGCCTACAACATCGGTGGAGATTAATTTTAAGAGGCTGGAAATAGGTGCGACAATCGCAGATCATGGAAGATAAAGTTATATCAGCAGTGAGGGATTTTGCTAACTCGATAAATTCGGGAGGTAAAGTCAGCGTTGACATGACAGCACTTATTGATGTGACGTCTCAGTTAACTCTCACCAGTTTTGATCATTGGGAAAGCTTAATTCGGTCAGAATTTTCCTTAGCGGTAAGGGATTCAACTCCACCTAAGTGGAAAATTTGGTCTAAACCTACCGAATTGTTAACTTGGCTAGATCTAATAAGTTGGGATGGCTACAAGCGTGAAAAGACGTTGCGTACACTGTCTGGTGCAGCGCCGAACATTTTCTTCTTTTCACTTATCGTTAGAAGGCTCAATGATTGGGTTCCTCAAGTTCGAAAAGCTGCAAGGGAAAAGCTTTTAGATATTGCAAAAGCGACAAACCCTAAAGTTGTTGTTGAAGCTCTTTGTATCGCACTTTCCAATTGGAATTCTTGGGGGAGGATTGAGGAACTAGACAAAAAGGTTCTTTTGCAGATCATATGCGAAGACCAGATAGCAGATTTACTTAGGTCTAAGTTAATGTTATCGACATCGGGGCCTATGCCATCTCTCTTTTCTCAGCTTGGACGTACACCGATTCTGGATGGAAAGATTAAAGAAATTGCTACCCTCTCCATCCAGCCCTCCGTTCGAGCCAAGGCTTTACGAAGCTTATTCGAAGGCCGAATAGTATGGATAGAAGGTCGTAAGTGGGAATGGACTGACATCCGATATTGCAAGGGAAGAATAAAGCCAATCATTTCAGAGCGAAAAGTAAATGTTCAAACTCCATTGATTGACTTGTTAAAAATGTCTGCTGATGACAGATCGGCTATCGTTCGGCGAGTTTCTGCAGAATTTCTAATTCGGGAGTTAGAAAATCTTGGAGTTGTTGCAAGGGAATTAGCTAACAAGTTTGCATCGGATAGGTCTGAAGCAGTAGCCGAACGTGGTCGTTTTGCATTGAAAAAACTGGAGGAAGTGGAGCATGTCAATGCGCTTTAAACAACACGACCTAGGATTGCAGGATTCGTAACTTGTTGTTCGCAGTTTAGGCGGGTGTTCCCCATATAAATTTTAATCCGAAATTTGCGTTTTTGAGTTATAGCTTTAACGCGGAAATGTCCCAAAGTGAGTCAAATATCTTCTTTAGAATCGACATCCGAAATGACAGTTGAAATCAAGACAAACCCAACTGTCTCTCAAAGCATTCTTCTGGCTAAAAACTCATTACGACTATATGGTCGAGCTAAATTAAGTGTAGAAATAAATGCAGCTCAGTTAACCGCATTTTAGCTAGAGCAGATTATTATCCTTGGGGAAGGCTTGGGGCTGTAATGTCTGCCTTTAGCACTAAGACAATCAAGAAAATAACACCTAATAAGGGGAATAATCCCAGTACTGCGCCTAGCATCCCTGTGAGCTTAGGGTTTGTCGTTTTTTTGCGCCCGAGTGAATAACTCAATATGCCGAAAAACATCATGCTAGCTAAGAGCAATAGCAAAATCAGCGATACAATTGACACAGTAAATTCCTTTTTAATTCATATGTTAGAGCTTGATAATAAAGAGCGAGTTAATGCTGAGTCAATCTTATTTATCATGATTGAGTGCTATGGCGGTGGGTAATTGGTCAGTTTTACCACTTACTTAGTGAATCCTAAAGAACCATAAAACAGACGATATCGAATAAATCTGGATGGCGATGCTACTAAGCCATGCAACATCGACCAACAATGAGGACTCGCCTTTAGCATGTGATGCTCCCAACATTTTTACAAACTTTGAGTGTAAATGTAATGAGAATTGTTACCATTTATGTGTATTGATAATTATTTTCAATTAAAATGCATCTCTCAAAAAACAATGATGGGGAATCATGATGCAAAAAACGCTGTTAGCGACACTCATTGCGAGTTTTTTATTCGTACCAGGCACCTATGCCAGTGAGGACAAGTCCGCGACCAATATTGAGGTCATTAGTATAAAGGGGAGTCGATTAGACAAGGCCGCAACGGCAACAGGTTTACCCTTAACTCTTAGGGAAACTCCGCAATCAGTTACCATTATCGATCAAGAGTTTATTCAGAGTTTCTCACTGGATAGTGTTGCCGATTTAATGTTTTTAACCCCAGGGGTTTATGCTCAAAAAGCTGAAACTAATCGCTATTTCTTTAGCTCCCGCGGAAATCCCATTACTAATTTTCAGTTTGATGGCGTGCCCGTTAACTATTCGAGTTTCTTTAATGACGCTTCAACCGACACCATATTATTCGATCGCGTAGAGGTTGTTCGTGGTGCAACCGGACTGTTAACGGGGGCGGGTGAACCATCGGCGGCCATTAACCTTATCCGTAAACGGCCTAAAGCTTCACCTGGTGGTTATGTCAGCGCCAAAGTCGGCTCATGGGATAGCTACCGTGTTGAAGGCGATGCCTCTGTTGATGTGACACAAAGTGGTGCAGTGCAGGCTCGTTTTGCTGCTGCCTATGAGAAATCAGATAGTTACATTGATCTTGCCGAAGATGAAAACCTCCAAATTTACGGTGTTATAACGGCAAGACTTGGTGACAATACCTTATTTACCCTAGGTGCCGATTACAGTGACCGCGATCCTAAAGGCTCAACTTGGGGTGGTATCCCGCTATTTTATGCTGATGGCAGCTTAGCCAATGATCTACCTCGCTCGACCACAACGGCTGCCTCTTGGTCGAGTTGGCAACGGAATGGCGCGAATGTCTTTGCCACGCTTGAACATGATTTTGATAATAATTGGGACCTTAAATTTGACGTCGAACATCGTGAAGATGAGATGGACGGCCACTTGCTGTATCTCTATGGTGCGCCGGATAAAACGACTGGCTTAGGTATGAAATCATCGGCGATGATCTACCAATCGACACGTAAACAAGATGCCGCACGACTCTTTGCCTCAGGGCCATTTGAGCTCTTTGGCCGCGAGCATAAATTGACTGCGGGTTTATTGTATTCTAAGCAAGATACGACAGCAGATTCCTACTATCCATTGAATAGTTTAAGTATTGGTAACTTCTTCGAATGGGATGGCTCAATTGCCGAACCTAATTATCCGTCGACGCCAATCTATCAGGAAGGGGAGGAAACGCAAAAAGGGGCCTATCTCGCGACCCAAATTAATTTACATGATCAATGGATGTTGTTACTGGGTGGCCGCATTAGCCAATATAAATTTGAATCAAACGCGGCTGATGACTACAACAATAGCGATGTTTTTACACCTTATGCTGGCCTTATATACAACCTGAACGATAGCATCTCGGTTTACACCAGTTATACCGAAATATTTCTGCCACAAGACGCAAGGGACGCGAACAATAAGCGCTTAGATCCCATGACGGGGAACAATATTGAATTGGGGGCGAAAGGGGATTTCTTCGATGAGAAACTGACCGCCAGTGTTGCTGTTTTTAAAGTGCAAAAAGAAAATGTGGCAGAACGTGACCCAAATTATCCCACGCCTTTACCCGATGGTAGCTATCCAATGCGTGGAGTGGACGGAACCAGTAACCAAGGTTATGAAGTTGAGCTAAACGGTAAACCAACAGAAAATTGGGATCTGTTTTTCAGCTATACCTATAGCAAATCAGAAGATCAGGATGGAGCGGCTTTTAGCACTCACTTACCTAAAGATTTGGTGCGTTTATCCTCACTTTATCACTTTGATGGTGCACTTGCGGATTTAACCGTTGGCGGTAACTTAAGCTGGCAGAGTAAAATTTACAAAGATAATGCGGGTCCTAATGGTGAGCGCTCCGAGCAAGACAGCTATTACCTAGTCAATCTGATGACAAGCTATCAACTGACGGATGATGCTAAAGTTCAGCTAAATATCAATAACTTATTTGATAAAAAATATTACTCCAGCATTGATTTTTACAATCAAGGTTTCTTCGGTGAACCTCGAAAGATTGAGTTAAACCTAAGCTACAACTTTTAAATACTCTTTCCTGTAAGCTAAAGCCGTTAATGCCGTGTCCATTAAGACACGGCATTAACATCGCTCAGTGATAGGAGATTAGTGAATATAACGCCCGACATTTGCTAATAATCTGCTTTTGTCGTTTGCTTGACTCTTGCTGGGAGAGTCAATATCCGCGGCTTTGCTTGAATGCTCTATATCGAGCAGTTTGGCGATCAGCCTTATCACTCCTATTCATACCATTTACATAGCGCTTGTATGCCAATCAGTGATTAGTAACCGACGGCTTCGCTACCCGAATGACGGGGATCGGTGGCACCAAAAATCCCTTGGTCTGTCACCATAATGGATTGAGTGCTGCCCATGGCTGATTGTACTTTTACCTTATGGCCTTTGGCTTCGAGTAACGAAATGGTATCGCGGTTCAGGCTGGTCTCGACCCGCAGTTCATCGGGTAGCCATTGGTGGTGTACCCGCGCGGCATTACTGGCTTCGGCAATGTTTAAGCCGTGGTCAATCACATTCATAATGATTTGCAGCGTGGTGGTAATGATGCGTGAACCGCCTGGGCTGCCCGTCACTAAGAAAGGTTTGCCGTCTTTCATCACTATGGTGGGGCTCATTGAACTCAACGGGCGTTTATTACCTTCCACCGCGTTGGCATCGCCACCCACTAAGCCATAACCGTTAGGGGTGCCAGGTTTAGCGGAGAAATCATCCATTTCGTTATTGAGTAAAATGCCCGTGCCTTTGGCGACTAAACCCGAGCCGTAGCTGAAGTTTAAGGTGTAAGTGTTAGACACCGCATTGCCCCATTTATCAACCACTGAGAAGTGGGTGGTTTGGTCACTCTCATAGGGCGCTAGATTACCGGGTTTGATTTCGGTACTGGGCGTGGTTTTGTTTAGCGCAATTTGGCTCGCAATCTTTTGGGCGTAGTCTTTATTGGTTAACTGCTTGACGGGCACCTTATAAAAATCGGGATCGCCTAAATACTCGCTGCGATCGGCGTAGGCATGCTTCATGGTTTCGGCCATGACATGAATGGTTTGCGCCGTGTTGTGGCCGAATTGATCGATAGGGAACTGCTGCAGCACATTGAGCATTTCGATAATGTGCACGCCGCCCGAGGATGGCGGTGGCATAGAAACCACCTCATATCCACGGTATTGACCACGAACGGGTTCACGCTCGACGGCTTTGTAGTGTTGTAAATCTGCTAAGGTCATGATGCCGCCAGCGTCTTGCACGGCCTTAACCAGTTTCTCTGCGGTTTCACCTTCGTAGAACCCTTTAGTGCCTTTCTCGGCGATAAGTTGCAGGGAGTGGGCAAGTTCTGGCTGCTTTAAAATATCATCCACTTGGTAGTCGCTACCGTCGGCCTTATAGAAGATGGCTGCCGTGCTTGGCCATTGGCTCATGCGGCGTTTTAAGCCTGCGAGGGATACCGCCAGATCTGGGGTCACGCTAATCCCTTCCTGCGCCATTTTGATAGCGGGCGCCGTGACTTGTGCCATGGTCATAGTGCCATATTTTTCAAGGGCTAAACTCATGCCCATCACAGTGCCAGGGACGCCAACTGCAAGGCCATGTTCACGGCTTAATTTAGTCACCGCATCGCCATTCTCATCGAGGAAAATATCTTTTTTCGCCTTTGATGGCGCCATTTCACGGTAATCGATGGCAATAGTTTTGTTTTCTTTGGCCAGATGGACGAGCATAAAGCCACCGCCGCCAATGTTGCCTGCGCGGGGTAAGGTCACGGCTAAACTGAATGCTACCGCCACTGCTGCATCGACGGCATTACCGCCTTGCTTCAAAATTTCGATACCTGTGCGACTGGCCAGGGTTTCTTGGCTGGCGACCATGCCATGCTTTGCCCATACGGGTTGTGCCGTGGCCATTTGGCTGAAAATCGAAGGCTCTTCAGCATGGAGAGTGGGCGAAGATAACAAAGGCAGTGCCATGGCGATGGCGAGAATAAGAGGTTTAAAAGGTCCTGCGCGGCGCATATTCAATCCTGAATTTATTTTCATTTTGGCTATGCAATGTGCCGAGAATTAGGCTTAATTGCAACCTTGGATCTTGCTTAGTGTGTTTAACGGATAAGAATTCGCCTAATGAGACAACTCATTTTTGCCTTTGCCAGCGTGGCGCAGAGTATTGACGCTAATAGCTGGAATAGCTTGATGGGGAAGGACAATCCCTTCTGCCAGCATGCCTATTTACTCAGCTTAGAGCAGAGTTTATCGGCCTGTGCCGCCACGGGTTGGCGGCCACATCATTTATGTGTGTTCGACGCAACTGGCAGTGAATTAGTACAAGAATCAGCGCCAGATGCCGTGATTGTGAGCCAAAAGGATGCCGCAGATTTTATCGATTTACCCCTGCTGGCATTGATGCCGCTCTATCAAAAATCCCACTCCTACGGCGAGTATGTGTTTGATTGGGCGTGGGCGCAGGCGTATGAGCGTCATAGTCTTGAATATTATCCTAAATTGTTAAATGCCATTCCGTTTACGCCGGTGCAGGGGCGGCGGTTGGGGCTGTCGCCAACGCTTTCGGCAGAGGAGGTCAAGCTGCTAAGTCGCGCCGTATTTACGTGTTTAAATGAGCAATTCGTAGATGTGGCTGCGCCAATGTCCTCGTGGCATAGCTTATTTGTTTCGTCTTCGCAGCAAGCGCTATTTGCAGAGGCATCTAATCACACCGTGCTTCGGCGTCTAAGCACTCAGTTCCATTGGCATAACCGTGGCTATGCGGATTTTGACGCCTTCTTAGCGGCGCTCACCTCCCGTAAGCGCAAGAATATTCTTAAGGAGCGCGCCCAACTCCAGCCCTATGGTTTGCAATATGAATTTGTCGCGGGAGCGGATATTAGCCGTCAGCAATGGCAGCATTTTATTGAATGTTATCAATTAACTTACCTTAAACGTTCTGGTCATAGAGGTTACTTAACACCGACGTTTTTTAGCATGATCGCCGAGCGGTTGGCCGAGCAAATTGTCTTGCTCGTGGTGAGTGATGCGAAAGGGCAGATGTTAGCGGGCGCGCTGTATTTTACTGGGCGCAACGAGCAGGGGCAGACATGCCTGTTTGGTCGTTACTGGGGCAGTATTGTTGAGCTTGAGGGATTGCACTTTGAGGCCTGTTATTATCAGGGCATTGAATACTGTATCGCCCATGGCATTGATATCTTTGATGCTGGCGCGCAGGGGGAGCATAAAGTGCTGCGCGGCTTCGAGCCTGTGGCACTCTACTCCTACCACAATATCGCCCACCCCGACTTTAAGCGAGCCATAGCACATTTTACCGAGGAGGAAGCTGCGCAAATGGAAGTGTATATGCAGCAGATGCGTGAGGTGTTGCCCTATAAAAAAGGCTAATAACCACCATAAACGTAAAGCGTCGCGTCAACAGATACGTTGGCGCGACGCGAATGGGTCTACATAAAAGAGCTATGTGCTAAGTACATATCACTCAAGAGTGAATATTTGATTAGCTCACAGCTAACCAGATCCCAACGCCAATCATAAGGCTGCCGGCAATTCGATTTAACCAACGAATATTATCGCCGCGACTTAAAAATATCCTCAGACTCTTACCGCCACTGGCGTAGGCGAGCATAGAGGTAAACTCTGTCACCATGATAATGCTAAGCAGGGCAAGGAGCTGCGGCGCGACCTCGCGCTCGGCATTAATAAACGGCGGTAATAGCGATACCATAAACGCCCAACCCTTAGGGTTGGCAATCGCGGTAATAAAACCCTGTGAAATCAACGTGAAGTTACTGGCTCTTGGGTTAGTGTCATCATCGCTAAGCATGGCCATCTTGCCACGAGCGCGCCACATCTGCACACCGATATACCCTAAGTAGATGCCGCCAACCCATTTAAATACCTGAAAAACCTCAGGATAGTTAAGCATGATGCTGGCCACACCCATGACCGCAGCGGTGGCGACCAAGGCGACCCCAACAAGCTCGCCGAGCATCATCCATAGGGTGCGGCGCACGCCTATACTCATTCCAAGCGTCATGGCGAGTGTCATACACATACCGGGGGTGATAGAAACAAAGAAGAAAGTCGGGATAAACACAGCGAGTAAGGCAAAATCTGGCATGGTCTAAAACGGTCTAATAGAAGAGTGAAGGAACGCTAGTGTAATGAAAATGACAGAGTTAGCCAATCGGCTAAATCGCACTCTGGTAAAATCGCTGACTCGATCCAGAGTCCTGTGAAATCTACCTGAATTATCAGGGCTATTTCAATCGTGTTTGAAGACGTTGTTCACTAACGTTAGCTTAGTTGGAGTTAAAACCGTGCAGTAAAATATGCAGAAAAACATCGGATTTGTTATGTCACTTGTGTTTTTGCCAGTCGATTGTTAGGGTTGCGTCATTATAACAAGTAGCAAATGTTGAAGTTAGATGACAGAAAAGCAAAAAATGTTGGCGGGTCAACCCTATAAAGCTTCGGATGAAACCTTATTAGCCGAAAGAATGCAGGCTAAACTAATGTGTCATCGGTTTAATCATGCGGATCCAACTCAGCTTGAGGCGCGCATGGCGTATTTGCGAGATTTGCTGGTCATCCCGAATTGCGGCCATATCGAACCTAACTTCTTTTGTGATTACGGTTATAACATTCACATCGGTAAGCAATTTTACGCTAACCATAACTTAACCATACTCGATGTTTGCCAAGTGACCATTGGCGACCATGTGATGTTTGGTCCCAATGTGTTGCTCTCTACCGCGACCCATCCCATCGAACCTAGCGCGCGCCTCACAACAGAATATGGTAAGCCTATTCATATTGGTCACCATGTGTGGCTCGGCGGTAATGTCTGCGTATTGCCCGGCGTGACTATTGGCGATAACTGCGTGATTGGCGCGGGGAGTGTGGTCAATAAAGATATTCCCGCTAACAGTGTGGCCGTTGGTAATCCCTGTAAAGTTATAAAACAAATTCACGAAACGGTTTAACTGCGACTTTGCGGTAAATCGAGTGTGGTAAATCATGCGCGATAAAACCTCTAGTCAGTTTTATATTACACTTGGCTTACGTTATTGCGCGTTGTCTCGTCTTTGGGTATCGAATCCTTGATGGTTAATTGATGCCAAGATAACGACAATTTTTTGAACAGAACTTTTTACTTGAATAGTCGTTTTATCTAAGTAATTCAGCGGTTAATAGCTTTAGCACTTTGCAGGGTTGATGACGGATTGAAGACATTGTTTACGCCATTTTTTCCACTACGACAGAGCAATACCGCGCTGTTATTGGCGGGTATCCTCTACTGGATTACGGGCGCTTTGGGGCAAACATTATTTAGTTTGCAGCCCGCGAATATCACCTTGATTTGGCTGCCATCGGGCGTGGCATTAGTCATGCTGTTGATGTGGGGACGTAAGGCATTAGCGCTAATCTTCCTTGGTAGTTTTATGCTGAATATCCAAGGGATGGTGCAGGAGGCATCGCTGATGCTCTCGATAGCCCATACGGCGATATCAGCCCTGATTGATATGCTCGCACCTGCTATGTCTATGTATTTGCTGCGACGTTTTTTACCTCTGGGCACCCGCAGTGCGAACGACTTGATGAAATTTGTGGTCGTGGCGGGCATAGTGCCTATTTTAGGTTCGAGTGCCTTACTATCGGGCAACTTAGTGCTGGGTGGCTATATTCAACCAAGTGAGTTTTGGAGTATGGGGCAAATGTTCTTTTTTGCCGATATTCTTGGGATAGTGTTGGTGTATCAGCTTTATGCGGGCTGGGTGGAACCTAATGCCCTGAAAATTGACCATAAACGGCACATTTTATTGCCACTGATTGGTTTACCGTTTTTTTGTTTGATAGGCGTAAGATTCGATTTAGGCTGGTTGTTTTATGTGATCCCGCCGCTGTTGGTTGTGCTCTCCTTTGAAGTGACACGCTTTTACCTCGCACTATTTAGCAGTGCCTCCATGCTGTTCATGATTTTAGCGACGGCGCAGGGTTATGGTCCGTTTATTAATCCCACGCCGTTTCAAACCAATGCGGAGATGATGGCCTTTGTGTTGTCATCGGCATTGACGATATTTGGCGTGTCATTACAGCGGGCACAGCTGCGTCGAACCGAGAGAGATAAGCAGACCGCGGTGCAAGAGGCGCTTTACGATCCGCTCTCTGGTTTGTTAAACCGCCGCGGCTTTATGCCACAGCTGGCGAATCTGGATACATCAACGACGTCTTATTCGGTCGCTATGTTGGATCTCGATAATTTTAAGATAATTAATGACACCTATGGTCACAGCGTGGGCGATAGGGTCATCCAGCTGTTGGCGCAGTTGATACACAATCACAGCCGCAGCCACGATATTGCTGCGCGCCTAGGCGGTGAAGAGTTTGCCCTTGTGCTTAGGGATATTGATGCAGCGCAGGTGCAGCCTGTACTTGAGCGTATTAGAAGATCCTTTGCAGAGATGTCGATAGCGGCCGAGGAGCACACGATTTACTGCACAGTGAGCATTGGCTGGGTGGAGTATCTGCAAGGGAGCGCTGGCGAGTCGTTGCTGCATTTGGCGGACAAGGCTTTGTATCAAGCCAAGGCAAAGGGCAAAAACACGATTGTAAAGTATCAAGCTTAAGCGCAATGCCAAGAGGTGTTGTTCGAATTGGTGATGCTCAAGCGGTTTATAGTCAAGGGGCAAGGGGCGATGCTCAAAATGCCGTGAGCGAAAGACAATAATCAAAAGGCCATCCGACAAGAGTGACAAACAAGGAGTGACAATAGGACATAAAAAACGGTACGCAGTGCGTACCGTTTTTGTTTCTTATGTATTAAAGGCTGCGATTACAGCACGCCGCGGCGCATTTGATCGCGTTCAATCGATTGGAACAGGGCGGTAAAGTTACCTTCACCAAAACCTAAGTTGTTCTTACGTTGAATGATTTCGATAAAGATCGGGCCGAACAGGTTCTTAGTGAAGATTTGCAGTAAATAGCCTGATTCGTCGCCATCCACCAGAATTTGGTGATGTTTAATACGCTCACGGTTTTCGGTCACTTGCGGGACTTTATCGAAAATGGTGTCGTAATATTCGGGAATAATATCCAAGCATTGGATCGAGCTACCTTCCATCGCATCCAAGGATTTTACGATATCACGGCTTCTAAAGGCTAAGTGTTGTACGCCAGGACCATTATATTCCTTCAGGTATTCATCGATTTGGTTCTTATCGTTGCCTTTACCTTCGTTAATTGGGATACAGAAACTGCCATCGGGTGAGCGCAGGGCGTAAGACACTAGTGCGGTTTGTACACCGCTGATGTCGAAGTAGCGCACTTCGGTAAAACCAAAGATGTTTTTGTAGAAGTTCGCCCAATGCTCCATGGTGCCTTTGTAGACGTTATTGGTTAAGTGATCGACTTCGACAAAGCCTTTCTCTTGGGTGATCACTGGCTCGCTTAAGTCTTCAAAGTCAGTTGCATAGATATTGTTGTCGGCACCGAAGGTGTCGATAAAATAAATTAAGCTGTCGCCAATACCATAAATCGCCGGATAGGGTAGATCCTTGGCAGAATCGGCGACGGCTTTGGCACCGCGCTCCACCGCCACACGGTGAGCAAAGCTGGCATCTTCTACACGCCAACCCATAGAGCTAATGGCAGGGCCGTGGGATTTAGCAAATTCTGCCGAAAACCCTTCGCGCTCATTGTTGAGCAGGAAGTTAATATCATTTTGTTTGTAGTACAAAATGTCTTTATTTTTGGCTTTTTTCAGCAGTGAAAAACCAAAGTCGATAAACACTTTGTGCATAAAATCGCTGTCGGGGCTGGCAAATTCGGTAAATTCGATACCGAGTAAGCCCAGTGGATTGAGTTCGCTTGCCATGATCTGTTCCTCTTGATTAATTCAACACGCAGTCACTCTTGTTGCCTTGTTCGCTGTGGTGACTTACGGCTAGTCGGCTTAATTAAGCCATTCACTCAAGCTGCGGTGCAGCGTTAGTTTTCTAGCCAGGAGCGGTTGTAGTCTTTACTCATGCAATTTTGCACATGTTCGGTTAATTTCAGTGGGGCGAAGGTGTCCACCATCACTGCATATTCATAGGTTTCTTTTTTGCCAATCGAGGCTTCGGTGCGGCCGGGTTGTGGGCCGTGTGCCACCCCTTTTTGATGTAGGGTGATGTAACCGGCTTCAATCCCTGTTCGACTCATAAAGTCGCCGTCGACGTAGTACAGCACTTCATCGCTATCAATATTATTGTGATAGTAAGGCGCAGGAATGGCACGCTCGTGGAAGTCGTAAGGACGCGGTACAAAGTTACACACCACAAAGTTGTGGGCGGTAAACACTAAGTGATCCGAAGGCGGTAAGTGAATTTTGCCGACTTTCGGCGCGTATTCTGTGATGTTAAATGCCCAAGGGTAAACACAGCCGTCCCAACCAACGAGATCAAAGGGATGCCACTCTAAGGTGGTCAGTTGGTACTTATCACCAAATTTACATACCAGCGGGAAGGCGCCACGTTCAACCATGGCATCTTGCAATACGGGCGCACGTAAGTCGCGCTCACAATAGGGGGCAGACTCGAGTAATTGACCGTATTCATTACGGAAATGTTTTGGCACTTCCACCATTGAAAAGGCTTCAATCACGAATAAGCGCACATTGCTGTAATCGTTAAATTTGAGCTGATGTGTGGTGCCGCGTGGGATCACTAAGTAGTCCCATTTTTTAATCTCTAGGGTGCCATATTCACTGTAGAGCGTACCTTCACCTTCGTGCACAAACACCACTTCATCGGCGTAGGCATTGCGGTAAAACTCCGGCGTGTCTTGAGTCACTTTTGCGGTATAGATGGCCACATCATTGTTATAAAAGATTTTGTTGCGGGCGCTAAAGAAGTTGCCTTCGCGATCGGCTGTGCGAGAGTCTAATTTGTAGTTTTGAACTAATGAATCTTCCCACTGTGCACCGTGACCGAGGCGGTAGGGTGCGACTTCCAATGCCTTAGTCGGCATATTGTGGTGATATTTATTCGAGTAAATATTGGAAAAACCATGGGTTGAAAACAGCTCCTCACGGTATAACTCGCCGTTTTCTTTCTCAAATGCGATATGGCGCTTATGGGGGACTTGGCCTTGTTTCACATAAAATGGCATGGTGATTCCTTCAAAGTTGCGCTGCAGGCTTGCCTACACCGCGAGTCGTTATGCTGCAAGTTGCATTAGTGTGATCTTCTTATCAATTTAGTTGCTTGAATGAACAAAAAAAAGAATAATAAATCTGTTGTCTCCATCTAAAAATTAGATGGTATTAACTGCTTTACGCTTCGTTGCGTTTACGTGACATGTTAATGAGAGCCTAGGAGTCCCCATGCGCATCGATATTGATGCTTTTAATGTGCTGCAAGTGCTGGTGGAAGAGGGCAGTTTTGCAAAGGCCGCCGAGCGTTTACATAAGGCGCAGTCTGCGGTCAGCTATCAGGTCAAAAAGCTGGAAGAGCACTTAGGTGTGCAACTTTTTAGTCGGGATCAATACCGCGCCGAACTGACGAGTGAAGGCCGGGTGATCTTGGCCGAGGGGCAAAGACTGTTACAACACCTTGCCAATATTGAACATCTTGCCAGTCGTTTCAGTGAAGGTTGGGAGCCGAAGCTTGAGTTAGTGATCGATGGCGCCTTGCCTATGGAGCCGATTATGACGGCACTTAAACGGATGGCAGAGCATCAAATTCCGACAAAAATCCAGCTCAATATGGAGTTTCTCGGTGGTGTGCAGCATAGATTCGAGCGTGATAATGCGGATCTGATGTTGGTTAAAGACTACCGCACCGGCCCCTATTATCACCCACAGCCACTTCCTGCGATAACCAGTGTGCTGGTGACGAGCGCTTCACATCCGCTGGCTCAGCAAAAACACATCAGTTTGCCCGAGTTACAGCAGCATGTTGAGCTGACCATCGAAGATTCCTCCCCCAATAAGACCTACCGGGATGAGCTGCAATTTGGCGGCGATAAAGTGTTCTATCTTTCTGGTTTTATTATGAAAAAAAACGCGTTATTAAAAGGACTCGGTTTTGGTTGGTTGCCAGATTTTCTGGTGCAGGAGGAGTTATTGAGTGGTGAGCTTGTGGAGGTCGACTTTGTCGGTGGCAGTCGCTATACCTTTACTCCCCAATTAGTCTCGACCCTTGAGCGCCCCTTGGGCCGTGCTGGCAAACTCTTTACCGAATTAATCCTAGAGGAATTTGCTAAAGCAGGGCAGTTTAACGGGGTGGGCTTAGGTTAATCATCTGCGACTTGTCATGTTTTGAAACAACTTACTGACGCAACCTTGGGATAAAAACGATCGCCTTTTGACATTTTATGTCATAAAGTGAATCCAATATCGTGGCACTGATGATTTCGACTCGCCACATTAATTGGACTAACAGAGTAAGGGGAATGGTATGTCTAGACGTTGCCATGAAGTGGACTATGAAATTATCGGTCACAGCATGCAGTTGGTTGAGGTGGAACTCGACCCGCAAGAGACTGTGATCGCCGAAGCCGGCGCGATGAATTATTTGGAGCAGGACATTAGCTTCGAGGCCAAAATGGGTGACGGCTCTGAGCCTGAATCTGGCTTTTTTGGCAAGTTGATGGGGGCGGGTAAACGTGTGCTGACGGGTGAAAGCATCTTTATGACGCACTTTACGAACCTCGGACATCAGAAACGGAAAGTGGCGTTTGCCGCGCCCTATCCAGGAACGATTTTGGCTATCGATCTTGCTCAATATGGCGGAGAGCTGATCTGCCAGAAAGATAGTTTTCTCGCCGCCGCCCTAGGGACTCGAGTGAGCATGAAGTTTAATCGCCGCCTAGGCACGGGCTTTTTCGGGGGGGAAGGCTTTATCCTGCAAAGCTTACAGGGTGATGGCATGGCGTTTATCCATGCGGGTGGCACTTTAATAAAGAAAGAACTCAAAGGCGAAACTTTACGTGTTGACACAGGTTGTTTGGTCGGTTTTACCCCAGGAATTGATTACGATATCGAGCGCGCTGGCTCGTTAAAATCGATGGTGTTTGGCGGAGAAGGGCTGTTTTTAGCGACGTTAAAAGGCCATGGCACTGTGTGGCTGCAGAGTCTACCGTTCTCGCGGATGGCGGATCGCATTATTGCTCACGCTCCTTCTGCTGGTGGTAGTGATAGAGGCGAAGGTTCTGTCCTCGGCGGGCTTGGTCGCATGCTCGATGGGCGTTAACCCTAAACGAAAATGCGCACACTTAACTGTTTAAGTGTGCGCAGTAAGCCGTTTGCACATTCAGATCAATAGGTGACCACATTGATGATATCGAGGATCTTACGGCTCTTTTCATCGAGCTTGATAATGGAACCTTCGACTTCAATGCTGATTCTGCCGTCTCTGTCGATGGGGACTACGACGCGGCCGCGGTCATAAATATCGTAATCTAGGATATCGCCACGACGCAGTTTTTTCTGCCATCCGGGAGGGAGAGGCTGACCTTTATCGGCTTTCTTTTGTAAGCCGGGTGGTAAGTCTTTGTCTCGCTTGTCGTGCTCATGCTCATTCTTTGCAAAAGCGGCCATTGGGGCGACCAAACTGAGTACGACTCCGCCAATCAGTGTTGCAGTTAATTTATTCATACTAGCTCCCTTAGGAATTACGTGGTTGTGGTCAATCTAGCTTAGCTTAGATGAACTTTAGCTGAATATGTGCCCTTAGCGGGCGAGCATAAGCACGGCTTGCCATTGTTCTTCGGTAACAGGTTGAATACTCAGCCTAGAACCTTTAGAGACTAAGTACATATCGGCCAGTTGCGGCAAACTTTTGATCAAACTTAAGGGGATGATTTCCTTGAATTGTTTGACGAAACGAATATCCACCCTTAACCAGCGTGGCTGCTGTGGATCGGATTTAGGATCAAAATATTTTGATTCAGGGTCAAAGGCCGAGCTGTCAGGATAGGCCTCCGTCACGACTTCGGCAATGCCGGCGATGCCGGGGACTTTGCAACTTGAGTGGTAAAAGAAGACTTGATCGCCAATTTGCATCGCATCTCGCATAAAGTTACGCGCTTGGTAGTTACGGATCCCAAACCAAGCTTCAGTTTGATTGGGGCAAGCCTTAAGATCGTCGATACTAAATTCGTCGGGTTCCGATTTCATCAGCCAGTAGTTCATCTTTTATCCTTCACAAAAACAGCCTGTCTCTTCGAGTTAATGCATTGAGTTTATCTTACTTTTTGTTTGCCTCACAGTTAACCGTACTCTGAGCAGATTATTGAGAGCGTTAAGTCAGCGTTCAGTTAACCCAGCTT
This sequence comes from Shewanella sp. FJAT-51649, assembly GCF_019457435.1. Classification (NCBI taxonomy): domain Bacteria; kingdom Pseudomonadati; phylum Pseudomonadota; class Gammaproteobacteria; order Alteromonadales; family Shewanellaceae; genus Shewanella; species Shewanella sp. FJAT-51649. The sequence continues at coordinate 2,815,815 of NZ_CP080411.1, read as the reverse complement.
ACCCTGTTGTCACTATCGAGTCTGGTATGCCTTATGCACTGGTGCTATGACGCCGCGAATTGATGCAAAGTTGGCAACTTTAGATCCTAATCCAAGCTTTTTTCAATACCCGACTTTTATATGAGTGATGTTGAGACAGTGAGGTGTGCTATGGAAACTTCAGCAATGACCACAGACAGTGGCCTATACACTAAATACCTTAAAGATTTTACCGCAGGAGATGTGAGCCTGCACCGCGAACGCATGTTGGAATTTGTCAGCGATTTAACTACTCAGGGCTGGTTACTGGCAAATTTCACTTGGGATTATTGGTATAACAACAGTTACTTAGTCGATAAACCCGCTTATATCCGTGATGCCAGTGTCGCGCAATGCCGCCTGTTATTAACGGCTATGACTCGCCTCGAAGTGTTCAGCCCAGGGGTGTTAGAGAATATGCGCCGCCAAGGAGTGTTACTGGCGATTATGGAGCGTTTGCAGCGTTTAGAGGTGGTAACTTCCGATAAACAGGTAGCGTTTATTACCCGCTAATCAAGACGTTCGAGTAATAGAACATCCTTACTCTTTAGTCTAATACCGTGCTTTTTTACTTGTGACATGTTCCGAGGATTGGTTAGTTTGAATCCCGCTAACCATAATAAAAAAGCACGGAGGCCTTAATGTCTGTTTCAACGACTCAAGCAACAAATCAAGCCACTCATCCTCTCAAATACAGTGAGTTCCGGGGGCCTAATTCCCCAGAGCTCGTTGAGAAAACCATAGGACAGTACCTTAACTATATCGCTAACGTTTATCCCGAACAGTTAGCAGTTGTCGTGAATCATCAAGATATCCGCTGGAATTACCGCCAATACCTTGCACAAATTGATGCCTTGGCCACAGGTTTACTCAAACTGGGCATAGGTCCTGGGGATCGCGTGGGCATTTGGTCGCCCAATAATATTGAGTGGTGTCTAACTCAATTCGCTACCGCCAAAATTGGTGCCATCATGGTGTGTATCAACCCTGCTTATCGCCCCGAAGAATTACAATATGCCCTGACTAACGTGGGCTGTAGGGCGGTGATCTGCGCCGATAAATTCAAGTCCAGTAACTATTTACAGATGCTCTACGAGTTAGCGCCAGAGCTTAAGGTGTGCGCCGCAGGGCAATTACAGGCCAAGGCGTTGCCCGAGTTACAATTTGTGATCCGCATGGGGGCAGAGCAGTCTCCCGGCATGTTGAATTTTGATGATTTATTGGTTGAGGTGACGGCCGATGACAAGGCTGCGCTAGAGCTAATCGCCGAATCACTTAGCCCTTATGATGCCATTAATATTCAATTTACCTCTGGCACTACGGGTAGCCCAAAGGGTGCGACCTTATCGCACCATAACATATTGAATAATGGGTACTTAGTGGCCGAGGCGATGAAGTTTACCTGTGAAGATAAGCTCTGCATTCCTGTGCCTTTATATCATTGCTTTGGCATGGTGCTGGGGAGCTTAGTGTGCCTTGCTAAGGGCGCGGCGGCGGTTTTTCCTGGGGATTCCTTTGATCCGCTGACCACCCTAGAGGTGGTAGAGCGTGAGCGCTGCACCGCACTGCACGGCGTACCGACTATGTTTATTGCCGAGTTAGAGCACCCCGAATTTAAACGCTTTGACTTAAGCTCACTGCGTACCGGTGTTATGGCGGGAGCGACTTGCCCAGAAGAAGTGATGCGCCGGGTACAAAACCTGATGTATATGCAGGAAGTGTTAATTGGGTATGGGCAAACCGAGTGCAGCCCGCTGAACCACATTACTGAAATCGACTCACCGGTAGAGAAGCGTGTGCTTACCGTTGGCCGGGCTTTACCCCATACCGAAGTGAAAATCGTCGATGAATTTGGTGAAGTGCTGCCGATAAATACACCCGGTGAAGTCTGTAGCCGTGGGTATTGCATAATGCAGTGTTACTGGAATGATCCTGAAAAAACGGCGGCAACCATCGATAGTGAAGGCTGGTTGCATTCTGGCGATATTGGCCAAATGGATGAGCAAGGTTATGTGCAAATCGTTGGTCGTATTAAAGATATGATTATTCGCGGCGGCGAGAATATCTATCCCCGTGAAATTGAAGAGAAACTCTACACCCATAAAGATGTGCAAGATGCAGCAGTGTTTGGGGTACACAGTGATAAATACGGCGAGGAAGTGTGCGCGTGGATCAAGGTTCGCAGTGGTGCCACGATTTCAGAGGAGGATATTCGCCATTTCCTTACCGAAAAATTTGCCTACTTTAAAGTGCCTCGCTACATCAAGTTTGTGGAGCAATACCCCATGACTGTCACGGGCAAAATCCAGAAATTTAAAATGCGTGAGCTGATGTACCAAGAGTTATATGAAGATATTAATGCATAGGTCATGTTGACGTTTTGAGATGAAATCCTTTGGGCAGCGTTTAGCTGGCGTTTCTGCTGCGTTATCGTCCGCTTATGTAGAATAACTACACAGCACGGACTCTGCCTTGCATAAACGTTAGCCATATCGCTGTAAAAATCCCCCTAAAACGTCATCACGCCCAAGGGCACATAAGATAAATCAACCCAAGTTCGATGGCTTGGGTTGATGTTTAGGTCGAGATTCAAAATTATCGACGGTGGCGGCGAATTTGATTATCGAGCCAAGCCGCACTCTTAGTTAATTGTCGTTGACTTAGGCGCAGCCAACGTTTTGCCCAAGGATACTGGGTGCTCAAGAGGGTTAGTCCTATCAGGATAAACAGCAGTCCCGGTCCGGGTAAGAGTAAAAATATCCCTCCGACTAAGGTAAAACATGCACCAATCACGGTAATGACGGTTCGAGTCATCGCGGGATGCATAAAAGTCAACTTACTGTCTTTGAAATAAATTGGCATATCGCGTCCCCTCAGATTGACTTTATCAGCTGGACCTCATCTTCTACTTTTCGCCGCATGCATGACGACGGTGAGTATCGATGCTCGTTTCAGTCTACTCTTATCATTTCTGCTTAAGCTAGGTTCTCGTCGGCTTAATATGTAACAAATATTCACTGTACCTTGAAGCATCGCTGATTATACTGAAAAGAGTTTAACCGATGAGCATGTGATGAATTGTTTGTTTTTCAATCCATTAAAACAGATGATCCTTTGATGGAGGTGTTATGTTCCGCTGGTGCCTACTGATGCTCTGTTGCCTTTTCGCCACGGCCAATAGCGCATTTGCCGATACGCTTAAGCTCACCTCATTACTCTGGCCGCCTTATTCCGGTCAGCAACTGGCACAACAAGGGGCCAGTGTCGCGGTCGCTCAAGCCGCCTTCGAACGTATGGAACAGCAACTGGTCGTGGATTTTTACCCTTGGAGCCGGGCGATAAAATTGGCGGCTATGCCAAGCTCCGATTACATTGGCTATTTTCCAGAATATTATTTTGAAACGGACAAGTTTGTTTTTTCAAAACCGATAGGGATCAGTCCATTAGGCATTGTTGAGCAAAAATCACATCCCATCAGCTGGCACTACTTAGCCGATCTGAACCGCTATACCTTAGGGGTGGTGAAGGACTATGTGAATACCGACTCCCTAGATCTGATGATTGCTTCTGGTACACAGCCCGTCGAGGCCGTGATCTCCGATGAACAAAACATCAAGAAGGTGGCAGCCGGTCGCATCGATGGTGCAGTGATTGATGTCAACGTACTCTATTACTTGTTAAAGCAGCCTCATCTGCAGCCATTGGCGGATAAATTACAGGTGAATAAACAACTGCTTGCGAATAAACAGCTCTACGTCGCGTTTCGTAATACCGAGGAGGGGCGCCATTGGCGAGATGTTTTCGACCAAGGCTTAGCTCAGCTGGATATTGAGAGTATTATGGGGGAGTTGTTGTTTCAGGAGGAAGTGACACGCCACTAAAGTGAACTTGGCTTTGGCTTAATCTGTTGTCATAAATGTGTCGTGGTTCGCCATTAATATCGTCCTAAGGCTATGAGTCGATGCTCATTTCACTTTCTAGGATGATATGAATAACATTCCATTCGAGTTAGATACACTTTCACAACTCATTGATACTCATCATCTTAAACTCAAATATCAGATTCTTGCGGACATTCCATTTCGGCACCAACATTTTCCGCTCTACAGTGTCGAGTTAGGCCTTACCGAACGCCCTTGTCCGACGGTGTTATTCGTCGGCGGCGTGCATGGGGTGGAGCGGATTGGCTCTCAGGTGATTTTAGCTTTGCTTAACAGCCTGCTACAGCGCCTTGCTTGGGACAAACACTTACAAGCGTTATTAACGGACATCCGCTTAGCCTTTGTCCCTGTGGTGAATCCCGTCGGGTTACTGCTGGGGAGTCGCGGTAATGGAAATCAGGTCGACTTGATGCGCAATGCGCCAATCGAGTCCCGTGAAAAAGTATCTTTTATGGTTGGAGGGCAGCGGCTCTCCTCTAAGTTACCTTGGTTTCGTGGCCTTGGCGGCATGGAGCTTGAAACCGCAGGGCTGGTGGCCTATGTGCAACAATTGCTTAGACAAAGTACCAGTCTCATTTCCCTCGATGCGCATTCTGGCTTTGGTTTGACGGATCATATCTGGTTTCCCTATGCCCATACTCGCGCGTCCTTTGAAAATGCCCACTTCATTTATCACTTAAAGCAATTATTTGAGGCCAGCTATCCCCATCATGGCCATTATCGGCTTGCGCCCCAGAGCCAGTTTTATCGCACCCACGGTGATATTTGGGATTACTTGTACCGCCAGCATCATGCCCAAGATCCTCAAGCAAATATTCCGTTCTTACCTTTGACCTTAGAGATGGGCTCTTGGGCATGGATTAAGAAAAATCCAAGGCAAATATTTAATTTTGCGGGATTTTTTAATCCGCAAAAAACACACAGGCACCACAGGATTTTACGTCGGCACACAGTTCTGATGCAGTTCTTGATGGAGGCGGCGTACGCACGGGAGTTAGAAGGACTGACGCCCGAACATCTCACACGACTGGCACAGAGCGCGCAGCAGTTTTGGTATCGGGAGCATTTTTGATGACAACTTGGGTATTACTCAGGGGCTTAATGCGGGATCAACGCCATTGGAATGGCTTCGATCAAAGGTTGAGGCAACGGGGTTGCAGAGTTTTCACCCCAGACTTGCCCGGCAATGGGATCCTCACTCACCAAGCCAGCCCTTTAACTATCGCTGAATATGCCAGTTCGGTGTGGCAACAATTGGATGAGCAACTAGCGGGACAAGCCTTTTATCTGCTGGGCTTATCGATGGGCGGCATGCTCGCCATGGAAATGGCTAAGCAGCGCCCGGAGCAGATAAAGCACCTATTTGTATTAAATAGCAGCGCGGCTAACTTATCGCCATGGTATCAACGATTTAATGGATTGAATGCCCTGAGTGCTTGGCTCAATCGTTGCCGTGGTCGACAGCTTAATCCCATCGAATCGACGATTGTACGCTTAACCAGCTATCGCCATCGGCGCGATATTGCCTTGATTGAGCGTTGGAGCCGATATCGCCACGAGTCGACGCCATTTTTCAGCAATGCATGTCGTCAGTTGTGGGCGGCGTTTCGTTATCGCTGCCCAGCGTCTTTAACTGTGCCCGTCAGTATTTTATCGGGTGATCGTGATGCCTTAGTGAATATTCAAACCAGTAGGGCATTAGCACAACAGTTTAAGGTCGAGTTGGTTGTCTTGGCCTATTGTGGTCATGACATCACCATAGATGCGCCAGCTAAACTGGCGCATTATCTATTCGAAATCATAAGCCTAGAACAAGGGGAAGTGAGTGAGCGGTTTGTAGATTGTGGCGACTTGCTCGATGAGGAAACCGCCTTTCATGAGGCAAGGTTAGTGCAGTCACTGCCAAACTATTTATCAGCACTACCTACTGACGTAGAGTAGTGCTGAGTGATTTGCCTTACGCTTTAGCGACTATGATTACTACGCCTTCGCTACTGTGGTTATTACGCTTTCGCTACTATGGTTTGCCCGATCGGCGTCAGGCTTAATAGCGCCAGCTTGATATGTTGGATCCCAAAGGGGATACCAATAATCGTCACAAAGCAGGCAAGGGCATGGGCTAAATGACCTATGGCCAACCAAATCCCAAACAGCAAGAACCAAATAATATTGCCTACCATGCCAAAGGCGCCAGTGCCTAAATCTTCACGTCCGGTTAAATGGCGACGATTCATTTGTTCCTGCCCAAAGGGCCAGAAGGTCAATTCGCCAATCACAAAGCAGGCTCGGCCGAAGGGAATACCAATAATACTGATAAAACACAAAATCCCCGCGAGCCACCAGGCGAGTCCCATCACAAATCCACCAAGGACAAACCAAGCGATATTGAAAATTAACCGTAAAAGCGACATTGAATACTCCTTAACTCATTTTAAATCAGTGTTGGAATGATGTTGGCCAACACACAGGATCATTAATTGATACTTAAATGGTATAAGCGAGAATTGTGCCAAAATATTTTTCATTATTTATCAATAAGATGTTTATGTTGATGACTGTGTGACGTTGTAAAAAATGCTAGATTTTCGCGAAAATGCTTAATAATTACGGACGATGTAGACAAGCTCGCGGTACACTAACGGCCTTGTTTCCTTCGAGTGTATTCATGTTAGCCAATAGCCAGTTGAGTCAAAGCTTGCTCTCTAAGAGTCCAGTAGAGTCTTTTTCCTTTGCCGGGCGCGAGATATTTCTCAAGCGAGACGATTTATTGCATCCTGCGTTTAGTGGCAATAAAGCGCGTAAGTTTGCCTATTTTCTAGATCATGAGTTTACTGGTGTGACTAAGCTGATTGGTCATGGCTCCGCGCAGGCTAACTCGTTGTATTCTCTGTCGGCGCTCGCCAAGCTAAAGGGTTGGCAGTGCGATTTTTATGTGGATCATATTGCTAGCCATGTCCGCACGTTGCCGACTGGTAACTATGCCGCCGCTATTGCTAATGGTACGCGTGTCATTAATTTATCAAGCCTGATTGCAGCCAATCCTTCTCTTCATCGTGAGCCTAATAGGACTTGCCAAGATTATATTGAGCAGCAAGTCATGCCAGCTGAGCCTAAGGCTTTGTTTATTCCCGAGGGCGGGCGCTGCCAGTATGCGCAATATGGTGTCAGTCAGTTAGCCGCCGAAATAGCTGCTTGGGCCGAGTCTCAGCATATTTCCGATCTCAAGGTGTTTTTACCCGCAGGTACAGGTACGACGGCGCTTTTTTTAAATCAGTATTTTGTGCGTCAGCAATTGAATATTCGAGTGCTTACCTGCGCCGTTGTCGGCGGCGATGAATATTTAACGCAGCAGTTTTATGAGTTAAATCCCAACTCTGCTGAACATCCACAGATTTTGAATGTGGGGAAGAAATACCATTTTGGGAAACTCTATCCTGAGTTTTATGCCATGTGGCAACGACTCTGTGCCAGCGGTGTGCAATTTGAATTACTCTACGATCCCTTAGGCTTTATGGTGTTAGAGGATTATTTACGGCGCGAGCAACATGCCTCCATTCTCTATATTCATCAGGGTGGGCTATTAGGGAATCAAACCATGTTGCCAAGATACAGACGAAAATATGGTGAGGGCGATGCAGGATAGCGTTTAGCCAACTAACTTATTGCGCTTTAATATTTTGTGGGTGCGTGTGGCTATCTTTTCCAGATGTTTAAGATCTTTCAATCCCGGCGTATCGGTTGAATATTGCCAATAGCTTATTTCAGCATCCAACATTTCCAGCATTTTTTTAGAACAGCCTAAACACTCACCTTGGCACATTTGTGCTTCATCTAAGTTGAGCGGAATAACCTGTTTAATCTGGGTTATTAAGGTCAGCATAGCCGTTTTAGTATCGGGTTTTGACATAGAAAATACATTCACAAACTGAGTGAGTGATTATATTAGCAGTGACAAATACAGATTAATTTGATCTAGGTTCGCGGAATACACATTTGGTTCGGCACGTATCTGTGTGAGCTAGATACCGCCTGAACCAAACGAGTTCGTCATTCGACGTAAGGGGATAGCAAATCGTGATATTGGGCTATCTATTTAGGTCATTTAGGCTTCGGTATGGCGAGGAAAATGGGAACCGAATAAACCTAAACACCGTCTTGGGTACTCTCAGGAGTACACCATGAGACTTATTTATTTGCCGACAATAGCCATTTCATAAAGTTTAAGGCTTCGGTGCGCTTTGAAAAAGTCTGCTTGTTTTTACCTTGTCTATCGGTAAAAGCAATGGATGTTTTGTTAACTGAAATAGAGTCTACAGGAAAGTTCACTGTGATTTCATGTCCGTTAATTTTGTATGACATAGGCCACACTCCTTTTAATTCAATTCACCCTTGGGTGAGTAAGTTATAACAATAAAATATCCTTAGCATAATTGCGAAAGATGATACTAATGAGTCTTGAGGTTACCCATTCCATGATCATTAATCAAGAGATGCCTTATTGATAACTAATGCATATCAGCGATTATGTCAATGGAATATCTCAATTAGCCCAGTTGACCATAGTAAAGTGACAGTACTATGACATGGGTTTAATTAAATAGTTCACTGTTTTTGAGTCGATGCAGAAAATCACTAACTCATTATTTTTGTGGGACTTACTTGTAGTAGGCTTTCTTCGTGAGGATCGTTTTTGTCATTGCTTACGCGAATGGACAAATCGATATAAAAAGGATAACGACAAGATACTTCTCAAAACGGCGGGCAGTATAACAGCAAAATTCCAGCTGGCAAGTTTATTTTTTACTCAGCGGGAAATAAGTTTGTTGGTATTTTGTTGTAATTTTGCGTTTATCGGTTATTCACTCTGCCAGCTTATTTTAAATGTCAGCGAGATTAATAAATCAGCTCACCAATGGGATTCAATAATTTACTGAGCCCTTTGGTAAAATATAACGGCGCATCTAACACTGTGTAACAGAGGCAGCCTGACTGGGTTTTGGGTGAATGATGCGTGTTGCCATCTAAGATGATGAAATCGCCGGGAACATACTGCCCGTTGAGATCCGAAAATTCTCCTGCCAATAACAGGGTTAGTTCGTATCCCTTATGGGTATGCTGCGGGATCTCACCTAAGGCGTCGATATGCAATAGGCTGGCGCGGGTGTGGCTTTCATTCACATCGAAACGCATTCGGCTGACTTTACCAATCTGCTGCCACGGATGAGCGATATGTTGACGAAAGACTGTAGGGATCTCATAGCGCACATGCTTATGATTTAGGGAAACCGTCGCTTTGGCGAGATAGTCGTTTTCAGTTGGCGTTGCTTCTGGCAAGTCCATAATATGCGACAACATTTGCTGCCAGGCGTCATCTTGTGCGGTATCGGTTTCGCTGATAAAAGCAGGTTCAGTGGTTTGGCTCGGCGTTAAAAAGGCGAGTTCTGCCGCTTGTTCCGTAAAGCGGCTGACTTGCGATTGACACTCATGGCAAAGGGCACAATGGGCCGCAATGGCAATCGACATAGACAACGGCAGCTCGCCTTGTGCATGGGCTAATAGCAAATCGGTATGGGGATGATGTTTAATCATGTTGCGTCTCCAAAAAGCTTTTCAGCTTTTCTAACCCCAATCTGAGTCGCGATTTTATCGTACCAATCGGGACTTTTAAGGCATCGGCTAATTCTTGTTGCGTGAGTTCTTGCATATAGATCCCTTGAACCACTTGGCGTTGAGGTAGGGGCAGGGCATCTAAATGCGCGAGTAGCTTGGCGGTGAGTTTATGATCTGGGCCGCTTTCTTGACTGACGGCGACATCGTAAATAGGCCAAATATCATCCCCGAAGGCATCTTCACGATTATGTTGGATGCGCCTGAGCATGTCGAAACACTGGTTGCGCATAATGGTAAATACCCAGGTCGCCACCGAGCCTTTGTCGGCATTGTACAAATGGGCCTTGGTCCACACTAAGGTCATGGTTTCTTGCACTAGATCCATGGCCAGCCCTTGCTGATTTAAGCGTTGCAGACCAAATGCACGAATTTTGGGCATAAAATGGCTGAACAATTCCGCAAAGGCGGCTTTATCCCGTTGATTCGCGACTCTTAGAATGGCGCGCGCTAAAGGATCCGCATCTGTGACTGGCTCATCGGCTGTTGAAATAGTGCTATCGTTTTCCATAGCCATATCGATATGGGATGATAACTGTCTATCATAGCGATTTTGCGCTAAATGTGATTGAAAATTTTCCATTATTAGCTCTTTACTTAAGGTTCAATCCAGTCTGAACATCACAAAAGATGTTACGTCAGGGCCGACATTCGATAAGCATACAGAGCAATACGTGGTGCGCGGGAAGTTGGATCACTCAAGCTGATTGAATGACAGTATGTAATAAATCCTGTGTTAGTTGATGATCTAATGCATTGATACAAGCGTATTTCTCGGCAGCTTGAACCGGCAGAATTTCTAACCAGCGTTGGCACACCCAGGCGATATCTTCAAATTGTTCCACCTGATAATGTTGCAGGTGCTGCGGGAACTCCTTAAGAATGTTTTGCAGCATCTCACTCAAGTAACGCTCATCGTCTTCAATCGGTGCACTCGGCCAATTATCGATAAGTTTCACCTCGGCGCACTTTAATCCGTCCGACTCTATGCTGATATCGCCGAGTGTGAAGCGTTGTTTTCCTTGAATGCTTATTCCGAGCATACCATCAGGTAAGGTTTCAAAATCGATGATATGCACCAGCGTGCCGATGGGATAAATGGTTTTGCCATCCTCCGATGTCATACACAGGCCAAAGCCATCCGCCGATTTAAGGGATTCAGCGACTAAGCGTTTATACCTGGGTTCAAAAATGCGCAACTGAGTATATCCCTCTGGTAATAAACAGATTGGCAAAGGAAAAAGAGGTAATTTCATAGTGGCCTCAAGTGAACTTATGTCTATATCATTACGTACCATATACAGAATTTGATCAGTGTACCAAGCAATAACCGATTCATTTAAGGGGATGAGATGAAGTTAAATCCATTCGAGAAAAAGTTAGTCCAGCATCCGCTACGTTTTTGGTTGCAAAACCATATTGAAGCGCCATTACTGACTTCTATGATGCCCAAACCCCTTCCTTATATACGTCACGCACTCGAAATTGGTTGTGGTTTTGGTAACGGAATTCAGTTGATCCGCGACCATTTTGGGGCCGAGCAAGTCACGGCTGTCGATCTTGACCCTGAGATGGTCGCACCCGCTAAAGCGCGCTGGCATGATTCACCCAATGGGTTAAGCCAATTGGCATTCAGTGTTGCCGATGCTACTGCGTTGCCTTTTGCAAATGCCCAGTTTGATGTGGTGTTCAATTTTGCCGTGTTTCACCATATTCCCGATTGGCAAGCGGCGGTTGCCGAGGTGGCAAGGGTGCTAAAACCCAACGGTTACTTTGTGGTAGAGGATTTATACCGCGCTGCTATTTGCAATCCCTTGAGTCGACGGTTGTTTGAGCATCCGCAACAGAATCGATTTAACCATCAAGAATGGTTAGCAGGACTGCGCCAAGGGGGATTTGAGATCCTCTGCGAGAGAAATCTTCTCAATCTTTCGGGCATGGTGCTAGCTCAAAAACGCATGGCATAAAGGGAGGAATTGCAACGATAGATGCGCGATAGCCGTAAGCGAATCACGTATTTATCGGGACGCCTGCCGAACGATAAAGGATTGCCGAGTGATTGTAATTTTTAGATAAAATCGACTTATCGCATGGTTCTCATGGTGAGTTTACCGCTATAATTTAGCTTAATCCGTCACTGGTGAGGAAAGCTGTTCCTCCAAAGTAGAGAAGTCGCATTATGGCAAACGTGCTTGCAACCGTAGATCAACGAACCAAACTCGTCGGTGAAAATCGGCTCGAACTGCTGCTGTTTCGAATTAACTCTACCCAGTTATTTGCGATTAACGTCTTTAAAGTCAAAGAAGTCGTCAAGTTACCACCATTAAATTCTATGCCCGGCAGTCATCCCCATATTTTTGGGGTGGCGAATATTCGTGGCATGTCGATTCCCGTCATTGACCTGCGTTCGGCTATCGGTTTTAAACCTGTGCCTCCGGGAGATGATGCCAATATGATCATCACCGAATATAACCGCAGTGTGCAGGGCTTCTTAGTCGGTAAGGTCGAGCACATTATCAACATGACCTGGAGCGATATTATGCCGCCGCCTAAAACGGCTGGGCGAAATAATTACCTCACGGCCATCACCCGCATCGAATATCAAGGTCAGTCGCAACTGGTGTCGATCATCGATGTCGAGAAGGTACTTGCGGAAATCGTCCATTACGATATTCGTCTCTCCGAAGGGGTATTGGATGAGAGCCTGTTAGACAAGATGCCCGGTAAGAAGGTCTTGATTGTCGATGACTCGTCAACCGCAAGGCGCCAAGTGCGTGAGACCTTAGGCCAACTCGGGATTGAAATCATCGAAGCCTCCGATGGCTTGCAGGCATTGCATTTACTGCAAAAATGGCGCGATGAAGGCAAGAATGTCGCCCAAGAGCTGTTGATGATGATAACCGATGCCGAAATGCCGGAGATGGACGGCTACAAGCTGACCTACGAAGTGCGTAACGATAAGGCGATGGCGGATTTATTTATCACCTTAAACACTTCGCTCAGCGGTAGCTTTAACAATGCGATGGTTGAGAAGGTTGGCTGCGACAGGTTTATTTCTAAATTCCAGCCTGACTTGCTGGTGGAAGTGGTGCAAGACAGGTTAAAACAAGTTATTGGCAAATAACGCCACTGATTTAACCGATTGCTCAATTACAGGTTTGAAACCCATTGGCCGCCCTAGCAACCTGCGATTTGCGGCCTCGTTATTTTCAGCACTCGCTTTTAGTATTTCACTTGTGGCTCGTACTATTGGCTGTAACTTGGACTATTTGCTGTGATGTAGACGATTTACCGCGATACGGTTTATTGGCTGAGTTCGGCTTTAACATCGGCAAGGACTTGGCGCTTCATCTCTTTGGCTGCCGCGATATGGATCCGCGCAAGCCTAAGGGCATAGTTAAATCTCTGCCTACCGACTAATCGAATAAGCTCGGCAAAAAATACGGGATCTAAGCAAAATTGCTGGCTGTAGTAGTGAATCGCCGCGGGTAAAGAGGTGTAAGTCACCCCATCAAACTCAAAGCGAGTACTGTCTAACTGGCATTCGAGTTCAACCCCTTCAAGCTGTATCGGCCAGCCCGGAAAATTAATCCTGTCGCGGGAAATTTGATACATCATCCAAGCGCTTTTTTTAAAGCCTTCAAACACTTTGCAGGAAAACTCAGACTCGGCTAACTCTTCCTCCGTCCAATTAATCCCAATGGCTAAGTGCTTGGCATAAATGCTCATTAGGGCATCTTTAACCGCCACACGGCAGTCCCAGATAGAGGTTAAGGTGTGCTTTTTAGCAAGTTTTAAGCATTCGGCGCAGCAAGGAACGGCTAAAGCCGGGTGGGGCGCATGTGACTCTGCTTGATATTCCAATCGGTCTTTGCAGGGCTCGCCGCAAAACCAACAGAGGTGACGTTTATCGAAGGGTATGTCGATACAAGGGAAAGCGGACATCAAGAGCTAAATACCTCAGCCCTTGATGCCTTAAACATGCTGTTTTGGTTGATGGATTTAAACCTCTTCAACATCAACTAAATCTTTCGCCAGAACGATAGGATCTAACTCTAAGCAGTCTTCATCGCTCTGCCAATCAACACCAATCAACACGCCATCGTCGTTGAGATCCGATACCCAGTACTCGAGGAATTCTTCGAGGCTAATGGCCACCGCTTGGTAGTCTTTCCACTCTTCGGTGCAGTGAGATTTTGCCTGCGCTTCACTCGACCATAAAGGCATAACATCAGTATCTTCGAACTCGCCCGAGTCACAAACGACCCAGCCTTCGCCAGTTTCATCCATCAAACCCCAGAGTGTTTGATGTTCTTTTACGTTTTCGATAAAGCCAGCCAACGCCGCGTTGATTTCAGTCATGATAGGTCTCTTTGAAGTATGCTGTTAACTTGTCCATTATACGGCAACGGATAGATAGTCCAAGGGATTCTTTGCTAAGATTTTTTCGCTGTTGGTTAACTGAGCAATAAGTGAATTTATCTGGCGATTTCTGGTGATAAGCATTGTGTTAGCGGGCGCTATGGGTCAGGATGTGCCGAGCAGAGGCACCGATAATGATTACTGATTGTTGGTGAGTATCTGGCTCGATTTTCTGGGGGAGAAAATAGTTTCGTGGATGTTTGGCCGTTGCCCTGTTTGTTGGCCTATCAACACAGCGGCAACCTGTTTATGGCTTAATATCGTATCTCTCTTGGCTTGGGGTGATCCACCTCTTGCCTCGCTCAGCTAAGATACATTCTTAGCGCTGACTGTAGGAGTAATTGATTTGATCAAATTGAAAGGAATGCCCTATCTTGCCGCCAGCATCGCCGCGTGTGTGAGCTTAAGTGCGTGTTCGAGCGCGCCAACCTCCGGCGGTACGACTCAAACCGCGATCGCTGAGACGCAGGCCGCCGTGCAAGAAATGCCGCTCAGTGACACCATCGCCGCCCATGCTGCAGCGTTTCCGACCTGTGTGGCTAACCTACAGGAGCGCGCACGTACCGAAGGCTTATCCGAAGCCACTATCCAAGACACAGTCGCCAGTTTACAGTTTGTGCCTAAAGTGATTGAGCTTGACCAAGCTCAGCCCGAGTTTAGTCAAACCTTCAACAACTATTTTACTAAGCGGGCGACCGATTGGCGGGTGAATGAAGGCCGCCGTTTACTGCAAAAACACCGCGCGCTGCTCGATAAATTGGCGCAGGAATACGGTGTACCGCCACAATATATTCTGTCTTTCTGGGGACTAGAGACTAACTACGGTTCCTACAAAGGCAAAATGTCTGTGTTAGATTCCCTTGCGACCTTGGCCTGTGAGCCGCGTCGCAGTGGCTATTTTACGACTGAGCTGATGCAAGCGCTTAAGTTAAAAGAAAAATACGGCTTTGATAAGAGCACTATGGTGGGCTCTTGGGCCGGCGCCATGGGGCACACCCAGTTTATGCCCTCGGCCTATGCTAAATATGCCATCGATGGTGATGGTGACGGTAAGGCCGATTTGTGGAATAGCACCGAAGATGCACTCACCTCGGCGGCGAACTTTTTGCAGCACTTAGGCTGGCAACGCAATGAGCGTTGGGGGCGTGAAGTGGTATTGCCGCGCAATTTCAACTATGAAAACCTTGGCGCCAAACAGGCGCAGCCGCTATCCCAATGGGCGGCGCAATCTGTCGTGCAAAGTAATGGACTGCCTTTACCCGCTATCGATATGAAGGCGGCGCTGTATTTGCCCTCGGGTCATACTGGCCCCGCGTTTTTAGGCTATGAGAACTTCAATGTGATCATGCGTTGGAACCGCTCCGAATTTTACGCCATTACCGTTGGTCATTTGGCCGATAGAATTAATGGTGGCGAACCATTAAAAGTGGCGCCGCCCGAGCAACCACGTTTGAGTCGCGAGCAAATCAAACAGTTGCAAACCAAGCTGAATGAATCAGGCTTCGATGTCGGAAAGCCCGACGGCGTACTTGGGCGTAACTCTTCGGCGGGGATCCAAGCATTCCAGCGCAGTAAGAATATGATTGCCGACGGTTTCCCAAGCCCTGAAGTCTTCAGTGCTCTGGGGATTTCACTCTAAAGTCTTTAGGTTGTGTCGTACTGCCTGCGAATATTGCCGCAAGTGGCTTATGGTTCACTCAACCCTATGCCACTTTAGGCATGGGGCTTGCTGATCCGCAGCCGTTTAAGCTTTGGTGAGGTATCGCAGGGATAAAACAGTGGAGTGCAAAGGCCAGTTTTGTTAAGCTCGGCCGACATTTGAAATCGAAGCAAATCAAAGGATATTCGATGAGCATTAAAGACGATATGGTTGTGCAGTTTAACTACACTCTGCGCGACGAAAAAGGCGAAGTGATCGAGACAAACGAAGGTCGCGAGCCGATTGCTTACTTACACGGCCATGACAACATGATGCCAGGTGTTGAGAATGCGATTAATGGTAAAGCGATTGGTGAAAAGTTCACTGTTACTCTGCCATGCACTGAAACCTATGGTCAGCGTATCGAAGGTGAAGCGGCGCAGCAACGTGTGTCTGTGAAGCACCTGTTAGGCGCTAGCGTGTGGAAGCCAGGCATGACGGCTGTGGTTCATACTGATCAGGGTCAACGCCAAGTGACTATCGTCAAAGTGGGTAAGTTTATGGCGACTGTGGATGTTAACCATCCATTAGCGGGCCGTGACTTAACCTTCGATATCGAAGTGGTTGGCGCCCGTGATGCGACCGATGAAGAAATTGCCCACGGTCATGCCCACGGTGTCGGCGGTCACCACCACTAATCTGTGTGGTTTCTCCCATTAATACTCTGCAACAGCAGGTGTGCCCAGGAATAACGACCAGATAAGTAAACAAAAGCCCAAACCTAGGTTTGGGCTTTTTTGTGCGTAAATGCTTTGGTTTCAAACAAACTCTAGCAATGAAAGTCTCGCAATCAACATCGTGGTTTTTGTGCAAAGGATTCACCGCTAAACTTATGGCCACTTTTCGTGGCGATGCTTGAGCACAGGCTTTCCTGCGTTCAAGCCCAACAAGTGCACAGTTTAATGGGTATGCTTCATCGGTTTATCACTAAACATCATATCAAGACTCGCTTGGGTCTGTGGGTGGTAACCACTGCGGGCCGCTAAGTAAACGGTTTTTGCCCAGTCATAGTGCTCGCTGCTCGCCAGTTTTTGATACAAAGGCACAATCAGCCTGCGCCGGCCAATCTCGGTTAAATGTTGTTTCAATGCAGGTAGGACACTGTAATAACCGTTATCGAGGGCGAGGGCATACCAGGCAAAAGCGATTTCATTATTGTGGGTGCCTGTAAAATGAAAGGCCTTATCTAACTCGGCTAATTGCTGCTCTGTGAGATTTAGCCTTGGCATTTCATTAATAAAGCGTAGCCATTGATGCACAGTCCAGCCCTGAGTGTTTAGCGCGCGGGCCTCACGCTTGCCTTCTAACCACGCTTGGCGCTGGGCATCGATATCATCGAAGGCGTGTGAGTTGGGTGGCACTAAAAAGCTGGGTAAACCTTGTCCCTCTACCCAAGTATCCACTTCGGACTCGCTGACGATATTGGGATATTTTTGCAATAACTGCTGCGTGAGGTAATTGCGGAACTGCTCCGTGGTAATGCTTTGAAACGCAAAGTGATCGAAGTAGCTTTTCACAAAGGTGTCGAACCGTTCGCGGCCAAATTTTTGCTCGAGGAAGCGCAAAAATAATTGCCCTTTCACATAGGGGACGCCGCTAAAGGCATCGTCGGGATCGCGATCGCCTAAGTCAATATGCAGCACTGAATCGCCAGCGGGCAACTCAGCTAATTCGGCCAATAGTTCAGAGTAACCAATGGTTTGCTCCATCAGGGCGCGGTCGCGGCCATAGAGATCTTCCATAATTCGGTTTTCCACATAGGTGGTAAAACCTTCGTTAAGCCAGAGATCGCGCCAGGTGGCGTTAGTGACTAAATTCCCCGACCAAGAATGGGCCAGCTCGTGGGCGATTAAACTCACTAGGCTTTTATCTCCCGCGATGACTGTGGGGGTAATAAAGGATAATCGCGGATTTTCCATCCCGCCGAAGGGGAAACTCGGCGGAAGGATCAGCAAATCGTATCGGCCCCAACGGTAATCGCCGTAACGTTTGGCGGCGATGGCGATCATCTCCGGCGTATCGGCAAATTCTTTGCTGGCCTTGGCAAGCATTTCGGGCTCGGCCCAAATGCCTGAGGTGTCGTCTAAGGCGGCAAATTGCAGATGTCCCGCGGCAATGGCAATCAAATAGGCCGGAATCGCCTGCGGCATAGTGAATTGGGTTTGCGTCGAAGACACGTTCTTTCGGTCGGCGCTCATCACGACACTAATGCATTGCTTAGCGGTGACAGTGGCGCTATAGGTTTGGCGCACTGCGGGCGTATCTTGCAGCGGGATCCAGCTTCTGGCATGAATGGCTTGGCTCTGGCTAAACATAAATGGCCATTGCTTACCTTGGGTTTGCTCTGGAGTCAGCCATTGAATACCGGATGGATTCTTGGAGGTATGGTAATTAACTTTGACCTTAGCGACTCGCTCTTGAGGCAGATTGATGGTGAGCGCTGCGCCTTTGACCTTATCGGCTGTGCCTAAACTAAAGGGCACGGATTGCCATTGGCCGTTTGCATTTAACATGCTGACACTGTTAATCGTAAGGTCACGGGTATCGAGCACTAGTACTTTTCCGGCCTGATGCCAATCCAGTTCGAGAATCGCGTCCCCCGAGAGTTGCTGCTGCGCAAAATCTACGTTTAATGCCAATGCGATGTGATGAATGCTCACTTGCTGGTAGTTGGCAAAGGTCAGCTCATCGGTGACAGAGTGCATTTGGCTGGCGGTGACGCTGGCTAGGTTCGTATTCGGTAAGGTATTGGCCGCATTGGCATAATGTACTAATGGCAGCATCAAGAGTGCGCTGCTAATAAGGGTACGACGGGATAAAAACATATAACCACCCAGTGTTGTGATTCTTGTTATGGTGTAAATCGCACTAGCCGCGAGCGGGCTGGCATCGCTGATGCGGGATTTTACTCGAACTGCTCTGCTTTGGGGCAATTTAGCTGACACTAAAATGTAATTAAACTTTATCTAGACTGTGGGATTACCTTGCTAAAAAGCTGGGTTAAGCGTCTATGCCGAGCGGATAAGGACTTGACGTAAGCGGACTCTAATACTGCAGCTGTGTGGATTTGATGGTGATGGATAAACCTAAGCTTGCTCAACCTATGGCTGGTCTGTCATCAACCCTAATGCGAGTTTAAAAGTTCATCCTTGGCGAAATAACTTTGCTATCATGGCGCGTTTTAACAGTGACTATCACGAGAGCGGAATTGCGATGCTAGTGGAATTTTCTCAGGGTAAGTTAATTGCCACTGAATTTGAAGTGCAGATCCGGCTGAACATGGCCAATGTGGTGCTTCAAGCTGCGGCCGAAGACATCAGCCTTAGACAGGATCCGCCGATGATCATCGCCAATGGCGGCGGCGTGCGTTGGAGCATTAAATTAGATAACACAAATCAGCTCGACGCATTGCAAGCCCTCATTGGCATTGATTATCTGTAAAGCGCTCGCGGGGCGAGCATAATAACTTTTGATTTATAAGGGATTTGTCAGTATGACACTTGAACGTATTGTGATTGAGCCTCAAGTTGAGGCGACGGCGGCGGTGATTTGGTTACACGGTTTAGGGGACTCGGGCGCCGGGTTTGCACCTGTGGTTCCGGCGTTAGGATTGCCTGCGGGGCATAGCATTCGCTTTATCTTCCCCCATGCGCCAGAGCAAGCGGTGACCATTAACGGCGGCTACATTATGCGCGCTTGGTATGACATCAAGAGCATGGATTTGCACGATAGAGCCGATATGCAGGGCGTGATGGCCTCGGAGCAGAGTGTGCAATCCTTGATTGACGAACAAATCGCGGCTGGTATTCCGAGTGAACGCATCGTCTTGGCAGGTTTTAGCCAAGGCGGGGTGATGAGCCTATTTACGGGGTTACGTTATCCTCAAAAACTCGCTGGCATTATGGCGCTTTCCTGTTATTTACCGACGGGTGATGTATTACCCAGCCAATTAAGTGTTGCCAATGCGAAAACGCTTATTTTACATCAGCACGGTGAACAGGATGATGTGGTGCCATTATCCGCAGGTTTATTAGCGAAGAATGCGCTAGAGGCGGGTGGATATTCAGTGCAATGGCAAACCTATCCTATGCCACATTCGGTCATCCCTGTGCAATTAAAAGCAATAAGCACTTGGTTACAACAGTGTTTTGAAATGTAGAAAAATCTAAATGCTGATAAAAACATCATGCGGTAAAAAGTGTTTTTACTGTTTGATGTTTTTTATTCAGAACAATAAGATGTTTTGTCATTAATTGCTAACTTGCTTAAATTTAACGAGTTAAATTTAATATTCTGGTATTTTTCAGTCATTGAAACAAAAAGTAAAAATCAGCCGTTTAGCTTATTTTTTATTTGAAACAAATTTGTCTTAAATCCTCCTTGTGATTCCACATTAAAGTCACGTTTATTAATAAAAATGACACAATTCGTCTTTATTCTTTGCTATTATGCGTGACGCGAATTGGATGGACTTCGCGACAATCTATCTATGATAAAATAATTAAAATCAAGGGGTTGATGTAATGACAAATAAGCTTATTAAAGGACTAATTGCGACTGCAGTGCTGGCTGCGCTAGCAGGTTGTAATAGTGATGATGATAATACTAAAGTACCAACAACCTGTGCCGAAGCGGGCAGTGCTTGTAAAACTTTTACCGTATTGCACACCAATGATAACCATGGCCGTTTCTGGGAAAACAGTGATGGCGAATATGGTATGGCAGCGCGTAAAGCGTTAATTGATCAAATTCGTGCTGAAGTCAGCAAGAATGGCGGCCAAACATTATTATTGTCTGGCGGTGATATAAACACTGGCGTACCAGAATCTGATTTACAGGATGCGATTCCTGACTTTACTGGTATGAACAAAATTGGTTACGACGCAATGGCAGTCGGTAACCATGAATTCGATAACCCATTATCTGTTTTAGATATGCAGCGTCGTTTAGCCGAATTCCCAATGCTGGCGGCGAACATTTACCGTAAAAATGCTGAGGGTGGTCAAGGTGAACGTTATTTCGAGCCTTACAAAGTGTTCGTTATTAACGGTCTTAAAGTGGCTGTGATTGGTTTAACCACCGAAGACACTGCAAAAATCGGTAACCCAGAATTTATCAGCGATTTAATTTTCACCGATCCTAAAGTGGAAGTGGCGAAAGTTATCAAAGAAATTAAAGACGCCAAAGCGGCTGATATTATCTTCGCAACGACCCACATGGGTCACTATGCCGATGGCCAAAACGGTAGCAACGCCCCAGGCGACGTAGCTATGGCTCGTGCGTTGAATAAAGGCGACTTACAAGTTGTGATTGGTGGTCACTCACAAAATCCAGTGTGTATGGAACCGGGTACTGACAATAAGTCTTATGCCGACTTCAAACCTGGTGATGACTGCGCGCCAGATCAACAAAACGGCACTTGGATCATGCAAGCCCACGAATGGGGTAAGTATGTTGGCCGTGCAGATTTCCAATACTTCAACGGTGAACTGCATTTAGCGAGCTACAAGCTGATCCCAGTTAACATGCGTAAACTGGACGAAGCAGGTAAGAAAACCACAGAACTGGCTGGCACTAAGATTGAGCCAGATGCTGAGTTAAAAGAGCTGCTGTCTTACTACCAAGAAAAAGGCCAAGCTAAGTTAGACGAAGTGATTGCGACTACCGATGCGCTGCTCGATGGTGAACGTGCAAACGTACGTAACAAGCAAACCAACTTAGGCCGCATGTTAGCCATGGCACAAAGCGGTAAAGTGTCTGCTGACTTTGGTGTAATGAACTCAGGTGGTGTGCGCGCTTCTATCCAAGCGGGTGACATTACTTACCGTGACGTACTGACGGTTCAACCTTTCGGCAACATGGTCACCCTGAACGAAATGACGGGTACTGAAGTTGCGGCTTACTTAGGCGCTGTGGGCAGTATCCAAATCGGTTCAGGTGGTTATGCGCAGATCACTGGCGTGAAAATGACCATCGACTGTGCGGCTAAGACGGCTAATATCAGCGAAATCAACGGCAAAGAGTTCAGTGCGACAGCAAGCTATAAGTTCACTGTACCTAGCTTTAACGCTGCAGGTGGTGACGGTTATCCAAAACTGGCTAGCCCAATCCAAACCGGTTATGTAGATGCGGACTTACTCTATTCATTCCTGAAAGAGAAACAAGCTATCGTAGCTGCTGACTACAACCCAGTGGGTGACATTGTTTACGAAAACTCAAACAGTGTTGAAGGCTGTCAGCTGTAATCGCATGCGATAAATTATCGTAAAAAAATGCCACTCATTTGAGTGGCATTTTTATTGGTATTCTAAAATCACCTCCTCTGGAGGTGGTGATCGTTCATGTGGGGATTTGCCCGTAGAATACCCATGCTAAATGCTGCCTTTGTTTGTTACCAGCAAATGAAGGAGTAAATAGCATGAGCAGATACGAGTCTTCATCACACGAATTTTACCGTTGTTAGTATCACTTAGTGTGGGCACCTAAGTACAGATACAAGATTCTGAAAGAAAACTTGGGTAAGGAGCTTTACTGAAGTATTTATGTATATTGCAATATGAAGAGATTTACGGTGGTAGAACTAAATGTGCAAATGGACCATGTGGACTTGGTTGTAAGGACTCCACCAAGTCTAAGCGTATCGGAATTGATGGTTTTTGTTAAAGGTCGAACAGTGATCAGGCTGTTTGCAAAATTTCCTTATTTAAGAAAGCAAAGGCTTTGGGGGAATCACTATTGGCAGAGGGGCTATTTTGTTGACTCAGTAGGAGCCAATGAGGATATCATCAGAAGATATGTAAGGTATCAGGATAAAGTCGCTAAAGAGAAAGCCAAGAGGCAAATTCAGTTAGATTGGAATATTAGTTTGTTAGCCCCATTCTAGGGGGCTGTATCAAAGGCACCTGCTATGCAGGTGGATTTATACTGTCTTTAAAGCAATTTAGTGATGTTTCTGAACGCTAGAATGCCGTCTTGCTATAACGTGCTCTGTTGCGCCAAATTCCGTTCGCACTCCATACCGCGCCAAGACTAAAGAGCATCACGCCGCCCATGATGATTGTCAGCCTTATCCAAGGCGCATCGTGGGCGATACGCATTTGTACCGCATCGATCGCGGTTGTGCCCCAAACGACTACCACACTGATGAATAATATCGCTTGCAGTAGTCGAATGACGACAGGGTGTTTGATAAGTAAACCCATAGGCGCGAATGCAAATAGGCCAGTTAATACAAGCTGGTCATAGCGTAGAAAATGCGCGCTTAACAGCCAAAAGGCGACAATAATCCAGCTCACTCTCCACCACATAGTTTTCCTCTCTATCTTTCTATATTGACGAGGTCTAATGTAATGGGTTTTAAAGGACTATTCTATTTGCTTGTTCACAAAATTAGGATAAGACAAATAAAAAAGCCCAACTGAGTTGGGCTTTTTAGTAGATATAGATGCATTCGAAAGTGAGGATTACTCTACTTTATGCACTTGTTCATCGAAGTTACTGGCGACTTTACCGGCTTGAGTATTGTTGAATACGGTTTCGTTAAATTCGCCTTCAGATTTGGCAATCACCACAGTCGCGACGCAATCGCCTGTTACGTTAACCGCGGTGCGCACCATATCCAGCAGTCGGTCAACCCCGATAATGAGGGCAATACCTTCAACGGGCAGACCAACTTGGTTAAGCACCATAGCTAACATGATCAAGCCTACGCCCGGAACCCCAGCAGTACCGATTGACGCTAAGGTCGCGGTGACAACAACGGCAGCATAATCGGTAATGGTTAACTCAATACCAAAGACTTGGGCGATAAATACAGTAGCGACACCTTGCATAATCGCCGTGCCATCCATGTTAATGGTGGCACCTAATGGCAGGGTGAAAGAGGCAATTTTATTATCAACACCGAGTCTGTGCTCAGACGCCTCAATCGTAATCGGTAAGGTGGCGTTTGAGCTTGCGGTTGAAAAGGCAAACAACTGCACATCACGCATCTTACGAATAAAGATCAGCGGATTTAAGCCTGAGAATAACTTAAGCAGGGTCGGGTAGACGATAAAGGCGTGGATGAGTAACACCACCAACACGACAAAGAAATACTTGACCACACTTTCGAATGTTCCCAAACCTAGCGTTAAAGCCAGTTTTGCCATCAGTGCAAACACCCCGTAAGGCGCAAGCTGCATGATCAGCGTAACGACCCGCATGATCACTTCATTTAAATCTTCAAATAACGCGGCAACACGTTTCCCACGTTCGCCAATATGCGCAATCGCAAAGCCAAAAATCACCGCAAAGATAATAATCTGCAGCATATTGCCTTCGCTCATGGCTTGCATCGGATTCGTTGGCACTATATTGATTAGGACGCTCGAAAGACTAGGCGCTTCTTTGGCTGTGTACTCCATTTTTTCGGAAGCGAGCGAAGCATTACCTGGATGAACTAATACCGCGCTGACAATGGCGAGAATTAAAGCAATCGCTGTTGTGAATAAATAAAAGGCTAATGTTTTGCCGCCTAAACGACCTAATTTTGAAGGTTCACTCAGTGAGCAAGTGCCACAAACTAATGAAATAAATACCAGTGGAACCACTAGCATTTTCAAACTTGAGATAAAGATAGTGCCGATAACATGTAAGAAACCTTCAGTAATATAGTCTTTTACGATATCGCTTTCTGGAAAGACATTGCGGAGTATGAGACCTAAAGCAATACCTGTTGCCATACCGAACAGAATTTTGCTTGTAAGGCCGAATTTCTTTTGTAATAAGGTTGCCATGGGGGTTCCTGTGTGTTTTTTATACATTCTAATATTGGCGACGACAAGCCTAGCAAGAAAATGCAGAAGTTTAAATGAGTTCCGATGTTAAACTGGCTGCAAAATATGAGAAATAAAATAAGAGAGTATTGGAAAAGTTAGGTGAAAATTGTGTAATGTTAGCCTATAAGTTAAAAGCGTCAATCTTAGTATTATCATCAGAGTAACAGGGAGCCTGACAATGAAGTCAGCGTATAAGGTTTTTCTCGCAGGATTATGTTCACTTTTCTTGGTCGCATGTGGCGGCGGAGGCAGTATCTCCGACGATGGCACTGGCACCACACCATCAGATAAATATGTCATTAAATTGGGGCTGACTAATTCAAGTGGGCAATCAATAACGGAAGTTTCGAATGCTGCTCCAGGAAAGCTGACTGCAACCTTGACGAAAAATTCATCAGCTTTAAGTGGCGCAAGAGTTGTTTTTAGTCTAGAGGGTCAAGGAGTGTTAACCCCTGATAGTGGGGTAACTAATACTGAGGGTAAGGTTTCCATTGATGTCTTGCCTGGTAATATACTTGGTTCTGGCAAAATTACAGCAACTTATACTCCAACAGGGGGGAGTGCTGTTACATCAGATGTTTCCTTTAATACTAAAGGTGATGGTGGAGCATCAACAGGCGGTGCGCAGGTATCCTTGATAATGGTGAGTGACCTTGAGTCAAAAACTCCCATATCAACAATAACGTCACTTTCACCTGGTTATCTTATTGCTAATGTGACGGGTATTTCCAAGCAAACCATAGTTCAATTTTCCAGTACTCGCGGTGAATTACCTATAGATACAGCCATTACTGAACAAGGCGTTGCATATGTTCAAATTTTGGCCAGCTCTCAGCCTGGTGCAGGTAGTGCAACAGCAACATTGCTTTCGGGAGAAAAATCTGAACCTTTAGTATTTAGTATTGGTGCGACGAATGTATTTATGGGAAGTGGTTCTCCGTTCCAGAACGGTGTAGCTTCTGTTGAACCTTCAATTGTTTCAGCTGGTGGAACTTCAAGTGTTTCTGTATCTATTCAGGATGATTCTGGTAATCCATTTACTGATCCTGTAGAAGTTCAATTCACCTCTGTTTGTGCTTTAAAGGCAAATGCTGAAGCAGAATTAAGTACACCTGTTGTTGCCGTTAATGGCGTTGCAACGAGTACTTACCTAGCAAAAGGTTGTGTGGGGGATGACACTATAAATATTAGTGCCAATGTCGGTGGAAAATCTCTAACGGCCAAGGCAATTGTGAATGTTTTACCGGCCAGCGTAGGGAGTATTTTTTTCTTAGAAGCATTGCCTGAGGTCATTAAACTCAAAGGAACTGGTGGTGCAGAAGCTTCTACTGTAAAGTTCAAGGTAATGGATAAAAATGGCATTGCAGTTAGTAACCAACGGGTCAATTTTTCATTAAACACTAAAGTTGGTAATATCATCCTTGATCCAGAGTTTGCGACAACCAACAGTCAAGGTATCGTTCAAACAGTCGTTAATTCGGGTTCTGTGTCTACAAGCGTTAGGGTCACTGCAACAGTTGACGGCAGTTCTCCTGCAATATCTAGCCAATCAAACCAATTAGTTATTTCTACTGGGTTACCTGATCAAGATAGCTTCTCTTTGTCTGCATCGAATCTCAGTCCAGAAGGTTGGGATTATGACGGTGTTGAAGTTGATGTCACTGCTCGCTTAGCGGATGCTTTTAACAACCCTGTCCCCGATGGTACAGCTGTTACTTTTACTACCGAAGGTGGCGTAATAGAATCGTCATGTTTGACGGTAAATGGTGCTTGTTCAGTTAAATGGACAAGCCAGAATCCTCGTCCTACAGGTGACACCTTGGCTATGCAAGGTAAGGAACCTTCTTTAGATGCAGGGTTAGGCCAACCTTATGGTGGTCGTGTGACAATTTTAGCGACAGCTATAGGTGAAGAGTCATTCCCTGATACCAATAGTAATGGTCGTTTTGATGCATCTGAAGTTGATAGCTTTTTAAATAAAAAGGATGTATCAGGTAATCCGTATGATTTAAGCGAAGCTTTTGTTGACCATAATGAAGACCACATTTTTAACCCAAGTGTTGCCGGTGGTGAAGCTGGGGGAGATGCAGAGGTCTTTACTGATTTCAATAGCAATGGTGTATATGACCAAGCGGATGGATTATATAATGGGAGCTTGTGTCAGTTAGATGTAAATGGAACACCTCATTCCGGTTGTTCAGCATCGAGTAAGTCAGTAAACGTAAGAGCTTCGCTTATTTTGGTTATGTCTGGTAGTGAAGCGATGTCATCCAGCCCTGTTATTGTTGATAGCTGCATCGATGATAAATCCAAGGCCGATGTGTGCGATGGTCTAAATGATAATAATACAATTGATATCATTGGAAAGAGTATCGGTGGGGTTTCACTCATTATTGGTGATCTGCATAATCAGCCACTACCTGCTGGAACTATCATTACGTTTACAGCAACAGCAGGAAGTTTAGCTAGCAAAGGTAGCATAACAGTGGTTTCCTCCAATGATAATGCATCGGCATCATACTCAGTCACAATAAAAGGAGCTGAGCAGCCCGATGCAGGAACGTTGAGAATTGAAGCTGTGACACCTAAGGGACTTATTACTCCTATAGCGACTATTCCTGTTGTTATTCATTAAAAGCTTGATGGTATTTGCATGTAAAAAATAAGGTGCCAATGGCACCTTATTTTTTACCTTCAGATTTTACGCTCCAATCACATTAGCGTTGGAATGGATACACACTTCCCAATTTCATGATTTGGGTGAGCTCATCTAATGCGGTGCGTGATTCAATCACTAATTGCGGATCGGCTAAATCTTGAGTCGATAAACGGTCGCGGTAGTGCTTATCCACCCAGGTATTTAAACGCGTGAATAAAGCATCGTTAAGTAAAGTGTGTTGATTCACAGCAGCCACTTCTCGCTCATTCATGGCAACCCGTAAACGCAAGCAGGCGGGGCCGCCACCGTTTTGCATACTTTGTTTCACATCGAAATACAGCACTTGCTTGATTGGCGTATTTAACGTGAGTAGTTCATTTAAATACGCATAAACAGCAGGGTTCTCTTGGCAGTCTGTTGGGGCAATGATGGCCATTTCGCCCGAGGGGAGGGTGATTATCTGGGTATTGAATAGATAACTCTTTACCGCATTGTTAATTGCCACTTTGGCGGTTGGAACCTCGATAAAGAATAATTCGGTATCGAGTTTTCGTCTTATTTCATCCAATTTAGCCTGTGTATTTAAGAATGCCTGCTCATGGTAAAACAGCACATTTTGGTTACCCACGGCGATCACATCATTGTGGAATACCCCTTGGTCAATGACATTGGGATTTTGTTGAATAAAGACGCAGTTATCTTCCTCAAGTTGATGCAATCTTGCTATCGCCATCGACGCTTCGAGGGTTTGTCTTGCGGGATATTTTTGCGGTCTTGGCGCATTGGGATTAGTGGCTTCTTGGCCGTAAACAAACAGCTCGACCCCAGCATGACCATATTCTTGACACAGGCGAGTATGATTCGCGGCGCCCTCATCACCGAAGCTATTATGCTCAGGTAAATGATTATGGTGATGAAAATAGTGGGGATCGTTGAAAGTTGCTGTTAAGATGCGCCCCGTTGTGATGGGCTCGATACTGCGATGCAACTTATCGACTAAGTTGGCAGGGGTAAAATGCAGTTTACCGTCACGGGTGTCGGCACTGGGCGACACGGTTGCGGCATTTGCCGTCCACATACTCGAAGCACTGCAACAGGCATTAAGCAGCGCAGGCGCGGTTTTAGCGGCTTGTTGTAAAACTTGGGCATCACTGCCAGAAAAACCAATTCGGCGCAGTGTATTAAGATCTGGGCGCTCTTGTGGCGCTAACATGCCTTGGATCATCCCTAAATCAGCGAGTGCTTTGGCTTTTTGCAAACCTTGTTTAGCGGCGGCTTTAGGATTTGAGACTAAAGCGGCGTTGTTGAGTGAGGCCACATTGCCAAAAGACAAACCGGCATAATTGTGGGTTGGCCCAACGAGTCCGTCGAAATTCGCTTCAAAGTGCTTCATTGCTTATCCTTGTGATAGGGAAGGTTATTATTTATTCAAATGGTCCCTGAAGCGACCCAGTATACTGAAGGTTTTTGTGGGCACAAGCGCACGGTTTTGTGCTCAAAGCGACTTTTTCACGATAAATGCATAACTATTTCTTGCTTGCTGGCAAATAATGAAATATTAGTTTTTAATTACGCAATATTATTTTTTTACATTTTTTCAACTTTGATTAAAAAGTGACTCGCTGGTACATATAAAAGAGGGATTAGCTTGAAACTCTCAATGCAACCCTCTATATATGGAGCCAATTTCCACCTTCTTGAGATTTTTTGGCGCAAATCAAACTATGGGTAAATCGCTAGTTATTGTCGAATCACCGGCCAAAGCTAAGACTATTAATAAATATCTTGGCAAAGAATTCATCGTTAAATCGAGCGTGGGGCATATCCGTGACCTACCAACCTCTTCTTCATCTGACGGCAATGAAAAGGTGAAATCCGCCGCCGAAGTGAAGAAGATGTCGCCAGAAGAAAAGGCGCGATATAAAAAGGTGAAAGACCACCAGGCGCTGGTGTCGCGTATGGGCGTTAACCCTGAAAAGGGCTGGGCGGCTAAATATCAAATCCTACCGGGTAAAGAGAAAGTCGTTAAAGAGCTGCAAGCCTTAGCCGATTCTGCTGACCAAATCTATCTCGCAACGGACTTAGACCGTGAAGGGGAAGCCATCGCCTGGCACTTGCAAGAGGTGATTGGTGGCGATCCTTCGCGGTATCAACGTGTTGTTTTTAACGAGATCACCAAAACTGCGATTCAAGAAGCCTTTAGTAAACCTTCTGCTCTTGATACCAATATGGTCAATGCCCAACAGGCACGACGCTTTTTAGACCGTGTCGTCGGCTTTATGGTGTCACCACTGTTGTGGAAGAAGGTTGCCCGCGGATTATCTGCAGGACGAGTACAATCCGTGGCAGTGCGTCTTGTGGTGGAGCGTGAAAGCGAAATCAAAGCCTTTGTACCCGAAGAGTTTTGGGATGTGCATGCACAGCTCAATACGCCTGCGAGCGAAGCGCTGCGCATGGAAGTGGTTAAGTACCTAGACTCAGCCTTTGAGCCAACAAACGAGCAACAAGCGTTAGCCGCCGTTCAAGCCTTATCTTCAGCCAGCTTTAAAGTTATTGCTCGTGAAGATAAAGCGACCCAGAGTAAACCTTCGGCTCCTTTTATTACCTCGACTCTGCAACAAGCGGCCAGTACTCGCTTAGGCTTTGGGGTGAAGAAAACCATGATGATGGCACAGCGCTTGTACGAAGCGGGTCACATCACTTATATGCGTACCGATTCGACAAACTTAAGCCAAGAAGCGTTAGACAGCGTGCGTGAGATGATCGGCAAGGAATACGGCGCCAAGTATTTACCTGCCGAACCGATTCGCTACGGCTCTAAGGAAGGCGCGCAAGAGGCACACGAAGCGATTCGTCCATCAAACGTGAAGGTCGAAGCGGCTGCATTAACTGATATGGAACGTGATGCACAGCGTCTTTACGAGCTTATTTGGCGTCAGTTTGTCTCTTGTCAGATGACACCTGCCCAATACGATGCGACCAAACTCACGGTCAAGGCGGGTGACTATGAACTGAAAGCTACGGGACGTATCCTGCGCTTTGACGGTTGGACTCGTGTGCAAACCGCATTGAAAAAGAAAAATGAAGAAGACAATACCTTGCCCTCGGTGAACGAAGGTGATCTGTTGTCTCTGGTCGAATTAGAGCCTAAGCAACACTTTACTAAGCCGCCCGCCAGATACAGCGAAGCGTCATTGGTAAAAGAATTAGAGAAGCGTGGTATCGGTCGTCCTTCAACCTACGCCACGATTATTTCGACGATTCAAGAGCGGGGTTATGTCAAAGTTGAAAACCGCCGTTTCTACGCTGAGAAAATGGGCGAGATTGTCAGTGAACGTTTAGTCGGTAGTTTTGCCGAGCTGATGAGCTACGACTTTACCGCCAGCATGGAACAGACCCTCGACGATGTTGCCAGTGGTGAGCTGGATTGGAAAAAAGTCCTCGATGGTTTCTATGCCGACTTCACTAAACAACTAGAGAAGGCGGAATTGGCGCCAGAAGAAGGCGGTATGCGCCTTAATCAAATGGTGATGACCAATATTAAGTGTCCGACTTGCGGTCGCCCAATGGGGATCCGTACCGGCACAACTGGGGTGTTCCTGGGTTGTTCGGGTTACGAGTTGCCACCGAAAGAACGCTGCAAAACCACCATGAACCTAACGCCAGGTATAGAAGCGATTAGCGACAGTGAAGATGCCGAAACCGATGCGCTACGCGCCAAGCATCGTTGTGGCATTTGCGGTACGGCGATGGACAGCTACCTTATCGACGAAAAGCGTAAGCTGCACGTTTGCGGTAATAACCCCATCTGTGAGGGTTATGAAGTCGAAGAAGGCCAATTTAAGATCAAAGGTTACGAAGGTCCATTAATCGAATGTGACCGCTGTGGCCATGATATGGAGCTGAAAAACGGCCGTTTTGGTAAGTATTTTGGTTGTACTAACGAGGAATGTAAGAATACTCGTAAGTTACTGAAAAACGGTGAGGCAGCGCCACCAAAAGAAGATCCTATTTATCTGCCAGAGCTGAAATGCAGCAAGTCTGATGCGCATTTTGTGCTGCGTGACGGTGCGGCGGGGATTTTCTTGGCTGCCAGTACTTTCCCTAAATCTCGGGAAACCCGTGCGCCACTGGTTGAAGAGTTAGTGAAATATCGCGAGCTTTTATGGCCTAAATACCAGTATCTTGCCGATGCCCCTATCGCCGATGATGAAGGGAATAAAGCGGCGGTGAAGTTTAGCCGTAAGACCAAAGAGCAATATGTGGCGACCGAAGTTGACGGTAAAGCGACGGGATGGTCGGCTCATTATGTGAATGGTAAATGGGTAACTGAATCGACAGCGAAGAAAGCTAAGAAGTAACCTAATTGAATAGGATTTAAGTTCCTTTTCTTCGCGGTATAAGCAAATGGGCTCACCTAAGAGCCCATTTTGTTATCTAGAGTTAAATAGCCGATGACAACAATGGCGGTGGTTTACCGATAACCGATAAAAATTATCACGCATAAAAAAGCCAAGTCACAGACTTGGCTTTTTTATCGAAACGTCCCTAATTGAGCAATGCGATATCACCATTTCTTCTTGGGTTGAAACAGCATATCGATATCATCTTCTTCATTTTTGGGTCTAGGCGCACTCGGGGCAGAAAGCTTTTGTGCGCCCATAATCTCATCTAACAGCATTTTGGCTTCATCGACCTTGCGGGCAATAAAAGGATCATTAGGCGTTTGCGCTTTAATGGCATGTAAGGTCGCTAAGGCTTTGGTGACCATTTGTTTAGATGAGCCATATTGCTTCATAAAGCTCGCGGCACGGGCACGAGACAGCATGGAATCGACGTTAATTCGCAGTTGTAAACTATCAATACGATTCTCTTCTTGGGCAAACACATTGGGATCGACACGACCCTTATTATGCTCTGCACGTAAAATGGCTTTCAGTTTTTTGAGTGTCTGTACTAATACTAAGATCTGCTTGTCATTATCCGGCAATCTAAAGTTTTCGATGGGGGGCATCTGTGGCGTGTTAGATTGCAATGTCTCGATTTGTGATTTGAGATCGGTAAGACGACGTTGAAAATCCGATTGCTGTTGACTCGTACTTAATGTGGTGGCGATTTCTAACGCTTCTTGCACGCGGCGGTAGAGCACTAAGATGATGTGTGTGCTACAAGGTATCATCCCAGTGTTGGATAATACGGTTTCAGTTTCATCAATAATTGCGCGTTGACGGGCAAATTCTATGCGACGTTCAGCCTCAGCACGTTCTTTTTGTTGTTGTATAACGTTAATTCCGATAACAAGCAGTAAAAGTGCACCGATGAGGATCAGAACCAAGGTGAATGTCATAGCTGTTCCATTATTTATCTAATTAGGGTAATGCTACAATAAATCAATAAACTAGCATAGATATCTTAGCCTAGGTTATCATTTCTGTCGTATGAAACTTAAGACTTGTGCTCTATATTCCTATTTGCTTTAATTTTTACTATATACTATAACGATTGATTATAGCTGATACTGAGTTGCGCCATTTTCGCCAATCCAATTCAGCCTGTTTGAGACAAGGACATAAGATGAAACTGCAACAGCTCAGGTATATTGCTGAGGTCGTCAAACACAACCTTAACGTATCGGCCACAGCGGAAAATTTATATACCTCACAACCTGGGATCAGTAAGCAAGTTCGCATGTTGGAAGATGAGTTGGGTATCCAGATTTTTGGACGCAGTGGTAAGCATCTGACCCATGTGACACCCGCAGGACAACAGGTGATTAATATCGCCAACGATATCTTAGGCAAAGTCGAAAGCATTAAAAAAGTTTCCGAAGAATACACTAAACCCGATCAAGGCGAGTTGAATATAGCCACCACGGATACGCAGGCGCGTTACGCCTTACCCCATATTATTCGCCAATTCATCGACCGCTATCCTAAAGTCAACCTGCATATGCACCAAGGCACGCCATCGCAGATCAGCGAACAAGCGGCACGTGGTGATGCTGACTTTGCGATTGCCACCGAAGCGATGCACTTGTATTCCGACTTAATCATGTTGCCTTGTTACCACTGGAATCGCTCGGTTGTGGTCCCCAAAGATCACCCATTGGCAACCCGTACCCATATCAGCATCGAAGATTTAGCCCGTTTCCCATTAGTCACTTATGTGTTTGGTTTTGACCGCGCATCGGAGATTGAAAAAGCCTTTAACCGCGCCAACCTCGAGCCGCGGGTGGTCTTTAGTGCAACCAGCGCCGATGTGCTCAAAACCTATGTACGTTTAGGCTTAGGGGTTGGGGTGATTGCGTCTATGGCGATAGATCCTAATATCGATAAAGACTTAGTTGCCATTGATGCGGGCCATTTATTTGCCCACAGTACGACTAAGATCGGTTTTAGAAAGGGCAGCTTCTTACGAAGTTATATGTATGATTTTATTCAACACTTTGCGCCGCATTTAACCCGTGATGTGGTTGAAAAGGCGGTGGCATTACGCGATCAGCAACTCATTGATGAAATGTTTGCCGATAAAAATCTGCCAATGCGTTGATTCAATAGTGAGAGATAATAAAAAATGCCGCAATAAATGCGGCATTTTTTATGCGAAATTGACAGCGGTCATACTCGAATTAGGTTAAATCCACTTTATCCATTTCAAGCTGGCCTAAGGCAATGACGGCTTGTGTACGATTACGGACACCCAGCTTTCTAAAAATCGCGGTGGCGTGGGCTTTGATGGTGGCTTCAGACACACCTAAGTCATAGGCGATTTGCTTATTGAGCAAGCCCTCGGCGAACATCTGCAGTACTTTATATTGCTGCGGCGTCAGATCGGAAAGTTTATTCGCCATTTTATCCGTATCATCATCTTCAATCGGGATGATTTCAGCGCCCGCAGGTAACCAGATATCCCCAAATAATACGGCGGTGAGCGCTTCTTTTAAGGTTTCCATCGAGGCCGATTTAGGAATAAAACCACTGCCGCCATAATGGATAGCACGGCTAATAGTATTGATATCCTCATGGGCCGAAATCACCACCACTGGCAGTTCAGGGTAGTGGGAGCGCAGGTGGATAAGCGTCGAATAGCCATGGGAGCCAGGCATTTGCAGATCCAGCAAAACCAAATCGTAATTCACAGTTTGTGAATCTAACACTGACTGCAACGCATCGGCACTGTCGGCCTCATACCATTGGGTGTGCTCAAAAGCGCTACTGAGGGCTTGACGTAGTGCATTTCGAAACAATGGATGGTCATCGGCAATAATTATATTTAAGTTTTCTAGCTTCATGGCTTTGTTGGTTATGTTCGTGGCACGTGAAGATTAAACCCAATGTAACAGAAAAGTAATCGAGGATCCTATTGCTTTATGCAGTAAGATTGACAAAATTTTTATATGTTTCTGGTTGTTATACTTTTGTCTATCAAAAGTGTGCGGGATATTCACATAAAAACAAGCCCTAAAACCAAGGGGTTTAAGGGCGAGAGTGCGTTATCTTGGCTGGCTAAATCTTATTCAGCGGTCCACACCTGGGTTGGGTGGCGTTGTTCGTCAACCGCAACAAAGGTGAATACGCCGCGGATCGCATGCTCGCGATGATCTTGATACATGTCTTCGACGAAAATATTCACTTCCACCTTTAACGAGGTATTACCCACATGGATCACGCGGGCGATGAGTTCGGCTAAGGTGCCGGCTGGAATAGGTTTTTTAAAGTCGATTCTATCGGAGCTGACGGTCACTAAGGTTTTACGGCAAAAGCGAGTCGCGGCAATAAAGGCGGTTTCATCCATCCAAGCTAACGCTTCGCCACCGAATAAGGTGTTGTGGTGATTGGTGATAGACGGGAATACCGCCTTGATCACCCGCGCTTCGGATTGATTGATCCGCTGTTCGATGGCGTCAGAAAAGGCAGGGCGGCTAGAGTCGAGCGAGTTTGGCATACGGCAACCTGAGGTTATGCATTTTTAAAGAGGCGCAATTATAGTGAGTTTTCAATTTGAATGGTAGAAAACGCCTATATCGTTAGGTTTTAAGACTGCACGAAAAGTAAAAAGGCTTCCAGTGGAAGCCTTTTGCTGTGGGTCATCGACTTATTTGCCGAGAAACTCACGTCTATCGCGAGAAGCTTTAGCCAGATCGCGCAGTAATTTCTCCGAGTCATCCCAATGCAGGCAAGCATCTGTGATGCTTTGGCCGTAACACAGAGGTTGACCTTCAACCACTTTTTGATTGCCTTCCTGTAAGAAACTTTCGGCCATCACCCCGGCAATTGCCGTGCTGCCCGCGCGCATTTGCGCCATGATATTGTCGGCAACAACTAACTGCTTCAGGTGATT
Organism: Shewanella sp. FJAT-51649; assembly: GCF_019457435.1. Lineage (NCBI taxonomy): Bacteria > Pseudomonadati > Pseudomonadota > Gammaproteobacteria > Alteromonadales > Shewanellaceae > Shewanella > Shewanella sp. FJAT-51649. Next base: position 2,780,250 of record NZ_CP080411.1, on the reverse strand, counting down.
CTTTTCACTATTGCCGTGGCTAAAATCAACCACCATACGCGGCGTTACATTGACGGACTCAAGTTTTAATCTTGCTTCTTCAATGTCTTGCTCAAAGTAATTCGGTTTTTTACCTCCACGTAAAATGATGTGGCCGTAAGGATTACCATGGGTACGATAGACAGACATGGCACCGTCTTTATCCGGTGAATAGAAGATATGCGGCACTTTTGCTGCGCGCACCGCATCGACGGCGATATTAATATTGCCATCGGTACCGTTTTTAAATCCCACGGGGCAGGAGAGCGCCGAGGCCATTTCGCGGTGGACTTGGCTTTCGGTAGTGCGGGCACCGATAGCGCCCCAAGTGATTAGGTCGGCAATATATTGACCATTCACCATGTCTAAAAATTCGGTGGCAATCGGTAACTTCAGCTCAGTAATTTGCTGCAATAACTCGCGTGCAATACGTAACCCTTTATTTGGCTCGAAGCTGCCGTCTAAATCAGGATCGGAGATTAACCCTTTCCAACCAACAATAGTGCGTGGCTTTTCAAAATACACGCGCATTAAAATGCAGAGATCGTCCTTCAACTCTTGGTGCAATACGGCTAAACGGCGAGCGTAGTCGAGGGCGGCTTGAGTATCATGGATGGAGCAGGGACCAATGATCACTAATAGGCGTTGATCTTCGCCCATAATAATGGCTTCGACTTCACGACGTTGCTGAACGAGATAATCGGCTGCATCTTGGGTTAACGGGTACTCAGATGCCAGTTGTGCAGGTGAGATGACTTTAGCTAATAAGGAAGTGCGTAATTCGTCTGTTTTAATGGTCATTCAAAATACCGAGCTTGCGTGCGGCGCTTTTCGCCAGATTGCCTCGGATTATAACGAATCGAACAGCATTGCACAGTGCCAATTGTGTTAATTGTCGGCAACTGTGCAATGAATTTGATTTAAGTTAGACCTATTTAGCCTAAATCGAGGGACTCGATTGCCTCGTTCGAAATCATCAAGATTAGAACATATGGCGTTCTAAGCCTGTCACATCCAAAATCTTAGTGGCGATTTCTTCGACCGAGTGGTTGGTGGTGTCGATATAAGGAATACGTTCACGTTTAAACATCATCTCGACTTCTTTTACCTCTAAACGACACTGCTTTAAGGACGAGTAGCGGCTGTTTTCCATGCGGCTTTGGCGGATTTCATGTAAACGCACCGGATCGATGGTTAAGCCGAACAACTTCTTCTTATTGCGTTTTAACGCTTCGGGCAGTTTCAGGTTATCCATATCATCTTCGGTGAACGGATAGTTGGCCGCCTTAATGCCAAACTGCATCGATAAATAGAGGCTGGACGGGGTTTTACCGCAGCGAGACACGCCCAGCAGGATTAAATCGGCCTGATCCATGTGTTTCATGGTTTGGCCATCGTCATTGTCCATCGCAAAATTGATGGCATCGATACGGGCTTCGTAGCCGTGATTGGCTTTCCCGTGGGTGCGATGTAGCACCGGAGAGGCGCTAACGCCTAAATGTTGTTCAAGTGGTGCAACGAAGGTATTTAAAAAATCGTAATCGAGACCTTCACTCGAATAAATAATGTCCCGAATTTCAGGTTTTACGATCGAATGGAACACTAACGGCCTTTCACCTGTTGTAATAAAACAATCATTAATTTGTCGTTTAACGTTTTCGGCTTTTGCCAATGTTTCAACAAATGGAATTGTAAGTGACTCAAATTCTAATGGAAATTGCGAGAGTACTGCATGCCCAAAAACCTCAGCTGTGATCGCTGTCCCGTCGGAGATGTAAAATACCTTTGGTGCCATACTGACCTCTTGTAGTAATAAAATTACAAATAAAATTATAGATTTACGCTGCTTCGGCGGGAGTGTAAAATGCCGCTGCCCTCGTGTGAAGGGGCCACTGAAATAAACTTGCGGAGATAGAACTGTGCAGCAATACGTACTCTGGTATCAGGAATTAGGCATGGGTGACGTCAACTTGGTTGGCGGTAAAAATGCTTCTCTTGGCGAGATGATCAGCAATCTAGCTAATGCCGGTGTTCAAGTACCTGGCGGATTTGCGACTACTTCTTATGCGTTCAATGAGTTCCTTGAACAAAGTGGAGTAAACCAGAAGATTTATGACATCCTAGCAACATTGGATGTAGATGATGTCAATGCACTGGCACAAGTAGGTGCACAGATCAGACAATGGGTTATCGATACCCCGTTCCAACCAGCTCTAGAGCAAGCTATTCGTGAAGCTTACGACAAACTTGCCGCTGAAACGAGCGATGCATCATTCGCGGTGCGTTCTTCTGCTACCGCAGAAGACATGCCAGATGCTTCTTTTGCTGGTCAGCAAGAAACCTTCTTAAACGTGAAAGGATTTGACTCAGTACTCGTGGCGATTAAGCACGTGTTCGCGTCACTCTTTAACGACCGTGCAATTTCATACCGTGTTCACCAAGGTTATGAGCACCACGGTGTTGCCCTGTCTGCCGGCGTACAACGCATGGTTCGTTCAGACAAAGCGGCATCAGGTGTGATGTTCACCATGGACACTGAATCAGGCAACAACGATGTAGTGTTTATCACTTCATCTTTCGGTCTGGGTGAAATGGTTGTTCAAGGTGCGGTAAACCCTGACGAATTCTATGTTCACAAACCTATCCTCACTCAAGGCCATAAAGCCGTTGTTCGCCGTAATATCGGTAGCAAGCTCATCCAGATGGTGTATTCCGATGATGCTTCTCACGGCAAACAAGTGAAAATTGAAGACGTTGCTGCTGAAAAACGTCGTCAATTCTCCATCAACGACGCCGAAGTGATGGAACTGGCTAAACAAGCTATGGTTATCGAAAAACACTACGGTCGTCCAATGGATATCGAGTGGGCAAAAGACGGTAACGATGGCAAACTCTATATCGTTCAAGCGCGTCCAGAAACGGTTCGCAGCCGTGAAGACGTACAATTAATTGAACGTTACCACTTAAAGAGCCGTGGCGCGGTGATCTCTGAAGGTCGCGCTATCGGTCATAAAGTCGGTTCAGGTGTGGCTAAGGTATTAACCTCTATCGCTGACATGGATCAAATCCAACCTGGCGATGTGTTAGTGACGGACATGACTGACCCAGATTGGGAACCTATCATGAAGCGCGCCAGCGCCATCGTGACTAACCGTGGCGGCCGTACCTGTCACGCGGCGATTATTGCCCGTGAATTAGGCGTACCCGCGGTAGTCGGTTGTGGTGACGTGACCGACCGTATCAAGAATGGTCAGTTAGTGACTGTTTCTTGCGCCGAAGGTGACACAGGTTACATCTACGAAGGTAAGCAAGAGTTCGAAGTGGTGTCTAACCGCGTTGACGCTCTGCCTGCATTGCCGATGAAAATCATGATGAACGTGGGTAACCCAGATCGCGCCTTCGACTTCGCTCGTTTACCAAACGAAGGTGTGGGTCTAGCGCGTTTAGAATTCATCATCAACCGCATGATCGGTATTCACCCGAAAGCGCTGCTTGAATTCAACCAACAAGACGCTGCGCTGCAGGAAGAAATCAACGAGATGATCGCAGGTTACGACTCTCCAGTTGAGTTCTACATTGCCCGCTTAGTCGAAGGTATCGCCTCAATCGGTTCTGCTTTCTATCCGAAGAAAGTGATCGTGCGTATGTCAGACTTTAAGTCTAACGAATACGCGAACTTAGTAGGTGGTGACCGTTACGAGCCAGAGGAAGAAAACCCAATGTTGGGCTTCCGTGGTGCAAGCCGTTATATCTCTGAATCATTCCGCGATTGTTTCGCGTTAGAATGTGAAGCGATTAAGCGCGTGCGTAACGAAATGGGTCTGAAAAACGTTGAAGTGATGATCCCATTCGTCCGTACCGTGAAAGAAGCCGAGCAAGTGATTGAACTGCTGAAAGAGCAGGGCTTAGAGCGTGGTAAAGATGGTCTACGCGTCATCATGATGTGTGAAGTACCGTCAAACGCGCTGTTAGCGGACCAATTCCTTGAGCACTTCGATGGTTTCTCTATCGGCTCAAACGACTTAACTCAGCTATCACTCGGTCTTGACCGTGACTCAGGCATCATCAGCCACCTGTTCGATGAGCGTAACGAAGCCGTTAAGATCCTGCTGTCTATGGCCATTAAAGCGGCTAAGGCGAAGGGCGCTTACATCGGTATCTGTGGTCAAGGACCTTCAGATCACGCCGATTTCGCGGCTTGGTTAGTTGAGCAAGGCATCGATACCGTATCGTTAAACCCTGATACAGTGATTGATACTTGGTTATATTTAGCCGAAGCGCACGGTTGATCTCGGTTGTAATTTTATAAAGGTGTTAAAAAAGCCGCTTTTTAGCGGCTTTTTTTTGTTTATAATGGGCCGCATAACAATAATTGACTGAAGCCGCTCATGTTACCTCTGTTATCACACCAACAAACGTTAGAACCTGTCTATCTGGCCTATCTTGATGCCTTAGCGCAAAGTGGCTACGCCGGTGATATCGATAAGCGCTACAGCGCGCGCCTCGTGCAGGCTACGGATAACTCCGTATACCAATTTTTGCCGCAGGCAGTGCTTTATCCTAAGCATCAAAAAGATATTCAAATTGCCTTGTCGCTGGCGGCAAAAGCAGAATTTGCGGGTGTGACTTTTAGTGCCAGAGGCGGTGGTACGGGCACCAATGGCCAATCGCTGACCCACGGCTTGATCCTCGATGTGTCACGCTACATGAATCGCGTATTGGAAGTGAACCCTGAGCAGGGCTGGGTGCGCGTCGAAGCGGGTGTAGTCAAAGATGCGCTAAACGATGCGCTGCGTCCCCACGGTTATTTCTTCAGTCCCGATCTTTCAACCTCAAACCGTGCCACCATTGGCGGCATGATTAATACCGATGCCTCGGGCGCGGGATCCTTAGTTTACGGTAAAACCTCTGATCATGTGCTAGCGCTACGCAGCATATTGATTGATGGCAGTGTGTTTGACACGCGTCCCCTTGACGCGGGTCTGTTATGTAACCCCGATAACGTGAGCGATAATCCGCTCGGGCAAAAACTGATTTCGGCAATTGCCGAGGTGTGCCGCGAGAAGCGTGCGCTGATCGAACAACAATTCCCTAAGCTCAATCGTTTCTTAACCGGATATGACTTAAAGAATGTCTGGAACAACGGCTTAACCCAGTTCGATCTCTCGCGTATTTTAACGGGGTCTGAAGGCACGCTGGCGGTGATCACCGAGGCGAAACTCAACATTACGCCACTGCCGAGTGAACGGGCGATGGTGAACATTAAGTACGATTCCTTCCAGTCTGCACTGCGCCATGCCCCTTCCTTAGTGGCGGCGCGGGCCACTGTGGTCGAAACCGTGGACTCAAAAGTGCTTAACCTTGCCCGTGAGGACATTGTTTGGCATTCGGTTTCAGACCTTATTCAAGAAGTGCCGGGCAAAGTGATCGATGGCCTCAATATGGTCGAGTTTGCAGGCGATGCCGTTGAGGTGAGTGAGAAGCTTGCGGCACTCGAAGCCGTGCTGACCGAACAAATCAGCCGTGGTGAGTGTGGTGTGGTCGGTTATCAAGTAACTCAAGATAAGGCCAGCATTGAGAAAATCTACGGCATGCGTAAAAAAGCCGTGGGCCTACTCGGTGCCACCAAGGGACGTCGCAAACCCATTGCGTTTGCCGAAGATACAGCGGTGCCGCCCGAAATGCTCGCCGATTATATTATGGAGTTCCGTGCGCTACTCGATAGTCACAATTTGCAATACGGCATGTTTGGCCATGTGGATGCGGGCGTTTTGCACGTGCGGCCCGCGCTGGATATGTGCGATGTCGAAGATGAAAAGCTGCTGAGGGTGATTTCTGATCAAGTCGCGGCGCTGACACTCAAATATGGCGGCCTGATGTGGGGCGAGCACGGTAAGGGCGTGCGCGGCGAATATGGTCCATCGGTATTTGGTGACGAGCTTTATGGCGTGCTGCAAGACATTAAAGGCCTGTTTGACCCTGATAATCGGCTCAACCCAGGTAAGTTAGTGGCGCCCAAGCAAGCGGGTGGCCTGTGTTTTGATGTGGACAGTACTAAGCGCGGCAAGTTTGACCGGCAAATTCCGGTCGAAGTGCGCGATGCCTATCCCGATGTGATGAACTGTAACGGTAACGGCCTGTGCTTTAACTACAGCAGTTTCTCACCTATGTGTCCGTCATTTAAAGTGACGGGGGACAGAGTTCAGTCGCCTAAAGGTCGCGCGGGCTTAATGCGTGAGTGGCTGCGTTTGCTCGAATCTGAAGGCGTCGATGTCAATGCGCTAGCCAGAGCCAAACCCTTAGGCATTTTGCAGCGCATGCAAAATACCATCAATGCGAAGCGCGATTATGATTATTCCCACGAAGTGATGGAATCACTGAAGGGTTGTTTAGCCTGTAAGGCCTGCTCGAGCCAATGTCCTGTGAAAGTGGATGTGCCTAAATTTAGGGCGCAGTTCTTTAATATTTACTATCAACGTTACCTGCGTCCGGCTAAGGATTATCTGGTGGCGGGCATCGAGGACAGTTTGCCTCTTATGGCGGCGGCGCCAAGGCTGACCAATTTTGCCTCGCAGAATCCGCTCAGCCAATGGGTGATCAAAAAAGCCATCGGTTATGTCGATGCGCCTGCGCTGTCGGTGCCGACATTGAAACAACGGCTCGATGGTCATGCGAGTCGCGGTTATGATCTGGCGGCATTACAGGCTATCCTCGCCGATGATCGGGCAAAATTTGTGTTAGTGGTGCAAGATCCCTTTAACAGTTTCTATGATGCTGGCTTGGTGTATCGTTTTATCCAACTGATTGAAACATTAGGATTAAAGCCCGTTTTATTACCCTTTAAACCCAATGGTAAACCTACTCATATCAAGGGCTTCTTGGATAAATTTGCTAAAACGGCGCAGTCGAGTGCAGATTTCTTAAACCAAGTGCATAAGTTAGGCATGCCTATGGTGGGCATCGATCCCGCTTTAGTGCTCTGTTATCGCGATGAATATAAAGAAATCTTAGGGGCGAATCGCGGCGCGTTTGAGGTTAAACTGGCTAACGAATGGCTCCTTAGCATACTGCAGGATATTCCAGCTAAAGCCATGCAAGATAAACAATTTACTTGGTTTAGCCATTGTACTGAGTCTACGGCTAAACCCAATACCGCCAATGAGTGGAGCAAAATCTTCACTCACTTTGGCGCTAAATTAACGGCGGTGAATCTGGGTTGTTGCGGCATGGCGGGTACTTACGGCCATGAGGCTGAGAATCTTGAGCGTTCTAAGACCTTGTTTGATATGTCGTGGAAAGACACTTTGAGCAAGATAGACGCGTCGCAGGTGCTAGTCTCTGGCTACTCTTGTCGCAGCCAAGTGAAACGTTTCGCTGGTTATAAGCCAAAACATCCATTAGAGGCTTTATTGGATCTCGTTAAGGCTTAACGCAATTTTGCCTTAGGGATTGGATAATCCCTAAGGCAATGCCACACTAAACCAGTCGTCAGGCTGGTTTTTTTATTGAGGGACGCTATGGAAAAGCACACGGACAATGTTATCGACACGCTACAGGAATTCATCAACAGGCCAACGCCGGAGGACATCGTCATACCGCCAACGGCGCTGTGTAGTGAAGTTGCGCTATTTCGTATCCAGCTTTCCGGTGACTGGTTATATCAAAACAGCCCATTACCGACCAAGTTTGCAAAGTTATTTGCCAGTATTTTACATGGCATCGATGGCGAGCATTTTCTGATCACACCTGTCGAGAAGGTGCGAGTTGAGGTGGAAGATGCGCCATTGGTGATTGTCGATTATGTTAAGAATGACATAGCACCTAGTTTGATGCTCAAAAGCAGTATCGGGACTGAACATCAGATTGCCGATCTCAAACGACTAAAGCTTACCGACTTTGGGATTTATCTGCCCCTAGAGCGCGGTCTATGGGGAAAATTAAGCCGCGCCTGTTACTATAATTTTGTGAATGAATTCAATTTATCCGACGACCAAGGGGCGGATGCATAAAGATTTTGATTGCAATTACTTGGGCAAGCTGACTAGTTTATTAGAGGTTAAGTGGTAGTATTAAAACTGACTTCGGCGAATATCCTTTTGCTTGTTGTCTGTGTTGATGGGTCTAAATGGTGTTTTCGGAGGTGCTGTTTGAACCGCTATGAAAGCTTAGGCTATCTTGTTTCCCACTTGAATATTGAGCTGCAAAATGAGCTCGATATACAGCTGAAACGCTATCAGCTCGACATTAAGTTGTGGCCGGTGTTGTTTGCGCTTTGGCAGGAGGAGGGGATTACTCAGACCGAGCTGTCTAAGCGTTGCGATGTAGCCAACTATACCATGACCCGTCTGCTCGATCAGTTGCAGGTTCAGGGATTGATCACCCGTCACCAAGAGCTCGATAACCGCCGAGCTTTCCAGATTTTCCTCACCGATGAGGCTAAGGCGCTGGAGCAGGATTTGATCCGTGAGGCCGAGCGCGTCAATGAGAAATACCTGTCCAATCTCAGTGAGGATGAGCGCCAGCAGTTTATGCGCTTACTCAATAAGATAAACCGCTTACCTTCACTCACAGAGCTGTAAGCTCTGCCCTTAGACAATGCTGTTTAACCGTCCCCACGCATTCGCTAACGGCGATTAAACTGCTATCACAATGTTTGTTTTCTCAGCGTATTGGTTTGTTACTAATACTCCGGCCTATTACTCATTCTTGTTTTAACCAGCAGTACAAATTGCTACCCGAGTATTGTTGCAAAAATGTTTCACTGGACGCCATCTTGTTGCACTGGAAGCTTGCATTCCAACACAAAAACCATTGCTCAGATTGGTTTGTCGACTGAGCAATTACAAGGTGATTTTTCAGGGAACATGAAATGAAACAACTCTTTAAGCGCAGCCGTATTGCTGCGACCTGTCTTATGGCAATGGGGCTCGCGACCAGTTACGCCACACTGGCGGATGATAGCGCGTTCGTGGATGCACAGTCTGGTGCGGTGCAATTTACCTTAATTACCGGTGAGGTGGTCACAGCAGTCGTGCGTGCTGATGGCTCACTCGGCGGGATCCGTTTGCTCGGTGAACATGGGGCCGAGGTGATCACCAGTATTTTTCAAAATGCGAATGGCCAATATCTTATTACACCCAAAGCCCAACCTCTGGTGACATCCCAAGCCGTCGATTTAGAGCTCTTTAACATCACTAAATTACATGCAGCGGGCTATGACGATGCTTCCACCGATAAGCTGCCCGTGATTATCGAATACCAAGATGGCACGCTGGCGGGCTCTGCGGTACCGAATCCGATTGAAGGGGCGACATTAACCGATGAAATTGAGCTTATCGACAGCGCCGCCTTTGGTGTGAGTAAGTCGAAAGCGGCCAAGGTATGGGAAACCCTCAGCACGGATGCTTCGGTGAAATCTGTATGGTTAGATGCCGTGGTGCATGCCGATAAAGAGGTGCCAAATGGCGTGAATGCCTTGGCAAACTTAACCCCAACCGTGCCGTTAACCGGCGCCTATGGCAATTTAGCCAAGCACTTCAATGGTCAAGGTGTCACTGTTGCAGTACTTGATACTGGTTATGATCTTGATCATCACGATTTAGCGGAGCAAGTGCTTGTCAGCAAAGATTTTACCTATTCCAGTAATGGGATAGACGATCTCAATGGCCACGGCACTCATACTGCGGCCACCATTGCAGGCACAGGTGTCGAATCTAATGGTCGCTGGGCGGGCATGGCGCCAGGAGCTAAGTTGCTGGTGGGCAAGGTACTGACAAATGCGGGCTCAGGCTCTACTACTGGGATCTTGAGTGGTATGCAGTGGGCCGTGGCCCAAGGCGCCGATGTGGTCAGCATGTCTTTAGGTGGCAGTGGTACTAGCTGTACTGGGCCGCTTGTCGATATGGTCGAAGCCTTGAGTGACAAAGCCTTGTTTGTGGTGTCGGCGGGCAATAGTTTTACCCGCGAGACGGTGGGGATCCCAGGATGTGCCCCGAGTGCGTTAACTGTGGGAGCCGTTGACCGCGATAATCACACTGCATCTTTCTCATCCCGTGGACCCTCTCCTGATGGTCATTCTGCAAAACCCGATATCGCCTCCCAAGGTGTGGATGTCGTGTCGGCAGCTTCTGGGGGATTTGGCTCGACGGCCTATCGCGCTCTGTCGGGTACCTCCATGTCGGCGCCCCATGTGTCAGGCGGCGCGGCGATTGTGATGCAAGCCAGACCCGAATTGAGTCCGCGGCAAGTGAAAGAAGTGTTGACCTCTTCGGTATTACCGAACGATTCACACGTGCTTGAGCAGGGAGCTGGGCCTATGGATGTGAATCGCGCAATCGCTCAAAGCATTATCGCGCCGCCCAATATGGAGCTTGGCTCCTTTGCCTATGATCAGGATATTGGCGTTACAGAAAAAACCATTAGTTTGCGCAACTTATCCGACAAGGACATCAATCTTAAGCTGAAAATGAGCTTGATAGGTGAAGATGGTAAAACCCGTATGCCAGCCACACTAGCGGGATTAAGCCTTAACAGTATTACCGTCCCTGCTAAGGGGAGTGCTGAGATCCCAGTGTGGATAGACTCGAGTGTGGCACTGCGTAGTGGCGCCTATGGCACTATCACTGGGCGCATCGAAGGTACAACAACGGGTAAATCCGATGAACGGGTCACTGTACCTGTGTCGTTTTGGATTGAGCCGCCGCAGGTAAACTTGAGCTTAAGTGTGACCGATATGCGTGGTCATCCTGCCACCTCGCCATCAAAAGTGTATTTGATGAATGAGGAAGATGATTGGGGACAAGCCGTAAGCTTAACCAATGGCCAAGCGAGTGTGAAAGTACCTGAGGGTAACTATTCAATCGTCGCTAATGTTATGACCTATGACAATAATTTTACTTCAAATGGTTTAGTGGAATCGGCGACACAAATGGCGGTGCTTAATCGCAAGTTAAGCCAAGATACCCACCTTGAGTTTGATGCCCGTAATGCTGAAAAACTGCAGTTTAAAGCCAGCAAGCCGTTAGCGACGCAAGGTTTCTCCTTTGGATTTACCTACGCATTGGATGATAACAAGCTAGCAAAATTGGCGGCGATGGACTTTGCACCTGACTATGTGAAGGATATGTACACTTGGTCACAGGGGCACGATGACAGATTCCGCTCCTTCGTGACGACTCGTGCTATTGCCCCCGAAGCTGTGCTGACGATGCAAAATGGGGAAGTGCTGGAGTATAACAAGCAAGGTTTGGCAATGTCCTTCAATGGCCAAGGCAGTGCAGAAGTAGTATTTGTGGGCGATGGCGGTTACAGCACGGATTGGACTCAGTTCGATCTTAAGGGACGCATTGCACTCATAGGTAATCCCTATTATTTGACCTCCACCATGGTGAACAATGCCCTGAAAAATGGTGCGATAGGGGTGATTTTCTATCGTCCGGGTCTTAAGGGCCGTTACAAGGGAACGATTGGTGGCACGCCGCGCATTCCTGCTGTAGGGATCAGTTCAGAGCAAGGTGAAGCTCTATTGGCGCAGGTCGAAGCGGGCAACAATCTGGTGAGTTGGTCAGGGATTGCCGCAGAGCGTACACCCTATGCTTATTCCATTAACCATATCACCGACGGGCGTATCGATGGTGGGCAAGTGGTGCTGCAAGAGCACAAGATGCAGAAAATCAGTGCAGCCTATCATTCACAAAATGATGAGCGCCCTGTGTTTGTGGATGTGATGGGGATGACCAATAGTACGGGCGAGTTCTATTCCACGGGCAGCACCCAAATGGTGATGACACCGATTGTCCGTGACGAATACTACACGGCAACCAGTAAAAATATGTGGACCAACATCGTTATGCCCGGCTCTGCGATGACGGCCGAAGGCGCTTACTTCGATGGTCCACGTATGATGACCGAGGGTACAGTTGAGAGCACCTCTTGGCTTAAAGGACCCAAGGCGGGTAGTTTGCTCACTAATGGTGGCGCGATTGCCTATCGCGACACTAATACTATCGATTTAAGTATTGTGCGATTCGGTGATGCGGCAGGGCATGATGGCACAGGTGGCTACAATTCACAGTCTCTCTATGGACTGAAAGTGAATGGCCAGAACACTTATCTCGACAGTGGGCTGCTGACGCTTCCTGACTCGAATGCTCAAGTAGAGCTCGAAATTCGCTCCTATGCTCGTGGTGTCGGTAGCAGCTCGCCGATTAAAGATAACTTAGGCTCTTTCTACCAGGGGATTTACCACTTCAGCACGGACTCGAGTAAGCAAGGTGTTCAGGCGGTATTGGTACCTAAAATCGATATCCCAGTCGCGATTGATAACACTGTGGCTGCGGGTGAAGCGGTTACCGTCAAGCTTGCGGGTGTGATGGATGGCATGGGGCAAGTTGACTTGGCTGATGTCAGCTTAGAGTACGGTTATGGCCAAGAGTGTTCGTTGGCAGCAGTCTCTGTATCGATTTACTGCCCCGTAGCGAGTAAATTTGCAGAAAGTGCATGGAAAACGGCAGAAGTCAAAATGGTCGATGGTCAGTGGGTTGCGACCATTCCTAATGATACTGCCGCGGGTAATTTTGTGCATTTACGTGTACAAATGAACGATGGCAGTAGCACTGCGCAGCAGACTATGATGCGGGTTTATATGCTGAAGTAATATGCCAGAGTAGTTTGGATAACACCGCTATTGTTTAGGCAATAGCGGTTTTTTATTACTGAATGTTTAACACGGCTTAGAAAGGGAAGAGCACGGCGAGCAGCACTAAACTGGAACCCAGCAGTAACCCCTGTTGCAGCAGACGTTGGCCTTGAACAAGGCTGTTTTTACCTTGTTTTAAGCTGGTAATAAGTTGATTGTGTTTATAAATCCGGCAAGTCAGCTCATCGGTTTGGGGATCGATAAACAGCTTGAAACTGCATTGATGGCCATCATTGAGCTGAATTTTATGCACGCTGTTCGGGCCAAAGTTAAACTTGCGCGATACCATCTGCCCATTCACGAACACACGTTCAATTCCAAACCAATCACTGGCCTGTAGCTCAACCGAGTCCTGATTTAACTCGTACTTAAAACTGACCATATGCAATCCCTTCACTGACAGACGAGTGATTAATTCAAGCAGAGGCACATAGGCTTTTCCACTACAGAAAAGTGAATTTTACGTGGCATTTTGGTATCTGATTGGTATTAAGAGGAATTTATTTTTAGATGAATATGCAGGGGGAGGGAAGAGATAGGCGGACAACCGTCGTTGTCCGCCGAAAGCAGTGTTAAGCTTTTGCTGCTTGATAAATGGCACGGGCCATTTCGTCTGCAACCGCCGCAGTGGTGCGGTTTTCAGCGTCGGCTTTAGTGAAAATCTTCAGCAATGTATTGTAGATTTCTCTGACCTTAGCTTCTGATTTCGCTGCGTCATAGTCTTTTTCAAATGACACGTTGATGATACCGCCAGCGTTAATCACATAGTCTGGTGCATACAGAATGCCCATTTCTTTTAACTGCTCGCCATGGCGAACTTCGGCTAATTGGTTGTTGGCGCAACCGGCAACAATCTTAGCTTTAAGCTGTGGCAAGGTCACATCGTTTAAGGTGGCACCTAATGCACATGGCGCATAGACATCAACGTCTTGGGCATAGATATCCTGTGGGGCAACGACGATGGCGCCAAAGTCGGTAGCCACTTTATCGAGTGAAGCTTGGTGAATGTCGGTGACGATAAGTTCTGCACCTTCTTCATGCAGATGTTTACACAGGTAATAACCCACATGGCCCACACCTTGAACGGCAATCTTAAGGCCTTTTAAGCTGTCTAAACCGAGTTTGTGTTTAACGGCAGCTTTGATCCCTAAATAGGTGCCTAATGCGGTAAAGGGGGATGGATCGCCGCTCTTGCCTTCAAGACCCGCCATGTATGGGGTTTCTTGATGGGCGATCATGATATCCGCTGTAGTGGTACCCACGTCTTCTGCTGAATAGTAACGTCCACCCAGGCTATTGATAAAACGGCCAAATGCACGGAAGAGGGCTTCGCGATCAGGGCGCTTAGGATCGGCAATAATCACTGACTTACCACCACCCATGGTTAAACCTGCGAGGGCGTTTTTGTACGTCATACCGCGGGAGAGGCGTAATACGTCTGTCAGGGCTTCATCGTCGGATTGGTAGTTCCACATCCGGCAGCCACCCACAGCAGGACCTAAGTTGGTGTTATGGATGGCAACGATGGCTTTTAAGCCACTCTCTTTATCATGACAGAATACGACCTGTTCATGTTCATCAAAGGATACATGATTAAATACAGCCACGTGAAGTTCTCCGCTATACACAATAAAACGTCGATGGAATCACTTCCCATCGACAGCTCTTTATATTTATTGCAGAACCATAGCATTTAGCGATACTCTCAACCATGCATAATGACCGAATAAATAGATTATTTGTGGCAATCTAGCTTTCCACTTTACGTAAACGTAAGGTTTTTAGTGTGAAACCAGTTTTTACTGGGATAATCTCAGACATTAGAACGATTCGCGTGCTGTCCCAAGAATGAGAGCCGCGTAATAACAATAAGATAGGACGGAAGTATGACTGAACAAGCTGTCGACCAGGCTCAACCAACAATCTCTCCAGAAGAAATGGAGAAACTGCGCCAAGAGTGGGTCAGAACTCAATTCCAAAAAGCGAACCGTTTTTTAGCAGAAAAAGGGGTGATCCCAAGTAAAGTGTTAGCCGACGAAAGCCGTTATCTGGCGCCTTATTTAGCGATTTGGAAAATGGAATCTAAGCGTCCTTCGGCCAAAACCTATTGGGTGATGTCTGGCGATTTACCGTCGGATTTTGTCGATGTTAAAGTCGCGAAAACGGCGCGTGATGCGCTTCGTCATTTCTCTATGATGTGGCAGATGCAGGCCGAAAACCTGATCCGCTCAGGCGCAGTTCAACGTGATGCGACGCAGGCAAAATTTGCGCAGTTATTAGTATCACGTGCTGAGAGCTTGTATCGTATGCACAATGACGAAAAGCTTTGGAATACCAACGCTTAATCTTGTGTTAGCGCAAAAACTAAAGGCACTCAGTTGAGTGCCTTTATTGTTTTGGCTGACGCTAATCAGTCGACCTAACGCAATAGTGCGCTAAGGCTTAAGCTTCATCGTCACTTAAATAATACAAGCCTTGATTGATTAGCTTAAGCAGTAGTTCTTGCACTTCGGCATGCTCACACAGCGCCATGGCGCTGTCGCTATCAAAGCTGACACGATCGCTTAACTGGGTTAACACGGCTTCTGGCGTATTGGGCAGCTCATAAATTTCGCCATTGATGAATAAGCGAGATTGAGTGTCGTTTTCTAAACGCAGCACTTTTAAGCCACCGATACGATTAACGCCGGCGCCTTGCTCGAAGGCATCCTGCAGATCGTCGGCGTTATAGGCTTCTTCACCCTCACAGATATCCAGTTCAAAGCGGTTTTGACTCAACAGTTTACCCAGCACCACTTGGTAGCTTGTTGGATCTTGGGCGAGCTGACTTAGCAGCGACATGATCCCGAGCTGATGATCTTGACTGATCACGCCAGGATTTGCAGGCTCAGTCGCCGAGGTAAAACGCTGCTGACCTAAGTTATTGTCGAGCAAGTAATCGGCAACTTCACTGGCGAGCTCCTGTTGGCTCGGCGCACGGTAACCAATTGAATAGCTTAAGGCTAAGGTTAAGGTTTCACCGCAGTGTGGGTAGCCAGGCGGAATATATAGCACGTCGCCTTTTTCTAATACCACGTCGATGATTGGCTCGAAGTCTTCCACCAGTGGCGAGTTCGGGTTGCCGCCACGGCGTTGTTGCGGCGTATTAGCTCCCACAGTCCAGCGACGCTCGCCTTCACCTTGGATGATAAACACATCGTAGTTATCAACGTGTGGACCGACACCGCCACTCGGGGTCGCGAAGGACACCATCAAATCATCGAATCGCCAGTCGGGCAGAAAACGAAACGCTTCCACTAACGGCTGAGAGTCCGGATACCAGTGGTTTACGGCTTGCACCAGTAATTGCCAGTGGGTTTCACCGTAATTGTCGTAATCCTCGAACGGACCTTGGATCACTTCCCAGTTGTCTTTTTGAGTGACCACAATGCGCGAGGTGATTTCTTCTTCACAGGCAAGGCCTGCAAGCTCATCGGCGCTGATCGGATCTTCAAAGTCAGGGAAAGCACCCTTGATGACTACAGGTTTTTGTTGCCAGTGTTCCTTGAGGAATTGGGCGATATCGAGATTGAGTGTATACATAGTGTCAAAAAAGGCGACTACAACGAATGTAACCGCCTTAATCCTTATTTGTGGCTGATAAACAATATCAGCTCGCGAATGTTTGCTCTTGCTACTTTGTGAGCAAACCCCGCAGAGCTAAAAATATTAGTTAAGCTCGTCGACGAAGGCTTCAGCACGGCCAATGTAGTTGGCTGGCGTCATCTTCTTCAGCTCTGCTTTCACTTCTTCAGGCAGGGCTAAACCGTCGATGAATACCGCTAATTGCTGGGCATCAATACGCTTACCGCGAGTCAGTTCTTTTAACTTCTCGTATGGCTTTTCAATACCATAGCGACGCATAACGGTTTGTACTGGCTCGGCTAAGACTTCCCAGTTTTGGTCGAGTTCGGCACGTAAATGATCTTCGTTCACTTGTAACTTGCTGATGCCTTTTAAGGTGGCTTGGTAGGCGATCAGCGAGTGGGCAATACCTACACCTAAGTTACGCAGTACGGTTGAGTCAGTTAAGTCACGTTGCCATCTTGAAACCGGCAGCTTAGACGCTAAGTGTTGCATCAGTGCGTTAGCAATCCCGAGGTTACCCTCTGAGTTTTCAAAGTCGATTGGGTTGACTTTGTGTGGCATGGTTGATGAACCAATTTCACCGGCAACGGTACGTTGCTTGAAGTGACCAAGGGCAATATAACCCCAAACGTCACGGTCGAAGTCAATCAGGATAGTGTTGAAACGCGCGATGGCATCAAACAGTTCGGCGATGTAATCGTGTGGCTCGATTTGCGTGGTGTAAGCGTTCCAGTGCAGGCCTAAGCTGGTGACAAAACGCTCAGACAGTGCATGCCAGTTCACTTCTGGGTAAGCAGATAAGTGGGCGTTGTAGTTACCCACGGCGCCGTTAATTTTACCCATGACTTCAACAGCTGCGATCTGCTTGATTTGACGCTCTAAACGCACCGCAACGTTCGCCATTTCTTTACCTAAAGTCGAAGGTGAAGCGGGTTGACCGTGAGTGCGTGACATCAATGGCACTGAGCGGTATTCAACGGCCAGTTTTTTGATGGCGCTGAGCAGTTCATTGCAGTATGGCAGAACCACTTGCTCACGGGCTTCGGTCAACATTAAGCCGTGGCTTAGGTTGTTGATGTCTTCAGAGGTACAGGCGAAGTGAACAAATTCACCCACAGCGGCGAGTTCAGCGTTGTCTGCGATTTTTTCTTTGATGAAGTATTCAACCGCTTTTACGTCGTGGTTGGTGGTGCTTTCAATGGCTTTCACGCGTAGCGCATCTTGCTCGCTGAAATTGTCTTTAATTGCATCTAAAACCGCGATAGCAGATTCGCTCAGCGGCGGCACTTCAGTGATTTCTGGGCAATCGGCGAGTAATTTTAACCAGTTGATTTCAACTTGAACACGGTACTTAGTAAGACCGAACTCGCTGAAAATCCCTCGCAATGACGCTGTTTTACTACCGTAACGGCCGTCTACCGGAGAGATAGCAGTTAGTGCGGAAAGATCCATGTGAAGCTCCTTGATGAAAACTTATTTTATTATAGGGTAAGACTTTTCTTGGCTGTGTCTATGATGGCTTTACGGGCGAAGACTAAGTGTCGACGTTTACCGCCCAGTTGTCGCCATAACACGGCGCTGCGCATGGCTGCGAGCAGCAGGGCGCGAATTTTGTGTTGTACCAGTGGACGTTGCAGGCACAGTGGGTTGCCTGAGATCTGAATCTTAGGTCCAAGATTACTGATAATGTCGCTATAAATACTGGCCAGATTGGCAATGACTTGCTCGTCGGTGATCGCAAAATGATGTAGCTGACGATTCACTTGATTGATGCGCTCGGCGAGCATGGCTAACCCGCTGTTCGAGCGAGTTAATTTACGTTCAAGTGCCAAAATGCCGACCAGATAGCGGGTGATTTCCACATCCTTTTGACTGCTGTCACCCAGTTGGTTTAACACCAACTGATAACCTTTGTGCAGGGCTGCCTTGTCTTGATAGACATCGGCGACGCTTTCAGGGTTGGTCACTAAAATGGTGTTTAAACTGGCCGCCAGCTCATCAGTGTCACTCTCACCATGACGGGCTAAATGCTGAACTTGCGCAATGGCCTGCAGTATTCCTGCAAAGGCCATGGTGCGATTATGGAGCTGCTCGTTCACGGCTTATCCTCGGATCAGTTGATCGATAATCCCGCCACCTAGGCACACTTCGCCATCGTAGAATACCGCTGATTGGCCAGGCGTCACGGCGGCAACAGGCTCGTCAAACACCACCTTGAGGGTATTGTCATCAAGATAGGTGAGGGTGCAGGGGATATCCTGCTGGCGGTAACGGGTTTTCACCACAATCTGGCTGCCTTCGGCGGGGCCTTTGCGGTCGACCCAATGCAATTGATTGACGAACATGCCATTTGACATTAAACGTGGGTGATGCCCTCCTTGGCCAACCACTAAGACATTACGTTTTAAATCTTTATCCACCACGTACCAAGGATCGTCATTGCTGTTTTTCATGCCGCCAATACCCAGACCCTTACGTTGGCCTAAGGTGTGGTACATCAAGCCTTGGTGCTTACCAATCACTTCGCCTTCAGCGGTTTCGATATTGCCAGGTTGCGCCGGTAAGTAATTGCCTAAGAATTCAGTGAATTTACGTTCACCGATAAAGCAAATGCCGGTGCTGTCCTTCTTATCATGGGTAATTAAGCCCATTTTTTTAGCGATTTCACGCACTTCGTGCTTTTCGAGTTCACCGACGGGGAACAAGCTGCGCGCAACTTGTTCATGGCTTAAGGTATACAGGAAGTAGCTCTGATCCTTATTGTTATCGACTCCGCGCAGCATTTGCGTGGTGCCATCGGCATTATCACGACGGCGCACATAGTGGCCCATGGCGATGTAGTCGGCATCGAGGATATCGTCGGCAAAGTCTAAAAAGGCTTTAAATTTGATTTCTTTGTTGCACATGATGTCGGGGTTAGGGGTACGACCCGCCTTGTATTCGGCAAGGAAGTACTCAAACACATTGTCCCAATATTCGGCGGCAAAGTTGACTGTGTGCAGTTTGATCCCAAGCTTGTCGCAAACGGCTTGAGCATCCTTTAAATCTTCGGCGGCCGCGCAATACTCGTCGTTGTCATCTTCTTCCCAGTTCTTCATGAAAAGGCCTTCAACCTGATAGCCTTGCTGCATAAGCAAATAGGCTGAAACAGATGAATCAACACCGCCGGACATGCCGACAATGACTTTTTTTCCTGTATGAGTGGGTTCGATTGATGTCATAGATCCTAAAAACCATTGAGTATATGTATTGGTTAGCCGCGAGAATGACTCAGCTTAGTGGTCACTCTCACGTTAAAATCTGCGTCTTCGCTTAGACTGTGTTTGATGGCAGACAAGCGGGCGATTCATCGAGCGAGTGTTTGCTAAAACAGCGCTTAAATGCCGTGTTGAATCGCGAATTTACGCGGGGGCGTATTCTATCACGCCTTGTCGCTTGGGGCTATCTTTGACATCCCGTCAGACGCTGACTATTGAGTAATTCGAGGGAATAGGTTTGCCCCTGTTGCTGCTGATGGCGGTAATCCTTTAGACAATCGAGCACTAATGGGCTGCGAAGCTGTTGCGTTTTGGCCTCGATCTGCTCAAAGCTCAGCCAATGGGCGGCATCAATATCCGCATCCTGTGGTTGAGGGGGGAGCAGTGCATCGACTTGTACGAAAAAGGTAAAGCGCACAAAAGCGAGCGCGTCACTGGCACTAAACTGATAAATCCCCACTAAACCTTGGGGCTCAAGATTTAGCCCCGTTTCTTCAAGCACTTCACGTTTACAGGCCTGGGTCAGACTCTCGTTAGCCTCTAAATGACCGGCGGGTTGGTTAAAGCGCTGCTCGCCATCAATCCACTCTTCCACTAACAGATACTTATCTTCGGTAGGAGCGTGGATAATACAGGCCACAGTCACATTGGGTTTGTATCTGAGTTTTTCTGCCACGCTAATCACCTTTTTATCTGTTGGCTGGGCACAATGACATCCTGTTTATTGCATTCGCAGTGTTGTTAAATCATCCAGCCTTTTGAGTCACTTGGATGCATTTATGTTCACCCGTGGCTAAATCATCTAGACTCCATTGGCCTATTTTATAACGAATGAGTCTTAAGGTTGGAAAACCAATATGGGCCGTCATCCGCCGAACTTGGCGATTACGCCCTTCATGGATTTGAACTTCCAGCCAAGTGGTAGGGATGTTTTTTCGCTCACGGATCGGCGGATTACGCGGCCAAACATTCGGCGTCGCCATGATGCTGACCTTAGCGGGGAGTGTCATACCATCTTTTAATTCAACCCCTTGGCGCAATTTTGCTAAATCTGCTTCCGTGGGTTCTCCCTCGACTTGCACCCAATAGGTTTTAAAGGTTTTCTTTTTTGGCTCAGTGAGTTTGGCCTGAAATTGACCATCGTTGGTGAGAAGTAACAAGCCTTCACTGTCACGATCCAATCGCCCTGCGGCGTACACTTCCGGAATAGGGATGTAATCCTTTAAGGTTTTACGGCCTTGCTCATCGGTAAATTGGCATAGGACATCGAACGGCTTATTAAATAAGACGATCATCGGCTCGCCTTGGGGTTTTGTGCGTGCAGCCAAAGAACGCTGTTGCGGGCGAGACTTGGCGCCGCTGCGATCACCACTGTTTCGCTTGGCACTGTGTCTCTCAGAATTTGCCCCTTGCTGTAAACTTGGCTTGGCATTCTTGGCGAAGGTATGGGGTTTCTTGGCGCTATTGCGGTTATCCGCCGGATTGGCGCGCCCTGTAGCGGGGCGTTTGCCGCTGGCGCGTGGGCTGGATGCGGTTGCTGGCGTGCTGTTTTTGTTCATGCTGTGGCTAATAGTCGCTGTAAGCTGACGACCGAACTTAAAAGTTTGAGGACGTGTATCAATAATCTGTACACAGTGTACTTGGCATTCGCCGTTAGTGGAATTTGAATATTACTGCGAATGCTCTATGATGTCGGCCTGAAAATGTGATCTACGCCTAAATGTTTGTTAGGTATTAATGAGTCGATTTACCCACGTTGGCGAACGCAAAGAGGATGTTGCCGCGGGTTTTGAGGTAACAGAGGCGTTCACGATTGCCTCGATAGAGAATTCCGCCGTGCCAATGTTTGTTCGTCATGATATAAAATTATTATAAAAATATTAAATTTTACAATAATGTAGGATGTAACATGAAAGATAACTCACCAACAATTATTTATACCGAAACCGATGAAGCACCAGCTCTGGCAACGCTTTCTCTGTTACCTATCATCAAAACCTTTACCGATGCGGCGGGTGTTGCGGTTGAAACCCGTGATATTTCTTTATCGGGCCGTGTGATTGCTAATTTCCCTGAAAAACTGACTGACGCGCAAAAGATTGGCGATCACTTAGCTGAGCTGGGTGAATTAGCGAACCAACCTGAAGCTAACATCATCAAACTGCCAAACATCAGTGCCTCAATTCCGCAGTTAAAAGCTTGTATTTTAGAGCTGCAACAGAAAGGTTACAACATTCCCAATTATCCTGACGAGCCAAAGACTGACGAAGAAAAGTCTATCAAAGCCCGTTACGACAAGATCAAAGGCAGTGCGGTAAACCCAGTACTGCGTGAAGGTAACTCTGATCGCCGCGCGCCGCTGTCAGTGAAAAACTTCGCTAAGAAAAACCCACACTCAATGGGTAAGTGGACCAAAGAGTCTCAATCACACGTTGCTCACATGAGTGGAGGTGACTTCTACGGTAGCGAGCAGTCAGTGACGCTGGCTAACGCAGACACAGTTAACATCGTACTGTCGCAAAAAGACGGTCAAGAAGTGGTATTGAAATCTGGCCTGAAACTGCTAGCTGGTGAGATCATCGACGCGTCAGTGATGAGCAAAAAAGCCCTAGTTAGCTTCTTTGAGCGTGAAATCGCCAATGCCAAGGCCGAAAACGTGTTGTTATCACTGCACCTTAAAGCCACCATGATGAAAGTGTCCGATCCCATTATGTTCGGTCACGCAGTCAAAGTATTCTTCAAACCTGTGTTTGATAAACATGCGTCATTATTTGCTGAGTTAGGCGTTGATGTGAACAACGGCTTTGGCGATGTATATGCCAAAATCGCTAGTTTACCTGCCGATGTCCGTGCACAAATTGAAGCGGATATCGCCGCCGTTTATGCTGAGCGCCCAGCGCTGGCGATGGTGGATTCTGACAAAGGCATCACCAACTTACACGTGCCAAGCGACATCATTATCGATGCTTCTATGCCTGCGGCCATTCGTTCATCAGGCCAAATGTGGGGTCCTGATGGCAAGTTGCACGATACTAAAGCGCTGATCCCAGACCGTTGCTACGCGGGTGTGTATCAAGAAACTATCGCTTTCTGTAAAGAACACGGTGCCTTCGATCCTAGCACTATGGGCAGCGTGCCAAACGTTGGTCTGATGGCGCAAAAAGCCGAAGAATACGGTAGCCACGATAAAACCTTCGAAATCCCAGCGGATGGCGTGGTTAACGTGATTGATGCCAGTGGCAAAGTGTTAATGAGCCACAACGTCGAAGCGGGCGATATTTGGAGAATGTGCCAAGTTAAAGACGCTCCAATTCGCGACTGGGTGAAATTAGCCGTACGCCGTGCACGCTTAAGCAATACTCCTGCGGTATTCTGGTTAGATGCGAATCGCGCCCACGATGCGCAGCTGATCGCTAAAGTGAAGCAATATCTACCTGAGCATGATACTGACGGTTTAGACATCAGCATCATGTCACCAGAAGAAGCGACTCGTTTCTCATTAGTGCGCATTAAAGAAGGTAAAGATACTATTTCTGTTACCGGTAACGTACTGCGTGACTACCTGACTGACTTGTTCCCAATCCTCGAATTGGGTACCAGTGCTAAGATGCTGTCTATCGTGCCATTAATGAATGGCGGTGGCCTGTTCGAAACGGGTGCGGGCGGTAGTGCGCCTAAACACGTACAACAGGTTGAGAAAGAAGGTCACTTACGTTGGGACTCATTAGGTGAATTCCTAGCTTTAGCGGCTTCTTTAGAGCATTTAAGCCAAACTGTGGGTAATCCTAAGGCACAAGTACTGGCGGATACCTTAGATCAAGCCATCGGTCAGTTCTTAGATAGCAACAAGTCGCCATCAAGACGCGTTGGTGAGCTGGATAACCGTGGTAGCCATTTCTATCTGGCGATGTACTGGGCACAAGCGTTAGCTGCTCAAACCAAAGACGAGCAGTTACAAGCTCACTTTATTCCATTAGCGCACGCGTTAAGCGCAAATGAGCAAGTGATTGTTGCTGAGCTAAACAATGCGCAAGGTGCGCCTGTGGATTTAGGCGGTTACTATCGTTTAGACGCGGCAAAAGCTGAAAAAGCCATGCGCCCAAGCGAGACACTGAACAAGCTATTAATTGCTTAACGATTTATCGTTAACCTAGCATTAATACTGAAAAGGCCTGCATTGCAGGCCTTTTTTATCACATTCAATCTTCAAGAAAGCTATTAATCGCCCAATAAAAAGGCAGGGATATAATCCCTGCCTTTTAGATCATTGGCCTCACCAAACGTTATTTTGTTGGTGAAATGGCTGAAGCGTGCATTCCTTTTGGACCCTGTTCTACTTCGAATTGAACTGGTTGGCCTGCTTTTAGAGTTCTATAGCCTTCCATTTCAATGGTAGAATAGTGTGCAAAAACGTCCTCGCCACCTTGATCAGGGCAAATAAACCCGAATCCTTTGGCGTTGTTGAACCATTTAACAGTTCCGCTTGCCATACTTCCACTTCCTTCTGTTGTCTACTTACCAGTAAGATAGTAAAACCTGTATAGACGGGATTGTTTCACCGTCTGAGCTACAGAATGTAAGGAGTAAAAGCGGAAGTCAAGCTAAAATTAACAAAGAGGTAACAACTAATTAATTTGAAGATAGCAATTGGAAGAGGCCAACACGAGAGGCTAGTATTAAAAAATGGGTAAGACAGGAAACATAGAACACGTTGAAGAGCGTGTGGAATCTGAGTTAATGCCACCTTCGATGTATAAGGTGATCCTCAATAATGACGATTACACTCCAATGGATTTTGTGATCGAAGTGCTGCAAATCTTCTTTCGCAAGAATGAGCAGGAAGCCACAGATATCATGTTGACTATTCATCACCAGGGAAAGGGTATCTGCGGGATTTTCCCCTACGGCATTGCAGAAACTAAGGTGATACAAGTAAATCAATTTGCAAGACAAAACCAACATCCGTTACTGTGTTCGTTAGAGAAGGCTTAACCGCGCTTACTCTGTTGTCAGTTGTTAATTTTGGGGGTGCTTATGCTGAACAAAGATCTGGAAGTCACCTTAAATCTGGCGTTTCAGCAAGCCAGAGAGGCACGTCACGAGTATATGACAGTTGAACATCTGTTATTGGCTCTGATCGACAACCCTGCGGCTCAAGAAGCGCTAATCGCCTGTGGAGCGAATTTAGATAAACTCAGAGATGAAGTAGCAAGCTTTATCCAACAAACCACCCCAATCATTGCAGATATGGATGATGATAAAGAGACCCAGCCAACGCTTGGGTTTCAGCGGGTGCTGCAACGCGCCGTTTTCCATGTGCAGTCTTCGGGCCGCAATGAAGTCACTGGTGCCAATGTGCTGGTGGCCATTTTTAGTGAGCAGGAATCCCAAGCTGTGTATCTGCTGCGTCGCAGTGATATCAGCCGTTTAGATGTGGTGAACTATATTTCCCATGGCTTTTCAAAAAATGAGGACAGCGACGCCCATCAAGATCACGAACGCATCGAAGATCAAACCGAAGCGGGTGAAGAGCGCAGCATGTTGTCGCAGTTTGCGAGCAATTTAAACCAGCTTGCAAAACAAGGGATTATCGACCCACTCATCGGCCGCGATCAAGAAATTGAACGGGCAATTCAGACCCTATGCCGTCGCCGTAAAAATAATCCGCTATTGGTGGGTGAGGCCGGTGTGGGTAAAACCGCGATTGCTGAAGGCTTAGCCTATCGAATCGTTAATAATCAAGTGCCAGAGGTGATGTCACAGGCGACGGTTTATTCCCTCGACTTAGGCTCCTTGCTTGCTGGCACTAAATACCGTGGCGATTTTGAAAAACGTTTCAAGAGTCTGCTTAAGGAGCTTAGCGCCGATAAGCACGCCATTTTATTTATCGATGAAATTCACACCATCATTGGTGCGGGCGCCGCATCGGGTGGGGTGATGGATGCGTCGAACCTGCTTAAGCCGTTATTATCGAGCGGTAATTTGCGTTGCATGGGCTCGACCACCTTCCAAGAATATCAAAGCATTTTTGAGAAGGACCGCGCATTGGCGCGTCGTTTCCAAAAGGTCGATATCAATGAGCCTTCAGTAGCCGAAACCACGAAGATTCTGATGGGGCTCAAGGCCAAGTACGAAGAGTACCATGGCGTGCGTTATACCCAAGCGGCGATTAACAGCGCGGCTGAGCTGTCGGCAAAACACATTAATGACCGGCATTTACCCGATAAAGCCATCGATGTGATCGATGAGGCGGGGGCGCGCATGGCCATGTTGCCACAGAGCAAGCGGAAGAAAACCATCGGTCAGGCCGAGATTGAAACCATAGTGGCGAAGATTGCCCGTATTCCAGAAAAGTCTGTCTCTGCCACCGACAAAGATTTACTGCGTAATCTTGAGCGCAATCTCAAGATGGTGGTCTTTGGTCAAGATAAGGCGATTGAGTCATTAAGCTCGGCGATTCGCTTATCACGTAGTGGATTAGGTACCGATAAAAAGCCTGTGGGCAGCTTCTTATTTGCAGGCCCAACAGGGGTTGGTAAGACAGAAGTCACCAATCAGTTAGCCAGTTGCCTTGGCATGAAACTGGTGCGTTTCGATATGTCTGAGTACATGGAAAGCCATACAGTTTCTCGCTTAATTGGTGCGCCTCCAGGTTATGTGGGCTACGATCAAGGTGGTTTATTGACCGATGCTGTGATTAAGAATCCCCATTGCGTGGTGCTGCTCGATGAAATTGAGAAGGCTCACCCCGATGTGTATAACCTGTTGCTGCAAGTCATGGATCACGGCACCTTGACCGATAACAACGGTCGCAAGGCGGACTTTAGGCATGTCACCTTAGTGATGACGACAAACGCTGGGGTTCAGGAAACGATCCGTAAGTCCATTGGCTTTACTCAGCAGGATCATACCCAAGATGCCCTGTCGGAAATCAATCGGGTCTTTTCGCCTGAGTTCCGTAACCGCTTAGATTCCATCATTTGGTTCAACCATCTAGACATGACCATCATTGCCAAAGTGGTGGATAAATTCTTGGTGGAATTGCAGGCGCAATTGGATGCGAAGCATGTGGTGCTTGAAGTCAGTGATGAAGCCAGAACCCTACTCGCCGAGAAAGGCTATGATAAGAGCATGGGCGCGCGGCCAATGGCCCGAGTGGTGACAGAGCTAATCAAACGTCCGTTGGCGGATGAAATCCTCTTCGGTGAGCTTGAGCATGGCGGTATCGCCCATGTCGATGCGAAGGAAGGGGAAATCGTTATCCACACCGAACGGCATGAGAAGAGTACTAGCAAAGCGTAAATGCTTTGAAAACCAATAAAAATGGCTGCAATTGCAGCCATTTTTCTGATCTTTCGCCAACAAAAAAACCCGGCCTCGCCGGGTTTTTCAACTAAGGGGTACTATTAGCGTGCGCGGAAGACAATACGACCTTTGGTCAGATCATAAGGAGTCAACTGAACGGTA
This sequence comes from Shewanella sp. FJAT-51649, assembly GCF_019457435.1. Lineage (NCBI taxonomy): Bacteria > Pseudomonadati > Pseudomonadota > Gammaproteobacteria > Alteromonadales > Shewanellaceae > Shewanella > Shewanella sp. FJAT-51649. The sequence continues at coordinate 2,753,184 of NZ_CP080411.1, read as the reverse complement.
ACTTTGTCACCAGTCAGGATGCGGATGTAGTTTTTGCGCATTTTGCCAGAAATGTGGGCTATCACCACATGACCATTTTCAAGCTCTACGCGGAACATTGTGTTTGGCAAGGTTTCAAGGATAGTGCCTTGCATTTCAATGTTGTCTTCTTTCGCCATTAATTAGTTATCCCATTAGCCTTCGAATATAAAAAACGGGCGTATCATGCCGCAAATTCACCTTGCTGTAAAGGGGAAGTGCCTAGCAAACTTGGGAATACTCCCAGCCTTGGGGGGTTAAAATCTGGTAAGGGCGGTATAAGCGCTTGTAGGACATTTTTCGATTGGCATCAATTTGATATCCGAGATACAGAAATTCTTTGTCCTGTAATTTTGCTAAGCGGCACTGGAGTAAAATCAGCAGTGAGCCAAGTGAGCGGCGTTCTTCGTCGGGGTCAAAATAACTGTAAATGGCCGACAAACTATTGGGGAGTGTATCTGTGACAGCAACCGCTAAAAGTCGATTACCATCATAGACTTCGATAAAGGTTGGCGGTAGCCAATGGCAAAATAAGAACTGCTCATACTGCGATTTACTCGGGGGATACATGGGGCCATCGAAGTGGCGCTCACGGATGTATTTTTCATACAGGGCATATTGAGCCTCGGTATGCTCAGAGGTAATACGCCAAGTTAAATCGCGGTTATGGGCTAAGGTGCGTTTTTGCCGTTTAGAAGGCATAAACTCATTAATCGGCAGACGAATCGGCTGACAGGCACTGCAACGTGGGCAGCGCGGTTTATAGATGGCGCTGCCACTGCGGCGAAAACCTATGGCTAGTAGGCGATCAAATAAAATTGGGTCGAGGGTTTCCTCTTGGATCACTAACAGCTGCTCCTGCTGTCCATCCAGATAACTGCAGGGAAAGATTTGGCTGATCCCAATGGCGATGGGCGTGTTACTCGCGTTAGAGTTCAAGTGTGACCTCACTCGGTATCCAAGCCGCAGGATTGACTGGCTTATCCCTAAACTGAGTTAAGAGCTGAATAAAATCAGCGCGTTTCACCGGTTTGGCCCCTAAGCTCTCAAGGTGGGTATTCATCACCTGAGCGTCAATCAGTTTAAAATTCATTGTGATAAGATGCTGTTGCAACACCGCCATGGCCGCCTTTGATGCGTTGGTTTCGCGGTGGAACATGGACTCCCCACAAAAGACTTGGCCGATGGCAATGCCATAAAGGCCGCCAATTAAACGCTCGCCTTGCCAGACTTCGACGGAATGGGCATGGCCATAATGGTGTAACTCGCGATAAGCCATTTGAATTTCATGGGTTATCCAAGTGCCGGCTTGTTTACGCCGAGGTTGAGCACAACCCGCCATGACATCGGTAAAGGCATGGTTGATGGTGAAACGCCAAGGCTGTTTTTTTAAATATTTTCGTAAACTGGTGCTGATATTCACTTGGCCAGGAATAAAAATGGCGCGGGGATCCGGTGACCACCACAAAATGGGATCGTCGGCGTTAAACCAAGGAAAAATACCATGATAATAGGCGGTCAATAAACGTTCAGGGCGAAGGTCACCGCCTATCGCCAATAAACCGTTTGGATCGGTTAGGGCGAGTTCGGGCGAAGGAAAAGCTTCAAATTCGTGATTCAGAAAAGACAGTGAGTTCACAATTGCGTATGATTCAGTAATAGACCCTTATATTAAGTTAGCGGAAATTCGGATATGTGGAAACCTACACTAGCGAGCTTTATGTTTATTTGTGCTTTAGTGATTTCTCCCGTGCAAGCAGGCTACGATCGTAATCAGGCAGTGCCGGTCGAAAAAGTCCTCTATGGCGATATCAACTCGGTACGAAATATCACCGAAACTCAATTGATTGAAGACAGAAACCAAGGTTGGAAAACCTTTGGTGGCGCCTTAGCGGGTGGGGTGATTGGGCATCAATTTGGTGGCGGCTCAGGCCAAGATATCGCGACAGTCTTGGGGGCGTTGATTGGTGCTGGTGTTGGTAATCGCTATGGCAGTGGCACTACGGTGCAATCACTTAAGCTAGTGGAGCTGATGATCACTCAGGAAGATGGCACGCAAGTCATGGTGATCCAAGATTATGATCCCGGCATGGTGTTCAATGCGGGAGATAGGGTACGTGTGGTGTACCTGCAAGGTGGGGTTCGCGTTGATTTAGCCATGTGATAAAGTACAAACTTAAGCGTAACTGCCTATAATCAATACAAAAGTGTAAACGGTGATAGAATGACACGGACAGAATTAACCCAATATTTAGCCGATTTTTTGCGCGTATCGGCCTTTAAAGATTACGCCCCGAATGGGTTACAGGTTGAAGGGAAAGCAGAGATCCGCACCATAGTGACAGGTGTGACGGCATGCCAAGCGTTAATCGATGAAGCGATCCGCCTCAAAGCCGATGCGATTTTGGTTCACCATGGCTTTTTCTGGAAGAGTGAACCTGAGGTGATCACCGGCATGAAGCAGCGCCGGATCAAAGCCTTACTCGCCCATGATATCAACTTGTTCGGCTATCACTTGCCCTTAGATGCTCATCCTATGCTGGGTAACAATGCCACACTTGGCCGTAAACTTGGGATCCTTGATGCCGAAGCGGTTGAAGATGTGGCGCAGGGGCTCGTGTGGCGTGGCAAACTGGATTTACCCGTCAGTGCCAGTGAATTTGCCGCGACCTTAGGTGAAGTGCTTGGCAGAGCGCCACTGCATATTGGTGAAAGTTCGGATGAAATCCAGCACTTAGCTTGGTGTACCGGCGGCGCTCAGGATTATATCGATATTGCCGCAAGCCTTGGGGTCGATGCGTTTATCAGTGGCGAAGTGTCCGAGCGGACGTTCCACAGTGCGGTGGAGCAGGGTATCCACTATTATGCTGCGGGTCACCATGCGACCGAGCGTTTTGGCATTGAGGCGCTGGGGCGTCATCTCGCCCGCGAATTTAATTTAGTGCACCATTTTGTGGATATCGCTAACCCTGTCTAATGGCGTTGCCTTATCGACATCGAGTAAATGAAAGGCGAGCCATGCTCGCCTTTGTCTTATATAAATTAACCCTAATTTTAAATCAGCCTCAGTTTAAATAAGCCTCAGTTTAAATCAGCCCAAGGGTCGACAGAATAAAAATGCCCAAGGTGCAGGTGAGCAGTGAGCAAACAGTGGTAAGGGCGATAATATTGGCGGCTAGGGTGGCATTTCCCCCCATGGCCCGCGCCATCACATAACTTGCCGCTGCCGTGGGCGCGGCGCTCATCAAAAACACTAAGGCCAGTTCCACACCGCGATAGCCAAGCATCAAGGCTCCTAGGGTGATAAATAGTGGAGCAAAGATCAGTTTTAACGCGGTCGAGAACCAAGTGGAATACTTTTCATGTCTGAGCGAGCCAATATCCAGTGAGCCGCCAGTGCACAGCAGTGCTAAGGGGAGCGTCATATTGGCAAAGTATTGTCCGGCATCGAGGACCATTTTCGGTACGGGGATCGCCAGCAGGTAAAACAGCATGCCGAGCATAATGGCAATGATCAGCGGGTTTTTAGTGATGGTTTTAATGATCACCGCAAAGGCGCGGCGGCTCGACTCCTCTCCCCGTGGGCTTAAACAAATCACGGCTTGGATATTGTAGAGCAGCGTCATGGACGCCACGTAAACGGCCGCTAAGGCAACGCCCGATTCACCGTAGGCATTAGAGACATAGGCTAAGCCGATAATGGCGGTATTGGCTCTAAATCCCCCTTGAATGATGACGCCTTGATCTTTCGGCTCGGGGAAAAATCGTTTCGTTGCGTAGGTCGAGAGAATAAAAAACAGTAAGTTGGCTAATAAGCCATAACCGATTAACGGCGCACTGGCGGCAAGATCGTGATGCGAGCTGATGATGCTGAGAAATAACAGTGCGGGCAGGGTGACATTAAAAACCAGCTTAGAGGCGACATCAATAAAGTGCTCATCAATCACTTGGGCGCGTTTAAGCATCACGCCTAAGGCTAACATTAAACAGATGGGACCGGTTATTGAAGCAGAAAACAACAACTGCTCAATGATATTGCCCATAACTTCTCCTCGAAAATTCCATAGTGCGTTGCCGTTGAAACCGTGCGGCTTAACGATTACAAAAGTGATTACAACAGCGATTACAACTCAAGCATAACTACTTAGTGATTGCCGCCTCGCGATTAACGCTTAGCCACAGGCGCGATAGTGTCGCACAGTGAGTCGCTTGTCGAGAGCAGATCAACTTACACTTCCAGAAAAGCGTAACGGGATGTTTTTACCAACAAATAAGGCCGCATTAAATGCGGCCTTATATCAATTTTGCAGTAGCTTGACTCGTGTTTAGCCTCGCTTACTTCACACGCATGCCAGGTTGTGCGCCTTCGTGGGGTTCTAAAATCCACAAATCGCTACCACCTGGGCCTGCTGCCAGTACCATGCCTTCTGACATACCAAAACGCATCTTACGTGGCGCAAGGTTGGCGACCATCACTGTCAACTTACCTTCGAGATCTTCTGGCGAGTAGGCCGATTTAATGCCTGCAAATACCTGACGGGTCTCGCCGCCGATATCCAATTGCAGTTTTAACAGTTTGTCGGCTTCGGCCACATGCTCGGCTTTGACGATACGCGCAATACGCAGATCGATTTTAGCGAAATCTTCAAAGTTGATGGTGTCGCTAATTGGATCGGTCGCCAATGGGCCCTTAGGTGCTTCTGGCTCGCTCGTGGCTTGCAGGTTTTCTTTAGAGTCGGCAACCATAGCGTTAACCTTTTCTAATTCAACACGTTGCATCATGGCTTTGAATGGTGCAATTTCGTGTCCAGCCATATCTTGGTTTAGCGCATCCCAAGTTAAGGTCTGTTGGAAGAAGGCTTCAACATCCAACGCTAAACGTGGCAACACAGGTTTTAAGTAAGTGACCAGAATGCGGAACAGGTTCAGGGCATTCGAGCACACTTGGTGCGCCGTTTCCTGTTGATCGTCTTGCTTCACTAACTGCCAAGGTGCTGCGTCGGCGACAAAACCGTTGGCGATATCGGCTAGCGCCATGATTTCGCGCATCGCTTTACCGTATTCGCGGGTTTCATAGAACTCGGCGATTTGTTCTTGCTTAGCTAAAAACGCATCTGTGAGTGTGGTGTCGGCAATCTTGGCCAACTTGCCATCGAAACGCTTAGTGATAAAACCCGCAGTGCGAGACGCAAGATTCACCAGCTTACCCACTAAGTCGGAGTTTACGCGTTGTACGAAGTCTTCTAAATTCAGGTCGAGATCGTCGATACGGCTACTCAGTTTGGCGGCGTAGTAGTAGCGTAAGTATTCAGGATCTAAGTGGTCTAAATAGGTGCGCGCCTTAATAAAGGTGCCCTTAGATTTAGACATTTTAGCGCCGTTCACTGTCACATAACCGTGGGCGTAGACGCTGTTAGGCTGACGGTAGCCAGAGCCATGGAGCATGGCTGGCCAGAACAGGCTGTGGAAGTAAACGATATCTTTACCGATAAAGTGGTAAACTTCGGCCTTAGAATCCTTTGCCCAAAATTCGTCAAAGCTCAGCTCGGGGCGTTTGTCACAGAGGTTTTTGAATGAGCCCATATAGCCAATAGGCGCATCTAACCATACGTAGAAGTATTTGCCCGGTGCATCTGGGATCTCAAAGCCAAAGTAAGGCGCATCGCGGGTTATATCCCATTGCTGCAGTCCCTGTTCGAACCATTCGTCGAGTTTGTTGGCCATTTCGGTTTGCAGTGCACCCGAGCGAGTCCACTCTTTAAGCATGTCTTCGAAGGCGGGTAAGTCGAAGAAGAAGTGCTCAGTGTCCTTCATCACAGGTGTCGCACCCGATACTGCCGATTTAGGGTTAATCAGCTCAGTTGGGCTGTAAGTTGCGCCACAAGCATCACAGTTGTCGCCGTATTGATCCGGTGACTTACACTTAGGGCAGGTGCCTTTTACGAAGCGGTCTGGCAGGAACATCGACTTTTCAGGGTCAAATAATTGCGAAATACTCTTGCTCTTGATATAGCCATTAGCGCGCAGTTTTAAGTAAATATCGCTCGCCAGCACGCGGTTTTCTTCACTGTGGGTGCTGTGATAATTATCGAAGGCGATACTAAAATCGGCGAAATCCTGCTGATGCTCTTTGTTGACTTGAGCGATCATTTCTTCAGGCGCCATGCCTAATTGCTGGGCCTTGAGCATAATCGGTGTGCCGTGGGCGTCATCGGCACAAATATAGTGGCACTCATGTCCACGAAGCTTTTGATAACGCGACCAGATATCCGTCTGGATGTATTCCAGCATGTGACCTAAATGAATCGGTCCGTTCGCGTAGGGAAGTGCGCTGGTCACGAGAATTTTACGTTGTGAAGTTGCCATCTTGTCTCAAATATCGTGGTGGGCCAAAAATAATGGTAGAGATACTAACCGATTACAGGATGATTTTCATCAAAACCTGAGTCGATTGGGTTAAATCTGCGCTAATGTTTTTGTCATTATCTGGTACACTTGGGCAAATTTATTGGTGGGGGTAATTCTTTTGTCTTCAACTCAAACTGATTATCGTTTAAGTGACGATCTTCTCGGGCCCGTTCTGGCCATTCTCGATGCATATATCGACCCGTATTTAGCGAAGGGGTTAGTGAGCGCAGGATGCGTGAATAAATTGGCGATTGAAGGTAAGCGTTTGCAGCTTGGCTTAGTCTATCCATACCCCTGTATGACCCAATACCGTGATACTGTTATGGCACTCACCAACAAACTCGCGGTGCTGGATGCCATCGACGAAGTTGAGTGCGAAATCGATTTCCAACCAAAAGTATATTCGGCGATTGCCTCTATTGCACCCATTGCCAATGTGAAGCAAGTGATTGCTGTCGCATCAGGCAAAGGCGGTGTAGGTAAATCGACCACGGCGGTTAACCTTGCCTTAGCTCTTGCAGCAGAAGGTGCCCAGGTCGGTATTTTAGATGCCGATATTTATGGTCCTTCCGTCCCATTAATGCTCGGGATCCCCAACTTCAGACCCGTTTCCCTCGATGGTAAACACATGAGCGCCGCCAGTGCCCATGGCATTGCTGCCCAGTCGATTGGTTTTATGTTAAGTGGTGATGAAGCCGCAGTATGGCGTGGTCCTATGGCGGCGGGCGCGCTTGCGCAGCTGCTCAATGAAACCCAGTGGCCTGAACTCGATTATCTGGTGGTCGACATGCCGCCGGGGACGGGTGACATTCAATTAACCCTGTCACAAAAAGTGCCAGTGAGTGGCGCTGTGATTGTGACTACCCCGCAGGACATCGCACTGGCCGATGCCAAGAAAGGCATCACCATGTTCCAGAAGGTGAATATCCCGGTCCTTGGGATTGTTGAGAATATGAGTTTCCATTTATGCCCCGAGTGTGGTCATAAAGAACACCCATTTGGTACGCACGGTGGCAGTAAAATGGCCGAGCGTTATCAAGTTCCACTGCTAGGCGCTTTACCGCTGCACATCAATATCCGTGAAGCCATGGATGTGGGGGCGCCGACGGTTGTTGCCGAGCCTGACAGTGAAGTGGCGGCACTTTATCGGGAAATTGCCCGTAAAGTGGGCGCCGAATTGGCTCTCAAACAGAGTCAAAAAACAGTTTCTATTAGCGTATCAGATGACGAGTAAGGTTTAAGGGTATGAATTCTCAGCAGTGTGTCATTATTGCAATTGCTGGCGCGTCAGCATCGGGCAAGAGTTTAATTGCCAAGACGATTTTTGACGAACTTCGCCGCGATTTAGGCACAGATCAGATTGGGGTAATTAACGAAGACGCGTACTACCGCGATCAGAGTCATTTATCCATGGATGAACGTGTGTTAACCAACTACGACCATCCTAAGGCGTTAGACCATCAGCTGCTATGCACGCACTTGCAGTTGCTCAAGTCTGGCGAAGCTGTTGATATTCCTTGCTATAGCTATACCGAACATACGCGTATGGCCGAAACCGTGAAAATGACACCGAAAAAAGTGATCATTTTAGAAGGCATCCTGCTGTTAACAGACCCTAAATTACGTGAATTGATGGATGCGAGCGTGTTTATGGATACGCCGCTGGACATTTGCTTCCTGCGCCGTTTAACCCGCGACGTGGCCGAGCGTGGCCGTACGATGGAATCGGTGATTTCACAGTACAAGAAGACAGTGCGTCCTATGTTTCTACAATTTATTGAACCTTCAAAACAATACGCTGATATTATCGTGCCTCGCGGCGGTAAAAACCGTATCGCGACCGATATTTTGAAGACTCGTATTCAACATCTACTGGCAAAATAACGACTAAAACTCAGGGAGTAAAAGGCAAGATGCGCTTAACCGATATCGAAATTGAACAGGCCCTTGATAACGGCTCGATTGTGATTGAACCTCGCCCAAGCAACGATGCGATTTCTGGTGTGAGTGTCGATGTGCGATTAGGGGGGCAATTTCGCGTCTTTAAAGATCATACCGCGCCTTTTATCGACCTGAGTGGTCCGAGTACGGAAGTGCAGGCGGCGCTTGATCGGGTAATGAGCGAAATCATCGAAATCCCTGACGGTGAAGCTTTCTTCCTGCATCCCGGTGAATTGGCGCTCGCCGTGACCTATGAGAGCGTGACGCTGCCTGCCGATATCGTCGGTTGGCTCGATGGCCGCTCTTCACTGGCGCGTTTAGGTCTGATGGTGCACGTCACTGCGCACCGGATTGACCCGGGGTGGCAGGGTAAAATCGTGCTCGAGTTTTATAACAGTGGTAAGTTGCCTTTAGCGCTGCGTCCACGGATGACCATTGGCGCATTAAACTTTGAACGTTTAAGCGGCCCAGTGGCGCGTCCTTATAACAAGCGTAAAAACGCGAAATATAAAGATCAGCAAGATGCGGTCGCCAGCCGTATAAGTCAGGACTAATACCCTTGATTTGGGTTAATGGGGTACCACAGGCAAGCATTGCTCCTATGGACAGAGGGCTTGCCTATGGTGATGGCCTATTTGCCACGATGCGGACCGATGCGTATGGCATTTTGTTTTTTGAGCAGCACCAAGCCCGTCTAACAGCGGGCGCTGCGCGGCTAGGGTTCGACTGGCAAATGAGTCAAGCCCTAAGCCAACAACTCGATACTCTCGCCAAGCAATACCCACAGCACTGTATTAAATTGATGCTCACGCGGGGCGTGGGTGGCCGTGGCTATGCGCCGCCGGAGCTGGTTCAAGTTACTGAAGTCGTCTCAGTTCATCCTATTCCTGCCCAATATGCTTTGTGGCAGCAACAGGGCATTCGCCTTGCGACATCAGCGGTCCAATTAGGCCATCAACCTTTATTGGCGGGAATAAAGCACCTTAATCGCCTCGAGCAAGTGTTGATCAAATCCCAGCCCTTACCACAGGGTTTTGATGATTGGTTGGTGCTGGATTGCACTGGGCAGGTGATTGAGTCTTCGATGGCCAATATCTTTTTTGTCAAAGGCAATCAAGTGATTACCCCATCGTTGGCGCACTGCGGCGTCGCGGGTGTGATGCGCGAGCAAGTTATGTTAGCCTTACTTGCACAGCAGATGAATATCGATTGTTTGCCGTTTGGCGCCGAGCGTTTAGTGGAGTTTGACTCGGCATTTATCACTAACAGCGTCTTAGGCGTAGTGGATGTGCTGGCGATTGACTCGCACACTTTTACTCCTTCTCCTTTGACAGCAGATCTTAGACAAACACTTTCACTCTCACTATGAAAAAAATCATTCTGATCGCAAGTTCTACTTTGTTGACCTTGCTGACCTTAGCTTGTTTGGTTGGTTATTGGGGCTATCGAACGATTATTGATTACAGCCAAACCCCCTTAGTGTTAACCGAAGCCAAAGAATTAACCATTGCCCGTGGCACCAGCGTGCACCAATTAGCGCAGCAGTTAGAAACCGATGGTGTTATCCAAGACAAATGGAAACTCAAATGGTTACTGAAATTGCGCCCAGAGCTGGCGAAGATCCGTACCGGTCTCTACGAGATGTCACCTTCGCAGACGATTGCCGACTTACTCAACGATTTAGCGAATGGTAAGGTGAAAACCTTTAGCCTGACCTTAGTCGAAGGCAAAACCATTGCCGAGTGGGAACAACAACTTGCGAGTGCGCCGCACTTACAGTTGTCCCCCGAGGTCTTTAGTGCGGTATTGATGGAGCAGGGCGACGATTCGGCGCTGCCTGAGGGTAAATTCTTCCCCGATACTTACCATTACACCGCCGATAGCGATGCTAAGGCGCTACTCACCCAAAGTTACAAGATGATGGAGCAGGAGCTGGCCAAAGCATGGGCGGAGCGTGTGCCCGGTTTACCACTTAAATCCCCCTACCAGATGCTGATCTTGGCATCGATTGTTGAGAAAGAAACAGGCCAAGCCTTCGAGCGTGATCAAATCGCTGGTGTGTTTATCAATCGACTCAATCTGGGGATGAAGCTGCAAACCGATCCGACGGTCATTTATGGTATGGGCGATAGATTTAAAGGCAATATCACCCGTAAAGATCTCGTCGAAGAGACCCCCTTTAACACCTATCGGATTTTCGGTTTACCGCCAACGCCGATTGCTGCGCCAAGTAAGGCGTCATTGCAGGCGGTGTCTAAACCTGCCAAGGTCAGTTATTTGTATTTTGTGTCGCGCAACGATGGCACCCATGTGTTTTCCACCACCTTGGAAGAGCATAACCGTGCCGTCGATATTTATCAGAGAAAGAAAAAATGACCCAAGCATCCGCCAAATTCATCGTTGTTGAAGGACTGGAAGGCGCAGGCAAATCGAGTGCGATTGCCCTTATTCGCGATTTTATTGAAAAACATACCGGCCTGGCACCCGTGTGCACCCGCGAGCCAGGCGGTACGCCGCTGGCCGAGCGCATTCGTGACTTAGTCAAAATTGCTGACCCAAGCGATCCTCTGTGTGATGAGTCTGAGTGTTTATTGATCTACGCCGCCAGAGCCCAGCTCGTCGCCAATGTGATCAAACCCGCGCTGGCAGAAGGTAAGTGGGTGTTAGGGGATAGACACAATCTTTCATCCTTAGCTTACCAAGGCGGTGGCCGCGGTTTAATGCCTTTAGTCGAAGCCGTGAGTAACGCGACACTCAAAGGCTTTAAACCTGATTTAACCCTCTATCTTGACCTTGATCCTAAGCTTGGATTGCAGCGCGCAGCAAAGCGGGGCGAGCTTGATAGAATCGAGCAACAAGCCATCGACTTTTTTGAGCGGGCGCGCGCAACTTACCTCAAGCTTGCCAGCGAAGATGAGCAGATTGTCGTCATCGATGCCAGCCAAACCATGGCCGAAGTGCATAAAGATATTCTGGCCGTGTTACAGGCGATGGCATGGTAACGCAAAGCGGCTTTGATGTATTAACCCTGCCTTGGCTCGATGTGCCAAGACAGGCGTTTTTAACCCAGTTACAAACCCAAAAAGTCCCCCACGCGCAACTCGTGGGTATCGATTCCGCCTATGGCGGTGAACTTTTGAGTGTGTTTATGGCGCGCGCCGCCATGTGTTCACAACCCACTCCTGCGGGCGGATGCGGTTTTTGTAAGTCCTGCCAGCTATTTGATGCGGGTAATCACCCCGATTTTTATCAAATTGAGGCCGATGGTCATCAAATTAAAGTCGACCAAATCCGTGAGCTGTGTACCCGCCTGAGTGCAACCGCCCAGCAGAGTGGTCGGCGCGTCGCCATCATTCACCACAGCGAGCGCCTAAACTCAGCCTCAGCCAATGCGTTACTCAAGACACTTGAAGAGCCGGGCAAAGACACCTTACTGCTATTACATTCCGATACGCCCGCGCGTTTAATGGCAACGATTAGCAGCCGTTGCCAGCGGCTTCCCTTTGTGGCGCCGTCTAAGATGTTGATCAAAAACTGGTTAATTCAGCACTGTCAGATCCAAGAGGATGTGACTTGGTGTTTGAGTGTGGTCGGCGGCCCATTAAAGTTGGCCGAAAGTTTGCTTACAGATGGAGCACAACCGAGTCGCTATCAAACTTTGTTAGGTTTTCGCAAAGATTGGGCGCAAAGTTTGTCGTCAGGCCATCTGTGTGCTAGTTTGTTAACGATAAGTGAACAACAAATCATTGATGCTCTTAAGGTTTTATACTTACTCCTGAGACAAATTTTACTGAAGTACGGCGACCAAGATGCGTTTGTGCAAGCGCAAATAGGGAACTTGGCGGCGAAAATCATGGGAATGTGTCATAGCTTAAGTGCAATGCCGAGTGTCAATTATTTAGGCTTGTGTCAAAGTTATGTCTTAGAATATAGAGAAATAACAAATAAGTAACATGCCATGGTCGATCTTGTCGTCAATTTTGATACCTTACATCAGCTTTACCGCGCCTATATGCCGTTTATTAAACCGGCAGGGCTGTTTGTCGCCACTGGGGAAACTCATTACCTCGGTGAGACGTTAACCATCGCCTATCGTTTACCCGGCGCGACCACCTCAAACGAGTTTCGTGGCGTGGTTGTGTGGATTAATCCGCTGGGTGCGTCGGGCGGCCGTCCCGTGGGGATTGGGATTAAAATCGTTTCAGATCCCGACAGCCATAAACACCATATCGAAAAATTATTATCCCGTGAGCTTGCTTCGGGCGACTTAACCTGCACTATGTAACTTTTATCGTGGTCAGCTAGGGCCTACACTGAGTATTTAGGGCTGAGTGAAGCCTTAGCGGAATTTGACCTCGATCCCATCGCTGAGTATCCTTGTGCTCCTTTTTTGTTTCTCTGTGTGGAAATTGCTGTGCTTATCGATTCACATTGCCATCTCGATCGCCTGAAAGCGGCGCCCGATCAACAAACCTTAGAACTCATCCTCGCCAACGCTAAGGCGCGCGGTGTCGACTATATGCTCTGTGTCAATGTGCGCCAGCAGGGATTCGAGTCGATGCGTGACAAGGTTGCTGCTTTCGAGCAAGTGTTTTTGTCTTCGGGCGTGCATCCGCTAGATGTGAAAGACGGCCTCGATGTTGAGCAAATTCGCCGCTTTGCGATGGTTCCGAAAGTGGTAGCCATTGGTGAAACCGGCTTAGATTATTTTTATGCCGATGAGACCAAAGCCCTGCAACAACAGTGTTTTGAGCAACAAATTGCCTTAGCGGTTGAAGTCAATAAGCCGCTGATTGTGCATACCCGCGATGCCCGTGAAGACACCATCAATATGCTCAAAGCGGGGCAGGCGGACAAAGTCGGTGGCGTGTTGCATTGCTTTACGGAAAACTGGGAAATGGCCAAGGCGGCGATTGACTTAGGTTTTTATATTTCCGTTTCTGGCATTGTGACCTTTAAAAATGCCGGTGAGTTAAGAACCGTGATCCGTAAAGTGCCGAAAGAGCGTTTATTGGTGGAAACCGATTCGCCTTATCTTGCGCCTATTCCACACCGTGGACAGGAGAATCAACCCGCCTATGTGCGTGATGTGGCCGAGTTTGTGGCAGAGCTGCGCGGAGAGCGTTACGAGGAGCTTGCCGAGTACACCAGTGAGAACTTCTTTAACTTGTTTAAGGATGCGGCCCGTTTAATCGGCCGATAAGAGGTGTAACTCTTGCTTGCGCCTTGTGAGTAAAGTGGCAGTCAGTAAAGCTCGCTCTATAAAGCTAAAACCCAAAAGCTTAACTCATTAGGCGTAAGCCCATAAAAAAAGGCCCAAAACGATTCCAGCTGTTTGGGCCTAGGGGAATGGCTCGTTGAAGAGCCGTGCGCTACAGATGAAAGCGCCATGCAGTGCGCTTTACAATAGACTCAGTGTAGTTGAGTTTAGTGTGAGTGACACTTTCTCTATTCCCTTTTTTAGGTTATTTCTCGCTAAAAAATCGCCGATTTATAACCGTTATGCCTGTGGTGGTAGCAATAGGACTTTATCTTTTACTAAGTCTCTGGGCAGGCTGTTTTTTAATTTATTGCCTAAATGTTTAGCCATGCCTAAAGGCGCACCGCCATAACAGACAATCACTTCGCCTTGAGCTTTGCCCGCCGTATCGAGGGGAATATCTCGTCCCATCAAATATTCTTTCGCCTGCTCATCGCTTACTTCGACGACTTTCGCGCCATTTTTTGCCCCAGCTTTAAGCGCTTTACCCGCAAGTGCGATAATGGCTTCATGGCGGACTTTAAAGCCATGCTTACTGTGGTCGGCAAGCTTCACCCCAATCCGCTGAAAGCGCATTTTGCCAATAAAGTCTCTAAATTCATGGGGGAAGAGCCAAAACTCATCGTCGCGCACCATAATGAGATCATCGGGCAGTTCGATACCCAGATCATCGGCAAAATAGGCTTGAATGGCTTTGGCTTGTTTGGCACTCGCCTCCGTAAAGGGGAAATTCTTTTGTAATTTAGGCTCAGGTTGCAGACGGGGCACGGAGCGAGTTTTAGTCAGCTTAGCGACAAAAAAGCCTTCACTGTCGTAAATTTGCGGCCAAACGTGCAAAAAGCCTTCTGGCGTAGTGGCTTTTTCAGCGCCATCAAACAATTGGCTTAAGGACTCAAATTGCACCGCATCGCCATAGGTTTGCTGTAAATATTCGCACACGCCTTGGTTTTCGTGCCGATTAAGGGTGCAAGTGGAATACACCAAACTGCCACCCGGTTTTAACGCCAAAAAGGCGGATTCGATTAACGCCTTTTGGGTTTCGCTAATTTCGATTACTTCATCAAGGGACCAAGATTTTAACGCGTCCGCATCTTTACGAACTGTGCCTTCACCGCCGCAGGGAGCATCAATCAATACCGCATCAAAACTTTCATACAGATACTCGCCAAATACCCGTCCATCAAAGTGGGTCAGGGCACAGTGACTGGCACCCATGCGTAGCACATTGGCATGGAGCACTTTGACACGGCTGGCGGAATATTCATTGGCGACTAATAAGCCTTGATTATTCATTAATGCCGCCATTTGAGTGGTCTTAGAGCCGGGCGCAGAGGCTAAATCTAATACACATTGCCAATCCGCATTTGGGGTAAATAGCGCTGTGGGGGGCAACATGGAGCTGGCTTCTTGGATATAGAACAATCCCTGAATATGCTCTAGGGCGTTGCCGAGCTGCTCTTCTTCATCGTAGCTTATCCAGAAGCCATCCTCACACCATGGAATGGGCGCAAAGGTCCATCCTTTGGGCTGCATTAACTGCTTAAAGTCTTCACTGCTGATCTTTAAGGTATTGACGCGAATCGAGCGGCGTAGTGGTCTCGAACAGGCCGCGATAAAGTCATCCATTGAGAGATGGGCGGGCAGTTCTTGGGCAATAGTATTGATAAAATTTTGATTTAATTGAACCATAACGGGATTAGGCTGTGTATCAACTGCGGCAAGTATATCATAATCCCTTACTGGGCTGGGATTTTCTCCCTTGGCTTTTGCCATCCAAAACGAGTCATTAAAGCAACATAAAGACAAAGCATGAATAAGAATAAGGAAGGGGTAGAGTGCTAAATCGGGTGTGGTTAGTGTTTTTCCTCACATCGCTGCTGGCGATGGCGGTACAGTTGTTTAATGGGCATATCGACGTACTTGCCAACGCGGTAGAGGCCCTGTTTGCCAGCGCTAAACTCGCCGCTGAAATTGCCTTAGGCTTAGTGGGCGTTTTGTCCCTGTGGATGGGATTAATGCGAATCGGTGAAAAGGCTGGGGTTGTTGGGGCGATTGCCTTTGTGTTTGAGCCGCTGCTGCGCCGCTTGATGCCCGAAGTGCCCAAGGGACACCCCGCATTTGGCAGTATGACGATGAACTTAACGGCCAACGTATTTGGGCTAGATAATGCTGCCACGCCATTGGGGCTTAAGGCTATGCAGGATTTGCAGAGTCTAAATCCGGTCAAAACCGTTGCGACCAATGCACAAATTCTATTTTTAGTGCTCAATACTTCCTCGGTGACCTTAGTTCCTGTCACTGTGTTTTTGTACCGTGCCCAACAGGGCGCCGCCGCACCTGCGGACATTTTTTTACCGATACTCCTCGCCACATCTGCCTCAACCTTAGCGGGGCTTCTGATTGTTGCCTTTGTGCAGCGGCTTTCACTGTTCAATGCCGTGGTGCTCGGATATGGTGCAGTACTGCTGTCGGCATTAGTTGCCAGTGGCTTTTATTTGATGACCTTAACGGCAGACGCGATTGGCACAGTGTCGACCGCCTTGGGCAACGGGGTATTGCTGCTGTTAGTTTTTAGTTTTGTGCTGGTGGCTGGCGTGCGAAAAGTGGCGATTTATGATGAGTTTATCGAAGGCGCCAAGGCTGGATTTAACCAATCGATTCAACTTATTCCGTATCTGTTAGCCATGCTGCTGGCGATTGGCTTACTCAGGGCATCGGGCGCGTTGGATTACCTGCTGCAACTGATTGCCAGTGGGGTGAGTCTTTTCGGGTTTGATACCCGCTTTGTCGATGCGATGCCAACCGCATTAATGAAACCTTTTAGCGGTTCGGGTGCGCGGGCGATGATGCTCGAAACCATGGCGCACCATGGTGTTGACTCCTTTGCGGGGCGCTTGGCAGCGATTTTCCAAGGGAGTACTGAAACGACTTTCTATGTGCTGGCAGTTTATTTTGGCTCCGTTGGGATCCGTCACGGGCGTCATGCGCTCGCCTGTGGTTTAACGGCCGACTTTGCAGGGATCTGCGCCGCGATTGCGGTTTGTTATTGGTTCTATGGCTAAGGATGCAATTGAGAAGAGCTGATTGACAGCGATAGTAGACCGTTGCTTTAGCGGATAAAAATCAGGCGCATTAGAGTTTATCTAATGCGCCTGATTTTTAAGTGATATCGAATTCAATCAAGTTTGCCAAACTACAGATAAGGCTTGATTTTATTGGGCCGGAGCCCATTCTTGCCATTCGCTCTGGGCTTTGTGTTGCAACTTAATCACAGCACTTTGGCTCAAGCGATTGCCCGCTTGCGTCGTTTCCTTGGTGGCGACATTAATGCCGCCCGCCAATAGGGTTTCGAGCGAGCCAGCTTCAATTTGCGCACCAGAGAAAATCCCCACATCGACTTTAATGCCTGAAGCGTCCCAGAACTGACTGCTCTGATTCACTAAGTGACTGTACTGCGGCTCAATATGCGCTTGCATTAGCACACTGTTACCTTGAGACGACAGACTATAACCATCGATTTGGCCGACTTTAATACCACGGAAGAAGATAGGCGTGCCGACTTTCATCGAGCCAAGGTTGCTATCCTCTAAGGTAAACTTAAGCGCATCTTCGGCCACGTTGGCATAGCTGCTCTCAACCAATTTGGCTTGGAAGTGGGTGGCTTTTTGGTTGCTCTTACCCGGTAACACGCCAATATAAGGTCCAGTAATTAAGGTTTCTGGCGCTTTGATCCCCGCTAGGGAGATTTGCGCGTCAACCATATGGTACTCAGTATCACTGCGGCTGAAGTGCTCGGCATAGTCGCCATAGAGATAAGCCGTTGCAGTGAGGGTAGTTAAGTCGGCATTGAGCTTAACTTGCGTCACTTCACCTACTTGATGGCCTTGGTAACGAATGGCTGCTTTGGCGGCCAATTTCGCCGAGGCGGGTAAGGTGAGTTTGATGGCTTGAGCCTGGGCTAAGGCGAGCTGTTTACTTTCGTATAGTTTAAGTGCCGCATTCGGTTCAGCCGTTGAACTATCCAACAAACCTAAGCTGATGCTGCCCTTTAACGCACCTTGTAGTGGTGCGACGGCGACATCAATACCCGCAAGACTGGCACTGACATCCACGGCACTGTTGCGCCAAAACACTTTAGGTTTTTGTACTAAGGGTTGGAACTGCTTATCGATAGCGATCTTAATCGCAAAGTCTTCAGTTTTACTCTGCCAGTTGACCGACTCAACACTGCCGATTTGCATTTTTTTATAGTAAATCGGTGAGCCTTGGCTGACATCGGCGCCATCGACACTGGTGAGGGTAAAGTACAGACGTTGCTGCCGAGCAAAGAATTGTTTTGCTTCATCTATCGAACTAAAGAGTGGCAGGCGAGTATTCGCCGCTAGTGGTGTGTCGCTGCTTCCTGGGATAAGACTTACAGCCCCTTTGGTGAGGGTAGCCATATCACGGGTTTTCACCGACACCCCATCGAGTGAGGCATCGATGCTTAGCGCCGACTCGGGGATAAAATAGCTATCACTGCGAACTAAGCTAGCAAACTCAGGTTGCAGCTCGAGTTGATATTCAACGGCCGACAGATCTTTAGTTAATTTCACCGCCAGCACCTGACCGATAGGCAGCTGCTTGTAACGTACTTCAGCGCCAGCAGTGAGGCCCATATTTTCAGTCGAGGTGATGGTGAGCAGACGTTTCTTGGCCTTCAGTAGATCGGGCGCCGACTCTTGCAGGGCAAAACTACTAGGCAGCGCAGTATTGGCATTGGTGCCGGGTAAAAAGTTAATCACGCTGCCCGTGAGTAAGCGTTCGGGGTTTTTGATCCCAGAGAGCGAAATATCCGCGCCTTCAAGCCAAAACAGCCCGTCACTGGTTAACAGGTTAGCGTATTCAGGCTCAAATTTTGCCACCGCAGTCACGCCGGTTGCGGTGAGTTGTTTGCTCTGCAGGGTGCCAATGGTGATGCCGCGATACACAATGCGAGTGCCTTTATCAATCGCGTTGCCATCGTTCATGGTCAGGCTCACTTCAATTCCGCCAAGGGCGCTAGTTTCGGATTCATAGAGGGCAAAACTGTCGCCATTTTGCGCCGCAGGCGCTTTATCATCGGAGCTGAAACTCACGCCGCCAGCTAGAATCGAAGCAAGGCTCTCAGTGTTGACTTTAATGCCCGCTAAACTGGCGTCGACTTTCACGCCGGACACGTTCCAAAAGTGAGAGTTTTTCTTCACTAAACGCGCATATTGCTCTTGGATAAAGGCGCTGATAATGACTCTGGTGTTGCCGTCTAAACGGTAGCTGACCACGCTGCCGACGGGGATCTGACGAAAGAACACAGGCGAGCCTACGTCCAACGAGCCGAGTTTATCGGCCGTCAGTTCAATCATCACCCCTTCAGTACCGATTTGCATCGGTGGTGGTTGACGCTCGGCCTCAAAGAAGGTGGCGGCATTGCCTTTACCGGGCTGAATTGCGATATAGTTGCCCGAAAACAGCGCATCTAAGCCTTCAACACCTGTGATGCTAGCTTTTGGAGTGACTAACCAAAAGAGGGTCTCTTTATTTAAGAAAGGCTTAGCGCGATAGTCCATCATGACTTTGACGTTTACGCCCTTAAGATCCTCATCGATACCAATGTCTTTCACCTTACCGACGGTAAGACCTTGATATTTTACTAGGGTTTTACCCACGTCGATCCCCGTGGCACTGGGGAAGTGGATCTGAATTTCAATGCCCGATTCTTTGATGCTCTTAATGCCCAGCCATGCGCCGAGTGCGAGCGCCACAATTGGGAGCAGCCAAATCGGCGAAAAGAGTTTTTTCTTCACAACTTTTGGCGATTCAATTTGTGTCATCTTGAGGTTCCAATCGATCCCAGAGTAAACGAGTGTCTAAAACTTTTGCGGCAAGTTGAGTCAGTAAAATCACCAATGCAAACGCCGTGGCCGCAGGTGCAGGCTTTGCATCGAGTAATTGCCCCATATTGACGAGGGCAACGGTTAGGGAAATCACAAACAAATCGAGCATCGACCAGCGGCCAATCCACTCAATCACATGAAATCCCACCATGAGTTTCTTTTTTGAAATCGGCAAATTAAAGCTAATGGCACAGAGGTATGTGGCTAAACCGATAATCTTCACCCAAGGCACTAAAATACTGGCAATAAACACGATAATGGCGATGGGCAACATATCCGAATGCACTAAATGGATAATGCCAGAGAAAATCGTATCGTGGCGCACTTGCCCCTGATTGGTGAGCATAGTAATAGGGTATAGGTTAGCGGGAACCAACAAAATGGCGGCGGTGATCAGCAGCGCCCAACTTTTTTGTAAGCTGCTGTAATCGCGCACCTGTAACTCGGCTTCACAGCGGCTGCAATGAGTGCTTTCACTGCTATTGAGCTGCCGGCACACTCGGCACAGACACAGGCCTAAATCTTTCCCCTGTTGTTTCATCTTAGCGGCGCCCCTGCATCAGTAGACTCCACATATGCTCAATATCGTATTCCCGCTGTAAGAACAGGGTGACTAAAAAAAGCATAGTGAAGCAAAAGGTGCCCATTCCGAAGTAAATATCAGAAAAATCAGATAATTGAAATGAAGAAACCAGAAAGCTAATCACATAAATCTCCAGCATAGTCAGCTGGGATAGCAGCCCTTGAAGTTTTAATAACTGTTTGAGGCTGCGACGCCAAAAGGGGCTGCCAAGTCCCCATTTGACAATCAAAATCTGGCTGAGGATCGATAGGATCAATAAACCCGGGCCAATCACGGCGGCGGCGAGCACGGCTAGTCCCACGACCCAATAACCTTGGTCGAACACCGCAAAGGCGCCCTGAAACACTGTTGTGGTGCGAATACTGCCCAAAAAGTGGATTTCGAGTACAGGGAAAAAATTGGCGGGGAAATAGAACACCAGCGCGGTAATGCACAGCGCCAACATGCCGTTTACAGAGCAGTATGGTGTGTCATAAAGTGCGGTACTGCAGCGCGGGCATAACGCCCTAACACCCGTAGGTAGGGCGCGCTTTCGAATGGCCAAGTCGCAGGAACGACAGAGGATTACAGAGTTTTCTGCTGTATTTTCATGCATATAAAAATATTAAATTAGCCCCAAAGCCATTGAGATTGCGCAAATAATCTGTAAACGAGCAGATTATCCAATGAGACATCAAACAGCTTGACCCATCTCGACAACGAAAAGCGCACTCATAATATCAGAATAATCAGAACACTTGCATCACTAGTTCACTTTATGTCATCCTGATTACTGTATATAAAAACAGTGCGAGGGCAGTCATGGCAGTTATTACACAGTTTGTCGTGGTAAGAGAAGGGGTGGAGAAGATGACATTCATATCGAAAAAGGAGGCTGACGCCTACGATAAGATGCTCGACATCGCCGACAACCTCATTCCATTTATTCAAAAAGCGCAGCTCGGAATTGATGAAACCGTGAGCGAACAGCTCGCATTCTATTTTGCTAACAATAAAGATGAGCTGACAAACTTGCTTAAAGGCGTAGTTCAAGTTAATAGTACGCCATCAAAACAAAATGCAGCGAAGAAAGCGCCTAAGAAGGACGACGCTGCCGAATAATTTTTTAGGAAGTCTATGAAACCGCAATTTTATGAGTCACTGAATCGTCAAGCGCTGGCCTTACTCGAGGGCGAGGATGATTTAGTGGCTGCCATGGCTAACTTTTCTGCCTTGCTGAACGATAACCTGACCGAACTCAACTGGGTAGGTTTTTACGTGATGCGTGGTGACCAACTGGTGTTGGGTCCTTTCCAAGGTAAAGTGGCCTGTACCCGTATTCCTATGGGTAAGGGCGTGTGTGGTACCTCCGCGCAAACCAATCAGACGCAGCGTGTCGCCGATGTGCATCAATTTGATGGTCACATTGCCTGCGATTCGGCCAGTAATTCTGAAATTGTTATCCCAGTCCGCGCCGATGGTAAGGTCGTGGCCGTGCTGGATATCGATAGCCCTATTTTTGACCGCTTCGATGAAGAAGACCAAAAGGGCTTGGAATTATTGGTAAAAAGCTTCGAAAACTGCCTATTTGCTTAATTTGCGTACAATAACGCATAATTCATAGTCGCAATCGGTGGCGTGCGCCTTATAATAGCGCATGCACTGATAAGGCTTATTTTGAGCACAGCTGAAATAAGCCTGATAGGTTCAGCCGTGAAAAATTGTTAACTTATATTTTTTAACTTTAGTTAACTCGGCGAGAATGCTAATTTGTACTTTGGCTCATATGTGGGCTTAACCAAGATAAACGACTCGTAAGAAGCTGATTTTTATCACCTCGGATTCGATGTCCCTTTTTAACTGTGGAAGTAATGATGGAATCAACAGATAAGTTGACCGACACCAACGCAATTTTGGCGTATTTGTATGAAACATTTCCTTTGTGCTTTATTGCTGAAGGTGAAACTAAGCCATTAAAAATCGGATTGTTTCAAGATTTGGCTGAAAGGTTGGCTGATGATTCTAAAGTCAGTAAAACTCAACTGCGAGTTGCCTTAAGACGCTACACCAGCAGCTGGCGCTACCTGAAATCGGTAAAAGCCGGTGCACAGCGTGTAGACCTCGACGGTCAACCATGCGGTGAGTTAGAGCAAGAGCATATCGATCATGCTCAAGCTATGTTGAAAGAAAGCCAAGATAAAGCCAAAGCTAAGCGTGCTGCTCAAGCACCTAAAGCGGCACCTGCTGGCAAAGCGCCTGCGAAAAAAGCCCCTAAGAAAGTGGCTGTACCTGCACGTAAGACTGAGCGCCCAGCAAAAGCAGCCCCTAAGGCTGAGCCTGCGGTTAACTTAGTGCAAGCGCAATTGACCGATCTAACCAAGAAGCAACGTGTCAATGTTAAGTTAGGTATGACGCCAGTAGCCGGCGTGATCACCGACATTAACAAAGAGGACATTCATGTTCAGCTGGATAGCGGCTTAACGGTAAAAGTGAAAGCGGAACATATCCTGCTGTAATTATTTAATCAAACGGAGTAACTTGTTGATGCGAAAACTCACTTTGGCTACATCCATTGCCACTGTTTTTGTCGGATTCTCGGCTTGGGCTGTACCACCCACGATTCAAATCAGCGAGTTACCCACTCTCAAGCAGGAAGCGCAGCATAAAGTGGCGAGTAAGCGAGTGACGGATTTATACACTCGTTCCCACTATCACAGATTCGCCTTAGACGATGCGTTTTCGGCGCAGATCTTCGACCGTTACCTGCAACAACTCGATTACCGTCGTAATGTGCTGACGCAAGCCGATGTTGACAGTTTTAAGCCTTATACCAATCAATTCGATGATATGTTGAGTTCGGGCGATCTTGACCCTGCCTACAAGATGTTTGATTTAGTGCAAAAGCGTCGTTACGAAGGTTTTGTGTACGCGCTTTCTCTGCTCGATAAAGAGATGGATTTCACCGTGCCAGGTGATGCCTACGAGTACGACAGAGAAGACGCGGCTTGGCCAAAAGATCAAGCCGAAATCAACGAGCTGTGGCGCCAACGTGTTAAATACGATGCGTTGAATCTGAAACTCACAGGCAAGAAATGGCCTGAGATCGTCGATATTCTGCAAAAGCGTTATAACAACGCCATCAAGCGTCTGACCCAGACCAATAGCGAAGATGTGTTCCAAGCGGTGATGAATGCATTTTCTCGCAGCATCGAGCCACACACTAGCTATTTATCGCCTCGTAATGCTGAGCGTTTCCAAATGGAAATGAACTTAAGCCTCGAAGGGATTGGTGCGCAGTTACAGCTCGAAGACGATTACACTGTCATCAAGAGTTTGATTGCAGGTGGTCCTGCGGCCAGCAGTGAAAAACTGTCACCGGAAGATAAGATCGTCGGTGTCGGCCAAGAAGGCGGTGAGATTGTTGATGTGATCGGCTGGCGATTAGACGATGTGGTCGATCTGATCAAAGGGCCTAAAGGCAGTAAAGTCGTATTACAGATTTTACCTAAGAAGGGCGGCTCTAACGCTAAGCCGTTTAATCTGACCTTAGTGCGCGACAAAATTCGTTTAGAAGACCGTGCCGCGACCTCAAAGATCATCGAGCCAAAAGACGGTGAATACGCCAACCGTAAAGTGGGTGTGATTCAAATTCCTGGTTTCTACATGAACTTATCCCAGGACGTCGAAAAGGAATTGGTGAAGTTAAACGAAGCCAAGGTTGAAGGTGTCGTCATCGACTTACGTGGTAATGGCGGCGGTGCGTTGACCGAAGCCGTGTTACTGACGGGACTCTTTATCGATATGGGCCCTGTGGTGCAAGTGCGTGACGCCGATGGTCGAGTGTCTGCCCACCGTGATAACGATGGCAAGACGACCTATGCTGGTCCGTTAACTATTATGGTTGACCGTTACAGTGCATCAGCTTCGGAAATTTTTGCCGCTGCGTTGCAAGATTACGACCGTGCGTTGATTGTCGGTGAGTCAAGCTTTGGTAAAGGCACAGTGCAGCAGCATAAGAGCCTTGGTCGAATCTACGATATGTACGAGAAGCCGATTGGACATGTGCAGTATACGATTCAAAAGTTCTACCGTATCAACGGTGGCAGTACTCAGCTCAAGGGCGTAACCCCTAACATTGCTTACCCAAGTGCGTTAGAGCCGGGTGAATACGGCGAAGCGGAAGAGAAGAATGCTTTACCTTGGGACAAAGTGCCGATGGCGCAATACGGCACCCTAAACGACATCACTCCTGAGTTAGTGGCGAGTTTAGAGAAGAAACACCTTGCCCGTATTCAGAACGATGTTGAGTTTAACTATATCAATCAAGATATTGCCGACTTTAAAAAGCATCATAAAGAGAAAACTGTCTCCTTAGTTGAAAGTGAGCGCATTGCCTCACGTGAAGCCGATGAGAAGAAAGTCCTCGATAGAACCAACGAGCGTCGTGTTGCCCATGGTTTAGCCGCGGTTAAATCGATGGAAGACATTAAAGATAAAGACGATGTTGAAGCACCGGATGCCTTCTTAGACGAAACGGCCTATATCACCTTAGATATGGCGGATGCAAAAAAGCTGGCTAACGCTGGCACTAAATAGGCGGTTATCGCGCCTGTTTACCTTATCTTAAAACGCGCTTATGGCGCGTTTTTCTTATTTAGAACAGTGTTAAAGGGAACGACATGACACAAGCTCAAGCAAAATACCTTAAAGATTATCAAGCTCCCCAGTTCACGATCGAAACCATTGATTTAGATTTTAATCTCGATGGTAAAAACACTCTGGTTAAAGCCGTTAGCAAAGTTAAACGCACTTCTTCCCACACCAATCCCTTAGTGCTGGATGGTGAAAGTTTGACCTTAGTGAGTGTGGCCATTGATGGACAAGCGGTGACGTACCACGCAAGTGAAGGGCAGTTGTCAATCGAGACATCGCTGAATGAATTTGAGTTGACCATCATCACCCAACTGGATCCCGAGGCTAACTCAAGCCTCGAAGGGCTCTATATGTCCGATGGCGCCTACTGTACTCAGTGCGAAGCCGAAGGCTTTAGACGTATCACTTATTTTCTCGACCGCCCCGATGTATTAGCCAAATACACAGTGCGAATCGAAGCCGATAAGCTGGCGTTTCCGTTCCTGCTCAGCAACGGTAACTTGATTGAGAAAGGCGAGCTTGATGGTGGGCGCCATTACGTGCGCTGGCAAGATCCTTTCCCAAAACCCGCTTATCTGTTTGCCTTAGTCGCTGGCGATTTCGATCTGCTACAGGATGAGTTTATCACCCGCAGTCATCGCAAAGTGGTACTGCAGGTGTTTGTCGATAAAGGTAATTTACATAAAGCGCACCATGCGATGGCGTCCCTGAAAAAGTCTATGGCCTGGGATGAATCCCGTTTTGACTTAGAATACGACTTAGATATCTACATGATAGTCGCGGTCGATTTTTTCAATATGGGGGCGATGGAAAACAAAGGCTTAAATATCTTCAACACCAAGTATGTGTTGGCTGATACCTTGACCGCAACCGACGAGGATTACCACGGCATTGAATCTGTGGTCGGCCATGAGTATTTCCACAACTGGACGGGTAACCGTGTGACTTGCCGTGACTGGTTCCAATTAAGCCTCAAGGAAGGCTTAACAGTGTTTCGCGATCAGGAATTTAGTTCGGATCTAGGTTCGCGTGCCGTGAACCGAATTCACGCAATTAAAGTTATCAAAAACCAGCAGTTTGCTGAAGACTCAGGCCCAATGGCGCACCCGATCCGCCCCGAGTCTGTGATTGAGATGAATAACTTTTATACCGTCACTGTGTATAACAAGGGCTCCGAAGTCATTCGCATGATGCACACCCTGTTGGGTGAAGCCCATTTCCAAGCGGGGATGAAGTTATACTTCAAACGTCACGATGGCCAAGCCGTGACTTGCGATGATTTTGTCGCGGCGATGGAAGATGCCAGTGGTATCGATTTGACGCAATTCCGTCTCTGGTATAGCCAAGCTGGCACCCCAATTGTCACCGCAAGTGACAGTTTTGATGCCGAGACAGGGACTTACCAGTTAACCCTCAAGCAAACCTTAGCAGGTTGTGCTTCACCCTTGCATATTCCCTTTAGCTTAGAGTTGTTAGATGAGAAAGGGCAATCACTAGTCAACCAAGTGCTTGATTTTACTCAGTCAGAGCAAGTGTTTAGCTTTGAAGGTATGCAGCATAAACCCGTTGCCTCCTTACTACAGGATTTCTCTGCACCGGTTAAATTGCATTATCCCTTTGAAATTGACCAACTGGTGCATTTGATGCGCTTTGCCTCGAGTGAAGTGGCGCGTTGGGAGGCGTCGGTTGCGCTCGTGAGCCAAGCGATTTGGCAAAATGTGGCGCATTTACAGCAACATCACACCATGACCTTAGATGAGCGTGTGAAGGACAGTTTCAAAGGCGCCTTACTCGATGAGCAGTTAGATCAGGCGCTGATGGCTGAAATGTTAGCCATACCATCGGCCTCTGCCTTGATTGAGCAAACCTACACGGTCGATTTAGATGCCTTAGCCTTAGCCCGTGAATTTGTGCTCACAGAGCTTGCCGCCTATTGTGAAGATGAGTTAACGGCGCTGTATCGCTCATTGGTAAACCGTGATTGCACAAAAGCGCGCGCGTTGAAAAATCAATGCCTTAACTGGTTGAGCCGAGTTAGTAGCGAGGCCGAAAGCTTTGTGGTTGAGCAGTTTGAGAAGGCCGCCAATATGACCGACTCACTCGGTGCATTAAGTGCGGCGAATGTCGGCTCGTTACCTTGCCGCGCACATTTGATGGCAATGTTTGAAGCCCGCTGGCGCGATACGCCGCTGGTGATGGACAAATGGTTTATGTTGCAGGCGACCCATGATGAGGAAGGGGTGATTGATAGCTTGCGTCAATTACAGCAACACGCGAGCTTTAGCATGAGCAATCCTAACCGCGTGCGTTCACTGATTGGCAGTTTCGCAGCAGGGAATATTTATCAATTCCACCGTGCCGATGGCAAAGGTTATGAGTTTTTAACTGAATGCCTTATCAGCTTAAATAAACTCAACCCGCAGGTTGCGGCGCGTATGGTGACGCCACTGATTCAATTCAGTAAGTTTGATGCGGCGCGTCAAGCCAAGATCAAGGCTTGTTTAACACGATTGTTGGCGTTGCCAGAACTGTCGAAAGATTTATTTGAGAAAGTATCTAAGGCATTAGCACAGTAGCTATGAAGAGGGCAGCATTATGCTGCCCTCATTCTTCCAAGCAGTAATTGAGCAGTTAGGGCTAAATTGAAGGCCATGCACCCTAGTTATACTATTTAACGAGTTAAGTTAAATCTAAGGTATGACGCTTTATACTATTGAATATGATGGCCTTTTGACGAGGGTATTAGCGTGTTACGTTGTCCCTGTGGGGCAGGTAATTCAAGGCAATAGCTCTGTTTCTACGACATGCTGTTTGTTGGTCCAACAGCTGTAATTGGCCCTTCGTAAATTCCTACTACCAGCTTATGCAGATTATTTGAGTTTTAATATGGAATTGTATTTTAAGCTAAACCTAAGCTATCGAGAGTTTTTGCCTTACTACCAAGGCCTTGCCGATAAGGTTGAAGTGCGTGAACGTCAGGGGCGGATCCTCTGGATTAATGGCCGACATTTTAGACGTTTTTTAACCGATAATGGTATTCATGGACAGTTCAAACTGGTGCTCGATGATAAAGGGCAATTTGTGTCGTTGGAGCAGTTAGCCTAATAAATTGTTGATTTTAACTTAGAGTAATTACTTTAAACGGTCGACTAATTACAATCACAGAAATATGATATTTTCTTTGTAATTATGTTAATGAAATATAAAGTCTTTTATCTGCTTTTTCCCACGCTTTTTAATCTGCTGCTTTTCTAATTTAAATCCCATTGCCGTAGTAGATGACATAAATGTGTCTACGTGCTTAATTCTTTAGAAAATTTTCTCTAACTGTGCCTTGCTCATGGGGATTAATTGCTGTAACAATGATGTTACCTGTGAGCTAACAAGATGTTGGTTGTAATTCCAAGAACAAAGAATCCAGCAGGGTACGGAGAGCTAAAATGAAAATTGTTAAAAAAAGTTTTAACAAGTCGGCGCTTGCTTTGGGGGTGGCGTCGGCATTGAGTTTATTGATGGTGTCGAATGTTAATGCGGTTGCGTTCGATTGGGGGGAGATACAAGGGACTTTTGACTCGACTTGGACTGCGGGTGCCAGTTGGCGTGTTGGGGAGCGCGATTGGGACGGACAAATTGGTAAGGTAAACCAGCCGCAGTTTGATTGGTCAAATTACTCCGCATTTGGCAATACCAAGTACACTTCTGCTGAGATTTGGGCACAGCCAGGTTCTTACTCTAGCAACAACGATTTGAGTAATTTACTTTATTCTCAAGGTGATACTACATCCGAAATCGTTAAAGGATTGCACGAGTTATCCCTTAAGTACGAGAACTATGGTCTGTTCGTTCGTGGTATGTATTTCTACGATCGTAAGCTAAACGATGGTAACTACGACTACAATGACCCGTTAACCGGGAAAGAATACGATCCTTGCCGCGACAGCAAAGCTTCTGAAGTGCAATGTAAGGACATCCGTCTGCTGGATGCCTTCGTATACGCGAATTTTGATTTAAACGATGGTGCCAACCCGCTTTCTATCCGCGTAGGTAACCAAGTGGTTTCTTGGGGGGAAAGTACGCTGATCGCCCACGGTATTGGTGAAATCAACCCCGTCGATTTGAACATCCTGAACGCGCCTGGCGCGGAACTTAAAGAAGCTTTCCGTCCTCAGGGTATGGTGTGGGCCTCATTGGGGATCACCGAAAATTTATCGGTAGAAGGTTTCTATCAATATGACTGGGAACCTGTATGGATCCCAACCCCTGGCTCGATTTTTGCGACTAACGATTTCGCTGGTTACGGTGGTTACAACCAGAACGCGCAATTAGGCTTTAACGCCAACCCAGATATCAATTTAGACTTCTTGACGCAGGAATATCAGAAACTCGCTGGCATGATCGCCAGTGGTCAAACGATTCCTACACAGCAATTGGTGGCGATGGCACTGGCTTATCCAACGAAAGTGACGTTAGTGCAAGATGAGCAAGCGCCAAGCAACGGTGGCCAATATGGTATCAAGCTAGGTTATTACGCCCCTGAGTTAGGCGATACCGAGTTTGGTTTCTACTTTATGAACTACCATAGCCGTCGTCCACTGATCAGCGGTACCGCCGCCGACTTTAGCACTGGCGCACTGTTGTCAGATCTTGCTGTACTGGGTCAAAACGCGGGTGATATTAACCGCGAATTGCTGCTCAGCTTAAAGAGCTTCTCTAAGGCGCAAATTGTTTATCCTGAAGACATTAAACTCTATGGCTTCAGCTTTAACACCTCACTGGGTGATACCTCTGTCGGCGCTGAAATCGCTCACCGTCAAGACGAACCGCTGCAAATCGATGACGTAGAACTACTGTTCGCGGGTATGCCACAACAGTTAGCCAACGCGGGTATTCGCCCCGATTTTGACGGCATTTCACAGATTGATGGCGTACAGCCTGGTGAAACCGTTGACGGTTTTATCCGCCTAGATACCACTCAAGCGCAAGTTACCTTTACTCACTTGTTCGGTCCTACCTTGGGATTGGATAACCTGACGATGTTGGCGGAAGTCGGTGGGGTATGGATCCATGACATGCCAGGTTTTGATGAATTGCGCCTCAATGGCCCAGGTACCGCACGTTCTGGCGGCAACCCAGATATGCCTGGCATCATTCAAGCGTTGCACAATGGTCCTGAAACCAACCCATTCCCAACGGATTTCGCGTGGGGATACCGTCTGGTGGCTAAAGCGGACTTTAACAACTTGTTTGCGGGCGTGAACATGTCTCCTCGGTTGATTTTCTCACACGATGTCGACGGTATTACGCCTGATCCTATGTTCCTCTTTACCGAAGGACGTAAGTCAGTGGCCTTAGGTGTTAATTTTGAATACCAAAACCGTTGGGGGGCAGACTTATCCTACAACAACTTCTTTGGCGGTGTAGGAACAACCAACGCGATGTCAGATCGTGATTATATTTCTTTCAATATCAAGTATTCGATCTAAAGGACTATAACAATGAAGAAACTGTCGATATTGGCAAGCGCCGTGATGATGGCCCTTGTAGCACCTGTAGCGATGGCAAAGGTTTCTGAAGCCGACGCCGCTAAATTGGGTAACGAATTAACGCCATTAGGCGCAGAAAAAGCCGGCAATGCCGATGGCTCTATTCCCGCTTGGGATGGCGGTATTACTAAGCCTGTTGCTGGATACACTAAGGGTATGCATCACCCCGATCCTTTCCCTGAGGATAAAATTGAATTCACTATTACCAATGCCAACAAAGCCCAATACAAGGATTTTTTGACCCCGGGTCAAATGAAACTGTTTGAGCTTTACCCAGATACTTACAAGATGAATGTGTACAAAACGCGCCGCAGCGCGTCAGTGCCACAATTTGTCTATGATGCGACCAAAGCCAACGCCACTCGCGCAGAACTGGTTGCACAGGGTAATGGTATTGCGGGTGCATCGATTGGTATTCCATTCCCTATCCCTGCCAATGGCTTAGAAGCGATTTGGAACCATATTCTGCGCTTCCGTGGTGTGGATGTGGAAACTTCACGTAGCCAAGCGGCACCGACGGCCGATGGTAGTTACACCTTAGTGGAAACCGCTGAAGAAATTCGTTTTGAATATTCTCGCCCTGAAATCACCCTTGATCAGTTAAAGGCCAGCAACACGCTGTTCTACTTTAAACAAGTGGTGACTCAGCCAGCTCGCTTAGCAGGTACGGCACTGTTAGTGAAAGAAACCATGGACCAAGAGGCGCTGCCGCGCCAAGCATGGACCTATAACACAGGTCAGCGCCGCGTTCGTAAAGCACCCAACGTTGCCTTCGATACACCGGGTACCGTATCCGATGGTCTGCGCACCACAGACGATTTCGACATGTTTAACGGCTCACCCGTGCGCTATAACTGGGAGCTTGTGGGCAAGAAGGAAATCTATATTCCTTACAACGACTACAAATTGCACTCAGACAAGCTGAAATATGACCAGATTTTAAAACCCGGTCATATCAATCCTGAATTTGTTCGTTGGGAAAAACACCGCGTATGGGAAGTGAAGGCGACCTTAAAAGACGGTATGCGCCACATCTACAAAACCCGTGTGATGTATCTTGACGAAGACTCATGGCAAGTCTCGATTGCCGATCTGTATGACAACCGTGATGAACTCTACCGTGTGGCGGTTGCCCACGGCTTGAACTACTACGAAGTCCCAACCCAGTGGGATACCTTAGAAGTGTTCCACGACCTACAGTCCCGTCGTTATTTGGCCATGGGCTTAGACAACCAGAGTGGGATGTATAACTTCGATGCCAAGTTGAGTGAAGCAAACTTCACCCCAGACGCGCTGCGTCGCGAAGGTATCCGTTAATCTGCCACGGTATAAAGGGGCGCTAAGCGCCCCTCATTAGTTTAAGGAAGTTTGTATGTCGTTTCGCATCCTTCAATGCGCCGCTGCAATCAGTGTTGGTTGTTTATTTTCTTCCCCTTCATTTTCTGCGGTGTCTGAGACTTTCCCGCAAATTCAGCCCTTAGCGGCATCTTCTTTAGTGTTAGATATTGCCCATGCGGGACAGCGTTTAGTCGCCGTTGGTGAGCGTGGCCATGTGCTTGTGCTCAATGATACTTGGCAACAGGTGCCGACACCGACCTCGGCGCAGCTGACAAAAGTGTTCTTTTTAAATGAAAAACTCGGTTGGGCAGTCGGGCACGATGCCACTATTTTACACACCCAAGATGGCGGCCAGACATGGTCGTTACAAATGCAGTCGAGCGAAATTGAAAAGCCTTTCCTCGATGTGCTGTTTCTCAATGAGCAGGACGGCATGGCGATAGGGGCGTACGGACTGTTTTATCGAACCCATGATGGCGGCAAAACATGGGCAGAAGAATTCCACGAAGAGTTGCTGGCCGAAGAAGACGTGTCCTATTTGGCTGAGTTAAAGAATAGCGACCAAGCCGCTTATCTGACCGAGCGCGCCTCGTTACTGCCGCATTTTAACCGGATGATAATGCTTAATGATGGTCGTTTGTTACTGGTCGGAGAGCTTGGGCTTGTGGCGGTATCGGCCGATAAGGGCCAAACCTTTACCCGTACTGGGTTTGATTACGACGGCTCTA
This sequence comes from Shewanella sp. FJAT-51649, assembly GCF_019457435.1. Lineage (NCBI taxonomy): Bacteria > Pseudomonadati > Pseudomonadota > Gammaproteobacteria > Alteromonadales > Shewanellaceae > Shewanella > Shewanella sp. FJAT-51649. The sequence continues at coordinate 2,720,821 of NZ_CP080411.1, read as the reverse complement.
TGTTCAATGCCATTCAATTGCAGGATGCGGTCTATGTGATGGGACTGAGGGGACACGTATTTAAGGCGGATTTGAGCCTTGGCCAATGGGATGAGATTGAAATGCCCGTGCAGTCATCCATTAATGGCGCTTTGGTGAGCTCAGACACTAGCCTGTACCTAGTGGGGAATGCTGGCGTTGTTATTCAGCTAAATCAGGATGATAGTGCGAGTATTGTCACGCGCCGCCAGGGGGAAAACTTAGTTTCGATTGCCAAAGATAACCAAGGGAATGTGTGGTTATCGGGTAGCCAAGGGCTACTCACTCTAAAGCCATAAATGATAAAACAACAATAACAGGGCCGATAAGATGTTAGAAAAACTGGTCAACGGATTTGAGTCATTTTTATTCCGCAACCGTGCTTGGGTGGTGAGCATTTTTATTTTGCTGACGGTTTTTTTGGGATACCAAGCTAGCCAATTAAAAATGGATGCGGCATTCATTAAAAATATTCCGCTTAATCATAGCTATATGCAAACCTACCTCAAACACCAAAAAGATTTTGGGGGCGCGAATAGCATTATGGTGGCGGTGGAAGACACCAGCGGCAATATTTTTAACCCTAACTTTTTCGACACCCTTAAAAACGTTCACGATCAGCTGTTTTTTATTCCCGGTGTTGACCGCTCGCAGGTGAAATCCTTATTTTCACCTTCGACCCGTTTTACCGAAGTCGTGGAAGATGGTTTCGCGGGTGGCCCTGTGATCCCCGCCGATTTTACGACCACCGAAGCGGGTTTGAATACGGTGCGCGATAACATTGAAAAAGCAGGCATTGTGGGGCGGTTGATCGCCAACGACTATAGTGCCGCCATGGTGTCGGCTCAGTTGATGGACTTTGATCCGCAAACGGGTAAGCCCTTAGATACCATCGCTTTTGCCGCTCAGCTGGAAAAGGAACTTCGCGGCAAGTATGAAACCGATAAGGTGAAAATCCACATTATCGGTTTTGCTAAGATGGCGGGTGATGTGGCCGATGGCGCCAAAGGCGTATTGCTGTTCTTCGTGATTGCCATTTTGATCACGGCGGTAATGGTTTATCTGTTTTCAAAGTCACTTATCCTGACCCTATTGCCATTAGTTTGTAGCTTAACGGCGGTGATCTGGCAGCTGGGTTTACTGACGGTCATCGGTTTTGGCTTAGATCCCATGTCAATTTTGGTGCCATTCCTCGTCTTTGCTATTGGGGTGAGTCACGGGGTGCAGATGATCAACGCGGTCAGACGCCGGGTGATGGACGGACAAACCACTAAGGCGGCTTCGGCTTCTGCGTTTCGTAGCTTATTGGTGCCTGGTGGGGTAGCACTACTTTCTGATACGGTTGGTTTTATCACACTGTTATCCATTGATATCGGTATCATCCGTGAGCTGGCCATTTCGGCATCACTCGGGGTGGGTGTGATTATTTTCACTAACCTTATCCTTCTGCCTTTAGTGATTTCTTTCACTGAACTTAAGGTTGCACCACAGGGCGCGCCGACCTCGGATGAAGTGCGAGCTGAGGCCATTTGGCGCTACCTTGCCAAATTTGCTACGCCGAAATACGCGGTAGTGGTAATTGTGGCAACCATTGCCTTGTATTTTGCGGGTTTGCAACAGGCTAATCAGATGAAAATTGGCGATCTGCAGGGCGGAGCGCCAGCTTTACACCAAGATTCACGCTACAACTTGGATACCTTCTTTATTACAGACCACTTTTCTATCACCACAGATGTGATGACAGTGATTGTAGAAGCGAGTCCAGAGGCCTGTACTTACCACGATATGTTGACGCAAATTGATGAGTTTGAATGGTTAGTGCGTAATACCCCTGGTGTTGAATCGACAGTGAGCTTGGCTTCGGTGGCGAAAAAAGTGAATGCGGGCTTTAACGAAGGCAACCCAAGATGGGAAGTCTTACCGCGCACCACTGCCAGTTTAGTGCAAGCAATTGGCCAGATCCCAACGACATCGGGCTTGTTAAATGGTGATTGCTCTGTGATGTCTGTGTATCTATTTATGCAGGATCATAAGGCAGAAACTATTGAAACGGTTGTCGCTAAGGTGAAAGCGGTCGCGGCCAAAATGGACAATGACAAGCTGCAATTTAAGCTGGCGTCTGGTCCTGTTGGGGTGATGGCGGCGACTAACGAAGCGGTGGCGGAAGCCCAATTACCTATGATGATTTATGTGTATGGCGCGGTATTTGTGCTTTGCCTTATCAGCTTTAAGTCATTAAAAGCGACAGTCGCGGTGATTATTCCGCTCTATGTGGTCTCCACACTGGCGCAGGCACTGATGACTCAACTTAATATTGGCTTAGCAGTCAGTACCTTACCCGTAATTGCGCTGGGGGTGGGTATCGGTGTTGACTACGGTATTTATATCCTGTCGACCATGTCATCTAAGTTGTCGAATGGGATGCCAGTACAGCAAGCCTACTATGAAGCGTTAGTCGAGCGGGGCAGTGCGGTGATCTTCACTGGCCTGACATTAGCGATTGGGGTGAGTACTTGGTTTTTCTCGGCGCTTAAGTTCCAAATGGACATGGGGATCCTGCTCACCTTCATGTTTGTGGTAAATATGTTGGGTGCCATAATTATCCTGCCAGCACTGGCAGCGGTATTCTGGCGGCAAGCTAAGTAGATACAAACAATGGGGAGTTTTTGACTCCCCATTGTCTTTGAATATAAACGCTGTTTTTTTGATTTTTTGCTCACCTGTTATCACATCTTTACGCTCTGGCTGGAATTACAGAGGATGTACCACTAAAATTTTCCTCGAAATACAGAGGATTTAGTAATAAACTTCGCGCGACGATCTGGATCACACTAATTTTCTGAGATCGTTAAGCCGAAGCATCCAAATAATGAAAAAAAGCGCTGCCATAGACGCTTAAGGAAACAGCAACATGGCCTTGAAAGATGCAATGCCTTCAGTACTACTTGAAAATGTAGTCAGTTTAATTCACGCTAAAGTCCCTAATTCACAAGCCAAGCAAGTTGAACAGTTCGCGACCTGCCTTTATGCCCACATGTCGAAAGACGACCTCAATGCGCGTAACGACAGCGACCTGTATGGTGCGGTTCTCAGTTTATGGAATGCACTAAACAAAACCCCGAAAGGGGAGACTCACCTCAGAGTATTCAATCCAAGTCAGTCAAAGCACGGCTGGCAATCAACTCATTCGATCATTGAAGTTATCCAACCTGACATGCCATTCCTGGTAGATTCAGTTGGTATGGCATTGAATCGTATGGGTATTACGGCTCATATGATGTTACACACTCCGCTGGCGATTGAGCGTTCAGCCCAGGACGTAACCAAAGTCACTTACCTGAATCAAAGCCCTGACAGCACTGAACACGTTGCCGTTTTCCTGATTGAAATCGACCGTCAAAGCAGCAGTGTGGATATCAAAGCCCTTGAGCGCGAAATCCAATCTGTGCTGGGTGATGTGGCTGCATCAGTCAACGACTGGAGCGCGATGTCAGCTAAGTTGAGTGAGACCATTAAAGAGTTACCTAAGCGTCCATTCCCCGGTGAGAAGCAAGAGTTAGAAGAAGCAATTAACTTCTTAACTTATCTTAATAATCATCACTTTACCTTACTGGGTTACCGTCAATACGATTTAAAACGCGTTGAAGGCGACGTCGAACTAGTGCCAAATATGGCCTCTAGTTTAGGCTTAATGAATAAGCACCATAAGACTCAGCCAGAGCAAGGTTTGTTATTATCAAGCTTCTCTGACAGTGCCCGTAAAGAAGCCTTAGACCACAGTTTACTGATCCTGACCAAGAGCAGCGCCAAGAGCCGCGTGCACCGTCCTGCCTATGTGGACTATATCGGTATCAAACGCTTTGACAAGAAAGGCAATGTGGTCGGTGAAGATAGATTCATCGGTTTGTACGCTTCAAATGTGTATAACCGCAGCCCACGTGAGATCCCTCTGCTGAACGAAAAAGTCCAGCGCGTATTAGACCGTTCAGGTTTAACCCCACGTTCTCACGACTATAAAGCCCTGTTGAACATTCTCGAAAACCTGCCGCGCGATGAGCTAATCCAAGCCAATGTGGATGATTTAGCACACACGGCGCACGGTGTGCTCGAGATGCAAGACAGGGACAAACTGAAACTCTTTGTTCGCAAAGATGGTTTCGGTCGTTTCTTATCCTGTTTAGTGTACGTTTCAAAAGATCGTTACAACACTAAACTTCGCCAAGATACCCAACGTATTCTGGCTCAGCATTTCAACAGCAAAGAAGATGTAGAGTTTACGACGTATTTCTCCGAGTCAACCCTGGCCCGTACTCACTACATAGTCAAAGTTGATAACAATAATATGGATGTAGATGTGGCTGCCATTGAAAACAATTTAATTGAAGCGGCACGCTCGTGGGAAGATAAGTTAAACACCGCGCTAAACACTGCCTTAGGTGAAGAAGCCGGTACTCATCTGATGAAGCGTTACGCTAACGCCTTCGAACAAAGCTATAAAGAAGACGTATTACCAAGCTCTGCCGTTGTGGATATGCAACAACTTGAAGCGCTGGATGACGAACACAAGTTAGGCATGTTGTTCTATCAACCGCAGGAAGCGGCGTTGAACGACAACAAAGTGCGTTTAAAACTGTTCCATAAAGATGAGCCAATCCATCTTTCTGACGTACTGCCGATGCTGGAAAACTTTGGTCTGCGCGTGATCAACGAGCGTCCCTATGAAGTGACGACTTCAGACGGTTCTACCTTCTGGATCTTAGACTTCTTAATGACGGTTAAAGTCACTAATACTGACAATATCGCCGACAGCCAAGACAGATTCCAAACTGCACTCTCTCAAGTGTGGCAAAAGAAATTAGAAGATGACGGTTTTAACCGCATCATTCTGGCGTCAGGTTTAACTGGTCGTGAAGTGTCAGTACTGCGTGCTTACGCTAAGTACATGCGTCAAATCGATGCAACATTCAGCCAAGCTTACATCGAAGAAACCTTCGGCCGTTACCCACAAATCGCTGATTTGTTGGTGAAAATGTTTATCCGTAAGTTCAATCCAAAACTGAAGACCCGTACTCTGGGCAAGTTTATGGAGCAGATCAACCTACGTTTAGACGAAGTATCGAGCCTAGATGATGACCGTATTATCCGTCGTTACCTCGATCTGATTAATGCAACGCTGCGTACTAACTTCTACCAATTGGATGCCAAAGGCGAATCTAAGAGTTATATCTCGTTTAAGTTCATGCCTTCGTTAATTCCAGAAATGCCGCGTCCGCTGCCGAAATTCGAAATTTTCGTTTATTCGCCACGGGTTGAAGGTGTGCATTTACGCTACGGTAAAGTGGCTCGTGGTGGTCTGCGTTGGTCTGACCGTCGTGAAGACTTCCGTACCGAAGTGCTTGGCTTAGTAAAAGCACAACAAGTGAAGAACACTGTAATCGTACCTGTGGGCGCGAAAGGTGGTTTCGTTTGTAAACAACTGCCTACTGAAGGTGGCCGCGAAGCCTTCTTCACCGAAGGTCAAGAATGTTACCGCATCTTTATCCGTGCGCTGCTCGATATCACAGATAACATCGTTAACGGCGAAATCGTTCACCCGGTAGATGTGGTCCGTCACGATGAAGATGACCCATATTTAGTGGTCGCGGCAGACAAAGGTACTGCAACCTTCTCGGATATCGCTAACGCCATTTCGCAGGAATACAACTTCTGGTTAGGCGATGCGTTCGCGTCGGGCGGTAGTAACGGTTACGACCATAAGAAAATGGGTATCACGGCCAGAGGTGGTTGGGAATCGGTTAAGCGTCACTTCCGCGAAGTGGGTATCGATTGTCAAACCACAGACTTTACCTGTTTAGGTATTGGTGACATGGCGGGTGACGTATTCGGTAACGGTATGTTGTTGTCTAAGCACACAAAACTTGTGGCTGCGTTCAACCACATGCATATCTTTGTCGACCCGAATCCAGACACCGCTGCCAGCTATGAAGAACGTGCCCGTTTATTCGCGCTGCCACGTTCAACCTGGGAAGACTACAACAGCAAGCTGATTTCTAAAGGCGGCGGTATCTTCCTGCGTTCGTCTAAGTCCATTCCATTGTCTGCTGAAATGAAGCAAATGCTGGAAACGGAAAAGACCTCGATGACCCCGACTGAGCTGATGAAAGAACTGCTGAAAATGCCAGTGGATCTGATTTGGAACGGTGGTATCGGTACTTATGTTAAGTCATCACGCGAGACCCATGCAGAAGTAGGCGACCGCGCTAACGATGCACTGCGTGTCAATGGCCGCGAGCTGCGCGCCAAGATCGTGGGCGAGGGTGGTAACTTAGGTTGTACTCAGTTAGGTCGTATCGAATACGCGGCTAACGGCGGTCGTATCAACACTGACTTCGTGGATAACGTGGGTGGTGTGGACTGTTCTGACAACGAAGTTAACATCAAAATTCTGTTAAACGCGTTAGTGGCGGAGGGTGAACTGACACTCAAGCAACGTAACCGTTTACTGGAAGAGATGACTGAAGAAGTCGGCCAAATTGTACTGCAGGATTGTAAAGATCAAACCCGTACGATTTCGGTCACCCAAGTCCGCGGTGCTGAGCAGTTAAAAGAGCAAATTCGCTTTATCCAGTATCTGGAAAAAGAAGGCAAGTTAGACCGCGCCTTAGAATTCTTACCATCGGAAGAAGAGCTGGCAGAACGTTTAGCCAATGGCCGCGCCTTAACGCGTCCTGAGCTATCGGTACTGGTGGCGTACGCTAAGATGGTACTGAAAGAGCAGTTACTGACTCAAGAAATCACCGAAGACACACTGTTGAGCCAACTGTTGATTGCTTACTTCCCGAAACAACTTCAGGAACTGTACAGCCACAGAATGGTAACGCACCCACTGCGCGGTGAAATCATTGCCACGTCACTGGCCAACGAATTGGTCAACGACATGGGTCTGAACTTTGTTCAACGTATGCAAGATGAGACTGGTGCCTCAGTTGCAGACGCGGCAATTTGTTACACTATGGCTCGCGAAGTGTTTGGTTTAGCTGAATTAACTAAAGCGATCACTGACTTAAACGGTATTGTTCCTGCTGTGGTTCAGGGCGAAATGCTGCATCAATTACGTCGCAACATGCGCCGTGCATGCCGCTGGTTCCTGCGTCACCGCAACCGTACTTGGAGCATCGAGCAAACTGTAGCCTTCTTCAAACCCGTATTTGAACAAATCAAAGCGAATGTTCATTCCTACTTGGTAGAAGAAGAAGCGGCGGGTATCCAAGCTGAGATCAACGCTCTTATCAAAGAGAATGTGCCTCAGGAAGTGGCGACCGTCGTGGCTAACATGAGCACACTGTTCTCGGCGCTGGATATTGCACAAATTGCCCAAGCCGAAGAGAAAACTGTTGAGCTCGTTGCCGAGACATATTTCAAACTCGGTGCCCGCGTTGAGTTGCACTGGTTCCTAGAGCAGATCAGTGCACAACCCGTGGCAAACCATTGGCAAGCACTGGCTCGTGCCGCCTTTAGGGAAGAGTTGGATTGGCAACAACGTGCGTTGACGTCAGTGGTCTTAAGAACATGCAGTGCAACCTGTGACGCCCAGAGCGTTATTTCTCAGTGGATTGATACCAATCAAGCCCTACTGGAAAGATGGTTCCATATGCTCGCTGACTTCAAAACGTCGCAAAGCCATGAGTTTGCTAAGTTCTCTGTCGCCCTGCGTGAACTGAACCTTCTGATCCTTCATTGCGAAGGCCATAAGTAAACTTTTATAACAATCAGAAGCCCTGGCGATCGCCGGGGCTTTTTTTAGGTCGAGGAAAATACATGTTTTATAAAATCGCACAGAAAGTCATGTTTCAGATGGATCCTGAGCGAGCGCATAATCTAGCCATAGGCAGCCTGAAAATGACAGGCAACAGCCCATTGAATGCGTTTTATGCCCAGAATATTGCGCCAGCGCCCGTCAGCTTTATGGGACTGACTTTTCCAAACCCTGTCGGTCTTGCCGCGGGTATGGATAAAGATGGCGAATCGATCGATGCCTTTCATGCGATGGGATTTGGTCATGTAGAAGTGGGTACAGTGACCCCAAGACCACAACCCGGTAATGATTTACCCCGTTTATTTAGATTAAAACCCGCAAAGGCGATCATCAATCGCATGGGCTTTAATAACAAAGGTGTCGATAATCTGGTCAAAAATTTGATCGCAAAGAAAACCGATATCATGGTTGGGGTCAATATTGGTAAAAATAAAGACACTCCAGTAGAGCAGGGAAAAGACGATTATTTGATCTGCATGGATAAAGTTTATCCCTATGCAGCCTATATTGCGGTGAATATTTCATCACCGAATACCCCCGGATTACGATCGCTGCAATATGGCGATCTATTAGATGAATTATTAAGCGCATTAAAAACCAAGCAACTTGAGTTGGCCGAGAAACATAAAAAATATGTGCCAATTGCCCTTAAAATTGCGCCCGATTTAACCACGGAAGAAATCGAAAATATTGCGCAATCCTTGATTAAAAACAAGTTTGATGGCGCGATTGCGACAAACACAACGTTAACCCGTGACGGTGTAAGCGGCCTTGCGAATGCCAATGAAAGTGGTGGGTTAAGTGGTAAGCCATTGACTGAGCTTTCAACTAAAGTGATCAAACAATTAGCCACTTGTTTAAATGGCCAGATCCCGATCATTGGTGTGGGCGGTATTAACAGTGCCGAAGATGCGTTAGCTAAATTTGATGCCGGCGCGACTATGGTGCAGATTTACTCAGGTTTTATTTACCAGGGTCCAAAGTTAATTAAAGAAATTGTAGAAGCTTATCGCTTAAAATAATGATCTTTAGATCAAGATAGGATCTAAAATAAGATCTTTAATAATAACTGCGATCTAAAACGATCATTAGATCGCAGTTAAGATCTTAAAACAGATCCACTAAGTAATTGTTAACTAATCTGTATTTTATTATTTTTATTTTGATATTGAATAAAATATCTACTATGATGTGCGAGTGTTCAAATAGTAGGTAAACGTTATGTTATTATTGCCACAAAAGGATTGGCACTGGAAATATAACGATTCGTATGGTGTATTAGGCGTTTCGTTAGGTGCCGAGATAGAGTTTCTGACGGCTTATAAAGCAAAATCATTAATTCCTGATGCCTTATCAAGCATGGAATTTAATATTGCGCACGCCAAATTCTATATGAGCTTGCTCGACAAGTTGCCAAAAACCTTATCCCTTACCGATGCTGCGATAGTGCAAATAGCCCTAAATGCGACAGCCGCGCATTTTATGCTGACACCGCAAATGCCAAAATCATGGTTTTTTGATTGCAGTGATGTGTGCGTATTTAGCGATGTAGGCAAAGTCTTTGAGCTTAAATGCCAAAAACAACGGGCATTAGTCTTAGTCATCGAAAATACCCTACAATCCGCGTTAGTGATGTTATTATCGCCAGAATGTGTGTTATCCGGCGCGAAAACTATGACGCAATTTGAAACCATTAAGGTAATGCACAATCGCTTACACCCACTAAGGGTACAGCGCCATGTTGTCGCGGCATAAATGACGGTCTAGCCAAGTCTTGGTCGTCATTATTTATTTCGAGCTATTGCCAACATAGCATGGTATTTTTCATTATTTCCGCACGGTTTTCCGCTTATCTGACACTATTCATTTACCCTATAAATAGACATGATTTACTGAAAGGTCAATTTAGAATATCGACAGCGTTATACTTCCTCGTTAATCCAAATCGTAGGCTTTAGTAATACTTGTCGTCCCGACATTTTGAACTCAAGATATGTGGGTAAACATAGATAAGAGCGCTCTCGGATTACTTTCCATTTATCTTAGAAATGTGTTAATAAACTATTGGGTTGAGGATAGACAATAAGTTTAGGAACAGGTGATTCATTCGATTGGTAAACCTTAAGATAAGTCGACCAGTTGAATATATCTTCAAATTTCTTTGTCGATACTTTAGTGAATAATGGGCTTTGTTTGCCTATATCGCTAAGGAAACAAAGCCCTGTCAATTTCAGTTACTATTTAATGCACTATTTTAATGTGCTATTGCTCGGTGAAGGAGCGGCCATAGTAGCTGTCGAGCAGTAGCTGTTTTAGCTCACTGATTAAAGGATAACGAGGATTGGCGCCAGTACATTGATCATCGAAGGCATCCTCGGCGAGCTCGTCTAGTTTGGCGAGGAAGTCGGCTTCGTTAACTCCCGCTTCTTGGATAGATGCTGGAATGCCCAGCGTCTTCTTGAGTTGCTCGATTTTTTCCAGCAATTTCTCGACTTTTTCCGCATCTGAGTTTCCACCTAAGGCTAAATGATCGGCAATGGCCGCGTAGCGACAGAGGGCTTTGGGTCTGTCGTATTGGCTGAATGCGGCTTGCTTAGTGGGTAAGTCGGTCGCATTAAAGCGGATCACGTTACTAATGAGTAGCGCATTGGCCAGTCCATGGGCTAAGTGGAACTCGGCGCCCAGTTTATGGGCCATAGAGTGACAGATCCCAAGGAAGGCGTTGGCAAAGGCAATACCTGCAATGGTGGCGCCATTGTGCACCTTTTCACGGGCAATAGGGGATGCGGCGCCAAGCTGATAAGCATCGGGTAAATATTTGCACAGTAGGTCAAGTGCTTGCAGGGCTTGACCATCGCTGTACTCATTCGCCATTACGCTGACATAGGCTTCGAGTGCGTGGGTGATCGCATCAATTCCGCCGAAAGCGGTTAAGGATTTCGGCATATCCATCACCAGATTCGGGTCAACAATCGCCATGTTTGGGGTGAGTTGATAGTCGGCGATGGGGTATTTTTTACCTGTTTGTTCATCGGTTACTACGGCAAAAGGTGTGACCTCTGAGCCTGTGCCGGATGTGGTGGGGATCGCCACCATAGTGGCTTTGACGCCCATTTTAGGGAACTTATAGATACGTTTACGGATATCCATAAAACGCAGGGCTAAATCGGCAAAGTCGACATCGGGATGCTCGTACATCACCCAAATAATCTTGGCCGCATCCATGGGCGAGCCACCGCCTAAGGCAATAATCACATCGGGTTTAAAGCTATTGGCGACTTTAGCACCTTGGCGCACGGTGGCTAGAGTGGGATCGGCTTCTACCTCGTAAAAGACTTCGGTTTCAAGGCCCTGGGCTTTTAAAATCTTTAAGGTTTCGTCGCAATAACCTTGGTTAAACAGGAATCTGTCGGTCACCACGAGGGCACGTTTTTTATCGCTCAATTCTTCAAGGGCGATGGGTAAACTGCCGCGGCGGAAGTAGATAGACGAAGGAAGCTTGTGCCACAGCATATTTTCAGCCCTCTTAGCGACGGTTTTCTTATTGATTAAATGGCTTGGGCCGACGTTTTCAGAAATCGAGTTTCCGCCCCAAGAGCCACAACCTAAGGTGAGCGAAGGAGCGAGTTTAAAGTTGTACAGATCGCCAATTCCGCCTTGTGATGCAGGAGTGTTTATAAGAATTCGCGCGGTTTTCATTCTAAAACCAAAGGTTTTCACCCGCTCGGTTTGGGTGTCTTGGTCGGTATATAAGCCGGATGTGTGGCCAATGCCGCCTAAGGCAACTAAGGCTTCGGCTTTATCGACGGCGTCATTGAAATCGGCGGCGCGGTACATGCCAAGTAATGGTGAGAGTTTTTCGTGGGCAAAGGCCTCTGCCTCAGTGATGTCGGTGACTTCACCAATCAATACCTTGGTGGTGTGGGGAACATCAATGCCCGCCATTTGCGCAATGGTTGCGGCGCTTTGGCCGACGATATCGGCATTTAAACCGCCATTTTTAAGGATGACTTGTTGCATTGCAGCGGTTTGCGCCGCATTTAATAGATAACCACCGTGGGTGGCAAAGCGCTCTTTAACTTGTTCGTAGATACTATCGACGACAATCACCGCTTGCTCCGAGGCACAGACAACGCCGTTATCGAAGGTTTTAGACATCAGAATCGAGCTGACCGCGCGTTTTATATCGGCGGTTTCATCAATCACAATCGGCGTGTTACCCGCACCGACACCAATGGCGGGTTTGCCGGAGGAGTAGGCGGCTTTCACCATACCAGGGCCACCTGTGGCGAGGATAAGGTTCACTTTAGGGTGGGTCATCAATTGATTGGAAAGTGCCACACTTGGCTCATCAATCCAACCGATAATGTCCTTGGGCGCACCGGCGGCAATGGCGGCATCTAGCACCAGTTTGGCCGCTGTGGTGGTCGAGACTTTTGCCCTTGGGTGAGGGGAGAAAATAATCGCATTGCGGGTTTTAAGGCTGATCAACGCTTTGAAGATGGCGGTGGAGGTGGGATTTGTGGTGGGAACAATCCCACAGATAATGCCCACAGGTTCGGCGATTGTGATAGTGCCGAAGGTGGGGTCCTCAGATAAAATCCCGCAGGTCTTTTCATCTTTGTACTTGTTATAAATGTACTCGGAGGCAAAGTGGTTTTTAATCACTTTGTCTTCAATCACCCCCATTCGGGTTTCGGCGGCGGCCATTTTCGCAAGCGATATACGTGCATCGGCGGCGGCCAGTGCGGCGGCACGGAAAATCGCATCGACCTGGGCTTGGCTAAAACTGGCATATTCGGCTTGCGCTTTGGCGACGCGCTCGACCATGAGATCCAGTTCTTGTGCATTAGTTACTGTCATGATTAAGACTCCTAAAAAGATTTAGGGAATGCGCGATTCGCTAAATCTTCTTTATGGTGAAAAATTACACCTAAAGCCTAAGTGAAAGTGTGATCGTTCAATCAGTTTGGCGCTTTTATGTAATAAAAATACAGTAACAATGATCTGTTTTAGCCTCTTTGACCTAAAATGAGTCGAGTATCTAAAGCAGCTATTACTCAAACTTGTGATTTAACCTCAAAAATCTCATTTTTCAGTCATCTGTGGTTAAGCTACTATACTTGCCCTTACGGTTAGTTTGATGAAATTGGCGTGATACGCTCAATAAGGACTGCAACTTGGAGTTAACACTTTACGTTAAATTTTTTCTTGGCCTCGTTGCCATTATCAACCCCATTGGTTTACTGCCAGTGTTTGTGAGCCTAACCAGCCATCAAACTGAAGCCGAGCGCAACCATACGGGTAAAGTGGCTAACTTTGCGGTGGTGGTGATCCTGCTGGTGACCATAGTGGCGGGGCAACATATTTTGAATATGTTTAGCATTTCACTTTCGGCCTTTAGGATCGCTGGCGGCACCTTGATCGCGATTATTGCGATGTCGATGCTGCAGGGTAAATTGGGCGAGGTGAAACGCAACCAAGAGGAAGATCGCGAATCTTCGGCCATGGAGTCTGTTGCTGTAGTGCCGTTAGCCTTGCCGTTAATGGCAGGCCCTGGTGCGATTAGCTCGGTCATCGTGTTTGCCGCAGAGCATAATTCCTTCTCCAATTTTGTGGCGATGTTTATCACAGTGATCATTTTTGGTTTGGTGAGTTTCGCCTTGTTCAGAATGGCGTCAATCATCTACAAAATTCTTGGTAAAACAGGGATTAACGTTATTACCCGTTTGATGGGGCTATTAATGCTATCGATCGGGATTGAAGTGATTGCCGCAGGGATTAAAGGGCTGTTCCCACAATTATTTAGCTAATTGATCTTATCAGGGGAGGAGCATGTTCCTCCCTTGTTTTAGGTGTGGCATTAGTACAATTATCAACCTAGTTCTTTTGGTTTTCCTCAAGCATTATTCTCCGGCTAGAGCAGGTCTTCTACCACGCTAACGAATGCAAGCATCTGTTTTTTAGGTATTTAGCAGTTGCTAAATTAGTGCAAAATGGTCGTTATCGTGTTAATCCTATGCTATACCTTATTTGTCTTACCTTTAACCCCATCTAATAAGGATATCGCTATGAAATGGCAATGGATTGGCAACCTCAGCTTAAAGCAAAAATTACTTATGGTTGTATTGCCACCGTTATTTGCGTGTTTTCTGTATGGTGCGTTGTTTCTCATTGAAAAATATGAATATCGTCAAGAGCTCAAGCTGATTGTGCAATTGAGTGAACTCGCCGTCACCAACAGTAACTTGGTGCATGAATTACAAAAAGAGCGCGGCATGAGCGCGGGCTTTATTGGTTCTGCGGGTAAAGCCTTTGCAGGCAAAATCCCCGGTCAAAGGCAGTTGACCGACACTCAGTTGAGGCAATTCCAGGATTTCATTTCAAACAATGCGTTACCTGAAGTATTTGCGCCTAAGTTACGGGAGATAAACACCCAACTTGGCCGCCTTTCTAGCATACGTTCTCAGGTCGATAGCCTATCCATTAGTGTGGCCGATGAAGTGGCCTATTACACCGACTTAAACAAACAGCTATTAGCCATCGTCGATGAAACGGCAAAAGCGGGGGCTAACCAAGAAATTGCCATTAAGGCTGCAGCATTCAGTGCCTATCTACAAATGAAGGAGAGGGCGGGGATTGAGCGTGCTGTACTGAGTTCGACCTTCGGCCAAGCGGGGTTTAAGCCTAAGGTTTATGCCAAGTTTATTACCTTAGTCTCTGAGCAAAATACGTATCTTGAGCGCTTCTTGGCGCTGGCCACGCCCAATTTAGTGGATGGTATTCGCCAGCTGCAAAATGGTAATGAAGTTAAAGAGGTTGAGGCATTAAGACAAATAGCAATCGACCAAGATAATCAGAAAATTCAGCAACAAAACCCTGAGGATTGGTTTGCAAAATCCACTGCGCGTATTGACCGTTTGCGGGATTTTGAGCAACAAGTTTCAGCCGATCTGTTAAAAACCACCACAGACCGACTCTTTACAGCCAACGAGCATATGTTCTTCGTGCTGGTGACCTTAACTGTGGTGTTAGTCTTAGTGTTATTGCTGAGTTTGTCGGTGATCCGTTATCTACACGACAGTGTGCATCATGTCTATTCGACGGTGACCAAGGCAAGAAAACATTATGATCTTAGTGTGCGTTTAACCCAAAATAGCTCGGATGAATTTGGGGAATTAGCCATTGCATTCAACGATATGATGAATGATTTCGAGAGTGTGATCCTGCAAGTGCGTGCTAGCGCGAGCAAGTTACAGCAAGCGGTAGAGCAAATGGATGTGTGCACCCACGGAATGGAGCAAGATGTGATGGCAGGGCACTGTGAGGCTGAGCAAGTGGCCTCGGCAATGACAGAGATGAGCGCAACCGTGGCAGAAATCGCCAGTAACGCCGTTAATGCGTCGGAAGCCTCCACCGCGGCAAACCATGAGGCGAAAGCGGGTAATATCGAAGTGGGCCGCACCAGTGCCGCCATTAAGGCTTTAGCCGATGATATTGATGGCGCCTCTAAAGCCATTAATGAACTCGACCGTGAAATCCACGGTATTGTGGTGGTGCTCGATGTGATCAGCGGCATCGCCGAACAAACCAATCTACTGGCTCTCAATGCGGCAATTGAAGCAGCAAGGGCTGGTGAGATGGGACGAGGCTTTGCTGTAGTGGCCGATGAGGTGCGAAGCCTCGCGCAGCGCTCACAAACCTCGACCTCGGATATTAAGAACATGACGGATAGACTCAAATCGGGTGCCAGCATCGCCGTTAAAGCGATGGAGCGCGGGCTGATGCAGGCCAATAACAGTGTGCACGAAGCTGAGCAGGCGGGGATTGAGCTTAAACGCATCGTCGAGCAAGTGGATATTATCGACCGCATGAATGAGCAAATTGCCACTGCAACCCATGAGCAGTCCGCCGTGTCTGAGGATGTGAATCGCAACGCATTAAAAATCAGTGAAATTTACCTCAATACCCAGAGGATTTCGGATGAATTACGGGAATTGACCAAAGCACTGACCTACGATGCGGCCTTAATGTCTAAGGAAGTGAACAAGTTCCACGTCAATTAATGGTGAAAGCCGGACATAAATCCCACTTTATCAGGCGGTTTGTTTAGCAATTGCGCAACCGCCTGAAATCCTCTCTTTTTTACTTGACCACCCACAGGCTTTTGCGTACAGTACCGCTCCGTTAACGACGAAAGCTTACGAGTAAAGCTTATAAAGTTGTAACATCGTGGATGATTAACACGTGAAACTAATCACAACAATCTGGTGAGATGTCCGAGTGGCCGAAGGAGCACGCCTGGAAAGTGTGTATACGGAAACGTATCGAGGGTTCGACTCCCTCTCTCACCGCCACATTCAAGTTTAAAGACGTCCTAGGACGTCTTTTTTCTTATCTGTATTTTGTAAAAATCAATAACATACCATCCTATATTGTTTAATAACATCCTACTGTATCCGAAATTTTAGTAATGCGAGAAGTAATCTGATTCAATACTTTTGGACATCTCTCTAAGTGAGTTAACTCGCTTATTGAGATGAAGTTTGTCACCTAGAAGGATGAAGCGGCCTTAAATCGCTCCTCATCTTGTTAAATCTGCTGTAGACAGTAGCATTTTCCCAAAATTTTATCTTTTGAATTGATATTGACGACACCATTTGACGTTAAAGCTAGCATCATATTGCTCAGGATGTTGCTTTAGTTGCAGCATCATTTGGCATTTAGGGGTAAACGCTATGATGAGTCAGTATTGGGATGAGCTGTTCAATTACGTTTTTAATGATTTTGTTAAGGGGTGGGATGGTTTGGAGTTAACCTCTCATAATCCGATAATTTTTATCCAAGAAAGTGATGATTTTTCGGCTATTTATGACTGGAGATCGCAAGAGTTTGAAAACGAGTACTTTGACAGCCTTCTGTTAATGCGGCTGTTTGTAATCTCGTGGTCAAAACCCTTACAGGGCTTAGCGGCATGGTTGAAAAAAGACATAATCTATTCGGCCTCATGCTTCAAATTTTCCCAGCCGTTACTACAGCGACTGTACACTTTATTTTTAGAAGATAATATCTCGCTAAAGCGTCATATACAGAATGGTACCTTTGCTGGAAGTGATGCCAACCCTGCAGCATTGATCACTGCCGCTGAAACAGTGTTGGATCAATACCTCCGTCGATGTGAAAGGCTTAACCGCCGTTTTCGAGGTGACAAGCGTCGTTGGCAGGAGGCAGATTGGTTCTCTTCTGCAGCACTAGAAAATGATCTGGCACAAGGCAAAGCTGGGTTCAGAACTAAAAGAGACCGAAAGTTTGATTGTTACTTTGCAGAATTATTTATGGCGGCGACAGTGCTAAATGAGTACTACCCCAAAAGTCCTCTTCTCCGAGCTTTGGCAACAGTGCCATTATGTTTTCCGGCATCATATGACTACTTTGAGCCCTATTTTCAACGTTATGTGCAAGAGTTATACCTGCGTAATGCTGACCCTTGGTTTCTATTCGAGCTGATGCGTCATATTATGCCCGAAGCGTTTTTATTTCTCTGTAGTAGAACTCTCTTCAGCATGCGTGAGGGAGAAGCTTTAGTGCGTTATTTTGACGAGTTGTATCCGAGCGATGGCTTGATAGGTTGTTCACATACTAAAGCTGAATACTTGCAATGTTTTGGGAAATTGGCTTTGATAACGCCAATATAAGAAAATTTGGACACAGAGAACGATAGATGACGAACAAGGATGTTTTAAAGTGCCCAAGTAAAACGGTGAATACAGTCCATCGTCAATGGATGATCTTGAAATATCTCTCAAGGACTGCAGAACGTAAGACAACCGAAGAGCTTCGCGATTATTTGGCGTCTGAGGGCGTAAACCAGACGCAGCGCACTATTCAACGTGATCTTGCATTTTTGGCAGATATTTTCCCTCTGCAATGCGATAGAGACGGCCATCAGGTGCGCTGGTATTGGCAACGTGATAGTCGTACTGAGCTGATGGCTGGGCTCTCATTTTCAGACAGTATTTCACTGCTACTGGTACAAAGCTCGTTGACGTCGTTGCTACCTAAGTTGTTATTTAAGGAACTAGAGTCGCAATTTACGCTAGCTTCAAGTACGCTGTCGAAGTCAAAAACATTGGCTAATTGGTCGCAAAAATTTGCCAGTATTGAGCCAGACCTTTCCTGCTCGCCACCCGCTATTGATGAACAGGTGTTGGAGCGAGTACAAAATGCAGTGTTACGCGAACAACAGCTTGAAGTGAGTTATCAACCCATTCACCAGTCTGAGCCTAAATCTTATCAACTGGCTCCTTTAGCATTAGTGCTGCGAGGCCAAGCGCTGTATCTGCTCGCAACAGTTGGGAAGCATACAGATGTGCGCCGGTTTGCCATGCATCGTATGCTAGCTGCTGAGCTTTATGGCGAAGCGAACCCCAAACGAGATTTTAACCTGCAAGCCTATCTCGATACTGGTGGCATGCAATTCACCAGTGAAGGTTCTGCGGGTTTAATAACCTTTAAAGCCAAAGTGAAGGCGCAGCAAGCCGATCACCTTGAAGAACAACCGTTAAGCGACGATATGCAGCTTAGCAAAATCGATGATGAATGGTGTTTGTTAACCGCCACTGTTATTGATAGCTGGCAACTGCGCTGGTGGATTATGTCGCACGCTGCCAATGTTGAGATGCTTGAGCCTAAGTCATTAAGAGAGGGAATTAAGCGTCAGCTGTCAGAAGCCTTGGCTCACTATTCTAGCTAGTGTGTAATAAAGGAAGTTGTTATGAAACAAATAAGGATACTTGACCGTCTTGAGCTTAGCTTTCAAGGTGTGAAAACAACAGATAATGAGGAAGTCGCACTAAGACAAGGGGATATGGACGGAGCCTGCGGACCATACAGCGTATTGATGGGGTTGATTTATCAAGGTGCTGTAACTCGTGACGAAGTAACTAGTTTAGCTCGATTAGATGGGCGAACTCGAATTGGTAAGTTCATGAATTGTTTATATGAATTTAACGCGATGGTTCGAGATGGTACTGATGAGGATGATTTGGTTCGTTTAGGCAACTATTTCAAGAGCTCTCCCTATTCACAGATTAATATTGAGCCACTTAAAGCAAAAAGTACCAAGGAACTAGCGCATAGAACTGCCGATGCTATTGATGATGATAAACCTGTACTCATTTGGATCGACTGGCAGGGAGGTGGTGCGCATTGGGCTCTTGTCGTTGGTTACGAGTTCGTTGACAGTGATGACTCGGGGTCAATTATCACAAAGCTGTTGTTATTAGACCCAAGCGAGGAAACTCCAAGATTGTCACATTGGAATGGTGTGATCCATGTGACTAACGAATCAGGCAAGGTTATCAATTCCGGGCAATTCCCTAGTGACCATTGGGCTGCAAATGGCGAAGTCACATCCTGCAAAATACGTTTGGGATTAGAAATGACTAAAGAGTTATTTTAGTAAGCAGAAATTTAAGCTCTCCAGTTTATTTCAAGGAAAGGAAATTAAGTTACATGAGTATTAGTAATCAAGAGCGTCAACAATTTTTAGAGCAATTTATTCACGAATGGCCCGTTGAACGTTTAGAGTCATTGAGCCTCGAAGAGTATACCTCCGTAGATGATCAAAACACATTTGCGTATTGGATTGAGTTCGGTGTTGGTCGTTATTTAGGCTCGATCAAAGGTGGTGATGCTTCTAAATTTGGCATTTATAAACGTAAATCTGAGCCGAAAGGGATTCGAGAATTTATTGATTCTGACGATGTATATTCATGGAAGCGAAAGTATGGTTCATCGGCAGAACAGGCATTTTCTAACATCAAATCGAAAATACTGTTGGTTATTCAAGCTGCTAAGCACGCAGAACTCGAAAAAATTGAGTTACTGGATTTTGAGCAAGTTCTAAAATGGAAATTGGCGTTTATTTATCAAGATCATAATGCTCCTTTAGTTCTACCTATTTATAAGCTGAAAAAATTTAATGTGTTACTTGATGAAAGACCGTTAACTCACTCAACTGCTTACACTAAGTTGTTACAGTCACGAGGGAACAAAACACCGTTGGAATACGGTATGGAGCTATGGCGAAAGGCTGATGAACTGGAAGGAAAGATAAGTAGTGAGCAGTTTGATAATGGCGATGATTATCTCGATAGTGCTCCCATCGCTCCGTTAAACCAAATCCTCTTTGGCCCTCCAGGAACAGGCAAAACCTATTCTACCATTGAGTCCGCTGTCGCCATTGCTGAACCTGAATTTAATTGGAGTTCTAGGACAGAGTTGAAGGATAAATACAATCAACTGGTTAAAGAGAAGCGTATTCGTTTTGTCACATTTCACCAGAGCTATGGTTACGAGGATTTTGTTGAAGGGTTAAGTGCGCTGAGTGACGAAGAGAATCCAGATGTCATTCGTTACTTTGTGAAGAAAGGCATCTTTAGAGAAATCTGTGAAGATGCCCAAGCAAGTCGTTATACCATCAATAATGAAATTAATAAATCTGGCCAGGTTTGGAAGCTTTCAATTGAAAGTGCGCAAAAAAATAGTACCAAAGATTACTGCTTAGCCAACGGGATAGGGGCCATTGGCTGGGGAAATACGGGTGATCTTACTGGAGGTGAGGAAAATTCTTACCATCAATCGTTAGGGAAAAATGCGAAAAACTCCCTCTATTATTTCAGCCAACAGATGCAGGTTGGTGACCTAGTACTGTGTATTGATAGCAAGACGTCCGTTGGCGCTGTTGGTGTCGTGACGGGGGACTATCAATATGTTGAATCGGCTGTACCTACTCGTTCAGATTTTAGACATCAGAGAAATATAACTTGGTTAGCAACAGATATATCTGTCGAGTTTAAGGAGCTAAACGGCAATACCAGTTTTAACCTCTCCACTTGTTATCCACTCTCACGGCTCAGTGTTGCTGATGTCTTGGAGCACCTGAATTCATATGGTGTAGCACTAAAACAGACACAATTACAGCAACAAACTCAAAATTACGTGCTGATTATCGACGAAATTAACCGTGGCAACATTTCCAAGATTTTTGGTGAATTGATAACCTTGATAGAACCATCTAAGCGTAGCGGCCACAATCAAACTGAAGCACTACAGGTAACCTTACAATGCTCGCAAATGCCATTTTCAGTTCCTGATAACCTCTACCTTATTGGTACCATGAATACTGCAGATCGCTCGTTAGCATTGATGGATACCGCATTACGTCGCCGCTTTGATTTTAAAGAACTGATGCCACAACCATCTAAAATTGCAGGGCATCCCCTCATTAATGGTATTGATCTATCGCGTATTCTCACCACGATAAATGAACGTATTAGTGTCCTATACGATCGTGAGCACACGCTGGGTCATGGATTTTTCTTCCCCGCTTTTGAGGCCGCGAAAGATGAAGATCAAGACAGAGCTTTCGAACTACTTATTTCTGCATTCAAAAATAAAATTATTCCGTTACTGCAAGAATACTTTTTTGACGATTGGCAAAAGATTCGTTTAGTTCTTGGTGATAATCAAAAGGTGAATCAAGATTTAGCGTTCGTCATAACTAAGTCAGTTGAACTAGACAAGTTGTTTGGTTATGACACTGATTTTGATTTAGATACGAGTACAAGTTATCAGCTTCAAAGTGAAGGGAATTGTTGGAGACAGCCGGCTGCCTATATTGCTATTTACGAACCACAAAACGCAGGGACTCTTTGATGGTTAGTGATGGCAAACTAATTAGTGTCTTTGAGTTTGATTTTTTGTGTGTTGAGTTACCCAGCAATGGACAGGAACGTTTTCGCCAAATTTCGATACAAGCGTTTGAGTACATAAAACAGTTATGTTTATCAAAAGAGGCTGCGCAAGCAGCCTTTAAGCTGCGAATTCAACATCAGCGAGAAGTACTCCAGGCGCAAAATTTCGCGGGTGTTGTCATTACTCCTGATGGTACTCAAATCGAAATTTTACCCAAAATTGGTAAGCAAACAGAGTGTTATACGTCAGAACAGGGGCGTATGACCTTGCTATGGATGTTAAAACGTCTTAAAGGATTTCGACATCTACAAACCAACCAAGCTAATATCAAAACGCAGAAAATGCCCCTTATGGAGCTTTTTATAAGCCAATTTTTGACCGCCGTTAGTGTTTTGGTAAAACGTGGTTTACGAAGTGATTATCGAGGACGTCAAGACAACTTATTATTTCTAAAAGGAAAATTAAGTGTCACTCGTCAACTTCGCTATAACCTAGTTAACCGCCAACGATTTGCGGTAGATTTTGATGAGTTCTCTGTCGATAGGGCTGAAAACCGATTAATCCACAGTGCGCTAACGATAGTCGCTAAGTATTCTCGGCTAGCCAGTCACCAGCGACTAATTAAGGAGCTTCGTTTTTCTTTTGATGCTGTTCCACCTAGCCGCGACTATGTTAACGATTTTGAAAATGTTCGCTCAGATCGCAGTATGCACACTTATGAAGTGCCATTAGCCTGGGCGAAAATCATTATCGATGGACTATCGCCGCAGTCAATGCTGGGAACACAGCAAGCCTTTTCGTTGCTCTTTCCCATGGAAGCAGTGTTTGAAGCGTATGTCGCAGCTGAGCTTAAACGCCAATTGCTCCCCACCTGCAAAATGACTGCGCAAGCTCGCTCTCACTGGTTAGTTACTCATGATTCAGCAAATTGGTTTCGTTTAAAGCCAGACATCGTCATTGATACTACTGAAGCTTGTTTTGTTCTAGATACTAAGTGGAAGATTCTCGATCAGAAAGAGAATAACGTTTCTGCTAAATATGGTGTTTCGACGGCAGATCTCTATCAAATGTTCGCCTATGGGCATACTTACTTAAATGGCAGTGGAGATATGTATTTGATTTACCCAATGCAATTTGGATTCAGCAAAGCCGTGCAGTTACCACTTCTTTACCATTCATCAAGCTCAAATGGAGAGACTTTAAGATTATGGCTTGTTCCATTCGAAATTAATGAAAAACTGGGCAAGCTGCATCTACCAAGAATACATCAACAGGTGGCAACAGCATTCATAGCAAACAGTAGCTTTGATAATATACGATGAAGCTAATGGCTGCAGGTGTGCATAATCGAACTTCTTGAGATAAAATGGTGAAGGCTTACACTAGCCTTCACCTCATCAAGTTAATTAAGTTTATTTGTCAGATTTTGCTAGATAGCAAAGACGAAAGCCTGTTTTCATGCCTTTAAAGCGCATAGTTGAGGTCGTCAGAGGCTTTGTTTCCTAAATCGACTCAGCAAACAAAGCCCCTCATAATTGTTCAAATATCAAACTACATAGTGAGTTTCTGGCATACCTAGCCCTGTGAGCTTGTTCAACGCCCTTATCATCGCGTAAGTTTCTCCTACCTGACCGTTATAATTTCGCAAGCTTAATCTGCCACCTAGTAGTTGCTTCACCCTGTACATGGCCGTTTCTGAGATTGACCGACGATGATACCCATAGCGCTTCTTCCACTGTTTATTTGAACCATGAAGTTGTTGCCAACTGACAGCTAAGTTACGTGGATGTCCTGGTTCCCAGAGGGCGGCACCTTCCCTCGGTGGAATGAGTACTAAAGCGCATTTTCTACGGACGGCATCGTGAAAGGCTCTCGTGTCGTAAGCACCATCACCTGAGATATTACGGATTTTTCGATGGGGTTGTTTGAGCAAACTCGGCATGACTTCAGCGTCGGTCACATTTGATAAGCTGAGTTCTGCACCAATGATCTCGTGAGTATGTGTATCAACGGCAATGTGTAGCTTACGCCACACTCGGCGTTTGAATCGCCACTATTTCACTAGACAATTTTGAGCCTCATTAAAATACTGACGTTCATACTCTAACGGTGATAAGCCATGATTGGAACTATGCTGCTGTTTAGGGTTATAAAACATCTCGATATAATTAAAAATATCACTTTTAGTCGCTTCTCTTGTCGAATAGATTTTCCGCTTGAACCGCTCACGCTTTAACAGCTGAAAGAAACTCTCAGCCACTGCATTATTATGGCAATAACCACGTCGACTCATGCAGCCTTCTAATCCATGCGCGGTCAGAAATTCACTCCAGTCATGATTAGATATTGGCTTCCCTAGTCTGAATGGACTAACTTTACCTGTAGGCTTACGGCGCCACACCGCCATTAAAAGCGCGTCTAATGCCAGTTCTTTGGTTATTCTGCTGCCCATCGACCACCCGATAATCCGACGAGAAAATAAGCCCATCACTGCACCGAGATATAACCAACCTTCATGAGTTTTGATGTAGGTAATATCCGTTACCCAAGCCAAATTGGGAGCCGATGGATTAAATTGTCGCTCTAAACGATTTGGCGTCACTACATGCTGTTCACCGCCCCGAGCACGCAGTTTCCGATATCCATAAACTCCACCAGATTCGAGCCAACTCTGCTTAAGCTGCCCAGTAAGCCGTTCATTATCCTTCTGCCGCTTTGATTTAGGGCTTAGTCTCCATGCGTAATACCCGCTCGGATGAACATCAAACAGCTGACAAAGTTGTCGAATGGCTGTGGTGATGCTCTTGAATAAAGGTGTATCTTACTCGGGGTGGCTTGCGAAGTACGCCGCGGCTTTTTTTA
Source organism: Shewanella sp. FJAT-51649 (assembly GCF_019457435.1). Taxonomy (NCBI): domain Bacteria; kingdom Pseudomonadati; phylum Pseudomonadota; class Gammaproteobacteria; order Alteromonadales; family Shewanellaceae; genus Shewanella; species Shewanella sp. FJAT-51649. The sequence goes on along the minus strand of NZ_CP080411.1, from coordinate 2,696,367 downwards.
ACAAGTCACGTTCTTCAGTGACACGTTTGAGCTCTTTCTGTAGCCGTCGAATCTCAGCGGACTCTTCAGACTTTTGCAAATGTTCTTCTGAATCGGGGCCGTAGCGTTTAATCCAGGCATAAAGACTGTGGGTGGTTGTTCCTAACCGCTGAGCAACATCAGCAACAGAATGGCCAGCAACGGTAACTTGCTTAACGGCTTCGATTTTAAATTCTTCGGGATAACGTTTATGGTTCATAGACACCTCTTTTGGGTTAGTTTATCTAACTAAAAGGTGTCTAGAAAATCGGCGGCGATTCAGTATCTTACTGGTTCCCATTGTTGCTTCTGGGCAAAATCTGTGTTTTCCTGTCCGCTTATGTCCGCTTATGTCCGCTTATGTCCGCTTATGTCCGCTTATGTCCGCTTATGTCCGCTTATGTCCGCTTATGTCCGCTTATGTCCGCTTATGTCCGCATTAAAGCCCATCATTTCAGATATACGACTTGCCATTCTTTGCGAGTCTTTAGGTATCCACTTGCCATAGTGCTTCTTGACCATAGTGGTGTGATTGTGACCAAGTTGGCGCGCTACCCACTGAAGCTGAACGTAGTTTTAAAGTGACAGACTAGCGAATGTATCATCAGTATTTCATCTTTCCGATTAAGTAGTTTTATCTCTCACTCGCCAATCTTAACAAGGTAATGACCTAGCTCGTAATACCTCTCTAAAAATCACTGTCACCGATCAGATTATTAATGCAAGGTAAGATTGTAAAAAGTATTTATCACCAGTAAGTTAGTTGCACAGGATCTAGATATTTAGATTAAGTGTGGATTGCAAAAGAGCGTCACAGATAAAGGAGTTATGATGAGAAAGTTTAAATTAGCGGCATTTTTGAGTTTGATTATGATGCTAGGAGGTTGCGCTTCCTATACTACGCCTGGCGGCAGTGTGGCTATTGGTAGTTTGGCGGAGTCGGATATTAATGCGCTGATGTCAGTACAAGCGGGGCAACATTTCCCGCGCATATTGCTGTGGCACGTATTCAAGCGCCGGGATATGCATCCTATCGTTTAAGCAGTTTTGGCACAGGCCGTTACAGTGTCGTTACTACCCGTGAAGTTGAAACCGAAGCCGATTTTGTTCAGCTAGCCAAAATGCCGCAGGTGGCAGGGATTGCACCGTTAAACCGTATTTTATTGCCCGAGCAGTTAGACTCCATTAAATCACTGCGGGAGGCCGCAGCAAGGCTCAAGGCAGATATCTTACTGATTTATACTTTCGATACCTCTTTCCATGCAGGTGAGCAGCAATTTGCGCCATTAAATGTGATTTCTCTAGGGCTGTTAAAAAATAAAGAAGTCAGTGTGACGACAACCGTATCGGCGGCTCTGTTTGATGTTCGCGCCGAATATTTGTATGGATTAGCGGAGTCGACGGCAAAGGAGAGTCGAAATGCGTCGGTATGGAGCACCTCAGATGCAGTCGATGATTTACGCCGAGAGACTGAAAAACAAGCGTTTTCGCAGCTTATTCCTGAAATTGAAAAAACATGGGCGGGAGTGATTCCCCAATATGCGAGTTCGTCAATGAAGGCGATGAACTAAACGTTGTACCTGTTTACCGATAAAAAATGCCGCGCTTAATCATTTTATTTAAACGGTTAAGCGCGGCATGACAGTGTTAAACACTTTAAGTAGATTACAAGCTTGAGTGGATTAACACTCTACAATGTTAACAGCGAGGCCGCCTTTGGCGGTTTCTTTGTATTTGCTGCGCATATCTTTACCTGTATCCATCATGGTTTTAATCACTTTATCCAGTGATACCTTGTGGTTACCGTCGCCGCGTAGCGCCATGCGTGATGCGTTAATGGCCTTGATTGCGCCCATCGCATTACGTTCAATACAAGGGACTTGTACTAGGCCGCCAACCGGATCGCAGGTCAGGCCTAAGTTATGTTCCATGCCAATTTCGGCCGCGTTTTCAACATGTTCGACAGTGCCGCCCATGATCTCGGTCAATGCGCCAGCCGCCATTGAGCAGGCTACGCCAACTTCGCCCTGACAACCGACTTCTGCGCCCGAAATCGAGGCATTTTTCTTGTACAAAATACCAATCGCAGCGGCGGTTAACAGGTAACGGGCGCAAACATCGATATCGACTTCTTGCACGAAGGTATCGTAGTAACACAGCACAGCAGGAATAATGCCCGCGGCGCCGTTTGTCGGTGCGGTGACCACGCGATCGCCAGCAGCGTTTTGCTCGTTGACCGAGAGGGCGAATAAATCGACCCAATCCATTGCGGTTAACGGATCGACGTTGTTACGGCCTTCGGCTTTGAGGCGACGATAGAGTGCTGGTGCGCGGCGACGCAGTTTTAAGCCGCCAGGCAGAATACCTTCCTTCTGATAACCTCGTTCGATACAGGTTTTCATGGTTTGCCAGATATTCCACAGCTTGGCTTTGACTTCTTCTTCGCTAGCGAGGCTAAGCTCGTTGGCCATCATCAGGGAAGAAATGCTCAGGCCATGCTCGGTACATAAATCCAGTAATTGGGCGCTGCTATTAAAATCGTAAGGTGCTGATTCAATTTGTGATGCTGGAGAGGCATTGCGTTGATGGATTTCATCTTCGTCTAAGATAAATCCACCACCGACAGAGTAATAAGTGCGCTCAAAAATACATTCGCCTTTGCTGTAGGCATACAGCGTCATGGCGTTAGCATGGGCGGGGAGCGTTTTACGTCTGTGGTAGGTAATGCCGTCTTCACGGGTAAACTTGACTACTTTGCCGCAGCTGAGGGTGAGGGTCTCATTTTTAGATACTTGCTCAAGAATACCATCGATGCTGTCGGTGTCGACGGTTTCAGGATCTTCACCCATTAAGCCTAAAATAACGGCTTTACCCGTGCCGTGGCCTTTACCTGTTTGACCGAGTGATCCAAAGAGTTCGGCTCTTAATTCATCCACTTGGGCAATCTGGCCCGCATCAGCAAGGTGCTGCATAAAAATTTTGCCCGCTTTCATTGGGCCAACAGTGTGTGAACTCGAAGGGCCAATGCCGATCTTGAACATATCGAATACGCTAATCATGATTGAAGTCCTGTTGTGTCTCGATTTTTATTTTAGTCTGTGCGTGGAAGATCTTTGCAGTTACCGCGCCAATACGCTGGTTTTTATGTCGTAAACTCTGGCAAACTGCACCCATCTACCACACAAAATGTGCTTGTGTGATACGTTTAAGGTCAGTATCCCACAGTTTAGTATCAAGATTCACATTAGTTTTTTTGATTAGAAAGACTTCGGATAAGCTGAGCTTAATTAGCTTGTGGTGAATGTCGAATTAATCGGCAAGATAATCGCTTTGTGGCAAAGTGTGACGGCGAATGGCTCGCTTTTCGGGGATTTTTGTGAACCCAGTGGCCAGTATCGCTATGGTTATTTTTTGAGTATGAATAAGAATTTTTAGGGAGAAATATGAGTTATCTAATGTTGGATCTGCTGTCTTTAGATGTTAGCGAAGCAGAAGCCGAGATGCTGCGCCATCCACAGGTCGGTGGTTTGATCCTGTTTTCCCGCAATTTTGCCAGCCGTGAGCAGTTAATTCGCTTAGTGCATCAGATCCGCCAAATTCGTCCCGAGATTTTGATTGCCGTCGACCATGAGGGCGGGCGAGTACAGCGTTTCCGTGATGGATTTACCTTGATTCCGGCCATGGGGGATATTTTGCCGGCGGCTAAGGGCGATATGCTTCTCGCTAAACGTTGGGCCTGTGAATTAGGCTTTTTAATGGCCATCGAATTACTCGCCTGTGACATCGACTTAAGCTTTGCGCCAGTGCTCGATCTTAACGGTATCAGTCAAGTCATTGGCAAACGTAGTTTTAGCGCAAAGCCCGATGAAGTGATTGCCTTAGCCCAGAGTTTTATTGAGGGCATGGCCGAGGCGGGCATGGGCGCTGTGGGTAAACATTTCCCGGGGCATGGCAGTGTTGCAGCGGACTCCCATATCGCGCAACCTATCGATGAACGTGAAGCTGAAGCGATTTTTAATCAAGATATTTTGCCGTTTAAAGAGTTGATTGCTAAAGGTAAATTATCGGGCATTATGCCAGCCCATGTGATTTACTCTAAAGTTGACCCCAATCCTGCGGGCTTTTCAACTTATTGGTTAAAGCAGATCCTACGCCAAGAGCTGGGCTTTAACGGGGTGATTTTCTCCGACGACCTAGGTATGAAGGGCGCTTCCTTTGCGGGGGATTATTTAGGCCGCGCCCAAGCTGCGTTGGATGCGGGCTGCGATATGATTTTGGTCTGTAACGATAATCCGGGCGTCATGTCACTGCTAAATGGCTTTGTGTGGCCAGCCGCTGCGCCACAACATCCGGCAAGTTTACTCAAACCCAATGCGGCGCAAACGGCTATCGCATTAGAAAACGCTAGCCGTTGGGAAAATGCTAAGCAGCTGGCTGAGCAAATCCAGCTCGCACAACAGGCAAAAGTTTGATGTAGCGCAAGGTTCTGCAATGAATATTTGCTAGGGTTAGTGGCATGCGCCGTGTTTGGCAGATTGTTAAAAGGTCTCAATATGATTTTTTATCTTCATGGATTCGATGCAACTAGCCCTGGTAATCACGAAAAAATGCGTCAGTTGCAGTTTATTGACCCAGATGTACGGCTTATCAGCTACAGCACTCTGCATCCCAAGCATGATATGCAGCATTTATTGAAAGAGGTCGCCAAGCAAATGCAGTATAGCGACGATCCTGCGCCATTAATGGTGGGAGTTGGCTTAGGGGCGTATTGGGCTGAACGAATTGGCTTTTTAAACGGGTTAAAGTCGGTGTTAATCAATCCCAATCTTCATCCTGAAGAGACGATGCAAGGGAAAATTGACCGCCCCGAAGAGTATGCCGATATTGCCAATAAGTGTGTCTCTGAATTCAGGTTGAAGAATACCCATAAAGCCATGTGTATTTTGTCGCGTGTGGATGAAGTGCTCGACAGTGAGGCTAGCGCCGCGGCACTCAAGCCTTATTACCCCATCGAATGGGACGAGACGCAGCCCCATAAATTTCCGCAGTTAGCTGCACATCTTCCTAAGATAAAAGCCTTTAAACTGGGTTAACGTTTGACGTGTTTGTCTTGTGATTGTGTCTTGTGATTAAAAAGGCTTATCGTCGCTCATTTAGGCGATAAGCACTTTCATATCAACTCCGTATTTTCCCCTTTGGATCTGTTACGCATCAATCTATTAGATTTGTCTGCCTTGGGAATGCAAGGCGATAATTCATGCCATTATTTGGAATGTGTGACGGTATACATCATTGGTTTAGCTGGTTATTTCAGCAAAAAGCATTAGATAATCCCTATTTATGTGGCTTTATCTATCATTTTGTTGAAATTAATAATGAATTGTGTAAAGTAGCCCCTCTTAACAGTTTGTTACAAAATGCTACAAACTTTTATGCCAATTAGTCCATTTATGGACAACCTTTTGCGTATGTCGCCCGACACAGCTAACAGCGGTCTCGTTAGCTGTTTTTTTATGCCTACTTTGTAGTGTTTCACTTAAAAATCCATCATTTACTCATGCTTAAGCCCAATCAAGTTGAAAACTCGGCTATGCTTAATCTCGCATAACAATAACAAACTCACCTTGTTCAGGAGACGAAAATGAAACGGGTGCTGATCCGATTGATGGGAAAAGTGCAGGGCGTTGGTTGCAGACATGCGACCCTTACCAAAGCTCGTACGCTTGGCGTCACAGGCTATGTGACCAACTGCGCCGATGGCAGTGTTGAAGTTCTTGCCCAGGGCAGTAATCCGGCGGTGGATAGTCTTATCGCCTGGTGCGAGGTGGGCGTGCCTTGTACGGATGGATTAACGGTAACAGTGGAAGAAGACCAAGGTGATGATATTTACTTGGATTTTTCGATAGTGCGCTGATGCTCTTTGCTTTGATGAGCATGAGTACTTATTCACACCATTGAGACAATAAAAAAGCGGTATGCATGGCATAACCGCTTTTTTGTTTACTCGCTCTAAGCCCATTGATGAGTTTAGGCGTTAGGTTGCGCCATCTTACGGATTTGGATCACCATGCCCATTTCGGGATGATCGAGATAATGGATCTCATCACTTTTCACTCGGCGATTTTGCTCCAATGGAATAGACATTAAATAAGGTGTCATCACTTTTGCTGGGGCCGCAGCAGTATTTGTTGCGTTCATGCTCGCCTCATCGGCTGCCACAGGCATTAATTTGCGGCCTTCTTTACGCAAATTGAGCGCGGTTTCGATGTACAGATAATGGCTAAGATAAATATTGAGTGTGCCATCGAGCTGCCACACGGGAGAGGGCAGTAATGGCGCAGATGTTTCTGTCATCATGCCTGTCGTGCCGTTATCGCCTTGCATTGAGCTTGCGATGGCTTGCTGCACAATTTGACGACCATCGAAGTGATAACTGGCGGAATAATCTTTACCCGCAAACAGGCGAATGGGCACTGAGCCACTCTTGCCCGTCATAGGTTGTTGCCACGTCATATGCAGTAAGCTGCGGTTACCACGCTCTCTCGATAGGCTGTTGATGATACTTGCAAACTGGCCTTGGCTGCTGGCGAGTAATACTGGGCCACTGCCTTGAGACGCATAGGCCTGACTTCCGCTGCCGATTTCCGATGGAATGACACTCGGATAGCGATAGCTGGTCACCACATTCGAGCTTGCAGTGCTTGGGCCTGAAATGGCTAAGGCGTCGCCGTTACTCATCTCGGTAGTGGCGTCCGTATTCGCACCAGTGCTCGTGCTTTCGGCGCAATGGCTATTGGCATCGGCATCATACACTAAGGTGCAGGGCGCGGATTCATTGCTCATGGAGACCACACCCTGACCCACAACCGGTGAAATCAGATCGATAGCGCGGTTGGTTTTGGTCTCAATTGGTGCCATCGGCCACTGCTCAGTCGATTGGCTTTGGCGTTCAAAAATATAGACTTCAACCTCGAACCAAGCTTCAGCACGGGCAAGTGGACTGTGTGAAAGTGCAATAAGTGTAGCGATAGAGACCGCGAGTTGACGTAACACTATTTATCTCCAAGACGATGTTGCGATAGTTGTTCGAGCAAGAGTTTGACCAAAGCGAGCCTATCTTTTGCCGTTTCGGCATTGAGGATGAACTTTAACTTATTCGGCCCATCCATTCGATAGATTTGTGGCTGACTTTGCAGTAATCCGATGATAAAGCCGGGATCAATCACATGGTCATCACTAAATTCGATGCTGCCGCCCTTGGCATGTACCTCAATTTTAGTCGCCCCCAGCCGAGTTGCCTGATGTTTATACAGGGTCATTTCCATCAGGTTTTTGGTGGCATCCGGCAGCAGACCGAAGCGGTCGATAAGTTCAACCTTAAGTTCATCTAAGGCTTCTTCACTGTCACAGCTAGCGATGCGCTTATAGAGTGATAGGCGAATATTGACATCACCGACATAGTCTTCCGGCAATAGCGCAGGGATCCTCAGTTCCATCTCACATTGCTGATTGAGCATTTGCGCCAGCGATGGCTCTTTACCCTGTTTGAGCGCCTTAACTGCCGATTCCAACATTTCCATGTAGAGGCTAAAGCCGATTTTAGAAATATGGCCGCTCTGCTCATCGCCCAATAGCTCACCCGCGCCGCGGATCTCTAAGTCTTGAGTCGCGAGCATAAAGCCTGCGCCTAAATCCTCGAGGGCATCGATGGCTTCGAGACGTTTACGGGCATCGCTGGTCATGCGTTTAGGATGTGGCGTCATCAAATAGGCATAGGCTTGATGGTGAGAGCGGCCGACGCGACCACGCAGCTGATGTAACTGGGCTAAGCCGAAGGTGTCGGCACGTTCGATAATAATCGTATTCGCACTGGGGACGTCGATACCGGTTTCGATAATAGTGGTACAGACTAACACGTTGAATCTTTGATGATAAAAGTCCGACATCACCCGCTCAAGATCGCGCTCACGCATTTGGCCATGGGCCACAACAACCCGCGCTTCGGGTAGCAGGGTACTAATATCTTGGGCACATTTCTCTATGGTTTCGACATTGTTGTGCAAATAATACACTTGGCCACCACGGAGGATTTCACGCAGTATGGCCTCACGCACGGTGGCGGGGTCGGATTCGCGCACAAAGGTCTTCACCGCCAAACGCTTAGCGGGGGGCGTCGCAATAATCGATAAGTCGCGCATCCCCGACATCGCCATGTTTAAGGTGCGGGGGATGGGCGTGGCCGTTAGGGTTAAAATATCCACGTTGGCACGCAGCGCCTTGATTTTCTCTTTTTGCCTTACGCCGAATCTGTGTTCTTCATCGATGATTAGCAGGCCTAAGTTTTCAAACTTAGCCTCGGATTGCAGCAGCTTATGGGTGCCAATGACGATATCGACTTTGCCTTCTTCGAGCAGTTTTAGCACTTGAGTCTGCTCTTTGGCGGTTCTAAAGCGTGACATTACCTCAATCACCACGGGCCAGTCGGCAAATCTGTCTTTAAAGTTTTCGTAGTGCTGCTGGGCGAGTAGCGTGGTGGGCACCAGCACAACCACCTGTTTACCCGCATTGACGGCCACAAAGGCGGCGCGCATCGCGACTTCTGTCTTACCAAAGCCCACATCACCGCAGACGAGGCGATCCATGGCGACGGGGGATTGCATATCGGCAAGCACGGCATGAATCGCACTTTCCTGATCGACGGTTTCTTCGAAGGGGAAACCCTGGGCGAATTGCGCATACTCTTCATCGTTGATGTCGCAACTTTCGCCTGGGCGTGCTTGTCGGCGAGCATAGACATCAAGCAGCTCGGCGGCCACATCGCGGATTTTCTCAATCGCTTTGTTCTTCGCCTTAGCCCAAGTGTCGTTACCGAGTTTATTAAGGTGAGCTTCACCATCGGCACCGACGCTGTAGCGGCTGATCATGTGCAGGTTAGACACGGGCACGTAGAGTTTATCGCCGCCCGAGTATTCCAGCTGTAGGTATTCCGCCACTAATCCGCCGGTATCTAAGGTAACTAAGCCTTGATACAGCGCCACACCGTGCTCTAAGTGCACAATCGGCTGGCCGACTTTGAGCTCGGCTAAGTTTTTGATCAGAGTATCGTTGCTGATCTGGCGCTGTTTTTCACGGCGGCGCTGCTGGGAGATACGATGACCAAAGAGTTCGGTTTCGCAGATGATGCTGACGGCGGTTTGCTTTCCTAGCCCGAGTAAACAACCACGGGAGAGGGGAGAAACGATTAAACCCAGTTTGGCATCGCTTTGAATAAACTCATCAAAATGGCCGAATAACGCTGGTTTTAACTGGATTTTACTTAAGAGTTCGAGCAAGGCTTCGCGGCGACCTTCCGATTCGGCACTAAACAACATGCGCGGCGCATGTTCGGCGTACTCTTGCAGCGCAATCAGCGGTTGTTTTAACTTGTGATTAGCGCTTACCTCGGGCAACACACTGGCATCAATCTGCACTGTGCCAGCGACGGTATCGGGTTGTGGCGCAATAAACTGATAGCGAGGTAGCGGCTTAAAAGCGGCAAATAATTCTTCAATCAGTAAATACAGCTCTTTAGGTGCCAACAGCGGCCGCAATGGGTCGACCCGTCTGTCTTCATAGCGGGTTTCAACCTCTTGCAAATGGGCACGGGCAGACTTTTCGATATCGCCTAAGGTGACTAACTGTGTGTCCTTCGGCAGGTAATCGAACAGTGTCGCGACCTCATCGAAAAATAGGGGCAGATAGTTCTCAATTCCGGCGGGCATCAAATTGCGGCTCACCAGTTGATACACAGACTCAGGCTCTTTGACTATAACCTCAAAGCGGCGGCGATAACGTTGCCTAAAACCTTCAATGGCGCTGCTGTCAGTGGGGAATTCCTTGGCGGGTAACAGGCGCACTGCATCGACTGGCGTGGATGAGCGCTGGGTTTCAGGATCGAAATAGCGAATGGTCTCGACTTCATCATCGAACAGTTCGATACGCAGCGGCATATTCACGCCGGTGGGGAAGATATCGAGAATCGAGCCACGAATGGCAAACTCGCCATGTTCGTACACCTGCTCAACCAAGTGATAACCCGTGTCGGTTAACTGTTGTCGCACATCATGGAGCTGATATTTATCGCCTTTTTTAAGCACAAATACATTGGAGCTTAAATAGGATTTTGGTGGCAAGCGCATCATCAGCGTTGTCACCGGTACTATCACTACGCTGTGCTCGGCTTGGGTGATTTGCGACAGGGTTTCTAAACGCTGGGAAATCAAATCCTGATGGGGTGAAAAACTGTCGTAGGGCAGGGTTTCACGGTCAGGGAACAGTCGTACCTTAATGGCGCTTTTTGCCAACAAATAGTTGAGCTCTAACTCGATACTCAATGCCGTCGGCGTATCACTGGTCACAATCAGTGTTGTGCTCTTGTGTTGGCGAACTAGGCTGGCGAGGGTAACAGCTTGACCAACCCCGGCGAGACTCGACAGGGTTTGCATTTGATTTCCATTTTTGACAACGGGCGGTGTTAGGGCTGAAATTTGTGTCATTGGCGTGGGATAAACTGATTCATTCACAATAAGTTGCGTTCATTGTAGTGGCTTGGGCGCTAGGGTGCCAGCAAAAACGCTAGCCTTTATTGGCGCTCGTCACGGGCCTGTTTACGCAGTTTAAGTTGTTTTTGTTGCACATTGAGGCTGGCTTTGACCAGTTGCTCGACATCTGCATCCAGTATTTGACTAAACTCGAGGTCGACGAGATAGGGCGATGCGGCATTGGGTTGTTGTGCTTGTTGCCCATCGGATTGGCCTTCCTGCGAAACTAAGCAGGCCGTGACCTTGGCAAAACATAAAATGGCGACCAATTCTTCGTGGATAAATAAAGTCACTTTATATTGGCGGCCGAGGGGGAGGGCCTCACTGCTCATTAGGCGAATGCCACTGCCACCAAACTGACAACCGCTAAATTTATCGCCCTCTTGCACTTCTTTTTCGAGCACATGCTGCAGGACTAAATCGACCTTGCGGGATTGGAGCTTGAGAAAGTCCACCACCACCTTGGCTTCGTTGTCTAAATGCCGCAGTTGCAGCAGGCAACTGGCCTCGAGTGCTTTGACTTCGCTCAGCAGCTGGATCCCTAAGGATTGCATTGATCTTAAAGCCATTTCACTGGGTAGTGGCTGGTTTTCGTCCCAAAGGCTTAAGTAAGCGGTGAAGGGATGAGGCACACTAAAATACGGATTGGTGTCAGTGAACAAGGCTTGCCTCTTTATTTATAGGACCTAAACCCCTATTATCGTGCCCATCTTTATGATTTAGCAAGTTCAGCACACAGGACGCAGCCCTCTTTCAATGGATCTTCGATTTCCTCTCTACGTTGGTTACCGTTATTGGCGGGCCAGAAAAGCAAACGCCTTTGCTTCTTTTATTACCTTATTTGCCGTTTCGGGCATTTTTCTAGGGGTGGCGGCCTTAATCGTGGTCAGCTCGGTGATGAATGGCCTCGAAGGGCAATTAAAGCAGCGCATTTTAGGTGCCGTACCTCAATTGACTGTGGTAACTGAGACGCCCTTAAGCGATTGGACTATACCTGCGGACAAACTCAAAGCCTTGCCGGGCGTTCAGGGCGTGACGCCTAGCGTGTCGACCCAAGCCATGGTGCAGTCGGCGGCGAATATCCGCGCCGTGCAAGTATTTGGGGTGTTTCCTGAGCTTGCCGAAAAACTCTCTATGGTGGCGCAGCATACCTATTCGGGCGCATTTAACGAGTTAACCAGTGGCCAATATAAGGTCATCTTAGGCAGCGAGCTTGCGCGCCAATTAAAGGTGAGCCCTGGTGATACTGTGCGCCTGTTAAGTGGCGATGGCGTAGTGTATTCGCCGCTCGGTCCAGTCCCTAGCCAACGTAAATTTTTAGTGTCCGCCGTGTTTGAGATGGGCTCACAGGTGGATGCGGGCGTTGCATATATTCATTACCAAGATGCCAAGCGTTTAATGCGTCAACCGAGCGATGAAATCAATCAGCTTAGGCTGTATCTGAGCGATCCATTTATGGCGCCAGCACTGGCTAAGGACGTAAAGCAGGTTCTTACCCAGCAGGGCATTGAGGCGACGACCATTGATTGGCGCGACACCTATGGTCATCTGTTTAGTGCCGTGAAGATGGAAAAAAACATGATGTCGCTAATGCTGAGCCTGATTGTAGCCGTGGCAGCGTTTAACATAGTGTCAGCGCTGGTGATGATGGTGGTGGATAAAACCACCGACGTGGCGGTACTCAAAACCCAAGGCTTACGTACCTCGGCGGTGATGGGCATTTTCGTGGTGCAAGGTTTGTTGAATGCGGTCTTAGGTTTAGTACTGGGGCTGGTGGTCGGCATTCTGTTCACCCTTAATTTAAATGGCATTATGGCGACCTTGGGGATTTCTATTTTAGGCACTGGGCAAGTGCTGCCGGTTAAATTAGAACTGGGGCAATTGTCGATGATTATTGTCGGCACCTTAGTCGTCACCTTAGTGGCGACACTTTACCCCGCATTGCGGGCGGCGCGGGTGCAACCTGCCACGGCGCTGCGTTACGAATAGCTGCGATGTAACAAATTAAAGCGTCGCTCCCATGATGAGAGACGTGTTTAGACATGGGGTTATCCATGTCATTTAGAATCTATAGCGAGAATCTCAATGCAAGACGTGTTACTGCAAGTGCAGGCGGTGAGTAAGAGTTATCACGATGGCGATGTGACCACTCAGGTGTTGACTGAGGTGGATTTACAGGTATTTAAGGGCGAGCAACTGGCGATTGTCGGTACCTCTGGCTCGGGCAAGAGTACGCTGCTGCATATTATGGGCACCTTGGATAAACCTTCTGCGGGCAAAGTCTTGTTAGCGGGTGAGGATTTATATCAGGTGAGCAGTGCCCGTCAGGCGCAGATCCGCAACCAAGACTTAGGCTTTATCTATCAGTTCCATCATTTATTGCCTGAATTTAGCGCGCTGGAAAATGTGGCTATGCCAGCGTTTATCCAAGGCAGAGACTGCGCTCAGGCTCAGGCCGATGCCAAAGTGTTGCTCGAGAGAGTAGGGCTTGGGCACAGAATGAGCCATATTCCCGCCGAGCTTTCGGGCGGCGAACGTCAACGGGTGGCAATTGCCCGGGCGCTGATCAACAAACCCAAACTCGTACTGGCCGATGAACCAACGGGAAACCTCGATGCTAAGAGCGGCGAGGCGGTCTATGAGCTGATCCGCGAATTAGCCAATCAACTCGGAACGGCGTTTGTGGTGGTGACCCACGATCCTAAATTGGCGGCGCGGATGGACAGACAACTCACCATGAAGAATGGTTATCTGCAAGCTGTCGCGGAACACGCCCAATGAAAGGACCATTAGCCCTCTCCATTGGTTGGCGTTTTTATCGTGCGCGCCAATCCAATAGTTTTATTAGCTTTATCTCCTTTGCATCGACCGCGGGGATTGCGCTCGGGGTTGCTGTGCTGATTGTGGTGCTCTCGGCCATGAATGGTTTTGAGCGAGAGTTAGAGCAGCGCTTGTTAGGGGTGATCTCTCAAGCTGATGTGGTTGGTGTGAATGAGCCGATTGCCGATTGGCGCGCGGTTGAACAAACCGCTATGCAGATTGAAGGCATTACGGCGGCGGCACCTTTTATTAGGATGCAAGGATTAGTACAAAAGCCTGGTGGTTTTCAGGGGCTTGCCGTTGTGGGTATTGATCCTGAGCAAGAGGCAAAAGTATCGACCCTCTCGCAATTTATGTCGAAAGAGACTTGGCAAGGCTTGAGTGAGGATGACAATCATATCGTCCTCGGTGAGAGCCTACTGAAAAAGTTAGGCCTCGAAGTCGGCGATACCCTCGCTTTGTATGTGCAAGATCTTGATCCTGAACATGCTGGCAGTTTAAGGGCGGCCAAGAGCCATCGCTTTGTGGTATCGGGTGTGTACCGTTTAGGCGGCGAGCTTGAGTTAACCACGGCGTATATTCCGATGCGCTATGCGGCGAATATCTTAAATTTACATCAAGGTGTGACCGGTGTTCGCATCAGTGTGGCGCAGGTGTTTGATGCGCCAGCGAAAATTCGCGAGCTAGGTTATGCCTTAAACCAGTCTGTCTATATCAGTGATTGGACGCGTACCCAAGGGCATTTATATCAAGATATTCAATTGGTTCGCACCATCATGTATCTCGTGTTGGTATTAGTGATAGGTGTGGCCTGTTTCAATATTGTCTCAACGCTAGTGATGGCGGTGCGGGATAAAGCCAGTGAAATCGCTATTCTGATGACCATGGGCTTAAGCCGTCTTTCAGTGATGGGGATTTTTATGGTGCAAGGCGCGTTAAATGGCCTTGTGGGTTGTGCCCTCGGCGGCGTGATTGGGATTGCGACCGCGATTAATCTCAGCGGTATCGCCCGTGGCATTGAGCAGTTGCTTGGGATTCAACTCCTGTCGGCCGATGTGTATTTTGTGGATTTTCTGCCCTCAGAGCTACATATGACGGATGCTGGTTTAGTGATAGCAACGGCGTTTGTGATGAGTCTTATCGCAACTCTGTATCCCGCGTGGAAGGCGAGCCAGATTGGCCCTGCGCAGGCATTAGCGGGTAGATAGAAAGTCTTTAAGCCGACAAGTGCGTTCCAAGCAGATTAGCCAAAGCTGAATAACTAAAGCTAAAGTACGAAAGCAGCAAACAAAAAGGCCAGTGAATTCACTGGCCTTTTTAATATGCGTTACTGCCTACAGGGTGTGATTAACGCTTTAAACCTTCGTTCAGCAATGGACGCATGGTTTTCACTAACTCTGTGGTCACTTTCGGTGAACCTGCAACGATGTTGCCAGAGATCAGGTAGTTATGACCGCCAGTGAAATCGGTGACTGTACCACCCGCTTCGCGGCAGATTAAGTCGCCAGCAGCGATATCCCATGGCTTTAAACCGATTTCGAAGAAACCGTCTAAACGGCCAGCAGCCACATAGGCTAAATCTAATGCGGCAGAACCAGCGCGGCGTAAGTCAGAACATTGACCGAACACTTCGCCAAAGATTGCCATGTAGCTTTCGGTGTGTTGACGTGCTTTGAATGGGAAACCTGTACCGATAATGGTTGGAGCCAGTTCAGTCACATTGGTTACGCGGATACGGAAATCGTTTAATTTGGCGCCTTTACCACGGATAGCGGTAAATAATTCTTCACGAACAGGATCGTACACAACGGCAACTTCAGTTTTGCCTTTGTGTTGCAGTGCGATAGAAACCGCGAAGTGGGGAATGCCTCTAACGAAGTTGTTAGTGCCATCCAGAGGATCGACTATCCAAACATAGTCTTTGTTTTCGCCGCGGTTTTCGCCTTTCTCTTCACCCACGATAGTGTGATCTGGGTAAGATTTGCGAATTTGATAGGTAATGGCGGCTTCTGCTTCCTTATCTACACTGGTAACAAAATCGTTGACACCTTTAGCACTGACTTCAACTCGGTCAAGTTCAGTGTAGGCGCGCATAATAGTTTGGCCGGCCGCGCGGGCAGCGCGAACAGCAATCGTCAGCATCGGATGCATTGCAATCCCCTGGATGTTAAAGAACGTTAAAAATAGCGGGCGGCATTATACTCGATTTGAATGTTATATCAAATACCGATTTTCATATAAGCATTCACGCACGCCTGTGATAGTATTCGCTCCCTGTGTTTTGTGAATTAAATTAAGTCGTTTCATGCTAAGTAATATTCGTGTGATTTTAGTGGGGACATCGCACCCCGGCAATATTGGCTCGACAGCCAGAGCGATGAAGACCATGGGGTTATCGACCCTGTATCTTGCCGAACCAAGATGTGAAGTGGATGGTCAATCCATTGCCTTGGCCGCCGGTGCATCGGACATTTTAAAGCATTTGGTTAAAGTGGATTCCTTAGAAGAAGCCATCGCCGATTGCAGTTTAGTGATTGCCACCAGTGCCCGCAGCCGTACCTTAGATTGGCCAATGCTCGACCCCCGTGAAGCGGGACAAAAGCTGGTCACAGAGGGCCTAACAGGGCCCGTCGCCATAGTCTTTGGGCGTGAAAATCATGGTTTGACCAATGAAGAATTACAGCAATGTACTTATCATGTTGCGATTCCTGCTAACCCTGAATACAGCTCATTGAATTTAGCACAAGCTGTGCAGATTATTTGTTATGAGACGCGTGTGGCACACTTAGCGCAAACAGAGGCGCCGCAAGTGGAAGAAGAGTATCCGCTTTCTGCCGATCTTGAGCGTTTCTTTGTGCACTTAGAAAGCACCTTATCATCGACAGGTTTTATTATTAAAAACCACCCCGGCCAAGTGATGACTAAGCTACGTCGTCTGTTTAGCCGTGCTCGTATCGAAAGCCAAGAGATGAACATTCTTCGAGGCATTCTAACCTCGATAGATAAAGTGGTGGGTAACAAACAAAAATAGCCAAAGCACATTTGGCAAATAACGCTAATCGCGAAGGATTGAAGCATGGGTGTGATAGCTAGGCTAAAAGAAGACATTGAATCTATATATCACCGTGATCCCGCGGCGCGCAGCGCCTTTGAGATCTTGGTTAACTATCCTGGCATGCACGCCATTTGGCTGCACCGGATAAGCCATAAATTATGGAAGCGTGATTGGCGCTTAATGGCCCGTTGTTTATCGACTTTTTCGCGCTGGTTGACGGGAGTGGAGATCCACCCCGGTGCCACCATTGGTGATCGTTTCTTTATCGACCATGGTATGGGCGTGGTGATCGGTGAAACCGCCGAGATTGGCGATGACTGTACTTTGTATCACGGCGTGACACTCGGCGGCACCACCTGGCAAGCGGGTAAACGCCATCCCACACTGGGCAATAACGTGGTCGTGGGCGCAGGGGCTAAAATTTTAGGTCCTATCACTATGCATGATGGGGCGCGTGTCGGCTCTAACTCTGTGGTGGTGAAAGATGTGCCTAAGGATACGACTGTGGTCGGGATCCCTGGGCGCGTGGTGGCCACACCTTCGCCACAATCGAAAGAGAAGTCTGAGCGTCGTAGCGCCATGGCCAAGAAATATGGCTTCGATGCGTATGCAGTGTCTCCCGACAATCCGGATCCCGTCGCGAACGCTATCGGTCAAATGCTGGACCATATGCATTTGATGGATTCAAAAGTGCAGGAATTGTGTCAAGCCATTCAGCGCTTAGGTGGCGATGTCTGCACCGAAAGATTGCCAGAGCTGAATGTGGGTGAGTTTAACGACGCGGAAAAAGCCGCCGCCGATAAGCGCCAGAGTGCGCTCGATGAGTTTGACCCCAGCATCTAATTAAGGTGTTTTGCGCAGTGGCGTGTTGATGTTAATCCACATGCTTCTGCCAACGATTATCGGGGTTCAATTCACTCTATGGTTGCGCGGTTTTTAAACCGAGTGGACCTAGGTGGCTAGCATTCATTCTAAGAGAGTGCGTTAGATCCCGATATGGGGGCGATTAGGACGATTAATTGCCCCTTTAGCATTGAATCTTAGGGCAGAAAAAGGTTAAATACCCCACCAAGATGAAAGGGTATTGGTTCACTGCACGCTTATATACTTGAGTGTTTTACTAGGTTTTATACTTGACTGAAATACTCGGGTATGTTGAAATAACCCCCATACCTGTTTGGGAGCTATGGTAGTTATGAAACTTACATCTAAAGGCCGTTATGCAGTAACCGCAATGCTCGATGTGGCCATCCACTCGGCTTCGGGACCGGTTCCCTTAGCGGATATCTCTGAAAGACAAGGGATTTCGCTTTCCTATCTGGAACAACTCTTCGCAAAGTTACGTAAGCATGGCCTAGTGGCCAGTGTCCGTGGTCCAGGTGGTGGTTATCGCTTAGGCCTCGAAGCTAATGATATTTCTGTTGGCATGGTGGTCCATGCTGTGGACGAGTCTGTCGATGCGACTCGTTGTCAAGGATTAGGCAATTGCCAGAGTGGAACTCGCTGCTTAACGCACTCGCTCTGGGGCGATTTAAGCAAACAAATTTCAGATTTTTTAGATGGTATCAGTCTTGCTGGCTTAATGCAGAAACGGGATGTGCAGTTTATCTCGCTTAAGCAAGACATTATGCAAAAGGAGCAAAGAGTCAGCTTATAGGCTTTTTGTTATACGATAAAAATTATTTTTGTACGTTGTATGTAGCCTCGGCAGAGACTGCTAAGTACGGAGTGTGTTATGAAGCTTCCTATCTATTTAGATTATGCCGCCACCACGCCAGTTGATCCGCGAGTCGCGGAAAAAATGTTCCAATACATGACGATGGATGGCATCTTCGGTAACCCAGCATCACGTTCTCACCGTTATGGCTGGCAAGCGGAAGAAGCGGTGGATGTGGCACGCAGCCAAGTGGCTGATCTGATCAATGCCGATCACCGTGAAATCGTGTTTACCTCAGGTGCAACTGAATCAAACAACCTAGCGATCAAAGGCGTAGCGCATTTCTACAATAAGAAAGGCAAGCACATCATCACCAGCAAGACTGAACATAAAGCGGTACTCGATACCTGCCGTCAGCTTGAGCGTGAAGGCTTTGAAGTGACTTACTTAGAGCCAGATGCCAACGGTATCATTCCGATGGAACGTTTAGAAGCGGCGATGCGCGACGACACCATTCTTGTCAGCATCATGCATGTGAATAACGAAATCGGAGTGATCCATGATGTGGATGCCATCGGTGAGTTATGCCGCTCAAAAGGCATTATCTTCCATATGGATGCGGCACAAAGTGCGGGTAAATTACCTATCGATGTACAAACGACTAAGGTCGACCTCATCTCTATCTCTGGCCACAAAATGTATGGTCCAAAAGGGATTGGTGCGCTGTACGTTCGCCGTAAGCCACGCATTCGCTTAGAAGCGCAAATGCACGGCGGTGGTCATGAGCGTGGTATGCGAAGTGGCACACTGGCGACTCATCAAATCGTCGGTTTAGGTGAAGCGGCGGCGATTGCAAAAGCGGAAATGGCAACCGATAACGCGCGTATCGCTCAGCTGCGTGACAAGTTATGGAATGGCATCAAGCACATCGAAGAGACGTATGTAAACGGCGACATGACTCACCGTGTGAGCGGTAGCCTGAACGTCAGCTTCAACTATGTTGAAGGTGAGTCGCTGATGATGGCATTAAAAGATTTAGCGGTTTCATCGGGTTCTGCCTGTACTTCAGCCAGTCTCGAGCCAAGCTACGTGTTACGTGCGCTCGGTTTAAATGATGAAATGGCGCATAGCTCAATTCGTTTCTCAATCGGTCGTTTTACCACCGAAGAAGAAATCGACCACGCTATCGAAACTATTACACAATCTATTGATAAATTAAGAGAAATGTCTCCATTGTGGGAGATGTTCAAAGATGGCATCGACCTGAATCAGGTGCAGTGGGCCCATCATTAATTCGACCGTTTACAATAGATAATTTTGGAGCAGTACCATGGCTTACAGTGAAAAAGTGATAGATCATTATGAGAACCCACGTAACGTTGGTTCTTTCGACAAGAACGATCCTTCGGTCGTGACCGGTATGGTGGGAGCACCTGCCTGTGGTGACGTGATGAAGTTACAGCTGAAAATCGGCGCTGACGGCATCATCGAAGACGCTAAGTTCAAAACCTACGGTTGTGGCAGCGCGATTGCGTCTAGCTCACTGGTAACCGAGTGGGTGAAAGGCAAGACTATCGAGCAAGCGGCGGCAATCAAAAACACCGATATCGCGGAAGAATTGGCCTTGCCACCGGTGAAAATCCACTGTTCCATTTTGGCAGAAGATGCCATTAAAGCGGCGATCGACGAGTACAAATTGAAACAAGCTAAGTAACATCTGGAGTTAAGATGGCGATTACAATGACCCCAGCGGCAACTGAGCGTGTCAGATCTTTCTTAGCGAATCGAGGCAAGGGCATCGGCCTGCGCCTCGGCTTAAAGACCTCTGGCTGTTCGGGTATGGCGTATGTGCTTGAGTTTGTTGATGCGCTGAATGATGACGATGAAGTGTATGATATTGATGGTGTTAAAATCATTATCGATGCGAAAAGCTTCATTTATCTACAGGGCATTGAGTTGGATTTTGTTAAAGAAGGCCTGAACGAAGGTTTCCAATTTAACAATCCTAACGCAAAAGGTGAGTGCGGTTGCGGTGAGAGTTTCACTGTTTAATTGCCGAATTGACGCATGAATTATTTCGAGCTGTTTAAGTTTTCCCCTGCCTTCGATATTGACACCGCTGTGCTTGCAGAACGCTACCGCGAACTGCAACGGGCGGTGCATCCCGATAAGTTTGCCAACGATACCGAGCAACAACGCTTATTGTCGGTGCAACGCACTGCGCAAGTGAATGACGGTTATCAAACCCTAAAAGATCCTATCCGCCGTGCCGAGCATATGCTGTCGCTACGTGGTATCGATTTAAGCCACGAAACCACCACAGTGAAAGACACTGCATTTTTAATGCAGCAGATGGAATGGCGTGAAGCATTAGAAGACATTCGCGATAGCGCCGATCCCCAAGAAAGTATTGATGAGTTATACGACTCTTTCGCGGCCTACCGGACTAAGTTGACGAAATTGCTCACCGCCCAGCTAAGCAGTGGCAGCGAAGAAGATGCCTTGTTAGCGGCAGATCAAGTACGCAAGCTTAAATTTATGGCAAAATTACACGATGAGCTGACGCGTATCGAAGACGCGCTGCTCGATTAATTTTCCCTATTGCAGTTATTTAGCCGATTCAGACGGGTCTGAGTCGGCGCTACTAAGTTGGATACATATGGCCCTTTTGCAGATTGCAGAGCCCGGACAAAGCGCCGCGCCGCACCAACATAGACTTGCCGTTGGCATCGATTTAGGTACCACTAATTCCCTCGTGGCCGCCGTCCGCAGCGGCGTAACGGCGACCTTACCCGATGAAAATGGCCAGCATTCTTTACCTTCTATCGTTCGTTATACCCAAGATGGCATTGAAGTGGGTCAAGTCGCGGCGTTAAGTTCAGCGCAGGATCCGAAAAACACTATTGTATCGGTCAAGCGCTTTATGGGTCGCAGCCTCACGGATATTCAATCCGGCGAGCAAGCTTTTCCATACCAGTTTGAAGCCAGTGAAAACGGTTTACCGCTGTTTGTCACGCCTCAAGGGCAAGTGAATCCGGTGCAAGTGTCAGCGGAAATTTTACGTCCGCTGGTTGAACGCGCCGAGAAAACCCTCGGTGGCGAACTGCAGGGTGTTGTGATCACTGTGCCAGCGTATTTCGATGATGCGCAGCGTCAAGGGACTAAAGATGCCGCGTCTTTGCTTGGTGTGAAAGTATTGCGCCTGCTCAACGAGCCTACCGCGGCGGCAATCGCCTACGGGTTAGATTCAAAGCAAGAAGGCGTGATCGCGATTTACGATCTCGGCGGCGGAACCTTTGATATCTCTATTCTGCGTTTAAATCGTGGCGTCTTTGAAGTGCTGGCCACTGGCGGCGATTCGGCGCTGGGCGGCGATGACTTTGATCATCTGTTGCAGGCTCATATGCAGCAAGTGTGGCAATTAGCTAATATCGATTCACAGCTCAGCCGTCAGTTATTGATTGAAGCGCGCCGTGTGAAAGAAGCCTTAACCGATGCGAGTGAAGTCGAAGCGAGCCTGACACTTGCCGACGGCAATGTGCTTAAGCAACTGGTGACCAAAGCTGAATTTGATGGCTTAATCAGTGCATTAGTGAAGAAAACCATCGCCACCTGTCGTCGCACCCTACGTGATGCGGGCGTAACGGCTGATGAAGTATTAGAAACTGTGATGGTGGGCGGTTCCACCCGCGTACCGTTAGTGCGTGAACAGGTTGAAGCCTTTTTTGGTAAGGCGCCGTTAACCTCAATCGACCCTGACCGTGTCGTTGCCATTGGCGCGGCGATTCAGGCCGATATTCTGGTCGGTAACAAACCTGAGTCTGAATTATTACTGCTCGATGTGATCCCCTTGTCATTAGGGATTGAAACCATGGGTGGTTTAGTGGAGAAAGTGGTTTCTCGTAACACCACGATCCCAGTCGCCCGCGCCCAAGAGTTTACCACCTTTAAGGATGGTCAAACGGCGATGGCCTTCCATGTGGTGCAGGGCGAGCGTGAGTTAGTCGATGACTGTCGCTCACTCGCACGCTTTACCCTAAAAGGTATTCCGCCGTTAGCGGCGGGCGCAGCCCATATTCGTGTGACCTTCCAAGTCGATGCCGATGGTCTGCTCAGCGTCACTGCGATGGAGAAATCCACCGGCGTGCAATCGAGTATTCAAGTGAAGCCTTCGTTTGGTTTATCGGATACCGAAATCGCGACTATGCTCAAGGACTCGATGAAGCATGCGAAGGAAGACATTAGTCGTCGTATGCTGGCCGAGCAGCAAGTGGAGGCGGCGAGGGTACTTGAGTCGTTAAATGCAGCGCTTGCAAAAGATGGCGACCTGCTGACAAGCGATGAGCGTCAGCAGATTGATGCGGTCATGGCGCAACTTGCCGAAATTGCCCGTGGTGATGATGCCGATGCGATTAAGCAAGCGATTGAAGTCCTCGATGAACATACTCAGGATTTCGCCGCGAAGCGTATGGACAATTCTATTCGAGTGGCCTTTAAGGGTCAGTCAATTGACAACATATAGGTGATGTGATGCCCCAGTTAGTCTTTCTTCCCCATGCTGAGTTATGTCCCGATGGCGCAGTGTTGGAAGCCAAAGTAGGTGAAACGATTCTCGATGTGGCGCTGCGTAACGGCATCAATATCGAGCATGCCTGTGAAAAATCCTGTGCCTGCACCACATGCCACTGCATCGTGCGTGAAGGCTTTGATGAACTAGAGCCAAGCGATGAGCTTGAAGATGATATGCTCGATAAGGCTTGGGGACTCGAGCCTGAGAGCCGCTTGTCCTGCCAAGCCAAAGTTGTCGATAGCGATCTGGTGATTGAAATTCCTAAGTACACTGTGAATATGGTGAGCGAAGGTTAATCAACCCGATGCGACAATATCGTCAAAAACCAGTCCATGTGACTGGTTTTTGGCTTCTGGCGCCCAGCATTTGCGCAAGCAATAATTGCCATGATTGATTTATCCTAATCCGAGCGTATGATGCGCTCAAAATGAAATGGTTGTCGGAGACCAAAATGAGAATCGCGATCCTATCGCAAGGGCCTGAGCTATATTCCACAAAGCGACTCGTTGAGGCTGCGACATTACGTGGTCACGAAGTCCAAGTGATCAACCCGCTCGAATGCTATATGAACATCAATATGCGTCAGTCGAGCATTCATATTGGTGGTCAAGAGTTGCCGCCTTTTGATGCGGTTATCCCGCGTATCGGCGCTTCGATTACTTTTTATGGCTCTGCTGTGCTGCGCCAGTTTGAAATGATGGGCGTGTATGCGCTCAATGATTCCGTCGGCATTTCGCGCTCCCGCGATAAGTTACGTTCGATGCAGTTGATGTCACGCCGTGGTATCGGTCTGCCAATTACTGGTTTCGCCAATAAGCCGAGCGATATTCCTGATCTTATCGACATGGTGGGCGGCGCGCCGTTAGTGATCAAGTTGCTCGAGGGCACGCAGGGCATTGGGGTGGTGCTAGCCGAAACCCGCAAGGCGGCCGAGAGCGTGATTGAAGCTTTTATGGGATTAAAAGCCAACATCATGGTGCAGGAATACATTAAAGAAGCCAATGGCGCCGACATTCGCTGCTTTGTGCTGGGCGATAAAGTGATTGCGGCGATGAAACGCCAAGCCATGCCTGGGGAGTTTCGCTCAAACTTACACCGTGGTGGCACTGCAAGTTTAGTTAAATTGACCCCAGAAGAGCGTTCAGTCGCAATTCGTGCGGCCAAAACCATGGGACTCAATGTCGCTGGGGTGGATTTATTGCGCTCAAATCATGGCCCTGTGGTGATGGAAGTGAATTCTTCGCCAGGCCTTGAAGGGATAGAAGGGGCAACCGCAAAAGATGTCGCCGGTGCCATTATTGAGTTTGTTGAAAAGAATGCCCTCAAGGCAAAAAAGCCCACACAAGCGTAGAGTTAAGCCGCGATTAGGCTACACTCAGGAGAGCAACGTTTAGCTGCAGATGGCACAAGGGGGAGAGGATGTCGTTAAAATGGATTGATTCACTAGATATCGCCTTAGAATTGCTAGAAAAGCATTCCGAGGTTGACCCCCACAAGCTGCATTTTACTCAGTTATACGAGTGGGTGTTGGCTCTCGATGATTTTGACGACGATCCTAAGCATTGTAATGAGCGGATATTGGAAGCCATTCAGCAATGCTGGATTGAAGAGAAGTAATCTTGCCTACTTGGGCATCTTGTCCAAGTGAAAAAGATGTCACGTGAGATTGATCACGTTTCATCTCTCCTAAAATGGGATTTTTGTAGGAGTTTGATCAGTATCAAATTCATTTTAAGTGAATGACGTACCTTGTTATGTATCAGTTAAGTGATTAACCGCTTAATGTTATTTCCGCTACGCAAGGATGTTCACATGAAACTTTTGTTTGCTATGTTATTCACACTGTTACCCGCCTTGGCATGGGCTCATCCTGGTCATGGCGGCGTCGGTTTATTCCACCATCTACTCGATTTAGCCCCTGCAATCATTTTAGTTGCCTTGATTGCGTGGGCGGGTATTTGGGCAAAAAATAGAAAATAACCCCTGAGTCTTTGGCAAATATGCCAATTTAGTTGTGTTGTTATCCTTTCGCCAGTCCGGTGGAAAACATGGACTGGCGTTTTTGTGTGAACAATCCGGTTACAAATCCAGCCAATGTGCGCAATATCTCAGACTTATTTGCTTTAAAGATAGGATTTGGTTTTTAAATTTCGTATAATCCGCGCGAATTTTTTCAAACTTGCTGACAAAGGAAGCTTGTTATGGCGATCGAACGCACATTTTCTATCATTAAGCCTGATGCTGTTGCTAAAAACCACATCGGTGCAATCTACAACCGTTTTGAAACTGCTGGTCTGAAGATCGTTGCAGCTAAAATGTTACACCTGACTAAAGAACAAGCTGAAGGTTTCTATGCTGAGCATAGCGAGCGTGGCTTCTTCGGTGCTCTGGTTGCTTTCATGACTTCTGGCCCAATCATGGTTCAAGTTTTAGAAGGCGAAAACGCTGTTTTAGCTCACCGCGAAATTTTAGGTGCAACTAACCCAGCTCAAGCGGCTCCAGGTACTATCCGTGCTGATTTCGCTGAAAGCATCGACGAAAACGCTGCTCACGGTTCTGACGCTTTAGAATCTGCTGCACGTGAAATTGCTTACTTCTTCAGTGCTGAAGAACTGTGTCCACGTACTCGTTAATCTGAGTGTGAGACCGAAGAAGGGAGCCTAAGGGCTCCTTTTTTATTGGCGATATTCGACTAACCACGCCAGATACAAGGTTTTTAATGCTAATAACCTGCTCTTTTTATTTAGCTTTTAAAAAATTTTAAAAAACTGCCTTGAAATACGCTTTCCTATCCTTATATCTATTGCAGGATCGCTCGATGAGGATCCCAATCGATTCTGTGC
Organism: Shewanella sp. FJAT-51649; assembly: GCF_019457435.1. Classification (NCBI taxonomy): domain Bacteria; kingdom Pseudomonadati; phylum Pseudomonadota; class Gammaproteobacteria; order Alteromonadales; family Shewanellaceae; genus Shewanella; species Shewanella sp. FJAT-51649. The sequence continues at coordinate 2,670,824 of NZ_CP080411.1, read as the reverse complement.
CGCTAGGACAGAAGTTAATTTAGGCGAGACAAATACGTTTTCAATTGAAAAACGTTCGCCACTTTCCCATATTGCTTAAGACAAGGATATGAATATGCGTACTTATGATTTAACTCCTCTTTACCGTAGTGCTATTGGTTTTGATCGTTTAGCCCAAATGGCAGAACACGCTGCCGCGAATAATGGCAACTCAGGTTATCCTCCATATAACATTGAACTCCTTGGCGAAAATCGTTATCGCATTACAATGGCCGTGGCCGGGTTCTCGATGGAAGAGCTTGAGATCAGTAGCGAAGGTGAGAAATTACTGGTTAAAGGCAATAAGGCCGAGAGCCAAACCGAGCGTAAATACCTATACCAAGGTATTGCCGAGCGCGGGTTTGAGCGTACCTTCCAACTGGCCGATTATGTGACTGTATTGGGTGCCAGTTTAGAGAATGGTTTATTGAACATTGATTTAGTGCGTGAAATCCCTGAAGCGTTAAAACCACGCAAGATTGAAATCACCACCTCGCGCCTATTAGATGGTCAGTCCTAATCCTGAATTGCGCGGATAAAGAAGGGGAGCTTAATGCTCCCTTTATTGTTATCCCACCAATTAAAATCCCATGTTGGCTATTTCAAAGCATTGCGATGGCAAGCTCGCATGCGTTAATGGGCATTTCACTTCTATTAGGCTCTCATCGCTTTCTCGCCGCGGGCCAAGCCCACAACGCCAGAGCGCGACACTTCAACCACTTTGGTTACTTCACCCATGGAGTGAATAAAGGCATCGAGTTTTTCGGTCGTGCCCACCAATTGAATGGTGTAGAGATTGGCAGTGACATCGACAATCTGCCCACGGAAGATATCGGCGGTACGCTTAATTTCTTCCCGTAATTCCCCTTGAGCGCGGACTTTAACCAGTGCCAACTCCCGCTCAATATAAGCCGATTCGGTGACATTCGACACCTTGAGCACATCGACTAACTTGTGCAGTTGTTTCTCGATTTGCTCTAGCACCTTTTCGTCGGCCACTACGGTAATATTGAGGCGCGATAAGGTGTTATCATCGGTTGGTGCCACAGTTAAACTTTCGATGTTGTAACCGCGTTGGGAAAACAGACCGACAACACGAGATAATGCGCCGGATTGGTTTTCGAGTAATACAGATATAATTCGACGCATTAGCATTTCTCCGTTTTGCTTAACCACATTTCATTCATCGCGCCGCCGCGGATAAGCATGGGATACACGTGCTCAGTCTCATCCACCATAATGTCGATAAATACCAGTCTGTCTTTCATGGCAAGGGCTTCGGCCATCTTAGACTCAAGCTCAGCGGGATCGCTAATCGTCATGCCAACATGGCCATAGGCTTCAGCAATTTTGGCAAAGTTGGGTACCGAATCCATATAGGAATGGGAATGGCGACCCGAGTAGATCATATCCTGCCATTGTTTAACCATGCCAAGGAAGCGGTTGTTTAAGTTGATAATTTTAACCGGCGTATCGTATTGCAGAGCGGTTGAAAGCTCTTGAATATTCATCTGAATCGAGCCATCGCCCGTGACGCATACAACGGTTTCGTCAGGCATTGCCATTTTGACTCCCATGGCAGCGGGTAAACCAAAGCCCATGGTGCCAAGGCCGCCGGAGTTAATCCAACGGCGAGGTTTATCGAAGGGATAATAGAGCGCGGCAAACATTTGATGCTGGCCCACATCCGAGGCGACATAGGCCTCACCATTAGTGAGTTTGTAAAGGGTTTCAATCACTTGCTGTGGTTTGATCCGATTGCTTTCCTTATCGTATGCTAAGCAGTTGCGGTTACGCCACACTGTGATTTCTTGCCACCATTGATTAATTGCCTCGCTATCGTTGCTCTCCTTCGACTCCTCCAGCAGGGCTAACATGCTGTCCAGTACGATGTCTGCCGAGCCAACGATGGGGATATCCACTCGGACGGTTTTTGAAATCGATGAAGGGTCGATATCGATATGCAAAATAGTGGCATTTGGGCAGTATTTCTCGATGTTGTTGGTGGTTCTGTCATCGAAACGCACGCCAATCCCGAAGATAAGATCGCAGTTATGCATGGTCATGTTGGCTTCATAGCGACCGTGCATCCCCAGCATGCCTAAGCTGTTTTTATGGGTGCCAGGGAAAGCGCCAAGGCCCATCAAGGTGCTGACAACGGGGATATTTAATTTTTCCGCTAGGGCTAAGATTTGCTTTTCACAGCTGGAGATAATGGCGCCGCCACCCACATAAAGCACGGGTTTTTTCGCCGCCAGTAATGCCTGCAATCCACGGCGAATTTGCCCCTTGTGGCCCGATGTCGTTGGATTATAGGAACGCATTTTAATGCTCTCGGGGTAAATATAGTCGTGCAGCAATGCAGGATTGAGGCAATCCTTTGGCAAGTCGACAACGACGGGGCCGGGGCGCCCCGTGGAAGCAATATAAAAGGCTTTTTTAATGATTTCAGGTATTTGAGTAGGATCTTGTACTAAAAAGCTGTGTTTGACGACTGGGCGTGAAATCCCAATCATGTCGCATTCTTGGAACGCATCATTACCGATAAGATTGCTGGGTACTTGGCCGGATAACACCACTAATGGAATTGAATCCATATAGGCGGTAGCGATGCCGGTAATGGCATTGGTGGCACCTGGGCCTGAGGTCACGAGTACCACGCCTACTTTACCCGTGGCGCGGGCATAACCATCGGCCATATGTACGGCGGCTTGTTCGTGGCGAACCAGAATATGTTCAATACCGGGGATAAGGTGCAGGGCGTCGTAGATATCTAACACTGAGCCGCCAGGATAACCAAATATGTGCTTTACACCTTCATCGATAAGGGATCGCACAATCATGCTGGCGCCGGATAACTTCTCCATGTGAAACTCCTATTGCATAGTACCGTTACGGTAAACAGTATCTTGTTACAGCGACGGTAATCGCTCTAAAAATAAGCCTGAAGGGTAATTCAGACTCCGATTGCTGAGCTTGAAATTATCGATTTCAAGCGCTCATCCCTTTGGATGCAGCAGCTGTTGCAATGAACAGAATTTCATCATATTCAAAAAAGAACACATTTCAAGGCTTTTATGTAAAAAATAACCAACTTGAAACAATTTCATGTTTAGACGCGATAAACGCTTATGAAACGGGAGTTTTTGTGTGTGAAGATTCTATTTAATCTCTTTTATTAGAATGGGTTAGCAGATTTACCATGAAAAACGGCACTCAAGGTTCTATATATAACCTGAGTGCCGTTTATTTAGAAAACACTTAATTTGTTACAAATCAGCTACAAAAGCGGTAGATACCACAATTGCTTCGTTTACGTGGCATAAAGATGCAGATTACTCCTTCGGCTTGGCTTGATGGGTCGGTCGGTTAAATTGACAGAATCCCACCAACAACACTGCCGTCAGCATTAATGCCGAGAAAGGCACTGCGGTGCCATTGTAAAACAGCGCGAGTAATGGCCCTGCAAGGGCGCCAAAGCCGAATCTTAAGGTGCCAATCACCGCCGTTGCTGTGCCCGTTTCCTGCTTGAATTTCATCAGCACAATGGCATCGGCGTTGACCGACATGATGCCAAGGCTCCCCATCAGCGGGATCAGCATCAACACGGTGAAGTGATAACTGAGTCCCAGTAAGTTCACTCCCAGTAAACCTACCGCCGCCAGCGCACCGAAGAAGGTCGACACGTGCAGCATCCTCAACGAGCCATAACGGCCCACAATTCGGGTATTGATAATATTTGCCAGCATCAGCGCGCCCACATTGGTACTAAAGAGTAGGGCAAATAAGGATTTATCTAAGGAAAAAACCTCCATATAGACAAAGGGCGACGCGGTTAAATAACAAAAAAACGCAAAAGAGGTAAGCACGCCACTGGCAATATTCATTTTGACGCCGGGACGTGAAAACACAGTAGCATAAGCCCCTAAAAAGGATTTTTGACTGCGACTACTCTGATCTTTATCGCTCGGCATTCTGAGCAACGTAATGACCAACAACAGCAACAACATGGCATAGGCCGATTGGATAAAGAAGATCAAATGCCATTCACCAAGCTCGAGGATAAGGCTGCCGATGCTTGGGGCTAATAATGGTGCTAACATCATGATTAAACTGACATAAGACATACCCTTAGCCGTGTTTTCACCATAGACTTCTTTGATATACCCAGGGACGACCACTGTGGCCGCCGCGCCGATAAAGGCTTGTAAAAAGCGCAGCCCTAAAAACACTTCAATCTGCTCGGCTAAGCCTAATAACAGGCTGACTAACATAAAGCCCGAGAGCCCCATTATTACCATGGGGCGACGACCAATACGGTCTGCAAGTGGGCCAAAGCACAGCATACCCAGGGCGTAGCCGCCCAAGTAAACACTCAAGGATTGTTGCACTAGGGTGATATCGGTATGAAAACTATGGGCGAGGGTTGCCATGGCGGGCAAATACATGTCGATCGCGAGCGGCGTGATCGCAACAATGGCTGCGAGCATAGGGATCAGCAGGGCCAAATGGGGAATGTTGCTCGGTTTAGTCGGATAGCTTGACGGTTGTGGGTCCACTGTTACCTCGGGTGGCGAAAGAAGGCGATATAAAGTGTTATGTCACTCGAAAACCAAAATTGTAGGGTAACAATTTTGCCTATTGGCGGCTCATTTCGCCTCAATTGACATAGCGTTTCTCGCCATGAGCATTGGAGGAGTATAGGGGAGAAATGAGTGACCAGCGAAGACTCAGCCAACAGTTGAACTGAATGATAGGTCTTGTCATCGAGTATAAGGATATTAAGCCATAACATAGTAAAACGCTCGGGCAAATAAGCCAATCTCGATGACGATATCTTTACACTTAAATTGTAACCAAAATCGCTTTACTGTCCTTGTATTGCATTAATTTACCAATGCATGCCTGAACGTCATTCATTCGACTGAGATTGTCACTCCGGTGTCATCTATATGTCATCTAACCGTCTTGAATGCGGATTAATTTAATGGGCTTTAGCTTAACCCTACGACTAATAACAACACATTCAGGAATGATGCAATGAACACAAAACGACTGCCGCTGGCCGGTGCGATACTGGCAAGTTTACTCCTTGGTGCCTGTAATGGTGATGATGGTACCAATGGTGAGCAGGGGGATAACGGCTTAAATTCATTAGTTAAAGTGACCGCACTCGCCATCGGTGATACGAACTGTCCCGCCGGTGGTCAACGCATCGATACTGGGCTTGATGCGAATCGTAATGGCCAGTTGGAAGAAACTGAAATCGATGCGGCGCAAACACAATTTATTTGCCAACCCCAAGCTGCGGGAGTCACAGCTGAGCTGATTGGCCGTCATCAAACGGGCGTTTATGGCCTGAGTGCCGCTGAGATTGTCGAATATCACAGTGCTTCTGAGCGTATTTTTGTGGTTAATGCGAGAAGCGGTAAAGTCGACATTATCGATGCGCACTTACTTGGTAATGCGACCACGGCAACTGCGCCATTAGCTTTGAATAATCTTGATAAGCTCGGCGAGTTGGATGTTGCCAAGGATGTGGGTTTAAGTTTTATGGGCAGCGTTAACAGTGTCAGTATTTCTGGTAACTTGTTAGCGGCGGCCATTGAGCGCGGCGATGCGGCGGGCAATAAGACTCAAGCCAATGGTTATGTGGCTTTCTATCAACTTAATGGCAATGACACGCCGCAGTATCTCAGCGCGATAGAAGTCGGTGCACTACCGGATAACGTGGTCTTTAGCCATGATGGCAAAACGGTACTCGTTGCCAACGAAGGCGAACCAAATCAAGACTATAGTGTCGATCCTGAGGGCAGTGTTGCCATTATTGCCATTGCGGATGGCAAACCCGCAGCGACGGCAACGCTAGTGACATTCACTGAGTTTAATCAGGGTAATGCTCGCTATAATGAAATCACCAAGGACATTAAAATCAATGGCCCTATGGCCACTGTTGCGCAGGACTTAGAGCCTGAGTATATCAGTGTCAGCCCCGATAACAGCCGTGCCTTTGTGAGTCTGCAGGAGAACAATGCCATCGCCGTGATTGATATTGCCAATGCCAAAGTAGCGAAGATTTTACCTTTGGGACTGAAGGATTACGGTCTTGATGTGAATAAAATTGATGCAAGTGATAAGGACGATATGATCAACCTTCAGGCCTATGCGGGCGTGTATGGCATGTATCAACCTGATACCGTAGCGAGTTACCGTTGGAATAATGCTGATTTTATTGTTACCGCAAACGAAGGGGATTCCCGCGACTATGCTGGGTTTTCGGAGGAAGCCCGCGCCGGTGACTTAACCTTAGATCCTAATCATCCACAATTTGCCGCCGCGAAAGATAAGACCCAATTAGCCCGTTTGAAAGTGACTAAGAGTATGGGGGATGACGATAACGACGGCGATTATGACAAAATCGTGAGCTTTGGCGCGCGCTCCTTCTCAATCTGGACGGCCGATGGTCAACAGGTGTTTGACAGTGGTAGCGATTTTGAGCGGATCACCGCAGCCTTGTTGGGCAATAACTTCAACAATAACAACGAAGAAAACAAAGGCGATAGTCGCAGTGACGATAAAGGACCCGAGCCAGAAGCCTTAGCCCTAGGCAAAATTGGCCAGAAACTCTATGCCTTTATCGGGCTTGAACGTACCTCTGGTTTTATGATTTACGATGTGACCAATCCCTTTGACGTGCATTTTGTGGATTACGTGGTAAACCGTGATTTTGAGGCGGATTTCAGCATAGATACAGATACGGGTGAAGTGAAAGGCGATGCCAGTTTGGCGGGAGATTTAGGGCCAGAAGGCATGAAGTTTGTGAGTGCCGAGAAGAGTCCAAATGGTCAGCCTCTGTTGATTATCGGCAATGAAGTCAGTGGTACAACCAGCGTGTACCAGATTAAGGTGCAATGGCCATAGCTTGTGTTCAAGGCGCCATAATGTTACATCTCGACACCTAAAATGCTTGTGATTAAGCAAGCTTAAAACGCCAGAGCATCACTCTGGCGTTTCTTTTTGCTTCTTTCTCGCGATAAAAATGCAATGTTAAACGACTGAATAGGCGTTTTGCTTGAGGGCGTTAAAGGTGGATTCGATACATTCGAGCGCAAGCTGGAATTGGGTATCGTTTTCGGCGCCGCCTAAACTTAAACGGATAAAGTTATCATGGCAGTTAAAGTCATCCCCATTACGGATCAGCACACCTTTCGCCGCTAAGGCGGTCACCAGATGATGAGCTTTAATGTCTTCGGGCAACTGAACCCAGCCATTTAAACCACGCCAGCGTTGAGTTAACCCCAGCCTGTCGCCCAATGCCATGCACTGCTGCTGACGCTCGCGAATAATGGCATCGCGATTGGCGGTGATTTGCCCGCGCTTGATTAGCTGACAGGCGAGCTCCACATTGAGCGGCGACACCATCCAACATTGGCTGTGGATGGCGAGGCGCAATGGGGCGATGAGCGGGTCGGGCACGAGAATAAAACCTTGCCTTAAGCCCCCTGAAAACAGCTTAGACAGGCTTGAAATGTAAATGACCCTCGGCACATTCAGCGTCTGTGCTAACTGCCACAGCGGAGGGCGCCATTCTTCTGGGAGGCAATAATTCACATCATCTTCAATGATATAAAACTGGTACTGCTCCGCGAGTGATAACAGTTTTTCTCTCTGTTGCTCACTGTATTGAATACAAGTGGGGTTTTGATTGTTAAGGGTTAAATACACCAGCTTAGGTTGGTGGATTTGCACTAAGGCTTCGAATCTAGCGAGGTCGACCCCGTCAGAGGTTAACGGCACGCCAATGCTATTGATACCTAATTGTTTTGCGCAAATTCGCACTCCGGGATAGCTGTACTGCTCGTGCAGTAGTACCTCGCCCTTGGTGAGGAAGGCATTTAGGCAGGCAAAAATGGCCTGTTGGCCACCATGGGTAAAAATCAATTGCTCGGGTTGCTGTTCAATCCCGCGTTGTAAAAGCCAGTGGTGAAATATCTGTTGATGCTGGTCTAAGGGGCTGGCGCGATAGCCAAGGAGTTGACTCAATTTAGCCGGATCCTTAGCCAGTTGGCTTAGGCAATCACTCAGGGTACTAATTTGATCCGTCAGCGGCTGCTGACACGTCGCCATATTGAGCTGCAAGTTACTGAGCTCTGGCACGGGAGAGGCGTTGACATAAGTCCCATCACCGACACGTGCTTCCACATAGCCGCGCTGCTCCGCAAGGGCGTAGGCCCGGGTAACAGTACCTATGGTCACCCCAAGTGCATCGGCTAAACGCCGTTGTGGTGGGAGTTTTGTGCCATGGGGCAGGACTTTACGCAAAATGCCTTGCTCAATGGCACTGACGAGACGTTGATATTTAGGTCCAGTAAATGCCTCTAGATCCGGTGTCCAAATTGTACCCATGACAATAAATCCATTGATCTCCGTTAATCTACCTATATTATTTATTGTATCGTTTATTGTCAAATATTGTATGCGTACAATTTGAGGTGTTTATGGATATTCAACTTGTCAATGACCCACAACTCTGGACTTTAATGGCCTCAGCGGCACTCTTTTGTGCAACCATGACCATGACTCCCGGTCCGAATAATATTTTACTCGCCAGCTCCGGCGCTCATTTCGGGGTGATGCGCACCATTCCACATATCGCGGGGATCCGCTTAGGCTCGACTTCTCTGCATCTGTCGGTATTACTGGGGCTTGGGGCTTTGTTCGAGGCGTTTCCAGTGTTGCACCAAGTGCTAAAGTACGCGGCATTAGTGTATTTACTGCATCTTGCCTATCGATTAGTGACCTCTCCCGTTAAGGCGGCGCATTTGGATGAAGGGCGTAAGCCGATGAGTGTGATGGAGGCGGCGCTGTTTCAGTGGATTAATCCTAAATCTTGGATGTCGACCATTACCCTTTGCAGTGCGTTTACTTTAGGGGGCGATGGTTTTTGGCTCAGTGCGGTATTGGGCGTGCTGGTGTTTAATCTGGTGGGATTTCCCGCGTCCTTCACTTGGGTATTTGTGGGCGCCGCTATCAGTAAAAAGCTGAATACGGATAAACGTCGACGTCATTTTAACTGGTTTATGGGCAGTTTATTGTTGGTGTCCTTACCTATGATCCTGCGTTAAAGAGTGCTAATTGCGCTAAAAGCTTAAATATTCTGGGATACTGACTCGCGTAAGGATTGGCTTTATGCCATAACCAACATACTATTGGTGGCTTTTTTAGGTAACGGCCTTTTGGGATCCCATTGAGGCTTAGTTATACTTAGCCACCGCAAGTTAGTGATTAACTTGGGAGTGAGTATATGGAGGTTACTGCGTGAAGTTTCCCAGTTTAGTATCGTTAATGCCCGGTTTGGCGCAGATGCTGCAGTATGAGAAGCAATGGCTCAGGGATGATGTGAGGGCGGGATTATCCGTTGCGGCGGTTGCTTTACCCGTTGCTATCGCCTACGCCCAATTGACCGGGGTCAATGCCGCCGTGGGTTTATACTCCTGCGTGCTGCCTATGTTGGTATATGCACTGTTTGGCACATCTAGACAATTGATTGTTGGCCCCGATGCCGCCACCTGCGCCGTGATTGCCGCCGTGGTGACGCCGCTTGCTGCTGGCGATAGCATGAAGCACTGGCAACTGGTGATGACCATGACGGCGATGACGGGCTTTTGGTGCTTAATCGCCAGCCGTTTTCGCCTTGGGGTATTAGCAGACTTTCTCTCCAAACCTATTCTGATGGGGCTACTCAATGGTGTGGCGATCACCATTATCGTTGGCCAATTCTCAAAAATTTTTGGTTTTACCTTCGATGAGCGTTATTTAATTGAGCGCTTATCCGGCGCGCCTTCCTATTTAACTCGAACCCACTTGCCTACCTTGCTGATGGGAGTGGTGACCTTAGCAACCTATGCCTTAGTGAAACGATATCGTCCTCAGTGGCCAGCCTCTATGTGTGCGATGGCGATGGCGGCGTTTTTAGTCTGGGCCTTTAATTTAACCAGCTTAGATATCAATGTGGTGGGTGAGGTGAGCGCGGGCTTGCCATCGTTTCAAGCGCCTGTGTTCGATATCGGTATTGCCCGTGAACTGGTGGTGCCCGCACTCAACTTAGCCATGGTGAGCTTTGTGAGCATGATGCTGACGGCGCGCAGTTTTGCGGCGAAAAATGGCTACGATATCGATGCGGATAAAGAGTTTCGTGCCCTTGGGATTGCCAATATCGCCTCCGCGTTATCCCAAGGTTTTGCCGTCAGCGGCGCCGATTCGCGCACCGCGGTGAACGATGCAAACGGCGGCAAGAGTCAGTTGGTGTCCATCATCGCAGCGGTCTTAATTGCATTAGTTGCGCTATTTTTTACCGCACCACTGAAATATATCCCCAGTTCTGCGCTCGGCGTGGTATTGGTGATTGCCTCGATTTCCTTGATTGATTTAAAGGCGCTGTGGAACCTGCGCGTGCGGGACCGCTCCGCCTTTTTACTCGCCTGTACGACCTTATTCTCGGTGCTGTTTATTGGGGTTATTCCAGGCATTACCTTGGCGGTATTGCTGGGCTTATTCCAATTTTTAGCGACCGTGATGCGCCCAACCGATCAAGTGCTCGGGCTTGACCAAAAAGGGGTGATTCGTAGCGTGGATGATTCTGGCAAAGCCAAATCTGTACCTGGCGTGTTTATCTACCGTTTCAACTCGCCGTTAACCTACTTCAACGCCACTTACTTTAAGCGCCGCCTACTGGAGAAGTTTATCCGCGAGCCAGAGCCCGTAGATTGCATTATCATCGACGCCGTCCCGTGTTTTACTCACTTAGATTTGAGTGTGATGGCCATGCTTGCGGATTTACACCAACTACTGAAGAAACGCGGCATACGCTTAGTGTTAGCCGGGCGTAAACGGCAGATGCTCGGTTGGTTTGAACAAGCGGGAATGCAGTCCGGTGAAGGCGGTATCTTGATCCGGCCCGATTTATATCTGGCGCTGAAAATGAACCAAAGTTACAAACAAGCGTTAGCCGAGGGGCAGGCGCCAGTGATCAAAAAAGATCCCGAGGATGATGTGTTATTGCACAGTCATTTATAGAAGCAAACCTAATAAAAAAGCGCGATATTGTTCGCGCTTTTTTATGGCTCATTCAACACCCTTAGAAAACATCGGTGAGCTTAAATTAACTTAGTCATTTGGCAGTTTATCTAAGGGGATTAAACCGTGGTAGGCATAGTAGCCTATGGGGCCTAAAAATAAACTCAGTAGACACCAGAGGCATTTTTTATTGGTGCTGAGGTTAGCTTGACTCTTAAATACCCTACGCGCAAAGACGCAATGTAGTAGGGTTAACCCTATGAGCATCGCAATGATGTTAATATCCGTATTTTCCAAGTACCTGATCCCTGTCATTCATCGTGATGATTTAGCATAAAATGTTAAAAACGGTTGAGTTACTTTACCTAAGTGCTACGTACTTTACTCGAACATTTTACCGATTGCTATTATGTATATCAAAAATAAACGTTAATTCTTATTCACTTATAGACGTTCCTAACAAGTAAGTCGGCGGATTGCCAGCTTGCCAGATCACATATTTTTCCATTGCTTGTAGAAATATTTCACTGCTGGTTAGCGCCGTTAACCAGCTCATTAGGCGTGGAAACGCCACTGTCAGATCACGTTTGCTATCCACCGCCGTAAATTGGCGGATAAAAGGCACAATCGCAAAATCAGCTAGGCTTAACGTGGGGCCGATTAGGTAAGGATGTTGCTGAAGCTGTGCTTCGAGTCGTTCAAGAAAAGTGCTGGCCTTGTGGAAATAATCCGCTTGGGTGTATTCAGGATAACGGTCGGCATACTTGTACTTATCCAGCCAAGGTTTAAATTCAACATCATTCTGCGCGATAAGCTCAGCAATCAAATTTTGCGCTGACGCGGTTTCTCCGAGTAACGGCTGTGCGGCTTGTGAATGCGTATTTGTCAGTGCCCAGCGCATAATCTCTAAGCTCTCGGCAATAACCTCACCCGTAGGGAGCTGTAATACCGGCACTGTGCCCTTGGGGGAGATGGCTAACATTTCTGTGGGTTTTGCTTTAAGGGTGATTTCCCGCACTTCTACCTGGCACTGGCCGAGCAATAGACCAAGGCGAGCGCGCATGGCATAAGGACAACGGCGAAAACTGTAGAGTATAGGTAAGGGCATAGTCGTGTTCCTTAAAGCAATCATAAAAGCGATGTCGCCACTGCAGCGGCTTAAAAGTCGGCAATAGTAGTGACTTTAAAACAGAAATACTGCGTTTATTACTGATTTTTCCACCGTTTGGCTTGTAAATAAACAATGACCTTGGTTTTTGTCTGTGTTTATCTGACTGTGACTCAGGTAGAATTTCGGCCGATTTTTGCGACCCAGCCTAGGCTTAGGTTGGTTATTAGTTAGTGCACTGGAAATTAAGTTCCAGCCAGCAGTTGAGGGTGTTATGTCTAACGTTGTTGTTTGTGCTTTATATAAGTTTGTTTCATTACCGCATTTTGAGTCGCTGCGTGAGCCACTCCTGTCCATGATGGAGCAGGCCGAGATTAAAGGCACATTATTGCTGGCAAATGAAGGTATTAATGGCACTGTGGCTGGCTCTCAAGCCGCCATCGATGCACTGCTGGCTTGGCTGAATAACCAAAATGGCCTCGAAAACATCGTTTACAAGTTATCCTTTGACGATGAAATGCCTTTCTACCGCACTAAGGTGAAGCTGAAAAAAGAAATCGTCACCATGGGCGTTGAAGGTATCGATCCGCTTAAAGTGGTGGGCACCTATGTAAAACCACAGGACTGGAACGCACTGATTTCCGATCCAGAAGTCATCCTAGTGGATACCCGTAACGACTATGAAGTGCAAATTGGCACCTTTAAAAATGCCATTAACCCAGTGACCGAAACCTTCAGAGAATTCCCTGAGTATGTGAAGCAGAACCTCGATCCTGCCAAACATAAGAAAGTCGCGATGTTCTGTACTGGTGGTATCCGCTGCGAAAAATCGACCGCTTATTTAAAAGAGCAGGGCTTTGAAGAAGTCTATCACCTCGAAGGTGGCATCCTTAAGTACCTCGAAGAGGTGAAACAGGAGGAAAGCCTGTGGGAAGGCGAATGTTTCGTCTTCGATAACCGCGTCGCCGTTGACCATGATTTAAAGAAAGGCCAATACGATCAATGTAATGCTTGTCGTATGCCGATCACTGAAGCCGAAAAATTAAGCCCTGCCTATGTGCAAGGCGTTAGCTGCCCACATTGTATCGATAAGATTTCAGACGAGCAGCGCAAGCGCTTCGTTGAACGTGAGCGCCAAGTAAACTTAGCGAAATCACGTAACGAAGCACACATTGGTAGCGATGTGAATCAAGTGATTGAAGCTCGCCGTCAAAAGAAAGAAGCGCTGCGCCAGCAATCGGCTGAAAAGAACAAAGCTAAGCAATAAGGTAAGTAATAAGGTTTTTACCTATCTCTTGAGCGCGAGCGTTCTCGACTATGACCACTATGGCCCGACATGTTCGGGCCATTTTTTTACTAAATGTCTTAGGGCGTGTTGACGTTTCGAGATTAGATTTTGTTCGTTCTGGCAAGCACGTGCTTGCGAAACGAGGAATGAAGTGTAGTTATTCTACTAAAATGACGAGCGGCTCTTATGACAGAAAGTAAGAGCAAGGGCTTGCCAGACGAACCCTTCGGGCAGCATTTGGCTGACGTTTCTGCTGCGTTATCGTCCGTTTATGTAGAATAACTACACTGCACGGACGTTGCCTTGCATAAAAGTCAGTCAAATTGCTGCAAAAATAACCCGGAAACGTCAGCACGCCCTAGTAACAGTGTTAGCATTTTTAACCCTATGATAAATTTGCCTAAATAAAATCGTGTCTTGGCCAAGTCAGCAGCGCCAGACATCTTGCAGCAGGGATAGGGCATGAGTATTTGGAAAGAGTTATACGACATTTTTGATAAAGAGCGCAGCCGCTGGCAACAATCGACGGCGGGTAAGCAGGCCATCAGCTTCGAATTAAAGGCTAATTTAGGCTTTCTCGCCGATGCCTTGAGCAGTGGTTTACCGCAACAGGCGATAATTCAAGGGCTTGAGTGCTCACTCTTTGAGGCAAAAATCAAAGAAGGTTTAGCGCTGACCAGCCTGAATCGTCGTAAAGTGACACTGAAATTTATCGGTGAATTTGCCGAGTTTGCTAAGTATGTGGGCAAAGAGAATGCCGAGCTGGTGGAGAATGCCTACTCAAAAATCAAATCCTTACAAAAGCTCGCATCGGCAAAACCCGATAACAATTACGATCTTAGAATTAAATCACTGTTTCGGTTTTTGGTGTTTATTGTGGCACATCTTGAGGAGCGGCCGCTCACTCGTCAATCTGCCAAAGACTAATACGTTTCACGCAGGATTCAGCAGAGTGTTGAGCACAAAAAAAGATTACCAATCCAAAGTGCTGCAAGCAGGAGGGTGTTTCAAGGATGAAGATGAATAATACTAAGTGGCGAGAATGTTTGAGTATATTGGCCGCGCATCGGGTTTATCTGCAACTGCGCTTAGTGGGAGATGCTGATTTTTCGCTGGATTATGAAGCCGCCCATCGAGTGATTAGCCAAATAGAGACTCGAGATTTTGTGTTTGTCCGCAAGACCATCCCCTATAAAGACATTGCGGCGCTGCGGATTGTGAAGGATACATTTCCCGCAGCCGAAACGCATAACTTAAACCAAGCAAGTGCGACGCTTTTTACTGCAGAACTTGCTGAGTTAAGAGGTAAGCTGATGCAACTGGGGCAATTACCGCTGACAGAAGATGACGAGTCTATCCTGATCACGGCTTATTGATGCCGCGAATCGGCGCTGGCGAAAACAGTTGAGCAAACCCTGATGTCAGTGGTGGAGAGCTGTGCGTTGTTTGGGAGAGCGACTGGCAGGCAAGGGGCTCTGCCAGTGATCGTTCGTAAGCGGGCGGTAAAGCGGATAACCGTTAAAGCTGAACAGTAAAAATCGCGTCTTTACCTGCGGTGACGCTACCTTGGGCTTTATCTAAGTATTTCACATCTTCCATATTGGCCAGCACAACGGGAGTGAGTAGGCTATCTACTTGATCTTTCAGGTAATCAATATCGAAAGACAGAATGGGATCGCCCACTTTGACCTCTTGGCCTTCCTCCGCTAAACGGCTAAAACCTCGGCCCCTTAACTCTACGGTACCGACGCCAAAGTGCACGAAAAGCTCTAATCCCTGTGGCGATTCGATACTAAAAGCATGATTAGTCTCAAAAATTTTACCTATGGTGCCGTCGATTGGGGCGACAATCGTGTCTCCCTTTGGCGCAATGGCGATACCATCACCCACAATTTTCTCTGCAAATACCACATCGGGGACCTTTTCAATGGCCACAATTTCCCCGTTCACAGGGGCGTAAACCATAATGCCGCCAGCCAGTTGTGGTTGCCCTGATACCAATCGCCTTATTCGGCTTAAAAATCCCATTATCCTGTGCCCCTTCGCTTGTTTTTGTTGTTATCTTTTTAGTCTGTAAAGCAGCATAACCAATAAAATGTATTATTTATAGCTTGTTATACACTGCTGTAGTTCTGAAATTCTATTCTGTTGCATGGCGGTGTGCGCTAACGCAGAAAATTTCGTCAATTGCCCTTGGCAAACTGCGGCCTTCACCTCCAGCAATGCACTTAAGTTTACGCTGAGTTCATCGAGTCCCATGCCGATAAGGAGCGGGACCATCAGCGGCGAGCTGGCAAGTTCGCCACAGAGTGACACTTTGACTCCAGCAGCTTTGGCTTGCTCGACGGTCATCTTGATGAGCCCTAAAATCGCCGGTGACAGGGAAGGGTAATCCCGCGTCAGTTGCGGATTCGTGCGATCCGCCGCCATGGCATATTGGGTTAAGTCATTGGTGCCTATGCTCACAAAATCTAAGCGTGGCAGCATGGAGGCAAGATTCATCACGGCGGCGGGCGTTTCGACCACTATCCCGTAACTGAGTTCACCGAAGCCTTTTTCTTCCTCTTC
Organism: Shewanella sp. FJAT-51649; assembly: GCF_019457435.1. Classification (NCBI taxonomy): domain Bacteria; kingdom Pseudomonadati; phylum Pseudomonadota; class Gammaproteobacteria; order Alteromonadales; family Shewanellaceae; genus Shewanella; species Shewanella sp. FJAT-51649. The sequence goes on along the minus strand of NZ_CP080411.1, from coordinate 2,654,766 downwards.
GAGGGCATCTTGGCATTCGGCAATGAGGGTAAAAATCTGATCGAGTTCTTCAACCTGATTCACCATGGGAAACATGAGTCGAATGGGGCCATGATTGGCCGCTCGCAAAATCGCCCTGAGTTGGGTCTTAAACAGCTCTGGATGCGCCAAGGTATATCTAACTCCGCGTAGCCCAAGGGCGGGATTGTCCTCGACCTCCTGGCAGAGGCAGGGCAGCTCTTTATCGGCACCAATATCTAAGGTTCTGATCGTAAAGGTCTTACCGCCTAGCGCATGCAAGGCTTCGCAGTACAGATTGTATTGCGCTTTTTCATCCGGCAGTGTACTGGTGTGCATCAACATAAACTCGGTGCGAAACAGACCAATACCATCGGCACCCACATCACCAACATGGGTGATATCGTTCAAGTTGCCCACGTTGGCCATAAGGCCTACGAGGTGGCCATCTTGGGTCTTGGCGGGCACGTCTCGATACGCTTGCAGGGCGGCACGTCGGGCTTGCTCATGGTGCAATGTGACGGTTAAGCGTGCCTGCTGTTCGGGCGCAGGATTAACAAATAGCTCGCCACTGAGGGCATCGAGCACCAATGGTGTGCCATTGGGAATAAACTCGGCATCGAACTGGCAGCTAAGAATGGCGGGGATCCCCGCCGCGCGGGCTAAAATCGCCGTATGGCTGGTTAAGCCGCCGGTTTTGAGCACTATGCCGCTGATCTGCTCCTTGGGTAATAACGCAAATTCGGCGGGAGTGAGATCTTGCGCCAAGAGGATTGTCGGCTCAGTTAACTGGGCTAAGCCTTGATCTAAGCGTCCGTTGATGGCGGTAACTAATCGTTGGCCTAGGCAACGTACATCTTGGGCACGATTGGCAAGATAGGGATCGTCTAAGGATTCAAGCTCATTCGCCTGATGGGCGAAGATCCGCTCGACCGCAACACTGGCTGATAACTGCAGGGTACGGATCGCTTCCTTCACTTGGTCGATGAGCTCTTCGTCTTCAAGCAGTAACAAATCGGCTTCAATTAACTGATAGTTCTCACCTTGTGGGTCGAGCTTAGTTTGGCTGTGGCTGAGTTGTTGCTGCAGTGCCTGTAGGGCTTTGACAAATTTACTCTGTTGCTGCGGGATCCGTGATAGGGGAATAGGGCGATAATCGAGGTGGTGTTCGGCCTGGGTAAGGTGGAGCGCCTGTCCGAAGGCAATCCCCGATGACACTATGATCCCCGTAATCGACATATTCGTTCCTATCAAGCTGGCTAAGATGCCGTTTAACTTAAAGTGATGAGCAGTTCCGAGACTTTCTCGACCGCTTCCTGTGCCTGCTCACCTTCGGCAAACACTTTGACGGTGACGCCATGATACAGGCCTAATGTTTGCAATTTAAATAAGCTTTTGGCACTGGCCTGTTTGCCATTGCATTCAACTAGTACATCGCAGTTGAAGGTTTTCGCTTCTTTCACTAACAGGGCGGCTGGGCGGGTATGAATACCATGTTTTGCGGTGATAGTGACAGATTTTTCGTACATAGTGGCTTAACTCTTTAGCAATATTATGGCGCTTCGTTCGACTCAATAATCTTGTAACCCGCCTTTTTTAAGGCGGCAACGGCGCTTTGGAGACAATTTTTCTTGACCAAAATATAGTCGGTATCGAAGGTGGAAAGGGCAAAGATACTGATCTGCACATCGGCTAAGGTACCGGATATTTTCGATAAAATGCCTGTCATCGAAAATCCCAGCGGGCCTAAGACTTCAAAACAGCACCAATGGGGTTCTTGCTCTAAACTGTCGAGCTCAAGTTCACTCGATACCACGACTGTCAGACCTTCCTCGGTTCGGCCGATAAAGTACACTTCTTCGGCAAAGACTTCGCTAGGTAATTGAGCATTAGGGCTAAAACTGTGGATGGTATACTGCCGCGGGTGAACGGCTAAGGTCATGCGCATGGGCGTTCCTCAATCGGCAATAGGGTAAAGTCATATCCTAGTTTATAGCATGGATACCCGTCTAGATTGCATCCAACCTAGTTGAGTGAAGTATTTTAAACTAAAAGAGGACGTTCTAATACGTCCTCTTTGATGGCGGTTACTCTGATTATCTGATCCAGCGAACTAGATTTTGAATTGGCCTAAGGTATGTGACATATCTTGGCTGATATCCTGCAAGGACTGCGCCGCGCGGCTGTTACCTTCATTAGCTTTGACTGAGACTTCGGTTAATTCCGAAATATTACAGATATTGCGGTTGATTTCCTCCGTCACCAGCGATTGCTCCTCGGTCGCACTGGCGAGCTGGGTGTTCATATCGCTGATATGGGCGATAAGCTGCAAAATCGCCGCCATGGCATTACCCGCTTCGCGGGCTTTGGCTTGTAATTCATCGGATTGAGTCTGGGTTTGGCTATTGCTCTTCATTACAGAGTTCACGCCCATTTGAATATCCGAGATGATTTTTTGGATTTCGTTAGTAGAGTCTTGGGTGCGATTGGCCAGTGCGCGCACTTCATCGGCGACCACGGCAAACCCGCGGCCATGGCTCCCCGCACGGGCGGCTTCGATGGCGGCATTGAGGGCTAACAGGTTCGTTTGCTCGGCAATAGAGCGAATGACATCGAGGATGCTGCCAATTTGTGCCGAGGATTGCCCGAGTTTTTGGGTGATCACTTCCGATGCTCTTAGCTCTTGCACCAGTTTTTCGGTATCACGCACCGTATCATCGATTACCGCTTGGCTTTGCTGCGCCTGATTTTTCACGCTGTTGGCCGCATCGGCAGCCTGCTGGGTGTTGCTCGCCATCTCATGGGTGGTCGAAAGCATTTGATTCACGGCGGTGGCTACGCTGCCGGTTTCACGGTGGATATGCTCGGCGCTTTGGTTCGACTCTTCAACGGCCAGCATTAACTGCTTGGCATCATTGTCGAGGGACTGGCCCAATGGCTGTAAATGACCCACCATGTCGCCAATTTTCTGGGCAAACAGGTTAAAGGCGTGGGCAAGGTGCGCCACTTCATCCTTACCTTGGGTGCTTAAACGCTGGCTTAGGTCGCCTTCGCCTTGGGCGATATCCTCAAGCGCATCGATAGCGTCGTTTAACGGTGAGGTAATGGAGTGATTCAGCACTAGGAAAAACGCGAAAATCGGTACAGAAATTAAAAACATGATAATCAGATAATCGATGATCACGGCTTTAAGACTTTGTTTTACGTCGCTTAAGTAGGCACCAGTGATGAGCGTCCAGCCCCATTCGGGATAATAACGGGCTTCGACCAGCTTATCTTCAATGTTCTTCGACACGGGATTCGCAATTGGATATTCGAGCATGGTTTTGCCGTTTTTACGGGCTATCGGCAACATAGTGGCAAGGGGATTCGTGCCATTTTGCAGCTTAAAATTGAGCGCCGATGTGCCAATAAGATCGCTGCGTTCGCCATGGGCGAGGATCTGATTATTATCATCGATCACAATAAAGTAGCCGACACCGGCGTAACGGGTTTGGTCAATCAGGTTTGCCGCCGCTTGTTGCGCTTCTGCTTCTGACAGCTTGCCGCTTAGGGCATCTTGGCGATGAATATCGATTACACTGAGGAGGCTGCCGAGCTGGCCATCAATCTGTTGCCACTTTTGCTCAATAAGATTGCTGTATTGCTCTTTAATGGAAAAACTCGCAAAACACACAGTACCTATAGCCGCCATCACTAACATCATCATCAGTCGTTGGAGAATAGTGAATCGGCGCAAGAATGTGATCATGTGGGGTCCTTTAGGCGCAAAAAGAATGGTGTCCAATATACCTTCGAATCGGTATCAAATGAATCAAACTTGAGTTTATTTCGTGTAAAGACGTTAAGAATATTGGGATTCTTTGATCTTAAGCAGAATATTGTTTAGCACTGTGACTGATTGATGCTTTTATCGCTAATCCGTGTATCACCAAGGCGAATAAGACGTTAGACTGAATCGCGTATTTTATGAAATTCAAGTAGTTAGCCTTTAGATATACTTAATATTTCAGAGCCAGACTGCTAATTAATTGTTTTGGTTTTGATTTTTTATGCTTTTACGCGCAAGATTAATCATCGGTTTAGTTTGAGAATGGATTATGACAACAAACACTATTGTGACTTCGGATGATATTTTACTGAAGTTATGCCACTCGGTCGCCCATGTGTTATCGAGCACCAGTGCCAGCCATGTGGGCCACGCGGGCATGGTGCAAAGCATTACTCGCACCCGCTTAAAACCCGACCTAGGCTGTTTTTCGATTTTTGATGGCGGCTTTTCAGGGTTAGTGGTGATCAACTTTTCTGCCCCTGCGGCCATCGAAATCTATCGTCGCTATATGCTCAATATGGGCATGCCAGAGGAAGAGCTCGCCTTTTCCCACACGTCCGATGAAGTGGGGAACGTGATGGGCGAGTTGATGAACCAAATCTTGGGCGACTTTATTAATAAGGTTTCCAAGGAACTGCAAACCTCCATTAGCCAAAGTCAGCCTAAAATGTTAACCATAAACAAAGAGTTGACGATTTCTATCGATGCAAACTTAGACGATGCTGTCGCCAGACGCGTGTCCTTTAAGACTGAAAATAATCATATTTTCTACCTCGAATTTGCCATGGATAAGACCGAGTTTATTAAGCTGGATGAGTTTGAATTCGACGAAGAGTTCGACCCTGACAGCTTGCTCGAACAACATGGTCTTGGCGCTAATGCGTCTTCGCACCCAGATACCGCATCACCCTGGAGCCGTATGACGGATAAACCCGCCATCGCCAGTACGAATGCCGATGATTTGCTCGATGAGTTAGGAATTTAACTTTATTTAGCGCTGTTGGGTGTCGGTATAAGCCTTAGTTGTATCGACACTGCTTTGTTAGCATGGGTGAGGGCGTTTGTTGTACAAGCTTTGCAGCCATTTTCATCAAGGTTTTCATCCCTGCTAACTTGTTAGTCAGTTGTAAACCCTTCGGCTATACAAGTCATTCGAACTGTTTTAGTATCGCCTCAAAATAATAATTATGGTGACCTTGCTATGGCATCGAAAGCGACCTCTATTGATATTGCTTATCGTGCTGGTGTATCCCAGTCTACGGTTTCCCGAGCCTTGAGAAATAGTCCGTTAGTCAATTTAGAAACCCGTCAACGGATCCAAGCGATTGCGAAAGAACTCAACTACAAAGTCGATAAAAACGCCAGTAATCTACGCACCCAAAATAGCCACACCTTAGCCCTGTTGTTGTGTGAAGATCCCACCAATGATGATTCACTGATCAACCCCTTTTTCCTGTCGATGTTAGGCTCAATCACGCGGGCGACGGCGCAACAAGGTTATGATTTACTCGTGTCATTTCAACAGCTTTCCAGTGATTGGCATGCCGATTATGAAGATAGCAATAAAGCCGATGGGATTATCTTGCTGGGGTACGGCGACTACATGGATTACGAGCAAAAGCTCGAAAAGTTGCTGGCACAGAACACCCATTTTGTGATTTGGGGCGCCGAGCATAACAATAAAGCCGTGTTATCCATCGGCTGCGATAATCATCAAGGCGGCCTAATTGCCACTGAGCATTTAATTTCCCTCGGCCGTAAGGATTTTGCATTCCTGGGCGGGGCATCGAGTCATTGCCCTGAGTTTAGGGACAGATATTTAGGCCATGTCAAAGCACTGCAAACCGCTGGGCTGACTGTCGATCCTCGTCGGCAGATTTCGGCGATTAGCACTGAGGGGGCGGGTTACTATGCTACTTTGGAGTTGCTCGATAAAGGATTGAATTTCGACGCGATTTTTGCCGCCAGTGATTTAATCGCCATAGGTGCGATCCGCGCCTTAAAAGAGAAGGGGATTTTAGTGCCCGAGCAAGTCGCAGTCGTCGGGTACGATGATATTCCCGTGGCGAGCTTTGCCAATCCGCCGCTAACCACTATTAAGCAAAATACTCAGTTAGCGGGGGAGATTTTAGTGGAAAGCCTACTCAAGCTTATTCGTGGTCAAGCGGTGAGTCCGCAGTTGATCCCAACGACGTTAGTGGTACGTAGCTCCTGCGGGATTGACTGTACGCCGCTTACTTAAGTCGTATCTATTTTGATCGAATCATTAAGCCGAGTGATTGATAACACTCGGCTTTTTTATTGATGATTATACTCATCCTGCCTGGTGGAGGACCTAAAATAGGGCTAACCTCTGGCGTACTGGCGTAAAAACTTAGGCACCTCGGCCTTTGTCTTCGCCATAATTTTCTGCATCAGGCTAAAGGGCGGCTCAGTAATCGCATACCCTTGTTTAAGATCGGCCAGCATGCGCAGCCATAAATGTCCGGTCATTTCTGCATCTGCCAAGGCGCGGTGATAAGTACCGTTAGTCGGTAGCTGTTTGTGGCGAACTAAGGTCGCGAGTTGATGATTAATGGCCTCAGGATATAAGCGCCTTGCCAGTAGTAACGAGCAACCAAATTGGCCGGGATATTGATGACCTATCTGGGAAAACTCGGCATCGAGAAAGCGTTGATCGAAGGTGGCATTGTGGGCAACTAAATGATGTTTACCGATAAACTCAGCAAAGCGGACCATGACTTCTGCACAGGGCGCTGCATGGGCGAGCATCTGATTGCTGATCCCTGTGTAATCTTCAATAAAGCTGTTTATCCGAAACCCCGGATTCATTAATTCAGAAAAGCGCGCGGTAATTTGCCCTTGCTCAATTAATACTGCGCCAATTTCAATGGCACGTGCCCCTTGATTGGGCGAAAGCCCAGAAGTTTCAAAATCGAGTACGACCACAGTATTGGCAGGCGAATAGGTTGGCGTTTTAGACATAGGCTCCACACATATCAACGTAAGTCGCAGAGGACATTCATACGTTGGCATTGTAACAGAGTCATGGCGCGAGTTCGCACGGTTTTATCCATCAACAGCAAAAGAATATTGCTATTCACTGATGCTAACCTATTGTAAATTCAGTGTACTCTAAGGTTCATTACCGCTGATTAGGGCCTCAACTGCTCAACCATAGCGACAAATTGGCTGACACCATTGCCGACATCGGCAAGGCCGGCGGCGACATGATTGATACTGTCCTCCCCATGCAATGCCACATTGGTGATGTTGCTCAGTTGATGATCGATGTTTTTGATAAGGTCGGTATTTTGCTGAACCACATTCGCGATTTCGCTGGTCGCCGTGGAGGTGCGAGAGGCTAACTTTCTGACCTCATCTGCTACGACAGCAAAACCTCGCCCAAGATCGCCCGCTCTTGCTGCCTCAATCGCCGCATTGAGAGCGAGTAAATTGGTTTGTTCTGCAATGCCACGGATGGTGATCACTATGTCGTTGATATTTTTTGATTGTACGAGTAGCTCACCACCAATATTCGAGGCATTTTTAACTTGTTCGGCAATTTGATGCGAAGTACAGACGGCTTCGTTCAGCACTTGCACCGCATTTGTGGTGATTTGTGAGGTTTGCTCTGACGTCGCCGCCGCCATGTCCACCGCTTGAAGGGCGGTATTGACTCTATGGGAGATATCCGAAGCAAACTTTACGATCTTATACACCTTATTTGATGCATCACGGATCGGATTGTAGGTAGCTTCAAGCCAAATCACATTGTTATGTGCATCGATGCGTTTAAAGCGTCCGGTGAAGTGTTCGCCTGCGGCGAGTCGTTTCCAAAAGTCGGGTCTAATACGGTAAAACTCGTTGTCGCAGAACATCTTATGGTGCTTACCTTGGATTTCATCTAAACGGTAATGCATGATATCCAAGAAGTTTTGATTCGCGGTGATCACTGTGCCATCGGGTAAAAACTCAATAACGGCTTGGGAGCGATCGAGGGCATCGAGAATGGCATTTTTAGCAATGAGGTTAAGTTGTGACGCCGTGACATCATTGGCGATTTTGATGATTTTCACGACGTCACCCGCACTGTTTTTTACGGGGAAATAACTGGCCTCGACATAAACTGGGATGTGGTTTTTCTTTAAACGTTGGAATGTCCCCGTAAACGCATTGCCTACAGCAAGTTCCTGCCAAAACTTTTGATATTCCTGCGAGCCCGAGTATTGTGTCGTACAAAACATTCTATGGTGTTTACCAAGAATTTCATTGGCACTGTAACCCATGACATCTAAGAAAATATCATTGGCTTCAATGATTTCACCCTTAGGTGTGAAACAAATATAGGCGGTGTAGGCACGAATCGCCGCCAGTTCATTCTCAAGCGTTTCGGCTGCAGTAAAACCTGATAAATGGTTGTTCGCATCCCTGTTATTTGATTTAACTTTCCACCAAAACATAATGTCATTCCTTTATTAATCATTTGGTTATTAACAAGAAAGCATCACAACGGCACTGTGCTATCTGCTTATACACCACAGGTTCATCAAACCTATATGTAGGAGTGAGGTTTAGACGCGTTGTCGAATTAACCTATTATTAACATATAGTATGATGTTCTTTATATCCATCTGATATTCATTATATTTTTAGCTGATTGTTTAGTGTGCTATTTAGTCGCTCCGAATTGGCTTTCAACAAAAGCCTAGTCTGTCATGCTCCTATTTGCCGAGTTTATAAGCAAAAAATCTACCCATGATCGACAAAGAGAAACAAACTGTGCCTTGATTGGATAGGTTCTTACGCTTTGTAGCTAACTAAGTGATGTTATTTTGTGCAGTAAAGGGCTGCGGTTAAACGCAAAGGTAAAGCATTTTTACCGATAGATGATTAACGCAATATTGATTGGCCTTATCGGTTAATAGGGCGGTTGTGAGTGAATGATTAATGATTGCAATGGGTTAAGTGTTTGCTAGGTTTAGGGCTACTTATGCTAAGCACCCGCTTGCGCCAGAATAAAGAGATCCGTTGTAGCCGTTGTTCCCTCTGGTGTTGGAAAGGGCTGGCGCTTGACATCTCGTATCTGAAAACCATTGGCTACAAGTTGTTGTTCAATAAAATCATATTGATGGTAATGCACATAGACACTGTCGCCAGTGCTACCAGTTTGTAAACCAGAACGGCTATCTTCACCCTCCATGGTGCTCAGATACACTATGCCCTGCGGCGCAATCAGGGCGCGAAGATGCGCAAAAAACGCGACCAGATCCGTTTGGGATAAGTAAGGCAGCGCAAAGCCGCTGGCGATAAGATCAAACGGCGGCATTTTTCGGTCAATAAGCTTATGAAGATGACGGCAGTCCATGATCTCAAAGTGACCCGAGGGGACATTTTGTTTCGCGAGCGCAATCATTTGCGGGGCGAGGTCGATACCAAAAACCGTTAATTTAGGTTCCTTCGCAACCAGATAGCGGCTGATACCGCCTGGCCCACAACTGATATCGAGTAGGCGACTATGTTCGGTGAGATAGCTCAGCAGGCAATCATAGGTTTGGGTGTATGGGGCAAATTCCAGATATTTGTCCTGATACTGTTTGGCATGTTTATCAAAGGTCGCCACTGTAATTTGATAGTTATCTTTTACTTGCGACTTCAAACCTTGCTTCCTTTATCAGTGACCAAAGACTTCGATGATAACCAGTCTAGTACAATGCATTTCAGCCCAACAAAGTGAGACTAGACGGGATAATCCAAATCGAGCTTGATATTGAGCCCTAACTGATAGGCGTGTTCTTGCATCAGCCTCGTCATTAAAGCGGTATCCGTCAGTTGCGACAAGGTGATGGGGCGAGCTTCCCATCGCGGCGCGTGACCAGCATAGTTGCAATGGGCAAGATATAAGCGGTGCTGACTCTGATACAGGGTAAAAAAACGCATATCACAGTTTGCTGCAACGGTTAAATAAGGTTCAAAATCAAGCTCGTATACTTGCATTGCCTCAAATTCAGACCAACGAATGTAACGTGAGCATTCGTAGCATTGTGCGGGTAATTGCGCCTCAGCTTTAATGCCATCAAATAAATTGATGACATCTTGCATCTGGTGCAGTTTGATCATGGCTTGTTCCGTCAATCTTAAGATCCTTTTACTTGTTTATTCTTAATTTTAATCAATAGGTTAACTATTCATTCGTTATCACTTAATCGCGCCAGAGCCTATCGGCTAAACCTGAGGCCCGCTGGGTGGCTTGTTGGCTTGCTCGCTCGAAAACTTGCTGTGTGCCTAAACAGCTAAAGTGTTGTTTTGCACGGGTAATCGCAGTGTAGACTAGCTCCTTGGTGAGCAATTGCCACTGTACTAGGCTCGGATTTGGCGGAAGTACGAGGGCTACTCGATTAAATTCACTGCCCTGACTTTTATGTACCGTCATGGCGTAGCTGGTTTCATGGCTAGGCAGCCTTGCCGGGAGCACTTTAAGCAGTTTGCCATCGGCTTTGATAAAGTGGGCCATCAGTCGCTCTGGCCTGTCTTCATCCTGCAAAATCAAGCCAATATCACCGTTAAACAAGCCCAAGTTATAGTCGTTGCTTTGGATAATAATCGGCCTGCCGAGGTAAAACTCTTGCTGCGGATGGATCAGCTTGGCTTGAGACAGCGCCTTAGTCACGGCTTGATTGATACCTTCGACACCATAATCGCCACTGCGCATGGCACACAGGATGCGATACTGGTTAAAGCGGGCAATGGCTTCGATGGCGCTTGGCACCCTGCTTGGATCTGAAATTTGCAGCGGACGTAAATACTCGGCGTATTGCTCACAGGCCTGTGTTAGCTGGGCATGAAGTCCGCTGTTGTTTGCAGGCTCGCTGATTTTGGCTTGGGTCTGGCTCAGATCCATACTGTGTTCTAGCCAAGTAAGCTCGGCCAGTCCCCGTTGCCATACGGCCAAAATCCCCGCCAGATCGGAGTGATTTACCGCACTGGCTAATAGGCCAATGCCCGCATCGCCCTTAAATCTGTGGCTGTGGGTCAACATACACAAACTGTCGCCAATCTTTGGCTCGCGGTGAATATAGGCGCGTAAGTCAAAGCCGGTGAGCTTGCTCAATTGTTCGGCCTGAGCTTGGCTATAACGCATTCGCCATTCAGAGTGTTGCTCCGACTCGTATTTTAGCCCTGCGCAAATATCGGCTAGCACGGCGCCTGCTTCAACCGAGGCGAGTTGGTCTTGATCCCCCAGCAGTATCAGCCCCGCCTGTTCGGGGAGGGCCGTGAGCAGCTTATACATCATAGGCAAATCGACCATTGAGGCTTCATCGACAATCAAGAGATCTAGCCGCAGGGGATTGCCCTGATGGTGACGAAACTGCGCCGAATTGGGGATAACCCCCAGCAGACGATGTAAGGTTGATGCCTCTTCCGGCACTTGCTTGAGCGCGGCTAACAGCGCTTGGGTTTCGTGACTTTGTACTTGTTCGTTTGTCGCTTGAGCCTGTTTGAGTTCCTGCTCGAGTCTTGCTTTCGAGGCCTTTATCGATTCACTTAAACGGGCGGCGGCCTTACCTGTCGGGGCGACGAGTCTTATCTGTTTTGGTGAACCTAATTGCTGTAGCAACAGTAACTTAGTCACTGTGGTGGTTTTGCCTGTACCAGGGCCGCCGGTGATCACCGCAAGCTTCTTGCCGAGCGCCGTTGCCGTCGCCACCTTTTGCCAGTCGATATGAGGCTCAAGGGTTGTGGTTGCATGGGAAGATGCGGCGATTGGAAATAAGTAATCGAGCTGCCTGCGTAGCGGCGCGTCTGAATCTTTATCATTGCTGTTGGCGGGCTGACTCAATGATAGCCTTGTCAGGGCGATGGCAACCTCGGTTTCGAAATGATGATAACGCTCAAGATAGAGTCGACCGCCATCAAAAATCAGTGGCTTATTGCTGTGAGGTTCGCCAACGGCCTCAAAATTTTGCAGCCTTGCAATCAGCTCTGGCAGGCTCAAACGGATTTGGCAGTGGTTAACCGGCTCAGCCATCGGATTGGCTGGCACTATATGCTCGAGCACTAGGCAGGTATGTTGGGCCGAGAGCTGTTGGCTTAACAGGGCGCACAGCAGCATAAACAATGGCTCTTGGGCATCATTAGGATGAAGCCTTGCCATCTCGAGGGCAAAATGGCGATCCAGCGGGGTGATCAGCCGCTCCTTTTCCCAGTATTTGAGTAGCTCTGCGAGCGGCGCCTTGAGTCTGAGTGCGCCAACGTCAACCCATTGGGGTGATACTTTTGGGGGCGTCAGTTCGGTGCTGTGGTTCATGCCATTGCTCCCGTATCCTGTTGATTCACTGTGCTTGTCTCTAGGCTGCGCTGAAACAACGCATCTAAGGCCAAAATAAGCGCCTTGGGCGGTTTATCGTAATAAATACCAAAGCCAGGATGTTGCACCGACATTCCCCGTAAAAACAAATAATAACAGCCGCCGATATGGGTATCGTAATCATAATTGGGCAAGCGCATCGCTAAATAACGGTGCAGCGCAAGGGAGTAGAGAATATATTGCAAATCATACCTATGATCGCCAATCGCCTGTTTCAGCGCGCTATGATGATAGGCTTGAATATTATCCCCCAGATGGTTCGACTTATAGTCGGCAATATAAAACTTGCCTTGATATTCAAAGGTTAAGTCGATGAAGCCCTTGAGCATGCCCTGTAATTCATCAAACTGCAGCTCGGTGTCATAGCCAAATTGCCCAAGGAGTTGGTTAAGATCACTATCCTTTAAGCGATTCAGGGGCAGGTAAAACTCCATCTCAACTAAGGTGTGCTGCGGCGCGAGTGCGGCTAAACACAGCTCGGGATTAATAAGCTGATTATCCTGCGCCATTAATGCCAGCGGAGCTTGCAATACCTCAAGATACCAATCCTCTAATACGGGCTGCCATTCGGGGGCAATGCCGTATTGCAACATGGCCTTAGGTAGCTCTCGGGGTAAGTCGATTTGAGCTTGGGTAAAATCAATTAACTCAAGCACTAAGTGCATAAAGCTACCCGCGTTGGCGCCGCGCTCAAAACTAAAGCGATTGAGCAGAGGTTGTGCTTGCGGTTCAACTCCTTGCCACAAAGCTTCTTGCCACAAGGGATCAATTGCGCTATTTGCTGTATCGGTACCCAATACGGCATTCACTTCATCATCGGCGCCGGGAGTGGCTTTAGCGTGGGGCGCATTTTTAACTAAGCCAGAATAACTGCCGACGCGCCATGGGGTGCGATACTGACGGCTGACCTTGCGGGCACTCAAGGTATGAGAATCACTTCCCCCCGTATGCAGTTTATTAGCCGCAATGTCGTCGGCCACTACCTCAATGCTGATCGCAGGTTGACTCGATTCGAGACCCGCGACCAGCGCCTTGGCGGCATTTTGTAGGCGCGAAAAATCACAATCAGTGTCAGTGATCCCAAGCAGATAACCGATGGCGGTTTCATGCAGCTGGCTTTTAAGCCCCGCCTTTAACATGCGGCTATGGTTGGCGATGTACAAATAACACAGGTACACGGGGCGGGTGAGCGCCACATAGAGCAGACGCAGATCTTCGGCTAAGGTTTCCTGCTTTGCCTGTTCCCAACCTTCATCCGTGCCTTCTAAATCCCACACCAGCTCCTGCGCGCCATCGGCATTGGTTCTGTGGTAGAGCATGGGCGTCGGGCGGCGGCGATTGTCCCGCGCAAGGCTGACAAAGGGCACAAAGCACACTGGGTATTCCAGCCCCTTACTCTTATGGATGGTGACGATTTGCACTAAGTTTTGCTCGCTTTCAAGGCGCAGCTGCTGTTCATCTGTCCCTGTGTTATCAATCAGTTGTTGCTCATACCAGTTGAGCAGGGCACTGATCCCATCGATTTCAGTCGCCTTTTGCTGTAACAGCTCGGCTAAGTGGCGAAAATCCGTGAGTCGACGTTCGCCATTGCTCGCCTCAAGATGAGCGGCAGCATCTTGCTCCGCTTGGTCAATGCTTGTCGGAACAGGGGAATGCAGCAGACGCGCAACCATCTGGGTGGCATTGGCTAGGCTAAGCAGCGCCGGCATAATGCCGCGTTTTTGCCAGATCTGGTGCAGCTCAAAAAACTGCTCTAGCAGTTTTTGGCGCTGCTCTTCATCTTGGTTAAAGGCATGGATTTGCTCGGCGCGATAACCAAGCAGGGCGGTCGCAAGGGCGCTACGCAGGGCACGCTCGTCCTTGGGACTGGCCAAGGCGCGCAGAATGAGCGCCATTTCCCGCGCTTCGACGGTTTCAAATACGCTGTCGCGACTTAAAAAGACGGCGCCAATCTGGCGCTTGCTCAGCGCGGTTTTCATCACGGCCGCTTCGTTTCTATCGCGCACTAAGATGGCGATATCTTTAGCAATTAATGGCCCTTTGGGCGTACGGCATTGACCATTGGCGGCCTGCGTCAGCAAACGGGTTATTTCGGCGGCGGTGTCTTCGGCCAAGGTTTGCCGAGCACTGGCCTTATTGAGCCCAGTTTCGCCTTCACTCAAGAGTTTTAACCGCAGTGCGGCACTATTGGGCGCATGCTCAACGAGTTGTTTGGCCGCCGCACTGGCTGGCGTCTTTACTGGATCGAAGGGAATCGATTGGCTGATAAAAGGATCCGAATGCTGGGCAAATAAATGATTTACTCCGGCCACCAGATTGCGACTCGAGCGATAGTTAGTATCGAGGAAATAGTGCGCCTCGGTTTGTCTGCGCGCCTCGATATAAGTGTAAATATCGGCGCCGCGGAAGGCATAAATCGCCTGTTTAGGGTCACCAATCATCAGCAGGCTTAATTTGCTATCCGTGCGAGGCTTAAGTTCAGCCGCCGTCGAACCTTGAGCTTCAATCCCCAAACGGGTTTGATAAATCCCTGAGAAAATAGCAAATTGCAGTGGATCCGTATCTTGGAACTCATCGATAAGTGCCACGGGGAAGCGATTCGCCACCGCCTTAGGTAAAGTGTCGGGATTGGCCTGCATCGCCGCTGCCAAGGTGGTGAGCAGATCATCGGGTGTCAGCACATTTTTCTGCTGTTTTTGCTTGGCAAAGCGCTCGCTGATCCCTTGTTTGGCGCTGTAAAGAAATGCGGGTTTTATCGCGTTAATCAGCGCGGCTAACTGCTCCATATGGTCAAGTAGTGGCGCTTCGCTCGCACTTGGGAGCACGCCGCCTTTATTCAGCTTAAGCTCGGATAGCGATAGGGATTCGAGCACTTTGAGCGGCGGTAAGCCGTGACCAAAGGCTAGGAAGTTATCCAGCTGGTCGAACATTTCCGCCAGTTTAGGGTAATTGTCGCTTGCTTTACCAAAACGTTGGCCGTTAAGTGGCAGGCTATGAAGTAACTCTAACAGCGCGTCGCGGCCACGCGGCCAGGCGAGTTTAAAGCGCTGCACACTCTGGCTTAAGGACTCTGCCAAACGAGCAAAGGGCTGCACTGGTTTTAACGGTTTGGCCTCACTGGCACCGAGCAAGGCTCTCAACTGCTTGACTAATCCGTCGGGATCGCCAAATTCGCTGGCAATGATTTGGGCTAAATACTCAGGTAGCGGATAGCAGGCCTCACGCCAAAAGTCCCGCACCGCATGGTGTAAAAATTCGCTGTCGTCTAAGGTGAAATCCGACTCGAACAGCAATGATGATTCGAAGGCGAGATCGGCCAAGATCCGCTGGCAAAAACCGTGAATGGTAAAAATCGCCGCTTCGTCGAGGGATTTGAGCGCCAAGTCGAAGCGTCTCAGGGCGATAGCGCGCTCGGCTTCAGGGGTCTTATCGTACAGCGCCTGCACAAAAGGATCGTTAATCTCAAGCCCTAAGAAACACTTAAAGGCAACCTGAATGCGGCGGCGAATCCTGTCCCTCAGTTCCTCTGTGGCGGCATTGGTAAAGGTTACGACCAGAATTTGTTCACAATTGAGCGGTTCGCTTAAGCCATCCCCAAGCAGTAATCTGAGATACAGGCCTGAAATGGTATAGGTTTTACCCGTGCCCGCACTGGCCTCGATTAAGCGACTGCCGCCAAATGGCAGGGCGAGCGGATCTAACGGCAAAGCGGGTGATACCTTAGTCATCAGTGCGCTCCCTCTGTGGCGGTTGGGGCTTCATTCAGGGCAAATTCCTCGAGTTGGGCGAGGGTATCCTTATGGTACAGGCTCAACATAGGGCGATAGATGTCATCGGCGAGTTTGCCAAAATGTGCCTCGGTAAAGTCATCGGGAAAATGAAACAGCCGCTGATAATGGGGATCTGTGCCTTCGCCAAGTTCACCTTGCTCGTCCAGCCATTCGCTCTGTGCCGCTTCGAGCCGGGCTTTGTGCGGATCTGTGCTTGTGTGCAAGTCTTCCGCTTCATGCGCCTCAGCGCTGGCATAGGCGAGGGAGGTTCTTGGCATAAAACACAGGGGATGAATTTGGCCCTGATAAAAAAGCTGTAATAAGTTGGCAAGCTGCGCATGGGCAAGCTCTGGCGTAATGGGCGCGAGGGCATGAAAATGCCCCATATCCAGCAGATAGCTAGGTTGCAGGTAGCTAGGTTGAGCCACTCCGGCGGCCATCAAACATAAATGACGCAAATACAAGGCTAAAATATCCCGCCCATGGGCACTGCCGGGGCGGCAAGTGACCAATCCTTTAGGGCTGATATCATCGATACGGCCTTCGAGGATCACCCGCTTGGCCTTTAACTGAGTCCCTAGATTCTGAAGGGGTAACTCGAATCTGAGCCGAATATCGGCATGGCGGGGAGCGACATCGCCCCGCATAAACAGGGTTCTACCGATTAGCGGCGCGATATCATGGCTGTATTGGCGCAGCAGTAGATCATCAAAGGGCTGCATAGGCAAATTACCGCTGGCTTTAAGGCGTTGTAACAGTTCAGTACTGGGCTCGTTTTGCCCTTGCTCAAGCGCATCGCCAAGGAGCTGAGCCTGTAATAAATAGCGCTCTAACGCATTAAGACTAAAGGGCTCATCGTTATCATCCGCTTGAATATTCAGGTTTAAATCGACTTTCAGGGTACGATTAAAGAAATACTGCGCGGGATTGCGAAAGAAGCGAATAAAGGCCGAGATATCGACATGCTCTGCTTCGCCAAGGGGCTCAATATCCTGTTGTGTCTCACTGTCACCAATTGCGTCATCTTCGAGCACTATCTGGGTATGGGCTTCGATAAATCGGCCATGCTGTAACTGGCTATTGCTATCGGGCGGACACCACTGCTGGCTATAACTCTGTTTTATCCCGTGGAAGGTGGAGGCTTGTGGCAGTGCTGCTTGATACAGTTTAGGATCAAAAGGTTGCAGCGGCTGATGGCTCACAATAGCCTCAAGTAATGCCAGTTGGGCAACTTCGTTATTGACAGTAGAAGCTTGTGCTGCAAGGGATTCAGGCAGATAACATAACTGGCAATATTCTATTAGCTCGGAGACCAGCATAGATGGAATACGCTCCGAGTTATCCCGTTCGCTACGGCCAATATAACTGATGTACAGCTGCTCCCGCGCCGAGAGTAACGCCTCTAAAAACAGGTATCTATCATCTAATCTGCGGGAACGATCGCCTTTGCGCGCACCAAAATGGGCCACCAGGTCAAAGCCCACTGGATGTTGCACCCTAGGATAGACACCATCATTCATCCCCAGCAGACACACCACCTTGAAGGGAATCGAGCGCATCGGCATTAAGGTACAAAAATTCACGCTGCCCGCGAGGTATCGTTGGCCGACACGTGACTCGGTTAAGCGTTGATTAAACCAGAGCGCCAGTACTTCGATGCTTAAATCTAAGTCGTTGGCCTGTGCCCCCATATCGGCAGGGCTTGCGGCAAGCAGCTCTTGCTCTAAGGCGGCAATCGCATCGCGAATTTCCTGCAACTGCTCACGTTCATCCTCATCGGGGGCGTAAAAGGCATTTAACAGCTCGGTGAGTTCGAGTAATCGCAATGAGGGCGCTTGCGCCTTGGCTAATACTTGGGTGGTTTCATCGAGGACTTCAATAAAATTCAACAGCTTGCCAAGGGCCTGCGCCGATTGGCCCTCAACCCCTGCAACGGTTAAATAGTGCGTTCCCTGCGGGGATGATTGATATAGCGGCGCATCGTCCCGTAAGGCATAGCCTAAGATTAAGCGTTTGATCCCAAAGGCCCAGGAGTTTTGCTCGAAGGCGGGCACGCCCTGTTTAAGGCGGCTCTGTTCATCGCGGCCCCAACGCACGCCGGCTTCATCTAACCAGCGGCGAATGAGTGGCAGCTCGTCTTCTTCGAGCTGAAAACGTCGCAAAATGGCTGGCACTTCGAGAATGCTTAAAATATCGGTCAGTCCGAAGCGGCTCTGATTAATATTGAGTAAATTCAAAAAGCTATTAATGAGTGGCGATTCCTGCGCCGCGCCTCGGTCGGCAATGGCGTAGGGGATATATTCCAGTCCCTGTTTGGCCGCAAACACCGCATCGATATAGGGCGCGTAGGCCGCGACATCCGGCATCATCACCACTATGTCTTTGGGCGTGAGTTGGTTGTCGCTATCCAGCAGATCGAGTAAATGATCGTGCAGGGTTTCGACTTCCCTAAGCGGGCTGTGGCAACTCTTGATTTGAATCGAATCATCGTCGGCTGTGAATACTCGACGATTTGCGACCTCTTGATATAGCTCAGCATCCGGCCCGAGTACTCGGTCGAGTGTCTGCATTTCTAAGATATCGTATTGCACCCCGGCCAGCATGCTAGCGTTGGCGTGGGGATCGTTAGGATCACCGCAGGGCTCGCAGTACACATCGTCCCCAAAATCACAGTGTTCTGGAGGCAGCTCAAGCAGCATATCGAGTAATTCACGGCCCATCTTGCCATTGTTGGCGAGCAGGGGATTGCCGACTTCGAGTTTATCTTCCCATTGTTCGGCTAATTGGCGTTTTCCGGCATATTGCAGTGCCATACGCGCCCGATGGCGTGGGTCGATAATGTCGCCCCAATAATGCTGACAGGGGCTCAGGCTTAAGATAATCACATCGATGCGGCCCGCGAGCTGGTGGAGCACATCGATGGTTTGGGGCGCCATGGAGGAGATCCCAAATACAAATAAACGCTGCGGCAATTTTGCGAGTGAATTGGCGCTATCGCCCAATGCGGTAATTAAATCCTGATGTAGATTGGCCCTGTGGTAGTGGCTTTGACGCAGCTCATCGCGGTTGTAGGCAATCAGCGCGCGCCAGAGGATGGGTTGCCAGCCTTGCTCCTCATTTAATTTGAGTGAATCGAGCGGTTCATTGGCTTCCCACGCGGCAATCCAGTCGGGGCGGTAAACCAAATATTGGTCGAAGATATCGGCGATGCGACCGCAAAGTTGGTAAAGCTTAATATCATCGGCACTTACGGCGTCAAGCTGATGGTTGCTATTGAGGTCAGCCGCGCTCGACTCCACATTATCTAAGGTATGGCCCAAATAATGGCGCAGTGGCCCAAAGGAAGGTTCATCCAGTAGCCGCGGCAGTAGCTGCATCAGCTTCCAGGTCATTACCGCCTTAGTGAAGGCGTTTTCCTTAGGGACATTGGGGAGCAAATCGTGGCAAAGTTGCCAAATAAAGCTTGAAGGTAGCGGAAACTCCAGCGCGGCGGCGATGCCATTTTGTTTTGCAATTTCAAGGCGTAACCAAGTCGACATCCCGGGGCTTTGCACCAAAATATGCTCACTTTGCAATAACGCCGCGCCGGGTAGCGGCTGACGCAAATACGCGGCAAGATGGGCACAGAGCACTTCCATTTGATTGGATTGGATTAACTTCAGCATATTCGACTCACAATTTGGGATTGCTGTTATGCATAGCAAAGTGGCTTGGCAATTCTATGTGACTGATTTATAAGATTCAACAATCTTGTCCGCCTGCGGTTTATCCCGCCTATTTTAACTGTTTACTCGGACCAAATAGTCGCCAGTTTAGGGCTTTAGCTGCGCTATTAAAGCGCTTTAACGCCGTTTGATAGTCACGGTCCGCAAGCTGTTGGTATTTCAGCGCGACATAGTTTTGGGTCAGGTTGTCAAACTCACGGCAAAACTCTGGGGATTGCTGCTGGTGCGTGTCAATAAGCTGGGCAGCAAAGGCATTCGGGCCAAGGTGTGCAGGGCGAGTGATGCCAAATTTACTGAGGCGCTGGCAGATACGCTGGTACTTAGCGCTGATAGGATCCTGCTCCCGTTTAAATCGAAACAGCCCCACACTGTAGGCGATATAGAGGCCGATAAGGCTAATACACACACTCATAAACACCGCCACCTTGGTTTTAGTGACATCCCCTAAAATGCCGCTTAACACTTTGTTTTGTCGTTCCTGATTGAAACCGAGCACCCAGAGGCTCCAGTAATAATCCAGGCTGGCAAAGCGCTGCCTTAACTCGTTGAGCCAAGGCATAGTTTTAAAGCGCAAACTGCTAAAAGGGCTTTCTTGTAGGTAGCTTTGTTCGGGGGAAAACTCGGCATCGAAGCCTTGTTCGATACGGTTAGGGGCGACCATGGCCGTTGGATCGAATCGTACCCAGCCTTCATTCTCGAGCCAGACTTCGGCCCAAGCGTGGGCCATATATTGATACACGCTCAGGTAATCGGCCTGCGGGTTGTATTCGCCCCCTTGATAGCCTGTGACCATACGTGCGGGTAAGCCGGTGGCCCGCGCCATAAAGATAAAGGCGGAGGCGTAATGGGCGCAAAATCCGGCTTTATTTTCAAACAGAAAATCATCGACTTGCTGCGGGCCAATGGGCGGCGGGGTGAGGGTGTAGAAAAACGGTTCGCGATTAAAATAACCCATCATGGCGAGCAGACGCTGCTTTGGCTCTGGATAGTTGGCCTTAAACTCGGTGGCGAGCGCCAGAGTTTTGGGGTTAGTGTCTTCGGGCAGTTTCAGGTTTATTTGCCGCTGCTTGGCACTTAACTTGAGATCCATTTGGGCCTTAGGAAACGAACGGGCACTGTAGCCCATGCGTTGGTCGACATTACGTAGGGAATAGAGTCGATAATCGGGTAGGTTGATGACCTTTTCATCTTGGCTATAGGCCACATCGAGTCCAAATAACCAAGGCTGGTGGCTAGGTTCAACAATCACTTGATAGTCGTATCGCTGCGGCGCATGACTGCCTGTATCATCCGTCATCGCTGTGGGGAGTCGCCGCGCGGGATCGGGTCTTGAGGGCGGAAAAAACAGCGCATCCTTTTGAATTTGTTTGATGCCGACATCTTGGCGCCAGGTTTGGCCGTCGTAATCTTCCAGCACCAGCGCGCGCCAATAGAGTTCGGCTTGGATGGGTCTTGCCTCGGTAAAGCTTACCCTAAAGGCCAATGCGGAGGAGCGGGTGAGTTTGCTGATATCGCTCACGGAAAGGGTATCCGAGAGTCCGGTTTGGGCTTCCTTCATATTCGGGACTAGCCAGAGCGGGGCAAAGCGCGGCAGAACCAAAAACAGCAGCAGCGCCAGAGGTACACTCTGCAGCAATAATTTAGCGCCAATCCAAGCGGTGTGCTGCCAGTTGTGTTTGCTTTGATACAGGGTCACCAGTACGCAGGTATTGATGATAGTAACCCCAATTAAATGCACGGTATTGAGCATAGATTGGTGGTCAATAAAGGTCAGCGCAATTAAAAAGTAGCCCACAATCACCACGGCTCGCACATCTCGGACGCTGCGCATCTCAATGTATTTTAAGGCATATCCTAAAATCAGCAGGTTGACTAAGGCGTTTAATAGCCCAATCTCTCCCGATACCAATGCGAGCGTAATCGCGGCGCCAATGGCAAGACTTGTGACTAAGTAGCGTGGTGGTTTTGCCACTTTGCCAACATAGATACCGACTCGCCACACCAGGCAAATGGCGCAGATCCCAAGGGTCCAAGGCGTCGTTTTATCAAACAAGGGGCTGAGTACCGCAATATTGGTGAGCAGCAGCCAAAACAGCGTTTGGCGGCTGATATTGTCCCCCGTCTGCGGCCCATTGGCATGATAGGTTGTCAGCTTAGATGGATTCACTTTTTGATGCGTCGAAGTTTGCGTTGTCATCGCCGCCGCTCCATTTTTGCCGCATGAACGCCTTGCCCATGGGGAGGAAGCGGGTGCTTATGGCTAACGCCTTGGTTATTCATCAGTTTATCGGTTTTATCCAGCGTGCTGATATCTTGCCCGTAGAGTGCGAGCGCCCTTTGGCAGGCGATGCGATGGGCATTGCCCGTATCGGGTGTGAGGATCAGATCTTCCGCCCCGACACGCTGTAGCCACAGACCAAAATATTGCTCCTGTTGACTCAAATGGTTGACTTGCCAACTGAGCTGACCTAATTGCTGTTCAAGCTGTGCGGGATCGGGGACTAAGGTTAGCCACACGGGATCGCCCTGAGGCTGTTCGAACTCCTTGGTTAACATGCCGCGCCCTTGGGCCCATTGTTTCCATGCCACTTGTTTGAGGGATTCTCCTAGCACATGGGGCTTAAGCCCTTTGTATTCATCGATGCCTGCAATGTATTTTCCGGCTCTTTCTAACCGTTCGTCTTCACCGGATTCGGTGGACGCTTTTAGCTGCAAAGGGCTTTCAATCGGATGGGCGTAGACAATGTGCGCATTATCGAGATCAATATGGGACCAAGCGCGGCAAAGCCCTAAGGGATAAAAGGATTCAATCTTAAGTCGTCCAGGCGATACCAGACCACGGCGATCATGGGCAAACGAGACCAAGGCTTGCACCTCATCGGCGCCGACCTGTTTGAGTAAGTAAGCTAAATTATTGGGGTAATTTAAGCTGATATTGTGGCTGCTGTGACTTGAGGTGAGCAGGACCGGAAAGGTGATGGTTTCGCCCGCATATACCTCCGGCGCCGTCAGCGCGCGAAGGCGCAAACCCGCGAGATTTTTATAGCTGTAGAGGATGCAGGTATTAAATAGACTGAGTAGCAAAATACTCAGGCCAATCACTAGGTTGTTTTGATAGTTAGTGCCAAACAGATACAGCAGCAGTACCAGAGCAAGCCAGACTAAACCAAAGCCACTGGGCAGAATAAAGATGCTGCGATGGCTGAGGACAAACTCAGAACTGGGCGGCATGCGCCTTGCCAACCAGCGTTGCCAGAAAGCCGTAAAAACTCGTTTCATCCTGTCCTCATCATAGTCTGAGCATCCTTATCGATATGATTAGCAAGGCATTACATGATGGGATTGACACTGGCGAGGATCCGCTCCGAGAGCGCTTCCCCCTGCAATTGGCTGCTGGTGCGCAGTCGATGTTCGGCGACGCTGCAAAACACCGCTTGCACATCTTCGGGGACTAAATAGTGTCTTCCCTCTAAAAATGCCCATGCTTTAGCCGCCTGCAACAGGGCTTTGGTTGCGCGGGGCGATAAGCCGACGGCATCGGTTTGGTTGCGCGACTCATGCACTAATGCCAAGACATAATTGAGCAGCGCATCGGACGCCGCGACCTTATCGCATTGCTCCTGCAACTGGGTTAACGCCAATGGGGTTAAACATTGGGGTAAGTTATCGAGGGTTTGCGGCGTTTGATCGCTTTTGAGCATCGCCAGCTCCGCATCATGGCTAGGATAACCGATGGAAATCCGCATCATAAAGCGGTCGAGTTGGGATTCGGGCAGCGGAAAGGTGCCGGATTGCTCCGTGGGGTTTTGTGTGGCAATCACAAAAAACGGATTGGGTAATCTGTGGGTGACGCCATCGACAGAAATTTGCTGCTCGGCCATGGCCTCGAGCAGGGCGCTCTGAGTCTTAGGGCTGGCACGGTTAATCTCATCGGCCAGCACCATTTGTTTAAAAATAGGGCCGGGATGAAACACAAATTGCGCTTGGTGTTTATCAAAAATCGATACCCCGAGAATATCGGCGGGCAGCATATCACTGGTAAATTGAATACGTTGATAGCTAAGGCCGAGGCTTTGGGCGAGGGCATGGGACAGGCTGGTTTTGCCCATACCGGGTAAATCTTCAATTAACAGGTGCCCACGGGCGAGAATACAGGCGAGGGCTAAGCGAATTTGCCGTGGCTTGCCCAATAATACTTGTTCAAGTTGTTGTAATAGTTGGCTTAAACCAGAATGTGCCACGGGAGACTCCTTGTGCATGGATAAGGTCATTCGCTCTACCACTATGGCGGAATATGTCGCGCTTAGCCAGTCGCTTTTACTGTGAAATCAATCGGCTTAGTGTGATTCTTACCGTCAACAGAGAGGTGAGCCAAGGCATTCCATTATCTTCACACCGTATGATTTGAGGCTGAAAAGCATTACAAATGAGTTCAATAGAATTTGTCAGTGGAAGAATGGTTGTTTAGCACTAAGGTCTTTTGTTTAGATTTATAGGTGAGCCATGGCATTTGCTTAACGACGCGAAGCAAGTCCATCCTTGGATGCTCGACCGCCCCGTCCGTGGGGCGGACGGTCGTCTCGCTAATCACCATGGCTCACCTGTTTAGCATTGTCGTAACCTGTAGACTTAATAATCTCACTCTGCAAGCTTTGGGACAAAATCAACATAGACCCTTTGCTCTAACTCTTCAGTTTCGGATTAAAATTTCTAAGGAGATAACGCCCAGTTAAGGGGTGAAGCACGCAATACCGATGTTACTGCATTCCACTTCAACACCGAAACTAACGCATACTAAAAATGCCACGCGTGCTGAATCCCTCTTGAACTGTTTGTTAGGCATTTAAGTGCGACCATTCTACCTTTGAACCCAATAGAGGAAGAGAAAATAACTTTGAATCAATAGTGTTAAAAATAAAGTTTGAATTCCTAAGCCCTCCACAAAATGTTGGTTCTGTAGCGATAGTCAGACCTTGCATTCGTTCAAAACACCAAGACATAAGTTTGGAGCTCGGATCAATTACACTTTCGATATCGGTCTGGGACATCACTGTCAAATTCTCACCGCCCCCACACGGATCTGAACTTTCAGTAAAATAGTCTAGATCAATATCTAAATATATAGAGTCTTCAGCACTGTTGTTGAGTGCCGCCACCAAATCATTTTTGTGTTCAAAGCAATATATCGTATGTTCATTACCATACGTATCCACAAGCACTGAGATAGGCTCGTGAATTTCTTGCTTACACAAAACATAAACGTTCCCAATTAAGTTTAAATAAGCAGCAGCAAGAATGTGCCCATCATTTAAGCTATTGAGCCCCTCCCAACTAAAGCGTGCAACGCTAAGAAAGCTATTTAGGTCAACGCCAAGCAACTCACTTTTCTCGCTTTCACAAGGAGCACACAAGTCTTGATGCCAATCAATTGATATCAAAGCAGGAGCGGTTTCAAAGGCTTTAACTTTATGCCATTTAAACCAGTAGTAAAATGCAAATCGATGTTCTTTCATCAGAGCTACTTCCATAGCCCTATTCTTGCCATCAGGAGTAGCTACAATACTGTAGTCAGTGCCTGGAGGACATATATACTGATTATCTTCGTTCATATAAAACCCTATGCCTAACGCTGAGCGCACGCGCGGCAACTGCATCGCAGTTGACGTCGCTGCGGCCGCAGGTGCCGCGACTTGTTAGCCGAGAGCCCGGATAAGGGCTACGCGAAAACACCAACAACGCCGCACGTGCAAATTTAAAAACTACCCCGCGAACAGCCGACTTTTGCAGCTTGGCTGCCATAAAGCGTTGAGCGGAGCCTGTAAATAATTGGTGAACACCAAACTACCAGAAGGGAAACGAAGAACGCAATTTCCGTTTGCACTTTACCCAAGCAACGAACCGCCCGAACAAAGCCACCTCCCTGGTGTTGGCTGCACAACCAGCCAAAAACTATAAAACCGATTAACGGCTAACGCCGCGCTCTGCGGAAATTTAGGAGCGCCAGCGAGAAAATTTTCCGTAGCAGCGCCTTGTTAGCCACTACAGGCCACCTATCAGGTTCTTAAAAGACTCCCTATTTTTCTTTCTTGCAGCAAGCTCGCTGATTAGATATTTAGTGCAAGCTTGAATAGCTTTCGCTCTCTCTAGACATTCCCCATCATCGTATTTGTGAACGCCCTCACTAAGAACTTTGTACAATCGACCTAGCGGATTAAGCCCTGAGGGAATGAGATAGTCAGGTAGTGCATGATTAGCGATACTTATCTTATCGCTCATCGGAGATTCAGTTCTAAGCTCGGCCAATTTAGCTAAAACTGGTCTTTCGCTTTCAGAACCTTCAACATCTTCCTGAATTAGGCTAAGCAACTCGTGTATATTTCTTTCGATAATTCTTCTCATATATGCGAAAGCAGCTATTCCATAGCCATTAGAAATGCACACAACCGCTTTTTCGTAGCACTCAGAGTCATGAGAAAAGAAATTTTGAAGAAGTGGATCTCTCTCTAGCTTTTTCCTAGGGCGTTCACCATATTTCTGAATTTTTATTGTTTCATCAGTAACAATTTGTTCAACTAAATATTCATGCTGATTACCACGGCAAGAAGCACATGAGAATTGAAAATATGACGTCCCTGTAGAAAGTGCTTGAAACGCCATGCCAGCGCCACCACCTCTTGACCTCATGTCTTGAAACGGCCTCAATTGATTGCACGTCTCACAAAACGAATCGATTTCCTTGATCCAGAGACTGCTTCTATTCATATCGGGCTTTTTGAACTCCTTCCACGAATATAGAGGTGCAGTTTCAAGAAAATCTTTAATGCATTTATCTGAAATCTTTTCCATTTGCACGAAACTCAATTTGTATGGCTAACGTTTGGTTAATGGGCGGGCTTTAGCCCGTCCCAGTGAGCGCAGCGAGCGATTTGAACCGGTTGTTAGAGGTTGCTCACTCGGTTGATACTGAAATGATTTTCCTCGCGCTATGGTACGGCCAATTTAGGCTCGAGAAAATTACAGCAGTGACGAGAAGCAGTAGAGCTGCAAGAGTTAGGCTAAGAAGAGTCAAGGTGTTACCAGAGCTAATAGTAAGCACTGCATAAACCATTACGAATAAAGCATATGCGCCGACTAAGTAGCAGAGTGTTGTTACTATCCACCGCATTAGGTGTTCATGCCACTGTAGGCTTGCGGAGATTTTAGTGCCTGAAAGGGTAATGTTTGAGTACGCTCTTCTTATGTCATGCCAGCCAATTTTTCGCTGATGCTTTCTATGAAATTTTATAAGTGCTTCTCTCATTTCAGCATCTGCATTTATTCCATAGTACTTGCGAAATGCATGCCTTTCTAAGTGTTCGCGTAGGAATTCGTTGGCCTCTTTCCCAAGTTTTTGGGAGTCAAGTAATGTTTTTGCCAGATCATGCTCTTTTTCTTTCTTTTCGGAATAATGAGCAAATACTTTGAAGGGCTCCTTTTTGAGTACGTAGTAAACAGCCAGGAATAAGAAAGCAATCCAAACCTTGTCGCCAGTGACGTTCGTTGTGAAGTATTTGAGCAGTTCTTCCATGATTGGATGTAACCTCTAACATTTTATTAGTGCGCATGCGCGTTTACCTCGTTGGACCAGTGAAAACGCGCACAGTTAACTATCTGTATGCAAAGAACTTATCAGCATTCTGTTAAATATACCATCTGGAAAAACGCGCATGCGCGTTTTTCAAACCTATTAACTAAAATTCAGTTACTATATTTAACTGATTTTATAGAGTTTTATTTATTTCTGATGGAATTAGTGCGTACTGATTTTGTCTAAAAATCAGACCAAAACACCTAAATTTAAATACGACTGTATACCCATACATTGTTAGCCGATTTCTGGTAAGGCCAAACATAGGCAAATAGATAAGAATATGTATGGCAGCAGGTGTGGGAATTTCCGGTTGAGCTAACGAGCCGAAATACGGAATGGGGCAAAAAGCTTTTAGCTAGATGAACAGTTCAATGGTCGTAAAGATTGCCACTGTTGCACCTGTGACCGTTGGCGGCATAGCCGCTCTTTCAAATCAGACCCATAGGGATATGGGAAATGCCACTATGATGTCGGGAACATCATAGGCCATGTGAACGAAACATTTACACTTCCATGTGTTGCAGATGCCGCCGTCGAGGCCGATTGGGACACTTCTTGTTAAATAAATAGGCGGCGTGTCACAGGGGAAACAATGACAATCAATATCTGCACTATATGATTATTAAATTCGAAGAACCCTTAACATTATTAATGGCGGCAAACCAATGTTCACTCTGCCATTTTGAATAAAACCTTATTATCCCTAACAAATTAACCTTTCGCTTTGCTCCGGGCGGATAAACCAAGGTTTGAATAGGAATCCCTGCACTAGATCGATATTTAGCTCGCGGGCTAGCTGGAGTTGGGCCTCGGTTTCTATGCCTTCGAGGATGCATTGTTTGCCCGTGCGTTTGCCAAATTCAATCAGGGCGCCGAGCAGGGCGATGCCATGGGGCGCGTCGATTAATTTAAGCCAGTAGCGGTCAAACTTGAGGTAATTCACATTCATCATTAAATCGATGGAGAGCATGGAGTGGGGCGCGCCGATATCATCGAGCGCCACTTGAATATTGGCCGCTTTAAATTGATGGAATAGGCGATTAGCAAGCTCGGCATCACTCACGCAGGTGTTTTCAATAATTTCTACCGTCAATTGCGGATGCTGTGATAGTAGGTCGAGTAATTTTTGGGTATGCGCCCCATCCACCGCGTGGGGGTCTACATTCACAAATAAACGCTGGTTCTGTGGGGCGTGTTTGAGCTGAAAGGCTTTTGCCTGAAACTCAACTGCCGCCAGTTGTTCGCTGGCTTCGTGTAATTGCTCAAAGATTAGATTCGGGGCGATGGCTTGACCCTGCTCGAGGTAAAAACGGGCGAGTGCTTCATAGCCATGAATGCGTTGGGTATGGGGACAGACAAAGGGCTGATATTCGCAACTTAAGGATAAACCGCTGAGATTGAGCATCGAGACTGGCGTGTTAAATGACTAATCGCTAATTATTCGCATTTAGTGACCAAGAGTGCAAACAAGTTTACCTCGCTTGAGCGCGTTTGCCGATTAAACACCCATACGGTTAAACCTTGTGATAAAACGGCATCTTGATGTTGCCAAAAATGATCAAGGTGGCTAATGCCACCTTGATTACTGTTCGATTACTATCCCATTTTCGCCATGTAGCTTAGTAATGGAACTTGAGCTCAGCTTCGTTAAATAAAGGCTGTGGCTTTTGTTTTTGCGCCTCGTAAATCAACCGATAACTTAACACGGCTTGCACATATTCACGGGTTTCGGTGAAGGGAATGGACTCAATAAAACTCATGGCATCGAGCTTTCCATTCGACTCCGCTAACCAGCGGCGAACCCGCGAGGGGCCCGCGTTATAGGCGGCGGTTGCTAACACGCGGTTTTGATTGAAATCCTTCAACAATTGCGCGTAATAGGCGCTGCCTAAGTTTAAGTTAAGCTCGGCGCTGTAGAGATCCTTAGGATCGCTGTACTTAGCCCCGTGTTTCTTCGCGGTTGCCTTGGCGGTCGCGGGCATAATCTGCATTAAACCGCGGGCACCGACACCCGAGGTCGCATAGAGGAAAAACGCACTTTCGCGGCGGCTAATGGCACGGATTTCATCAATATTGACCTTGTGCTTTTTACTGGCGTGTTCGAAGCCTGACTGATGCGCCATCGGGAAGCGCAGGGGAATATCATCCCAGAGCTTGCCTTGAATACTGGCCTCCACGCCAAAGTCATACCAGCCTTGATCGTGAGCATAACGACCATAGCGGGCGCGCATCTCATTATTGCTGCGTTTTAGCAGGGCGACCCATTCATAGCGGGCATCGAAGTAACGATCCAGCGCCATCAGCTCCAGTACGCGCACAAAGCCTAAATCGTCTTCGAGTTTTTGACTGGTCCCATCCACCACAGGCTCAGGGCTTTGATTTAAGGACACGGGCTTATTCAATAACTGCGATGCAGCAAAACCGTAAAAATTGCGCTCATTACTGACAGCTGCTAACGCCTTAGTGGCGCTTTCGGGGGCGTGTTTCGCGTTAGTGCGATACAACCAATACTGCCAGCGCTCTTTGGCTACGCTTTCAGGCGATAATAAATCTAAGTAGCGCGCGATATGGGTGCTGTCCTGCTCGCGGATCGCCCAGCGTAAGCGGCGCTCGAACATATCATCGCTTTTCATCTCGGGCAGCAGGTTATCGGCCCAGTCTCTAAAGTTATCATCCTGCTCAATCAACACGCGGCGCACCAAGTACTTTTGCAGCTGTTGATCCTGTGCTGGGGTAAAGCGTTTCGCTTTTTGATACCGAGTATATAAATTGATGGCTTGGTCGAGATCCTTACGGGCAAGGCGTTTTAAGCCCGCGGCGACGATATCGCCAACGATAGGATTTTTGTCCTTAAATTTTTCGGTATGACGCAGGCTATTGGGATCTTTAAACACCGCCACTAAGCGTTTTGCCTCGGCGCTATGCACGGTGATTTTTTGCGATAGGTAACTCAGCAGGCTGGTTTGTCCCTCATCGAAACTCAGTAACATCCGCGCCCAAATCACATCCTGAGTGCGCTTACCGGCCTTGGTCCAAGCATTGAAGAGGGGATCGCATTCCTTGGGACGGGAATCGCCATAGACCCAAAGTGACTGCGCCGCCGTGTAGGCGGTTTGGGTTTCGCCCTTGGCGAGTTTGGCCTCATAGAAATAACACTGCAGCCTGACATCGGTCGGCGCGTCTTGAGCGAGGCTCAAAAAGTCGTTCCAACGCTTTTGGCCGCCAGCATTTAATAAATATTTTGAACGCAGGCGCTGGTACATAGGCGTGGTTTGATACTTATCGATCATGGCCTTAGCGTCGTTGCCGCGTAAATCATTGAGCTTGCCAATGTCGATATCATGGTCGAGATAAATCGCCAGCGGATAATCGCCTAACTTAGCACGCAGGGGCTTGTAGGTGGCATAGTCTTGTTTCTTCAAGGCTTTTTCAGCCTCAAGAAAGGTCTTCTGGGTAGAAGTTAACGCGAAAGCCGCAGAGGCATTGAATGCCCCTGCGATGATAATTGCGCTGGATAACACCATCTTTGTCAATGGGTTGCACATGCAGAACTTGCCTCCGGGCATCAAGGTTACAATCGACTTTTCCCTATCGATTCAGGATTATGAGTTATTGGCTTTTAAACTGCGTGTTGATCGTTATTGTTCGAGTGCGGTGGCATCCTCAGTATGGGGCAAAAGCGTATCGCGATGAATTTGATTATCACCGCTGTCCTGCGCATCACTCTCGTCTAAGGCCTCGTTAAGCGCCTTCTCAAGTAACATCTTATCGAGTTGCTTGCTGGTATCAACACCTAGTTGCTGCATTAAATGCGCTTGACGCACTAAATTGCCTTTGCCCGATGACAATTTGTTCATGGCACTGTGATAGGTTTTCTCGGCGTTATCCAGAGCGCGACCGAGTTTTTCCATATCGTCGAGGTAGCCACAGAGTTTGTCGTAGATCCGGCCCGCCTGTTTGGCAATGGTTTGGGCGTGCTGGTTTTGATACTCGTAACGCCAGATATTATTGATTGTTCGCAGGGCAACCAAGAGGTTGGTTGGACTGACCAGCATAATATTTTGCTCAAGGGCAAAGTTAACAAGGCTTGGGTCATGCTCTAGGGCCAGTAAGAACGCGGGTTCAATTGGGATAAACATCAGCACATAATCTAAGCTTTTGAGGCCGTGTAAACGCTGATAATCCTTTTGACTTAATCCCTTAATATGATTGCGGATCGATAAAACGTGTTCATTGATGGCCTGTTCACGCACCAGCGGATCTTCGCTATTAAAATAGCGCTCGTAGCTGACAAGCGACATCTTGGCATCGATAACGACATCTTTATTTTCAGGCAAATGCACTATTACGTCTGGCTTAAAGCGTTTGCCGCTGTCGTCCTTCAGCTCTTGCTGGGTGTGGTATTCGTGACCTTCGCGCAGACCGCTTTCTTGCAGCACGCGGTCTAAAATCACTTCGCCCCAGTTACCTTGCTGCTTGTTATCGCCCTTTAAGGCTTTGGTCAGGTTAATGGCATCCTGACTCATTTTTAAGTTGAGCTCGCGCAGATGTTCTAATTGATGTTTGAGGGCGCTGCGCTCCGACTGTTCATGGTTGTAGGATTCGCGAATTTGCTGCCTAAAGCCTTCTAACTGCTGCTTCAACGGCCCGAGCACGCCTTCTAACTGGTTGGCATTTTGATGTTTAAAGCTTTCGCTGCGCTCTTCGAAAATTCGATTGGCAAGGTTCTCAAATTGGGTTTGTAGGCGCACTTCGGCCATTTCTAAGGTGGCGATTTTTTCCTGCATGGCGGATTGCTGGGCATCGGCCTTAGCTTGAATGGTCTGTTGCATCGCGTTGGATTTAGATAAGGCCAGTTGGAGCTCGAGTTGGCGGCGATGGCTGTCGGCAAGTTGCTGCTCAACACTCGGCAAACGCTCGGCCATGGCTTCGGCTTTACCCAGTTGTTCTATCTTTTGCTCCAAGCGCTGTTGGCATTGGCGCAGTTGGTTATCTTTGTCGTCGACTAAAACTTGCTGCTGGGCGAGGGAGAGCTCGGCGTCTTCGTTTACTTGCCGCATTTCTTGCTCTAATTCGTCTTTAAACTGTTGCCAGCGTGAGCGGGTGAGACGTTGATTGAGTAGGGCACCGATTAGCAGTCCTAAAAAGGCCACGGCGAGAAGACCGATGATCTGGGCGAGGGAAAAAGATTGAGAAAATGGCATCTTATTAGCACTCCTTTAGCTGTGGCGCCTAGGGTCGCATGCCCCCAAAAAGGCTTCAAGTGCTTTAATTAACAATCTGTTTAGGCGATGACTCAAATGAGCAAGACTTAGTCGCTTAAGTTGAGATACTGTGAGGGATGAAATTTTTTTGCTGTTATCTGTGTCTATATCCCTACAGCTTATCAACACAGGTAAATGTACCTGAGGCTTTTTAGGCGAGCGCAGAGTGTGAGTCAGCGCCGGTACATAACATTTATTTTTGCAGAGGTGTCAATTGGCTAATCAATCACGTTTTACACCGGGTATTTTGAAAAAAGCGCGCTGGCATATCCAAGATAATCAAGTGACACCCGAGTCGGTGTTTAAGGCGCGCCGTCACATAGTCAAAGCCATGGGCCTTGGTGCGATTGGGGCCAGCATTCCGGGTTATGTGCAGGCGGGATTATTCGATCTGTTTGGCGATCAGCCCAAAACCAGCTTTATCACCACGCCATTAACCTTTGAGGCCAATGCCCGCTTTGGTAAGGACGAAGTGCTGACCCCCGTGGATAAGGTCACCACCCACAATAACTTTTACGAGTTTGGTACCAGCAAGCAGGATCCGTCTGATAACGCCCAGCAGTTTAAGGTCGACCCTTGGCAATTACGTATCGAAGGTGAAGTGGAGCGCCCGATGACCCTCGATTATCAAGATTTCACTAAGCTGTTTCCACTGGAAGAACGCATTTACCGCCTGCGCTGCGTCGAAGCTTGGTCCATGGTGATCCCTTGGGTAGGCTTTCCGCTCGCCGCTTTATTGAAGAAAGTCGGCGTGACCAGTAAAGGCAAGTATGTTGCCTTTGAAACCGCCTTCGATCCTGAGCAAATGCCGGGGCAAAAGAGCCGCTTAATGGGTGGCGGCATTCATTATCCCTATGTGGAAGGTCTAACCATTGCCGAGGCGATGAATGAGCTGACGCTGATGTCGGTCGGACTCTACGGAAAAACCTTGCCGCCGCAAAACGGCGCGCCGATCCGTTTAGTGGTGCCTTGGAAATACGGTTTTAAGAGCATTAAATCCATCGTCCGCATTCGGGTGATGGACAAGCTGCCGCCCACCAGTTGGAATCAACTCGCGCCCCATGAGTATGGTTTTTATGCCAATGTGAATCCTGCGGTGGATCATCCCCGTTGGTCGCAGGCGAGCGAGCGGCGCATCGGCGAGGGCGGGTTATTCTCGGCAAAACGCATCGATACGCAGCCCTTTAATGGCTATGGTGAGTTTGTCGCCTCGTTATATGAGGGCATGGATTTAAGACAGTTTTATTAATCCATTTAGCGGCCGTAGCCTAGGCGCAATCGATTGCGTCTAGCGAACGAGCTGCAAAAGCTGCAAATAGGTCAGCGTCTTTAAAGGGCAAAAGAGTAGGAGTCCTATGTTCAATATCACGGCGTTAAGAGTCACGCCAAAACAGCTTTTGTGGGTAAAGCTGGTCTTTCATTTGATTGGGCTTATTCCGATTGCTTGGTTGGTTTTTACAGTGCTGTTGGGCCGTGCGGGCGGCGATCCCGTACAGCATATTATCCACTTTACTGGCATTGGCGCTTTAAATGCGTTGGCGGCCACACTGCTGATTTCCCCCCTTGCTAAGGGATTAAAATTAGGTTGGTTAATGCAGACGCGCCGCTTAGTTGGCTTGTACGTGTTTGCCTATGCGACCTTGCATATTGTGGCGTTTTTTAGTTTAGATCTGCTGTTTGCTTGGGAGTTATTCTTCAGTGAAGTGGCGAAACGGCCTTATATTTTAGTCGGTGCACTGGCCTATGTGATTGTTACTGCGCTAGCACTGACATCCTTTAAAGCCTTGATGCGTAAAATGGGCCGCCGCTGGCAAACGCTGCACAATGGGGTGTATGTGGTGGCGATACTGGCGCCGATTCATTTTTATTGGTCGGTAAAATCCGAAATCATCGAACCGAGTCTGTATATCCTTGGCTTTAGTTTGTTGCTCGCGTGGCGTTTACCCATTTGGCAGAAGAAGCGCAACAGCCGTATCGCCATGGCCGCCGAGGGTAAGCGGTAATCTGTGGTGTTGGCATTTATTCATGAGTAAAGAAAACGGCGTTTACAGCTTTGCAAACGCCATTTTTATATCAGGCGGGAAGGTAATAGGCTTAACCTAAACCTTGGGTCGCCGATTTCATTTGAATAAATTCAATCTTATAACCGTCGGGGTCTTCCACAAAGGCAATTTCAGTGGTGCCACCAGCAACAGGGCCGGGTGCGCGAGTCACTTTACCACCCGCAGCGGCAATGGCTTCGCAGCGGGCATAAATGTCTTCATCACCGATGGCGATATGACCAAAGGCCGTGCCGAGATCGTATTTTTCCGTTCCCCAGTTGTAGGTCAACTCGATGACGGCCTGACCCGTTGATTCTTCACCGAAACCCACGAAGGCGAGGGAATATTTGTACTCTGGGTTTTCTGAGGTGCGGAGCAGCTTCATGCCCAGCACTTGAGTGTAAAAAGCGATACTGCGTTCTAAGTTACCGACGCGAAGCATGGTGTGTAACAGTTGTGACATAGGATTATCTCGGTCAATGAATTACGGCGGCAGTATATCAAAATTTGCCGTAAGTCATGCCGGAATGTTAATCGAATAAATGGATTGCCAGGTCTTGATTTCGATAATTGCGTGCGCTAGGGAAGCTCTTGTTTCGTGAGCTATGTCACTTTGCTTGGCGGTGCGGTGTGAAAAGTGCACGATTATTTAGCTCTTGCTCACAAAATAACTATCTCAATATAGGCATTTATCTCAGCCTTGATAATAATGGGGTTATACCAACTAGGAGAGTGAATATGAACACCGAACTAAAAATGGCGCTAGGTACAACAGTTGTAATTGCTTTATTTTTCAGTGCATTCTTTGTATCCATGTTCTGATATTGCCTTCAAATCCCTTCCCATGCAGAGGCGCTTAAGTCGATTGATTTAAGCGCCTTTGTGTTATTTGCTTTATCGTTTTTATCGCTTACCCGTTTCGAGTTTATGCCTTGTCTATACGCACATTGTGAATGTGGGATGGTACTTTGCTGCGTTTAAATTTTGTGAGTCGTTGCAACACTTATACAAATAGTTTGAAAAATGATTATTTTGATATTTATATATTTTGATTTTCAAACTAAACTGGCGACAGAAGTCATCAATCACCACAGTGGGTTTGCTCTTGCTGCATGAATTTACGCACTCATTTATGCAAGCTAGGGAAAATCGCTTAGGAAAAAATAATGAAAACAACATCTTCAACCGAGAAGCCGATGCAGAGTACTGGGCTTGGGCATTCTGTCGCGCAGTGGCAACATTCCCATGGATTTTCTAACCAAAATACCGCGGGCGAAAAAAATACCCGTTATGTGTTGTATCTCACCGTGATTACCATGGTGGCCGAGATTGTGGCGGGGACCATTTATGGCTCTATGGCCTTGCTGGCCGATGGTTGGCATATGGGTACCCACGCCGCCGCCTTTATGATCACCTTATTTGCCTATTCCTATGCCCGTAAGCATGCCAACGATCCGGCCTTTGCCTTTGGCACTGGTAAAGTCAGTGTGCTCGGCGGTTACACCAGCGCCATCGCCTTGGGCTTAGTGGCCTTAGTGATGTTAATTGAATCGGGCATGCGCTTGATTAATCCTGAGGATATTCACTTTAATGAAGCGATTTTTGTCGCCCTGATTGGCTTAAGCGTGAACGTACTGAGTGTGTTCCTGTTGAAGGATCATCATTCCCACGACCATTCACACGGCCACTCGCATGGCCATTCGCACAGTCACTCACACGACCATGATCACGACGATGAAGATGATGACCATAAGGATCATCAAGATAATCATTGCTGCCATGGGCACGATCAACATGCTGACCATGACCATGACCATGACCATGACCATGACCATGACGACCATTCACACAGCCATGCACAGGATCATTCTCATGGGCATTCACACGGGCATTCGGGCCATGATCACAATCTAAGGGCGGCTTATTTCCACGTTTTAGCCGATGCGTTAACCTCTGTACTGGCGATTGCGGCGCTGTTATTCGGTAAATATATGGGCTTAACCTGGCTCGATCCGATTATGGGGATTGTTGGCGCGATTATTATCAGTCGCTGGTCATGGGGTCTTATCCAACAGACCAGTCCGATTTTGTTGGACGGTGGAGTAAAAGCCTCGCTACAGCGCAAAGTGCGTGAGACCATTGAAGCGGTACCGGACCATCAAGTTGCCGATTTACATATTTGGCGCGTGAGTGCCGATCACCATGCTATGATGGTGTCCATTGTGTCTCACTCACCGAAAGAAGCCAGTTATTTTAATCAGTTACTGACTAAGTTCCCTGAGTTATCCCATATTACCATTGAGCTGCATACTTGCCGTCAACGTGAGTGTGTGGCTAAGGAAGCCTAATGACAGTTGCACACCCGCATGATGCTTTATCAGCCGCGTCCGCCCATTCTACGGATCAGGCCTTGAACCATGTGATTATTGAGTTTTATGAAAAATTATCATCGTGGGAGCATGCTATTGTGCGCGATAAGGGGTTTAGCTTATCGCAGGTCCACACAATAGAGTTGTTGGGGGTGCACGGCGCGATGCGAATGAAGGAACTGGCTGACAAAATCGGCGTGACCACAGGCACGCTCACGGTACAAATCGATAAAATGGTCGAATCCCAGTGGGTGATGCGTCGTCCCCATGAGAGTGACAGACGCTCGATTCTGGTCGAGCTCACCGAGAAAGGTCAGGCGCTGTTCCTTGAGCATGATGCGCTGCATTTGCAATTAACGACCGATCTCACCGCTAAGATGAGTGCAGAGGAGCGAAGCTTACTGCTGAGTCTGTTGACGCGGATGAACCAAGAGTTTTAATGGCAGAGTTAACTCGCTATTGAGTATTCACTAAAGCGCCCCATTGGGCGCTTTTTTATGGCATAACATCTCGAATATTTTCGATTCATTCTCGATTAATCATTCGTGATTACAATATCTTACCTTTTGTTACATTCTTGTTGTATTAAAGGTTGAACTGGAGGTCAATTAAGGTAATGTAGGGCAGAAATCAAGATGGACTCAATTTAAGGGCTCTGTTCAAGGACTCTGTCTAAAAAGGAATAACATGAATCGTAAATTACTGCCTTGGTGCATTGCAGGGGTACTCACTATGAGTGGTCAACTCCACGCCGAAGAAGACAAATATATTTGGCTCGAAGAGGTTGAAGGCGCAAAGCCGATGGAGTGGGTTAAGGCCCAAAATGCTACTTCTGCCGCCGAAATAAAAGCCTTCAAAGGATTCGATACTTTAGTTGCCAACAGCCTCGCTATCCTCAATGACAAAGAGCGTATTCCTTACGCCACCCATATTGGCGATAAGCTGTATAACTTTTGGAAGGACGATACCCATGTGCGCGGGATTTACCGTCGCACTACGATGGAAGAATATGCCAAGGCGGATCCAAAGTGGGAAACCGTGCTCGATGTCGATGCCTTAGGCAAAACCGAAGCGGTTAACTGGGTGTTCAAGGGGATTGATTGCCAGTATCCACAGAATCAGCGCTGTTTTGTGTCCTTATCCCGTGGCGGCGCCGATGCGGTCGAAGTGCGTGAATTTGATTTAAGCACCAAAGACTTTGTGCCCGCGAAAGATAAACCTTTCTTCTTAAAAGAAGCGAAATCTAGCCTTAGTTGGATTGATACCGATCAGGCCTTTGTCGGTACCGATTTTGGCGATGACCAAAGCATGACGGACTCGGGTTATCCCCGCGTAGTGAAGTTATGGCAACGTGGTACGCCGCTTGAGCAAGCGAAAACCATTTTCAGTGGCGACAAAACTTCGGTCGCGGTATCGGGTTGGGTGATATTTGACGATAAAACCCCACTGAGCCTAGTCACCGAGGCGCATACCTTTTACACCGCTACTCAATATGTTTACCAAGACGGCAAACTCATTAAGCTGCCACTCCCACAGGATGCCGAGATTAAAGGCTATTTCCAAGGCAAGTTGTTTATTGAGCTTAAGAGTGACTTAGCAACCCCTGCGGCGACATTCAGCCAAGGCGCAGTGGTGTACGCCAATGTGACGGATTTGATTGCCCAAAAAGCATCCTTTACTGAATTTGTTAGCCCTACGCCTACCGCATCAATCGCCCAGTTAACGTTCAGTAAGAGCGCGATTTTTGTTAATTGGCTCGATAACGTGAAGAGCAAACTTGTTCGTTATGAGCAAGACGTGAAAGGCGCATGGCAAAGCACGCCGGTACCCTTTGAGGCCAACGGCGCGCTTACCGTGATGGATATGGAGCGCGACAGTGATGATTTCTTTGTCAATTACACAAGCTTCCTTGAACCATCGAGCCTGTATACCGTCAATGCTAAGGCGCTAAAACCGCAAAAGATGAAAGGTATGCCTCAGCAATTTGCGGCGGATAAATTTACCACCGAGCAGTATTTTGCGACCTCAAAGGATGGCATCAAAGTGCCGTATTTTGTGGTGATGGCAAAGGATCTTAAGCTCGATGGCAGCAATCCCACACTGCTCTATGGTTATGGTGGTTTTGAAGTGTCACTGCGCCCAGCCTATTCGGCAACCATTGGTAAAAACTGGTTAGAGCAGGGCGGCGTGTATGTGCTGGCCAATATCCGTGGTGGCGGCGAGTACGGTCCTGCGTGGCATCAAGCGGCACTTAAGCAGAATCGTCATAAGGCCTATGAGGACTTTGAAGCTATCGCCGAGGATCTGATTGCCCGTAAGATTACCTCGAGCAAGCATTTAGGCATTCAAGGTGGCAGTAATGGTGGTTTGCTGATGGGCGCTGCCTTTACTCGTCGTCCCGATCTCTACAATGCTGTGGTCTGCCAAGTGCCGTTACTCGACATGTACCGCTTCAATAAGTTACTCGCCGGCGCAAGTTGGATGGGGGAATACGGTAATCCCGATGTTCCTGAAGAATGGGCCTACATTAAAACCTATTCGCCATACCATAATCTGCACAAGGACACCCAGTATCCTAAGGTGTTCTTCACTACCTCAACCCGTGATGACAGGGTACACCCAGGACACGCGCGTAAGATGGTAGCCAAGATGAAGGACATGGGCATCGATGTGCTTTACTATGAAAATATCGAAGGTGGACACGCAGGCGCTGCAGATAATAATCAAGCTGCGGAACTAAATTCGATGGCGTTTGCCTACTTATTACAGCAGTTAAAATAATCGTGATGCGTGACAATAAAATTTTAACAATTCGCGATTAATACCGAGCAAGTCCCTATAGGTTGGGGAGCAAAAAACGGTCGAATGCCTTGAGGTTCGGCCGTTTTTTTAATCCGTATTTTAACTTGTTAATAATATTACTCATTTTATTGAGTAGGCCAAGTTCAGTTGCTAAGATGACATTCATTTTTAGGCATAAGATTCCCTTAAGAAAACTAAGCTAGTTTCGGCCCACTATTTATTTAAGAGAGCATTACCAGTGCTGACGAGATTTAAAACTCTAACCGTGAACCGCTTCACCTTTATCACCGCATTATTTTACGTTTGCGTTTTTAATATCCCACTCTTTGAAGTCATCAAGAAAGGCATTGAAAAACAGCCTGATGTCGATCCGATTTTTATCGCATCCATGCCGCTGTTTTTAACCTTTGCACTGAGTTTTGTGTTTTCACTGTTTACGGTGAAATACCTAGTAAAACCCTTTTTCATCATTCTCACGCTGCTGTCATCGAGCGTGTTTTTTGCGGCGCTCAAATACAATGTCGTGTTCGACTACGGCATGATTGAAAACACCTTTCAAACCAACAGCGCCGAAGCCTTGATGTATGTGAACTTTGCTTCCATCCTCAACATGCTGCTCACGGGGATTTTACCCGCCTATTTGATTTACAAAGCCAATATCCAATACAAGCCATTTTTTAAAG
The DNA here is from genome assembly GCF_019457435.1 of Shewanella sp. FJAT-51649. NCBI lineage: Bacteria > Pseudomonadati > Pseudomonadota > Gammaproteobacteria > Alteromonadales > Shewanellaceae > Shewanella > Shewanella sp. FJAT-51649. Next base: position 2,614,284 of record NZ_CP080411.1, on the reverse strand, counting down.
AGTTGCTGCATAAAGTCTTGTTTATGTTGGCGATGCTAGCGGGGCTTGGGATTATCGCCTTCTTCTATTTCCAAGATTACGCCGCCTTTGGCCGCAATAACGATGAGATCAAGCGTTATATCGTGCCGACTTATTTTATTGGTGCGGCCGCTAAGTACATCAATGTGCACTATTTGCAAACGCCGATTGAATACCAACAACTGGGTTTGGATGCCAAAAATGTTACGACCAATACCAATGGTAAACCTAACCTGTTAGTGCTGGTGGTAGGCGAGACTGCCCGTTCAATGAACTATCAATACTATGGTTATGATAAACCGACCAATGCTTACACAGAGGGACAAGGCTTAATCGCCTTTAAAGATACCCATTCCTGCGGTACGGCCACTGCGGTCTCGCTGCCTTGCATGTTCTCGCGTATGGGACGTGAGGATTACGATTCTCGCCGCGCCTATGCCCAAGACACGGCCATCGATGTGTTAAATCACGGCGGGATTAAAGTGCAGTGGTTTGATAATGACTCTGGCTGTAAAGGGGTATGCGATCAGGTTGAAAACATCACAATTGACTTGAATAGCGATCCAGAACTCTGCTCGGGCCAATATTGTTTCGACCAAGTGCTGCTCAATAAACTCGACGAAGCCTTAGCCAATGCGGAGCAGAAAGACACTGTGATTGCCCTGCATGTGATTGGCAGCCACGGGCCGACGTACTTCCTGCGTTATCCACCAGAGCACCGTAAATTTACGCCGGATTGCCCACGTAGCGACATTCAAAACTGCAGCGCCGAAGAGCTGATGAACACCTATGACAACACGATTTTGTATACCGATTACATTATCAGTGAAGTGGTGAATAAGCTTAAACAGCAACAGGCTAAGTTTGATACCGCCATGTTCTATGTGTCGGACCACGGCGAATCTCTGGGTGAGAAAGGCATGTATTTGCATGGCGCGCCGTACGGTATTGCGCCGATTGAACAGACCAGTATTCCTATGCTGGCCTGGGTGTCGGAGGATTTCAGCCAAGACAACCATTTGAATATGGCGTGTTTAGCCAAAGAGGCCGAGAAGGGCGGCTTCTCCCACGACAATCTGTTCGACAGTCTGCTGGGATTAATGAATGTTCAGACCCAAGTGTATCAGCCTAAGTTAGATATTTTTGCTCGCTGCCGCGGCTAAGTTCAGCGGGTATGTGAATACATAAAGGAGGATGGCAACATCCTTCTTTATTTTTTGCGCCTTATCATAATAATTATTGTGTCCCGTATCCAAATCGAAGCAGTTGAGTTAACTTAAGTTATACAAAAAAATAACAACACTAGGTGCGCGACTCATGTCATCTCCTGCTGCCACTAAAGAGCTCGATTCAGCGGCGCAAATTTTGCGTTTAGCCGTGCCACAAATGTCGGCGCTCGATATTCCGGTCACTCCAGAGAATTACACGGTTTGGTATGAGTATTTTGCCCAGACGAATCTCGACTTAAATCGCGCTATCGATGGCTTTCTGGCGAATAAAGTGGTGTTCACTAAGGAGGTAAATACCAGTCTGTATAAGAATTTTATTCAAGAGAAATCCCCCGAAGTTATCGAGAACGTTCAAATTGAAACTCAGATATTGATCAACTCGCTGATCAGTAAAATCACTCAGTTAAATCAGGGAACGGAGGCATTTTCAAGCACTCTGGCGGACTTTGGCCTACAGCTTCAGACTAAGCCGGATGTGTGCACGCTCAATCAGTTAGTGGATGGGGTGATTGATGAAATGCAAAGTTTACTCGTCAATAACCAAACCATGGAGCAGAGCCTGAGCGCCATGGGGCAAGAGGTACAAAACTTAAAGACCGAAATGGAAAATTTAAGTTTGGCGGCGATGACGGACCAATTAACCTCATTACATAACCGCCGCGCCTACGAAATTGCGATTCAAGATCATATCCACCGCGCCGAGCAGCAACATACCCGTTGCAGCTTATTACTCATTGATATTGACCGCTTTAAAGTGTTTAACGACAACTATGGCCATCAAGTGGGGGATAAGGTGTTAGCCTATGTGGCGCTCGCCCTCAAACAATGTGTGCGGGGGGATGACTTTGTCGCCCGCTATGGCGGCGAAGAATTTGTGGTGCTGTTGCCCAATACCCATTTCCACGATGCGTTGCAAGTGGCCGAAACCCTAAGGGAGCGGATTTCTGAGCGGCGCTTAGCCATAGGTAAAGATAAAAAACTCTCCTTGGGCGCCATCACTGTGTCTATCGGTTTAGCGTCTTTGCAGGAAGGCGATGATGCCGATACCTTGTTTAGCCGAGCGGATAAAGCCTTGTATGAAGCCAAATCCGATGGGCGCAATTGTGTCCGTGGTTAGGTTTTACCGCAAAGCGTTAGGTCATTCACGCCCTTAACTTGTTCCTGTGCCTTTAAGTGCTTTGAGTCAGATAGTCGTTGGAATCACTCGATGAACAAAGATTAATGCCCTATTTGATCAATAGCTTAACCCTTAACTCCGTCTGACTTTGCATTTTGTTACCTTTGTTGATTGTGCTGGCAATTGCTTTACATTCGATGTCATCCATATAATAAGTAATGCTTACTATGTGGATGGCTTATGAAAACCTCATCAAATACCCTAGGCGCGCTCTTAAGTGATATTACCCGCATGATGCGCCGCGTGTTCCAAGAAACCTATAGACCCACGGCGGATTGCTCGCTGACGTTATCGCAGGCAAGAGCCTTATTACATATCGCCCGTAATGAAGGACTTAAGCAGATTGAGTTGGCGGATCGCCTCGAAATTAAACCTATCACGGCCGCGAGATTAATCGATGTGCTGTGCGACGCTGGCTTGGTTGAACGTAGGCCCGATGCCAAAGACAGACGCGCTTTTCAGCTATTTTTGAAAGAAGCGGCAGCGCCCCATTTAGCCGAAATTGAACGTGCCGTGACGATTGTCTACGCCCAAGCCTTTAAAGGATTCGATGAAGCAGAGTCGGACACTGTTATCAGGTTGTTGTCGCAAATCCATAAAAATTTTTCAGCTTAATCAAAGCTGATAACCCATCCCTGTGATAGACATTTAGTGAAGAAGTTGGAGTTGTAATGAGTGACGCAAATCCTCAAGCACCTAAAGCGAATATGCGTAAAAAGCGCGGCGTATTACTGATTGTGGTGCCGCTGTTATCCGTGCTGGCCATAGGTGCGGTTTACCTGCATGGCGGCCGCTACATGGAAACCGATAACGCCTATGTGAAGGCGGATAAAGTGCCTGTAAGCGCGCAAGTGGCCGGGAATGTCGACAGCTTGTATGTGGTCGAAAACCAACGGGTTGAGAAGGGGCAAGTGTTGTTTCGCCTCGACGATGCCATGTTTAAGGTGATGGTCGATAAGGCGAGTGCCAAATTGGCACAGGCCAAGACGGATTTAGCGGTACTCAAGGCGAGTTACCATGAGAAGCAAGCCGAAATCACTCTGGCAGAGACCAAGTTAACCTTTGCCGAGAAAGAGCAAAAGCGGCAGGAGAATTTGATCGGTAAACACTTTGTGTCTGAATCTCAGCTTGAAGATGCAAGGCAAAATACCGATATTGCGCGGCAGAATATTCAGACCCTGCAAAAAGACTTACACCGCATTGCTGAAAGCTTAGGCGGCAGCCCCGATTTTCCGATTGAACAACATCCAAGCTATTTAGAAGCCTTAGCCCAATTAAATGAAGCCAAGCTTGATTTAAGCCGCGTGGAGATTAAAGCCCCAGTATCAGGTGTTGTTAGTCAACTGCCAAAGCTAGGACAATATGTGAATGTTGGTGCCATCGCTTTAGCGCTGGTGGCCGAACATGCCCTCTGGATTGAAGCGAATTTCACCGAAACCGATTTAACCCATGTCAAACCCGGGCAAAAGGTGAATATCCATATCGATACCTTTCCCGATAATAGCTGGCAAGGTACGGTCGAGAGTTTAAGTCCGGCAACGGGTGCTGAGTTCTCGCTGATCCCCGCACAAAATGCAACCGGCAACTGGGTGAAAATTGCCCAGCGCGTTCCGGTGCGAATTGCTATTGATACCGCGCTGCCCGAGGCGCCGCTGCGCGCCGGATTAAGCGCCGTGGTGGATATCGATACTGAATATCAACGTCAGTTGTTGGGTTTTAGTCTGTGAGTCAGCAAGTGATAGCAGGACAAGACCATGCCCAAGCTGAGCGCGTGAATTCGAGCGACGCTTTGCAAACCGATACCAAAAAGCCCGAGCAACATCTTGGATTTATCACCCTTTCGGTGATGCTAGCGACCATTATGCAAGCGCTGGATACAACGATTGCCAACGTGGCCTTGCCCCATATGCAGGGCAGCATGGGGGCGACTCAGGATCAGATATCTTGGGTGTTAACCTCCTATATTGTGGCCGCGGCGATTTTTATGCCACTGACGGGTTTTTTAACCGCAAGGCTTGGGCGTAAACGGGTATTTATGTGGGCCGTGGTAGGCTTTACGATTGCCTCCATGCTGTGCGGCGCGGCGCAAAACCTTGAACAAATTGTGTTATTTCGCTTATTGCAAGGTGTGTTTGGTGCCAGCTTAGTGCCATTATCCCAATCGGTATTACTCGACAGTTACCCGCCAGAGCGCCATGGTTCGGCCATGGCCCTTTGGGGAGTGGGGGTGATGGTCGGGCCGATTTTGGGGCCATCCCTCGGTGGTTGGTTAACTGAGTATTACAACTGGCGCTGGGTGTTCTATATCAACCTGCCTTTTGGGCTATTGGCCTGGTTTGGTCTTGCCGCCTATGTGAAAGAAACGCCGCTGGACCATAGCCGCAAGTTCGATTTACTCGGTTTTGCCATGCTGAGTCTGGCCATTGGCGCCCTACAAATGTTGCTCGATAGGGGAGAATCCCTCGATTGGTTTTCCAGTCGTGAAATTGTTATCGAAGCCATAATTGCTGGCATGGCGTTTTATTTGTTTGTGGCCCATATCTTTACCCATAAACATCCCTTTATTGAGCCCGGGCTGTTTAAGGACAGAAACTTCAGTGTCGGGCTTATTTTCATCTTTATCATCGGGATTATTCTGCTGGCGACCATGGCCTTACTGCCGCCTTTTATGCAGAACCTGTTAGGTTATCCTGTGATTGATGTGGGTTACTTGCTGGCGCCAAGGGGCGTCGGCACTATGATCGCCATGATGACTGTGGGTAAGCTCGCCGGCAAAGTGGATGTGCGTTACCAAATCTTTTTAGGTTTGATGCTCACTATTTTGTCCCTGTGGGAGATGACGGGCTTTAACACTAATATTACCGGCTGGGACATAGTGCGAACTGGGATTATCCAAGGCCTTGGCTTGGGCTTTATCTTTGTACCGCTCTCGACCATTACCTTTGCAACCTTAGCGGCGAAGTACCGTAATGAGGGGACTGCGCTCTTTAGTCTGATGCGAAATATCGGCAGCAGTATAGGGATCTCCGTGGTAATCACCTATCTTGCCCAGCACACACAGATGAATCATGCGGTGTTTGCCGATTACATTCATCCCTTTAGTTTTGCGCTTAAGCACGCCGTTGATCTTCATGCCGTTGATTTATCAACGACGCAGGGCATAGCCTTACTCAATGCCGAAGTGAATCGTCAGGCGGCGACCTTGGCCTATTTGCAGGACTTTAGGTTAATGATGTGGGTGACGTTATCCGCCGTGCCCTTAGTGTTTCTGCTTAAAGGCCTGCATAAAAAACCAAAGCTATGAGACAAGCAGTAAGTCGGAGTTGAGGGTATCACGCTAGCGCTAAATGCATGATCAATTGAAAAACGCCGCATCTTTTGAGTGCGGCGTTTTTTATTGTGTCCAGCGAGGTGAAGAGTGCTTCGCGCTATTGACTCGTATTGACGTTGGGCGCCTTAAGATCCATATGCATTTTGATCAAATGCTCCTCCATATCAAAAGTCACTTTAAAGCCTAGGCTCTTGGCAAGGCTTGCCATATTGCGGTTTTCAAACATGGTAAAGCCCGTCAGCACTGGGGTATCGTTGGCTTGATAGTATTTAATCAATTTTTCGAGCAGCAATTTACCCAGCCCAATACCCTGATGATCGCCCCGTACCGCCATGGCAAATTCGGCTTCGGTATTGTCGGGATCGATGGAGGCCCTGACCGCGCCTAAGGTGATGTCATCACCGTCCGGTCCCTTGGCGGTGGCGATAAACGCCATTTCGCGGGCGTAGTCGATTTGGGTCAGTACCGCCATTTCCTCGTGGGTCATCTTAGAGCGCACGCCAAAGTAGCGTTTGTACCTATCTTCATCGGAGAGGGAATTATCAAAGGCCAAATGCTTGGGCTCATCCTCGGGCAAGATGGGGCGCAGCATGACCTTAAGGCCATTTTTAAGCTCGGCAAATTCCTCTAACTCCTTGGGATAGGGCATAATGGCAAGGCGTGAGGTGTTATCGGTATTGGCGTCGTGCAGACGGATATTCACATCGAGCAGGGTGATGTTTTCTCCCGCCGCCAGCACAGGGTTAAGATCTAACGATGCTATCTCTGGGCAATCGATGATGATGTGGGAAATTTGCGTCAGCATCACGCATAGGGCGTTCATATCCAGCCCCAGCGGTAAATGTCTGTCCTTTAACTTATGGGTCTTTAAGGCTTGGATCACCATGTAGCGGGCCAGCGCCATATTGAGTGGCGGCAAGGCGACCGCCGCATCTTGTGTGGGATCCCACTCCGAGCCGCCTTCACCTAAACAGATGGCAGGACCAAAGACGGGATCGCTTATGACGGCAACCCGAATTTCCTGCGCGCCCGCGGTCAAGGCCATCTTCTGCACTATCATGCCCTCGATAATCGCGTCGGGATTGGCCTGATGTACCCGCTGAGTGATTGCGTTGGCGGCATGGCGAATATCTTCCGCCGAAGTGAGGTTAAGCATGACGCCGTGGACATCGGATTTATGCAGAATATTCGGCGATTGCACCTTGAGGGCGAGGGGATAACCCGCCTCATTGGCAATGGCGACGGCCTCATCGGCATCTTTGACAAACCAAGTGTCGATAGTATTGAGGCCATAGGCGCGCAAAATCGGGCTGGCCTCGTGGGTTTCGAGTACCGCTTTGCCCTTGGCCTGCGCGGCTTGCAGCAGTTTGCGTGCCGTTTGGCTGTCGGTCGGAATATTGTCGGGGATAGACTGTGGCACTTCCTGCAGCAGTTTTTGGTTACGGCGATATTCCACCATATGCATAAAAGCGCCGACCGCACCTTCGGGGGTGCGATAGGTGGAGATGCCTCCCTTGGTAAAGCGTTTGCGGGCCTGATAGGCCGAGTCTTCACCGCTCCAGTTGGTGAGGATATTTAAGCGGTTTTTCTTTGGATGCGCGTGGATCACTTTAATTAAGGCATCGGCAATTTCGACACTTTCGCCAAGGGCGGAGGGCGAGTGCAGCACCAAAATGGCGTCTAATTCTTCACAATCCATCAAGATATTGAGTGCGCTGGCGTAACGGCTGGCGTTGGCATCGCCGATAATATCGACGGGGTTTTGCTTCGACCACGTATTGGGCAGCACGGCATCGAGTTTGGCGATGGTCTCTTGGGATAACTCCGCCAGTTTGCCACCGCGCAGAATAAGTTCATCGACGGCCAATACCGCTGGTCCGCCACCATTACTGATAATCCCTAATCGCTCGCCCTGCAATGGATTAGAGTGGGCGAGGCTTTCTACCGCGGCAAAAAGTTCAATTAAATCATTCACCCGCAGCATACCTGCGCGCCTAAAGGCGGCTTCGTACACGGCATCGTTGCCGCCAATGCCACCCGTATGCAACTTGGCAGCACGCACTCCTTCGGCGCTGCGGCCGGATTTAATCACTAATATTGGCTTATTGCGGGAGGCTGCGCGGGCGGCGGAGAGGAAATGGCGTTTCTCATTGACCGAGTCGATATACAACATGATGGCGCTAGTACGACTATCGCGGCCGAGGAAGTCGAGCAATTCATCGAAGTTAATATCGGTGGCATCCCCAAGGGAGATAAAGGATGAAAAGCCAATACCTTTGTTGTTGGCCCAATCCAGTACCGTGGTACAAATCGCCGCCGACTGCGACACAAAAGCAATTTTGCCGGGCAGGGCGCTGGCATGGGCCAAACTGGCATTGAGCCCTAACGGCGGCAATAACATGCCCAAACTATTGGGGCCAAGGATACGCATGCCGTAGCGTTTCGCATGTTGCATGGCTAAGTCGAGTAGGCTGATACCTTCTTCATTGACCTCCTGCGCCATGCCGGATGCCATGATAATCGCCACCTTACAGCCGAATTGCGCCAGGGTTTCGACGATGGTGGGCACGCGACTGGCACGGGTACAAATGACCGCCAGATCGGGCTTTATCGGCAAGGCTTCAATATTGGGATAGGCAAGCACACCCATCACGGCGCGGTATTTTGGCGTCACGGGCATGATGGGGCCAGAAAATCCGCTCGAGAGCAGGTTTTTCATCAGCACATTACCGGCGCGTTTCTCACTATTGGAGGCGCCAATAATGGCTACGGATGTGGGTTTAAATAAGGAGTGTAATGTACGTTGACTCATAAATGATCCCATCCCAGTCGAAGACAACGCCAGTGTAACCTAGGCTTTGCAGGCTGCACAGCTAAGTTTATGTATCCACTAGACAAGTCTATGAGTTAATCAGCCATTCGCCTGATAAAAAAAGCCGTTCTACTGATTTAGTTGGCGCCAAATCACTATTCGTACAATTTTTGCGCACGCCGTGCTGATTTGAGCGAAAAAAATCAGTTAGTCGTTTGAAAACCCCTGAATATGAAACTACTTTTTAATCACAGATCAATAATTGCGAAGTCTCTATGACATACAAGGATGGCATTGTTGCAGTGTTTGCAGCAGTAATAGGATATTTTATCGGCAGCTTAGTCAGTTTTACGCTGAGTACCTTAGTTGCCGTGTTTATCATGCTCGGTTGGCAATTCTATCGACAATCCTCAGCCTCTCAACCCATAGCTCACTCCTTTGTCACTTCCGCAGCGAGCGGCGACTGGCAAGATCAGCTTAATCTCTATCAAGAAGTGTCAGTGTCATTAAAAACCTGCGAGCAGAGTATCGACGATGTGCTGTCGGTGCAGTCGGATGCGGTTGATTTGCTAGGTGGCGCCTTCGATGGCTTAGGTAAATTAATGCACGAGCAAAGTGAGTTTATCTCGGCATTGGTTCATAGCGCCGATGATGAAGAAATCTTTCACTCAGAGCAGATGAAGCTATTTGCCAATAACACTTCGATGACGCTAGAGCGTTTTATTCAATCGACCATTGAGATGTCTGCATCGAATATTGATCTGCTCGAAAAAGTGAATGTGATTTATGAATCTATGCCTCAGGCGATGAAGGCACTGAAGGATATAGACCAAATCTCTTCGCAAACCAATCTATTAGCCTTAAATGCGGCAATTGAAGCCGCCCGCGCGGGCGATGCGGGCAGGGGCTTTGCCGTAGTGGCCGATGAAGTGCGCGCCTTATCTAATCGCAGCGCCGGTTTTAGCGAAAGTATTCAAAAGCAATTACATACCATTCAAGTGCAAATCGAGCAGCTTACTCATCAAGTGAGTAAAGTCGCTGCTCAGGATATGTCTTACATTATTGAAGCGAAAAAAGATCTTGATACCGCGCTGGAGCAAATCATTGTTAAAGCAGAAAAAGATGCCGCAGTGATTGACAGAATCGATGCCTCTGCCCATGAGTTGGAAAGCGCCATTGCAGACGCTATTCGTGGCTTGCAATTTAGCGATATCACCTCCCAAAGTATGATTTACACCAACCAGACGCTGCAACATTTGCGGGAGTCCTTAAATAGTGTCACCGCGATGTCGCCTGAAGAATTTGATGAGCAGTGTGATGGTCTTGTATCCCAGATCAGTGGTCGGCGTAAAAATACCCATAACCCAGTCTCAGCAAGCCAAATCAGTTGCGGTGAAATTGAGCTTTTCTAAATAGGGACATTGTGATGGCTAATATTTTCTACATCTCTTTGCCGGAACGTTTTGATTTTTATCACCATAAAAAATTCACCAACGATTATCAAAAGGCCTTTCTCGAAGAGGACATTAAGCACTTAGTGCTGGATTTTAGCCGCGTGCTGTACATTGATAGCTCGGCCCTTGGAATGATGGTGTTGCTGCATCGAAAAGCGTTGGAGCGACAGATCAGCACGGCGATCCGAGGTTTGCACGGCCAAGCGGAAGAGATTATCAGCATAGCTAATATGGGTCGTTTGTATCTTGTCGAACGGGATGTATAAGTGCCTAAAAGCCAACGCTATATTCTGGTCATTGAAGATGACCTAGTGACAAACCAAATTATTACCGCGTTTATTCACAGTAAAGGTTGGGGGGTGATCACTTGTTGTAGTTTAGAAGAGGCCAGTGAGGAAATTTACCAGCAGAATATTGAGCTTATCTTATTGGATTATTTTCTACCCGATGGTTCGGCTTTAACGCTTTTAGAAAAATTAAGATATTGCGAATCCCCTGTACCAGTGATTGTGATTAGCGCTGATAATGAGTATCAAAAAATATTATCTTGTTTTAGATTAGGCGCCCTCGATTACATTATTAAACCAATTAATTTAGAGCTATTTTGGCATAAAGTTGAAGGTCTGCTCGCACATTTTTCCTTAGAGAAACAAGTTAAGCAACAACGCTCCATTTTAGAAAAGATGCTATATCAAAAGGCCCGCGAAGAACAAATGGCGAGGCATTTATTTGAGCATCTTGTCAATATCGGTAATGTCACTTACGACTTTGTCAAAACGTTTACCCAAGCCAGTGCCAATTTTAGCGGCGATATTATTCTCAATACCGTGGGGCCTAACGGTAATTTCTTTTTAATCATTGCCGATTCCACCGGCCATGGATTAAGCGCGGCCATGCCGATTTTACGGGTGGCGAATACCTTCAGAGCCATGGTGGCGAAAGGCTTTAATCTCGTCAGTTTGATTTACGAGCTCAATGCTAACGTGTATGAAGACAGCCCTGGCGACCGTTTTGTTGCTGCTATGGTATTGGAAGTCGATTTCTTTAAGAATCAAATACATCTTTGGAATGGCGGCATGCCGGATGCACTGCTTTACCTAGATGAGTTTGAGGGTTCAACTGGGCATAGCGAGCTGGATCATATACAAAGATATCGCTCTAAAAATATGGCACTGGGTATTTTATCGCCTAGTTCGTTTATCGCTAATATTGCTACATTCCCGATCCCTAAAACTGGCCGAATTTGTCTACTCAGCGACGGTTTAATCGAGCAACAGAGTAAAGGCGGTGTTTTTTTTGGCATGGATAGCGTGATTTCACTGCTGAGTTTTTATGGCCGTGATTTAACCGAGCACCTTAAAGCAAAACTCACAAGTATTTTTGAACATGAGATAACCGATGATATTGCCGTCTGCGTACTCGATTTTGAGTTATTAAATAACTGGTATCGAAAACGAGAACATAAATCGAGTCAAATATGCATGAAAGGGGAGTTTGCCTGGGCGATAAAAATGATGGGGTCAATGCTGTTAAATGTCGATTATTTAAATTCACTGAATCAGTTTTTGAATATTTTTGGGTTTTCTACTACGTTTAGTCAGAGGGTATTTACTGTTGTTTCTGAGTTAGTTACCAACGCAGTAGACCATGGTGTGCTTAAGTTAGATTCGCGACTTAAAAATGATCCCGAGAGCTTTGAACTGTACCACAGTATACGTGAAGGCAGCATAGACAAATTGATCGCTTCTGACTGGGTTAAGGTCGAGCTCGAATGGCATGCACAGTTAAATGAACTCAAGATTATCGTGTCCGACAGTGGTGAGGGTTATATCCCCAAAGAGCAGGCAGCATCAACAGATTGGTTTCAAATTTCGGGTCGTGGGCTTTTATTAGTCAAGTCTCTTTGTAAGAGCTATGAATTAGTGGCTCCAGGAAATAAAACTAAAGTCATAATGGAATTGTAAATGAGCAAAAAAATATTAATTGTTGATGACTCGGCCGCGATTAGACAGATGGTCGAGGCGACATTAAAGTCGGCCAATTACCAAGTCGTATTAGCAAAGGATGGCCGTGAAGCCTTAGATTTATGCGGTGGGCAACGATTCGATTTTATTTTGACGGATCAAAATATGCCCCGTATGGATGGCTTAACCTTAATCAAATCCCTCAGAGGCATGTCGGCCTTTATGCGCACGCCGATTGTGATGCTGACCACTGAAGCCGGTGAAGATATGAAGGCCCAAGGTCGAGCTGCTGGCGCCACGGGATGGATGGTCAAGCCCTTTGACCCCCAAAAGTTATTAGCTATCACAGCCAAAGTGCTGGGCTAACTTAGGTCGGGGGGATGCTATGTCCATTAATATGGCAGAGTTCCATCAGGTTTTTTTTGAAGAAAGCCACGAACATCTTGAAAATATGGAGCAATTGCTCCTTGCACTAGATTTAGCCGCCCCCGATCCCGAAGAATTAAATACCATCTTCCGTGCTGCCCATTCGATTAAAGGGGGCAGTGGCATTTTTGGTTTTACCGCGCTGACCAGCGTGACCCATGTAATGGAGAATTTGCTCGATAAAACCCGAAAGGGCACGTTTGAGCTGTCATCCTCCGTCATTGATCTCTTGCTTCGTACCGTCGATACCCTGTCACATATTTTAAATCTCTATCGAGAAGAAGAACCTATCGATTGGCAACAGGTGGAGTTTGCTAAAAACCAGTTAGTGGCGGCGTTAAATGGTGAGCCGTTTTCGACCCAGGCTGCCAAGGTTGTCGAGACCGCTAACCAAGAGAAACCTGCTGCAGTATCAACCAATTCGGCGTCGCAAGAAGAGGCGAGTTTTGGTTTTTTTGAAGATGAGGTCGAGCTGGGGCTGGTCGATGAAACGGAACATTTCGGCTTTTTTGACGAGGCTTATACCGCAAAGGAAATCCGTGTCGAGGATATTCATTCAAACGCTGCGGATTCAGCAACCCATGCTGCTGTGAGTGATGATGAATTAGGTTATGGCTTTTTTGAATCACTGACGGCAGAGAGTTTTGCAAATGAGCTGGACGCATTATCAACACCCGCTAAGGATACGCAAGTAACCGATAAGGCGGTACATAAAACCTTGGCTGAACAATCTGACGCCAAAACGACTCGCTCAAAAAAGCCGCCTAAAGATAGTGCTCAACTTAAATCTCAAGCGACTACGGATGTAAAACTGGAGGCGCAAACCCACTTAGCTTCATCCCCTGCGCAGAATACGACATCATCGACACCCGCCGCCTCTAGCCAAGTGGCGAAAAAGGCGAGCACATCGAGTCAAGATGCCACCTTGAGGGTGGAAACCTCCAAGATAGATACCTTAGTTAATCTGGCGGGCGAATTGGTGATCACCCAATCCATGCTCACTCTTATAGGCAATGAACTGGGCGGTGAATTAGGTGAGCGGCTTAAAACCGCGCTCAATGAGTTAGAGCGCAATACCCGGGAAATGCAGGAAGCCGTGATGTCGGTGCGCATGTTACCCGTGTCGTTCGTGTTTAACCGTTTCCATCGTTTGGTGCGGGATTTGTCGGAGCAGCTTGGCAAAAATGTCACTCTGGTGATTGAAGGCGGTAACACTGAAATTGATAAGGGAATGATCGAAAAGTTGGTCGACCCTTTGACCCATCTCGTACGCAACAGTCTAGACCATGGTATTGAAAAGCCAGAAAAAAGAGTCGCGGCAGGTAAAAGTGAGGTCGGTGTGTTGTCCCTTAAGGCGAGTCAGCGTGGCGGCAGTATAGTGATCGCCGTTCACGATGATGGCGGCGGTTTAAACCGCGAGCGCATTTTGCAAAAGGCCCGGGAAAATGGCATGGCACTGCCTGAGAACATGACGGACAAGCAAGTATGGCAATTGATCTTTGCCGCGGGGTTCTCAACGGCCGCTGAGGTCACCGATGTCTCTGGTCGCGGCGTGGGTATGGATGTGGTGCGCAAGAATATTGAGGCCTTAGGCGGTCGCATCGATATTGATTCCGTTGCGGGCGAAGGCGCGACCTTCGAAATCCAGCTTCCTCTTACCTTAGCCATAGTCGATGGCATGAGCGTCAGCGTGGGCAATCAAATCTATATCTTGCCCTTAGTGCACATTATTGAATCGATACAGCCGCAAACCGAGCAGCTTAAATTTTTGGCTAAAGAGCGGTTACTCAGGGTGCGGGAAGAATATTTACCCCTGCTAAACCTCTATCAATTAATGGAAATTGAACCTCAAGCTAAGACGCCAGAAGCCGGCATAGTGGTCTTGCTCGAAAGCAATAATAAACGCTTTGGCCTGTGTGTCGATGCACTCGTCGGGCAGCAACAAGTGGTGATCAAGAGCCTTGAAAAACACTATCGGCGGATCCCCGGCGTATCGGGGGCAACCATTATGGGCGATGGCAGCGTGGCCTTGATCCTCGATGTTGAATCACTTGCACTGCATATCAAAAATTAACTAAGGATGTCGCAATGGATAACCGCACGAACACGGCGAGTAAGCAGGAATATAGCGTTCACGATGAGGTCGAGTTTTTAAGCTTTGTGCTGGGTGAAGAACATTATGCGCTCGACATTATGTCGGTGAAGGAGATCCGCGGTTATGAACCCGTCACTAAAATTGCCAATGCGCCAAGTTTTATCAAAGGCGTGCTCAATCTCAGGGGCGATATCGTTCCGATTGTCGATTTAAGGATGAAGTTTGCCGTGGGCAGTGCGACCTACAACGAGTTCACCATCGTCATTATGTTGAATGTGTTTGACCGTATCGTCGGGATTGTCGTTGATGCGGTATCGGATGTGATTAAACTCGCCGCCGAAGAAATTCTACCCGCCCCCGAGTTTGGGGTAGCCTTCGATAGCCGTTACCTTAAGGGGCTGGCCACGGTAGAAGACAAGATGATCATTTTGGTAAATATACAGGCTCTGATCAGCAGTGATGAGCTGGGTCTAATTGATGCAAATAGTCTGTCTGATCAGGAGTAATCATAATGGGTATTTTCAATGTGTTTGGAAATGAAGAGGCGCGCCAGCAAAAGGAAGAAGAGCTGCAACGCTATTTCCAATTATTAGATAACAGCGGCAACAGCTTTATGATCGCCGACAGCAACCGCAATATTATTTACGCCAATAAAGCGGTATTGAATATGTTATCCGAGGCCGAGGCGGATATTCGTAAAGAGCTGCCGCAGTTCTCTGTGGCGAAGGTGGTGGGCAGTAATATCGATATTTTCCATAAAAATCCGGCCCATCAACGCAATATGCTCGAGCGCCTTACCCAATCCCATACGGCGCAAATCACCATAGGGAAGCGGACTTTTAAGTTGATCCTGACGCCCATTATCACCCGCGAAAATAAACACTTAGGCACGGGCGTTGAATGGATTGATAGAACTGAGAGCATAGAGTCCGAGCGGGCGACGCAGCGCATTTTAGAGGCGCTGAATAATACCAGTACCAATGTGATGATCGCCGATGCCAACCGCACCATCATCTATATGAACCGCTCGGTGGAGTCGATGCTACGACAATCTGAGAGTGAGATAAGACAAGCGCTACCGCATTTCTCCGTGGATAAAATTCTTGGTAGCTCGATGGATATTTTCCATAAAAATCCAGCCCATCAAGCCAGTCTGTTAGACAAGCTCGACCGTAAGTATGAATCGCAAATCAAAGTGGCGAGTTGTCACTTCCGCTTAACTGCCAGCCCGATTATTTCCAAAACTGGTGAGCGGTTAGGCTCTGTCGTCGAATGGCTCGATCGCACGGTCGAAGTGCAAATCGAGCAGGAAATCTCGCGCATCGTCAATGCGGCTGCGGCGGGGGATTTCTCCCAACGGGCCGAGACGCAAGGTAAGCAGGGTTTCTTCTTGATGCTCGCCAATAGCCTCAACGCTTTAATTGAAACCTCGGATCGTGGTTTACAGGATGTGGCGCGGGTACTGATGGCGCTCGCCGAAGGTGATTTAACCACGCGTATCTATAATGATTACGAAGGCACCTTTAATGATTTGAAAAACTATTCAAATCAAACGGCTGAAAAGCTCTCTTACATGATAAGAGACATCCAAAAAGCCGCCGATACCATCAATACCGCCTCTTCAGAAATCGCCCAGGGCAATGCCGATTTATCGAGCCGCACCGAGGAGCAAGCATCGAGTCTTGAACAAACTTCGGCGAGTATGGAAGAGCTGACGGGCACAGTGAAGTTAAATGCCGACAACGCCAGTCAAGCCAATGCACTTGCCTCTAAGGCCGCTGACGTTGCCGTCGATGGGGGCGAGCTTATTCAGCAAGTGGTGCAAACCATGGCATCGATTAACGAATCGGCACGTAAGATCGCCGATATTATTGGGGTTATCGATGGCATTGCCTTCCAAACCAATATCTTAGCGCTTAATGCCGCGGTCGAAGCGGCCAGAGCAGGCGAGCAAGGCCGTGGATTTGCGGTGGTGGCCTCTGAGGTGAGAAGCCTAGCCCAACGTTCGGCTAATGCAGCCAAGGACATTAAGGCCTTGATCTCAGACTCTGTGACCAAAATCGAGAGCGGCAACAGTTTAGTCGGCAAATCCGGCGATACTATGAAAGAAATCGTCATCGCCATTAAACGGGTGAACGACATTATGGCGGAGATTGCCTCGGCCTCGAATGAGCAGGCTATTGGCATCGATGAGATCAGCAAAGCCGTGGTGCAAATGGATGAAATGACGCAGCAAAACGCGGCCCTAGTGGAAGAAGCCGCGGCCGCAGCCGAGAGCATGCAATCACAGGCGCAGCAATTAGCCGACAGTGTGGCCAATTTTACCGTGGATGAAGACACCAGCGCTGCGCCCAAACCTGTGGCGAGCACCAAAAAGTTAGCGGTTAAACAACCGTCATCGACAGTGGCTCGCATGCCCGTGAAACCTAAGGCGATGGCGCCAAAGGTCAATAAAGCCGACCAAGACGAATGGGAAGATTTTTGATTGAGCGAACATCAACCTCTAGGGAAAGAGTTTGTTTTTACGGCGGCGCACTTTAATACGGTGAAGACACGGCTGTATCAATTTGCCGGGATTAAGTTAGCCGACAGTAAAGACGCTATGGTGTACAGCCGTTTAGTCCGGCGGATCAGGGCGCTGAAGTTAGCGGGATTTACCGCGTATTTCGAGTATTTGCAGGCAAACGAGGGTGAGCATCAGGAGTTTATTAATGCGCTGACCACTAACCAGACGGCGTTCTTTCGTGAGCCGCATCACTTTGAGATTTTAAGGCAATATTTGCAGGCTCATCCGCATACCAAAAGGATCTGGTGTGCGGCCAGCAGCACTGGGGAGGAGCCTTATTCAATTGCCATGGTGGTTGCGGAGCATTTTGGCCGTTTTAATACTCCCATCGAAATCGTCGCCTCCGATATCGACAGTCGGGTGTTATACAAGGCGCAAACAGGGATTTACCCCATCGAGCGTATCGAGGCGGTAAGTGCTGAGCGCAAGAAGGCGTTTTTTCAGCGTGGACGTGGGGCACAACAAGGCAATGTGCGCGTGGTCCCTGAACTTAAACAGATGTTGCATTTTACGCGGCTTAATTTGGTCGATGAGTTTTGGTCAATCAAGACGCCCATCGATGTGATTTTTTGTCGCAATGTAATGATTTATTTTGATAAAACAACGCAGGAAAGCATTCTTAAACATATGATGCTTTCCCTTGCCGACGATGGACTCTACATCGCTGGCCATTCGGAGAACTTTAATATGTTTCCCCAAATCATTAAGCCCGTGGGCCAAACAACCTACAAGGCGGTAAAGGGAGCTTGAGTGCCAAAACCGAATATTGAGTACCCTGTTATTGAGCCGAATCGGTATTTTGACCATCATTTTGGCTGTGACGCCGTAAAAATTCTACCAGGAGAATTCTACGCCACACGGGATCAAACCATGATAGTCACAGTGTTAGGCTCATGCATTTCAGTATGCCTCTATGATCCTGACTTAAGAATTGGGGGAATGAACCATTTTTTATTACCGAGCGATAACGGCAACAGTTCTGGGATATTAACCGATTCGGCCCGCTACGGTGTATACGCCATGGAGTTGCTGATTAACGAGTTGCTCAAACTCGGTGCGCGGCGCCGCGCCTTGGTCGCTAAAGTGTTCGGTGGCGGCAATATGCTCAATGGGATCACCGCCCATAATATTGGGGAGCGCAATGCGGAGTTTGTGCTCGAGTATTTGCAGGTGGAGCAAATCCCGATATTGGCGGCGGATTTACTCGATTTTTATCCTCGAAAAGTATATTTCTTCCCCGGGACGGGATTAGTCAAAGTACGAAAAATCAAAACGATGCATAACAGCACCATTATGGACAGGGAAAGTGAATATCGCCTACGGATCAGGAATTTGCCCAGTGGCGGAGATGTAGAATTTTTTGGTGACTAAGCGATGACGATAAAAGTACTAGTGGTAGATGATTCGGCACTGATCCGTAACCTATTGGGCAAAATGATCGAGGCCGATCCTGAGTTATCTTTGGTGGGTATGGCCGCCGATGCTTATATGGCCAAGGATATGGTGAATCAGCATCGCCCCGATGTGATTACATTAGATATTGAAATGCCCAAGGTGGATGGGCTGACCTTTTTAGACCGATTGATGAAGGCCAGACCTACGGCGGTGGTAATGATTTCCTCATTAACCGAAGAGGGCGCCGATGCCACCTTCAACGCGCTAGGATTAGGTGCGGTGGATTTTATCCCTAAACCGAAATTAGACTCCCCCCAGGATTTTAATGAATATCAAGATTTGATTCTGGAGAAAATTAAATCGGCGGCGAATGCTAAGCTGAAAACCCAACGCACTCAACCCGTTGCTGCGACTCCGCCAAGCCTAAAACCCAACCTTGCAAATCGCGTGATCAATACTCAACTGCTGGCAATTGGCGCTTCGACGGGCGGCACTGAAGCCATTTTATATCTGTTGCAACAGTTTCCTGCAGTCATGCCACCGATAGTGATCACCCAACATATGCCGCCGGGCTTTACCCGCACCTTTGCTGAGCGGCTAAATAAACTTACCCGTTTGAATGTTAAGCAAGCCAATGATGGCGAACGTTTATTGCCCTGTTATGTGTATATTGCGCCCGGAGATCAGCACTTAGAAGTGATTAAGGTCGGCGGCAGTTTTAAGACCCGTTTGACCCAAGGTGATAAGGTTAGCGGCCATAGGCCTTCTGTGGATGTGTTGTTTAATTCGGTTGCGGCGTGTGCTGGGGCCAATACCACGGCGGCGATCCTCACCGGAATGGGTAAAGATGGTGCCGATGGCATGGCATTAATCGACCAACAGGGAGGAAAAACCTTTGCTCAGGGGGAACAGAGCTGTGTGGTGTTTGGTATGCCAAGGGAAGCGATTAAACGCGGCGTTATCCATCATGTGGTTGAACTGCCGCAACTGGCGGATAAGATGCTCAACTATTTAGCCTCGCTTAAGCGAGACTAAAAGCGCTTATAAATAGATTTTGGTCTTATCAATGGCAAATCACGCGCTATTTTGTCATTCCTCGTAACAGTCTTATTTGCACGCATCAGTTTCGTCACTTATGCAACTGATAGCCATAACACTTTTTAAAGCCATGCCTTTGATTAACTCGTTGATGCGTTAGTGCTTATTTTAAAGTGGTGATTAAACGGTTGCGTCCAGTTCGCTTCGCCTCATACAGATTTTTATCCGCCAGCAATAAACAATCTTGAAACTCATTACATTCGGTCGAGAAGGCCAAGCCACCGCTTAGGGTGACTTTAAATTCAGCGCCTTCTTCAACAAATACGATATGACTAAAGCTCTCGCGAATGGCATTAAGCTTGGCAATGGCTAAGGGCGCGGGTAGATCGGGCAAGACCAACATAAATTCCTCGCCACCGTAACGCCCCATAAAATCCACAGGACGTAGGGATTGCTGCAACAGGTGGGCAAAGGCTAAAAGGACTTTGTCGCCGCCAGAATGTCCATAGGTATCATTTACTTGTTTAAAGTGATCTAAGTCCAGCATGGCAATGCACACTGAAGAGTTGATACGTTTGGCGAGGTTATAACAGCGGCGTGCAGCAACCAGGATCTGAGTGTGATTGAGCAGCCCGGTTAAGCTATCACGGCTGGCGGAGCTGCGAATATCATGGCCACGCTGGGCGCGGGAAATCACTTGGGTCACAAACAGACTCGGCGCGGTTTGCTTTGAGATTAAATCGTCGGATCCCGCCTGAATGATGCTGACCTTGTTCTGCATGGTGTCGTCGGAGCTGAGCACGAGTATCGGACTCGAGCTGTACTTGTCTAATTGGCGGATCATTTTTGCCAGCTCTAAACCATTCACATCAGGCATATACAAATCAAAAATAAACAAGTCTGGCTCAAATTGCTCAAGGGTCGGCAATACTTGTTCGGGTTTGGTCAAGCCTTTTACCATTAGGCCATGACTGCGAAGTAGGCTGGAAAAATAATCGACCATGGATTGCTGATCGTCCACTAGCAGAATTTTGAGCGGCTGTTTTTCTGACATTTTAAGCCATTGGTGGATCTTGCGTACCAGTAGCGTGGTTTCGGCGGGTTTGACAAAGTACTCGCTGACATTGGCGCGGATCGCCAGCAGTCGCATCTCGAAGTCGCCGCGGGAAGAGAGAACAAACACGCGGGTGTTGTTTTTTTCAAATTCAGTCGCCGCCGTAAATAAAGCGGCCTCGGTATAATCGGGCAAGATAAGATCGAGTAAGACTAAATCGAAGGGCGAGGTATTTTGGATCCCCAGAAAATCGGTGAAATTTAAAAAATGCTGCACATTAAAACCAAACTCATGCAGCTGTTTAGTGATCATCGCCCCGACATTACTGTCATCCTCCACAATCGCAATTCGATACTCATGCCGTGCTTTGGTGGGCTTATAGGGGCTTTGCTGCATTTGCGCTTCCACCACGGGTGCTGCGGGTTCACTACGTAGATTATTTTGCAGCAGTTGATGGAATAGGGTGTCTAACCCCTTGATGACGGGCAGTTCTGGAGCAGGAGCGTCCAGTAGGTTTTTTAGCTGTAATTCGAGTCTATCGACGATATCTTTGGTTTCGGTTAAGCCGAAAGTTTCACAGGAGCCCTTTAAATTATGCACCTCACGGTATACGGCCGACAGCATATGGCTTTGCCAGTTTTTCCGTAGTGATATCCATAAGGTAATGATTTGCTTCTTTTTATCTGGTAGCGCATGCAAGTACTGACGTTTTAATTGTTCTAAGGATTCTTCAAGACTCATAAACCATCACCATGATAAGAATTTACAGAATAAATTGGTGCACAGCTGGCGCGTATGCAATACCCCATAAGGTTTAATTCACCCAATTCATTGAGTTGTGCTTTGTGGGTGCTTTAAGAGTGTAAACCAAGGCAGAGAAAATGCGGGCAAAAATACCAGTCTTGGTTGATTGTGATTAGAAATCTATTTTGCAGATGGATTAACTATTTATCTATCGAGTTCGTTATAGCAATTTATGGCGGTTGAAAATAATAAATCAGATCAAGTAACGTATAACCGTTGCAATGATAGCAAACAATAACAGGAGTTATTTCAAGGTGAAGGGATGCGTAAAGAATATCAGGCACAACGCCAAGTTCTGCATGTTGTTGGCTGTAATGGCCAGTGTCGTTGGTGTAGGCCTTTATCCTTTTTCGCTAAAGGCATTAGAGAAACAAGACTCTGAAGCCATCTGTATTCTTATCCAAAGTGAGATGCAAGATTGGCATCCAACCACGCCGCGTTATCAAGAGCTTAAGGCAAGATTCGATGCGCGTTGCCAGCAACCCGTCGCCAACGGTGTTAAATCCACGGTAAAGCAGCCTGCAACGCCAACTACGGCTCGCCAAGACAAGCCGCAGAACCCCAATCAGCTAACCGTGGTAACAGCTAAACCTACGCCCGCTCACAGCACGATTTCGCCCATCTCTTCAGTACTCGAGTCGTTGTCGATTCTGTTGGTGATTCCGATTTTTATACTTGTGTCTGCGATAGTCTCCTTGCTATTTCGTCCGACACTTAGGCAATACCGAGCAGAAAGGTTAGGTCAACAGGGTGAAAAGCGGGTCGCTAAGTTACTGAAACAAGGATTCAAAGATGAGGACTTCCGACTTTATCGCAATTTAATTTTACCTATGGATGAGATAACTGAAGGTACGTCTGCTTTGACAGAGGTGGATTTAGTTTTATTGACCCATTTTGGCGTGTTCGTTATTGAAGTTAAAAATTACTCCGGCTGGATATTTGGGGGAGAGAAGCAGGCCCTGTGGACGCAAAAAATCTTTACCAAGCAAACCCGCTTTAAAAATCCTCTCCATCAAAACTATAAACATTGCTTAGCCGTTGCCAACTGCTTAGGGTTAGTCGAGGGACTCCATTCGGTTGTTGTTTTTAGCGATGAGGCGAGCTTTAAAACGCCGTTGCCTAAAAATGTGGTGAATGAGTCGGGACTTTTGAGCTTAATCGCTCAATACAAAGGGCAAATAAGTGAAACCTCTCACAACCTGGCATTTACTCGCGCCGCAGAACGGCTGGATATTGCCCAGCAGCAATCAGACTCTGATGCTAAATCATTGCACTTAATGCAGTTTAAGCATCGCCGCGTCGAGCCAACCATCACAAGCTGAGGGGATAATTAATATTCTCGCGCAGGTGATAACGAATGGGATTCTTGCGCTATCTTTAAGGGCATCATTGGCCCATAAGCAATTGGAAGGATAAGGATATGTCGGATAACACAGGTACAGTGAAGTTACATAGAGTGCTGCGCGCACCCGCGGCGTTAGTCTATAAAGCCTTTACCGATAAAGCGGCGTTAGAGCGTTGGTTACCGCCTTACGGTTTTGTGGGGACGATTCATGAGTTTGAATTGGCGGTTGGGGCGGGCTATAGCATGAGTTTTATTCAATTTGCGACGGGATACAGTCACTCCTTTAAGGTGGTTTATACCGAGCTCATCCCCAACACACTTATCCGCCATACTGACCAGTTTGATGATGAGAATCTGCCCGGCGTGATGCAGGTGACTATCGAATTAACCGAGGTTTCCTGCGGTACCAATTTGCAGATCATTCAGGAGGGGATTCCAGCCGTTATCCCTGAGGAGATGTGTTACTTAGGCTGGCAGGAATCATTAATGCAATTAGCGGCTTTGGTGGAAGCGAAAACAGAATGAAGCAGTCAGTCACTGTGTATATGAAAGGGTGATACAAAAGGGTGGTATAAAAAAGACGCTAAGCTCGAGTAGAGTGAAGCGTCTTTTCTTTGGGTCTTTTGAAGTCCTTTAGCAAAAGGGCGTTTATCAAAAGCGCTTTTGCAAAAGACGATGGCGATTAGGCACTGGCAAGGTTTGCCAGATACTCATCAAAGGTCCCTTGGAAGTTGACTAATTTTCTATCGCGAATATCGATAATACGGGTCGCTAACGAGGACACAAATTCACGGTCGTGACTGACGAAAATCAATGTGCCTTCAAAATCTTTGAGGGCATTATTTAAGGATTCAATCGCTTCCATATCCATATGGTTAGTCGGTTCGTCCATAATGATGACGTTGATATCTTGCATCATTAACTTGCCGAAAATTAAACGGTTTTTCTCACCACCTGAGCAGTTTTTGGCTTTTTTGTTGGCATCATCTTCGGTAAACAGCAAACGACCTAACATGGCACGCACCATCAAATCGTTGTGTTTTGGCTGACGCCATTGGTCCATCCATTCAATAATAGTCAAATCATTATCAAAATCGCTGGTGCTGTCCTGTGGGCAGTAACCAATGGAAGCGTTTTCTGACCACTTAATCACGCCTTGATTATGGATTAACTCATTGACTAAACAGCGTAATAAGGTGGTTTTACCGACACCGTTCTCACCGATAATCGCAAGCTTTGCGCCAGCTTCGAGGATTAAATCGCCGCCTTCGAATAGCAACTCACCGTCAAAACCGTGGGCGAGGTTCTCAAGCACCAATGCTTGACGGTGCATTTTCTTACCCGGCGCGAAGCGAATCGATGGCGCGATACGGCTGGAGGATTTGACTTCATCCAGTTTAATTTTGTCCATGCGCTTAGCGCGTGAACTGGCGAGTTTTGCCTTAGAGGCGTTAGCGCCGAAACGGTTAACGAAGTCTTGCAGCTCTTCAATTTCGGCGCTCTTTTTAGCGTTGCTCGACAGCAATTGCTCGCGTTGCAAGGCCGACTGCTCGAGGAAGTATTCGTAGTTGCCAGGGTAAATCCGCAGTTCACCGTAATCGATATCCGCCATATGGGTACAGACAGCATTTAGGAAGTGTCTGTCGTGGGAAATAATGATCATGGTGCATTTGCGCTTATTCAGCTCAGTTTCGAGCCAACTGATGGTGTGAATATCCAAGTTGTTGGTGGGCTCGTCGAGCAGCAATATATCGGGGTTCGCAAACAGTGCTTGGGCTAACAGCACGCGCAGTTTCCAACCGGGGGCGACCTGTGACATTGGGCCATAGTGGAAGGATTCTTCGATACCTGCTTCAATCAGAATTTCGCCCGCGCGGCTCTCGGCGCTGTAGCCGTCCATCTCGGCAAATTCACTCTCCAAGTCACCCACACGCATGCCGTCTTCTTCGGTCATATCGGGTTTGGCATAAATAGCATCACGCTCTTGCTTGATTTTCCACAGCTGGGTATCGCCCATGATCACCGCATCGATAACCGTGTATTGCTCGAAGGCGAATTGATCTTGACTTAGGGTGCCGACCTTTAAACCCGGCGTGATCGACACGTTGCCCGAGGTTGGGGCGAGGGCGCCGCTTAAGATCTTCATAAAAGTCGATTTGCCGCAGCCGTTTGCGCCAATCAAACCATAACGGTTACCGTTGCCAAATTTTGCCGAGATATTTTCAAATAATGGCTCTGGGCCGAATTGCATGGTGATATTTGCGGTAGAGATCAAGGGTATGTCCTAGGAAAAAGTCGTTAATAACGGCTTAAAAAGCTGACAACCGCAAACAGTATTGCAATATCGAGCTAGTTATTGGCCAAATGATTTGGGCGCGGAGTATAGCGATTTCAGACTCAAGATGCGAGTTTCAAGCAAAAAGGTTCAAGGCAAAAATAAACCGAGCCACTCGGACTCGGTTATCATTCCTGTCGCCAGATCATGCAGCTTTCAACTGGCTCAATACTCAGTTAAGCGATAATTTCTCGATAATACTGCGCCAAGGCAGCCATTTAAAAGATTGATTATTATCGGGTAAATGATTGTGTCCATCCTGTACCACCAGCATTCCCTGTTGCCAAGCTCCGGTTCCAACGCTTAAGTGAGTCACGGCCAAACCATCGGTTTCGCTACTGCCATCAATACTGGTTTCGCGGCCATTTTCCATACCGTTAAGGTTTACTCCAATACGGAACTTGCCTAATTGGGCGTAGGGCGGCTGTGCCTGATACAGCAAGTAACTGTTGTCGCCTTGACTGGACACCACCAGCAGATCCTGCTTTTTACCGTGAATATTGGCGCCTTGATAGAGTGAAATGCCTTCAACATCGGGGACTAAGTCGCCCTCGGCTTTAATGATGAGCTCACCTTGGGTGCCGCCATTGGCCTTGGCATTAAAGCGCCAAATGCCCTTGTCTTCTTCACCGATAAACAGCGCGTGCTGAGCCTCATCGACTACACAGCCTTCGACTTGGCTTGGGGTATGGATATCGCGCACCAGCTTGATACTTGGTCCATTTACCTGCCAATCGACGCGGTATTGGGCGATGCGGCCGGACTTTTCATTGGCGAACACATACAGGGTATCGGCATCTTGGTACAGACACATGCCATAAATATCCACCATATTGGTGGCTTGATTGGGATACTCGCTTAACTTGCCTTGAGCGTCGATTTCATAGAAGGCGAGACTGTCGTTATCCCTTAATGTGGCCACGGCGATATCGCGTTTTTTACCGCCCAGCATCACTTGCTGGCGTAAATCGACGTTATTGATGCGCCCCGATGGTAGGGCTTGAACCTGCTCGCCACGCATATTAAAACTCAATAGCCCCCAACGTTTGTTGGTGCCAAGCACTAGGCTTTTTTCCGGTTCAGTTGGATGGACCCAAATCGCCGGATCGTCCATAGTATCGCCGGGTCTATCGGATGGGTCGCTTTCAACCCAAGCGGGGATTTCGACTGTCTCTTTTTGAGTTTCTTTTGCGTTGTTTTCACCGCTGGCTGCGGCTAAAGATACCTCGGTAAACCAATATTGATCGGTTTTATCATCATAAAGCGAGAGCTGAAGGGCGGTGTGATTGTTGTTACTGTTGCTAATATTACCGCCGCTGCGATAACCGCTTAGCCCTTGCACTTTACCCAAGTGGTAGTTTGCAATCGGCTGTTGATCTAAGGTCAGGACGCCTTTTTTATCGCTTAGCAATAACTTGCCATCGATCACTTGCATGTCCGCGATATCATTGTTGAGGGCGGCGAGAACCAACTTCGCGCTATTGTCGGCAAAGGGGCTGGCATCAAATTGCCAGACACCGGCTTCAGGCTCACTCACTAACAGTTTGTCGCCATCGATGGCGCAGCTAGTGCTGTTGACGGGGATTGCCTGACTGCGCATTTTTTTCGGCATAAAGTGTCCGGCATCGCCTAACAGCCATTGCTCGCTATAACCGTCTTCGCCGCCAAACCAAGCGTAGATATTGCCATCCTGCGGCCTTGGCTGAATACAGATCCAATTGATTTCAAACGATGGCATCGGCAGCAGTGGCAATACATTGGTCGCGACTTTGCCTTCTATCTGTTTGATCATGATAGGGCGAATGCGATCGGCACGGCGATCGAGCGTTAAGGCATAGGGATCGCTAAAGGCCAACAGCTCAAACTCGCCTTTGACTAAGGTTTTGGCGGCGGGTAGCGACGTTTTATCCGCGGTTGGTATGCTTTGTAGCATCAAACCACTTTTTTCACTGACCCAAAGCCAATCAACGGCAGGGATTATTGCGTTGTTATCGTTGGTAAACAGCAAGGCTTGGGCTTGGCTGCCTTTGTGGGCTGGGGCTGTGATTGGTTGAGCGAATGCGCTCAAGGGCGCACTGATAAGGCCTGCTAAGCTAACTGCTATGGCACTTATTTTGGTAAATGCTGTTGTCATATCTTTGTTCTTTTTTAATAGGTGATTAATAGTTGGTGTACTGCACGCCTAACTGGAAAGTGCGGCCATAGGCTTCGTATTGGGCGTTGTAGCTGCTTTCACCCGTGTAGCTGTAGTAGGGCTCGTCGGTCAGGTTCACCCCTTTGAAATACAAGGTTAAATTGCTGGTTAGATGGGCCTTGGCGACAAAGTCCCACTGCAAGTGATTGTCTTGATAGAGATCGTAGCGCTCATCACTGAGCTCAGTGACCTCCTGTAAATATTCGGATTTATAGGCCGCCGATAGCCAGACACTGGCGTAACTGTTTTCATAGCCAAGCGACAGGTTAGCGGTGAGATCCGATTGGCTTGGCATGGGAATATCGCGGCTCAGTAATTGGTCATCCTCTAGCCAACTGATCTTGGCGCTGGAGTCCGTGTAGGTAAGGTTAGAGTTGAGCACGAGCGAATTAAAGGGCTCGGGCAAAAAGTTAAACTCTTGCACATAGCTTAGCTCCAGGCCGTAGATGTCGGCGCTGTCGCCATTGACAAAGGTCACGGCGCTATGGGCATCCATATAATCACCACGGCCAGCTAAATCCGCCTGATAGATAAAGTTGTCGATATCTTTATAAAACAGCCCCGCCGAAATTAAGCCGATATTGCCGAAGTAGTGCTCTAGGCTTAAGTCAAAGTTCATCGATTCGAGTGACTTAAGCTGTGGATTGCCAAAGGTTAAATCGATATCGCCATCATCCTCTTCGAGCAAATATCCCGGCGCTAATTGGCCGAAGGTCGGGCGGACTAAGGTGTTGGTCCAAGCGGCGCGCAGCACGGTATTGTCGCTATAGCGGTAAGTGAGATGCAGTGCGGGCAGCCAATGTTCCTCATCGCGGGAGTGGTTGATATCGATAAACTCGCCCTTGGCGCCATCGTAACCGTAGCCGCTGGATTCCCATTGATTTTGCTCGAAACGTAGCCCTGTTAAAATACGCAGTTTATCGATATCAATATGGCCCATTAGGTAGGCGGCGTTGATATCTTCGCTGATATCAAAATCGTTAATGGTGGACTCGATATCATCGTGATTGCTGTCGGCATCGAGGCTATCGATAAGTTGCCACAGTGGCGTGGTATTGATCCCGCTGCCAAAGCGTCCGAGGTCATAGTCAAGCTCATTGCCTGCATATTGACTCAATAGCAAATCTTCATCACTTACGCCTTGATCGCCTAAGTCGCTGTAGATCCAGATATCTTCGCGATTGGATTTATCGCGGCGGCTCAACTTGACGCCGGTTTTTAGCTCGACGCTGTAATCCGCGAGGGTTAGCTGACGGGTGAGATCCAGTTGGCCACTGTTGATGGTGTCTTCGGCCTTGGAGGCGGCGATTTCAATCTCATCTAGCTCAAAGTTAGCGTTTTGAAAGTAGTCTTCGGGGGCGATAATCTGTGGCTGTTTGGTATTGCTAAAGCCCGTGTTATCAATCTTGGCGACAAAGTCGGCGCCAGCGATATCCCGCGGTTTTTCGGCGCTGGCGGTGCTGTGGCTCGCTTGATAGTCGAAGGTCCAGCGTTCGAAGCGGGTTTGACCACCCAGTACAAAGGAGGTGATGTTCTGGTTCTCGGTGCGTGATTTTAGCGATCGAGTGGTTTTGCCTTGGCTGAGGGCATTGGCTTGCTGCGGCGATTTCCACTTAGTTTTGGCGCTGTTACGGGTTTCGGTATCATCAAACTCACTGTAAAGGGTGCGCAGATACAGATCGGTATCATCACTTGGGCGATAATCGAAGTTCACGCCTATGCCTAAACGTTCCCGATTGATTTCATAATCCCGCGCGTCGATGGATTCAAGCGCCGCATCTTCAAAGCCGTTATCCCCGGCAAATTCCCATTTACCGCCAGTTTCGACGTTGTCTGAGCCAAAGTCGCGGTTATACCAACTGGCACCTATGGCTACCCCTAGCTTGTCGGCAAAGATATCGCTGTAGCTGGCGGCGAGTTTGGGATTGGTATTGTCGGTTAAGGTATCTTGGCTCGCCTCGGCGTTGAGGTTGAGATAAGTATCATCGCGATCGAAGGCCGACAGGCTTTTAACCTCAATCGCGCCGCCCAGTGCATCGGCATCCATATCCGGCGTTAAGGTTTTGCTCACTTCTACCGATTGCAAGAGATCCGATGGCACCACATCCAGGGCAACCGCACGGCGATCGCTTTCGGGTGAGGGTAAGCGGGTACCGTTCATCGACACTGAGTTATAGTCCGGCGCCATACCGCGCACGCGCACAAAACGACCTTCGCCCTGATCCCGCTCGATAGATAGCCCTGGCACCCGTTGCAGTGATTCACTGATATTGCTGTCGGGGAAATTCCCCAGCACATCGGCACTGACCACGCTCAGCACATTATCGGCGCCGCGTTGGCGGTTCATGGATTTACTTAATGCACCTTGTTGGCCGACGACGCGGATATGCTCGACATCTTGGCTGCTTAAGTTGATATCTTGCAGCGTGGTTTGTTTATCGCGAATGCTAACGCTATGTTCCAGCGGCATAGCACCGAGGTAGTTGACCACTAAGGTGTAATCGCCATCCTGCACGCCGACAAAGAAGAAACGACCATCGCGGCCTGCCTGTTGGCTCAGGTTGAGCTCTTTTAAGGTGACGGTAGCGCCAGCAAGAGGTTGCTGACTGACATTATCGCGAATTTGACCTTCAAGCTTGCCAACGGCAATGACGTTAGTGCTAAAGCCTGCGACCATCATGGCTAAGCTAATTGCCGACAGACGCGCAGCCAATCGGGTTTTAGGAATGGCGTGCTGCTTTTGCGGCGCTTGGGAGCCTTGTTGTAACTC
Source organism: Shewanella sp. FJAT-51649 (assembly GCF_019457435.1). NCBI lineage: Bacteria > Pseudomonadati > Pseudomonadota > Gammaproteobacteria > Alteromonadales > Shewanellaceae > Shewanella > Shewanella sp. FJAT-51649. The sequence continues at coordinate 2,584,277 of NZ_CP080411.1, read as the reverse complement.
TTGTTGTAATGGTGGGGTACGAGATTGCATCTTGAGTTCCGTTTAAGTTGTTTCTGTTGAGTGTTATTGCAAGCCTTGGGTGAAGGCCTATTTGTGATGGCGGCCAAGTTAGGGGAGCAAAATGTCAGATTTGTGACGGGATAATTGATCTACCGTGTTTGGCGCTTGTTAACGGACGAAAATGGCGGTTTTCGGCCGTGAGTGAGCCAAAATGACGTTGAAAAATCACCGCAAAAAATAGGCATGGATTAGTCAAAACCGCTCAGCAATGATGCAGGTATGAAGAGTGTGATTGGCAATAATGGCTTTATTTATAAAGCGTTATATCGCTGTCGGTCGTAAAACAATGAGATGCAGCAAAGGTCTAGTTAAGTCCGAGCAGACATAGAGTTCAGCATCAATCAGCTCAATATGGTTTTTTATCCGTACAACTCAAAAGTGCCTGAGCTAATTTGCCGCTGTGGTCGGCTCGAATAGTATGGGGTTAAGATTATTTTTTAATTTAATTCAATACATTAAGTTTGATTTGTTTATGTATGTCAGCTTAGCGCTAATAAATGGCGTCACGGCGTTGTCATAAAAGCCCGCTAACTTGCCATCCCATAAAGCATTAACGTTGTATTTGCCCGTTCGGGCTTCACAGAACAAGGTGTGTACTTTGGGAACTCCTGCAAAATCATTACGGCTCGCCAGCGTCTATGGCTTAAGTCTGCTTATTATCTTTATCGTGCCGCTGTTTCTTTGGCAAAGCACCACGGCCAAGACAGTGGCGGCGGTGGATTGGTTCGATGTCGTCACCGAGGGCGCCTTATTTATCCTCGGTATGTGTTGGTTGATGGTGATAGTGTCGGTTCGCCCCTCTGGCCGGGTGACAAATCTGTTGATCGCTGGCCTCTCAAGTTACTGCTTGGGCTGCTATTTAGATTTGTTAGATGAGATTTTTATCGTCAAAACTATCCCAGTGTATAACTGGTTTGAAAAGATGCCGACGCCAGTTGGGCTATTGGTGCTGACCTGTGGCCTATGGCTATGGCGTGATGAGCAAACCGTCGTCAATCGCCAGTTGCAAACTCGGGAGCAATTTCACCGTGAGCATCAGTTAACCGATGGCTTAACCTTGCTCAATGATGCTAAAGCCTTTGAACATCATCTAATAAAACAATTGTCGCAAAATCAAGCATTTGGTCTGATTATGCTTGATATCGATAATTTTCATCAATACAACAAAAATCAAGGGATGGAAGAGGGCGATAGGCTCTTGTCGCAGTTGGCATTGTGGCTCAGCTCAACCCTTAGGAATCAGGATTTAGTCTGCCGCTACGCAGGCGATCGCTTTATCATTCTGTTGCGCGGTGCGATTCCGCCCCTCGTGAGTGTGATGGCGGAGCAGATACAGCAAGGTGTTAGCGCGTTCGGTTGTAGCGCATCCGTGGTCTGGGCGCTGCCTTCGCCTAAAGTGCTGCCATTGCAAACGCATAAAGCGCCTGCCAAGGAAGAGGCCGCTACGCTGCTACAATTGTTGAATCAAAAAATGTCACAGCAAAAAGAGAATCGTAGTCCGGAAGCCACACCGGCTCAAGCGAGTAACACGCAAAATCTGTCGACCTTGAGTGAGCTTAACTGATGCGCGCGCTCGCCACTTGGCAGGATAAATGTATCGATAGCCAATTGCTGGTGGCGAGCATCGTTGGGCTTTTTAAGCAGCGTGGGCTCGATAGCGATAAGTTGTTACGGGGCACGGGGATTTTTGCTGCAGACATTCGTAAACCCGATCACCTTATTAGTCCAAAGCAGTTATCTCGGCTGCTGGACAATGCCTTATGCCTGTGGCCAAGTGGCGATTTAAGTTTCTTATTGGGTCAGCTGTGGCTGCCATCCCAAAGCGGCGCGCTCACGGCGGGGATATTTTGCGCACGGGATCTGCAGTCGCTCGGGCATTTTTGGCACAAATATCATTGGCTCACACAACCTTGGTTGCAAACTTGGCGCTGGCAAGGAGAGCAGGAATGGCACTTTCTACTCAGCCTCGATCTAGGCATGCAGCGGCACAAACAGTTTTTCATCGAATTAAGCCTGTCGTCCCTCACGTCATGCTGCAAACAATTACATGGCCAAGCATGGCGCGGCAGTATCAGTTTTCCGTACTCCGCACCAGCGAACTTAGCCCATTACTATAAGTATTTCGGCACTGAGTTAAGCTTTGATGCGCCCCTTTGCCGAATTTCGATGGCAAAATCCCTGTTGTGCCAACCTCTGTTGTTTGCAAGCCACTCCGAGACCCATGCTATCGATTTTGCTGGCTCCAAATATACAAAGCCGCCGAATAACCCCGCTGCGTTGCAACCTTGGGATCACCCTCATCCGAGAACATTGGAGTGCCATTTTAACGAGTCGCTTGCGAGTACTGTGTTAAGGCCGCAACTAACGATGGCCAAGAATGCCCGTCAAGCTCTGCTCGCGCATGGGTTTCGCCATGGATTAGCGGCAGGGATCCGCCTTAAATTGATGCACAATACATTGAGCCTGCCGGAAATGGCGCAATTGTTAGAGATGAGTCCTGCCACCTTAAAACGCCGTCTTGGGGAGATGGCGCTGAGTTACGGACAATTAGTCGATGAATCCCGTTTGATTAAGGCGCTGTATTTTCTCGCCGAGCCAGAGCAGGATGCCAATAGCATTGCGCATTCCTTATCCTTCAGTGACGCCAGTAATTTTAGACGTTCCTTCAAACGCTGGACTGGCCAATTACCCGCCTATTTCCGCTTTTGGCTCGCCTAAGCAAGCGCGATAAATATTTACGGCTCAAAACAGTAACAATTTCAACTGTTTTTGAATGGGTATTCGCGATTTTGCATAATGGTTAGAAAAATCCCCAGGGTTATATTTTTGTTTATGCAAACTAATGCATACTTAGTCATTTGCAAACTCAGTGGCGATTGGGGGCTGATTGGGGAATAAGTCATAGCAATCGAGGGGGGATTTGTGCCATGATCCGCCATCTTGTACTGCAAGATGCATGGTGACTCGTGCGGTAACAGGCGTTGTAATAAGTACGCAGCCAGAACAGTAATAAGTTATTCGACAGGTTAAAAACGGAGGTTAAAGATGAAGAGGGCGGTGCCTTTTATCCAATTATCGCTGTAAACATTCATAGCAATAATTGGATTTTAACATGACAAAAATTAATCAAAACCCGCAAGACCGCAAATGGAATTATACCTTTGCGTACTCACTCCTATTACTTATTCCCTTCGATTTACTCGCTTCCCTTGGCATGGATCTGTATCTGCCTGCCATCAATGATATTCGCCAGAGTTTTAGTGTTAGCCAAGGTCAAATGCAGCTGACTTTAACCCTCTATATGGCGATTTTAGGCTTAGGCCAGTTGTTATTTGGACCGCTATCCGACGCAATAGGGCGCAGGCGAGTGGTGATTGCCGGAGCCTTAGTTTACGCAGGTTCCAGTTTGGCGATGGCATTGACCGACAGCTTCAGTGTGTTTCTGCTCCTTCGGATTGTGCAGGCCTTGAGCGCCTCGGCCGTGCTGGTGGCGGCATTTGCGACCGTGCGAGATGTGTTTGCCGATAGGGAAGAAGGCGTTGTTATCTATGCCATTATGGGCTCAGTGCTCGCGGCCGTGCCTGCGGTAGCGCCTTTTATTGGCTCGCTTATCGATGGACTTTGGCATTGGCGAGGGATCTTCTACGCCTTAGCGATATTTGCTGCCCTAGTAGGTTTGCATGCCTTACTGAAATGGCCTGAAACCCGCCCAGCACAGACCCATCCCTTTGAATGGGAAAGATGTTTTAACATCATTCGCGCTAAGGCGTTTTTAGGCTATACCTTGGCCTACGCTACGGCTATGGGTACCTTCTTTATCTATTTTTCGGCATCACCGAGCATACTAATGGACAAATTAGGACTCGATAAGGTGGCCTTTAGCCTGTGGTTTGGCTCGGTTGCGATAGTCATGATAATCACCACCCGCTTTGTTAAGCGTCTCGTCAAACGTTGGGGCACGCAGGGAACTGTGCTTAGAGGCCTGTTCGGCATGATGCTAAGCGGCGGCTTATTGTATGGGCTGGAATGGCTAAATGGGCTGAGTTTACTTGGGTTTATGCTGCCAATGTACTTCATAGGAGTGCATATCGCCTTAACCTGCGCTGTAACGGCTAATGGTGCCTTAGCGGCGTTTTCCCATTCTGCGGGGCTGGCCACGGCTCTGTATTATGCCATCGAGAGTCTGTTCCTAAGTGCCTTAGTCAGTCTGTTGATTTGGCTGTTGCCCTCGGGTACTTCGCTGGTGATCTGTAGTTATATTTTGATCTCGGCGTCACTATCACTGCTATTTATTCTCTCCATTAGAGCAGATCACAAATAGCCTCAGCACCGTTATCGTCCATTAAAAGCCGAGAATCGCTCGGCTTTTTTTGTCATAGTGTAAACGTTGATAGATTTGTTTGTGCTGTCTACTTGATGGCTTTCTGGCTATAAAAGCTTTTTTATTTAACTTAGAATGATTCTAAATTGTCGTTTACTTAGGTTTGTTAGATAAAGCGTGTTACTCCATCAGCAATATACTCGCCATGGCCCCGATTATCGCTTCGGGGAGCAAATGACCTTTTTAGATGTCAAACAAACCTTTGGTTTTAGCCATGTACGTGTGGGACGCTGGGTTACGCGGGAGGAATCGTTAATTGCCGCGAATTTAGTGTTTGATTCGCTTGCCGATCTTGCCTTTATCCTCAATTTACCACCGTTGACCTTAGGGTTGAGGCAAACCTTAAGCCTTGCCTTTGGTCATGGCGGACAAAAGGGTGTGCAGGCTCACTATGCGCCAGGAGCGCGAGAGCTGGCGTTAGCCAAAAATGCGGGTGCTGGGGCGCTGGCCCATGAGTTTTGGCATGCCTTTGACCATTATGTGGCGCCCAAGGCGTTTTCACGAGTCTCGGGACGTTTTAAGTGCGCCAGCGATCTCTGGCTTGCGGATCTGCCACTTATCGAGCATCCGCTCAATCAGCGGTTGGCCGAAATTTTTCGAGTGACATTACTCTCCGAGGACAATTTGGAGCCAAGCGATTATGTCCGCCGCGCCATAGCCTTAGATAAGCGTTATGGCGCGCAGTATTTTGCTAAACCGACGGAAATGATGGCCCGCGCGTTTGAAGCTTGCATCGAATCCTATCAAGGGATCCAAAATCCCTATTTAGTCTCTGGCACGCGCCATTCTGCGTTGGCGAAGGAAGGGGCTTATCCCGATGAGCAGCATAGGCTGCGTATCTTTAATGCTTTGATTGCTTACTTTGAGCCATTAGGCATGGCCTTAGGGAAAGCGGGATAAGCAGACTGGCTTAGTCCGCGAGTTGCTGACAGTAGGCCAGCTGGTGGCGAATCGCATCGAGATATTGCGAGGCGTGATAATCCATCAGGTACCAAGGGCTCGTTTGGCTTTCGGGAAGATGATTAAAGAATAAAGGCTCGCACGCTTTTAGCTTGCAGTGATCGGCACATTGTTGCCAAATCTCATAAGGCGTGTGTGCAAGCTTGGCTAAGTGCTGACGTAGCGTTTGTTTAGTCTCCTCGCTTACGCTTGGGGCGAGGTTGGATTGTCTGAGTAATTCCAGCTGTTTAAAGGGCTCCTCGCATAAAGTTTGTTTATTCTTACCGCTATCGGTTTCTCTCGCTTCATTTGTTTCACAGTCCTTAGACATTGGCTCCCAAGGCATTAGAGTAAACTCGGCCCAATCTAAGCGTTCACACAGCAGCGTCTTGGCGATTCTTCTTTCCCCTAGCCAGTTATGCACCATGCAGGGTAAATGGCGTGTCTCTGGTAGTTCAATACTGCGCTGTAAGCTCGGCAACAGCGACATACGCTGAACCTGTACGTGATTTGCCAATTGCAGCATGAGTACAACTGTCGTTAAGCCTGAAGATGGCCAACAACCAAGGGATGCGGTGAGATCGGTAGCGACTTGTGTCAATGCTTTCGCCAGTTGCACAGCTTGCGGATGACCTTGAACTTCAAAGGCATACTGCGACTCAGCAAAGCCGCCATTGGCAATATTGACCACCTGGCTTTGGGGAGCTTTCTGCTGCGACCACTGCGTGCCATTAAAGATAAAGGTGAGGCCTTCGACCGCGGGCTGCCACTCGCCAGAGGCATTGCCAATAATGGTCACTTGCTCAAGCTTAAGTTGCTCAGCGAGAGTGCGAAGGCAAATCCTAGGTTGCGGCTCAGCCAATTGACGGTGCATATGCGTATGGGATTGAGGCGCATCGGCTAAGGGCTGTGGATAGGACATACTCGCAAGGACTCTCTAAAACAAAGATGGGTATTGTAGCGGATCTTCTGTTTTGACTAAAGAATTATTCCCCTGAAGCGACAGGCAAGATAATTAATAAAATTTCATAATAACAGTACGTTAGACTGTTTTTATTTCGGTTTTTCTCCCCTAGTTAATCTCCTCAAGCGTAGGTTGATGTATTTGGGGTTGAGGGCTATTGAGCTGCGAGTAGTATTGCCCGCTATGCTGTTGGAGCCTCAGCTTTGTAAACTCTGGCGATAAAATTTCGTCCTTAAAATAGTACTTATCCGTTATTTTCCCGATGTTTGACGTTCTTTTTCTATCACGGTAATGGTTCGTTCGATAAATTTCGTCAAGGCTTTTGGCGGCAGAAAAGGGGATTTGCCCTCCTGATTAAAGCGCGCAACCCGCTCTGCGATCTGTGGATGTTGGGTTATCTGTTCCACACTCTTGCCTGAGTCAATTAGCGACTCGATTTGTTGTATCCAATCATTGGTGTTTTGCTGAAAGCGACGCAGCGAGTCTTTATGACTTGGCTTACCATGGCCAGGTACGATAAGGCTGTCCTCATTCCCTATGGCTAAAATATGGTTGATGGCGGCATTAAATCCACTAAGACCACCAGCATAAAAAGTCGGGTGCCAGCTGTTATCGACAATATCGCCGACAAACAGGCTGTTGCTTCGTGGATGAAAATAAATCCAGTCAGCAGATGAATGGGATGATACTTGGGCTGCCAATATATCGGGTATCACGGGTTGCATTGGCACAGTATTTTGCGCTGCCACCGTGTTCTGCAGCTGGGCTGTATTTTGTGATGGAACTTTTTGTGACGGAACTTTTTGCGATAGAACTGTGTTTTGCGTTGGCGCTAGCCGTGCGCCCTGTTGGATAAAGTGCTGATTACCACCGGTGTGATCGGCGTGTTCATGGGTATTTAAGATGAATTTAACGGGTTTGGCATAGATGGATTGAATCACATCATCCAGAGCACTTAAGTGTTCATCCCCAGGCATAGGATCGATAAGCACCAAGCCATCCTGCGTCAATATCAGGCCAATATTGGTGCCGTAATCGATGCCTTTTAAAAGATGTACTTGCTCAGAGACTTGCTCAACACTGATGGTATTGGCTTGAACAATGAAGCTAGACGTTAAAAAAACGAGGGTAACGAATACCTTATGCATAGTGAATTCACTCTCAGGTTTAGCCTAATCGATGGGATCTTTAAGCATTATTGACCGCATTCGAGTTGCGAGCTATTGCGCAACTCGGCCTAATTTGTGACAAATCTTATAAACCTATCGTATTATCAATATGCTGTATTGATAACAATTCGCATTACCTTTACACTGTTGTGATTCTAAAAGAGGTAGGAAACAATCCCCCATGGCGAAAATAAGTAATCGCTTCTGGTTTATGTTACACGGTTGGGTGTCATTGCCCATCTGGATTTTATTCAGTTTTATCTGTTTAACGGGCACTGTGGCCGTGTTGAGTCATGAGTTGACTTGGCTGACCAATCCAGCGGCTCGTGCGACTAATCCTAACGAATTACCCGCAAAACCCGTTGACGAGTTGATGCTGGTGGTCGAAAAGGCGTATCCAAATGCGCAAGTGATGGGGGCAATGACCCTTGAGCCTTATTTAGTCAATGCCATTACCTTTACCGATGCCGATAAACCCTATGCCATCGCCTATGTGAATCAATATACGGGCGAGATCCAGCAGATCAATGAAGGGTTAACCTTTATCGGTTTTATGCGCTCATTACACGGTTGGCTGTTGTTCCCCTGGCAGAGCGGTTATAGCATAGGGTATTACCTTGTGTGCTCTATGGCACTTTTGATGCTTGCCTCATTGGTAACGGGACTCATCGTTTATAAACGTTTTTGGCGCAGTTTTTTTGCCCCAAAACTTAGACTCACCCAAGGCAAGAAGACTCTATTGTCGGATCTGCATAAATTATCCGGCGTCTGGTCGATTTGGTTTATCGCGATTATGAGCCTCACAGGGCTGTGGTATTTAGTCCAAGCCATCTTTTGGCATGCCGATATCGATATTGAATCCCATGCGCCTATGATTGCCGCCGAGCAAGTGCCTTTGATGCAAGCTGGTGATACGCAACTGCCAAGCGCTAATGTCTCTTTTACTGAGGCTTTAAGTTTAGCCAAGCAGCGTTTCCCCGATTTTCAACCAAGCTATGTGATGCTACCTGAGCATCAACGGGATATGTACCATTTAAGCGGCAGTGGCGATCATATTTTTTACGATCAATATTCCTATAGTCTCAGCATTAACCCGTGGACCGGCGAAATCGCCAGTGCTACCTCGCCAGAAACCATGACAGGTATGCAGACCTTAATGCATATTGCCGATCCGCTGCATTACGGCACCTTAGGTGGTATTTGGACTAAATTGATTTGGTTCTTCTTTGGGCTGGTGCTTTCTGGGATGTCTATTACTGGTTTTATGATGTGGGGATTGCGCCATGTCCGCGCCTTTAAACAGGCCGAAACCAAAGACTTAGCTGCAGATATGATAGGGGAGGCCCGCTAATGGCATCATCGGTATTTTGGTTAAAGCATAAATATAAGCTCAGTGGCTTGATTTTGATTTTACCCTTAGTGTTTCTCTATCAATCGCTTAGCCCAAGCTTTCCACCCGCTTGGCCGAGCCAGCAATTAGGTGAATTTAAAATCGCGCCAATGCCTTTAGATTTAAAGGCGCCTTACAAACACCACGATGATTACGTAAAAGATTTTATGTTGATCTTTGAACAGGGTGATATCGCCCATATTCGCCAAGGTTATGCCAATATCGGCCCAGAGGCCTTGCCATTAGAAGCCCTGCAAAAAGGTGAAAACGGGGTTTTACATGGCAGCAAACATGGCCAGCATGTGCATGCGATAACCGGCGCTAAGTTAGCGGCAACGGACAGCCTGTGGGTGTCGATTCAAAATTGGCAGGGCGAATGGTTAGTCAGCCAATGGCCTGTCCCCGAGGCAGTGTTAGTTCAGTAATACCGCTAGCAAATTGTTTGCAGTAAAACCGCCCTCAGGTGCAAACTGTGCTTGAGGGTTATTTTTATCGGATAGGTTTACTGCAAAGGATTGGATATGGCATTTACTCAAGCGGAACTCGCGTTAATCGCTGCCGCGAAACAAAAAGTGCAGATGGCGCAGCGAGTGCGTGTTGGGGTGATTATGTTACTTATCTTAGGCACGCTTACGCTGCTGGCAGGATTTTGGAGTCACCCGTACGCGATTTATATTGCCTTTGCGCTGGTGGTCTTTGCGGTCGCGCTACCCCAGTTTGGCCAAGGGCCCAAATATGAAGAATTGCTCGCCCTATTGCAGCAAAAAGCCGCTCAACAAAACGATTAATCTGCACCACAGGGCTAATATCAATAGGGCTAATAACAGCATTAATAACAAAAGGACTTTCAGCGAGATCTTCTCTAGCGTGGAAGCCCTTTATAAAAGTTTTCAACCAAAGTGTTTAACAAATTGTCTCCAACAATAAGCCGTTAACTAAAGCGCTTAACCACAGCCTTGTAGCGCCCTTACTCTTCGGGATAGACCTTTTCCTTAAACTCGCACAAATCTTCAATGATGTAGCTGCCACAGCGGGGTTTGCGGGCCAGACAGGTATAGCGGCCATGCAGAATAAACCAGTGGTGCACATCGACCTTAAATTCGGCGGGAACAACTTTTAACATGCGTTCCTCGACTTCGACCACGTTTTTACCTGGGGCGAATTTAGTACGGTTTGCGAGGCGAAAGATATGGATGTCGACGGCGATGGTTGGCCAGCCAAAGTTCTCGCTGCGGTAGTGGATGGTAGAATATTTCGATGTTTTGAAAGGACTGCTAAGTGCCAAAAGCGGACCTATACAAACTCCGTTTGTCGTATGATGATCATTGTGGCTCAGACAAACCTCTATCCGCATCTAGCTCAAAGAAGTCTCCGCCATTTATATAGCAGTCTTAATTATTGCAACTAAGACTGCTACTTGTTAGCTAAGCACCTTGAAGAGAGGGCATCACAACTTCCTGCACGATTCGCATCCCTTCGGGTGTACTCCAACTGCCGGCAAGCTCGGCAATGACTTGATTCGTACTGGTTAATACAACGCCCGCCTGTTCCATTCGCCGTAAAGCCATGTCATCGCCCATCTTACTCGGAGAGCCGCCCGCATCCGCTACGACCTGGACTTCATAGCCTTCTGAAACCAAGCTCAAAGCAGGGTAGACAGTACAGACATCATTTGTCACTCCGGCAATGATGATACGTTTGCGCCCCGGTGCTTTGGTCGCTTTCGCGAAGTTTTCGTCGTCCATCGCGTTAACGATACCTAAGCGTTGAATTCTGTTTTCAAACTCTTCCGGCAGGACATCTTTTAATTCCTGCATTAACGGTCCTTGCGCGTATTCCTCCATGCTGGAGGTCAATACAACGGGCATTTTTAGTATCTTGGCGGTTTTCGCCAGCATAAGGGCATTACGCTTCATTTCGTCAATTTGGATAGATTTTACCCAGCCCATAGTGCCAACCTGATGGTCAATCAAGAGCAGCGTTGCGTTCTCGCCAGTAAATCTACTGAAACTCATCTTGGTATCCTCATTAATTAAAGTGGTTTGCCACTAAAAAACATGACCTTCGCACCGGCATCGGACGCGGTCACTGTGATGGTCTGCTCATTTTCTTGTGACGAGAAGACCGGTACTTTGTGCTGCTGAAAAGAGAACGTTTGCTGGTCTACAGTAAACGCCCCCGAAACTGGCAGCAAAAAAGCGTTGTGGTTGGCTTTTACGTGCAAATTGATCGAGGCTCCGGCGTTTAAGGTAATATCCAGTAAGGTCACATCCGTGGGTGTATTTAAAGGAGATTGCACGCCATTAAATTCACCCACCGGAATACGGACTTTTCCTTCTGGAATCTTAACGCTGACAACATCTTCCGCTTCCAACGTCAAAGACGTTGGCTGCATCAACCGCTTAGCCTCTGGCAAGGCAATAAATATTTGTAACGAATGCACGGTTTTGCCGGGCTCGGCCGGAACTTCCTCATGAACAATCCCTGAGCCTGCCGCGGCCCAGTGCAATCCTCCTGGTTGGATTAGGTTCTTCACCCCGGTTGAGTCGCTGTTATCAATTCCGCTTTCAGAATCGAGAAACACATAGGAGACCGCTGAAAAACCTGCATGTGAATGAGGAGGAAATGTGGGTCCACTCATCCAGGCGTGATCAACCGCAATAAAGGGGTTAATTTTTTGCTGATAGCCACGCAGAACCTGTGCCCGAAAATGTGCACCGTGGCTAACCTGTTGTGTTGTCACTATGTGCATGGTGGTTCAACCCGCAACCTTGGCCAGCGGATAATCGGTATAACCTTGCGCTGCGCCACCAAAGAAAGTATTGCGATCCGCGGTATTAAACGGAATATCCTGTTTCAGACGTTCGACAAAGTCAGGATTAGCCAGCACCATCTGACCATAAGCCTCTAAATCAGCTAAGCCACTGCGAATATCTTCACCGATGTTTTCGCGGGCACGACCTGGTTTGTTGACGATCAGAATGCCATCCCAACCATCACGGATATCGCGCAGAAGCTCGTCATCACCTTGATGCATCACGTGCAAATAAACCAATTGCAGCTTGTTCAACTCTGCAACCAAATAGCGGTATAAGGCTGGTCCCTCAGCGCCTTCATCAATGCCCCACAATTTTGTGCCCGGTGACAAGCGGATAGCTGTTCTTTCTGCACCGATTTCTTCGGCGACAGCTTTAGCAATTTCGATAGCAAAGCGGGCTCTGTTTTCGATAGAACCACCATATTCATCCGTACGAGTATTTGAGCTCGGGGCAAGAAACTGTTGGATGAGGTAAGCGTTCGCACCGTGAATTTCGACACCATCGGCGCCCGCTTCAATGGCACTGCGTGCGGCATGTCTGAATTCGCCAATGGCTTGCTTAATTTGCACCTGAGTCATGGCCTCGGGCACCGGAATGTCCAGCATGCCTTTCAAGGTAAACATTTGCGTACCTGGCGCTATGGCTGAAGGGGCCAAACCAGCCCGGTGATGCGGTGTATTGTCTGGATGAGACATGCGGCCAGCATGCATCAGCTGGAAAAAAATACGTCCGCCTTTTTCATGCACCGCTTTCGTAACCTGCTTCCAGCCGTCGATATGGGCCTGGGTGTAAATCCCTGGCGTAAAGATATAGCCTTGTCCGTCGTCTGATGGTTGTATGCCTTCGGAGACAATTAACCCCAGACTTGCGCGTTGACTGTAATAGTCGGCAGCTAATGTACCGGGTGTACCATCCTGATGGGCCCTTGAACGGGTCATTGGCGCCATAACAAGCGCGTTTTGTAGGGTGTTTTTACCTAAAGTGATCGAATCAAAAATGGATTTCATCGTAATAACCTCTGATATTCGTTAACTGGATACTTAAGCCAATGCCTTTGCGATTAAGTCGCGGGATTGAAGTAAATAAGCCTGCATATGGTCGTCCGCATTGATGCCTTTGGTCGGCAGCAGTGCCTGAGATTTTTGGTTAAATAAAGTGCCGGAATATTGGTCTAATTCAGGCGCAATCAGTAACGGCGTAATGCCTTGGGCGTATTGCTTCGGTGTCGGGGTAAACCAACCGATCAGCGTTTCCAGCAGATTGAAAATCACCCGGTTCCCACCGAGGAAATTACTGCGGATATCGGTTTTAACTAAACCTGGATTCAGGCCAAATATCGAAAAATTTTGGAAGCGATGATGATTATCAAGGACCAGCATTTCATTGCCGGCGACCGTGTTCATATGCACTTGCATGGTTTTGTAGCTTTGCTCTGCATTCAAATCGCCCAGCACGCCTGGGCTACCTGAACCTGGATACCCCATCACAAATACCCGGGGTTTTTGATGGGTTTGCTTGCCTAAGCGAGGCATGATGTTATCAAGCATGAGCAGGCGATTGAGGTAACTGGTCGCCATGTCCATCTCCAGCCCTTCCGCAGTTTCTTGCCGTTTAGGTGCAGCAAAAATTCCGGTGGTAAAAATCAACATATCCAGTGTTTCGGCAGGGATAATGGTTGCTACGCGCTCAGCTTCCCGCATCGAACTTAAGTCCGCTTGCAAAAAGCGAATACCTAGGTGGGCTTGATCGCGAAATGTTCTTCCTACTACCAGAACATCAGCACCATGTTTAGCCATGTTTTGCGCAAGTGCACGCCCTAAACCGCTGGTACCACCGACAATGACGACTTGCTTACCTTTCAACTCAGTACGAACATCGCCCATACGGATTGCACAGAACTGTTTATTAATTTTCACGCTAATGTGCCTCTGTTTTAATGCCACCTCTTGGTTGAGTGTCATTATTAACCAATAGATATTTGGGATAAATAAGTTAAAATGGAATTGATTGATGCACTGATGGAGCAATCTAGTTGGACATATTGAGAGACATGGCGCTATTCGTGGAAGTGTGCAAAGTAATGAGCTTTCGCAAAGCGGCGGATGCTTTAGACATGCCAAGCTCAACGCTTTCCCGCAGAATAAGTCATTTAGAAAAAGAAGTTGGATTGCGCTTATTGCATCGCACCACCAGAAAAGTGGATCTGACAGAAGCCGGATTACTTTACTTCCAGCGCTGTAAACGTATTGTCGATGAAGCCAATTTAGCCCACGAACAACTTGGTGAAATGCTTGAACACCCCACAGGGACAATCAGAGCGTCCGTTCCTGTCGACTTTGCCATCATCTACATCGCGCCCTTGCTTGAAGAATTCGGTGCTATTTACCCGGGCATTAACGTCGAATTTGATATGACGCCGCGTAATGCAGACCTGATTTCAGAGCATATAGACTTAGCCATCCGTATGGGGCAACCACCGGATTCAACACTAATCGCCAGAAAAATTACCAGTTTTACCAGCCAATTGTTTGCGTCACCTGCTTACCTTAAACGATGCGGTCAGCCAAAACATCCATCGGAACTCATCGGGCATGACGGCATAGCATTTCCAAAGACAAGTCACTGGGATTTGAGAAATGGCAAACAAGACATTCGGGCTGAATTTGGCGGTCGCTATCGGGCCAACAACGTGGGCATGATGAAACGCTTAGCAACGTTAAATCACGGCATTATTCTATTGCCGCAAACCTCGGTAATAGAAGAATTAGCCCAAGGGAAATTAGTCGGATTATTACCAGGATGGACCGGTGCGAGTTTACCTGTTTACGCATTGACTGAAACCAGACTATTGCCCGCAAAAGTTCGGGTTTTCATCGATTTCTTACAGAAAAAACTTGGTAAATAATTAAATTTACTAGAGTAATTTACAGCATTAAAAAGCGGACCATATGATGTACGCTATTCGCTCATGAACAACAGCCTTGTGGCTTTTTATTCTTCGGGGTAGACCTTTTCTTTAAAGTACATTTATATTTACTAAAAATGCATTCTCTTTGGGTGATGAATGAGTGTGCGTCTAGCTATAACAGGCTCTATGGGTGGTTAATTTGCTTATAATTCATTACAAATATTTTAATTTTTGTATAGATGTTCTCTTTTTGACTCGAAATTATAGAAAATATAGTCTGATATACTTTACAAAAAACAATAACAAATGAACCCAATGCTCAATCTAACTTTTTAGTTTAAAAGACTAGCAAGGCATGGTTTAGCTGTCTATAGCCACTGATTTTCTAGATACCTTTTAGTTCGATTAGGGGGCTTGGCGGTTTACTCCAACAAGCTTCTCCCTCAAACGTGCCAGAGAAAACTTTAGACTCACATGTTAATAACTCGGTTGGCCTAGTCTTGGTAATGTTACAAAGTGACTAATGTATTGGTGGTTATTCATAACTGGTATCAAAGATGTTTATGGAATTGAGAACCTTAAGATTGTATTTTTATTTGTTTACAGAACCACGCACTCATGCTGGTTTTGACCCCTAACGGAGCTAGCGAGCCAAACTATACAAAAATCTTGCGCAAAGCCTCGGTGTAACTAACGAGAAAAATGAACCAGAACTGCTAGTAAAGCTGACTTAGGCATAGTAAATCTTAAAGTTAGGGATGATTAGTATATTTTTATTTTTCCTATGGCTTTTTGATCTAGATTTTGGTTGAGGATATAAAGGCTTAGCGCCACTCAATACATGCTCAGCATAAACCAACTGTCGCCTCTTCTTTTCCTCTACTAACTTGTCATATCCCATACATCTACCTACTTAAATGTCAATGCTGTTAAGCATAGATTAGCTCTCGCATGTAGAAATTACACTATAAAAATGGTTATGGTTTATGAGCTATCAAGTGGAGTTGCTCTTTGAGCTGATGGAGGATGTCACTGATTTACTACTAACTGGCTGTGCTCAGCTTGGGATATGTTATAAAAACGAGAATTCCCATCGCGAGATTGTCACTTACACACTAGGTGAGGCTTTGTTTCCTAAATCGACTCAGCGAACAAAGCCCCTCATAATTGTTCAAATATCAAACTACATAGTGAGTTTCAGGCATACCTAGCCCTGTGAGCTTGTTCAACGCCCTTATCATCACGTAAGTTTCTCCTACCTGACCGTTATAATTTCGCAAGCTTAATCTGCCACCTAGTAGTTGTTTCACCCTGTACATGGCAGTTTCTGAGATTGACCGACGATGATACCCATAGCGCTTCTTCCACTGTTTATTTGAACCATGAAGTTGTTGCCAACTGACTGCTAAGTTACGTGGATGTCCTGGTTCCCAGAGTGCGGCACCTTCCCTCGGTGGAATGAGTACTAAAGCGCGTTTTCTAAGAACGGCATCGTGACAGGCTCTTGTGTCGTAAGCACCATCACCTGAGATAATGCGGATTTTTCGATGGGTTTGTTTGAGCAAATTCGGCATGACTTCAGCGTCGGTCACATTTGATAAGCTGAGTTCTGCACCAATGATCTCGTGAGTATGTGTATCAACGGCAATGAGTAGTTTACGCCACACTCGGCGTTTGCCATCTGTACCATGTTTCTTCACTTTCCACTCACCTTCGCCGTAAACCTTTAAGCCTGTGGAGTCAATTGCCAAGTGCTCGATGATGCCGCAAGTCTTGGTTTTAAAAGCAATATTGACCGTTTTTGCGCGTTTGCTGATGCAAGTGTAATGTGGACACATTAGCGGAATGCCACCCAATTTAAACACCGAGTTAATGAAACCTTGCAGCGCTCGCAGTGGCATAGAGAAAACACGTTTAACCATCAGCGCAGTGGTAATGGCTAAGTCGCTAAACACGCGAGGGCGACCTTTCCCAGGTTGCTCTGCATTGGCCTTCCACTGGGCAATAGAGCCTTCATCAATCCAGAAGGTAAGTGAGCCACGATTGATTAAAGCTTGATTGTATTGCTTCCAGTTGGTTGTTTTATAACGAGGTTTTGGCACGGTTGAGGGGGTAGTTGATAGGCTGTGTCGATCAGATCAGCGGCTACTGCTTTAGTTCAACCGATTTAGGAAACAAAGCCATGTTTGGCCTTACCAGAAATCGGCTAATAATGTATGGCTATACAGTCATATTTAAATTTAGATACTTTGGAGTGATTTTAAGACAATATCAGTGCGCACTAATTCCATCCGCAATAAATAAAGCTCTATAAAATCAGGTGAATATAGTAACTGAATTTTAGTTAATAGGTTTGGAAAACGCGCATGCGTGTTTTTCCAGATGGTGTATTTAGCAGAATGCTGATAAGTTCATTACATACAGATAGTTAACTGTGCGCGTTTTCACTAGTCTGACGAGATAAACGCGCATGCGCACTAATAACATGTTATGTGAAAACAAGGACCACCTATGAGTCACAATAAACCCTTTCATAGAAATTACAGAGCCATGATTCAAAGTTCTAATTCTGGCTACAGTGATTGGGCTTACATTGTTGACCAAGACTACGCAGTCGCTCGAGAGCATTACACTAGAGCTTTCAAGATAATCCAGACTGATTTAATAAAATGCTTCGAATTTATTGAGCCTGCTGACAACAATGTTAACGCCTATTCCTTCAGAACTCATGAACTACTCATGAGGGCCTGTATGGAGGTCGAGGCTAATTTCAAAGCAATACTAAAAGAGAATATATTTAATCCTGTGTATGCTAGTGGCAACAAAGCTGGCCAGCCGAGGCCTGATAAAAAATGGAATATTCTTGATTATAAGAAAATAAATAAAACACATAGGCTTTCATCCTATGTTGTACATATTCCCATTTGGTCAGGGTCACATGGTGTAATAAAGCCATTTAGTGAATGGAGCAGTGGTGATTCTCTATCTTGGTACCAAGCCTACAATAAATCAAAGCATGATCGGCATAACGAATTTCATCATGCGAACTTCCAAAACATGATTACTGCAATATCTGGCCTTCTAGTGTTGCTCTCTTCTCAGTTTCGTACTGAATCTTTTACTCCAGGCGAAGTGGCAAGCCTTGGTGTAGGCGTCGATAGCTATTACGATACGGAGCCAGCTTTGGGAGGCTTTTTTCATATTGAGTTTCCCAACGATTGGCCAGAAACGGATAAATATGATTTCGATTGGTCAGTTTTAAAACAGCAATCACAGAAATTCAATAAAATTGACTATGATGCAATCACATAACAAGGCCATCAAAAATCGCTCCACTACGTTCCGCTGGACCTCCTTACGCTGCGCTCCAGTCGGCCCTTTATGGCGGCGTTAGGTAACCAAGGAAATATAGGTGCATATTGTCATAACTGAGAAGGAAGTGGTTATTACTAAACAGGATTACCAATCGTTCCGAGAAATTCAAAACGACTTCTTTGATTACGTCACCTCACTTGGTCCGTGGTCATCGGAGGAAATAGTTGATTACCTTGAAATTGAGTATCCAAACATTTTACCTCCTGCAAAAGAACAAGTAGATGCACTTATTAAGTCAGAGCATTTTGAAGTTGCCTTAAAAGGGCTTGGTGAATAAGGTTACCTAACAAGTTACTCAAAAGGACGCAAAACGCTTGGCTTGCGCTCCTTCGTCGCTAATTTTAGCCAAGCATTTATGCGTCCATTAGTAAGGCGTTAGAGCACTCGCATGAAAGCACGTAGATACTTAACAATTTTGATTAGCTTGTTTTTACTAGGCTGTGCAAATAAACAAGTAAATTTTGATACCGGAACTGGCTTTGCGTGCTTTGATGAACCCAAATGGCCAAACGACAAAAAGCAGTACTATCTATGCGTGTTTGAGTTAAATGCTATTAGCCCGCACTATTCAAAAAGTGACCGAATGGTTCTAGTAAATAAATTCATAGAAAAGATCGGTAAAGAATGTACTGTATCAGAAGGTCAAGAAATGGTTGATCCAAAAGCTGAGACTGACCGCGTTATGTTTTTAATGGTGCATCATGTTCGATGCAATTAGCCCGTGCTCAAACAAGCGCCATCAAAACGCCGCTTCGCGGCTCGACTCGCAACACGTTGCTCGCGTTTGTGGCGGGCGTTATAAATCCTACTCAACATTGGGTGTAATTAAATATGAGTAATGAATTAACGATGTCTTTTTTGACTGCACTGCTTGTTTTAGTAGGTATTGCTCAGATTAGAATGCTGTTTAGCCAAAAGCATCAAAATCAACTTGCTTTACTTCAGGATTATAGAAACAGGTGGTGGGGCTTAAAAAAACAATGGGCGAGAACTGTGTATGTTGGACGAGGAGAAAAGGACTATTATCAAGTCGCAGACCAAGCTCAACTTACAGAATTAGAGCAATTAAAAGGGGATTATTCTTTAAGTGCGCCTACAGTATGGGCACTAGAGTCAGTGCGAGGAGTATCTAATATATTTAGTGATATCTGTATACGTATTCTTCAAGGGCACTTAGACATCAAAGATGTATATCCGATATTTGGCAGTGAGTTACTGCGACAAGGTCGTCCACTAAGAGTACTTCTCGATGTTTACTACCCTCAAGATCATGACCCAATGGAGAGCAGAGCGCATAGAGGAATTAGGAGGGAAGTGCAAGATTGGTTGGTTTATCATGACGGAATAAGACGACGCTGCTTGATATTGATTGATCTCTTATGGGCAGAAGGCGTTCGTCTTGGTGATATATGCCCTACTGACATAAAAAAAGCAGCTATAGCTAAAGTCCATACAGCTAACAAAATAAATAATAGATTGGGTGAGGAAACACGAAAAGTTAATGGCTCGATATCTCTCATCAGAATAGTGAAACTTAAAAGTCATTTAAAAAATGCTCAGTATCGCAAAGGCTTTTGGGAGAACGGGCTTGATGAGGTCGAGTTAGATGAACGTGAAAAAAAGTGGGAAGCAATGCTAATTAGAGAGAGTGTCTGATCAGATTTATAACAAACTGTTTAAGAGTGATTCGCAACGCGTGGCATTTTTACTATGCGTTAGGTTTAGTGGTTAAGGTGGTATGCGGGAGCTACAGTATTGCGTTGCTCACATCTTAACAGGGCGTTAGCTATCTAGGTGATTAATCTTAGTATTAGGTGTGTTATGGCTGGAAATAAAAAAACACGAAAAAAGAAACCGTCAAAAAGTGGTAAGAATAGAACGGCTCTGCTCGATCATAAAAAAGTAGGTTCTGAATTACAGCCAGGTTTTGCACAATTAGGCGATAAAATGACGTTCTCTTCTTGGTCTAATGAGCGTCTTCCCGAAATGTTGTGGGTAGCGATTATCCGCGTTATTCAAGACCAAGATTCGGCAATCGTTGAGTTTAGAAGGATTATTACATTTGTTTCGGAGCATTCGGAAAAAGAGAAACTATCAGACCTCTCTATTACAGGGATTTCAAAGTTAGATGAAGAGCTACGGAATGAGTTTTTGGCTTTTCTATTGTCGAATCCCCAAACAGCATCAGCCTTAACTGTTTTAAAGTTGTTTAAAAACTTGCCAGCTAAAGAGTCTTGGCTGAGATTTTTGCCACCTATTGAACCAGATCTTAATATTCTGATGACTGCAATTGGTATGTGTTTACCTCATCAATCTCAAGAGGCTACCGATTGTCGTTGGTTCAAGTTAATGTTAGTGGTTGTGGGTGGCAAATTTCGTGCACCAAGAGAAATGGTTGAACCTTGGATTAACTATCCTTATGAGGGAGATCAACGAAGTGTTCGCCCATCTATCCGTTCGTGTGAAATGGCTACCAATTCGATAGTCGAGCAAGAATTAACATGGTCAAACGATTTTTGGGCTGAATCATGGGAAAACACTCCTTGTTTAGAATTAATTCCAGAAAGTGACACTAATTCCGAAGAACGTTGTTGTGATTTAAATGAGATCCATAAGCTCAGAGGCGAGTTGGAAACACACTGGGAAGAAACTCACTCTACAACTGGAGTCGATGCTAAGCACGACGGCGTTTTTGGTATGGCATTTTACGCGCTATCGATATTGAGTGAGATAGTCTCGGTTGGAGTTAGCACTGGAATTCTTGCAAGGTTAGGACTGAGAACCATTTTAGAAACACATATCAGTCTTAGATATTTGATTCAAAAAAATGACGATCAGCTTTGGGCTAAATGGAGAACTTACGGAGCTGGTCAAGCCAAACTGAACGCCTTGAAATTTGATGAGCTTATAGAGCCGCCAAAATTTATTAATACTGAAACGTTAGAGTCTATTGCAGGTGAAGACTTGTGGGAAGAGTTCATCAATATCGAACTTGGTAGTTGGAGTGGTTCTGACCTCAGAAAATTGAGTGATCAGGCAGGGTTAAAGTCCTCTTATGACCAATTTTATTCTTGGTCATCTACATATTCGCACGGGACTTGGGGCGCTATCAGGGAGGTTTGCTTCCACACATGTGGTAATCCACTACACCGCTTACATAGATACCCTAAGGAGTCGACACTGCCCGATACTCTTCAGGATGCATGTATGTTAGTCAACGAAATACTAAACGACTTAAGTGTAGTGTACCCAACATTTAGTCCTCGTTTACTGGGAGAAGACAGCTAACAAAGCATTCAAGAGAGACAGTCAACGCTTGGCAGTTTTGGTTTGGCTGAGTATTTGAGGTTACGGTTGGTTAATTTGAGCGCAGTGGTTTGCGTTGCCAGCCCCTTAATGCGGCGTTAGCTTTCCTAATATAGCTTTGAATTTATAAATCGAGGTAGTTTGTGGAAGAAAGAAATGTAATGATTAATTACTTGATCAATGAATACTTTAACGGCGATTTAGATCAAGCAAGTGATCTAACAGGATATACAAAAACACAGTTACACGATTGGATAACTGGTGTTAAACATCCACAAAAACAGACAGTTGAATTTATTATGCATAAATTATTTGTGCCAGAATTCAAAGTTATTGTCGAATACGCAGAATTTGAACCAAAGGGTGACGTTAGACCTCAGTTAAGAAATCTATTCAAAGGTTATGAGGATAGAATGGGAATTTATGCGTTTTATGATGCATTTGCGAATTTGATTTATGTCGGTAAGGCTACTAGATTACTCGATGAATGCTATTCAGCGATTCGGAGAGATGTACCTGTAAAGTTTCCTACTGGTGTAAAAAAATCACCAGAAAAACGTCATGAAGTTGTACGTTACATTTCAGCTTATGATGTAGGTGATACACAATGGGTTGACTACCCCAAGCATGTGGAATCATTAATATTACGTATTTCAAAACCGATTTTAAATAAGCAAATTGGGTATCTAGAAAAAGCCTTCCCTTTTGACAATGAAAGCTAACAAGCCAGTGCAATTGACGCATTTAATCACTGCTGTTGCGGTTTTAAATTTTTATACGCTTTATTTATGTGTTCTGCGCAATTGACTGGAGCGTTATGCTCAATTGAGACCCTAATTAGATGGAAACTACCGAAGCGGCTTTTACCACGGCGAAAAAAGTATTTAATGGAGAGCTTTCTCAAACTGAAGGTGCTCGCCAGTTAAACGCAGGGCATGGAATAAATCTTAATTCCGCAAAAATTATGATAACCGTGTACGGGAAGTTGGTAAAAGGGCTGGAATTCAAGCGTGCGTTAAGCGCACCTGACATGAGTTATTACTTAGCTCGAATCATGTGCGAGGGTGGCAGTAACGCGTTGACAAAACCTGTCGAAGCATTGTGGAGGCACATAACTTACTACGAAGCAAGAAATAACGTCACGCTTAAATCGCTTCGTGATTTGCATTCATCCTACTCAGCAATTGAGAAAGGCTCCTCCAGCCTGGATAGTCTAAATGAATCTTTTGATGCCGAAGTCAAGAAGGCATTAAGTACACCTAAAGACGAGCGTCAAAAGCGAATTGCTGAATCAAGTGCAGTGCCTAAAACCAAATCAGTCCTCGTCAAAGTATATGAGCGCAATCCTTATGTGGTGGCAGAGGTGCTTACACGAGCAAATGGTGTATGCGAAAGCTGCAATAGTGCCGCTCCTTTTATAAGAAAAAAAGATGATAGTCCATATTTGGAGGTTCATCATAAAACTAGACTTGCTGACGGTGGAGAAGATACTGTGGAAAATGCAGTTGCGCTGTGCCCAAATTGTCACCGAGATCTGCACTTTGGTAAGCATAACAAAGCATTGCACCGGACAAGCTGGTGAACGCGGCGTTATAAATACGGAGAATATGACGTGACAGAAATTGAACAAGAAGAATTAGAGCGTAGAGCGTCAGTTATTTTGGAGTTTGGTGGTGTTCAGCCGATGCACAATCCGTTTTATACATTTTCAGTTCGATATTCAGCTGAGCGTGCAATTGTTGCGTTTATTCAGTATGACTACTTGCTTACTCAAACAGATGATGCATCAACACTAATTAGTGAAGTGCAAGAGGCTATTGTTCATGTTGGTGCATTATCAAGATATTTTTGGCCATCGCCGGGAGGGCACAAGAAAGATAAGCAACAGCGTAATCTGAGGCTTAAAAGAGGCGAATACTTAAAGAAACTTTATAAACTTACCGACAACTCGCCTTTAGCTGACCGAGAGCTAAGAAACGCATGGGAACATTTTGATGAAAAATTAGATACTTACTTGTTAACTCAAGAAGCAGGCTATTTTTTTCCAACACCTATAATAGGTTCACATGAGTTAGCAGATGATCCTGTTGGAAATATCTTTAAACTACTTGACCCAGATGCTGAGTGCTTAGTTTTATTAGGTAAAAAGTTTTTCTTCTCGCCATTACGTAAAGAAGTAGAGCGACTATTTCCAGATATAGTGAAAGAGTATTTATAACAATCACCTCAAGAGGGACTGTCAACGTATGGCGTTTCCAGTCCCAATGAGCCGCGGTGGTTATGGTTGTTGTGTTTGATTTTAGTGTTATGCGTTGCCAGCCCCTTAGGCGGGCGTTAATCCATAGAAATTTTTATCCGAAATTCAACTGATACAACCGATGACCTAACACGCTTTTGTCCCAAAGCTTTCTAGTTGTGAATCACTTTGAACTTTATGGTTTCACCATAAAGTTCAAAGTGTCGAGAAAAGTGGTTGAACTATAATTCAGATATTATGACTTAAAACGGTGAGTTAAACGTTGAGACAACTTTTTCTCTAAAACCACCTAAAAGTTCAAATGATAATGATGTTGGTGTACCTAAAATATGCCGCGATGAAAGCTCTATAGAATATGATGGTGTCTGTGTATCGATTGACAGCCTGCCAATATTGAGAATATTGCTGTTAGAAGGTGGCATCGTTTTCACTGTCATATTATATTGTTGGGGAAACTCTTGTTTGAGCTTTATCTCAATGGGCTCGCTAAATATCACTGGGATATCAGGTATTTCTTCTGCTATGCGACTGGCAAATTCTACAAGTTTTGGTTCAGCAAAGGTGTATAGCCAAGCTTGCTGATTAAGTGAATCGTTAGTGCGTAAAATACGACCTAAAACCTGTCTAAAGTAAAGCTCAGTTTTTACTCGACTAAGGTGGCAACAAACCTGCAGGCGAGGGATATCAGTTCCCTCACTTATCATGCCTACACTCACGATCCAGTTAGTTGTGCTGTTTCTGAATTCATTTATCTTGGTAGATGGATCATCTTCTTTGTAGGTAACTATTTGAGCTGTCTCATTAAACGCTACTTTGAGTGTGTTTAAGATATCTGCAGCGTGCGATACAGATGATGCGACAATAAGTCCGGCTGCATTAGGATTGCACTGTTTTATGGCTTTTAACTTGTTTGTTGCTAACGTTAAGATATATTGAATCGCCTCATGATTCTCAATGATAGACTGATAAGAGATTGATGAGTTTTTCAGTAGCTCATCCAAAGAGCGATAAGTCTTTGTTTCGTTTTCTTCGTTTGTAACTGCAATTTTGTCGTTATCAATTAGTACAATATGAGGGCTGCGACATACATCATCGGTAACGGCTTCCTTAAGGCCGTAGACGTAGTCACACTGAATCTGGTTATCTGGCCCTCTGTATCGGGATAAAACAATAGGTGCTTGGTCAGAGCGCCAAGGCGTGCCCGTTAGCGCTAGGGTGTACTGCGCTTGGGCCTGTATGTTGAGTAGGATTTCTTCCCCCCATGCGTTTGCATCTTCAAGAGAGCTCCCTGCGCAATGATGGATCTCATCAAAGATGACGAGAACTCGATTTTTTATCAATAATTGCCAAAAATCCGCTTTAAAAGCCAACATTCCTTGGTAAGTATAAGAGCAACCAACTGAACCTATCACACCATCAAATCGGCACTCCAGACGATTAGAAAATGTCTGTTTCAACCCTTGAGAGATATTTACTGATGGAGAAAAGCACAACACAAAATCGATTTGATCATCCTCGAATAGCTTTGCAGCAAGTTCCGCAGCCATAATTGATTTGCCAGAACCAGGTGTTGCTAAGCAAAGGAAATGTTTATGCGCACCATTAAAGTGCCTTAGAGCGCGTTCGACACACTCAGATTGCCATTTTCTAAGTTGCATTGAGTTACTTTTGTTGATGGGTAATAGCTGATTTAATGGCTTTTATTTGACCAAGCAATTTTGAGCTCGTTTCGCGAGCCAACAAATACTGAGATTCGAGATGGGCTTTCATTTCAGGGAAGGATTGGTATAAGCGCATATACTCTTCCGATTCACCAATGCTCGTTAGTAAATCGATTTCGGACTGCTTGAGCCGTTCTTCTAATTGTCTAATAGTATTATGCTTTTGCTTATTTGTGAGTGTAGCCACTACGGATTCAGATTTTTTCGGGCCTTGCAGGATGAAATTCACTTGGAAAAAATTCGCCGTCTTTTGATAAGTCGTTTCGTTCGATTGTGGGTCCACCTTTTTATCTAATAGCCCCTTTTTCACAAATCTGTGGACCTGTTGATAAATGAAATTGTAAGTCTTACTGACTGTTATACAGCTAGTCGAAGCTGAAAGATAAGCATCGCGTAAACTTTTAATTTGAAAATTGTTGAAGCTCTCTTCCTGGAGAATGGTATGCAAAATTGGGCATAATTTGATTGAGACTTTAGACATGACTTTCTCGCAAGAGGCTGTTTAGTGCTCCATCTAGGCATTAGAGGAGCATTGTTTGCAAAGAATGCGGATTATAATCAGTGGCATTATAAGCCGCAACTTTGGATAGTCTTTCTCTTTAACGAGATGAAAAATGAAAGACTTAGCAATCCAATTTGGGGCTAAATTATGAGAAGAACGTAAACGGTGAGGCATTCCTCAAGGAAAAATTGCGCTACTAACTGAGATAGACCGCAGTTATATGGGGCGAATAGAGCGTGGAGAGGTAAAAATCACGCTTGAAAAGGCATATCTGTTGGCAGAAGCCTTGAGTTGCGACATAAGGTCACTCTTGCAATTGCATATCTTAAATTCTTGCCATGTGAGATTTGTCGCTCCAGTTCTGTTAGCACTCTGGTGTGCCTAGTAAACTTTCGAGCGAGCCCTGTTTGCTTATTTCAGTCGCTTTTTGAGTTTGTGTGGCTTCAGGGGGATTACCCAAGTCTAGGTGCTTTTACTTTAGTCAGCCTTTGCCTTTAATCTGGCGTGTGCAGTGGTCTTAGATAAAAATCGACTCAATACGAACAATCTAGGATCAGTCTTTTGAACAAGTGACTTCCAGGGTAAAGTGAAAACGATTCACCTGCTTGCCTCAACACTCCAGATTCTAACCATGCAGCTATGATTTCCTTATAAATTGGAGACAATTGTTCTATTGGCGTGCTATCAGCGGTTCCCATTCCAGCATAGTAACCTAAGTGTAAGGTGTAATCTTCCTGGGAAATTAACAAGTAAGGGGAGCTAATCTCTTCTTTAGTCCAACTTCTAATTTTATCAATTTCAAATTGACTCATAGTTAACTCATCCAATTAAATGTACAAACATTTAAAAGCTACATGTGATTTTTACTTAGTGCTACTTTCAACGTCTCGTAAGGTCTTTTGAAACACATCCATGACACTTGGGTTGGTTTTGCCAATGCTGGATAATTTTTGAATGAAAGCCTGAAGTTTGCCAATCTCTGAGCTCGCTACCGCAAGCTGTGCTTCGAGTTGGATCACCTTTTGCGCTAATTCCACGTCTTTCTGTAAATAAGAAATCAGTTCCTTATTATCAGGCGAAACAGGCTTACCTCTTAAAACTTGCTTTTTTTGCTTGTATTCGTGCTTGATATTAGCGTATTTGTCGAGCGTTTGCCTCGTGGTGGCAATACCTAAACTGGATTCAATTTTTGTGACTAACAAGTCCCAGGTTAATTTCCCTTCCCAGCTTCGAATGAGGGCTTGTATGGTAATTTGCTGTTCAGTTTCGAGTGATTTAAGTGCCATATTGCCTCCCTAGAGTGAACCTAGAAAGCCTAAGAAATTATTCGTGGCTTTATCTTGGCTTTTAGCGTTTTTTGCCTCAAGCGCGGCTTGAAGAGCTTGCTCGGCATCAGGTAGCGCCAACTTGTGCTCTGCCACGGTTTTTGTCTCTAAATTGGTGATTCTTATGCTGTTTGAACGAGTGAGTAAACGCACCATACTGCCTTTTTCGATGGTGTCATTGGACAGCACTTCAATGAGGTGCTTTAGCATGCACGTGTTGCGATAATGGGTTTTGTACCACATCTGCATGCTTTGACTGGTGACAAAGTTGATGGCAGTCTGAACCTTTTCCAAGTTATGCGTCTGTACTTTTAGATCCTTCATAAGCAAGGCAATTGCCTCACTATCATGGGCGATATGGCACGACGATGAGCACAGCGCACATTGTGTTTCAAACTCCGACATGTAAGTACAAGGTGATATGGCGAGGTTCTGAGTGCAAAACCCTGTTTCATGAGCAAAAGTTGGCGTTTCCTTGTCGATAGCCTCATTGTACTGGCTCATGGTTCTAATACGAAGACTTACCTTCTCTTGAACCTCGCTTTCTAGCTCATTAGAATAAGAGATATCCCCAATCACCGAGGCGTTCTCGGCGTCCGTGGTATGAATATAAGTCAGGGTCTGCTCTGCGCTCTGTCGACCGGACAGCAGGGTAATGAGGTGATGAGGCAACCCTTTTTTCGCAAGATAATCATTTTGCCAATGGCGCAGTTGGTGCGGCTTGAGCGCGAAGTCGGAGGCAAAGCCATGTCGCTCAAAAATAGTCAGTCTATTTTTATTGCGTTTAATTAATTCATCAGCAAAGAACTTAGCGAGCGTACCTATTGGAACCAAAAGAAAAGGGTGTGTTACCCTGCCGCCCATTTGCTTTTCTGTATACATAAACAAGGCGTGTTCAACATCGACAGACTTCGTTTGATGATAATTATAGCCGCTCAGTTGAGGTTGATTTATCTCGATGATGTGATTTTGAAAGGCGGCCACGGTCATCGCTTGTTGACCTAAGGTATAATTTAGGTATTGAGATTGTATTGTGAACTTACATCCTGTCAGCGCCCGAGCGTAAGGGCAGCGAGGCTTAAACACCAGTGTATCGAACGGCTCAAGTTGGGCGATGGGTTTTATGAATTTTGGCTGATGTGGATTTTGTATACCTGTTTTGTCTGTTGCCCCTTTTGTTTCTGGTGAAACTCGCAGGCATTTATCAGTGCCGTCAAAAAAGCCCAGCAGCAAGCCAAGATGCAACAGTTGGGTTGGTTTGTTCATGGATGGCTTAAGCAGGGCGATGTTCTCATCGCTCGGCTTAAAGTCACCCAGCACTTCTTTCAGTGGACGATTTGGCTGTCGATAGAATCGAGCGAGAGCTCTGGCAGGCTCCGTCGCTAGGATGGTGTAGTGCAAGGCTCGGTCTAGACTCTCAACCATTTCGGCATTGATGTGATTTTGATTGTCCTTGTACCCCTTTGAGCCCCGCCAGTTGAGATAATGCACCGTTTTTTCTTGTCCATCGACAACTTCTGTATGGCACTGTATTCGTTGTGTTGTCAGAAGCACTTGCTCTGCACCGATCCGATTGGGTGACGCCATGCCTAGCGCTGCCATAGTGCAAATAAAGCGGTCTCGCTGCGTTTGAGTCGAAGCGATAAGCGGTTGCCAAGCATCAATATCATTTTGGTCATCATCCAGATAGGGGGGGATGACATCATGAAAGATAGCACCGAGCGCCAACAGTGCTTTTTCTGAAGGCAGTTTGCTTTTCTCCGCCGCCAGTGCGTCCTCACCACTTTTCATACGCAGTGAATCTAGGCTGGTGTTTATGTAAGGCTGGCAGCTTTTGGGCAGCATTTTATGATGGTGTAGCCAGTTGATGAATCCCGTTAGGTAGCTTGAGTATTTCAGCGAGTCTATGGCGTGTTGGATCTTTTCAAGGGAGGCTGAGGCGACATTCTCACCTAAGTGGCAAAGGAAGCGTCTTGCAGTTGTGATTTTTTGATGTTTGTGATGTGTGCCTACGTTTTCCTTTAATACATCAAACGTATAGGCAAACAATAAATCGTGTTTTTCAGGCACTAATCGATCATCTTCTGTGAAGCGCGTACCTTTCCTCGGTATGTTTATATTCAGATTGCAAAAGTAAATGTTGAGGCTTCTGCCGTTTCTGTCGGTGAATGTCACCGCCATGTCATACCATGAAGCAGGCTCCCCCTGAGCGTTAGTGAAGCCCATTAGTGGCTGCGTTTTCTTTTTGGCTACATAAGCACGTTGATTATCAATGTAGCGATTTATCGTGATCATATCTGTGCACCTACTTTCAGGTTTTTTCGCTCTTCACACAGCGCAATCGTCACTCTGATATAGGTGATGATGGTTTGCAGCCGTTTGGCCGTGGCGGGATGCGCTGATTGACTGTTAATCGCCAGTTTACGCTCGGCTTTATCCAAATACGGCTGATGATTGGCGGTTTCTAACGGTCGAAAGTTATCACAGGGATAGCACCCCATCGGGGCGGCCCCTTTTGACTGACAACTGGCGCAATTGGCGGGTTTCAGTTTGTGCCCCATTTCCTCATCAAAAGGACTTTTAATGACAAAATCAGGGTGTTGTTGTAACTCTTTCGAAGAGAAGCTATCAAAGCGCTGTATAACACTGTTCCCCGCAAAGGCTTGGTCAATTTTGACCCGTTCTGGCGCTTTTAAATCAAGATAAGATTGGATGGACTGCACGGTGACACCGGTAATGGCGGCAACCTGTGCGGGGCTTAATCCCATCCAAGCAGCAAGAGTTAACTGGGTGTGACGCCAGCGATTATTTTTAAAGACAAGGGGCTGATGGGCGATGCGGTCACTTTTAATGTCGAGCTTTTGTTTGAAGAGGTAATAAATACAACTAATAAGATTCACAGAAGATAGATGAAACGCCGCGGATGTATCGCTCACTGAGCGAAAGAGGCTCTCTTTCGATTCGAATTTTGCTGAAAATAAACTTTGGTCCGGAAGCAGTGGCAGTCGTTGCATCAGTGCTTTGACGTCACTCTCAGATAATGCGATATCGCACTTGCTCAAGCAGACACATAGATAGGTTTCATACGCTTGGTAATATTGGAGTAGCAATTCAGACAGGTTTGGATCGAGTCGATGTGAGCGTGATTCGGCATTGCGTCTAAATCCTCCGTCTTTTCCTTTAAAGGTTCGCAAGTGCAATTGCTCCACATCAGAAAAGTGATGCTGTGTCAGAGGCTGCCAATCACGGTTATGCTCCTTGTGTGAGGTAAACGCCTGACCCACTCGCAAGAGGTCACACCATTTGAGTTGAACTAATTGTGTAGGTCTTCTTACGATGGCGACCATCAACTGACAAGCCAGAACATTTCTCAGGCGGGTAAAAGGGTGTGTGGTGATGAACTCATTATCGAGTGCATGGAGCGTTTCGATTCTAAGGGCTTCAAGAAGGTTATCACGCTCGATTTCACTGTACGCACCTATTTTTTCATCAAGGATGCCTTTATGAAAATTGCTTCTCCCTAGGTTTTCTTCCTTAACGAGATTATAGAGCGGAGTCAGGATAGGGCTACGGTACTCATGGCTTCTCTGACAAAATGCATATAGCGCATCTCTTATATTCCTTTTATAGTCCGTCTGTGTTAGCCACCACGCTTCAAACGTTGCGGGCTCTATATACTGGCAAAGCGTTTTTAAGATGCTGACATAACCACTTAGACTTGTATAAGCATAATGTTTTGCTACGTGAGCGATAGCCAGTCGCAAATCGAGAAAAACTTTGCTGTCTAACGTGTGCATCCAGCCAAGGTAAAGGGTTTTCTTGTAACCGAGCACCCACTCATCTGAAAAGAGGTCGAATTCATAGCCCTCCGCTTTTGACTGAAAGGTACTTGTTCCTTCAAAACTATTTATTAAATCATTTAATTCAAGACAGTTCATTGGTCACCTCTCAGGTTGGGCACGGATCGTCTCAGGTTCTTCGATGAGATTTCTGCCACAGTCACGGCTAATTGGAATTCGTTGTAGACGGAGGCCATTTTTGAATCTTCCACCCAACCCATCGCATATTTGCGAAGATCTTCAATTTTATCAGCTGAAAATCCCTTTTCTTTTGCTTTATCTTCAAAGATTTCATTCCATTTATGACGAAGTAAATGGGGGTGCAGTGCTATCCCAATAGCGTCCCCAAAGGTCTTTATGACTTTGTGAGTGGCGTTGTAAGAGATTGGCTTTCCAATGGATTTCCCTTTTTCCGAAATGAAGACAAAGTCATGCTTATGAGCGTTTGGGGTACTATGGCGCACGGTTTCAATGTAGAGCTTAATAAGGTTCATTAATTCACGAGAGATGGAAACTGAGAGTGCTTTTGTTTTGTTCGCAGCGGGAAGCCGCCTTGTATCCGTTGGGTCATTAGGTGTTCGGGTCAGTCGGAATCTAGGGTTGCCCCAATCATCCACTAAATCACTCACCTTCAATTTCAATACAGCACCCACACGAATACCAGTATCAATCAATATTTGGGCGATGATTTGATTTCGAAGCTTGCTTGACTTGAATGGATTATTCGGCGAGCACTCTTTAATGATTTCTAATAAATCAAAGAACTTACTCGTTGAAATCACGGATTCAAAGGGATCTTTAACAACTGTGTTGTCTTTTCTAGAGTTAGATATTACCGAGCTAATGTAGAGTTTAAATTTGTTAAATTGAGCGTCCGTACTGATTTGCTGATCAGTTTCAGCTCTATCGTAGTGATGGCACACATATAGGAATTCAATGTAGGATTTCAGGCGATTAAGGCGTTGATTAAACGTATGCGCTGACACTTCTGGCTGACTGTTGGATGTCGCATGTATCGCATCTCTGATCCTTTTATCAGTCAGGCTGACTACCGTGCTGTCTTTGTTATCACCTTCTGTATCCACATAGAATTTACAAGCACGAATGTAGTCATCAATTTCCTCAGTCGATAAAAACGCGCCAAATGCTACACGCTCAACAAGGTCAATACCGTTCTCCATGAAGAAGCAATATATAAACTTCAGTTCATAGGCATATTTCTTTCGGGTGTAGAATGACAGTGACTGTTTTGAGGTACGTGATCTCGTTTTAGAAGGTGGGGAGTTATGATTGTCGTTTAGGTAAGCATTTAGATACAAGCAGCATGGGAAACAGCCGTTCCTAACCACAACTGGAAACGAAGTGCCTTTGATATCCTTATATATCCTAACCTGAATATTATCCTTCATATTATTCATTACATAATTCAATGCCGCTTACACATAAATATACTATGGTAAGTCTTTGGGGGTTTGTAAAGATAAAAAACAGATTTACTAAGGAAACTGTTATACAAACTAAGTCTGATTCTTTACTTTTCTTTTGGTGGGGAGTATTCGCAAAGGTCCTCAATAATGCAGCTGCCACAGCGGGGTTTGCGGGCCAGACAGGTATAGCGGCCATGCAGAATAAACCAGTGGTGCACATCGACTTTAAATTCGGCGGGAACAACCTTTAACATGCGCTCCTCGACTTCGACCACGTTTTTACCGGGGGCGAATTTAGTGCGGTTTGCCATGCGAAAGATATGGGTGTCGACGGCGATGGTCGGCCAGCCAAAGGCGGTATTGAGCACCACATTAGCGGTTTTACGACCGACGCCAGGAAGCGACTCTAGCGCTTCTCTGTCCTCTGGGACTTCGCCGTTGTATTTTTCAATCAAGATCTCACAAGCTTTAATCACATTGATGGCCTTGTTGTTATACAGGCCAATCGTCTTGATATATTCCTTTAATCCATCCACGCCTAAGGCATAAATACTGTGGGCGGTATTGGCGACTGGAAATAGTTTATCGGTTGCCTTATTCACGCTCACATCGGTCGCCTGCGCCGATAAAGTCACCGCCACCAACAATTCAAAGGGACTAGAGAAATTCAGCTCGGTTTCGGGTTTGGGATTGTTTTCGCGAAGGCGGGTGAGGATTTGGATGCGTTTTTCTTGATTCATAGTGGTCCTTGTAAGTAGTGGGTTTAACGCTAAACCCACTACTTAAGCTGTTATCTCAATAAGGGTTTAACTCACTTTGGTGATCCGTGCCCGTGTTACGCTTGGCTGCACTGCCGCTTCGGGTTGACGCTCTTTAAGCTTTTTATCGATAACGTTTTTCAGGGCGATAAGTAGGCCCATCACAATAAAGGCGCCTGGCGGTAACATCGCCAGCAGGAAGGGGGTATCGACTTGCCATACCTGAATAGTTAAGGCTTTTGCCCATGGGCCGAGCAGTTGGTCTGCGCCATCAAACAGGGTGCCTTGGCCGAGAATTTCCCGCGTTGCGCCAAGGACTGCTAAGACTAAGGTAAAGCCAAGTCCCATCATCAGTCCATCGAAGGCGGCGCTAAAGGCATTATTACGGGAGGCAAACGCTTCGGCGCGGCCAATGATAATGCAGTTAGTCACAATCAGCGGTAAGAAGATCCCTAAGGACAAATACAGGCCATAGGCGTAGGCGTTGATCAGCAGCTGCACCGCGGTTACCAGCGCCGCAATGATCATCACAAACACGGGGATACGGATTTCCTTGGGCACATAGTCACGTACCAACGAGACTAAAATGTTTGAACCAATAAGTACTAACATAGTGGCGACCCCAAGCCCGAGGGCATTGGTGAGGGTGGCAGTTACGGCCAGCAGTGGACATAATCCCAGCAGTTGCACCAAGCCGGGGTTATTTTTCCACAGTCCTTGCCAGGCTATTTCGCGATAATTAGTCATGGTTGGCCTCACAATTCAGTGGTTGGCTGAAAATCTCTGCTTGATGCTGAGTAAAGTACCATACGGCGCGTTTAACCGCTTTCACATAGGCGCGTGGTGTGATTGTTGCGCCAGTGAATTGGTCAAAGTTACCCCCGTCTTTTTGCACTTGCCATTGCTTATCATCTTCGGATGTCAGCACTTTTCCGACAAACTTGGTGACCCAATCGGATTTACGTAAATCGATTTTATCCCCAAGGCCCGGGGTTTCTTGGTGGGCAAGTGTGCGTACACCTAACACTTCACCTTGGGTATTGATACCCACAATCAGCTTAATATTGCCGTTGTAACCATCGGGGGCAATGGCTTCGAGGGCGATAGCAACGGGCTTACCCGCAGCAGTGGCGATATAGGCTGGCATGGCATCATCGGTGCCGAGCGCGTCTTTATTCTGCAACAGGGTACATTGCGCGGTCAGCTCATTGTCATGGATCTCATCGGGGATCAACTGATGCAACACGCGCATCAGTTCCTGCTGCTCTTGCTGCTTAATTTTATCTAAGGTCTGTTGATTAACCACTGCCACTAAGCCCGTACAGAGCAGGGCAAATAGGGCAAGCAGCAAACCATTTTTAATCATTGGATTATTCACTTTTATTCCTCAAGAATCCTTGTTCAAGCTCGCTTGATTCTTTTATGCCACAGGCCTAGCCCGCAGAGTGGCCATAGGTGAGTGGACGCACGTAGTAGTCAATAAATGGTGCGCACAGGTTTGCGAGCAGCACGGCAAAGGCGAACGCATCGGGGTAGCCACCTTGGGTACGAATGACATAGACCAAGACACCGATTAATGCACCGAAAATCAAACGACCGCGTGGACTGGTCGCCGCGGTGACAGGATCGGTCGCGATAAAGAAGGCGGCGAGCATGGTCGCGCCCGAGAATAAATGGAACAGTGGGCTTGCCTGAGTATCGGGCGATAATAAATAGCCGATGCTCGATGCCACAAATAATCCCACCAACACGCCGGTGCTGATGTGCCAACGGATGGCTTTTAATTTAAGCAGTACTAAACCGCCAGCAAGGTAAGCTAAATTGACCCAAAACCAACCTACACCTGTGCCGCCATCGAATATGCTTTTGGCCATACTCTCAGTAGTGGTCAGCCCTAAGGACAGATCGGTTTTGAGGGTATCGAGCGGTGTCGCCATACTGATCCCATCGATGCCTAGACGGAATTGCTCCATGCCACCATGGGCGCCGACATTGAAGATCAGTTGCAAGCTATCGATCACACTTGGGGTATTAAGCGCAACCGTACTTGGCGCAATCCAGCTGGTCATCTGCACCGGGAAGGAAACCAGCAGCAACACATAGGCGGCCATCGCGGGGTTGAACAGGTTATGGCCTAGGCCACCGTAGAGGTGTTTGACGATAACAATCGCAAACACTGTGCCCATAACGATCATCCACCAAGGTGCCAGCGGCGGGATCGCAACCCCGATTAAGATCGCCGTTAACATGGCGCTGTTATCGCTTAAACTCGCTTTGATGCTGCGGTTACGCAGTTTCATTACCGCGGCTTCACAGCTTAGAGCAACGATAATCGCCAGTAACACTTGAATAAGCGTGCCCCAGCCGAAAAAGGCGCATTGCACCACAAGGCCGGGTAACAAGCATAAAATGACCCTTTGCATAACCGTTGAAGTATGCAAATTACGGGTAACATGGGGTGATGAGGCTATTTTAAACGCCATTGTGATCCCTTTTATCTAATCTTGAGTCACTGATTTTTAAGCTAATAATTTTAAATGCACAGAGGTTAAAACCTGCAGTGCTATTCATTTGCATCGCTGATCGCATTCGCTTCTCTGGCCGCTTTTTTGGCTTTCGCACGAGCAACGGCTGCCGCGACCTTGGCCTTTTTCTCATCTTCGGGACTGAGTGGTGCGCTTGGTTCAGCGACTGAGCTTGATTCATCGCCTGATTGAGAGTCTGATTCAGAGTCTGGCTCATTGGTCAATTCAGGCTTAGCATCTGCGACTAACTCGGGCTGAACTTCGGCAACATCACTCGATTCAGCCTGCTGCGCGGCGGCCTTTTTGGCTTTAGCACGGGCAACGGCGGCAGCGACTTTGGCCTTTTTCTCATCTTCAGGACTGAGGGGGGCGCTTAGATGAGTAGCTGAGTCTGATTCATTACCAGATTCATCGTTTGACTCATTGGTCAATTCAGGCTTAGCGTCAGTTACTTGCTCGGGCAGAACTTCGGCAACATCACTCGATTCAGCTTGCTGCGCGGCGGCTTTTTTGGCTTTTGCACGGGCAACCGCGGCAGCGACTTTGGCTTTTTTGTCATCCACTTCTGCGTTAGTCGTCGTTTCTGTTGCTGGTTTATCTGTGTTGTCTGTCGCGATGTCAGTGTCGCCATTGGCATCTGAGTCGGCTTTTAAGGCGGCTTTTTTCGCTTTGGCGCGAGCGATGGCAGCGGCGACTTTATCTTTTTGCGATAAAGACTCGGTTTGCTCAGTTGGCTCGCTTTGCTCAGGAGACACGGCTTGTTGAGGCGATTCTGCATCATCGGCCCCTTGCGCCGCAGCGGCGGCTTTCTTGGCCTTGGCTCGAGCAATCGCGGCGGCAACGGCCGCCTTACCCTTAGGCGCCTCAGTGCTGCTTGCATCAGCCGCAACGACCTCGACCGGAGCGTTATTCGCTGTGGTCTCTGCCGCAGCTGCTTTTTTGGCCGCTATCCGCGCCATGGCTTCGGCGACGGCATTCTTATCCGTTGAGGTCATGGTCGCTTGGCGACGCGCAGCGGCTTCCTTAGCCTTGGCTTCGCGGGCGAGTTTTTCTTCCTCGAGGCGTTGAATACGCGCCTCGAAGCGCTGTTTGGCGCGCTCGGCTTGATGCTTTTCATCGGCGGCTTGTTTTAGCGCCGATTTAGCGATGCGGTAGTATTCCACCAGTGGGATATCACTGGGGCACACATAACTACAGCAACCACATTCGATACAGTCTTTAAGGTTGTAGCTGGCCGCCTTGTCATATTCTTCGGCTTTTGCATGCCAAAACAGTTGTTGTGGTAGCAGGAGTGCAGGGCAGGCATTGGCACATTCGCCGCAGCGGATACAGGCCTTTTCCTCTGGCGTGGTTCCAATCTCTTGACTACTGGGCACCAAAATACAGTTTGTGCCTTTTAAAATAGGCACTTGGATGGTTGGTAACGCATGGCCCATCATAGGACCGCCAATAATCACTTTTTGATCGGCTTCGGCGTTAAATTCAGTGTGTTTGAGCACATGCTCAACGGGCGTGCCTATGGGTAACCAATAGTTGCCGGGCTTACCCACATTTTGGCCGGTAACTGTCACCACACGTTCAATCAGTGGTTTACCTTGAGTCACGGCTTGGTGAATCGCAAACGCGGTCCCCACGTTATGCACGACAATGCCAAGCTTAGCGGGGATGGAGCCAGAGGGCACTTCACGTCCCGTGATGATCTGAATAAGCTGCTTTTCACCGCCAGAGGGATACTTAGTTGGGATAGCCGTTACCCGCGTGCTGCCCGCAGGGAGCGTGGATTGGCTCACCGCCTGTTGCATGGCTTTGATGGCTTCGGGTTTGTTGTCTTCAATCGCAATCACAATGCGCTTGGGCGCTAGGAGGCGATGGATAATCCCAATACCCGCCAGAATGTCTTGGCTGTATTCGCGCATTAAGCGATCGTCGGCGCTGATATAAGGCTCACACTCTACGCCGTTGATAATCACTAATTCGATTTCACTGACGGGATTCAGCTTGATATGGCTTGGGAAGGCGGCGCCCCCCATACCGGCAATGCCCGCGCCATGGATTTTGGCAATCATCTCATGATTGCTGAGCTCAATTGAGCCTGGCGTTAACTCGCACCAGCGGTCTTCACCATCGGCGGCAATCACGCAGGTATTGACCGGCAAGGCCGAGGCGTGGTTACTGGCTCTTGGCTCAATAGCAACCACAGTGCCAGAGGTTGGCGCATGCACGGGTAAATGCCAAATTGAGGTGCCTTGAGTTAATGGCGCGCCTTTTAATACTTTGTCACCCACTTTGACTGCAAGAGTGCAGTTTTCGCCAACCTGTGGCACAGGTACAAGGTATTCCTGCGCTAATGGCAGTTGGCTAATCGGCGTGGTGTTGGAGAGGAATTTGACTTCAGGCGGATGAATGCCACCGGGTGAGCGCCAAAGGGTTCCTTTATCTAATTGATCTAATAAAGTCAGCACCGCTTATCCTCTCTTTTCTTCGTGCGGGGTCTCTTGGATAAGAGTCACGGGAATGGCATTTAAGCGCCAGTTCCAGTTTTTCAGATTTTGGCCCACAGGGATCATATCGATACAGTCAACGGGGCAGGGCTCGACACAGAGATCGCAGCCAGTGCAGTCGGCGGTGAGCACGGTGTGCATGAGTTTGCCCGCGCCAATAATGGCGTCGACAGGACAGGCCTGAATACACTTAGTGCAGCCGATACATTCATCTTCGCGAATGTAGGCGACTTTTTTGACTTGGGACTGAGCCTCGGCATTGAGCGGCTCTGGCTCGACACCCATTAAGTTGGCGAGCTTTTCCATGGTTGCAGTGCCGCCGGGAGGGCACTTGTTGACTTTATCGCCATTAGCAATCGCTTCGGCGTAGGGACGGCAACCGGGATAACCACATTGACCGCATTGGGTTTGTGGCAGGATAGCTTCGAGTTCATCGACAATGGGATTGCCTTCAACCTTAAATTTTAAGGCGGCAAACCCGAGTAATACCCCAAAGAACAATGCCAATAGGGTCAGTAAGATAACGGCAATTAACATGGTGGACATCTATTTAACCAATCCTGTGAATCCCATAAAGGCTAAAGACATTAAGCCTGCGGTGATCATGGCGATGGCGCCGCCCTTAAACGGCATTGGCACATCGGCGGCCGCTAAACGTTCGCGCATCGCGGAAAACAGAATTAACACTAAGGAAAAACCTACCGCAGCCCCAAAACCATAGATAGCTGACTGAATAAAATCGTGTTTCTCGTTCACGTTTAACAGGGCCACACCCAGTACGGCACAGTTAGTGGTGATCAATGGCAGATAGATCCCGAGCGCTCGGTGTAGGGAGGCACTGGTTTTTTGCACCACCATCTCAGTAAATTGCACCACCACAGCAATGACCAGAATAAAGCTCATGGTACGCAAGTAGCTGAGGTCAAAAGGCAATAATAGATATTGGTTGACGAGGTAACTGAGAATGGATGCCAAGGTCAACACGAAGGTGGTCGCCATGGACATGCCAATAGCGGACTCCAATTTACTGGAGACCCCCATAAAAGGACATAAACCTAAGAATTTCACTAATACGAAATTGTTGACCAGTACGGTGCTGATCAACAACAGGAGATATTCACTCATCTCAATACTTGTCTAAACGGATCTTGGCCGTATTATCGACTTTTCCGTTTGCATAAACAACATATAGAATGCAGGGTTAACTATCTTTACTGTAAATTTGCGCGCTCCATTAACCCTGTGCTGGCTTAAATTTGGTCAGTTAAGGTAATGGCCTGTGGCTGGGCAATATAATAGCCCTGCAAACCATCGACGAGGAGTTTTTCGAGGGTCAGTTTTTCCTCTTGGCGCTCGACACTGGTGGCGATTACTCGAATGCCGATGCGTCGTGCCACATCGACCATCATCCGCACGAAGAACTTATTATTGCTGTCTTCATCGATTGACGAGGTGTAGCTGCCATCGAGCTTAATGTAGTCTGGACGCACTTCACTGAAGAATTTGAAGGAGGTAAAGCTCATTCCAAAGCGCTCAATTGAGACCCGTGAACCGACACTATGGACTTCTCGAACAAACTTATAGCTTGCCCCTAAATTAGCCTGCATACCGGATTCGTTGATCTCAAACACTAGGCGAGAAGCGATGTATTTATGCTTACTCAACACATCCCTTAACCAGCCAACAAACAATTCTTGATGGGCCGAAAAGGCACTGATATTGATACCAAAGTTGCCGCTAATGGTTGGATTTTCTTTAAGCATTCTTAATGTGCTGATCACTACTAATTTATCTAATTCGGTGCTCATGCCGTGGCGCTCGGCCATAGCGATGACGGTAGTGGTAGGTAAAAACTTGCCTTCGTTGTTGTAAAAACGTGCGAGTAACTCGCGATAGACCTCGACATCATTGCGGCAAGGCTGAATCGGCTGTTGGAAAAACTTCAACGCTTGGCGGGTGATTAAGTCGTTGATAGCCACTTTCCAACGGTCATCCCCAAACTGCTCGTCACCGTTGAGTTTCTCTTGAATATGGAAACTATTGGGACCTAAGGTTTGCGCAATGCTGACGGCGGTGTCTGCTAAGGAGAGCAAATTAACGGGGTCGGTCCCCTGTTGATAAGGCACTAAGCCAATGTGCGCCACCGATTCGGCTCTGGTCATTTGTTGGTATTCATCGAGGAACACTTTAAGTTGTTCTAAAAACTTAGGACCGTCTTTTAACACTAAGTCAGGTAAAAAGATCGCAAAATCGGCACTGGAGACACGGTAACACTCAGAATCGGGATATTTTGAACAAGCCTTACGAATGCAATTAGCTACACTCGCAAGATAATCATCACCCGCTGAGCGGCCTTGCAATTGGTTCACATGGGAAAGCTCAGTCGCTTTGACCATGGCTAACAGCCCGAGTTGTGGGATGCTGCGGTTACTGATGCTTTCTAATTTAGTGGTAAAAGGTGGACGACTGCCAAAACCCGTCACAGGGTCTTGATAGGCGGCTTTATGTAATTTTTGATTTTCTTGGGTGAGCAAATCCAGTTTTGATTTGAGCTGAGTTCGGCAGTCTTCTAAGGCTAATTTCACTGGCGCCATTTCACCGTTCAGCTTCGAAGATTCAATGGCGGAAAAATTCATGTCAGGAATGTGGGAGATATACTCTGCCGCATAACGGATAGCTGATTTTAATCTGTTGATAAGCAAAATAAAAACAACCATCAACAGGATATAGGTCAGCACCAATACCAATCCCAATTGCTGGGTACTAGTGATCGCATTTTCAATCGCTTGATCGGCACTCAACTTAACCTGTAAACGCCCCGCAGCCAGTTTTTGCGTATGGGATAAATCTAAGGCAAACAATCCAGCTAGCAGGTGAGGGCTCTGGGAGTTGAGATCGCCCTGAGTAAAATTAAGTTGTCCGTCGGTATCATCGACATATTGGAAAAATTGCAGCGGATAATGGCTGGCAATACTTTGGTAAAGTTCGGCACCATTGCCTTGCCATTGGGCAAAGTTACCCATGTACTGTTTAAAGTTATTGAGCTCTTGCTGTTGCTGCACTTGGAGCTGATTATTTTCGTTGTGATAAATCCAACCAAACAGCCCTAAAAAAATCAGCAATAAAAAGATGGGATATGATTTAGACATCGCCATAAAAATCCGCTCTCAATGTGGTGAAGTATTTGCGGACAGAATATTAAGAGAGTGCTCAGTCAATATCCCTATCTGCGTGATGATACTCGGAATTTTGGTTAACAAACTGCTTACAGTGTAACCGTATTTGGCGTAAAACAGAAATGAAAACACACGCCTAGATGACGAGTTATTGGAGCTTAGAAAATTGGATGGATAAGCAAGAAAGTGGCTCCCCTGACTGGACTTGAACCAGTGACATACGGATTAACAGTCCGCCGTTCTACCGACTGAACTACAGGGGAGTAGAGGGTGCGATATTGCTATCGACTTGAGATATCATCTTGAAAGTGGCTCCCCTGACTGGACTTGAACCAGTGACATACGGATTAACAGTCCGCCGTTCTACCGACTGAACTACAGGGGAGTAGATGATGCGATATTACTATCGACTTTAACTTGTCTTGCGTTAGTGGCTCCCCTGACTGGACTTGAACCAGTGACATACGGATTAACAGTCCGCCGTTCTACCGACTGAACTACAGGGGAATCGTTTTAACGCAACAGCTTGATAATTAAGTGGCTCCCCTGACTGGACTTGAACCAGTGACATACGGATTAACAGTCCGCCGTTCTACCGACTGAACTACAGGGGAATCGTTAGTTACCTAACTGTATCCTCACTTTTATCGAGATTGAAATTTGGCTCCCCTGACTGGACTTGAACCAGTGACATACGGATTAACAGTCCGCCGTTCTACCGACTGAACTACAGGGGAATCGTTTCTCTTGTCTCGATGACTCGTTGAGAACGGAGCGCATAGTAAAACGCTCTGTG
Source organism: Shewanella sp. FJAT-51649 (assembly GCF_019457435.1). Classification (NCBI taxonomy): domain Bacteria; kingdom Pseudomonadati; phylum Pseudomonadota; class Gammaproteobacteria; order Alteromonadales; family Shewanellaceae; genus Shewanella; species Shewanella sp. FJAT-51649. Next base: position 2,542,139 of record NZ_CP080411.1, on the reverse strand, counting down.
GGATGAGTCAACTCGAGTTACTAAAAAAAGTGTAATTATGCTGTTAAGTGCTCATCTAATGTGCATTGCGGTGTAGAAATCAGCATTTTGATGAAGAAATAACTTATGTTTTCGTAAGATAGCGTATGTAAACATCCAAACTCAGTTGGCTTTTATCCGCCAGTAAAAATCCCCAAAAGGCTTAATTGATTAAATTGACAGCAGTTATTGGGGCTAATGGTTAATTTGAAATTTCTAAAAGCTCGGTCTTAACTAGATAAAGTTCAAATTCGTGGCAACGAAACGGCACGATTGTGGTCGAATTGAGTAGGTGGCATTCAATTTGGCCTTTGCGCCGATGCAAAGCAATGGGTAAAGCGATAACCCAAGACACTTCACATTATCCCTATAGCGACAGGTAGGCGCCATTTTTAACGATATAAGTGGCATCGAAAACATCCCGAGAGGTGATAACTATGGCAATGAGTCGATTAGCGCAAGCGGAAGCCTTACTTCAGGAACCGTTGACTTTAGATGTACTGCGTCAATACCGCGAATTATCCATGCACTTAGATGATCCTGATTTTCAAAAAATCCAAGATTTAGCCGAAATCCTCTTTGTGGTTGCATCGGCGGATGAAGCACTATTTGCCGCCGCGCTGGCAGAGGACTTAATTTAGCGCAGCTATCTGCAGCGATGATCAATCAGGAGAACGAGCCTTATAAAAAGGCTTTGCCCACATTAATACGTCGTGAATGGGTAAACGCTGTCATTTTATGCTGCAATGCCAAGGTTAAAGCCTAACAGTTGGACATGTATCAGATTTTTCGAATGCTTGCAGCTGTAACAAGTAGTAACATTTATCAAATGTAATTAAATTACCAAAGCCGTCCATCAGCTGACGCTAGGGTGAAATACTCCTCAATCCCGCATGGTTTCTCACTTATTTCGACTTATCAACAAATTCTGTGGATAACCCTGTGAGTTGCGGCTTAAAACAGGCAGCAAAGCCTTGTCGTGCGGGCGATGGACTTAAATTGCACTATTTTGGCGATAAAAATATTAAGCCATATTTTTCAAATAGATAATAATTGCAAGCCTTATCTTTTTTGGACTCGATTTAGGTTGCAATTTTGTAAGCAAGTGAAAGTCAACTCTTGTGTATTAATTTGGCATTTCTCCTGAGTTTTAGGGCGTTTTATCGCCAATTTGAGCATTAAAAGCTCGTGGTCAAAAAGTTTCACTTTCTGTCCATCAAACTGTCATCCACTTGAGTTAATGCAAATCTGTGCGCATGGTTTAAGAAGGATAACTGCTGGAGCTTAATGGACGACTTGATTAGAATGAGTCGACTAACCACAAGGATATGTTCGCGTGTCAGAATCTGTTTTTCAGCTTGAATCCCAATTCGCCCCCGCAGGGGATCAGCCCACGGCCATCGCCAAGTTGGTCGATGGCCTCGAATCTGGCCTAGCTTGTCAAACCCTTTTAGGGGTGACGGGCTCGGGCAAGACGTTCACCATCGCCAATGTGATTGCCCAGCTTGGGCGCCCGACGATTATTATGGCGCCAAACAAGACACTGGCGGCGCAGCTTTATGGCGAGATGAAAGAGTTTTTCCCCAATAATGCGGTGGAATACTTCGTTTCCTATTACGACTATTACCAGCCAGAAGCCTACGTACCCGCATCGAACACCTTTATTGAAAAGGATGCATCGGTCAACGCTCATATCGAGCAAATGCGTCTCTCGGCAACTAAAGCACTGCTGGAGCGCAAGGATGTGGTCTTGATTGCCTCTGTATCGGCAATTTACGGTCTTGGCGATCCCGATTCCTACATGAAGATGCTCTTGCACCTACGCCAGGGCGATACCATGGGGCAGCGGGATATTCTTAAGCGCTTGAGTGAACTGCAATATACTCGCAACGATCTCGAGTTGCAGCGCGGTACCTTCCGCGCCCGTGGAGAAGTCATCGATATTTTCCCCGCTGACTCGGATCGCTACGGTATTCGGGTAGAGCTGTTTGACGATGAAATTGAACGTTTAAGCGAGTTTGACCCGTTAACGGGGCAGATAGTTAAGCGCATTGCGCGCACCACTGTGTATCCGAAAACCCACTATGTGACGCCGCGGGAGAAAATCCTCGAAGCGACCGAGTCAATTAAAGAAGAGCTGCGCGAGCGCAAGCAGTATCTGCTCGACAACAATAAGTTGATTGAAGCGCAGCGGATCCACGAGCGGGTGCAATACGATATCGAGATGATGGTCGAGCTGGGTTATTGCTCTGGTATTGAGAACTACTCACGCTACTTGTCGGGTCGTGCACCGGGTGAAGGACCGCCAACCTTGCTCGATTATTTACCCGCCGATGGTTTGCTGATTATCGACGAGTCCCACGTCACTGTGCCGCAAATTGGCGCCATGTATAAGGGGGACCGCTCCCGTAAAACCACGCTTGTGGAATATGGTTTCCGTTTACCTTCGGCGCTCGATAACCGGCCGCTGAAGTTTGAAGAGTTTGAGCAACTGATGCCCCAGACCATTTATGTGTCGGCAACACCAAACCCTTACGAACTAGATAAGAGTGGCGGCGAGATTGTTGAGCAAGTGGTTCGGCCAACGGGTTTGCTCGATCCCGAGTTGGAAGTGCGCCCGGTCAGCATTCAAGTGGACGATCTGCTCTCCGAGGTGGCCAAGCGCGTCGCCGTCAATGAGCGGGTGCTTGTTACCACTCTAACCAAGCGCATGTCGGAGGATTTGACCGAATACCTCGATGAACACGGCGTCAAAGTCCGCTACTTGCACTCGGACATCGATACAGTAGAGCGGGTGGAGATCATTCGCGATCTGCGCCTCGGTAAGTTTGATGTGTTGGTCGGCATCAACTTGCTGCGTGAAGGCTTAGACATGCCCGAAGTTTCCTTGGTCTGTATTCTGGATGCGGATAAGGAAGGCTTTTTACGTTCGGAGCGTTCGCTTATTCAGACCATTGGTCGCGCCGCGCGTAACGTCAATGGCAAGGTTATCCTCTATGCGGATAGGATCACTCAGTCGATGGCCAAGGCGATGGGTGAAACCGAGCGTCGTCGTGAGAAGCAGCATGCCTACAACCTTGAGCATGGCATAGTGCCAAAAGGCGTGGTCAAGCGTATTACCGACGTGATGGATGTGGACGATGGCAGAGACACTGAAAAAGGTTATCGCCAAGCGTCACTGGGTAAAGTGGCTGAACCCAAAGCTAAACGTTATCAAGCCGATGCGGCGCAGCTGAGCCATGATATCGACAAGCTCGAGAAGCAAATGCATGAGCATGCGCGTAACTTGGAGTTTGAACAGGCGGCGGCCCTGCGTGATGAGGTGAAACGTTTACGGGAGTTGCTGATCACCGCCTAACAAAATCTGTACCTTAGCTAGTTAGACGTAGGACTGCGATGTTAATCAAGCAGATACCAAGGTTCACTACCTAATAAAAAGCCGCCAACATAACAATGTGAGGCGGCTTTTTATTGTATGAATTAATCAAAATAGTAGGTATTAGCGCGACGTTTCCTTGGCTAATCTAGGGCGTGTTGACGTTTCGAGATTAGATTTTGTTCGTTCTGGCAAGCACGTGCTCGCGAAACGAGGAATGATGTGTAGTTATTCTACTCAAATGACGAGTGACAAAGAGCAAGGGCTTGCCAGGCGAACCCTTCGGGCAGCATTTGGCTGGCGTTTCTGCCGCGTTATCGTCCGTTTATGTAGAATAACTACACTGCACGGACTTTGCCTTGCATAAAAGCCAGCCAAACTGCTGCAAAAATAACCCTGAAACGTCAACACGCCCTAGTTCGTTGGTACACAAACACCATAAGTGCGCAGACTAAGCCACAGATCAGGCCGACTAAATGCGCCTCGGTGGCAACGCGTGCACCAATCATGGCGGTCACATCATCACTGGCGCCATAGAACTGTTCATGGCCGACTTTAACTATCACGCCGAGCAGCAGCAAATAACCCGAGCGCAGATGACGGCGAATATCTTGCACCGCACCAAAGGTGAATAGGCCGTGTAACATGCCACTCAGCCCCACATAACCTAATAGCTGCGGATAGCCCAGATACAGGCCAATGCCTTCAAATAGACAAAGTAGGATAAACAGCGCGGTTAAGCCCTTGAGCTGGTAATGAAAGTGATGCAAAAACAACACTACCCATAATCCCGCGAGGTTCATCAGCAGGTGCCAATGATTGGTATGCAGCAGATTGCCTGTGATCAGGCGCCACCACTGGCCGTCACTGATGGCGCTGCGGCGATAGGCGAGCAGGTTATCTATGCTCGGGGTAAAAAGTCCCACAACATACAAGAGCGCGCAGAGCAGGCTGACAATAAGCGCCAACCAATAGGGGCCGAGTTTTTTTAACGTCACCAGTCTCACGCTTGCGGTTTACCCGTTTCAGTTGCCTTGTCGAGCGAGGCCATTACCTCTGCTTTATTTTGCAGGTAATCCTCTAAGCCCCGTTTGCGAAGATGGCAGGCTGGGCAGTCACCGCAACCATCACCGACAATGCCGTTATAACAGGTCAGGGTATGGTGGCGAACTAAATCGAGCTGCTGGTATTTATCGGCCAGCGCCCAGGTTTGGGCCTTGTTGAGCCACATTAATGGGGTGATGATCTCAAGCTTTTTGTCCATGCCTTGCACCAGTGCCGATTCCATCGCGCGCACAAAGTCGTGGCGACAGTCGGGATAACCCGAAAAATCGGTTTCGCAGACACCGGTAATAATCGCCTCGGCTCCTAATTGATAGGCGTAGATCCCCGCCAAAGTCAAAAACAGGATATTACGGCCAGGTACAAAGGTATTGGGTAAGCCATTTTCCATTAATTCGTGGGATACGGGGATCGCATCGCGGGTGAGGGCAGAAATCGCTAACTCATTGAGTAAGCTCACATCCATCACCTTATGGCTAGTGATCTTTAAGCGCTTGGCAAGGGATTTAGCAACTTCAATTTCTTCACGGTGACGCTGACCATAATCGAAGGTGATCCCGTGGACTTCATCAAACTGAGTTAAGGCTTGAATAAGACAAGTCGTTGAGTCTTGTCCGCCACTGAAAACCACTACCACCTTTGAAACTGACGCTGCTGACATAGGATCCACTTAAATTGACACATAAAATAGGGTGTAAGTGTAACTCAGGCGCTAGGGCTTGCAAACTCTTTGCTGGCGCGTGGCGACGGGAATATCGCTCTTGGGATCACTCTGTCTGAGGCGGTAAAAACTTGCAGCTGCAGCTAAAATCCTCTATAAATGCCGCCCCAGAAAAACGGAACGCAAGCATGAATTACCCAGTCAACGAAGTCTTTGAAACCATTCAAGGTGAAGGTGTCTTTACCGGAGTCCCCGCCATTTTTGTGCGATTACAGGGCTGCCCTGTGGGATGTGCTTGGTGTGATACCAAACAGACTTGGGATCTGCTTGAGGAAAACAAGGTGTTACCCGAACAAGTGATCACCGTCGATGGTTCTGTGGGGCGCTGGGCTAACCATACGGCGCAGAGTCTTATCGAGGCGTTCAACGCTAAGGGATATACGGCGCGCCATGTGGTGATCACTGGCGGTGAGCCTTGCATGTACGATCTGCATGAATTAACCCACACGCTTCATGCTGCCGGCTTTGCCACTCAAATCGAGACCAGTGGCACCTTTGATGTGAAGTGCGATGCTGATACCTGGGTGACTGTCTCGCCAAAGATCAATATGAAAGGGGGTTATAAGGTGTTAGCGCAGGCCTTGACCCGCGCCAACGAGATAAAGCACCCAATAGCAACCGAAAATCATATCGTCGAACTCGATGAGTTACTCAAAGGGATTGATGTGTCAGCGAAAACTATTTGTCTGCAACCCATCAGCCAAAAACCAAGGGCGACGGAATTAGCGATGAAGGTGTGTATTGCCCGTAATTGGCGTTTATCGATTCAAACCCACAAATACCTGAATATCGATTAATGGCCACATAGAACTGCAGTATTTTTTAATGCTCAGAAATAGTTTTAACGCTCCGAATGGGGCGTTTTTTATCAGCAAAATCCATGGATGAAAAGCAATAGGGTTAAGCGATAGAATAAGCTTGAATAGCGGGAGTACGAGTAAGAAAAATTGGGGAATAACGCGAGATAAAGTGTGAGATAAGAAAGAAGTGGTGGAGGGAGAAGGATTCGAACCTTCGAAGGCGGAGCCGTCAGATTTACAGTCTGATCCCTTTGGCCACTCGGGAACCCCTCCACATATTTTCTTCAACTTTTAACTCTGACTCATTAAGACGAATTTAAAAGTTATCTTAAATCTTGGCCGGATTTAAGGGTAAAGCAAGTTTGCAGCAGACTAACGATTGTCTAACCATACAAGATAAAAGTGGTGGAGGGAGAAGGATTCGAACCTTCGAAGGCGGAGCCGTCAGATTTACAGTCTGATCCCTTTGGCCACTCGGGAACCCCTCCACGAGTATCTTTTATAGCATCGCTAATTGTTAGTGCAAATGGTGGAGGGAGAAGGATTCGAACCTTCGAAGGCGGAGCCGTCAGATTTACAGTCTGATCCCTTTGGCCACTCGGGAACCCCTCCTCAATTGCGGCCGCCATAGTAGTCAGAAACGTTTGGCATGTAAAGTCTAAATATGAAAATTTTCCTAAAGTTCTGGTTCAACTGGTCGATTAACTAACAACGAGTTGTTTTAATGATGTTTTTTTATGCAAATCGATGTTCCTTTAATCAACGAAGCCCAAATTGGCTCCCGCTTAAATGCGGCAATCGAACACAACAGGCGAGGAGAGTTCGCCCTGTTGTTATCGCTATTGTCGGCAGACGCGAGGGACATGGCGCAGTTTCAATGGCAAAAAGAGCTCGATAATGCAGAAAAATTGCAACGTCAGTTTGAGTTACCCCCAAAACAAGCGCTTGTGGCGGATTTATCGACGGATAACAATGTTACCGACAATAGTGCTGTTTTTGCCGAGCAAGGGGCGAGGGCGTTTCAACTGCAGCAGGCATTGCGCCCTGAAGCCTTAGTGATCCGCGGTGGCGAGCCTATCGCCATGGCTGAAGCCTTAAGTAATTGCGATCTCACCACACGCCTGCGCCAACGTGGGCAATTGCCATCCCCTAAAATGGACATCATGCATTTTGCCGATCAACTGGCGATTCAACGTAACTTGGTGCCGTTATTAGCCAGCGCCTAGCCAATATGTCGTCTTACCTCCAAGTCGCTTTCGGGCTGTTGAGGAAGATTCAGTCTTTAAAAGTACATCTAGGCTTTAAGGGACCTGTTGACCAAATAGCCATCAACTGTGTCGATACACAATAATAAGCGTGAGCTAAAGCTGAGTCTCTGACATCACAGTTATCTATAATAAGGCGTTAATGATGCAGCTTTAAGTTGATGCATCACCCTTAAATGCAGCTGTATAGCGATTAATGAGGAAAAACAGATGAAAGGTATCATTGCAGGACAAGCGGCTACCGTAAACGACACTTGCACCGATTGTGGCAGTTTTGTGGATATTGGCGCTGTGATTGATGAGCAGGATACAATGCTGGAGTTATCCTTTGCGGGTGCTCAGGCTGAGGTCGAAGCCAGCAAGATGCTGGAACGGGCTCAAGCACGCTTTAGCCAAACCCAAGGAAACATTGTCAAGAATGACGCGGGCGTTACCCTCAAGCTGGTCTTCGATGTGAGTGTCGAGAAGATGATTTTCCAATTAGAGAACGGGCTGTAAGCATAAAACCCTGCGGTAAATGTTGATTCATTTGTAATAAATTGTGCTCGATGTTGCTGTTTGAAATGCCAATGTGTAATCTGCATCGACAAAAATATTCAGGATTGGCGCAATTAGCACGCTGAAATGAGTAGTGCTACTCGCTGTAGTATCTGTGTTACCCAACACGATGTTTTGTAGGGATTAGAGTGAAGCGACGTCAACATCAGCACTTATTAGAGTCTTTAGTTCATTCTACGGCTAAGCAGCAGGGCGACTTTACGAAAACCGCAGAGCTAGCAACAGAGCTACTCTGTGAGAATTTAGCCGTTTCTCTGGTGTCGGTTTGGATTTTTTCTGCCGATCAATCTAGCCAATCCCTCGTCGCGCAATTTGGCGCAATGGCTCTACAAGACACTTACCGCCCCTCGCAGTTGCAGTCGCTGCCTCGTTATTTAAATGAACTCAAAAATCATCGCCATATCGATGCGGGTAATACCCTTATCGATCCACGCTTGACTGAGTTAGTCGATAACTACTTTATCCCTCGGCAAATTTTATCTAGCCTTGAGATTGGCATTCGCATTAATGGTCATCTCGAAGGCGTGCTTTGCCTTGAGCGAGCGCAAGTCACTCATCATTGGCACGACAGCGAAATCCATCTTGCTTGCCAAATGGCCGATCAACTGGCCTTAACGCTGGCCACTAAACATACCTATGATAAAGAAGAACGCCTAAGTCTATTTCGCTGTGCCACCGAGCAGTCACGCCAGATGAGCATGCTGATTAACCTGCACACTGAAAAAGTCGAATACGTGAACCAAGCCCATGAAGAGATCACTGGCTTAGCGCGTGAAAAAAGCATTGGCGCCAATTTACGTGAGTTAAGTTTTTTTAAGCAGCACAATCAATTAGCTGAGCAAACTCTCGCGCAGATCTTCAGGGGCGAGCAAGCCAAGGGCGAGGTACAATTTAATCGAGCCGATGGCAGTCGATACTGGCTCAAGTATGTGGTCAGTGAATTTATTACCGATCGCGGCAATCATTACGCCTTAGTGTCGGGCGAAGAAAGCACGGATGAACACAATTATAAGGCGGAGCTGGAGCGTTTAGCTTGGCGTTGCAGCCTCACTGGGCTGAATAATCGCAGCCACTTTAATCGGGTATTAGAGAAAACCACCAATGGATTGTTGCTTCTGGTCGATTTAGTCGCCTTTAAACGATTTAACGATACCTATGGCCATGAAAATGGCGACAGCTTGCTGATCGAAATTGGCCGGCGCTTAAAACATTTTTCGGAAATCAATAAGGCGACTGAAATCGCCCGTGTCGGCAGTGACGAATTTGCCGTGTTGCTCACCGATGATAACGCGGTTTACGATCTGGATTATTTCAGTACCCGTCTATATCAGCATTTAGCCATGCCGATTTTAATCGGTCGTGAGCAAATCGAACCTAAGCCCGCACTGGCGGTTGTCGATATCGCCTCGGTGGCGAATCTATTTGCGCCACTGACCTGCGCCGATATTGCGGTGCAATACGCGAAGAAGAAAAAGGGCACGGCCATTCAAGTGTTTAACAGCACTTTGCTCAGTGCCTTTAAGGAAGATGCGCAAATCGAGCGTGATTTGCATAGCGCGATTCGCGGCCGTCAATTTGAACTTTATTATCAGCCCTTACGGGATCTAGAGCAGCAAACCTATATCGGTGCCGAAGCTTTGATCCGTTGGCATCACCCGAAAAAAGGCGTGTTGTATCCCGGTGCGTTTATCGATATTGCCGAGCAATCTGGGATGATCAACGCCATTGGCAGTTGGGTGCTTGAGGCTGCGTGCCGACAACTAAATATTTGGCAGCACCATAATGCCGATTTGAGCATGCATGTTAACGTATCGGCGCGGCAGTTTTTTAGCGGGAACCTGTATGAGCAAGTCTGGCAACTGCTGACGCGTTATCGTTTGAAACCCAAAACCCTGATCCTTGAGATCACCGAGACAGAATTGATGGGCGATATTCGCCATGCCACGCTCTTATGTCAGGAATTAGCGGAGCTGGGGGTGGGGCTGGCCATTGATGATTTTGGTACGGGCTACAGCTCGATGCGTTATCTTAAACAGTTCCCGATCAGTAAGTTAAAAATTGACCGCTCCTTTATCTCCGATCTCACCATTAGCCGCGAAAGCCAAGAAATCGTCTCGGCCATTATCGCGATGGCGAGTGCGCTCAACATTTCCTTGACCGCAGAAGGGGTTGAAACTGCCGAGCAGGAAGCGTTTTTGGCCAAGAGTTTTTGCCATCAAGCGCAGGGTTATTTATACAGTCCCGCACTACGAGAGCCCGAGTTTGCACAATTCTTATTGGCGGCGAAAGAACCTAGTCTAGTGACGCATTAATCATTCAGATTAGCGGTGTCGGCGATATAAAAACAAAAGGCAATCAATCGATTGCCTTTTGTTTTACAAACCATCTTTTGTTAACCCTTCATGCAGCACTGCTTAAACTTCTTACCGCTGTGGCAGACGCAGGGAGCATTACGTCCCGGCAATTTGGCATGCATTTGATGGCCTTTAGTGTAAAACCAACGATCTTGCTCGAAGATAAACTCCGAGCGCTCGTAAATGGCATCAATCTCGCCACTCATTTTATACCAGGCTTTGAAGGTTACAGTACCGTGCTTGCGGCCATCGGGGTGAATGGTTTCATCGGCGGATAACACATCGAGCCCTAACCATTGGGGATGTGGACCTTGTTGGAGCTGTTCAAGGGTTAAGCCATCGAGGTAATCTGCATGGTGCGTTTTGATAATGTAATCAAAATTTTTCAACGTAAAAGCACAGTAGCGAGAGCGCATTAATTGCTCAGAACTCGTCGCCAGTTGTGCACCAGAATCGAGACCTAGATGCAGTGTTTGGCAGCAGTCTTGGTAGGGTTTTTGGCTGCCGCAAGGGCAGTTTTTGTCGTGTGTCATAATGGTAACGCTTTAAAATATAATAGATTACTATTTTTTCTTTTGGCTGTCAGGTAACGGTGGGAATTGGCGGCCATAGTAAAGATTGGGTACAGGTTTGGCATTCAAATAGAAACTGGGTTCGGCACGGTTGTTCATATCCAGCGTAACGTTCCAGCGCTGCTGAGAGTCTTTTTGAGTGCCAATCACAAATTTGCCTGCAAACTCACTCACAGGTTCGCCGGTCTCTTCAGCGGGGTAAAAACGCACTAGATAATAGCCAGTGTCAAACGCGCTGTTGCCCGATAACTTACGGTTAAGCACCCGAAAATCGATATCGATTCGGGCCTTTTTATTGCGGATTTTATCGAAAAATCGCTGGTAAATAGCAACGATACTCTCGCGGCCATAATAGATTTCTTTACTTTGACTTTCAGAGAGATAGCTTGCATCTTTCGAATAGATTTCTGCGGTAACTTCGGGGTCAAGCTCGGTAAATGCTTTAGTGAACAGCGGATAATTGGCATTGATCAGCTGATCGGTTGTCGTGGTAGTTTTGGCTTTTGTGGGAGTAGCAAAGCTTGGAAGCGACAATAGGCATATCAGGGCTAGCAGCAAAAATCTCATTACATTATTCTAATCAAGCATTCATGGCGCCACTATAATGGAGGTGCCCGCTGAACTAAAGGGTTGAATGTTTACAAAGTGTGTTTCTGTTCTAAAAGTGCACACTGAGCGTTAAGAGTGGAGGAGCTTGCCATGCTAGATGATGAATCGGCACTGTTTTTTGAGGAAATGGCGGGGGTTGTGCCACTTAAGGGCGATGTGAAGGCGGTGGATCTACAACCTAAGGCATTAACGGATGAGCAGCTTCAACGTCGTGAAGCGCTGCAACGCGAGGCTTATTTAGCTTGTATGCCCTTGGATTTAAGCTTGATCCCGATTATTGCGCCCGATGATATTGCCAGTTTTAAGCGCGAAGGGGTGCAGGGAGCGGTATTTAAGCGCCTAAGGCTGGGGCAATACAGCATTAAGATGGAGTTAGATGTACATGCCTATCGTTTGAGTCAGGCCCGTGATGCCTTACTCAATTATTTACTAGCGGCGCAGGCCCATGGCGAACGCTGCGTCATGCTTATCCATGGCAAGGGGCATAACAGTAAACCCGTGGCTGGCCTGCTCAAATCTGCCGTCTGCCATTGGTTATCACTGCTTGATATGGTGCTGGCCTATCATTCGGCGAAAACCGAGCAGGGCGGCACGGGCGCCTTGTATGTGATGCTGACTAAATCCGAACAGCTTAAGATTGAGAATAAAGAGGCAAACCGTAAGGGGATGGGGTGGCGTTAATAGGAGTGTGAGCGCATTGATTTTTCTGATAGTTATTCGCGTTCGTTATTAATGCCGAAGCTTAAAAAGAAAATGCCCAACATCGTTGGGCATTTTTATCGGTTTAGTTTAAAGCGTGGATATGACTGGCACCTGAGGCTTAATTACCAGCCACATTGACGATTTGCCGCCGTGTTTTGCTCATCGAGCCAGATTTTAAGCGGCGCAAAATAATCGAGCACGGCTTTGGCATCCATTCCCTCGGTACCCGTTACTTCTTTTAAGGCAACTGGCCAAGGTTGGCTAGCACCCAGCTCTAACATTTTGTTGAGTTTTTCCCCAGCGGCTTGATTGCCATAAATACTGCATCTGTGCACAGGTCCTTTATCACCGGCGGTATCACACAGCGCCTTATGGAACTGGAACTGCAGAATATGCGCGAGGAAGTAGCGGGTATAAGGCACGTTACCGGGCACATGGTACTTGGCACCTGGGTCAAAATCGGCTTCAGTGCGGTCTGTCGGCGCCTTAACGCCTTGGTATTTCTCCCTTAATTCCCACCAAGCTTGGTTATATTGCGCTGGAGTAATTTCACCGCTAAAGACTTTCCAGCGCCACTGGTCAATCATCAAACCAAAGGGTAGGAAGGCGATTTTATCCAGAGCTTGCTTTAACAATAAGCCAATATCCTTGGAAGCATCGGGCACGTCTTCGAGCAAACCAATCTGTTTTAGATAGCTTGGGGTGATAGATAGCGCGATCGTGTCACCAATGGCTTCATGGAAACCATCATTGGCACTGTTTTTAAACAGGAAAGGCTGCTGTTTATAGGCTCGTTGATAGAAGTTGTGTCCAAGTTCGTGGTGAATAACGGTAAAGTCTTCAGCGGATTTTTGGATACACATCTTGATGCGAATATCGTCAAGGTTGTCTAAATCCCACGCCGAGGCATGACAAACGACATCACGATCCTTAGGTTGTAAGAATAAAGAGCGACTCCAAAAACTGTCTGGCAGCGGCGCAAAGCCTAACGAGGTGAAAAAGCTTTCAGCTTGTTTGACCATCTTGTGCTCATCATAACCTTTCTGTTCGAGTAATTCCGTCACATCATAGCCAGGATCGGCATCGTCTGGGGCTACGAGATCGTACACATTACCCCATTGCTGTGCCCACATATTTCCTAATAAGTGGGCGGGGATCGGACCGGTTTTTGGTGCAATAACGTCACCGTACTCGTTATTCAGCTCGCCGCGAACATAACAATGCAGGGATTCGTAGAGGGGCTTAACTTGACCCCATAAACGGTCTAATTCCTGTGAAAATTCATCGGGTTTCATATCGTATTGGCTGCGCCATAACTCAGAGAGATTAGCGTAACCTAGATCTTTTGCCCCTTCGTTGGCGAGTTCGACTTCACGTTGAAACAGTGGGCGCATCGGTTTTGCAATTTCACGCCAGCCTTTCCACGCCTCAAGCAGCTTGGCTGGGTCTCGCGATTCCGCCATCAGGCTCGACAGCTCTGGCTGGGTCATACACTTGCCATCGGCGAAACAGTATTTGCCTTTACCGTAGAGTCCATTGAGCTCGGAGCTGATTTGCGCCAGCTCAGCATTTTTTGCGGGATCAAGCGGTGCAGGTAACACGAGTGCACTGCGCAGAATATTCAGTTTGCGCGCATTGGCAGGATCGAGTTCCACATTGGCGTACTTGGCAGCTTCGGTAGCGAATTTGACCGAAGCGGCACTGACTTTTTCACCCACTGCGGCCGATAGCGCAGCGGTATCTTCGGTGATGAAGTTACTGTAAATCCATTCGGCGCGATTCGCTTCGATAGAGAGCTGTGCCATCTGGGCTTCAGCATCTTGAATAAAGGCGATGGCCTGTGCTTTATCGGGCGCGGCATTAGTTGCAGCAGGTGCCGCTGAAGTAGTTTCGGCCTTGCTTTGTGCATCATTACAGGCGGTTAAGCCTAAGGTTAGCGCTATGGTGAGTGCGAGCGTGGTGGGACGATTCAATAGAATAGCCATGTATTGCAGTCCTTTGTTGTTTTTGTGTTAAGCATTCTACCTAAGCACAGTGTTTTTTGCACAGGACTTGATGACTTTTCATGGTTTTTTGCAACGGATGTGAGTGGCCTGTTAATCCTTGTCAGCAGGGCGCAGCTTATTTGGCCATTTTTCGTTTGACAACTCCCATACCAATGTTTAATTTAAACGAGTGTTTTAAATTAATTCAAGGTCACGGAATGGCAAGTCGATCCGATACAAAAACTAGAATACTTGATGCCGCAGAGAAGCTATTTGCCGAAAGGGGGTTTTCTGAGACGTCATTGCGACTTATCACGAGCAAGGCGGAGGTTAACTTAGCCTCGGTGAACTATCACTTTGGCTCTAAAAAAGAGTTAATCCGCGCCGTGTTAGCCCGCTATTTAGACGTGTTTATGCCCGCCGCATCGACGGCCATAAAGCGTTTGCATACCGCGCCAACACAGGCTTCGTTAGAGGAGATTTTCTCTGCGTTAGTCGATCCATTATTGGATTTGAACGAGCTGCGCACCGAAGGCACGACAATTTTCCTACAATTGCTGGGTCGCGGTTACATTGAAAGCCAAGGGCACCTGCGTTGGTTTATCACCACTCATTATGGGCAGCATTTAGACACCTTTGTAAAAGCTGTTTCGGCCAGTGCACCGCATATTCCTCCTGCTGAAATGTTTTGGCGCTTACACTTTACCCTAGGCACGATTGTTTTCACTATGGCGTCAGCCGATGCGCTCAATGATATTGCCGCGGCCGAATTTGGTGAGCATAACGACATCGAAGCCGTGATCCGTAAAGTGATCCCCTACATGGCCGCGGGCGTATCAGTCCCCGTGGCTTCTTAATAAAAGGTCTTGATTATGTTGACGATTATAATTATTGCCCTGATTGCGATTATTGCGCTATTTGCAGTAAAAAGCCTTCGGATGCAATTTATCACCCAGCCTGTTTTTCACTTCTTTAAAAAAGTATTACCGCCATTATCCGATACCGAGCGCGAAGCGATGGAAGCGGGTGATGTGTGGTGGGAAGGCGAGTTATTTCGCGGCAACCCAAACTGGAATACCTTGCACAGCTACGGTAAACCCACTCTTACGGCTGAAGAGAAAGACTTTATCGATAATCAGGTGATGACCGCCCTGAAAATGATCGATGATTTCGACATCGTGCATAACCGCAAGGATCTGCCACCAGAACTGTGGGACTACTTTAAGAAAGAAGGCTTCTTTGCGCTGATCATCCCGAAAAAGTTTGGTGGTCGAGCGTTTTCTGCCTACGCCAACTCAACGATTGTGAGTAAATTAGCCAGCCGCAGTGTGAGTGCTGCGGTCACTGTGATGGTGCCAAACTCATTAGGTCCTGGTGAGCTTTTGACTCACTATGGTACTAAAGAGCAAAAGGAGCGCTGGTTACCTGCATTAGCTAAGGGTGATGAGATCCCATGCTTTGCATTAACTGGCCCAGAAGCGGGCAGTGATGCGGGCGCTATCCCCGATGTGGGTATTGTTTGCCGTGGTGAGTTTAACGGCGAAGAAGTTTTAGGCCTTAAATTAACCTGGGACAAGCGTTACATCACGCTTGCACCTGTAGCAACCGTATTAGGTTTAGCCTTCCAGATGCGCGACCCTGATGGTCTGCTGGGCGATAAAAAGAATTTAGGCATTACCTGCGCCCTGATCCCAACCGATCACCCTGGTGTGGTGATTGGCCGTCGTCATAATCCACTCAATATGGCGTTTATGAACGGAACCACTAAGGGCGAAGAAGTCTTTATTCCGCTGGATTGGATCATCGGTGGTCCTGAGTTTGCGGGCAGAGGCTGGCGCATGCTGGTTGAATGTTTATCGGCGGGTCGCGGTATTTCTCTGCCTGCATTGGCGACGGCTTCTGGCCATATGGCGACCAAAACCACCACGGCTTACAGCTATGTGCGTCACCAATTTGGGATGGCGATTGGTAACTTTGAAGGTGTGCAGGAAGCGCTGGCGCGCATTATCGCCAATACCTATCAATTGGAAGCGGCGCGCCGTTTAACTACCACGGGGATCGATCTTAAAGTTAAACCTTCAGTCGTGACGGCGATTGCTAAATTCCACATGACTGAACTTGGCCGCGCGGTGATGAACGATGCGATGGATATTCAGTCGGGTAAGGGCATCCAATTAGGTCCTAAAAACTACTTAGGCCACCCTTATATGTCGAATCCTATTTCGATCACTGTTGAAGGGGCGAACATTTTGACTCGTTCCTTGATGATCTTTGGTCAAGGTGCGACCCGTTGCCATCCTTATGTGTTGGCCGAAATGGAAGCCGCGGCGATGGAAAACGAGCACGATGCGCTTGAGCGTTTCGACTCGCTGTTAATGGGCCACATGGGTTATGCCACTCGTAACGCGTTCAGTGCCTTACTCAATGCTTTAACTGCCAGCCGTTTCGGCAGTGCGCCAGTGAGCGGCGAAACTAAGCAGTACTATAAAGATATGTCGCGCCTTTCATCGGCATTAGCCTTAATGACGGATATTTCGATGCTGATCATGGGCGGCGATTTGAAGCGTAAGGAAATGTTGTCGGCACGTATGGGTGATGTATTAAGCCAGCTTTACTTAGGCTCAGCCACCTTAAAACTGTTTGAAGACAATGGTCGTCAACAGGACGATTTACCCGCGGTGCGTTATGTGATGGCCAATCGCCTACATTTAGCGGCTAAAGCGCTTGAAGAAGTGATCCGTAACTTCCCGAACCGTCCATTTGCCTGGTTGCTACGTGCGCTGACTTTCCCAATCGGCAACCATTTCAACGCCCCGAGCGATAAAATGGCGACCGAATTGGTCTCTGGCATGCTAAAACCAAGTCCTGCCCGTGAGCGCATTACTTTCCTATGCCCTGAGTTCGAAGGCGACGTGGGTGGTATTGCTGAAGTTGAACAGGCCTTTGTGGCGCAATATGCCTGTAAAGAGATTTACAAGAAGCTCAAGAAAGCACAACGCGCCGGAGAGTTACCAGCCAAAGTGCCTAATTTGGTGTTATTTGCTAAAGCGTTGGAGCAGGGAACAGTTACTCAAGATGAGCATCAAAAGCTGTTACATGCCGATAAGCTGCGCTTAGCTGCCATCAATGTGAATGATTTTGAAGCCCTATAATCTGCTTGGCTAGTACGACTGCTATCGTTTCTAGCCGTGACAAGAGATAAAAAAACCACCTCAATTGAGGTGGTTTTTGTTTTTAAGCTTGATGACGGTTAGGCTTGGTCTTTACGTCTAGCTAACGCCAATCAAGGCAGATTAAGCAACGATCAACACTTTACAAGTGTTTGTGCCGCCGATAGTTTCCATTGCATCGCCCTTGGTCATTAATACCAAGTCGCCGCTTTGCAGGTAACCCGCAGTTGTTAATGATTCCAGCGCTTTTTGCGCTAACTCATCGGCAGGATAAATGGTTGAGTCGAAGTAAATCGGTAACACGCCACGGTACAGTGCCATCTTCGCCAGGGTTGTCTCATGACGTGATAAACCTAGGATAGGTAAAGATGAGCTGATACGTGACATCAGTTTAGGTGTTGCGCCAGACTCAGTTAGGGCGATAATCGCTTTAACGCCTTCTAAGTGGTTAGCGGCATACATAGTGGAGAGTGCAATCGTTTCTTCAACTGAAGTGAAACGTGCATCTAATCTGTGCTTAGACACTTTCACGCTTGGGTGAGATTCGGCACCGATACACACATTCGCCATCGCCTTCACGGTTTCTTCTGGGAAGTCACCTGCTGCAGTTTCGGCAGACAGCATCACAGCGTCAGTACCATCGAGCACGGCGTTGGCCACGTCCATAACTTCTGCACGTGTTGGCATTGGGCTCGAAATCATTGACTCCATCATTTGAGTCGCAGTGATCACGATTTTATTCAGTTGACGAGAGCGAGCGATTAGCTTCTTCTGCACTGCAACCAGTGCTGCGTCACCAATCTCAACCCCTAAGTCACCACGGGCAACCATGACGACGTCAGAGGCTAAAATCACATCATCCATCGCTTCTTCGCTAGCAACGGCTTCAGCACGTTCTACTTTTGCTACGATCAGTGCATTGCTGCCAGCTTGTTGCGCTAAAGAACGGGCGTATTCCAGATCGGCGCCGCTACGTGGGAAAGACACGGCTAAGTAATCCACTTGGATCATCGCCGCAGTCAGAATGTCTGCCTTGTCTTTTTCAGTCAGAGCCGCTGCAGATAAGCCACCACCTTGTTTGTTGATCCCCTTATTGTTTGATAGAGGGCCAGCAACGGTAACAGTCGTGTGCACTTTACGACCTTCAACGCGCTCAACACGCAGTTGCACACGGCCGTCGTCGAGCATCAGGATATCGCCAACATTCACATCGTCTGGCAATTGCTTGTAGTCGATACCGACTTGATTCTCGTCGCCTTCGCCTTTACCTAACTCGGCATCCAGAATGTAGGCTTGACCTAAGTTCAGTTGAACTTTTTTGTTGTCTTTAAAGGTAGATACACGGATTTTAGGACCTTGTAAGTCACCTAAAATAGCAACATGGACACCTAATTCTTTTGCAATTTCGCGAGCTTGAGTCGCGCGTTTGAGATGATCTTCGGGGGAGCCGTGGGAGAAGTTAAGACGAACAACGTTTGCACCTGCCGCGATAATACGGCGTAAGTTATCGTCACGGTCAGTGGCGGGGCCCAGAGTGGTGACGATTTTGGTTCTGCGGAACATAAGATACTCCGTTAAAGTTAAAAAAATCTTGGGGCTATATTACCATGCAATTCCAAATTATGTAGTAAAGTTACAATCAAATTGATCTAAAGTTATGTTTCAAATTTGTGAGGTATCGCTGAAATTTGCTTTAAAAAAGGCTAGACGGACGATTTGCACTAGCCTTTTTTAAGATAGGAAGTGAATTACAGTATCGGATCTTTATTGATACGAGACTCTTTCAACACTTCTTTCACACGTTTTAAATTGTCACGGAAACGCGGGCCACGGCGTAGGGTAAAACCAGTCGCCAATACATCTATAGTCACCAATTGCGCTAAACGCGAGGCCATTGGCAAATACATATCGGTATCTTCTGGCACTTCCATCGTCACGGGCAGTGTACATTCCATGGATAACGGTGAGTTACGAGCCGTAATACCAATCACAGCCGCGCCGTTTTCTCTCGCTAAACGCGCTATTTCAATCAATGACTTAGTGCGACCAGTATGGGAAATCAGCACCACAACGTCGCCTTCATTGCTGTTAATGCAGCTCATACGTTGCATCAGAACATCGTCAAAACAGATGACAGGCACATTAAAACGGAAAAATTTATTCTGGGCATCATGGGCAACAGACGCAGACGCGCCTAAACCAAAGAAGGAGATCGTTTTGGCCTGAGTCAGAATATCCACGGCTTTATTGATGGCAGTGACGTCTAAGCTTTGACGTGCGGTATCTAAGGAAGCCATTGAAGATTCGAAAATTTTTGTCGTGTAAGACTCTGGAGAGTCATCCTCTTCCACATGGCGGCTCACATAAGGTGTACCGTTAGCGAGACTTTGCGCCAGATGTAACTTAAAATCAGGAAAGCCTTTAGTATCTAAGCGGCGACAGAAACGGTTCACAGTAGGTTCACTCACATCTGCCATCTTAGCTAGCGTGGCGATACTGGAGTGAATTGCTGTTTGCGGAGAGGCTAAGATCACCTCTGCAACCTTGCGTTCTGACTTACTAAAATGGGTGAGGCTTTTTTGAACCTTTTCTAGGGTATTCATACGCGTACGTCCGCTAAATTGAGAATGTAATTTTATTTATTTTTGTTTAGTGCTGTTGATCTGTTTCAGGATCTCACTAATCGACACTGCTTAAGTAAGTTTTAAGTACATTTTTGAAATAAGAATTTACTATCATCAGTAATTTAAGCACAAAAAGCATATCAGATTTATGCCCTAGGTGCCTAGTTAGCTAGAATGTTAATATTGATAAAAATAGATGCATTTAACAAATTCTGTTGTTATATTACAACAAAAGTGTGGATTTCTTCATTGGCTTGAAGGGACACGACATACAAAGGAGAGCGTAACGCAATGGGCAAAACAACATCAGGCGCCAAAGCTTGTGACTTCGTACTCTTTGGTACTAAAGGCGACTTGGCACGACGCAAGTTGTTACCTTCTTTATACCAGCTAGATAAAGCTGAACTTCTGGATAAAAACACCAAAGTCATTGGGGTTGCCAAAGATGAGTTCAGTCAGGATGAATTTAGAGAACTCGTCATCCTTGCGTTAAAAACCTTCGTAAAAGAAGCCCTCTGTGAAGAGACTGTCCAACGCTTCTTGTCCCGCTGCCATTATGTCGGCACGAACTTCACCGAATCAGCAGGCTACAGCGCCTTCCATGAATTGCTCAAACCAGAAGAGCGCGTCATGGTCAGTTACTTTGCCACCCCTCCTGCAATTTTTGGCGATATCTGCCGCTGTTTACACGAACAAAATCTTATCCATAGCGATTCTCGCGTGGTACTCGAAAAGCCGATTGGCTCCGATCTCGCTTCTTCCCGCGTAATTAACGACCAAGTTTCTGCCTACTTTAAAGAAAACCAAGTTTATCGTATCGACCATTACTTAGGTAAAGAGACGGTACAAAACCTGATTGCGCTGCGTTTCGCTAACTCGTTATTCGCGTCTAAGTGGGACAACCGGACCATTGACCATGTTCAGATCACCGTTGCTGAAGAAGTGGGTATTGAAGGCCGTTGGGGTTACTTCGATAAAGCCGGTCAGATGCGCGACATGATCCAAAACCACTTACTGCAAGTGTTGACACTGGTTGCCATGGATCCACCGGTTAACTTAGATGCCGACAGCATTCGCGATGAAAAAGTGAAAGTACTGAAGTCGCTGCGCCCAATCAATGCCGACAATGTGTATGAAAATACTGTCCGTGGTCAGTACAGTGCGGGCTTCCTCAAGGGCAGTCCAGTGCCAGGCTATTTAGAGGAAGAAGGCGCCAACCTTCAGTCCCACACCGAAACCTTTGTGGCGCTGCGTGTCGATATCGACAACTGGCGCTGGGCGGGCGTGCCATTTTATCTGCGTAGCGGTAAACGCATGCCGTTCAAGAGTTCTGAAATTGTGGTGTATTTTAAAAACCCACCACACAACTTGTATCGCTCAAGTTACCGTAACTTGCCACCTAACAAGTTAACCATCCGTCTGCAACCACACGAAGGGGTTGAGATCCAGATGATGAACAAGGTGCCGGGGCTAGAACAGAAACAACGTTTACAAACCACCAAACTCGACTTGAGTTTCTCGGATACCTTTAAAAACGAGCGTATTGCCGATGCTTACGAGCGTCTGTTGCTCGAAGCCATGCTCGGTAACCAAGCGCTGTTCGTTCGCCGCGACGAAGTGGAACAAGCTTGGACTTGGGTGGATGGCATCATCCAATCATGGGAACAAAGTAACGAGAAACCGAAACCTTATCCTGCGGGCACCTGGGGACCTGTAGCGTCGGTCGCGCTGATCACTAAAGACGGCCGTTCGTGGGATGAATAGGGGGCTTCGATGATTAAAGAAACCGTATTTAAATCCTTTGATACACCCGCAGCGCTCGAGCAGCAGTTGGCGAACAAGATCGCCAGCCAGTTGCAAGAGGCTGTGGATGCCCGTGGTAAGGCAAGCTTAGTCGTTTCCGGCGGCTCAACACCGCTGAAACTGTTTGAGCTCCTCAGCATGAAATCCATCGATTGGAGTGATGTTTATGTCACGCTCGCCGATGAGCGCTGGGTAGATGTGGAAGACAGTGCATCGAATGAGCGTTTAGTGCGTGAACATTTACTGCAAAACCGCGCGGCCAATGCCAAGTTCCGTGGATTGAAGAATATGTTTTCCACCGCCGAAGCGGGCGCCGATATGACCGCCGAGTCGCTGTCTAATTTCCCGCGTCCCTTCGATGTGGTGGTGCTCGGTATGGGTAATGATGGTCACACTTGCTCATGGTTCCCTTGCAGCGCCGAACTAAATGATGCCTTGAGCACTCAAGCACTGTGTGTGGCAACCAATCCCACCACGGCGCCCCATGGCCGGATCACATTATCTAAGAATGCGATCCTCAATAGCAGACAGATTTATCTGCATTTGGTCGGGGAACAGAAATTATCCGTATATCGTCAAGCCTTAGAAAATGATGATGTTAATGCTATGCCCATCAGAGCCGTGTTAGCGCAGCGTAAAACGCCCGTTGACGTGTTCTGGAGCGCTTAAGGAGTCACTCTCATGCACTCAGTCGTTCAATCTGTTACCGACAGAATTATTGCCCGTAGCAAAGCATCTCGTGAAGCGTATTTAGCCGCGTTAAATGATGCTCGTAACCATGGCGTACACCGTAGCTCGTTAAGCTGCGGTAACTTAGCCCACGGTTTTGCTGCTTGTAATCCAGATGACAAAAATTCATTGCGTCAACTGACTAAAGCCAACATCGGGATTATTACCGCATTCAACGACATGTTGTCTGCGCACCAACCCTATGAAACCTATCCTGAATTGCTGAAAAAAGCCTGTCAGGAAGTGGGCAGCGTTGCACAGGTCGCCGGTGGTGTACCTGCAATGTGTGACGGTGTGACTCAAGGTCAACCCGGGATGGAATTGAGCTTACTGAGTCGTGAAGTGATTGCCATGGCGACGGCAGTGGGCTTATCCCACAATATGTTTGATGGTGCCTTATTACTGGGTATTTGCGACAAAATCGTGCCGGGGCTATTAATTGGCGCCTTAAGTTTTGGCCATTTGCCCATGCTGTTTGTGCCTGCAGGCCCAATGAAGTCGGGTATTCCCAACAAGGAAAAAGCCCGTATTCGCCAGCAATTTGCCCAAGGTAAAGTCGATAGAGCGCAGCTGCTTGAGGCCGAAGCCCAGTCTTACCACAGCGCTGGCACTTGTACCTTCTACGGTACGGCGAACTCGAACCAGCTGATGCTCGAAGTTATGGGGCTACAATTACCGGGTTCATCCTTTGTGAATCCTGACGACCCACTGCGCGAAGCCCTGAATAAAATGGCGGCCAAGCAGGTGTGTCGCTTAACCGAGCTGGGCACTCAATACAGCCCAATCGGTGAAGTCGTTAACGAAAAATCCGTGGTGAACGGCATAGTGGCGCTGCTGGCAACCGGTGGCTCAACTAACTTGACCATGCACATTGTGGCGGCGGCGCGTGCAGCCGGCATTATCGTGAACTGGGATGATTTTTCTGAATTATCTGACGCGGTTCCTCTGCTGGCCCGTGTTTATCCAAACGGTCATGCGGACATCAACCACTTCCATGCCGCCGGTGGTATGGCTTTCCTTATCAAGGAATTACTCGATGCAGGCTTACTGCACGAGGATGTCAACACAGTTGCTGGTTTTGGTCTACGTCGCTACACCCAAGAGCCCAAATTACTCGATGGCGAGCTGCGCTGGGTCGATGGTCCAACCGTCAGCCTAGATACCGAAGTGTTAACGTCTGTCGCTACGCCTTTCCAAAACAACGGTGGCTTAAAACTGCTTAAGGGCAACTTGGGCCGCGCTGTGATTAAAGTGTCAGCCGTGCAAGAAAAACACCGTGTAGTTGAAGCGCCTGCCGTGGTGATTGACGATCAAAACAAACTTGATGCGCTGTTTAAATCCGGCGCGTTAGACCGAGATTGTGTGGTGGTGGTAAAAGGTCAAGGGCCGAAAGCGAACGGTATGCCAGAGCTGCATAAGTTAACGCCACTGTTAGGCTCTCTGCAGGACAAAGGCTTTAAAGTGGCTCTGATGACCGACGGTCGTATGTCGGGCGCATCGGGCAAAGTACCAGCAGCGATTCACTTAACGCCTGAGGCTATCGATGGCGGGCTGATTGCCAAAGTGCAAGATGGCGACCTTATTCGTGTCGACGCGCTAACGGGGGAGCTGAGCTTATTAGTCTCTGATGCCGAACTTGCCGTGAGAACCGCTGCTGAAATCGATTTACGCCACTCACGCTATGGAATGGGCCGTGAGTTGTTTGGGGCACTGCGTTCAAACTTAAGCAGTCCAGAAACCGGTGCGCGCAGTACCAGCGCCATTGACGAACTTTATTAATACAAAGGAAGAATACCGCAATGCTTGAGAATAACTGGTCATTACAACCACAAGATATTTTTAAACGCAGCCCTATTGTTCCTGTTATGGTCATTAACAAGATTGAACATGCGGTGCCGTTAGCAAAAGCCTTAGTCGCTGGCGGGATCAGCGTTTTGGAAGTGACATTACGTACTCCATGCGCCCTCGAAGCTATCACTAAGATCGCACAAGAAGTGCCTGAGGCGCTTGTTGGTGCGGGCACCATTTTAAATGAAGCCCAGCTCGATCAAGCGATTGCCGCCGGTGCGCAATTTATTATCACCCCAGGTGCGACGGTCGAACTGCTTAAAGCCGGTATGCAAGGCCCTGTGCCTTTGATCCCTGGCGTTGCCAGCATCTCCGAAGTGATGACAGGCATGGCGCTTGGTTACACTCACTTTAAATTCTTCCCAGCGGAAGCCTCGGGCGGTGTGGACGCGCTAAAAGCATTCTCAGGCCCATTAGCGGATATCCGTTTCTGCCCAACGGGTGGTATTACGCCAAGCAGCTATAAAGATTATTTAGCGCTGAAGAATGTGGATTGTATCGGCGGCAGCTGGATTGCCCCAACCGATGCGATGGAGCAGGGCGATTGGGCGCGTATCACTCAATTGTGTAAAGATGCGATTGGCGGACTCTAAGCCGTTTACTTGCACAACGCACCGATAATAAAAAACCACCTTGAGGTGGTTTTTTATTGCCTGAACAGCGCTACATTTCTTTGCTGAGTTCCACGTTAGAACCAGCTTTGGGGCTAAATAACTGCTGGTAAAGTCGTCCGGCAAACTCGTCTGTCATGCCAGAAATATAATCCGCCAACACCCTGTGGCTGTTTTGGCCTTGCTGCTCGCTGGTGCGCCAACGTTCTTGGGTATTGAGTGGTAATAAGCGCTCAGGATCCGAGGCAAACGCTTCAAAGAGTCCCATCACTATCTGTTGGCCCTTGTATTCCAGCATTTGGATCTCGGGTTTACGGATAACGTATTTATACACAAGCTGTTTTAGCACATTGAGCGCATGGGCAAATTCGGGTTCGAGGCTGGCATTAAACCGCAGCAACGGTTCCTCGAAGGCCGGATCGTCGTTGATGATAATGGCGGTGACAAAACCATTTACTAAGGTGCCTATGGCATCCTTTCGCAGATGATGTTCATGGGAGAAGAGCTTAGTGCCAATATCGGCAAGCTCTTGGCGGATCCAAGGATCGCCACTGTGCTTAAGTGTTGGCGCCACATCCTGTTGCCATTGCGAGGCGGTGACTATGCCCATGACGATGGCATCTTCAAGATCGTGCACCGCGTAGGCGATGTCGTCCGCCAGTTCCATAATCGAGCAATCGAAGGATTTAAACTGAGTGCGTAGATGGGGATAGTTTGGTTGCTGGCTCGGCTGAACAGAGGTAAAGCGCGCTCTATCGGCAACGGATAACGGTTCCAGTACCCAATCGAAAATGTCGTTATCATCGTCGAATATGCCTTTAACAGGCGGCCATTGTGACGGTTTAAGCTGTCTGTGATTGGTGATTTCAGGATGTGATCCCGGCACAAACAGCAGTGATTGCGGTGCGGGATATTTTAAAATGCCGAGCATAGTACGGCGGCACAGATTCATCCCAAAGGCCTCTGTATAGGGCTCGAGTTTCGAGAGGATGCGAAAGGTCTGGCCATTGCCTTCAAAGCCGCCGTGGTGGCGCATCATATAGTTGAGCGCGACTTCACCGCCGTGGCCAAAGGGCGGATGACCAATATCATGGGCAAGACAGAGTGATTCGAGTAGGCTCATCGAGCCTAATAAGGGCTTATGCTCGGGATACTTACGGCTCAGCTGTGCCGCGATGCCCGTGCCGATTTGAGACACTTCGAGTGAATGGGTTAAGCGCGTGCGATAGAAATCATTCATGCCCACCCCAAGCACTTGGGTTTTGGCCTGTAGGCGGCGAAAGGCGGCGGAGTGGAGGATCCTTGCCCTGTCCCTTTGGAAAGGGCTTCGATGATCATTACGTCGTTGTTTATCTTCGCCATGGCGGCGTTCTTGCCAAACACTTGAGCTCATATGCATTCCTAGCGAGAGTGATACATCACAACATCTTGTTAATTTCGTCTAAATTCAAGGTGAAACTTGGCACAAAGCAATCCATAAAATATTTCACCGCCGGATCGGGATTGGCCGCCAACATGGCTTCGAGGCGTTTGCGCGCGGTATTAAATTCGGTATTGCCGGCGCGATTTTCCTCTAGACACTTAAGGTAAGCGCACAGGGTATCGGCGGATTTGACTATGGCTTTGTAAATCGGATCGGCGTAATCGCTGATAAATAAGCTGCGATAATCCTCTTTAAATTCATCGGGCACCATATCGAGCATGCGTTGCTCGGCAATGGCCTCAATCTTCTTATACTCGGCTTCGATTTCTTTATTAAAGTACTTTACCGGGGTCGGCAAGTCGCCAGTCAAAATCTCACTGGCATCGTGGAAAATCGCTAAACTCGTCGCCTGATGGGCATCGAGCGAGGTGCCAAATTTCTTATTACTGATAATAACGAGGGCATGGGTCACCATGGCAACTTGCAGTGAATGCTCTTGAACGTTTTCGGTGCGCACGTTGTACATTAAGGGCCAGCGCTGGATAAGTTTCATTCGGGCGAGGTGGGCAAATAAATGACTCATAATGCTCCTTTATATGAATGCCTGACCGCACAACTGTAACTCGAGATAAATCGGTGAGAAGTGCGGCTTAAAAATACGGCTTAAAAAGTACGGCGATGAAGCTTTAGCCTAACACAGGCAAGGGGATAAGTGAGTGGCATGATTGAAGAGTTTTTACGCACTGCAAAAAATAAAGCGACCCAGAGGATCGCTTCAGTAGATAGTTACTTTATGCCCGATTTGGCGATGAGCCCACAGCACTATTGCTTGTAGGTCTCGAGGAAATTGCCAAACTCTGTCAATGCTTTGGTTAAATCTTCCTTATAGGGTAAAAACACCACTCTTAAGTGATCCGGCTCTGGCCAGTTAAAGGCGCTGCCGTGCACCAGGAGGATTTTTTTATCCCTGAGTAAATCGAGTACTAAGCGTTCATCGTCCCTGAGATTGAACTTCTTCATGTCTAATTTGGGGAAGGCATACAGCGCACCCTTGGGTTTTTTCACGCTGACACCCGGGATTTGGTTCAATAACTCAAAGCAGGTATCGCACTGCACGGTTAAGCGGCCACTGGGTAAAATCAGCTCATTAATGCTTTGGTAACCACCGAGCGCCGTTTGAATTGCATGTTGATTCGGCACGTTGGCACATAGGCGCATCGAGGAGAGCATCTCTAACCCTTCGATATAGCTCTTGGCTGCTTTTAGATTGCCAGACAACATCATCCAACCGACACGAAAGCCCGCCGCGCGGTACGCTTTAGAGAGACCATTAAAGGTCACGGTTAAGATATCATCTGAGAGGCTCGCGGCCGGAATATGTTTGGCTTCGTCGTATAAAATCTTATCGTAGATTTCGTCGGCAAACAGGATCAGGTTGTGCTCGCGGCAAAGCTCGATAACTTGCAGCAGTAATTCTCTGCTGTAAACCGCGCCCGTTGGGTTATTTGGGTTAATCAACACAATACCACGGGTACGGGACGATATTTTGCTCTTAATATCATCAAGATCCGGAAACCAATCCGCGTCTTCATCACAGCGATAATGTACCGCTTTACCGCCGGCTAAATTGGCCGCTGCGGTCCACAGTGGATAATCGGGTGAGGGGATCAGCACTTCATCATCGGTGTTTAATAAGCCCTGCATGGCCATCATAATTAGCTCTGATACACCATTACCGATATAGATGTCTTCGATATCGACACCATGAATGCCCTGCGCTTGATAATGCTGCACAATCGCCTTGCGGGCAGAGAATAATCCTTTTGACTCACAGTAGCCTTGGGCGCTGGGGAGATTGAGGATCACATCGCGCACAATTTCTTCCGGCGCTTCAAAACCGAAGGGGGCGGGGTTACCAATGTTGAGTTTGAGGATGCGGTGTCCCTCGTCCTCTAAACGTCTGGCTTCCTTGTGCACTGGGCCGCGGATGTCGTAGCAAACAGTATCCAACTTGTTGGACTTGATGATAGGGCGCATTTACACCTCGAAACATGCAGTTAATTTAGGCTTAAGTTTGTGCACCATAACGAAAATATCTGGCTTAAGGAAGGGGGCTTGAGCACAAATAACAAGTTTTTTTCATCAAACTCGCTAGTTAAATATGCTTTAACTAAGCTTTAAATAAATTAAAACAAGTTTTAAATGCTGAATATTTGCGGATTATCAAACTAATGAACTGTTGGTTTTGATGGGGTCAGCCTTTGCGACTATCAAGCGGCTTGCTTAAGCTTCTACTCGCTTTTTAGAAACTCGAAAATCCACTCACGGGTTAAATGTTAATAAAATTGTTAATCAGTTTTTGCTTAACCGCTGATTTACTGGCGGTGATTTGAGTTAATGCGGTTTTATCAGGCGTTCAGCGCTTTTTTGATATTTAGGCAGATTAACTGAATGCTTATTAAGCATTTAAGGTCAAATAAAGATTTTGTTGTACGTGCTTAAAATCATTTAAAATCAGATGTATATATCATTACTTATTTCAATATTAAAAATTATTTATGGTTAGCATAAATTTATAGTTGACTCGCTATTCGATGCGCTTTATTTTCTGCGCGATGTTTTTGGCAAGGCACCTAAGATAACAAGCTTTTAGCAGGTAATATCGGCGGAGTTAGTCATCATGAAGCAGCAATATTGGCGTCCGTTATCGAGGTGATTTCAGGCGCTGTTCTAAAAACTTTTGCCTTTTAGGCGACTTATTTAGAGGACCTAAGTGCATGTCTGAACCGACAGCGTTAAGTCTTATTCCACCTTTGGTGGTATTGGTGTTGGCCATTTGGTTACGCCGCCCCATTCTTTCTCTGATCATTGGTGCGGTAACTGGGTTTCTGTTACTCGATCCGTCGCAAGTCTTAAATAATTTCGCCAGTACTTCATTAAAAGTCATGGCCGATGAAACCATCGGTTGGTTGATTTTAGTCTGTGGTTGTTTTGGTGCGTTAATTGCCCTGTTAGTGCGTACTGGTGGTGCACTGGCGTTTGGTCGAAATGCGCTCAAATTTGCTAAAGGCCCTAAATCCTCCCTGTTTATGACCTTTATTCTCGGGATTGTGATTTTTATCGATGACTATCTGAACGCGTTAACCGTGGGTGAAACCATGAAGCGTGTGACCGATAAGTTTAAGGTATCCCGTGAAATGCTGGCCTATGTGGTTGACTCAACCGCAGCTCCAGTGTGCGTGCTCGTGCCATTATCTACCTGGGCGGTATTCTTTGGTGGCTTGCTGGTCGATAACGGTGTAGCGGCAGAAGGTCAGGGCATTAGCGTGTATATGCAGGCGATTCCCTACATGCTTTACGCTTGGTTAGCCGTGGCCATGGTGTTACTGGTGGTGTTAGGTGTTGTACCCGCCATTGGTCCGATGAAAAAAGCCCAGCTGCGTGCTGCACAGGGTGAACCAGCAGAAGCACAGGTCGATTTAGACCAAGTACAAACCTCTGACGAATACGCGATTGCTGCGATTGAAGAAGAGTTTAAACATGCCGACAATCAAGGCAAACTGCACAACTTCTTAGTGCCTATTCTGCTACTGGTTGCCTTTACCGTTTATTTTAATATCGACGTGTGGAAGGGCTTGTTAGCGACATTAGTTATCACGCTGCCTTACTATGCAGTGCAACGCTTAATGCCACTGTCAGAGATGATGGATCAGATGATCGATGGTTTTAAGAGCATGTTGCCCGCCATTGGTACCGTGATCGCCGCATTCGTGTTTAAGGATGTGTGTGATGCGTTGCTACTGCCACAATATGTAATTGAGTCATTGAGCCCCTTTATGACGCCTAAGATGCTGCCTGCGGTGGTATTCCTCTCTATGGCGATCCTGGCCTTTGCGACAGGTTCAAGTTGGGGTATTTTCGCGGTGACAATCCCTATCGTGATGCCACTGGCGCAATCGGTTGGTGCGGATATTCCACTGGTGATTGGGGCGCTGTTATCGGCATCCTCATTTGGTAGCCAAGCGTGTTTCTACTCAGATTCAACCGTATTGGCCGCACAAGGCTCTGGTTGTAACTTAGTGAGCCATGCGGTGACTCAGTTACCCTATGCGTTAATTGCCGCTGTGATTGCGTTCTTTGGCTTTATCTTGATTGCCTAAACCGCGATGCCGTAAATATAAAAAACCAGCTACGGCTGGTTTTTTTATGGCTCGCGTATATTGTTTACTTTAACTATTGGCGCTTGTTGCTCGCGCTGAGTGTCGAGCTGTTTGGCACGACGCTAAAACAAACGCTTACGCTACTTAACCTCGATATCCAATACCATGTGATAACTGTCCTCTGTAAAACTTTAGAAGCATCAAATTCGAGGCAATAAAAAAGCCAGTGCAGGCACTGGCTTTTTTATCTGGGACTGAGAAGGGCGATTATACGCGCTTCTTGAATTCACCAGTACGAGTGTCGATTTCAATCTTGTCGCCAACTTTAACGAAGTCAGCCACGCTGATTGTACCGCCGCCAGTGATAGTTGCTGGCTTCATCACTTTACCTGAAGTGTCGCCACGAGCAGATGGCTCAGTGTAAGTCACTTCACGTACGATAGTGGTTGGCATTTCAACAGAAATAGCTTTGCCTTCGTAGAAAGTCACTTGGCAAGTTTCTTCCATACCGTCAACGATGTAAGCCGCTGCGTCACCTAAGTTTTCAGCTTCTACGTCGTATTGGTTGTATTCTGCATCCATGAACACGTACATAGGATCAGCAAAGTAAGAATAAGTACAATCCAGACGATCTAAGATAATATCGTCAATCTTATCTTCACCTTTGAAAGTGGTTTCAGTACCAGAGTTAAGCAGTAAGTTTTTCAGCTTTAACTTAACGATGGCAGCGTTACGGCCAGAACGAGTTGTTTCTGTTTTCTGTACAACCCATGGGCTGCCTTCAAACATGATCACGTTACCAGGACGGACTTCATGAGCAGTTTTCATTACACAATTTCCTATATGTCGATTTTCTATTTCAGCGCAGCATCTTAGCTTTTTTTGACGAATTGGACTAGCCGAGTCGCAAGATCTGCAGCATTTATTGCGTCAATTGGCCAATCTTTAGCATGTTGCAAGAGTGGCAAACTGACAGGATTTAGGTTTTGCCAGTGAGTTTTCACGGCAGATTGCTCGCCTTGGTTAAATGCAACATTCAATTTAGACCAAGTGTCGGCAATATCAGGGGGCAGATTATCGCAGTAAAGTTGGATAAAAGCTCCTAATTTTATTAGATGATAATCATCTTCTTGCGGATAAATATGCCAAATAAAGGGTTTAGCGGCCCATTGTGCCCTCAGGAAGCTGTCTTCACCGCGAACAATATTAAAGTCACAGCTCCACAACAGGCGGTCAAACCCCTGCTGGTCTGTCATCGGCAAGATATGCAGGGTCAAATCACCGAGCTTGATTTGCTGTCCGGGGCTGAGCGCCTCAATCTTGCAGGGTAATAAGTGTTGTAAGCTGTTTAAGCTGCGTCCCTTGGGAATGAGTGCATGGATTTTGGCATCGCTTGTTGCACTGGCTTGCCAGAGCTCACATAACGCCGGTAGAGACTCGGTCTCATAGCTAAAGACGCTGTAGACAGTATCTTGGGCTTGAATATCCTTAAGGCCGAGGCGCTCAAATAATTGCAATTTATTAGCGCTATCCCGTTGCCATGCATCACGTTCGGCAAATAGCTCCCGCTCACAAATCAGTCCACCCGTCTTTGGGGTAAAGCCAGGAAAAAAGAAATACTTCTTGATGCCGCTTGCCTGCATCGA
Source organism: Shewanella sp. FJAT-51649 (assembly GCF_019457435.1). NCBI lineage: Bacteria > Pseudomonadati > Pseudomonadota > Gammaproteobacteria > Alteromonadales > Shewanellaceae > Shewanella > Shewanella sp. FJAT-51649. Next base: position 2,510,103 of record NZ_CP080411.1, on the reverse strand, counting down.
CGGTAACCCATGGCAGCCATCGACCCAGTCTTCGGCACTTAAATATTCTAAATTCAGCCATGCGGGTACCGCTTGTGGTGTTGTGCTGTGCAGCGCAATGAGTTGTTGCTTGACCTCATCGGGCAGTTCACAGGCAAAGGCTTCAATTAACACCGCGCCGGGCACAAATGCCACGGGCAGGGGTGTTGTCCATTGATTGATGGTGACACCATTAAACACTTGGCTGCTAAGCTTGGGGTCAAGGCTCGGTAAGATATGCGAAAAGCTGTGTAAGTCATCGACCCAGAGTGTTATGGGGAGCTGATATTCATTGACCAGCTGTTTGGCTAAGCGCCAAGTAACGCCGATATCACCGTAGTTATCGACAACACAGCAAAAGATATCCCAATGGGCTGCGCGAATGTCTGTCATAAATGGAATGGCTCCGCGTTCACAACGTTAGGGACGAAAATCCCCCATAAAAAAAGCGGCGTTTAGGCCGCTTTTGATCCATCGTTAACGAATTAACGATAGCGCGAATTAGTCTTCAAACTCGGCTAAGCACATTTCTTCGTAGATTTGCTTAACCCAAGCATCGACACGCTCTTCAGTCAGCTCAGGTTGACGGTCTTCGTCAATCCCTAAACCGATGAAGTGGTCATCATCGACTAAGCCTTTTGAAGCTTCGAAGTTGTAAGTCGCTGTTGGCCAGTGACCGATGATGATCCCGCCACGGGCTTGAACAATATCACCCACCATGCCCATGGCATCGAGGAAGTATTCTGCGTAGTCTTCTTGGTCACCACAACCGAAGATAGCAACCAGTTTGTCGGTAAAATCAATCTGTTCTAATTCAGGGAAAAAGTCATCCCAGTCGCACTGTGCTTCACCGTAATACCAGGTTGGGATGCCGAACAGCAGCAGGTCGTATTCTGCGATCTGTTCTTTGGTGCTCTTGGCGATATCTTTCACCTCAACCATTTTCTTACCCAGTTTCTTCTGGATCATCTTGGCGACAGCTTCGGTGTTGCCTGTGTCGCTACCGAAAAAAAGACCTACAGTTGCCATTGTCTATCCTTTATGTCTAGTTCACTTATACGTTAATCTTGCTGCTATCGATTGCTCAGCATTCAATTTTTTGCTGAAGAATTAATTCGATTAACTGGCTTCGGCTGATGTTACTGGCCAATGCCTGCTCATTCAAGGCGTCATATAAATCTTGTGACACCTTTAACTCTATTCGCTTTAATCCTTTGGCTTTATCCCGCTGGATCTGGTTGCGCTTATTGACCTTAAGTTGCTGGCTACGGGACAAAGGATTGCTACGTGGGCGGCCCCGGCGCTTTTCATTGGCAAAAAGGTCAATGGTTGTTCTATCTGTTGCTTCTTTTGCCATGTTCTTATTGTTTAACCGATGCCCGAACCTTCCCAGGACATCTGGATAATACCTTTTGCAATAAACCCGGCGCAGCCGAGAAATAACACTAACCACACAATAAATCGACCAAATTTCGGCACATTACCTTGTTTAAGCACATCGTGGATGGCCATGCCGATAAAGAAAAATATCGCGGCAAAAAACAGGTTCAGGCCGATGGTTTCAATTTGTTCCATGTACTGAGATAACATACTTTCTTAGTCCTCTAGAGTCTTCTAAGGCTAAAAGAGGCGCGAATATATCACATCAGCAGGGTGTCGGCTATATGATTTAGGTCGAGAATCATTGTCATTTACACTGAGTGTTTGTCAATAAATTCAGACACAATACGATTAAACACCGCCGGTTTTTGGGCATGTAGCCAATGGCCACAACCTTCTAATGTTTTGGCCTGCGCCGCCGGAAATTGGCGCATGATCTCATCGCGATGCTCGGCGGTCACATAATTGGAGTCGCCACCACGGATAAAAAGGCTCGGTCCGTTAAAGACTTGTTGTGTTTCGTGCTTTTGATTAGGCCAACCAATGATGTTGGGATAGCAGCTTTTTAAGCCAGTAAGGTTCATTTTCCAACGAAAGCCTGTGTCGGTGCGCTGGAGGTTTTTAAGTAAAAACTGCGCGGTCGGCTCATCGATGCCACCCGCTAATAAATGCGCTAACGCGAAGCGGCGGTCGGTATGGCCTTCAAGTGGCAAACTTTCGAGTGCGGCAAATACCGCATCATGGCGCGGTTTGTAAGCAACTGGGGCAATATCGGCGGCCACCAAGCTGATGATGCGCTCTGGGTAAGCAAGGGCTGTTGCCATGGCGATTTTACCGCCCATGGAGTGGCCAACAATGTGCACGCGCTCAAGCGCAAGTTCATCTAACAATGCCACCATTGCCTTGGCTAAACTTGGGTAATCCATCGTTTGCCAATGTTCACTCAATCCGTGATTAGGCACATCGACACGAATAACCTGATGATTTGCTTCGAGGACTTGTCCTAGCCCCTTAAGATTATCTAAATTGCCAAAGAGTCCGTGGATAAGGAGGACTGCTTCTCCTTGACCTGTGGATGCAAAATTCATGAAGTCGCCTGTGCTGTGGTACATAAAGTGCTGCGGATTGTGCCCCTAATGGGTTAAGTTTGACAAGTCTTCAGGCGATTTTGAGGCACAGTGCACCGAACTTGCTGGCTTTTTCAGCGATTAACGCGCTTGTGCTAATTTGATGTGCGATTTCACGCATTTTTAGATTAATGATGCTTTATCAGATTGATAGAGATAGATACACTGGGGCAACGATCGCACAGATCCTTTGCGAGGATCGCCTGTGGTGCACTTTTTCGGTTAAGCCTATCGAATAACAAAGGATAATAAGGTTATGAAATACATCGAAGTGGATGAAGAGCTCTATCGTCATATTGCCAGCAAAACGGAACGTATTGGTGAGAGCGCCTCTGACATTCTCCGTCGATTACTCGGCCTGTCCGTCGATGCGGTTGAACAAACGCAACCACAGGCCATTAGCCAACCGAGTTTAGAGGCGGCGACGCCTGAGCCACAGGTTGCGCCTCAGGTAGAAACCTTAGTCTCAGCGACCGATTTCAATCAATTGGTGGATGAGCATAAGTTAGCGCAGCAAAAAGGCGCCGTGGGTCGCTTCTTATTCTTGCTCGAGAGTTTATATCAACAGAGCCAAGCGCAATTCTCGCAAATTTTACAGATCCAAGGTCGCGATCGACTCTATTTTGCGCGCTCACGGGAAGAGTTACTCAAGGCCAGTACTACCGCCAACCCGAAGGAAATCGGTAACACCGGATTTTGGGTCACGACCAACAATAACACTGCGAAAAAACGGGCGATTTTAGTCGAAGCCTTAGTGCAATTTGGTTGCGATGCCGAAATTGCCAACGGCATTGCCGAACGCGTATAACGCCTTTATCGACGCCACAATGATGCGGCGTTTCCATTTAATTAACCGATTTTCCAGTAGGAGAGGATCAGGTGGCAATACATCAACGGGCAGGACAAACCGCGAGTCAGACGGATCTGGTGAATATTCCAAAACTGATGAGCCATTATTACAGCATCAAACCTAATGTGGATGCTGCCGAGCAACGTGTGACGTTCGGGACCTCGGGTCACCGCGGAACTGCGTTTCAAGCAAGTTTTAACCAAGACCATATTTGGGCGATTACCCAGGCCGTGGTGGATTATCGCCAATCGGTGAATATTGACGGCCCACTATTTTTAGGTATCGATACCCACGCCTTATCTTATGCAGCCTACGTGTCGGCGATTGAAGTGTTAGCGGCCAATAAGGTGACTGTTAATATTCAGCAAAATGATGGCTTTACTCCCACGCCTGTGGTGTCCCATGCCATTATTTGCGCCAATCGAGAAGCGGCGCTGACGGGTGCCGCGTTAAGCGATGGTTTGATCATCACGCCATCTCACAATCCGCCGCAGGATGGCGGCATCAAGTACAATCCTCCCCATGGCGGACCAGCCGAAGGCAATATTACCGCTTGGATTGAGTCCCGCGCCAATGATTACCTGCGCGCAGGGCTGAAGGGCGTTAATAAGCTGGCTTATGCCGACGCGTTAACCTCGGGCTATGTGCATGCCATCGATTTGATTACCCCCTATGTGGCGGATTTAGTTAATGTGGTCGATATGCATGCTATCGCCAAGGCTAAGCTGAAATTGGGTGTTGACCCATTAGGCGGCTCGGGTATTCATTATTGGGCGCCGATTGCCAAGCACTATGGTATCGATATCACCTTAGTTAACGATAAGGTCGACCCAAGCTTTAGCTTTATGTCGCTTGATAAAGACGGCAAGATCCGCATGGATTGCTCTTCGCCCTATGCGATGGCAGGCTTACTGGCCCATAAAGAATCCTTTGATTTATGTGTGGGTAACGACCCTGACTACGACAGACACGGAATCGTGTGTCCGGGCACGGGGCTGATGGATCCCAACCACTATTTAGCGGTTGCGATTGATTATCTGCTGACCCACAGACCTCAATGGAGCGAGCAGTTAGCCATCGGCAAGACGTTGGTATCGAGTGCGCTTATCGATAAAATCTGCGCCTTCCACGGCAAAAAATTACTCGAAGTTCCCGTTGGCTTTAAGTGGTTCGTCGATGGGTTAGCCGAGGCAACCATTGCCTTCGGTGGTGAGGAGAGTGCGGGCGCCGCCTTCCTGCGCCGTGATGGCACGACTTGGTGTACCGACAAAGACGGTTTTATTCTGGTGCTGCTTGCGGCCGAAATGCTCGCGGTTACTGGCAAGACGCCGGGGCAACGCCATCAAGAATTAGTGGCGCAGTTCGGTCAAAGTTTCTACAAGCGTATCGACAGTCCGATTAGTCTTGAGAACAAAGCCAAATTTGCCAAGCTTAATGCTGAAACCTTAAACGCCACTATGCTGGCGGGTGAGAAAATTGATGCCGTATTAACCCATGCCCCAGGTAACAATGCCTCTATAGGTGGTATTAAAGTGACTACGGCCAATGGTTGGTTCGCGGCGCGACCGTCGGGCACTGAGGCGTTATTTAAGATTTACGGTGAGAGCTTTATCAGTGAGCAGCATCTTGCCGATATCATTAAGGACGCACAAGCCTTGATTGATAAGGCGCTTAGCGCCTGATCTAACGTTTAAGCATTTTTTACAGATAAAAAACGCACTCATGGAAATCCTATGAGTGCGTTTTTATTTGCAGCGATGAGCGGCAGAAGCCACTCACTCGGATGCTACAGGTTATGATCAGTACTCGAGATGGCAACTTGGTAAGTTGTTCTTATCGATATAGTTTTGATGATATTCCTCGGCCACATGGAATTGCTGTAAAGGCACAATTTCAGTCACGATGTGGCGCAATCCCCAACGGCCCGAGCGGGCAAAGGCCAGTTTAGAGGCTTCGGCCGTGGCTTTTTGCTCACGGTCATGGAAGAAAATGGTACTGCGATACTGAGTGCCAATATCGCCGCCCTGCATATTGAGTGTGGTGGGGTTGTGGTTCTTCCAAAACACATCCAATAACTCGTCGTAGCTGACAATCGCAGGGTCAAACTCCACTTGCACGACTTCAGCATGGCCTGTCTTACCTTTTTTGACTTCCTCATAGGTGGTCGCTTCGTTATTGCCACCCATATAGCCACAGGTCGCGTTGCTCACGCCGTTGACTTGTCTAAAGAAATACTCCACGCCCCAAAAACAGCCGGCACCGAAAGTTGCTAACGCCATGATAAATCCTGATAGAAGTCTAGATGGCTAAGGATTGTGATAAAACTCATGCCTAAAAGCAAGTGTGTCGACAAAATTAATCCTATGTCGGCCAAATGTGGCTAAGATGCTGTGGTTTTGCCGTGAAATGCGCTTGTTTGACCAGAATGACAGAGTAACGGCTCAAAAACTTGTGTTAGTATGGATGCGCTTTTTAAGGCGGGTAGCGATAAGTGCAATGAAACAGGTAGTTATTGCCATAAATCCCGTCTTTAACACGCTATTATAAGGAGAATTCTGTGTTACAAGCTCTGTTAGATTCGAAGGATTTTCTCGCGCTGACCCTCGCCAATCCGCAAACCCTCGGTGATGAGTTTAGTTTCACCTTAGGGGAACATACTCGAGTCGAAGTGTGGGACACGGGCGTCATCGTTTTTGAGCCAGCACAAGCCCAAGGTAAGGATGTCATTCTCTCCTGCGGTGTCCACGGTAATGAAACCGCCCCCATCGAACTCTGCAATACCTTAATCAAACAGCTTCTCCAACAAAAAATCATCGCCAAACAACGCACGCTGTTTATTATTGGCAACCCTTTAGCGATTAATAATGGCACTCGCATTATCGACGAAAACATGAATCGTCTGTTTAGTGGCGAGCATTCAAATCCACCGGGGTTAGTGAATCCTGAGCGGGTGCGGGCGAAAAAATTAGAAGCCTATGTCGACCGCTTCTTTAACGGCGCAGCCGCAGGGCGCCAGCGAATTCACTACGATTTACACACGGCGATGCGTGCGTCAAAACACGAAAAGTTTGCGATTTATCCTTATCGTCCCGGCCGTGCTTATAGCGCCGAGCAAATCATGTTTTTAGCGGCAAGTGGCGTGGATACTGTGTTATTTCACCATGAGCCGACGACGACCTTCAGTTATTTTTCCTCCGAGCAGTATGGCGCCGATGCCTTTACCATTGAATTAGGTAAGGTGTATCCCATGGGGCAAAACGATATGACGCGTTTTATTGCCGCCCAAGAGATGTTTATGCGCCTTATCACAGACAAACCCTTAGCGCTTGAGCCATTCTCAGCGGATAAGGTAAATCTGTATCAAGTGTGCCGGGTGATTAACAAACATTTTGATGATTTTGAATTTACCTTCGCGACCGATGTCGAAAACTTCCGAGCTTTCCCGAAAGGCTTTGTATTGGCCCGAGAGGGTGGGCAGGAAATTAAAGTTGAACAGGAATTTGAAGCGATTGTCTTCCCCAATGCTAAGGTGCCCATCGGCAATCGCACTGTGATTTGCCTGATCCCTTCAGTCGCGCCAGATGTTCGCTAGTTTTGTAAAGCATTATATACATGCCCACAGGGGATTAGTTGTCGTTTGAACTGTGCCAACGGTTGATAGGTAGTTTACGTTAACGTAATGTTCATCCGGCATATTCGTATAAATTAGGCGTTGTGGATTTTCCATGGCGTAACGAGATAACAAGAGCACAATATGAGCAAAGCAACACTCAACACTGATACAGTGCACCGTGTCGGCTTCTTGGATAAGGCATCGCTTCACATTCCTATCCTTCGAATTCTACAAGCAGACGGCACTACCTATGAAACCGCGGTTTTGCCTGTAATAGATGAAGCCTTAGCCACCAAAATTTACGATACTTGCGTATTCACGCGGGTACTCGACGAACGTATGTTAGGCGCGCAGCGTCAGGGACGGATCAGCTTCTATATGACCTGTACGGGTGAAGAAGCGGCGATCGTCGGCAGTGTCGCGGCGCTGGACGCAGAGGACGTGATCCTCGCGCAATATCGTGAACATGCGGCGTTGCGCTACCGTGGTTTTACCACTGAGCAGTTTATGAACCAAATGTTCAGCAATGAGAAGGACTTAGGTAAAGGTCGCCAAATGCCAATCCACTATGGCTGTGCGGCGTTAAACTACCAAACCATTTCATCGCCACTGGCCACGCAAATTCCACAAGCGACAGGTGTCGGTTATAGCCTGAAAATGCAGGGCAAACGTAATGTTGCCGTCTGTTATTTCGGTGAAGGCGCCGCGTCTGAAGGTGACTTCCACGCCGGCTTGAATATGGCTGCGGTGTTAAAATGCCCCGTGATTTTCTTCTGCCGTAACAATGGTTACGCGATTTCCACCCCAACCGAAGAGCAATTTGCCGGTAACGGTATTGCTAGCCGCGGTGTGGGTTACGGTATGCACACTATTCGTGTCGACGGTAACGATATGCTGGCGGTGTTAGCGGCGACGCAACAGGCGCGTGCCTATGCGATTGAGCATAATGCCCCCGTGTTGATTGAGGCCATGACTTATCGTCTGGGTGCTCACTCATCTTCTGACGATCCTTCTGGCTATCGCTCAAAAGAAGAAGAGGCGAAATGGCAACAACATGATCCGGTCAAACGCTTCAAGTTGTGGTTAATCAACAAAGGCTGGTTGGCCGAGGCCGATGATGCCCAGCGTTACGAGAAGTACCGTGAAGAAGTGTTAGCCGCCGTTAAAGTCGCTGAAAAATTACCTATCCCTATGCTGGATGAGATCATTGAAGACGTGTACGACAAGCCAACACCAGCGCTGAAAAAGCAGCTGAGTGAGCTTAAAGAGCACATCAAGAAATATCCGCAATCCTATCCCAAAAGTGCAGGGAGGCTATAAGCCGTGGCAGAAATGAATATGTTACAGGCCGTCAATGAGGCCTTGTCAATCGCCATGCAATCTGATGAGCGCATGGTGGTATTTGGTGAAGACGTTGGCCACTTTGGCGGTGTGTTTCGCGCAACCTCAGGCTTACAGGAAAAGTTTGGTCGCAGCCGCTGCTTTAACACGCCGCTGACTGAGCAAGGCATTGCGGGTTTTGCCAACGGTTTAGCCTCTAATGGCATGACCGCCGTGGCGGAAATCCAGTTCGCCGATTACATCTTTCCGGCGTTCGATCAGATAGTGAACGAGTCGGCTAAATTCCGTTACCGCAGTGGCAATGAATTTAACGTTGGAAGCCTAGTGTTCCGTACACCTTATGGTGGTGGTATTGCGGGCGGTCATTACCATTCACAATCGCCAGAAGCCTATTTTACTCAAACGCCAGGCTTAAAAGTGGTTGTGCCGCGTAATCCTGAACAGGCCAAGGGCTTATTATTAGCCTCTATTCGCGATAAAAACCCTGTGGTGTTCTTCGAGCCAAAGCGTTTATATCGTGCTTCTGTGGGTGAAGTCCCTGCGGGCGATTATGAAATCGAGCTAGGTAAAGCCGAAGTGGTGCGTGAAGGGAAAGACATCACCTTAGTGGCCTGGGGCGCACAGATGGAAATCATCGAAAAAGCGGCCGACATGGCGTCAAAAGAGGGGATTTCTTGCGAAATTATTGACCTACGTACACTCGCTCCTTGGGATGTGGATACGGTTGCCGACTCAGTGAAGAAGACAGGCCGCTTACTGATCAACCACGAAGCGCCATTAACGGGTGGATTTGCGGGTGAAATTGCGGCCACGATTCAGCAAGAGTGTTTCTTGTATTTAGAATCCCCCATCAGCCGTGTATGTGGTCTAGATACCCCATATCCACTGGTCCACGAAAAAGAATATATGCCCGATGCGCTCAAGACCTTTGAAGCCATTAAGGCATCAGTGAACTTCTAGGAGTCCGGTATGATTAAAGATTTTATTTTGCCGGATATTGGTGAAGGCGTTGTCGAGTGCGAACTCGTCGAGTGGTTGGTGCAAGAGGGCGATACCATTGCTGAAGATCAGCCCATCGCCGATGTGATGACAGACAAAGCCTTAGTGCAAATTCCGGCGCCTTTTGCAGGAGTCGTGACCAAGCTTTATTACGCCAAAGGCGATATCGCTAAGGTGCATGCACCGCTGTATGCCGTGCAGATTGAGGCTGACGACGCCGCGACTGTTGCTGCGTCTCAACCTGAAGTACAGGCATCTACTCAAGCATCTGCAAGCCAAGCCAGTGTGGCTGGTACTAGCGTGGAAGAGTTCCTGCTGCCCGATATTGGCGAAGGCATTGTTGAGTGCGAACTGGTCGAATGGTTAGTACAAGAAGGCGATACCGTGGTTGAAGACCAACCCATCGCCGATGTGATGACAGATAAAGCCCTAGTGCAAATTCCCGCCATCAAAGCGGGCAAGATTGTCAAACTGCACTATCGTAAGGGTCAGTTAGCTAAAGTACATGCGCCACTATTTGCGATTGAGGTTGAAGGTGGTGTTATTGCGCCAGTCAGCCATGTACAAGAAGCCAGCGCCGCGGTGAATACCGCTGCACCAGCAGCTTGCGCGGCGGTGTCCTCGGAGCCTGCTCGCCAAGGTAAAGCCTTAGCCAGCCCAGCTGTTCGCCGTATGGCTCGTGCCTTAGATATCGATTTAAGTCGTGTACCTGGTAGTGGCAAACATGGCCGTGTGTATAAGGAAGACATTACTCGCTTCCAAGCGCAGGGCGGCGCTGTGCCTGCCGTTGCGCCAGTGGCGGTAGCGCCAACTGTTGCTCAATCAACCGTCTCTACCGCAGTGGCAAGCGCACGGGGTGACATTGTTGAGCCTATCCGTGGCGTGAAAGCCGTGATGGCGAAAATGATGGTGGAATCGGTATCGACCATTCCTCACTTCACCTATTGCGAAGAGTTTGATTTGACAGACTTAGTCGCACTGCGTGAAAGCATGAAGGCCAAGTATTCCTCCGACGAAGTTAAGCTGACCATGATGCCATTCTTTATGAAAGCCATGTCGTTAGCCTTAACCCAGTTCCCTGTGCTTAACAGCCAAGTGAATGCGGATTGTACTGAAATCACCTACAAGGCGCGTCATAACATCGGTATGGCGGTCGACTCTAAGGTGGGATTATTGGTACCAAACGTGAAGGATGTACAAGATAAGAGCATCCTTGAGGTGGCTGCTGAGATCACCCGCTTAACCAATGCTGCGCGCAGCGGCCGTGTGGCGCCGGCGGATCTTAAAGACGGCACGATTTCGATTTCGAATATCGGCGCCTTAGGTGGCACAGTCGCAACGCCTATTATCAATAAGCCGGAAGTTGCGATTGTCGCATTAGGTAAGTTACAAACCTTGCCTCGCTTTAATGCGAAAGGTGAAGTAGAAGCGCGTCAGATCATGCAAGTGAGTTGGTCTGGCGATCACCGCGTAATTGATGGCGGCACCATTGCCCGTTTCTGTAACCTGTGGAAACAATACCTTGAGCAGCCGCAGGATATGCTGTTAGCCATGCGCTAATCGGCTGTCAGCCAATACTTACAGCCAATCCAGCAAAAAAGGACGCCATTTAGCGTCCTTTTTTATTTGCAGGCCATAAATGGGTTAATCTTTTGATCCCAATTACGTATAATTCGCGAACGTTGTTATCCTGATGGATTTGTTATGAGCCCCAGCCCATTTGCCCCGACAATCGAAACTATTGATTATCCGTTTCCGCCTAAGCCAATTCCTCTGTCCGATGCCGAAAAGGCGGACTACAAGGCACGTATCAAGCAGCTGCTGATTGAAAAAGATGCGGTATTGGTTGCCCATTATTATACCGACCCTGAAATTCAAGCTCTGGCTGAAGAAACCGGTGGTTGTGTTTCTGACTCACTCGAAATGGCGCGCTTTGGCCGCGATCATCCCGCCAAGACGTTAATCGTCGCCGGGGTGAAATTTATGGGTGAAACCGCCAAAATCTTAAGCCCAGAAAAAACCATTCTGATGCCGACCTTGGAGGCGACCTGTTCATTGGACTTAGGTTGCCCCATCGATAAATTCAGCGCCTTCTGTGATGCGCATCCTGATCATACCGTGGTCGTTTACGCCAACACTTCGGCGGCGGTAAAAGCGCGTGCCGATTGGGTGGTCACCTCGAGTATTGCCCTTGAAATCGTTGAACACTTAGACAGCGAAGGCAAAAAAATCATTTGGGGCCCAGACCGTCATTTAGGCAGTTATATTGCCAAACAAACGGGCGCCGAGATGTTGATGTGGCAGGGCGACTGTATCGTTCACGATGAATTTAAGGCCAATGCGCTGCGTGATTTAAAGCGTGTTTACCCCGATGCGGCGATTTTAGTACACCCAGAGTCACCCGCGAGTGTGGTGGCGATGGCCGATGCTGTGGGCTCCACCAGCCAGTTGATTAAAGCTGCACAAACCATGGCTAACGAGCGTTTTATTGTGGCGACCGATCGCGGTATTTTCTACAAAATGCAACAAGCGGCGCCGGGTAAAACACTGATTGAAGCGCCTACCGGTGGTAACGGTGCCACCTGTAAGAGCTGTGCCCACTGTCCTTGGATGGCGATGAACGGCTTAAAAGCCATTGAAGCGTCATTAAGTGACAGCGACAAAACGACCCATGAGATCTTTGTCGATGAAGATTTACGCGTGAAAGCCTTAATCCCGTTGACCCGTATGCTCGATTTCGCTAAGACACTGAATATGAAAGTGAAAGGCAACGCTTAACCAAGCGTCCATAACACTCACGAAAAATAAAATCCCTGCCACTTGGCGGGGATTTTTGTATTGGCTTAAATTGCTCAGCAGCTAAGCTGTTAAGCATCTGCTTAATAAGTCGCGCTAGCCTTAAAAGCCATTCTTCATAGATGCATATATGCTTCAATTTAAAGAAATACACGCTCTTTTACTTACCGGATCGGTGTTGTTGACCTAAATTTGATATAGCAAAGCGTAGGTGAATTCACTCATTACGCTGTGTTCATGCAATTTTGTATAAGATAACCATGGAGAAGGGTATGAAAAACATCGTGTTACTGCTTGCTTCAATGTCTGCTGCCAGCGCATTTGCGGACGTGAGTGTGCCAATGAATCTTGTCAATGAAAAGGGTGTGGGTGAAAGTGTCGGTCAAGTGACCATTTTAGAATCGCAGTATGGAGTGGTATTTACGCCATCACTCAAAGGCTTAATGCCGGGATTACATGGTTTCCATCTACATGAGAACGGCAGCTGTGATCCAAAGGAAAAGGATGGAAAAATCGTCCCTGCAGGCGCGGCAGGTGGACACTATGATCCTGCCGCCACGAAAGCCCACGGCACGCCATGGGGAGAAGGGCATTTAGGCGATCTGCCACCATTGTTTGTCGATGCAGACGGTGCTGCTAGCCAGGCCGTGCTGGCACCGCGTTTAAAAATGAGTGATCTTAAAGGCCATGCAATCATGATCCATGCCGGTGGCGATAACCATTCCGATCACCCTGCGCCTTTAGGTGGCGGCGGTGCGCGTGTGGCCTGCGGTATTATCAATTAATGCATCGCTAATATAAGTTGTTAGCGGCGAAATGCTAGCATTGGTAACGACAGTGCATTGATGAGCTTTACATCGGCATAAAAAAGCCCCGCAAGAGCGGGGCTTTTTGATAAAGAAGAATGATTACTTCGCGTTCATCAGCGCAACCGCGTTGTCCAACATACGGTTACTGAAGCCCCATTCGTTATCGTACCATGCCATCACTTTGACTAAACGGCCGTTTACGCGGGTTTGAGTCGCATCGAAGTTAGATGAAAACGCATTGTGGTTAAAGTCGATAGACACCAGTGGCTCTTTGTTAACCGCTAAGACTTCGCTCAGTGGCGCAACAGCAGCGGCACGTTCGATAATGGCGTTAACTTCTTCAACAGTGGTATCACGTGCAGCAATGAAAGATAAATCCACTAAAGACACGTTAACAGTCGGTACACGTACTGCTAAACCATCGAATTTACCTTGTAATTCAGGCACAACTAAACCTACTGCCGCGGCAGCGCCCGTTTTAGTTGGGATCATTGACAGTGCTGCAGCGCGAGCACGGCGTAAATCTGTGTGGTATACGTCAGACAAACGTTGATCGTTGGTGTACGCGTGGATAGTAGTCATCAGACCCGATTCGATACCAATCTCATCGTTTAACGGCTTAGCGAAAGGCGCTAAACAGTTAGTGGTACATGATGCGTTAGAGATAACGGTCATATCCGCGGTCAGCACATTGTTGTTCACACCGTAAACGACGGTTGCATCAACGTTTTTGCCTGGTGCAGAGATAATAACTTTTTTCGCGCCCGCAGCTAAATGTGGCTGTACAGATTCTTTAGAAGTGAAGATACCAGTACATTCGAACACGACGTCAACTTGTAAGTCGCCCCAAGGTAATTTACCTGGATCGCGCTCTTGGAAGGTGAGGATCTTGTCGCCGTTGACATAAATTGCTTCCGCATCATGCTCAACTTTGGCATTGAAACGACCATGCACAGAATCGTATTTAGTAAGGTGAGCATTGATTGAAGCGTCGCCTAAATCGTTGATGGCAACAATTTTGATTGGGTAAGCTTTTTCGCTTTCATACAGGGCGCGTAATACGTTTCTACCGATACGGCCATAACCATTTATTGCTACACGGATAGTCATCTCATATCCCTCTGGTGATTATAAAATTCAACTGGTAGTAAAATTACCAAACTGACAGCTATCGTCAAGTGAATTCGGCAATTTTGCCGGGATTCGGTTAACAAATTAGGTGTTTTTTTTACATCGGTCGCGAAAACACCATTTTTAGCACGGCATTTGGATAAAAAATTACAAGATGGCAAACATTTTGCCGACATTCCTCAAAACGCAAGTTAAGGCGAATTAGGTTTCTCTGGCTCGACAGTTGCTGCCGCAGGCGGTGGCGCCTCGGTGGGGTGAGGCGCGAGCCAAAGCGCAACAGGGCTCGTTGAATAGAGACCATCTTCTAACGCATCGATTAAGTTTTGGGCGTATTCATCTAATTTGGCCGCCAGCGTTTTGTCGCCACCGATTAAGGCTAGCATCTTATCTTCAGAATACTTCTGCTGCGTAAGTAGTAAATTGGCTTTTGTCAGCATATAAGTTTTTTCAAGCGCTTGGGTTTGGCGATAGGCAGAGGCAAGCCCAAGCAACCAATTTGGGTCAAAGTCAGCGTATTGGATCTCTGCGAACACTTTAAGATAGAGTTGTTGCGCTTTGATGGCATTACGGTTGCTGTAGTAGGTGGCTATCTGCGCCAACAGAAAAGGCTCAGTGACTTCGCCAGCGTTTTCTTGCGCCAATAATCGGCTTAGCGCACTGGTATCGCCAAAACGTGTCCATTGATAATAAGACATAAAGGGATCTTGGCGTTCACGGGTTTCATCCTGTAGGCGGCTGAGGTTTTGTGTGCTCAGGCGAAAGGCTCTGGCTCTGTCAGCCGTGCGATTCGTATGGATGATATGTTGCACCCCAGAGGCCAATTCAATACAACGACTGTAATCCTCGAGGTAAGTTAACTGTTGGTAAAGTTGCTTACCCGTAGGATTTTTGTTGTCTAATAGGTCGAATCGGCTCTGGATCAGCTTCGTTTTCTCGGTTAAACACCAACCATCCTTATGCAAATCGGCACAAATTTCAGGATTATTTTTACAAATCGTTTCGATATTTCGGCCATTATCACAACCGAAAAGGCTTATCGCGAGGGTAAATGATGTAATTATTACTAGATTTTGTCTCAAAATACGCTCCAAAATGCAATTTTCTCTAATAAAATTACAGATTTACAGAAAATATCTTACTGGCAAGCTGGGTCAGTTTTCATTACAATGGCGCCGACCAAAACACAGGGTTTCCCCTAAAACCTACATAAGATTATTGGTCTTTTCGTCATGTTACTCAAACCTTTCAATATATTTTATTGAAAAGTGAGATAAAGGATCTGTAAATGAGCGCTGATAAACACCTACAAAGTTGGCAAGAACGTTTTGAAATGGCAGAGGCAATGCAACCTTTGCTGGGCAAGTTGTACCGTAACCAAGGCGTCGAAGTTGTGGTTTATGGTAAGCCATTACTCAATGCTTCTACTATTGAGATTATTAAAGCGCACCGTTTAGTTCGTCGTCATGTCGGCGAGAAATTACGTTTACGCGAGAGTTTCCCATTTGTTCAAGCCTTAAGCAGACTCGCTGTTAAACAATGTAAAGTGGATATTGGTAAGCTTGCCGTTAAATACTGGGCTGAACATACCGATACCAACGAAATTGAAAGCTATATGGCACGCGAATTAGCGGCGGCGATTGACCATGCTGATGATATCGCTCCGCGTGATGTAGTGTTATATGGTTTTGGTCGTATCGGCCGCTTATTAGCGCGCTTACTGATCGAACGTACTGGCCGCAGCAACAAGTTAAGACTGCGCGCTATCGTATTACGTGGTGGTAAGAAGGGCGATTTAGAAAAACGCGCTAGCTTACTGCGTCGTGACTCTGTTCATGGTCCATTCAACGGTTCAGTTGAAGTGGATGAAGAGAACAACGCCATCATCGCGAACGGCACCTATATCCAAGTGATTTACGCAAACTCGCCTGATGAAGTGGATTACACCAAATACGGTATTACAGATGCCTTAGTGGTAGACAACACGGGTATTTGGAAAGATGAAGCTGGCCTTGGTTTACATTTGAAGAGCCCTGGTGCAAGCAAAGTGTTACTGACAGCACCTGCAAAAGGCGCCATCAAGAACATCGTTTACGGCGTGAATGAAGGCGACATCACTGCGGAAGATATCATTGTTTCTGCGGCGAGCTGTACCACTAACGCCATCACACCTGTACTGAAAGCAGTAAACGACAAGTACGGTATCGAGAATGGTCACGTTGAGACGATTCACTCATACACGAACGATCAAAACCTGATCGATAACTACCACAGTGCTGACCGTCGTGGTCGCAGTGCACCATTAAATATGGTGATCACTGAAACGGGTGCGGCTAAAGCCGTTGCTAAAGCTCTGCCAGTATTAGCGGGTAAACTGACGGGTAACGCGATTCGCGTGCCAACGCCAAACGTATCTATGGCGATCATCAGCATGAACCTCAATGCTGAGACCAACAAAGACGAATTAAACGAATACCTGAAAGACACGGCGCTGCAATCACCATTGCAAAACCAAATCGATTACACTGACTCAACTGAAATCGTATCAAGCGATTTAGTGGGTTCTCGCTATGCGGGCGTGGTTGATTCACAAGCGACCATCGCCGAAGGTAAACGTGCCATTCTGTACGTATGGTATGACAACGAGTTTGGTTACAGCTGCCAAGTAGTCGGTGTCATGCAGACCATGTTAGGCCTGACGACTCTGTCTCTGCCGGCATAATCGCCACGCACATAAAAACGTCTAATAAAAAGCGCCCAGTAGGGCGCTTTTTTATGGCGTGATGCGCTTTGTTACGGCGGGATAAAATCACTTCATCCCTTGTCGTTGCAAAGAAAATCATCAAATTGATTATTCCATCGGCAAGTTTTTATCTCTGTGGCTGAATATTGGGCAAACAGTGCTGCTAAGCGCAATATTTCAAATTTGATGATTGACTCTGAAGGTTAAATCGGTAGAATGCCAATCCGCAGTCAGGGGAAAGCGTAGCAACGTAACTCCTAAGCTTAATGACTCATTAAGCTGTGACATCGATGCGACATTAGCTCAGTTGGTAGAGCGATACCTTGCCAAGGTATAGGTCATCGGTTCGAACCCGATATGTCGCTCCAACTCTTTACGAGTTTGGAAATATGGCGCGATGGCAGAATGGCTATGCTGCGGATTGCAAATCCGTCGATCTCGGTTCGACTCCGGGTCGCGCCTCCATTGATTAAAGTATTAATGACATGATTCCCGTCGTTAATATAAAGAGTTTGCCCGAGTGGTGGAATCGGTAGACACAAGGGATTTAAAATCCCTCGCTGGTAACAGCGTGCCAGTTCAAGTCTGGCCTCGGGTACCATAACATAGAGAAGGCCTAACAGATGTTAGGCCTTTTTTATTGCCACAAATCCAGTTACAACTCCTACAAATTAATCCTGAAACGAATAGTGATCTGCCTCTTAAAAATCACAATAATCAAAAATTTCAGCTTCAAGATAATTGATCTCTCATTTAGTTGTTATTTATTTTAATCAATCCATAATACGCAAACTATTTCCTTAAGATGCGGCAATAGGCGCTATTCCCCCTCTTAAGACAGTGGTATAAATAAGCCGAATTTCCCCTACACGTGAACATTTAGGATAAGTAGTCATGATTTTCTCTCAGGTAGTACTCGCACCCGCTGATCCAATCCTTGGTTTAACCGATACCTTCAAGGCCGATCCACGCCAAGATAAAGTGAACCTCGGTGTTGGCATTTATAAGGATGAAGCAGGGCAGACTCCAGTATTACAGTCAGTGAAGAAAGCAGAAGCCCTATTGCTTGAGCAAGAGAAGACCAAGAACTATTTAGGTATTGAAGGGGTTCAAACCTATAACCGCGTAGTGCAAGAGCTATTATTTGGCGAGGGTAGTGAGCTTGTGACGTCAGGCCGTGCAGCGACCGCTCAGGCGCCAGGTGGTACTGGTGCACTGCGTATTGCCGCTGAGTTTTTACTGCGCAACACGCCATCGCGCACTGTATGGGTAAGTAACCCAACGTGGGCTAACCATCAGAATATTTTCGAAACTGCAGGTTTAACGGTTAAAGAATACGGTTACTACAACGCAGCTGCCCACGATATCGATTTTGACGGCATGATGACAGATCTCGCCAATGCACAGGCGGGTGACATTGTTTTACTGCACGGCTGCTGCCATAACCCAACTGGCATTGATTTGACCTTAGCCCAATGGGAATTGGTTGCCAATCTATGTGTAGACAAGCAGTTAGTGCCATTGTTTGACTTTGCTTATCAAGGTTTTGGTGCTGGGATTGAAGAAGATGCCGCAGGCCTACGTTTAGTGGCTGCAAAAGTACCTGAGTTGTTAGTGGCTAACTCTTTCTCTAAAAACTTTGGTCTTTATAACGAGCGTATCGGCGCTGTGACTGTGGTTGCACAAAATGCCGATGAAGCGGTGCGTGCCTTCAGCCAAGTGAAACGTACTATTCGCGCCAATTACTCAAACCCACCCGCACACGGTGCGTTAATCGTTAGCACCATTTTAAGCGATGCGACATTAAAAGCACTTTGGGTACAAGAGTTGACCGAAATGCGTGAGCGTATCGCTGAGATGCGTACTCTGTTCGTCCAAAGCTTAAAGGATGAAGGAGTGACCCAGGACTTTAGCTTTATTTCCCGCCAAAACGGTATGTTTAGCTTCTCTGGCTTAAATAAAGCGCAGGTTGCACGCTTGAAAGATGAGTTTGGTATTTATATCGTTGGTTCGGGCCGCATTAGTGTTGCGGGTATGACCAAAACCAATATGCCTGTGATCTGTAAAGCGATTGCTAAGGTTCTTTAATTTAGGACTCTAATTTAGCCCTCTAAATTAGCTTCTAATATAAGAAGAGGACTTATTAAAAAGGACAGCTTAGGCTGTCCTTTTTACATTGTGGATCTTGAGAGGCGCTTATGTTTGCTATTAATCGGTCGTTATGACGCCAAGGTCTCTAGCGGTAAATCCGACTTAATTCTCAATACTGCGCTGAGCGCATCACGCAGGCCCGCCTGATCGTGTAATTGCGGATTGTGGCGATTCCTTAACGGAAAGTGATTCATCAAAGTCCCAAGGCGTACTTGTTCAGAGTGGCGCAGCACCTTAGTGATCACAGGCTTACCAATCACTTGATGGCACCAAGCAATCCGCTGCTCAATGTTAAACTGGCCTGCTGGCGAAGTTTCTTCATTCAGATTGTCGATAAAGACTACGGGCGCGGTGCTCATCGCTAAGGCTTTGGCAAAGCAGGGCAGTAACAGTGGTGGCATAATACTGGTCAGGAAGCTCCCAGGGCCTAGGATGATTAGATCCGCGCGGCTGATGGCCTCACAGGCTTCGGCGGTCGCATCGACCTGTGGCTCAAGGCATAGGGCAATGGGCGCCTCATTCATCTTATCGACATTAACCTCACCAAATACCTTACAACCAGAGGCTTGCAATGCCACTAAATGGGTTGGTTGCTCTGACATAGGGATGATATTGGTTTCAATCTTAAGCATATGCCGAATCAGATTGACGGCTTCGAGGGGTCTAACACAAAGCTTATCGAGGGCGAGCAACATCAAATTGCCCAGATTATGGCCGCTAAGTTCGGTTTCGCCCTGAAAGCGATACTCAAATAATTGCGAGCTCACCGATGGGCGATGGGCAAGTTGAGATAGACAATTACGCAGATCGCCCCAGGCTATACAGTCCTGCTCGGCGCGTAATCTGCCCGTAGAGCCACCATTATCTGTGGTTGCAACAATGCCTGTGAGACGATTGCCCAAAAAATCCAGTGATGAGAGTACACGACCCAAGCCGTGACCACCGCCAATGGCGACCACGTGTCTGTATTGATTTAAGATTTGATGCTGCATGAGGGTTCCTTCCTGAATACCCATAAAATCCTGTCCTGTTGTTAAGCGGTGCTGCGAAGCCGCCTTTGAGCTCGTTTGCCAACACCTGCGTTAACGGAACCTTAGTATAAAAGCTCAGTCAAAAGCATGCACTAAATATTCACGCTGCAAATGTACCAAAGTGTATGAGTTAAGCGTGGGATCGCATTTTGGCGTAACAAACTCATACCAGCGTTGGGCATGGGCGGTTTTGCCGCCACATTTCGTGAATTTCAAGATATGACATATAATCTGGCGCTTATTTTGCCACTCGTGACTCAATATCAAAGGTGACTTATTGAAAACAGGTAGAATTGGTTCGTTTACACTCGCGTTAGCCCTAGTGATCTTAGCGATTTTTTCGCTGAGAGTCTGGCTCATTCCTACTATTGATGAGCCTGAATCTATCGTTAACCAACTGGAAAACTCCGTTGATCCCGTTACTCAAGTGCCTGATTTTTCTGCCATCAATGATGTGGCGGAAAAAAAGCGTGCCTTTTTTGATTTTCTCAGGCCGATTATTCAACAGCAAAACGCCATTATTGCCACCGAGCGTGACTTTATCACCGACATGTTGGCCTTAGTGGAGAACGACAGCACTCTGTCGGATACACAGCTAGCGCAGCTCAATCAGTTATTTGATAAATATCAATATGCTGCCCGTAATGTGGATGCAAAATCACTCAACAGTTTGCTTAAACGGGTCGATATCATTCCCGAATCTATGGTGCTGATTCAGGCGGCCAATGAATCGGGTTGGGGCAGTTCGCGTTTTGCCCGTGAAGGCTTTAATTTTTTCGGCGAATGGTGTTTTAGTAATGGCTGCGGCATAGTGCCATCCTCTCGAGGTTCGGGCAAAACCCATGAAGTGAAAGTGTTTCCCTCGGTGGACGCTTCAGTGTCTTCCTATATGCGCAATTTGAACTCGAATACGGCATATACACTGTTTCGCTCAATTCGGGCCGACTTACGCTCTCAGGAAGCCGAGTTAAGTGCCGATCAACTGATCTATGGATTAGTGAATTATTCTGAAAGGCAAGAAGCTTATATCGACGAATTACTCGATATGTTACGTCATAATGAAAAATATTTGGTGAAGGCGGATGTATAAAAAATGGTGGTTAGTGGGGCTTTGTCTATGTGCTACGAGCCTGCAGGCAGAAACGATTTCCCTCGAATATAAAGGCTTCTATGACAGGTTAAAGCAAGTCAATAAGGGTAATTATCAGCTAGTCGAAATCGCCTTTAGTGTGCCAATGCTGCCTAATTGCCAGATCCAGAGTGGCAGCATTTCAAGTGAATTAAATTCAACGCCACTTACGTATACTGCGGCGCAGCGGTTGTTTATTCCCTTTGATGATGCGCTGAAAGATCAACGCGCGTTAGTGAATCTAGAGTTTGAGGGCAAGGCTGAGGGCTGCGGTATTGCGATGCAAGTCAGAGCGAAGCAGACTTTAGCAACATACGACAAGGCGCGACTAGCGCAAATCGCCAGCGAAATGGATGCTTTACTCGGGGCTATGCAGGGCTTCCCGATGCGCTATTTTAAGGAGCCAATCGCGGGATTAAACTTTGAATTTGCTCAAGAGCAAGCCGTTACTGTGACGCTCGATGGGCATGAGCAACAGGTGAACGCCAGCTTTAAGTTGAGTACTGAACAACTTAACAGTTTGACATCATTGCAATTTAGCCAAGCGCCGACCGTACTGAGCCCTTGGGTTAAGTAACGATAGATTTAAGTTATAAAAAAGCCCACTCTCGTGGGCTTTTTTATACGTGCCGCGTTTACACTTCGTAAACGTTGACGATATTGATGCGTTTTGCCGCATCTAAATCGATATGGCCGCTGTTGACGATATCCAGAAAGTCAAATGCGGGTAAATCGGCTTCGGCCACATCACCCTTCATCGGCGCATTGGGATCGCGCTTCAAAGACACAAAGTCAAACTGCTCACGGTCAACACCCTGTGAAGGGGCAGTGTTTTGCATGGCGGTGAAAATGGTTTCAATACGGCCAGGGTAGAGTCTATCCCACTGATTGAGCATGTCTTTCACAGCTTGACGCTTGAGGTTTTCCTGCGAGCCACAAAGGTTGCATGGAATGATGGGGAATTTTTTCAATTCCGCATACTCTTCTAAATCCTTTTCACGGCAATAGGCGAGTGGGCGAATAACCACGTTTGCGCCATCGTCTGAAAGCAACTTAGGTGGCATGGCCTTCATCTTGCCGCCGTAGAACATATTGAGGAACATGGTCTCAATAATATCGTCTCTGTGGTGGCCTAGCGCGATTTTGGTCGCACCGATGCGCTGTGCAAAGCCATAGAGGGTACCGCGACGCAGGCGAGAGCACAGCGAGCAAGTGGTTTTGCCTTCAGGAATTTTCTCTTTCACAATCGAGTAAGTGTCTTTCTCGAGGATGTGATAGGGAATATTCAGGCTGTCTAAATAGGCGGGCAGCACGTGCTCAGGGAAACCTGGCTGCTTTTGATCTAAGTTAACGGCAATAATTTCGAACTGTACGGGCGCGCGCTGCTGTAGATTAAGCAGAATATCCAACATGGCGTAACTGTCTTTACCGCCACTTAAACAGCACATGACTCGGTCGCCATCTTCAATCATGTTGTAATCGGCGATGGCACTACCCACTTCACGGCGCAGACGCTTCTGTAACTTATTCAGACGGGTAATTTGTTTTTTTGATAATTCTTCAGGCATTTGACTCGCAGTAACTTCAGACATAGCTTCCAACATAAAAAAAGCGCCCAGTAACTCAGTTTCAGGGCGCGTATTATTCCAGCTATCGACGGCGGGGTAAAGAGCGGCGTGCGTTACGTCTCTTCAAGCGGCGATTTATAACCATCGGGTTTGATGGCTAACAAATCACAGTTAATGCTATCAATTACATGCTCTGCGGTGTTGCCGATAAGTGCCGCCGAGAATCCAGTCCGACCGACAGTGCCTAAAATGACCAGCTCGGCATCGAGTTGCTCGGCAAGCTCAGGGATCACATCCTCCGGCAAGCCTTCTTTCACATGACAGTGCAGGGTATCGATACCATAGGCATTGGCAAGGTATTGCACTCGTTGCTCATGTTGCATGCGAATGGTGTCGTTATAGGTTTGTGCATCAAAATCAGGCAGTTCAATGGCAAGATTCACTGGCGTGCCGGGATAACCATTGACTAAGTGCACTTCGGCGGCAAATTTTGCGGCCAAATCCTTGGCATGTTCGATAATCTTGCCGTTCAGCATCTGATGATCTGTGTCTTCGGTTGCCACGTTGACCGCGCAGAGAATTTTACCCGCTTCGGGCCAATCATGATCTTTGACCATCAACACAGGCACAGGCGCTTTACGCATCAAATGCCAATCGGTTGGGGTAAAAATCACCGCCTTTAACTTGTCGTGGGCGTGGGTGCCTTTGACGATCAAATCATATTGTCCGGCAATCGCATGATTGATGATGCTTTCAAATGGGCGATTGTGCCAAATCACTTGAGTATCAACATCGAGTTGCAGATGGTTGTAAGCAGTCAGTA
Organism: Shewanella sp. FJAT-51649; assembly: GCF_019457435.1. Taxonomy (NCBI): domain Bacteria; kingdom Pseudomonadati; phylum Pseudomonadota; class Gammaproteobacteria; order Alteromonadales; family Shewanellaceae; genus Shewanella; species Shewanella sp. FJAT-51649. Next base: position 2,486,597 of record NZ_CP080411.1, on the reverse strand, counting down.
GATCTTGGATCCACGCCAGACGCTGATCAATCACGCCTTGGCGCATGGCTTCGCGCTCTTGGCTCGATAGAATCGATGTCATTTCATAGGAGAAGTCAAAAATAGACAGAAACACAGTCACATGGGCGTTACTTTTACTGGCCAAGGTCACCGCTCGGGCGAGTGCAACCTGATGCTCTGTCGTGGGATCGACTACTACCAGTATTTTTTGATAATCCTTCATAACATGTTCCTTTAGTCATAGGCTCATGTTCATCATGAGCCTTTGGCAATTATCTGTATTGTTCTAGATCAAAACTCTTTTCAAAACCAGTGTCTAGCGCATTAATTACAATTATTAAAGCACAAATGTGGGAGGGTGTGACTTATCTGGCGATCCTGGCATTACCCGCCAAGAGATTCAGTTCATTGTGGTCAAGGATGGTGATGTATTTGCCTTTTACTTCAATCAAACCCGACTTTTGGAAACGGCCTAACAATCGGCTGATGGTTTCGACGGTTAAACCTAGGTAGTTACCAATGTCACCACGGGTCATGGTTAAACGGAACTCTTTAGGGGAGAATCCACGGCTGCCAAAACGATTAGCGAGATTACTGATAAACGCGGCGAGGCGTTCTTCGGCGTTTTTCTTACTGAGGAGCAAAATCATCTCTTGGTCGCTCATGATTTCATTACTCATTAAGCGCATAATTTGCTGACGTAACTTGGGCATGCTGCCTGAAAGCTCATCGAGAATGTTGAAGGGGATTTCACACACCATAGAGGTTTCTAAGGCTTGAGCAAAACTCTGATGGGACTGAGCATGAATACCATCAAAACCAATCACATCGCCAGCTAAATGGAAACCGGTGATCTGCTCATCGCCCTGCTCGGTAATAGTGTAGCTTTTGACTGTACCAGAGCGGATGGCGAACAGAGATTTCAACGGATCGCCTGATTTAAAAATCTGCTCACCTTTTTGAATTGGCTTTTTACGCTCAATGATGTCGTCGAGCTGATCGAGCTCATTGGCATTGAGGGTAAACGGAATACAAAGGGTTCCCATACTGCAATCGTGACAATGAATTGTGCACCCACTCGCGGCGGGACGACGGTTTTTATTCTGCTCTATTGTCATGTCGGTTCTCAAGTTAATCCACTGCAGCCATGTTAAACCAATTCACTCGCTTGGGCTAGTTTAGCTGCGACAGGGCGATATATAAAGTTTGTGCGCCAAAGGCAATTAAAAGTAAGCCACTCAATAATCTAACGGTTTTTTGCTGTACCCAATTGGCTAAGCGTTTGGCCGCCACACCGGCACTTAAGAGCGCAGGGAGAGTTCCTAAGCCAAAGGCGAGCATAATCAAGGCGCCTTGGCTGGCAGAACCTGCCGCCACCGACCAAGTTAAGGTGCTATACACTAGCCCGCAGGGCAACCAGCCCCAAATCAATCCAGCGGTGATGGCCTGCAATGGTGAGGCGATTGGCACGAGACGTTGAGCTAAGGGTTTAAGGTATCGCCACAACACTTGGCCGAGGCGCTCAATCTGTACTATCCCCACCCAGATTTTGGCAATGTAAAGCCCGGTCGCGATCATCATCACGCCGGCAATTATTCTCAGGATTAACAGGTAACTGTCGAGTTCGAATAAGTGCCCAAGCATGGCCGATGAACCACCCACTAAGGCGCCTGCGAGGGTGTAGCTTAAAATCCGGCCGAGATTATAGCTTAATAAGTAGGTGAGTTGATGGGCTAAGTGATTGCCCTGTTTCGGATTTGGAAGCTGGGAGGAAAAGGCGCCAACCAGGCCGCCACACATGCCAAAACAGTGGGCTGCGCCCATTAAACCAACAAGGAATGCGCCTGTGACGTTATACTCAATCACAGAGCCAATCACAGAGGCATGCCTTTGTCTTGGCTTGTGATTTTCTCTTGATTCGGGTTAGCTGCTTGACTCGGTTTATCGGCATCTTCATCGAAGAGAATCGACACGCTTTGACGGTCTAAGTCATCGAATTGTTCGGATTTTACCGCCCAAAAGAACACGGCTACGGCGATCAACACAAAGATCATCGCGATAGGAATTAGTACATAAATGATGCTCATAACCTAAGCCTTTTTGTTGTTATAATTTAATTCGTAATAATCTCAAACTGTTACCCACAACAATTAAAGAGCTTGCCGACATGCCAAGGGCGGCAATATAAGGCGCAACATGCCCAGTGACCGCCAGCGGTAAAATCAGCGCGTTGTAACCTAAGGCCCAAGCGAGGTTTTGACGAATAATTTGTGTGGTCAGTTTAGCAACCTTGACCGCTTGGGTGAAGCGAGAGAGGTGATCGCCAAGCAGAATCAGATCGGCGCTGTTTTTCGCAATCGCGCTGCCGCTACCCATAGCCACGGATAAATCGGCGCCCGCGAGTACTGGCGCATCATTGATACCATCGCCGAACATCGCGACCGGTGTCGATTGCTGCAATTTAGTCACCAGTGCCAGTTTATCGGCTGGAGTCAGTCCACTGTGGACATCGCTAATGCCGAGTTCTTTCGCCAATTGATGCACATGCCCTGAGCTATCGCCACTGGCGATACTGACTTGGCAACCTTGCTGCTTCAAAATATCGACGGTTTCTTTGCTATCGACGCGGATATTATCTTGGATCTCGATAGTGGCGATGACTTCAAACTGCTGATTGTTGCTACGGGCGAGCCAAATAAGCTGGTTTACAAGCTTGGGTTCGGCGGTGGTCCCCGTGAAGCTTGCGTTACCAATGCGGTATTCGGTGCCATTAATCAGGCCTTTTACTCCGAAGCCCACTTCATGGTGAACTTGTTTGGCAATCACATCGGTTTGGCTAAAGCTAGCAAAGGCTGCGGCAATAGGGTGGCGAGAACCTGATTCTAGCGCCGCTGCAATCGCGAGTACTTGTTCTTCGGTGAAATCTTTATGGCACTCAACTTTGGCTATTGATAGGGTGCCGCAGGTGAGGGTGCCCGTTTTATCAAAGACCACATGTTTGATCTGTGGCAGTTTTTCAAAGACGCCCGCCTTACGGGTAATGATCCCAAGGCGAGTAAAAATCGCGGTCGCACAGGTGACGGCTGTGGGGGTCGCCAGCGCAAGGGCACAAGGACAGGTGGCCACTAATACCGACAAGGTGACCCAAAAGGCATCTTCGGGGGAGATTTGCAGCCACACCAGATAGGTGATCGTCGCAATCGATAAGATGGTGCCTGAGAAATAACGCGACAGTTTATCGGCTAACATAGCCACGGCAGGTTTAGTGTTTGAGGCTAATTCCTGCAGACGAATAATCTCGGCAACTAATTGATCTTGCCCAAGGGCGGTGACTTTAACTTTAATGGGCTGGTCTAGGTTAATGGTGCCAGCAAACACTTGGCTATCGACGGGCTTTTCAATTGGCATTTGCTCACCGGTGAGCATGGCTTCATTGATGCTGGTGTGGCCGTCAACCACGATGCCGTCGGCGGCGACCATCTCGCCGGGTTTAATGAGAATAATATCCCCGAGGCGTAATTTTTTAGCGGGGATCTCTTCTTGCCCCTGGGCCGTGACCAAATGTGCCGTAAGAGGTACTAATTTGTGGAGATTGCTGGAGCTGACGGAAGCCTTTTGTCTTGCCTTCTGCTCGAAATAACGCCCCAGCAGCAGGAAGAAGGTAAACATGGAAACGGATTCAAAATAGACTTCGCCCGTACCGTTAACGGTGGCAAAGCAACTGGCGATATAGGCGCCGCCAATGGCGATAGAGACCGACACATCCATATTGAGTTTGCCACTCAGCAGGGTGCGAATGGCGCTGAAATAGAAGGGCTGCGCCGAATACAGCACCACGGGCGTGGCGAAAATCATGCTCACCCAGCGGAAATAATCCCGATATTGCACATCCAAATCGGTAAAGTAACCGGTATAGAGGGCGAGGGCGAACATCATCACTTGCATAGTCGCAAAACCTGCCAAGCCTAAGCGCAGTAGGAATTTACGGCTATTTTGCTTGGCGGTCAGTTCTTGCTCATCCACTTGATAGGGCGCGGCTTGATAGCCGATACGGCTAATTTGCCCAAGAATATCACTGAGTTTAACTTGCTGTTTATCCCAGCTGATCATCGCCCTTTGGGTGGTGGAGTTGACCATCACTTGGCTGACGCCAGGCAGTTGTTTCACTTTATGTTCGATTAACCAGGCGCAGGCGGCGCAGGTAATACCGTCGATGGACAGCGACACAGAGTCACGATTTTCCTCTGAGTGGACAAAGTCCAGCTGTACTTCGGGCAAATCGTAGGCACTAAACTGATTTAATTCATCAGGTACCAGCGCCGTCTGTTTACTGCCGGGCTCGGTTCGAAACTTGTAATAGCTTAATAAGCCTGCATCCACAATGGCTTGGGATACCGCTTGGCAGCCAGGGCAACACATGAGTTCATCGCGATCATTAATGCGGGTGACAAACTGAGTGCCCGTGAGCACGGGCTCATTACAGTGAAAACAACTTGGATGTGTCATAGCAATATTCATTCAACCACAATTAGTTCAACCACAATTGGACGTTGTCTTTGAGTTCGACACGTTGATGAATACGCCATTTGCCATCAAAACCTTCCAGACGGACTTCCCAAGCACCCGTTAACACATCGGGAAGGGTAATGCGATACACATGGTTGGCATCGGCGGTGACTGTGGTCTTAATGTCTTTTTCGGCAATTGTTGGGTGATAAAATTCGACTTTTAATGCGGCTTGGTAAGCTGGGCCGCCGTGTTGAGTGAAGAGGAGTTCATGATGATTTTGTTCTAGCTGCCATTGCATGCCAAGCTGCTTGGCATATTTGACCTTACTCAAGTCCATATTGATGGCTTTGCCTTCTTTGTAATAATCCTCGGCGACCAGAGAGTCAGAGTTTGAGAGGGCAATTTTTAGCGTGGTAAAACTTGCGACGACGGCACACAAAGGAAGAATAATTAAAAACCAAGGCCAAAACTGCTTATACCAGGGTTGTAGTTCGCTCATGTTAAATACCCATAATAAAAATTTGCGCCATTTTACCGTTAAAAGGTGGCTTTAGCACTTTAAAAAAAAGGCCTCGACGTTATCGAGGCCTTAGCGTTACTCACATCTAATTACTTGTTTGACAAGCTATAAACATAAGCTGCGATCACGTGGACTTTCTCTTCACCGAGAACGTCTTTCCATGCTGGCATCACGCCTGCACGGCCGTGCTTGATCGTTTCTTCGATCATGCCGCGGCTACCGCCATATAACCAAACATCGTCAGTTAAGTTAGGTGCACCCATGAGTTTGTTGCCTTTTGCGTCCATACCGTGACACGCAAAACAACCTTTCATGAATGAACCTTGACCTTGAGCGGCGAGTTTCTCGTCGTGCTCACGGCCAGATAACTTAACCACGTACTCGGCCAGACCTGCAATTTCGCTATCGTCGATTGGCAAACCACCTTTTGGTGGCATCATGCCATGACGACCGTTCATGATAGTGGTCTTGATAGTGGCTAAATCGCCACCGTATAACCAATCACTGTCGGTCAGGTTAGGGAAGCCTTTGCTACCACGTGCGTCAGAGCCATGGCACTGGGCGCAGTTTTGTAGGAACAAACGGCCGCCTACTTTCAACGCTTCTTGGTTTTTCACTAACTCTTCGAGTGGTGTTGCCAAGTAAGCCGCGAAGATTGGGCCATATTTTTCGTTAGCGTGTTTAACTTCTTGGTCGTACTGAACGTACATGCCTTCTTTTGCTGCCAGCTCAATCGCGGCTGCAGAATCGGCTTTAATCCCTTTCTCTGTACCAATGCTTTGGTTAGAGCTGGTCCAGTTCAGTAAACCTTTGTAGTTACCTAAACCTGGGAACAGGGCTAAGTACACTAGGCCAAACACGATAGTGATATAGAACATATAACTCCACCATTTTGGCAGTGGGTTATTGAGTTCTTCGATACCATCGAAACTGTGACCCATGGATTCGCCTTCTTTGACATCCGTGGTGTTCTTTGAACACACACGCAGCAACAGAAAACATCCTGCGATCACAATTAACGAGAGTACGCTAATCCAAATACTCCAGAAGCTACTCATCACTTATTCTCTCCTGAGTCCTTCGATTCCTTGCTGATTTCCTCATCGGAAAACACAAGATTCGCTGCTTCATCAAAGGATTTTTGACGACGCGAGCTATATGCCCAAGCAAATATACCGACGAAGGTCAGCATCACAATGATGGTTAAAATACCTTGTAATGTGCCGTAATCCATATATTGCCTCCTTATTTGAGTGCGTGACCCAAAGACTGAAGATATGCAATCAAGGCTTCCAGCTCTGTCTTACCTTCAACAGCTTTCTGAGCGCCTGCGATTTCTTCATCGGTGTAAAGATCATTACCCTTGTAACCGCCTTTGTGCATGTTACGCAGAATAGTCATCTTGTCGCCGGTTAACTTGCCGTCTAACTTGTTTTCGGCAAGCCATGGGAAGCCTGGCATATTCGATTGAGGGACCACAGCACGAGGATCGATTAAGTGAACTTCATGCCATTTATCGCTGTAGCGACCGCCAACACGGGCCAAGTCTGGACCAGTACGCTTAGAACCCCATTGGAATGGGTGATCCCAAACAGACTCACCAGCTACAGAGTAGTGACCGTAACGTTCAGTCTCTGCACGTAAAGGACGGATCATCTGGCTGTGGCAGTTGTAGCAACCTTCACGTACATAGATGTCACGGCCTTCAAGTTGCAGGGCAGTGTAGGGTTTCAAACCTTCAACAGGCTCAGTGGTATCTTTTTGGAAAATCAGCGGCGTGATTTCTACCAAGCTACCGAAGCTGATAGCGATAACAGTGAAGATCGCTAACAAACCGATGTTTTTTTCAACTATCTCATGATTAAATTTCATCGAGTTTGCTCCTTAAGCCGCTTTTGCTTCAGCCAGTGCTGGCAATGAATCTTTAGAGGCTTTCACAGTACGGATCACGTTGTATGCCATGATCAGCATACCGGTTAAGAAGAAACAACCGCCGAGGAAACGTACGAAGTAGAAAGGATAAGAAGCTTCCAGACTTTCAACAAAGCTATAAGTCAAAGTACCGTCAGCGTTAACTGCACGCCACATCAGACCCTGCATTACACCCGAAATCCACATAGACACGATGTAAAGAACAGTACCGATAGTCGCTAACCAGAAATGCACGTTAACTAACTTGATGCTGTACATACGGCCATGGCCGAACAGTACTGGGATCAAGTGATACAGAGAACCGATAGACACCATTGCCACCCAGCCTAGCGCGCCTGAGTGAACGTGACCTACAGTCCAGTCTGTGTAGTGAGATAAAGCGTTAACTGTCTTGATGGCCATCATCGGACCTTCGAAGGTCGACATACCGTAGAAAGACAGCGAAACCACTAAGAAACGTAGTACTGGGTCAGTACGCAGTTTGTGCCATGCACCAGATAAGGTCATGATACCGTTGATCATACCACCCCAAGATGGTGCGAACAGGATCAGTGACATCACCATACCTAACGACTGAGTCCAGTCTGGCAGGGCAGTGTAGTGTAAGTGGTGAGGACCTGCCCAAATGTACAGTGCGATCAGTGCCCAGAAGTGCACGATAGACAGACGATATGAGTAAACAGGACGACCCGCTTGCTTAGGAACGAAGTAGTACATCATACCTAAGAAGCCTGCGGTTAACAGGAAGCCTACCGCGTTGTGACCATACCACCATTGCACCATGGCATCGACCGCGCCACTGTACATAGAGTATGACTTGAACAAGCTAACAGGAACGGCCATAGAGTTCACGATGTGAAGCACGGCAACCGTAATGATAAATGCACCAAAGAACCAGTTCGCTACGTAAATATGCGATGTTGTTCGTTTGATAATAGTGCCGAAGAACACTATTGCATAGGAGACCCAAACGATGGTGATAGCGATATCGATTGGCCATTCTAATTCAGCATATTCTTTACCACTGGTGTAACCCATTGGCAGAGTGATTGCTGCTGACAGAATGATGGCTTGCCATCCCCAAAACGTAAATGCAGCTAATTTAGGTGCAAATAGTCGGGTTTGACAGGTGCGTTGTACGACATAATAGGATGTTGCAAAGAGGGCTGATGTTCCGAACGCGAAGATAACCGCATTGGTATGTAATGGTCGCAAGCGACTATACGTAAACCAAGGAGTATCAAAGTTCAGATGTGGCCAGATTAACTGAGCCGCAATTAATACACCGACTGACATACCAACAATACCCCACAAAACTGTGGTTAAGGCAAATTGGCGGACGATGGTGTAATTGTAATCAGCGCCTGTTGGCTGGGAATGGTTCATCATAATGCTTCCACTGCTTATTACTTTTACTTTTAGTAAAGACAAGCTTTACCTGTTATATATGACACAAAGCCCACTTCCCTATTAGGGTTGTGAAGCCATGTCAATGCGTTACCCTACACATTTGTGCTCAAATATGAGGTTTCGCAATGATACTTGAGCCATGTCAAAAAAGATACCAAAGATGGGGTCTGGAAAGTTGATCTAGATCAACCTACGCCATAGAATGTTAACATCTTGCATCACAAGGTTAATTTTTGTGCTTACTCGCAAACTTCTTCCGCTATCCATCATGCTAGTTATGATGAATCTCACAGCTTGTAATGAAAAAGCCACGCAACAGGTCGAAACAAAGGCTGTAGACCCAACACTTTGTGCTTTTACACAGGGGGATTGCATTAAAAACGTCGCGGGTGTTGAACTGCGAATTAGCCTGTCACCAGCCCATGCGCCGAGCGAAAAGCCATTAACATTGAAGCTATTAACCTCAGAGCCGATTGACAATCTTCAGATACGTTTAGAAGGTCGAGATATGTTTATGGGCATTATTCCTGTCAATCTTAATGAACTGAATAAAACTCACTATGAAGGACAGATGATTTACGGTTCTTGCAGCAGCGGATACATGGTGTGGCGAGGATTTATCCGTTTTAACCGAAACGGAGAGGAGCACGCCGTTATTTTTGACTTTCTTGCCGATAATCCTCACTAAGCAGGGGAATTAACTCCTATTAAACCCCTGTTGGTCAATTTAAACGAATAAACGCGTTGATATGGCGAATAATGATGAATTTTCTACTGATTTTTAAGCTTATTTTCATTATTCGTCATGATCCTTCCAACTCTCTTTGACCCGCACGAAAATATCGATGTCATTGATAAAGAGTTCCAGCAAATCGGGGTCAAAATGCTTACCCGCACCTTTACGCATTTCATCTATCACTTCGTTTAATGGCCATGCGGCTTTATAGCAACGGGCGTGAGACAGGGCATCGAATACATCGGCGATGGCAACGATGCGGGCAAAAATGTGAATTTGGTCTTGTTGTAAATTGCCTGGATAGCCAGAGCCGTCATATTTTTCATGGTGCTGCAAGGCGATAATCGCCGCCGCTTTAAGGATAGGCCGCTCGGAATTTGCGAGAATTTGATAGCCAATAGTCGGATGTTGGCGCATCACTGACCATTCTTGATCATCTAACTTACCGGGTTTGAGTAACACCGCATCGGGGATCGCGATTTTACCTATATCGTGCATAGGTGAAGCGCGGCGCAGCAAGTTGGCTTCGGTTTCGGTCAACCCCGCCAATAATGCCAACTGGGCACAATATTCCGCCATGCGTTTAACATGATTGGCGGCCTCTTTAGAACGACTCTCAACCACATCGCCTAAGCGCAGGATCAGTTCTGATTGGGTATCTTCAACTTCCTGATTCAGGAGTAGATTCTCAAAGGCAACCCCGACGTTTATCGCAAAGATATCGACCAGTTTTTTGTCCAAATCATCTATTTTATCAATGCCATCCATATAGAGTAGATTGATAAGCCCGCTCTTTGTCGGGAAGTAACCCACAAAACAATTGTCTTCGTATAGGCAGCGTTTTTGGATTAAGGCGCTACGTAGTAATTTACCAATATGCTCAGGGAGTTCTTTATGAGGAGGGCTATTGGCAAACTGGCCTGTTCCCGCGAGGATTTCGATTTCGGCCGAATCCACATGGCCGCTGATCGCATCCATCGCATTGCAGGTGAGTAATAAGGTTTCAGTATCGAGGTTGAGTAGGGTGGCGACTTGTGTAAGGAGTCCATCGGCAAACTTATGTAGCGTTCGCAGTTCAAACAAGCCCGAGGTGGCCTCAAGTACCCGCTCTAAACCCATTCTGTGATTCATTTGCGCGCGTCTTGCTTGTTCGATTTCCATAATATCGCGGTACGAGCGTAATGAAGAGTAGACGCTGGTCATCAGCTTGCGGGAATCGAGCTCAGATTTAGCTTTGTAATCATTAATATCGTAATTGACTATCACATCTTCTTCGGGGGCTTGTCCGGGCTGGCCGGTGCGCAGAATGAGTCGAATATTTTTGTTCACTTGCACTTCGCGGATCCATTTGACCAGCTCGAGCCCAGCATGGTCGCTCTCCATCACCACATCGATAAAGGCGACGGCAATGTCTTGCTCCTGTGCGAGCAGTTCTTTGGCCTGTTCACCACTGTAGGCATTAATAAAGGTGAGGGCACGGCCATCGAGTCGAAAACGTGAAAGAGCAAGTTTGGTGACAGTGTGGACATCGGGTTCATCATCAACAACAAGGATCTTCCACGGAGCGGCAGCGGGGGATATTTCTGTGGCTTTCTTCGCGGAGAACAACGGCTTTTTGTTTGTAAGATCAATCACCATCCGATACCTCATCACATAAAGGAGCGTCACACAGTTAGAGTGTAGTAGAAGCCAATCGGATAAGTTGAAAAAATTAATAAAGTGGGGGAGTTAGCATTATTGAATCAAGGTTATTGATAACTATTCTCATCTTGATATTATCGAGACAGGATTATTAGCAGGGGATTTATATGGCCGATCGGATCAATTTATCGATTTCTGAGGAGAAACTCGCGCAGCTTATCCGTGAAGGTAAGTTATGTGCGGCGGATTTCTCGTGTCTCGATAGTCAATCTAAACGTAAAGTCTGGCAGCTTTGTCTGATTTGCTGTCAAAAACGCATTAGTTGCCAGCAATGTACGCAAACAAGCTGTTCGCAAATTGAGTTTTTGGTTAATGCCGATAAATAACGTTATCGGCATTTGCGTTTAAGTATTATCATGCAATAAATAGTTAAATTTTAAAGTTAATATGCAGCTTCCTCCAGTTTTACCTCTGTTTGATTCAATTGAATTCATACAATATGGCAACAGTGTGGTGAATCAATACATCACTCAAGTCAGCTTATCTGATGTGCCCGATGCGGGTTTAGTGATGGAACACGCAACCGATTGGTTGTTCGAGCAAAAACACAGTGAAAACAACTATAAAGCCTATCGGAGCGAACTGACCACGTTCCTGCATTGGTGCTTTGATGTCGCGAAAATGTCGCCCACACAGGTATTACGTAAGGATATGAGTCGCTATGTGGATTATTGCTTGGCGCCGCCGCTGGAACTGATCGGCTATTTTAATGTGCCGCAATTTAAATTGGACAAATTGCGCGATGAACGGGTACCAAACAGTCTTTGGCGGCCATTTGTGGGCAAGAAACAGTTAGGGCAAATTCAACCCTATGTGTTGAGCGATAATGCGCTTAAAACCAAGATTGCAATTTTATCTTCATTTTACAGTTACTTAATGAGCGAGGAGTTTTGCGAGCGTAATCCCGCGCAAATTTGGTTGAATCACAGTCGCTTTGCGCAGAATAAGCACTATCAACGACAAGCTGATGAAGACGAAAACAGCCTAGCTTTCACAGAGTTACAGTGGTCCTATGTGATGAGCACAGTGACTCAGCTGGCAGAAACGACACCCGAATTACACCAACGTAGTTTGTTTTTGATTTCATTGATTTATTCCTGTTATCTGCGCATTTCGGATGTCTCGGCGCGGGTTGGCTATTCGCCGGTTATGGGGCAATTTAGGCAAAATCCACAGACAGGCATTTGGAGTTTTCACATTCCACTCAGTAAAGGTGGCAAAAAACGCAGCGTGGCGATTTCTAAGGCATTACTCGATGGTTTAGTCAAATATCGGCAATTTTTAGGGCTGTCCGATTTTCCAAACCAAGGTGAACATCATCCTTTGTTCGTACGTCATCGCGCCGCCGGTCGTGGCCGCGACGCAGGTCTTGTGAATGCCAATCTTGGGATCAGGCAAATCCGTGAAGATATTCAGACCATTATTAATCTCGCAGCGGATAATGCGCAAACAGATGGTTTTAATCACGATGCCGAGCAAATGCGAAAACTCACCGCACATAATATCCGGCACACAGGGATCACCCATGATATCAACATCAATCGTCGGCCATTGTCACACGTACAAGCCGATGCGGGCCATGAGAGTATCGACACCACATCGAAATATTTGCATACCACACAAATAGAAAGACACGAAAGCGCCTTCAATAAGCCATTAGACCATTTACGAGGGATTGACTAGTACCGCGCTGGCATCCCAAATCCCTCCTATATAAAACTGCGCACAATGTATATTATGTTAAATTAAATATTGATAAATATGGAAAGCACTATCCCTATGCGTCTAATTGTCCGCCCAATAAAGGGTTAAGATAGTCATCGTTTAGCGCTTACCGTTGATTTTTGGTCTTATCAAGGGATAGATTCATTTGATGGGGTTATTTCAACGCTATTTTCAAGGCGTTCCTACGTGAATATTTGGCAAGATTGCCCCTGCTAGTTTTGCAGATTTCACGTAGCGCACGAATGATACTTGAGTTAGTTTGATATCACAGTCGATGACCATTCGGTCACACTAAGTGGTGACCGAATGGAACATACAGTATCAAAACCATCCATGGCCTTGTTTATTAATCCTTTTTACTATTTAGGCCTCATGTGCAAGTAACAGTGGATTTACCGTTGTGGCACCATAGCCCTTTGCATTGAGTTCGGCATCCAATCCCATAGATGCGATATCGTCCGCTGCCGCATCTAACAATGGCAAACGGTTGCTAAACAACATCTTAGTGTATCCCTTACACGCCTCGCAGCTCTCAATCCGCACGGCAGCCTTGTGATCATCAAACGACCAAATCGACATCTCCCGGGATTGCTCGCAGCAGGTACAATGCGCGCGCACATAGTGCCACTCGCTTTCACACAGACTGCAATGCAGATAGCGCAGCCCTTCCCGCGGCTCATCGACAATCATGCTGGCGACGGGATGACAGCCGCACACTGGGCATAGGCTTGACTGCTTAACCTTATTCACATCCATTCGTGCAATCACCATGGGGGCCCAGTGTGACCAATACAAGGACAATCCCGCCCAAATAAATAGGCTGAACTGTGCAGGCACGGCACTAAACTCCCCTTGCCTCAGTTGAGTGCCCCACTCTAGCAATTGAGTTGGCGACTGCTGCTGTAACTCCTGGAGAACAGGCACTAAATGCGCGGGCACTTGAGATACCAATTCTGTCAGCAATGCTTGCAATGCTTGTAACCAATCCTGAGCCGTTTGAGTTTGGCTAAGGGACAACGGATATGGCACCTCAGCGTCAATTATTGGTGCTGGGCCCATATCCGTTGCCGCAAGTTTTTGCTGCACAGACACTAGGATTTGGCAGAGCTTGAGATAATCCGCCAGCGGAGAATCCTGCGCTAATTGGGCTAAACGACGTGCTCTATGCTGATAAACTTTCTCAGGATTTGCCGCTTTAAGCGGTTTTAATGCTAAGGGGGATTTATCAACAAAACTTAACGGGATATCGCTGGCCATCTTCATCGCTATTTTTCCTCGTGTTCTTCTAACATGGCTGGGTGGTGCTTACGAGCCCAAGCCTTAGAGACTTTGCCGTAGAGCATCCCTGTGATCGAACCTTCAATCCAGCAGGCCATCCACACGTGTACCACCAAGGATAACAGCATTAATATGCCGCAGGCCGAGTGGACTAAGGTGGCCCAATTGACGGCTTCTGCCGAGAACATGGGGGCAAAATAAGGTTGCCACATCATGATGCCGCTGATCAGAAACGCCAGTACAAAAACCACAAAGGCGCGGAATAACATTTTCTGACCTGGGTTGTAATGGCCCACGGGCGGAATGTTCTCTTCTTTTTGCAGTAACACCCAGACCACGGCTTTCATCCATGGCAAATCGTACTTATTCCACTTATTGTGCTGGTAATAGCGGATCAGCATCACAGCCAGCAGCAGACACATAGCGATCCCGAAGAATGGATGCATCACTTTTGCCAGTTGTGGTGTGCCAACAATGCCACTCAGCCACTGGAACGAAGGGTAAAAAAACGAGAACCCCGTTAAAAAGGTCACTAAACCCACAAAGACTATGGTCCAGTGACACAGACGATCAACGAGCTTATGGCGCACTATCATCTCTTTATGACTCATTGCTTTTCCTCCTCTGTGGCGCCGGCATCAATGTAACCGGGCTGATCTTCCTCGACGATGTTGCGCCCTACCGCAATGCGGTGCATCAGGGCGAACGCCGCCGTTGCGAGCAAGCCTGCGGTGCCAAAAGGTTTGAGCCAATCTTGACGCCATTCGGTGGCGGCAGGGATTTGCGGATCCTTTGGCATGCCATAGGTTTCGGGTTGCGTGATGTCGTGGAGGATCATCATCATATGCGTTCCGCCAACGCCCTCGGGGTTATAAAGTCCCGCCTTGCTGAAACCACGTTCCTTTAACTGCTCGACGCGTTTTTCGGCATAGAACAACATGTCTTCGCGGGTACCAAAACGCAGTGCTCCCACGGTGCAGGTTTTTACGCAGGAAGGCTCTAGGCCAACGGCGAGCCTATCGGAGCACAGGGTGCACTTATAGGCTTTGTTATCTTTGGCGCTGATCTTAGGCACATTGAAAGGACAGGCACTGGCGCAATAGCCGCAGCCAATACATTTGTTAGAGTCAAAATCCACTGTGCCATTAGCATGCTGCACAATCGCGCCGCTGGTTGAGCAGGCTTTTAAGCAGGCAGGATCGGCACAGTGCATACAGGCTGTGTGGGTAAATTGCCAACGCAACTTATTGTTATCCATCACTTCGTGATACTGCATGATGTTCCAGCTTTCGGGTGACAGTATCATCGGGTTCTGGTAACTGCCTTGGAAAGTACCGACATCTTCACGAAGGTCATTCCATTCGGAGCAGGCAACCTGACAGGCCTTACAGCCGGTACATTTAGTCGCATCAAACAGCTTAGTCACCTGCTGGACCGCACCAATGCGTGCTTGTGACGCAGGGGTGATGTCCGTGGTGCCTGAGATGCGGATAATATCTTGATAAGCCATAATTAGAAGCCCTCCGCTTTGGCAATATTCACAAGGAATGCTTTATATTCAGGGGTTTGGGTGTTGGCATCACCCACAGATGAAGTCAGCTCGTTGACGATATAACTCTTCTGCGTCAAGGCCTCGTAACTGCCATGGCGTGGAATACCAATGGTGTGGACTTTTTTGCCCTGAACCATCATGGGTTGGAGTCGTTTAGTGACATAGGCCTTAGTGACAATATGCGAGCGCTTGGAGCTCACTTTGACCCAATCACCGTTATTGATGCCCTTTTCCGCCGCCAAGGTTTCATCGATTTCGATAAAGTGTTGTGGCTGGGTAATAGCAGCCAGCTGGCAATGTGTGGTCCAGTTGTTGAAGTGCTCCGTCATCGAGTAAGTAGTGCCGACATAGGGGAATTCTTCATTGGTACCAAAGCTCTCACGTAAGCCTTTGAACATCCGCGCCACCGGATTATTGGTGACTTTAGGATGCAGTGGGTTACTCGCCAGTGGCGATTCGAACGGCTCATAATGCTCTGGGAATGGACCATCTTTTAAGTCACGCAGGGCAAATAAATGGCCAACACCATCGGCTTGCATGATGAAAGGATGGGCCGAATCTTCGGCGTTCAACTTGGCATTAAAGTCAGGCACATCAATGCCCTGCCACTTGTTGTCCTTGTATTCGAGCAGCACACGGCTCGGATCGCGCGGCTTACCTTGCACGTCGCAGGAGGCGCGGTTGTACAAGATACGGCGGTTTGCTGGCCAAGCGAATGACCAATTCGGGGTAATGCCTTTGCCGGACGGATCGCTATTATCGCGACGCGCCATGAGGTTGCCCGCTTCGGTCCACATGCCGGAGTAAACCCAAATACCACATGAGGTTGAGCCATCGGCTTTTAACTCGGAGAAGCCATTGAGTAGCTTACCGGTCGTGAGATCATAACCATTCATCTCCTGCGCGATTTCCTCGGAGCTAGGTTCATGCTCCATCGCATAATCCCATTTGATGGCTTCGATAGGCTCAGGCAAACGGCCGCCCTCTTCACGGTATAAACGTTTTAATTCCAGCATGATGCCAGAAAGAATTGCCGGATCTGATAAGGCTTCGCCGGGTGGATTAGCGCCCTTAAAGTGCCATTGTAACCAACGGCTTGAGTTAGCAATTGAACCACTTTCCTCGGCAAAGCAAGTTGTGGGTAAGCGGAAGACTTCGGTTTGAATGCTGGCCGTATCCACATCGTTAAACTGACCCGCATTACGCCAGAAGCTGGAGGTTTCATTTGCCAGTGCATCGAGCACTACTAAGAACTTCAGATTCGATAAGCCCTTAGACACTTTTTGCTTATCGGGCTGGGAGTTAAGTGCGTTGATACCTTGGATAAAGTAGCCATTAACTTCACCGTGAACCATCATGTCGATTTGCTTATTGATATCGTACTGTTGGTCCCACTTTGGCAGCCAGTCATAACCATAATCGTTTTCTGCGGTGGCATGATTACCGAAAAACGCTTTTAACAGCGACACGGTAAAGGCTGGGTAATTGTGCCAATAGTTGGTTTGGTTTGGTCTTAAGGCTTTAGGGGTGTAATGGGCTAAATAGTTTTGTAAATCAACATCTTTATCTTGAGGCAGTTTAAGGTAGCCAGGTAATCCTTGGCACAATAAACCTAAGTCTGTCGCGCCTTGAACGTTTGAGTGACCGCGCAGCGCGTTGACGCCGCCGCCCATGATCCCCATATTGCCAAGCAGCAATTGGATCATCGCCATGGTGCGGATGTTTTGTGCGCCGACGCTGTGCTGTGTCCAACCAAGGGCATACAGGAAGGTTGCAGCTTTATGGTCAACATGGGTCGCCCCAATTTGCTGACATACTTCAAGATAGGCGTCTTTCGGCGTACCCGTGATGCTTGAAACTGTGTCGGGATCGTAGCGATCAACGTGTTTTTTCAACAGGTTAATCACGCAGCGTGGATGACTTAAGCTTGGGTCAACCTTGGCGTAGCCTTCTTCATCTAACTCATAGAACCAAGTGGATTGGTCGTATTTATGGTTAGCCTCATCATAGCCACTGAATAAACCGTCATTAAATTCAAAGTCTTCCCGCACGATAAACGTGGCGTTGGTATAGGCCTTGACATAATTAAGGTTGATTTGCTGGGTTTCGAGCAGGTAGCGGATCATGCCGAGCAGGAAGGCAATATCGGTGCCTGAACGAATAGGCGCATATAAATCGGCGACGGCAGCACTGCGGTTAAAGCGCGGGTCGACCACAATCAACTTGGCGTTGTTATGCTCCATCGCTTCTGTCACCCAACCAAAACCGACGGGATGCGCTTCTGCAGCATTACCACCCATCACAATGGCCAGATCGGTATTTTTCATATCCGCCCAGTGGTTAGTCATAGCACCGCGGCCAAAGGTGGGCGCCATTGCGGCTGGTGTTGGGGCGTGGCAAACGCGGGCGATGTTATCTATCCCTAGCATACCAATGGCACGACCAAATTTATGGGTGATGTAGCAGCCTTCGTTTGCTTGGGCCGATGAGGTCATCATGCCAAGGCTGACTAAGCGGTTAACGGTTTGCCCCTGGGCATTTTTCTCAACCAGATTGGCATCGCGCTCGTCTTTGATGAGTCTTGCGATACGCTTAAAGGCCTCATGCCAGCTAATGCGCTGCCATTTATCCGAACCGGGTAAACGCACTTCAGGATATTTCAAACGGTGCGGGCTGTTTACATAGTCAACCAAGCCTGCGCCCTTAGGACACAGAGCACCGCGGTTAATCGGATTATCGGCATCGCCCTCAATATGAAAAATGCTCTGCTCCGCATTCTTCCCGTTACTGCTCTGGCTGTACATCAACAACCCACAACCCACAGAGCAGTAGCAACAATTGTTACGCGTCTCTTTTGCGCGCAGCAATTTAAAACCTCTGACGGATGCAAATGCCTTTTCGGACATTAACCCCAGTGCAGAAATAGCAGAAGTCGCGGCTCCCACAGCACAGAGTTTAAAAAACTGTCGTCTATTCATTGTCATTTCACACACTCTCTTTTATGTGCTCACTAAGTTGCAGCGCGTACGCTGCAGGCTTGAGTAGAGAACTTAACCCTACTCATGGTGTGAGTATAAAAAAGTGACTAATAATGACAATTTCTAACAGGTGATCAAAATCACATTAAGCCTTCAAAAGAACATTTAACCAAGATAAGTTGTTTATATGATTCTTATTGGAGTTAAAATCTATAAAAACTAACACTTACGATATTTAAGTGATTTTATCGGCATGGACATTTTGATTAGCCATTTTGTCCACTTTGTACCAAGTTCCATTTGGGGTAAATCTTATTGTTGACGCGCATCACAAAAGTGACGGCGATTGGTCAAAATATGAATGAAAATACCGATTAGGCACTTTTAGAGCAAGATCACAATTTAAGAGAAATGATCGGCAGAAAACAACCGTTTTTCCAATGGATGTTGCTAACAGTGGTCTCTATCAATGTAGCTAGCAGTGAGTTAAGCGGTTTAAACAGCAGCGAATAGTTGCCACTTGAGTGATGAAAACACCATAGAAAATCACTTATCAACCCTCAGTGTAGAACGTTTTGCAAGCAATAAATCGACTCAATAAAGCTATAAACTAAAGCTATAAAGATTGATTTAAAGAATAGTTTTAATGATTGATTTCATAACAGGTGTTAGCGAGTTTTATCACAAACTAACCGTTAAAGCGCGGACTGTCTAAGCCACAAATTCCATTTAATTGGTAGATAAACAGATCGCCGGCTTGCGGCTCTTGCTCTAATTGCGATGCCTCAAGGGAGTGTTTGGCACTGGTGACGATCAAAAATTCGCGTCTTTCACCGCCAAAGGCGATGCTAGTTGGATGGGTAACGGGCAATTTGAGGATAAGATCGACTTCACCATCGGGACGATAGCGCACCACTTGGCCACCACCCCACTGAGCATTCCAGAGATAACCCGCTGCATCGACATCTGAGCCATCAGGAAAAACACGATTGCTGGTGATCGCAAAAAGGCGCTTACGACTCAATAACCCCGTTTGAATATCAACATCATATTGATGGATTTGATGTGTTGGCGAATCGGCATGGTAGAGCGTTCGTCCATTTGGACTCCAGCATAGACCGTTGGAGATTTCGAGATGCGTTAGGCGTTGGTGGCAATCCCCATTCTCGTCAATGCAATACAGGGCGGCGTGTTGTGCTTCACTATGACGCTGTTCCACCATAGTGCCCGCCCAAAAACGCCCTTGCCTATCGATGCGACCATCGTTAAAGCGATTTCCCTCAATCTGAGCCTCTGGCTGCGCCAACCATGTCAGGCTTTGATCTTCAATATCATAGAATGCAATACCGATATCGAATGCGACGATAAGTGTTGTAGGCTTTGCCGTGAGGCCAAAGGAGCCGACGCGGTGCGGCATGGTGAACGTATCTAAGGTGCGGGTGGCGAGATGAAAACGATAAATCACAGCGGATAAAATGTCGGTCCACCAAATTGATTGGTGTAACTCATCCCATAACACACCTTCACCAAGGCGGTTGCCAACAGGGATTGTCATCAACAGCTCGCCAACCGTGACCGTTTGCATGATTTACTCAAGACATCCTTTTACCCAGAATGGCCTTATTCTTAAACAAGGCGTTGGATGACGCAAGGGCAAAAGGAAAAGATAAATGTTTCTTTCTATTTAGCTTTTATTTTGTGGTACAGATTTGCTTAGGACAACCAGTGCAATGCCACCGAGGATGGCACAGGAGGCAACCCATAATCGAAGGCTTAGGGGTTCACCCAGCAATAGCACTCCGCCAACGGCGGCAATTAACGGTACACTCAATTGTACTGTTGCGGCGTAGGTGGATGACAATAGAGGTAAAATGGAATACCAAATCGCATAACCTACGCCCGAAGCGATGGCGCCTGACGCCAAGGCATAGATAATCCCCATCTGACTTACTGCTAAGGGATCTCGAACTAATAGCAGTAATAACAGTGCCATTGGCACAGTGCGGATAAAGTTGCCTGCACTGATTGGAATGGGATGCTGGGCCCCTTTGCCCTTAATCGAATAAATCCCCCAAGCGACTCCGGCGCTTATCATCAGCAGTGAGCTCAAAAGCGGCGGCGCCGACAGCCCGGGTAACAACAGAAAAATTAACCCCGCGGCGGCGCAGACTAACCCAAACCATTGTTTAGTATTAAAGGTTTCTTTTCGGTACAGCCCATAGCCAATCATGGTGGCTTGTACGGAGCTAAAGAGTAGCAGTGCCCCCATTGAGGCCGTCATATTGATATAGGCGTAGGAAAACCCCGCTGCGTAGACAAACAAAGCCAAGGATGAGCCCCAATGGCCCTCGGCCTCCTTTGCAGGTTTGTTAAGGCTTAATAGCCAGAGCATGATGGCCCCAGACAACAAGCGGATCAGGGTAAAGCTGCCGGCATCGATACTGCCATCCTTGAGTGCGAGACGGCAAAGTATCGAGTTACAGGCAAAGGCCAGCATAGTAAGCGTCGTTAGCATAAATAGACGAAAAACAGTCATCAAATTCCTTAGTCACGGATAACCACAACTCTGCGGCCATGTTGCGGACAATAAAAAAGCACCCGAATGGGTGCTTTCAGTATAGACAGCTAATGCCGATTATTGATTAGATTCACCAAATAAATCAGCTACATCTTGTTCAGTAATCGCTTCGTCATAGAACTTGATTTCATCGATTGCCCCTTTGAAAGGCACATCCCAGAAGTTAACCCCGACCGCAAACTTAGTGGTCGGTACTGAGAAGATGTTCGGGAAGTTCGCGCCGGTAAACTTCAATTCACCATTGATATAGACCTTCACATCGCCGCCATTCACTGTGTACGCAAGGTGCGTCCATTGGGATTTTGGCATCACAAAACCAGTTCTACCGTCGTACCATGCTGTGCCCGACCAGAGTACCATGCGCTCATAATCATTTTGACCGCCTGGTAAGACGCTGGTCCAGCTGGAATCCGTCGCATAACCAAACAAGGCTGTAGTGTACTTATTCAGCTGCTCAGGGTTGAGCCACATTGACACTGAATAGGTGTAGTCTTTGATAAGGTTATTCGGCAATACAATACCCGAGGCACCATCAAAGACCGCCGCCTTGCCTACCGCGCCATCCACATAGCTGATTTTACCGCCTTCAACGCCAATCAGGTTACCCACTACAGTGCCCGCGCCGAAGTTAGCGGTACTGTCGTTAAGATTGTCTTCAAAACTATAGATTGCGACCGGTGTTGGCGGATTCTTAGCTTTAACGGTTGCCGTGAAGACTTTGGTTTGGGTCGCATTACCCAGTTTTAAGGTCGCCGTTAAGGTGACAACCTTGTCTTCTTCACCACGAACAGGTTGCGTTACGCCACCATGAGTATCAATAGTCGTTGGATCTGACGATTCCCATGAAATGGCCGAAGCATAAGGACCCGTTACTGGCAGTTCGATATTTTCACGCACCGTCGATAAGTCGCCTAGCTCCAGAATGGCCGTTGCTGAGGACAAGAGTTCACTGTCGGCTAACTTGTCGATATCGAGGGCTTTGACTTCTTCAGCCGTTAATGCCGCTTCATATACTTTTAGCTCATCGATAAGGCCGTTGTATGGAGCATCCCAGTAGTTAACCCCAAGACCGAAAACGCCCTGAGCCCCTGTAAAGTAGTTGGCAAGGTTACCGCTGCTAAAGCGCTCAACCCCGTTGATAAAGACTTTAACGAGCCCTTTATTGACGGAGAACGCCAGATGCGACCAAGTGTTTTCAGCGATGCGCTCACCCGTTACACCATCAAACCAGGTCTCCAGCACTGAGCTGCCGCTGGTATCGATATTATGGCTCCAGAACATGGTATTACCGTCCCAGCCCTGTGGCAGCAAGCTGACCCAGGTATTGGAGAACTTGCTACCATCTTCAGCGGTTTGCTCGTTAACTGCGCCGAAGAATGCCGTGGTAAATCCTGTGATAACCGCAGGACTTGCCCAGAAAGACACTGTGTACTCGTAGCTGGAGATAATGCCCGATGGCAGTAACACCCCGTGGGCACCATCTAATGAGAGGGCTTGTCCTTCAAAGCCTGTGGCGTAGCCAATGGCATCACCCGTTTTGAAGATCCTATCGCCAGTGGGTTGACCATCACTAAATAAGCCTAAGGTATCCTTGAGGTTATTCTCGAAGCTGTAGTGTGCAATACGGTTATAGGTTTTATGGGCAAATACGGTGATTTGGAAGGTTTTAGTCACCTTCTTACCATTGACCATAATCGTCGCGGTTAAGGTCACGACCTTATCGCCCTCGCCCACGTTGGGTCGGATAATGGTGCCATCGGCACGGATCACTGACTCGTCGCTCGATTTCCACTCGATAGTCGCCCCACGGGTACCATTTGTCGGTAAGTCGATCGTGCCTTCGGTGGCTTCGGTCGGCAGGCTAATGCCGTTTGCCGATGCCGATAAAATTTCCTCAGTGGTTTTATCGGTGAGTTTCACGCCCCAAATACTCGCCCCATCATTAGAAATGGCGCTAAATGTCGGCATGAGTTTGTTTTGCTCAGGATCCCATTGCCAGGCGAGTACGCCTTCAAACGTGCCTAAATTGTCTAGCATTAAGGTGATTTGGTTATCATCGCCCTGTTGGTATGTACCCGTCACATCGCCAGACACACTGCCTTTATTAGTCCAAGTACGGGATAACTTCACATGGACTGATTTGTGTGCCGCGGTATTAATATCTTTTGCGTGATTAATAAATTGATAATCACCGGTGACATCGATTTCATCGACAATGTTAGCGCCGTTGATCGGTGCATAACGCTGTGGTGAGGCAACTAACCAACCATCGCTGTTGAGAAATAGCTCATGTACGCGCACGCTGTGACCTTCGCCGGTATCGGGGAAGCGCGTATGGAATACTAAGAAGTATTTGCCCGTTTGTGCATCATAAAAAGCGGAGTTGTGGCCGGGTGAAAGGTAACCGTGATCATGACCCACATCGCCCGGGTGGGCCACAAATTGGAAACCGCCCATCAGTTTGACACCATAGTCGGCGATATTGCCTGCGGCCGTTGCGCCAATCATGTCCAGACCCGCAGCATCTACATAGGGACCGTTAGGATTTTTAGCGCGAGAGATACGAATGTTGTAACCGTCTTTTTGGGCGAAGCCGCCAAAGGAGGTAAACATATAATAGTATTCAGATTCTGGGCTGTAGATAACATAAGACCCTTCGATGGCACTGTAGTTACCACCCATGATCTTAGTGCCATAGCCCTGATCCGCTAACGGTTTACCCGTTGCAGGGTCTAACTGCATCACCCAGATCCCGCCTGAATAGGAACCATAGGTCATCCATAGACCGCCATCTTTATCGTAAAACACGGCTGGATCGATAGCGTTAGGGTCGACAAAGCCATCGTAAATTTGACCGTTTGCGCCAGGGTTTTCAGCCCCCTCTTGACCTGATTTCAGGATCAAGCCTTGGTTAACATAAGGGCCTAAAATATTGTCAGAGGTGGCCATCCCCAAATAGGAGCGCGATACGCAATCAATCTTATCGGGGCCGCCACAGAAGTCGTAATAGAAATGGTACTTACCGTCGGCAAGCTTTATCACATCCGGTGCCCACGAGCCGACAAAGCCACCCGTCCATGCGGTGCCTTCCGCGATTTCTGACTCATAGGTATTGAACAGGCTGCTCTCGGCTGCACCATCTGAGGCAATTTGTGTCCAGTTCATTAAATCAGTAGAACTGGCCACCGCGAGGTGGGAGCCGAAAACATAATAGGTGCCATCGGTATCTTTAATGATGGAAGGATCATGAACCACTGCATTTTTGTAGCTCACCTCACCTGCAATTATCGGATCCGCCGATGTCATAGGGGGAGGAAGTGTAAAGGTATTTGTGTCGTCTGCACTATAGCTGCTGTCGTCCCCACCACAGGAGGCTAGTGCCATGATCAAGCTTGCTGACACGAATGAGCGTTTAAGCACCATGAGCGTCGTTCCTTTTATTGTTGTGTTTGATAATTAGGTTAGCGTTTATCAATGTATCAAATCTAAAAGTAATACAATACTACTGTAACACTAAAATTACATTAGCATTCTGGGGATAGAAGTAAATATCTTGTGACAGAGATTTGTGAGATTTTGCAAAACATTTGACGTTAAGGTCAGCTTGCTTGACCAGTCTAACCTATTCAATCAAGACAATGCTTTAGTCGCCAAACCTTAACGCCATTCAATAAACTCGTTTAATTTCATGTTGATAGTGTTTATGCATCTTTTCGTCGCATTTTAGCGAAATGTGATCTTGCTTTCCTATTGCGTCAAACAGTGAGTTGACATGCAAATAGTCATACAATATTATTTTAACAGTTCTGATAAATTCTTAACCTCACCCGTTGAAGCGAAATTGGTTTAACGCGGTGCACTATACGCTACAAAATAGGCAACAAAATTCTAAATTTTCAGGGACACTGTGGGGATGTCCGTGACTCTGAAGTGGAATAAAAAAGACCGGGACGTCAGATGGTGTCTTAGGCTACCGGGTCAAATAATAAAACTACCGGAGATTAACTAGATGTTTAAACAGACTTATTTGGCAAGTGCTATTCTGCTTGCTCTTGCTAGTCAAGCGACGTATGCGGCAGAAGCTGAAGCGACACAATCGCCTCAGACGGAAGAAACGTCACGCCCCTCTTCTGGCGGTAAAGCGCAAAATAACGAAGAGATGGAGATCATTCAGGTTCAGGGGATCCGTGGTAGTTTAAATAAAGCGGTAGAACTTAAACGCCAAAACATTCAAGTTGTCGATGCCATTATTGCCGAAGATATCGGTAAGTTCCCAGATAATAACGTGGTTGAAGCCTTGCAACGGGTAACAGGTGTTCAAGTGACTGACCGTGCATCAGGTGAAGCCAATACCGTGAGTATTCGTGGTTTAACCGACGTAACCACTACAGTTAACGGCCGTCAAGTTTTCACTGCAGCAGGTCGTGAAGTCGCTATTGCTGACGTACCTGCGGCATTACTCGGCAGTGTAGAAGTCTTTAAAACCCGCTCTTCTTCTCAAGTCGCCAGCGGTATCGCGGGTCAAATTGACATTCGTACCCATAGACCTTTTGATTTCCAAGAAGAAAAAATTTCGGTAGCAGCCAAAGGTATTTACTCTGATCAGCCTGACACTATCGATCCCAATTTCAGCGCCTTAATTAGCGACCGCTGGGATACCAGCATCGGTGAAGTCGGCGCATTAGTTAACGTCTCCTATATCCGCACCAACTATAATGATCAAGTAGTTGCACCTGGCGCATCAATGCCCTATTACGCTGAAACTGGTGTCCAAATCCCTGATACTTATTGGAAGCGTGGCCTAGCCCATGGTTTAGATACCAGTGAAGGGGCCTTAATCAACGGTCAGGAATATCTGCTCATGCGCGACGCCGTATTCCAAAATATGAATAACGGTGAGCGTGAACGTCCAGCACTGAACCTATCATTGCAATGGGCGCCAACTGACACTTCCGAATATCTTTTTGAAGCATTCTATAACGGTTATCGTAATGATAACTTCAACTCTATGCTCTTTAGTAACGTAGATTCATCTGCTAACTGGAGCCAAGTGATTCAAGATGGTATTGAAGTTTATGATGGTACCAACGTGGTAAAATCGCGAACTGCCTATAATGTTGACGGATTTAGCAGTTCAGACCATAGCCATAACAAAACAGATAGTTATGTATTTGCCTTAGGAGGTAAGTGGGACTTTGATAATTTGACCTTAAAGTCTGAAGTGGTCTATCAAACCAGTACCTATGAATCACAATTTCTGGCGATGCGTGGTGTAAGCGCGAATAATACTAAAACTTTCTACGGTGTTGATGTTGACTATAACGACAAAAGCGGTGGTGTACCTAGCTGGGTTTATTTAGATAATCCAGACACAGATATTAATGAGTCTGATTTAACTCAATATGCCCTATGGCAAACGGCTCAATTATACGATAGTGGCGCTAAGGACGAAGGTGATTCAGTTACTTGGACATTCGATGGTGACTATTTCCTCGACTACGGCATATTTACTAAGATGAAATTTGGTGTTCGTGCAGAACAACGTGGTGCGAAACACGGACTTTACGATGCCGGTTCCTTGAACACCAACGTGTTATTTAGCGATCTTGACCCTAACATGTTCACCGTAACCTCCGGCTTCTTTGATGGCCGTGGTAATGTGCCGACCAGTTGGGCGATTGCCGATGGTAATTATTTATATGCTAATCGCTCAGCTATTGAAGCTATGTATAACGCCGATGAGCAAGCCCTTGCCATGTATACCAACTATGATATCACCGAAAAATCATATGCTGCATACATCCAAAGTGATTTTGAAACCGAGTTATGGGGTAAGCAAGTTGATGGTCAAATTGGCCTGCGTTACGAGAAAGCCGATGCTGATATGGATTTCTGGGAACGCAAAAAATATGCTGCAGAGGATGTTGTTGATGACATTCGATACTATCTCGTTCATGACACAGATACCAATGGAAGTGCGGAGTTATTACCAAGCTTAATGGTACGCTTCTGGTTAACTGACGACTTGGTTGCACGTTTTGCCTACACTGAAACGATTCGTCGTCCCGCCTTTGGCGATTTAACCACTGCGATTTCTTATACAGAGGACTTAACAAAGCTTGGGTTCGGTCAAGCTTCAAGTGGTAACTCTAAGTTAGAACCTACTACTTCACAAAACTATGATTTCTCATTGGAATATTACTTTGGTGAAGGATCTTCCATATTCGGTACTTATTTCCGTCGTGATATTGAAGGTTTCGTATTTAACTCTTCTTCTACTATTACCCGTGAAGTTGACGGCGAAACCAAAAAATATATCTTAAGCCGTCCAGAAAACGCTTCAAACGGAAAGCTGACAGGATTTGAGCTAGGTACTGTATATTTTCCAGAGAATATGCCTAGTTACCTAGATGGTTTAGGTACTCAAGTCAGTGCAACCTTCTTAGACTCAAGCCAAGACATTCCTGAGTTTGACTCTGAGAGTGGTGAGCAAATTGGTACTACAACTCGTGAACTATTCGGTGTGTCTGATACTTCTATGAGTGCGGTATTGATTTATGATAAAGACGATTACAGCGCTCGTTTATCATACACTTGGCGTGATAAATTCTTAAGTGCGTATGATGCAGGTAGCTTTGCTATGCCACGCGGTATTTATCGTAAACCTGAGCAGTCACTTGACTTCCAGTTCAGCTACAACATCAGTGATGAGTTTGTATTAACCTTCGATGCGACAAATATTCTTGATGATATCTATCAAGAATACTACGAGGACTCAGTACTCTATAACCGTACGAACAGTATCTACACTCGTACTTTTGCATTGGGTGCGCGTTACTCCTTCTAATTGACCACTGTTGTTTAAACCGAAAAAGCTAATCCTGTGGATTAGCTTTTTTTTGCTTTTCATCTAGATGTACAGCGAAAGCCTTAGCCGCGAAGAACTCGTTGGCCATCAAACTGCTTTTGTCTCTGGGAAAGCTTTGCTAGTTTAAGGATCCCACTCTTCCTCAAATATTGACTATGCATACCGCTTGGTTCGACTTTACGCTGCTCCCTATCGATATCTTTGCTCTGCTGACAATGACTGCGGCGTTTACTTCGTTTTTTACTGCCTGTTTTGGGATTGGTGGTGGCGTAATGTTGTTGGGAGTGATGGCGCAAGTTCTTCCGCCCCAAGTGATTATTCCCCTCCACGGCGTGGTGCAATTGGGCTCGAATCTGGGCCGCGCACTATTAGGTTGGCAGCATGTGCAGTGGTGGCTTATCAGTCGTTTCTTACCCGGCGCGCTCGTTGGTGCCGCCTTGGGGAGCTTAGTGTTAGTCGCATTGCCGCCAAAGGTCATGTACCTCACCATAGCCCTGTTTATTTTGTACTCCTGCTGGGGACCAAAAATCCCCCGAGTGGTGCTGGGAACAGCTGGGACCATTATCGCTGGGGCGGTAACAACCTTTATCTCGTTATTTGTCGGCGCGACAGGCCCCTTAGTGGCGGCCTTTATCAAACAACTAGAGGTTGACCGTTTTCGCACTGTCGCGACCTTTGCGATGGCGATGTCCTTGCAACATGGCGTCAAAATTATCTTTTTTGAGGGGCTGGATATTCCTATCCTGCCGTGGTGGCCGCTGCTGCTCTGCATGATTTTAAGCGGTGCCTTGGGAACCTGGCTTGGCTTTAAGATGTTAGCGCGGGTGACGGATAAGCATTTTGGCGTCGCCTTTAATTGGGTGCTGACACTGCTGGCGATACGTTTATTGTGGCAGGCCTTGGTGGGATAAAAACCATGGGATGAAAACTATGGGAGAAAAGAGCCTGAATAAAAAAGAGCAGCAGTTGCAAGCACAACTACTGCTCTGGTGCCGAGCAAACAAGGCTCAACCAAGATGCCGTTAAGCGACCTCAACTTAAACGACATTACAAGCACGCGTTTAGCCACCGCCGTGGTGATGCTCAGTTATTTAGAGGGATGAATTATTTCACCTCTCTAAAATAGAACTGTTGTGAAATGGTGTTTTTCCACACGTCCTCCACTATGTTATCGCCATTGGCATAGGAGCCATTGGCCACTTTCATGGACGAACCACCCTTGCGAGACACTAGCCTTAATGAGCCATTGGGCATCAACTCGCTACGGAACTCACTGTCGATGGCATTACACGCCCCTAACTCCAGATTACCTTCATTGGTCACAAGGCATTGATGCGCCTTGTTGTTTGAACGTTGGATGGATTGCAGACGGTAAAATCCATCGGTTGTCGGCATGGCTTGCCACTGCTGACAGGCATCGCCGGTGTATTCAAACTGAGCCACATTGGCATTAGGTTTAAGCTGACATTGTTCGGCGCTGACCACTCGGCCGCTATGGGCGTTGACTATGGCAAATGTTGAGATGGGCTCAATCCGCCAATCGGTGCATTCACTGACACGGTTTTCCCCTGCAATTACCTCGGCGCCAGCCTTTTTATTGCAGTTTTTTACCTGCAGATTGCCGATGGAGCGATCGTTTGCGAAACGGAACCAGCCTTCACGGGTCGAATCCACCGACCAACGCTGACAACGGGAGGCGACCCAAGGCGCAGTTTTCAGTGCCGTTGAAGACTCCTCTTGGCACTGAGCTTGAGTTAAAAAGGTACCCTGACCCACATTAGCAAAGCGATATAGGCCATCGTTACTCGGATCAATTACCCATTGGCTGTTGTCATCTTCGCACTTACCGACACTGACCTGCCCCTTGGCATTGGTCACTAGGCATTGACCCACCTCACGGCTCACGATGCGGTATTTCACGCCTTCCACTTGGGTGGTTATCGGACCAAACTCGCCACTTGGGACAGGCAGTTGTTTTTTATCCGCCATCGGTTCGCCAAATTTAGGCAAGCCTTTGTTATCCCATGTAAAGGGTTGAGCACGTGCCGCACGCGTACCACTACAGCCGTCGGAGGCCGAGGAGTTGCCATGGTAAATGAGCCAATCTTCTTTCCCATCGGGAGACTTGAAGAAACCATGGTGGCCAGGGCCATAGACACCATTGGCCTTGCTAAAGAAAGGCTTGTCGTACTTAGTCCATGCGGCGGGATCCATAGGATCGTCACCGGTGAGTTCAACCACGGCCAAGGAATAATCCTCAGTGTTACAAAAGCTTGCCGAGTGAACTAAGAAGGTTCTGCCCTCATGCTGGATGATTTCAGGGCCTTCGTTGACGTTTAAGCCTGATTTTTCCCAGTCGTGAATGGGCGCTGTGATCACCTTATGTTCGCCCTCGACGGTCCAAGGGTTGCTCATCTTGGCAATCAAGTTGACTTGATCTTGGCCATGCCATTCGGACCAGAGGAAATATAACTGGCCTTTATACTCCAAATAGCTGCCGTCGATATTCCAGTGGTCGGGCATTGGTGTGCCCTTAAACTTGTATGGCCCCATAGGGTCGCTGCCTTCACTCTCGAGGATATGGTTACGCTGGCCATCGAAGTTTTCTGCCACGCCCGAGGTGTAAATTACATACCAACGTAATCCCTGCGCAGTTTGTAGTGGGTGGAATTCGAACGCCCAAAAGTTACAGCAGTTGGATTTATCTGTGCCACTCCAAATATTGTGGGCTGGCGCATCGGCAAGCCCTGCAATGGTGGGCGATTTACGCATCACCAGCTCAGAGGTCCACGTGGTGGTGGTGAGATAATAGTTACCATTGTGGTATTCGAGCCAAGGATCTGCGCCATTTCGAAATAACGGATTGGCAAAGGTCGCTGCGGTAATGCGGTTTTCATCCGCGCCCTTCGCACTCTCTGCGGCATATAGGTTACCTGCCCCCAAGCAGGTCGCACTAAATCCCATGGCCAGCGCAAGCGTCGCCATTCGTTTGTTGATTGTGTGAGTCATTATTATTTTGTTCCTTCGGGTGCAACTAATACGCTCTGGTATTGATTGAGCGCCTTAGGATCGACCTCTGGCCAACCTTGGCGCCAGCTGAGTTCCGCCATCTTGAGTTTTTGTAAGCCATTATCGGCGGATTCGTAGGCATGAAAGACTAAGTAATCTTTACCGTCGAAGGCATAAACACTGTTATGGCCCAATCCCGGCCAAGCCTTAGTGCCATGCAGTAAAACCGAACCGCCGCCTTGCGCCATGTCTTTGCCCTCTTTATCGAGGTAAGGCCCGGTCACCGTTTTGGCGCGGCCCACGGCTAAGTGGTAAGTGCTGTCGTCCCCACGACAGCAAAGGCCATAGGAGACAAAAAGATAGTAATAATCATCTTTTTTATAGATAAAAGGCGCTTCGATTTCAGCAGGACCTGGCTCGGTTTCACCAAGCAGTGCGGGGCGTTCTAACTTGGCTAGCGTGTGCCACTCCTCTGGATTGGCGATGGAGATAAAGTCTGGATTGAGTTTGACCAGTTTTAACCCTTGCCAAAAGGAGCCAAAACTCATCCAAGGTGTACCCTGTTCATCGACAATAATATTGGGATCAATCGCGTTCCATGCATCGCGATTTGGCACAGATTGAAC
Source organism: Shewanella sp. FJAT-51649 (assembly GCF_019457435.1). Taxonomy (NCBI): domain Bacteria; kingdom Pseudomonadati; phylum Pseudomonadota; class Gammaproteobacteria; order Alteromonadales; family Shewanellaceae; genus Shewanella; species Shewanella sp. FJAT-51649. The sequence continues at coordinate 2,455,175 of NZ_CP080411.1, read as the reverse complement.
AACGATGCCCTTATCTGTCCACTGATAATCCTTTGAGTTTTTGTCGAGGGTTTTATTGACTGTTACGCCGATGGCCGAGGTGTTTTTACCAAAGGCTGATACTGAGTAATATAGATAAAACAAGCCGTTATGCTCAATGATATCCGGCGCCCACAAATGGCCGTTAAACTCTGGCGCAACGCCCTTTGCCCAGCTAGGCTCAGTTTCGAATACCCGCCCAGCTAATTCCCAATGGATTTTATCCTTTGAGGAATAATAGGTAATACCGGGACCTGTGCTGAAGAGATAATACTGTCCGGCCTCTTTTGCCATCACAGGATCGTGAATACTCACCTGCTTGGCACTCACTTGGCCTAGGGTTCCCAATACACCTAACAGCGCACAATTGAGCATCTTAAGGTGACGTTTTAGGGCTGTTTTCGGTGTGACTCTCATAGCTGGCATCAATTCTCCTTATGAACCCCATCCCATATAACAAAATAGTTATTATGCTATTGTATGATGAATTAAGTTATCATACTATCAGGACAAGGAAGTAACAATCAAATGCAAAAAAATTAACAGGAGAAAAATGTGTTAACATTGCGGAGGCGTTAAATCGCAAAATAACACAATAACTCACTGTTTATAATAAATATAATAAGGATTTCTGATGAGTTCTCATAAATTGTCAGTCATTGAAAAGATCGGTTACGGCTCCGGGGACATGGCCGTTAACGTGGTGATTTCGTCAATGATGTTAATTATAACCTTCTTTTATACCGATATTTTTGGGTTAAAACCCGCCGATGTCGGGATATTGTTCCTGCTGGTTCGTCTTATCGATGCCATTACCGATCCTTTAATGGGCATTATTAACGATAAAGTGACGACCCGCTGGGGAAGATATCGCCCCTACTTCCTGTTTATGGCGATTCCATTTGGTATTTCGGTGTTCTTAACCTTCTCAACCCCAGATTGGGATTACAATGCCAAGCTTATCTGGGCCTACTCGACCTATATTCTGGTCACTATTATCTTTACCACTGTGACTATTCCGTATATTTCGATTATCAGCGTAATCACCGATGATCCTAAAGAGCGGTTATCCGCCAACGGTTATCGTTTGTTCTTCGCCAAGATTGCCGCCTTTTTAGTGACCATTATCGTGCCTATGTTGGCGTCTGCCTGGGGCGGTGAGAACATTGCCGCGGGCTATCAAAAAGCCATGGGCGTGATGGCATTGATGGCAACACTACTGTTTTTATTCTGCTTTTTTACTACCACAGAGCGCGTGGCCTACAAGGTGGAAACTAAGCCTGTTGGCATGCAACTGCGATTATTGTTCAAAAACGATCAATGGTTAGTGTTAGTCGCGATTTGTGTGATTGGCACCATTGGCTATGTGATCCGCGGCTCAGTAGCAGCTTACTACGCTACCTATTACTTGGGCGGCGATGCCAAAATGCTCTCGGCATTCCTGTCGACCGGCGTGGGTGCTGCGATTCTGGCTATGGTCGCTTCAACTTGGATCACTAAGCGTTACTGCAAACTAAAACTCTTCCGCTACAGCCAAATCGTGGTTGGGATCTTAAGCGCCATCATGTTCTTTGCCGTGCAGCCGGGCGACATAGTACTGGCCTTCGTACTCTATTTTGCGATTTCATTCGTGGTGGATTTACATGCGCCTGTCTTTTGGTCGGTAATTTCCGAGTCGGTGGATTATGGCACAGTCAAAACGGGCCACAGGGTCTCTGGCCTTGCCTTTGGCGGGATCTCATTCGCCCAAAAAGCGGGGATGGGCGCGGCGGGATTTGTGGTGGGTATGCTACTGACCTACTTCAACTATCAACCCGGTGAAACTCAAAGCGAATTTGCGTTGACCGGTATTTCGTTAATGCTGACGGTGATCCCTGGTGCATTCCACGCGCTGATGGGCTTACTGATGTTCAAATACAAGATTTCTGACCGCGTTTATGAAGAAATCAAACAGGCTTTACCCGATCAGGCGCATGTCAGCCAAACGGATGCCAACTTGACGTCTAAGGCTCTTGCCTCTAGCACACAAGGCTCTGAGGCCGTAACGCCTAAGACTGCTGCGCCTCAAGTATCGGCGTAATCTTTCTGCGATAACACCATAAGCCCCTACCCAGGGGCTTTTTTATCACGCAAAAACTGAGTTAATCCAAACGTAAAACTCCAATCCGTATAATAAGGGAGCCAAGATGAACACTGCCCGATTGTTTGGCCTTTGCCTGTTATTGCCATTAACTTGCCCATTCGTATCCCAGCCAAGCTTTGCTAGCCTTACCCCCATTCCGCTAAACGATGTACGCCTAACCGCCGGGCCATTTCTGCATGCCCAGCAGACCGATTTGGCTTACATCATGTCGATGGATCCCGAGCGACTACTCGCCCCTTATCGCAAGGCCGCGGGAATTGCGACCACCGCCGACAACTACCCCAATTGGGAAAATACGGGCCTCGATGGCCATATAGGTGGGCATTATCTGTCGGCATTGGCCCTAATGTATGCCGCCACGGGCGATCAGGCGGTGCTTGAGCGCCTCAACTACATGGTGGCCGAGTTGGAAAAGTGTCAACAAGCCCATGGCAATGGTTATGTGGGCGGCGTCCCTGGTGGTGACAAATTATGGCAGCAGGTCGCCGCTGGCCATATCGAAGCGGATCTGTTTACGCTCAACCAATCATGGGTGCCTTGGTATAACGTACATAAGGTATTCGCGGGCCTGCGGGATGCCTATCTTTATACTCAAAATCCTACTGCGAAGAAAATGCTCGTCGGTTTTGCCGATTGGATGCTGGATTTAAGTCGCAATCTAACTGATGAGCAGCTGCAGCTTATGCTGCGCACCGAATACGGTGGCTTAAATGAAACCTTAGCGGATGTGTACAGCATTACAGGTCAAAACAAATACTTAAATCTTGCGAATCGCTATACGGATCAGAGCTTGTTGCAACCTCTGTTGCAGCATCAAGATAAACTGACCGGCCTACATGCCAATACACAAATTCCTAAAATTGTCGGTGTGGCACGTATTGCCGAGCTCAGTAATAACAAGGAATGGTTAGAAAGCGCCGATTATTTTTGGCAGCAAGTGGTTCACCAGCGCACCGTTTCCATCGGTGGTAACAGTGTGCGCGAGCATTTTCATCCCAGCGAAGACTTCAGCAGTATGCTCGATTCGGTAGAAGGCCCAGAGACCTGCAATACCTACAATATGCTGAAGCTGTCTAAATTACTCTATGAAAACAAACGTGATTTACGTTATGTTGATTACTACGAGCGGGCACTCTACAACCATATCCTCTCGTCCCAGCATCCGCAAACTGGCGGCCTAGTGTATTTTACGCCGATGCGCCCAGACCATTACCGCGTCTATTCCTCGGCGCAGGAAAGTATGTGGTGTTGTGTCGGCTCAGGCATCGAAAACCATGCTAAATACGGCGAGCTCATTTATGCCGAGGAGGACAACAATCTGTTTGTGAACCTGTTTGTCGATTCCGAGGTCAACTGGAAAGCCAAGGGCATCAGCCTTAGCCAAAAAACTCAGTTCCCCGATGACAATACTTCGCAGATGATTATCCATCAGGAGGCGGACTTTACCCTTAACCTGCGCTATCCCACATGGGCTAAGGGTGACGTGACCGTGAGCATTAATGGCGAGCCGCAAAGGTTTAAACCGACTCAAGGGCAATATATTCCCTTAACGCGGCACTGGCGCAAGGGCGATAGCGTGACCATCACCTTACCTATGGACATTAGTCTTGAGCAGCTACCGGATAAAACCGCCTATTACTCAGTGCTTTATGGGCCAATTGTGTTAGCAGCAAAAACGGCGCCTATTGCCAATGAAGCCTTAAACTTTATCGGCGATGCCAGCCGCATGGGACATATTGCCAGCGGCCCTATGTGCGAACCCAGTCAGGCGCCGATTTTTATCAGCGACGGCACCCGCTTTTTAACCGATATCCGCCGTGAGCCCATGAGTCAGCTGCAATTTACCACGGGTAAAGCACGTACAAATCAAGCAAGCCCCATCACGCTGATCCCCTTCTTTCGCCTGCATGACAGCCGCTATACCTTGTATTTTGGCCAGAGCGCTCCCGATGAATGGCAACAAAAACAGCAAGAGTTAGCTCAAAAAGCCCAGATGGAAGCCAAGCTGATGGCGCAAACCTTAGATAGTGTGCAGCCCGGTGAGCAGCAACCTGAGTCGGATCATTTCTTTAAGGCATCAAAGAGTGAAGCGGGCCTTAATGGTAATCGCCATTGGCGCCATGCCCAGGATTGGTTTAGCTACCAACTCGATGCCAAAGGTGAGCCCCAACCCGTATTGCGCTTAACCTATTTTGGCTTGGATGCAGGGCGACGTTTCGACATTTTGATCAACGATAAACGCCTTGCCGAAGTCACTCTGCCTGCCGATAAGGGGCCGATATTTTACAACGTCGACTACCCTATTCCCGCCGACATGCTTTTGGATAGCTCAGTGCCATTCAGGGTGAAATTTATGGCAAAACCAGGCTCCATTGCCGGCGGTTTATATGAGGTGCGCCTGCTAAAAAGTGAGCCAGCCTCGACTCAGTAAGCGAGCATCCCGAGCGCATGTAGTTACTCGGGCTCAAAAGACTCATTCAGACAAGGGAAAGTGAAACACTTTCCCTTGTTTTTATCCCCTTACCCATAGATTCTGCGCTTGGCACTACCTAATGTTTACTGGTGGCCCTATGCGATTCGCCGTAAATGACAATCACTAGCCGTCAATATATCAGTCACCATTTCAGTCAATATTGAGTGGGATGTTGTTGGTAACAGACGAAACAAGTCAATTGAGTTGAAAATTTTTGTAGGCAATATCTATTGCCATTGCTGATAAAAACTAGCGATCATCTCTTTATCATTACAACTTTGAACAAAATATTCGATATCAGCCTCGCTTTGATCGCCAAACCAGACGGAGAACAATATTGCCTGCGGGTTTAGCCCTCGCATGGTTTTAACCTCATTGAGCGCCCTGACTAATATGGCGTACAAAGCTTTAAGGTAAGCATCGTATGCCTCTTCGGACTCGAGCGCCTCAGCGTCTTTTTGCAGCAATTGCAGTTTGTCGTTAATTGCCTCAAAAATATCTTCATTTTCGTCGTGATGTGGGGAGTCGCAGGCCGACCAGCGCAGTGTTTGCTTAAGTTGTGTGAGGGATTTATGCCGAAAACTTTTATCGTTTTGATATTTCTGTGCGACGGCCGTCAGGCCTTCCTCGGTGAAAAGGGTCACACCTAAATATTCCACTAAGGGCGTGCTGTATAGGCAAAAACCGTAGAGGGTTTGCGCCGGATAGTGTGACAGCCACCAATCGTAATATTCCGCAAGCGCCAGAGCGAGTTCCTGAGCAAGCTCTTCTATTCTTGCTTCTATTCTTGCTTCAATATTTGCACTAATCTTGTCCTTGTTTATCGCCATCTCCCTACTCCTCGAACTTGGCAAAATCATCATCACTGATATTCACTTTCACACGCAGGCAGTACTTCTGCTCTCCATGTGAATGCTCGAGTGGCAATATAACATCTTTAGCTTTAAAGGCTGAATCAGTTAACTGATTGAAATAGCGATTGGAATGAGTAGTTAGGTTTTTATAGTGTTGATTATTGTGCGTGGGAGCCAAAAAATCGCGCTTCACTTAAGTCATAACGCTTAAATCGGGCATAAAAATGCGGGGCTGCTTAAGCATGCCCCGCGATGATCGATATTTCTCTGCGACGGCCGTTAGGCCTTTCTCAGTGGAATCATTTATGGCGGTAAATAAATTAGTAGAGGTTAAACAAGGGGCGGCCGCTCTCATCAAATGACACCGCTAACGTTCGCGCATGGCGATTGGGATCATAGAGTGGATCTTTAATGATTTGCGCTAATGGACGGGTATCTGTCTTTGGCACCACGCTTGGGTCGCCGACCGCATGTTCATAATCACGGGCATGGTAAACACAGATGGGCGTCACGCCATCTTCTGCTACGGTGAAACTGTTATGACCAGGGCCGAAGATTTGCTTGTCGACATCCGTGCACAGCACTGGCTGGCGGGTTTTCTTCCAAGAGTTACGATCGAGCAGATCAGCATGCTCATCGGCCTCCATATAACCCATGCAATAACAAGCACCTGTGGCGCTGGCCGAGAAAGTAATGAAGATTTTCCCCTGGTGTTTAAGCACTGCGGGGCCTTCGTTAACCCAAAAATCGACTCGTTCCCAATCGTAATCTGGGGTAGTGAGCATAAATTGCGCCGTCTTTAACTTGATGGGCGATGCCATTTCCGCAAGATACAGGTTGGATGCCGCAAATTGTCCACCGGTTTTCTCCGCCCAGCAGAAGTAACGCTTACCGTTGTTTTCGAAAATGGTCGCATCTAAGGAAAAGTCGATAAATGATTTATTATCACCATCGGCCGCCTGCATCATACCAAGTTCAATCCATTCATCATTCAAGGGATCTTGCCCTCGGCACTCAAGCACATAGGGACGTAAGGCCCAAATATTTTCTTCTTCGCTGGCAGCAAAGTAGATGTACCATTTGCCATCGAGATAATGGATCTCGGGCGCCCATACGTGGCGGCTCATCGGGCCACTTGGGTGTTTAAACCAGATGTCGTAGGTTTGGGCGTCTTTTAAGCCGTCTAAGGTCTTGGCTTTACGCAGTTCAATCCGATCGTAGGTCGGAACTGAGCCCGTAAAGTAGTAATAACCGTCGCTATGTCGGTACACAAAGGGATCGGCGCGTTGCTCGACTAGGGGGCTGTTTGTTGCTCTTATCATGGAAAACCTGTCTATTTCGATTACTTAAGTGTGCTATTCGTGTTTATTAAACGCATTTCGCTTATTCGCGGGATTGCGTGTCTTGCTGATTCAAGGTTTGGCTATCGCTCTGCTGATTATCAAATACGGGGAAACCGTCCGCCGACCAGCGAATGGCACGGTAGTAAGTGTGTCTATTACCGTCGGTCAATGGTGTCCCCTGCAGCTCAAGGTAATTACGAGCATGGTAAAACATCAGCTCGGTTTTACCATCCTCTGCCAGCACAAAACTATTATGGCCAGGACCAAAACGATTCAAGCTCGGCTCAGTGGTAAAGACTGGGCTTGGCGATTTATGCCAACTCTTGGGATCGAGTAAATCGGCATTTTCATCGGCCCATAGCAGCCCCATGGCATAACGGTCGTCCGTGGCACTGGCGGAATAGGTTACGAAGACTTTACCGTTTTTAACCAACACAGCGGCGCCTTCGTTGACTTTAAAACCTAAACGTTCCCAATCCAATAAGGGCTCGCTGATAATGGTTTCGTTATCAGAGAGTTGAGTTGGCGATAACATTTTGGCAATCACTAAGCCGGTGTTGTAACGCTTGGCTTTGTCCTGCTGCGCCCAAATAAAATAACGCTCGCCCTTCAGGCTAAAGCTGGTCGCATCGAGGGAGAAAGCATCCTGCGCCGATTGCAACTTGCCAAGTTCCTGCCATTGGCCCGTCATCGGCGAGTCGCCCTCGAGTCCTAAGACAAACATGCGGTTATGAAAACGCACATCCTTATTGCTGGCCGCAAAATAGATATACCAGCGACCATCGATTTTGTGCAGCTCAGGCGCCCAAATATCGATACTCATGGGGCCGGTTTCATGCTTGTGCCATAGGGTTTTAGGTGTTGCTTGGCGTAAACCATCGATGGTTTTCGCGTGGCGAAGTTCGATGCGGTCAAACTCAGGCACTGAGGCAATAAAGTAGTAACTGCCGTCATCGTCGCGGATCACCCAAGGATCCGCCCTTCTCTCGATAAAGGGCGCATTCGCATCGAGGGTTTGCACCGTGGCGCTGTGGGGTTGTGCGCGGCTAATTTCGAGCACAGGCACGGCTTGCGCTAATGGCAGCACCAATGTGGCGAGTAAGCAACAGACCAGAGGCAAGCGCCGAAAGACAGGTACGTTAGATTGACGATTATCCATGTTGTGTTTTGCGTCCATTCAAGAGTTTCTGTAACAGGATGAAGAAGAACAGTAACAGGCCAATGACAATCTTGGTCCACCAACTGCTTAAGCTGCCATCGAAGGTGATATAGGTTTGGATCACCCCCATCAAAATTACCCCAAGCACAGTGCCGAGCACAAAGCCACTGCCGCCAGTTAACAGGGTGCCGCCAATGACCACGGCCGCAATGGCATCCAGTTCGACCCCAATGGCACCAAGCGCATAGCCAGAGAAGGTGTAAAAGGTAAAGACAATGCCCGCCAGCGTCGCTAGAAAGCTGCTGATGGCGTATATGCTGATGGTGGTTTTCGCGATGGAAATCCCCATCAGCTCGGCGGAATGTTGATTGCCACCAATGGCATACACATTCGTACCAAAACGGGTGTAATGCATAACCACGGCGATAATCACAAAGAACAGGATAAAGATCAGCGAGCTTAAATCGAGCGCGCCATTGCCTGGTAGTGCAATGCTCATCTCGGCCACCGCATCGTAAAATGGATGGTCAATGGCAATCGACTCTTCGCTGAGCGTCGTCGCTAAGCCCCGCGCTAGGAACATGCCCGCAAGCGTCACGATAAAAGGCTGCAACTTATACACATGAATAATAGTGCCCATGAGTGCGCCAAACAGAGTGCCTAGGGGTAAGATAACCGCAAAGGCCAACAATGGATGCCACTGGTACTCGGTGATCAATAAACTGGTGACGACCCCGCTTAAGGCGATGACGGCGCCAACCGAAAGATCGATCCCCCCAGAGATAATCACTAAGGTCATGCCTAATGCGGTGATCAATAGGAATGCATTGTCACGCAATAGGTTGGTGACTACTCGGCCACTGGCAAAACCGTCAAACTGAAAGGTGCCAACCAGAAACATGGTCAGCAGCAATGAGGCGGTGATCCACAGCGGGATAAAACGTCTTGCTATCATAGTTTTTCTCCTGTTGCTGTACTAGCTTTTGCACTTGTGCCCTTTTCCACTGGTTTGGCATCCGTTTGGCGCTTGGATGTGAACAGCGCCGACAATTGGCGCCTAAATTTAGCCGATTGCAACAGCAGCACGGTCAGGATAACGATGGCCTTGATCAGCAAGTTAAACTTAGCGGGTAAACCGCTGACGATAATGGTGGTCGCTAAGGTCTGGATGATCAGCGCGCCGACGACCGACAAAATTAAAGAGAAACGCCCGCCCGTAAGCGCTGCGCCGCCAATCACGACGGCGAGCACGGCATCCAGCTCAAGCCAAAGCCCGGCGTTATTCGCATCTGAGCCTTGGATATCGGCGGTGCTGATCATGCCGGCCAACGCCGCGCACAGACCGGCAATGCCATAGGCAAACAGTTTGATGGATTTATCGTTGATCCCAAGGTAACGACTCGCCTTGGCATTACAGCCAACCGCTTCGATAAAAAGCCCTAGGGCGGTTTTACGCAGCAGTAATTGGCTGAAGGTCAGCATCCCAATCACAATCCACACTGGCATCGGCAGGCCTAAAAACTGACCCACCCCAATGGCGGCAAAGCCTGGGTGCTGGAAGGTGATAATTTGCCCTTGGTTGATAAGCTGAGCAACACCACGCCCAGCCACCATAAGCAGCAAGGTCGCGACAATTGGTTGAATGCCTAAGAAACTCACCAGGCCGCCATTAATGCAACCAGCTAAGATCCCGACGATAAGGCCTGCTGCGATAACGGTGACTAAACTGATATCCGGCACTAACAGTAGATTCGCGCAAACGGCGCCCGCAATCGCCATCACAGCACCCACCGACAGGTCGATTCCGCCAGTAGCAATCACGAGACTCATGCCAATGGAAAGCAGCGCCACGGGTGCACTGCGATTTAAGATATCAATCAAAGAGCCATAGAGTCTGTCGTCTTGATAGCTGATATTGAAGAAACTGCTGTCAATAAACAGATTGGCCAGTAACAGAATAGTTAAGGCCAATAGTGGCCACAGGTATCGACCAAAGGAGGTCGACTTGCCCGCTTGGTAACGGGCGTTTTTTTCTTGAACCATGGTCTTATGACTTTCCTGCATCCGCGGTTGCCGCTCAGATGAGTGCGCCTCAGATGCGTTCATCTGGGGTGAGATCAAATCGGCGGACATGCGTGTGGATGATAGGGTTTCGGCTGAGCTTTTCATTTATCCCTCCGCAATCGCTTGCATTACGTGTTGCGAGGTTAATTCCGCTCCTGAAAGTTCACGTACTGCATATCTGTCGCGTAATACCACGACTTTATTTGAAAAGGCCACGAGCTCATCGAGCTCAGACGATGCAACCAGCAGCGACATGCCTTCATCACACAAAGTTCTGATCAGCTTGACGATTTCGGCGTGGGCGCCAATATCGATGCCCCGGGTAGGTTCATCCAGCACGAGCAGGATGGGTTCGATGGCTAACCAACGCGCGAGAATTACCTTCTGCTGATTACCGCCACTCAATTGCTCTATGGGTTTATCCGCATCAGGCGTCGCAATCTGTAATTTATCGATAAAGAATTGGGCAATTTCCTGCTGCCGGGTGTTGGATAAATACCGCCACCACCCGATACGTGCCTGCAGCGCGAGAATAATGTTTTCGCGAATCGATAAAGGACCGATGATGCCGTCAATCTTGCGATCTTCGGGGCAGAGGGCGATCCCGGCGCTGATCGCATCCACGGGTTGTGACAGATTCAGTTTCTGCCCAGCCAAATGGATACTGCCGCTATCAACCAAGTCCAACCCAAACACGGCGTTGCAGACTTCGCTGCGCCCCGAACCTAGCAGCCCAGCAAGCCCAACAGCCTGCCCCTTTGGCACGGTGAGATTCATCGATTGGATTGAACCTTTCACCGACACATCTTCGAGGGACAAGAGCACGGCCTCAGCGCGGGTAACGGTGCGCTCCTTTTCCTGTTTATTAACCAATTGCTCCTGCAGAGAACGCCCGAGCATGGCTTCAATCAACTTAGGTTGTGGCAGTTCTGCCGTCAGATATTCGCCGATAAACTGCCCGTTACGTAACACGGTAATGCGATCGCTTATCTGATAAACCTGATCGAGGAAGTGAGTGATAAACACGATAGCCACACCCTTGGCTTTGAGCTGGTTTAAGATCCCAAACAGCACTTGCACTTCTTTGGCATCTAAGCTCGCGGTAGGCTCATCGAGCACTAATACCTTGGCCGACATGGCAACGCCACGGGCGATGGCGATCAGTTGCTGCACCGCGATGGAATAATCCGACAGCGGCGCGCTAACATCGATATCCAGCTTGAACTGGGTTAACACGGCCCGCGCGTCGGCATACATCTTTTTAAAATGGATCAGACCAAGGCGGCGCGGTTCGTAACCGAGGAACAGGTTTTGTGCCACGGTCAGATTAGGCACTAAGTTCACCTCCTGATAAACCGTGCTGATCCCCGATTTTTGCGCATCCATAGGTGTGTTGAAGTGTTGCGGCTCGCCAAGAAAGAGGATGTCGCCCATGTCTTTCGACTGGGCGCCTGTCATTACTTTCACCAGCGTCGATTTACCCGCACCGTTTTCGCCCAATAGGGCGTGAACTTCCCCTGCAAATAACCGTAAGCTCACATCCTCAAGGGCTTTAACGCCCGGATAATGCTTACTGATCTGCTTGAGTTCTAAAATAAGGCTCATAGCGCTATTCCCCAAGAAAGCGTCAATGGGATTATTGCTGGCGGCGCTTTTCGTACTCTGCGGCAGCGGTTTCTTGGGTAAATACATCACCCGTGGTGCTAATAAGCTTGGCTTGATCCTTATTGCCCTTCAGGTACGCATCGATAGCATCAAATGCTGGGCCGCCTAAGTATGGGCTCAGCTCAACCGTGGCATTGACATCGCCATCGGCCATCGCCTTAAAGTAATCGGGAACACCGTCCACGGAGACAATCAGAATATCTTTGCCCGGTTTTAAACCGGCTTCTTTAATGGCTTGCACGGCGCCAAGGGCCATTTCATCGTTATGCGACCATACGGCGCACAGTGGCTGACCGTTTTGCGCCTTGAGGAAACCTTCCATCACTTCTTTACCCTTAGCGCGGGTAAATTCGCCAGTTTGGCTACGAACAATCTTGGCATTGGGATAATTGGCAATCACTTGGTTAAAACCGGCTGCGCGATCAATCGCAGCGGTTGCACCTACCGTGCCTTGCAACTCGGCTATATCACAGTTGCCTTGGGTTTTATCCATCAGCCATTGGCCAATCTTGCGGCCTTCTTCGCTAAAGTCGGAGGCAATACGGGTGAGGAATAGGGAGTCATCATCGACCTTGATATTACGGTCGACAATCACGACTGGGATTTTGGCGCGTTTGGCTTCTTTCAGTACGGGTTTCCAACCTGTTTCTACCACGGGCGCGATAATAATGGCATCCACACCTTGGGCGATAAAGCTACGCACGGCTTTGATTTGGTTCTCTTGTTTTTGCTGAGCGTCGGCAAATTTTAAATCGATGCCACGCTGTTTGGCTTCGGCCTTGACCGCTTCGCTAAAGCTGGTACGCCAACCACTCTCGGAGCCAACCTGTGAAAAGCCCACTGTGGTGGCGTAGGCACAAGTAGCACTGACAGCCCATAATCCCAATGCGGTAATGATTTTATTATGTTTCATTATTATTCCCTTTATAATTTTAGGTAACAGAGATCCCCTAGCCTGCTGTTAACTGCAGACTAACTCGTACAAATAAATGTTATTTCGCCTTAATTGAATTAAATATTTTTAAACTTATGTACCGTAATTTGTTGATGTTGAGTATTTGCCTCAAGCATGACACTCGGGAAATGGTCAATGTTTACCGCATTCGGATAACCGTGGGTTTCTAAACAGAGACCATGAAATTGATTAATGCGATAACCTTCATCATCAATATGGCTGCCATCGAGAAAGTTGCCGCTATAAAATTGCACGCCGACTTCCGTGGTACTAATTTCGAGTTCTCGGCCAGAAAGCGGATCTTTTAACACCGCAATAGTCTGCAAACTGTTTTTATTGTCAGGATTTCTATCCATCACAAAATAATGATCATAACCATTGGTTAATTGCTTTATATCCGTAGCAATTAGCTTTGATTGTTTGAAATCGTAAGCGCTATCGTCGACTAAGATTAATTCACCCGTCGGGATCTGTTCATTATCGAGCGCTAGGAAATGGCTGGCTTGAATGGAGAGTTCGTGCCCTAAAATGCCTTGCTGCTTGTTGGAGGCAAGATTCCAGTAAGCATGATTGGTTAAACAGACAGGGGTGGTTTGATCGCAAACGGCGTGATAAGTCAGGGTTAATTCATTGTTTTCATTGAGGCGGTATTCTAGCTTAATGGCAAGATTACCCGGAAATCCTTGATCGCCATCGGGGCTGATAATGCTGAAAACCGCCGCTACACTGTCATTATCCTGCAGCGTCTCAACCTGCCAAGAGCAATGGCTTAATCCTTTCGGTCCGCCGTGAAGTTGATTATTACCTTCATTGGCGACTAATTGAATCGTTTTACCCGCTAAGGGGAATTGTGCTTTACCAATACGATTGGCGACACGGCCGGCGGTAATACCAAAATAATACGGATTAGTTGCCCAATCTTTAATATCTTGATAGCCAAGACTTAATGAAATAGGTTCTTGCGCTCGGCCATAAAGTTTGACTGACCAAATACTGGCGCCGTAATTTGACAGAACCACTTCAAGCCCGTGGCTATTGGTGAGCGTGACTAATTGTAATTCATCCGCAAATGCGGTGTGTTGTAGGCTTTTTTGAGTAACAGAGAGTTGCATGGTGAGTGCTTTACCTTTTATTTAAAATAAACTCAGCACTCACCTCATTATTCAATGAACTGAAATTTTATTGTGATATTTAAATCCAACCACCATCGACAATAAAATTTTGTGCGGTGCAGAGTTTGCTATCATCTGCTGCTAAAAATAACGCCATAGCAGCAATATCTTCGGGCATCACATATTCTTTAATACATTGGTTATTTTCGATATGTTTTGCCGTATCTTTATCTACCCAGTGTGTGAGTTGACGTTTTGTCATCACCCAACCCGGTGTTAAGGTATTAATCCGAATTTTATCTTTACCTAAATCGGCAGCTAACCCTCGGGTTAAGCCCATGGCGCCGGCCTTAGATGCGGTGTAACCCGCCATGCCCGCTTGCCGATTGTGCCAACTCATTGAACCTAAGTTGATCACTGAGCCTCCACCGAGGCGCTGCATTTGCGGCCTGACCGCTTGTACGGCGAAAAAGTAATGCCGCAAATTGGTGTTTAGGCATTGGTCCCAATATTCTGGGGTCACTTCGTCGATACTATGGCGTTGATCGCACGCGGCATTGTTAATCAATACCGAGATTGGACCTAAATCGTCCTCAACCTGAGCAATCACACGCTTGAGGGCGGCGATATCGACAAGATCGCAGTGATAAAATTTTACGCTGGCCTCTGGTTGAGTCTGCTTAAGATCTGCGACGAGTTGAGTCGACTCCTCAACTAAAATATCGACAAATGCCACCTTAGCGCCCTGCTCTAAAAAAGCATTAACCAAGCAAGCTCCAATACCCGTTGCGCCACCACTGATAAAAATGGTTTTCCCTTGTAAACTCGGGTATTGATTAGTCAACTTCATAACTCAACCTTTTATTAAAATAATTATCTGGTTTTATTATAAAAGAAAACGAGTTCATATTTAATGGGAATGTGCTGGTATCTCTGCACCTCGACATCCCACGAGAAAATCAAAATCACATCCCTCATCCGCCTGGAGAACATGCTCTTTAAAGAGCGAGAGATAGCCACCATTTACGGGAATGGATTTCACCGCCGCCAGTTTGTCAAGACGGGCTTGTAACTCTTGGTCACTGATCTCCAACTGTAACGTTCCGGCATAGGTGTCTAGCGCTATCATGTCACCATTTTGGACGGCGGCCAGTGGGCCAAGGGCTTGTGCTTCTGGGGCAACATGCAACACAACAGTCCCAAAGGCGGTGCCACTCATGCGTGCATCGGAAATCCTCACCATGTCCTTAATTCCTTTTTTCAACAGCTTAGGTGGCAGTCCCATATTGCCGACCTCAGCCATGCCCGGATATCCCTTAGGGCCACAGTTTTTAAGCACCATAATGCTGTTTTCATCGATATCCAATTCAGGATCGCCGATGCGAGCGTTGTAATCGTCGAAGCTTTCAAACACCACGGCCTTACCGCGGTGCTGCATCAGGTGCGCGCTGGCGGCTGAAGTTTTGATCACTGCGCCTCGGGGCGCGAGATTGCCGCGCAGTACGCGAATGCCGCCATTTTCAACCAAGGGATTTTCAAGTGACATGATCACCTCTTGGTTATAACAAGGCGCCTCTTTGACATTGTCCCAGAGGCTAGCGGCATTGACTGTGAGCGTGTTTTTACTCAGTAAATCATGCTCAAACAGCTGCCTTAATACTGCTGGCAGGCCACCTGCGTAGTAAAAGTCTTCCATTAAGTACTGACCCGAAGGCTTAAGATTCACTATGGTCGGTACTGTGTAACCATGGCGCCAGTCATCGAGTGACAGCTCAACCCCTATCCTGCCAGCGATCGCCTTTAAATGAATAACGGCGTTGGTTGAGCCACCAATGGCGGCATTCACTTTGATGGCATTGATAAAAGCATCACGGCTTAAAATTTTACTTAAGGTCAAATCCTCTTTGACCATCTCCACAATTCGCATTCCCGACATATGCGCCAATACTTGGCGGCGGGAGTCCACCGCAGGAATGGCTGCATTGTGTGGCAAACTCACTCCAAGGGTTTCCACCATACAGGCCATGGTCGATGCCGTGCCCATAGTGTTACAGGTGCCCGTCGAGCGTGACATATCCGCTTCGGCATTCATAAATGCGGCGAGACTGATGTTGCCCGCTTTATATTCTTGATGCAGTTCCCATACGAGTGTGCCCGAACCAACATCCTTGCCCTTATGCTTACCATTGAGCATGGGACCACCGGTAACAACGATTGTCGGTAAATCACAACTAGCCGCGCCCATTAATAAAGCCGGAGTCGTTTTATCGCAGCCTACTAACAACACAACACCATCGATGGGGTTGCCTCGAATGGCTTCTTCCGTGTCCATGGCCGCAAGGTTACGGGTGAGCATGGCGCTTGGACGCAAGTTGGACTCGCCATTCGAAAACACTGGAAACTCCACTGGAATGCCACCCGCTTCCCGAATGCCATTCTTTACTCTTTGCGCCAATTCCCGTAGATGACCATTACAGGGCGTCAATTCTGACCAGGTATTGCAAATACCAATCACAGGCTTATTTTGAAAGTGATGCTCGGGTATGCCTTGGTTTTTCATCCAACTGCGATACATAAAGCCATTTTTGTCATCACTACCAAACCAACTAGCCGAACGAAGTGTTTTCGGTTTTTTATTATTCATATGACACCTTCGTCTTCCAAGGCACATGCCCTGCCCGAACGATTGAGTAACACTCAACATAAAACGAACGGACGAACCTAATGCCCTGAGTTAACAATTTGTACTTTAATATTGCTAGCACGTAAAAGTATTGGTATTACTATAATACCAAAATATCAAAAAACAATAGAGGAAGTATGAAAAAGGCATTTTTGAGTGTGTGTTTGGCATTGAGTTCGAGTGTCAGCACTGCAGCGATTGCTGCTAACCCTCTGTTTACGGATGTATTTACCGCCGATCCCGCTGCAATAGTGCATCAAGATACTGTCTATCTTTATACTGGCCATGACGTAGCAAAGGACAATCGCACCTTCTTCGAAATGCATGATTGGCTCGTTTTTAGCTCTAAGGATATGCACAATTGGACGGCCCATGGCAGCAAGTTATCGGTCAAGGATTTCAGCTGGGCTAAAGGAGATGCATGGGCTAGCCATGTGATCGAAAAAGAAGGTAAGTTTTACTGGTTTGTGACGGCAAGACACAACAAAATCAATGGCTTTGCCATAGGTGTCGCGGTTGCTGATAATCCACTTGGCCCCTTCAAGGATGCCCGCGGCACAGCCCTTATCACTAATGATATGACCACAGATACTGAGATTGATTGGGATGATATCGATCCTGCGGTCTTTATCGACGATGACAAGCAGGCTTATATTTTTTGGGGTAACACTAAACCGCGATATGCAAAACTTAAAGACAATATGATTGAACTCGATGGCCCAATTAATGCCATTGATGTGCCTAACTTTACCGAAGCGCTTTGGGTACATAAAAAAGATAAAACCTATTATCTTTCATACGCTTCAGGCTTCCCTGAAAAAATTGCCTATGCGACCAGTGATAGCATCCTGGGCCCGTGGAAATACCAAGGCATCTTAAATGAAGTGGCGGGCAACTCGCCGACAAATCATCAAGCGATTATTGAATTTAAAGGTAAATCCTACTTTATCTACCATACCGGCGCATCGCAGGATGGCGGCGGTGAGTTTAGACGTTCAGTTGCCATTGACCCGCTGCATTACAATGCCGATGGCACCCTACAGCGCATTCATATGACGAGCGAAGGTATCAGCGAGCCGCAGTAACCCTATTTTCTGCTGGCAGCAAAGCAAAAAAGGTGAACCTAAGTTCACCTTTTTTATTGCTCGAGTGACGTTAAAGATAAGTAACTCGTTACTATGTTCGATATTTTGTTATTTACGCTCGATATTTTTATGCACAGTATCTTGAGACGTCGAGAGTAATTTATTCATTTCGGCTTTCGCGCCTTCACTGTCCCCTGCGGCAATCGCAGTATAAATGGCCTTATGCCCTGGGAGTGATTGGATAAAGTCATCCTGAATTGTGCTACTGAGTCTGAAGATTTCGAGCAGCGCAGATTGAATAGACACACCGAGAGACACCATAAACTCGTTATTGGTCGCATCTAAAATCGCCATGTGGAAATCGATATCCGAGGTATAGACTTCATCCGTACCTAATTCGGCCGCTTCCATCTTGGCATAGGCCGCTGCAATCACCTCAAGCTGCTCAGGGGTGCGTTTTTTCGCCGCCAGTTCCGCCGCTGCGGGTTCAAACACTTCACGGATTTCATAGAGAGAAGTGTAAAACTCGGGCGAAGGTTTAGATTGGGAAAACCAGTTTAAGATCACCGGATCGAACATATTCCAGTGGCGACGCTCACGAATACGGGTGCCAAGTTTAGGGCGAGATTCGATAAGCCCCTTTGCCGTGAGCACCTTAAAGGCTTCCCTTAAGGAGGTGCGTGACACTTCCAGCTCTTCACAGATAGCATTTTCGTTAGGGATATATTCACCTGGCGCATAAAAGCCGCCCACAATGCGAGAACCTAATTCGCTTGCCACCCAGTTATGGATATTCTGCGGACGGTTATTTGCCTGATTTGCCATAGTGCCCTCTTTAACTCTCTATCTCTGTGCTCAATCCAATCGGCTGGATAAGGTGCTTAACGCTGATAAACAAATGTTATGATACTACCTTTCCTGATAAAGGTAATAAAAATTTTGTTAACGCTAAGAATTTATGGGAATTTCCCTAAACTTACTGTCCCTACCTTACCCCAAACTTTTACATTGTAAAGTCTAATTTTGCGTTTTAACCAGTGATTGGACAAGCTCGCAAGGGCTACTGAGTGCCTAGGAAATAGTCATTTTCAATCTGTAATTCGGCATGCACATCGACCACAAACATCCCCGCAGCTTCGGCGGCTTGGATGCCCGCCTTTGCATCTTCAAATACGATACAGCGCTCAGGCGTTATGCCCATCAGTTCGGCGCAGCGTAAAAAGGTATCTGGCGCGGGTTTGGGTGACGCGACCTGATCTGCACCCACCACATAATCGACTAATTCCAGTAATCCACACAGGGTTAAGATTTGAATGGCTTCCTCTGTGTAGGCACCTGTGCCGACCGCCATTGGGCGTTTGCCCTGATTCTGCTTGGCAAATTCGGCTAATGCTGTCGGCTTTACATATAAATGCATAGTGTCGCGCACTAGGGCTTCTTTATACTCGTTCATGGCCTCGCTACTGGCCGTTGGCGTGACGCCAAAATGGGCGATCAGGATCTCTAAGGTGCCAATGGTGGGCACGCCCGCTAACGAGCGCATCAGTGCAGGTTCTACGGGGATCCCAAAGTGATTCAAAGTTTGTCGCCATGCCTGCTCATGCAACTGACCGCTGTCGACTAAGGTGCCATCCATATCGAAGATAATGCCGTCAAATTCTGTATACATCTGTGTTAACCCTATGAAATGAATGGTGCCAGAAAAATGAAAGCCGCCCGAAGGCGGCTTTATTGCTGCACGAGAATTATAAACCTCTTGCTAAACCGTAATAAACGGAATTTTGGCGAAGCTCATTCTTAAACTCGCGGATCTTAGTATCGGCATCGATAATAACCAGTTCAGCACCGGCCATTTCAGCAAAGTCGACAATCTGATCAGTCGTGATGGCTTGGCTATAAGCCGAGTGGTGAGCACCACCGGCGTGGATCCAAGCCGCGGCGGCAACCGCTAAATTCGGACGAGGCTCCCACAGCGCTGATGCGACAGGCAGATTTGGCAGATCCTGTGGTGGCGTTACTGTATCTAATTCATTGAGAATAATACGGAAACGGTTGCCTAAATCGATAGTCGATACGTTGATTGCTGGGCCCGCTTTACCAGTGAACAACAGACGTGGCACGTCACAACGCACACCAATGGTGTGGCGGTGAACTTCTAAACGTGGTTTTGCAGCGGCAATCGATGGGCACACTTCTAACATGTGGGCGCCGAGAACTTGGTCAGTCGCACCAAAGTTATAGGTGTAGTCTTCCATAAATGAAGTACCACCGGCACGGCCTTGACCCATTACCTTCATGATGCGCACCATGGCAGCCGTTTTCCAGTCACCTTCGCCGCCGTAACCGAAACCGTTCGCCATCAGACGTTGGGTCGCCAGTCCTGGTAATCCTGTCATGCCAGTGAGGTTTTCGAAGCAGTTGGTAAAGGCACCAAATCCACCTTGGGTTAAGAATTGGGTTAAGCCAAGTTCAATCTTGGCTTCTTTTCTTAAACGGTCTAATTGGTATTCATCGCCAAATAGCTCGTTACCCACTTGGTATTCGCTGGCGTAACGGTCGAGCTGTGCAGTCACATCGCCTTCGGCAATGGCTGCAATCGCCTCATTGAGTTCACCTAAGCTGTAGGCGTGCACTTCGTAACCGAATTGAATTTGTGCGGCAACTTTGTCGCCTTCAGTCACGGCCACTTGACGCATGTTGTCACCAAAGCGGGCGATACGCAGGTTTTGGCTCTCGTGCCAACCCGCCGCTGCGCGGCACCAATCATCGATTTGTGCCTGTACATCGCCCGATTGCCAGTGACCCACAACCACTTTACGCTCTTTACGCATACGAGTGCCGATAAAACCAAATTCGCGGCAACCGTGAGCACTTTGGTGGGTGTTCATGTAGTTCATGTTGATTTCGCTCCAAGGGAGCTCGGCATTGAACTGAGTGTGTAAGTGCATGAATGGCTTGCTTAATTCATTAAGGCCAGCAATCCACATCTTGGCAGGAGAGAAAGTGTGCATCCACAGGATCACACCAACACAGTTTTCATCGCTGTTGGCTGCTTGGCATACGGCGTGAATTTCCCGTGGGGATTTTACAGTTGGTTTATACACCACTTCGATGGAAATGGCGGATGATTCATTAAAGCCATGAACAATTTGCTCACTGTTTTTAGCGACTTGCTCTAATACTTTCGGGCCGTATAAATCCTGCGAACCCGTGATAAACCACACTTGTTTTTGTTTGAAGGCTTTCATATTACTCTCTCTATTTTGAAATGAGACCCGACTGGCAATTACTTGCTTTGGCCGTAATAAGCGTCTTTTCCATGCTTACGCAAATAGTGCTTATCAATAAGCTCTTGTTTTAACTGACTGATACCTGGTGATAATGTTTTGGTGAGATACGCCATCCGAGCGATTTCTTCGAGCAACACGGCGTGATATACGGATTTAGCCGCATTCGCGCCCCAAGTGAACGGTGCATGACCTGCAACGATTACCATGGGCGACTCGTTAGGATCTCGGTCGGCGAAGCAATCGAGGATCTGCACGCCGGTTTCTTCTTCGTAGTCGCGGCTGATCTGATCGTTGCGCATCACCGCTGTGCACGGGATTTCACCGTACACATAATCGGCCTGTGTTGTACCTAAACAGGGAATCGCAATCTGTGCCTGCGCCCAGGCAGTGGCGTAGGTCGAGTGGGTATGGGTAATGCCACCAATACTCTGCCACTGGCGATACAAATAGGTGTGTGTCTTGGTATCGGATGAAGGACGCATGCGCCCTTCTACGATTTGATTCTCAAGGTCAACAATCACAATGTCTTCAACCTTCAAATCTTCATAGGGCACACCGCTTGGTTTGATACCAATGACGCCGAGTTGGCGATCAATTTGTGAAACGTTGCCAAAGGTGTAAGTAACCAGTTTACGTTTCTCAAGCTCCATGTTGGCTTCGTATACTTCGCGTTTTAGCTCTAAAAAAGACATCTTATTTCGCTCCATCAACATAGTGGCCAAGGGCTAAGTACCCTAGGTAAAGCGCTTGATATTTCTCTGCGTTTTCAGGATTTGGCTGATAGGTTTTCGCAACGTTCGAGGCCATGGCTGCCTGGGCACTCAGCACATCGGGATAAACCCCGGCTGCGGTTGCGGCATAAATGGCGGCGCCCAGTGCGCAGCTTTGCTCGCTCTCGAGTACGTCGATGTTGCAATTCCACACATCGGCGCAGGTTTGCATAATGAAGTCGGATTTTTTCGAGATCCCACCAATGGTGACCACATGGTCAATGCATACGCCTTCCTGTTTGAAGCGCTCGATGATAGCCCGTGCGCCATAGGCGCTAGCTTCCACTAAAGCTTTGAAGACTTGCGGTGCTTGGCTACCCATGGTTAAGCCTGTGATAGCCATGGCAACAGATTGGTCGGCATCGGGGGTGCGACGTCCGTTAATCCAATCCAGCGCGACAATGCCCGTCTCGCCAACGGGGATTTTCGCGGCCGCATTGCCTAACATTGTCAGGGTTTCAGCTTCGAGTTGCTGAATGAGTTTGGCTTTGGTGTTTTCATCAAATAAGGCTGAAGTGTCAAGCTGTTGCATCGGCCATGCGGTGAGATCCCTAAACCAAGCGTAGAGATCGCCAAAGGCAGACTGACCCGCTTCTAGCCCTATCATGCCGGGCAATACAGAGCCATCGACTTGACCGCAAATGCCTTTGATACAACGCTCACCTATATCGTCATAACTGGCGACCGTGATATCGCAGGTAGAGGTCCCCATCACCTTGGTTAAGACGCCGGGTTTAACATTGGCCCCAACGGCACCTGCGTGACAGTCGAATGAGCCAAAGGACACGATAGCCTCGGTCGATAGCCCTAAATGCTGTGCCCACTCTGGGGTTAGCTTGCCGCAAACCTTGTCAGATGTGCAGGTTTCAAGCGGTAACTTGTCTCTCAAGCCATCGAGTAAGGGGTCGATGCCAACGAAAAAGTCATTCGGCGGATAGCCATTCCATGACTCATGCCACATCACTTTGTGACCGGCGGCGCAGCGCCCGGCTTTAAAGACCTTTGGATGTGTAGTGCCCGTCATTAATGCGGTGATCCAATCACAGTGCTCGACCCAGCTATAGGCGGCTTGTCTGACTTCGGTGTCGTGGCGCAGTACAAATAGCGCTTTCGCCCAAAACCATTCGGAGGAGTAAATTCCCCCTTCATATTTCAGGTAATTTTCGCTTGAATCGTTTGCCGCAGCGGTAATTTGCTGAGCTTCGAGGATGGCGCTGTGATCTTTCCAAAGCAAAAACATGGCATTGGGGTTATTCGCAAACTCTGGTTTTAAGGCTAAAGCAACACCAGATTCATCGACCGCGATTGGGGTTGAGCCTGTGGTATCAACACTCAAACCGCAGACTCTTTGCGCGGCGCCACTCGGGGCTTTTGCCCATAGCCCTTGCACTACCTCGATAAGGCTTTCGATGTAATCGAGGGGATGTTGTCTAAATTGATTCTTCGCGGGATCGCAAAAAAGCCCCTTCTTCCAACGTGGGTAGTACACCACATTTGTTGCTACTTCTGCGCCCGTTTGGGTATCCACCAATAACGCGCGAACTGAATCAGAGCCGTAATCAAGCCCTAACGCGTAAGCCCCTAAAACATTCGACATTTGCATCCCCGTACATTTTGTCTGCGTCCGATCCGGTTTACGCAGGTAGAGTAAATATTATTTAGTACTACAATATTACTACAGCTCAATAGTAATACAATATGATTTTAGTTGATGGTGATAAAATTTTTAACATTAAGGCTGAGCATGTAACGATTCGGGGGGATGAGCGTAAGGATGGGAGAAGCAGTACTGAGCTTGACTCGAGCATGAAGAAGTCGAATAATGGCGTCAGGTTGCAGAGACGCCTATCCGCAGAAGATGACATCACTCTGACTCATATCTCGATGTACGCATCACATGTATGACACAACAATTGATTAGGTTTGGCTTAGCGGAGATGCCAATAAAACTTAGGAGAATTGTTTGTGATACAACAAATTACCCCAGCACCACGCGCCTTAACTGAAGTCAAAATCCTCGCTAAAAAGCGCCTTAAAGCCTGCCAAGCTGGCGATGTAGTGGCGCTAGATAAACTCGCCTCCTTGATGAATAAGCAAGGTTTAACCCAGCAGGACATCCAACTCAAGCATTGCCAAAGCGTCTTGGCCCGAGAGCTCGGTTTTACAGATTTTAATCACTGCCAAAGAGTGTTATCGGGGCAAGCGTTAATTGGTGAAGACTTAGGTACCCTATTCCATAACAGGCGCTGCGATACCTTGCTCAATCACTGGTTTAGCGGTTTTGATGAGGCGTTGGCTTTTTTAGAGCAAGCACCGCAGATGGTGTTGTTGCCCTATAAAAAGCAGTTTTTCGTGGTCAACGGCCCCGACTATCTTGATGCTCTGGGACTTGCATTGAACGATCCCGACTGTATTTATTGCACATGGGTGGGGAGTGAAACGGTTCCTGCCTATGAAACTTTTGCGCTAAGCCTTATTAGGCATAAGCTCACTTAACCTAGCCTTACTTCACCTAAGCTACTTTGCTATTTGAACAACCAAGCTATTGGGAAATTAAATCTAGTGCGAAAGAAAAAGGCCGCTAATAACTTAGCGGCCTTTTTATCTGAATAGGGTGAAGGAACTGCGCTTAGCATAAGGAACCCTAGGTTCAACTTTCGAAATTCCAAAAACAAAAAAGCCATCATTGCTGATGGCTTTTCCGTAGAATATGGCGGAGGAGCAGGGATTTGAACCCTGGGTGGGCTATAAACCCACGCCGGTTTTCAAGACCGGTGCATTAAACCACTCTGCCACCCCTCCGAACGATGCGCATAATATAAGTTAGTTTACGGACTGTAAAGCACTAACTGATAATTCTGCGCTAACTGCTCGTATTACATTCAATCTGCTTGATTTTGCTTCGTATCTGCATTGATCCCAAGACGAGCAGGATCCGGTGCAGTAAAGTGTTTAGCAAAATCAGCCCAAGTTTGCTCGGTTTTTAACAGGTAACCTAAGATCACTACTAATGAACAGCTCAGAATCCCCCAACCTATGGCGACTTCTCCTGAACTTGCCCAGAGCGCGACTAAGCTTGAGGCGCCAAAGGCGATGGTGATTTGCAAAAAGTTCTGTAATCCTGCCGCCTTAGCCGCATTTTGAGTGAATTGTTGCAAAGCACTGTTTACTACAATCGGATAAATCGCCCCGTTCGCCGCTGCGAGTATCGAGAAGGAAATCAGCAGTGGGAAAATGGTTTCCGCCTTCATTAATAAGGTGAAAAACACAATCGAGATAACGCAGAGTCCAAAAATGGTCAGCAATACGTTGAGTGTACGGTCGGCACCAATGCGTTTTATCAACAACTTACTCGCGTATCCACCCACAATAAACATGATGGTTTGCGGAATAAAGCTCAGCCCAATCTCAGTTGCCTGATAGCCGTGTTGCTCCATCACAATCGGCCATACAGTAAGATATGCGAAAAACGCACCCGAACAGGCACCAAAAATCACCACATTGCCAAGGTAACGGGTATTTTTCAAAATCTGCCCGTAGGAAACCGCGCTTGGTTTAGCATCCTGATGCTCTGCATGGCTCGGCACGAAGTATAAGGTCATCAATACCAATAAAAAGGCAATCACACACAATGAGATAAAGATTGCACGCCATCCAAAATCGTTCAGAATATAAGCACCAAGGATGGGGGCTAATGCGGGTGATAATGCCACTAACGGCATAATGTTACTGAAAATTCCCTGCGCTTTTTCGGCATCATACTGTTCGACCACAATCGCTTGCCAGATGACCCCTGCACTACAGGCGCCTACGGCTTGGAAGAAGCGAGCGATGTTCAGCATCAGTATCGAATCGCTATTGGCGATGGCCACACTGGCGAGCGCAAAAATGCCAAGGCCGAGGATAAGAGCATAACGTTTGCCGAGTTTACTGACCAAAGGGCCATAAATCAGTTGCCCTAAGGCTAAACCGGCCAGAAAACAGGTGAGCGACATTGCCACTTGTGACGGTGAAGAATTGAACGAACTTTCAATTGCTTTGAAAGCAGGTAAATACATGTCAGTGGCAATAAAGCCTAACATGCTCAATAAGGCCAAATAGAATAAAAATATAAAAAACTTCATATTTACAAAGATATTACTAGACGTTTTCATAAAATAATCATGTCAAAAGACTTAAGGCGTGCAGTCTAAATACTTGTTAATTTGATTGGAAACGTTTATTTTTGACAGATGCTATCAATTATTTTCATCACAATGGATGTCAGCTATGCTCTCGGAACAAGCGTTAGAACTCATTGATATCGTGGCCCGGGTGGGGAGTTTTACGGCGGCAGCCAATCGACTGCACAAGGTCCCTTCTGCGGTCAGTTATGCCGTTAAACAAATCGAAGAAGAACTTGGCGTCGTGTTATTTGAGCGCCACCACCGCAGCGTGACCTTGACCCCCGCGGGAGAGCATTTTGTTAAGCAAGCCAGAAACTTGCTGACTCAAATGGATGAGATGAAACGCGGCACCCAGCGTGTGGCCAACGGCTGGCAACCCACACTGTCTATCGCCTTAGATAACATAGTGCGTGCCGACAGAATTAGCGTATTAATCGCCGACTTTTACCGCCATTTCCATGATATTGAGCTTATCATCCGCATCGAGGTCTTTAACGGGGTGTGGGAGGCACTTGCAACCGGGCGCAGTGATATCGCCATTGGCGCAACCACTGCTATCCCTGTAGGTGGTGTATACCAGTATAAGGACATGGGCGATATCCAATGGGCATTTTTGGTGAGTAAAAACCATCCCTTAGCCAGTATTGATCGCCCCTTGACCGATGATGAACTGCGTCCCTTCCCCTCCATTTGTTTGGAAGATACCTCGCGGGAAATTCCTAAGCGCATGACCTGGTTATTGGAGAATCAACGCAGACTCGTAGTGCCGGATTGGATCCGCGCGATTAACTGCTTTAGAGAGGGACTAGGCATCGGCTATATGCCAGTACATTTAGCCAGCGTATTTATTAAAGCGGGCGCTTTGGTTGAAAAGCAGCTTGAAAATCCTAAATTAACCAGCCCCTGTTGCCTAGCTTGGAACGCCGACAAGATGTCGCCCGCCCTTGCTTGGGTGCTCGACTACTTAGGGGATACTGAGAAATTACACCGTGAATGGTTGGCGTAATATTACTGCATTACCTCAGGATTAAGCTTGTTTTAAAGTCTTTGTGTTGCACTGGTGTAACGAAATACGCCTTAAGCGTTAGGCCGCTCAGAAAAATCAGTCATTACAACTTGTTATTTGTGGCGTGAATCCTTTAAGCCCAGCGCTGTTTTAGGTAGTATTCACCCAGTTTTACTGGATTTGCGATATTGATGGGAACTCTCGTCCCCGTTAAAAATCAAAATGATCAGTTTGGATTTAAAAGCTAATGGAGAAAGATATGACTCAGCAAACCTTGTACTCAGCGAGTGCATCCACCCTAGAAGTGAATAAACTTCTTAAAAATACCTATTTATTGTTGGCCATGACCCTCGCCTTCTCGGCATTGTGTGCAGGCTTAGCGATGGCACTCAATATCAGCCCTCTGATGTCACTCGGTTTATCTATCGGTGGTTTAGTGCTGTTGTTTGTTACCCTACGCAAAGCTGACTCGGCTGCGGGTATTTTCTGGGTATTTGCCTTCACCGGTATGGAAGGCGCCTCATTAGGTTACATGCTTAACCACTACGCTGGCATGACCAATGGCTCTGAGCTTATCATGCAAGCTTTAGGATTAACCTCGGTTATCTTTATTGCACTCTCGGCCTATGCAGTCACGACGAAGAAAGACTTCTCTTTCCTACGTGGTTTCCTGTTCGCCGGATTGATTGTGGTCATCGCCGCTGCGCTGATTAACATTTTCGTGGGTAACAGTGTGGCCTTTATGGCGATTAACGCGGGTCTTGCGCTGTTAATGACCGGCTTTATCCTGTTCGATACTAGCCGTATCGTGAATGGCGGCGAGACTAACTATATCCGCGCCACTATCTCCTTGTATCTGGACTTTTTAAACCTGTTTATTGCCATTTTGCATTTGCTTGGCATTGGTAACGATGATTAATCCCCTTTTCGGGAAACTTACGCTAAAATGGCCCTACTTTTAGGGCCATTTTTTTTATGATGAGCAAATTTATTATCCAAGTAAACGGGCCAGCCTATGGCACGTCGGCAAGCGTGAATGCCCTACGTTTCACCCAAGCCTCCCTGCAAAGCGGACATGAGATTGTCTGCGTGTTTTTCTACCAGGATGGCGTGTATAACTCGACGGACTTTAACTTACCCGCATCCGATGAATATGATGTGGTTAAAGGCTGGAAACAACTGGCGGCCGAGCATCAAGTCTCCCTCGTGAACTGTGTTTCTGCGGCATTAAGACGCGGCATAGTCTCGCAGCAAGAGGCACAAGAGAACGGGCTAAACCACTGGAATGTTGAACATTCTTTTATCATGGGTGGACTGGGTGAACTGGTCACGGGAATTGAATCAGCCGATCGTTTGATCTGCTTTTAAGCTTCGGAAATGCTATGAAAAAAATCTGTATATTGTTCCGAAGCGCGCCTCATGGCACTACTAAAGGCCGCGAAGCCTTAGACTTTGCCCTGTTAAGCGCCAGTTTTGAGCAAGAAGTGAGTTTAGTGTTTGTCGATGAAGGCGTGTTGCATCTGCTTAAAGATCAACAACCCGAACTTATCGGTGGTAAAGATTACCTCGCGGCGCTAAAAGCGCTCCCGCTGTACGACATCGAATCAGTGTTCGCCTGCAAACAGTCCTTAGGTGACTACGGTTTAAGCCATAGCTTGTTGTCTATTCCGGTGACTATCTTAAACGATGAAGCCATCTCAGCTCACTTAAAAGCCGTTGATGAGGTCTTAGTATTCTAATGATTTTACATCATATCCAAACCTCGCCCAGCCGAGACAATGCCCTCAAACTTTGCCTACGTTATGCTTGCAAAGAGGATGCGATTTTACTCTCGAGCGATGGCGTTAACGCATTATTACTGCGCCAATGGGCCATGGCGCTATCGCCCTTTAAGGTGATGGTGCTCAAAGACGATGTCATTGCCCGTGGCTTAACGGAACGTCTTAAAAACATTAGTCAGATTGATTACAACGAGTTTGTCGCTCAATCTTTGCAGCACGATAAGGTGATCACGTGGTAAATCCGCTTATATTCAATGGCGTCGAAATTGAACGCGACCATCAAGGCTATTTAAAGAATATCGCCGACTGGCAGCCGGATATGGCGCCGCTGTTAGCCCAAGAAGAACAGATTGAACTGACCAGTGCTCACTGGGAAGTGGTTAATTTTGTTCGGGATTTTTATCTGGAATATAAAACCAGCCCTGCAATTCGCGTGTTAGTCAAAGCGATTGGTCAAAGCTTAGGGCCGGATAAAGGTAACTCTAAGTACCTCTATACCCTCTTTCCGGTGGGTCCTGCCAAACAGGCGACAAAGATTGCGGGCCTGCCTAAACCTGCCAAGTGTATTTAAGCTTTAATCGATTCTGCTAACAAAAAAGGTATATTCCAGTGGAATATACCTTTTTATTTGAGTCGTGCTATTTCACGTTTTCTAACACAACCCAGACGGCTTTACCTAGGGTGGCCAACATCACTGCGCAAAACACGGCGATGACAGCGGTGTAGGAAAGCCAACGAAGATAACGTTGACCTTTATCCATGGTGTTGTGTTACGCCAATTAACCGATCTGAGTCAATCCACCCATGTATGGGCGCAGTGCTTCAGGAATCGTCACGCTACCATCGGCATTTTGATAGTTCTCTAAAATCGCAACTAAAGTACGACCTACCGCTAAGCCTGAGCCGTTTAAGGTGTGCAGCAATGCAGGCTTGTTATCTGCCTTAACGCGGTAACGGGCTTGCATACGACGCGCTTGGAAGTCCTTCATATTTGAACATGAAGAGATCTCACGGTAAGTGTTTTGGCCTGGTAACCACACTTCGATATCGTAGGTTTTGCTTGAACCAAAGCCCATGTCACCGGTGCACAGGATCACTGTACGGTATGGCAGGCCGAGGCGTTGCAGTACGGTTTCAGCGTGGCCAGTTAGCGCTTCGAGCGCCGCCATTGAGTCTTCGGGCTTAACCAGTTGCACTAATTCCACTTTATCGAATTGGTGCTGACGGATAAGACCACGGGTATCTTTACCGTATGAGCCCGCTTCACTGCGGAAACAAGCGGTATGCGCGGTTAACTTAATCGGCAATTCATCTTCATCGACAATGCTGTCACGCACTAGGTTCGTTAATGGCACTTCTGCGGTTGGGATCAGGCTTAAGCCTTGGCCTTCTTCGGTCGCAGGTTTAGTGTGGAACAAGTCTTCACCAAACTTCGGTAATTGGCCAGTACCCAGTAAACTTGCTTCGTTAACCAGTAATGGTACGTAAGCTTCGGTATAACCGTGCTCAGTGGTGTGCAGATCTAACATGAACTGACCTAATGCACGGTTTAAACGGGCGATTTGGCCTTTCATGACGATAAAGCGTGAGCCTGTGATTTTCACTGCGCTCTTAAAATCTAAACCGTTTAGGCCTTCACCTAAATCGATATGGTCTTTAACTGGGAAATCGAAGCCGCGTGGTGTGCCCCAACGACGAATTTCGACGTTCTCAGTCTCATCAGCACCGATAGGCGCAGACTCATCTGGCAGGTTTGGCATCGACATGGCAATCGCGTTCACTTCTTCAAGTACCGCGGCCAGCTCGACTTTCTTCGCATCTAATTGCGCACCTAAATCGCCAACCTGCGCCATGATGGCATCCACATCTTCGCCGCGGGCTTTTGCTTGTCCGATGGACTTGGAAATAGCATTACGCGAAGCTTGTAACTCTTCAGTCGCCACTTGCAGTGACTTACGTTTTTCTTCTAATTGAGTGAGATGAGCGACATCTAAAATAAAACCACGGGTAGCTAATCGCTCAGCGGTAACTGCTAATTCGTTGCGCAAAAATTTAGGATCTAACATGTGATATATTCTTAATAGTTAAATGCGAGAAAAAACCAGTTGTTGGCCTAAGTAAACCATAAACAAACATAGACTTAGGTTCAACACCACATTCAAAGCCGCCTTCAACCAATCTCCTTCTTGCATCAGCAATAAAGTTTCGTTTGAGAAAGTTGAAAACGTTGTCAAAGCGCCTAACAGGCCAACGCCGATCAGGGCTTTGAGTTCTGGGCTGATATGACTCATTTGTCCCAGTGCGTAAATGACGCCCATTAAAAATGAACCGAGGACATTGACCAACAGTGTACCAAAAGGAAAACTGCTGCCAAATACTTGGATCATGAATATTGAAATAAGATAGCGAAAAACCGCACCAATGGAACCACCCAAGGCCACAAGTAAGAGATTATTCATACCTTTTTCTCCCACTGGCTTGATCTAATTGCGCTAATTGCGCCAATTTGTCCTTAATCCGCTTCTCAAATCCGCGTTCGGTCGGGAAATAAAATTGCGACTCTTGTAAGGATTCGGGGAAATAATTCTCGCCGCTGGCATAGGCATTGGGTTCATCGTGGGCATAGCGATATTCGGCGCCAAAACCCATTTCCGCCATAAGTTTGGTCGGCGCATTACGCAGATGATAAGGCACTGCCTCTTGGCCCGTTTCGCGTGCCAGCGCCCTCGCCGCTTTAAAGGCGGTATAAACGGCATTACTCTTAGGTGCACTGGCTAAATACACAATTGCTTGGGCTATCGCCCGCTCACCTTCGGCAGGTCCGACGCGGTGGAAACAATCCCAGGCATTGAGCGCTACTGTCATGGCATTAGGATCGGCATTGCCCACATCTTCCGAGGCTATGGCTAATAAGCGTCTGGCGACATATAACGGATCGCCGCCGCCTTCTAAAATACGGCAAAACCAATACAGTGCTGCATCGGGTGCCGAGCCACGAATCGATTTATGTACTGCCGAAATCAAATCGTAAAACTGATCGCCATTTTTATCGAACCCTGCCACTTGATGGCCGGCGACTTGAACTAGCATCTCAGTGGTAAAACTGCCGCCATCGGCCACCATATCGCTCATCAGTTCAAGCAGGTTTAGTGCTTTGCGCGCATCGCCATCACAGAGCTGCGCCAGCGTATTGAGCACATCTGTTGGCATGACTAACTGACGTTGCCCTAACCCACGTTCGGGATCCGTTAAGGCTTGGGTGATGATATGCACTATCTCATCTTGGCTTAAGCGCTTGATAAGATAGACACGCGCCCGCGACAGTAAGGCGTTATTGATTTCAAATGAAGGGTTTTCAGTAGTCGCCCCAATAAAAATCACAGTGCCATCTTCAATGAAGGGCAAAAAGGCGTCCTGCTGACTCTTATTAAAGCGATGCACTTCATCAACAAACAACAAGGTGCGTTGTCCACGGGATTGAGCAACGGCTTGCGCCTGCTCGATGGCGGCGCGAATGTCTTTCACCCCCGATGTGACCGCTGAGATACGTTCAACATGGGCATTGGAATAATGGGCGATAAGTTCGGCAAGTGTCGTTTTACCTGTGCCCGGCGGTCCCCATAACATCATCGAATGGGCTCGGCCCGCTTCTAATGCTTGGCGCAGTGGTTGGCCTTCCCCCAACAAATGGGCTTGACCTATATACTCGGCAATCGTCCTTGGCCGCATACGCGCGGCTAAGGGACGAAAATCAGGCGCAAAATTAAACGATAAACTGCTCACGCGTAAACCTATTGGGTTTTAAGACGTTGATCATCCACATCAACGTTTTCTGGCAACACAAACTTAAACAGCGCTTTATCCGCGGCGCTAATGCTGTGTTGATTGCTCAAATCAAACTGGCTCAGGTTACCTTTATCATCGAGCACATTAAATTTATTCAGTATGCCTTTGTTAAAACAGACATTGACTGAGGAGATCCCAGCATCCGTGGCCTTAGGTTTGATTTCATAACAGTCTTGCTTTTGGGTCACGCTATATTGCGACCAAGTGGTGTCATCGCGGTGAACCAATAAGGCGATGGGTGATGCATTAATGGCTTCGGCAAAATCCATGATCACCACTTCTTCGGCGAAGGGATTATAGATCCATAAATCTTTACCGTCGGCGACAATTTGGGATTCATCGGGTGCGGTTAAATGCCAATAGAACTGGTTTGGATGGGCAAGCGCGAATACACCCGCGCCCGTTTGGATAACCTTTTTATTAATATCGGTAACGGTTTGCTTGAAATCCGCTTTGAGAGACTCAGTACCGTTTAAGGTTTCGCGCAATTGCGTTGCGTCATCGGCCAATACTGCATTGCTGTATAACAATGGTGATAACAACACAGCACACAACAGTTTTTTCATAGGTATCCTTTGGACTAAAAGTTGAACTCGCCGCATTATGGCGAGTTCAAACTGACATCTAGCTTAACATTAATAGTGTTTCGGGGCCGGCGGTGCCAGCACTTCGCGGTTACCATTATGGCCCTGCGCCGAGACCACGCCCTGCATTTCCATTTGTTCGATAATACGTGCTGCACGGTTATAACCAATCTTAAACTTACGCTGTACGCTCGAAATCGAACCTCTGCGGGTTTCGGTCACAAAGGCGACGGCCTCATCGTAAAGCGGGTCGTATTCCTCATCGGATTCGGCGGTTTCACCCGGCAAGAGCACTTGTTCGCCCTCACTCACGCCATTGAGGATCTCATCAATGTATTGTGGTTTACCACGGGCGAACCAATCGGCCACCACACGGTGAACCTCATGGTCATCAATAAATGCACCATGGACACGGTTTGGCACCGCGGTTCCTGGTGGTAAATACAACATATCACCCATACCCAACAAGGTTTCAGCGCCTTGCTGATCCAAAATGGTACGGGAGTCGATACGGGAAGACACTTGGAACGCCATCCGTGTCGGGATGTTGGCTTTAATTAAACCTGTGATCACATCCACCGATGGACGTTGGGTCGCAAGGATTAAATGGATACCAGCTGCACGGGCCTTTTGGGCGATACGGGCGATCAGCTCTTCCACTTTTTTACCGACAATCATCATCATGTCAGCAAATTCGTCGACGACAACCACAATCGATGGCAGTTTATCCAAGGCTGGCGCCTCAGGCTCCATGCTGTCAGATGACTTCCACATGGGGTCTAAAATCACTTCGCCATTGGCTTTCGCTTCGGCAATCTTCGCGTTATATCCCTTGATGTTACGAACGCCCATCATAGACATTAGCTTATAGCGGCGCTCCATCTCACCCACACACCAGCGCAGCGCATTGGCGGCTTCCTTCATGTCGGTAACCACTTCACAAAGTAAATGTGGGATGCCTTCATAAACCGATAATTCCAGCATTTTCGGGTCGATCATGATAAAACGAACATCTTCAGGGCCAGACTTATACAATAAGCTGGTGATCATCACGTTCACCCCGACCGATTTACCCGAACCCGTGGTACCGGCAACCAGTAAGTGCGGCATTTTGCCTAAATCAACCACCACAGGCTCGCCGGAAATGTCTTGGCCAAGCACCATGGTCAGGTTCGATTTGCTCTCGGTAAAGGCTTCACAATCGAGCACATCGCGCATGTACACGGTTTCGCGGAACTTGTTTGGCAGTTCGAGACCCACATAGGATTTACCCGGAATGACCTCAACCACACGCACACGCTCGGCCAGAAGTGAACGTGCGAGGTCGTTAGCGAGGTTTGAAATCTTCGAGGCTTTAATGCCTGGGGCTAAATCTAGCTCAAAACGGGTGATCACAGGACCGGGATAAACCCCCACCACTGTGGCCACAATGTTAAAGTCGGCAAGCTTGGCCTCGACTAAACGGGCAACTTGCTCTAATTCCTCTGGACTTATCGGATTCTTTTTACGATTAGGCACATCCAGCAAGCTGATGCTTGGCAGCGGATCCATAGGTTTTGCAGGGATAGGTTTATCTTCTTGTCCCGGTAAAACCACAATACCATCGACAATCTTCGCCTTTGGCGCTTCTTTTTGACGTTGCGCTTGAGTCACTGCGCCCGTTGAGGCTTTAGTATCAAAATCGATGACATCTTCATCGTTGAAACCTAACTCGTCTTCATCCTCGTCATCGAGCATGGTTTCACGATGGAATACGGGTTCATCGTCGTCATCTTCATCTTCGAAAACGTGCGCCTTGAAGTCAGTTTCATCCTCTAAATCTAACTCGGCTTCTTTGGGTTTAGCCACCCAAGGCGGCGCCTCAAAATGACCATGTTCAGCCACGGCGCTGGCTTGGTCCAATTGGGGCTCAACACGTTGTTGGCCTTTAGGTTCAGCCTTGGCTTTATTGCTGTTTAAACTCAAGATTTTTGCGAGCGCCGACAGCTTGCCCTTCCCTGTACTCGCTTCGGTGATGATTTCGTCGCTGACTTCTTCTTCCTTTTCTTCCTTCACTGGGCGAGTGGTAAAGATGCGACTCGGTGCGACTTCAGGCTCACGCACTCGGGCTTTTTCAAGCTGGTGCTGCGAATCACGGCGCTGCTTAAACTTATCAACGACCGTCATAAAACCGCGGGTATCTTCGGTTTCACGCTCACGTTTTAGTGCCTGTGGCAGACGTTTGAGCTTTCTGAAGCACCAAATAGAAACAAAGCCGACCTTCTCGACCACAGTTAACCAGCTGATCCCGGTTAACAGCGTAAAGCCCGAGCCTAAAAAGCACAGTAGCAACAAGGTCGTGCCGAGCTTATTAAAATACGGCAACATGGCTTGGCCGATAACATCCCCTGCCACGCCGCCTGCGGAAAATTCATAGATGTTATTAGCATTCATGCTGGCTAATGCCGAAAAACCGAGAATAAGCAGCAGAAAACCTATGATGCGCAGTGCAACTGAAAAGTAGTCAATTTCCAATAAATCATGGGCGCGTTTGAAAAGTAGCCAACCTGTAGAGGCCACAATGATCGGCATGATGTAAGCAGTGACGCCAAAAAAGTACAGCAGAATGTCGGCAATCCACGCCCCTACTGCACCCGTCCAGTTTTTGATATCGCCTTGAAAATGAGACTGGCTCCAGCCCGGATCCGACGGACTAAAACTGGTTAAGGCAAGCAAAATATAGGTGGCTAAAACACAGCAAATGATGAGTCCGCCTTCGAGCAGACGCTGCAGGCCTGAGAGCGTGCGTACACTATTTCCTTGAGACAAACGACTTAATCCATAAAAATGAAAACAGGTGGGCTAACGATACCAGAATCCCACTAAATGTGGAGCATCTTAGGGCGTTTTTATCCTAAGAATTACTGGTACAAGGCAAAAAATCGGCGCTAATGACCTAAAGCACAGGTTTTCAGCATTAACTGACTATTATGCAACCAATTTACCCGCGGAACAGAAGATAAAAACCAGATAAAAATTCGCCCTTAAGCTGGCAAACCTAAGGGCTAAGCAAGGTCATTTTTGAGTTTGAAACGGCGAGCGTAGGAATAAATAAGGGGCCTAGGCCCCTTATTGTAAACGTTCAGGGTATTAAATATCGGAGAGCAGATGGTTTATCGCGACACGACTCGTGTGTTTCACTTCTTCCATCACCACGTAAGTACGGGTATCGGACACTGAAGGTAATTTTAGCAGCGTCTCACCGAGTAAACGGCGATAAGCTGACATATCAGAAACACGTGTCTTCAATAAGTAGTCAAAGTCACCAGAAACCAGATGACACTCTTGAATATCATCTAACAGTTGCACAGCGCGATTAAACTTATCAAATACTTCGGGAGTATCACGGCTCAAGGTGATTTCCACGAATACCAGTAGGGATGCACCCAAGAAATGAGGATTAACCAAGGCGGTATAGCCGTTGATATATCCTTGCTTTTCGAGTCGTTTCACTCTTTCTAAACACGGAGTGGGACTTAATCCTACTCTTTTAGACAGTTCCACATTTGAAATGCGTCCATCAATTTGTAATTCATTAAGAATGTTGCGATCGATGCGATCCAAGTCTTTTACAGGACTCTTTTTATTATATGCCATTTATTTAACCTTGCTTTATCACTAAAACAACATTTTATTCTACGTATGTCTAAAGTTCAGCAGCATAAACTGCGTCGCCGATACTATACTAGATATCCCTGAATTAATCACGTTCAGGTCACGATAAAATAACAATTATGCCCATTAAAAGTGGGTTTTTCAGGCAATTGAGGCTCAAAAATGATTATTGGTGTACCAAAGGAAATTAAAAACCACGAGTATCGTGTCGGTATGGTTCCTTCAAGCGTTCGCGAATTGACCATCAAAGGTCATGAAGTGTTTGTCGAAACGAATGCCGGCACGGGAATTGGTTTTTCAGATCAGGATTATGTTGATGCAGGTGCCGAAATATTAGCAACTGCTGCTGAAGTCTTTGCTAAAGCAGAGATGATCGTAAAGGTAAAAGAGCCTCAAGCAGTCGAACGCGCTATGCTGCGTCATGACCAGATTTTATTCACTTATCTGCATTTAGCGCCGGATTTACCACAAACTGAAGATTTAATTAAAAGTGGTGCTGTATGTATCGCTTACGAAACAGTAACCGATGACCGTGGTGGCTTGCCTCTTTTAGCCCCAATGTCAGAAGTGGCTGGCCGCATGTCAATCCAAGCAGGTGCGATGGCGTTGGAAAAATCTTCTGGTGGCCGTGGCATGCTTTTAGGCGGTGTACCAGGTGTAGAGCCTGCAAAAGTAGTGATCATCGGCGGTGGTATGGTCGGTACCAATGCTGCACAAATGGCTGTGGGCATGGGCGCTGATGTGGTTGTGCTTGACCGTAGCATCGATGCACTGCGTCGCTTAAACGTACAATTTGGTTCTGCAGTTAAGGCTGTTTACTCAACTGCCGATGCGATCGAGCGCCATGTATTAGAAGCTGATCTCGTGATTGGTGGCGTATTAATTCCAGGTGCTGCGGCGCCTAAGCTTGTGACACGTAGCATGATCGCTCGCATGAAGCCAG
Source organism: Shewanella sp. FJAT-51649 (assembly GCF_019457435.1). Classification (NCBI taxonomy): domain Bacteria; kingdom Pseudomonadati; phylum Pseudomonadota; class Gammaproteobacteria; order Alteromonadales; family Shewanellaceae; genus Shewanella; species Shewanella sp. FJAT-51649. The sequence continues at coordinate 2,417,581 of NZ_CP080411.1, read as the reverse complement.
GTAGTGCTATCGTTGATGTAGCAATCGACCAAGGTGGTTGTGTGGAAACTTCACATGCAACGACTCACCAAGATCCAACTTACATCGTTGATGATGTAGTGCATTACTGTGTCGCGAACATGCCAGGTGCTGTTGCCCGCACTTCAACCTTCGCCCTGAATAACGCGACTCTGCCTTATATCCTTAAGTTAGCTAACTTAGGTTATAAAGCTGCCCTACTACAAGACAAACACTTACTGAACGGTTTGAACGTGATGCACGGCAAACTGGTTTGTAAAGAAGTGGCGCAAGCATTAAATCTTGAGTACACAGCGCCAGCAAGTTTATTAGCCTAATCATATGAGAGCCTAGGTCCTTCTGACCTACTCTGCTTTGTTCGGCCTCACTCTGTTGAGGCCGATTTTTTATGTTGATCACAAATATCTACACCCGTGCAGGGTTTAATACCAACCGTATTAAATATCTGTTCATTCAGCGGGAATTCAACGCGCTTTAGACAAGGCGAAGGCTTGAAGGCATAGTGGCGCTCTGTCGAAAGTCTTAAACGCAGTATAAAGCGCGTTGAAACCTGCCCTTTGGGAGCCACACAGGCATCCCACTCCGGTGTTACATTGACTTAAAAGGGAATAACCATTTCTTCGTCAATGCGCCTTGGATTGAAATGCCTGCGAGGCTTTGAACTGATTAGATATTTAATGTGATTGGTATAAGCCAAAGCATCAGTAAACTCAGGCTGACAATTTGCCTTAGGATTCGATTAGCATAATCTAAAAGAATCACTAAACAGCGCTTTACCCCTACAGGTAAATTCCCTACAATCCATGCAATTTGCTAAAGGCACGGAGAGAAAAATGAGCCAAGTCAGACACAGTAACCTATTGATTTTAGGTTCAGGTCCCGCAGGATACACGGCCGCAGTTTATGCTGCGCGCGCAAACTTAAAGCCTGTGATGATCACAGGTATGCAGCAAGGTGGTCAGTTAACCACCACGACTGAAGTTGAAAACTGGCCAGGTGATGCTGAAGACTTAACGGGTCCAGCATTAATGGAACGTATGCAAAAGCATGCGGAAAAGTTTGATACTGAAATCCTTTTCGACCATATCAATGAAGTCACGCTGACTGAGCGCCCTTTCCGTTTAAAAGGCGACAATGGCGAATACACTTGTGATGCGCTGATCATTGCGACAGGCGCCTCTGCCCGTTACTTAGGTCTGGAGTCAGAAGAAGCGTTCAAAGGACGCGGCGTATCGGCCTGTGCGACCTGTGATGGTTTCTTCTATCGCAATCAGAAAGTTGCAGTCATTGGTGGCGGTAACACAGCCGTTGAAGAAGCGCTTTATTTAAGTAATATCGCCGCCGAAGTGCACTTAATTCATCGCCGTGACACTTTCCGCTCAGAGAAAATTCTTATCGACCGTTTAATGGATAAAGTAGCTAACGGCAACATTATCCTGCACCTAGATCAAACCATGGAAGAAGTGGTTGGTGATGCTATGGGTGTGACTGGCCTGAAAATGAAGAGCACCAAAGATGGCGCTATCACAGATCTGGCAGTTGCCGGTGTGTTCGTGGCCATTGGTCACAGCCCAAATACTGGAATCTTCGAAGGCCAGTTAGAAATGAATAACGGTTATCTGAAGGTGCAAAGCGGCCTTCAAGGTAATGCGACCCAAACCAGCATTGAAGGTGTGTTTGCCGCAGGTGACGTTATGGACCAACATTACCGTCAAGCGATTACCTCTGCGGGTACAGGCTGTATGGCAGCATTAGATGCTGAGCGTTACTTAGACGCTAAAAAGTAATCACGCGAAGAAACCATCGGATCAGGTTCTTAGTTTTAGCGAGATTCAAATAAAAATAGCAGGCATCAGCCTGCTATTTTTTATCTGTATTTTGTGACTCGTCTGAAGTAAGCCTGAAAAACAGTAACAAAAAAAGGGACCAAATGGTCCCCTCTTAAGTGCGGCAAACTAATTTCTTAGTTTAACGCTTCTTTTGCTTTTTCAACTAAAGTTGCGAATACAACTTTGTCGAATACAGCGATGTCAGCCAAAATCTTACGATCGATTTCGATAGACGCCTTTTTCAGACCGTTGATGAAACGGCTGTAAGACAGACCATTTTGACGAGCTGCAGCATTAATACGTGCAATCCACAGTTGACGGAATTGACGTTTTTTCTGACGACGGTCACGGTAAGCATATTGACCAGCTTTAGTTACTGCTTGAACAGCAACGCGGTAAGTACGGCTACGAGCGCCATAATAACCTTTAGCTAATTTTAAAACTTTCTTGTGACGAGCACGTGCGGTTACACCACGCTTAACTCTTGGCATTTTCTAATCTCCTAAATTAAGCGTATGGTAATTGACGCGCGATTGCTGGAACGTCAACTTTAGCAACTAAACACTTGTTACGTAAGTGACGCTTACGCTTAGTGCTCTTTTTGGTCAGAATGTGACGTAAATGGGCTTGCTTGCGCTTGAAACCATTAGCGGTTTTCTTAAAACGCTTCGCTACACCTCTGTCGGTTTTCATTTTAGGCATTACTAAAACTCCGCATTGGGATGTTAAATAAAAAGCAAGGCGAGCGAAGGCATATAGCCTTCGCTACTTTTATAGGTTGCCCTACTTATTTCTTTTTAGGCGCGAGCACCATAATGGCTTGTCGGCCTTCCATTTTCGGGAAGGATTCAACAATTGCATACTCATCCAAATCTGTTTTGATACGGTTCAACAGATCCATACCCAGGTTTTGGTGAGCCATTTCGCGGCCTCGGAAACGCAGCGTAATTTTCGCTTTGTCCCCGTCTTCCAGAAAACGTATCAGGTTGCGTAGTTTTACCTGATAGTCGTTTTCGTCAGTTCCAGGACGGAATTTGATTTCCTTAACCTGAACCTGTTTTTGCTTCTTCTTTTGTTCCTTTTGAGCTTTCGCTTTATCAAATAGGAACTTACCGTAGTCCATAATGCGACATACTGGAGGTTCAGCGTTTGGACTAATTTCGACTAGGTCTACACCCGCTTCATCTGCCAAATTCTGAGCATCTCTGATGCTCACCACACCAATAGCTTCACCATCAATGCCGGTTAAGCGTACTTCTGGTACACCTGTGATTTCTTCATTGATTCTATTAGGGGCCAGCTGACGCCCTGCTGTTTTCTTGATCTTTATGACCTATTCCTCCAACAATTTGAGACTACGGAGCGAAATTTGTTGATGGATCTTAGCGGCGAAATCTTCGATTCGCATCTTACCTAAGTCAACGCCATCACGAGTACGCACCGCAACTTCCTTATTTTCCATTTCCTGATCGCCAACGACCAATAAATAAGGAACACGCCTTAAGGTGTGCTCGCGTATTTTAAAGCCTATTTTCTCATTCCTCAAGTCAAATGAGGCGCGAATACCTTGTTCTTTGAAGAATTTGACCACTTCTTCAACATAATCAGCCTGTTTGTCGGTGATATTCATCACGACAACTTGCATTGGAGCCAACCAAGTTGGGAAACGACCTGCGTATTCTTCGATCAAAATACCTAAGAAACGCTCCAACGAGCCTAAAATCGCACGATGGATCATCACAGGCGTTTGACGGCTGTTATCTTCGGCGACATAAGTAGCACCTAAACGGCTCGGTAATGCGTAGTCTAATTGCACAGTACCGCATTGCCATGCACGGTCTAAACAGTCGTGCAGCGTGAACTCAATCTTCGGACCGTAGAAGGCGCCTTCACCCGGTAAAATGGTGAATTCGATATTGTTCGCACGTAAAGCTTGCTTAAGAGCTTCTTCGGCTCTGTCCCACATTGCATCGTCACCGATACGCTTTTCTGGGCGAGTCGACAGTTTTACAACGATGTTCTCAAAGCCAAATGTTGAGTAAGTGTCGTATACCATTTGGATACAAGAGCTGACTTCTGCTTGAACCTGATCTTCAGTACAGAAGATATGGGCATCGTCTTGAGTAAAACCACGGACGCGCATGAGTCCGTGCAGCGAACCTGATGGCTCATTGCGGTGACAGCAACCAAATTCCGCCATACGTAGTGGCAGATCACGGTAAGATTTCAACCCTTGGTTGAAGATCTGTACGTGGCCTGGGCAGTTCATTGGCTTAACCGCGTATTCACGGTTTTCACTGCTGGTTGTGAACATGGCTTCTGAGTACTTATCCCAGTGACCAGAACGTTCCCACAGTACGCGGTCCATCATCAACGGACCTTTCACTTCTTGGTAAGTGTATTGATTTAACTTACGGCGAATGAAACGTTCTAATTCGAGGAAGATGCTCCAACCATCGTTATGCCAGAACACCATGCCTGGTGCTTCTTCTTGCATATGGTAGAGGTCGAGCTGCTTACCAATTTTACGGTGGTCACGTTTAGCCGCTTCTTCGAGGCGGGCTAAATGAGTGCTCAGGGCTTTTTTATCCGCCCATGCAGTACCGTAAATACGTTGCAGCATCTTGTTTTCAGAGTTACCGCGCCAGTAAGCGCCGGCAATGCTCATCAACTTGAAATGATGGCAGAAACGCATGTTTGGCACGTGTGGACCACGGCACATGTCAGTGTATTCTTCGTGGTGATACAGCGCTGGAGTCGCATCTTTGCTGATGTTCTCATCCAGAATCGCAATCTTGTATTCTTCACCGCGGGCGGCAAAGGTATCACGGGCTTCTTGCCAGCTCACAACGCGTTTAACTACGTCGTAATTGGTTTTCGCCAGTTCCAGCATACGTTTTTCGAGGGCTTCGATATCTTCTTGAGTCAGTTTGTGCTCAAGATCGATGTCGTAATAGAAGCCGTTATCGATCACAGGACCGATCGCCATCTTGGTTTGTGGCCATAATTGCTTGATTGCATGGCCTAATAAATGCGCGCAAGAATGGCGAAGGATTTCAATACCTTCTTCGTCTTTAGCGGTAATAATAGAAAGTTCAGCATCGGTTTCGATAAGATCGCAAGCGTCTTTGAGCTCGCCATTCACGCGACCAGCGATACAGGCTTTAGCAAGACCAGGGCCGATATCAGCGGCAACATCGAGAGTCGATACGGGATGTGCAAACTCGCGCTTGCTACCATCAGGAAGTGTAATTACAGGCATGAAATATCCTTGTCCAGTGGTGACCCACACGTAGGGCCACATGGTGATTAAGTAAAAAGAGAATGCTCGCGAGGTTAAGACAGTACAGGAGTCTTAGCCGCCTTGCGTAACAGGACAGTTATTCTACGGGATAGCCTTTAAGGCGCGCAAGTTAAATGGCCCAATTGCGGGGCTTAGCACTCAAATCAGCTTCTTTATTAACACCAATCCGCAAAGTTTGCCGTGAATTCATCATATTGCAGTCAATCGTTCATGTGGCAGTCATCTAACACTCCTACGCTATGCGCGTTAAATGATTGCGGGTTGGTTGAAGGATTCCACCATGCCTACCACGCAGTCATATTGCCGTAAATAATGAAGCCAAAGGAGTTGGTATGTTCACGTGTATCCTATTGACGGTTGCGCTTAGCCAAGTCGCCCAGAACCCAATCCCAGTTAGCCCCACGACACTCACTCCACCTGAACGCCGAGCTTTTGCAGCAAATAGAGCAACTATCGCAAGCCATTAGTGACAATATAGAGGAAGGCATACTACCGACGGCGCCTATCGAACTTATGACGGTAAAGGATTGAGTTAGCTTAGCCGGTCGCATTGCTTGACGATTCTTACGCTAGATAAATCTCAATGAAAAAAGTACCCCGCGCTGAGATGAACGGAAAAATCTAGTTACTGAGATTTTGATACCGACTTTATCTAAGTTGCCACGGCACATTCTTGTATACTCAACTAAAGCCAGTATGAAGGCTTAGCGACAAGTGTCATCCCTAGCATTGGTTAGAGAGGAGTTGCGCCATGAGGATCATGAATAAAGTGATTGCCTGCCCCCACTGCGGACACCATCAACATATTAGTATTGATGCCAGCAGCGGCGATCAGGATTATTACGATGACTGCCGAATTTGTTGTAACCCCATCCACCTGCGTTTACATGTGGATGATGCCCGCCGCACCATAGAGTTATATATTGACTCGGACGACGAGCAAATTTACTAGGCATGTTAATTAAGATTGGCCGCTAAAACGTTTGGCCAGCACACGCTCGACGGTGTCGACGATGGCTTGGGTTTGGCTGTCAATTTCGATATTTAACTCATCTCCAACCTGACACTGGCCTAAATTGGTCAATTTGAGGGTTTCTGGGATCAAGTGCAGCATAAAACTGCTCTCGGTCACCTCGCCTACTGTTAAGCTGCAACCGTTTACCCCGACAAAGCCTTTATAAAGGATATAGTTCATCCATTTGGGCTCGACGCTTAAGGTCAGATCATAATGCTGCTCGGTGTGACTAATGTGGCTGACTTTCGCCTTGGTATGAATGTGTCCCGAGAGGATATGACCGCCGATTTCACTACCGAACGTCAAAGAACGCTCAATGTTCACCCGCTGACCCACGGTCAAATTGGCAAGGTTTGTCAGCCTTAAGGTCTCTTCCACTACATCGAAAAATACCCTATCATCAGCGACCTGAGTCACCGTCAGACATACCCCGTTATTTGCCACACTTGCACCAATCGCAAGTCCCTCATGCAAATCAGGTTTAAACGCTACCTCAAGGGTATTTAGGCCATCTTTCTTATGTATTGCAACCACCTCGCAGGTGGCTTGAACTATACCAGTAAACATTTTTTGCTCGCTTATTCGTTAAAGGCTGTATTTATGAATCATTCAGGCTTTCAGGCCAAACGCTTAATTCAACTCGCACTCCCTGTGTTGATCGCCCAAGTGACCCAAACCATGATGGGGTTTATCGATACTGTTATGGCGGGCCGCGTCAGTGCTGTCGATATGGCCGCCGTGGCCGTAGGAACCAGTCTTTGGTTACCCGCCATCTTATTTGTTCAAGGGCTGCTGATGGCGTTTACACCGTTATTTGCCCATCATAATGGCGCAAATAATCAGAAAGCGATTCAACCGCTGGCGTTTCAAGGCGCTTATCTGGCCTTAATTGGTGGCATTGGCGTAATGGTGTTTCTTGCATCCGCCCCACTCGTGCTCAGCCATATGAATTTAGAGCCTCAATTGTACAACTTAACCATAGGATATATCGACGGTATTTTATGGGGCGCGCCCGCATTTGTGCTCTATCAGGTATTACGCGGTTGCAGCGAAGGGATTTCTTATACGTTGCCGACCATGATCATCGGATTCGTTGGGCTAGCGGTGAATATTCCGGCGAACTATATCTTTATTTATGGCCATTTCGGCGTGCCTGCCATGGGCGGTGCTGGTTGTGGTGTCGCGACAGCACTGGTGTTTTGGGCCATGTTGATAGCCATGACGATTTATATGCAGCTACATAAAAAGTTTGCCGCATTGGCGCCCTTTAGCCAGTTTCATCGCCCTGATTTTGCCATCATAAAGAAGATGACGAAGCTTGGGATGCCGATTGCGATGGCGCTCTTCTTTGAGGTGAGCCTATTTGCAATTATTGCCCTGCTGTTGGCGCCATTAGGCGCGACCGTAGTGGCAAGTCATCAGATTGCGCTCAACTTCTCCGCCATAGTATTTATGTTGCCGCTTTCGATTGGTATTGCCGTCTCGATTCGTATTGGCTACTACCTCGGCCGCGATCGCGCAGATATTTCTGCCGTGGTGGCAAAGGTTGGATTGTGGTTGGCGCTTTCATTGGCCTTGTCGACGGCAATCTTAACGGTGTTATTCCGCTTCCAAATCGCTGAGTTGTATAACAGCGATCCTGAAGTGGTGGTACTTGCCGGCAGTTTGATGCTCATGGCCGCGCTGTATCAATTATCTGACTCAGTCCAAGTGGTCGCTGCTGGTGCCTTGCGTGGATATAAAGATACCCGCAGTGCGTTTTATATTACGCTGTTTTCCTACTGGGGCATTGGCATGACATTAGGTTATACCTTGGCGTATACCGACTTTATCGTACCCGCCATGGGCGCCCATGGTTTTTGGACTGGATTAATTGCCGGCCTCACCTCAGCGGCGCTGCTGTTTTTCATCCGCCTTCGTTATATTCAAAAGCATGGTGTGCATTTAAGTTTGATTGAAGGCGACAGCGTGCATCATTAAGCAGATAGAAAGATAAAACGGCGAGCATTTGGCTCGCCGTTTTATTTCGCGCGGGGTGATTTTGGCCTGCATCTCAGTCTAACTTGCCGTTTTATCAACAACTTTGCTGAAACACTGGACAAGTTGCACAGCAATTCACCATTTGGCAATAAAATTCATTTTTTTGCTTGCCAGCCTTTCGCTATCCCCCTAATATAGCGCTCGTTCCGAAGCGCAACGCTAAGTTGTGTTGAGGCAACAATTAAAACGATGCACCCGTAGCTCAGTTGGTTAGAGCACTACCTTGACATGGTAGGGGTCGGTGGTTCGAGTCCACTCGGGTGTACCACTCTCTTCACAGAGTCTAAAAAGTGAATTACTTTTTAAAAAGTAAACAGTGCACCCGTAGCTCAGTTGGTTAGAGCACTACCTTGACATGGTAGGGGTCGGTGGTTCGAGTCCACTCGGGTGTACCATTTCTCGCTTTAACTCCCTATAAAACTTCAATTCAAAATAATATTCCATCCGGATGCTTAATTTTATTTGTGCCTAACATAAAATCTTCGTGCCAGTTCATGGTTTTTCCATAAACATTCAAACATGCCCCTCCCTTTGGCTCTACCTGATTTTGCCTCTATTGTTTGAACCACATTTACCGCGTTCCCCCACAATTCGCCGTTTTTCTAAATTTGTGCCCATTTCGTGCCAAACCTGTTGGCATAAGTAGCTTTTGACGATTTTTTTATTGACCCCTCTAGTTGGCTCACAACAGCAGCTTAAAATGCAAAATAGCTTGAATCTCCCAAAGGAATCATTGGCCAAGGAAAAGATGGAATCGACACGATTTCACTAGACGACTTTGATCCCGATAACATACTGACATTTAAACTCTAACGGTGATAACCAGATTGGAGAATGCGCAAACTAATGAGTTTAAAAACGCGAAAAGCGACTTAGATTTGAATGTGACTGTATATACAGCACTTATGTGAAACGATGTTCCCGAATCTCTGTTTATCAATGCTTAGCGGCCACTAACCATCCAGATATACCTCCAGATTTAATCAGAGCGACTCAAACTTTACTTAAACGAAGTAAATGCCTGTAACGCAACGATAGCAACCTTATGAAGTTGCATAGCGCACGCACCATTTGTTGCTTGGATTGATAGTCCTTGAACGACTGTTAGAATAAAAGCAGCTAAAGCTTCCGGATCAGTATCGTTGTCTAAATCACCCGAGGTAACAGCTTCTTGAAATCGCACAACTAAGCGCGAATATCCCATTTGACGCCGCGCTATCAATTCATTTTTGACGCTTTGGCCACTATCACTGCAAGCTAAAGCACTTTGCACCATCATACAACCTTTGGGGTTGTGTGGATTTCCATATTCAGCGGCTGCTCCGAGCAAAATTCGTTCAGCAACTTTGTAGGCGGTCGGCTCGTTTAATGATGGATAAAAAAAGCCACCAACCTGGCTTTCGTACAGTTCTACCGCTTTTAAGAATAATTGCTCTTTATTGCCAAAAGTAGAATAGATGCTGGGTCTGTTTATTCCCATTGCGTTGGTTAAATCAGGCAAGGATGTCCCTTCATATCCCTTGTTCCAAAAAACGTTAAGCGCCTTTTGCAATGCATCGTCGATATCAAACTCGCGTGGACGCCCTACCGTATTAGAACTCATAAAATTGCAACTCCAAACAAAAGACTGCCGACCCAATTACATAGAAGACCCAATCAATATATACCGATGGGTACAGTAATTAAAGTCATCAAGAGTCATTTATTAATTACATATCACTCTATGTAAATCTCCCAAAGCATGCCCAGCTGAAATCCACTCAGTAGACATGCAATTAATTGTATTGATTAGAACCTAACTACACCAATTTTTAGATTTGTTGCCCAGGCGAGACTAAGAGAACTGAAATCTATAAAAGAAGCGCGTAAAAAGCCATGCAGTCGTTAAATTGTGTCAAATTCTCCGAAATGCCTAACGGGCAAGATATACTAGCTATTATTTGATTTTAAAAATTTTTATATAAAACCACCTTTAGAGTGGTAAATTTTTACCGCTCTAACCTCCCCTTCAAACTCATCATTTCAGGCAATAAGCGCGTCATTTTAGGCAAGGATTGTCAGTCGGTGAACTCTATACTTTTAACCAAGTTGAGTTAACCAAGAGCGCAAAAAATGGCATCCCAATTTCCAACACTGTTTAAACCGTTTCAGTTCAAGAATGGCAGCATTCTGCGTAATACAACCGTGATGGCCCCGATGACGACCTGGTCAGCGAATCTTGATGGCACAGTTTCAGATGAAGAAATTGCTTATTACCGCCGTCGTTCAAACGGTGTGGGGATGGTCATCACAGGGTGTACCCATGTCACACCCAATGGCGTCGGGTTTTATAACGAGTTCGCGGCGTTTGATGACAAATTCACACTAAGCTTAAAAGCATTAGCCGATGCGATCAAAAGTGGCGGAGCGAAAGCTGTCTTACAAGTTTTCCACGCAGGCAATAAAGCCGTACCCGAGCTGGTAGAAGGTGGTGTCGTTAGCTCAAGTAATGCCATGGCAACACCTGGTCCTTTTAACGGTTCGGATATCGCGCCACGTGAGCTTACCCCAAGCGAGATTAATGAGATTGTCACCGCATTTGGTCAGGTCACTCTACGCGCAATTGAAGCAGGCTTTGATGGTATTGAACTGCATGGAGCACATGGCTTTTTAATTCAAAATTTTCTGTCACCAAGATTCAACCTACGTATAGACCAATGGGGTGGTTCTCTTGAGAAACGAATGGCCTTCCCTTTAGCGGTCGTGTCGGAAGTCAAAAGGGTTGCTAAAGCGTTAGCCCCGACAGATTTCATCATTGGTTATCGATTCTCGTCGGAAGAGGCTGATATTGACGGCCTTAAGATTGAAGACACACTGGCACTGATTGATGAACTGCAAAGCTTGGAAGTGGATTACATCCATGCATCGCTAGCAGATGTGGTTAATTCAAAAGTCATGTACTCAGCTAATCATGAGTTAACCATAGAGCGGATTGTAAGCCATCTTCAGAATCGGATCCCATTGATTGTCGCAGGCCGAATTGACACACCAGAAGTTGCAGAACAAGCCTTGAATATGGGGGCGACTCTCGCAGCCATAGGTAAAAGCTTAGTCATCAATCCTAACTGGGTTGAACTGGTACAACAGGACAATTTACAGGAGATGGATTTCACTATCGCTCTGCACGACGTAGCACAAAAAACAATCCCAATGGGATTATGGAAAATTATTGAGTCAACGACAGGTTGGTTCCCTGTGAACACTGCAACCAACCTAAACGAATAACCACAACACTCTATATTTACGATGAATTTCAAACTGGAGATCACTCTCATGAACAAAGTCACATTCCCTAACACTAACGGTCTGAACATCACTATGTCTGGTTTAATTCATTTCCCAGCAGGATTTGATGAAACTAAAACCTATCCGGCTGTCGTCGTTTCTCATCCAGGCGGTGGTGTTAAAGAACAAACCGCAGGCACCTATGCTCGAAAGCTGGCTGAAAAAGGCTTTATTGCATTGGCATATGACGCATCTTACCAGGGCGAAAGTGGTGGTGAGCCTCGTCAACTAGAGAATCCACATGTACGTACCGAAGACGTCAGTGCGGCAATTGATTATTTGGTTACCCTTCCCTATGTCGATAACAATCGCATTGGCGCCATGGGGATCTGTGCTGGTGCTGGTTACACCGCTAACGCCGCAATCAATGACCGTCGTATTAAAGCGGTCGGTACTGTCAGCATGGTGAACATTGGTCAAATGTTCCGTAACGGCTGGGAAAATAACGTTAAAGACAGTGACGCTATTCCTTACTTACAAGCAGGCTCAGATTCAAGGACATCGGATGCGAGTGGTAACCCAACGGCGACGATGCCGATGGCACCTCTGAAAGAGGAAGACGCGCCTAACGAAGAGCTACGCCAAGCTTGGGAATACTATCACACTGACCGCGCCGCTTACTGTACCGCGCCAGGATTTGGTACAGCAAGAAGCTTAACGCAAATCATTAGTTATGATGCGTTCTTCAAAGCGGAAGCATTCTTAACCCAACCTTTATTAACCGTGGTGGGTAGCGTAGCAGGCAGTAAATGGATGAGTGACGACCTGATGGCTCGAGCTGCGAGCCAAGATAAACAAATGTATATCGTTGAAGGTGCAAACCACATGGACTTGTACGATGGCGAAGCAGAAATTGCAGAAGCTATCAGTGTGTTGTACCCATTCTTTAAACGTACGCTGTAATTATGAATGGATGCTAGGAGTGTAACCTAGCATCCTCCTTAAAGAGGTAACTTCCATGAAAAAAGTTAATTTTCGAAACGCGGATATGAGTTGGGATATGTCAGCGCTTATCCTGTTTCCATCAAATTTTGATGAGAGCCAAAAGTACCCTACGATTATCAGCGTTCACCCATTCGGTAGCTGTAAAGAACAAACATCGAGTGCCACTTACGGTAAAGCATTAGCAGAGGCGGGGTATATTGTTATCGCCTATGACGCTAGCTTCCAAGGCGAGTCTGGCGGTATGCCCCGCTATGTTGAAGACCCAACTCAGCGTGTGGAAGATGTCAGTCGTGTGATTGATTATGCCGTAACCCTTCCCAATGTGGATGCAGAACGAATCGGTGGTATCGGCATATGTGGTGGCGGTGGTTATATCATCGGTGCTGCTTTAACCGAAAAACGTATTAGAGCTGTCGTCGGCATTACGCCAGTCAATATCGGTCGCTTATTCCGAGAAGGATTCAGTCAGTACAATCCCATCGGCGCATTAGAGGCCATGGCGGCACAACGCACTGCCGAGGCCCAAGGTGCACAATTGATGGTGAATGAACTTTTACCACCAAGCCTTGAGTTTGCAAAAGAAAATGGTCTGACTGAGCGTGATGTCTATGAAGCTACAGACTATTACAAAACACCAAGGGGCCAACAACCTGGTGGAGCTACCAGAATGCTGTTTTCCCATGCTCAGAAAACCCTATCATGGGATGCTTTCTCCTTTGCGGAAACATTGATGACTCAACCCGTTATGGCTGTCATCGGTCAAAAGGTGGGCGCATTCGGTGCCTACAGCGATGGACGTGAAATCTATGGCCGTTCGGTTGCTTCTAAAGATAGACAGTTAGTCGAGTTGGCCGATTGGTCCCACTATGACCTATATGACAAATCGGAACCTGTAGGCCTTGCCATGGAACGCATTTTACCATTCTTCAAAGACTATTTACGTTAATTAAGACGGATTAGCGCCAGTAAATCACTGGCGCTGGTTTTCCTACCTCTTGGTTTTGATAATGTTGGACTTAGGGAAGGATGCAGCTTTTGAGATGCAAGATTATACCGATGGTCCCTACCGCCGTTTTAAGTTCAAACGCTTAACTCGTAAGGAATACAGATGATTAAATGGCTTTTTCTTTCGTCGTTTTTGATTGCGATGTGCTTGTTTACGTTTGCATTTGTGGTGACACGAATTGAGAATTTTCAACATGCTCAGAATAGCGAGCAAATGACTGATAATGCTGCTCATCCATTAAAGCCAAAAACGGCGGTCATCTATTTTTCAAGATCGGGAAACACAGGTGTATTAGCACAACACATTGCCCAGTCAGAACAAGCAGACCTGTTTGAAATCGATGCTGAAGATTATGCCTTAGGTATTCCAGGGTGGATGAGTGCCCTAAAAGATGCGCGAAATAATGTTGCTAGAATATCCCCGACTAAGATAAATCTTAACGGGTACGACAAAGTGTATTTGGGCGCCCCCATCTGGTTATATAGTCCTGCGCCACCGATTTGGCAGTTTGTTCAACATGCTGATTTAACAGAAAAAGATGTCATACTCTACAACTCATTTAACAGTAAGTTCGAACAGCGTTTTATCGATGATTTTGGTCTTTTAGTACAAGCGAAAGGGGCGAAGTCATTTGCGCATCAGTATATAAAACGTGGCAGAATGGGCTCACAAATTACGACAGAGCAAATGTTGGCTGACTTCGACAGTCAGCAACCTAAGTAACTAAAAATGTAGATATTAGTCTATGAATACCAATCAATATATTGAGACATTGCGTGACAGTGTGCTTAAGCACTGCAAACGAGAAGGTGATCATGCCACAGCATTGCCCGAACTCACACTGCATAACCGCAATGCACCCACCGAACCGCTGCATTGTATTTATACCCTGAGTTTGGCCGTCACCATACAAGGTGCTAAACAGATTTCCTATGAGGGCAATATTCTACCCTGCTCTGCGGGTCAGTCGATGTTAACGACCGTGGATTTGCCGGTAATTTCCCATGTGACGCACGCAAGCCGGCACAACCCGTTCGTCGCGTTAGTGTTGAAATTGGATTATACGATGCTGCTTCAGACGGCATCTGAATTAAATCTTGATAAGCCTGTCCGCGATATCAAGTATCAACCGATTTCGATTCATGATCTTGATGCAGGATTAACGGATGCGCTTAAAAGGCTCATTGAGTTGCAATCGGATAACCAATTCGCGAAGAGTCTCATTCCACTCGTTGAGAAAGAAATCATTGTTCGATTACTACAAGGGCCCCATGGGTTACAACTACGCCACTTAGCATCATCGGGGGTACCGAGCAGCCAAATATTAAAAGTGGTGACCTGGCTTAAGCATAACTTTGCTCAAACCGTTGAAATGGATGAATTAGCTGAAAAAGCACACATGAGTGGTACAACATTCAGACAGCATTTTAAAACGCTGACAGGAACAAGCCCACTGCAATACCTAAAGACCTTGCGTCTCCAAGAAGCTAGAGACCAAATGCTAATGAATGGACTTGATGCGACGCAGGCAAGCTCAATGGTGGGATACGAAAGTGCAACGCAGTTTAGCCGTGAATATAGTCGTTTGTTTGGGTTGCCGCCGCAAAAGGACATACAAAGGCTGCGTAAACAACAATTACCGATAAGATAAAAAGCAGGCTAGTTTATCTAGCCTGCTTTTTTAAATGAGATGTTACTTCAAAGACTGCATATCAATGACAAAACGATATTTTACATCTGACTTCAGGAGCCGCTCAAAAGCACCATTAATCTCCTGGATATCGATTAGTTCAATATCAGCAACGACATTATTAGCCCCACAAAAATCTAGCATTTCTTGAGTTTCTGCTAAACCGCCTATCAAAGAGCCAGTTAAGCTTTTGCCCCTGGCAATTAAAGGCACCGTTTCTACCCTTGGCTCGAGCGCGCCAAAATACCCAACTAAAACCAGTGCTCCATCAGGTGCAAGGGCATTGATATACGGATTTACATCGTGATTGTAAGGAATGGTATCAATGATTAAATCGAATGTTCCTCTGACAGACCGCATTTGTGATTCCGATGTCGAGATGACAACATTATCTGCACCTAGGGCATAGGCATCATCTTCTTTACCTTTAGAGCGACTAAATAAGGTCACTTCTGCCCCCATTGCTTTAGCAATCTTGATCCCCATATGCCCCAAACCACCTAGGCCAATCACTGCAACTTTTTTACCTGAAGTGACATTCCAGCGGCGAAGTGGAGAGAATACGGTTATTCCTGCGCACAGTAAGGGAGCTGAACTAGCCAAATCGAGATTTTCTGGAATGTGAAGTACGAAGTTTTGCGAAACGATGATCTTTTCGGAATAACCACCATAGGTAGGACTGCCATCATGACGATCTTTACTTGCGTATGTCGGGACAAAATTGTCACAGTATTGTTCTTGATGATGGTTACATGAAAAGCATTCTCGACATGAGTCGACTAGGCATCCTACACCCACTGTCTGCCCTAGTTTAAATCGAGTCACTTTGCCGCCGACTTTTGTTACTCGCCCAATAATTTCATGTTCTGGTACCATGGGATATTCTTCTTTACCCCAATCGCTTCTGACGTGATGAATGTCTGTATGGCAAATACCACAATAGAGAATGTCAATTTCCACATCATCTTCACGTAAATCACGTCGATTAAAAGTGAAAGGAACTAATGGAGTATCAGATGAATGCGCTGCATAGCCTTTCACTACTGTGCCCATGGTGAACATCTCCTTAAATATTGGTTATCCATCACTTTGCAATTGCGTTAATTTGAGCATTTTCGATCACAGCCGAAGCTGCATTCTTGCGTAACAAGTTAAAAATTGCCCGTCCCATTTTTTCTGTATCGGTGATCATGCTCGGAAATAGCCCTTGCACCATTTGCATTGCCCAACCCGTATATCGGTAAAGTAATCTGTAAACCGTTGTTTTCGACTGCTCACCATTTTTGGGGATAATCAGAGCAGGTCTGAGTAGGTACACGGCTTTAAACCCAATACCTAACAGACTATTTTCAGTTTTGCCTTTAATCCTTGCCCAAGCAACTTTGCCACTTTCGGTTGAATCGGTGCCCTTGCCTGAAATATACACAAAAGCCATTTCAGGATTAGCTTTATGGAAAGCTTCAGCGACAGTTAAAGGAAGCGTTTGATTGAGCTGAATGTATTCCTCTTCTGATCGATCTCCGCTAGATGTCCCTAAGCAGAATAAGCAAGCATCATATTCAGCGATGATTTCCATGACATCCTGATAGTCATACAAATTATTAAGCACGATGCTTTCTAATTTTGGATGCGTCAGTTTTAAAGCACTTCGACCAATGGTGAGCACTTTTTCAACATCTGTAGCAAGTAGACTCTCTCTTAAAACAGCGCTACCAACCATGCCCGATGCACCAAAAAGAATAACTTTCATATAAACCTTACCTATTTGATTCACGTCATTAATCAATAATGGGCATATCGCCATCACTATTGGGTTTGTTAACGCCAAGATTGCTTCTAGACCAGTTCTGCGGAGAATCAATAATTTGAGTAATTAATGCTGCGACACTTTTACGTGATACGACAGTCCCTTTAAAAGGCTCATCACGCTGTGTCACTTCATAATCAACTTCGTCATGATCTGTCAGCCAGGCCGCTCTTAAAATCGTGTAATCAAGTTCTGATGCTTCAATGGCATCTGCTGCATCACGGTAAGGTCCCAGATATTCCCCTATCTCACGCTCGTTCCATTCACCAAATTTCCCTGGCACTTCATTGTAGATCCCAAGCGAATTGACGAAAATGAGTCGATTGACGTTCGCGTTTTGCATTGCCGCAACAATGTTTTTAGCTTGAGCATCCAACTCTCCGGCCAAGTTGGCGTAGACGATGTCCTGCCCTTTCACTAATTCATGAATCAACTTTCGATTCAGTACATCACCAATGACTAACTGCGCATTGCTTGGTAATTCAACATTCAATTTGCTTGGATCTCGAACCAACAGTGTTTGCTGCACATCTTGGCTATCTGCGAGCATGTCGACTACCCACTGGGCTATCTGCCCATTGGCACCCAAAATCAATACTTTTTTCATACGATGTTCCTAGCTTGTTTGAGATTCAACCGATATCACAACCAATAAAAATGGTGACTTGAAAAGAGTGCCACGACTGCGGCACTCATGCTTTGGGTTAAAGGTTTGCTTGATAGAATGGGATCAACTTATCTAAAGCCATGCCAACGGGCTCTGGTTTGTCATATAAGTCGTAGTGGGACCAACCTTGAATTTCAACCAATTCTTTCTTCTTAGACGCAGCACGACCAATAATCTCACAACCATCACGGTAAGCACCGAAGGCACCGACTTTATCACCCACGACAACCATCAAGGGTTGAGTGAGTAACACCTCTGCTAAATGAAATGCATCCCAACCTACCGCAACAGCTTGGTGAGAAAACAATGAACGGTTTACCCCATTTGGTTTACGGCCACGATCTGAACGGTAGTATTCAGTTGCACCGAAAAGATCGGTTTCAATTAAACCTAAACGTTGCGCTTCTTCAGGCGATGGTGGGAGTAAGTCATCGACTCGACGTGCTTCACCACGAACTTCTGCAGTACGTTGTGCTGACATGGCTTCCATAGCGCTGATAGGGTCGAAACCACTGAATGCTTCACGCATTAATCGTCCATAATTTGCGCCAGTAACAGTGCCAATGGCTTTGATACGACGTTCAGTCATCGCAGCGTTAATCGCATAACCACCGCCACCGCAAATCCCGAGTACCCCGATGCGATGTTCATCAACATAAGGGAGCGTTACCAGATAGTCGACCACGACTCGGAAGTCTTCAACTCGTTGGGTTGGATCTTCAATATAACGAGGTTCACCACCGCTGGCGCCTTGATAACTCGCATCAAAAGCAATGACCACAAAACCTGCTTTCGCTAGCGCAGCACCGTAAACCTCACCAGAGGTTTGTTCTTTGCAGCTACCGATAGGGTGAGCACTGATAATGGCAGGATATTTATTGCCTTCTGTGAAGCTTGGTGGATAGTAAATATCCGCTGCAATATCCCAGAATTTGTTTTTGATCATTACGCTTTTCATCATCACTATCCTCAATAGATTTCACTTAACAAGCAACATGTGCCCTCACAAGTTGAGTTAAATATAGCCCCCTTATTTGGATTGATAAACAGCCCAATAACAACTACAGTGTTAAGTAAAATTTTACAATTGGTGTACTATGGATCCGACTCTTTTACCCGCATTAATGTGGTTTGTTCGAATTGCTCAAATAAAAAGTTTTACTAAAGTCGCCAAGGAATATGGGGTTACAAGAGCTGCCTTGTCCCAAAGTTTAAAGACGTTAGAGCAGAAACTTGGCGTTCAGTTGCTATTTAGAACCACCCGAGACATGTCACTGACTGAAGAAGGTCAATTATTGTTTGATTCTGTATTCCCTGCATTAGGGGACATAGATCGTGCACTCAGAAACATTGGTCAAGCCCATGATGAACCCTCAGGGTTGCTTAGGATCAATACTTCTCGGGTGGCGGCTAAATATCTGCTAGAACCTTATATGCCTGAATTTCTTGCTCAGTATCCTGAGCTTAAAATTGAACTGGTGATGGACGACGGTTTAGCAAACATCATTGCAGAAGGATGTGACGCTGGAATTCGACTCGGAGAATCATTGACAGAACACGTGGTCGCGATTCCCATTACGCCCATGCTAGAAATGGCTGTCGTTGCCTCTCCCCGCTATTTTGCAATAAATGGCAAACCCACTACACCATTGGAACTTTCTGGTCACAATTGTTTAGGCTTTAGAAACTCTTCAAGCCATTCGCTATACCACTGGGAGTTTACCTCCCCCAACGCTGATGGTCGTCAAATAAATTTTCAGCCCAATGGAAGACTCATTACCAATGATGATGAGGGCATGATAAGGGCGGCATTGAACGATCTTGGGTTAATTCAACATATGGATTTTGCAGTCAAAAGCCATGTTGAAAAAGGAGATTTGGTGCGGGTACTTGACGACTGGTGTCCTCCATTCAGTGGCTTTTTTCTATATGTGCCTTCTCGAGAAAATATGTCGGCAAAAACCCGAGTATTTATCGACTTCTTGAAGGAGAAAAGAGCGCAATGGAAAAAATAAAACCGCCCATCTGAACGCTTATCAGCACACAAAGCCTAGCCTTTTAGAACTAGGCTTCGCTCAATCGCAGAGTTATTCAATTTCTTCTAGAGTTACGGAAACGGTTCTTCCAGCAATGAGATTGACTCCTGGTTGAACCGTATCGATCTTAATCCGTACAGGTATGCGCTGCGCTAGACGGATCCAACTAAAGGTAGGATTAACATTTGCGAGCATTGTACCTGAAGAGGTCGTGAGTTCACTGTCGTTAATTCCCGCTGATAACCCTTCGACATGACCATAAATAGGCTGTGTTTCACCCATGACAGAAATTGTAGCCTTGGCACCATTACGGATACGGCTAAGTTTAGTCTCCTCGAAATACCCTAAGACATAAAAGCTTTTTTGGTCAATTAATGCCATTACTGGTGTGCCCGTGGAAGCGTAGGAACCTGGCCTTAGTGAAAAGTTGGTCACGACCCCATCGACAGGCGAAAAGACATCTGCACTGTTAAGGTTAATCTGCGCTAACTCTAGCTCTGCATTAGCACTTTCAAGATTGGCCTGCGCCAATAAAACAGCATCACGTTTGTCATCTCGTTGTTGTGCTGAAACCAGATCATTGAGTTTGGAGTAACGTTTGTATTCTCTCTCTGCGGTTTGCAAGGTAGCTTGGGATAACTTTAGGTTGGCTTGCGCTTGTGTAACATCATTCAAGAATCGAGTTTTATCCAAGCTAAACAATAACTCACCTGTTTTCACAAGCTGATTATCATGTACATGGATGGTTTCAATGCGTCCAGAAACATCGGTGGCCAATTGCACTATCTCAGCGCGTATTTTGCCATCACGCGTTTGTGGTGAAAAATGGTAATAACCATAAAGTTCCCATACCACAAATGTAGAAATGACGACCATTGATATGGTACTCAATATATTGAAACTAAATATAAAAATTTGTTTATTCATGATAGTACGTTACTTATTACTGTCATCATCCTTGCAAAGACATGAAAAATGAGTCCAGTTAGTGAAATGAACATGGCGGTAACAAAAATAGGCCTTTGGGCAAAAAGCTGATAAGCACCTATCTTTAACAATAATGTTGAAATTAATATCCTTAAGAAAAAAGCACATATCATGCAAATCAGTAATGGAGATACATAAATCCCAAATAGCTCTACCTCGTTAATCATAAACAGGACTCCAATGTGGGACTGTTGGGAATAAAGCAATCCGCAAACCCGTTAATAGGTGTTGGGCCGCGGCATCGGTAACATTGAGATTACTATCGATAAGACGTAATAACTTATCATGTCCTGAGCGTTGAAAACGCCCTGCTCATATCACTTCATTGCATTAGAGCTCAAGTCGATTGCCCCCGACTCTCTAAAGAACTAGAACAATCCCAACGTTATCGGACCTACCTAAGGAAGAAGTCGAGTTACTCATTAAAACCGACCACGAAATTTTGCGAAAAATCCGGAGTTCATAAGACTATTGAACATGATTGAAACCGAAAGCATTGACAGGAAGTGACTATCAATACCGCTGCATGAGCAAACAAGCAAGTCACTAGTGCAATTCAAATATTCATTGTGTGGACATAGCGAAAGTGAAGACTCTGACTTATATATCTATGGAAGGAAAAATACCTACATTAGGCTTCTTTTAACTGAATTTTAGCATAGTCATCATTGCTGGGGTTTACATGCGTAATCTAAAGATCAGTCACCTATTACTTGGCGCTTTTGCGATTCCAATTATTGCAATTCTAGGGTTAACCATGATGGCAATGAGCAAAATGCAGGTCATCAATGATCAGTCTACCGTCATATCCAATGACTGGTTGCCAGCCGTGCGGGTCATCGAGCGACTCAACGGTCAAACCGCAGATCTTAGGGTATTAGAATCCCGGCATATTCTCTCGCTGGATGAAGGACAGATGCGAGATACCGAGCGTGAACTGGAGAAAACCAAAGCGCAAATCGATGACTCTATCCGCACCTATGAGCAACTGATCAGCGGCAATGAAGAGCGAAATATCTTCAATGATTTTCAGCGCTTATATAAGGAATATCTGATCGTTCACCAGAAGCTGCTTATACTGTCACGGGCAAATAAAAACGAAGATGCTAAGCAATTGCTGCTGACGGAATCACTCGAGGCGTATAACGAATACTCGGATTTATTGCTGAAATTATCAGACCTGAATTACAAAGGCGCGCAGGACGCAAGCAACTATGGCGATGTGATTTACGATGAATCGATCAAAATAATGTTATTCATTTTGGTTATAGTGTCATTGCTGGTGTTAGTGACGTCGACGGCTATTTCAAAATTTATTATTACATCGATTAAAACCGTGCAGAGTTTTATGGCGAAATTGGCTAATGGCGATCTTTCCGAGCGCATTGCCGATATTGGCAACAATGAATTGGGTATTTTGGCCCAGGGTTGTAATGAGACTGCCGATAAAATCTCTGAAATGACCGAGCAATTAATTACCGTTGCCGACAATACCGCGACTTCGGCCGAAATACTCGCCTCGACCATGAATCAAGTTGAGCATAATTCCCAGCAAATGTTGGTGCAGGTAGAACAAATCGCGACGGCGCTCAATGAAATGTCCAGTACGGCACTGGAAGTGAGTAAAAATGCGACCGAGGCGGAAACCAGTGCCGGTGAGGCGATGGGCAATGTCTCTGAAGGCAATAAATCCCTCGGCGAGTCCGATAATATTTCAGTCAAAATCGGGGCGGCGATCCGAGATTCAGGCGCCATAGTGAATCAGTTGAAAGACTATTCTATCGAAATTGGCTCAGTTATTGACGTGATTACCAGTATTTCCGAACAAACCAACCTACTGGCACTTAATGCGGCGATTGAAGCGGCAAGGGCCGGAGAAGCGGGTCGCGGTTTTGCCGTTGTTGCCGATGAGGTTCGCTCTCTTGCGGCTAAAACTCAGCAATCCACCATTGATATTCAAGAAATTATTTCAAAATTACAGTCACAGGCGGAAAAAGCCGACCATTATATGAAGGCCAATACCAGTTTGCTGGATGAGTCACAATTGGTATCGGAAAAAGTCCGTAGTGCTTTCCAGGGGATTTCAGCCTCCGTCAATGCGATTTCCAATGTTAATACCGTGGTTGCCACGGCATCGAGCGAACAATCCAGCGTGACCGAAGATATTTCCAGAAATATCTCATCGACGGTTGAAATGGTCGATCAAAACGTGGTTGGGATCGGCAATGCCAGCAAGGCTTGCCATGATGTGTTATCTGAAGCGGGTAAACAAAAACAGCTACTTGCTTTCTTCAAAACCAAGCGCAGTTATTGATTAGAGAATAGATTTATTCAGGTGTCGATTGTGAGTTAAAGCGAACTACTGAACGTTAGCACACTTGAGATTTAGCGTACCTAGGTTATTGGAGCCTAGGCTGCGCAACAAAAGAGGATAAACACCTAACCGCAGACACTGTTGACGTTCAATGTGAAAGCACATTGTTTAGCTATCTGTTGAAGCTCTTGTTAACGCAAGTGTCTGCGGCTCAAAGCGGAGCAATTATTAGCTTGAACGTTCCGCTTGTTCTTCCCATGTCATACGTTTGCGATAAATGGTCGATGGGCTAATGTCCAGCAGTGCGGCCGCTTTAGGGACATTACCATCGCACAGGGCAATCGCCCCTTCTATCGTTTGCTTCTCGGTTAACCAAAGCGGTTGGATCCGCTGTTGCTCAGCAGTTTGTGTATGCGCCTCTTGCGTAGACTCTGCCGATAATTCGCGGCTCGCCACTTGAACGGGTGTATCAATGTCCAGTTTTGTCGTTTCGACCTGCATCTTGGTCTGCAGCTGAACTTTTGTTTGAGGCTGTGCTAGCGGCTTTAGCGGTACGGGGAACATACTTGGCTCGACATGGCTTGCGTCATTGAGTACCACAATCTGACGGATCACGTTCTGTAGTTGCCTTACATTGCCTGGCCAATCATAGGCTTGTAGCATGGCTGCAGCTTGTGGATTAAAGTCGATAAACTTTTTACCTTCTTCTTTGCTATAGGTTTTTAATAATTGTTTGGCCAACAAGAGCACGTCATTCCCACGTGCGCGCAGGGGCGGCAGTTCAATAGGAATAACATGCAGGCGATAAAACAAATCCTCACGGAAATGCCCAAGTTTGACTTCTTCCCAGGGCTCGCGATTGGTCGCACTGATAAAACGAATATCCACATGCTCTTCTTTAGAGCCGCCCACCCGTTGAAAGGTCCCCGTTTGGATAAACCGCAGTAATTTGCTCTGTAGTTCTAAATCCATTTCGCAGATTTCGTCGAGGAACAAGGTGCCGCCGTCGGCTCGGGTCGCGGCGCCATCCCGATTGTTATGGGCGCCGGTGAATGCTCCTTTGCAGTGGCCAAAAATTTCGCTTTCAATCAGTTCTTTCGGGATTGATGCGCAGTTTAAGGCGATAAAGGGTTTGTCGGCGCGATTGCCGACTTGGTGAATGGCTTGGGCACACACTTCTTTACCCGTACCACTCTCCCCCATAATAAAAACCGATGCCTTACTGTTGGCGACACAATCAATGGTTTTGTACACGCTCTGCATCGCCAGCGAATCGCCGATAAACCCTTGGTAATGACCCTTCGGCAAGCTGTTTTCATACTGAGTCACAAGCTCGAGTAATTGCTTTTGTTTAAGGGCATTACGCACCGTTATTGATAGTCGCTTGGCATCGAAGGGTTTAACTAAAAAATCGAACGCCCCTGAGCGCATCGCATCGATGGCAATGTCGATGCTGCCGTGGGCGGTGATCATAATGGTGCTGATATGGGGATGACTGTGCTGCACTTGCTTGAGGATATCGAGCCCCGACATATCCGGCAGCTTAATATCGAGAATTAACAGATCGGGCTGCCAGTTCGATAATTCCTTTAGGGCATCCGCGCCGTAATGCACATGGGTTACATTAATGTCCTCCGCGCGCAAATACTCCGTATAGAGCGCACCGAGTGACATACTGTCTTCAACCAATAATGCTGAATAATTCATAGCTATCCCTATTGAATAAATCGTTCCGTTAATAGGCTGTGAGTCTGTTTTCCGAGGACATCAATCTGTGCCATCAGCTCGGGAATGGCACCGAGTTGTTGCTGACGGGCACAGGCTTCTAATTTCTGAGCTAGTAAGAACAGCGCCGTCGCCCCAAAACTGCCTGAACTGCTTTTTAGAGTGTGCGCTTGATCTTCAATCTCGTCCACTTGCGTCGATTCGAGTTCGCTTAACTGATTGAGCCGCTGCGCCAATTCATCGCAGAAGATCGCCATCATGTTCGATAGACTCGCTTTACCTAAGGTATGTTCAAGCTCCGCAAGGAGCGGCTCATCGAGTAAACTCGCTGTATTTTCCGCGGGTTTCGGTGAGTTTTGTAAGCTGACAACGGCATTGGGCAACCATTTTTGAATGGCATGCAGTAAGGTCTTTTGTTTGACGGGCTTAGCGATAAAGTCCTTCATCCCGACTTGATAGCAATGCTCTATCTCTTCTTTCATCACATTGGCCGACATCGCCAGAATAACTTGCTCAGGGTGATTTTGCAGGATGACTTCCGTGGCCTCGAGTCCATCCATCTCGGGCATACGTACATCCATCAAGACGAGATCGAAGGGCTTTTCGGCGACCAACTTAACCGCTTCAAGCCCGTTGCAGGCATAAGTGATATCAAACCCCGCCTTGGTGAGCATGGTTCCGGCAATAATTTGGTTCGCGGGACTGTCTTCGGCGAGGAGGATATGGCCTTGGAATTTCTCTTGGGCCACATATTCCTCTTCAAACTCATTCGCCAGCGCATCTTTACTCAAGAGTGCTAACTGCATGGCGCGGCTTAGGGGCTTATTGACGACTTGATCTAACCCTAAAGTAGCGAGCGAATGGGTTATTTCGGTGCTCATACCCGATACCAAGGCCACCATAGAACCATCGGCGGTTAAATGCGCTTGCCTTAAGCGATTGACATTCTGTTCGTTTACATCCAAAAAGAAGCTTTCGTCGAGCAAAATCAGGTTGAATTGACCTTTTATTTTTTTCGTCCGTTTGATTGATGACCAGTCCATGACTTCAACCGTCTCTACTCCGTATTGCGAATATTGTTTCGAGACGAGCGATAGCCAAGTTGCATCATGGTGGGCAAGCAGAACCCGAGAATGGGCGGGGAAATAATGACTATGGCAAAAATTCCCCTCAAGCAATTGCAAAGACACATAAAAAGTAAAGCGACTGCCCTGACCAAGTTCACTTTGCAGCTCAATCGTGCCGCCCATCATAGTGATAAGCTCGCTACAGATGGCCAAACCTAGGCCTGTACCCTTGTAGTTTGTGTTATGGGTATCGTGTACTTGGCTAAATTCTTTGAATAGTTTGCTTTGCGCCTCCGCAGAAATACCAATACCTGAATCTGTGACACGGCAGTAGAGTTGCACCTCGGTTTGGTGATTGTCTGGGATCCACATTTCCACAGTGATGGTGCCGGATGCAGTAAACTTAATCGCATTATCGACGAGATTATGCAGCACTTGGCGTAAACGCTGCTGATCGCCAACCACGGTTCTTGGCACATTTCGATTCACAAAACTGACCAGCTCTAACCCCTTTTCGAAGGCTTTGGGCTCAAGAATTTGCAGCACTTGAGCGACCAGTTTATCTGGCTCAAACTCATGGGACTCTAGCACCATCTGCCCGGCTTCAATCTTCGAAAAGTCCAAGATATCGTTAATCGTATGCAGCAAAGCACTGCCCGCCTCCCGCGCGATATTGGCATGAATGCGTTGGTCTTTACTTAAGGATGAGTCGAGTAACAATTCCACCCCGCCTAAAATCGCGTTCAGTGGTGAGCGGATCTCATGGCTCATGGTGGCTAAGAAACGCGACTTCACTTTACTGCCCTGCTCGGCTTGTTCTTTTGCCTGCTGCAGTTTTTGCTCGTTGGCTTTGCGCTCAGAAATATCCCGCAAAAATGCCGTAAACAGCACTTCATCCCCGAGTTGGATCGGCACCACCTCAAGCTCGATGGGAATTAGATTGCCCGCCTTACAGCGCGCAAGTAATTCGACCCGTTTATTGAGAATATGGCCTTTCCCCGTTTTCCGATAACGCGCCATCCCCTGTTGGTGCCCATGATGTTTGTCTTCGGGGATAATTAAATCCTCCAATAAGGCGCCGACAGCTTCCTCGCGGCTATAACCAAACAGTCTGGTGGCCGCGAGGTTAAATTCAATGACTTTGCCCGACATATCGATGGTTATTAAGCAATCTTGGCTCGCCGCTAAGGTAGCAAGCAGCACTGACTCGGTTTTCGCCGCGGCGATTTCTTTGCGTTTCGCTTCGGATAAGTCTTTGACTAAACCGATAAACATCGCCCGATTATCGATGCTCATTTGGGACACGGATAAGGCGATGGGAAATAGCTGGCCGTCCTTACGTTGCGCCGTTAACTCGCGGCTGGTGCCGATGATTTTGGCAACATGGGTCGTAAAGTACTGCTGAATGTAGCCATCGTGCAGCGGCCTTTGGTCGAACGGCATAAAAATCGATACATTCTGGCCAATCAGTTCATTATGGGCATAACCAAAGAGTCGACTGACGGCGGGGTTGATGTCGGTAATGATGCCGAATTCATTGATGATCACAAAGCCATCGACCGCCGACTCAAGAATGGTGTTGAGGCGGATATTTGCCGCCTCTAATGCCTTAGTCCTAGCATCGACTTTATCGACCATATTGTTAAAGGCGCGGGTCATCTGGGCGATTTCATCCTTGCCTTTGACAGGCACCCTCACCCCAATCTCGCCCGCGAGAATGCGTTTCGAAGCACTGGTTAGCTGAGTTAAGTTACGGGTGAGGTAATGCCCAAGCAGCAATGAAAACAAGGCCACCAGCAGCATTTCAACCCCAGCGATTGAGAGGATCTGTTGTGTCACAGTATTAACCAGATTATCAAGGCTCTGGGTCTCAAACCCCATGTTCACTTTGCCGAACAGATAGCCATTGACTTCAATGGGATATTCGAGATCGAAGATCCCATCTTTGACTTGATCCAGATGTTTATCCGCTTGATGCGAAACCTGAATGTATTTATCGGCGCCGCCATAGGCCAAAATGCGGCTCTGATCTGAAACCGTTACATATAAGACTTCACTGTGGCTTAACAGCTCTTGAATTAACGAATGTAATGTCGCCAGATCGTTACTGATCACCGCATCCTGCGCCGACACAGAGAACAGCGTTAATGTGGTTTCGGCCCGTTTTTCAATTTGTGACTGATTAGACAACTTAAGGTAGTTAATGCTGGTATACACCAGCAAAAACAGTAATAAACCTTCGATTAAGGCGATCCCTAAAATTGTTTTCAGTCTAAACGACACACTATTTCTCCCCGAGCGGTTTGGTTAAGGAGCCGAGTTTGAGCGAGCGGACATCATCCCAATCCTGATCTTCTGCCGCAGTAAACGCTGAAAAATCCACCGATTCTAATAAGGTTTTGCCCTGCGCAGTCGTCGAGAGTGCCATTAACCGCTCGAGTAACATTTGACGCTGCGCCGCCGATACTCGTGGATGCGTTGCAATAGCATGAGGCGTATAGGTCGGCGTTTGCCACAATACCGTTAATTGCTGTTTTTGTGCCTCACTCAAATTATTAAAGGTGCGCTGTACACCGCCCCCCGCATCGACAAGCCCTTGCAGTACGGCTAAATATACTGAGTCATGGGAGCCTACATATTTTACCTGCACATTAAGATTGGCTTGCTGTAGATGTGCCCGAGGTAGCACACTGGCTGCAAATGCGGCGGGCGCCGGAAAAGCCAAGGTTTTTCCCTCTAATTGGGCTAACGATTTGATGGGAGAATCCTTGCGCACCACAAGCAACCCTTTGAGCTTTTTATCCTTTTCACGCGCTAAGGCCAAATAACCCGGGCTGTCATGAAACACCACATAGTGATAGGGATTCATGTAGGCAATATCGTACTCCCCTGCCTTGAGCCGCCGCTCAAAGGTGGGAATGTCGGGTGCCGTTGCAAATTGCAATTGATAATTTGCATTTTCGGATAAGGCGGCGAGGATCGGTGGCCACAGCTTTGCGAGTTGAGTGGCCGACTGCTGGGGTACTACGCCAAAAATCAGCGTCGGTTTAGGGGGAACAGGGGGATTGGTATCCTGCGCATAAGTCGGCGATACCCAAGCCATTACTATGATTATCAGATAGATAAGCTGCCATTTTATGGCATTATTAGGCGCTGCCTTGGCGCACAATCTGGAAAACTGAGCCATGCTAAATGTCCTTTTTTCAATGATATGCATTCTACATACAGGGCATAAAACACTTTGCCCCTATGCTGCATCAGCAACCCCTGTGCCATAAAAAATACCATCAATAAAAACAATCACCTTGGAGAACATTTCGCCTGAGATAAACTCACTATGGATGAGGGTTTTGCATTTTGCAACAAGATGGCAAAAATCAGTCTTAAGCCTGCGCTTTTCGGCGATCCTTTGCAGTATCAACCTCAATTAGTTGGCTTTTTTTAAATGGGCATAGCTCTTGCTATTCGAGAATATTCCCTTTGCAGGAGTCAGACTATGCCGCTCTCTTCGCTCACATCGATTCAAGCCGTTACTTTGTCTGTGCTGGTCGTGGAAGACACAGATTGCGAGCGCTTTTATATCACTCACCTGCTAAGACAGTTTGGTTGGTTGGTGGAGAGTCGCAGTAACGGTAAGGCTGCGCTGGATTACTTGCAGCAGAATGAAGTGCATATTTTAGTCAGCGATTGGCGCATGCCTGAGATGAGCGGCATCGAACTGTGCCAAATCGTTAAAAATAATCATCTGCCGCCCTTTGTGATCCTGCTGACGGCTAATAATCAGACTGCCGATATAGTGTTAGGTATTGAAGCGGGCGCCGATGACTTTATCTGTAAGCCTTTTCTACCGGAACTGTTAAAGGTTAGGATGTTAGCCGCGATGCGTATCGTGCAGCTGCAACATAACTTGAGCCGTAACAATCAACTGCTACAGCAAGGGCTTGCGAAAGAATCCGCTTTGCTCAGCACCATAAAACAGGATTTGTTTTCTGCCGCTAAGGTGCAGCGAGAATTACTGCCCCGCAGTAAAACCTTGCCAAGGGGCTGGCAGTTACACCATGAGTTTCAGCCCGCGAGTTATCTTGCTGGCGATCTCTATCAATGTTTCGATCTTGGCGACGATCAGCTCGGGTTTTATCTGATTGATGCCGCGGGTCATGGAGTCGCCGCCGCGCTGCAGAGTGTCAGCCTTGCCCAACGTCTGTCGATGGAACGTACCGATTGGTGCGGGTTATCGCCCCAAGAGATAGTGAATCAGGTTAATCGCGAGCTAAGCGATCCTGACAATACTGGTCGCTTTGTGACTCTGTTACTCGGCAAGATCAATACGCTGACGGGTGAACTAAGGCTGTGTAGCGCCGGCCATCCCGCGCCGTTACTGCTCACCGAGACTGGCTGCGAGCCCTTGCCCCTCGACACTGAGTTACCGCTTGGGATCCATGGCGCCGTGCAGTATCAAGATCAGCTAGTCACCCTCTTACCTGGCAGTCGCTTGTTGTTATTTTCCGATGGTACCTATGAGTGCCAACACCCCAAGTTCGGTTTTTTCGGCCAAGCGCGTTTGCAAACCCTGTGCTCGAAAGCCAACAGCTTGAGCGATGAAGCCTTGCTGCATCATTTGAGCCATGCCTTGCAACTCTGGCAAGGTGGCACAACTCAAGATGATATTTCGATGATGTTAATTACCTACCCGTCAGCCAACTATGCCAATGCGGCTTTGGAGGCATTATGAACAGCTTGCAGTTTAACCTCACCCATGAGCAATGGAGTCAACAGCCTTTTTGCTCTGAATTAGAGCAGTTTATGCTGATGCAAAATGTACATGAGCGCCAACGATTTAAAGTCATTACCTGCATACTCGAGGCGGTCAGTAATGTGATAAATCACACCGAAGATTCCCGTGAGCCCATCGTATTGATTGTTCACTGTAATCATGACCGGATTATCGTCGATTTACTGGACCGCTCGCCCGTGGTGCCTAAGGTTTCCTTCGACCAATGTCCTGACCAACTGAGCGAGCATGGCAGAGGCTTATGGATCATGTATAACTGGATGGATGCGGTGCGGTTTCAGACCACAGTGCTCGGTTCACATCTGAGGTTAACCTTACTGCGTCATCACTAAAGATCATTTCCATCATACCTAGCGGCGGGAATTTCCACCGCTAGGTTTCGTTTCATGTTCGTAGCGCTTTCCAATTGCAAATTGCAATGCATTTTCAAACCTAGCTCTATCCTTAATACCTTTGCCAAGTTAACTGATTGAATTTATTAATTATAAATATTGGCCTGATAAATGCCTATATGTTACTGCGGTTTCAATATTAACTGGCAGCCAGAGGTGATTATCATGAAATTCTTCCCACTCGAAAAATACAACGCGAGCCTAGTGATATTTCCCACAGAGATGATGATGGCCAATACGCCCACTCACAGGGCCGCGCTATTACGCCATATGGAGCAGAACACTAACCGCCTAATCATCAATCTTGAACAAGTGAAATACATCGACTCTAGCGGCTTGTCGGTATTGATCTCCGCTCTTAAACGGGCACAGCAGCATGATGGTGAAATATTGCTTTTGTCTCCTTCGGCCCATGTGCGCGCCCTGATTGAACTGACACGCTTACACCAGATTTTCAGCATCTATGAAAATCAAGATGCAGCCATCGCGCACTTTAGTTGCCACTAGCGCATCGTACAGGGTTTAGCTAAGAGGGAGTGATATTATGGAAAGGTTAACACTCAGCCATTTGGGCCATATCGCAGGTAAATGCCATTTATCCTTGCCACAAGTGGCTATCGGCGCCGCTATCTGCTTGTTAACGGCTTGCGTCACTCCCCTACGCACGACTCAGGATCAACTCTGTCAGCAACAGGCCGGAGAATATTGTCACTACTTCGGTCCGCAAACTTCGTATCTGCGTCAAGCAGATCAACAGTTGTTAACGGCGCAGGCTGAGAACGTCAGTCTTAATCCAAGTGAAGTTCAAAGCATTAGCGCCACATTCAGCGATACGGCCGTCCTCGATGCACAGCTCTCCGTTGGTGATAAATTGCGTGTGGGGATCCTTAATGGCGAGGATTTCAGTGCCGATGTGGAGATTGATGCCAACGGCCAAATCTATCTGCCCTATTTACCGCCGATTAATGCGCAAGGTTTAACAATCGCCACCCTCAAGCAGCGTATAAGCCAAACCTTAGTCAGCGAGCAATTAATGCAAGCCAGCAGCGTGCGGGTTAATATCAGTCCCATCGCCTGGGCGCCGGTTGAAATCACAGTATTGGGCTCGGTATTTGAACCGGGGCAGCACTTTATCAACCAAAAGTCCGATACCGAGATTAAGGATGATGACAAGAGCCATAGCGGCGATCAGGCAAGCGATCGCACCATAGCCGCCGCCCTTCGCGCCTCCGGAGGGGTGAGACCCGACGCAGAAATCCGTCAAGTACGAGTGATCCGCGGCCAACAGCATTTTTTACTGGATTTATCCGGCGTGATCAGCGGCACCCAAGTGCCACGTTTCCTCTTAAGTGCTGGCGATCAAATCTTTGTCCCAAGTTCTCGGCATTTTGAGGACAAACTCGTGCGTCCCTCGCAAATCACCGCACCTGGGATCCGCGTGTTTATTTCCAACTTAACCCAACCCGCGAGCAGTAACTCGCAATCGGCGGTAGATACCGAAGCGACACGTTTTCCCTACGGCACACGTTTACTCACTGGCGCGATAGCGGCTAACTGTGTCGGCGGTGCCCAAAGCACCAACGCCAGTCGTCATGTGTTGCTAGTGACCCGCAATCCGCTTTCAGACCAAACCGATATCGTCGAGCGCTCACTCGACAGCTTAATCCGTGATTCTTGGCAGCCACAAATGAACCCGGTATTGCTCCCTGGAGATGGTATCGCCTGCTATGACTCTGGCGTGACCAATGTGCGTGAGATTGCGCGCAGTCTAACCGACTTATTGGTGCCCGCAAGTTTACTCGGTTTGCTGTAGCTCGGAACAAGCGCTTGGGTGGCAGGTGACGCCACTCTTAGGATGATTTGCGAGGGAGAATTGATCATGAAAGCATCTCAGGAAGGCTACCCTCTACTGTGGTTAAAGCGCGCGCTGGTCAATGGCAGCAGCTTGCCCGCCCCCGCGCGCCGTAAGTTGTATCTAAAGACCGTGCTATCGGCATTAGCGGTGATTTGGCTGATCACAGGCCTTGTTATCGTCATCACCCCAACCCGCTATACCTGCAAATGGGTGCTGATTTTACCCGGCGCCGGCGCGGGGGCGGTCGTAAGTCTCGACAGTTTGGGCCAAGCCAGCAGTTCGAGCAGTTCTCCTTACCTGAGTTCTGCCATCGACCCGCGGGAAAACTATAAGGCCATCGCGCTAAGCGACAAATTATTAAGTGACGCAGCCGCCCAGTTAAATCTTAAGGCCTCAGCTTTGGGCACGCCAAAATTAAAGCTCCCCAGTCAAACGGGATTAATGGAGTTTAGTATCAGTGCCAATAGCGCCGAGCTTGCCGAGCAAAAAGCCTGGGCACATTATCGCACGCTACAGGGTACACTCTCACACCTGAGAATCGATGAAATCCATATTCGCGAAAACGGCGTCAGAATGGGGCTTGAGAGCTTTGCCGATAAAGTGCATCAGAGTCAGGCGAATATTGTCGCCTTCCAATCTAAGACGGGGTTAGTATCGCTAGATCAATTTAAGGAAGTTGCGGTCACCATTGAGCATTTACGCCAAAGCCAAGTCAATCTGACCGCTAAACTCAATGGCGGCCTTGCCAGTCAGCAACTGTTGGAAGCCGACTTATCCCTAACGGCGAGTCAGTCCACTGATTTGCTTAAGCTGAAAAACGATCAGCTGTTCCAACAACTCTTAGTTAAATATACCGAGTCTACCGCGCTGCTTGTGGGCCTTAATGGTCACTTTGGTGAGCAACATCCCCAAGTGCTGACCGCCAAGACAGAGCAAAAAACCATGTTGGACGCGCTACATAGTCGCTGCCAAAAATTGCTCATGCGCTGCGATCCTAAGTTGATGTTGATCCTCTCCGTTGACGATATCGATGGCCGCGCAGAACTGATGCAAAAGCTGATAAATATCACCACCGAAAACGAAGGCTTAACCCATGAGCTGGCGTCCCTGAGCACCCAGATAGATGAATGGGAAACCCGGCTCAAGCACAGCAATGACGATGCCGCCAAGCTCGAGGATTTACACCGAGATCATCAACTTGCGACCGCGGTGTTTACTTCCGCCATTGCTAAAATTGATGTGGGTAAAGCCGACATCTTTTCCGCTTACCCGTTATTACAGCTGTTTGCAGCACCGACTCGCCCCGAGAAGCCTGACAAACTGGGCTTAATTTTAACCTTAGTGGGTGGCATCGCCGCCTCAATGATGGTCATTGTCGGATTGAGCATACTATGGATACGCAAACCTATACTCCAGAAAATTCTGACGAACGACTAGTCTGGCTCGCCATTACAGGCACCTACTTCTTTTGGTTTTTAGGTGCCATGTATTTGGTTGCTCCAGTGATCGGTTGGATCTTAGTGCTGCGGATGCTCGGCAGACTGCTGTTTTACGCCGAAGGGTGCCGGATTTCGTTACCGATAGTGAGTTGGATATTTGCCATGTTATTGATGCTACTGGCATTAGTGATAGGCCATCTGGTAGAGCATTTAGGCATAGCCCAACTGATTAAATCCTCCATAGGTTGGGCTAAGGGCTGGGCGCTATTGGCGGTATTTCCGCTGGTTGGCGGTCTGCAAATTCGGCCACAGCTGATTTACCGCGCCTGCTGCGTCGTCGGCAAACATACCTTGATATTGTTTCCGCTGTTTGTACTTGCTTGGCTGCTTCACTTGCCGACAACCTTGTATGTCTCTCCCTTAAGCATTGTTGGCGGACCAGGGCCTGAGTTTTTCGCCGTCAGCCTGTATGAAATCGACCCTGGCAGCGGCATGCCAAGATGGCGCCTATTTACCCCTTGGGCTCCCGCGCTTGGCATGGTGGGTAACTTTTATTTTCTATTTGCCCTGCAGGAAACCAATAAGCGTTATCGAGTCTATGGCTTAGCTGGCAGTATCTTGATGGTGCTTATCTCCCAATCCAGACTCGCCATCCTCTGCTGCCTCGCCCTCGTCTGTTATTTCAACTTTATTCGCTACGCCAAATCCCCTTGGCTGTACTTATTGGTGAGTCCGGTTTTTCTATTGGCAGGTATTTTTGGCGAGTCGGTACTGTCTAGCATCGAAGCCAGTATTCACAGTGTTAAAGCCGCCAGAGCCGATTCGACTCGAGTGCGTGAGGCCCTCGGCCAAATCGCCCTCGAGCGCTGGGCGAACGAGGCGATTGTCTGGGGCCATGGCATTGTCGAGCGCGGCCCCCATATGGTGGAGTATATGCCGATTGGCTCGCACCACACTTGGTACGGTCTATTGTTTGTGAAGGGAATCGTTGGCGCCTTCGCGCTGGCGGTAGCCTTATTTGTCAGTGTGCTCAGTCTTCTACCTAGTTTGATGCAATCCAGACTGTCGGCGGTCGGAATGGCGGTACTGATGATTTTGCTGCTTTACACCTTTGGCGAAAATTTAGAGATCCTCGCCTATCTCTTCTGGCCAGGATTAATCGTGCTCGGGATTGCCCACAATCAAGCAAAGCAAGTGGCAAGTCTTCGCCATAAGAGCTTATTACAGGAACCATCACAACAACCATGACAGCAATCATCAGAAACCACTCAAACAAGTGCTGACTGAACTCCCTTCGTTAGTTTTTTCCTTGTCCTTTCAATACACATGGCCGTTGCAACTTGATTTGCATTTTGCAATCGGCCGCAAATCAAACCGCCGCCCTAATATGCATTTTCATTATAAATAGCCTAACAATATGTTTTTAAACTAGAAAATAAAAATTAACAAGCTGGCATAGAAACTGAATAGTCAACATAGGCACTCTTAACTGATAGGTGTTGCGATGAGCAGATGGGCATGGATACAAACCCTTAAGCACAACCAAGGTATCCGCCAATTGGGCAGCAGCATACTGTGGTTAGGCTCTGCCCAAGTCGGCGGTCGTATTGTGCGCCTTGGTTGCAGCATCATCTTAGCCCGTTTACTTACCCCCGAGGTCTTTGGCCAAGTCGCGATCATTCTGACCAGTTTTGAAATAGTCAGCATTTTTATTCGCAGGATCACCTCGGCATCACTGATCAAGATGGACGATAGCGCCTTTGCAGATCATCTCGCCAGCGCCAATCTGATCAATATTTTTGTGTGTGTACTGTCTTTTGTTGCCTTGAGCTTACTCAGTGGCCTGTTAGCGATTTACTATCAAGATGCACAGATAGTGAAGCCTATGATACTCATGGCAACAAGCTATTTGCTTCTCCCCTTTGGCATGCTGCATGCCGCCGCCAACCTACGCCAAAATAAGATGCGTATCGTCGCCAAAGCCAACCTGTGGCAGACGGTGGCCGACAGTGTGCTCACCGCTATCTTAGCGTTATGCGGCTTAGGGATCTGGGGGATTATTCTGCCTAAAGTGCTGGTGGTGTTGATTTGGGTAGCCGTGCATCGGCAGCATTCTGGCATCCAAAATATTCACACTGCCCCATTCGCCCGTACTTTCTCCCAGATAAACTTAAACCAATGTAAATCACTATTTCGCTTTGGTACTCAGGTGGCGCTTGGGGATCTTTGCCTCGCCCTAAGACAAAATATTGATTATTTATTAGTGGGTTACTTTTTAGGTGTCGAGGCGCTTGGGATCTATTTTTTTGCGGTCAATACCAGTCTTGGTATTAGCTTAGGGTTAATTCAAAGCTTTGGCACCGCTTTTTACTCCCATCTTTGCCAGAGTGATGGTGAAGATCCACTGCTTAAATACCGCCACGGCCTGCTGAGTATCATGCTGGTGACCTTGCCTATCATAGGCTTACAAAGCGCGCTCGCCCCTTGGTATTTACCCTTGGTGTATGGCCAACACTGGCTTGAGGCTGGCGCACTCCCAGTATTTATTCTGCTCTGTTTAAGTGGTTTAACGCGTCCCTTGGGTGAAGCCGCGAGTCAACTACTGATCTCCTGCGAGCTGAGTAAGCTGAATTTAGTCTCAAATGTCGGCTTTATTGGCCTACTGGCCCTGAGTATCAGCCTAGGCACCCTATGGGGGCTGAAAGGCGTCGCCATGGGCATCTTCCTCTGTTACCTGATTTGTATGCCGCTATTTGCCTACTTTGTGATGAAACCCATAGCACTCAAATTGAATTTACCCACCTTATCCCCTTCATTAGGAGGTTCATTATGATCCCTACAGTCTCTGTGGTGATGCCAGTCTATAATGTGGAAGCTTTTGTCTCAAAAGCAATTTCCTCTGTATTAGCTCAAAGTTTTACGGATTTTGAGCTCATCATAGTCAATGACTGCGCCACCGATAATAGCCTCGCCCGCTGTAAACAATTTTGCGACAGCCGCATTCGTATCGTGCAGCATGCCGTGAATAAGGGCTTAGCCGCCGCACGTAATACCGGCATACGCCATGCGATTGGTCGCTATGTGGCCTTTATCGATTCGGACGACCTCTGGCATCCGGATAAGTTAAAGCTGCATGTGGATCACCTGCAAAAATCGCCCAAGGTGGGGATCAGCTTCTCGCGTTCAAGCTTTATCGATTACCGGGGTAACCCGATCAATTTTTACCAAATGCCGCAGCTCACAGACATAGATGCTGGCCATTTGCTGTGCCGCAATCCTGTGGGCAATGGCTCTGCGCCGGTGATCCGCCGCGAGACCTTAAATGATATTCGCTTCCAAGCACTGAACCACAGCGAACATTACACTTGTTATTTTGATGAACAATTTCGCCAATCGGAGGATATTGAGTGTTGGTTTCGCATTGTGGCGACAACCGAGTGGCAGATGGAGGGGATCCCCGAGCCATTAACTTACTACCGCTTAAACCACGGCGGCTTGTCGGCAAATTTAGTGAAACAGTTGGCATCCTGGGAGCAAATGGTCACTAAGGCACGCCGTTATGCCCCTAAGATCCTGTTAAAGCATGAAAATGCTGCCAGAGCCTATCAGCTTCGCTATTTAGCCAGGCAAGCCATTCGCCTAGGCGATGGTCGTATGGCAAAAAACTTAGTCAATCAAGCACTGCTTACTTCACCACAGATCTTACTTAAGGAAACCAATCGTACCCTCACCACACTGATTGCGGCCTATTTGCAATGGTTAATGCCCCGAGGTTTATACCAAATGTGCGAAACCCTTGGCCAAAAGTACCTAGGTTATCGCCAACGTATGCAAATCAAACGTGATGGTGTGACGGCTAGCTTACTCACCACCCAATTAAAATAAGTCAAATCGACGCGACAGCAAACGTTACATATTCATCGTTTACAGATTCAAGGCGGCTCAGTGAGCCGCCTTGCTTTTGTCGTAGGTTAGTCTCTATTACATTGCGCTCGTTCTACCACGTTATTTGCGAGCATTTGAGATTGAGATTGTTAAGACAGTAACAGCGCCTGAGATCGCCACACCCTAGCCTAACTTCCATCTCAAATGGATTTGCAGCTTGCAAAGCAAACTGCAAAAAACCACTTAGCCCATAAAGCATTAATTCCTTAGTGATTGTTTTTAAATGATTTACTAATCTGGCCTGCATTATGCTTTGTGACTCTTGCCAAGCGCAGCTATAAGCCGTTATCGAGCGTCCCACTTGGCATCAAGCAAACTGCATGGAGGTCATGATGAATACTCAGAACTCGACTCAAGTACGCTGGTCTATTCGATTATTCGATAGCGCCATTGCGATGCTGGCCCTATTGCTCTGCTCACCTTTTATTCTTGTGGTTTACCTTTACCGCAAGTCACTGGGACAAAGCGTGTTCGAACGGGTGTATGTGCATGGTGGCCGTAATCAAATCGGCCTGTGGCAATTTGCCTATCAAGGCGCAGGATATCGTCTCCCCCAACTGTTTAATTTACTCAAAGGAGATATCGGCCTATTAGGTGTTGAAGCCCAATTTGCCTTCACGCCTTTAGTCGATTTACCTCAAGTTAATCGTATTGATCGAGTGGGTATATTTTCCATCAGTGCTATGCAGCGCCGGATAGGGATTGACTTTGAGTCCTGTGAGCAAAGCTTAAACATCGCCTATTCGAGCTTAAGCCGTTACTTTTTTGCGCTGCTAAGCGCTATTTTGAATAGCCTTTTGACCTCTGCTTCACGATCCCACACTAATCAAGTCACGATTTTTGGCGTGACCATGCGTAACCACAGCATGACAGGCATGCTCGACATGCTAGTACAACAAGCACAACATCCTGAACATCATTTAACCCCATTTGCCTTTGTGAATGCCGACTGTTTAAACAAAGCCTATTGCGATCCCCAGTACCATCAGATTTTGAATCAATGTGAAGCCGTTTTTGCCGATGGCATTGGTGTACGTATGGCTTGCCGTTGGCAGGGAGTGGATCTCAAGGGCAATTTAAATGGTACAGATATGTTGCCACTCTTATGTGAGCGCCTGATTAAGGCCAATCTGTCGCTCTATCTTCTGGGCGGCGCGCCAGAAGTCGCCCACCAAGCCGCCGAACAGCTTCAGTGTCGTTTCCCACAATTAAAAATTGCAGGCACCCACCATGGTTATTTCCATGAGGCCGATACCAAGCAAGTGATTAAAAAGATTAATCAATCTGGCGCTGCCGTGCTGTTGGTGGCCATGGGCGCCCCTAAACAAGAGCTATGGTTGAATCAATATCAAGCAAAACTTACTCCTGCGGTCGGTATTGGTGTGGGTGGCCTGTTCGACTTTTACTCCAACCGTATTAGCCGCGCGCCACTTTGGTTAAGGCAAATCGGCATGGAGTGGATCTGGCGCTTAATGCAAGAGCCCAAGAGAATGTGGCGCCGCTACATTATCGGTAATCCCCTGTTTTTATATCGGGTATACAAAGAACTGCGTGCTAACGCCAGCCTTAATGCAAAGACTCAAGCTGACGTACAACAAACACCCGCTACGCCCCAGTTTCCTAACTTAAGTGACTCAGGCTCACTTAAACGCTGTAAACGCATCCGCTTGCATCTGCTATTGAACCGCATCGTCAAACGTTGCCTCGATATCTTAGTCGCGACCATCGCCATGCTGTTGCTATCGCCTCTACTGTTGATCGTCGCACTGTTTATTCGATTGGAATCCCCTGGCGCCGTGCTGTTTTGCCAGCAGCGCGTCGGCAAGTGGAATCAACCTTTTACCATGTGGAAATTCCGCTCCATGTATCAGGACGCCGAAGCGCGACAGGCCAGCTTACAACAGGCGAACGAAATGCAAGGCGGCGTCCTATTTAAGATGAAACAGGACCCCAGGATCACCCGTGTCGGTCAATTTATCCGTAAAACCTCCATCGATGAGCTGCCACAGCTATGGAATGTACTCAAGGGCGAGATGTCACTGGTTGGCCCGCGCCCCGCGCTACCAAGAGAAGTCGCGCAATATAGCCCAAGCGATCGCCGCCGCTTAGAAGTTAAACCCGGCATAACCTGCATCTGGCAAGTATCGGGTCGCTCCGACATTCCCTTCGACCGTCAGGTTGAGTTGGATGTGGATTATATCTACCAACAATCCTTGATGGCGGATCTGTACTTGCTTATCAAGACCATACCCGCCGTGATTTTCAGCCGTGGTGCCTACTAAGGGGGTTACTATGCAAGCCATTATTTTCGCCAATCGCCATGGACACGAACTGGCACCGCTGGATAAACAATACTGCCCAGCATTACTCCCCATGGGAAACCGCGCCCTGATTGAATACACCCTAGAAGATGTCGCCAATGCCGGGATTGTTGAGGTAAAACTGATTATCTCAAGCCATGCCAAAGAACTCGAGGCGCATCTTGGCGACGGTAGCCGTTGGGGATTGAAGATTGATTACTTCCTCAGCAGAGAACAAGAGTCTATCAATTGCGTGATGTCACGACTAAAACTGGATTTCGAACAAGATTATCTCGTTGTAAGGGGCGATATGCTGCGCTCCCCCTGTATTAAACGCTTTATCGATTACAGCCTAAAGCGACCTTTACACTTAGTGTTACCCATAATGGCCGACTGCAATCCTGGTATGCTGCTATTGCCTAGCGCCTGTAACCATCTGTATCTCCTCGATTGGCCCTTAGAACGAGATCCAACGGTCACTAATGCCATGATGGAACCGCTACCTGGGCAGTGCGCCATGTTGGACTCCTTCGAATCCTATCTTAATGCCAATTTAGCCATAGGCGATGGCAGCTTTACTGGACTATCTCCTTCTGGTCGCCCCACTCCCAGTGGCCGACATGCCAAGTTTTTTCACCTAGGGGCTAAGGCACAAACGGGCAAATTGGACCAACATACCGCCTGGGGCGCGATTGGTGAGCAAACTTGGATAGCCCCCGATGTAGATATGCAAGACCAACTGATAATTGGCGATCAATGTGTTATCGAGAAAAACTGTCGTCTGAGTAACAGCGTGATCCTGACGAACAGCTTTGTCGGTGAAGGGCTGAATGTCGATAACTGCATTATCAGTAAAAATCTGCTGATCAATGTTGGATTTAATACAGCTATCGAAGTTGATGACCCTAGGCTTATCGCCTCAACCGAGCAGAATTTACACGCCCATGTATCTTGGTCGAGTCGTCTTATTGCCTTGATATTACTTGGCTTAAGTTTACCCTTCTGGCCATTACTCTGGTTGTGGAACTTATGCCATTCATCGACTCTCGGCCAGTCTAGACCAGCACTGAGTATTGCGTATCAGCCCATTAAACTCTGGCGCGTTAATTTGCCGCCATCAGGCATGGGATTAGCGCTACTACCACAGCTCTATCAAGTGTGTTTAGGGCGATTATTCCTGTTAGGCAGTCAATCCCCTGAGATGCATTCAGCATCCGAGCTTAGCGAAGCTACGCCACTATATGGCGTTTACGGCCCGCTGCAACTGCTTGGCGCCGAACTGCCAGAGGAAGAACAAGGGCTGATTGAGCAGGAATTTCTTAGCAAGCCTAAGGCATCGCAATGCTATCAAGTGGTCAAACTGTGCTTTCAATTAGTTTCTAAATCAGTGGCTTCAACAGGCTCTGCCACGGCAAAACAGCCCAGCACAAATCAACTTAGTGCAAGCCAGCCAAATATCGCCAATGAATGGGGGAACGGACAATGAAAACCATCATCACTTATGGCACCTACGACTTATTCCACTATGGTCATGTGAGATTGTTTCAGCGCTTAAAAGCCATGGGCGATAAGCTGATTGTCGGCGTCTCGACCGATGAGTTTAATGCGCTCAAGGGCAAAGCAGCCTTTTTCAACTATCAACAGCGCGCCGAAATGGTGGCCGCCTGTAAGTACGTCGATGTAGTGATCCCCGAGACGCACTGGCAGCAAAAACCTCAAGATATTGTGGCGTTAGATGTCGACATCTTCGGCATGGGCGACGACTGGCAAGGCAAGTTTGATTACCTCGGCACCCTTTGTCAGGTGATTTACTTAGGCCGCACCGAAGCGATTTCAACCACGGAAATCAAAACCAATCTGGCTATGCCACACACTAAGATGGCGCTAGCGACTCCCCAATTCGTTAAATAAGGCCGAGATTGAAGGAAATCATCAAAATCAAAGGGTAAGTGAGGGATATCATGGGCACAAATCTAGCATTAGCCTTACTGAAGAAATGCATTTTCACCCTCTCTTGGTTGGTGCCAAGAAACGCTAACAAGGCGGTATTAGGTTGCTACAAGAACCGTTTTGCCGACAATAGCAAATACCTATTTTTGCATTGGCAGCAGACGCACTTTATGCAAACCATTTGGATAAGCGGCGATAAAGCCCTTATCCATACTCTCAAACAACAAGGTTATACCGCCCATTCACGTTGGAGCCTGCTGGGCATTTACCATGCGCTCACGGCCAAATACTATGTGTACAATAGCTATATTGGCGATATTAATCAGTGGTTTGCAGCGGGTGCGGTTCGCATTAACCTCTGGCATGGTTTGCCGCTTAAAAAAATCGAGTTTGATATCACCACAGGGCCGTTAGCCCCCAAGTATCAAACCCGCTCCCTTTGGCAAGCTGGACTCAAGTCACTGCGTTATCACCAGGAATATGTCCGTCCGAGTTTGATGCTAAGCCCAAGCCTATTGGTCGGAGAGAGTTTCCAACGCGCCTTTCGGTTAAAAGAGGATTCGCTGCTGGCAAGTACTAATCCGCGCACCGATTACTATCTGCGTTACCCGGATCAGCGCCAAACGCTACCCTTAAAGGCGGATGCGACGGCCTATCGCCAAGTGATACTCTATGCGCCATCTTGGCGTGATGCTCTATGGCAAAACAGTCAAAAATCAACTCCACATTTAACGAGAGGTAATAGCGATTCACCCTACCAAGCGGCTTTTGACTGGCAAACCTTGTCCCAACATTTAGTCGATACAGATTCCTTGTTGCTGTTACGTCTGCATCCCAATGAACGCCACTACGCAGC
Source organism: Shewanella sp. FJAT-51649 (assembly GCF_019457435.1). Taxonomy (NCBI): domain Bacteria; kingdom Pseudomonadati; phylum Pseudomonadota; class Gammaproteobacteria; order Alteromonadales; family Shewanellaceae; genus Shewanella; species Shewanella sp. FJAT-51649. Next base: position 2,374,278 of record NZ_CP080411.1, on the reverse strand, counting down.
ACAGTTTTGTGCCTATCCTAATGTGCTTGATATCAGCGATTGGGACGATGTTTACGGGATTTTGCATCGTGTCGACCTGCTGATCACCGATTATTCGTCGTTATTTATCGATGTACTGCCACTTGAGATCCCTGTCATCTTTTACCGTTTCGACCATGAGCAGTATCTCAATCAGAGCCGCGATTGCTACGATATAGGTCAAGATCCGCTCAGTATTGGCCAGGTCGCCTATCAATTCGATCACTTATTAACATTGCTGCTGGAGATGAGTCAAATTAACGCCAAACCGCAGCCGAATAAGGCTTACAAACAATTACAGTGTTTATATTGGTCGCAGCACGCTAGTGGTTTATCAGCGGATAACTTAGCGACAGATGCTATATCTGTGGATGAAAGGCATGATGACAGTTTTGCACGTTTAGAGCGGCACCTGCGCCAAGGGCAAACTCAGTCGTTTAAGTTTGCCTTTGGCACTGATATCAAGCCTCGGATATGAAAGCTAGAAATAAAAGTTCTGGTATAAAAGCTCTGATATAAATAAATCCGCCATCTCACCTTGGTTTAAAGCCATTTATAAGAAGGTGTCTTTAAACCAATCCCAGATCCCGAGTGAGGTTTCCGGTAATAAATCGATACCGAGCGCTGATTTAAGCAAATATAACAGTAAGAGGCCAAACAAGGTACACAGCAAGATAAAGGCAATAAAGAACAGGCTAAACATCACCAAGGAAAAGCGTTTTTCTCGACGGGTATAAGCGCGTCTGTTTTTGCCTAAAAGGAATACATAATAAAAGCGCCATTTAATAAAAGGCAGCGCGAACGTACCTCGGTTATCAATAAAGTGTTTACCCCAAGTTCTGTCCCCCAAGGCAACACGTATCCCCATTAATTGTTCTTTTGTATAACTGTCGGCAATGTGTGGCGGTAATTTGGCCAATAACTTGAGAATGGTCGGATCCTGTTTAATCTTATCTAGCGTTTCTTGATCCCATGGCTCAAATTCATTCATGCCCTATTTCAACCCGATATTTATTATTTCTGAACAGATTATAGTCAACAAATTAAGCCATTTAGAGATATTACCATCAATCATTCGGTGGATATTCCCGTGCTATTCAGCTCAGGTTAACCGCGACGCGGGTATCATAGCGCCAGAAATTCACGCAGAGTTTAAGTTTTAAAAGCTATTATTTTCATTACGTTGTAGGAAAGTCCGATCTTTTTTGAAAAAATTTTCAAAAAGATTAACCCTTTTTTGCAGCTACTACGTTTACAAAGATAAGAATACAGCAAATGATGGTACAACCATCTGTGCTATGCCTTATCAACATCACTAGGAGACTATTATGAAATTGACTCACTTATTTAACACTGCGGCACTTCCCCTTGCCTTTGCATTATTGTCTTTTAATGCCGCAGCAGTGAGCCCACCACATCCAACGGGATTAAATGCACCTATGATCAGTGTCGCGAGTTTCAACCATAAAAATTATGCCGAGCAAGAAGCCACGAAAATGTTTCCGGCACCTGAGGCGGGTATGGTGCAACATATTTTGACCTTACCAAAACTTGAGAATGAAGACGACTACATGGTCGAAATCCAAATTGGCCAGACCCAATTAGTCGACTGTAATAAGCATGGTCTGAACGGCGAGTTAAAAGAACTCTCGGTTAAGGGCTGGGGTTATAGCTATTATCAAGTATCAGAAGTCTCTGAAGGCCCAAGCACTATGATGGCCTGTTTAGATATGGCGAAAAAAGAAGCCTTTGTCCGCATTCCAGGTGAACTTAAAATGCGTTACGACAGCCGTTTGCCTAAGGTATTTTATCTACCGGAAGGCACAGAGCTGCGCTTTAGAACCTGGAAAGTCGATTCAACGTATCACTACGCTAAATAAACTCGCATCAATATAAGTTGTTTATTTAATTGTATTACTACGGTGATATAAAGGGCATATCTCACGAGATATGCCCTTTTTTATCAGCAAGCTTCGTCGGCTAACTGCACTAATTTGGCTTTAATCTCGGCATATCTAAGGTGTTCGCAGCGACCAAAACCCGATAATTTCCGTACTTGTAGGCGAGTAAATAGTGGTAGTGTCATGCCAGCCAAAAACCGACAACGAGTATCTAGGGATAATGAAGCTAAACCTTTCGACTCCGCCGCTCGTTCCAGTTCATGTAAATCGGCCTTAAGCTGCGCATCATCAGGCCACTTTGGCACTTCGGAATACGCCAATTTAGCCATTTGGCCACGGCATACACTGCAATGACCACAGGATTGAGGCGCGGCGTTATCATCAAAGTAGCGGGCCAAATTGTAATTTAAACAAGTCGTTAGCTCAAAAAATCGCACTAACTGGGCAATACGTGCGACTTCTTTCGCCTCTTTGTTGGTAAAGTATTGATGGAGTTCATTGGCTAAATGCCCCTGCGTTAACGCATCAGCATCCACTTGATAAACATCCGTCACCCGCTTGGCTTCCAATTCGATAAGCTGTTGACTGGCAAGATATTCTAATGCAGCTAATACCCGCGTACGTTCCGCACCTGTGGCTTGATACAGTGCGGAAAAATCTAGACTGCCCCATACCCGCTTCATCTGAGTATGGGTAAAAATGTCATTTAAAAATGCCTGACGCTCGGGGGAAAACTGACTCAAGATCTGCGCTTGTGGCTCAATAAAACGGTAACTGATATCGGCGTAATATGCATAAAGCGGTTTAATCACGCCCAGCATTTCAAGCTGAACCAGCAAGGTTTTAAAGGGGAGTTGTCTGATATTACTCACATTTGACAGCTGATGAAGTTGCAGCTCCCAACGCCCATTGTGGGTTTCTTCGCGAATGTTATCGATCACGGCTGCAATACTGGCCTGTTCCGGCGTATCGCCGTAGACAAAATTTTCGACCGTGTTTATGCCATCTAAATTGGCCAAGGTCACGCACTGGGAGAGCTGACCATCCCTTCCCGCTCGGCCGATTTCTTGGCAATAATTCTCGATGGATTTAGGCAGATCGTAGTGGACCACAAAGCGAATATTGCTTTTATCTATGCCCATTCCAAAGGCAATGGTCGCAACCACGATGCGGATCTTACCTTGCATAAAATCTTGCTGAATTTGCTGACGTTTTTCATCCTCAAAGCCCGCATGATAGGCACTCGCATCAAAACCCATTTGGCAAAGTTTCGCCGCAACATCCTCCGCAGTATGCTGCAAAGTCACATATATAATCCCCGCGCCAGTAAAGTGATTAAGCTGCTGTTGCAGTGCTGTCAGTTTGTGTTGGGTTGCCACTGGCAAGACAGTCAAGTCGAGGTTTGAACGATAAAAGCCTGTTTGAACAATATGTTGTGGCTTGATATCGAAGCGCGCAGCCATATCCAGTTTCACTTTACGTGTCGCCGTGGCCGTGAGTAACAGCACCAATGGAATCGCTAATTCGCGGCGATAATCGGGAAGCTTTAAATAGTCGGGGCGAAAATTATGTCCCCATTCCGAGATACAGTGTGCTTCGTCAACAACCAGCATAGAGATAGGAATGGATTGAATAAATTGCCTAAAGCGCTCATTTTTAAAACGTTCAACCGAAACCATCAGAAGTTTTAACTCGCCAGAGCGAGCATCACGCATGACCTGTTGGGTCAATTCAGGCGTTAAGGTCGAGTCGATACTTGCCGCTTTAATGCCCTTCTCATGTAAAAAGCTCAGTTGATCTTTGATCAATGCCAGTAAAGGTGACACCACTAAGGTTAAATGGGGAAGTTGCAGCGCGGTAAATTGGTAACAGAGTGATTTTCCTGAACCGGTGGGAAAAATAGCAAGGCTCGAATGGCCTGACAACAGTTGCGAGACAACCTCCTGCTGCCCTTGCCTAAATCCATCAAAACCAAACTGTTGCTGTAATAATGACGCATAATCAGTGGCGTTAGCTGACGGCGTTATTGAATAAGACATAAACAAATCCTTATGCCACCACAAGGGTGGAGGCGACCACGCAAACTGATGAATGTGTGAATGAATACGAGTAAGCGTGTCGCTATGATTTTCTGGCTAAATATAAATTGATAAAAGCGGTCAGTTTGTCGTTGAAGGCTTCTTCAAAGGCATCAACATCTTGACCTAAGGTATTGAAATACTGTGTTACTTGCACTCGAGAAAGGCTTTTATTGGCGACACTGTATTCCATTTCAGGCAGCGTTTTATCGTACCTAGGCACAAGCGTCCAAGTCACCACATCGGCGGCGAAGTGCTTCATCGCTTGCTGCGCTAAGGCACAAAAAGCTTCAATATGCTCACGCCCATCGGGCCCCAAACACCCGGGTTCGACGCGGCAAAGGACGGCAACCGTTCTATGCTGTGACATGCTGTTTCCCTGTATAAAACGCATCAAAAATAGATAGTTACATAAGAGATGACGAAAGCGAATAAGTCATCTTTGCGCTTAAGCTCGCTCTCTTTGAGTGTATGTGACACGCGTAAGAAGTCACGTACGCTAAGGTTAAAAATCATATATCGATATTTTAAGCCTCGCTATCGTCATCAGTCATGGCTGCGACGGTCGCGGCATGTTCCGATAGTAACGTATCGAGCGCTTGATCAAAACTGTCCAAACGTTCGAGTTCCATATAACGCTTCAAACGCAAAATAATATCTTTGCTGACTTCGATATGGGATTTTTTCTGGCGCTTCTTAATTTGTGAAAGTTCTTTTCGCACCATGCGCCAACCCAAATCACTGAAATATTGATTCAGCATTTGATTTACGAATTGCAGTTGTTGGTCAACGGGCTGATTTTTTTTACGCTGTTGAACCAGCAAATTTAAATTCGCAATTAATTCGGTATAACTGGATTGGGACTGATTTAACTGAAACCACTCTGCCCGCTCGGCGACACTCTCGGGATGAACCATGCGATAAATTAACGGCAAGGCAAACACTAATTCAGTTTTATCTAACAGTAATAATTTTCGGCCCGCGGTAGGCGCGGCATGATGATATTCCCATAGCGTGTTTGTCGTCATTGGTATGGTTTTATACTTACTAATAATGGTTTTTGAATAGACTCATGATACCGACAAACAGCACAGATTAAAAGAATGGTTACACCATTTTATAAGTTCATTTTTACCGCACAAGGTTAAACGTCCCACTCCAGAAACACACGAGCTTGAGCACACACTTATCTTGTCCACTAATCCCCTGTTTTTGCATGGCTAAATCGATATCAGTTTGACATCACTAAATCACAAGATAAATTTTGGCTGCTACTTTTTAATAACATAAAATGGTTAAACCATCTTTTAAAAGTAAAGCTACTCACCCACAGAGTTAGCCGACTATCAAAATAAATGCAGATTGTTTTCTCGCCAAATTTAACTTAGATTATTGAAGTTGACTAAATAACAAACAACAAAACTAAGGTCCTCTTTATCTCTTATTAATGTGTTATTTGAACGCATCTTATACTTCGAGTTAGTTTTGTGCCCGCCTTCATAACAGCTCCACGTTAAATAATGCCTTCTTTTTAATCGATGCGTTTAATTAAACTACAAATAACACCTCTACCAGTGATAATGACGATTATCACTGGTAGATAAGCGCAGGTTTTACGTATAATTGCGCCAGTTTTATCGGCGGCAAAATACTCCCATGTCTAAATCGATTATCCATTATTCAACAGGTGGAAGTACTCCTAGCCGTTCCTCTGGCATAGCATCGAATATCACACCAAGCGATAGACAAATGGATCCGCCCTTTTTTGAGGAAAGCTCACTGCCCCAATCGGTTCACAGTGATTTTTTTAATGCGGCCGCCGAAACTGAATACGAAATCTCCAGCAATACCCGTCGAGTTTATCGGACCAGCTTTGGCCTATTTGAGCAATATTGCGCGACGCATCAACTGCAGCCGTTACCCGCCGATCCGCGCAGTATTATTTCTTTTATCGGTCATCAAAAAGAATTGCTCCAAGCAAGCAGTGGAACTCAGCTTTCAAAGCAAACCTTAACGACTCGGCTAGCCGCGATCCGTTACTATCATATTCAAGCAGGATTGCCATCCCCCACTGAACATCCGCTTGTGATCCGTGTGATGCGTGGTCTTAGTCGTAATCACCATAGACAAGTTCAAGATTATGATCAGCAACCAATCATGTACGATGAGGTCGAGCTACTGATCCAAGCGATAGAGCAACAACCCCATCCACTGCTACGCTTGAGGGATAAAGCCATCATTCAACTCGGACTACAGGGCGGATTTCGCCGCTCAGAATTGGCCAATTTAAAAGTACAATATTTAAGTTTTATGCGGGATAAATTAAAAGTGCGGCTGCCTTTTTCTAAAAGCAATCAACAGGGATTAAGGGAATGGAAGAATTTACCCGACTCAGAACCCTTTGCCGCCTATAATGCCGTCAAGGACTGGTTACATGAAAGTAACATTACCGAAGGTCATTTATTCCGTTCAATTTCTCGAGATGGAAAAACCTTAAGACCTTATCAAGTCAGTGATAAGGTCACATCTAAATCATCACTCGTCCGAAATAGTGGATTCTTAAATGGTGATGATATTTATCGGATCATTAAGCAGTATTGTTTAAAGGCGGGATTACCGGCGCAATATTATGGCGCCCACAGTTTGCGCAGCGGGTGTGTAACACAACTACATGAAAATAATAAAGATATATTGTATATCATGGCAAGAACAGGACATACGGATCCTCGATCATTACGCCATTACCTCAAACCTAAAGAAGATTAACCGCAGTATTAGCACTTAATTAATAACACTGTTTTTAATATTTATGTTAAGAATAATTTTATTTTTAAGCTATTTTTAATAAATAAGGAAAATTATTATATTGCAGTATTACTGTCATATAAACTCAGCTTTAGTGTCATATTGCTACTTTAGGCTTAGCTTCGAAATTTAATTCTTCGAACTAGCTGGAGTGAAATATGAGCAAGGCCACCTTTGATCCAACACTTTATAATAAAAGTAATAACGAACCTTTTAATCAAGTGTTGGATAAACATTTATCCCGTCGTAATTTTGTTAAAAGTGGATTAGGCCTAGGTGCGATGACCGCCTTTGCAGGCATGGGATTAGTCGGTTGTGGTTCGGACAATTCCCCTGCCCCTACACCTATTGATCCCGTTCCGCCATTACCACCGACTCAAAGTAGCGCCAAATTAAGCTTCACATCAGTCGCCGGCTCCCGCCTGGATGCGGTTGTGGTACCAGAAGGTTACAGCGCGCAAGTACTTGCCCCTTGGGGAACACCACTAAATGCTAAGGCCGCACCTTGGAAAGCCGATGGCAGCAATACCGCCGATGACCAAGCAAACTCTGTCGGTATGCATCATGATGGTATGCATTTCTTCCCATTGAATGATGCCGGCGATGACGGTTTACTCTGTATCAACCATGAATATATCGACGAGATAGCCCTGCATCCTAATGGCCCAACCGTAGATGAAACCACTGGATTACGTACCATCATCGATGAAATCCGTAAGGAAATTAATGCCCACGGCGTGTCGGTGGTAAGAATTAAACTCGTTAATAATCAATGGGAAGTTGTTTACAACGACAGTCATAACCGCCGCTTTACCGGCGCAACTGTGATGGATATCGCCGGGCCACTCGCTTATTCGCCACTACTAGAAACCCGTTATTCGCCCGATGGAAGTCAGGCTCGTGGCACCTTAAATAACTGTGGTAATGGTTACACGCCTTGGGGCACCTATTTGACCTGCGAAGAAAACTGGCCGGGTTACTTTGCCAACCGTGGCACTTTAGCCGCCGATCAAGCTCGCATTGGGATCAGCAAAAGCAGCACCCGCTATGGCTGGGATGATTTAGCGGGTCACGCCGAGGAGCGTCTCGATGAATTCGCGCGTTTTGATGTCACGCCAAAGGGGAATAGTGCACAAGATGATTACCGCAACGAGGCTAATGGTCACGGCTATATCGTTGAAATTGACCCCTACAATCCAAGCTCACGCGCCATCAAACGGACAGCCCTTGGTCGCTTCCGCCACGAGGGATGTACCTTTGGAAAATTAACCGAAGGTAAACCTGTGGTGTTCTACTCTGGCCACGATTCTCAATTCGAATACTTATATAAGTTTGTGTCGAATGCCGTGTGGGATCCACAGGATGCAAACAGCACAAATCGCCTGCAAATGGGTGATAAATATATGAATGAAGGAACATTGTATGCCGCTAAGTTTAATGAAAATGGCGCTGGTGTATGGTTGCCTTTGACCTTAGACAGCCAAACGACAGACGGTAAAACCTTAGGCGATAGCTTTGCCAGTCTGGCCGAGATTATCTTAAATACTGCTGGTGCGGCGGATTTAGTCGGCGCAACGCCTATGGACCGCCCAGAGTGGTGTGCGGTTGACCCCTTCACAGGTTCAGCCTACTTAACACTGACCAACAACTCTAAGCGTACCGAGGCAAACCCAGCTAATCCAAGGCTTAAAAACTCCTTTGGGCACATTATTCGTTGGGATGAAGGTGATAAAGACACTGAATTCACATGGGATATTTTTGTCTTTGGCTCACCGAGTGATGGCAATGCCGAGACCAACCTGTCGGGCTTAACGGATCTAAACCAATTTGCTAGCCCCGATGGATTGGCCTTCGACGCCCGCGGTATTTTATGGGTGCAAACCGATAATGGTGCCAAAGAAGTCGCCGAAGAAACCAATGATCAAATGCTAGCGATTGTGCCATCAACCTTAGTCGACAGCGCAAACAAGCAAGCCAGCGTCACGGCCGAAAACCAAATGGAATTAAAGCGTTTCTTTGTTGGGCCAAATGATTGCGAAGTCACAGGTTTTGCTATTAGCCCAGATTACACTTCGGTTTTTGCCAACATTCAGCATCCAGGTAACTGGCCCTATTCGAATAATGCCGCCGAAATAACGCCTGCTGGTACAGTACTGCGCCCACGTGCGGCAACAGTGGTGATCCGTAAACTCGATGGTAAAGAAGTGGCGGTCTAATCACTACCCCTACCGAAACCTGATAAAAATCCCCGCCATGCGGGGATTTTTTTATTCACTCACGGCGCCACCACCCAGCGCTCGATACAGTGCGATTTTGGCCAATTGCTTATCCCTTAAGATCTCGCTGTAGGCCAATTGGGCACTGAATAATTGCCGCTGCGCATCCATTAAATCCAGCGAAGTGGCCACACCATTTTGGTAACGCAGTCGTGCAAGACGCGCATAAGCCGATGAAGATTCAACTAATTCCTTTTGCGCTTTGATGGCCTGTTGGGCACGTTTAAGATTATTTAGCGCATCGTTCACATCAAAGTAAGCGGTCAGCACCACATTGCGATAATTCAGCATCGACTGTTTCGCGGCTTCGGTGGCGATATCATATTCGGCAGCAATCTTTCCGCGGTTAAAAATCGGCGCACTAATGCCGCCAAGGAGTAACCAAGTGACACCATTACTGTCGAAGATATCTTTAAGATGATTGTTCTCCCGACCATACACACCCGAAATGGTAAATTTGGGGAAAAAGGCCGCCTTGGCGATACCCACTTCCGCATTCGCTGCAATCATCTGCTGCTCGGCAATTTTGACATCGGGTCTTAATGTCAACAATTCAGAGGGAACACCTGTGTTGAGTTCATAGGGTAAACCCATATTTTCGGGTAAGCCTTGGGGAGATGGTAAAGCATAATCATATTCACCGAGTAAGATATGCAACTGATTTATTTTATATTTTCTTTCGTAGTCTAATGTCGGCAAAGTCACTTTTGTGCTTTGAAGCTCAACTTCTGCCTGACGCACATCGAGGCCCGAAATCACGCCATTGGCATGGCGAAGCTTGGCGATATCCAGCTCTTTCTGTCGTAATCCCACTGTGTCGATAGACACACTATAACGCTGCTCGATATCGAGCCATTCGTAATAACGGCTAGCAATATCGCTGATAAGGCTGACATGACTGAGCCTGAGCTTTTCAACCTCCGAAAGATAATCGGCCATAGCGGCCTCGCTCGCCCTACGGTTTGCACCCCAAAGATCTAGCTCCCACGAAACCGCGCCGCCTAAATCTAAGGTGGTACTCGGACTTGGATTAGTGCTGGTTGCACCGCTATCTAAACTGCGTTCATACCCAGCTTTGACTGAAACCTCAGGCCAAAGCGCACTGTCGACCACTGTCATTTTTGAACGTGCAGCGAGAAGACGCGACTGTGCCATTTGTAGGTCCAGATTGTTCGCCAACGCATGTTCAATCAAGGAAATCAGCACAGGATCTTGATAAAAATGCCGCCATGATAGGGCCGAGACTTCCTTTACATTCCCCTGCTCGGCAGTGGTTTGCGACAACATTTGCGCTTGATACTGGCTCGGTAACGCCAGATCTGGCCGCTGGTAATCTGGCCCCATGGCGCAGCCTGCAACACTCAATGCCGTCACGAGTCCCAAATAAAGCGGCTTTAAGCGCAAATGAAAACCCAACGAAATAGACTGGATCATAGGCTGAGTCGCCGTCGATTGAGAGTCAGATAAAGTATGGCGATTAACCACGGCTCACCTCCTCGACGGTTTCTTGATCTAGGAGTAATTCCTCTTTTGTTTTAATGGGTTGTTTAACGACTTTCTTTTTAACCCAGCCAGCTGTCGTGACAAAGAACAGCGGCACAAACACTATGCCTATGGTGGTTGCCAACACCATGCCACCCAGGATAGGTAACGAAATCGATTGCCGACTCACGGCCCCAGGGCCTTCGGATAACACCAACGGCAACACCCCAAGAATAAACGCCATGGAGGTCATTAAAATCGGCCTAAAGCGCATGGTGGCGGCTTCAAGCGCCGCCGAAATCCGCGTCCGACCTTGCTGATGCAACTGATTGGCAAACTCGACAATTAAAATCGCATTCTTCGCCGCCATACCGATTAAGGCGATAAACGCCACTTGGAAGAATAAGTTACTCTGCATGCCACTGATTAAGGTCGTCACCGCCGCCCCTAAGAGTGCGATGGGCGCGATCAGCAATACCGCGACAGGGATACTCCAACTCTCATAGAGCGCGGCTAAAAATAGAAACACGAATAACAGTGCCAACCCAATGGCAATGCCGGTTTGGTTCGCCGACTGCACCTCTTGGTAGGTAATGCCTGTCCATTCGTATTTAAACTCATCGGGCAAAATCGGCGTTGCGACCCGCTCTATGGCTTGGATAACATCACCAGTGGCGTAGCCCGTTGCAGGCGTGACATTGATGGAAGCGCTGGAAAATAAGTTGTAGTGGGTCACGGAAGATGGCCCAACCGTGTAATCATACTTAGCCAACACACCAATCGGCACCATAGCGCCGCTCGATGAGCGCACATAATAATCTTTGATTTGGTGCGGGAATTGGCGGTAACTCTCTTCCGCTTGGATCTTCACCCGATAGACACGACCAAAGAGGTTAAAGTCATTCACGGTTGAGGAGTCAGTTAAGGTTTTGATGGTGCTGTAAATATCACTCACATTCACCCCAATCGCCATCGCCTTTGCCTCATCGACCGTCAAATGCAATTGCGGGATTGCGCTCTGCAGTGACACACTGGCACTGGCAACTTCAGGCTGCAGTTTTAGCTGTTCGACTAATTCGTTTGCAGTTTCAATTAAGCCATCAAAATGGGTGCCAGAGGTGTCTTGGAGCTGCATTTCCACCCCAGAACCATTGCCTAAGCCGGGGACGGCCGATGGCAAATACAGGTTAAACTCAGCTTCTAAGACGTTTTTCAAGTCCTTATCTATCGCCTTCATCACGGATTGAACCGTGGCATGACTGGCTTCGCGCTCAGCCCAAGGCTTAAGCACCACTTCAAATTGACCGTTGGCCTGATTCGCCCCCGAGCGGCGGTTTTCCCCCGCCAGCGTAAATGAATAGGCCACGGCGGGATTGGCACGCACATATTGCTCGGCTTTCTTTAAAATCGCCTCGGTGCGATTCACCGTTGAGCCATCGGGCAATGTCATATCGATAAAGAATCGACCTTGATCCTCATCGGGCATAAAGCTGCTCGGCAAATGGGACATGATGAAATAGGTACCACCGAACATAATCGCAAAGGCTAAGTAACTGCGTTTGGCGTATTTATTGGTTAAGGCGACTAAGCCAACATATTGATTGGTTCCCAAGTCGAGTTTACGATTCAGCCAATGGAAGAATCCCCTTTCTGGTGCCTTGCTGGGTTTTAATAATAAGGCGCACAGTGCCGGACTTAAGGTCAGCGCGACTAGGGTAGAAATCAACACAGCGACCGTAATCGCCACCGCAAACTCACGGTACATGATGCCGGTGATCCCCGCTAAAAACGACACGGGCACGAATACCGCGCAGAGCACTAAACTGGTGGCCACCAATGCGCCCGACAATTCTTTCATCGCAATTCGGGTTGCATCGATAGCGCTCATACCCTTCTCATGGATTAAGCGCTCCACGTTTTCGACCACCACAATAGCATCGTCGACCACAATGCCGATGGCGAGAACCAGCGCGAGTAAACTCACGGTATTAATAGTAAAACCAAAGGCCAGCATGGCCGCTAAGGTCCCAATTAAGGAAACTGGTACGGCAATGGCGGGGATTAAAGTCGCGCGCACATTTTGCAGGAACAAGTACACCACCAACACCACAAGCACTAAGGCTTCTATCAGGGTGTGGATCACCTCATCGATGGATTCTTGGATAAAGATGGACGCATCGTAAAACACTTCCCATTTCATCCCTTGGGGAAATTTTTGCGACAGCTCGGCCATCGCCTGTTTCACCTTGCGGGTCACTTCTAGGGCATTTGCGCCCGGCAATAAATACACCTGCAAGATGGTAGCATTTTCACCATTTAACTGGGATTGCAACGTATAGGCGGAGGAACCTAGTTCTACACCGGCAATATCCCGCAGCCGGATAATCGAGCCGTCGGGATTGGCGCGCACTATGATCTCGTTAAATGCCTGCACCGAGCTTAATCTGCCCGCCACACTGATGGGCAAGGTTAAACTGATGTCGTCATTATTAGGTTGAGTACCAATGGTGCCTGCGGGGGATTCTTTGTTTTGTGCCTTGATGGCGTTGATCACATCTGTGGTGGTTAAGCTGTAACCCGCCATGGCATCGGGTTTTAACCAAATCCGCATCGCATAACTGCGTGAACCCGTGTTACGGGTGCGACCCACGCCGGGAATACGCCTGAGCGCCGATTCAATATTGATGGTAGCGTAATTACTCAGGTAAATTTCATCGAACCTTTCATCGTTCGAGGTTAACGCGAGTTTTAGCAATTCCACCGACGCATCTTTGGAGACGGTCACCCCTTCGGTTTGCACATCGATTGGCAGCCCCCCCGAAGCTTGCTGAGCGGAGTTTTGCACATCCACCGCCGCCAAGTCCGCATTGGTGCCCACATCGAAGGTAATGGTCACACTGGTGCCGCCCGAGTTGGTGCTCTTGGAACTCATGTAAATCATATTGGGCACACCATTCACTTCCTGTTCGAGCGGTGTGGCGACAGATTCGGCGGCTGTGGTAGAGCTCGCACCAGGGTAAGAGGCAGAAATGGTCACCTGTGGCGGCGTGATGTAAGGATACTGATCGACGGGCAGCTTAAACATCGCAATCACCCCGAGCAGCACGATAACAATCGAGATGACGCTGGCAAAAATCGGCCGATTAATAAAAAACTGCGCCATTATTTTTGCTCCTGCTTTTGCTGCTCCAAGGCTTGGCGCTTAAGTGCCTCGGCTTTTGACATCTCATCTTCCTTCTCGGCGTATTCCTTCGCGCTTAACGGCTCGGCAATCTGGCCGTGGCGTACACGGTGCATGCCTTCGGTGATCACCATCTCGCCAGCTTTGAGGCCACTTTTAACCACAACCCCTTCAATCCCTTGATGATCGATCACGATAAAACGTCGCTCGACCGTGTTATTGGGCAATACCACCATCACGTACACCCCACCCTGATCCACTTGGGTCGCTTTTTGCGGGATAACAATCGCATTGGGGATTTCGGACAGTTTAATCCGCACATTAGTATATTGGCCGGGCAACAGCTCTTTTTCAGGATTAGGCAGAATGGCGCGCACCTCAAAGGTGCCAGTGTTAGGGTTTACCTGGGGATCGGTAAAACTCACATCCCCGAGGTAGCGATATTCACTGCTATCGGGGAGCGTTATTCGCACAAAGCCTGCCAATGCTTTACCTTCGACCTCGGCTTCTTTTTTCGCCGAATAACTGGTCAGGCGGCGCTGGGCATTTAAATAATCCAGCGCCGACATATTAAAGCTGACATAAATCGGGTCGACCTGTTTAACGCGGGTCAATAGCGATTGGCCTTTACTGCCCACAAGAGCGCCAATATCAACCTCGGAGCGACTCACCAGTCCGGCTATTGGTGCCTTAATTTCGGTATAGCTGAGTTCTAACTCGGCCTCTTCCACCTCGGCGCGACTCGCGGTGAGGTTAGAACGCGCCTGAGCTAAGGTGGAGAGCGCATTATCGTAATCGAGTTGGCTAGCAGCATCCTGCTCATACAGCGGCTTTAAGCGTTTCACATCCCGCTCGGCCTTATCGAGAATCGCCTGCTGTGACGACAGTTTGGCCTTTAAACGATTCACCACCGCCACATAGGGTTTATTATCAATCTGATACAGTAGCTCACCCGATTTGACAGCACTACCTTCGACAAAACGCTTTTCCTCTACAAAACCATCGACGCGAGCCCGAACCTCTACATCTAAGGAAGCTTGGGTCACGCCAATATAATTGCCATAGAGTGGTACGGTTGCCGTGGTGACTTTTTCCACCACCACCATTTTGGGGGAGATTTTAATTTCAGGATCTTGGCAGCCACTCACCGAGAGACAGAGCAAAACACCACTCAGATAAAGGGGAAATGAGCCTAAGCGTGGAACAAAAAAACGAGCTGTAACAGATGGTTGAGGCATATGCGAATCCCGCACTCTAAAGACAGTGGAACCACTCGCAAGGACAAAGTGGTTTTAACAATTTTAGTCGGTTCTAGGTAACGTCCTGTGACCAATGCAAATTCAGTGTAAGGCAAACAGCATAAAATTGAAATTTTAAAATCAATAAGTTCAATGATTTGTGATGGGAATGCTAAAGCGAGGATTTACAGCGGATGAAAACAAGTGAAATCACTCCCCAAGAGTGTCAGTGTACTCTTGGGGGATTAAAAACTATCTAGTGTTAAACACTGGTTGGCGTTGCGGCGCAGTAAGCCGCTTCGAAGGCGTCGGTAAACTCGCTGATGGGTAAAATATCCTCGCGGCAGCGGCGATTGCGCCCGAGCAATGAGGACTCCACAAACAGATCGAACCAAGCCGTTAGTGCCTTACCATTAGCCTCCTCGCCCATTGCCGCCAGCGCAAGTGAGGCAACTTCTGCCGTCCCTAATTGAAAGTCATGACTGCCCTTACGTAAGGCATAGGTGGCTAAGGTATCGGGGTCGAAGGACAGCATAGGCAACCCCTGCAAATAAGTGCTTTTGCGAAACATCTTAATCGCCTCACGCCAACTGCCGTCGAGCATAATCAGCAAAGGTCGTTTCCCCTCGGCAAGACTGTCCATGGGCACCTCAGTCAATACGGTTTGCCCTTGGTCGGCATATTGCGCCGGAAAGACTAAAAAGGGTTGATAGTCGCTTGAAGCTAATAGCGCCAACAACTCAGGGGCGGGTTCGGTGCGCGACCAGAGAAAGGCATGGGTATCCGGGATAAGATCGGCAATTAAGCGACCGCTGTTGGTGGGCTTTAAGACCTCATCGTTATACATCAGCAGCAGAAAACTAGCATGAGTGGTCAACTGTTTACGCAGTGAACAGGTACAAAATTGCTCGCCCAATAGGCATAAATGACAGCGGATCAGTTTTTTACCGCGGGCGCCAAAGGGCTTAGTCGATATGGATTTACGGTATTCATATAAGCGATGTACAGCGTGGGGGGCTAGAGCCATGGCAGCCAATTCTCAGTCTATTTCGGTCAAACTTGTTTTTAGAGGCGCGACTCAGTATACGCCATTTATGCGTGTACTTGCGTGCGGTGGCGCAGTGTATCCTTTGGCCGTGAAAGGCGCAATTAGCCTAGAGTAAAAGTGGCATTGCCTTTAAATTTTCCTTTGGGTATTTCACGCCCCTACACAACAAAAACACCATTAAATCAGATCAAAAACTCAGCATTGCAATATAGGCATCAACCTCTTGTTCACCCTTTACTAAAATATTGCCGTTAATCCTATCACCCAAGCGAAATTAAATGGCGAGTCGAGCCTAAATCATGCTAAACCTTTCATCATTATCGAGTTTCAAACGGCGCAGATTGTTAATCCGTGCTGTTCAATCATGCCATCATCGCGAAAGGAATTGTATGCCAGAGTCTCTTCAGCCAGCCGTAAAAACAGCGAGGTTTTTACGCTTATCGACCCCATCACCCCTTCTCGGTTTAATGCTGATTACGGCGGCGCCATTAGTGGCCAATGCTGCACCACAGGTCCAGACAGAAGCCATGCAATCCCTTGTCGATTCGGCGGTTAATCCGTTAATGAAGGAATATGGGATCCCAGGGGCTATTGTTGGGATCAGTATGAATGGTCAACAGTATTTCTTCCCCTATGGTGTGAGCTCAAAAACCACAGAGCATCATGTCAGCAAGAATACCCTGTTCGAGATTGGTTCTATCAGCAAAACCTTTACCGCGACACTCGCAAACTATGCTCAAGTCGAAGGTAAGCTCACTTTGACTGATAAAGTAAGCCAATACCTGCCCGAATTAACGGGCAGTGCCTTTGACCAGATAAATCTTATCAACCTCGCGACCCATACCGCGGGCGATTTGCCCATGCAAGTGCCAGATAAAGTGACGAACAATGCAGAATTGATGCGTTATTTTAAAGAATGGCAACCCGCCTATGCCGCGGGAACACACCGAAATTATGCCAATCCCAGCATTGGATTACTCGGCTTAATTGCAGCTAAACAGTTAGGGCAAAGCTTTCCAAACGCAATGGAGCAAACCCTATTTCCACAACTGGGTATGACTCACAGCTATCTTCAAGTGCCAAGCAACAAGATGGCCGATTATGCCCAAGGGTATAATAAGCAAGATCAGCCTGTACGCCTGAATCCCGGTGTATTAGCCGATGAGGCTTACGGGATAAAAACCTCGGCCGTGGATTTGCTGCGTTTTGTTGAAACCAATATGCAGCAACATCCTCTTTCTCCCGCATTGCAACAGGCTATCGATGCAACTCACGTTGGCTACTTTGATGTCGGCATGATGACCCAAGAGATGATTTGGGAGCATTATCCCTATCCTATAGCCCTCGATAAGCTGCTTACGGGACATACCCAAGACGTGGTGTTTGGCAGTGTGCCAGTGAAAGCAATCGAGCCGCCGCAAGCACCACAGCCTGATTTATGGATAAATAAGACAGGTTCAACTGGCGGTTTTGCCGCCTATGTGGCTTATATTCCCGCGAAGAAACTGGGCATGGTGTTACTGAGCAATAAAAATTATCCCGTACCGCCTCGGGTGACTGTTGGCTACCAGATACTAACGGGCTTAACAGCACTGCCAGCGAAATGATCCCTTAGCACCCCTCATTCGATGGAAGGCAGATTCTGCTTTCCATCTTTTTAATTGTTAACTCACATAACGCTTTACGCTTCTATCTCTGTACTAATCTGAACGATAACTCTTTTATCCACATTGGATATATAAAATCTTGTTAATAAATAACTTGTGTTGATTAATTTAAGCTGCCGCTATTTATCAAAATCAAAACCCAATTAACAAGTTACTCACCAAGTGTAAGCTTAGTGTGACAATGATAATTCGATAGAAAAACTTATGAATAAGATTAAAAAATATTCCTGTAAATCAACATGATTGCCACTTGAACTGAAATGTTTTGGGCGTAAGATGCGCGCCATCGTTCAACTCTGCTTTTTAATGGAATTATGATGTCAGACGACACACCGTCTTTAATCTCACAAAAAGCGCCGACACCCGCCGCAGGCAGCGCCACTCAGTTACTCTTTATGCTGGTTTTTATGGTGGCCTGTGGGCAGATGGCACAAACTATTTTTGTCCCCGCACTCCCCCTTATCGCCCAAGGCTTAGCTGTGGATGCCAGTAAATTGCAGGCGGTCATGGCTTGCTATCTGCTCGCCTACGGCCTATGTCAGTTTATCTATGGCCCATTATCTGACCGAGTTGGGCGTAAAATGCCGCTGCTCATCGGCATTGGGATTTTTATCCTTGGTGCGTTGATGGCGGCAAATGCCACAAGTTTTAGCCAATTGATCTTCGCAAGCCTGCTACAAGGGCTAGGCACCGCGAGTGCGGGCGCCTTGTGCCGCAGTATTCCAAGGGACCATTACTTCGGCGATAACTTAGTTAGATTTAACAGTTATGTGTCCATGGCCGTGGTGTTCTTGCCCTTGGTCGCGCCCTTCTTAGGCAGCTTTGCCTCCGCTTACTGGGGGTGGCAGGCTGTGTATTGGGTGCTGTTTGGATTTGGCAGTTTGGTTTGGCTACTCCTTTGCTTTGGTTTTAAGGAATCCTTACCCAAGGATAAACGAGAACAACAACCCATTTTGGCATCCTATCGTCATGTACTGCGCCACCGCAGCTTTAGAGCCTATTTGCTTTCCCTTATCGCGACCTTTGCCGGCATTGCGGCCTTCGAAGCCATTGCAGGCGTACTCTATGGCCAATATTTGCAACTCTCGCCGTTTATGGTGAGCTGTTATTTTGTCGCGCCCATCCCTGGATACTTACTCGGTGCCCTGATTGCGGGTAGACAAAAACAGGCGCAGCGCACAGTGTTACAAGGGGTTGCACTCTTGGGCGCAGGCGCCTTGTTTATGTTGATCCCAGGTATATTTCAACTGGTCGTGGGATGGAGTTTATTGATAGGCTCGATTCTGTTTTTCAGTGGCGCAGGCATGTTATTTCCGACATTAACCTCGGCGGCGCTAGAGCCATTCCCACGCCAGGCAGGCATTGCGGGCGCCCTACTCGGTGGCCTACAAAACTTCGGTGCGGGGCTTGCCGCCTTAACTATGTCGCTCGTGCCAATGGGCGGCCAGTTAAGCATTGGTTTACTGAGCGCGCTGATGGTGCTGTTAGTGATTGTCGCCTTGCATTATGCGCGGGATCAAAACGATACCCACCACACCCTGTTGCCGCAAAATCCATAGTTGGCACAAACACCCAATAAAAAAGCCCACATTGGTGGGCTTTTTTATTGCTTCGATTAGAGAATGCGTCTGAGCAGGAAATCTGCCTTTAGCCTTCTAATGCGAGTCATAATCTTCTTCACTGGCGCGGGATAGCTCTGTAAGGTATCCACTTGACTGTAGTGATACAGCCGTTGCGTGTGTTCGAGGATATGGCTTTGTTCGGCCTCAAATTGTGCCTTCCAGCTACCGCTTTCATCGTGAATGAGTAAACCATTCTCTAAATCTAGCGCCCAAGCTCTTGGGTTTAAGTTTGAGCCCGTGATCAAATGCTTACGGCCATCGGCGCTGATCCCCTTGAGGTGATAGCTATTGATGCCATGTTTCCACAGGTGAATATTAAGCTGACCATTATCGATTGCCCATTGCTGACGCTTAGCAAATTTACGCAGCGATTGCTCATAGAGATACGGCAAGGCCCCTATGGTAGAGAAATCCTGCTCGGGCGGAATGTAAAAGTCATTCGCCGTTTTATCCCCAACCACTATGTCGATACGTTTGCCTTTACGCAGGTGCTTTGCCAAGGCACGCACCAGAATATAGGGAGGATTAAAATAAGGCGTGCAGATAAACAGCCTATCTTTTGACTCTTCCACCATGGCAATCACGGCTTTATTCAGCAGGTTATGTTTGCGGCCTAATCCCAGTAAAGGGGTGACACGATTACCACTGCGGGTAGCGTTAAACTCATACTGAGCCTGCGATAACCTAAGTTTGAAGCTGCGCACATCGGTTTTGGGTGGCAAGACTTCTTGCTGTGCATCTTGAGTAAGTGAGGCAACGGCAGGATCGGCAATAATATAGCGCTGGATCATAGTGCGCATACTGCGCGCTAACTCAGCCGACTCAATTACATGGTAACGGTCAAAACGATATTTATCGTTTTGCTGCAGATAAATGTTATTAAGGCTGGCACCGCTGTAAATCACGGCGTCATCGATCACAAAGCCCTTAAGGTGCAGTACGCCCATAAATTCACGGGATTTGACTGGCACGCCCATAATGTCGATAGGATGCTCTGCCTCGGCCATAACCTTGCGGTACATCAGATAGTTACCGCTATCACCCTTGTGACCAATCAAGCCGCGTCTAGCGCGGTGAAAATCCACCAAAATCTTGATATCTAACGCGGGGTTATTCGCCTTAGCCGTCATCAAGGCCTGTAAAATTTCGCGCCCTGCCTCATCGTCTTCAAGATAGAGTGCGGCGATATAAATGCTGTCCTTGGCATTTTCAATACGGCTAAGCAATTCTGCCTTAAATCGGCATGGCGTAAGCAACCACGTTAAAGCCTCGGGTTGAACGGCTATTCCACCAAGCTTATCTAGCAAGGCATCCTCCTTTAAACATGCTGACCACCCCGATAGGAAGCGCTTGGGGTCAGTGACAAAAACATCACAGCAATTTGGGTTAATTCTGGATAGGCTTCTGTCACTGCCAGCCTGATCGTTTGTTCTACTTTAAGATGGATATCAGGGTCGACCGGAAACCAAAGCAATTCGATTTGGACAAAGCGCTGATCAATTCTGCCATTACGGTAGCTGATGCTTGGGATCCAATCTAATGTAAAACTCTCTGCATTACCTTTACATATAGCCGCCAAAGACTGCAGTAATGTTTGGCTAAGCTCTGCAACGACTGCCTGTGGCAAGCCGCGCATACTAATATGAGGCATGGTTTTAGTGGTTACCTGAGATCCTAAAATCGTAAGGGGTAGAAATTACCGACTTCACTGCAACTCGGCAAGACTTTTCGGCGAAAAGCACGTGGGATAGCGCCTATTTTGCTGGTAATTTGACCTGAAACGACGCATTGCACATCAATGGAACTAAAATGCAGCAATTTAGTCCGCAAACGGCAGGCTTCTATGCCTCTATTCACGGCTAACTAAATGCTTTTACTGTTTTTCCCTGAATCTATTGTCCGTGATGATTAACCAACACTAATCAGGCCATAAACAAAATGGTGTGTGAGTCACAAAACAGGGCTTCTACCTTAGGCAAGCGTGCCTGTCATCGTTGTTTTAGCGTAAACTAAAACATCTTAAGTCCCAATTGCCTAACACCATGAACAAAAAAATCCTACTGACCCTCGCCCTCACCTTAGCCTTAGCTTGGGGCATTTTTCATTTTAAAGCGCAGCTCGGCTTACTCATTTTGCCGCTTTTTATTGGTTTGGTTTTATTTGTCACCCTAAGGCTGTATCGTCTAATGGAAAAAGACGATGGCAGCAATGACCGCTAATGGTAAAAATGATATTCAGGACACCTATGACGCACTCGCTAAACAAGGATAAGTTACAGGCATCATTCACTCGGCCCAAGATTAAAGGGTTACTCTTAGGCGGCTTGGTAAGCATGCTGCTGTCAACCCAAGCCCATGCAGCAATTCATCCGATGGATGAGTCGATATTGGCCAAGCAAATCGCCGATATTGCTCCGCGTCATTCGCAAGTCGCTTTACTGGCGCGTGATTTAAGTACCAATACCCTGTTATACAGCCAGCAAGCCGATACCTTATTTATCCCAGCCAGCACACAAAAAGTGCTGACCGCCGTTACCGCTATGGCTAGCCTTGGCCCAGATTTTCGCTATGTTACTGAGCTGTGGAGCGATGCGCCTATTCGCCAAGGTCATATTGCGGGCAGTGTTTATCTGCGTTTTAGCGGCGATCCGACGCTGACTCAGGACGATCTTAAGGCCTTGTTTGCCCATCTACAAAAGCAAGGCATAACAAGCATTGAGGGACATCTCTATCTTATCGGGGATAAACAAGAGCAATTACAAGCACCTGGCTGGGTGTGGGATGATCTCGGGATTTGCTTTGCCGCGCCAGTGTCGAGTTATATCATCAACCAAAACTGCGTGTACGGGCAGTTTTCGCCAAGCTCAACCAAGCATGCTTCTGAGGTCAAATTAAGGGCATCGAGTTTTGGGGTGAAAGTGAGTAGCGACGCCATATTCTCCCCCAAAGCAGGCCATGATTTTTGCCAACTCGATTTAGTACGCCTTGGCCAGAATCAGTATCATCTACGGGGCTGCTATCCTGGCAGTGAAGCGATACCGCTGGCGATTGCCATTAGCGATCCTGAAAAATTTGCCATGGACACCCTAACAGCGACGCTCAAGGGTGAAATGTCACTCTCAGGTAAAGTGAAGATAGGCAACGCCATCCCTTCGAAGGCAAAACTCATTGCCAGCCATAGCAGCGCACCTTTGCCTGAGCTGTTAAAAACCATGCTGCTGAAGTCGGATAACCTGATTGCCGACAGTTTATTTAAGCGCGTGGGGCAAAGTTATTACAAAACCCAAGGTAGCTTTACCAACGGTGCTGCGGCGATGCGCCATATTCTGACTGAACTCGGGATTGATTTAACCAACGCCAATATTGTCGATGGTTCAGGGCTTTCTCGCTATAACCTGTTGAGCGCAAAACAATTAGCCGATGTGCTGGCGCTCATTTACCAAGATGCACGCTTTCACAGCCTCATTGACAGTTTGCCCGAAGCCGGTGTCAGCGGCACACTGCAATATCGCTTGGGATACACTAAACCGCCCTTAAAACATCTTGTGTTTGCCAAGACTGGCTCGATGCAGGGCGTCGCAAATTTAGCTGGCTTTATGCGTTTAGCGCAGCAGCGGGATATTCTCTTTGTGGTGCTCGAGAATGGCATTAGTCCTGAAACTAAAAAGCAACGTAAGCCCGCCTTTAGCGCCGACTTTTTAACTCGGCTGCTGAGCGCTGTCGAAATTCAAACTCAGACCAGCCAAACAACGACCACAGAGCAGAGCACCGTTAAGTTAAGTGATTAACTCCCAATACGTGCATAGCAATATGCAAAGTATTAAAAACAAAAAGCACTGAATATCAGTGCTTTTTTATTAGGTGAATGCGAACGCTTAACGCGATTAAGCTTGCGTTAGAACAGCTCAGCTGGCATCGCCATAGTGCTGGTATCTCCCGCGCGCACTTGTGCTAAGTGATAGTCAGCCTTAGGCAGCAATTTGTCGAAATAAAATTTGGCGAGGTAGGATTTTTGCTCGGCAAACTGCTTATCTTCAGCACCCACCGCTTTATCCAACATGGCTAACCAATAGAACCCATAGAGGGTGAAGCCGAAGGCATCCAAAAAGTCGACCGCACTGGCGTTAATGAGCGCTGGTTGAGTGAACTTTTGCTCATTGATGGCTTCGGCAACATTGACTAAGGCATCCAAACGGGCACAAACGGCGGACACTTTCACCGCATCGACCTGAGTAAACTCACGCATTTGCGCCTTTAACTCGGCCACAAACTCCTTAAGGGTCGCGAGATTATCGCCTGTAACTTTTCGTCCTAGGAAGTCGATAGCCTGAATGCCGTTAGTGCCTTCGTAAATCTGCGCAATACGAGTATCACGTACTAACTGCTCAATGCCGGTTTCGCGAATATAGCCATGACCACCAAACACTTGTTGCGCCATGATAGTAGCATCTAAACCGCGGTCGGTTAAAAACGCTTTTGCCACGGGAGTTAACAAGCCCACATAACGAGCAGCCTTAGCTTTAGCCTCACCCTCGGCATATTTTGCTAAATCGAGTTGTTTACCGGTAAATACCGAGAGTGCGCGCCCCGCTTCTGTCATCGCACGTATGGTCAGCAGCATACGACGCACGTCGCCATGCACAATAATAGGATCGGAGTCGCTACCCGTGGGCGAGCCGCCAGCGGCAACGCCTTGGTTGCGCTCTTTGGCATAATCGGCGGCCATTTGATAAGCGGCCTGCGCACTGCCAAGCCCTTGAATACCGATGGCTAAGCGCTCGTAGTTCATCATAGTGAACATACACACTAGACCACGATTTGGCTCACCAATCAGGTAACCTTTTGCCTCATCAAAGTTCATTACACAAGTGGCAGAGCCCTTAAGCCCCATTTTATGTTCGATGGAACCGACGCTCACACCGTTCGCCTGGCCTAAACTGCCATCGGCATTAACCGTGGTTTTAGGCACGAGGAACAGTGAAATACCTTTGCTTTCAGGAAGCTTTGCCAGCACTAAGTGAATGACGTTCTCAGTTAAATCATGATCGCCACCCGTGATAAAGATTTTGCTGCCGCTGATGGCATAACTGCCATCATCCTGTGGGATAGCGCGGGTACGGATATTACGTAGATCAGAGCCTGCCTGAGGTTCAGTCATGTCCATGGCCCCTGCCCATTCACCGCTGTAGAGTTTTGGCAAATAGGTTTCTTTAATCTCTTCACTGCCGTGGGCATTAATACACAATGCAGCCCCCGCCGTGAGTGAGCCATACAGAGTGAATGCATTACAGGCGCTGTAAGCCATTTCATCGACTAACACCCCCAGCATTTTCGGCATGCCCATACCGCCGAACTCGGGTTCACCACACAGGCCCACCCAGCCGCCTTGGGAATATTGATCGTAAACGGCTTTATAACCATCGGGCGTAATCACTCGATTATCCTGATGAAGAACGCCTTGCTCATCACCAGCACGGTTAAGCGGATGGATTAATTCAGCACTGATTTTCGCGGCTTCTTCGAGAATCGCGCTGGCCGTATCCATATCGACCATTTCAGCAATATCAGGGAGTTGTGCCCAAGTATTTGGCGCATCAAAAACCTGTTCCAATAAGAAACGCATATCCGCTAACGGAGCTTGGTAAGGATTCATGGGTAGACTCTTAAACGTAGGATTTAAACAGTTGTTTTAATTTATACCAGTTCAATACAGAAAACAATCTCATTACAAATTCACTTTGCAACTCAGAACCAGCAAAACCGTTAATGTGAAATACGGGTAATAAAAAACCCTTAAGTTGCCTTAAGGGTTTTAGTGTAGCCAGAGATAAGCGATGCGTCGTCGGCTTAGCTCACGATTAACGCATTGATTACCACATTAAATCGTCTGGAATCGCATAATCGGCATAGGGGTCATCTTCGACCTCAACCGCTTTGCCTTCATCTTGTTGCCACAAGTAACCGCACCATTGTGGCACCAGTAGATTGACACGCTCGGCCAATTTATGGGGGACTAGATAGCTCTTATCTTCGTATCGAACAATCCCTAATAGACCTTTTAGCAGTTCTGATTGGATCTTTTCATCGATATAGACTGAATAGATTTTATTATCGAGGGTATAGTTAAACTTCACCTCGGCATGGCTTGGGATCTTAATCGCAAATTGAGTGAATTCACTCACTAAGCCACGCACTTGCCCACGGGCCGTCGCTTCGGCAAAGCGCTGCTCGTTCAAAGCCTTATCTTTTTCAGCTTGGAGTCGTTTTTGCTCGGCAATGTCACTCTTCAATGCGCTAGAACCATCATCCACCCGCGCCTTTTTATCGCGACGTTTTTGCGTCTTCACATCACGCACTTTTTGTTTACTGGCAAGGCCAGCCTTAAGCAGCTGCTCTTGTAATGCATTCGCCATGGATTTTCACCCGATTTCTCTATCAAATAAATAAGTTACAACGTTAAAATATTGCGCTATCACTGCTGAGCTTTAATCGCCAACTCGCCTAATGCCGTCATCGCAATGCTCGCTCCGCCAAGCGACCAGCCACCATCGACGGGTAACACAACCCCTGTAATGTACGAGGCATATTCTGATCCTAAAAACATCGCGGCATTAGCAATATCCTGCCCGACACCATTGCGTTTTAACGGTACAGACTGTGCAACTTGCTGTTGCAGTGCGGCGCTCGGCGCTAAACGGTTAAATCCTTCAGTGTCCGCAATTGGTCCCGGAATAATGGAGTTTATACGGATCCCTTCGCAGCCCCATTCTATCGCCAGTGTCCGAGTGAGCATGTCTACGCCAGCCTTGGCGGCGCAAACATGGGCTTGCATTGGCATGGCTATCGATGCCTGCGGCGCCGAGATTTGAATAATATTCCCTTGGGGGCGACGCAGTAAAGGATAAGCCGTCTTTAGCACTTGAAAACTGCCCAAGAGATCAATATCCATCACGGCCTTAAAGCCATTAGCAGAGAGTTTTGCCGCAGTCGCCGGAAAGTTGCCTGCCGCGCCACTCACCAACACATCGATAAAGCCAAATTCGGAGGCGATAGTATCAAAACCCTGCTCAACCGCAGCTAAATCCCTGACATCAAAACTCACCCCGAGGTGGATCCCATCTGGATTTGACTGTTTGAGCTGCAACACGGCGGCATCAATCTTGTCTTGACTGCGACTCGCCACCGCCACATTCGCGCCAGCCTGCGCAAAGGCGTTGGCTATCGCGAGGTTAATTCCACTCGTACCACCGACAACGACAACATTCTTACCTTGATAATTAAACATCGTAGTATTCAGCATGGGCATTCTCCGTGAACGGTCAAATTAACGTGCGAACAAGTGCTTAAGCCGCAATGGTTGTCATCATGCCTCTCTAGCGAGAGATTGATGAATCGCCTGCAACGCCGCCAGAGGATCGGCGGCCTTAGTGATTGGTCGACCAATCACTAAATAATCAGAACCGGCTGCAAGCGCCTCCGGTGGCGTCATCACCCGGTGTTGGTCACCCACGTCGCTGCCCACAGGGCGGATCCCCGGGGTGATAAGTTTAAAATCTTGACCTAAGAGCGATTTTAGTACACTTGCCTCTTGCGCCGAACAGACCACACCATCAAGGCCCGCCTGCTTGGTGAGTTTCGCGAGACGTTGCACATGTTCAAAAGCTGGCACATCAATGCCGATGAGTTTTAAATCCTCATCGCTCATAGAAGTCAGAACCGTTACTGCGATTAGCAGAGGTGCATCCTTACCATAGGGCTGCAACGCTTTTTTCGCCGCTTCCATCATAGCCAAGCCACCGCTGGCATGGACGTTTGTCATCCACACGCCAAGTTCTGCCGCAGCCGCAACTGCTTTGGCGACCGTATTGGGAATATCGTGAAACTTTAGGTCGAGGAAAAGATCGAAACCACGGTCGTGAATGTCTTTAACCAATTGTGGGCCAAACAGGGTAAACATTTCTTTGCCCACTTTGAGGCGGCACATGTTGGGATCGAGTTGATCTATCAGTTGTAAGGCGTGGTTTTTATTATCGTAATCAAGCGCTACGAGGATAGGTTTGGTCGTCATCATCTCTCCAACTGAGTTACACTAACAAGGTATTTCTAAAGGTTATTCACCGTCTAAGCCACGGATCCGTTTAATGGTGCCCCATTTTTTACAGGAGGGGCAATGCCAATACAGGGTGTGGGATGGGAAACCGCATTCTTTGCAGCGATAACTTGGACGGAATTTAATTTGTTGTTCAACAAGTTGCTCAAGCATAGTCAAACTTTGTTTGGCTTGCCCTTCTTCAGCTTGACGCAGGTGCATCTGCATTAAGTGCTGAAACCCCTTCATGGTGGGATGGCGGTACAGGGCATCCAACACCATGTTTTCAGCAGCTTTTATCTCATCGAGACTAATCATATGCTGAGCAAGCGCAACCACCACAGAAGCGCCCGCCCCTTCGGCCATCGCGCCCGCTAATAATTCTTGATAACCCTCTTTATCTTGGTTATCGCGATACACTTGCTTCGCCGTCGGCAAAGCATCGGCAAAGAGTTCTATGTCAGCCTTTTTCAGTGCCATCAGCATAGATTTACACTGGTTGTAATCCTTGGCGTCGAGGAATTTTTTGGCGAGCGTGAGTAAGGCTCGGCCGCACTTAGGATCTTGTTTTAATGCCTGTTGTAGTAATTTGATCTTGTCGGCATCGTCGCTGGTTTCATCCGCAAGCTGACAATAAAAATGAGCGATAATCGGTTTAAGCACCTGCTGACGCTTGCGACTTAAGCGCTTGGTGATATCGATGGCCTTTTGCCATTCCTTAATAACTTGGTAAATGGCAATCAGCTGCGTCTCAGACTCTTCACTATGGTCATCTTGACTCACCAAGTTCAGGAAAATCTCTTCAGCGCGGTCGTAAAACCCCGCCGCAAGGTAATCTTTCCCCAGTTCCATCATCGCAATATCACGCTGCTCATTGGTGAGCGTTGGGCGTGCGATTAGGTTTTGATGGATACGAATGGAGCGATCCACTTCGCCGCGTTTGCGGAATAACGACCCGAGGGAAAGATGGGTATCGATGGTTTCATCGTCCACATCGAGCATACTGATAAACAAGTCGACGGCTTTGTCTGACTCGTTTGACAACAGGAAATTCAAGCCGGTGAAATAATCACGACTTAATTGCTTACGCTGATTACTCTGGTTTTGCCTTATGCTCCGCCGCCCCATATACCAACCGTAACCGGCAGCAATAGGAAGCAACAGAAAGAGGATCTCAAGCATCTTAGGCGTCTACACCTTGAGGAGTTTTAGCGGTTTGGACCGTTAATTTCTTTCTGGTCGCCGCTAAAGCCAATTTCAGTTTGACAATATAATAGCTGGCCACGAGCCAACTCAACATAAAGCCTGCAAAGAAAACCACGGCTAAGACTACGGGTAAACGGTACTCACCCTGAGCCACAAAGTAGCTGATCGTCACTACTTGTTCATTACGTGCACCAAAAATCAATGCCACGATAAATAACAGTGCCACAAGGACTGTCGCTACAAAAGATTTCACGTCGCACTCCCTTAAACGCCTTTCAATTTTCTGATTATCCAAGAAATTTACTGAGCTGACCAGCTTTGCCTTGCATTAGATATAAAAAAGCCCCCTTACGGAGGCTTTTTGTAATGCGGTCAATTATACATTAACTGCGTCAACGCGTTCGCGCAGTTCTTTGCCTGGCTTAAAGTGCGGGACGTATTTGCCTTCCAATTCAACTGATGAACCAGTCTTTGGATTACGGCCAGTACGCGGTGCACGATAATGAAGCGAGAAACTACCAAAGCCACGGATTTCAATACGATCACCGCTTTCTAATGTTGTTGCCATTTGCTCCAACATCTCTTTGATTGCGCCTTCAACCTCTTTCGCCGACAGCTGCGACTGCCTGGTGGCGAGTTTTTCGATCAGTTCGGATTTTGTCATCCTAGCTATCCCCTATTATCAAGCCAAACACAGTCACCTAATGGGGAGAAAAAACTCCCCATACAACAGGCGATTATTTGCGAGCTGCTTTAAACGCTTCAGCCATTGCATTACTAATAACAGCGTCTTCTTGTTTATTCAAGGTCGCCATTACTTCTTTTTCTTCAGCTTCGTCTTTCGCTTTGATTGACAGGCTGATAGAACGGTTCTTACGGTCAACACCCATGAACTTAGCTTCGATAGCGTCACCTACTGAGTAAACAGTAGATGCATCTTCGATGCGCTCACGGCTGATGTCAGCTACACGGATGTAACCTTCAACAGTGTCAGCTAGTTCAACAGTCACGCCTTTAGCGTCAACAGCAGAAACAGTACCGTTTACGATAGTACCTTTCTTCTTGTCAGCTAAGTAAGCGTTGAATGGATCGTCTTCAGTTTGTTTAACACCTAAGCTGATGCGCTCGCGCTCTGGGTCAACAGACAGAACCACTGCGTGGATTTCGTCGCCTTTCTTGTACTCAGATACTGCGTCTTCGCCAGTGCCGTTCCAAGAAATGTCAGACAGGTGAACTAAACCATCGATACCGCCGTCAAGACCGATGAAGATACCGAAGTCAGTGATTGACTTGATCTTACCAGAAACCTTGTCGCCTTTGTTGTAACGAGTTGCGAAGTCATCCCATGGGTTGGTCTTACATTGCTTCAGACCTAGAGAAATACGACGACGCTCTTCATCGATGTCCAGAACCAGAACTTCAACTTCGTCACCTAAGTTAACCACTTTAGATGGGTGAATGTTCTTGTTAGTCCAATCCATTTCAGAAACGTGAACTAAACCTTCAACGCCTTCTTCGATTTCAACGAAACAGCCGTAGTCAGTCAGGTTAGTTACGCGACCAGTTAACTTAGTGTTTTCTGGGTAGCGCTTGCTGATTTCTAACCATGGATCTTCGCCAAGTTGTTTCAGACCTAAAGACACACGAGTGCGCTCACGATCGTACTTCAGAACTTTAACGTTGATTTCATCACCAACGTTTACGATTTCAGATGGGTGCTTAACGCGTTTCCATGCCATATCAGTGATATGTAACAGACCGTCAACGCCACCTAAATCTACGAATGCACCGTAGTCAGTCAGGTTCTTAACGATACCTTTAACTGCTTGACCTTCTTGCAGATTTTCTAACAGTGCATCACGCTCAGCGCTGCTTTCTGATTCGATAACTGCACGACGAGAAACAACTACGTTGTTACGCTTCTGGTCTAGTTTGATAACTTTGAATTCTAATTCTTTGTACTCTAAGTGAGCGGTGTCGCGAACTGGGCGCACGTCAACTAGAGAACCTGGTAAGAAGGCACGGATACCGTTTAATTCAACAGTGAAACCGCCTTTCACTTTACCATTGATGATACCGATTACAGTTTCAGCATCTTCGTAAGCTTTTTCCAGAACGATCCAAGCTTCGTGACGTTTCGCTTTTTCGCGAGACAGTTGAGTCTCACCGAAGCCGTCTTCAACAGAGTCAAGAGCTACGTCAACTTCATCACCAACAGCGATTTCTAAAACGCCTTGAGCGTTTTTGAATTGTTCAGCTGGGATTGGGCTTTCAGACTTCAGACCTGCATCAACCAGAACCATACCGTTTTCGATAGCAACTACAGTACCACGAACGATAGAGCCTGGACGGAATTCCAGAGTTTGAAGGGATTGTTCAAATAGATCAGCAAAAGATTCAGTCATGTTTAAGTTACTTTAATGTAATAAACCACAGTCAATCCTAGACGTGGAGTCAGTCAAATTATCCGTATCATCCTTAATACGAATACCTATCCAAACAATAATTTAGTTAGTGTTGGATAATTTTTGGTTGATGTAGTTGAGCGCAAGCTCAAGTACTTCATCAATACCTTTATCGCTAGTATCGATAACAAGCGCATCCTCGGCAGGGACCAAAGGGGCCACTGGACGATTCATATCGCGGTCGTCACGCTCGATAATTTCAGCTAAAAGGCGCTCGATATTAACATCGAAGCCCTTGTCCTGCAACTGATTATAGCGTCTTTGAGCCCGCTCCTCTGCAGAAGCAGTTAAATATAATTTAGCCGATGCCGTTGGGAAAACAACCGTGCCCATATCGCGGCCATCGGCGATTAATCCGGGTGCCGTTCTAAAGGCACGTTGACGACGTAATAAGGCTTCCCGCACACGGGGAAATGCCGCCACTTTAGAGGCCGCATTTGAGCATTCTTGAGTACGTATCGCAGTAGTGACGTCTTCACCTTCTAAGATCACTTGAACTGGGTCTTTCTCATTGCCGGTTAAAAATTTCACATCAAGGTGCGCAGCAAGGAGTGTGATGGATTCTTCATTTTCCAGTTCTACATCGTGGTGAATTGCAGCTAACGCCAGCACTCGGTAAATAGCACCACTATCAAGCAGTTGCCATCCGAGATGCTTAGCCAACAATTGGCTAATTGTCCCTTTACCAGCACCACTTGGGCCGTCGATTGTGACTACAGGAGCCCGTTCAGACATACATTCCTCCGCAAAAAATAATCATCATCCGTGAGTTCTTAACTAGAGCCCCGAAAATGAGCGCGCCGCATTGTACAATACAATACAAATAAAATCCGTGGATTTTTTATGAAGTTTAGAAGCCGCTCAAATGCGGCTTCATCATCTTGATATGACCCAAAGTGAGTCTGTTACAGGAAGCGGTTAGGCTTTGAGACTGGCAAATTGGGCAAAATAGTCTGGGAAGGTTTTCGAGGTACAATCGGGATCATTGATGGTGATCCCGCAATCGGCAAAAGCCAGCATGGAGAAGCACATCGCCATGCGATGATCGTTATAAGTGTCAATCTCTGCGGTATTGAGCACCACTGGCGGGGTGATTTGAATATAATCATGGCCCTCTTCCACTAACGCGCCAACTTTACGCAGCTCGGTGGCCATCGCCGCTAATCGATCGGTCTCTTTAATGCGCCAGTTATAGATGTTGCGTATAGTGGTCGTGCCCTTAGCAAACAAAGCCGCAGTGGCAATGGTCATCGCCGCATCGGGAATATGATTCATGTCTAAATCAACTGCGGTTAACGGTGCGCCACGGGCAATAATGTAATCATCGCCCCACTCAATATCGGCGCCCATTTTTTCCAGCACATCGGCAAATTTCACATCGCCCTGAATGCTTAAACGGCCAACACCCGTGACTTTCACCTCACCACCTTTGATGGCTCCCGCCGCTAAAAAGTAAGATGCAGAAGACGCATCCCCTTCCACTAACACTTTACCCGGAGACACATACTGCTGCCCGGCGGGGATTTCAAAGCGAGCATAGTCATGGTTAATCACCTGAACGCCAAACTGTGCCATCAGGGCTAAAGTAATGTCGATATAAGGCTTTGAAACCAGTTCACCTTTGACATGAATATTCACACTGCCCTTAGCGAGGGGCGCAACCATTAACAGCGCGGTTAAGAACTGGCTAGACAGATCGCCAGCAATTTCCACATCACCACCGTTAAGACCGGTTGCATTGATGGTTAGAGGCGGAAATCCTTCATTCTTAAGGTAAACAATATTGGCGCCCAATTGTTTTAAGGCATCGACCAAATCGCCAATGGGGCGCTCTTCCATGCGCGGCTCGCCGGTTAAGGTAAATTCGCCACGGCCTAAGGTGAGCGCAGCGCACAATGGACGCATTGCCGTGCCCGCATTGCCTAAAAACAGCGTTTGCGCGGTATCTGATGAAATCACGCCGCCTAAGCCAGTCAGTTCACAGACAGTATTATTTTGTGATAAGCGGTATTCGACGCCCAACTGCTTTAAAGACGCCAACATATGACGAATATCATCGGAGTCGAGCAAATTGGTTAGCGTGGTGGTGCCTTTGGCTAAGGTCGCTAATAATAACGCGCGGTTAGAAATGCTTTTTGAGCCCGGAATATTGATCTCACCGCGGACTTGCACAACAGGTTCAAGACGTAATTGCTTCATGAATAAATCTTCTTTCTCTTAGGGCGTAACCATCGACGGCACGCTGATTGAAAATAGGTAAATGGCAACCTCACGCTACATGGCGTCAAGTTAAGATTACAAATTAAAGGAGATTGGGGACCTTGTTGGTGCTTCGTCGTTATAAAATTACCGATAGTGACGCAGGATTCAACCGTTTTTTGCTAAAAAACGGCTTTTTAAACCGGAAAATTACTCAAGTCAGTCTAAAAATAACAAAAACACAAAATATCAGCGGTTAAATTGTGAACTAAAGCGTTTTTTGGCAGGCTTTTTTGCCAGATTAATTGGCCATAGTTCACAGTTTTTGCTTTAAATTTTTCATCTATCCACGCTATTCTAGGTTTCAAACGATAAATCACGCATATTCTTTGCAATTCATGTTGTCGCAATATAACCAAAAAGGTAGATGGAGCCATGTTTAACTCACTCGTCGCAATGCCTGCGGATCCTATCCTCGGCCTATTAACCCAATACCGTGAAGACTCACATCCTCAAAAAGTCGACTTAGGTGTGGGCGTATATAAGGATCCCGCGGGAAACACTCCCATCCTTAATTGCGTGAAAAAAGCCGAAAAATTCCGTTTAGACACTGAAACTACCAAAGTGTATATCGGCCCAACCGGTTCACCTCAGTTTAACACCCTGATAACAGAATTAGCCTTTGGCAGTGATCACAGCGCGATTATCACCAACCGCATTCGTACTGTTTCTACTCCTGGTGGTACGGGCGCCCTGCGCGTAGCCGGAGATTTTATTAAGCGCTGCAATCCTAATGCGGTGCTCTGGGTAAGCGATCCCACCTGGGCGAACCACACTGGCTTGTTTGAAGCGGCAGGTATCACCGTTAAAACCTACCCTTACTATGATTACGACACTAAATCATTAAAGTTTGATGAGATGCTCAGCGCGCTTGCTCAAGTTGGCCCGAACGATGTGGTGCTGTTCCACGCCTGTTGCCATAACCCGAGCGGGATGGATTTAACCACTGAGCAATGGGATAAAGTGGTTGCCCTCACCAAGGAGCAAGGTTTTACCCCGCTTATCGACATGGCTTACCAAGGTTTTGGTGATGGTGTCGATATCGATGCCTATGGCGTGCGTAAAATGGCCGCTGCGGTCGATAATATGATCCTGTGTAGCTCTTGCTCGAAAAACTTCGGCCTGTACCGTGAGCGTATCGGTTCATGCTCTGTGGTTGCAAAGGATGCGAACACTGCAAACATCGCGCACTCTGTACTGCTTTACGTGGTTCGCTGTCTGTACTCCATGCCGCCAGCCCACGGCGCGGCTATTGTCGAAACTATTCTCGGTTCAGCAGAGTTAAAGCAAGAGTGGTTAGAGGAGCTCAAAGTGATGCGCGACCGCATCAACGGTAACCGCGCGATTTTAGTGGAAAAACTCAAGGCCAATGGCGTTGAGCGCGACTTTAGCTTTATCGCTCGCCAAAAAGGCATGTTCTCCTTCCTAGGGGTTAATCCTGAGCAAGTAGCACGTTTACAGAAAGAATTCAGCATTTATATGGTGGGTTCGAGCCGCATTAGCATTGCAGGCATTAGCGAAGACAATGTGGATTACTTAGCCAAGTCGATTGCTAAAGTACTGTAACGAGGCTGTTGGGATGAAGCGCCTAAGTTGGCCTAAGTCCCCTAGCCTTCTTTTCGCTATTGCTTAGTGGCAGCTTTGACATAAGTGCCCGCTTTCATATCAACCTATAGCTTTATGCAACCAATAAAAAACGAATGCCTAGGCATTCGTTTTTTTGTCTCACTTTACGCGGTTAAAACTGACTTTATTCGACGCGTATCAATCTGCTAGTTAAGCAAGGTAAGCTCTATTCACAAAGCTTAACTATGCTTTGCCGCAAATTCGTTCATAAAACTCACCAGCGCGGCTACGCCTTCAAGTGGCATCGCATTGTAGAGGCTTGCACGCATGCCACCGACGATTCGGTGCCCTTTTAAGGCCACTAGGCCCGCCGCTTCGGCCTCTTTTAAGAAGGCGCCATCAAGGGATTCATCCGCCAGTTGGAAAGTCACGTTCATTTGTGAGCGGTTTGCCGCGACGACACCATTTTTATAGAAAGGATTGGCATCGATACAGGCATACAGCATTTGCGCTTTTTGCTGATTGACTTTCGCGATACTGGCCACACCACCTAAGGATTTAAGCCAGGCAAATACTTCAGCCGCTAAGTACCAGGCAAAGGTCGGCGGCGTATTGAACATAGAGTCATGCTCAACGGCTAAACGGTAATCCATGATGGATGATTGGGTTAAACTCGGCAGTTTCAACATATCATCACGCACGATCACGATGGATAAGCCCGAAGGACCAATGTTTTTCTGTGCGCCAGCATAGATTAAACCGTAACGACTAACATCAATTTCACGAGACATAATGGTAGATGATAAGTCGGCGACAATCGGCCATGGACTGTCTAACTCATCAAAAATTTCGATACCATCAACTGTCTCATTTGGGCAGTAGTGCACATAACGGTAATCGGCATCAATCTTATGCAGCTCAGGCAATACTACCGCATTGAGTCCATTATGTTTTTCAACAATATTAAGGCTATCAATTTGCGCGTCACCCGCCAGCTTTTGCGCTTCGGCTAATGCCGCAGAAGACCATTGACCACTGACTAAATACAGGGCTCGGCCTTGGTTGCCTAAAAAATTATTCACAACGGCAGAGAACTGACCGCGACCACCGCCGTGCATAAACAGCACATGATAGTTCTGTGGAATATGCATCAGCTCGCGTAAATCCGCCTCAGCTTGCTTGGTCAGCGCGATAAATTCCTTACCTCTGTGGCTGACTTCCATCACGGAGACACCTAGCCCATTCCAATCGAGTAATTCCTGTTGTGCTTTTTTCATTACCGCTGCGGGTAACATCGCAGGACCTGCACAGAAATTATAAATCGCGCTCACTGCCACTCTCCTTATTTACAAACCATGATATTAGAATTCATAAAATAAAACGTTGCCATGAAAAAAACGAGCGTCCAATTGGACGCTCGTTTTCATACTCTCGAATTAGTCTTCGTCTTGCTCGTCGTCAAGCTCTTCGTCTTCGTCTAATTCTTCTTCCAGTTCATCTTCTAAAGGCTCTTCTTGAACAGAGTCACCTTCAGCGACAACTGGAACGATTGGCATACCGTTTTCATCCAATTCGACCTCATCTTCGTCGCCTTGGATCTCATCGATACGCTGCAGACCAACCACTTTCTCGTCACTTGCGGTACGGATAATGGTCACACCTTGGGTGTTACGGCCGATAATAGACACACCGTTCGCTGGCGTACGCACAAGCGTACCTTTGTCGCTGATCAGCATGATTTCGTCATTGCCGCCAACTTGTACCGCGCCAACCACTGCACCGTTACGCTCGCTCACCTTGATCGATACCACACCTTTGGTCGCGCGGCTCTTCGATGGGTATTCGGACAGTTCAGTACGTTTACCGTAACCGTTTTCGGTCACGGTTAAGATAGCGCCATCACCCTTAGGTACGATAAGAGACACTACTCTTTGACCTTCTTCAAGCTTGATACCGCGAACACCGGTCGCGCCGCGGCCCATTGGACGCACGCCCTTGAAGTTGATTTGTGGGTTGCCTTCTTCGTCCAGTACTGGGTTGCCGTTTTCATCGAGTACGGCCACTTCTTCGCCTTCTTTAAAGCGAACCACTTTACCTTCGTTCGAGAACAACATGATCTCATCATCACCGTTGGTGATATCGACACCGATCAGTTGGTCACCGTCTTTCAGGTTCACGGCGATAATGCCATTAGCACGTGGGTTGCTGTAGGCTGTCAGCGCAGTCTTCTTCACGGTACCGTTAGAGGTCGCCATGATGATGTACTTATCTTCTGCGTATTCACGCACCGGCAGAATCGCCGTAATGCGTTCACCATCGGACAGCGGCAATAAGTTAACAATCGGACGACCGCGCGATGTGCGGCTCGCCAGCGGTAATTGATAGACCTTGAGCCAGTACATCTTACCGAAATCTGAGAAGCACAGAATGGTATCGTGAGTATTCGCAACCAGCAGTTTTTCAACGAAATCTTCGTCTTTCACCTTAGTCGCGGCTTTACCCTTACCACCACGGCGCTGGGCTTGGTAATCGCTCAGCGGTTGGTACTTGGCGTAACCTAAGTGTGACAGGGTCACAACCACGTCTTCTTCGTTGATTAAGTCTTCAAGACTCATATCAATTTCATTGGCATTGATGACAGTGCGGCGGGCATCACCGTATTCAGCAAGAATTTCTTCCAGCTCTTCTTTAATCACTTCCATCAAACGCTCTGGGCTTCGCAGAATAAACAGCAGACCTGCTATGAACTCGAGCAGCTCTTCGTATTCGGCGATGATCTTATCGTGCTCAAGACCAGTTAAACGGTGTAAACGCAGCTCAAGAATCGCCTGAGCCTGTTGCTCGGTCAGGTAATATAAGCCATCACGGATACCGAATTCTGGCTCTAACCATTCAGGACGCGCCGCATCGTCACCCGCTTTTTCAAGCATGCCCTGCACATGGCCAAGTGCCCAGCCCTGCTCAACCAGTTTCACTTTCGCATCGGCTGGGGTTGGCGAGGCTTTGATCAGCGCAATAATCGGGTCAATGTTGGCAAGTGCGACCGCTAATGCCTCAAGAATATGGGCACGTTCGCGCGCTTTACGCAGTTCGAATACGGTACGGCGAGTTACCACTTCACGGCGGTGCAGGATAAAGCACTCAAGCATTTCTTTTAAGTTAAACAACTTAGGCTGACCATTGGTCAATGCCACCATGTTGATACCAAAAGAACATTGCATTTGTGTCTGGGCATAGAGGTTGTTCAGAACAACTTCACCCACTTCGCCGCGTTTGATTTCGATAACGATACGCATACCGTCTTTGTCAGACTCGTCGCGCAGGCCGCTGATGCCTTCAATCTTCTTATCTTTCACTAACTCAGCGATTTTCTCGATGAGTTTAGCCTTGTTCACCTGATAAGGAATTTCGGTGACGATAATGCGTTCACGGCCGTTATCTTCGGTTTCGACTTCAGCCAGTGCGCGCATCACTGCGCGGCCGCGACCCGTCTTATATGCATCGATAATGCCTTTACGGCCATTGATAATCGCAGCCGTTGGGAAGTCAGGGCCTGGAATATGTTCCATCAACTGTTCAATAGACAGCGCAGGATCGGCAATTAGCGCTAAACAGCCTTTAACGACTTCGGTTAAGTTGTGAGGCGGAATGTTAGTCGCCATACCTACCGCAATACCCGATGAACCGTTGATTAACAGGTTAGGGACACGTGTCGGTAATACAGCGGGAATTTGTTCTGTGCCATCGTAGTTGGGCACATAGTCAACGGTTTCTTTTTCAAGATCGGCGAGGAGATGGTGCGCTAACTTGTCCATACGGATTTCGGTATAACGCATTGCCGCTGCGGAGTCACCGTCAACCGAACCGAAGTTTCCTTGACCGTCGACTAAGGTGTAACGCAGAGAGAAAGGCTGAGCCATACGCACGATAGTATCGTAAACCGCCGAATCACCATGGGGGTGATATTTACCGATCACGTCACCGACCACACGGGCAGACTTTTTGTACGGCTTGTTCCAATCGTTCTTCAATTCACTCATGGCAAACAGCACGCGGCGATGCACAGGCTTGAGGCCATCACGCACGTCTGGTAATGCACGTCCCACGATGACGCTCATGGCGTAATCAAGGTACGAATTCTTTAGTTCGTCTTCGATATTAATTGGCGAAATAGATGATGCCAGATCAGTCATAAACTGCTCGTTCCCCTGAAAATTAGCCGACAACGTATAATCCGTATCATTGAGCGGCCCAAAAACGTGATTTGGCATTCTAACACAGTTATTTAATGTCGCCAGACCTATCCTACGTGAATTGCGAAGGATGTGGCTTAATAGATGAAAACACTGTCAATTTGCCCTTTTAAACCCGATAAAACCCGTTGTTAATGGCGAAATTGAAGCCAAGACTTGATTAATCTCTGAGCAGAAAAACCGCTCTGCTTCACAAAGTGTTGAAGAATTAATGATAATTGCTGAAATTTCACTCAACCACAAAGACTTAGGATCAGCCAATACTGTGTTTATCCCCCATTGTCGTTATAATAGCCGCACAATGACAGCCGTAATAGGTAATAGCATGCAACAGAATACCAACGTGGACCCGCAGGAAATCGCAAAGTTTGAACGTATGGCCGAAACCTGGTGGGATCTCAACGGCGAGTTTAAGCCGCTGCATCTATTAAATCCCCTGCGCCTTAACTATATCGATCAAACGGCGGGCGGGATTTTTGGTAAGAAAGTGCTGGACGTCGGCTGCGGCGGCGGCATTTTATCCGAAAGCATGGCGCGCATCGGCGCGATCGTTCACGGCCTCGATATGGGTGAAGAACCATTAGAAGTCGCGCGTTTACATGCACTGGAAACTGGCGTGAGCATCAATTATGTCAAAAACACTGCCGAGGCCCATCGGGAAGAACACCGCGAATACTATGATGTGGTGACCTGTATGGAGATGCTCGAGCATGTACCAGATCCACAATCAGTCATTCAAGCCTGCTGCGATATGGTTAAACCCGGCGGTTTTGTGTTTTTCTCAACCATCAACCGTAACATTAAGTCTTTCGTCGAGACCATTATCGGCGCCGAGTACCTATTAAAGATGCTGCCCATTGGCACCCATGAC
Source organism: Shewanella sp. FJAT-51649 (assembly GCF_019457435.1). Taxonomy (NCBI): domain Bacteria; kingdom Pseudomonadati; phylum Pseudomonadota; class Gammaproteobacteria; order Alteromonadales; family Shewanellaceae; genus Shewanella; species Shewanella sp. FJAT-51649. The sequence goes on along the minus strand of NZ_CP080411.1, from coordinate 2,334,254 downwards.
CATAATAAGTTCATCAAGCCATCGGAACTCATGGCCTTAGTCGATAACACCGATCTTCTCTGTAAAGATGCACTTGGGATCACCTATAACCCACTGACGGGGATCTTTAAGTACACCCCAAAGGTCGATGTTAACTATATGATCGCGACGCAAAAGGTAGATTAAGATGAGCTTAGCTGAGGTTAAAGGAGTCTTATTCGACCTTGACGGTACCCTTGCCGATACCGCGCCGGATCTGGTTCAGGCCCTTAACCTCAGTTTGTTGGATGTCGGTATCGCGGCAAAAAACCTCAAAGACATGCGTAGCGCCGCCTCCCATGGCAGCTTTGCCTTAGTCGATGCGGCGATTCCCGGCGCGGATGACGCCCTGCGCACTCAAGTACAGCAAGGACTCCTCGCACACTATCAAAGGATCAATGGCGACCATTGCCAGTTGTTTGATGGTATCGCACCCCTGCTCGATTGGCTCGAGTTATGCCGTGTGCCATTTGGGGTGATCACTAATAAACCCGCCCGCTTTACTCGCCCTCTATTGCATAAACTTAAGCTCAGCTCGCGTATGCCGGTGATGATCAGTGGCGATTCGACTCGTTATCCTAAGCCCCATACCGCACCTATGCTATTGGGCGCGCAGCAATTGCAATGCCGGCCACAGCAAATCCTCTATTTAGGGGATGCAGAGCGGGATTTACTCGCAGCCCAAGCGGCGGGCATGCTCGGCGGTGTGGCGTTGTGGGGATATTTAGGTGAGGCCGATACACCCGATGCATGGCCTGCCTATGCGCAGTTTACCTCGCCATCGAGTTTGCATTCGGCCTTAAGCCAAGCATTAGCGAAATAGCAGTTACGAATTGACTCGTGCTAATTGCTCAACTGAACCATTAATGACGAAATTCTGCCCCATTTGCGGGTAATGCAATTTAGGCTAAGGGTCAATCCTTGCGATCGCGATCGCTGCTTATTTTAGCGATCGATCACACGGTGAAATTTGCGCAAAAAAACGTCATCAATGTCGCACGCTAATCTCAATTTGAGCTTCAGGGTTAGTCATCACTAACGCTTTTCTTTATCCTCAAGATATCCACAAGATACCCCCTGAATTGAGACTTGCAAATAGCGGCAAACCTCACTATCTTGTATCTCAGATTATTTAAAACACCATATCTTGTGTATAGGTAGCAATCAGACACACTAGAAGTTCCCCGTTAAATCGACTATCTCCTGCATAGTCAGCAGTATTAAGGGTTTTCAGGTTGATTGTTTTACAAGGAAACGTACGGTGACTTAGTTCACCTGAACAGATATCAGAACCAAGGCCTCTCTTCAATGAATAGCAATATGACAGTCACAAAACGCTGTGGTGCACGTGAGACAATCGATCTCGATAAGATACACCGCGTAATTACTTGGGCAGCCAAGGGATTAAAAAACGTTTCTGTTTCTGAAGTTGAACTTCGCACGCATTTACAGTTTTTCGACGGGATCCCAACCGAAGCTATCCACGAAACGATCATCAAATCTGCGGCGGATTTAATTTCCCCAGAATCACCGGATTATCAGTTTCTGGCTGCGCGCTTAGCCGTATTCCATTTACGTAAGAAGGCCTTTGGTCAGTTCGAGCCGCCAAAGTTATACGACCATGTGACTAAACTGGTCGAGCTAGGCAAGTATGATATGCATATTCTGCAGGATTACACCCGCGAAGAACTCGATATCATGGACAGCTATATCGACCATTGGCGCGATATGAACTTCTCCTACGCGGCGGTAAAACAGCTCGAAGGTAAGTATCTGGTACAAAACCGTGTGACCCACGAGATCTACGAGAGCGCCCAGTTCCTCTATATTCTGGTGGCGGCCTGTTTGTTTGCCCGTTATCCAAAAGAAACGCGCCTGCAATACGTTAAAGATTTTTACGATGCGGTATCGACCTTTAAGATTTCGCTGCCCACGCCAATCATGGCGGGTGTGCGTACGCCAACACGTCAATTCAGTTCATGTGTACTGATTGAATGTGGCGACAGCTTAGATTCCATCAACGCGACCGCCTCTTCTATCGTGAAGTATGTCAGCCAACGCGCGGGTATCGGTATCAACGCCGGTCGTATCCGTGCATTAGGTAGTCCAATCCGTGGCGGCGAAGCCTTCCACACCGGTTGCTTACCTTTCTACAAGTATTTCCAAACGGCGGTAAAATCTTGCTCGCAAGGCGGCGTTCGTGGTGGTGCTGCGACCCTCTTCTACCCTATTTGGCACTTAGAAGTGGAATCCCTGCTGGTACTGAAAAACAACCGCGGTGTTGAAGATAACCGTATTCGCCACTTAGACTACGGCGTGCAGCTCAACAAGCTGATGTACCAACGTCTGATCAAAGGCGAAAACATTAGCCTGTTTAGCCCATCGGACGTACCAGGTCTTTACGATGCCTTCTTCGAAGATCAAGACGAATTCGAACGTCTGTACCTGCAATATGAGCAAGACAGCAGTATTCGTAAGAAGACATTGAAAGCGGTCGAACTGTTCTCATTGATGATGCAAGAGCGTGCTTCAACAGGCCGTATCTACATCCAAAACGTTGACCACTGTAATACCCACAGTCCGTTCGACTCGAAAGTCGCTCCGATCAGACAATCTAACCTTTGTCTTGAAATCGCGCTGCCGACTAAGCCGTTGAACAACATTGACGATCCAAACGGTGAAATCGCGCTCTGTACACTGTCAGCATTAAACTTAGGTGCGATCAAAAACTTAGCCGAGCTTGAGCCATTAGCCGATTTAGCGGTACGTGCACTGGATAACCTACTGGATTACCAAGATTATCCAATCAAAGCGGCTGAAATTTCATCGATGAACCGTCGTACCTTAGGTATTGGTGTTATCAACTTCGCTAACTACTTAGCGAAGAATGGCATGAAGTACTCCGATGGTAGCGCGAACAACCTGACTCACAAGACCTTTGAAGCGATTCAATTCTATCTGCTCAAGGCGTCAATGAATCTGGCGAAAGAGCAAGGTGCGTGCCCATTATTTAATGAGACCACTTACGCCCAAGGTATTTTACCTATCGATACCTACAAACGTGATTTAGATAAGATTTGCAGCGAGCCATTGCATTTAGACTGGGAAACACTGCGCCAAGACATCAAGCAGCACGGTTTACGTAACTCGACCCTGTCTGCGCTGATGCCGTCTGAAACGTCATCACAGATCTCAAACGCGACTAACGGTATCGAACCGCCACGCGGTTTGATCAGTGTCAAAGCCAGTAAAGATGGCCAGTTAAAGCAAGTGGTGCCTGATTTTGATGAGCTGAAATACAACTACGAGCTGCTATGGCAAATGCCAAGCAACGAAGGTTACTTACAGCTCGTGGGTATCATGCAGAAATTCGTTGACCAAGCAATTTCGGCCAACACTAACTATGACCCAACGCGTTTCGAAGGCCGTAAGGTTCCGATGCAGACTCTGCTGAAAGACTTACTCAATGCCTATAAGTTAGGTGTAAAAACGCTGTACTACCATAACACTCGCGATGGTGCATCGGATCAACACGATGACATTACCAACATAGAGAAAGAAGATGACGGCTGTGCTGGCGGCGCCTGCAAAATCTAATCTTCAATGTTAACGGTTGCGGGATCCCTTTGGGATCCCGACTTATTGGAATACTCGTACCATGACCTACTCTACTTTTTGCCAAACACCCAACGATGCCACCCGTGAACCTATGTTCTTCGGACAATCGGTTAACGTCGCTCGTTATGACCAACAAAAATATGAAGTGTTTGAAAAACTGATTGAAAAGCAGTTGTCTTTCTTCTGGCGCCCAGAAGAAGTTGACGTGAGCCGCGATAAAATCGACTACAACTCACTGCCAGATCATGAAAAGCATATTTTTATTTCGAACCTGAAATACCAAACGCTGCTCGACTCTATCCAAGGCCGCTCACCTAACGTGGCGTTTCTGCCCTTAGTGTCGCTGCCGGAATTAGAGACCTGGATTGAGACTTGGTCATTCTCCGAGACCATCCACTCGCGCTCTTACACGCACATTATTCGCAATATCGTGAACGATCCTTCCGTGATTTTTGATGATATCGTGGTGAATCAAGAGATCCTGCGCCGCGCGACTGACATTGCCGAATACTACGATCACTTGATCAAGCTGACGCAGGTTTACCACCTGTTAGGCGAAGGCACCCATGTGATCGATGGCGAGCCGATTGAAGTCAACACTCGCACGCTAAAAAAAGCGTTGTACCTGTGCATGATGTCAGTTAACGCCCTCGAAGCGATTCGCTTCTACGTCAGTTTTGCCTGCTCATTCGCATTTGCAGAGCGTAAGCTCATGGAAGGTAACGCGAAAATTATTCGTCTTATCGCCCGTGACGAAGCACTGCACTTAAACAGCACCCAGCATATCTTAACCATTATGCAGGGCGGCAAGGACGATCCTGAAATGGCCGAAATTGCTGCGGAATGCCAACAGGAAGCCTATAACCTGTTCCTCAAGGCCGCCGAGCAAGAAAAAGAATGGGCAAAATACCTGTTCAAAGACGGCTCAATGATCGGTCTCAACGAACAGATCCTCTGCCAATACGTTGAGTACATCACTAACCAACGGATGAAGTCAGTTAACCTGCCACTGCCCTATGCCGAGCAGTCTAACCCACTGCCTTGGATGAAGAACTGGCTAGAGAGTGATGCCGTACAAGTAGCACCACAGGAAGTTGAAGTATCATCTTATCTTGTCGGTCAAATCGATTCGGCCGTCGACAGTGATGAATTCCTCGATTTCGATCTCTAACGGGATTTGATTGCTTATGGCTAAATCGAACCTGCTGTTAAACAACCCCTTTGCGAAGGCGCCGATTGTGCGCCTTCAAGGGCAACCTGTGCTGCTGTTTACCGAGCAGCACAATTCGTTGTTACAAGCACTCGAAGCCAAAAAAGTGACCATTTTCTCTGAGTGCCGCAGTGGTTTTTGCGGCGCTTGCAAGACCCGTATTATTAGCGGCAGCGTCAGCTATTTAACCGAGCCTTTAGCCGAGCTTAAAGCCGACGAATGTCTGCCCTGCTGCTGTATTCCTAGCGAAGATTTAGAACTCGATTTATCCCCCGAAGGTGCTGCAGTGGTGACCTATGCTTACGATAACAGTCGCGCCCAAACCCCATCGACACGTAAAACCGCCAATCTCAAAGCCGTTCCTCAGCAAGAAGTAGTAGAAGACTAATAGAGTCGTTTGCTACGGATTCGTATTGACGAACATCTTCCCTGCATAACACCTACTGTTCAGCAAAAAGACAACATCTTTGCGGATTCCCAAACGCTTTATCACTCGTCCTTGTTCGCTTGCCAAAAGATCATTATGTTATTGCTTTCCACTTACTTTTACTTTGTTTTAATGGACTAGTATTTCCAAGGAGATTTATGGGACAGTTAATCGCAATCATCTTGCTGCTTGTGTCAATGAGTGCGTTTTCGAGTGAAGATAACCTCGTTGCCGAGCTGAAGGACATGGATAGCAAGGTATTTGATTCATTTAATCGTTGTGCCGATGAGCAACAACTCAAGTTGCACGAGAGTTACTTTGCCGAGAAGGTCGAGTTTTACCATGACAATGGTGGTGTGACTTGGGACCGACAATCGATGAGCAACAACACTAAAAACTATGCCTGCGGCAAATACACCCGCTCACTGGTTGAAGAAAGCTTTCAAGCCTATCCGATCAAAGACTTTGGCGCGATAACTGAGGGCATTCATAAATTTTGCAGCCTAGAAACAGGCAGTTGTGATGGTAAAGCCAAATTTTTAATGCTCTGGCAACGCACCAATGGCCAGTGGCAAGTCACGCGGGTCGTGAGTTATGGGCATTTGCCCAACTAAGCAGATGACCCACTCATTCTGCTTGGCCCTTATCTTCATATCAATCAACAAAAAAGCCTGAGTTAAACTCAGGCTTTTTATTGGGTGAAAATGCTTAACAACTAGAGTAGCATCGCAAGCTCGGCGCCTTGACGAATGGCGCGTTTCGCATCGAGCTCGGCGGCCACATCGACACCGCCAATCAAATGCACAGGAATACCCGTTGCTTTCATCTCATCGACTAAGGTGCGGTTAGATTCTTGTCCGGCGCAGAGGATCACATTATCCACGGCCAATACTTCGGTTTGCTCGCCAACGCGGATATGCAGACCCGCATCGTCAAACTTGTCATAGTTGACGCCGGTTTTCATTTTCACATCGTGCTGTTTTAACACTAAACGGTGGATCCAGCCGGTGGTTTTACCTAAACCTTGGCCCATCTTAGAGGTCTTACGTTGTAGCAAGTAGACTTGTCTATGATCGCTATTATCGACTTCAGGCTCGGCTAAACCACCCGCATGCTGATATTGCTTGTCTATGCCCCACTGCTTTAACCATTTTTCAGGATTGAGGGTGCTCGACTCAGATTCGCAGAGGTAATGCGCCATATCAAATCCAATGCCGCCAGCACCAATCAGGGCCACTTTGTTGCCAATCGTGGCTTGGCCCGTCAGTACCTGTTGATAATCAACCACTTTGGGGCTATCAAATCCTGGCAAGCTTAACTCGCGCGGGACCACGCCCGAGGCGATAACGATTTCATCAAATATTTCGGTTTCCAGCACCTTAGCATCTAAACGGGTATTTAAGCGTAAATCGATTTTATGGAGTTTGATTTGATTGAGGAAATAACGAATCGTCTCGTTAAACTCTTCTTTTCCTGGGATTTTACGTGCCAGATTAAACTGCCCACCCACCTCGGACTTCGCCTCAAAGAGCACCACTTCATGGCCGCGCATCGCCGCATACACCGAAAATGCCATCCCTGCGGGACCTGCGCCCATCACTGCGATACGCTTCTTGTTATTGGTGGGTAAAAAGTTAATTTCGGTCTCATAACAGGCACGAGGGTTGACCAAGCAAGTGGCACGTTTCAGTGAGAATGTATGGTCCAAACAGGCCTGATTACAGCCGATACAGGTATTGATAAGCTCTGGCGTGTTGGCCGCCGCTTTATTCACAAACTCAGGATCGGCCAAAAACGGCCGCGCCATAGACACCATATCCGCTTGACCAGAGGCAATGATTTGCTCGCCAATCTCAGGCGTATTGATACGGTTTGTGGCAATCAAGGGCACTGAAACCGACTGTTTAAGTTTTTCAGTTACCCAAGCAAAGGCGCCACGGGGCACGCTGGTCGCAATCGTTGGCACACGGGCCTCATGCCAGCCAATGCCTGTATTGATAATCGACACACCCGCATGCTCTAGCCACTTGGCCAATTGCACGACTTCATCCCAAGTGGAGCCGTTGTCGACTAAGTCGAGCATGGATAAGCGGAAGATAATTATGAAATCTTTGCCCACTTTGGCGCGAATGGCATTCACAATCTCTATCGGAAATTGCGCGCGTTTTTCAAAACTGCCGCCCCATTCATCGGTGCGGGTATTAGTGCGCGAACTGATAAATTGGTTGATCAAATACCCCTCTGAGCCCATCACTTCAACGCCATCGTACCCCGCTCTTTTCGCTAAAGCGGCAGAACTGGCGTAATCCTTAATGGTGGCGCGAACTTGACGGCTCGACATGGCCGAAGGCGTAAAGGGAGTGATAGGCGATTTGATTTTACTCGGCGCCTGCGAAAAAGGATGGTAACCATAACGCCCCGCATGCAGAATTTGCATACAGATTTTACCGCCAGACTCATGCACCGCTTGAGTCACAATGCGGTGTTTACCTACTTGCCAAGGGAAACTCAGCTGACAAGCATGGGGAGTCAAGCGACCACGTAGGTTTGGTGAGATACCGCCGGTGACAATTAAACCGACGCCGCCTAACGCGCGCTCTTTATAAAACGCTGCCAGTTTCTCAAATCCGCCCTTTTCTTCTTCTAAACCCGTGTGCATGGAGCCCATTAACACACGATTTTTGAGCTGGGTGAATCCCAGATCTAAGGGTTCTAATAAATGGGGAAACGACATTCAAACATCCTTTTTAAACAAGTGATTTAAATGAGCATACCTTGAGTCAAATGTAAGCTCAACTGTTGCTAGGGGGTTAAAAGTTAAAATCCTTTACAATTGTGTTTAGCCAGTGAGGGGATTTTCAGTTAGCATTGGCACATTCGATAAGCAAAGGAGTGGCTAATGTCCGCTAACCCATCGTTTTTCAAGAGAATATGTTTATTTATATGGAACACCCTCAACGGGATCCGTAAATTCATACTCAACCTGATTTTTTTTGGCTTCCTGGCCATCATCCTCATTACTATTGGCAGCAGTGAGGATATTCAGGTCGAAGAGAACTCAGCATTGGTACTTAATCTAGCGGGTTCCATTGTCGATCAAAAACAGCAGGTCGACCCAATTGAAGCCGCACTTAAGCAAGGCAATAACGGCAGTAGCGATGGCGAAATCCTGCTGGCGGATATTATCTATGTGATTGATAACGCGGCGCACGATAACAGGATCAGCACCATAGTCTTAGACTTAGCCGAGCTGAAACGCGCAGGGATCAGTAAATTACAATCCATTGGCGATGCCCTGAATCGTTTTAAAGAAAGCGGTAAAAAGGTGGTAGCAATTGGAAACTATTACGAGCAAAACCAATACTTTCTTGCAAGCTTTGCCGATACCATTTACCTCAATCCACAAGGCAGCGTCTCTCTCGATGGCTTAAGTATGTATAACCAATACTTCAAGTCTGCCCTTGAGAAGCTCAAGATAAAGGCCCACATTTTCCGCGTCGGCACCTTTAAATCCGCAGTAGAACCATACATGCGTGACGATATGTCCGATGCGGCCAGAGAAGCCAGCAGCGCCCTACTTGCCGATGTTTGGCAGAGTTACACTCAAACTGTGGCGGAAAATCGCCAAATCGATGCCAATACCTTAGTGCTCGACTCGGCAAATTACCTCGCGCAACTCGATAAGGCCGAAGGCGATTCCGCCACTATGGCAATCAATATGAAATGGGTCGATACCCTAGCGACCGATGAAGAGTTCCGTAAAGTCATGCTCGATACCGTGGGTAAAGAGAAGTCGGGTGACAGCTTCAAACAAGTCAGCTTTTACGACTATTTAACCTTAGTGACACCTCTGCCAAGCTTCGTTGAACAAGACAGTGTCGGCATTATCGTTGCCAGCGGTACCATTTTAAATGGCAGCCAACCCGCCGGCCAAATCGGTGGTGATAGCACCGCAGAGCTGTTACGCAAGGCGCGATTTGATAAGCATATCAAAGCGCTAGTTCTTCGAGTCGACAGCCCTGGCGGTAGCGCCTTTGCCTCAGAGCAAATCCGCCAAGAATTACTCGCCCTCAAAGCGGCGGGTAAACCTGTGGTGGTGAGTATGGGTAGCCTTGCGGCGTCCGGCGGCTATTGGATTTCGGCCAGCGCAGATTATATCTTCGCAACGCCAACCACACTGACGGGCTCTATCGGGATCTTCGGGATGATCACCACCTTCGAAGATTCACTCGCCAGCTTAGGCATCCATACCGATGGTGTATCGACCTCCGAATGGGCAGGTTTGTCCGTGACTCGTACCCTCTCGCCACAAATTGAATCGGTTATCCAGCGTCATATCGAGCGTGGTTACTTAGACTTTATCTCACTGGTCGCTAAGGAACGTAAAATGACCTTAGAACAAGTGGATAGCATCGCCCAAGGCCGTGTGTGGAGTGGTAAAAAAGCCCTAGAGTTAGGTTTAGTGGACGAGCTTGGCGATATCGACCAAGCCGTTGCCAAAGCCGCTAAATTGGCAGATTTAAGCCTATTCGATACCCGCGTAATTGAACAAGAGCTCACGCCTGAACAGCGTTTTGTGCAGCAAATGTTTGCCTCTGTGTCAGCCTATTTACCCGCTTCACTCAGCCATTCAACACTGCTTGAGCAAATGCTGGCTCAATGGACTGGCAGCTTAAAGACCATCGCGGCCTTTAACGATCCTAACCATGTGTATGTGTATTGTGACAGCTGTGCGATCAACTAACGCAGACTCAAGATGAAGGACACAAAAGCCCGATTGCCTCGGGCTTTTTTATTGGGTTTATGCCTGCAAAATCGTATAATTAGCTCACTTGCAGCTAAGATAACGACAAGAATGACTAAACGCTCCATTTACGTCGCCTATACGGGCGGCACCATAGGCATGCAAAAAACCGCGAATGGTTTTGCTCCGGTGGCGGGTTTTTTGACCCAATGCGTCCAATCCATGCCCGAGTTCTACCATGACGAAATGCCTGAGTTTGTGATCCACGAGTACTGCCCGCTCATCGACTCATCAAACATGGCTCCGACCGACTGGCAAATGATCGCCGATGATATTAAGGCCAATTACGATAAGTACGATGGCTTTGTGATCCTCCACGGCACTGATACCATGGCCTATACCGCATCGGCCTTATCCTTTATGCTTCAAGGCCTGTCAAAGCCTGTTATTGTCACCGGCTCCCAAATTCCTTTGGCACAGCTGAGATCCGACGGTCAAACCAACCTGCTCAACTCTTTGTATATCGCCGCCAACTATCCAGTGGCGGAAGTGTGTTTATTCTTTAATAACAAACTGTTCCGTGGCAATCGTTCCACCAAAGCCCATGCCGATGGCTTCGATGCCTTTGCCTCGCCTAACTTCCCCTTACTGCTTGAAGCGGGGATTAAAATTAATCTGCGTGCAGGTAAAATTGCCACACCAAGCGATAAGCCTTTGGAAGTGGCTAATATCAGCCCACAGCCCGTCGGTGTAGTGACTCTCTACCCTGGTATTTCGACACAAATTTTTGAGAACATTCTGCAACAACCCGTAAAGGCACTGATTTTACTGACCTTTGGCGTCGGCAATGCACCGCAGGATGCGGCATTACTCGATACCCTAAAGCAAGCGGATGAACGTGGAATTGTGTTAGTGAACCTAACTCAGTGTTTCCAAGGCAAAGTGAATATGGGCGGTTACGCTACGGGCAATGCCCTCGCCAAAGCTGGGGTGATCAGTGGGGCAGACATGACCATTGAAGCCGCACTGGCTAAGTTGCATTATCTGCTGTCGAAAAACCTAAAGCCGAGTGAAATTAAAACTGCCATGTTGCAAAACTTGGTTGGTGAGCTCAGCCCCGACTAAAATTGAAACGTTACCCATGAAAAAGCCCACATTCGTGGGCTTTTTGTTGTTTAAGCATCAACTCTGCTATTACAGCTCGTCAGCTTTAAACTCGGCAATCGACTCACCACGGAATTGTTTCTTCAACTCAGCCTTCGACAGCTCATTTAATTTGCCACCGGCCGCTATGGTGAAATGCTCAGTTTGATCTAAGCGGCGCGCCTGATAGAGCATCACCACTTGAAGAGTCGATTCACGCTGGGCTTCGGTTAATACTGTACCATCTTCCCATTTGCCTAATTCAGCGGCGCTACGCAGCCTTTCATAGACTTCTTCGGGCATTTGGTCGATTACTTGATTAATGTCGGTCATACACTCTTTCGCTTATGTAATACGATTCTAACGCGGGTAATTAAATAACCCACAAAACCAAAGACAAAACAGATGGCGCCAATGGTCGCGCGCAAGCCTTCGGCAGGCTCTCCGCCCCAAAACCAAATCACCACCCCCGCAATAAACAGCGTCATGGCCACAAAGCTTTGGTTCATTAAGCTGCTGGATTTTTGGATATGACTGATCCGTGCGAGCGAGCTATTGTCACCATTGGTTTTTGCCTCACAATGCGGGCAAGCTGGCGCTTTGCTCGACATCCGTTTACGGCAAATTGGACATTCGATTAATGCCATAGTCGCACCTATCTTAACTTATCAACCACGGCGAGCATGGCAATTAATGACGCTTCGCCTAAATAAATGCTTCGCTCTGGCGACCAACCCACAAATGGATCTTGCAGGTTGTTGTTGTCTTTAAAAGGCATTTCTAAGGTGTTCGACAAGCAATCAAACGTTTGCGCCACCCAATTAGAGGCCACGGTCAAGTTGGCTTGACCAGGCTCATCTTTAGCGTAACCAAACTCGGTTTGGAAATCGGCACTGGCCAAGGTTAATGCCTGACTAAAATCAGCTTGTAGCTGTGCCAATCGCTCATTGTAAGCGGGAACGCCTTCACAACCCGCGAGGAATACATAGGGCAGGCCTTCATCGCCATGGACATCGTAAAATAAATCTACGCCCGTTTGCTGCATTTTATGCACTACATGGTAAACCTCTGGGCTTCTTTCTAAGCTCGGGGTTTGCCATTCACGGTTAAGGTTAACCCCAATCGCATTGGTACGCAGATGACCTCTTACGCTGCCATCCGGGTTCATGTTAGGCACAATGTAGAAGTTCGCTTTATCGAGCAGCGCTTTTGCCGTTGGACAATCGTTATCCAGCAGACGATTCACTAACCCTTCGACTAACCATTCCGCCATGGTTTCACCGGGATGTTGTCTTGCGGTGATCCAGATATTGCGTTTATCAGGATTACCATCGCCCACTTTCATCAGGGTGATATCGCGGCCATCTAAGGTCAGACCTAAATGCTCAAGATTAACATCGGGATGCAATTGTGCGTTGCTGAGCAGATCTAAATGACGCTCGTAGCTGTAGGGCGCAAAGTAGGCGATTTGAATCGCATCACAATCAAGCGCTAACTGAATGCTCAGTTTGCCATCGATATATTGGGTTGGCACACGGAACCAATGCTGGCGATCGTAACTGGCGACCGCATGGTAATCTTGCCAGCCCTTAGGATAGGAAGCGGTGCCCGCATTGATGATATTTAAGGTGTATTGATTACCCACCTCACCTTCGAATCGGAAGTTGAACCATTGATAAAACTCACCGCCCGCATCGGGACGGATTGCCAGTTGAATATCGTCTTTATTATCAAGATTAATGACTTGGATATTTCCGCCATCAAAATTGGCACTGATCCGCATAATGATTCCTACTTGGTTATTCATGTGAGGGTAATGATGCTGAATACGCATCTACTATAATGCCCGTTAGAATAAACCAAATCCGTATCAGGGGAAAATGAAAGCGACTAAAATTGCCTAAGAAGCCAGCAGTCGCGCTGTAATTCATCAGTGCCTAGTTTGTTAACCTCTCGCAACACATCAAGCGGAAAAACTGTATCCTTGACCACGGACCGTATTGATTAATGTCCGCGGTAAACGGGTATTCGCCAGCTTGCGCCTTGTATTACTGATATGCATATCCAAGTTACGATCGAAGCGGCCTAAGTCCTTCTGCAATACGGATTTTTGCAGTTCTTGCTTAGTGATCACTTGCCCCTTACGCTCGAACAGATATTTAAACAACCTAAACTCTGTTTGGGTGAGGTCCACGGCATTTTTGCCAATAGTGATCCTATAGGCAGCCTCATCGAATTTGACTGGCTGGATTGTCGCCTGCTCGATTGCCATTGGCTCTATGGCGCGCGGGATTAATCGACGCTCTAAGGCATGCAAACGCACCAATAACTCTCTAATGCTAAAGGGTTTCGTTAAGAAATCATCCGCACCAAGCTCGTAGCTTCGGATCCTGTCAGCCTCATTATCACGGGCAGATAACATCATGATAGGCGTCATACAGTCCCTCGCCTCTAATAGTGAGAAACCATCCATTTGCGGCATCACCAGATCGAGCATAATAATATCGGGCATAAAGCTGCGGATACGTTTGAGCCCTTCAACGCCATTTACGGCACATTCAACTTCATGTCCCTGTGTTTTCAGCGCCTCGGTTAACCAAACTCTGAATAATGGATCATCATCGACTAACAGTATTTTACTCATCCCTAAACACCAAACGAGAATCAATATCATTTATGTTACCATAATTAAAAATATGTCTCTAGCATTAGAAGATGATTAAAAATCAGTTTTAGTTTAATTGTGATCAAGTTGGCAGCGATAGATAATGGCCTGTAACCTTTTGCACCAAAACAAAAAAGCGCCCGAAGGCGCTTTTTAAAGGTTGGTTCTATTTTAGATTAGAACTTAACTGTTACACCACCGTAAATAGTACGGCCGATAGTGTCGTAAACTTCTGGAACAGTACCAGCATCACTTCCGTTAGTTACGTAAAGAGGTTTCTCATCAGTAAAGTTCTTCACACCTAAACTAACAGTTGTGCTGTCATTTACATGGTAAGTACCAGAAATGTTGTGATACAGAATTGAATCTACACCTCTTACTGCAACGAATGGGTTATCGTTCGCATCATAGTCAGTGTAAACATCATCCATTGATCTGATATAACGGTTGAAGTACATCACGCTCCAATCATCTTGACCTGCAGAGATGCTGAAGTTGTTACGTACGCGGGCATAAGCTCCCGTATTACCATCGATTGTGCCAGTATAGTTTTCACCATCCTGTTCGAACTTAATCAAGTAAGTAGTATCGTTACTCACTTTCCAATCTAAACCAAGTAGCTCAAAGTTATAAGCTAAGTTGAAGTCAACACCGCTGGTGTCCTGTGAGCCTACGTTAGTCAGTGCACTTGTTAAGTTGAATAAGTCACCATCAGCTGTGATATTGAATGTGCTACAAGCTTCCGCATCACCACCATGACACGCGTCTAAACCAACTTGTACGTCTGCACGAGCAATTGCATCAGTGACTTTGAAACGCCAGTAGTCAAGAGTCACTGACATACCATCGAGGTAGCTTGGTGAGTACACTAAACCAGCAGTATAAGACTCTGATTCTTCAGGTTTCAAATCAGGATCAGATGTACGATTCACTAAAATCTGACCAGTTTGCTCACTCAGAGGTAACCAAGGATTCGTTAAATAATCAAATGAACCTGAGTTACCGCCATACAGCTCAGCAACGCTAGGAGCACGGAAACCGGTCGCTGCTACGGTACGAACCATCAGCTCATCAGTCGCAGTGTAAGTTAAACCAATTTTCCAAGTGGTTGCTTTACCGAAAGTTGAGTAATCGTCTAAACGAAGTGCAAATTCACCCGTCAGTTTTTCAGTAAATGGTACGCTCACTTCTTGGAAGATAGAAATAACGTTGTAGTTGCCACTTGTAGGATCTTGTTGAGCGGCAGTACTGTCACCTGCAACAACAATTGCATCTGGATTGTAGAAACCACTTTCACGACGGTATTCAGCACCGATAGCGAAACCCACGGCTCCAGCACTCAGATCGAATAATTCACCGTTTAAGCCTGCAGATAATGTTTGCTGCTCATTACCACCCGTCTCTTGCTGGTCATAAGAAACATCCTTCATAGCATCAGTCAGAGGGGTTCCTTCAAACCATGCATATGGATCTGCATAGATTGAATTAGCCATTAATGTTGCATTAATAGAGTTAGCAACACCTGTCTTAGCTTCGTTCTTACCAAATGTGTAATCCACATTCCAATTCATACCCGTATGAACGTCTAAAGAACCTGCTAAACCAGCTGATAAACGCCAAGTATCAGTATCTTGGTTATAAATACGCGGGCCAACATCGTTCATACGTCTGTTGTATTGCACTTGTCCACGGGCATCAGCCTTGATCCCCGCATCAATCATGCCCTGGTCAAGGGTTAGGCAACCAGCAGTTGGATCTGTTACTCTTGGATCGCCACACACATTCAATTTGATTTGAGCTGGCTGCGCTGCAAGTTGTTGGTTAGAACGGCGATTGGTATAAATAGCATCCGCAGTCAGAACAACATCATTGCCTAGCTCTTGCGTCATATTGGCAAATAAGCTACGACGCTCGCTTGGTGTTTGGAAATAAACGTCATCAGAGTAGTTATAACCTGTTGTTCGATTAACCCAATTACCATTGGCATCGATAACTTTTTGGTTCAATGCACCTGTTGGAATAATTGAACTGGTATTATCCAATGGATCATACCAATCACGGTCACCTTGAATCACACCACGACGATCTGAGTAAGCTGCACCAAAAGTGTAGTTACCGCCTTCAGTATTGAAGCCATACAGCGCGCTGATGTCACCGTTTTCGCCGTCACCTTTGTCGGTACCGCTGCCGTTGAAGTCTAATTGGAAACCATCGAAATCTTTCTTGGTGATGATGTTCACTACACCGGCAATCGCATCAGAACCGTATACCGCTGAAGCACCGTCTTTCAGGATTTCAACGCGAGCGATCATTGCAACTGGGATAGAGTTTAAATCCACAGCACTGTCAGCACCTGAACCTGAATTCACCATGCGACGACCGTTTAGCAATACGAGAGTACGTTGTGAGCCCATACCACGTAAGTCAACTTGTGCAACACCGTCCGCACCGTTGTTGGTGGTTGAACCAACCGCAGCACCCGCCATAGAGGTTTGAACTTGTAACATTTGGTCTACAGAGGTAAAGCCTTCGGCTTTAATTGCAGCAGCATCAATAACGGTAACAGGAGAAGCTGTTTCCATATCTTGACGTTGAATACGTGAACCCGTGACTTCAATACGTTCTACTTTTGCAGTCTCTTCAGCTGCAAATGCGCTTGATGCGACAAAGGTACCAGCAGCAATTGAGCTAACGACAGCTAAATTAATAGCCGACGCAACTTTGGTTCTTTTGATCATGAATGAATGCTCCCTAGATCTTACTATTATTTTTATGCTTACAGCTTGTACAACAAATGCTGTACGACTGTTGCGCTTGATACTGAGGATTCACTTTCATTCAGTCAATATGCATTTTTTTAACCTTGAGCATCATTTTGTTCTGTATTTTTATCAATATTGTAAATCGATTGTTTTATTTAAATCTTGAATGCTATTTCAATCCTATTGTTAGCATTAAAAACCATATATAACGATAATTTGCAGCGACAAAAACTGTTAAAAAATAACATTAAGAAAACATATGATTACCACAAAAATGTGATGCATGTCACATTTTTTTGAAAGGAGACTATCTGATGCACAGAATAATATGTCGATTAATTATGAAAAAATATGCATATTGGTAATCATTGCAACAGAAAGAATCGTGTAGATATCATGGGTTTCACATCGCACATTGATACAAAATGAATAACTTGTGATTTTTATGCACCGCAAGTGTGCAATAAACACAAATGCAACAATTCATTGTCGATTATAATATCAAGCTTAAGTTCTAGGTGTTTTAGAGCGGGATAAGGGCTAAAAAGTGAACATAAGACGAACCATTACAATGTAAAAGCATTATGAGAATGCTTATTTTGCAAACAACACAAATGTCATTTCGAGCGGTTTAAACTCAACATATAAATACATTTGTTTTATTATTGTTAACCAACTAGATTAAATATTATTTACAAACCAAAATAAGAGCATTATTTAGCCGAATAAATTTAAATAAAAACAGTATTCAAGTGACACACCTGCTCCACAGCCCATTTAATTAAGTCGTTATTCATTAAATAATATTCATTTAACGATATAGATGTGGATACTCCTAGCGGCAAGTAATCTGGTGACAAAAAGCAGCAATAACAAAATCGGTAAAACAAAAAAGCGGCCAAGGCCGCTTTTTTGGTAACAAAGTCATCCTTCTTGGATGTTACTCTGGTTTTATCATGCCAAAATGCAGATAGGCTCTGGTTGTGGCAATGCGACCGCGTGGCGTTCGTTGGATAAAGCCTTGTTGGATAAGGAAAGGCTCCAATACATCTTCGATGGTTTCACGCTCCTCACCAATAGCTGCGGCGAGGTTATCAAGCCCCACAGGCCCCCCCATAAACTTATCGATAATGGCAAGCAGCAGTTTTCGATCCATGTAATCGAAACCTTCACCATCGACATCGAGCAAATCAAGCGCTTGCTCCGCGACTTTTTGCGTCACAGCACCGTCGTGTTTTACTTCCGCATAATCCCGCACTCGGCGCAGTAAACGGTTTGCGATCCTCGGTGTTCCCCGCGAACGTTTGGCAATTTCGGTGGCCCCTTCAGCATCAATGGCCAATCCCATCACCTGTGCCGAGCGGGTCACAATGGTGCTTAAATCTTTGACATTATAAAACTCAAGTCGCAGTGGAATGCCAAAACGCGCCCTTAGCGGAGAGGTTAACGCCCCTGCCCGCGTGGTCGCGCCCACTAAGGTAAAAGGCGGTAGGTCCAACTTAATTGAGCGTGCAGCGGGCCCCTCACCGATCATAATATCCAGCTGATAGTCTTCCATCGCAGGATACAGAATTTCTTCGACGACAGGACTTAAGCGGTGAATTTCATCGATAAAAAGCACATCTCCCACCTCAAGATTGGTGAGTAGTGCCGCCAAATCCCCGGCTTTCTCAAGCACAGGCCCCGACGTCGATTTAATATTTACGCCCATTTCATTAGCCACGATCATGGCTAAGGTGGTTTTACCTAAACCCGGCGGGCCGTAGATCAGCATATGGTCTAAGGCTTCTTCGCGATTCTTTGCCGCTTGAATAAACACTTTTAATTGGGCACGCGTATCATCCTGCCCTGTATATTCATCGAGCAATTTAGGGCGCATAGCCCTGTCGATAACATCGTCTTGACCTTGCAGCTGCGGCTGGATCAGTCTATCTGCTTCAATCATTTACCTATTCCTGTTACCGCATCGGCATACGGCACTTGCTATTTTGGTGCACTTGCAACCTAACTGGCTGCAAAAATCGCGTACCGCAATATAACACCAGCCTTGATAAAAACCATGCCATTAGAGCATCGATTTTAACGCGGCCTTAATCAAGGTCTCACTGTCCATGCCTTCTTTATAGGCGGCGGACACGGCTTTACTCGCCTGTGGTGGTTTATAGCCAAGGGAGATCAAGGCTGAAATAGCATCCTCTTCGGCACTGTTGACCGTCGGAGCCGGTGAGTAGTTGGATTGCAGCACAAACTCACGCTCAGAACCTACGGATGCCTCCATCAAGCTCTTCAGTTTATCGCGCATCTCGACCAATAAGCGCTCGGCGGTCTTTTTACCGACACCGGGTAATTTCACCAGCGTCACTATATCATCGCGCTCGACGCAGCCGACAAACTCGCTGGCGGTCATGCCTGAAAGAATAGTTAACGCCAGTTTAGGACCCACGCCGTTAGCCTTGATAAGCAAACGAAACAGTGAGCGCTCTTGTTTAGTGATAAAGCCGTAAAGCAGCTGGGCATCTTCACGCACCACAAAATGGGTATACACTGTGGTCGGTTGATTGACCTCGGGGAGCTCATAAAAGCTGGTGAGGGGCATCTGTAACTCGTACCCTACGCCATTGACATCAATCAACACCTCTGGCGCTTGCTTTTCAATTAACACGCCACGTAAACGACCTATCATCTGTACCGTCCATATGTTCTTGTTGTCGCTCGGCCACTTAAGGCGACCAAACTTTGATTGGTGTGATAATGACATACCGCAACGCCGAGTGCATCCGCAGCGTCGGCCTGTGGCGCCGCGGGCAGCTTAAGCAATTGCTGGATCATATGTTGAACCTGTTCTTTCTTGGCTCGCCCCGTCCCGACCACCGCATTCTTAATTTGGGTGGCACTGTATTCGGCAACGGGTAAGTTAGCCACTGTCGCGGCCACAATAGCAGCGCCACGGGCTTGACCCAATTTCAAGGCTGAGTCGGCATTTTTGGCGAGAAACACCCGCTCAATCGCAAATTCATCGGGTTGATATTGGCGAATAATTTCACTGATCCCATCAAAGATTTGCTTGAGTCTTAATGGTAAATCCTCACCCGAAGTGCGAATGCAGCCGCTGCCCAAATAAAGTTGCTGTCGCCCTTGGCATTGGATAACGCCATAACCTGTGATCCGTGAACCTGGGTCAACCCCTAAAATAATTGCCATGCTATCCCTAATGCTTGTTCCCGACTTAAGACAACCCATTCAACGGATAACTTAAGCACTAGCAACAGTGCAAAAAATCATAAATCTCACTAAGGTGGTCCTAAAGTAAAACACAGACGCTAAGGTCAATCGCTGTCTCAAGCTTTGTAGCTAAGTTTGTCAGCAGACTCTAGGCCACCTAACTCAGGTTAATGCTAAGACCTAACCTAAACTTTCCATAATCTCATCGGAGATTTCGGCATTATGATACACCTCTTGCACATCATCATGCTCTTCGAGGGTATCGATAAGACGCATAAACTTCTCCGCGGTCTCGGCATCTAACTCGGCTTTGGTCGAGGCAATCATCGCGATTTCGGCGTTATCACTGACAAATCCCGCCGCATCGAGGGCATCTTTCACCCCGTAAAACTCGGTCGGTTCGGTAAATACGTCAATTGCACCATCATCGTAGCTCACCACATCTTCGGCGCCCACTTCCAGCGCCGCTTCCATCAGAGCGTCTTCATCTGTGCCCGGCGCATAGGACAACACCCCGCGCTTAGTGAACAAATAGGCAACCGAGCCATCGGTCCCTAAGTTACCGCCGGATTTACTAAAGGCATTACGTACGCCACTCACGGTGCGGTTACGGTTATCTGTCATGGTTTCGACCATCACAGCTGTGCCACCCGGGCCATAGCCTTCGTAAATAATGGTTTCGAGTTGTTGCCCTTCAAGCTCACCGGCGCCACGCTTGATCGCGCGTTCAATGGTGTCGCGGGTCATGTTGCCGCCGAGCGCTTTATCGATTGCGATACGCAGACGCGGGTTTGAATCGGGATCCGAGCCACCTTCACGGGCAGAAACTGTTAACTCACGGATAAATTTAGTAAAGAGTTTACCGCGTTTGGCATCTTGCGCTGCTTTGCGGTGTTTAATGTTGGCCCACTTACTATGACCTGCCATGGGAGTTCTCCTCTACACATAGCCATTGCACATCTTATCAATAGCCTAAGGTAACCTTGACGGCGCCTCTTGTGAGGTTCCTATACCTATGTTCCTTTACACAAAGATTGACGGCAAATTCAGTGACGTCGGTAACGCAGATATTGATAAGAAATGAAATGACGGGGTAAAAATAGACCGAGGCTTACGCCTCGGTACTCGATAATCACTAAAGATTAGTCTTCAGTCTTCGCGGCTTTCACCACGGAAATGCCTAATTCAGCTAATTGTTGTGGGTTAGCAAAACCTGGCGCATTGGTTAACGGACACGCCGCAGTGGTGGTTTTCGGGAAAGCCATCACATCACGGATAGAGCTTGCGCCCGTCATCAGCATGATAATACGGTCTAAACCGAATGCCAGACCCGCATGTGGTGGCGTACCGTAGCGCAGCGCTTCGAGTAGGAAGCCGAATTTCTCTTTCGCTTCTTCATCGGTAATGCCAAGAATACGGAATACTGCAGATTGCATCTCTTGGTTGTGGATACGCACCGAACCACCACCTAATTCACAGCCGTTTAATACCATGTCGTAGGCATCTGACACACGGTTAGCCGGATTGGCTTCCAGCTCTTGTGGTGTCACGCCGCGTGGCGCAGTAAACGGATGGTGAACCGCATGGAAGCTACCGTTGATCTTCTCAAACATTGGGAAGTCAACCACCCACAGTGGACGCCATTGACCTTGGAGCAGGTTAAAGTCTTCACCGGCTTTAAGACGCAGTGCGCCCATAGATTCGGCAACCACAGTCGCGTTATCTGCACCAAACAGGATGATATCGCCCGTTTGTGCGCCTGTGCGGCTGATGATTTCGTTCACAATGCCTTCGTTCAAGAACTTCAGCACAGGTGATTGAATGCCTTCTAACCCTTGAGTCAGGTCGTTTAGCTTCATCCACGCTAAACCTTTAGCTCCGTAGATACCGACAAACTTAGTGTAATCATCGATTTGCTTACGGGATAGGCTCGCACCACCAGGAATACGCAGCGCCGCAACACGACCTTCTTCGTCATTCGCTGGGCCCGAGAATACCGCAAACTCCACTTCTTTGAGTAAGTCAGCCACGTCAACCAGTTCTAGTGGGTTACGTAAATCTGGCTTATCTGAACCGAAACGACGCATGGCTTCGTTATAGGTCATGCGTGGGAATTCGCCTAAATCGACGTTCAGCATCTCAAGGAACAGACCACGCATCATTTCTTCAGTCTTAGCCATCACCTGCTCAGACGTCATAAATGAGGTTTCGATATCGATTTGAGTAAATTCTGGCTGACGGTCAGCACGTAAGTCTTCGTCACGGAAGCATTTTACGATTTGATAGTAACGATCAAAGCCAGACATCATCAGCAACTGTTTAAACAGCTGTGGTGATTGTGGCAGTGCGAAGAATTGACCTTTGTAAGTGCGGCTTGGCACTAAATAGTCACGGGCACCTTCTGGCGTTGCCTTGGTCAGGATAGGCGTCTCGATATCTAAGAAGCCGTTTGAGTCGAGGAAACGACGCACAGCACTGGTCACTTTCGCGCGGAACATTAAGCGCTGCGCCATTTCTGGGCGACGTAAATCTAAATAACGGTATTTTAGACGCTGCTCTTCACTGTTGTTTTGATAGTTATCTAAGCTCAGCGGCAGCGGCTCAGAACTGTTAATAATCGTCAGTTCTTTACCTAATACTTCAATTTCGCCGGTCTTCATTTGCGCGTTGACTTGGCTATCAGGACGGGCACGAACCACGCCTTTTACCTGCACACAAAACTCGGCGCGCAGCGTACTGGCCACATTGAACACCTCAGGTAAATCTGGATCGTAAACCACTTGGACCAGACCTTCTCTGTCTCTTAAATCTAAAAAGACCACGCCACCCAAATCACGGCTACGATTAACCCAACCTACCAAGGTAACTTCTTGTCCAACGTGAGACTTATTGACGTCTCCACAATAATGACTGCGCATCTAACTCTATCCTTTATCCGGAAACCGGTGCTTTGGAAATAATCAAAACGAGATAAAAGCGGCATTATAGTCAAATAATGCCGATTACCAAAGTACTTCACTTTTAGGCGGTGAAGTATCAAACAGTTTTACGCCCTTGACTAGAGGCGAACGCACTATCTGCGTATAAACGTTCAAAAAACCATCAAGCCACGCGGTAGCAACGGCCACCCGCCGTTTTGGCTTGATACATCAGTTGGTCGGCTTGCTTCATTAACTCGATGGCCGTATCGCCATCGCGGGGATAAATGACCACACCAATGCTGACCGCAACCTCCACCATCACTCCTTCTACGCTGAAAGGCGATGCAAGCGAGTGCAGAATATTATCAGCAACTTGGGTCGCGGCATCGAGATCTTGCACACGATTTAGCAGGATCACAAATTCATCGCCACCGAATCTTGCCACTGTATCAGAATTGCGAATAGCTTTGCTCAATAATCCCGCCACTTTTAACAGCAAGGCATCCCCCACAGGATGACCATATTGATCGTTAATTTGTTTAAAGCCATCTAAATCGATAAACAACAAGGCGAAATGGCTATGATCCCGCCGATGGGCAAGTAAGGCCTGTGACAGCCTATCATCTAATAAAGCACGATTTGGTAGCTGAGTTAAGGCATCGTGACTGGCAACATGTTGCAAACGTTTTTCGGCGGCAAGTCGGCGGGTGATCTCCACGTTTAAGCGACGATTGACCACTAACACTGCCACCATCACCGCAGACAACACCAGTGCACCCATTAATAGATAGCGGATCCATTGCAGATACTGACTATTATCAGAATCGAGGGAAAAACTGACCCAATGGGAATAGATTTGCTGCTGGGTGTGTTGATCGATTTGCGCTAACACGCGATTGATTAATGGAATTAACTGAGCATACTGCGGATTGAGTCCAAAGTGGCTGTGCTGATCGGCTAAGTCACTGAGGAGTGACATTTTCAGCAACGGATATTGGCCCGTTTTTAGCTCAGAGGCCAGCGTCACCACCTTATCAATAAACACATCGGCATGGCCATCGTTGACCGCCGCGAGCCCAGATTGGGTATCGGGCACTAGCACCAGTTTGAGCGAGGGCTGCAATGCCATCAGTTGTGCCACCAGATGATAGCCTTCCACCACAGCGACCCTCTGCCCCGCCAATTGTGCCAGATTAAACACCGACACCTGCTCAAGCTGCGACACCATTCCCCACGGCGATGGCCAGTAGGGATCGCTAAAGGTTAAAAATTGCTGGCGCTCGGCGGTTTGCGCCACGCTGCCAGCCATAGCAATGTCCCCTGTACGTAATGCACTTATTAGTGATTGCCAATCATCAAAGCCAACAGGCTCTATCTTGATCCGTAATTGCTCAGCCAAAATGTAGGCAATGTCGCTGTTGATCCCCGCAAACTGGCCTTGCTCATCGCTAAACTCCATCGGTGGCCACTGTTTTAAGTAACCGAGTTTAAGTTCACCTAATTGTGAGAGGTAATCTTGCTCACCGTTTGAAAGCTGAATGCCGTGTAATCCCTTCTGATTAAAAATACGGTCCTTAGGATTCAGCATCCATTTCTGCTCTACCTCGGCAAACTCTTGCATGCTGATACTGCGAAAACCATTGGCGATGCGCTGGGTTAAGCCTGGATCGTCACTGCGGGTCAGGACATACACATCGGTCGGAAACTCAAGCTCAGGATATTGGTGAAATTCGGACCAAGCCTTGTTTTGCAGTAAATAGTGGGATGTCCATGCTCCTGCGGCAACAAAACCGGCTATCTCACCAGACCGTGCGCCTGCCACCATGCTATCCATATTTTCGTAATAGCGCAGCGTAACATCGGGCAGCGCTTTACGCAGCGCCACTAAATAAGGTGCCGTCGGCACAACGCCAATGCGTTTGCCCTTTAGGCTCTGCAAATCGGTCAGTTGCTGTTGATATAAAAACAGCCGACTCTTCACCGTATAGAGTTGCCAAGCGCGGGTTAAGCCGGTTTTTAGCTCGTCACTTTCAGGGTAACCGATATGCGCATCGGCTAAACCTTGGCGCACATCGTTGACACTGGCATTCATGTCGCCCGAGATAAAATCCACATTGATGCCCGTCTTGGCCGACCATAATTGCCAAAGATCCACATAAAACCCATGGGGTAAGCCATCGACACCTAAATCGACAAAGGGCTCAACACCTAACTGCATCGCCACCACAAGCCCCGCCTTTTGCCCGTGATAACCTAACCAGCGGCGCTCGGTTTGTTGCACAAAACGAGCATCGAGTGAATCAAACCCCTTATTAATCTTCTCGAGCAAAGCCTGATTGCCTTTCATCACGGCGGGGACAAACTGCATGGCCTTAATCGGAATACGTGCACTGATGGGAAAACTGCCCGCAATCGCTTGGCTTGATGCGGGATCGCGCAGATAGCCATCGAGTCCTGCAAATACAACCGTCTCGCCCGCCGCAACCCCCGCCAGCAGTTTTTCACGGCTTTCATAATATTTGAAGACTAAATTCGGCTCGATACGACGAAGCTCACCCTCATGGGATGAACCACTCACTATCCCGATTTGATAAGGAACAAGTTCCTTAATGGACTTTTTACCCTGTAAGGATTTATGCAGGTAAAGATAGGTACTGACATCGGCTATAGGCTCTGCGAAATCAAACAGCTGCTCACGCTCAGGCGTCTGCCCCATGCCAATATGCACTTGGGCTTTGCCCTGCTGCAATTGCTGCAGCGATTCATTCCAGTGGCGCGCCACAAACACTAATGGCGTATCGGTACGCTTGCCCCATTCCTTCCAGAGATCGACTAATAAACCTGTGGCTTCGCCGTCGTTGTCGACAAACTGATAGGGGAAACTGTCTTCCCCCATCACCACGATAAGCGATTCAGTCTGTCCTTGACTGGCGTTTACTGCGTTACTCAACATGCTGCAACACAGGATCACGATAAGCTGGAGCACTAACTTCAACTGGGGTCCCTAGTACTTGATGTACAATGTAAATACTTTGTTATTGATACATATTAGACAGAAATTTCGGGCAAATTACTAGCCGAGACTTGCTGCTAGTCGACGGGATTCGTTAAAATGCATGGCTGAATTTTCGAGATATTCCCAGATGAACGCTTCCCAAGATACTATCTACGCTCAAGCGAGCGAACACATTAGCGATTTCCAGTTTGATAACCGTGTCGCGGGTGTCTTCAGTGACATGATCCGCCGCTCGGTGCCTGGCTATACGCAAATTATCAATACTATTGGCGATTTTGCGGATCGTTTCGTCAAGCCTAATACCCAAGTATATGATTTAGGTTGCTCTTTAGGCGCTGCTACCTTAAGCATTCGCCGTCAAATCCAGGGCCGCGATTGCCGCATTATCGCCGTGGACAATAGCGAATCCATGGTGACGCGCTGCCAAGAAAACCTCAATGCCTATGTGAGTGATACCGAGGTTGAGCTGATCTGCGGCGATATTCGCGATATTCACATCGAAAACGCCTCTTTAGTCGTGCTTAACTTTACCCTGCAATTTTTACCGCCAGAGGACAGAGAAGCGCTGATCGCAAAAATTTATCACGGCTTGAATCCCGGCGGTCTGTTAGTGCTGTCGGAAAAAATTCGCTTCGATGATGCGCCGATTCAAAGTGTGCTCGAAGAGCTGCACTTAGACTTTAAACGCGCCAATGGCTACAGCGAGCTCGAAATCAGTCAAAAGCGCAGCGCGCTTGAAAACGTGATGAAGCCCGATACCTTAACTCTCCACCAGCAACGTTTGACTCGCCAAGGGTTTAGCCACTTTAGCTTGTGGTTCCAATGTTTTAACTTCTCTTCCATGGTGGCCATCAAGTGATCAGTTTCAGCTCCTTTTACCAACAAATTGCCGATTCCAATTTGCAGCATTGGCTCGAGACTTTGCCAGCCATTCTCGGCAAATGGCAGAGAGAACATAAACACGGCAACTTACCCAAGTGGGAAAAAGTGCTCAATAAGCTGCACTATCCCGCCCCAGACCAAGTGGACTTTGTCAGCAGTGTCACCGTCGGCACAGGCGAGCAACTAACGCCCGGCGAAAAGGAAAAACTTGAGAACCTACTGCGCCTGTTTATGCCTTGGCGCAAAGGGCCTTTCCATATTCACGGCATTCATATCGATACCGAATGGCGCAGCGATTGGAAGTGGGATCGCGTGAGCCCACATATTTCTCCTTTGCAAAACCGCACTGTGCTCGATGTCGGCTGTGGCAGCGGCTATCACATGTGGCGCATGCTTGGCGCGGGCGCCAAACGCGTGGTGGGCATCGACCCTTCGCCATTATTTTTATGCCAATTTGAAGCGGTTAAGCGCCTAAGCGGTGAAAATCATCCCGTACACTTATTGCCGCTGGGCATTGAAGAGCTGCCACCGCTGGATGCATTCGATACGGTTTTCTCCATGGGCGTCTTGTATCACAGACGTTCGCCTATTGATCACTTGTTACAATTACGTGATCAGTTACGTATGGGTGGGGAATTAGTGTTAGAGACTTTGGTAATAGATGGTGATGAAAACGCCGTACTCGTCCCTCAAGATAGATATGGGAAAATGAATAATGTATGGTTTATTCCATCCGTCGCGGCCCTGATGCTCTGGCTAAAGAAGTGTGATTTCACAGACATACGTTGTGTCGACACCGATGTCACCGCATTAGCCGAACAGCGCCGAACCGATTGGATGCCGAATGAGTCACTGGTTGAATATCTTGACCCTAACGATATCACTAAGACTATCGAGGGTTACCCCGCGCCGAAACGCGCAACGATTATTGCGGTGAAAAATCAACCCAATCAAGATTTGACCTAACGAGTTAACTCCAGTGGCCTAATACGCTTATGCCTAGGTAAACCCTAGGCATAAAATCCGTTTTAACGCCAATAGGAAGTACTATGCTAAAGCAGTTGATCGCTATCGCCGTTGCCAGCAGCTTAATGGGATGCGCAGCGACAGAACCGACCGCCCACGCCCCCAAACCACTCGATACTGATACCTTTAATACCCGTCTTAATCAGCAGCAAGATCAGTTAGTCGCTGCGATTAATCAGCAATGCCAACCGGCGGATTTAACCTCGCTTGCGACCCTCAACAGCCAAGTCGAGCAGTTAAGTCAGCAAATCAATCATTTAAATCAAGCAGCGAAAAACCTCAGCGCGCAAAAGCAAGCCGCTGTGGTGACGCCAGCACCGAGCCAATGCCCTAAATCCGCCCTTGGGGACAAGTTTTTACTCGGTGAAATCGAAAATGTGTTTATCGATGAACTCAATGCCAGTTTTGCCACTCGCATTGATACCGGCGCAGAATCTTCCTCCATCGATGCCCGTAATATCACCCTGTTTGAGCGCGATGGCGCCCAATGGGTACGCTTCGATGTGTTTACCCAAGGGGAAAAACAGCCTGCGACAAATTTCGAATCTAAGGTCGTGCGTTTTGTACGCATCAAGCAGGACGCCAATGAGAAGGACGATCGCCGCCCCGTGATCCACGCGCACCTTAAGATTGGCCAATATTCCGCAGAGACAGATCTTAATCTCACCGACCGTAGTCACCTCGACTATCCCTTATTGCTCGGCCGTAAATTTATCAAAGATATCGCCGTTGTCGATGTCGGCCAGCGCTATGTGCACGGTAAAGCAAAACAGCCCAAACCCAAACAACCCGATCCTGAGCAACCTAAAGCAGAGTCAGCTATCGTCTCCAGCGGCAAAAAATAACCGCTTGGTCTAAAGCCGTTCACAAGCTAAGCATAGAGCCGCTTGCGCTTATTGGTCTGTCAGCTTGTAACATCGCCGCTCACTCTGACGCAGCCTGATATAGCTAATATCCGCCACGCGACAATCTAACGCGTGACGTCGAGTTCGAACCGTCAATGCCCTGGGAAATCCCACGCTTTTCGGCCATTGGCGCAACATGGGAAACACGTATGCATTCACGTAAACCTTTTTACATTTTGGTGGCATTACTTTTTATTGTCGGTCTAAGCGCCAGCATCTATCGCGGCGTTAAGCATCAGGTGCCTTTTCTACCCGGTGAGCAAGTGCAAAGCTGGGCGGTAGACGCCAAAATCAGTTTCGATGGCACTGGCGATGCGGCCGAAGTGTCCTTCTCCTTACCACAGGATCCCGCCTATGAAGTCTTGGTCGAGAACGCCAGCTCCCCTGGCTTTGGGTTATCGGTGAGTGATGCTAAGGACGCGCGCCGTGCAATTTGGTCAATTCGCGAGGCCTATGGCAGCCAAGATCTCTACTATAAAGTGACCCTAGTGCCGACGGGCGTGACCCAAATCCACAGCGACGATATTCCAAGTCAACCAGAGCCTTACCTCTGGCCCGCGACCGAGAAGACCGCTGCAGAGCAAGTGATTAGCGAAACTTGGGCGCGCAGCGCATCGAATTTATCCTTCGCCCAGCAATTGATGAATGCAATCACTGCAACTAAGCGCAGCCAGAATATGGAGCTATTGCTGTCGAGCCAAACCGCGACGCAAGTGTTTTTGCATATGCTGCAAACTAAGGGCATTCCGGCCCGTGAAGTCAGCGGGCTCTACCTTGAAGACCAACGTCGCCGTCAATCCCTTTCGCCCTTTGTGGAAGTGTTCCATAACGGCGAGTGGGTCTTATATGATTTGGTTAAAGGCAAGCAAGGTCGTCCAGAGAACTTACTGCTGTGGGAACGCTCGGGCCATTCCGTGCTCGATGTGATGGGCGGAGTGAACTCGCAGGTGCATTTCTCGATGTTGCAAGACACCCGCTCGGCATTGGCGACCTCCATCGATATGATGATGAATAACAATGCTTTGGATTTCTCACTCTACCAATTACCGCTAGAGGAGCAGAGTCTATTCAAGGGCATTTTATTGATCCCTATCGGGGTACTGATGGTGGTGTTTTTACGGGTGATCATTGGGGTCAAGACCTCGGGCACCTTTATGCCTGTCCTTATCGCCCTCGCCTTTATTCAGACCAGTTTAGTCACGGGCTTAGTCGGCTTTTTGCTGATCGTGGCCTGCGGCCTAATGATCCGCTCCTATTTGTCCCAATTAAATCTGTTGCTGATCTCGCGAATATCGGCGGTGATCATCGTCGTGATCGGCATTATCGGCGTCTTTACCTTGCTGTCTTATAAATTCGGTTTAAGCGAAGGACTGACGATTACCTTCTTCCCGATGATTATTTTGGCGTGGACCATCGAACGTATGTCTATCCTCTGGGAGGAAGAAGGCCCGAAAGAAGTGATAGTGCAAGGCGGTGGCAGCCTAATGGTCGCCACCCTCGCCTACTTAGCCATGAGCGCTAGTTGGGTACAACACTGGGTGTTTAACTTCCTTGGGATCCACTTAGTGATCTTGGCCTTAGTACTATTAATGGGCCAATACACAGGTTATCGCCTGCTGGAACTCAAACGCTTTAAACCACTTGCGGGAGATGCCTAATGAATATTGCTTGGCCATGGGAGCTTCGCGCGCGCGGCGTGCTCAATATGAATAAACGCAATATTGATTACATTGGTCGCTATAATCCGCGTAAATTTTATAAACGAGTGGATGATAAGCTGCTGACGAAACAATTAGCACTTGCCAATGATATTGCCGTGCCCGATTTAATCGCCGTTGTGCGCGAGCAGCACGAAATCGCGCATATTCCCGAGCGCGTTAAAGGCCGCTCGGGGTTTGTGATCAAACCCGCCAAGGGCTCTGGTGGTAAAGGGATTTTAGTGATCACCCATATCGAACAGGGGCGTTACTATAAACCCAGCGGACACGAGGTCAGCCCATCGGAATTGGATAGACACGTGTCCAATATCCTCAGCGGTTTATTCTCCCTTGGGGGCAAACCCGATGTGGCGATTGTCGAGGGACTGATTGAATTCGATCCCGTGTTTGACGGTTACAGCCATGAAGGCGTGCCCGATATCCGCTTGATTGTCTTTAAAGGTTTTCCGGTGATGGGGATGCTCAGGCTCTCCACCGCCGCCTCCGATGGCAAGGCCAATTTGCACCAAGGCGCCGTGGGTGTGGGCGTTGACATTGCCACGGGAAAAGGGTTACATGCTGTGCAATTTGATGCTCCAATTGAGTTTCATCCAGATACAGGCAAAAAGCTCACCGATATCGTCGTCCCCCACTGGGACAGCTTGCTGCATACCGCATCAAGCGCCTTTGAAATGTGTGAGATGGGTTACTTGGGCACGGATATGGTGCTTGATCAGACTAAAGGCCCGCTGTTATTGGAACTCAATGCACGCCCGGGACTGGCGATCCAGATTGCAAATGGAAAAGGCATTTTGCCTAGACTTAAGCATGTCGAAGCCATGTCATCCCATTCAATGACAGTTGCAGAACGTGTAGCCTATGCAAAAATCCATTTTAACGGCTAGCCTGTTTGGCTGGTGTTTATCCTCCCTCGGTGCAGCCCATGCTGCGCCAAGTCCCGTGCCGCTGCTGGTCGAGCAGTGTTTGCGCCAACCCAATATCGATTTGGCTGGCGCCTTCGCCAGTTACGCCAGTACCCACCAGCTCCAAAGCTTAACACTGGCGGATAAAGCCCTAGTGTTAGAGCAGCAAACCATTGGACTGAATAATGTCAACGACAGACTCACCTACTACCGAGGTTTGCCGCTGTCGGGGGATGAGCGCCAAGGTTTACTGCAGTGTCAGTTGCGCTTGGCCGACACTCTGAGCGACTTACTAAACCAAGCTGAATTTAGCCAACTGGCGTTTGAGCTGACGCAAGCAGCTTTAGAAAATCATGCTGCAGCAAATCAGGAACAGGTGTTGCTCGGTGAGCAATTAACGGCTTTACTGCGCCAACATTTATCCATTATGGATAAAGCCAAGTTGCACACAGCGCAGGCCAGCATTCGTCAAGGCTTAGGCAATCAGCAGTTTCAACTGGATATTCAAGCAGATAAATGCCAGATCACGGATGAAGGAGCTGAGGTTAATACTGCCAATAACGAGGAAGAAACGGCAAATTCAGGCACTTTCTCAGGGACTATCGCGAGTTACCTGTTAAAACAACCCGATGCCGAATGTCGACAAACCCTGTGGCAAGCCTATCAAGGTCGAGCTAGGGAGCATAATCAAGTCGCCTTACACCGCATTGCTGAGCTGCGTCAACGAATTGCCAATGACGCAGGTTTTAGCGATTACGCCAGTTACAGCCTCAAGGATCAGCTACTCAATACCCCTGAGTTAGTTAAAGCGTTTCTCGACAGCCAAACCGAAGCGATTCAAGTTGCCCCTTGGGATCTTGGCCGAACCTTATCGCAATTACCCAGTACGGAAACCACCGCTCTAAATACCCGTGAGCTACTCGACAAGGCCTTAACGACCTTAGGCGAGTTTGGTTTACGTTTTGAGGTGATTGGTGAGCATCTCGATTCGACAGCCACTCAAACGACACTTTCTCAAACGGCACTTTCTCAAACGGCACCAGCACAAGCGCAGCAACAGATCCTCCGTGTTTACCATACAGATAGATTATTAGGAGAAGTGTATCTGGCCATTGGTGCTCAGGATGCAGTGAATAAGCCTAGGAATGCCAGTCAACACACCCTCAGGCAAAGTGTGATTGGGCAGCAATTTGGTCAACAGGCGCTCGAGCTGCCCGCGACACTCAATAATTTCAAAGATATCGAACGCTTTACCCAAGCTCTCGCCGATGCGATGACCTCGCTGGCGCGTGGCAGTCATTTTTACCTTAACAACACCTTAGGCCCGACGCTCGATACCAATCAATTACCGAGTCTTTGGCTCGCTAAGGTGTTACGCCAAACGCTATTTCCCCAATTTGATACCCAATATATTCAACCGAGGGAAACGCTCGCAAGCGCCTATGCGACTCAGCTTAAAGTCTTTCGCGCTAAGGTGGCACTTAACTTTTACCAGTCCTTAAACCAGCAGAGCTATCCGGATTTACCTGCTGAATTTAGCAAAAGCTTTGGGGCGAACTGGGCGCAAGTGATTGATTACCCATATAGTTTTAATGCAATCGCCAGCGAAGGCCCACGCTATTATCAATCCCTGTGGCAAGCCAAGCTCGCAACGCTTGTCCATCAATCCACCCAAGACTGCCAAGATAAACTTGGGCTTTTTAATCTCCTCGTGGTCAATGAGACCGCACTCACCTTGAGCGATCAACTGCGCGCCATACTTGGCGACCCCGTAGATGCCGCTGCGCTTATCCAAAGGATTATCCATGTCTCAGGATCTGAAAATCACCCACACACCACATCCGAAACACAAACTCACGCTATCCATTGCACTCTTTAGCGGTTTAGCCTTATTTACAGCACAGAGTGCTTTCGCCAATTCGCAAAGCACGCCCCCAAGTCACGCTGGGCTTGAGAACTCACAAAACGTTCTCGAGCCAAACGCCGCGGATAAAACCGAATTAAGCCAAAGCGACGTTGCGCAGCTTATTCAACACAACCTTGAAACTCATCTCTATACACTCCCGCCTCGGGTGCAGGGCCATTATGGGATCCGCCTCTATCGCCTGACGGGCGATGAGCAATATGCCAACGCCGCGTTAGTCGATCTTTATGCGGTAACCGAAGCCCAAGCATTTTATGCCTGCCAAGTGGATAACCCTGAGTTTGTACGTCAAGCTTCAGAGAACGCCATCGCAGAACTGGGTAATGGTCCCAGAGCCAAGGCCCGTAAAAAAGCCCTCGCACCTTTTCCTGAGTTTTTATTTTACTCCGATGTACTACTGCGATTCGCCAGTCGAATCGATGAGTTAGGCTTTACAGGTCCTTGCCATAATCAAATGATCCAAGCCCTCAAAAAGGCCGACTTACGTCAAGGTTTGACCGATCCCGCGATGATTAAAGCTTGGGCGGCGCAGCTAATTAACTATGTGTATTGGGCCAAACAATTGGGTGTAGGAGATTATCTAGAGGATTATAAAACGGCGTTTACTCGGGTTTACCCCGACGCGCAGGATGCCACACTCAGCAAAGCACAGTTTCGCAATAAGCTCTACGGCATGACGCATTTTATCTTTGCCGCGAGTGAATATTATCAGCATCGGGTGGATGCCACTGAATTTGCATGGATTTTGGATTACTTTGACGCCAACATTGAGCGGATTTTACAGGATGCGACCGATGATATTATTGCCGAAGTCGGCATTAGTTTTCTGCTAGCAGGCAAAACTGACCATCCTGTCGTGGCTCAAACTCGGGCTTATATTGCCAACTCGTTTGATGCCGATAGCCAAATTATCCCCTCACCCAAGGGCAATCCTGACTTAGCCCTTGGCGAGCATCGCAATGTGCTCGCGATTATGTTGCTTAATTGGCCAGAAACCCTCTATCCCGGGCCTTATCTTAACGAACTTAACGCGACGAAAAAGTATTTACCTATGGGCGTGACACCTAAGGTTATCGATTAATCCATCACCCATAAAGCTTACTGATCAGAGGTTGTCACGCCACAGCATTGCGACGCGATAACCTCTTTTTCAATTAACACGATAATAGTATTGAAAAAACGATCATAGCTCGCCACTATAAGCCTCAATCTATCGCTTTTTTAGAAACCTGTCGTTTTCGACATGAGGACAACCATGACTCGCGCGAAATCTACCCTTGAGCAATGGCGTATTTTACAGGCTGTCGTCGATTATGGCGGCTACGCGCAGGCGGCAGAAAAGCTCAACAAGAGCCAATCCTCACTCAATCATGCGGTGGCTAAGTTACAGCATCAGCTCGGCATAGAGCTACTCGAAGTTCGAGGCCGCAAAGCTTACCTGACACCACAGGGCGAAGTATTATTGCGCCGCTCACGCCATGTGACTCAAGCGGTCAATGAGTTAGAACAACTTGCTAGCAACCTTGAGCAAGGTTGGGAGCCTACACTCACCATTGCCCGCGAAATCGTCTATCCGATGGAAAGTCTAGTGTGCGCGCTAAGTGACTTTTTGCCCCATAGCCGCGGCACTCGCATCATAATGTTGGACTCAGTCATCACAGGTACTCAAGAATTAATCCTTCAGAATAAGGTCGATATTGCGATTTGCGCCGGAATTCCACCAAAGGGCTATTTATCCGAGCCTCTGTGTGAGCAGGAGCTGCATCTGGTTTGCCACCCGAGCCACCCCTTGGCTGAAATGGGTACCTTAGACGATGACAAGCTACTGGCGCAGCACCTGCAACTGGTGATCAAAGACACGGGCCTGCAACCCAATGTGGATATCGGTTGGTTAAAGGCCGAGCAGCGCTGGACTGTATCGAACTTCCATGAGGCGAAAGTCATTTTAAACCAGGGTATTGGTTTCTGCTGGATCCCATCTTTCCTTATTCAAGAAGAATTAGCCGCAGGCAAACTGGTGCGCTTACACCTCCAAGGCAGCCAAAAACGGCGCATTATGCTAAGCCTTGTGATCCCAAATCGTGATCAACAGGGGCCCGCTTCAAAACTGCTGGCTTCTTATCTCCTTAAGCATCATGGTGTAAGTACAAGCGAGTAACCACGCTCACATTCTTCCACCGTGTGCGCCAAAACCAACTCTTGGCTAGCAGGGAATCACTATGGGTTTATCCTTTAATGGCGACTGAACTTGCCAAACAAAGCAGGCTTAAGTGATTAGTCTTAATGGCCAAACGCTAGTTAGTTAAGATTTGCGGGCATTTCGAGAACGAGAGGCTAGACATTCACATCTAAGAAGCGTGGACGGTGCAGTGCTAAGGTTTGAGGATTGAACAGACCGCGTGTATTTTGACCGCTTGAGGACTCGAGCGCCAATCCATTGGACATAACACTATCTGGCTCGTAGCTAGACGAATCACTTATCCGCTCAAGTGAAACATCATTCGAACCTGATTGATTAACTTCAGTGTTTCCCTTACTCGCTAGAGTTGCCACGGCGACAGAGCCATAGAAACGCACCGCATTACTGCCGTTTAATGTGTGACTCGATGTGCCCTTGTTGTCACGAGACGACGCCAACCGCTGCATAGCAACCTCTGGCGCTTCATCCTTATTTGATACGGCGCCGATCGCTAAGATCGCCGTTGGCGGCTCGATGGTCTCTGTCGTATCAACTTCAGGGGTACTTGCTGCATCTGAAGTTTTACTCGATGCAACCTGCGCCGCAATGGCTTGCTTAATCTTATCAATCACTTCTGTCACAGGTGCCGATGGTTCCTCTTGGGGCACAGTGATATTGCCATTAGCATCAATCTTGCCCGTGACTTGAATTTGGCGCACCTTAAGCGGTGGTAAACCGTCAATCTGAGCCTCGGCACCAATCAGGGTTTCTGTTGTCGGTTGATCAACAATCTGCTGCTGACGTTCCTCAGCAAGTTTAGCCTTGGCATCATTCATTTTCTGTAGCGCTTCTGCGGCAACACGAATATCGGCCGAAGAGGGATCTACTGGCGCCATTGCCGCCGCATAGACTTGCTTCATCTTATTGATGGTCGCCAGCGGATCGCCAGGCACTATCGACACATCGATTTGCACCTCACCATCAGTCGCATAGCGCTGACCATCGGCACCTTTTTCATACTTGAAACTGGGGCTTTGAGCATATTGACCGCCCACACTCGCATGGGCATGCTCATGGGCTTTGACTTCTGTGTCCCTTGATTTTAATGCGTCCAGTTGGGCTTTTTGCTGCTCAATTGCCTTTTCTTGCGCTTGTTTGACTTGCTCTTTCGCTAAATCTTGCTGACGAGTTTGCTCGTCCTGAGCCTGCTGCGCTTGTTTACTTTGGTCGGCTTTGGCAAAAACCTCGGCTAAGGCTTGCTGCTTTTGTTCCTGCTCTTGTACCGCCTGTGCCCTTGCCTGCTTGGCTTGTTCATCTCGTGCATTTTGAGCTTGAATTTGTTCCGCTTGAGTCTGCTGCTGTTGCGTTTGAGCATTTGGGGTTATCCCAGCACCGACTTGGCCAATTTCCTCCGAGGGTTCATTAAAAACAAGGCTTAACTGCTCACTTAAACCGCTTGATTGATTGCTATCAGGAAGCGCATTTGAATTGGCAAAAGCTGAAGCGCTGAAATCTGACGCTTTGCCCATCGCATCGGCACCAGCAAATTCGGTCGTAAAAGGAGTAACTACAGCACTTGACGCATTTGGCAATATGCCATTTGACTCTGTTGGGCCAATATTCGTAGCGATAGCCGTAGATGTAGAGAAAATATTGGCTACCCCCACACTCGCGGAGCCAACACTGCTACCGGTAGTGGCAATGGTGGCCGCAAGGCTTGGGGCTGGAGGAGAAAAAGGCGTAACAGCACCACTTGTGGCGCTAAAACCGACGTCCGATGCCCCCAAGGTTGACACTGATGGCTGAGTGTCTACGATAGCAATTTGTCCCTCCCTCATTCCGCCAATGGAGCGGGGGCCGGTAAGTAAGCTGAAACTAGTATGACTTGATGCTAGTAGGCTTGTATCTAACGGAGCCGAATGTGACTGATTGAATTTTAGTGCTTGTAAAGGCGCTTTATTCGAATGTAACTGTTTTGAATTCAGCTGTGCCGTGGCGTTTCCACCGAGTGCGGTGAAAGCCTTCTGAACAGAGACTGTATCAACATTAGATGAAATCGGAGGACTAGCAGGTTTGACATCTGTCGATAACGCGGGCGTTGTCGTACTCATGGGCACAGCTTGGTCCATCGCAGCCCCGAGACTGCTTAATGATGGCGCAAGTGCCCCACTCGCTTCGAATTTTGGTGTATTCAGGTTAACGGTTGAGGCGGAGAGCGTTGCGACCGCCTGACCAATTCCCCCTTGATAAGTCTGTCCGCCTTGAGGTTTTCCCCCTTTTGGTGACTCAATTGACTTATCAACACCTAAAAACGAAGTGGATGGCGCGCCAATTTGTGATGACAGCGCCATAACCGACATAACTATACCTTGATGTTGATTATCGAACCTATTGCTTCAGATTCACGTTCAAGCACCTCAGTCGATGCCTCTCCTTGTCGCAATGATTCATTTGCCGACAGTAATGCAGAGGTTTTATCGGGCTCATCTACCGCTTTAGCGGTTTCTGTGGGCGCAGCACTTTGCGAAGGGCTAGGCTTTGCCACATCAATCGTTGCCTGCGTTAACCCTGATTGAGCTGTTTGCAAGCCTTGCAGACCGGAAGCATAAGCAGATTGGATTTGCATAGGAGTTTTCCTGCATCTGATGATAACTGGGTTAATTATTAATCAAACCTCAGGCAAAGTACAGGTTTATCCCCCGCCATAAAGGCATTTTAAAATCACTTTAAGCCCCCGATTAACACGCAATCCAAGCCGATTCCCAATCCTTAAAAACCGGATTAAATCCCCTGAGTCGCATCTGAGTCATGACCTGCTCAACAGTACGTTCATCGCTTATCTCAAACTGATCTAATTGGCTTTCTGGCGCCTGATAACCGCCTGGTTGCGTCGAGCTCCCCGCACTCATCTGTGTTATCCCAAGCGGCAGTAAATTGTCCCGAAGCGATGGCGCCTCGCGTGTCGATAAACTGATATCAAGTTGCTGATTAAACAGCCTGAAGGCACATATCATCTGCACCAGTCCAAGATCAGTTAAATGCACTTTTGGTGTAATGCCGCCGGTGCAGGGCCGTAAACGCGGTAACGAAATACTAAAACGAGTACGCCAGTAATGCCGTTCTAAATAGTCCAGATGATGGCCCATCAACAAGGCATCGAGCCGCCAGTCATCTAAACCCAGTAGCACACCTAGACCTATCTTATCGACACCCGCGCTGGCAACGCGGTCGGGCGTTTCGAGCCGATATGCAAAATCCTGTTTATTGCCTCGGGTGTGATGCTTGGCATAGGTCGCCGCTTGATAGGTTTCTTGATACACCATCACAGCATCCAGCCCTAGCTCGACAAGTTGACGATAATCAATCTCCTCAAGCGGCTGTACCTCCATGGCCAAATAACTAAACTGCTGTTTTACAATGGGTAACACACGCTTAAAGTAATCCATCCCCACTTTGGTTTCATGCTCGCCCGACACCAGCAAGATGGAGTCAAAACCACGGGATTTGATAATCGCCATTTCAGCCGCAATTTCCTGCTCATTGAGTACTTTGCGCTTTAGCTTATTGCTCATGCTAAAGCCGCAATAGTCACACTCGTTAGCACACAGGTTTGACAGATAGAGCGGCAAATAAAGTCCGATATTGGCCCCAAAGCGTTGCCGAGTGAGCGCCGCCGAACGTTGAGCCATCTCTTCGATATAGGGCTCCGCTGCTGGAGACAATAAAGCAAGTAAACTCTGTAGATTACCCTCGGGTTGCATCAGAGCGCGCTCAACCTCTACTGCCGTGCAGGAATATAACGCCAGCAATAACTTATCCCGTTCAATACGGGCAAATTGGTCGACAAAACTCATTGCTGCAAGAATCCCGTTAGTGGACTGGTATGCACAGCCTGAGTCTGCACTCGGCCAAGTCCGGCTTCAAAGGCGCGTCGTCCGCAAGCCACTGCATCCTTAAAGCACTGCGCCATTTCAATGGGAGAGGCACTGCTCGCGATGGCGGTATTAACCAGCACGGCATCGGCTCCTAGCTCCATCGCGTGGGCCGCATGGGACGGCGCGCCAATTCCCGCATCAATCACCACGGGCACTTTTGCCTGCTCAATAATCATCTTGATAAACGGCTCAGTCACCAGCCCCTGATTAGTGCCAATGGGGCTTGCCAATGGCATTACGGCGGCGCAGCCCACCTCTTCTAAACGTCGACACAGCACAGGATCGGCATGCACGTAGGGCATCACAATAAACCCGCGTTCACAGAGGGTTTTGGCCGCGGCTAACGTTTCGACCGCATCGGGCATCAAGTATTTAGGATCGGGATGAATTTCAAGTTTAACCCATTGTGTTCCCAGCATTTCCCGCGCCAGTTCAGCGGCGAATATCGCTTCCTTAGCATTACGCGCACCCGAGGTATTAGGTAAGAGCCGCACGCCCGCTTGCCTAAGTGGCGTAAGCAAATCATCGGCCCCCGCTTTTAAATCAATTCTTTTCATCGCAACCGTAACCAACTGCGATTTAGACACCTTAATTGACTCCAGCATCAGCTGACTTGAGCAGAACTTACCCGTGCCGGTAAATAATCGTGACTCAAATTCCACACCCGCAATCGTTAACATCTTAACCTCCCGCGACAACGGCAAATACATCAATCTTATCCTCATGGTGACAGAGGATAGATGACCATCTATGTTTGGGTACAACGGCCTCGTTAAGCACTAAGGCAACCGAATGTTGGCAAATATTTTGTGCTTCTAACAGGGCTTGTAAACTCAGCGGTTGTTGAAATGTCTGGGGTACATTATTGAGATGAATTAAAATCATAACAAACCTCGATTAGAGACGAATTTGAATGAAACGGCTGTAGTTGAATGGTGGGTGTTAGTGTTATCTCTTTCTACGCTCTTGCTTGGTTCGCGTGGCATTAACGCACTCGACTTTAATGAATTCGGCTTTAACCCGCACACCTCGCACTCGGGATCACGGGTTAAGGCGGCCGAATGCCATTGGAGTGACTTGGCATCGAAACGCCAAAATCGGCCAAGTAGTTCTCTTGTGGAGGCTATTGGTTGACTTGTCTCTTCGAAAGACTGAGCACCCGTTTGCAGTGTTGTAGAAGTTGGCGGCATGGCTAAGAGCAACAATTGCATCGCTAGCAGCGCCTGCATCGATGCCATCACGCCGACACTGGGGCCAAGTACACCTTGGCTGCTACAGTTTTGTGGCGCGCGAGTATTCGATGGGAAAATACAGTGATAACAACCGCCCGCAGGGAAACGCTGCTGATCAACGGCAAACAATTGGCCGTTGAAAGCGGCAATCGAGGCGCTCACCAAAGGCAAGTTATGCTCAATACACAGCCGATTGATATAATGGCGCGCCGCAAGATTATCCGTACAATCAATTACTAACCTAGTTTCTTTGCTATGGGCTAACAGACCAGCGAATACATCGCTCGCAGACTCAAGAGTCAAATGCTCGGCAAAGGCATCAATCTCACAACCTTGCGCCAACACGGCCAATTTCTGTTTAGCAATGAGGGCTTTGTGATGACCAATATCGTCTTCACTAAAGAGTAATTGCCGCGGTAGATTGGACAATTCCACCCTATCGCCGTCAACAAGCGTCAAGCGCCCGACACCAGCGCAGGCTAAATACTGCGCCGCCAATTGCCCAAGGCCGCCTAGGCCTACGATAAGCACATGAGCCTGTTTAAGTTGCAACTGGCCAGCCTCGCCGACCTCGGGTAAAAATATTTGCCGCGAATAACGAATAAAGTCTTTATCGGCAAGGGATTGCGCCTGCTCTTGTGTCGTGATCATAGGCTTGACTCCCAGGCTCGCGTCAATTCGGCAAGGGCCATTATTGGGTCATTCGCCTCGGTAATCGCCCGCACCACGGCAATATTGCTCACCCCAGTCGCTTTGACTTGGACAAGATTCGAAGGTCCGATGCCGCCAATTGCCACTAAGGGATAGTGCGCATTTAACAGCTCAACATAATGAGAGAGTTTACATAACCCCTGCGGCGCCGATGGCATTTGCTTGGTGGTCGTTGGGAAGATATGCCCAAGGGCGATGTAAGATGGCGCATATTGATGGGCACGCAGCAACTCGAAATAACCGTGGCTAGAAATGCCAAGAGCCAATCCTGCTGCGTGAATGGCGTTAAGATCCGTCACCGCCAGATCTTCTTGGCCAAGATGTACCCCAAATGCCCCATGCTTTATCGCTAATTGCCAATGATCATTGATAAAAAGCTGCGCATCATAGTGTTTACCTAAGGCAATCGCGGTTTGGATTTGTGCCTCAAGCGCCTCTGTCGTTAGCGCACACGACTTTATCCTGAGCTGCACCGTCTTCACGCCCGCCGCCAGTAACTGTTCTAGTAACAGTAGGTTATCGACAACGGGATAGATTCCTAAGTCAGGCTCAAGGCGCTTAAACGCGCCGCATTGCACATCACTGGATTCACTCAAGCTATTTTTAGGATAAGCCGTGACGTGAGGAAACGCCGTTAAGCTGTGCGGCCAAGCGGTACGCGCAAGTGGCCCAGGGCCTTGACCAATACCCTGAGCTTGGGTTAAACCTTGATTAACATAGGCTTTTGCTACCACAACTGCATCCTGCAACACAAAGCCAAAGGCTAACACCGAGGCGATGGCTGAAGACAGAGTACAACCACTGCCATGGTTATGGCGCGTGTTTATCCGCGCACTGCTGAGCCAAAAGCTGCCATTCGCGTCGAGCGGTGAACAGCTCGTAACCTGATGACAAATCAGCAGATCCTCCGCCAAACGCTGATTATTTGTGGCACTGCGCTGACTTGTGATATCGCTTTTCTGATCGCTTAAGCTATCCCTTGTATTAATGCCTGCACTTGCCAGAGCCGCAAAATCAATATCGCCGCCCTTGGCTAATACGCTGCAGTCTAATTGTTCAGAGAGTTGCATTGCCGCAGCGGTGAACGCGGCTCTTGTGTGAATTGCTGACGCTTGTTTGTCTGTGGCGACAGTAAGCCTTGCCAACTCCTGCACATTCGGCGTTATCAGGCTAATCAAGCCCTTAAAGGGCGTAAAATCCAGTGGCTGGCTCGCCGTGCTCTTATCCCCTAGTTCATCCCCACAGCTTGCGACCATCACAGGGTCGAGAATAACGGGGACGAGTGGAAACTGAATTTTAAAACCAGCCAACCAATCGGCAACTAAATGCAGTTGCTGCTGATTCGCGAGTAAGCCAATTTTAATCGCTTGAGGCGGTAAATCGACTAACAGGGTCGAAAGTTGCGAGAGTAGCATTGCATCACTCACAGGCTCAACTAAATCCACCGCCACCGAACTTTGAGCCGTTAATGTGGTGATCACGCTGCATCCATGGCCGCCCAAATCCTTGATGGTGGCTAAGTCGGCTTGGATCCCCGCACCGCCACCGCTGTCCGAACCCGCAATGGTCCAGACGATAGGTTTAGGCGCTAGGTGGCTATCATGTTTAGCAGGGCTCATTATCAAACCTCCGCAACCTGTACTGTGGGTTTGAGCTCTGTCCCGTCCTTATGCTTGGCCGATTCATTGGTTGTATTAGCTGTATTGGCTGTATTAGCATCGCCCAGCGGCAGATACAGTTTG
The DNA here is from genome assembly GCF_019457435.1 of Shewanella sp. FJAT-51649. Classification (NCBI taxonomy): domain Bacteria; kingdom Pseudomonadati; phylum Pseudomonadota; class Gammaproteobacteria; order Alteromonadales; family Shewanellaceae; genus Shewanella; species Shewanella sp. FJAT-51649. The sequence goes on along the minus strand of NZ_CP080411.1, from coordinate 2,291,352 downwards.
GCGCCGGAAGCCGCAAACTCGGCCGATTTTTTCGCCATGGCCGCCGCTAATTCATCTTGGGTTTTGACTCTGATCTGCTGGATTGCTTCTGTGTTCGATTGCCCTTGTGGAGCAGAATTTATCGATGCAAGCGCTTCAGCGCTCTCAACATTTTGGCTTGACGAAGCCACTGACAACGTACCCGCCGCTAAACTTGCCGCATAGTCGCGCACATCTTGGGTGATCTTCATCGAGCAGAACTTCGGGCCACACATAGAGCAAAAGTGCGCAACCTTGGCAGACTCCTGTGGCAGGGATTCATCGTGGTAGGCACGTGCGGTATCAGGGTCGAGTCCCAGGTTGTATTGGTCTTCCCAACGGAATTCAAAACGCGCCTTAGATAACGCATTGTCGCGGATCTGTGCGCCCGGGTGACCTTTAGCAATATCGGCCGCATGGGCGGCAATCTTGTAGGCAATCAGCCCTTGTTTGACGTCCTGCTTATTGGGTAAACCTAAGTGTTCTTTCGGCGTCACATAACAGAGCATGGCGCAGCCATACCATGCGATCATCGCCGCGCCGATCCCTGAGGTAAAATGATCGTAACCCGGTGCAATATCGGTAATTTGTGGCCCTAAGGTATAAAACGGCGCTTCGGCACAGTGGATAAGCTGCTTATCCATATTCTCCTTGATAAGCTGCATCGGGATATGCCCAGGCCCTTCGATAATGGTCTGCACATCGTATTCCCAGGCGATTTTGACCAGCTCGCCTAAGGTTTCGAGCTCAGCAAACTGCGCCTCATCATTGGCATCGGCAATGGAGCCAGGACGCATACCGTCACCTAATGACAGCGACACATCGTAGGCAACGCACAGCTCGCAAATCTCGCGGAAATGGGTATAGAGGAAGTTTTCCTGATGATGGCTCAAGCACCATTTGGCCATAATCGAGCCGCCGCGGGACACAATCCCAGTCACCCGTTTGGCAGTCATGGGCACATAGCGCAATAACACGCCCGCGTGGATGGTAAAGTAATCGACGCCCTGTTCCGCTTGCTCAATCAAGGTATCGCGAAACACTTCCCAGGTCAGGTGCTCGGCAACGCCGTTTACTTTTTCCAGTGCCTGATAAATCGGCACTGTGCCAATCGGCACTGGCGAGTTACGGATAATCCATTCGCGGGTTTCATGGATATATCGCCCCGTGGACAAGTCCATCACAGTGTCCGCGCCCCAACGGGTTGACCAGACTAACTTTTCCACTTCCTCCTCGATGGAGGACGTAACCGCAGAGTTGCCAATATTGGCATTCACTTTCACCAAAAAGTTACGGCCAATAATCATAGGCTCAGCTTCTGGGTGATTGATATTTAACGGAATAATGGCGCGTCCACGGGCAATTTCGTCGCGGACAAATTCAGGGGTAATAGGTTTACCGATTACGGCGCCAAAGGATTCACCTTGGCCACGGCGGCTTAAGATTTCATCCTGCACCTCTGCGAGCGCCATATTTTCCCGAATCGCTACATACTCCATTTCGGGGGTAATGATCCCTTGGCGGGCATAGTGTAATTGGCTCACGCGTTTACCCGGTAAGGCACGGCGGGGACGAACAATTGCACTTGAACCGGCTTCGAAACGCAGATGATCAAGCCCATCATCCTTCAGGCGCTGCTGGGTGAAATCTGAGGTCGCACAATCAAGCACTTCGGTATCTTGGCGCTCGATAATCCAAGGTAATCTGAGTTTGGCTAAGCCTTGGCGCACGTTAATTTGCGCAGCTGGATCGGAATAAGGCCCCGCGCAGTCGTACACAGGAATGGGAGGATTTTTCTCAACTGTAGGCTCTGCTGCAGTGCCGCCAATCCGCGTATCGGTTTGCAGAATTTGCCGCATCCCTACACGGAGATCCTCACGACTCCCCTGCAAATACAACTTTTGCGAATTAGGGTGTTGTAATGGTTTAAGGGTATCGATAAAGGCTTGGGCCTGGGCGCGCGCCGCACGGCGGCTCGTTTGCCCTTGGGTGTTCACGGCAATCGATTCTGAGGACAATTCTAAACTGGACATAAGCAATCTCACTTTAACAAATAAAAATGGGGTTGCTTGTCTGGAGACTTGAGTGTTGAAGCTGAGCCTTGCAAACCCTAAGCGGATTTACGGACTCAATAACGACTAAATCGATGGGTTAATACAGGGCAAAAGGTGACCGCTGAGACGATTTAATGGATGTTATTATGCTTGTTTCCTTCGCAGGTTTTAACCTGATCAGGTTCAACGGATCCCGAATAAACGGTCTCAGCCAAGAGGCACTCCGACAAGATGGGCAAAAGTATAGGCAGAAGCGCTGCGAACAAACAAGCGTAATTTTAGGATAAAAATCAAATTACCAATCAAAAATAAAGAACAAATAACATATTGTATAAAAACAGATTTAATTTTAATAAACACTATAATCCACAATAAATATCATTTTTAGTGAAAATTTATCATCGTTACTTTTTAACCTTTTGGCCGCTTTACCATCATTTTATCAAGCTGCGCCTTAATGGCATCATCAATTTCTTGATTCATTTTCTTGCCACTGCAATCGAAGGGGAAACCTAAATTCTCAGCATAGGGATTAATTTGGGTACCGACTTTAACGACCCGATAGCAGGTATCCCCTTTACGGACAATTCGATTGGGATCCAGCTCTAAATCTAAACTGGTGGGGCCGCTAAAATCGTCGGCATTGGGCACAATCAACACCTCCATCTCGGGGCTCATTTCAGACATAGTCGACCGTTTAGTGTAATGATTTGCCTGCTCTAGCACTAAATCATCTAAGGCTTGCTCACGCTGACGTTCAAAATAACGCTGGGTAAATAAACCGACACTGCCAGCCGCACCGCTGTTTTGCTCACCAGTATCTGACTGCTGAGTACTTGCCGCTTGGGCCGAGCTTGATTGGACTTCTGCCTTTTGAGGTTTAATAGCTTCTTTTGCACTCTGCTGGGTTTGGCCCTGTGTTGAAGTCTTTGAAACTGCTCTATTTGACGCTTGTGCGCTGACTTCAGGAGGTTTTGCAATCTGCTCTGTAGTTTTTGGCGCAAGCTTTTCCGCGGGTTTTGGTGGCACTTTTGCGGCTGGTTCAACATCCACTTTCAGCTGCGTAGTGTTAGGCGGGGAAGTGATCGGCTCACTAGAAACGGTAGGTTCTTCAACGGAGTAATCTTGAGGCGGATCCGCTGGAGCGGTTTGCGTTGGCGGCGCATAAATAAAATACGCCTTTAACGCCTTGGTTGTAGTCCGTGTGTTGGCTGAAGATTCGGTAAACGACAGCCCTAAGTGTTCCGACTGGGTTCGCCATAAAAAAATTAATAACAACAGCAGTAAGCCATGGCCAAAGATGACCCAAAACAATGGCTTAAGATTGAAATACTGCGACCACTCTCGCCCGCTAAGATTTGAAGATGTTTGGAATATACTGTCGATATCTTTTTGGTTAGCCTCATACAAATTAAGGCTTATATCGCTCCCCAAAGGGTCTGCATGAGCGCTAAAGGGCTTAGCGTTCAAATCTGTAGCGCCCAGAGCTATTGCACTGAAAGACGTAGCACAAAACGGTATAGCGGAAAATGGTGCGGTCTCATCGTTTGTCACGCGGCCGTACGCATCAAAACTAAGATCATCTTCTGGGGTTATATTCGAACGAACAGGCAAAATCCATCCCTTAGTACTTAATGGACAAAGTACTTAACAAATCCATGACATCTACGGGAGATTAGAGAAAGTGCGCAGCACAAAGTTCCAAGGCGTTGACATTAATCAGTCGTAAACCAGCACCATAATGTTGTACAACTAGATAAGAGCTCGCCTAAGTCTCAGTTGATGATGTTACCCTTAAAATAAATTAGCTTACACGTGTAAGCTAATTATGGCTTTCCAATTTATCAACTGATAGACTCAGTCATTATCGCCATCGAGTGGATCAACAGCATGCCAAGCCAGAGTTTGATAGAGCCGCAAATGAGTCATGAAAAACCATTGAATATCAGTGGCTATAGCCTTAGTGAGGAGATAGCCAATAGCATCAGCCATGGCCTAGGGGTGATCGCGGGCGTGGTCGGCTTAGTGTTTATGATCCTCAAGGGCGCCGACCACCTCACCAGCATTCAGCTCACAGGTGTTATTATTTATGGTGCAAGCCTTATCCTGTTGTTTTTAAGTTCTACCCTGTATCACAGCGTGACGCATGTAGGCTGGAAACATAAACTTAAGATTGCCGACCATTGTGCCATCTACTGCTTAATTGCAGGCACCTATACCCCTCTGATGTTAATCAGCCTGCAAGGACAGCTTTCAACCATTATCCTTACGGCAATTTGGTCCTTGGCTATTGGTGGGATTTTATTTAAGACCTTGTTTATTCATCGCTTTAAAAAAATGAGCCTAGTGCTCTATTTAGTGATGGGTTGGCTGTGTGTAACTGTAATGGGCGATTTGACGGCGGCGATGTCACCGCTAGGATTTAAGCTTCTACTATTGGGCGGGTTGTTTTACACCTTAGGGGTGGTATTCTATGTCGGTAAACGCATCCCATACAATCACGCGATTTGGCATTTATTTGTATTGGCAGGCGCGATGAGCCATTTCTTTTGTATTTATTTAACCGTGATCTAGCACTAAAGCAGCCTTCACAAGAGATCCTCATAAGCCATCCTCAGGATGGCTTTTTGATGGCGGCGCTTTAAACCACTGTGCAATAACCCCATCAAGCTGACTTTATCTACAGCAACTCTTCTACGATTCGTTTGAGCAGAAAGGTTTCCCTGTCAATGGATTGCCCTTTATTGGCGAACGTTCGCTGAATTTCTTCATTATGGGCAATCGCTTGATGGATATTGATCCACTCTGGGCGCATCCCATTTTTAATCTCATGGGCTTCGAGTCTTGGCTCACCTAGGCCGCGCTCGCCAAGGCTCATATCGATTTCGCACAGGTAACAGTAAGAGTCCATGTGTACAACATTTGCGCCCTCACGAAACCAGGAACGATATTCCTCATAACGACCAAAGGGCGCTAACACTTTGGCGGTAATGGCGCCGGTTTCTTCCTGCAATTCGCGGATAAGTCCAACTTCAAGGCTCTCGCCCTTATCTACCCCACCACCAGGCAAACCGTAATCGCGATATTTTTGGGTATAGAGCAGCAAAATATCTTCCCCCGACAGCACTATGGCACGGGCGGCTTGGGTGGACTTCAATAAACGCATAATAAAACTCAAGATTAACGGCCTAATAGCATAAACCAACTCGATGGATTTACAGAGTAAAACCGTCAACGCCAAGGCTAAGCGCTCAATGGCCGCATGTTGACTATGAGGTTAACAATTCAGTTGCTGCAAAATGTGCTGATAGGCCGCCACAATTTGCGACTTGTTGGGCATGCGATGCTCAGGAATACGCTGATAATGGCCTATGGTTTGATCAAGATAACGCTTAGCTTGGTTGGTTTTATCCGCATTTAGCCCTTGCCACATGATTGAGCCCGTCGCACTTAAGGGCACAGCTTGATTTGTTTTTGAGCTGGTATTCGTTTTTGAGCAGGCATTGGCCTGAGTTAAATGCAGTATTTCGTAGAAACGTTGGTTTTCTTCGAGTAAATATTCATCTTTAAGTTTTAAGCCCAATTCCGACAACGCGCTGCGCACATGATAATTATGATGCACGGGACACAAAATAAATTCGAGCTGGCCCCGGCCTTGACTAAGGTTATGATTACCCGAATCATTTCCACTCTGAGTATCATGTTGAGTTTGCTGGTTTATAACAATACTGCGCACCAATTCAACCAGCAACTCACCGCCCACACCCGCAATAATCACTAAGTGCTTGGCTTGCTTGCCGTATTGCGCCAGTGGCAAGGCCGCCACATCGAGGCAATGCACTTGCCATTCACTCTGGGGATTGGCCTGTTGCTCAGCGTTTTGAGTGTTTGAGATAGACGGCTCGGGGAAAAACCTTGCTAACTCAAGGCTAAGTTGCTGCATCAATGGCGAGACACAATCGACAAAATGCACCTTAGGTGCGGCATTTCTTTGCAGTAACAGCATGCCGAGTAAACCATGATCGCAGCAGCAGTCCCAAATATGATCGTATCCAGGGCCCACCATTCGATTGATCTGCTGTAATCGCTGACTGATTTTCACCGCTCACTCCCAAACGCGTTTATATCACTGCCCATATCGGCTTAAGCTAAAGCCCCTTAAACACAATAAGAAAGCCAAGAAAGCCGCGCATTCTACCCGAGTCAGCGGTTAAAACCCATCTCTTTACGCCTTACTATCCGCCTGCCACCTAACCGCTCACTATGGTGAATACGTATGCAAACCATTGCGAGCAAAAACCCATCGCCACTAGTATGCATTGACCCATATTCACTATAAAAACAAGGATCAGGGAATGTTCAGCAATCCTCTTACCCATGCACACCACATCAACTCGCCAACGCGAAATAGCCGCCATTGGGCCGCCGGCCTATTTACGCCCAGCTTGCTAGCACTTAGCATTGGCAGCCTGCTCAGCACCAGTGCCACAGCGCAGACCCTCAACCTAAGCTCCCCCGATAAACAAATCGTCTTGAGTCTGAGTGATGATACGGGCCGCCCCGAATACCAAATCCATTTTCATGGCAAAACCATTATCGAACCGAGTCGCTTAGGCTTAGTCTTTGCCTCACTGGGGGAATTAGGCCAAGGTCTACGCATCAAATCGAGCCACAGCGCCAGCGCCGATGACAAATGGCAGCAACCTTGGGGTGAACAAGAGTGGATAAAGGATCAACACAATCAACTGAGCGTGGTATTAACCGACGGTAAAATCGACTTAAACCTCGAGTTTAAAGCCTTTGACGATGGCATCGGCTTTCGTTATCACTTAGCCGCCCAAAACGCCCTGCCTGCGAATACACAGCTTGCCATCACCGATGAACTCACCGAATTTAATATTGGTCAGAGTGATAAGGCCACAGCTTGGTGGATCCCTTCTCGGGGATGGAACCGCTACGAATATCTGTATCGCAACAGTGCGCTCAATCAGGTCGACCGAGCCCATACTCCATTTACCTTTAAACTGGTCGATGGCACCCATTTGAGTATTCACGAGGCGGCGTTAGTTGATTTTGCCTCAATGACCCTCGATCAACAGCGTGATGGCAAGCTCAAGGCCGATCTTACTCCTTGGTCAGATGGCACTCGCGTTAAAACCCAAGCGGGCTTTTATACCCCATGGCGCACCATTCAAATTGCCGACAAGGCCACGGGACTGCTTAATTCGCACCTAATCCTCAACCTGAATGAGCCCAATAAACTGGGGGATGTCTCTTGGGTTAAACCGGGCAAATATGTCGGTATTTGGTGGGGTATGCACCTCAATGAAAACACTTGGGGCTCGGGCCCAACACACGGCGCAACCACCAGCGAAACAGAGCGCTATATGGATTTCGCCGCCAAGTACCAATTTGATGGTGTCTTGGTTGAGGGTTGGAACCAAGGTTGGGATGGTGATTGGTTCCATAATGGCGATCAATTCAGTTTTACCAAGGCCTATGATGATTTCGATTTACCGGCCATTACCGCCTACGGCGCGAAAAAAGGCGTGCGCCTAATTGGTCACCATGAAACCGCAGGCTCTGTCACCCATTACCGTAATCAAATGGATGATGCCTTCGCCCTGTATGAAAAACATGGCGTGACCCAAGTCAAAACCGGTTATGTGGCTGACGGTGGACAAATCAAACGCATCGATGAGAACGGTATTACCCGTCACGAATGGCACGATGGTCAGTTTATGGTTAGCGAATATCTGCACAGCGTGACCGAAGCCGCCAAGCACCATATCAGCATCAACAGCCATGAGCCGATTAAAGATACTGGGCTTCGTCGCACCTATCCGAACTGGCTTGCCCGCGAAGGCGCACGTGGACAGGAATACAATGCCTGGGGCAGTCCACCAAATAGCCCAGAGCACACCGCCATGCTGCCCTTTACCCGCATGCTGGCAGGCCCAATGGATTTTACCCCAGGGATTTTTGACTTAGCCCCGAAAGGCTTAGATGCCGAAAACCGTGTGCAAACCACCTTGATGAAGCAGCTCGCCCTGTATGTGGTGCTCTATAGCCCAATCCAAATGGCTGCCGACTTACCACGCAATTACCAGAAACATTTGGATGCTTTCCAGTTTATCCGTGATGTGCCAACAGACTGGTATCAAAGTATCGCACTGGCTGGCGAAGTGGGTGATTACGTGGTGTTTGCCCGCCAAGCCAAGGACCAACAGGATTGGTACTTAGGCGCGTTGACCGATGAAAATGCCCGTGAAGTCAAGGTAAAACTGGATTTCCTCGACCCAAACAAACGCTATCAAGCACAGATCTACCGTGATGGCGCAAAAGCCGATTGGAAAACCAATCCCTATGATTATGTGATTGAAACTAAAATGGTTAGCGCCAAAGATAGCTTGACATTACAGCTAGCCAGCAGTGGCGGCACAGCGATCCGCTTTAAAGCGCTGTAAACTCAAGCGCTAAATGGACGCTAAAAGTCCCGAGCGACAGTCACTCTTGCAACAGTGACTATTGCAACAACAATCGAAGCGATAGTGACCATTACAATAGTCACCAAGAAGCCCTTCTTGGTGACTATTTTTTATTATTGAGTTGCTTACTTTTAGTTACAGCGCCTAACAACCGTTGGCGGATTTCATTTGAGCAGGACCACTGCCCTCCACTACTGAGTCACACTCGACACGGATGCAAATTGCATTAAGTTAGCTTAAGCTAAACTCCCCCAATGCTTAATGGTGACGACCTTGCGATACACGGCTGATGAACTCGAAATGCGCAGTTTTAAGCGTTTCGAGACCCAATTTGCCCACTTAGGCTTTAATCATTTTCAAGCCATTGCCCCACTGCGCCCTTGGGTGCAGCGCTATTTTCATTTGCATGTCGCGGCGGATTTACCGCAGCCAATCGACCAAACCTTCTATCCCGATGGTGGCACAAGCCTGCATTTTTATTTGCCATCGCCCGGCATTGGCGACGCGCCTTCGGTGTATTTTTACTCGGGCCAGCAGCGGCATTGTCACAGTTTCGCACCGAGTACCGAGCAAATTACGGTGCGTTTTCAGCCCGGTGGCGCCTTCCATTTACTGGGGGTTGAGCTTGCCGCCATTCAGACCGACACAACAGCAAGCGTTATCGATGTAACCCAGTGGCCCATCGTTGGTTTAACAACGCTCTTATACCAACTCGTTGATACGCCCAAGCCAAGCCAGCGTATCGCCCTCGTGGAACACTGGCTATTGCAACGTGCGCAGCAATTTGACTTAAGCTTATCGACGCGCATGAGCCTAGTCCCCGCAACCTTGCCTCAACTCATTCAAACCCAAGCCAATTTGGAGACCTTTTACGGGCAACTCCCCATGAGTCGTCGCCAATTTGAACGCAAATTTAAGCAGGAAACGGGTTTATCGCCCGCGCAGTTATTGCAGCTGAATCGAGTAAAAATTGCCCGCAACCTATTGAGTCAATCGCCGTCGCTTAGTCTCGCGCAGGTGGCCTTCGATTGTGGATTTTACGACCAAGCCCATCTACATCAGCATTTTTTACGGGTGATGCAGCAAACACCGGGACAATATAAAAAACGCAAGATGTCGCAAATCTCCAATATAACGGCCGATTAATCCCTTAGATTCAAGCCTCAACTTACAGGAGGCTTTATGTCAGAACGTATTCCGCGCCAACAGATTTACCAACTCCAACCCGGGCTCGCCAAAGCACTCATTAGCCTAGATAAAGCGGCTGCTGACTCGGCGTTTTCGTCATTATTGGTACATTTAGTCAAACTGAGGGCATCGCAACTCAATGGCTGCGCGTTTTGTCAGCGAATGCACGCCGAAGAAGCGCGCCACGACGGAGAAAACCAGCGCCGTTTAGATTTACTGGCTGCTTGGCACGAAGTCGATGGTCTCTTTGATGCACGGGAGCAAGCAGCGCTGCGCTGGACGGAAACCTTAACCCGCGTCGCCCAATCGCCAGTGCACGACAGTGAATACGCCGCGCTCGCCGAGCACTATTCAGAGAAGGAGATTGTCGATCTTACCAGCCTAATTATCGCCATAAATGGTTGGAACCGCATCGCGATTGCCTTCCATCTTCAGCCGCTCTAATCGCGCTAAAATTATCGCAAGCTAGTTCCTCAAGCCAGCAAGGGCACCTACTCTGGTGCCCTCAATACCTGTACTCGCATCAGTCATGTTTTGGCGAGTATCCAATAGCTAACAGCATTGATTGGCTGACTCAGTCAGGTTGAATGGCAACTTGAGGTAGTGGTTTGAAATAATTATTTGCGATAACAGTTTGATAAAGGAAAAGTTGATAGCGACTAACGTTCACGCTAGATAAGGAATTTTGTAGCCTAGTGGCACTGTTCGGTCTTTAACCAGAGCATGGCTTCAAATTGGGGTGATGAGGATTGTGTCGTGATAAAAAACTTCTCGATATCGACTGAGGTGATACTTTCGCAGCGCGCACTAAAATCACTATTTATCTGCTTAACAAAACCTGAGGCGAGAATGGCTTCCTTAAATCCCTGCCGTAGGGCCACCACCTTGGGGTTATGTATATTGCCCGCCGAAGCTAAGGCATCGGCAAACACCTGAGGGTAATGTTGCTGCAGATAAGTTTGCAACTCGTGCTGAAGACCATCGAACTGTGCAAGGGTTGACACTTGTACCGAGCGAATCCACACCGACTTGGGAACAACGGCAATCGCGTCTTTCAAGCTATCTACACCCGTGCTTGAGGCAAAAATCACCGCGTCATGATCAGCAAAATTTGTCTGCCACTTAAGTGGCTCAGCAACTGTGACTTCTGAAAACAGTGCGACTTCAGAGAACAGTGCGAATAAGACTGCCGTGAAATAACGTTTCATCCGAGATCCTTTCGATTTGTCATTACGTCCATAATCGTCAGCACGGCTTATAATTCCAGCGCTAATCGCAGCATATCCTTATGTTGTAATCCCTGTTCAAACAGAGGTACGTCGTAATGGGTTAAGAAGTGATCTTTTATCACAGCCTCGACTCTAAACCCCAGTCGCTGATAATAAGTAAGTTGATACCCAAAACTCCCCGTACCCAACTCCACACGAACCACCGACTTTTTCGCCAATTCAGTTAAGGCAAATGACAGTAACACAGAACCAATTCCCTGCCGCTGATAGTCAGGCCAAACTGCCATATTGAAGATTTCTGCAACCTTATCGCGAATTAGCTTAATCACACAAACGGCCACTATCTCACCTTTATGCTTGGCGGCAAAACACCAAGCTTTATCCAAATACGCTTCGATACTGGCAGTGGAAGGATCGGCCTCTAACAGCAATGCCATAGGGACTTGTTGCGCAGGCACCCACTCAAGATCCACAGGCTGCATTAAGCCTTGGGTATATTCCATTATGTTTTTAGCTCGTATCCCTACCCTTTAAATCTGCTCAATTAAAGCTTCTAAACCTGCTGCGGCTCGAGTGGGGACAAATTCCACCACCTCAAATTCGGCCACCTCTTCGATATAGAAAGGGTCGAGTTTGACAATGGCTTCAAGCTCGGCGCGACTATTTGCTTTGGCAAGGATCACTCCGCCAGTGCGGGGTACCTTACGGCCGGAGGCGATAAAGGTGCCCTTGGCATAATATTCATCGAGATAGGCAATATGAGCCGCCAAATGCAGTTCTACATCGGCCAGCGGTTTTTTGTAGGTTAAGGTGATAACAAACATAACGTTCCTTAAGGGCGTAATAACAAGCCAGAATAAATACTCAATTGCTCTTGCCACACACGTCAATGACGGCAAGTCGCCAATGGTCAGTAAAGTCTGGCGACATAGTGATGCATTATGCTTTCGCTATCAATAGCCTAGAAAGATGAGTCTGTTGATTAAGCTGAAAATGATCCATGTACTTCCCCACTAATCTTAGTGGGTTTCATGCCATAGCCCCTTATCACAGCGGGAGTGACCCGTGGAACAAGGTTCTTAACTCCCCCCACCGATGTGATAACTGGATACATCTAGGGTTTAAACCCATCCACGCCTCACGTAAAATCCACACACTATTAGTTACAGGGCTGTTTCGCCAGGGTTATCAAGGAATGATGAATACGTATGTAAGCGGTTGTGCGTCAATTGGCGCTGCGGCTACTATAAATTCGCTAGTTTCACCCTCTGCTTGTGGGGTTGAACACTGTGAGGTCGTTTCTGGTGGTTGCCTTTGAGGATAGCTGTCAGGCTTAGGTTCTTTTCTGCTACTGAGCATTTGCATCATAGCGTATGAAAATGAATTTATTGGCGAATATGCTTCTGAGGGAGAGGTATATTCGCCATTTTTTCACCTACACGGCCAAGCGATAATGCACTTTGGGGAAGCTAGCAAACACGCGTAAAACTGAGCAAAGGCCACTGAATAGGCCACACATTATAACGATAAATGACTCAAGGCAGCCCCGCTGCCCGCTACTGAAGGGAAGTTGCATGTCCGCGGATCAACAAACGGTTACCCCATTAGAGAATTTCTCGCCCAAGGTGGCGCAGCGCGCCGTACATAGGGTGCAACCCGAGCTGAATTTCTGGCAAATCTTCAATATGTGCTTTGGCTTTTTGGGGATCCAATTCGGCTTCGCCCTGCAAAATGCCAACGTCAGCCGCATTTTCCAAACCCTTGGCGCCTCTATCGATGATATCCCCATCCTGTGGATTGCCGCACCGTTAACGGGTCTGCTGGTTCAGCCTATTATTGGTTATCTTAGCGATAACACTTGGGGGCGCTTAGGTCGCCGCCGGCCGTATTTTTTAATCGGCGCCATTTGTACGACTCTTGCGATTTTTGTGATGCCGCATTCCCCGACGTTGTGGATTGCCGCAGGCATGCTGTGGATAATGGATGCCTCAATCAATATCGCCATGGAACCCTTCCGTGCCTTTGTGGGGGATAATTTGCCTCCCAAGCAGCGCACCCAAGGCTATGCCATGCAAAGCTTTTTTATCGGCATCGGCGCGGTGGTGGCCTCGGCCCTGCCCTATATTCTCAGTAACTTCTTTGATGTCGCCAATACTGCGCCCGCGGGCGAAATAGCCGATTCGGTGCGTTATGCCTTCTATTTTGGTGGTGCCGTGCTGTTTCTCAGCGTGGCTTGGACGGTTGTGTCCACCAAAATATTCCCCCGATGAACTCGCCGCCTTCCATGGCAATGCTGAAGCAGGCGCAGATGAGCAACAACATCGCACTCGCACCCATAAAAATTATCAATTTGCCGCTATCGTTTGGATGGCCGTAGGCGCACTACTGACGCTTGCAGTGTGGATGCAGGATTTAGATAAACAGCTGTATATATTAACTTTAGGGATTTTTGCCTTTGGCCCATTGCAACTTTACTGCGCACTGCGTTTAGACAAATCAACGCCCTCACAACGCGCGCAACTGGGCATTGTCTTTAATGTGGTCGACGATTTATTCCATATGCCGAAGGCCATGCATCAGTTAGCGATAGTGCAGTTTTTCTCTTGGTTCGCGCTATTTGCGATGTGGATTTACACCACCTCGGCGGTGACGTCCTACCATTTTGGCAGCAGCGATGTGTTGTCTAAGGCCTATAACGATGGCGCCGATTGGGTGGGCGTACTGTTCGCCTCCTACAATGGATTTTCGGCCATTGCGGCCCTGTTTATCCCGCTACTGGCTAAACGTATCGGTATCAAACTGACCCACACCTTTAATATGTTCTGCGGCGGTTTTGGCTTGATCAGTTTCTATTTTATTAAAGATCCCAGTCTGTTATGGCTGCCTATGATTGGCGTAGGTATCGCCTGGGCCTCGATTCTCTCCGTGCCCTACGCCATGTTATCCGGCGCCTTGCCGCCGAAAAAGATGGGCGTGTACATGGGGATCTTTAACTTCTTTATCGTGATCCCACAGCTGCTCGCGGCCAGTGTTTTAGGCTTAATTCTTAATGGATTATTTGATGGTCAACCCATCTACGCCCTGATCACCGGCGGCGTTCTGATGCTCTGCGCCGGAATTGCCGTGCTCTTTGTTGAGCAACCGAATACTCAGCACACTCAAGTGTAAATCCTACAACTCAGCACACTTGGCGTTTAGGCGTTTGGGCAACTCAACGCCAAGACGTGTAGCCACATAGCTTACAACAAGAATAAATCGCAATTAGCACCATTGATTGGGGAGATTTTGATGAATATGGAATCAACAACAGTTCGCAGCTTTTCTGACCGCCGCAACTTAAGCCGTAAGCCGATTGCGCTTGCAATTGCCGCAAGCCTTATCGGCGTTGCCAGCTTAACAGGCTGCTCACCCTCGGCCCCCAATGCGGACACATCAACACCGACCGTCGCCAAAGTCAGTGGCGCAAACGCACAAATTGCCCCCGGCGCCCCCGGCAAAGCGCCAACTTGGGCGTTCTCCGGTAAAACAGGGATTGGCACCTCCTATGAGCCTTATACTCAAGGGCAATATCAAGATAGTGCCCAAAATCCCATTAGCCGCGTGTGGTTCTCCGTAGCGCAGGGGATTTTAACCGAAACAATGTACGGCCTTATTCACAACGCTCAGCTCAAAGAGTTGCAATTTGTGATCACAGGCAATGGCTTTATCGATACCGAGAAAGACAACACTATCAGCAGCATTGAATACTTAGATACCGACGCTAATGGCCGCCCACAATCCTTGGCTTATAAGATTATCAATCGCGACGTTGAAGGTAAGTATCAGATAGAAAAACATATCTTTACCGATCCCGACCGCGATACGCTGATGATGCGCGTGACGTTTACCGCCTTTGAAGCGGGCATCACACCGCATTTATACGTTAACCCCCATATCGATAATGCGGGCGCGAATGATATTGGCCGAGTCGATCATCAAGCCCTTATTGCTCGCACCGCCGATCCCCACAGCAGCGTGATGACGGTTAAATCCGATATCGATTTTGCGCAGGCAACCACAGGCTTTGTCGGTGTATCCGATGGTTTGGCCGATTTAGCCGATAACGGCAAACTCGATACGCTGTATCAGGCCACCAGCAGCGCCGAAAATCCGACTCAAGGCAACATTGCCTTTACCGCCAGTTATCCCACACTCCAAGCTAATCAACCTCTTAATGTGAATTTGGCGATTGGTTTTGGCCATGATGAAACCAGCAGTTTAGCCAATGCCAATGCCAGCCTAACGTCAGGGTATGATACTGTGCTGAGCCAATACAACGCCGGTTGGCACAGTTATTTACAATCACTGCCCGCGATGCCTGCTATGGCGCAAAGCACCACAGATAATGGCAAACTGCTGTATACCAGTGCCATGGTACTCAAGGCGCAGGAAGATAAAACCTACGCTGGCGCCCTTATCGCGTCACTTTCTAATCCTTGGGGCGATACCGTCCCTGCTGTCACCCCCAGCACGGGCTACAAGGCCGTTTGGCCCCGTGACTTTTACCAATGCGCCATGGCATTTCTCGCCATGGGTGATACCCAAACGCCTAAAGTCGCCTTTGAATATCTTAAAAAGGTGCAAGTAAGCGATAAAACTCCAGGCTTTAACGGCACACCCGGTTGGTTTTTACAAAAGACCCATGTGGATGGCCAAATTGAGTGGGTGGGCGTACAGCTCGACCAAACGGCGATGCCGATCATGCTCGGCTGGAAACTCTGGCAAGCAGGCGTGTTGAGTCAAGCGGAATTGAGCCATTGGTATCAAGAGATGCTAAAAGCCGCGGCGGACTTTTTAGTCAGCGGCGGAGAGGTCAATCTCGACTGGAACCACACCCAAATTACGCCACCGAAAACTCAGCAAGAACGTTGGGAAGAACAAGCAGGTTATTCGCCTTCCACCACGGCCGCAGTGATCGCAGGCTTAGTGGCGGCGAGTGATATTGCCAAAGCAGTAAACGACAGCGATGCTAGTCAGCGTTATTTAGCGACCGCCAAAACGCTTAATCAGCAACTTGAAAAACACTTAGTGACGACCCAAGGTTTGCTTACAGATAGCCAAGGCATTAAGGCGCCTTATTATCTGCGCTTAAGTCCGAATGGTGAGCCAAACACCGCCGAGACACTCGCCGCTAATAATGGTCGAGCGGGATTAGATCAACGTCAGATCCTCGATGGCGGCTTTTTAGAACTGGTGCGCTATGGCGTACGTGGCGCAACCGATAAGCTGATTAATCAAAGCCTAGCGCTGGTGGATAACACCGAACTTGAGGACAATTTACGCCTCAAATACAGCTTTACTGCAAAAGATGGCAGTAGTGTACCCGGCTTTAGACGTTACGGTAACGATGGCTACGGTGAAGATACTGTCACGGGCGCAAACTACGCCGAATCGGGCAGTAATAGCGACAACCAACGCGGCCGCGTCTGGCCATTCTTCACCGGCGAGCGTGGACATTTTGAGCTGGCCCTCGCCAGCGCCAAGGGAGAGCTAACAGGGATAAATGCACAGCAAACCAAACAGCAGCTTATCAATACCTATGTACAAGGGATGGAAACCTTCGCCAACGCGGGTCTAATGCTCCCCGAGCAAGCATGGGACGGTGTGGGTAACGCCACACGTTACCAATATCAACTCGGCCAAGGCACTAACTCCGCTACCCCGCTCGCCTGGACCCACGCTGAATATATCAAGCTAGTGCGTTCAATGAGCGATGGTCGAGTATGGGATAACTACCCTATCGTCCCAGAAGCGTTGAAATAAATCCTACTCGAGACAATCTAAATGTGTCCTTTAGTGCTGATTAGCACTAAGGGACTCTGTTTGGGAACGCTCTTAAGGGGCGATTTCTCAGGTCTATCTCTAAGATCTACTTCTAAGAGCTATCTCTACGATCTAACCTTAAGAGCAATCTAAAGGAACTATCTTAAAGAACTATCTTTGCAGCTATCCAAAGCAGATTTATTTGTAACCACTTGATTTATAATTGGTAATACTACCGTGTGGCTTGCACGCTTTTTTGGGCGTATTCCTGAGGCGTGCAACCAAATAAGACTTTAAATGCTGCGCTAAAACTACTGACACTTAAATACCCAAGGCTATGGGCCACGCTCGTCGTGCTTTCACCTTGGGTTAACCGCTCAAGGGAGTTGAGTAATCGGTATCTTTGGCGCCATTGCCTGTAGGTCTGTCCAGTTTCGGCTTTAAAGAGTCGTTCTATGGTTCGAATACTCGCCCCCGCACTTTGAGCTAATTCGGCCAAGGTATACTCCGCCTGCGGTTTTTTGATCAACAGTTGGATCACTCGGCCAAGACGCGGATCCGAGCCCGCATTCAAGTAGGTATTCACACTGTCGAGCGCATCTAACTCGTCTATGGCACTTAAACCCAAGCGAAAATACTTGGCTGGTTCCATTGTGGCGTCTTGGCATAGTTTCAGCACCATTTCACGCATTAGCGGCGTCATTGTAACCATCACCACCTGCGTGTCCTGCACTCTAACGCGATAACTGGGATCGATATATAAATTGCGAAGATGAGCTTGGGTTTCACAGTTAATCTGATGCCGGCAACCACTGGGAAGCCACACGGCATGGGTCGATGGCACCACCCAAACCGCGTTGTCGCTCTGAACCCGTAAAATTCCCTTTGCGGCCCAAAGTAACTGCCCCCGAGGGTGAGAATGGGGTTCAACGCCCATTTCGGCCTCAAGATTGCGCGCATTACTCAATACGGGACGATTTGCATCTAACGTGAACGCAAATTGGCTGGGCGCCAACATTGTCGCTTTAGAAATAACATCTGACACATTACCACCTTAAAACGACATATTAACTGGGCTATCTTAGGTCGCAATATCAATGCCCGCAATATTAAGGTGATCCCCTATGGGTAAGTTAAGTATAAAAAAATGGCTGATCTTTAGCGCCATGCTCGTCGCCGTCTTGTTGGCCATGTTTCCACTACAGCAGCACCCTGCACTTTTTTCCTACAGCGCATCGGTCGTACTCATCACCCTGTTATTTTGGAGCACTGGCTTTATTCCGCCCTTTATGGCGGGACTGATCTTTTTTGCCTTGGCCACCATTTTTAAACTGATCGACCCCAGTGCGTTGTTCTCGGGATTCGGTTCGGCGGCGGTGTGGTTAATTATCTCCGGCTTTGTGATTGGTAGCGCTATTTCAGAGTCGGGATTGAGTCGCCGCCTTGCCGCCGTTATCGCCCCCGCGTTAACCATGAGTTATCCACGCATGATTGCGGGACTGGTCATCAGCGCGATACTACTGGGATTTGTGATGCCATCCTCGGTCGGACGCGCGGTTGTGATGCTCCCCATCGGCATGGCCTTGGCAGAGCAACTCGGATTTAGTCGTGGCAGCAATGGCCGGATAGGCATAGCAACCGCCCTAGCACTCGCCTGTAATATGCCCAGCCTTGCGGTGCTGCCCGCCAATATTCCCAACATGATTTTGGCCGGTGCGAGCGAAAATCTGTTTAACGTGCATTTTGGCTATGCTGAGTATCTGTTTCTGCACTTTCCGATTTTAGGTCTGCTCAAATCGGCCATTATCGTGGCGCTCGTGGTGTATTTGTTTCCGGCCAAAATTGATAAGACCCAGATTGCTGCAGCGACGGATATCGAAGAGTACGATGTGACCAAGCAAATTAAACTCGCTGTGTTACTCATCATCACCCTGCTATTTTGGATAACAGACTCATGGCATGGGATTAATCCAGCATGGGTGGGGCTAACGACAGCCATCATCCTCTTGCTGCCGAAATGGGGCATTATTGAGCCAAAGCGCTTTAATCAATCGGTTGATTTTTCAACGGTTATCTTTGTTGCCGCCGCACTAGGATTAGGTGTCCTAGTCAATCAATCTGGGCTCGGTAGCGCGCTCGGCCAAGCATTCAGCCAATACTTACCCTTGTCGCAAGGCGCCTCTTTACTCAACTTTATGTCCTTATCACTGATATCGACCTTAACCGGATTAGTGGCAACCGTGCCTGGCGTGCCTACGGTATTAACCCCCATGGCTGCCGACTTAGCGAATGCGACTGGGTTTTCTCTGCCCGCGGTATTGATGACCCAAGTGATCGGCTTTTCGACGGTGATTTTCCCCTATCAAGCGCCGCCGCTGATTTTGGCTATGCAACTGTCGCAGGAGTCCCTCGCCCATCTGCTGAGAGTCACCTTACCCTTAGCGCTGATCACCTTATTGGTGCTAATGCCGCTGGACTACCTCTGGTGGCAGTTGTTGGGCTGGATAAGCTAGCTCCCTCCCAGGAGCATTAATCGGTTTTCCTGCGACAAACGTTAAGATAAAGGCGACATTAAGCAATTTATACTTTGGCCAGTTATGCCAAAGCTCGCAGACCAAAGCCCATATGCCTGAGCTTAGGCAAAAGCTCAGCTTAATGTCGCCTTTAGCAGTGATTTTGCCTTATCACTGCCAACGCAATATTGTTGCCTATTGAGCAGCAGGCAGTCACTGAGCAGTATGCGGCGGCGCCATTGTGCGTATATATTCAGCAAGCTGTACCAACCCATTATCTAGGCTGCTGACGAGAGCCGGATAACCTTCTTCAGGCAATGAAACACGATATTGGAACGGCTGCTCACGCAGCACTTGCTGCGTATTATCCATCAGGCGCCACTGCCCGCCCACAACAGCCTCACCTGTATAGCTGCCATAAAATTCTGTCACGATTAGGTCGAGTTGGACGGATTTAGCAGGGCTATCGGTTGCTAAGGTCCATCTAGCAAATGCGCTGCATGACTGGCTTAGCAAATTGTTTAACCTCAATTGGATTTGCTCGGCCAGAGAACCTGCCCATAAATGCTGCCTTGCTACAACCAACTCCTGTGCTGAGGTTTGATAAATCAAACCATGGGTGTTGAGATAGTCAGCCAAGTTCACCCGATTAACCCTTAATGCGCACGGCTCGCCAGAACGGATAACGCCACGGCTGGTATCCGTTGTACCTGAAACTGCCGTATGTTGCAGGGCGATAAAATAAGTTTGAGGAGTGGGCTGACTGCTACAGCCCGCCATTAAAAATGCAATGAATAACAGGAAAATACGCATAGTTAGTTACCTTTAACTGGGATGGGATCTGCGGGCAGATCAGCCCCTAAAATAAGCGCGTTAGGCTTTTGATTCAGCTGGCGCGACAAGGGCGTTAATTCCTTCATTAAGGTTTGCAGTTGCTGCAGACTGGTCTGAAGTTCGGCATAAACGCTCGACTCTGGCCCATATCCCTTCGCCGTCAAACTTACGGCTTTCAAGGTTTGCTGTATTTCTGCGGGCAGCGACATCATTTCTTGCTGCTGTAACACTTGGTCTAAGCTCGCACCCACCTTATCCCACTGCGCCAATGCACTGGCGGTATTTTGTAGCGTGGTATTGACCTCAGAGAAGGTTTTTTCCAGCGGTAAGTTATTGAGCTTGCTGATAAGCTGCCCAACTTGCTTTTGGATCTCAGCCACACCCGCACGCTGCGTCGGGAATACCGGATAGCCCATAAAATCGGCGGTTTGATAGGGCTTAGCATCGGCATATAAATCCAGATCGATAAACAAGGCACCCGTGAGTAAATTGCCGGTTTTCAGGCTCGCCCGCAGACCTGAATGCAACTCTCGCTCGATTTCAGCGCGTAAATTGTTCAAGCCGACCTGTTCGGCATGCTCAAACACCCGCGCTAGTTCGATTTTGACCAAGACCGGAATCGTGCCATGGCTAAAGCGACCAAAATGCGGATCGAGTTGCTGCAAAGTGAGCGGTGATTTCACCACTTCGCCTATGGTGATGCCACGGAACTCCACCGTCGCACCGTCGTGTAATCCACGAATAGACTCATCGAATAACATCACGAATTCTAAGTACTTGTCGTACACACTCTGGCTCGCAAGCTCCTGCGAGTCATACAACCTAAAATCATGACCATCCTCTGTGATTTTTGCCCCCGCGAGGCGCCCTTCGGGCAAACGGAAACTCACACCACCAGAGAGCAAGGTTTCGAGCGACCCCACCTGCAGATTTAACCCTTTGGCCGAGAGTTGCATGTTAATGCCAGAGGTCAACCAAAACTGGCTGTTATCCCGAACGAGTTCATCGTAGGGTTTATTGATAAACAGCTGGTAAAAGGCTTCGCGCCGCTCGGTGTTAAAGCCTAAGGTTTCCACTCGGCCGACTCTAAAACCTTCATACAGCACAGGATCGCCCACACTTAACTTACCGGCCTGCGGGCTAGTCAGGGTGATCCGCATGCCCTCCTCGTCGGCCGATGCCACTGGCGGATTGTCCAGCACAGTAAATTCATACTGGGGCGTCGAAGATTTCCCTGGCTCTAGTTCGATATAAGCGCCTGAGAGCAAGGTATCTAATCCCGAGACGCCTTCCATGCCAATCCGTGGTTTTACCACCCAAAAACGTGCATCTTGCTTTAGCATACGTTTGGCATCGTTTGAGATCCGCGCCGTCGCCACTATGGCGCTGTAGTCATCGCTCAATTTTATGCTTTCTATCACCCCAACATTCACATTGCGGGATTTTAAAAAGGTTTTACCGACTTCTATGCCCTCGGCGGTTTTTAAATGCAGCTGGATTTCGGTCCCTAATTGGCTGAAATAGCTATACAACATCCAGCAGCCAATCAGGGCGGCGATGATAGGAACCAACCACACGGGCGAAAGCTGTCTAACCTTAGACTCTTTCGCTCGGATATTTTCATTATTTATCATGTTACTACTCATATTTAATGGGTCATTTTTCGCAGTTGTTGGTGTTGGATTGTCGCCACAGCACGCGAGAATCAAAGGCGATTGCCGACAGCATGGTTAAGATCACCACCATGGCAAAGGACAGTGCCGCTGGGCCGGGTTTAATTGCCATTAGCTCATCGAGCTGGACCAGTGCCGTGAGTAAGGCCACCACAAAAATATCAATCATCGACCAACGACCAATAAATTCAGTCACGCGGTATAGCTGCTGATTTTTAATGGCTTGATCTGATGAATGGGCCTTACCCGCTTGGCGGAACAAATAAGCCAGAGAAGCGATTTTGGCCGTGGGGATGACTATGCTGGCGAAGAAGATAATTGAAGCCACAGGGTAAGACCCCAAATGCCATAGCAGCACGACACCACTGATAATGGTTGACGCCTCGGTTTGGCCCACACTAGTGGTGTACATAATTGGATAGAAGTTTGCCGGAATATAAAACACCGTTGCTGCCAGCAAAAATGCCCACGCGGCTTGCATACTGTTTGCAGGTAAGTACTTATGCACCGCACCCGCGCAGCGGCTGCATTCAGTCGCATTGATGGCATTTAACTGACCACAAATAGGGCAAACACCATGATTCTGTTGCAGGTGCGACTCACCCACCCTCACGTACGGCGTTGCGACTCTCGGCGTTAATTTATCCCATACCCATGAGCTGTCGACTAGGCTAACAAACTTCACTAGCAGCAAGGTATAAATGCAAAACGCCCAGAAAGACGGTCCAAAGCCGACTTCTGCCAGCGACAGAATTTTCACCATGGCGACTAAGATCCCTACAAGGAACACATCCACCATCAACCAAGACTCAAAACGAAATACCCACTTGCTAGCGCGTTTAAGCCAGCTCAGTTCAATCGTTCTCCCTTGCTGGACTAAATAGGCCTGTCGATAAATCAGCATTGAAAAACTGATATATATCAGTGGCAAGATCACCACACACAGTAAGATGACCAAGGCCAACAGACTGTTACTGGCATAGTGCATACTGATCAGCGCCGACCACAGACTCGCCTTTTGGGATAAGCCCTGCACGCTAAAGGATAAGAAAGGGAACCCCAGACTCAGCCCTAGCATGATTAAGGTCGCGGCCCCATAGGCCCAAATCGGCTGAAAGGGAGTGGCCAACACGGACTGCAATCCATGCTGACATCTTGGGCAATGGGCACGATAGCCAGGCTGAGGCTCTGTGTAAGGCGTGACTAAACCACACTCCTCGCATGCCTGTAACACGCCATCATGGCGGGAATAAATGTTCTGTGACACGGCAACTCCTCACTCTGGTCACGATTAAAGAGGATTATCAGCAACGAATAATCGTCATGAAATCAGGCACCCCTGCCGCTGTAGTACCAGCTAACGGCAAGAGCCCCCTCATACAATCTTTAATCCGCGGTGTTTGCCAGAGTCCAGTCGCCGCCCAATGCCTTATAAAGCGACACCACACTCGATGCCGTTTGTATGCGGGCTAACACTTCCGCATCCTGCATATTGTTTTTCACATTCTGCGCAGTTAATACGCTCAAGTGATTTTCTAAACCGGCGCGATACAGCGAAGTCGCTTTTTGTACCGCAACCTCGGATTGCGCCTCTGCCTTTGCAATAAAGCGATGATATTGCTGGTTATTGCCATAATGCTTAAGTACGGTTTCGACTTCATTGATGGCATTATTCACCGCCTGCTGGTAGCTAAGCGCCGCGGTTTTAAAACCCGCTTCCTGTATTTCCACCATGGCTTGAGTGCGGCCACCATCGAAGACATTCCAGCTCACGCCCGCACCTAGAGCCCAAGTAAGGGAATCCGAGGAAAACAGATCGTCAATATGATCGGCCGATAATCCCGGTGCCCCCGTTAAGAAAAAGCTCGGATACTTAGCCGCAATCGCCGCGCCAAGCTCTTGGTTTTTAGCGGCCATTTCGCGCTCGGCAATGGCAATATCTAAACGGCGTGTTAGTAACTCTGAAGGTACGCCCGTTGGGATTAACTCCGTCATTGCGGGTAATGCCGCGGTGCTTAGACGTCCTGACGTCTCATTGAGGTTTTCCCCGAGCAAAATCGCCAATCGATGCAAATGCGCCTGCTCGGCCGAACTTAACATGGGTAACATGGCCTCGCTGGCGGCAAGCGCCGCCTTGGCATTAGCGACATCCAGCGGCGAGCCATAACCATTGCGCTCCAAGGATTCCACCAAGGCCAAGACTTCGGCTTGTTCGGCAATGTTTTGCCTTGCGATCGCCATCCGCTCCTGCGTACCACGGTATTGCAGATAGTTATCGATAACCTCCGCCGTCATTAGGGTGGTCAGATTAGCGCGGTACAATTGCGCCTGCTCGGCGCGGATTTCTGCGGCCTGAGTTAAACTCGCGATTCGGCCAAACAAATCCGCTTCCCAAGCAATGGTCGCGCCCACGGTTGTACTGTTGGGGTCACGATTCATCAACTTAAGGTTGCCGCCACCCAAACCTGCGGGCAGATCGATACCTCCAACCGCACTGCCCATCAGCGGATCGTTTTCACTGATGCGCATATCGAGGTACCCCGCGCCCACCGAAATGGTGGGTACTTTTAACGATGACACCGCCGCCTGATAGGCCCGTGCGGCGCGCACGCGCTCACTGGCGATCTGCAGACTAATATTCTGCTGCTGCGCCTTTGTCACCAGCGCATTGAGCTGAGGGTCGTTAAACTGACGCCACCAAGCTTGGTAAGCCAAGGCCTCTTGGCTCACGCCCTCCGTCGCCGCATTTAAATACAGCTCGCTGACTTTCACCTTTGGCGGTGCGTAATCAGGGGACATACTGCATCCGCCAAGCAAGCTTATTGCCGTAAAGGCCATTAATAGATGTTTATTCATGTTTAGGCCCCTTTGGCACTGCTAATAACCGATGGTGTGTTGTCCGTTTGAGCATCGAGTAATGCATCTTCCTCACGCTCTTCTCGACGATAAAAGAGTCGATACAAGGCAGGCATCACAAACAAGGACAGCACAGACGCTGCGGTCAAACCGCCAATAATGGTCGCAGCCATTTGGTCAAACAGTCTGTCGGTCAACAAGGGGATCATCCCCAGCGCCGTCGTCAGCGCCGCCATTGAAATCGCCATAGTGCGGTTGAGCGTCGCCGCCTTAATCGCCTCGGCAATTCTGCGGCCATTGCGGCGTTCGAGTTCAATCTGATCCATTAGCACAATGCCATTTTTGATGATCATTCCCGACAGACAGATCATGCCGACGATCGCCATAAAGCCGAAGGGTTTGTCCAATAACAGTAAACTCCAGACGATGCCTATCGCCGCCAATGGCAGAGTAATCATAATGATCAGCGGTTGACGGAAGGCGTTAAACATCGCCACCAAAATAATCACCATCAACAGGGTTGCCTTAGGATTCTGCTGCATCAAGTCGTCAATCGAGCGCTGCTCATCATAGTATTCACCGCCCCATTCCATCCGATAGCCTTCGGGCAGCGCAATCGCCTCGATATCTGCCGCAATGCTCTGGCGTACGTTCGATGCGGTATCGCCACTCACGCCCGCTTGTGCTGTGATCGCAGGCAAGCGGTTGCGACGCCATACCATGCTCTCTTCACCTTGGATCTCGATACTCTCAACCACTTGCCCCATAGGTACGCTGTGTGTGCCGAGTAATGAACGCACGGGAATATTTTCAAAATGCTCTAAAGAGGCATCGGCGCTACGCAATTTAATCGGGATCAAATCGTCACCGTGTCGCATAGTGCCAACATGGGTGCCTTCGGTGACACGATTGATGGCATTGGCAATATCGGTGCGTGTCACGCCGGCTAAACGGGCGGCATGCATATCTACCTGCGGCGTCATGACTTTGCTCTCTTGCCGCCAGTCATCGCGAACGTATTTTAAGTTCGGATGTTGACGCATGATGTCCTTAGCCTGATTGGCTAAGCTATGCAGCACCTCGGGATCCGGGCCAATAAAACGCGCTTCAATCGAATATTTATCCTTAGTCGCCAGCTTTAACTCCCTAAATCTTGGCTCTGCATAGGGGAACTGCTTGGCTAACCAGGCATCGCCACGCTGCACTAAGGTGTCGATATCATCGAAACTGCGCATATTGACGAGGATCTGGCCATAGCTCGCATCCAAAGGCTCAGGCTCGACCGTGACCGAGAACCGCGGTGCACTCTCGCCCACATAACTGGAGATGCTTGCCACCTCAGGTTGCGCCAGTAACCAATGCTCGACCTTACGCATATCCGTCGAGGTCTGCTCGATACGCCCGCCATTGGGCAGCCAATAATCGAGGAACACGATGGCGCGATCGGACGACGGCATAAAATTCACTTTCAATAACGGCGCGACCAGTAAGGTACCCAGCAGTAAAGGCAGGGTAAAGAGAATGGTCTTCTTCGGGTTTTCTACAACCCACTCCACCGCTTGCTGATACATCAGAGTGTAGCGAGAAGGCGGTTTTGCATTTTCAGCATCAACTTCGCTGGTTTTTCCCAAGAAATACCAACACATCAGCGGGGTGACGACCATGGCGATAATCCATGAGAGCAGCAGCGAGCTACATAACACCTGCACAATCGAGAGTGAAAACTCCGCCGAGTCGGTTTGTGATAACAGCACTGGTGCCGTGCCCATAGCGGCAATCACAGTCGCACCGAGGAGCGGCATGGCCATTTCTTTAATGCTGTCGATAACCGCCTGAGTACGCTCTATGCCCTGCTTGATCTTGGCTTGGAACAGATCGACGATCACAATGGCATTATCCACCAACATCCCTAGCGCTAACACAAAGGAGCCGAGGGACACCCGCTGCAAATCGACGTTGGTTAGATTCATATAAATCAAGGTGAACAAAATAGTGAGCAGCAGACTCACCCCCACAATCGCGGCGCTGCGCCATCCCATAAAGATCAGCAGCACAACAACCACAATCACCACACTCTCAATTAAGTTAACGATAAAGTTGTTAACCGACTTTTGAACTTCTTCCGGTTGATAGGCAATCACCCCAATGCCCGCACCATCCGGTAACTTGGCTTGATAATCAGCCAGCACAGCCTTTAAGGTATCGCCGATGCTGACCACGTTTATGCCATTCACAGGGCTCACGGCCAACGTAATCGCCTGTTGGCCGTTATAGCGGCTGAGTGTTGAGGCAGGATCTTGATATGCCATAGTCACATCGGCAATATCCCCTAAGCGGATCACCGCCGATTGCAGCCCATTTAAGCCAGTCTGAATGCTGAGATTGCGAATATCCTCAATACTCTTAAAGGTATCACCCTGCTCCACGCGTAGGTTTTCGATGCCAAGATCAAAATCCCCCGCCACAATCGGCATATTCTGGCTATGCAATTGCTCAATTAATTGCAGCATGGTGAGGTTAGCTTCCGCCAAACGCTCCTCCGAGATGCGGATATTCACCTCCTGCTCGTTAATGCCGTGCAGCTGAACTTTTTTCACCCCATCGACGGCTTTAATGCGGCGCTGTAACTCTCGCGCATGATCCTTCAATTCCGCCATTTCCATGTTGTCGCTATAGACAGCGAACAACATACCGTAGACTTCAGAGAATTCGTCTTGAACTATGCTGATCTGCGCCTGTACGGGCAGCTCTAATTTGACGTCTTCCACTTTACGGCGCATCAAATCCCACTGTTGTGGCAAGGCCTCCGAGTTCACTTTTTCCTTCAGATCGACAAAGATCATCGAACTCCCCGGACGGGAGAGTGAACGTAACTTCCAGAGGGATTCCATCTCCTCGAGCTTAGTTTCAATTTTATCGGTAACTAACTGCTCGACTTCCTTGGCATTTGCGCCGGGATAGAGGGTCACAATCACCGCACTTTTTACGGTAAAAGACGGATCTTCCAGCTTGCCTAAGTCGAAGTAGGAATAAATCCCCGCGATGATCGACAGCACAGTGAAAAAAATAACAAAGGTTTTTTGCCTTAGCGCAAAGGTTGAAAGACTCATGATTTAACCGACGCCCCACGTAAAATGGTGACGGCTTGGCCTTCTTCGACAAAAGCGCCGCCTGCAATCACGATTGGCTCACCAGAGGTTAAGCCGCCGGTCACACAAAAAGAATCGTCGGTCTGACTCACTGATTCCACGGGAGTCGCACTCACATGCTCGGCAATGACGCGATTAACATAAAGTTGGCTCTCGCGGCTCGTAACCGCCATGGCAGGAATACAATAGATAGGTTTATCACTGGCATAAGGCAGAGCGACGTCCACACTCACCGCCTTGCCCGCGACTAACTGTTTTGGAACATGCGCTAGCTTAAAGGTCACCTCATAGGTGCGCTTTAGGCGATCGGGTACTGACGCGATTTTGGCAACCACTGCGGGTACGGCTTCCGTGCCCTTAAACCAAGTCACTTGGCCTTCGGTGCCAAGTTTTAGGTTCCAGATCTGGCTCTCGGGAACATCCACTACCGCATTGAGTCGTTCGGGGCGATGAATGGTCAGGATTGTTGTGCCAACATTCACTTGCTCATGTTGTTCGACAAAGGTTTTACCCACCACGCCGTCATAGGGCGCGGTCAGCTCAGTGTAACGCAGGGCGTCCTGGGCTTTTTTCAGCGACTGGCTGACTAATTCGACGCCCGCTTTCGCGCGCGCTTCGGCGGCCACGGCACGGTCTAACTTCACGCTGGCAATCGCACGATCATTAATCGCACTTTTAACCCTTTGTAGTTCGATTTTTGCCAATTGATGGGCGGTTTTCGCCTCATCCAACTTAGCCGTCAGCTCCAGAACACTGACTTGAAAATCATGGGGATCGAGCCTTGCAATCACTTGTCCCTTGGTAACCTCTACTCCTTCTTCAGCCAACAATTCAGCGAGTACGCCTTGGACTCGGAAGGACAAATCCGCACGATTCTCCGACTCCAACACGCCGCTAAACTTGTAACCTTTATCCGTGACAGGTGCGGGTAGTTCCATCACTTGTACTAACGGACGTTTTGAGGTTGTGAGGGTTTGGTCTTCACTGCTGCCACAGCCTGCGAGCACTAATGCAATGCCCGCACAACACAAACCCGTTCCGATTTTGATTGGTTTTACTCTGTTCACCACAATTTCCTGTAACTAGGACTAAGGCGGCACAGAGTAAAGGAGGTGAATTTATTGGACAATAATCAAAAAAGGTACATCAATGTCACGAATTTTGTGACAATGTGACATCCGGTGTCTTACTCGCCTCATGAATTAAGCTATCGATCAGCAGCCGAGCCGCATGGGTCATGCCTTTGCGGCTAGGATAGACTAACCAGGCATCGTCAACGTAAACCTCATATTCGGGTAAAACTTCAACCAAATTACCTAATTGCAAGTGTTCAACCACACTTAACTCGGATAATAAACTGATCCCCGCACCGCTTAAAATGGCATGGCGAATATATTGGCTACTGTTCGAAACCAGTCGACTTTTTACTCGATATTCACCTAAATTAAATTTCCAATGATCTTCTAATTCACCATTTTGTAAACGATAGATCATTAATGCATGTTGACTAAGATCATCCAGCGATGTTGGCATGCCATGGGCCGCAATATAATCAGGGCTTGCATATAATTTGCGACACACGCGCATTAACGGTCGAGCGACAAAAGAATTATCTTTGATATTTCCGATATGAATACAGGCATCCAAACCATAATTTAAAATATCGTGATAACCGAGATTACTTACATGGGTTTCTAAGGTAATAAGAGGGTAATTTTTTAAAAAATCCTGCAATAAATGATGGGTCACAACATCGGCATCGCCAACTAAACCTAGCTTGACCGATCCCGTTGGCATATTACGTTGATTTTTGACCGACTCATTGAGGGATTCGAGCCTTGGAATAATCTCCATCAACTGCTGGTGGTAGTTTTCGCCTGTGGGTGTCAGCGACAATTGGCGTGTCGTGCGGGTAAACAGTTTAGTCCCCAGATCCGCCTCTAATTCACCGATACGGCGACTGACCGAAGCCCGCGGGATCCCAATCGAACTGGCCGCAGCAGCAAAACTACCTAACTCAACGACCAACAAAAACAGTCTAAGATCATTAATTCTCACATTCACCTCGTTCTTTTTACCCGCCATCAGCGTAGCGCTCTTGTGACGATCCGCTAGCCTCGAATCTTATCGCCGCAATGCTGCTCACTATACAGGATAGCAAATTGATTTATCGACCTTTTGCATCTCGCTAGATCAGGATAAGGCGTGAGCAATAAAACAGCCTTTTAGAAGCGGTAAATTGACCGGATAATATTTAAGCAGGTTAAGAATAAAACGACTAGTTTAGACACAATATCAACACCACTGAATACAACCTATCTTTATTGGTGACAGGATGTTTCAAATTCCTCGATAAATGCGACTATTTTAAAACTGAGAGTTTTGAAATGTAGAACTTTGACCATTCTGACAAAAATAAAATGTTAAATTATATTTTTAAGACTTATTTAAGGTTTATTTTTAAGCACTTACTAACGCTTATTTAATTTGCAACTTCAACACTCACCTGACACAGATCACATTATTTAAAACTACTTACCCTCGACTCTTTAATAATAGAATTGACATTGTAAAGACAATGTTTAGTTACATTGAGATACATCTAGTTATTTTCGCTCGCCATACCGCCATTCTTTATTTTTCAGCACACTTAATTAGCCTTTTAAATATTACAAATGCAACACTGTTACAGCTATTCAATAACAAATAAGCGGTTGATATTAAAGTTGTTAATGATAATTTTCCGGCTATGGAGGGCAGTTGCAAATAAATATAAGCCATGATGAAAACCTTCCTGATCATCACGGCATAACAAAGGGAATGAAAATATGACTACGCAAACAACCGTGGCACGCGCGGTTCGTTTTAGTTTACTCGCTCTAGTATCAACATCATTATCTCCGTTGGTATTTGCCGCCGATGAAGCGGCCGTTATCGATGATAAAGTGGAGCGTATCGAAGTCACGGGTTCACGTATTAAACGTACCGATCTTGAAAATGCCTCCCCTATCGTGGTGGTGAGCGCAGCTGACATCGAAAAAGGCGGCTTTAACTCAGTGCAAGACGTGCTAGGTAACCTGTCGCAAAACTCTGGTGGATCGATGACCCAGCAGGAAGTGCACGGTTTTACCCCTGCGGCATCGGCCGTCAACCTGCGTGGTGTAGGCGCTGGCCGCGTACTGACATTAATCAATGGCAAACGTGTGCCTAAATATCCGTTTGGGGCTGGTGGGACTGACAGCTTTGTCGATACCGCCAACATTCCGTTAGGGGCGATTGAGCGCATCGAGATTTTAACCACGGGCGCCTCGGCAATTTACGGCTCAGATGCGATGGGCGGTGTAATTAACATCATCTTGAAAAAAGACGTTGAACAAAGCACCTTCAAATATCGTCACTCTGATACCTTCGATGGTGGTCTGCAAAATAACCAGTTCTCCTTTATGACGGGTGTCAGCAGTGATAAAGCAAACCTGACCTTCTTCGCCGAGTATGAAGATCGCCAAGCGTTAAAAGCCTCAGACCGTCCTGAATGGGGAACCGATATTGTTCCGGGTAACTACTATTCCAGTTACAGCTCCTATGGCGCCAACCTTGTGGATAACAATGGTAAATTACTCAAGACCTTAAGCGCCGCAGAATGTGATGCGCGCGGTTATGTGATGATGGCCAATGGTAAGTGTGGTTTCGATCGCTCCGCACAGCGCGACTTCTCGCCTGAGCAAAAACGTTACTCAACGATGATCAACCTCACCAAAGACTTAAACGACAATCATCAGCTGTATTCGCGCCTCGATTACACCCATGCCTCGACCTACACCGAGATTGAATCGGCAACGGTCGGTGAAGATTTTATGTTCAACGTGTCGGGCAATAACGTCACTATCCTTGATGAACTCAATGGGTTATCCCAAGTCTTCGATAAAAATACCGCCTTCGGCGGAGATTTTGCCGGCGCCGCCGATGGGGACTATTACTACACTCGCCGTATGTCTGAGTTAGGTCCGCGCACCTCTGATTTTGAGACTAACAATTTCTCCTTCTTATTAGGCAGCAAAGGTTACCTCACCGATTCAATCGAGTACGACACCTCATGGTCGATTGCACGTCAAACGGTGGAATCCACCACCGCAGGCTCGCCAACCTACCAAAGCATGTGGAACTACCTCACCGCGGGCACAAACGGCAATTCACTACTGGATGTGATCTCGGCAGAAGATGCAGCATTGCTGGATTTCCAAGGTGGCAAGAAGGGGCAATCCACCCTATCGAGCTTCAACGCGGGGATCAGTGGCGATGCCTTTGAATTACCAGCAGGCACAGTGGCTTATGCCGTGGGCGTCGAATACGGTAAAGAATGGTTCTACGATAAGTCAGATAGTTTCACCAGCAATGGTGGCGTGATTGGTAAAGGCGGCAGCAGCGCCCAAGGTGAGCGTGAGCAATATGCAGGTTATGCCGAAGTCGCCGTGCCTGTGATCGAAAACCTCACTGTTACCCTTGCGGGCCGTTACGACTACTATGACGATTTATCCGATGTCGGCGGTCAGTTCAGCCCACAGGTCGCGGTCGAGTATCGCCCGATTGATAACCTGTTGTTACGCGGTCTGTATGCGGAAACCTTCCGCGCACCGGATATGCAGCGCCTATTTGGTGAGCCAACGGCAGCCTATAGCACAGTGATCGACACTCCAACCTGTGAAGCCGCAGGTGGCACGGGCCCCGCCTGTGAGAAAATTGACTCACTGCCAATTACTATCGGTGCCAACCCAGAGCTGGAAGCGGAAACCGGTAAAAACTATAACCTCGGCATGGTGTGGGATTATAACGATATCAACCTAACCTTGGACTACTGGATTGTTGAAATCGATAACCTAGTGAACAGCCCAAGCGCCCAGTATATCTTGGACCACGCTGACGCCTTCGCCGATAAGATTTTCCGCGATGCCAGCGGCAAATTAATTCAAGTGAATACTCAAGCCATCAACATGTCATCCCAAGAAACCTCAGGTATCGACTTCTCGGTAGGTTATCGCTATGAAACGTCAGGCTACGGCGATTTATCCGCACGGTTAGAAGGCACCTATTTGCTGAAATGGGAAGAGCAATTAACCCCAGATTCTGAGCCTTTAGATCTGATCGATGGTGACGGCTCAGCCCCACAAATTCGTGGTAACTTAAATCTGGGTTGGAACTACGATGACTTCGCCACTAACCTGCTGATCAAGTATACCGACAGCATGAATGGCCAGCGTAAAGAGGCATTTATTAACAACGGTTTAGCGGACAAGTACGCCGTCACAATCGACAGCCATGTCGAAGTGAACTGGGCAGCCAGCTATATGTTAACCGATGCGATTAAGTTCTCCGGCGGTATTAATAATATCTTCGATGCGGGCCCTGAGATTGATGAAACCCAAAACTCTTGGCCGCATTATCCACGTTCTTACTACAACGTTGTTGGACGTGAATATTATTTAGCGGTAGAGATGAACTTCTAATCAACCTCATGTTTTAATTAGTCTTGCTTCCTAAAACACAAAGCCGAGCAATTGCTCGGCTTTTATCTATTGGCTTCACGCTCAGTTACGCATAGGTATCAATCGATTTGCCTTGACTCGCCTCACGGGCGCGCTCCTTGGCAGACTCGCTTACCTCTTCCACCTTGGCTGGCGTTGGCTGAGCGGGTAACGCTGTGGGTGAAGACGAACGGTTGGCGGTATAGCTATGCGCTAACATTGGGCTGCTTGCACTGATATTCATCGCGATCCCCTTGTCGATTTAAGCTCAATACTCAGGTTCAGTACTCAGGCTCAAAACTTAGACTAGAAGCCAATACTTAACTGACGCTTAAGCTTTTCCTCTCAGTTCGCCCTGCTATTCCTAGTCGCATTCTGAATAGTTACCGCCCACACAAGCTTATATCCCCCTTGTGGCATCCAGCACACAATGCCACAATGCGAGCAAAATCAATGCGTGCCAACGGCGCCCCTCGATAGGAGCATCATCTTGACCCTTTTTGGTATTAAAAATTGCGATACAGTGCGTAAAGCCCGTAAATGGATTGAAACCCATCAACTTTCGGTCAACTTCCATGACTTTAGGGAAGATGGATTAGCAGAAAAGGATCTTCAGCATTGGTGTCAAATTGCCGGATGGGAAACCGTCTTTAATAAACGCAGTACCAGTTTTCGCGCCTTGAGTGATGCCGATAAAGCGGATATCGACCAAGCCAAAGCCATTCAACTGATGCTCACTCACCCGACGCTGATCAAGCGTCCAGTGCTCACCGTGGGTGAACAAGTGTTGGTGGGCTTTAACGAAGCCGAATATAAGAAGGTATTTTCCCTATGACGCACGCTTCGAACACCCACCCAGTTACCGAACTGACTAAAGAATTAATCGCCCGTCCTTCGGTCACCCCGCTGGATGAAGGCTGCCAAACCCTGATGGCCGAACGTCTTGCCGCCATTGGCTTTAATATTGAGCCCATGGTCTTTGAAGACACCACCAATATGTGGGCGCGTCGCGGTAATGCAGGTCCCGTATTTTGTTTTGCCGGCCATACCGATGTGGTCCCCGCGGGCGATTTGAGCCGCTGGCATACCCCACCCTTTGAGCCAACCATTATTGACGGTTACCTCTATGGCCGCGGCGCCGCCGACATGAAAGGCTCGTTGGCGGCAATGATCGTCGCGACCGAACGTTTTGTGGCTAAGCACCCCAATCATCCCGGTTCGATTGCGTTTTTGATCACTAGCGATGAAGAAGGCCCCTTTATCAATGGCACCACACGGGTTATCGATACCCTAGAAGCCCGTAATGAAAAAATCACTTGGGCGCTAGTAGGCGAGCCCTCATCGACCCTAAAACTCGGTGATGTAGTCAAAAATGGTCGCCGTGGTAGTCTCACCGCCAACTTGACCGTTAAGGGCATTCAGGGCCATGTGGCCTATCCGCACCTTGCAGATAACCCAATTCACAAAGCCGCGCCGTTTTTAGCCGAGTTAAGCCAAACCCATTGGGATAATGGCAACGAATTCTTCCCGCCCACCAGCATGCAAATCGCCAATATTAACGGCGGCACGGGCGCATCGAACGTGATCCCTGGCACCCTAGAGGTGATGTTTAACTTCCGTTATTCGACCGAAGTGACCGCGGAGATATTAATTGAGCGCGTGGAAGCCCTATTAACTGCCCACGAACTGGATTATGACCTCAGCTGGACCTTCAACGGCCTGCCCTTTTTAACTGGCGAAGGCCCACTGTTAGACGCAACTCGCCATGCGATCCGTCAGATCACTGGCTATGATACCGATCCGCAAACCACGGGCGGCACCTCTGATGGACGCTTTATAGCACCAACGGGCGCCAAAGTGTTGGAACTCGGTCCAGTGAACGCCACTATCCATAAAGTGAACGAGTGCGTGAAAATCGACGATCTCGAGCAGTTAGCCCTGTGCTACGAAGTGATTTTGGAACAGTTACTGTGTTAAACGCCACGCCACGCTTAAGGAACACTGCCCAGCTCTATGGAATAGAGAGTGGAATAGAGAGCGGAATAGAGAGCGGTGTAGTTAGCGGTTTCGACACAAGCTTAAATACCGACTTATCCGCTGATTTAATACAAGAGTCAGCGGAGAGACTGCAATTAGTCGAACTGCTCAGTCCCCATCACCCAAATGAAACACGCTTTATGCTGGAAGCCCAAACCGCCCTCGCCTTTAAGGCGATGGTGGACAGCGCCGCCAAAGATGGGATAGCTCTTGCGATTTGCTCGGCCTATCGTCCTTTTGACCGGCAACTCGCCATTTGGAACGCTAAAGCCAGCGGTAAGCGTGTAGTGCTGGATATCAACGAGCAGCCCGTGGATATCAGTCCACTGAGCGATGATGCATTAGTCGATTTGATTTTACTCTGGTCGGCACTGCCCGGCGCGTCACGTCATCACTGGGGCACGGATATCGATGTGTTTGATGCTAAGCAAATCGAGGTGAAATCCCTGCGTTTAGTCGAAGCCGAATACATTGACGGCGGCCCCTGCGCCCACTTGCACCAGTGGCTACTCCAGCATGCCAAGGATTTTGGGTTTTATTTCCCTTTTCAGCGCGGTAAAAGTGCCGTCAGCGCCGAGCCTTGGCATATCAGCTATTTCCCCGTGTCTCAAACCCTGTTACCCCAATTTGAGGTGCAGGCCTTAGCGCAGGTTATCCAGGACAGCGATATGCTGCTTAAAGAAGCGGTGCTCGCCCGCTTACCTGTGCTTGTGGCGGAATATGTACATCGAATAGCAAAGCCTTAAGGTTTCGCAATTCAACAACTTGATGGCGCCTTATACTCGGCGCTTATCTTAAAAAAGTAGGTTTTATGGATTTTTCTTCATACAGAAAACAACTCAACATCGCCGGTAGCCAACTCAGTTACCTCGATATAGGTTCAGGCCCAGCGCTATTATTTGGCCACAGTTACCTCTGGGATAGCGCCATGTGGGCGCCGCAAATTGCCATTTTAAGTCAACAGTATCGCTGCATCGTGCCGGATCTTTGGGGACACGGCCAATCGAGCGCCGTCCCAGACAGCTGCAACAGCCTCTTAGACATCAGCGAGCATATGCTAACCCTGATGGATACCCTTGATATCGAACAATTTGCGGTGATCGGTTTATCCGTGGGCGCCATGTGGGGCGCAGAGCTTGTGCTTAAAGCGCCGGCGCGTGTCAATGCACTGGTGATGCTCGACAGTTTTATTGGGTTTGAACCCGAGATCACCCGCGCCAAATATTTTGGCATGTTAGACATGATCCAAGCCGCCGGCAGTATTCCTGCACCACTTATCAGCGCCATTTCACCGCTGTTTTTCGCCGATAATGCTAAAGAACATAACCCCGAATTAGTGCAGCGTTTTGAAGCCTACTTGGCCGCGCAAACGCCAGAGACTATCCCGAGCATAGTAAAACTTGGGCGGATTATTTTTGGCCGCCGCGATACCATGGAATTTGCCGAGCAATTTACTCTGCCCTGTTTAGTCATGGTCGGCGTTGAGGACAAGGCCCGCAGCGTGCTCGAAAGTTATCTGATGAGCGATGCCATCGACGGTAGTCAATTAGTGCATATTCCTAACGCTGGGCATATTTCCAGCCTAGAGCAAGCTGACTTCGTCACTGAGCATTTAACTCGGTTTTTAGCGAAGGTATTGTAACTGCGCACCTATCATCAATGTGTCACTACACTGTGGCACATTGGATAGACCAGCAAGCGTAAATTTACTGGTATACTCTTGCTAAAAATGTGCTGCTTGCATCACTTAGGGCAATAAAGACATTTTAATATGTCAATAAAACAATAGGTTAAAATGAAACTACTCAAACCCTTATTCGATAACAACCGCCGCTGGGCCGGACGCATTCGCCAAGAGCACCCTGATTTTTTTGAGCAACTGGCAAAACAGCAGAACCCTGAATATCTTTGGATTGGTTGTTCCGACAGCCGAGTACCTTCAAACCAAATCATCGATTTAATGCCGGGCGAAGTCTTCGTTCACCGCAATATTGCCAACATGGTGATCCATACCGATCTCAACTGCCTGTCTGTACTGCAATACGCCATCGATGTGCTTAAGGTGAAGCACATTATGGTAGTAGGCCACTACGGCTGTGGTGGTGTACGTGCGGCGATGGGCAGCCAACGCTTAGGCCTTATCGACAACTGGCTCGGCCATTTACGCGATATTTACCGCATCTACCACGATGAACTAATGCAAATGGATGAAGCCAAGCGTTTCGACCGCCTGTGTGAGCTCAACGTAATTGAGCAAGTGGCCAACGTCACCAGCACCACCATAGTGCAGGAAGCGTGGGCTCGCGGCCAAGAACTGGCGATCCACGGCTGGATTTACGGTATCGATAATGGTCTGTTAACCGACCTTGATGTGACCGTCGATCGCGCGCAAAAGATTTAAATCGGTTTGAGTGAAACGCGCCATAAGCGCTACGTTTACCCGCCAAAAACCTGCCCCGTGCAGGTTTTTTGTTTTGATGCATCTATCGCACGCCACATACTAGAGCCCCCGCCAGATTGAACGTGCAAAGATAAACGCCAAGGTATTCCGCACTCGCCCCATTGGCTCTGCATAACGCCGTTAAGCTCACGCTGATGAGCTAAGCCATGAGCGAAACCTCGCTAAATGGACTCGTATGCCCCGAATACAACGACTAACAAGGGCTAGCAAGCACGAACACATGTAATAACACAGGGTTAAGTGAGCAAAATCTAAGCTCGAAACGTCAACATGACCTTATTTTCATCAATAAAACATCGCAAGGGATCTTTAGCCCAGTTATAATCCGCCAGTTAATTGCAGCGCGACCATGCGCCACAAATTCTAAGGAGATACCTTCCATGCCCGGTTTTGAATTATTTGGTCCAGAAGAAAAGCAAGAAGTCGCCGATGTGATGGAGCACGGCTTTACCTTCCGTTATAACTTCGACCATATGCGTAATGATCGCTGGAAGACTCGCGATATGGAGCAACTGCTCTGCGAGAAAATGAATGTTAAGCATGCTCACCTCTTATCTAGCGGTACTGCTGCGCTGCAAACAGCCTTAATGGCGGCAGGCATTGGTGCTGGCGACGAAGTTATCGTGCCACCTTTTACCTTTGTTGCTTCTGTTGAAGCGATTTTCATGGCCGGTGCTGTGCCTATTTTTGCCGAAATCGACGAGACCCTGTGTCTATCACCAGAAGGCATTGAAGCGGCGATCACCCCACGCACTAAAGCGGTAAACTTAGTACACATGTGTGGCTCTATGGCCAAGATGGACGAAATCAAAGCCGTCTGCGCTAAGCACAACATCGTATTGTTAGAAGATGCTTGCCAAGCCATTGGCGGCAGCTACAAGGGCCAAGCCCTAGGCACTATCGGTGATGTCGGTTGTTACTCTTTCGATTCTGTTAAAACCATCACCTGTGGTGAAGGCGGCGCGGTAATCACCAATAACACCGAAATTTACGATCACGCCCATATGTTCTCCGATCACGGCCATGACCATATTGGTAAAGACCGTGGCGCCGAGTCACACCCAATTATGGGTCTGAACTTCCGTATCTCTGAAATGAACGCGGCCTTAGGTTTAGCCCAGTTACGTAAACTCGATACCATTATCGACATTCAACGTAAAAACAAAAAAGTCATTAAAGAAGCGATGGCGAGCATTCCTGAAGTCAGCTTCCGCGAAATCCCTGATCCAGAGGGTGATTCAGCGGGCTTCTTAAGCTTTATGTTACCAACAGAAGCCCGTACCCAAGAGATCAGCAAAAAACTGGCTGAGAATGGCGTTGACGGTTGCTTCTACTGGTACGTGAACAACTGGCATTATCTGAAAAACTGGAAACACATTCAGGAGCTTAAGGCCCCTGCTGCGTTGCCAATCACATTAATCGCCGACAGACCTGACTATACTCAAATTTCTGTGCCGAAATCTGATGCCATTATGAGCCGCACTATTTCCATGCTCATTAAATTGTCTTGGACCGATGCTCAGATTGCCGAGCGTATTGAAAACATTAAGAAAGCATTTGCCCAATAATTAAACGGGAGTTTTTGCAATGAGTTTTAAAAATTTTAAAGTAGTTGAAAAGATGATCTTCGGTCGTGGCTCCTTCGCACAATTAGACGAAGTATTAGCTGCACAGCGTAAGGCCGACGATGACTTCGTGGTATTTTTAGTCGATGACGTTCACCAAGGCAAACCACTCGAAGCACGCATCCCAGTGAAAGCCCAAGACTTACTGATTTGGGTTAACGTAGATGATGAGCCAAGCACAGTGCAAATCGACACTCTGACCGAACAAGTTCAAGCCTTCAACGGCAAACAACCGGTTAGCGTAGTGGGTTTAGGTGGCGGTTCAACCATGGACGTCGCAAAAGCGGTATCACTGATGCTGACCAACCCAGGCGGCTCTGCCATGTACCAAGGTTGGGATTTAATCAAAAACCCAGCGGTTCACCACATTGGTATTCCAACGATTTCAGGTACGGGTGCTGAAGCATCACGCACCGCAGTATTGTGTGGTCCAGTACGTAAACTGGGTCTGAACTCAGATTACACAGTGTTTGACCAAATCATCATGGACTCTGAGTTAATCGATGGCGTTGAAACTGACCAATGGTTCTACACAGGTATGGATTGCTATATCCACTGCGTTGAATCATTAGAAGGTACCTTCTTAAACGAGTTCTCTAAGTCATACGCCGAAAAAGCCATGGAGCTTTGCCGCCAAGTGTACTTAGAAGATCACCCAGAAAAAGACGACAAGCTGATGATGGCGTCATTTATGGGCGGTATGAGTATCGCTTACAGCCAAGTGGGTGCATGCCACGCGGTATCTTATGGTCTGTCTTACATCCTCGGCTACCACCATGGTATCGGTAACTGTATCGCCTTCGACGTGTTAGAAGAATTCTACCCAGAAGGTGTAGCTGAATTCCGTCTGATGATGAAGAAGCACAACATCACTCTGCCGAAGAACATCTGTAAAGATCTGCCAGATGAAACCATCGCGAAAATGGTTGCCGTGACTAAGAGCATGGGTCCATTATGGGCAAACGTGTACGGCCCAACATGGGAAGAGAAAGTCACTGACGAAATGTTGACTGCCCTGTTCCGTCGCATTTAAGCTCTCAAGCAGATGACAAGGGCTCGTTGTGAGCCCTTTTGTCTATCTACACTGCATATCTTTGACAAATTAGGATAATTTAATGAATGTGACTCTGTTAATCCCGGCGCGTTACGGTTCAAGCCGCTTCCCGGGCAAGCCCTTAGCCCCGATTAACGGCAAGCCGATGATCCAACACGTGTACGAACGCGCGTCGTTAGCCAAAGGCCTCACCAATATTTATGTTGCAACCGATGATGAGCGTATTAAAAGCGCTGTAGAAGGCTTCGGTGGCAAAGTGGTCATGACCAGCCCTGATGCGGCATCGGGCACAGACCGTATCAATGATGCGATTAACCAATTAGGTTTGAAGGATGACGATCTGGTCATCAACCTTCAAGGCGACCAACCCCTAATCGACCCGACTTCCATCGAGCAAGTGATCAGCCTCTTCGAACGTCACCCAGGCGAGTTCGAAATGGCGACCCTCGGCTATGAAATTGTCAACAAAGCCGAACTCGATGACCCTATGCATGTGAAGATGGTGTTCGATAACGACTATTACGCACTGTATTTCTCCCGCGCACGTATTCCCTTCGGCCGCGATACCAAAGATTATCCAGTTTACAAGCACTTAGGTGTGTATGCTTACACGCGCAGATTTGTGCAAGCCTTCGCCGCCCTACCCTTAGGTCGTCTCGAAGATCTGGAAAAATTAGAGCAGCTACGCGCCTTAGAACATGGCCATAAGATCAAAGTCGCCATCAGCGCCTTCGACTCAATCGAAGTTGACACGCCGGAAGATATTCGTAAGTGTGAGCAGCGTTTAGCCGTTGATTAATCAGGGCGTTGCTCAATAAGGAGTTGCCATGTCGAGCTTAGAAGTGTGGATCATTATTATTTTGGTGGTCGGAGTGATTGCCAGCAATCTTGCCGCACTGAAATACAGTGCCAAATTCAAACTGCCCCAGTTTGGTCAGCACGATAAAGAGAAACAGTTAAAGACCGATAATCGCGCCAATCCCTCACCCGATGCCGATAAGTCTGCGGATGTGGTGAATGAAAATCGTGATAAAACAACCCAAGTTGAGCAAGATAAACCCTAAGCGAGTCGCTTTACTCCCAAGATTTATTCTTCAAAAAAGGCGCACTAGCGCCTTTTTTGTGGGAGAGAAATAACGTTTCGGCCTAGCTTGGCGTATACGCCCAATCTTTCACAGTAAAGATGAAGCATTGAATAATAAAGATTAATACTCGCCACTAAAATGCGTCAGGAAAAGAACAGCCTCACGTTTTCAAGTTTCATACAAGCCGAAGCAAGAGCGCGTGGAAAGGAACAAAAGCGTGTCAGGACGTCAGCTGAATCAGGTGAATTTCGGGTAAAAATGTTTATAGGTTAACGCCCAAAATTAGCGCGGAATGCCGCGCAGCGGCTACGTAGCCGCCATCACTTTTTGCTGGCGATAAAATTTAATTGTTAGGATACAGCACGGCTCATGTAGTAAAACCGATCATCTTCACTTGTTAAACCAAACCCTTGTCTCTTGTACAAATAAACGGCAGGGCTATTTTTAAACACTTTAAGCTTCAAAATGTGAGAGCCATGCTCTTTCGCCAGACGTTCCGCCTCAGCAATAGCGATTGAGCCAATCCCACGATTCTGGTAACTCTGATCCACTTGCAAATCTCGTAGCCAGCACTCTTCAATGTCAAAAGATAATCTAACAACACCAACAAGCTTTTCTTCAAATAAAATATCAAAGTTCACAAGCTCTTGTGTCATTTGCTCAATCTGGGCTTGATCCCAATCTACAGAGTATCGTTCATAATATGGCCGCATATTCGACAGAGTAAAATATGCTGCTTTTGCTAAATCCTTAGCTGGTCTAAATGTAACCATCGATCTAGTCTCCTAACGCCTGCACTTGTTAACCCTTGCTTGCCACAATATTGAATGTGGTAGATTCACCAATGTTAAGGCTGTTGGTAATAAAGAATGCCTCTACCTTTAAATCAAGAGGTATTTGACGCGATGGGTGCCCATCCAGCCACGCAAGTAACAATGTCATTTTCCCATCTTTATACTCTCCAACTAGCGGAACGTCAGGAAATATAGCATCCGGCAACAGCCCCTCTTTAACACGGAAATAGACAGCAAATTCTTCAATTGAATAGGTCGATTCTTTCGGCAACGAGATTTCTAACAGGATAACCCCTGCGGCATCGCACGAGCTGCCTGATTTAGCCGAACCTCTTGTGATACTTGAAACCTTGACTACCGGAGCTGGAACTTTTTCCCAGTAATCTCCTTTCTCACCTTTTTGAGCTGGTCCAGGATGTTCTTCCCAGCGTTCCAAGGTGGGTTTAAAAAGGTCCGCACCTCCAAAGGAACAAGCGAATGTAGATTGACTAAAAGCAGTAAATACAAGAATTAAAAATATGCTTAGATGCTTCATAATTCTCCTAGGGGGTTAACGCCCAATTAAGGTGTGAAGCACGCGACCACTAAACTTAGCTAGACCACCGTAAACACTAAACTCAACCCAAACGAAAAATGCCAAGCGTGCTGAATCACTCTTAAATTGTTTGTTAGCACTATTTACTTACGCCCCTTAAAT
Organism: Shewanella sp. FJAT-51649; assembly: GCF_019457435.1. Classification (NCBI taxonomy): domain Bacteria; kingdom Pseudomonadati; phylum Pseudomonadota; class Gammaproteobacteria; order Alteromonadales; family Shewanellaceae; genus Shewanella; species Shewanella sp. FJAT-51649. Next base: position 2,248,276 of record NZ_CP080411.1, on the reverse strand, counting down.
GGCTGACGATCTAACCAACAGTTCCAGTTCAGATAACCATCATCAAACTCAATGAACTTGATTAAAACCAATGGCAAGAGCCTACACAAAGGCGAAAAATAGTCTGTTAACTTGAAGGTGTCGTCATTTTTAGTAGTTTTTTCAAGCTGTCCATTATGAAACAAGGCGTTTCGTAAATGGACATATGTCATTACTGATTTATAGTGGGAGTCGAGATTTTCCTGCTTTACATCAAAGCCGTAGCCAACCAACACTCGAGTTATCGGTGTCGCACAATTTTTAGATTTATAGTCATCTAGAATTGCTCGGCAAAATGATTCAAGTCCCGAAAACAGCAGATAATACGATACATCAATAAAACTACCACGCCCTCTAAAGACCTCAATACACCTAAAAAAAGCACCTCTGAAAGCTGTGTTTACCGGTGTAGTTTCAGATAACAGAACATCTAAAGATTTGCGAATGAAAACCTCACGTGAATTTTCACTAAATGCATCGTTCATAATTACACAACCACCGCCATTTTGCCTAAAGTGCCCCTGCACTTCTTTGGGGAAGTCATCATCTAAACAGTCATAAGTTTCATTACTTCGTAACTGATTTGTGATTATTACGTCCTTGTGGTCGATAAAAGACAGTACGGCTTCTAAATTAAAGACTAAAGACTTTAATTCATAAGGGCACTCGTCAGAAATTTCTAAGAATGCCGTTAAATGATAACAATTCTGATCCGCTGCTAACTTCTTAACTTGGGTGAACTGACTGTATAATGGAACTATTCTACACCCGTAAAACTCATATATTTTCGTACATTCATAGCCATAAATACCGACTCTTGTCATTAAATTACTCCATAGCTAGAGAATAGTGCTAACTATCGCCTAAACGGCGAGCAACTTGTTGCGAGTTCAGCGGCCGCAGGCCGCGATGTTTAAGGCGCTTGTTAGGCATTTGTGCCACGTTTAGTTTTGGGCTTTGTTAAAACCACTGCCATTAGAAAAATGCAAAAAAGCAAAGTAAAAAATGCGGTCGCATTTCCCCATATTGAGTGGACTAGAAAATCGTAAGTTGGTGCAGATATATGTTCAAACACCCAAAACATTGCTTTTTCCCCTGCTAAGTAATTTACCAGTACAAGTAACTCACCCAACTTGGGATGAAAGAAACCAATTGCTCCGCGAAGAATTAATAGATACGCCGTGACAATGGTTATTACCAAGATAGATCTTTTAAATAATGTCTGGCTTCGAATCAGCATTTGTAACTGCCTAACGCCTTTGTAAGGGGCGCGCGTTGTTTGCGCGTCCCAGCCCAACTTGTTGGGCGAACTTCACAAACTTGTTAGCAGTACTCACTAACAAGGCCGTACTTCTTAAGAAATATTTCAACTAGAAAATTTAGCTCTGCATTTCTTGGTTCAGGATTCATTAGCTCAATACTTTGTAACCTGTCTTCGGCCATATATCGCAAAGTTAAGCTGTAGTCGCCGTTACTCCAAAGTGAGCTGTCAGAAGTGAAATTGTGATAATCCCAAGAACCGCCGATACAAGTAACTTTTAAAGTATCCCAGATCAACTTTTCTACTTCCTTGGTATCTTTAAAATCTGACCAATGGCATTTAGGGAATATGGAAATCTTCAAGTGCCCACCTTGTACTGCTAACGCTTTGCTAATTGGCTGCCGCAGCGAAGCGTAGGCAGTCCAGTGGAGGCCACGCTACTTGTGGCCGTAACGAAATTAAGCAACTTGTTATACGGCATTTGCCACTAATTTCCATAATACTCATCTACTTGTTTTGATAGGTTTTTTATTGGTTTAGCTCCATCAAAATACTCTGAAGTTTTGTTATGAAACTCAACAAAGCCCAACTTAGTTTCAACGTCATACTCACCAAGAGCTTCATCTAGGAATAAATAACCTAAGTTGCCATAAGTCGTGTGTTCTTTTTCGTTGTAGTTATCAAAAAACAAAACAATGCCCAACTTATCTTCATCTTTATATAAGTTGTAATAAACGTCTTCAGATTTTATTGAAACACCACCAAAGTTAAGATCATTAAGTGGCGATCTTCGAGGCCGAAATTTTATGATTATCCATTTTTTCATTTCAGGTGCTGAGTTAAATAGCAATTCAACTGAAGAGAATGAATTTTTTATACCTCCAGCGCTTATTACAAACTCCCTTTTACCATTCTCTCGAATAGGGCTAAATTCAAAAGTAAGTTCGGGATCAACTTTAGAAAGCGCTGCAGATAGTTTATCAAAAGTGTTTTCTGTATCTCTTTCGAAGTTAAAGATCATATCTTCATTCTTTTGGAACCATTTCCAAAAATCAGCTTCAACCGATGCACTCGCTTTTGAACCAAATAACGAAAGTATTCCCATAACTATTAATTTAACTCCGTGTTTCATAGTTTCCTTGCCGTATAACGCTCGGCTCTGCGGCTGCCAAAAGTGGCGCTGCTATTGCGACAGCAAAAGGAGTGACACTTTTGGCAGTCCGACAGCAGCCGCTTGTTATGCATTGCAGGCCTCATGTATAAATAGATCAAAATTCTCTAGAATTTGACTGTTAATCTGACCTTGAAACCTTATTGTTCCTGCGCTTGTCTTCAAAGTATAACCTTCTTCTTTCGCAAAAACGTCTTTGGCTAGTAATGTGAAATTCGTTCCCTCCTTGTAGTTACGGCCATCTAGGTCGCTAAAACCACGAACAACTTTATACTCTCTACCTACTACTAATCGATAGAATGAGATTCTTGATTGCCACCAATATATTCCCTTTTTCCATTCTTCAATAGTTGAGACAAGTTCGTTTTCGGTAGCGAATGCTTTACTAAGAACAGTATCCCTTTCTTGATCCATGCCTCTCATGGAAATTGTGATTTCACCATCCCGTCCTTTCCCTGGGCCTTGGAAGGAAACAATATTCCTATCGTGACAACTGATGCCTCCAGTACTTCTCTCGTATGAAAAGTACGAAGTTAAAGGCTTTGATGGATTAGCAATATCTTTATTAAGAATGGATATTGCTTTGTCAATTGCTTCCCTAAGATACATTACTGGATGTTTCTCTAATTTATGCATAACGCCTAGTTAAAAGGTGCAGCGATAGCTGCATCCTAGCAGGCGAAGCCTGCGATTTGAACGACTGGTTGTAAGCTGGACGCGCCGGAGTTTCTACGAAGAACCCAACGGATTCGAAGACTGCGCCAACCTAAGCCCTGTGGCACGGAGTTGATGGAGCTGCATCCGAGCAAGCTTAACTTTAATAACCCTGTTTACTCACTAACACTGCGATGAAATTAGCACGCCAATGAAACCTACGTGAACTCGCCGCACCTGACCACAGGGTAGACCGGACGGCAGATGATGCCATAGAAACCGCGTCCGCTTTTATTCATGACTCCAGCCAAGTGCGACACGGAGCTTAATTTATGCCTTACAACGCCCAAAGCAGCGGCGCGCGTTAGCGCGTCCAGCCCACAGGGCGATGCTGCCTTGACTTGTTATACACCATTTTTGACTAAGTGCTCCGCTAACCTTGATTTAACTTCTTCAGGCGAAGTAAGCAAATCCGCACTAAACAAAACTTGCTCACCAAAGTTTTCTATAGCAATGGCAGCTTGGTAGCACGCATTAAGATCGCTATTGATAAGCGCTCGAATGACTTTCAAATAAACGGGATGAAACTGTCTGTCGTGTGACTTACCTAGAGCAAAAATTGCAGTTCCAAGAGCTTTAGTATCCGCAATCGTGTTCTCATTGATGTATTTCAATGCAGCTTGTTCAAACTCTTCAGCAGAATGCTGATTAAACAGCGCAACTTCATCCCCCCATAGTAGGTCGGTGTTATCTATGTTGGTTCTACAATGCTCAATTTTCAGCATTGCGACTCTAAAAAAGTCTTCGGGCTTCATGTCGATGCTCTTGGTGTATAACGCTTTAAACAGCGGAAAACGCGAGCGAAGCGAGTGGTTTTCCGATGATTTAACTTGTTAAATGCCATTTTGCTCACGATTAGCTTGTTGTTTGATCCTTGGCATTTGTATTTGCAACCAAATAAATACTGGTGCTAGAGGAACGAATGCTAACCAAGATTGCATTTGAAAAGCCCAAAAGTAAACAAACCAACCTTGGGCAGCAATCAAACCCAATAACTTTAACCAACGTGAAAAAAGCATTAAATTGCCCATTGCTGCTAATGGTAAACCAAAACAAAGCGCACCTAAGCCATACAGCCAAAGGTTGAAATTTACAGATGACGCAATCATGCCGACATCTATGGCAATACCAAAGAAAAATGGAAATAAAACCAGCAACATGACGGTTGTAAGAAAGTGCTCATTACGTCTGTGCTTTTCTTGAGCTTTATTTTTTCCTGCAAGTTTCTCTAATGTATCCATGGCATTTAACGTTTAACTCAGCCGACGCGTAGCGGTCGGCTGCAGTTTCTTGTTATATGGCCTATCGCAAGCGAACATGTTTGGCCACTCTGTTTTGTAGTAACCGGATGAGCTCAGGGTCCATTCGGGCATAATTGTCTGGTATATCTAGGCATACAAGCTTTTTTCCATGAAGCAAGTCTTTGAATTTCCTTGATACCTTATTCCTGTGGATCTTTTCCATGACGAATATAACGTCTGCCCACTCAACCAAATCTCCGCTCACGACCGACTCGGCGTCAGCATTCGTTCCTGCTCCTATTGCATTGATCCCTTCGTACTGAGAGAAGACTTCTTCTCCGGTTGGGCTCCGCAATCTATTCTCACTGCATACGAAGAGCAGGTTCATAACTTTTCCGCCATATAACATTTTATTAGTGCGCATGCGCGTTTATCTCGTTAGACCAGTGAAAACGCGCACTGTTAACTATCTGTATGCAAAGAACTTATCAGCATTCTGTTAAATATACCATCAGTAAAAACGCGCATGCGCGTTTTCCAAACCTATTATCTCGAATCAAAAATACATAACATATTGATATCAAATGATTATATGAATTATCACACGTACAAACGCGCAATGGGACTGAAACAAGCCTGAAATGGCGATAGCGAACAAAATCCCACCTTCTGCGTCATACAATTTATCTACGCCATAAAAAAGGCCAAGTGTGGAGAGCACTTGGCCTTTGGCTGGAGATGGTATGTGAGTCGAGTTTAGAAGCCTTCAACCCCTGCCATATCGGGAAGATGGTGAGCAATCCCTTTATGGCAATCGATACAGGTTTTCTCACCGCTGGCCAAGGATGTCGAGTGCATCTGGGCGGCGCGTGGCGACTGTCTGGTAAAGTCCATGTAGGTAAAGTTATGGCAGTTACGGCACTCAAGCGAGTCGTTTGCCTTTAACCGCTCCCATTCATGTTCGGCCAGCTCGCGACGTTTGTTCTCAAACTTTTCGCGGGTATTGATGGTACCAAACACTTTGCCCCACACTTCTTTCGATGCCTGCATCTTACGGGCAATCTTATCGGTCCAATTGTGCGGTACGTGGCAGTCAGGACAAGTCGCACGCACACCACTGCGGTTTGTGAAATGGATAGTCGACTGTAACTCTTGATAGACGTTATTTTCCATTTCATGGCAACCGATACAGAAGGCTTCTTTGTTGGTGGCTTCAAGCGCGGTGTTAAAGCCCCCCCAGAAGATCACCCCCGCCACAAAGCCACCTAAGGTTAAAAACCCTAAACTGTAGTGCACACTCGGACGATTGAGAACTTGCCAGATCTTTTTGAGTTTATCTAACATGCTGACTCCTAGTGTTTTTTCTGCTCAGTGTTCGCTTTAATCAGATGATCCATATCCACAAAGTCGTTCTCGACCAGTAATTTGGCATCCAGTTGCGGCACATGGCACTGAGTGCAGAAGTAACGTCTTGGCGAAAGCTCGGCTAAGAAGTTGTTATCCCTATCCATATAGTGAGTTACGCTGACCATAGGCGCTTGGGAGTCACCCGTGCGATGTCTGGCATGGCATGACATGCACTTGTTGACCTTAAGATCGAGCTGATAACCGTCGATCTTGTGCGGGATCACCGGTGGCTGCATCGGGTAGTTACGCACCTCTTTGATATCTTTGTTCAGCACCGCCTGCATGGCGGGCGGGTTTGGCTCAACGTTGATTGGCGCCTGGCGCAAAGTATCAATTCTGTCCTCAGGAATGCTCGCCGCAGTCACGCTGGTCATCATCAGGGTGGAGAAGGCAAGCACACTGAATGCTGAGACTAATTTGAATGTTTTCATCCTGTACTCCTTATACCTTGACGATTTTCACGGCGCATTTCTTAAAGTCGGTTTGTTTTGACAGAGGATCTGTCGCATCCAAGGTGACTTTGTTAATGAGCTGACTGGCATCGAACCAAGGTACGAACACGAGTCCCACTGGCGGTTTGTTGCGGCCACGAGTTTCGACACGGGTTTTAATTTCACCGCGGCGAGACACTACGCGCACCTCATCCCCACGGCGTAAACCGCGTTTTTTCGCATCTTCTGGGTGCATAAAACACACGGCATCGGGGAAGGCACGATAAAGCTCTGGCACGCGTTGAGTCATCGAACCTGAATGCCAATGCTCGAGCACCCGTCCGGTGGATAACCACATATCGTATTCAGTGTCTGGCGATTCTGCGGGCGGCTCGAAGGGCAAGGCATAAATCACTGCGCGGCCATCGGGTTTACCGTAAAACTCAAAACCTGAACCAGGTTTAACATAAGGATCGCTACCCTCACGGAAACGCCATTTGGTTTCTTTACCATCGACCACCGGCCAGCGAATACCATGGGCTTCATGGTAGGCATCGAAAGGTGCTAAATCGTGACCATGACCACGGCCAAAGGTGGCGTATTCTTCAAACAGACCTTTTTGGACATAGAAGCCAAAATGTTTCGCTTCGTTGTTCAGATACTTAGGATCGGTATCGGCCAGCGGGAACTTATCGACGTTGCCGTTTTTGTACAGCACTTCAAATAAGGTTTTGCCCTTAAATTGTGGGTTAGCGGCTAAGACTTCCTTCGACCAGACTTCATCGGTCGTAAAGCGTTTGGAGAACTCCATCAACTGCCACAGATCCGAGTGGGATTCGCCCGGCGCCTGCACCATTTGATGCCAGAATTGAGTACGACGCTCGGCATTACCATAGGCGCCCTCTTTCTCAACCCACATGGCGGTTGGCAGAATTAAGTCCGCAGCTTGAGTCGTCACAGTAGGATACGCATCGGATACCACAATAAAGTTGGCCGGATTGCGATAGCCAGGTAAGCCTTCCTCGTTGATGTTAGGCCCCGCCTGCATATTGTTGTTCACTTGCACCCAATAGCAGTTCAAATCGCCATCTTTTAAGCGGCGGTTTTGCTCGACGGCGTGATAACCGGGTTTTGGCGGAATAATGCCACTGGGGATCTTCCAAATTTCTTCGGCGTGTTTTCTATGCTCTGGGTTTGTTACCACCATGTCGGCGGGTAAACGGTGGGAGAAGGTTCCCACTTCGCGAGCCGTACCACAGGCAGAAGGCTGACCGGTTAACGAGAACGGGCTGTTACCGGGAGTCGAAATCTTACCTGTCAGTAAGTGGATGTTATAAATCAGGTTGTTACACCACACACCACGGGTATGTTGGTTAAAGCCCATGGTCCAGAAAGAGGTGACTTTAGTCTCGGGATCGGCATAGAGTTTGGCCAATTCGATAAGTTTAGCCTCAGGCACGCCCGACATCTTGCTGACCTTCTCCACCGTATATTCGGCGACAAAGGCCTTAAAGGTATCGAAATCAATCGGCGTCGAATCCCCTGCCGTTTTCACGTTTTTGGCTTTCTGCTCCAGCGGATGGGTTGGACGTAAACCATAGCCGATATCCGTGGTACCTTGGCGGAAGTTAACGTGCTTCTTCACAAAGTCCCAGTTCACTTTATCGTTTTGAATGATGTAGTTGGCAATAAAGTTCAGGATGGCTAAGTCGGTTTGCGGCGTAAATACAATGGGTAAATCCGCGAGATCGAAGGAGCGATGCTCAAACGTCGATAAAACTGCGACCTTCACATGGGATGCGCTTAAGCGGCGATCGGTGACCCGAGTCCATAAAATCGGGTGCATTTCGGCCATGTTAGAGCCCCAAAGCACAAAGGCATCGGCTGCTTCCATATCATCGTAACAGCCCATGGGCTCATCAATACCGAAGGTACGCATAAAGCCGACAACGGCAGACGCCATACAGTGGCGCGCATTCGGGTCGATGTTGTTAGAGCCAAAGCCTGCCTTCATCAGTTTAACCGCGGCATAGCCTTCCCAAACGGTCCACTGGCCCGAGCCAAACATCCCAACGGCGGTCGGGCCTTTAGCTTTTAGGGTTTCTTTCCATTTCTGCGCCATGATATCAAAAGCGCTATCCCAACTAATGGGAGTAAACTCACCGTGCTTGTCGTACTTGCCGTCGGTCATTCTCAGCATTGGCGTGGTTAAACGATCGCTGCCGTACATAATTTTCGACAGGAAGTAACCTTTAATACAGTTAAGGCCGCGGTTCACTTCGCTGTTTGCATCGCCGTGGGTGGCAACCACTTTGCCCTCGCGGGTCGCGACAATCACAGAGCAGCCCGTACCACAGAAGCGGCATGGGGCTTTGTTCCACTCTAATTTGGTTTGTTCTGAGCTGGTGATTAAATTGCTCGCCGATGCCGGCAGCGCTAAGCCTGCTGCGCCCGCTGCTGCAATCACCGCATTGGCTTTGATAAAGTCACGTCTATTCATGTTCATTCTTCACCCTCTTCGAGCTCTTCACTCTGGTGGTAAACCATAGTGGCGGACAAGACGCCAGGAATGGCATTAATCTGTTCGATACCGTCCATCAAGGCACGTTGGGAGTCACCTTCAAGTACGACGACGAGTTTCACTTCGTTATTGACAGAGAGTTCGGCATTTTCAATCGCCATAATGTGTTGCCTAACATCCGCCATTTTTTGTGGCATGACTTGCACCACCAGACTCGTGATATGAAGCTCTTTGCTCATCCGACACTCCGCTTATTCATGCTGTTGTTATTATTCTTTAGGCCTCAACCTGCACCCGGCGGGCCGGTGAAGATTTGGCTAAACCATATGGCAAATCCCAATCCACTCACCAACAACACGGATAAGAGGGGGGCGAGAAATACGGTTAAAAAGATAAAAATTTTCAGTTCTAAGGATTTTTCTGCTGCGCTGTTAGCACTCATGCGTCCTCCAAGAGGTTCGTTCCTGTGATGGATTGCTCTGACCAATGCAGGATTTATAGGTATCTCAATTACATCTTTGATCCACGAAATGATCATAGCGTTAAGGTGTTAACAAACTGTATACCTCCAAATCGGTAAACCCTTTGATGCTTGATCCAGATCATCAATTTGGCGATAGATTTAGTTAGATCATGGTTTTTAAGCGTTTTTTTAGATTGTAAATCGATTGATTGGTTATGTTTTTTTATTAACCAATTGCTAAAGCATGGAAAAGAGAGAGGCGCTAAGCAAGGAAACCGTACAAGATTTAAACAAAATATTCCTTAAGGAGTATTAGGGGATGGTAAAGGAAGGAACAAATTACCGATTATCCACGGCAAAATCGGTTTAACATCTTCGTCAAAGCCTTAACTCACTCAAGATACTGCTAAATCCTCTAGCGTATTGGCTAACTGACCCATCAATTTTTAGGTCTTTTAAAAGTCATTTCGGCCAATTTATTCGCATCGGCTTTGCTCCTTGGGGTTAGCGACCTGCGAAAGTCCGTAGCAAAAGCCCATAACGATAGCCCATAGCGAAAATCTACACAGTAGGTGACAAGTTTGTCGCGGCTAATGGTAGTTAGGTGAAAATGAGCCATAAAAAAGCCGAACCCTAAGGCTCGGCTTTTAATGTTATAGATAATGCATTGCGCTCAACTCACTGAATTTACAGATTAAATAAGTAATGCATCAGCGTCATTAACTTAGCAGGATATGGTTTAAGATACGCTTTTCCGAGATGGGGTAAGCCGTGCCCAGCGCCTGTGCAAAGCAAGACACACGGTATTCTTCAATCATCCAACGGGCTTCAATCAGTGCCGCAGGCACAGGCTGTGAGCGTGGCACCTTAGCAAGTTGCGCCGCGAGGGCCTCCTGCACTTTAGTGATACTCTGCATATGCAAACGGTCACGGGTCGGATCCACGGGCAGTTTATCGATACGGGTTTCAATCGCCTTTAAGTAACGCGCCACATCCACTAAGCGATTCCAACCACAGGCTTCGACGAATCCCTTGAACACTAATTGGTCTAATTGGCTTTGAATATCACTCATCGCAAAAGCGATATCTAAGCTAATTTTGCCCTTAGTCCGCTTTTTAATGCCTTGGTAGAGCGTCAAAATCTGCTCCACTTTTAGGGCAATTTGCTCGGCGGTAGGGTTCAGCTCTTGGCGCACCCAATCCTTGGCCTGCTCGAACTCGGCAGCATCGCGCACATCCAGCGCCTTTTCATCGAGCAATTGCTGCACGGCTGCGGCAATGATGTCATCAATCAGAATTTGCACTTGACCAAATGGATTGAAATACATCGCCAGTTTTGCCTTGTTAGGCAGTGCCTGTTGCAGGTGTTTTACCGGCGATGGAATATTGAGTAACAGCAGACGACGAAGACCCTGACGATGCGCTGCCTGTGCCTCAAATTCATCATCAAATAATTTGATAGCAACCGAGTCTTTATTGTCAATCAGTGCAGGGAAAGCCCGTACTTGATAGTTGCCCTTACGCTGCTCAAATTGTTTTGGTAAGTCGCCAAAGGACCACTCGGTGAGCGCTTCCTTTTCAATCCCCTTATCCGCCACTTGACGTATCGCCTTAGCGACCACGCCCTGTAACTCGGCCTTTAAGGTATCGAGTACCCGCCCCTGTGCCACTAACTTGCCCTTATCATCCTCAATCTTAAAGTTCATCAGCAAATGTGCGGGCATCTGCGTGACATCAAAATCTTCAGGATTGACGCGCGTACCACTCATACGCAAAAGCTGTTTGCACATGGCATCGAGTAAACTGGCGCTAAAGGGCTGCATCGCCTGTACGCAGGCACGGGCATAATCGGGCGCAGGCACAAAGTTACGTCTCAGCCCCTTAGGCAACGACTTAATCAGGGCGACGCATTTCTCCTCACGCATCCCCGCCACCAGCCAATCGAAATCCGTATCATCGATTTGATTGAGTAGCGCCACTGGAATATGCACAGAGACGCCATCATCACTCGCCGCAGGATCAAAGTGATAACTCAGTTGCAGGCGGATATTACCCTTGTGCCAAGTGTCGGGGAAATCGAGCGCCGAGATATGATCGGCACTGCGCTGCATGAGCAGTGACTTATTAAAATCGAGTAAATCGGGCTGAGTACGGCGCGCTTCTTTCCACCAGCTAAAGAACTTAGCCGCGTTATAGATGCCTTCGGGAATGCGCGGCTCGTAAAAGTCCATTAACACTTGTTCATCGACCAAAATATCGCGGCGACGGGACTTGTGCTCGAGTGCTTCGACATCCTCTAATAGCTTTTGGTTAGCGATAAAGAAGGCTTCTTTGGTCTGTAATTGCCCTTCGGCAAGCGCGCTACGGATAAAGATTTCCCGCGCTTCAACAGGATTTATCGGCCCGTATTGCACGCGGCGGCGATGCACCACAGTCAAACCGTAAAGCACTTGGTTTTCAAAGGCAATCACACTGCCCTGTTTTGCCTCAAAATGCGGCTCTAAGTGATTCTTTTTAATCAGATGCGCCGCTAACGGCTCGAGCCACTCAGGCTCAATTTTGGCGCAGCAGCGGGCAAACAGCTTAGAGGTTTCGGTCAGCTCCGCCGCCATGATCCATTTCGGGCCTTTTTTCGCCAGCGGTGAACCGGGGAACACAAAAAACTTACGATTGCGCGCACCTAAGTACTCGTTGTTATTGTCCTTAAAGCCGATATGACTCAGCAGACCCGATAACAACGCACGGTGCAGCGCATCGTAGTTGGCTGGCGTGTCGTTTAAACGCCACTTTAAATCGTGAACCGCTTGTTTTAGCTGAGTATATAAATCCTGCCATTCACGCACACGCAGGTAGGCTAAGTACTCGTCGCGGCATTTTTTACGGAACTGGCTGGCGGATAATTCCTTTTGCTGCTCTTTTAAGTGCTGCCAGAGGTTCACCCAGCTGACAAAATCAGAATGGGGATCGGCAAAACGGCGATGAGCCTCATCGGACGCCTGCTTTTTATCCATAGGGCGCTCACGGGGATCTTGAATCGACAGACCCGCGGCAATCACTAGCACTTCCTGCAAACAGCCCAGCTGATGACTCTCCACCACCATACGAGCCAGACGCGGATCCACCGGGATCTGCGATAACTGACGCCCAAGCGGCGTTAACACAATATTGCCCTTCTGCTGCTTAACGGCTTGTAATTCCTCAAGCAGTAAGAAGCCATCGCGAATATGGCGCGGATCGGGCGGCTCAATAAAGGGGAACGCTGCAATATCGCCAAGGCCGATGGCGAGCATCTGCAAAATCACCGAGGCTAAGTTTGTGCGTAGGATTTCGGGGTCGGTAAACGCGGGACGACTGTTAAAATCCGCCTCATCGTATAAACGAATACAAATACCTGGGCCAACACGGCCGCAGCGGCCTTGACGCTGGTTGGCACTGGCCTGTGAAATGGGCTCGATGGGCAGGCGCTGCACCTTAGTGCGATAACTGTAACGACTGATCCTCGCTGTGCCTGGGTCAATTACATAACGAATACCTGGGACTGTCAGCGAGGTTTCCGCCACGTTAGTGGCAAGCACGATGCGACGCCCAGTATGGCTGCTGAATACCTTGGACTGCTCGCCGTAGGACAGGCGCGCATATAACGGCAAAATCTCGGTATCGCGGTAATTGCGGCGATTAAGCTGCTCGGCGGTATCACGAATTTCGCGCTCGCCGTTCATAAAGATCAGAATATCGCCCAAGCCTTCGGCCACTAACTCATCGACGGCGGCAAAAATCCCTTCGATTTGGTCGAGATCCGCTTCGGTATCTTGCACTAGCGGGCGATAACGGGTTTCCACCGGATAGGTACGACCCGAGACTTCGATAATAGGTGCATTATTGAAATGCTTAGAAAAACGCTCAACATCGATAGTCGCCGAGGTGATGATGATCTTAAGATCGGGGCGTTTTTTCAGAATTTGCTTGAGGTAACCCAAGATAAAATCGATGTTGAGGCTGCGCTCGTGCGCCTCGTCGATGATGATAGTATCGTATTGATCTAAATAGCGATCCGAGGTGAGCTCCGCCAGTAAAATCCCGTCGGTCATCAGCTTGATATAGGATTCGCTCTTTAAGGCATCGGCAAAACGCACCTTAAAGCCCACGACTTCACCGAGCGGACTCTGTAACTCCTCGGCAACACGTGTCGCCACGCTGCGGGCCGCTAAACGGCGTGGCTGGGTATGACCAATAAAGCCGCGGCTGCCAAGGCCCAGTTCTAAACAGATTTTCGGGAGCTGAGTGGTTTTACCCGAACCGGTTTCACCCGCAATGATCACCACTTGGTTTTCACTGATGGCTTTAGCGATCTCATCGCGCATGCCGCTAACGGGCAAATTATCTGGGTATTGGATTTTCGGGCGCGCCTTAAGACGCTGCTCGACCTTTTCGAACGCTGCTTGCGCCTGCTCGGCCAGTTTGGCTAATTCTTGGGTTTTCTTATCAGAATCGGCTTCTTTATTGAGCTTAAATAAACGGCGGCGGATCCGCGAGGCATCACTTTGAAAGCACTGCTTGAGAAAGTCGCTCGATAGCGGATGTTTGTCAGAGTTCAAAACCAAATTCCATTGCTAGCATCGAAAACAGCGATCCTAGCAAGGAACGGGACGTATTGGTACGACTAATTTGGCCTCAAAAGGATGAAAAACAGGCAAATTAATCACCTTTTGAAGGGCTTAGCGCTTAGAGCTTAGGCGGGTGCTAAGTAACATTGCTGCATATACACATTCATGGCACGCAGCACATTCGTGCGGTTAATGGTACCAACGACTTTGCCCTGCTCGACCACGGGATAAATCTTAGGTTTAGAGCCAAGCATTTGCTCTGCTAATTGCAAAATGCTGTCATCGGGACCGACATACAAGACTTCGGTGCGCATACAATCTTTTACCACTGAGGTCATATCACAGTGATAACTGCTTTTAAGCATCACGGCTAAGCAATCTTGCTGGGATAAAAATCCCACCAAATCGCCGTTATCATCCACGACAGCGGCACCCATCTTGTTATTGTCTAACAGTTTTTCAACCGCAGTGGCCAGCGACATATTGGCGCGTAGCAACACGGGCTGACGGTCCATATGGTCGCGTATTTTTATAGAATCCATAGCAATCTCCCCAATCTATCCTTTACCAACTCAACTCGGCTTACGCTTTGAGTCTAGTCAAAATCTCGCAAGTGGTAAGCGATTAATATCGATTGGACTTATCTATTTACTCAGCGGGAAGGAAATTGGGCGGTTAAAAACGGTGATTTAGAGGGGTAATACTGGGCCTACAAGCGCCATTATGATTGGGATAGCTAAGAGATATTGCCTTAGCGCATGTTAAGCACGCGCTAAGGCAATAGACTGTAACCTTATTGGTCCTGCCAAATCATCACTTGGGCAGGCTCACTATTACTACGGGTAGCGCGGTACATGCCTTCGGTATTAAATGGCGTGGCAATATTGCCTCTGTGGTCGATCGCAATCACACCACCAGAGCCGCCAGCGGTGATAAGGCGTTGATTAATCACTTCATCTGCCGCTTGAATAATGGATTTTTGCTGGTATTTCACCTTAGCGCAGATATCGCCCGCCACTTGGTAGCGAATAAAGAACTCACCATGGCCCGTGGCCGACACAGCGCAAACGCCGTTTTCTGCATAGGTGCCCGCCCCAATCACAGGCGAGTCCCCGATGCGACCAAAACGCTTGGCCGTCATGCCGCCAGTCGAAGTCCCAGCAGCTAAGTTGCCGTTTTTATCTAAAGCGACAGCACCAACGGTACCAAATTTATAATCGAGATCTTTCATCTCAATACCCGCAATTTGGTCTGATTTTTCAGCCGCCTGCAGCTTTTGTCTGGCATCGAGTAATTGCTGATAACGGGCATCGCTATCGAAATGGCTGTTAGGTACCAGTTTAAAACCTTGAGTTAAGGCAAACTCCTCGGCGCCTGCGCCCGACAGCATGACATGCTCAGACTTATTCATCACGGCTAAGGCCAAATCGATGGGATTAGCGATATGGCGCACGCCCGCTACGGCGCCCGCATTCATGGTTTTACCATCCATAATGGAGGCATCTAACTCGTGGCCGCCATCATAGGTGTAAACCGAACCGACACCTGCGTTAAACAGCGGGCTATTTTCTAATACATTGATAGCGGTTTGCACCGCGACTAAGCTATCACCGCCCTGCTCGAGCACTTTTGAGCCTTTATCGACGGCCTCTTTAAGCTTGTCTTTATAGGCCTGACGCAGCTCTGGCGTGAGGTTGGCCTTAGAAATCGTGCCAGCGCCACCGTGGATCGCAATGGCAAAAGGTTTTTCATTCGCTTGGGTATTTTGTGACATAAAAAGTGCACTCGAGAGAATTAAACTAAAGGTGGCTAATTTTATTTTCATTATTTACATCCCCTTAAACAGTAACGTCCTTTGTAACCATTTCAATGACTAATTTCAATCATCTCCTTGCCTGTTACCTCCATTCTGGCGACAATGAAACCACATCACAGGGATATTAAAGTGCAGCGATTCTTGCAAATAACGTCATTACCTTTTCGTCTTCATTTGCTTGTTGGTCTGAGTTTAGTCACATCAGGGACTATGGCCGCCGATAACTTTTTAACGCTTTCTGTCAACGGGGTCGACGAAGCCCTAAAGCGTAACATTCTCGCCCACTTAGGTGCGATGCCAGACTCCGAAGTGCAGCGGCGCGCCTTTTTATTTAACGTGGAAGACAATGTCTCCACCGCTCTCGAATCCATGGGCTATTACCATGGAGAAGTGGAAGAACAGTTAGTCGAAAAGGACAAAGGCCCGTGGGAATTAAAGCTTACGGTCAAAGCGGGCGAACCGGTAAAGATCCAATGGGTCGACATTAATTTTTCCGGCGAGATGCTCGACGACCGCGCCTTCGATAAGTGGCTGGCGGATGTCAATATCAAACCTGGGGATACACTCAACCATGGGGTGTATTCCGATGTGAAATCCCAACTGGTGACGCTTGCCTTGGCTAGAGGTTATTTCGATGGCGAATTCACCGAGTCACAGATCAAAATCAACCGCGATTTAAACACGGCGCAAATTAGCCTGCATTTTAACTCCGGCGTGCGTTACCACTTTGGTCAAGTGAGTTTTGAAGGCCATAGCTTAGAGCCGGACATTCTCACTAAGCTTATTCCCTTCAAGGAAGATGCGGCCTATTCAACCCGTCGTGTCAGCGCCCTGAACCGCCAGTTGTTGGATACGGGCTATTTTGCCAATATCAAGGTTATCCCACAGATCGATCAGGCAAAGGACAATCAGCTTCCCGTAAAAGTAGAACTCACAGACAAAGCCAGTCACTCTATCGAGTTAGGTCTCGGTGGTGACATAGGTCAAAGCGCGGATAAAACCTTCGATCCCAGGGTGCGGGTCACTTGGCGTACGCCACAGATCAATAAATACGGTCATTCCCAAGAAACCAGTTTGGAATGGTCGCCTGACAGGCCCAAGTTTTTAACCACTTATACGATTCCGCTGACTCATCCCTTAGACGATCAACTCAAAATTCGTTTAGGCCTGCTGCGGGACAAATACGGGGTCACCCAGATTTACGAGCCCGAGAACCGCGATTTTCGTAACACGGGCCAATTGGAGTCGACTAAGTACTTGCTCGGGCTACTCAGGCAGCAACGTTTAGATAATCAATGGCTCATGAGCTATTCCCTCGATGCGATCCGCGAGGAATACACTCAATCTGACATCGATTACAGCCCCAGTTTTTATCTGGCAGGAATTAACTTTTCTAAAACCACCCGTGGCGATAACTCACTCGATCCCAAGTCCGGCTTTAGGCAAATATACAGCCTAGATTATGCCGATCCTTATCTGGGATCAGAAACCCGCCTTGCCCGTTTACAGGCCAAGTTTAAGTGGATTGATACCTTTTTTGATAACCACAGAATCGTGGCGCGCATGGATCTCGCCGCCAACCTAGCCAATGAAAATGAGCTGGCCTTTATTCCACCGTCACTGCGCTACTTTGCCGGTGGCGACCAAACCATACGTGGCTATGGCTATCAAGAACTTGGGCCATATCTCGATTACCTCGATGCCGATGGCAAAGTTAATCGTGAGGTTATCGGTGGACGCTATCTCATGGTAGGTAGTTTGGAATATCAATATTACGTTACCCCGACTTGGCGTGTTGCCACCTTTGTGGATGCGGGTAACGCCTTTGATAACAATCAGTTTGAGCCTGTGGTCTCTGTGGGTGGCGGTATCCATTGGATCTCCCCCATTGGCCCAATTAAGTTAGATCTAGGGGTTGGTTTGAAAGAAACAGACACCATCGACCGCTCATGGCGCATTCACTTAACCATGGGGACAGAGCTATGAGTCAGCCCCCAATTCATGAACCTAATGCAACGGCTCAACAAGAGAATCAAACACTTGAGCAATCCTCTTTGGAGCAAAACCCAACATGCGTGCAGCCCAAATCACTTAAGCTGCGCATTTGGCAAATATTTAAACTCTGCACGCGGATTATTGTTTACGTTCCCTTAAGTCTTTTGGTGTTAACGGCATTACTGCTAGGGACTGAAATTGGCTCTCGGGTAAGTGTGGGTTTAGCGGATAAGTTTGTGCCCGATCTGGCGCTCACCTACACCTCAGGCTCCTTAAATAAAGATCTCACCTTAGCCCACGCCAGTTGGTCGATGGATGGGATTAAGGTCGAACTCAAGGATTTACACTTAGCATGGCAACCCACATGTCTGCTGCAAAAACGGCTGTGCGTGAATGCTTTAACGGCGAGCCAAATCGATGTCAATATTGATACCGAGGCCTTAAGCGCAGGCGGCGCAGAAGTCGACGTCCCCCCCGAAAATGCTGAGCCGAGTGAACTGGTTCTACCCTTTGGCATCAAACTCGACAGCGCCGAACTGAATAACATCAATATTGCTGTCGATAAGATGCGCTTTTCGGCAAATCATATTCAGACCGCCGCCACTTGGTTTGCCGAAGGACTAACGGTCGAGCAGCTTAGCAGTGAAGGCTTGGCCGTGTTAATTCCAACCGACGACAGCCCTGCGCCAGACACACAGGCCACAGCTCTTCAAGGCGCAAACACTCAAATCACTAGCAAACAAGTCACTGACACCAAGGCAGCCGAGACAACTGCAGCGGCAGAAACCACGAGCGCAGCGACGACGCCTCCTCAGCCTGAGACAGAAAAATCAGCAACCGCAGTAATTACAGCAAGCGCTAAAACCACAGCAGATAAGCCAATTACTGATAAGGACTCGGCGAAAGCCCCTGCAAATCCTCAAGCTAATAAGCAAACGGATGAAAACACCGACAAGCAAGCATCTACAGAGGAATGGGCACTTGCCCATTTACCACAGGTTTTTATGCCTTTCCCGGTGGATATAAAGCACCTCAGTTTAGACAACAGCCGTTTACAGATTGGTCCGCGCGAAGATCTGTTTAGCCATATTGAGCTTCAAGGTAAATTTGCCAAGTATCAGTTAACCCTAGAAAAACTGCTGCTTGCCCATAGTTATGGCGAAGTTTCTGTGGTGGGCCAACTCGCCCTCGAACAGGACTATCCGCTCGCACTTGAGGTTCAGGCCAATGTCACTCAGGTTGCCGAGTTGCCAGAACTGACCCATCAACAATTAAGCCTAACGCTTAGCCAAAGCGTCGGACAGCTTGGGATCCATGCCCTTGCCAAGGGGGATGTGGATTTTAGTCTCAATGGACAATTGACCCTTAAAGATCCCACGCTGCCCTACAAGGTCAAACTGGAGAAAGCCCGCGCACAATGGCCGCTGCAACATGCCGAGTATCTCGTCAGCGATCTCAACCTCGACAGCCAAGGTTCTCTCACGCAACAAGCGGCGACGCTCAATGGAAATGTCACCACACCTTTCCATAAAGTGTTAGCCATCAGCAGTGAACTTCATCATCAAGATGCAAAACTCGATATTAAGCAGTTTAATGCTAAGGGCGAGCTAGGTTCGGTCGATGTCACCGGTGAGCTAGATTACGCTAAGGCGATCACTTGGAAAGCCAAGGTATTGCTCGATAACCTGAAATTACAGGAAATCACCCTGCTGGAAACCGCGCAGACACCTGAAACAACACCTAAAAAGGACTCCAAAGCGCCGAGCACAAATACCGATAAGCCAGCGCCTGCCACAGCAAATGCTCCTGCTCCTGCGACAACAAATGCAACTACAAGTGCAAGTGCAAGTGCAACGAGCAGCTTGCCAAACAGTTTAATCTCGGGCCAATTGCAGACCACGGGGCGCCTGTTAGATAAACAGTGGCAAGTGGCCCTAACGGACACTCAACTGTCGGGCACGATGCAAGGCTATCCGTTTGATATCACAGCCGATGTCAGCATCAACGATAAACTGTATATCAGCGCTAAAGGCGTCAACGCCAAGGTACTGGGTTCCACCTTAACCTTAGCGGGCGAAACCAACAAAACCTGGAACCTTGAGGGCAAACTGCAAGTCCCCGATTTCGGTTTATGGCTACCCCAAGCCAGTGGCCAATTGCAGGCCGATATCAATGTCACAGGGGATGAGAAACATCCACAGGTAGAGTTAACCGCGCAACTGGTCGATCTGGTGCATCAAAATATTAAGCTCAGGGAGTCAACACTCAAGGCTTACTATAAGCCTTTGGATGCCCATGAGTTTGCCTTATCACTCAAGTCCAAGGCACTGCAACTCGGCTCACAGAGCTTAGATACAGTGACTTTGGGCAGTAAGGGCGATATTCAAAACCAAAAACTCACCCTCAGCGCCTCAGGGGATTTAGGACTCGAGCTTGGCGTCACTAGCCAATACGATATGAAAAAATCCCAACTGCAGGCGCAGGTGAATAAAATCAACTTGGCAACCCCCGTCGGACGTTGGGAGATAGATAAGGATATTCTTGTCGCTTGGGATCAAAATAAGTCCAAAGGCAATATCAGCCCCTTCTGTCTGGTCAACCCCAACAGTAAGGTTTGCCTCGATAATCAAGTAACGATTGGCAAAACTGGCGAGGCTCAGCTCAGCTATGCGGGTAATTTAGGTAAGCTGTTAGTGCCTGTATTACCAAACAATATGCAGTGGGAAGGCGGTTCTTCACTCTTGGCAAACTTTGCTTGGGCGGCGGGACGTAAACCCACGGCCAATGTCGACTTTAATTTTACGCCCGGTAGCATCAAGCTTAAACGGGCAAAAAACCGTGAAGTCACCATTAATTATCAACAGCTTGATTTTAAAGCTAACTTAGATGCTAAACGACTCCTCTCATCGATTAGCTTTGAATCGGAAGATGTCGCCAGTTGGCAGAGTGAGGTCACGGTCAACGTTACGCCAGACAGAACCTTGTCGGGTTATGCCAATATCAAGCAAATTAACCTGCAACCCTTGGGCGAGTTTTTCCCGCAGCTCAATACCCTCGAAGGTTTGTTGACCAGCAGATTAAACTTTGCCGGCACCTTGGATGCCCCAGAGGTTTCGGGCAATGTGTCCCTGACCCAAGGTGCCCTCGCGTTGACCGCCAACCCAACGCTTATCAATAAAATAGATATGTCGATGGACTTGGGCGGCCAACAGGCATCGCTCAAGGGACGTTGGATGATGGGCAACGGTTTAGGCCGCGTCACGGGTGATATGCGTTGGCCTCAGGGTCAATTTAGTGGCGAACTTGCAATAAAGGGCGACAAATTAGCCGTGATCCAACCGCCACTCGCGCTGCTTGATGTTTCGCCCGATCTCACCATCGCCTTTAGCAGTCAACAGCTCGAAGTCAAAGGGGTTGTCGATGTGCCTTCGGGTAATATCAAAATAGTCCAGCTCGCCGAGGGCGGTGTTGCCCTGTCGGAAGATGTGGTCTTCGATGACTCGATTGCCGCGGCGCAACCTAAAGCCAGCCCCTATGCCATAGTGGCGGATCTAAACATTAATGTCGGTAACGACTTAAAAGTAGATGGCATGGGCCTTAAAGGTAAGCTGCAAGGAACCTTAAAACTGCAGCAACAGGCGTTCCGCCCACCACTGCTGTTTGGCGATATTAAAGTCAAACAAGGCAGCTATAAGTTTATGGGGCAAACCCTGAAAATCCGCACCGGTGAGGTGCAGTTTGTCGGCCCCACATCCGTCCCTAACTTAAATATCGAAGCGATTCGTGAAATTAAGAGTGAAGATCTGGTCGCGGGCGTACGTGTCACAGGTACGCCTGCCCGCCCGGTAGTGACCCTGTTCTCTAACCCTGCTAAGGAGCAAGCGGAGATCCTGTCTTACATTATCAAAGGCAGTGGTTTTAATAGTAGCAATAACGAGCAGAACAATTCGCTGATGATGGGTGCGGCACTGGGCTTAGGTTCACAAGTCGGCGGCGGTGGCGCTATCAATAACATTGGCAGTACCGCCACGGGGATTATTGAAGAGTTTGGCTTCTCGAACGTACAACTGGACACCAACGATGAGGGCCGCGTGGCGATCAGTGGCTTTATCGGTGATAACCTGATGGTGAAATATGGCGTCGGGGTATTTAACCCAGGGTATGAGATGACGGTCAGATACTACCTGTTATCGCAACTCTATCTGGAAACGGTATCAGGCACCTTAGGCCAATCCCTCGATATCTATTACAACTTCAATATCAAGTGATGTTCCCCCGCGTAGCCATGTTACGCGGGGATACTTATCTTTTTCGTTAAAAAACAGCCACAAAAAAAGCGCCCTATAGGCGCTTTTTTGCTTCAATCACGCGATTAAGCGTAAACGAAGTCAACGTGCTCGATCATTGGCTTGAACGCGTGACGTTGCATAGCTTGTGCACGGACACCTACTTCTTTGCCATCTAAAACGATAGTCACAACAGAAGTGTAGAAGTCTTCGTTAGTTTGAATGTTGATGATGTCTTTGTGATCAAAAACAATAGAAACTGGCTCTTTGCCTGCGCCGTAGATAACAGCAGGAACTTTACCTGCATGACGTAGGCGGCGGCTCGAACCTTTCCCTATTTCAGTGCGGGTTTGTGCTTGGATAGTGTAAGACATGTGTTTCTCACTTAAATTTAGAGTAAAAACCGTCACCATTTTCGACCAATGGTGACTCATATAAAGCGCGCGCATACTAACACAGTTATTCGGCAGGTACAAGAACAGCCCCACTCTTAAACCTGAATGATACCGAGCGGCTATCGTTATAAATCACAAAGAGTATTTATTGAATTGGAAAACTTGTTTGTAGCCTGTTACATAGCCGAAGCGGCTTTGATCTGAATCAAAAAACACGCGATCTTGATCACACTTAAGCCCGTCTATGCCTGCTAAGCTCGGGCAAATTTTGTCACTTCAGTCTTGTCAAACATGCGTCACGAGCTGTATTTATTGCAACAAGAAAATCATCTTTCATGCCAATTAGCCCGTGAACTCGTCTCACTTATCGAAACTGTACCCTATCAACAGACCACAATCGAATTGAAACTGTTAGAGCTGCTCGCCTGCACTCAACAAAAAAATCGCAGTTTGCTGATGTTGATGCAGCTTTGTGAATCATCCGCCGTTGAAGGCCAACGACTCAGGCAATTTAAGTTTTCACAGTGCCTCAATCAGCATGTGAACGACTGGCAACAACATCGGGAAATGAACAAGCTTGGGCAACTCTTTTTGCCGCTGTTAAAACATTATTTGCAGGATATTCAAGCACTCGAGCTGCAGTTTTATCAGCAGCTCTCAGTGCAAAACGATAAGACTACCAGTGGCGGACTGGGCCACAGTCAACATGCACAAAGCCCGACTTAGGGTAATAACCTACCCCACCTAATTTAAGCGATAACGCCGCATCACGAAGGGTCTTTAGGTTCACGCCTGGGATAGCGATGTCCATTGCCATGCCTTGCATATGATAACTTTTCTTTGCCACCCCACTGCTCTTACCCGCCAACATGGCGTTAGTCTTAGGCGAACGATAGCCTGAAATCACATGGATTTCGTTCTCGGTATTGAGGGTGCTCTTAAGGGTGTAAAGCAGATCGAATAAGCGTTTATCCATGGGCGCCGCCACATTTTGGCGATGGTCCCGCAGCAAATGACTAAAATCATTCAACACTTCGCTCTGATAATGGCCGTCAATCCAATAACTACCATTGTTATGCTCGCCCGTATGGCGATTATAGAGGCTGAGATCGCGAACCCCTTTAGTCGACCGACTTGCAAACGCTTTAGAAGGAATTAAAGAACACAATGCCACACCACTGAGGCCTAACAACAACTGCCTACGGGCAGGACAAAGTAACGTCACATCATCACCTTTTGTTCGTTTTTTGGACACTAAAACCGCAAATTATACTGAATCGCCATTCAGATCAAGCCTTGACTGGCTCGCAAGATTTCAGATTTCAAAATCTCTTAAAAGTTCAGGTCGTTATAGAATGTAAAAAATTGCTGCAGGTACCGCCTGGGTAAACTCAGCCTCTAGCTGATAAATATCATTGCGATATTGAATTTGCCCAGCATCATCAAGCCATGCTGTCCAATAAACCGTGTAAACCGGCATGGTATCTGACAACGCAAACCATTGGGATTGAGTGGTATTAGGCGCTAATTTGTCCCAAAGACGCGTATCTTTAACTAAGTGAGTCTGAAACCAGCGGGCCAGCTCCTCGACCTTTTCAACCCGAATGCAACCCGATGATAAGGCCCTATCGGTCTTTTTAAAGAGACTTGGCTCAGAAGTTCCGTGCAAATACACGCTAAAACTGTTGTCGAAATGAAATTTATATCGACCTAAGGCGTTTTTCGCCCCAGGGCGCTGCACTAAGCGATAGGGAAAATGGCTGGATGCCAACTCTTGCCACTCCTGCGGCGAATGTTCGACTTGCGCGCCGTCATAGTCGTAGACATCAAACCCACGATCCTGCAGGTAATGACCATCCTGACGTATATGGGGCAAGATATCGCGCCGGACAATGGTGCGTGGCACTCGCCACTGAGGATTGAGCACCACGCTGGAGATATGACTACTTAACAGTGGTGTAGGCCGCGATGCTTTGCCTACTATTACTTTTGAATTAAGAATGACCTTCCCCGCTTCGACGAATTGCAGCTCAAATGCTGGGATGTTTATCATCAGATAACTTGCAGGTAAGGTGCGCGTAAAAATCTGCTGCCTAAGGGTATTTTTGGCCAACAGCTGTGCCCGAGCATAGGGAGATTGATTTAGCCAATACAGGGTCTGCTTACCTATCACCCCATCCGCCTGTAAACCATGCAGGGTTTGAAAGGCTTTGATAGCGCTAACCAGCGCATCATCATAACGCAGGGGGTTGTTAACAGTTGCAACCAGCTTCGACTGTGCGACTGCTCCGGCAGGAGTTGTTGCGTCTGGTGAAATGGTGTCTGGCTTAATGACTGGCTCAGATCCTAGTTCAGATACTGGCTCGGAAGCTGTGCTAGGCATATTTTCTAGAAAACCTAATAGGAAAAGTCGCTGCGCAATCGGCGCGATGAGCGGACTCTCTTGTCCTGGACTGAGCTTATCTTCGAGGATGAGTGTATCCCACGTAGAGGATTCCGCTAACGCCATTAATTGCTTCAGCTTGAGGACCACAGCGCGAAAATACGCATCCTTTGGTAGCAGTGTTGCCGATGAGCATGGCGTCATGCATTCAGCTTGGGCATCAAGATACTGCCAATAGTTATCCAGTTGTAGCTGCATTTGCTGAAGCTTCACCTGCTCCTCATTATCCAGCGCCCTCTGCCGCCACTGGATCAATTGCTGATAATTGGCGCTAAAAACTGGGCTCACATCGGCAAGACTCAAGAGTAAGGTTTGCCCTAGGATTTGCTCAACTGCAGTGTCAGGGTCGGCGACTTCAGAGGAAAGTGCATCAGCTAGCAGCTCACCAGTTTGTGGTTCAACACTTAAAGGTGCAGTGACTGGAGGTTCAGCAGCATAGGATTCAATGACCACAAGCGAAAGTCCCATCAGCAATGTGCTAAGTGGCCAGCGCTTAACTGAACTCCAACTGCGATTTCGTTTGGTAGGATTTGGCGTTAATCGACTCACAGGCATCATAAACATCCCCTGTAATTGCAGATACTGAGCTGATATACCGCGAATGTTGACATCAACACTCAATTCACCAGTGATCTGTATTCACTATAGCTGAAGCCGTTAACGAAATGCAGGCAGCAAAGGGATAAAACAAAAATGCCACTGATAGGCATCTGTGGCATTTCATCGAGTTAGCGAAATAACGCTAGGTTGAAGTTCGCACTAGCAGAAAGACACTAAGTCTTCCGGCACAAACTGCTCTGGCAGTTTTTGTAAACTTCGCAGCATCAGCGGATTAGCCAGCACCAGCGCCATCTCCTGACGGTTAAATAACGCCAAGGCACTCTGTTGGCACTGCGCTTCATGCACTTTTACGTGCACAATAGCTTCAACCGGTTCAATGGGTGTACCCGCCGCACGCAGTGGCTGCTTATCAACCATAGCTAAATGCAGTTCCATTAACGCTGGATCTTTTAACACTTGCGCTAATGTCCAAGGCTGCTCGATATGCGCCTGATAAGCGGCACGTGCCTCTTGAGCACGAATACAGATAGGCGCAGGATTACGCTCCTCCGGCGTGGCCAAAATGCCAATGCGTTTAAAGAACTCACCAATTTTGATTGACCCCGTCCACGCCGAAATCGGCACGGCTAACCACAGACCAATCAAGGCTGGGCTCATCCACGCGAGCAATGTCAAAGAGTCCAAAATGGCCGCATAACCTAACATCACGCCCGCCAGCATATGCCAGCGGTGGCGATAGATCAGGGTTAACCAAGGCATGCTGCCATCGTCGCGGCGCTGTGGAGACCAACCACTGTCACGTCCCATCAGAATCGACATCACCGCACCGCAGTGGATGAACATCATGATAGGTGCGATCAGTGCAGAGAGGATTACCTCAAATATCACGCTTAAAATCGCTTTGATGCGACCACCGACACTGCGGGCAAAATTGCCATCTTTTAGCAGCAATAATACGCCGAAAATCTTAGGTCCAAACAACACGCCCATGGTGATATAGAACAATCTCAATGCCCTATCCGAGTCCATGATTGGCCATGTCGGGAACAGCGAGAATTGGTCGGTAAAATACTCAGGACGAATAAAGTGTGCCTGCAACGCGAGCATCAAACCGGTCAAAATCAATAACAACCAGAATGGCGATGACAGATACGCCATAATGCCCGTCATTAAGTGCAAACGGCTAACCCAGTGCAAGCCTTTGGTTGGCAGAATACGGGAATGCTGTAAGTTACCTTGACACCAACGGCGATCGCGCACGGCTAAATCGACAATCGATGGCGGACATTCTTCATAAGAGCCAGGTAAGTCGTAGGCAATCACCACACTCCAGCCCGCACGGCGAATAAGCGCCGCTTCGACGAAGTCATGGCTTAGGATATGACCACCAAATGGCGGCTTACCCTTAAGGTTTGGCAGACCTGCTGCGCCCATAAAGGCTTCGGTACGAATAATAGCGTTATGGCCCCAGAAGTTACCTTCTTTTTGTACCCACCAACCTAGACCCGTACCAATCACAGGACCATAAATACGTGCCGCAAACTGTTGCAGACGCGCCATTAGAGTGGTGCCATTGATCAGTGATGGAATGGTTTGGATAAGTCCGGCGTCAGGATCAGCCTGCATACGTTGTGCTAAGCCCGTGATGGTAGATGACTCCATCAAGCTATCGGCATCGAGCACCAGTAAGTGATCGTAACGGGAACCCCAACGGCGGCAGAAATCCGCCACGTTACCCGCTTTACGCGCCACGTTCTTACGACGGCGGCGGTAATACACGCGAGAATGTTTGTGGGTTTCTTGGCGCAGCACTAAAAACGCCTGCTCTTCTAACAGGGCGATTTCAGGATCTGTGGTATCACTTAATATAAACCAATCAAACGCATGGCCATGTCCCGTTTGCGACAAGGCTTCCGCCATCACAGATACCGCAG
Organism: Shewanella sp. FJAT-51649; assembly: GCF_019457435.1. NCBI lineage: Bacteria > Pseudomonadati > Pseudomonadota > Gammaproteobacteria > Alteromonadales > Shewanellaceae > Shewanella > Shewanella sp. FJAT-51649. The sequence goes on along the minus strand of NZ_CP080411.1, from coordinate 2,221,015 downwards.
AGAACACCCTATCAGGCGACTCGTTATAGGTGGGCATCAAAATCGCGGTGCGGGTATGTAACTCAGTCTGGTCAAGCTCGTTTGGCTTGGGCTTTTTCAGCAACATGAAGAAGCCTGCGATACCACTACAAAACGCTAAGGCAATCCAGCAGAAGTTAATCGCAAACAGTACCAACATCAGATATTCGAGGGGAGTGATCCCGCCGATACTGAATACTGCGCCCATTTCGTAGATAGCAAACGCAGACAGTGCCAGTGCGCCGCCTACGACAAAAAATCGACGGGATACCTTCGAGCGCACGCCGTTAGCCACTGTGCTACGGCGTGGGAAGCCTTCAGGCATTTTGCTTAAGCTTTGGGGTTCCATCGCGCCAGGCCTTTCATTAGGCATGGCGCTACCACCCACGAGCACTTCAGTCTCAAGAACCGAATTCTCGGATACAGTCATATTATGTTGCTCCGTCATGGACCTTAAAGCGTCCAGCGATAGAGCCAGGTTTCAACCTGACGCGGTGTTGAGAACTTGAGTTCGGCACGTAATTCGATAAGTTCCTTATCTTCTGGCTCCAACTCAAACGCGAGGCGATAACCATTGTTAGCCGCGTTACGCGCAATAACCACATTTGAAATCACCCCACCGGAAGACTCAACCTTCGCGAGTGGTAATTCATCGGGCATGGCGCCGTTAAGATGATAATCCACGACAAACAAACGTCTTGGGGTCGCTTTTGCGATGTCGGCACGACCACTGGCAGTACGACTCACCACGACAGAATTGGTTTTCGCCGCTGGTTCCTCGCCCCAACTCATACGGTAAGCAAAATGATACTCGCTGCCCGCAGGAATAGGCTGACGCGGCTTCCAGAAGCTCACGATGTTATCATGAATTTCTGATTCTGTTGGAATTTCTGTCAGAACGACCGCACCTTGTCCCCAGTTACCCACAGGTTCAATCCATAAACTTGGACGACGCTCGTAGTGGGCTTCGAGATCTTGATAAGAAGCGTAATTGCGTTCACGTTGAATTAAACCAAAGCCCTGTGGCGAGTTGTCGGCAAACGCGCTCACCTGTAATTGGCGAGGGTTAGCCAGAGGGCGCCATAGGTGCTCACCACGGCCGTTAAACATTAACAAACCGTCTGAATCGTGAACTTCAGGTCTAAAGTCGTCGGTATCGTGGCGGCCATTAAGTGAATGTAAAAACATGCTAGTGCTAGGAGCTAGACCGACTTTGCTGAGTTCGACGCGAGGGAATAAGGTCGCTTCGACGTCGATCTGGGTGTTGTCACCAGGACGCACAGAGAAGCGATACGCGCCCGCAACACTTGGGCTATCCAGCAGTGCATGCACCACGATCAGGTTGCTGTCGTAGGAAGGACGTTCAACCCAAAATGCACGGAAAATAGGGAACTCTTCCCCTTCTGGATCGGCGGTTTTTAATGCCAAACCACGGGCAGATAAGCCATAGGAGTTACCTTTACCTAAGGCACGGAAATAACTCGCGCCTTGGAACACCATCAGCTCGTCATACACACCGTTGGTGTTTAACTGGTTATGAATGCGAAAGCCTGAGTAACCAATGTCATCATTTGGCAATGCTTGGCTGATAACTTCACCGGCAGTGAAATACTTAGGCTCGTAGGCTAAGTGAGTCGATTGGTTAGCTTCAACGATGGCAATTTCGATCAAATCTTGGAAATAGAAGCCACGGTGAAACATTTGCATTTGAAATGGTAAACCTTGATCGCGCCAAATGGACGAAATCGGGTTAAAGCGAATGTCGCGGTATTCATCGTAGGTTAACTTGGCGAGGCCTGCTGGCAGCGGATCCTTTAGCGCCACATAGGGCTTAGAAGCCAGCTTACGCGCCAGTTTCATTACAGAATCGCCATCAAAGGTGCCCGTTTTTGTAAATCTCACTTGATTTTTGTTCGCCGGCTGAGCCGTCGCCTTAGGTGGACTCACCACAGGTGTGGCGGGTTTGTTTTCAGCAGGCTTTGTCTCTTCAGCAAATGCCGTGCTCGACAGCGCAAATGCTGCGCTAAGCGCCAGTGAGCAAATGAGTGAAGAAGAAGGTTTAAACGATTGGCAACGCAACAAGCTAACCATAGGATAGGTAACCTAAAAATAAACTAAGAAATCAACGTTTTTTGTCTGCACAGTGAAATTTTTTTACCGCGGTTTGATGGTAAAAAAACACAGGCTGTTACATATCGCGAAAGATATCAGAAGGAGTAAAAAACTCATAAATAAAGATGCAGTTAACTCCTTTTGCACGATACTATTTAGCAATATACTTATACCAATAAAGAATATCAAATTCGAATTAACATACGGATTTGATCTTTAAAAGTAACATATGTGAGTAAAGTGCTATCTAGTTCGCATTATAGAAACAAAATCAGCCTCTTTTGCAAACTGACTGCTGACAATAATCTTAGGTGATGCCTGCCAATACGCGAGCCTATTGCAACAAAATTTATTGCATCAAGCGCGTACCAACAAAACAAACGATACTATTGAGGTAATAAAAGGGTAACCACTAAACCGCCATTTTCGCGGGGCGTTATCGTCAATTGCCCTTGGTGCAAATCAATAATGTGGTGGCAGATGGAAAGCCCGAGTCCCGCACCTATCCCCTCATTCTCATTGACGCGGTAAAAGCGTTCCGTCGCGCTGGCAATTTGCTCATGGGTCATGCCCTGACCACGGTCGGCGATGTTGATCTCTACATAAGCGTCAGTTAGCGCTGCACTAATGCAAATTTGCGTTTCAGCAGGACTGTATTTACAGGCATTTTCGATGATATTTTTCAGCACGATCAACAGGTAAAAGCGATCGCAGTTGAGCGTTAATGCTGCGTCTACTTCGATATTCCATTCATAGTCGGTGATCAGCGGCATTAGCTGGTTCAGCGCATCCTCCACCATCGGCAATAACGGATGAGGCTGCACATTCAATTCGGCAATCGAATCGACCCGCGCAAGCAGTAAGAGCTGCTCCACTGTATGACTCATATGCTTCACACCCGCATCGATGGCGGCGAGGTGGATGCGCTCCGCATCCCCCTCTCCCACTAAGCCTTCTAAACCCTGTTGATGTAACTTAATCACGGATAAGGGGGTTTTTAACTCATGGGCCGCATCGGCACTAAAGCGGCGTTCCCGCGCAATAAAATGCGCAATGCTGCTGATATATTGATTTAGCGCGCGGCGCACGGGCACAAGTTCCTTTGGGAGTGACATAGTGAGCGGCGTGAGATCGTTAGGCGAGCGCGCCATTAACTCGCGCTCGAAGGACTTCAACGGACGGAACAAGATGTAAAACAGCAAGCTGACGATAAGTAAGGTTAAGGGCACCACGATCAGCGGTACTATCACGGCATTATGCATAATCTGTGAGACCAGCTCTTGGCGCACTTCGTCCTGCTGGGCAGTAACTATCCAGACTTTGTGTTTGACCGAAAAAAAGCTGAACACATGCCAGAGCTCCCCTTCGAACACTTTTTTGCTGTAGCCTTGGACAAACTTAGTGATGGGTTGGCGGCCAATATTGTCTGAAAAGACCAGTGCTTGCCCCGCCTCACTCCAGATCTGGAAGGCGAGTTTATGCTCATAGGCAAGCTTTAACGCATCGGCTTTTTCGGCAAAGGTGCTCACTTGACTGTCGGGCACATGGAGAACTTGCGGCAACTCTTGCGGCGCTTTGAAAGCTTCCTCGTCGTGATAGAACAGTTCAAGCATTTTCGCGCTTTGCAGCATCTGCGCATCAAATAACTCTTCGATTTGATGCTTAGAATCTCGGGTGCTGAACCAGCTTGAAATGCCCACGGAAACTGAAATCCCCGAGAGCATCAGCAAGGTTAATAACAAACGTAATGAGTACACATCCAGCACCTTGAGTCGATTCACCCTGTGGTCCCCGTCGTTTATGGTGAGAGTAGACATGCCTAAAAGGCAGTTACTAAATACCGATAAACGCCGAGTTTGTCACTTAAATCCTTGCGCGAGTGTCAATTTTAATGGGTTAATTGACTTCGGTTAGGGTGTAGCCAATGCCGCGTACCGTCTTAATTAAGTCGTTGGCTAATTTTTTACGTAAATGGTGGATATGAACCTCAATCGAGTTGCTGCCGACCTCATCCCAACCGTAGGTTAACTGCTCTAACTGATTACGGGTCAATACACGACCTGCGGATTGTGCCAGTTCCAGCAATAGCTGAAATTCCCGGCGTGACAGAGGCACATTTTGATCGCGAAAACTCACTTCGCGGGTGTTGAGGTCGATACTTAACGCGCCAATATTCAAGCTGTTATTATCTAAACCATATTGCCGACGGACGATCGCCCGAATACGCGCGGCTAACTCGCGCACATCGAAGGGTTTACCTAAATAATCATCGGCGCCGATATCGAGGCACTCGAGTTTGGTATCAAAATCCGTGTTGGCCGTGAGCACAATTGTTGGGATCGAAACGCCTTCGGCGCGCCACGCTTTGAGTAGCTCCTTACCATTACCGTCGGGTAAGCCTAAATCGAGCACTATGGCGCTAAAGGTCTCATTCTTAATGCCCACCAATGCTTGCTGATAGCTACTTAGGTGATCGACCTGCATCCCCATTTTTGCAAGGCTTAAGCAAATCCCTTGGGCTAATAACTCGTTGTCTTCCACTAACATGATACGCATTGATAATGCCCTATCGAAAAATACTACACTGAACCGATTGCTCGGCTAAAAAGGCTTCGGCCTGCTCACCCTGTAACATGGCCATGGTGGCCAACATGCCCGCAGTGACACAGTTTGGCCCGAGTACCGTCACCGAGCGCGGTGCCCCGCTCACTGGATAGCCTGTACGCGGATCGACAATATGCCCATAACGTTTACCCTCGACCTCAATAAACCGCCGAGTATCACCACTGGTCGCTAAGGCGCCTTGGGTGATGGCAAGCACTTTAGCGGCATGGTCAAGCTGGTGTGGATCTTCAATCCCCACTTGCCAAGGCACAGCATTGGCCACCGGACAGGCGATATCACCGCCAAAATTAACCAATACCGAAATCCCCGCATAGGACTCGGCAAGCTCATAGGCGACCCTGTCGACCGCATATTCTTTGGCGATACCGCCAACATCGAGCTGCATGCCTTGGGGCATCAGCAACTCTTGGGAATTAAACTCAATACGCGTAAATCCCACTAAGGCTCGCGCAGCCTCAATATCCGCTTTGGCGGGCATCTTGGCGTCCTGCGTAAAACGCCACACTTGCATTAACGGGCAGGCCGAAATATCAAATAGCCCGTCACTTAACTCAAAGCATTGTTTCGCAAAAGCCAACAGTTGCCAGGTTTCTTCATCGATTGACTGACGTTTGCCATCAGCATGATTCAAACGCCATAGATAATTGCCTTCAATAAAACGGCTGTACTTTTGCTCGATTCTTCGCGCCTCACGGGCCGCCATATCGAGCATATCGTAGGCGATATCTTCATCATGGCTGGCAATCAATAGCTCACAGGGACTCGCCATGGCCCTAAACTCGCCCAAAAACCCCCAATCACGGCGCACGAGTCGATAAGGCGCATTAGGGGAAACTGCTGGCATCTTCGTATCCTTATTCTGTACTTCGCGTAACGCTCAATATGGGCAACACGCCCCATATTGATGCGCTTTGTTTGCGGCTCAGTAACAGAGTATACCTTTAAAATGAATAACTAAACTGCGCCGTTATCGCCTTTTGGGTTGGGAACAAGTCGTAGTTTTGCAGCTCACCCGGGATCGTTGTGCCATTGTTTTTCGGATCCTGTTGGTAATATTCCAAGCGATACGTCATCTCATGGCCGCCTGACAGACGGTGGCCAAACTTAACCCCAATGGTATAAGCACTCATATCACCAATGCGGTAATCCGCACTGGCAAACTCGGGTAGCGGCGTATCGGCAAGCAGGAACGGCTGATAGAAATTCACCGCCGACTGTTGGTAATAACGTAAGTGCAATTGCCCGTAGAAACTGCCACTAAAGTAATAGCGGTAGTGGGTTTCTAAGGTGTGCGAAGTCAAATCCCAATCGTCGGTGCTATAGCGGTAGGAAAAGTCCACAACACCTGAATCGAGTGCGCCTTTGGTCATCACATAAAAGCTGTGTTTCAGGCGCGAATCGGGGCGATTCTCGTAGACTATGTCCTCAGTGGTGCCGTTATTATCCACCACGCTCAACACTTTGTAGGGATCGGTTAAATAGCCGCTGACACTGGATAATCCATAGTTTGCTTGCAATAACCAACGCTGGTTCAATATTTGGGTAATACCTAACATCAAATCGACGGTTTGTTTATCATCGCTGCTCGTTTGGCGAGTCGCATCGAATGCCGCGCGATAGGCTTCATCCGTGGTAAAGTTATCGCGGATCGCCATAGAGGATAAGGCCACCGGTCTGCCACCCACGGGATCAACCACATCGAAGCTGTAAGACGTCCCTAAAAACAGCGTGGTGTTGTCCTTGTTAAAGCCACGCTCAAGCCCTGCATTCACGCCCATCGACATATAGTCGAATTCCTTAGAGCCATAGACGCCGCCGTTGACTTTCCAATCGGAATTAAGCACCTGTGACCAGTTAGCACTGCCCTGTACTCGAGTATCGTGGAAGGTATCATCAAGCGGTGTCTCACCCGCCGCCACTTTATACTGGCCATTACCGGAAGGACGAGTAAAGGTTTGGCTGTCGCTTTGGGCAACCGCGCCTGAAGCCGAAGCACCGGTTAAACTGTCGACCACTAGTTTTAAATCCAACACACTATCGTCGCCAAAGTTTTTTTGCGCCGTACCAATGGCTTCGATTGCCTGCACCCTGTCTTGCTCACCGTAATACATGAGCGCGGCATCGACTTTCCAATCATCGGCATTTTTTGCAAGCTCAGTGGCGTCGCCATTAGCGACAAACAAGCCACAACTGGCTAAAGCCAAGGCGCTGGCAATGTGCTTGGTCTGCGGTTTAGCTTGGATAACTTGTGGGGCTATTGAGTCTAACTTATTGTTATTATTTGTCATGGCTGACAACACCTTTATGTCACTGAAGCTTATTTAGACTAAAAACCTAATAAAAACGAAAATCTATGGCACAACCTGTTCAAGCAATACTGGCTAGTTACAGCCACAACCGCCGCCCGCGAACGCACGGCCGCCGCTGCTGCCTTCCTTACTAAAATAGATATGATCGTCTAATGCTTGGTCTAACTTTTCGCTATCGAGCGCCATATCGGCGCGGGCGAATTGCCCCTTTTCCCACGGCTGCACCCCTAAGCTTGAGCAACCAGTTAACCCCACTATCATCAACGAAACGGCAATCAAGGCGATTTTACGCATACACTACTCCTTCAACAGACTGATGAGTTCTTGCTCATAATCGGCGGCATTGTCTTGGTAAAAGCCCACATGGCTTTTAACTAAAACGCCTTGGCGATTGAACATAAAGCTGCTGGGCATCCCCAATAAATCAAAGCTTCGTGCCACATCTCCCTCGGGGTTAAAACGCACATTAAAGGTTGCAGGAACCTGCTTTAAAAATTCATCGGCAAGCGCCTTATCGGTGTCGAGGTTAATCGCCACCACGGCTAAACCTTGATCACGGTACTTTTGTGCCATCGCATTCATCCAAGGAAATGACTTACGGCATGGCCCGCACCAAGAGGCCCAAAAATCCACATAGACCACTTTGCCCTTAAACTCGGTTAAGGAAACCGCTTGGTTTTGCGCATCGAAAACTTGGTGATCGAGCGACGGAGCGGCATAGGCTCCCACACTGAATAATCCGAGTAACAACAAGAGTTTTTTCATACGTCTTCCACCCATCACAATTGCGTTTGAATCTATTAACTGAATCTTAAGGTTTTCTTAAACTGTAGAAGAATAAATTAAGTCTGTTGTTCCACTTATTCCTACGACATCAATTGATTACAAAGTGAACTCTAACGGAAAAAATGTTAAAAGTGCGACATTTTGTCTCATTAGCAAATTCGAAATTAGATCTGCGTCATGTTAATTAAATGTCAAAATCAGTTTCATCACATCTCTTGAAAATTCTTGATATGCATCAAGAATTATCAATCGCCTAGGGCCTAAACTTGCTATGTCAATTATGTAAACCCTTACCAATTTACATTTAAATAACAAAAAAGGTTGACCCATGGACACACATGCAGCCCTCTATGAACAGGGAAAGGCGCGCTTAGATGCGTTGCGCCAACTCGCTCCCCGTCAACAGCTCTCTCTTGTCGAAAAAATGCAACAACATGGCATCACCCGTCGTGATTTCATGAAATGGAGCGCCATGGTGACAGGCATGCTTGCCCTGCCGTTGCCATTTAGTAATTTAGTCGCCGAAGCCGCCGAGCTGGCCGACCGTGTACCCTTAATCTGGTTACATATGGCCGAGTGTACTGGCTGCTCTGAGTCCTTAGTCCGCGCCGATACGCCGAACTTAGATTCGCTGATCTTCGATCATATCTCGTTGGAATATCACGAAACCTTAATGGCCGCCGCGGGTTGGCAAGCAGAGGAAAACCTCGAGCATGCCCTCGAAACCTACAAAGGCCGTTATCTACTGGCCGTTGAAGGTGCAGTTCCAACCGCCAATAACGGCAGCTTCTTAACCGTGGGCTGTAAAGGTCATACGGGCTTAGAAATCATCAAGCATGCCGCCGCTGGCGCTGCCGCGATTATTTCAGTGGGCACCTGCGCCTCCTTCGGTGGTGTGCAAGCCGCCTACCCCAATCCCACAGGAGCCAAGGGTGTACACGAAGTGGTGAGCAAGCCGGTGATCAACTTAGGCGGCTGTCCACCGAGTGAGAAAAACATCGTCGGCACTCTGATGTATTTCATCATGTTCGGCAAATTGCCTGCGCTGGATATGTTCAATCGTCCTAAATGGGCTTATGGCGCACGGGTGCACGATAACTGTGAACGTCGCGGCCGCTTCGATGCCGGTGAATTCGTTGAAGAGTTTGGCGATCACGGCGCAAAAGAGGGCTACTGCCTCTACAAAGTAGGTTGTAAAGGACCTTATACCTATAACAACTGCCCCACAGAGCGCTTTAACCATCACACCAGCTGGCCAGTGTTAGCAGGCCACGGTTGTATGGGCTGCTCAGAACCTAACTTCTGGGATGATATGGCCGATTTTGAAAAACCCCTTGGTCGTCAACTCCTCCATGGATTGGATGCGACCGCAGACACCGTCGGTGCGGTGATTTTAGGCGCGACTGTCGTCGGCATTGGAGCCCACGCCGTTGCCAGTATTTTTGCCAAGCCGCTGGAGGAATAACCCATGAGCAAGCGCGTTGTTATCGACCCTATCACCCGTATCGAGGGTCACTTACGTATTGAAGTCGAAGTTGATGAGAATAATGTCATCAACAAGGCATGGTCTTCCTCTACCCTGTGGCGTGGTATTGAAGTGATTTTGAAAGGCCGCACGCCAATGGACGTGGGTCTTATCGTGCAGCGGATCTGCGGTGTTTGTACCTATTCCCACTATCGCTGTGGTACTGAAGCGGTGGAAAATGCCTTAGGCATTCAAATCCCGTTAAACGCTAAATACCTGCGCTCCTTAATGCAAACCTCGCTCTATATGCATGACCATATAGTGCATTTCTATCATCTACACGGTTTAGACTGGGTGGATGTTGTGTCAGCTTTAAGTGCCGATCCCGCCAAGGCTGCACAGGTTGCCCTTAAATATACCGACAAGCCGATTGCTGCGGGCGAAGGTGAATTAAGAGCAGTGCAAGAGCGGGTGAAAGGCTTTGTCGAAACAGGCAAACTCGGCCCCTTCGCTAACGCTTACTGGGGCAATGGCACCTATAAATTTACCTCAGAGCAAAACCTGATTGCCCTGTCGCACTATCTCAAGGCCCTTGAAGTGCAACGGGTTGCCGCAGAAATGCTGGCGATTTTCGGCGGTAAGCAGCCACATCCACAATCATTGGTTGTGGGCGGTGTGACCTCAGTGCGCGACATGCTAAGCCCTGCGCGCCTGCAGGAATGGAAGCAAAAACACGCGATAGTGACCGACTTTATCCTGCGCGCCTATCAAGCCGATATCGTGATGGCGGCGGAAGCCTTTGGTGGCGAAGCCAGTGTACTTGGCGGCGTGAACGTTAAAAACTTCATGGCAACCAATGACTTTGTGCTCGCCAATGGCGAATACCTGTTCGACCAAGGCGTGATCATGAAGGGCGACTTAGCGGGTGTGAGCGACATTAACCCTGAACTTATCGCCGAAGACGTAAGCCATGCATGGTACACCGCCGATGCGCCGCAACATCCCTACGACGGTACCACTATTCCTAACTACACCGGCTTTGTTGAGCGGGATACCGTTTACGGCAAACTGCCGACCTTAGATGGCGATGGTAAATACTCTTGGGTGAAATCGCCACGTTACCAAGGCGAACCCGTCGAAGTGGGTCCATTGTCCTGCCTGCTGGTGAGCTATGCCCGTGGCAATAAGGTAGTGGTCGATGCCGTGAATGCGTTATTAGCCCGTACTGGTTTGCCCGTTGAAGCACTGTTTACCACACTGGGCCGCACCGCTGCGCGTATGCTGCAAACGGTTATCGTGGCGCAGGAAGGCCTCAAAACCTTCGATGCCCTGCTCACTAATATTCAATCCGATGAAACCACCTATGTGAAGCCTCACATTGATCCGAGTAAGGAATACGTGGGTCACGCCATGATTGAAGCGCCACGCGGCATGTTAAGCCACTGGATCCGCATCAAAAACGGCGTCATTGAGAACTATCAAGCCGTCGTGCCCACCACCTGGAACGCAGGCCCTGTAGATGCTAATGGCAAGATAGGTCCCTATGAAGCCTCACTGATTGGCTTAAAACTGGAAGATCCCACTAAACCCCTTGAGGTGATACGTATTATTCACTCATTCGACCCTTGTATGGCGTGTTCTGTACACGTGATGGATTTCAAAGGTCAAGCATTGAGCGAGTTCCGTGTCAGCCCCAATGGTCAATAACAACGAGGGAGGGAACGCAACATGAACCATTCTGAAACCCGCATTCGGACACTGGTTTTTAGTCCCGCGATACGGATTTTCCACTGGCTACGGGCACTGACCATTTTAGTGCTGGTGATCACCGGATTCTATATTGCTTGGCCGTTTCTTGTGGCGCCCGACAGCACGGATGTATTGGTACAAGGCTGGATCCGCTTTGCCCATTTGATCTGCGGTTTTGTGTTGACCGCAGTCACCTTGGCCCGCTTCTACCTGTATTTTTTCAGTCGAAGTGATATCGAGCGGCGCTCATTCCGTGATGTGATGAGCGTTAAGAGCTGGATCACCCAACTGAAATCCTACATTTGGATGGGACACTTGCATAAAGCCGGTGTTTATGGACCGCTGCAATTTGTGACCTACGTAGCAATCTCCTTCGTGGCACTTGTGATATGTATTACTGGACTCGTGCTGTATGCCAACGTCTACCATGAAGGTTTAGGTGGCATGCTTTGGAGCAGCGCAGCTTGGATCACGGCGCAAATGGGTGGACTGGCTCAGGTGAGAATTTGGCACCACTACCTCACTTGGGCATTCGTTATCTTTGTGGTTATCCACGTCTATATGGCGGTTTGGTCAGGGATACGCTTCAAACATAACTCTGTCGACTCAATTGTCTCTGGTTACGACTACCCGAAACCAGACTCACACCACTAGGAGTCCAATGAAGATATTGCTACTGGGTATTGGCAATGTCCTGTACGCCGATGAAGGCATCGGCGTACATTTTGTCAATTACATCGCTGAGAATTATCAGTTCACACACGAGTCCCACCAGCTAGAGATGCTCGATGGCGGCACCTTGGCCCAGGGACTCATTCCAATTATTTGCCAATACGATTATTTGATCGTTGTCGATACCGTCAATGCCAACGGCGTCGAGGCTGGCGAAGTGTATTTCTTCGATTTTGATAAGGCACCACAGGAAATCGACTGGCAAGGCAGCGCCCATGAAGTCGAAATGCTACAAACCCTCAATATGATGGAAATGGTGGGCGACAGACCTAAAACCTTTGTACTGGGCGTCACCCCAACCGTGTTAGAACCTATGACACTGGGACTGACCACTAAGGTTGCCGCCGCCGTCCCTCTGATGGAACAAACCCTGTTAACCCACTTAGCCTCCCTCGGGTTCACCGCGACACGCATTGCCGAGCATAGTATCGATTCGCTGATCCCCAATTCTTACAAACGTGGCGTCACTACTGGTGAAAATATAGAAGATGAAACACATCAGATTTGAGTTTACCTGCTCACGGCAGGTGCCTTTGTATGCGCATTTATGTAATCAATACCTAAATTACGATGCGCTCAATATCAGCATCGGCTGCGACAGCCAAAATGACTTTGGCCCACAGATCTATTTTATTGAGGCGCAGGGCGAGCAAACACAACTTGAGCAGCTCGCCGATGCTATCGCTGCCGACTTTTTAATTTCCGTTTGGCTCGTCGATTCAGGCATTAAAGTGGTCGATGAGCCACAAGGCCAGCGGACATTATTGGAGGTTATGCCTACGGAAGTGACGCAAGCGGATAAATCCGTCGCAGCCTTTTGCCAGCAGTGTTACCCCCGCTTTGGTGATAATCAGGCGGCGCAATTTGGTCAGCTCGATTTAACTTGCCCCTGCTGCCACGGTGAGATGTGCTTAACCAGCGAGCAAAAGGCGCTCACACTTTCCGATCTTAAGGCCATGACCGCGCAACTTATCAGCCAAGGAACGCTTGATTTAACCAGCGAAAGCGTGCAATTAAGCTTAGCGCCTTTTGCCAATCCAACATCGGCAAGACCGCAGCTACTAATTTGTAATCCCAATACCCTCAACGCACATTTTTGTCTGAAAGATCATCAAGTCATCGCCCTATCCAGTATCGAAAAACCGCTGATTTGCGCAAGACCCACCCAAGCGCACGAAAAACTGTCAGCGCCTCTATACGATATCTGCTTTGGTTATAGCCGTGTGATACTGGTACTTGCCGAAATATTAAGGCAAAAAGGCATCGATTGGGTTTATCTGCAAGGGCAGCACCATAGACCACAACTAGCATGGGTGGAAGGTGCCTGGGCACAGCTTTCTAGCCCAACATTAGGCAGCGCGCAGCCCCAAGCGGAAAAACACTTCCATGCGCCAGAGCCCTTACGGGAAGAGATTCGTTTTTTAGGTTTTAAAGCGAAGTGGCAAGCCAATAAGAAAACCCGTTCACACCAAGGTTTACTCAGCGTTCAAGCGCTAGCTTCTACAGACAATACGGCTGAATATCAGGGCGATGAGGAAGATCATACTATTGCAGATGCGGCGCTGTTTGCGACCTTACTCAATGGCAAGTTTACCACCCACAAGCAAGCCAAAAATGCAGCGGTGATTTACTTAAGCCACGCGCATCCTAGCCAAATCGTCACCTGTGATAATAAAGGTGAAACCTCGCTGTTTTTCGCCCTGCCCGAACTGCCCGATAATGGTTATGAGATTTTCCATTGCCTCGACAGCAGTCCACAAAAAGCCGTCGCGCAAAAATTTAAAAGCCAGTTTCCTGATGATTACTTAAAGCTGCTGAGCCTAAAACTGCATGGCAGACGCGATAATCTTCAGAGTCTGTGGGCGATTGCCGCGGTATTGATTGGATTAAATCCGCAGGAAGAAACCCAGTCGCCAGCCTATTTGAGCGATGCCCTGCTCGCCGCGGCCATGCGTCACCAAGGTGCCAATGCGCCGCGCATCGACTATCCCCTCACCAAGGGCGAAGCGCACCGCAGCCTGAATTGGTGTAAAACCCTCGGCACTCTACTGAGTTTTCGGGTGGCTGGGCACAGCGATCCGAGTCAGCTGGCTTTTGCAATGCAAGACTCCCTCGCCGACTACCTCGCCAATTGGCTGGAACACATTGATTTAAATATCGGTGTACACAACATTGCCTTAGCGGGCAATGAGTTAGCCAACGAAACCCTCTGCAAGCGTATTAGCTTGCGACTCGGAAAAAACTTCCCGCTATTGCTTAATCGCAGCCTCGAGCTAGAGGGCGACAACTTAGCCGTAGGCGCGCTCTATGTGAAGCAGCGGCAGTTAAATAGCCTTTAACAACACCCGCTCATCACTAGCCTTAAATTCAGATAGCGCTAACGCATGGAGGATAAAATGTTTTATCTTCCATGCAGATGCCGCCAGATAAGCGAAGAAGACCGAGATTGAAAAAAGCCACCTCACCCGCCAATCAAACCGAGCGACTCGAGCGCCGCCAACTGCATATCACGGGCATAGTCCAAGGCGTGGGCTTTCGCCCCTTTGTTTACCGCTGGGCGAGTGAGCTTAAGTTAACCGGCACAGTGTTGAACAATGCCAAGGGCGTGATGATTGAGCTGCAAGGCAGCGCCGCACAGTTGGATTGCTTTGTGCGCGAGTTAACCACCAATCCACCGCCACTGGCGCGTATCGATCAGATTATCCATAGCCAGTTAGCCCTAAATCTTGAAGAGATCAGCTTCGGTATTATCGAAAGTGATGGCCAAAGTAATAGCTCTGGTGAGCATAACTTAGCAGCGCTGGTTGCCGTATCGGCCGACAAGAGTACCTGTCAGGATTGCTTAGGCGATATGCATAATCCACAGGACCGCCACTATGGCTATGCCTTTACAAATTGCACCAACTGCGGCCCAAGATACACTATTATCAATGCCTTGCCCTACGATCGCCATCATACGGCCATGGCGGATTTCGCCATGTGTCCCGACTGCGCCAAAGCCTATCAAGATCCGCTAAATCGCAGATACCACGCCCAGCCTGTGAGTTGCCCTAAGTGTGGCCCTCAATTGAGTTTAAAATCGCCTCAGGGCGAGTTACTCGCACCTCACTCCTTGTCTGTTTCGCAAGATAACAGCCTTGCGGTATTGTCGGCTGCGGCCGAAAAGCTTGCCCAAGGGCAAATTCTGGCGATTAAAGGCCTTGGCGGCTTCCATTTAGTCTGTGATGCAAGAAACACTCAGGCAGTCAGTCAATTAAGAGAACGTAAACAACGCAAGGCTAAGCCGCTGGCGGTGATGATGCCAACTATCGAAATGGCAAAACGCTATGTAACGGGCACACAGGCAGAGTGGCAAACCTTAAGCTCGCAGGAGCGGCCCATTGTACTGATGCAAGCACAGCATAAGCACGATCTAAGCCCTGAGATTGCGCCTAACATCCCCAAACTCGGGATCTTTTTACCCTACACTCCCCTGCATCATTTGCTACTCGGGCTATTTAATGCTCCCTTAGTTGCGACCAGTGCGAATCTGTCGGGCGAACCGATTATCACCCATTGCGATGAGCTTATCAGTCAACTAGGCCATGTGGTGGATGCCATCGTCGATCACAATCGGCCAATCCTCAATGGATGTGATGACAGCGTGGTGCAACTTATCCAACCACCAAATGGCTGTGCGTCACAAGTGCAAGTGCTGCGTTTAGCGCGGGGATATGCGCCCTTAAGTTTTCCGTTACCCAAGCCGCTCAGTCACCCCATACTTGCCGTGGGCGCCCAACAAAAAAATGCCATTGCTTTAGGTTTTGGCTCGAATGTGTTTTTAAGCCCACATATTGGCGATCTTTTTAGTGTGAGCGCCGAGCAGTACTTCGAGCGCACTTTGGCGACCTTCGCCCGCCTGTATCATTTCAGCCCCGAGCTGATTGTTCACGATAAGCACCCAGACTATGCGCCATCGCGCTGGGCAGAGGCGCAGCAACAGCAAAGCCTTGATACGCTGGGTGGAGACTCTCGTTCAATCCAAACCTTAAGTGTGCAGCATCACCACGCCCATGTATTAAGCGTAATGGCCATCAATCAATATCAGGATGCAGTGTTAGGCTTTAGTTTCGATGGTACAGGACTTGGGAACGATGGCAGCCTCTGGGGCGGCGAAGTCTTACTCACCACCCTTAACGGTGCCGAGCGGCTTGCCCATTTCGAGGCCATTCCCTTGCTTGGTGGAGAACAGGCAATTAAGCACCCTGTACGATTACTGCTAGCTTTGCTATTTGAACAAATGAGTTTAGCGGCGGTACAAGCCTTAGATTTGCCCATCCTAAAAAGCCTGACGCCACTAACCTTAAGCAATCTGCATCGGATCTGGCAAAACGGCCATGGGATTAACAGCTCCTCGGTGGGGCGCTTGTTCGATGCCCTCGCCTGCGCCCTAGGCTTTATCGACACCACCCAATTTGAAGGTCAAGCGGGCATGTTAATTGAAGCAGCGGCAAGACGGGCCGATACGCAGCAATTGCCCACGCTGATGCTCGACTTGCCCTTGGAAATCTCGGATATGCCCAGTGACAGCTCGGCACACGAACCGCATATCTGGCGCAGCAGCCAACTCTTTAAACAGATAATCACGCTGATTACCGAAGCGCCGCTCACGAATCATCGGCAAGAGCAGATCGCCCGCGCCTTTTTGCATAGTTTAGGAGATGCCATATGTGGTTATGCCGCGCGCTATCCAGCCCTGCCCATGGTGCTGTGCGGCGGAGTGTTTCAAAATCAATATTTGCTCGAATATTGCCTCAGTAAACTGCACCTACAGGGCAATACCGTGCTGCCTAACAAACATATTCCCGTCAACGATGGCGGTATCGCCCTCGGGCAGCTTTGGTATGGTATTCATCAAGACGTGAGCAATAACCAGTGATGGTTTAAGACTCAAGCTGACGCATAAAGGCTTTCATTGCGGGCGTAATGCTGTGCTTACGGGTCATAAATACCGTTTGCCCTGAACTGACACCGTCTAAAAGCTGATACGGGATCCCAAAGAGTTGCGATACTGACTCGGCAATACCGCGGCTGACGATAGCACTGCCTAAGCCATGTTTTACCGCGCCGATTAAGTGAAACAACGAGTCGGTTTCCAGCACCAGATTAAAATCGATCCCCGCCTGTGCCATTGCATTATCTATGTATTTTCTAAACTGCATATTTTGACTCAGCAGCACTAAGGGACGCGTGCCTATGTCCGCTAAAGACAAGCACTTGCTTGCACTGTCATCAACCGAATCACAGGACAACAGCGCCATTTGATTGGCCCGCTGCGGATAAAACACAAAGCTGCGTCGATTAGCCTCGGTTAGCTGTTCATCAAATCCAAGGCCGATATCGGTTTTATGCAGGCTCAGGCTTTCAATCAATTGCCCATTGGTCATCACAGATAACTTGATGCTGATATTGGGATAAGCCTGATTAAACAGCTTAATCAGCGGCATGATGTCGATGCTCGATTGCGGCACTATACCAATCCGTAACGAGCCAGTGAGCTGGCCGCGAAACAGGCTCAATTCCTGCTTTAACGCCGCCTGTTCCTGCAACATTCTCTCGGCGTATTGCAGCATGATCTGTCCCGCATCCGTGAGCGCCACAAACTGGCTGCCCCGCACCACTAGCTCAGTGCCAAGGCTTTTTTCAAGGGCGCTGATCCCCGCTGAGAGCGTCGGTTGCGTCACATGGCAGGCGTTCGCCGCTTTGGCAAAATGCTGTAATTGCGCGAGTTGTTGGAAGTAATGCAGGTGGCGAATATTCATAGTGCTTTCGATATAGTGTTTTAGACAAATCTGAAAAATCAAACCCTATTGGTATCCATAGTTTAATAGAAATCTTCTATCAATCCATAAAATAGTTTGATTGGCCTAGCGCGTAAGCCCTCTCTAGAATGTGATCAACATCCAATTTAAGGTTGAAATGCGTGCTAACTCACCCACTCGATTCGGCGAATGATCCAAGGCTCTGCCCTGAATCTCAATACAGCCCAAACACGGCACAACATGCTAGTGCCCGCTACTCGCATCTGGTTGAAGAGGTCGCTGCCGCCATCAACCTCAATGGCATTAGCTATGCGGTCATGATGATAACGCCCGATCACTTTGAGGACTTTGTGATTGGCTTCTTATTCGCCGAAGGCATTATCAGCCAAGACCAAGATGTGCATGAGATTGATATCACTCCCGTCCAAGACGGCGTAATGCTCGATGTCACCTTAGCTAATCGCTGCTTAATCGCCCTTAAACAACGTAAAAGACGGCTCGTCGGCGCGACAGGCTGCGGGATCTGCGGTGTGGAAGCCCTAGGTCATGCCCTACCAGATTTACCGCCATTACCCGCCTGCGCTCCCTTAGTGCTTGAGCATGTCGACAGCCTCAAACAGCAAATACATACACATCAGCTTAAGGCGCAGCGCAGCGGCGCTATCCATGCGGCTTTTGCCTTGGATGAGGCTGGCAATATCCTTGAGTGCCGTGAAGATATCGGTCGGCACAATGCGTTAGATAAGCTAATTGGCGCGCTACTGCGGCAAAAGCGCAGCGCCAAGGCGCTGCTGATGACCAGTCGCTGCAGCAGCGAGTTGATCCAAAAAGCGGTGCGTTATGGTGCCAACCATTTGATTAGTCTCGCGTCACCCAGCCAGCTCGCGGTGAAACTTGCGCTGAAATATCAGCTTAACCTTGTCCATATTCCTAAGTTTGATCCGCCAATCCACTACTCCATATTTGATGAAAGCCTTGCATTCCAATGCAATAGCGGAGAATTTTATGCCTGTTCATATTGAAAAACCGACCAAAGCCGGCGGCTTCCCCTCACTGCAATCGACCTTAAAGCATGTGCTGCGCAGCCAAAAGACCCAGCAAAATATCAAAAACCTGCTCAGGGTGAACCAAACCGATGGCTTTGATTGCCCAGGTTGTGCCTGGGGCGATAACAAGGCAGGCGCCTTTCAGTTTTGCGAAAATGGCGCCAAGGCCGTGGCGTGGGAATCGACGGGCAAGATTGTCGATCGCGACTTTTTCGCCCAGTATTCGGTGCGTCAGTTAGCCAAGCAGACCGACTATTGGCTCGAATATCAGGGCCGCTTGGCCGAACCTATGCGTTATAACGCCGCAACCGATCACTATGAACCCATCCGCTGGGATGATGCCTTTCAGCTGATTGCTGATACGCTTAATGGCCTTAGCGACCCCAATCAAGTGGAGTTTTACACCTCGGGCCGCGCCAGTAACGAGGCGTCCTACCTCTATCAACTGTTTGGCCGACTATACGGCACCAATAACTTCCCCGATTGCTCGAATATGTGCCACGAGGCCAGCGGCGTAGCACTCAACCAAGCCATTGGTGTCGGTAAAGGTACTGTCGTATTAAGCGATTTCGATGCGGCCGAGGCAATTTTTGTCTTCGGGCAAAATCCCGGCACCAACCATCCACGGATGATGAATGCCCTACGTAAAGCGGCCAAACTGGGTTGTAAAATTGTCACCTTCAATAACTTAAAGGAAGTGGCGCTGGAGCGATTCGCCAGCCCGCAAAGCCCAACGGAGTTATTAACCCCCGCAGCCACAACCATTAGCCATCAATACCTCACGCCACTGCTGGGCGGCGATATGGCGGCCATTCGCGGCATGGCAAAGCATATTCTTGAGTCGAACTCAAAGTGTATCGACCGGGAGTTTATCGCCACCCATACCGCGTTTTTCGCAGATTATGAGCAGAGTGTCCGTCACACCGACTGGCAACAGATTGAAGCCCAATCAGGCTTAGCCAAGGCAGATATTATTCAAGCCGCCACTGTCTTTAGCCAAAGTAAAACGGTGATTAGCTGCTGGGCTATGGGCATCACTCAGCATAAACATTCGGTCGATACCATACGCGAAATCATTAACTTGCATCTGCTCTGCGGCCAAATTGGTAAAGCTGGCGCAGGGCTTTGCCCGGTGCGCGGTCACAGCAATGTGCAGGGTAACCGCACTATGGGAATCAACGAAAAACCTAAAGCCGAGTTTATTGACCGTTTAGAGCATTATTTGGGCTGCCAATTACCCCGCGCCGCAGGTCATAACGTGGTTGAAGCCCTAAAGGCCTTAGATAGTGAACAAAGCAAAGTGCTAATTTGTCTTGGCGGCAACCTAGCTGCCGCGGCGCCCGACAGCGCCTTTACCTATAACGCCATGGGAAAAACGCAGTTAAATGTGCAAATCAGCACTAAGCTCAATCGCAGTCACTTACAGGTCGGCAAAGATGCGCTGATCTTACCTTGCCTTGGGCGCACTGAACTCGATAAGCAAAAACTCGGCATTCAAAAAATCACTGTAGAAGATACCTTTAGCATGGTGCACGCCTCGACAGGGATGAACGATGCGGTATCGCCATTATGCCTGTCGGAAATCGATATTGTGGCGCGCATGGCGCACGCCACATTAGCTGCGAAACCACCATCAGTGAGTACACCTAATACCAAGTCAATTGACTGGTTAGCCCTAAGGGATGATTACAACCTGATCCGCGATTTGATTGAGCAAACCATTGCAGGTTTTGAAGATTACAATCAAAAAATTAACGTCCCTGCGGGATTCCATTTAACCAATAATGCAGCGCGGCTCGACTGGCATACCCAAAGCCACAAGGCTGAATTTAACGCCTGTGCTTTACCCGACTCCATCCTCGCCGATTGTTCGAGTCAGGCCCTGACCAGTACGCTGCCAGTGTTGCTGCTGCAGAGTCTGCGCTCACACGATCAATACAACACTACCATCTACGGCATGGATGACAGATACCGCGGCATTAAGGGCAAGCGTAATGTGCTATTCATGAACAGTGATGATGCCAAGGCGCAGGGCTTTAGCGACGGCCAGTTAGTCGATATCCAATCGCTCACTAACGATGGCAAATTGCGAAAAGTGTATGACTTTATGGTGATTTATTACGAAATCCCTAAGGGCAATATCGCTGCCTATTACCCCGAGACTAATCCCTTAGTCGCCATCGACAGTGTCGGCATAGGCTCCTACACCCCAACCTCAAAATCGGTTCCCGTTATCTTAACGCCCGCAAACAGCAACAAAATCAGCATCGCCCAACTGTAAGTCACTCAAGCGCTTCATCACACAGGCCAAAGAAATGTTCTTTGGCCTTTGTTTATCCAAATAAACCTGACGAACATCAAAGAATCCGCAGCCGATTTGTATCACACTTAACATTAGCGTAATCAAATTAACCCTATTCGATAGCATCAGCATATTGTCAGGCAAATGCCGCCCAAAGAGGTGCTCGGCCTAGGACAAGGAGAAATATAAGATGTGTAAAGACTGCGGCTGCTCCTTACCCCGCCATTCACATGAACACGGCCACCTGCATCACCATCAGGAATTGCACACCAATCCTCAGCTTAACGATAAAAAAACCTTGTCGGTGATCCACAAAATTCTCGATAAAAACGATGTCGAAGCGGCCCATAACCGTGCGCATTTTGAGGCGCACAATATCTCTGCCTTCAATTTAATGAGTAGCCCAGGCAGTGGCAAAACCACCTTGCTTGAACACTTAAAAGAGTACACCGCCCTCAACTACGCCGTAATTGAAGGGGATTTAGAGACCTCCCGCGATGCCGACCGCTTAATCGCCAAAGGCATTCAGGCCCATCAAATTCAAACCGGCAGCGCCTGCCACCTCGACGCATTCATGGTGCACGGCGCTTTACATCACTTGCCACTCGAAGGCTTAGATATTTGCTTTGTCGAAAACGTGGGAAACCTCGTCTGCCCCGCTAGCTACGATGTCGGCACCCATAAAAATATCGTGCTGCTCTCGGTTCCAGAAGGCGATGATAAGATTGAGAAATATCCCGTTATGTTCCGCCGCGCCGATCTGGTGCTCATCACCAAATGTGACCTCTTGCCCTACTTCGATTTCAGTGTCGATGAGGCGAAAGCCCAACTTAAAAAGCTCAACCCCGACACACAGATTCTGGAAGTCTCCATTAAGGATGGCAATGCCATGCGTGCCGTCGTTGCATGGCTGAACGACAACCTTCACCACGCTGCGGGAGAGTCACAATAATGTGCCTATCTATTCCTTCCCAAGTGGTGGCCGTGGATAACGAGCGTCAATCGGTCACTGTCGATACCTTAGGCGTCAGGCGCGATGTGAGCAGTCATTTGATGACTGAGCCGTTAGCCATTGGTGACTATGTGCTTATCCATATCGGTTTTGTGATGAATAAAATTGATCGCAATGATGCACTGCAAAGCCTTGAATTATATAAAGAGATAGTCTCAAAACTTGAAAATGAGACCACGCATTAAGTAATCACCGCAGTAAAAGTGATAAAAAATAACAGCCAAAACTGCGCAAGGACTGAAGATGCTTGACCTAAAACAACTTTATCAAGGCTTTCGCGACCCCGATACCATAGCCTCGTTTGCGGAGGACATCGCCAAATGCGCCCGCACACTTAAAGAGCCTATCAATATCATGGAGGTCTGTGGCGGCCATACCCACACCATCATGAAATACGGCTTACTGGATTTATTGCCGGAAAATATTGAATTTATCCACGGTCCCGGCTGCCCTGTGTGCGTGATGCCCAAGGAGCGAATTGACCAAGCCGCAGTGCTCGCCCAGCAAGAGAATGTGATTTTAGTAACCCTAGGGGATATGATCCGCGTGCCAGGATCCCAGGGCTCACTTGCCAGTTTCAGGGCCAAGGGCTGTGATATTCGCCCTATCTATGACCCTTTAGATACGCTAAAAATCGCCCGCGACAATCCCGATAAAATCGTGGTGTTTTTCGCCATTGGCTTTGAAACCTCGACCCCCATGACCGCCGTACTGCTACAGTTGGCCGAGCAGGAAAAGCTGGCGAATTTGTTGTTTCATATCAACCACGTCTTAGTGCCACCCGCGATTGATGCTGTGATGCAAGACCCTAAGGCCAGGGTAAACGCCTTCATTGGTCCAGCGCACGTCAGCGTGATCAGTGGCGCCAAAATCTATCGCCCCGTGGTCGAGCAATACGGTACGCCTGTGGTGGTTTCAGGGTTCGAACCCGTTGATGTGATGGAGTCCATCCTGCGCATCGTGCGGCAAAAGGTGGCGGGAACGGCGCTATTAGATATCCAATACAGCCGCGCCGTGTCCGAGGAAGGTAATCTTGCCGCTCAGGCCAAGGTTAATCAATTTTTCCAGACTCGGCCGCAATTTCGTTGGCGCGGGCTTGGGCCCATTCCCAACTCGGCGCTTGAGTTAAGACCCGAATACGCCCACAGGGACGCCGAGAAGTACTTTAAGGACAGATTACCCGTCAAAGAGATTGACGATCATAAGGCTTGCCAATGCGGCGATATTCTTCGCGGGCTCGCCAAACCTAAAGACTGTAAAGTCTTTGGCCGCGGCTGCAATCCCGAAACCCCTCTCGGTAGCTGTATGGTTAGCTCCGAAGGCGCGTGTAATGCGTATTACCGCTATCAAGGCATAGATAGCAAGGAGCCACACCATGGCTGATTTCCAACCCAAAGATAAAGCGATTCAACTCAGCCACGGTGGTGGCGGCAAAGAGATGAATAAACTTATTCGTGAACTGTTTTTTACCGAGTTCGATAACCCCATCCTGCGCAGCGAAGAAGACGCGGCCAAGCTTGATTTGCAAGGCGCCACCGCCTTTACCACAGATTCCTTTACCGTATCACCGCTGTTTTTTGCTGGCGGAGATATTGGCAAGTTGGCGATCGCCGGTACTGTGAATGATCTTGCCATGATGGGCGCCGAGCCACAGTATTTAAGTTGCAGTGTAATCATCGAAGAAGGCTTTTCGCTCAATCAGTTAACCACTATTGTACGCAGCATGGCGAAGGAGCTTAAACAGAGCGGCGCCAGAATCGTCTGTGGCGATACCAAGGTCGTACCTAAGGGCTGCGCCGATGGCTTGTTTATCAATACCTCCGGCGTTGGACGGATTTTACGTCCGAATATCTCAGCGGCGAATGTCGCGCCGGGGGATGCAATCATTGTCTCCCGCGATGTGGGCTGCCATGGCGCTGCGATTCTGATGGCGCGCGAAGGCTTAACTCTTGAATCGGCTTTGCAAAGCGATTGTGCCACCCTTTGGCCTGTGGTTGAGCAGCTTATTGCGGCAAATATTCCCATTCATGCGATGCGTGATGCAACCCGTGGTGGGCTGTCTGCCGTGTTAAACGAGTGGGCAGCGGCTGCCAATGTCGGGATTACCGTCAACGAAGCCAGTATTCCGGTTTGCGATGAAGTCAAAGGCTTGTGCGAGCTCTATGGCTTTGAGGCGATGGATTTAGCCAATGAAGGTACCTTTATCTTGGCAGTCCCTAACGATATCGCCCTTGGCGCCTTAGAAATCATGCAGCGCTTTGGTCATTGCGAGCAGGCGGCCATTATCGGTACCGTCAGCGACGAACTTCCAGGAAAAGTGATCTTAAGAACGCCGTGGAATACCAAACGTTACTTAGACCTGCCCCAGGGTGAACTGCTGCCAAGGATTTGTTAATGCACGAATATTCCATCGTCAGCGCCTTGATTGAGCAATGCGAGCAACATGCTAGGGCCAATCAAGCCAATAAAATCACCCGCGTCGATATCAAACTCGGTGTGATGAGCGGGGTCGAACCCGCCTTGCTCGAGACCGCCTTTGAAACCTTTAAACTCGATGGGATCTGCCGTGATGCTGAGCTGCGGATGACGCTGCAACCCTTAGTGATTGCCTGTTTGGATTGCCACCAAGAGTCTGAGCTTGCTGAGCGCTCTATCGTCTGCCCTGCTTGTCACAGCTACCATACGCGGGTATTAGATGGCGAAGATATGCTGCTGATGCAACTTGAAATGGAGCAAGAGGATGAGCGCTGAGTGGCTATAAGCCTCTGACTCAAGCATTCACACTTGATAAAAGAATGGGCTTTAAGTATTCAACTTAAAGCCCATTTTATTGGTCTGCTAGCAGCCACTTTCACTATCAATAAGTCGCTATAGATAAATCACTATTGATAAATCGAAGCTTGCCCTTCTGGGCGGGTCTTAAGCAATCTTAAAAACCACATATACTGCTCAGGGTAAGCGAGGATCACTTGCTCAACCGCTTTATTCAGAGCTAACGCTTCGTTTTCTTTACCAACCATATCTTCGGCGGCAATCGCGGGCATTACGGTTAAATCAAACTGGCGTGAAGTTTGGTTATAACCAATTTTCACCGGCAGCACTTGGGCATTTCCCGCCTGAGCTAAGCGGCCAACCACGGGTAATGTCGCTTTAACTGTGCCTAGAAACGGGGTAAACACGCTTTGATCTGGGCCTAAATCCTCATCGGGCAAATAGAAAAAGCTATTGTTCTGCTTCAATTCGGCCAACAAGGCGCGGATCCCCGCCTCTCGCATATAAACATGGCCACCGCCACTGCTACGTACCCGATTATTAAACCAGTTGAATAAAGCGTTTTTGTGGGCCTTAGCCATAGTCACCATGGGCAAGTCGAGGTTTAACCTCAGTCCCGCATAATCGATGGGCCACACATGGGGCATGATAAATATTACAGGCTGTCCTTCCGCTTGCGCCGCTTGTACGTGCTCAAAGCCCATGAGATTCACACGACGGCGTAAATGCGCCTTTGAGCGTACCAACAGCTCACCTTGAGATAACAGCACTAAGACGAAGTTCTGCACGTTCTCATCGATTAAAGTTTCAATTTCTGCGGCGGATTTTTCAGGGAAACACGCCTTTAAGTTCGCTCTGGCAATACCTATTGGCTTTTTCGCAATTGGCGCCACCAGTTTGGCCAAGGTTCTGGCGATAGGATCACGCAGCCAGGCAGGCATGATCCCAAAAATGACTAATAGGCCGATCGCCAACCAAGTGACCCAATATTTAGGGTGCAATAAGGCCAGTTGAAAACGTCGGTCAAAATGTTTGGGCTGTCTTGACAAAGAAATCACCTCAGACAGTTAAAGACTGAATTCGCATAGGAAGAAAATAGGAAAGCCACTCGCGATGGAGTGGCTTTCCTATCAAACTTTAAGAAATTACTTGCCCGCGTTAGCTGCTTCTACGCGAGTTTTCAGTTTCTGGCCGGGACGGAAGGTCACGACACGGCGAGCGGAAATCGGGATATCCTCGCCTGTTTTTGGGTTCCTTCCCGGTCTTTGATTCTTATCCCTAAGGTCAAAGTTGCCAAAGCCAGATAACTTGACCTGCTCACCACTTTCAAGTGCGCCTCGAATTTCTTCAAAGAACGACTCAACCATCTCTTTAGCGACACGCTTGTTAATGCCTAGTGTTTCAAAAAGATGTTCTGCCATTTCGGCTTTGGTAAGTGCCATACTTTAATCCCTCAACGATGCGTTGAACTCGGTCTTCAGGGCAGAAACAACTGATTCTACTGTCTCAGCGATCTCTTTTTCCTCAAGTGTACGAGTAGTGTCTTGTAATGTAAGTGCTATCGCCAAGCTCTTCTTGCCGGGCTCAACACCTTTACCTAAGTATACATCGAACAAGTTTATGCCAACCAACTGATTTTCGCCAACTTTTCTTATCAATTTCATTACATCGCCTGCAGATACACTTTCATCTACGACTACTGCGATGTCACGACGATTAGCCGGGAACTTAGATACAGCTTGGGCTAGCGGTAAACTGGTATGCAATAAAGCATCCAATTCCAACTCAAAAACGATGGTTTTACCATTGAGTCCAAAAGGCTTCTCCAAACTAGGATGGATAGCACCTATATGACCGATCACTCGATCATTTCTCAATATTTCAGCACATTGCCCTGGATGAAGAGCAGAATGCGTCGCTACTCTAAAGCTAAATTCTGATGCGGAAACTGTCAAGCCGATAATTGCTTCTAAATCGCCTTTAAGGTCGAAAAAATCAACAGTTTTCGATTCCATAGCCCAATGTTCGTCATTTTGGAGGCCAGTTATGACGCAACCGAGCATAGCTTGCTGTCTTACACCTGATTCTGCATTAATATCAGGAACAAAGCGCAGGCCAGTTTCAAAAAGTCTCACACGACCCTGTTGACGACTTTGGTTGTAGCCAACCGCAGTCAATAATCCTGTGAACATCGACAAACGCATGGCCGACATTTCGCTGGAAATCGGGTTCGGTAACACCATGGCTTGCTCACCTGGGTGAACCAGATTTTGCAGCTTAGGATCGACGAAACTGTAAGTCACAGCCTCTTGGAAACCACGGGCCACTAACAGCGAACGTACGCGCTTGAGGCTTAAATCGGTTTCTTTATGGTCTGACATCCGCAGTGACGCCACAGGCGCAACGTTTGGAATGTTGTTGTAGCCGTAGATACGGGCCACTTCTTCGATTAAGTCTTCTTCAATCGCCATATCGAAGCGGTAAGTGGCGGTTGTGACCTGCCAGCTACCCTCGCCTGCTACGACGCCGAAACCTAAACGTTCGAGGATTTCAACCACGTCGCTATCGGGAACATGGTGACCCAGAATTTTATCTAACTTGCTGCGACGCAATAGGATTTGCGCAGGCTTTGGTAAGTCAGCATCAGATTTGGCTTCAACCACAGGACCCGCTTCACCGCCGCAAATATCCAGCACTAAGCGAGTCGCACGGTCCATAACCTTGTGCTGCATCTCAGGGTCAACACCACGTTCGAAACGGTGTGAAGAATCAGTATGCAGACCTAAACGGCGTGATTTACCCATAATCGCTAACGGTGCGAAGAAGGCACATTCGAGCAGAATGTCTTGCGTGGTGTCACTCACACCCGAGTATTCGCCACCAAATACGCCAGCAAGCGCTAATGGGCGGGCATCGTCGGCAATCACTAGGGTGTCGCTTGGAATGGTCACTTCGCTGCCATCGAGCAGAGTGATTTTCTCTTCGCCATTCCCCAAACGCACTTGGATGTCGCCAGTCAGCTTGGCAAGGTCGAAGGCGTGCATAGGTTGGCCGAATTCAACTAACACGAAGTTAGTGATATCGACGATAGGATCGATAGAACGGATACCGCTGCGGCGCAGTTTTTCCTGCATCCATAGAGGCGTAGCCGCTTTCACGTTCACATTCTTTACCACACGGCCTAAGTAGCGTGGGCACGCTGCGCTTTCCTTCACATTGATAGCCACTTTGGCATCAATCGTTGGCGTAACAGCTTGCCATTGTGGCTCAGTCACAGCAGCACGGTTTAACACGCCGACTTCACGGGCCAGACCCACCATGCCTAAACAGTCGGCACGGTTAGCGGTTAAATCCACTTCAATCACAGCATCATCAAGCTGGAGATACTCACGTAAATCTGTGCCTAATGGCGCATCTAATGGCAGTTCGATAATGCCATCGCTGTCGATGTCGATGCCTAGCTCGCTGTATGAACACAGCATGCCTTCTGAAGGCATACCACGCAGCTTAGCCTTTTTAATTTTAAAATCGCCTGGCAATACCGCCCCTACCATGGCAACGGCAACGCGTAGACCTTGGCGGCAGTTAGGTGCGCCGCAAACGATATCGATAAGTTCACCACTGCCGACACTGACTTTAGTCACGCGCAGTTTGTCTGCATCTGGGTGCTGGCCACATTCGACCACTTCACCAATCACTACGCCGTTGAACTCGGCAGCCACGGCATCAACGCCATCGACTTCGAGGCCAGCCATAGTGATCTGGTGGGATAATGCTTCACGGCTAACGGCAGGATTGACCCACTCACGAAGCCAAGATTCGCTAAATTTCATGCTATACAGCTCCGTTATTTAAATTGCTTCAGGAAACGCAGGTCGTTTTCGAAAAACGCACGTAGATCGTTTACGCCGTAACGCAGCATAGTTAAACGCTCAACGCCCATACCAAAAGCAAAACCAGAGTATTTTTCTGGATCGATGCCCACGCTGCGTAGCACGTTCGGGTGCACCATACCGCAGCCTAACACTTCTAACCATTTGCCGTTTTTACCCATCACGTCTACTTCGGCTGAAGGTTCAGTGAATGGGAAATAAGAAGGACGGAAACGCACCTGTAAATCTTCCTCGAAGAAGTTACGCAGGAAGTCATGCAACACGCCTTTTAATTCGGCGAAGTTTACGTTTTCATCCACCAGCAAACCTTCCACTTGGTGGAACATTGGCGTGTGAGTTTGGTCGTAGTCGTTACGATACACACGACCCGGTGAAATAATCCGCAATGGCGGCTTTTCAGTTTCCATAGTACGGATCTGCACGCCCGAAGTTTGGGTACGCAGCATCAGCTTAGGATTAAAGTAAAACGTATCGTGGTCGGCACGCGCTGGGTGGTGCTCAGAGATATTCAAGGCGTCGAAGTTATGGAAGTCATCTTCGATTTCAGGCCCTTGTTTTACCGTAAACCCTAATTCCCCAAAAAAGGTTTCGATACGTTCAATGGTGCGCGTTACTGGGTGTAAGCCACCGATGTCGATAGTGCGGCCTGGTAGCGTCACATCAATCTTTTCGGCGATTAACTTGGCTTCCAATTCGGCACTTTTCAGGCCGTCGATGCGCTCAGTTAATTTCTGTTGAATGGCCTGCTTCGCATCATTGACCGCCTGACCAAAAGCGGGTTTTTCTTCAGGACTTAAGCTGCCCATCATTTTCATCATGTCGGTGATCTTACCCTTCTTACCCAGGTAATCGACACGGATATCATCCAGTGCTTTTAGATCACTGGCCTGGTCAATAATGACTAAGGCTTGTTCTACGATCTCAGTTAACTGCTGCATTTTCTCTTCCACTGCATAGTCGCGCTTGATAAACAAGTGCTATGGGCGCCAAACTTTCAGGCTATTTGGGTGCTCAGGTTATCGGGCGTTAATGCCAGACGCTTTGCTAGCTATAACGAAATAAAAGGAGAGAAATTTTACGCGAGCGAGCGGCATATTACTAGGGTTTATTCGGGGTTTTTATCATGCAAATTCATGTGTTACCCCAACAAATGCCGCGAGTTGGAGAGTAACAAATCACGATTGCTGATTTTTACAGCAAACGGTTCATCATCTGCTACCACTAGCTACATATGTAGCTAAACTGTAAACTTACGTTTGTACCTTGCCAAAATTGCAGCAAATAAACTCAAAAAGACTGCAATTGGACAACAATAATACAAGCAACTGCTTACAAGACAGAAAATCATAAAGTCTATGGCAAACCGACCGATATTCATTTGGTCACAGCCCAATTTATCGAGGCGCTAATGAAAGAAGTAAAATTTCGCTGGATAGATCAATATCTTATCCACATGACCTTAAAAACCAAATTTGCAATTCTCGCCCTAGTTCCCATGTTTATGATTGTGGGATTAGCGGTATTTTTAAATACTCAGTTTAGGAATACCCTGCTCGAAAGCCATTTGAACGGCATTCAGGACTCGTCACAGAAAATCAATCAACTCGCGGCGCAGATCTATAACAAACTGCCCGAACAAGAACAGCAAAATCTCCCCAATCTTTTAAGCCAAGGCTTGCAGAATGTTCGGATTGTCACGGTTTCAGAGGCCGACAGCCGCGCGCAAACCCTTGCACGCACTGGTGGCGGTATCGATACCAGCAGTTCACCTAATCGGGCGATAAGCTCGGTTAACGCTCAAAACCTCGTCACTATCATTCCCGTCGACGATCGCGCGATTGATGCCTTACTGGCCGATGACAACATCTTAGTTTATGGCGTGATGGCAGTGCTGTTATTCGTGCTCTTCCTGTTTAGCTACTACATCTCCACCTTTGTGGGCGGTGCACTCTATACCACAGTGATGGCGCTCAAACGCGCCGCCTCGGGGGATTTGACTGGCCGATTAAACTTCTTCGAAGTGAAAGATGAGTTCAGCATCTTAGCGATTAGTATCGACACCTTGGTCGAGCGCCAACATACCCTAGTGAAGCAAATTGCTGAATCCACCAGCAAAATCCGCGAAGTGGTTTCATCATTTAGAAGCACGGCGCAGCAAGGACAAGCCCTTGCGGTCAATCAACGTCAGCACCTCGATTCCTTAGCCACGGCGATGGAAGAAATGACCGCTGCGGTTAAAGAAGTGGCGCGCAACGCCGAACAATCCTCCGCCGAAACCCAAGAGGCGAATCAGCAGGTCAATGCGGGCTCTAAGGATATTGAAACCACGGTAAGCGCGATTGATGTGCTGTCGGATGAGATTTCTGCCGCCTCGGATGCAGTCAATATCCTCAACGAAAACGCCAGCAAAATCGATGAAGTCGTTTCAACCATTAATGCCATTTCGCAGCAGACTAACCTACTCGCCCTCAATGCCGCGATTGAAGCAGCGCGCGCGGGCGAACAGGGCCGTGGCTTTGCGGTGGTGGCCGATGAGGTGAGAACCCTTGCAGGTCGCACTCAGGCGGCAACGGTTGAAATCAAGTCGATGATCGAGTCATTGCAACAGGGCAGCCGCAACCTGACGCAAGTGATGTCACGCACCGTTAGCCAAGCGAGTGAAGGCAAACAACATGTGCTGCAAACGGGTAAGGATCTCGAGTCGATTGCCCACCATAGCAGCCGCGTATTTGAAATGAGCGTATTGATCGCAACGTCTGCCGAAGAACAATCGGCCGTGGCTAACGAAATCGCCACCAATCTGATGGAAATTCGCAATCAATCCCACGATGTCGAGCAATCGGCGAACCAATCTGTGTCGGGTTGTGATGAATTACAAGCCACCGCTGGCCAACTCGATCAGTTAATGGTTGGACTTAAGGTCTAATACTGAAAATTGAGTGTCGAGTAATAGATGAAGGGATAACGTTTATCCCTTCATCTATATGCTCCTATAGGCCTCCCCTAGATTTATGACCTTCCCTCAGCATTTCTGCTTATTGTCTCATTCCGTGCACTAACTAGCCTGTTAACACTTTAAACTGCCGAGCTTTAACTGAGCTTCTATTAAGCTTCATCTAACGAGGTTCATTTCAAACCGTCGTAACTTAGACGCACGCTAAGCATGAATATTAAGCGTTAACACCAACAACCAGCATTTATCAAACCTGCTTGCAAAGCATGATTGACAGCATACAACCACTCATCGGGATTTAAGTTCACCTCAAAGCAAACACTTATTTTTACGGTAACAGAACAGTATCCCTTTGTTGTAAATATAAAATTTACACTGGCTTTACACTTAACTGTGGCATAGCGACTTGTTGATGCATTTAAGAATAATTATCATTCGCCAAAATTTTACAAGGAAGAATGATATGCCTGCACAACCCGATTTTACCCCTCGTCTGACGCGATTTTCCCGTAAAGTCCTCCCTTTAGCTATCAGCCTCGGCCTCAGTGCTATATCGGCAACGGCACTCGCCGACGATAGCGCCACAGGCGAGATGGAACGTATGGTGATCACTGCGACGCAAACCAAACACTCTGAGCTATCGGCGCCAGCATCAGTATCAGTGATTAATCGCACTGAGCTTGAAGCCTTAGTGATTGATGATCTCGCCAGTGCTGTGCGTTATTTACAGGGAGTGAATATCAGTGAAGGTACGCCCTATGGCCGCAATGAAATCAGCCTTCGGGGTCTGGATTCTGACTACACCTTAATCTTGATCAATGGCCGCCGCGTCAATTCCCGCGAGGCGCTGACCTCCAACTATGGCAATGACTTCGACCTGTCATCTATCCCCATGTCTGCTATCGAGCGCATTGAGTTAGTTCGCGGCCCCATGTCATCCCTCTATGGCTCCGAAGCCTTAGGTGGCGTAGTCAACGTTATCCTGCGCCAACCGACCGAAACTTGGCAAACCAGTGTTGGCGTGCAATACGACACGCCAACCAGTGGTGAAGGTGGTGATAGCACTAAATACAACTTCTACACTAGCGGCGCACTCGTTAAGGATAAACTGCTGGCGAACTTGATTGTCGATAGCAATAAACGTGATGCCTGGCGTTCAGATTTAAAGCCGACGATCGATGCCCTCGAAGACAGGGATGAGATCAGCGCCTTAGCCAATCTGCAATGGTTAATCGATAAGCAGCAGGATATGCAATTTGATATTAGTTACGCCAATGACGAGCGTGAGTCCGACTGGAATAACTACGGCACGATTCTGACCAACAACCAACAGGCGGAGCGCATTAGCTCAGGTTTGACCCATAACGGCCGTTGGGACTGGGGTGATACTCGCCTGCGTTACTATTATGAAAATGTCGAAGTAACCGATGATTCGGCGCTGATCGCGCAAATTGGCCATATCACTCAAACCAACCACAATCTCGACGGCCAAACCACAGTGTTACTCGGCGAACATATGCTGACGGGCGGCGCCGAATACCGTTGGACCAAACTTGAGAACAGCCGCAATATTTTAGGCGATGGCACCTTAGACGACAGTCAGTCGGCACTGTATCTGCAGGATGAGTTCAGTTTAGGCGAACTGAGTCTCACCCTCGGTGGCCGTGTCGATCACCACGATGTGTATGGCACTGAGTTTAGTCCTCGCCTCTATCTGGTTTATCCACTCAGCTCAGAATGGGTGATCAAAGGTGGCGGTGGTAAAGCCTTTAAAGCACCGAATATGTCGCAGTCCCAAGCCGATTATATTATCCCAGCCTGTCGTGGTGCCTGCTCTGTGGCGGGCAATCCCGACTTACAGCCCGAAACCTCGGTGAACTACGAGCTATCGACCCAATACCAAACCGCAGATTTTGGCGGCTCCGTCACCTATTTCCATAATGATGTAGAAAACAAAATCATCACCGAGACCTGGGACAGAACCCCGGGCGCCGTGCTCACCTATCAAAACGTTAACGAAGCTAAGATCACTGGTTGGGAATTACAGGCATGGTACGACTTAACCGACAGTTTAAGTATCAGTGGTAACTACAGTAAAACCGATGCCAAGGATAAACAAAATGGCGCGCCTTTTACTTTAACGCCTGAAGATAGCTACAACCTGAAACTGCAATGGCAGGCATTAGAGGGATTATCCACCTTTATTGCTTACCACTACACGGGTGAACAATATCTGAGAACCAACGTTAAATCAGATGGTTATGGTTCACTTGATTTAGGTGTGAATTATCAAATCAACCCTATGTTTAGAGTAAAACTAGGGGTGACTAACTTGACGGATGCCGAGCGCGATCAAATTGCCACCGATTTGGATTACATTCAAAAGAGCCGCAGCGTGTATGCTGGGGTAACGGCAAGCTTCTAATCCTTAGATCATGGCCTGCCGCGGCAGGCCATGCTTCCCCTCGAATATCAGCAAAATAAGTTTAGATTAATTTTTTATAGGCTCTCTGTGTTTCAACGCGGCACTTGATCTCATCAAACGTATCGAGGTCAGTATTGAGTCTAGGGCCAAGGTAAATTACCACTTCTCTTGCGCCAGCGCCCATGGCAAGTTCACGCAGTACCCTATCCTCAATATCGGTAAGGCCGCCTTCAGTCTTTTCTAACTGGTGTACAATCACCCGAGGCGCCGCTCGAAATCCAGATGTATGAAGTTGCGAAATGCCATATTGGAGCAGTTTTTCGGCGAGTTCAAAGCTTGCGACAAACATCCGAGGATGGGAAAAAGGATTAACCAGCCGTATGCCCTCGCCCTGCAAACCCATCGCCTCGCGACCAATGACCTTGATCCGCGTCTGAGTCGGCTCATCAACGAGGGCGAGCACAGGCTCATATTCAATACAGGTCTTATCACCAAAAGACTTTATCGCAATCTTAGCTTCCGTTAACTCAATCAATACATCTTTAGAGACTAAGCCTTTTAACCAAGTAAACACGTCCACACTCCAGAAAAGAAACACATAGTTAGAGCGTTTTAGCTCCAACTTATTATTGTATTAAGGGATTTTCCTTAAAAATTGCAGGGCTTGGTCTAAATCTCGGGTGCGGGACATCGGCGGCAGGGAATTTAAAAAGGCCTGTCCGTAGGCGCGATTCACAATTCGATTATCACAGAGAATAAGTACGCCGCAGTCCTTTTCGTCACGGATCAAACGTCCAACCCCTTGTTTGAGTGCAATAATCGCCTGAGGTAATGACACTTGAGTGAATGGATCGCCGCCCTGACGGCTAATATTGTCGGCGCGAGCACGGTAAAGCGGCTCATCGGGCGAGACAAAGGGCAACTTATCGATAATCACGCAGCTTAATAACTTACCGCGAACGTCCACCCCTTCCCAAAAACTGCTTGTCCCCAGTAATACCGCATTTCCCAGTTGGCGAAACTTGGTCAGCAGGCTCTGCTTGCCCGCCTGCCCTTGTACCAACAGCGGATATTGAGTGCGAGTGCGTAATGCCAGCGCGGTTTGCTCGAGCATTTTATGGCTGGTAAACAGAATAAAGGTTCGCCCCTGCGCCGCCTCAATCGCTTTGACACACACATCGACTAACTGCTTAAGTGCTTGCTGCTGATTCGCCACATTCCCCAGTTGTCTCGGCACACAAAATAAGGCCTGACGCGGATAATCAAAGGGACTGTCTAAAATATGTGCCTTGGCATCGCTTATCCCAAGCTCCTGCGCAAAATGGTCTAGGCTGCGGTTCACTTGCAAGGTAGCCGAAGTAAATATCCAGCTAGTATTGGCCACAAATAGCTGCTGACACTCGCGGGCAATATTGATGGGCGACATCCGTAGCATGACAAAGCGGCTACCAAACTCAACGCTGTACGCCGCCTGCGGGTTATCACAATTAAAAAATTGATTCAGTTTATGGTTTAACTCAGCCAGCTTTACCGCAATATCATCCATTAATTCACTGCGCCCCACATGCACAAGTAACAGCTTTTGCAGTGCGGTTAATTCAGCCAATAAATCCCAAGAGGCTAAGGCGATGGATTTATTGCCAAGTTGCACCCGCCAGTCCGACTCGCCGCTCGAAAATAATGCATTATGCCAATCACTTAACTTGGTTAAACAACGCTGACAGAATTGAGCAATCTGGCCCGTATCGCTGAGCTCAGTTTGATAAATTTGCAATAACTTTTGCAGATAGTCATCGATAGTGCGACTCGAGGATTGTTGCCCAAAGTAACTGACGCAGATGTCTGGCAACAAATGCGCCTCATCGAAGATCACGACATCGGGATCGGGTAATAGCTCGGCAAAACCCGTATCCTTTAACACGCTGTCGGCAAAGAATAAGTGATGATTCACCACGATGATTTTGGCGTCCATGGCGCGGCTGCGGGCCTTGCGGGTAAAACAGGCATCATAAAATTCGCAGCGCTGCCCAAGACAGGTCTCTTTGGTACTGACCACTAAGGGAAGCGTGGGAGAGTTTTCGGCAACAGAAGTTAAGCCACCGATATCACCATCCTTACTCATGCCCGCCCATTGGTTGATTTTCAGTAAATCATCCAATAATCGCGCCTCAATATGGCTGGCCTCCTGCATCTGCTTATCGAGCCGATGCTGACATAAATAATTATTGCGACCTTTCAATAGCGCGAGCTTGGGCGCTATCCCAAGCATAGATGTCAACGCTGGTAAATCCTTTAAAAACAATTGCTCCTGCAGGTTTTTACTCCCCGTGCTCACAATCACTTGCTTGCCACTTAAGATGGCCGGAATTAAATATGCGAAGGTTTTACCGACTCCTGTGCCCGCTTCGATCAGTGCATTGCCCTTGCTGGCAATCGCTTCACTGATGATTTGCGCCATTTCAACCTGACTCTGACGCGCACTAAACCCTTGAATATGCTTGGCAAGCACCCCATCGCTGGCAAAAGCGCGCAGCACTTCACTCGCCAATCGGCTCATCGGACGTTGAGCATCGCTCGACTGCTGATTGGATTGCTGAAGTTTGGCTTGCCGCATAGCTGGGCGTCGGGTGTGATTCAAGGGCGAGCAAGGTCCTTTAATAGGGTTAAATAATACGGTTAAGAGATGGCTAAATCTGGGTAAATTTGTCAGCAAGCGTTATAGAGCCTGATTCCGTCGCCGCAGTGTAATTAAGCCCGCCTAATAATACCAATAGTTTCAGTCCTGCGCCGAATTCAACACGAACATAGTTATATGCGAGAATATTGCGAAATTTGGCGACCAGTCGACAATACACTTTAAAAGATTGGCGCTCATCAGCCACGGATGAACGTTTAACGCGACAGGATAATTCAATGAAATACCCTTCTGGTTTTTTACTATTGTTGGCTTTTAGCCACGCGTCATGGGCAGGTTGTGATGAAGTTACTTCGCAATGCCTCGTTATTGATGGGCAGGAAGAGCGTTCTGAATCCTGTGAAATCGCGATTTGCGCCAATATGAACGAATATATAGTTGATGTTTCGCTCGAAAATGGCGGTACCATTTTTATGAGGCAGGATAATCAATCGCAGCTAATTCATGTTAATGGCAAGCAAGGTATGTTTATTAGGCAGTCCCCCGAAAAGCGCGACCAAACCTGTTATGCTATGGCAGATAAAAGCCTAACTTACTGCTTGCCAGATGCCGTGCTCTAATGAATATTGATAACCTTACACTTTAGACAGCAAAACAGACTGCAGATCACTCACTATGAAGGTAAGCGTGGAGCATAGAGGTTAACCATGCAAACGACATTATCTTTGTCACAATATGTGAAAAAGCGAAATGGTGTGCCACTGGGTGCCAATCACTCGATGAGGAATATGCTATCCCGGTCCCTTGGCGCTAAGTCATTCCCCATTTTTTGGCATTATTGGAATCCGATTTGGGGATATTATTTATCTCGTAATGTCATGCGCCCTCTCAGTCAGTTTATGCCAATGTGGCTTGCCGTCTTGCTCACCTTTTTAGTCAGTGGTGCGCTGCATGATCTCGCCGTTGCTCTGGTTAAATGGCGAGCCATGTTCTTTTTTACACCTTGGTTTGGCATCATGGGAGTTATCGTAATTGCCTCAAATAAATATGGTCTGTCCTACGGTGCATTGCCTTGGATTATGCGGGCCTTGATTAATTTACTGTTTATTTTCTCATCGTTTGCGTCAACCGAGTTCATACTGAGTCTGTAGAGGCCTTAAGCCTAATTCTGTCGGTTTAATTACCTCGCCTTAATTAACTCGCCATAATGATGTAAATGATGCTCGCACAAAAGGATATGTCATGCGATTAACATTAACCTTGGAAACCCTATTATCCCAACTCGGTTCTTTTTCGTGGCACTTGGATGTGTATAAAACCTTAGAGCAACCATTGAACCCCACAATGACGATGTTAATCATTGACGATGAACTTGAAGAGGAGCGCGACCAACAGGATGAGCCTCTCTACCCGCAAATCCAAGGTTATCAATACTTTTTAAGCATTGCGGACTTACAAAGTATCAAGGCTAATTTAGTGCAACAGCTGCCTAATGCCAGCTTACATGACATAATTCATGCAGTCAGTTATTACTATCAAAACGATGCTTATATGAATTTAGAGAGCTAACCGCTTTAATTAAGTTTTATAAGATAAATTAAACCCAATTATTAAAAGATAATAAAGAATCAGCTATGGATAAAAAAGCAAAAAGGATTTTATTCTCCACCTATTGGAAGAATGGTTGGATTGACGTAAAAAATAGAAGTCTCTCCGAGTCCGATTTTAGCTATGCCAAATCGAAAGGATTAATGTTTGATCCTTTAACTATCTCCCACGATGAATGCATCCTTGCCATCACGGCGCTGGTTAAAGACATATCGCAAGCACAAGTAACAAAAGGATTTTTAAGTAGTCTAACCTCTAGGCGATTGGATTGGCGCTCATCCCTTGCATCCTATGCGATCGCCCAAAAAATCCCATCACATCAATATACGCCTGTCATTTCAGGCACTTCCTATACGGATGGCAAACCAACGGCACACTCCTATACCTGTGGCATTTGCCGAGACAGTCAATATGGCATCCGAGGAAGTGAATCCTATATCGAGGCGGATATTAACGTATTCAATTTCGAGCGTATAAAATGGGGCGGCGTGCGCCATGGGGATATTTTGTATACCTATTTTGATTTAAGCCAATTTATTAATGCCGATATTCCAGAGCCGACGTCAGATGATATTGCCAGTTTTAGGGCAATATTAACGATTATCGAAACGTCAGAGCCGAGCGATTATCCCAGCTCACTGGAGAAAAGATTAGCGAGTGTAATTAAATCGAGTAAAGCTGAGCGGCAAATATTAATCGAGATATTAGCCAGTCTGGGAGTCATAAAACCCCGTTGTTTTGATAGACAACGCCGAGGCAAAAATGACTGGGTATTTGCCGAATATTGGCGTGGTGAAGACAAATATTGCCAACAGGCAGTTGATTACCTGTTTGGAGAATATTTAATACGGTAAAAGGGATGTCACGCGCTAATTCAGTATTAGCGCTGTGACTGACACTTAGCCACTATCGCCTGTCTAGAGAATACTGCTAGACAAGATTTACCATACTTACCGCCAGCCGAATTTGTCTAAACGCACAGGCGGCTTTGTGCCATCCTCTAGGAAACCTCAAGTATTCGCCCCTCCTTGCGATAAGCAGATTATCGTCCTGCGACCACCAAGATGAAACATTTTCACAAAACGCATAAATATTCTTATTTAGTTAAAATTAGCTGTTGCAAACGGCACAGAAAGCGGTTAGCTTAAAAAAACGTTCGATGGATAAGTATCCACCAACACCGAATTCAACAGAATACAGAGTATAGAGAGTCATATGAGCCCATTACTGAACGCTATCCACCATCATCACCACCATATGCGGTAGCCTTCGGACGCTCACTGCCGGAGGACTGTATCCTTCTGGCGGACTGATTCAAAGATGATCACTAACCCCTGGAAGGAATTCCGGGGGTTTTTGCTTTTAGGCTTTTTAACTTACAACTTAACTCATGTTTAGTATGTAATTTCAATATGTTAGCTAGATAAACACCGGCAAAACATAGAGACCAGTTAAACCATGCGACAAAAGAATATCATTTTGAATTTGTTAACTTTGAGCGAGACAAGACTATGACTGAATCAAACCGTTTACGCATCGCCATCCAAAAATCTGGCCGTTTATCCACCGACTCTCAGCAATTACTCAAGAGCTGCGGCGTTAAGTTTTCCATTAATGAACAACGCCTTATCGCACACGCAGACAACATGCCCATCGATTTACTCAGAGTGCGTGACGATGATATTCCAGGACTGGTGATGGATGGCGTGGTCGATTTAGGCATTATTGGTGAGAATGTGCTTGAAGAAGAGCAAATCGAGCGCCAAACCTTAAACAAACCCGCCGAGTTTGTGAAGTTGCGCCAACTGGATTTTGGTGCCTGCCGCCTGTCATTAGCCGTACCAAGCGAATTTAGCTATGCCGATGCCTCATCCTTGGAAGGCTTGAGAATTGCCACCTCCTACCCCAACCTGCTGCGCCGTTTTATGCAACAAAAAGGCATAAGTTATCGCGACTGTATGTTGAAAGGCTCGGTTGAAGTCGCGCCGCGTGCAGGACTTGCCGATGGCATTTGTGACTTAGTCTCCACTGGTGCCACCCTTGAGGCCAACGGTTTATACGAGACCGAAGTCATCTACCGCTCCATGGCCTGTGTTATCCAATCGACCCAAACCCAAACGCCGAGCAAACAAGCGCTAATCGACAGAATTTTATCCCGCGTAAACGGCGTGATCCGCGCCCGTGAAAGTAAATATATTTTGCTACACGCACCCACAGAAACCTTAGATCAAATTGTCGCCCTGCTACCCGGTGCCGAAAACCCAACGGTGCTGCCATTAAACGACGATACTAATCGAGTGGCCATCCACGCCGTCAGTACTGAAGATTTATTCTGGGATACCATGGAAGAGCTCACCGCACTCGGCGCCAGCTCTATCCTCGTAATGCCAATTGAAAAAATGATGGGGTGATCTATGGATATTTTGACTTGGGCAGCCTTATCCACCGATGAACAACAAGCCGCGCTCCAACGCTCACCTTTAATCGGTGACAGCGGCTTAGAACAAAGTGTTCGGGCGATTGTCGATGCCGTTGCTAGCCGTGGCGATGCGGCGCTGAAAGAGTTTAATCAAAAGTTTGATGGTTTTAATAGCGCCAATATCGACAGTCTGCGCTTAAGTGAAAGCGAGATTAGCGCCGCCAGCGCACGGGTATCACCCGAACTTAAAGCCGCCATTGCCCAAGCGATGGCCAATATTGATGTGTTCCACAGCGCGCAGCAATTTCGCCCCATAGACATTGAAACCCAAGCGGGTGTTCGCTGCGAGCTTCGTAGCGAACCGATTGAAAAAGTCGGTTTATATATTCCCGGCGGCAGCGCGCCTCTTATTTCGACCGTGATGATGTTGGCCCTGCCCGCCAAAATTGCCGGCTGCGAAAAACGCGTATTGGTGAGTCCACCACCGATTAACGATGCGATTGTGTATGCGGCAAACGCCTGTGGGATCACCGAAATCTATCAAGTGGGCGGCGCACAGGCCATTGCCGCACTAGCTTTTGGTACTGAAACGATTCCCAGCGTCGATAAAATTTTTGGTCCGGGTAATCGTTATGTCACCGAGGCCAAACGCTTGGTCTCCCAAGATGGACGCTGCACTGTGTCTATCGATATGCCTGCGGGGCCTTCCGAGGTGTTGGTGATTGCCGATAGCGATGCCAATGCGCAGTTTATTGCCGCGGATTTACTCTCGCAAGCGGAGCACGGTCCAGATTCGCAGGTCATTTTAGTCACGGACTCGGAGCTATTAGCACAAGCTGTCAATCAAGCACTCGAATCGCAACTGGCCGCCCTGCCGCGCCAAGAGATTGCCGCGACCGCCCTAAAAGGCAGCCGGACCATTTTGGTCAAAGATATGCAAGAAGCGGCGCTCGTGTCGAATCGCTATGGGCCCGAACACTTAATTATTCAAACCCGCTTCCCACGGGATGTGCTAAATCATATTCGCGCCGCAGGCTCAGTGTTTTTAGGCGCCTATACACCTGAATCCGTTGGGGATTACGCCAGTGGGACTAACCATGTGTTGCCGACTTACGGTTACAGCCGCGCGGTATCTAGCCTCTCCTTAGCAGACTTTAGCCGCCGCTTTACGGTGCAAGAGCTCAGTGCTAAGGGCCTGCTCGGACTAGGGCAAGCGGTGATGACTCTTGCCAGCAATGAGTTACTCGATGCCCATAAAAATGCAGTCGCGATACGCTTAGCCAGTCTTAAGGACTGATGAAAATAAGTAACGCACAATCAACAGTACGCTTAATTAACGCCATAGCAAGACTTAGGATGAATAGGATGAGCCAAGTGCCAACTAGCCAAGCACCAACGAGCCCTGCACCGACGAGCAATGTGCCTGTGACAAAGATTCCGAGCGCCAATTGCGCCAACAATACTCTCGATAACAATACTCTGGATACCACAAACATCGAGCCAACAACCCTTGCCGCACGTCTTGCTCGGCCCGAACTGCTCGAGTTAACGCCTTACCAAAGTGCTCGCAGGCTGGGTGGTCGTGGGGATATTTGGATCAACGCTAACGAATCGCCCTTCAATAATGTGGCGGTTGCCGAACTCGATTTATCTAAGTTAAATCGTTACCCCGAGTGCCAACCGCCCGCGTTGATCAATGCCTACAGCCAATATAGTGGTGTAGTGGAGAGTAAAATTGTCGCCAGTCGCGGTGCCGATGAGGCCATCGAACTGC
The DNA here is from genome assembly GCF_019457435.1 of Shewanella sp. FJAT-51649. Classification (NCBI taxonomy): domain Bacteria; kingdom Pseudomonadati; phylum Pseudomonadota; class Gammaproteobacteria; order Alteromonadales; family Shewanellaceae; genus Shewanella; species Shewanella sp. FJAT-51649. The sequence goes on along the minus strand of NZ_CP080411.1, from coordinate 2,178,579 downwards.
TTATTCGTGCCTTTTGTATCCCTAGCATCGATTCCATTGCGACCTTTGGGCCCACTTACGGCATGTACGCCATTAGCGCGCAAACCTTTAATGTGGGCGTTAAGGCATTAAGCTTAACGGCTGAGTACGGTCTCCCAGCCGACTTTGCGACAGCCGCACGCGACGCTAAGTTAGTGTTTATCTGCAATCCCAATAACCCAACCGGCACTGTGATTGACAAGGCGTGCATAGAGCAAGCCATCCAAGCCCTACCCGATGCCATTGTTGTCGTCGATGAGGCTTATATCGAGTTTTGCCCAGAATATAGCGTTGCGGATTTACTCGAGACTTACCCAAACCTTGTGGTGCTGCGCACCCTTTCAAAGGCCTTTGCCTTAGCAGGCGCGCGCTGCGGCTTTTTGCTCGCCAATGAAGAAATTATCGAAATCATCATGCGGGTCATTGCACCCTATCCCGTGCCACTGCCGGTGAGTGAAGTGGCCGTGCAAGCGCTATCACCTGCCGGGATTGCGCGGATGAAAACCCAAGTCAAAGAGCTCAATGCGCAGGGCGAGCGACTCGCGGCGGCGCTGAATTTGTACTGCGAGCAATGGGGCGGCGCCGTGCTAACACCCAATGGCAACTATGTGCTCGCCGAATTTGACGACGTAACCAAAGTGGCACAGCTACTTATCGATAATGGCATTGTCGCGCGGGCCTATAAGGATCCAAGGCTGGCTAAAGCCATTCGTTTTAGCTTTAGTTCTCAGGCTGACACCGACCGCTTAGTGTCACTCTTTGAATCGCAAAAGCTATGAGCATTTAGCGCAAGTCTTGTCGCAGCATTGGCCTAATAAACTGATTTTATAAAGATAATAAACTGAATTGAAAGGTAGCAGCATGAACCCAGTATTTACCCCAAATGTCGCCCAGAAAATACTCTTTATCGACCGTGATGGCACCTTGATTGAAGAGCCCATCACCGACAAACAAGTCGATAGCCTCGCCAAACTGGTATTCGAGCCCCAAGTGATCCCCGCCTTACTGCGCCTGCAAAAAGCCGGTTTTCGTTTGGTGATGGTTAGCAATCAGGACGGACTCGGTACCCCTTCCTTCCCGCAGGAAGATTTCGATGCGCCGCACAATATGATGATGCAAATCCTTTCTAGCCAAGGGGTTAAATTTGAAGATGTACTCATCTGCCCGCACTTTAACGATGAAAACTGCAGCTGCCGTAAACCTAAACTAGGGCTGGTAAAAGACTTTTTGACCCAAGGCACCATCGATTTTACCCAGTCCGCCGTGATTGGTGACAGACATACAGATGTGGAATTGGGCAATGCCATGGGGATTAAAAGCTTTCAATATCAGCGTGGCAGCCTAGGCTGGGACGCGATTTCCGATGCCTTACTCAACAAGGGCCGCACCGCGACTGTGGTACGCACCACCAAGGAAACCGATATTCGCGTGACTGTCGATCTCGACAATGCCAGCAAAGGTGCCATCAACACCGGCATTGGTTTCTTCGACCATATGCTGGATCAAATCGCCACCCACGGAAACTTCAAAATGGAGGTGAATGTCGATGGCGATCTTGAGATAGACGATCACCACAGCGTTGAAGACACGGCATTAGCGATTGGGGATGCACTGCGCCAAGCACTGGGCGATAAACGCGGTATCGCCCGCTTTGGTTTTAGTTTGCCGATGGATGAGGCCAAGGGCGAATGCTTACTGGATCTCTCCGGCAGGCCTTTTATTAAATTCGCCGCCCAATTTGAACGGGAAAAAGTCGGTGAAATGGCCACCGAAATGGTGCCGCACTTTTTCCGCTCCTTTGCCGATGGCCTACGCTGCACCCTGCATGTGGCCGCCGAAGGAGACAACGATCACCACAAGGTCGAAGCACTATTTAAAGTACTTGGTCGCGCGCTACGTCAGGCTGTCAAAGTTGAAGGCGATGTGTTGCCATCGAGTAAAGGCGTGCTCTAACACCGTGCTAAACCTGAGTTAGGTGTGTAATGACTTGATGCAGGTTGATTAGCAAATAACACAAAGCCTGATGATTTTAACGAGGGGCAGTTCTAAGGATGCGGCGACAAGCCACTACCCCCACTGACCCATCAATAGGAAAACCCAATGTCAGCAAACATAGATGAATTTGATGTTGTCATCATAGACACAGGTTGCGCCAACTTAAGCTCGGTCCGTTTCGCCTTTGAGCGCCTCGGCGCTAAAGTGTTAGTCACCGATGACAAGGCCAGCATTAAAGCCGCCAAACGTGTGGTACTGCCAGGTGTCGGCAGCGCTGGCGCCGCGATGGCTTCGTTAACGGAAAAAGCCTTAGTCGAATTAATCCAAGGGTTAACTCAACCCGTGCTGGGCGTCTGTTTAGGGATGCAAATGCTCACTCTGCTCTCTAAAGAACGCGGCGGCCAAGCGCTGGATTGCCAATGCTTAGGCATTATTCCTACCGAGATTGACGAATTAGACCGTCAAGCACTTAAGGGCGAAAGTTTACCTCTGCCGCACATGGGTTGGAACCAACTGACCTTTAGCAATCCGTCTCAGGTTCACCCGCTGTTTGCCGGTGTTCCGGCCGGCAGTTACGTGTATTTTGTGCACAGCTACCGCGCGCCATTAAGCGACTACACCTTGGCACAATGCCGTTATGGTGAGGACTTTAGCGCCGCCATCGGTAAAGACAACTTTATGGGCGTGCAATTTCACCCCGAGAAGAGCGCCGCCGTGGGTGCACAAATCCTAGGTAACTTTTTAAAAATGCAGTAAATGCAATCGCTTATTAGCTTTTGACTGAGCTAAGTGTTGGGGAGCTAAGTTTGGCTGAGCCAGCTTTTTTCAGCCACAACATTCAGCAATAAAGCGCGGCAGCAAATACGCCAAAAGAATTAAGGACAACAGATGATTATTCCAGCAATTGATTTAATTGATGGCAAGGTAGTTAGGCTCTACCAAGGGGATTATGGGCAGCAGACCACCTTCGATTTAAGCCCTCTGGCCCAGTTGCAATCCTACCAAGACCAAGGGGCAAACTGGCTGCATATAGTAGATTTAACTGGCGCCAAAGAACCCACTAAACGCCAAACGGCTTTGATTGCTAAGCTGACAGCGGGGCTCAGCGCCAATATTCAAGTGGGCGGCGGGATCCGCACTGAAGAGCAAGTCGCCGAGTTATTATCCCTTGGGGTTAAACGCGTGGTGATAGGCTCGCTCGCCGTCAAAGAGCCAGAGCTAGTCAAAGGCTGGTTTAACAAGTTTGGCAGCGAGGCAATTTGCCTCGCACTGGATGTCAATATTAATCAGAACGGCGAGAAAATCGTCGCGGTTTCTGGCTGGCAAAGCGGTGGCGGTAAGAGTCTAGAATCTATCGTCGAGGACTTTAGCCAAGTGGGACTTAAACATGCGCTGGTGACTGACATCAGTCGCGATGGCACCCTCACTGGCGCCAATACTGAACTCTACCGTGAGCTATCCAGCCGCTATCCCAATATCGCTTGGCAAGCCTCGGGCGGCATTGCCATCCTTGAGGATCTTGCCGCCGTCCGAGACAGTGGCGCCGCGGGGATCATTATCGGTAAAGCTTTACTTATCAATCAGTTTAATGTGGCGGAGGCAATCCAATGCTGGCCAAACGAATAGTCCCCTGTTTAGATGTGAAAGATGGCTGCGTGGTCAAGGGCGTACAGTTTCGTAACCATGAAATTGTTGGTGACATAGTACCACTCGCGTCGCGTTACGCCGCAGAGGGCGCCGACGAACTGGTGTTTTACGATATCACCGCCAGTGCCCACGACCGTGTGGTCGATAAGTCTTGGGTTAGCCGAGTGGCTGAGCAAATCGACATCCCCTTCTGCGTCGCTGGCGGCATTAAAACCATCGGCCAAGCCCGTGAGTTATTGGCCTTTGGCGCGGATAAGATTTCGGTCAACTCACCCGCTCTCAGCGATCCGAGTTTAATCTCGCGCCTGCAGGATGAATTTGGCCGTCAATGCATAGTGATCGGCATAGACTCTTTTTATGATGCGGCGAGCGACAGTTATAAAGTAAAGCAATTTACCGGCGACGAAGCCGCCACCAAAGAAACCGCTTGGTACACCCAAGACTGGGTCGAAGAGGTACAAAAACGCGGCTGCGGCGAAATCGTGCTCAATGTGATGAACCAAGATGGCGTGCGCGGTGGCTATGATATCAAACAGTTAAGCCTAGTACGCCAGTTGTGCGACGTGCCCTTAATCGCCTCGGGCGGCGCTGGCACTATGGCGCATTTTCGCGATGTGTTTATCGAGGCTAAGGTGGATGCTGCGCTGGCGGCCAGCGTATTCCATAAGGCCATTATCAATATCGGCGAGTTAAAACAGTATTTAGCGGCCGAAGGCATCGCCATTCGCCAGTAACTCAACATCAGTAGCGATTGATACAAATAATAAGGTATGCAGATATGACAACTGGAACCACTTCAAGCTGTTGCCAAGGCCCAGCAAGTGCAGAACTGGTCAATAGCCTCGACTGGGAAAAACAACAGGGGCTTATCCCTGCGGTTATCCAAAATCACTTATCGGGCAAGGTGTTAATGCTCGGATTTATGGATAAAGCCGCGCTGCAGCACACGCTAGCGACCGGTGATGTGACGTTTTTTAGCCGCTCTAAGCAACGTTTATGGACCAAGGGCGAAACCTCGGGCCATACCCTAAAATTGGTTGCCATCGATAAAGACTGTGATAACGACAGCTTGCTGGTGCAGGTGTTACCCAATGGCCCAACCTGCCATAAAGGCACCGAAAGCTGCTGGCTCGATGGCAATGCCCACCCGTTTTTAAACAATCTGGCCGAGCTTATCGCCTCGCGTAAGGGACAAAACCCTGAGTCGAGCTACACCGCTTCCCTTTTTGCCCGTGGCACTAAGCGCATCGCCCAAAAAGTCGGTGAAGAAGGATTAGAAACCGCCTTGGCTGCAGCGACCCACGATAAAGAGGAGCTGATTAACGAGGCATCGGATCTGGTGTATCACTTGTTAGTCTTGCTTGAAGATCAATCACTAAGCTTAAGTGATATTAACGCCAACTTGCTTGCCCGCCATCAAAAAGCGCAGCAAAAGTAGTCCGCTTTCAAACCTCGAAGCACCACTCTGCCGCATTCCTTTTGGTCTGCGGCAGAGTACTCTTGATTTTGCATTCAGTTACGGCCTATTCACTTGCCGTAACCAACAAAAGTTCAGCCTCCATAATCCACCTTGCTACTCTTAACCTCTGCTAAAAACGGCACGACGTCACACAAATTGTACACTTGGCCCCTGACAAAAAATCAGCAAAATACTGTTGTAATGGTTGACAAGTACACCTTAACTGCCTATCGTAGCCTGCGTCCTCGAACCCGCACGAGGCATTGACGCAACTTATTAACGTTTAAGACAAATTTAAAAACAGGCGAATTGCCTTCGTTATGTGATGTGACCAAGCCATTAGATGTGTTCAAGTCACTCGATGTTATTAAGTGCCGAATTAACCCCAAGCAAAGGCGAGTTTTATGCGTATTACCACAGCTTATTATCCCTATCTGTAGCCGCAATGGCATAGATAGGCACACCCGCCTGACCTTCCATTGTGGCCATATCCCCAACGATCCGCAGATTGCGCCACGATCACAATACAGGTACATCACGTACCCTTTAATTCCCAGTATCACGCGCCACTCTGCACAGCTCCTCAATAAAGCACTCATCTGAGACAGTTGAGCCATTAATAAAGACGTTTGAGCGTAAAGTTATGACACAAAATAAATTTTTCGGCAGTTTGCTACTGATTGCAGGCACCACCATCGGCGCGGGCATGCTCGCACTTCCTATCGCCTCAGCAGGACTCGGTTTTGGTGTATCGAGCCTGATTATGTTGCTCCTCTGGGCGCTGATGGCCTACACCGCCCTGCTGATGGTTGAAATCCACCAATTTGCCCCGAGCGATGCGAGCCTGAACCAATTAGCCCGCACACTTTTGGGCGCTAAGGGCCAAGTGATTGCCAGTGTTGCCCTCATGTTTTTACTCTACGCCCTGTGCGCCGCCTATATCGCGGGTGGCGGCGAGCAAGTCAATCAAAAGCTCAATGCTTGGTTAGGATTAAATCTGCCGCCACAGGCCGGCGCCATCTTATTTACCCTGTTAGTCGGCACCATAGTCGGCTTAGGCACCCATTGTGTCGATTTGATCAATCGCGTGCTCTTTAGTTTGAAAATCATCGCGTTAATCCTAATGCTGGCCCTATTACTGCCACAGGTCGAAGGCACACATTTACTCGAGTTGCCACTAGAGCAAGGGCTTATCGTGTCGGCCATTCCAGTGATTTTTACCTCCTTTGGTTTTCATGGCTCGATTCCATCCGTGGTGCGCTACTTAGGCGTTGAGGTAAAAAGCCTGCGTAAAATCATGCTGCTCGGCTCGGCGTTACCGCTACTGATTTACCTGCTGTGGCAACTGGGCAGTCAAGGCGTACTCAGTCAAAGCCAACTGATGACGAATCAGAGTCTTTCAGGCTTTATCAATCAGTTAGCCAGTGTACTGCACAGCCAATACTTAAGTTCTGCCATCAGTGTGTTTGCCGATCTGGCGCTGGCAACTTCCTTTTTAGGGGTGAGCCTAGGTCTGTTTGACTTTATGGCGGCGAACTTAAGGCAGCAGGATAATGCTGCGGGTCGCAGTATCACCGCCGCCATTACCTTCGTGCCACCTCTGGGTTTTGCCCTCTTTTACCCGCAGGGATTTATAACCGCCCTCGGTTATGCGGCGATCGCCCTCGTGATCCTCGCGATTTTTTTACCCGTGACCATGGTGTGGGTACAAAGACAAACGCGCGATAAGGCAAACCTGCCTCAGGGTTACCGTGTCGCGGGAGGGAAGCTCGGTTTATTGTTAGCTATGCTCTGCGGAGTGGCCGTGATTGGCGCTCAGCTCTTGGGATAAGCTGCGCGGATAAACAATCGCGATAACGCTATTTTACTTTAAGCCGTATAAGTGCCTGTAAAATCAAGATGAATAATGACAGGCACTCAATCTTGCTTCGCGCAAGATTGCCAAGTTCTTTATTAGTCAGCCAGCGGCTTGAGTGTTAAACTGCCGCTAATCCCGCTTGCCGCTGAGCATCGGCAGCCCCAAATCGCCTCACGCTCCCATGGGGAACGGTAATCAGGCGCTGATGATAAGGATGACAGTAAAACCCAATGGTTAAGACGCCGACATCGCCAAATCAGGAGACTGCCGAGCACTCGCATCAGGCGATGCCTCAAGAGACGACTGCGGCCGCAGCGCCATATTCGGCGGCGCCTCGCCGCGGTTCAACACTCAAAAAGCGCCTAAAACAAAGCTTGATTGCCACCTCTGTGGCCGGCCTCTTAGCTGGCGCGGCGCTAACCATTTGGATTGTCAACAGCCAAACCGAAGCCCTGATCCTGCGCGTCGCAAATTATGCATTAAGCGGCATGGACGGTGAGCTTAGCGATATTCGTTTAGGCCCCATGGGTTTAGAACATTGGCAAATTCGCTCTGCGAGTCTACGCGTACATGACTCGCATTTAGTAATAAATAATCTTGATATTCAGCTTGAATTCAACTGGCCCAAGAGCCTTGAAGAACTGAAGCAACTTGTCCAAGTTGAGAGTTTGACTCAAAAAATCAAGCGCATTAGCACAGGCGAAATAGACGTTGAACTAGGCGCATCGCTGCTGGAGCGAAGCCCCACCATTGCCGATGAACAAACACCGGCGCTGGCACTAAATATCAAATCCTTACCCTTAATTGAGATAGGTAAAACCACGCTCAGATTAGCGCCGCAGGCAGAGCTTCCCGCCTATCAGCTGGTGATGGATACACTCAGCCTGAATCATCAAGCTGAATTAACTACAGCCTTTAGCAGCCCCGAGGGTGAGCCGTTAGTCCAGCTTGCCGCTACGCTTGGCAACGAACAATGGCGCTTGAAGAGCGAACTTAATATCGCGCCGCTACTGGAAAACCTGCATCAAATTGGCCTGCGCCAAACCCAAGGGAGCATCCTCAGCCAACTAACTCTGTGGGATCAACAGTGGCAGCAACTTGGGATAGGATTAAGTGGGCAACTCAGTTCTGAGAGTGCAATGACACTCGCCACAGGCGAAATCACAAGCCGCCACCGTATTCAGCAGCCCAACATCAGCTTAAGCCATTTTGCCGACTTAACGCTCGCGCCCCAGCCGGCTTTGGGGTTTGAGCTTAGCGGATCACTTGCCTCACTTAACCTCACCCTTGAGCCCTTTAGCCTTGCGCTTACGCCGAATGCGGCACAGCACACGCAGCTATTAGCGGCACTGAATCAGTCTCTGCAATTGAGCGATGAAAACTCTCAAGCGCTCCTTACCCTGCTCTCGGGGCTGAAAAGCAACGAGGCGCCTGTGGGCCTTGGCTTTTCGATGACAGCGCCGCTGCACTATGCACTGACATCTCAAGCGAACACCCATAAACCCATAGCGCTGCCCGCACTAGAGTTAACCACCCTAGGCAGTAAGCTTGAAACGCGCATTCACTTACAAGAGACCCAGTTAACGCCCACGCCAGATGCTTGGAATGTCGCGAGCCGCTGGCAACTGGCGCTTAAGCAAACGACCCCGCTGTCGCTGCGGGAGCTCTGGCACGCAGCCCCGCAGGATCTCAGTTGGGGCGCGGGAATGTTGCAAACGGCGGGTCAGGTCAGTATTGCTCAATCGGCTCAAGGGCTGAATTGGCAAGTCAGCACTGCGTCAGTGACGAGTGATTCAAGTGACTCAAGTGACACTCTACAATTTGCGCTGGAAGATGTGCAGCTACAACAAACAGCGCAAGCCGCCGAGCACCAAACGAAACAGACGCAGTTAAGCCTTGGCAGTATTCAACTCAACGCCAAGTCCCCCTTGGCCGCAAGTGCAACCCCGTTAGCGACTAAGGATACGACTGGCGCGCAATCGACCGAGTTTGCCTTCAAGCTGCCGCCGCTCTCGCTCGCCTTATCGCAACTGCGCGTAAGCCAAGCGGTAGATAATATTGAGGGCAACACCGCCGCGAGCGCAATACAGAGCAGTCGCAACGATATTAGCCTCAAGGCGTTTTCCCTTGAGACATCAAAGCCGATGACCCTCGATTACTCGTCGCTGCAATCCATTGTAAATACTATTCAATCGAGTCAGTTGACTAACCAAGTTAACTGGCAAGCGCAGCAACTCTTGATTGAAAAGCAGCTCAGCGCCAAAGGCCGCACACGTAAACAGACTGTGCTTAAACTGGATAATTTAACGCTCTCGCAGACATTAAACTGGCAAAACCAGCGTCTTCACGGCCATGAACAGTGGCAAGTCGGCACGGTTGCGCTGCAAAGCGACCATCAATTACAGTTCGCCACGCCTCACAAACCCCTGTTGTTAACCGGCCAGTGGGTTGTCGATACCAGCATGACAGAGGCGCTATCTTTGCTTAATCAAACCCAGCCCTTGCCCGCTGAGTTAAATGTGACTGGTCATAACCAATTACAGGCACAATTTAAGCTGACACATGAGCCAGAGCAGACCCAATTTGCCATGCAAATTACCCAGTCGATGACAGAGCTGGAAGGTTTTTATCAAGACACGACCTTTGAAGGCGGGAAATTACAGGCCCAATGCGAGTTCACATGGGGGCAATCCTATAAGGCGCCGCAAGCGCCAGGCTATTTCAGCAGTTTAAGCCGACTAAACTGCCCGCAGACTGTGATGACTTTTAACTTGTTCGATCCCGGCTTCCCCTTGACCGACATTGAAGTGGAGGCCGATATTGTCCTCGCCAAGGATGCCGAAAAGCTACCCGACAATTGGCTGCAACAACTCACGGGCTTAAGTGATACCGATGTCTCAATGACTGCTAAGGGCAAAGTATTGAGCGGTCAGTTTTTATTGCCTGACTTTAATTTAAAATTGCAGGACAAGTCCCACGCCTATCTATTATTGCAGGGCATGAGCCTTGAAGAAGTACTGCGGATTCAGCCGCAAATTGGTATCTATGCCGATGGTATTTTCGATGGCGTGTTACCCGTGGATTTGGTCGATGGCAAAGTCTCGATCAGCGGTGGCCAACTGGCGGCCCGCGCGCCCGGCGGTCTCATCGCCATTTCGGGTAATCCTGCGGTCGATCAAATGCGCCAATCGCAGCCTTATCTCGATTTTGTATTTTCGGCGCTAGAACATTTAGAATACAGCCAGTTATCCAGTAGTTTCGATATGGATCAAACCGGCGATGCCAACTTATTAGTGGAAGTCAAAGGCCGCAGCCGAGGGATTGAACGCCCCATCCACTTGAATTACTCTCATGAAGAGAACATGCTGCAATTATTCAGGAGTCTTCAGATTGGTAACGATCTGCAGGACAGAATCGAAAAATCCGTGAAGTAACAAGGAAACCTCAGTGAAGATCATTCAATTACAGCAAGTGAGTTTAGGTACATTGCTGCTACTGGCGGCATTGCAAGGCTGTGCCCCAACGGTAAAGATTGAGCCGCCTGACAAACCGATTGTGATTAATCTCAATGTGAAAATTGAACACGAGATAAAAATCAAAGTGGATAAGGAGCTAGATCAGCTTCTATCAGATGATAAGTTGTTCTAATCACAAAGAATTGAGGAATATACAATGAAATCAATGCCACTCAAAACCCTGCTACAAAAGCCAACATTACTGCTGTTGCTCGGCCTGAGTTTATTCAGCTTAAATGCCTTTGCCATGTCATTGCAGGAAGCTAAATCCCAAGGTTACTTAGGTGAGCAGCTCAATGGTTATTTAGGCCTAGTGCAAAATAATAGCGAGGCCAAGACCGTGATGGACGATGTGAACAACAAACGCCGCGCCCATTACGAAACCATCGCTAAAAAGAACAATATCTCCGCCGCCGATGTAGCCAAACTTGCCGGTGAAAAAGCCATCGCCGCCACAGATAAAGGCAACTATGTGCAAAATGCCCAAGGAAAATGGGTTAAAAAGTAGAGAGTTAGTACAGCAAAGCGACTAAGCACTCACCAAAACGCCTGCAATTGCAGGCGTTTTTGTCTCAAGCATATCTTGCAGATTGACCCTATCAATGCGATTGCACTTGGAAAGCCCCAAGAGATGAAGTTAAATTTGTGCGCGATTTTTACTACCGAGTGATATACAGCTCTTCAACCACGAATCGCCAGCCTTGTTTCTGCATACACTGGACGAGTAAAACACTGCGTAGTGCGTGACTAGGCAACATTTCAGTAGATGAACTCAACTGTTCCAAACACAAATTCAGCGCCTGAACTTGTTCAGCTTGTCGCTCAGCCGTCATCTGATTGGCTCCTTCATTGCCAATTGGCGCCCATGATTTGAAGTAACCAAGATGGGGCGCTATTACTTCAAGTCCCGTCAACTCTTGGCTTGTTTGTTCATAGGTCCCCCTCGTATGGCAACCAAACAACATGGTGAGTGAGCAACACAAAATCGGCAGTTTACCCATAGTTTCCTAAAGCAGATAAGTTGAGGTTAGGCTCACATTGCTCGTTGTTATCAATTAGCTATCAGAGCAGCCAGCGAGCCTAATATTTGCTGCCTTAAATAACGTTTGCTCAATCCAATCCCGAAAGTATGAAATACGTGAGTAATGTTCAATCACGCCATACTTGCCCTCTTCCCAATTCGTTGACTCAGCATTTTGCCATGAGCTGACACCGATAAGGCAAACTGAATCGGCCGAGGCGAGGTACGCGGGGCCACCCGAATCTCCAGGGCCACTTATCCCCTCCAACGGCAAGGCATTCGCGTCGCGGTCAAAGACAAATTGCAGCCATTGTTCTTGCACCCCAACCACGGCATTGTGGGCCGCGCGTAATTGTTTATCGGCCCCCGCGACACCCTCCAGCCCATTACCATAATCACCACGTCCGACGAAGGTGGCGATTTTGCCCGTTTCGGTAGAGGCATGATTCAATTTAGCGAGTGTTGCATCTTCGATGGGAGAAGCCAATTGAACCAATGCTATGTCATTGGGAAAATGCCTTTCTTTCCAAAGTGGATGTTTTATCACCTCTTTAATCGAGTAGAAATCCGTTTTAAATTGCACTTTATTGTCTGTCTTTAGCTCATTGGCCACATGCGCCGCTGTCACAATCCATTGCTTATCGATAAGGCTGCCAGTGCCAAGCACGATTTCATCACCTTTATAAAGTCCTAAAAAGGTGACCGTCGAATTATCGCTTTGCGCCGCCACTTGATATTTCGCGTCATCCACATCATGTCTAATAATCATGGCATGGGCGGTACTGGTTATCGCCAGTAACAGTACGAACATCCATTTCATATTGAACTCCCTATCGTTGTATGTTGTCTTTCGCCACTATTCAGTTAACCGCGCACTTAGCCGTGACATAAGTTGGTATGAAGTAGAATTAACCGTGGTTAAATCTATCGCATTAAAGAGATGGTTTTAACCCTATATCAGCACAGACTTCGGCTAACATTTCTGCCGTCATTCCTGCTGGCAGTTTATCCAGTTTTGGCAGGGCGAATTGCTGCTGCAGTTTGGCATCGCCACTGGTGATATCCTCAATCCAAGCGCTAAAGAAAGACACTCTGGAATACACTTCCACCACGCCATACTTGCCTATTTCGCCTCCACCCACTCTGGAGCTGATCCCAAGTAAGTAATGTATGCCCTCAAGCGTGAGATAGGCTGGACCACCACTATCACCGCCGCCAGAAACCCCTTCCAAGGGTAGCGCCTCATCCCCCGAATCGAATGTAAATGTTAATAATGGCCCTTGGGCAAATTCGACGCTATTTTGCGCTTTGCGCAGCACTCCTGCATTGGCGCCATTATCCACGGTTTGCCCCGTTAAACCATTTCCGGTGCCACCCGCCCCGATAAACCAGATGTTTTTGCCTAATTCATCGGAGCGTTTGTAGAGTCGAGCAGGCGTCACGTCTGTTACGGGGTCGACTAATTTGATTAATGCAATGTCATGGCTAATGCCTGGCTGATACCCCTTATGCACAAATACACTGTCGACCTTATGGTCAGTATCCAGTATCCGAATATCACTCCCGGGGGTGATGCAAAAAGTGGCGTGAGCCGCAGTCACAATCCAATCTGGCTTGATTAAGACGCCATGGGCGCCATCGGTATAAAAAGTGGCTAAGGGTGGAAAATCGCTCGCATCAGCAAGGTACTTTTGCGCATCCACATCGTGGCGCACCACTAGGGCCGATGCCGATAGGCTAAAACAGAGGAGTAAAATCGTTAGAGTGATACGCATTATGTCCCTATGCCATTTAGATTGGGCGAGCGGATTAACTCAAATAAAATGCCCACACTAAGACGGTAACTACCGAGTGATTAAGGCAATGCTATTGCACCCAGTCATTCCTATTAAACCCGATATTCCTATTGGCGAGAACTTAACAGCTTTTTCTTATTTGAGATATAGCCGCTGCATTCAAATCATTCAGGCGCAATGGAACAACATGACATGTTGAATGACATCGCAATTTGTCCGTAGAAAATAAAAAGCGCGGTGAACTTAATGTTCACTGCGCTTTTTATATTAAACCCTAAGGTGGTTAACGCTAGGCAGCCTTATTTAAAATACAAGCTATGGAATTTAAGGTGCTCTTCGATAAAGCTCGCAATAAAATAATAGCTATGGTCGTATCCCGCCTGCATACGCAAATCTAAGGGGTAACCTTTTGCTTTGGCAATATCACTGAGCGTTTGCGGCATCAGTTGCGCCTCTAAAAAGCTGTCGGCGTCACCTTGGTCGACTAATACGGGCACTTCGTTAATCGCCAATTTGAGTAACTCACAGGCATCGTATTGGCGCCAGTGCTCGCGATTCTCGCCCAAATACTCGGTAAAAGCTTTAATCCCCCAAGGCGCGTTGCTTGGATTACTGATAGGACTAAAGGCCGAGATTGAACTGTATCTGTGGGGATTGGTTAACCCTATGACTAACGCGCCGTGCCCGCCCATCGAATGGCCAGAAATAGCGCGTTGATCTGTTACGGGGAAATTGGCTTCGATCAACGCAGGCAGTTCATGCACTATATAGTCGTACATTTTATAGTGACGATTCCAAGGCGCTCTGGTCGCGTTCAAATAAAACCCCGCGCCTAAGCCTAAGTCATAGGCTTTATCCGGTGCATCGGCAACATCATCACCACGCGGGCTGGTATCTGGGGCAACGATGGCTATCCCCAATTGAGCCGCAATACGCTGCGCGCCCGCCTTCTGCATAAAGTTTTCGTCGGTACAGGTGAGACCCGATAGCCAATACAACACAGGCACAGGTTTGTTGGCCGCCTCCGGAGGCAGATAAATCGCAAAGCGCATCTCGCAATTCAACGCCTGAGATTGATGGCGATACTGTTTGTGCCAACCACCAAAGCTCTTGTTACAGCTGATATTTTCTATGGTCATTTCAATCCCTTTCCTGTTCACTTTTAGCGTTTAGCTGCCGTTCAAGACCCTATCACAAGCTTAAAACGCATAAGCAGCAGATAAGCTGTATGCGGTTATCTGCTGCTGTGATGGCAAACTGAGCGCTTATTTATCGAAATGGATCACGCTGCGAATGCTCTTGCCTTCATGCATCAAGTCGAAGGCTTCGTTAACTTGCTCAAGTCCCATAGTGTGGGTGATAAAGTCATCGAGCTTAAACTCACCCGCTAGGTATTGTTCAACGATTTTAGGTAATTGCGAGCGTCCTTTCACACCACCGAAGGCAGAACCGCGCCATACACGCCCCGTCACCAGTTGGAATGGACGGGTAGAAATCTCCTGCCCTGCGCCCGCAACCCCAATGATCACTGACTCGCCCCAGCCCTTGTGGCAACACTCGAGCGCGCTGCGCATCACATTGACATTACCGATACATTCGAAGGAGTAATCCACGCCGCCATCGGTCATCTCGACAATCACCTCTTGAATAGGTTTGTCGAAATGTTTCGGGTTAATACAATCGGTTGCCCCTAATTTACGGGCAAGTTCGAATTTGGATTCATTGATATCGATGGCAATGATCCGACTGGCTTTAGCCATTGTTGCGCCAATAATGGCCGAAAGACCGATACCACCAAGGCCGAAAATCGCCACGGTCGCGCCCTCTTCCACCTTAGCGGTGTTCATTACGGCGCCCATACCTGT
Source organism: Shewanella sp. FJAT-51649 (assembly GCF_019457435.1). Lineage (NCBI taxonomy): Bacteria > Pseudomonadati > Pseudomonadota > Gammaproteobacteria > Alteromonadales > Shewanellaceae > Shewanella > Shewanella sp. FJAT-51649. The sequence continues at coordinate 2,163,405 of NZ_CP080411.1, read as the reverse complement.
CGTCACACCACAACCCAGCAGACAGATCTCTTCTAATGGCGCGGTTTTATTGACTTTAGCCAATGAAATCTCAGGTAATACAGTGTATTCAGAGAAAGTAGAACAACCCATGTAATGGAAAATGGGCTGGCCATCTTTATAGAAACGCGTGGTGCCATCTGGCATTAAACCTTTGCCTTGGGTCGCACGGATCTTCTGGCACAGGTTTGTTTTACCCGATAAACAGAATTTACATTCGCCGCATTCTGGTGTGTAAAGTGGGATCACATGGTCGCCCACCTGCACGCTGGTCACGCCTTCGCCCACTTGCTCAACAATACCACCGCCTTCATGGCCGAGGATCGCAGGGAACACGCCTTCCGGATCGTCACCACTTAAGGTAAACGCATCGGTATGGCATACCCCAGTCGCCACGATGCGAACTAACACTTCGCCGGCTTTAGGTAACATCACATCGACTTCTTCAATCTTGAGCGGCTGTCCCGGCCCCCAGGCCACGGCGGCCTTTGACTTGATAAACTGTGGTTTTTCGTTCGACATGCTTGCCTTTCCTTCTCTTAATCAATGGGCTTATCGATTTACGGCTTATCCTAGCCCGACTCGCTTGTAAGCATAGATTGGGGCGGGCGGATAAGCTTAAAAATAGTGTGCAGTAATGCAGTCACTAGATTGTATTTATTTCCTGAGGATTGATAATCTAGCATTTTGGCAATTCATTTTTACCAAGGGGTAATAATGTACCTTTGGGATGGCATATCAGAATTTGTGGCAGTGGCCGAAGCCGAGAACTTTACCTTGGCGGCGCAGCGCCTCAATGTGTCCACCGCCCACGTGAGTCGGCAAATCGGCGCGCTGGAGAATCGCCTCGGCACTAAGCTGTTTTACCGTACGACTCGTAAGGTATCGCTCACCGAAGAAGGCACGATTTATTATCGCCATTGCCGCCAGTTGCAGACAGGACTCGAGGAGGCTGAGCGGGCCATTACCGATCTAAAGGGCTCACCCCAAGGATTAGTAAAACTCACCGCGCCCGTGGCCTACGGCGAAAAATTTATCATGCCATTGCTCAATGATTTTATGGTGCAGTATCCCAGCGTGGAATTTAATGTCGACTTGACCAACAGAACCTTAGACTTGATTGAAGGCGGCTATGATTTGGCTATTCGCCTTGGCAAACTCGCCGACTCCAGCCTGATGGCCAAACCCTTAAGTAGCCGCACCCATTATGTGGCCGCCTCACCCAGTTACGTTGAAAAATACGGTGAGCCCCATACGCTTTCGGAATTAAATCAACATAATTGCCTGATCGGAAATCACAATTACTGGCGCTTTATCGAAAATGGCCGCGAGCGCAATATCAAGGTACGTGGCAACCTTATCTGCAACAGCGGTTATGCCCTGCGCGATGCAGCGTTAAAGGGCATAGGGATCGTGCAACTCCCTGATTATTATATTGAGGAAGATATTCATGCGGGTAGACTCATCTCCTTCCTCGACGCCCACCGCGAAGCTAAAGAAGGCATTTGGGCGCTCTACCCCCAGAATCGTCACCTGAGCGCCAAAGTGCGGGTATTAGTGGATTATCTGGCGGAAAAACTAGCAATTGTGAATGCGTAGTAGCGAGTTCATCGCGGCGACCCAGAGTAATAAATCATCCAATTTTAGTAGCAATAACGCCGCTGAGTTTGATGGATTACACGCTATTTAGCGCCAGTTCTCCCTCAGGGTGTAATACAACATCCCTAGGGCAAGGGCCTGATTACCAAACCATTCATTCAATGGGATCCGGATATGACGCATCGCGGAGAAGAGATCGAACTCGCGCATTTGCCCATCGATCGCCTGCCCCATGATCTCTGCCATAATATGAGAAGTCGCGACACCATGACCCGAATATCCCTGACAATAGAAGATATTCGGCGCTATCTTGCCCAATTGGGGAATACGGTTTATCACGATCCCCGCCATACCAGCCCAAGCAAATTCAATATCGACATCTTTTAATTGCGGGAAAGTGCGTTCAATCGCCGGACGCAGCTCGGCGGCAACGTTTTTAGGATCGCGGCCGCTGTAATTGGTACCACCACCAAACATCAAACGGTTATCGGCGGTTAAGCGGTAATAATCCAGCACGAAGCGGCAATCATACACGGCTAAATCCTGCGGATTGAGTTGTTTAGTCAGCTCTGGCGGCAATTGTACCGTCGCGCAATTGCCAAGTGAGGCGGGAAATAACATGCCCCGCAGCTGAGGTCGGCCCAATTTATGATAGGCATTACCGGCGATAAGTACACTGTTTGCCTTCACCCTGCCCTTTGGCGTGACCACAGTTGCCAGCTCTCCTTGCTGTATATCCAGCACCTGCGAGTGTTCAAAAATCTTAGCGCCTAAGGAGGCTGCGGCTCGCGCCTCACCAAGACATAAATTCACCGAATGCAGATGCATATTACGCCGATTAACCAACCCGCCGTGATACAAGGGCGAAGCTAAATAGGCTGGCATCTCCTGCGCAGGCACTAAGGTCATAAACTCACCCATGCCACGGCGATTGGCTTCATCGAACATTTGCTGTAACTCGCCCAGATGTGCGGGGCGATACGCCGTCTGGATATGGCCAAATTTTAAGTCACAATCAATGTCATACTTCGCCACTCGGTTTTTAATAATATCGTGGCCGCGCCAGCGCAGATCCCATACATAATCCTCGGCCTCCTGACCAAGCTGACACCGCAATTGCTTGGTCATGGCGGCATCGCCGGACAAACTTCCCGTCACTTGGCCACCATTGCGGCCAGTGGCGCCCCAGGCAATTTTATTGGCCTCAAGTAGCGCCACTTGGTAACCCTTTTCGGCCAATTCCACCGCCGTCGCTACACCGGTAAATCCACCACCGATAATGGCTACATCGACCCGAACATCACCTTCAAGTTGTGGATAATCAGACTCTTGCTTGATGGTGGCATTGTAATAAGAGGCGCAGCGTTTGGCAGACATAGGGCTCCTTTGAACAGATTTAAGCTGTTTTTGTTTTATATTTTTTACATTTGTTCAGAATTTTTGAGTATATCGAAGCCAATATCTGGGTCAACATCAAATTGTAGGAACGGAATGAAACTCAAGTAGTGCACCCATCCAGAAGCGTGCTTATCAATAGAATTCGCCGCCGCATTGGCTTAAGCTACAGGCCATCATGACCTCGATGGCAGGCTGACACCGAGTTTGTGTAAGACAAACACTTTGCCTACCCCTCGCAAGGAAAAATTTAGGACATACCATGTTTCAGGATCCTCAAACGCCGCCTAGCTTGCTGCCCTTTTCTCAAGCCTGTGAAAATAACAAAGCGCCCATACTCGCCGTGCTACAAACTGCCTTTGCCAACACCAAACAGGTGCTTGAAATTGGCAGCGGCACCGGACAACACGCGGTCTACTTTGCTGAAAATCTGCCTCAGCTTTTTTGGCAAACCAGCGATCAAACCGAATACCTTGAGGGCATTAGTGCAAGATGCCGCCAACAAGGGCATCAAAAAGGCATCAACAACCTCGGCTTGCCCTTCGCACTCGATGTCACCCAGCCTTGGCCCATCGATGACATCCGTATCGACGCCGTATTCAGCGCCAATACTCTGCATATTATGAGTCAAGCTATGGTTGAAGCGTTTTTTACTGGCTTGGGCCAATATTTGCCACAACTCAAGACTCTCTGTATTTACGGCCCTTTTAACTACCAAGGCCAGTTTACTAGCGACAGCAATCATCAATTCGATCAGTATTTAAAACAAAGAGATAGTGAGAGTGGGATTCGGGACATAGAATGGATTATTCAGCTCGCCCAAGCGCAAGCCTTCACACTGATTGCAGATACCGCCATGCCCGCCAATAATCGGCTGCTGCATTTTTCAAAACACGCCACTGACTGATACTAAGTAAAACACTAACTTAATCATGTGGTTAACCTGTACTGACTGACTAGCAAGCCAATTTAACACTCAGTCCCATTTGCGAATAGAACAATGCTCGCTATAATTACTGTATTTATATACAGTAATTATATTGCTATGCGTGTTTACCCTATTATTCCTTGGCCCGCTCACGCGGGAATTAGCGGCTTTGAAAGCCCAGCAGCAGAATATACTCAGCTTGGATTGTGTCTTGATGATTTACTCGTATTGCACCCCAGTGCAACACGGCTTTGTATCGCTCAAGGCGACTCGATGAAAGGTGTCGGCATATTCGATGGCGATCTGCTGGTCATCGACCGCCATATTAAGCCTTACACAGGGTGTGTGATTTATGGCCAACTCAATGGCGAGTTCATCTGCAAAATCTATGATGAAAAACAGAGAATGCTGCTCTCTTCCCATGAAAACTGCCAAGCCATAGTGATACACGATTACGATGATTTTTGCGTTGAAGGGGTCGTGATCAGAACCTTGAGGCAACATTTCTATCTCAATGATTCTATTAATATTGCTTCAGACTATTCTGAGCTTAGGACAAACCTGGATGATCTATTGGTATTACACCCTTGTGCAACCTGGTTTGGTGTCGCCCAAGGGGACTCCATGCAAGATGAAGGGATATATGATAGAGATATATTAATTATTGACCGACAAGTTAACGCATTACAGGGAGCCGTTATCGTTGCCCAGCTCAATGGCGAGTTTATCTGCAAAATTTTTGATAAAAAACGCAGGATGTTACTGTCTGCTAATCCGCAATACCATGCCGTGCCGATACGAGATTGCGACACTTTTAGTGTTGAAGGAATTGTTATTCGCTCGATTAGAATGCATTTTAAATCTTCATTACAGGGCTTATGGTCATGTACGCCTTAGTCGATGCCAACTCGTTTTATTGCTCCGCTGAGCAAGTGTTCCGCCCCGATTGGCGCGGCAAACCGATTATCGTACTAAGCAATAACGATGGCTGTATCGTGGCTGCCAACCGTCAGGCCAGAGAACTTGGCATCCCCAAATTTGCGCCGTATTTTCATGTCAAAGAACAATGCGCCAAACTAGGGGTAATAGTGTGTTCTAGCAACTACGAGCTGTATGCCGATTTGTCGGCAAAAATGATGGAAATCATCGGCCGCTTCGCTCCCGACCAACATATTTACTCCATTGATGAATCATTTTTATCCTTCAAGCACTGCCACACCAGCATCCCCTGCTTAAAAACACACGGCCTTCGCATCCGCCAAACCGTTTGGAAAGAAGCTCGCATACCCGTTTGCGTTGGCATAGGTGCAACACTCACACTGGCTAAAATCGCTAATCATGCCGCTAAAAAATTACCCGGCTATCATGGTGTTTGCCTGATAGATAATGAACCTCAACGAATTGAAATTCTTAAACAACTCTTAGTCAGTGATGTATGGGGAATTGGGCGCCGCCTCAGCAAAAAATTGGTGAGTATGGGCATTCACACCGCTTACGATCTGGCACAAATGCCAACAGGCCTTGCTCGCAAGCAATTCAGCATAGAGATAGAACGAACCGTCCGAGAACTTAATGGCACAGCCTGTAAACAATGGGATCACACGCGGGCAGATAAACAACAGATATTTTCCACTCGCTCCGTGGGTGAGCGCATCATGGATTTTGAGGCGTTACTACAAGCATTGAGCAAACACATTGGGATTGCAGCGGCAAAAGCCAGAGCACAGGGCTCATGTTGCAAATCGATGCTGATTTTTGCCAATAACTCCCCTTACGATGAACAACCCGTTGGTTTTAAATCCCTTATCCATTTCCCCACTGCAACCAATTGTACCATTGAGATGACGCAAGCAGCGTCTTTAGCAGCACCAAGATTATTTCGACCAGGAGTTAAGTACTACAAAATAGGAATAGGCCTGATAAATCTCGAACAAAATAGGTATCAACAACTCGATTTGTTCAATTTATCTAAAACTAAACCCACACTAATGAACGCATTTGATGGAATAAATGCCCGTTATGGGCGAGATACCTTATTTTTAGCCGCACAAGGCATAGAACAGAAATGGGCAATGCGTCGCGCATTACTCACACCACAATACACGACGCTGTGGGGTGGCATACCTAGAGTAAAATGCTAGCCGTTCATTGCAAGAACTGGAGTGACCTAAATTTTGCCCAAAACAACAGAATAAATTAGTAAAAACCGATGCTATTACATAAATATGGAAGGGCGTTGGCAATAAAAAGCCCTCGTTTGAGGGCTTTTATCATTTTAACTTAAGCAAAATCAATTGCTCGCGTCTTGAAAAGCGTTACGGCTGTTCAGGCTTAGTTTCAAACAAACTCAATTAGCTCAACGCTAATATATAGTCGATGGCACTGGTGACCGCCGCGACTTGGGCTAGGTTACACTCTGCGGGTGTGGCCGATGGGCTGTCGGGATACACTTCGGTGGTGGTGTTATAAATACAACCCGTCACACTGCTGCATAAACCTAGCGCTTTTAATGGGTAGTTGATCACTCCGTGTTGCACCACAGTCGAGCCGATAATCTCGCCCTTGTCATCGGCGGGTGCGATGTGAGTCACTTTGCTTACCCCATCGATAATCGCCTTTTGGAAGGCATCCTGCGGATTTTCGGTATCGCCTACGGCATAAAAACCATCTGGAATGGTGCCGGGGATAAAGTCTTTGCCATCACGCGCGGCCAAGGCTGGACGAAATTCGTCTTCATCCGAGTCGGTGGTTTCATGTAAATCCACATGCACATCAAAACCTTGTGGGACGCTTGCTACCAGTGCCATCAGTGCTGCCGACTCTTCAGCGGGACTATTAGCATAAAACGAGCGGTTTGGATCGATAGCTTTCGGGTTCCAGCGATTGATGGTCTCATAACCCCAAGGGCTTACACATACTGCCACCACTAGGTTTACTCGCTTCGCATAATGAGCCGCGTTGTTAGCCAAAAAGGCCAAAGCGCCATGCACGCCACTGGTTTCATAGCCGTGTACGCCACCTGTGACTAAGACGGTTTTCTTGTTCGGATCGAAGCTTGCTGATTTGACCGCAAACAAGGGATAACGCGCAGGATCAATTGATAAGGCGCCATATTGCACCACACTCAGCCCTAATTCGGCCAGTTGTGACTCCATCGCTTTTAGTGGCGTGACAACATTGTCTTGGTAAGAACGCTTAATTTGCGTACTAGCAAACCATGCCGCCTTTTCAGCATCGCCCCATTTTTCACCGATTGTCCCGATTGGGTAAAAACTCACATTCGCCATAGGTTATCTTCTTCTGATTTTATGTTTTGGTCTTATGGTTAAAGATCGTTATAGATCAAAGCACGAGTTGCATTGGAATATCGCGGATCCCACCGCGCTCGCGAATATCACTTTGCGCAATAAAGCCAAAGCGCTGATAGACTGGCAGCGCATTCACCGCAGAATTGACGGTAAAAGTGCCGGGATTCCCCTTCGCTAGACACTCAGCTTTAGCAAGCTCCCACAGCTGACGCGACAGGCCTTGCCCCTTGGCAATATCCGCCACAAATAGATGATAAAGATGACTGTTATCCTTCATCCCTACCACACCGACGAGTTCACCAACCTCATTCACTGCAACATGATATTGATAACCTAAGGCAAAATAATGCGCCACCGATTCAACCGACATGGCGTTGACTAAGGTTTCAGCGCCCACATCTGTACACGTGGGAGTGATATAAACTCGTGTAAGCAGCGTAATTAACGCGCTTATCGACTCAATATCTGCTGTACTCGCCGCTCTGATCTGCATCTTCATTCCTTGATATATAACTGTAGCCAGTATTTAACGCTGTTCGTTCGACGGCGTGTTTAGCTGGATACCAACCATCCAATTATTAAAAAGCCAGAACAGGGTTCTGGCTTTGGCAACAAGTTAACGGGACTTAATACCCAGTGGATTTAAGTCCATTATCCTAGATTACTTTTTCGTCCAGCTATCCATCCAACGGAACACGTTCGCGTACCATTGTTCTAGGTTTTCTGGCTTTAAGATCCAGTGGTTTTCGTCAGGGAAAATTAACAGCTCTGATGGAATACCCTTACGCTGCATATAGCTGAATGAGGCTAAACCTTGGCCATAAGGCACGCGGAAGTCCTTCTCACCATGGATAACCAGCATTGGCGTCTTCCAGTTTTCCACATAGTTTACTGGGTTAAACTTCTCATATAAGGCTTTGTTATCTGAGTAAGTGCCGCCAAACTCATGCTCTGGGAACCACACTTCTTCGGTAACATAGTACATGGAGCGCATATCGAACAGACCCGCGTGGTTAACGAGGCACTTAAAGCCATCGTTCCAGTTGCCTTGGATCCAGTTCATCATGTAGCCGCCGTAAGAACCACCCAAGGCACAGGCATTTTGCGGATCGAGCCATTTTTGTTGCTGACTCACCGCAGCTAGACCTTTTTGTAAGTCTTCTAATGGCTTACCGCCCCAATCTTGGCTGATAGAATCGGTAAAGGCTTGGCCGTAACCGGTTGAACCGTGGAAGTCCACCATCACAACGCCATAGCCCGCACCTGCCCATAACTGGGCATTCCAACGACCACTGAAGGCATTACCAAATGAACCTTGTGGACCACCGTGGACTAAGTATGCAATCGGATACTTTTTGCCTTCTTGGTAGTTGGCAGGTTTGATCCAGTAACCGTAAACATCTTCGTTATTCCAACCCTTAAAGCTAAATTGTTGGAATTCACCGAATTTGATTTCGGCCAGCTTGTCTTTATTGACTTCAGTCAGACGTTTCAGGCCTTGGCCGTCGGTGTTGATGCGGTACAGATCGCCCGGTTCAACTAAGGTTTTGCTGTCGAAGATCAGTTGATCGTCGGCGATCGCAATCAGACTGTTACTGCCGTCGCTGTAAACAGACTGCACATCACCAAACTGAGTATTCACTTTGAAAATAGACACTTGGCCAATGTCCTGCGCCGTCACATACAGAGTACGGTTGTCCGGTGCAAACATCAGCGAGCTTGGGCTTCTGTCCCACAGCGGTGCCACTTCCTTCGACTGTCCAGTGCTGGTATCACGCAGCATAATGCGGTAACGATCAGCTTCGAAGCCGGGTTTAGTCATCGCGAGGTACGCCATATAACGGCCATCGCTTGAGAATGTTGGCTGGGCGTCCCAAGCGATGTTATCGGCAGTTAAGTTAGTGGCCTTGCCACCATTTACACTCACCTGCCACAGATCGTAGTTTGTGGTCCAAGCTTGATCTTTACTTGGCGCTTTGGCGCTGTACACCACATATTTACCGTCAGGTGTGAAGGTCACTTCTTCCATGCCTGAGAATGGCTTAGGTGGAGTTTCGGTATCCAAACCTTGGGTGATGTCTACCACTTTGGTCAGCTTTTCGCCGTTAAGAGCACCCACAAATAAGTGGTTACGGGCATGATCTTCCCAGGTATCCCAGTGACGCACCATCAACTGCTTGTATTCACGCCCCGTCGATTTACGCTCTTCTTCTGCCTTGAATTTGTCCTTCGAGCAAGCTAAGTCTTTACACTCTGGGAAGACGCGCATGCTGAGCACGATTTGCTTGCCATCGTTAGAGAGTTTGTAACCATCGATATCCAATGGCAGATCAGAAACTTGCTGCGCTTCACCGCCCGTTAATGGCAGTTGGAACAGCTGGCTTGAACCACTGCGGCTGGCGAGGAAATAAATTGATTTGTCATCGTTTGCGAAGCTGACATCGTGCTCAGTACCCGCAGCCGAGGTGATCTGCATAGGTTTAGCGTCCGCTTGCGTCAGATCGAGAATATATAAATCCGAGCTCGCCTCTCCCTTGTCATTAACGGTCTTCAGGCCGTAGACCAATTTTGTGCCATCATGGGACACCGCGGCTGAATGCAATTTGTTGAGTTTAACCAGCTGTTGCACAGTAAAAGGCTTAGGATCGGCCGCGTGGGCAGAGCAGGCCAAACCTGCCGCGCCAAGCGCCAATAGGAGAGGAGCTATTTTCATTGTTATATCCATCTTTTGTTAAACACATTCGGTAGTTGTACCGAATGAACGGTCAAAACGATCATCAATCGTCTTTGTGAAGATAAGTTTGCCACACTAACGAAACAAAAACGCTCAAGCAAGCCAAAAGGCGTACTTGAGCGTATTTTTTTGTGACAAATTGTCAGTCAGCATCGAATGGCGTCATTGAGTACCACTCGCCGCCCTATCCCGCTCAAATCCCGCTTAAAAAAGCGTCATTTTTGCAAGAAGGACATTCGCTTAGGCCATTTGCTTAGGCTTTGGCGTTAGCGATATTCACTTTCCAAATCGCAGGGCCGGTTTCATGGGCATTTACGCCGTTTGAGTCAACCGCCACAGTCACTGGCATATCTTCAACGTCAAACTCGTAAATCGCTTCCATACCTAAATCGGCAAAGGCCACTACGCGTGATTTCTTAATCGCTTTAGACACTAAGTAAGCCGCGCCGCCCACAGCCATCAGGTACACCGCTTTGTGTTTCTTGATAGATTCAACGGTCGCAGGACCACGCTCAGCCTTACCAATCATGCCCATCAGGCCGGTTTTATCCAGCATCAGGTCAGTGAACTTGTCCATACGAGTTGCCGTTGTTGGGCCCGCTGGACCTACAACTTCAGCGCCGACTGGATCAACAGGGCCTACGTAGTAAATGAACTTACCAGTGAAATCTACGCCCTCTGGTAAACCTTCACCGCTTTCAATCAGGCTTTGAATACGTTTATGGGCAGCGTCACGGCCGGTCAACATTTTACCGCTCAGTAGAATAGTTTCACCGCTCTTCCACTGTTCGATATCAGCTTGTGTCACTGTGTCTAAGTTCACGCGGCGAACATCGCTGCCCACTTCGCGGGTGATTTCAGGCCAATCGCTCAGTGACGGCGGCGCAAGATCAGCAGGACCCGTGCCATCTAAGTGGAAGTGAACGTGACGCGTTGCGGCGCAGTTCGGGATCATGACTACAGGTTTTGACGCTGCGTGGGTCGGTGCTGATTTGATTTTCACATCTAATACAGTCGTTAAACCGCCTAGACCCTGCGCGCCAATACCGAGGTTGTTAGCACGCTCGAAAATGTCTAAACGCAGTTTTTCTTCGCTGGTTTCTGCGCCGCGCGCCATTAACTCATGGATATCTACGCTTTCCATCAGCGCTTCTTTCGCCAGCACGGCCGCTTTTTCAGCGGTGCCACCAATACCGATACCGAGCATACCTGGAGGACACCAGCCCGCACCCATGGTTGGTAGCGTTTTTTCAACCCAAGCAGCGATATCGTCAGATGGGTTTAACATTACCATCTTGGCTTTGTTTTCACTGCCGCCGCCCTTGGCAGCAATAGCCACTTCCACATGGTTGCCTGGCACCATATCGATATGCACCACGGATGGGGTGTTGTCTTTGGTGTTTTTACGGCTACCTGCAGGATCAACCACAATCGATGCCCGCAGTGGGTTATCTGGGTTGGTATAAGCACGACGCACACCTTCATCGACCATTTGCTGCACGGTCATATCGGTTTTGTCCCACTTAACCCCCATACCAATCTTAACGAAGGTGGTCACAATACCCGTGTCTTGACACAGTGGGCGTCTACCTTCGGCAGACATACGCGAGTTAATCAAAATTTGCGCAATCGCATCCTTCGCCGCCGCACTTTGTTCACGCTCATAAGCTTCGCTCATGGCATCAACAAAATCTTTTGGGTGGTAATAGGAGATGTATTGCAGGGCATCGGCCACACTTTCAATAAAGTCGGCTTGTTTAATCACTACATTTTCAGACGTTTCATGGTGAGATGACATAGTAGGTGCGCTCCAGCAGCCTTTAGGGCCTTACTTGTTTTTTGTGTAATTCTTTCTGGGCCAATATGATACTCTTTCCCATCTTTTTGGGCTACATCACATTTTTAGATAGGGTTAATTGATGGCAAATAGGGCGGCATTACCGCTGGCAGTACGCCAACTTGACTGGACTTTCAGCACAGCAGCAATCTTCGAACACTTTGCGGCAGAATCTTGGGCCATATTGCTCGACTCGGCCAATGCGCCCCATCAGGACGCTAAATTCGATATGATTTGCGCAGGTCCCATCGCCACCCTCATCACCCAAGGCGAGCTCACTGACATTCGAGTTCATCTGCCTGAATTAGCCGAGCCGCCTCACCTCAGCCCGCAGGATGACCCTTTTACGCTGGTTAATTTGCTGCTGCGTCATTGGTATCCGCAATCCTTTAGCTGCAATTTGCCCTTCAGTGGCGGCGCCATGGGCAGCTTTAGTTATGATTTAGGCCGCCGAATTGAACAGCTCCCCAGTACTGCGGCGCAGGATATTCACCTCGGCGAGATGAATATTGGCTTTTACGACTGGGCATTGATTTTCGATTATCAGCAGCAAAGCTGGTTTATGGTGCACTATTTAGGGGATGCCGCGCTCGATGTTCAATTGAAAATCATTGAAGCAAAAATAGCCGACACCACCAAACAGGCTGAGTTTCGCCTCACCAGCCCTTGGTCGGCGCAGCTCACCAAAGCCCAGTACACCTCAAAATTTAATCAAGTACAGGCGTATCTGCATAGCGGTGATTGCTATCAAATTAATTTAACCCAGCGCTTTGAAGCTGAGTATCAAGGCGATGAATGGCGTGCTTACTGCAAGCTACGAAGTGCCAATCAAGCGCCCTTCTCCGCCTTTATGCGACTGGATGACAATGCGATTTTATCGATTTCGCCCGAGCGCTTTATTCAGCTTCGCGGTGACGACATTCAAACCAAACCGATTAAAGGCACTCTACCGCGCCATAGCGACCCAGCGCTAGATAAACAAGCGGCGCAAGCTCTCGCCCATTCGCCCAAGGATCGCGCCGAAAACGTGATGATTGTGGATTTGCTGCGTAACGACATCGGCAAAGTCGCAGCGCCCGGTACTGTGCAAGTGCCACATTTGTTTGCTGTCGAAAGCTTTCCGGCGGTGCACCATTTAGTCAGTACCGTTACCGCCAAGCTCGACCCACAATACCATGCCTGTGACTTGCTGCGGGCGGCCTTTCCCGGCGGTTCGATTACCGGTGCGCCTAAAATCCGCGCCATGGAAATTATTGAAGAACTGGAACCCTCACGCCGCAGTCTGTATTGTGGCTCCATGGGTTATATCAGCCAAGATGGACAAATGGACAGCAGTATCACCATACGCACGCTAGTGGCTGAACAAGGTAAGCTCTATTGCTGGGCGGGCGGCGGCATAGTCGCCGACTCGAATGTCGATGCCGAGTACCAAGAAAGCTTCGATAAGATTAGCCGCATCTTACCCTTACTCGATAGCCCTCAATAAGCGTCAGCACACGAATAGGAAGCCTATGGATCAAGCGGAATTTAGACTCAGATTTAATCTGCATCCTTTAGCCACGCAAGATCCGGCGGCTATCCCTCACCTTGGGTTACGTAAAGCCGCGGTACTCATCCCCTTGCAGGAAATCCAAGGCGAGCTCAATCTGATTTTAACCCAAAGACCGATGCACCTTAGGGCGCACCCAGGGCAAATTAGTTTTCCCGGCGGCAAGATTGAACCCAGTGACAGCAGCGCCATTACGGCAGCACTTAGGGAAGCGGAAGAAGAAATTGGCCTTTGCCGGGAAAATGTTGAAGTGATAGGCACCCTCCCCGCCCATAACACCTTTACCGGTTTTGAAATCACTCCTGTCGTAGGCATGATTAAGCAAGATTTTGCCTTAAGGCTCGATCCCGGCGAAGTCGCCGACTGTTTTACCGTGCCTTTAAGCTTTTTTATCGAGCCGGAAAATCGCCACCGCAAACAGTTTTTACGCCAAGGGCGTTATTACAGCGTACATTTTATTCCCTATCAGCAGCGTTTTATCTGGGGCGCAACGGCGGCGATTATCGATCACCTCTGTCGGCATTTGAGTCTGCCCGAGGAGATGCTGTAAACCCGCATTCCCCTTTTGGATAATTCAAATCACAAAATGCACGTATAGACCCGCCGCCAGCGAGGTTAGCAGCAGCAAGGGAATATTAAACCAATAACCGAGTTTGCTGTGGTGGGCGACATAGTAATTAAACGCCAGACTAATCAGGCTTATCGCACCACAGCCCCAGATGATGTATTGCAGTAATTCGGTTTCGCTTGGGTCCCAATAGTGTCTGAAGGTTTCACCGCGACTCAAGTAGGATCCGACCTCTCGTTCGGGGCGAGCCTCGCCAAACACCATCAACGCGTACACCGCCAAGGTCCAGCCCAGAATGGATAATGTGGCGAGGATCATCTGAAATATTTTGACTTTCCGCATACCGCCTCCCAAGTTTTAAGGCACCCTATCACTCAATATTAGTAATATTAACCTCAGGATACCTTTTTCAGCTTGAGAAAAGCCACCAGCAAGGTAATATAAACCTCCAAAAATTTTCATATAAAACGTTTCGTTGGAGAACTAAGCAACAATGAGCATTGCATCGGTCGCTTCTGTATTTAAAGGTGAGCACGCAGTTGGTTCGACAGTCACAGTCCGTGGCTGGGTCAGAACCCGTCGTGACTCTAAAGCTGGCATCTCTTTTTTAGCTGTCTATGACGGCTCCTGCTTTAACCCTATTCAAGGTGTTGTGCCAAATAGCTTAGAAAATTACGACAACGAAGTGTTAAAGCTGACAGCTGGCTGCTCTGTGATCGTAACCGGTGAGATTGTTGAATCTCCTGGCGCTGGCCAAGCCTATGAGCTGCAAGTTACTCACGTTGAAGTAACTGGCTGGGTTGAAGATCCAGACACTTACCCAATGGCGGCTAAGCGTCATTCTATTGAGCATTTACGCGAATTGGCGCACTTACGCCCACGTACCAACATCATTGGTGCCGTTGCCCGCGTACGTAACTGTTTATCTCAAGCGATTCACCGTTTCTACCACGAAAATGGTTTCGTGTGGGTGTCTACACCGCTGATCACCGCATCAGACTGTGAAGGCGCGGGTGAAATGTTCCGTGTATCCACACTGGATATGGAAAACCTGCCACGCACCGACGATGGCAAAGTGGACTATGACAAAGACTTCTTCGGTAAAGAGGCGTTCTTAACCGTATCAGGCCAGCTGAACGGCGAAACCTACGCCTGCGCCCTGTCAAAAATCTACACCTTTGGCCCGACTTTCCGTGCTGAAAACTCAAATACCAGCCGTCACTTAGCGGAATTCTGGATGGTTGAGCCAGAAGTGGCTTTCGCCACCTTAAGCGATATCGCCAGCCTTGCTGAAGGCATGCTGAAATACGCCTTCAACGCCGTATTAGCCGAGCGTATGGACGATCTGGAATTCTTCGCCCAGCACGTGGATAAAACCGTGATTGAGCGTCTGCAATCTTTCGTATCGAGTGATTTCGCCCAAGTGGATTACACCGATGCAGTAGACATTCTGCAAAAATGCGGCCGTGAGTTCGAATTCCCAGTGTCTTGGGGTATCGACTTATCTTCTGAGCACGAGCGTTATCTGGCCGAAGAGCACTTCAAAGCCCCTGTGGTTGTGAAGAACTATCCAAAAGATATCAAAGCCTTCTACATGCGCCTTAACGAAGACGGTAAAACCGTTGCCGCGATGGACGTGTTAGCCCCTGGCATCGGTGAAATCATCGGTGGTTCACAACGTGAAGAGCGTTTAGACGTGCTGGATATGCGTTTAGAAGAAATGGATCTGAACAAAGAAGATTACTGGTGGTATCGCGATCTGCGTCGTTACGGCACAGTGCCACACTCAGGTTTCGGTCTGGGCTTCGAGCGTTTAGTGTCTTACGTAACGGGCGTATCGAACATCCGTGACGTGATCCCATTCCCACGCGCGCCACGCACTGCGAACTTCTAATTTGTCCGTTAACAGACAAATCCTTTAAAACGCGCCTCGGCGCGTTTTTTATTGCCCTGTAAAAATGCGTTAAAATTCATCACTCGGTCAAACTCCTTCGCCTGAGTCCTTGCACTTTAGGGGGCAAGAAATCTAAGATGGCTGCGGCTAACTTATGTGCTTAGCGCAGATAACGGCCCTGTTGCAGGAAGTGACGACGTTGTCGTTAGTAAGCGAGTTGCAAAAGGCAACTCAACAGCATTTTGCTCAATCGAGGAATCATAATGTCAAAAATCAATTTACTTTTGCTGTGCGGCGGTGGAAGTGCGGAACACGATATTTCCCTACTGTCGGCTAATTATTTTGAAACCTCATTAGCAAAATCCGAGCAGTTTAATGTACTGCGCGTGGTACTGGACAAGTTTGGCCAATACCAAACCGCCGCAGGCGATGACTGTGAGCTGACCAATAACCGCGAAATTCGCTTCCGTGATGAAACTAAGTCGCCTTGGCCTGTGGATTATGTCATTCCTTGTATTCACGGCTATCCAGGGGAAACAGGCGACATTCAGTCTTACTTTAATCTTATCCAACTGCCCTACTTTGGTTGCGAATCCGAAGCCAGCAGCAACTGTTTTAACAAGATCACCGCTAAGATGTGGTTCAGCGCCTTAGGCATTCCTAACACACCTTACATCTTCTTAAATCAATACGATGATGAAGCGATTGCCCAAACCCAAGCGGCGCTCGAAAACTGGGGTTCGATTTTCGTCAAGGCCGCATCCCAAGGCTCATCGGTCGGTTGCTATAAAGTCGATGACAGCAGCAAAGTGGCTGACGTGTTAAAAGATGCCTTTGGCTACGCGCCCTATGTGATTGTTGAGAAAACCATTAAGGCCCGTGAGCTGGAAGTCGCGGTCTATGAGTATCAAGGCGAAGTGGTCGCGACGCTGCCGGGCGAAATCATCTGTGATAGCAATACCTTCTACACCTTCGATGAAAAATACGCCAAGAGCAGTAAGGCACGCACCGATGTGGTCGCGCAAAATGTGCCAACTGACATTAGCGAGCAGATCCGCGCCTATGCGATTAAAGCCTTTAAGGGCATGAAGCTGCGCCATCTGTCACGCATCGACTTTTTCTTAACCCAAGATGATGAAATTCTGCTCAACGAAATCAATACCTTCCCGGGTTCGACACCGATTTCGATGTTTCCTAAGATGTTGCAAAACCATGGGCATGATTTTACCGAATACTTAAGTTTAGTGATTAACGGCCAGTTAGCGGCTAAGTGATAGACCGAGTGATAGGCTAAGTAAACTGAAAAGCGCGCCTATATGGCGCGCTTCTTTTTTGAGGCTTGTTCGAACTCATCATGAACGGTGATGAGTCGCAGCTTGCTCGGCAAGTAACTCAAAAAATGCCGCCTTGGGCATGGGCTTATAAAAGATATAGCCTTGAATTTCTTGAATATGGTTTTCCATCATCACCTTAAGCTGCGCCTCGGTTTCGACCCCTTCTGCCGTCACACTCAAATTCAGCGCATGACTTAAGCGCACAATCGCCTCAATCAATGCGAGGTGGCGCTCACCTTCATCTAACCTATCGATAAAACTCTTATCGATTTTGATTTGATCGATCGGGAAATTCGCCAAATAGGATAAGGAAGAATAACCGGTGCCAAAGTCATCGAGGGAGATTTTAATGCCTCTTCCGCGTAACTCGTTCAGCACTTGGATTAGATGCACATGCTGTTTCATCAGCAGCGATTCAGTGATTTCTAAGGTGATAAGCTCGTAGGGAAACTCAATTAATCCCAGCTCTTCGATAATATCGGCGAAGGAGTCACAAAACGCATCCTGCAACTCGTGGGACCAAAACTCAAAGGTCGACACGTTCACCGCTAAATTGATTGGCCAGCCTAGAGCTTGCATATCGATGATGGTTTGCATCACGGCTTTGCGTACATAGCGACCAATGTTAACGATTAAACCGCTGTTCTCGGCGATGGGAATAAACTCATCGGGGGAAATAAACTGCCCCTCGTGCTGCCAACGCAGTAGCACTTCGGCGCGCTGAACAAGCCCAGTTGTCGCATCCACAATCGGCTGAAAATACAGCTCGAAGGCTTCTTGTTCTAAGGCTTGTTTCAGCAGTGTATGCAAATTCGCAATGCGCTCGGCATTTTGCTGCATTTGCTCGGTGAAAAAATGGTAACGGTTACGGCCATCCGCCTTGGAGATATACATGGCCTGATCGGCGCAGTTTAACAGCTGCTCCAAATCCAACGCATCCTCGGGAAAGCGCGCGATCCCTATGCTGACCGAGCTATATACGCCCTTGTCATGGGACAATTCATAACGTTGATACACACGTTTATTAATCTTATCAGCAAGCTGCGACAATTCTCTTTGCGTCACAAGGCCCGGAAGCAACAGCGCAAACTCATCGCCCCCTAAGCGGGCAAATACTGCTTGTTCGTTCAAACAGGTCTTAATCTGCTCCACGACCTGCACCAGCAGCGCATCCCCTTTATCGTGGCCGTAGGTATCGTTCACTTGTTTAAAGTTATCTAAATCCATCAGCATAAAGCTAAAACCTGGGGTTAAGCTGTCGGCGGAGATCAACTCTTGGATTTGTCTAAACAAGGCATTACGGTTTGCCAAGCCAGTGAGGGGATCATTGTTGGCTTGATACTTAATTAACTGCGCTGCCTTTTTACGCTCACTGATATCGGAAAATAACCAAGCAAAACTATTCTCGTTACTATGGGGCTCGCGAAACACGGTCACGGTTAAATCGAGGTAAAAGGTTTCACCGTTATTACGCAGGCCAATCAACTCACCCTGCCACATTTTACCTTCAGACAGATGTTGAAACAGGGAATCGATTTCGTGGGGCTCAGAGGGAGAGAAAAAGTGTTCAGGGCAAAAATCATGAATATCAGTGGTTTTAGGATAAACCATCTGGGTAAACGCATCGTTTGCATAGAGCACGGAATAGCTGGCATTGGTGATGACTAACGACAGAGGTAGGCGATCAAATATTTTCACCGCAAGGCGCTGAAACTCGAGTGACCGACTGCGCTCTACCGCTAAACTCGCCAGCCTTGCCGCCTCAGAAATCAAGGTTAAATCCGCAGCTGTCGGTACTTTTACGGTTTCATAGTACATGGCAAAGGTGCCGAGGACCTTGCCTTGAGTATCTTTGATAGGCTCAGACCAACAGGCCCTCAGCCCGTGGGTTAATGCAAACTCTTTGTACGGCGCCCAATAGGGATGATGTTCAATGTCATCGACAATCACCCGCTGCCCCGTAAACGCCGCGGTACCGCAGGAGCCAACCCCAGGACCTATTTCGACGCCATGGATGGCTTGGTTATAACTGACGGGTAAATGGGGCGCGGCGCCCGTGAGCAGCTTTTTACCGTCTTCGCTGAGTAGCAATACGGAGGCATGCGTGCCTAAACGCTGATCTTCAATTTTTAAGACTAAAGCATGGAGGATTTCTGCTAATGGCGCGCCATTGAGCAGCATAGACAAGATGCCGTTATAGCATTCTAAGCTAACGCTTTGATTAAATTGAGCATTAATCTCGTCGACACTGCCCGTTACCGCAATTCCTTCGTCCATACATCCCTTAGTCATTTAGCGCTTAAGTTAACGACCTTACTAAGATGAACAACCTTTGTAAATCAGGGGTGAATTTTAGGTATTTAGCCGCACTAAAGCAACTTTTCAATTAGGGATGAAAACTTGCTTTAGTGGCGAGAGAAGATGCGGGTTTATTCTTGAATTCGCTCGAGTTTTGCTAAATAAAAGCCATCGAAACCCGTCTCGGCGGGACTGATGGTTTCATCTTCGAGTAAACGGAAATTGGGGTTTTCCGCTAAAAAAGCATCCACTTGGCCGCGGTTTTCACAGGGGAAAATTGAGCAGGTCGCATACACCACAATGCCACCCACCTTCACCATGCGGCTATAGCTGCTTAAGATATGCTTTTGCAACTCCATCAAAACCGGCAAACGCTCGGCGGTATCACGCCATTTGGCATCGGGATTGCGCTTTAATACCCCAAGGCCTGAGCAAGGCACATCGAGCAGCACGCGATCGGCGCTGAGTTTTAAGCGTTTGATAGTTTTTGAGCCGACAATTAATCGGGTTTCGATATTATGGGCACCATTACGGCGGGCGCGTTCTTTAAGGTTGTCGAGTTTCCATTGCTCCACATCCATCGCCAATAAACGGCCTTTGCCCTGCATCTGCGCGGCGATATGCAAGGTCTTGCCCCCTGCGCCCGCGCAGGCATCGATCACGCGCATGCCCGGTTTAGCATCGAGCGCCGCGGCCACTCGTTGTGAGCCCGCATCTTGCTGCTCAAATAATCCGTCTTTAAAGCAGTTAGTGCGAAACAGCGCAGAATCAGAGGTCACTTCAAGGGCAGAATCAACGCCCTCGACCGCTTGAGTGGTAACAAACTCGGCCGCCAGTTTTTGCGCTAACTCATCACGAGTCACTTTAAGGCCATTGACCCGCAGGAAACGTTTTGGCGGAGTGCTTAAGGCGGCGCGCTCCTTCTCCCAGAATGCCGCAAGTTGGGCTTGACCCATAGCATCTAACCATTCTGGGCAACCGTCCCAAAGCACAGGCTGGTTCTTAGCCTGTTCGATACGCTCGGCTAAACGCTCGGCATCGACCGGCAAGGAATACTGCATTTTTGGCAGTTCTAACTTGTGGAATAAGTGCCACACATTAAGCAGCTTAGAGCCTAAACGCTCCATTTCTTCCGGCTTAATTTCGGCTAAGAAACAATACAGATTTAACCGGCGAAGAATATCGCCCGTCACGGTGGCAATACGCGCCTGTTCGGCGGGCACTAACTTTAACCCAGAGAAATGCTGAGAATAAGCCCGGTCTAAGGGTTTTCCTTCGCTCAGTACCATAGCTAAGATACTGATCACTAATTCATTCGAGCTGGCAGAAAGCGGAGAATTCAACATTTACAGGTCACCGTGAGTAATAAAACCGGGGGATCATAGGAGGTCAGGCACTAATACGCAAGTAAACAGATGCCCAGTTGTCTTTTAGAGGCAAAAAAGTCCAATAAAAAAGCGACCCATGGGGATCGCTTTTCTCGCATCGGCCAATGCCGTTACATTTTAGAACCTTTCGCGCCGTAGAACAGGATAAAACCGTAACACACCACAGGCAGAATAAAGGCCAATTGAATGCCTAAGTTATCGGCTAATACGCCCTGTAATAATGGCACAATCGCACCACCGACAATGGCTAAACAGAGAATGCCACTGCCCTGAGAGGTGTGCGGACCTAGGTCACGCAGCGCTAGGCTGAAAATGGTCGGGAACATAATTGAGTTAAATAATCCCACGCCCAAAATCGCCCACATGGCGACACTGCCACTTGTGGTCATGGCCACCAGCACCAACAATGCCGCCATAAAGGCATTGAAGGCAAGCACAGTACCTGCGGGGATTTTTTGCATTACCGCCGAACCGATAAAGCGTCCGACCATAGCGCCGCCCCAATAATAGGCGATGTAATGGGCCGCTTGCTCTTCTGGCATGCCGACGATGTGTGCTTCGCCGAGGAAGTTAACTAAGAAGCTACCAATCGAGACTTCTGCGCCCACATAGACAAAAATCCCCACCGCTCCCAGCACTAAATGCATGCTTTGCAGCGCACTGGTCTTGCCTAAATGGGTTTGTACTTCGCCTGCCGCGGCTTCGCTGTGTTCACGGATAACAGGCAAATCTAACTTAGCGAAAATGATCGCCAGTACCGCAAGCGCCGCAGCTAGCAATAAGTAAGGCAGCTTAACGACTTCCGCCTCGGCATTGGCTTGGGCTAATTCAGAAGACACTGACGCGGCAACGGATAAGATCAGAATCGAGCCAAAAAATGGCGCAACAGTGGTCCCAAGTGCGTTAAAGGCTTGTGTCAGGTTCAAGCGGCTCGATGCGGTCTCGCTGCTACCAAGCGCGTTAACATAGGGGTTAGCCGCCACTTGTAAAATAGTGATCCCTGATGCCAAGACAAACAAGGCGCCGAGGAATAAACCGTAGGTCGCAAAGGAGGCTGCTGGGTAGAACAAACCACAGCCGATACTCGCAATCACTAAACCTGTGACTATGCCCTTTTGATAACCGAGTCGTTTTACCAGCTGTCCCGCCGGGATCGACACCAGAAAATAAGCGCCAAAGAAGCAAAACTGGATCAACATCGCTTGGGTGTAATTGAGTGAAAACACCGCCTTAAGATGGGGGATCAGAATATCGTTCAGACAAGTAATAAAGCCCCACATAAAAAACAGTGAGGTCAATGAGACTAACGCGAAACGATAATTACCGTTTCCCGCCTCGCTCACGCTGCTCGTGTGGCTGCTGGTGTTTATAGATGACGCCATAGTTGTGCTCTCTAATCATGTTTTTATTATCTAAAGGGAATGTCCCTTAGGCGTTTTCGTACTACGACAGGCAGCCACAATTAACTTGCGCTGCCCATCCGAAGTGGTGCTATGCCGAGTCGAAACTAATTCAACAACGCATAAAAGCAGGCATAGGCCGAAAATGTCAATGTGTCGGCGACCCTTTGCGCAGTTTTCAAACCGTGACCGGTAATTTCTTGCTGGATGCTGAGGGCATTCAGTGATAATGCCTGCTCTGTATCTTGTAGGTTAAAGCACACCAGTAGCTTTTGCTCCCCGAACGTACGCACGAACACCAACAAGGGTTCTGGCGCATCGAGGAATTCAATTTCCCCTTCAACCAAAGCGGGATAGCCTTTGCGCCATGCGAGGAACTGACGATAGCCATGTAACATCGATTGGCTATCGGCTTCCTGCGCATCGACCGCCAGTGCTCTGTGTGCATTCGCCACAGGCAACCAAGGTGTCACTTGGCTAAAGCCACCAAAATCAGCACTTTGTTCCCACGGCATAGGTGTACGGCAGCCATCACGGCCCTTAAACATTGGCCAGAAGGTTTTGCCGAATGGATCCTGCAACTCGTGGTATTCAATCGGCGCCTCGGTTAAACCCAGCTCTTCCCCTTGATAGCTACAGACACTGCCTCGCAGTGAGTTAACCATGGCATTGAGCATTTTCACCATGTCGGATGTTTGCTTACCACGTCCCCAACGGCTGGCGACGCGCTGTGCATCGTGATTACCTATCGCCCAGCAGGGCCAACCATCACCAATACTCGCTTCCAGTGCTTCTACCGTTTGGCGAATATAAGCGGCGCTATAGTCATCGGTCAGCAGCTCGAAACTGTAGGCCATATGTAAGCGATCTTCGCCCTTGGTATAGGCGGCCATCACGGCGAGTGAATCCTCGGCGGAGACTTCGCCTAAGGTCACAACACCTGGATAACGATTGATTAACTGGCGTAATTCTTCAATAAATAGAATCGTTTGCGGTCTATCATTATTGTAGTAATGGTACTGATAGGCATAAGGATTATCTTCACTGAATCCGCGCCCTTGGCGTTTATCCTTGGGTTTGGGTGGATTATCCCTAAGCTGCTCATCGTGATAACAGAAGGTAATGGCATCTAAGCGGAAACCATCGACGCCCTTCTTCAACCAAAACTCCACATTATCTAATACGGCTTGACGCACGTCGGGATTGTGGAAGTTGATGTCGGGTTGGCTGCGTAAAAAGTTGTGCAGATAATATTGTTGTCTGCGCGGCTCCCACTCCCAGGCGCAACCGCCGAAAATGGCTAACCAGTTGTTTGGCGCCGTACCATCTTCCTTAGGATCGGCCCACACATACCAATCTGCCTTGGGATTGGTTCGGCTCTCGCGACTCTCACAAAACCACGCATGTTGATCTGAGGTATGGCTTAACACTTGGTCGATAATGACTTTAATGCCACGTTGATGGGCTTTTTCAATCAGTTCATCAAAATCCTGCATAGTGCCAAACAGAGGATCAACCTCGCGATAGTCACTGATATCGTAACCAAAGTCGGCCATAGGGGATTTAAAGAATGGCGAAATCCAAATCGCATCCACATTCAGGCTGGCAATATAGTCCAACTTAGTGATAATACCGCGCAGATCGCCAACGCCATCACCATTAGTATCCAAAAGGCTACGTGGATAGATTTGATAGATCACAGCTCCACGCCACCAAGTTAACTCACTCATATTGCCCCTTTATCCTTATTCTTCAGCGCGCTAACCCAAAAACTCTCACATGAGCAGTTACAATCATGTTACTGCGGAGTAAAGGCGCTACGGCTTGTATTAGTGGCAACGAGCATACGTGAACAGGGAAATAAGGTTCAATACGCCTGCATACGTATGCAAAACAGGCTATCATTAGACTTGTCTGATTAAGATTAAATTAACCCTTTACTAACATAAGGTTGCGTTGAATTACTCGGAGATAAAATCGGAGTTTTTTTGGCCGAAATCCCCGTTTTGGCAGGCCTCTGACCTATTGAATACGTATGCACAATATTGTGAGGCCAAGATCCTCGGGAGTAGTATCTTCACCGTTGCATAACAATTTGGTCATAAACGCAGCACTTATGCAGTCAATTAAGCGCCGAAATACCAAAAAAAAGGCCGCAAAAACAATGCGGTAATAACGATAAAACGCTCTACATAAGCGGTAAAAAGCGACTTCAAGGGGAAGATAGAAATGATGCGATTTAAACCCAGCTTGCTGACCTTAGCACTCGTTGCTGCTGGCGCCAGTATGCACTCCTACGCAGCAGATGATGCGACTGCACAAACAACAGCACAAGATGACAATATAGAAGTCATCCAAGTAACAGGTATCCGCCGTAGCCTGCAAGAATCTCAATCTTTAAAAATGTCATCATCTTCTATTGTTGAAGCGATTTCAGCAGAAGACATTGGTAAATTACCCGACGTAAGTATTGCAGAATCACTTGCCCGTTTACCAGGTGTATCGGCACAACGTTTAGATGGTCGTGCGAACGTGATTTCAATCCGTGGTATGGGACCTGATTTTACAACCGCAACACTCAATGGCCGCGAACAAGCCTCAGTTAACGATAACCGCAGTGTTGAGTTTGACCAATATCCATCCGAATTATTGAACCGCGTAGTTGTCTATAAAACTCCAGATGCTTCGGTAATGGCGCAAGCAATCGGCGGTACCGTCGATATGCAAACGATTAGCCCTCTTGCACATGGTGAACAAACCGTTGCAGTGGCTGTACGTGGTGAGATGAACGATCTCGGAGCCCTCAACAGCGGCTCTGACGATAAAGGTTATCGCGGTAGTATCTCTTATATTGACCAATTTGCCGATGATACCTTAGGTGTGGCAATCGGTTATGCCCGCATGGTATCACCTAACCAAGAAGAACGTTGGCAAGCTTGGGGTTATCCAGAAAATGCCAATGGCGATAGCGTGTTAGGAGGAGCAAAACCCTTTGTTCGCTCTAGCGAATTAGAGCGTGATGGCGTGCTGGCCGTTGTAGAGTATGCTCCAAACGATCGTTTCCACTCGACTCTCGATCTTTACTACTCAAAATTTGTGGACGATCAACGCCTACGTGGTATTGAGATCCCAGCAGCTTGGGGAACTAATGGAGGTGTAATTGCCACGACAACTGTCGATGGCTTAGTGACTGAAGGCGTCATCAAAGGTGCTGAAGTCGTTGTGCGTAACGACGTAAATAAACGTGACGCAGACTCTCTATCTATTGGCTGGAATAATAAGTTCAGCATCAACGATAGCTGGAACCTTGAAGCTGATGTGTCTCTGTCTAAAGCGAATCGTACCGACATTGGTATGGAGAGCTACTCAGGTACTGGTCGCGGCACGGGTGTCGGCGCAGTGGATGATTTAAGCTTTGCCTACAATGGCAAAGGTGGATATGTTTTTGATCACAACCTCGATTATGCAGATAAAAACGTTATCAAACTTGGCGATCCTCTCGGTTGGGGTAGCCCACTTGGCGCCAATACTCAGGACGGTTTTATTAACAAACCCGAAATTGAAGATGAACTAAAGTCTTTCCGTCTAAGTGCTGAATACATTCTCGATGGTGGCGCGGTTCGTAGCGTTGAGTTTGGTGTTAACCGCACCGACCGTGATAAAACCAAAATCGACAAAGGCTACTATTTAACGCTAAAAGGCTATGATGGTTCAGCCGATTATACGATGACGGTTCCTGACAAATATCTACTCGATCCAACCTCCCTTGCCTTCTTCGGTATGGGCGATGTACTGAGCTATGACTCATTAGCATTCTATAATGACGGCAACTATATCGAGACCGACGTCGCCGATGTGGACTTATCTCGTGCGACTAACTCTTGGGCAGTACAGGAAAAAGTGACAACGGGTTATGTGTTAGCGAATCTAGAATCTGAAGTATTTGGTATTCCATTCACAGGTAATGCAGGCCTTCAAGCTGTGTATACCGATCAATCATCAGACGGTACAGTTGCAACAGTCGAAGATGGAATTGTTGAATTAACGCCACGCACGGCAGGTGATTCCTATGTTGAATGGCTACCAAGTTTAAACCTAAGCTTTGAAGTAGCAGATAGCCAAGTCGTACGTTTTGCCGCTGCGCGTACCTTGACTCGTTCACGTATGGATAAGATGAATGCCAACTTGAACTACAGCTATAACCAAAATCCAAATGATGGCGTTAACTGGACAGGTAACGCGGGTAACCCAGAACTTCGTCCTTGGTTAGCACGTCAGTATGACTTAAGTTATGAAAACTATTTTAGTGATCAAGGTTACTTCTCTGTCGCAGTGTTCTACAAAGACCTAGAAAACTACGTCTACGATCAAAAAGTAGATTTCGACTTCAGTACCCTCTTCCCAGGCGTACCAGGAAATCCAATCGGTGTGATCACCCAACCACAAAATGGTGAAGGTGGTTATGTTCAAGGGATTGAAGCTGCAGTGTCATTAGACTTTGGCATGTTTGCAGATGTACTAAGTGGTTTCGGTACAGTCTTAAGTGGTTCATACAACGACAGTGAGGTGAAAGAGACACCAAGCAGCGCGCCAACAACTCTGCCTGGTTTGTCTGAAAAGACCTTAAACGCAACCGTTTATTATGAAAGTTCAGGCTTTGAAGCGCGTATCAGCTCTCGTTACCGCAGTGACTTCCTCGGCGAAGTGACTAAGATCAGTCTGCAACGTGAAAACGTGAACATTAAAGCGGAAACAGTGGTCGATGCTCAAGTCAGCTATGACTTCAGCGAGAGCGGCATAGAGTCTCTGTATGGATTATCGGTTCTTTTCCAAGTCAACAACTTAACCAATGAACCTTTCACCTCTTATACAGGTTCAGACCAACGTTTAGTACGTGACTACCAAAACTATGGCCGTAACTTCATGTTAGGTGCCAACTATAAGTTCTAACAGTGACAGCTAAGCCTCTGCAAGCATTGCAGAGGCTTTTCTTTTATATTTGTCACAACCACTCATCTCTATTAATCATCAGCCTACTTAATTAACGAAGGGCTAAACCATGGGTCAAATCAAAGATATTGTCATTGTGGGTGGCGGTACTTCGGGTTGGATGACTGCAGTACTTCTCGCCAAGTTATTTAAGCAAACCCTCAATATTACCCTTGTGGAATCTGCTGATGTTGGCACCATTGGCGTTGGTGAAGCCACTATCCCACCACTGCAATTATTCAACAGTGTTCTAGGGATCCCCGAAAAAGAATTTATCAAAGCAACTCATGCCACCTTTAAACTCGGTATTCAATTTGAGCACTGGGGGAGTCTGGGTGATAGCTATATGCATGCCTTTGGCAACATTGGCAAAGACATAGGGTTTACTCAATTCCACCACTATTGGCTAAGTACAAAACCCCAAACTATCAGCGCATTTTGGGATTACTCGCTCAATTACCAGGCTGCAATACACCATAAATTTCAAGCTATTGAACATATTCCCCACTCACCTTTAGCGGGGATCACCCATGCGTATCATTTTGATGCCGCTTGCTACGCTCAGTTACTGCGACAATACAGTGAAAAAGCGGGCGTAAAACGCATTGAAGGTAAGGTTGAAACG
Organism: Shewanella sp. FJAT-51649; assembly: GCF_019457435.1. Taxonomy (NCBI): domain Bacteria; kingdom Pseudomonadati; phylum Pseudomonadota; class Gammaproteobacteria; order Alteromonadales; family Shewanellaceae; genus Shewanella; species Shewanella sp. FJAT-51649. Next base: position 2,135,541 of record NZ_CP080411.1, on the reverse strand, counting down.
GTCAACCGCACTGAAAATGGTTATATCTCTAGCCTCAGCCTAATCTCTGGCGTATCAGTCCAAGGCGACTTCTTTATCGATTGCTCAGGGTTTGCCGCCCTTTTAATTGGAAAAACACTTAATGTTGGCTATGAGAGTTACCAAGATTGGCTACTGTGTGACAGTGCTTTCGCAGTACCCAGTGAAAAAGTCGCTGAGATCCCCCCTTACACACGTGCCATTGCCCATGAGGCTGGATGGCAATGGCGGATCCCACTGCAACATAGAACGGGAAATGGCATTGTCTACTCTAGTCGCTACATGAGTGATGACGAAGCAAAGGCAAAGTTACTGTCGACGCTTGATGGCAAGCCACTCTCTGAGCCAAAAAAAATATCCTTTATTCCTGGGCGTAGGTTAAAGCAGTGGCAACATAATTGTGTGGCGATTGGTCTATCGAGTGGCTTTTTAGAACCCCTTGAATCAACAAGTATTCATTTAGTGCAATCGGCCATCATTCGATTAACGAAACTCTTTCCCCACCAAGGTGTGGAGCAAGCCACTGTGGATGAGTTTAATCGCCAATCTCAACTCGAATTCGAACAAATCCGAGATTTTATTATCCTGCACTATCATCTCAATCAAAGACCAGTATCGAATCAAGACTCGATTTGGCACGCCTGTCAACGGATGCAAGTCCCTGAAAGTTTGCAGCAGAAAATCACCTTATTTAAGCAAACTGGCTCAATTTTCAGGCATAAAGAAGAACTCTTCACGGAAGAGGCCTGGGCTCAAGTCATGCTAGGTCAAGGGATTATTCCCCAGGATTTTAATCCATTAGCTCACACGGTTGAACAACAAGACTTAACTGAGTTTTTTAGGAATATCAGAGCAATCATAAATAATAGTGTCAGTAAAATGCCAACTCATGAGCAATATCTCGCACAGTTGGTTTAATGCCATACGGTTAAAATTACTTGAAGGGTACTACGCATTCACAACTTGGTAGGAAGTAAGGAACACTTATGATCTTCAAACGACAACATCTTTTACTTAGTATTAGTCTGCTATTAAGCTGGAATACACAAGCAGATACTATTGGCTCTACAGCTTTATTATCAGCAAACCTTATTCCTACAGAAGAGAGCTCAACGGCAGCTTTAACAATCGAGCCGCTCTCTTGGTGGGCTGGCATGCATAATCCTAAGTTGCAATTGATGCTGCACAGCAGTGCCCTGCCTGCGAATGCTGCGCAGCTTAAGGTTGAGATTGCTGGCAAAGATGTGTTGTTTGAAGGGATTGAACAGGCGGATAATCCCCATTATTTGTTTATCAATTTAGACTTGCGCCACGCCAAACCGCAGACCTTTGACATCCGCATTCTCGCTGGCGACAAGCAGCTCTTACAACTGCCCTACACTTTAGCTGCTCGGGCTGATGGCAGCCGTGAGCGCCAAGGTTTTAGTAATAAAGACGTGATTTACCTTATCACCCCAGACCGATTCGCCAATGGCAACCCAAGCAACGACAATCAAGCCGATATGCTCGAACATGCGGCGCCTGATAATTCCGATGGTCGCCATGGCGGCGATATCGAAGGTATTCGCCAGCACTTAGACTACTTAGCTAAACTGGGCGTCACTCAGCTGTGGATCAACCCACTGCTTGAAAACAACCAAGCCCAATATTCCTACCATGGTTACGCCATTACCAATCTTTATCGGGTCGACCCGCGTTTTGGCAGCAATCAGGATTACCAAAGGTTAGTCACTGAGGCCAAACAACGTGGCTTAGGAGTAATTAAAGACGTGGTGCTTAACCATATTGGCTCAAACCATTGGTGGTTAAAGGATTTACCGAGCAGTGACTGGCTCAATGTCCCGCAGCAGCCCAATGCAACTGACACACAAACGGCTCCTGCGGCCAGTTCTACCAGCCTCAGTTCTACCAACCTGGGCTTTACCAGCCATAGACGCACCACAGTGCAAGATCCCTACGCCGACATGCAGGATAAAAGTGATTTTGTTGACGGTTGGTTTGTCGATTCAATGCCCGATCTTAATCAACGCAACCCAAAGCTTGCGACTTATCTTATTCAAAACAGCATTTGGTGGGTGGAATATGCGGGGCTTTCGGGCATTCGCGAAGACACCTACTCCTACGCCGATAAAGCCTTTTTAGCCCAATGGTCAAAGGCGTTAATGGCCGAATACCCGAATTTTAATATTGTCGGCGAAGAGTGGACCGCCAATCCCATTACTGTCTCCTATTGGCAAAAAGGCAAAATCAATGCCGATGGCTATAGCTCGGATTTACCGAGCCTGATGGACTTTCCACTCTATGAAAAGCTGCTTGAAAGCCTGAACGAGCCAGAAGGCTGGGATACAGGTTTTATCAAGCTTTACGAGATGTTAGCGAATGATGTGGTGTATGCGAACCCAAGCCAGTTAGTCCTCTTTGAAGGCAACCACGACACCAATCGGATTTATAGTCTGCTGAAAGAAAACCTGCCGCTGTACCAAATGGCCCTCACCTATGTGTTAACGGCCAAACGCATTCCACAGCTGTTTTACGGTACCGAAGTGTTGATGACTAGCCCGACCGAAGGTCGCCACGACGGTGTAGTGCGTAGCGATTTCCCGGGAGGCTTTGCCAATAGCAAGGTCAGCGGTTTTAGCGATAAAGGGCTAAACGCAAAACAGCAGCAAGCACTTGCGTTTGTGCGCACCCTACTCAATTACCGTAAACATTCAGCCGCGCTGCAAACGGGCGATTTACTGCACTTTGTGCCGCAAAACGGCATTTATGTGCAATTTCGCTGCGCGGCAAAACATGCCGCAGCGGGCAATGCCTGCTACCAAGCCGATGCGGATAAAGTGATGGTGATTTACAACAAGAATGACCAAGCACAAACCCTGGACTTAAGCCGCTTTAGTAAGGTATTGGCAGGCAATACTTCTGCTAATTCAGTTTTCACTGGGGATAAGTTCATGCTGAATCAATCACTTGCTCTGCCCCATGCTGGCGTTATGCTGCTTGAGCTCAAACACCTATAACCCGTAAATGAAGCAGCTAAGCAATACATAACAGCGCGGCCAAACCATAGTTTGGCCGCCAAGTCAGTAAAGGAATCTAGGTTGAATTTTCTATTATCTAACAGCAGCAAACGTCGCGATTATCGCTGGCAACGGGGATTAAGCGTACTGGCCCTCAGCAGCATTAGCGCTTTTAACGCCATGGCCGCTCAAGTAATCACCACTCAAACAATCACTACTCAAGCAACGGCGTTACAGGCAGTGGCAGCTAAAACTGTGCCTGCCAATCCAAATGTAGGCGAAGGCGAAATCCTGCCAGCCCATCACAATGCCGAGCAAGCAAATAAGTTTAAACCCGTTGTTTATCAAATTTTTACCAGGCTCTATGGTAATAAAAACCCCACTAATAAACCTTGGGGCACGATTAGCGAAAACGGTGTGGGTAAATTTAATGATATTGATGACACAGCGCTCAAAAGTATCAAAGACTTAGGCGTTACCCATGTGTGGTATACGGGTGTACCCCACCACGCTTTAATTGGCGATTACAGTGCGATTGGCGTGAGTAATGATGATCCCGATGTGGTTAAGGGACGCGCCGGTTCGCCCTATGCGGTTAAAGATTATTACAACGTAAACCCCGATTTAGCGGTCGATCCCGCCAAGCGCTTACAGGAGTTTCAGGCACTTATCGAGCGTACCCACAAGCAAGGCTTAAAAGTGATTATCGATATAGTGCCCAACCATGTGGCGCGTAATTACCATTCCATCACTAAGCCCGAGGGCGTGCGCGATTTTGGTGAAGACGATAATCAAACCCTTGAATATGCAAAGCATAATAACTTTTATTATGTGACGGATAAAAAGCAATCCTCTGGCTTTCAAGTGCCCGATTTGCCTGATAGCCTCAAACCGTTAGGCGGTGAATCGCATCTCCTAAGTGATGGTCAATTTAAGGAAATCCCCGCCAAATGGACGGGCAACGGCTCACGCCTCGCCAAGCCGGATATGAACGACTGGTATGAAACCGTTAAAATCAATTACGGTGTCCGCCCCGATGGCAGCCATGATTTCCCCGCACTACCGCCACGCTATGCCACTCTAGGCGCCGAGCAGCACTACGCATTTTGGCAGCAACATAGTCATGAATTACCTAACTCTTGGATCAAATTCAATCAAATTACCCAGTATTGGTTAGCAATGGGAGTCGATGGATTTCGTTACGATATGGCCGAAATGGTGCCCGTCGAGTTTTGGAGCTATTTAAATAGTCATATAAAACATAGCCATCCCGAAGCTTTTATCTTAGCTGAGGTCTATAACCCCGCGCTGTATCGCGATTATATTCAGCTCGGCAAAATGGACTACCTCTACGACAAGGTCGATCTTTACGACACCCTCAAAGCCATTATGGCAGGGCAAAAAAGTACCGCGCAGATCGCCGCTGATCAGGCCAAGGTGCATGATATCGACACGCATATGCTGCATTTTTTAGAAAATCACGATGAGCAGCGCATCGCTAATGCCGCCTTTTTAGGTAGCTTAAGTGGTAATGCCTCAACGGATGCGGTCGATCCCCGCTACGCCCTGCCCGCGATGGTGGTGTCTGCGACCCTAAGTACTTCACCGACCTTGATTTATTTTGGTCAAGAAGTGGGAGAAGCGGCGACGCAAAACCTAGGCTTTGGTCATGCTTCGCGCACCAGTATTTTTGATTATGCGGGCGTTCCCGCCCATCAGCGCTGGATGAATCAAGGTAAATTTAATGGCGGCCAATCAACCGCCGCAGAAATCGCGTTACACGCCTATTATCAAAAGTTATTGAACCTCAGCACGGGGAAAAATGCGCCCGCGCTCTTAGGGCAATATGACTCGCTAGATGCTGCTAACCGCAGCGCGGTAGCGGCTGCAAAGGCTAGCAATAAGGCTAACAATGGCAGCGCAACGGATTATGATGATTCAACCTTTGCCTTTGTCCGCTTTGAGGCTAATACAGCCGATAACAAAGGTCAAAAGCTGATTATTGTCAGTAACTTTAGTCAAACCCAAACCAAGTTATTTTCCCTTAAACTGCCCCAATCTCTGATTGCGCAATGGCGGTTAACCGATGCAAGCTATCCGCTTAAGGATTTACTGGAAGACCATACGGCGCAGTTAATCGTCGAACAAGGTGAAGGACAAGTTCAGCTGCAGCTTGCCCCTCTGTCCTCCGCGATATTTGAACTCGTCCATTAGCCAGATAAGGTAAGATAAAAGATCAAAGGTCAGCACCAGAGTCACACACAGTTGTGACTCTGGTCTTTTTAAAACACACTAGCCTAAACATCAGTTAAACAGTACAGAGGCAAGCCATGTTACTCGGCATTCACCATGCAGCGATTATTTGCAGTGACTATCAAAAGTCCAAACACTTTTATGTGACGATTCTTGGCCTTAGCGTGCTTGCAGAGCATTATCGTGAGGCGCGCCAGTCCTACAAACTCGATTTACAACTGCCGGATATGAGTCAAATCGAGTTGTTTTCCTTCGACAATCCTCCCAAGCGCCCTAGCTATCCCGAAGCCTGCGGTCTTAGGCACCTTGCCTTTCGCGTCGCATCGATTGAAACGGCTATCGAGCATCTTACAGCCCATCATATCGCCGTCGAACCTGTCCGCATTGACGAATACACTGGCAAAAAGTTCAGCTTCTTTAGCGATCCCGACGGCTTACCCTTAGAGTTATATGAGCTATAACCTGAATCCTCAATGTATTAATAATGTAAATAAAACAACGCACTAAAATAGCGTACTCACGCAACGAATAAGATGAATAAAGCTTAATTACGCCAAGGGATATTTAGCAGTAGACTCAATGAAGCGGCGCAGCACTAGCTCATCGTTTGACCAACATGGCGCAGTAACTGGTCGGCGCTTACTAAACGCTAATCACAGAGGAGCTCAAGGTGTTTGATAATCCAGCAATATTGTTATGGAGTTTAGTTTTCGGCCTCTTTGGTCTAGGCTTTTTCACCTACGGCAAGCGCCAAGCCGCCCCCATCCCACTAGCCGTCGGCCTCACCCTGATGATTTATCCTTATTTTGTCACCAATCTCACGCTACTTATCGCCATCGGCATCGCCCTTATCGCACTCCCCTATTTTGTAAGAATATGATTTGGGGTAGTTGAAACACTCTAAACCAGAAATAGGTGTTAAAGATGGGAAAAGATAAAATAGTTTAGTTAAGGGCAAACATGTGGTCCCTACAAGGCTTTGTTTCCTAAATCGGTAGCCACTGTTCAAAACGACATTGCCTATCAACTACTCCCTCAAGCATGCCAAAACCTCGCATTAAAACGACTAACTGGAAACAATACAACCAAGCCTTGATAAACCGCAGTTCGCTTACCTTCTGGAACAATGAGAGCGCTATTGTCTAGTGGAAAGTGAAGAAGCATGGTACAGATGGTAAACACCGGGTTTCGTGCAAACTGCATATCGCCGTTGATACCCACTCGCAGTGAGTTTTCAGACGCTTTATTTATTATTCAAATAAGAAATGTAAACAGCGCCATGGCCATCACCGCCGTTCAATCTTAAAAACGGCTATGTACAAAATAAAGCACAGCTGGGTGGCGGCGGTTTAAGTATGTGAAATGACTACGCTCAAGTTGTAGAAACTTACGCCATGCACAAGGCGCTGAATAAACTTACGGGGCTAGACATGCCTTCTATATATTATTTGATATTCAAACCATTAAGAAGAATTTTGTGCAGTTATTCGATTTTAAAAACAAGGCCACACCGACCTTCAGTAATAATTTTCGTCTCCCAAATAGTAAAATAACGAATACTGTTGTTAACCGACAAAGTATTAAGGAATGACCCTCGGTTAGAACTGATTTGTTGTCACGAAATGGTCACGGTCACGAAGAGTGGAATAGGATTGTAAAGGAAATAAAATCCAAAAGCCCATGCTGTTTAATCGCATGGGCTTCATGAAAAGGTGATTGATAATGGTTGCGGCATGCAGCCCCATATTCAGTCGCGGATCCGCGAACCGTTTTTCACCACTCGGCGCGAACAGGGCGGCACAGGGCTTGGACTCTCAACCACCAACAAAATTCTGGTCGAACACGGCGCCCAGTGGCTTATCCACTCCCAGCCCAATATCGGCACCGAAATGAAAATTCTCTTAGGAATGAGCAATGAAGCTTAGTCGCAATATACTGCTCGTCGATGACGAAACCCGCTGGTTACGCACCATAGATATGCTACTTAATCGGCATATTCCCGAGGCCAAGACCTACACCTGCGAGAACAGCCGTCAGGCACTGCAATTGATCAATGATCTAGATATCGCGCTAGTGCTGCTCGACCTGAATATGCCCGTACTCGATGGTCGGCAGCTGCTAAGGGACATCCGCGAGCAAGCTCCCTATGTCAGGGTCATTATCCTCACGGGCCTCAATGAGACCGAAATAGCCGTCGAGTGCATGAAACAAGGTGCTTACGATTTTATCACTAAGACCAGCTCCACCGACCAGCTACTGCTCTGTGTAAGGCGCGCCATGGAAGTCATTGGGCTGGAGCGGCGCTATCATCAAGTTAAGGACGGTTTCTTTAACCGTATGGATCTCAGTGCATTCAATCAGATACTCACCACGGATATCAAAATGCACGACTGCTTTAACTTCGCCGCGACCTTGCAAGACAGTCGCGAGCCGATATTACTCGAAGGAGAAATGGGCACGGGCAAACACGTATTTGCCCATGCGCTGCAACAACTGGTGAGCCCTGAACTACCATTGCCAGAAGTGTCACTCGCCGATTTATCGATGCAAATGCTGGAGCAAAAACTGTTTGGCAGCGCCAATCAAGTGGGACTACTGGATATGGCAGGCACGGGCTTTTTATTGCTGGATAATCTTGAGCTCGCAAGCTTCGAAGTCCAAAGGTTGCTCAGCCAACTGTGCCAACGCAAACGCTATTTTCCCCAAGGTTCACTGCGAGAAACCGCCCTGAAATGCCGTTTGCTGTTTAGCACCACAAGCTCATTGGAACAGCTAGAGCAGCAAGGATTTTCCCACGGCTTACTTTATTGCCTGCTACCGCAGCGGCTAAAGTTGCCGCCGCTTCGCGAGCGCACTACCGATATAGGCCTGTTATTACAGCATTTTACCGAACAAGCCTGCCAAGAGTTGGGTAAAGACTACCTCGCCCTGCCCCATGACCTGGCCCGGCGCTTAGAAACTTACCCTTTCCCCGGTAATATTGCCGAATTAAGAGCGCTCACCTTTACCGCCGTTGGGATAAGTCATGGCCAAGAACTCGCACTCGCGCCCTTTTTTAGGGTGTTAGAACAACCGCAACTCACGCCCCCAATAGAGCGGATGACCTTCCCAGCTATTCTGCCTACGATCAGCGAAACAACGCAGCAGTTGATCCATGAGGCGCTTATCCGCACCAATAACAACCAAAGCGCGGCGGCTAAATTACTTGGGATCACCCAAAGTGCTTTAAGTCGACGATTAAGCAAACATGAATGACCATCGCTCAAGAATCATTCGCAGTATTGTTGAGCAATTAAATATGAGCAGAAACGAGACGCAACTATCGAACGTTATAACCAACTAACTTCTGAACAATAGTGTGGGTGAAATATTGAATCGCCACTTAAATCGAAGCCACTTTCCAGCATTAAAAAAATTAGGCCAACAAGCCAGTACCAAGCAGAGCTAGTCAAGTCATGCGAAACAAGGAATGGGGCAAAATTTAGCTAGGCCAGCTAGCTAACTCGATGGGGCACAATTCCGTTTTATATACTTCACTTAGCCTTGTTCAAACCGACAATACCACTCTCTTTATGAACCAGTCTTTTTGACCCCAATGTACTGACTTAATCGCAGGTTCCTTAGATAAACTGTCTCAATTAGAGATATTTATAACTGATCACATAAGGTACTTTTGGATGAACTCGTCTATCGGTAACGGTTTTCCAAACATATATCCTTGATAGCGCTCGATGTTTCTAGCCTTCAGATAATCAAATTGAGCCTGTGTCTCGACACCCTCCGCGAGTAAAATGACATCAAGACTCCGCGCGAGGCTGATAATGTTATCTAAGATTTTTGTATTTCCACTTTCAATGGTCGCTACGTACATCATATCAATTTTGATTATGTCGATTTCAGTATCATGCAGGTACTTCAATGAACAATGGCCGGTACCAAAATCATCTAATGCAACTAAAACATCTCGACTACGCAGTTCATGAATAGCTTTGCGATACGTCTCATTGCTAGAGAACTCTTTACGCTCAGTCACTTCGATAAGCAGACTAATGGGCTTATCGGCCATGGCCGACTGAAAATGTTCTATTTCTTGGCATAGTGTATTGCTATCGAATTGGATTGGGCAGACGTTAAAGCCGACTCGAAAATATTGTCTGGCTTCAGGCAAGTTGACCTTTGAAAAAGCTAACAAACATTTTTGCATGAGGATAGAAGTGATCTCTACGATTTGACCATTTTCTTCGACGCGGTCAATGAAATCAGCGGGGGATATTACGCCCTTTTTAGGGTGTATCCAACGTACGAGCACCTCCCCTCCAGTAACTTCGCCACAATCGTTTACCACTGGTTGGATATAGGGATGAAACTGATTTAGCTTTATCGCTTTACGTATTCGCCAATAATCTAGGCTAAAGGTATGCAAGTATCGAACTAAACTTTTAGCACTCATCAACATGATGAATGTCCAAGCAATTAGTAACACCCCGTAGTTATAAAAAATATACTTTGCAAATGCAGTCGTTGAAATATCACTGTCGACAGAAAATAAGTGCTCCGCAGGCAGACTGTTCTGTTCATCAACGATGCGGCCATCGGAATAAAAAGTAGCATTGTCAAATCGCATTACTGTCTTTAGAAAGCGAGGATCCCCTAGTGTTCTAAACACCGACTCAGGATAAATTCCCACGTACACCCCATAAAACTCAGTCTTTTGAAAGCGTAGTGAAAGGACTCCTTGCCTATGAGTGGGAAACAACTCTGAAAAGGGAGTCTGAGTTACATAAAGTAACTCAAGCTGTTTTCCTGATGCTTTCCAGTTCTTAATTTGTCTAAGCGTTTGCCTCGAAATGGTACTGCAAACAATGACACCACCGTGGACAGCATTGATACTGCGGATATAGGGAGAGGACAGTAAAAGCGGCATTGAATCTCGAAGGAAACGGTCGCAATCAGTGATAGGGATAGATGGTGATAATTTCGATGCATAAAAATGTTGTATTTCTGAAACGGCATCAGTCATTTGCTGACTAACCCAATTCTCTCTGTCTTTTGCTTCCGAATTTAATCGAGAAAAACCATTGACCAACAGTAGTAAAACCCCCATAGAATACAGTGCAAAAACAAATATATAACCCCAATGAGTATCTTTTTTTATCATTTATTAGATCTACACTAATTGTTCTATTAGGTTTAAGTATATAGCATGTTGTTTAGACTGCTTTCATGCTACACATTTGCCTTACCGTGGGTAAATAATCAACCTGCTTTAGGTATGACCAACACTAAAGACTGATTTTCGTGTGATGTTAATATACATTTAGTCTCAAAACATAACTCATTGTTTATCATTTAAGATATTTACATTTACAGATTAAATTTTGTTCGCAAATCTGTTCTTGGCTGCACTGTTTTCCTGACCCGTGTAATTGAGTGCAAGTTGCAACCACTTACGTTACAAAACACCTTGTAGACGATCTAAAAGTGCGCTTCGAGCATGAGCAACCCTTGGCTGCCGTAAGGCGCTCGGCAACCAAATAAGGTAATAAATAATTTCAGTTTGCGTCCTTGGCGGCGGGATGAGCATTAACTCACCAGAGTTAAGTTGCTTTTGACATAAAAATTGCGGCAAAACGGACCAACCAATTCCTTGAACCAGTAGATTTCGGTGGGCTCGGAGATCTTGACCTACCATAGCGGGAATCAAATTGGACGCATCAATGCGGTTCGCATTAAGCCAAGCATCCACTAATGATAATTCTAAGTTGTAGGCTAATAGCGGCTCTTGAAGAAGTGCACGATCAAATTCTTCCGCTTGTACAATGCGCTCAACTACCTTCGGTGAAGCCACGGCAATCACCTTATTTGTCAGCAAAATTTCGCTTTTCAAGCGATTATCCGTCACTGGATGAGCAGAGATCCCCAAGTCACAATGCCCCTCTAATAGCATTTGCGTGACCATGGGACCATCCCCTGTGTGCATCCGAACGCGAATTCCCGCTTCAAGCAGTGGGGCTAATTCAGGCGCGAGATTTTCTGCCATAAAATCAGCATGACCAATCAGTTGTAAAGCACCAGAGACATCACGAGAACGCGCTCTCGCAGACGCAAGGGCGGCTTCAGCCGCATCGAGTTTGTCGCCAATATCAGCAGCCAATTCATCCGCAATAGAGGTCGGTAGTACCCCATTGACTTGACGCTCAAATAAAGGCCGACCGACAGCCACTTCAAGCCCTGCGATGTGTTGCGATACCGCGGGTTGCGTCAAATTGAGCATACGCGCCGCACCACTTATTGAGCGTTGTCGATAAACCTCAATAAACGTTCTTAGCCGGACTAACGACATATAACCCCATAAATTTATTTATACCCCAACCAAAATAGCATTGTTATCTTCGGCACTCAAAATTCTTTTATGCTTCATTCAACGCAAATTTACACATTCCGATTAAGGAGATAGTGATGTTGAAGAATGAACTTTATCGCACAACTGCTACGGCAACCGGTGGACGAGATGGCTATGCAAGAACAGAAGATGGCTCACTCCATATTTGGTTAGGGGCTCCAAAAGAGCTTGGAGGGCGTGGGTTTGGTAATAACCCTGAGCAACTCTTCGCTGTGGGATATGCCGCTTGTTTTCTCAGCGCAATGAAAGCAGTTGTTGCAACCAATAAATTAGCCTATCCAAAGGTGCCAGATGACGCCAAAGTCACTGCACAAGTCGGTATAGGCACATTAGAAACACAGGGATATGGCCTCGCCATTACCCTTAACATTGACCTTCCAGGTATAGAAAAACAGCAGGCTCAAGCACTCGTTACAGCGGCACATCAAGTATGCCCTTACTCGAATGCCACCCGCGGCAACATTGACGTTCAACTGAACATTATTTGAGTCAAACCTAGTTTATGTGGATGGAGTAAAAACACCAATGAAGCAAACAAAACAAGAATTACTGAGCATACTTAGCGGCTTAAAAAGCTCACACCTCAAATTAGGCGTAACTGATGCGGCGGTTCGCCGTGACAGATTATTACGAGCAGTAAAACTACTCAGTGATAATCACATTCAGCTCACAGCCGCAATCAGTGCCGACTTTGGCCACCGCAGTGGCTATCAGTCACTGCTTGCTGATATCGCAAGCAGCATCAGTGCATTAAAGTTTGCCGCCGAGCATGTAGAGCAATGGATGCAACCTGAAATAGTGGCGGCGCCCGCTGACGGCATGCAAACCTGGATTGAGCAGCAACCGCTGGGCGTGGTGGGCATTATCAGCCCTTGGAATTTTCCACTGAATCTCGCATTCGGCCCTTTAGCGGGCGTGTTTGCCGCTGGTAATACTGCAATGCTGAAGCCTTCGGAGCTAACACCCAATACCTCATTACTACTTGCAGAATTGGTCGCTCGATACTTTGAGCCACACGAGTTGGTCGTGGTATTGGGTGATGCTGAAGTTGGGCAAGCATTTAGTACTTTACCATTTGACCATTTGGTCTTTACGGGGAGCACCGCAGTTGGAAAGCATGTCATGCGTGCTGCGGCAGAAAATCTCGTTCCAGTGACGTTAGAGCTAGGCGGTAAATCCCCTGTAGTAATTGCAGAGGATGCAGATATTCAAGTCGCCGCTGAGCGCACGATGACGGTCAAAACATTTAATGCAGGCCAGATTTGTGTATCACCTGATTACATATTATTGCCTCAGGCAGCAGCTAGCGACTTTGTCACTGCGACACGCCAGTTTATGGCAGAGAACTTTCCAGCCATACAGCAAAATAATGATTACACTTCAATCATCAGTCAAAGACACTTTGAGCGCTTAGTAAACCTTATCCATGATGCCAAAGAAAAAGGAGCAGAAATCATCAGCCTAGCTCCCGCAGGTGAGCAAGACTTTGATGCCATAACACGCAAGATTGCCCCGCACATTATCTTAAATGTCACAGAGGATATGTTGGTGATGCAAGAGGAGATCTTTGGCCCACTGCTCCCAATCAAAATCTATCAACAGATTGATGAAGCGGTTGCATATATCAATGCACATCCAAGGCCACTCGCCGCTTATTATTTTGGAAATGACAGCAAACATCAGCAAGCATTTTCCTTGAGGACAACTTCCGGTGCACTGGTGATTAACGACATCATGACCCATGCTTCTATCGATACCTTACCCTTTGGCGGCGTCGGGGCTTCTGGGATCGGTGCTTATCACGGTATCCACGGATTTAGACGTTTTACCCATGCCAAGCCCGTGGTTGTTCAAAGTGAAGATGGTGCCTCTAATTTACGTTTACGAGCTCCATACCAACACAAACATGCCATGTTGAAATCGCTATTTACCGCTTAATGACACTGACTATTTTAATGACGCCCACTATATGGGATGAGGAAAACACATGAAAATTTTAATGGTACTAACTTCGCATCGTGAACTAGGAAACACTGGCCACAAGACCGGCTTTTGGTTAGAAGAGTTTGCAGCGCCCTATTATACCTTCAAAGATGCGGGTGCAGATATTGTGTTAGCGTCTCCTCTTGGTGGTCAACCGCCACTCGATCCCAAAAGCGCGCTCGAGGATTTTCAAACCGACTTAACCCATAGATTTAATCAAGATCCTGTAGCGCAACATGCTTTAGCGAATACGGTGAAATTAGAAACGGTTAAGGCAGCAGACTTTGATGCCGTTTTTTATCCTGGCGGTCACGGACCATTATGGGATTTAACCAACTCTAAAGAGTCAATTAAATTGATTGAAGCCTTTACAGCAGCCAACAAACCGACCGGATTTGTCTGTCACGCCCCAGCAGTATTACGCCACGTGACCACACCGAATGGTGAACTATTGATTAAGGGCCGTAAGGTAACAGGTTTTACGAATGGAGAGGAAGCGGATGTGCAACTGACAGACGTGGTTCCATTTTTGATTGAGGATGAGTTTATTCGTCTGGGAGCGAAATACCAAAAAATCGAAAATTGGGCGCCCTATGTGGTAGAAGATGGCCAGCTCATTACTGGTCAGAATCCTGCCAGCTCTGAAGCCGTGGCCATCACTCTGTTGAAGCATATCTCTCAAGTATAAAGATAGCGGTACTCCACACTTGATGAAGCACTTCGGACTGGTTTTAAAGCCCTCACCCCAATGTTGAGGGCTTTCATCTTCACATCATTAACCTTGAGGGGTTACTGTGACTGTTGCACCACGTTCAGTGTAACTAACTGATGCTGCATAGGTTACATTTGTTTTATCAGTCACACTGATGTCAGCAAATTTACCTTCCAAATGAGCCGCACTCATAATAGTGAAGCTGGTTGCCACCGTTAGCTTGGGAACCGTTAAGGCTAGAGACAAATCGTTTCCTGTAAGATAAATACCATCACTTGCAGAAATTTGTCCTTGGTGAGTTAAATCTAGCGCTAATGTCCCTGCGTTCATGACGAAGTTGGATACTTGTAACGCACCTTCAGTATTGCTTGTTGCACCTGCTGGAAGTGCAACTTTGATAGCTCCACCTTGCTGGTAAAGTGTGTGACTACCAAATGCTGATGAGGAAGCAGCCACTAAAGTGCCATCCTGTACCAAAGTGCCACCGCTATAAGAGTTGTTGCCCGCAAGAATAAGCATTCCTGTACCACTCTTTTCTAAGCGTCCTTCTCCAGAAATGTCATTATACCAACGGTCTACAGCATTAAATCCGCCAAGACTTGCGTTCATATTAATTGAAATATTGCTATCGAAGGCACCAAAGCCATCGGCGGCATCAACAAGGTTCAGACGTCCCCAACCACGGGATTTGTTAATCACTGGGTAGTTAGAATCTATTTCGGTAGATGCTAACACTTGGCGACGTTGGTTTGCGTCTAAGTACGGAAAACGAGTTTTTAGCAGTATTTCAGCACCTTTGGGTACAACGGGTTCGGCATTTGGTTCCGACAACGGTGAGAATCCATAAGTCAAACTTGCGCGATAGCGAGTTTTCATCTCGGCACGATCGGCATACTCATCAGACAAATTACATGTTCTAGCGGTGTTCGTCGTGCAGTGCGCGTAATCATAAACATTGTCGTAACCCGCCTCTTGCGCTTTAGCCAGGAAATAAGCTTGAGCTTGTGACACTGCAGCATCAGACGCGGCTTCGTTGCCACTGTCAGCTAACATCGCGGCAGAAATTGCCGTTGCCATAATGCGGCCACCAATGACATCTAATGGTGAATGCATACCCGCCACAATACGACTCGTTCCCAAATCACCAGCCCTTGCAACCATTTCTGCGAAACGTTCTGGAATGGCATAGGCATAGATTAAGCCTCGGTCAAAAGCTTCTGCGGTGTGACCACTAGGGAAAGCACCATCTTTAGCGCGGCTCGAATAGAGTGCAGGTAATGCATCTACCGCTGTTTCACTTGCTCCTTCAAACTCACTGAAGCTATTGGGAATACCATCATTGTCAGAGTCTTTTCCATAGTATGTAGTACGTGCAGCGCACAGCAGACCCGGCATAGGAATAGCAATAGGATTTGCAGGACGTTCATAGTACTTATAAACATCGACAGATGCTCCATCAAGACCCAAACAAGCGTTTGTCTCCAGTGCATGAACGTCAGTTATCGCACTCGCGATGGTTGAAGAAGGGTCAGAGAAGTTTGCAGTGCTGTAATCATCGGCACTAATGCGCCAAGGGCGAGGCGATTGGAAATGATATTTAGGCGCTTCTGTTGAAGCACCGTATGCTGCAACGGTTTGCAGCAATTTCACTACATCACTCAGGGCCGTAGCCTGTTCGTTAAGTGTCGTCGTGCCAAATCCTGTACGAGTTGAGTTAGCCAGCAGGTTATACAGATCCCCGTTGTATTTCACATTGGCAATATCGAGAACGGTAGCATCACCGTTGACACTATCAGTCAGTACGACATCGCCATTGGCATTAACACTAAATGAAGATGTCGCATTGGCACCGCTGCGATAGTCATTAGCCATTGGCCCCAAGCCAGACGTGATACTAAAACCTTTGTCACGCTGATCGTCTAAGTATGCTGCGACCATTTCTGCTTTAGAAGCTTCTTCTGTACGTTTTTTCACATAGTCGAAGTTTTCTTGCCACACCTTTCTATTTAGAATTTTCTCATTGCTAAAATCCAATGGAATTGCATAACTGGTGCTATTCGTACCCCCACCAACAACACCAGGATAGGCTTCATAACCCTCAGCAACCGATTTCGATTCAGAAGAGCCGGTTAAAGCCCAAGTATCATCGCCGACATACCAAATATCATCGAAACCTTTAAGAATTTGAATTAATGGGTTTACTGATGGGTCGTAAGCCACAACGTTGCCGTTATTGTTCGTCACAGGAATATGCCCATCAACGACAGCAATGTCGGTTCCAGATAACGAGGGTTCTGCAATGAATGAGGATGCAGATGTTCCGGTCGGTACACCTGGATTTATGAATGATACATCTTTGTCATCAGACGAGTTACAGGCAGCAAGGGCTAAAGCAACGGCACTGACAGCAAATACCTTAACACATGACTTATTCGTCATAGTTTAAAATCCTTATTTGATCTTGGAATATAGAGTGAGGGATTCAGTCGTTCTAAGCAGTTTGGAAAACTAACTATTCAAGATGACAGAAGCGTGACGGATAAATGACAATGACCAGTTAAAAATGAAAATCATTTAATAGCTAAAGGGAAAGGCTGTTGTAGATAAATGCTTTTTAATTTTTTAACTTTAAATTCTGATGGTTACATCTTAAACAATTTGCAAGCACAATTGTGCTTTATACTTTCGAGGGCAATAATTTGGCAGCAGTGCCGATTTCATCGTAGCAAACATGGCAATGTGCATAGAGTCTGTTTAAAGGGAGATTTGTAAAGAATTAGCCGACTTTTGAGCTTGCCGATGCAATCTTTTCAAAGCTATTGGGGTGAACTTGGACCGTGCTGGCTATCTTTCAGGACAACCGACTCGAGCTTTTGGGGACAGCTTACCAAGAAACATAACCCTACAATAAGTTTGCGAGTTAAATCATGATCTAATGATAGGCATTGGATACTGACTCATTCATGAATATATGGAGAGTGAACATAGGATTGCATTTTTCAGGTTTGCTTCGCAAACAACAGAATCAATATGAAATCAACAACAAATGCAGACTCCAACACCTCTTTCCATTGGCAATGGACTGAGTTTATCCGTATACAATTAGAGATTTAAACTCGATAATTGTTACAATCACTCTAAAAGGTATACCTAATGTCTACATTAAATTCAGACGAATCGTTTCGAGGGATCACAACCTTTGTCGTCGCAGCCAATTCTTGCAGTTTTACTGAAGCGAGTGAAAAATTAGGGATCACTAAATCCGCTGTCGGGAAAAGTATTGCAAGGCTAGAAGAACGCTTAGGCACTAAACTCTTCCATCGCTCAACAAGAAAACTCAGCCTAACTGGAGATGGTGAAGCTTATCTGTCCAGTTGCACAACTGCTTTGGAAATCCTCGATTCAGCAGAAAACTCTCTAAGCCGTCGTAAAGATAATCCATCAGGCGTCATCCGTATTGATATGCCAGCATTTTTTGGACGTCATTTAATGATGCCAATCCTGACTGATTTTTCCAAACAGTACCCTGATATAAGATTTGAGATGTCATTCAATGATCGTCTTGTCGACCCCGTGGAAGAGGGTTTAGATTTAGTATTACGATTCAGTGAATTAAAGAGTACAAATGAGTTAAAGTCGCGCTGTTTAAGCGACCAAAATCTGTATTTGTGTGCAACGCCGACATACTTCAAACAACACGGAACACCAATACATCTCGACGATCTCACCAACCATAATTGTATTATGGGGTATCGATGTCGGGCACCTTTAGCATGGAAACTTAAGGACAAAGAAGGAAAAACCATTCAATATGTCTCTGATAAACCTCACCAAATCGGTGATGGTGATGCATTGTTGAAGGCTTGCTTAGGTCATATGGGGATCGTCCAGCTTCCCGAAAGTATGGTTAGGGAGCACATTGACACTGGTGCGCTTATTCCAATATTGCTTGAAAACATGCCACAACCTGTTGCTCTACACATCTTGTGGCCATGCACTAAACATCTAGTACCAAAAGTTCGTTTACTTGTTGATGTGCTCATCCAAAAAGCAAGAGAAGGCCATTTCGACAAGTAGAATTAAACTCTACATTAAGTGGAAATCAGACTTATTTATCAACTCAGACGTTACGATTAAACTTATTTCAATAAATATTTAATCGATTTTTTGAGGAATAAGATCATGCCACTTGCACTCTGGGCGCTGGCGATAGGCGCCTTTGGTATTGGTACCACTGAGTTTGTCATTGCTGGACTGCTACCAGCCATAGCCGCAGAATTTCAAATATCCATCCCCATAGCGGGCTATTTAGCAACCTCGTACGCATTAGGGGTGTTTTTTGGTGCACCAGCCCTAATCATTTTTGGCGCTAAGATCCCGCGTAAAACCATGCTAATGATTGTGATGGTACTTTTTATTATAGGAAATTTAATCACAGCATTTGCTCCTACCTTAGGTGCCGCAATACTGGGGCGTATTATTACCTCACTGGCCCATGGTGTATTTTTTGGTATTGGCTCTATTATTGCTGCGGATATGGTTGTGCCATCAAAGCGTATTCAAGCAATTGCTTTCATGTTCATGGGATTAACGATCGCAAATCTTGTAGGCGTTCCAGTAGGAACTTGGATTGGTGAACACTTAACTTGGCGTCTGACATTTGGTCTTGTTGCTGTAGTTGGCTGTCTTACAGTACTAAGTGTTTGGCGACTAATCCCACATCAAGAGGCCCCAAAGGATCAACGTTTTTCCAAAGAAGTTAAGGCTTTCAGTAACATTAATGTGCTCTTAGCTATGGGAATCACCGTTTTGGGGCCAGGCGCATTTTTTACTTCAATTACTTATATCGCCCCGATGATGACTGACATTGCGGGTTTTAGTAGCTCTAGCATAACTTGGCTGATGCTAGTATTTGGATTGGGTCTGTGTGTTGGCAATCAACTTGGAGGTAAATACGCAGACAAAGCATTAATGCCGATGCTTTATATCACGTTAGGTGCACAAGCGATTGTCCTATTCGTATTTAACTATGCCGTTCACAGTCAAATCATGTCTATCATTTGTATTTTTCTGATGGCTGCATTTGGGTTTGCAACCGTTTCTCCTATTCAAAAGCTTGTACTGGATAAAGCAAAAGCTGCTGGAGCATCCACATTAGCTTCTGCAGTCAATATCGGTGTATTTAACTTAGGAAATGCCGTGGGAGCTTGGTTTGGCGGATATGTCATCACGGCGGGTTTTGGATTGCAATCTCCTAATTGGGCCGGTGGATTACTTTCTGTTGGGGCTCTGATACTTGCCATCATCTCAGGATTAACGGACAAAGCAGTACACGGGCAAGCAATCTCTTCAACAAATTGATTTGATGCAAGGGAGCTTCAGCTCCCTTGTGCTTGACGGGTTCAGCTTATCCAAATTGTCTACCTAGTAATACTCAAAGAAAGCGTATCTTCGCGTTAAACATTTTTATCGGAGGTCTGGTTTGAAATATAAAGGAGTGGTCTACGATGTCGGTTTAAGATTCGTAGAAGGAGGGGAACTCTCCGTAGAGCCCTTCGATTCGAAGCTTGTTCAATACAATATGAATATTATTGCGCATGACTTATCTGCCAATACCGTTCGTATCGAAGGTGAAGACATCGACAGATTGGTTGAAGCAACTCGTTATGCCAATACAGCAGGGTTAACGGTCTATTTTAACCCTTGGAAAATGAATGTGCCTGTTGAAGAACTTCCAGAGTATTTTCACAAGGCCGCGATGCAAGCTGAAACATTACGCAAAGAAGGAGTAGATATCGTCTTCGTTTGTGGTTGTGAAATGACGTTATTCAATAAGGGGATTTTCCCTGGCAATTCGGTCATGGAAAGAGCAATGTGGCTTGGTGGTGTTTACCAATCTCCCGATGGTAAAGAAATTTTTGCCGAAAAATCAAAAGCGCTAAATGAAATATTGCACAAGATAAGTAACGCTGTTCGCTCTGAATTCCTTGGCCCTATCACTTATTCTTCTGGCGCGTGGGAAACAGTTGATTGGACACTATTTGATATTGTCGGCGTAGACTACTATCGCAATGGCGAGACTGTCGAAGAATACACATCGGGGCTAGAGAAGTACAAACTGGACAAACCCTTAATAGTGATGGAAGTGGGTTCGTGCACCTATGAAGGCGCAGCAAAAATGGGCGCTGGAGGATTTATGTTATTAGAAGGCGTAAATTCAGATGGGACTGGTCGCTTTATCGATGGAAAGGTGCCTGTCCGCAGTGAACAAGAACAGGCTAATTATGTCGAAGAACAGCTCGGTCTATTAGAGATCAATGGTGCAGATGGCGTTTTTATCTACGTATTTTCGTTCCCGGTATACCCCTTTGGAGAAGGTGCTCGCGATCTGGATATGATGTCTTTTTCACTGGTTAAGACATACCCAGACTCCGACCCACGCTCAAAACAACTTCCTCCGTGGGAGAAGAAAGAGTCTTTCTATCGAACCAAGACATTTTTTGAAACACACTAGTTCTGAGTATTAAATACAGTAACCAAAAGGCCTCCTCACATGAGAGGAAGCCTTTTATATTTTCAGCCCATTAGCCGCGATACTTTGCTAGCCAGTGCGCATAGGGTGCAGGTAGTGTTTTCCATGACGCATCTTCCACGCCTAACTTCTTTGCCATTTGATAGGTGTAATGTGGATTTGCTAAATGTGCATGCCCCATCAAAACAAGATCCATCTGTCCTGATGAAATCGCATGAACTGCGTCTTCAATATTGTCCATGCCCCATGCTGTTGATACTGGTAATTGTGTTGCTTCACGTATTTTCTGAGCAATAGGTGCCATAAATGCCGGTGCCCATGGAATATTCACATCGGGTGTTGAAAAACCAATACTCACACTTAAAAAATCCAAGCCAAAAACCTTCATACAGTTTATAACTTGAATGGCCTCACTTAACGTTTCTTGGTCTCGCCCATCAAATTCAATCACACCCAAGCGAGCGGTGAGAGGCAAATGTTCCGGCCAAACTTTGCGCACTTCACTGACCGTCTCAAGTAAAAACCGACTACGACCTTCTAAATCACCACCATATTCATCGGTTCGTTGATTGGCATGCACAGACAAAAAGCTTTGTGCTAAATAACCATGAGCAAAGTGTAATTCTAACCACTCAAAACCTGCGTCACGGGCACGAATAGCCGCATTCACGAAATCTTGTTTAATTGATTGGATTTCTTCTAGCGTGAGGGCTTTAGGTTGCTTTGGTAAATTCGCACCAAATGCAATAGCAGAAGGAGAGACAGTTGACCAACCGTTGGGCTCCCCCTCTGAAATATGGTCATCACCTTCCCAAGGGATGTTTGCACTTGCTTTGCGGCCAGCATGACCAATTTGAATACCTGCGACACTACCATTATCTTTAATGCATTTTGCAATGTGAGCTAGGGCTGTTGCTTGCTCATCATTCCAAATGCCAAGACATTTCGGGCTGATTCTCCCTTCAGGTGAGATTGCAGTCGCCTCAACAATCACCAAGCCTGCGCCACCTCGTGCTAACCCTGTGTAGTGAACATCGTGCCAATGATTTGCTAACCCATCTTCAGCTGTATATTGACACATCGGAGGTATAGCAATGCGATTCTTTAACGTGATTGATTTCAGCTTAAACGGGTCAAATAAAGATGACATAAGCATTTCTTTACTCTAAATATTATAAGATAAGTATCATTCTATCGTTGAAATTATGAGTGATAAATAGACAGCAAGATGACAATCTGTAGAGTTCAGGGAAACAATAATGCCTTGCTTCATATAAAGCAGAATAAAAATAGCAAGGCTCAAAAGGATACTAAAATGAAGGCGTGTTACTCAGAATAAAGATGAGTATTAGTGAAAGTTGTATCGACTAAAAATTCATAATTAACCAGCAAAAGTAAGAACGAAGCACATCAAATCCTCATCGTGTAGTTAATATTAATGAGTTCCCCAGCATTATAACCAGATCTTGACCAACCTCGCTGTACATCGCAATGCCATGGAAATATGTAGAGTAAAACGAGTTAGATTTACTGTGGCTATACTACTTTGATGAGCAGTTTTACGATGGCAAGTTTGGCTATATTGCTCTTGCTTAATTACCTATCGAGTCATAACGACGTTAGCTGTATGCATACAGCTAACGCCATTAAAGCTCTTACTATATTGCTATAAAATACAATAGCTTAACAAATATTCAAATTGCTATTTAATTTAATTTTGATATATTTCAATTAGATATGGGGGTTGTAGCTAGAAACACAGCGAAGGGTACTCTGTAATTGATAGGGATTTGGCAAGTAAACTAATCACTTTGAGGAGAGCTTGGAATGCTACGGCATACATTGTTCGGATTGGCTATCATGTTGGCCAGTTCAGCCAATCATGCTCAAACTTCTGATGAAGTATTGCTTTATTTCACAGGCCGTCCCCCATTTATCTGGCAAGATGAACAAGGTGTTATACACGGCATTAGCTACGAAATCGGCAACCAAGTCTTTACTTTAGCAAATATTCCTTTTCGCTGGATTCGTGCTCCATCATTAAGAGTTCAGAAATATTTTGAGGAAGATCAAGAGCCGTTGTGCCTAGTCAATTGGATTAACACAAAAGAACGGTCTGAGCTTGGCCGAGTATCATTGCCCACTTACCTTGAAGGAGACTATGTTGCTGTCATGCCAAAAGAAAATACAGAGCGATTCAAGCATCACGCTCTCTCTCAAATCTTACAAGATAAGACAGTGACAGTGTTGATAAAAGGTGGATATGCCTACAGTACAGTATTAATGGATTTATTTATCAATATGCAAGCTAAGGCTATCGACCTGCGAGGCGATCAACAGCATAACCTAATGCTATTAGCTGAAAAACGTGCCGATATTGGTTTTTTCGAGCAACAGGAGTTAGAACTGTTTATCAAAACCAATCCACTCTTAACTGAAAAAGTAGCCATAATCCGATATGATGAAATAAATGCTTCCCCAACGATGCGACATATAATCTGCTCAAAATCGGTAACAGAGGAACAAATGCTGCGAATAAATGCGGCTATTAAAGAACTAAAGTTACCTCACTAATCCTTAATAATGGGACATTTCTGAGTTAAAGCCTTAACTCTAACTCGTCAGTTTCGGATAAGAATTTCTATGGATTAACGCCAAGTACTATGGCAGTTTGTAAGTTGCGTGTTGCTGAGCCTTGTTTGCCTTTAGTCGTGATAGAAAGCCTCAGACACATAGAAATCGCAGAAAGATTTGATATCTTCCTCATTGTCGGACTCGATAGCTCTGGCTCGCAGTTTATAGCCACGCACAATTCGGCTGTTGTTTTCAATGGCGAACTGAATCATCAAATCATTGCTGCTTAAATCAAGCTTCTCTAATTCAGATTTAGCTGACTCCGCATTACTTTCAGTGAAAAAACTTTCCTTCATTTGCATATCTGGCTCAATACGCAATTCTCTATGTTCGCACAGCAATTTCTCTTCAGTAGCTTCCGCATGAAGAGAGAACAAAATGGCTATGACAGCTAAAAACTTCATCACAGCTCCTTAGGCATAACGCCCGCATTTGCGGCTGGTTTGGAGCGCAGCGGAAAACCAGTCCGACAACATGCGCTTGTTAGGGCTAAAATACAGACTTATTGAGGATGACATTTGCATCATAGCTCTGGCTAAAAGGCCTGAGCTCCTCATAAATTGCTTTAGCTAAGTCTGAAATTTCATTTGTAAGAATTTCTAAAGCTTCAGTCTTACTTTCTTCATTAAAGATCTTTCGGCTACCATCAGGAACATCGAGAGTATCACGATAAGATTTTACAGAATTAAGAAAGGCTAAATGTGCTCGAGCTTTCTCCACCAGTGCCAACTTCATGTAGCTAGGTACATTTAAATCTGCATTCATATGAAATGCTATTGCAGCCAAATCATAGCTACTCAAATTCTTTACAGTTCTCTTCTTGTAGTCAGGCATATCAGCAATCATGTTCTTCAATAGTCGGATTACAGATTTCAAATTTCCTGAGTACAATGAATCTCTATCATTTATCATTTTGATGTGGGTAAATGGATAATTAAGATGAAATTCATGATCTGCTTTATGATATATTTTAATACCTCGGTCGCTTTCTAGACCTGAACGCTGATATTTTATTGTGTCAAACCAAATGGCTGGAACAATATCAACCTTTCGTCTTAAGCTTCCACCTTCCAAAGCAATTGACTTGTTTCCCGAACTATCCACTTCTGCCTTAGGGAAATTAACGGGCAGAATACGTTCTGATTTTGCCCTAACATCTTTAGCAATATTAATCAGACTTCTTGGATCTGTTGCGGGAGAGTATCCATTTGGATTTACTTTAGGAAGTTCAATATTTACAGGGTTAGTAACAATGATCAGCATATCAACATCAGAATGCCCTTTGATATGAATATCTAAAGCCACTGAGCCTTGAAGCCGTTTGGTGACAGATTCACCGTTATTTAGCAAACTATTAATAAGACTATCAGCTACTCGATTACCCTCATCAATAGATACCTTTGTAGATGCTGGTTCTACAGCGGACATTGCGCCTATCGCGTATTTGACACCAGCGACTTCATTCAGACTTTCAAATGATTCTGATTTCCTGACATCAACTCCTCGCTGTATTGCGTTATTGGCAGAAAAAGACTCCATAGACTCATAAATAGCTCGTTCACGAGTTCCTTGTCTGCGCTCTTTAAGCGATTTCAACCGTTTTTCAAAGTCAATCATTATTGAACCCTTTTCAAATTCATAACACCAAATGTCTTTCTTCCTGCACTATTGAAATAGGAGGCTTTGCCAACCGTAAGTTCTTTATTAAATTCAACTTCGCAGTAACCTTTATGAGAATTCAACTCATGGCTCTGCTCTATTTCTGGCTCATTTTTGTAACTATATGAAAGAAGCCAGCCACCTGTTGGACCGAATCGCTTAGAAAAGGTCGCCGTATAACTTTCGCTTTGACTGTTTTTTGTTTTTAGATGTACTTGGATATTTTTCCAAGTTTGCTCAATTCCAATAGAACCTTCCCAATCGAATTTAGTAGTCCCATCATCATTAAGCGTTTGCCCCTTAAGCTCCCATTCCCCATTTAAGTTTGGAACTTCAAACAATGGAATTTTCCATACCCATTTATTGAATATCCAATGAAGCAAAAAATATACTACGCCAGTGGTAATTGTTGCTTTTGTAAATGCATCAATGCCACTTAGATTACTAGCAATAGCCAATAGCTGAGCAATTCCACCTGAGAGGGCAATAGATATAAACCCCAACCACCTTCCAATAGCAGATCTATCATGTCCAAATACAGCATAATCGTGCATAGCTTTCTCCGTGATTTAATCGGGGCCCTAACGCCCCAATAAGGGGCTGATAATAGCTTGCTAAAATGTGTAGCGAAGCGGAACTGAGCAAGCTGTTAGCAGTCCCGCCTTAATTGGCTTGTTATATTTTATTTCTTATATGTTCAAAGCATCTTTTAATTGAGCTGGTATTATCAACTTGCCCCTCTAGCATTGAAATACTTGGTTCTGAATTTTCTTGTATTTCATTACCATCATCATCCAAAAGTATAATATTTGGGCCTCCCCACCACTCTGCTTGACCCTTTACGTAGTTTTCAGATGAAAGGTCTAAGTCTATTTTTAAACCTGCATCAGGCCAAAGCAACAGATTCCCAATTACAGAATTCTCAGTTATGTCGAGCATTGCAAACCCATAATCAAAATCTTCTGGTTCGGTTTCGGTTGCTGCGTACTTAATGAAATAACATGCGTTAGGCAGTTTTTTAGTTCTGTACCACTTCCATCTAAGAGAATCATTTATAGCTTCACTCAGGTCACTTGGTATGACATCACCAGGTATTTCCTCATAAGAAAGAAACAAATCAATTTCGAGCACTAACGTCGAATTTGCTTGTGGCTTCAAATTAAGAAACTGTACTTTTGCAGTTCTATCATCTGTTGTTGCACATGAACTCAGAAGGCAAATTAAAAGTATTGGAAGGTATCTCATTTGTTCTCGATTGCGACTGAAAATATAACATTTTGTTCGTGCGCATGCGCGTTTACCTCGTTGGACCAGTGAACACGCGCACGGTTAACTACCTGTATGCAAAGAACTTATCAGCTTTCAGCCGAATACACCATCTGGAAAAACGCGCATGCGCGTTTTCCAAACCTATTAACTAAAACTCATCCACTATAGTTAATTGATTTTATAGAATTTTATTTTTTGTAAATGGAATTAATGCGCACTGATTTTGTCTGAAAACCATACCCAAACACCTAAATTTAAATACGACTATATACCCATACATTGTTAGCTTACTTCTGGTAAGGCCAAACATAGGCAAATAGATAAAAATTTGTAAGCCAGCAGGTGTGGGAATTTTCGATTGAGCTAACGAGCCGAAACACGGAATGGGGCATTAGCTAGTCAATTAATAACAATGCTAGCGTATACGGAAACGCCCAAAGTTATTAGCTTTGGGCGTTTCTTCTAACAAACTTGGTTACGACAAACCGAGCTTTAAAGTGTCATATGCAGAATTGGAAAAGGTTTTCCCATATCATCAAGTGGCGAGCGCGAAACGACTTTGAATCCCATATGCTCGTAGAAGTCCACCGCTTGTGGATTTTGTTCGTTCACATCGACTTTGGTTGCACCTAACTGCTCTATTGCGTATTGCAGTAGCACTTTACCAACTCCTTGCCCTCTTGCCTCGCTTAAGATGAAAAGCATTTCAATCTTTGAGTCGTGGACACCCACAAAACCTTGAATTGAACCACTTTCATTTTTCACACACCTTAACGTGACAGCTGGAAAAGCCTGCTCAATGATAATTGGTTTAAAAAACTCAATATCTTCTTCTGTTATGAAGTCATGAGTTGCTCGGACTGAGTTTTCCCAAACATCAAGCATTTCTGCATAATTTTCAGGAAGCACATTTTCTACAATCATAGGATTTACTCTAAAGTTGACTGAAATTCATGTGCAGCCGCGAGTGGGTATTTTACCGACAAAGGATATGTCCGTCCATTTAGCATCAACATTACTTTTATTTGGGAAAAGATAAACCATCAGCACAGAAGTAAATAGCAAATCTAACACCGAACGGGGCAAAATTGAGCTAGCCAGGCTAGCTATAATACACAAGTTCATAGAGTGTTCTGTGAATACATGCCAACTATCATTAGAAATTCCCAACTCTAAAATAGTAAAAAGCGAAATAGACTGATACTACAGATGACCAACAATATTTTAAAAATGACCCTCGGTCAAAAGTGGGTTATGGTCACAAAATGGTCACATTTTGGTCACGGTCACGAAGAAAGAAATGAGATAGGAACTAATGAAAATCAAAAAGCCCATGCTAATTAATAGCATGGGCTTCATGAATGTTGGCGGAGCGGACGGGACTCGAACCCGCGACCCCCGGCGTGACAGGCCGGTATTCTAACCAACTGAACTACCGCTCCAAATTTTTATTATACCGCTACTAGAGCACTATAATTTTAACTTTCAACAACTTGACTGGCGGAGCGGACGGGACTCGAACCCGCGACCCCCGGCGTGACAGGCCGGTATTCTAACCAACTGAACTACCGCTCCACTCAAGTTGCGGTGAATAATACGGTTGAGCGTTCGAAGCGTCAACCGTTTTTTTCACTCAATTGCATCGTTTAGTTAAAATTTCGCCAAACTTAACAAAACCCCATGATAAATGGACAAAATATCTGCAAGCTGACGTCGAAATAGCCAAACAGTTCTGTGCTTTTATCGGCGATTATCCGGCTCATCCGGCATGGTCAAATCAATCTCATCGAGGGATGGCGCCTCTGGCTTATTTTGCCCAGCCTCATCTAACATCCGTTGCTCTGCGGCGGCCAGTGCCTGTGCGAGACTTTGACGCTTACGCCAGAAAATCAGCCCCGCGACCCCAAGCAGTACTAGCACGGCATTGATGGTAATGATCCAAAACAGCGCATCCTGTTTTGCTACGGCCTCTTCTTCGGCGGCCTTTTGCGCAGCAACGGCGGCTAGCTCCTCTTCACTCGGTGGCGGTTCAGGAGGCTGCACTAAGTTAAAGAAGAGTTCTGGCAAATCGAGCAGGATTTCACGGCCTGTGACCGTGGTTGTCGCCACAGTACCTTTAATACGGTAACTGCCAAACTCGGTCACTGGTGGTATAGGCAGTTCAGTATCGCTCTCCTTAAGCCCATGAACGACAAGGGGAAGCTGTAAACCTGCTGGCCCAACAAGCTCGAATGAAAAATGGGTTTCAGCCAATTGCAGCACACTGCTATCGGCGTGCAACATGATTTTCCATCGCCCCGTTAACGGATCATCAGGGGTGATCACCTCGGCATTCACGGGGCGTGGCGATAAGGTAAAGGGAAAAGAAACCTGTCGTTCAAACACGTTATTACGGGCTTGGACCACAAAGTCGTACTCGCCCCAGGGCTGTTTTAGATTGATATCACTGGTAAACATGCCATCGTCGGGTCTTTCATCGAACTTTTCGCCATTATCTTTGTAAGAGCCGACGATAATGTCACCGGCGGCAAAGTTTTCATCCCCTGCACGATGCTTACTGACAAAATGCGCGGTCCATTCGACAAGATAATCGAGCCCCGGCATGCGCACCCGCTCCGCATCCCCCATCAATTGAGCAACCACTTTGGTTTCTTCACCTTGGAATAGCGGCTGTGGCAGTTGCTGCACTTCAATTTCAAGTTTAGAGACTCGCTTAAGTTGCGATCCCGGCACCACCTTACCCACCAGCTGCCAAGGGCCAGGCTGAGGCGATTCGATATAAATAATGTCGCCAGTAATACCATCGACCCATTTCACCGTTTCAGGGTGACGGTTGGCGTACCACTTGCTGCCGTCGGGCAATACGATCACCACAGGCGCCGAACCGTACTCCCGCTGGATCAACAGCGTCATGCTGCTGACCATATGATCCACCCGAAAGCGATTTTTAAGCTCAGAGGCAGTATCGATGGGCACCACTTTTCGAGTCGCTGGTTTGGGCGGCTTAGCTTGAGTGTCGTCACTCAGCTTGGCATCAACTGGCTTTTCGGCGCTAGCTTGCCCGTCAGCAGCTTTATCTGCACTCGCATTAGCCTCACTGACTGTTGGCTCACTGACTTGAGCACCATTGGGTTTTGCGACGCTTGGCTGCGCTTCTTGGGCCTTTGGCGCCATATTGGCAGGCTGCTCAGTGGTTTTAACAGCAGTAGTCAGAGCATCGGCGGCAAGCAAAGAAGCGCTCAAGCAGAGGCCGCCGAGCACTAATGTGGTATTTCGTAGGGATTCTCGCAGCGACATCGTCATAGGCAATAAATTATCCTCTCCAGAGGCATTTTCCTGATTTTGCGACTAAATCAAGACGCTTTTCATGCATAACGAGTTCATCGGCCGATGCGCTGATCACTTTAAGATTAAGTGATGCCGGATCAAAGCGTTGGATGCCCCCCGCCTCTTGACCGACTTCATCGTTAGAGAGATTGAACTTGGTCTGCCCGCCTGTCATCGCCAAATACACATCGGCTAAGATCTCGGCGTCGAGTAATGCGCCGTGGTACAGGCGGCGAGAGTTATCGATACCGTAGCGCTTACATAGGGCGTCTAAGTTGTTCTTTTGCCCTGGATGCAAAAATTTTGCGATATCGAGGGAGTCTAAGATCTCACAGATTTCACTGGTCTTTGGCCCTAATGGCTGCAGCAGCGAAAATTCATGGTCCATAAAGCTCACGTCGAAGTTTGCGTTATGGGCCACAATTTCGGCGCCACTGATAAAATCGATAAATTCTTGCGCTATCTGATGGAACCTAGGCTCATTGGCGACGCGCTCATCGGTGATGCCGTGAACCGCAATCGCTTCTGGGTCAATCGCTTGGCCGGGATTGATATATTGATGGAAATAACGGCCCGTTAAACGGCGGTTGATCACCTCAACACACCCTATCTCAATAATTCTGTGGCCTAAATACACTGCCCCACTACCTTGGTTCATACCCGTGGTTTCAGTATCCAAAATAACCTGACGGCTTGCGTTTGAGATAATATTCATACTTTTATGCGCTTCTTATGACATTTTTTGGTTATACTCGGCCGGTATTTACGCTGCGGATAACCATTTGATGACTGAACTAAAACTGATCCACATCTTCACCGATGGCTCTTGCTTAGGCAACCCTGGCCCCGGTGGCTATGGCATTGTAATGAATTATAAGGGCCATACAAAGGAGATGTCCGATGGTTTTGCCTTGACGACCAATAATCGCATGGAATTATTAGCCCCCATCGTCGCCCTGGAGGCGTTAAAAGAGCCTTGTAAGGTCATTTTAACCAGCGATAGCCAATATATGCGCCAAGGGATCACCACCTGGATCCATGGCTGGAAGAAAAAAGGCTGGATGACCTCGAATCGTACACCAGTGAAAAATGTTGATCTCTGGAAACGTTTAGACAAAGCAGCCCAACTCCATCAAATTGATTGGCGTTGGGTGAAAGGCCACGCCGGACACGCTGAAAACGAGCGCTGCGATCAACTCGCCCGCGCCGCCGCTGAAGCGAGCCCTACCCAAGTCGATGAAGGCTATCAGCCTGAGTCCTAAAACCGGCCCTCATTTCGGCGCTAAACGTTGTGCCGATCACTCCCGAGATAAATGGAAGAAATTGCCGCAAAACTGCACAAAGGCTAGGCCTAATGACGTGGCTTGGCGGCTCTTGTGGGTAATCCGATAAAACTGTCGCTCTAGCACTAGGCCTTCAATGGTTACCAGTGCCAGCTCTTTTCGGCTGATGTCTTTATCCAGCGCCAACTCCGAGAGCACGCCCAGTCCAGCGCCTTGTTTTACTGCAAGCTTAATGGCATCGGGCGTGGTAAAGCAGAATTTCGCCTCAGGCTGCATGCCTAATTCATTGGCTGCATTGACAAAATATTCACGCGTGCCCGAGCCTTCCTCCCTTAATACCCAGGATTGACCTTTGACTGCCGCGGGTTTAACCGTCTGCCCCGCGAGGGGATGCGCGGGATGGCAAAAGACTAATAGTCTGTCCTTATGCCAAGGCTCAATATTCAAGCGATTATCGGTGCAATGTCCTTCGATAAACCCCATTTCGGCGCGAAATTGCGCGACCGATTGGATCACTTCTTGGGTATTGGTAATGGCCACATCCACATGGGTCTGCGTATGTTGCTGGCAAAAGGCCACCGCCGCTTTTGCTAACAAATAGTTACCAATCGTGGAACTGGCACTCACGCTTAAATGCCCGACTAAATCGCCGTCTTGGCGTGTAAACGCCTGCTCGATTTGCTCGACTCTATGTAACAAGTCCGTCGCCAGTGGCAACAACAAATTTCCTTGGGAGTTGAGCTGTAATCGATTGCCAATCCGCTCAAATAAACGGGCATTGAGCTGTTTTTCTAATTCGGCCAAGGCCATAGAGGTTGCAGGCGGCGACAGATTAACTTGCTCCGCCGCTTTCGCCACTTGTCCACTGCGTGCAACGGCTTCAAATACCGCAAGTTGCCTTAAGGTTATTCGCATAACAGACTCATTAATGAATGAAATTATTTGGTATGTTCGGATAAATGCCCGGTTCGACCCGCGCTCGGGGCTGTGGTCCAATTCGGCTGTAACACTTTACGTTTGTCGCGGATGGGCGTTAATGGCGACTCTAATTTACGCGCCACAATCAAATATAAGCTGCCCGCACTGGGTAGCCATGAGGCCAAGGTTTGCTGCATAAAACGGCCATCATTAAACTCACCAATTAACGGGTGGTAGACTAAACGCTCATCGCTGACGACTTGGTAGCCTAATAACCCTAACCAATCTCGCACTCGAGATGGCATGAAAAAACGCCCACACCAGGGCAGATTGTCCTGATATTTTGGCCATAACTTACCGAGAAACACTGGGCTTAGGGGGTTAAAGCCCACGATAAATAAGTATCCGCCGGCGATCAGCACCCTGTCGGTTTCCCGTAGGATACGGTAAGGATCGGCTTCAAATTCGAGCAGCAGGCTCATCAGCACCGCATCGATCACCCCATTCTGCAGGGGTAAGTGGCAAAAATCACCAATTAACGAGGCATTGGGTTCTGAGCACAGAGAGAAATGGTGGGCAACGGGGGATGCCATGCTCGAGAGATCGGCGCTTAACGGACCGAGTTTGAGTAAGTGGTAGCCAAACACCCTTGGCCACCAATCGGCAAGCTTATCGGCAACGGCTTGTTGGAGTGCAGGACCATTGGGCAAATCATCCCATTGCTCGGGTTTGCGCATAGAACTGTTATACGACACAAGTCTCCTCCCTTCACGTTACCCATATGCTTAATGCTGAATGCAAATCACCCATCTTGCCCATTACCGCCTAGGCATTTGTCCCTAGCTTATGCCATAAGCAATTGGCATGGACAATCGCAATAGTCGCCAAGTGAGCCCCTCTTATGGATAATAACCTTATCTTCAAAACGAAATACAGCGATCGGCGGTGCTATGCTCACTATAACAGCGATTAATGCCTTTAATGACAATTATATCTGGATGTTGCGACAAGACTCCCAGCAAGCCGTGTATGTGGTTGACCCAGGTGATGCCAATGTCGTGCTCGACAACTTGCACGCCCAGCGACTCTCGTTAGCGGGTATTTTGATCACCCATCACCATAGGGACCACACGGGTGGGATCGCCGCCCTAACGGACCATGTAAAACAGACTACAGGCCATGACTTAGCGGTTTATGGTCCACAAAGTGAAGATATTCAAGGCATCAATCAGCCGATTGCTTCAAAACAGAGTGACACACTCACCCTGCCTTTTATTGAATCGCCCGTACGTATCCTGTCCGTACCCGGGCATACCGCTGGGCATATCGCCTATCTGGTTGATGACGCATTATTTTGCGGTGATACCCTCTTTAGCGCAGGTTGCGGCCGCTTATTTGAGGGCACACCAAGCCAAATGTGGCAATCCTTAAGTCTGCTCGCGGCGCTGCCCGATGAAACCCGAGTCTACTGCGCCCATGAATACACCTTATCAAATCTGAAGTTTGCCCAAACGGTCGATACTGATAATGAAGCGCTTAACGCCTACGTGGAGCAGGCAAGCACCCTTCGTGCCCAAGGCAAAGCCACCATTCCCTCTACGATCGGATTAGAGCGAGCCATTAATCCCTTCCTGCGCCCTTTGTCGCCCCCCATAGTCGACAGCATAAAAAATCAGTTTTGTGATCAAGATCTGACTAAAGCAGATGAACTGACCTGTTTTACCCTACTCAGGCAGTGGAAAGATATTTTTTAGTAAAAAACGATCTATTTATGGCTGAAATTTATACAGTTTTTTCCACTTTTGATGATGTAAATCAAAAGTGACCCTACAAGATGTACGATAATTTAGGGACAAGATCAAAAAGATCCCATAGAATGGCTCGTTTTTGCGTGAATACTTTGCGCTCTGTGTTGCCACTATTTACATAATAATCAATTCGTTAGCTTATTTAGGCTAGATGAGATTGTGCAGTGGCAATGCACTAACAGAGGACTATCGTTTTCCATGAGAGTATCACTTTATGTTGTAGTAGGGGGATTTGCCCTACTCACAGGTTGTCAGACTTTAGACAACCATCAGGTGACCAAGCCTGAAGCTGAAACCGTCACAACCGAAAATACCGTCCCACAGTATTATCTCGCAACCGAACCCGAGTCGGCGCAAATTACTGATGTATGGGAGCGAATTCGTCAAGGAATGCAACTCCCCGTTCCTGACAAAAAATTAGTTAACTATTATCGCGATTGGTACATCAAGAATCCCAAACACCTCGAAGTGATTTCTGAGCGTGCGGCGCCTTACATGTATTTGATCGTCGAAGAGCTTGAAAAGCGCCATCTCCCCATTGAGATCGCGTTGCTACCGATTATCGAAAGCGCCTTCGATCCCAGCGCATCCTCAGCCAGTGCCGCCTCTGGGCTTTGGCAATTTACGACCCCAATGGCCAGCCATTTTGGGTTAGAGATGAACTGGTGGTACGACGGTCGTCGCGATGTGCCCGCCTCCACGGTGGCCGCGTTGGACATGCTCGAATATCTGTACGACAAAACCAATAACAATTGGCTTTATGCGATTGCAGCCTACAACTCGGGCGAGTCTCGCGTCCTCAATGCGATTAAACGCAATGAAGATAAAGGCCTTAAAACCGATTTTTGGTCACTGGATCTGCCAAAAGAGACTGAGCGTTACGTGCCACAGTTATTGGCCCTCGCCGAAGTGATTAAACATGCCGACGAGTACGGCATCACGCTAGCGCCAATTGAAAACAGCCCTTCTATTGAAGTGGTTGATATCGATAGCCAAATTGATTTAGCTATGGCTGCAGGGCTCGCCAATATGACGACCCATGAGCTATTAAAACTCAATCCTGGATATAACCGCTGGGCCACCGCACCGACGGGACCCCATACGCTGGTATTGCCGATTGATAAGTCAGAAGAGTTTAAAAAAGCACTGGCCGAAACCGAGAGTGACGCACGTGTAAGTTGGCTCAGATACACCATTAAATCCGGTGACAGTATCGGCGCCATTGCAAAGAAACACCATACCACAGTCAATGCGATCCGCGCGGCTAATGGTATGAAAAATAACAATATCGTCGCGGGTAGACACCTGATTATTCCGGTCTCTGCCGACGATAAACAGCTGTATGCCATGTCAACCAGCCAGAAGTTACCTAAAAAAGCGGCAACTTCGACCTCTGGCAATAAGTTGACTTACCAAGTGAAATCCGGCGATACCCTGTGGCAAATCGCACAGAATCATAAGGTATCGGTGAAACAGCTCACCGCTTGGAACCATTTAAGCAAAGACAGTAAATTGCAGATGGGCCAAAAACTGACGATCGTTGCGCCGCAAACCCAAGCGGAAGCGGAGCAAATTCGTACCGTCAGCTACAAGGTGAAATCTGGCGATTCCTTAGCGCGCATTGCCAGCAAGTTTAAAGTGACGGTTGCCGAGCTGCTCGAATGGAACAGCTTAACCTCATCACAATATATTCAACCCGGCCAAGTGTTAAAGCTGGTTGTGGATGAAAGCAATTTAAATGCGTAATGCTGAGTTTGAAAACGACTTAGATATTGAGTTAAGCCCGACTTATCGGCGATAGAGCCACAAGCACTAACACTTAAGCTTGTTGTGATAAGGCAAACAAAAAGGCAGTAACACTGGGTTACTGCCTTTTTTATTCGCAAGATCCGTTCTAAGTCCCCTCGAGACTTGCCCTTCGAGCCTGCACTCTTTCAATCTGCAATGTTAAATACACAGTAGTTTGCAAGAATGGCGCTATGTTTAGCAACCGCTACTCGAGGGTGAGCAAGTACACCACGGGCGCCATTGCTGGCAATTCACTCTCCAGCGCCTTAGCGGCAAATTGCGCCTCAAGATGAGCCCCTTCATTTGGGATCCCAGCCAAGGCTTTTGCCGGGATCGCAAACCTGACCACCAGCTCCTCACCAGCCGCTAACTGAGTATCACGCAGGGCTTGAGTAAACATCATATCGTCAGACCAAGCCCAAAGACGCTTTCCTTGCACTGTGGTCAGTAGCAAATCGGCTGTCATGCCCGAGTGATAACGCAGTGCAACCGCCTGAGTCGAGGGATTGCGAACCGTTAATGTCGCCTTAAGGGGTTGTTTAAAATCCACAAAAGCATCGAGGGAAAGCGTACCAGTGAGCAAATCCTGAGACTGATTGTTCGAAACCTGTTCCACTTTTAAGCTGGATTTTGCTTCAATTCCCTGTAGTTTGGCCGCTAAATCGGCGGTCTGTACCACTTCAGGTTGTTTCGCCGCCTCGGTACGAATATCCGTTTTTGGCGGATTAGGCTGGGCCTGCGGGGCAAAGCAGCCAAACAGCTGCCCCGCCAGCAATGCCATCCCAAGTGGGCGCGCAATGCGTGTTAATGTCTGCTTAGGTCGACGCTTGCTAGCAGAAACATGCTTAGCGATGTGTTTTCCCATGCCTAAAAACCACCGAGTTTTTTCAGTAGGGAGTCCTTTAATTTATCCTTGGCTTTATCCGTTTCTTCCTTCAACTGATTGTTCAGCAGCGCTTGGGTATCTAAGGCATACTCAGGTTTTTGGAAGGTGCCGGTGATCGCCAGTGGAATATCAATGCCAGCCAATGCATCTTTCTCGCTACCGCCCTGACCTTTGAGGGAATTGACTAAGGTCGTGGTCAATCGGTAATCCAAGCCTTCGGTCAACAGGTTTGCACTGCCTTTACCCGCCACCCGTAATAGCGGTGATGACATGGCAAGATCAGGATTTGTCGCTACACCGTTTTCTAGGCTGAAGTTACCCGTCAAGCTCGAGAAGTCGGTTTTACGCTCTTCTTTGGTGTCGGCAGACATGTCACCTTTTAACTTGGCCTGAGCACTACGGATCATTTGTGGAATATTCACCCCGTAAAGGGCACCGTCGGTAATATCAAAACGGCCATTAGCAAGTAGGTTTTTCTTCAACTGCTCTGGAATTAAACTCTTACCTTTACCCTTAACGTTGAAATTGGCCGTACCTGCTAGGATTTCCAGCTCAGCGGCATCCTTAAGTAATGGACGAATTTGTACACCCGAGATTTGCTTATCAAATTGGTAACTGGCAACTTTTGAGCGGGCATCAACTTGCGCATTGAGCATCAATTTACCTTGGTAAAGATCCGCCGTCAGTTGCTTAAGATCAACCACACCATTCTTAATGCCTAAATCCATCAACCAGTTCTGCGTTGACAGGTTCGCCACCTTGATGGATTTCACAGCCAATGTCAGTTTGGCATCTAAGCCATTGAGCGCGGTAAGATCTGGCTCAACCGCCTGAGTCTGTGAAGGCGTGGCAGCGGCTTGTTTTTCCGCCGTATCCGATTTTGGCAATAAGGCATCGAGGTCAATGTCACCCACTTGCAAATCCGCGTTAATTTGCGGCACTTTACCGCCGTAATTCACCGCCAACTTGCCCGCTGCATTGATATCCATCGCCGTTAATTTACTGATGTCCGCCGACAACTGCTTTTTATCTAATGCGATTTGACTGTTTAGACTAACCTCTGCGGTCAGTTTTTTATTGGGGATCCCCTCGCCTTCAACTTGAGTCGCAATATCCAGCTTCTCAATCACCAGTTGATTAAAATCATGGCTTAACTTGATTTGCCCTTCGCCTT
Organism: Shewanella sp. FJAT-51649; assembly: GCF_019457435.1. Lineage (NCBI taxonomy): Bacteria > Pseudomonadati > Pseudomonadota > Gammaproteobacteria > Alteromonadales > Shewanellaceae > Shewanella > Shewanella sp. FJAT-51649. The sequence continues at coordinate 2,097,877 of NZ_CP080411.1, read as the reverse complement.
TGCTGCTCACTGTCATATCAGGCAGGGTCGCGGCAAATTCGTAGGCCATAGGCGCAAATTTATCGAGTGAAAATGCCCCCAGCGTAAATTGCTTCAAGGTTAAGGTTTGGGTTTGTCCCTTAGCTTCATCAATCAAATTGATTTCGGTATTGGTAATCGAAACGCCGCCCACATCAATGCTGGTTAATTGTGCTTTGGCGCTAGGCTCGGCAGGCGTTGCGGGTTTATCTGCGCCCTTGCCCGTTAAGCCATCGAGGCTCGAACTGCCATTTTTTCGGGTGACCAAATTGATTTTGGCACCATCAAGGCTTAGCTGCGCGATTTCAATTTGCTTGCTAAACAGTGGCATAAGCTCGACTTCTGCCACAGCTTTATTCACTTCAAGCATAGCTTTAGGTGTAAATCCCTCGGGGTTGGAGAGTGAGATCCCCCCTAGATTAATCCCAACCGTCGGGAAAAATGTCCACGACAAATCATCACCGATGACAAGCTCACGCCCAGTTTGCTTTTTAACGGCGTTGACAATTTCTGGTTTAAAATCATTAGGGTCGAAAAATACGGTGAGATATAAGGTGACTGCAACCACTAAGGTCACCAGAAGAGCTAAAAGCCACTTAATGAATTTCATAGAAACATCCTTATCAATAACATCTTGAATTTTTGGTAACACTTAACTTAGAAAGGCAAAGTTTAATGATGCCTCGCTCACGGCAATACCATTCTCATCGGCATAAAGCATCATGCCGGGTTTTACTGTCACAGCGCCAAACTCAATCGGCACATCGATTTGACCTTGGTTTAATTTTTCGGTCTTGATAGGCATAGCCCCTAAGGCATAGACGCCGAGATTAAAAGTAGAAAGCCTTGCCACATCACGGACATAGCCATTAATCACCACCCCCTGCCAACCGTTATCGAGGGCACTTTGCGCGATCAAATCCCCAAGTAACGCCCGCCGGGGTGAACCGCCACCATCGACGACCAATACTTTTCCATGACCGGGCTGGGCCAGCACTTCTTTCACTTTGGAGTTATCTTCAAAACATTTGACCGTCACAACTTCACCCCAAAACAAACGCTTACCACCAAAACTGCGAAAATCGAGCGGTAACAGCGACAGTTTTGTAGGGTAGTGATCGAACAAATCAGGCAATAGATCAAGCATTTGGATCTCCGCGAAGTGAAAAGTTTAGACTAACCATTATTGTAGACCCCTACAAGCCCAATGCGAAACTCGACTTTTTAATGAGGTTTACACTTTAAATAGTTTATGAGCATTGGCATAAACATGATAATCTGCGATAGTTAACCTCCTATGACACCCGCTTGGGTACGTTAATTCATTATTTCGCTTCTCAACTTCTTGTAATAAAGTGAACACCAAATGACAACAGATCTTGATTTGCAAAGCGCTATTGCCGCGCTCGATGAATATGGATATGAGAAAAAAGCCTCAACGGATCTTGAGCAAGCCCGTAATAAACAACAAATGGGGAAATATATCAAATCCCTAGACTACAGTTTACGTCGATTATTGATATTGCAAGAAACTGTTAACGAATTAGTAGAAGAAAAGAAACATCAGCTTGCACAACAAGAAAACATTCAAACCTATAAAACCAAAATCATTAACCTCTCTCGCGAATTAAACCTTTCCTACGAAGAAGTATTAGCCATCATGGCAGATGCTGACACTAAGAAATAATCTTCTTCGAAAATTACACATCTTACCCTTTCCGCTAATATCTCGGTTCAATAAAGCATCTCAGGATTGTTGCTTGAGTGATTTTGGCGGTCTTAAGGACGTTATGGAACATCATTCATGACCAATGAATCGATTTTAAGCGAATGGCGTTTAGCGAATAGATATAAGGCGCTCTGTTAGCGCCTTATATCTGGATGATGGATTACTGCTCTAACATTAATTGGCGAATATATTTCACCGGCGCACTACCATAACTTAAGAACTTCTCATGGAATGCTTTTAGGTCAAAATCCTTGCCTTTAAGTTGCTTATATTCCTCGCGGAAATCGTAAATTTCACGGTAACCCGAGTAGTAACTCGTCAGCTGCACTTGGCTTAGGGTGGCACGGCGCCATTTGCCTTCCGCCTCAGCACGTTGCTGGAACGCTTCATCCATCATCAGACTAATGGCTTGCTCTTCAGTCATGCCTTTAACATGAATGCTGTAGTCTAAGATGGTGTTACAGATAACACGTAAATTCCACTTGTAATACATTAACCACATTTCAGGCTCGAAATTACCATAACCTTCTTCAAGCATCATGCGTTCGGTATAAACGGCCCAACCTTCGACCATAGCGCCATTACCAAATAAGCTTTTCACTAAGCTTGGCGACTCATTGGAATAAACTAATTGGGTGTAGTGTCCAGGAATCGCCTCATGGATATTTAAAATCTGTAATATCCAGTGGTTATATTCGCGTAAATAGCTTTCAGCGGATTCATCACTCATACCATCGAGTGGTGTGACGTTATAATAGGTATTGCCTAATTTATCATAAGGACCAGGCGCACTAATCGAAGCTCCCGCATAACCACGCATATACTCAGGGGTTTCACGTACGACTAATGGTTTTTTAGGATCTAAAGTCACTAAGTCTTTTTGATTTACAAATTCAATCAACTCAGGAATTTGTTTACGCACTTCGCTCACAAAGTCATCACGCTTAACGTGCTGTGTCGATAATTTATCAATCAATTGACGAATCGCGATTTTATTGTCGGCAGGTTTTGGTGTAGTGAAATATTTTGGCCACAGCTTGTCGGTGATCTTCGCCATTTCACCTTGCACTCTTTCTTTATCCGCCATGGCTTTTTGATAAAGTTGTTTTGCTGTCATGCCCGCTTGGATATCAAAGGCAAACTTTTGCTCGTATAATTCTTCGCCAATTCTAAAGCTGCGGGCGCCGTCTTTTTTAAGTTGGCTGACCTGTGCATTTAACCAAGTAATATGTTCGTTAATCGCTTTCGTTGCCGTATCGAAACGGGATTTAAACAGCGATTTTTCCGCATCCGACAGACCCGAATCCGCTACTTGCTTCAATAAATCATAGGAGAAGACCGAAAACGCACCTTGGTTTTGCATCACAGCCAATTCAGTGTGTTCTAGGGTTGGCTGCTGGATATTGCTGCGCGCCGCGGCGTAATAAGCGGGGATATTTTCCATTCTGGCCAATACGGAACGTAATCTGTCATCCAGTGGCGCAAAGTTTTCGTTGATGATTTGTGCAAAACCGCCCGCCACGTTATAGCTCGAGGGATCCCATTGCCATGATTTAAAGTCGGTGATTTCCCACGCCATGCTGTTTAGCAGATTATCAATCAGGTGATAATCGATGGTTTCGTTAGAGCTCAGAGACTTAAGTTCAAACTGTTTCAGCTTTGCCTGCTGGGCTTTCACAAAGGCGAGCGTCTTAACACGGCTGGCTTCATTGGGGATTTCTAAATAGCCATCATTAACGTGTTTGCCGCTGTAGAGTGCCCAGGTTGGCGCTAATTGCCACAGATCATCGATAAAGGTCTGGCTAAATTGTGCAAAGGCGCTGGTCTTGACATCAGCACTGACTGCGCTTGATTTGGCGGTATCGGCTGACGCTTGAGTTGATTGCGATTGGCAACCCGCAAGGCCTGTGAGCGATAACAAGATCGCAAGAGAGATGGCGGTTTTCTTCATTCTTTTTCGTCCTTTTTATATTTATGCGTTAATTCCAGTGCCTCGAGGCGACCGTAAGCGTCTAAAACTTAACTCATCAGACGCCAATAAAAGGACTTAAGTTAATCATATCAGCCGCCTAATTGCAGCTGTGTTGCAAGCGAATACATGCCCAGTTACAAATTTGTAAGCCCGAGTGCCGATAGCACTCAACTATCAACCCGTGTGAGATAATCCCCTATTTCACTATCGCTACTGCTATAATAGCGACCTGCTTCGCTGTTCGCCTCAGGCCTACAGTTTGCCAATAAATCATTTAGTTGAGACTCTCAATGCCATTCTCCCAACTTGGATTACACAGCGCGCTTGTCAAAGCTGTGACTGAACTGGGTTACACGACCCCTACGCCGATACAGACAAAGGCCATTCCCAGCATTTTAGCGGGCAAGAATGTGCTTGCTGCGGCGCAAACGGGTACAGGTAAAACCGCCAGTTTTGTGCTGCCGCTGCTGCACAGATTCGCTGACGCGCCCAAGATCCGCCCTAAGCGAGTGCGAGCCATCATACTCACACCCACACGTGAGCTTGCGCTTCAGGTCGAAGAAAATATCAACCAATACGCCAAGTATTTACCCTTAACGGCCATGGCGATGTACGGTGGTGTCGACGCCGCGCCGCAAAAGAAACGGCTGATTGAAGGCGTCGATTTACTGGTGGCCACGCCTGGGCGTTTGCTCGACATGTATACCCAAAGGGCCATTCGTTTCGATGAAGTCTCAGTATTGGTGCTCGACGAAGCCGACCGCATGCTCGATATGGGCTTTATCGAAGATATTAATAGCATCATAGAAAAACTCCCCGAGCAGCGACAAAACCTTTTATTTTCAGCCACCTTATCGAAACAGGTGAAAGCGCTGGCGAAATCCGCGATTCCGGACGCCATCGAGATTGAAATCAGCCGTAAGAGCGCGGCGTCAACTCATATTGACCAATGGTTGACCACGGTCGATAAAGATAAAAAGTCGGCGCTGTTAAGTCATTTGATCCAAGAAAATAACTGGTCACAGGCATTAATTTTTATCCAAACCAAACACGGCGCCGCCAAATTGGTTAGCCAGTTAGAAAAGCGTGGCATTGTTGCAGAGGCTTTTCACAGTGGGCGTAGCCAAGCGGTGCGCGAGCAACTGCTGATCGATTTTAAAGCGGGTAAAGTCTCCTTTTTAGTCGCCACGGGCGTGGCCTCACGCGGCATTGATATCGATGCCTTAGCGCGGGTGATTAACTACGACTTACCCGATGAAGCCGACGACTATATCCACCGCATTGGTCGTACAGGACGTGCGGGTAATCAAGGGGAAGCAATTTCCTTTGTCTCTAAGGATGATTTTAGAAACCTATGCGCCATTGAGCGCCGCTTAGGTCATATTATCGTGCGCAGGGAGATTGCTGGCTTTGAGCCGAAAAAAGTCGTGCCGATTTCTATACTCGATTTTGTGCCTAAATCGGCATCTTCAACAGAGCGTAAATCCCATAAACTCGCCGAGACAAGTGCTCAACCACGCCCCTATTCGAGTGGCAAGCCGGGCACCTTTGAGGCGACACAAGCCAAGAAACATCGCAGTGCCAAGGCGACTTCTGCGCCTAAAGGCCAAAAGGCAGGGGCTGATAGTCGCTCAGATACTCGCTCAAATAGCCGCCCTGCTAACCCATTGCAAGGTAATCCATGGCAAAACAGCATTAAGCCGCAGGGCGATAGCGAACCCCAAGCAAATCCTTGGCACAAAAGCACTAAGTGAATTAGCAGCTTATTAACGAATTAACTCAAAATAGCAGAAGCAAATATGACGATTATTTTTACAACCAACCTAGGTGATATCAGTATCGAACTCGATATGGAGCGCGCGCCCGTTACCGCCAAAAACTTTATCCGCTACTGCCAAGAAGGTTTTTATGAACACACGATTTTCCATCGAGTGATCAAAGGCTTTATGATTCAAGGCGGAGGCTTTACCGCCAAAATGAAAGAAAAGCCCACCCACGAGCCGATTGTCAACGAAGCCAACAAAGGCCTATCGAATGTGTTTGGCACTATCGCTATGGCCCGTACCGATGCACCGCACTCGGCGACCGCGCAGTTTTTTATCAATACGGCCAACAATGAGTTCCTCGACCACACGGCAACCACGAACAACGGTTGGGGTTATGCGGTATTTGGTAAAGTCACCGCGGGACTCGAGGTCGTGCTGCAAATTGAAGGCGTAAAAACCACCCGTGTTGCAGGCCATGAGGACGTGCCCCGTGAGCCAATCATTATCGAAAAAGTAACTATTGTTGAAAAATAATAATTACCGTTGAAAAATAGTAATGATCGTTGAATAAGTTACTTTATCTAATCGATGAATAGTGTGGCGTTACTTAGCTGTGGTACAGCAATAGCGCATCCATTCCTTGATAGATAAGGCTTTGGTTTTAAACCCTAGATAGAAAAAGGAGCACTCAACTCAATGGTTAGTTGCTCCTTTTTGTTTTTTCACATCTGATTGTTTATTAACGTCTGGCTGTTTATTAACGTCAGTTATTAGAGACTAAAAGCTGCTGGGATGGCGTTAATCCAGATTCTTAAGCGGCCACAGCACGATATGATCTTCAATATCTTTCACCCTGCGCTCATCCACCACTTTGCCTTGAATCGACATCCCCGCAAGGTGCATGGCTTCTTTAGAGCCCGTAAGTAATGGATGCCAGCTTGGCAAGTCTCGACCAGCGGCTAAACGACGATAGGCACAGCTATCGGGTAACCACGTCAGTTCATGGACGTTTTGCGGTGTGATCACAGTACATTGGGGAACATGGCTAAAACGGTCACTATAATGCTTGCAACTGGCACTTTGATGATCGAGCAGTAGGCAAGCTGCATTGGTGTAATACAACTCTTCGGTTTCATCATCGATCAACTTGTTTAAACAACACTTACCACAACCATCGCAGAGGGACTCCCACTCCTGCGACGTCAACTCGGTTAACGCTTTATTCTGCCAAAATGCCATGTTTACGCTTATCTTCATATAAAAAACCCGCTTAATGCGGGCCATTTTACACCAATTTACTGGGGAGTCTTAATTCTCTCCGATAAATGCACCACAGAGATGCCAAAATAATCACCCTCGCCTAAATAATTCACTGCTTGCCAGTGCATTAAGGCGCGGTAATTGCCATAGACCAGATATTTTCGGCCCTTAACACCGTCAGGCATGATAAGCGAAGCGTGAATATCCTCACGATTCGGTAAATCCGTATTATCGAACCGCCTGACACCGAGCTGTTGCCACTTGGCTAAGGTTTGGGATTGATTAAGTCCGATAAACTCAGCCTTAAGATCCGCCGGTGCTTGAACCTGACGTCCCCAAGTATCTTCACCATTCCAGCCCTGCTGCTTTAGCAGATTTGCGGCAGAGGCAAACGCATCGGCCACATTATGCCAAATGTCTTTTTTACCATCACCGTCGCCATCTTGGCCGTAGGCTAAATATTCACTCGGTAGCAATTGGGTTTGTCCCATAAAACCTTTGTCATTGCTTTTAAGATCATCAAACTTAAGATGCTCTTTATCCATGATGGAAAGCGCAGCCATAAACTCCCGTTGGTAACGCGCCGTATCTTCGCCAGTAAAGGCTAACGACGCCATCACAGACAGTACTGGATAATCCCCCGACGCATCCCCAAAGTTAGAGACTAAGCCCCAGAGCGCCACTAAAAACCGCGGCTGCACCTGATACTTATCGGCAATATTGCTAAATAGCACTTCATGCTCGTTAAAGAGTACGCGCGCCGTATCCACCTTCCATTCTGGCACCACCTCTGGCAGATAGGTTTCAAGGGTTTGGGATTGGCTTGGCGCTGCGGCCACATTGGCTTTTTTAAAGCGTTTTATCTGCGGGAAAGCGTTGTTGATCGTCGCTTGGCTAATGCCTTGGGCACTTGCCTCTTGCTTAAGCTTTAGGAGGTAATCGTTGAAGGAAGCGTCTTGCCCTAACGCGCTATGGCTTATCAAGGGCAAGAAAATCAATGTACATGCTGCAACGCGTTGAAGGAGGGTCTTTGGCATATACCTTTGTCCGCAGTTTATGGGCTAGTCTTTAATCCCAAGACTTTCTCTGTGTTCGGCCAATAAATTAACCTGCGGTGGCGGAATTTGTAAATAAAAACCCTTTTCCTCGAGTGCTGCTTTGACCTTTTGAATATCGGCGATACCGAGGGATTCACGCTTAGCGATGGGGAACACCATCACTAACTGAGGCACACCAAACATCTCCAACAACGCTTGGGGAACATCATCAAAACAGTCCCTTTTGTTCACAAATAAGTAAGTGTCAGCCTTTCGACTACTTTTATAAACCGCACATAGCATAAGAGTATAAATATCCAATAGTTCAAACTTGCCAGTCAATGGGGCACACTATAACATGGTCGCCTAGTAATTTAATTGTAAAATCAGCGAACCGACTGATGATTTCTGGAGAATAGTGCCGGGATGTCAAAACCTAGCTTAGAGTTAAAAGGCGCTTCTTTTACTCTTTCAGTGCTTCATATCAATAGCAGCGACTTAAATGCTGTCATGGCTGAATTAGATAGCAAATTGGCACAAGCCCCTCAATTTTTTCTGGGTGCCCCTTTAGTCGTCAATCTCAGCGCCATCCAAGATAACGATTTCAATTTACATGGCTTAAAAGAGTTATTACTTTCCCGCCAGCTCGTTATCGTGGGGATCACCGGAGCAACGACTGCTCTTAGTAATCAAGCCAAGACCCTAGGCCTTGCTATCGTCAAAGCGGGCAAACAAAGCGTGACGCCCCCGCCTGCACCGCGTCAAACGAAGGTTTTGAAGCAAAATATCCGCTCAGGCCAGCAGGTCTATGCAAAAAATGGTGATTTAATCATATTTGGTGCCGTAGGTAATGGCGCTGAAGTCATTGCCGATGGTAGCATTCATATTTATGGCGCATTACGAGGAAAAGCCATGGCGGGCGCGGCCGGCGACAGCAGCGCGGTAATCATCGCCCATTCCCTCGAGGCCGAATTAGTTTCAATAGCAGGGCAATATTGGCTCGCTGAAAATCTACAACAACATAGCTCAGATAAAAGCGGCTGCATTCGCTTAAATGGCGAGTCGCTTATCGTTGAATCATTGCCCCTCTAAATGGCATAAAAAAGGATAGAGAGAAACATGGCACAAATTATTGTTGTCACTTCAGGTAAAGGTGGTGTTGGTAAGACCACATCCAGTGCGGCGATTGCAACTGGACTTGCAATACAAGGGCATAAAACTGTTGTTATCGATTTCGATATAGGCTTACGTAACTTAGATTTGATCATGGGCTGCGAGCGCCGCGTCGTCTATGACTTTGTCAATGTGATCAACGGCGAAGCCAATTTAAATCAGGCACTCATCAAAGACAAACGCTGTGAAAAACTGTTTGTACTGCCTGCATCGCAAACCCGCGATAAAGATGCACTGACTAAAGAAGGCGTGGGTCGTGTGCTCGATGATTTAGCCAAAGAATTTGATTTTATTATTTGTGACTCACCAGCAGGGATTGAGCAAGGTGCGATGATGGCGCTGTACTTTGCCGATATCGCTATTGTGACCACCAACCCTGAAGTGAGCTCGGTTCGCGACTCTGACCGTATTCTGGGCATGTTGCAAAGCAAGTCACGCCGCGCCGAACTGAATTTAGAGCCGATAAAAGAGTACTTACTGCTGACTCGTTATTCGCCGAGTCGGGTAAAATCGGGCGAAATGTTAAGTGTTGACGATGTAAAAGAAATCCTTGCCATTGAATTACTTGGTGTTATCCCTGAATCACAATCTGTACTCAAGGCCTCTAACTCAGGGGTGCCTGTGATTATCGATCAAGAGAGTGATGCAGGTGCGGCTTACAGTGATACGGTCGCGCGTTTACTGGGTGAAGATGTGCCAGTACGCTTCATTACGGAAGAGAAAAAAGGTTTCTTACAACGGATATTTGGTAGCTAATTATGTCTTTACTCGACTATTTCAAAAGCAAGAAAAAGCCTAGCACTGCGGTAATGGCAAAAGAGCGACTACAAATTATTGTGGCCCATCAACGTGGACAACGGGACACCCCCGATTATTTTCCACAGATGAAACAAGAAATTATCGCAGTTATCCGCAAATATGTGCATATTTCTGATGATCAAGTTTCTGTGCAGTTAGATCAGAACGACGATAACCTGTCGGTACTCGAACTTAACGTCACATTGCCTGACAGATAAGTCGAGCGTTGGCGTCATCCTCATCACGGGGATGACGCTTTCTGCTGCGCTTTCCCCAGCCTTCGGCGACATAAGATTGAACTAAGACTTGGTTACACTTGTTTAGCAAAGCTTTATGTTCGCGTTCATAAAGGTCTTAACAACACGCCAAGACCTCGATGTTACTGCAGATTATGTATTAATCAGCTCTCAAATTAGATGTCAAGCTTGGCCAACAATTCGGCGGCGATTTGTCCGCGCCAGCCACTTAAGACCGTCGGTAACTCACCCTGCTGTTTATCCCAACGCCATTGTAAATACTCATGAATATGACGTTTAGATCCCAGCATCTCCATCGGGATAGCATGCTGCTCGCACAGTTCAGTTAAGCAGGTTTTAATATTCTTAAAGGCCGATTTGTAACCTGGTTTAAGCGCTAAGACATCCACTAATTCGGGAGGGTTGCTTAAATCGGCAGTCTGCATCACCCGTAAAATATCTTTACCGTGAATGCGTTTCTCCTGCTCGGTCAAATCGTTCAGTTTGAGCAAATCGCCCATGCTCTTAGGCTGCTTCTTCGCTAGCGCGATCAGGCCGTGATCTTTAATCACAAAGCCCAAAGCTAAATCCCGCGCTAAGGCTTTTTCTAAACGCCACTTAGCCAGCACTTTAAGGTAAGCCAATTGATGCTCGGTAAGCTGAAAAGCATTCTTCACTCTCAGGTACGCAGTATCCATATCGGGCGTCGCTAAGCGCCCTTCTGTCATCCGCTCACCTTCTTCATACAGCCAGCCTAAGCGATCTTGCGCTTTAAGCTTGTCGGCAAGTTGCGGATAGAGTTGATACAGATACAACACATCGTTGGCGGCGTAGCTCAGCTGCGCCTCAGTTAAAGGGCGGCGCATCCAGTCGGTGCGCGACTCACCTTTATCAATCACTTCACCTAAACAGGTTTCCACTAACTTGGCATAACCTAGGCCATGGCCCATGCCACATAAAGAGGCTGCGATTTGGCTATCGAACAAAGGCGTAGGTTGACGCTGACCATAATGGGCGAAGACTTCTAAGTCCTCGCTGCACGAATGCACCAATTTGATGATGTTGGGATTATCCAGCAAAGACCAAAATGCACTGAGATCTGGCAGCGCAACCGGGTCAATTAAGGCCAAGGTTTTACCATCATAGGCTTGAATGAGGCCAAGCTTAGCGTAATAGGTACGTGTGCGCACAAACTCGGTATCTAACACGAGCAGTCGGCTCTGTTGATATTGAGCGACGAGGGCATTAAGGCTCGCTTCGTCGCTCACATACTGAAACACTGACAAATTCTTCTCCAGTTCCTGTGGGTTAAGCACCGTCCATAAAAACAAAAGCCGGCTCATTGCCGGCTTCAATCTTACGCGCGCTTCACTTCGTCTCGAAGTTCTCGTCGCAAGATCTTACCCACGTTGGTTTTAGGTAACTCGTCCCTAAATTCTACCAGCTTCGGTACTTTATATCCCGTTAAATGCGCGCGGCAATGCTTAATGATGTCGTCAGCGGTTAAAGATTTATCTTTTGCCACCACAAACACCTTCACTAATTCACCACTGGCGTCATTAGGCACACCAACGGCAGCCACTTCAATCACTTTAGGATGTAACGCGACCACTTCTTCGACTTCATTGGGGAAGACGTTGAAGCCCGACACTAAAATCATGTCTTTCTTACGGTCGACGATATAGAAGAAGCCTTGTTCATCCATATAACCGATATCGCCGGTGGCAAGCCAGCCGTCTTTATCGATCACTTTGGCCGTTTCCTCTGGGCGCTGCCAGTAGCCTTTCATGATCTGTGGACCTTTACCAAACAGTTCACCCGTCTCGCCTTGCGGCAACACATTACCTGCATCATCACGCACTTGAATTAAGGTCGATGGCGCAGGGAAACCGATAGAACCATTGTAACCGTCTAAGTTATAGGGGCAGCAAGTGAGTAGCGGCGAGGCTTCGGTTAAACCGTAACCTTCAAGTAAACGGGTTTTCGTGATGCTTTGCCATTTATCGGCCACGGCTTTTTGCACCGCCATCCCGCCACCAATGGATAATTTTAGGCGAGAAAAATCCAGTTCAGCAAAATCGCTACTGTTCACTAACGCATTAAACAGGGTATTGACGCCTGTCAGCGCGGTAAAAGGATATTTTTTCAGTTCGGCCACAAACCCTGGAATATCCCGAGGATTAGTGATTAACAGGTTTTGGCTGCCCTTATGTAAGAACAGTAAGCAGTTTACTGTTAAAGCAAAAATATGGTAAAGCGGCAAGGCTGTTACTACAAATTCGTTGCCATCACGCAGTGCGGGTGAATAAGCACCATTGGCCTGTAATACGTTTGCGACCACGTTTTTGTGGGTCAACATGGCGCCCTTTGACACTCCAGTCGTTCCACCAGTGTATTGCAAAAAGGCTAGGTCATCACCCGTGATAACGGGTTTGACATACTGCATTCTGCGCCCTCTTGAGAGGGTTTCGCGCATTGAAAGTGCATGGGGTAAATCGTATTTAGGCACTAGTTTTTTAATGTATTTGACTACAAAGTTCACTAAGGTGCGTTTTGGCGCGCTCAGCAGATCCCCAAGCCCGGTGATAATCACACTTTTAACGGGTGTCTGGTCGACAACCTCTTCCAAGGTACGGGCAAAGTTTGATACGACAACAATGGCCTTAGCGCCAGAGTCGACTAATTGGTGCTTTAATTCGCGGGGAGTGTAAAGCGGGTTAACGTTCACCACCACCATGCCCGCACGTAAAATACCAAACAGCGCAATGGGATATTGCAGCAGGTTCGGCATCATCAGGGCGACACGGTCACCCTTTTGGAGTTTCAATTCATTTTGCAGATAAGCGGCAAACGCACGGCTGCGTTCTTCAAGTTTACGGTAAGTTAGCGTGGCACCCATGTTGATAAATGCCGGTTGATCCGCATATTTGGCCACCGCCGTCTCGAACATATCGACGAGCGATGAATACTGATCCGCATTAATCTCGGCAGGTACATCTTTTGGCAAATGATTAATCCAAGGCTGATCCACTACTTTCTCCTAAATCCCCACAACTGCGGACACGGTATCCCTACTACCGTCAATACTCGACAAATACCGAGTTAAAATACCGACTTACATTTTATTGTTATTGATTGACCCGCATAAATCATACGGGCGTTTTAATTTTGATCATCATCACATAAAAAAAACAAAAAACCTAGCGTCTTTTTTATGTAAGCAAAAGCGATTATTCGACAAACTGCTGGATCAAGTGCGCAACCCCTTTGGCGTTATCCATGTGCACATGGTGGTCGCCCTCGAGCATATGTTCAGACAAGTGTGTGAACCATTTCCTCGCCTTGGGCAGCGCAGCCTGCAACTGGCTAAAGCCCTGTTTGCCGCAGATTAATAAGGTCGAGACCGAAATATGCTGCATCAGTGCATCAACCTGCTCAAAGGTCAGCCGCATGGGTGAGTCGAGCCTTAATCTTGGATCGCTACGCCACGCAACACCATCGGTGGTTGGTTGCATATTGCGCTCGAGTAACAAACGGCACCAAGGCTCCGCCAGCCCCGTTAAGTGCACTCTGGCTTTTACTGCGGTGTCCATATTGTCGTAGACTTTTAGCTGTTTATGCTTTTGCGCTAAAAACTTCTCGTGCTGATAAAAACTCTTTCGCAGCCGCGTTTTCGCTTGAGTCGCCGACTCAAACAGTGGGCTTAACGCCTCAATCAAAATCAGTTTGTTGACCTTTTCTGGAAAGGTCGCGGTATACGCCGAGGCAATAATGCCCCCTAATGAATGCCCTATGATAGCCAGCGGCTTTTGCGGCAACATCGCCAGTAACGCATCGAGATCGTATAAATAGTCAATCCAATGCAATGGATAATGTCCCGGCCGATGCGCAGAAAAGCCATGACCGGGCCAATCTATGGCAAGTATTTGATAATGAGGCAAATACTCAGCGAGAGGCTCAAAACTGTTCGCATTGTCTAACCAGCCATGCAACGCAAGCAATAATGGCTTATCTTTCGCTCCCCATAATCGACCACTCAGCTTGATATGGGGTAACACAAACTCGACTTGATTTTTGGGGGCGAAAGATTGCCACATATTGCCTCTAATGTCAGGTGATTAGCGCGATTTTTTGATAAATTTGAGCGTCATGCGATCGCTCTCACCAATTGCTTGGTATTTTTCCTTATCGGTATCGCCCAAGGCAAACGAAGGTGGCAGCGTCCAGACGCCCTTGGCGTAGTCCTTAGTGTCTTTCGGATTGGCGTTGATTTCTGAGCTTTCGGCTAAGGTAAAACCCACTTTTTTGGCCAGCGCGATCATCTCGTCTTGGTCCATGTAGCCCGTGCTCATATTCATGCCTTTATTGGCTCTATGTTCGACCACGCCAAACACACCGCCATCTTTCAGCACTTTATAGGAGGCGGCAAACACGTTTTCGAGCTGGTCGCTTGAGGCCCAGTTATGTAAGTTACGGAAGGTTAATACCAAGTCCGCACTGCCATCGGCACCTAAATTCATCTTGGCCGGTGGGTCGAGAACCACCATTTTTGCATTACCAAATAAAGCTTTATTGGCCGTCATCCAAGTATCGAATTTCACGCCCGCATTGGCGCGATAGCGATTACCTGGGGTATCCGTGCTTGGGGTAGTTTCGAAACTGGCGGCAATATACTGCCCCTTAGACGCAAGATAAGGGGCAAGAATTTCAGTGTACCAGCCATTGCCGGGCCAGAGTTCAATCACGGTTTGTGTCGGGGTTATACCAAAAAATGTGAGGGTTTCAGCGGGGTGACGATAAATATCACGACTGGCGTTTTTCGCTTGGCGAAATTCGCTCTTAATGGCCTTATCCAAGCCTTCATCGGCATAGGCCATACCGGAACATAAACCAGCAATCAGCATACTGGCGACGAGTGTGACTTTTTTCATAATAATTCTCCTTGGATACCGAAGACTTAAGCTAGCAGTCTATATAAAAAAATCCAAGAATTAGCCGCACAAGTTGACTATTTAGGCTGTAAATATTTGTGATGCCATAGCGACATTATGCCGCCATAGATTAGCGAGAGATGGCAGAATCCACCCGCCGCCAAGCCATAAACAAGGCGCAGAGACTGCAAAACAGCCAAATGGCGACCCAAATCCATGCCGGGATCCATGAACGCTCGGCCAGCAGCACCGCATCGCCCTGCCCTTCGAGTCCGAGCAATACCGTCGGGCTTGCCAGCGCATTGAGCATGATCATCAGGCCGATAATGCGTAAAAATTGCGTGAGGATTTTATTTTTGCTGAGTTTTAGCGGCAGTAACAACACTATCGTCAGCACAGCGAATATGGCTAAGGTCAGTAAATCTCGCCCCCACAGCAGGCCGCTTAACACCACTAAGCCGCCTAAAAACGCAAAACTTAGGCGAATGCCCTTAGGCCAAGTTGCCAACAGGTAAATAAGGTATCCCCAACAGGCTGCGCCAAAATAGCCCGCAAATCCAATCACCAGTGGCGAGCCACCTTGGCTAAAGCAAAAACCTGCACCATTGGGGAAGAGTTGAATATGACTCACTATGCCGCCACTGAGCACAGTCGCTATCCCATGGGATAACTCGTGAAAATAGCTCTCTAGCCACTTAAAAGGCACGCTCAGATAAGGGATGCGCGTCAATATCAGTGCCAGCATTAGTTCGATGATAAACAAACCACGGCTAGGCAAACCGCCGGTTAAACGTGGAGTAAAACGGGATTGAGAAGACACAGGCGCAGTATCAGGCATAAATATCCACACCGACCATCTGCTGAATTTCTTCACGTTTGGCGGCATGTTGCGTTTGTAGGTATTGGGCGATAGCCCCTTGATGACCTCGGGTGCTTTGCTCGTACTCGAGCTGGGCACCGAGTCTAGATTGTAGGTTTTGTGATGACCCATCCGCAGTATCATCAAAAGCTAAGGCAGAAACCGCATCGAGCTCAATCACAGGGCGTGGCGCTTCCGTGGGCGACATTCCCTGTATGACTGCGGGGCGATTACTCGCAACCGCTTGTGTCAAACTCGTTTGAAGCGAATTTACCTGCATCAAAATGCCCAGTTTATATCCTATAAGCCTAGTTAACCTTGTTAGGCGGTTGTGACGAGTGCCTAACTAAGAATTGATGTCTGCATCGAGAACCCATGCAGACAATCTAGATTCTAACGTATCATAGGCGAGAATGAACAGTTTATTCACGTCCCGGTAACTTTTTCCATGTCACAGTATCGCGTAGGTACACAGGTTCGAGTTCATCGACACTGGTGGTTAGTCCTGCTTTGATACCCGCTTCGGCCAGCGCTAACATGGCACGGGCATCGGGATACTTCACCGCCGCTAAAGTGGTAATCCCGCTACCTAACGCTAATAACTCGGGATAGGCATCAAAGCCAGTACCACAGCCCACAATGGCTTTATTAAGATCGAATGCCAGTTCAACCTGCTCTGGCGCGCTCACTACCTCTTTACCGACTAAGGTGGCAATGCCATCGACGGCAACGAATTGACCCCAGTACACTTCTCCCATGCGCGCATCGATACAACAGAGCACTTGCTCGGCAGCGTGCTCAGCAATCGCCATTTGTGCCATGGCCGCTAAGGTTGAAATACCGATAACGGGTAAGTCTAACCCTAGGGCTAAACCTTGAGTCATGCTAGTGCAAATACGGATCCCCGTAAAACTACCTGGCCCACGGCCGTAGGCAATGGCATCCAGTTTATCTAAGCCGACATTGGCTTGTTTTAATACGGCTTCCACCATAGGCAATAAACGCTGACTATGCTCCCGTGGCGCATCAGCTAACTCAGCAAAAACCTGTCCTTGATAATACAGGGCAGCCGAACAAGCTTCGGTACAAGTGTCGAGGGCGAGAATACAAACAGAGTCTTGGGGTGTTGTCATATAAAAACCGCGCTGTGGGTATAGTTGAGCAGACGAATAGCGACTTATCGAAGTCCTGCACTATACCAAGTGTAAATTGGCGCAAATGATAACATCAAATAATCGAAAGCAAAGGCTTAAAAACAGCGGTTAATGGCTCGATTAGCTTAGTGTCGAGTTTGTGATCGCCATCACTAACTCAACAACCTCTTCGGCCTTTGGCCAAATATTGGGAAACTTTTGCCCTATTTTAGGTCAGAGCAAACAGTGCTGAAGCTTTTGTCTCACTTAATCAAGATCACCAAAGCAACAAGTACAACCTAAGCATCGTTTTTACTCTCTCCCTTTGACGCGAAGCTTCGCGTGATGCTTTCACACTGTTAATAAGGAAATTCAATGAGCAGTACCAGAGAAAATACCCTTAAACCCCTGCGCCGTTTAAGACGCCTACGCCGCACCGAAGCGATGCGTGACCTAGTGCGTGAAACCCAAATTTCCCTAAGTGACTTGGTTCACCCACTCTTTATTGAAGAGCACATCAGCCAAGCCGTGCCTATTTCAACCTTACCGGGGATCAGTCGTCTGCCCGAGAGTGCGCTTGCCGATGAGATCCAAAGGCTTTACGCATTAGGGATCCGCTATGTGATGCCCTTTGGAATATCCCACACCAAAGATGCACAGGGCAGCGACACTTGGGATGACAATGGCTTACTCGCACGGATGATCCGCACCATCAAAGCCGCCGCGCCAGAGATGATGGTGATCCCCGATATTTGTTTTTGTGAATATACCGACCACGGACACTGCGGCGTATTGCACCATGACGAAGTCTGTAACGATCAAACCGTGGCTAACTTAGTTAAACAATCCATTACCGCCGCCAAAGCGGGAGCCGATATGCTGGCGCCATCGGCCATGATGGACGGCCAGATTAAAGCCATTCGCCAAGGGCTGGATGAGGCAGGCTTTGAGCACATTGCCATTTTGGCCCATGCTGCCAAGTTCGCCTCCTCCTTCTATGGGCCTTTTAGGGCCGCGGTGGATTGTGAACTTAGCGGAAACCGTAAAGGCTACCAGCTCGATTACGCCAATGGTCGCCAAGCCTTGCTCGAAGCGCTACTCGATGAAGAGGAAGGCGCGGATATTCTGATGGTGAAACCCGGCACGCCCTATTTGGATGTGTTAAGTCGCCTAAGACAGGAAACCCACCTCCCCTTAGCGGCTTATCAAGTCGGCGGCGAATATGCCGGCATTAAGTTTGCCGCACTGGCGGGCGCCCTCGATGAGCGCGCCGTCGTCACCGAAACCTTTATCGGGTTAAAGCGGGCCGGCGCCGATTTAATTGTCAGTTATTACGCGAAACAATATGCCGAGTGGTTAGCGCAATCCCGCTAATGCGCTGAGTCTTCAGCCTATTGACCAAGCAGTTAACGAAAACGCCACCCTAATCGGTGGCATTTTTTATCCGTCATTTTGCTCGAACATTAAGCCTATGCTTGCAGCTCGGCAAAAAGGGCTCTGATCTTCTCAACCTTTGGCCTTACCACAATTTGGCAATAGGGCTGCTCACCATGCAGGGCGAAGTAATCATTGTGGTAATCCTCTGCGGGATAAAATGACTCAAAGGCCACCACTTGGGTCACTATCGGCGCATCAAATACCCTTTCCTCGGTTAATTTGGCAATCATGGCATTGGTCTCTTCAATCTGCGCCACATCGTGAGCAAAGACGACGGAGCGATACTGTGGCCCTTTATCATTGCCTTGACGATTCAGCGTGGTGGGATCGTGACTATCAAATAACACCTGCAGCAGTGTTGTAAAGCTGATTTGCGCAGGGTCAAATTCGATGTGCACCACTTCGGCATGCCCCGTTAATCCCGAACACACCGACTTATAATCGGCATCGCTCGCTTCGCCGCCCGAGTAACCTGAACTGACATTCAGCACACCCTTAAGGCTCTTAAAAATCGCTTCAACACACCAAAAACAGCCCGCACCAAAGGTCGCAAAGGCCGTTTTATGCGTCGATGCAGCCGCCTCATCGGCCGCTTGAAACAGCATGGAGACAGAATTAACGCAGTGACGAATATTCTTCGGCGTTAAATATTCCCCTTCGAACACATGACCTAAATGGCCGCCACACTGGCTACAGACGATTTCGGTACGGCGGCCATCGGCGTCAACATGGCGACTCACCGCGCCCGGAATTTCATCATCGAAGGCTGGCCAACCACAGTGGGCATTAAACTTATCTTCTGAGCGATACAAAGGCGCATGGCATTTTTTGCACAAATACACGCCTTTGGCGTCATGTTTATAGTACTCACCGCTAAAGGGACGTTCTGTGCCCTTTTCTTCTATGACATAGCGTTCAAAATCAGTCAGTTTGTTCATAAAAGTCTCCTTTAGCTCCTAAGGTATTCGCCTGCATAAGACCGTTTATTCCTTAGGTTTATTGCGCCTCGGCCTGAATTGGCTTTTTGGCATAGTAGCCGCTTTAGTCGATAAAATCCTGTTGATTGAGCCATTGCTTAAATAACTGGAGGAAAATTCAGCAGTAATCTCAGTCCGTCGTCTTGAGTGTTTGCACCAAACAGAGTGCAAAGCTACACTTGCTGCGGGTCAATTCTCTACCCAAATCCTTTCTATTTTGGCCGCTTTGCACTAGGGCTTAGCGCACCATACCGATAATGAGATAAGTGGCAACGACTCCTTACCGTTATCCTTAGAAAGTGTTTGGTTAACAACCATATATAACAAGTAGAAACAATATGAAATTAGAAACCATTGATTATCGCGCAGCCGATAGCGCCAAACGCTTTGTCGAATCCCTACGTGAAACGGGCTTTGGTGTGCTCTCTAACCACCCTATCGATAAAGAGTTGGTCGAAAGTATTTACACTGAGTGGCAAGCCTTTTTCAATTCTGACGCTAAGAACGAGTTTATGTTCAATCGTGAAACCCACGATGGCTTCTTCCCCGCGTCGATTTCAGAAACCGCAAAAGGCCACACAGTTAAAGACATCAAAGAGTATTACCACGTGTACCCTTGGGGTCGTATTCCAGATTCTTTGCGTGCCAATATTCTGGCCTACTATGAAAAAGCCAATGCACTGGCCTCTGAACTGTTAGAGTGGATTGAAACCTACTCACCAGACGAGGTGAAAGCCAAATTCTCTATCCCGCTGCCAGCAATGATTGCCGACAGCCACAAAACCCTGCTGCGCATCCTGCATTACCCACCGATGACGGGCGATGAAGAAATGGGCGCTATCCGCGCTGCAGCCCACGAAGATATCAACCTCATCACTGTGCTACCCGCGGCCAACGAGCCAGGGCTGCAAGTGAAAGCCAAAGACGGTTCTTGGTTAGATGTACCAAGTGATTTTGGCAATATTATCATCAACATTGGTGATATGCTGCAGGAAGCCTCGGGCGGTTATTTCCCATCGACCTCACACCGCGTGATTAACCCTGAAGGCACGGATAAGACTAAGTCGCGTATTTCTCTGCCCTTATTCTTACACCCTAATCCTTCGGTTGTGCTGTCTGAGCGCTATACCGCCGACAGCTACTTAATGGAAAGATTGCGCGAGCTGGGCGTCCTGTAATTTCAACTACGCGTCAGCGAAATGAGTGATAAGCTCAAATTCGCATCAAGATTAAGCAATTAAGCGCCTTCGGGCGCTTTTTTTATGACATTCGTCGCCTTCAAGGTAGAATAGCCGTCTTTAGATCATTTAGAACAAGGCGCTATCATGGCAATTCAATGGTATCCGGGGCACATGCACAAGGCACGCAAAGAGATCGAAGAGGCTATGCCTCAGGTCGATCTGGTGATTGAGGTGCTGGACGCCCGTATTCCCTACAGTAGTGAAAACCCCATGGTGTCAAAGCTTCGCGGCGACAAACCTTGTATCAAGCTACTGAATAAATCCGACTTAGCCGATCCTGATATCACTGCCCAATGGATTGAATACCTTGAGCGTGAACAAGGGGTAAAAGCGACTGCGATTACCACGCTACAACCGGGTATGTTGAAAATGCTACCGGATCTTTGTCGTAAGTTAGTACCGAGTCGCGATAAGACCGAAAAGGACATTCGCACTATGATCATGGGGATCCCTAACGTAGGTAAATCCACCATTATCAATACCTTAGCCGGTCGTGTTATCGCTAAAACCGGTAACGAACCCGCCGTCACCAAAAGCCAGCAGCGTATTAACCTGCGCAACGGCATTGTGCTCTCGGACACACCAGGGATTTTATGGCCTAAAGTTGATAACGAAGCCAGTAGCTATCGCCTCGCCGTCACGGGTGCCATTAAAGATACCGCCATGGAATACGAAGATGTGGCACTGTTTGCCGCTGGTTATTTCTTAAAGGCGTACCCGAAGGAAATTTGCGAGCGCTATAACATCAGCGAATTACCTCAGGATGATATGGCGTTACTCGAAGAAATCGGCCGTAAACGTGGCGCACTGCGTCCCGGTGGTCGCATCGATTTGCATAAGGCTTCAGAAGTCGTGTTACACGATTACCGCTCAGGTCGAATTGGCCTGTTGTCCCTCGAAACCCCTGCGATGGCTGAAATCGAAAAAGCCGAAGTGGAACGCATTCTGGCTGAAAAAGCCGCCGAAAAGGCCGCTAAGCTAGAAGCGGAAAAACTGAAACGCTCAGGGAAGCGACATAATGTTTAAGCGCTGTATTTAAGCGCTGTGCGTAAGCCTAACCGAGCAAGAGGCGCTAAAGCGACTAATTTAAGTGATTAATTAAATTGATTATTTAGATTAAAAATCGCTTTACAGAATGCATCAACAGCCCTAAGTTCGGAATAAAAAGCCAGCACTACCTTAGCGCTGGCTTTTTATTTGCCCCACGTATTCATGGTTCGCGAAGCAATCTCTCAATCTACAGCAAAATTTACTGCGATGTTGGCAAGCGTCTATTAGTGACAATATAAGCCTTAAGCCATTTATGCTTACGGGCTATTCCATCAGTACAAACCAGAGGCACTATTGGGCTCGAACACCGGGGCTTGGCCTGCGGCTATCATGTTGTAACTTAACATAAAGGGCACTCCCCCCTCAGAGGCCATTATATTGTCCATCCAGCCAATCGGATTATTGAACAATGAGTTATCGTGATTTAATACCCCAATGGCGCCGTTGGCTTCATCAAAGTCCCAAACGACTGAGCCCCAGTGCCAGTTGAGCCCTTTTACATATTGCCAGCCAAGCAAGGCCCCGAGTGCGTAAATCACATCATCATCCATCACTCGTTGATTTGCCCGATAGTCACGCGTCAGTTCCGTAATCGCCGCCACTATCTCCGGCGGCGATGTGTGCTCCGACAAACTGAGCAATACAAGCCCTTTTTGAGCTAACTTTTCGAGTTCTTTCTGAATGTCCTCAGATATCGCATTAATTTCGGCCATAATACCTCCCTTAGAATGAGCCAAATCTCCAAAGCAAGATACGGATAAAACCTATTGGCGCCAATACCACATTGGGATGAAAACACTAAAGCAGATCACCCATTGTAGATAAATCCATCAGCATGAAATGGGACATTTCCAATTTACGATGACGGGCTGATTTCTACCCAATCGATAAGTTTTAGTATCCCAAACGCAACCAAGTACCGCTGATCACAGTGCCTGAGATGCAAGAAAATGAACATAAACGTTCATCCTTGATCTGTAGTGCCAGATTCACTTTATGCATGATTTTTCGTAGGATATGCAACCCATGGCTAATCCCTGAAGCTCTCCCTCCCCTTTCTAAGTTGACGCCATTATTCAATGATAAATTTTGCCACTGAGCTCTCAATACATTCCTCATGGTTGGCAGCGGAGAATCGATGAAAAAATCCCCAATTTCGAACAAAGATAGTATGTATAAATATTTATTTTTCACATTGACATGCAATCAGTATTGCATGCGTAATCAGGATGGAAATAAGTTTGAAAGAGTGGGGTATATTTTGCTGGTATGGTGAGAATGGAAGTAGCAGTATCCATTGTTTATAAGTTAACATCGTCAAGCATGATGTTGTCCGTCTTAATTTTTTCTGGCAAATTGGTTATTACGCTTCAACATCCCGTTCGATTAGCTACAGAGACAACTTAGATACCACGCACTATGTTTGACGCTTTCCAGCAATACAACAGTATGACTTTACTCAGCAAGAGATAGAGCAATTAACGCACTCAGCAAAACTAATTGAGTTACCGACACGGCATATGTTGCTCCATCAGGGTGAAGTTGCAAAAGAGATTTTCTTTCTATTAGAGGGAATATGTCGCGCCGCTTATCTGACTGATAAGGGGAAAGAGTTTAGCAAACAGTTTTATTGGGAAAATGACTGGATCATTGGTTTTGAAAGCTTAGTCAACCAACAACCTTCACCATACCAGCTAGAATCTCTTACCCAGAGCTCTATTCTGTCTCTGCCTATCGAAACATTGATAACTTGGCGTGAGCAAAAGCACAGTATTTATCTTAAGCTGCTTGAAACGCAACTAATGTATAAGGAAAACAAAGAACGCTTTATGTTGCTCTATACTCCTGAAGAGCGCTATGAATGTTCTGCCAACATTATCCCAACTTGCGAAAACGTCTCAACGATTATCAAATTGCCGCTTATCTTGGCATGACCTCAATCAGTCTAAGTCATATCAAAAAGCGTAATCAAAGTTAACTATTGTTAATGCCTTAATAATCCTGCCTTGCTACATTGCAGACTTCATCAATAGCAAAGCAGGAAAAGAATGATTACTTGGCAACTCAAATCGTTTTCTCAACTAACTACAATACAACTATATCAACTACTTAAACTCAGAGTTGAGGTGTTTGTTGTTGAGCAAAACTGCCCTTATCCAGAATTGGATAACAAAGATCACCAGCAAGATGTTTACCACTTATTAAGCTATCAAGGTGACAAACTAATAGCCTGCGCACGCCTATTGCCAAAGGGGATTAGTTACCCATCTGCCAGTATCGGTCGTGTGACTATTTCAAAAAATCATCGCGGAGGTGGCTTTGGTCATCAACTGTTACAAGAGGCTTTAAGTGCATGTGAGCTGTTGTGGCCTGACGAGTCAATCGAGATTGGCGCACAAAAGTACCTGTCTGAATTCTATCAGCATCATGGATTTATACCGACTTCTGCTATCTATTTGGAAGATGACATCCCACATATCGATATGAAGTTGGAAAAGTAACCATACCTTTCTCTGTAACCAATGTTGCGATACTACTTCTCATAATAGGTAACTTTGCTACTTCACTGTCTGATGTTGCTGTAAAGTTACTTAATGGCGAAATCTCAACCTTTCAGTACATTTTCATACGCCAATTATTTTCCGCTTTGGTTATTTGTCCTTTATGGTTGAAGCAGTCTAAGCAGCAGCGAAAGTTGTATAGCCCTAAACTCCATCTATTTAGAGCACATTTGATTGTTATAGGCAGCGGTTGCATGGTTGTAGCGATAACTCACTTAACTCTAGCGACAGCTAACGCGGTTTTTTACGCAGCGCCGCTGGTTATGCTACCGCTATCCATCTTACTTCTCAGCGAAAAACCGACGATTCAACGCAGTGCATCAACTCTCTTAGGATTTATTGGCGTTATTGTAGTGTTGAGACCATCAGAATTTCAATGGGCAGCAATTTTCGCACTCGCTACCACGCTAACCCTAGCACTATTCAATATCACTGCAAGAAAATTACCAGAGCAGCAAACGGTTGTAAGCACACTCTTTTGGACATCGTTACTTTCACTACCTGTATCAGCTAGCCTAGCTTTTTTCTACTGGACACCTATTTCGACCATACACCTGTTGTTGATTTTAGCCAGTGCAGCTTTGGTTCTTACTTACAATGGGTTGGTTGTAACTGCTTATCAACGTGCACCAGCTAGCTCTATTGCTGTTGCAGAGAACTCAGGGCTAGTATTTGTCACTTTATTTGGTGTGATATGGTTCGATGAAGTGCCAGACATCTTGACCGTATTAGGGATATTCATGATTATACTGCCTTTATTGCCTTGGAAATCATTGCTTAAATTGAGGCTATGCTCAAATCAATCGTCTGAGAGACAGAAAAGTATTATCGAGTAATGTCAAATTGACCACTTTTAGTTAGTTTAAAACAGACTTGTCACCTCTCTGAAAAATCTGTTGGTTTCGATAATCTATTTGGGATAAGGAATGTTAGCTGAAGATTAGAATCTGTTTTTCTCTGCTAAATTAGAAATATCCAGTTCTAGGTTAGAACTTTCAACTGAAATGCATAACAATACAAGCTATGATTTCTGATTAGTAGTCCCGTTTTTGAAAGTAAATGGGAGTTTTCTGTCACGGCCTTTCTGCTAGTAACCATGAACAAAAGTACGGTGATTTCAGTGGCACTGATTTGCCACTGAGTAATTACGTTAACACCGAATGGTGCAAAAAGCTTTTACCCGGATGAACAGTTCAATAGTCGTTAAGATTGCCATCAATAAAGCAGTGCTCTTAACGGTATAAATATCATCCTAACTAACCTTCCCTATCAACTAAATAGGCTCAAACCAATCAACTCAACTATTCTCTGCAGATAGTTAAACGGCGAAGCGCAAATATGCCCAGTAGCGAAAGGATTAATAGGGATAAACTGCCACCACCGCTATAACCTTGTTTATGTTCAATGGTTGCAATATGTTCTTCTTTCACGCGGGTTTTAAAGCGGGCTAATTCGGCGTCTAAGTTAGTGATCATATCGTTTACCGCTAGATCAAAGCCTTCGGCGGATTTTTCACGTAACACGTTGGTGACGCTCACCGCGGTTGATGTGTCGCTAAGTTGGTTAATGCCGGGCGCTCTGAACAGCATCTTTTGGCTGCGCATATCAAATACCGCAGTATCGACAAAGGTTTGGATCGCGTTTTCATTACCGGGCACCATATACATGCCGACTATGGTCCAATACAGCAGTGAAGCCTTATTCTCGCTGCTTTGTAACAGTTGATCGTAAGACACCAGCGCCATCACATCGACATCGTGTAAGCGGGCGACCTGCTGCAGGGTACTAAAACCTTTGCCATTTTTAAGGTAAGTGCTGGGGATTAATTCGATACGGTCAATAAAGTCATATTTAACAAAGGATTGTTTCACTTTATCCAGCAAGGCGATTTGCGAGCTGCTATCGAGGGCTTCGGATTGCCAATGGGTGGAAGGTAAAAAGGCAATGCCGACCGTGATGGGAAGACGCAGTACCGGAATACTAGGCTGCTGCGCCTCACGCTGTTTATCGTCGGGATAGAGATATTCAACCAGACTACTGGAGACCACGTTTTTTTCGGTGGTGTTACCGTTAAAAAACGCACTGCAACCACCAAGCAAGATGCTAATCGATGCCAGCGCGCCCATAAGCGCTATGAATTTTGTCTTCATCTGTTTCCCTACCGTATCCTTACTGCGCACAGGCCATGCAACCCGTGCATATTGCCGCTACCTTAGCGAGTCACTGCTGTAAAAACAAGCCGTTAACTTCACATATCGCGCTTTTGTTTGGCTTTTTAAATGCTTAGAAACAACAAAGCCGCATCGGAATGCGGCTTTGATTTAGATGATTACGACAATCAGTGGCGCAAATTCATCTGCTTAGGCGTATTTACGCACTTTTTTCAACGCGATTTGCTGCTTTAATGTTGATAAATGTTCGATAAACACTTTACCGTGTAAATGGTCGATTTCGTGTTGCAAAACAATGGCTAAAAAGTCATCGGTTTCGATTTCAATCGCTTTGCCCTGTCTGTCTAAGGCGGTGACTTTGACCTTTTCGAAACGGCTCACTTTTGCGCGATAGCCAGGGATAGAAAGACAGCCTTCTTCACCCACATATTCGCCAGACTTTTCAACAATCTCTGGATTAATCAGCACTAAGGGTTGATCGCGATTTTCGGATAAATCGATCACAATCACCGCATCTGTACTGCCCACTTGGGTCGAGGCCAGACCGATACCATCGTCGGTGTGGTACATGGTTTCGATTAAATCATCGATAAATCCCTGAATCGCTTCAATGTCTTTTACGGGTTCTGCTTTGCGCTTTAGACGCTCATCGGGAATTGTCAGAATATCGAGTACAGCCATGCCTGTTTCATCTCTTAGTGAGTCAAAAAATTTGCCGCTATTATGAACTATTCCTGTGTTTTCTCAATATTCAAAACTAAATAGTTTAATAAAAATCATTACAATCGATTTTTTAGATTTAAATTGTAGCAGCTTGTAGCAGCATTAACAGTCCGCGGTTTCACTTGGGCGCTATTTAACGTTACACTGGCTCACCTCTTTCATGGTTTTATTTGGCATCATCATGCGGTTTGCAAAAGATAAATCTCCACTTTATCGCTACTTAGAGCAAGATAAGGCCATCACGCCAGACGAAACGCACAGCACACAAGAGACACAAAGCAAGCTCTCGCCGATGGCGAAGATTTGGCATATTGTCGCGATGATCCCGCCTGGCAAAGTCAGCAGTTACGGTAAGGTGGCCGATTTTGCCGGTTTACCCGGTCGCGCCCGCTATGTGTCGAAGGCGCTCAAATCGGCCCCCGAACATTTGTCACTTCCTTGGCATAGAGTACTCAACAGCCAAGGGAAAATATCCTTCGAAAAGCATTCAGTCCCCTTTCAGGAACAGATGGAATTATTGCGTATTGAAGGCGTTACAGTGCACTGTGGCAACGTAGACTTGTCTGAGTTTGAGTGGCAACCGGATATGGCAACCTTAGTGATGTCAATCCCCTTCTAGTTTAAAATATTGATCTATAAACTGTTTACACCCGATATGGCCTCAGCTATAAACAATTAAGCTTGGCAGTTTAGCCAATGGGATAAGCGGTGTTAGCCGCAATCTGTTTGCGATATAAAGGAGCATTACTTGCGCACAATTCCAACGTTATTCGTGAGTCTCGCGCTCACCCACAGCGTATTTGCGATGGCGGCGCCAACGCCTTTAACGCCTCAAACTGCTGAATATCAAGTTAATTATGGTGATATTGAGTTGGGTAAGGCCAAGTATCAACTGCCCGCCATCGAGGATGGCGTTTATAAATATCGCTTCGACAGCGACCTTAGCCTGTTATTACTGACCGATGTGCGCCATGTGCTGAGTGAATTTGGCCAAGAGGGTAATCAATTATTACCAATGCGCTATTTGCATGAGCGCAAAGGTGTTGGCCCGAATTTTGTCGAGCAAACCGCCTTTGCCAAGGCACAGGGGATGATCCACACCCGTTATAAGGACGAAAAAGGTAAATTCCCCTTTGAAGGTGATATTTTCGACCCTTTAATGGTGCAGCTGCAGTTTCGACTCGATATCAGCACTGGTAAAGAAGTGCTTGATTATAAGATGATTAAATCCAACGAGCTCGATGAATATAAGTTCCATGTGATTGGTAAGGAGCGAATGACAATTGAGAGCGGCAGTTACGATACGGTCAAAATTGAGGTAGTGCGGGACAATCATAAACGCCAAACCTTCTTTTGGATGGCGCCGGATCTAGCCTACCTGCCCGTTCGTTTAACGCACTTTGAAAAAGGCAGCAAACAGCTGGATATCAAACTACTGAATTATCATTTCGACGATGTGCCAGTTGCAGTCGCGCCCGCTGCCGTTGAAGCCGCTGCCGTTGAAACCGAAATTCCGACAGAGCAGAAAGTACCTAAGCTTTTAGGTACGGGTGCTAATTAAGCCTGATACACATTTATCGCCGATTTCAGATGGATTGAGTACTGCTTCTAAGATGCAGTAACTGCGCAGCACAAAAGGCCAAACGTGAGTGACTCCGTTTGGCCTTTTTCTCTGATTAAATGCCATCAAAAAGAGCGAAAGTGACAACGCCCCGATTACAAATCGATAAGCAGCTCACCTAAGCGGAACAACTTCCAATTGCCGGGCTGCATCACCTGCCAGTCTTCGTTTTCGGTCAGCGGCCGAGTCGCAATCACAGTCACGACATCGTGTGGTGTGGTTTCTTTATCAAAATCAATCACCACATCGGTATCAATTAATTTTGCCTTGCCAAACGGCGCTCTGCGGGTGATGTAACAAAGATTATTACTGCAATAGCTCATCAAATATTCGCCATCGCTGAGGATCATATTAAACACCCCAAGGGCGCGGATTTGTTCGGCAAGCGTAGCCACAAACCGAAACACCGCTTGCATGTCCTCTGGGCGGCGGTCGCCAAACTTGGCCGCGACTTGCTCTAATATCCAGCAAAAAGCTAGCTCGCTGTCGGTATCGCCAACGCTCTGATAGCGGGAAACCTGAAACTTCGCCTGATAGTCGCTCAACTGGCCATTGTGGGCATAGGTCCAATAACGGCCCCACAACTCACGGGTAAATGGGTGGGTATTTTCAAGGGAAACACAGCCGCGATTAGCTTGGCGAATATGGCTTATCACCACCTCGCTTTTAATCGGATAAGATTTGATCAACTTTGCAATGTGCGACTCACTACTCGGGCAGGCATCTTTAAAAGTACGGCTGCCACGGCCCTCATAGAAAGTGATCCCCCAACCGTCGACATGGGGCCCAGTGACGCCACCACGCTGTGCTAACCCTGTAAAACTAAACACAATATCGGTCGGCACATTGGCGCTCATCGCCAGTAACTCACACATATTTCTCGCCTTTCTCAATCCAAATATCCACGGTTTTGCATTGTAACTAGTTGATGACATTTGTGGAATGATCAAAGGTGACAAAAAATTTAAACAATTGTTTGAAAAATACTTGTATTAAAACTGCCTTAGGTTTAACTTTTATGCGACACAGGTCAGACCACAAACTATAATTGTGATCGCAATCAACAAAACTCGTTATAACCTGTGATTGGCACTCGGTCATACTTAAGGAGAAATACAGTGACTACCCTACTTTGGATCATCGCCATGATCTTAGTGCTAGGAGCCCTAGCTTACCTTCGGGTATCTTTGCTCACTGCCACTATTGCAGCCGCTGTTGTGATGACAGCCGGATGGACACTCGATGTTGTCGGCCCTATCTCTTGGATTATCTTCCTGGTGATCGCGCTGCCCCTCAATATCAGTGCATTTAGACAAAATGTTATCAGTCGCCCACTGATGAAGATCTACCGTGGCATCATGCCCGAAATGTCTTCTACCGAAAAAGAAGCGATTGAAGCTGGTACCACTTGGTGGGAAGCCGATCTGTTTGCGGGTAACCCAAACTGGAAAAAACTCCACAACTATCCTGTCGCTCGTTTAAGTGCCGATGAGCAAGCCTTCTTAGACGGTCCCGTTGAAGAAGTGTGCCGCATGGTGAATCAACACCAAGTATCACACCAACTGGCTGATTTGCCTGCTGAAGTATGGCAATACCTGAAAGATCACGGCTTCTTCGCCATGATCATCAAGAAAAAATACGGCGGTTTAGAGTACTCAGCCTACGCCCAATCACGCGTATTGCAAAAACTTGCCGGTTTAAGCAGCGAGCTGGCATCCACTGTAGGTGTACCTAACTCCTTAGGCCCTGGCGAACTGTTACAACACTATGGTACGCCTGAGCAGCAAAACCATTACCTGCCACGTTTAGCCAAAGGCTTAGAAGTCCCTTGTTTCGCGTTAACTAGCCCAGAGGCTGGTAGCGACGCAGGTTCTATCCCAGACTTTGGTATTGTGTGTAAAGGTCAATGGGAAGGCGAAGAAGTCTTAGGTATGCGCTTAACCTGGAACAAGCGTTATATCACCCTTGCCCCAGTTGCCACTGTATTAGGTCTGGCGTTTAAACTGCGCGATCCTGATCACCTGTTAGGCGATAAAGAAGAGCTGGGCATTACCTGCGCGCTGATCCCAACTGACGTTGAAGGCGTTGAGACTGGTCGTCGTCACTTTCCGCTGAACTGTATGTTCCAAAACGGTCCCACTCGCGGTAAAGACGTATTCGTACCATTAAGCTTTATCATTGGTGGTCCGAAAATGGCTGGCCAAGGTTGGCGCATGCTGGTTGAGTGTTTATCTGTTGGCCGTGGTATCACACTGCCATCAAACTCTGCCGGTGGCGTGAAAACCGCCGCTCTCGCAACGGGTGCTTATGCACGTATTCGTCGTCAATTCAAACTGCCGATTGGTAAGTTAGAAGGAATTGAAGAGCCAATGGCACGCATCGGTGGTAACGCCTACCTGATGGATGCAGTGACCTCATTAACCACCACAGGTATCGACTTAGGTGAAAAACCTTCGGTTATCTCGGCTATCGTGAAATATCACCTGACCGATCGTATGCAGAAATGCGTTATCGACGCCATGGATATCCACGGTGGTAAAGGTGTGTGTTTAGGCCCTAACAACTACTTAGGCCGTGGCTATCAAGCGGCTCCGATTGCGATTACCGTTGAAGGCGCAAACATCCTGACACGTTCGATGATCATCTATGGTCAAGGTGCTATCCGTTGTCATCCTTATGTATTGGCCGAAATGGAGTCAGCGTTTGATACTGAGTCTGGCCAAGGCTTAGCCAACTTCGATGCGGCCATCTTCGGTCACATTGGTTTTGCGACCAGTAACTTTGTCCGTAGTTTCTGGTTAGGTCTGACATCAAGCCGTTTCTCTAACGCGCCATACTCAGATAAAACCAAGCGTTATTATCAACATATGAACCGTTTCAGTGCCAACTTAGCCCTGCTATCTGACTTAGCAATGGCAACCTTAGGCGGTAACTTAAAACGTAAAGAGCGTATTTCTGCCCGCTTAGGCGATCTGTTAAGCCAGTTATACCTCGCTTCTGCAACCTTAAAACGTTACCAAGATGAAGGCCGTCAAACTGACGATCTACCACTGGTGCAATGGGCGGTTGAAGATGCGCTGTACAAGTTGCAGGCTTCATTAGACGATTTACTGGATAACTTCCCTATGGGTCTAGGCGGCGTGTTACGCGCCATCATGTTCCCATTCGGCCGTCCACTGAAACGCCCAAGCGATGTGTTAGATCATAAAGTGGCTAAGATCATGCAGACCCCATGTGAAAGCCGTGATCGTTTAGGTAAAGGTCAGTTCTGGACTAACTCTGAGCACAATGCTGTGGGTATCCAAGAGCAAACACTGAAGGATATTTTGGCCGCCGAACCTTTATTCGACAAAGTCTGCAAAGCCAGTGGCAAACGTTTACCTTTCATGTGGTTAGATAAAGTTGCCGCCGAAGGTAAAGCCTTAGGCGTATTGAGCGACAGCGAAGTACAACTGTTGGAACGTGCCGAAATCGGCCGTATGAAGTCTATCAATGTGGATGACTTTGACCCAGCAGAGCTGCGCCCTGAAGTCGTCGCAACGACGTCACAGGAACGCGCCGCTTAATAGCGAAGCTGTACCATAAGCCCATCTAAATAAACAAAAAGGCACTACAATGTAGTGCCTTTTTTATTTTCGCCTCACTTAACAGGCTTATCTCTTCGCAAATACCAAGCTCATCCTGAGTTAACCTTGGCCTTGTCCATTATCCCTTCGCCAACGTTTCATCCGAGGTATTGATGTTATCTTGTACGTCAGCCTCAGGTTGTGATGGCTCTTCGGCCTTAGTTTTCGCTTGTTGCTCAAGCCGTTGGCGCTCAGCTTCAGCTTCTTCCTCGGCCTTGGCTTTCGCTAGGGCCGCTTCTTCCGCCGCTTTGGCCTGAGCAGCTATCGCCTCTTGCTCGGCAATCGCCTGTTGGATTTTCGCTTCTTCAAGTGCTTCAACGGGCAATAGGCTGATTAACTCGATGCCATTGGGGAATTGGGTGTCATTACCTGACACAATCACCACTTTGCCTTCTTTGGTCAAATACACTAACGGCAATGCCGTTTCGCCATAACGTTTACGGAAATGCTCGAAGGTGAAGTTTTCAGTTAAGTTAGTGACTTTAAGCTGTGCCCCTTTCGCCATTTGACTGGCAATTTTGGCGTAAGATACCGCATCACCAAACAAACATAATCGCTGTTTGTAGGTCTCTGATAATTGATGGCGCGCGCTGCCTTGCTCGGCATTATTAAGGCCAAAGACCTTTTTAGAACCTAACACATCTTGAAAATAAAAGGTCACCAGCGGGTTTAACTGCTTATAAGGCGACATGATCAGTACTCGACCAATCCCAGTTAAATCCATATAGGTTTCAGCATGTTCCGAGGCGGGATTGCCAAAATAGACCGGAATATTATCCATCCGCGCGAGGCGAATGTTATCCCAGTTGCTGTCGGCCAGCAGCACTTTGACGTCTTTGCTTTTTAAGATTTTTGCCAGTTCGCGGGAAAACTTGGAGGCTCCGAAAATTAATAATCCTTGCGCCGAACCCGACGTCACTCCAAGGTATTTCGCCCAGCGGCCCGCGGTTAAACTTTGGATAACGACAGTGCCGATAATGATTAAAAACACTAAGGGCACAATGGCATCGGCGCCCTGCACATTAGTTGCCTCTAACTTAATGGCGAATAAGGAAGATACCGCCGCCGCCACAATCCCCCGCGGCGCAATCCAACATAGAAACCATTTATCGGCCTTTGATAGTGACGTCCCAATGCCTGACACCCAAATACTGAGCGGCCGCGCAACCAGCATAGTCACGGCGAGTACGCCTACCCCGCCCCAACCTAAATCCATCATGGCATTCGAGTCGAGTCTGGCGGCTAACAGGATAAATAAGGCCGAGATCAAAAGAACTGTCAGTGTCTCTTTAAATTCGAGGATTTCAGCAATATCCACACCGCGCATATTCGCCAGCCAAATCCCCATCACAGTCACAGTGAGTAATCCGGACTCTTCCTGCAGTAGGTTTGAGCCGACAAAAATCCCCAGCATAAGGGTTAATACTGCGGTATTTCGTAAATAATGCGGCAATAAATTACGGCGGATCACTTGGCCAATTAAGTAACCTGACGCCGCGCCTAAACCTAAGCCAAGCGTGAGCATGGAGCCTAGAGCATAGAGCACATGGCTAGTGGGGTCACCAGATACAGTAATGTATTCAAACACTAATACAGCAAGTAGCGCACCAATGGGGTCAATCACAATCCCTTCCCAGCGTAAAATACTCGCCAGTTGCGACTTAGGCCGTACGCTGCGCAGCATAGGCACAATCACGGTCGGGCCCGTGACCACCACGAGGGCGCCAAATAACAGTGCAACCTCCCAGCTAAAATTCAGTAGGTAAAAGGTCGCGACACTGATACAACCCCAGGTGATCACCATTCCGATGCTCACTAAGTGTGTCACCATACGGCCATGATCTTTAATCTCTTTAAAATTGAGGGTCAATGCCCCCTCAAACAGGATCACGGCAACACCGAGTGAAATGATAGGAAACAGTAAATCCCCAAAGATTTCATCGGGATTGAGTACCCCAAATGCAGGGCCTAACATCAAACCACAGAGTAATAAGGGTAAAATTGCAGGTAACCTAAGCTTCCAACCAACCCATTGACAAAATAACGACAGCACCCCGATGAGTGCTAACATCCCAGTGATTTTTTCAACCATATAACTTCCTTTAGTTGGCATGGAGTGGTCAGTATTAACCCAACCTAACACGCTTTTTCCATACAGAAAAATGAACTATTGGTGATAACAATAGCAGCAAAAAAAGCAGTCCTGTAACTCGAATAGGCCGATTGACAGCGAATATTCAGCTTTCAGTAAAAATAAAGGGGTAACAAGAAACAATACCTTAGGCATTAGGTAAGGTATTAAGCAGAAATACAGAAGCAAAATGCTCTGAAAAGATAGATAGAAAAAAGCCCCATCTTTTGATGAGGCTTATTCTATTTGGCGGAGCGGACGGGACTCGAACCCGCGCCCCCCGGCGTGACAGGCCGTGCAGATATGGATTTTAGTGCGTTACCTATTTTGTCTAAATTGTTGTCAATTGATTCAATTGGCATTATTTGCATGACCATCGGACTGAACATTAACGACAATTAACGACAATGTGGTGGTCACGGTCACGAAAACCGGTCTTTTCACCGATCAACATTTGATCAATTTTTATAACTAAAAATAGTGTTCACTTCAATATTTAAAGTAAATATGTACTCACTCGAAATTACACTCTGTAGCCAAAATGTTTTAAAGCAGCAAAAAAGGATGAGTTTTCCATATCCTGCAGTGAGGAGTGTATTCATGACTTTGTCTCTGAAATCGATAGAAACATTGAAATAAAGCTGTAGGAATAGAACACCTCTATATAACCCATCACCCGCACTAACACCCTGCTGATAAATTGCTCAACTGGAAGCAACAAGCAGTCAACTAAAATTTGATACTTTTAACCCCCAATACTGTTTGTTTAGTGCAGAGATTGTGTCTCGTTTTGGGGCAATAACGCTTTATTCCAATCGCACTTAATCGTGATTATTGCCATTTGTTTTTCCGGCTAACTGGTCTAATAAAGCGTTCATACTCTGTTCGAGTAGGTCGAGGACTAATTCGAAACCTTGTGTACCGCCGTAATAGGGATCGGGAACCTCATCCGTATCGCAATCACCGAAGGACAACATCAGCTTTAATTTGTATTGGTATTCGGGTGGGCAACGGCGGCGTAAATCCGCGAGATTGCAATTATCTGCCGCTAAAATAAGATCGAAATGCTCAAAATCGGCATCAATTACTTGTCTCGCTCGTATCCCCTCAAAACTCAAGCCGCGTTTTTTACCAGCCGCCATAGAGCGACTGTCGGGGTGATCCCCTTGGTGGTAATCAATAGTGCCCGCCGAATCGACTTCGATATTAAGACGGCGCTCGTGAATTTTAGCGCGGCAAACGGCCTCGGCGGTGGGCGAGCGACAAATATTACCCATGCAGACCATTAAGATACGTCGTACATGCTGATCTTTTACTAACACTTTATCTTCTAACAACTTAACATCCTCTCATGTTGCTACTTAGGTGTTGATGCCATCTGACCAAAGGCGGGGGAAATACATTTTTTGACTTCAAAATGGTAACCATACTGCTCATGGGCAGACTCAGTAATTTCCAATATTTCATAGTCATTTAGCTCAATCACCACTGAATCGGCCAATTTATCACAACGACTGCGACCGTCGGCTTCAAATTTATAGGCAAATAAGGCAATTAAATCGCGGATCCCTTTGTAATAGCTATGGCCAAAGGCCTTAAGTGTTTCGGTGGTGTCGGTTTGATTAGGCTGCTGCGTGAGTTCAGTTCCCGCTTGTTCAATACTATCCTCGGCTTTGAGAATGGTTTCGCCTTCATTAACCACCCGTTTATCTAGCGAATCATGTTTCAACGCTTGGGTTTTCTTGGCTAAATCCCCAACCCAGTTTTCACCATCGGTAATCGCAACCAAGTTTAATAACAACACCACAGACAGAATCATACGCACTAGCGCGGTTGTCACCACAAATCGTTTTTTACTGCCTTGCTGCTTGGCTTCGAGTCCTAAAATCCGCAATCCGATATGGAAAAACAAATAACAAGGGATCACCAATTGCAACAGAAGTAAGGCAAGGATGGAGATACACACAAACCAAATCGGCAGATACAGCAAAATGGCAAAGTTATGGGTGTAGGACAAATGTGAGGCCGATACACCGGTGATTTCGTTCACCACACTGCCACTGGCCGCGAGGGCGAAGTTTGCAATAACCGCATAAAACAGCAGGAAAATGGCTTTACCCGCCAGCGTATGCCAAGCCATGGCAAATTTGGGCCAAAACTCAATAATCAAGGCGATAGCGGTGATGATGGCGGCAATCCAAATTTCGGGCTGAAATACCATTAACGCCAGTAACGCGAACAGGTAACAACGCTGGGCGACATTTAAGCTCAGCCAAAATTGCTTAAGCGACACGAATGGATGTTTAAGCCATGGAGGCGCAGTCAAGGCTTGCCGCACACGCTGCTTCCAAAGGGTTAATCCATATTGACCGTCGACCAAATCTCACTCCTTGATATGATTGCCCATTAATAATCAATACGATACTCGGCAAAACTGTTGTTAAACGTTCGATTTTTATCAAAATCCAACAATTTCGCAACCTATTCTTTGTCTTCTGGCGGCATATCACTTCTTACCCGCAAGAAGCTCGCAAAGCGTGGTAAGCCATTGACGGTTAATCCAAGATATTTGTAAGTGATAAGCGTACCAATTGCGGGCGGATGCTGACGCTCGGCCAAGCTAAAACCCGTACCAATACTAAAAACACGGCCATCAGCTGTTTGCACTCTCAATGCGCCCAGTTGCCCGGCAAACTGTCCTTTACCCGCTATATGTCCAATCACTCTGGCCTCGGCATCTAAATAGGGCTTTAACTTCATCACGTTAGGATTACGACCCGGTACATATAAGGCCGTGCGTCGATGCAAGATGAAACCCTCACCACCTTGAGCCACTAGGGAGTCTAATTTCTGGTACAGCGCCTCGATACTTTCTACGCCCACTTGCTCAATCACTTGCAGGTAAACCGATTTACCTGCAATCAGGGTTTGCATCTGCTGATACCGCGCTGCAAAACTCCCTTGCGCCTTGGGTAAATCAAACACCATAAAACGCACATTCTGCCACTCGCTCTCATTCGCTGACGCTTGGCGAATCAGCCCTGATATGGCCTCAAACCGCCCTCGCCCGAGCCATAATTCACCGTCCATAGGGGTGGGCGGAAAATCCGCAGTAAACCAACTTGGCGCTAAGATGGGATTGCCCTGACGAGTCATTAAGCGTTTGCCATCCCAATAACCGCGCACACCATCGAGTTTTTCGCTGACGAGAAAATCCTTGATGTGGGCACTCTTCTCCTTTGAGAACTCTGTCGCTAATTGAATATTCGGTGCTTGGGGATTGGCGTCACTCACAGCCATGAATGAGCCGCAAATTCCGCAGTAAAGACCGAAGAAAACAGTGAAACGCAACACAAATGCAAATGTTAAAAAAGGTAAGCGAGTTGTAAGAGTCATTCCTTTGCCTCTTCATTAAAGCGGTATTGAGCTTCAAGCTTAGTCTTAAGATTTATTGGCCGCGAATACGACCACAGTCCGGTAACACCCTAGCAGGACTGCGAATTTGTCGGTTTAGCTATTTATACGCTTAAGTTATCGGGCTATACTGCGGCCTCTTTTTTAAGCTCGTTCAAATGTTAACACGCAAGTCGTAAGTGGTTTGAACGGGTAAATGCTTCGCGAACAATCGCCCAAGTCGATGGAATTATTATGAAACCAGCAAACAACCACGGTATTAAACGCATCTTTAGAGCGACGGGATTTTCGATGAAGGGCTTAAAAGCCGCTTGGATCCACGAAGCCGCTTTTAGACAGGAATTGATGCTGGCCGTAGTCATGCTGCCCATCGCCCTGTTGGTCGATATCAGCACCATGGAAAGGTTGCTGCTGATCTTAACCTTATTTATCGTGTTGATTGTTGAGCTATTGAACTCGGCGATTGAAGCCGTGGTTGACCGTGTTGGCAGTGAAATCCATCACCTCAGTGGTCAAGCAAAGGATATCGCCTCTGCCGCGGTATTTATGAGTCTAGCGCTCTGCGGTATCACCTGGCTTGTGGTGCTGCTACCACTATTTATTTAATGCGCTATTTATTTAATACGCTATTGATTAAATGCCTTGATTTAGCAATCTATAACGAGCACATTTATCTAACAAAGCGAAGTGTTACTTCTTAACTGATTGTTCTGCACTAAAAACGCCTTTGGATTAGCATCTAAAGGCGTTTTTTATGTGCAGCTGTTACAGATTAGCGTATATCAGCTGACTTATCGGCTAAAAAGCCAATCGCCTGTTTGATTTGCTCTAAGCGGTCATTTTCAGCCCAATAGGCAACATACACGCTGCGTGAAATGGCGCTCGCTCCTGCTACTAAATGCAACTCGCCGCGGTTCAGCAGTGGCTGAACCAAATGCTCGGGTAAAAACGCGCAGCCACCGTTATTCAAGATAAAATCCAAGGCGATACGGGCCGAGCTAGTGTGTAAGGTCGGCACGGGTAAAGCTGCATATTCCTGGGCATGCAGGATATTAAAGGCCGTGCCCCAATCCACTTTGACATATTGGCCGGTCTGCACCGCATTCACTGCCACATCCATGGTTTTGGACACCAACAGAAGATTAATTTGGCCTAATTGCACCAGCTCGAATTGGTCCAGTTTGGGTGGGTCGAAGGAAATCGCCAAATCGAGGGTGCGGTCCATCAATTGCCGTGTCATCACAGTTAATGGCAACACTTCGGTCCGCAGGGCAACACCGGGCAATCCCACATGCAAATGCTGTAAATGCCCTTGCAAATAGGCATCCCAAATATTGGGGCCTGCGCCAATGGCGAGTTGAGTCGATTGTAGCTGACTGAGGGAAACATCCTGCTTGGCGCGCTCCCAAGCGGTTAATACCGCTTCAGCATGTCCAAGCATACGTTCGCCCGCCGGAGTGGGCTGAATATTGTTGCGTTGGCGCTCAAATAAGGCGACGCCAAGAATACTTTCGAGCTGTTTTACCCGAAAGCTTACCGCGCTGCGGGTAAGGTAAAGATTTTCCGCGGCCTTGCCAAAATGACGGGTACGGGAGACTTCCAAAAAGGTCTTAAGTAAATCGGTATCCATAAAAATTCTTGACCAACATTGGCAAATTTTTTTGATTTATAAATCAATAATACTAGCCAATACTCCAGTTGCAAATCTTTGTATATCAAAAACTAGAAGGTAACAGCCATGTCTGAACAGTCTTTTTCAAACGCTAACAAGGGTTCTGAGACGGTGAACGGCTCAGCTGCCAGCTTTGTATCCCATAAACGTTTTTATGACGATGCCAATTTCCCGAAAGGTTTTAAGCGCAGTGGCGACTTCACCAGTAAAGAAGCCGAACTGCTTGAAATACATGGCCATGCCATGAAAAATCTCGACGAAGGCAAGACACTCCCCGTCACCGCCGATGAAGCGCAATTTGTCGAAGTCATCAAAGGAAACATCGCTCCCAGTAGCTTGTTAGAGCAGATCTGGTTAAAGTACCGCAAACTCGCCCTAGGTAAACCCTTTTATGCCGTGGTTGGCACAGTACATTTGCCCCCCACTAAGCCTGAGGCCGAGCCCGAAGCGGCATTCGATGTGGATGTCGAAATTGACGATGATGTTCAGGATGAAGCTGAACCCGAGGATAAAGAATGAAAATGAAGGTTTGCGATTAAATGCGTGGGTGGATTTTATATAAAGAAACCGCGACTCAGCTAAAACCTGAATTGTATGAAATTGAACGTCTATTGGCGGCTGCCAAGGCCGACAATATTGAGTTAGAAGTGTATGCTCCGGATGAGTTCGATCTCACCGTGACGAGAGAAGACAACAAGAGTATTTTGTTAAACGGTCAACCCGTTGAATTACCTGATTTTATCATCCCTAGAATGGGCTCCGGCACCACTTACTTTGCGTTGGCGATCATTCGCCATTTAGAACGTTTAGGGGTGTACTGCTTAAATCCATCTAAAGCCATTGAAATCGTAAAAGATAAGCTCTTTTCCCAGCAATTACTGGCCGAGAAGAACTTGCCCACGCCCAAAACCATGCTGGTGAAGTTCCCCGTCGATATCGAACTGGTTGAACGCCATTTAGGTTTTCCGGTGGTAATTAAAACCCTTTCGGGTTCACAGGGTAGCGGCGTGTTTTTGTCCCATAAGGCCCGCGAATTTGATGACTTAATGCAATTAATCGAGGCGACCAATAAAAACGCCAACATCATTCTGCAGGAGTTTATCGCCAACAGCCACGGCCGCGATCTCAGGGTATTTACCATTGGTGGACGCGTGGCCGGCTGCTATGAGCGCCGTGGCCAAGAAGACAGCTTTAAAGCCAATGTCAGCGCGGGAGGTTCGGCGCGCCCCTTCGAGATCACACCTGAAATCGAATGGTTGGCAACACAAACCGCCAATATTCTCGATTTAGATGTGGCGGGTATCGATTTGTTATTCGATAACGGCCACTACAAAATTTGTGAAGCCAACTCATCCCCCGGTTTCGAAGGCCTGGAATCCTGCTTAAACGTGGATATTGCGGCGCAAATCCTGCACTTTATCCGCATCCGTTTAGGCATGTTTAACAAGGATGATAAAGCTAGCGAGCCACAGCCAGTTCAAGCGCTGGGGTCCGAGGTCAGCGCGGCAGACGTCAGTACGTCTGAGCCCAAATCTGCGACTAACTAGTACAGCAAGTGATACTCTATCCTTAAGCTCTTATCTGCGGCCCAGTCTCTACTGGGCCGTTTTTTTGGCTGAACCATACATTTTCTTCACAAATCACCAAGATGCAAATTACCGTGATCTCTCCCACAAGCTCGCCATACCAAGCCAAATAGCCGTACTACTTTTGTTTTAAATCACGAAACAACGCATTTTTTAAAACATTTTATTCACATTTTGAAATTTGCTGTTACACTCCAAATGTCCATAGCTTATGGCACTAAAGTCTGATGTTATCGCTGGATATAATAAGAAGAATACTGGAGTAACGTTGATTTCCACTCGTCTAACACCCCTAGTGATCGCCCTACTCGGCAGCAGCTCTGTGCTGGCGGGCGAATTGAGCCTTGAGCTAGGGGGATTTTATTCACAGTCTGATACCAATATGGAGGTGACAAACCCGAACACGGGGAACAACTTCACCTTAGACTATGAATCCGATCTACAACTGGCCGAGAATGAGTTTTTACCCTTTGTTGAAGTCAATTATCACTTTAACGAGCGGCATAATATTTACCTCGACTGGAAACAACTGCACCGCGACGCCGAAACTCAAGCCTTATCCAAACCCTTTCAAATTGAAATCAACGACACCATTTACGATATCAAGGCTGGTGGCCGACTCAACTCCACCTTAAATATTGATATTCTGCGCGTGGGTTACGGTTACGATGCCTTCCAAGGTAGCAATTACGATGTGGGCTTCTCCCTCGGTTTGCATACTATGTTTATCAAAACGGGGTTTGAAGGCGTTATCGGCGTCTGTCATGCCTCTGAGCTACTGAACAATGTCTGTGGTAGCCAGGCGATTCCCCGCATCGTCGATGAAAATGTCACCGCACCTTTGCCGGATTTTGGCGTCTATGCCAACTATGAATTTATCCCAGGCTGGAAGCTGACGACTCACGCCCAGTATTTCTACATTAAACTCAATGATGTAAAGGGTGAGCTGGTAGATGTCAAACTCGGCATCGATGCCAATATCACCGACAACTGGCGCATGAGCGTGGCCTATAACTACTACAAGGTCGATGTGGATATTGCCCAAAAATCACCGAATAAAGATACCCAAATCGCCGACTACAACATTTACTACAGTTTTATCGGCCCTATGCTTTCGGTCAGTTACACTTTTTAACGGATTGATAAGCATAAAAAAGGACGCCTTAGCGTCCTTTTTGCATTTTATATGATTACTTTTTACGACCGTCCTGCTCACGCTTGGTCTTAAAGTCCGAAGCCTCTAACCAATGTGGCCAATCGCTGCCATTAGCTAAGGTCGTTAACATGCTCGCCATCAGATCTAAATCCTGCTTCACCCCTTCGAGTGTCCAGTTAGGATCATAATCATCGGCGCCCTTGTGGTATTTATGGGCAATATAGTCAGGATCCGTATCCCCAAGGCTCATAAATAACAAGCCAGGCACACCTTGCTGGGCTAGCGCGAAGTGGTCCGATCTAAACATCAGACCATTTTGTGGTCTTGGATCACCCTTCACGACACGTCCCTGCACCTTAGCGGCCTTATCCAAATAGGTTTCTAACTCAGACACGCCCTCACCATAGCGCAGAATATAATCCACACCTTGGTTCATATTCATGCCGTCGATATTCAAAAAGGCGACGATGTTTTTAGTCGGTACACTTGGATGCTGAGCAAAGTGCTGGGCACCAATCAAGCCGGTTTCTTCCGCGGTAAAGGCACTAAACAGAATTGAACGCTCAAGCGGCGCGGTTTGCGCTTGTTTGGCAAAGTAACGCGCCAGCGCCAACACGCCCGCCACACCACTGGCGTTATCCACGGCGCCATTGATGATCTCTGGCTTGCCATCTTCAATCACTGTACCTAGATGATCCCAATGGGCGTGCATCATCACCACTTCATCGGGGTGGCTCTTGCCCGGCAACAGTGCCGCCACATTGTGGGATTCAGCGCGCTCAATCGTATTGTTTAAACTGACATTGGCCTTTAGCTTTAAGGGAATGGCCTTAAAGTTTGGCTTGGCGGCTTGTTGCTTTAAGGTATCGAAGTCCATGCCTGCCTTAGCAAAAATCTTATTGGCAACATCATGTTGCACCCAGCCCATCACACCCACCTGTCCTTGGTTATTATTGGCATCAACCAAGGTGAATTTAGTGCCAGTATTGGAGTTTTGCACCACTCCCCAGCCATAGGCGGCTGGTGCCGTCTCATGGACGATAAATACAGCTTCGGCGCCTTGACGCGCGGCCTCTTCGTATTTGTAAGTCCAGCGGCCATAGTAGGTCATCGCATTGCCTTTAAAGACCTTAGGGTCTTGAGTTGCAAAACCTGGGTCATTGACTAACACAATCACAGTTTTGCCTTTTACATCAAGGCCCTGATAGTCATTCCAACCATATTCAGGCGCATTAATGCCATAACCGACAAACACCACATCGCTATTATTAAGGTTAACGTTATCGCTAATTCTCTGAGTTCTGGCGGTAAATTCACTGCCATTGGCAAACTTAAGTCCACCGATATCAAGTTGCATGTTTTGATCGGCGGTGATTTTCGCCAGCGGTACCGCCTGCAAATAGCTGTCGCCAAATCCCGGCTTAAGCCCCATCTCTTTAAAGGCTTTCTCAAGATAATCAATCGTCAGTTGCTCGCCTTCAGATAAGGGCGCGCGGCCGCCGAAGGCATCACTGGCTAAGGTTTTGACGTCGGTGCGATACTGACCGAGATCCATGCTGACACTGAGGGAAGATTCGGCCATAGCAGGCAGTGACAGTAAGGAACCTAGGGCACCGGCAAGGATGAAATTTTTCAAGACTTTCTCCCAAGTTATTATCATTATTTAATTTTAGCGATAAACTCTATCATATCCCCCAACGCTTTTGGCAGGTAATTCAGTCTGCATTTGGGCATTAGTTGTAACGGGATTTAACGAGCAAAACTGTTTACCCATATGTGGTATACCAAGTTTATCGAGTTATTTTTATTGGGATGTATCCATGTCACGAGATTTATTACAAACCGCAGCCTTGAATCTTAAAAAAGCGGTGCCTTTAATGCTCAAGCATCAAATTCCCACCACGCCAATCAATTATGCCCTGTGGTATACCTACGTGGGCGAACAAAACCCAGCGTTAAACGCCCAGCTCGATACGGTTATCGCCCACTACAACACTTGCCCGCCGGTCAGCAGCGAGTTGTTGTTCCGCCAGTATGTCGCCGATCCGATTGAGTTGGATGTGCGCGATATGCGGCTTAACCTTGAGGCCATGTCTAC
This sequence comes from Shewanella sp. FJAT-51649, assembly GCF_019457435.1. Taxonomy (NCBI): domain Bacteria; kingdom Pseudomonadati; phylum Pseudomonadota; class Gammaproteobacteria; order Alteromonadales; family Shewanellaceae; genus Shewanella; species Shewanella sp. FJAT-51649. The sequence continues at coordinate 2,053,501 of NZ_CP080411.1, read as the reverse complement.
CGAGCTGTCGCAATCGATTCGGGATACCAATCTCGATGCGACTGAATTCCAAACCTGTATTAATGACAATTTTGCCAAACTCAATGGCATCGAAGAAGGTGCACTCAGCGTTGAGCAAGTGCTCGATTTAGTGCGTAATTTGGTGAAGGAATCCGAAAATATTCGCTCGAGCACTGAGTATTTCACTACTCAGCTACAAAAAGCGCAGACTGAGATTGATGCGTTAAAACAAAAGCTTGAAAAAACAGAAAAAGATGTACTTTACGATGCGCTCACGGGCTGTTTAAATCGCCGCGCATTCGATGCCGATATCGCCGGCATGTTGGCGCAGGCCCCCGAGGGCACCTGCCTTATCTTGGTCGATATCGATCACTTTAAGGCCTTTAATGACAACTATGGCCACCAACTGGGTGACCAAGTATTAAAAGCCGTTGCGAAGCGTCTACAAGAAGCCTGCCGAGATGGCATTAAACTGTACCGTTTTGGCGGTGAAGAGTTTGCTATTTTGGTGCCGAAGAGCCAACTACGTATAACAAGGCAACTGGCCGAGGCCATGCGCCGTGGGCTTGAAAAACTCAGTCTTAAGGATAGGCGTAGAGACCAACGCATTGAAAATATTACCGCCTCCTTCGGCGTCGCCCAGTGGCAGGAAAAACAAGTCGCTATCCAACTCATTGAAAGAGCGGATATGTTACTTTACGAAGCCAAACGCTTAGGTCGAAATCGGGTGATGCCGATGAGCAACTAGCTCGAGTAAAAAGGCAGAACTCAGGTTCTGCCTTTTTATTTACCACGCCTTAATAAATCCTTGCTCGCTAGGCCACCTTTTGAACCCTTGCTTGAGTCACTATCGTTTCAGCGGATTGCACTACAGCGGGCTCGGGCTCGACCGGGATAGCCTGCACCACAAAACGCAGTTCGGCGCCCCCTTGCAACGCATCGAAGGGATAGCAAGTGATTAGGGTTAAACGATTATCCTCACTTGGCGCCATCCACTCAGTTTGCGATTCATGCACCACTTCGGTCGCCACCACTTGGTAAACAATCTCCTTGCCCGTCGCGGTTTGCAGCGCCAGACGGCGTCCAACACTGATGCCATTTAACATCGCAAAATGCGTATCCCTATGCCCTGCAATCACAGTGTTGCCTTGCGTGCCAGCGGGCGAACTCGACAGCACTAAGGCTGGCCCGAAGGCCAAATTACGGCCTGATGCGCCCGCCAACACATATAAGCTGTCGTTGGATGCCGGACCATCGAAGTGATTCGGTCTTTTAGCTTGCTCGATGGAGAGCTTAGCCACGGGATAGGTATCGGCCCAGGACCAAGGTTTATGGGACTGACCATCGATTAAGGTTTTAGCCCAGGCTTGTTCAATCAAATATTGTGCAAAGTGTGCTTTCGCTTGCATATAAAATCCTTTTCCAAACAACGTGATGCCGAGTAATACCAATCCCACCAGCAACCCTATTTGTATCTGTTGAGTCATGCGCATACTCATGGACATGACTCAAGTATTCAGCGCTAATGACAGCGCGCGTTGCTGCCGCTGCTGGCGACGAATCGACAGCGCAAGCATCAAGGCAAGCAGTAACACTGCGCCACCTAAGAGCATGTCGAAACGGCTCGAGGTCGATGTTTGTGGCAAAACGCCCATTGGCTGCCACCCCAAGGGTAAATGCTGACGCACCACCGCATCGCGGCTCATGGCATTACTGGTGATGGGGGTTAAATCCACCGCGACCAAACTGGTATAAGGGCTGACTAAGTGATAGTTCAGCGATAGAGCCGTGACCTGTTGCTTGACCTTGTCATCGTTAGCGCCGTTTTTACTCAGCTCTAACGCCGCAATCTGTTTGCGCGCCCAGAGTAAATCTAGTCCCGCCGCTGGCTGCGCTACATCCGTTACAGGAGCGCTTGAGTCATTGGCTTGCAAAGATAATGACTGTTGCCAGTTTTTATGGCCCTGACGACCGGAGATCACGAGTTCCTGAGGCTCACGTGGTTGACGCTTTAGGCTAATCAACACTGGTTCACCGCGGTATAGATCGGGAATAGGCGCTGGCCAGTAGTCAGGCACAGAGCCATCGTCAAAGCGTACCTGCAAATCGGTGAGCACTGGATACTGGATTTTGCCCAGCAATTGACTGATCTTTTGTTCCACCTCATCCACATCACCAATGTAAGTAAAAGTGCCGCGCCCAAGTTCAGCCGCACGCTGCATAAAATGCGAGTTCGGCGCCGAGCCAATGCCTACGGTGAAAAGACGGTTGTCGCCGATTTGATTGCGGATTAACTCAAATAGCGCCGCCTCATTGCCGACGGAACCATCGGTCATAAAGATCACTTGTCTTAGCGACTTATGCTCACTCGAAGCTGTGTTAAACGCCTGCCTTGGTAGCGCGGCATTTAAAGCCTGCGCCATTTCGGTGCCGCCATCGGCCTGTAAACGATTCACAAACTGACGTGCCTTGTCCAAATTACTCGCGGTCGCGGGCAGTGGTGTTGACGATAATAAGGACACCTCGGAGTTAAATTCGATAAGGTTAAAACTATCCTGTGGCCTTAAACCGCGCAGCGCATAACGCAGGGCATTTTTTGCCTGAATGATGGAATCCCCCGCCATCGACCCCGAAGTATCAATCACTAAAATAAGCTCACGGGGCAAGTTCAGTTGTTCACTCGCCTCGACTTTGGGCGGCAGGACCATCACTAAGCTATAGCTATCGGTATTGCTACTATTACCAGTTGAACCTGTATCCGCACTTGCCTTGTCGTCCTGCGTCGCATGGGTTTTGCCCGCTTGGTTGAATACCCAAGCCACGGGACTCGTGCCCTGCTTAAGGCGCCATTGCAGCACAAAGTCACGATTGGCAGGCACGCGATTCGCCAAGGCCGCCGTCAGTTGGCCCTGTTTTTCCGCTATCGTAATGGGATGATACGGACTCACCACGGCTGATTTGTCCACGCCTTCACCGAGTTTGACCTTAATATCGGCCTTAAGCACAGGGTCTGCCTCGCTATTGGCATCGCGGATGGGGGCAATAATCCGGTCGGCATCGAAGACTTGGCTGCTGGTCACGCGCTCACCATTGTTTCCGCCTAGCGTTAACCCAGGGATATAGCGCGGCGCCACCACCAACGGAAAACGTAGGCTAAAAAGACCATCTTCATAATGAATGGTTTCTTGATAGCTGATTTCGACCACCAACTCCTCATCGGGAGCGAGGTTGGCGACTTCGGTCGTGAACATATTGGGCCGTTCTTGGCTGACTAGACTGGCACGTTTCCCTTCGGCTTTGGCCTGTTCAAAAATCTGTTTTGCCTGCTGTTTCGGGTGAATTTGACCTTCGATGATCCGCTCACCAATGTGCAAACGCAGTGAGTCCACCGCCGCCTCATTGGGTAAAGGGAACAGATAGCGGCCATTGAGGACAAATCCCGTTTGATTACTGAAAACCTGCTTTACGCTCACCCTATTGGCTAACCCCGAGACCTGCATCGACACTTGCGTGTCCACGGGTAAGGACGGCATTAAACGGCCGCTGGCGGTTTGATACACCAACATCCCTTGGGTGATATCGTCGAAACTGAAGGGGGGCAATGTGCTCGCCGTGTGTTCATCGAAGGTCGCGGCAATATTTTGCGGCGCCGATAAGGTGCCCACACTGTTCGGTGAGGCTAACACCGCAAATGGTAGCCCCCAACAAATGGAGGCGCCGATCACTAGCATCGCCAGTGTTTGACAAACTTCTTTTACCCTTTTCCCTGTGATCATCACAAAGGCTCCTGATCTTGGTTGAATACGATTGATATTGTTGAATTATTCGGTCACGCGGCTCGCCATCAGCCCTTGGTTAGGCTGCATGGTCAGAGTGACTCGGCGATCAAATACATCTGATTCACTATCTTGCTGATCATTGAGCGGCATTCTGGCGCCGAAGGCTTGGGTGGTGATCCGCTCAGGGGCTACGCCTTGCTTAATCAAGTATCCCCGCACTTCTAACAAACGTTGCTCCGAGAGCGCTTGGTTGTAGGCCAGATCACCGCGACGGTCGGCATAACCTTTCAGCTCGAGATTGGACTCGCTCGAGCGCTTCATCACCTTGGCGACATTGTCTAATTGGGGCAAAAAATGGCTTTCAAGCTCCGACGAGCCAGTACGGAACTGCACATTCATGCCCAGCGCCAACTCACTTAACAGTTGTTGTTGCTCGGCAAGCAGTTCATCGAGTTGCTTTTGGGTTGAGGCGTATTCGGCGGCGCGTTGCTCGCTGGCCTGTTGTTTGGCCGATATGCTCGCCAGTTGTTGGCGCTGCAGCGCAATATGCTGTTGCTGGGTTTTAACCTTGTCGGTATCGGAAACCGATTGACCGATTAAGGTGCCGGTAAATCCGCCGATAATGGCGCCAACTGGGCCGCCCACTAGGGCGCCAAGTAACGCTCCGCCGCCAAGACCTATCAGCGCTTCGCCATCATCCTCATCTTGCTCAAGCATCTCAGTCTGTGGCTCTGAGAGCACGGGTTGATTTTGCAGGGATACCCTTGCCGATACGCTAGCGATGGGCGCGGCGAATACACTCAGTACCAAGATATTAATCAGCGTCTTTTTCATCATCTCATTCCTTTTGATTTGTGCTGCGTTTACCCTCCTAAGTCATTAGCGCGGCGGGTAAAACGGAATGAGCTTATTAAACACAAGCGCAATGGCATAAGCGGGGATGGAAAATGGCAATGCGACTATCAATTGTGGCAACAAAATGGCAATTGCATTTGGGAGCTTTTTTCAGAAATAAATTCCTGTATAGTCACGAAAACTTATCCCCAGACACTTAGTCCCAGCAGTCAATAGGAAGATGGCTAATGAAACGTATCGCCATTGTGGAAGATGAAGCGGCCATTCGCGAAAATTACAAGGATGTGTTGCAGCAACACGGTTACAGTGTGCAAACCTATGCCGACAGGCCATCGGCCATGTTGGCGTTTAATACCCGTCTGCCGGATTTAGCTATTATCGATATCGGCCTTGGCAATGAAATTGACGGCGGTTTTATGCTGTGTCAGTCCCTGCGCGCCATGTCAAACACTTTGCCGATCATCTTCTTAACCGCACGGGATAGCGACTTCGATACTGTGTGCGGCCTGCGTTTAGGCGCCGATGATTACCTGAGCAAAGAAGTGAGTTTCCCCCATTTGACCGCTCGCTTAGCCGCGCTGTTTCGCCGCTCTGAGTTAGCCACCAGTCAAACGCCGCAGGAAAATTTACTGGAGCGCGGGCCGCTCACCATCGACGCCAATCGGATGCAGGTTTCTTGGAACCAGATCCCGATTGAACTCACAGTTACCGAATTTTGGATGGTGCACGCCCTGGCCAAACACCCGGGGCATGTCCGTAGTCGCCATGAGCTGATGCAAGAGGCGAAGATTTTTGTCGATGACAGCACTATCACCTCCCATGTGAAGCGCATCCGTAAGAAGTTTATGGCCGCCGCGCCCGAATTTGATTGTATTGATACCGTTTACGGCATGGGCTATCGCTGGGACAGCCTAGCCTAAACCATGTAGCAGATTAGCCAGCATTCTATGACACGTTTTCCCTTCGGTCTTCGCACTAAAGTTATTGGCCTCAGCCTGTTTTTACTCTGCCTACCTTGGCTGGGGTACCAATATGTGTGGGAGATGGAAAAATACCTGCGCCACGGTCAGGAACGCACCTTGGAGGGCACCACTCAAGCCTTAGCGACCGCCTTACACGAGCGGCCAAAACTGTTCGACGGTCAGGCCAGCTTTTTAAAGCAGGTTGAAAAGAGTCGCGATCTCTATGCTTACCCCCTCGCAGGCGCGATTCTGCTCGATGGCAAACTCAATGAATGGCAAGAATATCAGCACAGATTTATCCAGTACGGCGAGGCGAATCTCATCATGCGCGCCGATCCCAGCGCGCCGCTCACCTTGAGTTTTACCCATATGGTGGGTCAGTACGATGGTTATCTGTATGCCTTTTTTCAGGTGGTCGATCCCAATGTGGTGTTTCGGGGAAAGAATGCCTTAAGCGTTGATAGAAACGATCACCTGTCGATTGCGACCCTTGCCCCCGACAATAAATTTAAACGCTATATCGTGGCCACGACCCAGCCAGGCTGGATCAGTGCCTTCGAGCTGCCCGCCAATCCTAAGCAAACCGTGCCCGTGACGCCCGAAGTCCGTATTCAAGGGCAATGGGCCACCACGGATGTGGGCTACAACATCGAGCTGCGGATCCCCTTGGATATGGTGGGTAGCAAACTGGGATTTGCGATTTCCGATGTTAACGACAGCAAGTACCGCGATATCACTGCCGTTGTCGGCACCTCCGCCTTAGATACCGTCGATAAACTGGGCACTGTCTTAGTGCCATCACCCGAAATTGAGAATATTATCAAAGGGATGAGCCACTATAGCTCACGGATTTGGGTGGTCGATAAACACGGGCGTGTGCTCGCGAAGTCTGGCGATATCCGTGATAGCAACAGTGTCTGGACACGCACCCTCGATGATGAAAACAGCAACTCTATGTGGCAACGTTTTCAGCGTGACTACCTGCACCCGCTCTACTATAAAATCCTCACTAAACCACCTAAGGATTTTATCGATTCTCTGCAGGACTCGACCGAACTCGACGGCAGCCATATTCAAAAGGCACTTGCGGGACAACAAAGCTCGACCTGGCGACTGACCCCAGACAATAAGGCTGTGGTGCTTGCTGCCGCCAGCCCCATTTGGATTGATAACAATGTGATGGGCGCCGTGGTGGCCGAAGAAACCACCCACGGTATTCGCACCCTGCGTAACCGCGCGCTGGAAAAATTGTTTAACGTGATCCTGACCATTATGAGCATGGGCACCTTAGCGCTGTTTTTCTTCGCCTCGAGTATTTCCAATCGTATCCGCAAACTGCGCGATGAAGCCGAAAATGCCATCGACAGTCAAGGTCGTGTACGTAATCATTTAAAACCCTCCAAGGCACGGGACGAGATTGGCGACTTATCCCGCAGTTTTGCCAGTATTGTCGGCCGTTTGGGTCAATACACCCATTATCTAGAGAATATGTCGTCGCGCCTGTCCCATGAGTTACGCACGCCGGTGGCAGTCGTGCGCTCCTCGTTAGAGCACTTAAATCTGCAAACCTTAGATAAAGACACACAAAAGTATGTCGATCGCGCCCAAGAAGGGGTGAGCCGATTAAGCATGATTTTGAACAATATGAGTGAGGCGACACGCCTCGAGCAGAGCCTCACTCAGGCCGATGTGGCTAAGTTCCCGCTGTCCCAAGTGGTGAGCGGCTGTATGCAAGGCTATCAAATGACCTACCCTGAGCAGCAGTTTAGCGTCAAAGTGCCCGAGCAGGCATTGATGATGCAGGGCGTACCTGAATACATCGCCCAATTGATGGACAAGCTTATCGCCAACGCCATCGAGTTTTGCCATCAAGGCAGTGCGATTGAAGTGACTCTCACCCAAGTTGGCAAACAAGCTACTTTGCTTATCAGCAACTTAGGACCGCAATTGCCAGTGGATATGTCGGAGCAGATCTTCGACTCCATGGTTTCGGTACGGATCAATCAAGCCCAAGACAAACCTCACCTCGGCCTAGGTTTGTATATTGCGCGGCTTGTGACCGAGTTCCACCAGGGGAAAATTTTGGCCCGCAACCGCAGCGAAAACGATGGGGTCGATATTCTGGTCACCCTACCGCTGAGCTAATCCACGCTCTGCAACTTGAGGCAAACTCATCTGTTTGCCTCCTGCCATTTTCACGGGCAGATGCTAAGATGACGGCCATCACAATGGATAACAACATAAAAACTGACTCGCCAAGGTAAGCCCTATGACAGATAAACATCAGCTAGCCACCCAAATCGTCAGCGTCGGTCGAGATAAAAAATGGACCAAGGGCGTGATTAATCCGCCCGTATTTCGCGCATCCACTATCGTCTTCGACACCATGGAAGACATGCGTCACGCCGCCAAAAACAAAACCAATGGCGAAATGTTTTATGGCCGCCGCGGCACCCCAACCCATTTTGCGTTTCAGGCGGCGATCAGTGAGCTCGAAGGTGGCGCAGGTACGGCGCTGTATCCCTCGGGTGCAGCGGCGATTAGCGCGGCTTTATTATCGTTTTTACAGGCGGGCGATCACCTGCTGATGGTTGACAGTGTTTACGAACCAACCCGCGATCTTTGCAGCCATATTCTGGCGGGCTTTAATATTGAGACCACCTATTACGATCCCCTGATTGGTGAAGGTATCCGCGAGCTTATTCGCCCCAATACTAAGGTGCTGTTTTTAGAGTCTCCCGGCTCCCTCACCATGGAAGTGCAGGACGTCCCGACCCTATGCCGTATCGCCCATGAACATGGATTGGTGACTATTCTCGACAACACTTGGGCGTCGCCAATCAATAGCAAGCCCTTCGAGATGGGTGTCGATGTGTCGATTCAAGCCGCGACCAAATATATCGTCGGTCACTCTGATGTGATGATAGGCACCGCGACCGCCAACGAAAAGCACTGGCCGCAGCTGCGTGAGCGCAGTTATTTATTGGGGCAAACGACCTCCCCCGACGATGTGTATCTCGCCACGCGCGGATTACGCACCCTAGGCGTGCGCATGGCACAGCATGAGAAAAATGCCCTTAAAGTGGCTAACTGGTTGAAAACGCGCCCCGAGGTTGACCATTTACGTCACCCCGCCTTTGATACCTGCCCAGGACATGAGTTCTTTAAACGCGACTTTAGCGCCGCCAACGGCCTGTTCTCCTTCGTGTTAAAGCAAGGGGATCAGGAGGCGGTTACCGCGCTCGTTGAAAATATGCAGCATTTTAAAATGGGGTTTTCTTGGGGCGGTTATGAGAGTCTGATCCTAGGGATTTTCGGGATTGAAAAAATCCGCAGCGCCACTCAGTGGGATGCAAGCAAGCCGTTGATCCGTGTGCATATTGGCCTAGAAGATCCCGATGATTTAATTGCCGATCTCAGCGCGGGCTTTGAGCGCTTTAATGCCGTACTCGCCGCCAAGGCCAAATAAAGCTTAAACAAATTATGTGTTAAACAACGAAGGCGGGAACTCTCCCGCCTTTATTTTGCCCCGCCTTCTTTGTGCCCCGCCATCGTATTACTTCGGCTTCAATTCACCTTTGCTATTTTGGCTGAGCCCCGCTGACAGCGGGGTCAATCCACGCCTGTGAGCCGTACAAAGGCACGGTCGATAAGGCATGTTTGTGGCTACCATTGGTCTCTTTGGTCGAATAGGACAAATACAGCAGGGTTTGATTGGGTGCATCGTAAATTCGGCGCACTTTTAAGCTCTTAAATAAAATGCTTAAGGATTCGGTAAAGACCACTTCGCCGTGTTTGCTCTTATCGATGTTGGCGATATCGGCAGCGGAAATCGGCCCCGTTTGACGACAACTTATGCCCATATCCGAAGGATCGGCAAAATCGAGGTTCGCTTCGATACGGCTAATATGGCAGGTCACCCCAGGGATTTTAGGATCCTGCTTGGCATCGATAATCACATCCTTAGTGGTAAATAACCCAAGGCTCACTTTACCGACATCATCGCCACAGCCCGTGAGTACCGTCCCCGCCAGCGTCACGGCCAGCAAAGACATCAAAGCCTTATTGACTCTTTTCATCTGTTTATCCTTATTCATCATCCTTCCCTATTGAGCAAAACACTTTTGTGCCCAGCGCGTTAACCCCGCCGTCACCGAACCAAAGTGGTCACCGACGACCACTGGGGTATCGGGATAAAGGCTAGTGATTTTAGCGTAAATCGCTGGGCTACGCGCGGTGCCACCCGTCACATAAATCACATCGGGTTTGCACTCAAGACTATCGGCATCCACGGACAGCTCCTCTGGCGCTAAGCCATTGCCCGCAAGACTCTTTGCCGCCTGAGTCAGGGCTTGGTGCATCAGCGCCTCAACCTTGGTGAGCGAAGGCTCAATCGCCGTTTCAAAGCCCGTACGGCTCACTTCTGCCCGAAGTGATGTTTCAATAAAGTCCAGCGCACTCTGCATCGTTTGCGCCTCAGACAGGGCAATTTTAGCGCGCTCGGCTAGTCGTACAATTTGGTAGCTTAACTGTTGTTGCTGCACTTTGAGCAATCTTTTTAACAGCAGCGGCTGCTCGGCCTCTTTAATGAGTTCATCAATCAGTTTGCGAGTGCTTAAGGTGGCAAACTCGCGCTGGGCGCTAATATCGTTGACGGCGACCGCATTCCAAAAAGGATTGCTCGGCATAGGCTTACCATTACTCATCAGCGAGCCTAAGCCAAAGTGCGGCATAAAGGCATTCATCGCCAGCGCAATATCCAAATCGTTTCCGCCAATCCGCTGGCCGCTGTGCCCAAGGCAATCGGCACTGCGATCGAAACTCGCCTGGTGCTTAGGCCCCATTTTGACCACGGAGCAGTCGGTCGTACCGCCACCCACGTCGACCACCAGCACAGTTTGGTCGGCACTGAGACTCGCCTCATAATCCATCCCCGCTGCCAGTGGTTCGAATAGGAATGCCACATCGACAAACCCCGCCCGTTTCGCGGCTAAGGTTAAAATGGCCTCGGCTTGACGGTTGCTCTCTTCACCACCAATGCCTTGAAAGTTCACTGGGCGGCCAATCACCGCATGGGTAATGCTAGTCTGTCCCTCAGATGCGACGCCCTTTTCGGCAAGTACGGCTTCGGCGCGCACTTTAATGTGCTGCATCATTAAGGTGACTATGTCTTCAAACAGGGCGACTTGCTCAGGCCTAAGACCGGTCGCCCCTAAAAAGGATTTTGGCGAACGGACATAAAAACCTTCTTCCGGCATTTCAAGATAAGCGGCCACGGCCTGCTCACCCACAAACACCGCTTGGGTTTCGGCATCGAGATCTAATTCATGGCGCACCATACGGGCGCGGCTCAATTGCGCGGCGCGCTTCTTGGCATAATCCGCTTTCAACGCCTGCGGCAAGCCACGGTAAACGGCCTCGGCAATAAGCTCCCTATCCATTGCATACACAGTGGAAGGTAAATAGGCTGAATCGCTCGATAAGGGTAACAGTGAAACGTCATCTCCCTGCATGATCCCAACGGCACAGTTGGCACTGCCATAATCAAATCCGACAAACATCCGCTTACCCCTACAGTCAAACCACAATCAAAAAGCCGAGCAAGGTAACACAGTTTGCCCCAATCCCAAAGGAAGCCCAGCACAGTTTCCCTGCTTTACCTTGTAAATTTGCGGCTAAATGTAAGTTCATTTTAAAGTCACATTTCTGTCACACTTGTCATCAATCTGACATATTCAGCTCGTATCTTTGAGCGCATATCACTTTCGCCTGAAGGGGAAATGGTCAGTAAATCCCTTCATTTTTCAGTAGCAAATCTGATTGCACTCCGATGGATGAATGCTATTGTATATTGCGCCATGACGCTTGCTTAAAGGAGCTGTGCAGTGTCCCCGAATACCGATAAACTGTCGATCGATAAAGAAATCTCTTGGTTGTCATTCAACGAGCGGGTGCTGCAGGAGGCCTGTGATCCCAATGTGCCTATAGTGGAGCGGGTGCGCTTTTTAGGCATATTCTCCAATAATATGGATGAGTTCTTTCGGGTGCGGGTGGCCGCGGTCAGACGTTCAATTCTACTCTCCGCGTTGCAGGAAGGTCGCAGCAATAGCCGCCACCTCATGGCCAAAATTCAAACCAAAGTGATGGCATTGCAGGAGCGTTTCGATAGCATTTACGTCGAGTTGATGCGTGAATTAGTCCGCCGCAACATTTTGTTAATTAACGAAAAACAATTAAGCGAGTTCCACAGTAACTGGCTTAAAAAACATTTTCGCGATCATTTTAAACGCCATATCGCGCCGCTTATCGTTAACAACAATCGCGATTTAGTAAAGCATATCAACGACGACGCCACTTATCTGTGTGTGTGTTTGTTCACTAAATCCCGCAGACAATATGCCCTCGTGGAAGTGCCCACCAAAAATGTGCCACGTTTCATTGAGTTACCCGCCGAAAAATCGAAGGCGAAAAAATACTTAATCCTGCTGGATAATATTATTCGCCACTGTGTGGACGATCTCTTTGGTCCCTTCTTCGAGTACGATGCGATTGAAGTCTATTCGATGAAGCTGACCCGCGACGCCGAGTTCGATATTACCGACGAACTTGAACAAACCCAGCTCGAAAAAATGACCAAGGGTTTGAAAAAACGCCTGACCGCCGAACCTGTGCGCTTGGTGTACGACAAAGAAATGCCCGAGCATATGCTCGAAATGCTTAAAGAAAATTTAAACATCAGCTCGACTGAATGTTTGATCCCCGGCGGACGTTACCACAGCTTTAAGGACTTTATCGGCTTCCCCAACCCTAGCCGTGATTACCTCGAAAACGAAAAATTGCCCGCGCTCAATAGCTCGGGCTTTGGCCGCAGTGCCAACAGTTTCGATGCGATCAAGATGGGCGATATTATGGTCAACTACCCGTACCATAAGTTCTCCCACTTTACCGAAATGGTGCGTCAGGCCGCCTACGATCCTGCGGTGCGTTTTATTCGCATCAACCTTTACCGTGTTGCGAAAAAATCCCATGTGATGCAATCGCTTATCGATGCGGTGAAAAATGGTAAACAAGTCACCGCCGTGATTGAGCTGCGGGCTCGCTTTGACGAGCAATCCAATATTGAATGGACACGGGTGCTCGCCGAGGCGGGCGTGAAGGTCCACCATGGGATTACCAGCTTAAAAGTACACTCTAAGTTGTGTTTGATTGGCCGCGAAGAGCAAGGCGAGATGAAACTCTATTGCCACGTAGGCTCAGGCAACTTTAACGAAGGCACGGCGCGGGTCTATACCGACTTATCGCTGTTTACCGCCAATCAGGAAATCGCCCGCGAAGTGGAGCAAGTGTTTGACCTGATTGAACATCCTTACCGCCGCGATAACTTCCAGCATTTGATTGTGTCGCCCTATGATGCGAGACAAAAACTGACCCATTTGATTGATAACGAAATCGTCAATGCCCAGAGCCATATTAAGGCAGCGATTACCTTAAAATTGAATAACCTGCTCGATGAGTCCTTAGTCCAAAAACTTTACGAGGCCTCGGCTGCGGGGGTCAAAATCAAACTGTTGATCCGCGGTATGTGCTCGCTGATTCCACAAATTCCGGGGATCAGCGACAACATCGAGATTTACAGTATTGTCGACCGATTTTTAGAACATTCACGGGTGATGCTGTTCCATGCCGGTGGTGAGAATAAATTATTTATCAGCTCCGCCGATTGGATGAGCCGCAACATAGATAACCGCGTCGAAGTAAGTGTGCCTATTTATGATCCGCGTCTAAAACAAATGGTGATGGATATTTTATCGTTACAGTTCAATGACAACACTAAGGCGCGCATCATCAATAAGGAACAGAGTAATCCTTATCGTAACCGCGGTAATAAACGTAAAGTGCGTTCTCAAATTGCCATTTATCAATATCTGATTAATTATGAGAAGCGATTGCAGCAAGAATTTAGCGCCCAGCGCGAAGCCGCAAAGCTTGAAGCGGAGCACGCGGCGGAACTTGCCCACAATCCCGAATTACAGGCCAAAGCCAGCTAACGCTGGCTTTATCATCGTCTCGATTGCCTAAGGATAATCCGATTGGTTGCCACACATTCACAACCGCGACACTTTGTCGCTATCGACATGGGCTCAAACAGTTTTCATCTGGTTATCGCCCGTGAGCAAGACGGCAGCTTGCAAATATTGCACAAAGAAAAACAACAAGTTCAGTTAGCGACGGGCCTCAATGCGCAGAACATCCTCAGCATGGATGCTATCGAGCGCGGCCTCAATTGCCTGCGAGACTTTAATCAGCGTTTTTCCAACCTCGACCAAGCCCAAGTGCGTTTAGTCGCCACCCATACCCTAAGGGTCGCCAAAAACCGTGAGCAATTTATTGAAGCGGCGCTCAGCATAATGCCTTATCCGGTGGAGGTGATTTCTGGCCACGAGGAAGCACGCCTTATCTATAACGGCATTGCCCAAAGCCAAGTGCTGGGTAAACGCAATATCGTAATCGACATTGGTGGCGGCTCGACCGAAGTGGTACTCGGGCAAAAAAATACCCCCACCCATTTATCGAGCCTGCGTTGTGGCTGCGTGAGTTTTAACGAGCGCTTTTTTATCGATGGGCAAATCACGCCGGCCTCATTTCGCGGAGCGCAAAGCGCCGCCGATAAACAATTTGCCTCGCTCTCAAAAGAATATTTCAGCGGCGATTGGGACTTAGTGCTTGGCAGCTCTGGCACAGTCAAAGCCATTTGCGAAGCGATTCAGGAAGATCATGGCGATGAAATCGTCACCCTCGCCCGCCTCAAACAATTAAAGCTGAAACTGATTAAGTGCGGACACATCAGCCAAGTGCACTTTGCCAATGTCGATGATAAACGCACGCCACTGGTGCCCGCTGGCCTTGCCATTTTAATCAGCTTTTTTAGGCGCTTACCCATTGAGCAATTGGAATTTAGTCCGGGCGCCCTGCGCGAAGGCGTACTCTACGAATTAGCGAAAATCGGTCAGTATCAAGATATTCGCCACCGTACGGTCGACAGTATTGCCCAGCTTTACCATGTGGATATGCCCCATGCGGCCAAAGTGCGGGACACCGCCATGGCGCTGTTTGAGCAAGTCGCCGATGAATGGGGATTAAGACCCCATGCACGTTTGCTGTCCTACGCTGCCACCTTGCATGAGATTGGGCTGCACATCAACTCAAAGGCATTGCATAAACATGGCGCTTATATCATTAGCAACAGTGACTTACCGGGTTTTAGTGAGGCACTGCAACAGGATTTAGCCAGGCTTATTGCCAACCACCGTAAGAAACCCAATGAATTGCTACTCGCCGAATTAGAGCCAAGCCACAAACTCACCCTCATTCGCCTCGCCTGTCTGCTGCGCTTGGCGGTATTAGTGCATTTAGGCCGAATTGCCAAAGCCCTAGTGCTGGAGAAAATCCAAGTCGTTCCGGATGGACTCATGTTAGTACTGCCCAGCCATAAACGTAAAATCAGTTTGTTTATGAAAGATTTGCAGCGTGAACAAAAACAGATGGCGGCTTTAGGGATGCAGCTGCGTTTAGTCTCTAGCCTTGGGCTGGATCAGGATAAAAATCTCAAGGTAAAAGACGACACACTGAACGCCGTCGCCAGCTAATCTCTTCGTCCTTTCTCATCCCTTCTAATCCTTCCTCCCTTAGTGCCGTTAACGTACTAAGGGATGAAGAAACCTACATTTGATGCTACTTATCTCCTTTCCCTTGGGGCGCTTCGAGCTTATCCAGCTCACAACCGCAACGATTACAATAAGTGGCATCGAGGTCGTGGCCCATCTTATGGCATTGGTTGCAGGAACGCAGATCCCTGTGTCGGCCCACTTCTTGGGAGATTTCAGCGGTTAAAATCCCCGTTGGGATCGCAATAATCGAATAACCCAGCAACATAGTAAAAGCCGCAATCGCTTGGCCTAATTCGGTTTTTGGCGTGATATCGCCGTAACCCACAGTCGTGATTGTCACAATGGTCCAGTATACGGATTTGGGGATAGAGCTAAAGCCATTCTCAGGGCCTTCGACCACATACATCACGGCACTTAACACCATGATGATCAAACTCACCGAGAAGAAAAACAAAAACACCTTGCGGCTCGACTGCAGCATGGCCTTGAGCAGTAGATTACCTTCGCTTAAATAGCGCAGTAATTTCAGTACCCGAAAGATCCTAAAGAGGCGCAGCACCCTGATCACTAAGGTGAAATTCGCCCCTGGAATAAACAGCGCCAAATAACTCGGCAATACCGACAATAAATCCACTAAACCGTAAAAGCTGCGGGCATACAACACAGGATGGGTCGCGCAATACAGCCTTAAACCATATTCAATGGTAAAAATCAGCGTAAATACCCACTCTAAAACGCGAATGATGTGCCCATAATCTTGATGAACCGCTTCGACCGTATCGAGGAACACCAACGCCACACTGAGCACAATACAGACCATTAAGCCGATATCGAAGTAGCGTCCTGCGGGCGTATCAGTGCCAAAAATAATAGTGCGTAACTGATGTTTTAAGGGGCTTTCGGTGTCTGGTTTTTCAGGCGACAGATCTGACATAGGGGAAAACTTCCTTGCGATAAAAAGCGTTATCTTTTCCAAATCCTCAAAGTCTGCCATGCAATTGCCACTAGCTCAAAATTATCTACTCACATAGACATAAAATTGCGGTATGATGCGCGAAAAACCTATATCTGTGTCATTTTTAGAGGAAGACATGCGCGTACCCCTACTCACTAAAACAATTACTGTGGCCCTGACTCTCGCCGCACTGATTTCACCCCAAGTGCTCGCCTCATCGGGTATAGGTAAAGTCGATTTAGTGGTGATCACTAAGTCTGAGTCGAATATGGCGCTGTTAAGGGACGGCAAAATCCTCAAACAATACCGTATTGCCATGGGTGACTTGCCGACGGGTCACAAGTTGACTGAAGGCGACCAACGTACGCCGCAGGGCCGTTATATTCTGGACTATAAAAAATCCGATAGCGCCTATTACAAGTCGATCCACATTTCTTATCCCAATGAAGAAGATAAGTTAAGAGCCAAGGCGCTGGGGATCCGCCCGGGTGGCATGATCATGATCCACGGCCAGAACCCACGTTCACCTCTCTCGCCTGAGCAGGCACAGCAATACAACTGGACCGACGGTTGTATCGCCATTACCAACGCCGAGATGGATGAAGTGTGGAAAGCCGTTGATGAAGGCACGCCCATCGAGATTTGGCCCTAAGCGCTAAGCTTGATTAGCCCTATGCGACTCAACGCCCAGTCAAATGGGCGTTTTTGTTTGTACCCGTTTTAAGGATGTTTTATGTCAACAATCACTACAGAGGCTGAAGTATTCAGCTACGCCACATTAGAACAGACATGGCCTGAGTTTGAGGCGAAAATCCTCGCATTTCTCGACCAATTAGGCTTAGCGGACAAGGCCCTGCATTGCGATCATGTCGCCTTGAGAGTGAACAGCATAGCTGCTGCCGATGCGCTCAAGCAGGCCTTTAACGCACGCGGGCGGATCATCTCGGATAATCAAATTAATGGCCGCACTATCCTGATTATCGAACTTGATAAGCCATTAATATTAGGTAGCTTTAACATCGACTGCGTCGAATTACCCTATCCCGGTGATACCCTTTATCCCCAAGAAGGTTGGGAACATATCGAACTGGTACAGCCATCCACTGCACAGGACTGCGACAGCCTAAGCCAAGAACTAGCCCAGTTGTGCCCATCGCTTGCGCCCTTACTCCAAGGGAGAACGGCATCCTTAACCGAAGCGCCGATAAAAGTGAAATACAGCTCGCCCAAGGGCGATAAAGAACGCTTAGCCAACCCCACCATCGCCTTTAAACAAGCCGATGTCTGTATCAAAATTCACCCGCACAGCATAAAAGCGGTTATCGCCAGCGAACAGGCGTAGAGGAAACTGCAATCCATTTGCGCCCCTTCTCGAGAAGAGTGTGAGCACCATACCAATTACTGACAATTGCTTGTATAAAACAGGCAGTTTGAGAAAAAGTCAGCAACAATAAAGGTAGAAATAGTCTAGCTTATGACTATTAACGCTTTGATTCGCCATTAGGTTTTATCGATTTTTGTGTTATCGACCACGGGAATGCCAGCAAGCTTCCCGTGATTTCCATAAGGACGCAGCGCATGAAACCACACAAGCATGAAGCACAGCTACTCAAACTCGCCTTGGAGATTGGTATCGGCTACGCCAAAAAGCGTGGTTTTGACGACTTTGATAAGGGTGTATCACCCAAGGATAAAGTGGAATGTATTTATCGGCTGTTAGTGACCGATAATTTGATCCAACCCTTAGCCAAAGATAAGGAGGATGGCCCGAATATGAAGCACAAGCTGGTACTGTGGATCATCCGCCATCTGCCGACCGATCACCCGTTATTGCAATAAGCGCTCAAGCATAAAACAGGGCGCCAATGATTAGGCGCCCTGTTAGGAAATAAGAGATAGGCTAAGAGATGGTCGCGGGATTTACTTCGCGACTTTTTGCGCTTTCTGTGCTTTTTCCGCCGCCAGCACGGTCGCCATAGATGGCACTATGGTTGTCGGATCGAGGCGCATTTGATACCAGTTCAATCGCCAATCTAAATGCGGGCCATTCGCTCGCCCTGTCGCGCCGACTTCCGCCACGGCTTGCCCTTGCTTAACGGTTTCGCCCGCATTCACATAGAGTTTGCTTAAGTGCAAAAAGCTGGAACTCACGCCATAACCATGGTCGATGATCATAGTGCCGCCCGAATAAAACATATCGGGAACCGACAGGCTAATCACGCCATCGGCGGGCGCGACAACCACAGTGCCGGTTTTCGCGGCGACATCCACCCCAAAATGGGGGTTGCCAGGCACATCATTATAAATACGCTGACTGCCATAGACGCCCGAGATCCTGCCGGTTAATGGCCAAATAAACGACTGTAAAAATGCCGTTTGCTCGCTAAAAGTACCACGGGCCGCTTTCACCTGCGCCGTATCTTTGGCGGCACGTTCCTGCGCCACGGGATCGGGCTTCATGATCTTATTGCTGATGCCCCTAACGCTCTGAATATTGTATTCACGCTTAGTGACACTGAGCGGTTTGACTTCGGTTAAGCCATCGGGATAGACCAAGCGTAGCTCTTGACTCAACTGCGCATCCCTATCAAAACCAAAGGCAAAATGGCCGTCTGGCGTCACTTTTAATGCCTCACCATTAAGACTTATCTGCGTGCCCGCCGGCGCTTTACCACGAATTAACGCGCCCTGCTCAAATTGCCCTTCAAAGCTGACCTGCGCCTGAGTCGATAAGCTAAACAGGGTTAAGAGCGACAAAACTACCGCCTTACAGCTGCGCGATGGTGTATTCGGCAAAGTGTTTAACAACTTAGGTCGGGCATTAGGTAAAGCGTTTAGCATCTTCTCAAAAATCCTTATTCAAACAATAACGCCCTAAAGATTAGGGCGTTATAAAAAATCGACGGGTTAATTGCCTTTACTTACGATGGCGCCTTTCCCCACGCCTTCGTAGGCAATCACTGTAAATTGGCTTGAAGGCACTTTTGCCACTAAGGTGGTCGCCATATAGTCGGCCAGCAATTCAACCGTAGTATCGTGCGGGATCAAATCACAACATTCCTTGGGCATGGCCAGTTGGAAATCCCCCTGCGGCGCTTGATAGTGAAAGCCATAATGGCTGTCATCACTGATCCGCGTTTGTGGCGATAGGTTTAAGGTCTTCACTGACACTAAATCCTCCTCGCTACCGAGGTAGATATCGTGCCAACGCTTGGCCCAATATTCATCCCATTTCGGTGCCGGAATGCCGTTCTCAAACACTTGAACCGGGCTGCGATGACCATGGGCAATCCGCTGGCAATTGCCATCGTGTTTACGTAAACCATGGCTGTAATGATAGTAAGGCGAGTTCAGGATCTCATGTCTTAAGGTGAGGCTAATACCTTCGACATTATCGGGCAGAGTTTCCCGCAGTGCTTTTTGCAAAAAGGCATTAACGCTTGGAATATCAATCTGTTCCGATGGAACGAGTGCAAAGGCTTGGGAAGGACAAGCTAAGTGGATCTCACCGAGTGCGCTATCGAAATCCATCCATACCCGATCGCCTTGCTGCTGCCAACGCACGCCACTGTACGCAGTCGGCACCAATAAACGATGGTCAGCCACCGCATCAATTGTCTGTTTAATGGTTCGTTTCACTTTAGCGAAATCGAGCACCATATTTTGCTCGTCTAGGCCGCCTTCTAATACCACATCGACAATCCAGCTTTCCCCCACCATGCCACGCTTTGGGCAAAGATAGGAAAAATCGATCACGGTTAAATCTTTAACAAACAGTTGCATTGACTCTCCTCGGCAGAAAAACAGTCCGCCTAAATAGGGATTGCGCCACTTAGCGATGGCCGAGCACGCTCACTTGGCCATAACCAAGCTTACCCAAACAGTAAATAAGGATTCTAATCAATTCTGCCTCGCCCCGCGACAAATGAATCCACTGTTAGGCGCTTTTTATCTGTATGACACAACAAATGCACAAGCTGCGCGCATGAGTTAACCAATTCAATGGCTAATTGAATGGCTGAGTAAGCAAAAAGCAAAATGCTCTTACGCCACTCGCCCATCCCTTGCGCGCGGAAACATCTCGATAAGCCCGTCAAGGGTCACATCTGATCAATAGCGATGAATAGACGAGGGTAAATATTGGCTGGTTAATAGATACTCGCGATTAGCAGGTGAATTGCTAAACGAAACGCCACTCACACTATCGAGATAATCAAACAAAAACAGCGAATTAGCTCACAAAAATCTAATCCACAACTGCGATAGACCCAATCGAAACAAGGCGTTATCTCTAAGGCGATTAAGCCGTTAGTATCGCCCTATAAACCACACACAAAACAAGGTTAATAAGGGAGAGACCAGATGATAAAACTCACCGCTATTGCGATCAGTATTATGGCCATGTTAGGCGGACACTACGCCGTTGCTGCCGAACCGATTGAAGTGATTACGCCTGCTAAAATCACTGAGCCAGAAAAAGTCGAGCTGGGTAAGATGCTGTTTTTCGAACCTAGACTGTCGAAATCAGGCTTTATCTCCTGTAATTCTTGCCACAATCTTTCCACCGGTGGCGTGGATGCCCTGCCTACATCGATTGGCCACCATTGGCAAGAGGGTCCAATTAACTCCCCAACCGTGCTGAACGCCGACTTTATGCTGGCGCAATTCTGGGATGGTCGCGCCAGCGACTTAAAAGAACAAGCCGCAGGTCCGATTGCCAATCCGAAGGAAATGGGCTTTACCCATGAACTCGCCACCGAAACCGTTGCCTCGATGCCCGCATACCGCGCTCGCTTCGCTAAGGTCTACGGTGATGAAAAAGTCGATATCGATCGTTTAACCGATGCCATTGCCGCCTTCGAAAAAACCTTAGTCACGCCGAATAGCCCCTTCGATCAATATTTATTGGGTAAACAGGATGCGATTAGCAGCGAAGCCAAAGCCGGTTACCAACTGTTTAAGGACAAAGGCTGCGTCAGCTGCCACAACGGCCCAGCGGTCGGTGGCACTATGTTTATGAAGATGGGCCTCATCAAACCGTTCCACACCAATAATCCTGCCGAAGGGCGTAAAGGCGTGACGGGCAAAGAAGCCGATAAATATGTGTTTAAAGTACCAACGCTGCGCAATATCGAGCTCACCTATCCCTACTTCCACGATGGCAGTGTTTGGACGCTTGAAGAAGCGGTCAATACCATGGCGGATATTCAGTTAGGACAAAGGCTTACCGACAAAGAAACTAAGGAAATGGTGGCCTTCTTAAATTCACTCACGGGTGAACAGCCGCAGATCACCCTACCAATCCTGCCACCGTCGAATAAAGCAACACCACGCCCAGTGCCATTTGCGGCAGCGACCAAGTAGGTCGAGCTAAACGGCACTTCAGATAAGTCGCTTTCGCGCAAAAGAGAAAGGCCGAGGATTCATCCTCGGCCTTTTTGTTCAATACTGGATGCTTAAAAAGCGGACGCTTAAAGCTTAAGCGATAATATCCCTAGCGGCTTATTCGCCCTTAAGACGTCTATCTAACTGGTCTTTTAGGTTAGCGGGCACGCCTTTAATCAAGAGCGTGTCGGAAATCGGATCGTAAATCACTCGCTGCCCTAAATGGCCACCATCGAAGCTAATGGTGACGCCGCCACCAGTACCCGAAAACTTCTTCAATTGTCTTAAGGTCGATTTATCGGCGGGAAATTCTTCATCCAACTCATAACTGCCGCCACGGGCAAAGTCATAGAAAGACTCCATACCTTGGTCGGCGAGTTCATCGGCTAAATCTTTGATCTCAATGTCGGCACCTTCGTCGAAACGCTCTGAGCAATACTCAAACACTTTGTTACGGCATTGCTGACGTTCTTCTTTGGTCAGATCGCTGCTGGCAACAAAATCTTCCACCGCATTCATTAGGGTCTTATTTTGCGCCTTGGTATTCACGCCTTCGACACAGCCCATAAAGTCGAGGAAAAAGTCCGCCACCTTACGGCCAGCACGTCCACGGATGAAGGAGATGTACTTGCGAGAGTCCTTATCGGCCTGCCATTCGGTAAGATCGATACGCGCCGCTAATTGAATATTGCTTAAATCTAAGTGGTTGTTTTGCGACAGTTCCATATCATCGAGTACCGTCATCGATGATTTGGCACTCAACAGCGCCACAAACAAAAAGTCACTCGCCATACTGGTATAGCAGGACATCAACAGGAATCCGCCTTGGCTAAAATCATATTTTGCCAACTCTTCCTGCAACAACTTACTGGCTTGGCCGGTAAATTCGACGAAGCCTAAATCCCCTGCACGGTATTCCTGCAGCGCGTTAGAAAAGGCAGGATTAGCCTCACCGTCATCACCATGGATACCAAAATAGCCAAATCCTTTGCCGGATTTGCTGGTATAAGTCTGATGCAATTCTTCCAGCATCATCTCGACAGCCTGACTGTTCAGCAGAGGTTGAGGACGTAAACGGCAGCGTAATTGCCCCTGACTGTCCTGGGAAATCTCGTGAATAATTGCTTGTTCGATGTTAATACTCATAAGCCCTGATAGTGATGCTGGAATAAATCCGCTATTATATGCCGCTAATCCATTCCAAAGTGAAACATTTTTTGATTATGGCAATCCAATCGAAATACTCAAACGCACAAGTTGAATCATTAATCGCCGAGATTTTAGCGGTACTCGAAAAGCACAAAGCCCCTACTGACTTAAGCCTGATGGCGCTGGGCAACTGTGTCACTCACCTGCTCGAGCGCAAAGTGCCAAGCGAATCTCGCCAAGCGGTAGCTGAACAATTTGCGAAAGCACTCGCACAATCGGTGAAATCCAATTAAGTTAGTCGAGTAACAATCGTTAAAACAACATAAGATACAACGTCTTTTAGGAATAAGCGGATCACTATGGTCGAGCGAAAAAAGCAAATGAGCCGCGATCGCGTGTCACGACTCATCAACTGGGGACATTGGTTCGCCTTCTTTAATGGCCTGTTAGCCATGATTGTCGGCACACGCTATCTGAGCAGTGTGGGTTATCCCGAAACTTGGTTTGGCTGGGGCTACCTCGCCGTCAGCACCATTGGCCAGTTCAGTTTTCTTGCTTTTATCGCCTACTTGATCTGCCTATTCCCGCTGACCTTAATCTTGCCTTATTCCAAGATTTTAAGGGGCTTAGCGGCAGTTATCGCCACCTTAAGCCTGTGTATCTTACTGTATGACACCATAGTGTATGCCGATTATGGCATGCACTTGAGCCCCTTCGCCTTCGACTTAGCCTGGGCCGATTTAAATGCCCTGCTCCACGGTACCTCTTATATTGTCACGCCCATCGCCATTTTGGTGATTGAGCTAACGGCGGCCAACTTCCTGTGGAAACGGATTGAGAAAATCCAAAAGCTAAATCTTGGCAATAAGGTTATTACCCTAATTGGGGTGTGTTTTGTCAGCAGCCATTTGATCCACATTTGGGCCGACGCGGCCGATATCACCGAAATTACCCGTTTCGATGATACTTATCCACTGTCGTACCCTGCCACTGCGCGCTCCTTTATGGAAAGCCATGGGATTGATGGCTCTTCACAATCGGATGATGAAGCCAATCATGCGACCAGCACGCTCAGTTACCCCACGCAGCCACTACAGTGTCAAGCCGACAGCAAACCCAATGTGTTAATGTTGACCATCGACAGCTTACGTGCCGACATGGTGGATGCTAAGACTATGCCGTTTTTGCATCAATACACTGAGCAGAATCAGAGCTTTACCCAGCATTACAGTGGCGGCAATCAATTTAGAACCGGCATGTTCTCCCTGCTCTATGGCTTGCAAGGCAGCTATGGCGATGCGCGCATCTTCAATAGCACTAGCCCAATCATGACCCAAAGCTTTAGACAGGCGGCTTATCAGCTTGGCTTATTTATCCCAGAAACCAATCTGAATTTACGCTCCGCGCAGGCCATGTTTAATGACTTTACCCCCGTCATCGCCAAAGAAACCAATGGCAGTGCCGATGCGGATTTACGCAGCGTTGGCCACTTTAAGCAGTGGCAAAGCGAGCAGCAGGGTCCCTGGTTTGCCCTCGTCAACCTGAAGGCACCAGAGAATTTTGATACCCCAGTCGGCTTCCTTGGTATCGAAACCGTTAAGGCCGATGCCAATTTGAAACCCGCACAAAAGGTGCTGTTTAACCAATATCGCCAATCATTGAATTTTATTGATAAGCAAATCCAAGCGATAGTGAGTGAGTTGCCGAGCGACACCTTAGTGGTGATCACTGGTGTCAACGGCAAGATATTTACCAGCAACAGCGATGAAGCCCAGCGCAATTTGTCACCCGAGAGTGTCAGAGTGCCTATGGTCATTCATTGGCCGAATGTCGGTGCCAGTAAGGTTAAATACCGCACCAGTCACTATGGCGTAGTGCCAACCTTGATGACCCATATCTTAGGTTGCACCAATAACACCACGGACTACAGCGCGGGCCGTAGCCTGCTGCAACCGAGTCAAGAGACCTGGATTTACATCGGTGACAGTCGAATTTTTGCCATTTATCAACAGTCGGAAATCACCGTCATCGACCGCCATGGTAAATACCGTATTTACGATGAAAACTTTGAACACAGACTGCATAAGAAGATGAGTGCGCCTGAGCTTATCCAAGTGATGCGAGAGGGCCGCCGCCTCTATAATCATTAAGTAGAGAGGTCAATAAGCTAGCCAATCGTTACAGGTCGTTTTTGCTCCCAGTAAAGCTTGGGTTTAAAACGAGAAAAAATAAACAATAATTAAAAAGCCCCACTTTATCGTGGGGCTTTTTATTTGGCTAAGAACTAGCTCAATCTATGGATGATTCCGCCTTCACGGTGGAATAACGCTCTAACCAATGGGCGTAGGATGAAGGTAACACCCAAGATGGACGCGAAACCTTTAAGGTTTGTGCCGCTTGATAAGGCCAGTGAGGGTTAGCCAAAAATGCTTTACCTATCATCACTAAATCCATTTGCTGATCTTGAATCGCTTGCTCTGCGTGGTGAGGATTATCCATGCCCCATGACGTTGCCACCGGGAAACCCACTTCCCGACGCACTCGCTCGGCAATAGGCGCCAAAAAGGCCGGGCGCCAAGGAATATTGGCCGTAGGTGTTGAAAAACAAATACTGACGTTAAGCATATCGAGACCAGCGCGCTTAAATTGCTTCACCAAGGCGATGGACTCACTCAGGGTTTGCTCGTCTTTATCATCAAATTCAATCACACCAAAGCGGGCCGTTAACGGTAAATGCTCAGGCCAAACCGCCCTCACCGCCTCAACCGTCTCGATAAGAAAACGGCCTCGCCCTTGTGCATCACCACCGTATTCATCGGTACGTTGGTTGGCATAGGTCGAGAAGAAGCTTTGCGCTAAATAGCCGTGGGCAAAGTGCAGCTCTAACCATTCAAACCCAGCCTCAAGCGCCCGTTTGGCCGCCGCCACGAAATCGGCTTTCACACGTTGAATATCGTCAATCGTCATGGCTGTTGGTACTTTGCCAAGGTTAGCACCAAATGCCACGGCCGATGGCGACAATGTTTGCCAGCCTTGCTCACCCTCAATATGGTCATCCCCTTCCCAAGGAATGTTGGCACTGGCTTTGCGACCAGCATGGGCGATTTGGATCCCCGCCACCGCGCCAGCGCCTTTAATCGCCGAAGCGATGTTGGCTAAGCCTGCCGCTTGTTCCTGGTTCCACAATCCTAAACAGCGCGGGGTGATCCGCCCCTCTGGCGATACGGCGGTCGCCTCAACCACCACTAAGCCTGCGCCGCCGCGAGCTAGGCTAGTGTAATGTACTTGATGCCAATCGTTACTCAGTCCGTCGAGAGCCTGATACTGGCACATAGGCGCCACGGCAATGCGGTTTTTAAGCGTGATATCTTTTAATCTGAAAGGAGAAAATAGCTGGGTCATCTGACAGTCCTAACCATGGGTTAACTAGATGAGGACAGACTAAAACGAACGTGCCATAATTAAAAGCATCACCATATTATAGGTTCTATAAGATTTCGTTATGATAAATCCACAATGGCTCAATACCTTTGCAGTGTTAGTGGAAAAGGGAAACTTTACCCGCACGGCCGAAGCCATAGGTATCACCCAAGCCGCGGTCAGCCAGCATATCAGTCGCTTAGAGGAAGAGTACGGCACCCTATTTTTGCGCCGTAGCCGCCAACTCGAAATCACTCCCATTGGTGAGCATTTGTTGAGTTACGTCAACGATATAGACTGCGCCGAGAAGCGATTACAGCAAAAACTCATTCAAGACGATGCCCATATTGGCGAGATTAGCCTTATCACCCCTGGCAGTATTGGCTTAACCCTCTACCCCTTGCTTTTACAGCTACAAACGGCGTTTTCGCAGCTAAAAATTCATCATCGTTTTGCCCCCGATAATGAAATCCTCTCCGCCATTCTCGCTAATCAACATGAGCTGGGGATGGTGACGTTTAAGCCGTCGGATCCCAGTATTTGCAGTAGCCATTTTACCGAAGAACCCCTCGAGTTGGTTGTGCCTGCGGGGCAGAAAATTACCAGTTGGCAAGATTTGCAGCGCCTCGGATTTATCTCCCACCCCGATGGCGAAGCCATGGCCACCCGTTTATTGAGCCGCAAATATCCGGGAAGTCCTGGCATCCAAGAGATCCGCTGTAAAGGTTTTATCAATCAGATAAGCTTAATCTTGGAACCCGTCGCTAAGGGACTCGGCTTTACCGTGATCCCTCGCTATGCCCGTAAGGCCTTTGAACGGCAAGAGGAAATCTATGTGGTTGAGTGTGGAAGCCAAGTCGTGGACACCATTTGGCTGATCCACAGAGCTGAGTGGCCTTTGTCCCGCCGGGCACAAACGGCTATCGCTTACTTAAAAAGTCAGATTTAACCTAAACTGACAGGTTGAAATGTCACGGCGAAAGGCGTTAAAGGGGCAAAGTGAATGCCTAGTAATAGAAATCTAGCCATTTTATAACAACATAATTAATTGAATATCGGACAGATTTATATTTATAGGTTATATTAGCATCTATAAATAGTACTCCATGTTGTTAGTACTCCCTTTAATTGCACGGCTGCGAACAATGACAAAAATTGCCCCACAACACGCCGAAACGGGTTCCGATACCAACCATAGTCAAGCCATTGATACTATTTTAAATAGTCTCGATGCGCTGGTATATGTCTCTGATTTAGATACCTATGATTTACTCTATCTCAATGACTACGGTGTATCGGTTTGGGGGGAGGCAAAGGGTAAAAAGTGCTATCAAGTGCTGCAATCGGCACAACACTCCCCTTGTCAATTTTGTACTAACCCTAAACTATTGGATGAAAAGGGAAATCCTGCAGGCGTCCATGTGTGGGAGTTTCAAAATACCCAAAATGGCCGTTGGTACCAATGTCGCGATCAAGCCATTCATTGGACCGATGGCCGATTAGTTAGAATCGAAATCGCCACCGATATCACCGAACGCAAACAAATGGAGCAAGCGCTGATAGAGGCAAAATCCACGGCCGAGCGTCTTGCCGACACTGACGAACTGACTCAGCTCTATAATCGCCGGGCTTTTTTCAATCTCGGTCGCCAAGTTGCGCAGCAAACAGCACAACCACTGGCCTTTATCATGTTCGATATTGATCACTTTAAGCGGATTAACGACCGCTGGGGCCATGCGATGGGTGATGCGGCGCTTATCCATATCGCAAGATTGACGCAAACCAAACTGAGAACAAATGATATTCTTGCTCGTTTAGGCGGCGAAGAGTTTGGACTGATTTTACCCAACACTCACCATGAACAAGCATGGCAAGTGGCGGAGTCAATTCGCCACGGGTTTGATACGCAGCCACTACAGCTTGATGGCTACAGCATCCACTGCACCGCAAGCTTTGGTATATCATCCTTAAGCTTGCCCCAAATCAATCATCCCGATGAGGCACAAGCCCTCTTGGAAACCCTATTCAATAATGCCGATCAGGCCATGATGCAAGCCAAGCGCGCAGGTAGAAATCAAGTCAGTGATGCGGCATAGCCACTGTAGATAAATTTCAACCATTTAAGAAATAGTTTAGCGGCTATTATCATGCTCAATATAGAGAAACATAGCGGGTATATTTAACACTTACAAGAATACCTAAAAGCTATATTTTTCTCTAAATTATTACCATTTACTAAAATTAACAAAACTCTGTAAAAATCCAACAAAAAATTAAAACAGCCCAACAATTAACAACTTACCAACAACCCCCTGAGCGATGTACAGCTACTTATCGACAGAAAATAGTAACTTAATCACTATATCAACAATTAAAACATGACAAAGCCTACTTTATACAAAATTTAAATAAAGCAATCAGGTTGAATGTCTACATATTTATTAAGGATTGCTGAATCAATTTTTACAACAACTTCTTGACCATTCTCAAGAAGTATTGGCATACGAATTTCAGCACCAGATCGATAGGTCTTAGTCGTATCTAAAACAACATGCTTAGTAAAATCAATTGGGTAGGTAATTACACCTCCTACAGCCAAAACATTCCAATCAGAAGTTTTTACATATTCAGTTAACGGTCTCAGGCTAATAAGCCTATTCTCATTAACACTTCTTAGATACATCCTTGCTCTAGCTAAATCAAAATATGCGGGTTCAGCTATATTTGGGTCTACAAATAACTTTTGTCCTGATACATTAGTAAGAGTAAGAGTAACTTGCCCATCTGTTGTACATAAAGGAGCCAAATCCAAACGTATATACTGTTCATCCCGAGAGAAAGTGGTTGCATTCCCCAAAAAAGGAAAACAACACGTAAAAATTGATAACAGAACCACTAAGTACTTCATAGGCATACCCGTAATAAATATTCGTAGTAATATGGATTATGGGCTAAACGTTCTAAAATATACAACTCATTTCCAGTATCGATTAGCCTCTTATAATCAGCAATATCCTTATAAAACTCTTGCCAAATTGCACTTAGAGTGCATTCAATCAGTGTGAAAATCATACCTCAAGGTAATTAACATGGTTCGCCCAAAAAAGTCGCATAATAAAAGCCTGCCTCAGTACCTTAAGTTTGATAGTTCTAAGGGCACTTACCGCTTTACGTTAATAAAT
The DNA here is from genome assembly GCF_019457435.1 of Shewanella sp. FJAT-51649. NCBI lineage: Bacteria > Pseudomonadati > Pseudomonadota > Gammaproteobacteria > Alteromonadales > Shewanellaceae > Shewanella > Shewanella sp. FJAT-51649. Next base: position 2,024,146 of record NZ_CP080411.1, on the reverse strand, counting down.
GGTGTTCGCAAAACACTCGGTAAAGATAAGGTGCAAGCGATTCAAATTGCGGTTGAGTACAACCGCATTATGCGACCGACTGTTGGGCTAAGTGTGGATCAGTTAATTGAGGCCTCGAGTGAATCGCCTCTGGCTAATGGCCAGTCCTTTGCCAGCCATGTGGACCGACTGTTAGAACTGATCTTTAAAGAAGAAATGCCAAGTAAACAACTGGCCAGTACCATGCGCAACGATGCCGAACGGGTTAAAGCCTATTTTGCGGAGGTTCGCAGCCAAGATATTAGCCTTGAGCATATCAACGGCTATTTAAACCAATATCATCCTGATGCCAGCCCCAATGTGCATAACCGTAAGCTGGGGTTCTTAGAGAAACTGATTAACTACGCGATCGACCAGTCCATCATGTTAGATAATCCGGCCTCTCGAAAGATGAAAAAGCGTAAAACCAAAGGCAAAGAACGCCAACGCCTCAGCTTTGAAGTGTATCAACAAATCCATGCCGCGGCGCCATTGTGGTTACAAACAGCAATGGATCTTGCGTTGCAATCGACCCAAGCCCGCCTTGAAGTGTCGCGGATTAAATACAGCATAAAAAAACCTAAGGACGGCCAATGCGGTTGCCTATGGTTTGATGAACCTGTGGATGGCATTTATGGCACCCTATTTATTCACCGCCAAAAGGTAGAAGAAAAAGAAGCCAGCCATGTAGCCATACCGATTGGTGAAGTATTAAAGGCCATTATCGATAAAAGCCGCGACGGGTTACTTTGCCCTTATGTGGTTCATCGCCGACCTGACAAACTCAATAAGCAAAGTGTGGCCACAGACCACCGCTATCAGCTTGATCCTAATTACCTTAGCAGAGCCTTTTCGGCATTAAGGGATGAGCTAGGTCTGTGCGACCATTTAGAAATGAGCCAGCGCCCAACCTTCCACGAGATCCGCGCGCTATCTGCCAGATTGTTTTCTGATATGGGTGTTGACCCTCAAGGTCGGATGGCTCACACCGATGCTAAGTCCACCAAAATCTATGTGCGGGATCATCTGCAATGGACCGAAGTACCTCACGCTGAGATTAAAATTAGCCATAAATAAAACTAAGGCAAAGCACTAATTGGAAGAAGGTTTTTTGGAAATCCGTTAGTCCCCCATTAGTCCCCCGTTAGTCCACCCTGACATAAACAAGCAGATACAAAAAAGCCCGCAACTGATTAAGATTGCTGGCTTTATTGTTTATGAATTTGGTCGGTATGAGAGGATTCGAACCTCCGACCCCTGACACCCCATGACAGTGCGCTACCGGGCTGCGCTACATACCGAAAATATCGTGCTTAAATAAATTATCTTAGATAAGCTTAAGCACTTGTTACTTAAGATGCTATTGAGTGGGGTTCACCTTAAGTGAGCCAGACTTTAGCAATTGCCTCGCCTCTGTGCAAGTGCTTAGTGAGATGAGTTTGATCAACTGCTTAGTTTCTGGTCTGTGTGGCGAATTTTTGCCAGAAACCATATAGCCGCTAGCAGGTAAAACCATGGTGAATGCCAGACTGTGAGCTAAGGCCAAACTTAAGTCACCTGTTCAATATCAAATTAAGAAACTTCTGCTAAGCTAGATATAATTTATAGTTTCAGTGCAATCGATTGCTTTTTAAGCATAATTTTGACTAAAGGGACTTATCTTTGCGTGTATCAGCTCTGAATATTGCCCATCTAAAGTTAGCCACCTTTCTCGGCCTACTGGGTTTAGTGCTCAACATCTACCCTATTCCACTCTTTGCCAACGTCCAGCTTATTTTAGGCAACGCGGCGGTGGTGATTGTGGCCATCTTACTCGGGCCTTGGTATGCCCTGTTTACAGCCCTATTTACGGCAACGGGTTTGATGTTGGCTTGGTCCAGTGCCCACGTGTATCTGGTGTTTTTGCTTGAGGCGCTGTGGTTGGGGTTTGCGCGGCGCAGAGACTTTCCCATACTCTACGCCAGCATTTGTTATTGGCTGTTGTTAGGCTTGCCATTAATGGGCTTATACCTGTGGTTAATCACGGGGATGCCGACTTACCACATTCCCTTTACCACGGTAAAACAAGCTTTTAATGGCATTTTCTACACTACCTTAGGTGAGCTTTGCGTGGTGGCACTCCCCAGTTTGTGGCACTTAAAAGATAAGCTGGTAAACCATACTCGCCGAACCATGAGTGCCCAGCTTAGCTATCTGTTTATTTTGATTACCACCATCAGCTTACTGACCTCATCCCTCGTGTTTAATCATTATTTTATGGATAAACAACAGGTGTTGATTAATCAAAACCTCAATGACACAGGGATCTCCTTAGGCCACGCCACCGAAACTTATATCAGCACTAACACCCGTACTATTGCCAGCATAGGTAAATTTATCAGCATATCGGGTTTGCCTTTAGAACAATGGCAACTCGTCCTCGATAGTGTTCAAGGGTTAACCCCCAGTTTTACGACTATGTTTATCGCCAATGAGGATGGCGACATAGTGGCGGGCAGCCCACTTGAGAAACTTAACCAAGTTAAGCTGTTACCACAAAAAGTGAATGTGCTAGATAGGGATTACTTTATCCAAGCTTTTATTCACCATAACACCTTTGTCTCGCCGGTATTTATTGGCCGTGGGCTCGGCAAGGACATCATCATCGCCATCAGTGCCCCGATCTTTAAAGAGGAGTCTAAAACTGCGATTGGCATTGTTGAGGGCAGTCTCGATTTAAGTTACTTCTCCAATATTGATAAGCAAAATCAACACCATGAGACGCAATCCATTATCTTATTGGATGAGAAGAAAAATATTGTTTACGCCTCGGAAAGACTCGGTCTACAGCCCTTAACCCCTTTCAACTATGTCACGGGTAGCACTGAGTATCGCACGCGATTACAGCTGATGAATATCAATCAGGAGGATACCGAAACGCCTGAATATATTTACGCCCACCATAAACTCAAAAATGGCTGGCATTTGTATGTGGTTGAGCCGTTTGTCCCCCTGCTGACCTTAGCCCAAGAGCAATATACTAAGACCATAGTGCTACTGTTACTCAGTATGGTCGGCGCCATTATTATCGCCAAAGCAATCAGCCGTTTAACGACTACTCCCCTCGCCTTACTGGCGCAACATTTTAGCCAAAAGAAAGACGGCAGTATCAATGAGGAAAAATTTGAACATGAGCTGCTCGATAACAGTACGCCAAAGGAAATCTATAGCCTGTACGAGAGCTTAGAAGCCAATCAGCAAGCACTGCTCAGTTATCAACTCGAGTTAGAGGATAAAGTAAAACAGCGCACGATGGACTTGGAAATCGCTAACCGAAAACTCAAGGATATGGCCGAGCGGGATTCCCTCACCAATTTGTACAATCGACGTTATACCGAAAAGCAATTCCTGAAAATTCAAGACTTGTGTGAGCGGGGCCAAGATGCCATTGCAGTGGTATTGCTCGACCTCGACTTCTTTAAAAAAGTGAATGACACCTACGGCCATCTGGCGGGCGATGAATGCCTACGGGTGATGGCAGAAGTGTTAACGAGTCACTTTAAGCGTGATGTCGATTTGCTGTGTCGTTATGGCGGTGAAGAGTTTGTCTTGATATTACCTATGTGTAATACCTTGAAAGTTGAGCAACATCTTAATGGCTTCCGCGAAAAACTCGCCAGCGTGGTGATTACGAACCCGGCCGATCAAGTCACTTTTAGCGTCACAGTCAGCATAGGCGCCATCATTGCCGATGCCGCTTACAGCTCAACGCTTGAAGTTTGGTTAAAACAGGCGGATGAGAACCTGTATAAGGCTAAGGAACAAGGGCGAAACTGCGTGGTTTGCACCCTAGTCACAGTTTAATCGGGCATATGCGCGGCGCGATATTGGTCAATTCGCGTCAGCATATAGGGGAAAAACGGATTCCATTTTTGGCGTAACATTTCCGCAGCGGGCACGCTATACACTCCACGCTCGCCACGGGATGATGCAGCGCCAATTTGGATCCGGTGTAATTTTTCATTGGTTTTAATGCCGTATAATCCATCATCTTCATTAAAGGGTAAGGCCACATGGGACAGAGAATACACCCCCGCAGGCCAATGCAAAGATACGCTTTTCAGCGCTGGTACACTATTATCTTGAGGCATAAGACCAAACTCCCGCGCTTGAACCTGAGTCGTCTCGCTATCCTGATTTTCAATCAAGGTGCCACGGTAATGGATAGTGTCAGAGGATGCCGGTAATAACGCTAGCAACGGATCATTTGCCATCAATTTACTGTTGATCACGGTACGGTTCATATCAAACAACACTAACTCATGGCCTTTCTCGGGCAGCACTTGGTAAAGCAGGTTCACCACCGCGGCGCTTGAAACCGTCGCATCTGCAACGGATTGAAAGGTTAATATGTCAGGAATATGCTCACGTTGTGCAGGCGTTAACCCACTTAATAGACTTTGATTACGCAGCGCTAATTGGTAGACCACATCACCCGCGTTCACCGCAAAAGAGGTGTATTTAAAGGGATCGTATTCCATTTGAATACTGTTCCACTGCAACTTATCTAAGTCGAGTAAACGGCCAACCCAGCTTTGCCAACGGGCAGCAGCCGCAATCGGTGCAAGCCCAATAGCGGGCGACATAAAAATCATTCCCGCATAATCGGGATCTTTCTCCTGATTAATAAGTTCTAACTCATGGTTAAGCGCTACCGCGGCGCCCGTTGAAAAACCAATCACAAACAGCGGTTTACCTTTAAGCTCTTGTTTCATATGTGCCGTTGCCAAATTCATCGCGGCGGCTAAGTCCTGCCAGTAGAGGCTCGTTAAACCACTTGGAATGGTGCCATGGCCTGGGAGTCTTAAGCCAAGTACATGGGCTTTACCCTTAAAATGTGCTGCCACATTGGACATGGCATAGGGCGAATCGGACATACCATGGAGCAACAGTACGCCAAAGGGCGCATTGGCCTTAGGCCACTCGAAGGTGCGATTCCAGTTATGAGGCCAACGGGCAGGATCCGACAGGCTATTTTTAACATAACGATTCACGGGTGAAGCATCCGTCGCCGAGACTTTTTTAAGCACTTTATTGTCCACTTCGGCAAATAACTTATCTTCTAAGGCGATGTAATCACTGAATTTGTCTAATTTAGTGTTGTAGCGAAACTCGTTTTTAAGCTCAGTAGTGTGCCAAAGGGAGAGATCGGGTCTGGCATTGAGAAAATGTATGCCTGTCACCAACAGGGCGACGGCGATCCCCAAACAGGCATAAAATGCCGCGAAAAATAAATGCTTGGTTGAGCCTATGATGATGGCTTTCATTCTCGTCCCTTGGATCCCATAAAATGCGCAATCAGATTATAAGGTTAGATAAAAAAAAACCTCAACTTTCATATTTAAGATTTGATCTCGCGACAATTTAGTTTCGGCTGTATTCCTAAGTTAGGGTAAAATCCACCCCACTTTTATTCCCATATTCGACTGTTATGCATATTGGCCCAGCCGCAGCGACCTATGCGTTTTATCTCCCCAATCCCCCACTCTTGCCTGAAGATTGGCATTGGGAGCAAGATAACGCGATAGCAGAACTCATCGCCTTAAATGGCAATCACTGGCGTAAGATCTTCACAATTCTGGCAAAATTTTGCGCGCCCGGAGAGGATTGGCGCGATTATCGCGACAACTTATTACTCAAACAGCGGCAAATGCTGCTAATAGGTGCCAATACCCTCTCGCCTCATGCCAAGATTCATATTGTCTGTGGGCAAGCTGCCGCCATGGCATTAGGGATTGCAGCCGATAACCATATCGCTACTGACGCGTTGCAAACAACCGAACAGCAATTAATGCACGACTCCCAAGGTAAACTGCAAGACGTCACGGCAATGATGCAGTCGCAGTCTCCACTCTCAAGCTGTGTACTGCTCACGCCTTATTTAGACTATCGCCAATACTCAAACGCTTTGATTGCCCTGACGCGTAACCATCTCCAAGCGAAACAAAGCTAAAGAATAGGACTCAGCTTGATCCAAATAGGCTCGATTCAATTTGGCGAGATAGCATTAATTTCGCACATAAAAAAAAGCACCCCATTAGGGTGCTTTTCGTTAATGTTCAAACGATAACCGTCTTAATTAATCGTAAATAGTGGGGATAGGTTGACGCTTATGCTGCGTGGCCTTGTAGATATTGATAAGTTTTTCTTCAACATCCTTGCCGACTTCTTTCCCTTCAAGGAAATCATCGATTTGCTCGTAGGTCAGGCCGAGCGCGACTTCATCTTCCAGTAGCGGTTGATTGTCTTCCAAATCCGCGGTTGGCGCTTTATAAACTAAGGACTCTGGCGCGCCCAAATATGCCGCAACTTGACGTACTTGGCGTTTGTTAAGGCCAAATAAAGGCGCAAGATCGCAGGCGCCATCACCCCATTTGGTATAAAAACCGGTGATATTCTCGGCGCTGTGGTCTGTCCCCACCACAAGCCCGCCCACTAAACCGGCTAACTCATATTGGGCAATCATGCGCATGCGCGCTTTCACGTTACCTTTAATAAAATCAACTTTTGCCGCATCCGGTGAATGCAATCCCGCTTCGACAAAGGCAGTTAAAGTCGCCTGATGCACACCATCGACCCCTTGATGCACATTGATGGTGACTAATTTGGTCGGCTGAATAAATTGGCAAGCTTGCTGAGCTTCGTGCTCATCTTTTTGAATTTGATAGGGTAAGCGCACCGCAATAAACTGATAACCGCCGTCAGGATACTCGCTATTGAGGCTATCAACGGCCAACTGGCATAAACGCCCCGCTGTCGACGAATCCACACCACCGCTGATCCCAAGGACCAAGGCTTTGCTGCGGGCTGCTTGCAGTTTAGATTTAATAAACGCCACACGGCGCTGCACTTCGAACTCAGGATCGATTGTCTTGAGTACCTTCATTTCTGTTAAGATCTGCGCTTTCACCGAAAATTCCACCTTAATATTCGCTGTTATTGGGAGCAGTGATTCGGCTAACGTTATCATTTATTCGGGTCTGCCTGTAGCAAAAATTAACATCTACAGGGTTAATTGTTGAGAAAACGTCATTGGCTCAAGTTTTCATCTATCCCAAAAAAACAACAAGGGCAATAACGGTTTGCCGCGATTGCCCTTATTTACTCAAGTCAGTACTGACTTATCTTTCCCAGTAGGATTCTTCTAAGCTGTCTTCACGCTCAGGTAAACCGCGGGAGAGACGCGGACTATGCTGCGCCAACACCTCGTAAGCCACGCGGTTAGCGTACTTACAAATTTGCGAGAATGACGAATAACACAAACCATCACGCTTGTGCTTGCTTGAGCCTGGCACATTGGTCTTGTGGAAGGTATTGGCCGCCAAATCGTGCAATAACGCCGACAACGCGCCATCACCAGCACCGTTAGTGTTACCGATTTTCTCTGGGCCGCCCATGTAAGGCGAAATATGGGCAAACACTTTAATCGGGTTTTCGCAGTCACGCTTCAGCTTAGGACGCGAGAACTCATAACGGTTAAATTCGGGGATAGCACCGGGCAGCAGTGTATGGCTGGTTTCACGCTTTTCGGCATCATCGGTATAACCTGCGGTGTAAAGCCCGATGGGGCCTGCAGTGGTTAACACCATATCACACCACTCGAGGGCTTTTTCGCTGGCAAGCAGCGGATCGCGAAATCCGGTTAAGGCCTCACCTTCATCTTCGTTCATCGCCAAAATGGTCACATGCTCTTGGATAAAGTTTTGCCACCAAACCGGATCTTCTTCGATTAAGAAACGTGTGCCTAAGGTCAATACCACAGGGACTTCGGCGGCTTTGGCATATTCAATTGCGCACATGGCCGCATCGGTGATCCTGTCGCCGTCGCTGGCACGCATTAAATAGGCGGTTAATACCAAGGCAGAGCTACCCTGCACTACGTCTTTATCAATGTATTCTGGGGTTAACTTGTCCATCGCCCCTTTACTGATCGCAAAGGTACGCTCACCACAATCGGAAATCAGCGTAAAACAACGGCCGATAGGGCCATCGACGGGTTGCAGGAAGTTAAGGTCAACCTTAGAAGAAGTGTTACAAAGATAACGGTAGGCGTAGCTGCCGACTTCGATATTTTGGCTCATCACTCCAAATAGCACTGAGCGGTCATCGGCCAAAATAGAATAATTGTGCACTGTGTTACCAATAGTGCCACCCGCAAACTCATCGCTGATCAAACCTTGTTGTTTCAGCTCGGTATACAGGGCATGCGCTTGCTCGTCATTGATCAGGGTCGAATTGCCCTTAGGTAAACCATAACGGCTGAGCAACTCATCCTCAACCTTGGCTTCAATATCCACTAGGGTTTGATCGATACCGCTGACATAAGTCGCAAAGGGTTGAGGTTGCTGGGTTAATTGCTCAAGCAGTGGGTCACGGGTTTTGACCGGGAAATAATGTTTCGATTTGCGCTGACCGGGAAACTTCATAGTGGCTCTCTTTTCCTGGCATCCATGCTAATGGGCATTACAACGAGCGTTGGCTCATCGTGTCCTAAAAATAATGAGTCTAGGCTAGAGAGATAAAAAATCCACTCCCGAGCCACAAAGGGCGCAGATTCTACCATAAAATCAGCATGAAACTAGGCCGTGTTTCGGTTTCAACCGGAGAAATTTACCGTCACTCTGCGCGTATCCAAGGTTGAGCTTGTTCTTGCACCAATTGCCTGAGCAGCTCGATATGGAACTCATCATCATTTAAACAGGGAATAAAGTGATAGGCCTCGCCGCCCGCATGCAGGAAAGTCTCTTTACCGCCAATGGAAATTTCTTCTAAGGTTTCAAGGCAATCGGTGGCAAAGGCAGGGCAAATCACGTCGACACTTTTCACGCCTTGGCGGGGTAAATCGGCCAGCAGCTCATCGGCATAGGGCGTTAACCACTCTTCTTTGCCGAAGCGGGATTGGAAACACACTTGCCATTGTCCGTCGGTTAATTCCAGCGCCTGCGCCAGTAACTTGGCCGTCGCGCGGCACTGCTCAGGATAGGGATCGCCTTCGGTGGCATACCGCAGCGGAATACCGTGGAAGGAAAGAATCAACTTGTCGGCCTGCCCGTGGGTTTTCCAATGGCGTTTCACTGAATGCGCTAAGGCCGCGATATAGGCTTCGTGGTCAAAATACTGTTTGCTGAAACGCAGCTCAGGAATGTCACGCACTTGGGTAAAATACTGCGCCACCGCATCGAACACACTGGCGACGGTTGAGCAGGAATATTGCGGATACAGCGGCAGCACCACGATACGTTCGGCGCCTTGGGCCTTGAGTTTGGCAAAGCCGCTCTCAATCGAAGGATTGCCATAGCTCATGCCGAGTTCTACCGGAATGGTTTGATTAAAGGTCGCGCTCAGATCCGTGGCTAATTTTTGCGCCTGCTGCTCACTTATCACCATCAGCGGTGAGCCCTGCTCCGTCCACACGCTCTGATAAAGTTTGGCCACCTTGGCGGGTCGGGTGTTAAGAATAATCCCCTGCAAAATCGGCTGCCACAGCCAAGGGGACAAATCGACGACCCGAGGATCACTTAAAAACTGTTTGAGGAATCGCTTAACCGCTTTGGGAGTGGGTTCATCGGGCGTGCCGAGATTGACCAATAACACGCCAAACGCAGGAGAGGGAGAAGTCAATGTGTTACCTTTTATCAGCCAAATACCTCGGCAGGCTAACATTCGGTCGCCAATAAAAAAAGCCTACAATAGCAGGCTTTTTCCTAATATGAGAACTTGTTCTCGAATTTAGCGAATGATGCTTATTTCAGCACGCTGGCTAACTGTGCACTCACAGCCGCTACCGACTGAGTACCATCAAACTTGTGGTATTGAGTGTTACCCGCCGCAGCCACTTTGCCATAGTATTCAACCAATGGCTTAGTTTGCTCGTGGTAAATGCCTAAACGCTTACGCACTGTGGCTTCTTCGTCATCTGGACGAATCGCTAAGTCTTCGCCAGTCACATCATCCTTGCCTTCCACTTTAGGTGGATTGAATACCACGTGGTAAACACGGCCAGAACCTGGGTGAACGCGACGACCGCTCATGCGCTTAACGATTTCTTCGTCTGGCACATCGATTTCGATCACGTGATCAATGCTGATACCGTTTGCCGCCATCGCATCCGCTTGTGGGATAGTGCGTGGGAAACCGTCTAACAGGAAACCTTTAACACAGTCGCCCTGTGCGATACGCTCTTTAACCAGTCCAATGATCAGATCATCAGAAACCAGTTGGCCTGCATCCATCACTTTCTTCGCTTCTAAACCCAGCGGAGTACCGGCTTTAACGGCAGCACGTAACATGTCGCCAGTAGAAATTTGTGGGATACCATACTGTTCCATAATGAACTGGGCCTGGGTACCTTTACCGGCACCTGGGGCGCCCAATAGGATAATGCGCATCTCAAGAGTCCTCTTTTTCGCATTGATATTCTTCTTAGGGCGGCGATCTTCGCACATCTGGCCGCCATTGAGAAGGCTTTTAGCTTCGACTTTAGCCTCAGAAACCGTAAATAAATCGCAGTTTTGCAGCTAATTTAATCCTTAATAGAGCAAGGTATAGAGCTTACGGCGGTACTGATTCGCCAGACTATTCCCTTGCCCAAGCGCCGTTAAAATCTCCATAAAGACTTGTTTTACTTTGCCATTTTCAGCGGTTAAATCCTTAGATAACACACTGTATAAATGTGCAAGCGCTTCTTCGTCTCGGTGGGCCGAATGCAAGGCCTTACAAAGTTCGAGTAATAACACTAAATCCTGCGGATTATGCTCGAACTTCTGCTGCAAATCACGAATTTCTGGCGTGTCCGCCGCATCCAAAGCAAGGGTTAATTTCGCCTTTAAGCTCTGGTAATAACCGTCTTGGTCGGCAAGGCCAATCTGCTCGAGTAGCAGCTGCGCTTGGGCGAGTTCACCCTGCATCAAGTACACATCGGCAAGCACTAAACTCACCTCGGCCGCCTGATTTGAGGCGCTATAAGCCTCTTTCAGTAACACGGCCGCCGTGGATAAATCCTCCGCCGATACTTGGCTTAAGGCTAATAGGGCTTTGGCTTGCTCAAGCTGTAATTGCCATAAGGGTGGCAAGTGTTTCTCTAGCATGGCGCTCACCTGCACCGCCTCTTGCATGCCCGCAAAGCCATCTATTGGCTGGCCCTTATCGAGCACTAAGGTAGTCGGCAGTGCTTGAATGCGGAAATAGTTAGCGATTTCCAGCTCGGTTTCGCAGTTCACTTTCGCCAGCACAAAACGACCAGCATGCTGCGCGGCAAGCTGCTCGAGTGTTTGCACCATGGCAACACTCTGCGGCTGTGGCTGGGCCCAAAACACCATCACCACCAGTTGCTGCATCGAAGCATCAACCACTTGCTGAATATTGTCTTTCGTTAGATCGAGGATATTGTCCATGGTTTTCCTTACTCCCAAACTGGCACCTCTGTAGAGAAATGCCCTAGGATAATGCTCTTTGCGGTGCCTAAAACGGAATCGGGGCACTTGTGTCTCGACTCAAGTGCCCCGAATGTCTTACTTCAGGTTCGCCAATAGCATTTGGTTCATCAGCTTAATAAAGGCCGATGGATCGGCTAAGCTGCCCTTCTCCGACAATTGCGCCTGTTGCAATAACAGATTCGACCAATCGGCGAAGGCGGCTTCATCTTGAAGATCGTTTAAGCGCGACACTAATGGATGCGCTGGGTTTACCTCAAACGTCGGCTTGACCTCTGGCACTGGCTGACCTGCAGCTTGCATCAGTTTGATCATCTGGCTCGACATCTCACCTTCCCCCGTCACCACACAGGCTGGGGTGTCGGTTAAGCGTGAAGTGACTTTCACATCGGCCACGCTGGCGCCTAATGCCGCCTTGATGCGTTCAACCAAAGGTGCAGACTCTTCGGCAAGTTTCTCCTGCGCTTCCTTCTCGGCCGCATCTTCCAGCTCACCTAATTCCAGCTCGCCACGGGTCACTGAATGCAGTTGCTTCTCTTTGTATTCGGTTAAGTGATTGATTAACCACTCGTCGATACGTTCTGACATCAGCAACACTTCGATGCCTTTCTTACGCAGCAGTTCTAAGTGCGGGCTGTTGGCGGCGGCTTCGTGGCTGTCGGCAACGATATAGTAAATCTTGGTTTGGCCTTCCTTCATGCGGCTAATGTAATCATCGAGTGACACAGTCGGTGCCGCGCTGCCCGTATGGGTAGACGCAAAACGCAGTAAGCCTGCAATACGCTCACGGTTTGCAAAGTCTTCCGCTGGGCCTTCCTTCAACACTTGGCCAAATTCGGCCCAGAATTGTTGGTATTTTTCCGCATCGTCTTTTGCCAGTTTTTCCAACATGCCCAGCACGCGCTTAGTGATACCGGTGCGCATCGCTTTGGTGATGTGGTTGTCCTGTAATATCTCGCGTGACACGTTTAGCGGCAGATCGTTTGAGTCAATCAAACCCTGCACAAAGCGCAGGTAAGATGGCATAAACTGCTCGGCGTCATCCATAATAAACACGCGCTGAACAAAGAGTTTCAGGCCATGCTTACGGTCGCGGTTCCACAGATCCCATGGCGCTTTTGAAGGGATATACAACAGGTTAGTGTATTCCTGTTTACCTTCAACGCGGTTATGGCTCCACAGCAGTGCGTCTGTGTAGTCGTGGGAAATGTGCTTATAAAATTCTTGGTACTCTTCGTCACTGATCTCAGACTTGTTGCGCATCCACAGCGCAGTCGCCTTGTTCATGACCTTCCAGTAACCTTCGGTTGCAGGGATTTTTTCACCGTCAGGGCCATCGCGCTCAGGGGTGCCTTCCTGCCACATTTCAACTGGTACAGAGATATGGTCTGAGTATTTGGTGATAATGGAGCGTAGGCGCCACTCATCGGCAAACTCTTTCTCTTCATCACGCAGGTGCAGGGTAATCTCGGTACCACGGCTCGCCTTAGTGATGGTATCGACAGTGAAGCTGCCCTCACCTTCCGATTCCCATAATACGGCTTCATTGGCCTTATGGCCTGCCGCACGGGTGCGTACAGTGACTTTTTTCGCCACGATAAAGGCAGAATAGAAGCCCACACCGAATTGACCAATAAGCTGCGAATCCTTTGAGGCTTCGCCAGAGAGGTTTTTAAAGAATTCAGCGGTGCCCGATTTCGCGATCGTGCCTAAATGCTCAATCACGCCATCGCGGGTCATACCCACACCGTTGTCTTCGATGGTTACAGTGCCTTTTTCTTTGTCTGCGCTGATACGCACACGTAGCTCACCGTCACCTTCGTATAGTGCGTCGTTGGTCAACGCAAGGTAACGCAGCTTATCGGCCGCATCCGCAGCATTGGAGACCAGTTCACGCAAGAAAATTTCTTTGTTGGAATACAAAGAATGGATCATCAAATGCAACAGCTGTTTGACTTCAGTTTGAAAACCATGAGTTTCTTGTTGTGACATGAAATTTTCCTTATTTGTTACGCAATTTGGTTAAAGCAAACGCTTAGTAATTAATAAAATGGGGCTGTAAATCCACTTTTCAAGGGGGGAGATAAAATCACAGATCAAATGGCGAAAAATAAGGCAATCTGGGGCGAAAATACGGCCTATAACCCAGATATTTGTGGAGTCCGTCGTAAATGAGGGAGGCTAACGCGGGAAACAAGAACACTAAGATCATCTGCACAATACTCTTTAATCACATCATCCTGCGCCCATAAAATAAAAACCCGCAAGCACTGGGCTGGCGGGTTTTCTCTTTAGGCCATCGCACGCTACAGCGGGATACGCCCATTGAAAGACAGCGCTAAGGTGGTACTGTCGACATATTCCAGCTCGCCCCCCACGGGAACGCCGTGGGCGATACGGCTGATCACCACTTTGTGGCGCCGTGCCATATCGGCAATAAAGTGGGCGGTGGCCTCACCTTCAACCGTGGGATTGGTCGCGAGGATAAGTTCGGCAACATCGCCCGAGGCTAAGTGACGCTCTAATAGCGCCAAGCCTAACTCCTCAGGTCCCACCCCATCGAGTGGCGATAAATGGCCCAGCAATACAAAATAGCGACCGGTAAAATGTCCACCCGCTTCAATGGCTAACACATCGGCCGGCGTTTCGACTACACAAATCGTCGACGAGGAGCCGCGTTTATGGCTAGCACAAATCGGACAGAGGCTTTCTTCAGTGTAGGTTCGGCAAGACTGACAATGACCGATATCGCTCATGGCACTCGACAGTGCAGAGGCTAATTTAAGCCCAGCTTTTCTATCGCGCTCAAGCAATTGAAACGCCATACGTTGAGCCGATTTCGGCCCAACCCCTGGCAAACACCGCAGGGACTGAATTAACTCGTCAAGCAGGGGACTAAATTTCATTGTCTATCTCAATTAAAATGGCATTTTCATGCCTGGTGGTAATTGCATACCGCCAGTCACTTCGGCCATTTTGGCTTTCTGGTTTTCTTCGATACGACGCGCGGCATCGTTACACGCTGCGGCAATCAAATCTTCTAACATCTCTTTATCGTCTTCCATCAAGCTTGGATCGATTTCGACTTTACGTACTGTGTGTGAGCCAGTCATGGTCACTTTAACCAAGCCAGCACCTGATTCACCGACCATTTCCATGCGGGCAATTTCTTCCTGCATTTTTGCCATTCTTTCTTGCATCATCTGGGCTTGTTTCATCAGATTGCCCATACCGCCTTTTCCAAACATAGTCATTTCTCTTCTATTAGGGTGAGTCGCAAGCTTTTAAGCTGGCTAATCTTACTGAAATAAATGGGATTGGCAATCAATGCCGATATCCCATCACTAAACTTATGATCTTGATAGTGAGTTTTTAACAAACTCTGCCACTCCACGCAGCATATGCACAGAGGAAATATTACTCGGGCTCAGGCAGTGCGGGGATAAGTCCGCTACGCTGGGCTAGCAATTCTGGCGGATAGAGTAAGGTATCCTGATCCAGCTCGGCGCCAAAGCGGTTAATCAGCCATTGCACATTATCGTCCATCATCAGCGATTGGCGTGCCTGCTGCAGTAACTCTTGGTGAAAACGTTTGCGCATCTCTAAGGGGGTTTCCCGCGCGGGATCAGTTCCTATGACCACCTCAACCTGCCTCGGGTTCCCCAATGCGGCTGTCAGTGCCTGCTCGAGCTGCTCAATCGCCACGGGCGCCGCCAAGTGTTTCTGGTCGGGTTTTAGCAGCAACGGCAAAGGATTAGCCTGCAGCTGACAAATCGAGTTTACCGCCAACTGACGCACACGGCCGCCAATCTCTAGGCTCGCCATGAGCTTGTACCAGTGCAAGTCTAAGGGATGACCGGTAATCGATTGCGCCAGCGCTAATGCGGTGGATGACGTTGGTTGTACCGTCTCGCTTGACTGTGACTGCACCGCATCTTGTGGCTGAGTCGGTTGCTGTATTTGTTGCTGCGTTAGTTGTGGTGTAAGTGCCTGAGGCGGCTGCGGCGCCGTATTCATCTCAGGGCTTTGCGCAGCTGACTCGCTCTCTTGCACAGCCTCTTGCCCAACCAGTGTCGCCTCGCTATCCGTTGGCGATATTTGAGCGGCGACGGTCGCAGCGCCTAAATCATCAACAGTTGTTTGCGGCACAACAGCGGTTTCACGCTGTAGGTTAGCACTTGCAGCCGATGCGTTGGCATCATCCATTGTCGCGACGGGCGCCTCTTCCCATGGAGGGCGATCGTTCGGGTCAAACGGCTGAGTTGGCGTGACATTTGATTGTGAGTCAAGATGGAGCTCGGCCTCGAAATCATCGTCAAAGGGTAGCTCAAAGTCGTTATCGGACGCGTGACTAACCACTTGCGGCTCGATAGATGCATCAACTGAAGACGTGTTTTGTGAAGTCACATGAGAGACTGGCGCGGTATGCGCACTCTGGCTCGGAGTTTTAAGCTTAACTTCCGCTGCTGGCTTTTTTCCATCACCTTCCTTGGTGCTGAGTGCATCAAGATCGGATAACAAGGAGTCACGCGCCGCTAATACCGCCGATAAAATATCGTCATCCTCGAGGGACACTGTAGTTGAAGCTGGAGGTGTTGAAGCCTGAGAGGTTGTTGAAGCTAGGCTTTCGCCAATAGACTGCGATTGGAGGGCCACAGCAGACTCATGCACAACATCCCTATGACCGATAGACTGAGCACTGTCGCGATTAAACGAACTCTCTTCCAAGCCAGAGAATCCGCCCTGCTCCTCAGCCATAAATTGTGAATAATCATCCTGATAGGCATCGAGCGGCGCGGCGGCATAATCGTATTGACCGTAATCCTCAGCGGAATACTCGTCCGGCGCTACCGCATCAACATTCTCGTTAACACTCGCTTGAGTTTTTTCCTCGATATCATCAAGAGATAAGGCTACGGGTTCTGTTAATGTCGCTGGAGAAGGCTTCTGCTCAACGCTAGCAGTATCTACTGTTGCAGCTTGATTATGCTCGGCATCAATGTTCGATGCAGGCGTAGAAACTGAGCTCGACTCAGCGCTTGAGTCAGGGCTTGCATCAGTTTTTGAATCAAGACTTGATTCTGAAATTGAGACGGCCTCAGTACTCGATGCTGCACTTGCACCAAAGCCTTGGCTTTCGGCTTGGCTTAAGATCACTTGCTGCTCGGCAATTAATGCGGCATTCAGTTCAGCCTCATCATCAATCGCATCATCGACAGCTAACATATCCTCAGCAGATAAGGCTTGTTGCGAAGCTGTAGCGTTCTCACTCTCAGCCATAGGCTCAGACATTGTAGCCTGTGGCAGAGCCTGTGAGTCACGCTCAGCGGTTAGCAGAGTTTTTTTTTCAGCCACTGCCTGATTAACGGCCTGTTCAACCGCAGGCATATTTGATGCGGGCGTCGCAGACATTGGCTGCTGAGCTGGCAAACTCACCTTAGCAGCGTCTTCGACCTGCCAACGTTTCACGGGCTTTTCGGGAACAAATGCCACCGCTCGGAGCAGTGCCATTTCGAGGCCCGATTTAGGATCCGGCGCATGGGGTAAGTCTTTACGGCCAGTCAGTAAAATCTGGTAATACAACTGCACTTGTTCCGGCGCTAACTGCTCGGCAAAAGCTTGAATTTGCGCGCTATAAAGGGATTGCTGCGCCGCAGCAGGTGCAAATTGCGTCAGGGTAATTTGATGCAATAATTCCAGTAAACTGCGCAGCACTTCTTGGGCGTCCGCGCCATAGGCGAGCACCTGTGCGCAGCTTTGCATTAAAACGCCAATATCGGCATCGGTTAAGGCTTCGAGTAAGCGCAGCACATGCTGCTCATCGATGCTGCCCAGCATAGATTGCACTTGATTGAGCATCACAGTGCCACCACCGAAGGCAATGGCCTGATCGGTCAAACTTAAGGCATCACGCATACTGCCATTGGCCGCTTTGGCGAGCAGGGTTAAGGCTTCGTGCTCAAAGGGCAATTGCTCTTGGGTTAAAATATGCTGTAGCTGAGTACCAATTTCCTGCTGGGTTAAGCTCTTTAAATTAAATTGCAGGCAGCGAGATAACACAGTCACTGGCAGCTTTTGCGGATCGGTCGTCGCCAGTAAAAATTTCACATGCTCTGGTGGTTCTTCGAGGGTTTTTAGCAGCGCATTAAAACTGCTGCGGGAGAGCATGTGTACTTCGTCAATCAGGTAGACCTTAAAACGGCCACGGGTCGGACGATATTGCACATTATCTAAGAGTTCACGGGTGTCATCGACTTTAGTGCGCGAAGCGGCATCGACTTCGATCAAGTCAACAAAGCGGCCTTGGGCAATTTCGACACAGCTGCCACACACACCACAGGGGGAAGCCGTTACGCCCTTTTCACAGTTGAGGCCTTTGGCGAAGAGGCGCGCCAAACTGGTCTTGCCCACACCGCGAGTACCCGTAAAAAGATAAGCATGGTGTAAACGTTGTTGCGTTAACGCATTCGTGAGCGCGTGCAACACGTGGCTTTGGCCGACCATCTGTTCGAATGTGGCAGGGCGCCATTTTCTGGCTAACACCTGATATGACATGGAACTCCCCAATGTGCATGACAAGAATGTTGGTACAAAAAAGGGGATCGCGCCCCGAGATAGTTGCAAGATAACATGTCAATTAACGACATGCCATTAAACTATCCCTAGGCGCCTTTGGCTGAAGAATTATTCGCCTTCAAACTCACAAAGTTTAACCAACTCAAGACCTAAGGCAGTTAAACGGGCTTCGCCACCGAGATCGGGTAATGAAATCACAAAGGCCGCATCTTGCACTTCCCCACCCAGTTGGCGGATAAGTTTGACTGTGGCTTCGATAGTGCCGCCGGTAGCTAGCAAATCGTCAACCACCAATACTTTGTCATTCGCGGTAATCGCATCGGTATGGATTTCAAGGCTATCGTGGCCATATTCCAGCTCATAGCTTTGGCTAATGGTCGCACGTGGTAACTTACCTGGCTTACGTACAGGCACAAAACCAATGCCTAATTCCAGTGCTAAAGGCGCACCAAACAAGAAACCACGGGCTTCGGTGCCCACTATCTTGGTAAAGCCTTTATTGCGATATTGCTCAACTAATAAATCGATAGTCGCTTTATAGGCCGCGGCATTTTCCAGCAGACTGGTCACATCGCGAAATAGAATCCCTTCCTTAGGATAATTAGGAATCGTTTTAATGCTTTGCTTTATCAAGGATAAGGTTTCTGTATTCATAGCCATTTAATTTAACTTAATCGTTTCGCCACGCGTAACTGCTGGCGGTAAAAACAAAACGTCCACAGCGAGTGTGGACGAGCTTTAATAATTCGCACAAAGCTTATGCCGCTTTGGTTTGAGTTGCAATAAGCAGCGTATTCAAGTGACGAATTGGTTACCAATTTGTGCCTTAGATCAAATGTGCTTCCATAGGGTGTGTGGACGTTTCAGGGTTATTTTTGCAGCTATTTGGCTGGCGTTTATGCAAGGCAAAGTCCGTGCTGTGTAGTTATTCTACATAAACGGACAATAACGCAGCAGAAACGTCAACCAAACGCTGCCCGAAGGGTTCGTCTGGCAAGCATTTGCTCTTACTTTCTGTCATAAGAGCCGCTCGTCATTTGAGTAGAATTACTACATGTCATTCCTCGTTTCGCGAGCACAAGCTTGCCAGAACGAACAAAATTTAATCTCGAAACATCAACACGCCCTACGCTAGGATTCGATTTCAGGAATGGTTTTAAGATACCAGAGTAATCCGGCCGCCATGGTGAGCAGCAGTAACTTCACCCAGATAATCGGGACCACCAGAATGCTAACGCTAAAACTGAGTCCCGTGAGCAACATCGCTCGGCGTTTAAGGCCGGGGCGCATCGCCCTGTGTTGTTGCCATTGGGTCAGCGCATCGGCAAACCAAGGATGTGTCATCAACCACTGGTGTAACCGCTCGCTTGAGCGGGCAAAACAAAAAGCCGCCAATAGAATAAACGGCACTGTCGGCAATAGAGGCAATACCATACCCAGCAGTCCAAGGCCCAACGCCAAGCAACCTATCAATAAAAACAAACCGCGTTTCAATATCATAGTTTGTAGATGACCATATAGTTTGTGGATAAGTAAAGTATGTCGCTGCCTCAAACCTAAAAAACAAAAGCCACTCTAAGAGTGGCCAGTAGTATACTCAATTTGAGATTAAAACCTGCTTAAATTAAGCCTAATTGCTTTAACCAAGTCAGGCTTGCTGGAAGCGTCGGCAACAGTAAGACTAAAATAAAACCAATAAAATACATAAAGTTAAATGGGTCTTTAAATGGCTGACTGCTCATTACAGCTCCTCAAATGTGTGCAAAGATAAGTGCGCAGGAATCGTACAGTGATTAAGATCACAAAACGGGCGCCATTGTAGCGGTTTGTCAAATCAACAAAAACCCTTTTTCTGTAAGGTTATTGCATTTATTTTGCTGATTTTAGCAACATACCGCTTAAATCCCGCGCACGATCCCTTTCACGGCGAGTTGTTCGAGCAACTGAATACAACCTTGGGTTAAGAGATCCGGTTGCATTTGCGGATAAATGCCTTGCAGCCAGTTCAATATCTCATCGAGGCTACTCTGGCCTTGCTCTGCCAAATATCCCAGCACTTGCGCACTTAATGGCGTTAATTGTAAAAAAACCACCTCACCCGCTTCATCCTGATAGAGGCAAAAAAACACTGGCTGCGGCAGCGCCTCTGTTGGACGAAAATCTTGGCGGATCTGCTGCACCGGATACTGGTACTGTGCCACACTGGCCGTTGTTGCTAAACATAGATGACGTTGCAGAATATCCTCTTGGGATAGCAAAACTTGCTCACTCGTTTGCAGCGCCGTTGCCACTCGCAGCTCGAGCCATTCATAGTGCGCCAACTCGAGCATAAAAGGCGGATCACTTTCTGCTGGCGAATATTCAAATTGCAGGAATTGTAAAAATTCTCCGGCAATATCAATAAAAATTGGGGACTTACAATCGTGTTCACTGAAAAAAGCCTGCACTAAGGCTTGCCACTGTACATCGCTATAGAGACTTTTGAGCACGGGAAAAGCATTAGAGACAAAGCCCATCACATTATTAAAAAACAACTCTCGGTAAACCTGCATCCGCTCGAGGGGCACACCGCTCGGCACAGGCTTTTGGGGATCGCGAATATAATCGATAAAGGATTGCTGTACTTGCTTAAAATCCATCAGGCAATCCTCTTATCTAAACAATTTTTCGCCCGCGCTTGATAGGCATGGATTTGGTTAACCTCATCCAATAACTGCACCGTTTCAGGCAGATTAAAATCACGCTCGAGCAGCGTCGGCAAGACGCCATGCTGGGCATAGCACTTATCCAACAATGCCCAGACCGGATCGTTGATGGCGCTGCCATGGGTGTCGATCAGCAAGGTTTCAGACTGTTGGTAATGCCCTGCGATATGCAAATAGGCGATGCGCTCCGTTGGCATGGCCTTTAAATAAGCCTCGGCATCGTATTGATGATTTATCGAGTTCACATAGATATTATTCACATCTAACAGTAGCTTACAGTCGGCCTCTTCTAACACTGCGGTTAAAAACGCCTGCTCACTCATCTGTGCGCTCGGCGCGGCATAAAAGGAAATATTCTCGAGGATCAAAGGCCGCTCTAAAATATCCTCCACTTGTTTTACCCGCGTCGCCACATGCTTAACTGCGTCATCGGTAAAGGGGATAGGCATAAGATCGTATAAATGACCGCCACCCGAGCAATAACTTAAATGCTCCGAATAGACTTCAATTTGGTGCAGATCCATAAACGCCTTCACTTGGCGAACAAACGCCAAATCTAGGGGGGCAGGACTGCCGATAGAGAGTGACAGACCATGGCAGAAAAAAGTATGTTGCTCAGTAAGCTGCCTAAATTGCTTGCCATATTTTCCACCGAGCGTCATCCAGTTTTCAGGGGCGACCTCTAAAAAATCGATAGCCGTTGGCAGCGCTTGGCAAAACTCACTGAGCATTTCACGCCGTAAGCCTAATCCAACCAATCCACTCTCTTGCATTGCTGTAACCTCTTTACTGGCGTGCCGCTAAACAAAGGCCAGCAGAGGCTGGCCAAGTGTAGAATTGAAGCTCGATAGTATCGACTCGCGCTTATTTCATTTCTTTTTTGACGGCGTCGGCCTTAGCTTCGACTTTTTCAGCGGCTTTTTTCATATCACCACCGCATTTGCCTTCACCACACTTACCTTCATGAGCTTTATCGGCAGCAGCTTTCTTCATATCGGCGCCACACTTACCTTCACCGCATTTGCCTTCATGGGCTTTATCAGCGGTTGCTTTCTTCATCTCGCCACCACACTTGCCTTCACCACACTTACCTTCTTTGGCTTTTTCGGCTGCAGCTTTTTTCATATCGCCGCCGCATTTAGCTTCGCCACATTTACCTTCTGAACCGACGATTTGATAACCCGCTTCCATGGTTTCAAATCCGAATGGGTTGGTTTGCGCATTCACGACGAACGCAGAACCGACCACCACTGTACCTAACGCCACTGCAACGGCTGTTTGCTTAACTGACTTCATATATTTCTTCCTTTTATTTGATGAATGGTGGCCAACAACAGTGTTGTAGCTGGCTTACTGCAAAAGACCCGCCCCATCTCGGTTTCATTTCAAAAAATATCACCAAATCACAGAAATAATCAAAATATGCTGATAGGAAACAGAATTTAGTCGTAAAAATCCTCAATAACAGCCCTTACCCTTCCCTCGCAATGCTTTGTAACCTCAGTCCAATAGGATAGAATGCACGCCCTTTGAAACTGGATATGGGTTTGTTGCAGTGCGCGTAATTTTGGCTCCGATGGAAGGCGTGGTTGACGACTTAATGCGAGATATTTTGTCTTCAATTAACCCCTACGATTTGCTCGTCACCGAATTTGTGCGCGTGGTTGACCAACTCTTACCCGAAAAAGTGTTTCTCAAACTCTGCCCCGAACTGCTCAATGGCGGCTTTACCCCCTCGGGCACGCCAGTTCGTGTACAGCTTTTAGGGCAAGAGCCCAACTGCATGGCCGAAAACGCAATACGCGCGATTGAGCTTGGTTCCCACGGCGTCGATGCAAACTTTGGTTGCCCCGCTAAGATGGTGAACCGCAGCAATGGCGGCGCGGTGTTGCTGCAATACCCTAATACGATTCACGACATTGTGCGCGCCATGCGCCAAGCTGTGCCCGCCGAACATCCAGTGACGGCGAAAATTCGGTTAGGCTACGAAGACAAATCCCTGTTTATGGAAAATGCGCTGGCCGTGTATGAAGCGGGCGCGACAGAACTGGCTATCCATGCACGCAGTAAGGTCGATGGTTACAAACCGCCCGCCTACTGGGAATACATCACCGAAGTGCGCGAGCGTTTGCCCATTCCAGTGATTGCTAATGGTGAGATTTGGAACCGCGAAGATGCCGAGCGTTGCATTGCGGTGACGGGCTGCGACAGCATTATGATAGGCCGCGGCGCCATTTCGCTACCCAATCTTGCCGACACGATTAAGACTGGCGCGGCGCCTTACTGCTGGGCTGACACCTTAGGCTTGATGCTAAGCTACACCCAACGTGAACTGAGCGGCCGTAAGAGTGATTATTATCCGGCGCGAATTAAGCAGTGGTTTAGTTATTTGAATCGCCAATACCCCGAGGCAGACACCCTGTTTAGGGAGCTGCGCATCTATAAAACCACAGAGGAAATTGTGCGAGTGCTGGAAGAGGCGCAGCAACGCCTAGGCGAATAGCCACTGATAGCACATAGGATAATCCCATGAGAAAGTGGTGAAATTTTATTTAAAACACCACTAAATCCCTGCAAATCGGACAGATACTTGATCTTTATCATAGTCGTTGATAGTGGAACTATTAGACTGAATGTCCAGAGTCAGATAAAACAGGCGATTTTACGTGAGCACCACCCATATCAGACAAGAATTGTCAGAGCTTGAAGCTAATCTAAGGAAGGAAATCGGCGCGCTCCCTCAGTTTATTGAAATACTTGGGGCGCATTATGCCAATCTTAGCTTAGGCGAGTTAATTGACCGCCTGGCACAGAGTCACCTCGCAGAACATCCGCTATTTTGTCGTTTAAACCGCCTCGATGCCGCCTTCTGTCAACTCGACTTAGGCTTATATGGCCTATGCTCAGATTGCGAAACCGAAATCGAAGCCGAGCGCTTGACCCAAGATCCCACTGAGCAACGTTGCAGCAGCTGCGCCGAGCATTATCAGCATGAGCATCGCCATGAGCTGCGGCTGAGTCATTGAGCAACATCGATATATTCCACAGGCAAAAAAACCTCCGCAAGCGGAGGTTTGGGTTATTCAGGAAGGGAGATAACTTAAAACTTCTGATTAATTCTCAGATAATAAGTACGACCTAACACATCATAAAGGCCGACGTTTACATCACGATAATCTGCATAGGTGTAATAGTTTGGCGCATCAGCATCAAACAAATTATTCACTCCAACGGTGATTGAACCGTTATAAGCGTGCTGATAGGCAAACTGGATATTGTGCTTGAAGTAGCTAGAATAATCGACGTAACGATCAGTCTCCTCCAAGGTATTGTAGTAATCAGCAGATTGACTACCTATATACACCACAGTCCATGCCGCTGAAAAGTCTTCATATTTCCAGCTAGTTGCAAAATTACCACGCCAATCAGGTGAATCTGTCGTGCCCGCGTAATCAATCATCTCAGCTTCTGCATTATCTTGCTTTTTAAAGTCAAGAACATGGGTCAGATCAATCTTGAAGTTAAAATCACCGATTGCGGTTTCTAAGTTGTAGGCGGTTACAAAATCGATACCCGAAGTTTCTACTGAGGCTAAATTACGTACACCCGCTTCAATATATTCAATCTTGCCATCTACACCACGGTGAACGTAGGGTGAAGAGCCATTTTTGATTTCATCACGCAGGATGTCATCAACATCAACCGATTCAATTTTATTATCATAAGTTATTGAAAAATAAGACATCTCTATATTCCAATCATCAGTGACATTCCAGACTCCACCTAAAGTGAGTGAATTCCCCTCCTCGGCCTCAAGGTTAGGATTACCACCATACCAAGTTTTATGTTGATTATTGGTTGCACAATACACAGCATCCACATTTCCGGGTTGATTACACCACAACGAATCGACACTCTTTTCAAAGCTCAAGGATTGCGAAGAGAACATCTCACTCATATTAGGTGCGCGGAAGGAATCGCCATAACTTGCCCGTAATAATAGACTGTCGACTGGTCGCCAACTTAAGCCAAACTTTGGTACCACTGCATCGAAGGTAGAAGAGTTAACCACAGACCCTTGTGCACCAGTGAGCGAACCTTCCTGCTCGTAACGCTCATAGCGAACCGCAGCAGATAACTCGACATTGGCCGGTAATCCGACTTGGAATTCCAAATAAGCCGCGGTGCGGTCACGTTCAGCGTCAACGTCATCTCCCCCTGAACCACCCGAAATAATGCCTGATGCCGATTCAGGATCACTGGTCTGCTTGAACTTGATCATTTCATATTCAAGTCCACCCACCATAGCAACTGAAACATTACCATTATCAAGTAGTAGCGTTGAGGCTAATCCGTCGATTTGAGTACTTTCAAATTTACCTTGATACACACCAGTATGAGCTGCTTTACGATACAGCTCTGTCATTTGCTGGTTCCATTGCTCATAGCTCATGCCAGAAGTATTGAAAATGTCATACTGCTCAGAATCTATCCCTTGCTGGACAATCTCATCGTTAATCAAGTTGTAATTAAAAGAGTTAGTAGTTGAGCGGGAATGCTGAGCATTTAATTCCCAATCGATTCCATTGCCTAATTCCAGGGCGCCAATAAAACCGCCTAATATATCGACATTATTGGTTTCAGTTAAAGTATCGCGCTCACCAATTTGAGCTGAGCGCATATAAAGAGTCATACCCTCACCAAGTGGATTAAATTTATTATCGGCACTCATCACTGGATAATTGGTTGATACTGGCGTCCCGGCATATCGAGTTTCAGTTTCAGCCAAAGAGGCAGATGTTCGGCCACGAAATTGAATGCCATCGGAAATATCATAGGAAAAATTCGACAAAATTGAATTACGTGTTTGGTCACCAAATAATTTGGTCACATTGCCATGGTTATATAAACAGCGGCCAATATTATTACCATCGGTAGTATCTACAGTATTTTCAGTTTGCTCACAGATTTCTGAATTACTATACCAACCGGATGCCGAACTACCATTAGGCACTGAGCTAAAACCACTGTAGGCCGAATAACTCGGATCATCCATCGTCAAAATATCACGATCCATTACCGCTTTGGTATCATAATATTCATAGGTTAACGTGATATTCCCCTTATCTGTGTTATAACCCGTTGCAATCGATAAACGATTTGCATCACCACCATCAACACTCGGTTGTTCTGTGCTGTAATCGAGTTGCAGACCATCAAACTCTTTCTTCGTAATAATATTAATTACACCCGCAACTGCATCAGAACCATAGACAGCAGAAGCGCCATCACGCAGAATTTCGATACGCTCAACGATTGCCATTGGGATAGAAGATGTATCAGCTACAGAGCCAGAGCTGGAACTAGTACCCGGCATACGACGGCCATCAAGCAACACGAGTGTTGCCGAGGAGCCTAAACCACGAAGGTTAACGTTGCTTGTAGAACTCGCCCCTGAACCATATCCCGAAATACCACGCCACGAGCCAAAACTATTAATCGCCGAATTATTTAACACATCGGCTACAGTTTTCTCACCCGTCATAGCAATATCTGCGGCATTAATCACTGTCACAGGCGAAACAGTTTCCATATCGACCTGTTTAATACGTGAACCAGTAACTTCAATACGCTCAACTTTAGTATTTTCCTCCGCAGAAAAAGACATTCCAGAGAATAAAACGCTCGCTGAACCCATAGTAATAACACTAGCGCGCACGGCTTTAGCTGCTAACGTTAGATGATGCATATATCTCTCCTTGAGGTTTAATTTTTTAAACCCGACTTGTTGTTTTTTTGTTGAATCTCAAGCTTCCTTGACGTATCAATGTTGTTAAGAACAATGAATTTCATCAACCTAAAATAACAATCACAAAACAAATTGATACATGTATCATGAAGAAAAAGTAAAACAATCCACACTTAACCAGTTGCAAATCAGATGGTTATAAAAACGCTTTGATATGGCAAGGTTATTTTCATAGCGATACAAATAGAGTTAATTGATAATAAGTGGTTACAAAAAACAATTAAAAAAACAATCAACTTCATTCGATTCAAAATGTATCAATCTATAAATTTATTTTTAATAGTAATATGTCGACAACATGGTAATAGGCAAAACATAAGTAAAAAGCCCCATAGAAGGAGGGCTAACAAACTAATATTCCAATCCTAACTCAATTTTTCTCTCGGCTTTCTCTTTTGCGGCTTTATCCTGATACCTTATATATCTTCTGATAATATCCTCATTGGCTCCTACTGAGTCAACAAAATAGCCCCTTTGCCAAAAGTGATTCCCCCAAAGCCATTACCTTTTTAAATAAGGAAACTTTGCAAACAGCCTGATTGCTGTTCGGTCTTTAACAAAAACCATCAATTCCGATACGATTAGACTTGGTGGAGTCCTTACAACCAAGTCCACATGGTCCATTTGCACATTTAGTTCTACCACCGTACATCTCTTCATATTGCAATAAACATAAATACTTCAGTAAAGCTCCTTACCCAAGTTTCCTTCTAGAATCTTGTATCTGTACTTCGGTGTCCACACTAAGTGATACTGACAACGGTAAAATACGTGCGATGAAAACTCATATCTGCTCATGCTATTTACTCATTCATTTGCTGATAACAAACAAAGGCAGAATTTAGTATGGGCATTCTACGGGCAAAGCTCAGATGACTGATCATCACCAGAGGAGGTGGTTTTAGAATGCCAATAAATTAGTACTTATTTTAGCCACTGCTTTAGCTTGGTCAGCCGAGGTTAAGTTGCCATTGGCTAAAATAAGACAATATTTGGCTCCCGCGTATATTTTGCGTACACTGAGCCCAGTCGACTTTAAGGCATGAGAATTATGAGAATTTTGGTTGTTGAAGATGATCTTATTTTATCCCACCATCTAAAAGTACAGTTAAGCGATTTGGGCAACCAAGTCCAAGTCGCCCTCACCGCCAAGGAAGGCTTCTTCCAAGCGACTAACTATCCCATCGATGTGGCCATCGTCGATTTAGGTTTACCCGATCAGGACGGCATTAGCCTTATCCAACAATTACGTGAAGAAGGCGTTAAGGCGCCTATCTTAATCCTAACTGCCCGAGTTAACTGGCAAGATAAAGTTGAAGGCCTCAACGCGGGTGCCGACGACTATTTAGTGAAACCCTTCCAGAAAGAAGAACTGGTTGCCAGACTCGACGCCTTAGTCAGACGCAGCGCAGGCTTTGTTAAACCCGTTATCACCAGTGGTGAGTTAAAACTCGATCTTGCCGCTAAACAGGTCACCCTTGCGAATGAAGTCATGGAAGTCACCGCTTTCGAATACCTCATCTTGGAATATTTGATGCGCCATTGCCATGAAGTCGTCGCCAAACAGCGGCTACTGGATGTGATTTACGGCGACAAAGAAGGCGATCCGAACACCATTGAGGTCATGGTGAGCCGTCTACGTAAAAAACTTACCCGCGATGGTATCGACAACCCTATTGTGACCATCCGTGGCCAAGGTTATAAATTCAATCTGCCATGCAATTAAGACTCAAAATGAAGAAACGTCTGCTCACGCGGATGTTTCTCACCTCATTATCAATCATCACCTTAGTCGGATTTGGCCTTGCATGGATGGTCAATATTCTGCATGCGCAAAATAGCTACAACGAAGAAACTGCACAGCTGATCGCCGAGATCCCCCAAGTCGCCGCCGAGTTGAGGGAACATGACTTGATCCCCGATACCAGCGCCTGGTTGGAGGAAAATAACAAGCAAGAACGCTATGTGATGGCGAGCTGCGATGAAAAATTTAAACAGGTGTGGACCTCTTCCCTCGCCGTTGACCGAGGGTTGTTTGATACCTGCGAACGTTTCAACGAAATCCGCAACGACTCACCGCCCTATTACCTGACCATGGCCGATGACAGAGGTTACTTCGTGTATTTACTCGCGGTCGAAATTGCGGGAGTACATTACAACCTGCTGGTGATGAAGGATGCCGCCAAACTCGAGCAGGAATACAGCAAATTCAGTAAACGCACCTATATACGTTTGGCCATGGTGCTCGCCCTCGCGCTGATCCTGCTGGTCAGTGCGGCTTATTGGGGGATGCGTCCGTTGGTACGAATGCAAAATGAGTTGCAATCGATTAACCAAGGTAAAACGAAATCGCTTTCAGAAGGTTACCCTGTTGAGCTTGAAGGGGTCACTCAAGCCCTTAACCAACTCTTACAACAATCAAGCGCGCAACAGCAACGCTATCAAAATGCGATGAACGATCTGGCCCACAGCCTAAAAACCCGTCTTGCCGCCGTTCATGCCATTACCGATGACACGAGTCTCAGTAAACAATCTGCCAATGAAAAAATCATGGAACAGATAAGCCAAATGGATCAACTGGTTAAATATCAACTTAAACGTGCCATGTTGGGTCGCCAAGGCTTAAAGCAGGAACACACCGCCATCGCCCCGCTAGTCGATCAACTCGCGCAGATGTTATTTAAAATTTACCGCGAAAAACAGGTGCAATTTAAGGCTAACATCCCCACAAACCTGCAATTCCCGGGCAATAAGGGCGACTTGATGGAGCTATGTGGCAACCTGATGGAAAATGCCTTCCGTTTGTGTATCAGCCAAGTTCAGGTCAGCGCCCGTTATACGGATCAAGGTGATTTTGAATTAATCGTCGAAGATGACGGACCAGGGGTTGAAGAGAAGCTGCGCCAAAAAATCATTCAACGGGGCGTGAGAGCCGACACCCAATCTCCAGGCCAAGGCATTGGCTTAGCCGTGTGTGATGAGATTGTCAGCAGTTATGGCGGCGAACTCAGCATTGAAGAAAGCCACTTAGAGGGCGCGCGCTTTCGCATTCGCATCCCAATCTAAGTAGTAGGTCTCAGGCTATTAAGCATATACTGCGTATAACTGCTCGGCGCGGTTAAACATTACCCATGACGTGGCAATATATTTATCGTTACTGATCGGCATATTGCCGCGATGGGAATGGGTAAAACCTGCGGGCGCAATCACCATAGTACCTTTCTTTGGCGAAATCTTACGCTGCTGGTAATAAAACTCGGTTTCTCCGCCCTCTTCCACATCGTTTAAATAAAACATATACAGCACGACACGATGCAGCGCCTCATTGTGGTTTAGTTGGGGAAATTGCTCCGAATGCCAGTGGGGATATCCGCCTTTATTTTGCTGATATTTCTGCACATTGATGCTACCACTGCGATATAAATATTTGACTAATGCTTCGGCTCTTGGCTTGCCGAGGCGCTCAAAATTATTCGGCGTTAAGGTTACCGCTTGCCCTTGCTCGTCACTCACAGAAACCGCCACCGCGCCCATTAGGGCCATCGAATACTTAGTAAAATAATCCGTTGTGCCCTTTAGGGTATAAGATAACAGTTCATTCTTGATGGGTTGTAAATCGGCAAAATTATCTAAGGTGAGATCGCGGCTGATCTTCTTTTCGAGGTCGACACCATTACCCGTTTGACCATCGACCACACCGGCATGTTGTTCAAATGCAAGAATGAGACGATCACATAGGTCATAGGGTAACGCATTAGGGTATACTTCAATAAAGTCCATATATGCTCAGTGCTTCGGCTATTTTCTACCCTTACTATGCTGACACGTTAGTTAAGTAATTGTAAAGCTGCATCATTGATATAAAATAACCCCATTGGCTTCACGATAACAAGAATATGAAAAAAAGCTGTAAAGTCTCAGTCCATCAATTACAGGTCGGCAATTTTGTGCGTTTGCCCGTGGCCTGGAAAGATCACCCTTTTTTATTCAGTAGCTTTCACATCAAACAAGCTGCGCAGATTGAGCTCATTAAAAATCTGGGCATCGAATTCGTGATTGTCGATTTAGAGCGCAGTGAAACCACCCCCTTAAATCCAGATGCCGTTAATCCAATAAAATTGCCGCCGACGGCCGAGATCAATGTGTTAAAAAACGACATGGATCAATACAAGGCCGAGCAAATCGAAGTGCAAAAAAAGCTGCGCCGCGATATCCATAAAACCGAGCAAAACTTTACCCGCTCAGTAGCTATGATGCGCAGTCTTATTGCTAAGCTTCGCAATCGACCACTCAATGCCGTGGATGATGCCAAGGATTTAGTCCATACCATTGTCGAGCAATTGTTAACCTCCGATAACCTAGTCCTGCATTTAATGAGCGATGCCAAACAGGATGAAAGCATTTACTACCACTCATTAAACGTAGCCATTCTCTCTATGCTCATCGCCAAAGAGATGGAATGGGATCGCAGCGAAATCGAATTGGTCGGCTTAAGTGCATTATTTCACGATGTCGGCAAACTCAAAGTGCCGCCGCAAATTTTGAAAAAGACCACACCATGGTCGGCGCCAGAGCTGAACTTTATTAAACAACATCCGCTGCTGGGGATTGAACTGCTTAAACTGGCCGATAACTTCCCTGAAGCCGCCTTGCCTCCTATTACCAATCACCATGAGTTTCTCGATGGTACAGGTTATCCAAAAGGGTTAAAGGAAGCAGATCTGGATAAAATTTCCCAACTATTGGCCGTAGTGAACGAGTACGACTCGCTTTGTTATCCGAGTAATCAGGGCAAAGCGCGTATGCCCTATGCCGCCTTGGGCTATTTATACAAGCAGTACAAAACCAAATTAAATCAGGAATATATTGGTAAGATGATCAAAATGCTCGGCATTTATCCACCCGGGAGCGTGGTGGAGCTGTCGAGCGGTCAATATGCCATGGTGATGTCGGTCAATCTACAAAAACTGCTTTGCCCGAAAATCCTTGTGTATGATGCACTGGTGCCCAAAGATCAGGCGCCGATTGTCGATCTTGAAGTCGAAGGGATAACGATAGTCCGCTGTCTGCCGCCCGCCGCACTGCCCGAAAAAGTACACGAGTACCTCAATCCTCGCGAGCGCGTGAGCTACTACTTTGGCGGTGATAGTCGTAAATAATCCATAAAGAGATTCATTTGCCCAATAAAAAAGCCGGAGTGACTCCGGCTTTTTTTGTCTCTTTCGAAATCATTGAATGTCTATTACAACCAATGCTTACGTTTAAAGAAGAAATACGTACCCGCAGCACTGGCGAGCATCATCATGATCGCCATCGGATAACCATATTGCCAGCCTAACTCAGGCATACCATGGAAGTTCATCCCGTAGCTGCTGGCAATCAAGGTGGGCGGCAGAAACACCACAGCGGCAACCGAGAAGATTTTAATGATCTTATTCTGCTGTAAGCCACTGAAACCCATGGCGGCATCGAGCAGGAAGTTTAACTTATCGAAGATAAACTGACTGTGGGGCATTAACGACTCGATATCCGAGAGCATTTCCCGTAAGTCTTTCAAATGTTCATCGGACAATTGGCCACGGTAGTAGCGCTGCATATAACGCAGTGAGCGCTGGGTATCGAGCAAGCTCAATCGAATTTTACCGTTGGAGTCTTCCTGCAAGGTAATAAGCTTGAACACATCATCGAGTTCTTCGCTGTCGAACACTTGCTCACCGACATTTTCGAGCACGGTATACACATCCTCAATCAAGTCAGAGAGGTAATCCACTTTGAGGTTAAACAGCTCGAGGAACAATTCCTGCGGGGTTGAGACTTCGAGTCGCCCTAAACGTAAATAGTTACGCAACAAACGGATAAGGCCGACATCCTCCTCACGTATGGTCAACAGGAAATTCGTCCGCAAGTTGAAGGAAACGTTCACCCCACGTACGTCTTGTCCCACCCGCTGGGGGAATAACGAATTGATATGTAAGCCGTCGCTGTTTTGATAAAAACGCGCCGAGGCCTCAATCTCGTTGATATCCTCTTCGTCGGGCACTTCTTCAACGGAAAAACGACTTAACCATTCTCGCTCTGCATCATCAGGTTTATAGAGATCCAACCATATGGTCGACGCCGGAATACTGTCTTGTGTGTTAATCTCAGTGACCGTCAGTTGACGGTTTTCGTAGACATAGGCAGTAATCATGTGTCCTCCTGAAAAAAACTTAAGCTAAAAAGTCCACTTAAGTGCAGGCTAAAAAATTGTCGCTAGTTTAACGCATAACTTAGTAATGAAAAGGCGGGAGCGATAAATTCATAAAATAAATCTGTGTTAGTCTTCGAGAATTTCCAGCCGCTCCGCATTAGAAAAGCGAATATGTACGCCCTCAACCGTCACCATTTTGGCCTCAGAGATATCCCCTTTACGCGCCTTGTACACGCCGGATAACACCCCTGCAGGGGATACTATCGTCACAGTCACGACTTTATGTTGATCGTACCAATACCACACACTGTAGCTTAAAAGACTCAGCCCCAGCAGTAAAAATGCGCCCCGCATGCCGTAACGGCGCCACAGACTCTGCATCGGCGGAAAATCCACCGAAGTGGCAGACGCCTGCTTAGGACGCCGGTTGGTCAGCAGTAAAATCGCCATAATGATAACGGCTAAGGTGAGCAGCAGTTTTGTTAACAAGGAACACTCCAGAGGGCGGGACTTAGCTGATTATAATCGACATTGAAATGCGAAACTGTCATTAAGATCAAGCTTATGCAACACAATATCACGACTGTATAACCGCATATTTCAATATCAGGCTAACAGCAGAAGATAACAACTTATCACTTAACTGAGAAAATCGAGTCAATTGAAAGTCGAGTCAATACAAAGCGATGACACGCTATGCATCTACACAGCGGCAGATGAGGCGCCCTAGAATGCCTCAAACTGCGCGGCCATACGCCGTATTTGATTTAGCGGCACTCCATGACGATTACGCTCGGCGCACAGTTGTTGATGCGCGCGGTCTAAAGGCTCGCCCACCAGTACGATACGCACTTGATAATCTAAAGCTTTCGCTGCCGCCTCATAGGCCATGTATTCCCAGCGGCAAAGATTAGTGTTGTCACAAATCACAATGGGCTGAGCGCTACTGAGCGCGTGAATAAACGCGGTTAAATTACGTTGATGATATTCGGAGAGTTTTTTGGCATCGAATCGATACTTCTCTCCTTCGTAGAAAAAACTATCGGTCGAAAAAATTCCGCCTTGGCGAACGCGAATCGCCTCTTCTAACGGTAGATTAGCAACAAACTGCTCGACCCAATGGGATTTACCGCTGCCCGGTAATCCCCGCATAATAATCGCCAGTTTTTGCGTCATACGCTCGCTGCTCATTGTTTTAAATCGGCCCAGTTAAATCAGATTAGACTCGGCTAAATCGGAGCCAATCACTTTACCTGCGAGTATGGTATCGACCAATTTAGGCACCAACTCCCCCGCTTTACCAGTTAAATGATATTGGAACTGGCTGTGTCTGTCGGGTGTGACTAAATTAACTTCCACCGTTTGCGCGCCATGATGATTGGCCGTATCGACAAACCCTGCCGCCGGATACACAGTACCCGAGGTGCCAATGGCGATAAACAAATCGCAGTTATCGAGCGCATCGTGAATTCTGTCCATCCCCAGCGGCATTTCACCAAACCACACCACATGGGGGCGTAATCGTTGCGCCGGAATACAGCAGGTACAACAGTTATTGGGGCCGAAGGGTTCTCTTAATAGGAAGGTTTGACGCGAGCGTGGGCAGCGACCTTTAGATAATTCGCCATGCATGTGCAATAAGCGCCGTGAACCAGCCCTTTCATGTAAGTCATCGATGTTTTGAGTCACGACCAATAATTGCCCTGCAAATTCCGCTTCTAGCTTAGCTAACGCCAGATGCGCCGCATTGGGCATCACGGCGCCACTGTGCAATTGCTCCCAACGACTGTTATAAAATCGCTCAACCAGTTCGGTATCGCGGGCATAACCTTCGGGAGTGGCCACGTCTTCAATATGATGCTCTTCCCATAGACCATCTTGATCGCGAAAGGTACGTAATCCCGATTCGGCAGAAATGCCCGCGCCAGTTAACACCACAATATGCTGGTACATACCGCTTCCTTTTATTGTAATTATTCTGTCCATTGTCCCGACATTTGCGCGTCGTGAACATTATTCCTTGGTATAACCTTACAAAAACTATGCTTGAATTGCCGCAATTTATTGCAATTTCGCGCTAAGTGACACAATTTATCTGCATATAGACCCATAAAGCTAGAACAAAGGTTTAAGTTTTTAATTTGACCCCCTATAATGGCATTCACTATCCACGGATGAACCTATTGGTTCTGCAATCAAGAGATTAGCAATGACAGATGGAAATCAAGCGCTCAAAAAAGCCGGTTTGAAAATCACCCTGCCACGAGTCAAGATCCTCGAACTGATGCAAGGACCTGAAAACCAACATATCAGTGCAGAAGACTTATACAAGAAACTGCTCGATTTAGGTGAAGAAATTGGTCTAGCAACAGTTTACCGTGTATTAAACCAGTTTGATGATGCCGGTATCGTATCTCGCCACCACTTCGAAAGTGGCAAGGCGGTATTCGAGTTATCGACTCAACACCACCACGATCACTTAGTGTGCCTTTCTTGCGGCAAAGTGATTGAGTTTTCAGACGAAGTGATTGAACGTCGCCAAGACGAGATCGCCAGCAAGTACAACATTAAACTGACTAACCACAGCTTATATTTGTACGGTCATTGCACTAACGATAAGTGCGATCATAACGACGAGTAAGCAGATTTAGCTCAATCTGGATATCAACCAGACAGGCCTAATAAAAAACCAGCCATCTAGGCTGGTTTTTTATTGAAACACTCAGGCGCTGTTAGAGCACCTTTGCGTACACATTCACTTTATGCCCCATAAACTCGCTCGGTTCACGCCAATGCATGCCTATGCGTTTAGCAACGCCTTCAGAGCCAATGTTACCCTCTAGGATCAAGGCAATGATTTGCGTAATACCAAACTGCGGGAACACGCTAACTGCCGCTTGAGCAGCTTCGGTACCAATCCCCTTGCCCCAATACTCGGGGAAATAGCGATAGCCAATTTCGACTTCGTTATATTCAGGAATAAACTTTGGTCCGCAAAAGCCAATCACTTTATTATCGGCTTTATGCTCCACCGCCCAGCGACCAAATCCACGCTGCTGATAATCCTGTGAAATCACGTTATGGAACAGCTCCCGTGCCTGCTCACGATCGGTAAAAGGCACGGTTGGAATATATTTCAACATCGCTGGGTTACTGTTCATCAAATAGAGGGCATCGATATCCTGCTCGGTAAATGGTCTGAGTATTAAACGCTCTGTTTGTATAATCATTTTGGCTTCCTTCATATTGCCCTCTACACACTAATATCCAGCGCGATTAACGGTGGAAGTCACCGCTACGCTCTGGCTGATAAACGATTTCTTCGATACGCACTTTGACCATTGAGCCACCTGGGCCTGGCCATTCGATTTCATCCCCTTGGGATAAGCCCAATAAGGCACTGCCCACGGGAGCGAGAATAGAAATGGTGCCCTCACCTGCCGCATCCTTGGGATAGACTAACCGTAAGCAGAAGGTATCCTGACTGGATGACACGCTAAATTTCACTTCAGAATTCATCGTCACCACATTACCGGGCATTTGCGCTGCGGGCACAATGTCGGCTCGGTCGAGTTCCGCCTCCAATGCCGCGCGCCCTGGGAAGGCGTTCGCCGGTAATGACTCCAACAGACGCTCGAGTCTTTCTAAATCGATTTCTGAAATAATGATCTTTGGTGTTTTCACAGTCTTTCCCTCGTGTAAATAGATGTCCCTTAGGGTTAAACATCTGTGCTGGCCTATCCTCCCCCAATGGGATAAACCGATATAAAAATACGCTCGCAGCTTAATGCCGCAATCGCGTGGTAATTAAGTACAAGATTTATTGCTGAACAGCCGTGGTGCCATAAGCGCAGGGCTTAGGGTTGTGGCTCTACTAATGCATTCACACGTCAATCAGGTGATGACGCTTGGTAGAGAGGCCCAATCTAACCCTTTGTAAATAAAAATGCTAGCCTGCGCGGTGTGAGCTTTGCCCACTCTCACACTTTACTGCTCGGCACTCGCTAACAGACGCGCAATAAAAAAGGCGCCTTAGGCGCCTTTTCGTGTGTTAACGGTTAGATTACCAACCCGTTTTAGCACGCAGCGCTTTGCCGATATCCGCTAACGAACGGACAGTTGTCACGCCCGCTGCTTCTAATGCAGCAAATTTGTCAGCAGCAGTACCTTTACCGCCAGCGATGATCGCACCCGCGTGACCCATACGCTTACCAGCAGGAGCAGTTACACCCGCGATGTAAGACACAACTGGTTTAGTCACGTTAGCTTTGATGTAAGCCGCCGCTTCTTCTTCAGCAGTACCACCGATTTCACCGATCATCACGATGGCTTCAGTCTGTGGATCGTTTTGGAACATTTCCAATACGTCGATGAAGTTAGTACCTGGGATTGGGTCACCACCAATACCTACGCAAGTAGATTGGCCGAAACCTTCGTCAGTAGTTTGCTTAACCGCTTCATAGGTCAGCGTACCTGAACGAGAAACGATACCCACTTTGCCTTTTAAGTGGATGTGGCCTGGCATAATACCAATCTTACATTCACCTGGAGTGATAACACCTGGGCAGTTAGGACCGATCATGCGAACGCCAGTTTCTTCTAGCTTCACTTTCACTTCCAGCATATCCAGTGTTGGGATACCTTCAGTGATACATACGATCAGCTCGATACCACCGTCGATAGCTTCGAGGATAGCGTCTTTACAGAAAGGAGCAGGAACGTAGATAACAGAAGCAGTTGCACCAGTCGCAGCGACAGCGTCTTTCACAGTGTTGAACACTGGCAGACCTAAGTGCTCAGTACCGCCTTTACCTGGAGATACACCACCCACCATTTGCGTACCGTAATCGATAGCTTGTTGAGAGTGGAAAGTACCTTGACCACCGGTAAAGCCTTGGCAGATTACCTTGGTATCTTTGTTAATTAATACAGACATTATTTGCCCTCCGCAGCTTTAACTACTTGCTCAGCCGCATCAGTCAGACTGTTAGCTGCAATGATATCAAGACCTGATTTAGCTAATACTTCACGGCCTAATTCAGCGTTAGTACCTTCTAAACGCACTACAACTGGAACTTTAACGCCAACTTCTTTAACAGCGCCAATGATACCTTCTGCGATCATGTCACAACGTACGATACCACCGAAGATGTTAACCAGAACGGCTTTAACATTGCTGTCAGACAGAATGATCTTGAATGCTTCAGCAACACGTTCTTTAGTCGCGCCACCACCTACGTCGAGGAAGTTAGCTGGCTTGCCGCCATGCAGGTTAACGATGTCCATAGTACCCATCGCCAGACCAGCACCGTTCACCATACAACCTACGTTTCCGTCCAGCGCAACATAGTTCAGTTCGAACATTGCAGCGTGAGCTTCACGGGCGTCGTCTTGAGATGGATCGTGCATTGCTTTGATTTTTGGTTGACGGAACAGTGCGTTACCATCGATACCAATTTTACCGTCTAAACAGTGCAGGTTACCTTCAGTGGTGATAACCAGTGGGTTGATTTCCAGCAGAGCGAAATCGTGGTCAACGAACATAGTCGCCAGACCCATGAAGATCTTGGTGAATTGCTTCATTTGAGTTGGGTTTAAGCCCAGTTTGAAGCCAAGATCACGTGCTTGGTATGGTTGAGGACCAGTCAATGGATCGATGATCGCTTTGTGAATGAGTTCTGGCGTTTCTTCGGCCACTTTCTCAATCTCAACACCACCTTCAGTTGACGCCATGAACACTACGCGACGGGTAGCGCGGTCAACTACTGCACCTAAGTACAGTTCGTTAGCGATGTCGGTGCAGCTTTCTACTAAAATTTTAGCAACCGGCTGACCTTTCTCATCTGTTTGATAAGTCACCAGATTTTTGCCTAACCAGTGTTCGGCAAAGGCTCTGATTTCTTCTTTATCGCCAGTGACTTTAACGCCACCCGCTTTACCGCGGCCGCCTGCGTGTACTTGACACTTAACAACCCATAAATTTCCGCCAATACGGCCTGCCGCTTCTACAGCTTCTTGGGCTGTATCACATGCAAAACCTTCTGACACTGGTAAACCATATTCGGCAAATAGGGATTTTGCCTGATACTCATGCAAATTCATGATGATCTATCCGTATACTTCTAATCAAATCCAACTGGCCCCACGGGGCCAGTCACGAGGGTATGTCTGACGCTTGTCTTTAACTAACAGGCTAAACTTTATTGTTTAGCGCGTTAGATTATAGGTCAAGTAGCAGACGAGTTGGGTCTTCCAAGAAGTCTTTAATGGCGACTAAGAAGCCAACTGACTCACGGCCATCGACAATACGATGGTCATATGAGAGAGCTAGGTACATCATGGGCAGGATTTCAACCTGACCATTGACTGCCATTGGGCGGTCTTTAATGGCGTGCATGCCTAAAATCGCGCTTTGTGGCAGGTTTAAAATTGGGGTAGACATTAACGAGCCGAATACACCACCGTTAGTCACAGTGAAGTTACCGCCAGTCATATCAGCCACAGTCAGCTTGCCATCACGGCCTTTGATCGCCAGATCGCGTACTGCTTTTTCGATATCAGCCAGGCTCATGGTATCGGTGTCACGCAGTACTGGGGTGACCAGACCACGAGGCGTCGATACTGCGATGCTGACGTCGAAGTAGTTGTGGTAAACGATATCGTCACCATCGATTGACGCGTTCACTTCTGGGAAGCGTTTCAGCGCTTCAGTTACCGCTTTCACGTAGAAAGACATGAAACCTAAACGGATACCGTGGCGCTTTTCAAAGATATCTTGGTATTGCTTGCGGATATCCATGATTGGCTTCATGTTCACTTCGTTGAACGTCGTGAGCATTGCAGTAGAGTTTTTCGCTTCTAATAAACGGTTAGCGATAGTCTTACGTAAACGTGTCATTGGAACACGCTTCTCACTACGACCAGCAGCGAGTGGTTGTACCGCAGGAGCCGCTGGAGCTGCAGCCGCTTTAGGCGCAGACTTGATAAAGGCTTCAACGTCTTCTTTAGTGATACGGCCACCGACACCAGTGCCCTTCACTTTGCTCGCATCAACATTGTGCTCAGCCAGTAAACGACGTACTGATGGGCTTAATGCATCGTTAGACTCTTCAGTCGCAGCAGCGGCAACAGGTGCAGCAGCTTCGGCTTCGGCTTTAGTCACTTCTTGACCAGAAACCGCACCCGCGATGAACTTAGCAATCACTTGCTCGCCCAGAACGGTATCGCCTTCTTGGAACAGGAATTCACCGATGTGACCATCTTCTGGTGCAACCACTTCCAGTACGACTTTGTCAGTTTCAATATCAACCAGATTTTGATCACGAGAAACTTGCTCACCCACTTTTACGTGCCAAGTGGCGATAGTTGCATCGGCAACAGATTCTGGCAGTACGGGTACCTTGATTTCGATACTCATGAAAAACGATCCTTTTTTATAAAATGTCTATTACTACAGTCTTAGCTATTACAGCTTTAGGGCACTGTTCACTAAAGATTCTTGTTGGTGAGCATGCAGCTCAGGGTAACCACAGGCTGGTGCAGCAGATGCTTCACGGCCAGCATAGGTCAGTTTTGCCCCCGCAGGGATAGCAGCCCAGAAGTGATGTTGGCTAGAGTACCAAGCACCCTGGTTTTGCGGCTCTTCCTGACACCATACAAAATCGGTCACATGTTGGTAGTCAGCTAAGGCTGCAACCATTTCTTCATGTGGGAACGGATATAACTGTTCGACACGGATTATTGCGATGTTGTTGATGTTTTCTTTACGGCGTTTTTCCAGTAGCTCGAAGTACACCTTACCGCTACAGAACACGACACGATCGACTTTGCTCGCTTCTAACGTATCGATTTCACCGATCACGTTTTGGAAGGTGCCATTAGCCAATTCTTCCATGCTAGAAACCGCTAATGGGTGACGTAGCAATGACTTAGGTGACATCACCACCAGTGGACGGCGCATTGGGCGCACCACTTGGCGACGCAGCATATGGTAAACCTGTGCTGGCGTTGATGGCACACACACTTGCATGTTGTGGTTAGCACACAGCTGCAAGAAACGCTCTAAACGGGCGCTTGAGTGTTCTGGACCTTGACCTTCGTAACCGTGTGGTAACAGCATGGTCAGACCGCATAGACGGCCCCACTTCTGCTCACCAGACGACAGGAACTGGTCGATAACCACTTGAGCACAGTTTGCGAAGTCACCGAATTGGGCTTCCCAAATCGCTAGGCCACCAGGCTCTGCTGTGGTGTAGCCGTATTCGAAAGCCAGTACTGACGCTTCAGACAATACTGAGTCAGTGATGTCGATTGGACCTTGGTCTTCAGACAGGTTGCGCAGCGGCATATAGGTGGTTGCATCGTTTTGGTTGTGCAGAACCGCGTGACGGTGGAAGAAAGTACCACGGCCAGAGTCTTGACCTGTAATACGAACGCGCTTGTTGTCTTCCAAAATCGTGGCGTAGGCTAAGGTTTCAGCAAAGCCCCAGTCGAGTAACTTCTCGCCTTTTGCCATAGCAACGCGATCGCCGTAAATCTTAGCAACGCGTGAATGCAGTGGGTGGCTCTCTGGCACGTAGCTGAGCTTGTCAGCCAGAGTTTGCAGACGCTCAAGTGGTAGAGATGCTTGATACGCTTCGTCCCACTCACGGCCAATGTAAGGAGTCCAATCCACTGTGTGCAGTGTCATTGGACGCCATTCTTTCACCACACAGTCACCTTGGTCTAAGGCGTCACGGTAGGTGTTGATCATGCTGGTCACTTCATCCGCACCGATGCTGTTTTCGGCGATCAGTTTGTCAGCGTAGATCTTACGTGGCGTTGGGTGTTTCTTGATCTTGGCATACATCAATGGCTGAGTTGCACTTGGCTCGTCAGCTTCGTTGTGGCCATGACGGCGGTAACACACTAAGTCAATCACCACGTCACGTTTAAACTCGTTACGGTAATCAACAGCAAGCTGCGCAACAAAGGCAACGGCTTCTGGATCGTCAGAGTTTACGTGGAAAATCGGTGCCTGAACCATCTTAGCGATGTCAGTACAGTATTCAGTTGAACGCACATCAAAATGGTTTGAGGTGGTAAAACCAACTTGGTTGTTTACCACGATACGGATGCTGCCGCCCACTTTAAAGCCACGGGTTTGAGACATGTTGAATGTCTCTTGCACGATACCTTGACCCGCAATTGCAGAGTCACCGTGGATCGTGATTGGCATCACCTGTAAACCGTCTTTACAACCACGGCGGTCTTGACGAGCACGTACAGAGCCCATGACCACAGGGTTAACGATTTCAAGGTGTGATGGGTTAAAGGCCAGTGCTAAGTGCACGTTGCCACCCGGCGTTTCGAAATCTGAAGAGAAACCTTGGTGGTATTTTACGTCGCCTGAACCGTGGGTATCGGCGTGCTTACCGGCGAACTCGTCAAACAGTTCGGCTGGACGCTTACCTAACACGTTCACCAGTACGTTTAAACGACCACGGTGAGCCATACCAACGACGATTTCTTTCGTGCCCGCTTCACCTGCGCGGTAAATGATTTCGCGCATCATAGGGACTAACGCATCGCCGCCTTCTAACGAGAAGCGTTTTGCACCAGGGAATTTAGCGCCTAAATATTTTTCAATGCCTTCAGCAGCATTTAGGCCTTCGAGAATGCGGGTCTTAACGCTTTTATCGTAGTTAGCTTTACCTAAGGATGGTTCGAGACGTTGTTGGATCCAACGCTTCTCATCGGTATCGGTAATGTGCATGTATTCGGCGCCAATCGAACCACAGTAAGTGGCTTTTAGCGCTTTGACTAAGTCAGCCAGCTTCATGGTTTCGCCGCCGTGGGCGAACGAGCCAGTGTTGAACTCACGTTCCATGTCTTCTTTGGTCAGACCGTGGAATGCGGGATCTAAATCGGCAACAGGTTCACGTTTCCACAATTCTAACGGGTCGAGGTTAGCCCCTTGGTGACCACGGAAACGGTGGGCGTTGATCAGCTGTAGCACTTTAACTTGCTTAGCATCCAACTCAGGATCGGTCACACGAGCTGCGCTCTTATGACGTCCGTCCATCGCTAAACTGCGAAAATAATCACGTACTTTGGAGTGAGCCGCTTCAGGCGCGTCTTTAGAAGCACCGTTCACCGGAGGGAGATTATCAAATACCGCACGCCAATCGTCAGAGACTGACTGTGGGTCTTCTTGATAGGCTTCATACATCTCTTCTACGTAGGTCGAATTTGCACCACTTAAGTGAGATGATTCGAGCCAGGCTTTCATGATGCCTTGGTGCATTGCTATTCCTTTCAAACTTTATACACGTGCTTAGCCATAGTTTTTATATGCAATCTCAAGCAATTACCTTCGATGCATAAATTTTGCCGCCCCTAGATATCCAGATTTCACGGCGCGTTGTCTTCCATTACATACACAAAAGAGCCACCTTCTATACCCAGAAAGTGACTCTTCGAGAGCTATATTATTATTGATTTAAGCTCGGGTTCTCGCATTACACAGCTCGCTTAAGCAGCATTGACTTAATGTGACCAATTGCTTTAGTCGGATTAAGTCCTTTTGGACAGACGTCAACGCAGTTCATGATGCCATGGCAACGGAACACGCTGTAGGCGTCGTCCAGCTCAGAAAGACGTTCTTCTGTCGCTGTATCGCGGCTGTCGATCAA
This sequence comes from Shewanella sp. FJAT-51649, assembly GCF_019457435.1. NCBI lineage: Bacteria > Pseudomonadati > Pseudomonadota > Gammaproteobacteria > Alteromonadales > Shewanellaceae > Shewanella > Shewanella sp. FJAT-51649. Next base: position 1,980,704 of record NZ_CP080411.1, on the reverse strand, counting down.
GAAACGGTAAGCGTGTAGCAGACCGCTAGGACCGATAAACTTATCAGGATTCCACCAGAACGATGGGCAAGCCGTAGAACAACATGCACACATGATACATTCGTACAGACCATCTAAATGCGCACGCTGTTCAGGCGACTGTAAATGTTCACGGGCAGGCATCTTCTCATCGTTGATGAGGAACGGCTTGATCTTCTCGTACTGCTTGTAGAACTGAGTTAAATCAACCACTAAGTCACGTACGACTGGCATACCTGGCAGTGGACGAATTTCCAACTTCTTACCTTTGAAGGTAGAGATTGGTGTAATACAAGCCAGACCGTTTTTACCGTTCATGTTCACACCGTCACTACCGCAAACACCTTCACGGCATGAGCGACGGAACGCTAACGTTGGGTCCTGTTCTTTCAACTTGATCAGTGCATCAAGCACCATCATGTCAGAGCCTTCAGCCACTTCCAGGCTGTAATCCTGCATGTAAGGTTTTGTATCTACATCAGGATTGTAACGATAAACTGCAAATTCCAATTTCATCTTTGCAACTCCTAGTAGGTACGTTTCTTCGGCGGGAATGCTTCACGTAACTTAGGCGCCATATTCACAGCACGACGATCCATGGTTTCAGTCACAGGGTCAAACAGGGTGTGACATAACCAGTTATCATCATCACGCTCTAAATAGTCTTCACGTGAGTGAGCGCCACGGCTCTCTGTACGGAAGTTAGCGGCATAAGCAGTGGCAATTGCCGTCGCCATCAGGTTGTCTAACTCTAAACATTCAATACGTTGAGTGTTGAATTCACGAGAGTTATCAGACAACTTGGCATTTTCTAAACGCTTACGGATAGCTTTTAACTGCTCTAAACCTTCTGCCATTGCATCGCCACGGCGGAATACAGAGAAGTTTAATTGCATGCAAAGTTGTAAATCTTTACGGATTTGCGCTGGATCTTCGCCAGACTTGTTGCTTTCCCAGCGGTTTAAGCGTGCTAAAGTCGCTTGAATTTCCGCATCGGTCGCATCTTTTGGATCCGCAGTCTCATCGAGTGCTTTACCTAAGTGTTGACCCGCAGCGCGGCCAAAGACCACTAAGTCGAGCAGAGAGTTACCGCCTAAGCGGTTAGCACCGTGTACAGACACACAGGCAATCTCACCTACTGCGAATAAACCAACCACATCTTGCTCGCTGCCGTCGTCATTCTTACGAATAACTTGACCGCTCACCTTCGTTGGCAGACCACCCATCATATAGTGACAGGTTGGCAGTACTGGGATTGGACCATCGGCCGGGTCGATATGCGCGAAGGTACGAGAAAGTTCACACACGCCTGGTAGACGGGCTTCTAAGGTCTCTTTACCTAAGTGATCGAGTTTCAGTAAGCAGTGTGGGCCTAATGGACCATCTAAACCACGGCCTTCACGGATTTCAGTCATCATAGAACGTGCTACCACGTCACGAGATGCTAAGTCCTTCGCGTTTGGTGCATAACGCTCCATGAAACGCTCGCCGTCTTTGTTCAGCAGGTAACCGCCTTCACCACGACAACCTTCAGTCACAAGTACACCCGCGCCAGCGATACCGGTTGGGTGGAATTGCCACATTTCCATATCTTGCATCTGAACGCCTGCACGCATCGCCATACCAACACCGTCACCGGTATTGATGTGTGCGTTTGTGGTAGATGCGTAGATACGACCTGCCCCGCCAGTAGCAAGTACAGTGGCCTTGGCTTTGAAGTAAACGATTTCACCGGTTTCGATTTCAATCGCAGTACAACCTACGATGGCACCGTCTTGGTTTTTCACTAAATCGAGGGCATACCACTCAGAAAACACTTGAGTTTTGTGTTTAACGTTCTGTTGGTATAAGCAGTGAAGCAGTGCGTGACCAGTACGGTCTGCCGCAGCAGCGGTACGCGCCGCTTGTTCACCACCGAAGTTTTTAGATTGACCACCGAAAGGACGTTGGTAAATCTTACCGTTATCGAAACGAGAGAAAGGTAAACCCATGTGCTCAAGTTCAATAATGGCTTCTGGACCGGTTTGACACATGAATTCGATAGCGTCTTGGTCACCGATAAAGTCGGAACCTTTTACGGTATCGTACATGTGTTGTTCCCAATGGTCTTCATGGGCGTTACCTAACGCAACGGTGATACCACCCTGCGCAGATACAGTATGAGAACGGGTTGGGAATACTTTAGATAAAAGCGCACAGCTCTTACCTTCTTTAGAAATCTGTAATGCTGCGCGCATACCGGCACCGCCGGCACCAATCACTACAGCATCAAACTCACGTACTGGAATACTCACTTAGACACCCCACACAATAACAATGCCGGCCGCCAGATAACAAAAGACGGTGACGACGAAGGTGAACTGTAAAACACCACGTAACGCAGTGCACTTGACGTAATCCGTCAATACTTGCCATACACCAATCCAGGCGTGAACAAGCAGTGCAACCAGCGCAAGCAGGGTAAACACTTTCATTGGCAGAGCGCTAAACAGGCCGTGCCAAACGTCATAGGTGAGAGGGGAACTACATGCAATAAAGCCAACCATGAAAATGGTGTAACAGGCGAGGATTACTGCACTAGCGCGTAGTAGAATAAAGTCATGAACACCACTGCGTCCAAAACTTGCTGCATTGGTTACCATACCCATAACCCCGCTAAAATTGAAAAGGCTACCGTCAGTACAAATACAGCTTTCGCTGAGGCGGTGCCCGAAGCCAACTCTTCCCAACGACCGGTATCCATTACTAAGTGGCGTAGGCCACCGAATAAGTGATATGCCAGTGCAGTCAAAATGCCCCACATGATGAACTTCACGACGAAGTTATCAAACAGAGATTGTACGCCTGCGAAACTTTCAGCGGAGGCTAAAGATGAATTTAGCAACCAAATAAGAATGCCAACAGCGAACAGCATGATGACACCGGATACACGGTGAAGAATTGACACAATCGCTGTTGCAGGAAAGCGAATGGTCTGCAGATCTAAATGGACAGGTCTTTGCTTTTTCACGTTCTGCTCACTCAGCTCCATTGAGCATTTTTTTTGTTATGTGAACCGCTTTTGTACAAACTTTAAACCGAGGGGTAAATCAGGGCAAAAGTAAACACAAAAGCAAAGTTTAAACAAACAGATAACTATTTGAACACTCACTTATTTAACATGTAAACAAAGGGTGTTTTAACATCATCGTTTGCAGCCCTTATTAGGCGGAGGCAAGTATACTCGCGCGAAATGTCAAATACAAACATCACAGAATGCAAATTTTGTTTTTTTAAGGATATTTTCACCTAAGTGCCAGCTGCACCAAGGAAAGTAAAGAGATTTATACCATGGTCTAACAAATTTAAACGCTTATTTAAATTGAAATGTGATCTAGAATGGCTGTAAAGTAATGGCGGTTTGACATGCCGCACTCACAGATAAGAACGAAGTAAGGAGAACGGGGTATGGCTGATTTAAAAGCCAAATTAGAATTACCAGGGAACGACTCGATAGAATTGCCAGTAAAGCAAGGATCCGCTGGTTTTGACGTAATCGATATCAGTAAACTTGGCAGCAAGGGTTACTTCACTTTTGATCCAGGTTTTCTCGCGACAGCCTCCTGTGAATCTGCAATTACCTATATCGATGGCGATCAAGGTATATTGTTACACCGCGGCTATCCAATCGAGCAACTCGCCGTTGACTCAGATTACTTAGACCTGTGTTACCTGCTGCTTTACGGTGAACTGCCGACGAAAGAGCAATATGCTGAATTTGTACACACAGTAAAAACCCACACAATGGTTCATGAGCAACTCGCCTTCTTCTTTAGAGGTTTCCGTCGTGATGCTCATCCTATGGCGATGTTATGTGGTGTTACTGGTGCATTGTCTGCATTTTATCAAGACTCACTCGATGTCAACGATCCTCGCCACCGCGAAATCGCCGCTTATCGCCTAGTCTCCAAAATGCCAACGATTGCCGCTATGTGCTACAAGTACTCTTCTGGCCAGCCATTCGTTTACCCACGCAATGACTTAAGCTATGCAGGCAACTTCTTAAGCATGATGTTTGCCGTGCCTTGTGAAGAGTACAAGGTAAACCCAATCGTTGAACGTGCTATGGATCGTATCTTCATTCTACATGCGGATCACGAACAAAACGCGTCAACATCAACCGTACGTTTAGCCGGTTCTTCAGGCGCGAACCCATTCGCGTGTATCGCTGCGGGTATTGCTTCTTTATGGGGCCCTGCACACGGCGGCGCGAACGAAGCTTGTCTACAAATGTTAGAAGAAATCGGTTCAGTAGACCGTATTCCTGAATTCATCGCCCGTGCGAAAGACAAGAACGACCCATTCCGTCTAATGGGCTTCGGACACCGTGTTTACAAAAACTTTGACCCACGTGCCAAAGTGATGCGTGAAACCTGTCACGAAGTGTTAAAAGAGCTGAAAGTACAAGATCCATTATTAGATGTGGCCATGGAACTTGAGCGTATCGCACTGGAAGACGAGTACTTCATTTCGAAGAAACTCTATCCAAACGTCGACTTCTACTCTGGCATCATCATGAAAGCCATTGGTATTCCAACTAGCATGTTCACTGTACTGTTCGCATTAGCACGTACTGTGGGTTGGATTGCTCACTGGAAAGAAATGTTGGATCAACCAGGTCACAAGATCAGCCGTCCACGTCAGCTATATACTGGCGAGACTTCGCGTGATTTCGTAAGCCAAGATAAACGCTAATCGGCATTTATCGATTAAAAGCGCCCACTGGGCGCTTTTTTATTGGGATTTTCATACCCGCCCTTCGCTCTTCTTATCACTCCCAGCCACACAATCCCGAATGACCTCGCTTCAGCTTATTTAGCATTTCTCATCACTTTTTAAACTTTTTAGCTACATTTAGTAAGTTTGCCTAATCTACAATCTGACAAATTTAAGTTAATCTACTGAAATTAATGTATTTTTAACTTTGGCATGTTTTCTGCTTTCAGATGGCATCACAAAAATGACAACAGGTAATACTCTTATGGAAAAGTCAACAATTGCTAAGTTCGCCCTACCCGTGCTGTTAGTGTCAATGTTAGCAGCATGCGGCGAAGAGGAAGTGGCTAAAAAAGAAGAACAATATGCCATTCCCGTCGAAACCACTACCGTGATGCAGGGTAATGTGTCTTCGTTTTATAGCACTACCGCCACCCTCGAAGCCCCACAGGAAGCTAACGTCGTGAGCCGCATCGCCGGCCTTATCGAAGCCATTAATGTCGAAGAAGGCGACCGGGTGCAAAAAGGACAAATCCTCGCGGTTATCGATGCCAAACGCCAGCAATACGATCTCGACCGCTCCGAAGCCGAAGTGAAAATCATCGAGCAAGAGTTAAACCGCTTGAAGAAAATGACCAATAAAGAGTTTATCAGTGCCGACTCCATGGCAAAGCTCGAATACAATCTACAAGCCGCCATTGCAAGACGGGATCTTGCTGAGTTACAAGTCAAAGAAAGTCATGTGGTCTCCCCTATTGACGGTATTGTTGCTAAGCGTTATGTCAAAGCGGGCAACATGGCCCAAGAATTTGGTGACCTCTTCTATATCGTCAATCAAGACGAGCTGCACGGGATTGTCCATTTACCTGAGCAGCAATTAACCAGCCTACGTTTAGGCCAAGAAGCCCAAGTCTTTAGCAATCAACAGAGCAAAAATGCCATCCACGCGAAAGTGCTGCGCATCAGCCCTGTGGTCGACCCACAGAGTGGCACCTTTAAAGTCACCTTGGCCGTGCCCAATCAAAATGCGCATTTAAAAGCTGGGATGTTCACACGGGTCGAATTGAAGTATGACACCCATGAGAATGTGATCACTGTGCCCTACAGTGCCCTGATAAACCAAGACAATAAGCAAGCCCTGTATGTGATTGACGGCAGCAATGCTAACCGCCGCGAAGTCGAAATCGGCTACCGCGAAGGTGACTCGGTGGAAGTCGTCTCCGGTATCAAACCCGGCGAGCAAGTCGTGACCCGTGGTCAGCAAAATTTGAAAGACCAATCCTTAGTTGAAGTCATTACCCCACTTGATTTGGCCTCAGCGAAGAACTGATAGGAGTCTTTCATGTCAATCATCAGCACCTCAGTTAAACGGCCAGTCACGGTATGGATGTTCATGCTGGCCATTATGTTATTCGGTATGGTGGGGTTTTCGCGCTTAGCGGTAAAACTCCTACCCGATTTAAGCTACCCCACCTTAACCATTCGGACCATGTACGATGGTGCGGCGCCCGTTGAAGTAGAACAACTGGTCTCAAAACCCATTGAAGAAGCCGTCGGCGTAGTGAAAGGCTTACGTAAGATAAGCTCTATCTCCCGCTCTGGCATGTCCGATGTAGTGCTCGAGTTTGAATGGGGCACCACTATGGACATGGCGAGCCTCGATGTGCGTGAAAAACTCGACACTATCGCCCTGCCTCTGGATGTTAAAAAGCCATTATTGCTGCGCTTTAACCCCAACCTTGACCCTATCATGCGTCTCGCACTGTCGGTGCCTAATGCGTCTGAGGCTGAACTCAAGCAGATGCGCACCTACGCCGAGGAAGAGCTTAAACGCCGTTTAGAAGCCCTCTCTGGGGTGGCCGCGGTGCGTTTATCCGGTGGTTTAGAGCAAGAAGTGCATATTCAGCTCAATCAGGAAAAGTTATCTCAACTCAATTTGAATGCCGATGACATTAAGCGTCGCATCAACGAGGAAAACATCAACTTATCTGCGGGTAAAGTGATCCAAGGCGACCGTGAATATCTGGTACGTACCCTTAACCAATTCAATTCATTGGAAGAATTGGGACAAGTGATCGTCTATCGCGACGCACAGACCTTAGTACGTCTATTTGAAGTCGCCACCATTACCGATGCCTTTAAAGAGCGCAGCGACATTACCCGTATCGGCAGCCAAGAGTCGATTGAACTGGCTATCTATAAGGAAGGTGATGCCAACACGGTCGCGGTGGCTAAAAAGTTGCGCGATGAGCTAGTCAAAATCAACCAAGATCCTAAGCAAAACAAACTGGAAGTGATTTACGATCAGTCCGAGTTTATTGAGAGTGCCGTGAGCGAAGTGACTTCATCCGCGCTAATGGGCAGTATTTTGTCCATGCTGGTGATTTACCTGTTCCTGCGCAATATTATCCCGACGCTGATCATCTCTATCTCGATCCCCTTCTCGGTGATTGCTACCTTTAACATGATGTACTTTGCCGATATCAGCTTAAACATCATGTCATTAGGCGGTATTGCGCTCGCCATTGGTCTCTTAGTCGACAACGCCATTGTGGTGCTGGAGAACATCGACCGCTGCCGCAGCGAAGGCATGAGCAAGTTAGATGCGGCTGTCACAGGGACTAAAGAAGTGGCTGGCGCGATTTTCGCCTCCACCCTAACCACACTCGCGGTGTTTGTCCCCTTGGTATTTGTCGATGGTATTGCCGGCGCCCTGTTCTCGGACCAAGCCCTAACAGTGACCTTTGCCCTGCTCGCATCACTCCTGGTGGCATTAACCTCGATTCCAATGCTGGCCTCCCGCGAAGGCTTTACAGCACTTCCTGAACTCATCAAGAAAACCCCGAAGGAGAAACCCACTACTAAGCTAGGTAAGTTAAAACACTACAGCGCGACGGTATTTTCCTTCCCGATTGTGTTGCTCTTTAGCTACTTACCGAGTGCATTACTGACATTAGCATTAGTCATTGGCCGCTTCTTCTCTTGGCTGCTTGGGTTAGTGATGCGCCCACTGAGCAGTGGTTTTAACTTTGTTTACCATGCTATCGAGTCGGTTTACCACAAACTGCTGGCGATGGCGCTGCGTAAACAAGTCGCCACCTTGTTGCTGACCATAGGGATCACTGGCGCCTGTATTAGCCTGCTCCCCCGCCTTGGCATGGAACTCATCCCACCGATGAACCAAGGGGAGTTTTATGTGGAGATCCTGCTGCCTCCTGGCACGGCGGTCGGTGAAACTGATAAAGTGCTGCAACAACTCGCGATGTCGATTAAAGACAGGCCGGAAGTCAAACATGCCTATAGCCAAGCGGGCAGCGGCGGTCTTATGACCTCTGATACCGCCCGTGGCGGCGAAAACTGGGGGCGTTTACAGGTCGTTCTGAACGATCACACGGCTTACCATCAGGTAACACAAGTGCTGCGTGACACTGCGCGCCGCATACCTGAGTTGGAAGCCAAAATCGAGCAACCTGAACTCTTCAGCTTTAAAACCCCATTGGAGATTGAGCTCACGGGTTACGATTTACACTTGCTCAAACGCAGTGCCGATAGTCTGGTTAAGGCGCTTACCGCCTCCGAGCGCTTTGCCGATGTGAATACTAGCCTGCGTGATGGTCAGCCAGAACTCAGCATTCGCTTCGACCATGCTCGCTTAGCCGCCTTAGGCATGGATGCGCCCACGGTCGCCAATCGCATCGCCCAGCGCGTCGGTGGCACGGTCGCCAGTCAATACACAGTACGTGACCGCAAGATTGATATTTTAGTGCGTAGCGAACTCAATGAGCGGGATCAAATCAGTGATATCGATGCGCTAATCATCAACCCCAACAGCCCACAACCGATTGCACTGAGCGCCGTAGCTGAAGTGTCATTGCAACTAGGCCCATCGGCGATTAACCGCATCAGCCAACAACGTGTGGCCTTAGTATCGGCCAACCTTGCCTATGGCGACTTAAGTGACGCAGTAGCCGAAGCGCAGCAAATTTTGTCTGCACAAGTGTTGCCAGCCTCGGTTCAAGCACGCTTTGGTGGGCAAAATGAGGAAATGGAGCATTCATTCCAGTCACTGAAGATTGCATTAATCCTGGCAGTTTTCCTGGTGTACTTAGTGATGGCGAGTCAGTTCGAATCGCTGCTGCATCCGCTGCTGATCTTATTTGCTGTGCCGATGGCGCTGGCAGGTAGCGTGCTGGGGCTCTATATCACCCAAACCCATTTGAGTGTGGTGGTGTTTATCGGCCTCATCATGCTCGCGGGGATTGTGGTCAACAACGCCATCGTACTGGTAGATAGAATTAATCAGCTGCGCACCGAAGGCGTGGACAAGCTTGAAGCCATTAAGGTTGCGGCCAAATCCCGTCTGCGCCCGATTATGATGACCACCCTAACCACAACTTTAGGTTTACTGCCGATGGCCTTAGGTTTAGGTGATGGCTCAGAAGTCCGCGCACCGATGGCGATTACCGTAATCTTTGGTTTGAGCCTCTCGACCCTATTGACCCTGATTGTGATTCCAGTGCTCTATGCCCTGTTTGACCGTAAAGAGTTTACGCATACCGCCACAGAGCAAGACAACACGGCAGAAACCGCGGAGGCTCGCCTATGAACCTCACCCGTTTAGCGATAAAACGCCCTGTCACCACCAGCATGTTTTTCTTTGCTATCTTGCTGTTTGGTTTAGCTTCTAGTCGCCTATTGCCGCTCGAAATGTTCCCCGGCATCGATATCCCACAAATTGTGGTGCAAGTGCCTTACAAAGGCTCAACGCCAGCGGAAGTCGAGCGCGACATCACTAAGGTGCTCGAAGAGTCCCTCGCCACTATGGGCGGTATCGATGAGCTGGAATCCGAATCATCCCAAGAGGGTTCGGAAATCGAGATCAATATGAAATGGGGCGAGAACGTCGCCACTAAAAGCTTAGAAGCACGGGAAAAAATCGATGCGGTGCGGCACTTATTGCCCAAGGATGTTGAGCGGGTGTTTATCCGCCAATTCTCCACCGCCGATATGCCGGTATTAACCATACGGATTTCGAGCGATCGCGAGCTCTCTGGCGCATTCGACTTGCTTGATAAACAGCTCAAACGTCCGCTGGAGCGGGTCGAGGGGGTGTCTAAGGTTAATCTCTATGGGGTTGAGCAAAAGCAGATTGAGGTCAGGATCAATGCCAACCGCCTCGCCGCCAGTGGCTATTCGGCAACCGAGTTACAGACGCGTCTCGGCCGCGAAAACTTTGTGTTGAGCGCTGGCACTTTGCGGGAAAGTAATCTGGTTTATCAGGTGTCACCTAAGGGCGAGTTTCGCAATCTAGAAGACATTAAAGCCCTAGTGCTATTGCCAGGGCTGACCTTAGGTGACGTTGCCGATGTGCAATTTGCGCTACCTGAACGGGTCGAAGGGCGTCATTTAGATAAGCATTACGCCGTGGGTCTGGATGTGTTTAAAGAATCCGGCGCCAACTTAGTGGAAGTGTCTGACAGGGTATTAAAGGTGATTGAGCTTGCCAAGCAAGATCAACAATTCCAAGGTATTCGCTTGTTTATCATGGAAGATCAAGCCTCTGGCGTAAAATCTTCTCTCTCGGATCTGCTGCTGTCGGGACTAATCGGCGCCTTGCTGTCTTTTATCGTGCTGTATTTATTCCTGAGAAACTTCAAGATGACCTTGATTGTGGTGTCATCTGTGCCGATTTCGATTGGTATGACGCTAGCCGCTATGTATCTACTAGGTTACAGCTTAAACATTTTGTCGATGATGGGGCTGTTATTGGCGGTCGGTATGCTTATCGATAATGCGGTGGTGGTGACTGAGAGTGTGCTGCAGGAGAAACAAGGCAAAGATACTAAAAGTGTTCAAGACAATGAAAATGCGGTCATGACAGGGGTCGATAAGGTCAGTCTTGCCGTGCTTGCGGGCACTATGACCACGGCTATCGTATTTTTACCCAACATCTTTGGGGTAAAAGTCGAGCTCACCATCTTCCTTGAACATGTGGCGATTGCGATTTGTATTTCGCTGGCGGCCTCACTGTTAGTGGCTAAAACATTAATTCCATTGATGCTAACTAAGTTCCACTTCGATATCACACCAGAGAAAGCGCCGGGTAAGTTGCAAAACTTCTACAATCGTAGCCTCAACTGGGTGCTACTGCGTCCTTGGCGTTCTGGGCTGATTTCGGTGGCGATTTTAGTATCCACCGCCCTGCCGCTATCGATGGTCAAACAGGATCAGGAGGACAGCCAAAGTAAGGAGCGCATTTACGTCAACTACCAAGTGGAAGGTCGCCATAACCTCAATGTGACCGAGGCAATGGTGAGCCAAATGGAAGAGTATCTTTATAATAATAAAGAAGAATTCCATATCGACTCAGTGTATAGCTACTATGCACCCGACGATGCCTCCTCGGTAATTTTGCTGAAAAAAGACCTGCCCATGCCACTGGATGAATTAAAGAAGAAAATCCGCAGCGGGTTTCCTAAATTCTCCATTGCTAAGCCTCAATTTGGCTGGGGCAATGATAACTCGGGCGTACGCGTCACGCTCACAGGTCGCTCCACCTCAGAGCTTATCCATTTGAGTGAGCAAGTATTACCCTTACTCTCCAATATCAAAGGGTTAGTGGATGTGCGATCCGAAGTGAACGGTGCGCAGCAGGAAGTGGTGATCCGCATAAATCGTCAGATGGCGGCACGACTGGATTTAAAACTCAACGAAGTGGCTTCTAGCATATCAATGGCCCTGCGCGGCTCACCGCTACGCTCATTTAGACACGACCCCAATGGGGAACTGCGTATCGAAATGGCCTATGAGAAGGAATGGCAAAAATCCCTCGAGAAGCTAAAACAACTGCCGATCGTGCGTATCGACCAACGTCTGTATACCCTTGATAACCTTGCCAGTATCGAGATCCAACCTAGGTTCGATACCATCAAGCACTATAATCGACAAACCTCGCTTTCTATCGGGGCGAACTTAGATAATCTCACCACAGAGGAAGCCCAAACGAAGATCAAACAGGTGATGGAAAATGTGCGCTTCCCGAATGGTTATAACTATTCGCTGCGAGGTGGGTTTGAGCGTCAGGATGAAGATCAGAGCGTGATGGCTATCAATATGCTGCTTGCTATCGCCATGATTTACATCGTAATGGCGGCGCTGTTTGAATCCTTGCTATTACCGACGGCGATTATCACCTCGATTCTGTTCTCGATCACTGGCGTCTTTTGGGCACTGCTGCTCACAGGCACACCTATGTCGGTCATGGCCATGATAGGGATCTTGATTCTAATGGGGATTGTGGTGAATAACGGCATCGTATTGGTCGACCAAATCAACCAGATGACACCGGAGCTCGATAAGTTGTCGGACACCATACGCGAAGTCTGTATTACCCGTCTGCGCCCGGTACTGATGACAGTGGGAACAACCGTACTAGGCCTAGTGCCACTGGCAATGGGCGATACCCAAATCGGCGGCGGAGGCCCACCCTACTCGCCAATGGCCATTGCAATTATCGGCGGTTTGTCGTTCTCAACGGTGACGAGTCTGTATTTGGTGCCATTATGTTACCAACTGCTCTACCGAATGCGTTATCGCGCCGCGGTGCGCCTAGGTGAATCGAACCGCATCGCCCAAAAACTCCTACCTTGGACGGTTTAACTAGTTAATATTTGCGATATAAGTTCGCATTGCACTTGAAAGATAATAGGCTGACTTGCATCAAAACAAGCCAGCCTATTTTTTAAGCAGCACTTAGTCAATAGCGTTAACCAATTGGATTAATCAGCAGACTAAATCAATGGGCTAAATCAACAGGCTTAGTCAATTGAGTTAATTAATAGGCTGCGCCCTTGTATTCACAACACAAAAACGAATTTGAAATAACTGCTCAAGGCCGGGATAAATCTCGTGGATCACTCGGCGCAGCTCAGGCAGCGTCATATTCTCCTGGGTAGCATGTTGCTCTGTCAGCGCCGAAAACAATACAGGCACAACCTCAATCACCTTAATATCACAAAACCAACGGTCAGCTTCGAAGGTCGATACCGGCAAAATTTGCCCCGCAAACACATGGGACTCGGCTTCATCCCTTAAGGTAATGGTCTTAGCCCCTGACAAAATATCCTGCTCGAAACGCTCAAAGAAAGTGATCTTAGTTAACAAGTGACCTCCGCCTATTGCTTTTTAAAGTGTTAAAAATTGATGGCTATCAATACGTTAAATGGGTAATTCACGCTCACTTTAGCGTTAATAAAGTGCATTACCCATAAAAAACGCCATATTCTAGCACGGCTTAGATCTCGCTCTAGATACCGCTTCGACTGCGCCGTAACAGCAAAACATGGAGAGATTGGCAATATTCAGTTAGAATCCAGCTTTAATTGAGCCACTGGACTCAGCCTGCATAGGCAAAAACCGAATTAGAGATGTTATGAACAAGAAGCAAAAGATCGTTAAGAAAATGGCTAAGCGCGAAAAAGCCAAACAAAACAAAATCGAGAAGCCCAAGGTGGGTGTAAAGCCGCGTTATATTTCTAAAGCGGAGCGCGCGCGTCTTGAAGCCGAAACGCCAGAAGCCGTGGCTTTAGAAGTAGCGCAAGAGATCGCAGGTGTCGACGCTTCTAGCGCGGAAGATAAGGCTGCGAGCTAAGCCTCTTTGTGCCGTGACTCTCGGGATGCTCACACTCAGATAAAACGCTTTCGATTGAATGCGAATATGCAAAACATAAAGGCCACTTTTCAGTGGCCTTTATGTTTTATCAATTTTTATCTCTTTAAATTACCAAGATGGTTATCTAAGTGTTTACGGCGTATTCGGTTTCGCTTTATCAAAATCCACCGCAGCGGTGGCCGCCTCGCATTCCTGCTCTTCGGTCAATTGACCCATTTGCACATGGGAGGATGAAAACGGACTCGTAGATGAGGGCAGATTTTGGCCAACACAATTGGCAATTTCTTCCTCATCCCCCGCCAGTAGCTGCTGGCACTTATTATGCGCCTCTTCGGTATCGCTCACGACAGACTGAGCTGCGTTTGCACGACTTGCCAGAGCCACCTTATCGACTAAGCGGTAGGCCACCCACACGCCCATGATCCCAAAAAGAATTGAGCCTAAAACTTGGCCGATTAACACACCGTATACCCCGCCCCATTGCGCGCCAAAATACACGAATGGCACAGTGCCTAACGTGGCTTTACCGACATTGAACAGGGTGGAATATTTCGCTTTGCCCAGATTATTAAACGAAGCATTGGCCACAAATAAAATGCCAGAGAAGGTAAAAAACACCGCGATATAGCTACAGAAAAACTCGATAAGCGCCGCGCTATCGCCTTTCATATCGAACAGGCTCACCACCTGCGATTTAAGCAAGAACAGCAATAGCGACATCACCACCACATACAAGGTACAAAATTGAATCGCCTTGGTTAAACTCTCACGCACCCGGTCGAATCGGCCCGCCCCGAAGTTTTGCCCAACAATCGGCCCAATGGCACCGGATAACGCAAAAATCATCCCAAAGGTGACTGGGATTAACCTGCCAAGCACCGCCCAACCGGCAACATAGGCATCACCAAAATCGGCAATCGCGCGAGTCACAAAGGCGTTACCTATGGGCGTAGCGATATTCGTCAACATGGCAGGCCCGGCAATGGCGAAAATCGGTTTGAGATCGGCAACAAAATAGCTGAAGTTAAACTTACCCAGCAGTTGATGTTTTACCACTACGCCGCGCCCGGCAATGATAAAGACCGCGATACGGGCAAGCACCGACGCCAGTGCCGCACCTTCAATTCCCATGGCGAACAGGAAAATAAAAATCGGATCCAGTACCGCATTAACCCCGCCGCCCGCTAAGGTCGACATCATCGACAGCTTGGCATCCCCAACGGCACGCAGCGCACCGCCAAGGGCCATCGCAAGGCAAATAAAGGGTAAAGAAGGCACCAAAATGTACAGATAACTCTCGGCAAGTTCGGCGGTATGGCCGCTCGCCCCTACTAGAGTCACTAATTCGGGGATAAAGCAGGTCACCACCACACTCACAAAAAGGCTGATTAAGGTGGTCACCGCCGCACTATTGAGCAATAGGCGTTTAGCCAGCTCCACATCCTTTGCACCAATCGAGCGGGATACTAACGCGCCGAGGGCAATCGACAGGCCGATACCAATAGAAGTCGTAAAAAACGAAATACTGCCCGCATAGCCCACCGCCGCGGCTAGTTCATGTTCACCAAGCAAACTTAAGAAGAAAATATCGAGTAAATCGACCACAAATAAGGCAGAAATCCCCACGGCGGCGGTCGAACTCATCACGAGGATATGACGAAGAATCGAACCTTCAACGAATTTGGCTTGGGTCATGGGGTTGTTTTACCTTGATCTATTGGATGGACTGACATCAAATCCAGTCTGCGGCTCTCGCCACTTTAGCAGTCTCTTGAGTAGGTAAGCCTACCATGAGGCAGCGCACATAATAAATCATTTAAACGATTTGGTTTGTTACGAATAACTTACACACTCAGGCCTTTACTCTCACAATAGCCTGTTTGGTTCGAATGCCCTCAAGCCATGTAACTCGGTCGTGCTTAAGCCCGTCGCTTATCCCACATCCGTGACTCTAGGTTACCGTGTCTAGCTTACTTGCTTAGCTTAGGTCGATGATAACCAGTGGATATCGACATCTCGTTTGGGGGAATTGCCAAACAGACGCGAGTATTCGCGGGAAAATTGCGATGGACTCTCATAACCGACACGATAAGCAGCTGCGGCGGCATCTATGCTCTCGCTTAACATCAATCGGCGAGCCTCCATCAAGCGTAATCGTTTTTGATATTGCAGCGGACTCATTGAGGTCAATTGGCGAAAATGATGGTGAAAGGTCGACTTACTCATTCGGGTCATATCGGCTAAATCATCGATGCTAAAATGCTGGGCAAAATTCACCTTCAGCCACTCGATAGAATGCGCGATACGTAAACCGTGGCTGCCCGCCGACACGATTTGCCTTAAGCGCGCCCCCTGCTCACTGATAAGCACTCGCCAAAAAATCTCTCTTTTAATCAGAGGCGCAAGCACAGGAATCGTCTCTGGCTCATCGAGTAAGGCAACTAAACGGCTGAAAGCATTCAACAAGCTTGGGGTGGAATGGCCTAAAATCATGCCTTGGTCGGTAACCGTATCCTTTTGCCTCGCTAAGGGCGTTTGCAACATTAAGTCACTCATCACCGCCAAATCGAGTTTTAGCACGACACCGAGGTAGGGTTTTTCAGCACTGGCCTCTAACACTTGCATGGTGGCGGGTAACTCTAAAGAGGTGATTAAGAATCGACTCGGATCGTAGATCAATACCTGCTCCCCCAAGGTCATACTCTTCGCGCCTTGCACCACAACCGCAATACTTGGCTCGACAATACAAACCGAGTTGGAGGTGGGCGCATTCTGCCGATAAAACTCGAGCCCCTCGACCTCAGATGATGCCCATTCGACGCCAAGGGTTCTTTTGGCCACATTGTCAGCAAGCACTTGGGAAAAACCATTCATCATTTGCGTCTCACTCATCTGTTTTCACCCGTTTTTATCAGTAGCAGTCGGCACTCGGTCATTTGAATTTATCTTACTCGCTACCTAACTCGTTAGCATACGAAATGCCTAACAATTGGAGAATTAGGCAAGCATTACCGACGAATGAACTACTCTGCAAGCCTGCAAGCGGCAAAAATAAAGGATCCGAACAAGTGATTTTTTAGTGATTGAATAAAGGAGAAAATCGATGAAACCCATGCATTTTGGATTAGGCTCCCTGCTATTGTTAACGCTTGGCGTTCAGGCAGCAGAGCCAGTGCCAGCATCAGTGCCTGTGTCAGTGCCTGTATCAGAGATAATGCCTAAAACAGCGATTGCCATTGAGCAAATTAGTATTGCCCGCAATGGCACTCAGCTCCCCGCGACGGGGCTCGAAGACTATTTTACCGGCCGAGTGCGCGTTGAGCCTTTGTTTCAGGCCAAGGACGAAGGTCGCGCATCTGGCGCCTTAGTCACCTTTGAGCCAGGCAGTCGCACCCATTGGCATACTCATCCAGTGGGGCAAACCTTAATCGACACCTCTGGAATGGGCTGGGTGCAACAAGAAGGTCAAACACGCCTTGAAATTCATCCAGGGGATGTGGTGCAGATCCCTGCGAATGTCAAACATTGGCATGGCGCGACGAACAGCACACCCATGACGCATATCGCCATACAAGAAGCCAACGCGGGTAAGGTGGTCACTTGGCTAGAAAGTGTCTCCCCAGCACAATACGACAAGCCCTGAATCAAGCTTAGCGACTCTTCGCCAAAGCAAGCTAAACCAAAGCAAGTTAAACCAAAGCAAGCTACAAACGCCATGACGCAATCTAAGGAGACTTCGATGAATATTAGTGTGACCGCAAACGGCAAAGCATATCGATTTACCCTCCTCGATAATCCAACGGCGAAGGATTTCTACGCCCGCTTACCCCTAAAACTCACGCTTAAGGCCTATGCCAATACCGAAAAAATCGCCATGCTCGAGCCAAAGCTCACCAAAGCACAGGCGCCCAAAGGCACCAGCGCTAAACGCGGCGATATCACCTATTACGCCCCTTGGGGTAACTTAGCCCTGTTTTATAGGGACTTTGGCTATGCCGATGGCTTAATTCCGCTCGGTACTCTTAGTAACGAGACGAGTAACGAGATGAGCAAAGCGATGAGTGATGAATTTGTCGAACTGCTTAGCGGCAAAGATCTCGAGGTGGTGTTCGATAAACTGCCCTAACCATATAAAGCAAAACATAAAAGCAAAAAAGGCGACACTGAGTTCGCCTTTTTCTTTTAATTCCGAGCACTTTCGCCAGTGATTGAGTTACTCGCCGACACTATCGCCATTTAAGTACACAGTATCAGTGACAGGTTCAAACCAATCGACCGCTTTCCCCTCAAGCGCCTCTTGAACGGCCACATGCTGCATGGAAGATGATGCCGTTGCACCATGCCAATGCCGCTTACCACAATTACACCAAATCAAATCCCCTGGGCGAATTGTAGTGCGCTCACCACCTTCACACTGGGTCCAACCTTCGCCTTGGGTAACCAATAGCATTTGCCCGAGTGGATGGCTATGCCAATGGGTTCGCGCGCTCGCTGAAAAATTCACTACGGCCATGCCTACCCGCGCGGGTGGCGGCGCATTGAATAAGCTGCTGATCACCACCTCGCCGGTAAACCATTCACTTGGCCCTTTAATCGGCTGTTGTGTTCCCGCGGGGATCAGTGTCATGGATGCGGTTTCTAAGGTATTCATTAAAAACTCCTTTACTGACGTTGTCTTAAACTGATTTAAAAGTGATGGCGGTATGGGGAATAGTCCGCAAATCCCTTTTAACAAATGAGATAATCTTCTTAAGCCTAGAAGGACGATGCCTGCATATCGATCACAAATCGATAATGCACGTCGGATTTCTCCAGCCGTTCAAAGGCTTCATTAATCTGCTCCATTTTGATCATCTCAACCTCTGGCAAAATGTTCATTCGGCCGCAGAAATCGAGCATCTCTTGGGTCTCGGCAATGCCACCAATGAGTGAGGCGGCAATACGGCGACGTCCCATCACCATAGGCACAGTATTCACCTCGGCAATCAGCCCCACTTGACCGACTAAGGTGAGCGTACCATCCACATTCAGTAACGGCAGGTATGGGGTAATGTCATGCTTTGTTGGCACTGTATCGATGATAAGCTCGAAGCGATTGGCAGCTTGCTGCATGCGCTCAAGATCTGAAGAGATCAAAAAGTCACTCGCACCGAGTTCCAGCGCATCGCTGCGCTTACTTTCCGAGCGGCTCAGTACAGTAACATGGGCGCCCATCGCGGCCGCAAGTTTGATCGCCATATGGCCTAAACCGCCCATACCAATGACAGCGACTTGACTGCCAGGCCCAACGTTCCAGGTTCTTAAGGGAGAATAGGTAGTGATCCCCGCACAGAGTAAGGGCGCGACTTTAGCAAGGTCGAGCGATGCTGGAATACTCAGCACAAACTCTTGGCGCACGACGATATGCTTGGCATAGCCGCCCTTGGTAAGCTCTTGGGTGTGCCTATCGACACTGTTGTAGGTTTGGGTAAAACCCTGCTCACAAAACTGCTCTTCACCATGATGACAGTGAGTACATTCCTGACAACTGTCGACCATACAGCCCACAGCGACATGATCGCCCACTTTGTATTTGTTAACTTGGCTGCCCACTTGCACCACGCGGCCAACGATTTCATGGCCAGGCACTGTGGGATACACCGTCCAGCCCCAATCGTTTTTCACTGTGTGTAAATCGCTATGGCAGACACCGCTATAGAGAATTTCGATAGCGACATCGTTGTCGCGTAATTCACGGCACTCATAGTGATAAGGTTCTAGCGGGCTTTGCGCCGACGCTGCGGCATATCCAATGGTTTGCATATTTCATCCCCTGTGGATTGAGGCAGAAACGTAAAATGACACGCCTCTGCGAGAAATCATCAAGGCCAGCAAAAGCGCTGGCCGTGAACTAAATTACAAATACTGAGTGAAAAATTGCGTCAACTTATCGAAGGGGATCAGCTTCACTCTGTCATACAAGTCAACATGGCCAGCACCTTTTACCAGATAGAGCTCTTTAGGCTCAGCTGCGAGGCTGTAGGCTTCTTGGCTAAACTCCAGTGAGTGCGCTTCATCGCCAGCAACAAATAACAAGGGGCGCGGAGAAATCGAATCGATATCGTTAAATGGATAGAAATTCATAAACTTAGTGTTACTGCTCAGGGTCGGATGCGTCGTCAGCTCAGGCGATGATCCCGCTGGTGTATACTCTCCCCTTGGGGGGCGATAGAAGTCATAAAACTCCTTGGCAATGGGGTGAGAGTTTTCATCGATTTCATGGAGTGTGCCGCCAGTGTATTGGGTTTGACCACCGCTAAACTCCACATAACGCTGCGCAGCCGCCTCGGCGATCAATTGTTTGCGCTGCGCTAAGGTCAACGACTTGCCATATAGATGACGGCTAAATCCGCCCATGTCATACATGCTGACGGTGGCAATGGCTTTCATGCGTGGGTCAATTTTCGCGGCGCTAATGGCAAAACCACCGCTACCACAGATCCCGAGCACACCAATGCGCTCTCTGTCGGCAAACTCGCTGGTGCCCAGAAAGTCTACCGCGGCGCTAAAGTCTTCAGCGTACATGTCCGGCAGCACGGCATTGCGGGGATTGCCCTCACTCTCTCCCCAGAAGGATAAGTCGATGGCGAGGGTTACAAAGCCGCGTTCGGCCAGTTGCTGGGCATAGAGCACGGCGCTTTGTTCTTTTACCGCGCCCATAGGGTGGCCCACGATAATGGCGGCGCGTTTTTCGCCCGCCTTCATATCCTTAGGCAAATACAGATTGCCCGTGACATTCATCTTGTATTGGTTTGGAAAAGTGACTTTTTGCATAGTCAGGGTTTCACTCCGATAAAAATTGTTAGCACCATGGGATAAATCACCTTGATGGCCCGATGTTGCCGCTAAGGCCGGCAAGCTTGTATTTATCAACCATGCCGAGATCAGCAATGCCGCCAAAGACAATGCACCGTTCGATGTTTTCATATTCAATCCTTAATGGGGAACAGAGGTGTCACTTAGGCGATATGCGTTAAATGCCATGGCAACTCATGCTGAATTGTCGACAAAACGACCAAGACATTGAAGCCATGAAACTCGTGGTTACTTGCCTAAAACTCCGAAAATGCGGAAATCATGTAGTAAAAGGTGAGGAAATCGAGGCCGGATAACGTAGCAATGTCGCGTTCGGCTTTATTTATCCCGTTAACACGGATAAAAATGAGGCAAATCTGGCGTACAAAAAGGCCAACGGGGAGTCGTTGGCCTAAGCGTTTATCGAATTTTGAATCTGTGGCGAGTAGCAGCGCCAACAGGCTTAGCAGACTATAACGCCACGCGGCTCATCTGGGTCTGGTGATAACGCAACCGACCGATAGCTAAGGCGATTAATGCAAGCAGTGTTAATGACCCCATCACGACCCCCTGCCACTCGGCTTTATGCCAAAATAGCATCAGGTAAGGCCCGCCCAGCGCTGCGCCTAAGTAATAACAACACAGATACAGCGACGTCGCCTTGGCGCGGTCGCGGCTTGCGCGCATCGCCACAAAGGAGTTGCAGCAACTGTGGGTTAAGAAGAAGCCACAGGCCGTCATCAAAAAGCCCAAGCTAATCGTGACCGGAGTATCGAACAGGGTCAATAAACTGCCCAGTAACATCAAGCACCAAGACCATTGGTATAACTTATGTTGACCAAATTTTGCCAACCACTTGGCAGTAAAATAGGAGGCCACGGTACCACTGGAATAACACAGGAAGATCAACGTCGCTTGGAAACGGCTCCACTCGTAGGGCGCGGCCATCAAATGCAATTGAATAAAGCTAAATTGATTCACCATCATCATAAAAGTGACCCCACCGATGGCATAGGCTAAACGCATCTGCGGATCGGTAAGGTGATGGCTAAAACCATAAAAATCCTGTAATAAACGTGCCCGTTTTGAAAGTGTTGGCGAGGTAGTTTGTCCGCCCGATACCGCCTGCGCATCGGCGCCAGAAGGCAATAAATAACTGGTTAAAGCAACGCCCGCAAGCGTGACTAAAAACAGCAGCCACATGGACTCTTGCCAAGATAAAAACTGCGACATCACCCCGCCGAGTAACCGGCCGACAATCCCACCGATACTGTTGGCCATGATGTAAATGCCCGCGGCTTTGAGCATAGTGCTTGGCGAGAGTTGCTCCTTAAAATAGGCCATAGCAATGGCGGGCACCGCTGCTAACAGCACACCCTGTAAAAAGCGCACGTAGACAAGTGCATTAAAATCCCCTGCCCAAATCAACAGCAGATTCGACAGCGCCAGTAGCCAAAGGCTCACCACAATCGGCGTATGGCGGCCAATTCTGTCGGACACGACCGCATAAATTAATAGCGAAAACGCCAGCGAAAAGCTGGTGACCGAGAGGATAAGCGTTGCCTGTGAGCCCGATACCACAAAATGCTCGGCGATCAGCGGTAACATGCCCTGCATCAAATACAGATTGATATACACCACCACGGAAGCCACACACAGGGCCCACATCAGTCGGGTATCACGTTGTTTACTGTCGATAATAGTGTCTAACACGGCTTGCACTTTTGGCCTCGATAACGCATCACTCTCAGGATAGACAAAGATTAGCACTGGGCATAACATAACAATAATAGATAATTTATATTGAAATTATTGATTTTTGTTATAGCTAACAGTTGCGATACGTCTTGTTATCGGCCAAGCCATGCGAGATACGACTGTACTGGGTTATGGCGCCTTGTTAACCCTTAAAGCACTGTGTAATCGTGTATAAGTGCCCTCGAGCATAAGTACAATCCAGCATAAAAGACGGATAATCATGGATATACGCCAACTTAAACATTTAGATGCGCTGGCCAATACCGGCAGTTTTACCGCGGCGGCCAAGAAGCTCAATATGGCGCAGCCTGCCCTAAGCCAAAGCATTAAACGGCTCGAGCAGTCGCTTGGGGTGACACTGATTAATCGCACCAGCAATAAGAATGACAAGCACCTCGCGCTCACCGCCGAAGGCTTAGTGTTGCACCAGCATGCCACGTTGATCCTAAAGCAAATCAAGCAGGCGGAAGCGCAAATCCGCGCCATGGCGAATCTCACCTCAGGGGAGGTACGGATTGCAGTGCCGGGTATGCTGGGCTCCTTCTATCTGCCCTCACGGCTTATGGCGTTTCGCCATCAATATCCCGAGTTAAAGCTGTCACTGTTCGAAGGCGGTACCCGTGACGCGCTGCGGATGTTACAGCAGGAAGAAGTGGATATCGCCATCATTACCGCCCAGGATCTGCAGAGTGACTTCGATAGCCAATTGTTGATCCGTGAGCAGATGGTCATCGCCATGGGCGCCGAGCACCCGCTCGCCGATCATCCTGCCGTCAGCCTCAACGACTTCTTTGACCATGAATTAGTCATGTTTAAAACTGGCTATTTCCACCGGGAATGGATCCTCTCCCAGGCCAAAGAGCTGGGTAAAAAGCCCAATATCGCCTTTGAGACTAACCTGATTAACTTAATTAAACAGATTGTTTCCCAGGGATTTGGGATCACCAGCGTGCTCGAAATGGCCATCAGTCCAAAAGACGATATTCTCGCCAAGCCCTTTGACCCACCGGTGTTTTTAAATCTGCACATTGCGTGGAAAAAGCAGCGCCCTGTCAGCCAAGCCGACCGCGCCTTTGTGGAATTTTTAATGAAAAACCGCTAACAAAAAGCAATAAAAAGGGCCGATTGCTCGGCCCTTTTAATGAGTCACCTAATACTTAAGGTGAAATAGGTTAACTCATAACAAGTTAGCGCTGTTTACGGCGACCAAAGGCAAATGGCAGCAGTAATAAACTTAACCAGCCAAGAGCACCACCGTCATCCTTCTTCGGCGGAGTATCAGTAATCGATACAGACACTAAGCTCGAATCACTATTGCCGTGGTTATCGGATACCGTCAGTTGGAATGACACGGTTTGTGCCGCACCATTCACACTTGGCGCCACTAAGTTTAATTTGGCCGCTGCAGGGTCAAAATTAAAGCTGGTGCCACCTAACTGAGTCCACTTGTAGGTCAGCGGATCATTGTTCGCATCCGATGATTTGCTTGCATCGATAAACAGCGGCTTACCTTCTTGCACTGAGGTTGGCGCTTCAACCTTAGCCACGGGCGCCACTTCAGCCACATCAAACTGGTAACTTTGCGTCAGGGTTTCTGACGAGGCATTGTTGACCTTGTTGGTTAGGCTTAACTGATTATCGACACTCGCCTTACGTGGAACCAACTCAAAGCTGATGTCCTTCGCGTCAGCGCCCGATGGCATCTCGACCGTCCAAGTGATCTTATTACCCTCTTGCTTACCGTCATGGCTGATGTTAGCCACTTCATGGCCTTCAGGCAGTAGAGCTTCTAAGTTATACACACGTGTTTCTTGGGTTCTGTTGGCTTCGATGCGGGTCTTCATCATCTTTGCCACGCCTGGTGTCAACTGACCACTTAGCGCATTGCCAAGAGGCGACAGCACATCATCACCCACACGTTCAAAGATAACGGGTAACTTCACTGGCGCTACCTTGTCATCACCCGTGGTGAGGGTCAGCATGGCTAAACCATCGTCGCCCACTTTGAGCGCGTCCTTCCACGCCAGCTTGACGTCGAAGTCTTTAGTATCGCCAGAAAGGGTCGCCGTGAGGTTATCCCCCGCGGTTTCGTTGTTGTAGAAGGTCAATTGTTTCAAACCAAACACGTCATCGGCCGTCGCGGATGAGGCGCTGTAGTTTTGCACAATCACATAGTAAGTGCCTTTAACAGGATTGTTGAGTAAGACACTTTCCTCTGAACCGTCTTTCGCCGATGAAGCCACTCGAGCCAGCTTACTACCATCGTTTTTATCGAGTAGCACGTACATATCGAGATCAGGCGACGTGGTGTAGCTAATCGATGCACGGAAATACAGTGCATTTTCATTCACGTCAAATTTAAACACTTTGACCCCATCGGCAAGATCATCAGTGTATGAGGCATTGTTCGAGTCTTGCTTCACGCTTGACTCAATGGTTTGGCTAAGCTTTAGGCCCGACACTTCGGCGCCAACGCTGGTAAAATCCACCGCCTTTAAGCCTTCAAGATTGATTTCATCCGCATTACGGGTCGCTTCAATATTCACCAAATTGGGCAGATTACGCTTACCAATCTTAGCGGCAATCGGCATAGTCGCCGTTGGGAAACTTGCCGACTCGAGCACTAAGTTGCCAAAGCCCCAATCTGCGCCCACTTGTGTCACATCGGCGGTTACGGTAATGGTTTGGCTCGCACCTTTTTTCAGGGTAAAGCTTTCAGGCGATACCGTTACTGCTAACTTATCGGTCACCGCTTGGCCCTTCGCCGTCCAGCTACCATCTTGAGTTGCGGTTACGGTACGGGTCCAAGTACAAGTATTCACGCAGCGAGAATCGGCCATGCTAGGCACGTTTAACTTACGTGGGTCACCGTTCACGACTGGGTTAGCAATTTCATAGTTCAGGGCGCTTTCGTCCATCACTAAACCGGTTTTAGCCGCTAAATCGACACGAATACGGCCAGCGCCCACATCGAACGGATCGGCAACGGTTTTAGCATCGGCTTTTTTCATCGCCTGTGCGGTCGTTGCAGTTAGCATTAATGCGGAGCGGATATTGTCCGGCGTCCAATCCTTGTGCAATGACTTTAGCAGCGCACCAGCACCCGCAACATGGGGGCTTGCCATTGACGTGCCCGACATCAAGGTAAAGTCGGCTGGATTTGTGCCCGATTTATCATGGCCAAATTGTTGATCAGCATAAGCAGCGTAAATATCTGAGCCAGGAGCGGCCACCGAAGGCACAATCACATCATTGGTCGCATTTGGACCAATCAGTGAACTGGCAGATAACACATCGGCCTCACGGCTAATCGCTTGCGGTGTCGGGGTTAAGGTTAGCTCCACAGCAGGATTGGCGGCCATGGCCTCGAGTAAGGCTACGCCATCGGTGTTACCAATAAATACCGCAGGGACATTTAACTTCTCCAATGCCGACATGGTTAAACGCGCATTGCCTTCACCATCACGGTTGTACACTATGACCGCTTTAGCGCCCGCGGTTAATGCACCCGACACTTTAGTAGCGAAATCACATGAACCGCGTTTGATAATCGCAATTTTGTCTTTAAAGGCATCGGCAGGGAATACTTTACAGCCTTCCACATTGGTCGCATCAATCGCGCCTGCAAATACGGGTAGCCCTTTCACGACGTCGGTTTGCACAGGGCCTGAGCCTGGGGTGAATTCAAAGGTCTTACCATTAAATTCCAGCTCGCGTACCACTTCACGATTGTGAGTCGAGTTAGCGACTGAGGTATACCAAGGTGCGTTTTTAGACGATGAATAAGGCACCTGCGCGATGTTTGCCCGAGTGTTGCCCGCCGCAACCGCAGCAAAAATGCCCGCATTACGCGCCGCTAAGAAGCCCTGCTCAGTCGCGCTGTTCCATGGATTGCCGCCGCCACTGATAGAGAAGTTAATCACGTCCACGCCATCTTTAATCGCATCATCAATCGCTTTTAAAATCGGCGCCGTTGCACAGCCACTGTATGTATCTTCTTGATCACCTGGCTCACAGACTTGATAGGCAATAATGTTTGCGTGGGGCGCCACACCGGACATTTGCGCAAACGTTAAGCCAGTCGGGATACCCGCACCTTCGAGCTTACCCACTTCCCCCTCAACATAAGGAACATTGAGTAATATGTTACCTGCCGCGGTGCTGGCCACGTGCGAGCCATGGCCGCCGTAGTCTTCGCCGTTTTTAGCGGGCGGCGTCGCGCCGAAAACCTTTTCATCATCATAGATATCGGTGATTTCAGGGTAGCTGCGCACACCAATCAACTTGTCGTTACACATGCTGGCAAAATCGGTTTTACAGTCACCCACATAAATCCCTTGGCCTAAGGGGTTGGTGTGATCGTAACCATCTTCACCCACATCGGCGAAAGAAGCGTGATCAGAGTTAATCCCTGAGTCGATAATCGCCACAATCACGCCTTCACCCATGGCCTTAGTGCCCGTCGCACTACCGTCCCACACCTTTGGGGAGCCGATCAGTGCCTGACTCACATCGGTTTCAAGCTGTTCGATTTTCTCACGTTCGATATAAACCACTTCAGGTAATTCGGCCAGTTTGATGGCTTGCGCCTGAGTCATACGCACGGCAACACCGTTGATGGCGTATTGGTAAGTGGTCAGCGGCTCAAGACGGGCACCAATGGCCGCGCTGGCGCTCGTTAAAAAGCGCTCTTGCTTGACCTTGAGGAAACTGACGTAATTTTTGACTTCAGGTGCGGCGGCATTCAGTTTGACATTGCCTGTCTTACCGGTGCTTTTTTCCTGTGAGGTCGACTGTATATGTTGTGGACTGGTGGCCTTAAAGCCTGGAATATCCCCTTGATAATTCGCGACGGCGCTGTCACGTAATCTTACGATATAGGTATATTCTCCCTCGGCTAAATCTGGCTCAGGAATAAATTTTACATCTTGGTTGTTAACCGCGGTTAATTGACCACGGGTCGAATTATTTGATAATTCGGCTGGAATATCTAACTGTAACGTTTCACCGGTTGGCGATAATACGGTTTGCGCATTTGCCGCAGCTGATAGCAATGCCATAGACACTGCTAGTGCAATTTTTGTTTTCATGTTCGCTTCCTTCGCTATATTAAAATTACTGCTGAAAGTTCCATTTTTAATATTTATTCAGTACAGCAATATCATAAAACGACTGTAACTGAGAGAACTTTACCGCAGCGTTTTAACACGTAATGATACATATTGAAACACCTCATTAACCGGATAATTACCCATAAAATCAATTAATAAGAATGTCGTTCTCAATAAATATTCATTGTTTAACGGTTAACGGAATGCGAGATGGTTTATGCTGCGAAAGGGAATGTTAGCAAGCGCTTAAAAACCAAATAAAAATTCATTATCACTCATTAATAAATCCTTTGCTCAATTGATAATTAACAGTATGCAAAACCGATAAATCAAGATGAAAACGGATTACATTTAAATGAAATAATTTCAAGCAGACATAATTTTTCACAATTAAGACTGTGATGAATTAGAGGATTGCATGGACAAATAACAGGCATATGATTTAACGAATGTCGTACTTTTTATCGAACTTATTGTCCATACGAAATACACAGAACAAAATACAGAGTATGGCCATCCGATAAAAGAAAAGTGAAAGAGTGAAAAATAAGCAATAAAAAAGGGGATTGACTCCCCTTTCGAAAAAACACATTCACCATCCTGCCAATAGGCTTTAAAGCATTTAACCTAGGGCTCAGTGCGTACCGCTTTCATCAGTACTTCCGTGGTGTATTTATCATTATTAATCACGGGGAAGCGGTCATAGGTTTGAAAAATCACCTTGTCCTGATACTTGATCATGGCCACTACGCCGTAATTAATGCGTTTATCGATAGATTGCGCCGGTAATAAGAACTTAAACGGCACAGGCGCCCTAGCGATATTAAAGCTCTTTTGGGCAATGATGACGCCGGGCGTGTTCAAATCGATAATCGCAATGGTAATTTCACTGCCTTGTGGCAGAAGGATTTTTTCCAAATAGCCCGCAGCCCCATTCACCACCACCGGAGGATCGGGTTGAACTGTCACGCAGCCACTTAAGGCAAATATCACCAGTAAGAATGAAAGAAACAACTTTATTTTCATCAACATATTAACTTCCTTTTACCATACGGATCAGCCCCTCTTGGGTCGTCGATGCGACAAGCTCACCCTGCTGATTAAAAAATTGGCCTCGTACGTAACCCCGTCCGCCGCTGGCGGTTGGACTGTCGATACTATAAAGCAACCATTCTCCCATATTAATCGGGCGATGGAACCACATCGCATGATCGATCGTTGCCATGCGGATCCCTGGTGTTAAAAACGACACCCCATGAGGCTGAGCCGCCGTGACTAAAAAGTTAAAGTCAGAGGCGTAGGCCAGCAAATATTCGTGAATATGGGCATCCGTTGGCATTGGCCCATTTGCCCTTAGCCACACATAGCGATAGGGTTCGGTTTCTTTGGGCGCGAAGGGATGCAAGGGATTGACTAATCGCATCTCAATCGGCGCGTCTTCCATAAACTTTTCCAGAATGCGCGCGGGCACTTTATCCCTTAAGGTCATCGCCAGCTCATTTTGATTTAATAAGCCTTCAGGGCCCGGCACCTCAGGCATTTTGGCCTGATGGTCAAAGCCCGCCTCGGGTTCTTGGAAGGAGCAGGTCATATGAAAAATCGGCCGTCCCTTTTGTATTGCGCTCACGCGTCTGGCACTAAAACTGCCGCCGTCTCGCATATTTTCCACTTCATAGACTATGGGTAGTTTCTCATCCCCTGCACGTAAAAAATAAGAGTGTAGCGAATGCACTTTACGCTCTGATGGCACAGTTTGTTTAGCGGCGCTCAAGGCCTGCCCCATCACTTGGCCACCAAATACATGCCCAAATCCTAAGTCTTGGCTTTGACCACGAAACAGCCCGATTTCAATTTGCTCGAGGGATAATAATGATAAGAGATCGTCTAATACCTGACTCATGGGATCCTACTGAAAATTAGCAACTAATGCCCAAGGGTAACTCAGTTAGACTAGGGCTGACCAGTAGAGAGTCGATAGCTTATTGCATCTTGTGGCTTCAGCCCGCCCAAAGCACTACTCAATCTTAATATGATGCTCAAGGGCACTCTGTTTTGACCAAGCCAGCACTTTATCTTCGCCGCAGGTATGCAGATTAATCGGAAAGGCATAATGCAACTCAGGCCAGTACTTGACCAGTTTATCGGGTGTGCACAGCCCCTCACTGAAATAGATGGACTGAAATTCGGCAAACATCCCATGACTCACGCTGCCCGCCCCCGCAAGCAAATGTTGGCCATTGGGTGCTGCACGACTGACTAAAAATGCCATGGTCGCCGTGACCGTATCAAAGGAAAACAGCGGTTGAATCGCTGGGGCTAAGTGTTTATGCGTCATGGCCGTGAGTGCCTGCGGGCACAGGCTATTGATATGGATGTTATACTGCTCGCCCTCTAAAGCAAGGCTGTTAACCATACCGACGAGGGCCATCTTGGCAGCGCTAAACGGGACTTGATGTAAGTCGCCAAACAACGCCGACACCCCAGTGGTCATCAAAATTCGGCCATAGCCATGGGCCTTCATCAGCGGCCACAGGGCTTGGGTCAGATAAAAGCTACCATGCACATCCACATCAAACTGTCGCTGCCAGTCGGCTTGTTGGATATGCTCGAAGGAGCACGCGCCGTAAACCCCGGCGTTATTGACCAAAATATCCACGCGTTGCCAATCTTGCTGTAGGCGATTCACCATCGCCTTGACATCATCCTGCTGGCTAACATCCACTTCAAAATACAGGCATTCTCCCCCGAGCTTCAAAATGGCCTCATGGGTTTGCTGCAGTTCTACGT
Source organism: Shewanella sp. FJAT-51649 (assembly GCF_019457435.1). Classification (NCBI taxonomy): domain Bacteria; kingdom Pseudomonadati; phylum Pseudomonadota; class Gammaproteobacteria; order Alteromonadales; family Shewanellaceae; genus Shewanella; species Shewanella sp. FJAT-51649. The sequence continues at coordinate 1,950,770 of NZ_CP080411.1, read as the reverse complement.
TAGTTACCTGAGTTAAGTTAGAAGAGCTAGTTGCCCTCAATGCCTCGACTTGGGATGGACGCCCCTTAGGTTGGTCAACTAATACCAATTTGGCGCCCCGCTCAGCCAACATAATGGCATAGGCTCTCCCTAGCCCGGAGCCTGCTCCCGTTACCAACGCCACTTGATTATCGAAACGCATCCTATCGTATCCTTATCATTGACATTAACGCTGAACGCCACACTTAACCATTCACCCCACAGCTCTGGTTATTGCAAAAATAGGGGTGAAGTTCATCGGCTTAACCGATGTTCGGCTGTGGATCACAGGGGATATAAAAACACAGGCATAGTGGATTTTCTTTGAACTTGGCGACAAATCTTTCCCCTGAAAGCGAAACATCTGTGCGCCAATTCAAACTCTATTACATGCGTGTATTAGATAGTACTCACTTTAACGCAATTTCTTGTTATGCTATGACGCTGTTCACTACCCAATTCTTTTCTTAGATAACGACTGGACATCATGAATCCTTGGATTTTAGCCATCAGGCCCCGCACCTTACCCGCGGCAATCGGTCCCCTGTTAATTGGTAATATTCTGGCACTGCACCTTGAGCGTTTTAGCTGGTTAATTGCCGCCACCTCGATGTTGTGCGCCATCCTATTGCAGATCGCGGTCAACCTCGCCAATGACTACTTTGACTTTAAAAACGGCATTGATACTGCCGAACGTATTGGTCCGGTTCGCGTAACCCAGAGTGGCATGATCCCCCCCCATAAAGTACGCAATGCGATGGTCCTCTGTTTAGTACTAGCATTAACCGTGGGCTCGTATTTGATTTGGCATGGCGGCTGGCCGATTGCTATTTTAGCGGCGGCGGCCATTTTAGGCGCCCTCGGCTACAGCGGCGGCCCTTATCCTCTGGCATCACACGGGCTAGGTGAAGTCGCCGCCTTTGTGTTTTTTGGCTTAGTCGCCGTGGTCGGCAGCTATTATCTGCAGGCGGGTGATACCAATATGAATGCCTGGCTACTTGGCTGTGCCATTGGCTTATTTAACGCCGCCATTATGTTGGTCAACAACACCCGCGATATTCGTACCGACACCCAAGCGGGCAAACATACCCTCGCGGTGAGGATTGGCGAGGCGCAGGCCAAAGTCTTGTATCAAGCCTTAATTTACTTGCCCTTTGGTTTAGTGATCGCGGGATTCTTACTGGGGATCCTGCCGGGATTACCGGTACTGCTGGCGGGCTTATCCCTGCTTATTGCCCGTAAACTGAGCAGCGATTTCTATGCCGTATCGGGTGAAGCCCTCAATCCACTATTGGGACGCACGGCAAAACTCACCATGATATTCAGTACCCTATTCAGTGTGGGACTGGTGTTTACCGCCTAAATGGGAATATCAACGTCTCGGGATTGCCTCAGAGTTGAGTTAAAGACCAGCCCGCAAGGCGGCTAGGTTAAAATAGCCAAGGCTTAAAATACAAAAAGGTTCGTCACGATGCGTTTAATACGCAACATGACGAACCTTTTGCTTTTAAGGGCAAATTAAGACCAGAGATAACCCGATATTGCCGTGTTAAATAACACGCCACTAAATTGATGTGTGGCTTTTGGCGTCTGCAAATGCGCCGCCCCAAAACACACATGCAAAGGAATTAAGTGTTCTTCCCTTGGGTGGCTAAAACGTGCCTCCGGAGCCGATTGCCAATCGATTAATTGCGCCTTTGCTTGGCTATCGCCTGATGTCATTACATCGGTTAACCAAGTATCAAACCCTTGGCTGCGAGGCAACACCTTAGGATCGCCGGAGAAAAACGCCCGCATATTGTGAAACGACATGCCTGAACCGACAATCAACACCCCTTGCGAGCGTAATGCAGCAAGGGCCTCGCCAATAGCGATATGAGCACTCGGGTCGAGGTGCTGCACTAAGGACATTTGCACCACAGGAATATTCGCCTCCGGATACATCAACTTAAGTGGCACAAAGGTGCCGTGATCGAATGCGCGCTGATTGTCGAGCCGCACCGAGATTCCACTTGCATTGAGCAAACCAGCAATAGTTTCGGCAAGCTGCGGCTCACCGGGCGCGGGATAAGAAAGCGTATAGGCCTCAGGTGGAAAGCCATAGTAATCGAACAACATGCCAGGATGTGGATGGCTCGACAGTGTCACCTGCGCCTCTTCCCAGTGTGCCGTCACCAATACAATGGCCTTGGGTGTCGGGATAGTATCCGAAACCTTGGATAAAAATGCCCTTAACTCCAGATGATTTACATCATTGAGTAGCGGTAATGGCCCGCCACCATGGGGAACAAATAACACTGGCATTAAAGCGGAATTCGCGTGCGTCATAATAAACTTCTCTTGATGAAACCGTTAGTTATCACTTGTAAATCAGATCTTGCCAGCCTTGTGACTAAGAATTAGAAAGCCGCTTTCATGTCCACCAGCTGACGTTGAAAACGCACTAATCTATCAACGGTTTCATCGAGCTTGATGATTAAAAACAACAGCGCAGATAAAGACAGTGCGGGTAACGCGCTCAGGGTGGTTTCGTAATTAAAGTGGTAGTAAATAGCCCCCATCATCACCGACAGTAATGCCGTCGCCGACAGGACTCGATATTCACGCCAGCCAATGCCAATCGCGCCCAGCACTTCAATCACACCGATAAAATAGCCAAAACCCGTGGGCAAATTCATCACGCTAAAGGGCACATGGAAAAACGGCACGCTGAGTAACTTGCCCATGCCCGAGAATAAAAACACTATGCTCATCGCCAGCGTCACCACCACCGCCGCACGATTTAAGGTATTGGCACAGATAAAGAGTTTTTGAGGGTCAGTCTCGGCAACGGTTTTATCTGCATTGCCTTTGGCTAAACATAATTGATTTATCGACATAACTACCTCATTACTCATCTCTTTTAGCCCCTGTTCAGCATTAACCCTCGCTAAACGGCACCCTAAACGCAAAGTAGTGGACTCGCATTGAGCCCACTACTGTCATATGGCGGAATTATGCGCCCACAAAAAATAAATAAATATGGAATAATATCTAACATCTCCTAAAATAATTCTTTATTTGTTTAAGAGTCTTGCCATGACCTTAGAACAACTGCTGATGTTCAATACCGTCGCCCTCGCCGGCTCACTAAAGGCCGCCAGTGACAAACTTCATAAGACCCAACCGGCGATCAGTCAGAGCATTAAACAGCTGGAATCCCAGTTAGATTTAGTGCTGTTCGACCGCCAAGGGTATCGCTTAACGCTCACTCAAGAGGGCCGAAAGCTGTTGCAATACGCCCAGCGCGTGTTGAATGAAGCGCAGGAGATGCGACAAGTCGCTAAGCATTTAGCTAAAGGTAACGAGGCCAGTATCACCTTAGCCTTCGAAGCATCCTTTAATCTTACCCGCATCTTGCCGATACTGGAGCGCACACAAAATGAGTTCCCTCACACTCAAATCATTCTTAAACAAGAATATTTAACCGGCGCGCTCGAAGCCTTAAATCAAGGCAAAGCCGATATTGCGATTTCAGCGGGCGGCATTGATCCTGTCCGTTCCAGCCAATTTGAGCTGGCCTACTTATTTTCAGGTAGTCTGTTGGATGTGGCCTCACCGCGCTTGCTGAGTCGGCACCCCACTCTAAGCCATGTGCGTGAATTGGTGAACGAGTACCAAATTGTGATCCAAGATACTGGCACTGGCACCGCCAATATCGAATTTGGGGTGCAAGCTGGGCAGCGCCGTTGGTACGTTAATGATTTTTATACGAAGAGAATGCTCATTCAGAGCGGCATGGGCTGGGGAAAATTACCACATTATTTGGTGGAACAAGCCCTCGCGGATGGAAGCCTATTACCACTGGAACTGCGCGAAAGGCAAAACCTTATCCAACTCGATTACTATGTGATGCGCCCGCCCCACTCGCCATTAGGCCCAGTGGCACAGGCACTGTGGAAAAACTTAGTCCAATTAGCCGCAAAGCAAAGCGTCTAAGCAATCTAGGTATCATACGCTCAAGATATGTCGACTGAATAAGCATTTATGGAGCAGCCGCAGAGCTAATGACTGAGCAGATTCAACCACTCTTGGGGACTTGCCAAAATAAATTGATACTCGCCGCCATCAATCAAGGTGATTTTTATCGCATCAGAGGTCACAGGTAAAATACCTCCGCCCTTACCCCAACAGGATTCAACCTTGGCGATATCTTTTCTTTGCAGCTGATAAGGCCCAAGTCTTAAGGTTTTATTGTAGGGGGAGAAACAAACCAGCTGCTCGGTGACACTTAGCTGGCCATCGGCTCGCGCCACACCATCTTGCGCCGTCGCGATAGCTGACTTGATTAGGCTTTCTTGAATAGTCTGATTTTCTTGCATAGTTTCACTCCATTGAATAGTACTAATAGCTTTATTCCAACTTACCAAACACTGCAGCTATTTCAAGTTTAACGATATTCACTTCCACGATACGACTTACGACGGGCTGTTACGATAGCCCCTCAATTTAGGCACTAAAGCTGATGCATTCAGTATTCATTATGCTGATTCAGTAAGTGTCTATCGTTGGTTTATCCTGCCATCTGCGGCCACTGTGACCTAATTTGTCCGACAGACCGCTTAATCATTCTTATCCCGTGAATAAATTCACTCAGCGTTGATAATAAACAACTGACCAAAAATCAAACTGCTCGCCTTTGGCGGCGCACCAATCCGGAAACGGCTCAACCCCAGCAAGAGTGGAATACTCCTCCCAGCAATTGATCATCGACAGGTAATAATCATACCTGTTTTGCAGCCTTGATTTACTCTCCTGCGTTTGTAACCGCGTGATTAATGCTTGTGCTGACGCTAGCGAGTCTTTTGCCCGCGATATATCCCCCAGCAATACAGATTCAGATAAATGGTGGGTCTGAAAATCGACACTGTTTAAATGGGACAACGCGACTTGAGTGAGGCAAATTTCATCGGTAGGCTCGAGCGCCAACGCCCTTTCATAGGAGGAGATATCCTCGCCAATGAAGCCTAACCATTTGTTGGGGATGGGATTATTGGGCTCATCTAATGCCCATTGGGTTAGCACGCCTTTAAGCAAGACGATAAGGGGATAAGCGAGTAACTGGTGTGTTTCACGGTGCCAAAAGCCTAAGGAGGATAGCTCCTCCGCCATTTGCCTCTGCTCGGCCAAGGGCTGGGTTTTACAGTGTGATACGAATTTATTTACCGTCGCAATCGCTTGCTTCTTTAGTCCTTGCTCTTTTTGCAGGCAATATTGACCAAAAAGTTCATACCCCTTCCGGGCAGAATACAGGGCCCCTATCGCCTTTAATCCTTCAAAGTTGTCGCTATTCCAGTAGTTCATAGAGGTGTTTAAGTTAGTAGCTTGATTTAGGTGTTTAAGTTAGGCGTTTGAGTTAGGTGCTTGAGCTTCGTGGTCTTCACCAACAAGGTATCTTCGGTCAGTAAAAATATACCCCTTAAGCGCAGATTGTAATCGCCAAGCCCATCTGAAACCAAATGATTTACCATTAAGCAGTTAACTACCCACGGTTTTTATCTCAACTTGGCCACTTTTATCACTGCTATTGAGCAGACCTCCAAAATAATAAAGGGCCTTGCGGCCCTTTATTCGATGTTAACCTAACAAGATGATTATTGGATTTCTTGCTTGGCGAGTGCGCGGTCAAGTTTGGCGCGCTCAACCTCTGGTGAGGCTTTAATCGCTTGAATTAAACCGAGCAGATCTGTGCCCTCTTCGGCGGCAAGCAACAATAAATTGTTGTTATTTTGCCAATCTACTTTTAGACCATGGGCCTTAGTAAAATCGGCAGCCGACACACCAGGTTTTAACTTAACCACTAATTTACCGGTCATTTCGGCAAAGGCCTTACCCGATTGGGTGACCACTTTTTGCCCTTTGACCAACTGCTTAGCCTGCTTGACCCCTGACTCAGTTTTTACAAAGTAAGGCGTATCCAAACCTAAAAACTCAGCACGACTAACCTGAAAACCCTTAGACTCAGTTTGAGGTTCAGTAAATTCGACTTTGTCATGCGCCATCGCCTGCACCGACAGTGAAAGGGCCACAGCCACTAACGATAAATTTAACGCTTTCATTGATTACTCCTTAAGATGCAGACTTGGCAGCATGGCCATGGAAACGAATTGACCAACCTTTCAGCTTGCCATCGGCTTCGTTAGGGATAGAGATATAGCCTTGATCGTATTTAACAAATCGATAGCTACCGCTATTCACATCAATCAGCTTGATTGTCCATTCACCTTTTGATGATTCGCCATAGAAGGCATTCGATAACATAGGAGTTGCATCGTAGCCAGTGACCAGATCATCTGGGTCAGTTTTATCCATCACACCTTGGTAAACTAAACCGTTATAAGGTGTCATCAACACACTCTTAGTACCCGAAGGTGAAATCAGCTCGACCGCTAAATCCGGTAGACGTAGGTGGTCGGCAGTCAGCTCAATCTGTACGGCTTCAATCACTAAATCGTCTGCGACCACTTGGGTATCAGTCACACCATTGACGTCCGCATCGGGGATAGCCTTAGTGAGTTCAGGGCTTGCTTGCCACTCAGTGACCACATAGTCACCTAAATCTTCGGCATAGGATTTAGCCAGTTTAACGGCTTCGGTAAGATCCACACGACCAAAACCATAGAGGTTATGGAAAGAGAATCCAGCCGCGTTTTGCAACCAGCCAGGGATAGCCGTGTACACTGGAGCGGCTTCACCTTCACCTATGGTCACCGTTTTAGGTGCAATATCCGCATCTACTTTGGTTGCAGTCTTGGCGAGGATATAGCGAACATCACGCCAAGAGAGATCTGGATTCGCACTCATGATCACCGCCACCGCGCCCGAGGTATTTGGCGCCGCAGACGAGGTGCCATTCATGGTCGAAGTGTAGTCACAGTTAGGGTTTAATGGGTTCAACCCACCGTGGAATGGCGTGCTCGGTCTATCTTCAGCAATCGCGGAACCATTCTCACATCCCATACGGTCGGTAGTCACAATTGCAGGATCATCATCACCATATTCACCACCCGGTGCAGTGACGAAAATGTTCGAACCCACAGATGAGTAGCTTGAGAGCTCGCCCTTAGCGTTAATGGCACTGACTACTAAGTTATACACGTTAGCATTGTCAGAGGACATGTTAGAGTTATGGAAAGGTAAGCCGTGGTTAGCAGGCTTTTCCGCCGTTGCAGTGAAGTAATCCCCTGGCAACCAGAAGGTGCGGTAACGATAGTAGTTATAGCCGTTGCCCGCAGATTTAACGAAAATACTGCCTTTACCATCGAAACTTTGGGTTGCAATATCTTGATAAACCTCTGTTTCATCCTCATCAAAACCATGGGGGAATGGCACGCTGTAACCATAGCTTTGGTTAAAGACACGCGCGCTATCACTATAGGCACTGGCACCATGTGATTTAGCAAAGTTTTCAAATGTTTGAACGTTCTCGACTTTACCCGTTGGGTCTTGATCTAAAAAGTTAAAGCCAATCAACTTAGCCTTAGGCGCAACACCACGACCGCCGATGCCATTCCAGCCCTCGGCTGCAATAATTCCACCAACGGCAGTACCATGGCCCGATTCACCCGAGAAAGGCGTTGGGTCAACTGTACCGGTAATCAAATTATAAGAACCGCCATTGACCGTGTTGTTCATCAAATCTGGGTGCGCAATCTCTAAACCATCGTCTACCACAGCAACGGTAATACCTTGTCCCATGGCATTATCTGAAATCGCACCGCTCACATTCATATCTTCACCAGCCACACCGCGGTGAGCCGCAAAAGCATTCTGCCCGGTGTTTTTTAAATGCCATTGGTAGGTAAAGAGGGGATCGCCATGCTTAATATTGATTGTCAGATTGGCTTCAGCCTGTAATTGGCCGTCGGACACTTTGAACCGAACCACTTCAGTCCCTTCGCTGGCATCGGATGCATAGGTAAATTCGCCAGTGTTTTTATTCACTAGCGTAAAGGTGCCCAGTTTAAGATCGGCTGGGTCAACCAACGAATAGGTCAAACCACCTTCGGCATCGCTCGCTTCTAGTTTTCCAGTAAACAGCATCGACTGTGACACATCAACAGTCATATCCGCCGTGGTCGGGGCAGTATTCACTTTAGGCACAGGTGCCGGAGCCTTCTTATCATCGCTCCCACAGCCAGCCAATAAGGCCGCCGTGATGCTCAATGCAACAATGGACATACGCATAGTAGACATTCCTTCTTGTCATTACTTATTGCAACTTAATTTGGCGTGATAATTTTGATTAATCTTATTCCGCATTAAGTTCTGTTATTTTAGTTATTCCCTATGATTCCCGATAAAACACAAGCACCAAATAGGAAGCAAAGATTTAACACAGAAGAAATAATTGTGAAAACAAATATAAATAGAATGGCAGACCGATTAAATATTTTTGATTATTTTATCGACAATACCAAAAAGAAATCAAGATAAGTTAAAGCGAGGCACATTGGAGCAAAATCAATGTAAAACAATGAATTACATACCATTAAATTATTTTAAATTTACAGTATGGCAAACAGTTAAACACACATACTTTTTTACATTTTTAAATATTCAAATCCTCTTATGATGTTACACTTATAAAAATAACCATACTATAGATACGGTAAATAATATAATTAAACACCGCTAGATTAACATTTAAATAACACATAGTGTTTATCAAAATAAAGCCAAGCAATAAAAAAGCCCCTATTTAGGGGCCTTTTTACAATCTATTTAGAGTTTAATTAATACCCTGTTTGGGGCACTCCAATCTAAATGATATTTCTCGCCAGCGGGCTTATCTAAGCGCTCAAAGGTATGGGCACCGAAAAAGTCCCTTTGACCTTGAAGCAAGTTTGCTGGCAGGGTCTCGCTGCGGTAACTGTCGTAATAGGCCAATGCCGAGCTAATACAAGGCACGGGGATCCCTTGCATCACAGCCGCCGCCACCGCACTGCGCCACTCGGTTTGTTTTTCCGACAAGGTCGTTGCAAAGGTGTCGGCCATCAATAAACAGCTTAAGTCCGCATTCGCTTGATAAGCTTGAGTGATAGATTGCAAGAAGGTGGCACGAATAATACAACCCGCACGCCAAATCTTCGCGATTTCAGCAAAATCGAGCTGCCATTTTTGCTCCTGCGCCGTCATCGCCATCAGTTGGAAGCCCTGGGCGTAGCAACACACTTTCGCGCAATAGAGCGCACTCTCTAAGGCATCGATTAAACTGGCTTTTTGAGCATCATCCATCGCCACTGAGGCAGGACCTGCGAGCTTTTTACTGAGCTCAACACGGAGGGATTTTTGGGTGCTCACCGCGCGCGCATAAACCGCTTCGGCAATGGTGGGAGCCGGGCAACCAATTTGCAAACTGCTAACCGCAGTCCAAAGCCCGGTGCCCTTTTGCCCAGCTTTATCGAGGATCATCTCAACTAACGGCTGACCAGTTAACGGGTCCGCTTGTTTGAGTACTTCGGCGCTGATCCCCATCAGATAGCTGTTTAAACTGCCCTTATTCCAGCGTTCAAACACCTCACCCACCTGTGCCGCACTCATGCCTAAGCCATCGTGCATTAACTGATAGGCTTCGCAAATCAGCTGCATATCGGCGTATTCAATCCCGTTATGCACCATTTTCACATAATGCCCAGCGCCAGCAGGACCAATATAGGTCGTGCAAGGCTCACCCTCGGTCACGGGATTACCCGGCTCAAAACGCTCAATAGGCAGCCCTGTTTGAGGATCTACCTTTGCAGCAATGGCCTTCCAAATCGGCGCAACATGCTGCCAAGCTCCAAGATCGCCACTTGGCATTAATGAAGGACCAAAACGGGCCCCCACTTCTCCACCCGAAACCGCCGAACTGAAGAAGATAAATTTCCCTTGGTAACGCTTTTCGCGCTCAACGGTGTCCGTCCAAAGACTGTTGCCCGTATCGATAACGATATCGTCCGCTTCGATGCCGGCAGAAATCAAGGCATGACATACCCCATCCACAGGCGCACCCGCAGGGACTGACAGCACGAGAATACGGGGGTGAGCGAGGCTTGCTAACATTTCTGAAAGATTAGCACAGCCTGTAATACGCAGATCCTGTCCTACACGTTCTTGTTTTTCTTGTTGTAAAACACCGTTGACTTTAACAGGATCAAGGTCGAAGGCACTGACGCGATATTGATTGTCGGCAATGTTTAGCGCGAGGTTTTTGCCCATCACGCCAAGGCCAATCACGCCAATGTCATTAAGATTGCTGTGGTTTTGCATTATATAATTCCCACGGGTCACAGAGGTTAGAAATAACCAATTTGGAGGTGTAATTATATCGGGCTTTGTAACTTAATTACCAGAGACAATAGGCGATGCATACGATTGGCAATCTCGATTACAGCCTAAGATGTGTTGTTTTTTCAGGAGAATATTCCTAGATTTCATCAAACATCTTTACCAATCGTATACATCTGGGCAAGCTCTTCCCTAGGGAAGTAAATGGATTAATGAGCGAGTTTTAAGCCGAGCACGCCAAGCAAAATGAGGATTAAGCTGGCGATTTTCAGCAGGCTCACGCCCTCACCTAACAGAATAATGCCCGCAATTGCCGTGCCCATGGCACCTATGCCGACCCAAACGCCATACGCCGTGCCTATCGGTAGCTGTTTAACCGCCAGCCCCAACAGCAGCACACTCACTGTCATGGAGAATACAGTAAACACACTCGGCCAGAGGCGGCTAAATCCGTCGGTGTACTTAAGCCCGATCGCCCAACCAATTTCAAATAGTCCAGCAAGAATTAATAGAAACCAGCTCATAGAGAACTCCCATACGGGGTCGTCCCCAAATTGATATCGGCGTATTTAGGGTCGTCCCTAAGCCGTTGTGAAATGTGTAATGTCGCTAACAATTTGAATCTAGATATAAAGCTTAAGATCCAATTCCTTAATAGTGCTCCGTAAAGACTTAACTATTAAGTATGCGGGCTAGACTAGCAAATAGTGATATATAAGAGCAAGCCTTGGGCTCCAGCGATTTCTCCCAAAATAAAAGCGATAGCCTGATGGGACTGCTCTCATCAGGCTATCGCTTTATCTTGGCTGTACGGCCCTTATTTTTGACCGCTCACTACTGCCTTGTCAGATTACCCTACAAGAGCATCGGCATAACCCATGCGGGTTAAGGTCGTGCGGACTAAATCGAGGGTCTGCGGATCTTCAATGGTCGCTGGCGCCGTATATTGCTGATTATCGGCAATTTTACGCATAGTGCCGCGCAGGATTTTGCCCGAGCGGGTTTTCGGTAGCTTTTGAATCGCACTCACCAACCTAAAGGACGCGACGGGACCAATTTCTTGGCGAACGAGGGCAATTAACTGCTTATGCAGTTCCTCGTCCGTAATGGTCACGCCCTTTTTCAGCACCACTAAGCCCAAGGGCACTTGGCCTTTGAGTTTATCATCGACACCAATCACGGCCGCTTCGGCTACATCGGGATGCTGACACAGGACCTCTTCAAATCGCCCGGTGGAGAGTCGATGGCCGGCTACGTTAATAATGTCATCGATACGGCTCATGATATACAGATAACCATCTTCATCCATGTAACCCGCATCCCCCGTAAGGTAATAGCCTGGGTACATAGATAAGTAACTGTCTTGATAGCGTTTATTATTTTGCCAGAGTGTAGTGAGCGTACCCGGTGGCAACGGTAATTTGATGACCACGTTGCCCGAGACATTCGCCGCCACTTTGGCGCCTAGTTCATCGACCACATCGACTTCATATCCTGGGACGGGTCGACCGGGCGATCCCGCTTTAACCGCAATCGGTGCCACCCCCATCAGGTTCGCAGCCACAGGCCAGCCCGTTTCTGTTTGCCACCAATGGTCGATAACCGGTTTATACAGTTTGGCTTCAGCCCAATGTAAGGTATCGGGATCGCAGCGCTCCCCAGCCAAAAAAACATTCTTCAAACAGCTTAAATCGACACCTTGGATAAATTCGCCGTCGGGATCTTCGCGCTTAATGGCACGGATCGCCGTGGGCGCCGTAAAAAAGCTTTTGACTCGATATTTAGCAATCGTGCGCCAAAAGGCGCCGGGATCAGGTGTGCCTACGGGTTTTCCTTCATATAACAAGGTCGTCGCCCCGACAAGCAGCGGGCCATAGACAATATACGAATGCCCTACAACCCAGCCCACATCCGATGCAGCCCAAAACACATCCCCTTGGGCAATATCATAAATATTGGCCATGGACCAAGCCAATGCCACCGCATGGCCGCCATTGTCCCGCACCACGCCCTTGGGTTGACCCGTGGTCCCCGAGGTATAAAGCACATACAGGGGATCGGTGGCTTTCACTGTCACACAATCGGCACTGTCGCTAGTACATAAGGCGGTTTGCCAGTCCTTATCGCGCCCCGCTTGCATCTGCGCCTCATATTGGGGGCGATTTAAAATCAAGCAGTGCTCAACTTTGTGCACGGCTTCATTTAATGCTTTGTCCAGTAAGGGTTTATAGGGCACCACGCCCGAAGGTTCAATCCCGCAGGAGGCGGACATTACCAACTTTGGTTTAGCATCATTGATCCGGGTCGCCAGCTCATTAGCCGCAAAGCCGCCGAAGACCACCGAATGGATGGCGCCAATGCGCGCGCAGGCAAGCATGGCATAGGCGGTCTCGGGCACCATGGGCATGTAGATGACCACACGGTCTCCCTTAGTCACGCCAACGCTTTGCAAATAGCCCGCAAGCCTTGCCACTTGAGCCTGCAACTCACAGTAAGTAATGCTGTATTCGGTTTCCGTCACAGGGCTCACGTAATGGATGGCAATTTGCTCACCACGCCCCGCCAACACGTGCCTGTCCACCGCGTTGTAGCAAGTGTTTAACTCGCCATCGCTAAACCAGTGATAAAACGGTGCCTCGCTTTCATCTAATATTTGTTTGCTCGGCGTAACCCAGTCTAAGGCCTTGGCGGCTTGTTGCCAAAATGCCTGTTTATTCGCAATAGATGTCTGATGTAATTGTTGTCCAACATCTGTCATAAGGCCTCCCATCATGACACTCACCCGTGTCACCACAGATGAAACTCTCCCCTTCCTTCCCAAATTGATTATGACCTGCCCAGCGCTATTCCCCCATTAGACTAAGGGATATAACCACTAAAACTGTTAAACATGTTGGATAATTGTACAGCACACTTGCTGCACGGAATGTTTCAACATAGTCTTATGTCTTTAATGGATTTTTTCATGGAAAGAAATACTCATTATGATGCGCTTCAAACAATTCAAACCTGCTTTACTCCTGATCCTCAGTCTCGTTAGCGCGAGCAGCTTTGCATCAACCCAACAGCTAGAGACTTTACTCGAACCTTTATCTATTGGTGAACGAGCCAAGGTCGACAACACTCAGGTCATTAGTGCCAAGTTGCTGTCGCGGGTCTACCAAGTGCGTCAATACCAGCCGCTTTGGCAAGACAGAGACTACGCGGGCACTATGCTCGATGTGATAAAAAGTGCCGATGATGAAGGATTGTCGAAGGAAGATTATCACTACTCCAAGCTAGTCGAACTTTACCAACAGCTCAGTGCCTCGAATTGGCAGGATGAATACCGCAGCAGTGTATTTGAAGTGCTGCTAAGCGATGGGATCATCACCTACGCCATTCACTTGCTAAACGGCAAAGTGAACCCCAGTATGCTCGGCAAAACCTGGAATTATGATGAAACCCATCTGGATTTCGATACCACGTTAAAGCAGCTCGAAGAACACATTAAAGCACACACTGTGGCTGATGCTATTGCAGGCTTAGCACCTAAGATTGCGCCCTATCACCAACTTAAACAGTATCTTGCCCAGTACAAAGACTTGGCGGCCCGTTATCCCTTTAGCCCCATTCCCTATACGGAAGTCATCAAGCCCGGCAGCACTTCCCCTTCGGTACAAGGCATTGCTACACGGCTAACAGAGTTAGGTTACTTAGCTGCAAGCACGCCAGCGGATAATAGCGCCGCCGTGAACCAGCCCTTAACGTACGACAGCACGCTTGAAGCTGCGGTGCGTCAATTCCAAACCGACCATAGTCTCAAAGCCGATGGCGTGATTGGTGCGGGCACTATGGCGGCGCTAAATGTGCCCTACTCGCAACGGGTCGATCAGATCCGTATTAACCTCGAGCGAGCGCGCTGGTTATCGGCAAATTTGCCCGCCAATTACCTTATCGTCAACTTGGCAGGTTACGAGCTGTTACTCTTTAAAGACAACAGCTTAAGCTGGCGAACCGACATTATCATCGGCAAAATTAACGCTAAAACACCGCTGTTTAAATCCAAGTTAAAATACGTGGTTGTTAACCCTACTTGGACTGTGCCCCGCAGCATCTCCACCGAAATCATCAATCACTTGCGTAAAGATCCCGATTATTTACAGAAGAAACACTTTAAAGTGGTCGAAGGCTCGGGCACGCCCGTGGATGCAAGCGGCATCGATTGGCACAGTATGACGCGCAAAAACTTCCCCTACTGGTTTGTGCAAGACCCGGGTGAAGATAACTCACTGGGATTAGTTAAGTTTATCTTCCCTAACCAATACTCGATTTATCTGCACGATACGCCAGCAAAAAGTCTGTTTGAACAAACGGATAGAGCCTTCAGTCATGGCTGTATTCGAGTCAAAGATCCGCTCGTGCTGGCGGATAAATTGCTGAGTGCCAATGCCAATTGGTCAAGTAACACGCTCAGTAGCAAATTAAGTGAGGGAAAAACGGAAAACCTGTTCTTAGATGAACCCTTGGACATTTTGATCATGTATTGGACCGTCACCTTAAAGGACGGGAAAATCAAGTTTTACAATGACGTATATAAACGCGATCCGGTACTTATCGAGGCGTTAAACCGCCCAACTTATGAGGGTGTGTTAGCCGATGATGGCTTGCTCAACACCATGGAGTAAGCGCCGATAATCGCGGCTTTTGATACAAGTTGCTTGCTCACTCCACTGCGCTGCGTTGCCCAATTGTAAGACGAGGGCAATGCGGCACTTCCCCGCGTTGACGAAGTCTTTTCGACTCAGTGTTTAGATCATTAATATCAATAGGTTGAACTGAGGTCACTCTAGCGAGTGGCAACAAGAATTGACAAAAAATTCAGACTAACCACGCCACAATCTTTACCTTTACGTAAACTTCATATATCTTGCTAAAAAATGATTAACTAAGGTGCCTGAATGAGCGCAACTAACACGCCACAAACGACTTATTCGATCAGTGATCTCTCCAAAGAGTTTGATATCACGACCCGAAGCATTCGTTTTTACGAAGACCAAGGCTTACTTAAGCCAAAACGTCGCGGTCAAACCCGTATTTACAGTCTTAAGGACAGGGTTCGACTCAAACTTATCCTGCGCGGCAAGCGCCTTGGGTTCTCTCTCGCAGAAACCCGTCGCCTGTTCGAACTTTACGATGCCGACAAGAGCAGCACTACCCAGCTCAATACCATGCTTGCCCTAGTGGAAGAGAAAAAATCCGCACTGCAGCAGCAAATGGACGACATTAAAGTGGTACTGATGGAGCTGAATTCGGCCGAGCAACAATGCCGCCTCGCCCTAGAAGAAAGCAAGGCCAAGGCCTAATTCCTTCGAGGCTTGCGAGCATAGCATTAATCAACACCTCAGTTGGTACGACCGCGTGACAGGGATAAATCACGCACTGTAAGACGGTTTTAAAGACTCAAGCACCTAATAATCATAAAAATATAAATTAGAACCTAAGATAGGACACAAGCAATGAACTCACTCTACACCAGTCTCAATTTTGGCCTAGGCGAAGAAGTCGATATGCTGCGCGATGCGGTGCAAGATTTCGCTAAACACGAAATCGCCCCTATTGCCGCTAAAGTCGACCACGACAACGCCTTCCCTAACGAAATTTGGCCCGTGCTCGGTGGAATGGGACTCTTAGGTGTTACTGTGCCTGAGGAATACGGCGGTGCGAACATGGGCTATCTTGCCCACGTGGTCGCCATGGAAGAGATTTCCCGCGCCTCGGCCTCTATCGGATTAAGTTACGGCGCCCACTCTAACCTGTGCGTAAACCAAATTAACCGTAACGGTAATGCAGAGCAAAAGGCCAAGTATTTACCAAAGCTGGTCAGCGGTGAACATATCGGCGCGCTGGCGATGAGTGAGCCCAATGCAGGCTCAGATGTGGTTTCAATGAAGCTGCACGCCCGTAAAGAAGGCGACCGTTATATCCTCAATGGCAACAAAATGTGGATCACCAACGGTCCCGATGCCAATACCTATGTGATTTATGCCAAAACCGACTTAACTAAGGGCGCACACGGCATCACGGCCTTTATCGTTGAGCGTGGTTTTAAAGGTTTCAGCCAAGCACAAAAACTCGACAAACTGGGAATGCGCGGTTCAAACACCTGTGAACTGGTGTTTGAAGATGTCGAAGTGCCAGAGGAAAACATTCTCGGCGGCCTCAACAATGGCGTTAAAGTGCTGATGAGTGGCTTAGATTACGAGCGCGTCGTGCTCTCAGGCGGCCCGCTTGGGATCATGAACGCCTGTATGGACATCGTCGTGCCTTATATCCACGAGCGTGAGCAATTTGGTAAATCCATCGGTGAATTCCAATTAGTCCAAGGCAAATTAGCCGATATGTACACAGGTATGAACGCCGCTAAAGCCTATGTGTATAGCGTAGCGAAATCCTGCGATCGCGGTGAAACCACCCGTAAAGACGCCGCAGGCGCCATCCTTTACAGCGCGGAGCTGGCAACCAAAATGGCTCTGGATGCCATTCAATTGCTCGGCGGTAACGGTTACGTCAACGAGTATGCGACTGGCCGCTTACTGCGCGATGCCAAACTCTATGAGATTGGCGCTGGCACCTCAGAAATTCGCCGTATGCTGATTGGCCGCGAGCTCTTTAACGAATCGAAATAAGCAGCCTAGGGCGAACGGCGCATGACGAGCTTTAGCCTTTCATGCTCCTCGCCCACCGAGCCAACTGATACTGAGTTACCGCTTTATAAGGACAATCAAAGTGACGCAATTAAGCAGTCGTATCAACGCCCGTAGCGATGAATTTAAAGCCAAATCCGACGATATGGCCGCCCTAGTGGCCGATCTTAAAACCAAGCTTGCCAAAATTGAACTCGGCGGCGGCCCCGTTGCCCTTGAGCGCCATTTGGCCCGCGGTAAACTCCTTCCCCGTCAACGGGTTGAGAAACTGCTCGACGCAGGTTCGCCCTTTTTAGAGCTGTCACAGTTCGCGGCCTTCGACGTTTACGATGAAGAAGTGCCCGCCGCAGGGATTATCGCCGGTATCGGCCGAGTGAGCGGCGTAGAGTGCATGATTATCGCCAACGATGCCACAGTCAAAGGCGGCACTTACTACCCTATCACGGTCAAAAAACACTTAAGGGCACAAGAGATTGCCAGCCGCTGTCATCTGCCCTGTATCTATTTAGTCGACTCTGGCGGCGCTAACTTGCCCCGTCAGGATGAAGTATTCCCGGATCGCGACCATTTCGGCCGGATTTTCTACAACCAAGCACAAATGTCCGCCAAGGGCATTCCGCAAATTGCGGTGGTGATGGGTCTGTGTACTGCGGGCGGCGCCTATGTGCCTGCCATGGCTGATGAATCTATTATCGTTAAAGAACAAGGTACTATCTTCTTAGCTGGGCCGCCGTTAGTTAAAGCCGCGACCGGTGAGGAAGTCAGCGCCGAAGAACTCGGCGGCGCCGACGTGCACACTAAAATTTCAGGTGTGGCGGACCACTTAGCCCAAAACGATGAGCATGCCTTAGAGCTTGCCCGCCGTGCAGTGCTGCGTCTAAATCATCAAAAACAAATCAGCAGTCTGCTGAGCCCAGTTAAGCCACCTAAGTTTGATATCAGCGAACTCTATGGCATTGTCGGCA
This sequence comes from Shewanella sp. FJAT-51649, assembly GCF_019457435.1. NCBI lineage: Bacteria > Pseudomonadati > Pseudomonadota > Gammaproteobacteria > Alteromonadales > Shewanellaceae > Shewanella > Shewanella sp. FJAT-51649. Next base: position 1,932,793 of record NZ_CP080411.1, on the reverse strand, counting down.
CCGACTTGAAAAAGCCCTTCGATGTGAAAGAAGTGATCGCTCGCATCGTCGACGACTCGGATTTCGATGAGTTTAAAGCCAACTATGGCGCCACCTTAGTGTGTGGTTTTGCCCGCATTCACGGCTATCCCGTGGGAATTGTGGCCAACAACGGCATTTTATTCTCAGAATCGGCGCAAAAAGGCGCGCACTTTATCGAACTGTGCTGCCAGCGCAAGATACCGCTGCTGTTCCTGCAAAACATCACCGGCTTTATGGTGGGTAAAAAGTACGAACACGAAGGTATCGCTAAGCATGGCGCCAAGATGGTGACCGCAGTGTCCTGCGCCAATGTGCCTAAATTCACTGTGATTATCGGTGGCAGCTACGGCGCGGGTAACTATGGTATGTGTGGCCGCGCCTTCGAACCGACCATGATGTGGATGTGGCCCAATGCGCGCATCTCTGTGATGGGTGGCGAGCAAGCCGCTGGCGTATTAGCCACGGTTCGCCGCGACGGCTTAGCCCGTAAAGGCGAAGAATGGTCTGCTGAGGATGAAAAGGCCTTCAAGGCGCCGATTATTGCCCAGTACGATAAAGAGGGTCATCCCTACCATGCCAGCGCCCGCCTGTGGGATGACGGCATTATCGACCCGGCGCAAACCCGTGATGTGGTGGGCCTTGCCCTGTCAGCCGCATTAAATGCCCCTATCGAAGACACCCGTTTCGGCGTCTTCCGTATGTAGCGCATCTTGCGATGCCTTACGTATCACTCATAGAGGGAATCACTATGACGGGAATAATGATGACTGACACACAACACCAGAACACTAGCACTCAATCCTTAGCTAATTTGCAGCACGTCAGCTATGCGCTGAATAACGGCGTGGGCGAGTTAATCCTTAACCGCGCAGAAGTGCACAACGCCTTCGATGAGGTGATGATCAGCGAAATGATCGCCGTCCTCGGTTATTTTGCCGAGCACAAAGACTGCAAACTGTTGGTATTAAAAGCCAATGGCAAAAACTTCAGCGCAGGCGCCGACTTAAATTGGATGCGCAAACAAGCCAAGATGGATTTTGAGCAAAATCTGAATGACGCCAAGGCGCTGGCTAAGCTGATGCAGGATTTAGATACCTTTCCAAAACCTACTATCGCCTTAGTCCAAGGTGCAGCCTTTGGCGGCGCGCTTGGGTTAATCTGCGCCAGTGATATAGCCATCGCCACCGAGCGTGCCAGTTTCTGCTTAAGCGAAGTCAAACTAGGGCTGATCCCCGCAGTGATTAGCCCCTACGTTGCGCGCGCTATGGGCAATCGTGCCTCACGCCGCTATATGCTGACCGCGGAGCGTTTTGATGCGCAAACGGCGCTCAAACTCAATGTTATCCATGAGATTAACGATGATTTAGCGGCCGCAGCCCAACCGATTATCACCGCGCTACAGGCCAACAGTCCGCAGGGAATGGCATGGGTAAAGACCCTACTCGCCCGCCTCGAAGATGGCGTGATAGACCAAGATACGATTGATTACACCAGCGAGCGCATCGCCCGCATTCGGGTATCTGATGAAGGCCAAGAAGGTTTAAACGCCTTTTTTGAGAAACGTCAGCCGAACTGGCACACGCCAACAGATACTCAAGGAGTTCTTTGATGTTGACTAACAGCATGTTCACTAAGCTTTTAATTGCTAACCGTGGTGAAATTGCCTGCCGCATTATCAAAACCGCGCAGGCCATGGGCGTTCGCACCGTAGCCTTATATTCCGATGCCGATAAAAACGCGCGCCATGTTGCCATGGCCGACGAATCGTTTTACTTAGGTGGCAGCGCCCCAGCGGATTCTTACCTCAAGGGCGACTTGATTATTGAGATTGCCAAAAAAGCTCAGGCGCAAGCCATTCATCCAGGCTATGGCTTCTTATCGGAAAATGCCGATTTTGCCCGCAAGTGTGAGGCGGCCGGAATCGTATTTGTTGGCCCAGGCAGCGATGCCATCGATGCCATGGGCAGCAAGAGCGCGGCCAAAGCCATTATGACGGCGGCACAAGTGCCTTTAGTGCCGGGTTACCATGGCGACGATCAAACCGATGCCACCCTCAAGGCCGAAGCCTTAAAAATCGGCTTCCCGATGCTGATTAAAGCCGCCTACGGTGGCGGTGGCAAAGGTATGCGTATCGTTGAGCATGAAGGCGAAATCATGGACGCCATCAACTCGGCGCGCCGTGAAGCGGCCTCCTCCTTCGGTAACGATAAGTTATTGATGGAGCGTTATTTACGCCAGCCTCGCCATGTCGAAGTGCAAGTGTTTGCCGATACCTTTGGCAATGCGATTTACTTATCGGATCGCGACTGTTCGATTCAGCGCCGTCATCAAAAAGTGGTCGAAGAAGCGCCAGCCCCAGGTTTAAGCGATGAGCTGCGCGCCCAAATGGGTGAAGCCGCCGTAGCCGCCGCCAAGGCCATCGATTATGTCGGTGCGGGAACCGTTGAATTCCTGTTAGATACCGACAATAGCTTCTACTTTATGGAGATGAATACTCGTCTGCAGGTAGAGCATCCCGTGACCGAAATGGTGACGGGCCAAGACTTAGTCAAATGGCAGTTAATGGTCGCCAGTGGTCAGCCGTTACCGCTCAAACAGGACGAAGTGCGTATCCATGGACACGCCTTTGAGGTGCGTATTTACGCCGAAGATCCGCAAAATGAGTTTTTACCCGCCAGCGGTAAGCTCAATTTCCTGCGCGAGCCCGAGCAAAGCAAATACGTGCGTATTGATTCCGGCATCCGTGAAAACGATGTGATCAGTAATTTCTACGATCCTATGATAGCCAAGCTCATCGTGTGGGATGAGTCGCGTCCACGTGCGCTACAACGCCTAGTGCATGCCCTCGAGTCCTATCAAATCAGCGGGCTTAAGCACAATATTGAATTTCTCGCGAATATTGCCGAGCATCCCGCCTTTGCCAAGGCGGATTTTAGCACCGACTTTATTACCCGTTACGGCGATGCGCTGATTGGCAGTGCTTCGAGCGAAACCGATACGGCTATCGCTTTTGCCGCCCTGTATCAAGTACTTGCCCGTAAAGAAGCCGCCAAAGCACAGGCGATTAATAGCGCCGATCCTTACTCGCCTTGGGGCCAAGTCAGTGGCTTTAGACTCAACAGCGTTAGCCAGCATACTATTGCCCTGCTCGACGATGCCCACGAGTTACAACAATTGGTATTGTTAGACTTTGGCGATCACTATCAGCTATCTCTGCCAACGGAAGAAGGTCATGTCAGCAAGTCCCTTAGTGGTGAGCTTAAGCAGGATTTACTGTTAGCCGAAATCAACGGCCATAAGAGTAAAGTGCCAGTTAGCGCTCAGGGCGATGATTTTACCTTGTTTTTACCCTCAGGCAGTTATCACTTCAGGGCGGTTAAAACCCAAGTGGTTGAGGCAGAATCGAGCAATGAAGATAAGCTCAAAGCCCCAATGAACGGCACAGTCGTCACCCACTTAGTGGAAGTCGGTGCTGAGGTGAAGGCAGGACAAGGGCTACTGGTGATGGAAGCGATGAAGATGGAATACACCATCGAAGCGCCCTTCGACGGTATTGTTACCGAGTTCTACTTCAAGGCGGGCGAGTTAGTGAGCGATGGCGCAGTGCTGCTCCATGTAGAGCCCAAAGCCCAGAGCGAGGAAGCCTAAATGTCTGCGCTGGATCTTTCGAACTTAAGCGCCAGCTCGGATAGGGTTAGCCTATTCGAGATGGGGCCCCGTGATGGCTTGCAGAATGAAGCCGCCGTCCCAACACAGGCCAAAGTCGCTTTGATTGAATCCCTCGCCGATGCGGGTGTGAAGCGAATTGAAGCAGGCAGTTTTGTGTCCCCCAAATGGGTGCCACAAATGGCCGATAGCGGCGACGTATTGCGCCAAATTCGCCGTCAAGCGGGCGTGGTTTACAGCGCCCTCACCCCTAATGTCAAAGGCTTAGAGCTGGCGCTGGATGCAAAAGCTTCCGAAGTCGCTATCTTTGGTGCAGCGTCACAAAGCTTTAGCCAACGCAATATCAACTGTTCGATTGAAGAGTCGATTGAACGCTTTATCCCGTTGATGGACATGGCAAAAGCCGCCAATATCCCAGTACGTGGCTATGTGTCCTGCGTTTTAGGTTGCCCCTATGAAGGGGAAATCGCCGCGAGCGAAGTGGCAAGAGTGTCTGAAATCCTTTACAAAATGGGCTGTTACGAAATTTCGCTCGGCGACACTATCGGTGTAGGCACGCCGTTAAAAGCCCGTAAAATGCTGCAAGCCGTGATGGAGCGAGTCCCGGTAGAAAAGCTCGCCCTGCACTTTCACGACACCTATGGCCAAGCATTAGCCAATATTACCGCCTGCCTCGACTTAGGTGTGCGTAGTTTTGACGCCTCAGTGGCGGGTCTTGGTGGCTGCCCGTATGCAAAAGGCGCGTCGGGCAATCTGGCGAGTGAAGACTTGGTCTATATGCTCCACGGACTCGGTTTGAAGACGAGTATCGATTTAGAAAAACTGGCATTAGCGGGTTTTGGGATCAGCAAACAATTAAATCGTCTTAATGGCTCTAAAGTCGCCAATGCAATCTTGCAGGGCGCTAAAGCCTAGGTGCTAGGTGCTAGGTGCTAGGTGCTAGGTGCTAGGTGCTAGGTGCTAGAAACGATTGGACACGAATAACAATTTAAAGGACATCAAAATGGCAGGACTCAATAAAGTCGTCAGCAGCTATGAAGAAGCGTTAACAGGTTTATCCGATGATATGACCATTATGGTTGGCGGTTTTGGCCTGTGCGGTATTCCTGAAGGCTTAATCAATCAAATGGTTAAGATGGGCGTTAAGGGCTTAACCGCCATTTCAAATAATGCCGGTGTGGATGATTTCGGTCTGGGCTTATTGTTAAAACACCGCCAGATTTCGACCATGATCGCCTCCTACGTCGGTGAGAACGCCACTTTCGAACAGCAAATGCTCTCTGGCGAACTGAATGTGATTTTAACGCCGCAGGGCACGCTGGCGGAAAAAATCCGCGCCGGCGGTGCAGGCATTCCGGCGTTTTTCACCGCCACAGGCTACGGCACCCCCGTGGCTGAAGGTAAAGAAACCCGTGAAATCAAAGGCCGTCACTATGTGTTAGAAGAATCTCTGACCGCCGATTTTGCCCTCGTTCGCGCTTGGAAGGCCGATACTATGGGTAACTTAGTGTTCCGCAAAACCGCCGCTAACTTTAACCCTATGATGGCGACTGCGGGCAAAATCACGGTAGTGGAAGCCGAGTTTATTGTGGAGCCGGGCGAGCTCGATCCTGATCATATCCATACTCCCGGCATTTATGTTGATCGCGTCATCCAAGGCAAGTTCGAGAAACGTATCGAGCAGCGCACGGTAAAAGCGGCGAAATAAGAAGCGCGAACGATTAACAACGCAAGCTAAAGCGACAGAGTCTAAGCCCTAAATAAAGACGAAAAATTGAGGCCAATAGCGACTCTAGGTAAAGGAAGGATAAAGATCATGGCATTATCAAGAGAACAACTGGCACAGCGCGTTGCCAAAGAATTACAAGACGGCTACTACGTCAACCTCGGTATTGGCATTCCGACGCTCGTGGCTAACTATATTCCCGCAGGAATGGAAGTGATGCTGCAATCGGAAAACGGCCTGCTCGGCATGGGGGAATTTCCGACGGAAGAAACCATAGATCCGGATTTAATTAACGCTGGTAAACAAACCGTTACCGCAGTAAAAGGTGCCTCGTTTTTCTCCTCCGCCGAAAGCTTTGCGATGATCCGTGGCGGCCATGTGGACTTAACCGTACTCGGCGCCTTTGAGGTCGATGTGAATGGTTCCATCGCCTCATGGATGATCCCTGGTAAGCTTATCAAGGGCATGGGCGGCGCAATGGATTTAGTGGCGGGCGCGGAAAATATTATCGTGACTATGATGCACGCCGATAAGTACGGTAACTCTAAGCTGTTACCCGTGTGCGAATTGCCCCTCACTGGTTACGGCTGTATCAAACGTGTTGTTACCGATTTAGCCTTTATTGAGATTAAAGACGGCGCCTTCCATCTGTTAGAGCGCGCCCCCGGTGTCAGCGTTGAAGAAATTGTTAGCAAAACCGCTGGCAAATTAATTGTGCCAGAGCATGTACCAGAGATGGTGTTTTAAGCATTCTTTAACACTGTAAGTTAATAAACTCACACAATACACATCAGCTAAATGCTAGGCTTAGACCTCCAAATAAGCCTAGCTATCTAGTGAATTACCCAACTAAATTATCCATTGCTAATAATTAGCAAAAACTAAGCAGCTATCACATTGTTAACACAGCTAAAGAAGGGAGAATGCTTAGTGAAATTTCCTATTAGATTCACTTATGACGAAAGCGTTGTACTTTCACTGGGTGCAATACTGTGGGTTGAAGCAATCATCGGCTTATATGGTATTGGCATCTATTTAATTGGTACCTCGCCAAATACCCACGAAGGCATAATATTAGCGGCTGGCATGTGGTTTTATTCCCTATTTTTTCAGATCCCCTACGCGTTCTTTTTATATAAGTATTGGTACAACACTCGCCCCCTAGTAAAACAGCTAACCGTCATATCCATCCCAATATTATGGTTTCTTTATTTTTATCCAGCTTATCAAGGGCTAAATGTTGTTTAAGGTCCATCATTTTAAAACCTATTAACTGAAAGCAATCGATTTACTCGCCTACAGGTGCTGAATCATTGTTACCAAAAGATGTTTTAACTCTTTAGCCATCTTAAGCACAGTTACGGTAAACTCGCCGCAGCCCAAATAGTAAGGATGCTCAAGTTGTTAGCTAAATTCCTCAATAAACGCAGCCGCAAATATATGCATGATCATGTTGCAACAACAGGGTTCCAGCGGATTGAAGATGCGGCCGATGACGTGTTAACCCAGACATTAACCAGAATGCAAAGCCAAGATTTTAATGCCCATGCTATTTTTGCCAAGCGGCTCCCATCGTTGAGTGCTGGTAAAAATGTTGATTAACCATGCATTCCAATAACCCCATATTGATAACCCCAGACTTATGGTTGAGCCTATTCAAGCCTTAAGTCATCCCAATGCAAACGAGAGGACAAAGGATGTACCAGATTGCGATTGTGATATTTGATGAATTTACCGATATCGATTTCTTTTTAATGCGCGATATTCTTGGCCGCACAACAACCGATTGGACAGTCAAAGTGCTAGGTACCAAACCTAGCCACAGGTCAAGTTTGGGAATGACGGTAGAAACCGATGGTCATGTCTCCGAAATCGCCGATGCTGACGTGGTATTATTCAGCAGTGGCTACAAAGGCGTACCTGCCGCACTTGCGGATCCTGAGTTTATGTCGGCCCTTAAATTAGATCCCTCGCGGCAATTACTTGGCAGTATCTGCGCAGGATCATTCTTCTTTGCCAAGTTAGGCTTACTCGACAATATCTCGGCAACAACGCACCCCGATGCCAAACCCGCATTGGTAGCCATGGGCGTCGATGTAGAAGACTCTGCTCTGGTGGTCAATGGCAATATTGCCACTGCAGGAGGTTGTCTGTCCTCACTCTATTTAACGGGTTGGGTTGCGGAGCGCTTGTTCGACAGTGCAAAGCGTCGCGAAATTCATCGGCAACTGCTCCCCGCAGGCCAAGCCGATGTGTTTGACGCTTTAATCGAGTCGTCGATTGCCTCAGCCATTCGCTAATATGGTGTGCAATCCTCTGGATAAAGGGCGCAATTATGACACTCAAAGCATTACTCAATCAGTTAAAAACCGAGCACAAGATCACCAGCGCAGCCGAACTTGCAGCGCTATTGGCGCAAGATAAGGAGCTGGTACAGCAGATAAAACAAGCGGATGCGCAGTATTGGGTCAACTTTAGCAAGCAGACGTTTGATGGTTGGTACTGCGTCGCTACGCCATCGAATGCCAGTTACCATGTGTACTATCAAGAGCGTGGGCAACATTGCTGGGAAGAAGAAGTATTTAGCGATCAATACTTGGCCATAGCCACTGTGATATTTGCTTCAGGACTTTTCCATGCTGAATAAATACATCACAGTTAGGCGTTAATCACTTTCGATGAGTTAGGCTGAGCACTTAATGCCAAGACTTTCTAGCTAAACCGATTCAGACCCCATAACAAAGCCATTAACCTGTTGCCACTTAACAATATTGATGGCTTTTCATCTGAGTGACTTACTGTTAAGGTGATGTTTTTATAGGCAATTGACGTTCAACTTCTACACGTCAATGGCAGCGGAGCATTCACTATGGATTGGTTACTGATCGCCCTCGCAGGCTTACTCGGCGGCATGTTAAATGCGGTGGCGGGCGGCGGCAGCTTTATCACCTTATTTGCCCTTGTGTTTGTGGGCGTGCCACCACTCATGGCCAACGCGACGGGCACCGCCGCTCTGCTCCCCGGCTACCTTGCCAGTGCTTGGCGTTTTCGAAAAGAGATTGAATATCCAGCAAATCTTAACCTAAAAACCCTGTGTTTGATTGCGATAGCTGGCGGATGCCTCGGCGCGGCGATACTGCTAAGTACCAGCGAGCAAGTGTTTGCTTATCTTGTCCCTTGGTTGATTTTGCTGGCCACACTCGCCTTTATCGCCGGACCTTGGTTACTCAAAAAACGTTTAGCGAATGCCAGCGTCCCCCGTGTGAATACCGTCAAGCCACTGACTGCAATGATGATTCTCAGTCTCGTCTGTATTTACGGCGGTTATTTTAACGGGGGATTAGGGATTATTTTACTCGCCACCTTTGGGTTACTCGGCCAAAGCCAATTACATGGGATGAACGGACTTAAAAATTTACTCTCTGCCCTACTCACCACCATTGCCGTGGTGATTTACGCCCTAGGTAATCTGATTGACGGGCAATATCTGTTACTGCTTGCCATTATGGCGATTATTGGCGGCTATCTTGGCGCCGCGCTGGCTTATCGCATTCCCCAATCCCTGTTGCGGGGTTTTATTGTGCTTGTCGGTTTCGCCATGAGTGTTGGATTTTTTATGCGTTAATGCTTCTGAGTCAGAATGTTCCCTGTAGTAATAGCGGCATATCTCAGGTGATCACAATTAGCGAACGTCGATTTAAAGCTTCTCATAATAAATCAATTTAACGCTATGAATTAGTTACGCCTTCTGACTTTTCATTTAGCCGTAACTTGGTTGAAAATGAGTGCTTTAGGCAGACAGTTTAAATAACAGATACAACAACACTATTAGTGATTTAAAAGTATGAAAACACGATTACCGATGATTATCATAGCTCTCGCTCTCCAGACGGCATATTCAGCCGAGCCGGTAAAAATGTATCTTTCAGAGGATGAACTTCCAACAACATGCATACTGCTCGCACCAGTAAAAGCTTCTGAAAGCTATAAAAAAATACGCCGGAATTCAACTTGTCTGGCACAGAACTCATATCAAGAGTTTTTATGCAATGCCAATCTAAAGCCCATGAACTTGGAGGTAATAGCCTACTTAAAACAGGGCATTCATCTTTTCATGGTGCTGATTTTTTCGGTTACACCTGCAACGGCATCGCCTATAAATGCTGAGGTTTATATGACACAACAAATGGTCATGAACTGATAAGCGTTTTTAACATTGGAGTATATTGAGAGAAATGCTAATAAAAAAAGCACAAATAACCGACCTTAACGCCATGGCTAACTTACTGTTGCAGCTGGGTTATAGTGCCACCGAGGCGCAGTTACAGCAGTATCTCGATGATCCTAAAAGATCCGATGAAATCTATCTCGCCGAGTCTGAGGGAGCCGTGGTTGGGTTGATAAGTTTGATCTTTTTTGATTATTTTCCTTCGCAGCAGAAAATCTGCCGCATTACTGCCTTAGTGGTGACTGAAGCGAGTCGAGGTTTAGGCGTGGGGACGCAACTGATTGACTTTGCCAAAGACAGAGCAAGTGAGCGGGGTTGTCGCCAGCTTGAGGTCACCACCTCTATGCGCCGCGAGCAGACCCAAGCCTACTATGAGTCCATTGGCTTTGAGAAAACCTCCTTTCGCTATATTCAACATCTTGACGTTACCCCAAAGTGATTTCGCCCAAATAAAATAGGCGCTTAAGTGTACTTAAGCGCCTATTTTGGCTAAGCGTTCGCGTGGGATTAATCCTGCGCCAACTCCTTATCTAATTGCTGGGCAATGGCTTCTGGTGAACCACTGTTACGGGCAAAGAGACCGTAGGCGGTTGGGATCACAAAGATAGTGAACAAGGTCGCCAGCATAATGCCCGAAAGCACCACTACACCAATCACGAAACGGGTTTCCGCCCCCGCACCTGCGGCCAATACCAGAGGTACGGCGCCCGCGGCAGTGGTAATCCCCGTCATCAGGATCGGGCGTAAACGCTGGCAAGAGGCTTGAATAATGGCGCGGTCAAAATCGACGCCCTTATCCCGCAACTGGTTGGCAAATTCGACGATCAGAATACCGTTTTTCGCCGCCAAACCGACGAGCATAATAATCCCAATCTGGCTGTAGATATTGAGACTCTGACCCGTAAACCACAGCCCTATCAAAGCGCCAACCGTGGCCAGCGGTACCGTCAGCATGATCACCATTGGGTGAATATAGCTTTCGAACTGCGCCGCTAATACTAGGAACACAATCCCCAGCGCCAGCAGGAACACAAAGTACATTGAACTGCCAGATTCTTGATAATCAAGGGATTGTCCCTTGTAGCTGATCACCGCTTCCGCAGGCAGATAAGCACGCGCCACTTGATTGAGGTAATCCAGCGCTTCACCTAGGCTATAACCATCCGCCAAGCTGGCTTCGATAGTGATCGCCCGCATACGATTGTAACGGTTGAGGGAACTGGCATCGGCAAACTCTTCTACCGTGACTAAGTTCGACAGCGGGATCAGCTCCTTAGTCCGTTCGGAGCGAACATAGATATTTTGCAGATCGGCCGCGGTGTTTTGGTTACTGCGCTCCCCTTCCACAATCACATCATACTCTTCGCCATCACGCATAAAGGTAGTGACTAAACGCGAGCCCAGCATAGATTCCAAGGTGCGGCCGATATTGGAAATCGATACCCCAAGGCTGGCCGCCCTGTCCCTGTCGATGACCACTCTAAGCTGCGGTTTGGTCTCTTTATAGTCGTGATCAAGGCCAAGCAGTTTAGGATTTTCCGCCGCCTTTTCCATCATAATATCGCGCCAGCGGGCCAATTCTTCGTAGCTTGGGCCACCAATCACAAACTGCACAGGTTTACCCACGCCACGGCCAAAGGCTTGGCGCATCACAGGGAAAGCTTGCACACCGGCTAAATCCGCAAGGCGCTTGTTAATATCGCCTATCACTTCTTTCATCGGGCGACGTTGTCCCCAATCTTCGAGCACGATAATCGCCATACCGTTAGAGAAGTCGGCGGCGCGGCCAAAGCCACGGGGAGCACGGATCAACAAGCGCTTAATATCGCCTGAGTCCACCAACGGCATTAACCGGTTTTCCACTTCGTTCATGTAGGATTCGATATACTCGTAACTCGCGCCCTGCGGCCCGTTCACCATCAAAAATAACGAACCCCGGTCCTCCTGCGGCGCAAATTCCTGCGGCACTTTTTGGGCGAGCAGCACGCTGCTGCCGAGTGCAATCAAGACCAATACCGACATCAGCACAGGTCTTGCCATCGCCTTCTCAAGCGAGCTTTGATAGCCACGGGAAATCCCCGTCATAATGCTATCGACCTTACGCACTAACCAGGAATCCTGGGATGCGGGTTTAAGCAGCTTAGAACACATCATCGGGCTTAAGGTTAAGGCCACGATACTGGAGAAGATCACCGCCGCACTCATAGCCACCGCAAACTCCTTAAAGAGTTTACCTAAGTCCCCTTCGAGGAAAGTGATCGGCATAAATACCGCCACTAGCACTAAGGTGGTGGCGATAACCGCAAAGGCCACTTCACGGGCGCCCAAAAATGCCGCCTTTAAGGGTGAATCCCCTTCTTCGATACGGCGATGAATGTTTTCCAGCATCACAATCGCATCGTCTACCACCATACCGATGGCGAGGATCATCGCCAGCAGCGTCAACAGGTTGATGGTATAACCCAGGGCATAGAGCACGATAAATGTCCCGAGCAAAGACACGGGCACAGTAATCGCGGGGATTAACATGGCGCGCACGCTGCCAAGGAACAGATAAATCACGATAATCACCAGCACCATGGCTGTGAACAGGGTTTGGTACACCTCTTTAATCGAGGCTTCGATAAACACTGAGCTGTCGTAGCTACGTTTAATCGACATGCCTGCGGGCAAGGTAGGATTGATTTTATCGACTAAAGCGTTAACGGCGCGGGCCACTTCTAAGGTGTTAGCGGTCGACTGTTTCGACACCCCAAGACCAATCATGGCCTCCTTGTTGCCACGGAACATAATGCGCTCTTCTTCCGAGCCAATTTCCACCTTAGCCACATCGCCAAGTTTGACTAAATAGCCATCTTCACCTTGGGAAATCACCAAATTAGCAAAGTCCTCGGCGGTGCGATAGCTACGCTCTAAACGCACGGTAAAGTGGCGTTCTTTAGACTCGAGCGAACCTGCGGGCAACTCAACGTTTTCAGCCCTTAGCGCAGCTTCAACATCGGCTACAGTGAGACTTCTGGATGCGAGAGCTTGTCTGTCGAGCCAGACGCGCATGGCGTAGACCTTGCCACCACCAATACGGATCATCGACACCCCATCCACCACGGACAGACGGTCGGATAAATAGCGACGGGTGTAATCGGTCAGCTCTAATGTGGTCATTTGATCCGACACTAAGTTGAGCCACATAATCACTTCATCGCCACCGTTGGCCTTTTGCACCTCTGGGGGATCGGCTTCTTCGGGTAAGTTATCTAACAGGCCCGAAATTCTATCGCGCACATCGTTGGCCGCATCTTCAATGTTGCGGCTGATATCGAACTCTAAGGTCACCTGCGAGCGACCATCACTGCTCGATGAACTCACATGGCGAATACCTTCGACGCCGCTGATCCTATCTTCAATCAGCTGGGTGATACGGCTCTCGACCACGGCGGCACTGGCGCCGCGATAGTTGGTTTCAATCGAGACAATCGGCGGATCGATGTTAGGGTATTCCCGCAGCGGTAACTTATCGAATGCCACTAAACCAAAGGCCACCAGCAATAGGCTAATAACCGAGGCAAATACCGGTCGTTTAACGGAAAGATCTGTCAGGATCATACACTTGGCTCCGTATTAGCATCTGAAAGATAGCTAAACTTTTCAGCCAATTCGGTTTTGACCACATCGCCTGGGTGCACTTTGAGTAGCCCGCGGATCACCACATTTTCACCAATCTCTAAACCACCGAGGATTTCGACCCAACCGCGGGTACGAATACCAATGGTGACTTGTTTACGCTCAATCACATTGTCCTTATTAACGCTGTAAACAAAGTGCTCTTTTTGGATCGGGATAATCGCCGACTCAGGCAGCATTAAGGCCTCGCGGCTGCGCTTGATGAGTTTCACCTTCATCAGCATGCCTGGCAGTAAACGTAAATCAGGATTTGGGATTTCGGCGCGAACAATCACGGCGCGAGTGGTTGGATTAACGCGGCTATCGATAGAAATCACTTTGCCTTTAAAGATTTCATCGGGAAACGCCACGGCTTTGGCTTCGACTTGTTTGCCAGGCTGTAGGTCTTGAATAAAACGCTCAGGCACCGAAAAGTCTAATTTAATCTTAGAAATATCATCGAGTGTGGTGATCTCAGTACCCGGAGTCACTAGGCTACCCACACTCACTTGGCGCAGGCCTAAACGGCCATTAAAAGGCGCCACTATGCTGCGATCATTGAGGGATGATTGCGCCTGCTCTAACTCGGCGCGGGTGGTATCGATTAAGGTTTGCAGACGATCACGCTCTAGCTCCGCCACTGTGCGGCTGGTCACCAGAGAGCTGATCCGCGCTAATTCGCGCTGGTTGTCGCTCACCTTCACCTGCGCGACTTTCACTTTGGCTATCTGCTCAGCATTTTGCAGTTGCACCAATAAGTCGCCCTTTTTGACGATATCACCATCATCAAATTTGAGCGAAGTAACTACATCGGTGACTTTCGGCGTGATAGTGACAGACTCAAAGGCCTTGTTGGTGCCTATGGCTTCGACTTCGTCACGCACTGGGGCCATGGCGGCCGTCGCGATGACCACATTAGGGGTGAGCTTAATTTTAGCTTGCTGCGTCTCTTGGGGTTGCATACTTTGGTATCCAAACCAGCCCGCAGCCAAAATGGCGATGATAATTATGATTTTTTTCATCTGGCTTCCAAATGATGATGACTCGCATTAGTGACGGCTAGTTTACCCACTCGCATCATTGCATCAATACGTTTTACTTTTTCTTACAAATTACGCCAACTGCATAAAATATGTAATAAACGGCGATTCGAGTCAGAAAGGGGAAGATGGATTAAGAATACAGTAGGATAATTGGCATTTTTAGCGAATTGCTTCAACAAATATCAAAATTACAACCAGTTTATCTAAAACCATGCTTTAAATATTGATATACGCCAGAAATATTCTGAAACATCATTCTGTATAGTTAACGCGCAGGGCGAGCACAGCGGTGCTCAAATGGCAGGCACAAAAAAGGGCGATAAATCGCCCTTTTTTGACTGAGATAGAATTAACGCAGTTTGCGCTCTTCTTTCATCAGGCTAGACAACGACTGGTACACATTGGTCACGACGTCATTTGACAGTGGTTGGTCTTCACCGTCGCGCAGCAGGATTTTGGTTTCCTCTGGGCTATCACCGTCTTCAAGCAGTATGCGGTAACTGCCTTCCTTCAAGGCCAATTGCTTGTCGTTCCACAACGAACTCCAGAAACCAGAGTTGTCGGTAAACTTAATGAAGTATAAACCCTTGGCGCTGTCCATATCGGCAATTTCAAAGCCCATTTCTGGCAGCACAATACGCAGACGTTCCCACACTTGTTTGTATGGCGCTTTCGCGGACCAGTAAGCAGCCCCTTCTTCAGGCGTCACTAAATCCACATTGATCCCTAAGGTCTGCTTCAAACGATTCGCTTGAATCGCTTGCTCGCGCTTCACACTCATATAAGCGATAGAGCTGTTTAGCATGTCGATGGTGTAACGCTGTTTATCTTCGCTGCTTAACAGGACATCTTGCTCTTTACCGTCGTAAAACTCTTGGTGCTCAACCAAGTGAATAACGATATTGGCGGTACGGCCGTGTGGACGAGTTTCGACGTCGAAGCGATAACGTTGACGCAGCAGATACTCTTTATCCGAACCCCAGAGGCTAGACTCCAATACTTCCGTGTTTTCAATCCAATCGGTTTCGATAGTACCTTTATCGAAATCACGGTTGCGGATGCTAATGCCTTGCTTAGCAAAGAAACCATCTAAGTTAGTGAAGATCTCTTGCTTAAGATCGACGCTGTTATCAATTGATTCAACCACGATCTTAATGTTATCGCTGCCCTCTTCCACGTGCGTACCTTCTGCCATTGGCAGTACTTGCAGTGGAGGACGGATATCGAGGTTTTTACCAACCAGCGCGGAATTCGCCTTCGGCCCTAAGTTAGGCACTTCAAATTCTTTATTGTATGGCGGTGCTTTTAATCCCTCGGGGATCTTCAGCATTGGCGCTTGCTCGGCCTGCACATAGTCTTCACCGCCGTTTGCTTGGCGACGCTCTAATGGCGAGCTACAAGCTGCAACGGCAGCAACTAGGAACAGTGGGGTGACTTTCTTTAACATTAATTATTTAACCTCTATCTGGGCGCGAGTCATTGCATCTAACAACAGACCATGACATTGCTCAGAAAGTTCAGTCAAAGGTAAACGAATATGGCCACACTCAATCAGTCCCATACGGTGGGCGGCCCACTTCACAGGAATTGGGTTCGCTTCACAGAACAGTGTGCTATACAGACCACGCAGCGGCTCATCGATGCTCGCCGCTAATTCGGCATTACCCGCCAGTGCTGCGTCACACATGGCTTTGAATGCTTTTGGCACTATGTTGTTAGCAACCGAAATCACGCCATTACCGCCAAGGAGTAAAAACTCCCTCGCCGTTGCGTCATCGCCGCTGTACAACATAAAGTCATTACCGCAAAGCTCACGTAAACGCTGTACGCGTGAGACATCACCCGTGGCTTCTTTAACGCCAATAATATTGCTCACAGCGACCAATTCAGCCACGGTTTCGGGCTTCATGTCGACGGCGGTGCGTCCTGGAACGTTATAGAGAATTTGCGGAATATCTGTGCTCGCCGCGACCGCTTTATAGTGCGCGACTAAGCCCTTTGGCGTGGGTTTATTGTAGTAAGGTGTCACGCCTAACATGGCGGCAACCCCTACTTTAGATAAAGACTTGGTGAGTTCGATAGCTTCAGATGTCGCATTCGCGCCATTGCCACCAATCACAGGAATACGGCCTGCGGCAAACTTAACCGTTTGCGCGACCACAGTAACGTGCTCATTCATTGGCAGAGTCGCTGACTCGCCGGTAGTGCCCACGGCGACGATGGCGTCTGTGCCTTGGTCAATATGGAATTCGACTAACCTTTCAAGACTTGCAAAATCTACTGAGCCATCACTGTTCATTGGCGTGATTAAGGCTACGATGCTTCCGTTTATCATCTGACTTCCCCAAAATTTCAGGATTCGCTATGGTACTGATGCCAACCATTAATGACAAGCACTAACGGGGCTCTCAAATTGAATTAGTTATGGTAGCATTACATCCCGCACAAAAACTCGGCACTCAGTCTCGAGTTTTCGCTCTATGATATCGAAAAAGTGAGGACAATTCATGACCAATTTCCTGGTCGTAACCGCAATGGGCGTAGACCGTCCTGGACTCGTAAGTAAACTAGCTCGGCTTGCCAGCGACTGTGACTGCGATATCGTCGACAGCCGTATGGCATTATTTGGTAACGAATTTACCTTAATCATGATGTTGTCAGGTTCGTGGGCATCCATAACGAAAATTGAAAGCCTGCTCCCGAGTCTCAGTGTTGAATTAGAACTGATGACAGTGATGAAGCGCACCTCTAAACATACGCCGCAAAACTACCTTTCACGCCTTGAAGTGCGCTTTACCGGTAAGGATCAACGCGGCACCATGAAGCTTATCACCCAGTTTCTCGCCGACCGTTCCTTAGACTTAGCCGCAGTACGCTCTTTCTCTGAAGAACTCGACAACGGTGAGCAAACCCAGACGATTTCGTTGACCATCAATATTCCTGAAAAAGTTGAACTAGAAAAGCTCGAAAAGAGTATCTATCAACTCTCTGAAGAAATGGCACTGGATTGCACCATTAGACGCATGGAAGGCACCACCTCAAGAAGCGATAGAGGATAATTGATGAACACATTAACCGCTGGCGCGAAAGCGCCGCTATTTACCCTTCAAGATCAACAGGGTAATGCTGTTTCCCTACAAGAATGCTTAACGCGCGGCCCGGTTTTAGTCTACTTTTACCCTAAGGCTTCAACCCCAGGCTGCACAGTGCAAGCCTGTGGTTTACGTGACAGCAAAGCTGAACTGGACAGCCACAAAGTGACCGTGCTTGGCATTAGCCCAGATCCCGTGGCCAAATTAGCTAAGTTTGCGGAAAAACAGTCGCTTAACTTTACCCTGCTCAGCGATGAAGACCACAGCGTGGCCGATGCCTTTGGCGTGTGGGGTGAAAAGAAGTTTATGGGCAAAATCTACGACGGTATCCATAGATTGAGCTTCCTCATCAATACCGACGGCACCATTGCCCACGTGTTCGATAAGTTTAAAACCAGCAATCATCACCAAGTCGTGCTGGCGCAAATTGCCGGTTAATTGCGCATTTTAGTGCCGTATTAATGCCTCTCGGCTCAACACAGCGTACAAAAAATTAGCAGTTGAACGCAAAAAGGCCCTTTATCAGGGCCTTTTTTCATGAAAAATTTTCAGCTTGCGTCTAAAAATCAACCTGATTTGCACAATAAATTCAAGCGGATGCAGCTTAATCACCCCAAATTATGCCAGATAAGGCCACATAATGGCCGCGGCGATGCTCCACATGGTCAACCAAATAAAGCGGTCTAAATATCGCCACGCCGCTGGGCGACTAAATATCGGCGCTAATAAACGCGCACCAAAACTTAAGCTAAAGAACCAAATAAACGAAGCCAGTACCGCACCCGCACCAAACCAAGGACGATGGGCATCTTCGAACTGAGTACTAATACTCCCCAGCAGCACGACTGTATCTAAATAAAGGTGTGGATTGAGCAGGCTGATCCCAAGCGTGGTCAGCATGGCCTTACGCAAAGTATCGGCATTTTGCGCATTGCCCATCTCCATCCCTTTAGCGACAAACGAGGCCTTAAGTGCATTGGCTCCGTACCAAATCAAAAAAGCGGCACCACCAAAACTGGCCACATGTTTGATAGTCGGGAAGGCTTCGATAATGTGCCCAAGCCCCGCCACACCCGCAGTGATCATTAAGGCATCGATGATTGAACAAAGCAGCGCAATCGGCAAAGGATAAGCTCGCTTAATCCCCTGCTTTAGCACAAAGGCATTTTGCGCCCCTACGGCAATAATCAAACTACCACCAATGCCCATACCTTGTATAAACGCCGTTTGCATACCTACCTCTCATGTCTGAAGAAGGCGCTAGCATAGACAAAACAACAAAATTAATATAACTAATGTTTTTTATGTATCATAAGTAAAATTAATAATCTTAAGGACGGCAATCATGTTGGAATACGCCAATCTTAAAGCGCTTGCGGTCGTCGTCTCCGAAGGTGGTTTCGAGCGCGCCGCCAAGGTGTTGCATATTACGCAATCGGCGGTGTCACAGCGCGTCAGGCAATTAGAAGAACGAGTCGGCCAATCCTTACTAATCCGCTCAACGCCCGTGGTGGCAACTCCTACGGGTAAACGTTTATTGCGCCACTATTCACAGGTGCAACTACTCGAGAGCGAGTTGAGAGCCGAGTTAGATGCCGATGACCCAAACCATCCCACGACGGTGCGAATTGCCGTCAATGCCGACAGTTTAGCCACATGGTTTTTGCCCGCCTTGGCCGATATGTTCAGCCGCCATGCTTGGCTGCTGGAATTGATTGTCGATGATGAGTCCTATACCCATCACCTATTGAAAAACGGTGAGGCCGTCGGTTGTGTGACCACAACGGCTAACCCCATGGCCGGTTGTAGCAGTGAGTTTTTAGGAACCATGGAATATATGTGTGTCGCCACCCCAGCATTTGCGGCGCGTTATTTTCAATGGGTAGAAAATAGCGAAGATGTCGGCGCTCAAATTACCCAAGCGCAGCTCGCGAAAGCCCCGGCCGTAGTGTTTTCAACCAAAGATAAAATGCATGAAAAGTACCTCGCCCAGTATTTTCAAATGTTGCCAGGCCAATGGTGGCAACACAGCATTCCCTCATCGGAGAGTTTTTTAGAGGCGATTAACTTAAGTCTGGGTTATGGTTTAGTGGGACACTTACAGGCAAAACCTTTGATAGACAAAGGCATATTGATTGAACTCACCCCAGAAAAACGCATTCGAGTGCCCCTATATTGGCAACATTGGAATATAAAGGCCAAGCAAACGACCTTGGTGTATCGCGCCCTTGCCGCCACCGCACAGCATCTATTGCAGCAATGATGAGTACAGCAAGAGTGAGTAAAACAATTGTTAGCACAAATAGTTAGCGGATAAAAAAACTGAGCACTCAGGCTCAGTTTTGTTTTCTAATAGTTTTTATCTACTGCCAGCGGCTTAGGCTTCTGCCGAATCCGCCTTCACCTGCGTTATCGCCACGGGTTCAATCTCGGTTTTCGGCCAAGCATTGATCACCGCTTTCACCAAGGAGGCTAATGGAATGGCAAAGAACACGCCCCAAACGCCCCATAAACCACCAAACACCAACACGGCGGCGATAATGATGACGGGGTGTAAATCCACTGCATCGGAAAACAAGATAGGCACCAGCACGTTGCCATCTAACGCCTGAATAATGCCGTAACCTAACATCAAATAGCCAAACTCGGAGCTAAAGCCCCACTGGAAGAAGGCCACCAACATGATAGGTAAAGTGACTAAGGTCGCGCCCACATAGGGAATGAGCACCGACAAACCAGTCAACACCCCGAGTAAAGCCGAGTATCTCAGCCCCATAAAGGCAAAGAAGATGTAGCTCGCTACTCCGACAATCACAATCTCAATCACTTTGCCGCGGATATAGTTGAAGATCTGCTGGTGCATTTCGAACCACACCTTGCGGGCTAATTGTCGATTAGTAGGGAAAAAACGTTTGCTGCCACTGATCAGTTGGTCTTTATCTTTCAGAAAGAAGAACACTAATAAGGGCACTAAAATGGCGTACACCATCAGCACCAATAACGAGGCCGAATAACCTATCAGTTGCTTGGCAATATCGAGCAGATGCTGGGTATCGAGCAGTTTTTTAAGCTCGGCGACCATTAAATTGAGCTGCTCAGAGCTGACAAACTGCGGATACTGGGTCGCTAATCCCTGCAAGGTTTGTAAGCCTTTGTCGATCATACTCGGCAAATCTGTCATCAAGCTCACGCCTTGGCGCCACACGCTCGGGATAAGGCCAAAGGTCAGCAGCACCACTATCCCTAAAAACAGCACGAGTACTAAGGAAGCGCCCGTCGTGCGATTAATCCCCAATTTCAGCATTTGCGCCACGGGCCATTCGAGCAAAAAGGCCAGCACTAACGCCACGAGTAACGGCGCTAATAAGCCACCCGCAAAATACAACACTAGGGCAAGACCGACGAGAATGGCGAGCAACGTCACCGCCTGAGGATCGCTAAAGCGCTCTTGATACCAACGAGAGAAAAAACTAAACATGAATTCGTTCCAATGAGGTGATTGGCTTTCCGAAAACGCAGGAAAGATGCTTATGCTTTGGTGGTTAACCTTATCGCATCCGTTTTACTGTGTATATGCTTGAAAATCAGTTAACTGCTACCTATGACCGACACACAAAGGTGAAGTTGCAACCAGCGATGCTAACTGGCCATTTTTACTGCGGCATTGAATCATGCTTTGTGCGTGCTTAGCCCTGCGATAAATCAACTTTTGTGATTAATAATCCTAATTGGCTGGCGTCATCTTGCAATGTCACGACGCTATGACCCTGTTTTTTAAAAAACGCGGGAACATCTCGGCGGGAACCTGGGTCTGAGAGTAGGATATGTAAGCTGTCGCCAGCAGACACGGACTTCAATGCAAGTTTGACCTTAACCAAGGGAACGGGGCAGCGAAATGATGTTAAATCAATAAAAATCATAATGAACTTGCTATGAATGAACTTGGGCTATTATCCTAAGTTGCAACTCAAACTACAAGCTAAGGGCTCCCTCGCCTTAGTTGAGACAATTAAAAGAGATAAAGGATCCACTTGCGTAATTTGACGTTTTTGACCCGATGTAAACCCCTTGCGGCGAGTGTGCTTTCATTAATGTTACTCGGTGGAGCCGCAAAGAGTTTTGCCAACAACGACTTGCCCGACTTGGGCACCGCCGCCGTCAATACCTTCAGCCTAGAAAAAGAAATGGTCTATGGCGATGCTTATATGCGCGTTATTCGCTCATCGGCGCCGATGCTGAACGATCCGGTATTGAGCCAATATTTGACTGAACTGGGCAATAAATTGGTCGCCCACGCCACGGGAGTCAAAACGCCCTTTTATTTCTTCTTACTGCAAAACGATGAGATCAACGCCTTCGCCTTCTTCGGCGGCCACGTTGCAGTACACACAGGGCTATTCCTTAACGCCGATAACGAAAGTGAGCTGGCCTCAGTGCTCGGCCACGAAATTACCCACGTGACCCAACGTCACTTGGCACGCTCCCTCGAAGCACAGCAAAAAAGTGGTCCAGCGACCGTTGCAGGCCTACTGGGGGCGATTTTATTAACCATCGCCGTGCCTCAGGCGGGGATGGCCGCACTGGCAACCACTCAAGCCATGGCGACCCAATCGAAGATCAACTATACCCGTCTGCATGAAAAAGAAGCCGATCGGATCGGCATGCAGATTCTGGTCGATGCGGGCTTTGACCCTAATGCGGCCGCCGATTTCTTCGGTAAACTCGCCAGTCGCTACCGTTTTACCACCACGCCACCACAAATGTTGCTGACTCACCCATTACCCGAGTCACGGATCTCCGAGGCGCGCGATCGCGCCCACCAGTATCCACACCGCTATGTGCCGGATAATCTCAACTTCCAGCTCGCCAAAGCCCGTATTCAGGTGCGTTTTTCCAGTTACAGCGACGATGCGGTATTGAGCATGTTTGAAAAGCAGCTCAATAAGCAAACCTACGGCTTTAAAGAGGCCGCCCTCTACGGCAAAGCCTTAGCGCTGTTTAGATTGAAGAAATTTGATGAGTCCGAAAAGATTATCGATGAGTTGTTAAAAATCGATGATAACAACTTGTTTTATATCGATACCAAGACGGATTTACTCAACGAGCGTAAGGATTTTGCTCAGGCGACTAAGTTACTCGAAGCCCAGCGTAAGATGAAACCCACATCGCAGGTGATTAACGCGAACTTAGCCAATATCTATATTGAGGCCGGTGAGCCAGCGAAAGCTATCCCACTGCTGGAAGACATGATTTTCCTCGACAAGCAAAATCAACTGCCCTATCAACTGCTCAATCTTGCCTATAAAAAATTGGGCAATCAGGGCATGGAGTATTTTTCCAATGCTGAGTTAATGGCGCTAGGTGCTAACTATAAGGGGGCAATTGATCAGCTGAACTTTGCCTACCGCGCTTCGGAAGGTAATCCCTTACAGCTGGCACGAATCGAAGCACGTATCCGCCAATTTAAACAAGCGGATAAAGAGATGGATGCCCTGAAGTAAAATAGCCATTTTATCTTTATCCCTTATAATCGCGCCCCGAACACCCTGACGGGGCGCTGTTTTTTCTGCTATCATCCGCGCCATTGTTTTAGCCGATTGAGCATAAGTACTATGACCCAAGCAACGATTTACCATAACCCACGTTGTTCAAAGAGCCGCGAAACCTTAGCCCTACTCGAGCAGCAAGGCTGTGATATCACAGTAGTGGAATACCTCAAGAATCCTCCAAACGCCGCTGACATCCGTGGGATTTTAGCCACTCTCAAACTTAGCGCCCGTGAGTTAATGCGCACTAAGGAAGACGAGTATCAAGCACTGGGACTCGCCAATCCGGCATTAACCGAAGAGCAACTTATCGATGCCATGGTCAAGACGCCAAAATTGATTGAACGCCCAATAGTACTGGCCAATCAACAGGCAGCCATTGGTCGTCCACCGGAAAATGTACTGAACATTCTCTAATCTTCGGCCATTTCACCATCATTCGATGCGATTAAGATAGGAACATCATGACCTCAAGCACTCTGCTGACACTGAGCCGTTTAGGCTACCTTGCCCTCGTTCTCCTGCTGGGCGGTTGGTTTATTGGTCAGGGCATCAATGGGGAATACACCTTATTATTCAGCCTACTCTGGCTAGTGCCTTTATTGTTGCCTGTTCGAGGCATTTTAAAGGGCAACCCGTACACCTACGCCTGGGCCAGCTTTATTTTATGCTTATATATGCTGCACGCCCTCACCTTGTTGTATGTCACGACCGATGCATTGGTCTTTGCCATTATTGAAGTCCTGCTGATTGGCACTCTGTTAGTCGCGTTCCCGTTTTATGCTCGTATCCGTGGACGTGAACTCGGCTTAGGCCTTAAGAAAAAGTCCGACAAGCAAGACTGATAGTCAGATCCAATCAATCTCATCGCTAGCGGGGAACAGCAAGTCACGATTAGCCAGTGCCGATGAGCAAGTTCCGATCAGTAAGTTCCGATGAGTAAGCGCGGTTCGGTTTTAATACCGCTCCGCGCTCTTTGTTTTGAGAAGTTGTGATTCAAAACATCATGATTCGATAAATCCTCCCACTTTTATAATCCTCACTCACAGTCAAATACGCTGCTGTATTAATCTCTTTTCGGTACGACTCCAACTCCGCAAATTGACAACATTTAACCTACCTTTCATCACTTTTTGTAACTAAAAGAGCATGCTATAGTCGGTCGATATGCCAAGGAATGACGGCCAATCAAGCCAGTCATATTACAAAAACAATAACACAGCGTTAATTGGAGTGAGTCATGATGGAAAAATGGGTTCCAATGCGTCGATTAAGTATTATCGCGGCAGCCGTCGCACTCAGCGCCTGTGGTGGCGGTGGTGGAGATAATAATGATGGTGGTACAGTCACCCCACCAACCACTAGCGTGCCACGCTGCGCCACAGTGACTCCACTCGTCACCACAGACTCAGGCGCCATCCGCTTTAAAACTGAGCCCCAATATGTGGTGGGACAATCCAGCGCCATTATTGCCAGCCTAGGGAATCGCGATTCACAGGATCTTACTTTCCGCTGGCAACAGTTAGAAGGACCCAGCATTGAACTCGTGAGTCAAAATAGTCCAGTATTAGCCTTCGATATTCCCACTGCAGGTAGCTACCGTTTTAGCCTACATATCAGCGGCAGTAATATCGATGAGACTGGCGAAATAGCGATCAATGCCGACAACAGCGCGGGGGCAATGCTGAACATTCGTCAAGATCATCAAGCCGTTGAGGGTAACGATGTCAGCCTACGAATCGCTCAGCAAGCGGGCCTTAGTGCATCAAGCATCAATTGGTGTATCGCCGAGGGCCCTAGTGTTAGTCTCGATATCAGCGATCCCTTTAGACCGCTGTTTACCGCGCCCACTGTTGGTCAAGATACCTTAACCCGCCTTAGGGCATCGGCCACGATTAACGCCAATACCGTGACAGACGAAGCCTATGTGCTCACTACGGCATCGCCCACAATAAGCTCAACCTACTTCGATACGCCCGTGGCGCGCACCCACGCTTATAACCCCGGCTCTCCCTATGCCAGTGCCTTAACGAGCTGTGTGTACTCGAATCAGTTAAAAGAGGCTTGTACTATCAACCAATTGCCGCTTATTGGCCAAGTCTCAAATACGCTCGATGTCGATACAATTCTCGATCGTGTATTAGTGTCCCACGATTGGATGGGGGACAATTTCGCCGCGTTTTTACGTCAAATGGACCCGAACAGCGATTTCGCCCGCCTGCTACAATCGGTCACCGCCGTGGTGATCAGCTATGATGTGCGCCCCTCGTTTTATTGGGTCGTCACAGGGGCGATTTATCTCGACCCGAATGATTTGTGGCTCACGCCAACCCAGCGTGACAGCATTAACGAGGCGCCGGATTATCGCAGCGACTTTGGCAGTGAACTCAATTTCCTCATGCCGTGGCGTTACGTTAAAAATAACCAATATGCTTCACAGGGATTCCCAATCACGACGCGCGCCACCCGCACGCTCAGCCAGATTAATCCCGATCTCGCTTCACTCTTGTACCATGAGCTTGCCCACGCCAATGACTTCTTCCCAAGAAGCATTCACGCCACGCTCACTGGCCCCAGATTGTTGGACGACTATAGCCGCCGAAATGCCAATAAGAGTCTGATATCCGATCAAGTGAGTCGCAGCTATCCCCTCACCAGTACCGAAATGACAGGCCTTGCGGCGGTGAGCTTCTTGGGCACCAAAGCCACTGCAACCCAAAAAGCCTATCAACCTTCGGATGTGAGTACGTTTTTCTCCGGTGATATCGCCAATGACTTTTATAACTATTCCAGTACCCGTGAAGACGCGGCGATGCTGTTCGAAGAAGCCATGATGAGCTATCGCTACCAAATCCAGCGCGATGTGGCCGTCACTAACCTACCCGCAGTTCTTACAGCAGATACAGTGATTGTTGACTGGGGACAAAGGGGACGAATTGGTGATGATAGTCTGGCAAACCGCGCCGCCTTAGTGATCGATGGCATGCTGCCAGAGCTTGACGGCATCAGCTTGCTCACGAGCCTGCCCGAGCCCATTGCCATGACGCAAGGCCAAAGCTGGCGCCAAACCCTGGGAATTTCACCTAATACTACCCCAGTGAAAGGCCTACAGGGAGGCGCGGCAAGTAGCGAAACGCTTACCGAGCCAGAACTGCGTTTCAGTGGCGATCGTCACCGCCATCCACAGCAGTGATCTGGATTGCTAAAGCGGCGGAGACACTAGACTCAAGCCTTTTAGCAGACTGAAGTTAACGATAGATGTGAGATTAATAGAGATAAAAAAGCCCGTCGTGATACGACGGGCTTTTTGTTAACACTAAATGTTTATTAACACAGGCTTTCGATTAACAGTAACTAACTGTAAGTCAATGCGATTACAAGTGGAGCATTTCTTTAGCAAAAGGAATCGTGAGCTTGCGCTGATGTACTAGGGATGCCTTATCCAGTTTATCTAACACATCAAACAAGGTACGCAGGTCCCTTGCCATGCGGTTCAGCAAGAAACGACCCACGTCTTCGGGCAACTGTAATCCGCGCATCGCCGCACGACGTTGCAGGGCCGCTAACTTTTCATCATCGGCCATGGGTTGCAGCTGATAATTGAGTCCCCACTGCATTCTAGAGACTAAATCAGGCAACAAGAAGCCTGCATCCGCGGGCGCCGAGCGGCCGCTGACTACCAGCGCACAACGCTTGTTCTCAGCGACACGATTGTACAAATCGAATATGGCTTCTTCCCAAATCGGGTGACCCGCAATGTCATCCACATCGTCGATGCAGATCAAATCGAGCTGCTCCAAGCCTTCCAACAGCGCGGTCGAGATACTCGCATGAATGCCAAGGGGAAGGTAAAAACTGCGGCGGTCGAGTTCATTGGCATGGGCACAGGCGGCGTGCATTAAGTGCGTTCGACCCGATTTCACTGGTCCCCACACATAAATAGCGGCTTCACCTTGGCCTTCGGCATTGGCACGCAGCTTTTGGATAAGTTCATCATTACCCGCAGCCGGATAATAACTGTTAAAGGTTTCATCATCCGGTAAGTAAACCGGTAACGACAGTTGTAGCGGTGAGTTTAATGGCACTCGTACGTCTCAATATCAATAAATTATCGACTCCCCCACATGACTGAGCACATATGCCCAGTCACGACGAGGGAAGTTTAAGGTAACCGCCATTGATAGACAGTTTTACCCGCTGGGCTGGCACTGGCAGAAAACTCCCCTGGTGCCACCACCGAAATTCGCGGCTCTAGACTCAGTAAACGCTCAAAGTCGGTCTGAGAACCAAATAAATCCAAGGAAAACGTCGCGGTATTACCTTGGATGCGCGACAGAGTCGCATTTTTAACTGCACTGAGTTGCTTTAAGTATTTTTCAACTTCAACCAACTGCGCCATTTTATCAATGTTCACGAAGGTCACACTGGCGCCGACCTGCTCGCCCGAATCGGCGATGGCGTACTTAGTAAAATAGTAATCGCCTAGCGCCGCCATCATAGCAGTGATCGCCTGCGCGCTATTCTCTGCCGTACCATTAAAGCTAAACAGTGGCGGCGTTAACGAGTCGATCATAGCCTTGGTATACAGGTTTAAGCGGTAACGCACTTGGTTTCCCGCAGGGTCAATAGCAACGAGGGCTAAGAAGTCGGCTTGATAACGTCCCGAGACACTGGCAACGATATCGGCAAACATGCCTTTGACATCATTGGGATTGATGCCCATCAATTCATCGAGATCGAGGATCGGCAGCAAGACAGGAATACCGCGTTCATCGGAAAAAGTCGTAAATGCCTGACGCTCGGCTAAGGTCGATGAATCACTCAGTAAAATCGTGTCACCTTCACTTGGCATGGCAACCCAAAAGAGCGTCAGCGGACGTTGAATGCCCCACACAGGTAATTGGGCCTGACGTAACAGGGTAATAATGCGGCGATGTTCAAAGTTGGCTTTTAACAACAGTTGGCCATTTTGCTCAAAGTAACCAAACTGGCTGAGCAGTGCATCAGGATTGGCCAGTTGCGATTGGATAACGCCGTTATCTAAAGAGCGTGCTGTCCCAGTATTCTTAATGATCACTTTTTCCAGCGCGGCTTTAAGGGCTTTATTCCGCTCAGGCACGGCGCGGGAAGCCACGGGCACATCGGCTTCATCTAATTTACTCACTTCAACAGCTTGCAGGCTATTAACGGTAAACAGGCAGTATAAAAACGCGAGTAAGCTTGGCTTTAATAGGAATTTCAGCATCTTTGAGTAGTTGAAGTAACGTCAGATAGTGCAAATTGTACCATAGTTAGCGCCTTTAGCGAGTCTTGGGGAGATTTCCAGCACGGATTAAGTGCTGCCACTTGCTTTGGCAATAAAACAGTGATCCTCACCTACAAACGAGCCATTTTATAAGGAACATATAGCAACAAACTGTTATCATCTCGCGGTTTACCCTAAATTTACGAGAATAATAAATGAAACGACTCGCTATTCCACTTCAGGGCGCGCAAATGCTGTTTGTTGCATTTGGCGCCCTAGTGCTAATGCCGCTACTCACGGGGCTTGATACCAGTGTCGCCCTGTTTACCGCGGGTATTGGTACTCTATTGTTTCAGTTGATCACGAAACGCCAAGTCCCTATCTTCCTCGCCTCCTCCTTCGCTTTTATTGCTCCAATTCTCTATGGAGTACAAACCTGGGGGATCCCATCAACCATGGGCGGCATCATTGCCGCGGGTCTAGTCTATGTGCTCCTTGGGGCACTCGTTAAAGTGCGCGGCACCGACTTTATCCATCGACTGCTACCGCCTGTGGTGGTTGGCCCTGTGATTATTATCATTGGTCTAGGTTTAGCGCCTGTGGCGGTAAATATGGCGTTGGGTAAAAGTGGAGATGGCAGTTTAACGCTCGTTCCCACCAATACGGCTTTGATTATTTCCCTTGCCTCACTCTGTACCACCATAGCTGTGGCTATTTTTGCCAAGGGCTTACTTAAAGTCATGCCCATTCTGGCGGGGATTGTGGTGGGTTATAGCCTAAGTCTTGCCTTTGGTATCGTGGATTTTGCGGTGGTTACCGCAGCAAGCTGGATTGCTATCCCGAAATTTGTCGCGCCCGAATTTAACTGGCATGCCATCGCCTTTATGATCCCGGTCGCGATTGCGCCTGCGGTTGAACATATTGGTGACATCCTTGCCATTTCTAATGTCACGGGTAAAGACTTTATGAAAAAACCCGGCCTGCATCGCACCTTAACCGGTGACGGCGTCGCGACAATTGCCGCAGCAGCCTTCGGCGGTCCACCAAACACGACTTATTCTGAAGTGACAGGCGCGGTGACTTTAACCCGCAACTTCGACCCCAAAATCATGACGTGGACGGCGATCACCGCCATTACCTTAGCCTTCGTCGGTAAGTTAGGCGCCCTGATGCAAACCATTCCCGTCCCTGTGATGGGCGGCATTATGTGTTTGCTCTTTGGTTCGATCGCCGCGGTGGGTTTAAACACCTTAATTCGCAATCATGTGGATTTATCCGAGCCACGTAACTTAAGCATCGTGGGTGTGACGCTGGTATTTGGTATCGGTGGTATGGCCTTTGGCATCGGCTCCTTCAGCCTCACGGGCATCAGCCTCTGTGGTATTGTGGCCATCACCATGAATCTGCTGTTACCCGCGAGCAAACACCACGAGCGTGACGCTGCATCACACTAAACAGTGTGAGTTAGCACAGTAGAACATCCTTCATCGCCTAATCCTTATGCCTTATGTTAGGAGCAGGCAACAAAAAAGCCGCTAAGTTATTCACTTAACGGCTTTTTTATTATTCTTTCATCACTTTTACGCGTGATTACTCTGCGGTTTTGTATTTATCAGCAGTCGCTTTGATTAACGGCTGTAATTCGCCTTTTTGGTACATATCAACCACGATATCACAACCACCAATCAGCTCGCCTTCAATCCACAATTGTGGGAAAGTTGGCCAGTTTGCATACTTAGGTAATTCAGCACGGATATCTGGGTGCTGGAGAATATCCACAAATGCAAACTGCTCGCCGCAGTTGATCATGATTTGTGCTACCTGAGATGAAAAACCACAGCTTGGTAATTTAGGAGAACCCTTCATGTATACGATGATTGGGTTTTCAGCGATTTGCTGTTTAATTTTCTCTACTGTTTCCATTTTAATTCCTAAGTACGATGACATTGACTCAATGCCGCTATTGTACGACAGCTAGGCAAAGAACAAAATCCCACAGTTTGTAAGGTTATGCCCTACAATTAGTTTTTCGATGACGCCTATCTAATCAATTAGCCAAACAATGATTCACATCACAAATATTATCGGTACAATAGAGCGCAGTGAGCACGTTTAAAAAACGATAACCTAAGACCATGGAGAGATACTAATGGCTTTCGAATTACCCGCATTACCATATGCAAAGAACGCACTAGAACCACACATTTCTCAAGAAACCATTGAATACCACTACGGCAAGCATCACAACACCTACGTTGTTAAGCTAAACGGTTTAATCGAAGGAACCGATTTCGCAGGTAAATCTTTAGAAGAGATCATCAAGACTTCTACTGGTGGCGTATTTAACAACGCAGCTCAAGTTTGGAACCACACTTTCTACTGGAACTGCTTAGCACCTAACGCTGGCGGTGAGCCAACAGGTCCTGTGGCTGATGCCATCAGTGCTGCATTCGGTTCATTCGACGCATTCAAAGCACAATTTACCGATTCTGCGGTAAACAACTTTGGTAGCGCTTGGACTTGGTTAGTGAAAAAAGCCGATGGCACTGTAGCTATCGTTAACACTAGCAATGCTGCAACCCCTCTGACTGACAGCACTGTGACACCAATCCTGACTGTTGACGTGTGGGAACACGCTTACTACATCGATTACCGCAACGTACGTCCTGACTACTTAGCCCACTTCTGGCAATTAGTTAACTGGGACTTCGTGAACCAAAACTTCGCTGGTTAATCGCTGCTAAGTCATTCCTAAAAAGAGCCCAAGTGGCTCTTTTTTTATGGCCTCACAAATCATCCACCTTTCCCTTTTCGCCCAACCTCGCCCAATAGCTACAAGTGCAACAATTGCAATTGCAATCATTTGTTATTGTTTTTATTTGATATTTTTTTGACACAGCTGGCAAGTTTATGTCTAAGATTAGTGTAGGAAGCTGAAAAATCAGTTATCCATCCATGACATCACTGGCGTTTCAGGGGGTTTATATGGGCATTTTCGAGCATTACCAAAAGCGCTACGAACAAAAACTCGATGAAGAATACACTTTGCAAGAATACCTCGATATCTGCAAAGAAGATCGCAGTGCTTATATGTCAGCGTCCGAGCGATTACTGCTTGCCATCGGCGAAGCCGAAATTATTGATACCGCGAAAAATCCAACCCTAAGCCGTATCTTTTCAAATCGTCTCATCTCACGCTATCCCGCCTTTAAAGACTTTTACGGTATGGAAGATGCGATTGAACAAATCGTCGCCTACCTAAAACACTCGGCCCAAGGCTTAGAGGAATCGAAGCAAATTTTGTACTTACTCGGCCCTGTGGGTGGCGGTAAGTCATCATTGGCGGAAAAACTCAAAGCCTTGATGCAAAAAGTGCCAATCTACATTTTAAGCGCTAATGGCGTAAGAAGCCCGGTGAATGACCACCCCTTCTGTCTCTTCGATGTCGAAGAAGACGGCCAGCTGCTGCGGGATGAATTTAATATTCCCACCCGTTATCTAAAAACCATCATGTCGCCTTGGGCGGTGAAACGTCTGCACGAGTTTGGCGGCGATATTTCAAAATTTCGTGTGGTCAAGGTCTATCCCTCTATTCTCGATCAATTGGCGATTGCCAAAACCGAACCTGGGGATGAAAACAACCAAGATATTTCCTCCTTGGTCGGTAAGGTCGATATTCGTCAGCTAGAGCATTTCTCGCAGGACGATGCCGATGCTTACGCCTACTCGGGCGCACTCTGCCGTGCAAACCAAGGGATGATGGAGTTCGTGGAAATGTTCAAGGCGCCGATTAAGGTGCTACACCCACTGCTCACCGCCACCCAAGAAGGTAACTATAACGGTACCGAAGGCTTATCCGCCCTGCCCTATAGCGGTATCATTTTGGCGCACTCTAACGAGTCAGAATGGTCAACCTTCAAAAACAATAAGAACAATGAAGCGTTTCTCGACAGGGTTTATATCGTCAAAGTGCCCTATTGCCTGCGGGTATCGGAAGAATTGCAGATTTACAAAAAATTACTGCAAAACTCCGAGCTGTCCCAAGCACCATGTGCACCTGGCACCTTAGAAACCTTGGCGCAATTTAGTGTGCTCTCGAGGATCAAAACACCTGAAAACTCCTCCATCTACTCTAAGATGCGGGTCTATGATGGTGAAAGCCTTAAAGATACCGATCCTAAGGCAAAATCCTACCAAGAGTACCGCGACTACGCAGGTGTTGATGAAGGTATGAACGGTCTTTCTACCCGTTTCGCCTTCAAAATCCTGTCGCGGGTATTTAACTTTGACCACTCAGAGATTGCCGCTAACCCTGTCCATTTGTTCTATGTACTCGAGCGCCAAATCGAGCAGGAACAATTCCCCGGCGATACCGCCGAACGTTATCTGGAGTTCTTAAAAGGCTATTTGATCCCTAAATATGTCGAATTTATCGGTAAGGAAATCCAAACCGCGTACTTAGAGTCCTACTCTGAATACGGCCAAAATATCTTCGACCGTTATGTCACCTACGCCGATTTCTGGATCCAAGATCAGGAATACCGTGACCCCGAAACTGGCCAATTGTTTGACCGCTCCGCACTGAATGCCGAACTGGAGAAAATCGAAAAACCCGCGGGGATCAGCAACCCTAAAGATTTCCGTAATGAGATCGTTAACTTTGTCCTGCGCGCCCGCGCAAGCCATGAGGGCAACAACCCACTCTGGACCAGCTACGAAAAACTACGCACGGTAATTGAGAAAAAAATGTTCTCAAATACAGAGGACTTATTGCCTGTAATTTCCTTTAACGCCAAAACCTCGACTGACGATCAACGTAAACACGATGATTTTGTTAATCGAATGATGGAGAAAGGCTATACCAAAAAACAAGTCAGACTGCTGTCTGAGTGGTATTTACGGGTTCGTAAATCCTCTTAACTTGCGCTCACTAAAAACGAGGCTTTGGTGTTGCCAAAGCCTTCGCTGGGGTTTGGGAGGTGCGTATGGCGAACTTTATCGATAGACGGTTGAATGCGAAAGGAAAAAGCACAGTCAACCGCCAACGCTTTATCAACCGATATAAGCAACAAATCAAAAAAGCCGTCAGCGATGCCGTCACGCGTCGCAGTGTAACGGATGTAGATAAAGGCGAAAAAATCAGTATTCCCACACGGGATATCAGTGAACCTATGTTCCATCAAGGCAAAGGAGGCGTAAGAGACAGAGTCCACCCAGGTAATGATCAATTCACCCGCGGCGATAAAATCGATAGACCCCAAGGCGGCGCTGGCGGCGGAGCGGGTAAAGGCGATGCCTCGGATTCGGGCGAAGGAAATGACGACTTTGTGTTTGAAATCTCAAAGGATGAATACCTAGAGCTGCTCTTTGAGGATTTAGAACTGCCGAATCTGCAGAAGAATCGCTTAAACAAGCTCGTCGAGTATCAAATCTACCGTGCGGGTTTCACCAATGATGGTGTACCAGCCAATATCAATATTGTGCGCTCACTGCGTTCCTCCTTGGCGCGCCGCATTGCCATGTCGGCAAGTAAAAAGAAATTGCTCAAAGAGTTAGAGCAAGAGCTGGCGGAGCTTGAAAATATTCCGGGTACTAAAGCCGAACTGATTTTGGATTTAAAAGCCCAGATTGAGGCGCTTAAGCAGAAGATTGCTAAAGTCCCCTTTATCGATACCTTTGACTTACGTTTCAATAACTTTGCAAGGCGTGAAGTGCCCTCAAGCCAAGCGGTCATGTTCTGCTTAATGGACGTGTCAGGCTCGATGGACCAAGCGACAAAAGATATGGCGAAACGTTTCTATATCTTGCTGTACTTATTTCTTACCCGAACCTACAAAAACCTCGAGGTGGTCTATATCCGCCACCATACCCAAGCGAAGGAAGTGGACGAGCATGAGTTCTTCTACTCCCAAGAAACTGGTGGCACGATTGTCTCAAGCGCATTGAAATTAATGCACGAAATTCAGCAGGCTCGCTACCCTGCCGATGAGTGGAATATCTATGCAGCACAAGCCTCTGACGGTGATAACTGGGCCGATGACTCTCCCACCTGTCGACAATTATTGGAGCAAAAAATCCTGCCGCTAGTGCGCTATTTTAGCTATATCGAAATCACCAATCGTGCGCACCAAACCCTGTGGCGCGAATACGAATCCCTACAACAACACTACGACAACATAGCGGTGCAACATATTCGTCAAGCCGAAGATATCTACCCTGTATTTAGAGAATTATTTAAAAAGCAGGCGGTTTAAGGGGGCTCTATGGGGATAAAAGAATCAAAAACGCGTACAGCCTTGAGTGACGGTCCCGACTGGAGCTTTGAGCTGTTACAAAGTTATCTAAAAGAGATTGAGCGTGTGGCAGCCATTTATAAGCTAAGCGCCTATCCCAATCAAATCGAAATCATCACCGCCGAGCAGATGATGGATGCCTATGCCGGCATTGGCATGCCCATTGGCTATACCCATTGGTCCTTCGGCAAACGTTTTATCGAAACCGAACAAGGCTACAAACGTGGGCAAATGGGGCTCGCCTACGAAATCGTGATTAACTCCAACCCTTGTATCGCTTATTTAATGGAAGAAAACACCATCACCATGCAGGCATTAGTGATGGCGCATGCCTGTTTTGGCCATAATAGTTTCTTTAAAAATAACTACTTATTTAAGACCTGGACGGATGCAAGCTCGATTATCGACTACTTGGTGTTTGCCAAAAACTACATCAGTGATTGCGAGCAAAAATACGGTGTCGAGCAGGTTGAAAGCATCATCGACTCCTGCCACGCTCTGATGAATTACGGTGTCGACCGCTATAAACGCCCATCGGAAATCTCCTTTAGGGAAGAACAGGCGAGGCAAAAAGACCGCGAGGCTTACCTGCAAAGCCAAGTGAACGATTTGTGGCGTACCATTCCCACCCATCAACAGCAGCAACCGTCGACCACTAAGCGCCGCTTTCCCGCCGAGCCGCAGGAAAATATTCTGTATTTTATTGAAAAAAATGCACCGCTGCTGGAGTCATGGCAACGGGAGATTATCCGTATCGTGCGTAAGATGGCGCAGTATTTTTATCCGCAAAAACAAACACAAGTGATGAATGAAGGCTGGGCAACCTTCTGGCATTACACCATTTTGAATCATCTTTATGATGATGGCGTGGTCACCGACCGCTTTATGATGGAGTTCTTGCAGAGCCATACTGGCGTTGTCGCCCAACCCGAATATAACAGCCGTTACTACAGCGGTATTAATCCCTATGCCCTTGGGTTTGCGATGTTTACCGATATTCGGCGTATGTGTGAGTCTCCCACAGAGGAAGACAAAGCCTGGTTCCCTGATATTGCGGGCAGTAATTGGCTCGATACCTTACATTTTGCGATGCAAAACTTTAAGGATGAAAGCTTTATCAGCCAATACCTGTCACCGAGGGTGATCCGTCAGTTCAAACTGTTTGGCATCCACGATGATGAGAAACGTAATTATCTGTCCGTGTCAGCCATTCACGATGAGCAGGGTTATCAAGACATTCGCAATTTACTCTCGCAGCAGTACAATCTGTCGAATATTGAACCTAATATTCAAGTACATAACGTTGAGATAAACGGCGATCGTTCCTTAACCTTAAGGTATGTCCCCTGTAATGACATCCCGCTCGCCAACACCTATAAGGAAGTGTTAAAGCATCTGCATCGCCTCTGGGGCTTTACCGTCAGCTTGGAGCAATTAAATGCCGATACCAGCGTGACCTTGTTAGCCTCCTGTCCAGAGCAACCTAAGGCCGACTAAAAATCAGTTTAATTAAAAAGCCAAAAGTAAAAGCAAAAAGCCGTTTCTCAATGAAACGGCTTTTTATTTAACCAATCTTAAAACAGGCCACTGACCGCTTTTAAGCTTCAGAATCGAAACTTAAGCATTGCCGTCCTGCTGGGCAATCGAAGTTGGCATATCGTCGCGCAATTGCAACCACATTTTACCGCTATTGATACCGTAGGTACGCATTAATGCGGGCACATCGATATAGTTTTTAGCTTTGGCTAATAGTTCGAGCTCTTTATAGAAGTTCAGCGCTAACTGACGCGCCTCAGGGCTACTGAAATAGTAACGACCGACTCGGCTATATAAACCTTTAAAGCCGTTTAAGATCAACACATACAGCGGATTGCCTGAAGAGAAGGCCAAGGTGTGGTGCAACAGGTAGTCATACTCGGCGAAGGATTCGGCCGTGTCTTCTAATTGGTGAATTTGCCCTAGGACTTCAACGGCAGTATCTGGGCTGTTGCGCAGTGCGCCACGGAAGTAAATCGCGCTGACATTGGTGCGAGCCGACAGCAATTGGTCCACCAGCACAGGGAAGCCTTCAGGATTGAGATC
The DNA here is from genome assembly GCF_019457435.1 of Shewanella sp. FJAT-51649. Lineage (NCBI taxonomy): Bacteria > Pseudomonadati > Pseudomonadota > Gammaproteobacteria > Alteromonadales > Shewanellaceae > Shewanella > Shewanella sp. FJAT-51649. Next base: position 1,896,191 of record NZ_CP080411.1, on the reverse strand, counting down.
CGCTATGGTTTCAAGAATGTTAAGGCCTGAGGTTTCCCAAAAATTGTTCACCCGAGTCGGTTTACCATGCTGAATTTTCAACCAACCATCACGTGCTAAGCGTTGCAGCACTTCACGCAGGGTGGTACGTGTAACGCCAATTAATTCAGAAAGCTCACGTTCAGCCGGTAAAATGGACCCTGGGGGAAACTTATTTTCCCAAATCGATCTTACAATATACTTCTCTGCAAAACTTGCAGGTCCTTTGGCATTGATAATCATCAGCCCACTTTTCCAGTTGTTGTGCTTTATAATGGTCACTGATCATACCAGAGCGGTAAAAAATGGAAACCATTGACTGAGGCTCACCTTAAAATCACCGTACAATTGTCACAGAAATGTTCAAAAAAACGACATGAATCAACAGCAATTGTGCCAATTTTGCCGATTAGCTCCGCTTTTTGAAATCTGGGTTTCAGTATATCGTTACATTAGCATTCTCTTTAGGCTAGACTGATTTTCTAAAACAAATGCCAGAAACAATAACCTGTGCAATTTTAAAAGATAATTAGAAGAGAGGATGCCATGCCGATGACAATGAGTCAGGCGTTTATTGGGAACTTCTTAGGGAATTCTCCTAAGTGGTACAAGATCGCAATACTGTCGTTTTTAATAATCAATCCAATACTCTTTTTCTATGTCAGCCCCTTTGTGGCTGGTTGGGTATTAGTGCTTGAATTTATTTTTACCTTGGCAATGGCGCTAAAATGCTACCCATTACAACCCGGTGGTTTATTAGCGATTGAAGCTGTCGCCATCGGAATGACCTCTGCCAGCCAAGTGCTACACGAAATTGAAGCAAACCTTGAAGTGCTATTACTGCTGGTGTTTATGGTGGCTGGCATTTACTTCATGAAGCAGCTACTGCTGTTCGTGTTCACTAAGATGATCACTAAAGTACGCTCGAAAATCTTAGTGTCTCTGCTGTTCTGTCTAGCTTCCGCCTTCTTATCCGCCTTCTTAGATGCGTTAACCGTTATCGCCGTGATTATTACCGTGGCGGTTGGTTTTTACTCTATCTATCACAAAGTTGCCTCAGGTAAAGATTTCTCGGCAGATCATGACCATACCTCCGAAGGCAAAAATGACGATGGTGAAAACCAGCTCAATGAAGACGAGCTGGAATCCTTCCGTGGTTTCTTACGTAACTTATTAATGCACGCCGGTGTCGGTACTGCATTGGGTGGCGTGTGTACTATGGTGGGTGAACCGCAAAACTTAATTATTGCGGCTCAAGCAAACTGGCAATTTGGCGAATTTGCGATCCGCATGTCACCTGTGACAGTGCCTGTATTGTTCGCAGGTATCTTTACCTGTTTTATCGTCGAGAAATTCCGTTGGTTTGGTTATGGTGCCCAGCTGCCGGATGCAGTGCATAAAATCCTATGTGATTATGCAGCCTATGAAGACGCGCGTCGTACCAATAAAGATAAGATGAAACTGGTTATCCAAGCCTTTGTCGGTGTGTGGTTAATTGCGGGTCTCGCGCTGCACTTAGCGTCTGTGGGCTTGATTGGTCTGTCTGTGATCATCTTAACCACAGCCTTTAACGGTATTACCGATGAGCATGCGCTAGGTAAAGCCTTCGAAGAAGCCCTGCCATTTACGGCCTTGTTAGCGGTGTTCTTTGCGGTTGTGGCGGTGATCATCGACCAACAACTGTTTGGCCCAGTGATCCAATGGGCACTAAACCATGAAGGTAATACCCAATTAGTGATCTTCTATATCGCTAACGGTTTACTCTCTATGGTCAGTGATAACGTGTTTGTGGGCACGGTTTATATTAACGAAGTCAAAGCCGCCCTGATTAACGGTCAAATTACCCGCGATCAATTCGATCTGTTAGCGGTCGCCATTAACACTGGTACTAACTTGCCTTCGGTGGCAACACCAAACGGTCAAGCCGCATTCCTGTTCTTATTGACCTCGGCCCTTGCACCGCTGATCCGTTTATCCTACGGCAGAATGGTGTGGATGGCATTGCCCTACACTATCGTGCTATCGATTGTGGGCGTGATGGCAATTCAATCGGGCTTCTTAGAGCAGATGACCCAGTACTTCTATGACTCCCATGCAATATTGCACCACAGTGTTAAAGAAGCGTTAGCGCCTGCTGCAGCTCACTAACATAAATATCGGAGTTGACTGAACTTTATGAGTTCAGTAAAGTCAAAAAAACGCCCTACCTTCGAGGGCGTTTTTTGTTGATACGGAGTTCACTTTTGACAGCATTCACTCGCTTTGCCCATTCCCGCGCATCTTGGTTCATTCTCACAGGCTCTGCGATTGCCCTCGAAGCGGCCGCCTTGTATTTCCAATATGTGATGAAGTTAGATCCCTGCGTGATGTGTATCTACCAGCGGCTCGCCGTATTCGGCATTTTGGCATCTGGACTGATTGGTATGACGGCGCCCAAGTTCCTTATCGTTCGCATTCTAGGCGCCATTGGTTGGGCCGTCAGTGCAACCTGGGGACTAAAACTGGCGCTAGCCTTAGTCGATATGCAGAATAATCCTTCGCCCTTCTCGACTTGCTCATTTTTACCCGAATTTCCAGCTTGGATGCCGCTCCACGAATGGTTCCCATCCGTGATGTTACCAACGGGTATGTGTACCGATGTGCCATGGCAGTTTATGGGCGTCACCATGGCCGAATGGATGGTGGTAGCCTTTAGTGGTTATCTGGTCGCGCTGTTACTGTTTATTGTGCCCATCCTAAGCGGCTCGAATAAACCTTCGCTCTACAAATAATCTGCATCAATAATCTTCCTAAGGCAGACATAAGGTCTGCCTTATTTTTAACTGTCTCTGTCAATATTTATCACCGAAAGCACTGTGCGAACTTTGATTTAAGCCAATGGCAAATAGGCCAAAAAACGCTAAACTGGCTCCATGATAACGGCATTTGGAATGCGTAGAACATGGATAAACGGCCTCTCATTGAGCCTCAAGCACCGTTAACCCACTGGCAAAAAAGTCTGCCGTTTAAACTCAGTCTGATCCAACTGCTGATCGCCAGCATACTGATCTTCAGCACGGCGTGGGTCATTCTCAACATTCAGACCCAACAGATCAGTGAGCAACAAACTCTGCTCAATCAAAACCATGGCCAAATCATCATTGCCAAATTGCAGGAAATGACCTCCCAAGTGGAGAATCAGGTCAATGCCATCAGCCAAATCGCCATGCTATACCGTTATGAGCCCGAGCAGCTCAGTAAGAGCATTCCGGTATTACTCTCGATTGAAAATCAAAAGGCGATTATTTCAGGTGGCGGGATTTGGCCCGAGCCAGGGGCATTTGACCGGCAAAAGTTTCGCGATAGCTTATTCTGGTCACACAATATTCACGGCGAATTAGTCGCCATCAACAGCTATAACGACGACAGCTTTCCAAGCTACCACACCGAAGAATGGTATCGGCCAACCCGCTATTTTCCCGTGGGAAAAATATTTTGGTCTAAATCCTATGTCGACCCGACTACCCATGAACCGATGGTGACTGCATCGGGCGCTATGTGGATGGAACATCAGTTTATTGGGGCGGCCACCACGGATATCAGCCTTGAAAAACTTAGTCAGCTCCTACGCAATACCATGCTCGATGTGAGCGGCTATGTGATAGCCCTCGACCATCAAAACCAAATCTTGGCCTCGCCGAATAGCGATATTTTACCGCAATCTTCGCAAAATCTACCCCATACGCTACAAACCTTCGACGAGTTAGCAAAAACAGAGGCGGCCTTTAGCCCAATCGCCTCGGCACTGCACTTCGCCGACCGCAGTTTTATCGAACAAGCCGTGGCTGAGCGCGTATTTACCCAAGAGCAAATGGATAACCTCACCCGCCTAAGCGGGGACAGTGAACGGGAGATGCTCTCTGCCATCGTCAATGACAATGCTAAGAGCCAGTTCTCGAGCCCAAGGCGGATAGCCTCGGTTTCATTAACTATGGACCCCATCCTCAAGGGCCCCTCGCTGGTGTCGGTGTTTTTAATGCCCCACACCTACTGGAAAATTCTCGTCGTCACGCCTATAGCCCCCTTACAGGACACGGCCAAAAAACTTATCGAAAAAGTCGGGCTCTCCCTAGTATTAATTCAGATGCTCGGCCTTATCCTATTGTTTTTACTGCAACATCGACTGATTATCGCCCCCATTATGGAGATGGTGCAGGCACTCAAACGCAATGATTCGGCCTCTATCGAATTAAAAGCCAAGGAGCGACATGATGAGGTCGGCCTGCTCGCAAAAAGCTTTTTATCCCGCACCCAACAGCTTGAAGTCGCCATGGCCAGTTTAGACGCCAGTAATCTCGCGCTCGAGCAGCAATTACTAACCCAACAACATTTTCAGCAGGAGTTGAGTCAGCGCAAGGAGCAATTAAGATCCCTACTCGACTTCTCATCTACCATCATTTATATCAAAGACTTAAATGGGCGATACACCTTAGTGAACAACAAATACTGCGAAGTTTTAGGGATTGAGCGGCGCAAGATCATCGGGGCCACGGACTTTGATCTGTTCCCAAACTCACTCGCACAGCAGTATCAACAGAACGACCAAAGGGTCACCCATAGCCACGAGGCCCTGCATTTCGAAGAAGTCATTCCCTCTCTTCGAGGCGAGCTTATCTATCAAATGAGTAAATTCGACATTCGCGACGATGAGGATAATTCCTTGGGCGTCGGCGCCATTGGTTTTAATGTGGACTTGAGAAAACGCCAAGAAAAAGAACAAGAAAAGCTGCTGCAATCGCAATTAAGCCTGCTTAAAGAGCAGCAGCACAAGACCCAACTCTCGCAGCAAGAAAACAGCCAGCTCAGGGAACAACTCTTCGCGATTCAAGATGAGATCAATCAGCAAATCCAACTCAACTTGAGCAAACAGCAAAGTCAGAAACTGATGCAGAACTTCCTAGCCGATGTCATGAGCCAAATGATGCTCGAACAGGACAAACTCCTCGCCCAGATCTGCCAAGTGCGCAGTAAAGAGGATGACAGCCATCAAGCCCAAGTGGTGCAGTTGATGAGCCAGCAGGCGGCGAGACTCAGGCACATATCGCAGCTGTTTACCGATCAGCATAGTGAGATACGCCCGCTGCATTTAGCCCAGTTTATCAATCAATTACTGAGCTTATTACAGCCACAATTGTTGAAAACTCAGGTTAAGGTCAAGCTAGAGTGCGACGAGCAATTGGTGGTCGATGGCAATGCCTGGCAATATTTGCAGTTTTTCTACCGGCTTATCAACAACACCTTGCACCATGCCTTTAAAGAGCATAATCAAGACAGAACCTTAGTGTTAACACTCGAGAAAAAAGACGGTGAGTTGTACATGCAGCTTAAGGACAATGGTGTTGGGATACCAATTGCACACCTTGAGCAGCTAAGACAGGAAATGCAACAAAACCAATGTATTGGCACACTGACTTGCATTAATCTTTGGATAAAAGAAGAATTACATGGCGAGCTGGCGGTAGAGAGTGAGCTCAATCGTGGCACTCTGATTGAGTGCCACTGGCCATTATCTGCGATATAGCCACGGCTATACACAAACCGATTGAGAGAAACTAATCGCTCGACTTATCGAGGGTCACATCCACCAGATAATGGCCCTGTAGCCAGTTACGCCCAATCAAGAGTTTATTGGACATCTGACTGCGATCCTTAAGATTCACTTTGACGGGATACTCCAATCCCGGCTCACCTAAGGTCAATTCGACCATATAACGTACTTCACTCCCCTGCGCGTTACGGATAAGCGAGGTATCGACAATCCGTGCCCTTAACCGCTTTTCCTCACCACGCTCATTTTCGGTAGTGAAATTGAGCCACTTACCGATGTTGTTATCCATATTGGTAGGATCTTCATCGTCAATCTTGAGATCAATCGCATGCAGGGAATTTTCAACCGCGCCGGTATCGATGCGTGTTTTAAAGGTCAATTCCGCCTCTTTCACATTGATAAAAGCCGTCGGGCCAATCAGACGTTTCTCGGCCACATCGACAACATAACGTCCCGCTAACCAATTACGGCCGATCAGTAATTTGTAATCCATATGGCTTCGGTCACGTAGGTTAACGGCAACCAGACGATGCTGGCCCTCAAAACCAATATCTAACTCCACCAGATAGCGCACTTCACTGCCTTGGGCGTTATTCACTGTGGTGGTCTTTAGGATTTTCGCCGCTAAGCGCCGCTGCTCGCCCGCCTCATTTTCGGTGGTAAAGTGTAGTGTTTTACCTATGTTATCGTGCATCTTGTCGGACGCACCGCCTTCAACTTGCAGATCGATGGCATGCAAGGAGGTGTTCGCCGCGCCCGTATCAATTCTTGCCTGAAAATCCAGTTGTGCGGCGATGAGGCGCATCTTCTCCGACTGACCAATTATCGCCTTTGTGTCACCAGATACCACACTCTTAGCTGTCGTTTGCGCCTCTTCGCTGACTTTGCCGCAGCCAGCAAGACTCAAACTTGCGATAACGGCGCCTAGCAATAATGTGGTGCAACGACCGACACTCTGATGTTGTAACATCCTCACTCCTTATCTGAACGATGACGGGTCAGCCACATTGAGCCCCATCACCTTGGTCGATGTAGGGGCTAGTGATAGCATAAAAGCACAGGAAAAGAGCCGAAAAACACTAAGCCGGGGGCAAATACAGCATTTAAGCCAATGAATAAATAAGGAATAGTCACAAGTTAACACACTATAGTTACAGCCGTTACACCTCTGCCACTTTCGCTTCGTCTAACCAAGCCTTCGCCAGAGCGCGCTCATGTTCGCTAAAAACCTTCACCGGACAGGGCAACATAAAAGCCAGTGTATTGACCATAGCACCAAGGCTTTGCATGTCCGCAATCATCACCACCCGCGAGAAATCACTAAAATGAAACACACTGAGTAAAGCATCATCCCAGAGTGCACCCACGGTAATACCAATAAAGTCTGGGCCGAACTCGTACCATAAGCGAAGGCTTGCATGATCCTGCAACTTGGCCTCAATTGCAGGCAGTAGTAAGGCTTCGATATCTTCATGGGTAACTTGGCCCGATACCACTATGGTCAGCATATCTTCGGCATAGCTTGGACGTATGGTTAGCATCATGCATCTCCCTTTACAGCGCACTAGAAAATACGGCTATAGAGTAAAGATATACCCTGTTAATGAAGATGCTTGAAAAGTGGAAATTATTTTACTCAAACTTGGGGGAACCTGATGCGATAGTGCATGTGATACGAGGTGAGGTGACCTGGTTTGCAAAGATCACGCTCGAGCATAACACTATGCACGGTAGGTGAAGCTCCATGAACTTCGCGCCTTTAAGACCTGAGCGAAAGCATCGACTGACGCCCCCCAATAACCCACTGAGCCTATGTAATGAGCTCGATATCAAATAATGAGGGAAATAACGAATCAACGGATAGGACTAACCCAAGTAACGAGGTTAATCCTAAGATTAAGCTTAAGCGAAGGTATTACACATGGACTTGGATTTTCGCGATTTCTTGATCGAATAAATTCTTGATAAGGCCTGAAAACTCAGTGATAAACAGCGTTTGTTCTGGCGTGGCTCTATGATTTGCCACTGAGGCTAAGATTTCCTCAAGATCGTACACAATCGCATCGACCTCACGGATAATGGTGTTGCGTTCGGCAAAAGAGAGGGAAGGATTTTGGCCGCAAACCATAATAATCTGTGCGGATAATTGCTCTTCGAACAACTCCATCACAGTATCATCGGACACATTTTGGGTATCAGGCGTTTCGAACAAGCCGAGATGCTCAGTCAAATACTGGATCAAATGCATGTAACCGTCTTTATCTGTGACCATTTTTTACCCTTCACACACCAAAATCTATCGCCAAAGGCGACACTGAAAAAACAAAACCCACCTATAAAGTGGTCGATATAAAGATTTGCACGTCAGCCACTCACTAACCATATCTCGAACTGGAGAGCTGACGTATTGATCTAAGCCAATCTTATCGCTGTTACTTTGTTAAGGTTAGTACAAACGACACAGGAACGGCTTGGCTAATACTAGATAAACCCGCGATATCACGCAATTTATCCACACCCGAAACCAAATCGAATTCGTTCGCATTGACTATTATCGGCTGAAAACTGCTAACCATCAGTTTATTATCAGATACTTTGGTTAAAATTACCGAAAAAGTTTTCGTTTGTTGTTTGCCATGGAGGGAAATTTTCCCATCGATGTCAGCAACCTTAGACCCACCCACGGCAAGTTCTTTCAGCATCTTAGTATCCACCTGCGAGCTTAATTTCAACTCGGGATACAAGGACACTTCAAACAACAGGTTTTGCATACGCTCATCGCGCACTTCGATACCTGTCGCCACGCTCATCAGTGGAATGGTTAATTCAAATTGACCATTCTCTTTAAGTACACCATTGAGTTGCTTAAAGTGGTGAACTTCAGCGATATCACCCTTTTTTACCGATACAAAACTGACCCGAGAATCCTGCCCCATCACTTGCCACTGGGCCGCACAACTAAAACTAACCAGCGTCGATAATGCCGCGATTCCTATCCATTTTTTCATTGTATCTATCCTCAATCAGTGAGTTTAAAGGCAAGACAGTCACCCGATAACATGCGCGTAACCGCCAAATCACTCAGACAATCTGTGATAAAGATCACCTAAGTCTCGCTAAAGATACTCTTTTTCTTAATTAGCGACCAGTTAACTATCGTTAAACTCGCACCAACCACTTATCTAAACTATTGGCAAAAGCCTGTTTATCCGCCGCCGATAACGCATCTGGGCCACCAGTGTGTACGCCCGATGAACGTAAATCTTCCATAAAATCGCGCATCGTCAATTTTTGGCGAATATTGTCAGTGGTGTAGAGTTCGCCGCGGGGATTGAGCGCTAGCGCACCCTTTTCAATCACTTGCGCCGCTAACGGGATATCGGCGGTGATCACTAAATGCGTGAGCTCAACATGGTCGACAATGTATTGATCTGCTACATCAAAGCCTGAGCCGACACGCACTTGACTGATATAGGGTGATGGAGGCACCCGCAACATTTGGTTCGCCACCAACACTAATGGCAGTGATTTACGCTCAGCCGCGCGAAATAAAATCTCTTTAATCGGGTTTGGGCAGGCATCGGCATCGACCCAAATCTTATACTGTCCCACGCTTACGCTCCTAGCCTATTAAGGTGCTAAACGGTCAATGACCCATTCATTCGCTTGGCGAGTGTAGAGGAAACGATCGTGCAGCCTGTGTTCTCCGCCCTGCCAAAACTCGATACTCGAGGGCTTAACCAAGTAGCCGCCCCAAAAACTCGGTAATGGTACATCGCCCTTGGCAAATTTGGCTTTCATCTCAAAGAACTTGCCTTCGAGCACTTGTCGCGCGCTCAGTTTACTCGACTGCTGTGACACCCAAGCGGCAATCTGGCTATCCTTGGGACGGGTCATAAAGTATTTCAGCACCTCGGCGGTAGAGAGTGGCTGCGCCTCACCGAGAATCGATACTTGGCGTTCAATCGGATGCCAAGGGAAATGCAGGCTCACTTTATTGTTGGTTGCGATCTGCTGCGCCTTACGACTGCCTAGGTTAGTGAAGAAAACAAATCCCGTGTCATCGAAACGCTTTAATAACACTATCCGCTGGTAGGGCTGACCATGCTCATCGACTGTGGCGACACACATCGCAGTGGGATCGCTGAGCTCAGCATCGCGAGCTTGCGTCATCCATAACTCGAATAGCTGCATGGGATTTTGAGGTAAATCGGCGCGTCTTAAGCCGCCTTTGGTGTATTCGCGGCGAATATCACTGAGATCTGTCATAGGGTTTCCTTTTACAAGCGCACAATGATTGCCATCGGTGCAATCCGCTGATAAAGCAAGTTTACCATGCCTTACTCGCAATTCGCTGCTCTGTTATTAAGCCATCAATAAAAAAGCCAAGGCAGTAAACCTTAGCTTTTTAATTGATAATCCAACGCTTAAGTAGGGTACTGAGATAGTACTAAGATGAACTAAAGCAGCGCAGGCAAAACTCACCAAGGTATGCCACTACATAAACTCGGGCTGTAACACTTGGGTTTCAAGCTGTTGGTAATGACTAAAGGTGATCTCCCCTCCAGATGCTGTGGTGACCACGGCTTGGCCAAGACACAGATGCTCAGGGAGTCCCGCGGTAAGAATGGGCTGATTAAAACTAATCAAATCCCAACTGATTGGAGAGAATAAATCTACTAGCCGCGCCACGACGGGATGAGAGTAATTCGCTAAATCGAGATTAGTCTCGAAGCTCACATAGGAATGCTCCCCTAGCCCCAGAGATGGCGTAATATGCAAGGTAACATAGTCTGTCCCACGTATCGCATTCAACGAAAACCCAGCAGGCTGAAAACAATGCATATCAAACTGAAAATCGCCGAAAAGTTGCTGAAATCCAAGCCGCTGATAAATCCCCTGCTCAGTTTGTGTCGGCAGCTTGAGATAATCGGCAAGTTCGCCACGGATGTGGTACATCATCAATTCAAGGCAAGTCTCGGTTGAGGATACAGTTTGCTTGTCAGTACAAAACAGATAGTGGTGATGTGAGTCTAAATGGCCCACTCGAAAGGCTTTGCCAGGGATCAGGGTCCGCAATTTCGCGATATCGTCCACAAAGCTGGTGCTTTGTCGCTGGGCTTGGTATTCATTCTTGCGCTGATAACAGAGTGCGGCAATATGCTCCACACCTAAGGCGTTGATAAAATGGCAGGCAGCATCCACTAGGGTGCTATTACCGCAGGTGAGTAGCAGAATCTTATCATCCCAGACGAACAGACTGGATTCACTCAGCAGATAGGCATCGCAGGCAGGATTACTGATTGTGGACAAGATATCCGCATTGGCGCAGGCCACTAAGGTTGACCAAAAGCCGTACTCTCGTTGGCGTAGTGACGCCATCTTGGGAGTGAGTCTGATCTCAAGCTTTTTTTCCGCGCCTTCAAAAAACATCAAGCCGTACGCCTCATCTTATCCCTGTGTTTGGGCATCTATTGGTATTGCAGTCATTCATGCTTCACAGTCAACGCTGACTTAAGTGAATGCACGCATTTAAGACTGCTACCCCATCAATTTTGTGCGGCTATTTTTACACGACTCACGCCGCAATAAAACCACCGAGCTTGCTTTTACAAGATTCCAGCCTTACAAAGCACTCACGCTTATAACTCGCTAGCAAAAACAATAGGCTATAAAAAACAAAAGTCAGCCTAAGTGTCCCTAGGCTGACTTTTTTAACACACTCAATATTAAGAAAAATCTTCTAAATAAGTGTAACCTTTTAGGCCCACTTGCAGTTCTTCTAAAATCTGGGCGCGTTCTTCTTCGGCAATGTGCTGATTCACTAACTCTTCGTAAGTACGCATAAAGTCAACGGCATCTAAGTTAACATAACGCAGTACGTCAGCAACCGTATCACCGGCAAGAACCGACTCAATGTTGGTCATACCGTTCTCTTCGATGCTGACCACCGCAGAGTTAGTATCACCAAACAGGTTGTGCATATCACCTAAGATCTCTTGATAGGCGCCGACCATAAAGAAGCCCATCAGATAAGGACTTTCAGCGCTCCAAGCCGGTACTGGCAGTGTGGTTTCAATCCCTTGACCGTCTACGTATTGGTCAACAATACCGTCAGAGTCACAGGTGATGTCCAGCATCACGGCGCGGCGCTCTGGCGCTTTGTCTAAACCAGACAGTGGCAGCACAGGGAACACCTGATCGATACCCCAAGCATCCGGTAACGATTGGAATAATGAGAAGTTAACGAAGAACTTATCGGCTAACTTTTCGTTTAACTCATCGATAATCGGTCTGTGGTAACGGTTTTTGGTGCTTAACAAACCTTGCACTTCGTGACATACACGCAGGTTAGCCTGCTCAGCCCACGCACGTTCTGCCAAACTTAATTGACCTAAAGCAAACAGCGATTGCGCTTCTTGCAGGTCACTTTGGCTATCGTGGTAAATCTCAATCAAAGCGCGTTGATCGGCGCGGCCGCTGATCTCAGTCCAAGATTGCCACATGTTGTGCAGCAGTTGTGGCGACTCTTCCGCAGGCGGCTGGATTTCTTCGACTTGATAGGCTTCAGTACCAATCACATCGGTGATTAACACAGCATGGTGCGCCGTTAAGTGACGGCCAGATTCTGAAATAATACGTGGCATAGGTTGCTCGTATTCATTACAGATATCGGTAAGCACGTTGACGATGTTGTTCGCGTATTCGCTTAAGCCATAGTTCATTGAGTTGTTACTTTGGCTACGGGTACCGTCGTAATCCACCGCTAAACCACCGCCGACGTCGAAGCAGTTAATGCTGGCGCCTAACTCACGTAATTCACAGTAGAAACGTGCCGCTTCGCTCACACCTTGACGAATATCGCGGATGTTGGCGATTTGCGAACCTAAGTGGAAGTGCAGTAACTGCAGAGAATCTAACATATCCTCTTGTTTTAACTGATCAACCACGGTAAGAATTTGCGCTGCTGATAAACCGAATTTCGATTTTTCACCGCCGCTGGCTTGCCACTTGCCTTTACCTTGGAATGCAAGGCGAGCACGTAGACCTAAGCGAGGTTTCACCCCTAAACGCTTAGACTCGGCCAACACCATCTTCAGCTCAGACAGTTTTTCTAAAACGATGTAGACCTTATGGCCTAACTTTTCACCAATTAAGGCTAAACGAATGTATTCGTTATCTTTGTAACCGTTACATACGATCACTGAACTGGCTTTTTGCGCCATGGCCAACACGGCCATTAATTCTGGCTTACTGCCGGCTTCTAGGCCTAATTGTGGAACTTCTTTTGATGCTTGGCTCGCAAGGATCTCTTCTACCACAGTTTTTTGTTGGTTTACTTTAATGGGGTAAACCAGCAAATAGTCCGCCTGATACTCATACTTTTGTATCGCTTGGTCGAATGCTTGGCACAAACTGTTCACTCTGTGGTGCAGAATTTGCGGGAAACGAACTAATACAGGTAAAGCGACCCCTGCTTTAACCATGTCTTTTGCTAGCTCATTTAAGCCAATCTTGTGATCAGGATTCTTAGGATCCGGCGACACTGTCACCTCACCTTGGTCGCTGATCCCATAAAACCCTTGGCTCCAGTGGGTAACGTTGTACCCAGCACGAGCAGCATCAATAGACCAATCATTCATTTTTATTTAGCCCGTCTATAAAAAAATGGGTTAAACGGCCACTGCATTCTTGCGCGACCGCCCGTTCGACAAACCCAGGTAAAACAAATGTTTACCTGACATACAATTAGGATGAACTCACCCTATTTAATGCAGCAAAATCAACCCAGCTTAGGTGACATTGATGCGTTTTTCCTTAACGCAGCCGGGGTAGACCCCAGATTCTTATTACTTTGGCGATGGTAGGAGATTGCGTTCATATCACCCTTTATCGCCAAGGTTTCTCACCAATGGCATTAACCTTAGCGCGCTTTGAGGTTAAAAAACACCCAAAACCCTAACGTTAGGCGTCGCATCACAGCTCAAGACCCAAAATTCACTAACAAGGGGGTTTAAGCGTGTCTACAACAACAGGTAACACTAAAGGAACAACATTACATATTAAGCGGCTAGGCAAGACCGAGCGCACCTAATAACAGGCAAGATTATTGTAACAGGGGACTGTTGGCTTCTTCGCGGCCAGAATTGATACGGATTAACGTGAGATGTTTAAGGCTGGTATCGTCATAGGGCACAACGATTGAGCGCTGACATTGTGATGCTTTTAGGCAAAGAGCAAAAAATGGATGCTTGTGCATTAGCTAAACAATTCCTCTTAACCCCATGTAACCATTATAAATTGTACGTTACACGGTTAATGACCTGTGAACCATAAAACCATTACAACTCACGTAATATTTGTCATGTCTGTAACGAGCGAAGTCGTTAAACGGCGCAATTAAACCGCGCAATGTCACAGATTGCAAGCAAGAATCTCATTTAATATTTTTCATTAAAATATAACAAACACCCCATTAACAGGGTAGGCTGTCACACACTGAATTAATAAAAGTAAATTAATAACTTAGAGAATAATCCTACTTTTAATACGTTCAATATTTTTTAATAGGCTTGCAGAATAAATGGCTAACAATCGCAGCGGCGGCATGATTTTTAACGGCGACTAAGCCATTAATCCTAAAGTGCAAACCTAAAAGCCGAACTGGAAGCTGCCGTTTACGGATAAAGCGGTTATAATCACCGCCGAATGACATCTATAGATAGAGAGCTACATGGTACAGATAGGAAAAACCTGCAAACTTGAGGTGGTAAAACAAGTCAGCTTCGGTGTGTATTTAAATGCCCACGAGTTTGGCCAAGTGTTACTGCCCAACAAAGCCACCCCAAAAGATTGCCAAGTCGGTGACTGGCTAGAGGTATTTTTATATCTGGACTCTGAAGATATCGTCATTGCCACAACGCGCAAACCGCTTGCGCAAGTCGGTGAGTTTGCCTATCTAAAAGCCGTGGCAACGGGTCCTTACGGGGCATTTTTAGACTGGGGATTAGATAAAGATCTACTGCTGCCCTTTGGCGAGCAGCATAAACCCATCGAAGAAGGCCGCTCTTACCTCGTCTACGTGCATGTTAACCGTGCGGATGAACGTATTGTCGCCTCATCAAAAATCGATAAGTTCCTCGATAAAACCCCGGCGCAGTACGAAGTGGGTCAACAGGTCGACTTATATATCGGTGGCACCACAGATTTAGGCTACAAAGCCATTATTAACCATGCCCATTGGGGCGTGATTTACCAAAATGAAGTGTTCCAAAAGCTGCGTTTTGGTCAAAGAGTGAAAGGTTTTATCAAACAAGTGCGCCGCGATGGCAAAATCGATCTGGTCTTGCAGCAAGGTAGTAAGCAAGAGCTCGATAAGCACGCGCACATTATCTTAGTAAAACTCAAGCAAGCGGGTGGCTTCTTACCGCTGACCGATAAAACCGATGCCGAAGTGATTTACGAGCAACTCGGCATGAGTAAAAAAGCCTTCAAGAAGAGCATCGGCGGCCTGTTTAAAGCGGGCAAATTAAGTATCGACGATGATGGCTTACGCCTGACTGAAGCAGACTGATCAGGCAGAATAGTCAACCGAATACGGGACTTAGCACTCTCTTGCCCCCATGTTCGTGCTTTATTTGTACAAATAGTTTGCCTTAAACCTCAGTTTACCGACAAGCGCTAGGATATTAAGCATGGCTCTGTTATAACAAAGCCATGCTTTTTTCTTTGGAGCTTATATGGAACTCACGTTACACGAAGCCAGAGTTATCGGTTGCCTACTTGAAAAAGAAGTCACCACCCCAGAGCAATACCCGCTTTCACTCAATGCCCTAACCCTCGCCTGTAATCAAAAAACCAGCCGCGATCCCGTATTGGACTTAAGTGAGGCGCAGGTTCAAGATGCCCTCGATTCGTTGAATAAAAAGCGCTTAATCAGCGAGCAATCCGGCTTTGGTAGCCGAGTCGTCAAATATAAGCACAGATTCTGCAACACCGAATTTAGCGAGTTACAACTCTCCAGCGCGGCGGTAGCCATCGTCTGTTTGCTGCTGCTTCGCGGCCCACAAACGCCGGGCGAATTGCGTACCCGCAGCAACAGGCTGCATGACTTTAAAGATGTGCTCGAAGTGGAAGCCTGCATTAAGCAATTGATGGAGCGAGATAAACCCGTGCTAGCCCAACTGCCACGGGAGCCGGGTAAGCGTGAATGCCGTTATACTGAGCTGTTCTCCCAAGGCGCGGAGCAAATTAGCGCCGCGTCATTCACCAATGCCACCAATGCAGATGCACACCCGCTAAACGAGCAGGATAGACAACAACTGGAAGCGAGAGTCACGCAGCTTGAAGAGCAAGTGGCTGAACTTAAAGATAAGTTAGACTCGCATATCGCTTCTTTATCCTAACCGCGCCGCGGACGACTTTCGCGAATGGTCGCTCTTAATGATGACTAACGTGAAAGTTTGTCCGCTCACTCACTGACGAGACAGCGAATGACACCGAACGCTCCCAGTACATTCAACAACATGCTTTTGATCGCTGGCTTTGAATGTCGAAAATTTCTATTTAACCTTCGCGGGATTATCGCCCTTATCGCCTTTGCATTAGTGTGGGGCATACTATTGCTCTACCCCATCCAAGGCGCTTCGACTTTATTGATGCAGCCCAATATCAAAGATCTGATCGACGGTCTCTTAGGCAACCAAGCACTCAATGTGCTGTTTGACTGGCCCGTGGCGGAAATGGCCATCTTCTGGTGTTTTGCGCTGTATCTGTTTCCCATGTTCAGTATTTTGATTGCCGCCGATCAGTTTTCCTCAGACAAAACCCGCGGCACATTGCGCTTTTATACCCTAAGAACCAGCAAAGACAGCCTGCTCTTCGGCCGCTTTTTGGGGCAAATCTTGATCCAAGGTCTACTGATCTTATTGACCATACTCGCCACCATAGCACTGGCACTCACTCGCGATATAGGCTTGTTATTACCCGCATTAACGTCGGGGGCCTTGGTCGGCGTCAACTTGGTTATCGTGATTTTACCCTTTACCGCGGTGATGACCCTATTGTCCCTCTATGCCAACACGGCAAGACAGGCTATGGTGCTCGCCACCATCTTGTGGACCGTCGTCTCAATTGCACTATTGATTTTGGGTAATCAATCCAGCTTATTTGAAGGTTTACAATGGATATTACCGGGCGCTCAACTGTCGAACATGGTCAACACCAATGGACTCAATAGCTTTGCCTACGCACCTATTCCCCTATTACAAACTGCATTCGCCCTCTTCCTTGGCCGCGTTTATATCCAAAGGAGTCAACTATGATCCTCATTCAATGCCAAGGACTGTCCAAACACTATGGCAGTAAAAAAGCGCTCAATAACGTTAACTTAACCCTCGAAGCGGGAGCGCCCATCGCCCTGGTTGGCCCTAACGGAGCAGGTAAAACCACACTGTTTAGCCTGCTCTGTGGTTACCTCACCCCAAGCGCGGGCACGGTGCGTATTCTGGGAGAAGCGCCCAATAGTCCAGCATTATTAGGCCAAATTGCCGCCCTGCCACAGGATGCAACGCTCGATCCCAATTTAACCATTATCAGCCAGTTAAGCTTCTTTGCGCGTCTTCAAGGGATGGATAGCAAGCAGGCAAATCAAGAAGCCCTGCGAGTACTGAATTTAGTTGACTTAGCCGAGGTGGCGCAGCAAAAGCCACCGAGTCTAAGCCATGGGATGAGTAAACGTGTGGCGATTGCTCAAGCCTTAATCGGCTCGCCTAAGCTGGTATTACTAGATGAACCCACCGCAGGACTCGATCCCGCCAATGCCAAGAAAATCCGTGAACTCGTCAGAACGCTCTCGCCCAACACCACCTTTGTGATCAGCTCGCATAACTTGGACGAGCTCGAAAAGCTCTGTGACCAAGTGCTGTATCTAGATAAAGGTGAGTTGGGCCAATCGATTTCGATGCGCTCATCCAATAGCGGTAGTGATTATCTCACCCTCACGATGGAACACTGTGACAGTGAAGCGCTGATCCAAGCCGTAGGTCAAATACCCGGTGTAGTGAATATCACCTCAAAACAACCCCATGTGTTTGTTATCCAATTGGATGACACGGCAAATCGCCATTATGAATTTGAAACCGCCCTCCTCGCCTTATTTAAGCAGCAGCATTGGCAATACAAGATGCTGCTGAAAGGACGCACATTGGAAGAGACGTTATTTTCTTAAGCCCGCGATAAGTCCAGCCATAATTCCACCGCTTAAACCAACTCTTACAGCGCCCGCAAGGGCGCTCAGCAGACACAGTGTTGTTTATACACAGCGAAAGCAACGCCATTTCTTACACCCCATCAAAGGTGGAACAGTCGTAACTATCAGGGTTAAAACGCTTTATCCTCTAACGTCCACTTTAGCGCTAAACGCACAGGGGCAACTTAGCCCCTAACGCTGCTTATATGAAGAGTATTTCCGTTTCACAAAAAAGTTTGCCGCTGCTAACCAATAAAGCAGCAGTTAAGCCGCTTTGGTAAAGCTAGGCTTTCAATCTGATCCCGAGCTTGTTATAACTCCCCTTTCCTGCTCTTTCGCTGAATTCAGAGGTTTCAATGAACAAAGCACAACTTATCCAACGTATCGCCACTTCGCTTGAACAGTCCCAGGCCAGTACTAAACCTGTTGTCGAACAAATCCTGCAACAGATCCATATCGCCTTAAGCGAAGGTGAGAAAGTCTTCCTCCCGCAATTTGGCACCTTTGAATTACGTTATCATTTACCTAAATCGGGTCGGAACCCACAAACTGGCGAGACGATGGAGATCGCAGGCTTTAACCAGCCAAGCTTTAAGGCGGCGACAGCGCTAAAGCAAGCGATAAATGAGTAGTATTGTGGATGTGTAAAAATTGCCTCGTGAAAACCACGGGGCTTTTTATGGGGCAAGGTTAACGATATTACTTTTGCAAGGAGGAAGATGCTCCTGCTGAGTTTGACACTATCAAGTTCAGAGCGCAGAAATAAGAAGATTACAAGGCCAGACTAGAGCCTGTTCGACAAGTGACAGTGCACAAGAGGCTCTAGATGAGAAGATAAAAAGTCGCTGTAAAACAAAGAAATCGGTGCTGTAAATGCAAAAAAGCCCCGACGAATGTCGAGGCTTATTTACTATTCACTAAGAATAATGGTACCCGAGGCCAGACTTGAACTGGCACGCTGTTACCAGCGAGGGATTTTAAATCCCTTGTGTCTACCGATTCCACCACTCGGGCAAACTCTGAATATCGCAAGCACAGCTATTGATATTTTTAACTCTTTGCTTCGTTATTTTACTTATATTTCAAAAATATAATTAACGAAGTTTAACGCTTCAGCTCGCTTTGAGCTGTCACCATTATAATAATGGTACCCGAGGCCAGACTTGAACTGGCACGCTGTTACCAGCGAGGGATTTTAAATCCCTTGTGTCTACCGATTCCACCACTCGGGCAAACTCTTTATATTAACGACGGGAATCGTGTCATTAATATCTTAATTATGGAGGCGCGACCCGGAGTCGAACCGAGATCGACGGATTTGCAATCCGCAGCATAGCCATTCTGCCATCGCGCCATATTTCCAATCATTTAGATTGGAGCGACATATCGGGTTCGAACCGATGACCTATACCTTGGCAAGGTATCGCTCTACCAACTGAGCTAATGTCGCATTTCGATTTCACACTCACTCAAAAAACAAGGCATCGTATCCACCTTACCAACTGAGCTTATGTTGCATCTCGTAGAGTTAAGATTTTGTTTTCACTTCGTCTCTCGTCTACGGGGAGGCATTCTACCTATTTACCATGCAGTGTCAACCGCTGTTTTATCGATAACTTACTGCTTGCGCACTAAATAATCTCTTTGATCTTTTATTGCGCTATTCAGCCGTTAAATCTTTCCAGGCGGCTAAAATGTAACTCATCATTGACCAGAAGGTTAACACGGCAGCGATATATAACAGCACAAATGCCGCGGTGATCATGAGTGGGTTGTATTGCCAGATCAGGCCAATAATCGCCACCATCTGCGCCGCCGTTTTATATTTGCCGATCCAAGAAACCGCAACCGTCCCGCGCTTACCTAATTCGGCCATCCATTCACGCAGGGCTGAAATCACAATTTCGCGACCAATCATAAACAGTGCCGGCAAGGTTAACCAAATATCGGCATATTGATCCACCAGCAACACCAGCGCGGTGATCACCATCAGTTTATCGGCAACGGGGTCGAGAAAAGCCCCAAAACGCGTGAGTTGCTTGAGTTTACGGGCGGCATAGCCATCCAAGGCATCGGTAATGGCGGCAAGCCAAAACACAAATGCAGCCACGAAGGGAGTCCAACTGTACGGCAGATAAAAGAGCACCACGAAGATGGGCAGTAAAAAAAGCCTAAAAAGGGTTAATGCTATAGGTAAGTTAAACGGCATGATCAAACCAGTTAGTCAAAAGCAGCGCCAATCTTGCCTTAAATTTATCACCCTCGCAATGCATCATGAATGGTTTGTGCCATTTCTATGCTAATACCGGGTACTTTCGCTAACTCGGCCACACTCGCGCCCTTCACTTCCTGTAAACCACCAAGATGTTGCAATAACGCCTTGCGCCGCTTAGGACCAATGCCAGGAATCGACTCGAGCGTCGACGTGTTACGGGTTTTCTGACGACGATTGCGATGGCCTGTAATCGCAAAGCGGTGAGACTCATCGCGAATATGTTGAATAAGGTGCAGCGCTGGCGAGTCATCTTCGAGGGAAAAGCTAGTTTCAGTGTCGCCAAAGATTAAGGTTTCAAGCCCGGGTTTACGGCTCTCCCCCTTTGCCACCCCAATAAGCTGCGGCGCTTTATCTAAATTGACGAATTTCTCATCCACTATTTGCTGCGCGATACGTAGCTGGCCCAAGCCACCGTCGATAAATAAGATGTCAGGAATTTTGCCGCTGGCATCGATTTTATCAAATCGACGACTAATGGCTTGTTTCATTGCGGCATAATCATCGCCGGGCGTAATACCTTCAATATTATAACGGCGGTATTCGGCCTTATGTGGTCCTTCGCGATTAAACACCACGCAGGAGGCTACCGTGCTCTCCCCCATGGTATGACTGATATCGAAACACTCCATCCGCTGAATGGGCGCATTGAGCTCGAGGATCTCCTCCAGCAAGACAAAACGCTGTTCAACGGTGTTTTTATGGGACAGACGCGTCATCACCGCATTGGTGGCATTGGTCAGTGCAAGGCGCAAAAAGCTTGCCCTGTCGGCGCGCACATTGGTTTTGATGCTGAACTTTTTATTTAGCGCCTCAGAGACGGCCGCTTCTAACTCATGCAATTCTTCAAAATGATGGCTTATCACCACTTCCTTAGGAATTGTGCGTTGAATATCGGCATTTAAATAAAACTGTAATAGGAAGGAACGTAAGACTTCTTCGATATCCGTTTGCGCGGGCACAGTTGGATAATAGCTGCGGCTACCAAAAATTTTACCTTCGCGGATAAATAACAGGTGAAAACACGCGATGCCCGAAGCGTAGTGCACACCGATAACATCCATATCCCCGGTATTGCCCGAGACTTCTTGCTGCTCGGCCACGCGGCGCAGCGCCATAATTTGATCGCGAAAACGCGCGGCTTGCTCATAGGCTTGCTGCCCGGCGGCCTCTTCCATCTTTGCCACAAGTTCACTGATGACTTGCTTATCTTTTCCCTTTAGGAACAGACTCGCCAGTTTAACCTGCTCGTCATACTCCGCATTACTGACCTTACCGACGCAAGGTGCACTGCAACGGGATAACTGGTACTGCAGGCAGGGACGAGTGCGGGATTTATAATAGAGATCATCACACTGGCGGATAGGAAACAGCTTTTGCATCAAGTGCAAACTTTCACGCACCGCGCCGCCATTGGGGTAAGGCCCAAAGTAATAGCCCTTTTCCCGCTGCGGCCCGCGATGGTATGCGAGGCGTGGATGCTCATGTTGGCTCAAGAAAATATAGGGGTATGACTTATCGTCCCGCAGTAACACATTGTATTTGGGCATGTACTGCTTGATATAGTCATTCTCAAGCAGCAGCGCATCGGTCTCGCTGTGGGTCAGCGTCACATCGATATGATGGATATGGGACACCAGCGCTTGGGTTTTCACATTCCCAAGGTTTTTACGGAAATAGGAGGATAAGCGCTTCTTAAGATCTTTGGCTTTACCCACATAGATGACGTCACCTTTGACGTCATACATGCGATAAACCCCAGCAGAGGATGAAACTGTGCGTAAAAAACTCTGGGCGTTAAAACCTGTCGACATCGTTATACACCCACTCTTTGACTCACTGTCTTCAACACAACTTGATAAATCGTCTTCACACTCACTGCTAACACTTAATTAATGCTAGATTCATTGACACAAGCGGCCACTAGAAATGGCCAGCGTCTAACATTTTATAACGGATCGCTAAACGGGTCAGCTCCACATCACCACTGATCCCTAGTTTGGCAAACAAGCGATAACGGTAACTGTTAACGGTTTTTGGGCTAAGGTTGAGCTGCTCAGAAATATCATTGACCTTTTCACCATTGGTGATCATCAACATAATTTGTAGCTCACGCTCAGACAAGGCTTTAAACGGATTCTCATCGGCAGGGTTGAATTGGCTCAATGCCATTTGCTGGGCAATTTCTGGGGATAAATAACGCTGACCACGGGAAACCTGACGTATCGCTTGCAGTACTTCGGGAGGTGTCGCCCCTTTGGTTAAATAACCGGACGCGCCCGCCTGCATCACTTTACTGGGGAAAGGATCTTCAGTATGCACAGTTAACACAATAATCTTGGCATGGGGCTGATAACGTAAAATTTTACGCGTGGCTTCAAGCCCCCCCATTCCCGGCATATTCATGTCCATTAAGATGACATCGGCTTCATTTTGTCTCGCCCACTGTACCGCGGTTTCGCCATCTGGCGCTTCTCCCACGACTTTGATCCCACGTTCATCTTCTAAGATGCGACGGATCCCAGTTCTTACAAGCTCATGGTCGTCAACTAAATATATCGATATCAACTTTTATCCACCTTTAACCAATGTCGACTAACACAGTGTAGTCAAATCAGAATACCGCAACCGGAATATAGGTTATCAGGGTAATTTAGCCCAACAATGGCATTTCGCAAAGCATAAAATGAATATTGTTAACTAGATGATATTTAAAGGAACAACGGACTCATTAACCCAGTTTAAATTCTGCACTTAAGGCGCTGCGGGTTTCGGTATTCACGGCAAATAACCAAGTGTGTGCTCAACGCCGCAAGTTTTAAACACCATAGAATGGAAGGCTAAAATACAAAGGACCGCGAATTGTTTAGCGGTCTTTGGATTGCATTTGACGGAGAAGCAGCACTTAGCATGAGAACCTCTGGGATTCAAATGATATTAACTAACAGCCATTATTGCTGATGGTTTATCTGTGGAATATTGCGGAGGTGCTGCGCTGAGAATAAGGAACCTAAGGTTCAAATAGCAAAAACAAAAAAGCCATCATTGCTGATGGCTTTCCGTAGAATATGGCGGAGGAGCAGGGATTTGAACCCTGGGTGGGCTATAAACCCACGCCGGTTTTCAAGACCGGTGCATTAAACCACTCTGCCACCCCTCCGAACGAGCGAGATAATAGCTATCTCCCCTCTGGTTGTAAACCTAAATTTATTATTAATTGAATTGATTGGCGATTTGATACTCAGTCGTCGATAAATCCATCGAATAACGCCTAATCTTCAATCAAAAGCCGTGTTATCCCTAAATTAAGGTTGTACTTATAGCCACTTAGGCCAAAAACGCTGCGCTCAATACACTCGCCCCCCCCCCATTAACTTCTTTAACTCGACAGCACCTTAAAGTAGCCACTTTATATAGTCGAAATAAAGACTCGATAAAAAGTCACTCAAATCAAAGCGCGCTAAAGGCTTGTGAAGGCAAATTGGCGATGCTGATGACTGAACTCATAAGTGGCTTAGAAGGTAGGTATAAACCCTCAAGGCAAATATAAGTTCATTTAAGACAATGCGAGAGACTGAAGCGAATGCGACCCCATATGAGCCAAGGAAGTACTCAAGCAGGCTCTGTTCAGATGCAGTATTAAATAAAGCACAGGAAGCTTGTGTGGACTTGAATGCAAAAAGGCCGCTAATGACTTAGCGGCCTTTCTAACAAATATGGCGTAGGAGCTGCACTGAGAATGAGGAACCCGGGTTCAAATTGCACAAACAAAAAAGCCATCATTGCTGATGGCTTTTCCGTAAAATATGGCGGAGGAGCAGGGATTTGAACCCTGGGTGGGCTATAAACCCACGCCGGTTTTCAAGACCGGTGCATTAAACCACTCTGCCACCCCTCCGAATGGCGCAAATAATATAAGCATCATCGGTGCTTGTAAACAGCAATTTTTCAATATTGTGTCAAATGCTCATCTTATGTTCACCAAGATGTTTTTTCAGGCAAATTGCCAACAAATTTTCAGCAATATCTGAGTAAACCAACGCAAAAACACCTATACAGTAAGAGACTTGCCGTCTTGGTATGGTAAAATCGCGGTAACTTTTCATGGTAAATGCTTATATGAATTCACTCTTAATACCATCATCCTCACTCGCGCCTGAATTTAACCTTCCTACCTTGCCGCAATCGGCCACAGGGTTAAAAGCCCTGCTTTTAGGGCAAGAACGTGTATTGGATGCCTTTAAGTTACATAACGCCATTGCCGATCAACAGCTCTACCTCGCCGATTTTCCGGGCATCGACCGACAATTAATCATGCAAGCCCTAATGGAAACTGTCGAGCCCTTATCCAGTGCTTATTTAGTGGCGGCTCGGCCTGTAGAAAAAGCCATTCAGTTCCAATGGCAGTATGAAGCGCCGCTCGATAATCAAGGCGCCATTGCCGAGAAAAATGTCAGTTACCGTTACCTGAGTGGCAATATCCGCCGTGCCGATCTTCTCGGTCGCATGGTGCAATCGGCAAATGGCAGCAAATATCAACCCGGTGCACTCGCCCAGTGCCACTATGTGTTTATCTGCGCCGAATCGCTGTGGAAACGCGAAGGCCTATGGGATCTGGTCATGCAAATTCTGACGCAAAAATCGTATCAGATAAGCAGTCACCTCAGCCCTATTCCGCTAAATTGTAAAATCATTCTTATTGGTGCAGGCTTAATCTATAGCCAAGTCCGCTCAGAAGACTGGCAATTTCAGCGCCACTTTAGTTTGCTGGCAGAGCTGGCGAGTGAACTCGATCTGACGCGCTTTAAAGAAGTGCAATATGCCAGTTGGTTACAAGCCGTGGCTCAGAGCGTTGAAGTTGGTTTAGAGCAATCAAGCCTTGCGCCGCTGTTTAGGCACAGCGCGAGGTTGACCGAACATCAACGCCGTTTAAGCCTCTCAATGCTCGATTTTGCCCAATTAATGGCTCAGGCTAAGGTTTATCGCGGCAAAGCCTCTATCAATGCCGCCAGTATTGAACACGCGCTCGAGCAAGCCAACTACCGTCATAACAGCTCTGAGGAATTTTCGGGGCAAAGTTTTGATGACAATTTCATAAATCTGCCAACTGAAGGCGCTATGGTAGGACAGATTAATGGCCTGACTGTGATCGATGCGATTGACCATAGTTACGGCGAACCCGCGCGGATCACCGCAACCGTGCATTATGGTGATGGCGAAGTGGCTGACATTGAAAGAAAGTCCGAGCTGGGTGGCAATATCCACGCCAAAGGCATGATGATCCTTTCTGCCTGTTTGTATCGTATCTTTGGTCGCGATGCACCGTTGCACCTTAATGCCAACATCGTATTCGAGCAGTCCTATCAAGAGATCGATGGCGATAGCGCCTCGCTCGCCGAATATTGCTGTTTGATGTCGGCGATTGCCGAGCAACCGATTATCCAGTCACTCGCGATTACCGGCGCCTTGGATCAATTCGGTAATGTGCAAGCCATTGGCGGCATTAATGAGAAAATTGAAGGCTTCTTTAATCTGTGTGAGCGTCGCGGCTTAACTGGCGAACAGGGCGTGATTATGCCGAAGTCGAACGTTCTGCAGCTTAACCTTGCCCCAAAAGTGATAACAGCTGTAGGCAAAGGACAATTCCATATCTATGCGATTGAGCATATGGACGAAGCGGTGGAGCTGCTGATGCAGATGCCCGCGGGGGTGGCCAATGAAGATAATGACTTCCCAGAAGACTCCTTATACGGCCTAGTGCAAGAACGGCTAGATAAGTTGGCAGGAAATGGCGAAGAGGAGATTAGCTTAATGACGAGGTTACTCGCAAAACTGGGATTATTTCGCCATTAATTAGCTGATCGGAGTTGTTTAGCTTACACGTGTTCGCTAATCTTGGCGGCTCTTATTGCTGGAGTAGTAAAACAATGAATAAAGCAAACAGTTTCAATAAAGAAGAACTCATCGCCTGTGGCCATGGGAATTTATTTGGTCCAAACTCGCCTCGTTTACCCGTCGATAATATGTTGATGATCGACCGGATCATTACTATTAACGATAACGGCGGTGAATTTGGCAAAGGTGAAATTGTTGCTGAACTCGATATTAATCCAGACCTATGGTTCTTTGGCTGTCACTTTATTAGCGACCCAGTGATGCCAGGCTGTTTAGGCTTAGACGCCATGTGGCAATTAGTGGGTTTTTACCTCGGTTGGGAAGGCGCCGAGGGTAAAGGCCGCGCGCTGGGCGTAGGTGAAGTGAAATTTACCGGACAAGTATTACCCGGCGCGAAAAAAGTGACTTACAAGCTAAATATCAAGCGTACTATTCATCGCAAGTTAGTCATGGGTATTGCCGATGCCATCCTTGAAGTGGATGGTCGTCAAATCTATAGCGCGACCGATTTAAAAGTTGGCGTATTTAGCGACACTTCGACCTTCTAATCGCTGCTGTACCCTACACGACTCGATACAAAAATGCCCTCATCTGAGGGCAATTATGCTGCATTACTCTGTCTGTTCTGGGCTATTTAATCCACGAGAAACACTCGTTATTTATTAAATAGCCCATTAACTCGGCCATCCACACCTTCACGCCAACCACCTAACCACTGTGACCGCGAATCAAGATTTGCATAAGGACAAAGCTCTTTAGAGCGGCCCCCAATACCAGCCTGGAATCCTTTGGAAAAAGCTCTGTCTAAACGATCTCGTTTTTGTCTTTTCATGCAAGCGTCCTCTGTTCTACGTGAAATAGAAGCAACAGCTTCATCCATAGAGATAGTGCTTTTCAGCCTCGAGATCAATCAAAAAATCGTCCATTTTATCGACTATTTATTAAACTATTGAGATCATGATTAAAAAAATCGAGGCATTTTGCCTCGATTTTTTGAGTCTGAATTCAAGCTGAAAAATTAGCGAGTGCGGCGACGTAACCAGACTAAAGGTAACGCAAGTAACCAAGCAAGAGAAGCGGCACCTTTACGTTCGTAATTGCCTGTGTCAGTGCTTTCATCCACTGTACAAGCTTCACCATTAGTGGTCGGTTTTAATACAACCATACGCGGAATATAAGCTGTGACTGGGTCACCATTACCACTGAGTTCAAATAGCGGCAAACCATTCTCACCCACAATAACATTACCATCCGAGTCAAACTGATAGGAAGGTTTACGAATAAAGGCAGTACCTACGATAGTGCCATCTTCATTAATGCTTGCGGCTTCAACAACCAGAATATCGCTGTTGTAGCTTAGCACCTTACCAGTGCCATCCTGCACTTCGACCTGATGGCGAGTCCAATTACCATCAGAGCCTTTTTCAAAACCCTTGGATTCACAGGTCAGCAAGTTATTGAGGTTACTGAACTCCCCAGTAGATTTCTCATACAGGAAGCCCGCCTTAGGACGTGGTTTTTCCTTATCATAGGTGGTTTCAATATAACCAACAACTTGACCTTTATTATTGATATCTTTGGGTTTGCTAGATAGGTCCGTGGTAGTTGATGCAAAGTCATTTGGCGTAACATAAGCCACTTCAGGCGTATTGGTATCAAAGTAGAAGAACTTATCACGTAAATATCCTTGGATATAACTACGATAGCTACCAACAAGAATACCGCTGTCATTCACATCGTAGGCGATGGAGCTTGAAATAGAATCACCCATCGGGATCCAATGGTATTGATAGTTACCCTCAGCATCTTTGCTCCAATAGGCTGCGTCCTGACGTAATCTATCGGTATTACCGTTACGGTAAACGTGCGAGCGTCCTGCGACCACACCTTCATTGTTAACACCCAACGCTTGGGCGGTAAAGGTCAGCGTATTGTCACTGGCCGGAGTTAACCCTAAAGGTAAAGCGGTTCCCGTTGCAGCACCATTGTCCAGTTGCCATACATAAGCACGGGTTTGGTACTGAATATTGCGTGTACCTTGAGCATTAGGGTATTGCTCGCGTTGAATACACACATCTAACGGTAACGTATTATCTGTGCCTAAACAGTAGGCTACGCGGTCGCCACCGTATTTGCTGATATCGGTACTAGCATAACCAACAACCAAATTATTGTTGTTAACCGCCGTCGCCGCCGACCAACCGCCTAACTCAACCGTTTTATCATCCTTCACGTACTGAGTGTAAGGTGGCAGTAATGGGATTTCGCTATCGCCTACTTTGGCTACACCGCGATACTCATAATCACGGTAATACCAGTAATCAGTCGTATCATCTGTAGTTGCGGTATTTTCCGTCTTCTTTTCAGGGGCCGTCATGCTGCCCACTTTCACGCCGGCATCGTTGATGCCGTAGTAAAAAGTATCGACAGAGTTAACTACCGAAGTATCGCTGGGTGGTGTAGTGCCGTTGATACTATCGAAGGTCGGTAACCATGCACCAGCGGCACCATTTTGCGCGGCAATAAACGCAAAGTTATTGGCAACAATAGCTGCCGTAATGGAGTAAGTAATGGTTTCCTCAGGGGCAATACCATCTTCAACGTCGATAACCCCACCTTCCACATCAGAAGTACTGAGTTTTTTCTTACCTTTAGCGATACCGACTAACTCATCGTTGGCATTCACGCCCAAGGCATAACCGTTTCGAGTGCCTTCGAGCGTACCTTGCAGATCATAATTATCAAGATTAACAATTTCATATACGGGTGCGGCATGGGCACTGTGTAATACGCCAAGGACACCTAAGGCAACCAAGGAGAGGGCTTTATCCAACTTTGACTTCATTAATTCTATTCCCATTTTATTATTGGTTTACTTCAGTGACTCAAGCTCTTCCCATCGCTCGAAGCAAACTTCCAATTGCTTTTCTTTATCCGCCAACAGGTTCAATACCGAATTGATTTTATCCTGTGTTTGACTATAAAAATCTGGGCTTGCCACTGTGGTTTGCAATTCGAGGATTTCTGCCTCTAATGTTTCCATCAACTCAGGCATGGCCTCTAATTCACGCTGTAACTTATAGGACAGTTTTTTCGCGGCTTTGGCGGGCTCGGCCACTTTTACCTCAGCGGTTTTTACTGTCGCAGTAGCTTCGACCGTGTTTGGCTGACTAGGTTCCTCTGAATAAAACTTTGCTCCTTGGTCAATTGCGTCTTGATAACCACCAACATACTCGCTCCAATGCCCATTACCCGCATACCACCAGCTGCTGGTGACAGTGTTATCGATAAAGGCCCTATCATGGCTCACAAGCAACAGTGTGCCTTGATACTCAGTCAGCAGCGACTCTAGCAATTCTAGGGTCTCAATATCAAGATCGTTTGTCGGTTCGTCGAGGATAATCAGGTTAGCAGGACGAATTAGTAACTTAGCCAGCAGTAATCGGTTTTTCTCACCGCCCGATAATGCCTTTACAGGCGTACGGGCGCGCATCGGCGAAAATAGGAAATCCTGCAGATAACTTAAGATATGGCGATCTTGACCATTAATGGTGATGGTCTTTTTACCCTCACCCACGTTGTCTTCAACGGTTTGCTCAGGATCCAGCGCCTCACGGTATTGGTCGAAATAGGCAATCTCTAACTTAGTACCGACTTTCACCTCACCCGATTGAGGTTGTAACTTCTCAATCAACAGCTTGATAAGGGTTGATTTGCCACAACCGTTCGGACCGATAAGCGCAATACGGTCGCCTCGAAGTACCGTGGTATTAAAGTTTTTAACCAGATTTTTATCGGGCAGATTGTAGTTTAAGTCCTTCACATCGAAGACTAACTTACCCGAACGCTCAGTATCGGCCACCGCCATCTTGGCATTGCCCTGACGATTCAAGCGCTCGCTACGTTCTTGACGCAGCGCCTTGAGTGCACGCACGCGGCCTTCGTTACGGGTACGACGGGCCTTAACGCCTTGGCGGATCCAGACTTCTTCTTCGGCTAATCGCTTATCGAATAAGGCGTTTTTCTCGGCTTCAACCCTTAACCATTCCTGCTTACCATCAAGGTAAGCTTGGTAATTACCAGGCCATGAGGTCACCACGCCGCGGTCTAAATCGACGATGCGGGTCGCCATGCGGGCAATAAAGCCCCTGTCGTGGCTGATAAACACGATGGCGCCTTGGAAATCCAGCAGGAATTTTTCCAGCCATTCGATGGTATCGATATCTAAGTGGTTAGTCGGTTCATCAAGCAGTAATAAATCCGGCTCACTGACGAGGGCACGAGCAAGCGCCACTTTACGCTGCCAACCACCGGATAATTCACTTAAGGATTTATCGGGGTCGAGGCCTAATAACTCACAGTTTTGTTTAATGCGCGAGTCAAGCTGCCAGCCGTTGTGATGATCCAACGTTTCCTGCAGCTTTTGCATTTGATTAAGCATGCGCTCCATCAGCTCAGGTTCGGCATAAGCCACATCGTGGGACAGTTGATGGTATTGCTCTAACGCTTCACCGACTTCCTTTAAGCCTGCAGCGATATAAGAGTAGACAGAGCCCTGCTCCGCCTTTGGTGGATCTTGCTGCAAACGGCTGACTGTGACGCTGCCATCGATGTTGAACTCACCTTCATCGAGCAGCACATCGCCGGATAAAATCTTCAATAGACTCGACTTGCCCGCACCGTTGCGGCCAACAATACACACTCGCTCGCCGCGCTCAATGGTAAAATCGGCATTTTGCAGCAACGGAGTGTAACCATAGGCTAACGAGCCATTATTGATACGAACCAGACTCAAACTAAGCTCCTAAAAATTCTTGTAATTGGGTAGCGTCAAAGGGCCAAAACAGGCAACGCTCATCCGCGGCCTTCACCACGGGAATACGCACGCCATAACGTTCAGCTAAGGCTTCATCATCGCAAATATCGATGGCCGTAAAAGGCACCTCTGCGGCATTAAGCAATGCCGCTGCCAGTTCACATAAGTGACAGCCTTCGGTGTGGTATAGAATGTAACCCGCTTGTGGTACATTATGCATGGGTGATTAACCAAGTATTATGGATATGGGGATTGCGCTTGTAATCCATAGGTAAAGTCACATCATCGATGTTTTCCACTTTGATTTTCATCTTGCCCAAGGTTTCGGTGTCCATCTTAAACTTGCGTTTGTTGTTAGAGAACACTATTTCCCCATTTGGACTTAATAGCTTCATAAGCATGCCCAGTAAGTTCACATGGTCACGTTGCACATCAAAGGAATCTTCCATGCGCTTGGAGTTAGAGAAGGTCGGCGGATCGATAAAAATCAAATCGTATTGCGCGGATTTATCGAGCGCACTATCGCGGATCCATTGCAAACAATCGGCCTGCACAAACTCATACTGCTTGCCACTGAGATCGTTTAACGCAAAGTTTTCCTTTGCCCACGCAAGATAGGTGTTGGACATATCGACCGTCGTGACCGACTTAGCGCCACCTAATGCGGCATGCACAGAGGCAGAACCTGTGTAGGAGAACAGGTTCAATACCCGGCGGCCTTTCGATTTTTGTCCCACTAAACGACGGGTTAATCTGTGGTCGAGGAACAACCCAGTATCCAAATAACCCGTCAGGTTTAACTTAAACTTAGCGCCATATTCGGTGGTGATAAGCTCAAGCTTACGCTCATCGAGCTTTTGATATTGATTGGTGCCCTTTTGACGCTCACGGGTCTTCATGGTGATCTTGTGCGGATCGACACCAATCGCAGCAGGCAGCGCCAAGAGCACATCGCTTAAACGACGTTTTGTCACGGCCTCAGGAATACTGGCCGGCGCCATATATTCCTGCACCACGATATGATCTAAGTAGCGATCGACCGCCACGTTATATTCGGGAATGTCGGCATCATATAAACGGTAGCTGTCGATACCTTCTTTTTTCGCCCACTTTTCTAATTGCTTGGCGTTTTTCTTAATACGATTCGCAAATGCTGGCGCGATATCGGCAATGTCCACCCCTTCCGGCAATACGGGCGTATCACGGCGAGTGCTTTGCGCGTGCAAGGTATACAGGTTAAAGGCACACTCTAGCGCACCGTTAAACATCTTCATCTGTTTATCGGCTTTGAGTTTCAGTGCCGAAATCAGCTCGATATCGCTACAGAGCATGGCCACTTTCCAGCCGCCATACTCCTTTTTAAACTTATCGCCTAATTGGTAATACAACTGTAATAGCTCAGAGACACTGCCTAAACGCTCGCCGTAGGGAGGGTTTGTAATCAAGTACCCTTCGGCGGCAGGCGGCTCAACATTCAGCGCATTAGCCACTTTAAAGTCGATCAGTTCAAGTACACCGGCGTTTTGCGCATTACGTTTTGCTAGGGCCACTAAGCGCGAATCGATATCCGAGCCGTAGAACTTCACTTCGCAGCGTTTTACCCCTAAAGATGCGCACGCCTTGGCTTCTTCTAAAATTTCTTGCCATGTGGCTTTATCGTGGCGGCGCCAATGCTCAAAACCAAAACGGCTGCGCTGCAACCCGGGAGCAATATCGGCAGCCATTAATGCAGCCTCAATCAGTACAGTACCACTGCCGCAGAAAGGATCGAGTAAAGTGATTGGCGCGGCTTTCCAGCCACTGCGCACTAGCATGTTGGCGGCAAGGTTTTCTTTTAACGGCGCTTCACCGGTCGTAGATCGATAACCGCGTTGATGCAAAGAAGGTCCCGAGAAGTTCATCGCAATGGTAATCACACCATTACGGAAATGGGCGTCGATTTTAATGTCGGCATCGATACGAGCGACGTTTGGACGGGCATCACCGTCATCACGGAAACGGTCAACAATCGCATCTTTAATCTTTAACGCACCAAATTGGGTGTTGTTGATAAAACCGCCAGTGCCGTGAAAATCGATACTAAAGGTGTTGCGATTGGAGAAATGAGCAGACCAATCAATACAATAAGCTGCGTTATATAATTGCTCCGCCGACTCACAGGGGCCCTTATAGATCACCAGCACGATACGGCTGGCCAAACGCGTCCACAGGGTAATACGGTAGGCTAAGGCAAGCGGCGCGGTAAAATAGACACCGGCAACACTCTCTTTAATCTCAGTCGCACCAAATTCTGTGAGTTCTTGGGCTAAGCTATATTCAAAGCCCTTAGGGGCGGCAGCAAAAAAATTAAGCATGGGATAATCAATACACAGTCAAAATCAAAGCGACATTATACCTGTGAAGCGACATAAAAGATAAACAGTTATTAGCCGAAACTCGATTTAGTCAGGCAGTTACCACTCTCTTTACGACAGATAAGCGGGCCACATTGCCCAGATTGTCCGAAATTCCCCCATTACGATTCATAATTAAGCACTCGTTCATTTTTTTGAAATTCCTCCTTGCAATGCCACAGCACTGCCGTTATAGTTCGCCCCGCTTTAGAGACGGACGCGGGATGGAGCAGCTTGGTAGCTCGTCGGGCTCATAACCCGAAGGTCGTTGGTTCAAATCCAGCTCCCGCAACCAATTTAAAGCCAAGGTGATGATATTCAAAAGGATATCCAATCTTGTAAATCCTCAATATCGGACGCGGGATGGAGCAGCTTGGTAGCTCGTCGGGCTCATAACCCGAAGGTCGTTGGTTCAAATCCAGCTCCCGCAACCAATTGATGGATAACAAATAGAAGTAATAATCGGACGCGGGATGGAGCAGCTTGGTAGCTCGTCGGGCTCATAACCCGAAGGTCGTTGGTTCAAATCCAGCTCCCGCAACCAATTATCGACTTACAATCACTAGGCCAGCATTAAGCTGGTTTTTTATGCCTAAAATTCACTTCTTGTGTATCTGATTCGTTTCAGCCAATGGTAACGACTCGCTCGTCGGGCTCTACTATCTATAAGCAACAGACGAAGTGGCTGGTTTAAATCCAGCACAAGTTGCTAGCCATCAACTCACTCAGTTTACTTATCTTTTCCCCCGCCCCTGTTTGGCTTTATATACCTTATCTCCAAAAGCGCCGGCGATTTTTATCAAGCCTAATAAATGCCACGATTTCAGTCATAAATGCCAACAGAGTCGTTTGCCGCCTAATGCGCATTTCTGCTATGATCCATCGCTGACTAATCATAATTCCACAAATTGACAGATAATCAGCACTTAGCTTTTATCTTGCGATACCAACCCATCGCCTGCAGGTACAAATATGATTAACCACTTTAGTGTGCTCGGTATCAAACCTAGCGCCAAAGAAGACGACATTAAAAAAGCCTATCGCCGGCTCTCAAACAAATACCATCCCGATAAGTTGTTAGGTGCCTCTGATGAAGAAAAAGAACAAGCATCACAACAACTTGAGCGCGTTAAAAAAGCTTATGAAGTGCTCTCAGATCCCAAGCTTAGAAATGCGTTTATCCGAGACTTCAATAATGTGATCGTGACCGATCCCAATGGCGCGATGCGCGAATTGTGGGATCAATTTTACCCTTAAGCGGGTTATTTCCAGTGCAACACTGGGAGTGCCAAATTAATGAGCTTAGTTTGCCAAGCCCCTTAATTTGAACCTTTTATTGCAACACGGTTTATTTTGAGAAGCTGTTTGTTTGATAGCTTTTTATTTCGAGACATGCCCATGGCCAAAAAACTGAATATCTCACGCATTAATGAGCTTAAAACCAATGCCTACGACAATATCGAGTCCTATGATGACCCGGATACGCCCAAGGCACTAGAGCAATTTACCAGTCAAATCAAAAAAGTATTACAGGCTGACCCTAAAATGCTCGAGTCGGTACCCGAGTATCTGCCTGTGGCACTCTATGGCCGAGTAAAATTCCCAAGTGATGCCAAACTCAAGTGGGCTCACTGGATTAATACCGCAACGCAACCCGAGTGGGACGAGTTCAAGGTCACTATCGGCTTTAACAATGCCGATGTCCCCTTAGTGCAGGCGGTGCGCGCCTATTCAGAAGATTTATTGATTGAAAGCTGCGCTGTACTCTATTTACTGGAAAATCAAGGCAAAAGTGCACCTGCGCCTAAACGCAGCGCTGACGATGATTTTGAAGACGAAGACAGTGATTACGCCGATTATGCCGATGACGACGATGATGATGGCGAAGAGGAAGATGGCTACTACGATCACTACGATGATGAGGACCGCTAATGAACACTAGTCTCATTGAAATAACCGTTGCCGAGATTAAAGAGCTCGCCGATGTCGAGCCAAAACAGGCCAGTAAACGTTTCGAACTCATCGCCACCACAATGAACGATGAGCAATTAGTCGAAGTCATTGAAAAAATGGACATTGTGACCCTGACGCAAATCAACAGTCACCACGATATCTCCTGCCCGTCAATTATGTCGGAGCTGATGACCCCTGAACAAATTCGCGACATCGTCTGTCAGCAACCATTGTATTGGGAAGAAAAAATCAAGAACAATGCCGAAGAACTTATTCAGCATACCTTTGATTTTTTGACCTATTTAATTCGCATCCAAGATAGCGAAGAAAAACAAACCGCTATTTTAGAGTGCATTGCCGAAGATCCCGCCGGCCTCTTCTATCTGTCTATCCCCTTTATCGAGATGATGCTGGGCGAACGCCACGACGATGAAGACCACTTCAACGATTATTACGACGATGAAGAAGATACCGACACCGTCGGCTATGACAGCCGTGTCGACAGTGAAGAAGCCCATAGTTTAAGCCTAGATGATCCACGTAGTCTGATGGCGTTAATCCATGAGCTGGCACCCGATGTAGAAAAAGCCATTAAAAACCTACTGCGTAACGAAAGCTCTGGCTGGGAAATGATCATTAACAAGTTCGTCAATGAACTGGTTATCCAAGCGAAAGAGAAAAACCAAGTCACGGACGAATACGCAGAAGTGGATGATATGTTTAGCTTTTTAGATTAAGGATCCCTAGATGCAACTGGTACTGCGTGATTTAGACCAAGGCCCATACCTGAGCAAGGTGTTGGCTAAAGGCCAAGCAGACGACACCCTTAGCGGTGAGCAGCTCGCACAAATCAAATCTAAAGCCATTTTGATGAGCCTCAAATTGGCAGATAAGTTCTACAACAAGTACAAGATGCACTTACTGGAACAGGCGGCGCACGATGTGATTGGCGTCGTCAGTCTCGGATTAATGGAACTGTCTGATCAGGACCAACAGCAAGCGGTGCGTTTATTGCTCACCGCCGATGGCGTGGTCAAATGCTTCCAAAAGGGTTGGAGCATGCTCAGCGTCGTCAGCAAACATAAGCTGGTGAATGGTAAGTCGCTCTATGGTGACGTGGATAAATTCCTGCTGGAACAAGTCTCTACGCCGCCAGATGCCGAAGAGTGGCTGGGCTATGAGGCCTACCAAGATGCATTGGCCGAGCACCAACGTCAGCAATCGATTGCAGCGCTAATGGCGCAGTTTTATGCCCAAACTAGCTATGATCCTTTGGATTTCTTAAATCTGGAGAGCGTATTGGCCGAAGCCGTGCTGTATCGGATGTTGTTTGATAATGCCAAAGTCAGACAAGATCTGAAAAAGCGCATTGCCAAAATCAGCTTGCAGGACGAATGGTTTAGCCTCGAGTATATCGAGCAGCAAACCCAAAAAGCCTTGGCGGAACTCCCCGCGGAGCTGGCCGAGACTATCGGTAAAGATTTAGGTAAAAACTTTGCGCCAGCATTGCTGCGTACATTGAATTTCGCGAAAAGCTACCGCGAACTGCTGCTGAGCGACGCCTCCCCTGAGCGTTTAGAAAGATTCGAGCATAAAGAAGGACTCGTCGGTCTACTCGGCTGGCCACTTTATATCGTGCTTTAATCCTAAGCGGGGCGCTAATCAATTAGCGCCCCGCTTTTTATCTACCATCAGAAGTTGCTTACGCTTCCTTTATCGTCTCGCCACCTGCTGCAATACAAAATACCGGCATAGCCGCATCGGGGCGAAGGTAGCCCCAAATCCTGATCCCTTGTGCTTCTTTGCTGTAGGGGAGCCGATACTTGTGCAGTTGCGCCTCGATATAATCAGTAAAATCCGTGGTTTTTTCCGGTAGCAATCTGCCGCGGTGTTCTCTTTTGAGCGGATCAATCTCAAGCCATTCAATCCTCTCGCAAATTGCGAGTAACTCGTCCCACCACACTGGCGTGAAACCAGGGTTTGGTCCTTCATCTTCCAGCAGCTTATAACGCACATGGGGCACAAAGTCCGGCTTTTCATGGAGCGCCTGCTCAAGCTGACGCCATTTGGTGAGGTTTATCACTGAGGTTAATTGATGCTGATTGAGGTACACCAAGGTGTCTGCATTCATTGCGATGCGCCTGCTCCCTGTGAGTAAAAATCCATACGTGGCGTCATCTTAGCTTAAGCGAGGATGTACTTACAGCGACTTAGCTTGAATTTAAAGCACGCGATTGTGAATTAAAGTAAGCGAATAAACGTAAAAAAACCTGCAATAGCAGGCTTTTGATATTTAAAGAAAGAGGCTAGCGCTTAACGGAATGTCAGTGACGTGGTATCCGTTAATTTATCATTGTCTTTCACGGTTAACTCGACCGTATGTAGTCCGCGGCGTGCTTGGCGAAACACCACAGGACCACTCGCACGGCTACCGTTATCAAACTTCCATTTATGCTGTTTGATCACACCATCGGTGTCATAGCTGGTCGAAATAAACATATCGACTAACCATAAATTGATGTGCTGAATTTGCGCAACGGGTGGCTTTTTCACGTTCTCAACCACTACAGACACCATTTGTGAGCTGCTATGGCTTAAACCGTCATTATCGGTCACGGTTAACGTCACTAGATAATCACCAGTTTGCGCATAGGTGTGGGATACCGACTCACCCATGGCTTGGCTATTATCGCCAAAGTCCCACTCAGTAGAGACGATTTGGCCGTCGCTATCAATGGAGGTTGAAGTCAATTGCACACTCCCACCATTCACAAGCTGAGTAAAGCTGGCTTCAGGAGCCACGTTTTCCGCTTCGAGCAGGAGTGAAATCACCACAGGATCATGATCCGATGAGCGATAAGCATCACTGGCATAAAGGTCTTGCACCTGCGCAGCCGTCTTAAACTCTTCGTTGTAATCTAACACGCGCGGCTCGTCGGTATTGATATGCCACTCGGTCACATCTAGGACTTTATCCACTAACGCGGCATTGGCTAGCGCATGGTCTAACTGCCCTGATTCACCCGAGAATACATAGGAATAAGGATTGGCTTTTTCGAGTTTTGCAAACAACTCGCTAAAGCCAGCGTTAGCCAATGCGCTTAGCGGATCTTCCTTAGCGTAGGAGTTTAAGTCGCCAATCAGCAGTACGCCTTGCTCTGGATACTGCGCGGCAATCCACTGCCCTGCCGCCGTTGCTGCGCGGGTACGGGTAATATTGCAGTTACCTTGACCATCGTTCATATCTGGATCGCCTGCACACTCACTGCCCTTAGATTTCAAGTGATTAACCGCAACGACTACACTCTCCTCACTGCCGTTTAGCACGAAGGCTTGAGTCAACATAGGGCGGTTTTTGCTGTCGTCGAACAGTGGCTGCGCGGCGTCATCCAAGGGAGAGTTAGCACTCGATAAAATACGCGCATCACCCTGAGGGCTCACTTTGTCGCTGCGATAGATGAGACCGACGGTAATCGCATCCGTACCGATCGCACTTAAGTTGTTGCCATTGACCTTTGGAATAACATAGGCATAGCGATTTTCACCCACGGCGGCATTGAGGCCCGCCACGAGATCGGCAATCGCCGAGTTAGCGCCAAAGCCATCGTTCTCGATTTCCATCAGACCAAACACATCGGCACTGATCCCTACCATGGCGCTGACAATCTTCGCTTTTTGACGCTCAAACTCACTCAGGGTATTGGCACCGCGCGCAGTAGGGAAACCGCCGCCCTGTCCATCGCCATTAAAGTAGTTCAGTACGTTAAAGCTGGCGACTTTCAGATTGCCACCTTCGGCAAGCACTGGCGATTGTGGACGAGGATTTTCTGCCACAAAATTAACTGGCTCAGTCGGCATAATGCGATAAAGATTAAAGCCATAGTGCATAACGCCCGTCAGGCTCGTGGCTTTGTCACCCACACGCACAGTGTTCGATGCGCTTAAACCTGGCGCCGGGAAAATCACAGGATCAGGGTTCTGCGCCGTTAAGCCATCGTCGAGTAAAATACTGTCTTTGAGATTGGCAGCAGTGACGGCTAAGGCATCTGTGCCTGGCGCGGCCACTTGCGTCCCAATAAAGTGACGGCTGCTACCGAGTGAAATTTCACCATAGCGGCCCAAGTTGTAGACTTCGTTCACCACCAGGTCTTGGCTAAAGCGGACGCGCATGCCTTCAAAGGGTTCAAAGTCATCGCTCGAATTCACAGGTAAGGTCACCACGGCGGCTGTCGGTAGGGTCTGACCTGCGGCGCACAACTTATGATCGGCAACCGTAGTCAGTTCCGTTAAGCCTTGATATTCAGTGACTTTAGCCTTTAAGCGTACACGGTCGCCCGCCACATAACCCGTTGGCGCATTACCGGTATAAACAAACACCCCTTCCGAGGTTTGTGGATCGTTATCGGCTTCGTTGTCGGCCATTTGCACGAAGATGCCCTTGAGGCCAGCTTCTTGGTTACTCACCACTATGGCTTCTACCACTAAGGTTTGTCCGTTTAACGGACTGACATTGGTCGAACCTTGCAGGGCATGGATAGGCGTTGAGGCTTCACCACAGGCTAATGAACTCGGTGGCGGCTCAACAGGATCGGTTGGAGTGCCCGCGCTGAACTTACCCAGATCCGAGATATCGTCTTTGGCAAAACCTAACCATGTATTAAAGGTGACTGCATCATCAATAATGGGATCGGCGATTAGCTGTTCGGGATTGCGGCGCAGGGTATTGTCCTGCGTCGATAAATCACCACTGCCCCACTCACTGCCGGGATCTACACCCACTTGGCCCAAACTATCAATCACTTGGTCTTGATAGGTCAGTACAATGGCATCG
The DNA here is from genome assembly GCF_019457435.1 of Shewanella sp. FJAT-51649. Classification (NCBI taxonomy): domain Bacteria; kingdom Pseudomonadati; phylum Pseudomonadota; class Gammaproteobacteria; order Alteromonadales; family Shewanellaceae; genus Shewanella; species Shewanella sp. FJAT-51649. Next base: position 1,856,176 of record NZ_CP080411.1, on the reverse strand, counting down.
TCACCATTGAAAAAACTCGCGCTGCTTTGTTGATTTGTCACCGCCAGAATATCGGCCGATGCATCATTATCAGCAACCACATGAGTCGCCCCTGCGGCTAAGGTGCCGGTCAGGGCGATAGTCGTGCCCACCGTTGTGCTACCATTAAAATAGAAGCGCAATTGATACTGGCTTAAATCGATGCTGCTGGCGGTTGGGTTGTATAACTCAATGGCTTTGTTGTTGCTGCTGCCTTCAACATATTCAGTAATAATCAGATTATCGGCAGCATGGGCAAACCCACACACGCCACTGATGGCTAACGCCAACAGCGTTTTGTTATTAAACATAATGACCCCTAATAAGTATCTTTTTTATATTGGTATTGAAGTTAAAGACTTACGATTTCACGAAGCGCTTAGCCTCGAAAACTGACGATACTATAGGGAATCAAGGTTACAAATTAGTTGCACGCAAGTTGCAACTTAAGATGGATATTTAGGCGGCAATTTAGCGGATTGGACTAGGAAAAATAGCAAAGATGGCGGGCATGGCTCACCATCTTGTTAAAGATCATCAGAGTAGCCCCTTATAGCGGCATCAACTGCTCATCGAGTAAGCTGACTAACAACAATTCTCCCTTATCGCTGACTCTAAACTCACCATACTTTGCTTGGCTGAAGTGGTCGGCTTGGCCCTCTTCAAAGAAAAAACTATTTGAGGCGAGTTTTACTCTATGATTGCGTAGGCGAAAATCTACCGTGAGTTGCTCGGCAGCTTTGGGTTGATCACGGTAAATTCCGACAAAATGCGCCACCTTTTGCGAGTCGAGCGTCAACAGCAGTTGTCCCTGCGTCATCCCCTCGGGCAACGCGGCGCGCACCTCCTGCGCAATAGCATACTCCAAGGCCATATAATCCCCCTGCATAATCGAGCGAGGATCCACTGGCGCTAAGGCAAAACGTACCACTTGGCCATCCTGTAATAACTGCTCAAACTGAGCGATTCGCCAGTTGATGCTTATCAGCAGTACCGCAGCGGTAAACACCACTAAGACTATGGCGCGCTTATGAAAACGGCTTAATGCTAAGGTCGCTTGATTCATCATGCTTACTCCTTTGCTGCGACCAGCACTTGTTTGATGGGAAAATAGCGCCACATCAGCAATCTCGCGATAATAAGCACTCCGCCTAATCCCATCAAATACAGAGATTTAAGCATTAAGGTCGTCTCTAGGGAATAATAATAGCCCGCCGCAAACACCAGCCCAGAGGCAATCCCCATCCCCTTAAGCCACACTTCATGCCCGTAGTGCCCTAACAATATCAGCAGCACAGCCGTCGATAAGCCCTGCATTGGCAAAGACAGTGCACTAATAAGCACTAACCCTAAAAGCGCGAACAATATGGCAGGATGGGTGAATGGGATCTGCCATTGCTTACACAGACTCAGGAGCAAAAAGCTGCAGATGGCAAACACGACCAGTAAATGAATCGCGGTTATCCCCGACTGCCACCCCACGGCATACAACTGCGAAAACTCCCTATCCAGACTAAACACATGCATAAGTTGAATGGTGAGCAGATTTGCACTCGTGGCAAAAATCCACATTCTCGCCCTTTGATAGTGGTGCCCAGTGCGGTGAAGATTGAGTAGCACAACACTAGATAGCAATAGCCACTGCGTCGGCGTTAACGATAAGAGATGCCACTCGGCCAACAGGCCGGTGACACAGGCACTACAGCCAAATGCAAATACCCACTGGGCCGCAGCGTGCTTGATAATCGCCCAAAGCAGTAAAAACAATGCAGCCATGCTCAGATACCAAGCCAGATTGAAGGCTTCGCCGAGTAAATCAAACAGCCCCCAAGCCAAGGCAAGCGTGCCGCTTAAGCAGGAGGCAAAGGCAAACTGCTGCAAAAAGTGCTGTTGGCGCCCGCCCCAATATAAGGCAAGCCCTAAGCCTAGATAGCTACCACCGATAAAGAGTGCCGCGCCGCCTTCGAATCGCCCCAATAGGCTATCGAAAAGTGACACCATAAAACCTAATAAAAACCAAGCGGCTATCCAGGCTGCACCGGCTTGCATCAAGGCGATATACCAAGGCATGTCTTGCGATTCGGGTAACTCGGGGGAATTCACTGCGCCCTGAGCATACAAACTCTGCCACAGAGATTGCATCGACTCATTCTGGAGCTCATTCTGATGCTTATTCATGGCTTAGCCCCTCATTCTCGCTGGGTGTCTGCGTAGGCGAGATTCCCGCTTTAGCTTGCCGATGCAGTCGCCTTAACACCGCACTTAAGCCTGTGCTCGCTAAAATGATGTAAAGCCCAATCAACAAAAAGCCGCCAATGGGATCGCTATCGCGAAACAGCAGTTCGGTGAATAGCGCCGCGCCAACGGTAATCAAGCTAAAGCCACCCAACGCCAAGGGATAAACCTGCAATCGTTTGTGCCTGAACCACCAGAATCCAAACAATAGATGGCCAACGTAGCCAACCCACACACCGACAAGCAGCGGCTTAGTGTCACTCGGCTCAAAAATCATCCAACATACCAGTAAGGTAAAGCACCCCATGGCCGTCAGCGAACTCGCATACTCTACAAATGGCGCATGCCAACGTCTGCTGCTACTGCCGAGAAACACAAAACCGTAGTAGATAGTCAGATTAAGGACCACGAAGAAACATAACCACAACTGTTCATCTAGCCAGAGCGAAGTCGTATCGGCATACAGCCCAAGGCTTAAATTGACTAGCCCCACCAGCAATAGCCATAGGCCATCAAAGCCTGCCACCCACGCGAAGGGCAGAATCACAAGCGCCCAAATGGCGAATAACTGCCAAGGGTCTGCGCCAGTTTGATAGGTTTGCCCGACCAGGGCTAACAATCCTCCCACCAACAGGCTCACCACCAGCAGCGCAGCATTGGCAAGGGTTGCTCCAAATAAAGAATGAGAAGGGTCAACGAGCCGCTTCGCCGCACTGCGATAATACAGCCAGACAAAGCTGACAAGGCTAATCAATAGTGCCGCTTCAATCAGCGCAAACTTGCTCATTCGCTCGAGGGACTGCCAGTTATAGGCAAAAAAGAAAATCACTCCGCAGGCAAAGCTTAACGCCCCCGACCATTGTAAAAGCTGTGCTAATAAGCTGCGCCAACTGGCGGCGTTGGGTGGTACGGATAACTGTCGATAGAGTTCATTTGCCTCGGTTGGCGTGATATGTCCCTGTTCCAGCCATTCATAGACGTGCGAGGTAAGATGGCGCAATCTGAAATCTCCCTATTATTAGCTGACGTGACAGCGCAATTTCATCAGATGCTATCACTAAGTGCTACAACTAGGTGCGCAACAAACCAGCCAAGTAAATTGCCAAAGATAGTCCCTATTGTATTGATCAATAGAGCAAATAGATAAGTGAATCTTCAGCCTTATCCATAAATCAACCAAAGGGATAAAAGCACTGTCTTTTGAAGGGTAAAATGGTCAATTAAACTAAAGTGCTTGTAGCTGCAGTGGACTCAGCACAGCAAGCAAGGCTATCAATAGAAATACTAAGGATTGCAAACGTAGGCGCAGGCTGGCTTGGGGTGGGGATAATAAGGCCACGTAAAACAGCCAAATCGCATACATACCGTAATTAAGCCCCAAAAACAGCAATAAGCTGTAGCCATACATTTCAGGAAGGAGTTTGAGGGCACACACCAAAAACACAGCGGTAGTGGATAAATAGAATACGGATTGGCAATAAAATAGCGCGCTAACCCACTGTTTATCTGGCTCAGACAAAGGCGTATTCATCAACTTCGGCAGCCGCTTTTGTTTCCCCTCCACTAAGTGGTAAACGCACGCGCCAGCGCTCAGGATTGTTGCTATTGCCAGACTGATCATTGGTTATCTCTCGCCCTTATTCGCTGCCATCAGGCCCTTGCATATCTAGGGAGTAAGACCCGCCAAAGCTCAACTCTATTGCAGGTGCTTAACGCTAATTCAAAAAATCATTCTTCAGATAATAAAACAAAGGAGCCTCAGGCTCCTTTGTTTATCACGCGCAATACTTACATGGTGGCCATGGTCCAGTAATCGAGGCGCTTTTGCGGATCGGCTAACAGGTTTTTACATTCTTCTTTGTATTTGCCCATCAGCGCACCTAAGTTACTTGAGCCGCCTAAGCTCTGGATCTGGCGCGCCTTAGCGTCGGCCACCGCTTGGGTGACTTCGGCTTCTGACTGATACTTCTTCGCCAGATTTTCAGCCTCGACCTTAGAGGTTTTTAAACGCTCACCCACCGCCTGCATTTGCGGAGCATTCATGGCGCCAATGGCCTCGGAACTGATTTGATAATAAGCAGCACATTCAATGGCTTCTTTACTAAAGGCCTTTTCTGCCTCATCGGCAACTACACTATGGCTCACAGTTAACATTAAGCCGGCAACGGCAAACGCTTTAAACATCTTGTTGTCCTTTTTATTCGCAATTAAGCATAAACTACTTAAGCAATGAGTGGATCTCAAGCTCGTAAGTTAAAAATTTCTGATCCCGCACAAAGCCTAAGGCCTCATACAATCCCTGCGCGCGAACATTCTCCTTTTGGGTCTCGAGCACTAAGGCGCGAGCGCCCTGGGCTTTGGCATACTCAGTCGCCTGTTGCACCAAGGCCCGACCAATGCCGACACAACGCGCATGCTGGGTGACAAACACATCGTTTAGGATAAAAATCGGCGCCAAACGCAGCGATGAATAACTGGGATACAACTGCACAAAACCCAACCCCATTCCCTCGGGTGAGCGCGCGATAAACACCACGGACGAGGCATCCTGCAAACGCGCACAAATAAACTGCTCCGCCGCCGGGACATCATCCTTACAGCCGTAAAACTGCCGATACTCATTAAATAACAGGGCAACCTCATGACTATGGGATACGTCAGCGCGAGAAATAATGTTTGCCATCGGCCTTTCCTACCTCAAATCTACGGGCGTGTTGCGACTCCAAATAGCGAATGAATGCCGCCATTTGAAGCCTCGACTCGCCCTACTCTACCGGTCGTTGCTGTAAGCGAAATGCTAAGTTGTGTTTCACTGTGGCCCATTCAGAATCGATTATGGAATACACCACGGTATCGCGGATCGTGCCATCCTTGAGGATCTTATTGTTGCGCAGCACGCCATCTTGCTTAGCGCCGAGGCGGGCAATGGCTTGGCGGGATGCTTGATTATGCCAATGGGTGCGAAACTCGACGGCAATGGCATCGAGGGTTTCGAAGGCAAAGGTCAGTAGTAATAACTTGGATTCGGTATTGATCCCCGTGCGCTGGACGCGCTTGGCGTACCAAGTGTAACCAATCTCCAAATGGCGATGCTCGCTCTCCCAGTGGCAGATACGGGTGCAGCCGACAATCTCACCGGAGAGACGGTCGCGCACCGCAAACGGGAAACTCTCGCCGCGCGCTTTCTCATCCAGAGCTTTAGTCACATAGGCTTTCATCTCACTTGGCTCTGGCACACTGGTAAACCATAAACGCCACAACTCGCCATCCGCCACCGCTAAACTCAAGGCGGCAACATGGGATAAAGATAGGGGTTCCAGCACGACATGTTCGCCCGTTAAACAACCTAAAAGATCGCGTTCGCCCACAGTATCGCCTCCATTAGCTGACTAAAAAGTGTGTCCTTGCGCACATTTTTTACTAGCCTAACATTAATCTAAAATAAAAAAACCTCTATTTTCAATGTGATTTGATAATTTCATTCTAGGTGCAGGCGCTAAGATTTCCTTAAGCTTCGCCGTCGAAAATGACGTGTTGATGAATTGGATTAGGCAGATGTTGTAGTCGTTCTGATGCAGCCAAATAACGCAGGGATCTAAAGAGTTCGGATAGTGATGACTCCCCTTTTGGTCTAGCGTTAGCGCAAACTAGCAAAAGTGAACAACTTAGACATCGATTTGACGGATGTCGATAACGCTGCTCCATTAAGATCAAAAAAGCGCAGTGTTTACATAGAAACACTGCGCTTTTACGTCGCAATCAGCCTTTGGCTATCTCAAGTCAAAACTACCTAAGATTAAAACCCGTGCACGCTATTACTCACCCTAAACCAGCCGGCAATACTGTTGCGCTGGGCTAAGGTTTTACTGACCTCATGGGGGAAGCGCTCGCTTAAGAAAATCACAAAGTGGCCCATTTTAGGCGCGATGCGTTCAATCTCATTATCGGCTTCATCGTAAATAATCAGCTCGCCACAGTCTGCTGGCGTCCAATCGGGATTTAAGAAAAATACTGTGGTTAAGATACGGTTTTGACTGCCTTTTAGCGCATCCACATGCTTCTTATAAAAGGCGCCGGGTTGATACACAGCATAATGGCTTTCGTAGTCGAATAATCCCATAAATAATCGACGATTTAGGCCATCCTTTAACTGCGTCATCAAGTCTAAATACAGGCTATCTGGCTCGCTCTGCTCCTCCAGCCACTGGATCCTATCACGGCGGATATCAGGGTTGAGTTGCTGCTCTGCACCACGTCCAATCGAAGCCGCTTTGAGCTCATGTATTTCTGTTGCTTGGATTTTTTCCAATAATACTTGGCTAATGGGGTGAGGAATTAACTCGGGTAAAAAGATATAGCCTTTGTCTACCAAGGCGTCAGCGATCACATCCAGCACTGCTTCACTTAATTGCGAAACCATTAATGCTACATCCAATAATAAGAAGCTACGCTTTAGCTGTACTCAAGGGCTCAAAGGAGGGGAAACTGAGCCTGATTTTCGAGGGGCGTCGATACGGGATAAAGAAGCTATCCCACAGTCAAATTTGGCGGGATTTTAGAGTAAAGATTATCGAAAAACAATAGCGTAAAAAAAGGCTTGATAGGTTGCCCTACCAAGCCTTTGGCCCTTTTTACAATGAATCGTTTAATCGACTAAACCACGACGCTTTAATAAGGCATCGGTCGTGGGTTTTTGACCGGTAAAGTGGATGTAATCCTGCATCAGATCTTCGCTGTTACCTTTAGACAATACCGCATCACGGAACTTATCGCCGTTTTCGGCTTTCAAGCCACCATGTTGGCCCATATAGGCAAAGGCATCGGCGGCAAACACTTCCGTCCACAGGTAGGCGTAATAACCAGCAGAATAGCCACCGGAGAAAGCATGGCTAAAATAGCTCGACTTATAACGCGGTGGAATCGGCGCGAAATCGAGGCCGTGTTTGGCTAACACTTGATGCTCAAACTGTTCCACATCTTTGATTTGGGTGTCGGCACCAATCGAGTGCCATTCCATATCCAGTAATGCAGCAGCTAAATACTCTACAGTATCAAAACCTTGACCAAATTTATTCGAGGCTAAGATTTTATCGAGTAAGGCTTTTGGAATAGGCTCACCGGTTTGGTAGTGCTTGGCGTAATTGGCAATGACCGCAGGGTCAATATTCCAATCTTCGTTAACTTGAGACGGAAACTCCACAAAGTCACGCGCCGTAGAGGTACCCGCTACACTTGGGTATTTCACCTTGGAGAATAAACCGTGCACCGCATGACCAAATTCATGGAACATAGTGGTCACTTCATCGAAGGTCATTAAGGTTGGACCGTCGGCAGGTTTCGGGATATTCAGTGCGTTATACACCACAGGCTTAGTGCCTAGTAGGCCGCTTTGAGTGACAAATTCATCCATCCATGCGCCGCCGCCCTTGCCTTCACGGGCATAAGGGTCAAGATAGAACAGACCAATAGAGCTGTTATCTTTATCGAAAACCTCAAAGGCGAGGACATCGCTATTCCATACTGGTAAATCGGTGCGCGGTTTAACGCTGATGCCGTAGAGTTTGTGCATCGCGAAGAACAAACCATCCTTCAGCACAGAGTTAAATTCAAAGTAGGGTTTGATGCTGCTCTCATCGAGGGCGTACTTTTGTTGACGCACTTTCTCGGCGTAATAAGCCCAATCCCAAGGTTGTAATTCAAAATTACCGCCTGCCTTTTTGATTTCGGCTTGGATATCCGCCGCATCGGCCTTAGCGTGGGCCAACGCCTTAGGCGCCAAGTCATCTAAAATTTCATACACGGCAGTTGGCGTTTTAGCCATTTGGTCGGCCACGGCATAGGCTGCCCAAGTATCAAAGCCGAGTAGATTGGCTTTCTTAGCGCGCAGCTGCGCCATCTTCACGATTAAAGGGCTATTGCTGGCAACGACGCGGTGAGCTGAGGTTTCCCAGACTTTTTGGCGCAGTTCGCGGTTATTTAAACTGGCTAAGATAGGCTGACGCGTCGTATTCACTAAGGTGATCAGGTAACCCGTTTTACCCGCCGCCTGTGCTGCGGCCGCTAAGGTGGCGATTTCGCTATCAGATAAACCGTCCAGTTGTGCTTTATCGGTCACAACAATCACATCGTCTTTAAATGACTTTAAGCTGTTTTGGGAAAACTCAGTCGCAAGGGTCGCTAACTCAGCATTAAAGTCGCGCATTTTGGCTTTATCGGCATCGGATAATTTGGCCCCAGCACGTACAAACTGCTCGTAATAAAACTCGACTAGGCGCTTATCTTCGGCATTTAACCCAGCACGTTGTTGATACACGGTTTCGACACGGGCAAATAAACTTGGATCTAAGTAAATATTATCGCGGTGAGCCGACAACTTAGGCGCTAAATCCGCCTCGTTTTTTTGAAAATCATCGTCGGAGATTAACCCCGCCAGATTGAAGAAGGTGCGTGACACTCGAGTTAACAACTCACCCGAGGTTTCCATGGCTAAAATCGTATTCTCGAAGGTTGGCGCCTGTTTATTGGCAATAATGGCGGCAATTTCAGCCTCATGTTCCTTTATGCCCTGCGCAAATGCGGGGGCATAATCCGAACTCTTGATCAGATTAAACTGCGGAGCTTGATCCTGCAGTGGACTCTTACTCAATAACACATTGGTCGCATCAGCTTGAGTCGATGCGGCAGCTTGTGTCGCAACCGCATTGGCGGCCTCAGTATTTGCTGCCGGTTTTTCTGAGCAAGCGCCCAATAACAATGCCGCGGCCACGGCAGTAGTAATAACAGACTTACGCATAGGAACTCCCTAGAGTGTTACTGCCCTGTCTTTATATTTTTTAAGTGAAAGGTGCGAGTAACGGATTTTGGCTTCTCTTCCAACTGACGCATAGTTTGGGCGCCCGTTTTCGACGCACAACCTTAGCAAGTTAAGCGAGCTTCGGCCAAGTTTTCAAAGCCTAGGATCGAGGGGAATTTGTATCTCTTTATGTGTGACGGCCGTCAAACGACGGCATCAAGGGGCTTTTGTCTGCGATTGAGCGACGAGCGGTCATAGGTAAGGCGTACAAACAATCAAGTTTTTAACTGGTAGAATTTATTTTATAAATAAAAGCTTAGGCAAAAACACCTCATAAAAATCGGCAACATTATCTCAAAGATTCATCGAATATAAGCGCAGGCGAAATTCAATCAGCTAACAAATATTAATTATTCTTAATAAACTGCTGGCAACATCGAATTAACCAGCCGATGAATAAAAATACCGCAGCCATGGTGCACAAATTAATCAATCAAGCGCCTAGTCACAATTTGAAACAGCTTTTATCCAATTAATGTCACATTCAGATCATCAAATCTCTTTATAATCCCCGTCCGTTAACTGAATGACGCGATGACCTAACGGTTCTTTCGTCATGAATTAACAGGATGATGGACATGTTCTCAAAAGAACATGTATTAGGGTCAAATAAATATAAATAGAGAAAACGATGTTAAATAAAAAACTACTCGCAGTGATGATCACTGCCGCCCTAGGCGTAAGCGCCTGTGGCTCGGATGATGAGCAAATCGTTCAAGCGGATTTACGTGTATTAGAAACCACGGATCTGCACACAAATATCATGGATTTCAACTACTACAGCGGTAAAGAAGATCCGACAATCGGTCTAGCTCGTACCGCTAGCCTTATCCATGCCGCCCGTAAAGAGGCCAAAAACAGTGTACTCGTAGATAACGGCGACCTGCTTCAAGGTAGTCCTATGGGTGACTATATGGCTAAAGTCGGCCTACAAATGGGCGATGTTCACCCCGCCTATAAAGCAATGAACCTATTAGATTACGAAGTAGGGAATATCGGTAACCACGAATTTAACTATGGTTTAGATTTTTTAAATAAATCACTTCATGGTGCAGAATTCCCTTATATTAACGCCAACGTCTATTGTGCCGACGATAATGGCTGCTGGAATGATGTGAAAAAAGGTGAGCATTTATTCACCCCTTATATCATTAAAGAAAAACAAATCGTCGATAGCGAAGGAAATAACCAAACCATTAAGATTGGTTATATTGGTTTTGTGCCACCACAAATCTTATTGTGGGATAAACAAAATCTTACTGGCAAAGTAACGGTTGAAGATATTGTTGCGACCGCCAAGAAATATGTGCCTGAAATGAAAGCAAAAGGCGCGGATTTGATTATCGCAATCCCCCACTCTGGTATTGGTTCGACCGAAAATCCTGGCGATCCTATGGCAGAAAACGCAACCTATGCCTTGACCTATGTTGACGGTATTAATGCCATCCTCTTTGGTCACAGCCACTCTATTTTCCCCGATGCCAAATATGCCGACTTACCTAATACAGACGTGACTAAGGGTCTGTTAAATGGTGTGCCAGCCGTCATGCCTGGACGCTGGGGTGACAACTTAGGTGTGGTCGACTTTAAACTCGAGCGTAAAGACGGTAAGTGGTCTGTGCTCAGTGCCACCACTAAGGCACGTCCTATCTATGATGGCGCAACTAAAACACCATTAGTCGAAGCCGACGCCGCCATCCATGATGCCGTTGCCGCCGAGCACCAAGGGACACTCGCCTTCGTGGACGAACCGATTGGGGTTGCTGCCGCCGATATGTACAGCTTCTTGACCTTAGTACAGGACGATCCAACCGTACAAATCGTTTCTGACGCGCAAATTGCTAACGTCAAAGCCAAACTCCCCGAGGCGTTAAAAGATCTGCCCGTCTTATCGGCTTCTGCGCCATTCAAAGCCGGTGGTCGCCACGGTACAACCAGTGATGCAGACCAATATGTACAAGTGGATAAAGGCGCATTGACCTTTAAAAACGCCGCCGATCTTTACCTCTACCCCAACACTATGGTGGCGGTCAAAGCAACGGGTGCTGAACTGAAAGATTGGCTGGAGTGTTCGGCTAACCAATTCAATCAAATCGATCCAACCAAGACTACGCCGCAGGAGTTAATCAACTGGGATGGTCACCCAACCTATAACTTCGACGTGCTCGATGGCTTGACCTACAAGATTGATGTGACTCAACCAAGTAAATTCGACCGCGACTGCGCTGTCGTCAATGCCAATGCTAACCGTATCGTCGATTTAAGCTACACAGATGCCAACGGTAAAGTCTTCACTGGCGAAGAGTTTGCGGCCAAAGAATTTATTGTAGCCTCAAATAACTACCGCGCCTTTGGTGGCAAGTTTGCCGGTACCGGCAGTGATCATGTGGTACTCGAACTGCCAGATACTAACCGTGAAGCCTTAGCGGCCTATATCACGGCGCAATCTCAGTTCAACGAAACCACAGGCAAGTATGATGGCATGGTCAACCCAAGTGCTGACTACAACTGGGATTTCAAAACCATCAGCACCAGTGTTGCGTTAGATATTCGCTTCCAAACCCAAGATAGCGATAAAGCCGCTACCTTTATCGAAGCAAATAAACAACGCGAAATGACCAAGATTAGTAAAGATGAACTCGGTTTTGCCGTGTACCGCATCAACCTAAGCCAAGATAAAGCGAAGTAATTTGCGTTATTGCGCTTAAGTTAAGCCAACGTCAGGCTAAACTCAGTCTCGTACTTAGGCAAGAAAAGGCTCCCAGTGAGCCTTTTCTTTATTCTACATCGCAGCCCAATATCGATGATATGTATCGCGCTTTGGGCACCCTTTGTGTTCTTTGTGACCATCAGCTTAGCTCTCCACTTTGTGTTAACGGCTATCTCACTTATCATTAGTGCGTGATATCAACCAAGAGAAAGCCTATGAAATCCCCCTCTATCCTGTGCGCATCCGCCATACTGCTTGCCAGCCTGCAACCCGTTAGTGCCGAAGTTCTCCTGCAACTGCCAAGTGATGTCGAGCTGTTAACTGTGAATGGACAAAAGCCATTAAGCACCTCGCCAGTCACGCTGAGTAATGGATTGAACCAAATTGCGTTTCGCTACAATGCCCAGTACCGCAAACAGGCTAATTCGGTGCGCTATCAATCGGACGTGCTGATCATCCGCTTTAATGAAACCGACCAAGCATTACAGCTCAAACTGCCCAGTATCGACTCGGCAAAAGCTGCAAAGCAGTTCGATGAGTCACCGTCACTTACGCTTTTAGATAAGCACAATCAAGCGATTAGCTTCGACCAAGACAGATTAGTGAAAAACGGGCTTCAGATAGGCCGAAACTTCGAGCAGGAAATCTTTCAATACAATCAAGGCCAACATCCCGCATCGATAACGCTTGCCGCAGTGCAAAACCAGCCTCAAGTATCAGCAACAATGACTGCACCAACTCTGCCAGTCGCCACTTCTGCGCCATCAACAGCCGTAACCGCAAGTGCTGCCGCATCAACAGCTGCAGTAACACAAGACGCAACAACAGACTCGCCGACCCAAGCTGAAATCAGCCATATGCTGGATTATTGGTATCACCTCGCCGATGACGCCACCAAAGCAAAATTCAAGGCCAAAATTAACGGGCAATAAGCGTATTCGTTAGGTTTTGGCAGTAATAAGGGAGTAAGGCACGCGACCCAATACAGAATAGAGCAGCCTAGGTTGCTCTTTTTATTGGCCTAATGTTATTTGCTTAAATTGCTGGGTGGTAAGCGTGAGTTCAGTGAGAATATATAAAGAGAGTAAAGAGGATAAAATTGAAACACCAAAAACAAAAAAGCCAGCTTATTCAGCTGGCTTCATTGTTTATTTAGGCGCTTGGCGATGACCTACTCTCACATGGGGAGACCCCACACTACCATCGGCGCGATTGCGTTTCACTTCTGAGTTCGGGATGGGATCAGGTGGGACCACAATGCTATTGTCACCAAGCAAATTTGTTATTCACTTACCCGTCTTATCTTTATGCAGGCAGTAAATTAATTCGGAAAGCTGTTTGAGTTGCACTTCTTAAGTGTTTGTATTCAAGCTAAGTACTGTACGACCTCCAGGGAAGGAGGAAGTACTGGAAAATGTCTGGAACATTTTCAGTAAAACCCATCTGGGTTGTATGGTTAAGCCTCTCGAGTCATTAGTATCAGTTAGCTCAACGCCTCACAACGCTTACACACCTGACCTATCAACGTCCTAGTCTCGAACGGCTCTTTAGTGGACTTAAAGTCCAAGGGATGACTCATCTTGGGGCTCGCTTCCCGCTTAGATGCTTTCAGCGGTTATCGATTCCGAACATAGCTACCGGGCAATGCCATTGGCATGACAACCCGAACACCAGCGGTTCGTTCACTCCGGTCCTCTCGTACTAGGAGCAACTCCCCTCAATCATCCAACGCCCACGGCAGATAGGGACCGAACTGTCTCACGACGTTCTGAACCCAGCTCGCGTACCACTTTAAATGGCGAACAGCCATACCCTTGGGACCGACTTCAGCCCCAGGATGTGATGAGCCGACATCGAGGTGCCAAACACCGCCGTCGATATGAACTCTTGGGCGGTATCAGCCTGTTATCCCCGGAGTACCTTTTATCCGTTGAGCGATGGCCCTTCCATTCAGAACCACCGGATCACTATGACCTACTTTCGTACCTGCTCGACGTGTCTGTCTCGCAGTTAAGCTGGCTTATGCCATTGCACTAACCGTACGATGTCCGACCGTACTTAGCCAACCTTCGTGCTCCTCCGTTACTCTTTGGGAGGAGACCGCCCCAGTCAAACTACCCACCAGGCACTGTCCTTAACCCCGATTAGGGGCCCAAGTTAGAACATCAACACTACAAGGGTGGTATTTCAAGGACGACTCCATCAGAACTAGCGTTCCAACTTCAAAGTCTCCCACCTATCCTACACATGTAGGGTCAATGTTCAGTGCCAAGCTATAGTAAAGGTTCACGGGGTCTTTCCGTCTAGCCGCGGGTATACGGCATCTTCACCGCAATTTCAACTTCACTGAGTCTCGGCTGGAGACAGCGTGGCCATCATTACGCCATTCGTGCAGGTCGGAACTTACCCGACAAGGAATTTCGCTACCTTAGGACCGTTATAGTTACGGCCGCCGTTTACCGGGGCTTCGATCATGAGCTTCTCTTGCGATAACCCAATCAATTAACCTTCCGGCACCGGGCAGGCGTCACACCGTATACGTCATCTTGCGATTTTGCACAGTGCTGTGTTTTTGATAAACAGTTGCAGCCACCTGGTATCTGCGACTGCCGTCAGCTTAGGGAGCAAGTCCCATCACCAACAGCAGCGTACCTTCTCCCGAAGTTACGGTACCATTTTGCCTAGTTCCTTCAGCCGAGTTCTCTCAAGCGCCTTGGTATTCTCTACCCGACCACCTGTGTCGGTTTGGGGTACGATTCCCGCTAACCTGAAGCTTAGAAGATTTTCCTGGAAGCATGGCATCAACTACTTCATCCCCTTGGGGACTCGTCATCAGCTCTCAGTGTATAGTGACCCGGATTTGCCTAAGTCACCCACCTACCACCTTAAACGCGGACTACCAACGCCGCGCTAGCCTAGCCTTCTCCGTCTCTCCATCGCAGTTAGCGGAAGTACAGAAATATTAATCTGTTTCCCATCGACTACGCCTTTCGGCCTCGCCTTAGGGGTCGACTCACCCTGCCCCGATTAACGTTGGACAGGAACCCTTGGTCTTTCGGCGAGGGGGTTTTTCACCCCCTTTATCGTTACTCATGTCAGCATTCGCACTTCTGATACCTCCAGCGTGGGTTACCCCTTCACCTTCAACGGCTTACAGAACGCTCCTCTACCGCGCAACCCTAAAGGATTGCACCCGTAGCTTCGGTGGTATGTTTAGCCCCGTTACATCTTCCGCGCAGGCCGACTCGACTAGTGAGCTATTACGCTTTCTTTAAATGATGGCTGCTTCTAAGCCAACATCCTAGCTGTCTAAGCCTTCCCACATCGTTTCCCACTTAACATACACTTTGGGACCTTAGCTGACGGTCTGGGTTGTTTCCCTTTTGACGACGGACGTTAGCACCCGCCGTCTGTCTCCCGGATAGCACTCTTTGGTATTCGGAGTTTGCAAAGGGTTGGTAAGTCGGGATGACCCCCTAGCCTTAACAGTGCTCTACCCCCAAAGGTGTTCGTCCGAGGCGCTACCTAAATAGCTTTCGAGGAGAACCAGATATCTCCCGGTTTGATTGGCCTTTCACCCCCAGCCACAAGTCATCCGCTAATTTTTCAACATTAGTCGGTTCGGTCCTCCAGTTGATGTTACTCAACCTTCAACCTGCCCATGGCTAGATCACCGGGTTTCGGGTCTACGCCTTGCAACTAAACGCGCAGTTAACACTCGGTTTCCCTACGGCTCCGCTATTCGCTTAACCTCGCTACAAAACGTAAGTCGCTGACCCATTATACAAAAGGTACGCAGTCACGGTCTCAAGAACCGCTCCCACTGCTTGTACGTATACGGTTTCAGGTTCTATTTCACTCCCCTCACAGGGGTTCTTTTCGCCTTTCCCTCACGGTACTGGTTCACTATCGGTCAGTCAGGAGTATTTAGCCTTGGAGGATGGTCCCCCCATATTCAAACAGGATATCACGTGTCCCGCCTTACTCGTTTTCATCAAAGGTTAGTTTTCGTGTACGGGGCTATCACCCTGTGCCGCTGGACTTTCCAGACCATTCCACTAACACCCCTCTGACTTAAGGGCTAATCCCCGTTCGCTCGCCGCTACTAGGGGAATCTCGGTTGATTTCTTTTCCTAAGGGTACTTAGATGTTTCAGTTCCCCTCGTTTGCCTCGCAACGCTATGTATTCACGTTACGATAACAGCTTATGCTGCTGGGTTCCCCCATTCGGACATCGTTAGCTCAAATGCTTGTTACTAGCTCGCCAACGCTTTTCGCAAGTTACTACGTCCTTCATCGCCTCTGACTGCCAAGGCATCCACCGTATACGCTTAGTCGCTTAACCATACAACCCAAATGAGTTTCACTCACCTAGGTCGTTGCGACCAGCTGGTTTTACTTGTCTCATTTCCGACCAAGGAAATGGACTCGCCTTAGACTTGAATATTCAAGACACTTAAAAAGTGTTTTAAGAACTCAATTTTTTCGTATTAACACAACGACAGACATCATTGCATTAATTACTATCAGCTTTCCAAATTGTTAAAGAGCGGGCTTAAAAAAGCCAAAGATAATTTTTCAGTTTATCTTTGGCATCTCTAACCAGATTGCAGTAAATGGTGGAGCTATGCGGGATCGAACCGCAGACCTCCTGCGTGCAAGGCAGGCGCTCTCCCAGCTGAGCTATAGCCCCATTTACATGCAGTGCGAGTATCAGATGTCCAACCCTCAAAGGATTGGTGGGTCAGAGTGGACTTGAACCACCGACCTCACCCTTATCAGGGGTGCGCTCTAACCAGCTGAGCTACAGACCCATCTTTTACTCTATCTTCTATCAAGCAAATCTGTGTGAACACTCAACAAACATCGAGTTAGTCGTATAGGTAAGGAGGTGATCCAGCCCCAGGTTCCCCTAGGGCTACCTTGTTACGACTTCACCCCAGTCATGAACCACAAAGTGGTGAGCGCCCTCCCGAAGGTTAAGCTACCCACTTCTTTTGCAGCCCACTCCCATGGTGTGACGGGCGGTGTGTACAAGGCCCGGGAACGTATTCACCGTGGCATTCTGATCCACGATTACTAGCGATTCCGACTTCATGGAGTCGAGTTGCAGACTCCAATCCGGACTACGACGAGCTTTGTGAGATTAGCTCCACCTCGCGGCTTTGCAACCCTCTGTACTCGCCATTGTAGCACGTGTGTAGCCCTACTCGTAAGGGCCATGATGACTTGACGTCGTCCCCACCTTCCTCCGGTTTATCACCGGCAGTCTCCCTAGAGTTCCCGCCATTACGCGCTGGCAAATAAGGATAGGGGTTGCGCTCGTTGCGGGACTTAACCCAACATTTCACAACACGAGCTGACGACAGCCATGCAGCACCTGTCTCAGAGTTCCCGAAGGCACTAAGCTATCTCTAGCGAATTCTCTGGATGTCAAGAGTAGGTAAGGTTCTTCGCGTTGCATCGAATTAAACCACATGCTCCACCGCTTGTGCGGGCCCCCGTCAATTCATTTGAGTTTTAACCTTGCGGCCGTACTCCCCAGGCGGTCTACTTAATGCGTTAGCTTGAGAGCCCAGTGTTCAAGACACCAAACTCCGAGTAGACATCGTTTACGGCGTGGACTACCAGGGTATCTAATCCTGTTTGCTCCCCACGCTTTCGTGCCTGAGCGTCAGTCTTTGTCCAGGGGGCCGCCTTCGCCACCGGTATTCCTCCAGATCTCTACGCATTTCACCGCTACACCTGGAATTCTACCCCCCTCTACAAGACTCTAGTTTGCCAGTTCGAAATGCAATTCCCAGGTTGAGCCCGGGGCTTTCACATCTCGCTTAACAAACCGCCTGCGCACGCTTTACGCCCAGTAATTCCGATTAACGCTTGGACCCTCCGTATTACCGCGGCTGCTGGCACGGAGTTAGCCGGTCCTTCTTCTGTAGGTAACGTCACAGCTGCAAGGTATTAACTTACAACCTTTCCTCCCTACTGAAAGTGCTTTACAACCCGAAGGCCTTCTTCACACACGCGGCATGGCTGCATCAGGGTTTCCCCCATTGTGCAATATTCCCCACTGCTGCCTCCCGTAGGAGTCTGGGCCGTGTCTCAGTCCCAGTGTGGCTGATCATCCTCTCAGAACAGCTAGGGATCGTCGCCTTGGTGAGCCATTACCTCACCAACTAGCTAATCCCACCTAGGTTCATCCAATCGCGGAAGGCCCGAAGGTCCCCTCCTTTCCCCCGTAGGGCGTATGCGGTATTAGCAGTCGTTTCCAACTGTTATCCCCCACGACTGGGCAGATCCCTAGGCATTACTCACCCGTCCGCCGCTCGCCACCTCATGAGTAAACTCACTTGTGCTGCCGCTCGACTTGCATGTGTTAGGCCTGCCGCCAGCGTTCAATCTGAGCCATGATCAAACTCTTCAATTAAAAGTTTTGTGAACCCTAAGGTTCGGCTCAATGAATTCTGATTTGTCGTTTCAACTCGAAAGTCAAAACAAACTGTACATATTGCTATGAACACTCATTCATTGATTTAAATTTTGATTACTCGCCAAACGGCAGAGTAATTTCGATTAACTCAACACCTGTGAGTGTCCACACAGATTTGCTTGATAAATTGTTAAAGAGCATGGTTATTTGCTTTAAGCGCCTAGCGCTTTATGCTTTCACCGTTGACCCCGCTGGGCCAGTGGATGCGCATTATAGGGATGTCAGATTTTACCGCAACCCCTTTAGGCAAAATAATTAGAAAAACCGAAGTGAGTGTGCATTTTTTAAACCAAACATCGGTTTTAGCGCCTAATTCGCTGTAATTTCCATCACTTTGGCTATCTCTATCATCTAGCTAACGCCGTTAGCATCGCTCACAAAGCAAAACGATAAAGCCAATACCGCACTTTTTTTCTTGTTAAGCTCGTGCCTCAAGTTCAATCTTACGATTCGAATAGATTGATGCGCGCTTTAAGTAGCAAGGATAGGCTACTTCTTTAAAAATCCTGGCACATCGGCAATGCTATCGAGCACTACAGACGCCTCGCTATCATCAGCAATGGCTTTACCTGTACGGACGAGGATACGTGTCGGCACCCCTGCCGCTTTGGCCGCGAGCATATCGTCTGCTTTATCGCCCACCATCACCGACTGCGACAAATCGATTTTCAGGAATTTTGCCGCATCGAGTAGCATGCCTGGTTTTGGCTTGCGGCAATCGCAATCAACTTTATATTCACCGAGACCTTTTTCATTATGATGCGGGCAATAATAGATGCCATCGAGGTCGACACCTTTATCGGCAAAGTTCCAATCCATCCATTCGGTGAGACTGTGGAATTGATCTTCGGTATACATGCCACGGGCAATGCCCGACTGATTGGTGACCACCACCAATTTGTATCCCATTTGTTTTAATGCAAGGCAGGCTTCAAACACACCTTCTATATATTCAAAGTCATCCACCTGATGCACATAACCATGATCTTTGTTGATCACACCATCACGGTCTAAAAATACGGCTCGATTGACTGTACCCACAGTACTACTCCACTCACTAAAAACGGCGCTTAATGCGTAATTTCCCTATTATTCCATCCATTGCAAGAAATTGCACCGCGAAGTTGTCAGCGACATGACGGAGTTTGAACAAGTTCCGGCTTATCTCGCCCCTGGCGGGCTTCAAACAGTATTAAATCGTACTTATCCCGACGCATTTCGCCGATAAAATCGGCCGATAATGCTTTTTTAGGCTTAAGGGATGCGGTATTCAATCGAGCTTTTCCCTTTATTTGTGCTGTTTTTAACGGTAATCTTGCACGGATAACAATAAAACACCTAAAAATAGACGGTCATAATGAGTCGAACTACGCCTATAGTCCATAAAACCCGCACCCAATTAGTTGTAGAAGTGCTCAGAGAGAAAATTCTTTCGGGTGATATAGCCGCAGGAGAACCACTCAGACAAAGCGCCTTAGCCGAAGCCTTACATGTAAGCCGCATTCCCGTGAGAGAAGCCTTACTACAACTGGAGGCGGAGGGGCTGGTGAAGTTCGAACCCCATAAAGGGGCGACCGCGACCGAATTATCCGTTGAACAAGTGACTGAGCTTTTTGAATTACGCGCCATGATCGAGACCGATCTGCTCGCCAAAGCCATACCACGACTTCAAGAAGACGATTTAATCAAAGCAGAACGCGTATTGGAGCAATTGGAATCGGCCTTTAAACATGAAGATGCCGTCGCCAGTTGGAGCGAGCTAAATACACAGTTTCATACCTGTTTATATCAAGCCGCCAATCGTCCACATACGCTAGAGGTTGTCCACGGCCTCAATACTAACTGCGATAGATATATCCGTTTGCAATTGCTGCTCGCAGGAGGTATTCCCGCAGCAGAGCACGAGCACCGCGAACTGCTCAACTATTGCAAACAAAGAGAAACAGAGAAAGCCACGGCGTTGCTGCGACATCATATTTTGCATGCCGCAATGACAATTCGGGATCTCGTCGCCAAACAGGTGGTATAGATCACGGACTGTCATTCGTTATACCGATAAGCTTTGTTGTCGATTTGAGGCAGCACTTCAGGTTCTGCCTTTTTTATTTGAGAGAAAACACCATGCAGTACGCCACTATCACTGGCTGGGGAAAATGTGTTCCTCCCGCCACTTTGACTAACGATGATCTTGCTACTTTTATCGAAACTTCCGATGAATGGATTAAAAGCCGTACCGGGATCAGCCAGCGTCATATCAGCCATGTGAATACCTCTGAGTTAGCATCGGTTGCCGCTAAACGCGCCCTTGCTGCGGCGGGCATTGACGGCAGCGAAATTGATATGATCATTTTAGCCAGCGCCAGCCCAGATACCTTGATCCCGAATATTGCCTCCACAGTACAGGCGAATATTGGTGCAAGTTGCGCAGCTTTCGATATCAACGCAGCCTGTAGTGGCTTTTTGTATGGCTTAGGCTTAGCCAGCTCACAGATCAAGAGTGGCCAATGCAAAAAAGTACTAGTCGTCGGTGCCGAGCGTTTGTCTTTCTACCTCGATTGGTCACGCCGTGAAACCGCAGTGCTGTTTGGTGATGGCGCGGGCGCGGTTGTCGTGGAAGCGACGGATGTGCCAGGCGGCGTGTTAGGCTATGAGCTGAATAACGACCCTGACGGTCGTGATATCCTAAAAGCCGGTTTTGGTACTGCGATGGATAGATTCTCCGCTGAGTCCTTAGATTTTTATATTCAATTCGATGGCCAAGAAATCTTTAAACGTGCCATTAATGGTATGAATAAGTTAAGCACTCAAGTGCTGGAAAAATGTGGCGTCGATAAGGATGAAGTCGACTTAGTGATCCCACACCAAGCAAACGAGCGCATTATCGATACCCTCGTTAGCCGCATGAAGATCCCTAAAGAAAAAGCCTTCGTGAACATTGCTAACTATGGTAATACCTCTGCGGCCACTATTCCCATCGCCATCTGCGATGCATTGGAGAAAGGTTTAATTAAGCCGAACCAAACTATTTTGTCCTGCGCCTTCGGTGCGGGATTAACCTCAGCAGCGCTACTATTGCAATGGTGCGAGCGCGTAACGCCAGTTCAAGTGAGTGATGCTCAGCTGCCACCTTGCGAGTTGAGTGGCATTGAACTGGTTAAACGTGCTGTGGATTATTTCTGTAAGTAATAAATCCCGAACACAGATAAAAGGCCATCTTCGGATGGTCTTTTATATTTTTATCTCTTCAGGTACTCGACGCATTTCATCCCAGTAAATCCCCTGCTTAAAATAGCCTGCGAGTTTTTGATTTAATTCGTTAAAACTTTTTATGGCCACCTCTTCACCACATAAGCATGACCAAACAAATCGATGGCAGTTATTGTCGAACAAATCGTATTCGCGGTATTGATAAATGGCCCGCTCGGCGCGGCTCACCATATCACTGGCAATCAGTGGTTGATGTTGATGATTACAGGCAATATAGATTTGGCTGCCAGTGCGCCCCGCTAAAAAGCGCTTTACCGATACCGCCCTTATCAGCCCTGAGCCATGTAGCTCGACGAGGCAATCATCCGCCAACCAAATGCCCGTATGTTCAATGACCCCAAACACATAGCAGCAGACAATGCTGCCAGGCTGCGGCGAGACTTGTTTAAAGCCCTTTTGCCACTGACTTGGCGCAGCGACCATGGCTTGGCCGCCCGTCGTTTGCCGTGGAGCCTTGCCTAATAAGCGGTCACGCTCAAGCTGCTGGCGCTTTTCACGCTCATCGGCGAGCAACAACGCGCCCATCGCCGCGCTGCCGAGCCAAAGTAACGGTAATGGCATCATCATCCCCTTATGGCATCAGTTATCTGTAAAAGGCATCATTAAGAAATAGCAGGTTAAGAAAGTCGGATGGAGTTTGCGCCCCTCCTTGCGCTCACCTTTGTTTAAGGCCTAATTCTTTAAACCTACAGTTCTTTAAACCCACAGTACTTTAAACCTACCATTCTTTAAACCCACCTTTCTTTAAACCGATAGTTCTAAAGAACTATCGTTCGGTCAGTGTGCCTTAGCCTTTGAATTCTCAATAATAAGAGTGAAGTACAGTTTCACTTAATTGCCAAGTTATCCGTAAAGATCCTCAAGCATAATACGGGTAACTTACCTTTTAACGGGTTATTGAGCTTCTAAGGACTGCGATGTTGCAGTGTAATGGGATAAGCGTGAATTAAAGCTGAAATCGCTAGCCGGAGCACAAACTCAGTCGGCTAGATTGTGAATAGCCAAAACTGAAGCCTTGATAACACAGGCTTCAGTTCAAACGGTGACTTTATTCGCTTCAGCAAGTGGCATGCGCCGCAGCATCACTTAGCATGACTCACGCTTGACATGATCCACGACATCAAGGTGCATCGGATTTCACCTTTGCACCTCAATGGTTAGTCATAAAAGCCTAGCAAGATTAGAGTTTAACTAGCATTTTGCCTTTGTTTTTACCTTCAAACAGGCCGATAAACGCCTCAGCAGCTTGGTCTAAACCTTGATAAACGGTTTCTTCCGATTTTACTTTACCCGCTTGCAGCCACTGCGCCATTTGAGCGATAAACTCTTCAAACTGATCGAAGTAGTCCATCACAATAAAGCCCTGCATGGTTAACTTTTTAGTGTTGATGGCTAACAGATTACTTGGCCCTGGGACTGGTGCCTGCGCATTATAATCGGCAATCATCCCACACACAGGAATGCGACCATATTCGTTTAGCACATTCAACGCGGCTTCAAGATGAGCGCCGCCGACATTCTCAAAATACACATCAATGCCATCGGGCGCAGCGTCGCGCAAAGCCTGAGTTAAATCAGTGACTTTTTTATAGTTAATCACGGCATCCACGCCCAAACTTTGAACCAATTCGGCCTTCTCATCCGAGCCAACCGAAGCAATCACTTTACAGCCATTAAGCTTAGCGATTTGACAGACAACCATACCCACAGCACCCGATGCCGCTGAAACAAACACGGTATCCGTTGGTTTTAACTTAGCGATTTGCATCAGCCCCACCCAAGCGGTTAATCCGGGCATGCCGATAACACCTAAAAAGTATTGCTCAGGAATATTCACCGCAGGCAATAAGGTGAGATCCTGCCCATCACTAATAAAGGCGCTGCGCCAACCGCTGATATGGCTCACTTTTGAACCTACTGGGAATTGTGGATTGAGTGACTCAATCACTTCGCCTATTGCCCCGCCGTCCATAACCGCATCAATCTGGAAGGGTGGAATGTAGGAATCCCTATCCATCATACGACCACGCATATAGGGATCGACTGACATCCAGGTGTTTTTAACCAGCACTTCGCCGGCTTTTAATGCGGGCAACGTCACCTCGACCTGTTTAAAGTTTGCCAGCGTCGGCATACCAACAGGGCGTGATGCTAAATGAATTTGACTGCTTATCATGGGGTTAACCTCTATTACGTCGAACACACAGCAAACTGGAAGTGGAGTGATATGTTGTCGACAATGAACCAATTTATTAGCTTGCAAATAGTTTGCGCACAAACTGTTTGCCAATAAACTACCCACAAGTGACGCACAAATCAACCATTACGCCTAAAAATATTTTGCACACAAACTATTTTTACAGAGTGGAATTTGTTAACATCAGCCTTCATTGTTTATTCTGGGTACGCTTTATGGCTCAAAAATTATCAGACAACGTGTGCTTTGCACTGTATTCGGCGACCAACTCATTAGTGCGAGCCTTTCGTCCCATCCTTGACGAATATGATCTCACCTACCCCCAGTACATAGTGATGCACTCACTCTGGTACGTGAACGACGTAAGTCTCAAAGAATTGTCTAACGATACACGTTTAGATCCCAGCACCTTAACGCCAATCGTTAAACGCTTGGAGGCAAAAGGATTACTCACCCGCAACTTATCCGAGTTGGATGAGCGTAAAAAGGTCATTTCCCTCACCGATAAGGGCCGACAATTACAGGAAGAAGCGACTCAGCTTACGGAGAAATTGGTGGCACGCTCCAACATGAATGCTGAGCGTATCGAGGAGTTACGTCGCTTATGTCTTGAATTAGAAGCGGATTTATCGAAAGACTAGCGAGCCGAATTAGTACGCTTTTAAAGCCGCTTTTTGTGAGCACTCAATTCTAACAACACGGCGTTAAACTTAGAGATTCAATCTAAGAAAACAAGCTGAAGAGATTTTGGGGCAAACAATGGAACGCTAACCTTTAGGGCGCTAACACACCGCTTAGCGTGAGTAAGCTAACAATTCACCCACCTTTAACTCATCGGCGCCGCCCATGCTTGCCACCTGCGCCAATAACAATTCGCCGCAGGCCAATGCGTCAGTAAGGGCGCTGTGGGCGCCATATATCGGCAATCCATATCGCTCACGGCATGCCCCAAGCCTTAAGCTGCCTTCTTTAAGCACTGAGTGTTCGCGTAGCAAACGGTTTTTTTCCAGCAGTAGGGTATCAATCGCAGGCAGTACAATCGCTTGATGATAAATCGACAAGATATCTTGCTGTAAGAAACGGCAATCGAGGGGGGAATGATGCGCAACCAACACATGACCACGGGTTTGCGCCACAAACCATGCCATCGCCTCTTCAATCGTCACCGCCTCGGTTAAATGATTATCGAGGATCCCATGGATGGTCGCACTCTGCCCTACACTGCCCTGAATTTGCACCAGTTTTTGCTGAGCGCCCATCAAGGGAATCGCCCCATTTTCAATCGGCACTAGCCCAATACTTAAGATTTGGTCCTGTAAGGGATTGAGGCCTGTCATCTCCAAATCCATCGCCATCAAGGGCGCCCGACTAATGGGTAATTCCAACAGCGGCACTAAGGATTGGTAATAGTCCTTAAATAGCCGATGCTGACAGCGTAGCGCACGCCAGCGCAGCTTAGCGTTCACCCACCAAGGCCCCATTAAAAGCTCCGCATAAATTTCATCTTCATCCCCGACTGGGCATCATGGACCACCTTAAACGCATCCCGCAGTTGATGCCTCACCAAAGAAGATAGATGGCCGGGTAACAAATAATTACTGATCTTAAGCCCCTGCGTATGTTGGTAGCCTTGATTCGATAAACGCATATGGGCAATAAATTCATGGGCATCGGCCAAATTAAGCGCATCCTTACGATTGAGAATATTGGCGTCCATCAGCGCCCGAATTCGTTTGGCGGTATTCACTTCCTTAATCCCCGCCGACAGCGCATACACGCGGGCGATATCGTTGATTAACGCATTTCCTTTATGTTTTAAATCAATGCCTTTTACCTCACTGCCATCACGCTCTAACACAAATTTTCGAAAAAAGCCTAAGGGTGGCGACTCGACGAGGGAATTGCCCGTCATCCCCGCAAGGAAAATATCATTGTCTTTGGTTTGTGCCAGCACTTTGTCCTGCAGGGCATCGAACAGGGATTGCGGGCCAAAGACTGAACGCATATCAAAGAAAATACTCGCATGCATCAATGCCTTAGGTTCTGGCGTGACCACCCACTTTTCAAAGACCTGCTGCCATTCGTTGAGTGACATCCGCCACTGTGGGTTTTGCGCCATGATATTACCGGGACAAAAAGCATAACCACATTGATCCAGCCCCGCACAAACCGCATGGGTCAAGGCATCGAAATAGCCTTTGGCGTAGTCGTCCATTTCTTCGGACACCAGCAAGCCGTTATCTTGATCCGAACAAGCGGCTTGGTCTTGTCGCCCTTGCGAGCCAAAGGCTAACCAGCAAAATGCCATCGGCGCCTCACCGAGAATTTGCTGATTGAGTACAATCAAGCGCCGCGTTAGCGCATCAGTGACCGAGGTCAGTACCCGACCAATCTCCTCAGCTCTCGCATCGGCACTGATTAAATTTTGCAGTAACAAGGGAATTTGTTTACTAACGCTAATAAGGCTGGCGAGGTCACGCTGCCGCTCAATTTCACCAATCAGCAGCAGGGGCTGTGAACCTTGACCGCGCAAAATGTCGGTACTGGTCACCATGCCAATGGCTTTTACTTCCTCGGTATTTTGCTCATCAATGATCGGCAAGTGATGAATGTTATGCTCACTCATCAATAGCATAGCCTCGAAAATCAACGCATTGGATGAAATCGAAATCGGCGATGTGGTCATGGCTTGATGCACGGCGATTCGGCCATCGAGCCCTGCGGCGAGCACCCGGTTACGCAGATCTTTATCGGTTAAAATCCCCACTAGCTTATGATTGTCCGTAACCAATAAGGACGAAACCCGCGAGTTGCGCATCAAGAGCGCGGCTTGCGTCACACTGGCATGGGCGTCGATCATAATAGGCGAAGATGACATTAAGGTACTGATTCGACTAGTAGTCGTTAAATCTTTCGCCTTAAACCGTGCCTCGTGACGTAAACGCTTGGCAAAGGCGCGGGTAAAAAATTTATCGAAGTGTCGACTCTCGCTTCGCAGTTGGTCAAACAATGCCTGCGGTAGGTGATACACTAGACTGTCTTCAAGAATAGCGACCCGGTTAACCACTTTCTCCCCAGACAACAGCGTCGAAAAGCCAAAAAACTCCCCTTCGGCGACCCTGTCCACTAGCACCCCTTCGGGATCCCGCACCTCAAAGGCGCCGCTGCGAACTAGGTACAATTTCGGCGCATCGGCATCAAATTTCACAAACCCCGAGGCTTTACTGTAGTAACCAACGATCACCGACTTAGCGCAACGTAAGATGATCTCGTTGGGCAAAGTATCGAAGGGGGCTGTGGATGTTAAAAACTGCACAACGGGTTGTAATTCGCTGGCGTTCATAGCAACACCTTATTTTAGGTGAATTTTATCCCACTATAGCGCGCCCAATTGTTGGGCCATATACGACTAAAGTCAGCCTTAAGCTTGCGCTGACTCCATAAAAACAAAAGGACGCTAATGCGTCCTTTTATCTTAATTTAGCTAAGCAAAACCCAGCAGTGATTAATGGCTGCTCGCTTCTCCCGCCCCTTTAGGGAACCGGATAGATTCAACCATATCTTGTACATGGGCAGGTGCCGCTGCGGTCACTTTACAGACAATAGCCGCCACCGCAAAGTTCACCACCATACCGACCATACCGATACCTTCTGGCGAAATACCGAGGAACCAGTTAGCCGCTACGTTAGCCGTTGGGTCTACAAACTTGAAGTAGATGATGTAACCCGCAGTGAACAGTAGACCGATAACCATACCTGCGATTGCACCTTCTTTGTTCATCGTCTTAGAGAAGATACCCATGATGATGGCTGGGAACAGAGAGGATGCCGCCAGACCGAAGGCGAACGCCACTACCGCTGCCACGAATCCTGGTGGGTTAACCCCGAAGTAACCCGCAATCACGATGCCGATACCGGCAGCTAGTCGAGCGTACATCAGCTCTTTCTTGTCAGAGATATTGGGCATCAGGTTCTTCTTCAGTAAGTCGTGTGACACTGAAGTCGAGATAACCAGTAACAGACCCGCAGAGGTAGATAACGCCGCCGCTAAACCACCCGCAGCTACCAGTGCGATAACCCAAGCTGGCAGATTCGCGATTTCTGGCGTTGCTAATACGATGATATCGTTGTCGATCTTCATTTCGTTAGGGCTAGCAGCATCTTCCATTTTGCCTTTGGCATAGTAGATTTTGCCGTCGCCGTTTTTGTCATCCCATTTGATCAGACCGGTTTTTTCCCAGTTTTTAATCCAATCTGGCGCAGTTTCATAGGCAACACCCTTTTGATCTGGACCGTTAATGGTTTCGATCATATTGACGCGAGAGAATGCCGCCAATGCAGGAACAGTGGTGTACATGATAGCAATAAACACCAACGCCCAACCAGCTGACACACGCGCATCTTTCACTTTAGGTACAGTGAAAAAACGCACGATAACGTGGGGTAAGCCCGCAGTACCCACCATCAAAGCGCCAGTAATACAGAACACGTCGATCATGCTCTTAGAACCATCAGTGTAAGGTGCAAAGCCTAGATCCGCAGACAGATTGTTAAGTTTCTCTAACAGATAGACGCCAGAATTATTCCCCGCAGCATCAAGTAACTGAGCACCGAAACCG
The DNA here is from genome assembly GCF_019457435.1 of Shewanella sp. FJAT-51649. Lineage (NCBI taxonomy): Bacteria > Pseudomonadati > Pseudomonadota > Gammaproteobacteria > Alteromonadales > Shewanellaceae > Shewanella > Shewanella sp. FJAT-51649. The sequence continues at coordinate 1,827,787 of NZ_CP080411.1, read as the reverse complement.
ATTTGAGGAATGATATGACCCGTCATCATCACAGATAAGAAGATTGCAGGCACCATAAAGGCGAAGATCAGTACACAGTATTGGGCAACCTGAGTATAGGTAATCCCTTTCATACCACCGAGTACCGCGTAGAAGAACACCACGGCCATACCGATATACACGCCGGTGTCCACATCCACTTCGAGGAAGCGCGAGAATACCACGCCCACACCGCGCATTTGGCCAGCGATGTATGTAAAGCAGATGAAGATAGCGCAAATAACCGCGACCGTACGAGCCGCTTGTGAGTAGTAACGCTCACCCACGAAATCAGGCACAGTGAACTTACCAAATTTACGTAAGTACGGCGCCATACACAGTGCTAATAATACATAACCGCCCGTCCAGCCCATCAGGTACACACTGCCGTCATAACCGACGAAAGAAACAATACCGGCTAACGAAATAAAGGATGCCGCTGACATCCAGTCGGCTGCCGTTGCCATACCGTTCACTACAGGGTGAACACCGCCACCCGCAACATAGAACTCTTTAGTCGAACCCGCACGGGACCAAATCGCGATCCCAATGTAGAGCGCGAACGACAGCCCCACAATCAGATAAGTTAATCCTTGTACACCCATTTCCGTTCTCCTTAGTCTTCTTGTACGTTATATTTTTTATCTAAGGCGTTGGCTTTTGCCGCGTAGACAAAAATAAGCGCAACAAAGACATACATAGATCCCTGTTGGGCAAACCAGAAACCTAACTTGAAGCCCATGAAATGGATTTCATTGAGTACATCAACCAATAGAATGCCACATCCAAATGAGACTGCGGCCCAAATAGCCAATAGGCCTAAAACGAGACGTAAATTCTCATTCCAGTAACCTTTTGCTTTATCGTTGTTTTCAAATGCCATAGCGACTCCCCTGTGCTGTTTTATTTTTAAGTCTTGTTAAATCTAGCAACAGCAGGAGTGACCACAATCAAGACCTTAGTCTAATTTGCGAAGCGCCTCACATCAGGAAAAATCGAATAGTATTTAAAATCATAAAGTTAACAATGATTTTACATTTTGATGCAAAAGTTATTTTTTAAGCGGCTTAGACCAATGTCGAAGATCCTAAGGCTAGAAACCGATAAAATGACGTGCTAGATGACAGTAAGATTCGACGATTGGTAACAGTAACTGGCTGTGATATAAACAAAATATCGTACTGCATTGGGGTTAGTTGGCGGTCATAAACCCAATTGCTACAGTTCAGATGTCTCAGTAAAATGGTAAAAAATAACCCAGCATCGCTGGGTTATTGGGAAACAGATTGGCGGGTAAGTTTACGCTGCCATAAACACAGCTATCAGCCTTTTACTTGGCGGCTAAGAACTTGACTAGCTCGGCCAATTCTTCAGGTGTATGCACCTTAGACGTCACTAAATAGCGACCATTGACTAATAAGGATGGCACACCCTTAATACCCGATAATTCCGCCTGCGAGTCGTAATTCATCAAAGTAAATTTCGCATCGACAGAGTTCATCGCCGCATCGACATCATCGGCCTTCGCGCCTTGAGCCACAAAGAAAGCTTTTACCTGTTCAGGACGAGTAAATTGTTCACCCTTTTCATGGATTTGTTTAAAAATCGCTTCGTGCACTTGCTTGGTCATTTTCAGCTTTTGTGCAACAAAATAGGCTAATTGACTCAACTCCCACGCCGGACGCCCCGCGCCCACCGGCGTGCGCTCGAAAGCCACATCTTTGCCTAAGAGTTTTACCGTGGAAGCGACAAAGGGTTCCTGCTTGTAGCAATGTGGGCAGTTATAGGAGAAGAACTCTCGCAGCACAGGCTTTTGTGCTTCGTTGATGCCAGCGACAGTGACATAATCCTTCCCTTCTTCAAAACTCGCCGCCTGCAGTGCAAAGCTCGCACTTAACACCAATCCACAGGCCAGCGCCGCCAAAGGTCGAACAAAATTAGTTAGGCTTTTCATATTTTCTCTTCTTATTAGTGACTGCATCATTGAATCGTAAGTCGTTTGCGATACGCACAGGCCATTAAGATACCTCAAAATATGGCCAAGGTTCTTAAACATTTGTTAACAATAGGCGCTAAATCACCCACTAACAGGCCGCCAGCATCGCAAGGGGCGAAACATACTGATACTCAAACCCAAGCTCGCGGACTATCGCATCTCCTAGAATAACTTTGCTGGCTTGTACCTGCTCATTAAATTGCGGCGCCACTAATCCCAAGGACTCGGCGGCAGCCACATAAAATTCACTTCTGGAAGGATGCTCTGGCGCACAAAGATTATAGATAGCAGCAACCTTCTCTCCCTTCGCCTTTGCAGCAATAATCAAGCTCACCGCCGCGACACAGTCCTGCAAATGCACCAGATTGACCGCAACATTGCCGCCCGATACATCGGTTTTACCGGCAAAGAAGCGACCAGGATGACGTTTAGGTCCAACCAAGCCGGCAAAACGTACAATGCAACTATTCGGCTGGCGAGCAAATAAGGCTTCGGCATCCAATAACACCTGTGATGAAGCCGATTCCGCCTGTGCGTCCGCTTCGGTCATCGACTTATCGAGGGAGGGATAAACGCCCGTAGTGCTGATAAACACTATGCCCTGATAGTGCCAGCCTTGGGTTAGCGCAATTAACTGCTGTAATTCTTGAAGATAGGCACTGTTGCCATGTTTGAGGCGCGGAGGAATATTGACGACAAGAAAGTCTGTGTGAAACAAGGCTTTTAAAGCCTGCGCATCGGGGACAACATCAGCCTCATCCCCGAGTTGCAGTTGGAATCCATGGACCCCCGCCTCAGTGAGAGACGCTAACTCCTCTGCGTGGCGTTTAGCGCCAGTGACTCGGTAACCCGCTTGCACTAACTGCTTCGCGAGGGCAAAACCAAACCAACCACAACCGACAACCGCAACACTTTTTTGATCTGCCACACTCAGCTCCATTTCCATTGACCGACACCACAAGGTATTTCGGCCAATAGCATACGGAACTCAGGTGGCGGGATTCAAGCTTGGAACGAGCTAAAATAAAAACTAATGCCTTTATCCATTTGCAAGGTGCGGATCGCGCCCTCGGTTAACTCTTCCGCGCGAATGGTTTTTTGTACTGTCACCCCTTCATCACTTAAAAAGCGTAACGAGGCCTCGCTACCATCTTCCTTACAGGCCCACACCTGCGGCTGACTCACCTCTTTGGTGGTCATTATCACCTTAGCAACAGTGTCGTCGGATAACTTGACGATAGTACCCGGCGGATAGATACCTAAAATCTTAACCAACACCGCAATTAAGGATTCGGCATGTTTACTCGCACGATTTTTAAATAAATAGCCTAATGCCACCTGCGGTGAAGACGCCTGCTCGCCACTAAGCTGCTGATCGTAATCGTTCGCCAAACTCACTATTTGAGTGGTAATAGGGATTTTGGCCCCCGAGAGCCCATCGGGAAACCCTGAACCATCAATAAACTCATGGTGATGCAGTACAATATTCAGTACTTCCTTTGGGAAGAGTCCCGAACGATTCAGCATGTCATAGCCAAAGTTCGGGTGCATTTGCAGGTAATTGGCCTCATGGGCAGTGAGCGCGCCCCGTTTACGGCGGATCACATCTGGGACTTTGAGTTTACCTATATCGTGGAATAGGCTTCCCAAGGCAATATCGCGCAGATCCCGCGCTGGTAAGTCGAGTGCCTGACCTATCATCATGGCTAATACTGCTACCGAGATGCCGTGTTGAGTCACGCTGACATCTTTTTCATCCATTCCGACCAAAGTGAGGAAAGGTTTCTCGACCTCCTGCAAATGGCTGAGTAAATCCTCCACTAAGGCGGCAGACAAGCGATAAGCGCCTTCTGGGTCGCTCACCACTTTGCCATACACATTGCGGCACTGGTTAACGCTCTCTAAAAAACGCTTCTGGCTTAAACGCATCGCCTTACGGGTATCGGCCTTTAAGTCGCGCTCAGGTGGAGCCTCTTCAATCTCCTCGACATTCTCCTCTTCATCCGTCGATTCGAGTTCATCACTACTACCAGAGATCAGATACACATAGGGCACACCGAGTCCGCGGATCATCTCAATGTGAGCCGGGCTACTAATATCCACACGGTTAAATAAAAAAGGGTGATTCGTCCATGACAAAGGCAACTTGACCCTCATGCCAAGTTGAAGTTCGGAAAGTAATAGTTTTCGTTGGGCTGCTTTTGCCACGCAATATGACTCCTTTCATGTACGCAAGACGCATCAAATTTTCGCTTCTTTGGTCGCACATTTAAGCTAAGTACATATAACTATAGATGATTCAACAAAATCAGTAAGCTATAAGTGAAAAAATGCTTATCAAACTGAGGGATAGTACACACAAATTATCCCTCAGTGATTAGATATTAGATAAAAAGCTGAAATTACAACGAGATGACCTTAGTCTTCTTTTACCGACGTTACAGTCTCTTTCGGCCAATCGGCGAGGTAATAGCTGAGGCGTTTTGACTTGTAGACATACAAACCTGACCAGAACAACACTAAGGCGTCGAGGGCTAAACTCCAATGGAATAAAAATTGCCCGTGGATTAATCGCTGCGCGAGTAAGGTCGCATCGAGTAATAATAAAATCCACAATCCCCACTTAAGGTGGACAAACACCGGGCGCAGCCAAGAGGGCGAGCGGCGCCGCTCCGCCAGCACCACAACATAGAGCACAACGGCACCCAGCCCCGCCGCGAGTGCGAGTAAAAAATCAGACTTTTCGGGATAGAAGAGTCGCACTAATTCAGCTCTGTCACTGGCTTGGGTCAGAGAGGCAATAAAAATACACCAGCCACGGGCGAGAAAAGCCAAGATGGCATATAAAAATATCGGTGGTTTGATATGGCCTTTATCATCGAGCCAAGTGATGTGACTAAAATTCAATCGCAATCCATTTAGTAAAAACTAAAGCAATATAAACAAGATGGTGGCGTAACGGCTAAATTCAATGGCTAACATAAATAATTCGAGTACAGCGCTTTAGACCTAGCCATAAAAAAGCCCCGCAAGGCAGGGCTTTATCAATGAAGCGGCAGCGTGTTAGCTATTTGCTGCTAGAAGAGCCAACAACTCATCTTCACCAATCACTTTCACGCCAAGCTCCTGCGCTTTGGCAAGCTTAGAACCCGCCGCTTCACCCGCAACTAAGCAATCGGTATTTTTCGAGACACTGCCCGCCACTTTGGCGCCTAAGGCCTGTAATTGCGCCTTAGCATCGTTACGGTTGAGTTGATTTAAGGTACCGGTTAGCACCCAAGTCTGTCCCTTCAATGGCTGCTCATCGGCGCTTGGCGCAGCAATCGCAGGCCAGTTGACGCCAGCCGCAATCAAAGCATCGATCACTTCTAGGTTATGGGGCTGGGCAAAGAAATGCGCCACATGCTGGGCAACCACTTCACCAATATCTTCAACTTGAATAAGCTGCTCTATGGTGGCCACGCGCAGCGCCTCTAGGCTACCAAAGTGAGTCGCCAGGTTCGCCGCCGTGGCCTCCCCAACCTCACGAATGCCTAAGGCATAGAGGAAACGTGGCAAAGTCGTGGTTTTAGCCGCTTCAATCGCCAGCGCGAGATTAGTGGCCGACTTCATTCCCATACGGTCGAGCATGGTCATCATAGAGGCAGTGAGTTTAAATAAGTCCGCCGGGCTTTGAACCAGCTCTTTATCAATGAGCTGCTCGACAATTTTATCGCCCATGCCGTCGATATCTAATGCCTTACGGGAGGCAAAATGCTTGATCGCCTCTTTACGCTGCGCCTCACAGAATAAGCCGCCGCTACAACGCGCCACGGCTTCACCTTCTAATCGCTCAACTAAACTGCCGCAAACGGGGCAATGTTGCGGGAAGGCAATCGCCTTAGCATCTTCTGGGCGACGCTCAGGCACTATGGCGACAATTTGCGGGATCACATCGCCGGCGCGGCGGATAATCACAGTATCGCCCACCATCACACCTAAACGCTCGATTTCATCGGCATTGTGCAAAGTCGCGTTCGATACGGTCACGCCACCGACGAACACAGGTTTTAGACGCGCCACCGGAGTCACCGCGCCGGTGCGGCCCACCTGAAAATCTACGCCTTCGAGCAGCGTCATTTCTTCCTGTGCGGGGAACTTATAGGCAATCGCCCAACGGGGAGATTTGGCCACAAACCCTAAGGTTTGCTGCTGGGCGATATCGTTAACCTTCATCACCACGCCATCGATCTCAAAGGGTAAGTCGGCGCGGCGAGTCAATATATCTTGATAGTAGGCAAAGACTTGGCTGAGTTCGTCGCAGACTTTGATCTCGCTACTTACGGGTAAGCCCCAAGATTTTAGTTGCTGCAATTGCTCGTAGTGGGTCTTAGCTAATTCGTGAGAAGTCGGCTCCACCACACCTAAGGCGTAGGCATAAAACGACAGCGCCCGTGACGCGGTAATTTTACTATCGAGCTGACGTAAGCTGCCCGCCGCCGCATTACGCGGATTGACGAACAGTTTTTCATCCTTTAAGCGCGCACGCTCATTCAGCGCCTCAAACGCCGCCTTGGGCATAAAGGCTTCGCCGCGCACTTCGACCAATTCGGGATAGTTGTCACCGCGCAGTTTGAGCGGAATCGACTTAATGGTTTTAACGTTTTCGGTAATATCTTCGCCCACGGTACCATCACCCCGTGTCGCAGCGCGCTCAAGCACACCATTGCGATACAAAATACTCACCGCCAAACCATCGAGCTTCGGCTCACAACAAAAACTCACTTCGCCAACTCTGTCGCTGACACGTTTATGAAACGCGCTAAAGTCCGCCTCATCGAAGGCATTATCGAGACTTAACATAGGCTTAAGATGAGTAATTTGCTCAAACTTGGCCAGTGCCATGCCGCCCACTCTTTGGGTGGGCGAGTCGGCAGCAACAAACTGAGGATACTCGGCCTCAAGTTGTTTCAGACGCTGCATTAATCTGTCGTATTCGGAGTCGGTAATGCTTGGCGCATCATCAACATAGTAACGAATATTGTGTTCATTCAGAGATTGGCAGAGCACCTGCATCAATGGCTGCGCATTGTGTGGCGTGACAGCTTGAGAAAGCAGTTCAGATAGGCGTTTATCGAGTTGAATGTCTTGCATATTCATTATCCAGAATTCTTAAGCATCAAAAAGTTGCAAAAAATGAGGCCGCATTTAGCGGCCCCATCTGTCTATCACCGCAGTCTCGCGGCGTTGCATTAAGCGTTTCCGCGAATGCGGTGTAAATAATCTTGCTTAGTAAACTCGCCCCAAGGTTGACGCTGACCATCAAGCACCACAGCGTCGATATCATCCGCCAATTGGCGCGCCGAGTTAAGCATGATGGAGAAGTTCATTAGCGCATCACCGTAGCAAGGTAAGGTCATAAAGAACACCACGCCTTGGGTGCTGAATTGTTCCATATTGTCTGGGTCAAAAATCCCAGGTTTTACCATATTCGCAATAGAGAACAACACCTTACCATTACCCGCATTATCCACATGGCGGTGGAAAATATTCATATCGCCATATTTAAAGTTAAGGGTTAAGAAGCATGGTAGCAATTCGGCACCATTAAGCTGTTGACCTTCTTTTGCCACGACGTGCAGCACTAATACATCGCGTGGCTCACCTAAATCATCATCTGGCTGTTCAGCGACTTGAGGTTGCTCTTCTTCATACGCCTCTTCCTCATCGAACAGGGCGGTTTGCGTAGGCATTTGCACCTGCGCACGTTGCTCTTCGGCGGCTTTTTGCGCCACCATGGCCGCATGGGATTGCCCTACATGGGCTTGGGCTAGATTGGCAGAATGTCCTGGTAATACGGGCTCTTGGCGTGATGCTTTCGGACCACGGTGTTGCTCTTTGGCCGTTGGCGACTGCAGACTAAAATCTGGCTGCGCCATGCTTGGCTCTTGCTTAAACAGTGGCTTAGGTTCAACTTGCACGGGCTCCACGGGTTGCGGTTGTGCTTTGGCTTCTTGCTTTAAATAAGGGTTAAACGCAGGTGCCTCTGGGGTATGGGCTTCATTCGCTTTACGGACTCTGACGGCACCAATACCATCGGCGTCGAAACCATCGGCATCGACACGCTTAGGCGCACCCTCGCCGCGTTCGGCCTGCTTTTTATAGAAATTGCCCATCGGACTATCTTTCAATGACTTAGGTTGTTGTCTTCTGATAGACCAAAATCCATGCACCAGCACAGCAACTATGGCTATGGCGCCTAAAACGAACAATACTAGTTGCAAATCTTCCATTGGTTACCCTGTCTTTCTTCTAGTTATCAAGCGTCGGCCATTGCCACCGCTTGCTCTAAATCTACTGCGACTATACGGGATACACCCGGCTCATGCATAGTCACACCGATAAGTTGATCAGCCATCTCCATCGTAATTTTGTTATGGCTGATATAGATAAACTGTACGCTCTGCGACATTTCCTTCAATAATCGGCAGAATCGTTCTACGTTGGCATCGTCTAAGGGCGCATCCACTTCGTCTAACATACAGAAGGGAGCTGGATTCAACCTGAAAATCGCGAATACCAATGATAAAGCCGTTAGGGCTTTTTCACCACCGGAAAGAAGATGGATTGTACTGTTCTTCTTACCTGGCGGCTGGGCCATGATGGTCACGCCCGTTTCTAATAAATCGTCTTCCGTCAGCGCTAAATACGCGCGTCCGCCACCGAATACCTTAGGGAATAAACGCCCTAGATCTTCGTTTACCGCATCAAATGTGGTCTTAAAGCGAGTGCGGGTCTCCTTATCGATTTTCCGAATGGCTTCCTCTAGGGTGGCCAGACCGTTATTTAGATCTTCATCTTGATGATCCAAATAGGATTTTCGCTCACTTTGTTGTTCGAATTCTTCGATCGCCGCGAGGTTTATCGCCCCTAAGCGAATAATTTTTTGGCGGATCTGATCCAAATCACGCTGCCACTTGTCGGGATGCCCATCCGCAGGCAGGGCATCGACAATCTGAGCAAGCACAATTTGTTGCTCTGATAGCGCCGCTAATTGGCTATCGGCCTGCCCTTTTAATCCCTCACGACGTAACTTTAACGTGCTGAGGCTTTGAGTCAAGCCCTCAAGCTTACCAAGCTCTTGTTTTTGCTTTAATCCTATACTGTTTAGCGTTTCAGTGAGCGAACTTTGTTGCGACCTGAGGCTTTTAAGTGCTTGTTGCTGACTCTGCTGTTGATTGAGTAACTGCGCCAGTTGTTCGCTGAGCTGTACCGTTTGCTGATCGCCCTCTTGTGCCGCTACGTTGGCAAGTTGGGCTGACAGTGTTTCCTTTGAGTGGACTAATTCACTGACACGTACACGCTGTAATTCAATTTGTTCAGTGCTCACCGCCATCCGAGTACTGACCGATTGCAGACTGGCATTGAGGCTCGCTAAGCGGCGCTCGGCATCACCAATCTGCGCCTTCAAGGCTTGATGACGTGCCATATCCCCTTGGGCATCTTGGCTTTGTTGCTGTTGCTTCTCAAGGCTGACCTCCAGCGCCTCTGCCAGTTCATCCTCTTGCTCCGCAAGCAGCATTAACTGCTCGGCAAGCTCGGCTAACTCGGCCAGGGTTCGGGCAACGGTTTCTGCGAGTTGCTCCCGTTTAGCTTCACGCTGTTTGGCCTGGGCCTGCGCGTTATTAAGCTGGGTAGATTTGGTGGCTTTATCGAGCTGCAACTGGTGTAAGCGTTTAGTGCCTTGGCTTAAGCGGTCACGCACCTGGGTTAATTGCTGCGCTAGTTCATCGAGCTTTGCCTGCTGTATGGCCTTCGCCTGCTCACACTCGGCGATAGCCTCGCTCAGCTCGGTTTGCTCTTTACTCAATTGCACCAAAGATTGGCTATTGTCTTGTTTGGCAATCAAAAAACCTTTGCCGAGCAGATAACCGTCGGCGGTGACTATTCGCTCATCGGCCGCCAAGCTCGGCAGCAGGGCTTGCGCACTGGCCAGATTATCGGCCCATTTGAGTCCCTTAAGCCAAGGAGCAAGGTTCAATTTAGCACCAAAGATGGGAGAGCCATCGAGATGCACATCCGCCGCCAAGGCCGCATCGGCATAAAACCCTATCTCATTGGCGTTAACGCCCACGGGCAGCGTCATCAATCCCTGCAGCGCAAGCTCTGCTGCGGCTTCCCAGCCGTTTTCCACTTGAATGCTTTGCCACAGCTGCGGCTTATCACTTAACTCTTCTTGTTTTGCGAGCCATTGTTCAACCAGTTCGAAGCGTGCCCGCATCGAGGTTAAACGCTGTGATAATTGCTCAAACTCACCGCGTGCTAAATCTAACGCGTGAGTATCGGCAGCCAGAGTGGATTCAAACTCTTGATTGATTTCAACTTGTTCAGCTAATACTTGCTCTAACTGGGCAATCTCGTCATTGAGTGATGCGCTGTTATCTTCGAGTGCATGCGCATTAAGCGAGGCCAACTCTTGTTGTTGCTCTTGGTGTAACTGGGTTTTATGGGCATTTAATTGCTGTTGATGAGTCAGCTTGCTGCGGTGTAATTCTAATTGCAGTTTATGCTGAGCGACGGCCGCCGCCAGTACTCTGGCGCTTTCACTTTGCGCCTCACTGCGCGAAACACTCATCTCCCACTGGGCTTGCAGCTCATCGAGCATTTCTTGCTGCAACTCGTGTTGCGGCGCAAGTTGGCTAAGCTCCGCCTCAAGCGCTTGAAAGCTGGCTTGATAAGCGGCTAATTTGGCTTGGTTTTGAATGATTTGCTCACTCAATTGCTCAAGCTGATTATGCAACTGGGCATCGCGCTGCTTTTGGCTCTGTAACTGTTGTTCTAACTTAGCAATCTCAGTACCCGTTAGATAATAGGCTTCGACCGCCTGCTGCTCCTGCTCGGCTAAGTGCGAAAGTATGAGTTGCAACTCGGTGCTTTCTAACTCACCGGTTTGCGCTAAGGACTGGGCCGCCGCTTGTTGCAGCTCGAGCGAGCTAATCTGCTCCGATAGACTCGCCATTTGGCTCTGCAGCTCTTGATAGCGCATCACCAGCAGCTCGGCATGGGTTTTACGCTCTGCTTGTTTCAGCTCACGATATTGCTTCGCCGCCTTGGCCTGCTGACTGAGTTTTTCCAGCTGTTTTGCTAACTCGCTGCGAATATCCCCTAAACGCTCCAAGTTTTCGCGGGTATGACGGATACGGTTTTCCGTTTCACGCCGACGCTCTTTATAGCGGGAAATCCCCGCAGCTTCTTCAATAAAAGTACGTAAATCTTGGGGTTTAGATTCGATTAAACGTGAAATCGTGCCCTGCTCGATAATGGCGTAACTGCGCGGCCCAAGCCCAGTGCCCATAAACAGATCGGTGATATCTTTACGGCGACACTTTTGGCCATTGAGAAAATACCAAGACTCGCCGTCACGGCTCACCTGACGTTTTACCGAGATTTCTTCATAACTGGCGTATTGGCCCGCAAGGCGACCCTCTTTATTTTCAAACACCAATTCAACGCCCGCCACAGACACAGGTTTACGGGCGCTGGAGCCGTTAAAAATCACGTCACTCATGGAGTCACCGCGCAAATGTTTTGCCGAGCTTTCGCCCAGCACCCAACGCACGGCGTCAATCACGTTAGACTTACCGCAGCCATTTGGGCCAATAATGGCACTTAATGCCTGTAAAAACGGAATTTTGGTGGGATCGACAAACGACTTAAAGCCGGCAAGTTTTATTTGTTTTAATCTCATGGTGCCAGTTAGCGCGTCTCAGTATAAAAAGCCATCAGGGCGATGACCAATAGGGATGCAGGCCAATATTAGCCCGAGTCGTGTCATAGAATTCTGAGGCCAACTTTAGCAAAGCAGGCAGTATTTTGTAACGCTTTTTATTGAATTCATATGGCTTTTAGCTTGTCATCTCGCGACGAGTTGATCACAATCGCACTTATCTGTATCTCACGCTGTATCTCAACTTTTTTGGAATGACGATATGACACAGAAATCCTCCTCCCCTTCGCAGGGTAAAAGTGGTGTGAATTATTTTCTCGATGGCTTTGGTTTAATCAAACGTAAAGGCCTGCGCACCTTTGTATTTATTCCCTTAATGATCAACTTAGTGCTGTTTGCGGCTGTTATCTATGTGGCGATTGGGCAGCTCGATGTGCTCTTCACTTGGATGAATGCCCAGCTCCCCGAATACTTAAGTTGGCTTAACTTTTTGCTCTGGCCGTTAGCGGTGACCACTATGTTGGTGATGCTGGCGTTTGTCTTTAGTTCGGTAATGAACTGGCTGGCCGCGCCCTTTAATGGCTTGCTGGCCGAAAAGGTCGAGCAGTTATTGACCGGCAAACCGATGAATACCGGCTCGGGCATGGACATAGTCAAAGACTTACCACGCATTCTTGGCCGTGAATGGATCAAACTCAAATACTATTTGCCCCGTGCGCTGGTATTTTTGTTGCTGTTTTTAGTGCCCATGGTGGGGCAAACCTTAGCGCCAATTTTGTGGTTTTTATTCAGCGCTTGGATGATGGCAATTCAATACTGCGACTATCCCTTTGATAACCATAAGGTAAGCTTCAAGGATATGCGCTTTGCCCTTAATCAAACCCGCGGCACCAGCTTTACCTTTGGTGCGACTGTGACCCTGTTTTCGATGATCCCCGTGGTGAACTTTATCGTCATGCCAGTGGCGATTTGTGGTGCCACCGCCATGTGGGTCGATAAGTACCGCGAAGCTTACCGTAATCCTGTGGTTTCTCCCGAATAATCCCCCAACGCACTGGATGCTCGCCATCCAGTGCAGCCTTGGGTTTTCAGCTATTTTTAATACAATTCTTGTAACAATTGCCCACTCTTGTTAACGCGCAATTTCTGGCACACTGCGCGCCATTTTAGAATGATTTGGGCCTTGTTGTTGAAGACGTTTCTCCCCTTAGTGTTATCGACTGCGGTATTTCTCAGTTCGCCAAGCTTGGCGGGCTCAGCCAGCCAATTTCAATTAACGATCCCGACCTTAGAAGATGCCGCCGAGATTGATGGTGAATTTGATGAGGTAGTGTGGCAGCACGCGGCGCAGGCCGAGCTAGGCTATGAGACTCAGCCCGGCGAAAACACGGCGGCGCCCGTTTACACCGAAGCCAGAATCTACGCGACCCAAACCAGCCTATTTGTGGCCTTTACCGCCAAAGACGGTCAACCACAACATATCCGCGCCACGCTCAAGGACAGGGATAATCTTTGGGGCGACGATCTGGTGGGGATCAAACTCGATACCTTTAACAATGCCCGTTTGGCCTATCAGTTTTTTATCAACCCACTGGGCGTGCAACTAGACTCAATAGAGAATGAGCTCACGGGCGAAGAGAGTGAAGCTTGGGATGGCATTTGGAAAACCGCTGGTAAAATCACCGCCGAGGGTTATCAGGTGGAAGTCGAGCTGCCATTACGACTATTTAACTTTGACGATAAAAAAACTGTTCAAGAATGGGGATTTGAGCTGATCCGCTACTATCCACGCAATGAAAATCATCGCATATCTACCCATAAAATCGATCGCAACATCAGTTGCCAGCTATGTCAGCTCGGCGTCGCCACGGGCTTATCCTCCGCCAAGCAAGGACAAGATCTGCAAATTACCCCGTCCTTTGTCGCCAATCGCGATGAGCAAAAAAGTGAAAATGGCTGGCAAACCGAGAGCAACTATGAACCTGGGCTCGATTTGCGCTGGGGCATTAACTCGCGCACCTTGCTAAATGCCACCATTAATCCCGATTTCTCCCAGGTTGAGTCCGATGCTGGCCAGCTCGATATCAACAGCACTTTTGCGCTGTTTTTTGATGAGAAACGCCCCTTCTTCCTCGACAATAAAGACTACTTCGATACCCAAGTGAATCTGCTGCATACCCGCAATATTGTATCACCGGACTATGGGCTAAAACTCACCAGCCAAACCGAACAACACACTTGGGCATTGCTGGCCGCCAATGACAGCCAAACGACCTTTTTGATGCCGGGGAATTTAAGTTCTGAGGTCACCTCCTTAGCGGAAGAAAGCCTTAACCTTGCGGCGCGTTACCGCTTCGATATGGATAAAACCTTCTCCTTTGGTGGGCTTATCACGGCAAAGAGCAGTGCCGACAATCAACTAACAGCATTTGCCGAGCAAAATGATTACCACAATTATGTCATGAGCTTAGATGCGAAATACCAACCGACAGCCCAGGATATCTTTACCGCTCAAGTCGCCCATTCCCAGACTCGTTACCCCACAGCCCTGTACCAACAGTTTTGTGGCAATGTGGAGGGAGAACTGACAGAAGGGCTACTCTGTGGCCAAACGCCGTTAAGCTGTGAGCTCGGTCAATGCCAAGTGAATGAGCAAGTGTTACGAAGCCAATCGGATCGGGATTTCAGTGGCGCCCTGTATCAACTGACCTACGAACACAACGCCCGCGATTGGTTCGCCTACGGCGAGTACTACGATGTATCCCCCAATTTTCGCGCCGATTTAGGCTTTGTGGAAAAAATTGATTACCGCACCTTGATGGCCGGTGGTGGCTTAATTTGGTATCCCGAAACCGTATTTAACAAGATTAAATTCGGTGGCGACTGGGATATCACCCACAATCAAGCCGGGGAACAGCTCGAGCAAGAGTTTGAGATCTTTTGGGAAATGTATGGCGCGCTGCAGAGCGAGCTATCTTTTGGGATAGAAACCCGTGAACGCGTCGGCCCACGCCACGACAGCGCGCAACTGGCGGTGTTAGGTAACAGCAATCAATACCAAGAAACCCAAGGCTGGCTTTACGGCGCGATTACGCCCACCTCAGCCCTCAGCCTTGAGCTGGAGATCCACTATGGCGATGAGATTGATTTCCTTAACGATCGCTTAGGCACAAAAACCTTAATCAATCCGATGTTCAAATGGAAAATAGCCAACGGCCTGTCGGTGGATGTTTCCCATCAATATCAGCATATGGAAGTCGAGCAGGATAAACTCTTTACCGCAAACCTCTCGGATGTGCGCCTGCACTGGCAATTGAGTCTGCACAGTTTTATTCGCCTATCGAGCATTTACACCCAAATCGAGCGTAATCTTGCGCAGTATTTGTATTCGACGCCCGATAGCGAAGCGGCACACTTAGGTAATGAAATCCTCTACGGCTACAAACTCAATCCCCAGAGCGTGTTCTATTTGGGCTATTCCGACAGTTTAATCTCGGATGATGAACTCACGCGGCTCACTCGGGATGAGAAGACCTATTTTATGAAGCTAAGTTACGCTTGGTTGCTCTAGGCTGAAAGGTTTAGCATAAAGCCCACAACAAGGCTTGTGGGCTTAAATCGAGATTCTAACTAAGACTCATAAATACCCAATAAGCTTGGGCTGGGAAGTGCAATCCCCATTGCGGTAAGCTCCATTCCCCAATGTCGCAGCAGCGCAAGATATGCCTGCTCAAAGGGATAGCGTGGCTTAGGGAATGCCCACTCAGAGGGAAAACACCATTCCTCCTCGCTCTCATCAATCGCTAAATAGGCGGCGAAATCATGGTTTGTCTCAATCAGCGCAGCGGTTAGATTTTTCGCCATCGCGACCCTGTGGGCAGAAGTAAATCCCGACTGTTCACTAAACTCATCAAACACATAAGCATCGTACAGCGCTTGCAGCTGCGCGGGATCTAAAGGATCGTAGCGATTGAGAGTTTCCCCGAGCGTTTCCTCACGGTCATAACAATTAAAAGCGCCAAGAAACCAGCCAGGATTGGGATGAAACGGAATATCCGAATCAGGGTAAAGAAGCGTCATGGTGACAGGTTCTCGTATCGGAACTGAGGCTTTAAAAAAGTGTTTTTTAGGCAGCTAACTGCCTTCTCTTAGTAAAGGCATTTTCGGTTAAGGTACCGCATCGAGCCGTTTAATCAATGTGCAGATATAAAAGCTAAAGCCCCATTACTGGCACTGGGGCTTTAGTCGATTTAGCGTTTTTGCAAAATCACGCTACCGATGGAGTAACCCGCACCAAAGGAGCTTAATAGCCCTAAATCGCCCGCGTTAAAGTCAGCGGAATATTTATGGAAGGCAATCACAGAGCCTGCAGAGGCGGTATTGGCATACTCATCGAGCACAACGGGCGCTTGCTCTGGCGTTACCTCATCCCCTAGCAGTTTTTTCACCACGAATTGGTTCATATTGATGTTGGCTTGATGCAACCACAAACGTTTAAAGGACTGTGGCGTGAGGGATTGCTCGGCCAGATGCTCGTCTAAATGCTGATAAATCATCGGCAACAGTTCTTTAAAGACTTTGCGGCCCTGCTGATGGAATAACTTATCCGCCTGATGCACCGAGCTTGGATCACAGCGATTTAAAAAACCGAAATTACTGCGAATATTGTTCGAGTAGTCAGTAAAACAACGACTTGAAACAATGTTAAAGCCCTTATTGGCGGCCACTAGGCTTTGCTCTTCGAGCACCATAGCAGTCGCTACATCGCCGAAGATAAAGTGACTGTCACGGTCACGGTAGTTCACCTGCGCCGAACAAATTTCGGGGTTAATCACTAACACCCGAGACGCCGAGCCCGTCGCAATCGCATTGGCGGCGGCCACAATGGCAAAGGTGGCCGAAGAACAGGCAACCTGCATATCGTAACCATAGCCACGGGTACCGAGTGCCCGCTGAATTTCAATCGCCATCGCAGGATAAGCGCGCTGCGTATAAGCACAGGCAACGATCACTAAATCGATTTGCTCGGCCTTCACATCCGCTTGTTTAAGCGCCATCACTGCCGCCTCAACCCCAATTTCGGCCTGCATAGATAACTCGTCACTGCTACGCTCAGGAATAAGCGGCATCATGATTTCAGGATCGAGAATACCGTCTTTAACCATCACATATCTGTGCTTGATGCCCGAGGCCTTCTCGATAAACTCACTGGAGGAATAAGACAGCGGCTCAACATGGCCCTGCTCAATTAATCCTGCATTTTCAAGGTTAAACATATCCACATAAGCGTTGAAGCTCTCCACCAAAGCTTCATTAGAAATACTGTGTGGCGGCGTAAATAAACCGCTGCCAGAAATAACGACCTGTTTCATAGGTGCTCCGAACGGGTGCTTGTTGTAAGGTGAGCAGACGTCGCATTATTCTGTGTTGGCACGGCGGCCAATGCGTGTTCAGCCTGCGCCTGTTGCTGCTCTAATTGATGCTTTTTATGCATTTGCGCTAAGTCTATCACGACTGTGGAAGATATTTTATCTTGGATCCCCTGTCGATTGGCATCCCAAAATATCTGCATAAAGCCCAGTAAGCCCGTCGTGAAGCCCGCCGCATAACCACCATAACGGCCAAATGCCCCCCAAAGGCTGATTTTAGCGCCATCGAGTTGGATAACGCGGATGCCTAAGAGTTTCTTACCTAAGGTCTGACCATCAAATTTGGCGGTAAACACGGTGAAGTAAAATGCAGCCCAGCCAAAACCTAAGCCCATATCGCTCATAAAGCCTTTGATCCACGCCAGCACACTGCGAGTGTCATTCTCTTCTTCATCATCACCGGCTTCACTGTTAGGGCTTTCGGTTTGATGCGCAGGATTGAGGTTGATGTCAGGAACTAAGGGAGCATTTTCCATTGCCGCTCGATTATCGGTTTGAGCGTTGGCTAATCCATCGGTTTGCGGTTCAGATACGGGAACTGCGTCAAGCTTGCCATTTGGCGACAAATTTGCGAGCGACTGACTTGGCTCTGGCGGCTGTGATAATGTGCTTGGATCCTTAGCTAAATCCTTTGTTGAATTTTTCACAGAGCCCTTAGTGGAGTCTAGGGTGACTTCAAACACCTTCACCTCGGGCCAGAGACTGCCCGCCATAATTTCATCACGTAACTGCGTTTTATCGGCCTCGGATAACTCCGAGCTCGCTAAAGTATCTAGTACCATATCGCGACGCTCAGCTGCCGACATTCCCTCCATAGGCACATTCTCGAGCGTCTGAATCTCGAGTGTCTGAGTGTCGAGCGTCTGCTGCAAAGCACGGATCTGTTCACGGGCACAATCGGTATTTTCACAGAGTCCGAGGGAGACAAGGCTAGGAATCGCCTTAACAACAGCATTGATATCCTGGGGCGCGTTGACCTTTTCGCGGGAAGTTTTACTCGATTGATGGAAATTCCACAAATTCCCCGCCGAGCTAAAGAGCATCAACCCCAACATGGCCGCATACAGGCCCCATTTGAGTAAGCGGCCAAACTGACGACTGCGTTTCTCGATATAAATAATCCCCACCACCAGCAGAACAAACAGCCAATCCATTTGTTCGGCTAAAATAGTGATAAATAAACCGTCGATTAACATCGCCAATGCCCGCTTAAATGGCGTGGCTAACGGGGTATAAAGTACCGATTCGGCAATAGTGAATGCCTTAGGGGTGACCATAGTTCTTGGATCTTTGCCCAAGTCCGTTTGTTGTTGCTTCATAGTGTGGCAATCCGATTCCGATAGAAGTTTTATAAGTGAAACATCAAGTGGTTATTCTTATTTACAGGTTATTTTTTATTGATGTTAGCAAGAGGTTAACACAGTTAAACCCACTGCCAATTGGGCTTTGCGAATAACAGGATTATCTTTAATAACCAAATCGAATAAAGAAGAACAAACAATCACTTCTAAATGCGCCACAGGCGATTATGATTCAATAGTGCAAACATAGGAGCAAGCAATCCATGAGCAAAATTTTCGAAGACAATTCATATACTATTGGCAATACCCCGTTAGTGCGTTTAAACCGCGTAAGCCAAGGTAAAGTGCTGGCAAAGGTCGAAGCACGTAATCCAAGTTTCAGTGTCAAATGCCGTATCGGTGCCAATATGATTTGGGATGCCGAGAAAAAAGGCCTGCTCACCAAAGACCACGAACTGATTGAGCCAACCTCAGGTAATACCGGGATTGCCTTAGCCTATGTGGCGGCCGCCCGTGGTTACAAGCTGACGTTAACTATGCCAAATACTATGAGCTTAGAGCGTCGTAAACTGCTGAAAGCCTTAGGTGCAAACCTAGTGCTGACCGAAGGCGCAAAAGGCATGAAAGGTGCTATCGATAAAGCGGAAGAAATCCGTCAATCGGCGCCTGAAAAATACATTATGCTGCAGCAGTTTAATAACCCAGCAAACCCTGAAATCCATGAAAAAACCACTGGTCCAGAGATTTGGAACGATACCGATGGTGCTGTGGATGTGTTTGTTGCAGGCGTGGGTACTGGCGGTACCATCACAGGTGTAAGCCGTTACCTGAAAAAAGTCGCTGGCAAAGCCATTACTTCTGTCGCGGTAGAACCCGCTGATTCACCGGTTATTACCCAAACCTTAGCGGGATTACCAGTGCAGCCTGGTCCACACAAGATTCAAGGTATTGGCGCAGGTTTTATCCCTGGCAACTTAGATCTTGAGTTAATCGATCGCGTTGAAACCGTCACCAACGATGAAGCCATCGACATGGCGCGCCGCTTGATGCAAGAAGAAGGCATTTTAGTCGGTATTTCTTCTGGTGCTGCTGTGGTTGCGGCGAACCGCATCGCGGCTCTGCCAGAGTTTGCGGATAAAAACATTGTGGTTATCCTGCCTTCGGCTGCCGAACGTTACTTATCGTCTGTACTGTTCCAAGGCCAGTTTGGCGACGAAGAGAACATTCAGTAATCAAGCAATTAGGCCGACAAAAATACCCAGCATTGTCTGGGTATTTTTATGGCCGAAATTTATGGGTAATCACGATTAACACCGCTTCCCTCTCCTCCAGATCCGCATTTATTCACTAAGTTGGAGCTAGTTCATAGTTTTCCACCGCCGCTCTGACTTTTGCCGTTAACTTCGCTATAAAGATTGTATTCCTTTGTAAACTCAGCCAATTTATGTCCTTCTACCACACCCCGAAAGCCTTAAGCGCCTTCGATGCCAAATTTGAGGCACAAAAAATCGCCTTTGGCCCCATCAGTTTTCAGGTTGCCCATTGCCTGCTGAAATTTGAAGTATTAGCCACCATTGACCAAGCAGGCGAACAAGGGGTAAACATTGCCCAACTCGCGCAAACCAGTGTGTTAAACGAGTATGCCCTTGGCGTCTTACTCGATATGGGATTGAGTATGGGACTGGTATGGCTCAATGGCGATGCCTATGTACTCGATAAAACAGGCTATTTTTTACTGCACGATGATATGGCGGCCATTAACCTCAATTTTGTACAGGATGTGTGTTATCAGGGACTGTTTCAACTCGATAAGGCGCTAGTCGCGGGTAAACCCTCTGGTTTAGCTGTATTTGGTGATTGGCAAACGATTTACCCCGCACTCAAGGATTTACCTGCTGAGGCAAAGGCCAGCTGGTTTGCCTTCGATCACTATTATTCTGACCACGCTTTTCCGCAGATGTTACCCTTAGTGTTTGCCCATTCGCCCAAGCATTTAGTCGATATTGGCGGAAATACGGGTAAATGGGCGCTAAGCTGCTGCGAGTTTCATCCTGAGGTTGAAGTCACCCTGATGGACTTCCCCGGCCAATTAGCCGTAGCCAAAGACAATGCTGCCAAGCATGGCTTTGCCGAGCGGATCCATACCTTTGCCACCGATTTGCTCGATGAATCACGCCCCTTTGTCGAAGGCGCCGATACCTATTGGATGAGCCAGTTCCTCGACTGCTTCTCTTTGGAGCAAATCCTCAGCATTTTGCAACGCACCGCTCAGGCGATGACGCCAAACAGTCAGTTGTTCATTGTCGAAACCTTCTGGGACAGACAACCCTCCGCCGCCTCAGCCTATTGCGTCAATGCGACTAGCTTGTATTTTACTGCGATGGCTAATGGCAATAGCCGTATGTACCACTCTAAGGACTTGATAACGTTACTACATCAAGCGGGCTTATATGTCGATGAAGACACTGACAACCTTGGTCTTGGGCATACTTTGCTGCGCTGTAAACGAAAACCTTAAGCATTAGAAAATTTGAATGTCTGAATAAAATTAATCAATTTTATTTATCAAACTCTCGACCATACACTGACATTAACAGATAGACACATCGAATTAATGTCAGTGTTGAGAGGTAACAAACATGACTTCAAAACGTAAACGCTGGACAGCACAGGCAGCAAAATTACCTAGCCCTATGGGCGGACTCGCCCTCGCGATTGCAAGCTTAGGTTGGACTTGGGAGAGTGTGATGCCCTCACTCAATGGTTGGGGCCAACTGACAGGGGCAGCCATCGCCTCAGTGTTACTCATGCTGCTTGCGGCAAAATTTATACTGCATCCCTCAGTGCTGAAAAACGAACTCAGCCATCCGGTCGTCGGTAGTGTGATCCCGACATTCGCCATGGCCTTGATGGTAGTGTCGAACCTACTCGGCCATTATTTCCCCCATGTCGGCTTAACCCTTTGGCTAACCGCCATTGTTATCCATGTCATCTTTTTAGGCGCCTTTATTTACTACCGCGCTATCGACTTCAAACTCGAACATATGGTGCCCAGCTGGTTTGTGCCACCCATTGGCATCATAGTGGCGGCAGTATCCTTCCCCAGTAATGGCGCGCCATGGTTAGTGAACTTGATCCTAGCCTTCGGCATGCTCGCATATTTAGTCATGCTGCCATTGATGCTCTACCGATTAATCTTCTGTCAAGCTGTGCCCGATGCGGCTAAACCCACCATTGCCATACTCGCCGCGCCAGCCAGTTTATCCTTAGCGGGCTACTTAACTGTGTGCGATCAACCTTCGATTGCCTTGGTCGCCGTATTGGCCAGTATTGCAGTATTGATGACAGCAGTGATTTATCTCGGTTTTTTCCATCTGCTCAAATTGCCCTTTAGCCCAGGCTATGCTGCGTTCACCTTTCCCATGGTGATCGGCGCGACGGCACTGTTTAAAACCGCCCACTGGCTCGCGCAATTTAGTCAAATGAGCGACCTCACTCACTGGGTAAGGTTACTTGCGGACTTCGAACTCGGTGTTGCAACCATAGTCGTTTGTTATGTCGCACTCAGGTATTTAACTCATTATCTACCTAATCCTACTCACATAATAGATAACGCCACTACAGTTTAACCTACTCATAAGTATTAAAAACGCTTAGCATCGGGTGTCTATAAAACATTCAAACCTCATTTCATAAAATATTTGTATGACAAAATAAGTGAATTTAAATTCACTTATTTTGTCTAGTTAAATACATTTTGCTAAAAAATCCCCATAAAATAGTTAGCTTAAATTGAAAACACTGAATACTTAAAACTCACTGAATAAAAGATACTCAAAAACGAGTTAATAACCGTACAGCATCTACTGATTTAAGCTATTTTTAATACAGCACCAATAAAAATACAGTATTCAAAACCGTATAAACGCTGAGCTTAAATAAAAATCTAAATATACAAAAAAAGTATGATTATTTTATTCTTACAAAAACTTTCAATTTTTACGAATAAATAACAACCCATTAATATATATTCAAACTTACTGCTGGTTTTATTGCCAAAATTGGTTTTAAACATCTAAAAACCGCTAACACACTCATAAACAAAACCAATAAAAAACATTTAATTAACAATCAATGATTAAGCATTGCAACTTACGCAAATTTACACTGTTGCACTTGTTATTTTCTTGTGGTTATATCTTGAGCCTAATTAAATAGGGCTCTATTTCTTACAACGTTCCGTATTTAATTAAAATAACAATTAAACAAATAACAAGTGTTAAGGGAGAATGATATGCGCGCTAATTCGACATTAGCCAAAGCGGTTCGCTTTGCGTTAATTGGTGGTGCCACAACAGCAGCTTTATCTAGTACTGTTGTTTATGCTGCAGAGGATAACGCTAAGGTAGAACGTATTGAAGTAACAGGTTCCCGTATTCAAAGAACTGATATGGAATCAGCGTTACCGGTTACTGTTTTATCGGCCGAAGATATTGCCAAAACAGGTTTAAGTGATGTTTCTGCTGTTTTAGCACAAATGCCATTTAACACTGCTGGTAGTTTTATTAGTGATGCAGGTAGCTCTGCCAGTAACCATGCCAGTTCAGGTATGCGTGGTTTAGGTTCGAACCGTACGTTAACCTTAATCAACGGTCGCCGTATTGCGCCATCTGCAACCTTTGGTGGTGATGCTACTAACCTCAATTTAATTCCAATGGATGCAATCGAGCGTATTGAAATTTTACGTGACGGTGCATCAGCAATTTATGGTTCAGATGCTATCGGTGGTGTAATCAACATCATCCTTAAGAAGACTTTTGACGGTTTAGCATTCGATGCCAAATTTGGTAGCCCGACTCAAGGTGGAAGAGACGAAAAGTCAGCTTCTGTCACTTTCGGTAATACCAGTGATAAAAGCAGCAGCTTAGTGATCATCGAGCATAAGCAATTTGATCCACTGCAAGGCGGTCAACGTCCTCATTTAACCGCGAACTGGGACAAGAAATACGGCCGTAGTGGCTTATATGCACCAGAAGGCACATATCGTCCAGTTGAATCTCGCCCAGTGAAAGACGCAGATGGTACCTTCGGCACCCCAGTCTACACTGGCTTACAGGTTCCAGGTAAAGATTGTCCAGCCGATCGCATTGTAACCACCAAAGACGGTTCAGCTTGTGGTTTTAACCAGTTTGATGGTACAGACTATTTGCCAGATCAAACAAAAGACTCTGTATTCTCTAATATGACTTATCGTATTACTGATGAATTAGAGTGGTTTGGTCAAGCTATCGTAATGCGTGATAAATCCATCACGTCTTCTACCGCGCTGTGGACTCCTAACCTATACATGGCGGCAGATAATCCATTAAACCCAACATTCGGCACAGCGAATGCTTCAGAAGTTCAAGCTTATCATCGCTTGAAGGGCGTAGCTGATCGTAAGACTGAATTCGACTCAAACGTTGTAGACATTGTCACAGGTCTAAACCTTGAGTTAGATGCAGGCTCTCTGAGCTGGTACGTACAATACTCAGATCAAATCGTAAACATTGAAACTGACTCTTACGTATTCGAAGATAAGTTACAAGAAGCGGTTGATAAAGGTCTATACAACCCATTTGTTGAGGGTGGTAATGCGACCCAAGAAACTTTAGATACTTTCTTGCATACAGCGACTCGTAAAGCAACATCTAACACTACTGGTACAGGATTATCATGGGCCGCACTGGCTCCTATCTCCTTACCAGGTGGTGACTTAGGTTACGCTGTGGGTATGGAATACCAAAAAATCGAATACAAAGATACCCGTGATGCTCAACAAGCAGCTGGTAATGTATTAGGAACTTACGGTGGTGATTCTGCTGGTGATAGAAGCTACAAAGCAGCATTCGTTGAATTAGAACTGCCAGTGTTAGACCACTTGAATGTGAAACTCGCTAGCCGTTACGACCAATATAGCTTGCCTGATGTTGGCCAGCTTTCTAGCTCAGTTAACGTCCGTTACGAAGCCTTAGATAACTTAGTGTTACGTGCATCTTACGGTCAAGGTTTCAGAGCTCCATCACTGGATGACCTGTTAGGCAAACCAGCGACTAGTTACGACAGAATCACAGACACCACTCTGTGTCAAAGTCTGCCAGCAGATCAAAAAGACAATCCAGCTTGTGAAGATAACCAGTACCTACGTAAGAGTTCAGGTAATAAAGACCTAGACCCAGAGAAATCTGCTCAATACTCTTTCGGTGCCGTATGGAATATTACTGAAAACATTGACTTAGTTGTTGACTACTACAACATCGAAATCACTGACCAAGTAAGCTATATCGATGCACAAACTATCGTTGATTTAGAAGCAATTGGTGGTTTAGGTGCTTATGACCCTAACTACATCTACGTTAAACGTAAAGCTGACGGCACCATCGATGAAATTGGCGCTGGTAACATCAACATGGATGGCGTACAAACCTCAGGTCTTGACGTGTCATTCACATCAAACTTCGATTTTGCTGAATTTGGTGCATTTAAGTTTGCCGTTGAAGGAACTTATGCGCTTGAATACACAGAACAAGCAAGCCCGATTGCTAAGCGTTATGATGTGTTAGGTACTAAGGGTTATCCAGCACTACGTTTCAACACAACATTTAGCTACGCCATCGATGACTTCTCTGCATCGTTGATTGCTAAGTACATTGACTCTTATGATGGTGAAACTCCACAGCAACAAGAAGTTGGCACAAACAAGCAAGACTTCTCATCGTTCACTACATGGGACCTCACCCTGAACTATGACTTCGACAGCTATGGTAAAGTCACTGTAGGTGCTCGCAACTTGTTTGATGCAATGCCAACGGTTAACTACAGCTTAGGTTACCCTGGATACGATACTGATACTCATAATATCTTAGGTCGTGTCGTGTTTGCAGGATACAAAGTGAAATTCTAATTTCCCTATAGGAAGATAGAAAACCACAACAAAAATGGCATCCTCGGATGCCGTTTTTTTTATCTCCTGTTTAATCAATTAACTGAGTTAACCCTTAACGCCTATTTACCCGCAGCTTCAGGTTAACACTAGCGCCAAGCTCAATCTTCGTACCTAGTTAAATCCAAGATAATGCGCGCCAATCACCAGCACACTTGAGACCAACATCAGCAGCAACATAAAACGCCAGACAAATTTCAGCCAGTTGCCCCAATCGACGCGGCATACACCAAGGGTCGCCATCAAGGACGCTGAGGTGGGCACTATGATATTGGTGAGACCATCACCGAGTTGAAAGGCCAATACCGCTACCTGGCGCGTTACACCGACGATATCAGAGAGAGGTGCCATCAGTGGCATAGTCAATGCGGCCTGCCCTGATCCTGAGGTCACAAAAAAGTTGAATACGGATTGAAATAACAACATAAACCACGCCGAGAGTGCATCCGGCAGATGGCCAATCACCCCGCCTGCGCTGTTCAGAATCGAATTAAGCACACTCGGTTCAGTCGGAGCACCGCCGCCAAGGAGCAGTAAAATCCCCGAGGCACATCCCACTAAAAGAGCTGGCTCTAACATAGTTTTAGCGCCATCCTTAAAACTCTGCGCCACCTTGTTAAGCGTTAAGCCATTGAGCTTAAACACGCAGCCAATGACGCCGGCCACCATACCCATGGTAAAAAACTGACTAGCGATCTCGGGGATAAACCACGCCTTTGCCACAACGCCCCAAATCACCCACACCATAGTCAACACTAACAACAGCAGCACCAACACATCCCCAAGATTAAAGCGGCTCTCGAGCTGAGTATTGGCATGGTGCTCACGGAAATAAGCATCGGACTGATAACTATGGGAGAGACTGGGTTGCTGCTGAATACGATGGGCGTAACGCATGGTAAAAACAATGCCAAGCAAAGTGAATCCAAGCCACATTGGGAAGCGAAACTCACTGCCTGAAAGAACCGGGATCCCCGCAATCCCTTGGGCAATCGCCACACTGAAGGGATTCATCCAAGAACTGGCAAAACCAATTTGGGTTGCCACATAGGTCACCATCACAGTGGTGATACCGTCATACCCTAAACGGATCATGAGTGGGCAGATGATAATCGCGAAGGCAATGGCCTCTTCTCCCATGCCAAACACGGCGCCGCCTAAGGAAAACAGCGTAAATATCACCGGAATGAATAACTTTTCATTGCCACGGGTTTTATCGATTAACTTTAAGATGCCGTTATCTATGGTGCCAGTGGCCATCACCACCCCGAAAGAGCCGCCAATCACTAGCATAAACATGATCACGCCAATCGCGCTGCCCCATTTAGACCCCGAGGTTAGGCCCTCAAAGGCGAAGTTAAAAAAGCCTACCCCGCCCTCGCCTTTAAACAGTGCCACGGGTTGCAACTTAGGTTCGCCCGCATCATCCAATTGATAGGCAAAAGAATTAGGATCGACGACAGTCCGCGCTTTATCGACGCCATCGGCCAGATAATGCACCTCTTGGGTTTGAAACGAGCCGATGGGGATAAAGTACGTCATTAATCCCGCAAGTAATGCCACAAAAAAGATGATCACTAAGGTATCGGGCATTTGAAAGGCTGAGAGAGTATGTGAAGCGGATGGTGCCATAGCAGTCTGAGCTGCTTCTGTTGGCTGAGCCGTCGAGGGTGGCGTCGTCATAGATGCGCCATTTTATGTCAAACAGAAAAGGCCGCACTATAAACTAAAGCGCTGTAAATCAGTACATAAAATCTTCATTCGCTTACATGAATACGCAAAATGCTTACATCTATCACAAACAGCTAATCTGCATAAAAAAGCGTTTTACTGCGAATGCAGCACAAAAAAGCCCAGTAACACTGGGCATTTTTATAAGCCTAAGGCAAGCAGTCACTCAAGGAGCACTTATCCCAAATCTAAGCGACTGACTCTATATGTCACTTTGTTGACTTTTAGTTACTTACTTTCTTGGCTATTTTTCGCCTTTTCAGTATGCAGTGGCGATGCAAAAAAGTGCGGTTGATGGGATTTTTGCGGATCGGGTAAGGCAATTTGGCCCTGCTCAATCCACCAATAACCGAGGCCAACGATCACACCGCCGCCGACAATGTTTCCTAAGGTCACGGGAATTAAGTTATTGAATACAAAGTTTGCCACGGTTAAATCGGCAAATTGTTCTTGGGTCACACCTAAAGAAGCAAAAAACTCAGGGCTGGCGACCGACTGAATAGTGATCCCAAGCGGCACCATAAACAGGTTTGCGATACTGTGTTCAAAGCCACTGCTGACAAACATGGCTACCGGGAGGATCAGTAAAATCGCTTTAGTTAGGGATTCGCGGCTAGCGAAGGTCATCCAAATACCCAGGCATACCAACATGTTACATAAAATACCTAAGCTAAATGCTTGTACCCAAGTATGGTGTAACTTATGTTGCGACACTTTTAACGCATTTAAGCCCCAGTTACCGCCATCGAGCTCATATAAGCCAGCCGCCATGATCAAGCCAACCATTAACATGGCGCCGACAAAGTTGCCGATATACACGCGGCTCCAGCATTTGAGCAATTCACTGGTGGTCACCTGCTTTTGCGCCCATGCAACGCTGCTCAGCACCGAGCTGGTAAACAGCTCACCACCACAAATCACCACCAAAATTAAGCCTAAGCTGAAGGCAATCCCACCTACTAGGCGCACTAAGCCCCAAGCGCTATCACCCGCACCCGTGGTTACTGTCAGATAAAACACAAAGGCTAAGGCAATAAAAGCGCCTGCAAAGACCGCTAAACCAAAGGATTGCCAAGGCGCCTTAACCACTTTGCTTTTACCGTAAATTTCGGCTTGGTGATAACAGCTAAAGTGCGAAGAAACCTGTATTGGCTCATGGCCAGTCGAGGATGTTTGTGGAGCATTAGCGTGTGAGTCTTTCATAACTGTACTCCCAAAGCCGATAAACAAACGCGAACTTGCAACATAGGTCTCTCCTACAGCGCCCAAGCGCAGATCAAACCAATCAACATTTACATTAAGACTTGCTTAA
Source organism: Shewanella sp. FJAT-51649 (assembly GCF_019457435.1). Taxonomy (NCBI): domain Bacteria; kingdom Pseudomonadati; phylum Pseudomonadota; class Gammaproteobacteria; order Alteromonadales; family Shewanellaceae; genus Shewanella; species Shewanella sp. FJAT-51649. The sequence goes on along the minus strand of NZ_CP080411.1, from coordinate 1,799,312 downwards.
ATGATGACTCACTAAAGTCACGCTTTGTAACATACAAATCGCATTAGCCGTGAAGCAGAGTTTGCCAAAGCGTGATGTTATTCACAGGTAGAATGTAAAAATTTTGAAGCCATAAACACAAAAGGTTAATTGGTCATACCAATTATAAACACCTTTCACCTATTTACCATGTCACTTTTGAATATCATTTTTAGGTAAGATGAAGCAGATTTAACCTTACATAAGGCGAGTGTCCGTAATCAAGATGACGGCTTGTGGACGACGCCACTGTTCGCGCTGCATTCATTTGAAGAGAAACAATCATGTTTCCTATCCCCTCAAACCAAACGCTTTCATACTGACTTATTTTCCGTCAAATGCCCTACCACCGCCTAGCATCCTGTATAAACCAGCCTTTTACGACGACTGTTTTATCAGGCCAAAGACCGCCTAAATCGTAAACAATTAAAATCAATCGATACGGTGATAGCTTTCGTCGGTTAAAAGCGCGACAGTCAATCAAATAAGCGATGACATTGGCTGCTAATGGGCCAGCAAAAGCGTGCTTTAAACCTTATTGTGCTAAAAAAATGCTACCTTGCTAGCAAATTTGCGATTAACCGGGCACAAACTCGCCCGTTTAAGATGCGAGAGTATAAGAGCTATGCTAATATGCTCATGGATAATTGGTCTTACCAATTTATAAAAAGAGTTATCGATAACCGATAATCCAAGTTAAACGAATATTTGTCATCTTATCGGGTATCAATAGACAGACACTTGGCGCGATAAATATCCCCAAGTTCCAGTTCCCATCATAGGGCGTCATCTTGAAGGGAGCTTTAATCAGGAAATAGCGATTGGCCTATACTCAACATGGTTTGCCCCATGAGCGCCAATGACCTTTATCTCAACCAAAAGGTATTAGTACGATGACCGACAAAACTGAACTGTTTGCCAACGCATGGGAAGGTTTTACCCCTGGCGATTGGAAATCTGAAGTCAATGTACGTGACTTTATTCAACAAAACTATGCTCCCTATGAAGGTGACGAGTCATTCCTAGCCGGTGCCACCGAAGCCACAACCCAGTTGTGGGACAAAGTGATGGAAGGCATCAAGCAAGAAAACCGCACCCACGCGCCAGTTGATTTCGATACTAAGATGGTCTCTACCATCACTTCCCATGACGCGGGTTATATCAATAAAGATTTAGAAACTATCGTTGGTTTACAAACCGATGCGCCGCTCAAGCGCGCTATGTTACCTAACGGTGGTATTCGCATGGTTGAAGGCTCATGTGCCGCTTACAACCGCGAACTCGACGCCGATGTAAAATACATCTACTCAGAACTGCGTAAAACCCACAACCAAGGCGTATTCGACGTCTACACCCCAGAAATCATGGCATGCCGTAAATCCGGCGTATTAACTGGTTTACCCGATGCCTATGGTCGTGGTCGTATTATCGGTGACTATCGCCGCGTAGCGCTGTACGGTATCGACTTCTTAATGAAGGATAAATTTGCCCAGTTCAGCTCACTGCAAGCGCAGTTTGAAGCTGGCGAAGATTTATCTAACGTTATCCAACTGCGTGAAGAAATTGCCGAGCAGCACCGCGCTCTAGGTCAAATGAAGACCATGGCCGCTAAATACGGTTTCGATATTTCTCGCCCAGCCGCTAACGCCAAAGAAGCGATTCAATGGACATATTTTGGTTACTTAGCCGCTGTGAAGAGCCAAAACGGCGCGGCAATGTCTTTAGGCCGTACCTCATCATTCCTCGATATCTACATCGAGCGCGATCTGAAAAACGGCACCATCACTGAGCAACAAGCTCAAGAAATGATTGACCATTTCGTGATGAAACTGCGTATGGTGCGCTTCCTACGTACTCCAGAATACGATGAGTTATTCTCAGGCGATCCTATTTGGGCAACTGAATCTATCGGCGGTATGGGCTTAGATGGCCGTACACTGGTAACCAAATCTAGCTTCCGTTTCTTAAACACCTTATACACTATGGGCCCAAGCCCAGAGCCAAACATCACTGTGCTCTGGTCTGACAAACTGCCTGTAGGCTTTAAGAAGTACTGCGCGAAAGTGTCTATCGACACTAGCTCTATTCAGTACGAAAACGATGACTTAATGCGCCCAGATTTCCAATCTGACGATTACGCTATCGCTTGCTGCGTGAGCCCAATGGTTGTGGGTAAACACATGCAGTTCTTCGGCGCCCGTGCAAACTTGGCAAAAACCATGCTGTACGCGATTAACGGCGGCGTTGACGAAAAACTGAAAATCCAGATCGCCCCTAAAGCTGACCCAATCACCGACGAAGTGTTGAACTTCGATGACGTGATGAATCGTTTAGACGACCTGATGGATTGGTTAGCGACGCAATATGTCACTGCGCTAAACTCTATTCACTACATGCACGACAAGTACTCCTACGAAGCTGCGCTAATGGCGCTGCACGACAGAGACGTTCGTCGTACCATGGCTTGTGGTATCGCAGGGCTTTCAATCGCAGCCGACTCACTGTCAGCCATCAAGTACGCTCAAGTTAAACCTGTACGTGATGAAAACGGCATTGCCGTCGACTTTGAGATCAGCGGTGATTATCCAAAATTTGGTAACAACGACCCACGCGTCGACGATATCGCCTGTGACTTAGTTGAACGTTTTATGTCGAAGATCCGCGACCGTAAAATGTACCGCAACGCTATCCCAACTCAGTCAATTCTGACCATTACCTCTAACGTGGTTTATGGTAAGAAAACCGGTAACACGCCAGACGGTCGCCGTTCAGGTGCGCCATTTGCACCGGGTGCAAACCCAATGCACGGCCGTGATGAGAAAGGCGCTATCGCCTCGTTAACCTCAGTGGCAAAACTGCCTTTTGCCCACGCACAGGACGGTATCTCTTACACCTTCTCCATCGTGCCTAATGCCTTAGGTAAAGATGAAGACGGTCGCCGTACTAACCTCGCGGCGTTGATGGACGGATATTTCGCCCACAACGAAGGACATGAAGGCGGTCAACACTTGAACGTTAACGTGATGAACCGTGAAATGCTTGAGGATGCGGTCGTTAACCCTGACAAGTATCCGCAACTGACCATCCGGGTATCGGGTTACGCAGTGCGCTTTAACTCTTTGACCCCAGAGCAGCAGCAAGACGTGATCACACGTACTTTCACAAAAGGTCTGTAAGCTAAATTAGGTAAGGCTGTAGTACAATGTACTACAGCCTCACTTATTTCAACAGGAGTCACAATGGCAGTTACCGGTCGGATCCACTCAGTGGAATCCTTTGGCACAGTGGATGGTCCAGGCATACGGTTTATCACCTTTATGCAGGGCTGTTTAATGCGCTGTCAGTATTGTCATAACCGTGATACTTGGGATCTTGATGGTGGCAAAGAAGTACAGGTCGACGAGTTAATGAGCCAAATCATTAGCTACCGCCCCTTCCTCGATGCCAGCAACGGCGGTGTGACCGCCAGCGGTGGCGAAGCCATATTACAGGCGGAGTTTGTCGCCGAACTCTTTAAAGCCTGTAAGAAAGAAGGCATTCATACCTGTTTAGATACCAACGGCTTTGTGCGTAAGTACACGCCAGTGATTGACGAGCTACTCGATAATACCGATCTGGTGTTGCTCGATATCAAACAAATGAATGACGATAAACACATTGAACTGACTAAGGTCAGTAACCACAGAACGCTGCAATTTGCCGAGTATCTCGCCAAACGCAATCAACCTACCTGGATACGTTATGTGGTTGTGGGTGGATTTACCGACGATGAAGCTTCGGCATTACAACTGGCCGAGTTTATCAAGCCCATGAAGAATATTGAAAAAGTTGAACTCCTGCCCTACCACGAGCTGGGTAAACACAAGTGGGAAGCGATGGGAGAAACCTATCAACTCGATGGCGTCGCCCCACCGAGTCGCGACACCATGGAAAAAATTAAAGCCGTGTTTAGCTCACAGGGGATTAATGCGGTGTATTAAGACGCCAAGGGAGGCTTAAAGCTCCTCCCAATAACTGGCATCTAAGCGCTCAAAGGCTATTTTTAAGATGAGCGCCATATCAAGGTAACACGCCTTAGCGCCCAAGGATTGGCAATGAATGCCCATGGCAGACAATTTCGCACTCAACTGATTACTCCAGTCGAACAGCGATAAAGGTAATGGATGGCGCGCACGCCAGCCTAACCACAATAAGCCCTGCAACGGCAGGCTAATAAAGAACAACGCGATTGTGAGGGCTTGGGGTAAAAACGCCCAACCATAGGTATAAATTTGACTCACACTCGCCAAAATCGCCAGCACTGGCATCACCAGAATGGCAAGCTGAGTGGCGCGTACCACCCGATACTCAGGAAAATACAAACCCAGTTGTCTAACCATAGGCCACGTCTTCATATAACGACGACCGTCACCTAAGGTTTTGAGAATATTGATACTCAATTTTAGACACCTACAACAGAGGAACACTGCTTTTACCATAGCACAATCTGGCACTGCGCCCCAAGACTGTGATGGCAAATTACGCAAGCGTTCCCAAGATTTTGAATCGTTAACTTAAACACAATGGCAAAAGGTTTACACATGTCTAATAAACTGGTTTTAGTACTCAATTGCGGTAGCTCTTCACTCAAATTTGCCGTCATTGACGCGCAAACAGGTGACGATCAGATCTCTGGCCTAGCCGAGTGTTTTGGCTTAGAAGACTCGCGCATAAAATGGAAAATCAACGGTGAAAAGCATGAGTCCTCTTTAGGTGCATTTACCGCTCACCGCGAAGCCGTTGAATTTATCGTCAATAAAATTCTTGCTGGTCAACCTGAATTAGCCGCGCAAATTCAAGCCGTGGGTCACCGTATCGTACACGGTGGTGAGAAGTTCACCCGCTCTGTGATCATCGACGAGCATGTGATCAAAGGTATTGAAGAATGTTCTTCACTGGCGCCATTACATAACCCTGCGCACCTTATCGGTATTCGCGCGGCCATTGCGTCTTTCCCTAAACTGCCACAAGTGGCGGTGTTCGATACTGCATTCCATCAAAGCATGCCTGAGCGCGCTTTTATCTACGCCCTGCCATACAAGCTGTACCGTGAGCACGGTATCCGCCGCTATGGTATGCACGGCACTAGCCACCTGTTTGTGAGTCGTGAAGCCGCTAAAGTGTTGAACAAGCCTTTAGAAGAAACCAATGTGATCTGCGCGCACTTAGGTAACGGCGCCTCTGTGACTGCGGTTAAAGGCGGTAAGAGTGTTGATACCTCAATGGGACTGACGCCGCTCGAAGGTTTAGTCATGGGCACACGCTGTGGCGACCTCGACCCCTCTATCATCTACCACTTAGTGCACCAACTCGGTTACACGCTGGAAGAAGTCAACAACCTGATGAACAAGCAAAGTGGTTTGCTCGGGATTTCTGAGCTGACCAACGATTGCCGTGGCATCGAAGAAGGTTATGCAGATGGTCACAAAGGCGCGACCTTAGCACTGGAAATCTTCTGCTACCGTCTGGCGAAATATATCGCCTCTTACACTGTGCCGCTCGGTCGTTTAGATGCCGTAGTCTTTACCGGTGGTATCGGCGAGAACTCCGACATCATCCGCGAGAAAGTGCTCAACATGCTGCAAATCTTCAATTTCCATGTAGATAGCGAGCGTAACAAAGCGGCCCGCTTCGGCAAGAAAGGCATCATCACCACAGACAACAGTACCGTTGCCATGGTCATCCCCACCAACGAAGAGTGGGTTATCGCCGAAGATTCGATTAAACTCATTACAAAATAATAAGATGATTCAAGCCGTTTGCTCTGCCAAACGGCTTTGTTATTAGCGACCTACAGCTAAACAAACACAAGCAAAGCAGCAGAGACGACTCACTCTGCCAAAAACCATCGAACTTAGAGGTTTTTATGTCTCGAAATATCATGTTAATCCCCATAGGCACAGGAGTTGGCCTGACCTCCTTAAGCCTAGGTATGGTGCGCGCATTAGAGCGCCACGGGGTAAAAGTCCAATTCTTTAAACCCATTTCCCAGCTGCGTCCGAATGATAATGGCCCAGAGCGCTCTACCACGATTTTAAGCAAATCGCCCACGGTCAATCCGTTAGAGCCCTTCGATATGGCCCATGCCGAAGCACTGATCCGCGCCGATCAAACCGATGTGCTAATGGAGCAAATCATTGCCCGCGCCGCAGAATGCGCCAGCAATACCGAAACCCTGATCGTTGAAGGTCTAGTGCCAACCCGTAACCATCCCTTCGCCGATGATGTGAACTACGCTATCGCCAAGGCAATGGACGCGGACGTGATTTTCATTGCCACCCCCGGCAGCGACACGCCAACTGGCCTGATGAACCGCCTCGAAATTGCCTACAACTCCTGGGGCGGCAAAAACAACAAACGTCTCATTGGTGCCGTGATCAACAAGATTGGCGCACCAGTGGACGATGAAGGTCGCGCGCGCCCTGACTTATCGGAAGTGTTCGATCATCAAGGCGTACAACGCTCTGATGCGTCCATCATGTTCCAAATGCCAGGTAAGAGCCCACTGCGCATCTTAGGTAGCGTGCCTTACAACCTCGATTTGGTTGCACCACGCGCATCGGATCTGGCTAAGCATCTACGTGCCCGCATTCTCAATGCCGGCGAGATGAACACCCGCCGCCTACGTAAAGTCACCTTCTGCGCCCGCAGCTTGCCCAATATGGTCAACCACATTAAGACAGATTCACTGCTAGTGACTTCAGGCGATCGCTCCGATGTGATAGTGTCAGCGTGCCTCGCCGCCATGAACGGCGTGAAGATTGGTGCCCTGCTACTGACGGGTAGCTACGAGCCAGAGCCTGAAATTCTGAAACTGTGTGAACAGGCCTTCGAGACAGGTTTACCGGTATTCCTCATCGATACAAACACTTGGCAGACTTCATTAAACATCCAACGCTTCGACCACGAAGTGCCAGTGGATGATGCGGTACGTATCGATTTAGTCCAAGAATACGTCGCTAGTCATATCGATCAGAGCTGGATTGAAAGCGTGACCAAAAACTCCCCTAGGGAACATCGCTTATCACCCCCAGCGTTCCGTTATAAGCTCACCGAACTTGCGCGCGCCGCCCACAAAACCGTGGTGCTGCCAGAGGGTGATGAACCACGTACCATCAAGGCCGCCGCGATTTGTGCCGAACGGGGTATTGCACGTTGCGTGCTGTTAGGTAAAAAAGATGAAATTCAACGTATTGCAGCACAGCAAGACGTTGTTCTGGGCGAAGGCGTTGTGATTGTCGACCCCGATGAAGTACGCGATCGCTATGTTGAACCAATGCTCGATCTGCGTCGCAGCAAAGGCTTGACTGAAGTCGTTGCCAAAGAGCAATTAGAAGACAACATGGTGCTCGGCACTATGATGCTGGCGCAAAACGAAGTCGATGGTATCGTCTCTGGCGCGGTAAACACCACGGCCAATACGATTCGTCCGCCGCTGCAGCTGATCAAAACCGCACCGGGTTCTAGCCTTGTTTCTTCCATCTTCTTTATGTTGATGCCAGACCAAGTGCTGGTTTACGGTGACTGTGCTATTAACCCCGATCCAAACGCCGAACAACTGGCCGATATCGCCATTCAATCGGCAGAATCTGCCAAGGCCTTCGGTATCGAACCAAGAGTGGCGATGATCAGCTACTCAACCGGTAACTCAGGTACTGGTTCGGATGTGGATAAAGTGCGTGAAGCGACCCGTATCGCGAAAGAAAAACGTCCTGATCTGGTTATCGACGGTCCACTGCAATACGACGCGGCCGTGATGCCAAACGTGGCTCGCTCTAAGGCGCCTAACAGCCCTGTTGCGGGCCAAGCGACTGTATTTGTGTTCCCAGATCTCAACACGGGTAACACCACCTACAAAGCAGTACAGCGTAGTGCTGACCTCATCAGTATTGGCCCCATGCTGCAAGGCATGCGTAAGCCTGTGAACGACTTATCCCGCGGCGCCTTAGTGGACGATATTGTCTACACTATCGCACTGACGGCTATTCAAGCGTCACAAAACGATGCCAGCAAAGCCTAATTTGCTCAGCTAAAACTATACAAAAAGCATCACAAAAAAGCACTGACCTGTTCAGTGCTTTTTTATTTCAGAAGGGAAAGGATCACAAAAAACGGACAGCATTAAACGCTTAAAATATCCTCAAAAGATCATAAAAATGCTGTTTGGGGAATTCACACGCTGTGAATAGACTGGGAAAATCTAAGAAAATATCCACAAGGAAATGGCTGGAGAACGGCATCATAGAAAAGCGTCACTTTTTAACCAGCAACAAAAAACATATGTAATCAGCCACTTAAAAATTATCCCTCTAGTCTTCAACATAGTTTTCCACAGATTCTGTGGATAACCTAATGAAGTCATCCTTTCAGATATGCCACAGGCGGCCGATCCGAGTCAAGTCATTTTCGGCAGTGACCACCATCATTACAAAACTTGAACATGGCCGCTAAAATCGCGATACTCATGACAAATTCCTATAACGAAAAGCCATGAGAACCTTATTTTTTCTTTCATTCCTGTTTTTGTTTGGTTGTGGCGATGCCTCAGATAAAGAGCAGCACGTGCTCACTCCCGAAGAGGTGAGTCTCGGCTTTTTTAGCGCCATTTATGTTGACCGAGATGTGGAGAAGGCCAAGTTATATGTCGATGCTCCACTCAAAGAAGTCCTAACCCACTATTACATCGCCGCCGCGGTGCAGCGCAATATGCTCGGCCTGTCGATGACCAATGTCGAAATGGAAATTGATGATATTGATATCGACTTTTTCCGCAAGTTCACCAAAGACGTCATAGTGGTCGTTAAGATGAAGGGCTTAAAGGGTGGACAGCCTTGGATTGATGACAGAACGCTGCGGCTGCATAAGATTAGCGGCAAGTGGATTATCGTTGAGATCATGCCTGAAAAACGTAAGGTGAATGGTTAAACGGTGTATCACTCTCTTTCAGCTTGATATCCAAAATCAGATAAAAAAATCGCAACCCTAGGGTTGCGATTTTTTTGTGCTTGTATTTGTTACTTCAGACTCAGAATCCGCACTGTAAACTATAGGTTTACAGGACTTAGACCGCTTCTTCTTCGCTCTGTGCAGGTAGTGACGTCATTACGTCATCTTTAACTTGGTAGTAAGCGTTTTCGTATTCATGAACTTCCATAACAACTCCTGCTCGATTTTGTAAGGTCGCAAAGGCATGCCGTTCTATGCTGACATTTTGCCCATGAGGAAAGGGAATTTCCGTGGCGCAGAGTATACCAAAGCCAGATCAATAATTACAGAAAACTTTCAGTTTTGTTTCGATGTAAAAGATAAAAACGGTTTTTGACGCTAAAAAAGGCGTCAAACCGTATCTCAAAGTGAAAGCCTTTCAGTTGATATAGCCTAATGCACTAAAGAGCGCGGGCTTACAAACAAAGAATCTAGGAAGACGGGCACAAACTGCTATCAATTAAGTAATGATGCGAGTAGGAGGTCGATATGAATGCCATCATTGAGTTTGAAGCCGCAAAACTCACCACCTTATTCAGCCACGGCGATATCTTGGGGATCCATATGTTTATGGAGCAAATGAATATCCCGCTCGATGTGCAGGATAAACTCTATGCTGAAATTTCTGCGCTTAAGCACTTAGATCCACACAATGTCAGTCTCGCCATTGAACATCATGGGCAATCGCAACTCTCAGAGCGGTTAAGCTATTAACTGGCTAGTTAAGTAAAGATGGGATAAGGCGCGAAGCTACATCATGAAGCGCCATCATAAAGCCTCTTTAGGTCTTATGATGGCGTTCATGACAGGGTTTTATGACGGCTTTTATGATGGCATTTTATGACCAGAGCGCTTACGCCTTTAAGCGGTAACGCAGCACCTTTAATGATTTCTCCTCAGAGACATCAACAAAGGCGGCGGGATTGGCTAAGCGCTCAAGGTATTCGAGTGCAGGCGCGGCGTCTTCGACCTGCTGACGTAAAAACTGGGTATCGAGTTCCGGCGCATTTAAACAGAGTAGCACTTCGGCATTCTCGGCTAACAACTCTGGTAAATGCCTGATCAAACGCACATAATCCTTAGTCGCCACGAAACTGCCCTTTTGATTACTCGGCGGATCGGCAACCACTATGTCATAGGGTCCTAACTTGCGTAACTTACCCCATGACTTAAAAATATCGTGCCCTAAGAAGCGTGCACCCGCACTAAAGCCATTCAGCAGATGGTTCTGCTTGCCTATGGCTAACGCCCCTTTACTCATGTCCATGTTCACTACTTCATCGGCGCCGCCCTGTAGCGCCGCCACCGAGAAACCACAGGTATAAGCAAACAAATTCAGCACTTTCTTATGGCGAGCATGGGCTCTGACCCATTCACGGCCATTAGCCATATCGAGGAACAAACCGTGGTTTTGTCCCCGCAATAAATGCACCTGAAACTGGGCGCCATTTTCGCTGACCACATGGGGTTCGGGCACCTCACCCGCAAGTACTTGGCTAAAGGTTTCGCCACCGCTGCGGTATTGATACACCAAGTTTAACGGCCGATTGGGCTGTATCACTTGCCAACGCGCCGTAATCGCCTGTTGGCACTGGGTCAACTCGGCCGCATCGAGGGGAGTAAAACTGGTCAATAACAACACGGGCGCGAACCAATCTAAACAAAGATGTTCGCAGCCAGGGTAATAACCGCCGCGGCCATGGAATAATCGCGTGGCATCTTCCCCGACCTCTATCGTCGCCAGTGCTTCTATAAAACGTTGCATTATCTACTACTTATTATCTGTTGAATGGGTATCGACAGGTTCAGAAATCGGAGCGGTGCTTGTCGATTGGCCCACCAGTTTATCATCCACATCGTCGGATAATAAAATGGCTAACCAGCTACCACTCTTGCTGGATTCGAGGGCGATTTTCACCACCATGGTTAAAGGAACCGACAGCAACATGCCGACCGAACCCAGCAACCACCCCCAAAAGATTAATGATAAAAACACCACTAAGGTAGAGAGCCCAAGACCGCGGCCCATAAATTTAGGCTCAACCACGTTGCCCATCACCATATTGGCCCCAACGTACAGCAGCGCAGTTCCGCCCGCCGCTGCGGGGCCTAATTGGATAAAGGCTAACAACACGGCGGGAATGGCCGCAATAATCGAGCCGATATTGGGGATATAGTTGAATAAAAAGGCAATAACCGCCCAAAGCAGCGCGTAATCCACGCCGATAAACGCGAGCCCAACACCGACAATCAAGCCCGTCGCTAAACTGACTAAGGTCTTGATCACCATATATTGATTCACCGATTGCAGAAAACGGTCAATCTGCTGCAAACGCATGTCGGGATCGTCCAGTGCCAAGTGCAGTTTTTTCGGCAGAGACTGCGCCTCAAACAACATAAAGACGATGGTCAAGATGATCAGGAACAAATTCGCCATCACATTGCCGACACCCGAGAGCATATTGGTGGTCATAGACAGCGCCATGCCAGGGTCGAAATAGGCCAGCACTTGATCCTTAGAGATTTGAATATTCAGCGCCTGCAACTTATGCAGCACCCAGGAAAACTGCTCCACCAGCTGATCGCGATATTGTGGCAACTGCTTAGAAAACTCATTAATCGAGCTGCCTACCAGAGAAGCGAGCCATAAGCCCATCAACACGATAAAACCCATCAACAGGATCACGGCGAGCCATTTAGGTACGCGGTATTTGGTCATCAAGCCAATCGCCGGATTACAGATCACCGCAATAAAACTGGATAGCACAAAGGGAACAACAATCGGGCTGGCGGCCTTTATCCCTGCCAAAATAATCACCACAAAGGCCATGACGGCAAAACCTTTGTAAGCGGCAGACGGCGTATTGGAACGTGTCATGGCGTAAAAATCCTTCTTGATCTTAGATAAAGTTGTTAGGCTAGCCCAAGAAAAGTCTCAAACTCAATCACCTAAGCCATAAAACTAGATTGTCATTATGAAACCAGAAACCGCGATTATACGCATTAAAAACTTAAGACTGCGCACTTTTATCGGTATAAAAGAAGATGAAATCCAAAATCGGCAGGATGTGATCGTCAATGTCGTCATCCACTACTGTGCCGACAAGGCGCGCAACAGTGATAATGTCGACGATGCGCTGAATTATCGTACTATCACAAAAAAAATCATTGAGTTGATTGAAAACAATCGCTTCTCACTGCTCGAAAATCTCACCAGCCAGACATTAGCCATCGCCAGCGAGCATCCTTGGGTCGAATTTGCCAGTGTCGAAATCGATAAACCCCACGCCCTGCGCTTTGCCGATTCGGTATCGATGGAGTTGTGTTACCAAAAACAGCAATAAAGTGATCCCCGCACGCCCGTTATCGTATATTGCTTATAATCAAAGAAAACCATCAACCAAGGACTCGACGATGAAGATATTGATAACGGGAGCAAGTGGGTTTATTGGTCAGCAATTAGTCGCCCATTTAGCCAATCAGCATGAATTGGTCTTGCTCACCCGCCACCCCGGCAGCAGCCGGCAACTATTAGGCCCGCAGCACCAATATCTCAGCAACTTAGACGAAATTGATGATTTAAATCATATCGATGCAGTGATAAATCTTGCCGGTGAGCCGATTGTTGCTAAACGTTGGAGCGCGCAGCAAAAACAGCGCATCTGCGATAGTCGCTGGAATACCACAGCGCGACTGAGCCAACTGATTTTACACAGCTGCACCCAGCCCAAGGTGATGATAAGTGGCTCTGCCATCGGTTTTTATGGCCGCCAAGGCGCCATCCCCATCGATGAAACCGCAGCCCCACACCCCGAATTTAGCCATGATATTTGTCAGGAATGGGAGCGACTCGCGCTACAAGCCGCCACCAAAACCCGCGTCTGCATCCTACGCACGGGTATCGTGCTTGGCCATGGCGGCGCACTCGCAAAGATGTTGCCGCCATTTAAATTAGGACTGGGTGGACCGATAGGCCACGGCTGCCAGGGCATGAGTTGGATACACATTCAGGATATGGTGGCGCTGATAGACTTCTTACTCAACCATGACGAATGCGAGGGCATTTTCAATGCCACCGCGCCCAATCCTGTCAGTAACGCCGAGTTTGCCACCACCTTAGGCCGAGTGTTAAATCGCCCGACCTTTATCACTACCCCAGCCGCTATGCTGCGACTCGCCATGGGCGAAATGGCGGAATTACTTATCGAAGGACAATTTGTGCTGCCCAAACATGCGCTCGATGCGGGATTTAACTTCCGTTTTGAGCGGCTCGAACCTGCGCTCAGGGATGTACTCGCGAGTTAATAGTTTTTTCGACTCCAGCATTTTCGGTAACTGGCTTGAGAATAAAATGTTACCAAGCGCAGATTCGAGGGTTAACGCCATGCTGAATAATGGCTTGAAAATCAGAGATAAAAATCCCCTAAGGTGATTTATCTATCGGCTTGGTTTTAGGCAATGCTGCGCTCGCATCTGGCAACAGCCGAAAAACATAAATGCAACACAATGATTTTAAAGACAATTTGGCGACAATAACGCATTTTTCTGTTACACTCCCCGCCTCTTGCTTATCGCTATTGACGTGTTAGCGCCCGCACTGAAGCACAGTTAACGCTCCGAGCAAGTTCATTATCTTCAGTATTCGCCCCCTCGGTGGCGATGCTGATCAACTACACCAATACGGTTCATATTCGCGCTTAATACTCCTTCTCCAGCCTTGGGGATTGACAAGAATCTGTCCTTAGATCGCGCGTTTAACACTTAGCATTAGTCAATGCTAAATAACGAGATGGGTCGCCCTCACTCTGCATGAGTACAGCGGTATTCCCACACAAACCATTTTTAAGGAACTATCATGCACACCACTTATACAATTGGCGAACTCGAGTCGTTCTTAATTGCTATCTTCGTGCTGTTTATTGGCCATTCCATCAATCGCCATGTGCGTGTTTTTAGACAATACAATATTCCCGAACCTATCGTAGGCGGGCTGGTCGTCGCCGCCGTTGTGGCCTTTTTACATTTCCAAGACATCACTCTCGCCTTTAGTTTACCCATGCAAAACACCTTAATGCTGATGTTTTTCAGTACGATAGGTTTATCGGCAAACTATAAGTTACTGCTTAGTGGCGGCAAAAAAGTGTTTATCTTTTTAGGCGTAGCGTCTGTCTATATCGTCATTCAAAATGCGGTAGGAGTGAGTCTTGCCAGCCTCCTCGGCTTAGATCCCATCTTGGGCCTTATCGCAGGCTCGATTACGCTGTCAGGCGGCCATGGGACTGGTGTTGCCTGGTCACAAACCTTTGCCGAAAACTACGGCATCAACACCTTAGAGCTTGCGATGGCGGCGGCCACCTTTGGCTTAGTCATGGGCGGCATTATCGGCGGCCCCGTCGCGCAGCGATTAATTGGCAAACACAATCTGGTCTCAAGCTACGGCATGGGCCGTAAGCACCACGCCACGCATCCACAACTGGTGACCTATGATCAGCTCGAAGAGGACCAAGTCACCGCCAAGACTATCATCGAAACCCTGTTTGTACTGCTCATCTGCGTTGCTGGGGCGAAATGGTTTACCGTGTTTGTTAGCGAATATCAGCTGAATTGGCTCAAGATGCCAGACTTTGTCTATGCCCTGTTTCTTGGGGTTATCATCGCCAACATCACCGAAGTGACCCGAGGTTATAAACCCCATACCGAGAGTATCGATGTGATAGGTACTGTGGCACTGTCGTTATTCCTGTCTATGGCATTGATGAATCTCAAGTTGTGGGAAATTTTGGATCTGGCTATCCCCTTACTGATTATCCTGTTGGTGCAAACCGCAGTGCTGGCGGTATTCGCCTATTTTGTGACCTTTAAAATTATGGGCAGTAACTATGATGCGGCGGTGATCACCGGCGGTCACTGTGGCTTTGGTATGGGCGCCACTCCTACGGCGGTGATGAATATGGGCGCACTGGTGTCACGCACCGGCCCCTCGCCTCAAGCCTTTATGGTGGTACCGATTGTCGGCGCATTCTTTATCGATATAGTCAATTTAATTGTATTGCAGGGCTACCTCAGCTTTTTGATGTAATCGCACAAGGTTTTGTGAAAACGCTTTATCATCAAACAAAAATGGCGCCGATAAGGGCGCCATTTTTTTATATCTCGTGGAGAGTGAAATCTAGGTACAAATTAGAACGCGCGCATCATGCGTTCTGGTCGCGGCAGGTAATAATCGTTGTAATCCAATGAGAAGACCACTGAGCTTGAGCGGCCAACAATCTCCTCTCTGGGCACAAAACCTATGACTCTTGAATCGGCACTGTTATCTCGATTGTCCCCTAGCGCCAAATACTGGTTATCAGGCACAGTAACAGGGCCAAAATTAGCCAGCTGCGAAGGCTGCGGATTAAGTCGAATACTGTGGGCTATGCCGAGGAGATCCTCCTGCCACTCGGTGACATTCGCCGGCGCATAGGCACTTAATGTTTGCTGTGTATATGCGAGTGGTTTGCCATTTAAATACAAGCGATTATCCCGCATCATCACAGTATCACCGGGTACGGCGATCACCCGCTTAATCAGCTTTTTATCGGCTTTTTTAGAGTCGAACACGATAATATCCCCACGTGTTGGGTCCGCAAGTTTAACGAGTGGGATATGGGTAAAGGGCACTCTGATATCGTAAGCCATCTTATTCACCAGAATGCGGTCGCCCTCAACAATCGTCGGCAACATAGAACCTGTCGGCACGGTATTCCAATCGGCCACCGCACTCCTAAACACCAGCATTAAGCTGATAAACAACAAAAAGGAGCGATTATCTCTAAGTAATGTTCTAAGTTTTTTAAACATTCTGTTTATCTCCCTAAGGCCAAAATCCAGCAATCTTCTCGTTTGATGACAGTGTTAACTTATCAATTGCCAGACGTAAGCAACTCATGCTCCTTTAATAGACTCATCAATATCGGCGAAGTTCTTCGCGGATAACATCTTGGCTTTTTCCATTTGTAAGCCAATGTGACAAGTGCTCAAGCTCAAGCTTAGGCTCAGGCTAGAACACTCAAATAATCACCATAAAAAAAGCACTGGTTTAGGCCAGTGCTTTTTTTACATTTTGATTTTACATCTAATGGTGTCGCGGCATTCGCCATAACCCCAAACAGGCCTCATCTTAAGCGCCCGCTTTTAATAATTCGGCGCAGGATTGATTGAGTAATTGGCGGCAGCGCCAAACACCCAGCAGCGCGACTAACAAGGCGCCGCAGACAGGGGCAATCCCCCACCATGGCCAGTGCATATACACATTGAGCTCAAACACTTGGGTCTTTAACAGATACAGCGCAAATTCCGCCACTATCACTGCAAGCACCCCAGCGATGCCTCCGAGTAATGCAAATTCAAGCCCAGTGGCGCTACGCAGTAACCAACCAGAGGCGCCAAAGGTGCGCAGCACAGCGAGTTCACGCTGGCGCGTGGCCATTCCCGCCTCGGTTTGCGCGATAAGCACTAAAGAACTGGCCAGTAAGACGAGAACCAAGACCAACGTCAGCGACAGCGACACCTGCTCAATAATTTGTCGCAATTGCCCCACCATGGCGCCGACATCGATAATCGACACAGTAGGAAACTGCTGGATAAGCTCGAGGATCACTGTGTTCTTTGGTGCATCATTCCCTAGCTCATCCGGCTTTTTGTCATTGAGGTAGAAACTTGCCATCGAGGTATAGGCAAAGGGCGCCAGCGCTTCTTGAGTGAAGATCATAAAGAAGTTTGGCTGCATGGTTTCCCAGTGCACGGCACGGATACTGGCGACCTTGACCCTAAGCTCTTGGTTATCAATCATGTAGGTCAGCGTATCGCCCAGCTTTAGCCCTAAACGCTCGGCAACACCTGACTCGACAGAAACCTCATCCGCCGCCTGATTAAAATGCCCTTCAACTAACTCATTGTTTGCGGGTAAGCTATTGCGCCAAGTGAGATTAAGCTCGCGGGAGATCCCTACTCGTCCCTTCTCTCCCGCCTCAGCCTGCTCGTTGGAGATCAAGGTTTCACCATTGATTTGAGTCAAGCGGCCGCGAATGACGGGATAGATATCCGTGGCTGCTATGCCTCTCTGCGCCATAAAGTCATTTAATGGCTTAGCATCATCGGGGGCGATGTTGACCAAGAAATAGTTGGGCGCATTCTCGGGCAGCTGTTTTTGCCACTCGTTCAGCAAATCTTGCCTCAGGGCCAAAATGGTCAGTAGCAATACCAAGGCCGCACTAAAGCCCACCAATTGCACCGCATTTTGCCGCGCGCGGCGGCGTAAACCCGCGAGTGCAAGTTGCAAGGGATTGGTGGTTTTCATGCCGACACTGTGGCCAAGGCGGATCATCACAAAGCCTAAAATACTGAGTAATACGCCGAGTAGCAGCACAGCCGCGACCACCGTCAGTGTCAGCGCCCAGCTTTGGGAATACAAATATCCCAACAGTGCCATCGCCCCTAAACTTAAGAGTAAATGCAGCCACATGCCGAGCTGCAAGCCTTCGAGCTGCCTTTGTAAGACCCGCAGCGGCGGAATCGCCAGCAGGCGCATCAAAGGATAGGCCGAAAACATAAAGGCGCTGATAAGCCCAGTGCTGAGCCCAAGCAGTAGCGGCCGCGTCAACGGTGGCGAATAGGCAGCGATTTCAGGGGGTAACAGTTGATTAATGCCTAAATCCAGCAGTGCTCCGCCGATTAATCCCTGCACAATGCCGAAGAGCGTCACCAGCAGTAAATGGATGCCAAATAGCCGACGAATTTGTGTTGATGAGGCGCCAAAGGTTTTAAGCATAGCCACCACATCATAATGACGTTGGCAGTAACGTTGGGCTGCAATCCCAATCGCGGCGCAAGCAAGCGCAATACCGAGCAAACTTGCCAGCAGTAAAAAGCGCTCCGCCCGCTTCACCGCGCCCGCTATCGGTGAGTCGCCGGACTGCACATCGACCCAGCGTTGGGAATTATTCAGCAGCGGTTTAACGCTATTTTCAAAGGCGCTTAAGGCGCTTTCTTCACCCACAAACTGATACAGATAGGTCACTCGGCTGCCAGGTTGGATAACCCCTGTCTTGGCGACATCTTCAATCCGCATTAACACCACGGGGGAAGAAGCAAACGGATTAAAACCCGCATCGGGTAAGCGGCTGATTTCTTGACTTAAATGAAACTCACTGTTGCCCAACTCCAATGTTTTCGGGTATCCCAAGAGTCCTCCTAAGCGACTCTCGAACCACACCTCATCGGCGTGGGGCAAGCCTTGGGCTTTTTCATCTTGGCCATTGGCCGCTTTGAGTTCGATATCTCCCTTAAGTGGATAACCAGACTCAACCGCCCGCACTGTGACTAACTGAAACTTATCCCCCGCATACACCATGGAGTTAAATTGCATATTGGTCACATGCTTAAGACCAAGCTCATCGGCCTTGGCCAGAATGCTGGCGTCAATTTGAACAGGAGAGTCGATAATGCGATCGGCGGCGATAAACTGGGTCGCTTGCCCGTTGATAGCGACTTGCAAGCGCTCACTGACCCGCGCTAGACCGCTAACCGACAGCACAGCCAAGGTAATGGCGAGGATAATCAATAACAACTGCCCCTGTTGCAGCTCGCGCTTAAACAGGCGCCATGCCAAATTAAGCTCCATGGGTTAGGCCTCCTTGGCGCTTAATTCAAGGTTGCCATTCACATTGTGCGATGAGGCCGAATCTAACTCTTCCTGCAAGTGGCCGTTATCCATAACCAGTTGCCGTTGGCAGCGTTTCGCCAATTGCAAGTCGTGGGTGACGAGGATGAGCGTGGTGTGGCTCTCTTGGTTCAGCTCAAACAACATATCGGCAATTTTATGGCCGTTGACACTGTCCAAATTGCCGGTTGGCTCGTCGGCAAAAAGCACTTTAGGTTCACAGATAAAGGCGCGGGCAATAGCCACCCTTTGCTGCTCACCGCCGGATAACTGCTTAGGTAAATGGGTCAAACGGTGTGATAACCCCACGCGCCCCAACATAGCCTCTGCCTTCTCCTTGGCATTTTTTACCCCAGCTAGCTCGGCAGGTAACATCACATTTTCGAGGGCGGTTAAGGTATCAACTAACATAAAAGATTGAAAAATAAAGCTCACTTTCTGCTTACGCAGCGCGGCTTTCTGTTCTTCATTGAGCGGTGATAGGGCTTGGCCATCGAGCCAAATCTCCCCCGACGTGGGGGTATCGAGCGCGGCGAGTAAGCCAAGCAGTGTCGATTTGCCCGAACCGGAGGGGCCTAATATCGCCACACTTTCCCCCTGCTTGACATCTAAGTTAATGCCCTTGAGGATAGTGAGCGAACCTTCCTGAGTAGTCACCGATTTTTCGAGGTTAACAACATTGATGGCACTGTTTTTTGAAACGACGTTAGACATAGGATCCTTCTTATACAAATCGTTCTTGCGTCAATCGCTAAGATGCAAGCCGATGGCAAAGGCCGTGAGCGCCTGCATCCTGTTAAGTCTGTTTATAACCACGCCAGTTCAGGCGGCGAAAGTATTGATCCTCGGCGATAGCTTAGGTGCCAGCTATGGCATGTCGGAACAAGTAGGCTGGGTGGCGCTGCTGCAAAAAAATTTACCCGAACATGAATTTACCAATGGTTCGGTGAGTGGTGAAACCACAGCGGGCGGATTGCGTCGTTTGCCTGCGCTGCTCGATTCCGTTTCCCCCGATTTAGTGGTGGTCGAACTCGGTGGTAACGATGGTTTACGTGGATTCCCCCCAACGCAACTCAAAAATAACCTAATCCAAATCATTACCCTAGCTAAAAATAGCGGCGCTAAAGTGCTACTGACCGAAATCATGGTACCGCCTAACTATGGCCCTCGCTATACCCAAAAGTTCACCCAAGTGTATCAAGAGATTGCTAAAGACGAGGAGATTGCATTAATCCCCTTCTTTATGCAGGACATTGCGCCCCATCCTGAGTTGATGCAAAGGGACGGAATTCATCCCAATGAAAAGGCCCAAGAGAAAATAGCCACTTGGATGCAACCTTGGATTGAAAAAGCACTAACTCAATAAAATCGCTGCAATTTTAAGCTAATAAACAGCTTGCTGATGTAAAGTTGCACTTAAGCGATAAAAACATGCTCCAACGCAACATTAACGCCCGAGATAAACAGTAAAATTCATGTTAGCAAATGGTTAACCCAACAAGGAGTCAATATGTCCCTTAGCCATCAGCAAAAAGTGTACATACCCAAGGAAGCTCGTACCAACCAGTACATCACCGCCGAAATTAAAGTCACGGATGAATTACTGGCGCAATACCCCGATTACCATAGCTGTTATCAAACCTTAAGCCGCATTATTTTTAACTTGGCAGAACAACACGATCTCCGTAACGTTCATGTGATCACTAACGATAAACTGCCAGTTGTGCGTTACCACACCGAAGCCTATTGTTTCCAAACCGCTGAACAAATTCTGTTTTTTTACAATCCCGCCTATCACGAGGCACAAAACCTGTTCACCGAGGACAACTACCGCGCCCGCAAACTGCGTATTGTGTTTTTAGCGACTGGCGATGAGATCCGCAGCAACTCGGCCAATTTCCATACCCGAGTACGAGAACTCCTAAACGAATTAATGCCTAAGCTGCCGATTAAAGATCTCAAAGTGAAGATCCGCGACCACCAGCATTTATCCTATGATTTATTTGCTAAATCAAAAGGTAATAAAGAAACCTACGGCTATAAACTCAGAGCCATAGCACCAAGATACAAGGCCAGAAAATGTGACCTGCCAGAAAATGTTAGCTCACTCACCTATGTCACCGTCAGCTTGCCGCTGAGTCGCAAACTCAAACAAGGTTTACAACCCGACTCTGCGACGGACTTTAGCCCGTTATATCAACATCTTGAAGATAACTTCCTCAAGGCCGCAGCTAATAAGCAATTAACGCGATTGGCTATGATAGCCAACGGCCTAACTCCCTTAGTGCGTAACAGTAAGTTTGAGAAGCTCGACAGCAAGGCCGAAGTGCAAATGATCGGTTTTGACCCGAACGCAACCGAGCAACAAGTTATCCGCCGCTGGGATGCCGACAACTTAGTCGAAGCCGCGCATTTTACTATCGTCGCGGGTGCAAAAGATTGTGATGACTCCGGCTATGGCCGTTTTATGAATAACGTCGAAGCCGCACTGAAAACCTTTGCCGCCGAGATTGGTCTAGATCCAGAGCGAGAAGATCTCGTGGTGCGCTTCCACCAGCACATTAGCTACCAGCTCTAATCATTCGCTGTAGTACAACCTAAAACAAAGGGCGCATCAGCGCCCTTTTTATCTTTTATTCCAAAGTATTAGGATCATAGGATGCCATGCGCTAAAGCGCGCTAATTTGGCTTCAACCAACCTTTTATCAACTTGACTACTTTATCGTAGTCATCGTCAAAACTGTGGCCACCGCTTAACTCCATCACAGTGACATTGGGCTGCTTGACCTCTGGGCATAAATGCAGCGGCGCATCGTCCTCTTTACCGTAGAGGCAAAGCATAGGTACAGAGGTTTGTTTGTTCACTTCGGGCAAGGTTAAGTAACGGGCCGATTGATTATCCGAGGTGACCATCTCGCTCACATGGATTTCAAAATCAGAGGA
Source organism: Shewanella sp. FJAT-51649 (assembly GCF_019457435.1). Classification (NCBI taxonomy): domain Bacteria; kingdom Pseudomonadati; phylum Pseudomonadota; class Gammaproteobacteria; order Alteromonadales; family Shewanellaceae; genus Shewanella; species Shewanella sp. FJAT-51649. Next base: position 1,777,624 of record NZ_CP080411.1, on the reverse strand, counting down.
TTGTGAAGGAGAGAGCAGCACAGCCCCCAAGATATTTTTCCGATACTGCGCGGGCATCTCGTTTAGCACAAAGGGGATGACTTCCGCCCCAAAGGAATAACCAATCAAAATCACTTTTTGCGTGCCAAATTCCGCCTGATACTTGTCGATAATGGCTAAGGTATCTTGGGTGACATCTTTAGGATCTTTTTGTTTCCAATAGTATTTCAGCGAGCTCCAGCCGACCACAGGCCATCCCTGCTGCTGTAAGATGCCCCCAACGGCTTTATCAAGCGTCGCCCAACCGCCATCACCACTCAAAAAAATCACCAGCGGTGGTTTGCTATGGGATGGCGCAGCGTTTACCTGAGTTGATGGTTCGACAGGCAACAGGGTCAACCCCAGATTATCGGCAAACTCATCGGCAAAGGCGTTAGTAGTTGAACATAAAAGTAAAACGCTCAGTATCTTGATTAAGGATTTCGTCATCTCGCACCTACTTTTTAAATACGCCAGTTGCACCACGACTCGTTAAGGTCACTAAACTCCCCAGCACTACGGGTAAAGAGAGCCCGCCATAACAAATCAAATACTTAGCTTCCCATCTTGGATTAAACTTATCCTTATACCTCCTAAGCCCCTGAAAGTTGTAAAATTTATTCCCCTTCTTATAAACCGTTTTGGCAAGCTTGGTCCAAAACGGCACCAAGGCTCTATCGGTTAATCCTGACATGGGCGCCATGCCAAGATTAAACTGCTGATATCCTTGCTGTTTGCCCCAAAGCAATAGCTCTGTAAACAAAAAGTCCATAATGTTGCTGCCCGATAAATTCGGCAGATAACGCATCAAATCAACGGAAAACTCCATTTTGGCGCCACTGGCCCACACATTTGAAAAAGCCACCAGCTCGCCGTTCAAATACACTAAGGCCATTGGCGTGGCGCACAGGTAAGCGGCGGAGAAATAACCAACCGAAAACCCCTTCTCTCGCCCCTGTTTGGCCTTAAGCCAACAGCTTGAAATAGCCTCTAATGTTGGCAATAGACTCTGCACCTCACTGGCATCGACAAGCTTAAAGCTCAAGCCTTCCCTTAATGCCTTGGCATGGCTCTGTCGCAAACTGCGATACTGACTCGACTGCAACTCAAATTCCGCCAAGGACACTATGGCCTCTTCGCCGAGTTTATACAGGCTCAACCCTTGCTCTAAAAAGTGGGGTAAATACTTTTGCGTCACTTGATAAAACACTGGCCAGCCATCGTAGGCATCACACAGCTCGCGAAACTGCCACAGGAGATCATCAAATTTATCTGGATCACCGATAGGATCGCCCATCACCACCCAGCAATGTCCGGCGCGGGCATACATTAAGAAGGCATCTTTATCTTCATTAAATAACAGCGATTTATCTTGTACTAAGGCGAGATAACCATGGCTACTCGGCGCATCGGCAACAATCTCCATGGCGCAGTACAAGGCCGAGCTATCTAGGCGACTGGTATGGGGTTTTCGCACCGCGAGCACATAGCGAATGGCAAAACCGAGCAGAATTACTAAGGCTATCGCACCACCCCGTAACGCACGGGACACATGGCTATCCTGCGAGAAGGTTAACCAAAGAGAATGGTCATAATCCACATCTTGGTAGGCAAAAAACAACACCCACACCATTAAAAACAATGCTGCGGCGAGGGACAATAACCAGCCGAAGGAATATTTAACGCCCACAATCGAACCTTGGCGATAAAACACCTGTTCACAGGGCAGCATTAATAAATAGATAAGACCGAGCGCCAGGGAAATCTGCCACTCAGCGCCCTTAAGCACAATAAAAACAATGGCTACTAATAACAACTTTTGGGTGAGTACAAAGGCTTTTTGATAACGCTTAAACAAGCCATGGGATAATAACAGTAGCAAAATACCACTGGCACTCAATATTAAGCTCGACAATTCGACTATCGGCAGCGGCACTATCTCCCCTAGCCAATGATATTTGTGCATAATGGAAGGGTTAACCACTGACAGCAATAAAACTAAACCAACGGAAAACACACTAATGCTTAATAGTGACGGCAATAACTGCCTGACAATATGTAAATCAATATTTATCTTAGATAATTTATCCTTATTATTGAATGCCAAGCCCACCACAAAATAAATCAGGGCAAGCATAAAAGGCACAATATAATAAATGACGCGATACACAATGACAGAGCCCAGTATTTGCTCAACGGGTAAATACTGGGATAAGGTCACTGTGACTACAGATTCAAAAACACCAATCCCCCCAGGCACATGGGCAAGCACCCCGATGGCATTCGCCACAAAGAAAATACTGAGCACTTGAAGGTAACTTAACCCATCCACCGCAGGCAGCAGGGAATAGAATAATGTTCCCACCACTAACCAATCGAGTGTCGAGACCACAAACTGCTTCAACGACTGAGTCAGTACGGGAGGCGCAAACTCAAACCCTCGAAAATAAATCGGTTTTTTACGCCACAGACTAAACAGAAAATACCCTACTACGCCGAGCAGCATCAGAACGCCAAACACGCGACTTAAGGAAAACAACCACGTTGGCAACGGCAAATCAGCCAATTGCTGCGCTGGGAAGTTAATCAGCGCGATACCACAAATAAAGAATAACCCGAGGAAAAAAGTCACCGAGCAGGCAAGCACTATTTGAGTAATCTGATTACCGCTTAGCCCTAACTCTGAATAAAACTTATAGCGTATCGAAGTGCCTGTGAGTAATGAAAATCCTATGGTATTGGAAAAGGTAAAGGCTAAAAATGAAACGGGAGCGACTTTTTGATAGCTTAATGATGAGCCAAGTTGCTTAATCGCAAGATAATCATACAAGGTTAAGATTAAGTAGCTTGTCACTGTCAATGCAATGGCAAGCGCAAGCTGTGAAAATGAAAATAATTTAACCTCAGCCAAAATATCATTTAATTGATAATCCTGCTCAAGGTTATACAAAAGCAATAACGAGACTGTGAATATTAATAAGCTAATAATCACCCGAATACGTCTCCCCATTTTCATCTCCACATATTGTTTAAGGGGCAAATCAAGGTTAATGGCTATTATGGATAAGGCATTAAATCTGAATTAACTTTAATTTATTATTAAGTGCTGTTTTAGCGAAAGATTTTTAACATAGTGATTTTTGAGTGGCAATCAAATTAAACGTTAACTAGATGATGTTTTATTCATCTTGTAACAAGTATGTTTTAATTTGCATTAATAATATCCAACCGCCTTATCTGAACATACAAACACCAGTAAAGGTATTCAGTAAAGCCCCAACGACTCACCCATATTTTGGGTTGAGAATGTTGAGCTTAAATCGAGTCTCTTAAAACTATCTCCCCTTACCGCCGCGATGACTTGCACCATTTTGGCCATATTTCACATTGCCTTTTGCTGCCCCTAGCGCATTCTGTTAACGAAATAATAACAAAAAGCAGGAGCACCTATGTTCAACAAGACGACACACCCGCTGGCGAAGAAGGGCGTTAAGGCGACATCACTCCACCTTTGGCCAATCAACTCCCACGGGAATAAAACTCAAGCTAAGGCGAATTGGCTGATGCCAACTGGGGTCGCCCTACTGATGGCTTTTAATCTCACGGGTTGTTTTTCTGACGATGACCCAGCCCCAGAGGTAGTGACACCGCCCGTGGTTCAGCCCCCTGAAACAGGTCCCACCTTCCCCGAAGGCGCCATCAAAATCCCGGCGGGGGATAATCTCACCACTCGTATTCAAGAAGCCTTAATCAACGCGCAAAGTGGTGCTGTGATTGTGCTACCAAAGGGCACCTTTAATATCGACTCGACCTTGCTGTTTGATGGTGACGTGGATGGGGATGGCAGCTATGCCAAAAACGTCACTATCATGGGCTACGGGATGAAGGACACTGTGCTTAATTTCTCTCAAGCTAACTCGGGAGATGGGATTTTCGTTCAGAATGCGCTGAACATTACCATTCAAGATCTGTCGGTCAATGAGGCCAAAAACAATGGCATCAAGCTTAAAAATACCAATGGCATCATACTGCGCCGCGTGGGGGCGGTGTGGGAAGGTGAGCTCGACAAAGATAACGGCGCCTATGGTCTGTATCCCGTTGAGTGTGAAAACATTTTGATTGAAGACAGCTATGTCCGAGGCAGTGCCGATGCGGGCATTTATGTGGGCCAATCCCAATATATTGTGGTGCGCCGCAATATCGCCAAGGAAAACGTAGCGGGGATTGAGGTCGAAAACTCTAAATATGCCGATGTGTATGACAACGAAGCCATGGGTAACACCGGTGGGATTTTAGTGTTCGATTTGCCGATCAACAACCACAGATACGGCTCTAGCGTGCGGATTTTCAACAACAAAGTGTATGACAACAACACGCCTAACTTCGCCAACGCCTCGGCCAACCCAGCTGGGGTGCACATAGTGCCGCCGGGGACAGGGGTGATTGTGCTGTCTACCGCCGATGTGGAAATCTTCAATAACGAAATTACCCACCACGATACCTTAGGGGTGACTGTCAGTAGCTTCTTTATTGCAGAACCCGATATGACCTCCTTTGTCGGCAACTATGGTCAACCAGGTCAAGCCATTGAAGACGGTTGGCGCCCAGTGCCACGCAATATTTACTTGCACGACAACGTGATCACCGACTATGGCAGCAAGCCTAAAGGTTACTTAATTCAAGATATTATCCGTGCTTACGTTATCAGTCATGGTACCTTGCCCGGCGTACTCTACGACGGCTTAGGGGAAATGCTTGCCAATAACGGCACCGCCGCTTACCTAGGTTTGAAAGAGGCGCCCTTTGCCGCAGATGGCAGCGATAACGTCTGCGCCAGTGATAACGGTGATGTGTCCTACGGCAGACTCTATGCCAACAGCAACACCGACATCAGCATCGCCGATGTGCAATACGAGAAGACTCAGAACAACCTGCTGAAATGTACCCAAGTGAGCCTACCCGTACACACAGTCACCTTCGCGGGCCAAGTGTTTGGCTGCGGTGTTGACGATAATACCGCAGGCTGTGATGGCGGCGTGCTCGTTGGCGGTGGTGGCACTATAGGTGAAGGCGAAGGCGGTTTAGTGGGTGATGGTGACCAAAGTCTTTGTCAGGCGACGGGTTCAAACGTCAGTTGGGATGCACTGCTAAAAGCAAACTGCCCTAAACTGTCGGATTACAACCTGTTTAGCGATGCCAAAAACCCCACGGCAGGGCCTAATTCGGGCGGTGTCCCTTACGATCTTAACACTCAGCTCTTTACCGACTACGCCAGTAAATACCGCTTTGTGTATTTGCCTTCGGGACAAAAAGCCAGTTACTCCGAAAACGAAGCGTTTGATTTCCCAGTGGGTAGCGTCATCGTCAAATCCTTTGCCTTGCCAAGCGACACCAGTAAGCGCGGGATCAGTAACGAGAGTTTGATTGAAACCCGTTTGCTGATCCATCGTCCAACTGGTTGGAGCGCCCTGCCCTATGTGTGGAATGCCGATAAGACAGATGCGACGCTGGCGAAAGCCGGTGCGATTAGCAGTCAAACCTTAAGCCATAAAGGAGAAAGCCTCACCTTTAATTACATGGTCCCGAGCATGAACCAATGTAAGCAGTGTCACCAGTTTAAGGCCGATGACAACAGCAACGCCGTGTTTGTGCCTATTGGTCCTAAGGCGCGCCATTTAAACCGCAATTACAGCTATCAAGATGGCACCATGAACCAACTGCTGAAATGGGAAAGCCTAGGTATTTTGCAGGGATTGCCAAATCTGAGCCAAGTACCACAAGTGCCCGCCTACCACGATGGTGACGAAGCCACAGTCGCAAGCTTAAGCGATACCGCATTAATGCAAACGGCAAAAGGTTATCTCGACATCAACTGTGCCCATTGCCATAGACCCGAGGGCAACGCCTCTAACACAGGCCTTAAACTCGAATACTGGCGTGGCTACAGCGATGATGCGGGTTTCTCCCACGGTACCTGTAAATCGCCGGTCGCCTATGGCGGTGGAAACTTAGGTTTCGACGTAGTGCCTGGCAATGCCGCTGAGTCCATCATGCACTTTAGAATGCAAAGTACGACCCCGGGCGATCGTATGCCTGAAATCGGTCGCAGCCTATCCCATGATGAAGGCGTGGCGCTGATCAGCGAATGGATTAAACGCCTGCCTGCGGCAAGCTGTTCGCACTAGCGTTATCGGTAACAGTGGGTGAAAGCAGGCTTGCAATCACCCACTTGCTTACTACTCCAAGACTGAGCGACACCCTGACAGAGAAGGCCGATTTAGGCCTTCTTATTGCAAGCAACAGCTTAAAGAGCGGATAATCCAATGAAAAACCGCCTAACACTTATCGCAATCTTCAGCTTAACGATTCTAGTAACAGCCTGTGGCGGCGGTGACAGCCAAAGCAGCGATAATGGCCAAACGCCGACTCCGCCGACGACTCCTACAGTGCCGACTGTACCGACAACGCCCACCAGTCTGTGCGTGAATACCACAGGGCAAGTTAACTGGTCCGCCTTAATGGCAGAGGACTGCCCAGAGTTAAGCCAATACGGGCTCTTTATCGACCCCGCAAACCCTACCGCGCAGCCGCAAGCACCGGGATTTGGCTATCAGCTCGCCACACAGCTGTTTTCTAACTATGCCAGCAAATACCGTTTTATCTATTTACCCGCAGGCAGCAGCATGCAATACCAAGCACAGGAGGCATTCGAGTTTCCAACTGGCGCCGTGCTAGTCAAAACCTTTGCTCTGCCTCAGGATACAGCTATCACAGGCATAGCCAACGAAACCCTTATTGAAACGCGGCTATTGATAAAACGCTCCCAAGGCTGGACGAGTCTGGTTTATCAATGGCAACAAGGTGAAGCAAAGCTGCTAACCGCGGGCGCAAGCGTGCACCATACCCTGATTAATCAGGGCCAAAGCCAAAGCTTCGATTACAACATACCAAGCCGCGCCGAGTGCAAAATTTGCCACCAAATCAATCAAGATAACACTAGTCAAATCATTCCGATTGGCCTTAAAGCCCATCTCTTGAATCGCGATATCATCGACCAAGGGCAAAGCGTGAATCAACTCAGCCTGTGGGCTAAACAAGGCAAGCTTGAGCTGTTACCCGAGTTAAGCCAAGTCGCTAAAACCTATGCCATAGACAACCTCCAAGCCGATTTAACCAGCCGTGCTAAGGGCTATTTAGATGTTAACTGCGCCCATTGCCACAGCGCCAAAGGCTATGCCAGCATCTCCGGCTTACGCCTTGGGTTTTATATCGACCATACCAGCTATCAATATGGCATTTGCAAACAACCACCCGGCTGGGATGGCGGCGCCAAAGGACTCGATTACGATATCGTCCCCGGCAATGCTGACCACTCGATTCTGCTCTATCGCCAAACGCTGTCAGAACCTAAAGATCGCATGCCGCCCATCGGTCGCAACCTTGAGCACCAAGAAGGCGTGGAATTAATTCGTCTATGGATAGATTCACTGGCACCGAGTTTAGGGAATTGTACTTAGATGGATGGCTAGCGGTTATCAACACTAGGAAGGAGATGCAGGCAATATGACTGTATCTCCAACCAACCGCCAAATGATTTAACGATGGTTTTAACGGCAAAACTGCGGCTTCAAGGGCAAAGTTCAGTCAATCGCCTTATTTAGTTAGCCCTTTCACCACCATTTAGCCGGCTAAAATATCCAGGCGGATGGCCAATCCAATGCTTAAAGGATTGACGAAAATGGCTAACATCGCTGTAGCCTAGGGTCTCGGCAATCGCCTCAATATCCAATTCGCTTGCTAAAATCAACTCGACCGCCCTTTGGCAACGCACCTGATCGACTAAACGTTGATAACTCGAACCAAGCTGTGCCAGCTTGCGCCGAAAACTGCGATCGCTCATATGCAGTTGCGTCGCCATATCATCTAAATGGAGCACTTGGGGAAAATGTTCGTTGATTGCCGCCAGCACGGTTTCGATAAAGGATGTGGTCGAGACAGCAGTGACCTTTTCGGCGTAGGCAGGGAAAGGATACTGCATAGCAAGCGCAAGATGGTTAAGGGAAATGCTCCATTCGTAATATTCGCAATTAAACTGCACTTGAGCACCGGTGGCTTCATTTAAAAAATAGCTGTCACGGACAGGTTCCGCCAAATGGATTTGCCTAAGCGTTATCGCCTCCCCCGTGAGCTCTCTGGCAAGCCCTAACAGCGAACCTATGCTGTGCAGAAATTGAAATCCATATTGTGCTTGGTCGATACGGCCAGTATTGAGCCAACGAATGCAAACACAGTCTTCCTCGAGGCGCACTAAGGTATCGGTAAAACTGCCAACCAGTTGGGGATGATTGACCACAAACTGCAGGCAAGCCTGTAAAGACGTTAGCTGTGCGAGATGGGGCAAGAGCACATCTAAACTACTCACCCGATAGCTCAGGCCTAATTTAGTGCCGATATCGGGGTCGCCGCCCTGCAAGCGTAAAAACTCCATTGCATATTCCACCTGCCACACAAACACAAACTGGCAATGATTGAGCTCTGCTTGGCCAACACCGATATGTTCACAAACTTGCTGTAAGGCTTTTTCGCCTAGCTGCGAGGCAATAAAATCGAGAATATTACGTAGTTCAAATGCGGGATAGGTTTGATCACCCACCATCAGGTTCGTCTTGTAGTCGACGCGCTGTAACATGGAAAATCCTTAATATGATTTGTTCAGCTTTTAATTCCCTAGGTGATTAGTTGTATAAGATCTCGCTTATTTTGAATAGTCTTAAACCAAACTTAATGTTAAAAAAATGTATTATTTTACTTCGCGCTCGGACAAAACAAAAACGCCTGCATATTCGCAGGCGTTTTCATCAGGATTGAGTCAGCTCGTCGGCTTACATGGGACGATTTTTCTCAACTAATCGATTAAAAATCGCATTGACCGATAAAGACGCACCATGGGCGATTTTATCTGCCAGTTTCTTACGGACTTGGTAGCGCAACTTGTAGACGGTACGTTCGCCAGCTAACTGCATTAATACATCATCACTGGTTGAAATCGCATCGATAAGGCCTAATTCAATCGCCTGTTGACCATACCAATGTTCGCCCGTGGCCACCTTTGCCAAATCGAGCTGAGGACGATACTTGCTCACGAAAGCTTTAAACAATACGTGGGTTTCTTCCAGCTCCTGTTGGAACTTCTGTCTGCCTTCGTCAGTATTTTCGCCAAAAACGGTTAAGGTGCGCTTAAAATCACCAGCCGTGTGTTGCTCGTAGTCGATTTCATGTTTCTTCAATAAACGGTTGAAGTTAGGCAACTGGGCAACGACACCGATTGAGCCTACGATGGCGAATGGCGCGGCATACACTTTGTTTGCCACACAGGCCATCATGTAACCACCGCTGGCGGCGACCTTATCCACGCAAATCGTTAATGGGATCTCTGCCTGACGTAGGCGGTCAAGCTGGCTAGAGGCTAAACCGTAGCCATGCACCATGCCTCCGCCACTTTCGACATTCACCACTACTTCATCACCCTTTTCGGCAATGGTTAAAATCGCGCTGATTTCTTCCCGCAGAGAAGCCACTTCGGCGGCATCAATACTGCCTTTAAAATCAATAACAAAAACTTTGCCTTTGCTGTCTTCTTCGGCCGCTTTTTCCTTCGCCTTTTCGTCTGCTTTCAGCTGTTTTTCGTAGGCTTTAAACTGCTTCTTCGACAGCAGCTCTTCCTTCAAGCTGTGTTTAAGCTCTTCCAGTTCTTCTGAAAGATTGGTGATCCTCAGTTCACCTTTATCCGATTTGTGCTTCACCGTGGACGCGAGCACCACAATAATCACAGCAACAAGCGCAACCACAATCGTCACGGCTTTCGCTAAAAACATGCCATATTCGTATAGAAATTCCAAAGTACTCTCCGTTGGGGCCTAAGGTGATCCGGTTTAGTGCGCGCTATTCTAACAGCCTAAAGCGCCATAAAAAAACCCAGCAAAGGCTGGGTTTTTAGGATTTTACACGCGACTAGTTAGAACAGGTCGCGATCACGCTTGGATCAGTGACGAAAATAGTCGCTTCACCTTTACCTGCGGTAGAAGCATAGGTCGCCACTTGAGTTTGCATCTCAACCGTTGCCGCAGCAGCCATACCATCCGTTGAACTCTTCTCGCTTGGATCAACAATCGAGCTATGGTGACCCTTAGCAAAACGCACCGCACCAGAACCTTTGGTGGTTGCATCCACACAAGGCAGACCGATTGCCGAAATCAACGGCTCAGTGCCTGAGAGTGGGAAGTTATCGACGCGATTTGGTAACACCTGGTCAGGTAAGTTGCCGTTACCATCACCCGCAATTTCGATTAAATGTACGGGTAATCCTGTTGCTTTCAACATGCCTGCATGGTTAACCGGATCCGCCGAATCCACCGCCGTTTGCACCGCAAAGGCAAAGGTTGGAATAAACTGCGCGTAAACCCCTTGTACTAATGCCGCATATTCTGGGCTGCCAGGCTCGTATCCCGCAGTATTGGCTTTATCCACTAATGCTTGGAACGTCGATGAGGCTGTGACATTGCTAAACAGTACTGGTCCAAAGGTCGCAGAACCAGCGAACGCACCCGCTAAGCCACCCGCTGGCGCCGCCAGAGAGACCGCATTGATGGCATAAGGGTTAGGTAGCGCTTCGCCCGTGCTTGGATTTTTCATGCCCGTGCTGGCATAAGTCGCAAAGTCAGTGCCGACAATCGCACCTAAACTTAAGCCCTGCGCGCTAATCTTGGAAATATCGAATACTTGTGGTTGACCAGCCTGTGCAAGCCCCTGCGCTAAACCCGTTAAGGCTAAACGCACGCCAAGGTGATCCATGGTGGCCTGACGGAAGTTATCCCGCACCGACAGCGTGCTTGAGATATTCACGAAGACGAGTGGATTACCATTTTTAAAGGCGTCAGGTGTACCAATCACGTTACCAAAGGAAGGATCGGTTGCCGAAACTTCGTAAATCCCATCCCCATTGGCATCAAACGAGCGGGCACCATGCAAAGGCATATCGATGGCCACCGTTGCCACGCCCATGGCGGCATAGCTGCCCGCATAGGCTAATGACATTTCCTTACCGCCGCCTAAACCATGCAGTGCAATCGTCGTTGGCCAGCCAGAAGTCGGTGGTGTAAAGGTTAAACCTTGTTGCTGATAGAAGGCCGCGAGTTTGGCAGCATTTGGCATAGAAATCAGTACAGGTACCGTTTCATAACCTTTAATCGCAGGGATGGGGTTAAATTTGGTTAAATGCTTAGTTTTATCCGCAGCCGTTCCATCATCTAGCAACCAGGTTTTACCCGCCATCAAAGAAGGATTCGCTAACGCATCGGCAGGGTTTGCAATCCCATTGGCCACCGCCTGCATACCAAAGTTGGTTTGACTTAAGGTACCCGCTTGCAACGCTAATAATACCGAAACTGGGCTATCACCTTGGGCTTTCCAGCGGCCATTGATCAGCGGCTGACCTGCCGATGACAAGCAGCTGACCGAAGAGCAGTCACCGTAAATTGGCAATTTAATCTTAGCGGTATAAACGTCGGCTAGGTTCGATACTACATACGCCGCGCCATCTGCTGGCGTTAAGCCTGCAGCCTGCGCCACAGTGTAACCCGCAGGGGTTGGCATTTGCGCAAAACTTGGCGCATAAGGTGCGCCCTGTGCCATCAAGAGTTTTGTGGTTTCATAGACGTTTGCAACCGATTGAGTGGTAAACAAGCCTGAATAGGTAATGGTTGAAGTATCGACATTGTGTGCCGCTGCAATCCCTTTCTCATAGCTGTTGACTAAGGTTTGTAGCATCAATTGGTCAGGCGTTTCTAAGGGTAAGGTGTTGATATCCATCTTCAACGTACCATAGGTCGTTGAAGGGGCAATGCCACGTCCCTCTGAATCTTGGATTAACTTGGTTGTTGCATAAATATAAGACTGGCCAGCTTTAAGCGGTTTGAGTGGCACAATAACGACTTTGTTACCCGATGCCGTTGAGACGAAATCCACCCCAAATTGCAATTCATCGCCGACTTTACAGGCAGATACTGACGGTTTAGTTGTACATTCAGTATCCGATGACAACGGACCACCCACAGTGGCCTCAAACATTCTCACTGCGCCCGGTTGAGCAACCGATGCCGCCATCAGGGTCAGTTGGGTACCATCATGGTCTTTTGCTAAATCGATATCGATTGAAATGGGTGATGTGGTTGACCATCCATCTAAGGCACCAAGGGCAATTTGTGGATCGACATAGTTCCCCGAACTTTCACCCGGGATTGATAAGGTGCCATCCGTGGTGCCACTGAACAGCAAATCATTAGGCAAAGGCACTTTAGCATTCGCGGGGTCAAACACCATATGGGATTCAGGGATGAGCGGCTCTGTCTTATCCTTGAGTTCGTTATAACTGTCCTCGCCACATCCTGTGAGGCCCAGTGCTGATGCAATCGCAACACACAAAATGAGTCTTTTCATTTTTTTTCCCCAAATCTTGTTGTAATAGTTTTGTTTTCCCCAAGAAATTAGTCACAATAGCGCAAAAGCTATGACTAATAGGGCTTATGTTAGCCCCTAACTCGTTTCAAGTTAACGTAAAAATATTGAGTTAGCCACAAGTTTGTCACAAACATTTTAGCTATTTATAACAAAGTTTCATTCATTTGTTTGAAACATGCGTTTAGCAATTCGGCGACTCTAGAAGTGGCGGGCATTTTCGCCAAGAGGAATAAAAGGCTCATGTTGGAATATCAAGCAGCAAAAGATTTACTCCAAGGTAAAACCATCCTGGTGACAGGCGCTGGCGCAGGTATCGGTCGCGCGGCGGCCATTGAATTTGCCAAACACGGTGCTACCGTGATTTTACTCGGTAAAACCGTCAAAAAACTCGAAGCCGTATACGATGTAATAGAACAGGCGGGTTACCCAACGCCAGCCATTGTGCCGTTGGATTTAAAAGGCGCCACCGAACAAAACTACCGCGACATGGCCGAAACCATTGGCGAGCAGTTTGGTCACTTAGATGGTCTGTTGCACAACGCCAGTTTACTCGGCGCCTTAGGCCCGTTTGAACACATCGATATTCCATCACTCGAAGATGTACTGAAAGTCAACGTCACCTCACAGGTCATGCTGACTAAGGCCCTGTTGCCTATTATGCGCCAAGCACCCAGTGCCTCGATTATCTTTACCTCAAGCAGTGTTGGCCGTCAGGGCCGCGCCTACTGGGGCCCCTATGCCTTCTCTAAATTTGCAACCGAAGGTATGATGCAAGTACTCGCCCACGAATGTGATGGTACTTCTGTACGCGTAAATAGCATTAACCCAGGCGCGACTCGCACCGAAATGCGTGCTAAAGCGTACCCTGCCGAAAATCCATTAGATTTAAAAACGGCCGAAGAAATCATGCCAACGTATCTCTATTTAATGGGACAGGACTCTAGCGACATTAACGGTCAGCAATTTAACGCTCAATAAGCCGCGCTGCTCTAACTCATTGATACCTAGAAAATAAAGGGAGCCCTACGCTCCCTTTATTTTTGCTCAATCACTGAACCTAATCTTCGCAAAGTAAATCATCGCCTTAGGCTTCTCAGCAGCCTCTCCATTATGGACTTGGCTCTTATCTGAAACCGATATCATTTCGTGACTTGAATAATAGCTCACGTAAAGATAACCCCCTTCGAGCACAACTCCAGCATAACTGGTATCGCCTTGCGAAGGTAAAGTAAGCCACTCGTGAATTGTGCCCGTCTCTTTATTTATCTCAATAAGTGCTGTGCGAACGTTTTCTTCATAAAGACGCACAACCGCCATCAAACGGGATTGATAAACAAACATCACCGGCCCACCAATGCGTTTATCGAGTGTTTGCCACGCCCATTGATTGAATGGCGGTAAACTATGGCCGAGTAAACCTAAAAACTCGTCACTCCACACGGGATCACGCCTTAATAAACAAAAACAACTCCCTTGGTGAAATACGAGCGAGCTTTCATTTACATAGCCTTGATTATTAAACACTGACATCCAAGACTTGAACTGCTGTCCATCATCACTTTTATAGAGACGAGTATCCCCATCAGGCCCCGCTCGATACCCCACGCCATAAAGTGCATCTTGATGCTCAGTTAAGCGCCATAACCAATAGCCTTTATCAGCGACCTCATATGGTTCAGACCAATGCACGCCATCCTTTGAGCGCCAAAGATAGGACTGTAAACCTGATTTATCGTGATGAGCACCACCACCTAATAGCAACAACTCCCCTCGAAATTCAATTAACTTGCCATCGCGCAAATCCGCTTGAGTAGAAGTCAGCAGCAACACACTTTGCCACGTCCCACCAGCATCTTGAGAACGGAGAACCCGCAAGGCGCCATCGGGTGAAACATGGGCAGAACCTTCCCTAAACACACAGAATAATGCGCCCTGAAATAAGACGAGATCGGTAAAGGCATTATGTTCACCTTGATCCCAAATTCGCTTAACCGATATTAACTCCATGGTTCATCTCCTCGTCATCTTTAGGCTTGTTATAGCATAACCACTGGCCGCAGAAAGCAAAAAAGGCCGCAAGCGGCCTTTTTACTGAGAGACTTAACATCACTCGATGACATTAACTACGCTGACGTGTTGGCTTGGCCTTAGGCGTCGCGGTTACTTTATGCTTGCGTACGGCGCGGCGAATTTTTGCACTCTTCACCTGAGCACGGGCCACACTGTGTTTATCGGCAGCCAGCATAGTGCGAGTTTCAGGTTCAAGACCCGCTAATTGGCGCAGGTAGTTAACTTGCTCAATAGGCAGTTCAACCCAGCCACCACGAGGCAGAGATTTAGGCAATTCCACCATACCGTAACGCACACGGATAAGACGGCTGACTTGCACCTCTTGGGATTCCCATAAACGACGCACTTCGCGGTTACGGCCTTCACGTAAACATACGTGCCACCATTGGTTCATGCCCTCGCCGCCCGCGGCTTTAATGGCATCGAACTGCGCCATACCGTCTTCCAACATTACGCCGGTACGCAGACGTTGTACCGCAGCTTCAGGCACTTCACCAAAGGTACGTACCGCGTATTCGCGTTCGACTTCGTTAGACGGGTGCATTAAACGGTTTGCTAATTCACCGTCAGAGGTAAACAGCAATAAGCCTGAAGTGTTGATATCCAGACGGCCGACCGCAACCCAACGGGAGTCACGCACTTTAGGCAAACGGTCAAACACAGTTGGACGACCTTCAGGGTCTTTACGGCTACAAATCTCACCTTCGGGTTTGTGATAGGCCAGCACGCGGCAAATCACATCATCGGCGGACTTAAGCGATACAGCTCTACCATCGATACGAACCTTCGCATCGGCTTCGATACGGTCGCCAAGATTGGCAATCACGCCATCAATACTAACTCGGCCTGCAGCAATCCATGCCTCCATCTCACGACGGGAGCCATGGCCTGCACGGGCCAAGACTTTCTGCAATTTTTCACTCATTAGTATCTTGCTCTTCTGACTGTTCAGGCGTTACTTTCAAACCTGAAAATACCGCCTGCAATGACTCAGTATCCGTAAGCGCAGGTAAATCCGCTAGGGTATCTAAGCCAAAATAGGCTAAAAATTCTAAGGTCGTGGCGTAGAGTGCGGGTCGCCCCGGGACTTCTTTGTGGCCAACGACTTTAATCCAATGTCTATCTGACAAACTTTTTATGATATGGCTACTAATGGCCACACCACGCACCTGCTCAATATCGCCACGGGTCACGGGTTGACGATAGGCTATCACCGCCAAGGTCTCTAATGTTGCCCGCGAATACTTAGGTGCTTTTTCCTGCCACAGGGGTTGCAAAAAAGGACTCAGGACTTCCAAGGTCTGGAAGCGATAACCTCCAGCCACTTTCACAAGTTGAACACCCCGCTCCTGATAATCCTGCTGCAACTCTTCCAATGCGGCTTTGATTTTGTCTCTGGAAACACTGAAATCCGCCAACACGGTTTCTTTCAACATTTTCACCGACAAGGGTTTCCCCAATACAAACAGACTCGCTTCAATAAGCTGTTTTAATTGAATTGGATTTATCTGCATCAATTAATAGGCCTTTACGTAAATAGTTGAAAACGGCTCTGTTTGGTACAATTCCACTAATAGTTCTTTGACCAATTCCATCAGCGCTAAAAAGGTCACCACCACACCGGCGCGGCCTTCTTCGACGCTAAATAAACGCTCAAAGGGCGTAAACGTCTCGCTATTAAGCATGGCTAAAATTTGGCTCATGCGCTCACGGGTCGATAACTGTTCACGCTTAACATGATGATCTTCATTGGCATCGATACGTTTAAGCACTTCACCAAAGGCGCGAGCGATTTCAAATAACGATACATCGGGCGGGATCACCAAAGGTTTGATATTCGGTGAAGGTGCCGCGGTTGCTTGAAACACATCGCGTTCAAGCCGAGGTAAATCATCAATTTTTTGCGAGGCTTCCTTGATCACCTCATAGGCCTTCAATTGACGGATCAACTGAGCCCGTGGATCTTCCTCCACTTCATCTTCCGCCACCATACGCGGCAGCAGCAGACGGGATTTAATCTCAGCCAGTGTTGCCGCCATGACCAAATAATCCGAGGCCAGTTCGATACGCGCCTGAGTGAGCATCGCGATATATTCTAAATATTGCGCGGTGATCTGCGATATGGGTAAATCGACAACATCTAATTTTTGCTTACGGATCAAATACAAAAGTAAGTCGAGCGGCCCTTCGAAGGACTCCAAGAACACTTCTAACGCCTCAGGTGGAATAAACAAATCCTGCGGCATTTCGGTCATTGCCTGACCGCGAACAACGGCTAAGGGTAAACTTTGTTGCGTGCCCTGCATCCGCTATCCCCATGTAAAACAATCGTTTTTAAACGGTTGTAGATGACTAACTCGAACCCATAATGAGCGCGGTTTAAGCTCGCTATGCAAGCGCCCCCACGCCAAACGCGCGATTATACCCGCAATTGAGCGGCGATAATACTGTCAAATGATGGTTTTATCGCCTTAATCTCTTAGGATAAATCGCGGTTAGAGAAAAGGAGTAACGTCGCCCGCGCCTTCACGCAGCACTTCGAAACCATCTTCCGACATATCGATGACTGTGGTCGGTTTCTCGCCTAAGTAGCCACCGTGCAGGATCACATCCACTTGATGTTCTAACAGATCGCGAATGTGCTCAGGATCCGATTCAGCAAAATCACTATTAGGCATCACCAAACTGGTCGACATCAGCGGCGCATCTAACGCCTCTAGCAACGCCAAGGCAATCACATTGTCTGGCACGCGGATACCAATGGTTTTCTTCTTGTCATTTTGCAGACGACGGGGCACTTCCTTGCTCGCCTTAAAAATGAAAGTGTAAGGTCCAGGCGTGCAGCTTTTTAAGATGCGGTAAGCCTGATTATCCACCTTGGCATAGGTCGCTAACTCGGATAAGTCGCGGCACATTAACGAGAAATTATGGTCATGCTCGATTTGACGAATGCGGGTAATGCGCGTCATCGCATCTTTCTCGCCAATCATACAACCGAGGGCATAGCCCGAATCGGTTGGATATACAATCACACCGCCGGACTTAAGCACAGCCACTGCTTGACTGATCAGGCGTACCTGTGGATTTACTTCGTGTACATAAAAAAACTGACTCATGGTCGTTCCACCCAAGATCCCGACTGCCAGACCCAATCAATACCTTGAGGCTGGTAGAGATTTTTACCTAGTTCAATCCAATTGCTTGGAAAGTGAAAATCACTCCCTATCGATGCAAGCAACTGATTTTGGACACTCAGCGCCACTAAATTGGCCCTATCGTCCACCGTTTGTTGGCCGAGCACCACTTCCATGGCATCCCCGCCTGCTTCTTTAAATTCTCGCACTAAACGCTTTAACCATTTGGCCGACAGCTTATAACCGCTCGGATGGGCCAATACCGCAAGGCCGCCCGCGTTGTGGATCACCTCAATCGCGCTGGCCATATCGCCCCAATTATTGGGCACATAGCCGGTTTTACCGCGAGCTAAATAACGTTTGAACACACTTGGCATATCCACCGCATGGCCATTATCGGCAAGCCAGCGTGCATAGTGACCACGGCTTAAGGCGGCTCCTGCGGCGAGTTTTTTAGCGCCCTCATAGGCGCCATCAATCCCCGCTTTAGCCAAGCGATGGCCGATTTCTTCGGCGCGCTGCTCACGCAACTCTCGCTGATGCGTTAAAAAGCCTAATAACTCGGCATGGGTCTCATCAAAGTTGAGCGCCACAATGTGAATATCGTAACTATTCCAGCGGGTTGAAATTTCAACCCCAGAAATCAGTTTTAACGGTTCGGCCTGCGCTTGATTGAAGGCGCGGGCTTCACTTAAGCCTGCAACCGTATCGTGATCCGTAATCGCAAATAACTGCACGCCCTTTTCAAGGGCTCTGGCGACCAGCTCGGACGGCGTGAGATGACCGTCGGATGCGGTCGTGTGGCTGTGCAAGTCAGCCAATATGCTTTGAGTATTCATGCCGTTATTGTACGTGAATTTAAGATGAAATGTGCATTTATCTCACACTTTATCGAGCAGGAATGGCATTCGGTACAGTGATTTAGCGATATTAATCCATCATTTTGAAAAATATTCAATTGACTTTCGCCTCAGGCTCATGTTTTCTATAGCTCAACTAACGAATTATTGAGACCCTTTTGAATGACTCAGATTAACGCTTCTTTCAACATCATTTGGTGGTGGCACTTCCCAACTTAGCGGGTGGTGTGAAGCTCTGTGCTCATTTGAAAGTAACAGAATCAACAAAAAAGCCCGCAGAAATGCGGGCTTTTTTGTTGGTGCGAAAAATGTCTGCAACGCGGTAAACGGATAAAAAGCGAGATAAGCATGACCCTAAAGACATTTAATCAGGTTACCCAAGTTGATGGCGCGCATTTTGCCCCGTCTCAACAGACATTCGCACGTTCGCATACGCTCAAGGCGACGCTGGCATATCATAGCGACCCACTGCGCCTGTACCAGCACATCACCCAAGATGTACCCCATACCATGTTGTTAGAATCGGCAGAAATCGACAGCAAGGAAAATCTTAAGAGCATGGTGATGACCCATGCGGCGCTGATGATCCGCTGCGATGGCTATCGTTTACGCTTTAGCGCACTGAGTGACAATGGCGTCAGTTTACTCGCCCCCATCGAGCAATTTTTTATTGCTCGTTCAAGCCAAACTCAATGCCAACGCGATGGCCACAACTTAGTGGTCACGCTGCAAAAGGACACTGAGCTTAAGGATGAAGATGCCCGCTTAAAATCCACCTCGCCCCTCGATGGTTTGCGCTTGTTTGTAAAGCATATCGACTGCGGCCAGACGCCAGCATTCGAAGACTTATTTTTAGGTGGCGTGCTCTCCTACGATTTGATTGATACCGTCGAGCCACTGCCTGAAGCACCAAATGGTGCAAATGATTGTCCTGATTATTTATTTTATCTCGCCGAAACCTTAATTCTTATCGATCACAAGCAAAAGCAAGCTGAGATCATCACCCACAACTTCAGTGAAGTTTCAGCAAAACAGGTTGAAGTGACCCAAGCCTTAGCCGAGCGAGCAGAGAATATTCGCGCTCAATGTGAAGCCCTAGCCAAGAGTGCAACACCTGCGCCCGCCCTCGTCGGCATAACGGCCACAGAGCAAGTGAATGTTAGTGATGATGACTTCAAGCAAACCGTTATTGATTTAAAAGAACACATTATTGCCGGCGACATCTTCCAAGTCGTGCCTTCACGCAGCTTTAGCCTGCCCTGCCCCAATACCTTGGGAGCTTACCGCGCACTACGTTTAACCAACCCCAGCCCCTATATGTTTTATTTCAGGGGCCATGACTTCACCCTGTTTGGCGCCTCGCCCGAGAGCGCGCTGAAATATGAAGCCAGCAATAATCAGGTCGAAGTCTACCCGATTGCAGGCACCCGTAAACGCGGCAAAACCGCCAGCGGCGAGATCGATTTCGACCTCGATAGCCGTATCGAACTCGAATTGCGTTTGGATAAAAAAGAGCTCTCCGAACATTTAATGTTGGTCGATTTAGCCCGTAACGATATCGCCCGTATCAGCCAAAGCGGCAGCCGCAAAGTGGCCGAGTTACTTAAAGTCGACCGTTATTCCCACGTCATGCACTTAGTCAGCCGCGTCACAGGTCAACTACGCCAAGACTTAGATGCACTCCACGCCTATCAGGCCTGTATGAATATGGGCACGCTAGTTGGCGCCCCGAAAGTGCGCGCCTCTCAATTGGTGCGTCAAGCAGAAAAGACCCGCCGCGGCAGCTACGGCGGCGCTGTGGGTTACCTCAACGCCCTTGGGGATATGGACACCTGTATCGTTATCCGCTCCGCCTTTGTGAAAAACGGCGTTGCCCATATCCAAGCGGGTGCTGGCGTGGTGTTTGATTCCGAACCGCAGAGTGAAGCCGATGAAACCCGCCAAAAGGCGCAGGCTGTGATTTCGGCCATCAAGATGGGCGCAGGCTTGGATGAAAGCCAGCAAGCAACTGCGACCACTACGACTGAACAACAAAGATAAGGAGCCCAAGATGAAACTCTATTTACTCGATAACTTCGACTCCTTTACCTACAACTTAGTCGACCAATTTAGAAGCCTTGGCTGTGAAGTGGTGATCTACCGTAACGATGTTGCCGCCGACTATATTGCCAACAAGCTGTTAGCGGAAACCGAGCCTAGCGCCTTAGTCCTATCGCCAGGCCCAGGTGCACCCCATGAAGCGGGATCTATGATGGCGCTAATCGACAAAGTCGCGGGCAAAGTGCCTATGCTGGGGATCTGCTTAGGCCATCAAGCCATGGTGGAATATTACGGCGGTAAAGTGGAGCGCGCGCCTTTTGTGGTGCACGGTAAAGCCAGTCCCACCTTCCATAATGGTACGGGCGTGTTTGCTAACTTACCTTCACCCTTACCTGTCGCCCGTTATCACAGCTTAGTGGCGACAAAAGTACCCGATTGTCTTGAAGTGATTGCCACCACAGAAGAGATGCCAATGGCGATTCTGCACGCCGAGCACAGGGCGGTCGGTTTTCAGTTTCACCCAGAATCCATCTTAACAACCTTGGGCAGCACATTGTTAACCCAAACCCTACGCTTTTTGACTCAAGACATCGCCCACAATACCGCAGGAGCCCAATAATGAGCGCAACATCGATTCAGCCCCTGCTCGATATCTTGTTTCAGGGTAAGGCATTAACCCGCGAGCAAACCGCCAGCCTCTTTAGCACCCTTATCCAAGGTGAAATGAATGAGGCCGTGATGGCGGCAATGTTAATGGCCCTTAAAATTCGCGGCGAAACCATTGCCGAAATCAGTGGCGCCGCCGATGCAATGCGCGCCGCCGCCAAGCCATTCCCCTATCCAGCCTCAAACCGTAGCCAAGGGATTATCGATATTGTCGGCACTGGTGGCGATGGTTTTAATACAATTAATATCTCCACCACAGCCGCCTTTGTCGCGGCAGCCGCTGGCGCCAAGGTGGCAAAACACGGTAATCGCTCCGTTTCGAGCAAATCGGGTTCCTCAGATTTACTCGCCCAATTTGGCATCGATTTAACCATGTCACCCGAACTGGCGAGCCGTTGCCTGGAATCACTCAATCTGTGCTTCCTGTTTGCGCCCCATTACCATGGCGGTGTCAAACATGCGGTGCCTGTGCGCCAAGCGCTGAAAACTCGCACCTTATTCAATGTGTTAGGGCCATTGATTAACCCAGCACGCCCAGAATTTATGTTACTTGGGGTCTATAGCCCAGAGCTAGTGACGCCCATCGCTCGCGTACTGCAAGCCCTTGGCACGCAAAGAGCCATGGTGGTACACGGCAGTGGTTTAGATGAAGTGGCGCTCCATGGCAGCACGCAAGTCGCCGAGCTTAAAGACGGTGAGATTATTGAATATCAACTAACGCCGGCGGATTTTGGTGTGCCACAAGCCCAAATTAGCGAGCTTGAAGGCGGGGAGCCTGCACAAAACGCCCAAATCACTCAATCTATTTTGCAAGGACAAGGCAGCGATGCCCACACCCATGCGGTTGCCATTAATGCCGGTTGTGCCTTATATCTGTGTGGCCTATCGGACTCAGTCAAAGCTGGCACCACCCTTGCGCTCAATACCATAAAAAGCGGCAAAGCCTTTGAATTACTGAATCAACTCGCTAAAGTCAGCAGCGAAGCACAGGAATAATGACCATGGCACAGGTTCAACAACCCGAAGCCCATCGCTCGGAAGATAATCAAGCATCGCAGGATGTAAGGGGTAGCATGCAAACCAGCACCGCAAAAGCCAACGTTTTAACCCGTATCGTCGATACCAAGGCCGCCCATATCGCCGCCCTTAAGCTGCGTTTTCCTGAAGACAGCTTAGCCCCCAAGATTTCGGATCGTAGTCTATTTGCGGCCTTAAAAGCCCCGAAGGCGGGTTATATTTTAGAGTGTAAAAAAGCCAGTCCATCCAAAGGCTTAATCCGTAAAGACTTTGATGTCGAAGCCATCGCTTCTATTTATACCAAGTATGCAGCAGGAATCTCGGTATTAACCGACGAGCAATTTTTCCAAGGGGACATGGACTATATCCCGAGAGTACGGGCAAAAGTGAGCCAACCGATTCTGTGTAAAGACTTTTTTGTAGACGAATATCAAATCAAGTTGGCGGCACATCAGGGCGCCGATGCGATTCTGCTGATGCTTTCTGTGCTCGATGATGAGCGATATCAGCAACTTGCTAGTGAGGCAGCCAAGTATCAACTCGATGTGCTGACCGAAGTCAGCAATGAGGAAGAACTGAAACGCGCCATCGTCTTGAATGCACCTATTATTGGCATTAATAACCGTAACTTACGGGATTTAAGTACCGATTTAGCCACCACAGAAGCCCTTGCGCCGCACATCGGCAGCGATCGCGTGGTGATCAGCGAATCGGGCATTTACACTAACGAGCAAGTGCGTCGCTTAAGTCCATTAGTCGATGGCTTCTTAGTCGGTAGCTCGATTATGGCCGAAGAAGACATTGATTTAGCCTGCCGGAAATTGATCTTCGGTCACAATAAAGTCTGCGGCCTCACCCGCCTTGAAGATATTCAAGCGGCGGCCACTGCCGGCGCCGTATATGCAGGACTTATTTTTGCTGAAAAATCACCGCGCGCGCTCACCCAAGAGGCCGCAAAGCAGTTAGTACAGCAATACCGCGCCGCCAACTTGCCCGCCATTGAGTTTGTCGGCGTATGTGTGAATAGCACACCTGAGTTCATGGCGAGTATCGCCCAAGAATGTGGCTTAGCCGCACTGCAACTGCATGGCTGTGAGACTGAACTGGAAATTGCCGAGCTAAGCCAATTGCTGCAACAGGCCGGACTGAACACTCAAATTTGGAAGGCGGTCAGTGTCGATGCTCAAAGCGGCGAACTTGCTGCTATGCCAAGAGGTGTGCAGCGTTATCTTTTTGATAGCAAGAATGACGCAGGTTTTGGTGGCACGGGGCAAGCCTTTGATTGGCAACTCCCCATTGCCCATAAAGCCGAGGCCATGCTCGCGGGTGGCCTCAATGCTGACAATGCCGCACGAGCCAATGCTCAAGGATTTTACGGTTTAGATTTTAACTCTGGCCTCGAAACAGCCCCAGGCATTAAGTCGGCAGAAAAAATCCAAGCAGCATTTAGTCAATTACGACTCTAGACCAGCTTTTATAAAAACCTGTGCAAAGCACAGGCTAGCCAGAATTGAAACTCGATGGCCAAAACCCAAACCACCATCGAAACAAATGAATTGGATAAGGAACAAGGTATGTCACAGTTAAAGCTTAACCCTTATTTCGGCGAATACGGCGGTATGTATGTGCCGCAGATTTTAGTCCCCGCCCTCAAGCAACTCGAAAACGCCTTTGTCGAAGCGCAGGCCGATGAATCCTTTCAAGCCGAGTTTACCGACCTACTGAAAAACTACGCGGGCCGCCCAACGGCACTGACCTTAACCCGCAATTTAAGCCCTAACCCTATGGTGAAAATCTACCTCAAGCGGGAAGATTTACTCCACGGCGGCGCCCATAAAACCAACCAGGTATTAGGCCAAGCATTACTGGCTAAACGTATGGGTAAAAAGGAGATTATTGCCGAAACCGGCGCAGGCCAACACGGTGTTGCCACCGCCCTTGCCTGTGCGCTGCTGGGATTAAAATGCAAAGTGTATATGGGCGCGAAAGACGTTGCCCGTCAATCACCTAACGTATTTAGAATGCGTTTGATGGGCGCAGAAGTCATTCCTGTCACCTCAGGTTCTGCCACCTTAAAAGATGCCTGTAACGAGGCGATGCGCGACTGGTCTGGCAGCTACGAAAAAGCCCACTATCTATTAGGCACAGCCGCAGGACCGCACCCTTTCCCGACCATAGTGCGTGAGTTCCAACGTATGATAGGCGAAGAAACCAAGAAGCAAATGCTGGAGCGCGAAGGTCGTCTGCCCGATGCGGTGATCGCCTGTGTCGGCGGAGGCTCTAATGCTATCGGTATGTTTGCCGACTTTATTGATGAAACCAGTGTCGAGCTGATTGGGGTCGAACCCGCAGGTAAAGGCATCGATACCCATATGCACGGCGCGCCGCTCAAACATGGCAAAACTGGGATTTTCTTTGGTATGAAGGCGCCCTTGATGCAGGACAGCGAAGGTCAAATCGAAGAGTCTTACTCGATTTCGGCAGGCCTCGACTTCCCATCGGTTGGCCCACAGCACGCCCATTTGAACGCGATTGGCCGTGCGCGCTACGAATCGGCCACCGATGATGAAGCCCTAGAAGCCTTCCAATTATTGGCTCGCAGCGAGGGGATTATCCCCGCGCTCGAATCGGCCCACGCCCTCGCTTACGCCCTGCGCCTAGCGAAAGAGTGCACCAAAGAAACCATTTTGGTCGTTAACCTCTCGGGCCGAGGCGATAAGGATATTTTCACTGTGTCAGACATTTTAAACGGTAAAGAGGAATAACTAAGATGAGCAACACTGCAACCCAAACTATCCCTCACCAAGGCGGCCGTTATCACGCAGCGTTTAGCCGTTTAAAAGCCGAAGGCCGCGGCGCCTTTGTGCCCTTTGTTACTTTGGGCGATCCCAGCCCTGAACTGTCGCTGAAAATTATCGACACCTTAGTGCAAAATGGTGCCGATGCATTGGAATTAGGCTTTCCCTTCTCCGATCCGCTGGCCGATGGCCCAGTGATCCAAGGCGCGAACCTCAGAGCCCTCGCCGCGGGTACAACGCCCACACAGTGCTTCAACCTATTAGCGCAAATTCGCGCTAAATACCCAGAGCTGCCGATTGGGTTATTGCTGTACGCGAACCTCGTATTCGCTAATGGCATCGATACTTTTTATGCCAAAGCGCAGCAAGCGGGCGTGGACTCAGTGCTTATCGCCGATGTGCCAGTAGAAGAAGCGGCACCTTTTATTCAAGCCGCTAAGGCCCATGGTATCGCGCCGATTTTTATCGCGCCGCCCAATGCCGATAGCGAAACCCTTGAAAAAGTGAGCCTAAGTGGCGAAGGCTATACCTATCTATTGTCCCGCGCTGGTGTGACAGGCACAGACACTAAGGCGGGTACGCCCGTTGAAGATATTTTAGCTAAGCTGCAAGCATTTAATGCGCCGCCACCGCTATTAGGCTTTGGGATTGCCGAGCCCGCTCAAGTTAGCGCCGCCATCAAGGCGGGCGCCGCGGGCGCGATTTCAGGCTCGGCCGTGGTGAAAATTATCGAAGCTCATCAACAGGATGAAGTGAAACTGCTGGCAGCATTAGGCGAATTTACCCGCGCCATGAAAGCGGCAACCTAATTAATTTAACCACTGACAACTGAGCACAGGCGTGTTTGCACCTGTGCTCAGTTGTTTCTAAGCGCTAAAAATGCCTCCAACTCAGTTCGACAATCACGTCTACCTCAGTGCCTCATTTGACTTAACACCAGCAAAATACGCTTTCAATGACTCAAGGCTTTGTTTGCGATCGCTGAGCTGTTGTCTCTCGCTATATTGGATCAACTGCTCGAGGTATTGCTGAGGTGGAGTCACTCTCAAGCCAAAGCGCTCCGATAATAATCGATATTGATCAATCACTTGCTGCCTGCTAAATGTCTCGGCATAGATATCGATGGCAAAGTCTTTAAACAGATGCCGAATACCATCGTATAAACCTATGTGACTCACACTCTGATGTGTCTCGTCGGGATAGTATTTGGCCGCAAAACTCAGTCCTTGGGGTGGACTTTTAGTCAGCTTATCCGCAAAGGCCAAATTTAAATCTCTATGATAGGAAGACACGCCAAATCCCGGTGACAAGGGATTATTTGCAATCGCCATAAAGAGTTGTTTCTGGTTGAAACTGCCCTTTTCAACTCGGTTTTCGAGCTGAGTGAGGTAATGTGGGCTGTCAAACCACAGGCTAGTATCAATGGCGATATAGGCCGAAAAAAGTTGCCTGTCGGTACGTAGTGCCTCCATCGCCACTAAGCCCCCAAAGGAGTGGCCCACCAACACATTAATGCCATTGGTTCGCAGCTGACTATGTATGTTTGGCGCTAATTCCTGCTCGATAAAATCTAAAAATCGCCCCGCTCCCCCCGTTTGCTGGTATTTGGGATAGCCTTTTTTCCCACTCGGCAACACCAGCGTATGGGTCGGCGTGTAATCCCGCATCCTTTCGGTGTTATTAATGCCAACAATAATCATCTTAGGGATTTGCGGCATAGCGCCTTGACTTAAAAACTGTAGCAAGCTTGCCATATGACCAAATTGTTCATCTGCATCCAGCAGATAAACAACGGGATACGCCTCAGTCGATTGTGCATATCCCTCAGGAAGCGCAATCAGATACTGCCGTGTTTCCTTAAGCAGTTTGGACTGCAATTGCTGGCTTTGATATTCCACCGCAGCGCTGGGCTGCGATATCACGCTCCCCATCAATAAACCGACTACAACTAAAAAGTATCGCATTGGGTACTGTTTCCTATTAGGAAGATATTGAATATTCGATGAAAATGCATTTAAGACGCTAATAATGCGCAGTCTGCATTGAGGGACAAGGCGACAGTATTTCCCCTCCTCCATCCTGCTAAGTGACATGAATCACATCATCTTCGATTACATTGTAAATGACAATTATTATCATTCAAAGGAATGAGTGATTGTGCTATTTTGGCGACCAGTTGAAATAGTCGATTTACAAAGATTTACCATTTTTGCTTTGTTAATTAATTAGATAATGGATATCGGGGGATTGAAATTGAGTAACCATAAAACGCTAAATCGTTTTCCTTTCGCACTGTTAGCACTCGCCTGTTCACTGCAACCACTCCTGTCGGCACAGGCCGATGACACAGAACTCGAACATATAGTGGTCACCGCCAGCGCTAAGGACCAACAGTTAAGTTCAGCGCCCGCCTCTATCTCTGTCATCGATGCCGAAGAGATTAAATTGCTGCCCGTAAAAGATCTCGGCGATGTGCTGCGTGGCAGTGTCGGGGTCAACGTGGTCAGCGGTAACGCAGGACGTAACAGCCTCTATGTCCGTGGTATGGATGAAACCTATGTACTAATGCTCGTTAACGGCAAACGCGTGTCCTCCTCAAACGGCCTATGGCGCGGCGGTAACTTCGACATTACCGCAATTCCGATTGATGCAATCTCGCGGGTCGAAATTGTCCGTGGTCCAATGTCGGCACTCTACGGCTCGGACGCCGTTGGCGGGGTGATTAACGTGATCACTAAGGCGCCGACCGAGGATTGGCAGCTCACCCTCGATGCCGAATACAGTCAAATGCAAGAAGGTGAAGGCGGTGATAGACAACGCTACAACGTGTTTACCTCGGGCAAATTGACCGATAGCTTAGGGCTGATGCTCACCGCCGAATCCGCAGAGCAGGATCTTTGGCAATTACCCGAAATCACACCGACCTTCGATACCATAGAAGAGCGTAAAACCAAGAAACTCTACAGCGCACTCACTTGGCAGTTGACTGACAATCAAACATTAGACTTTGATTATCAATATGATAAAGACAAAGTCCCCCTCACGACCTATGCTGAAAAATCAAAACGCGAACAGCAAATCGAGCGCAACACCTTTGGCCTTACCCACAAGGCAGACTGGCAATGGGGCCAAACCCAGTTAGAGGCTAATCTCGAAGATTCTAAACTCTACGACTACAACAGCCGTTACAGCCTGCAGCCGCCTTTAGGTCGCCATATTGATGAAAAGAATACCAGCCTCAAAGCCACCAGCTTTTTCAGCCTATGGCAGCAGGACTTTACCTTAGGCGGCGAATACCATAAGACCGAGGTTGAAGATCCAGTTCAGTACCCCACAACTAAGGGTGACAGCGTCGACCAATACTCACTCTTCGCCCAAGATGAAATCGACTTCTTAGATGACTGGACGCTGACCTTAGGTGCCCGCTACGAAGATAATGAAAAGTATGGCAATAACCTCAGCCCGCGCGCCTATATTGTCTATCGTGCCACCGATAAACTGACCTTTAAAGGCGGTGTAGGCACGGCCTTTAGGGCTCCGGCGTTATTTGAGTCATCGCCCACCTTTGCATCAGTCAGTTGCGGTGGTGCCTGCTCCGTGGTTGGTAATCCCGGTCTCGACCCAGAAACCAGCGTAAACTATGAATTCTCAGTGCTAATGAGTGATAACACCTGGGATATTTCGGCAACGGCCTACCACAATAAAGTCAAAGACTTAATCACAGTATCGACCTGGGATAGAGTGAGCCCGAGCCGGACTTATTACAATGAGTCCGAAGTGACCTTACAGGGGATAGAACTGACGGGCCAAATCGATTTGACCGAAGATCTCAGTCTTAAAGGCAACTACAGCTATCTCGATACAGAAAAAAGCGATGGATCAGAGTTAAATGGACGTCCCGATCAAACCGCCAACCTTCAGCTCGATTGGCATATGACTGATGACTGGCAACTCTATGTCAGCGGTAACTATTTTGGTGACTACTTAGATAGCAGCGCGATAAAACGCAGTGGCTATAGTCGCTTCGATTTTGGCACCAGCTATAGGTTAACGGAAAACATCAAGCTACGCGCGGGTATGACCAACTTTACCAATGAGCAACCCGCTGAAGATTCCGACGGCACCACAGAAACCATTCTGCCGGGACGCGCCGTGTTCGCCGGGGTGACGTTAACGCTGTAATCGCCTTCAATGAGTGTTTTGCCACTGAAGGGCCAAATCATCGGATTTGGCCCTTTTCTTTCTCGCCTCCCACACTGCGACAACCAATGATGACAAGGCGAGCACTCACAGCTTCTTAAAACTGTCAAACCCAAGGCTTATATTGAGCGCTGAGTCGCATGTCTTAGCGAAAGAGATGTTAATATAGCGCCGGTAACATCGGCAGTTTTGTTATGGTAAATGGACTTTTTATGCAGTATCAAATCTATATTCTCGACGTCACCCCTTGGGGTTGTGGGTTTCAAGGTGAAGTGGCCGCCCAATGTGATAATGGTGCCCCGGTGTGGTTTTATTATCAGGGTAGCGATCAACAGGCTAAACAACGTTTTCCAGTTAATCAGTGGGTTAAGGTTGAACTCTTCGGCCGCTTAGCCAAGGCAAACCTGCAGACCGACATCATCGAACACCGCCAGAGTTTGCACTTCCCTAAACATAATTGTCACTTTGAGGCATCCGGGCAAATCGTTGAGATCACCCAAACGCCCGATGATACTGTGTATCTATTGCAATCGAGCCTTCCCCTGCCCTTCGATAATGAACTGGGCACCTCTCCGATCTCCCGCGGTCATTGGGTCAATGTCACTGGGGAATTATGGGTGACTAACTGGCAAGATTAAGGCTAAGCTAGACTCCCTTCCTAAACCATGACTTTGCCTAACGAGACGGTGAATCATGGCTAAGCGTCAATGGCTTTTAGGCCACTTTGTCTCTAGAATGGCGAACAGGTTGTGCTTAAGGTATTAATGATTAAGCCTAATCTATACATTCTTTCGCCAGAGCAAATCCGATTGAGGCCCCATGTCCAGCTTAGATTCTGTACCCAATAAAAACCGTACGATTTTTGGTACTCCCAAATTACCCGCTAAATACGTTACGATTGTGATGCCGTTTTTTCTATCGATTTTAATGAGTTGTATCGTTTCAGGGATCAGTACCTTAAACGGTGTCGGTGCATCGGGGCAATTTGTTGAGCTCTGGTTTAGCGCATGGTTTATCTCTTGGATTGTTGCCTTCCCGACTCTATTGATGGTGCTCCCCTTAGTGCGAAAGCTAACCGCCGCCTTTGTGCAATTACCTTAAACTCACCTCTGCGTTTAATGCCGTTAAAGCCATTTTCTAAAATGGCTTTTATGTTTTTCCTCGCTTTGCCCATACATCACCTAATAACCTAGTCGAGCACTCGGATTTACAGTCGATTTACACTCAAGATTGGCTCACACTTTCGTTGCTTAAGCCTGCGTCCCCCAATCCCATCAGTCCGAAATAAATCCCTATTCAACCCAAATGTAATTGACTGTTTTATTTTAAATAATTTTTAAAACATCTCCTTAAACATAAGTTTTACACCATTTTTGCTACGGCAATTCCCTCGCAAACAAACCGTATTTCGGCCCTTTATTTCCCAGTCAAAAGTACAACTCCTCCGACAACAATCAAATGAGAATGGTTTGCATTTGTAATTTTTAGAGTGCTAATTTATTCGCCGTTGCGCTGAGGTAGTAATCCTCAGCTTATGCGCAACACATGGAACCGATCCTGATCCGCAAGATAAGGGAATGACTCACTCGGCTGAGATAGAGAGAACCACTCCTGGCTTGCCCATCAGCCGATGATGACAACCACAGTTTCGGTTGGCAGCTGGAACTTAAGGAGGCGTAAGTGACTACCCCAAAAAAGGAAAACGATCGCAGGATTTTCGATCTACTCGGTATCGGCATAGGTCCATTCAATCTCGGATTGGCCGCCCTGAGTGAACCCATCGATGGCTTTAGCTGTTTGTTTTTAGATGCCAAAACCGAGTTTGACTGGCACCCCGGCATGCTGCTCAGCGCCTCTCGGCTGCAAACGCCGTTTATGTCCGACTTAGTGACCATGGCCGATCCCACTAGTCGCTATAGTTACCTGAATTTTGCCAAGCAAACTGGCAGGCTGTATCCCTTTTATATTCGTGAGAACTTTTTCCTGCCGCGAAATGAGTATAACCAGTATTGTCAATGGGTTAGCAAACAGCTCTCCAATCTGAGATTCGGTTTTAAGGTCACCCAACTAGATTACAACGCCGGTGAAGGTATCTACCATGTTACGGGTGTGGATAGACGCAGCGGCCAGCCCCAAACCTATTTGTGCCGTAAACTGGTGCTCGGCACGGGCACCACACCCTATGTACCCGACAATTGCCCGATACACGACCCCCGCGTGATGCACAGCGCCAGCTATATGCAGCAGAAAACTTACCTGCAGAGCCAAAGCGCCATTACCGTGATCGGTAGTGGCCAAAGCGCGGCGGAAATCTTTTACGATCTGCTGCAAGATATTGATACTTATGGTTATCAATTAAATTGGATGACCCGCTCGCCACGCTTCTATCCGCTGGAATACACCAAACTCACCCTAGAAATGACTTCGCCAGATTATGTGGATTACTTCCATGAACTGACGCCAGAGAAACGCAGCCGCTTGATTGCGAACCAAAAATCCCTCTACAAGGGGATCAATGCCGAGTTAATCAACGATATTTATGACCTGCTTTACCAAAAACGCTTAGTCAGCGATATCCAATGTCAGCTGCTGACCAATGTGGCACTCGATAAGATAGAGACCTCGGGTGACAAGCTAACGCTCAAATTCAACCACCTCGAACAGGAATATGCCCTCGAGCAACAAACGGGCGCCGTCGTGTTAGGCACTGGCTATCAATATCGTTTACCCGAATTTATTCAAGGCATTAAATTACAAATTGAATTTGATGATCGCGGCCAACTCGCCATTCAGCGGGATTATGGCATCGATATCAGAGGCGATATTTTTATCCAAAATGCGGGCCTGCATACCCATGGCATCAGCTCACCGGATCTGGGCATGGGCTGCTACCGCAATGCGACGATTCTGCAAGCGGTTTTAGGTTACGCACCCTATCCGATTGAAGACAGTATCGCCTTCCAAACCTTCGATCCCAGCAAAATCCGCGCGCAGCAAAACCAACCCACAAGCAGCACCCATTCAGCCATAACAGCCACACCAAGCAAGACTATATCTTCGGCGGTGCAACCTGCGCAGCATCGCGGCCTTGAACCACAAACTGCGCTGCGGATAAGCCCTTCGGGCGGCAGTGTGTCGGTGTTGATGGCACCCCACAAGGAGGCGCAGTAATGGCCAGACATTGGAGTCGCCACTGTGCGGCCTCACTCTCAACACCCATTGTGATTGATGAGTTTGTGTTTAAACCGCTCAATCTCCCGCAACACCTCGCTATGTTGCAGAGCTGGTTTAACCAAGACTATGCCCGCTTTTGGGGGATGCAGGGGATGAGTCTCGATGCACTTGCTGAGGCGTTGGCGCCAAGCGAGCACAAGGTTGCGCTAATAGGTGAATGGCAAGCCAAACCGCTGTTTATGGTGGAGTTGTACGATCCCGCCCAGGATGAAGTGGGTGAGCACTATGCCGTGGAGCGACTCGATTGCGGTATGCACCTCATCCTCGCGCCGCTTGAGGGTAAGCCTGTTCATGGCTTGTCCGGTCAAGTGATGCAGGCTATTGCTGAGCTCATTCTCGAAAAGCTTGCCTTTAAACGAATGGTTGTCGAGCCGGATCAGCAAAATCACAAAATCCACCGCTTAAACAGCCAAGTTGGGATCCGCTACCAAAAAGCCATTCAACTGCGCAGCAAAGCCGCATTCCTCGGTTTTTGTAGCGCCCAGAGTCGCCAATTAGCGCAAAAAACCAGCGCCCCTTTTATGCAACGCACTGCAACTCAAGTAACCCATGCAACCGCAGTTAACCCTATCACTTTGCAGGTAAACCGATGAACTTAGCCACTAACCGCGCATTACTCACGCCATTCACTCAAACCGAATTCCCCACTCTGGAGGCCGCTGCCCACACGCATGTTCCCGCCCACTTAATACCGGAATATTGGCAGGCGGCCAATCGCCATTTGGTGAAGAAAATCCTCTGCGAATTTACCCATGAGAAGATCATCACCCCACAAATTTACCGCCAAGCGGCAGACATCAATCACTATGAGCTAAGGCTCAAGGACTGCACCTATTACTTCAGTGCGCGCCATTATCAGCTCGATCACCTTGAGATAAAAACCGAGTCGATTCGGGTCAGCAGCGCGGGCCAAGACAAGCCACTCGATGCAATGAGTTTGATTATCAAACTGAAAGATGCCTTAGGCATGAGTGAAACTCTGCTGCCCACTTACCTTGAAGAAATCACCAGTACCCTCTACAGCAAGGCCTATAAGTTGGCCCATCAAGCCATCCCCGCAGCAACACTCGCTAAGGCCGACTATCAAACGATTGAGGCGGGCATGACCGAGGGGCACCCAGTGTTTATCGCCAATAATGGCCGCATTGGTTTTGATATGCAGGACTACGACCAATTTGCCCCCGAGAGTGCCAGCGCGCTTCAGCTAGTGTGGATTGCGGTGCGTAAGGACAAAACCACCTTCTCCGCCCTCGAAGGATTAGACCATGATAGCTTGTTAAAACAGGAGCTTGGTGAACAGTTCACCGAGTTTCAACAACACTTAAGCGCACAGGGACAAGCGGCCGATGGCTTTTATTTTATGCCCGTTCATCCTTGGCAGTGGCGCGAAAAAATTGCCCGCACCTTTGCTGGCGAAATCGCCCGCGGCGACATTATTTATCTCGGCGAGAGCCAAGATTGCTATCAAGTTCAACAATCGATCCGCACCTTCTTTAACTTAGCTGCGCCGCAAAAATGCTACGTCAAAACCGCGCTTTCTATCTTAAACATGGGCTTTATGCGCGGGCTTTCGCCGCTGTATATGAGCTGCACCCCACAGATCAACGCTTGGGTGGCCAAGCTTATCGAAAGCGATAGCTATTTTGCCGAGCAAGGTTTTGTGATCCTAAAAGAAATCGCCGCAATCGGTTATCACCACAGGTATTACGAAGAGGCGCTCACTCAAGATAGCGCCTATAAGAAAATGCTGTCGGCGCTTTGGCGCGAGAGTCCGTTGCCGCATATTGAGCCGCAGCAAACCCTGATGACCATGGCGGCGCTATTACACGTCGATCATCAGGAGCAAGCCCTGCTTGCCGCCTTAATCGCGCACTCGGGCTTAAGCGCCAAGGAGTGGGTCAAGCGCTATCTCAACCTCTACTTATCGCCGCTATTACACGCCTTCTTTGCCTACGATCTGGTGTTTATGCCCCATGGCGAGAACCTGATTTTAGTGCTCGATGCTGGCATCCCGGTCAAAATATTGATGAAGGATATCGGCGAAGAAGTCGCAGTACTCAACGGTAGCGAGCCACTGCCGCAAGAAGTACAGCGCCTTGCGGTCGAGCTTGAAGAAGATATGAAGCTCAACTATATCTTGCTCGATATTTTTGACTGTATTTTCCGTTATTTAGCGCCAATTCTGGATAAGCAAACCGAAGTCAGCGAAGCGCTGTTTTGGGAGCTTGTGGCAGACAATGTGCGCGACTATCAAGCGCAGCATCCGCAGTTGGCGGACAAATTTGCACAATACGATCTCTTTAAAGACAGCTTCGTTCGCACTTGCCTGAATCGCATTCAGCTTAATAACAACCAGCAGATGATTGACCTTGCCGACAGGGAAAAAAATCTGCGCTTTGCGGGCGAAATTGTTAATCCGCTGGCCGCCTTTAGGCAAAGCCATGCCTTTGGCTCAGCAAATCAGAAGCTAAAACCCAACCCCTAAATCACTTTTAACCTTGAGTGGGCCCGCGCCCACTCTGGGCACGCGTCTGTGCCCAAAAACAACCTAGTCAACCAAACAGCCTAAATGGAATTTAAGATCATTATTATGAAAACCTTCCCCCTCAACCGCCTCGCGGCGCACTGCCAACTCGCCATCACACGCCCTGAACTTATCCTCTGCTCTGCCATACTCAGCATGCCCTATGCTTATGCCGATGCCAGCGACACCCAGAAAAAGTCCACCAAAGACATTGAAATCATTAATGTCGTTGGCGCTAAGGATCTCCACGATAATCGCTACAAAACCCCAGCGATGAACACGGCAACGGGTCTAGATTTGTCCAATTTAGAAACGCCGCAATCCGTCACCTCTGTGACTAGCCAAATGATGCATGACCAGCAACTAAACAGCGTGATCGATGCCATGACTAGCGTAGCTGGCATCAACGCTAGGCCGATGGACAATGACAGATACAGCATCAGCTCCCGCGGGATTGCGGTCACTAGCATTCTTTACGATGGCGTGCCCACCACCTATGACACCCGTTTTAACTACGGCGATAATCTTATCGATACTGCCATCTACGAGCGGGTGGAGATTGTCCGTGGCGCCACAGGATTAATGACAGGTGCGGGTAATCCCTCGGCCGCGATTAACCTTATTCGTAAACGCCCGACACAAGAATTTATGGGCAGCACCTCAGTGAGTGTTGGCTCATGGAACAATCTGCGCGGCATGGTCGATTTATCCAGCGGCTTAAACGACAGTGGCAGCATTCGTGGCCGTGTTGTCGCCGCCTATCAGGATAAAGAATCCTTCCAAGACAGATACGAGCAGCAACGTACCACCCTCTATGGCATTGTTGAAACCGATATTACCGCCAGCACACTGCTTACCTTAGGCGTGGATTATCAAGACACCACGCCCGAAGGCACTATGTCCGGCGGCCTGCCGCTGTTCCACAGTGATGGCAGCCGTACAAATTACGATCGCGCTACCTCCACCGCCCCCGATTGGGCCTCGGCGCATACCCAAGGGCTCAATACCTTCGCCAGCCTTGAACATCATTTTGATAACGGTTGGGAGCTAAAAGGCACCTACAGTTACGGCGATAACTCACTGAAATACGATGTACTCTGGGCTACAGGCTATCCTGATCCGGTAACAAACATAGGTACAACCGCAGGCTCAATCGCCTATGTCGATGGTAGTCGTACCCAACATAACCTCGACTTACGGGCGCAGGGAATGTTTGCCCTGTTTGGCCAAGAGCACCAGCTCACCTTTGGCTGGACGGGTCAGCGCCAAGAGTTTGCCAACCCTTACTATTATCCTACGGCCGCCGTGCCGCCCTTGGGGGATTTTCGCGATCCTAACTTCCAGTATCCAAAACCTCAGTGGAAGGAGACTCACACCACGGGCTCCTTCGGTGAAACCGAGCAAAGCGCCGCCTATGTGGCCACGCAGCTCAATCTGACCGATGCCTTGGCATTGCTTGCGGGGCTACGCCTTAACCAGTGGCAAACCGACCAAGATAACTTTGGCAGCAAGTATGATTTCAACGTCGACAATGAGCTCACCACCTATTTTGGTCTGACCTACGCTCTGGGCGAGCAATACTCCCTCTACGCCAGTTATACGGATATTTTTGCGCCGCAAACCTTGCAGCGTATCGATGCCAGTTACATCGACCCCGTCAAAGGCAAAAACTACGAGGCGGGTATTAAAGCCAGCTTAATGGATGAAAGCTTAGATATGTCGTTGTCGGTATTTGAAATTCGCCAAGATAATGTTGGCGAACGCACTGGCGATGTGTTGCCGGGTACCACTATCCCAGTGTATCGAGAGGTTAACGGCACTAAAACCCAAGGCTTTGAGTTTGAATCCACGGGCAAAATCACCGATGACTGGAATATCTACTTCGGCTACACCCAATTCAGCACCGACGATCCTAAGGGCAATCGCATCAACACCACTTCCCCTCGCCAGCAGCTAAAGCTCTTTACCACTTATACCTTTAGCGGCGATTGGAACAAGTTGCAGCTCGGCGCAGGGGTTAATTGGCAGAGCCGTGTCTACCAAACCGTGAACTCACCCTTAGGCAGAGTCGAGGTTGAGCAAGACTCCTACGCATTGGCCAGCCTAATGGCAAGTTATGCCTTTACTGAGCAGCTAAAGCTAAGCGCCAATGTGCACAACGCCTTAGATAAAACCTACTACAGCCAAGTGGGGCAATATAGCCAGTTCCAATACGGCGCCCCACGCAGCATGAGCGTGAATTTGGATTATCGCTTCTAACGGACTGTCGATACCCAACTGTTAATCAATGAAAACTGCGGTGAATAAACTCACCGCAGTTTAATCCATTCAAGCCTAAGGAGTGATTATGGCGCGCCAAGGAGAGTCAGTCCCTGCCTTAGTCAAGCTTTACAGTAAGACTAAACCGAGTGCTACCAAGCACTGCCAGACCAAGTGCGCGCAGAGTTTAGGCACTGCGAACACCAAACAAACAGAACTCGGTTTAACAAAGAACCAAATGGATTTAACTCAAGTCGCCAAAGCGTTTAATCAACGACTGGCGCTACGCGCCCCTTTTTATGCTCAGCATTTTGTGGCAACCACTAAGCCCCAAGGACTCAGTGTTGATACTTGGAGTCAACCAGCCGTTTATCAGCAGCTGTTACTGGATTTTGCCAAGGCCTATCCACCTTTGGCAAAAACCACATCTTCCATCCCGTCAGAAAATGTTCCCGAGCAGGTATTGCTCAGCCATAGCCATAATTCCAAAGCCCTGCACTCGCTCTGGGGGCAGTGGTATTTCGGTCTGTTAGTACCGCCCATGCTGGAGTGGATTATTAACGCGCCGCACTCGCTTGCGAGCACCCTTGAGCAAATTGAGCAGATTGATATAGCGCCTGAGCATTTTTACCTTAGGCCCCACGATTCGGGCAGAGTCGCAGGTTTTGAGTTTCAATTAACCTTAGCCCCCACTCCTCAGGTGAAAACCGCCATAGTTAAAACCACGGTATTAACGCCCCCCCGCGAGCGACAACTTATTAAATGGATTCAAAGCCATCTAGTCCCTAGCGTTGAGCGATTAGCCGATTTAAGCCCAACACCCGCCAAGCTGTATTGGAGCCATTTAGGCTACCTTATTCACTGGTATTTAGGCGAAATGGCATTGCCAAATATTGAATTTGAGTACCTTAAGGCGCTGCTATTTAACACAAAATCCTTTGAAGATGGCGAGGCTAATCCACTCTATAACAGCATTAATCTGCTGCCCGACACTGCAACTCACACTGACAATATTCGCCGCGTGTGCTGCTTAAGGTATCAACTCGTTAATAGTCATCGCTGCGGTGATTGCCCGTTAGCCACGCGCGCCCAAGCAAAACGTGCCGCACAAGCTTAGCCTTATCGGTCAGACAACTTATAAGGGCAACATGGATTGCAACAGCCGTTGCCGCCGCTTTGATGCAACAGTTAGCAATCGGTCACCTTTCACGGCTTTTTCCCTCTAGCCCCCCGTGCTACACTCAAGCCCACGTCTTCTTAACACGATTATTTATGAAACAACTGCTTGATTTTCTGCCCCTCATTATCTTTTTTGCCGTCTATAAATTTTTCGATATTTATATCGCCAGTGGCGCCTTAATCGCAGCCACCGCACTGCAATTAGTCGTGACCTATGCGCTGTACAAAAAATTGGAGAAGATGCACTTTATTACCTTCGCTATGGTGACAGTGTTTGGTACCCTCACCTTAGTGTTCCATGACGATGCCTTTATCAAGTGGAAAGTCACTATTATTTATGCTTTATTTGCCCTAGCCCTTGGCGTGAGCCAGCTACTCAACAAGTCGATTTTAAAGTCCATGTTGGGTAAAGAGATGAAGGTGGCCGATAAGATTTGGGCACACGTAACTTGGTACTGGGTGAGCTTTTTTGCCATCTGTGGCCTAGTCAATATCTATGTAGCCTTTAGACTGCCGTTAGAAACTTGGGTGAACTTTAAAGTGTTTGGCCTCACCGCCTTAACCCTGATTAATACCGTTATCACCGTCTTTTACCTTTATAAACATCTTCCCGAAGATCAACGCAAGGAACTCAAATAATGTGGTATATGATTTCAGCTCAAGATGTTGAGAACAGCTTAGAAAAACGTTTAGCAGCGCGTCCTGCGCATTTAGCACGCTTACAGGAACTGGCCGATGAAGGTCGTTTGCTGGTTGCGGGTCCACACCCCGCTATCGATAGCGAAAACCCAGGCGATGCGGGTTTTAGCGGCTCATTAGTGGTTGCGGATTTCGATTCGTTAGCCACGGCTCAAGCCTGGGCAGATGCCGACCCTTACTTCGCGGCGGGCGTATATCAAAGCGTTGTGGTTAAACCCTTTAAACGAGTTCTCCCTTAATGAAAATCGTTTCTTTCAATATCAATGGATTGCGTTCTCGCCTGCATCAATTGCAAGCGTTAATCGACAGCCATCAGCCCGATATTATCGGCCTGCAAGAAACCAAAGTGCACGATGAAGCCTTCCCGCTCGCCGAAGTCGAGGCCATGGGCTATCACGTGCATTACCACGGTGGCAAGGCGCACTATGGCGTAGCCATGCTCTCCAAAGTTGCACCACTTAAAGTGCAAAAGGGTTTTGCAACCGATGAAGAAGATGCGCAGCGCCGCATGATTATCGGCACCTTTGCTCAGGAAAATGGCCGCCCGCTAACTGTGTTGAATGGTTATTTCCCCCAGGGCGAAAGCATCGACCATCCGACAAAGTATCCTGCTAAGCGTAAGTTTTATCAGGACTTAATGGCGCATCTGCACGCTAATCATAGCAACGATGAAGACATCGCCATCATTGGAGATATCAATATTTCGCCTATCGATTTGGATATCGGCATCGGTGAAGTCAACCGCAAACGTTGGCTAAAAACCGGCAAATGCAGCTTCCAACCCGAAGAGCGTGAATGGCTGAAAACCCTGCAGGATTGGGGATTGGTGGATACCTTCCGTCAACGCCACCCCGACCGCAGCGAGCGTTATTCATGGTTCGATTACCGCAGCAAAGGCTTCGATGATAACCGTGGCCTACGCATCGATGTGATCTTAGCCACGCCGTCACTGGCCGCACGTTTAGTCGAATCCGACGTCGATTACGATCTGCGCGGCATCGATAAACCCTCAGATCACGCGCCAATTTGGAGCACCTTTAAAGAAGCCTAACACGCTTGAGTGACTACTTTAATCGATATAAAAAACATCGGCCTAGGCCGATGTTTTTTTGTTATAGAGTCCAATAAAGTACCCATCTAATGTCACGATCGGATAACGCTCTGGATCAGCCGCCGATAACGCGTTTAATGTATTGAGTAATTCCGTTATCCTTGTCACAACATACTCCATTGCGAAGACTTGTTCTCGATCATGGTTTAACGTACTGCTCACCTACACAATGCTACTCATTAGGCCTGCTGTTGACCTGACAATACAGAGATCCTCGCTACATCGAGGCTTGGGAAGTCAGGGTCGACGTACACGTACATGCGGCTAATAAGATGGTCAGTAAACTCAAAAACACTGCAAAAACGACCAGTTGAAATCTTGTTGTCTGGCCAAACGGTGCCATCACTCATGACCCCACCTTCTTGCCCTTCAACGATAACTTTATTGCCAGAAACAGTGATGTTAAAACCGTCGATATCATGCCAAATACTGCTAAGTGAACTGCCGATGCGATTGCCAAACTCAACTAAGCTGTCCTTACCCATAGCGCGTCCAAATTTGGGGAAGAAAAAGTCTACCTCTTCGCTAAATAAATCTAAGTAACTCGCATCACCCGCATCAACTTTCTTAAAGTATTCAATGGCAAGCTTAACTAATGCATCCTTTTCCATCATTATTCCTGTATCTATACTGATTTTTAAACAAAATTCCATCTAGCGGGGCACTAAAGAGTCCATGACAATCTAGAGCCAAACCACGGATATTTCTGACATTAACCACTTGTTCAAATCAGTTGCCCTCAGGCTCTTAAATCTTCAGCAAGTAGCCCATAAAGAGCAGAATCCGAGATAACGCTACTCACCTCCCAGCGCTGCCTTAGATGACCTTCTTTGATAAACCCCATACGCTCCAACACCTTGGCAGAAGAAACATTCTCAGGGTCAATCTCCGCTTCAATTCGACGCAAACCCAATGTATTAAATGCAAATTTAATTAATGCAGTCCCAGCCTCGGAAACGATACCTTTTCCCCAATATTTGGGGCTTATTCCAAATCCAATTTCAGCTCGCTTTGACTCTTTGTCATAATTAAAGAGCATCACTTTACCTAGCAGTTCGCCACTATGTTTTTTATAAACCCCTAATGTCATTCCGCGGGAATCACACATGAAGTCGGAACTATTATTTATAAATGCAGCGGCATCATCTAATGATCGCCAAGGAGGAGAATTCCAATATTTCATCACCTCTGGATCGGAAAAAATGTCAAATAATGCTTTAGAGTCATCTTCATTAAATGCTCTAAGAACTAAACGTTCTGTTTCAATTTTTATTCCTAACATTAAAGCTATCCATTTACTGTTTAAGTTGGAAATGCACACGGAGTCACTATATGCAAAGAGATTTATTTAGTTTATCAAAAACATAGCAACCGAATAGATAGTGAAATAAGGCCATTAGACTTTTGCGACAGTAGGCAATATTCGGCTAAAGGAGACATAACTAAATCACTTTTAAAAGGCAGATATTGAGCTTGGCAAATCAACCTCATCCCGCTAATTCAAAGCTTGATAATCAAGACTGCCATTGTGATACAGCCGGATTTCAATTATATCTATTTGCTGTTTTAGTGATGACAAACGTTCTATTAACCAGAGATAGCCGATTTTATAGGCCG
The DNA here is from genome assembly GCF_019457435.1 of Shewanella sp. FJAT-51649. NCBI lineage: Bacteria > Pseudomonadati > Pseudomonadota > Gammaproteobacteria > Alteromonadales > Shewanellaceae > Shewanella > Shewanella sp. FJAT-51649. The sequence continues at coordinate 1,735,682 of NZ_CP080411.1, read as the reverse complement.
TCTGTAATAATGTGATCAATTCATCTTCTGGCGTATGCGCTTCATCAATGGCCAAGATACGGTACCAGTCGAAGGATTTAAAATTAGCAATTGTGTCAGACTCAAGCTCGGCCGTTAATAGCCATGAACCATTCATCATAGATGCTATATCAACAAAAAAATCGCAGTAAGCTTCCCCTTGGGTATAGGAGAAATTCGCATATTCCCTCACCAAGCCATCAAATTCCTCTCGGTAGCCATCAAGTGTGTCTTTAACCACGCAGGCGGCTCTCTCAACCCTTTGCATATGCTCGTCAAATCTCTCTTATGCCTTGGCCCCTAATCACAGGGGATATAAGGCTGATAACCTACCCCAGTTTCAGCGCCTCTCCAACGGTATTTTGATAATGAAACCAAAGTCACGCTTTAGACTGATTAAGCATTTACCTTTTATTAACAATGAGTTGAATTTATACCAAGCTGTAGTTTCAATGCTCAGCGGCTAAATGAAAGTCTGTAAGACTTTGGTTCACTTTGACGTGTCTCAGCAAAGGCAATAACAATAACGGATGTAAATAAGCATAAAAAATGGCGGCTGCATTAGATGCAACCGCCATTTGTATTTGGATATTTGGATTTAGTTATTTAGATTTGGCGACTAAGCTTCGCCAGCTAACCACCGTTTCGCTTTTATACTAATGAGAACCAATCCATAAAAACCGCGGCTTAGCTAGTGCGGTACTGTTTAAGGATCCCTTCGAGTTCAACCGAGGCATGTTGCAAATCATGCGCTAGGGTGACACTGCGCTGCGCCGTTTGTTTAATGGTATCGGATTGATGACGGATCTCATTAAGTTGGCCAGCAATATCACGGGCGGCAACGCTCTGCTCTTCCGCCGATGCAGCAATCTGGCTGCTCATATCGAATACAGCATTAACCGATTGCGCCATCCCCTCAACATCGTCGCCCACGGCAATAATGGCGCAGCGGCCTTCATCGGCGCGGTCCACAATTTCAGTGGTGATATTGGATAGCTGACGAGTGCCCGATTGCAATCCTTCGATCATCGCTTGGATCTCAACTGTCGCTTGTTGAGTACGTCCCGCCAAGGTACGTACTTCATCGGCAACCACCGCAAAACCGCGGCCTTGTTCGCCCGCACGGGCCGCTTCAATCGCCGCATTCAGCGCCAGCAAATTGGTCTGCTCGGAAATACTGTTGATGGTCGTCACTACGGCATCGATACCCGCCGCATCCTTAGATAACTGTTCTACCGATGAAAATGCCGCGCCAATCTTGGTTGAGAGCTGCCCGATACTGTCCACCGTGTGGCTAATACGTCCTTGGCTGGCACTCATTTGGCTGGCGTTATCTTTGGTCTGGAGCGAGGTGTTGCTGGCATTGACCGACACTTCTTCAATCGCCGAAGTCATCTGCGCCATGGCAACAGCCACTGAATCTAAAAATTGATGCTGGGCACCAATTAACTCGCCACTGCTTTTTGCCTGCTGATTAAACTCATCGGCGGCGAGGGAGAGCGTCTGCGCATTGCTGCGGATAGCACTCACCATTTCGCTCATATTATCGGCGCAGCGGTCAATTTCGCGGGCGATTAAGCTGAAGTCATCGGTGCCGAAAAAGTTTAATCTAAAACTTAAGTCGCCATCGGCTAAGCGTTTGATGGCCATGTACATATCCCACAGGCCACCGCCGAGGGAGGTTGAAATCCAGTAGCTGAGTTGGAATAAGGGCAATAAACCGATTAACGCGAGCCAAAACATTAAGTTGGCATCGCTGCGCCCCTCACTTTCCCATTGGGCAACATTTTGCGACAGCTCGAGTGCGCCGCCTGCTCCCACGCTGGCACTGGCGGTTACATTATCCCTTTGGCGCTGCGCCTCTGTTTGGCGAGTGACAACACTTAAACCATTGTCACGGGCAAATTGTGACAGGGCATCACCCTGCAACTTTTGCGTATTCGCGACTTGGGCAAAGGCATCGACGGTCGCCTGTACCCGAGCCACAGAGGCGGCTTCGAGGTTGCGGTGAGCATGTTGGTAATTGACGAGTGCAACGGCGGCGGTGATCAGCGCCACCATAGAACAGACAACCCAAAACTTTCCGTTGAGACTGAATTTGATCAATATGGCATCAATGGTGCGAAACTGGATTTGTTTCATCTTGATATTTCCTAAGACCTAAAGGCTATCGGGTACTAAATCAGCATTATAGCTCATCTATTCCATCACTTTTTTACCGCACAGGCATCATCTGCAGATTAAAACATGATGAATTTAATCGGCACTGGCGATTTCAGAACCTGTTGATGCTGACCATTTTTGGCGAAGAGTAACTAACTGCGCCGTCAACAAACTCATGCAAAAACCTAACAGCGCGCCCAACACTAAGGATGGCACAATATTGGCGACATCCCCTGCCATGGCAAAAGTAATACAACAGCCAATAAAAGCGCCGGGAATAAAGCTTAATTTTTGATAACTGGCCTGCAGGCACATTGCCGAGGTCGCGATACCCGTAAACAAATAACCAGCCACAGGCGATACGAAGAAACTGCTACCGCTGATAATGAGCCAAGCCCAAAACACACCGGAAAGATTGGTGCACCACGCCATCATCACGCCTTGAAAACCGGCCTTCGGCTGAGCAAAGAAGGTGCTACAACCTAAAAAGCCAATCCAAGTAACGAGATGAAAGGCATCTGCGATACCACACCAGACAGCGGCTAATAGCCCCGCCGAAATAGCGACTTGCCAACGATTTTCCATGATGACCCCTTTGTATTGTTTTCACGGAAGTTAATACTCAAATGCGCTTAAGGTGCGGCTGTATTATGGTGTTATAGCGCCCTTCACTTCCGTGTCGATCAATTTTTAGTAGGGATCTGCAATCGAAAACAGACTCACAGGCCGACTAGGAACCGATTCAAATGAATGTGTACGCGAGTCCGCATACCTTAGGTCACTTGAGTAAACATATTGGTTAAATTACCTCTATTCTGGTAACAAAAACCTGATCTATTGCTAATTTTCGGCATTAATGCCCGTAAATTTGCTAACAAGCAATTTATTTGTGGTAAAAAAACGAAAAAAGCGCTTGTTAGGCGCTTTTTTGCTCACTCAGGTGTGGTTTACAGCATCACACCTTTAACTGTTTATTAACCGGCAGGTCGCGGATCCTAAGGCCTGTTGCGGCAAATATCGCATTGGTCAGGCTAGGTGCCACTGGCGGTACACCTGGCTCCCCTACACCCGCAGGCGGTGCATCCGAGTCGATAATGATGATCTCCATCTCTGGCACTTGGGGTAAACGTAGAAGCGGATAATCATGGAAGTTAGACTGCATCACCTTACCCTGTTGGTAACTGATCTCCCCCATTAGCGCCAAGCTTAACCCAAAGACTATCGCGCCTTCAGTCTGCGCTTTCACCCTGTCGGGGTTAACCACAGTGCCGGCATCAATCGCAGCAATGGCATTAAGCACTTTAAGTTGTTTATCCTCACCGACCTCAACCCGCATCGCCACCGCCACCACACTCACAAAGCTGCGGTGCACCGCAAAGCCCCAACCTTGATTCTTACCCGCTTTAGGCGCCTTAGCTTGGGCTTGTTCAACCGCCTCAATCACCTTGAGATAACGGCCGACATCAACGGGGTGACGAGTTAAGTCTTCGCCATAGTTGCCATATTTAAAGCCTTGGTTTTCAAAGGTCTCTCGCCTCGCTTGACCCAGTAAGCTGCGCCACATATCGGGGCAAGATAACTTGGCTTTATGGGCCATTTCATCGACAAAACTGCCCACGCCAAACCCATGTTGAATGTTACATACCGAGCGCATCCAACCGATACGGCTGTGGGCGCTGGCCTTGACGGCCTCGTAGCGTAAATTTGCGAGTGCAAAGGGCACATCGACAAAACCTAAGTCCAACTCTCCGCCGGATGGATACTCAACGCCCTCGGCAAAGGTGGAGCTGATCGACGGGAAGCCTGTACGCGCCAGTAGCGCCGTGGGTTTGTTATTGGCATCGAACAAGGCCTGATAACACTGGGCACTGATGGCATGGTAATAACCGTTTTGGATTTCATCCTCACGGCTCCAACTCACCTTAACCGGCCGTTTAAATTGTTTGGAGAGTAGCGCCGCCTCCACACTGAAATCCGGTTTGGACTTACGCCCAAAGCCGCCGCCCAATAGCGTCACATTCACTTTCACCGCATCTTCGGCAATACCTAAGGCCGCTGCCACATTTTGCTGGGTACTCTGCGGCGTTTGTGTCGATGCCCAAATTTCACAGCCCTTATCGGTCACATTGGCGGTGGCAACGGGTGGCTCAATGGAGGAATGGATGAGGTAAGGCACGGTATAAATAGCCTTAAGGGTATCGTCCTTCGGCCAGGCTTTGACCTCATCCCCAACTTGACGTACCACCTTGCCAGGGGCTTGTACCTTGTCCACCAGCTCTTGCAGATAAGTTTTAGAATCATGGCTGCTGTTGGCAGACTGAGTCCAGCTCACTTGCAAGGCTTTACGTCCCTGCAGCGCGCTCCAAGTGTTTGTCGCCACCACAGCTACGCCGCCTAAGGCTTGAAAAGCCGGAGCGCCCTTGGACGTTGGCAAACGGTATACATCGACCACCCCCGCTACTTTGCGCGCCGCACTATCGTCAAGACTTGCCACATCGCTCCCCAATACGGGTGGGCGCATAATGCTGGCATAAAGCATGTTATCCACTTGGATGTCATAGCCATAGACAGCCTTACCCGTGAGCATGGCCTGCATATCGACTATCTGACGCGAAGCCCCAATTTGCTTGAAATCCTTAACCGCCTTTAACCGCAGCGAATCGGCCGCTGGCAGTGGTAATCCCGCCGCATCGAGGGCTAATTCGCCAAAGCGCGCAGCACGGCCAGATTTGGCATGCAGCACTTGATGATCTTTGGCCTGCACTTCACTCACGGGGACTTTCCAGCGGGCTGCGGCGGCTTGTTCAAGCATGGTTCGAGCCATCGCGCCCATCTCACGCATGCGGTCATAGTTTTCGCGGATACTGCGACTACCATCGGTATTTTGGCTAGCGTAGCGTTTATCGGCGAGTCCTTGAATAGGCACAATTTTATCCCAATCGGCCTCCAGCTCTTCGGCCAAGATTTGTAAAATCCCAGTGCGGATCCCCTGACCCATCTCAGAGCGGTGACAGGTCAAATAGACCTTGTCATCCTCACCGATGGCGATAAACAGATTGAGCCGCGCCTGCTGATCCTGCGCCAATGTCATGGGGCTCCAACTGAGGCCACTCGCCCCAAGGGCGAGACCGCCCCCGACAGCACCGAAGAGTTTTAACACATCGCGGCGACTGATATTTTCAACTGCGGTGAATGTACTCATCTTAGCCCTCCTGTTTGGCATAGCTTTGCAGCGCCGCTTTTATCCGAGGATAGGTACCGCAGCGACACAAATTACCCGACATTGCAGCATCAATTTGCTCCGCCGACGGTTTAGGATGCTGAGTGACTAAGGCCGCCGCCGACATTAATTGCCCGGCCTGACAATAACCACACTGGGGCACATTGTGCTCGGCCCAAGCATTTTTAAGCTTTTGATTATCCAGCCCTTCAATCGTGGTCAGTTGTTTGCCTTGCGCCTGGGATACGCTGGTTAAACAGGCGCGTACAGGTTGACCATCTAAATGCACGGTACACGCGCCGCAGAGCCCGGCGCCGCAACCATATTTAGTGCCCGTTAAGCCTAAAATATCCCGTAACGCCCAGAGGATGGGCATATTCGGATCCGCATTTAAGGTAAAAGATCTGCCATTAATGGTCAGGTTTTGGGAAGGCATCGCAAGACTCTGGTCCTTTGTCGCCTCCGAGGATGGTATTGCCATAACTCACTCCTTAAGTGCCAACCACGACGCAAGATCGGCTTTAGTATCAATATCAATCGCGGCATGGGGTAAGGGAAAAGCCACTAACTCACCCACATTTGCCAGTTGTTTTAAGATGGATTTGGCGCCGCGATCGCCGGTCAAATCCGTTAATAAATCGAGTATTGAGGCATTAAAAATAGCAGGGGCACCTAATTCATCCAACTTCCCTGCTTCGTGATGATAAAGTGCGCCCACAGATTGCTGACTCGTTTGCCAAGTCTCAATCAACTGCCGATAGTCTTCAAATGTCAGCGCGACCTGATCCGCTAAGGTGAGTAACATGCCATCAAACTGCTGCGCTTTTGCAAAGTCCGCCGCAGCGCGCAGCGACGATGACAAACCCGTCTGCCAGTCGGCATTATGCAGTAGCGTGAATTGATTCGCCCCAAAAGCCTCAAGTTGGGGACGAAGTTCGTGGGCATGGGCACCAAGCACCACCAGCAGCGAAGCGCTGACTTGATTGGATGACTCCATTGCCAATGGCGCTGAGGTGAAGCGAGCCAAACGGTCGATATGGCGTTGTATGATGCTTTGCCCGCTATTTGCATTTGAGGACGTGGATAAGGGCTGTGCCAGTTTAATCCCCTGAAATCGCCTGCTCTCACCCGCGGCCAGCACGACAATTAACAGCCGTTGGCGGCTCAGCATTAGGGCATTATCCCATCGAGGGTCGAACATGGCGCGCCGTGTAGCACCCCATGGCATTGGGCTAAAATGCTCAATGCCACAGCGCAGGGTAACTCGCCACCAAGCGCAAGCCCCGCAGGCGCCGAGAAGTAACCGCTAAATGATTCGGTACTGAGGTCGGCCATCGCCAGCACTTTGTCCCGCCTATGGGCAGGCCCCAAGAGCGCAACATATTTAAGATCATAAGCTTGAATGGCCTTTAGCGCTGCGGCATCCAAGTTCAAGTTGTGGTGCATCACAACGGCACAGTCCAACTGCGCGATAAGCCCTTCGACCTCATCAAGACTTTGCTTAACGATATGGGCGTGGGGGAAATCGGCAGTTCGAGCATACGCAGTGCGAGTATCAAAAACACTGACTTGCCAACCTAAACTGTGGGCAATTGCCGCCACAGGCTGGGCATCAATTCCGCCGCCAAAAATCCCTAAATGAAATCGCGGTCTTAAGGGAATGATTAACGTATCCCCTTCGGTGGCGCTGAATATCCCTGATTTTGCAAAATCCGCCGTTGGAAAAGGTGCGTTATCCACCGAATAAAACTGCGCCGAGTAACTGCGAGCATCGCTGCCCGCAGGTGCGAGAGGCAATTGATAAAAACCTGATTGCCTCTTACGCAGCGCTTTTGCCACTTCGACAAGCCCTATGTCGTGATTTTCTTTTAGTAGTGGGATCAACATGATATCGACTTTGCCACCACAACCTAGGCGGTAGCTGGCATCGGATTCATCCGTCGCATCGTAGGTGACGCAGGCAATCTGTTGCGACTGCATGGCATTTTGCGCATGGCGACGCAGATCCGCCTCTAAACAGCCACCGCTTAATATCCCGGCGCCTTGGCCAAATTCATGGAACAGCATCATGGCGCCAGGTTTACGGTAGGACGAGCCTTGAATATGGGTGATCACCGCCAACACCCAAGCATCATCGGCTAAGGGTAACCAATGCTCTAATAAGTCTTCAATTTGCTGAACCATGCACAACACTCCATGCTTGCATCTGCGGCGATATAGATGAGTGAAGCCAATAAATGACATTCGACTTAACAAGTTAGCAAAGCTGAACTCGCATTGATAGGGGAAATGGTGAACAAAATATTGCGGCAAGCGAAACGAAGATAAGCAGCAATGGCAGCGAAAGTGAATGGGCTAAATGGATTGTTCGCGACGCATGGGCACGCGTCGCGATGAAGAAGCGTCTACCTAGAGTAATAATTGATCGGCGACAAAGGGGTTGTGTTCGCGCTCTTCCCCAAAGGTCGACATAGGACCATGGCCGGGAATAAATTCCACATCCGCCCCTAAAGGCCAGAGTTTAGTGGTGATGGATTGGATTAAATCCTGATGATTAGATTGCGGAAAATCCGTACGCCCAATCGAGCTCCTAAACAGAATATCGCCCACCCAAGCCAGATGCGCGTCAGCCGAATAAAATGCCACGTGACCCGGAGTATGCCCAGGGCAATGCAACACTTTTAAGCTTTGCTCACCCACAGTGACTACATCTCCATCCTGCAAATATTGCTCGGGCTCAAAGGTATCACAGTGGGGAAACCCAAAGTTTTGGCTCTGTTTGGGCAGATTATCAATCCAAAACTTATCCGCTACATGAGGCCCCACTATAGGAACATTTGTTTGCTGGGCTAATAATTTAGCGCCCCCCACATGGTCGATATGACCATGAGTGAGTAAGATTTTTTCGAGGGTGAGCCCCAGTTTGTTCATTTCGCCTAGAATACGGTCGACATTCCCTCCCGGATCGACAACCGCGGCACGCTTCGTTTTTTCACACCAGATCAAGCTGCAATTCTGCTGGAAAGGTGTCACAGGAATAATTTGGTACTTCATAGCTTCAATCTCGTGTTATCCATAGCCGATAGATTACGCTAAGAGGCTTATCATGGCTCAAATTTTTACAATAAAAATTGATCTTGACCAAAGGCGAATCAAATAATCCTAACTTGCGACAACAGGGCTTTTGTATACAATCTGCCATAAACAACAGACCCTACCCTTAAGGTTAATTGATGAAACCCGATATGATGCTCGCCGGTGTCCTCGCCAAAAAACACACATTCAACCTGCCACTTGATTATCAACAACCGATTGGTGAACAGATCAGTGTGTTCGCGCGGGAGCTCTGCGCCATTGAAAATAAAGATAAAAAACTACCTTATATCGTCTTTTTTCAGGGTGGCCCCGGCTTTGCTGCCATGCGCCCAGCGAATAACAGCGGTTGGATCCGCCGCGCACTCAAAGAGTTTAGAGTATTATTGCTCGACCAACGGGGAACTGGGCTTTCTAGCCCCATTAATTACCAAAGCCTCGGGCACTTAACGCCTGAACAGCAGGCCGAATATTTAAGCCATTTTAGGGCCGATAATATCGTCCGTGATGCCGAATCAATTCGCGCCCAGCTTTGCCCCGCCGACAAGTGGGCGATTCTAGGTCAAAGCTTCGGTGGTTTCTGCGTGCTGCATTATTTAAGCGCCGCGCCTCAGGGTGTGAGTGAAGCCTATATCACCGGCGGCATTCCTTCCCTTACGCGCAGCAGTGATGAAGTCTATCAGGCCACCTATCAGCGCGTGCTCGCCAAGAATAAGGACTTCTTCCAGCGCTTCCACGATGCGCAGCATCTCGTGACTCGCCTCGCCAAACATTTACTCGATCATCCAGTGCAGTTAGCCACGGGCGAGCGCCTCACGGTTGAAATGTTGCAACTGCTCGGCATTAACTTGGGCATGGAGCAAGGCCCAGAGTCGGTTTACTATTTGCTTGAACAAGCACTGGTGCACTCGCCCCAAGGTGATTATATCAACCCGCTGTTTTTAAATCATTTCTGCCAATTACTCGACTACAACACTAACCCAATTTTTGCCCTGTTACACGAGGCCATCTACTGCCAACACAGTGCGTCACAGTGGTCTGCCCATAAGGTGCGTGAACAGTATCCAGCCTTTAACTATCAAGTGGGTAAGCCTTTCCTGTTTACCGGTGAGATGATTTACCCTTGGATGTTTGAGCAATTTAGCCATTTAGCCCCACTCCAAGCCGCGGCCAATCTCCTTGCCCATAAAACGGACTGGCCGGCGCTATACAATCTTGAGCAGCTCAGCCAAAACCGCGTCCCGGTTGCGGCCGCGATTTACAGCGAAGATATGTATGTCGAGATGAACTACAGCCTAGAAACGGCCAAACAAGTAGCTCATCTAAAGTATTGGTTAACCTCGGAATATGAGCACAATGGCATTCGAATGGATGGCGAGCGGATCTTAGATAAGCTCATCAGTATCAACCGCGGTGACAGCTTAAGATAAATGTTAATTTTAAGGGTTAATTAAGTAAAAGCTGTCATTGTGTGCTGGCTCCTCATCCATATGAGTGATTTTGGCTACAACATTCAACGACCAATTTTCCGTAAGAGTAATCCGTATTGGCTTACTCTTTTTTTTGCCTAAAAAAATGCACTCAACCGGGTTGAGTGCATGACAAAGATAGTCAAAAAAAGCAGGGGAGCGAGTTTCTAATCGAGATGAAATTAACGTTTCATCTGAGGATAAGTAAATTCATGGCATTGATTGCAATAGACTTTACTTTCTTTATGTTCCTGATGGCAGTAAGTACATGGCAGATCAGTACCATAGTGCAGACTGTCATGGGGATTAGGCTCAACCGAATGGCCCGCATCGGCTGGACGCTTAGTCAGCTTAGCCACCTCCTCGGGTGTACCATGGCAGCTACTGCAAGTCGCTGCATCGGGAACGGTTTTACGTTTTGCATCACCGTGGCATGCCGCGCAATCGACTTTACCATCGGCTCCTGTCATCACCTCTTTATGGTAATCCTTGATATTCAATGCATTAGCGGCCATTGGCGTTGCCAGCATGACACCGAGTAATAGAATAAATACGGGTTTTAACATCAGAGTCTTCCTAGGCGGGGCATCGCGCCCCGCATCGTAGATTAATAGTTTGCAATAAAGTCAGTTGACGCTTGGATATCGGGGGTAAACGGACGGTCCTTGGCGACAAAAGGCACTTTTTCACGGTAGGCCTTGTACATGGCTTGTGTGGCCTTGCCGAGCTGTAGATCTGGGTGAGCTTGCTTACGTAAATCAATCGCTTGAGTAGAGTGCAGCAGTTCTAAGCCATAGATGACTCGGGTGTTATCCACGATTTGGATCAGGTTGTCCGACGCCAACTTAAGGTTAGTGAAGGTATCTTCAATCCCACCAGCGATAGAGATCCCATCGAAGGAGACTGGCGTGGCTAACTGCTTATTACGCACTTGCATATCGACAAAGGCTTTTTGAATCGCACCGAAGGCATGGCCTTGATTTTCCGGCGCACTCAGAAAGCGCGTCAGCTTAGTAAAGTGCTCATCGGACAGATGAATAGTACGCATCACACTGTTATGGGACACATGGGTCAGGGCCACACTCAGGTTTTGCACCGCGAGTGCCACAGGCAGCGGCTCAAAGTTAGTGGTAGGGAACACACCGCCCTGCCCTTCGACCAAATATTTAGCCACTTGTGGGAACTGGGCATACTGGTTCGACGCGCCCACAATCACTGCTGGGTTATCGTCTGAATGGTTGATTTGGATATTGATCACTTCATCCAGTGAGGCTAAAGCCTGCTCGGCGCCTGCAAAAGTGTAAGCCGTGGTTCTAAAGCTTAACGGATCCTGTAATGGACGTTCATCGTTTAGCTGCCATAAATAGCTACCATCGAGCTGCTTTAGAATGTCACTGGTGGCCGATTTAATGTAAGGGAACGGCCGGATGTCGTTGGTTTGCGGCAAGAATGGCGCCACGTTACCGTTTAATCCCTCAAGGCTTAAGCCAAAGACGGTAGGCGATACGGACAACAATTGCTTCGCCTCACGGTAACCTTGCATGGCATAGGCAACGGCAAAGGCATTGTTAGACAAAATCGATAGCGCGTCTTTACCCATAGGTGCTAAGGGGGTGATCCCCGCATCGGCCATCGCCTCTTTACTGCTCACACGCTGACCTTTGTAGAACACCTCCCATTCACCAATCATGGCTAAACCGACATGGGATGACAGCAGAATATCCGCTTCACCTACCGTGCCCTTGGCTGGGATAACAGGTGTCAGCCCTTGGTTAAGATAGGCTTCATAAAGCTCGGCCACCACAGGTTGCACACCAGTTTGTCCGGCCAGCATAGTATTTAACCGCACGGCTAAGGCTAAGCGTGTTAAGCGGATGGGCGTAGCTTCACCGACACCAGCACTGTGGGCACGCAGGGTGCTGAGGTTAAAGCTTCGAGAGGCATCGAGCACGGCATCACTCAGCTTACCGTTGGCATCGAACAGCTTGTGATCTTTGTTTAGCCCAACGCCCACGGTTAAGCCATACACAGGTTTGCCCAGACGCGCCGCTTCCATCAGTAGTGCGTTTGCTTTCACGAGTTGGGTCTTGGCCTGAGGTGCAATCTTCACTTTTGCACCATCGGCAATTGCCCAGGCTTGGTCTTGGGTTAAATGTTTACCGTCGAGTACTACTTGCTCCATCGCGAGTGCGCTGCCTGAAAGTAGACTCAAGGTGAGTGAGGCCATCAACATGGATTTATTCATTATCATTCTCCAACATTTTGTTATTTTTAATAAAATCTAAGCTTGCTTGAGCGTCACAGCACTTGCCGCGGCGCAGTTACGACCGGCATTACGCCCAGTGACAACCCCTTCGGCCACGGCACAGGCGCCTAAACGGCTGGCACCATGAATACCGCCCGTGGCTTCGCCAGCGGCATATAATCCGGGAATGGCTTTATTGCTGACCAAATGCAGTACTTCGGATTGGGTATTTACCTTCACGCCGCCCATGCAGTAATGCACCTTCGGCCACATGCGCACCGCATACCAAGGCCCTTTATCGAGCACTATCGCCTCCTGCATAGGGCGATCGAACTCTTTATCTACCCCTGTTTTCACCGCTTCGTTCCAACGCGCGACCTGCGCCTTTAATGCCTTAGCTGGCATGCCGTAAATCGTGGCCAGTTCATCTAAGGTCTCGGCCTTGCTGATGACCTTGTATTTCAGGCCCCAATCTAAGGTCTGTGCCTTACTGGCTCCGGCAGCATTAGTAAAACCAATGGGATAGACAGGCTGCCCCTTCTCATCCCGTCGGGTCATGATGGCGTCGGCACGGGCTTTACGGTCGGCTAATTCATTGAAAAAACGCTCTCCGGTGCGCACATCCACCACAATGCCGTGGGGATAGGTGGCGATAGTGTTGAACTGGGAAGCCGTACCAAATCCCTTCTCGTCGGGGGATGCCCATGGGCCAAGCTGAATTTGGTCTAAATGAATGGGATTGGCTCCAATGAGCATCATCTGTTTGAGCGCCTCAGAGGTGGCACCTGCATGGTTGGTTGAATCTAAATCACTATTTAGCTCAGGTAATTGCATCATGCGGTATTCAATATCGCGACCAAAACCGCCAGTCGCCATAATCACGCCACGTCGCGCGCCGATTCGAGATATTTTACCCGTGCGCTCATTGGGAAAATAAAAACCTTCGCGAACTTCGACACCGATCACCCGTCCGGCCTCATCTTGTACAAAGCCTTCGAGCTTGGTCTGATTTTTCATGATGACGCCCTTGTCTCGGGCAGCTTTAATTAGGGGGCGAATAATGCCAGCGCCTGAACTTTCAACGGTTTGTAACACTCGTTGTACCGAGTGGCCGCCAAAGTGCTGAACAAACGGCTTCCAGTTCACGCCGTAATCGATCAGCCACTGGCAGGATTCTGCGGTGCCGTTACACACCAGTTTGAGCATTTCCACATCGTTCATGCCGCGACCAGCCCGTAGCATGTCCGCCACCATGGCATCGACTGAGTCTTCAATGCCTGCCTGCTTCTGTAGGGCTGAACCTGCGACCGCCATGGCGCCGCCGTTGATGGTCGAGTTGCCACCAAACACGGGCATCTTATCGATAACCATCACGCTCACGCCGGCTTCTCTGGCCTGCAACGCCGCAGACATACCCGCAAAACCGCTGCCAACCACGAGCACATCGACGATTTCATCGAAGTTGATAGGCGCAGAGTCACAGCTGGCAGATACTGGCAACGCGATACTCGCCCCGAGCCCTGCGGCCATGACCATACCGCCCTTTAATAATTGTCGACGCCCCGAATTAATACCTTGGGTTTTACTCATGCTGATTTCCTTCAATAATCACTGGAACTTGTCAGCGTGAAAGTGCAGATGCTGTGCCAAGCACCTAAAAAGAGGTATTTAAGCGGGGAACTTTGATTGCAGGCACAAAATCACGAAATATAAAGATCTACAATCACGATACTTAGTGATTAACTTGAAATATCAATGGAAAAACACTTCTATTACGAATCAACCCTAAGACTCTGTAGCAGTCTGCAGCTCGAAAAATCGTTGCACAGTTACTTCGAGTTTATTCGGAATGAACTGCCTATTGACGGGCTATTTGTGAATATTTTTCGCAAACAATTTAATGATATACAGTTTATCGCCCATGTTGATGATAGCCATTACTGCACGTTAGATAAGCGCATCCAAATTCCTGAGAAGATGGCGCAATACTTAGAAGATCCCGAGCGACCAAGGGTCAGAATTGTTAACGATATAGAGCATGATCCTGTCACCTCTTTAGTCGCACCACAGGTGATTAAAGACATTCGCTCGGTGATTATTCTGCGAATGTCGATAGAAAATACCCACCTTGGGATAGTCGGCTTTTATGCCAAAACCACTGGAGTTTTTAGGCCCCGCCATGCCGACTTAATCGCGCCGCATATGCAAAACCTCGCGCTGATCACGGCGCTGAATTTAAGGGATCGCAACTTACTCAAAGAAAACGAAGCGCTCTCCAAGCAAAACGTAAGTCTGCGTCGCACCTTAGATATTCAAAATGGCGTGGTTGGCGCCAATTCTGGCCTGAAACAGGTCATGCAGCAGGTGCAATCCATCGCCAAAATCAACACCACAGTGTTAATGCTTGGGGAAACGGGCTGCGGCAAGGAAGTCATAGCCAATGCCATTCACGAATTGTCGGAGCGCTCGGGTAAGCCTTTTATCAAGGTAAACTGTGGCGCCATTCCTGATACCTTGATTGATTCAGAGCTTTTTGGTTATGAAAAAGGCGCATTTACCGGCGCCGATTCACGCAAAATTGGTTACTTCGAGCAGGCCAATGGTGGCACCATTTTCTTAGACGAAATTGGGGAACTACCGCTTTCGGCTCAAGTTAGGTTACTCAGGGTACTGCAAAATAGTTGTATCACCCGCGTTGGCGGCCACGATGCGGTGCAACTCGATATTCGTATTGTGGCCGCAACCCACAGAAACCTTCAGGCCATGGTGCATAGAGAAGTGTTTCGTGAAGATCTCTGGTATCGGCTGGCGATTTTCCCTATCGAGATCCCATCGCTCAGACAAAGACGCACTGATATACCTCTGCTGGTACAACATTTTATCGAGCAGCTCAGTGCCAAGTTCAATTTACCGCAGCTGCCAAGAATCGCCCCAGAACAACTGAATATTCTCAACCAATATGGTTGGCCAGGGAATGTGCGCGAACTCATTAATGTGCTCGAGCGCGCCATCATTCAGCACCCCGCAGGGCCACTGGATTTTAGCTTTCTGGCGCCACAGAGCCTCGAAACCGTAAAAACCCCATCCAATCAAACCGTAATTATCGATCCAAGTCATGCCAGCGATAAGCTGGTGCCGCTCGAGGTGATGACCAAAAAATACATCAGCCATGCCTTAAGGATCACGGGGGGTAAACTCTATGGCCCAGGCGGCGCCGCCGAATTGCTGGATATCAATGCCAATACCCTGCGCAGTAAAATGAAGAAGTTAGGGATTGTGTAACGCATTGATAAGAAATGGATAGTTATGAAAAAGGCCACTATATGTGGCCTTTGCTTTATTTTGCCGAATTAATTGGCCAATTAGAAGAAATAACGGATACCAACGGCATAGTTATTATCTTGTAGATCTTCGTAGGCTTTATCATCCATATCGCTGAAATCGATTTTGGCTTCGGCATACATAATAGTGTCGCGGCTATAGCGATAATGCAGGCCTAGTACAGCAAATTGGCGGGTCCATTTACCTTGGATGACGGTGTTTTCATCGGTGTCCAAATCTTGGTAAGTCAGCAATAAGCTAGGTACGAATCCGTTATCGTAGTGGTAAGCAACAATAAATTCGGCGCCGGTTGAGTCGTAGAGATCGCCACCGACTAACTCATTTTGCTCACTCTTATGGGCGTTGAAACCGACATATAGGCCGTCGGCATCACGACCCGGCGCATATTGGTAGAAGCTGCCATATTGGGCGCCGATACCGATGATTTGATTGGTATTATCGACGTCTTTACCCGCAAGATTGCCGATGAAGTCACCACGGTTAAAGCCCGCTAACACCTTAAATTTGTCGGTGAAATAGTAAGTCGCACTCGCACCATAGCTAGGTTCGAAACTCAGCTCAGAACCATCGTTTAAGGCATTGCCTAAATTGTCATAGAGCGCCACATCGCTATTTTGCTTAGAGGCGTATTGCACCGCGATATGCAAATTGCCAAAGGTATTACGGTATTGCAGCGCTGCATCCGCACGCCCCGCGCCGGTGAGGCCGCCATCACCGAAGGTATAAGCACCGACAGACCAGCCGGTAAAGGCATTGAGCACGTCTGTGGTGTAAGCCACATCATAATAAGCCCCCCACTGCTTACCAAAGGTGAGCGAGCCCCATTTGTCGTGCGACATGCCGACATAACCTAAACGGTTAAAGAGGAAATCTGAGGTTTTTGAAGCCGATAACTGACCACCACCTTGACCTTGGGTATAGATCAGACCATCGTCACTGGTGACCATGTTAATGCCCCATTCGGTATGGGCAAAGGAGCGCCAGCCATTTTTCTCTTGGCGGTCGAAACGAAATCCCACGCGGGAAAAGTTATCAATTACTGAGGTTTCGTGGCCATCGTTTAACGCCGCAAAGCCTAGCCAACCCATCATATTGACGCTATTGGTTTGATCGTTATACAGCTCGACCGCTTGCGTTGTACCAGTGAGCAGCACCGCAGGGATCATCACTGCTAGCAATTTCTTTTTCATATCATCTACACCTTTTAATTCAGCTAAATCATAAATAATCATATGATTTAATTGGCTTATTATATTCTCCAGCCAATACACAGCAGTTTGCATGCCACGGCGCTGAAAAGCTGAATTTGAAGGTGTTTTTTAGAAGTGGATCCGCCAATCACGAAATATCGTGATTGGCGGTAATTAAATATCGCGGAATAAATTAAATATCGTTACCAAATCCCGTGGTTTAGCGACAGTTTGATCACATATGTGTCATCAAGCTTGGGCAGGCACTTTGCTCGTTCGCCGTCTAGGGGCAGTCGGTTTAGCTGTCGTGGAGGTAGAAGATGCTGCGGCTGAATTGCTAGCATTCCCTTTTTTAGGCCCAGTGCCGGCTTTTTTCACGCCAGCAGCGCCTCTGGCTCCGGCTTTTCGATAACCGGACTTTTTAGTCGCGGCACGCTTAAAGCCCTGCCCTTTTAAGCCATTGAGGGCTGAGGGCAATTGAGCACCCGCATTTTCGATTAAGTTATTTAGCGTCCCCAGCAGTGGTTGCATAAAGCCTTGATAAGAGATTTCTTTATGGCAGATACCGTTTAGGCTTGCCTCCCACTGCGCCGTCATATCGGGCGTCGTGGCGCTAGTGGGTAAACTATTGATTAAGCCCTTGCCTACCTCAGTGGCTACAATCGACTTGCCCTGACGCTGAATAAAGCCTCTCTTAAACAGCAGTTCAATAATGCCTGCGCGAGTCGCTTCCGTACCTAGGCCATCGGTTTCCTTTAAAATTTTACGGATCTCGGGGTCAGTGACATAACGGTTAATCCCCGTCATTGCGCTCAGCAAAGTCGCATCGGTAAAAGCCTTGGGTGGTTGAGTTTGCTTCTCGACTAATTCACCGTGGTGACAATGAAGCACTTGCCCTAAGGTAAGCGGCGGTAGCTGACCAACATATTCCCCTTCCCCTTCCCCTTCCTCTGCGTCCTTATCGCCTTGCGTAAAACTCGCTGTGGATGATGCGTCTTTTCGTTCGTTCTCTTCTCTAGCAAACAGTTGTTTCCAACCGAGAGATTTATCCTGTTTTGCCTTGGTTTTAAAAAGGCCACCTTCGATCGTCACCTCGACCGCAGTTTCACTGTAGCAATAGGCGGGGTAAAACTGTGCCAAATACTGACGGGCAATATGCAGATAAAGCTGTCTTTCCCGCTGGCTTAAGCCAACTAAATTAGGCTGTTTTTCCGTTGGAATAATAGCGTGGTGCGCATCAACTTTTTTATCATCCCACGCCTTAGATTTAAGCCGAGGATTCGGCGCCTCAGCGTGTACGACTAACTCGGGCGCACCGCCCGTAATGGCCGCTAATACCCCGCTTGCAAGCCCATGCTGCTCTGTCGGCAAATAACGGCTGTCTGAGCGTGGATAGGTGATTAGCTTATGGCGCTCGTATAAGCTCTGGCAGGTATCGAGCACGTCCTTCGCGCTCATCCCAAAGCGCTTGGCCGCATCGATTTGCAGCGCCGATAAACTGTAAGGTAAAGGCGGATTCTGCTGCTTATCCTTAGTGCTTAACTGGGTCACTTTGGCGGATTTATCGGTGATCCGCCGCACCACATTTTGCGCTAACCCCTTAGCGAGCACGCGCCCTTCCTCATCCATATAGGGTAAGCAGGCTTCACTAGGTTGCCACTTCGCCGTAAAAGCCTGATCTTTGTCCGTCACTAAGTGAGCCAGAACCTCATAAAAAGGCTTAGATTGAAAGTTCGCGATTTCTTCATCGCGGCGCACGATAAGCCCAAGCAGTGGTGTCTGTACTCGACCAACCGATAGTACGCCCTGATAGCCGACCTTTTTCCCTTGGATGGTGTAGGCCCGGGTCATATTCATGCCATAGAGCCAATCGGCGCGGCTTCGGGCCAGTGCCGAAGTCGACAAAGGAATAAACTCACGATTACTGCGAAGTTGCGACAGGGCA
This sequence comes from Shewanella sp. FJAT-51649, assembly GCF_019457435.1. Lineage (NCBI taxonomy): Bacteria > Pseudomonadati > Pseudomonadota > Gammaproteobacteria > Alteromonadales > Shewanellaceae > Shewanella > Shewanella sp. FJAT-51649. Next base: position 1,716,997 of record NZ_CP080411.1, on the reverse strand, counting down.
CGCTTCACCGCCTGCGGGTTTAAGTCGCTGATAAGGAGTCGCTGCGTTTGCTGTAATTTATCGCCCGTCACACCCAAATAGGCGATCACTTCATCAACCAATAGCTGCCCTTCTCGGTCGGGATCGCCAGCGTTCACTAGCGTATCGGCCTGTTTCACCAGCTTTTTAAGTACTGTGAGTTGGCTGCGGGTCGCGGCCTTAGGTTTAAGCTGCCACTTCTCGGGCACTATGGGTAAATGCTCAAACTTCCACGATTTAAACTCGGGATTATAGGCATCGGGCTCGGCCTGTTCGAGCAAGTGCCCCACACACCAAGACACACAGTTGCCCTGGGCGTCTTCAATAAACCCGTCACCTTTTTTGTGGGGTTTAGGCAGCACATCGGCAATTGCACGCCCAAGGCTTGGTTTTTCAGCAATATAGAGGATCATATCTACATTAAACACTGGATATAATTACAGTGCAATTTAGCCCAAAGCAGACAAGAGTGCAAACCGCCGTTTTATCTTGATGGCCGATTTAACTCGCTCTGCGGCAATGGAACACTAAAGCTGTGTAAATTTAGTTGAGAATAATTCTCATCTAAAACTAAAATCCCTTGCATCCGTTACGAGGAATTGAGAAAAAGAGATGAATACACTGACCTTGCCAAGCCCTACACCCCCCGTCTTTAAGCCAGCGCTTGCCTTAAGATTCAATCAATTAGTGATCTTCCACAGCCTGTCATTGCTGGCGTTAAGTCTACTTTGTGAAATGGGGCTAAAAAGGCTTGGGCTTGAGACACCTTTCCTTTCTTGGGGAGTTTTCCTGTATTTGCCCGTGGCAGTAAGCCTATCTTTGCTATTAAAACATAGGGTTAGCCGACGCAGTCTGGTATGGCTTTTCGGACTATGGATGCTGTTATGGCTGGTAATGTAAGCCCCGTTTTTAAGCCTTGCACTGATACCCACACCTACATCCGCTTCGGCAAAAATAAAGAGTGCCGCCCCAAACATCTTGCCCCGCCTTTACTCCTACATCCCGACTGTCAAACTCAGTTAGTAATCTAGTCAGTTAACGCACCGCTAAATCCCTGCTCAGTAAAGCCACCAAATAAAGAACGTTAAATTATCAATTATTTAACAACTTTAGCTATGAAGCGGCTCAAAAAGCCGTTATGTTGAAGCTCTTGGGCGTGCGCACACGTCTTAACCTTAGGCCAAATTGGCCGTTTAGTACCCAAACTTACAAGCAAATATCTTAAAAACTCTGCAAAAACAACAGAATATTGGAGTTAAATTATATGAATGAGATTGTTAATGCGGTCAACAATATCGTTTGGAGCCCCGCACTCGTTTATCTTTGTCTCGGTGTAGGACTCTTTTTCTCCCTGCGCTCACGTTTCCTACAGTTACGCCATTTACCCGAAATGATCCGTTTAATGTTTGATGGAAAAAGCACTGATGCTGGCGTGTCTTCCTTCCAGGCTTTAGCCATGACTTTAGCGGGTCGTGTGGGAACCGGAAACATTGCCGGTGTCGCCACTGCGATTACCTTCGGCGGTCCGGGTGCATTGTTTTGGATGTGGATGGTAGCGTTTCTGGGCGCAAGCTCAGCATTCGTTGAATCCACCTTAGGCCAAGTCTACAAAGAAAAAATCAACGGAGAGTACCGCGGCGGCCCCGCCTTTTACATTGAAAAAGGCTTAGGCATGAAGTGGTACGCTTGGACATTTGCCATTGCGACCATTTTTGCCTGCGGAATTTTACTGCCTGGCGTGCAAGCCAACTCGATTGGTTCGAGCCTAAAAACCGCCTTCGATATCGACCCTAACGTCACCGCCGCTATCCTCGCTATGCTGTTAGGGTTCATTATCTTTGGTGGCGTAAAACGTATTGCCCACTTTGCCAGTACCGTAGTGCCCTTTATGGCACTGGGTTATATCATCGTCGCCTGCGTGATTATTGCCCTTAACATTGGTCAGCTGCCCGATATTATTATGTTGATCCTAAAAAGCGCCTTCGGATTCGATGCAGGCTTTGGTGCGATTCTCGGTCTTGCGATTATGTGGGGGGTAAAACGTGGTATTTACTCAAACGAAGCGGGCCAAGGTACAGGACCACACGCTTCTTCTGCCGCAGCCGTGAGTCATCCAGCCAAACAAGGTTTAGTGCAAGCCTTCTCAGTGTATGTTGATACCCTATTCGTCTGTTCAGCCACCGGCTTTATGCTGCTGATCACGGGTTTGTATAATGTGCAAGGCCCAGATGGCGCCGCGCTTTATACCGGGATTGCGGGCGTCGCAGCAGGCCCAGGTTATGTGCAAACCGCAATGGAAAGCATGATGCCAGGCTTTGGTAATATGTTTGTTGCCGTAGCGCTGTTCTTCTTCGCTTTCACCACCATTGTGGCCTACTACTATATTGCCGAAACCAACATCGCCTATATCAATCGCAAGGCGAATCGTCCTTGGCTCACAGTGGTACTGAAAGTAGTGCTGATGGCGTCAACTGTTTATGGCACAGTGAAAACCGCCGATTTGGCCTGGGGCATGGGTGACATTGGCGTGGGTCTCATGGCGTGGCTAAACATTATTGCCATTATTCTGCTGCAACGCATCGCCTTCACTTGCCTGAAGGATTATGAGTCGCAACAGAAACAAGGGGTTGAGCCGTTATTTGACCCTGAAAAACTCGGTATTCCCCACGCAGACTATTGGGTTGAACGCAAAAATGCGCAGGATGAACTCGCGCAGAGTCAATCCAGCGAGACTCCTAAAATCTCCTAAGGATTGCAGCTCCCAATAAAAAAGCCAGTGACTTATCACTGGCTTTTTTATTATGCATTTTAAAGTGTGCCCGCTTAACGCCAAGCACACACTCAACTCACCACCTTATGGATGGCAAACGTTGTGTAACTCTAAGTTAGTGCCAATGTCTTTATTACGGTCGGCTTTAGCATCGTCGTTACGTAACTGAGTCAAGTGGTCGAGGTAAGATTGGTCAACATCGTTAGTGATGTAGTGACCGTCGAACACTGAGGTTTCGAAACGTTTGATCTCTGGGTTTTCCATTCTCACCGCTTCAACCAGATCCGGCAGGTTTTGGAAGATAATGCCATCGGCGCCAATCAGCTTAGCAATTTCATCGGCATCACGACCGTGGGCAATCAGCTCATTCGAGGTTGGCATATCGATACCGTAAACGTTCGGGAAACGAATTTCCGGTGCCGCCGAGGCAAAGTACACTTTCTTCGCACCCGCTTCACGCGCCATCTCAATGATTTGTTCTGACGTGGTACCACGAACGATAGAGTCATCGACTAACAGCACGTTCTTACCCTTAAACTCAGTGTTGATGGCATTGAGTTTACGGCGTACCGATTTTTTACGCTCCTGTTGACCAGGCATAATAAAGGTGCGGCCGATATAACGGTTCTTCACAAAACCTTGGCGGTAAGGTAAGTCCATGCAACGGGCGATTTCTAATGCGATATCGCATGAGGTTTCAGGAATAGGGATCACCACGTCGATATCATGGTCGTACCATTCTTTTTTGATCTTTTCACCGAGCTTAGCCCCCATGTTTACGCGGCTGGCGTAAACAGAGACGTTGTCGATAGTCGAATCTGGACGGGCAAAATACACGAATTCGAAGATACAAGGTGAGTAGCTTGGCTCTTTCGCGCATTGGCGAGTGTAAAGCTGGCCATCGAGAGAGATATAAATCGCTTCGCCTGGCGCCACATCGCGCATCACTTCAAAACCCACGGCATCGAGCGCCACGCTCTCAGAGGCCACCATGTACTCGGTACCAGTTGGAGTTTCGTGCTTACCTAATACCAGTGGACGAATACCGAAAGGATCGCGAAATGCCACCAGACCTTGACCGATAATCATGGCCACAACCGCATAGGCGCCACGGGCTTGCTCGTGCACTTTAGCGATAGTGTCGAACACTTCGTCAGGCGTCAGCATTAAGCTTGTGGTTTTTTGCAGCTCATCGGCCAGCAGGTTTAATAATACTTCTGAGTCGGATGTGGTGTTCACATGGCGACGTTTTTTGATCAGGCCTTCAGCTAATTCAACCGTGTTGGTTAAGTTACCGTTATGGGCTAATGAAATCCCAAATGGCGAGTTAACATAGAAAGGCTGCGCTTCTGACGCGCTGGAACTGCCTGCAGTAGGATAACGTACGTGGCCAATACCTGCATTGCCCTGTAGGCGTTGCATGTGTTTGACTTCAAATACATCTTTGACCAGACCATTGGCTTTACGTAGTCTGAAAGCACCACGATCAACGGTCACAATACCTGCCGCATCCTGACCTCTGTGTTGAAGCACGGTCAGTGCGTCATAAATGGTCTGATTAACCGATGATTGGCCAACTATTCCGACGATACCACACATGGGTAAGCTTCCTCATTGTAAGATGTTCTATGCCCTTTCATGTTGAAATATAAGTAAAAGACGAAGTAAATCCCCAGCCATACGGCTTAAGCGCTTCATCTCAGTGTTGAGTCCGTGGCCTTAGGCTTCGGGCTCAACCTTACTTATCCTCCATCACTTAGGATAAATTTATTGTCTTTTTTATAGTTTGGGTACAAAGCTGGAGGTGTTTTCCAAATAGTGAAAGAACCATTGGATCACAACGCCAAATTCGGGCACTAGTACAGAGTCCTTCCACCATTGGGTGTTGGGTGAGCCTGTAAAAGCATCCATAAAAAACAGCAGCGCACTGACGATCAGCGCGCCCCTAATGGCACCGAAACACAGACCTAAGAGTCTGTCAGTGCCAGATAATCCGGTTTTAACCACTAATTGCCCAATGATGTAATTGATGAGGGCGCCGAGTATTAAGGTGGTGATAAAAAGAATAGCAATGGAGACCCCATTGCGTAGCACCTCATCGTTCATTTGCGTGAGATGAACGGCGAGATCTTGGTAAAATTGGCTGGCAACAAAGAAAGCCGCGAACCATACCACTAACGACATGGCTTCTTTGGCAAATCCGCGGATCAGACTGATAAGAGTCGATAACCCGATAACAAAGATGATAGCGTAATCAATCCAAACCATTGAGATGGCTTTCCAGCATAGGCTTTAAGACGGCGCGATTCTACCAGAGACTGAAACGATTCTCACCCCTAGCGAGGTAAATAAATTATTTCAGCCCCTGCTGAATGGCATTAAGATTCCAAGGGATTAAAAGGCACAATTCGGCCTTTCAAACGGGTTAGAGTTTCAATTTCTTCCTGCATTTTCTTCAGCTTAGCTTCGGAAACATCGGGCCCCACAAACACTTTCGTCAATACGCCATCCTTAGGCGTGTCTGGAATTGTGTACGCCTTGTAACCACTTTTACGTAACTGCGCCACCAGCGCTTTTACGTTGGCGGCATTGCTAAATGCGCCTAGTTGCAGGGTAAGTCCAGGTTTTAATGAATCGCGGCTGACCACTTTAATGCCATCGTCTTTGGCAGGTTTTGCAGATTCTGTTTTCACGGTTTCGGCTTTCGGTTTGTCCGCTTTCGCGACTACGGTTGGCTTGGATTCTGGCTTTTTCGTCTCAGTTTTAGTTGGAGTCGGCTTTGGCGTCTCTTTCTTCGGTTCGGCCTTAGCGGTCTCGGTTTTCACCGGCGCTTTCACCTCAGGCTTAGTTTCCGCTTTTGCCGTCTGTGGTTTGGCGGTCTCTTTCACCGCGTCCGATTTAGGCTCCACTTTTGCCGCAGACGTGTCTTTGACGTCAGTATTGACCGCCTGCGCTAACGCCGCCTCATCATTAGGAGAAGACTCTTCGGGCAAAGCACCTTCGCCATCCACATCTTGGGTGGACAACACCTCAAACATATCATCGGCGTTTTGCTGCGCTATCGCGGCAGGACGCAGGGGAATTTCGGCAAATTGTTCCTCTTGACGATCCTTCTTGCCATCTAAAATATCCGGCAGAAAAATCACCCCGAGGGCGACCAGCACCACAGTGCCGACTAATCGATTATGAAACTGGCTAGACAAAACGGTTATCCTGCTTAAAGAGAGACTTAAAACCTGCCACAGTGTAAAAGGAGCCAAACACAATTACCACATCATCGGGCTGAATTTGCGCTTTTAATGCCGTCCATGCCACGGCGATATCGTCAAACTCATGGGCCTTAGTGTCTTGCGCTAAGGTTTGGCGCAGCAGGCTTGCATTGGCGCCGCGCTCACCCTGTAAACTCACTAAGTACCAAGTATCGATTAAAGGCGAAACCACAGGTAATACGCCTGCAATGTCCTTATCCTTTAGCATGCCGCACAGGGCAAACACTCGCTTCCCTGTCACCATAGGCGTGAGCTGCTTGACTAAAAAGCGCGCCGCATGGGGATTGTGGGCCACATCGAGTAAAATCAGCGGCTGCTCGTTAACTTGCTCTAAACGCCCCGTTAAGCGCGCGCTGCTAATACCTTTGGCAATGATATCGGCGGTAATATGCGGCCAGCCATGCTCAACAATCGCAATCACAGTCGCAGCGTTCGGCAATGGCAGTGTCGGCAAACGGAGCTGCTTAAGGGTGAATACTTGGCCTTGGTAATCCCACGTCTGGCCATCTTGCTGGTAACTAAACTCCTCGCCCACACGATAGAGCTTGGCGCCAACATCTTGGGCGACATCATTGACCGTATGGGGTAAGTTTGGCTCGCCGACAATCGCAGGGCGACCTTGGCGAAAAATGCCCGCCTTTTCACGGCCGACCAGCTCGCGGGTATTGCCCAAATAGGCCTCGTGGTCTAAATCGATGGACGTCACCACGCTGATATCGGCATCAATCATGTTGGTGGCATCCAAACGGCCGCCAAGACCGACTTCTAAGATCACCACATCCAACTTGGCCGCTTTAAACAGAATTAAGCCCGCCAAGGTGGCATATTCGAAGAAGGTCAGCGAAATCTCGCCGCGCGCCGCTTCAATCTGTTCAAAGGCAGCAACAAAGGCTTCATCGCTGGCGTCCTGACCGTTAATGCGCACCCTTTCGTTGTACTTGAGCATATGGGGCGAGCTGTAGACGCCCACCGTCAGACCAGATAAACGCAGGATATTCTCGAGCATGGCGCAGGTGGTGCCTTTACCATTGGTGCCCCCTACAGTGACCACTTTGCTAGGCCCGAGATCCAATAATTGCAGGCGCGCGGCAACCTTTGAAACCCGGGTTAATCCCATATCGATTTCGGTTGGGTGAATCGATAATAAATAATCTAACCATTGTGTCAGTGGCGCATTGGCACTCGGCACAGTTAAAGATGTCTGCTCTGTCGGGGCTGTGGTCATCTGTTCTTTCCTTCCTTCGATACGCGCTACACTTAACGAGCAAAGCGGCGATTAATCCAGCATAAACAATGGCCCTAAAGCCAACTTAGGCAGTTGATACTGCTCGGGATACGTCACATCGACTAAATAGAGCCCATGGGGTTTGGCGGTGGCCGCCGCTTGATTTCGGTCTTTAAGAGCCAACAAATCCGCCATCCAGGTCAGTGGCTGATTGCCTAGACCAATTTCCAGCAGGGAGCCCACAATGTTACGCACCATATGGTGCAAGAAGGCGTTTGCAGAAATATCGACAATAACGTACATCCCCTGACGGGTCACTTTTACGCTGTGCACATTGCGAAACGGGGTTTTCGATTGGCATTGAATGGCGCGAAAACTGGTAAAGTCCTGCTCCCCCAGCAGCGCCTGCGCCGCAACATGCATTTTATCGGCGTCGATATCACCGTGGTAATGGCTCACGCCGTGATGTAGGATCCCGGGGCGGAAATTATGATTGTAAATCACATAGCGGTAACGTCTAGCCGTGGCTGAAAAGCGGGCGTGGAAACTGTCATCCACCTCTTTTACCCAACGAACGGCGATATTATCGGGCAAATTGGCATTCACACCTAAGGTCCACGCGCCTTCGTTACGTATGGCATTAGTCTCGAAATGCACCACCTGCCCCGTTGCATGAACGCCGGCATCGGTTCGTCCCGCACAGAACAAGCTGATGGGTTCGTTCGCCACCTTAGATAAGGCTTGTTCTAATTGCCCTTGTACTGAATCGACTTCGGCCTGACGCTGCCAACCGAAATAACCACTTCCGTCATATTCAATACCTAATGCAATCCGCATCCACACATCCTCACAGTTGATTTAGCGGCGCATTTTATCACAGCAGCCCACAAAAAAAACGGCGCTCTGCGCGCCGTTAGTGTGAAATCAAGCCCTTTAAGGATTAACCCATCTCTTTAAGTAAACGGGCCGCTTCTTCTTGCTGACGCTCGTTACCGTCGATTTGGACTTCCCGTAGCAAGGCTTTAGCACTGTCGCTGTCATCGATTTCGATGTAGGCACGGGCTAAATCGAGCTTGGCATTGACTGAGTTTTCCTCGTCGTCCACGTCGATCATGGCGGCATCGCCAATCAGCGCGCCGACATCGCTCATCTCCACATCCATTTCGGGATAAAGATCTGTCTCAGTGTTGTCCTGCTCGGCATCGTTAAGCAGTTTTTCGATATCGATATAACCGTGCTCGTTTTGGAAGTTAGTTAAATCATGCTCTGGAACAAACTTCTTCGACTTGCGGGATTCCTGCGCATCGAGGGCGGCTAAGGCCTCATCGACGGTGAGCGTATGCTCATCATCGAGGGCAAAGCTGTCCTCAGGGGTTAATACCTCTTCCTCTTCAAGTTCGGTATTAGTGCTAAAGGCGGCAAGCACGCTGTCATCGCTTAAATCAACGTCATCGGTATCGTCTTTTAAATCAAACTCGCGGCCTAAATCCAGCTCATCGTCGAGGTTAAACTCAGTGCTCGCTGCCGTATTTTTAGCTTCAACCTCTGGTTTTTTCGCATCTGGCGCAAACTCCAGCGGTTGACGTTTAGTGCCCTGCACTGGTACAGGATCTAAGGGCAAATCGACTTCCGGTTTGACCGGCGTTTCCGCCTTAGGCGTAGGCGCAAAATTCAGTTCGGTATCCCAATCGAGCACATGGGGATCTTTAGTCTTATTGGCCTTTAAGTCATTGAAGAAAGATGACTCTTTTTCCTTCGCACTTGCTGCAGCCGCTACTGATGCGGCGACAGCGGCACCCGCCAGTGCAGGCGCGATATCGTCAGGCTCTTCATCAAAGCCTGTAAACTTAGGCTCTGCGGCAGCGTTATCCTCACTGTCTTGGTTATCCGCAATCTCTTCGCTCAGTTCGAAGGTATCGTCTGTGCCATCAATGGCATGGGCGGCACCAATGCCTTTGAGTAAATCTTCTTCCTCATCTTTTTCTTCTGGCTCGACATGGGTAGTTTCTATGTCGAAGTTAAAGTCGTCGGCATCCGCCTCGGCTTGTTCAGGCACATCGAACTCGGCTAAGAGTGCATCGAGATCGTCCTCTGCCGTCGACAGGTCTTCAGGTAATGCGGCTTCGAGTTCAGCGGCGATGTCATCGCGCTCAAGGGCGGCTTCTGCTTGAGCAATATCCTCGGCCCTAGTATCGTCGACAATAGTCTCTTCGACGAGCGCTTCTTGCGTGTTAAAGCCTGCCAATAACTGGTCGAGGTCTTCATCGCTCGTTGGTAAGTCGGGAGCGAGTTCATCATCCAACTCGGCAGCAATCGCCGCAGCGACTTCAGGATCGGGCTGCGCGGGAGCATCAAAGCTGGCAAGAAGCGCATCGATATCATCGGATTCGCTTACGCCTATATCAGTTAAGTCATCATCGAGCTCGGCGGCAATTTCATCGCTTAAATCGGGTTCGGGCGCGGCGGGTTTATCAAAATCTGCCAGCAAAGCATCAATATCATCGGTTTGCGCCACGCCTAACTCGGCTAAGTCATCATCCAACTCGGCGGCAATTTCATCGCCGAGATCGTCAGCTGCTTCTGCTGGTGCCTGAGCATCATCGGTCAGTAAGGCATCAAGATCCTCATCGGCCGCTGCGGCAGGCTCGTTAACCTCGGGCTGGTTAAAGCCTGCGAGTAACGCATCGATATCGTCGTCGGCTGGCGCTGCATCGTTTTCAAGTTCAGTATCGAGTTCGGCGGCAATCGCGGCGGCTAAATCTTCATCCTCAGCGGCGGGCTCTGGTTCAGCAGGTAAATCGAAACCGGCTAACTCGTCGAGTTCGTCCAGCCCTGCAGCTGTGGTTTGAGCTTCCTGCGGGGTCTCTTCTTCATCTGAGCCTAATCCAGCCAGCAGTGCATCGAGATCTTCTTCCTCCAGAATATTGCCGGATGCGGCTTTTTCTTCGGCTTCCTCTTGATCACCCATGGCCTCAGCCCAGAGATCGTCCAGAGACTGGCCTTCTTCCTCTTCAAACTGAGGTTCAGGTTCAGTGCTAACACCTGGGTCAATAAACATTTCTGATGCCATGTCCATCTGTTCATGGCTATCGGTCATTTCCTGCTCGGGTTGCAGGTCGACACTGCCGACATCGAGTAAACTGTCGATGGAATCGGCATGGTCAGTATCTAAATGCACCGCCATGTCGCTAAGATCGTCATCATCCATCGCCAGCACAGACGCACTCGCCACGCCAGCCGCACCCGCGGCCATCATAGCAGCCTGCTGCGCTTCTAGCTCGCGGCGCTCTTTATTGCGTTTACGGCGTAATAGCCAGAAGACGAGGACCAGTAGCAATAATGCGGGGATCACCGCCGCCGCCACAAGGAGTAGCGGATTACTCATCAGGTTACGCCACAGATCATCGGGCTCTGCGGGCATGGCAGGCTCATCAGTCGTAGCCGCTTCTGGTGTTTGTGCGGCCTCGACCTCGGCTTTAAGGGCAAGGTTTTGCTTCTTGCTGGCCTGCAGAGTTTCTTCTAATACCGCAATCTGTTGATTTAATTCTTCAACCTTGGCTTTGAGTGTCTCAACATCGGTATTTCTCACCGCGAGTTGATCTTGCGCTCTGGCTAACTCGTCAGTCAGGGATAAATTCTTGCTCTCCGCTGCTTCGAGGCGTGCATTGATATCCGAACTCACCATCTTAGGCGCGGTTGGTGTCGCTGCCACTTCCGCTTTGGTCACTGTCGCCGCTTCGGGCTTCACCTCGGCCTTAGGGGGCGTCTCCACCTTAGGTTTAGGCTGTGCAACTGTCTGAGTCGGTGCCGCTGGCTTAGTCGCAGGTTTGGTTTCTACCCTAGGCGTAGCTTTAGCGCCAGAACGAGCCTGCTTATCGCTGCGCTCGGCGCGGGCAATGGCCAGACTATTGGGAATGGCGAGCATCACTTCTTTCGAAGGGATCAGCAAAATCATGCCACGTTCGAGGCTGTTATAACTGTCGGAGTTAAACGCATGGGGATTAGCATCAAATACCGCGGCCATCACCTGATAAACGCTGACACTAGCATCGGGGCGGACTTTTTGCGCAATGCTCCAGAAAGTGTCCTTAGAGGTCGTTGGTCCATATTGATGATTGACCTGACGGATCTGTCCGTCTGGGCCCATGATTTTTAAAGGTTTTATTTTGGGAGTATCAGCAGCTATCGCAGGATCAATAAAAGAGGTCGTGGAAGAAACAGCTAAAACGGTGGCCATCAGGCCCACAAGATACGAAGTGCGAAATTTCATCAATCCTTCCCTTTGAAGCGCTATTTAAGTTATCTCGCTGATAACAGGCTTTAGGCAATTGTATTTATTGAGATTACTATAAACTAGAAATCCCAGCCCTGCTACTGTTCACAATTGTAAAACAAAAAAAGCCTGCTGGCAGCAGGCTTTTTCACTGGGCATCAATCGCCACTTAAGAGTTAGTAATAGTCTCTCACTAAAATCTCGGCAATTTGCACACTGTTTAAGGCTGCGCCTTTACGAATATTGTCCGACACCACCCAAAGGTTAATACCGTGAGAATGGGAAATATCCTTACGCACACGGCCCACATAAACAGGATCGGTACCTGCTGCATGGGTTACAGCTGTTGGATATTCGTCATCGGATTCGAACAATACCACTCCTTCGGCATCGCGCAGTAAAGCTTTAATATCTTCTGCATCGGCGACTTGGCGCGTCTCAATATGTACGGCTTCTGAGTGACCATAGAATACTGGTACACGCACGGCCGTTGCGTTGACGAGGATTTCGTCATCACCGAAAATCTTCTGGGTTTCCCAGACCATTTTCATTTCTTCTTTGGTGTAGCCGTTATCCATAAATTTATCGATTTGCGGCAATACGTTAAACGCGATTTGCTTTGGATAAACTTCAGCGTCAGCAGGCAAGCCTTGTAGCAACTTAGTGCATTGTTTTGCCAGTTCTTCAATCGCCTTTTTACCTGTACCAGAGACAGACTGATAGGTCGCGACGTTAATGCGGCTGATACCGTAAGTGTCGTAAATCGGTTTTAGTGCCACCAACATTTGGATGGTCGAGCAGTTCGGGTTCGCAATGATATTACGGTTGCGGAAATCGGCAATCGCATGGGGGTTAACCTCAGGCACAACCAGTGGAATATCAATGTCGTAGCGGAAGTGAGAGGTGTTATCGATCACCACACAACCCGCTTCAGCGGCGATAGGCGCCCACTTGGCCGAGACATCGCCACCGGCAGAGAAGAAACCGATTTGTGCTTGACTCCAATCGAAGGTTTCGACGTCCAAAATGGTAACTTGTTTGCCATGGAAGCTGACCGTTTCACCGGCGCTACGGCTACTGGCTAAAGGATATAAGTTCGCAACCGGGAAGTTACGCTCTTCGAGGATCTCAATCATTGTTTGACCCACTGCACCCGATGCACCTAAAACGACAACATTAAATTCCTGCGACATAATTACCGACCGACTCCTGAAAAACCTAAATTGGACAACCAATCTACCTCAGATTGGCCGTGATAAGCCAGCGCCAATGCACTAAATTCGCGTCTATGTTTGTGATTTTTTCTCATAGTGTCGAAGCCATTCTCCTTTACAAAGCCATTTCGGAATACGGCATCGTCATCACGCAGGTCGTAGACGAATCTCGCCAGCTGTAATAAGGCTTTTTCATCGGGGGCTTGTTCGAGTTCAACCGCCTTAAAATGAAATGGAGGCAGGAGCTCAGATAAGCGTTTAGTGGCCGGAATGGCTAACAACTCACACAACTTTTGGTACAGCATAAAAGTGCCGCGGGCCTTACCCTCTAAGCTGTAACCGGCGATATGCGGGGTCGCAAACTCAGCAAAAGGCACCAGCTCCGGCATGGGATTTGGCTCCCCTTCCCATACATCGAGCACCAATTTAAGGTCATCCCTTTGCTGCTTAACCTTAATTAAGGCTCGATTATCAATCACATCACCGCGGCAACAGTTCACAAGCCAGGTATTGGATTTAAGACTCATCAGGCGCGCTTCATCGAAAAGATGCAGCGTCTTATGCTCGCCAGTGCGAGTGATGGGCACATGTAGGCTGACGATATCTGCTTCATTTAATAGAGTTTCAAGGCTCACAAAATGGCGGGGATCGCCTTCGGCCGCTTTGATGGGGTCATTGAGTAATACCTTAATGCCGTAGGCTTCGAGGCATTTGGCCGTTGCGCTACCAGTATTACCCGCACCGACAATCCCCACGACTTTGCCCTTGAGCGGCGAATTAAACCGCGCCGCCAGTTCTAACATCGCAATAAAAGCAAACTCCCCGACTGCGGTCGCATTACAGCCGGGCGCATTCGAAAAGGGGATGCCACGCCCTGCAAGGTAGCCCAGATCCACATGATCCGTCCCTATGGTGGCACTGCCGACAAACTTAAGTTTTGAATTGGCATCTAACAGTGCGGCATTCACTCGGGTGACCGAGCGCACCAGCAGCACATCGGCATCTTGCACCAGCTCAGGCGTCAGCGTGCGGCCATTGACTGGGATTATCTCGCCTAACGCCCCAAATAAGGGTTCGACATAGGGCATATTTTCATCGACAACAATCTTCATGGGGACCTTTCTGATAAAAATGGGCTAGAGAATGAGTAGCCAAGGATTCTAGCAAGACTCTGATCATAAACCCAATCTCTAAGTCGCATTATGCCAATCGTATTAAATATCTGTTCATTCAGCGGGAGCCACACAGGCATCCCATTCCCGCGTTACATCGACTTAAAAGGGAATAACCATATCAGCATCAATGCGCCTTGGATTGAAATGCCAGTGAGGCTCTGAACTGATTAGATATTTAATGTGATTGGTATTGCTCAATTTCAGCCAATAAAAAAGGAAGCCTAGGCTTCCTTTTTTAACGCAAATAATGGCTTACTTATATTTACGCATCACCAATGTTGCGTTAGTGCCACCAAAACCAAAGCTGTTGCTCATCACAGTGTTTAGCTCTGCATCGCGGTATTCACGCACGATTGGCATGTCCTTCGCGGCTTCATCTAAGTTATCGATGTTGATGCTCGGCGCAATAAAGCTGTTTTCCATCATGATCAAGCTGTAGATGGCTTCGTGTACACCCGCCGCGCCTAAGGCATGGCCTGTCATAGACTTAGTCGATGCAACTGGTGGGCACTTGTCTTTAAAGACTTCACGCAGGGCTTCTAACTCACGTACGTCACCGACTGGAGTAGAAGTACCGTGGGTGTTGATGTAATCAATTGGCGTGTCCACATCGGCCAGAGCCATTTGCATACAACGCACCGCACCTTCGCCAGACGGAGCAACCATATCGTAACCGTCTGATGATGCACCATAACCAATCACTTCAGCGTAAATCTTCGCGCCACGAGCCAGAGCGTGCTCTAACTCTTCAACGATTAAGATACCGCCGCCGCCAGAGATCACGAAACCATCACGGTCTGCATCATAGGTACGGGAGGCTTTTTCTGGAGTGTCGTTGTATTTAGTCGACAGTGCACCCATCGCATCGAAGCCCATGGTCAGGGTCCAATCCACTTCTTCTGAACCGCCCGCAAACACCATATCTTGCTTACCCATTTGGATAAGTTCAACGGCGTGACCGATACAGTGAGCACTGGTCGCACAGGCAGAACTGATTGAGTAGTTCATGCCTTTGATTTTGAAGGGAGTCGCCAAACACGCGCTGGCTGTGCTCGACATAATGCGTGGCACGATATAAGGACCGACGCGTTTTACGCCTTTTTCGCGCAGAATATCCGCCGCTTGAACTTGGTTAGAAGACGAAGCGCCGCCTGTGCCCACAATCAAACCTACGCGAGGATTTGAATACTGCTCTTCAGTTAACTGAGCATCCTTAATGGCTTCTTGCATTGCAATGTAAGCATATGCCGCAGCATCGCCCATAAAACGCAGCGCTTTACGGTCAATCAGCTCAGAAGGATCTAATTTGATATTGCCCCATACATGACTGCGTAGTTGCATTTCTTCAAACTGAGCGGAATGTGTAATACCACTACGGCCCGCTTTAAGTGACTCAGTCACTTCTTGCTTGTTATTACCGATACTTGAAACAACACCCATTCCGGTGATCACGACTCTTTTCATTTTATTGCTATCCATTGTGTACATGTCAGTACCTACTTTTTGCTGAGCCAATAGTATCTGTTTTGCTTCAATTAAGTGGTCAGCTTTCCATAAAGGCGGGTAAAATAATGCCCAATATGAGACCGAGAGTATATTTCTTTGACTGCTAAGCCCCAAAAATCTTGCCAATTTAAGCGTGATTACCCGCAATTGATCAACCTTTATCCCCCATGCGCGTTGACTACTGCACAGTCTCTGGACAATTTAACTCGCCTTCGACGCTCTCGCTTAACGACGCCATCAGCCCAACTCGGTCAGGGACTGTGCGTCATGGGGCAATGGGGATTGGGCGATGGACTCGAGCTGCTCTCTCTACTACAACACTGGCAAACGCAGACTCAAAGCAACACACGGCTGTTAGTCAAAGTGTTTGAACCCAATCCCATTAACGATTACGAACTTAAATTACTTTGGGATCAATCGCAAAGCTTAATTTCCACGCCTCATTTACAACCGCTTGCCGATGCAATACTTAAGGCAAAACCTGCACGCATTATAGGGTGCCAGAGATTAATCTTTGATGACGGCCGCATCACGGTCGATTTGCATTTTGGCGACCTACATACAGCACTTAGTCAACTGCCCCACAGCCCTGCTCATCCTATTCAGCAATGGCTGGTTTTACCGCATTTGGCATCGCAGTTAAGCGGCAAACTAGTCTGGCAAATGGCGCGTTTGAGTGCCGATGATGCCCAGTTGATTGGGGCAAATTTGGCAGAAACCGTGCAGCAGTTTGCCCACAGCAGTGGCTTTAGCACACTTAATGTCAGCCAAGATGCCTTGAATGCTGATGCAAACGACGCAAGTCAGATTATCACCGATGAGATTTTGCTCCATGAGCGCAAACTGCTGCGCCAGCAAGCCGATACGGCTCAAGCATTTACCCCAAAACCTGCAGCGCTCGCGGCTATAGATCACCCTGTTGCCATCGTCGGTGGCGGACTGGCCTCAGCGAACCTAATGCTATCCCTCGCCGAACGAGGCCAGAGTAGCATATTGTTTTGTAAGGATAATGAGTTAGGTCAAGGCGCATCAGGCAATCGCCAGGGGGCAATTTACCCCCTACTCACGCCTGAAAATGATGAGCTTAGCCGTTTTTTCCAACAGGCATTTTTGTTCAGCCGCCGCCGTATTGAGGCGCTAAGCCATACGTCGATGATGGAGACAGACGCCGCCCCTAATATTACCGCGATTTCCCATGATTTTTGTGGGGTACTGCAAACGGGTCATGATGAGCGTAGCCAACAACGGCTGGATAAAATCATCCAAAGTCAGGACTGGCCAGCAGAAATCGCCTACGCCGTTGATACGAATGAAGCTAACGAAATAGCTCACATAGGTATTGATAAGGCTGGATTTTTTTATCCACTCGGAGGCTGGGTTTGCCCATTTGAATACGCCAAGGCGGCGGTGGACAAGGCCTCGCAACTTGCCAATGTGCAGTGCCATTTCAATACCGAGATCACCGAAATTGAATGTGATGCGCAGGCTTGGTATCTCCATGGTCAAGGCCAGCGTTTTGGACCATTTCGCCAACTCGTGCTCGCCAATGGCGCGCAGCTCACTCAATTTTCAGCCAGTGAGCGGTTACAGATAAGTCCGTTTCGCGGCCAAGTGAGCCATGTCCCCGCCCAATTTAAGTTGAGCCAATTGGCGACAGTGTTATGCGCGAATGGTTACCTCACGCCGAGTCATCAAGGCTTGCATTGCCTCGGTGCCAGTTATGTCAAAGCGGCAGAACACCTCGATTTTTGCCCGCAGGAGCAACGGGAAAACCTTGGGAAAATGCAAGAAAGCTACCCCAATCAAGCCTGGGTTGATGATATCGACATCAGCGGCAATAGCGCCCGTGTCGGCGTGCGGATGGTGACGCGGGATCATTTCCCCATGATGGGCTGTGCGCCCGATGTGGCTGAAATATTAGCGCGCTATGAACAGCATCAACTCAATCAGCAGCAGGCAGAACAAAGCAAGCATTATTGGCAAACGACCCCCGCGCCTATCCTCGATGGCCTTTATATTTTGGGTGGTTTAGGGTCGCGGGGATTAAGTTCAGGCCCTTTGGCGGCCGAATGCTTGGCGGCACAATTAACTGGTGAACCGCTGCCACTAGATTGGCCAACCTTAAATAAACTCAACCCCAATCGGATGTGGCTACGCAAACTGCTCAAAGGCAAAGCACTTTAGTAAAGAGCGGCTTGAGTGAAAACTAGTTGATTAAAACAAAGACTTATAATTGAATGCTAATCAGACTTGCATCTAATCGCACCAATGATTGGCTGCTCAAAACAAAAAGGATTAAGCAGTGCTTAATCCTTTTTTGTATTTCGACTGAGCATTGAGCATTAACCCTAAAGCGAAGAAACCTGCTTAGTGGTTTTTACTCGGGTACGATTATTATTGTCGCGACTTTGGCGGATCAAGGCATCACCATCAAACTCGGTCTGAGCAGATACCTGCTCGCGATGGGCTTTCGCCAATCTATCGTAAAGTAGTACGTTCACCGAGGCCGCCAGATTCATGCATCCCACAGTTGGCACATACACTACTGCATCGGCTCTATCGATAATATCTTGGCCAATGGTGCCATCCTCTGGGCCAAACACATAAAAGGCTTTCTCAGGATGCACAAACTCAGGCAAGGGGGTCGCCCCTAGGACTAAATCCACGCACACCAGCTTAGTGTCAGAGGGGAGCGCATCGAGTAAGGAGGCCACCCCAGTTAGCGGAATGCGCTCGGCGGCGCTCTGGGTATCGGCGTTATATTGCTGCGGCCCACGGGCGGCATATTCATAGCGTTTGCCGGTGTAGAACACCGCATCGACACCATAACAGCCCGAAGCGCGCATAATACCGCCCACATTGGTCGGGGTTTTCGGATTGACTAGACCGATATAAACCGCTTGCTGCGCCTCAGGTGTTGCCATGGTCTCAACCGAAGTCGTCGTGGATGAACTCATCAATTACGCCGCTAAATGACTAACAATCTTGCCATGTAATTGTGCCCACGCCGCTTCTACTAAGGCAAAATCGGCATCATTCAATTCTTGGCGCGCGAGGGCTAAACAGTCGGTCATTTTTTCAAGCAAAGCTTCTAGCGTGCTCTCGCCTTCGTCTTCGAGTTGCGATAACACCACCGCCACATGGCCTTGCAGATAACCGCAGGCAAATAAGGCATCGTCATCACCATGGTTCACTACCGACTCAATCCACTGTTCTAGTGCTTCTTCATACTGCTCTAACATCGGGTCAAACTCTCCAATAACGTATTTCGTATTTCGCCCAAATGGCCGCTGGCCCCTCGGTGCTATAAATCTGAATAGTCGGGGTTGGCCACCTGATACATTACATAATCATGGTAACCCGTCGTAACTTTGTAATAGCCACAAAGCTCACGATCTAATTGAGGGTCGCCACTATCCACAATTAAGGGACGTCCTTCAAGTGCTTTTAGTTTAGTTTTTGTGGCGAGGATAATAATATTGTCCTTACCGAGGCGGCGGATAAGCTCTGGCGACAACTGCTGGTTGCCACGGCCGAGAATGTGCCCCTGCCCGCCAATCAAGGTAATAACCAGTTTTGCCGGCTTATCTTGGGTAAGGTAGAGCAACTGCTTAGCGGTTAAATCACTCGCTACTAAGGTTTTATCTTGGATAAGATCAACCCCCAACAGGGTGTTATCGAGGCCAAGCTCTTCCATCACAAAGGCGACCGTGCTGCCCGAGCCCATAATGTACAGCTCGTCTTCCATCTGCTGAATAACATCGGCGGCGATGTCGGCGAGCACGAGCTCATCGACCTCTTTTCCACCCATCTTCACCGCTTGCACATAACGCGGCTCAGCAGGCACTAACAGTTCACCAAAACGTTTGGCGCGCACAGTGCCTTGGCGAAAGGCCACTTCATCGATATCCATCACATCGGCGCTCATCAGGCTGACTAACTCACCTTCGAGCAGCATTTTCACCACCATGCCCGCAGCATGGGGCGTGATGCCATAAACGCCCGAATGGATTTTTACTCCAGCCGGAACACCGAGCACGGGTAATTTATCGTCGATAACCGCTTGTTCAAACACGCTATACACATCACGCGCGGTGCCATCGCCCCCCGCAAACAGTAATAAATCCAAAGGTTCATTCAGCAAGGTACGCACAACGGCTTGCGTGTCGATGGCCTGAGTTTTATCTGGGGTTTGATACACCACACGGGTGTTAAAACCTAAGGCGTTGGCGGCGTCTTCCCCCATCACGCCGGAGGCGGTAATAATTTCGATATCATTGGCATAGGGGGCAATCACTTCTAAGGCTTGCATCATACGCTTTATCGCCTTGGGCTCGGCACCTAAGGCGAGTGCCTGCTCGGCCACGCCATCGCTGCCTTTGAGCCCCACACTGCCACCTAAACCCGCCAGTGGATTGATGACTAAGCCTAAACGAAACCGGATCACCTTAACCTCTCTTTTTCATTATTCTAGTTTTTACAATGAGTTATTTTTCACAACAAAATATAAGCTTATGCCGCAACCGCTTGCGCCCTATCCTTAGGGATCAAAAATACCGCTAACATAGCAGCAAAGGCACAGGCCGCCGCAAATACCCAAGACCATACAGCGCCGCTACCATCACCCCAGATATAACCGCAAATCCACGTCCCGAGCGCGCCGCCAACCCCAAAGCTTAAGCTGGCATACAGGGCTTGCCCTTGACTGCGATGACTGGCATCAAAATTTCGATGAACAAATTGAATCGAGGCCGCATGGGTCAAGCCGAAGGTGAACGCATGCAGTACTTGGCTCAAACCCAGTAATAACATGCTCTCAACGCCAAAGGCCACCAGCAACCAGCGCACGGCGGTCATGGCGATACTGACAACAAGCAAGGTATTGACGCCATAACGTCCAAGTAAGCGAGGCGCAAACATAAACATTACGATTTCGGCCATTGCACCGAGGGCGACAAAAATCCCCGCGGCCGCTTCGGTGTATCCCGCCTGCTTAAGATAAAGCACAAAAAAACCGTAAAAAGGCCCAGCGCTCATCTGTAATAACATCGCCGACACCATGAACCACAGAATGGGTTTAGTCCATTTGAGCGGCTGGCGCTCGTTGCCTTGAGGGCGCACGGCACGATTCGCAGGCAACGGCAAGGCGCTGACCAGCATCCCAGTAAACAAGGCTAAACCAATATAAGGTAATACCTCAGTACCCCATTGGCCGATGGCAAAACCGGCACCAACCACTAAGCAGATATAGCCAATGCTGCCAAAGCTGCGGATTTGTCCATAGCGGCTGGCATTTTCACCTAAGGTTTCGAGGGTGATTACCTCAAGCTGTGCCAAAATCGCATTCCAAAAGAAGGTATACAGCGCAAGGCTCAGCGCCATATACACAAAGCCACCGTGGTAGAAAAAACTCAAATACGCCAGCATCGCGGCGCCCGCGCCCATCTTCACCAATTCGGAGCGCATGCCAGTGCGATCGGCCACCTTGGCCCACACATTGGGTGCCACGATACGGGTCGCCATTAAAATCGCGAGCAAAAAACCAATTTCTTGAGGGTTAAATCCACGGTTTTCGAAGAAGACCCCAAGGTAAGGGATCATAGTGCCGAGAATTGAAAAGAAGAAAAAATAACAGGCACATAGCCAGCGTAACTGCTGGCTTGTGCTAGAGATAGTTGGCATTAACGCATTCCATTTATTACACAGTCGCTATGCATCTTTATTCCATGCAGACTGTCTCATTCATCGCACCTATCTCATGCCGAGAATAGGTGTATGACTGCGAACATCCTGATTTTGAGCTCTGTGTCTTAACAGATGATCCATCAACACAATCGCCAGCATAGCTTCGGCGATCGGTACCGCGCGGATCCCGACACAGGGGTCGTGACGACCTTTAGTCACCACTTCCGCCATTTCACCTTGGGCCGTCATGCTTTGGCCCGGCACACTGATACTCGAGGTCGGTTTTAACGCAATATGTGCAACAATGGGTTGGCCCGATGAAATGCCGCCAAGTATGCCACCGGCATGATTTGATTCAAAACCCAGTGGCGACATTAAATCGCGCCCTTCCGAACCTTTTTGCGTGACAACTCCAAAACCATCGCCGATTTCAACGCCTTTTACCGCGTTTATGCCCATTAAGGCATGGGCGATATCGGCATCGAGCCTGTCGAACACAGGTTCGCCCAATCCAACGGGAACACCAGTCGCTACCACAGAGATTTTGGCGCCAATGGAATCACCGGATTTTTTCAGCTCGCGCATATATTCATCCAGCGCCTCGAGCTTACTCGCATCGGGGAAGAAAAAGGCGTTCTGCTCGATTTGACTAAAATCGAGGGTCTCGGCACTAATCGGTCCAAGTTGCGACATATAACCTTGGATACTAATGCCATGCACTTGTTTTAAATACTTTTTCGCCACAGCGCCCGCCGCAACCCGCATAGCGGTTTCGCGGGCAGATGAGCGGCCGCCACCACGGTAATCACGCAGGCCATACTTTTGCTGATAGGTGTAATCGGCGTGTCCTGGACGGAATAAATCTTTGATATTGGAGTAATCTTGGCTGCGCTGATCGGTGTTTTCGATCAGAAGCCCAATGGAGGTGCCTGTGGTTTTGCCTTCAAACACACCGGATAAGATCCGTACTTCATCAGGCTCACGGCGCGCGGTGGTATAACGGGATGTGCCAGGACGACGACGGTCTAAATCATGCTGCATATCGGCTTCGGTGAGTTCGAGCCCTGGTGGGCAACCATCAATAATACAACCGAGCGCCACACCGTGACTTTCACCAAAGGTAGTCACCACAAAATTTTGACCAATACTGTTTCCAGACATCCGCTTTTTACACCTTAAATGATTTGCTTATCGCTCCGCGCCCAGCAATGGCTGGACAATTCTTTTTCCCGCTGCAAGCCTAACTGGCAGCGGGAAAAGACTCAACCTAATTTATTATTGCGCGTCGCGATAAATAGCAAAAAGCGATTGATGTTCGACCAGTTGATCGCGAGTCAACACAAACACACCGTCTCCGCCGTGTTCAAAACTCACCCAAGTAAAAGGTACTTCGGGGAATTGCTCCATCAGATGCACCATAGAGTTACCTACCTCAACCACTAAAATCCCCGTTGGTGTCAGGTATTGGGCCGCATTCGCTAAAATGCGTTTGGTTAAATCGAGGCCATCGCGACCCGAGGCTAAACCAATAGCTGGCTCATGGTGGTATTCATCTGGCATATCGCCGATATCTTCTTCATCCACATAGGGCGGATTAGAGACAATCAAATCATATTGTGGACCTTCAGGAATGGCTGAAAACAGATCAGATTGCATCGGGAACACTCTGTCCATTACCCCTAAGGTTTCAACGTTGATTTGCGCCACATCGAGAGCATCTTCGCTGATATCCAGCGCATCGACCTCGGCTTCATCAAATTCGTAGGCACAGGCAATTGCGATACAACCACTGCCGGTACATAAATCTAAAATACGATTAACAGGTTTGCCGTATAACCAAGGGCCAAAGCGATTGGCAATCATCTCGGCGATAGGTGAACGTGGCACCAATACGCGCTCATCCACATAGAACTCTAGCCCTGCAAAGCGCGCTTTATTGGTTAAATAAGGCACAGGTAAACGTTCACGTACGCGGCGAATGATCAGCTCAACGATTTTGTGTTTTTCGCTGCTGGTTAAGTTACTTAAAATCACCTGTTGGCCGATTTCTTCGGGCAAATGCAGCGCATGAAATACTAAGGCGATAGCCTCGTCCCACGCGTTATCCGTCCCGTGGCCATAGTACACATTGGCATCATTAAAGCGGCTCACCGCCCAACGCAACATGTCACCTATGGTGCGTAACTCTGTTACAGCTTCATCTACAAAGATCTTATCCAAAACGCTCTCCCGCTTGTTTGTTCTCAAACATTGTAACTGAACTCTATTCAGAAACCATAGGATTCAATAGAATACCCGCCATGAATAAAGACGATGATAAAGAAGGCATGGCGATGTTTTCGGCGCTGATCGAGGGGATAAAACCTATCGCCCAAGATAAGCGGCATTTTCGCACGCCCCTAAAAACCAAACAGGAAATTGAACTGAAAGAGCAGCAACTGCATGCTGACAGTTATTTCTCAGATACTTATCAACCTCTGCTGCCCGTTCAGGGGCCAATGCGTTGGCTCGACGAGGGTGTCGACAGTCTCGAGCTTAAACGCTTAAGACGCGGCGATTACCAACCTGATTTATTGCTGGACTTACACGGTTACCGCCAATCCGAGGCAAAACTCGAACTCGCGGCGCTGATCCAAGCCTGCGTAAAACAGCAAAGCCAATGTTGTTGTGTGATGCACGGTTATGGTACTGGCATACTAAAACAGCAGGTGCCAATGTGGTTGGTGCAACATCCTGTGGTAAAAGCCTTTCATCAAGCCCCAAAAGAATGGGGTGGCGATGCGGCGCTGCTGGTACTTATCGATATTGGCGACCAACCACATCGACGTTAATGGACATATTTATCCTCTAAAAACAAAGGGCCCACTAATGTGAGCCCTTTGTTTTATCGAAGACATTAACTAATGCTGTGGGGCGCATGTTGCCAAACAATGCAGGCCTGCTCGGCATGTTTATCTATCAGAGTAATTCCCGAGGTGGCAAACAAGGGCGGCTCAACACCCGCAACTAGCTCGCTGACCAAATAGCCTAAGAGCGGCATATGGGAAATCACCAGCACTTTATCGGCCTTGTACAATTCGGCATAAGCAACAATTAAGGCGGCCACATTGGCGGGATCACCTGAAGGCACTAAATCATCCACGACCAGCCATTTACGTGGCTCGGGGAAATGTTGACTCAATTCTTGCCAAGTTTGCTGCGCACGTAGATAAGGGCTGACCAAAACAAGATCAAAATCGCTGATACTTCGGGCTAACCAGTTACTCATTAAGACAGTATGGTGTCTTCCTAAATCGGTAAGCGTTCTGTCCCTATCCGACTGAGCATTAAATCCAGCGTCACCATGTCGCATCAAAAATAGCTGCATACTTCTCTCGCTACCCACACTTGTTTTTGTTTTATCCCAATTGTAGCCCTAAAATGGATTTCAACAAACCTTGTAAGGGTTAATCTTTAGTCGATAAACACAAGAGATATTTGCCAAAAACCATTAAGACTATCAATATATAACAAGCCATCGTTACCGGAGTGTCTCTTTGCAAGCCTCTCAGTCTATTTACAAAAGTCCAAACGATCATCGTCAGTACCGTTATCTCGTGTTAGATAATGCCCTGCGGGTATTATTGGTCGAAGATTTGGACGCCAGCCAAGCCGCCGCTTCCATGGCGGTGGCCGTAGGACATTTTGATGATCCTGTTGATAGACCCGGTATGGCACATTTTTTAGAGCATATGCTCTTTTTAGGCACGGAAAAATTCCCCGACTCCGGCGAATATCATGCCTTTATCAATCAGCACGGCGGCAGTAACAATGCTTGGACCGGCACAGAGCACACCAATTTCTTTTTTACCATCAATGCCGACGTATTTGCCGACTCCCTAGACAGATTTAGCCAATTCTTTATCGCCCCCAAATTTGACCTTGATCTAGTTGATAGGGAGCGCCAAGCGATTGAATCTGAATTTAGTTTAAAGCTGAAGGACGATATCCGCCGCACCTATCAAGTGCTTAAAGAAACTGTTAATCAACAGCATCCGTTTTCAAAGTTTTCCGTGGGCAATTTAGTCACGCTAGGCGGAGAACAGGCGCAGGTCAGAAGCGAGCTATTGGCGTTTTATCAAAGCCATTACAGTGCCAATTTAATGACGCTCTGTTTAGTCGCCCCTATGCCGTTAGATGATTTGCAGGCGCTCGCGGCCCAATATTTCAGTGCTGTCAGCAACTTAAATCTCGTCAAACAGTATCCTGATGTGCCACTGTTTTCAGAAAATGAACTGCTTAAGCAAATCAATATAATCCCCTTAAAGGAACAAAAGCGTTTAAGTATTAGTTTTAACTTTCCAGGTATCGATCACTACTACAAACGCAAGCCGCTGACCTACATTAGCCATATCCTCGGCAATGAGAGTAAAGGCAGCCTGCTGTCGTATCTTAAAGAACAAGGTTTAGTGAATAATCTCTCCGCAGGCGGCGGAGTCAATGGCTATAACTTTAAGGACTACAGCATAGGTCTACAACTGACCGACAAAGGCGTGGCCAATATTGACGATATTGTATGCAGCTGCTTTGAGTACATTGAGCTGATAAAAAACCAAGGCCTTGAGGATTGGCGCTATTTAGAACGAGCGAATCTGCTCAAAATGGCGTTTCGCTATCAGGAGCAGGTGAAATCCCTCGATTTAGCCAGCCACTTAAGCATCAATATGCACCACTACGAAGTGGAAGACTTAGTCTTTGGTGACTATCGCATGGATGGCTTAGATATTGATGAAACCCTTGAACTATTGCGCTTAATGACGCCGCAAAATATGCGCTTGCAACTCATAGCACAGTCCGTTAAGACCGACCGCAAAGCCAATTGGTATCATACGCCCTATAAAGTCTTACCGATAAAACCCGAATCCCTTGCCCGTTGGCAAGTGACACACATTCGCCCAGAGTTGCAATTGCCTGCTGCCAATCCCTTTATCGTGGCCGATTCCATTGCTCGGCCCGATAAAAGTGAAGTCGCCGTACCCGTGATTGTCGCGGAATCAACGGGATACCGAATTTGGCATAAAAAAGACGATGAGTTTAATGTCCCCAAAGGCCACATGTATCTATCCCTCGATTCGGAGCAGGCGAGTAAAACCCCAAAACATGCTGCCCTCACCCGCTTATACGTTGAGATGCTGCTCGATTACTTGACTGAGCCCACTTACCAAGCGGAAGTCGCAGGGCTTAGCTATAACATTTACCCCCATCAGGGTGGCATCACCCTGCATTTGTCTGGTTTTACGGGGAATCAAGAAACGCTGTTAGCCCTGCTGATCCAAAAGGCGAGAGAACGTAATTTCACCGAAGAACGGTTTGCATTAATTAAATCTCAACTGCTACGTAGCTGGCAAAACCTCGCGCAAGCCAAACCGATTTCGCAGCTATTCACTAGCTTGACCGCCACGCTGCAAAAACGCAGCTACGAGCCGGCTCGCATGGCACAGATGCTTGAAAATATCACCTTAAATGATCTGCATAACCATGTACGTGCCTTTTACGAGAAGATTTACCTCGAAGGGCTGATTTATGGCGATTGGCTTGTATCAGAGGCGCAAGCCTTAGGAAAACGACTGGAACATATATTATCCCTCGTCTCTAGCCCAAGCGCGGAGTCGACCCGTGAATTAATCAACTTAACCGGGCAAGGCACCCTGCTTCGGGAATTGGCTATCGACCATCAAGACAGTGCGATTATTGTTTATTATCAATCAGCTATTGCCACACCAGAAAAAATGGCGCTGTTTAGCTTACTCAACCACACTATGTCTTCGACCTTCTTCCATGAGTTACGTACCGAAAAACAATTGGGCTACATGGTCGGCACAGGTTATCTGCCACTCAATCGCCATCCGGGACTCATTTTCTATATTCAATCCCCGACAACGGGACCGCTGCATTTATTAGAGGCAATCGATGAATTTATCGCGGACTTTAATTATGCCGTCATGCAAATTACCAATGAAGAATGGGAAAGCACCAAACAGGGACTCATCAATCAAGTGATGGAGCATGATGCTAACCTAAAAACCCGTGGCCAGCGTTATTGGGTGAGCGTAGGCAATCGTGATTATCAGTTTAATCAGCGTGAATTAGTGGTCGCAGAAATCAACAAACTCACTCGCCCAGATCTTATTAAGTTTATGATGCGAAAAATGCGCACTAAGCATAGCGATAGACTGGTGCTTTTTAGCACAGGTTCTGCCCATGCGGCCCAGTCAGCGCTCAAATCAGAGAATATGATTACCGATCTTAAACTCTTTAAACAAAACACTGAAAAGTTCAATTTTTGACAAGTTAGTACTGACGTAATGGTATTCATGTCATATGGGTAACCAACAAACAAAATCGCTAAATGCACGTAAATCTATAGTTGTATCTATTGCCAGTAAGCAAAAAACTGATGGAAAAGTTGGTAGTTCAATGCCAATGCGTCAAGAGAAAGTACAAAATTAGTCCATCTATATGCTATTAAAAGGATTTTTTACATTCTGGCTTTTGACAAAAGCTTCTATTTCTGGAAAAGTGATGTAACACAATTGTTTCATGGCATCCTCGGACAATACTAAGAACTACACTATGCCGAAAATACTCTTAAAAATCGTCTTAATCGCTTTTTTTGGCATCCTTGCATTAGAAGACGTAACCGCATCTCCCTTTTCAAATAAATCACCTATTATTCTCCAGTCACAATCGTATGGTGTGCCAGAAGGACTTTCCCAAAGTACCGTTACGTCGATAGTTCAGGATCACGATGGATATCTATGGATTGGAACCTTTAATGGGCTCAATCGGTTTGATGGAAAAAACTTCAAGCACTTTTATGCTAATGATGCCAGAACAGGGCTTCCTAGTTCTTTTATTAGAAGTTTACTCGTTGATGATCAAGGAGTGTTATATGTTGGAACAGACAGCGGTCTAGTTGTTTACGATAAACTTCAAGACTCATTTTCTCCTTATGGCCTATCAGTAAAAAATACTCCCGTCTGGAGTATCAACTCAAAAAATAACAGCCTCATAGTTGGTACTGATAAATCCATTATCGATATAAGCAACCAAGAAAAAAAATACGAACTGTCCAGTAAAGGATTAAGTGAAATAAAAAAAGCTATAAAAGTTGGTGATAATTATTATATAAGAGATTACTCAGGAAAACTATTTAAGTTAGTAAATAATGAGTTAAAAGAAATCGCTCATGGCACAATAGATTTAGATGAAACGAATGATAATGAAATTTCAATATCATTCAACCATGGGTTATATCAATATAATGGCAACGAAATAGTAAAAACGGACTCTCGACCATTCTCTCAACTCGCAAAGTACAATAATACCATTTATGGATTCACCAACGGAAAAATTGTTAACATCTCAAAAAACATCATAATAGGAACTCTTCCTCCAGACCAGGTAGATAAAATATCTTCATTTGTTGTAACGAAAGATATGTTTATATTAGGCACTATTGACAAAGGCTTTGTTATTGTAAAAAAACTTAACAATTTAGTACAGCAAACTGATTTATCGAAAAACAACACATGGCATCTAACAAAAAACACACAAGGGTTTATAGTATCATCTGAATCAGAAAATATAGACCTTTTCGACAATAACTTTAATCTAATAAACAGATTTAACACTGAAACCCAAGGATACAAATACGCAATATTAAATGAAGAAGGTCTTTATTTTGGAACTAATTCAGGATTATTTTTAAAGACTGAGAAAAGTTTAATAATGATTAGTGACAAATCAATATCTTCATTATCTAGCAATAGTGACAACTCCATAATAACAGCTGGAACATCTGATGGTAAGGTGTTAATCATCAATAACACTGAAATTATTGATGTTATCGATACGAAAAATAGCGAACCGATTTTTGATATTGAATTTTACTCACAAGATTTGATCTATATAGCTGGTCAGGGTGGCTTTAAAAAGTATGAGAATGGACGATTATCCAGCTTAGGCGAGGAAATAACATACAGTATAATGCAGGAAAATAATGGAATTTATTTTGGGACATCTACATCTTTAATGTTTTTCGATAGGCGCGATAATAACATTTCTAAGATATTTTCCAATAAAAAAGAAGTTTATTCAATCATTAATGATGAAAACTATATAACCGCAGCATCATTAGGTGAAGTCGTAATATATGAAAAAGAAAGCAAAAAAACATATACTTTAAAGACTGCTAACGGAAGTCAGTATGAATACAATTCGCCAAGTGCAATAGATGTGAATGGTTATGTCTTACTTGCTGGAATAAACGGTGTCAGCATTTTACACCCCCAAAATGTCATAAACTATATTAAAAGCAAAGAAATAAGCCAAACAGAAATATCTGATTTCCTTGTGTTTAATGTTTCACAAGAAAATGATAGCACTTTCTTTAATAACAAAAATTCAGCTATTAACGAAATAACCTTAAAGTATTCAGATTATCCATTTTCCTTCAACTTTATCTCCCCTATGTCGGAAGACTCATCCACTAATTATAACTATAGAATGTATGGTCTTTCTGATACATGGATATCGGCAAATGGAACCAACTCAGCAACATATACGAATTTATCTCCTGGGAAATACAATTTTCAAGTATATGCTATCAATTCACTTTCAGGTAAAAAATCTGCAATAAAAGAAGTTTCAGTAATTATCACACCTCCTTGGTGGTCCTCAACTCAAGCTAAAATATTTTACTTTGTTATATCAATGTTCATCGCTGTTTTTATATTTAAAGCAATATTAAGAAAAAGAGAAATTCAGCGGCAAATAGCTTTAAGCGAAGAACGCTTAAAACTTTCTTTATGGGGAAGCGGCGATGAAATGTGGGACTGGGATATAGAAACGGGTCACATTTTCCGCTCAAATATTTGGGGAGCATTGGAATTTCCGAAGGATGGTCAACGTTCTGGTCATAGTGATGAGGAGAGTAATATTCATCCAATGGATCAAGAACGTGTAAGGGAAGCGCTTAACAAACACTTCTACGGTGAAACCGATCATTTTGAAGCGGCATACAGAGTTAAAGGCAAAGATGATAGCTGGATCTGGATCTTAGACCGAGCAAAAATTGTAGAAAGAGATGATAAAGACAATGCGCTGCGGATGACGGGCACAATTAAAAACATCAGCCAATTCAAACAAAAGGAAGAACAATTAAAACTGTTCGAAAAAGCCATTGAAAATATTTCCGAAGGTATGTTTATTCTCGACAGCGAATATCGATTTGTAGAGGTAAACGAAGCGTGTTGTAGAATTTCTCAGCGTAATCGCACTGATTTTATAGGTAATCTGCTTACCTTCGATTTGTATCCGGAGTCCTTTTCTAATCAAATTCGTACCATGTTAAAACAACAAGGTCGTTGGGCCAGCGAAGTCGAAGCCAGCCGTGGTGATAAAAGCCATTTCCATATGGAACTGACTATTGACGCCATTTATGATGAGTTAGGTGAATTATCGCATTACGTAGGGGTATTTTCTGATATATCGAGACG
Organism: Shewanella sp. FJAT-51649; assembly: GCF_019457435.1. Lineage (NCBI taxonomy): Bacteria > Pseudomonadati > Pseudomonadota > Gammaproteobacteria > Alteromonadales > Shewanellaceae > Shewanella > Shewanella sp. FJAT-51649. Next base: position 1,686,323 of record NZ_CP080411.1, on the reverse strand, counting down.
TAAACAACAAGAAGAGGAACTTCGTAAACTCACCAACAATGACCTATTAACGGGGCTGCCCAATCGCTCAAACTTGCAAGTTACATTAGGAAACTTGGTTAATAAAGAAATTACCCATGCCTTAATGGTACTCGACCTCGACAATTTTAAACGTATCAATGACTCCTTAGGTCATCAAATTGGTGATCAGTTACTCAAGCTAGTGTCCGTCAGAATTAAGTCTATTCTCCCTAAAAACACCAGTATCTATCGTCTAGGTGGCGATGAGTTTGCGATTGTACTCGACAAAACATCTGACATTAGTGCCTGTGCCGCGATTGCAGGACGAGTAATTGAAGCCTTTAAAACCATGTTTGAAATCGGTAATGAGCAGCTGGTTTTGGGCGTGAGTATTGGTATTGTTTTCTACCCTGAGGATGAACAAAGTGAACAGGCACTTCTGAGAAAAGCCGATATTGCCATGTATCATGCAAAATCTGCCGGCGGAAATTGTTACCAATTCTACTCAGAATCCCTTAACCAACATGCAATTAAACAACTTGAAATTGAAAACCTCATTCGTGAAGGATTAAAAGAAGATTTATTTGAGGTGTATTATCAACCCAAAGTCGATCTTAAAAGTGGTCACGTCGCGGGGATGGAAGCCTTAGTCCGTTTAAATCATCCCACCCGTGGACTGATCCCACCGAATGATTTTATTCCCCTTGCGGAAGAAAATGGCCTTATTATTGAAATCGGTGAAATTGTACTTAGAAAAGCCTGTTTTGCGGCGCAGAAATGGCGTGAACAAGGGCTCTTCAAAGGAAGAGTCGCCGTCAATTTATCGTCACGTCAGTTTGCCCTACCCGATTTACAGCAACGCATAGAATCTATTTTACGCTTAACGCAATTACCGGCCTCTCACCTAGAACTCGAAATCACCGAAGGGACGGTTATTAAGCAGCCAGAAATGGCTATAACCGTTATGCAGCAATTAGCTAAGATGGGAGTGAGCCTCGCGTTGGATGACTTCGGTACGGGTTATTCTTCACTTTCTTACTTAAAACGGTTCCCAATTCATACGCTCAAAATCGATAAAGCCTTTGTCGATGATATTGATAAATCTGACCGAGATTTGAAGATGGTCGATTCAATCATTACCATCGCTCACAATATGGGTCTGTCGGTTGTTGGTGAAGGTGTAGAACAAGCCGCGCAGCTAAATATCCTTCGGGCCCTTAACTGCGAAGAAATACAAGGTTATATCTTTAGCAAAGCGATTAATGAAATTGAATTTACTCAATTGCTTCAAGATGATCGGAGTAAATTCATGCCCCACCACAAGATTATTTGATCATAAAATTATCTCTCAATCGGTAGTTTGAAACATTGGCACAACATCTGCATTAAGGTGTTCAGAGTCAAAAAATAAAACATTATCAACTACCCTGAGAGATAAAATGATGAAAGGAATTCTAACTGCAGCAGCATTACTGTCTACAATCGGCTTTGTAACAACAGCCGCCGCCATTGAAACAACTGTAGAGAAAAGCCTTTCTCAAACTGTTGTATCATCCGAAGCGACTAAAGACGTTAATCCAGAAGTAGCTGGTCATCCTGCTGTCAAATTCAAATCTGTTGAAGTTACCGGACATCCTGCTGTCAAATTCAAGCCCTTTGAAGTCGCTGGACATCCCGCAGTGAAATTTAAATCAGTTGAAGTTGCAGGACATCCAGCTGTTAAATTCAAGCCCTTTGAAGTCGCAGGACATCCTGCAGTGAAATTTAAATCCGTTGAAGTTGCGGGACATCCTGCAGTTAAATTCAAGCCATTTGAAGTCGCTGGACATCCTGCAGTGAAATTTAAATCCGTTGAAGTTGCGGGACATCCTGCAGTCAAATTCAAGCCATTTGAAGTCGCTGGACATCCTGCAGTTAAATTCAAGCCATTTGAAGTCGCTGGACATCCATGCGTTAAGTTCATTAACACAGAAATCGCATAACATTAATCAGGTGAAGGAGAGTGTCTATGTTAAATTCAATCAAAAAAGCACTTGGTTTCGCAAAGCCTGTTCGTAAAAAAGTGAAATTACCAGAAGGCTTAAACCACCTTGAAGTGATCCCTGCAAAGGGTTGGTGGAATTAATTTCACCTTCAGGCGGAAATATACCGTTCGCAAAGCTTAGAGCCATTTGCTAGCGCGTGGCCTAGGTCAATAAAAAAGGAGCTAAATGCTCCTTTTTTATTAGCCACATTTACGACAAATCATATCAACATTAAGCGGTTAGACTAGCGTCAGAAGTCCGGCGCATTCTGCTTAGCGCAATACGTTTATGGGAGGAAAACAGTGGAAACGCTAAGGGTCCCAGTATAAATCCCATTACAGCCCAATAGCTTACCGAAAGTCCTACTCTAAAAGCCGCAATGCCAAAACACCAGGAACAACTCACCGACAAGGCGACAACCACATAAAACATGAATCCCACAGCAACCTCTTTATCGGCTAAGTCATTATGTGCAAATCAAAAAATAGCCGTTCTCAATATAAATAGACTCTGAGTGAGGCTATTTATCAGCACTAATCAACATATACAGACGGTATCACGGTACAACTGCCGTAAATAGGGACGCCATAATACAAGATCACTCAAACAAATGTGAACATTTTTTAGGCAAAAATTAGCCTTGAGGCAATAAAAAAGCGGCATCATATTGCCGCTTTTTTAGTCAACCCCTATTTGTGCACTTAGAAGAAACGAGCCTTTTCTGCCGCCATCGCCTTAAGACGTGGGCATGGCTCAAATCGGTCGCCGTATTGAGCTTGATAACGTTCCAGTATGTTGACCAAGTTATCGGCACCCAGGGTATCAATATAGTGGAATGGGCCACCTAAGAATGGTGGGAAACCAATACCGAAGATGGCGCCAATATCACCATCACGCGGTGAGGCAATAATGCCGTCATCTAAGCAGCGCACAGCTTCATTGAGCATTTGCACCACACAACGCTCGGCCACTGCGCTTAAGTCTTTGTCCATACCAGGCTTGATGCCAAGTACTGCGTAAACGCTTTCATCCACGGCTTTCTTCTTGCTCAACGCTTTATTGCCAGCAGCATATTGATAGAAACCTTTGCCATTTTTACGGCCTTTTCTATCATCGCTCAGCAACTTATCGAAGGCTGCTGGGGCTTTAAAACGCTCGCCCAATTCTTTTTCAAGGATTGGAGCGATTTTAGCACCGACATCGATACCTACTTCATCGAGCAAAGTGATAGGGCCGACGGGGAAACCGAACTTCACTAAGGCTTTGTCTAAGTGCTCAATACTCTGCCCTTCCAGCAGTAATTGTGCAGCTTCGTTCATATACAGCGCGAGGATACGGTTAACATAAAAACCGGCACCGTCTTGTACCACGATTGGCGTTTTACCCTGTTTGCGGGCAAAGGCCACTGTGGTGGCAATCGTCTCAGGAGACGTTTTCGCATGGGCAATCACTTCCACCAGCGGCATTTTTTCTACTGGTGAGAAATAATGTAAGCCAATCACATTTTCAGGACGGCTGGCCGCCTGTGCAATTTGGCCAATGGGTAAAGATGAGGTGTTAGATGCAAAAATCGTGTGCTCGCCGCATTCACGCTCAATATCTTTAACCATCTGATGTTTAAGCGCTAAATCCTCAAATACGGCTTCAACAACAATATCAGCGTCCTTAACGCCTTTATATTCGGTCGTCGTTGTCATCAGTGCCATTAAATTGTCGCGAACGGCCGGCGTCATATGACGACGTTTAACGCCTTTATCCAATAACTTATAGGCGTAAGAAAGCGCATTGCTTAAGCCCTTTTCGTTAATGTCTTTTACCCGCGCAGGAATTTTCGCCTTAGTCGTCGTGACCGAAGCAATACCACCGCCCATCAAACCGCCACCTAAGATCACGGCTTTTTTGACTTTACGTGGTGTCGCCCCTTCGGCGCCAGTTTCTTTCTTCATCTCTGTAGTGGCAAAGAAAATACTGCGCAGCGCCTCAGATTCTTTCGACACCACCAGCTCTGCAAAATGGCTGGCTTCTACCTCAAGCCCTTTCTGCATTCCTTTCGCCATACCTTGGCGTACACAATCAATAATTTTTGCCGGCGCAGGATAGTTGCCTTGGGTTTTCTTAGCGACTTGCTTGGCAGCTTGATCAAAAATAATGTTACGGCCGAACCCTGTGCCTTCGAGTAATTGATTAACCAGCGATTTTTTAATCGGTTTCGCCGTGAGTTTACCCGCGAGCGCCATTTCCACTGCGGTTTGCAACAGAATCGTCTGTGGTACTACGTCGTTGACTAAGCCCATCTTTAACGCTTGTTTCGGACGAATTTGTTTACCCGTCAACATCATATCTAGCGCAGTGGTGATCCCCACTAAACGTGGCAAACGCTGAGTACCGCCGCCTCCGGGTAATAAACCGAGTTGCACTTCGGGTACGCCCAACATGGTCTTGCCATCATCACTGCACACACGTTGATGACACGCGAGCGCAAGCTCTAAACCGCCTCCTAAACAGGCGCCATGTATCGCGGCAACCACTGGGATATTCAAGGCTTCTAACTCGTTAAATACTACATGCCCTTGCTGGGATAAGGCTTTCGCATCGCCCGCCGTTTGACAAGCGTCAAGCATAGAGATATCCGCCCCTGCTACGAAGGAGTCTTTTTTACCCGAAATCAGCACTAGGCCACGGATACTGCTATCGCGTTTAATCTCCGACAGGATCTCACTGATCTCAGGGCCAAATTCTGCCTTGAGGGTATTCATGGTTTCGCCGGGTACGTCCATCATTAGAATGGCGATACCGTCTTCACGGCGGGTTAAATTAAATGTCTTTTCCATCGCCATTACTCCACTTCCACAATCATTGCAGCCCCTAAACCACCCGCAGCACAGGCCGTTGCCAAGCCCGTTCCGCCGCCACGACGTTTAAGCTCACGACAAACCTGAGTGATTAAACGCGTACCTGTGGCCGCAAAAGGATGACCGTAAGCTAAAGAGCCGCCGAGCACGTTAAATTTGCTCATATCGATTTCACCAATGGCACGATTGCGCCCTAATTTTTCTTCGGCAAATTTCTTTGAGGCAAACATCTGCATGTTCGCTAAGGTTTGTGCCGCAAAGGCTTCGTGCATTTCGATGAGGGTTAAATCTTCTAATTCCATGCCGGCGCGTTTTAATGCCAATGGCGTTGCATAGGAAGGTCCCATCAACATGTCTTGCCAGACATCAATCGCGGTAAATGCGTAGCTCTTAATGTAACCAATAGGTTGATAACCCAAGGCTTTAGCACGGCCTTCACTCATCAAAATGATCGCCGAGGCGCCATCGGTCAGCGGTGTACTGTTCGCGGCGGTGACACTGCCATGCTTTTTATCGAAAGCGGGACGCAGTTTAGCGTAAGAGCTTAAATCGGAGTTTTCACGAATGTTATTATCGCGCTCGATAAACTGTTTATAAGGTGGAACATGGGCCACCATCACTTCGTCACGTAGATGACCTGAAGCCCACGTTTCACTTGCCAACGTGTGGGAGCGGTGTGCCAGCGCATCTTGATCGGCGCGGCTGATATTATACGTCTTGGCCATTTGCTCTGCGGTTTGCCCCATGGACAATCCAGTTGAATACTCGGCAACGGCAGGCGGCACTGGCAATAAGTCTTTGATGCCTAAACGGCGGAAAATCTGTAGTTTTTGGCCAAAGCTACGGGCTTTATTCAGATCGACTAAGGCATGGGCGAGCTTTTTAGATACCCCAATAGGCAATACAGAGGAAGAGTCTGCGCCGCCGGCAATACCAATCTCAATATTGCCAGTCATGATTGACTCGGCCACATTCACCGCAGATTGAAAACTGGTCGCACAGGCACGGGTCACGCTATAAGCATCGGTTGACACATCCATGCCGGTTCCTAACACGATTTCACGGGCAATGTTCGGTGCCGCAGGCATTTGTACCACCTGACCGTACACTAATTGCTCAATCAATTTAGGATCCAGTTCGCTACGGGCCAGCAGCTCGTTAACGACCATTTTGCCCATATCGAGCGCCGACACACCGTGGAATGCGGTCGCCTGTTTCGCAAATGGCGTTCTTAAGCCCGCCACAATGGCGATACGCTCACCCTTTGCGTTAGTTACCTGTTGTCTATCACTCATTTGTCACCCTCTTTATGTGCGCTATCGCTGAGAGATTTCAGGCGGCGCTATCGATTTCCATGTTTGCCCTGCTGTTTGGCACCAAAAAAGCCTAATAACAGGTCTGACCATTAAAGTGTGATCTGATTCTAACTTCTTGTCAGCAAGTTTTAAACACCTGTTTGTTTTTTTAACACTAGCCAAACCCTTAGGGAATTCTTTACCATATTCGTTGTCTATAGCCCACACACGTATTTTCAATCGATATTTTCAACCTAAAAAACGAGTAGCATCATGCCTTTGAGTCGCTTCCACGCATTACGCACTTACCTAAATAAGGTTGTTTTAGGGCAGCCAGTTTTGACCGAAAACCTGCTCATTGCCCTCATTGCCAATGGCCATTTATTAGTAGAAGGCCCACCAGGTCTTGCTAAAACCCGTGCGGTTAAAGCCCTCTGCGATGGTGTGGAAGGGGATTTTCACCGGATCCAATTTACCCCCGACCTGCTGCCCGCCGACCTTACGGGTACGGATATCTATCGCTCACAAACTGGCACCTTTGAATTTGAAGCGGGTCCGATTTTCCACAATCTTATTCTCGCCGACGAAATCAACCGCGCCCCCGCTAAGGTACAGTCGGCGTTATTAGAGGCCATGGCCGAAGGTCAAGTGACCGTTGGGAAAAACAGTTATAAGTTGCCGCCGCTCTTCCTCGTGATGGCAACACAAAACCCCTTAGAAAACGAAGGCACTTATCCGCTGCCCGAAGCCCAGCTCGACCGCTTTTTAATGCACCTGAATTTAGATTACCCAAGCGGTGACACTGAAATCGAAATTCTGCGCCAATCCCGCCAAGAAGCGCTCACCCATGAGTTGCCGACTGCGGAGCCGATTGCCCAGGCCGACATTTTTGCCGCCCGTGACGAAGCGATGGAAATTTATCTGGCCGAACCGCTAGAGAAGTACATAGTCGAAATCATTATGGCGACCCGCCAACCCGCGCGTTACAGCGACGAACTGGCAAAATGGTTAGAGTACGGTGTGAGTCCTCGCGCGACAATTTCGCTGGAGCGCTGCGCTCGTGCCAGAGCCTGGTTACACGAGCGCGATTTTGTCTCTCCCGAGGATATTCAAGCCGTTGCGCCCAATGTGTTAAGACACAGACTGCTGCTGAGTTATCAAGCACAGGCCGAAGGTGTCAGCCGCGATCAAGTGATCAACCATATTTTGACTCAGGTCGCAGTTCCATAATCTCAGAACATAGACTGGATACGCGGGCTGATAAATCCTAGGTAACTGAATCGCTTTGTATGAGTAGCTTTGAATGAATAACAGTGCGCTAAACGCATCCCTACACAGTGACGGCAATCCACATGGCTTGCCATTGTTTGCCGACGGGCTGCATTTAACCGAGAAAGAACTGCTCGCCTGCCAGACGATTGCGCGGGCTATTCCTGAGCGTCACAGCCGGGCACGAGCCAATATGGCGGGACATCGCAGCAGTTTAATCAAAGGCCGCGGGATGGAATTTGCCGAAGTGCGTCACTATCAACAGGGCGACGATGTCCGCACCATAGACTGGCGCGTGACCGCCCGCACTGGGCAAACCCACACTAAGTTATTTATTGAGGAGCGCGAGCGCCCTATTCTGTTACTGCTCGATTTAAGCCAGAGCCTGTATTTTGGCTCGAGTTTATTATTGCAGTCGGTACAAGCGGGGCATTTAGCGACCACGCTAGGTTGGAATGCCATCAACCACGGTGACAGACTCGGCGCCTTAATAGCCTGCGAATCTGAACATCTAGAGTTAAAACCCCGCAGTCGCCGCCAAGGGATATTGCAGCTCATTTCAGGATTGCGCCGAGTGCACGAGCAACAACTCAATCAGCTCGGCAGTCACCTTCGGGATCCTGACCATATCCTGCGCGCCTGCCAGCGCTTGCAACGTATCGCGAAACCGGGCTCATTAATTTGGATCATCACAGATGGCAGCCATTTTACGCCGCAATGTATCGCGCCGCTGACAGAACTTAAACGCCATTGTGATATTGGCGCCTATCTGGTGACCGACCCTCTTAGGCAGGGCAACCTCAATTTACCCAAGCAGTTTAGTTTACCGGTTCGCGAAGGGGACCAAGATCGAGTGCTGACTCGCGACAGTTATCAAGCCTGGCTTGGGCAGCAACAACAGCAGCAGAATGACTTTATCGCCATGATGCAAAAGCTAAAGGTACGTACCCAATTTATCGACGCGGGTTTACCCCTCGCGCAGCAGTTAGCCTTACTGCAATAACAGCACGGCAAATAAGTGAGTAAAAGTAAACAGTGCATAATAAAGCATAAGTGAGTCCAAAGCGTGAACCCACAAACTCTAAATCTAGCCTTGGATAAGGCTGCCACGCCAAATCCCGCTTTGGCGGATTTACAAGATATTATTCTCCCCGACCCGATTGGGGCTTGGCCATGGGCCATAGGTTATTGGTTAGCACTCGCTATCCTGTTAGTTTTGTTGATTGCCGCGATTCTTTGGCTCAAAAAACGTGCCGCTTACTTAGCGCCTAAAAAAGCCGCCCAAGGTTTATTTGCAGCACTTGATCCTCATTCGGCCCAGTATCCCTCTGACGTGAATCAGCTGTTAAAGCGCACCGCCTTAAGTTATCTGCCAAGGGAAGTGATAGCCAAACTCGACGGCCCCGCGTGGGCAACCTGGTTAGATAGCCATTTGCCCGAAAAGCAACGCGGCCGCATAGGGCCTTTATTGGAAAAACGCCATCAGGCTAAACCACTCAGCGCCGAGGAGGCCCGTGAGTTACAAGCCCTCGCCCACAGCTGGTTTGCCTCAAAAGCCAAATTAAGCGCACCGATAATGGACACTGCTGCAAACCAAAACCCGACGTCGTCAGCAGCAGTCACACCGGCTCCAGCTAAGCCTGCGGAGGAGCAATGTTAACAGTCGCATGGCCTTTGGCATTGATTTTACTGCCTTTACCTTTTATTTTTTGGCGTCGCCAAACGGTGCAAGCCGAAGGTGGCCGCCTGCAATTGCCCGGTATTATCCAAGCGGGCAAGGCCAATATCACTAGCCACAGCCGCCAAAGTCGCAAGCGCTATTGGTTAATGTGGAGCTTGTTAGTGCTTGCTATTGCCCGCCCACAATGGCTTGGCGATCCGATTGAACTGCCAAGCCAAGGGCGGGATCTCATGCTGGCGGTGGATTTATCCGGCAGTATGCAGATTGAAGATATGGTGATTAACGGCAAAGTGGTTGACCGTTTTACCTTGATCCAACACGTGGTCAGTGAGTTTATAGAGCGTCGCAAAGGCGATCGTATCGGTTTGATTTTATTTGCCGATCACGCCTATCTACAGGCGCCACTCACCCAAGATAGACGTTCTGTCGCCCAGTTTTTAAAGGAGGCGCAGATTGGCCTTGTCGGTAAACAAACGGCGATTGGCGAGTCGATTGCGCTCGCGGTCAAGCGCTTCGACAAAATGGATGAGAGTAACAGAGTATTGATTTTATTGACTGACGGCTCAAATAACGCCGGTAATATCGATCCTGAGCAAGCAGCCCAAATCGCCGCTAATCGCAAAGTGACGATTTATACCGTTGGTGTGGGTGCCGATGTCATGGAAAGACGCACCCTGTTTGGTCGTGAGCGCGTCAATCCGTCGATGGATCTCGATGAAAACCAACTCAAGCATATTGCCGATGTTACCCATGGCCGCTATTTCCGCGCCCGTAACAGCCAAGAGCTGGAACAGATTTATCAAGAAATTGATAAACTGGAGCCCGTGAGTCGCGATCAACTCAGTTATCGTCCTCAAGCAGAGCTATTCTATTGGCCGCTCGCCCTCGCGCTGCTCACCAGCATTTGGATAGCCTTAGGTCAGTTAGCACTGTTTTCGCGGACTAAAAACCCTGTTCCATCAGCAACACCACGGGGGGATGTTCGTTAATGAGCCTGCATTTTATTCGTCCAGAATGGTTACTCGCCCTGTTGCCACTCGCCATCATCCTGTGGGCGCTATGGCGTCAACACCAGAGTAACAGTGCTTGGAACCGCTATATTGCGCCGCATTTGGCCAAAATATTGGTCACAGAGGGCACGCAAAAATCTCGTCGATCACTGCATATCTTGGCTTTCACTTGGGTGATTGCCACCTTGGCCTTAGCGGGGCCAGCACTCAATAAGCAATCTTTGCCCGTTTTTGCCGCCGAGCAAGGCCGAGTGTTGGTGATGGACATGTCCGTCTCCATGTTTGCCACCGATCTGGCGCCCAACCGCTTAACCCAAACCAAGTTTCGAGCGACGGATTTACTCCGCGGCTTAAAAGAAGGCGAAACTGGCCTGATTGCCTTCGCTGGCGATGCCTTTACCATAAGCCCGCTCACCCGAGACACGGGCACACTGCTTAATTTATTGCCCACCTTAAGCCCTGACATTATGCCGGTGTTGGGCTCAAACCTAGCGGCCGCCCTAACCCAAGCTAAAAATTTACTGGTACAGGGCGGGCATCTACGGGGCGATATTATTGTGATGACAGATGGCATCACCCCGAGGCAATTCGATGAGGCCAACTCGGCCTTAGCTGGTAGCCAATATCGGCTCGCGATCATGGGATTTGGTAGCCCCCAAGGCGCGCCCATCCGCTTACCCGATGGCCAATTACAGCGCGACAGCAGCAATGAAGTCGTTGTCGCCAAAACCGACTTTGGCTTACTGCAAAAATTAGCCGATAACCATAATGGCATCATGGTCCCCAATCGGGCCGATGGTCAGGATTTAGTGCAGTTGCAACATTGGTTAAGCGACAGTGGCGATGCCAAAGCCACGGATCTCGATGGGGAAACCTGGCAGGATCTTGGCCCTTACCTCGCCTTACTCTTACTCATCCCTGCCCTGCTGAGCTTTAGGCAAGGCATGCTCGCCAACTGGCTACTGATGGGATTGGCTGGCCTATTGCTCGGTGCAGCCCCACAGAATGCTCATGCCAGTGCATGGGACTCACTCTGGCACACACAAGAGCAACAGGCGATGCAGGCCTATCAAGCCGAAGATTACGCCAATGCCGCTCAAAAATTCGAAACGCCACAATGGCAAGGCGCGGCACAGTACAAGGCGGGCGAGTACGAACAGGCGCTAAAAAACTTTGAGCAAGATAGCTCTGCTAATGGCCTGTACAATCAAGGCAACGCGCTGATGCAACTCGGTAAACCCGATAAAGCCAAGGAGCGTTATCAGGCCGCACTCGACAAGCAGCCCGAATTCCCACAGGCTAAGGCCAACCTTGAGTTAGCTGAGAAATTGCTGAACCAGCAAGAATCGCAGCAAAATACTGACAATCAAGATAAGCAGTCTCAAGGCGATCAAAACCAACAGGGACAGAACCAGAACGATCAGCAGCAGGGACAAAACCAGCAACAAGGTCAGCAGGGAGATCAACAATCCTCGCAACACGACCAAGCTCAAGATCAGCCTCAAGAGCAGCAGTCCCAACAGCAAAATAATCCTGACCAAGCAGACGAAAAACCGTCGCAGGAGCAAGAGTCTTCATCCGAGCAGAATAATCCTGAGCAAGGCGAACAGGATAAACAGCAAGCGAGTGACGATAAGGCCAAGCAAGAACAGCGAGATGCACAGCAAAAACAACAGCAAGCCGAGCAGCAAGCCAATCAGCAACACGGCGCCGATAACAATGCTGAAGATAAAGAAGATCCAGCCAGCAACGAGGCCAAAATGCAGGCACAGGTCGAGGATGATAAGTCTAAAGCTGAGCAAGAACAGCAACAGGCCATAGCGTCAAAAGCGGATAAAGAGAAACAGTCACAGGCGGATAAAAACCCAGACACCGCTGTTGAGTCTGTTGAAGCGCCGCCAAGTAACAGCGAGCCTTTGCCAGCTGAGATGCAGCGAGCACTGCGGGGCGTGAGTGAAGATCCACAGGTGTTGCTGCGTAACAAGATGCAACTCGAATATCAAAAACGCCGTCAAAATGGCCAAATATCAAGGGATAACGAACAGTGGTGATCAGACAATTTTTTATCCTCCTCACGCTTTGCATCGCGGTCATTCAGCCCGCCTTTGCCCTGAGCAAACTCGAGGCGTCGGTCGATCGCAATCCGGTGATGGAGGGAGAGTACTTTGTGCTCAATGTCAGTGCCGACGATGAGGTCGACACGGGTAAACTCGATACCTCTATCCTGCTTAAGGATTTCATCGTGGGTCGCACCAGCGTGAGTCGTAGCACCCAGATAATGAACTTCGATGCGGTTAAAGAAACCCGCTGGCAAGTACTGCTTGCCCCAAAGCAAAAGGGCCTACTGACCATTCCATCCTTTAGCATTGATGGCGTCAGCTCCGCTGAAATCCCCCTCAAGGTCGTCGAAGCGGGCGCACAACCTGAGCAGGCCAAAAATCTGTTTATCGATGCCAAAGTCTCGACCGATGAAGCCTACGTCGGCCAGCTTATCACCTACAAAGTGAAACTCTATCTTGCAGTCGAACTGCAACGCGGTGTGCTCAATGCCCCCGTTATCGAAGGCGCGCAGATTAAGCAAATTGGCGAAGACAAGGACGGCTCGGAGATCATCGAAGGCCGTCGTTACCGCGTGATTGAACGCACCTATGGCATCATTCCCGACTTACCCGGCCAAGTGAACATCAAAGGCGCGACCTTTTCTGGCGATGTATTAGTGGAATCCCAACGCCGCGGCGGCATGTTTGGCTTTAACGAGAGCCGCCCAATGCAGGCTGGCGCGCCCTCCTTAAGCATTCAAGTCGAACCAGCGCCAACTAGCTTCCAAGGCCAATGGCTTGTTGCCGACTTAGTGGCTTTAAAAGAAAGTTTTCCTGAGGATGTAAAAGAGTTTACCGTCGGAAGCCCCATCACCCGAACGCTCACCTTATTGGCTTCCAATGCCGATGAGAATAGCCTGCCGGATATCGCGCAAAACCTGCCGCCAGAGCTTAAATCCTATCCCGAAAAACCCCAGCGCCAGAGCTTTGTGCGCGACGCACAAATTGTGTCCCAATACAGTATTACCTCGGCCATCGTCCCCAGTAAGGCGGGCACTTTTACCTTACCCGAAGTGAAAGTGCCTTGGTGGAATCCGCATCTTAAACGCCAAGAAATGGCGACCCTGCCGGCCCGCACCATTCAAGTAAAAGGTGGCGCCGTGGTCGATACGCCCATCGAACCCAACTGGCAGGCAAACACCAGCACCAACAATGAAGGCCATTGGAGCACCAATCTGTTCGCCCTGCTGTGGCTGGTGACATTAGTTGCCTGGGCCGTTACCTTTGTCGCTTGGCGACGCGCGCTTAAGCGCCAACCGACGGTCCATACACAAGTCGCCTCGCAACCGCTCGCTCTTGACACAGGCATTAAGGGCTTAGAGCAAGCCTGCGCTAAAGGCAATGTCAGTGATATTTTGCAGCAATTGCAGCAATACTGTAGTGAGCAGGCCGCTCGCCCTATGACGCTCGATAAAATTGCGGCGCAGTCGAGCGAGTTAGCAGAGGCGATTCGTCAGCTGCAAGCCTTAGCCTACGGCGGCAAAGCCAATAGCGACGACCAACTGGCAAGCGCTGTAAAAGCATTGTTAAGCGCTGTGAAAAGCGGCAAGCTACACCCTATGACGCAGCAATCTACGCCATTACAACCGCTGAACCCCAATGTCTAAACACAGATAGATAAATCAAAACGACGCACGGCATAATCGAATGAGTAAGGTGTAATCTTTTGAATCGTAAAATAAAAAGAAAATATCGAAAAAATGTTTGCTAACTGGCGAAAGAAATCCGTCGAGCCCGCGGTCTCTTCTGACATGCTGAGCAAACAACGACGATACAACAGCCTAGTCAAGGCACTGCACGCCGATATCTTCCGCTATGCCTTTTGGTTATGCGGCGATAAGCAGGTGGCAGAGGACATCACCCAAGAAACCTTCTTGCGGGCATGGCGCTCTTTAGATTCCCTACAGGATGATAAAGCGGCGAAGGCTTGGCTGATCACGATTCTGAGGCGCGAAAACGCCCGTCGATTCGAGCGCAAACAATTCGATTACGCCGATGTCGAGCAAGAGAGTTTAGAAGATCACATCGCCTCCAGCACGGAAGAGCAAACCGAGCAATATTGGCTGAGGCGACAAATCGCTAAGCTGGATATTGAATATCGGGAACCCCTATTACTGCAATTGATTGGCGGTTTTAGTGGGGATGAAATCGCCCAACTATTGGAACTAAATCGTAATACCGTGATGACGCGTTTATTTCGGGCGAGAAACCAATTGAAAGAATTACTTGAGAAAACTGAGGTAAGAGGCCAATCCAATGGATGAGCTTAAATTTAGACGTCAAGCTTATGAAGATCCTCATAATCAAGATCCTGAGTTTGTTGCGCAAATGCAGGAAAGCGCAGAAAACCAAGCATTCGTCGCTGAGCTTAAAAGCTTAGACGCCAAGCTCACCCACGCCTTAAAAGTGGATGTGCCAGAAGATTTAGCCGACAAACTGATCCTGCGCCAACAATTGCAGCAGCACCATAAGCAGCGCCGTCAAACGGGATTTTTAGTCGCCATGGCCGCATCCATTGCCTTTATTGTGGGGATCAGTTTCAGCTTGTTGCGCCTAGGCCCTGTGGATTTAGCCGAGCATGCCTTAGCGCATGTTTACCATGAAGGCGTGGCCTTGCAAGTGGATCAGAATGTCAACTTCAGCCAAGTGAACGCGCAGCTCGCCTCCTTAAAAAACCTCGGCCACGCTAAATTTACTGAGCAGCCCGGTAAGGTCTACTACACCTCTTACTGTGATTTTCAAGGGGTTAAGAGTCTGCATTTAGTGCTGCAAGCTGAAAAAGGCAAAGTCACTCTGTTTATTGTGCCGATTGAAAAACGCATGGTGTTGGACAACACCTTCGCCGACGGTAAATATCAAGGTATGGGCTTTGAGGCTGGTGATGCATACATTTTGCTTGTGGGTGAAGATAAGACCGACCTTAGCTTCGTAAAAGACGAAATCAAGAACACCTTTATCTAACCTATTAATATCAAATACTTTCTTATGCCGACCTCCGATCTTTTCTCATGCTAGGAGGTCGGATTTCGATCACATCTTTATCTACTAATGGGTTCTTGCTCAAACATCTGGTAGCATGCTTGCCACTTTTAATAATAACAAGATGGGATAAAGACAATATGACGATTGAAACCCCGATTTTAATCACATTTGTTGGCTATTTAGTATTGATGATGGGCATAGGATTTTGGGCTTACCGTGCCACCGATACTGTTGATGATTATATTTTAGGTGGCCGTAAAATGGGCCCCGCCGTAACTGCGCTCAGTGTGGGCGCCTCCGATATGTCAGGCTGGTTACTCTTAGGTTTACCTGGTGCCGTTTACTTAGGCGGCTTAGGCGAAGCTTGGATTGGTATCGGCTTAGTCGTCGGTGCTTGGCTTAACTGGTTGTTTGTGGCCAAACGATTGCGCATTTACACCCAATTAGCGGACAACGCCCTCACCCTGCCCGACTTCTTCGAGAAACGTTTTCACGATAAACAGGGTTACCTCAAACTCGTCTCTGCGGTCACGATTCTGGTGTTTTTCACCTTCTATGCATCCTCTGGCATGGTGGGCGGCGCCATTCTGTTCGAAAAAGTCTTCGGTCTCGATTACACCGTTGCCTTAGTCATTGGTTCGGCCATCATCGTTGGTTACACCTTTATTGGTGGCTTTTTTGCCGTGAGTTGGACCGACTTCTTCCAAGGCTGTTTAATGCTGATAGCCCTGCTGATCATCCCCTTTGCGGTGTTTTCTCACCCTGAGAGCCATGCTGGGATTGAGTCTATCGACCCGGCTATGCTGGCACTTATCAGTGACAAAACTACTGTGATCGGTCTGTTATCACTGCTCGCATGGGGACTGGGTTATTTCGGCCAGCCACATATTTTGTCGCGCTTTATGGCCATTGGTACTGCCGATGCACTGCCGCTGTCACGCCGTATCGCCATGAGCTGGATGATGTTATCCCTCATCGGTGCTTTAGCCACAGGATTAGCAGGTTCACTGTATTTCGCCAATCAACCACTGGCCAATGCCGAAACCGTGTTTATTCATTTAGCCCAAGCCGCCTTTAACCCTTGGATTGGGGGCTTGCTGATCGCCGCAATTCTGTCGGCCATTATGAGTACCATTGATTCGCAGTTATTGGTGTGTTCGAGCGTCATCACCGAAGACTTTTATCGCAAATGGTTGCGCCCTCAAGCCGACGATCGCGAGCTGATGATGGTAGGTCGTATGGGCGTGCTGGCCATTGCCGTGATCGCAGGCATCATTGCATTGAATCCTGAAAGCAGTGTATTGAGCCTTGTGAGTTATGCGTGGGCAGGTTTTGGCGCCGCCTTCGGTCCTGTGGTGATCCTGTCACTCTTCTGGAAGCAATACAGCCGTAACGGTGCAATTGCTACCATTATTGTCGGCGCATTAACCGTGGTGATATGGAAGCAGCTCACTGGTGGCATTTTCGACCTATACGAAATCTTACCTGGATTTGTGTTTGCAATTATTGCAGGGGTTGTCGTGAGCAAGATGTCTCGCCCAGCAGAAGCCATCACCGCAGAATTTGAGCAATTTAAATCTGCGTTGTAACAGCAGAAATTATTTCTGAGAACGTAAAAAGCGTACAAGTGTACGCTTTTTACAATTTGTATAAATTTATTAACCTTTCATCAGTTACAAAACGTTAACCTCAATTAAAACCTCGCCTTAAGATAAAAGCCAAAGATACCAAGCATCTGGCCCGACCATTCGTTCATGCTAAAGTACGACCCCGTTTTAATTAACTGTTATTTAACAAAATTAGAATCTGGTCGGACTTGTTGAGGTTACACACAATCCCTAACATGCCGAAGATTATAAAAGGATTTGCGCGTTGTTCCGGCGACTAGGACCGAACAAAATCCAATACCAAAATAATGAGAGAATAATAATGAAATCATTCAACAAGACGCTGCTTGCCGTTGCAGTTGCACTGGCGAGCTCACAAACTTTCGCTTCGGGTTTCCAATTAAACAGCCAATCAGCCACAGGTATGGGCCGTGCTTTTGCTGGTGACGCAGTCATCGCCGATAACGCCTCTGTGTTATCGCGTAACCCAGCTGCGATGGCATTATTCGATAAAGATGCAATCTCTTTAGGCCTAACCTATGCCGATATTACTGTTGACGTTAAAGACGTTAACTTTGCCGGTGGCGCCGTTGACTTAGGCAGTATCGACGATGCGGGTAGCTCTAAAGTTATCCCGAACATTTTCTACATCCACCCAATCGACGATAAGTTAGCCGTAGGTTTTGCTGCATTCTCTAACTTCGGTACAGGTACAGACGCCAGCTCTTTGTCTAAGAACAAGCCTGCAGCACCTTTCGACCTACTCGGTGAAACAGAAGTCACTACAGTGAACTTTAACGCCAGCGTGTCATACCGTATCAACGATATGTTCAGCATCGGTGCGGGTCTGGATGCTATCTACGGCGAAGGCCGCTTAACCCGTAACGCCGGTACGACTCCGATCGTTGACGTAGACGCTGACGGTTGGGCCTTCGGTGGTATCGTGGGTGCCACCGTTGAATTAGATAAAGATAACCGTTTCGGTATCAGCTACCGTTTCAGCCCAACTGTTAACGTTAAAGGCGATATCAATACCATTACAACAACTACTATCCCTGGTGTAGGGACAGTACCTGTTGCGACTAGTTTCG
This sequence comes from Shewanella sp. FJAT-51649, assembly GCF_019457435.1. Classification (NCBI taxonomy): domain Bacteria; kingdom Pseudomonadati; phylum Pseudomonadota; class Gammaproteobacteria; order Alteromonadales; family Shewanellaceae; genus Shewanella; species Shewanella sp. FJAT-51649. The sequence goes on along the minus strand of NZ_CP080411.1, from coordinate 1,668,413 downwards.
ATAGTTTAGATGTACCGCTAGCGGATATTTTCCAAGTTGCTGGTTTCCATCAGATCACACCTAAGTTTGCTCTGCACTACACTGCGCAGTACACCCAATGGGGCAACTTCGATCAAATCACCGCGAAAGACGGTACTGCAACGATTGCCGCTGTGGGCGCGACTCAAGCTGTAGGTGATGTTGCACTGAAAGAATACCAATGGAAAGATTCATGGTTATTCAGCGTAGGTGGTACATACACCATCAACGAACAATTCACTGTTCGTGCAGGTTATATGCATGACCAAGGCGTTGTGGACGAAATCAGCTCGATTTCATTCCCAGACTCTGACCGTAACTGGTACACAGCGGGTATGAGCTACCACATCAACCCACAAAACACCGTTGATTTTGGTATCGCGTACATTAAAGGTGAAGAAGTTCACCTGATCGAAAACAGCGCTATCACAGGCCCTGTTAACGCCGTAACCGAATCAAAAGGTATGTACTACTCAGTACAGTACAGCTACCAGTTCTAAGCTGTTTACGCCTCAAAAAAGCCGCATTTATGCGGCTTTTTTGTATCTTGCGTATTTATTGCCTAAAGTTAATCCATCCTCCCCTTGCACTGTCACCCTTATGGCAAAAGTCATTGGACTCGGTGGTATTTTTTTTAAAAGTACTGATCCCGTCGCGTTAGCCACTTGGTATCAAAACCATCTACAAATACCCATTGAAAACTGGGGCGGCGCGGCTTTTTATCATAACGATAAACCCACGCCCGGTTACCATGTGTGGACCCCCTTCGACCATAACACCAGCTATTTTGCCCCGACTGATAAAAGCTTTATGGTCAATTTTATCGTTGACGATCTGGAGCAGGCCCTACAGCAAGTCACTCAGGGCGGCGGTAAACAGATTGGGGAGATTGAAGACTCGGAATTTGGCCGTTTCGGTTGGTTTATCGACCCCGATGGCAATAAAGTCGAATTATGGCAACCAAGCCCAACGCCACCCGCGAATTAAGCTGTTCAGTTATAAGCCACTTTGCAACAACAGCTTTTCAATCCTGAATAGCAGCTGAGCATTTAGTATTAAGCGCTCAGCTTTGCGCCTTCACCTATGCCCAAAATCATCTAATTGCAGTATGGTAGCGAAAGGCATCCCATCGAGAGAATCAGTTATGCAAAAGAGTTACCTACTCCCCGCCCTCGTGCTTGGCGGTTTTTTATGTGCGGGCATGGTCTATGTAGGACAAAGCGCTAGCTCGGCGCTGTTAGAGATGAAAGCCCTAGAGCGCACAGTCACAGTTAAAGGGCTGGCCGAAAAGGAAGTGAAAGCCAATATCGCCATCTGGCCGATTAACTTCACCGAAGTCGACAATAACCTGCCTAAGCTCTACGACACTGTGCAGCAAAAAACCGACAGAGTGGTTGCCTTCCTCAAGGAACAGGGTTTTAGCGACAGCGAGATTACCGTATCGCTGCCGACGATAGAAGACAGGCAGGCCCAAGGCTACGTCGACCCGAACGTGAGGTATCGTTACTCGGCTAAGGTGAATCTTTCTGTCTATACCCCACAGATTGATTTAATGCTCAGCACGCGTAAGCAAATGATAAATTTGGTTAAAGAAGGCATTGCCATCGGTAGCCAAGATTATGAAAACCGCACCGAGTTTTTATTTACGGCGCTCAATGATGTGAAACCGACCATGGTGCAAGAAGCGACGCAAAATGCGCGGGAAGTGGCCGAAAAGTTTGCCAAGGACTCACAATCGCGTCTGGGTAAGATTAAGAGTGCCAGCCAAGGCCAGTTTACGATTTCCGATCGTGACAGCAGCACGCCTTACATAAAACAAATTCGCATTGTGTCTACGCTGACCTATTATTTAAACGACTGATATTTAAAGCAGGACAAAGACCTAAGAGTGATGACAAGGCGATTGATGTAAGGGAAGATTCATTCGCCGTTTCCCTATATTAGCGAAATCGATTACATTAAATTTTTCTAATAAATATTGATTGCCTAATCAAAACAACTCCATTAGAATTTACTCATGAATTATTTTTGGGATGATTTGGTATGGCTGCAATCTCACGTACTCTATTCACATTATTCGTTTTTTCCCCCTTCGCCACCCAGGCTGCGCCCTTGGCGACCCTCGAGGTGATGAGCAAACCGTACGCGAATTGGGTGACCTTAGACGCCAGTATCGAGGCCGTCAAAGCGGCTACTGTCTCGGCGCAAACCTCAGGGCGTATCGTTAAGCTCAACTACGACGTTAATGATGTTGTGCCAGAAGGCGCGGCATTACTCGAGATCACCAGCAAAGAACAAGGCGCGGAACTGGCAAGCTATGAGGCCGATCTCGCCAAAGCCACAGCCCTGAATGTGGAGGCGCAGGCCCAATACAAACGCTATAAAGAACTCTTCCCACAAGGCGCGATTTCAAAAGGTGCCATGGATGAAGCGACCGCCAATGCCAAGGCCGCCGAACAAGCCGTGAGTGCCGCCAAAGCCCGGGTTATCAAAGCCACTGAATCCCTCAAATATACTGTGGTATCGGCGCCATTTAGCGGGATTGTCACTGAGCGTTTAGTCGAGTTAGGCGAAACCGTCAGTGTCGGTCAGCCACTGCTATCGGGGTTTTCACCGAGCCAAATGCGCGCTATCACCCAAGTGCCACAGCGCTATATTCAGCAACTGAAAAACGCGCCTGAGTTTATGGTGCGCTTAAGTGATGGCCGTGAACTCACCTCCAAGGATCTCACCATCTTTAGCTTTGCCGATCCTGTGAGCCACAGCTATCAAGTGCGGATTAACCTGCCTAAGGATGAACCCAACCTTCAACCCGGTACCTGGGCCAAGGCGCTGTTTAAAAATGGCGAACGGGAAAAAATCCAACTGCCGACCTCGACGCTTATCACCATGAATGAACTTAGCAGTGTCTACATGAAAAAAGGCGAGCAATTTGTGCTCACCCAGGTGCGCGTCTCTGAGCCCGTCGGTGGTGAAGTAGAAGTCCTCGCGGGACTGCGAACCGGTGATATTGTCGCCATGGATGCTTACCAAGTGTTGCTTGAACAAAAGCAATAAATTCCCTAGCGATATCAACTTGATGAGGTTGTTGAATGAAACACGCTACTGAATCTTCGACGTCACTTGGCATTTCAGGCCGGATTGCGGCCGCATTTCAAAACAGTGCCATTACGCCACTGCTGGCACTGCTGGGCTTGTTACTCGGCTTATTTGCCATCTTAGTGACCCCAAAGGAAGAAGAACCGCAGATTGACGTCACCTTTGCCGACGTCTTTATCCCTTTCCCTGGCGCGACCCCGACCGAAGTCGAAAACTTAGTCACCCTGCCCGCAGAGCAAGTAATCTCTGAGCTCAAAGGGATAGACACGCTCTATTCTTTCTCCCAGCCCGATGGCGCGATGATCATTGTGATCTTTAAGGTCGGCGTGACCCGCAACGATGCCATTGTCAGCCTCTACAACCAAATTTATTCCAATATGGATAAACTGCCGCAGGGGGCGGGTGTCGGTGAGCCATTGATTAAACCACGCGGTATCGACGATGTGCCGATTGTCAGCCTGACACTCTGGTCCAAGGACAAACAGGTCTCGGCCGAACAGTTGACCCATGTGGCGTTGGGGCTAGAAACCGAAATTAAGCGGATCCCGGGTACGCGGGAGATTTACACCGTTGGCCAACATGAGATGGTGGCGAATGTGCGTATCGATCCCGCCAAGATGAACAGCTTCAATCTCACCTACGACAAGTTGAGACAAAGCCTGAATGACAATAATCACATCTCGATGCCAGCGTCTTTAGTGCAAGGTAATCAAGAGATTAAGGTTCAAGCTGGCCAGTTTTTACAATCCATCGACGATGTAAAGCAGCTGGTAGTAAGTATTTCTCAGGATAAACAGGGTAAACCTATCCCCGTTTATTTGGCCGATATTGCCGATATCAGTTTAAAGAGTGATATTCCCACCCAAAGCGTTTGGCATAGCGACAAGACGGATATTTACCCCGCAGTAACCATAGCCATTGGTAAGCAGCCGGGACAAAACGCCGTCGATATTGCCGATGCGACGCTTGCACGCATTGCTAAGGTCAAGAATGTGTTGATCCCCAGCAATGTCGAAGTGACTGTTTCGCGCAACTATGGTGAAACGGCGGCGGATAAATCTAACACCCTTATTCTTAAGCTGATTTTTGCCACCAGTGCCGTTGTCGTATTGGTATTTTTAACCATGGGTGCCCGTGAATCACTGGTGGTCGGTGTCGCCATTATTATCACCTTGGCGATCACCCTGTTCGCCTCCTGGGCGTGGGGATTTACCCTTAACCGAGTGTCACTCTTCGCGCTGATTTTCTCCATCGGGATCTTGGTCGACGATGCCATTGTGGTGGTGGAGAATATCCACCGGCATATGGCGCTCGGTAAAAAATCCTTTAGCGAACTTATCCCCGTTGCGGTCGATGAAGTCGGCGGCCCAACGATTCTCGCCACCTTTACCGTTATCGCCGCCCTGCTGCCCATGGCATTTGTGTCGGGATTAATGGGCCCTTATATGAGCCCCATTCCCATCAACGCCAGTATGGGTATGCTGATTTCGCTTGTGGTCGCCTTTATGGTGACCCCATGGCTGAGTCGTAAGTTGCTCAAACACCACAGCGGCTCGGCGACTGATACCGCCCACCACTGCAGCGATGCCGATGCTCAGATGAACGAGAGCAAAATGGTGCGACTGTTTACCCGTTTAATCGGCCCCTTCCTGCTAGGTAAAGGTGCCCGTAAAGCACGGATTGGACTAGCTGCCGGGGTCTTTGTGCTTATAGGTATCGCCGTGGCCTTGCCTGTGGGTCAGCTAGTGGTGTTAAAGATGCTGCCCTTCGATAATAAATCCGAGTTCCAAGTCATGGTGGATATGCCTGAAGGCACGCCTGTGGAACAAACCCAGCGTGTCCTTCAGGATTTAAGTCGCTACCTGGCCACTGTGCCCGAGGTGGAACATTTGCAGCTGTATGCCGGCACCAATGCACCGATGAACTTTAACGGCTTAGTGCGCCACTATTTTCTGCGCCATAGCCAAGAGCTTGGCGACATTCAGGTCAACCTAGTCGATAAAAAGCATCGCAAGCGTGACAGTCACAGCATTGCGCTGTCGGTACGTGAAGAATTACAGCACATCGGCGCTAAATATCAGGCCAATGTGAAAGTCGTCGAAGTGCCACCTGGCCCGCCAGTCTGGTCGCCGATTGTGGCCGAAGTCTATGGTCCAAGTCCTGCGATTCGTGAACAAGCGGCCTACGAGCTACAGTCGCTGTTCCGTGAGACTAAAGATGTGGTCGATATTGATATTTTCTTGCCCGCAGCGCAGCAAAAATGGCAGGTGATGATCGACCGCTCGAAAGCCAGTCTGATGGCAGTGCCATACAGCAATATCGTTGATTTAATTGCGACTTCGGTTGGCGGCAAGGATGTAAGCTATTTGCATATAGCGCAGCAGAAGCAACCTGTGCCGATTCGCCTTCAACTACAAGAAGGGGCAAAAATCGATTTAGAGCAAGTGCTGAATATGAAGCTACAAAGCCAAACGGGGCAATCAGTGCCCGTGTCTGAGCTGGTGACGATTAAGCGCGGTAAAATCGATGCTCCTATCATCCATAAGAATATGATCCCTATGGTGATGGTGGTTGCCGATATGGCCGGTCCGCTCGACAGTCCGCTCTATGGCATGTTCGACATGGCGGGCAACATCGACGGCGAAGGTGGCTTAGGTTTCGATCAGCATTATATCCACCAACCAACCGGACTAGACTCAGTCGCCGTGCTTTGGGACGGGGAATGGAAGATCACCTACGAAACCTTCAGGGATATGGGCATTGCCTATGCCGTGGGGATGATTGCGATTTACTTATTGGTCGTTGCCCAATTTAGATCCTATCTGGTGCCGCTTATCATTATGGCGCCGATCCCTCTGACAGTGATTGGGGTCATGCCGGGGCATGCCCTACTCGGCGCGCAATTTACCGCGACGTCGATGATTGGCATGATTGCCTTGGCGGGGATTATTGTCCGTAACTCGATATTATTAGTGGATTTTATCAATCAGGAAACCGCCTCAGGGGTTCCCTTTGAACGGGCTGTCATCCACTCGGGCGCCGTGCGGGCTAAACCCATTATGCTGACCGCTTTGGCGGCCATGATTGGCGCCCTGTTTATCCTGGACGACCCTATCTTCAACGGGCTTGCGATCAGTCTGATTTTCGGGATTTTTATCTCGACCTTACTGACCCTAATCGTTATTCCAGTGCTTTACTACGCGGCGATGAAAAATCGCATAAACTTAACTCAAACAGCCGATTAACCCACAATAGGCAGCTTTTTAGGCTGCCGCTAGGAGCAAGGTATGTCACTCGAACGCAGCATTATGGCTTTTGCCGGATTTATGGTGTTACTGTCTTTGGTGTTAACCGCTTTTGTACACCATAACTTTTTGTGGTTAACGGCCTTCGTTGGCGCTAACCTATTCCAAAGCGCTTTTACGGGTTTTTGCCCTGCGGCCATGGTATTACGCAAGCTAGGCGTCAAATCTGAGGCTGAAATCGCTAGACAAGGTTAATGCATATTTGCAAAGGAGAAAGTCAGTGTTCAACAAGTTACTGTGTCGCAGTAAAACCTTACTGGGGGTGGCCCTCTTGAGTCTGTCATCACTTGCCTTAATGCCCAGCGCGGCAAGAGCCGCCGATCAAGAGCCCCAAGTGGCGTGGCAAAAAATCGCTGCTGGCGCTATGGTGCTCGATGTTCGCACCCCAGAGGAGTTTGCCGAAGGCCATTTAGCCAATGCGGTTAATATTCCCTTTGAGCAAGTCGCCGCTGAGTTTGCTAAGCGCGGTATCGCCAAAGATGCGCCCGTAGTGTTGTATTGCCGTAGTGGTCGACGCAGCAGTATCGCGACCGAAGCCTTAGTCGCTGCGGGTTATACCCAAACCTATAACGGTGGCGGTTATCAGACCCTAGCCGACGCTCAGCCTAAAACAGAATAATTCGCTGTTGAGATTAACGATGAAAAGCGCCTGTTGGCGCTTTTTTTGTATTTTGTTCTTTTCATTTACCCTGACACAGATATTTATCAGTCGTTTATGCTGTTAATGATATGCAAATAAGCCAATAAATTGTCAAACGACAAACTACCGACACTAAAATTCAATAAAACCGCATAATCAATCACTTGAATAAAATTCAACATCTTAACCAAACAGATAAAACCATTTTTGAAATTATTCATTCCAAAAAAATATATAAAGTAATTTCAATTAAATAGCTTCACACCGTTTTAAAGATATCGCCATTTTTAGCGTAAAAATTCGCATTTGCTTATTCACCTTTTCCACATAAAAAAACATAAATATTTAAAAATATCGGTTACAACTTGTTACACATGAGTATTTATTCATTTTAAACGCTTATCAACACAGTTGTTTTTACCAACCACCATACCATTAACATTTAATTTACAAATACTTACCTCAAAGATAAATTCACTAACCGAGTAGCATCTGAGTCGTAGTTATTCTTTAAAAGCACAAAATAATAATGATTAACACTAAATTGAACATGGAAGAAAAACATGACAATCAATCGAACCACTAAGATAGCCCTGAGTTTATCTAGCTTAGCTATTGCGATCTCGGCAGGTGTTAATGCTGCCCCCGACGCACCGGGTTTTGCCGCAGCCAAACAAGCACAGACCTCTCCACTGCCAAAGCGCTATATCGTTAAATTTAAAAATGCCGATGCGCCAGCCCTGATGTCTGAAAGCAGCCTGCAGAGCAGCGATCAGCTTGCTACCACAATGAATTATCAGCCTCAAGTGGCTGAAATTAGCGCCCAGCACAGTGTGTTAAACAAGGCGCAAGCCAAAGAAATGAAGCGTATCGGCCGCAGTAACAGCTACTCAGTTAAGCTGGATAACAATGGCATTAAGGCATTAAGAGCCCGCGCCGATGTGGAATATGTGGAAGAAGACATGCCACGCCACCTGCTAAGCGAAACAACGCCTTGGGGACAAACCTTTGTAGGTGCAACCCAATTAAGCGACAGCCAAGCGGGTAACCGTACCATCTGTATTATCGACTCAGGTTATGACCGTGGTCACAGTGATTTAAGCGGTAACAATGTCACGGGTACCAACAACTCTGGCACAGGTAACTGGTACGAGCCCGGCAATAACAACGCCCATGGAACCCACGTGGCTGGTACTATCGCGGCGATCGCTAACAACGACGGCGTGATTGGTGTGATGCCAAATCAAAATGCCAACATCCATGTGATTAAAGTCTTTAACGAGTCTGGTTGGGGTTACTCCTCATCCCTCGTATCGGCCGTAGATACCTGTGTGGCGAATGGCGCAAACGTTGTCACCATGAGCTTAGGTGGCGCAGGTTCGAGCACTACCGAACGTAACGCGTTAGCGGCCCACTACAATAACGGCGTACTGTTGATTGCCGCTGCCGGTAACGATGGTAACAATACCCACAGCTACCCCGCTTCGTACGATGCGGTGATGTCTGTGGCATCGGTCGATAATCATAAAGACCACTCTGCTTTCTCTCAGTACACCAACCAAGTTGAGATCTCAGGTCCTGGTGAAGCCATTCTCTCTACCGTGACCCGTGGTGAAGGTCGCTTAGCCGATATTACTATCGGTGGCCAATCCTACTTCAACTCAGGCGTTGTGCCGCACAATCGCTTTACGCCATCGGGCACCAACTACGCGCCCAATCCATACAATGGCACAGCAACCGCAACCTTAGCCGAATGTACGGTTAGCGGCTCAACCTTCAACTGCGGCAACATGGCTAACAAGGTGTGTTTAGTTGAGCGTGTGGGTAACCAAGGCACTTCATACCCTGAAATCAACGCGGTAAAAGCTTGTAAGAATGCAGGTGCCAGCGCCGTTATCGTGTACAGTAACAGTGCCTTACCTGGGCTACAAAACCCCTTCTTGGTCGATGCGAACAGCGAAATCAACATGGTGTCAGTGTCTGTTGACCGTGCAACCGGTTTAGCACTGCGTAACCAGTTAGGCGCAACGGTTACCGTAAGCAACCAAGGCAATAAGGACTACGAGTACTACAACGGTACGTCGATGGCGACCCCACACGTTTCTGGTGTGGCAACCTTAGTGTGGAGCTACCATCCAGAATGTAGCGCAGCTCAGGTACGTAACGCACTCAAACAAACCGCTGAAGACTTAGGTACAGCAGGCCGTGATGACTACTATGGCTATGGTCTAGTCAATGCCGTTGCAGCGAAAACCTTCTTAGATGCTTCCTGTAATGGTCCTACGGATCCGGTTGACCCAACTCCAACTGACAGCGTGTTAGTGAACGGTGTGCCAAAAACCGGTCTAAGCGGTGCCGCCAGTGAAGAACTGCATTTCTCGTTTGAAGTGCCACAGGGTGCCACTAACTTAGGTTTTGTGATGAACGGTGGCACGGGTGATGCGGATCTGTACGTACAGTACGGCGCAGCGCCAACGACCTCAAACTACGATTGCCGTCCATATAAAGGTGGTAACAGTGAATCTTGCCCAATCAGCAACGTTCAATCTGGTACTTACTACGCTATGGTGAAAGGCTATTCAGCCTTTAGTGGTGTATCGTTAACCGCAAGCTACACAGCCCAAAGCGGTGGTGGCACTCCTACCACGCCAGCAAGCTACACCAACACAGATAATTACAATATTCCTGATAACAAGACCACAGGTATCACTAGCCCAATCACAGTCACTCGCACGGGTAACTCAGGCACTGTGACTGCCGTGGTGAATATTGTTCACCCTTACATTGGTGACTTAAAAGTGCAGCTCATCAGCCCAACAGGCCAAACGGCAACACTGCATAACAACACTGGCGCAGGCGCAGACAATATCAACAAGAGCTACACCGTTGATATGACAGGCGTTGAGTCGAGCGGTGTTTGGAAACTCAAAGCGGTTGATAGCGGCCGTGGCGACGTAGGCTATATCGATAGCTGGGAACTGAAATTCCAATAATGTTCGTCTAAAAAAAAGAGCCTGCAATTGCAGGCTCTTTTTTATTGGTCATCTTTCAGCATTTCGGGCTCGATAAGCACGCTGTGCTCATTATCCGATAACCAGACTTGCCCTTCACTGATGGACGCTTGCAGCGACATGGTGCGGCTCACTAACGCCTCCATCGCCGTCACCGACTCTTCGGCAATATTCCACACTTTAAGGTTTTTATAACGCTCGAGGGCCGCTTGATTCTGTTTCCACCAAATAGGAACACTACGACCACCGTAGGTAAATAGCTGCACCGCTTTCGCGCGGCCGCTCGCCTTACGCAGCCATTTCTCATCGGCTTGGCCAAACTCAATCCACAGGTCCACTTCACCGGAGAGACTCCTGTCCCACAGCTCAGGCTCATCATCGACGCACAATCCCTTAGTAAAACTTAAGGTCTCGGAAGCGTTTAGGATAAAGGCCAGCAGACGCACCATCATGCGGCCATCGGTCTCGGAGGGATGCTGCGCTAACGTCAGCTGATGATCTTGATAATAACCTCGGTCCATATCGGCGATCTGAAGATTGACCTTAAATACGGTCGCTTTGAGAGCCATAGTACATCCTAAACTTAACGATAAAAAATAACGGCGAGTCTACCTAAGACTCGCCGTCAGCTCAAACAAACTGCGATAAAGAAGACTAAATCGCGCCGGGGCGTAAATGCTTCGCCACCGGGAAATGCGCCTTAAGTTGCTCAATCTTCTGGGTATCGGCGACCAACAACATGCGCGAGCCTTGCTCATATTCACGGCTGATATCACTCAGCGCAGGGAGCGCTGCGCGATTAGCATCGCGGCGCACCAGCTCAGCCAAGTCCTCGGCTAAACCTACCTCGCTGTAAATCCAGTCGAGGCGCTGTAATAACGGCATGGCCGCCAGCGGCAATAACTCGACGGGCGTGGCCTCGTCCAATAGCAGGATTTCCCCGCGGCTGACGATATGATTAAAAGCATTTTGATAATGCTCAGGGGTGCGCACATCAAACCTATCGCCATTGGTGTCGAAAAAACGCTCCCAGAATAATCGGCGCGTCGCGGTTTTGGTGAGTCTTTGCTGCACTTCGAGACGCTTGTCGGCCACGAAGTCGAACAAGGGCTTAAGGGATTGCGGCAGGCTGGTCTCTAAGCGAGCGCGAATGGTGCGCGCAAACACGGGCGCCGCGCCTGCTGTGCTTATCGCCACCACAAGACGGCCCCTATCGACAATCGATGGGGTAATAAAGCGGCAATAGGCGGGATTATCCACGGCATTGACCCAAATTCCCCGCTCGGTGGCTAAGGTAGCCAATTCAGCATTGAGCTTATCGTTCGCGGTCGCTAGATAGATGAGATCGTAGTTTTGAATATCGGCCTGCACCACGGGCCGCTCAGACAATAAAATCCTGCCCGCATCGGCATAAGCCTTCACCTCGGGATTCACCTCAGGGGCAATCACATGGATATTGGCTTCGGTACGCGTCAGCAAGGCCAGCTTACGACTGGCGACATCCCCCGCCCCCACCAACAGGACATTTAAATTAACAGTATCAATAAACAGCGGGAAATATTGCATGCCACTCACCTATAAAAAAACCAGCCTAAATTACTCTTGCACTACAGGTAATTGGCGTTGGATCCAGCCCTTGTAACCGCCAATCAAGGAGGCGACCTTTTGGTAGCCCATTAGCTGTAAACTGCTGGCCGCCAACACTGAGCGAGCACCGCCCGCGCAATAGAGCAACAGGGGTGTATGTTTATCGGGAAAGCGCTGTTCAATGTCGCGCTCAATAATGCCGCGGCTCATGTGTTTCGCCTGCGGCAGGTGATCCTGTAGCCATTCATTATCTTCACGGACATCTATCAACACCCAAGCGTCATCGGCTTGATAGGCTTCAATACTCACTTCAACAACATGGGGACGAATCGATTCGACAAGAGCCGAAAAAGCACTGGATGGATGCATCAGATCCTCCTTAGATAAGGGATTGAATGACTTAGCTAATATCAATTGAAGTGTAATTCGCTACGCGGGGAGACGCAATCCTTGCGGTTAACGGCATGTGACAATCGCGGGCTTTATGAGCCAAAGCTTGCGGGGGGAATGGCTCCTACCTCTTAGCCTTACTCGGATAGCCTGGAATAGACGCTTGGCGCTGAGAACAAGGCGGCATTGCTAGCCCCATGCTTTCAACGCATCACAGTGTCAGCGGTTTGAGAAACGATGAATGGGATGAGGATTAATTATGGCTTTCGCTGCGCTCGGCGCTGCAATGCCAGCATAATTCAAAACTGCCCTCATTCATCTCATGGCATTGCACGCATTGCCACTGGGGACTAATCACATCCAAACCACTTAATTGGGCCTGCGCTTTCGCCAGTTGCGACTCACGTACCCAAAGCTCAACATTATGTAGCCCGGCGGGCAATTCACCCACGCCGCCTAATAAGGCCTCGCCACGCAACTCCACATGAATACCACAGGCTTCTAATAACCCCTTCCATGTATGGGCCTGCAATAAGTTTCCACCAGCGACTAACGTCTTACGTTCTTCCATGCGACATCCTACAACAATACTCTCTAGATATGGGCAGCCGACATCCTACTGTGAAATAACCAAGCCTGTCGAGCGCTGTTTTTTACAGCAGTTGTTAATGAAATTAACATTTAGGTTTTACAGCATTAGTCACTATAAAGTTGTGAGTTTGCTAGCAGATTATCGGAAAGGCCAAAATTCTCAGTAAAAAAAAGCCACCTCAACGGTGGCTCTTTTTCAACAGTCGTAATACACGACTTCGAGTCTCAATACCCGATTAAGGCATCATAGAAGGCTGATCGGCGCCTTCTTTCTCTACTTCAACTGGCATCATATGCTCACGGCAAATGCCCAGTTTGATCGCAAGGTAACTTGCTACGTAGATAGAAGAATAAGTACCGACGAAAATCCCCAATAACAGTGCTGTCGCAAAACCATGGATCATAGTGCCGCCCTTCAGGAACAGCGCCACAACGGTCACCAGCGTCGTACCGGTAGTGATAATGGTACGGCTCATGGTTTGGGTGATAGAGACGTTAACCACTTCTTCAGGCTCGCTCTTACGCATCTTGAGGAAGTTTTCACGGATACGGTCAAACACAACGATAGTATCGTTCAATGAGTAACCCACAACCGTTAATACCCCCGCCAGTACGGTCAGGTCGAATTCCAGCTGGAATAAGGAGAACACACCTAAGGTTACAATCACGTCGTGGGCAAGTGCTGCCACCGAACCGAAGGCTAAACGCCATTCGAAACGGAAAGACACGTAGATCATGATACAGATAAGCGCGACCAATACCGCTAAACCGCCCTGCTCGGCCAGTTCTTTACCCACTTGAGGACCGACGAATTCAACACGTTTCTGTTGAACGCCCGCATCCACTTGTTGGGCCGCTGCCATCACAGATTTGACCTGTACATCGCTGCTCACGCCTTCTTTCACCGACAGACGCACCAATATGTCACGGCTAGAACCGAAGTTTTGTACCACTGCACCGTCTAACTCAGGTGCAGACAGTTTCGAACGCAGCACGTTCAAATCGACGGGTTGAGTGAACTCCATCTCAACCACAGTACCGCCGGTAAAGTCTAAGCCCCAGTTAATGCCTTTGGTCGCCAAGGACACCAGCGAGCCAAAGACCAAAATGGCAGACATAATACTGATAGGCAGCGCATGACGGAGGAAGTTAACCGTACGTTTTAAAGATAAAATTTCTAACATTATCGCTTCCCCTTAGATAGACAGCGTCTTCACGCGCTTACCGCCCCAAATCGCGTTCACGATTGAGCGAGTACCCACGATAGCGGTAAACATCGATGTCGCAATACCGATCATCAGGGTCACCGCGAAGCCTTTGATCGCGCCAGTACCCACGGCGAACAGGATCAGCGCTGTCAAGAAGGTGGTGATGTTAGCGTCGGCGATGGTAGAGAAGGCGTTACCGTAACCTTCGTGAATCGCCTGCTGTACGCTGCGACCTGCACGTAACTCTTCACGGATACGCTCGTAAATCAGTACGTTACCGTCAACCGCCATACCCACAGTTAACACCATACCCGCAATACCAGGCAGGGTTAATACGGCGCCAGGGATCATAGACATCACCCCAACCACCATCACTAAGTTTGCCGTTAAGGCTAAGTTAGCGATCAAGCCGAAACTACGGTAGTAAACCAACATAAAGATAAGTACGACTGCCATACCCCAAATCATGGCTTGCACACCGCTTTCGATGTTTTCCGCACCTAGGCTTGGACCGATAGTACGTTCTTCCACAATCGATACAGGCGCAATCAGGGCACCAGCACGCAGCAGCAGTGCAAGGTTTTGTGCTTCACCATGGCTTAAGCCAGTGATCACAAAGTTACGGCCTAAACGCGCTTGAATGGTCGCCACAGAAATCACTTCTTGGATTTTCTGCATCTTGACACTGCCATCGGCGTTACGTTCACCGCTGTCTTTATATTCGATGAACAAGGTCGCCATCGGTTTACCGATATTGTCCTTAGTCACGTTAGAGAAAATGGTACCGCCTTTAGCATCGAGGTTGATGCTCACCTGTGGACGGCTGTATTGGTCGAAGCTAGGTTGTGCGCCGGTAATATGATCACCCGTTAGCATCACTTCCTTCTTCAGTACCACTTGACCGCCTTCACGGCGTTGGTACACCTCAGAACCCGCTGGAACACGGCCAGATTGCGCCGCATTCGGGTCGGCCTTATCGTCTACCATGTGGAATTCAATCGATGCAGTTGCACCTAAGATTTCCTTGGCACGGGCAGTGTCTTGTACACCAGGCAGCTCAACGATAATACGCTCAGCACCTTGGCGTTGCACCACAGGCTCAGCTACCCCTAACTCGTTCACACGGTTACGGATAGTAGTAATGTTTTGCTGCAGCGCTTCTTCTTTAATCTGCTTAAGATAGGTTTCGCTCATCACGGCTTGCAGAGCAAAATCTTCACCCTTGGTCACGTCGGTGAACACCATGTCATTGCTGCGCGATTTTAAGAAGCGTTCTGCACTGGCTAAACTTTCTTTGTCACGGAATTTAATCTCGATACCTTGTGCATTGTTACGAATGCCCGCGTAACGGATTTTTTCTTCACGTAATTGTGAACGGAAATCGGCCACTTTGGCCTCTTCCATCTTACGGATGGCTTCGCCCATGTCCACTTCCATTAAGAAGTGCACACCACCACGAAGGTCCAGACCGAGTTTCATTGGGCTACCGCCCATGGACTCGAGCCACTGCGGCGTCGCAGGGGCAAGGTTGAGTGCCACGGTGAACTTATCGCCTAAGTCTTCGGCGATGGTTTCCTTGGCCAGCAACTGTTGGTCCGCGTTTTGCACGCGAACCAACAATTGGCCTTTTTCAAGCTCAGAACGTTTTACCGCAATGCCCTTACTGGCTAACAGCTCGTTCACTCTGGCTTGGGTAGATGCCGTGACTTCAGCACCTCGAGTCGCCACTACTTGCACCGCATGATCTTCACCGAACAGGTTAGGTACGGCATAGAAACAACCTATGGCGATGACGAGCACCACCATAATGTTTTTCCACATTGGGTATTTATTTAACACGCCTGAGCCCTCTTGGCTTACAACGACTGGATAGAGCCCTTAGGCAATACAGCTGCAATGTAATCTTTTTTAATTGTAATTTGAGTTGTGTCGTTCAAGCTCAGTAACACGTAGTCATTTTCATCGCTGATCTTTGCAATCTTGCCTAAGATACCGCCGCTGGTCAGGACTTCGTCGCCCTTGCTTAAAGATGACATCAGGTTCTTGTGCTCTTTAACACGCTTAGATTGCGGACGGAAAATCATGAAATAGAAAATCAGACCGAAAATCACCAGCATGAAAATCAATTCCATGGTGCCGCCACCCTGTGGAGCGCCTGCAGCATTTGCATATGCATTTGAAATGAACATAGTTTTCTCTTCTTATTAGCAAAAAATCAATCGACTAACTCTGGTACTTCACGACCTTGACTGGTATAGAAGTCCTTTACAAAGGCGTCTAATGTACCCGTCTCAATCGCCCCGCGCAAACCTTCCATTAACATTTGATAGTATCTCAAGTTGTGAATGGTGTTTAAACGCGCACCCAGAATCTCATTACAACGATCTAAATGGTAAAGGTATGCCCGTGAATAGTTTTTACAGGTATAACAATCACACTTAGGATCGAGCGGTGAAGTGTCATCACGATGACGCGCATTGCGGATCTTGATCACACCTTCACTGGTAAACAGATGACCGTTACGGGCGTTACGGGTTGGCATCACACAGTCAAACATGTCGATACCACGACGCACACCTTCAACTAAATCCTCTGGCTTACCGACCCCCATCAGATAGCGCGGCTTGTCCGCAGGAATTTGTGGACAGACATGCTCAAGAATGCGGTGCATGTCTTCCTTAGGCTCACCTACGGCCAAACCACCGACGGCATAACCGTCGAAACCAATTTCGACTAAGCCTTTTAAGCTCTCGTCGCGTAAATCTTCATAAACACTGCCTTGGATGATCCCGAATAATGAATTGGGGTTTTCCAGACGGTCGAACTCGTCGCGTGAACGCTTAGCCCAACGCAGTGACATCTGCATTGACTTGCGCGCTTCATCTTCAGTTGCTGGATACGGGGTACATTCGTCAAAAATCATCACCACATCACTGCCCAATGCATGTTGAATTTGCATTGATTTTTCAGGATCTAAGAAGATTTTCTCGCCGTTGATTGGCGAACGGAAATGCACACCTTCTTCGGTAATTTTACGAATGTCACCCAAACTGAACACTTGGAAACCGCCCGAATCGGTCAGAATAGGACGCTGCCAGTTCATAAAATCGTGCAAGTCGCCATGCTTACGCATGATTTCTTCGCCAGGACGTAACCACAGGTGGAAAGTGTTACCGAGCAGAATATCCGCGCCAGTGGCACGCACTTCTTCAGGCGTCATGCCTTTTACCGTACCGTAAGTACCAACAGGCATAAAGGCTGGGGTTTCCACCGTGCCGCGTTCAAAAATCAAGCGACCACGGCGCGCACGGCCGTCGGTAGTGTCGAGTTCAAATTTCATAATTCACCTCGCCAGATAAACAGTCTGACTACATTTGTAATGGCACGCGCCATTTTGATTAACAATAGAGATAGGGGCAGATCCAAAAGGTTCAACCTTTGGCTGAAAAAAATTACCGCCCAAACTCAATGTGGGCGGCTATTTTAAAACAAAATCTTGGTCTAGTGAGCTTTTTTCGTCACAAACATGGCATCGCCATAGCTAAAGAAGCGATATTTTTGCGTGATTGCGTGTTGATACGCCGCCATAACATGATCAAAACCAGCAAAGGCACTGACCAACATGATGAGCGTCGACTCCGGCAAGTGGAAGTTGGTGATCATGGCATCGACGATTTGGAACTGATACCCAGGGTAGATAAAGATATCGGTATCGCCGCTAAAGGCTTTAAGTTCGCCTTCACTTGCACGGGCCGCACTCTCCAGTGAACGCACGGACGTCGTCCCCACAGCAACCACACGCTTGCCCGCCGCTTTAGTTTGGGCAATTAAATCCACCACATCCTGCGGCACATTGGCCCACTCGGAATGCATTTTGTGCTCGAGTACGTTATCGACGCGCACAGGCTGGAAGGTGCCTGCACCCACATGCAAGGTCACAAATGCGATATTCACGCCCTTGGCCTTTAAGGCATCGAGCATGGCATCGTCAAAGTGCAATCCCGCCGTTGGCGCGGCAACCGCTCCGGGGTTTTGGTTATAGACAGTTTGATAACGCTCTTTATCGGCATCTTCATCGGGACGGTCGATATAAGGAGGCAGTGGCATATGCCCTACTGCTTCGAGCACTTCTAAAATCGTCAGGTCGGATAAGAGTTCGAGCTCAAATAAAGCGTCATGGCGCGCAGCCATCTTCATCTCATAACCGCCATCGAGGTGGATAATGCTGTCCACCTTCGGGGATTTAGAGCTACGTACATGGGCGAGGATGCGCTTATCGTCGAGCATACGCTCAACTAAAATCTCGAGTTTGCCACCACTGGCCTTTTGGCCAAATAGACGCGCAGGGATCACCCGGGTATTGTTGAATACCATTAAATCGCCAGGATTAATCATCCCCAGCAGATCGGTAAACTGTTTATCAGCGAGCGTGCCAGTATTGCCATCTAAGGTTAACAGACGTGACGCATTGCGTTGCGCCATGGGATAACGAGCGATAAGTTCGTCGGGAAGATCGAAGGAAAAGTCTGTTACGCGCATGCAAAGGCCTCTAGATAGCTTAGAACGGCGGCTAGTCTATGGTTAGAGGCTAATAAGATCAAGATTACTTGTTCGCGATATCCATATCGGCGTCTGACTCATTTAACACATTTGAGGCTAACGCATCATCGACATCATATTTAGGTCGAGTCCGCGAAAAATGATCCATACGAAAGCTATGTTGCTCATAGGGAATATCGACAAGCACTTTTTTACGCTTAGGGCGCTCGTCTTTACCGAGCATTTTGGTAAACCAGTTCCACATCATCCATGATCCTTAACAGGTTAATTGATTGGTGCATTTTCAGCCCATTGTTAGCATTTACCCTCCTGTTGAAACGCTAACGTAAGCACTCCCTTAGAAAAGCACACGATTTTTGCCTATTTGCGCTTTCCTCAGCGCGCCCGCCCATGATACCGTGAACTAACGCGATTAACCAAGCACAAAAAATGAACATTCTTACACACTTACATCTGGCCGAGATCAGTAAAACCCACCTAGGCGCCAATCTGGCAGGCAATTTTATCACTGCGCCAATCGATTCTGCGCCGCAAGCACTTCGCCAAGGACTGTGGTTAAACCAAGAAATCAATCAGCTCTGCGCCACCCATGAACTGACCCAAGAGCTAATGGCCCTGTTCCCTGCCCAGTTAACAAGCATAGCAGCTGATTTGATGTTCGTAAGTTTCGATCATTATTTAGCCTACTACTGGGAAGAATATCATCACCTGCCGCTGCCCGAGTTTAGCCAAAAGGCCTATAGTGAACTGGCAGAATTTGCGACGCAAAGCGATGAGTATCACCCTCAGCCCTGTCTGAACCTCATCGCCGATATGCGCAGTCAAGATTGGTTAAACGCTTACGCCACGCCTAAAGGCATTCAACAGGCCTTAGCGCAACGGGCAAAAGGTCATCCGCACAGTGCCTTATTTAACGGCGCGGATAAACTGCTAGCAAAAATGCAGATAGAGACAGAAACCGCCTTTCGCACCTTTTACCCTCAGTTGATGGCCTACACCCGTATTTGGAGTCGCAAAACCCCGAGTGACTATCTACCGAATGGCTCAGCCGACTAAGCTCTAAGTCGAACACCTCCATTCTGGTATCAAGCCTTGTTTAAGCCTAAGCGTTTACCCTAACGCCTTTGCGATAACGCCTATTTAGTGAGGTTTCCGTCACAGTGACGACTGCAAACTCAAGCGCTAAGCCAGCTCAAGCTCTCAGTTGGCGCCAAAAACTACGAAGCCCGCGCTTTTGGCTTAAACAGCTTAGGGATCTTAGCATCATGGCGTTGGTGCTCTACGGCGTCAGCCTCTATTTGCAACGGGATATGATCACCGGTCAAGCGCCAGTATTAAGTGGTATCGCGATTGATGGTAGCCAGCTTACACTTAATTCTGCCCAGACAGAGCCAACATTAGTCTATTTCTGGGGCACTTGGTGCCCTGTGTGCCGCGTCACCACCCCTATGGTTGAGAGTATCAACCAAGACCATAATGTCATTTCAGTGGCGGTGGCCTCTGGCAGTGATCGCGAGATCCAGCACTATATGGACGAGCATCGATATCACTTTCCGGTGCTAAACGATGAAAATGGTGAGCGAAGCACTCAGTGGGGGGCGATGGCATTTCCTGCTATTTATATTATCGATACCCAAGGGGAAATCCGTTATGTCACCTCGGGAGTCACCTCGACTTGGGGCATGAAGTTCAGATTGTGGTTGGCTCAGTTCTAGTTCAGTTATAACAGCCTCAGCAAACGCCAGCTCGAGAATATACTGCTTAGTGACTGATATTTTGCTAGTATGGCCGCGCAAATGATGAGGATACGATGCAGATATTCGATTACCAGCCCCCTTCAGTCCCTTGGATAGATCTTCGCTATCAAGATAGGGATTTGATCATTATTAATAAACCTTCTGGATTGTTGTCTAACCCCGGCCGAGCCGCACATACCTTCGATTGTGCCCTGACCCGACTACAACGCTTGTATCCTGACACCATTCTCGTGCATCGACTCGATTGCGCCACCTCAGGCATTATGGTGTTTGCCCGCAACAAAAAGGCCGAGTCCCAGTTAAAGACCCAGTTCCAAGATAGGCAAAACGAAAAAGTGTATATCGCCGAGGTCATGGGTTTGATTGCAAAGGATGCTGGGATAATTGATTTAGCCATCGCGCCCGATCCCGAGCACCCGCCCTATCAAAAGACGCAAGCGGCAGGGACGGCTGGCGCGAAGAGTGCTCTGACCCATTATCGAGTGCTAGAAAGACGCGAAAACAGCACCTTAGTCGAATTAACGCCACAAACGGGCCGTACCCACCAACTGAGGGTGCATATGCTCGCCTTGGGGCATCCCATTCTTGGGGATGAATTTTATGGCGATGCTGAGGTGATAAAAGCCAGACCGAGACTCTGCCTTCACGCCCAAAGTTTACGCTTTACCCACCCTTACTCGGGTAAAGCCATGCATTTTTACAGTAAGCATCCCTTCACGGCTTAGCACAAATAGTTAACCGCTAAAAAGACACGAGGTCGCCTTAAGCGACCTCGTATTGAGCAAACCGGGTTGGTGTTTGCCGATTTATTGATTAGCGTCTTTCGCTGTGACTCATTAAGCCACGCGCTGATTGAAATCAATATCAGCCATTAACTTATCGACTTGAAAATAACTGCCCTGCTCATTACAAAACTGCAGTTGCATGGCGGGCGTCACCATAAAGTATTCACCGAAGAAGTTGCCACCGATATCTTCCACTTTTTGGCCCTGCGGCGTATCGGACAAACTCACTTCATCCAAACTATGGCAGCCATCGCTAAACCAAGTTTCTAAATAATATTTGTCCGCTTCTTTATAGAGGGTAATTTTGTCACCAAGCAGTGGACGCTCATCTAACCAACGACCAATAATTTCTCGATTTTGCATATCTGACTCCCGCCAATGAAGGCGACGGCGTTTTTCAATCCCAGACATCCTGATATCCTTATGCAATACCCACTCACCTAAAGTGAACGTCAGTTGTGGTAGTACATTAAGCATAGAACCCATTTACCGCTTTACTCCCCCGAGTCGCAAATTCCCCCAAATCAACCACAAAATGTAATTTTTTGGTTAAATTAAATTTGCTAAACGTTTAAAAACTAAAAGATAATTTCGCCTGATTAATTAATCGGCAGTGTAGCTTAATTAGAAAATAAAAACGCGATCTTTATCACCATTTACCTATTGCTAAAGTAAAGATAAATACCTTATTTCACATCTTGCGCATTCATCCCCACGAATGAGCTTGTTACATCTTTTATTATTCACTCGGCTTAGGATTCTGATATAACAAACGGGATATATATCGCCCTACAAATAATCAAAAAATAATGCAGGAAGCCTATGCACAATATTCATCGCCGCCATTTTCTAAAAGCTGCGGGCGCCGTTACCGCAGGTCTGGTTACGGCCAATATTGCCCTCAATGCCAACGCCAGCAGCGTTGCCCCTAAACCCCGCGTTGGAAAATCCGTGATCGGACTTATCGCCCCGAAAATGGAGGTGGTTAGAGTCGGTTTTATCGGTGTGGGAGAGCGGGGTTTTAGCCATGTCGAACAATTCTGCCATTTAGAAGGCGTGGAACTTAAAGCCATTTGTGATACCCACCAAGCCGTTATCGATAGAGCCGTTGAGCATATCGTTAAGCAAAACCGGCCAAAACCTGCGGTCTATACGGGGAATGATCTCAGCTATCGCGAACTGTTAAACCGCGATGATATCGATATTGTGATTATTTCAACCCCGTGGGAATGGCACGCTCCCATGGCCATAGATACCATGGAAAGTGGTAAACACGCCTTTGTGGAAGTGCCATTGGCACTGACGGTAGAAGAATGCTGGCAACTTGTCGACACCGCCGAACGCACCCAGAAAAACTGCATGATGATGGAGAACGTCAATTACGGCCGCGAAGAATTGATGGTGCTCAACATGGTGCGCCAAGGTGTGTTTGGCGAGCTGCTCCACGGTGAGGCCGCTTATATCCATGAGCTGCGCTGGCAAATGAAGGAAATCGACCATAAAACTGGTTCCTGGCGCACCTATTGGCACACCAAACGCAACGGTAACTTATATCCCACCCATGGCTTAGGGCCGATTTCTCAATATATGAACATCAACCGTGGTGACCGTTTCGATTATCTCACCTCCATGAGTTCACCCGCACTCGGGCGCGCGCTGTATGCCAAACGAGAATTCCCCGCCGGCCATGAGCGTAATCAGCTCAAGTACATCAATGGCGATATGAGCACTAGCCTGATTAAAACCGTTAAGGGCCGAACCATTATGGTTCAGCACGATACCACTACTCCTCGGCCCTACAGCCGCCATAACCTTATCCAAGGCACCAATGGCGTTTTTGCCGGATTTCCAAATCGGATTGCCGTTGAGCACGGCGGTTTTGGTAAGAGTTACCACGAGTGGGATATGGACATGCAAAAGTGGTATGACAAATACGATCATCCACTCTGGCAACGCATCGGTAAAGAAGCCGAAATCAACGGAGGTCATGGCGGGATGGATTTTGTGATGCTCTGGCGTATGATCTATTGCCTACGTAACGGCGAGGCGCTCGATCAGGATGTCTACGATGGCGCCGCTTGGTCTGTGGTGAATATTTTAAGCGAGCAATCGCTGAATAACCGCAGCAACTCGGTCAACTTCCCCGACTTTACCCGCGGCGCGTGGGAACATGCCACGCCCTTAGGGATTGTCGGCGCCTAAATCACTCTAAAGTGAGCGATTAACGTAAAGGGATACACTTAGGGTTATCCCTTTAATAACACCCTATCGATTTAATCTTTAACGAAAAATCACCACTTTGCTGCGCGCCAATCACCAGCCCTATGCTAGTTAGACGGCTTAAATCTATCACAGCACGCTCAATCGGCTTACCGCGGCACTGGGGATGAAACGCCGTAAACGGGATTTCGATGCGTTGCCAGTGAATAATACTGCCACCGTTAACGCCAAAGGATTGATGCTTAGCATCGGGCATTGGCGCCTGATAAACCGTGCTCTGCGGTGTATCGGCATCCTTAAGGTTCACTTTGTAGTGCTTGCTCCTGTCGCGGTCGAGTTCGAGGTAAATCCCACTAAACTTGCCGACATCAAGCGGCGAAAACTCGCAGCGCACTGAGGCAAACCCGCCACCATTGGCGAGCGACACATGGCCGCTAAACATCCCATAGCCTAAAGGTGAGATGGTGAGCTTACTGCGTGACAGGCCGCCCATCACGGTATCATTGACGCCATACCAAGACTTAGCCGCATCTAAGTCCTTAAAATCGAAAAGGATCATAACTACTCCCATAAAAAAAGCAGCCACCGTGGTGACTGCTCTTATGATACTTTTTCTACACTAACAACAGCACACTTTATCCAAGTTTAGCTTTGTTTTCAGCAGCTTCACAAGCAGCGGCGGTAAAAATCACGTCCGTAGAGCTATTCAGTGCGGTTTCGGCCGCATCTTGGATAACCCCGATAATAAAGCCAACGGCAACCACTTGCATGGCCACATCATTAGAAATACCAAACAGGCTACAGGCCAGTGGGATAAGCAGTAATGAACCACCGGCAACACCCGATGCACCACAGGCCGAAATCGCCGCCACGACACTCAGCAGTAACGCCGTTAATAAATCCACCTGAATCCCTAAGGTATGCGCCGCGGCTAAGGTCAGCACGGTAATGGTAATCGCCGCGCCGCCCATGTTGATGGTTGCACCTAACGGAATAGAGACAGAATAAGTGTCTTCATGCAGCTTTAACTTTTCACACAGCGCCATATTCACTGGAATGTTCGCTGCGCTAGAACGGGTGAAAAATGCAGTTACACCACTTTCACGCAGACAACGGATCACTAAAGGATAGGGATTACGTTTAATTTTCACGTAAACAATCAGTGGGTTCACAATCAAAGCTATGATAGCCATCGCGCCGAGTAACACGGCTAATAGCTTGGCGTAACCCGCAATGGCGGCAAAACCGGTTTCGGCAAAGGTCGCTGCCACCAGACCAAAGATACCGATAGGTGCTAAACGAATGATAAAACGCACCATTTGTGAAATACCATGGCTCACATCGGCAAACACTTGCTTGGTCGAATCACTCGCATGGTGCAGAGCTAAACCTAAACCCACACCCCAAGCCAAAATGCCAATGTAGTTGCCCGTCATTAACGCATTGACTGGGTTATCAACCAGTTTAAAGAGTAAGGTATTGATGACTTCGCCAATGCCCTGCGGCGGACTGGTGCCCTCAACGCCAGCGACCAACACTAAATTGGTTGGGAACATCATACTTAACACCACGGCGGTTAACGCTGCGGCGAAAGTGCCAAATAAGTACAGCACCACAATCGGGCGCATATTGGTTTGAGTATTTTTCTTTTGATTGGCGATGGAAGACGCCACTAGGATAAACACCAGAATAGGTGCGATGGCTTTTAATGCACCTACGAAGAGACTTCCTAAAAACGCGACTTGCTTTGCGGCTTCATGTGAAAAACTGGCTAGACTCACACCAGCGATGATCCCCACGAGAATTTGCAGCACCAAACTGCCATTAGCCAACTTGGCTAACAAAGACGATTCTTGTTTCATTACTTAACCTATCGTTATTATATTTCGGCTGAGTTTCCCCACCCCACACCTTCAAAATCGAGGCCAATAAGGTTTTTATAGGATGTGATCGAACTTGTCTAGCTTTGCAGGGAAATAAGCCGATTAAATTACCCTGCCCCTGCAAAACCCTTACAAAAATCCAACATGGGACCTAATTCGCCCGCGTAGCCGCTAAATCGGCGCCCCGCAACATTGCTTCCACCAGCTCATGGGCATCAAACTTTGTCAGCGCCTCATTTGCCCCAACTTGGTGGGCTTGGCTGACGCTTATCTCGCTCGAAAGTGAGGTATGCAGAATGATATAAGCTTTGGCGAGAAGAGGATTGTCACGCACTTCAAACGCCAGCTCATAACCATCGAGTCCAGGCATTTCAATATCGCTGACTAGAATATCGATGGGATGATGCTCGGCGGCGGCCTGCTCCATAATCGAGAGAGCCTCTTTACCGTCTGGGGTCACAAAATAAGGAATGTTAATGCTATCAAGCGCATCGGAAAGTTGTTTGCGTGCAACCTTAGAATCATCCACCAACAAAATACGCATGGGTTTTAACTTCTCGCGCTGCACGTCAGTTAAAATAGCGCGATTGGCCTCGGGCGCATCGGGGAAGACTTTCGACAACAACAACTCAACGTCGAGTAACTGCACCAGCTGATTATCGTAACGCGTCACTCCGGTTAAAAAGGCATTACGGCCTAAATTAGCCGATGGCGCTTCAATATCGCGCCAATTGCACTCGATAATTTTATCAATCGCACGCACCAAAAAGCCGATAATCATCCGCTGACAATCGGTAATGATGATATAGCAATGTTGGCGCTCTTCATCGGTGATGGGGCGATAACCAATCGCTGCCGCCATATCTACCACGGGAATGGTATGGCCGCGAATCGTTGCGGCTCCCATGATCGTCGGATGAGATTGAGGAATTTTACTCAGCGGAGTGTAAGGCACTAACTCACGGATTTTAAGCGTGCCCAGAGCAAAGACCTGTGTTTGCGACAACCGAAACAGTAATAGCCCCTGGGATTGACTTGCCTTGCTTTTCATAAACCTAAATTCTCATTAACTATTCTGTTTTTATCATAACGGTTCACAAAATGAGTTGCGATAGCTAAAACCGCTATTTAGTCACCTTAGCTTATAACTGTGACTCTATTGGCAATAGCCCGAGGAAGTCAGCTACAAAGATACGCCAAAATCCGGCGTCTGGCTCACTGTCGTAGCGCTGCTGCGCCCCATCGTCCCACCAGACGAGATCGCCATCCTCCAAGGCGAGTCGATAGGTATTCGTCGCGAGCTTTTCTTCAATATTATGGCTGACATGGCCACTCAATTGCGGCTGAGAGATCAACAGTCCAAGCTCGGTATTCACCGCCGCAGAACGGGGGTCAAAGTTAAATGAGCCCACAAATATTTGATTATTATCAAATACAAACGATTTGGCGTGCAGGCTGCTTTTTGAGCTGCCATGCCAGCTGTGTGAGCGTTCCCCCGCCTGTGCTTTCACCTCGTAGATTTCGACGCCCGCGGCCAACAAGGTTTTTCGATATTGCTTATATCCCGCATGCACCGCCAGCACATCGGTCGCTGCCAGACTATTAGTTATGACTCGTACCCGCTTACCCGACTGCGCCAAGAGTGTGAGCAAATCGGTTCCCGATTGCGTCGGCACAAAATAAGGCGAAATAATGAGTAACTCGGACTCCACCTGCGTCAGGTAAGGTAATAACTGGCTGAGCAACCAAGTGGATTTATCGCCCTGCTGCAATTTATCGGGCGGGTCAACCAGCACTAAGGCTTTGCCCCAAAACCAAGTCATGCTATCGCTCTGCAAATTTGCCAATAATTGGCTTTCGGCTAAGCGCTTCACATATTCGCTGGACTTGGACTGTTCACGCTGCTCACTCACCCGCTGCGCCAGCGCCTCAAGCTCCGCCTGCGTGGGATTATGATCACTTAAGACTTCAATCGGATGGGTCGTGTCGGCATTCCAATATCGATCAAATTCATCGGACACCTTAGGCACAGCATCGCCCATGGCTAACAGGTCAAAGTCACCAAATTCGAGGTCACGATTCGCCGCAAAATACTCATCACCAATATTACGTCCACCGACAATAGTCATCACATTGTCCACGGTGAATGATTTATTATGCATCCTGTGATTTAACCGACTAAAACCAAACAACATGGCAAGGCCGCGGTAATTGCGCTCTGTGCTTGGGTTAAACAACCGAATATTGATGTTAGGGTGGCGCGCGAGGGCAATTAGCTGCTCGTCCATGTCGGCACTGGTCATATCATCCAGCAATAAACGCACTCGCACCCCGCGGTCCGCGGCATCCAATAAAAACCACGTCAGCAAGCGGCCGGTTTCATCATTACGATAAATATAATATTGCAGATCGATACTGCTGACGGCGGACTCAATCAGCAACAAGCGAGCGACGAAGGCATCGACTCCATCACCAAGGGGAAACACCCCAGTTTGCTCTGGATGCTGCGCGATAGCAGTTTTTACCGCCTGATACAGGGTGGAGTTTTCGGCTAAGGGATAGGCTGTTTCAATTGATTTTGCGGGTAATTCTGCCATTGAGCTACAACCGTTAATCAACAGGAGCAAAAGCCCCCAAAAGGGAAGCGAGAGACGAAATACCATTTGTTTGACGGGATAACTCTTGCGTTTTTGCCCTATCTCCTTGGCAAGATACTGAGCGATTGTGTTGGCGAAGGTGGCGCCACAATTGCGCAATGATATCCCTAATATCGTCACTAAATGGTATTCCTTATTTTATGAATTCAGATGGTTATTCCTGTAACGCATAGAGCACATCGAAGGCAAACTGATCCCAACCTTCGGCAGTAAACGCAATATCGCGAATGCTGCGCACTTGGCTAACGGCATGCAAAGGCGCGGCGCCATTGACCATCAAGTAATAGGCCATGATAAGCCCAGTACGGTCTTTGCCCGAGCGGCAATGGATTAACACGGGCAAATTATCGGCCTCACACTGCTGAATAAACGCCAGCGCACGCGGTAACTGGGCAACACATATAGCAACATCCCCTTCCTGCGGCGGGACATTACGGGAGAAAGGAATGCATTCATAACGCAGTCCATGGTGCTTAAAACTGCCCGGCTCACAGCCCTCTCCGCCATTCACTGATAACACGGCACGGATCCCAGAGTCCTTAAGCTCGGCTAAATCCCAAGGATCCTTATTGGGGCCACTTCGACCCGCTATCTTGCCTTCAACTAACCAAAATAGATGCTGCATACTGCTCCCACAAACCAGATGCGAAGGGACATGAGATGCACTAAGCATAACTCACGTCCAAGGAATTAAGATTTTTTACCCCAAAATTCAAGGTTCGCCGCGGGTAACTGTTTACGCTTTTTCTTGCCTGTGCCTTCGGGTTTAGCCTGCGGTTTTTCCTGCGCTAACACTTCGAGTGGCATTTCGGCATTCGCTTCAAATCCGGGGATTTGTTCACGTACCAGTTTGATTTTGTTTTTCTTTTCAATTACGCCGAAGTGATGATATTCCTCATGGGAAATCAAGGTCACCGCCAAACCCGACTCTCCCGCGCGGCCGCTACGACCAATACGGTGCATATAGTCAGCTGGACTTCTTGGCAAATCGAAGTTAATCACCACTGGGAGTTTATCAATATCAATACCGCGGGCTGCGATATCGGTCGCAATCAACACACTGATTTCACCACTTTTAAAACCATCGAGTACCCGAGTTCGCGCACCTTGCGCCTTATCGCCATGGAAGACTTCGGCACTGATCCCACGTTTAGACAGCTTCTGTGCGAGGTGATTACAGGTGTTTTTAGCGCTGACAAAAATAAGCGCCTGCGACCACTGATGCTGTTTAATCAAGTGTGCTAACAACGCCGTTTTTTGTTCACGGTTGACTGTGATAACGCGCTGCTCAATGGTACTTTCTTGCTCACTTTGTAGATGATATTCAAGCGGTTGATGTAACAAGGTAGCCGTAAGTGCACGCACTTCTTCAGGGAATGTTGCCGAATACAATAAGGTTTGTTTCTTGGCGGGCAACGCCTCAAGCACTTGATTTAATTCATCAGTAAACCCAAGGCTTAACATGCGGTCCGCTTCATCCAGCACTAAGGCTGAGACGCGATTGAGCTTAAGCGCATTGCTGGCTAATAAATCCAATAAACGGCCAGGTGTTGCCACCAGCACATCGGCCCCCGCGCGTAAGCTTTGCATTTGCAGATTGACAGACACACCGCCGAATGCCGCGACTATCTTAAGTTGGCCATTGAAGTGAGAGGCATAGGATAAAAAGCTATCGGCAACTTGCTGTGCTAATTCGCGGGTTGGCACCAGTACCAAACAACGCACTTGGCCTGCCGACTTTTCCGCAGTCTTCGTCTCAAACAGGCGCTGTAGTAACGGCACGGCAAAGGCGGCCGTTTTGCCTGAGCCCGTATTCGCCCCCGCTAATACGTCCCGTCCACTGAGCACGGCCGGAATAGTCGCCGCTTGTATGGGCGTAGGCGTCACATAGGTCAGCTCAGAGAGTCGATCACACAGGGGCGCAATAATGCCAAGTTCGGCAAAGCTGGCAACGGAGGAAGAAGCTTGGGTCATAAAAAATTACATGGCTCATCAATAACAAATATGACCGCTATTCTAACGTAAAATGCGCTCCCTTGCTTGTCGATTCCAGCATTAACAGCTGTTGTTTCATCGTTAGTCCATAGGCATAACCGGTTAATTGGCCATTTTTACCAATGATACGGTGACAGGGCACAATAATCGCGATGGGATTGGCGCCATTGGCGGCACCTACCGCCCTGACAGCTTTGGGTCTGTCGATACGCTGGGCGATATCGCCATAACTGCAACTCTGCCCATAACCGACCTGCACCAGCGCCTGCCACACCTGCTGCTGAAATTCGGTTCCCTTGGGCGCTAAGCTCAAGTGGAACTGGGTTAGCTCACCGCGAAAATAATCCTGTAGCTGCGCCTTTGCCAGCTCAATATGGCTTTTGGCCCGCGCGAGTTCGACATCAGTTGCAGCCTTCAGCGGGATCTCCGTTCGGCTCGACCCAACGACCGTTAAGTGGCTCAATCCGTAGGCATTGGCATTGAGTTGTAGTATGCCGACAGGGGTACTTAAGGTATCGACAACGCAGGGCTGATAATCTTTGGCCGTTGGCGCGCTAATCAGTTGGGATAAATTCGGGCTCATAATGGTTCTCGTAAACAACTTTAGTACAGTGTTTTCGTACTGTGTTTCCAATAGTTAATAATGGCTCTCATATGGAGCCTCGTCACTAGTTCCTAGTCACTGGAACAATAACGAATGGCCTAAAATGCCTTATGCATTGGACCACAACTGGAAGGTCAAATAACTTCCCCAAGGGGCGATATCCGCACTCACCCGCTGTGCTAGCGTTGTATAATCCAGCTGTTTTACCACTTCAACATTCACGCCTTTTTGCGCGGCAACACTGGCTAACAATTGTTTTTTAACGATTAAATCCGTGTGCAAGAAGATATTCGGATCGCCAAGTCCACGTAATTTGGCGTAGGCAATGGTCCAAGGGCCTATGCCTTTTACCCCAATCCACTCATCGACTGAGGCTTCGGGCTGCTCACAGATAAACGCCGCAAGCGCATTGAGCGCCAGTTTGCGCGCACCGGGCATTTTAAGCTCATCGAGACTCGCTTCACGAATCGCCTGCGGCGTGGGGAAAAGGCGATATTCCCGCCCATTTAAACTAAAGCGTTCGCCATAGGCTTCGACCAATATATTCAGTAATTTAGTCGCCTGCACTACGCTCACCTGCTGACCTAAGACGGCTCGGCAACCCGCCTCAAACACCGCGCCTGCGCCAGGGATCCTAAGCCCGGATTTGCTACTGAGTTTTAGATCGGTCAAGTGCTGAAGGTTGTGTTCAATCTGCTGCATATCGGCATCGAGATCTAAAATGCGCCGCACTTGGGTGATGAGCTTTTGTAGGCCGGATAAGGGCGAGTCAGGCGTTAACGTCAGCGTGATTTTAAAGCGATGCAAAGGTGCCTCATGGACGATATGCACCACTGCGCGAATATCCTCAATTTGCAGGGTGCGGCCATACTCAAGTGGTATATTTGGGTCAATCGCCTCATGGGAGTGAGGGGTTACACTCTCACTAAACCATTCCATGCCTGCGACGGCGCGCAGGCGATAAAAGGCTAATTGCGCCGACCAATCGAGCGGCGGTCGATAATACTGATACAGACTCAAGCTGTGTGCTGGCATCTCCTGCGAACAAGCGAGTTCGGCACACTCCCCATCGTCTACTTTAATAGTCGATTTCTGGCTGGATTTTCGTAATTGTGTGGGCGTTAATTGCAGCGCCTGCTGAAACGCCTCGTTAAAACGGCGAATACTGTTAAAGCCTGCGGCAAGGGCGACCTGAGTGATGGGCAACTGCGTCTGATGCAACAACTGCTTTGCGAACAATAACTGACGATAGAGGGCAAATTGTTTAGGTGAAGTGCCAAATCCTGCAGTAAATAACTTATTTAAATAACGGCTGCTGATCCCCAGTTTGTCCGCCAAGGCCTCGACCGTTAATCCGTGCTCGCCAGATAAGGCGCCAGCTTCAATCAAACCTATCGCTCTGTCTAAGGTTGTGTTAGTACCTTTCCACGGATTAGAGCCTGGGGCACTGTCTGGGCGGCAACGCAGACAAGGCCTCAGCCCCGCCTGCGCAGCTTTAATGGCCGAGTCAAAATAACGCACATTTTCTTCTTTAGGTGCAACGGCTGGGCACACTGTTCGGCAATAGATCCCCGTACTTAACACCCCCACAAAGAACTTACCGTCAAAACGTGGATCGCGGCTCATGCGCGCTTCACGGCAAATCCCGGCGGATATTTGGCAATCCTGCGCGTCGCTTGATGCCAGCTCGTATGGCGGTTTTGGGGCTGAGTTTTGGCTCACGGCTGTCTGCTTCATTTGGCTATCCGACACTCTTATTCACAATTTTGTACTTGTCGGTTACTGTACGTCACCCTATGCTAGCACACTCGCGGAAAACGGAACTGGATCATCGCGTGCTTTTAAAGTGCAAGATCCTATATGCTAGACACCTCGACGTTTTCCCCATCCACTTTTCTCAATAAAATAGAGTCAATTCATGTTTAAACGATTTGAATCTTGGGTTGAAGCCCTGCCCGATGGTGAACCAACCAAGCCGCCCACAGGGGTGTATGCGTTCTGCCGGCATTACACTAAGGGCTATGAATTACCGCTTATCTTAATGTCGGTGCTGACGGCATTAATCGCCATGCTCGAAGTCTCGCTCTTTGGCTTTATGGGGCAATTAGTCGATTGGTTAGTGAAAAAAAGCCCTGAGACACTCTTTCAAGATGAAGGCTCGACGCTGTTATTAATGGGGCTGATGGTCCTAGTGGTGATGCCATTATTAGTGCTATTTCATGCGCTGATCATGCATCAAACCTTGCTGGGTAATTATCCCATGTCGATTCGTTGGCTTGCGCACCGCTATCTGCTCAAGCAAAGCGTGTCCTTCTATCAAAATGATTTTGCCGGCCGCATTGCCACTAAAGTGATGCAAACTTCCCTTGCGGTCCGTGAAACCGTCATGAAACTGCTCGATGTGCTGGTATACATTTTAGTATATTTCACCTCCATGCTGGTGATGGTGGCCAGCGCCGATGTGCGTCTGGTGATCCCCATGCTGATCTGGCTGGCGCTCTATATCGGTTTACAGTGGTATTTTGTGCCTAGGCTGAAAACGGTTTCGACCGAACAGGCCGATGCGCGCTCGACGATGACGGGACGCATTGTTGACAGTTACACCAATATCACCACGGTGAAACTCTTCGCCCATACGGATAAAGAGGCCGAGTATGCCAAGGCGAGTATGCGCAGTTTCCTCGACACTGTGTACCGCCAAATGCGCCTCGTTACGGGGATTAGTGTTAGTGTGCAAGTGATTAACTATATGCTCGCCTTCAGCATTGCCGCTGTGTCTATCCTGCTCTGGAGTGACAATGCCATTTCTGTTGGAGCGATTGCGATTGCCGTGAGTTTAGCGCTGCGTCTCAATGGCATGTCGCAATGGATCATGTGGGAAATCAGTTCGTTATTTGAAAATATCGGCACTGTGACCGATGGGATGAATACTCTTTCGAAAACGACACTTATCCAAGATTCGCCCAATGCCAACACTTTAGTGGTTGAGCAAGGACGTATCGATTTTAATCAGGTGAGTTTCCATTACGGCGAAGAAACTGGTGTTATTGAAGATCTGAACCTTAATATCAAAGCGGGCGAAAAAGTCGGTCTCGTTGGCCGCTCGGGCGCGGGTAAGTCCACGCTAGTGAACCTGTTGATGCGTTTTTACGATGTTGAGAAAGGCCAAATTTGTATCGATGGTCAAGATATTAAAGCGGTCAAGCAGGACTCACTGCGCTCACAGATTGGCATGGTGACTCAAGATACGTCTCTACTGCATCGCACGATTCGGGAGAATATTCTTTACGGTAATCCTGATGCGAGCGAAACCCAGCTCGAGCATGCAATAAAACAGGCCCAGGCCCATGATTTTATTAATGAACTGACCGATCCTAATGGCAACCATGGCTTAGATGCACAAGTGGGTGAACGTGGGGTTAAGCTCTCCGGCGGACAGAGACAGCGTATCGCGATTGCTCGGGTACTATTGAAAAATGCGCCGATTTTACTGCTCGATGAGGCGACTTCTGCCTTGGACTCCGAAGTGGAAGCTGCGATTCAGGAAAGCTTGTACGAACTAATGCAAGGAAAGACTGTGATCGCGATTGCCCATAGATTGTCCACTATCGCCGCGATGGACAGATTAATCGTGCTCGATCAAGGTCGTATCGTCGAGCAA
This sequence comes from Shewanella sp. FJAT-51649, assembly GCF_019457435.1. Taxonomy (NCBI): domain Bacteria; kingdom Pseudomonadati; phylum Pseudomonadota; class Gammaproteobacteria; order Alteromonadales; family Shewanellaceae; genus Shewanella; species Shewanella sp. FJAT-51649. The sequence goes on along the minus strand of NZ_CP080411.1, from coordinate 1,634,442 downwards.
GGCACCCATCAAGAGTTAATTGCCGCGGGCGGTATCTATGCCCAGCTTTGGGCGCATCAAACTGGTGGCTTCCTCGGGATTGAGTAGCTTTGCGTTTCTTAAGCGCACCACCTTTCACTTTGATTTGAAAAATCATTGAGTTTAGATGTAAAAGGCGACCTCGAGTCGCCTTTTTATTTGGCTTTATTATTAGTCTTATTGTTTGTTTTATTGGCTGGGTGGTACAGTCACAAAGAGTTTGTTGCCAGCACTTATCCTCAACAATATCCGCATCCTCAAAATATCCACAAACAAGGCCCTTTAACTATGGTGATCTACTGAGAGCGGACGCCGTTTGCTCTCATCTAGGTACTGCGATTTGATAAGAGGTAATACCGCAGAAAATACTAACTCCCCTACCGCAACCCAAAACAAATAAACTGATACGATCTCAATAGAATAGGCTTATAGCTTATGGCTTATGGCTTATGGCTTATGGCTTATGGCTTATGGCTTATGGCTTATGGCTTATGGCTTATGGCTTATGGCTTATGGCTTATGGCTTATGGCTTATGGCTTATGGCTTATGGCTTATGGCTTATGGCTTATGGCTTATGGCTTATGGCTTATGGCTTATGGCTTATGGCTTATGGCTTATGGCTTATGGCTTATGGCTTATGGCTTATGGCTTATGGCTTATGGCTTATGGCTTATGGCTTATGGCTTATGGCTTATGGCTTATGGCTTATGGCTTATGGCAGGATAACGAATTTTAGATACAAAAAAACCACCTAAAGGTGGCTTATTGTTCTCAACTAACATTAGCGATTAATTTTAGTTGTGGTGGTATCCCCTAGGGGATTCGAACCCCTGTTACCGCCGTGAAAGGGCGGTGTCCTAGGCCTCTAGACGAAGGGGACACAAGGACTTATGTTTTTCCTCATAACTGAGGTCTTGCTAGTTATCTCACAAATCACTCGATAGTCATTTGTGAGAGCACCCTATCTTTAAGGGATAGAGTGGTATCCCCTAGGGGATTCGAACCCCTGTTACCGCCGTGAAAGGGCGGTGTCCTAGGCCTCTAGACGAAGGGGACACAAGGACTGATTTTTAGCCTCATCACTGAGGTCTTGCTAGTTATCTCACAAATCACTCGCTAGTCATTTGTGAGAGCACCCTATCTTTAATGGATAGGGTGGTATCCCCTAGGGGATTCGAACCCCTGTTACCGCCGTGAAAGGGCGGTGTCCTAGGCCTCTAGACGAAGGGGACACAAGGACTGATGTTTTTCCTCATCACTGAGGTCTTGCCAGTTATCTCACAAATCACTCGCTAGTCATTTGTGAGAGCACCCTATCTTTAAGGGATAGAGTGGTATCCCCTAGGGGATTCGAACCCCTGTTACCGCCGTGAAAGGGCGGTGTCCTAGGCCTCTAGACGAAGGGGACACAAGGACTGATGTTTAGCCTCATCACTGAGGTCTTGCTAGTTATCTCACAAATCACTCGTTAGTCATTTGTGATAGCACCCTATCTTTAAGGGATAGAGTGGTATCCCCTAGGGGATTCGAACCCCTGTTACCGCCGTGAAAGGGCGGTGTCCTAGGCCTCTAGACGAAGGGGACACAAGGACTGATGTTTAGCCTCATCACTGAGGTCTTGCTAGTTATCTCACAAATCACTCGTTAGTCATTTGTGATAGCACCCTATCTTTAAGGGATAGAGTGGTATCCCCTAGGGGATTCGAACCCCTGTTACCGCCGTGAAAGGGCGGTGTCCTAGGCCTCTAGACGAAGGGGACACAAGGACATATTAATTTGAAAACTATTAATGACTAACAGTGCTCTCGCTTAATACGGCGAATTTGGTGGAGCTAGACGGGATCGAACCGTCGACCTCTTGCATGCCATGCAAGCGCTCTCCCAGCTGAGCTATAGCCCCAAATTCTTTCGACATACTGATATTCAGTATATATCGCAGAAACTGGATTTGTTCTTACCAAACGACTCGTTAGTCATTTGCTAGGAACCCTATGTGATAAACATAGTGGTATCCCCTAGGGGATTCGAACCCCTGTTACCGCCGTGAAAGGGCGGTGTCCTAGGCCTCTAGACGAAGGGGACACAAGGACATATTAATTTGACTCGCATTATTACTAACGCTCATCTCGCTTAATATCGGCGGTAAGTTTGGTGGAGCTAGACGGGATCGAACCGTCGACCTCTTGCATGCCATGCAAGCGCTCTCCCAGCTGAGCTATAGCCCCAAACTTATCAAGCTGTATTTAAGTGCACTACAAGCATTCGCTCGTCTGTGTCTCAACTACGGGGCGCATTCTATGCAGCGCACCTAAATGTGTCAACTCGTTTTTTAGGAATTTATTCTATCTGCTACAAATTCAATCGCTTTGGATATTCTTTGCTCAGAACGCGCCTTTCCTATTAAGAATAAGGTGATATCTAAGCCAGGAGACTGCCCTGCACCTGTCACAGCGACACGTAATGGCATACCTACTTTACCCATACCGACTTCTAATTCAGTCGCGGTGGCTTCAATCGCTTGGTGGATAGCTTCAACAGTCCACTCAGTTAATGCAGCCAGTTTTTGTTGCACTAATTGCAATGGCTCAAGCGCGACACCACGTAAGTGCTTTTTCGCTTGCTCAGCATCGAACTCTGCGAAGTCTTCATAGAAGTAGCGGCTAGAAGCGGCTAACTCTTTTAAGGTCTTAGCGCGTTCAGCCAGAGCCGTCACTACCGCAGATAACGCAGGGCCATTTGAGGTATCGATCTTTTGATCGTCCATATGCCATTGTAAGTGCGACGCCACATATTCAGGATCGAGCGTCTTAATATAGTGTTGGTTTAACCAAACCAGTTTTTCAGTATTAAAGGCAGAAGGCGCTTTGTTGATGTCGTCTAACTTAAAGAGCTGCTTCATTTCTTCTAAAGAGAACACTTCTTGATCGCCATGTGACCAACCTAAGCGAACTAAGTAGTTAAGCAGTGCTTCAGGCAGATAACCATCATCACGGTATTGCATTACGCTTACCGCACCATGGCGCTTAGATAACTTGGCACCATCGTCACCTAGAATCATCGACACGTGGGCATATTCAGGAATAGGTGCGCCTAATGCTTTAAGGATGTTGATTTGACGTGGGGTGTTGTTGATATGGTCTTCACCACGCACCACACAGGTAATCCCCATATCCCAATCGTCAACAACCACACAGAAGTTATAAGTCGGAACGCCATCGGTACGGGCAATGATCAGATCATCTAATGCATCGTTTGAGAATTCGATACGACCACGAACATGGTCATCAAACACCACTGAACCGCCGATGGGGTTTTTGAAACGCACAACAAAAGGCTCGTCAGTGTCACGCGCTGGCAAGTCACGGCAGCAACCATCGTATTTTTGGGCTTCGCCATTTGCCGCTTGAGCTTCTCTTAAAGCATCGATACGTTCACGCGAGCAATAACATTTATAAGCTGTGCCCTGCTCTAACATCTGCGCGATGATTTCGTTATAACGATCAAAACGCTTAGTTTGATAGTACGGGCCCTCATCCCACGTCAGACCTAACCAGTTCATGCCCTCTAAAATGGCATCACAGGCAGCCTGAGTTGAACGTTCAATATCCGTATCTTCGATACGTAAAACAAACTCACCATTATTGGCACGAGCTTGTAACCAAGAATAAAGAGCAGTACGGGCACCGCCCACGTGCAAAAAGCCTGTTGGGCTTGGGGCAAAACGCGTCTTAGTTGTCATAATGGGACACTAACCTATATAAAGTCGTCTAGATAAAGACATTCACGGTAAAAAGTGGGCTTATTCTAGCAGCCTAAGTCTGCGCTGCAAATGGCACTTAGTGCAGGTATTGCAGATCCCCTCAAAGTATCAGCCCAAAGGTGAGCGCTTTAGATGGCTCTGATAAAGATGAGAATCCAGCGCCCCATATCCGAAAACAAACACTCGAAAACCCAAGCCATGTCATCGAAACTAAATAAAGGATACGCATCTCTATTTAGAAACATGCCATCGAGATTTAGCAAAATAGATGAAGAGAATGGCGCAGTGCCCTACTCCTTAATCATTTAAGCCGTATAAGAGAACACTTTTCAGCCTAAAAAAGCCGCAAACCCTCAAAAATGAACGCTTAATGATGCGATAGGCTGACTTATTGGCAAGATGAGCGCAAAAGCCTGAAAAGAAAATACCGACGAAATTGTCCAATAAAGTAACACTTTGAATGATGACGTGATTAACATTAAGTCAATCCGAGCAAAAATAGCGCGACCAATGCTTTTTTCATTAAAAAGCGTTGACACTCGATCGAACCTCCCTATAATACGGCTCCACACAGCAGAGGTCGCTTAGCTCAGCTGGGAGAGCACCTCCCTTACAAGGAGGGGGTCACTGGTTCGATCCCAGTAGCGACCACCATGTGTTAAATGCAAATTTAATCATGGTATACAAGTTGTTATATGCCCGGGTCGCTTAGCTCAGCCGGGAGAGCACCTCCCTTACAAGGAGGGGGTCACTGGTTCGATCCCAGTAGCGACCACCATATACTTCTCATTCACTGTGTCGTCATTCTCCGGTCGCTTAGCTCAGCCGGGAGAGCACCTCCCTTACAAGGAGGGGGTCACTGGTTCGATCCCAGTAGCGACCACCATATTTTTAGAATGACATTAAAATTTGTATTGAAAGAATTCCGGTCGCTTAGCTCAGCCGGGAGAGCACCTCCCTTACAAGGAGGGGGTCACTGGTTCGATCCCAGTAGCGACCACCATAATTCTTCAGTACTGATTTACCCCGGGTCGCTTAGCTCAGCCGGGAGAGCACCTCCCTTACAAGGAGGGGGTCACTGGTTCGATCCCAGTAGCGACCACCATATTCTGCAGTATTGATTTACCCCGGGTCGCTTAGCTCAGCCGGGAGAGCACCTCCCTTACAAGGAGGGGGTCACTGGTTCGATCCCAGTAGCGACCACCATATTCCCCCAAAAACTTTACCCCTAGCTCAACTCAACTATGCTTGATCTTAATCAGCATCTGCTTAACTGAGTCTGTTACCCAGTATTCAATCCGATTAAACGCTGCTGATTGTTGCCTTAGGCATATTCGGAGATCAGCACTATGGCCAGCGTCAGTCAATCTGCATCCCTCACCAATATTGCAGCGTATTTAAAACATACCCATGCCTGCGATGAACAAACCGCGCTGAGGGAAGCCCGTGAAGTTATGCACAATCTCGTCAGCATGCGCCAAAAAGGCTTTATTACTGGCTGGTACTTCGATGAACGCGGGCATTTGGAGTTACTTCCGAGTGATGAAATCCTTAAGCGAATTGGCGAAGAACACGGCTGACTGCCGCATTACTTCATCTTAGCCATCCCACCAATCCCCTACTCCATAGTCATTTTTCAGCCAGCTTTTGATCTAAAAGCAACTTATTTTGCTCAGTTAATCATCAAGCTAAAAACCTCTGCTCATACCCCACAAAATGCAGTTTGGGTGGATTTCCACCCATAGCCAAAATCAACGTGAGCGAGATCTCACCCACAAAACTAAAAGTGTGACAAACGTCAAATGAACTACACTTTATTAACCAAACACTTACAGAGTGCATCGTAAGTTGGCGTGGTATTTGCCTTTATTAAGACAGACCTCAGGGAAATCAAGGCTGTATTCCTACTCACACTTGGTAACAAACTAACCAAGGCTGAGGACAAATCCTAACAACAGAAAAAGGAACTCAAAAATGACATTGAATCAACAAATGGGTATCACACGTCCATTAAAAACCGTAGCTAAGATGCTGGCACTGGCCTCAGTGTTCGCGACCAGCTTTAACGTGTTTGCGGCGCCCGTTGAAATCAAGTTCTCCCACGTGGTTGCAGAAAATACGCCAAAGGGTCAAATGGCGTTGAAGTTTAAAGAACTCGTTGAGCAACGTTTACCTGGTGAATATACGGTCAGTGTATTCCCTAACTCACAGTTATTTGGGGATAACAACGAGTTAGCGGCACTGCTGTTAAACGATGTGCAATTTGTAGCGCCTTCTCTCTCAAAATTTGAACGTTATACCAAACGCCTACAGGTTTTCGACCTGCCATTCCTGTTCAATGACATGGATGCAGTAAACCGTTTCCAACAAGGTGAAGCAGGCCAAGCCCTGCTGAACTCAATGAGCCGCAAAGGGATTGTCGGTTTAGGTTATCTGCACAATGGTATGAAGCAGTTTTCTGCTAACACACCACTGAAACAACCTTCTGATGCTAAGGGCTTAAAATTCCGCGTGATGGCATCTGACGTATTAGCCGCCCAGTTTGATGCTGTGGGCGCTATCCCTGTGAAGAAACCATTCTCTGAAGTGTTTACCCTGCTGCAAACCCGTGCGATCGACGGTCAAGAAAACACTTGGTCTAACACCTATTCACAAAAATTCTATGAAGTTCAAAGCCAAATCACCGAAAGTAACCACGGCGTGCTGGACTACATGGTCGTAACCTCTGACGCCTTCTGGAAGAGCTTACCAGCGGATAAACGTAAAGTGATCAAAGAAGCCTTAGATGAATCTATCGCTTTAGGTAACAAGATCGCCGCTGAAAAAGATAACGAAGACAAGCAATTAATCCTTGATTCTAAACGTTCGCAACTGGTGACCTTAACGCCAGATGAGCGTCAAAAATGGATTGATGTAATGAAACCTGTTTGGGCGAAGTTTGAAGACCAAGTAGGTAAAGATGTGATTGAAGCCGCTGTTGCTGCAAATAAACAATAATGAAATAAACCGCTTAACCTCTATTTGGGGTTAAGCGGTATTTGAGCGAGGGGAGTACAGCTGTGATATCGCGAATTTTTGGTTACTTTGAAGAAGGGGTGCTCAACCTCTTAATCACCTTAATGACACTCTTAGTGTTCACTGAGGTAGTGGCGCGGTTTTTCTTCAATACCGGTTTTTTATGGATCCAAGAACTGACCTTAACCCTCTGTGGTTGGTTTGTGCTCTTTGGTATGTCCTATGGGGTGAAAGTCGGTGCTCACATCGGTGTTGATGCGTTTGTAAAAAATCTGCCCCCTAAGGCTAAAAAGATCACTTCCCTAGTGACGGCATTGATTTGCTTAGCTTATTGCGGACTATTTTTAAAAGGTAGCTGGGAATATCTGTCACAGATGTACCAAATCGGCGTACCGATGGAAGATATTCACTTTCCTAAGTTCCTGTTAAACAGCTTAGATCCCGACTTTGCTTGGAACACCTTAAAGATTGATGTCGAAGACGGCGCTGTGCCTATTTGGTTATCCCAAAGCATTCTATTGATTGGTTTTAGCATGTTGACTTGGCGTTTCTTAGAACTGTTTATCGCCATCCTGCGCAACCAAGTTTCTGGATTCCAATTTGCCGACGAAGCGAAAGAAAGCATGCATTTAATTGATGAAGGTGCTCAGCACGCACAACAAGAAACAGACAATAAGGAAGCGAAGTAATGGCCATTGCGACCCTCTTTACTGCCCTACTCGTCTGTATGTTTTTAGGTATGCCTATCGCGATTGCGTTAGGTTTCTCGAGCATGCTGACGATTTTATTCTTCTCCAACGATTCCCTCGCCTCAGTGGCGTTAAAACTTTATGAGTCATCGTCAGAGCACTATACCCTGCTGGCGATCCCATTCTTTATTCTGTCCTCAGCCTTCCTGTCAACCGGTGGGGTGGCGCGACGGATCATCGACTTTGCGATGGACAGTATCGGCCATATCCGTGGCGGTTTAGCCATGGCCTCAGTGATGGCCTGTATGTTATTTGCCGCGGTATCAGGTTCATCTCCAGCAACTGTGGCCGCCATTGGCTCGATTGTGATCGTCGGTATGGTGAAAGCAGGTTACCCCGAAAAGTTTGCCGCCGGTGTGATTACCACTTCTGGCACCCTAGGGATTTTGATCCCACCTTCAATCGTAATGCTAGTGTATGCGGCGGCGACGGAAGTCTCGGCTGCCAGAATGTTTATGGCGGGCTTAATCCCAGGTTTGATGATGGGCTTCCTGCTGATGATAGTGATTTATATCGTCGCCCGTTTTAAAAATCTGCCATCACGCCCCTTCCCTGGCTTTAAACAACTGGGGATTTCCAGTGCTAAAGCCTTAGGAGGTCTGGCGCTGATCATTATCGTGTTAGGTTCAATCTACGGCGGTGTGGCCAGCCCAACTGAAGCCTCTGCCGTAGCCTGTATGTATGCCTATTTCATTGCGGTATTTGGTTATCGCGATATTGGTCCATTGAAAAATGTCGCATGGCGTAACCCTAATGAGCCTATTCCCAGCGCCATTGTCCGTAACTTAGGCCATATGGCGCTCGGACTGATTAAAACCCCAATCGACAAAGAAATCCGCCATGTGGTGCGCGACGGGGCAAAGGTCAGCATCATGCTGCTGTTTATCATTGCCAACGCCATGCTATTCGCCCACGTGCTAACCACTGAGCGTATTCCCCATATCATTGCCGAACATATTGTGGGCATGGGCTTACCCGCGTGGGGCTTCTTAATCATTGTCAACTTACTGCTGTTAGCGGCGGGTAACTTTATGGAGCCATCGGCCATCGTGCTGATTATGGCGCCAATCCTGTTCCCAATTGCCACCCACTTAGGTATCGATCCTATCCACTTAGGCATCATCATGGTGGTAAACATGGAGATTGGTATGCTGACACCGCCGGTGGGGCTTAACCTCTTCGTGACAGCGGGGATCACAGGCCGCAGTATCGGCTGGGTGATCCAATCTGTACTACCTTGGTTAGCACTGATGTTGGCCTTCTTGGCGCTTATCACCTACGTGCCACAAATCTCCCTGTTCTTGCCAGAATTTCTGGATAAGCTCAACGGATATTAATCTCAAGGATTAAGGATTATTCCTTGATTCTAGATAGTTTTTAAGCGAGCCTACTCAGGCTCGCTTTGTTTTATTCAGTGTGGACAGGATTACCTGCTATGTTGCCCATGACGCCCAAGGCCAAACAACGTCTTTTAATGACCATAGTGCTACTTGCGGGCTTATTTGCCATCTTAAAATTGACCTATTGGGTGCACTTTCATCAGGGCAAAATTGAAATACAACAACAATCCGAGCGACAACTCAAAGAGCTGGTCAGCTTCTTAGATGGCGCCCTATCGCGCTACGAGAGTATCCCCCACGTACTTTCAACTAACCCTATGCTCGCCAATGTCTTAAACGATCAACAAAACCCCAAGAAGGTACAAGAGCTCAACCTATATTTGGAAGAAATTCAGCATGTGACTGAGGCATCCGATATCTATCTTATCGACGCCCTCGGCATTGCGATTGCCGCCAGCAACTGGCAGCAGCCTTTTTCGTTTATCGGCAAAGACTACTCCTTCAGACCCTATTACACCGATGCGATTTCGGGCAATTTAGGCCGCTACTATGCGGTGGGCACCAGTTCGGATAAACGTGGCTTTTACTTCTCTTACCCTATTTATCAGCAAGGCGCCAAAGGCATTCTGGGCGCCATTATTGTAAAAGTGGATATCGCCGATATCGAGCAGCAAAGCACCAGCATTGCGATGGCTGGCCAATATCAATTCTTAATCAGCGACCCCGACGATATTGTATTTATCTCCAGTGTCGATGAATGGCGCTTAGCCTCACTCACACCGCTGACTCAGGCCAAACAATATGCCTTAAATGCCTCAAAACGTTACGCGGAGCGGCCGATTGGTGAATTACTGATAAAGCCACAATATCAAGAAGATAGCCTAAGTAACGGCCATATCTACCAAATTCGCTCCGGCAACAGTCAGGCGCAATATATGGATACCCATCATTTGATGACCAAGGCGGGTTGGCGGGTGCATATTCTGGCGCCGATGAAACCCCTGCTCGAATCCATGCCCGCACTTATGCTGTTATCGGCCTCTATCTACTTGTTGCTCGCCTTAGGCTTACTCTTTAGTAGCGAGCGGCGCCGCAACTTGCAACGTATGCAACTCGCCCAGAGTTTACTGGAGCAAAGGGTGGAAGAGCGCACCCAAGATCTGCAACAGGCCAATGATCGCCTCAAGGACACTCAGGATGAACTTATTCAGGCGGCTAAGTTGACCGTGATAGGTAGCCTATCCGCCAGTATCAACCACGAGCTGAATCAGCCCTTGGCCGCACTGCGCAGTTATGCGCAAAATACCCAAACCTTCCTCGCTCGCAATATGCCGGATAAAGCCTCTGATAATCTTAAAATTATTATCGAGCTGACCGACCGATTAGCCGATATTGTCGGCCAATTTAAGAGTTTTACCCGTAAGAGCCAAGGCACGGATAGTGCGACCGATCTTAAGGGCTGTATCAAACAAGCCCTGACCATAGTCCAGCCCGAAATCGACAAGCAAGGGGTTGAGCTCGATGTGCTGTTGCCCGAAGGCCAATATCAGGTCTGGGGTGATAAAGTGCGATTGCAGCAAGTGTTTGTGAATATTATGAGCAACGCGATTGTCGCCATGCAGCAATCTTCAAAACGGACACTGAGTATTAGGGTAAACTGTGCGGACAAGTTCTGTATCAGTATTCAAGACTCAGGCCCAGGGGTGCGCGAGAGCCAAATGGAGAAGATTTTCGAGCCCTATTTCACCACCAGTGAGCGTACAGGGCTTGGCCTAGGTTTATCCATTTCCCAGCGCATTATCGAGTCTATGCAGGGGCAAATTAATGTTGCCAATGCCGAGGACGGCGGCGCGATTTTCCATATTATTTTACCGATTTATTTAGCCGAGGAACGTCAGTCATCATGAGTCTGCCCAATTCAATTCAAGACTATAGCGTACTGATCATCGACGATGAGCCCCATATTGGCACAGTGCTAGTCCAACTGTTTGAGCTGGAAGGCATTAAAGCCTTCGCCACTACCGATCCCAAAGGGATAGCCAAATTACTCGACAGGGACTGGGCGGGCGTGGTGATTTCCGATGTGAATATGCCGCAGCTCGATGGCATCAGCCTGATGCAGCAAATTCGTCAGCAAGATCCCGATTTACCCGTCGTGCTGCTCACCGGCTTTGGCGATATCGCCATGGCGGTCAATGCCTTAAAACAAGGGGCCTACGATTTTCTCGAAAAACCCTTTAACAACGAACACATGCTAGATGTGGTGAAACGCGCCTTAGATAAACGCAGCCTCACTCTAGAGAACCGTAAATTAAAGAAAGAGTTAGAAAGCCATAACGTGCCAGGGCCAAGAATATTAGGCCACAGTGTCGGCATTTTGCGCATGCGTCATATCATAGACCAAGTAATCGACACCCCCGCCGATGTGCTTATCGAAGGTGAAACGGGTACGGGTAAGGAATTGGTCGCCCGCTATCTGCACGACCACAGCAGTCGCAATCAAGCTAACTTTGTCGCCATTAACTGCGGCGCGATTCCCGAGAACTTGATTGAGAGCGAACTCTTTGGCGCCGAAGCCGGAGCCTTTACCGGTGTCGATAAACTGCGTATCGGTAAGTTTGAGTATGCCAACGGCGGCACACTCTTTTTAGATGAAATCGAAAGCACGCCACTGTCGTTACAGGTCAAACTGCTGCGGGTACTCGAAGATCGCAAGGTCGAGCGCTTAGGCTCCAATAAGAGCATTCATTTGGATATTCGGGTCATTGCCGCCACTAAAGTGGATTTAAAGTCCCTGTGCGACACCGGAGAGTTTCGCCAAGACCTGCTCTATCGCTTAAATCTGGTGACAGTGCCGATTCCGCCACTCAGGGATCGCCGAGAAGATATTCCCTTATTATTCTTACACTTTGCCCGTATGGCCTCAGCGCGTTACCACAAAGCGCTGATTGCCCTCAATGCCGAGCAGAATGCCATCCTCACCTCCCACGACTGGCCGGGTAATGTGCGCGAGCTGCGAAATCTGGCAGAACGTTATGTATTGCTCGGTGGTGAAGCGGCCTTCGCCGGCAGCTTAGGTAATGCACCGAGCCTGCATACCAGCATGTCGCTGTTGCAACGGGTCGAGTTTTTTGAGCGGGTATTGATAGAAGAGGCCTTAAGCCATAACAAGGGCAGCATTAAGCAAACCATGGAGCAACTCGAACTGCCCCGCAAAACCTTATACGACAAGATGCGTAAGTACGATTTAGACCGCAAACAATATATCAACGCTGACGAGTAGCCTGTCGGTGCCAATAAAAACCCCGCAAACCGATTCACGGCTGCGGGGTTTGCTTTATCTAAGGAACCTCAAGCTAGCATTTCATGCTTATGTATCAAAAACGCATATTGCAAAAGTGAGTCATTACTCATCCCGCACACACATGCCCTTCGAGGATTTCACATAGGGCGCGAGAATTGGCATCATGCCCTTCATCACCTGTAATGGCAGCGCCGAGGTAAAACTAAAATCGTCCGACTTACTGCCCGGCACAAACGCGGTTAAGGTGCCGAAATAATTATCGCCTAAGTAAAACACAAACGTCGCGGTACGGTTCATCGCCGTGGTAGCCACTTTGCGGCCCTGCTGCATCTGGGTCACGATACGGTTATCGCCCGTCCCCGTTTTACCGCCAATTGCCAGCATCTCGCCGTTATCGTCGGTAAAGATACCCTTAAGACGTCGTGCAGTACCGTTTTGAACCACGTTTGCCAGCGCCGCCTTTAAGGCTTGGGCGACTTCATGGCGCATCACTCGTTCACCTTGAGTATTTTGGTTTTCGAGCCGAACTTCATAGGGTGTTTCTTCGGCAAAGTGCAGTTGATTAATCCGCACCGTAGGTAAACGATAACCATCGTTTTGGATAATCCCCATCAACTCCGCCAGCGCCGCGGGTCTGTCCCCCGAACTGCCGAGCGCCGAGCCTAAAGAAGGCACCATAGATTCAAAGGGATAGCCTAAACGCGCCCAACGTTGATGAATGTCGAGGAAGGCTTCCACCTCCAGCATTACCTGTACCCGCACATCCCGCGCGTTTTTATGTCGGGTTCTAAACAACCAACGGTAAACCTCTTGACGCTCATCCTTACTGGCTTCCTTCACATCGTTGAGATTGGCCTCAGGGTGTTGATTCAAGTAATCGAGCACCCATAGCTCGAGTGGATGCACCCGCGCGATATAACCTTGGTCAGGCAGATTATATTTTTCAGGGCCGTACTTGTTATACAGCTCTTTAATGCGCTTATCCGTGTAATTGTTTTGCGGCAAACGCTGTTGTAAGAAGGCCTTAAACGAGGCCATAGACTCATTAGGCTGCAAATAACGGTAAGCCGCGGTGAGCTGCTGCTCCGCTTGGGTTTGGCCATCGAAGAACAGCTCTAAACGCTCATTTGGCGCCACTTTCTTATATTTACGGTAGAACTTATTGACGAAGGTATTGCCTTCGCGGTCAGCAAACACCCGTAAATATTCCTCGCGGCGTGGGTCCTTATCGTTGCGCAGCAGACGCGCCATGTTGCCTTCGTTTTGCATACTGCTGCTGTAGTTGACTATGTCACGCATCAAACGAACGAAGGGTAAGTTGATGGAGTTTTGCAACGCCTCATACATGGTTGGCACTTTAAAATCTTCTGATTTTTTAAAGTTATTGAACACATGCAAACCGCCACCCGTGAAGAATTGCTCATTCGGCGAGGCTGAATATTCCCGCTGCAACGCAGCATCCAGCATGCGGTCGAGACGTCTATCCGGATTCACAATCAAGTAATCAATCGCCCAGCGCGTGAGATGGTCGCGGGGTTCAATCTCAATCGATTCCAACTCAATACCGTGTTTCTTCGAGTATTTGTCGTGGATTTCGGCAATGATCTCAAGGTATGTTGCGAGCACCCTGAGTTTGGCCGTCGAGCCCAGCTCTAACTTACTGCCCTCGTTAATATCGAAGGGTTGGTCAGTACTGTCGGTTTGCACCCGCACACGGTTCGCCGTCTCGGTTTTTTCATAGAGGGTAAAACTGTAAAGCACGTTTTGCAGTTGGCTAGGTTCGAGTAAGCGCTCACCTAAGAGGCCGACTTTCTCAGCTGTTGCGGCCTGCCCAAGACTGCGTAAGTAATGACTCACCTGTTGTTGTAAGTCGCTGTGCAAGCTGCTGTTTACGGTCAAATCGAGGCGGTCCAAATCATACAAGCCGACATTTAACATGCCCGCAGTACGAATGCGTATCGTATTAACGCCCTTATCCGCTCCCGACTGGGTATTACGTTGGGCTTTAGCCACCTTAAACTGCAGTTTTTGAGCAAGTGCCGCATCCCTAAGTTGGCGGTCAATCAAATAATACTGGCCGAGTAACCGAATATGGCTGTCGACCAGATTCTCTAAGTCTTCATGTCCCTGCAACAGATAGTAGGATGGACGACGCTGGGCAATCATCAAGGCCACCACTTGGCGGAACACTTGACCACGCTTAGCGGCATTGGCTTTGATTTGCGGCGAAGCAAGCAGTTTATTGGCGGTATCGAAATCGGTACCAAACCACGCCCACAGGCCATCGCCTATGCCATGCACTTCACCGTGATTAGGCGCTGAGGATAAAGGCACAGTATTTAGATAGTCTTGGATAATGCGTTTACGAGCAGGCTCGGTAATTTCCCCCTGCTGATAAACGCGCACTGTGGCCGAGCCAATTTGCAGCAGCTTATCCTTGATGCTTAAGGTTAACCCTTGGGAGGAATGGCGGAACTTCTCAATTTGCGTCGCCAGCGTACTGCCACCAGCGGTAGACACATTCATCCCCACCATTTCAGCGATTTGACTCATCCCCGCCACAATAAAGCGCGGCCAGTCGATCACAGGGTTAAGTTTGGGTTCTGTAGTCCACAGCTCGCGGTTTTCAATAAACAGTAAGGTATTGACGATTTCATTGGGGATTTTATCATCATCCTGATACACACGTTTAGGATAAGCAAACTCATAGAGATCGGTATTGCGACAATCTAGCAGGGTCAAACCCGATTGCGCTTTCTCATGGTAAGGCGGGAAAAAGCCCATCTGTGCGTATTCCTGCAGTGCGGGGGAAAACTCGACTTGCTGCGTCACTTGGAAGTTACGTTGCAGCAATCTATCGATATATTGCGGCAGCTTACTGTAGCCGTGACGCTCATCGAAGGGGCCGTAGCTTGGATAGATAATTGACTGAGTGGGCTGATTTTTCAGCTCATAGGTCAAGGTCTTCGCATATTGATGAACATACTTAGACTGGAAATAAGAGGTTTTGACCTCCTGGCCAATTAACACCGCCACACAGATAATCAGAATAAAAAACAGGAACCAGACACGCCCCTTAGATCTTGGCTTGCGCTGACGCTTAGCCTTAGGTTCGGGTTGTGGCGGACGAGGACGATAATTTTCGAATTGCATTTCTTGCGTAGAATTAGGCAAAACGGCTCCCAAAAATCACTTAACAAATCCTTTCTACGTGGGAAAGTTCCCAACCTATGCTCAACACATCCAGTATCAGGGCAAAACTCACACTTAAGTTCGTCCACTGTGCATGAGTCTGCAAATACATTCCTTTGCCTTCATTGAGCAAGATCTAACAACACAGGATCATTGCGTCTCTCGTTAGATCTCACCGTATTTTAATGAGTTGGCAGCATGCCTCAAAGTGGTTAGCGCAAAAATACTTATCTACATTTTACGAGCTGCCAGCCACACTTAAAGCTTCAATCAATCCCAAATAAATTCACGAAAATGCTTACGGCAAACCGATTCGTAACTTTCATTACCGCCAATTGCCACCTGCTCACCTTCACGCATCACTTTGCCTTCGCCATCGAGGCGCACCACCATATTGGCTTTACGGCCACAGTGACAAATGGTTTTCAGTTCAACTAATTTATCGGCCCAGGCCAATAAATAATGACTGCCGCTAAAGAGTTCGCCTTGGAAGTCGGTACGTAAACCATAGCACAAAACGGGGATATCAATTTTATCAACAACATAAGTAAGTTGTTTAACTTGCTCTTTGCTTAAGAATTGGCATTCATCCACCAATACACAACTTAAGTGATTTTGTTGATGGGCAGTGGTGATCATCTCTATCAGATTGTCTTGGCTACTAAATACCTGGGCTTCAGTTTCAATCCCAATGCGTGAAGCCACTTTACCTTTACCATATCTGTCATCGATGGAGGCGGTCATCACTAAGGTATTCATGCCGCGTTCGCGGTAGTTATAGGAAGATTGTAGGAGAGAGGTGGATTTACCCGCGTTCATTGCTGAATAGTAAAAGTACAATTGCGCCAAAACGAATCCCTTTTTTAAACTGAATTTATCGTTTCTCTGTTGCCAGAGCTTATGGCGCCTAGTTTACCATTGCGTCGCCCCCTAACACACTAGGCCTGTCTCAGCTTTTCTACTGAAATCCACACTCGATTTCACGAATGCGCATTTTAACCACTATTCCTCCCCTTCGACGCTTCGATTGATTGTTCGTATTTCCGTCCAAACCGTAAAAGACAACTGGAGACACCTGAGCAAAATGGCAATTGTTACAATAAGCTTAATTTAACCTTAAATATTGTTTTACATAAGAAAAAACACATTAACAAAAGTTTAAAAATGAGATCTACCTCCAAAGTAATAGGACTAAATGCGGTTTGGCTCAAAAAACAAACATATCGATAACAGTAATATTTCGCTCGAGACAGAAATGCTCAATAAAAAAATAAAAGCTATTCGAACGCTTGCAAATTAAATCAGCGGCTCAAAGCACTAATCTCCCCTGCAAACTTTAGTGCTGCAATCCGTGCCTTTATACGCGTATTGGATTAAATGGAGATTATGATGAGAATATTCACATCAAAGAAACTGGCATACCTAGTCGCATTAGCCCTAACGGGCGCACTCGTAGGTTGTGGCAGTGACGGTAAAGACGGCGCACCAGGCCAACCAGGCGATCCTGGCCAACCCGGTAAACCAGGAGACCCATGGACTCCACCACCAGTCACAAGTTCAACTGTGACCAATGTTAAAGTTCTGGGCTACAGCTTTGCCGAAGGCAGTATCACCTATGAATTTGAAGTCACCGACGAAAATGGCAACTTAGTCAATGGACTGCTAAATGCTGAAGCCAAAGTCGCGGCATTAACAGACAAAGGCTTTATCAATAACCGCGATGAAGCCGATATCAACAATGTCGCCGACAATGTGCACATTGGTGGCGCAGCGACTCAAGCCACTGAAGGCGCAGAGATCAAGTCGTTAGGCGATGGTCACTACAGCTTTAAAGCACCGATGAAAGGCGTCAATGCAGGCACTGAGGGCATTGTATGGCTCAGAGTCGGCGGTAACAGCGAAAGTGGTATTGCACGCTCAGCCCCCATGGTGGTGAATAAGCCAGAAGGCACACATTCAACCACCACCGACAGCTGCTATTCCTGCCACGTGGATTACTCCACGAGTCCACGTCGCCACGCCAGCTATGTCGCCACCGGCATGGACAGCGAAGTCACCTTCGTTGAAGGCTGTTTAGCCTGTCACGGCTCAGTGAGCCGCGGCGCGAAGAATGCCGAAGGTTTCTCAATCGGCGGTTATGCTACTAATACCCTGTCTAAGATTGGCCACATTAATCACCAGAAATTCACTAAAGATTTCAGTGTGATGAACTGTAGTTCTTGCCACGTTGAAGCACCGACCAACATCAGTGTTTCAGGCCCAGGTTGTATCGACTGTCATAACACTGGCGGCGTACCAGGCGCGATAGTGCCAAGTAACGGTGCCGATGTGCGTCCAATGCATGAAGGCAAAGAAGGTATTACCGAGCGTCAAGCTATCCGTGCTAAGTACCAAGTTACCCTATCAACGCCAGTTAAAGTGGATGATATTTCAACCTTAACGGATCACTATGCGCCCGATGGCTCAAGCGTTGCAAAAGCCGAACCTGGCTGGTGTACCACACTGACAGTGAAAGATACTGACGGTAATATCTTTAGCATTAAAGATAACTTCAACTACTCAGATCCTCTGGTATTTGATGCCAAGAAGCCGATTGTTTACGCCGGTGCTTATCTACATGCCTATGACAACAACACCTTAGTGGGTCGTCCAGGTAACCGTACTAACTATTACTATGGTTACAATGCCGATGGCACTAAGAATATCTGTCACTTGCTCACAGATATCAGCGCAGTAAACGCTAACTATGCCTACTCTGCACGTGTCACCTTCAGCACCGCTGGCTGGATGGAATACGACGGTAACCAACGCTATCAAAGCAATGGCAACCTCAGAGCCAACGGTTATGACGGTTCAATGGGTGTTTCCTTCACCGCCTACTCAGATGTGGTAAATCCAGTCACAACTGCAAAAGTCTCAGCTTTTGAGCGTCGCACTGTGATCAGCGATAACAGCTGTACGACTTGCCATAACGATGCTACCGCCTTCCATAAGAACGGTGCATTCGATCAAGGCGGTAACGGTTGTATTGCCTGCCACGATAACGGCATGGCGCGGACATCGGCCACACTGGGTGCAGGTTTTGGTCCTATGATCCACAGCTGGCACTGGGGTAATGGTGCGAATGTTGGTGAGATGAAGGCCGATGGCACTCAAGCCAAGACCGCGAACGGTGCAGGCGCCATCAACCCAGTCACCAGCTGTGTTGCCTGTCACGAAACCGCGATTGATTTAAACAAAGTGCCAAATCAATACATCCTTGAGCCTGGTAACAAGATGACCAGCCCTGTCACGGCAAACTGTTATGCCTGCCATACTGGCGATGCAGTCAAAGCCCACATGGCAAGCAATGGTGGCGAGATCAGCGTCCCAGCCACTGGCGACTGGTTCAAACAACCTACGGGTGAATCTTGTGCCGTGTGCCACAACACAGGTAGCAGCTCTGGTATCGACAAGTACCATAACTTTACCCGTAAGTAGTTAGTCGTCCCGCTATTTTCCCTGCAAGGAAATAGTCCAAGCGCCCTACGATTGTAGGGCGCTTTTTTGTTTACTTTTACTTACAACTTAACCCCATAGGTTTTCAGTCCCATTTAAGTTAGTAACGTTAGAGTCACAAAAAACTACAATTCTAAGGAAATCACTCAACTATGCGTAAAAGTTTTATTGCCATCGCCATTGGCGCCACACTGATGACAGGAGCACTGGCAGGTTGTAGCTCTCAAGATACCAAAGCCGCAAATGTGACCGCAGTTCAAACCCAAAATCCTCTGTTCCAAGCCAGCACACTGCAATACCAAGCGCCTGATTTCAGCGTGATTAAAGACGAGCATTTTCAGCCCGCATTAGAGCAAGGCATTAAAGAGCATTACCAAGAGATTTTGGCCATTGCGAGCAATCCTGCCGCCCCGACCTTCGACAACACTATTGTCGCCATGGAAAAAAGCGGTGCCCTGCTGACCCGTGCATCGAGCGTGTTTTACAACCTAGCAGGTTCAAACAGCAATCCAGCCCTGCGTAAAATCCAAGGCGAAATGGCGCCCAAAATGGCGGCTCACTCGGATAACATCAACCTCAATCCCGCGCTATTTGCTCGTATTGAAGCAATTTATAACGACCGCAATAACTTAGGCTTAACGCCTGAAGCCGTTCGTTTGGTTGAGGTGTATCACCAACGCTTTATCATGGCCGGCGCTAAACTGACCGATGAGCAGAAAGTGAAGATCCGCGCTCTGAACGAAGAACAATCGACGCTGACCAACGAGTTCTCACAACGTTTACTGCGCTTAACCAAAGAAATCGCCATCGTTGTTGATAACAAAGAGCAACTGGCCGGCCTGACTGACAGCGAAGTCACCTCGGCAGCCAACGACGCCAAGGCCGCTGGCCACGAAGGTAAGTACTTAATCAACATCACCAACACCACTCGCCAGCCTGTGCTCGCCTCTCTAGAGAACCGTGAACTGCGCCAACGCATTTGGGAAGCCTCGGCAAACCGTGGCTTAACGGGTGAAAACGAAACCGCATCTTTAGTGTCTCGCTTAGCCCAATTACGAGCCGAGCGTGCCGCCCTCTTAGGTTATGAAAACTGGGCCAGCTACCGCCTCGCGCCACAAATGGCAAAAACGCCTGAAGCGGTATACAGCATGTTTGGTTCTATGGTGCCAGCCGTCGTAGCCAATACCGAGAAAGAAGCGGCCGATATCCAAGCGATGATCGACAAGACTGGCGGCAAGTTTGAACTCGCGCCATGGGACTGGGAATTCTACGCAGAGAAAGTTCGCCAAGAGAAATATGCCCTCGATGCGAGTAGCATTCGTCCTTACTTCGAGTTTAACCGCGTACTCGAAGACGGCGTGTTCTACACCCTCAAAGAACTCTATGGCGTCACCTTAAAGCCACGCCCAGATTTACCCGTGTACCACCCAGATGTGAAAGCCTATGAAATGTTTGATGCCGATGGTTCGAGCATGGCGATTTTCTATGCCGACTACTTTGCCCGAGAAGGCAAACGTGGCGGCGCATGGATGAGCTCGTTCGTGGGTCAATCCTTCCTCGAAGGCACTAAGCCTGTCGTGGTTAACGTGATGAACATTAAGAAGGCGCCAGAGGGACAACCGACCTTCGTCAGCTACAACGAAGTCACCACTATGTTCCACGAAATGGGCCACGGTACCCACGGTATGTTCTCTAAGGTGACTTACCCAAGCTTAGCGGGCACCTCTGTCTCTCGTGACTTTGTGGAATTCCCATCAACCTTCGAAGAAGACTGGGCTGCCCACCCTAAAGTGTTAGCCAACTACGCCAAACACTATGAAACTGGTAAGCCAATTCCCGATGATTTGCTGCAAAAACTGCTCAAATCCGGTAGCTTTAACCAAGGCTTCGATACCTTAGAGTATATGGCTGCGGCGCTCGTCGACATGGAATGGCACTCATTAAGCCCAGATGCTCCACTGCAAGATGTGGCGACATTCGAAGCCAATGCGCTGAAAAAACACGGCTTAAATATCACTGCCGTGCCACCACGTTATAAGTCAACTTACTTTGCCCACGCCTTCCCAGGTGGTTACTCAGCGAGTTACTACGCTTATATGTGGAGTGAGATTTTAGCGGCCGATGCCTACGCTTACGTGCAAACGCAAGGTGGCCTGAACCGTGAAATCGGCATGAAATACCGCAAGACAATTCGCGAAGTGGGCAACAGCATTGCGCCAATGGAAGCCTACAAGAACTTCCGTGGTCAAGAGCCTACCACCGAAGGGTTATTGAACCGCCGTGGACTCAACACCGCCCTGTAATTGGGGATGAGTGATAGATAAAAAATCAGCCAGCGTAATTGCTGGCTGATTTATTTTTAGCGCTCGGTAAATACACAGAGAAGACTCGCGAATAAACCGCTCGCTGAAGTCAGGCTTATTTCGCGTTGCTTTGGGATTTAAACCGTAACCACACAATGCTTAAGACAAACAGCACGCTACAGGTGAGTAGTCCCGCATTCACCGATTCTGTAAAGCCAAGCACCACATAACCTACCATGCTGATCAGCGCCACAATCACAGCGTAAGGCAGCTGAGTCACAACATGGTCGATATGGTGACAGCTCGCGCCAGTTGACGACAAAATCGTGGTATCCGAAATAGGTGAGCAGTGATCACCAAATACTGCGCCCGCCAACACCGAAGCCAGCATTGGTAACATCATGGCTGTGTGGCTGCCCATCGCCATATCGGCGGCAATCGGCAGCATAATACCGAACGTGCCCCAACTGGTGCCGGTAGAAAACGCCGTCAGACCCGCTAACACAAACATCAACGCAGGTAAGAAGGCAAAGGGAATGTTCCCTGTGGCGAGGCTCGCCATAAACTTACCGGTTTCAAGCTGGCCAATCACGCCAGCGATGGTCCATGCAAATAACAGGATATAAATCGCAGGCAGCATAGAGCGAGCACCCTGCACCACGCCTTTAATGACCATCGACTTTTCAACGCCTTGCACTAGGTTAAGCACCAGCGCAACCGCTAAACCAATAAGCGCACCAAAGAATAGTGATGAACTCACATCGGTTTTTTCAAAAGCAGAAATAATATTAAATTCAATGCCTTCTTTCGCTAATACCTGGGCACCACTGTCGATCATAAAATACAGGGTCGCAAATACCAGCACAGTAATAGGTAAGAATAAACCGAGGATTTTACCCGTTTCGGCTTCGGGTAAATCGGCATTCGCTCCAGGCGGTAATCCTTTATTCTCATCATATAAATTACCGCGCTGCGCATTTAATTCATGCTCACGCATAGGGCCAATATCTAAGCCCATAAATACAACACAAAGTAATAATAATAAAGAGAAAATAGCGTAGAAATTCATAGGAATCATTTGAATAAACACACTCAAATGACCAGAATCGGCAAAACCGTGGGCGGTTAATATGCCGCCGATCAGCGCGATAATATAAGCGCCCCAACTGGATACCGGCGAAATAACGCAAACCGGCGCCGCCGTTGAATCTAATAAATAGGCTAACTTAGCGCGGGAAATATAATAACGGTCGGTAACGGGTCTGGCGACGGAACCTACGACTAAGCTATTGAAATAATCGTCAATAAAGACAACACAGCCTAAAAACATGGTCAGCAATTTGGCATCGCGTTTATTGCGAATATGCAGGCGCGCCCAATCGGCAAATGCCCTAGCACTACCACTAACGGTAATTAATGCCGTGATCATCCCTAATACAATTAAAAAGCCGAGAATGTATAAATTCCAAGAATTTACGCCATCTTCTGACCAAAAAAGTCCTTTTACACTGTTAAATAAAAACTCACCGCTGGCCACAGGTGAAAATTGATTGAGTAATAACACCCCAATCACAATACCTAAACCGAGGGAAAGGAGAACGCGGCGAGTGAAAATCGCCAACACAATTGCGACCACAGGCGGCAGCAGAGAAAGTGCCGAATCGGCGTAACTTACTACAGTCATTGATTATTTCTTCGTCAAAATACGAATGGAGGGCGACTGAACTGGTGGGAAAAGGCAATAGATACCCAAGATCACCTGTCCTATCAGTAGCGCTCCATAGTAACTATTCCTAATATCCGTATCAGAAAATACTATGGCAGTGTTGTACCTATTCGGCACAACCCCAGCAGTTGATCGTGATAAATCAAACCACTTCGGCACCAAATCCTTTCGTGAACGATAAACGGAATCACCCTACTGATCACTACTGATATTTGGTGCGCCTCTACTTCTAAGAACGCCCATGCACGGGCGTGAGGCACATAAAAACATAAGCGGCTAAGCAGTTGCCACCGCAAAGCCGCTTACTTTGACTTAGATCACGGATAAAATCAACCTAGAGTTGAAATCAACTCTGGAACGGCGTCGAACAGGTCGGCTTCGAGACCATAATCGGCCACTTGGAAGATTGGCGCTTCAGGATCTTTGTTGATAGCCACAATCACCTTAGCGTCTTTCATCCCTGCTAAATGCTGAATCGCGCCCGAAATCCCCACGGCGATGTAGAGATTTGGCGCCACAATCTTACCGGTTTGACCCACTTGCAGATCGTTAGGCACGAAGCCTGCGTCAACCGCGGCGCGTGAAGCCCCAACCGCGGCACCGAGTTTGTCCGCCAGTTGCTCTAACATACCGAAGTTTTCACCGCTACCCATACCACGGCCACCAGAAACGATAATGCCCGCATTACCTAACTCTGGACGCGCAGAAACAGTCAATGATTGAGACACAAACTGGGTCTTGGCTTCAAACACTTTATCTAAAGTCGTCACGGCAGCACTGTTGCCCTGCGCCGCTGCATCGAAGGCACTGGCACGGACTGTCATTACTTTAATCGCGTCATGACTTTGTACTGTCGCTAAAGCGTTACCTGCGTAAATAGGGCGAACAAAAGTATCACTGCTCACCACGCCAATCACTTCAGAAATTTGCGCAACGTCTAACAAGGCCGCCACACGCGGTAGCGTATCTTTGCCAGCGCTCGATGCTGCAGCCAGGATATGGCTGTAGTTTGGTGCTAAGTCCACCAGCAATTTAGCCACGTTTTCGGCTAAATGCGCTTCATAGGCACTGTTATCGGCAACTAATACTTGAGCGACACCTTGTAGGGCTTGCGCAGCTTGTGCCACGGCGCCACATTGGTGACCCACCACCAATACATGCACATCGTCACCAATGGCACGCGCTGCGGTGACAACCTTTGCGGTATCCAGTTTCAGTGCCGCATTATCGTGTTCTGCTAATACTAAAATGGCCATTTAGATCACCTTCGCTTCATTCTTTAACTTTTCAACCAGCTCAGCTACCGACGCAACCATGATGCCCGCTTTACGTTCGGCAGGTGGCGTCACCTTCACCACAGTTTGATGGGCTTTTAGCGTCACACCTAAATCCGCAACAGTGAGCACATCTAATGGCTTACGTTTAGCTTTCATGATGTTAGGTAATGAGGCGTAACGAGGTTCGTTCAAACGTAAATCGGCTGTCACCACAGCAGGCAGCGGCAGACTTAAGGTTTGCATCCCGCCATCTATCTCGCGAGCCACTTGCACTGAATGACCTTCGACTTTGATTTCAGAAGCAAAAGTGGCTTGTGGCATATCCGTTAATGCCGCAAACATTTGGCCAGTTTGGTTATTATCGCCATCGATAGATTGCTTACCAAACAGCACTAATTGCGCTTGTTCTTTTTCTTGTACGGCTTTGAGTAATTTGGCAATCGATACTGGGGTTAACTCTTCTTCAGTATCAATGTGAATTGCACGGTCAGCACCCAGTGCTAACGCGGTACGCAATTGTTCTTGAACGGCTTTATTGCCGATACTGACGACCACTACTTCAGTAGCACTGCCCGCTTCTTTTAAACGAACCGCTTCTTCTACTGCAATTTCACAAAAAGGGTTCAACGCCATTTTGAGGTTTGCGGTATCAACGCTGGTGTTGTCAGCTTTTACCCTGACCTTCACATTGGCATCAACTACGCGCTTAACAGGCACCAATACTTTCATAGGGTTTCCTTCCTACACTTTCATGTACATGGACAAAACATTGGTCATCACCAATGCAGGATAGAGCCACTTTACGTCCTGTTAACGTTAACGTCAACTAAACTCAAACGCCTGTTTGCATTTTTTAAGACTGTGGTATTGGCCACATTTTTGAACACTTATCTGCCATATTTAAAAAGTTCAAAAATTAAATAATATTTAATTTCTGTTTATTGCATAATTTTATTTGATTCGAGCTATATTACTTTCTATCATTTAGCTGTTGTTCACCATTATCCTGTAATAAAAATAGAGTGGGACGAAAATAGATATGAGCGAATTTTTAGAGATATTAACTCACGGTCGTCGTTTTAAAGCTGCAGTAAAAGATCTCAGCGTTGAAGAACTGCGTGATTTAGCGGCTAAGCTAGATAAAATTTTAGTTGAGCGTGAGTCAATGGCAGCAGAAGAGCAGCAAGCTATTGCTGCACGTAATGCTAAAATCGAAGAAATCCGCCAACAAATGGAAGCAGTTGGTTTATCAATCGACGACTTAGGTGGCGTTGCAGTTAAAACTGCAGGTAAAAAACGCGCTCCACGTCCAGCAAAATACCAAATCGAAGTAAACGGCGAAGTGATCCAGTGGACTGGTCAAGGTCGTATGCCAACGGTATTTAAGAACGAAGTCAATAAAGGCCGTTCTATGGATGATTTCTTAATCTAATCCAATACCGTGCTGGTAATAGCCGCTTGCTATTACCACTGAGTAACATAAAAAAGCTCGCGCCCTGCGAGCTTTTTTATGCCTGAATGCCCCCCCCATTGCATTCAAGTAAATGCTTAAATTGCGTTACAATTCAGCTTTAGTATTTACATCTGCTTTAGGTTACTCTTTATTCCCCCTCCGTCTAAGTGAATAAAAAATGCAGATAAACAATAAGATAATAATAAGCTGCGGCATTATAAGTAGTTTTGTATCCCACAACATTTTTGCCGAGGCCAATCCCATCTCCCCCGTCAATAAGTTAACGGCCTTCACCAATGCTGAATTAATCATAGCGCCAGGGAAGCGACTCACAAATGCCACATTATTAGTTGAAAACAATCGGATCAAAGCCATTATTGAAAAAGGGGATATCCCAGAAGCAGCATTAAAAGTTGATCTCGGTGGTTATACTATCTATCCCGGTTTTATCGATCCCTTTACCGATTATGGTATCGAGTTTGAATATCCCAAATTGGGGCTGACTCGTCCGGTATATGATATTAAGCGTATCGGCGGTAATGCGGAAAATGGCGCAATTCACGCTGAAAAAGAATGGTTTAATTACGTTTACCCAAATAAAGAACGCGCACGTGATTGGATCAATAACGGCTTTACCAGCGTACAAAGCAGTAAACTCGACGGTATTTTCCGCGGTACGGGGGTTAGCCTTTCATTAGCCGATAAAACCGCCAACGAGGTGATTTATCGTGCCCGCAGCCAACCTTTTATGGCCTTCGATAAAGGCACGTCTGAACAAGACTACCCCAATTCTCTGATGGGCAGTATTGCACTTATCAGACAAACCTTTGCCGATGCTAACTGGTATAACCAAAATAAGCACAAATCGGTTAATAGTTCAGTAAATGCTCAAATTGAATTTAATATCGCCTTCGAACGCTTAGATAACTTAGCCGAGAAACAAATCGTCTTTGAAACAAAAAACCTCAACGATTTACTTCGTGCCGCTAACTTGCTCAAAGAACACCAGCAACCAGCCAACTTACTCGCAAGTGGTCAGGAATATGCGCGCATAAATGAATTAAAGGCCCTGCATTATCCCCTGATCCTGCCGCTCAACTATCCGCAGGCACCGGATGTGGGTACCGATGATGCCGACCGTGAAGTTTCCCTTGCAGAACTCAGACAATGGGAACGCGCGCCCACAAACCCAGCTGCAGTGGCTAATGCGGGCATCCCTTTTGCCTTTACTCAATTTGGCATTAAAACCGAGGCGTTTTGGCCTCGCCTACGTCAAGCTATCGCCCAGGGATTGAGTGAGGACAATGCCCTCGCAGCCCTGACGACTCAAGCCGCCGAGATGGCGGGTACGGCTGACTTCGCCGGTAAACTTGCCCCCGGCTATATGGCCGACTTTGTGATTACTAAGGGCAATATTTTTAAGGATGGCCAGATTTATAGCGTCTGGCTGCAGGGCGAAGAACAGTCCATTCGCTCACTCCCACAGGCTAAACTCTTGGGTGACTATCAGCTCGCGCTGAATAATCTCACCTTAGATCTAAATCTTGAAGAAACGGGCAAAGCAGGCAAAAACACCTTCCAAGGTCAGCTGAGCAGTGGCGAGAAGAGTATCCCGCTCTCCAATCTTAAGCTTGAAGACGACGGCCGTGTGAGCTTTAACGCCGATTTAAGCGATGCCGGCATTCATGGCATCAGCCGTTTTACCCTCTGGCTCGCTAAAGATGGTATTCAAGGCCGTATGGTGGACGCCCAAAGTCGCAGCATTAATGTGGCTGGTATTGCTATCGCATCGAGTTTAAATACAAAGCCTGCCGATACGCCCAAAACCGATGCTGCACCGACTTTAGTGAGTCAACTCACCTACCCTAACGTAGCCTATGGTTTGAGCGAGGCGCCCAAAGCCGAGAAACTCCATATTAAAAATGCCACCCTGTGGACCTCAGATAAACAGGGCATTTTAGAACATGCGGATCTGTTAATGGCCAATGGCCGAATTGAAAAAATCGGTCAGCAACTCAGCACGCCTTCGGGTTATCAAGTTCTCGATGCCACGGGTAAGCACTTGACTGCGGGTATCGTCGATGAGCATTCCCATATTGCTATCAATGGTGGCACTAATGAAGGTACAGATGCGGTCACCTCTGAGGTACGGATTGGCGATGTGATCAATCCAGAAGATATCTCCATCTACCGCGCACTCGCGGGCGGCGTCACCAGCGCACAATTACTCCATGGCAGCGCTAACCCGATTGGTGGTCAATCCCAGTTAATAAAAATGAAATGGGGTGAAAGTGCCGAGCAGCTTAAATTTGCCAATGCCCCTGCCAGTATCAAATTCGCCCTTGGCGAAAACGTCAAACAGAGTAACTGGGGTGAAAAGTTTGTTCAGCGCTTCCCACAAACGCGCATGGGCGTAAAAGCTTTATTTGAAGAAACCTTCGATGCTGCAATCGCCTATGAGAAAGCCCTGAAGGACTATGATGACTTACGCAGCAGCGAGAAGAAGAAAACCATTGCACCACGTCCAAGCTATCGCCTACAGGCGGTGGCCGAAGTGTTAAAACAGCAGCGCGATGTGCATATCCACTCCTATGTGCAATCAGAAATCTTAATGTTCCTGCGATTAGCCGAAGCCTATCACTTTAAGGTGCAAACCTTTACCCACGTACTCGAAGGTTACAAGGTTGCCAGTGAACTGGCCGCCCATGGCGCAGGCGCCTCGACCTTTGCCGATTGGTGGGCCTATAAGTTCGAAGTCTATGATGCGATTCCACAAAACGCCTGCCTGATGCAGAAACAGGGCGTGCTCACCAGCATCAACTCTGACGACTACGAAATGCAGCGCAGACTCAACCAAGAAGCGGCGAAGTCAATGATGTATTGCGATATGTCGAAAGAAGATGCCTGGAATATGGTGACCATCAACCCGGCGAAACAACTCAGGGTCGATGAGTATGTTGGCTCACTCACCCCAGGAAAAATGGCCGATATCGTGCTTTGGAACGCCGAGCCGCTGTCGATTTACGCCAAAGTGACCCAGGCTTGGGTCGAAGGCAAACGCTATTTCGATCGCGACCAAGACCAGCTTGCCCAGCAGCAGGTCGTCGCAGAGCGTGCCGCTCTTATCCAAAAAATTCTCAGTAGTGATGATAACGCCAAGGCGGGTGAGAAAGTCACACCGCTTAACGAGCCACAATGGCACTGCGATACCCATTATCAAGCTTGGGGCCAACATCATCAGGGAGCAAAATAATGAAGCACTTACCCACTAGCTTGCTGCTGTCGACACTGGCTATCACGCTGTCAGCGCAGGCACATAATCTCGTCCCTGCGGCCAAACAAACCCAGAGCGTGTTGATTAAAAATGCTACTGTACATACCGTCAGCCAAGGAACATTAACCAATACCGATGTGTTGATTGAGCAAGGTAAAATTAGCGCCATCGGGCCACAGCTAAGCGTCAATGGCGCTGATAGCCAAGCGCAGGTCATCGATGCCACGGGTAAACACTTATACCCCGGCCTTATCGCACTCGATACCAGCCTTGGTTTAGTGGAAATCGAGATGGTGCGCCCAACCGTCGATAATGCAGAAGTCGGTGATTTTAATCCGCAAATTAGCGCGGCAACGGCTTACAACCCGGATTCAGAGTTGCTGCCGACAATTCGCTACAATGGTATCACCCACGCACAAATCGTCCCCAGTGGCGATGGACTCGCGGGCCAATCTGTGGTCGTCGACCTCGATGCTTGGACGATTGAGGACGCCCTGCAACCAAGCGAAGGCCAATTCCATGTTTACTGGCCGCAAATCAAGCGCATGCCAGAAGATGAAAAGGAAAAAGCCAAGGCCATAGAGAAAAATCAGCAGGCCATAGATAAACTGACCACAGCCTTTGAGGATGGCTATCGCTACTTTTTAAGTCATCAGGCAAAGGATTCGGCCAATACAGCCAATTTACGTTGGCAGGCCATGTTGCCCCTGTACCAAGGTAAGGCCACGCTATTTGCCCATGCGGACAGCGTCAGCCAAATTGAGCAAGTCATTGCCCTGACGAAAAAATATCAATTTAAATTGGTGATTGTCGGGGGCTATGATGCCTGGCGATTAGCGTCAAGTCTAAGGGAAGTGAACGCCAGTGTGATTTACCCGCATACCCTGAGTCTGCCCAAACGCAAAGATGAACCTGTGGATTTGCCCTTTAAAATCCCTTCGTTGCTGGCAAGTGCAGGCATTCCCTATGCCCTTGGATTTTCATCGGATTGGAACAGTCGTAACCTCCCCTATGCCGCAGGCTACAGTGCCGCTTACGGCGTCACGCCCGAACAAGCATTAAAATCGGTGACCTTAGATGCCGCAAAACTGCTGGGGCTCACCGATTTAGGGGCCATCGCCGTCGGTTATCAGGGCAGTGTTGTGCTGAGTGACGGGGATATCCTCGACCCTATGAGCAACAAAATTAATGCGATCTGGATTGAAGGACGGCAAATAGATCTGAATAATCGCCACCTGCAGCTTTATCAAAAGTATCTTAAGCGCTAGAATTTGCTCAGATAAATAGCTCGATAACGCGCAGTCCGTTGGACTGCGCCTATTTACCCTTACTCTCAGGTCAAACCATGAAAATCATCCTCTCAAGTGCATTAGTGCTACTGCTTAGCGCCTGTGCCAGCGATTACAGTTTTAACAGCAATTTGGACGGCGAGGCGATTAATGACTACTTCAAGGCAGGAGATGTCACGCTGTTTGAGGGCGATAGTTTGCCTAAAGGCCATTACGAACTAAAAGGTTTGGTACAGGGCGAATCATGCCAAGCCGATGTGAATGCAGTGCCCGCTTCCTTAAGTGAAGCAAGAACCGAGGCCCGCCGCGCGGCGGCCGATAAAGGCGCCAATGGCATCATCATCAAACAATGCGTAATGATGGAAGAAGCGGCCCAAGGCTGCGTCAGCCGCGCACTCTGCGTTGGCCAAGCCATCAAAATGGCCTCTGCCGACTAGTTCAAAGCGTGTATACTGCACGCCAATATTGATGTACTTAGCAACCTAGACCATCGGCGTTTGGGTTGTTGCCCTTGCTTTAGGTATTTTTTGCATGACATTTACCAACCAGATTACCGCTGTCGCCACTTGCCGCACTCCCTATAAACAAAAATTTGGCATTCCACGGCAGCCCGGGTTGGTGGAGGCGCGCGGTTATGTTGAGCTCGAGCCCCATGTCAATCATCTCGATGCCGTGCGCGGTATCGAACAATATTCCCATCTTTGGTTGTTGTTTTGTTTCCATGAGAATCTCGCCCAAGGCTGGAAAACGACCGTACGCCCGCCCCGTTTAGGCGGCAATGAAAAACTCGGCGTATTCGCGACTCGCTCGACCTTTCGTCCGAATGGCATAGGCCAATCCGTGGTCAAACTCCATGGGGTGGTGCAACGTAAAGGCAAAGTGTGTCTTGAGATTTCGGGCATGGATCTTGTCGATGGCACGCCCATTATCGATATTAAGCCCTATATTCCGTTCTCGGATTCAATTGAAGGTGCCGTCGGCGGTATCGCGCAAGAAGCGCCAAAACTTATCCACGTCGTGTTTTCAGAACTCGCAGTAAGCCAGATTGACGCCTACAGTAAACAGGACGCCTATACTGATCTAGCCATACTCATCCACGGCGTGCTGGGACAAGACCCCCGCCCTGCCTATAAAAAAGCCAAGGATGACCCCAAGTTATATCAAGTGGCTTTGTATGATTTAGATATCTTTTGGCGGATGGCGGTCGATAAGGATGAGCGGGAATACATTCAGGTTTTAGAACTCAAACCGGGGAAATGTGGCTAAATGCAGACGCCAATCACAACGGCCTTGCCTGATTATCAAAGCCAACATAAAAAGCGTCTGTCTTGGATGCCTTGGCTGTATTTCTCACTCAAAGAAAAACACTTAGTCTGGGCCAAACCCTGGCAGGATGAAGTGCAAGCCAACCTTTGCGCCCTCGAAACCGTGACCATAGGCGAACACTGTTTTATTGCGCCCGAGGCGCAGTTATTTGCCGAGCCGAATCGCGATATCACAATCGGTAATCGCTGCATGATTGCCGCTGAATGCTTTTTGCATGGTCCTATCACGCTCGGTAACGAAGTTGCCATCAATCACGGTTGCTCCTTCGATGGCGGCCGAGTGGGCATTCAAATAGGTTCCCAAACCCGCATTGCTAACCACGTCACTATCTATGCTTTTAATCATGGCATGGCGCCCGATACGCCCATTTATCAACAAGCCTCCCATTCTAAAGGAGTCGTGATAGGTAAAGATGTGTGGATTGGCGCACAGGCCGGGATAGTCGATGGTGTCACCATTGGCGACCATGCTGTAATTGGCATGGGCTGTATTGTCACTAAAGATGTTCCCGCATGGGCCATCGTCGCGGGCAATCCCGCTCGGGTGATTGGTGACCGGCGGAATAAATAATTCACTTAGCTTTATCTGTATGCATCGCCCTCTGTGGCGACGCGGCACACTTTGTAAATGAAAACGGCCATTTGTCTGCAGCTGATTGAATTTAACCTCAATCCATAGGTGACATCATCGAAGCAGGTGATAAAATGGCGCCCATTCAACTCAAATTTGGACATCGGTAATGCGCGTTAGCAAATACCTACTTTCTACTCAAAAAGAAACACCTGCGAATGCAGAAGTCATCAGCCATCAATTAATGCTACGTGCGGGTATGATCCGCCGTAACGCTTCAGGTCTATACAGCTACTTGCCCACAGGCCTGCGTGTATTGCGTAAAGTCGAAGCCATTGTTCGTGAAGAAATGAACAAAGCGGGCGCGATTGAAATCCTAATGCCTATGGTACAACCGGCTGATTTATGGGTAGAAACGGGTCGCTGGGACAAATTTGGTCCTGAGCTGCTTCGTTTTAAAGACCGCCATAACCGTGACTTCGTACTGGGGCCAACCCACGAAGAAGTGATCACCGACTTAATCCGTAAAGAAGTCAGCTCTTACAAGCAATTACCGCTGAACCTTTACCAAATCCAAACCAAATTCCGTGACGAAGTCCGCCCACGCTTTGGCGTGATGCGTTCGCGCGAATTCCTGATGAAAGATGCTTATTCTTTCCATCTGGACGTGGACACCATGAATGAAACCTATGAGGCCATGTATCAAGCCTATAGCAACATTCTGTCGCGCATGGGCTTAGCCTTCCGCCCTGTTTTAGCAGACACAGGTTCTATCGGTGGCAGCATGTCACACGAGTTCCATGTATTGGCGCAAAGCGGTGAAGACTTAATCGCCTACTCTACAGGCAGCGACTATGCCGCAAACATTGAGAAAGCCGAATCGCCAATGCCAACCGAAGCGC
Organism: Shewanella sp. FJAT-51649; assembly: GCF_019457435.1. NCBI lineage: Bacteria > Pseudomonadati > Pseudomonadota > Gammaproteobacteria > Alteromonadales > Shewanellaceae > Shewanella > Shewanella sp. FJAT-51649. The sequence continues at coordinate 1,601,445 of NZ_CP080411.1, read as the reverse complement.
GTGGCGCGGCGACTGAAGAATTACGTTTAGTCGATACCCCAAATGCGAAAACCATTGCCGAGTTAGTTGAGCAATTCGGTTTAGATATCACTAAGACAGTGAAAACCTTGATTGTGAAAGGTGCGACGGAAGAAGCCCCACTGGTTGCGCTGATTGTACGCGGCGACCACGAGCTGAACGAAATCAAGGCAGACAAGCTAGATTTAGTGGCATCACCATTAGAATTTGCCCCAGAAGCCCTGATCCGTGACGCCATTGGCGCAGGTCCTGGCTCATTAGGCCCTGTCGGCCTGAATATGCCTATCATCATCGACCACAGCGTTAGCGTAATGAGCGACTTCGCCGCTGGCGCAAACCTTGATGACAAACACTACTTTGGCATCAACTGGGAGCGCGATCTGCCACTGGCACAAGCAGCCGATATCCGTAACGTGGTTGAAGGCGAGCCAACACCTGATGGTTTAGGCACTTACGCTATGGCGCGTGGTATTGAAGTGGGTCATATCTTCCAACTCGGTACTAACTATTCTAAATCGATGAATGCGACTGTTCTCGATGAGAACGGTAAATCACAAGTGCTGCTGATGGGTTGTTACGGTGTGGGCGTGAGCCGTATCGTGGCGGCTGCCATTGAGCAAAACTTCGATGATCGCGGCATTGTATGGCCAGAAGCGATTGCGCCATTCAGTGTGGGCATTCTGCCAATGAATATGCACAAGTCACACCGCGTGACCGATATCGCCGAGCAGTTATACAAAGACTTAAGTACTGCGGGTATCGATGTGCTGCTGGATGACCGTAAAGAGCGTCCAGGCGTAATGTTCGCCGATATGGAACTGATTGGTATTCCACACACTGTGGTGATAGGCGATCGCAATATCGACGCCGGCGTTTTTGAATACAAAAACCGCCGCACCGGTGAGAAGCAAGACGTTCCATTCGACCAAATCGTCGATTTCTTAAAGAATCTGCAAGCTTAAGCACTGTCTCTTGCACTGCATGCACATTCAGTCAGAGTGAGTTAATGGTTAGCCATTAGCCTCACAATACAGAAACGCACTTAGGTTAAACTTAAGTGCGTTTTTTATTTCCCATCGTTCGATGGCAAACTGAATCACAAACGCTCCCAACTCTTCTCATCAAAAACTAAAGATATGTCATTAAGATAACTGCTCAGACTTGCTTTTTTAGAGTAGGCATTGCTTTAATAAAATCATAATAACAAGTCGTTGAGTCATAAGATTGCCAACATCAACAGCATTAGTTCTCGGAGGCGGTGGTGCTCGGGCCGCCTATCAAGTGGGAGTGCTAAAAGCACTGGTCCAGTTGTATCCCCGCAACCATGGCGTGCCCTTTAAAATCATTTGTGGCACCTCTGCGGGCGCCATTAACGGCACCTCCATCGCCACCCACGCGTCCTGCTTTCACTTAGGCGTTAAAAAACTCGAATGGGTTTGGCGCCATTTTGAAACCAGAAAGGTATATCGCGCCTCGATTCCTAGCGTGTTAAGTCATTTAGCCAAGATGGCACTCAAGGGCCTGCAGGATGATAAGGTGAATACCGACGCGGGCAGCCTGCTTGATAACGAGCCTTTACGGCATTTACTTAATGAACTTATCGATTTTAAGAGAATCGATCGCAATATCCGCAACGGCGCATTGACGGCGCTCAGTGTCGATACCTCTTGCTATAACAACTCGCGTTCGGTGACGTTTTTTCAAGCGGCCAGAGATATTGAGAACTGGACTCGCGCTAGGCGCAGCGGTGAGCGGCGGATGTTAAATACCGAACATCTTTTGGCGAGTTCGGCGATTCCCATGGTATTTCCGTCAATTAAGCTCAATCAAGCTTATTATGGTGATGGCTCAGTCCACCAGCTGGCGCCGCTCTCAAGCCCAATTCATTTAGGCGCCAATAAGCTATTAGTAATCAACCTAGATAGTCCCCATAAGCATTTCCCGATGGAGCTAGAATATCATCCGAAGACAGCGACCATTGCGGGTCATCTGCTGGATACTATCTTTTCCGATACTTTAAATAGCGATCTTGAGCGCTTGGAGCGGATTAATCACACGCTGTCGCTTATTCCCGAAGAGAGTCGTACTCAACTGTCATTACATCCCATACAGACCTTAGTGATAAAACCCAGTGAAGACTTAAGTAAAATCGCCGCCCGTTTCTATGATGATATGCCTTGGGCAATTAAGACCTTACTGGGCTTTATCGGTATCGACAGGCAGTCAGACTCGAGTATTGTGTCCTATCTTTTGTTCGAAAAGTCCTACACCAGCGCCTTGATCGAATTAGGCTATAAAGACGGTATGGCTCAAATGGACGAAATAAAAGCGTTTTTTAATCTGACATGAGGATGGCTTAAGACTTGTTACAAACGGCCAAATAAATCGATTTGAAGCACCATCTTCTGCGTGGTATAAAATAGGAGTCGCCTAAGAGTTATCCCGTGAATGTGGCAAACCCATTCTAAATTAAGGATTATTTGATGGCGAATCGGCAGCAAATCAGTCTAAAGTTTGAATAGCGAAACAGATTTAACATTGATCATTTAAGTTGAATCGCCTATCATGCTGTACTAGATTAGCTAAAAATTAGGTTAATTTTTTCTAAAAGGGAATCACGATGAAAAAAACTTCATTAGCACTTATTGCTGCTATTTCAATGTTAGGTTCAGTTGCTCACGCTGATGATGCAGGCAAAGCTTCTGGCGGTAATGCTGGTGGCGCTGCTGGTGGTATCACTGCAGGCGCTATTGGTGCTGGTGCAGTTGTTACCGGTGTATTAGTTGCATCTAACAGTTCAGATGGTAACCCAGTCACTAGCACTGGTACTAACACTACAACTGGTACTGGTAACTAAGTCATTAACCGGATATTTAAACAACCGCCTGATGGCGGTTGTTTTTTTTCAAGTATTTAAAGGCAATTGCCAACTATTAATGACTTGAAATCACCTCTACATGTCTTTACATTGACAACCAATTATTATTTAAAGTAAGCAATCCGGATGCGTATATACACAAAATTATTTCAGCTAGCGGCGCTCTCAGCTTTTCTTATTGGTGTTTCAGGCTGCAGTCAACGAATTAGTGCACTAAACGATACTATTAAGCTCGCCTTTATCGGTGATGATGATGTCACTCTCAATGCTGAGCAAATAAAAGCCAACCCCTATGCTAGTGTCTATGTAAAAATAGAAGATACCACCCAAGCATTCGTAGTATTAGCTTTTGCTGAGCCCAAAGTGACGCTATCCACGACCAAGCAAAACACCGAAGCTTTAGAACTGAAATGGTTATCTGCGGATAAAGGCATGTTAGTCACAGTTAATGGTCGATTAGTTAAAACTCACAATCTTCTTACTGGTAACTTAGCTGCTGTTGAGAGCATCAAACCTGACCCTCTGTTACTAGGACTGCATTTAGATTCGACGCCAAAAACTTGGACTCGAACGATAGACTGGCAACCCGGTTATCATTATGGCTATGAAGTGACATCCACATTTAATCTAGTCGCTGAAGAAAGTATTCTAATCAACGGAACCCCTACTCAAGCTTTACACTTTAATGAAAGAGTATCTGTAGAAGCACTCGATATTGAATACCAAAATGAGTTTTGGCTAAACCCGCAAAATGGCAACGTGATTAAGAGTCACCAAAAAATCGCACCTAATCTGCCATTTATTGATATCACCTTATTAAAGCCTTTTGCTGCGTAGTGGAGCCATTATGAGATCCTATATAACCCCCTTGGCTCTACTGATCAGTACCTTTTCTTTGTCTACTGTCCAAGCTAACACCCAACTTTATGTCAGCACATCAGCTGCTAATGTACCGCAGCTACAAATAACCTATCCTGCAGCAATCCGCGTCGGACAAGCAGTGCAAGATGGGTTGACCCAGATCCCTTTGTATAACCAAACTACAAGAAACGAAGCGATACCAATTTACTGGTTAGGGACTGCTTTACTCGATATACAAAATACCGCGGCATTAGAAACCACTCGTCAGCAAATATTGCAACAGTTGGCCAATATGGGCCAGCAAGCGGACAATAGTCAGTATATTGCTAAGCTTTCCAAATTTGCGCAGTTTCTCAGAAATATTAAACTTGGACAAAGAGTTAATCAGCCATTAGATCTCGATTTAATTCGCATTACCGATGCCTATAACCCCATTATCGACGGTCAATTCTTATTGGTACTCCCCCCTCGTCCAACAACCATTACAGTGGTTGGAGCCGTGGCACAAACAGGAGAGCAAAAATGGGTATCTCGCACAAGTAGTAAAGATTACCTGAAACAAGCAGGCTTATTGGAGAATGCTAAAAATAGCTTTGTATGGATAATTCAGCCAGACGGTAAGGCCATTCGTCAACCTATTGCCTATTGGAATCATCAGTCTATGGACATCGCACCTGGTGCCATACTCTTCGTTGAGTTTTCAGGCCTTTTTGATGACTATTCCACATTAAACAATAACATCATTGAATTACTCAAAAATCGGGCTCTGTAATGAAAAACTCAACTCCCACTTTTCCCTCTTTCGGGCGTTTATCAGCGCTATCTTTAGCACTGCTACCATTATTACACGTTAGCGCCGATGAATTTTCTTACCCAACATTGTTGCCTTCACAATCTGACTTTGGTGGTGTAGGCCTAATGCAGATGCCGACTGGTCGCATGGCACCTGAAGGTGAGTTTAACTTTGCCACAAGTTATAACGACGAATACCAACACTTCACTGCATCAGTACAATTATTCCCTTGGTTTGAAACAACAATCCGCTATACCCAAGTACAGGATTTACTCTATAGCGATGATCCGAGCTTTAGCGGAAGCACTAAATACACAGATAAAGGCATTGATTTTAAGATTCGTCTACTTGAGGAGAGTAACTGGCTGCCCGAAACGTCCATTGGAGTACGGGACTTTGGTGGCACAGGTTTATTTGATGGTGAGTTTATTGCCGCAACCAAACGCGTCGGTCCACTCGATTTTACCTTAGGCATAGGTTGGGGCTATATCGGCAATAGCGGTAATCTCACCTCCGATAAAAAGGATCTTAATTACAACTGCGATAGAGATACCTCTGTTGGAGGTTCAGGAGGAACGGTTGATTATCAGCGTTGGTTTAAAGGCTGCGCGGCACTCTTTGGTGGCGTTGAATATCAAACCCCTTGGGAACCGTTACGTTTGAAAGTCGAATACGATGGTAACGACTATCAATCAGACTTTCCCGTGGTTAGGGGGGGTATAAATATGCCTCAGGACAGCAAGTTTAACTATGGAATGCTCTATCGTTTTGGTGACTGGGGAGACCTGCATTTAAGTTATGAGCGCGGTAATACTTGGACACTAGGCTTTAGCCTGCAAACCAACTTTAATACCTTGTCACAGATTAAACGTGATCCAGAGGCTGAAAAATATAAGCCGCTTCCTGCCGCGCCATTAACCCTTACACAAACAGAATCCTCTACACAGGTAAACACACCAAGAGCAGAACAAGCGACTGTGAGTACTGCAACTTCAACGCATAAATCAGAAGTGCAAAATGCTGAAATAGCAAATCAAGCGCCAGCAAACACATCAAGTCAGACTGTTGCGAATCTCCAAGTGGATTGGAATAAAGTTGCTCAGGATTTACAAACTATTGCTGGTTACGCTAATGCCAAAATTTACCTTGATAATGAAAGCATTACTGTTGTAGGTGAACAAAACAAATTCCGCGATAGAAATGAAGCGCATCAAAGAGCGGCAACCATACTTGTTAATAACACTAATGCAGCCAATATAAAAGAATATCGCCTGATAGAAACCCATTATCAGCAACCAATCACGGAAACCCGTATTGATAGCCAAAAATTTGCTCAAGTAGCGAGTTATGGTTATATCAATGCAAAAATGGCCGATACCAGTGAAGTAAGAGTTCCAAGCTCACCACAGGGTAAATTAGTCACAGAAACAGACAAGGATTGGTTAGATAACTTCGGTTTTGATATTTCCCCAACCATGGTGCAATCCTTCGGCGGCTCTGAAGGTTTCTATATGTTCAATATTGGTGTGACGGGCAGTGCAAGTTATCGCTTTAGTGATAATTTCGAATTTTCTAGCTCTATATATCTGAACCTATACGATAACTACGATAAGTTTTTATACGATGTTCCACCCGACGGAACAGATTTAAAACGCGTACGCACGCTAATCCGTCAATATGTACATGATAATCCTGTAAGGGTGAATAACCTGCAATTGACTTGGATGGACAATCTAAGCGACAACATTTCTTATCAAGCTTATGGTGGCTATTTAGAGATGATGTATGGCGGTGTTGGGACAGAATTCCTCTATCGACCACTCAATAGCCAATGGGCTTTTGGCTTTGATGTAAACTACGTCAAGCAACGCGATCCCGATAGTATGTTTGGCTTCTTTGAAGATGAACATCAATTCGATCCGCTAACCAATAGAGCTTACAGAGTACAAACAGGTACAGTGACTGGACATGCAACCGCCTATTATCAACCTAATTGGTTCCCTAATACCTTATTAAGAGTCAGTGCAGGCCAATATCTCACTGAGGATAAAGGGATAACGGTTGATTTCTCAAAACAATTCGATAGCGGCGTAATTGTAGGGGCCTTTGCAACTAAAACGAATCTTTCATCGGAGGAATACGGCGAGGGAAGCTTTACTAAAGGCTTCTATATTTCAGTTCCATTCGATCTGATGACAATCAAATCAACCCACAGCCGCGCATTCCTCTCTTGGATGCCTCTAACACGTGACGGTGGTCAAATGCTGGGTCGTAAATACAACCTTTTCGATGTCACGGACGCACGTGCACCTTGGTACACTCGCCCGAGTATCGAACATAACGACAAATAAAACCACATGCCGTGAGTGCCTAAAACTAGGCACTCACGGCTGCTTTTGCATCCCTCTCAGAAAGTATTGGTAGTTTGTTGCGTAACGGCCAGTCAATCGCAAACTCTGCACTATCCCATGCCAGCACATATTCATCATCTGGCGCGTAATAATCAGTGCAGCGATAAATCACATCGGCATATTCACTCAATACATAGAAGCCATGGGCGAAGCCAGGCGGGATCCACATTTGCAAATGGTTATCAGCAGAGAGCACACGCCCTACCCATTTACCATAGGTTTTAGATTGCGGGCGAATATCCACCGCGACATCAAAAATACTGCCAGCACTCACCCGGACAAGCTTTCCCTGTGGATGCTCACGTTGGTAATGCAAACCACGTAATACGTTCTGTTGTGAGCGACTAAAGTTATCTTGGACTAACTCCAGCGCCTTTACCCCCCTACTTTTCAAACACTCGGAAAAAAACGATTGTCTAAAAGTTTCCATAAAAAACCGCGTTCATCACCAAAAACTTGAGGTTTGAACACCAGTACTTCTGCAAGCTCGGTTTCAATGCACTTCATTAAACACCTGCTTATTTAATAATCCCAAAAGATACTCACCATAACCGCTTTTAAGCAAAGGTTGTGCTAAAGCGATAAGCTGCGCAGCATCTATCCAACCAGAATGAAAAGCAACCTCTTCAGGGCAGTTCACTTTCAACCCTTGGCGTTTCTCTATGGCAGCAATAAATTGTGTTGCTTCAGCCATCGCATCCGGCGTTCCCGTATCGAGCCAAGCCGTGCCCCATTATTTCTACCTGCAATTCCCCCCAACAGAAGATATTGATTGATTAGATCAACGATTTCCAACTCGCCCCGCGCCGAAGGCATCACTTTTTTAGCCCTCTCACTGGCCCGATTATCAAAGAAATACAATCCAGGAATAGCATAGGAAGAACGCGCTACTCGGGGTTTCTCTTCGATAGAAATCGCTCTTCCGCTCGTATCAAACTCGACGACTCCGTAGGCATTCGGATTAGCCACATGGTAGCCAAAAACGGTCGCCCCCACTTCGAGTAGAGAAGCTTTATGTAAGTTTGTGCTCAGTTGCTGCCCATAAAATAAGTTATCGCCCAGAATTAACGCACAAGCCTCTCCCGCCAAAAAAGCTTCGCCAATAATCAGCGCTTCGGCTAATCCCTTTGGAGAAGGCTGTACCGCATATTCAAGCTGAATGCCCCAACGGCGACCATCACCAAGTAATGCCTGAAAAAGTGGCAAATCAGCGCGAGTGCAGATAATCAGAATATCTTTTATGCCAGCCTGCATTAAGGTAACAAGTGGATAATAAATCATTGGCTTATCGTAAATAGGTAATAACTGCTTACAGACAACCAGTGTCATCGGATAAAGGCGAGAACCGGTCCCGCCCGCTAAGAAAATGCCTTTTCTCATTGATATATCAAGGATTAGTGAGTAAAAGTGAAGGGAGGATTGTAGCATATAAATGCCGATAAAGCTGAGTGGCACGAGGTCTGCGACAAGCCCGCGTTGCCCCCTAAACAAAATCTAAGCTTATTTCTCAGGGATCTGTATTTCGACCTTCACGCCTTGGTGGAAAGATGAGGTTAGCAAAATGGTGCCATGTAGTTTTTGCGTCACCAAATTATAAATAATTGACATGCCTAAACCAGTACCGCCGTCTTTACGTGCGGTAGTGAAAAAAGGCTCGAAGGCTTTCAGTTTAACCTCATCGGTCATCCCCACCCCATTATCTTGATACTGCATACAAATATTCGAGTCTTGTTTTTCAACTCGAATGATGATGCTTTTATCCCCCGTATAACTCTCTGGAAATCCATGGCGAAAGCTATTAGCCACTAAATTAGTGAAAATCTGTGCGATGGCACCAGGGTAAGATTCGATAAAAATGTCGTCATCCAGCTCCACATTTAAGGCAATACTCTTCTTACGCATTAACGGCCTTAATGAGCTGAAGATTTGAAAAATGTAGGTCTTTAAGTTAAACCGCTCACGTTCTAGCACCGATTGGTCTGCGGCGGTGCGCTTAAAGTTATGGACTAACTCCGCTGCTCGCGAAAGATTGCGCTCAATCAACCCGAGACCATCCTGCATGGTATTGATAAAGGATAAAAATTTATCCTCGTCGAGATCATTTTGCTCGAAAGCCGTTTTCAGCAATGCCACTTCATCTAAACAATGGGTTACAGATGTCACGGCAATCCCTAGAGGCGTATTGACCTCATGCGCAACCCCTGCGACCAAACTCCCTAATGCAGCCATTTTCTCATTTTCAACTAAATGGTGTTGTATTGAGCGTAAATCCGACAATGCGGTTTCAAGTTCTTGCGTTCGCTGCTCAACCTGTACTTCCAAATCCGCATTAATAGCTTTTAATTGATGCTGATAATCCAAAATTTCCTTTGCGCTCATGGCTCGGCCAAATAAATCTGCCAAAGCGGAAGCAAAGGCTCTTTCATCTCGCGTCCATTCTCGAGACACACCTTGATGCTCGGAGCAGATAATACCGACCATTTTTCCGCGATGACGTATGGGACTGTCTAACAGGGAACCAATACGATTAGGGACTAAGTAGGTACTAACAAACTCATGGGTCGCCCCATCTGTTTGCGCATGATTCGCGACAATAGCGCGCTCATTATCTAATAGACTGAAATAATGTGGATAATCCTGCCGAGTTAATATCAACGCCTCTTGCCTGTGCATATTATCGAGCAGGTAAAAGCAATGCATACTTCGGTGATCTTCACTCCATAACCAAATGCCTGCACGGGTGATTTTTAACCCTTGGCACACAGATGACACGATAAGTTGTGAGGCTTCAACAAGATCGCCACCATCAATAATGGATGAACGGCTTACATCGAATAAAATCCTGTCTAGCATACGTGTCATAATGCAGATTTACCCCGCGAAATACCGCCAGACTTAACAATCAGGCAATTAACTTGGTTACCCAAGTTTAAGTGATTCTCTTTAGTATAGATTCAATCTGCAAACACACTCATTGAGATGCACCCACAAGCTACAACTGGTTTTGCAGAACAATGTCTACTGCAGCTTTGCCTAAACACACCGATAAAAAATCATCCAACACTAAGCACATTGTTTGTTGAACTCGTAATGAAGTTCAAACACATAAAGTCCGCCTATAGCATTAAGACACTGAAAGAAACACCAGACATAAATAAGGTTGGAACCCGTAATGATGGCGGTTATCATCACACGACAGTCAATTCATCAAACGGTTAAGATGAATATGAAACTTTCACAGATATCACTCGCCCTTCTCGCTTTAATGATTACCGCATGCAGTGAACCGGCTCAGACAGTGGCTAATGAGCCTGTCGCTGCGCCACATCAAGATACGCAAACAAACCTACCACTTGACGATACCAGCCAAAATGCGCTCGATTGGCCCGGTGTATATGAAGGCGTTGTCCCCTGTGCAAGTTGCGAAGGGATCCAAACCACACTCACGCTCCAAGCGGATAATAGCTTTGAATTGAAAAGTATTTACTTGGGTAAAGATGAATCCATCTTTAAAGTGGCAGGAAAATTTGACTGGGATAGCAACGGCTCAAAAATCACCTTATCCGATGGCACTAAATACTTAGTAGGTGAAAACCAACTGTTTATGTTAGACACAGATCACAATAAAATTAACGGCGAACTGGCTGAGCATTATATCTTGAAAAAGAAAGGAATATAAAAAAGCATCCCAATGTGACGGGGAGAAAAAGAGCGATGTACCCATAGTAAAACGTTGATTTTTGCCGGTACGCTCAGCTTACTGATAACGGTAAAATCAAAATGATTCGCTTACCGTCAGAGTGAAGCCCGCTCTGAAAACCGTGAGTCACCTAGTAGTACCGTAGCCGCTAAGCGAAGTTGTAGAAGCTAGAGCGCTTCGCGGCTAAAGTCTAGAGCCACTTAGTGGCGTCCTTGCAAACGACTACATCGTAAATTTTTTCCATACAAATATGACATTACCCTCTCCATGGAAGTCGGATGCAGGATGTAGAACTCTTTACTTAGAAAGTAATGCAGGAACAGTTATCGATGAGGGATAGCTTAAAATTGATTCAAATTAATATCAAACTTAGTCAATGAGAATACAGCATTACAGTACTAAGATTACCTAAAAGTGAATAGAACCTTCTTGTAGTTGTTCTTGCAATGATTCAATCTGCAGCAAATATCGTTGTGCAATATGGGGATAATCTCGAACCACTTTCGCGAGAGCCACTTTATCAAAAACTTCATCTAACTCTGGTGACCAATTATTAATCACTCTTCGTAGCGACTCGGCGGCATTCTCCTGAACTTTATCAATATCCTGAGTAGTTAGTACGTCTGCCTTACGCCTCATGCGAATTCGCTCAGTGGTGTGCCCTTTTAAAATTTCTCTAAACATATAACGCTCAATGCCATGTTTACACTTTAAATGGCTAGGTAAACGATAGGCAAACTCCACTAATTCTTTGTCTAATAGAGGATAGCGAAACTCACAACGATGATGGCGAGCGGCGATTTCAGTGAGCGCCATTCGACGTTGAACGCCGACCTCAATCAACTCACGATGATCGCGGGCTTGAACTGAGGTTCTATCTATAATGATGTAATAAGGTTTGATGGTTTCTGATACCTTACTCGTGATCTTGTTTATCAATATTGTATGGTCGAACAAGTCAACCGACTGCTTAGCCAGTCCATTGCGACGTCGAAATAACTTTTTATATACCTTAGGAAATTGATGTTGGATGAACAATCGCAGCAGGGCTTTTATCGGGGTCCCATCACGTCCACGTTGCTGACGAAGCATCAACTGCCGATACAACCGAAGATATTGATGATCCAAAAATAACTCATGGATATGTTCATCACCATAGCCACTGACACAATGATCTCCACCCCAGCCGGACAGCACAGTCCGGCATCCCTGAGACTGTGCGAGAGCAACACGATGCGCATACCAAGATGAAATTGCTGAAGGTCCACCAAATGTGTCTACGTAAGCACCAGCACTTAAGATATTCGCATCTCCATCATGCCAAAGTGGCTGTACATTTGGCCATTGTTCGATTGCATCGAACAATTCCTGATAAACAGGTCCCCAAATCGTAGAATTCTGTTCATTCAGCAATTCACCATTAAATGACATGGTATATAAAGGCTTATCACCTAACAATCGGCTGGCATAGCCCACCACCCCATTTGAATCTAAACCTTCACTCAATTCGGCTGCAATAGGGAATTTAGACACTAATCGCCGCGCCACGGCTTGTTCAAATAACTCAGCCAACTTAGCAATATATTCATCATCACTTAGTTTAGGTAGCACTTGAGGTGTTAATGACCAATAAGGTTCACAATGGTGTCCTTGCTGAGTGACCACAAGCTGATGCGCCGCAGGCAGTGTATGGATCTTATTAAATGGAGAAAGAAATTCATTCCCTGTTGTCGGCATAAATACGTCAGCTAACCAATCATTCGATAACTGACGTGAAACCGTTAAACTAGGGGCTAATAATGACTTATGCTCATTTGAGACGATGACGCGTCCCGATTGAAAACTATAAAACAGCGACTTAACACCGAAATGATCGCGCACACAGTACAACTGCTGTTTTAGGTTATCCCACAGGATAAAAACAAAATCGCCGAGTAAATGAGAGGCGGTGTTTTCTTGCCAGCGCTGATAGGCCTCGATGATCAACTCACCATCACACAATCTATCAATATCTTGGATATGAAGTTGAAGAGCCAGTTCATCACGATTATCGAGGTGAGCATTAGCAACAATCGCATATTGGCCGCATTCACTCAACAATATTACATCTTGCTCCGAGCGCGGCCGATTATATAGGCATGCTTTTGCTAACCGCACATCAGGTTGATAACTTACCTGCTGAAAATGAGCGGCATCAGGTTGCCAATAATCACTGCACGCTAGCATCTCTTGCATAACGGTTACGGGCAGATATGTCTGCCAATCGATAGCGCAATGGATCGTACTCACGCATCTTCCTTTAAATAACGGCTAAATTTTAGTTGAATAACAGAGCGACGTAATTTGGATCTTATCATCAAGATATCCGAGCCTCTGCATCACAGAGCCATGGTCGCTGATCAGCCTATCGATTTGAGATTGAGATAAGGTATCTTGCCAATCACCGACTATCCCCTTCCTAAAAAACACTTTTGATTTCGCCGGCCGTTCTTTAAAGCCATGCTTATCTTCTTGCTTTTTAAGCTTATCAAAATGGCACATGGCAATGGCATTTTTGACCGAAGTTTCATCATCAGGCAAATGCAAAAATTGACTAATCTGGGTAAAACTATCAAGTGGATTGCTCTGCATATCCTCATAACGCACTAACAAGATTGGCAAGTCACTGTTGACCCAAGAGTTAACATGGTCACTCCAGGTTCCCATTCGTTGCCGCACCTGTTGCCGATATATTTTCTCATTTGCCAGCAAAGCAAAATCGCTGGTGCCCATCATGTCTATACTCTTATCGAGTGATACACCCATATGATTAGCAAATGAAATGGCCACATCGAACGGGTTACGCACCACATAAAGCGCCCCAGCACAGGCATAGGGCGGACATAAGAGTTGACCCGATGCACACATATGATTGGCATCATGGATTTTATGGTAAGCAGGTTCCGTTAATTGGCTATGGATAAAACGATAAGCATCACTGCGGTATGACTCAATTTGTTCAACAGAATGGGCTCCTAACTCCACCCCCAAACCATTCGCTAACCAACTGCGGCTGCTGGCAATCGCCCCAGTATGCAATTGATTAATATCAATGGCGGTGAGATCTGTTTTAACTTGGTTTTGCATGGCACAAATAAAACTTCTCAGCCACGTATTACCCGATTTGGGATAAGAGGCGAGCCAGAAAATACCTTTAGACATAACTAAACCAAGGCCTCAAATGAATCAGTAATAAGCTGGCTCATAGCGTGAAGATTAACTAATGACAATTTTGCTTTACCGCGGCTAAGCCCATACACAGGAGTATTAGCTAAAAAGGCACTACACTGCTGCATAAATAAGACGTCTTGCCCCATCGCAGTCGTAAATTGTGTTCGGTAGCGATTGGCTTTTAACGGTGCAAATTTACGCATCCCCTTAAACTCGCTCAGAACGCCAGCGAAAACACCTTCATCCAGCGCACCACTTTGGTCATCATCTTGCTCTTCGCTCAAACAATAGATTGCCGCTAATGGGAATGCGCCTAACCTTGCATTAGCCCCCTCATTACCCATTGACGGCACTTGCGGCAGATACTGTAACTTTGCCATTGTTGCAGTTAAGGGCTCAGCCTCAGACAATTGCAAAACCTCTGCGACATCGGGCCAAATGTTAAGCCCATGGCTGCCTTGCAGCACTTGCCCATGAGTATCAAAAACGCATACGTCATCGGATACCAATTGCCAACCTTGGGTCAATAAGGTTGCCGCCAACGTAGATTTGCCACTGCCGGAATGACCGCAAACAGCAATAGCACAGCCATTTTTGTGTAGAACAGTACCATGCAAGACGAGTTGACCCCGTTGTTGCATCACCACAGCCAGCATATAACCTTGGATGTAAGTGATAACTAGCGCTATATCGACATCTTCGGCAAGGGCAACCTCAATTGACTGCCCATCGCGCACATAAAAGTCAGCCAATTGAGGAATAGATAACAGAAAGTTTGATGAATTTAGCCAACAGTAAGCACTAGCTTGACTTAGGAGAGCAACATCAACATCCAGTTTATTAAGATGTTTTATCACAATATTTGCAGGATGACTTTCTTTGAAGCAGGGCAAATTTTTAAGGGGGAAGTCGCTATTGATAGTCAAATTATACAGAGAATAGTACACAGGGTTTGGTCAACCTTACATAAAAAAACAGCTGCGAGTTAAGCAGCCGTTGTCACATTTACCAATTTTTTATCAACTAGTTGCTGCAAAAAATGAGCTGTATCGGCTCGACATACCTCTTCGGTCACATCAAATGAAGACATCAATTCAACAACTAGTTCATCAACAGACTTTGGTGTTACTAATAACGACCAAATCTGACTTGCAAGCGAATTTAGCCCAAAATACTGACCTTGAGACAAATCCATCATCACCAGTTCATCGCCCATAGGCGCCAAATTGAGCGAGCTTTTCTGGCTATAAAGTTCCATGACTAAATAGCCCCGCCTAATTAAGACGGCCCTGTTAAACTTGATTCACCGCCATTCGTAACCTTAGCAGCCGTAGTACCAACATCAATCACTTCAATTTCAGGCTTTGACCAAGCCGCTTTTACCATTTTTTCTGCCGCTAGGCCACTTTTGTTAATATTATCTTGTTGCATCTCGATGACTCCATACTTAACCATGTATTAACAATCTAAAAAACCGTTTCGGCGAGCGACCTATTAACAGCAAACAATCAACATCAAAGCTATCGTCAAAGGCATTGTAATTCAAAAAGATTACAAACCGAACAGGCTAATCTTCACAAAGTATAGTGAGGTTTGCAAGTCAGAAAGTGAATCAGTAGTTAACTATCAGTAAAATTCATGTGCTAAAAATCAACCGGCTGACGACCAATTCAGCTATTGATGCAAATATAAACAGCTAAAATGCTACTTATAACAATATAGACTTATCCGCAAAAGCCTCTGCTTGTTCGCTATGGCTCACCAGCACAATAGTCATTATCTGCCGCTGTTGTTGCAGTGTTAAAAAAAGCTGTTTTTCTGTTTCACTATCGAGCGCATTCGTCGCTTCATCGAGGATCAGTAACGGCCGCTTGCGGATTAACGCTCTGGCTAATACCAAGCGCTGACGCTGGCCACCCGATAACAGCACACCGCGCTCTCCCGTAATGGTGTCCAGCTTTAATGGTAAATCCGCCACAAAATCGGCACGACACAGCTGCAAGGTTTGCCAGATCTCATCGTCAGAATAACATTCACCCCACAAAATATTGTCTCGAATACTGCCATCGAACAAAAAAGGCTCTTGCGACAGATAACTTATTTGCCGACGCCATGAATGCTGCGCACTAACACTAAGAGGCACACCATCTAGTATCACAGCCCCCTCATTTGGTGTTAACAAGCTAGCCAGAATATCGATGACCGTTGTTTTACCTTGGCCAGATGGGCCTTTCAGTAAGGTTATCTTATTAAGGGGGAATTCAATTGCTATATTGTTCAACACAGGCTCACGCCCTGGGTAAGCAAAACTAACGTTATCAAGTGCTATGCTATATTGTGGAAACGCAACCAGGCTCGATTGATTGGCTTCGTAACCTTGGCGATTACTGGCAATGGCATGCTCAATATCACTAAATGCCGGTAACATATGCAATAAACGTTGTGCGTTGCCTTGCAGATCAGACAGCATTGGCATCATACGACTAAACATAACGATCAACACAACCAGCTCAGCAACTCCAAGTTGCCAAACCTCAAATCCTAGATACACCAACAGACACAAAAGCGATGCGCTTACCCCTTGAAAAGCGAGCTGCTGTAAGGCGGTTTTATGCTGATAGGCTTGCTGATTTTCCCGTAATTCTTGCTGGCTTGCCACAAAGGCATCGAGCTGTTGTGGCTCATACGCACAGGCTTTAACGGTTTTCATCCCGTTTAAAAAAAACATCACACGCAGGTATAACTGTTTATTGCTGTTAGTCAGTCCCATGCCAAATGCCGCCGCCTGTTTGAAGATACGACGAAACATGAGCAATACCATAGCCCCGACCATACAGGCGATAAGAAGCGCCAAGGGTGCAACCAAGAGAGATACAACGGCATAAACGACGAGCAAAATAACTGTCGTGACCATTTTTAACATATAAAAGGTAGCCATACCGACACGGTTCACACCATTGGTCAGCTGCTCAAGCTCTTGATGTTGCAGAGAATTAATTCTTTTCGACCACGTTGAATACAACATAGATTCAAATAATGTTTTTCTCAGTTCATCGGTGGTGTGGAGCCGTATCCGCGTCATGACCATCTCACGCCAATAGACCAATGCCGAGCGAGTTAGCAACAAGATTAAAAAAAATGGCAAAATCACTTTGAGGGAAAGGAGTTCCCGATCAACAGCCGGCAAACTTGCAAGCCAAGGGGGTATAGGCTGACTCGGGTCGGACATCAAATTGACCACAGGGACCAACATCAAAATACCTATGCCTTCGGTAAAACTACCCAAGAGTAATAAACCCAAAGCCAACAATAACAACTTAGGAACGGTTTGCCATAAACTGGCTAAATAACCTTTAACTGATACTAAAGACGCTGACATTAGCATTCGCCATCCTTTCGTCCCAGCTCAGCACACCGAAGCAAACACATTGTTTTTTCTATTACATCCATATTCCGTTATTATATCCTGCGTTATTAGCACTCTATTTTACCCATTGGAGAGCACTGTGCCCCAAGAGCTTGTTTATTGCATATACGGTATAAATGTCGCGACATCACTCCCCTTACCCGCATTGAAAAGCCCTCTCCCAGCAGAAGTCTCCATTCTGCGTGGTTCCGCCCCCGATATACTGTCGGCAGCATTTTCTGCCAATCAAAAGCTACAGTTTGATGGCCATCGAGTGCTATTGAATCAACCTCTGTTCGGTAAACTGCTGATAGAGAAACCAGGTAACATCACTCTGGATTTTAATCCGTCACTGAGTCAGGCGCATACCATTACCGCCTTACAAGGCTCAGGGCTCGGGACTCTGTTACATCTGCGCAAACAAATTCCCCTTCATGGTATGGCCATTGCAACCGATAAAGGCGCCATTGTGGTACTCGCCGATAGCGGCTCGGGTAAAAGCACCTTGGCGACCGCCATGCTGCTCGCAAACCTATCAGTGTTTACCGACGACATTGTTGCCTTGCAATCAGACAAGAATGGCGTTTTACAGATCCAACCAGCCCATCGACGCTTAAAGCTATCACAATCACAACTTCATACACTCGGCATTGACACTTCAATGCTATCCAATACCGCGCCCGGTATCGAAAAAATTGGCTGGGATATACCAGAGGCTCAATTTGCAGCCGTCCCCATGCCAATCATCAAATGCCTATTTTTAGAGCCAGTAAAAACTAATAGTGCAAACGCTCACATTACAGCTATCGGAAAACTTGAAGCCTTTCAACGCTTGCTTCAAAGCGTTTATCGCCCTCGCCTAATACGCGTATTTGACCATGAACAATCATTCTTTACGTTAAACCAACAGCTTCAACATCAATGCCAAAGCTACACAATGCAGTTACCTGATCTCGGGCATTTTCCATCCTTATCAGATTATGGCAAGGCCATAGCTAACCAGTTGCTGTCGTTATGATAATCAGCTAACGACCTACTCGATTGATTTCAAAAACACGCTACTAGACTGACACAATAAGGGCAACAAAGGAGCTTCTCGCACGCTTTGTAACACATTCAGCCCCCAGTTGAGGTTTCCCTCTAATAACACAACATCATTATGCGTGATCACGGCATCCCACCCCACAGTATGCACATCCGCACACAATCGATGCGCCAGCTCAATCTCGGCTAAAACCGCTGGCCAATGGGGCAGGCTCACTTTAGTTTCATGGCTCTCCCACCCCAATGCCGCACAATGCTCCGCATCCATCACAGCAGTTCCATTAACTAAATCAACGGCAAACACCTTAAAACGCCTATGGGAATCGTCATTAAGTTCTAAATTTGCGGCGACAAGAGTAAACGCCTCCTGAACCATACTACTTACTATTCTTAAGGTGATAGTTTTATCACTCAGTTGCCATTGAGCCATTACAGGGTGATGTTCAAGTAAGGGCTGAACAAGATAATCACCCATGGGTAAGCGAGATTTTAGCAGTTTGAGCCCTTGGGTACCGTCATAAATAGCTTCAGCGTATTCAAGTCGCCATTGCTCAGGTTTTGATATTGTCACGCAGCCCTGACTGCGTGAGGCAGCCTCTGGCTTAATAAGTATTTTAGAGGCCATAACTAACCAATCATCTATTGGCCAGGGCTCTTGCAGGTTCACATTCGCAATGGTTGTAACCGGATGCCCGCCTGCGACCGATAAACGAGCTGCAAAGTTGCTTTTACTGGTCAAAAACGATCGAGATGCTTGGCTAATAGGATGGGTTTGAAAGGCTTGATGAAAATAGGGTAATTGAAAATCGAATACGTATCGCCACCAATACTGTGGTGACACCCGATAGAGTTTACAACGGTAATAATCGAATCCCGAAATGCCCTGACCTAAACCCGCCGCCAGCAAGCCTGTCACCTGCTGCCAAATAGGCACGCCGGCATCAACCGCTTGCTGCCGAAGTTGGCACATTGCGCGGTACATTACCACCCAATGCCAATATAAATACCATGTTGCTAACGACCAGATAAACACACCAAGTAACCAAGGTTGCTGCGATAAACTTTTCATCATCACCTGACGATGCATCGCAATATACCCATCACAAGGCAATAAATATCGCCAGCTATAGCGAAAAAGTGGGCGCCTTCGTAACAACAAGGATCGGATACGAATAAGGAGTTTACCTATCACTTAACTATTCGCCTCTATGCAAGCAACCTATTTTGAACCGTAACAACCGACCACTGTGTGATCTTTAAAACCATTGCCACCGCTAACGAAAATAGCACTACAACACACCCAAGCGTGCGCCTTAAGGCTCGTGCTATCTCGGCGTAAACCAAAATATAAACGATAGGGTAAACCATACCAACCGAGCCAAATTCGCGCGACAATAGCCTGCGCAAAACAGTTAGCCTTCCACGGGCAATACCTTGCAGTGTTAACCACTAAACGAGAGATTTGCTTTGCTCTATGAATGTCGGAGGCAGTTAAAACAACGCCATGGAGTGGTAAATCTTGAGTATTTTCATTCACTACCGACACACCTAAATAAGGAGCAAGCCGAGCAAACGGAAGCAACAACACTGTGAGCCTTGCAAGCCCAAGTAATAACCACGTAGGCACAAACATGACTTGATAAAAGGGTTCCCTAGAGGCAAAAGCTTTGCACTTTTTGATCACGGTTTTCATCTATTGTAACTAGGCCCTAATAATTTTCTCTTGATATATAGAAAAAGTTTTCTGAAGGGGAGTAAGAGGCTTAGAAGGCGGCCATCACCGGATGCATAGCGATTGATAAATGCCACATCAGCATCGTTTGGGCAAAACAACAAGAAATAAATTGCTTTCAGCCTATGCTCGAATTGGTCATTCATTAACATGGGTAACACCATTCTCTTTAATGAAAACAGTGAAATGTACTCATCCAACCAAGTACTCCTCACCCAATCGCAATAATTTTTTAATCCGATAAAGCTTTTAGGTTCAACTGCAATACCAAGGTATTGCGCCATTAAATATTCACAGGCAATCACTTGACGTACCACACCAAACTTTTTAGCATCTTGCCACTTTTGTTCATGCCAATTTGGCATCTGCTGATTAAGTCTCTCGTAATAACATGCTAAATCAATTAACCATTTAATACGATGACAATGAGACTTCATGGCATGAACACAGAGATAAAGATACTCAAGCACATTGAGATGCTGCCCCCCCGCCAACAAGGCTTCAGTCACAGCCTTAGAAAAGGCAGTATTTTCACTATTAACGCGGATATGCAGCTCAATCACAGACAAGCCTGACGCTTGATAACTTTTGTCCTTATGGAATGAGCCTCGAATAACGTGACCTGGCGCAGTATCAGTAAATGCATCATTTAACGGTGTATAACCATAGTCAATTAAGATGCGCTCAGCAGATACCGCATTATGTTCAGAAACTAATAAATCAATATCTCTCGAATAACGACCATTTAAATCGCCATAAAGGCGTAAACTTAGATCAATTCCTTTAAAAAATCGATGCTTAACCCCAACTTCATTCAACTCTTTACTAAGCTCTGATTGCACTTTGAATTGTAAAAGTGTCTGTTGCTGCCGACGAGCACTAGCGCCTTGCAACCATAATCTAAAATCTGTAGAAAAAAATTGCGTGTCGAGTTTTGAAATTGCCACAGCAACCAAATTCCACACTCTATGGCGATTAATCAACCACTTTAGTCGCTCTTCATTGATACCATCAGCCAGCTTGGCTGCTAGTGTTTCAGCGGGGGGTTGGGGATAACACAGCAATAAAAAGGTTTGCAACAACTGTTCATCTGACAATTTCATCATAATCTTCATTCAGGGCTCCCTGTTAACATAGGGTACACAATTGATGCCAGTAATCACATCCTAAAATGCTGCGTAAACACAGGATTTGACATTTCATATTTCCAAAATGGCTAAATATTCTTTATGGATTTAAATAAAACTGTAGTGCTATAGTAAATTTGGCCATCTAAATAGACGAAGTGATAGACTCACTTTTCGCAAATGGCTAGGCAGATATAAAGAACACAAGACCGCCATTCAGCGCAGAGTTTAAGCTAGAGACTGTTCAGCTAGTAACAAAGCAAGGCTACAACTAGAAGGAAGCTGCAACCGCAATGGAAGTCAGCAATTCAGCCATGCGAAACTGGGTAAAACAGCTCCAACAGGAAATGCAAGGCGGTTCTCCTAAAGGCTCACCACTTACGCCTGAGCAACAGCGGATCCGTGTGTTAGAAAAGAAACTTCGCCTCATCGAAGAAGAGAACATTATTTTGAAAACGGCTACGGCTCTCTTGATGCCTGACTCACTGAGCAGTTCTCGCTAGTAGAGAAACTCAGGCCAAGACATAGTGTAAAACTTATTTGTTCAGTATTTGGTATTCATCGCAGCAGCTATAAGTATTGGCGAGGTAGCCCCCGCATTATTAGCCCTGAGCAGGTGAAACTGCATAGCTTGGTGCGAGGGACCCATCAAGCAAACAACGGCTCAACAGGCGCAAGAACCATCGCCAATATGCGACAACCGCAGGTATACCATTGACGCGTTATCGCACGACAGGGGTGATGAGAAAACTTGGATTAGTGAGCTGCCAGATACCTCAACACCGCTACAAAAAGGCGGATAAAGAACATGTCGCAATCCCTAATCATCTTGCTCGTCAGTTTGCCGTGACGGCTCCAAATCAAGTATGGTGCGGCGATGTCACGTATGTATGGACTTGCAAAGGCTGGGCTTATCTTGCGGTCGTTGCTAGACCTGTTTCCTGTAAATCGGTAGGTTGGGCCATATCCCATTCGCCTGATAGTACTCTAACAAGTAAAGCCTTAGTAATAGCTTTCGAGGTTCGAGGCAAAACGAAATATCTTATGTTCCATAGCGATCAAGGTAGTCATTATACGAGTCACCACTTCCGAGAGCACCTCTGGCGTTATCAGATAACGCAAAGCATGAGCAGACGAGGAAACTACAGGGACAATAACCCAATGGAACGCTACATCAGAAGCTTGAAAACAGAATGGATACCGATGACCGGCTATCGAAGTATCAGCAAGGCTCAGGTTGATATATCACGATACGAGACAGGATATTACAGTCAGCTTAGACCTCATCAATATAATGGTGGGCTGACACTGAACGAGTTAGAGCTAAGGTATTGACTTGAATACAAAACCGTGGCCAATTTAACTTGACCACCATAGGTAGATAGCACCATGGGGACTACCGACAACAATCTTTAATTCCACCAAACTTGAATAATTCAGGAAGGTTCCGTTACAAAATTAAATATAAAGACGAGTAGCCTCAATGCGGTGCACTTTGCATAGTTTTGCAGAGGTTACACATTGCAACGCAATATGCTCAAGAGCTTGTTATAATAGCACTTCAATTTCAAGCTCATGTGCATCATTTAGCTTGATGCCTCTGTTTGAAAAAAACTTAACACCATTATCATAAAAAGGACTATGGGAAGCACTGCTCATCACGCCAGAACTCTAAAGGTTGAAGCTAAATAGGCCACCGCAGGTGTTGGTATTGGGCCGATTAAAGCCACATTTGCACGCGCAACTGAAAAATCAGCTTTCCATTACGGGCTCCAGCATATAACAACTAATGCGAAATATTTACCAATCAGCACTTCTTTCGTACCAGTGGATGCAAGTGGCACTTCTCTGAACATGGTAGAATAGGTATAGTTCTAGCCAAATTCCTCTTAAATTTCAGTGATGAGTGAAGCTGCTTTATATCAACTAATCTTGGGACTAAAGACACCTTAAGTCGTATCCAGTGTTCAACTCGATGAACCACGTCAGAGCATAATTGTTACCATCGCCTACGCTTCTCAAGCAGGCTTTAAATGCCCTATATGCCACAATGCGAGTCGCCATTACGATTCCCGTTTGCGAAAATGGCGTCACTTGGATACCTGCCAGTATCAAACGCTCATTCAAGCTAACGTGCCACGAGTACACTGTACCTCACACGGTTATCAAACCCTTCAAGTCCCATGGGCCAGTGGTAGTTGTCGTTACACAGAATTGTTTGAGATGCGCGTATTGAGTTTGCTTGCGATGAGTTCTCTTAATGCTGTCAGTCGGTTCTTTAAGCTGAGCTGGGGAGCCATAGACAGGATTATGGCGCGCGCTGTTTATCGCGGACTGGCAAAACGTAAACTGATTAATATCGATTATTTATTGGTCGATGAAACCGCTCTTAAAAAGGGGCATGAATATGTCACGCAGCTCTCTAATCATGAAGGACAAGTTTTAGCGGTTTCAGAGGGGCGTTCAGCTGCAAGTTTTGATGCCTGCCTAACATAACTGCCTGCAGATGCATTACGTCAAACTCAGTCTATCTGTATGGATATGAGCCCTGCTTACATTAAAGCAGCAAAAAAATCGCTGCCAAATGCAGAGAGGAAAATCGCATTTGATCACTTCCATGTAGCCAAGATGCTAACGGAGGCGGTTAACCGGATCCGCAAAGACGAGTTATTCAGGTTGGCGCCGTCAATGCGGCAAGAGGCACACCGAACACGTTTCTACTGGTTAAAACGACGAGATAATCTCAGCGAAGCCGACCGAGAGAGGGTTAACAGACTCATCCCGGCGATGATGAATACGGCTCTTGCATGGTATTTCAAAGAGCTGGCTCGGAATATCTGGCATGGCAATAGTGTTCGAGGAACAAAGCAGCGATGGAAAAGTTGGATAGCTTTAGCTAAAGCCAGCGGTCTCAAACCCTTAATGGCGGTGGCAGATAAAATCGAGAGCAAACACTGGGGCATACTTAGTGCCATGCGCTTTGGTCTATCAAACTGTTTGGCAGAAGCAATCGATAGTCAAGTTAGGCTGCTGAGAGTAAAGGCTATGGGTATCGAAATTCAGAGCGATTTCAACGTGCCATCCCCTTTCATTTTGAAAAGCTGGTTATGGGGTTCCACCAATAACAACGAAGAGCCATGCAAGTACAGTCCCAGTCGCGCAACCTAACTTCATCGCAAAATCAGTGGTAATGGGAAATGTCCCTACCTTGCCGCGCACACCATCGGTACCAAAATACTTCCTAGACATACAAAATCCTTATAAACACAGATAAACAAAAAAGCCAAATCATAAGGATTTGGCTTTTAAAAAACTTAATAAGTAAACATCAGAACTACATCAAAAAGAAATTAAGACACTAATGTCACAACTTTCGGTTTTGTATCAGTAAGTTTAAATGATTTCCTTTGCTGCCAAACTAAATCGCAAATGCCATCGGTTGGAGCAAATCCGGTAGGCGCCGAAAGTAAAATCTCACGAATCGCCTCATGATTAAACTCATGACATGCTCTATCTAAACGGTTAAGAATTAACTCTAATTCAGCCCATGGTAGATAAATTTCATTTGCTGTCATAATACGCTCATGGTCTGTACCAGTAACATCATCACCAATCAGTAACTCTTCATACAATTTCTCGCCAGGACGTAAACCCGAAAACTCTATCGCAATGTCACCGTTAGAATTAGCTTCATCCTTTACTTCAAAACCACTTAAACGAATCATTTTGGCCGCAAGGTCAACGATTTTGACAGATTTACCCATATCAAGGACAAATACATCCCCCCCCTTGCCCATTGCACCAGCTTGAATAACCAGCTGAGACGCTTCCGGAATTGTCATAAAGAAGCGCGTAATTTCAGGGTGAGTCACAGTTACTGGGCCACCATTAGCAATCTGTTTACGGAATAACGGCACGACGGAACCAGAAGAGCCTAGCACATTACCAAAACGCACCATACAAAAACGGGTCTGATGGTTCTCTTTTGATAAGGCTTGTAATGCAAGTTCAGCCATACGTTTAGTGGTACCCATCACGTTTGTGGGACGTACCGCTTTATCGGTAGATACCAAAACAAAGGTTTCTACTTTTGCAGCAATTGCTGCTCTCGCAGTATATAAAGTGCCAAATACGTTATTGCGCACACCTTCAACCACATTATGTTCAACCAAAGGAACATGCTTATATGCTGCAGCATGATAAACCGTTTGCACTTTAAAGGCCTGCATCACCGCTTGCACTCGATTTTCACGTTGAACAGAACCCATAATAGGTAAAATTTCCACATGTAAATTCAGTTCTTGAGCCGTTGCAATCAGCTCGCGCTCAATGGAGTAAAGTGCAAACTCAGATAACTCAAACAAAACCAGCTTTTTAGGTTCTTGCTTAAGGATCTGCCGACACAACTCAGAGCCAATAGATCCGCCAGCACCAGTCACCATAACCACTTTGTCTTTTATATTTGAAGCTAATAACTGCTGACGCGGGGCAACAGAGTCACGGCCTAATAAATCTTCAATCTCCACTTCTTTAACGTCACTAAATAACTTATCACCACTGACTAAATCAGCCATAGCGGGCAATGTCATCACCTTAACTGTTAGAGGTTCAAGTTGATTTATAATCTCCTGCCTGCGAGAACGAGAAGCACTCGGCATAGCTAACAACACTCGTGCAGTAGCTTTTTGCTTGATTAACTTACGTAATTCCTGAGGCGCATTCACATGAAGGCCTTGTATTATGGTGCCTTGCAACGATTCATCATCATCAACAAAAGCAATTGGATGATATTCATGGCTTTGCGCTAACGCAATTGCCGTTTGACGACCGCTAACACCTGCCCCATAAATTATCACAGGCTCACCACGCCGATTCATCCCCGCTCCAACCAAAGACCGCATAAGGGAGCGAGCCCCACCAACAAAAACGAGGGCAAAGGCAGCATAAATAAAGGGAACTGTACGAGGTAAATCTACGCCACCATAATAGGCAAGTAAAACAAGAGCAATAGTAGAAATACCGACCCCCGCAACAATTGCAGTAAAAGCTTGCGAGCCAATATAACGAAGTACTGCGCGATAAAGGCCCAGCCGAACAAAGCCAGCGATACTAATAGGGATTGTTAATGCTATTAGCCCCCAATATTGAGCTCTCAGTAAAACTTCGACAGAGTCTAAACGCACTAATAACGCAAACCAAAAGGCAAACAGCAGAAAAACAGAGTCAATTGATACACTGACCATACGCTTTTGTGACCGTTTTAACGAGAATAAAAACTGCAAAAATTCCATCTTTTGCTCCAAGGACATTTTTTTCATAATTTAACCAACTATAATGTCGTTAATACGACATTATCCGATAAATCAGCAACCAACTCTATAGAAACCGATAAGGATTAAAAATGCAACACTACGTGCTGTGTAGAAAGAATTTTACATTTCGTAGCTAAAAGGTTATCACGCAAAAATCGTAGGTTATGTCATTCCTTACCCGCAGAGTACAAACGATGCTACAACATCGTTCGCAAGATAACCAACTAGTCAACGGAAAAATTAAACTCGATTGCTGTACGTAACGTTTAAAGTCATATATTTTAAAGTAAATACACAATTATACATTACTAAATTATCGACACAAAAAGTATCTGCGGTTAATTTACTAACTTCTTTGCATGAAAAAACATGAAATTAGCATCTTGAACCATCCGTCAAATCTCAGACATTAACCAGAGTGCGAAACGTTTCATATACTTGTCTAAAACTAACACATCCGCTAGATAAACTAAAGGTGGCCACCACTAATCAGAACCAAATAGATCACGTGTATATACCTTATCGACTACATCTGATAATTCCTTAGACATACGGTTCGACACAATAACGTCTGCAATTTTTTTGAAAGAATTTAAATCGCTTACAACGAGGGAATTAAAGAAGTATTTATCTTTAAGTACTGGCTCATACACAATAACCTCAATACCTTTAGCTTTGAGACGTTTCATAATACCTTGAATACTTGATGCTCTAAAGTTATCAGAACCAGACTTCATGATAAGGCGATAAATCCCGACAACTTTAGGATTACGGCTTAAAATAGAGTCCGAAATAAAGTCTTTACGAGTAGTATTCGACTCAACAATCGCGCTAATAATACTATTAGGCACATCTGCATAATTAGCACGTAGTTGTTTAGTATCCTTAGGCAAACAATAACCTCCATAGCCAAAAGAAGGATTGTTATAGTGGTTACCAATACGCGGATCCAAACATACGCCTTCAATAATTTGACGAGAATCTAAACCATGAGACTCAGCATAAGTATCAAGCTCGTTAAAATAGGCAACACGCATAGCCAAATAAGTATTAGAGAATAATTTAACAGCTTCAGCTTCAGTCGAGTCAATAAATAATATATCAACTTCTTTTTTAGATGCTCCTTGCACCAATAAATTTGCAAATACTTTGGCACGCTCGCTACGTTCACCAACAATAATACGTGAAGGATATAAGTTATCGTACAGTGCCTTACCCTCTCGTAAAAACTCAGGCGAAAACATGATATTATCGCAATTAAATTTCTGTTTTGCTTTTGTAGTAAAACCTACAGGTACAGTTGACTTAATTACCATCACGGCATTTGGATTAATCGCCAAAACATCTTGGATAACAGATTCGACAGAGGCTGTGTTAAAGTAATTAGTATTAGGATCATAATCAGTAGGAGTAGCAATAATTACAAAATCCGCATTTTCATAAGCAATTTTCTTATCCAAGGTCGCGATTAAATTAAGCTCTTTATCGGCAAAAAACGATTCTATCTCATTATCAACAATCGGTGACTGACGTGCGTTTATCATCGAAACTTTATAAGAGATAACATCAACAGCAAATACTTGGTTGTACTGGGCCAGCAAAACTGCATTGGAAAGACCAACATATCCAGTACCAGCTATAGCAATTTTCATAAAACTACATCCATAAATTTTTAAAACCAATGTTAATTACGTTTAACAGCATCACCACTGCCACTACCTGTAGCAGTCATAAAAATATACTTAAAATAATTTCGAATACATAACGATTCAATCATTTTTCTGTCTGTTTCAGCAAGCAACTTAGGCATAGACATATCAATATTTTTTACTTGAGCTAAACCTGTAACTCCTGGCAATACATTGTAAACACCTAATGCCTCTCGCTCTACTATCAACTCTTCTTGGCTAAATAAATTTGGTCGGGGTCCAACCAAACTCATATCTCCCTTCAAAACATTTATTAGCTGAGGTAATTCATCCATTTTAGACCTACGCAAAAGACTACCAAACTTAGTAATTGATTGATGGTTAGCTAAATGGCTTGCCACTGATAAAGTATCTTTAGACATAGTTCTAAGCTTTATTAATTTAAACGGTCTCTTCCTTAGGCCAACTCTCTCCTGAATAAATATCGGTGACCCCGTATCAAAAAAACCTATTAAAATACAAATTAAAAGAAAAGGCCACGCAACCAAAAGCAACGCTAAAGACACAAAAACATCAAAGAATCTTAACATAATCAAAACCTCAGCAACCCAGATTTTTTTGCTTTGGAAACATCCAAAACAAAAGAACTATTTAAAAAATGATAAAGTGGATATTTACCAAAGATCTTAAAAAAAATCAAAAAAAATAATTTTGGAAAATATAAATGATAAACCTTAGGTTTCATATTTTCAGTTATAGTCCGAACAAACTGACTGGTACTAATAGCATATTCATCCGCAATATTGTAGATACCAGTACAAATATCATTCTGATCAACAGCAGCATTTAAAATGACATCATTTAGCAACGCTTGAGAGAGATAACTTTTTAAGTTAACTGAAAAAGCTGAAAATGGCAAAAAACGAACACGAGAAGCAAGTAATCTTAGTGATAAAATATTCCCAACTGCTTTATTACCATGTCCATAAACCAAAGGGATACGCAACACAATACCAACCGTTGACTCGGTTCTAAGTTCATTAATCAGATAATTCTCGATTTTAACTTTAGTACGCATATTATTATTTTGGGGATGTACAGGTGAATTTTCACTGATGCAAAAATAGTTAAGATGACTTCCATATCCATAAACGTTTGCGCTACTAATATAGATAATTTTTTTTACACTTGCCAGTTCAGCATTAAAAAATATTTTTCTATTTATCGAATAATTAGAATCCAAACAATGCTCAAAGTCATCATTTTTACTATGAGCCAAACCTAAAAAACTGATTAAGACATCAATTGCATGCGTCTTAAGCCAATCCATAGCTCTTCCTTTATCCAGTAGAACAGATAATGGCACTATATTATTAGAATTTTTACACTCTAAAAAATCACAATCTCTTACGGAAAAAAAACAATTGATATCACTCATGTCATTACAATAGTTAATAAAATCACTTCCTAGAAAACCGGTCGAACCTAATACTAATATATTCATATAAAATCACGTCAGTTTAGAAAACTTATATTTTAAAGATAAGGATGGCTTTTCAACAAACCACCAAGATAAATATGAAATAAAATAAACAGTAAAATAAACAGCTACTACAAATAAATAGGGACCGATGTAATCATTAAGGTTGAAGTATACAAAAAGCTGAATAATAGGAAAATGAAATATATAAACACCATATGAAATATCACCAATACGGCTATAATCGAATAGTTTTTTCGTAAAAATAAAAAGGAAACAGATAACTGTCATTTGCGCCAGAGGTTCTAAGAAGCTAACATTTAGGCCAAAACAAATTAAAGTTAAAATAAATAAAGCGCAATAATATTTCCGCACCTTGTCAATAAATTTATAAGCAGCAATTCCGGATACAAAATAGGCCAATTGCCCAGGTAATTGATGAGACAAAACTATTAATGATTGTTTATCAAATTTATCTGATAAAAAAATCAATAATTCAGTATAGGCAAATGAAGCCACATATAAGAAAATAAAAAAAACTGAAATCCATCGGTTGCTTTTACCCTTAATAAAATAATATAAAACAGGTAAAAATAGATAAAATAAAACTTCAATTTTTAATGTCCATAATGAACCATTCACTATAGGAATAATATTATTACTAAAGACACCTGGCAGTGTAGGCTGAACGAAGTTCAAAAAGAATAAATTATAAAAAATATATCGAATAAAATCAGATCTGAAATAATCATTAAAAGAAACTTCGGACACAAAAAAGAGTAGACAAGCACAAAAAACAATTAGGAATAAATATGCAGGATACAATCTTAAAATCCTGTTAATAAAATAACTCTTTAAATTTTTAGAACGCTCGAAGCTTAATGCAATAAGAAACCCACTAACAATAAAAAAACTAGTTACAGCACGAGATGAAAGCCAATCAACAGCGTTTGCAATTTCTATTATTTCAGGCAAAGCAGTCAAATGCGACATATGTAAGATTACTACAGAACTAGCAAGTACTAGTCTAAGAAGATCCAAATTATTGGATTGATAGCTATCGTTGCTCATGAAAATTTCCGTCTAGTAATGAATAATAACAATCAAACCAAGTCTTAGGATTTGGATATAAAGAAGAATGCGCAAGAGACATTGCAGAATAAGATAAATACAAATCACGATTGTTCTGTATTTTTAATATTGATTGAATGCATGAATCAATATCATTTGACTCATAATAAACACCACAATCACCAAGAATAGATTCAGTATATAATTTTCTAGGAACAACAGCAGGCAAACCAAAAAAAAGCGCCTCAACCAATGGATTACCAAATGTTTCTGATTCTGAAGGAAAAATCACTGCATTATGTTCAGAATAATGTCTAACCAATTCAGCTTGTGGCAATTCAAATATATTGATGATTGGCAAATTTTCTTTCTCTACAGTGTTTAAAAAATCTTTTACTCCTAAGATATTCAAATCAAGCGTCACCGATATTGTAACATTCGCCTTCCTATTACTTAATTCTCGCGCAACATCGATTAAAAATGAATGATTTTTGTGTGGGTAAAATCGACTAACATAAATCAACTTGAATGTATCATTCTTCCTATAATTTGCTTCCCTCCCACTAAAAGCCCCAATGAATGCGCTACTAATTGGATTATGAATAATTTCAACTTTACAAGCCTCATGAGGATAATGTTTGACAAAGGCATTCTTCATGTAAGTACTCTGGACAACTATCTTTGAAACATTCTTAACCGTATAACGAAAAGCTAAACGCTTTATTGTTTCTGACAACTTTTTCAATTTAGACACACTATTAAATAGCTCATCGTCAACAATATAAGGATGATGCAGAAGGACAACTTTAGTTCCACTAAACTTTGGCAGCAGGAAGTTCCCAAATGCTAGAATTGTTCTAAATTCATATTCTTTCAAAAGTTTCGGAATCAGAAATAGGTTGACAAAAATTGCAACACCAGCTCCACCGAAATAATTAGCAATCCTATTAACTCTCAAAAATTTAATACTATGAGTATCATTATACATAGAGAAATCATCTATATCAGGAATTATAAAAAAAAATCTCTCATTAGCTTTATGTATTAGGCATTGCTCGATAAAGTTTTTTGATATATTTTTTGGTCCTGCAGCAATCTGATTGGAGAAGTTAATTAGCATCATTTATTCACACCAGAAATAATAAAAGTTAAGAACATCATTGAAAATATAATAAAAAGATATATCAAATTATTAAAAACAAAAGCATTAGTTAACCCGAATCCAGTAACAATAAGCGTACAATAAAAGAATCCGGCGTAAGGGCTACAATTTGAAAAACGATATATATTACTTACTAAACGCAATATCACTCCTACTATAAAAGCACTAACAGCAACACCTATTACTCCAAAATGAACATAGCCAGCAGTAACCCTACTTAGGGGCCACCCAACAGGTGCCATAGAGTGAAACGGGACTGGAGGTGTCACATTATTAAAATGTGCAAGAGCATATATATATACTCCCTCATCTAATGGCGGTTTATCAGGATAAAAGCTGCTAGGAATGAAACCTGTGAGAAAATCAATAAAGGTTGCACCAAACCAAAATTGATCAACACCTTGGAAATAGCTAAATATAAATAATGATATATCTATTTCACTAAACCTTTTAAAAACTTCTCCGATATAAGGTAATGCATCCATTAATAATTCAATGGGATTTGATAAATAATATTCGGTTGCATTATGTTTCCTGAGTACAGGAGCTAATGCGGCAAAAAATAGTAGTCCAGAAAATAACAAAATATTCTTCAACGTCAAAAGTTTAACTTTTGAAACACTGAAGTTCCATGAAACTATTGAATAGATAAGTAAAAGAATTGGATTTTTTCGCTCTCCAAAAGAAGCTAGCATTATAAAAAAAATTATCAACAAAAAAAATAGTATAAATTTATCATACTTTATACACTTTCCTAAACTAAGCTTAATTGAACAATAATGAATAAAAAAGCCTACTGATAAAAATGACGTAACAAAAAATCCATTTCTAAACATTGCGGTACCTTGAACAACAAGAGTTTTATTACTCAAGTTCAATAACAAGTAAAGCAAACCTCCAACCTTATACAAAAAAACGGCATAAATTCCAGCCGTTAAAAACACTAGTATCACAGAAAAAAAACGTATGTCCCTATAACTATATTGCTCAATACTGCATGCTTTTTCAATCTTAGGTAATCTAATTGAAATCAGTGTCATTGCAAATAAAGCAACAGCAATAAATATTACCTTGAGGATAATATGTTGACTGAAAACAAGTTCATAATCTACAAGATGTTTCTTAACATAATTATGAATTATGGATTGATTATTGTTTAAATAAAATAAATATGGGATTTCAGCCAAGCAAAAAAGAAGGAAAAAATTATTAAGATCGAAAATAGATCTTGACTTATTGATATTAACAATAATAAACATCAATATAATAAATAAAAAAAAGCAAAAAATATATAAATTAATCAGCATATTTTTTTACTTCTTTTGCAGGCACTCCCGCACAAATAACGTTCTTGTCAAGAATACTTTTAACAACAACTGAATGTGCTGCAATTATGTTTTTCTCAGAAATTATTGTGGCGGATTCGAGAATGGTAGCTCGAGCACCAATCCATACTGATTTTGAAATGTACTTATCGATAGGTAATGGCTTACTTCTCGGCAAATATCCGTGTGAATGACTATAGATAAACACGGACTCTGACAATAGCGCTTTTTCACCTATTGTCACGTTACCTGAATGATCTATATGGCAGTCATTTCCGATATGCACTGAATCCTCTAGAACAAGTTCCCCAGTACTGGTTTCACTTTGAATAATTGTTCCTCTACCAATAAACACATTATTACCTATTGATACATTTCGTGGTTGTTCAATTTTCACTCCATACTGGATAATCACACCAGCCCCAAATTGTTTGCAGATCCTTGAATACATGTAGGTTGTTATCAGATCTAGAATTTGCAAAGAAAACCTGTAGTAGATTTTAAAAAAAGATAAAAAAAAACCATTGTTTTTATATATTTCTAAGAGCCTTTTCATTATCACCTCTATAATAGTAATAAATAGCAAAAAAAATGAACACTAAACATGAAACCAGATAATACGCAATAAAACTATCGAATATTGCTAGTTGGTTTAACTCCCGATTTTTTGTATAATAAAAAATCATGCCAATCCCAGAAATAAGCGAAACAATAAGAAGAATCCAGTTTTTCCCTAAAGAAACGCACATACGATTAAATATTAAAGCAAAACCATAAAATATGAGAACAAATGAAAGCAAGTCCAAATGCTCAGCATCATAACCAGTACCAAAAAGTTGCATTAAATAAGTTGAGAACATATGTATAATGATTATTGAAACAATAGAAATTGCAAATGAAAAGCTAAATGCTATAAACAGATAGTTGCCACTGGGATATTTATTATTCTTATTGACACTGGATAAGCTGGACATTTTAGAAAGAATAATTGTTGACAAACTATTCAAAAACAACATACTAATTAGAATATACTGAAAAGAAACATCAAAATAAGCAACAATCTCAAAACCACCTTCCGTTACAGACTCTAATTTCCTAATAAACCAAAAAACCCATGCATTAACAAATGATGCTAAAATCATTGGTATAGAAGCCAGTACAAAACGCGCAACAAAAGAGATATCAAACCAAATACAAAATGATTTAAACACCATTAGTGCTTTCATTCTAAATAAATATAAAAATTTAGAGATAGAATCGATAAAGGCAAAAAATAACAAGATTGACAAACCTATTGTTATTGAAACATCCCCACCAATTGTCCAAATGAGAAATATTAAAATACAAGTCAAAGAGGCAGAAATTAATGATATTCTTGTGATAATTTTTAGCTTTTCATACGAAACTAGTATAGAAGTTAAGTATCCATTTAGGATAGTAAAAAACAATAAAAATATTGAAACAATTATTATATCAGGATTTACTTCACCTATCAAATAAAGAGATATTTTAGATGCATTCAAATATAGAAAAAAACAAACTATCAAAAAAAATATCAAAATAATAAAAAACACATTTGATACAACCTTTTGTTTTTCCTCTTGACTACTACTAGAAACCTCTTTTATTACAAGTGGATACATCGACGAGCTTATACTATTATCAAGCATATTTATTGTACTTCTAACTAACGCATATTGACCATAGTTTTGGACAGATAAGTATCTAGCAAGAAATACATTAAGCAAAAAAAACACAAGCTTGGGTAGCAATGTAGCGAAGAGTAATGAGAGTGATTGTTGTAATATTTTAATTTTCATTTTTCAACATAAACTCTAGCCAGCTAATAACATTGTATTTATCATAAATTTCCTTAGGTAATTCATTATAACTACTTAAGTTAAAATCAATTTCAGACTCAATATCTTTATAAATAATTATATTGTTTGCATCATAAAAGTCATAATTCTCAATACTAGAAGCTGTTGTTATTAATTTCCTTTTTAATCCTAGTGCTTCAAAAACCCTCATCGTTAATCCTGATTGATCGGTATTAGGAATATCTATTATATAGTTAGAAGATGCCATGATAGTTTTGACATCCTTATAACTTAGGGGCTCAAACTTTACACTCTTAAATGTCACATCTTTAAATTTACCTAGAAAATATTTATTGACAAGAAAAAAAAATCTGCTTGGATAATAAAAATAAATAAAATTATTGTTTGTTTTTGTCTTTATCCCAACTTGTTTTGCGATTTCGTTTACAAGTTTATATCGTTCAGAATGTAGCGTTCCAATAAAACTACAAGCAAAAATATTTTCTTTGTAATCACACTCCAGCACATCTGTTGTATCAAACGTATAGAATAATGGATGAAATGTAAGTAATGGTTCTGAAATGGAATCATTAAAGTCAAAAGTAAAACATTTGTCAAAAATGCTTAACTTTTTCAAAGCGAACTTACTATTATCAAGTGAATCCCAATTATAAAAAATATATTTCGCTTTAGGCATTCTATTTCTTATATACTTTAATAAATTAGCTGAAATCCCCTCTCCTTTTATGACAAAAACAACATCATAATCGTCATCGAAGTTAATTTTGTTTTTGTAATAAGATTCAAAAAAAAATTCAGTAACTTTAGTGAGTTTTCGGCTAAATGCTTTTACTATCGGGCTATTGTTAGGTATATGATTTATCCAATGAACTTCATACCCTAGAAATTCAAATGCTTGGATCAAAGAATTTTTATATGAAAAAAAGTCTGGAGATATAAATAAAGCTTTCATAGGAAACAAATCGCTGGCCCATAATGTGATATCATAAATTTTTGATTATTTTTAAAATTTCAAATTAACTACTGACTGCTAATTCGGATTTAAAGTCAGCAACCATTTTCTTTAGATCATTAAGAATATTTCTTGGACTATAATTTGGGTTTACACTTTTAAATAAGGAAATATCTATCTTCGTAAAAACTTCTGAGGGCCCTTTTTGTGCATGCCAATACACGGTACAATTAGTTTCCTCTATTAATACATTAGCGATCGAATCTGCATTTATATTCAATCCTGTAGCAAGATTGAATATTTGCCCGCAAAAATCAACATTTTGACAAATATAAACGCAGGATTCAGCTACATCATAAACAGAGACATAATCTTTGGCATAATCCTTTGCTATATACATATCAATATGCCCGGTATTAATCGCATTACGCGTTATTGCAGGCAAGAAAAGTGGGCTATTTAATGCAACTCCGTACACATTACTAGGCCTAACAATACAAACCTTATGCGCGCTTTTAAGACAAAGTTCTTCCGCAACTAATTTAGTTAAATTAAATAGGCGGCGATTATCGTCCACACAAACCGTCAAGTCGGCCGATTCAAAAGATGCCTCTTGGTTCATGTATACACGCGTTGATGACATATACAGCAGACGCTCAAAACGAGCCTTTTGCAGTAGTGAAGATAATAACATTACATTCGCCTCCAATACTGCAAACGGCGTATTTTTGCAATCACCATGACCAGCACAATAAATAATTGTGCCAAGATCTTTGTGATAAATGCTTTCATCACCACGTTCAGGTACAAAAACATTGTGGCCTAATTGATTGAGTTGTTTTACTATTTCTGAGCCGATAAATCCGCGACCACCAAATACAGTATATAGGGACATAAAATCCTACCATCCATTAATCAGATTATTTCTGATTGCTGCTAACTCGGGTTGTAGTTTGTCTTTTTCTGATAACAGTGGGTTCTCAATTGGCCACTGGATA
The DNA here is from genome assembly GCF_019457435.1 of Shewanella sp. FJAT-51649. Taxonomy (NCBI): domain Bacteria; kingdom Pseudomonadati; phylum Pseudomonadota; class Gammaproteobacteria; order Alteromonadales; family Shewanellaceae; genus Shewanella; species Shewanella sp. FJAT-51649. The sequence continues at coordinate 1,564,475 of NZ_CP080411.1, read as the reverse complement.
TTAAGTGATGCATCATTCCAAAGAAGACCACTTTCATCACTTGGGTCATAATAATCTGTACATTTATACTGAAAATCTGCCGTATCACTTAACACACAAAAACCATGGGCAAAACCAGGAGGTACATAAAATTGCAATTTGTTCTTACCGGTTAGGATAATGGTTTCATACTGGCCAAATGTAGGCGAATTAGGCCTAAAATCCACTGCAACATCGAAGACTTCGCCGTCAGTAACTGTCACCAGCTTGCCTTGGGGTTTAGTCTTTTGAAAGTGTAATCCCCTGAGCACACCTTTAGATGAGCGTGAACGATTATCTTGGACGAACTCCGCATCAATTCCTGCTTCTCTGTAGCGCTGCTTTTGGAAGGTTTCATAAAAAAAACCTCTGTCATCCCCGAAAACTTTGGGTTCGATAATCAGCAGATCTTGTATTTTGGTTTTAATGACATTCATAACACTGACCTACTTAGTGATATTGAGCAAATATTGACCATAACCCGTTTTCGAGAGTGTCATCGCTGTCTCTCTAACTTGTTGCTTGGTCAACCATCCCTGAAGTTGGGCAATTTCTTCAAGACAAGCAATTTTAAAACCTTGTCTTTTTTCAACTGTTTGCACAAATTGTGATGCTTCTAGCAGTGAGTCATGGGTTCCTGTATCTAACCATGCAAAACCACGACCTAACTGCTCGACCTTAAGCGAACCTTGCTCTAAATAGGCTTGATTGACCGAGGTAATTTCTAACTCTCCACGCTCTGATGGCTTCACCTTTTTAGCAATATTAATAACGGAATTGTTATAAAAATAAAGTCCAGTTACCGCCCAATTCGATTTGGGATTAGCTGGTTTTTCTTCTATTGAAAGCGCCTTAAAATCTGCGTCAAACTCAACAACACCAAAACGTTCGGGGTCCATCACTTGGTAACCAAATACAGTTGCACCAGTTAGGTTTTGAACAGCATGCTTGAGTTGTTTACCAAATGCTTGGCCAAAAAAGATGTTATCACCCAAGGCTAAACAAACGTCGTCCTTGCCGATAAACTCTTCTCCAATAATAAAGGCTTGAGCTAAACCATCTGGTGACGGCTGAACCGCGTAGGATAAACGAATGCCAAATTGGCTACCATCGCCAAGTAAACGGATGAAACCATCTTGTTCTTCGGGTGTAGTGATGATCAATATCTCATTAATCCCCGCTAACATAAGAACAGATAATGGATAATAGATCATCGGTTTATCGTATATGGGGAGTAGCTGCTTAGAAACACCTTTAGTGATGGGATGTAAACGTGTTCCTGAGCCGCCTGCGAGAATGATGCCTTTCATTTAAAATTCCGTGATGTTAATTTTTAAAACCTTCCAGAGTGATACAAACTCCGGTAATCATGGCCTACCAATTCAATCCTGTTAGATTCCAAGGCGCTCACGCTGGTAAGATCCATCTTGTACGTGCTGACACCATTCCTGATTTGCTAGATACCATTCAACCGTTTTACGAAGTCCTGTATTAAAAGTCTCTTGCGGTTGCCAATTCAACTCACGACTCATCTTAGAGGCATCAATTGCATATCTTCTATCATGGCCTGGTCTGTCAGTCACATAGGTGATTTGCTCAGCATATGAACTTGCTTTGGGGACGAGAGCATCAAGAATAGTGCAAATGGTCTGAACAACTTCTAAATTTTGCTTCTCGTTATGCCCACCGATATTGTAGGTTTCACCAATTTGACCTTCTGTAACCACTTTATATAGTGCGCGAGCATGGTCTTCGACATATAGCCAATCGCGGATCTGGTCACCTTTGCCGTAAATTGGCAAAGCTTTTCCCTCAAGTGCATTTAAGATCACCAGTGGGATTAATTTCTCAGGAAAATGATAAGGTCCATAGTTATTGGAACAATTCGTGACTATGGTCGGTAAACCATAGGTGCGTAACCAAGCACGTACAAGATGGTCGCTTGAAGCTTTAGAGGCTGAATATGGGCTGCTAGGTGCATAAGGAGTCGTTTCGGTAAATAATGGCAGTTCAGAGCCTGCCGCCACTTCATCTGGATGTGGCAAATCGCCATATACTTCATCGGTTGAGATATGGTGAAACCGGAATGCAGCTTTACGCTCAGCATCAAGCTCGTTCCAATATTGACGGGCGGCTTCGAGTAAAGTGTAAGTCCCCACTATATTGGTTTGGATAAAATCAACTGGGCCAGTAATTGAACGGTCAACATGGGACTCTGCCGCCAAATGCATAACTGCATCAGGCTGATATTGAGCAAATACACGGTTAAGTTCAGCGCGATTGCATATATCTGCGTGCTCGAAAGCGTAACGTTCGCTTGTCACAACGCTTTCAAGTGATTCGAGATTACCTGCATAGGTCAGTTTGTCTAAGTTAATCACGCTGTTATTGGTGTTTTCAATGATATATCTTACCACTGCTGAACCAATAAAACCTGCACCACCAGTTACAAGGATTTTCACAACAAAAGACCCCGAAAAAATAAAAATGAATTGTTAAAAAGTGAATGGCATTTGCAAACAACTCTTTGAGCAACTGCAAAATATAGTTCCTTAATTCCCTTCATGCACTATAATTAAGGTTATAGAATAAATTATAATCTTTTTTTAATAAAATGCCTTACTAGAACCAATATCATACCAAGCACCCCCCCCAACATTGCACCCAAAACGCAAATTAATGCTCGTTTTGGTTTAGCTTTTTCTTCAGGTACAAATGCTGGATCAATCGTTTTAAATACGTACTCATCACGTACTTCAGCAAACATAATTGTCTTTGCTTGTTCTTCAATCAATTTATAAAGCACGGTTTTAATATCTGCTACATTCGTTAAAGCGATTTGCTGATTTAAAAACTCTGTGCTGCGGTGTGCCTCAGCTACATCACGGTCTCTCATTACTTTGTTAATATCTTGGACTAACCAAGTGACCCATTGTTGGGCAATATTTGGAGATAAATGTGATATAGATATAGTTACCATCGCTGTTTCTTTATCCGAATTTACAGACAGAATTTTACTAAATTCTTTATAAGCCTCCTGCATTGAAGGTTCTGGTTTAATTGGTGGTTTAACATCACGCACCCAAGTATTGGATTCTTCAATATAATCATCTTCATCATATATAAGTTTATCATTATTTAAATCCCATTTTTTTGCAGCCATTAACTCAGCAAGGATATTATGTCTTTGAATAAATTCACTGGTAAATTGGCGAGACTTTAAAACTTCAATCGCAAGCTGGGTTTTATCCGTACCACCTTTAGCATTAAGATTCAGACCTGCAAGGCTGGCTAAACCACCAAATTGTGAGGCTAAGGCACTTAAGCCACCACCTTGCTCCTCTGATGCAGGTGCAAGAAGGGCTTCAGATTTATAGATATTCGGTAAATAGAGCGCTAGACCGATAGAGGCAATGGCAAAAGTCGTAGTTATGGCAATAATGAGCCTTTTCCCTTTCCAGATAACAGAAAACAACTCTCGAAGGTCGACTTCGTCTTCTTGTACTTGGGGAAATCTAGCGTTGGATTGGTATATATTTGGATTTTGAGTAATTTGTGTGTTCATTGGTTCTTCAGATTCTAGTATGTGACGAAAGCGCTATACGCCTCTATAAAAGCAAAAGCTAAAAGTAGGAGCTTGCGACCCACTCCTAATCCTAAAGCGCTACTCATCTATAACAAGCAACGCGCCCTAGAGGTTAAAAGCCGCCAAGGCCTCTATATACCCGATATTGCGGATACTGCTACAGCTGTGTTGTAGAGAATACTCGTTACTTGGGTCCACAACGTTAGATTATCTTTGTACTCGGTATCTAATGGCACGACGATGGTATCACCAGGTTCCATAGTGCTGCCTCCAGTAAACCACATTGACGATCCCGGCATCTGTACCGAACCATCTGCTTTTAATATGTATGTACGAGATTCATCTGCACGCTTACGAGCTCCACCAGACAGTGCTAGATACTGCTCGAAAGTTAGTCCTGTTTTAAATCGATGAGTACTTGGATGTTGTACTTGCCCCATTACTGATACAGTTTGGTTTGTAGCAGGAACGTACAAGGCATCAGAATCTTCCAACATTAAATCAGCGCTTTCGATGCCCAATTCAATAGCATTAATATCGACAACTAAGCGCCCAACAGTCTTAACGTTTTCCAACTGATTTAACATCATTTGTGCATCGTTATAACCAATAGTAGGCGTGTCTTTTGTCAGCGCTTTAGCAGCAATCTCGCGGCGTAATTCGTCAGCAAGCTTTGAAAGCTCCTGCTGTTCTTTTTCTTGAATAGATTTACGTAAAAAGACGGCACTGCGCGGTGATGCATCACTCGTCATGCCACCAGCACGAGCAAGCACTTGTTTTAATGTTTCGCCGCGCTGGATACTGTAAGTACCAGGAAATTTAACTTCACCTTTGATGGTAACCCAGCGAGTTTCTTGCCAATCTGGCAGTGTACGTACCGTTAAAATGTCACGACTTTGCAGTTTGATATTGGCTGCCGGATCATTTTGCATAACACGGTCTAAGCTAAGTTGCACATGTTCTACATTGACACCATTTTGTTCAGACACCTGTTGGCGAGTCAGCTCTGCAGATAGGGTATATGCACCTTCTTCTAGCCCGCCGGCAGCGATCAGTAGCTCTTTAACATCCGCATTAACTGTTATCGGATACTGACCAGGAAAGCGCACATTGCCATTGATGTTTACTAGTTTTGCAGCATCACCAAAACGGCTTTGTTCTCTTAACTTTTTTATAATGGGCTTAAGTAACTCTTCACGGTCAGCATAGTCAAATACAATGACTGAATCACGAGGATTGAGTTTAAGGTTATAATGCGATTTTGGCTCGCCGATAGCTCGACCAAGGTTAATACGCTCAACCTCAATATCACCACGTTGGTTGATTTCTCGAATGAGTAGACTGTAATCCAAATCTGCTGAAATGGTTAGATCACCCCAAATAGAAGGCAGTAAATCGGCTACAGTTAAACCATTTGTCCATTGATACTTACCAGGACGTATCACTGCACCAGAGACAGTAATCGCATTATCAATTCGGCTTGATGCGGAACGCACATTAAGTAAATCGCCGTTTTTAGCTAGCGTGTTGAGGCCCGAATTTTCAGTTAAGTCTACGGTGACAACGGTTTTGACTGCATCACGACTATAACGCTCAATAGTGCTCGCTTTAGGATAAGCACCAGGGTTTAACCCGCTAGCCATATTAATTACATCGGCCATGGTTTCGTTATTTTTAAGCTCGTAAATCGCAGGACGACGCACTTCACCAATTACGCTGACGGTACCACCTGTAGATGGAACAAATACCACATCACCGGATTGCAAACGCATATCCCCTGAAGCGTCACCACGAAGCAATAAATCATACAAGTCTAAACGACCAATGGTTTTTCCAGAGCGTTTTAATTGGATATCACGCAAACTGCCAATTTCGTTCACCCCGCCAGAGATAAATAGAGCTTGGGTAATAGTCGATAAACTTGACACTGTGTAGGAACCTGGCTTGTAAGCATCGCCAGCGACAAAAATCCGAATCGAGCGTAATTCACCCATGGTGATATTGGATTCGATACCAATCATGCTTTGGCTGATTTTTTGCTGTAATAGTTCGCGAGTTTCTGCAAAGGTTAGCCCGACTAAAGAAATAGGGCCCAAATTAGGAAATTGCACTGCACCGTCACGGCCTACAGTCAATGTGAATTGATTATTTTCTTTACCGAAAAATTGCACATTTAAGGTATCACCAGGGCCCATCATATATTCAGCAGGAACTGGTACATCTGAAACAGGTGCAAACGTACTTGGTGAACCAGCAAAGAGGTCATAGCCAAAACGCTTTAGTTGGTCTTCTTTTTTGCTTTCAATCGCCTCAACCTTTGCTTCAGATTTAGTTGCTTGGTTAAGTTTATCATCTTCTGATTGATCGATGACTTTATTACCATTTTCTGTTCGTGGCGTAACCACTGTAGGGTTATCAACAACAGTAGCAGTTGCTGAGGCGCCCGTAATCATTGACGGATCAATGCCATACTGGCGAGCTAAACGTTCTTGTTCCGACTTAGGGAGTTGTTTGAATTGTTCTATCATTTGCGGAGAAGGAGTAAGCGCTTGCGCTTGAGTGCACATTAACATCGTGGCACTGACACCTAGTATGATGAATTTTTTGACTTGTTGTAACACCAGATATCTCCGTTGGTAAAAGACAGACTACAACTGCGCTCTAAGATATGAACAAGCATTAGAAACGCAAAGTTAATATTAATTAGTTGATAAGAAAGCGTTATAGCCACACACAATTTCGATAGATTATAGGGATAACTTACCTGTAACTATCGTCACGAACTAAAACGCAATACAAAATCAAACAATGAGGCTCAGTTTAGGACAACCGGAAGCGTTTAGGCACGCTACCGCCCATGGATTGCGGTCTCCAAAGTCCCCATTCGCGGCGCGAACACTCAAATTTTTCTAAAAATAATAAACAAGCTCAAATAGTTACCTTGTTTATTTTTCTATTCAGCAACACAATACTGGTGTGTTTAGAACAAATTTTAAGACAAAGTTGTTTGTAACTAGGCCCTATTGTCAAAATAGAAGCAAATTAACCACAGCTTTATAACCCATCATCAATAAGGAGAAGGCTTTAGCTACTATAGCCTAACAACAGAATCCACTGGAACAGCAACAACTTTGCTCTGTCCCATAATATTAAACAACACATGACAGCGCTTGTTTGGACATTTCTCTTGAAAAATGCCTTCTAAATCAACAAAAGGGCCGTCTTTAAAGCGAATTTTTTCCCCAGTTTTTAGTTCTACTTCAGTGTCTAAAACTGTTTGGGAAGGCGTTATTTCTTTCATGCGAATGGCGTGGATAATACGATCGTCGATAGGTGTCATTTTTTCCTGACAGTTGACGATACGGCTCACGCCACGGGTAGAGTTGACCTGCTTAACACTGGTTTGGCTTGGGTCGAAATTGATGAACAGATAATTCGGGAATAAAGGTACGCGACAGATCCGTTTCTGCCCGCGTTGAGATTTTTCTTCAGAAACCATGGGTAAGTATGTCTCTAAATTTTGAAGCGCTAAGTTCTGTTGAGCCCTCGCTTCACTACGAGGTTTACAGTACAAAAGGTACCATGCCTTCATTTACTAATCTCACTACCCTATGTTAAGTGACATCCATTCACGGCTGGCAATCATAGCAAAGTTGTGAATAGGGATGGAAGCAGTTTTTTGGCACAAAAGGATTGCCGCTCGGTATCTGAACAGTGGCTGCATATATTAGTAAAATCAGCATTAATCGATGTTTGCGTTAAGTTGCAGATAATCTCACCAGTTAGCAAGCCAAAATTGACTTTAGTGACTTTTAAAGGGTATATAAGGTGGGATTTTAGCGAAATTATTCAATTTCGCGCGTAAAATATAACTTTTATTATAAGAACGTAACAATAACTCATACGTAAGCCGCGGTAATTCAACAAGTTACTCTAGTCCTTTGGCTTGAGTCATCCAATGAATTCATAGCGGATAAATGAGAAGAGCGATAACCATTTTTCTGTGGTGACATCATCCTGTTTCAGGGGCGCCACAGGCAATCACGAGCTTAAGGTGGAAACTTCATGAGCGTAGCAAAACCACAAGGGACGATGCTTGGTCATCCCAAGGGCCTATTCCTACTATTTACAACAGAACTTTGGGAACGTTTTAGTTATTACGCAATGCGCGCCATTTTGGTGCTGTATTTAGTTGATAAAGTTCAGAGCGAAGGGGGACACGGTTTAGGTTGGACTCAAGCCGATGCCATTTCACTCTACGGAACATTCACGGGTCTTGTTTATTTAACCCCACTACTCGGTGGTTGGTTAGCAGATACCTTCTTAGGCCAACGCCGCGCCATTATGATTGGCGGTACCTTAATGGCCGCAGGTCAATTTATTCTAGGTACGCCGCACGCTTGGGTTCCAGGTATGGAAACCGAAGTATTCTATGTTGGCTTAGGCACCTTAATTTTAGGTAATGGCCTGTTCAAGCCTAATATTTCTACCATGGTGGGCGATCTGTACGAAGAAGGTGATCATCGCCGCGACGGTGCGTTCACCATTTTCTACATGGGCATCAACGTCGGTGCTTTCCTATCGGGTATTATCGTAGGGTCTGTGGTGGCTGCTTATGATGGCAACTTCCAAGCCGGCTTTATCTGTGCTGGTATTGGTATGATCCTGTCATTAATCATCCAACTTCTGTTTGCCCAAAAATTACTCGGTGATATTGGTAGAACCCCTGCGGCTAAGCTTGAGAAGCAAAAAGCAGCTGAGAAAGGCGAAGTTCGTAAAGAGCCTCTCACCAAAGTTGAACGTGACCGCATTAAAGTCATCATGGTGATGGGTTTATTTACCATCATTTTCTGGGCTGGTTTCGAGCAAGCTGGCGGCCTAATGAACCTGTTCACTAACGACTTTACCGACCGTATGATCGGCACATGGGAAGTTCCAACCACTTGGTTCCAATCCTTAAACGCGATGTTTATCGTGATTTTTGCACCCGTTGTTGCCTCGATTTGGGTACGTTTAGGTAAGAATGAACCTAACTCGCCTGTTAAGTTTGCTTTAGGCTTAGTACTGTTAGCGGTTGGCTTCTTATTCATGATCGGCGCCGTTGTTGAGATGGGTGGTGATGCCTCCGCAAAATCGAGCATGTGGTGGTTAGTGGGTGCTTATTTCTTCCATACCATGGGTGAACTCTGCTTATCACCTATTGGCTTGTCGATGGTAACTAAGTTAGCCCCACTACGCATCGCCTCGCTAATGATGGGTGCTTGGTTCCTGTTCGTTGCAGCAGCGAACAAAATTGGTGGTGTTGTGGGTTCATTTATCGGCCACGGCGGCGAGAAAGAAGAGCAGCTCGCCAATGCAATGGCGATTTTCTCGGGTATTGCGATTACCGCAGCCCTTTCTGGCGTGATCTTATACTTTATGGCTGACAAGTTAGTCGACTGGATGCATGGCGCAGAAAGCAAGCATCATAACGAAGCCGAAGCGTTAGAAGATGAAATTGCCGTAACTGGTGAGCATGAAGCGATTAAACGTTAATTTGCTTTAAATTGAGTCAATAAAAAACGCTGCCATGGCAGCGTTTTTTATTTGTCGCTTAGATGATTAACTTATGCCTCGAGCTAATTACTGATTACATTTCAGATTAACACTTGATTATAAATCATCATAAACAGTCACATTCGTTATCATAGATACGCACAAAGTCACTGTAGTGGCGTAGTGAATTGACCACCTTTATAGGCTCAATTGCATAAAGCCCCCCGCTGGCAACTGCGGATCATAAACAAGGCCTTTGAACTGGTTTTCTAATAGCTGCTGCTTATGCTCAGGCTCGCTGGTCGCAATACAGAGTTGCTCCTGCGGCAGTATGGTCCGAAACTGAATGCTCGGCTTACCCCAATCTAACATGCCCAACTGTAAACTCTCTGAAAGCGCTAATGGGCTCAAGCCTTCATCATTACGCAAATAGCATCTCAGCCCCTTACCAGCTTGGGCAATCGCAGCGCGATAACGCGTTAATTCGATAGCAACATAAATAATATCGACCGTGATATCGAGACCTGATTTAACTAATCGCTCATTCAAATAACTCAACATATTAAATGGCTCGATTATGGTTTTACTCTGACCACTACGGTAATTCTTAAGCTTTTGATTAACGAAGCTGCGTAGCAACACACACGCGAAAGCTGCTCGATTATCTTCCGGATATAGATGAGCCATATACATGATCAAATGATCGCTACCCACCATGGTAGAATCGATAAAGTAGCTGCTGATATCACTACTCTTAAACAGACTGTAATCTACTTTGGCCGTGGGATAGCTAATGTTAGATGCAGGGAATAGTTGTTGCTGAACTTGCTTTGCCGCCTCAACACTCTGTTCTAACAGAACCAAGTTATCCTTGAGCTCTTGATTAGATAAAGCATCAAACTCGGCTTGAGTCACATCATCGGATTGGTGTCTTTGCAATCCCTGCTTGATCGCTTGCTCAATAATAAATAAATCGGGGACGGGTTTAACAAGATAATCACAAGCACCAACGCGCAGGGCTTCAACCACATCCGCCATCACGTTATTGCCGGAGACCACAATCGAAGGCACCAGTGGCTCTAATTTACTCATCTCCTTAAGCATATCGAGGCCACCGAGTTTAGGCATGCTAAGATCGGCAAGTACAATATCGAAGCGCTGTTGCTTAAAAATAGACAGTCCCTGCTCACCATCACAGGCTTGCACGACTTCGGCACCGCGGCCACTTAAAAATGTGGCGACGATCTGCCTAAAGACTGGGTCATCTTCGACCCATAGAATGGATACATCACTTAACGCCATAAAGATTCCCGAATAACATTCATTGCGATAGCAATAACTCAATCATGACATCGGAAGAATCATTCAATACGGCAAGGGCTTGGCTGCAAAAACGATTTACAGCCAAGTACAGCGCATAAGCTTACTCAAGTTCCTGCATGTACTGATCGAGCAACTCATCATCTTCTTGTTTTTGAGGAACATTGCCATCATAGACTTTATAGTCCATGTGTTGTAAATACGCATCTTTCACAAAGGTATAAGGATCGAGCGCATTATCAACAAGCCTTTCTTGGTCAATCGCTGACGCTCTCGCATGGAGACTCTTAAGTCCCCATTTAACAATGGATTGCCACACTGTTAGCTCAGATAGTGGAAAGTATAGACCATCAACCCAATCCGATGCGAGTTCTCGCACGACATAAGGGCCGGCAAAGGGAGCCATAAAATACGGTCCGTTTGGCACGCCGTAGTAACCTAACACTTCGTTAAATTCATCTTGCTTACGTGGCATTCCCATCATATCGGCCACATCAAATACCCCGAGCAAACCGATTGTGGTGTTAACCGTAAAACGGCCGCCAGCATTTGCCGCCCAACCCCATTTTCCCTGTAAGGCGTTGTTGACTAGGCTACTCGGTTCTTCCAAATTCTGAATGAAGTTGTTTATCCCTGTTTTGGCAGGCAATGGCAGATAATCGTTGTATCCATGTGCGACGGGGCGATAAATATACCGGTCTAAATACAGATAGTTGAAATCCCACATTGCACGGTTAAATCCCTCAAAAGGATCCCTTGGATCATCGTAAGTAATCTTAACCGCTGAAGCCGTATCCTTTGGAGTAGTCTCAGGTACAGTCGCCTCTGCCCCATACACTTTAGGCAGTAATGCAAATCCTAAAAGTACCCCTAGCCATTTCAACTTCATATTGCTCTCTTAAATAAATGTACTGCTTAGATATCGAGTTTTGCTAAAGTGACCAAGGACAAGTGACGATAAAAGATCATCCACCTGAGTGGCATACTCTAGTATGACAGAGAAACTGTCGTTGTTTTTACAAAGCGCATAAGCATACTTGGCAAAACATTTTGGTCAATTGTTAATTTTTCAAAATAGTGTGCCGTTAGATACACCAACAAGGGCCTCACATGGAGTCGATTCCACTTATTAACACCGCCAGTGCGCAATTAATCACTTCAGGGACATCAAACGATGCCACCAGCGCGACTCCGCGGCCAATTCCTGCTGAGGTACAGGTTTCTCCCGAAGGCGATAGTATTATTCTAAACGGTACAGAATATAATTTAAAGCTTGTTAATGCACAGCAAAGACAAGCCTTGATTGTGGCAAGTAGCTTTTTAGTGAATCCAATCCCCACAGAGTCTAGCCAAACTGCCACCCCATCCAATGCACAACTAGTCACATTAGGGGCGGTACTGACACTGAAATTACCCGATGCCATTGCCCAACTTGCGCAGCAAAATGGCATTTCCTTGGATAAGCTCTATACCCTAGCGGCACGGCCACAGGGATATCCGCTGCCCAATGTCACTGTTACAACAAAAGAATTTCAATTTGCGAACGGAACTGTGGTACCACAGGATCCAGGCACTCGACTCAGCACTGGAGAATATCAAGCCAAGATTAGTCTTGCTCAAGGAAGGCCTATTTTAGTCCTGACCCCCATACTGAGCAAACTCGAAATCCAAATTGGCGCGCCAATAAATGAAACTCAACTTCCCATAATTGATAAACAAGCCGCCAATGTGGTGGTTGCTAAAACTGAGCCTGCTCAGATAATTGCGACATTTTTACGCAAATTAGAGACTCTCACGCCACAAACCGACACATTAGGCGCAACTAAACCTGCGGTTTCGGGACAAGCCACTTCAGAGCCCAAAGTGGCTCCTGCGCCTCCACAAGCTGTCGTCAGCGATATTGCAGCCAACAAGACAACTACGCCGGTTTCGACTTCTGCCATTAGTCTACAAGCCAATACTGAACCTAAGCTGACTGTTGTAAATCAAAAGTTAAATCCCGAAATTCAATCCCAAGGTACGGCTCAAACTCAACAAAAATCAGCAACTTTTGAGGTAAAACTTGCTGAGGCAAAAAATACTGCCTCCAATCCCCTGCCAAATAATTTTGAGAGTATCCGTAACGCGTCACCAACAGCGTCATCGATAAATCCAATGAAGTTGGAATCGGCTGCGGCCACTTTGACCACATCAACCTTGACCGAGAATGAACAGCCCTTAAATCTCAAACCACAGGCGGTAGAGGCACTGTTAGCTGAAAAGAGCAATAAAACCAGCGAGACAACACTCAGCGTCAATGAAGTGCTACAAAAGGCCTTTACTAAGGCTGGCGCGCTACCGTTAGAGCAAATGTTAACGAGAGGGGGAGCCAATCTTGCGGCTGAGCTATTAAAGCATTTACCGCATTTGGGCCCACCAACATTGGGTCAGTTAAGCGATCCGGGGGAGTTAAAAGACACTATGTTTGGGCTTTCAGCCTTAAATCTTGCAACGCCACAACTAAATCAAGCCGCGGTGTTTATGAACGCCAGTGCGATCACCTCATTATTTCAATTGCTTCTGGGGTTTAGGGCTAATAACGCCAACACTACCGTCAGCCAGAAACTGGCGGATTATTTAGAGCAATTACAGGCGAAAACGGGGTTATCGACCAATCAGCTTGGACAATTGAGTAAAGCCGGAGGGCTTGAAAGCATGGGCCAACTGGCCTCGAGCTTACACCTTTATCAGCAGGCAAGCGGCGAAAACAACGGCAATCTGGTATGGTTTTTTGCCCTGCCCTATGGGATCAATCAACGGCATGAACAGCTCGAAGGAAAATTTGAACGAGATGCCAATGATGACGAACAACAAAAGCACAAAGGTTGGCATCTGCAATTGAAGTTTAATCTTGCACAGGGGCCGCTGCTGATTTCGGCACGCTTCCATCAGCAAGTGTTAGATATTCAATTTAAAGGTAATAGCCAACAACTGCTTAATCGTGTCGATAATTTTCTAGCACCTCTAGGTCAAAAATTATCCCAGCTAGGCTTTACGCCAGGTGAGCTTTCAACGCAAATAGCCCAAGTGCCGGCGACACTGCTCCCGGGCGATCATTTTTTAGTGAAAACACGTGCTTAAAATCGAGAACGAATGATGAATGAAGAACCCAAAACCCAGCAAGCCGTCGCCTTAAGTTACGATGGGAAACATGCCCCTAAAGTCGTGGCATCAGGGGAAGGATTAGTTGCAGATGAAATTATTGCGCTCGCAAAAGCATCAGGCGTTTATATTCATCAAGATCCCCACCTGAGTAATTTTTTGAGATTGCTCGAATTAGGTGAGGAAATTCCGAAAGAACTGTATCTGCTGATCGCAGAACTGATTGCCTTTGTGTACATGTTGGATGGCAAATTTCCTGAGCAGTGGAATAACATGCACAAGAAAATTGTAGAGAAAGCCTAAGAATAAGAATGATGCGACTTTGCAGCCTATTTTCGATGAAGACGAATTAGTAACTCAGCCTCGGCTTTAGGTAACTCACACTCTTTAATCAGTTCGTCCACCCCCGCGCCTAACGCGACCATTTTCATCGCTCGGGTATAGAGTTTGGCTTGAGGATCCTGCTGCGTCGACTCTTCGATACGCTCGGATTGTTGATGTAAGCGCTTCTCAAGCTCGATAACACGTCGCCCCATACCGATAGTGCCACTGCGAAGCTCCTGTAACTCCCGTTTAAAGGATTCACGTTGGCGATCGCCTTCTTTGACCAGTACGGTTAACGCTTCAACTTTACTGCGCAACTTACTCAATTGTTTTTGGAGATAAAGGACTAACCCTAAACACGCAATCACATAAACTAAGGCTGCGATTAAAAATTCATCGCCCATTAATCATCCTTACGCATCACAATAAACTGAAATCAACACTACAACAGGCTCATCAAACGGCAATAAAAATGATTAAAACAATGGCGAAATGAACCGTTTGTATAGTGAAAAGCAAGGACGACAGATTAACTCATCTGTCGTCTCATCATGGAAGCTTAGAGCTGATTCAACTCAGCCCATTCTTCATCGGATAATAACTTGTCTAAGTCGACGAGGATCAGTAACTCGTTATCGCGATTACTCACCCCTTGGATAAACTTGGCGCTTTCTTCTGTACCGACATTCGGCGCATTATCAATTTCAGAGCGGCGCAGATAAACCACTTCGGCCACACTATCCACCAAAATACCGATAACTTGTTTTTCAGCTTCGATAATCACGATACGAGTCGAATCATCAACTTCCGCCGATTGCAGGCCAAAACGTGAGCGAGTATCGATAACGGTCACCACATTGCCACGGAGGTTAATGATCCCTAATACGTAATGGGGTGCGCCAGGCACAGGGGCAATTTCGGTGTAACGCAACACCTCTTGCACCTGCATCACATTGATACCATAAGTTTCGTTGTCTAACTTAAAGGTAACCCATTGCAATACTGCATCATCTTTACTTGCAGCCACGGCCGCGACATTTCTTGTATCTTTCATGTTTACCTCAACCAATGGAGTCCTGACAGCCTAAACCCGCATCAAGCATTTCAACTAAGGCTTGTACGTGCAAAATGCCACACATTTGTTCTTTCACTACACCAGCTAACCAAGGACGTTTCCCCGCTTTGCTGCGCCAGTTTACTTGCGATTTATTAATTTTTACTGCATTAACGAGGGACTCACAAGCTAATCCCCAATTACTGCCTTCTAATAGTACAAGATATTGATAATTTACCGATTGCGCCAGTTTATCCGTGTATTTTTCTGGCATCACCCAGGCACAGGTATCAACCAGATTCAACTGCTCTTCCCTATGGGTTTGTACCCCTAAAAACCAAGAAGGGCGACCGATAATATGATTAATCCGCTCAACCTTAACGATCCCACCAAGACTCACTAAAGGCACGGCTAAGGTTAACCCCGCCACCTTAAAGAATAGTACTTGAAACTCATCATCGAGTACTTCTTGCAGGTCTTTTGTGATACTTGGAGGGGCAAACCCCACCTGAGTCTCGGGAGTTGTCTCAATGCTTATCTCATCATCCACGACTGTAGATGGCTGCTCAAGTGTTACGCTAGTATCGCTTGCGAGTGCTGAAGAGATACTCTCTTCGCTCTCCTCCGCTACCATATCCATATCAGGCACAGCTTCGCTCAACACTTCCGCGGGCTTCTCCTCAATCACCACCGTTTTTAATACCGGCGCGAGGAGTTTCTCCAAAGCCTGCTTATTAACTAACGGCGTTGGCTCATCAAGATGAGGCATATTGCTGACAGGCTTTGCCTTCTGCGGCTGCACTTCGGCGGCAATAGTCACGCTCGCGTGCACTTTAGCCTGGCTGTGCTCGGCTAAAATAGCGTCATCGAGTAATTGTGCTTCATTTTTTTTGCCAACCAGCGGCGTCGCAACCTCATGTTGAGGCGCATTCGGGGAAGCCACTGCTTTGCGGTCTTCTTCATGCAGCAATAATTCAAAAAAATCAAAAACAGTTTCATCAACCGATTTTGACATGGCCAAACTCCCCAGCTAAAAGAAAATCTAATAATCGCTCGTAAGCTTTCACGCCACGACTGCCGCTTGCATAATGAGAAGCGGGTAAATGTGCCAAACTGGCGTCTCTAAACTTAGTATCTACGGGGATCACATCTCGCCAAAGGCTGTCGCCATATTGTTCACTAAGCACCTGCAAGGCTGCAGGTGATGCCTTAGTACGTTTATCGTACATAGTGGGTACGACGGTATAGCTATAACGGGTTTTCTTCGACCGCCCCATGATTTCCATGGTTTTTACCATACGTTCGAGCCCTTTGATGGCTAGAAACTCGGTTTGCACTGGGATCACTATGTGTTGACTTGCCGCCAGCGCGTTCACCATCAACACCCCTAACACAGGGGGGCAATCCACGATCGCCACATCGTAATCATCGGCAACCAGTGCCAATGAATTACGCAGCACCAGCCCCATGCCCTCTTGATGTCCTAGCGCTCGGTCGAGCGTGGCTAACGCCATCGTAGCGGGCAATAAATCTAAACCATCAACTAAGGTGGGCACTATGTGAGATTTCACTAAATCAGTCGTCAGACTCTTATGCGCCACAAACACATCAAACAGCGAACCGGGAACCTCTTCAGAGTCAATGCCAAGGTAATAACCAAGCGATGCGTGGGGATCGGTGTCAATCATCAGTACACGCTTATCCCGTTTAGCGAGCGCGCCCGCCAAACTGGCTACTGAAGTGGTTTTTCCAACCCCACCTTTTTGATTCGCAATGGTCCAGACTTTCAAAGAACTGACCTCTTTAATGTTGATTCTCGGCTATTCATCACGCCCGTTTGAGCAATGACAAGCACTACTCGCCTTCCCTTGTGGTCACTCTTATGCCGCCGTTAGGCAAACTAATGACTTTCACCCCATCGGCGTTTTCCGAAATCACCACCGGGACATTACTCGACTGAGATTGCGCTTGCGTTGATGAAACCGATGAGGCTTCTGTACGCAATGACTCAGGTACGGGATCGACAGCGGTTTGCTTCTGCGACGGTTTATCTTCAATCGGCTTCTCAAGCGTCGACGGAATTTTTGTATCGGATGCCGAGAACGCCTCTGGACCTAGGGTCACCGCCTTTTGCTCTCCCGGTGAAGCCAACTTTAACATCGCTTTGGTTTGATCCGGATGGGAAGCGAGCCAAGATGCAATCGCCTGCGCCTGTTCATCCGGCACCATGAGCAAAATCTGTGTCGACTCCAATCGTTTCACATCATCGCGTAATACGATGATTTTTCGATGATAGTCGAGACTTAACGCGGCTAAGCACAATATGGCGATTGCCATTAACACTATGATAAGCAAAATATTTGTGCTTATCTGTGCTTTCGACTTAGCCACGCGCAGACTCTTTTAAAATCGACTCCGCCATGTTATCCAGAGAAATGGACTGTGTAGCGATACCCGCACTGGCCACCGCCTGCGGCATACCATAGACCACGCAGCTCGCCTCATCCTGTGCCCAAATGGTCGCGCCCGCCGATTTCAACATACGTGCGCCTTCGCGGCCATCGGCTCCCATTCCCGTTAGCACGACCGCCAGCACATCACCGCCATAGGCTTTAGATGCTGAGGCAAAGGTAATGTCGACGCAGGGTTTGTAGTTCATCTCCGCGCTGCCAGCCAAAACTTTGACACGGCCAGTAACACCAGCGCGCTCAACCATCATTTGCATTCCACCTGGTGCAAGATAGGCGCAACCGGGACGCAATACGTCACCATTAGCCGCTTCTTTCACTTCAATCTTACACAAACCGTTTAAACGGTTCGCAAAGGCGGGCGTAAAGGCCGCAGGCATATGCTGAATAAGCAAAATAGGATGCGGATAATTTGCTGGGAACTGAGTCAGAATCTTCTGCAAGGCGACAGGCCCGCCCGTCGATGTGCCAATCAGCAATAATTTATATTGCTTACCACTTGGACGAATCGAGGTCGCTGGTGAAGAACGCACAGGCGCTGGCGCAGGTTGCGCATGGGTCGATGTACCACCTAATACTGAACTCGCGCTCTGGCGAGGTGGTGGCGTAGGCGTCGTTGGACGCACTACAGGGCGGAAAATACGGCGGCGACCTAGTGCTTTAACTCTTTGCTGCAATAATAGAATCGCGTCATCTTTATTGGTCGCAATATCTTCAAAGCGCTTAGGTAAGAAATCGAGCGCCCCCGCATCGAGGGCATCTAGCGTGGCTTTGGCGCCATCATGGGTCAATGAAGAAAACATCAAAATCGGTGTAGGACATTTCGCCATGATCTCACGAACGGCAGTAATTCCGTCCATGACAGGCATTTCAATATCCATTGTAATGACTTGAGGATTAAGCTCGGCAGCCATCTTCACCGCTTCGGCCCCGTTAGAGGCCGTCGCGATCACTTCCAGTTCAGGATCTTGATTGACTATTTCACTAACACGTCGTCTAAAAAAACTTGAGTCATCAACGACTAATACTTTAATGGCCATTCCATTCCTTATTGGAAACTAACTTTTATTCTTCGCATAATGCTTTAATAATCCAGGGACATCCAAGATTAAGGCGATGCCACCGTCGGATGTGATTGTCGCCCCCGCCATACCCGGCGTGCCATGCAACAATGCTCCCAAGGGTTTAATCACCACTTCTTCTTGTCCAATTAAAGCATCGACAACAAAACCAATTTGCATCATGCCTAGCTGTACAATGACCACATGGCCGTGTTTCTTGTCACCATGTTTAAAGCTGGTTCGATTGCGGTGTAACCACTGCTCTAGATAGAAAAGCGGTACGGCCTTGTTGCGGACAATTACAGTCAGTTGTCCATCGACAATGTTGGTCTTGGTGAGATCGAGATGGAAAATCTCATTTACGCTAGATAAAGGCAACGCAAACACCTGCTTGGCAACGTCCACCATTAAGGTCGGCATAATCGCTAAGGTCAGCGGCACTTTAATCTCAAGTATGGTGCCCTTGCCTTTCATCGAGTCGATATGTACGGTTCCGTTAAGCTGGGTAATACGGGTTTTCACCACGTCCATCCCCACACCACGGCCGGAAATATCTGAAATCTCCACTTTGGTCGAGAAGCCTGGCGCAAAAATCAGGTTATAAGCTTCACTGTCAGTCATCCGCGCCGCGGTATCCTCATCGAGTACCCCACGCTTGATGGCAATTTGCTTTAACTTTTCAGGATCCATACCTGCGCCATCGTCTTCGATTTTCAGCAGGATATGGTCACCCTCTTGACTTGCCGACAGCGTGATGGTGCCTGTTCTTGGCTTGCCGCAGGCCTCACGGTCATTAGGCATTTCAATGCCATGGTCTACCGAGTTACGCACTAAGTGCACTAACGGGTCAGCAAGCGCCTCAACTAAGTTTTTATCGAGGTCGGTCTCTTCGCCCACAAGGACTAAATCGATTTCTTTATTCAGAGTACGGGCTAAGTCGCGTACAACCCGAGGGAAGCGACCAAAGACTTTCTTGATGGGTTGCATGCGGGTTTTCATCACCGCGCCCTGCAAATCCGCTGTCACCAAATCTAAATTCGCCAGCGCCTTAGACATTTCCTCGTCATCACGACTAATGCCTAAGCTCAATAAGCGGTTACGCACTAACACTAACTCGCCGACCATGTTCATGATTTGGTCGAGTCTGGCGGTATCGACGCGAACGGTTGTCTCACCCTGAGGTACGTTGGCAGACGCTGCTGCGGCCGCTTTAGCAGGGGCTTTTTCAGCAACCGCAACATCAGTTTTGGCTTTTACCGCGGGAGGTGTTGCTGGTGCAGCAACACTGGCCTTGGGAGCGGCAGGCGGTGAAGGCACAGCGGCACTTGGAGGTGCTTTCGCTGGCTCGGCTTTCGCAGTCACTTTTGCCGGTGCACCGCCTTTACCGTGTAACTCATCGAGGAGACGCTCGAACTCATCTTCGGTGATTTCGTCCGAATCAACAGCGGGAGCGGCAGGCGTTGGTGCAGCGACAACCGTTTCTACTTTTGGCTTGGCAGCTTCTTCCACTTTACCTTTAAACTTACCAGAGCCGTGCAGCTCATCGAGCAGTGCTTCAAACTCATCATCGGTAATATCATCGCTAGCGCTTGCGGATGTCGCTTGAGGCTTACTGACATTTTGCACAGCAGGGGCAGCATCGGCTTGAGGCGCAGAGACGCCAGGGCCTTTTCCGGCACCGTGCAACGCATCGAGTAAGGCTTCAAACTCCGCTTCATCGATTTCATCGATACTGGAATCTGAAAGCTCTAATTTATCGACTGGCATTTCAACGGCGGCGACTTCAACCACAGTTTCTATGACAGGTTCGGGTTCTGATTCTGGTTCTGGCAATGGTTCAACTTCGGCACTACTTTGACCCGATTCGGAAGGAAGCGGTTCACCGGAGCTGAGCATTTTCAATTTAGCCAATAATGCAGGATCTGCTGGGTCTTGTTGCTCGCCTTGTTGGGTTTGAGCAAACATAGTGTTAATCGCATCGACAGCCTGAAGAATGATGTCCATTAACTCGGCAGAGACACTGCGCTTGCCTGTGCGTAATAAATCGAAGGTGTTTTCTGCTTCGTGACAGACATCCACCATGGGAGTGAGACTAAGGAAACCCGCACCGCCCTTTACAGTATGAAACCCCCTGAAAATGGCATTTAGCAAGTTAGTATCATCAGGATTGTTTTCAAGCGCGACCAGCTGCTCTTGCAGCAACTCGAGAATTTCGCCCGCTTCAATTAAAAAGTCCTGGAGTATCTCTTCATCTACATCAAAGGCCATCAAATTGACTCCCAGTTAGAAACCCAGACTCGACAGCAGATCATCGACTTCATCTTGACCGGTAACGACGTCTTGACGAAGCTCGGCATTCATTATCGGTCCTTCAGCTTCAATATTATTTTTCTGAGTAATCTGACTCTCAATCACGGGTTGCTCACCAAATACTGTCAGCATAGACACCAGATTACTTTCAACTTCCATCACTAGATCGATCACCCGACGGATCATTTGTCCAGTCAGGTCCTGAAAATCCTGCGCCATCAAAATCTGGTTAAGCAATTCGCGTAAGCGATTGGAATCCAATTCGCTACGTGACATCAAATGCTGCACATTGTGGCAAAGCGCTTTAAAATCGCTCAAGGCGATTTCACGACGCATTAATTTGTCCCAAGATGGCATCACCTGCTGGATATTCGCGGTTAATGCATTGGCTAATGGCAAGCACTCCTCCACCGCATCCATGGTTTTATTCGCTGCCTGCTCAGTCATGTCAATGACATAACTTAACCTTTCCTTAGCGTCGGGGATTTCTGTATTAGCTAGTTCAACCAGACGATTATCGACTTGGAAATCCATCAATGCGCTGTGAAGCTGTCTGGTTAGTTTACCAACTTCATCAAAGAGCTCCCGTTGGAGTGGAGCCGCGAGTTCCCTAAATAAATCATCTGCTTGAGTTTGATCATTCGCGCTTAATAGTTCAACTAAACGCTGAGCCTTCTCGAGCGTAATGAGCCCTGATGTTTGTGACTTCATAGCTCATCCTTGCTTAAGCGAGTCGTTCGAATATTTTATCTAACTTCTCTTTAAGTGTTGCTGCGGTAAAAGGTTTAACCACATAACCATTCACGCCAGCTTGTGCGGCAGCGATGATTTGTTCACGTTTTGCTTCTGCGGTAACCATTAATACGGGTAAATGCTTTAGAGAATCATCAGCGCGGATGGCCTTCAGCAAGTCAATCCCTTGCATACCAGGCATGTTCCAATCTGTAACGACAAAATCAAAGTCGCCCTTTTGCAGCATGGGCAGCGCGGTTGAGCCGTCGTCTGCTTCTTGGGTATTGTTAAAGCCCAAGTCTCGCAACAAGTTCTTGATGATACGTCTCATTGTCGAAAAGTCATCAACGATGAGAATCTTCATATTCTTGTCCAAGGTTTCCTCCGGTGAGCCGACATTCTGTGCTCAATCAATAATTATACTTATGTCCAATGCTTGAGTTTGCCTTTGAGTCGCAACATTGCCTGACTTAATATCTGGCTAACTCGCGATTCGCTTACCTCAAGAATGGCGCCAATTTCTTTTAAATTCAATGCTTCATCGTAGTATAACGATAGCACTAGCGCATCTCTTTCGGGCAATAATTTTATCGCCTCGACGAGTGCTGAATGAAACTGGGTTTCTGCTAATGCTTCAAATGTTCCATCGCTCACATTATCGCTCGGAGTGAGTATATCCTGCGATACGCCTAAGTCCTCTATCCCTATGATTTTACCAACAGAAACATCGTTAAGAATATGATGGTACTCATCGAGCGTCATATCAAGTTTTTCTGCAATTTCTGTGTCGCGCGCATCACGACCCAGCACTTGCTCTAACTCATCAATGGCTTGAGCAACTCGACGATTATTACGATGAACAGAACGGGGAACCCAGTCGCCACGACGGATCTCATCCAACATGGCGCCACGGATCCGTATGCCGGCGAAGGTTTCAAACTTTGCACCTTTGCCACCATCAAACTTGGATGATGCTTCTAATAGTCCCATCATCCCCGCTTGAAGCAAGTCATCGAGCTGCACTGAGGCAGGTAATCTGGCGAGCAAGTGATGTGCAATTCTTTTAACCAACGGTGCATACTGTTCAACGATTGACGTTTTACTGTCTAAACAAGTATACGCTGCGGCTTTATTCACTCGTTTTTTCCTCTTGAAAATCTGGTCGCTGAACTAAGCGCTCAACGAAAAATTCCAAATGCCCACCAGGTTGCTGTGGTACCGGCCAGCTCATGATCTTATTCGCTAGGCCATGGTACGCGATAGCCGCTGGAGACTTAGGATAAGCCTCAACCACTAACTTTTGTTTACGCACTGATTTGCGAAGGTTTTCATCAAACGGAATGGTCGCAACCAGTTCAAGTGCCACGTCCAAGAATCGGTCGGTCACTTTACTGAGTTTAGCAAACAATTCCATACCTTCGCGTAAACTGCGCACCATATTCGCAACAATTTTAAAGCGGAAAACGCCGTGTTCACGGCTGAGAATTTTGATTAACGCATAGGCGTCAGTGATTGAGGTTGGCTCGTCGCAGACAACGACTAGCACATCCTGCGACGCACGGGAGAAACTGAGCACCATATCTGAAATCCCCGCGGCGGTATCCACGATGAGGATATCAAACTGGGTACGCATCTCACTGAATGCACGAATTAAACCCGCATGTTGTGCAGGACTCAATTCGACCATGCCTTGGGTACCAGAGGTCGCAGGGACAATGCCAATGCCTTTAGGACCGCGGACAATAATATCATCCAGCTCAGCATCGCCAGAGAGCACATGGGAAAGGTTACGCTCGGCACGGATCCCTAACATGACATCGACGTTTGCTAAGCCAAGGTCGGCATCAAGCACTAAGACACGCTTGCCCTTTTCGGCTAATGCTACTGCGGTATTGATGGACACGCTGGTTTTACCCACGCCACCTTTACCACCCGTAACCGCGATTACTTTCACTTTTTCGTTATAGGGTTGATTCATCATACGTAAACCACTTGCTTGATCCAGGGTCATAACTCTACTCAAATGCACAGGTCATATTATCTGACCACGCTGTGTCTGGTAACGATTGTTGTTCAGTGTTTTCTAAGGCCGCTAACGCCTGCTCTGCGAGCAATAAAGTATCGGCGACTTTCATATCTTCGGGCACTCGCTGCCCATCCGTAACATAACTTAATGGCAACCCACTTTGGATCAACACACTTAATGCGCCCGCTAACGACACGGATTCATCGAGTTTGGTGAGTACAACACCAGATAAGGGAATGCGTTTAAAGTGATTTACAGCATCTTGTAGCACGCGGCGCTGTCCTGTGGCAGACAGTACCAGATAACTGCGGATAGGTATTCTGCTATTTGCAGTTAAATTATCAAGTTGCTGGTAAAGCCGCATATCTCGTTGGCCCATCCCCGCAGTATCTATCAATACTAGCTTGCGATTTCTGAACTGATACAGAATTTGCTCTAGCTCAGCAAGATCATGGGCTTGCTTAACGGGACAGCCCATAATTTTGCCATAGGTGGCCAATTGCTCATAGGCGCCAATACGATAATGATCTGTAGTAATCAAAGCGACTTGGTCTGCGCCATGATGGGCGGCGAAGCGAGCCGCTAATTTGGCTAAGGAAGTGGTCTTCCCCACACCCGTTGGGCCAACCAATGCCACAACACCACCTTGCTTAACGATATCATCACCTTGATTATCAAGCATATTGGCTAGACTTTGTGGCAAGGCACGAACTAATTCTGCCGGAGTATAGTGTTGGCTAAGCGCCGCTAACTTGTTCGCGACCGAAGGAGAAAACTCAGCCTCCAGCAACTTTGACTCCAGCATAGCACCCACAGGGTCGATGCGTTTTTTGTGTTCAGTCATCAACGCAGACACTTGATGAGTGAGCAAATTGCGTAAAGATGCTAGCTCATCACGCATGGCTTCGAGATCCGCATTTTGCTTCTGTGATACCTGAGGCTTCTTATCGAAGGCATTGCCCATATCACGGCGCTCAGCTTTGGGCGCCGCGGGTGCCTGTAGTGCTTGTGCCCACGCAGGCAATTCCGCGTCTTGCTGTTGATGGGTGAGTTGTTGGTTTAAACGGCTTTGTTGCTTCTCGAGCAAAGCTTGGAGAGAGTCCGCTGGCGCCGAGGGTTTTAGCTTAGTTTCAGCACGAATCGGCGCTTTAGCACCGAGTGACACTAAATCATCACTCACATCCATAAAAGTCGGTGCAGCTGCAGGTGCCTTCGCTTTGGGCTCGTCGTAGTCAACGGCGGCCACAATCTCAATGCCGCCATTCACTTTTTTATTCGACATAATCACGGCATCGGAGCCGAGCGTGTCCTTCACTTGGGCCAGTGCAGCACGCATGTCTTTGGCAAAAAAACGTTTAATCTTCACTTATGCGTCCTCTACTGGCCGACGGCAGACACTATGCGTATTTGCTTTTCATCGGGGATTTCTTGGTAAGAAATCACTCTGAGATTAGGAATAGTATATTTAACAAAGCGAGACAGTGTCGCACGTAACATACCTGACGTTAGCAAAATAGCGGGCTGACCAACCATTTCTTGCTTTTGAGCGGCATCCGCTAAAGATTGCTGCATACGCTCTGCAAGACCGGGTTCGATATTCGGACCATCGCCACCGGTTGCTTGCATTGATTGATGCAACATCTGTTCCAACTCTGGCGCCAAAGTTATGACAGGTATTTCAAGTTCGGGACCCGAGATCTCTTGAACTATCATGCGCTTCAATGCGATACGCACCGCCGCCGTTAACACTTCAGTATCGTTACTCTTAGTGCCGTATTCTAACAAAGTTTGCACTATGGTACGCAAGTCTCTGACAGAAACTCCTTCATTTAATAGGTTTTGCATCACTTTTACGACATTTCCGAGCGGCATCACATCAGGAATAAAGCCATCCACCAGCTTAGGCGAATGCTTGGCAAGCATATCCATCAGTTGTTGCACTTCTTCGTAGCCTAAGAGTTTCGCCGCGTTATTCGTCAATATTTGGCTGATATGGGTTGCCACCACTGTCGCAGCATCCACCACGGTATAACCTAAGGTTTGTGCATGTTCACGCAGCTCTGGGGCAATCCACACGGCTTCGAGACCAAAGGCTGGGTCGCGGGTTTCGATACCATCGAGCTTACCGTAAACTTGGCCTGGGTTGATGGCAAGTTCGCAGTCATGGCGAATATCCGCCTCTCCGACTACCACGCCCATTAACGAAATACGATAGGCATTGGGTGATAAATCGAGGTTGTCGCGAATATGCACCGCAGGCACCAAGAAGCCCAGTTCTTGCGAAAGTTTTTTACGTACCCCTTTGATCCGGCTCAGTAACTCTCCACCTTGGCCCTTATCGACCAACGGGATCAAACGGTATCCCACTTCCAGACCGATAGTGTCAACATGGTGCACATCGTCCCAGCTAAGTTCTTTAGGTTCTCTTTCGGCTCTTTCCGTTGGGCCCGTTTTGACTTGCTCAAGGGCTTTGGCACGTTTGGCTTCATTACGTTTGAAGATAAAGTAAGCGGCACCAGCGGTGATCACGGCAAAGCTTAAAAACGCCATATGTGGCATGCCAGGCACAATACCCATCACAAAGAGTACGCCGGCCGCAATACTGAGCGACTTGTGACTGTCAAACATCTGACTGATCAGCATCTGCCCCATATCGCCAGATTCATTTTGACGGGTTACCATCAACGCAGCGGCGATTGACAGTAATAAACCAGGGATTTGCGCGACGAGACCGTCACCGATGGTTAACAGGGTATAAATTTCAACGGCTTGGGAGAATGTCAAACCATGCTGCACAATCCCGATAATAAACCCACCGAGAATGTTGATAACCAAGATCATAATACCGGCAATTGCATCGCCCTTCACAAACTTAGACGCACCGTCCATTGCGCCATAGAAGTCGGCTTCGCGGGTCACCTCGGCGCGTCTGGTTCTGGCTTGATCCTGATTAATAATACCTGCGTTTAAGTCGGCATCGATGGCCATTTGCTTACCGGGCATCGCATCTAAGGTAAAGCGAGCACTCACCTCGGCAATACGGCCAGCACCTTTAGTCACAACAGCAAAGTTAATAATAATCAAGATGATAAATACAACTAGACCCACTGCATAGTTACCGCCAATCACCACGGAGCCGAAGGCCTCAATCACCTTACCGGCGGCGTCACCACCATTGTGACCTTCGAGTAGCACTACACGGGTCGATGCCACGTTAAGCGCGAGTCGCAGCAATGTCGCAACTAATAAAACAGTTGGAAAAGCAGCAAAGTCTAAGGGTCTGTCGGTATAAATCGCGACAAGAAGAACAATCAAAGCCAAGGCAATGTTAAAGGAGAATAAAACGTCGAGTAGAAACGGCGGGATAGGCAATACAATCATAGCCAATGCCGCAAGCACTAGCATTGGCGTACCTATGCCCTTGAAAGAGCTCAGTTTCAACTGTTTTACTTGGCCTAGGGAAGCTTTAACATCCATTCACAGATACCTAAACTTTGACGTATAACAGCCTGAAAGCAAAAAGCGCGCCAACCGCTAGCGCTTCTTGTTGTGGTTTTATCTCTGTGAACTATCTCTTCACTTAACTAGTGTTTTAGATCGTCAGGAATGGGTTGATTAACAGGAATTGGGATAGGTTTACGACCACGACCTTTTTGGTACTGGCGTAACTGGAACACGTAAGCAAGTACCTGCGCCACCGCAGTAAATAGGCCCTCAGGGATCTGCTGCTCAAGCTTAGTGGTATGATAAATGGCCCGCGCCAGCGGTGGCGCCGAAACAATCGCAATGTTATGTGCCCTTGCCACTTCGCGGATTTTAAACGCGACTTCGTCCACCCCTTTAGCAATAACAAAAGGCGCTGCAGAGCGCTTTACATCGTATTTAATGGCCACGGCATAATGCTCAGGGTTTACCACAATCACATCCGCATTGGGGACTTCGGCCATCATGCGCCGCTGCGCTAACTCACGCTGCATTTGCCGTACTCGCCCTTTGACCTCAGGTTTACCCTCGGTATCTTTATACTCGTCTTTGACTTCCTGCTTAGTCATTTTCAGCTGTTTATTGTGGTTCCAGATCTGAAACGGCACATCGATGACCACTATGACCAAGACGGAGGAGCAAAGCAGAATAAACATCCATACCAATAAATCCAGCGCATGATGGACGTTACCGGGGAGATGATCGGCAGATAGGAGCAGAATATCGTTGAAATAATGACTGAGTAGCAAATAAGCCGCGATAGCCACCACGGAGAACTTAGCAATCCCTTTGGTTAATTCAACCAAGGCCTGCACACCAAACATCCGCTTAAAGCCTGCAATCGGGCTCATCTTACTGGCTTTAGGCATCATGGCTTGGGTGGAGAAATTCATCCCTCCAAGGGATACGTTACCGATAAATGCCACCACCACAATCAGTAACATAATCTTGAGTAACGGCCAGCCAATCTCGCTCCCCACGACGCCCCATACATTAAACATCTGGTTCGTATCGAAAATCGCGGCGCGTTCCATGGTAAATACACGCTCGAATACATTGGATAAGGCTTTCGCAATTCCAGGTCCGAGCATATATAAGCCAGTCGCCGCCGAGAGTAACACGGTCGCAGTACCTAACTCTTTTGAACGGGCTACCTGCCCTTTTTCTCGCGCCTGTTCGAGGCGCCTCCCGGTGGGTTCCTCGCTGCGTTCGCCGCTACTTTCTTCAGCCATTACGCGTTCCTATCCGGTTAGAATATGCCATTGGCTTGGCACTGAAGCCCTAAAATATCACACAGCAAAAGCTGTGCCGACGCCCAGACTTCTTCGAAATGGGCCATTACGGGAGTCAAGGTCAACCATAAAATCAGCAGTCCACCAATCATAGTGATGGGGAAACCTATCGAGAAAATGTTCAGCTGCGGCGCGGCGCGGGTCATGACCCCAAAGGATAAGTTAACGAGTAGTAAGGCAATAATCGCCGAGAGCGACATAGTCAGTGCCGCGCCAAACATATAGGAGCCCCATTCCGCTAGCGAGCGATAACTTGTTAAGGTTAATCCTTGATTCGAAATCGGTAAGGTCTCAAAACTGGCGACGAGCATGCGGATCATCAACAGGTGTCCATCGACGGCGAGAAAAATCAACGTCGCGAGTAACAAAAAGAAGTTACCTATCACTGGTGTTTGTTGACCAGATCCAGGGTCGACCATAGAGGCAAAACCTAAACTGGTTTGCATACCAATGATCTGGCCCGTTAACACAAAGGTTTGCATCACCATTTGGGTCACAAAACCCATGGCGACACCAATAATAATTTGCTGGGCGGTAATAAAAACAGCGCTTAAGGAAAAGAGTTCGGCATCCTTTACGGGCGGCAAAACTGGCGCAATGGCAAGCGTGATGGCAACGGCTAACAGTAAACGTACACGAGTCGGAGTTGTTGTAGCCCCAAACACCACCATGACCATCAACATGCTGGTCACGCGAAACAATGGCCACATGTAAGAGGCGATGGTTTGCATTAAGGTGTCGAGCAGCAGCTCCATGGACTTAACCCACCACTTGGGGAATGCGGTTAACCATTTCGATAAAGAAATCCATCAGGGTTTGCACTAACCAGTGTCCCATGACCATCAAGGCCAGTAAGGTCACTATCAGTCGAGGTAAAAAGCTTAAAGTCTGTTCGTTAATTGAGGTCGCAGCTTGAAACACCGCCACAATTAAGCCAATACCCAGCCCTGGCAGTACGATGGCCGAAACCATCATGACTATCACGGCTAAGGCCTCACGGAAAATATCGATTAGGGCTTCTGGCGTCATCGCGAATCTCCGCTCGTCTAACCAAAGCTATTGGCGAGTGTGCCCATTACTAGGCCCCAGCCGTCGACAAGCACAAACAACATGATCTTAAAGGGTAAAGAGACAATCATCGGCGAGAGCATCATCATACCCATGGCCATCAAGATACTGGCCACCACGAGATCGAGCACTAAGAATGGCACAAACAACATAAACCCAATTTGAAAGGCGGTTTTCAGTTCACTGGTAATAAAAGCTGGCACCAACACGCTCATTGGCGCTTCTTCTGGGGAATTAATGTTTTGATACCCCGAGATATCGATAAAGGTTTTCAGATCTGTGGTACGCACTTGCCCTAACATGAATGCACGTAATGGCTCTTTGCCCTTATCGAAGGCCTGTTGCAGCGTGAGCTGCTCATCAATATAAGGCTTGACCCCTTGGTCATAAATTTTGTCGAACACCGGCGCCATAATGAAAAAGGTCATAAACAGGCTCATACCAATCAAAACTTGGTTAGAGGGTGTCTGTTGTAAACCAATGGCTTGGCGCAAAATCGACAGCACCACTATGATGCGAGTAAAAGAGGTCAACATAATGACCATCGCAGGGATAAAGCTCAGCGAAGTCATTAGTAACAGGATTTGCATGGTCACCGAATATTCGGTCGAACCATCGGCGGCGGTTTTTACGGTTACCGCAGGCAATACACCATCGGCCGCGCCCACCGATGCGGCAAACAACAGGGTACTGACCCCAATTAAGGTGAGTATGTACTTCATCATTGTTTTAATTTCGCCTGCCGTAGCTTGTCCGCAAAGGAAGTGGACTCAATTTCGATAGGCTCAGCTAATTTATCAATTAAATTAACCTGTTGCCCGCTAACGCCCAACAAATACTGCTGTTCACCAACCTGAACGAGTACCAAACGCTCCTTCTGCCCAAGCGATGTTACCGCGAGGGTTTTCAGTACACTGTGATTAGTCGGCACTAAATTAAATCGCCGCAGCAGGTAGGCTAAGGCGAAGATAAGCAATAACACTAAAATAAGACCGCCAAGCATGCTCGCTGCGGCGGCCATTTGCGAGGGTTCTGCCACTTTCGTTGCTGTCGCGGTACTTTCGTTAGCAACGCCAGCAACACTCGCCTGAGTCGCTGCTACTAGACTGAGAATTACCGATGTGCTCATCTCGCTCCTTCAGGCTTCGTGTTTGTCGGTGAATTACTTAAGCTTTTTAATCCGCTCAGTTTGACTGATCACATCCGTTAGGCGGATACCAAACTTATCGTTAACCACAACCACTTCGCCATGGGCGATAAGCGTGCCATTGACCATCACATCTAGCGGCTCACCCGCGACCCTGTCCAACTCTACGACAGAACCTTGGTTCAACTGCAGCAGGTTACGAATGCTGATATAGCTGCGACCGACTTCCATCGAGATCGTCACAGGGATATCTAAAATAGTGTCTAGTTTGGCGGCTTCGGCCTTACTAATTGGCTGCGACTCGTCTACCAGCTCGTCAAGGTCAATGGCATTAGCCTCTTCCAATGCCTGCTCGGCCATGGCTGCTGCCCAATCATCATCTGTACTCATCTCACTTCACCTTTATAATTCGGATATGTCTCTGGCTTTGCCTTTACGTGTCACTAATTGCAGTTCGGATTTGACCGTTTCAGGACGTGGGATTTTTTCGTAAATTTTAAGTGCTAGATTATCGCGTGAACGCCCCATTTTACAGCGATACGTCGGTAAGTCTTCGATTTTCATCATAATGTATTCAGGCAGCTCGATTGGAATAATATCCCCGGCCTTGAAGTTCATGACGTCTTTGAGTGTGAGTTCATGCTCAACCACACTGGCATCAAATCCGACTTTCACATCCATAATTTCGTCATGCAGCGCCTGTGACCAACGCATGTCCGTGTCTTGCTTATCACTCTGCACACCGGCATCGAGTAGTTCACGGATAGGTTCAATCATCGAATACGGCATAGTGATATGGAAGTCACCGCCGCCGCCATCCACCTCGATATGGAAGGAGTTAATCACCACCACTTCAGTGGGGCTGACGATGTTCGCCATCGCGGGGTTGACTTCGGAGTCTAAATAATCAAACTCCACATCCATCACCGGCGCCCACGCATCTTTATAGTCTTCAAAGATAATCTTAAGCAAAAGTTGCACGATGCGACGTTCGGTCGGGGTAAACTCCCGCCCTTCAATCTTGGCATGGAAACGGCCATCGCCGCCAAAAAAGTTGTCCACCAGAATAAACACTAAACGCGCTTCCATGGTGATCAGTGCCGTACCTTTTAAGGGATGAAAGCGCACCATGTTCAAGCTGGTCGGGACGAACAAGGTGTGTACGTACTCACCAAATTTCAGCATTTGCACGCCGTTAATCGACACTTCGGCCGCACGACGCATCATGTTGAACATGCTGATCCGCAGGTGACGGGCAAAACGCTCATTCACAATCTCGAGCGTGGGCATACGGCCACGCACGATACGGTCTTGGGAGGAAAAGTCGTAGGAGCGAGCTTCCAGCCCCGCGGCATCAAGCTCATTATCCTCTTCGACGTCATCGACTCCGTGTAAGAGCGCATCAATTTCGTCTTGGCTTAATAAATCACTCACAGTATTGTCTTCGCCTCTTTAAGGTGCTGAAGATAAAAGGTTATTGCATTACAAAACCGGTAAAGAGTACTTTCTCAACCACTTTACGTCCGGTCACGGATTGCAAGGTATTTTGCACGCTCAGCAGCGCTAATTGCCGCAATTCATCTTTACCCGCCTGAGTACTCAATTTTTGTACATCGGCGCCACTAAAGGTGGTTAACAGCGCATCTTCAATCAACGGAATATGCTTTTGAGTCAACACATCATCGTCTTGGCCTCTAACCATCAATTGCACTTTAATTTCAACGAGACGAGCGCGATCTGGCCCAGGGAGATTAAATAAAAAGGGTCGTGGCATTGGTACATAGGCGGCCATTGCCGCATCGGCGGCTGGAGTGGTCGCCTCAGTAGGCGCAGTCCCTTCGGCCGATGCCGCAGGGGCTTCATCACTGCTACCGAGGAAAAACCACAGCGCACCACCGATTAATAGTACCGCTAAGACTCCCGCACCGATAAAAATAAACTTCTTCTTACTTTTAGGCGCTTCGGTGCTTTCAAGTTCTAGTGATTCTTCCTTGGCCATTTTATGTACTCTTTAATTGGCTAAATGCGGGAATGGATTAGGATGCGGATTATAATCCGCATTATTACTATAGGTTACCTTCTTAAGCGTAATAATCTATACCTGAATTTAAACTAGTTGCTTGATTTAAACCTAAATCTAGCTCTTCTGCCGAGAAATCATCCACATTTCCACCACTCGAACCACCCGCTTCACCAAATCCCCCCTCGCGGCGTTGACCTTGGTCACCTTGAGAAACATGACTATCAGCCAATTGCATGCCTTGCTCCTGTAATAATTCACGCAGGCGGGGAATGGCTTGTTCGACCACATCGCGGGTTTGCGATTGTGTGACATGGAACTGCACTTGTGTCTGGTCGCCATGGACTTGCACTTTCACCAACATATGCCCAAGTTCTGGCGGATCTAAACGGATTTCCGCCTGCTGGATCCCTTGGCTCACCATAGTCACCAATTGCTGCTTCATCACAGGTGAAAAGCGCTGGATCATCTCCTGCATTTGGTTTTGAGTTTCTACACCTTGGCGCAAGGAAAGCTGCACTTGCGGAATATCTTGACGCTGGGTTGCTGGCGTAGCCAAAGAATGCAGTGAAGATACAGCTTTAAACTCCACTGGCTTAAACTCGCTGCCCGCCTCTTCACTGCCAGAACTTAAAGCAGCAACACTGCTATCTTGCTGCGCATCGAGAGTAACCGCTAACTTAGCGTCTTTTAGCAAAAAGCCTGCTGAAATCTCGGCGCGGGATGGGTTGTCGGCAGTAAGACTCGTATCAATTGCTGTGGTACCTGATACATTAGTCGCTGCATTAATGCCTAAGGTATTAAGATCATTAGTATTCGTGGCTGCTGCGGTATTCACTTGCAACGAACCTGCATCACTTGAAGCGCTGGCCGCTTTGATTGATGTTTGATTATCAACGGCTTGGGATACCATTCTTTGTGAGGCAAGAGCTTTATCTGCTGGCTGCGTCGACACATTTATTGCCTTAGCGCCAATGTCTGTTGCACCAAGCTCTGTTGTACTAGGCTCTTTTGCCCCTAACAAAGGTTCACCCTCAATGGGTAAAATATGATTTTCGGGCGGTTTAACGAACTTTTCGCTGCGCAGACCTGAAAGTAGCGCAGCATCCTCAATCAAAAGCGAATCATCAACTAAAGCACTTTGAGTATCCGTTTCCGCCACTGTCGCGGCCGCAACCAAAGCATCAACATCAACAGCTGGGAGCTGTGGTTCTACACTATCAGCATCAGCCGCCGGAATCTTTGGTTCTACAGCCACGGCCGCAACCAAAGCATCGACATCAACAGCTGGGATCTGTGGTTCTACACTCTCAGTATCAGCAACATTAGCCGCGTTCTGTTGTGAGGCTTGCTGCTGTATAAGCTGTGCGGTGACTTGCGCAGTATTTTGTCCTACTGACTTTGAAGCAACTGACTCAGAGTCTGGTGTTTCAGAACTCACATCCACTTTTGTATTGCCAATGCTTGTGTTGGAGGCCTCGACAAACTTAGCCATTTCATCGGAAAAAGTGCCGTCAACAATAGAGCTGTCGGTCTGAGATGGAGCATCGACTAATAATGAAGATGTAGAGTCTGCGTCCTCCGTTGCCGTGATATCGGCCTCAAGCGGCAAAGACTCGCCCGGAGCTGCCGCTTTCTTCATCTCATTTGCCATACCAATCTGGGCGAAAATCAAGCTGATATCGGCTTCATCATCGGTATTGGTATCGTCAGTGCTGGCTTCCGCTTTAGCAGATTTGACAGCCACATCCTGAGATACAGGGGTTTTAGTCGAGGGGGATGATACGGATGTAACTGAAGCCAACGCTGCAGAAAAGTCTTCACTATTAGTATCTTGAGTCAATGCTTTACTCGAGCTAGCGCTGTTTTTCGCGCTTGGCGCTAATAGGATATTGTTCATTTGTTGCATATCAGCTCCTAAACATTCACCCCAAGAAATAAAAACATGCGGGCAAACGTCAATTTATGCGGCTTTGGCCATATCTGACATAAAGCTAGCAAATAAAATGCCAACAAATGGAGGTTACCGATTTAAGAAACAACTTAAACAAGCAATGGCGAGCTTTGGTTAGGGTTTATTGCGGCGAAAAAACTGCTGAGAGGCAAATTCATCTGTCATCTTTTGCTCTTTCTTCAACTCAAGTGCTTGGCGTTTCTTCTCTTTATTCTCTAAGAGTAGTTCTACCGCCTTACGTTTCTTTTGCTTCTCGAGCCAATGCTGCTGACGATAATTTTTTTGCTTCTCCCCATCGGCGACCACACGATTTTGCTGCGCAATGGCCTCATCGATTTGGCGAATAAAACGGTGGAATTGGTGATAATGGCTGGCGCTGATGGCTTGTCCCTGCTGAGACTGCATCTGCTTCATGTAGTCCAAGCGATAATTGTTGAGTGCATCCAACTGATTTTGACGCTTTTGACACTCTAATTGCGCCGACTTTAGCAACAACGCAGCCTGTTCCTCTGCATCGAGGGCTAATTTTAACACCAGTAATAACGGATCGGCATTAGCCATAACAGTCTCGATTATTTACATTGCGCCGCGAGTTGCCCAAGCATGACTTGGCTATCGGCAAAACTAAAGGCATCACGCATGGTTTGCCGTAAGAAGGCGTTCATCGCAGGTTGCAGACGTATGGCGTTATCGATTCGCGGATCGCTGCCTTGGGCATAAGCCCCAATCGAAATCAGGTCCTTATTCTGCTGATAAAGGGAATAGGTCTGTTTAACGCGGCGCATGGCTTCTAAGTGCTCGTTCGAAATAACCATTGGGGCCACACGGCTAATGGAAGCCTCAATATCGATTGCGGGATAGTGCCCGGAATCAGCTAACGCACGAGAAAGCACTATATGGCCGTCGAGGATAGCCCGAGATGCATCGGCAATCGGATCCTGTTGGTCATCGCCCTCGGTCAGTACAGTATAAAATGCGGTGATAGAACCTTGTCCTGGACCACCATTCCCCGCCCGTTCAACCAAACGTGGTAATTTCGCAAATACCGAAGGTGGATAACCTTTCGTCGCCGGTGGCTCACCTACGGCTAGGGCTATCTCCCGCTGCGCCTGAGCGTAACGAGTCAGACTATCCATTAATAACAATACGTTATAGCCTAAATCCCGAAAATACTCGGCGATACGAGTCGAGGTTTCACAGGCGCGAAGGCGCATTAATGGTGAAGTATCGGCGGGCGCCGCCACCACAACGGAGCGTGCTCTGCCCTTTTCACCGAGAATTTCTTCAATAAATTCTTTAACTTCGCGACCACGCTCCCCCACTAATCCCACCACAATAATGTCAGCGGTAGAGCCTCGCGTCATCATGCCTAGTAGCACACTCTTACCGACGCCAGAGCCTGCAAATAGGCCCATACGTTGGCCCTTACCAACGGTGAGCATGGCATTGATGGCGCGTACGCCCACATCGAGTGGTTCGGTGATCGCTCGGCGAGAAAGTGGGTTGATAGCGTTACTGTGCCTCGGCGCCTGTTGCTCTGTCGATAAGGCGCCAAGACCATCTAATGGCACACCATTACCGTCAAGCACGCGCCCTAACAGGGATAAGCCCACATTGAGCCCCGCCTGCTCACCGAGGGGAATAACCCGCGCGCCAGGTAACACACCACGCAATTCCTCAATCGGCATCAGATACAGCAGTTCATCGTCGAAACCAACAACTTCGGCGATCAACTCTCCCGCCATGGTTTCGATAGAGCACAGGCTGCCAACGGGGGCGCGACAACCACTCGCCTCTAAGGTTAAACCAACGACGCGCACCAGTTGGCCACTGGCGACTGCACGGAATGGCGGGACTTTATCGATGCAATGATTCAGCTTATTCAGCAGTTGATGGCGGCGATTTTGCATCTTGCTCTCCATCATGTTGTGGCTGGCTGCTTTGCGCCTCGTCACCTAGCTCGGTAGTCGAGGCAACTTTTGCGGCGTTTTCCTCATCGAGGACCGCTTGACGCTGTTGCTGCTGATGACTCAAATGGGATTGTTGATTACGTAAGGACTCAAATACCGCATCAATGCGCGAGGACAGGGTTAAATCCACCAGCGAGCGTTGGCTGCTAATGATGCAGTCGCCGGCAGAGAGCGTAGGATCCGCCTCTAATTGCCACTGATTGCGGTTCAATTGAGTACTGGAATATAGCTTTTCGACTAAAGTGACATCGTCGGGATGGAGACGAATACTGACGCTTTGCTCCTTAATCGGCAACGATTCAACGCCTAAACGCAGCGCAGATAAGATTTGCTCTGGATGGGTTTTAAGTTCATGACCAATCACAGATTTAGCCAGCGCCATGGTTAGTGTCATTAAGGAATGTTCAATATCGCCATCGAGTAATTGCAATGGCTTTTCAAACTGACTCAGCAGCCCTTCGAAGCGAGTGACTAATACCTTGGCTTCGGCAAGCCCAGCTTCGAGCCCTTGCTCATGCCCTTGGGCTAGGCCCTCGGTATGGCCTTGCTCTAATCCTTCGAGTCTGCCCTGCTCTAGCCCTTCAGCATAACCTTGGGTCTTGCCTTCATTAAAGCCTTCCTCTTCGGCTTGAGCGCGAATGTCTTCAATCTCGGCCAAGGTTGGCGGAGCGACAGTTTCAACGGCCACGGCCTTCGGCGATGGTTGCCCGGCATAACCAAACAGGTTGGAGACCCCCTCTTCCTCGGCTTCGGTGACATCGGGTAATGACCAATGACTGAACTCAATATCGGCGTCACTGACGACTCTGTGGGACAATTTATTGTCGCTATTGTCACTCCGATTAGAGGAACTCATCGCCACCACCGCCGCCTAACATGATTTCACCGCTGTCACTTAAACGACGTGCAATTGACAGAATTTCTTTTTGAGCAATCTCCACTTCGCTGATCCGGATAGGGCCCATGGCCTCTAAATCGTCACGCAGCAATTCGGCGGCCCGTTTTGACATATTGCCCAAAATTTTATCTTTGAGTTGATCGTCGGTACCTTTAAGTGCCTTCATCAACACATCCTGCTGCACTTCACGCAGCAAGGTTTGTATACCGCGGTCGTCTACATCGATCAGGTTTTCGAACACAAACATTAAGTCTTGGATTTGCTGCGCCATTTCCTCGTCGGTTTCGCGCATGGTTTCCATCAACTGACTTTCGATACCTGTATCGAGGTAGTTCATGATGTTGGCCGCCGCTTTTAGGCCGCCCATCTTCGCCGCCTGTGCGCCGCCTTGGCCAGCGAATTGTTTCTCCATGATATCGTTCAATTCCTGCAATGCCGCAGGTTGCACTTCTTCAAGGTTAGCAATACGCATCATTAAGTCTAAGCGGGTGTTCTCAGGGAACTGGCCGAAAATTTCCGCCGCTTGGTCTGGCTCTAAATACGATAAAACAATGGTTTGGATCTGAGGATGTTCGTTTTGGATGATAGTAGCCACTTGGCGCGCATCCATCCATTTAAGGGAATCCAAGCCTTTAGCGCCGCTGCCCATGATAATTTGTTCAATCAAATTACCGGCTTTGTCTTCACCTAAGGCCGCAGTTAACGCCTTACGGACGAACTCTTCACTGTTAAAACCAATCGAAGAATACTTTTGAATATCATCGAGAAACAGCTTATGCACCCCGATGACTTTTTCCTGCCCAAAGTCTTCCATGGCCGCCATCGCCATCCCCACCTTTTGCACTTGTTTAGGTTCTAAGTGCTTTAAAATGGAGGCGGCATCGGCTTCACTCAAACTTAGCAGTAAAATTGCCGTTTTTTCGATACCACTGAGATCCTTTACATTAAAGCCAGAAGTTTCAGCGGCGTCTTTTGATTTATTCTCAGCCATTGTCTTGTAACCAGTTTTTCACGACTTGGGTAGAAAGCTCGGGCTCATTGGCCACAAGCGCACGGATAGCTTTAATCATATCATCATCTTTATGCAGATTAGGGATAAGAATTGAGCCATCGTCGGCATAACTATACTCTGCTTCTTTGGTATTGAGCATCCCTAGGGTATCGGCGGCGTATTGGTCTTCAATCTCGGCCAGCTCATTACCCAGTCTTGAATCTTCTGGCATGTTCACATTGTCAGGATAGATTAAGCGTTTCAACATTGGACGCACTACAGCAAGGATGAGCACTAAGATAACTAACGCACCGACACCTAACTTGACCGCACGCCAGAACCAAGGTTGCTCCCAAAGCTCAGGCGCAGGAACATCTTCAACCAATTGATCCATAAAGGGAACAGTGACCACCTCTAAAACATCACCACGCTGGGCGCTAAAACCTACCGCACCTTCCAGTAAACGGCGGATATTGGTGAGTTCTTGCTCGGTACGGGCAACGCGCGCCACTTGGCCATTTTCACCGGCGGCGCCCGGTTTAAAGTCCACGGCAACCGATACACTGACGCGGCGCACAACGCCAATTTGCTGACGGGTATGGCTGATAGTGGTGTCTAATTCAAAATTACGGGTTGCTTCGCGGTGCGAGTTACCCGCCGTTACGCTCTCAGTCGCCTTTGTCGCTTCCTGTGGAATATTAGACTCCATCGGTGGTTGGTTCGATAACGCACCAGGAATACCGCCAGTAGAGCCGCCAGTCGAATTATTCTCAACCGTCATTTCGCTACGCAGCGACGGTAAATCTGGGTTAAAACGTTTTGCCGTTTGCTCAACCGCGGTGAAATCCATGCTCACATCCACTTGGGAAGTGAAGTTATCGGGACCAAGGATGGGCGTCAGAATGGAGTCAATTTTAGTGCGGTATTCGGCTTCTTTTTGTTGAACTAATTCAAGCTCACGGCGTGCCCTTGCAGACACACCATCTTGACTGCCTGAATTGAGTAAACGGCCGTTAGAATCTGTAACTGTGACGCGAGATGGCTCTAAGCCCTGAACCGCAGAAGCGACGATATCCACAATCGCATCGACTTCACCTTGGCCTAAACCACCACGGCGAGTGTTAATGACAACTGTCGCACTGGGTTGCGAGGTATTGCGGGCAAACACGTTTTCTTTGGGGAGCGCTAAAATCACCTTGGCGCGGCTAACACTTTGTAATTGTTCGATTGCGCGGGCGAGGTTTTCTTCTTGGCTATGCTTGAGACGAGCCTGCTCCATGCGTTGGCTCACGCCAAAACCACTGTCTTGGGTCAAGAAGTCTTTGCTTGAGGCTGCGGCACTATCGATACCCGCACGGCTCAGCATCATTTTAACTTCTTGATATTTGTCTTCAGGCACCTTAACAACGTCGACATCGATTTGATATTTGATCTTGTTTTTATCGAGTACGTCGAGCACTTGCACCATTTCCTGAGTCTCCATTTTACCCAATGGACGGTACTCAGGTTCCTGTGCCCAGATCATGACGAACACGGCTAATGCCAAACAAATGGCAAGGGCTAAAATCATGGTGATTTGACGCATCATATCGACGCCACCGAGACTCCCCAGCACGCCGGATTTATTTTCCTGTTGGACCCCTTGGTCCACTGCGCCGGCGTTTGATCCGACAATCATTTCTGTGCTCACGATTCGTACCTGCTAATTGCGTTATTCACTGGCCTAAACAGGCATGCTCATTATTTCTTTATAAGCTTCAACGAGCTTATTGCGCACTTGGACTGTGGCTTCAAAGGCAACACTGGCCTTTTCGCGGGCGATAACTGTATCAGAAAGGCTCACAGTGGTGTCACCCATTTCGAGTCGGGTCGCAAGATTCGATGAGGTTGATTGCAAACCACTAACATTGCCAATGGCTTGGGAGAGGAGTTGTCCAAAGTCAGCACCGCTGGTGTTATTCACTTGCTGCACAATGTTATTGGGTGAAATCCCAAAAGAAGGTTTGATTTCACCTTGAAGTGACTGCATTTCTTGCAGTAATGAATTCGCGCCAATTTGCATGTCGTGCTCCCCATCGTCGAGTTATTGACGATTAACCTCTCTAGATAAACAGGATATGCAAAAGCACGGCCAAGTTTTCACTTAGCCGTGCTAAAAAGAATTGAGGGAATCGTCAGATATGAAATTGCCACAGGGTAACCCAGTGGCAAAGGTGCAAGTTAGGTTGCAAAAACCGACTTAGTTGGGCAATTGAATCCCCATATCGCGCATTCTGGCCATCTTGTATCTTAAGGTACGCGCACTGATCCCGAGTTTCTCGGCAACCAGCTTACGACTACCTTGGCATTGCGCTAGGGTTTCGAGAATGATCACATGCTCCTGCGCCTTCAACTCTTCACCTAAACCTTCAGGCTCATTAGCGAATTCGGCGTCATCGGATGACAGAGGCACATCTTGGGCATCGATAATAATATCGTTGGCGCTAATCACAGCTCCAGCACGTAAAATTAACGCGCGTTGGACAACGTTATCCAACTCGCGCACGTTCCCCGGCCAGCGGTGACTCAGTAAACGACGACAAGCGGCCTCATCAAACTCAGGCAAATCAAGCACATTGAGCGCCTTCGCGTGCTTGGCTAGCAAATGCCGAGCTAAGGGCAAAATATCCGCAGGGCGTTGATTCAAAGCTGGCCAGGTCAGTGGGAACACGTTGATGCGATAATAGAGATCCTCCCGAAATAGCCCTGCGGCAACGACGGCCTTTAAATCCCGATTCGAGGTGGCAAGCACCCGAACATCTAACTTAATGGTTTTGCGACCGCCTAAACGCTCCACTTCACGCTCTTGCAGCACACGCAGCAGTTTGGCCTGAAGTCCCAAATCCATCTCTGAAATTTCATCGAGTAATAAGGTGCCGCCCTGCGCCTGCTCAAATTTACCAGGACACGCCTGATAAGCACCGGTAAAGGCGCCCTTTTCATAACCAAATAAGGTCGCCTCGAGCATATTCTCCGGGATGGCGGCACAGTTAATGGCCACAAATGCTTGGTCGGCACGACTGCTGTGCTGATGAATATAACGGGCTAATACTTCTTTACCTGAGCCGCTTGGCCCAAGGATCATCACAGAGGCATCGGATGCCGCCACCCGCTGCGCCAGAGACAAGAGCGCGAGACTCTTTTCGTCGGCAACCACTGGCTTATCACTATTTTGTTTGAGCGGTAAATAGCGGGAAACTTGGTTGAGCAACACCTCTGGAGCAAAGGGTTTAGCCAAATAATCGACGGCACCCAATTTAATTGCACTGACCGCACTGCCAATGGTGGCATACGCCGTCATCAATAACACTGGCAGCTTGGGGTGATGTTGCTGTAAGTAATTTAATAAGCCTAAGCCGCCAATGCCCTGCATCTGCACATCGCTGATCACTAAATCAAACTGATGTTGCTTCAATGCGATAATGGCTTCCTCGCCGGAAGCCACATCGATACAGTCGTATTGCGCCAACATCAAGGTATCGAGCAAAGCCTCACGCAGGGACGCATCGTCTTCGACTAAGAGTAATTTGGCTTCAGACATAGGGTTTCTCCAGCGGCAATACAGTCGCCGATTTCGCCTGCGGGAACGTCAGCGACACAGTACAACCTTTATTAGGCATACAACTCAATTGGATTTGTCCGCCATGATTGCGCACCACCGACTGCACAACGGCTAAGCCTAGGCCCGTTCCTTGCGCTTTGGTGGTAAAGAAAGGCTCCAACACTTTTTGTTGCATCTTGGCATCCAGCCCTTTGCCATTGTCGACCACATTGAGGGCTAGCTGCTCGCCGATATCATTAGCGACGATTTGGATCTGCGTTGCTCCGGCTTCAAGGCTATTCATCACCAGATTATTCACGGCAGAACTGAGCGCATTCACATTCGCCAGCATTAAACCGTTGGAGTCATTGGTGACGGTCAATGCTGCGCCGCGCTGAGCCACAATCGGCTCACAGTTCGCCATAACAGTATTAATCACCTCATCAAGGTTAACTAACTCGCCCAATTCATCCTGCCGCCCTTTGGCCATCAACAGCATATCGTTAACTTGGCGTTCAAGCTCATTGAGTCTATCGACTAATTTTTGCTGAAATTTTGCCTTAGCAGATTCAGATAATTTGGGACTGGCCAGATTCGCAGCATAGAGCAGTGCAGCCGACAGTGGCGTACGCACCTGATGCGCCAGCGTCGCGACCATTTTTCCGAGGGCTGATAAGCGCTGCAGATGGGACAGATTTTTTTGCAGTAGACGGGTTTCGGTCAGATCCGTCAGCACAATTAATTGGCCTGGTTCCGGCGTTAATGGGGTAATCGCTAATTTGACTCGGCGGCCATTACGTAATGACACCTCATGGCCGTCATCGTCCTGCGGTGCAAACGCCGTATGGATCACATCAATCCAGCGCACGCCGCATAACGACTGCTCCAGCAATTCCACGGCAACAGGGTTTGCATCGGTGACAATACCGTCACCGTTCAAAATCACCACGCCAGAGGGCATAGCCTGTAAAATATGCTCCATTCGATTGGACATATTGGCGGCCTCACGCAGTTGGTTCCATTGTTTGCTAGTGTGCTTGAATGTTTCAAGTTGCGCTAGTGGATGGGCTGACATAGTCACTCCGTCAAAAAATTGCTTCTGACGGAGTGTTTGCAGATTCTATGCCAAATTAAGAAATGAATTTAGATAGGTAAAACAATAGGATAAACAACTGGAATAAGACTATTCTTTCGTCATTCCGTACTTACGCATTTTCTCAACTAAGGTCGTGCGGCGAATACCGAGCATCTCGGCGGCGCGCGCAACCACGTTATCCTGTTGCTCTAACGCTTGGCGTATCATATCGATTTCAAGCTCAGCCAACAGATCCTTAAGGTTTACCCCTTCCGGCGGTAACTCGCTCGGGAAACGAGTTTCAGGGATTTCAACCGGCTCTTCACTGGTGAAGATGGACGCCAATGCATCACGTTCCTGTTGTTCCTCACTGAGTTCGATACTGTATTCAGGCACATCGATATGGCGATACTTAATAGGCAAGTCATTCACATCGACTAACCCGCCCGGATACAAAATCGTTAAACGCTCTACAAGGTTAGACAATTCACGTACGTTACCCGACCAAGCGTGTTCTTTTAACGATTCAATCGCACGTTGAGTAAAACGAACTTTGCCACGGCCTTCGTTATAGACTCGGCTTACCAGCTCTTGCAACAGTAAGGGAACGTCATCCTTGCGGTCGCTTAATGCGGGCATTTCGATTGGAAAGACGTTGAGACGATAATACAGATCCTCACGGAACTCATTCCCCGTGATCATGCTTTCAAGA
This sequence comes from Shewanella sp. FJAT-51649, assembly GCF_019457435.1. Classification (NCBI taxonomy): domain Bacteria; kingdom Pseudomonadati; phylum Pseudomonadota; class Gammaproteobacteria; order Alteromonadales; family Shewanellaceae; genus Shewanella; species Shewanella sp. FJAT-51649. The sequence goes on along the minus strand of NZ_CP080411.1, from coordinate 1,520,710 downwards.
TCTCTGTGGGTTGCAGCTACAACGCGGACATCGGCATTGATAGTCTTAGTGCCGCCGACACGCTCAAAAACACGCTCCTGTAACACACGCAGTAACTTGACCTGCATCTGCAAAGGCATATCACCGATCTCATCGAGAAACAGTGTGCCACCTTCGGCAAGCTCGAAACGGCCCTTACGTGAGCTAATGGCACCCGTAAAAGAGCCCTTCTCATGACCGAACAATTCGCTTTCGAGTAGTTCTGGCGGAATCGCACCACAGTTAACCGGAATAAAGGGACCATCACGACGTTCAGATAAGTAATGGATATTACGAGCAACCACTTCCTTACCCGTGCCCGACTGCCCGAGCACTAACACCGTCGCATCAGACGTCGCAACCTGACTGATCAAATGACGAACATTCGCAATGCCTTCACTGCGACCCACTAAACTACGGAATAATTTGGTTTGATTCGCACTGGTAGGGACTTGTGGACGTTTAACCTGGCCATACACTTGGCAAAAATGCAGCAGCTCAGTGAGTTGCGGATAGTTTAATGGCTCTTCGATTTGACCTAGGATATTTGCAGCCTGTAACTCGCCCACATTGCCAAAGGACAAGATAGGTTGCCATGGATACTGATTCGCGATCGACTTTAATTCGTCAACGGACACAGTCTCTGTGCTGATCACCAAAGCGCGATAACGGGTATCTTGGAGGCTAGTGCTTAATTTTTCGATGGCGACAATCTCGATTTGCTCGCCCAAAAATTCAAAAATGCAACACAGGCGATTTAATCGCTCTGATGGGGTTCCGACAAGTAAAATTCGTTGATCTGTTTGCATCATTCAGTAGGCCGTAAAGCGCTAATTAGGTATCAATTCGCATTAATTATTTATGATTAGTTGCTGTAAAAGCTTAACAAATTCAATGTAACAATCTGTGCCACCATCACTACTGTGATGAATATTGTATTATCAGCAGTCGAGAAGCAAGCTTCGAATGCGGATTATGCCAAACTGAATTGATTTTAGTTCATTTATCCCATGATTCTAGTCAATTATGTCAACAAATTGACGAAAGCCAAAAAAAAGACGCACTCTGTGCGTCCTTTTTCCTGTTGATCTATAACACAATTAACGAGCTTCTGAATGCGAAGACATATTGTGTTTATCGGCAGGAATGGCATCCCAGCCTTCTTTGATGGTACGTAAAATATCGCACACATCATCAATCGCTTTTACATCATTATTGAGGTTAGCTTCGGAAATCTTACGCAGCATAAAATCATAAAGATCGCTGAGATTTTTAGCAATTTGCCCGCCTGCATCCATATCCAAGCTGTTATTTAATCCAGTAATAATACCAATGGCCTTGTTAATGTAAATGCCTTTACTTGGTAAGTCGTTTTGTTCAATTGCATAGCGACTCTGTGCTAAACGTTGTAACGCACCAGCAAACATTAACTGAATGATTCGATGTGGGGAAGCAACGGTAATTTCACTTTCTAGTGAAACCTTACGATATGATTGCAGTGACCCTCTCATAAACACCTACCTATTTGAATCTATAGTCTCATAAACACTTATCTGGCGCTTATTCTTACTGCTTGCATGTAATAATGCTTGCCTGTCAGCCATGATAATACTCGCCTTTTTTGAAAAGGCCTGAGTATGAGCAAGCTGACTATGAAGATAATTAGCATCCGTCATATTGGTATCGGCGACTAATACATTGAGTAAAAGTTGACGCTCTTCTACCATGCTTAGCAAGTTTGAGACCAAGTCATCGGTTCGAACATCTTCAGCAGGAATTCGTCTTAACTGTTCTAGCACTTGCTCCAGTGCCACATTCAGCTCATCGAGTTGCTTCACAAACGACCCCTTAACTTACATAAATCGATTTAGCTCTTTTTAACCGCGCCAGGTAATGAGTTTAGACGATCAACTAAACCGCTACTCTGTTGATTTAGTTGACCAACTACAAGGTCCATAGCATTAAACTGTTTAGTTAAGCGAGCAGTCAGCTGATCCATTTTAAGCGAAAAAGCTTCACGTTGGTCATCTAAGCGATTCTGTTGATTGGTATAACTTGTTTCCCGATCGGCAATCAAACCGCGAGATTTAACATAGCTATCAGCAAGATCATAAAAACGGTTTGCAAGCCCTTGTCCTGGCGTTGAAAACAATGCTTCGATGTTAGGCATATCTCCAGAAAGCGCTTTAGTCAGCTTAGTATCATCAATAGACATTTTTCCATATCTATCCGTTTTAATACCAATATCATAAAGTGCGATGGAACCACCATCCTCAGTAGGAATTCGCTCACTGGCAATACTTCGAAGTTGAGATTCAATGGAACGGATCATTGAATCACCTTGAAGTGCAGCTGCTGTCTTCTTGTCTTTATCGTAAGAAGACATCTTATCAATTGCTGTCGCTAAACTATTATAAGCTTCAACAAAGGCTTGCACATTGGTTTTAACAGCGTCGTTATCTTGTTCGATTTTTACCGTTGTGGTTTTAGCAACATCGGCATCTGTTAAATTCAATGTCACACCAGTAATCGCATTTTTTACTTCATTGGTTTGCGAAGTAACTTTTTGATTATCAATATAAAGCACGGCATTTTTGGCATCTTGCAGTGTAGTAGTATTACCAGTACCAAGCATATCGGTGAGCCCTGTACCAGACGTATCCGTGGCAGTGAGGTTTATCTGGTTATCTTCACCGGTTTTATTTGAACTAAACACTAAGCGACTGCCTGCATCACTGGTAATCACTGTAGCTGTGACACCAACATTATCCGAAGCTTCATTCACTTTTTTGGCTATAGCAGCTAAGGAATCAGTTGCGGCAATGTCGACCGAAAAAGTTTCGCCATTAATATCAAAAGCTAAACTCCCCTCCCCCACAGGCAGAATGGGATCGGTAACATTGGTCCCCGCAATCTTATGATTGACAGCTAATTGCTCAACTTTAATCCCATAGCTACCCGCTTGGGCCGTTTTATCAGCTGTAGCACTTAGGAAAGAGTCGCTACTAACAGAAATTTTCCGTTGATTTAATGCATCGCCTGTTTGAAGCTTTTTTACGGCATCCTGAAAAGTAGACAGTGCACTTTTTAATGTTCCCATCGCAGAAACTTTAGCTTTAATGCTGTCTTCAGTTTTATTAAACATCGCTTCTTTGGGTGTTTTCTCTGCATCGACTAGCACTTTTACGATATTAGTGATATCTAAACCAGAACCCATACCTGTCGCTGTTAATGCCATACAAACCTCTCACTCATCAACGGGTAAATTACTGTGCGAGCTTTAAGCCTCGGTTTTCATTAGAAGACCTGTCACTTCTGACAGTTTCTCAGCTAATTTAAGCGCTTCCTCACTAGGCATCTGTCTAATGACATCACCTGTATCTCTATCTAGGACTGTTACTACTGCTTGCCCCGAGTTTTCATCCACTTTAAATGCCAAGCCTTTACGCATCATTGACATCATATCAGAAAGCTCAGTCGCGACTTGGGTTAACTTTCCTGGCTCTTGTTCATTTTCTGTAGCACTTTGCTCTGTAGACTGTTCAACCACGGATACGGCAGCATCACTTTTTACTTCAACATCCGCCGTCGGTGCTTTCAGTGGTACTTGAGCTAAATCAACCCTGCTTTGAAGCGGAGCTGATGTACTGGCTATATTGATATCCATAGCTATACCTCACCATCAGGAGCATTTGTCTTATAACAGCTAAACAAACACTATAACTTTAATGACCATTTATGCGGCAAAGGGAGATCCGTCACCGAACCTCCCTTATAACCTTATACTTCAGTGTGTTATTAAAGTAGTGATAAGGCTACTTGAGGTAATTGGTTAGCTTGCGCCAACATTGCTGAGCCTGTTTGTTGCAACACTTGGTTCTTAGTCATTTGAGACGTTTCTTTGGCAAAGTCGACGTCTACAATACGACTCTTAGCATCGGCTACGTTAGCTTGAGTGTTAGCACTGTTGCTAATGTTGTGAGCTAAACGGTTTTGAATAGCACCTAACTTACCACGTTGAGTGTCAATAGATTTTATCGCTGCATCGATCTTAGTTAATGCAGTACTGCGAGCAGCAGAAGTTCCCGCTGATAGCGTCTTAACCGATAATGCTGTTGCGTCAGTTTTAGATACAGAGATACTGATGGTTTCACCATTTTGAGCACCAACTTGAAATTTCTTCCCTGAACCAAAACCACCACTCAATAGCTTGGTATTACCGAACGCAGTAGTTTTACCAATTTCTTCAATCTCATTAGCTAACTGAGTAAGCTCTGCTGTGATTGAAGCTAAATCTGCAGTACTATTCGCACCGTTCGTTCCTTGAATAGTTAGATCACGCATCCGTTGCAACATATTAGTTTGTTCTTGCATCGCGCCTTCAGCGATTTGCGCAATCGATATTGCATCATTCGCATTACGCATGCCAACTTCGAGACCACGAACTTGGCTATTTAGACGGTTAGAAATAGCGAGACCAGCAGCATCATCTTTTGCGCCGTTGATGCGAAGACCACTGGATAAACGTTCCATTGAAGTGGCCAAACCGCTAGCTGAAGTATTTAGGTTTTTCTGTGCTTTTAAAGATGTAACGTTTGTGTTTACTGTAATGGCCATGATCGTTTCCTCTTTATACCTGGCTTGTCTAAACTTGCCTGTCTACATAAGCCAGGCGGGTCTTAGTGGTTACAGTATATTTAACGGCCGCACCTTTTTTATCTTTAGAATTATTTTTCAAAAATTTTTATCTATATAAAAAATCTTTTTTTTCATATAGATAAAAATTTACCATTACAAAACTTTGCCTACTTTTCTAACCTTGGCTAGAACTAGAAAAAGTAGGCAAAAGTACTCGACAAAAATACACTAACTTAAGCTTAGCCCAATAGTGACAACGCCACTTGCGGCAGTTGGTTAGCTTGAGCAAGCATCGCAGATCCGGTCTGTTGTAATACCTGATTCTTAGTCATAACTGACGTTTCTTTCGCAAAATCGACATCCACAATACGGCTCTTTGCATCAGCTACGTTTGCTTGAGTATTAGCGCTATTACTAATATTGTGCGCTAGGCGGTTCTGAATTGCACCTAACTTACCTCGCTGACCATCGATAGTTTTAATTGCAGCATCAATCTTAGTTAACGCTGTACTACGGGCTGCAGATGTACCGGCAGATAATGTAAGAACCGATAACGAAGTTGCGTCTACTTTTCCTACAGAGATTTTAATATTTTCACCATTTTGATGCCCAACTTGAAACGTCTTCCCAGCAGCAAATCCACCACTTAATAGTTTTGTATTACCAAAAGCAGTTGTTTTACCAATTTGTTCAATTTCATTAGCCAATTGTGAAATCTCTGCAGATATCGAAGCTAAATCAGCAGTACTATTGGCACCATTCGTTCCTTGAATAGTTAAGTCCCTCATACGCTGTAACATGTTGGTTTGTTCTTGCATTGCACCTTCTGCAATCTGTGCGATAGAAATTGCATCGTTGGCGTTACGCATACCGACTTCCAGACCACGTACTTGGCTGTTTAAACGGTTAGAAATTGCTAAACCAGCCGCGTCATCTTTAGCACTGTTAATACGCAGACCGCTCGATAGACGTTCCATAGAGGTAGATAAACCACTATTGGAGGTATTTAAATTTTTCTGTGCCTTCATTGAAGTCACGTTTGTATTAACGGTAATAGCCATGTTGAGTTCCTCTTCCTAGTTATACTGCCAAGGCTTGGAGCTTGGCTAAATTTTTAACAATTTATCTTACAGAGGGTTAGGTCTTTGCTTTCTGTTAAATAAAGTCAAACAGGGAAACAGAACCCACCTTACTAAACACGTTAGAGACTGCGTTCAATGCAAGCTGCTGCTTTTCAAATTCCGTAATCGCTGACGCATAATCCAGATCTTCCAGTAGTGAAAGGGCTGAAGTATTCACCACCTTCTCTTCTGTATGAGTATCCTTGTAACGCTCGACGACTTTCAGATTATTACCCGCCACACTTCTGGCAGAACTGATCTGATTGACGCCACTATCGATATTATTCAATATCTGTGCCAACTGCGCTTGCCCTTGAGGTGTATTTGCAGAGTTGGGATCTTCGATCAAAGCGATCGCATTACTGATCGTATCGAAAATACTGATTTCAGCCTGTGGCGCCATGCTGAAACTATCGCCAGCACTGGGTTTACCGTCGATCTTGACTTCAATACCATTAAAACTTACAGGGTTAGTGGCATCGAAGTTAGCGACGTTTACGACAGGATTGTTTGCGGAATCAAGTATCTGCAGATTGACACCGCCAGCACCATTATCAGAGAAATTAAAGGTATAAGTATCAGCCACATAAGTAGACTGATCGGCTATTTTGGCGGTATCAACGTTAAATCCACCTTGCTGGCTGGCCAAATAATTGACGCTATAATCGCCAACCCCATTAGGCGCTTTCATAAACGCGAGATCGCCAGGAACATTGGTGCCGAGGGCTACACCGGACTGAACTAAGCTATCACGCACGCCAGAATCACCGCTGTAAACGATCTTTGGCGGCGTAGAATTATCGAAAGCAAAAGGTTGTTTGTCTGTGCTATATCCTGAAAACAGATAATTGCCTGATTCATCCTTACTATTGGCAATAGAAAGCAACTCTTCGAGGCTATCTTTCATCTCATCGGCAATCATTTGCCGCTCTGAGTCGGATAAGGTGCCGTTCACTGCACGCATCACTTGTTCACGAATAGATGCCGTTAAATCTTCGGCACTGCCTAGTTTGCTTTCGGTCACCGCGAGACGGTTATTGGCATAGTCGATATTCTTCATAAATTGATCGACTAAGGCATTGCGTTGATTGAGGTTATCGATACCTAAAGCCGCAACAGGGTCATCCCCTGAAGTACTCACCTTTTTGCCACTGCTGAGTTGCTCTAAAATTTTGCTCGTGGCCGTTTGTTTTTGCAGCACACTACTAATGCTTTGATTAAAGAGCTGCGCACTTGATAGTCTCATCGTCACTTCTCCTAACGCACTGAGGTCAGTAGGGTGTCAAAAATTTGCTGGGCGGTTGACATGATCCGCGCGGACGCTTGATAGGCCTGTTGGAAACGCATCAAGTTGGCCGCTTCTTCATCTAAGTTCACCCCCGATTCGCTCTCGACTCTTGCATAAGCCTGCTGATAAATGGCCTCTGCGGAATCGACTCGCACGCTCGCCGCCTTGGTTTGGCTACCAATATCTTGCTTGGTCTGTTCAAACACATCGGCAAGCGTCGACTTACCGCCATTCATCACTTTGGTTTCACTGAGTTTGGCCATTGCCAAGGCGTTAGTGTTATCCCCTTCGGCAAAGGATAAATCGAAGGTAAATTTGTCACCCGCAGCGGCCGCACTGCTATCGACTTCAAAGGTAAAGCCAAATGCACTAATGCTCGGTGGCGTATACGCCGCTGGCGCGCCAAGGGATGTGCCATTGGCATCGAAGGCTTCAAAGGTTGGCGGCACGGCGGTGGTATCTAATTGAATCGTCAGTTCGCTACCCGTTGTCGGGAAGTTTGCCGCATTACGGTTGGTAATTTGCGTTACCTTCACTTGAGTATTGCCTGAGTTTGCCGCATCTGGGGTGATTTTGGGCGCTGCCGCGGCAATGCCTTTCGGATCTGTCATCACCACTTCAATACCATTCGCCGCCCCAGCTGTGGGGCGAATAGCAAATCGATCCCCCGATGCCATGGCTCCGGCTTTAATATCAATTGAGAAACCTGCACCGCCTTCGAGCTTAGCGCCGTTTAAAGTCAGTGGCGTGATAGCGCCGGTTTGTGTATCTCTGAGTTCATAGGTGGCTGGCGCCGTAAAAGACAGCTCGTATGAGCCACCCGATAAGGCGCTGGTATCGTCAATATTGACACCTAAGGTTGCATTGCCTGTGTTACCTGATAATCCGCCAACACGACCCAGAGACATCAAAGGATCGTTGATATCCTTAAAGATATTGCCGCCCACTTGGCCGTTAAGGTCGAATCCTTGGGCCTGCAACTTGTTAAAGTTATCGGCAACCCCGAGGGCGAGTTGGTCGAGTTCTAAACTCGCAGGCACTAAAGTTTGCTCCCGATACTCAAATAGTGCACCGAGCTGGCCACCTAACTTACTCGGATCAGCCTTTACACTCTGCGAGCCAATGGTCGACATCAACTGTAATTCGTTGGGAAATGGATCGCCTGTCGCTGTATTCATTGACATAGCAACTTCGCCCGAAACCAACATAATCGAGCCGCCGAGCATAATGCTCTTGGCGCCATTTTCTAAGGGGATCACATTCACCTGCGCATACTGACTTAGCTCCTGCACCAGCGCATCTTGCTTGTCCAGTAACATGGCATCTTGGTTGGGCGACTTCATCAACTCGAGGTTAAGATTGGCAAGTTCAGTGCTGATCTCATTGATACGCTTGGTCATGCCAGTGATTTGATCATTGGTTTGACTGAGTTGTCCGTTCAGCGTCGACTGCATCTGGTTCAAACTGTTTGCCAATTGTTTGGCATCGTTTAAGGTCGAGCTACGAATGCCTAAATCAGCAGGTAAGTCCGCTAGACTGTTAAGGCCAGAAAACAGATCGTTCAAACTCTGCGGCACCACTTTGCCGATTTGCGAGAAGACTTGGTCAAGTTCACTCAACTTGCCATAGCTCGCTTCAGCAGCACTCAAGGTCGTTTGGCCAATACGCAATTCACGCGCAGCGTAGTCGTTATAAATACGTTTAACGTCAGAAACATAAGTGCCTGTACCGTAAAAACTATTGCCAAGACGTTGAGACTCTAAGGTGGTTTGTGTCGCCACTTGTCTGTGATAACCCGCGGTGTTGGCGTTGGCGATGTTATTACTGGTCACCCCCAGTTGCGATTGGGAGGCAAGCACGCCCGTACGGGCGATATTTAATAGATCGATAGCCATCAGCCGATACTCCCCAACACTAACATCCTATGAAGAATGATCATTTGTCTTCTCCTGGCAGTATCGATTTCAGCTCTTCACTGATGGACTGCATGACTTTAATGACTTTTTCAGCATATTTAGGATCGGTGGCATAGCCAGCATCCTGCAATGCGCGAATAAACTGAGTCGGTGACGCTGCCACTTTCTTGGCATCTTGATAACGCTCACCGTCAGCAATAAAGGATACGAAATCGTTAAAACTGTGCTCGAAATCGGCATACACCCTAAAATCGGCTTTTTGTCTAACGGCAATACCCTGCTCAAATTCCAAGGTACTCACGTTAGCCTTATCACCTTGCCAACGACGGTCGGCTTTAATGTTGAATAGGTTATGGCTAGGCGCGCCATTATTGCCGCGGACAATTTTTTGACCCCAACCCGTCTCAAGGGCCGATTGTGCTAATAACACTTCGGGTTTAGTGCCAAGGGCTTTGGCGGCTTTTTCCGCATGGGGGTAGAGCGTCGCCAAAAATTCTTCACGGCTACCAAACTTAAGGGTCTTTTGCGTCTCCCTAAATGCCGCCGTCGGCAAGATTTGGCCGCTGATCACAGGTTCGATTGGCGATAAGGGCTGTTCTGACCAAGTAGGCCTTGGCGTATCTATGGCCAACAAACGCTCGGGTCTATCAATATCTAAAGAAGACGTCACGCCATCGGCGTTATCCATCTCAACACTTGGGCGCGCAATCGAGACTGGCACGCCTTGGGCTGCAACGACTGGTGTTGCGGCACTTTGGGGTTCTGCAGTTGATGAGCTTTGCGCGGGAATGTTGAACGCTTTCGCATCATGTTGCAGCTTCATGCCGCCGTCATTACGCAACACGGATGCGGGCGTAAACTGGCTCGACTCGGGGGATAATTGCTGCACCATCATGTCTGCAAGTCCCAGCACACCTTTATCCGATAAATCGACGGATAACTGCTGATCCCGCATTTGCTCATAAAACTTAGTGTATTGGCTGTTAAGTGGGCTGTCGGATTCAAACACTGCGTTAGCATCACGCATGCTCTTCATCAGCATTTGCACGAACACGCCTTCAAATTGTTGGGCGACTTTTTTCAAGGCGCCCTTCTCATCTTTCTGAGCCTGGGCGCGCAGGGAATCGAGCCCGCCCAGATCAAGAAAATGTGATGAACTTGAAAGCTTTTCCATGATTTTCCCGACAGAAATTAGATGATGATAAGTTCACCATGCAAAGCACCTGCCACTTTTAACGCTTCGAGGATAGCAAGTACATCTGAAGGGGCCGCGCCCACCAAGTTTACGGCTCGCACTAACTCATCTAAGGTCGTGCCAGGATTGAACATAAACATCCGGCGATTGCTTTCGCTCGCATTGATCGTGCTGTTGCTCGTCACCGTTGTTTGACCATTCGCTAAGGCATTAGGTTGTGACACCTGAGTCGCTTCAGCAATAGTCACAGTCAAGCCACCATGCGTTACCGCGGCTGGCAATAACTTGACGTTCTGCCCAACCACAATCGTGCCAGTACGGGAGTTCACGATCACTTTGGCAGACTCTTCAGCAGGCTCCACTTCGATATTCTCGAGCGTGGCTAAAAAAGACACCCGTTGTGACACATCCCTTGGCGCACTAACCTGCACAGAGGTCGCATCCAATGGCCGCGCCATATCGGGACCAAGTAAGTCATTGATGGCATCGGCCATGCGCTGCGCGGTAGAAAAATCCGAGCGACGTAGGTTGAACGTCAAATAATCGCCAGTCGAAAATGGCGTTGCGACGCTACGTTCAACAATCGCGCCGTTAGGAATACGACCCACGGTTGGCGTATTTTGAATGACTTTAGAGCCATCCAAACCATCGGCACTAAAGCCGCTGACCACTAAACTGCCCTGAGCAATCGCGTATACATTACCATCAACCCCTTTAAGGAAGGTTTGCAATAGCGTGCCACCGCGCAGGCTTTTCGCTTCACCTAGGCTAGATACGGTGACATCCAATTCTTGACCAGGTTTGATAAAGGCCGGCATATCCGCATGCACCGCCACCACAGCTACGTTCTTAATTTTGGGTCTGAAATTATCGGGCAAGTTAATCCCAAAGTTTTTCAGCATGGTCATAAAGGTTTGTTCGGTGTAACGGGTCTTTTCGCCCGTACCGGGTAAACCGACGACCAAGCCGTAACCAATCAATTGGTTACTACGTACCCCTTGAACATTGGCAATATCTTTAATGCGCTCGGCTTGGCTTGGCTGTGAAAACACCAGCATGGCAACGGCTAAAATCAGTTTCAATTTCATGATACGACTCCTTAGAAGGGCCACCAATCGCTCATAAAGAACTGGCTTAACCAGCCCACTTTTTGCGCTTCGGCGAAGGTACCAGTACCGCTGTATTGAATACGCGCATTGGCCATACGGGTTGAATCGATAGTGTTATCCGGTTTGATATCCTGCGAACGCACAATCCCCGTCACTCGGATAAACTCATCGCCGTTATTGATAGAGATCCATTTTTCGCCGCGCACCACTAAGTTGCCGTTATTGAGCACTTGCATCACGTTGGCGGAGATACTGCCATCTAAGCTATTGCTTTGATCGGCATCGGATTCCCGCTTAGTGTTCATGCTGTCTTTATAACGTAAGTCGAGGGGAACCCCACCAATGGACACATTGCTGCCACCGGCATAAATGGGGTCGAGCGACATGTCAGAGCCTTTTTTGATCTGATTACCCGCGCTCTTTTTCGCTTGAGTCGCTTCCTTCAACACAATAGTGATAATGTCACCCACTTTATGGGCGCGAATATCCGAATAGAGACTGGCCGCTTGGCTGTCTTGATAAATTGACCCTGTCGCGGCAATTTTGGTTGGCGGCGCTTCGGGATATACCGGTGCATAGAAGGGATCATCTGCAATCGGCTTCTTGGGGGTAGAGCTACATGCCGTAAGCAAGAGCGCAGCGGCCAATATAAAATATCTAGCCATGATAATGTGCCTCTATAGATTCTGATTCACATAAGCCAGCATCTGATCGACCGCCGAAATCACTTTGGAGTTCATTTCGTAGATCCGCTGACTTTCAATAAGATTCACCAGCTCTTCGGTCACGTTTACGTTAGAGGTTTCTAACGCGCCTTGACGAATCGCCCCCATACCATCGAGTGATGCCGTGCCTTGGATAGGCGTGCCACTGGCACCGGTTTCGGTGTACAGGTTTTGTCCCATAGGATCTAAACCCGATGGGTTAATAAAGTCGGACATGCTGAGCTGCCCCACCACTTGGTTTTCTGCGGCGCCCGGCGTCTTAACAGAAACCTCACCTTCAGCAGATACGGTAATACTGGTCGCATCTTCAGGAATCGTAATTGCAGGTTGCAGCACATAACCCGAACCTGGCGTGACAATTTGCCCAGTGTCATCTAAGGTAAATTGACCATTACGGGTATAAGCCGTGGTGCCGTCGGGTAACTGCACTTCAAAAAAGCCAGGGCCTTCGATCATCAGATCGAGTGAGTTATCCGTGGTCAACATATTGCCTTGGGTAAACATCTTTTGGGTGGCTACCACTTTGGTACCCGCACCGATATTTAAACCGTTTGGCAACTTAGTGTTCGAGGCGCTAATGCCCCCCGCTTGGTTAACGGTTTGATAAAGTAAGTCTTCAAAGACGGCGCGGCTCTTTTTGTAGCCGACGGTGCTGGCGTTCGCGACGTTGTTTGAAATCACCGCAATATCGGTTTGCTGTGCGTCTAAGCCAGTTTTACTAATCCATAAGGCTGGATGCATAATTTATCTCCTAACTAATCCGCATTAATGAAGAAGCCGCGCGGTCGTTTTCTTCCGCGGTTTTCATCATCTTCACTTGCAATTCAAATTGTCGCTGTAGGTCGATTAAGGACACCATCTCATCCACAGGATTGACGTTACTGCCCTCTACAGCACCACTCTCAACAAACACGTTTGGATCGGTTGGCGCCGGATTGCCCGATACCAAACGGAACAGCCCATCCTCACCGCGCATCATTTGCGCATTACCGGGATTGACCAGCTTTAATCGCCCCACCTCTTCGATCACTTCCGTTGTCGCGCCCTGAGGACGTACTGAGATAATGCCATCCTGTGAAATGGTGACTTTTTCAATCGGCAGCGGTAACACAATCGGCCCCGCATCGCCCATCACAGGATTACCGCGGTCGTTATGTAATAACCCTGTTGAGTCGAAACTTAAGCTTCCTGAACGGGTATAGGCCTCACTGCCATCCTTTGCCTGCACTGCGAACCAACCATCACCTTTGATGGCAACGTCAAGATCCCGCCCAGTGGTTTTGATGGGGCCTGCTCGAAAATTGGCGGAGGGGGTTTCGACCATGGCAAAAACCCTCGATGGCAATCCTTCACCAAAGGCTTGCATCGATCTGGCTTGCGCCATGTCCGACTTAAATCCATCGGTATTGGCGTTAGCTAAGTTGTTGGCACGCAATGCCAACTCATTCATGTTTTGCTTAGCTCCGCTCATGGATATGTAGAGGAATTTGTCCACAGACTGCTCCGTCAAATTTTCAACCTGACAATAGCAAAGCAAGCATCATGCCAATAAAGTTGATGGCTAATTTACTGATAAATTGGGAGAAGATTATGAGGAAATGGCTACAAGGCCAAAAGAGGCTAAGTGTTGCCGCCAGCGGCAACACTTAGAAAAAGGAGAAATCAGCTTAACGAATTTGCAGTACAGTTTGTTGCAGGGTGTTGTTCACTTCGAGGGTACGGGAGTTGGCCTGGAAGTTACGTTGCGCCGAAATCAAATCCACCAGCTCAGTCGTTAAGTCGATGTTAGATTGCTCTAACGCCGAAGAACTGATGCTACCGAATGTACCACTGTTTGGTTCACCCGCGAGCGCAGGACCCGACTCAAGGCTGGCCTTCCATGAAGTATTACCGACTTGGGTCAAACCTTGCTCGTTGGCAAAGCGAACTAAGGCAACGCGGGATAATGGCACGGTTGAACCGTTTGAGTAACTGGCGGTGATCAAACCATCTTCACCAATTTCAACGTTTGTTAAACGGCCTACTGTCGTACCATCTTGAGTTAATTCGGTTGCCGCAAACGGCGCCGAATACTGAGTCGGTGCATTAAACTTAATGGTCACATCTTGAGTGCCATCGGCACCTGGGCCTAACACGCCAGCACCACCCACGCCTAACGCTTCTGTCGTCACGACCGCAGGATCGCTGCCGGTATACACGCCGACAGAGTTAAACTTCAACACCGAACCTTTCCAGCCGCCAGTGGTTTGGGCTGTCCCAGTACCATCGGCCGTACCGTCACCATTGGTATCAGTCTGATAAGTCCCCGCAGGGCCAGATACATCCACTTGCTTACCATCAATCGCGTAGTAAGCAACCCAGTTGTTTTCACCGTTATAGGAGCCGTTATTTGGCTTCACAAAATAGGTGGTCATGATATGCGGCTCACCGAGTGAGTCGTAAATCGTCATCGAGGTCACGCTGTTATAGGTTTTGGAGTCCAGCGGGTCAAAGGCTGCAGGATCGAGTGAACCTTCTTTCGCGTTCAAGTTCATCTGCATAGTCACGTTTTCAGTCTGAACAGGGCTACCGGCAGTATCAGGAATTTGTACTGGCTTAGCGGTGGTTAAACTGACGGATGTCGAGTTACCGTCTTTATCTACCGGGAAGGTTTGTAAATAATTACCAGCTGAATCAACCATATAATTATTTTTGTCGACTTTAAATGCACCAGCACGGGTAAACTGATGATCTAAGGTACCAATCTCAGATGCGGTCACAAAAAAACCGCCCCCTTTGATCGCTAAATCTAAAGAGTTATTGGTCAGCTGCAAACTACCTTGGTGGAACTGCTGCGCCACTTGGCTCGTTGCCACACCACCACCGACGGCGGTTTTAGAGTTAGAGAAAATTGAATTAGCGTAAACATCCGCAAATTCAGCACGCGATTCTTTAAAGCCAATGGTATTAGCATTCGCGATGTTGTTCGCTGTAGTGTTTAAGTCTTTCTGTGCAGCAGAAATGCCACTCAATGCAATGTTAAACGACATAATTCACCTCTACATTTCACTCAATTCAATTAAGGACTCAGGTCCAACTTAATACTGACAAATTAGGTTTCTGATACCGCGAGTACATCAGAGAGCTTAATACCTGCACCACCGCGAAGATTCAGAATCGCCCCAGTGCTTGCAGTGCCTAACGAAACACTGGTCACATGGGCATAGGTCGAGACGGCAAGCTCTTGAGATTTACCATCGACAAGTCCACTGGCCTTAATGGTGTAATTACCGGCACTGACAGGCTCGCCATTCTTATTCAGACCATCCCATGTCACAGGGATGTTGCCGCCATCACTGCCATCGATGTTAAAGGTACTGACCACTTGGCCTTTATCATCCAGTACACGCACGTTAATCACAGGAATTTTATCTGGCGTACTCACCACACCACTCAAGGTAGGGCTTTCGGTCGAGACATTGCCGGTATCGGTTGGGATCAATACCTTACGTCCAACTAATCCCGATGCTTGCAGCGCCTGACTCGAAGTCATCACACTGTTTAAATTAACGATTTCATCGTTGAGCTTCGAAATACCATCCACGGTCGAAAAGGATGCCATTTGCGCAATCATCTGATCGTTGTCGACGGGCTTAAACGGATCCTGCATTGACAGCTGCTGACTGAGTAACGAGAAAAAATCTTCCTGTGTCAGCTGCTGACTCTTGGCTTCCGGGACAATGGATTCGCTAGGCAAACGGATGCCATCTAAAAAAGGATTACCCGTTGATGTACTCGTTGTGCTCGTAGTATTAGTCGCCACCGTATTCGATTGACTCTTAGTTTGAGTCGTCTGAGCCGAGGTCTGGCTAAGTTGGTTAATGAGGCTCACAGCTTACCTCCTAAATAGCGCATATTATTTACCCATCCCAAGTGTTTGTTGCAGCATAGATTTTGCAGCTTCAGCGACTTGAACATTCATCTGATATGAGCGAGAGGCAGAAATCATATCCGCCATTTCTTCCATGACATTCACATTCGGCTTGTAGATAAAGCCATCCGCATCCGCCATCGGGTGATCCGGCGAATACTCTTTTAATAGGGGTTTATCACTCTCAACTATGCCTTTTACCGCCACACCTTGAGAGGCTTGTTGCTGACTTTGCGCCTTGGCCATTTCCGCTTCAAAAATCGGATGACGAGAGCGGTAAGTTTTATCTATGCTGCTGGAAACGGAGTCGGCGTTGGCAATGTTACTCGCGGTGGTGTTGAGGCGGACAGACTGAGCTGACATGCCAGAACCCGCCACATCAAAAATACTAAATAAACTCATGGTCAATCCCCTCTCAACGCTTTCTTCATGCCACTAAACTTACTGTCCAAAAATCCTAGAGACATTTGATATTCAAGCGCATTTTGCATAAATGCCGACTGTTCCTGTTGAATATCGACAGTATTGCCATCCCCAGTATCTGGCTGATTTGGCACACGGAACTTCAGGTATTGTCCCGTTAATTGTGCAAGGCCAAAATGCTGCTCATCGCCTGTCATCTCAAGGCTATTGCGCTGCTGTTGCTGGGTTTTAGCAACATTTAAGGCCGCAGAAAAATCGACGTCACGGGCTTTATAATGTGGCGTATCGGCGTTTGCGATATTGCTAGAAATCACTTCGGCACGCTCAGCACGGATCCCCAACGTAAATTGGTGTACCCCTAATGCCTTATCAAAACTAATCGCCATAAAATTGCCTCCATCGTGACTCTCACGGGAACAAAGCAATTCATGTGCCAAAAAGTAGTAATTAATCGAAATGTGTAGATATGAGGTTTTGCGAGGTAAAAAATTACCGACTAATGTCGGTAATTTTTATTTAATATCATTTAATTAGGTTTTCTTCTGGTAATAAATACCAGGGTTGCAACGCACCATGTCAAACTCATCTGTCAGGCCCGCAATGGATTCTGACGCGCCGAGAAAAAGTATGCCCTTAGGATTTAATGCGGCAGCAAATTGCCGCAAAATTTTTGCTTTTGCCTCAGGGGCAAAATAGATCAGCACATTTCGGCAGAAAATAATGTCGAACTTGCCTAGCAAAGTGTAACTCTCAAGCAGGTTATGGGCGCGAAAATTGACTAAACGCTTAACGTTGTCCTTTACCCGCATGTTGCCAGAGGGCAAAGCATCAAAAAACTGGCGCTTACGTTCTTCCGATAAGCCACGTGCCAATGCCAAACTGTCGTACTCAGCATTCTTGCAACGTTCCAACATCGAAGGCGAAAGATCGGTCGCTTGAATTGAAGCGCCTCCCGGCAAAGCTCCCGGCTTCTTCTGTTGATATTCTAAAATCGTCATTGCCAATGAGTAAGGCTCTTGACCAGACGAACAGGCAGCCGACCATATCTTTAATGGACGACCCAACTTACTGTACTCAGGTAGCAATACATTGCCTAGTAACTCAAACGGATAACGGTCACGGAACCAAAGCGTTTCATTGGTTGTCATCGCATCAATGACTTCCGCCCTTAACGCGCGCTCCGTTGGCTTCATCGAATGTTTCACCACATCGGATAACGAAGGTAGATTATATTTGCCCATCAAAGGCGCGAGACGGCTACGCACTAGGTACTGTTTGTTTTCCCCCAGTACAATACCGCTGTGTTGTTCTAAGAACAACCTAAATTGATTATATTCGGCTTCTGCGAGTGATTTGTCAGGCACATTCACGTCCTAGATCCTATAGCAAGCACCCAAATAAGTGCCAACAATCATGTAATAAGGGCTAGATTATAGCGTAAAGCACCACTAGGCACTAACCCACACTTTCACTACAAACTTAAATGCTTGTTCACTGCCGCAGCTAATTCGTCTGGGTTGAATTTGGCGATAAAATCATTAGCGCCCACTTTTTGTACCATAGCCTGATTAAACACGCCGCTTAACGAGGTATGTAATACCACCTTGATATGCTTAAGCTTTGGATCGTCGCGGATCTCTGCCGTTAAGGTATAACCATCCATTTCTGGCATTTCAATATCCGAGATAATCAGCGGGATTTCCTCGGCCACATTATTCATTTCACCCGCAATAGCTTTTAACTTATCGAGCGCTTCACGGCCATCTTTTGCCGTATCAATCTGTAAGTTTAACGACTCGAGCGCGCGAATAATTTGTTTACGAGCCACTGCCGAATCATCAATCACCATAATATGGTAATGCTGACTTCTATCGATTGTCAGTTGCTCATTCACTTCTTCACTGATTGCGGTTTTGACTGGTGAAATTTCATCGAGGATCTTTTCAACATCAAGAATTTCAACCAGTTCACCTTCTATTTCAGTGACTGCAGTTAAGTAGGAATAGCGACCAGCCCCTTGTGGTGGTGGCATAATGGCTTCCCAGTTCATATTGATGATACGTTCAACTGAACTGACTAAGAAACCTTGTACGCTGCGGTTATATTCTGAAATGATGATAAAGCAATTTTCAGTGCTGGCTAACGGACGTCCACCAGTTGCAGCACTCAGATCGATTACCGAAATAGTCGTGCCGCGAATATGGGCGACACCTTTGACGTAAGGATTAAGTTTAGGCAAAGTCGTTAACGGTGGACATTGCAAAACTTCTTTTACTTTGAATACGTTAATCCCAAAACGTTGACGACCATTCAACTTAAATAGCAATAGTTCTAGTCGGTTTTGACCTACGAGTTGGGTTCGTTTGTTGACTGAATCAAGAATACTCGACATAACTCTGCCTTGTTGTTCTGTTTATGTACGGCCCTAAACTCGTTTGAGTATAGGCATATTAATTGCTTACGTCTTGTTATCGATAACCATAGTTGAAACTGAGTCAAACTTCTGACACGAAATCTTGGCCGTTATGGCATGGAACAGTTTCAAACTTGATAAAAGTATAGGTGCATTCTGGCGTTACAAGCTAGTCTCTTCATTATGAAAGTAAATTTAGTCTATTTTTTGAGTATCATCGCCCTTTCTATCGCCACTAAGGCCAATGCCGAGCCCGTGGTACCTAGCATATCGGCGATATCCGAATTAGCTAAAGCTCTTATTAATGAAAAGATTTCAGTGCCATCTAACGCTAAAGTTGAAATCCTTCCGCAAACGATAGACAGTCGTTTGCTCCCTTCTCAATGTGCCTCCCCCATTCGAGTCGAGCTCGCCTCCGACCGAGAGATCAGCCGCAATAACACGGTAAAAGTCAGTTGTGATACACCCGATTTAGCCTACCCTTGGCAGATTTTTATGTCGGTGCGGGTCGATATTCTTTTCCCGGTTGTGGTCGCCAGCGAAACACTGGCACCTGGCGAACTGATCAGCCCAACACAAGTTGAAATCCGTTACGTCGACCAAAATAGTTTACGCGGTATGCAATTTAGCGATACTAGCCAACTTTCAGGAGTACGGGTAAAACGACGTGTCGCCAAAAACTTCCCTATTTTTGCCAATAACCTTTGTTTTGTTTGTAAGAATGATTCAGTATCAATTTATGTGCGTTCCAGCAATTTTGTGCTAAAAACCGTAGGCGAAGCGCTACAGGATGGTAATATTGGTGACCAAATTAGGGTCAAAAATAGCAGTTCAAACAAAGAACTAGATGCCATAGTCACGGCCATTGGCGAAGTCGAAGTTAGAATGTAAAATAAACTAAAGCTTTTCGATGAGCTGCCGATACCCCAGTTAAGAAATCCCCGTATACACGACGCTGGAGCCTAAAATGGCAATTGATATTAGCAAATTTAACGCCGGAGCGGCCGCGCAAGTCCGTTCAAACACAACAAAGAAAAGCAGCGAAAGTGAGCAATCGACTCAGGTTGCGGCTAAATCGACTCAACAGAAAGGTGACTCAGTTGTCATTACGGCTCAAGCTCAACAGCTACAAGGAGCTCAAACCAAAATGGCCAGCCTACCTGAAGTAGACCAAAAGAAAGTCGCTGAGATTAAACAAGCGATTGCCGAAGGTCGCTATAAAATTGACCCCGAAAAGTTGGCGGGCAACATTGCCAGCTTCGAAGCTGAATTGAATGACCTCAATAAAGAGTAACTATGACAGAAATAGCTAAACTGGTAGATCAACAACACGCCCATTTGGCTGTTCTTAAACAGATTATTCTTAAGGAAAAAGGCGCTTTGGTTGACCAAAACGCCGATTTGCTTTTATCGCTTGCAGAGCAAAAATCATCATGCCTGCAAGAACTTAAGGCCAACGATGACTTACTGGCCAATCACAGCGATAAATCCTTACTCACCTCGCAAGTAGAACTATCCCATAAAATGGCCGCCGTAAAAGAGGCCCTTGCCGAATGTAAGGATCTAAACGCTCAAAATGCTAGCCTCATCGAGATGAATCTAGCGAGTCTAAACCGTTTTGCCCAAGCCTTACAGGCGAGCCGAAACGCGACTACTCTGACCTATAACGATAAAGGCAGAACCTCGACCCTTTCTAGCTTAGGCAATGATTTAAAAGCGTAAATCATGCATCATAAGTAAACGGGATATAAACAAAAGCCGCGCTAAAACTTAGCGCGGCTTTTGTTTATTGGTACAGCACGACGAGCAGTCATCCAGACCTAGCTCTAAAGCCAACCCTAGCACTAAAAATAGGTAACATCTTTAATTCTTTGTGGGCGGCTCTGCTGTTGGTAAATCTGCCATACCTTGGCAAAATCAAGCTCCAACTCAGTGACATAGTGGTCCCCAGCTGGATAGCTTTTTACCACTCGCGCGCCGCGGATCACCCCAGTCACAGACGCTTTAACATTATCATCTGTCAGCATCCAATCACTGACACTACTGTTGGCGGTGATCTTCTGTCCATACACTTGTTCAGCCAGTTCACGGTAGGCCACGATTTTTGACGCCTGCATCGCCATTAAAACTCGTTGGGACTGCTCTTTGGCCGGTTGAGTCGCTAGCGGGGCGTAACCTATTGCCGTCAGTTTAGGAAAACTACTTGGGGGCACATCTTCCCACTGAACATATCTATCTTTAGTTGCACACCCAGTAAGAAGGAGCGCCGCAACAATTAGTAAGTAGCGTTTCATTTTCCATCTCCTAGTACCCGAACCTCATTCATACCAGGGCTAGACTGGCGATATAAAATCCCATCCTGAGAGATAACTTGCTCGGAGGGCTGCATGTAATTACTCAATTCTTTTTGAGTCACAAAAGTCTGCGATGCCGATACCACACGATTGTTACTTAGAGTGACAATCCGAGTATTGATTGCCATGCCATTGGTTGTCGGGCTCATGGTCGACACCACGATATGATCAACGGGTAAATTGGTCGAAAGCTTTTGCCAATCGCGCGTCAAAATAAAATCGCCATCAGCCGTCACTCTCAGCCCATCACCTAAATTCAAATCCACCACATTGAACATAAAGCTATGCAAAGACGTCATCAGCCCTTGCTGCAGCTGCTGCGCCAGTGCATTGGTGCTACTCAAATTCCCAACTAACACAGGCGTAGCAACAACGATAGGCTGGTCGGGACGCAGTGCATCATTCTGCTTGACTAACTCAGTCACAATTCGCTGCGCGAGATGATTAATCGTCGCCGTAGGCGGCAAACCATTGCCGTCAGCTAAGCTAGGTTTGGGCGGTGCCACGGGTTTAGTCGCACACCCAACCAGCACTAACAGTGCCAGCGGAATGAATGCACGCTTCAGCATAAGAGTAACCTCGTCATCAATATCAATGTGGCCCAGTGGGAGCCGCAATCTTTGCCATAAAGCAAGCAAGTATTAGACCAAGTCAAAATAATGCGCTTAATGAACTCTTCAGATTATCGACAAATCCATTGATAACTTTATCCCTATAGCTCGATAAATCAGGCATACAATTTGCTTAAAGCCATAAAGCACTGCCAGTAAACTGACTCATCCCAGCAATTTTAGTTAAGGGCTTATTGATGAACATACTAAGAAAGAACTTGCTCATAATCAGCAGCCTACTGCTATTTGCTGCACAGGCAAACGCCGAATGGGTCGAGGCCAGTGGCGAAGCGGTGATCACTAATGGCAACATCGCCCAAGCGCGTGAAGAAGCCATCAATCAAGCCGTGAGTTATGCCACGCTAAGTACGGGTATCCAGATCACCAGTGAGCAGCAAACGACTAACGGCAATCTTACGCAAAACAGCTTTGCGATTAATCGTTATGCCCAGGCGATTAGCATTCAATTGGTGAGCGAGCGCATTGAAGGCAGCAAAATTTATGTTTCCCTTAGGCTCGATCTTAATGATGACCCCACCCAGCAATGCCCTGCAGGGCAGTTAAAAGCCGCCATCTTAATCCCCCAAGCGCAAATAAAAGACCGAGCACAGTTACGCTACGGACAACTCTCGGGATTTGAAGAAGTCATCTCCGAGAAACTGGGTAATAGTATTGATGGCTACTCATCTACTGGTTTTAGCCATATCCATGCCAAAGAACGGCTTGATATAGCACAGGAACTCGTCGATATCCGCGGCTATCGACTCCCTAGTTGGTTGAGTGAAATTACCGATAGCCAATATATTTTATTGCCACAAATCATCGACATATCAACAGAGCCTGTGCAATCAACCTTTATGGGATGGTGGGATGAAGCGCCACTCAGACAATTTCAATTTAAACTCAGTCTCTATCACGGCATTAGCGGCGAGGAAGTGTGGAGCAAAACCTACAGTACTTCTGCTCCGTGGGAGTTTGAAGAACAGGCCATCATAGCCCCTAATAGCGACCGATTTTGGCGTTCTTCCTATGGCAGAAATATCAGCCAAATCATGCAAGAAGCAACTCGAGATATAGACAACACGCTTAATTGCAGACCACTGCTAGGGCAAGTCGTCAGCCGTCAAGGAGATAGAATTATCCTCAACTTAGGTCGCAAACACGGCATTCGAGTTGGCGATAAATTCCAGGTCGTGTTACAACAAAACTTGCCCGATAGGCTCAACGAAATGCGTGCCGTAGCAACCAAGAGCCGGGCAACGGTGAAAATCGAACAAGTCAGCGAAGAAAGTGCAACGGCAGTACTCGTTGACCAAAATGCGGCTTACAATGTACAGATAAACGACATCGCGCTTAAGATTTAAGCAACTAAATCATAAGCCTTTTAATCAAAGATAAAACCAGTATAATCACTGGCGTCTCTTCATAGCTCAACAGGATAGAGCAGCCGCCTCCTAAGCGGCCGATCGGGGTTCGAGTCCCTGTGGAGAGACCAGATAGTGATGTCGGTGATATCAATTGACCAAAGCTTCCGAGGAAACGGATGACTGAACTATTTGCCACTAATTTGAGTATCATTACTAAACGCTGGCCAATTGTGGCTGCAGCCCTACAAAGTCAATCGATAGAACACCTGGATGCCTTCCTAGTTACTGGACGCAATCAAACCATAAGTGTAAATGGCATCCAATTAAGTAGCCGTCACGATCGTATTGCTGAGGCCCAACTCTTTATCAGTACACTGCCCCTCGATGCGACCCAAGTAACTGTCTACGGTGTAGGTATGGGTGATGTTCCAAGTTTATTAATCGATAATCCGCAATATCAAACAATCAATGTATGCATTCTCAATCTTGCTGTCTTTGCACTACTGATTAGCTACACAGATCAGAGTGAATGGCTGAGTCATCCACAAGTAGAATTGCTCGAAAACCTTAGCCAAACAGTTAATTTTCCAAATATCGCGATTACACCTGATCTCTCACTTGTCAGTGATGAAAATGCAACATTACGCGATTTATTAATTTTCGAAAAGTGCATCGAATTTTCGAATAAAAAACATCAAATAGACTACCCTAAGTTACAGATTCGCTTTGAAGAAAATAGTATATTTTTAAGAACAGATCCTAGCGCTGAACTTCTAAAGTCAAAATACAATAAAAAATCAGCATTTATAATAGGATCTGGCCCATCTCTTGAAAAAAAATACAATTACCTAAAGAAATGGCAGTTAAAAAATGAAAGCGAAAAACCATTAATAATATCAGTTGACACAGCATTTAAAGCATTAGAAAGTCAAAATATATTCCCCGATATTGTAATTAGTATAGATAAGAATATAACCAATGAGCATTTTCCAACTTACATCCCAGATAACATTAAATTAGTTTATTTTCCTACAACATCTCCAAGTGTTATTCGTTCATGGCCAGGTCCAAGATTTAATGCTTACTCTAAGGGAGGTATTTATGACAATTTTAACTTTAAAAACCCCAAAATTAGATTATATACTAATGGAAGTGTTATTCATCCTGCTATAGATCTTGCAGTGTCTTTAGATATTCGTGACATTACACTTTTTGGTTGTGATTTCAGCTACCCCAACAACAAGACACATGCATACTGGGAAGATGGGCAACTCGGACCGACTTCGAAAAATGCTAAGCATTGGGTCATTAATGGCTATGGAAAACGTGTACCAACAGACCTAAATTTCAGAGGATACTTACGCAGTTTAGAAAGTTATATAAAAACTAAGCCTAGTGTTAAATTCTATCAATCTAGTTTAGATGGTGCATATATCCAAGGCACTCATTTCAAGGAGTGTTCCTGATGGATAATCAAGAAAAAACTGAATTAATCCAGCTATTGATTTTCACCGCTCATCAGTTCCGTCTTGCTAGAGAGGCTGAAGGTTTAGATCATTTTAAGCTTTGCATCGATGAAATAGAAAAAAAACAATTTTATATGATGAAAGAAGAATTTGAAATTTTACAATATTCTATGCTTACTGCAATGGAAAGGCATGATTGGCTAAGTCTTGCGGATGACATTGAGTACGAGTTGTCTATGTTAATAAAATAACTTTTTACATTTAAGAACTAAATTCAGTAAATTTATTTAAACTTAAGGTGAAAATATGATTTTAAACAAAGAAAAAAATACTGACACTAAAAATAGCGACCTTATCATATCACCTAAATTAACCACCAGTAGATTTGGAGAATATTATTTAGCCAGCGTTAACCGTAAGAGCTTTGAAGTTATTGACTCAAGAACTTTATATAACAAAAAATTTAAAGAAGAATTTGAGATTAATGATAACCTAAATATCATTATCGGCTCTGACTCAGGATTACTTATTAAATACATAATGGAAAAATCGATACCAAAGGGAAGTAAATTTATTTTCATAGAACTTCATGAAGTATTAAATCTCCTATCAATAGAAATACCTAATAAATATAAAAAAACAATCACCATTTGCAATGAAAATAACTTTATTAAGTATTTCAAGAAAGCTAGTTTTGACATTTATTTCTTAAAAAACAAATGTACTCTACACCCTTCTATCGCAGTATCTCATGAACATATAGAAAATTACACACACCTTTATAATAAAGTAAAGAAAATAATAGAATCAATAATCAGTGAACATCAAATAAGTTTTTCACAACAAATATTTACAAAGGCTCAATTTGAAAATATTAGTGAAATGATACACCCTGCAAAAATCTTGAAATCAATCCTCCCAAATAGAACGGCAATAATTATTGGTGGTGGTCCGTCAATGGATGAACATATTGAATGGATTAAGATAAATAGAGCTAACTTGGTAATTTTAGCAGTATCACGCATTGCTGATAAACTAATTTTAAATGATATTATACCTGATTTTGTAATCACTGTTGACCCTCAAGATATTAGCTTTGATGTTAATAGTGAATTAATGAAACATTTTGATAAATTCATCTTGATTTTTTCTTATCACGCTTGCCCAAGAATTGTTAACCAATGGCAAGGTAAATGTATGTATTTGGGCAATAAGTACCCATGGGAAGAAGAGGGTAATATTCCAACAATTGGCCCAACCGTGAGCAATAGTTCGATTAGAATTGCATTAGAAATGGGATGCACGCAGATATTATTATCTGGCGTTGATTTTTGCTATTCGCAATCTGGATATACGCATGTAAAAGGAACTCTTGAAGCAAACCTTGGTCCCAATCTGGGTCAAATTGGTGAATGGGTCGAGACAAATGGGGGCTTGAAAGCTGAAACTCCAATACAGCTTCTATATGCACTTGATGCGCTTCAGAGTGAGGTTGCATTATATAATGATGTCGATTTTGTAAATTTATCTATAAACGCTGCAAAAATAAACGGCGTACGATACTGCCCAATAGAAAACATTATCCTTAAAGATACAAATAATATTTCCAATATCATAAGCAATATACATCTATCTGAAAACCGGATGGATGTTATTTCAAAAACAATAAATAATGTGCAAAATTCATTAAATAAGCTCTCCACATTACTTGAAAAGATCAATAGCGCTATAGAATTAGTAAAAAAAATGGACCGCACTGAAATCTCCCACAAAGAACTCATGCTTCATTCAAGAGAAATAAGTAAAATCGAAAAAAATATTCAATTTAAATTCCCAGAACTGATTAGTTTAGCAAAAAACTATGGATTATATGAAATCTCAAAATCCTTATCATTACAGGATAGTAATGACTGGGATCAGAATACAGTGAACTCAATGCATAGAATTTATTTCTCAGCATTAAAAGAATCGATTAACGCATTAATTAAATTGTCATCTGACTCTTTGGAAAGGCTTAAATCTAGAATGATTGAATCTGAGGGGGCTGAATTATCCAGGCTCTTTCCACAATGGAAAAATGACAATCAACCTGGTCGGGTTCTTATATGGTTAAAGAATGTCTCTAATAAAGAAATCAAACTTACCAAGAGTGAGATGAAATTAATAGAATTACTAAAAAACGATTACAAAAACCAAGTCAATAAAAAAAATTTAAATTATGAGAACAAAATAAAAAATTCTAATAAACTTGAAAGCATATTCAGAAAGGCATCATATTTTATTGAAAACAAGGACATCTCAGGTCTATATTATTTATTATCATGCTTAAATCCTGTTAAAAACAAAAATAAAGAAATCAGAAAATTATCCACTTATATAGAAGCTAAAGCTTTAGAGCTGGAAAATAAATTCAACTTAGCATTAAATAAAATTTTAGAAATCCCTATCAATCAATGTACAGAATATGAGCTTAAGCTCACTATAAAGCTTGCACTTAAAAACTCAAACTTACCTATCGCTGAGAGATATCTAGTTGAAACACTAAAAATCTCAAAAGAATTTATGCCGCAATATGCTCATCTATTACAGGTTGAAGGAAGACTAAAAGAGTCTTTAAATGTGTATTTAGATTATTTAGAGGAGTATCCTTCAGATGTACCAATTTGGTTAAAGCTTGGCACTTTCATGTTAGATTTAGAACAAATAGAATCAGCTAGGTTTGCTTTTTCACAAGCTTTAATAGCGGATCCCAAAAATATAATTGCTATTGAGTTTATTGAAAAAATTAATACCCATTTATTGAAGTAAAGAATCCACTTTCTTAGAAGTCAACTTTGATTTTCCTCTGAAAGGGTAATCCTCCGATTTTTAACCGTAGTTAAAAGTAGAGATTAAGCAGCCATCAAAGGGCTATTTCCTTTCAGCAACTTCATCGGTAGCGACAATTGAGCCTCATGCTCTGGATCTTGCTTATCTTGATGGCAAACATAGCGTCTATGATTTCCTCATTTACACCTACCGTATCAACAAAATAAGCCCTCGCGCAAAAGATATTTCCCCATATTTTTTGCGAACATGAGGGAATTCGTTAAAAACTCCGCCCTTCAATACCCCATTAATGTGGATACTTACAACTTTTTGAATATTATCACAACTAGATGCACGCGATCTATCTGGATAATTTAATTCTAAGAGCTCACAACGTTTCATATTGCATAGAATATAA
The DNA here is from genome assembly GCF_019457435.1 of Shewanella sp. FJAT-51649. Taxonomy (NCBI): domain Bacteria; kingdom Pseudomonadati; phylum Pseudomonadota; class Gammaproteobacteria; order Alteromonadales; family Shewanellaceae; genus Shewanella; species Shewanella sp. FJAT-51649. The sequence goes on along the minus strand of NZ_CP080411.1, from coordinate 1,492,930 downwards.
ATCGACCTGTATAGCTCTTTTACAAGTTTACCTTTTAGAATGTTGAATCTGTTCTTAGGCGTCCAAACGAGATGATATTTACAACGCCAGTAAACATCAGATGAACGTCTGTTATCGCCCATGTTTTCTCTTATTTGTGGTTAATAATAAAATCTCTTTTAACATGGATGTTATTCAGGCTATAGCCGGACAATCACCACCGCCAGAGGCGGTGGTTTTGGGATACCAATAAATAACCGTTAAACTATTCAGTCATACTTTTTGGAAATAAAATCTTAGACACTTTATATTGAATTTAAATATCAACATCGATATTGACAATTGAAAAAAGACAAAATTTAAAATCTAAATTTTATAAGGACTATGTTTCCTAACGGAGAAAAAGTATAACAATAATGCGAAATGGTACCCATTTAAAGACAATAAACATTTAAACATTATAGAACTTTTTAATATCTATAATAAGCCTATTATACTCGGTTACCCTCTAAGGAAACAAAGTTTTGTAAGAAAAATTGGTAGTAACTTACTATTATCCAATCTTTCTACCCCCCTTTTCAATTAGGAACCAATTAATATCATCTTGAGGAAAATTATTGTCCCTGTGATACATGAAGCCATAATCCACCAATTGTAAGTCGGGGTACTTGTCCAGCATCTCGCCAGCGAAATCCCGCTTGAACAACTTGCCACTGTGTCCACGATAGGACACTTCCACCGGTGCTGGGTTGTAGTATTCGGCGATGCAAATATAACGTTGGCTACTGTTGTACAGCTTGTCATATACCCCCTGCAACTCATCGGGGTTGATATGGATCAGTACCCCTTTTATCAGCACGAAGTCATAACGAGTTTCAGGTACGAAATCCAGTATCGACGAATGATATACGGTGAGATCCTGGAACTGCTTAAGCTGTGCAACCGCCTTCTCATTGATCTCAATTGCTGACATTTTTACCTGCGGCATGATTGAGTCGAAAGCGGCAATATTCAAACCTATATTGGCCCCAAACTCGATAAAGCTTCCGATGTTTTGCGTCCGTTGCAATACCTTGGCAAAGAAAGCGATGTTGGCGGCAACCGCCCTGGCCCCTTGGTTGCGTTTCAGGTATTCATCACCAAATTCCCCTGCCCAAAATCTTTCATGTTCAGTCTTGTAAGTCACCTTTAATTCCCCGCAAATGATATGCTTATTCTATTAACTCAAAACTTAAGGCCGTTCCTTTTGCAAGGTCATGCTTAGCCTTTCTTCCAAGCACGGCTTCATAATGCTTGGGTGCCAAGCCAAAACCCGGGCGAATGCTTCGGATATTGTCGGCGCTCAACAGCTCACCTTTGGCTATGTCTTTCACCACATACAAGGAGCGGCGAAACTTCACATTACCCAGCTCCGTCGTGGTCTTTTGGTAGTTGACCTGGCCGAGCGCCGACCACGCGGTTTTCGCATCACGGCACAGTGCCGCCAGCTCTTGGGGCTCCAATGAAAAGCTGTCATCCGGTCCACCGCCGTTGCGATCCAGAGTGACATGCTTTTCTATCACGCAGGCGCCCAGCGCCACCGCGGCTACCGCCGTCGCGTTATCTATGGTGTGATCCGAAAGGCCGGTTAACACATCAAATCGTCGGGCCATGTCCGGAATGGTCCGCAGGTTATATTCTGCTGCCGGGGCCGGATAGCCGCTGACACAGTGCAGAATAACCAATTCCTTACAACCGTTGTTTTTGGCTGTCGCAATTGCCTCTTGAATTTCGGCCTCATTTGCCATGCCGGTGGACATGATCATGGGCTTGCCGGCCTGCGCAACGCGCTTTATCAAGGGCAGATCCACCAGCTCAAACGAGGCAATTTTATAGGCAGGCGCATTCAGGGACTCGAGCAATTCAACAGCGCTGAAGTCAAACGGTGAACTAAATATGGTGATGCCCAGCTCTTTGGCCTTGTCAAATAAGGGTTTATGCCATTCCCATGGCATGTAGGCACTTTTATACAACTGATAGAGCGACTGACCATCCCAGAGCCCACCGTGCACCATGAAAGCATCGTCTTCGGAATCAAGTGTGATGGTGTCAGGCGTATAGGTCTGTAATTTGACCGCGTCTGCGCCGGCACGCTTTGCCTGGATCAGGATCTCAATTGCGTTTTCTATTTTGCCATTATGATTGGCAGACAATTCGGCAATCACATAGGGTGCATGGGACGCACCGATAAGACGGCCGTCGATACAAATTTCGGATTTCATTCCAACCTCACTTTAAGGGCTCGCGAATGAAGGTGTCGTCAGAGACTTGCCTGTAGTTTGCCGAGGAAAACAATCTCTGTGAAACCACATTCTCTTTCAAAACCTTGGCAATAATTGTCACATCCCCATGCAGGGTGTCTATCAGGGCTAATGCCTTGCCCGCAATTTTCTTTCCATATTGGGAGGGATCAATAAAAATCGAAATGACATATTCAGCCCGGGCAACCCTGTCCAATCGCACCACGCCCAGATCACTGTGGCTTTCACAATTGACTATGAAATAAAAAAAGTGTTCCGGATTGGCCAGTTGTTTTCGCATCCAGGTCTGATGCTCTTGCCAACCGGGGCTTTGGGGATTGTTGGCGTATTGGCGGGTGCTTGGATGGATCTGCCATCCATAAACTTGTTTTATATCGGCAACCGTCGCCTTGCGCAGGGTCAATGACGAGGACGTATCGTTAAGCAAATGATTCAGTTCCAGCATCACTCTTCTGGTCCCCAGTCCATCACACAGAGCGAAATTTCTGTTTCTGAAGTCACGGTAATCTGCAAGCAGAAGTTCATACTTTACAATCAACTCAGCTTCAATCTTGTCAATTTCAAGACTGATGACCGCGTTTGTCGCAACGAGGTTCTGACAGATGTCTTTCTGGTTATCCGCCAGGGGAATAATGATGCTCGGCAAACCCACGCAGGCTCTCTCCAGGGCTGTAGTGCCGGCAGCACCTATGGCCAGATCATGTTGACACATAAGTTCGGCCATGTTGTCGACATGCTCAATGTGGTTCACCCAGCCACCAGCCCGTATGCATGCCTCGCGCACCTGCTGATAATGGCGCGCATGTTTGCCCAGTAACACAGTCAACAATGGACGTTTGTCGGCGCCACTTAGGGCAAAGGCCTCTATCACCCTGAGTGTGACATTCGGCAAGTCCATCGCCCCCATAAACAGCAGTACTCTGGGACGGTTCAGGGTGGCTGGTTTACTTAACATAGCTTCTCTTGCCGCAGGAAAGTGCTCTGCCAGCAAGGCGTAGTCGCTGCCAACAAGTACCCGTTTGGCGACGCCAAGGGATACATAGGCTTGTTTCTCACGCAATAAGGTTTGGTCCAACAGCAGGTCGGCAGCGTGCGATCGCACCAAATCGTCTATGACGAATAACTTACACCCCAGTGCACCTTTAACCCATCTCTCCCATTCGATATTGATACCGTAATGATCGACTATCAGCAGCTCTATCTTTCCAGCCTGGGTGACCAGGCTTTCCGCGTCCTGCTGCCATGGGACACCCAACCAGGACGAATAATCCAGGGTTGAACCAAGGGAAGGCGCCTGCCCGGGGGCAATCAAGGCCATAACCCTGAACCCGCGTTTTTGGATAAGTTCAACCAGATCTCCCGGTTGGCGACGGCAGGCGAAGCTGACCTCATGACCTTGCTTCATCAATGCCTGCGCCAACACCAGACAACGCATGATATGGCCGCTGCCAATCAGAACGGATGCGTCGGCTCTAATCAGGATATTCATGGCCGTCCCTTTAACACAGCATATAAGGCTTCAGCACATTCCCAGTCTTCATGGGTGTCTATGTCCTGAACCTGGATTCGCGGCAGCATAACCACCCTGGAATGCGGAGCAAATATGGCGAGTCGCTGTTTAAAGGCTTCGGCCCGGCCCCAGTAAAACTGTCCCGCATCATGATAGGCTTCCTCCAAATCCTGCGATCGCCTCTGCTCAAATTCGGGAAAAAACATGCTCACCTCACCCGAATTGGATAATTTTATCGCTCTTTGGATCGGGAAGGGGAAACTGGTTGCGCTGAAAACGTACTCGACACCGGGTTGTTGTACCCGGGCCAGCCCCATTTGCAGATCACTCAGTTGAATAAAAGGAGCCGTTGCATACAGGCAGCAAACGTAACTCAGGTTCCAACTCTGCTGTTCACACCAGTCAATGGCATGCTGAATGACGTCGAGGGTAGTTGCGTGATCATCGGCGATATGTTGTGGCCTGATAAAAGGCACCTCTGCCCCATATTGCCTTGCGATTTCGGCAATGGCCTCATCGTCGGTAGACACTATAACCTTGTCAAAGCAAGCGGATGCAAGGGCAGCCTCAATAGAATAGGCAATGATGGGCTTACCGTGGAACAACCTGATATTTTTACGGGGAATACGTTTACTGCCCCCCCTTGCAGGAATAATCGCAACTTTCACTGTTTAGCTCCTGATAGTGACTCAGGGTATTTTCATAGTGAAACCATTCAATATCCCCAAGTTACTGTTATCGTTTGAGACTATGGTCCGTTCGAAACAAGTATTCTTCCTGATCCCGGCACTTGAGTCGGCTGAATAGGCCGACGATTAAACAACCAGATATTTATATTTGGCGTACTGTTACCCAGGCCACGGGACAAGAACAAAGCCATCACCATTTGGCTATTGCTATTTGCCACGCCCTGCCGGGGCCTGGCCGCTTGAGATCCTCAAAGCCCCGACATCTTCCAGTCAGGCCAACACATGGACCAATAAGCGCTGGACAATAAACTCAACCTGTTCTTGCGAGACTCCGGGATGCAGAGGCAAGGTCATGATTTCACTGTAAAACCGCTCCGCATTTGGGAAATGACCTTTGGCGAATCCTAGGCCCTGATAATAGGGCTGCAGGTGCACCGGAAAATAATGTACATGCACCTGAATGCCATCGGCTTGCATCTTCTCAAAGACGGCACGGCGCTTTGCGGGATCGGGGAGCCGAACTATTTGCAGATGATAGGCACTCAGGCTGCCGGCCAAGGGATCGACAGTCGTTACTACAGAATCAGCCAACGCACGCTGGTATTGCTCCGCCAGCCTGTTGCGGATTTCAACAAAGGTCTGCAAACGCTCCAACTGACTCAGCCCCAGGGCAGCCTGCAATTCCGTCATCCGGTAGTTAAAGCCCAACTCCTGTTGTTCATAGTACCAGGGCCCCTCATCGGACCGCTGCAGTTTCTCGACCGCTTTAGTGATGCCATGACTGCGAAAAAGGGCCATTTTCTCCGCTAACCGGGCATCTTTGGTCGTCGCCACGCCCCCTTCGGCCGTGGTAATTATCTTGACAGGATGAAAACTGAATACCGTGATATCCGAATAGCGACATGCACCTATCTTATCCCCGTCATGACTCCCCCCAACGCAGTGGGAGGCATCCTCAACCAGGCTCACACCATACTGTCTGGCAAGCGCGCCGATTGTTTTCATATCGCAACTATGCCCGGCCAGGTGCACGGGAATAATGACCTTGGGCAATCGTCCCCGGGCCTTTGCCGTTTCCAGTTTGGCCTTGAGTGCCGCGGGGCTCATGTTGCCTGTGCTTGACTCCACATCAACAAAATCCACCACAGCGCCGCAATACAATGCGCAGTTGGCCGATGCAACAAAGGTAATGGGCGAGGTCCACACCAGATCCCCGGCCCCCACCCCTAGGGCCAGACAGGCAATATGCAGCGCCGAGGTGGCGCTGTTCACCGCCACGGCATGGTCCGCATGAGTCAATTCACAAATTGCCTTTTCAAAAGCGGGTACACAGGGCCCTTGAGTCAGGTAATCAGAATTGAGAACCTCAACAACGGCTGCTATGTCCTGTGAGGAAATGTCCTGTCTGCCATATAAAATCATGCCTTGGCGTCCATACTGAGAATTTCACTTGGCGACAGAAAATGGGTGTTGGTACCTGAGTTATATTCATACCCGGCCTTCACCAATGTGCCCTTCTCACCCAACCGGTTTTGACTGTAGTCATTGTTGCCACTGAAAAACTGTATGCTGGGGGTGATCACGAAATGATCATCAAACTCCAGGGTGTGGTGAGAATCATCACTTGGACACATAATTTCGTGCATCTTTTCCCCAGGTCTGATCCCCACAATCTCTTGTTTCAAATCCGGGCCATAGGCGGTTGCCAGATCAACGACTCTGATAGAAGGGATCTTGGGAATGAAGATTTCCCCGCCCTGCATTCTGGCGAAATTTTTTAGCACAAAATTGACCCCGTCCTGCAGGGTGATCCAGAAGCGGGTCATATCCGGATGTGTAATTGGCAAAGATGTCGCGCCTTGGGCAACCAGGCCTTTGAAGAAAGGCACCACAGAACCCCGTGAACCGACAACATTGCCATAGCGCACAGCCGCGAATCGGGTTCGTCCACCCCCCACTATGTTATTGGCAGCAGTGAACAGCTTATCGGACGCCAGTTTGGTTGCCCCGTACAGATTGATAGGATTCGCCGCTTTATCTGTAGACAGCGCTATCACCTTTTCAACATTGTTGGCTATGGCCGCCTTAATCACATTTTCCGCACCATGGATATTGGTTTTGATGCATTCCATGGGGTTATATTCAGCTGCGGGAACCTGTTTGATGGCGGCGGCATGAATGACAAAATCGACATCGCGAAAAGCCTGCATAAGGCGGTCAACATCACGTACATCACCAAGAAAATAACGCATGCAGGGGGCATTGAAGCGTTGCTGCATTTCGAATTGCTTGAGCTCGTCCCGCGAAAATATAATAAGCCGCTTAGGTCGATACTCATCTAGGAGCGTTTTGACATATTTATGACCGAAGGATCCTGTGCCACCTGTTATCAAAATAGTCTTATCATTAAACATATAAACTCCCTTACAACGGCCAATAATCATTGACAAACGAAATGTTACATTAATTCATAACATTATAGTAGCATAATTTGGTCATCGAAAATGTCTACACTACACAGATTAGTGACAGACAGGGGAATGATGAACTTATTTTCTCATAACAATAATTATTATTGTGTAGTCAATGGGCAACAGAATAACCAAACGACTCATAATAATGACAGTTTGGTATCGAAAACCTATAAGGAAAGTGAATCTTTCCTAGTAATAGAAGCCACAAGCTATAACTTAAGAGCATTTCGGACCATACATAGATTTGATATGCTATACATAAGTCAACGTGCTCACAATCGGTAATATCGTACTAGAAATTTTTTCAACTGTTGAAGCTTTAGTAGAGCAAGTGAAAAGGCAATAGTTCAAATTACTGACAAAGCATATTACATATGTTTTGCCTACAAAGGCAATCAAACTATAATGCCTTATCAAAGCAACTTCCGGTTTGGAGATTTTGTTTGTCCAATAGTTATATTTCTCTCGATGAATATCGCCGTAAGTGGATTTTTAACCACAAAGACTTGCCTGTGAGCGATGAAGACAAGACTGGCATTCTGCCGCTGACGGATAAAAGCGCCATGTTGGTTTGGAATCAGTGGATTAGCAATAAAAGTAGCCGCGCCGAGCAGTTTGCTAAAGGGGATTGGGCCGCTAAAGCCAACGCATGGGTCAAAACGGATCATTGGCAGAGTGCGTGGGACAGTGAAGATAACAGTCTACCCGAGATGTTGGCCGAGTTTATCCAGTGGCCAGATGATACTCAGGTCTATTTTTGCTACGAAAAATATCAAGTGATTGAGACCCGTTGGGATGTCTTTGTTCGCAATTGGAAGTGCTTTCTGTTTTTCGATGATGGCCCAATCCTGATCTCCCCGAAGCAAAAACAAGCGGTAATGTTTGAACAAAACGGCCAATATAAATTAGGCGTTCGAGGCTAATCCCGCCAGCCAATAAGTCGAATGGGTCGAACCAATCATTCCGACTTTTTGCTTTCTTAGGGGGTTCATCAAAGAAAGCAGTCAAACTTGATTTACCTCTTTGGCGATAGCTTGGCACAGATCAGGCTATCGCTCCTCTTTGGTTTCGATTAGTATCGCTTGGCAATCAACAGATTAATCTTCGTTTGAGCCGTCAATCCCATGGATACGCTCAACGGCCATAACTAAAAAATATGAGGTGTATGATGAAGTTACTCTCAACCCTGACACTATCTACCGCTTTGCTTTTCCCGCTATTCACCCAAGCAAAAGAAGTCTCTGGTGTCCAAGTCGCCGACAGCATCACGCTCGATGCTCAGGCGCTGCAATTGAATGGCGTTGGTGTTCGCAGCAAATTCTTTATGGATTTGTATGTGGGCAGCCTGTATGTCCCCACCCCAAGCAAAACCATGACCGAAGTGATCAATGCCCCGGTTGCGGCGATTCGCCTGAATATTACGTCGGGAATGATTACGTCCGAAAAAATGCGTGATGCGATAACCGAAGGTTTTGAGCATGCGACCGCCGATAATACGACGGACATCCAGCCACAAATCGACGACTTTATGGCGCTATTTAAGGATGAAATCAAAGAAGGCGACCAATTTACCTTGGTCGCTGACAAAAGCCGTGGCGTTACCGCCTATAAAAATGGTCAAGAACAAGCCACGATTGAAGGGGAAATGTTCCGCCAAGCCTTACTCAAAATCTGGCTAGGGGAAAAACCTGCCCAGAAGAGCCTCAAAGAGGCTATGCTGGGGCAGTAATTAAAATCGGAACTCGAGATCCAAGGCGGCAGCGCCTTGGTTATCGATGTCGAGCGCCGCATGATGGGTGACTTCCAATTCACCATTAAAGTAGTAACCCGCGTAAAGATTCAGCGCTATGGCTGGCGTAGCTTGCCAACCGGCACGCAGATAACTCACCCATTCGTTCGTCTCCACCACGGTATCCTTATCGGCGACTAAAAATCGCTCGGTGCGACGTGAATTACCAAAGCCGACATTCCATGTAGGACTCACTTGATAACTCAGCTCCAAACCCGCAGGGCCACTAAACCCCGCTTGGAAGGGGTTAGCTAACCGCCAACGGTCATTAATCTGCCAACTCACCGCCAGGTAAGGCATAGTGCGCACTTCATCGATATCGTTTAAATACGCAACGCCAAAACCGAGCATATTGCCCGACTCGAAAGCATACATGGCCGAAGCCACCACACCATAACTCTGCGCATGGCTCGCCGATGCGGTATCGGCATAGGCATATTGAAGTTGTGGCGACAGCATAAAGGACCAATGCTTATCCATCCGATAGCTGAGGGATACACCCGCGCGGTAACGGTCAATATTTTCCCAGGTTTCACCCGCATCACTAAACAGGCCTGCGGTATTATTCGCCCCCGTTAAACGGATATTGCGCCAATCGTAGTCGAGCCTGTCGTAACCGACGCGCATGCCAATAGACCACTGTTTATCCAAAGGAATATTGACGCTGGCGTTGAGCAATAAGCTGTCCCGCTGCAACTCTGTATCGCCATTGGCAACCGACGCACTCTGGGTACTAATCTGCGATACGCTCAGCTTGAATGGTTTAAATTGTGCTTGTGGGCGCGCCTCAGCCGCAGAGACGGGGTTGCTTAAAAAAGCCATCAACCCCAATCCCATGCAAACTAGACCGGGTTTTATGCTGACTCGAGAATCAAGTGATGTAGTCACGCCTGCTCCTTGCGTTACTGTGAGTAATTTGTCGCGAATAATACGCTCGATTTAAAACAAAAGTTCACTCTTTTCGAAGAAGATACAAACTGATACTAACTGCTTAACGCCGTTACACTCGGTAGGCTTTCAAAAACATCTCGGCACAACCCCGAATATACTGCTCACGTTCTCCCAATAAACTCTCGGTTTCAAGCCCCAACTCTAACCTGAGTTTTAATTCACCAAACAGCATTAAACATAAACGAACCGCACAATGATGCGGCTGTGGGAAGCGATACACGCCAAGCGCTTCAACCGCCACTAAATACTTTGTCAACATTGCAAGCATATGCTGTGGCCCCGCCTCAAAAAACAATCGCGACACTTCTGGGTGGCTCTCCGATTGCGCCACACAGGCTTTAAAAACGGTAATTGCCTCAGGGCTAACAATCATCTCACCAAACTGCAGCGCAAATTCGGTGAGGGTAGCTTCGGGTTGACTTGGATCGCTGAGTAAGTCGGCATTTAGATTGTGGCCAACGCATTTGGATTCAATCGCCGCCACAAACAAATCATCTTTGCTGCCGTAGTGGGAGTACACCGTTTGTTTGGACACACCCGCCTGTTTCGCCACTTCATCCATGCTGGTATGGGGAAATCCCTGGCGGCAAAACAAGTCAATGGCCGCCACCAGCACCTGCTGTTTCTTTTGTTCACTGCGGCTCATCGGGATATCGGAGGACAGAGTCATATCTTCACTCAAGGTAGCAACATAATTAATTCGTATTAGTTAAGCATAAAATAGACTAGACAGTCCAGTTTTGCGCAACTAGACTAGCAAGTCTAGTTACATAAACTTAACCTTAAGCTTACAACGGAAGGATTCAAATGGATCGAGCTGCCCGACGTTCTTGGCGTGCATTTTACGTTTGCGTGATTGCCGTCACCACCTTAACGGCCTGTCAAAAGGAAGTGACAGAGCATAGCAATGCCACGCAATTGCAAACCGTAACGACGGCGCCACTGCGCTTGTCGACTAGCTATCAGAGTGAGCAAGTATTCACTGGCACGATCCGCGCGGGCAATACCACAGGTGTCGGCTTCGAATTATCGGGTAAGCTCAGTGAGTTAACTGTCGATAGCGGCGCTAAGGTGAAGCAAGGGCAAGTATTGGCCAAGCTCGATACCCGCTTGCTCGATGCCGAACATCAGGAGATCCAAGCCAGTCTGGCGCAAACCCAAGCCGATGTTGACCTTGCCACCAGCACCCTCAACCGCAATCTTGAGCTTAAAAAATCGGGTTATGTATCTGAGCAGTTGCTCGACGAGAACCGCACACAACTGGCGAGTCTCGAAGCCGCCAAAAAACGATTATTGGCCTCGCAGCGGGCCAACCAACTTAAACGCGATAAATCACAGCTACTAGCACCTTTCGATGGCATCATCAGCCAGCGGCAACACAATCTAGGGGAAGTGGTCGCTGCAGGCAGCCCAGTGTTTACCTTAGTCGGCAGTGTGAATACCGAGGCCTATATCGGTGTCCCAGTCGCGGTCGCTCAGCAATTCGTCAATGGGCAGAATGTGACTGTGAGCGTGCATAATCAGCAATTTACCGCAAAGATTGCCGGGATCAGTGCCGAAGTAAACCCTATCAGTCGCACCCTGCAGCTGCGGATCAGCCTGCCTTCGCATGCCAATGTGATCAACGGTGAAATCGCCTATTTGCATCAACAACAAACCGTCGAACAAGCGGGCTATTGGGTGCCAGTATCGGCACTTATCGATGGGATCCGCGGCCGCTGGAATATCTATGTAACCACGCCGCCTTCACATTCAACAACCGATAGCGCTTCAACTCATATAGAGCGTCGTGATGTCGATATCCTCTACACCACTCAAGATATGGCCTACATCCAAGGCGCCATTAAGGCGGACGAACAGTATGTGACTCAAGGCTTGCATAAGTTAGTGGTGGGCCAAGCCGTTTCTTCCATCGCGTCGACGAGGTAATCATGATTAAAGCCTTCGTCGAAAATGGTCGCTTAGTCAGCCTAGTGATCGCCCTACTGCTGGTCGCGGGATTTGGCGCTATGTCCAGTTTGCCGCGCACCGAAGATCCGCATATCACCAACCGATTTGCGTCTGTTATTACCCCTTATCCCGGCGCCTCCGCCGAGCGGGTCGAGGCGCTTGTCACCGAAGTATTAGAAAATCAATTACGTCGCCTTGAGGAAATTAAGCTTATTCAATCCACCTCAAGACCCGGAATTTCGGTGATCCAGTTGGAGCTTAAAGATACCGTCACTGACACAGACCCCGTCTGGTCCAGAGCGCGGGATCTATTAGCCGATGCCAGAAACACCCTCCCCGATGGTATGCAAACACCGACCTTAGACGATCAAGTCGGCTACGCCTACACCGCCATTTTAAGCCTAGTGTGGAACGATAGCAGTCAACCGCGGGTGGATATGCTCAACCGCTACGCCAAGGAATTACAGAGCAGGCTCAGACTCTTATCCGGCACCGATTTCGTTAAACTCTACGGCGCGCCCGAGGAGGAAATCTTGGTCCAACTCGATGGCTATAAGATGAGCCAGTTGCAATTAACGCCGGGAACCATAGCGAAAATCTTAAGCAGCGCCGACAGTAAAATTGCCGCGGGCGAGATCAATAACAATCAGTTTCGCGCCCTCGTCGAAGTCTCGGGTGAGCTCGATTCCCAAAGCCGAATTCGTCAAGTGCCACTCAAGGTGGATGCGCAGGGGCAAATTATTCGTTTAGGGGATATCGCCCACATCAGCCGCCAACCTAAGACCCCCGCTGACAGCATCGCCCTTGTCGATGGCGAGCAGGGCGTGTTTGTTGCAGCACGCATGCTCAACAATACCCGCGTCGATATCTGGCAAGGGCAAGTCAAACAGCTGGTCGATGAGTTCAATCAGGAGCTGCCGGCTAATATCAAAGTGCAATGGTTATTTGAGCAGAATAGCTACACCAGCGAACGTCTCGGCGGATTAATCGTTAACCTATTGCAAGGGTTTGTGATTATTCTGGCGGTCTTACTGCTGACCTTAGGCTTAAGAAACGCGATTATCGTAGCCCTGTCGCTCCCCCTGACCGCCCTCTTCACCTTGGCCTGTATGAAATATATCGGCCTCCCCATTCATCAAATGTCGGTCACAGGTTTAGTCGTCGCCCTGGGGATCATGGTGGACAATGCCATTGTGATCGTCGATGCCATCGCCCAGCGCCGCCAACAGGGAATGAGTCGCTTAAGCGCGGTAACTGAAACCTTACATCACCTCTGGCTACCCTTGGCAGGATCAACTATTACCACCATTTTAGCCTTCGCCCCTATCGTGCTGATGCCGGGCGCGGCAGGGGAATTTGTTGGTGGCATCGCGATGTCGGTGATGTTTGCCCTGCTGGGTTCCTATGTGATTTCCCATACTTTGATCGCGGGCCTTGCGGGACGCTTTAGCCTCGAAGGTAAACATCCTGTCTGGTACCAACATGGCATCAACGTGCCTTTAGTAAGTGGTTACTTTCAGGCAAGCCTAAGATTTGCGCTAAATCGCCCACTACTGAGCGCTACCTTTATCGGGATAATTCCCCTGCTAGGGTTTTATGCTTCCGGCAAGATGACTGAGCAGTTTTTCCCGCCGTCGGATCGGGATATGTTCCAAATTGAGCTGTATTTCGCGCCCCATGTCAGCCTCGAAAACACCTTAAACCAAGTGCAGTTGATGGATAAGCAATTGCATCAAATCGAGGGTATCACCCAAGTCGATTGGGTTGTGGGAGGCAATACGCCTTCGTTTTATTACAACTTAACTCAGCGCCAACAGGGAGCCACCAACTATGCTCAGGCCATGGTGAAAGCCAGCGACTTTGAGCGCGCCAATGCGCTTATTCCTGAGTTACAGCAAACCTTAGATAAGGCCTTTCCCGAAGCGCAGGTGTTAGTGCGTAAACTCGAGCAAGGCCCGCCCTTTAATGCGCCGGTCGAGTTAATGATTTTTGGCCCTAACCTTGAGACGTTACGCTCACTCGGTGATGAAGTGCGCAATATCTTAGCCGCCACGCCCGATGTGCTTCATACCCGCGCAACGTTGAGCGCTGGCGCACCTAAGGTGTGGTTGCAGGTGAATGAAGATGCGAGTTTGATCAGTGGCTTAACCCTGACGGATATCGCCAGACAAGTGCAAATGGCCACGACGGGTGTTATCGGCGGCAGTGTGCTCGAACAGACCGAATCGCTGCCGATTCGTGTGCGTTTGGGTGACACCAGTCGCGAGCAAGCCAGTCGCCTCTCTGAAATTCAGCTAGTGACCCCCTCTGGCACAGCTGTGCCCTTATCTGCGCTGTCCCACAATGAGGTGCAAGTCAGTCGCGGGGCGATCCCGCGGCGAAATGGCCAACGCGTCAATACGATCGAAGCCTATATCGTCAGCGGCGTCTTGCCCGCTCAAGTATTAAATGATGTAAAAGATAAAGTCGCAGCGATTTCGCTGCCAGCGGGTTATCGAATCGAAATCGGCGGCGAAAGCGCTAAACGTAATGAGGCGGTCGGTAATCTGCTCTCTAATCTGATTTTGGTTGTCACCCTGCTGCTGGCCACGGTCGTCTTGTCCTTTAACTCCTTTAGGCTCACAGCAATTATTTTACTGAGCGCATTACAGTCGGCGGGGCTTGGGCTACTTGCGGTGTATGTGTTTGGTTATCCCTTTGGCTTTCCAGTCATCATCGCCCTACTCGGCCTAATGGGGCTTGCAATCAACGCGGCAATTGTGATTTTGGCCGAGCTGGAGGATACCGAGAATGCCCGTGCGGGTGATAAAGAGGTGATTATTACTACGGTCAGCAGCTGCGGCCGTCATATCAGCTCAACCACTATCACCACGGTCGGCGGCTTTATTCCGCTTATTATTGCGGGTGGTGGCTTCTGGCCCCCCTTTGCCATCGCCATTGCAGGCGGCACCTTACTGACAACGTTGCTGTCGCTCGTTTGGGTGCCAACCATGTATCTGTTGCTGATGAAAACACGGCGCAAGGCACAAACATCGGCCTTGTCAGCCCAGACGGCATCCTAAACGAGATATTGATACAACTTATCTTTTAGGTGAAGTCGCTCTAATTTTAACGCCACGAAGTGCTCATCATCGGTGGGCACTTTGGTTAACTCTAGGGCGCGGATTTTATGGTCCAGCTCATGGTAGCGCTCCGCCATAGTAGCAAAGGTGGTATTGGTCGTTTTGAGATGCTGTATATGGTCAACAAAATCGGGAAATTCATAAATTAATGCGTGATTCTCGCCAAGCATAGTGTCACTCCTTGTTTCTGGTATCGACTTAATCGCAGTAAACCTTGGGATACTTCCATTTAGTCCCTCAACACTCGCCTTACGCCACTCTTCCTACCACTCAAATGTATATTTCTATCGACTAAAGTAAAGACTGGTCTACACTGGTATCTGTGAGCGAACTATTTATAAATAATAGAAAATCTTAGACCCATATCAAGACCACCACGTAAAAGTTCGGTTACATTAGCGTTAACCTCTACCCTATAGGATCGCACAATGAACTATAAAAATTGGCCTATTGCAAAACAGATTGGTGCACTCGCTTTTGTCCTTACCCTGATCATTTTCTGCATACTGAGTACCCTCTCCTACAAATCCGCGTCCAACGTGCTCGAAGATAAAGGCATCAGTGCCATGAAAGCCGAAATGCACGCCGTTTCCGACATGCTCGAGCTGCAATACGATAGCTTGCTGCAACTGGCAAGACGCAATGCCGATGTGTTTAAGGAAATGTACCCCGGCCAATTTAGTCGCCCAGATAAAACCGTGAATGTGCTCGGCGTCAGCACACCAGCACTACTGCATGAAAAAGAGCAAATTAATTCGTCAAAGAGTAAAGTTGACCGCTTTGCCAACCTCACTGGTGGGACCGCTACAGTGTTTGTGCGCGATGGGGATGACTTTGTGCGGATTGCAACCTCGTTAAAAAAGGCCGATGGTAGCCGCGCCCTCGGCACTTTCCTCGGTAAAACCCATCCTGGTTATCCAACGCTCATTAAAGGTGAGGTTTACGAAGGCTATGCCAAACTCTTTGGCAAAGACTATATGACAGTCTATCGCCCGATTAAGGATGCCCAAGGGCAAGTGATTGGGATCTTATATATCGGTTTTGAAATCACTCAATCCCTCACACAGTTACAGGCTGCGGTAAATAAAATCACCCTAGAAGAATCCGGTAGCTTCCTGCTGATGCGCAAAGCCGACAATGTGTTGGTCGCTAACCCTAAATTTAACGCTGGCGAACCAGTCACTGAATCCATGCTCGATGGATTAACCCTTAGCCAAGCCACACAGGATAAATCGGAGTGGCGCTACAGCAACAGTAAAAACCAACCTATGTTTGCCTACACACAAAGCGTGAATGGTTGGAACTGGATGCTGATTGGTCAAGTTAATGCGAACGAACTCAATGAAGAGAGCCTACTGTTACTGACCATCAACGCCATAGTCGCGGTCACAGGCATAGTACTCATCACAGTGCTGTTATCCTTAGTGCTGCTGCGTTCGCTGAAACCTTTACACGCTCTTCAGCAACATATGGAAATTCTCGGCAGAGGGGATTTTAGTCATCCGCTTCCCCCATCGGCTTCAGACAGCAACAACGAAGTCGATAAGATCACCACTAGCGTGTCGACCATGTCATCGGAATTGCGACAATTAATCAGTGCACTGCAAGCCTCAGTGCAAAGCATTGAACAACAAGCGTCTAAGGCACAGCGGGTTGCCAAGCAAAATGGCGAAGAAGCTCAGGCTTTGATGCAACAAACGGATCAAATCGCCACCGCGATTGAAGAAATGTCCACCTCCATCCGCGATGTAGCCAACCATGCTCAAGATGGTGCGAATCAGAGTCATCAAGTGGATATCGCCGCCAAAGAAGGCCAACAGCAACAAACCCAAGTGGTGCAGGATCTGTTGAAACTGAGCCAACAACTCAGTAGCAGCCATCAGGCCGTCGAAAAAGTCAGCCAAGAGAGTGAGGCCATCAGTAAAGTCACCGAGGTGATTAACAGCATTGCCGAACAAACCAACCTGCTCGCCCTCAACGCGGCCATTGAAGCGGCCCGCGCAGGAGAACAAGGCAGAGGCTTTGCTGTGGTCGCCGATGAGGTGCGAACCTTAGCGCAGCGGACACAATCCTCCATTCTGGAAATTTCGCAAACCATTGATAAGCTGCAATCTCAAGTGAAAACGACCACCAGCCAAATGGCGCAGAGCCACCAGCTGGGTATCGCATCGGCTAATCAAGGGGAAGAAACCGGCAAGCAGCTAGAGGAAATCACCCGCAGAATTGGCGAATTGGCGATTAGCTCACGCAATATTGCCTCGGCGACCGAGCAGCAAAGCAGTGTTGCCCAAGAGATCACCCATAATCTGCACCAGATAAGCGAACTGGCGAATGAAGGTGAGCACAGAGCGGCCGAAACCGTGAACTCGGCGAATGACCTATCCTCCCTCGCCGTCGCGCTTAAACAACAAATCAGCCAATTTAAAGCTTAACTCAAACTATTTCTTTGTTCAGATACCGCCCGCTTGGGCGGTATTTTTTTGACTTTTCAACTTAAGTTAAATCAATTCAGTTAAATCGACATGGCTAAATCACACAGCTGAATCGACTCAGCAACACCGCAGAATAAACAACCTCGCGTAATGTTTATCAAGTCGGTGCTGCACAGCCTAATGCTCGAAACCACCTGTTGGCTTTGGCAATTGAGCATTAGCTTTCAAATAGGCTTGAGCTAACACTTTAATAAGCTGTGTGCTTATAGATACAGTGCGGCTAAATCATATTGAGCCATGCCTCTTATGGAACCCCGTAGCTAGCTTGTTGCTTGTTACATTCGATATATCAGCAAATCAATGCCACCTAAGCGAATCCTTTGAACTGAGTAACCAGGTAATAAAAAACCCCGCAGTTGCGGGGTTTTAAAGGGTTCATGCTATTGGAGGTTAGCTATTACTCAGCGTCATCGCTTGAGCGGTCCATGTTCTCCGTGTTTTCAAGCCACAGGGCGTTGATCACACCAAAAGAACAGGCTAACAAAACCCCTAATATCCACGTGAAATACCACATAGTAGATGCTCCTTAATTCTAATAGAGTGAGGCTTTGTTATCTTCAATATGTTTGCGGTTTAAACGGCCAAACATTTTGAAGTAAGTCCATACAGTGTAACTTAACACGATTGGAACGAAGATAATCGCCGCCCAAGTCATTACTGTTAATGTCATTTCACTCGCAGTCGCATCCCACATGGTTAAGCTCACGTTAGGATCTAATGAAGATGGCATAACGAATGGGAACATTGCGGCACCACAAGTTAAGATCACCATAGCCACAGTCAGCGAGCTAAATAAGAACGCAAAACCTGAACGATTTAAGCGGCTCACAACGATAACCAGCAGTGGTAATGCCACACCTAATACTGGGAACAGCATAGTAATAGGATACTTATCGTAGTTGGCTAACCAAGCGCCAGATTCAACCGCAACGGTTTTCAGCGTTGGGTTCGACAGTGCATGGTGGTCAAGGGTTGAAGTGATAACATAACCATCAATACCATTGGCTAACCACACACCCGCAGCGGCAAATAATACTGCCACTAACAGTGCACATAGTTGAGTCGCATTCGCGGCACGTACACGCAGCTCACCGTCGGTCTTCATTTGTAACCAAGCAGCGCCTTGCATCATAAACATGCTCACGCTCACTAAGCCCGCCAGTAAACCGAATGGGTTCAACAGGCCAAATAAACCACCGTGATAAGTCGCACGCAGGAACTCATCGAAGTTAAATGGCACGCCTTGGAGTAAGTTACCGAAGGCGACACCGATGATCAGCGGTGGAATAAAACCACCACAGAACAAGGCCCAGTCCCACGACTTACGCCATTTTGGATTTTCAATCTTAGAGCGATAGTCAAATCCAACTGGACGAGTGTACAAGGCAAACAGCACTAACATCATGGCCACATAGAAGCCAGAGAAAGACACTGCATACACCATAGGCCATGCCGCAAATAAGGCACCACCTGCAGTGATTAACCATACTTGGTTACCGTCCCAATGGGGGGCAATAGTGTTGACCATAATACGGCGCTCAGTATCGTCTTTACCGATAATCGGTAAAAGTGCACCCACGCCCATGTCAAAACCGTCAGTGACCGCAAATCCGATGAACAGTACGCCGATCAGAGCCCACCAGATAACTCTCAATATTTCATAATCAAACATAATGAAATCCTCTGCTTAGGCTTCTAGTTTCTCGAAGTGATAACGACCAGTCTTTAAACTGCTAGGGCCAAGACGGGCAAACTTAAGCATCAAGAATATCTCGATCACCAGCAGCACAGTGTAGAACAGTGAAATCGAAAGAATACTGAACCACAGGTCCCCAGTCGTTAAACTCGAAGCAGACATAAAGGTCGGCAGTACCTCAGAGATGGTCCAAGGTTGACGGCCATATTCAGCCACAAACCAACCACACTCGATCGCAATCCAAGGTAATGGCAAGCTAAAGAGTGCTGCTTTAAGAACCCATTTCTTCTCTTCGATCTGATGACGTGTGCTTTGCCAGAAGGCCGCCGCGAACACAAACAACATCACAAAGCCTAAGCCAACCATCACGCGGAAGCTCCAGAAAATCGGCGCCACATTTGGAATAGAATCCTTCGCAGCCGCTTTGATTTGCTCTTCTGTCGCATCCACAACATTGTCGGTGTAACGCTTCAGCAGTAAGCCGTAACCTAAGTCAACTTTCGCCGCTTCGAACGCGTCACGTAACTCAGGAGACTTATCACCAGCGCGCAGTTTCACCAGCATCTCGTAAGCTTTCATACCGTTGCGGATACGCACTTCGTGTTCAGCCACTAAGTCACGTAAACCAGTCACTTCTTCATCTAAAGAACGTGTTGCCACGATACCCATAGCGTAAGGGATCTTCACCGCGAAATCGGTGTGCATGGTTTCTTGATTTGGGAAACCAACTGCAGTAAAGGCTGCAGGAGCTGGCTCTGTGTGCCATTCAGCTTCAATCGCCGCTAACTTAACGCGCTGCGCTTCACCCACTTTATAGCCTGATTCGTCACCCAGAACGATAACAGACAGGATAGACGCCATACCGAAGCTGGCTGCAATCGCAAATGAACGACGAGCAAAAGGTAAGTCACGTTTCTTCAGAATGTAGTACGAGCTGATCGCTAATACGAACATTGCGCCAGTCACATAGCCAGAAGCCACAGTGTGAACAAATTTCACCTGTGCAACAGGGTTGAAGATAACATCAGCAAAGCTGGTCATTTCCATACGCATGGTTTCGTAATTGAACACGCTACCCACAGGGTTTTGCATCCAACCGTTTGCCACCAGGATCCACAATGCGGAGAAGTTGGAACCAAAGGCGACCAACCAGGTTGTCGCTAAGTGTTGACGTTTAGAGAAACGATCCCAACCGAAGAAGAACATACCCACGAAGGTCGATTCTAAGAAGAACGCCATTAATCCTTCAATGGCCAGTGGTGCACCAAAGATGTCGCCCACATAGTGCGAATAGTAAGACCAGTTAGTACCAAACTGGAATTCCATCGCTAAACCCGTTGAAACACCCAAGGCAAAGTTGATACCAAACAACTTACCCCAGAACTTAGTCATATCTTTATAAATTTGTTTATCCGTCATCACATAGAGTGATTCCATGATAGCCAGCAAAAATGCTAACCCCAAGGTTAAGGGAACAAACAGGAAGTGATACATGGCTGTCAGCGCAAACTGCAACCGTGATAGCTCAACAACCTCTTCAACAATCATCGGTGACTCCTTACGTGGTGCGTCCAATTGCTACGACTACTTGAGCCATTCGTAGCAAGTGCCTTTGTAGGATAGTGAGTTTTCATTTTGTGTTTATAGCTGGATTCAGTATAAACCGTTAAATTTCATCTTTTTCATTACATCGAAGCAGCAAGGCATAAAAATCCCCTTTTTCCTCGCATACTGAGACCCTAGTCACACTATCGCTCGGCTTTGAGACTTCCACCTCACCACCCAATCCTACAAATGATCCCATCGATATAAATATCAGATAGTTAAGATATTTAATCGCTTTCATTTGTGAGTATTTTATACCACCCGCCTTTGATTCAAATCAATCAAACTCAGGGCTTTAGATGGGTTTTGCTACGGGGCACACACTTCACTTTTACCCACAGTTGACAGAGTCATAATTATGGGGTAGAGAGCGATTCGCACTGAATTAAAAAGTCCATTTTTGACCGTTTGAGTACAAAACTGCACCACAAACACCAAAAATCGATAAAAACAAATTAAAAACAATATTCACACTAATAAAACATTATCTATTCAATTTTAGATAATTCAAAATATTCATTTAAAATCAATAACTTAAATAATTAAACCAAATTAAAACAATAAAGGCATCACATATATTTATTAGTTTTTCTAATTGTTAAATGTACTTTTTCTCGTTTGAGAAGATAGATTGGAATGGTTAATATATCTCCTGTGTTAAGGAGACGGTTTGATGTGACTGGTGAAGCGCCCCAGGCAAGCCAAACTCCGCGCACATAGGTATAACTTTGGTGTGGAGAAAGAGATATGACAAACTTATTTGAACGTCTGGTTAACAGCTATAAGCGTGTTTTTGTTGAACTTTATACAGCTCGTGAGCTGTAATCGTTCACCGCTTACTCTGAAATAATACTGATTTGATTTGAAGTTTTGTTAGCGCAAAACGAGCCCCCTTCTCGATGAGTTGGGGGCTTTTTGTTTTTATCACTCGAGAATACAGGCAAGTACAGCGACTAAATTAAGGCAAGTCAGTTTTGTTTCACTTGTGTGAACTACTTATTAAGGGGTATTTAGTCTTTAAAATTGATATTTTTAAACTTCATTTTATTAGATTTAACAAATGTAAGACTAAGATCTTAAAATACCTTATCTTTTTAAAAGATGCGTTTTATATATAAAAAAGGAGCGAAAAATTTCGCTCCTTTTTTTGCTCACTTAAGTCGTGGTTTTCTCAATAAAAACCTTAGCCTAAGTTGACTCGCGCATTGCGGAACATGCGCATCCATGGGCTGTCTTCACCCCAGTTATCTGGATGCCAAGAGTTCGCAACCGTTCTAAATACACGCTCAGGATGTGGCATCATCAGGGTCACACGGCCATCGGTAGTACAGATACCGGTTAAACCGTTTGGCGAACCGTTCGGGTTTTGTGGGTATTGGGTGGCAATTTCACCTTTACCATTCACAAAACGCAGCGCGATAGTGCCAGAGGCCTCAGCTAACGCGAGCGCCTGCGCGTTGGCAAACTCTGCATGGCCTTCACCGTGGGACACGGCGATAGGCATACGTGAACCAGCCATACCTTGGAAGAACAGTGATGGACTTTGCTGTACTTCAACTAAGCTGAAACGCGCTTCAAAACGCTCAGAACGGTTACGCACGAAACGTGGCCAGTGCTCGCTACCTGGGATGATTTCCTTCAGGTTAGACAGCATTTGGCAACCGTTACACACCCCGAGGGCAAAGCTTGAATCACGCTCGAAGAAGCGTGAGAACTCATCGCGAGCACGGGCGTTGAACAGGATAGACTTAGCCCAACCTTCACCCGCACCTAATACGTCACCGTAGGAGAAGCCACCACAGGCCACCAGACCTTGGAACTCTTCGAGGCTAATGCGGCCCGACAGAATGTCAGACATATGCACGTCGCGGCTCTCAAAACCTGCACGGTCAAACGCAGCCGCCATTTCCACATGAGAGTTAACGCCCTGCTCGCGCAGAATCGCCATCTTAGGTGCAGCACCTTTGAGGATGTACGGCGCAGCAACGTCTTCACTTGGATCGAAGCTTAAGTTAACCGTTAACCCTAAGTCGGTTTCATCCTGCTTAAGTTTGAACTCTTCTAATGCACAGGCTGGGTTATCACGCAGTGCTTGCATGCGGTAAGTGGTTTCAGACCAGATAGTACGCAGTGCAACACGTGTCTCGCTGAACACTTCACGCGCAGCATCTTTAATGGTGATGCGTTGATCGTTCGCCAGAGTACCAATCACATGGCAAGGGACGCCTGCTTGGGCAAATTGCACAGCGATAAGCTCGGCATCCGCGCGGCTCACTTGCAATACACCACCGAGCTCTTCATTGAATAGACGTTCAACATCAGTACCTTGCAGTGCACTTAAGTCGATAGCAAGACCAGTGTTACCAGCAAAGGCCATTTCCACTAACGTCGTGAATAAACCACCGTCACTGCGGTCGTGGTATGCAATAACCGACTTCTTCGCCACCAGTTTTTGCATGGTTTCGAAGAAACCACGTAAAAGAGCAGTATCGTCTAAGTCTGGCGCGATATCGCCTAACTCACCGTAAACCTGTGCTAAACAAGAACCGCCTAAACGGTTTTTGCCAGCGCCTAAGTCGACTAATAACAGCGATGTTTCGCCTTTATCACTGCGAAGCTCTGGCGTTACCGTGTTACGGATATCCTGAACCACACCGAAGGCAGAAATGACCAGCGACATAGGTGCCGTCACGGTTTTGTTCGCGCCGTCTTGCTGCCATGCAGTTTTCATCGACATAGAGTCTTTACCGACAGGAATGGTCAGGCTCAGTTCTGGACACAGCTCTTCACCCACGGCCTTAACCGCTTCATAAAGACCCGCATCTTCGCCAGGGTGACCCGCGGCAGACATCCAGTTAGCCGACAGTTTGATACGTTTGAACGAACCAATATCCGCACCTGCGATGTTCATAATCGATTCGGCCACCGCCATACGGGCAGAGGCGCCAAAATCGAGCAGTGCCAGCGGCGTACGTTCGCCCATAGACATGGCTTCACCGGCATAGGTATCAAAACTTGCCGCCGTTACCGCGCAATCTGCAACTGGTACTTGCCATGGGCCAACCATTTGGTCACGGTTCACTAGACCGGTTACCGTGCGGTCACCAATGGTGATAAGGAAAGTTTTGTCCGCCACAGTTGGCAGGCTAAGAATGCGTTTAACCGCTTCTTTCACATCGATTTTGCTTTGCTCAAGCGCTGGTGAAACTGCCTTAGCAGACACCACATTACGGCTCATCTTAGGCGCTTTACCTAATAACACCTCGAGTGGCAAATCGATAGGATTGTTATCGAAATGGCTGTCGGCTAGGGTTAAATGCTGCTCTTGCGTTGCCTCGCCCACTACCGCAAACGGTGCACGCTCACGCTCACAAATCGCCGTAAATAAAGGCAGGTCTTCGGCAGCAACCGAAAGCACATAACGCTCCTGCGATTCGTTACACCAGATCTCCAGCGGGCTCATGCCCGGCTCGTCCGATGGCACGTTGCGCAGATTGAAGATACCACCACGGCCGCCATCGTTAACTAACTCAGGGAAAGCGTTAGATAAACCACCCGCGCCCACGTCGTGGATAAATTGGATTGGGTTTTTATCGCCTAACTGCCAGCAGCGGTCGATCACTTCCTGACAGCGACGTTCCATTTCTGGGTTTTCACGCTGAACCGACGCAAAGTCTAAATCTTCGCTCGATTGACCCGACGCCATCGAAGAAGCCGCGCCGCCGCCAAGACCGATATTCATCGCAGGGCCACCGAGTACGATCAGCTTAGCACCGACGGTGATTTCGCCTTTTTGTACGTGCTCTTCGCGGATGTTACCTAAACCACCGGCTAACATGATGGGCTTGTGATAACCACGGACTTCTACACCATTGTGGCTAGAGACTTCTTGCTCATAGGTACGGAAGTAACCTAACAGGGCTGGACGACCAAACTCGTTGTTAAACGCTGCGCCGCCAAGTGGGCCTTCGGTCATAATGTCCAGCGCACTGACGATACGCTCAGGCTTACCGTAGTTGCCTTCCCAAGGTTGTACAAAACCTGGGATTTTTAAATTCGATACGCTAAAGCCAGTTAAACCCGCTTTAGGTTTAGAGCCACGACCGGTTGCACCTTCGTCGCGGATCTCACCACCCGAACCTGTCGCCGCACCTGGGTATGGGCTGATTGCCGTAGGATGGTTGTGGGTTTCCACTTTCATCAGTACGTGCATTGGCTCAGTGTGATAGCTGTAAACACCGTTTGGATCGGGGAAGAAACGTCCCGCAACCGAGCCTTCCATCACAGCGGCGTTATCTTTATAGGCAGATAACACGTGGTCTGGTGTGGTTTCAAAGGTGTTTTTAATCATCTTGAACAGAGATTTTGGCTGCACCGCGCCATCAATTGTCCAATCTGCGTTAAAAATCTTGTGACGGCAGTGCTCAGAGTTAGCCTGAGCAAACATCATCAGTTCAATATCGTTTGGATTGCGGTTCAAACGCACAAAGTTTTCGACTAAATAATCGATTTCATCTTCGGCGAGCGCCAGACCCATTTCGACGTTGGCCACTTCAAGGGCACGGCGACCTTCAGCCAACACGTTCACACTCTTGAAAGGCGCAGGCTCAGTGCGCTTAAACAGCACATCGGCCTTAGCAAAATCGTCCAATACCACTTCAACCATACGGTCGTGCAATAACCCTTTGAGGGTTTGTTGCTGCTCGACAGTCAAAGTGTCTGACTCCACATAATAGGCAACACCACGCTCTAAGCGCTTCACTTTACCTAAGCCACAATTGTGGGCGATATCAGTGGCTTTAGAAGACCATGGGGAAATTGTGCCGGGGCGGGGAGTAACAAACAGGAGTGAACCTTGGGGGGTATGGGCTTCGATAGCAGGTCCATAGGTGAGAATTTTTTCAAGTTGCTCGCGCTCATTGGTCTCAAGCAACTCGCTCAAATCCGCTAAATGAACATACTCAGCATAGATTTGGCGTACCGGAAGCGCAGCGTTTACGCAGGCCTCCATTAGCTTTTGCACTCTAAACGTCGAGAGTGCTGGGGCTCCACGGATGATCTCCATCACGTCAATTCACCTTATATTTATAATTGCAGGGGTCAGAGATGGCGCTATTATAAGGAAATGTCTGTCACAAATCACCTGTGACCTTACGTAAAACAGTGTTTCCTATTAAGATAAAAAGCGGTCCTTTTCCCCTCCTTCGTATTCCATGCGGTACGATTTTTTTACGTAATTGGCGACAAACGGATATAATCACAGCAATGTCAGCCAGTTTATCCTTGTTACCTCACTGACCTTCTACTGTTCATCATTTTGATTTTATTTAATAAAGTGTGTTTAATGACTCGATTTCTGTTCGCGATTATCTTAGGTTTCTTACTGACGGCTTGTCAGCAAGTGACCGTGGAAGAAACAGAATATGTCCCCCATAAACTCACCGAATTAAGGGTTGGCACCCTTTATGGCCCACAAATTTATATGACCTCGGGCCAAGGCAACAGCGGCTTCGATTACGATATGGCGGTACTGTTTGCCGAGTATCTCGATGTGCCCTTAAAAATGGTGCCTTATACCAACCGCGCCGAACTCTATGATGCACTGAAAAAAAACGAGATTGATATCATTGCCGCGGGGATGACTGAAACCCCTGCCCGGCGCGAACAATTCCGTTTAGGCCCGCCGCTGTATCGTGTCAATCAAGTACTGGTTTACCGTGAAGGCATGCCAACACCAAAAGATATTACTGACTTAAAAGGCAAAATTACCGTAATTGCCGACTCTTCTTTTGTGGAAACCTTGACGCAATTACAGAAACGCCATCCGACGCTGGTGTGGGATCAAGTCACAGATAAAGACAGCGAAGAGCTGCTGGCGATGATCGCCAACAAGGAAATAGACTACACCATCGCCGACTCGAGCAGCGTGCAGATTAACCGCCGCTATTTACCGGATCTGCGCTCAGGGCTCGTGCTAGAAGAAAAGCTTGATGTGGTTTGGTTACTGCCCCCCACTCATAGTGACGGCTTGATGAGTCAGTTATTGGCGTTTTGGCACCAAGAGAAACTCGCTGGAACACTCGATCACTTAAACGAAAAGTACTTTGGCCACGTTAAGCGTTTCGACTATATCGACACCCGCGCCTTCCTGCGCGCCATCGAAACCGTGTTGCCCCGTTATCGGCAGCTTTTCGAAACCCATGCCGGAGACTTAGATTGGCGTAAATTGGCGGCGACCAGTTATCAAGAGTCCCATTGGAATCCTAATGCCCGCTCGCCGACTGGGGTGCGCGGCATGATGATGCTCACGCAGCCGACCGCCAAAGAAATTGGCATTACGAACCGCCTCGATGCGGAAGAAAGTATTCGCGGCGGCGCCGCTTATTTACGGGATATGATCAACCGTCTGCCCGAGTCTATCCCCGAGAGTCAACGCATGTGGTTTGCGCTGGCCTCTTACAATATCGGTTATGCCCATGTGGAAGACGCCCGTAAACTCGCCGAATCCATGGAGCTTAATCCCAACGCGTGGCGGGATCTTAAAAAGGTATTGCCACTGCTGCAAAAGCGTAAATATTATCAAAAGACCCGCTACGGCTATGCCCGTGGTAGCGAAGCCGTGCATTACGTCGACAGCATTCGCCGTTATTACGACACCTTAGTCTGGGTCGATAATCAATCTAAACAACAAAATAGCGATGAGGAAGAGCCGAGCGACCTCGCCTCGGAAGATGGCCCAGCGCCAGTGCCCGGCACCCTCAGCCCAGATAAGCCGAAATAGCCCTAACCGCTTCCCCCTCAATAACTTGACTTGTGCCGCAGCCTTGCTTTTTTGCGGCCATCAAACCACGATTTTAATCTTAGATTAAGCCAATACAGGCTAAAGTGAGTTCGCTTTGGGCTAAAAACGCTGCTTTATAGAGCAGATGAATCGAGGGGGATTGCCGCCTGAGATCTCTGCTGATACTGTCATAGTGACAGGTCAATATAATCATCATTGTGCGTTAACCCATAGCCGTTAACCAAAGCAAAATAGCCTTAACCTAGACAATAACAAGATTGAAAACGGGGTCTATATGAGAAGAAAAACCATCAATAACAGCGCATCACGCCGTCGCACTACACTGAAAATTCGTCATCGCCGGGTGCTTAATCGCCACAAACTGTTTTTTACGTTTATCCAAGCCCAAGACTAACACTTAAGCGAGCCCCAAAACTCCTTAGGATAGTGTCCCCTGCTGCGCCTTTTGAGCCTGTTTTAAAGCCTTCTTTTCCTCCCTGCGACGTTTAAAAAAGCGGCTTAATTGGTCAGCACAGTCCTGCGCTAACACCCCAGATGTAACCTCAACTTGATGATTAAAGGCTGGATGCTGCAAGAGATTAAGCACGGTTCCTGCGGCGCCCGTCTTCTCATCCTTTGCCCCAAATACCACGCGGGCAATCCTGCTATGCACCATGGCGCCGGCGCACATGGCACAAGGCTCAAGAGTTACGTAAAGAGTGGTATCGAGGAGGCGATAGTTTTCAATCGTTTGCCCCGCAGCTCGCAAACACTGAATTTCAGCATGGGCGCAGGGATCGTGCTCACCGATAGACAAGTTATATCCGACCGCGATTTGCTGACCACTTTTGACTAAAACCGCCCCCACTGGTACTTCACCCGCTGCCTCGGCCTTTTCAGCCATAGTCATAGCGACACGCATCCAATGTTCATCGACTCGAGCTTGTTCAAGGCTCACTGGATTGAGACTCGCTTGATTGAGACAAGGTTGCTCGCCAGTTAGCACATCAGCACTAGCTTCATCACAACCAAGTTCATCAGAGCCAAATTCATCACGGCTATGCGTCTTCCCATGCAAGGTTTTGGGGTTCAGTTTTGTCTGCTCCACTTAAGGATTCTCATTAATCAACAATTTGGGCAATTATACCCATAACCAATAAAAAAGGCGCACTTGGCGCCTTTTCATTAATGCATCATGTCATCAAGACAGGGAATTATTCCCACTCGATAGTTGCAGGTGGCTTACCTGAAATATCGTAAACCACGCGGGAGATACCGTCGATTTCGTTGATGATCCGGTTAGACACTCGGCCTAAGAAGTCATATGGCAAGTGTGCCCAGTGCGCGGTCATAAAGTCGATGGTTTCAACGGCGCGCAGTGACACCACCCAATCGTATTTACGGCCATCGCCCATCACACCGACAGAGCGAACCGGTAAGAACACGGTAAAGGCTTGGCTGACTTTGTTATAAAGATCAGCTTTGTGCAGCTCTTCGATGAAAATCGCATCGGCGCGGCGCAGCAGATCGCAGTACTCTTTCTTCACTTCGCCAAGCACACGCACACCTAAGCCAGGGCCTGGGAATGGGTGGCGGTAAAGCATGTTGTATGGCAGACCGAGCTCAAGACCAATCTTACGCACTTCGTCTTTGAAGAGTTCGCGCAGCGGCTCAACCAGACCTAATTCCATATCATCCGGCAGACCGCCAACGTTATGGTGCGACTTAATCACATGGGCTTTACCTGTGGCGCTGCCAGCGGATTCAATCACGTCTGGGTAGATGGTGCCTTGGGCTAACCATTTAGCGTTAACGCATTTCTTGGCTTCTTCGTCGAAGATTTCAACGAATACACGACCGATGATTTTACGTTTCGCTTCTGGATCGGCTTCGCCTTTCAGCGCGTCGAGGAAACGGTTTTCCGCATCGACATGAACAATGTTCAGACCGAAATGGTCACCAAACATTTCCATGACTTGCTTCGCTTCGTTTAAACGCAGTAAGCCGTTATCAACGAATACGCAGGTCAGTTTTTTGCCAATGGCGCGGTGTAGCAGCATGGCCACCACCGATGAATCCACACCACCAGACAGACCTAAAATCACTTCATCGTCACCCACTTGCTTTTTCAAGCGTTCGATAGCGTCTTCGATGATTGAAGAAGGTTTCCAGTTGGCCGCACAGCCGCAGATATCTAAGGCAAAGTGCGACAGCATACGCATACCTTGGCGGGTATGGGTGACTTCAGGGTGGAACTGCACGCCGTAGAAACGTTTTGCTTCGTTAGACATGGCCGCGAATGGGCAAGTATCAGTCTTAGCAACCGCAACGAAACCTTCAGGGATCGCAGACACTTTATCGCCATGGCTCATCCACACGTCGAGCAGTGATTTGCCATCGCTACTGACTGCATCTTCGATATCTTTAAACAGGGCCGATTGCGCTAACATTTCGATTTG
Source organism: Shewanella sp. FJAT-51649 (assembly GCF_019457435.1). Taxonomy (NCBI): domain Bacteria; kingdom Pseudomonadati; phylum Pseudomonadota; class Gammaproteobacteria; order Alteromonadales; family Shewanellaceae; genus Shewanella; species Shewanella sp. FJAT-51649. The sequence goes on along the minus strand of NZ_CP080411.1, from coordinate 1,463,133 downwards.
AGCGTAGCCGAATTCACCTTCGCCAACGCCTTGAATCACTTTACCGCCGAGCTGCTCAGACATGGTTTGCATGCCGTAGCAAATACCTAGAACAGGTACGCCAGCATTGAACACATATTCAGGTGCGCGGGGAGAATTGTCGGCAGTCACACTTTCAGGGCCGCCAGCGAGGATAATCCCGTTAGGGGCAAACTCACGGATTTGGGCTTCGGTCACATCCCACGCCCATAACTCACAGTAAACACCAATTTCACGGATACGACGGGCAATTAGCTGGGTGTACTGAGATCCAAAGTCGAGGATCAGTATCTTATGCTCATGAATATCGCTCATGGATAACCTTTATCTCATCTATTGTTTTAACTTAACTCAAGACTGCGAGGTTCAATCTCGAGGGCATACAAATCTTAATAACGGGGCGGCTTATCGCCGCCCCGTTATTACAAACGTTTACGCACCTGAACGGTAGTTTGGCGCTTCTTTAGTGATAGTCACATCGTGAACGTGGGACTCGCCCATGCCCGCAGACGTCACTTTCACAAATTGCGCTTTTTCGTTCAGTTCTTGGATCGTGGCACAGCCCGTTAGGCCCATGCATGAACGCAGACCACCCATATGTTGATGGATGATTTCCTTGAGCTTGCCTTTGTAAGGTACACGGCCTTCGATGCCTTCTGGCACCAGCTTGTCGGCAGCATTGTCAGATTGGAAATAACGGTCAGAAGAACCTTGAGACATGGCACCTAAAGAACCCATACCGCGGTATGACTTATAGGCACGACCTTGGTAGAGTTCCGTTTCGCCTGGCGCTTCGTCAGTACCCGCGAACATTGAACCCGCCATGATGCACGATGCACCTGCAGCTAAGGCTTTGGCTAAGTCACCCGAGAAACGTACACCGCCGTCGGCGATAACAGGGATCCCTAAGCCTTTTACGGCTTCGGCAGCGTCAGACACTGCGGTAATTTGTGGCACGCCCACACCCGTCACGATACGTGTGGTACAGATAGAACCAGGGCCAATACCGACTTTAACCGCGTTAACACCGGCTTCAACTAGGGCTAATGCGCCTTCAGCTGTTGCCACGTTACCACCGATGATTTGTAAATCTGGGTATTTAGCGCGGGTTTCACGGATACGTTGCAACACGCCTTCAGAGTGGCCGTGAGAAGAGTCAATCAGCAGCACGTCAACACCGGCTTTCACCAGCGCGTCGACACGCTCTTCGTTACCAGCACCCGCACCCACGGCAGCGCCCACACGTAAACGACCTAATTCGTCTTTACAGGCATTAGGCTTACGCTCGGCTTTTTCGAAGTCTTTTACTGTGATTAAGCCTTTCAGCTTGAAGTTATCGTCGACAACTAACACTTTTTCGATGCGATTTGAGTGCATTAATTTTTGCACTTCGTCTAACTTAGTGCCTTCCGCAACAGTGACTAAACGCGCCTTTGGCGTCATCACTTCTTCTACGGTTTTGCTCCAGTCAGTCACGAAACGTACGTCACGGCCAGTGATAATACCCACCAATTCATTGGCTTCGTTTACCACAGGGTAACCCGCAAAACCATTCTTCGCGGTCAGTACTTTAAGATCCGCCAGCGTAGTTGAAGGCGTTACAGTCACAGGTTGTTGAACCACACCCGCTTCGTAAATTTTTACTTTACGAACTTCTTCGGCCTGCTTTTCTATGCTCATGTTTTTATGAATAAAACCTAAGCCACCTTCCTGTGCCATGGCGATAGCAAGACGCGCTTCGGTCACAGTGTCCATAGCGGCAGACACAAGCGGAATATTCAGTTCAATGGTATTGGTCAGGCGAGTTTTAAGGATGGCGGTGTTTGGGAGTACAGTCGAATGCGCAGGAACAAGTAACACATCGTCAAAGGTTAGCGCTTCTTTAATTAAACGTAGCATAGGCAACATCTCCCCAGTTGAGTAGGATTTTAGAGGTGAAATATTGCGGCGGGATTATACCTTGCATCTGGGGAGCGGTAAATGGAAAATAGTGAAAAAATCCCATTTGCACGAGAAAACACATGCAAGTCCCTAAAAATAATATTTATACCGTCTCACGCCTCAATGGTGAAGTCAGGCAAATTCTCGAGGGACAACTGGGAAAAGTCTGGCTAAATGGTGAAATATCCAACTTTTCCGCCCCCAGCTCGGGCCATTGGTATTTAACCCTCAAGGATCATTATTCACAAATTCGTTGCGCCATGTTTAAGGGACGCAACCAAAGCGTGAGCTTTAAACCTGTGAATGGTCAGCAGGTGCTCGTGAAAGGCGCGATTAGCGTGTACGAGCCTAGAGGCGACTATCAATTATTGATTGAGTCTATGCTCCCCGCGGGGGATGGCTTATTGGCACAACAATTTGAAGCACTCAAAATGAAGCTCGCGGCGCAGGGGTTATTTGCCGCCGACACTAAACGCCAGCTTCCGAAAAATATACAACGCATTGGGGTGATCACCTCCCCCACGGGCGCGGCTATTCGCGATGTGTTGCATGTGCTTGCCCGCCGAGACCCTTCCATCGAAGTGATTATTTATCCCACTCAGGTACAAGGCGAGAGCGCGGATCTCAATATCTGCCAAGCCATCAATATCGCCAACCAACGGCTCGAGGTGGATGTATTACTGCTCACCCGTGGCGGCGGCTCACTCGAAGATTTATGGTGCTTTAATAGCGAAGCGCTCGCCCATACCATTTACAACAGCGCCCTACCCGTTGTCAGCGCCGTAGGCCATGAAGTAGACACCACCATCAGTGACTATGTGGCCGACGTTCGCGCCCCGACGCCCTCTGCGGGCGCAGAGCTACTGTCTCAGGATAGCGACAATAAGAGCCAACGCTTAGCCACAGTACTGTCACGCCTCAAACAAAGCGCCAGCCACTATCAACTCAAGCAGGAAAGACGCTTAAGTTTGCTCGAGCATAGGCTGCAACGCTTAGATCCTAAGCGCACCCTGCAACAATTTGAGCAGCGTTTTGATGAAATGCAATTACGGCTCGAAGCCGCATTGTCTAACAAATTGCACGGTTTAAGTCGCCGTCAGCAGCAACTGGCCAGTCGCCTCGAGCAGCAGTCCCCAAAGCACAAGCTCGCACTCGAGACCAATAGGTTGAGCTATTTAGCGACGCGTTTGCAGGACGCTATGCAAGATACCCTTAACCAAAGTGAGCAGCGAATTAAATATGCCGCCCATCAATTAGAAACTGTCAGTCCATTAGCCACCTTGAGCCGGGGGTACAGCATCACCACAGATGCAAATAACCAAGTCATAGACAATGCCGCTCAGCTGAGTATTGGCGATAGGATAAACACTCGCCTACTCCATGGGCAGGTGCAGTCGACAGTGACGCACATAACAGATGAAAGCTAAGACACAACAGCCTTAAGGCTCAACACTCAACGCTCAAGCCCATAGCAATAAAGCATTTGATCGAAACAAGACTTAAGATTTCCCCCTAAAATGCGCCAACAAAAAAGGAACCCTAGGGTTCCTTTTTTATGTTCAGCTTAAGCCCAAAGCGCAGATTTACTTTGTCTTGCGATCTTTAATATGGCTCAGGGCGCGCTTACGGCGACGCTCTTGGCTCATGGTCAGCTTTTCAACCTTGTTTTCAAACGGGTTATCACCCTCTTGGAAACGTAGCTGAATTGGCGTACCCACCACTTTCAATGAACGACGGAAGTAGTTCATCATGTAGCGCTTGTAAGAATCCGGTAGCTTGCTGACTTGGTTACCGTGAATAACCACGATTGGCGGATTATAACCACCGGCGTGGGCGTATTTCAGTTTCACACGGCGACCATTCACCAATGGTGGCTGATGGTCATCCTGCGACATTTGCATGATGCGGGTCAGCATCGAGGTGCTCACGCGGCGAGTCGCACTGTCGTAAGCTTCTTCAATCGACTCAAACAGATGGCCAACACCAGTGCCATGTAGCGCCGAAATAAAGTGAATGCGAGCAAAGTCGATGAAGCCTAAGCGGCGGTCGAGTTCACTCTTAACGCGGTCTTTAATGCCCTGATCGATACCGTCCCACTTGTTGACGGCGATGACTAAGGCGCGGCCCGCGTTCAAGGCAAAACCTAATAGACCTAAATCCTGCTCGGCGATACCTTCACGGGCATCTATGATCAGCAGCACCACGTTGGCATCTTCAACCGCTTTGAGGGTTTTGATCACCGAGAATTTTTCAATCACTTCATGGACTTTACTACGGCGACGCACACCGGCAGTATCGATAATCACGTATTCGCGGCCATCGCGTTCCATCGGAATGTAAATACTGTCGCGAGTGGTGCCCGGCTCATCGTAAACCACCACACGCTCTTCACCTAAGATACGGTTAGTCAGGGTCGATTTACCCACGTTCGGCTTACCGATAATCGCAAGCTTGATCGGTAAATCCTGCAGACGTTTTTGCTCGGCTTCGGCTTCTTCTTCGGTGTACTGACGCTCGTCGACTTCTTCCTCTTCGCCTTGGCGTTCAATGCCCATAGCTTCAGCGTAAGGTGTCAGTGCGTACTCAATCATGTTGGTCACGCCGCGACCTTGGGCGGCAGCCATTTGATAGACCTCACCTAAACCTAACGACCAAAACTCGGCGCAGGCAGAATCGGCATCGATACCGTCAATCTTGTTCGCCACCACGAAAGTGGTTTTTTGACGGCTACGTAAATGCTGAGCGATAGACAAATCCGCGGCGGTTAAGCCCGCGCGCGCATCGGTCATAAATAAGACAACATCGGCTTCTTCGATAGCGGCGAGGGACTGCTCGGCCATCTTAGTTTCGATCCCCTCTTCGGTGCCGTCGATACCGCCGGTATCCACCACGATAAACTCATAGCCGGATAGGAATGCTCGACCATATTTACGGTCACGTGTTAGGCCAGGAAAGTCAGCAACCAGCGCATCACGCGTACGCGTAAGGCGGTTAAATAAGGTGGATTTACCGACGTTCGGCCGACCAACAAGGGCCACTACAGGGATCATGATTTTGCCTCTAAAAAACTTTTCAATAAAAAGCCCCCGGAACACACTTCCAGGGGCTCTACAAGGATAACACTTTTAACTAAGGAAGTGTTACAACAGCTAACTTTCCGCTGCGACCTTGCACGTAGATTTTATCATCCACCACTAATGGCTGGCTGAATAATCCAGAGCTGTCCACTTGGATACGACCGACAATACTGCCAGTGCTGCGGTCGATAAAGTGCAGATAACCTTCAAAATCGCCCACGACCAGATAGTCGCGATACACAGCTGGTGATGTAAGTGTACGGTTCGCCAGCTCAGAATTGCTCCACAATTCTAAGCCGTTACGTCTATCCACAGAGTAGATACGGCTGTGATCATCCACTAGAAATAAGCTTAAACCGGCAGACGCTAGTTCATTAAAGCTTGAGTACTTACGGGTCCAAATCACACGTCCGCTACGCAGTTCCATCGACACCAAGTTACCGTTGTAGCTCACCGCATAAAGGTTGTCACCTAAGATCAGCGGGGTCATATCCACATCGGCCATACGAGTAAACTCATTGCCGCCAGTTGGATTATAAATCGCTTGTTCCCATGCGGCTTGACCGTTGTTTTTTACCACAACAGCGACTTTGCCATCGGCGGTACCGATAAAGAAACCACCCGCCTCATAGGCCGCAGAACCCGTGCCACGTAAGGTCAGATTAGGCAACTGCATCTCATAGGCCCACAGCTTAGCGCCCGTATCGACGTTAAAGGCTTCGAGCGCGCCAGAGCTAGTGCTCACCACTACCACATCGTCAGCAACGGTTGGCTTAGAGAGTAATTCGCCCCCAGCCACGACATGCCACAGCACTTGACCATCTTCGGCATTCAGCGCGGCCAACAGACCACTCTCACCACCGACAAAGATTTTATTGCGCGCGGCAGTGACACCCGCGGCTAAGCGTGCGCCCTTGTTTTTGGCTAAGGCGTTATCACGAAACTCTTCACTAAAATCTTTTTTCCAAACGCGCTCACCCGTGGCTTCATCAAAGGCCACGACTTCGCCGTAACGGTCAGCTGCAAAAATTTTACCGTAACGAACTGCAGGAGTGAGGCGAGAGTAATAATCACCGACACCGTCACCTACAGAGGCGCTCCAACTTACTTCAGGAAACACTGTCGCCTGAATCGCAGTTAACTCACTTACCGGTTCTTCTTCCACATCGCTAGAAGAACAGGCGGATAACATAGCTAGGCTTAACCCAGCGGCTAGCAGGTTCTTGCACCAAGACTTCATCAAGGGATCCCTTATGCTTGATTTAGGTTATCAAGTTTGATTTTAAGTGCAGGGCTGGTCACAACACCGCCATTGTCCATTGCCGCTTGGTAAGCGGTTTTCGCTTTATCCGCTTCGCCTTGGCGTACAAAGAAATCGCCTTTGAGTTCTTCACGTTGTGCTAAGAAGGCTTTATCAGTCACTTGATCTAAGGTCGCCAGCGCAGTACCGATTTGGCCTTGCTCTGCTTGAATGCGTGCTAAACGCAGTGTTGCCACTGTGTCTAATCCGGCGCCCGGCTTAGCGGCAATCACTTTCTTCAGCGCTTCTTCGGCCTTAGCAAAATCTTTCGCTTCAACCGCGGTTTTCGCAACGATCAAGTCCAGCAGTGCTTGATAGCCCTTTTGGTCGTGATTTTTGGAAAACTCAGCAACGCCAGCTAGCATGGCCGCTTCGTCAGTTGATTTGGTGGTTAAGGTTTGGAAAGCCTGTGATGCTTCTTCGGCCTTCACAATTTTCATGTCGGAGTAATAGTTCCAACCGTACAGGCCGCCTAAACCAACGACCGCCCCGATAACAATCGAGGTTCCATAGTCTTTCCAGAACTGCTTGATAGCATCAACTTGTTGTTCTTCTGTGCTATAAATTTCCACGCGCACGTCCCCTTATTTGGTAAGTTCAGCTAAAAATGCGCTTAATGCATTTCGAGCGACCCGTTGTTGTTCGTTGTCATTGCGTAAATATTTAACGGTAACCACACCTTCGGCGAGTTCTTCTTCACCGATGAGTAAGGCTACTTGTGCGCCGCTTTTATCGGCACGCTTAATTTGCTTCTTGAAGTTACCGCCGCCGCAGTGGCTCATAACACGCAGTGTCGGTAAGGTTGAGCGTAACTCCTGCGCCACTTTAATGGCTTCAACCAAGCAGCTATCCCCCATCGCCGCGACATACACATCGACAGCCGCAGGGATATCTTGGGTCAGCTCTAAGGTTTCAAGCAGCAACACAATGCGCTCTAATCCCATCGCAAAACCGACGGCAGGCGTATCTTTACCGCCCAATTGAGCGACTAAACCATCATAGCGACCGCCCGCAAGTACAGTGCCTTGAGAGCCTAAGCTATTGGTAACCCATTCAAAAACCGTGCGATTATAGTAATCCAAACCACGGACTAAGCGCGGGTTAACTCGGTATTGGATGCCAACTGCGTCGAGGAGTTCACGCAATTGTGCAAAATGTTGTGAAGATTCTTCACCTAAGTAATCCATCAGCGCAGGTGCATCAGCTAAAATGCTTTGCACTTGCGGGTCTTTCGAGTCCAGTACGCGCAGCGGATTACTGTACATACGGCGCTGGCTATCTTCGTCTAATTTGTCCTTGTGTTGCTCTAAGAAGGCAATCAAGGCTTCACGGTAAGCGGCGCGCTCGGCTGGATCGCCTAAGGTGTTTAGCTCAAGCGTCACATGCTCGCTAATGCCGAGTTTTTCCCATAGACGGGCCGATAACATCAACACTTCGGCGTCGATATCGGCGCTACCAATGCCGTAGACTTCCACACCAAACTGGTGGAATTGGCGATAACGGCCTTTTTGTGGACGTTCGTGGCGGAACATAGGGCCCATGTACCACAGGCGTTGTTCTTGGTTATAGAGCAGACCATGCTCATTACCGGCACGCACGGTTGAGGCGGTGCCTTCTGGACGTAGGGTTAAACTGTCACCGTTACGGTCCTCGAAGGTATACATTTCTTTTTCAACAATATCAGTCACTTCACCGATAGAGCGTTTAAAAAGATCGGTATTTTCCACTATTGGAGTGCGGATCTCACTGTAACCATAAGCAGCCACGCTCGCACGTAGTACCGCTTCCACTTTTTGCCATAGAGGACTTTGAGTTGGCAGAATGTCGTTCATTCCGCGAATCGCTTGGATCTGTTTTGCCACTGTATCGACTCGTCCGATTTTCGCTAAATTAATAAAAAATGTCAGGCATTATAGGCTGTTCAACACTAAACGTAAAATGACCCCGTCGGTTTCGGGGTCTAGCTCAAGGCTTGAGTGTTTTTATAACGCTTAACCTATGGGTTGATTCGGCTGTGTCTGTTACTCAGTCGTGTCTTTCACTTGGATGCGATTGGCCATTTGGCTCGCCTTAGCGCGAATTTTTGCCTCGAGGGAATCGACTAGATTGTCATTGTCGAAACGCTCTTTTTGACGCTCGCCTTCATCGTAGTAACCACTCTTACGATGTCCACCCGTTAAGCCAATGTGAGACACTAAGGCTTCGCCTGGGCCATTGACCACACAGCCGATGATAGACACATCCATCGCAGTCGTCACATCTTCGAGGCGGCGCTCTAATTCATTTACTGTGCTGATCACATCGAACTCCTGGCGCGAGCAAGAAGGACAGGCAATAAAGTTAATGCCACGGCTACGAATACGCAGTGACTTTAGGATATCAAAGCCAACTTTGATTTCTTCCACCGGATCGGCCGCCAAGGAAATACGCAGCGTATCACCAATGCCTTCAGCAAGCAGCATGCCTAAGCCAACGGCAGACTTCACCGCACCCGCACGGGCGCCGCCTGCTTCGGTAATACCTAAATGCAGTGGCTGGCGAATTTGCTTAGCCAATAAACGATAGGATTCTACCGCCAAGAACACATCGGAGGCTTTTACGCTGACCTTAAATTGGTCGAAGTTCAAACGGTCGAGAATGTCCACATGGCGCATGGCCGATTCGAGTAAGGCTTCTGGCGTGGGCTCTTTGTATTTGTCCATCAGATCTTTTTCTAATGAACCGCCGTTCACCCCAATACGGATAGGAATATTTTTATCGCGGGCGCACTCCACCACACTGCGGATACGCTCTTCGTTACCGATATTACCCGGGTTGATACGCAAACAGTCCACACCATATTCCGCCACTTTTAAGGCGATACGGTAATCGAAGTGGATATCCGCAACCAAGGGCACAGACACCGATTGCTTAATCACTTTAAAAGCTTCGGCGGCGTCCATGGTCGGCACAGAGACACGCACAATATCGGCACCCACTTTCTCTAGGGCACGGATTTGGGCAACGGTTGCCTCAACATCTGTGGTCTTAGTGTTAGTCATCGACTGTACGGCAATCGGCGCACCATCACCAATCGGCACATTTCCCACATAAATGCGGGTTGAAGGACGTCTCTTTATGGGTGTTTCGTTATACATACTCAATACGCTCTTTTCGGTACTCTGCGTAGGCGCCAGACTTAAACCTGTGGGATAGTCAAACGCGCAACACGACCCTTAGGAAATTCAGCAAGGCTGATGGCTTTACCATCGACCGTAAACGTGGACACGACAGTGGGAGCGCCTAGGATCACTTTAAACGGAGGCACACCACTGGCTTGAATATTCGCACCCGCACCACGGACGCCGTCAACAATCGCTTTGCCCTTGGCATCGACTATGTTGATCCAGCAATCGCCCGTGAGCTCAATGGTAATGATCGACTGCCCTGCGGTCACTGGCATGGCTTGCGCTGTCGAAGCAGTATTAATTGCTGGTGCATTCGATGCGGTTGGGTTCTGCACTGGCGCGGTATTGGTCGCGGCGTTTTGTGTAGCGTTTGAAGCCCCAACAGTATTGCTCGCTGCCAAGTTCGACGCAGTGTTAGAAGCATTGCTCATCAGAGCGGTGTTAGATTCGCTCGGATTCACAGCTGAATTGGCAGGCGTCTGCTCTGCTTCCATCGCCGCCATATCGTTCATATTCGGGTCGATAGTGCTCTCATCGGTATCTTTTACCGGACCATCGGTCGCCATTGAGCCATTGACCGCAATCTCGCTTAAGCGCTCGCTAGCGTCGGTTTCCGTTAGCAGCACATCGCCCGGCAAAGTTTGATTCGCCGCCGCTAACTCTTCCGCCGTCGGTTGAGACACATCAACATGAGTCACTAGCGTGGTTCGTTGCATCCACCATAGGACGAACAGGCCCAATAACACGATGACAATAAAAAAGCTCAGCCACTTTAATTTAGTGTCACGAGCTTGATAGGTCGTCTTGCGGGAAAAGCTTTGCATGGCAGGCTGCGTCACTAACGGCACCTGCCGCGCTAGGCATGCCTCAATCAGGGCGTTATCCACCCCCAGCATGCGCGCATAGTTTTTGACGTATCCGCGAACATAGGTCGAAGAAGAAATATTGGAAAAATCGTCGGCTTCGAGATTTTCAACAATCCCTGGGCGCAGATGTAACTTCACCGCGGTATCCGCAATGCTTAAGCCCATCTGCTCACGAGCCGTTCTAAGTACAGTGCCGAGCGTTACATCAGGCGTCGACTCAGCTTCACTCGCTGCTACTGGTTCTACTGACGCGTTTATTTCGTTATCTTTCATTGATGCAAATTAACTCTGTATTGCTTGGCTTGAGGCGATGCTGGGAATTTGGCGAGCAATAAAATGCCAAATCGCTTCATAGCAGCATCATCATTCAACGCCTGCTCAATTTTTATTCCGAGCGTTAAACTCTCTGGAGTCTGGGCTGCCACTTGGTGATAGCGCGCTAATTGGTTTTGCGCATCGATATAATCACCTTTATCTACCCCAAGCTCAGCCAGCTCCAGTAAAGACACCGAGCGTCTCGGGTCATACTTTAACGCCATCTGAAAATACTGTCGTGCCTTTTCTGTTTGTCCCGCGTCTCGGCTGCAAATGCCTAAGTTTTCATAACTGGACGCGGTACGCGTATATTTGGGCATTTCTATCGCGGCCAAAAACATTTTTTCAGCTTTGTCGTATCGCTTTTGTTGGCACAAAAACACCCCAAAGTTGTTCATGGAATCGCCAGAGGCGTCCTTAGTATTGATAGCGTCTTGATACGCCTGTTCGGTACGTACTAAATCGCCAACGGTTTGATAGTAATAGGCCATGGCCACATGCACATCTTCGAGCTCTGGCGCATATTCAACGGCTTTATCAAGATTGTATTTGGCTTGTTCCGAGTTACCTCGATTAAGGTAGGTTAAACCGAGCTGCATACGCTCCCGTGCGGCGGCGACTTTATCGAGTTTTCGCTCCGACACGGGAATATCAGTCCCTGAATAGGTACGCTCAGTTACGCATCCTGTCACTAATAATGACAGGGCAATTGCTAATGATAACCCTGACAATCCATGCTTCATGGGCAAGCCTATAAATCTGTGCAAACAAAGAGTTAATTCATTGTGACCGAAATCTGATTTTCTTGCATGCGTTTTTTTGCTAAACGCTTGGTTCGATCGCGAATATCCCCCGCTAACTGTCCACAGGCCGCGTCAATATCATCACCACGGGTTTTACGTACAATCACAGTTAAGCCATATTCCATCAATACCTTAGAAAAACGGTCGATGCGCGAGTTTGACGAGCGACCATAGGGCGAGCCTGGGTATGGGTTGAATGGGATCAGGTTAACCTTGCAGGGCGTATCCTTCATTAATTGTGCTAATTCATGGGCTTGTTCAGTGCTGTCATTGATGTGATCGAGCATCACATACTCCACAGTCACGCGGCCACGGTTAGCATTAGATTTAGCGATATAACGGCGAATTCCCGCAAGGAACTCTTGCAATGGATACTTTTTATTCACGGGAACCAGAATATCGCGCAATTCATCGTTTGGCGCGTGGATACTCACGGCGAGCGCCACATCGAGGGCATCACCGAGTTTATCTAATGCTGGCACTACGCCCGAAGTTGACAGGGTCACACGGCGTTTTGACAGGCTGAAGCCGAAGTCGTCCAGCATGATATCCATCGCTGGGATCACGTTGGCAAGATTAAGCAGAGGTTCACCCATGCCCATCATCACCACGTTGGTGATTGGGCGCTCGCCAGTTTCTTTGGCGAACCCTAAAAAGTGGGAAACACGCCAAATTTGACCGACGATTTCAGAGACAGTTAAGTTGCGGTTAAAGCCTTGCTGTGCGGTCGAGCAGAAAGTACATTCGAGGGCGCAGCCCACTTGAGACGACACACACAGGGTGGCGCGGTCATCTTCAGGAATATACACGGTTTCAACTTCTTGGCCTTCGCCGACATGGATGGCGAACTTAATGGTGCCATCGGAAGATTTTTGATAGCTCGAAATCTCAGGCGCCACAATCTCACAGCGCGCCGCCAGCTTTTGGCGTAACACTTTGTTGATGTTAGTCATCTCTTCGAAGTCACTGACACCGAAATGATAGATCCACTTCATCAGCTGATCGGCGCGGAAAGGCTTCTCACCCAGATCCGCAAATAATGCGCGCATCGCCTTACGATCAAGGTCTAATAAATTGATCTTTTTTTCACTCATAGGACTAACCTCAACACCAAAACCTGCAACAGGGCGGCGAATTATACAGACGCAGAAAAATTTTAGCCAGCAACTCCACACTCCTATGCTAGAATCGGCGTGGGTCAATGTTGGCCTAAATTATGGAGTTGTAATACCACCTATATGTTAACCCTCATCATTATAGTGCTTGTCGCTGTCGGAGTTTCTTTTCTGTGCAGTGTATTCGAAGCAGTGTTGCTCTCGGTTACCCCTAGTTATATCGCCTCGCTCGAACAAACTGACAGTGCCGCGGCCGCCCGGTTGCGTAAACTAAAAGAAAATATCGAAGCGCCTCTCGTGTCTATTTTGACCCTAAACACCATTGCCCACACTGTAGGTGCAGCCGTTGCCGGTGCGCAAGCGGCCAAGGTCTTTGGTGATGACATGCTCGGCGTGTTCTCCGGAGTGTTAACTTTTATCATCCTATTCTTCTCAGAGATTATTCCGAAATCTGTGGGAGCCAACCACTGGCGCCGTTTAGCCCCGAGTGTATCGATTGCCATCACTTGGATGAAGCGTGTCACTAAGCCGCTGATTTGGATGTCGCAACAGGTGACTCGCCTGCTAGGTAAAGGGGAAGAAGGTCAGTACATTCGCCAAGAAATGAGCGCCATGGCCAAGATTGGTCAAGAATCCGGTGAGTTAGACGAGCAAGAGTCTAAAATTTTGACCCAAATGCTGAAGGTGCGTGACGTGCCTGTGACAGCGATTATGACGCCGCGTACCGTGATGTTCTCCTTGCCGGTTTCACTGACGCAAAATGAGTTTGTGCAGGAATATCGCGACAAACCTTTTACCCGCATTCCGGTATACGATCAGGACCACGACGATATTATCGGCTACATCACCCGTACCGATGTGTTGCTGGCGGAACGTTACACCCCTGATGCACCGATTGGTGAACTCAAGCGTAGCCTATTTGTGGTGCCCGAGACGGCTAAAATCCTGCCGTTATTCGAGCGGATGATTAAACGCAATACCCAAATTGCGATGGTGGTTGACGAATACGGTAGTAGCCAAGGTATTGTGACCCAAGAAGACATTATCGAATCGCTACTTGGCTTAGAGATTGTCGATGTGAATGACCCTGCGACCGACATGCAACAATTGGCCCGTAAACTCTGGACCAAACGCATGAAGCAAAAAGGCATTCGTCTCTCCGATGATGGCGATTTCGAAGCCGCCGCCGAAGATGACGAGGCACGCTCGGGTTAATGACATTATTTAGTCATTGTTAAAGTAAAGGGAGCCTGGCTCCCTTTCTTGTTTTTGGGGAGAAGGTTATAATCTCCCGCCGTAAAAGAGGTAGGTTATGACACAGGGATACACACTCTCACTCGCGCACATCAACGATACCCATTCGAATTTTGAGCCCAGCCGCGTACAATTTTCCTTCAATCTCGGGCTTAAAGCCTTAGATATCACCAGTCACAGCGGTGGCTATGCGCGCCTAGGGTATCAAATTAATCAGGCACGTGACCGAGCCGCACAAAGCCAGATGCCATTTTTATTTTTGCATGGGGGCGACAGTTTCCAAGGCACGCTGTATTTCAGCCATTTTAAGGGTAAGGCCAACGCCCATCTGCTGAATTTACTCGCACCCGATGCCATGGTGATTGGTAATCACGATATTGATGAAGGCAATGCGCGGCTCGCCGAATTTGCCAAGCAAATCGATTTTCCGCTACTGGCGGGGAATATGGACTTGAGTCAAGAGGATATCCGCAAGCCAGGTAACCTGCGTACTGTGGCGAATATTCTCGCCTATGATGAACAAACCCAGCTTGCCAGCTACCTCGAAAAGCCCTTCTACGACAAAAAGCTCGCCGTCATCGGCATTACTCTGGATCAGATGAAAGACATCGCCAGACCCGATCCCGATACCCACTTTGTCGATGCGATTGCCACCACGGCGCGCACCGTCGAGCATCTACATGCCAAAGGCATCAAGCATATTATTGTGCTGAGTCACTTAGGTTTAGATCAGGATAGAAGGCTTGCCGAACAAGTCGATGGCATCAGCCTTATCGTCGGCGGCCATACCCATACCTTGCAGGGCGATTTTAGTGTCTTGGGGTTAAGCAATATTCCCTATGGTGAAATGGTCAATGGCACTCCTATCGTGCATGCGGGGAAATACGCCGAAACCTTAGGCTTGGCCGAGATTGAATTTGATACAGCAGGCCGCGCAATCAGCCTCAAGGGTGGCAACTACTTTATGCTCGATAAACAGTTTATGTTGAGTTCGAGTGAACAAGTGGATGACACCGACTATCAAGCGGTGCAGCAACGCTTTAATGAGCATCCCTATGTATTGTGGGATGATGCCGATGAAGACATTCACGGCGTGATCCACGATATCTATCGCCCCGCGATTGCTGAGATGGAAAACAAAGTTTTAGCCCTTGTGCCTAAGAATCTAGTGCATACCAGACTGCCATCTAAGGCATTGCCCCATGGCAGCGAAATCGCCCCTTGGGTGAGCCGCAGTATGTTCCAAGAGGCCAAGCTTGAAGATCCCCGCATCCACTTTGCCCTGCATAACGCCGGCGGAGTAAGGCAATCGGTCGCCCAAGGCAGGCTGACCCTCGCCGATGTGTTGGGGCAATTGCTGCCCTTCGAGTTGCCATTAGTCAAATACGAAATCCAAGGCCAGTATTTATACCAAGCGCTGGAATCGGCGATTAACGCCGCGACAAACAACAGTGTGCGCGGCACAGGTGCGGGCAGCTTCCCTTATACCTATGGATTACGTTATTACTACGATGGCAGACGCCCATTAGGGGAGCGCTTGTTCAAGCTTGAAATGATGCAGCAGGATGGCTTATCACTCTGGTATCCAGTGCAGCCCGATGCGCTCTATGTGGGGGTGTCAACCTCCTATACCGCCGCGGGGAAGGAAGGTTATCACCCACTGTTACAGGCACGCTGGCAGGAATCGATTGAGACGCTCACCCTACCACAGGCCTTTATTCGCTTCCTCAATCGGGCGCCCAACCCCAATTTAGCGGATTTGCTCTCCCCCCATGTGCATTACACCAGCCATATAAAGCGCTCAGTGTAAGCGCCCTGCGTCAGGGATTTATATCAGCGCTGCCGCAAAGCAATGCTCTCTTAATTCATCACAGTACTTAGCAATGGTTAAGTACTGTGATTCACTCAATCCTGTACCCAAACGCACTATCGACATCTCACTAAAACAACCAGTCGCAATGGGGTAAACGTTCGGCAAACCACACCTGCGCTTTGCCTTGATTCCCCTTGCGCCACGCGAGAAACACTGGCTGCGCCGGTCTTGGGATCTCAACCTTACACGCGACTAATGCGCCAGAAGCGAGTTCTTCGCGGATCAAATGCTTAGGAAGATAACCCACACCCAGCCCAAGTTGCTGGGCTTTAATCTTGGTCTGCATGTTCGGCACACGAATAACTTGGCGACTATCAAATAGTCCACTGGAGCGCTGCGCGAGCGCCGTTGAGCTGTCGGCCACCACCACGGAAGGAAATTGCAACAAGGCTTCGGTGGGGATGGGATGGTCAAACTGCGCTAAGGGATGGTGAGGTGCTAGGGCAAACACGAATTCAAGCATGCCGATTTCGATTAAATGATATTGCCCCTTAGGTAACTCCCCCGTGACCCCAATGGCAATATCGGCGCGGCCCGAATACAGTGCATCCCAACCACCACCCAATGATTCCTCAGTGATATTAATAGTCACCTGTTTACCTAACTCGGTAAATTCAGCAATCAGTTTTAACAGTGGTAAATCGGGCACCACAGTATCAATCGCTAAGGTTAACGCCGACTCCCAGCCCGTTTCGAGTTGCCGAACCGCCTCTTCAAGCCTTGCGGTGGCGGCTAAAATCTCCCGCCCTTGGCGTAATACCAGCTGGCCAACTAAGGTCAGCTCAGCGCGCTGGCCCTTACGTTCAAATAATTTTACCCCTAAGTCGCTCTCTAATTTCTGCACTGTGTAGGTCAGCGCCGATGGCACCCGGAATAAGGATTCGGCAGCTGCCGAAAAACTGCCTTTTTTATCAATAGCATCGAGCACTATCAAGCCATCGAGACTCATCACAGGTAACATAGCCACCTCTTGTTCAAATTTTTTGAAATAAACCTTGAAAATGTTCCGATTTTCTTTCTACAAGGTCAAGACTAAACTTTAAACCAATGGAGAGATTAACGCTAAGCCTCCACCGATTAACCCATTAACGACATAGTTAAAAAATTTGAATTAAGGAACATTCCATGAAAGCACTTATCACAAAATTACTGACCTCTGCCCCAAGCTTCGCCCCATTGGCCCTGCGTATTCCTATCGGGATCATCCTCATGGCCCACGGCTCACAAAAACTCTTCGGCTGGTTTGGCGGCTACGGCCTAGAAGGCACTGGACAATGGATGGCCTCCATCGGCTTAACCCCTGGCTACTTAATGGCGCTGATGGCGGGCTCGAGCGAATTCTTTGGTGGCTTGCTGATCATTATCGGTTTACTGACTCGCCCTACGGCACTGGTATTGTCATTTACTATGGTGGTCGCGATTTTCTCGGTCCACATTGGTAACGGTCTATTCCTCAGCAATAACGGCTATGAGTTTGGTTTAGCCCTGTTAGCAGCCACTGTGTCTCTGGCCGTGTCAGGTGCGGGTAAACTGAGCGCCGACAACCTGTTAGCCGCACGCTTAAAATAAGGAGGAAATGATGATCCGTATACGTAAAGCGCAGGACCGTGGGCAGGCTGATTTGGGCTGGTTAAAGAGCCAACATACCTTCTCGTTTGCAAGCTACTACGATCCGCAGCATATGGGCGTGTCTTCCCTACGAGTCATTAATGATGACAGAGTCGCGCCGGGCGCAGGGTTTGAAACCCATGGCCATAAAGATATGGAAATCATCAGTTATGTGATTTCAGGCACCATAGCCCATAAGGACAGCTTCGGTAATGTTAAGACCTTACCAGCGGGTGAGTTCCAGCTAATGTCCGCCGGTAAAGGGATTTATCACAGCGAGTTCAATGCATCAAACACTGAGTCACTGCACTTTTTGCAGATCTGGATCCAACCAGACACCTTAGGCATTGATGCGGGTTATCAGCAAAAGGCCTTCGAGCAAACCTCGGCGCTGACCACCGTGGTCACCCCAACGGGTGAGAATGGCACCTTAAAAGTGCAGCAAGATGCGACCCTGTATCGCTTAATGCTGGCACCGCAAGAGCAAGTGCATATGCCGCAGCTTAAGCCACAGCGTCAGCTCTATGTACAATTGGTGGAAGGTACACTGAAGGTCAATGACCAAGTGCTCACCCCTGGGGATGGCGCACATATCACCGCCGAAGAAGTGGTTAGATTTAGCGCCGCAGGCAGCTATGTCACCGCACTTGTGTTTGACTTAGCCTGATGAATATTGTGACCAATAAAAAACCGCCTAGGAAACGAGGCGGTTTTTTTATGGCTAATCCTATGGCCTGAGGAGAGCTGTCTCTCCAAAGGCCCCCCTATGATAAGGACATAATCAAACTAAAGTTCACTAACACCTGCGCCCTGTCGTTTTGTTTGTCTTCGGCGGTGAGATAGCGACGTAGTTCATTACGGCGAATGCAATTAAAACCCTGTTTCTCAAAGAAAGGACGCGCCTGATAGGAGGCTTCAACGGTAAGCCGTTTAAGATTACGGCTTTTGGCCTCTTCGAGTAGGGCTAAATAGAGATGCGTCGCCACTCCGGCACGGCTGTATTCTGGGTGGACAAACAGGCAATCGACTTCGCCGACCATACAATTGAGCTCTTTATCGGAGCATAGCCTTAAGTTGGTAAAGCCAACCAACTTACTGCCTTCCTGCGCCACCCAAGTGGTGGTATCTTCTAACTTAGCCAGCCAGTAGGCATCACTTCGCGCCTCACCTTGGTTTTGCGCCCAAGCCAAACGTTCGGTAAGCGAGTAATATTCCTGCGCGCCCTCCATCACACTGGCGTTAAATACCGCCGCCACCTGTGCCACGTCCGCAGGAGAAAATAAGCGTATCTGCATTGGAGTCCACTCCTATGGGTTAATCATGACCAATGGGCACACAGGCAGTGTATTCCCATTCAGTTACAGTTTTTTAGTCATATAAAAACTCGGCAACACCTGGCCCAGTTTTTGTTGATAGCTGCGCTGCTGTTGGACAAATCCGAGCTTAATAAACAGCCCGCGGGAAAGATAAGACGCATCGGCACTCAATTGACAATAGCCCTGCTCTTTTGCCCACTGTTCGAGCTGTCGATAAGCTCGCTCCCCCAGCCCTTGCTGTTGCCAATCGGGATGAATATAGAGGCTATCTATATATCCTTTATGGTGAAAATCCGTTTCGACATTGATAAAACCTGCACAAATCTTAGATAAGCTCGCAGCATCTGTCACCAAAATAATCCAAGCTTGGGAACGACTTAAGCGTAAATGCCAATGCTGACTCGAACGGGGCGCCTGCGACCAAGCGTTAAGCTGCGCGGCGTTATAACGCTCATGTTGTATTTGATGCACGCTGTGATGAAAGAGTTCACTCACCGCGCGGGCATAACGGCGCCGATAAGGCACAACTTCAATTTGCTTATTGGCTTGTAAAGGAACGGACACGATTTATCGACCAAGCTTGGACTTATAAGCCTATTTTGCCGCGCTTTACCAACGAGTGATAGCCTAGATATGTATGGAATAGTAAATGCTGAAAACAAAACCGCCTCGACAAGGCGAGGCGGTTTAATGATTCTGGGTCATTTTCTATGCAGACCAAGATTATTTCTTCTCGATTTGGCCAACAAACAGCAGCTTGTCGAAGGTGCGGTTTAAGGTTTTGCTGGTGAATTGATTCATCCACATTTGCTCAACCACGGCTACTTTGTCACCTTTCTTGACTTCAGCTTCTGGGCCGGCTGCCCAAAACGTGTTGTCAGCTTCTTTAATTTGAACATAGGTGTAGCCGCCACCATTCATGGTATCCACAACTGTACCTTCATGAACGACGCCCTGTGCCCAAGCACTTGACATACCTAACGCTAATGTTGCTACAGCCGCTAATTTTACCAATTTTGCCATCATGCCTTTTGTTCCTTGTGTTTTACTAATATGCGGCATTAAAACATGCCATAGGTAATAAATCGCCAATCTCTATCACGAAATACAACACTTATAGCAAAATTAGGATTTTTATCGCACACAGGGGAACTCATTTCAACAGCGGTTTTAACATGCCCTCGAGGCCATTGAGTTTTACCTCATAAATCAGCGCTAACTGCTCCCCTAATTTTCCCTTTGGAAATCCCTGCTGATGGAACCAAACTAGATAAGGTTCGGGTAATTCAAGTAAGCGGCGGCCAGCATATTTGCCAAAGGGCATCACCTGATTTACGGCATCGATAAGCTGTTGTTGATCCATAAAGGTATTAGCTTGAACTTAGACAGTGGACTAGATGCAGGATGCTACCCTATTGCCTAATGAATGCCTATGGCTAATGTCGCCTAAAGTACGACGACGGCTAAATAGAATAGGGCAAGTCATAGACTTACCCTTATTGGCAATGCATTAGGCATAGAGTTTACGCAGATTCGGCCCGAGATTGGCACAATGCGAATGCTCAAAACCGTACTCAATGCAGAGCCGTTCTTCTTCTCCATGGACGTTAATGCTCACACAAGTCCCTTGACTGGCATGTTCATCCACAAAGGCCATAACTCGCTCTAACATTATTTTGGCCAGCCCCACATGGCGATATTCAGGTAAAACAATAAAATCCTCAATCGCCAGATGGTTAGCCTTATCACCGTATACGCAGGCGGCTGCAACTAAGGCGGAGGTATTTTTTTGTTGCTCAGCCGTTAGGCGAATAGAGACCCAATATAAAGGCTGTAACGGATGCCCATCAGCCATCTCAACGCCGATAGAAGGATACCCGGCCGCATCGCGTAAATTGAGCAACTCATGAAATAAAGGCGCAGATTCAACCAACTCAAATTCAATAGGCATTAGCATTTTAATATCCATTTTGGCATCCCTTCACGAATGGTAGAAAAATCAAGGTGATTAGACGGCATAATAGGAAAATCCTAACTGAATTAGGTGGCAATTTGATGACATAAAGCGCAGCAGCAAGACAACTTTCGACTGAAAAACAGCAACCAAGACTCAGTGTTTCAATAATATTTAAGAATAAAAACTAAAAACCATCTTCAAAAATGAAATATGTGCCATCAGCCAGATAGCTGAATACTGCTAAGCTGACCTAGCCCACCTCGATACACCGTAAGCCAAAAGACCATAAAACTGTTAAAAATCATAATATTAACCAACAATCAGCCTTATTCATCCTTTCGTCTGATAAGAGTCAAATTAACGGCACACGGCACTGTAACGTCAAATAATAATCGCGCGACAGTTTATAAAAAAGTGTCAAAAATCAGCTAATTGACCGCAATTAACATAGGGTTTACATTCATTTATGACAACAAGGTGCGGTAAAGCTCAACACATATAACAGCCGCCCAAGTGATACCCTAAGCATTGAGGAATTCGTCATGATAGTGTTAGTCGGCGGCGAAAAAGGCGGCAGCGGTAAGAGTTGCCTCGCACAAAATATCGCAGTATTTCTTACCACTGAATGTGGTGCCTCTGTCATCATGGTGGATTGCGATCCACAACGAACCACATCCGATTGGATCCAAGCCAGAAACAACAACCCCAAACTTGCCAGCATCAACTGCGTACAGCTCTATGGAAAAATCCGCAATGATCTCTTGAGCTTAGAGCAGCATTATGACTTTGTGATTGTTGACTGTGGCGGCCAAGACAACCTAGCGTTAAGGGCGACCATGTCGGTGGCATCCCATATTTTAATGCCACTGCGACCAAAACGCCGCGACTTAAAAACCGTGAGCCATATGGATGATATCGTCGCGACTTGTAAGATGATTAACCCTAAATTGCACGCCTCCTTCGTTATCACCCAATGCCCTAACCTGCCGAATCAAGCGAACCGTATTTTAGAGGCCAAAGAGGTCTGCAAAACCTACGATATCAATGTATTAGATGCGATAACCTATAGCCGTAATATCTATGATGACAGCGAAGAGTCAGGGTTATCTGTTATCGAGATAGAACCTAAGGGTAAAGCTGCCACCGAAATTCGTGCTATCGCCTGTGAAATGTTCCAAGTGGACTGCGCCGCCTCATTAACGGCCTTACTCAGACCAAGTTCACCAATGGCCGCGCATCGTGCCGCTATTAATCAACCTCAGCCGAATCATCTGAGAGGACAATATGGGACTCAGCGACCTCAAGAAAAACGCTATGCCATCTAGGGGAGGCGCACAGCCCCTCTCCCTCGATGAGTTTATTGATGCCGCGACCCTCTATGCCATGGGAGAAAACCGTCTCCCAAGTACGGGCGGCTCAGTGGCGGCGATGGAATTAGTGAAAGAATTACCGCTTCAAGCGGCGCCGCTTGACGTTACGTCACTTGAAGTCGCACCACTTGAAGTCAAGTTAGATGCTTCCAACGTGGTGACTTTGCATCGGCCTAAAACGGCATCGATGCAGCTGGATGAAAGCCATGAGGAGGAACGGCCGCATTACCGTAAAGCTACGTTTTCGTTGAGTGAAGCGGCAATCAGCCATTTAGCCAAGCTCTCTGAAGAAAGTGACATTTCCAAATCTAAATTGATCCGTTTTTTAATTGAACAACACTATGCTTTGCCAACCGCCTTGCGGCAGATGCGCGAGCAACAGATAAAAAAATCTTAGTACCGCGCCATCTCCCACCCTTTTCCGGTGATCCACATTGATTAGGTCACCGGTTTTTTTGCCTCAAAAAAACCTT
The DNA here is from genome assembly GCF_019457435.1 of Shewanella sp. FJAT-51649. NCBI lineage: Bacteria > Pseudomonadati > Pseudomonadota > Gammaproteobacteria > Alteromonadales > Shewanellaceae > Shewanella > Shewanella sp. FJAT-51649. The sequence goes on along the minus strand of NZ_CP080411.1, from coordinate 1,440,680 downwards.
ACAAAAATTAAGTTATAATTTGTATCAAGCCTATCCTTAATGTACAGCTAAGTTTATTAATGCTATTTATTAGCATGTTAACCCTTGTATCTGAGGAGTCATTCTTGTTTAGACCTTTATCGCTCCTATTTATTGGACTTGGATTAACGCTAACAAAACCCGCTTTAGCGGAATTTTCCTTGGCGCAAATTCCCCCGCTATCGAATAAAACCCCCATCACCTTAGTCGCCGAAAAAGGCTTTTGGACTGACTATCTGACCCGCGAAATGCTGCCTAAATTCACCGAGAAAACCGGTGTCAAAGTCAATGTGGTGAGCACCGAGCTCGAAGGTATGTTTGAGCTTCAGACCCAAGCGTTGCTACAAGGTGAAGGTAAGTACGATTTGCTCACTATGGAGGCGGGTTGGGCCAAAGAGTGGGCGGCCAATGGCTATACAGTGCCGCTACCAGAGTTAGCCAAACTCTATGATCCCGATGGCGAAAAAGCGATGGAAAGGTATCTCGAACCTTACTATCCATCACTTCTTAACATTTTGTCTTATCACGGCGAGTTACACGCCATTCCCTACAATAACTATGTGATGGGCAGCCACTACCGTGCCGATCTGTTTGAGAATAAGACAGAGCAAACTCACTTTCAGCAACGTTTCGGTTATCCACTCAAACCTGCGACCAATTTTGATGAACTGCAGGATCAAGCGGTATTTTTTACTCGAAAGAGCGGTGAACTCCTCGCCGATAAACAGCTAAGCCACAACTTTTATGGCCTTGCCTTAATGTCTGGCAATAAGCCCCATATAAACGATGAATTTTCTAGCATTATCTGGAGCTTAGGCGGTGCTTGGATGTGGCCCATCTATAATCAACAAAAACAGTTGACGCATTTTGAAGTGCCCGCAGTCAATCAAGAGGCGCTAAAAGCGGCCATTATTTACCGTAAGCTGATGCCCTACGCGATACCTGCGGATGACAAATTTGCCTTTAACGAAGCGGCCAATGCAATGGCTTCAGGGCAAGTGGCTATTTGGCCTTTTGCTTACAACAATCTATGGTCGGCCTCCTTTAAAGTCGAGGCCAATGTGCCAAGTGCTCGTCTTGGCGTAGCTCAAGTGCCAGGCGGTACCCCCTATAACGGCGCTTACGCCTTTGCCGTGAGCTACGACAGTAAAAACCCACAAGCCGCCTATTGGTTACTTAAATACATGGGCACCTATGAAGCCCAATACGCCTATGCTCTCGGTGGCGGTAACCCCTGCCGAATGGATGTAGTGACGGCGCCCGAGTTTAAACAAGCCTCAAAAAGAGCCATTGCTGGCGCATTTGAGGCGAGCCATATCGCAAATTTATTTTGGTCAACTAAAGTCTTGGATGTCGGGCACTTTACCACGACCGCCATGGGACAAATTTACCCGGAATTAAGCCATGCGTGTTACGCCGCAAGCCGGCATGAGGCGGACAGCGCCGATATTTTTATTGAATTGAGTGCCAAAATTAAGCATCTGCAGAATACCTATGGGGAAGTGCCTGCAATTGATAAGAACAATAGCCAATGAATGCTAAACGACTCACCAGTCTAAAACATAAAATTACGCTGGCCTTTTATATCATTCTGGGCATGGCGTTGCTTAATGGCGTTATCGCTATCCTATTGTCACAACAGCTAAGATCGGAAATTGAACTCTTGGTTAATAGCGATGTAGTGAAAGTGACAACCGCGCTGCAACTGGCAAAAAACAGTGAAAGACTACAAATCATCACCACTGAGTTAAACCATTATGATACCGAGGAGCAGCGCCTACGTTTGTTGCAAGAACTCACAAGCCAATGGGAACACTTGCTTAGGGATACCAAAACCCTCGCCAGCATGGAAACCTCGCCGCATATGCATGATGCGCTTAACCATGCCATAGACACTCAACTTTATTATCAGCAGCAGTTGCCCCTGCTCAACACTTTGACCGACACGGCGCTGCAAGCCAAATTCCAAGCCCAGAATATTCAGGCGAATCTCTCGGGGATGGCAATAGCATTTTCCGATAGTATGCAAACTCAGTTGCAGCAAATTCATGGCCACTATAACCGCTTAATCGCCCAAAAGCAGTTGAATGCAATTTCAGAGAATCTATCGGAAGATCAAAAACTTTCAGCATTTCTTCATCAGGGTGAACATCTGTTTGTGCTCCTCGACAACGTAAAAAATGTGACAAGCCTAGTCGAGCTTAACCAATTACAGCGGGATGGAATGCGCCGATTGATAACCATGGACAACATCTCTCGCTCATTTAATCAAGACAGCGCGATTTACATCGACTGGTTATCGCAAATCAGGCAAAACATGGTGGGTAAAGACAACCTTTTTGACCTCTCCCGTAACGCGCTAAAAAGCACCCAAATTGCCAATGCACATTTTGGCTATCAGGCTGGTGCGGCGCAGGAAATCGCCTCCTTTACCCAAGAATTAGTCAACCATGTAGAAGAAGAAATTCAACTCGCGGGCGCAAATCTGAAGAGTGACAGCACATCCTTCGTGATTTTGATCTTTTGTGGCGGCATTCTCTATTGCTTCTTTATCTGGCTCACCAGTTGGCATTTTATCGCTAAAGGCATCATTAAGCCTGTTATCGCCACCCGTGATGCCATGAATGCTATCGCCAATGAAAAACTCGACACCCAAATGCCCATTACCGATAACCTCGAGCTACAACAGATGGTGAGTTCGCTCGAAACCCTTAAAACCTATGCGGCTCAGGTTAAAGCCATGGCCGAAACCGACGGATTAACGGGCTGTTATAATCGCCGCTATTTAGACAGCCAAATTCAGAAGGAATTGATTTACGCTAACGATCATAATATGCCCCTCAGCATAGTGATGTTCGATATCGATAACTTTAAGCAATTTAACGACAGATACGGCCATGTACTGGGCGATCAATGCTTAAGGCAAATCGTCAATGCCGCCAAATCGATTCTGCAACGGCCGACGGATATTCTCGCCCGCTATGGGGGGGAGGAATTTATGCTATTACTGCCCTCGAGCCATCTAGAGGATGCCTACAAAATTGCCGAACGTCTGCGCAAAGCCATCATCGCCCTGCATATTCCCCATGAGGATTCCGCGCATTCGGGATTAGTGACCATCAGCTTAGGTGTTGCCTGCTGGCAACCGTCACAATTAATCGACACCAATAGACTCCTTTGCCAGGCCGATGAAGCACTTTATCAAGCCAAACAACATGGCCGAAACCGCACCGAAGTTTTGCTCAACACCCCCTCACTTTATCCGTAAGCAGCACATCCTAGAGCGTTTTATTTTTAGCCAAACCATTGAGTTCGCCTCGCTGAATCCCCATTAGCTAATATACCTAAGGAAATAGTGCACTGAGGAATTCATGCTCGCAGTTTTCATTACCCTAACGCTTGGCCTCGGTGCGATCGCTTGGTTAGCGTCGAGCCGCTGGCGCAAGACGCTCCACCGCAAGCGCGTAATGGCCAGCGCCTTTCCTAAGGCTTGGCGAACGATTTTGAAGAAAAGATTGCCTTATTTCCACGCCTTGCCAGCGGATCTTCAGCTGCAACTCAAACGCCATATCCAAGTCTTTTTGGATGAAAAACGATTCGTCGGCTGCGACGGTTTGCAAATAACCGACGAAATTCGCGTCACCATCGCCGCCCAAGCCTGCTTGCTTCTGCTAAATCGCAATACCGATTTTTACCCCAATCTGAGGCAGATATTGGTCTATCCTGATGCTTTTATTGTTGATAGCCAACGCCAAGATCCCGCGGGTTTAATCTGGGAGCAACGTAATGTGCTGGCGGGGGAATCCTGGGAGCAAGGCCAAGTGATACTGTCGTGGAAAAATACTTTAGAGGGCGCAGCCAATCCCCACGATGGTAATAACGTAGTGATCCACGAGTTTGCCCATCAATTAGATCAAGAAGATGGTCACGCCAATGGCGCGCCGATTTTACAGCGCCGCCAGGATTACCTGTCGTGGTCGAGTGTATTTAGTCAGGCCTATAATGAGTTAGTTCAAGCTGCCGCCCTTGGCCGCCCGTCCCTGTTTAATTACTATGGTGCTACCAATCCAGCAGAATTTTTTGCCGTGGTGACCGAGGTCTTTTTTGAAAAGCCAGAAGCACTTAATCTAGAGCATCCAGCCCTTTACCGCGAGTTGAGCCATTTTTATCAACTCGATCCGATAAACTGGCATTGATCTAATTAGCATCTGTTCTAGAAACCATCAGACCGAATAACCATAACGATAAGGAATCCACGATGACAATTTTCACTCGCACGGAGCGCAGCTCCCATTCGACGCGCACTCGCCAGCATCTAGCCCTGTTCAGCGCCAGCCTGTTAATGCTTGGCGCCCTATGTTTTTATCCACAAACGGCCATTGCTAACGAACAAGTTGCAACAACGCTTAGCGATGAGCAAGCGGCCGCTCAAGTGCTGGATAAATTGAATCAATATTCGAGTAGTGCCGATTGGGACAAGTATTTTGCCCTCTATCGTCAGGATGGCATTTTTATTGGAACCGATGCGACTGAGCGCTGGGGCATGGCCGAGTTTGAACGCTATTCGCGCCCGACCAAAGGTTGGCGCTACGATTTAACCAGCCGCCATTTAGTGCAGCATGGTGATGTGATCCTGTTTGATGAACTGCTTAACAGCCCTAGTTATGGCGTGAGTCGAGGAACAGGCACCCTAATTAAAACCAATGGGGAATGGAAAATTGCTCAATATAATTTGAGCTTTCCCATCCCAAATTCGATTGCCAAACAGATTACCGCTGAAATTAAAAACGCTCAGTAAGCTATTTTAACGACACGGTAAAACACACATTGGCCAGCTGCGAGAAGTGGATAAAAGCTTGAAAATCCACTTCGCTAAAGGTTCTTTCCGATGGCCCCCGGTCAGCATAATAAAAACCAATCACTTTGCTATCGACCAAGAGTGGCGCCATCAAAAAACCCGACTCAGGCAGCTGAGTCTTGAGTTCTTTGCATTGCTCGAGCCACTTTTTAGCATTGGGGTTATTAATCCACTGGCATTCCTTATGCTCCATCGCCAGAGAAAATAAGCCCTTTTTATCGCCAAGATCGATAATGAACAGTTGCTTCATCTCTTCAGCATCTCGACCGAGCATAATCCTAGGCTGCAACTGTTTACGACTGGGCGACAGGAGTAACACCCCGCAGCGGTCCACGCCGACGCCTTCTAAAATCCCTTCGAGTACGGTCTGCATAATTTGGTTAAAATCGGCTTTATTGATCGCAAAGGCGGTGAGCTCACGCAGTTTGGCCAATTGCAAATTTAAGTTGGCCTCAAATACTGGCAGCTCTACCGCAAGTGGGCTGGGCTCAAGCTTATTGATGCGCTTAGGATCGGGCAGATAATCAATCAACACTTTAGCGCCATAGGCTTCGGCTAATTTATGGGTCGCCTTAGTGCAGCGCTGCATTCTCAGGGTTAATTCTTTCTCATCCAGCCCAGTAAAATTGGCGGCTTGGCCGATACGCTTATCCAACTCAGTTTTATCAATCACCTCTTGGGAAAGAATCTCACAGAGCTTATCGGCGAGAAAGATAGAGCGAATTTCAGGGCGTTGATCATCGGGATAATTCACCGCTTGGATCAATAATTCCCCTAATCCCCAGTGACGCGCAATACTCTGCGTCAGTTGCGAGAATGAGGTACCCAAGGCTTCACGAATGACACTACGCTCTTCGACGGGGTTTTCACACTCAGTTAATTGGCTGTCTAAGGTTTCGGTAAACTCACCGCCAATACTCCAAAATGCACTCTCACCAATGTGATAGAGCAAAGAGGCGATAAAGGCTTCTTCTTGAATATCCTCATCGTAATCACTGAGCATCATCCGCGCTAACATGGCGGCTTGGAATGCCTTCGCCATTAATTTGATTAAGCGTTGATAAACGGCGGGGGCAAGATTTTTGCTCTCTAACAGACTCGATAACAGCTGGGCCGTAATGCAGATATTTCGCACCGCATCAAACCCTAGCACTATGGCGGCTCGGCTGACGGTCGAAATTTGGGTACTGCCCTTATGGTAAATCGCGCTGTTAGCGACACGTAAAATGCGGGATGTGAGGGCGTTATCGTGCATCACGCTTCGCCCGAGTAAGGCGAGAGACGATACGTCATCCTTGGCAAGCTTTTCTAACGTTTGGACGGTGGAACAGAGCGCTGGCATTTCCAATTCACTGATCCGTTTTGTCCAATAATCGACCCCTTTATTAGTATTATTGTTAGGTTTCAACCCTGCTCGACCTCAATGATGTGAACTTATTGTTTTTAGTATAGATAGGCTTAAAAAAATTCGCCTAGCATCTGGCTCACAATTCGACTGTTGATTTTAAAATCCGCGATATAACAAGCCAGATGTATAAAAAAGCCCAAGTTTTCACTTGGGCTCAAAACAGATTATGCCTGCAGATGTAATTTAAACACTTGTAGCACTTTATCAATATCCTGACGTGACACATCTTTATGGGTCACAAAGCGTAGCGTGCGGCTAGGGCTGATGATAATGCCCGCCTCACGGCAACGTTTCGCCAGCGCTTTATCATCGACATGGGACGCAAGCGTTGCAAACACCATATTGGTTTGAACGGCGGCTAAATCGATTTCAAATTCACTCAACTGACTCAATTGCTGGGCAAGATACGCAGCATTTTCATGGTCTTCCCCAAGTCTCTCAACCTGCTCTGTGAGCGCTAATTTACCCGCCGCCGCTAAAATCCCCGCCTGGCGCATGCCGCCGCCAAGCATTTTACGCCAGCGCGTGGCCTTTTTAATTAGGCGCTCATCACCTAGGAGCAGCGAGCCAACAGGCGCGCACAATCCCTTTGATAAACAGATGGAAACCGAATCAAAATGCCCGGCAATATCGGCAATTCCTATCCCCTGCGCCACGGCGGCATTAGCAACCCTAGCGCCATCTAAATGAATTTTTAAGCCACGCTGAAATGCCAGTGCCTGCGCATTGGCAAGATAAGTCTGGGGCAAGACTTTACCGCCAATAGTGTTTTCTAAGCTCAGTAAGCGCGTGCGCGCGAAGTGAATATCATCGGGTTTAATCGCCGCTTCAATATCGGTCAAGGCGATAGTGCCATCCAGCTGATTGGTCAGCGGTTGTGGTTGAATGCTGCCGAGAACCGCCGCGCCGCCGCCCTCAAATTTATAGTTATGCGCCTGCTGGCCGCACAGGTATTCATCTCCACGCTCACAATGCGCCATCAATGCAAGCAAATTGGCCTGAGTGCCGGATGCCGTAAACAGCGCACTCTCAAAACCAAACATCTCGGCGGCCATATCTTGCAAACTGTTGACGGTCGGATCATCACCATAAACATCATCACCCACTTCAGCCCTCGACATGGCTAATCGCATCGCCTCTGTTGGCTGGGTCACGGTATCACTGCGTAAATCTATCATCTTGTCCTCGACTTCTTCTGCCTATCCCCGATGCGGATATTCATCGCATAAGTGCGACTCTAGCCTCAAAGGAAAAATTTGTATAGTTTGCCTTTATGTCTGCCGATAAAATCAACAAGGAGCCAATGTTATCTAGGCTGATGCGATTGATTTGCATCAAATAACGGGCAAAACTTGGCGTTAGGCCGATAAAAAAGATAGAATACCAGACTAAGATGCTCATGCTAATGCAGTGCAAATCTCTTAGTGGTTTTAGCTACTCAAGATAAAATACAAGGTGATTTGTGGTGAAAATATCCGTAATGCAATGGATTAAATTAACGTGTTTAGCGCTGAGCCTAAGCCAGATGTTACCCGCGTATGCATGGCAAGATACAGATCAAGACGGCGTCCCGGATATTAAGGATGCCTGTCCAAACACACCAGCAAACACCACTGTGATGGCCAATGGCTGTGTTTACCAAGCCGAAGTAAAATCCAGCAGTATTCAATGTGATCTCAATGACCCCAGTACTTATTCAGCCGCTGATTGTCATAATATTGAGACCGTGATTGTGTATTTTGAGTTTGCGATTGCCGAAGTAGATTTATCGCAATGGAAAGCTTTAGCCTTAGTGAAAGCTTTTTTAGACGCGAATACTGAGACTCGATTAACTTTAGTTGGGCATACGGATATTGTCGGTACGCCAGAGTTTAATTATCAGTTATCACTACGACGGGCTCAAAATGTGAAACGCATTTTGGTTGAAGACTATGGCTTCAATCCAAATCGCTTTACCGTTGTCGGTAAAGGTATATCTGAACCAGTTGCGGATAATCATTCCAGCGAAGGTCGCAGATTAAATCGACGAGTACAATTTATCGTCAATAATAACTAGTTTTGTTAGCGTATTTTTAGGGAGTAATTTAATGGATAACCTCGAAGGTTTATTAAAGCAGGCGCCAGATTTGGTCATGACCTATGGCTTAAAAATCTTATTTGCCCTCATTATTTTCTTCGTCGGTAAATATTTTTCTGGCGTCGCACAAAAGTTAGTGCGCAAGTTGCTTAACAGTCGCAAGATTGACCCAACTGTGGTGTCTTTTGTGGCTAACTTAGCTTGGGCAGTGGTGTTTGTGTTCACCATTATCGCCACCTTAGGCCAAATTGGCGTACAAACAGCCTCTCTAGTAGCCGTTATCGGTGCCGCAGGTTTAGCCGTAGGTTTAGCACTGCAAGGTTCTCTGTCTAACTTTGCCTCAGGCGTATTAATGGTGCTATTCCGCCCATGCCGCGTAGGTGATTATATTGAAGCAGCAGGTATTGCCGGTACTGTTGATGAAATCACTATTTTCTCAACCAAATTACGCACCCCAGATAATAAAGTGATTGTGGCGCCAAACTCTTCAATTATGAATGGCACCATCACAAACTACTCAGCCTCTGAAAATCGTCGTATCGATTTAGTGATTGGCGTGTCTTATTCTGCGGATATTGCGCTAACCAAAAAAGTATTAACAGAGATTTTAGATAACAACCAATACGTACTGAAAGAGCCAGGTTACACCGTAGGTCTTTCTGAATTGGCAAATTCTTCAATCAACTTTGTGGTTCGTCCTTGGGTTAAAACCGCCGACTACTGGACAGCGCGTTTCCAAATTTTAGAACAAATCAAAAATGCACTCGATGCAGCAAACATTGAAATTCCATTCCCACAAATGGATATTCATGTGAAGCAATTGCCAGAGAGCAAATAATCAGCAAGCATATTAAAAGGCCGGTGAATACCGGCCTTTTTTATGGTGATAGTTTAGGTTTTGTCGTACCTTAAGCCTATATGCACAACATACCTGAGTAAGGGAGAGAAAATGCAAAAGTATGTTTCATTTCTAGCCGCTGGCTGTGTTTTTAGTTTAATGGTTCTCAGCCCCACCGCTATCGCCAATGATAAAACCCAAGTGATGATGGGCGACAAGACTGTCACTCTCGCAGGGAAATTACCCAAACTTGAGCAAATGGCGCCACGGTTTAAAGTTGTCGATGAAAAATTTACCCCTATCAGCCTGAGTGACTTTAAAGGCAAAACCGTGCTGATCAGTGCCGTGCCCAGTTTAGATACGGGTGTCTGTGCGCTGCAAACTAAGCGCTTTAACAGTGAAGTCAGTCACTTCTCCGATGATGTCGTCATGCTGACCATCAGTACAGATTTGCCCTTCGCCCAAAAACGTTTCTGTAAGGTGGAAAATGTCGACAAAATCAAAGTCCTCTCCGACTCAGTGTGGCGTGATTTTGGTGAGAAATACGGTTTATTGATTGAGGATTACGGCTTACTCGCTCGGGCCATCTTTATTATCGATGCCGAAGGTCAGCTTAAGTACCAAGAGCTGGTCCCCAATATTACTGAACACCCCAATTATGACGCCGCGCTTGAAGCGTTAAAAACCATTCAAGCACAGCAATAACATAAAAAATGGGGCATTTAATGCCCCATTTTTTATTAGGGCGTGTTGACGTTTCGAGATTAGATTTTGTTCTTTCTGGTAAGCTCGTGTTCGCGAAACGAGGAATGATGTGTAGTTATTCTACTCAAATGACGAGCGGCTCTTATGACAGAAAGTAAGAGCAAGGGCTTGTCAGACGAACCCTTCGGGCAGCATTTGGCTGGCGTTTCTGCTGCGTTATCGTCCGTTTATGTAGAATAACTACACTGCACGGACTTTGCCTCGCATAAACGCCAGCCACATTGCTGCAAAAACAACCCTGAAACGTCAACACGCCCTAGTGCGTATGTTGGTCGCCGCTGGCTTGATAGTCAAAGGTCGGCATAGACCAATGGTAACGCAGCGCTAACATTCGTAAGCTAAAGCCAAGCGTTAAACAGACCACTAGGTTTATCCACTCAGCCAATTGATAAGCATTGAGGGTGATATATAAGCCTGCGGTAAAGAGCGAAATCACCGCATAGAGTTCTTTCTTAAAAATCAAAGGCACTTGATTACAGAGAATATCGCGGATCACCCCGCCAAAGACCCCTGTGACGAGCCCCATCACCACCGCAATCGTTGGACTAAAGCCTAACATTAGCGTTTTTTGGGCGCCAACAATCGAGAATACGGCTAGGCCTAAGGCATCAATGGCCAAGAATAACTTAGACAGGTAACGCATCACAGGCGCAATGGCGACCGTTAGTAAAGACGCAAATGCAATCGCCAGCAGGTAATGGACATTCTCGACCCAAATCAAAGGGTAATTTCCGAGCAGCATGTCTCTTAGGGTGCCACCACCAATTGCCGTCGCGCAGCCAATGATCACCACGCCGAATAGGTCCATCTGCTTACGACCCGCCGCTAATGCCCCTGTCATGGCCTCGGCTAAAATCCCAATCAGCCATAATAATCCGATAAATTGCGCTTCTTGCATTTAAACTACTTATTACCCATGCATAAAGAACGGATTTTGCCTGATAATCCACGGACTGGATAATGAGATTATTTAAATTTTGTCATTAGAATATTTAATCTATTGATAGTTTTTGTGCATTAGCTATTTCTACTTTTCTATATTGCGTTACACTACAGCCCTTCAATAACAATGCATTAACCAACAGACGACAGTTCCTCTCATTCAATTAAGCTTATTTTTTGATAAGTTTTAATAAAGCATAATCAATTAAAATTTTAAAATTTGTAGAAAATTCATCTTAATACCACTCAAGCCTAAATTTTAGCCACAAAAAAGCGGCCAAAGGGCCGCTTTTTTAGACTAAAAGTAAATTATTTGTTTTCAGGTTTTGGCGGGAAATTCGCCATCACACTGCCGACCGCTTCGTTGATCAGCTGTACTCTTTCCGAAGGAGTATTTTTATCACGGATAGTATCAGCTACTGAGCCACGCCAAATTAACTTAGCGGTTTTATTATCAACTAAATCAATGATCAGGGTGCCAACTTCGTATTCTCTAACTGTGGTCTGGGTTTGCATGTTACCGCCCCAGCCCCAACCTGGTCCATAGTAAGGGTTATAGCCAAAATTGGTATTGAAGGTATCTACATTAATCTTCTTATCGATTTTGGTCAGATAGTTCACTAATACATCGGCATCCTTTGCATCGACCAAGGTCATGCCCTTAGATGAAAGCTGAGAGTTCACCGCATCCCGCACGCGCTGATCCATTAAACCATCGAGGTGATAACCCGAAGCATCGGTCTTTTGCGCGACCCAAGCATAGGTCTTGTACTGAGTAAAATTGGCGCTAGGGTCAAAATCCCAACCCGACTTAAGGGAACTACAGGCACTCAATGCCAGTACGGCTAAACCTACAATTATATTTTTCATGGTGATTTCCTTGGTCGTTCTTATCGAACACAAATAAGCCGAAAATAAATTTAGCTTACAGAGCAATGGACGGTTCTACAACTCAATATGATGAAAAAGCAGTGTGTTATTCAGCTTGACTTCAGCAATCGCTTTAAATGATAATGATTATCACTTAAAGCGATTAAGGGATAAATAACATGTACTGGTTCATTAGCGCATTGATTGTGGCATCAGCGATTTTCTGGTTCGCACCGCAAAAAGTATCTGCTGATACCCATAACAGTAAGCTCACACCTCATCTCCCCATGATGTTGCTGTTTTTACCTTTAGTCGTATTGAGTTGGCTCGTGTTTGAGACTGTGTCGAACGGAGTGAATTACACCACGGTTGCCGCCTTTGGGTTTGTTGCTACCGCTTGCTTAATCGCTCTCCCTAAATTGCATCGTTTTATCATGCCCTGCGCCCTACTTACCGCATTGGCATTAATCGCTATGGTATTGCAGCATCTCTAAGTCTGCTTTTTAAACATGCTACTTCCCTGCAAAGAGCTAGCATTGACCTTCGGCCACTTTCAGTCTCTGTCAGTGGCCTTTTTTTACCTCCCCGAAAGACGTTGAGTTTGGTAAACTTAAGCGGCGTATATTCAGATAAAAGATGACTTATGAGAGTAGATCCCAACGTTTCCTTAGTGTACAGCACAGATAAAGGCCGCATTACTGCCGAGCCAGAAGCCAAAGCTATCCCCGCATCCGATGGGATTGTGCGTATCCACAGAGACAGCAAAGGCCGCAAAGGTAAAGGTGTCTCGGTCATTTCAGGCCTAGGGCTTGATGAAGCGGGCTTAAAATCCCTGGCACAAACCCTTAAAAAACAATGTGGTTGTGGCGGCACAGTCAAAGATTTCACTATCGAAGTGCAAACCGATAATCGCGAACAACTAAAACTACTGCTTGAAAAACAAAACTACAAAGTCAAATTAGCCGGCGGTTGATACGCCACCAGCCTAAGCCGCTGGATTTAATCTATTGGTCAACGCCTGTGGGCTGAACGGAGCATTTAATGGAGAGTTTGCAGAACCATTTTTTAATCGCCATGCCGTCGCTCGATGACACTTTTTTTGAGCGCACCGTCATCTATCTATGTGAGCACGATGAAAAAGGCGCCATGGGGCTCGTGATTAATAAACCGCTGGGCATTGAAGTGAACTCATTGCTCGAACAGATGGATTTACCAGCTGAGCAAGTGTCGACCGACCTAGCATTAGGCGCGCAGGTTTTAATGGGCGGCCCCGTTTCCCAAGATAGAGGCTTTGTCCTGCATACATCCCAGCCTTACTGGGCCAACAGTACAGAATTAAGCTCTGGCCTTATGCTCACCACCTCTAGGGATGTATTAACGGCGATTGGCAGCGAGCGCTCGCCGGAAAAATTTATCGTGGCATTAGGTTATGCGGGTTGGAGCAAAAACCAGCTGGAGCAAGAACTGGCCGATAACTCATGGCTGACTATCCCTGCCGATCAAGCCCTACTCTTCGATGTCAAACACGAGGATAGATGGCAACAAGCGAGCCGCGCGCTCGGCTTTGATGCTTGGCAATTGTCATCACAGGCAGGCCACGCCTAGCCGATTTTATTGTGACGAGTGAATATAGAGATGAACGCAAGAACCGTTTTAGGTTTTGATTTTGGAACAAAAAGTATTGGTGTCGCCATAGGGCAACAAATCACCGCCAGCGCCACGCCACTATTATCCCTAAAAGCCGTCGATGGTATTCCCAATTGGGATGAAATCGGCAAGCTCATTAAAGAGTGGCAACCCGATTTAGTCGTCGTAGGTTTACCGCTCAATATGGATGGAACAGAGCAAGAGATGACCCACAGAGCGAGAAAATTCGCCAACCGACTAAACGCTAAGTTTGGGGTCAAAATTGTCACTCAAGATGAAAGACTGACCACCACAGATGCAAAAGCTCGGCTATTTGAACTCGGCGGCTTTAAAGCCCTCACCAAAGGCCAAGTCGATGCCGTGTCTGCCGTATTGATTGTCGAAAGCTATTTTGAAAATCATTTCGGTGAATAGTAAGCGATAAAACAAAAGGATAGCCTGAGCTATCCTTTTTTATTTCTGCGCTTATAAAGTTTACAGGTAAGGCTTAACCAAGTTAGCCATCATGCTGATATGGTCATCATTATCGTTCAGCGCAGGAATGTAACGGAACTTCTCCCCGCCGGCATTAGCAAAGATATGACCGTTTTCACCGACAATCTCTTCTAAGGTCTCTAAGCAATCGGCACTAAACGCTGGGCACACAATAGCCACATTACGTACACCTTCACTCGGCAACGCCTGCATGGTGGCATCCGTATAGGGTTGTAACCATTTAGCTTTACCAAAGCGAGATTGGAAAGTCATTATAAACTCATCCGCTGTAAGCCCTAATTGCTCAGCCACCAGACGGGTCGTCTTCATGCAAAAGCAATAATAAGGATCGCCTAAATGCAGATTACGCTCCGGCATACCATGGTAAGAAAGCACTAACTTTTGCGGCTTACCGTGTTGCTCAAAGTCGGCACGAATCGAGTTCACCAATGCGGTAATAAAGTCGGGGTTATCATGATAAGAGTGAATAAAATGCAGCGATGGCAGATAGCGCCACAGGGTTAATTCCCTTGCAATAGCGTCAAAAGCCGAGCCCGTTGTCGGCGCCGCATATTGCGGATAGAGCGGTAATACGACCAGCTTATCAATCCCCTGCTGATGCATAGTTTGTAAGGTGTTCGCCACAGAAGGATTGCCATAACGCATGGCTAAATGCACCGAGACTTGATGCCCATCGGCCGTTAATTTTTCCGATAATTTAGCAGTTTGGCGCAAGCTGATATCCATCAGCGGTGAACCCGCCTCGGTCCAGACCTTTTGATAGAGCGCCGCAGACTTAGCCGGACGAACGCGCAGCACAATGCCATGTAAAATCAGCATCCACAGAAGTTTTGGAATTTCGACCACCCGAGGGTCGGATAAAAACTCCGCAAGGTAACGCCTCACCGCCGATGCCGTTGGCGCATCGGGAGTGCCAAGGTTGAGTAGCAACACGCCCACTTTGCCACGCTTTGCGTGACCCATCTCTTTTGATAATCCTGAAAACCTAGCCAAAGTAGCCTCTTAACATGAGTAAAATGAATAAATTGGGCATTAAAGCACTGATTCTATTGCCTGCTTAAGCTCGGCACTATCAGGTTTCACCTTAGAATTAAACTGCTGCACAGTATTGCCATCGCCACTGACGACATACTTGTAGAAATTCCACTTAGGCGAGCCAGCTTTATCTCCTAAGTATTTGAAGACACTGTTAGCATCGCTGCCTCTCACGGGCGATGTCGCTAGCATTGTGAAGGTAACACCATAGTTGATGTAGCACACCTTAGCAGTGTCTTTTTCATCATTTTCTTCTTGGAAAAAGTCATCGGAAGGGAAACCAATCACCACTAAGCCTTTGTCTTTGTATTCTTTATGAAGCGCTTCGAGGGCCTTAAATTGCGGAGTGTAACCACAGTTACTCGCGGTGTTGACCAGTAACACTGGCTTGCCCTGAGTCAATTCACACAGATTAATTTTCTCATCCGAGTGCAATTTACGCACTTCAACATCAAGATAACTCGGGCAAGTTGCCGCAAATGCGCTAGTGCTTAACAGGCTAGCAAAGATAGCTAAGGGGAGTTTCATCATAATGTCCTTCTCATTGGGCGCGCCAAGATTGGCAAACTCGTTATTCTCTATTACGTCACTCGCTAATATAGAGATCATATTGAATAAAAAAATAAAAGCTACAGCGAGTTATCGATTGTCTTAAGCGATAAAAAAAGCAGCTCAAGGGAGCTGCTTTAACATTACCGCGGACAGGGTTAATCCATATCCAAGGTCACGCCTTCCATAAAGCTTGAGCTGGTAGGCTCTTTATTTTGCAGTTTGATCATTAAACGCAAGTCGTTTGGCGAGTCAGCATGGTGAAGCGCATCGGCATAGCTGATTTCCCCATCGATATAGAGTTGCAACAAGGCTTGGTCGAAGGTCTGCATGCCTTGCTCATTCGATTTAGCCATGGTTTCTTTAAGCAAATGCAGCTCGTTTTTAGCAATCAAGCTCGCGACACGTGGCGTATTGATCAAGACTTCAATCGCCGCCCGTCGTCCTGTGCCATCGACCTTAGGCACTAGTTGCTGCGCCACAATGCCGCGCAAGTTGAGTGACAAGTCGAATAGCAACTGTTGATGTTTACTCTCAGGTACTAAGTGCATGATCCGGTCTAACGCTTGGTTAGCGTTGTTCGCGTGCAGTGTCGCCATACAGAGGTGACCCGTTTCGGCGAAGGAAAGGGCAAATTCCATGGTTTCTTGGGTACGAATTTCACCAATCAAAATCACATCGGGCGCTTGACGCAGCGAACTCTTCAGCGCCGCATCAAAGGATTCTGTATCTATACCCACTTCACGTTGAGTGATGATACTTTTGCGATGATCGTGCACAAATTCCACTGGGTCTTCGATGGTAAGGATATGACCACGGGCATGGGCATTACGATAACCCACTAACGCCGCCAAAGAGGTCGACTTACCGGTTCCCGTACCCCCGACCATGATGATAAGACCCCGTTTACTCATCACCAGATCTTTTAAAATCGGTGGCAGTTTTAAGTCTTCCACCTCTGGGATCTTGGTCTCAATCCGGCGCATCACGCATCCCGGAGATTCACGCTGCCAGAATGCGCTAACGCGAAAACGCCCTAAATCCTTCACCGCAAAAGCGAAGTTACACTCGCGAGTGCTGTGAAACTCCTTCTTTTGCGCCTCAGTCATCACGGATTCAACAAAATCCAAAGACTGCGCGGGCGTGAAGGCACTCTCGGCCAATGGGCGTAACTCACCATCGATTTTGGCGCTCGGCGGAAAACCTGCGGTAATAAACAAGTCCGAGGCTTTACGCTCCACCATGACTTTTAAAAACGGACGGACATCCATCATAAATCCTTAAAACGTCGCTTGTTTGTTTGAACTCTTCGACATGGCATCCTCACGGGTGATGAGGCCACGGTTGACTAAGTTTTGCAGACACTGTTCGAGCGTTTGCATGCCATGGGCCATCCCCGTTTGAATGGCTGAGTACATCTGCGCTACTTTATCTTCACGGATAAGGTTACGGATAGCGGGCGTACCCATCATGATTTCGTGGGCAGCCACACGGCCGCCACCAATTTTCTTAATCAGGGTTTGCGAAATAACCGCCTGTAATGATTCAGACAACATGGTACGCACCATGTCCTTTTCTCCAGCTGGGAAAACGTCAACCACACGGTCGATGGTCTTAGCCGCCGAGGTGGTGTGCAAGGTACCAAAAACTAAGTGACCCGTTTCGGCCGCCGTCATCGCCAGACGAATGGTTTCAAGGTCACGCATCTCACCGACGAGAATAACGTCAGGGTCTTCACGCAGTGCGCTACGTAGCGCTGCGTTAAAGCTGTGGGTATGGCGATGCACTTCCCGTTGGTTAATCAAACATTGCTTATTCTGGTGAACGAATTCAATAGGATCTTCAATGGTTAAGATATGGTCGTGGCGGTTCTCATTGATGTAATCCACCATGGCCGCAAGTGTGGTACTCTTACCCGAACCTGTAGGCCCAGTAACAAGCACTAAGCCGCGGGGAAAGCTGGAAATTTTTTTAAAAATCTCTGGCGCACCTAACTGCTCGAGCGACAAAATTTCGCTTGGAATGGTACGAAATACCGCCGCCGCGCCGCGGGATTGGTTAAAGGCGTTTACACGGAAACGCGCTAAATTAGGGACTTCGAACGAAAAGTCGATTTCTAAATGCTCTTCAAAGTCCTTACGCTGTTTATCATTCATAATGTCGTACACAAGGCTATGTACACCCTGATGATCGAGCGCGGGCAGGTTAATTTTTCTCACTTCACCGTCGACACGGATCATGGGAGATATCCCTGCAGAGAGGTGTAGATCCGAGGCTTTGTGTTTTACACTAAAGGCTAATAACTCAGTGATTTCCATAGTTTGGGATATCCTTGCAACCAGATAATTACATCATGACAACAATAGCAGACAGACTCGCCCTCGCCCAGAGCAGGATCGCGCAAGCGGCGCAAAAATGCGCACACCTACCTCACAGTATTCGCTTACTTGCCGTCAGTAAGACTAAACCCATTGAAGATATTATAGCAGCCTATGATGCGGGCCAGCGTTGCTTTGGCGAGAACTATGTTCAAGAAGGTGTGACAAAAATTGAGGCGCTAAAGGGCACACACCCTGATATCGAATGGCATTTTATTGGGCCACTGCAATCCAATAAAACCGCTTTAGTCGCCCAGCACTTCGATTGGATGCACACCCTCTCGCGGGAGAAAATTGCTCAGCGGCTCAATGAGCAGCGCCCAGCACACCTTGCGCCGCTCAATGTGTGTATTCAAATCAACATCAGTGATGAAGACACTAAATCTGGTATCGATGCCGAGCAAATGCTGCCGCTGGCCGATAGCATCTGCCAATTACCCCATTTACAACTGCGGGGCTTAATGGCGATTCCCAGTGCCACCAATGACATCGCGCAGCAGACCCGCGAACTCAGCAAGCTTAAGCAGTTATTCGATACGCTAAAGCAGCATTATCCCGCGGTAGATACTCTCTCCATGGGCATGAGTAATGATTTAGACGTCGCTATTGAGTGCGGCTCAACCATGGTGCGTATCGGCAGCGCCATCTTTGGTGAACGGGATTACGGTGCAAAAGAGACCACCCGCAATTAGTCGGTACGGGTTAAACCGTCATCATTGACGCTAAGAGAAATGACAGAGATAGTCAAAGGCGAGCCAGTAAAATCGGCTTTAGCCTTGTTTTTAGTGGCTAAAGCCCAAATACTGTTAGAGAACATCAAATAGAAATTTTTATCCGGCCTAATAACGCTAATTCAATGATATTAATGCTGAATGTTATCCACTCAGCCTAGGCCAGACATTATGGGGTACACATGAGTCAACAAAAAATCTGCTTTATCGGTGCGGGCAATATGACCCGCAGTATTATCAGCGGCTTAATTCGTAGCGGTTATCCTGCTGCGCTAGTGCAAGCCACCAATCCTAGCCAGGGTAAACTCGATGCCCTCGCCGCCGACTTTGGTGTGCGTGTATCCCAAGACAATGTTAGCGCCGCCCAAGATGCCGATGTCATCGTATTATCCGTTAAGCCACAGTTGATGGAACAAGTCTGCCAAGCACTGCAAGGCATTGATATGTCTAACAAGCTGGTCATAACCATTGCTGCGGGGATTAAAGCAGAGCGCTACAGCCAGTATTTAGCACAGTCCATCACGCTAGTTCGCACTATGCCAAACACCCCAATGCAAATCGGTGTCGGTATGACGGGACTCTACGCCCCGCAGCCCCTCTCTGATGCCCAGCAAGCCATTACCGAACGCTTGATGTCTAGCGGTGGTGAAATTGTGTGGGTGAATGAGGAGTCTGAGATTAATCAAGTCATTGCCCTTGCGGGTAGTTCACCTGCCTATTTCTTCCTACTGATGGAATCTATGATCGATGCCGGTAAGCAAATGGGTATGGATGAAGCCAAAGCCAGAAGCTTAGTACAGCAAGCGGCCCTCGGTGCTGCTATGATGGCAAAGCAAAATCCTGAGCTTACGCTGGGCAATTTACGGGAGAATGTCACCTCTAAGGGCGGCACAACGGCGCAAGCCATCGCCACATTTGAAGCGGCGGATCTCCGTGGTGTGGTCAAAAATGCGATGGAAAACTGCATCAAGCGTGCAGAAGAAATGGCCAATACTTTTTGATCCAGCAATGGCTGGGTGACTCATCTAACTTTTAACGCGGGCGTTTTTAATCGGACTCATATAGGCAGAAATCTCGATGAATGCATTAACCTTTTTGATCAGCACACTCTTCGATTTGTATTTGATGGTGGTGATATTACGGATCTGGCTCCCCTTGGCCAGTGCCGATTTTTATAATCCCTTCAGCCAGTTTGTGGTCAAAGCCACTCACCCGTTGATTGCACCTATGCGTCGATTAATTCCTTCAATGGGAAGATTCGACACTTCTTCATTTGTGCTAGCCCTATTAGTCGTGATGGTCAAAGTGCTGCTGATAAGTCTTATTGCCGGCGGCGGTATTGATATAGTGCTGTTCTTTGTGTTTGCGCTTGTCACTGTCATTAAGCAGGCGGGCATTTTGCTCTTCTGGATGCTGATCATCCGAGCCATCTTAAGCTGGTTCAATCAAGGCTATAACCCGATTGTGATGATCATGGGACAACTGACAGAGCCCATTTTAGCCCCAGTGCGCCGCATCATTCCGCCCATTGGTGGCTTAGATCTGTCGGTGATGTTGGTGATTATCGGCATGAACTTTATCAACATGCTGTTGGCGCAATACGTACCATTTTGGGCCGTGATTTAATGAGCGCAGTCATTATGCAGCAAGGCGACTTGCTGCTTAATTTGTATATTCAACCTAAAGCGAGTCGCGATCAGATAGTCGGGCTACACGGTGATGAGTTAAAAGTCGCCATCACAGCACCGCCTATCGATGGCAAGGCCAATGCCCATTTAAGCAAGTATTTAGCCAAGGCCTTTAAAGTCCCTAAAAGCGATGTTCACATCCTTAAGGGCGAATTAGGACGTCATAAGCAGGTACGCATTAGCGCCCCTAAAAACGTCCCCGCAGAAATCGCGACACTGCTCGAATAAACACAGCGTTGGAAGTCTCCTTCCTGCGACCTATACTCAAGTAATCCCTCATATGAAGGTACAACATCATGTTACGTAATCTCCTTATTATGCTCGCCTTAACCGCAAGCCTGTGCGGTGTCGCTAATGCCGAGCAAAAAGAAACCGTCGGTAACTTCGATATTCATTACATGGCACTGGGCAGCACCTTTTTAACGCCTAGTATTGCGAAATCCTATGGCATCGAACGCAGTAGCTACAGAGGCATCATTAACATTGCGGTATTAGATATGAGTGAAGAAGGCTCACCCGCAGTGCCCGTTGAAATCACTGGCGTGGCCAATAACCTACTCGATGCCCGTATCGATTTGAAATTTAGAGAGATCCGTGAGGGTAAGGCGATTTACTACATCGCCGAAGTACCTTACCGCGACGATCAAGAAATCAATTTCAACATCGCCATCAAACACGGTAATCAACTCAACACCAATCTGCAGTTTAAGCAAAAGTTCTACGTCGAATAATTCCAACCTCACAGGGCAAGACGATACCAAGTATCGTCCTGCCTTTTTCTGTCCTTTACCGCCAAGCTTGGGTATCATTGCCGCATACAGTCCAATGACATCGCTCAATGTTCACACTCAGTGACATACAGCCAAGAGCGCCCAATCCAATAGGTATTCCATGCAACAAATCGTCCTCGCCAGTGGCAATAAAGGTAAACTTGCCGAATTCGATCAAATGCTCGCCGCCTATGGCGTAAAAGTGCTGCCACAAAGCCAATTTAACGTTAGCGAAGTGGCTGAAACGGGCACCACCTTTGTCGAAAACGCCATTATCAAAGCCAGACATGCGGCGCAAATTACCGGACTTGCCGCCATTGCCGATGACTCGGGATTAGAAGTCGATTTACTCCAAGGTGCACCGGGCATCTACTCTGCGCGCTATGCGGGGGAAAATGCCAAGGATCAAGACAATGTGTTAAAACTCTTAGACACATTAAAGGATAATCCTGCGCCGCGTACGGCCAGATTCCAATGCGTTTTAGTCTATATGCGCCATGCGAAGGACCCAACGCCCATCATTTGCCAAGCCTCTTGGGAAGGCCAGATCGATTTCGTGCAACGGGGTGACAACGGCCATGGTTACGATCCGATTTTTATTCCAGAGCACCACGATTGCAGCGCCGCGCAAATGAGCAGTGACGAGAAAAATGCCTTGAGTCACCGTGGTAAAGCTTTAGTGCAACTGATTGCTGCCATGCAGGAAAAAGGCGTATTTACCGACGGGAACACCCAATAATGTCAGTGAATGTGTCACCTCAGTTAACCCTGCCGCCGTTGAGCCTGTACATCCATATCCCTTGGTGTGTACAAAAATGCCCTTACTGCGACTTTAACTCCCATGGGCAAAATGGTGAATTACCCCAAAAGGCCTATGTGGATGCGCTGCTAGCGGACTTACGCCAAGACTTGCACTTAGTACAGGGCCGTAAGTTACACACCATTTTTATTGGTGGTGGAACGCCGTCTCTGTTTGATGCTAATCAAATCAAACGGATATTGGATGGCGCCAATGCGCTCATTCCCTTCAGTGACGATATTGAAATCACCATGGAGGCCAACCCTGGCACCCTAGAGCACGATGACTTTAGTGCCTACCGCGCCGCAGGGGTCACCCGATTATCCATTGGTGTACAGAGTTTCTCTAAGGATAAGCTCAATCTGCTGGGGCGGATCCACGATCAAAACGAAGCCCAAACCGCCGCCCAAAAAGCCAGCCAAGCGGGTTATTTAAGTTTTAACTTGGATTTGATGCACGGACTTCCGAATCAAAGTTTTGCTGAGGCCATGGCGGATATCGATACCGCTGCTGCGCTCAATCCGCCGCATTTGTCTTGGTATCAACTGACTATTGAGCCCAATACCCTGTTCCACTCAAAACCGCCGCAGCTGCCCGACGATGAAGATCTCTGGCAGATCTACGAACAAGGGCAACAAAAGTTAGCAGCACTCGGTTATGAGCAGTATGAAATCTCTGCCTATGCCAAACCCGGTTATCAATGCAGGCATAACCTTAACTATTGGCAATTCGGCGATTATTTAGGTATAGGCTGCGGCGCCCATGGCAAAGTGACCTTGCCCGAAGAAAACCGCATTATTCGCACGGTCAAAATCAAACACCCTAAGGGTTATTTAGCTGCCGACAACTATCACTTCGAGCAGACTGAGGTCGCCGAAGAAGATCGCGCCCTCGAATACTTGATGAATCGTCTGCGCTTAATGACGCCTATCCCTAAGCAAGAGTTTGAAGACAGAACTGGTTTACATCGAGATACTTTGAAAGAGGGAATGGAAAAAGCCAAACAACGGGGGTTGCTGACCGAATCGGCTGAACATTGGCAATTAACCAGTAAAGGTCACATGTTTGTGAACGATTTACTGACGCAATTTTGTTGATTCACTAATTAAATTTCCCATATAAATAATGTGTTAGCTTAGGTTTCTCGATGAGATATCTTTTATGGCTAACACATTTTCTAACATTTATATTCATACATTTTTCCCCTGCTTCTTTAGAATTACCTGAACATTGTTAAGGAAGCCTGATCATGCCAATAAAAACGAACATCAGCTTAGTCGCATTTACCCTCTCCGCCCTGCTAGCACTGCCTTCCTATGCGGTGCCCACCTTAAGTGACTCACATAATGTGACCAGTGCAAGTGTAGCTGCCCAAAGCGAGTCAGAAAAAGCCAACGCCTTGTTTGAAGCCATCTTCATGGAAAACATCATGGCAAGCCCCATTGCGCAAACCTATATGGGTATAAAGCAGGACTATGATAAGTGGGACGACATTGGCGATGAAGCGGATGCCCGTGAGTTGGCGCGAACCAAGAAACAACTGGCCGAAGTGAATCAACTGGATGCGAGTAAGCTTGACCCACAAACTCGCCTAAGCCTGACGTTACTCACCCAAAACCTGAATAACGATATCAAAGACTACCAGTGGCGTTACCATAACTACCCAGTGAATCAGATGCATGGTGGCCACTCGATGATCGCCTCCTTCCTGATTAATCAACACCAGATCACCGATGTCAGCGATGCTAAGGCTTATATCAGCCGCTTAAATGGCGTGCCTAAGCGCTTAAGCCAACTGCAACAGGCGCTAGAAGTGCGCGCAGATAAAGGTATTATTGCCCCTAAATTTGTGTTCGGTTACGTGATTTCTGACAGCCAAAACATCATTAAAGGCGCCCCCTTCGATAAAGGCGAAGACAGTGCCTTGTTAGCGGATTTTCGCAAAAAAGTGAGCGCACTCAGCATCACTGAAGCAGAAAAAGCCCAACTTATTGCCGATGCAGAAAAAGCGCTAGTCTCGCAAGTTGAGCCCGCATACAAGACGCTTATCGCCTATATAAAAACCTTAGAAGCCAAGGCCGATACCCGCGATGGGGTTTGGAAACTCCCCGACGGCGAGGCGTTTTATAACAATGCGCTTGCGCGCACCACGACTACCCACATGACGGCGGATGAAATCCATCAACTTGGTCTTGCCGAAGTGGAACGCATCCATAATGAAATGCGCGCCATTATGAAAAAGGTGAATTTTAACGGCACCTTGCAAGAGTTCTTCGCCTTTATGCGCGATGATCCGCAGTTCTATTATCCAAATACCGCCGAAGGCAAGGCGGCATATTTAGCCGATGCAACCAAGCTTATCGATAATATGCACTCACGCTTGGATGAAGTCTTTAAGGTCAAACCTAAGGCGGCCATGATAGTTAAACAGGTTGAAGCCTTTAGGGAAAAATCCGCGGGTAAAGCCTTCTATGAGCAACCAGCACCCGATGGCTCTCGCCCAGGTAGCTACTATGCCAACCTCTACGATATGAAAGCCATGCCTAAATACCAGATGGAAGCACTGGCTTACCATGAGGGGATCCCTGGCCACCATATGCAAATCGCTATCTCGCAGGAGCTAAAGGATATTCCTAAGTTCCGTAAGTTTGGTGGCTATACCGCCTATATCGAAGGTTGGGGGCTCTACAGTGAGTCTTTCCCGAAGGAGATGGGCTTATATGCTGATCCTTACTCCGATTTTGGTCGACTGGCGATGGAGTTATGGCGAGCTTGTCGTTTAGT
Source organism: Shewanella sp. FJAT-51649 (assembly GCF_019457435.1). NCBI lineage: Bacteria > Pseudomonadati > Pseudomonadota > Gammaproteobacteria > Alteromonadales > Shewanellaceae > Shewanella > Shewanella sp. FJAT-51649. The sequence goes on along the minus strand of NZ_CP080411.1, from coordinate 1,416,028 downwards.
GGTCGATACCGGGATCCACGCCAAGAAATGGACCCGCGAACAAGGGATAGCTTATTACGTCGATAATACCCCTAACGCAAAATCCGATGCGAAGAAAATGGTCGAGCGTCATATCGTTATGCCATCTCAAGCCATTGCCTATAAAGTCGGGATGATTAAGTTACTCGAACTGAGACACAAGGCGGAAAAACAACTGGGTGATAAGTTTGATATCCGGGATTTCCATACTTTAGTCTTGGCAAATGGCGCGCTGCCTTTGGATGTACTGGAAGAACAAGTCGATCAATGGATTGCTAGCGTTAACAAAGCCTAAGCTTGAAACCGTGGGAGGCTAACGCTAGCCTCCCAAGGACGCTTTGCCAATAAAATCCTTAAATCGCAGCCAATAAAAAAGCCACTATTAAGTGGCTTTTTTATTGGATTTATCACCGGCTTGGTCATAAAACCCTATCTCACTGTGGGTCACTATATTTGATGTATTAAGCAAGTAGCTAACACTCGGTGTGACTTTAGGGTACAGAGAGACAAAACTCATTTCCCGCACTCAACCATCAGAAAAAAATTACCTCAGCCTAATGAGCTGAGGTAAACCAAAAACTAGGATGATGGTTTAAAAGCCAACATTGTTTTAGTTCGCAAACTTCTGCTGGCTGTGATCCGAAACTGCATTGCTGCCAACCTGTACGCTAATACCAAAAGGGGTCATTTCCAGTAAAAGTGTAGGACTCAGGTCATTCCGAATCATCTGGCAACCATTGTATTCATTTAAGAACAGACTTCAACATACCTACTAAAAAGCTGTTTTAGACAACCCTAAAAAACCAAACTAAAATACAAACCAATCTCGATACAAATAATTGATTTTAAATGAATTTTAAAACCGTCAAACTCTCTAAAAGTGCATTAGCCGCATTTTAAGAACAATGTTTCCAAAATTACTGACGTTCACTGAAGAGTTCCGCATAGGGAATGTCCCAATAAGGCGGATTACCAATGTGGTCTTTAATAAACTCAATGAAAGCACTCACCTTAGGCGCTAAGTGTTTACGGCGTGGGTAAACGGCCTGTAGCGGTAAATGATGAGTCAGTTGCCAATCCCTCAGCAGCGGCACTAAGGTGCCCTTAGCGATTTCATCTTCCATCAAGTAACTGGCAAGATATACAACCCCTAAGCCACTGATCGCAGCTGATTTTAATGCTGGAGCGTTATCCACTCTAAAGTTACCAGAGACACCTATTTCGCAGTAATCATCACCTTTTTTAAATTGCCACATGCTGTGCTCATGCCACTCACCTTGATAGACCAAGCAGTTATGGTCGACCAATTGTTCAGGGCGAGATGGCTCACCATGCTTAGCAATGTAATCGGGGGAGGCAACGAGGAGGAACTGGCACTTCATCAAAGGGCGCGCCACCATACCGAGAGGAAGCTGCTCAGACATAGTCAACAATAGGTCTAAACCTTCGCTGACCACATCCACCTTATGGTCTAATAAGCTGACTTGCAGCTCGAGCTCAGGGTGTTTTGCCATAAATGATGGCAGTGCGGGAATGATATGCATAGCGCCAAAGGACTGGGAAATCCCCACCTTTAACACGCCGCGGGTGGCATCGTTTAAGTTATGCACGCTAGCAATGGCCTGTTCGGCATCGCGGAGCAACTCTTCACCTTGCAGATATAACAAATGTCCAGCTTCAGTCAGACTTAAGCTTCGGGTGGTACGCTGGATCAGTTGAACACCGAGTCTATGCTCGAGATCGGCGACCTGCGTACTGACCTTAGATTTAGAGATCCCAAGCCTTCTTGCGGCGGCACTAAAACTACCAGCTCTGGCCACATGAGTAAAAATCGCAATAGGTTCTAACAGTTCTAACATGGAAAGTCGCCTTAAGCAGTTTCGACAGTGATATTAACTTTCGGAATAGCATAGGAATGCAGCACAAATGCCTCAAAGCATCCCTCAATGCCTTAATATCTCACAGCAATTGGGTTAGTTGTAGAGATTTAGCCCGAAAAAGTCCGCTAAAGTAGAGTGTTCTATCTGACTGAATTGCCAGCTTTTCATTATATTTTAAGAGTATACCAAACATTAGTCTTTAGAATGTAATATTCCATAGTAAATAGCCGCAAGCAATCAGATTAATATCAATCGGCTTGGCTAAAATGAATCAAGAAAAAGCCCCAGACACTAAAAGTGCTGGGGCTTTTTCACTTATATCACGGCATTGATGGTGTCAGTTAGGTCGACTTTACCTAGTTCAAACCCGTTTAGGCCTTAACTACCCTTGCGAGCACTATTCACGTAATTCATGGTGAGTGTTTTGCGTCAAAACATAGGGTGCTAACTCTGGCACTTCTTTACGCAGTTGTTTTTCAAGCACGAGCAGATTCTCAAAACGGTCACACAAACGGTCGGCTTTCGCTTCAATCCCCTTAGACTGGGACTCAATTTGCTGCTCAATATCGTCGCCTAATCTATCCATTTTTTGTGAGAATGCGTCCATCTTGGCTTCGAAGGATTCACCGTCGCCGGCAAGAATTTGGCCACCGATATTCATCATCAGAGTGCCAATGGAGTTTTGTACGATTTGCTCCATTTCCCGTTCAAATTCATCGTTAAAGGTGTTTTGCATCGACTCTTCGGTCGCGCCAAGGTAAAAACTATCGCCCTGCTTGTAGGCTACGGTATCGACACGCTTCTGCACGCCCGCCATCATCTCATCAAACTTAGCGCCTGCGGCATCGCCCATCAGTGGTGTTAATGCCATACTCACAGCTTGAGAGGCCAGTGCAACCGCTTCATTGACTAATTCAATGACTTCAGGAACCTGAGTCGACACCTCATCGGCATATTGGCTCACGAGTTTCTTCTGTTTATCGGTTAAGGTTACCTGCTTGCCTTCAACGTATAACTTGTCGACCTCGATGCGATACTTCTCGGCGCCCTTCTCGCTCATCACTAATTTTTTAGGCTCGACTCTCACATCATAATTAAGGGAAACCTCACAGCGCTCATCAATTTGCGGCTCAGTTTTCGCTTGTGCTGATTGCAAGCCTGAAGCGCCTAAAATAACGCCCGATAATGCCACTCCAGTTAATAGCGTATTTATCTTCATTGTTGTTCATCCTTTAATCTGAGGGATTCGACTAAGCTAACATGCTAAAAGACGAATAGCAGAAGACATGCCAACTTTGTAACAATATGATTAGTATGGATTTATAAAAATTAGCACCGATAGCAGATTAGTGAATTTCACTAATAGTTAGCCTAACAGTGCTAATAGAAGAGTTAAATCAGAAGATTGAACGTCCGAGACGCTGGCTAAGATGTTCCAGCATCGCCGTCCCCGCGAGGGAGTTACCTTGATTGTCTAATTCGGGAGACCAAACGCAGACCGAGAGTTCCCCGGGGATCACTGCAATAATGCCGCCACCGACACCGCTTTTACCCGGCATACCAACACGATAGGCAAACTCACCGGCGCCGTCGTACAAGCCAGAGGTTGCTAACAGGGCATTTAACTGCCGCGTCTGTACCTGCGAAATAAGCTCGGTGCCGTCTAAGGTTTTACCACGATTGGCTAAATACAGCATCGCCCGAGAGAGGTCGGCGCAATTCATTTTTAAGGCGCAATAATGAAAATAAGTGCGCAGCACTGTATCGACATCGCCTTGAAAATTACCGAAGGATTTCATCAGATAAGCGATGGCCGCATTGCGTGCACTGTGCTGATATTCAGAATCCGCCACTTGCTTGTCGAAACAAACTTTATCGTTTTGACTCAGCGCCCTGACCAATTCCAACATCCTATGCTTAGGCGCCCCTAAACGGCTCTGTAATAAGTCCGCAATGACTAACGCGCCAGCATTAATAAAGGGATTGCGAGGTTTGCCCCGCTCGAGTTCAACTTGGACTAATGAATTGAAGGAATGTCCTGAGGGTTCTTTGCCGACGCGGCTCCAAATTTCGGTTTCTTCATATAAAGTTAGCGCTAAGGTTAAGCTGAAAACTTTAGAAATACTTTGAATTGAAAATGGCTCAAGGTAATCGCCTGCGCCTATGGTTTCACCGTCGATTGTGGTCACGGCGATGCCCAATTTACCAGCATCAACATTGGCGAGCGCAGGGATGTAATTAGCAACCTTTCCTTGGCCGAGCAAGGGTCGAACTTTGTCGACCACTTCCTCTAATAACGCCTGTTCTGGCATTAACTCCACCAGATATCGTACAGATCGCTAACTTCGAGTTGAGTCACTTTTTGACCCGCCCAGAATGCCTTCACTGCAGCAACATCTTCCTCGGTGCACTTACCGATAGTTTGGGTAGCAATAATACCTTCCCACTCGATATGACCACCGCCGTGGAAACCTAACTTACGGGCTTCAATGACTTCATCGATAAACTTATCGACTGTTGCATCAATATCGGCTTCAGAGACAGATGCATCGAAGGTCCAAGTAATGTCAAAACCTAACTCTTGGAATTCATCAACGCGCATTTTCTTACGTAAACGACGGCTACGATTCTTTGCCATAGTGATTTTCCCCGTTGTGTTAAAAAATAAAATCAATAAAAGATGTTAAGCGATACGCTCAAACATCAGATCCCACACGCCATGGCCGAGGCGATGACCGCGAGCTTCAAATTTAGTCAGTGGACGATGATCTGGGCGCGGCACCACGGTACCATCGGCGGATTGGTTTTTGTAACCATTGGCCGCATTCATGACTTCCAGCATATGCTCGCTGTAGTTTTCCCAGTCGGTTGCCATATGAAACACGCCACCAATTTTCAGTTTACGACGGATAAGCTCAGCAAACTCCGCCTGCACGATGCGACGCTTGTGGTGGCGCTTTTTATGCCAAGGATCGGGGAAGAACAATTGCACCCGCGCAAGACTGCCATCGGCGATTGCATGTTCTAATACTTCCATTGCATCATGGTGATACACGCGAAGATTAGTCACGCCAGCGGCGGCTGCGTCACTTAAGCATGAACCAACGCCAGGCTTATGGACTTCAATACCGATAAAGTTCTGCTCAGGAGCTTCTTGTGCCATTTGTACTAAAGAAGCGCCCATACCGAAACCAATTTCCAGTACGGTATCGGCTTCGCGACCAAAGACTTCGGTCAGGTTTAATGGTATTGGGCTGTAATCTAAGCCCATTGTTGGCCACTGAGTCTCAATGGCTTGCGCTTGACCTTTAGTCAAACGACCTTCTCTTAGGACAAAGCTTCTGATCTTACGCAGATACTTGCCTTCTTCATTAAATTCAGCGGTAGTGACTTCGCTCATTTTTGCCTCGTCTCGTGGACAACACCATCTAAAAAGAAGGGCATTATCCAAAGTTCAACTTACAGTGCAAGCACTAATGGAGGCGAAGTATAACAAGATTATCCTAGAGAGCGAATCTAGGCCGATTTTTCGATGGAGTGTTACTTGTTTGCCAACCAATCTCCCGCTACACTGCGCCGATGAAATCTACAGCCTCCTTTGCTACACGTATCGTTAATTGGTACGACAACCACGGTCGTAAAACCCTCCCTTGGCAGCAAGATAAAACCCCATATCGCGTATGGGTTTCAGAGATTATGCTGCAACAAACTCAGGTTGCGACTGTTATCCCCTATTACCAGCGTTTTATGGCTCGTTTCCCCGATGTGTTAGCCCTCGCTAATGCGCCGGATGATGAAGTACTGCATCATTGGACTGGCCTAGGTTATTACGCCAGAGCTCGCAATCTGCATAAAGCCGCTAAGATGGTTCGCGATTTGTATCAGGGGCAATTTCCAACAGACTTTGAGCAAGTGTTAGCGCTGCCAGGTATTGGCCGCTCGACAGCAGGTGCAGTGTTATCCCTATCACTTGGGCAACATCACCCCATCCTCGATGGCAATGTTAAGCGCGTATTAGCAAGACATGGCGCGATTGCGGGCTGGCCCGGTCAAAAACCTGTGGAAGAACAACTCTGGCGCTTAACCGAGCAGTTAACACCAGAGCAGGATATTCAAAAATATAACCAAGCCATGATGGATATTGGTGCCAGTATTTGTACTCGCAGCAAACCCAATTGTGCCGCTTGCCCTGTGGCTGTCGATTGCAAAGCCCAACTTATGGGTAGGCAAACCGATTTTCCGGGAAAAAAACCGAAGAAAACTATCCCAGAGAAAGCCGCTTGGATGTTGGTTTTGCTAAAAGATAATCAAGTTTTCTTGGCTAAGCGCCCGCCTGCTGGCATTTGGGGTGGACTCTGGTGCTTCCCCGAATTTAGTACTCAAGCCGCACTCAATGCAGAGCTTGAGGCCAAGGGTTATCACGCCACGCAACTCGAACCATTAATCGGTTTTAGACATACCTTTAGCCATTTCCATTTAGATATTCAGCCCATGCTACTGAATTTAGATAGCCATGCGAATGGCTACAACAAGCAAACCTCGGGTATGCAGAGCGTGGGCGCAGTCATGGAACAAAACCAGTCTCTCTGGTATAACATCAATCAACCTTCCAAAGTGGGACTCGCCGCCGCAACCGAGCGCGTGTTAGCCAACTTGGGATCACTCGTAGCTATTGCTAGCAACCTCGACAGTCAGTAAGGAATAATCATGGCGCGTACAGTCAATTGCGTATATTTAAACAAAGAAGCCGACGGCCTAGACTTTCAACTGTATCCAGGTGATTTAGGTAAACGCATTTTTGATAACATCAGTAAAGAAGCTTGGGGCCTATGGCAGAAAAAGCAGACCATGCTGATTAACGAAAAGAAACTCAACATGATGAATGTTGATGATCGTAAGTTTTTAGAAGAGCAAATGACGTCCTTCCTCTTTGAAGGAAAAGACGTGGAAATTGAAGGCTTTGTGCCTGAAAAGGGTCAGGAATAAGCCTAAATGTCTTTCCATAGAAAGCAAAAAAGCGCCCATGGGCGCTTTTTTATTCGCTGATAAATGCAGCTCAGTAACCTTAAACTTACTTACGCACGCCTTCTACCACTAAATCTAACTCAACATTGGCAGACGCTGGGCCTAAGTCCATCTTGATACCGTAATCTTTCATCGCAAACGTGGTAGTACCGGTAAAGCCTGCACGGTATCCGCCCCAAGGATCTTGACCTTCACCCACAGCATGCGCTTGGATTGCCAGCGGTTTAGTCACACCGTTTAGCGTGAAGTTACCTGTGATAACCAGATCACCATTACCTTTGTCTTCAACCGAGGTAGAAACGAAAGTTGCTTCAGCAAATTTAGCTGTATTTAAAAAGTCGGCACTACGGATGTGTTTATCACGCTCGGCATGGTTAGAGTCCACACTTAAGGTATTCACTTTAACATTCACTTTAGCTGCCGTTGGATTTTTAGCGTCGTAGCTGAAATCACCGCTGAAATCATTAAAACGACCTACGACATAGCTGTAACCTAAGTGGCTTACTTTAAAAGTAATAGAGGCATGCGCGCCTTCGCGGTCAATCACATAATCGGCGGCAGATGCTGCCATAGGAGCCAGTAAAGACGCGCCAATTAAAGCAGCTAATAGTTGTTTTTTCATTATATTATCCTCGGTTAAATTTAATCATCTTGAGTAGTGTTGAATCTTTATCGATAAAATGGTGCTTTAACGCCCCTAACGCATGCAGTAAAACCAGAGCAATCAAGCTGTAGGCGGCGTATTGGTGAATATCCCCCGCGATATCAGCCTGATTTTCAATCAGCGGCGTTAGGCCGGGTAACTCAAACCAGTCAAACACCATAATTCCACGACCCTCTGCCGTTGAAATCAAAATACCTGCGGCCATAATCACCAGTAATAAGAGGTAAATCGCGCCATGGGCAATGTGGGCGCTAATCTTTTCCCATGTCTGGTGATTTTGCTCAGGAGCAGGCTTTGGATTAACCAAACGCCAAACTAAACGAAACAGCGTTACCACCAGCAGCAAAATCCCAACGCTTTTATGCCAATGTGGCGCCGTTTTGTACCATGCACTGTAGTAGGTCAATTCCACCATCCACACACCGACAGCAAAGAGTCCAATCACCACAACCGCACTCAACCAATGGCTGGCAATAGCAATAAGTCCATAATTCAACTTAGTATTTCTAAGCATATAGCTACTCCACACCTATGCACTTAAGTCGCACAATCAAATAATAGTCATTATCATAAAACGAAAATTAAAAACTAAAATCAGTAAAAATCGCTCATATCTTTCTAAAATTCAGAAAGATTAACGCTATTATGGTGTTAACGCTGATTCTGGGGCTTAAACGGGTCACTCACGCGACAGGGAAAACAACTTTACGGCATCAAATAAGCCCTATTCCAACGGGTTTATAGATAAAAAACAGCCAAAGTGCACATTAAACAGTCGAACACATCATTTATCAGGAAAAAGCGCTTGCAGAGGATAAACACCCTCGCTAATATAGCCGCACTTCGAACGAGGCAGCATTAAGTTGTCAGTTTAAAGTAGTCAACTAACGCTTAGTTTAGTTGCCCGAATAGCTCAGTCGGTAGAGCAGAGGATTGAAAATCCTCGTGTCCCTGGTTCGATTCCGGGTTCGGGCACCACCATTCGCCGGCATAGCTCAGTTGGTAGAGCAACTGACTTGTAATCAGTAGGTCCCGAGTTCGACTCTTGGTGCCGGCACCATAAAAAACAAAAAAGCCACTCAGTGAGTGGCTTTTTTGTATCTGGGATTTGAGTTAGCTAGAGCCCACTCAATGTTTAATGCAAGTTGCTGCTAGCCGACTCACGACAGTTCCGGTTGTTACCAAGCCCCCCTTCATGGTCATATCGCCATATAAACAAGTAATAAGCAAAATACTGACTAGCAACTTAATACTTAGCGATGCAAATTTTTAAAATTCCCAGTCATCCACTGCCGTTTTATTCATATATCTCACAACTAAATCCTATTAACCCATTGATAGTTCGGCCAAGTGAACCATTCGTATCTCTATAAAGCCTTAAATAAGGCGCTTTTTGTTTAATACTTGGTCAGTCGAATTAAAAGGGCTTGCACAGCGAAAGCGAGCACTATATGATACGCGCACTTCGAACGAATGGGGTGTTAAGCACTCGGTTTGAAGTAGTTAACTAACACTTAGTTTAGTTGCCCGAATAGCTCAGTCGGTAGAGCAGAGGATTGAAAATCCTCGTGTCCCTGGTTCGATTCCGGGTTCGGGCACCACCATTCGCCGGCATAGCTCAGTTGGTAGAGCAACTGACTTGTAATCAGTAGGTCCCGAGTTCGACTCTTGGTGCCGGCACCATAAAAAACAAAAAAGCCACTCACTGAGTGGCTTTTTTGTATCTGTGATTTTAGTAATTTACTTAGTCAGCTCATGCACTATCGGCCTATCCCCCGCCTGCACTTGATGTTGCAAATGCCGCCAACCATGGGTCAACTCATTAAGCGGTTCTTTTCGTTCTGGAAACTGTGCAGATAATTTATCAATAATATCAATTTGTTTTTTGCACAATAACGACCAACGGTCTGCATTCGATAGGTACATGGCGTTTTCCTTAACTGAGGGAGTACATTTCCTGAGCAGTTTAAGACTAGGCCAAATTCATTCCATTGCCAAATAAAAATTGCGTGTTAGCGCACTGTTAAAAGCCATAACTCCAGAGTATCTTTGTCCTATAAACATAAGAGAGGAGGCATTATGACAGCCACGATTTTAAAGCTCGTTTTTATCGCTATTGGTTTGTTTCTGGTTTATAAGCTGATTTTTGCAGGTAAGAAAGGACTGACAATTTTTGAAATGCATTTTAAAGATGGTCGCATGACTCAGCATAAAGGCAAAATCCCAGAACGCTTCGAGCGCGAATGCCGCCAACTGGCCAAAGCGGAAAAGTTGACTTGCACTATCAGAGCCGAAAAAAACTCCGGTGTGCGTCTGCATATTTCTGCCAATGTGAATGACAACCTACAGCAGCGGATCCGTAACCAATTTCCCTTTGAGTATTACGATAAAAAGGCGGTCGACAATAGCCGTCAAGCGGGCTAACTTTCAGAATCATCAGCCTTTATGTCAAAGTAAGGGCTGCACCATTTCCCCAACCTCTATTCAGATTTATCAACCTTAGAATTTAATCGGATCCTTTGGCTCTAGCTTTCCATCTTCGCGCGCATCACGAACACGGCGCTCATTATCCTGCACCATAGGATCGCTAATGGGTTGATTGGGATCAGCTTGCTTTTCTGAAGTATCTTCAAAGCGAAAATCAATATTTGAGCAAGCAGTTAAAGAAAGGTTTGCGACTACCGCCAATAAGATCCAATGCTTTTTCATCGTAAAACTCATATAAGATTGATTTATTTCACCCAGTCTAAAGCATGAAACGCTGGATTATTAGCCAAGCTATACCGTTAACTCGACAACAAAATACTAGTGCCTTTGGATCACTAAGGTCACTTTGGCGACAGTGACGCCCCATTTAATAATATCGCTTTGATTAATAATGGTATTGTCGTTCACTAAGTACATCCAATCATCAAAGTGTACTTGGTATTCATCACCATCGACGGGTAGTAGCATATCGTAGCGCCAACGCAGCGCACTCCCGCTCGCCTCCCCTTGCGCAGTACCGATAATATCGTCAGCCGTGCCAGTGTATTGCCCTTCCCCTTGGGATTGAATACGCCAAATACGAGTTTGGGTTTCACCACCATCATAGACAAACCACTCTTTGATAATGCCTTCCGTCCCCTGCCAACTCGCCTCCATGGTGACATTAAACCGACGTATCACTTTGCCACTGAAGTTCTCAACAATGCCCGATGCCTTAAGCGGGCCATTAAAGAAGCTTTCTAACACTAAGGGGGGATTAGTGCCTCGATAGTCACTCACATCGACGCTAGAACAGCTAGTCAAAAGACTGGCCATCAACAACCCTAAGACAACAGGCTTACCCCAGTTAAGTTTTAGCAATCGCATGATTTTTCTCCTAATAATTGTGCTCTTAAGATTGGCCGGCTGGTATTGGTCGATAACCAAATCGCCAGAAATGCTTCGGCTAATTTGGGCTCTTCGATAATCCCAAGCGGCTGGCCATTGAAAAAGAACTGACTGCGCTGCGCATCAATGAGTTTGAAACTTAAATGATCGCCAGGCACAACATTAGGCCAAATCCCCTTGAGCAATTGCAGCCAATTGGCAATCTCATCCTTGGTGTAGCCTAAGTGTCGCCACTGATCTGCCGTCGCCTCTAACAGAACATCCGCCTCAATATCACGATAATATTCAATGTCTAATAACTGCGGATAAATCCCACTCTGGTACTTACCCGTAGTGGTCATCAATTTGGCTTTATAGACATTAAACCAGAGCCAATCCATCTCGCCTCGGCCAACCTCAACTAGCCCTGAGTTCATAGTATTTTCGATGGCCGCAGGCGTGGCACTGTATCCTGCGACTGGCAGCAATAATCCACACAGAGCGCAGAGATATCGCCTTCTTGAAAACATCGCTGACAATATGGATGAAAGATGAGACATCAGATTTCTCCAGCAAGACAAGGATTAACGAGCATATAAGCGCGCCTAGATAGTTCACCCCATAGACCTATGGCTGCGCGAGAGTGTGATGAAAAGAGGCAATAACACAGCCCAAATAATCGCGAGGATCACCGCAGAAACGCCCTCACCATAGGGAAGGCTCACAGCATGAAATGCAGCACCAGCCAAGTAGCTCAGGCTGCCGAAGATAGCCCCTAAAATAGCTTGTAATACCATCGCAAAAGCGCGAATAAACTTAAGGCTATGGTGCAAACTCACCGCAAAATGCAACCAGAGGCAAGCCAGCCAAGCGGGAAAAGCCGAAAATTCAAATACCCCCGCCAACGTTAGCAAGCTATCAACCGCCATACCGAGTAACCCAATCTTAAGCATTGTGCTTAAGTCTCGAGGGATGGCTGTGGCGGTATCCACTCGCGGCAGTAATATAAAATGCAGCACTAACAGAGGGATACTCAGTAACAGCGCACGATTGCCAAACAACACGCCAGTCCACCAAACACATTGAAAACTCAAGGCGTTGTAGAGTATAAAGCCCTTATGTTTTGAGATATTGAGTATGGTTCCCGCCATAGAGGACATCTCATCACCACCTTAGTTACCGCTCACCACATTCGGTAAACGGTAGTCAGGGCGTACCGCCACTAAATGTACTGTGCTCGTGGTGCGCTCTAAAAAGCCTCCTTCGCAATAACTTAAGTAAAACTTCCACATGCGGATAAAGTCGTCGCCATAGCCAAGGGCTTGCACTTGCTCGATGGCACGGTCGAAGTTGCTATGCCAGTCCCTCAGCGTCTTGGCATAATCGAGGCCCATATCATCAATCGACCACACCTGCATATCAGTGCGCTTTGCCAAGTGTCCCACCATTTGCTGTACCGAAGGCAAGCAACCGCCAGGGAAAATATATCGCTGAATAAAATCAACACCTTTGCGATAACTGTCGTAACGTTGGTCGGCGATGGTAATAGCCTGCAACAACATGCGGCCATGGGGTTTGAGTAAGGATTCGAGCTTTTTAAAGAACCCCGGCAGGTACTCATGGCCAACGGCTTCTATCATCTCGATAGACACTAGTCTGTCGTAGGTGCCACCAAGATTACGGTAATCCTCAGTCAATAAGGTGATGCTATCGCTTAAGCCTTCCCGTTCGACTCGCGCTTTCGCGTAAGTATATTGCGCATCTGAAATCGTTGTGGTCGTTACATGCACACCATAATGTTTGGCAGCATAAATGGCTAATGCCCCCCATCCGGTACCGATTTCAAGCAAAGTCTGCCCAGGTTGTAGGTCGAGCCGCTCACAAATGGTTTTCAGTTTATGCAGCTGCGCCTGCTCTAGACTCGCGGCGCTATCGGGATACAGGGCGCTGGAGTACAACATTTCGCGGTCTAAAAACTGTTCATACAAGGCATTACCTAAGTCGTAATGGGCCAAGATATTACGTTTCGATCCCTGCTGAGAGTTGCGATTCAGCAAATGTTTCATACGGTTAACCGAACCTGTCAGCCAACCGAATTTCGCCTCAATCTTATCGAGCAAGGGGAGATTGCGGGCAAACAGCTGCACCACCTTAGTGAGATCTGGGCTAGTCCAATGGCCTTGAATATAGCTTTCACCTGCGCCAATGGAGCCCGAAAACATCGCTTGGCGATAGAAGCTAGGATGCTTCACCACCAAGGTGGCATGCAAATCACTGTGATGCTCACCAAAGCGATAGCTCTTGTCGCCCTCCACTAAGGTTAAACAGCCATGGGGGAGATTTTCTAATGCTTTAAGCAATAGCTTACGGGCAAGACTGTCAGGCAATTTTGCGATAATAACAGAAGATTGCGATGCCGTGTTTTCCATTTTATTTCTCCACTTGGGCTGGATGTGGCACAAAAGGTACGCGCTTAAAGAACAGCTTTAACGCCTGCCAATAAATCCCGCCAAAAATTTTCAGCGTCATAAATGGAAAGCGAAACAACAAGGCGCGAAGGGATTGCGCATTGATAGCTTGGCGAGTCATCGACAGGCTGGCATTGAACAAACGATTACCCGTCTGATTCGGTAGATTCTCGATGCCAATGTTTAAGCGTTCAGCGGGCGGTTCCACATGCCACTGGTAGCGCATATCGAGGTTCATAAAAGGCGAAACGTGAAACACTTTATCCGTGGTTTTAGGGGCGGATAAATCCACTAAATAACAGTGGCGTTGGTCCCATGGGGTGTTACTCACTTCGGCAAGCATATATAGAGGCTGTTGTGCTTGATAACAAAAGTAAAAATTCACTGGGCTGAAGTACACACCAAAGTGACGGATTTGCCCAACAAATAGCACTCTGTCGCAAGGTTGGTGACCGCCCAACTCAGCAACTTGCTCAAGCACCCGCTGCTTAAGGGCAAAGCTGCTTGGCTCATTTATCTCAAGCTGCCGACTCTGGTTATCCCTTGCCGTAAAACTGCAAAGGTAATCCTTGGGATTAAATCTGAGTAGCGCGCGCCGCTGACTGGCGAAACTGCGCCCCATAGCACTGATGCTATCGACCTCGTCTAAATCAATCGCCATGAGCGCCATTTGGTAGCTAAAGTGGTGTTTTACTGGCGTATAGCGACTATGGGTCACGCTGCCGTAGTAAATACCGCTATTGAGCTCACTCATAGCGTCACCCCAAAGTGGGCACACACATCTAAGGCGCTGCGGACACCGTCCTCATGGAAACCATTGTGCCAATAGGCGCCCGCAAAATGGGTATGGTTTTGCCCCGAGATTTCTTCCCGGCGCGCCTGCGCCTGTAAACTCTGCTCATTGAACACAGGGTGCGCATAGTTAAAACGGCGCAGAATTTTGGCTTCATCAATCAGCTCTGTCTGGTTAAGCGTTACGCAAAAGGTTGGCGCGTCGCTAGGTAGGCGCTGCAGAATATTCATATTGTAAGTCACAGAGGCGGGGCGTTTTTGATTGCCATCCAAACGATAATTCCAGCTGGCCCATGCCGCCTTGCGCTTCGGTAAAAGGTTGGTGTCCGTATGTAAAACCACTTCATTATTTTGATACTGCAAGTCACCCAGAATCGCTTTTTCGGCCGAGGTGGCATCGGTTAGCATTTTGAGCGCTTGGTCGCTATGACACGCAAGGATCACCTCATCGAATACCTGCCACTCACCATTCACATAGAGTTTGACTCCATCAGCATGGCGTTCGATGGCACTTACTGGGCTGTTTAAATGCAGATTGTCTTTAAAGGGGGCAATTAAATCAGGGATATAACTGCGTGAGCCGCCCTTGAGCACATACCATTGCGGCCTGTTACTGACGTTTAGTAAACCATGGTGCTCAAAGAAACGGATAAAGAAGCGCAGCGAAAAGGCGCGCATATCTTCAATGCTCGATGACCAAATTGCCGCGCCCATGGGCAAAATATAATGCTCGGCAAAAAAGTCGGAAAACTGCTCGCGGTCGAGAAAATCCCCTAAGTTGCCAGCGGGATAATTATCCTGCTGGTAAATCGCCTTACAGCTTTTATTGAAGCGCACAATTTCATTTAAAAAGGCCCAAAAGCGCGGATTCAGGAGGTTACGCTTTTGGGCAAACAAACTGGCAACGTTATGGCCATTGTACTCAAGCCCAGTTAGGACGTTGTGCACGCTAAAACTCATTTCGGTCGGTAAAATACTGACGTTTAAACGGGCTAGCAGCCGCTCAAAACGGGGATAAGTTCGGTCGTTAAACACGATAAACCCTGTGTCTATCGCATAGTGTTTACCAAGATGATCCACATCAACGGTCGCGGTATGGCCGCCTATATAGTCATTGGCCTCAAACACAGTAACCTTGTGGGATTGGCTGAGTAGATAACCACAGGTCAGCCCTGAAATTCCCGTCCCTACAATGGCAATATTTTTCATCGTCCTGCATCCTTAAGCGCCCTTGGCTGGTTATCCCGTTGGATCATTTTTTGCCAAACCAAGGCAGGTAGAAATGACATCAATTTCAATAAATAAGTAAATCGTTTGGGGAAATGGATCTCGGATCTGCCGCGCGAAAGCCCGCGGCGAATTGCCGTTGATGCCGCCTTTACATCGACTTGCATCGGCATGGCAAAATCATTCTTGGCCGTTAGAGGCGTCGCCACAAATCCGGGGCAAATCACACTCACAGATATCCCGTGTTGAGCAAGGTCGAGCCTCAGACAGGCGGCTAGGTACTGCACGCCCGCCTTGGAAGCGCCATAGGCCTCCGCACGGGGAAAGGCTAAATAAGTCGCGCTCGAACTCATCAATGCCAAGCGCGCGCCTCTTGGCATTAAGGGTAAAAACGCGCCAAGGCAGTAGCCCATGGCAATCAGATTGGTGTGCACAACACGCTCAAACAATCTGTCGTCGAAGTGTTTAGCGTCATCGATATACTCGCAGCCACCCGCATTAAGGATCACCAAATCTAGCTGACAGGCACACTGAGTCAGTAACTCATTGATGCGGATAGCATTCTCTTGGACTTGGCTGCGATCGCTAATATCAAAACTGATGCAAGTCGCCCCAATCAGCACGGTTTCGGCAAGGGCATCGAGCTTGGCTTTATCTCTCCCGCAGGCAATCACATGCCAGCCTGCGGCGAGATAATCCTTGGCTAATTGCAGCCCAATACCCGAGCTTGCCCCTGTGATCAGCACTGTGTTGATTTTGTGGATCTGCACCGAGGTCATCACTTTGCCGCCCTGTCTTTAAGTAGGCGAATCAGACCGCCCATGCAGGGCAAATGCTCATACAGCATTTGCCCTAAGTCGAAATAATCCCGATGAAAGTAAATCCGCTGATGAAACTTAAGCTGACTCATACCATCGACCCGGATAAGTTCGCCCTTGTTTAACTTGGGATGGCGATATTGCATCTGCCAAAATAGCGAAGCTTGGGAGTCATCCTGCAATACTTCTTTGATTTCAAAGTGAATGTAGCCAACGTTTTTGTAGAGTTTGGCAAAATACTCAGTCAAGGCAGTTAAACCATTCACTTGATGCATAGGATCGATAAAACAAATATTGTCATCGTAGACCTGAGCCAACAGATGCAGATTGTCCTTGTTTAATGCTTGATAGAGCGCGATAAACTCATCAACCACACCGCTCTGTTCAATCTTCGCTTGGTTTATCATCCAGATAACTCCCTAAGGGATAAGTTGTAAGGTTGAGCCTATGGCCTAGGCCTTTTTCAGCACCCCAAGTACCGCCAGCGCCCTCGCCCTTGCTGCATTGTGCTCCACAATTGCATAGGGATAAGCCGAGTCAGACTCCAGCATTGGCGCCTCAAACAACGAAGGCATTTTTTGCATGTTGGGTTGGTGCAAACGTTTAACGCCCCAACAAGCCAGCTCTGGTAAGTACTTACGGATAAAGCTGCCATCTGGATCAAACTTTTCGCTCTGACTGATGGGATTAAAAATGCGGAAATAAGGCTGAGCATCGCAGCCACAGCCCGCCGACCATTGCCAGCCACCGTTATTGGCCGCCAGATCGCCGTCGATAAGATGCTGCCGAAAATAGCGTTCACCCCAGCGCCAATCGATAAGCAAGTGTTTGGTTAAAAAGCTCGCCACCACCATGCGCAGCCGATTGTGCATCCAGCCAGTTTGATTGAGCTGGCGCATCGCTGCATCCACAATCGGGTAACCCGTTTTGCCCTCGCACCACGCCAAAAACTCAGCTTGGTTGTTGCGCCACTGCACATGGTCGGCCTGACGATTAAAGTTGTGCCCCTTGGATAAATCTGGAAAGGCGACCAACAAATGGCGATAAAACTCCCGCCAGATAAGCTCATTCAACCAGGTTCGCCCAGGGCTAGTATCATCGACAATCACCTCGGGGAAACGCCCAAGCAGCGCCGCGATACATTGCCTTGGGCTGAGCACGCCCAGCGCCAAGTAAGGTGAAATAACACTGGTGCCATCGAGAGCAGGAAAGTCCCTATCCAGCTTATAGTCTTGGGCTTTTTGCTGAATAAATGCGGTAAGAATACGTTTTGCCTGCCCCTCTCCCGCCGCCCATTGCTCGCTCGAGGTTAGCTTGCTTGTCGATTGAAAACGCTCTTTAAAACTGATTGGCTTTGGTTCAGGTAACATAGGGCCAAGCGGCGCGGGCACAGCAAGCGGAAAAATGGCGCGTTTGGCGGCAATTTCTCGCCACTTGCGGCTAAAGGGCGTAAACACCTTATACATATCACCGCTTAAGTTAAGCACAGTGCCTGGCGGCAATAGGCAATGCTCGTCGCTGAGCACCAAGGGGATACCCGTATCGAGACAGGCTTGGTCGCGCTTTTGCTCGTTGATTTCAGGTTCTCGCCCCGCAAACACCCGCTCAATCCCAAGCTTTTCGCAGTAACTCGCTAAAAAAGCGGGCACCTCTTTAAAGCTATCGAGCTGAATAAGCTCAAATTCAATCCCTAGGCTTGCGAGCCCTTGGGCGAGCAAATTCACATGCCGCTGGATAAAATCAATCTGGATCGGCGCCATATCGTGGCTGAGCCACTGGTTCGGAGTCGCAATATAAATCGCCCTAAGTTTTGCGCCAGGCGCTTGCCGCACCCAATCACAGGCGGCCGTCAGCGCTTGGTTATCCGTTAGACGCAGATCCTGGCGAAACCACATCAACGCGTGCTTTACCGCTGGGGTTTGATTATCGCTCATCGGCTTGCCCTCCTTGCTGCACTTCGGCCGCGTTTTTCTGCTTGCGTAGCTGTTTCTTCTGTTGCTCTTTTGTCGCCGAAACTTGGCTAACCCATTCAGCCAAGTCAGGCGCCATAAACGCCGATAAGGTCGTGAGAGTCGGTGCAAAGGGGCCTATGAGATAACAGGAAAGTGACATTTGCTCGAGCAAGCTTTGCAGCTCAAAGATTTTCGATGGCGGATGATTCGCCTCAGGCAGTAGCAAGAGTGCATCCACCTTGAGCCGATTGTTGATAAGCCCAAGGCTTGTGGTGTCGAGCACGCCAAGATGAATGGCTGACACTCTTAACTCTGCAAGCTCTAAGCGTAAAACCAAGCTATACAAGCGATTAGTCATACTCGAGCTGCTTATGCTCGAGTTGCTTATGCTTGAGTGAGTCATGTTCGAATGGCCACAAAGCTGCTCGGCCGTTTTTTGCCCTTGGACAGATGGCAAACACACTATACCGATTTGCGCCAAACTGGCCTGCCCAGCAAAACCGGCGCGCCCTCCGATTCGACTGGTTAACTCGCTTTCTAACCATACAAGCAACAGCTCGGCATCTAAACGAGGCTCAAGCAACGCAGGTAACTGTGCCATCCAAGCCAGCAGCAATTTTTGCTTAACCAATTGAAAGGGATATAAACCTAGGGCTTCATCAAGGACTTGGTGCAGCTTTTGTTGCTCCAATTCAAACAGCGCGCTATTTAAAGCTGTGATCAGCTCCTGCCACAAATCCCCTTCTTGCAGTGCAGTGCTGTCGGTCTCGGTCGCAAGTGCCGAACTCATCAGTAAGGGTTTGACCTTACTGATGGCGACCCCCTTGGCTAACCAGGCATTGATCTCATGGATTTGTTGAATATTTTCAGGTGTGTATAACCTATGGCCCTTAGGCGTGCGCGCAGGGATCACCAACCCAAAGCGTCGCTGCCATGCTCTTAGCGTGACCGCGTTAACCCCGGTTAGTAGCGACACTTCGCCGATAGGAAGCAGCTCGCGACTCTCGAGGTTTTCGGCCTCAACCTTTGAATCATCTCGTTTCATATCTATCACTTAACTCTTTAATTTTGATGCATTATTTAATCGCTCAAGCGCATATCTCGGCTAGTACCAGTGATTAATAGGCATAGCGCAGCTTTAATTCCTCTGGATGGGGATTTAAGTACACTTGGTCCTCAATATAAGGGGTGGGGAATTGGCGTAAGTAGTGGTTAATCAAGGTGATAGGCACCAGCAAAGGGAGGAGTCCTTGACGATATTTCATTATCATTTCAGACAGTTCTAACTTCTGTTCCTTATTCAAATGCTTTTTAAAATAGCCCTGAATATGCTGTAAGGTGCTGGTATGATTTCGACGGGTCGCATTGATTTTTAAGGCAGTCATAAAGCCCGCAAAATAGCGCTCTGCGGTTTGTGCTAAGTCTTCAATATTGGCCACTATCGGCCCAAGCTCGCGGTACCATTTGGGGCTATGGGCCATCAACAGATACTTATAGCGGGAGTGAAACTTGACTAGCTTGTGCTTAGTTAAGCCTTCATGACACATTCTGTGCCAGTCGTGATAGGCATAGACTCGGGTAAAAAAGTTTTCCCTAAGCACCATATCATGTAGACGGCCTTCTTCCTCGACAGGGAGATGGGGGTAACGCTCCATCAACTTACGGGCAAATACTCCAATGCCTGATTTAGTGCCATTATTGGTGCCAATTTTGTATTCGGTCACCCGCTCCATACCGCAGGTCGGCGATTTGGCGCAGAGTAAGTAACCGCCTAAAAAGCCTAATTCCTCAACCTTTTGCTCGCTAAAACTATTGAGTTTGTCGGTGACATCTAAGCTGCCATCACCACTCTGCACACGGATCTGCTCACCATCGCGCACTAATCGAATGCTTTTTCGCGGTGCACCTAGGCCAATAGCCATTTCTGGACACAAGGGAACATAATCAAAAAAAGGGGCAATCTCTTGATTACAATAGGAAGAATTTTTATGCCCACCGTCAAAGCGCACCTTCTCCCCTAATAAGCAGGCACTGATCCCGATTTGAATTCGCTGCGGATTAAACTTGTACATAATGCTATTCCTTGTATCACTTTGAATAATATTACGGACCATTCTTGTACAAGGATCAAGTTTTTGTACAAATTTTTATAAAAATTTCATGACGCTAAAAATCCAACGAAAGTCGCTAGGGCTTGGCCTTGATATTGCTTAGTTTATTCGCCCGATTGGCGCGACAACAGAAAGTGAACATCAACGAGGGAGAATAAGGAAATGACGGTTATCAATCCCAATAGCTATGCGGCCATTGCATTAAGTCAGTTAAAATCGGCTCAGACTCAACAAACGCAAGGCGTACCAAGCGCTGCGGCAAGTCTGAGCGCCCAAATGACAGTTCCGCAAGATACAGTTACCCTATCGGGCGGCGTGACTCGAAGCGCTGAAACCAGCGATACCTATAGCCAGCTCGCGCCCAATGCCAAGCAAAATTACACCACCAATGTGCAAAATATTGCCGGTACCGAAGAGAGCGCAAAACCCGAAGACAGATTAGCGGAAGCCATGCAGGCTATCCTCGATAAACGCACCGGAGTCGACAGGGAAAAACTGAAGCAGCTAGAAGAGGAAATGGCGAAAATTGCCGCCAATGACAGCTTATCCGAGGAAGAAAAGGCCAAGCAGATAGCGCTACTCGAAGCCCAAAAAACCGAGTTAATTAAAGAAGCGACTGAAAAAAATGAAGAGCGACAACGCAATAACCAAGCTGAAGTCTATTTTAGTTAATGCTTAATATTTTGTGCTAAAAACCTGAAAAATAAGACCTTGATAAGCAAGTCACTAGACACACAATGAGTAAGATGCGATCCCAAATGCCATCGGCAGCGTGAGAATCGTGAAAAATAAGTAAACTGCCGCGAAAGATAACAGAAGAATCGTGAACTGTTTATAAACGAAAGCCGCCCCATTTCTGGGGCGGACAAGTATCCAAGACAGGACTTTTTATCACGCTTTAAACCTGTAAGCTATGCCGATAAGCAGGCTATCGTTACCGCTTCTTACCGCCTAAGGCGCGCTTCTTAGCTCGCTGTTTTTGCGCTGCTTTACTATTGCGTCTTGGCTCGGGTTCCATTTTATTAAAATCAGGCTCAAAGCCGGGATACCATTGCTGCGGCAGGCGTTTATCGAGCAATGCTTCGACCTCTTCGAGCAGCAGTGCATCCTCTTGGCTAAAGAGAGTAATCGCCAAACCTGCGCTGCCCGCACGCCCAGTGCGACCGATACGGTGGATATAATCTTCGGCAATAAAGGGCAGTTCGAAGTTAATCACATACTGTAAGTCGGCAATATCGAGGCCTCGAGCGGCGACATCGGTCGCCACCAATACCTGCACCAGTCCTTGTTTAAAATCCTTTAAAACCTTCTCCCTTGCGCCTTGGGATAAGTCACCGTGAAATGCCTGCGTTGCCACCCCAAGCTGATTGAGCTGAGTGGTGAGTTTATCGACGCCCTGCTTAGTGCGGCTAAAGATCAGCACTTGTTGCCAATTTTTACTGCGCACTAAATGGCTGACAAACTCGGTTTTACGGTCACTGTCGATGGCATAAACCCGCTGCTCCACCTGTGCGGCCGTGGTATTGCGTTTCGTCACTTCGATAAGCTTGGGATCCCGCAAAAGGTTTTTACTGAAACCGAAAATCGAATCGTCTAAGGTGGCCGAGAACAGCAGTGTCTGCCGCTGCGCGGGCACTTGCTTGAGCACGGCTTTGATTTCATCCATAAATCCCATATCGAGCATACGGTCGGCTTCATCAAATACCAGCACGCTCAAGCGTTTAAGATTAAGCGCACCTTGACGCAGATGATCGAGCAGGCGGCCTGGCGTTGCGATAAGCACATCAATGCCAGCCTTAAATTCGGCTTGCTGGGCCTCAATACTCACGCCGCCGTAGGCAATCCCGACACGAATATCCGTGCCTTTGGCATATTTCACAAAACTCTGCTGCACTTGCACCGCTAACTCACGAGTGGGCACCAGCACTAAGGCTCGAATCTCTTTGGGTGCATCTAAGCTTTCGTTATCGAGGAGTAATAGCTGCAAAATGGGGAGAGCAAAAGCAGCGGTTTTCCCCGTTCCCGTTTGTGCGCCCGCCATCACATCCTGTTTTGCCAAAATAGCGGGAATGGCTTCAATTTGGATGGGCGTGGGCTGCTGATAGCCAAGTTCGGCTAAGGTATTCACTAACAGAGAATCTAAGGAAAGCGCGCTAAAAGACATGGAAGATCACCAAAAACAATAATGGCGCCATGTTAACAGACCGCCGCTAGAGCGACCAGTTGCATTGCATCTGTCAGTTGCTCACGGCTTTAATGGTGCACAATTGCACTTAGATTTTCGCTAGACACGCTTAGGGTTTCGCTAAAAACACCTCGACATCCACGGGTAATAGCGGACGGCTAAAGAGATAGCCCTGCGCCTGATCGCACCGGTTTTGGGTTAAAAACTCGGCCTGTGCTTGGGTCTCAACCCCTTCTGCCACTATCTCTAACTTGAGCGCATGCCCCAGGGCAATGACGGCTTTGGCGATAGCGGTATTGTTGGTGTCGAAGGGAATATCCCGCACGAAGGATTGGTCAATTTTAAGCTTATGGATAGGTAGTTTTTTCAGATAGTTAAGGGAGGAATATCCGGTTCCAAAATCATCGACCGAGAGCTCAATGCCAAGATCCCCTAGTAGCTTTAAGTCACGAATCGCCACATCGGGATTGTGCATCATCACGCTCTCAGTCACCTCAAGCTCAAGGCAAGTGGCAGGTAAGCCAGTTTGAGCCAAGATACGCTTAACATCTTCAACAAAGGAGCTACGTTGTAGCTGTTGTCCGGCAACGTTCACCGCGATTCGACCAAAGGGTTTGCCCTCGGCTAGCCAACGCATACCTTGTAGACAAGCGGTTTCAAGCACCCACAAACCTATATCGTAAATCAGTCCAATTTTCTCGGCGACGGGAATAAACACCCCGGGGGATATTTGCCCCAATATGGGGTCATTCCAGCGCAGTAGCGCCTCCACGCCAAGGGTTTTACGGGTCACTAAATCCAATTTAGGCTGATACATCAGATACAAAGCATTCTCTTCAAGCGCGCCATAGAGTGCACTCTGCAGCTTTAAATGCTCAAAGGATTGTTTGGTAAGTGACTCAGTGTAAAAGGCAAAGTTATTGCGGCCCTCACTCTTAGCGCGATACATGGCAGCATCGGCGTTACGCAACAGAGTATCGGCCTTATTGCCATCGCTAGGGTAAATTGAAACCCCCATACTGGCGGTAAGACGTAGATGATCGCCCGTGCTTACCACAAAAGGTTGTTCAAATACTTGGCGTAATTGATTGATGGCCGCAGCGGCATCCTCGTGATCTTGGATCCCCGAGATCAGCGCCACAAACTCATCGCCACCAATACGCGACAGCACATCTTGCTCCCGCAGTTGGCAACGCAAACGTTTTGCCAGCTCCACCAGCATCTCATCACCAATGCTGTGGCCAAAACTGTCGTTGATATGTTTAAACAAATCCACATCAATAAAGACTGTCGCTAACTGGGCATTGAGCCGTTTTGCATGCTTCACTTCCTGTTTAAGCTGCATCATCAGCTTCATGCGGTTTGGCAAATGGGTTAGCGGGTCAAAATAGGCCAGATGGGCAAGCTGGGCTTCATTCTGTTTTTGAGCGGAAATATCGGCAAAGACTGCAACAAAATAGCGCACATCACCACTGTCATCATAAATGGTGCTGATGGTGATATTTTGCGGGAAGATAGTGCCATCCTTGCGGCGATTCCAAATTTCGCCATTCCACTTACCCGTCTCGAGTAAGTGAGTCCACATGGTATCGAAAAAGGCTTTCTCATGACGACCCGAGTTAAATAACCGTGGGTTTTGACCGAGCAACTCTTCCCGCGAGTAGCCAGTGATCTCATAGAAGGCGCCATTCACATCGGTGATATTGCCGTGTCTATCCGTCACCACAACGCCTTCGAGGGAATGTTTAAACACATTGGTCGCCAGCGTGAGCTGCTCTTCCACTTCTTTATGCTTGGAGATATTGCGGGTCATGCCTATGACTCCCGCCAACGCGCCCTCCGGCGTTAAGGCGGGAATTTTCAGGGTTTCTAGCCATAAGTGCTTGTTTTGCTTTTCGCCATCCAAACACTCGGCGACAATAATCGGCGCACCGGTTTCAATCGCAAGCCTGTCACCATTGAGAAAAATCTCGGCGATATCTTTACCAAAGAGCTCTTCGTCTGTCTTGCCGACGATTTCACTACGAGGTAATTCCCATGCCTTTTCAACACTTTGGTTGCAAATGGTATAAACACCTGCGGTATTTTTCACCCAGATATGTTCTTCAAAGCTATCGATAAAGGTTTGCAGGCCAATCACGTCGACGGCTTTGCTCTCTTTACGCGTAGCCGTCACATCTTGTTGTTGCAACCTGAGTAATTCAGCCAAGTGAAATTGCAGGCTATTGACGGTCAAAGATGCCAGTTGCAACGCCCTATCGTCTAAGTGCAAAGCCGCACTGTGATAAAGACATAAAGCCCCGAAATGAGCGCCAGATGGCCAAAGTATCGGTAGGTAAATCAAGCTTCCAATCCCAGTAGCACGCCATTGGGGATCGGCGTTAACATCGCGGATCAGTAATGCAGACGGCTGATGAGCACCAGCACTCAGATCTTCGGGCAGATTCACCTGATAGTGGCTAAAAGCACTCGACTCATTAAAGGGATTATAGGATGAACTGTGTTGGGAAAAGACCTGAGCTTTAGGGGACGCATTTTGATACAGGCTAAAATGCGCTTTCAAATTGGCCTGTAAAAGGAGCGCCTCTAAATGGCGTGGCTCACAATCCACCGACTGCAATAATAGACTGCGCTCTCCTGCGGGGGTAACCCTAAAAATCGCTGCATGTGACTGAGTGATATCGGCAATTAATTGTAAGTCGCTTGCCCAGTTCGCTAACTGCTTTGGTGAAATTGCAACATCATTCATAAGCTTGCTAACTCTAGCCTCTACAATTCCATTGTGACTGAGGGCATTTACACTCCCTCACCATAAAACACAGCCATAACCAACACAGAGTATCAATAGATGGACAACGCGATAGTCGCATTCTGTAGGCCATATTACCGCAGACAATCAAGCATCGTCATTCACTAATACATAAATATTTGACTCATTCAGCGATTACTTTGTTTCGAGAGCCAGCATGGGCAAATGACAATATCTATCCTAATGATAATAGACTGTTTTTAAGTTTAGCTTCCGTCAAAAATCGACTCGTCAGCAACAACACTGATTTAACCGTAAATTACCGCCTTGTGATTGACAAAAACCTTATCTTATTGTCTACAATGGAAATAATCAGGATGAAAAACAAGGATCTCTATGCCTACCGTGCCCACTGCCACACCCGCCATCCCGTTAACGAGTCAACAGCTTTATCGGAAATCCGACCTTAAACAGCTTAACCCTGAGTGCCAGTCTACCGCTCAGCTCACGCCACTCGATGATATTGTCGGTCAAGAACGTGCCCAACAGGCGGTGGAATTCGCCATGGGGATTAAGGAAAAGGGCTATAACATTTATGCCATTGGCCAAAACGGCTTAGGCAAACGCACTATGATGCTGCGTTACCTGAATCGCCATGAGCCTATCGAGCCATCACTGTTTGACTGGTGCTATGTGGTCAACTTTGACGATACCCGCAGTCCCAAAGTGCTTAAACTCACCGCAGGAACGGGGCAAGAGTTTAAAAAGTCCATCGAAAAACTCATGCTAAAACTCGTCAAAGCGCTGCCCTTAGCCTTTGATAACGAAATGTATTATGCCCGTGCCGAAAAACTCAAAAGCCAGCTAGCACAAAAACAAGAAGCCGCGCTGACTGAGCTAAGTGAAGAAGCCAAACAGAAAAATATTAGTCTCAGTTTAACCTTGCAGGGTGACTATCAAATGGTTGCCCTCAATGGCGAAGAGCCCCATGACGAAGTCTCCTTTGGCGCCTTGACCGAAGCCGAACGCACTCAGTTTGAAAGCAATATTAATGGACTCGAAGTTAAACTTCGCGGCATCATTCGCCAAAATACCGAATGGGAAGAAGAATTTAGCGATACCCAGCAGGAACACGACGAACAAGTCGCTAAAGATGTATTAGTGCACTTTTTTAAGCCCTTGAAGGACAAGTACAAACATCAGCCCGAGGTCAGAGCCTTTTTGACGGGCATGCAGGCGGATATCTTAAGTAATTTAGATATTTTCCTTGAGGAGAGTGAGGAACAACTCGCCCTCGCTTACGCCTCCCTTGAGAAGAAGATGCCGCGCCGCTATCAAGTCAACGTCATCGTATGCCAAGGGGAGCAAACATTCCCCATTGTGGTGGAAGAAAGCCCAAGCTATCACAGCCTGTTTGGCTATGTCGAAAATGCCACCTTTAGGGGCACAGTGTTTACCGACTTTTCACTGATCCGTGCAGGCAGCTTACACAAGGCCAACGGTGGCGTGCTGTTGATGGATGCCATTAAAGTATTGGAGCGCCCCTATGTGTGGGACGGTTTGAAACGCGCGCTGCGTTCGCGCAAGTTAGATTTAAGCTCCTTAGAGCGGGAGGTATCGCTCTCTGGCACTATCTCATTGGCACCGGAACCTATTCCCTTAGATGTGAAGATCATTCTGTTTGGGGATCACGAAACCTATCAACTTTTACAGCATTATGATCCTGATTTCAGTGAGTTATTTAGAGTCACCGCCGACTTTGAAGATGTGATGGACAGAACCGATGTATCGGAGGCGCAATATGCACGATTTATTTCCAGCATAGTCCACGATAACAACATGTTGCACTGTGATCGCAGCGCCATCGCACGGATCATCGAATACAGTTCCCGTGAGGCGCAGGACCAACAAAAGCTCTCACTCCATTCGGCAAACATCGCCAATCTGCTGCGGGAGTCCAACTTCTGCGCCAAGGCGGCCGCAAGTCAATGCATTGAAAAGCAACATGTTGAGCAAGCACTGAAAAACCAAGAACAACGGGTCTCACGCCTGCACGACAATATTATGGAGAGCTTTATCAATGGCACCACATTAATTAATACCCACGATAAAGTTGTCGGCCAAATCAATGCGTTATCAGTTATATCCACCTCAGACCATCAATTTGGTCTCCCGAATCGCATTACCGCCACCACCGCCTTTGGTAAGGGTGAAGTGCTGGATATTGAGCATAGGGTCAAACTGGGTGGTCGCATCCACTCCAAAGGGGTGTTAATCCTGACGGCTTATTTAGCTTCGGTATTAGGTAAAACCGCGCAAATCCCTCTCACCACTTATCTTACCTTCGAGCAATCCTACAGCGGCGTCGATGGTGATAGCGCCTCGATGGCCGAATGCTGCGCCATTATCTCCGCCATCAGTGAGTTGCCCTTAAGGCAGGATATTGCCATTACCGGGTCAATGAATCAGTTTGGCGAGGCGCAGCCCATCGGCGGCGTAAATGAAAAAATCGAAGGCTTTTTCGATGTATGTAAGATTAAGGGTCGCTCATCGAGCCAAGGGGTAATTATTCCCGAGTCGAATATCGCGAACCTCATGTTACGCCAAGACATTGTGGAAGCCGTTGAGCGTGGAGAGTTCCATATTTGGGCGATTAGTCATGTCACTCAAGCGATGGCACTACTCTTAGGTAAAACGGCGGTGACCTTAGGAGGCGATGATGCGAAACACTCAGATCATTATACCCCCGAGTGCGTATTCGGGATTGCCCAGCAAAAGCTCAATGCCCTGAGGGCGCTCTCTAAAGCCAATTGATAGTAGGACCAAGAGCAAAAAGGGTTAGCTAAGCTAACCCTTTTTTATCGGTAATGACTGCGCTTAGTTACACTAGGCTTGCTAGCATCTCATCACTATAAGTCACCAATTCATGACCTTGGCGCACTCTTGCCACATAATCTGGGTTGGCAATAAAGGGGCGACCAATCGCAATTAAATCAAACTTATCGGTAGCAATCGCTTCACTGGCCGATTGCGCGCTGTAGCCACCGACACCTACTAAGGTTTTGCCATAGTTAGCTCGAACATAGCTAGAAACACGGCCATCTAAGTAATCGAACTCCATACTGTCGTCAAAGATACCGATATGCACAAAGGCCAGTTCACGTTTTTCGAGCTCAGGTAACAGATAATCAAACACGGCGCGGTCACGGTTATCGACGGTCATATTGAAATAGGCGCCGGGAGAAATACGCAGACCGGTTCTATCTTGACCAATACGTGCCGCAATCGCATCCACCACTTCTAAGGCAAAGCGTGACATATTAGCAGGTGTGCCGCCGTATTCATCAGTACGACGGTTGCTGTCATGGTGTAAGAAGGCATCGATTAAATAGCCATTTGCACCGTGGATCTCAACCCCGTCGAATCCAGCTTCAATCGCGTTTTCGGCCGCTTTCGCATAATCGCGGACTAAGCCCTGAATATCTTCAAGAGTTGCCGCTTTTGGAGTAACGTAGGTCAGCTCACGCATTCTGGGCACACTGCCCTCTACTTTTTCGGCCGAAGGCGCCAGTACATCACCGCCACCGAAGAAATGTGGGTGCGCAACACGGCCGGTATGCCATAGCTGTACAAAAATTTTACCGCCATTAGCATGCACAGCATCAGTAACTTTACGCCAGCCAGCGATCTGCGCTTGATTAAAAATGCCAGGGGTATTTGGGTAACCTTGACCATCTGGGCGGATGATCGTCGCTTCGGAGATAATCAATCCCGCTTCGGCGCGGCGAGCATAGTAAGCCACCATGTCATCGGTCGGCACTAAATCCGCATCGGCCATACAGCGCGTTAATGGCGCCATTAAAATACGGTTTTTTAAGGTAATAGTGTCATTAAGTTTGTAGGTATCGAATAAATTACCCACGGAATTCACTGCATGTTCAATCGTCATTGGTGTCGCCCCATTCTTGAATGTGCATTCAAGATATTCTTATTTGAACGATCATTCAAGAACATTTTTGAATGTTTGTTCAAAATTAGGTAGAATCTGCCGCAAGTATCGGTGAGAGGTGAGATTGCAATGCGAAACGCAGAGTTTGATAGGGCGCAGGTGCTCAGGGGGGCAATGGCCGCCTTTATGCACAAGGGATACACCAAAACCAGTATGCTGGATCTGACCCAAGCAACGGGGTTACATCCCGGCTCCATTTATTGCGCCTTTAGCAATAAGCGTGGATTGCTTATCGCTGCCATAGAGCAATATCAGCAGGATAGAAACGAGCAGTTCAAGCTTATCTTCTCCGATAGCCGCCCGGTGCTGGGTAATCTGAAGACCTACTTAGACAATATCGTGGTCGAATGTTTAAGCTGCGATAGCCAGCAAGCCTGTTTGCTCACCAAGGCATTAAACGAGATTGCAGAGCAAGATGATGAAATTCAAGATATTATCAGCCAGAATCTAAAACTTTGGCAGAATGCGCTGACGGCACAATTTGAATTAGCGACCTCCCAAGGATTATTGCAAGGCGAGCTCAATAGTGAGCAGCGGGCACAATACTTGATGATGGGCATTTATGGCTTAAGGACCTTTGCCCATACCCATCCCCAGGCGGAAATACTGCAACAATTGGCCGATAAATTGTTTGCCGATGTTTGCAGATAATGTTTGCAGATAACAGCCGAGCGTGACCACGGCTTATGCCGCTTTAGCCCCAAAAGCAAAAGGACGATAAATCAACTTTATCGTCCTTTTCGTTTTATGTTTTGCCAGTGCTATTTTTCGTTTTTGTTAACCTATATTAGCCTGTGCAAACACCCGCTCACCGAGTGAGTTCAATATCTTACACTCACCTTCTAGCACGGCGATAATCGATTTTCCCTTGCGAAAACTCGCAGGGATCATCACACGACCAGAGTCGCTAACAGGTAAACCTTCTAACACCGCATTATGCATAATTAACCCGACAGGGGCGTCATAATATAAAACGGTAACAGTCGCTTGTGTTGCTTGCATAACTTTTAACTCACATTAAGCAGAATCTACTGCTATCGATCAAAGTGGCAAGAGTCTCCCTTCATCTCTTATAACAACAAAACTCCAAGATGCTTTTTACCTTTAAAAATCAACAAACTAAAAAATACCAAGCGACAAGCCTAATTACAACAGATAGGAACATCTTAGCGCCATGAATATCCAGTTATTTAAGCACTTCAGCAAATGGATGCCAATCTATTTCTAGTTTGTTAATCAAATACGCGTGAAAGATCACATCTGCCCAACATTTTATACTGGGTCGTTATGCAATAAATTTAGAATAAATACACTAGTTAGGACTTCGCTTTAAAGCCAACCCTAAAGCCGCCCCAGTGTTTACCATTAACGTAGATAGGGACGGATAAATCGTGCATCACTTCTCCGGTATCTCGCTTATAGGTTTGCAGTAAAACTGGCTCAGTATGGGCGCCGCAGCGTATCCCGGTAGGGTCGTTAAACAAACGCTTAGTGCGGTTATGCACCATATCGATTTCCACCTTACCGGTTAAGGCTTGGCTAAAGCGTTTATTGTGGGTTGGGAAATAGCCTTTTCTATCCACGGCGCCGGCATAAATAATCTCAGCGTGCTTGGCGAGAATCGGCTCTTGTATGGCAGGAAAATGTTGGTCGGTATAGCGGTCAAACGCCGTGCTGTACTTTTGCGGCTGAGTATTAGCAATGGGCTGATATTGCGGGTTAAACAACTCTGCTTCAGTAAAACTACGATTAGCTAATCCCTGTGAGAGTTTTTCGCCACAAGCTTTAGCCGCTTCATTGGCAAGTAATAACACTTGTTGGTCAAAGGTATGAGTATCCCAATTTGCCAGCGCTTTAAAGATTCCTTCGGTAGTCAAAGACAGGGTAAACGCTTGCTCCGACACGCTGTGGCTTTGTTTGCCTGTGACGGTAAGGGAGTCGCGAATTTGGCTCACCGAGCTGCTGATTTCATTGGTGGTGTGGTTATATTGTTTGAGTGAATCTTCCATATCACCCAGAGCCTGCGCCGAATGAGTAACGGATGTCGAAATGTCGGTAAAATGGCCATCGAGCGTTCCCATCGCCATCACCACATCGGCGGTTTGCGAGACGACCCGCTCCATCAACCCCGAGGTTTTATCGGTTTCGGCGCGGATCTCGAGCAGCATATTGCCAATATCTTTAGTTGCGCCCGCCGTTTTACCCGCAAGGCTGCGGACCTCATCGGCGACTACGGCAAAGCCACGGCCTTGTTCGCCCGCCCGCGCAGCTTCAATCGCAGCATTGAGGGCCAGTAAGTTTGTTTGCTCGGCAACCGAGTTAATCACTTCGGTAATCTTTTGAATTTGTTCGGCTTTAGATTTTAGCGCTTGCACTTGCTGCGCGGCGGTATTGATGTCACCACTTAATGATTCAATCGCCGATACGCCCTTTTGCGCTTGGTCTCGTCCCTGCACACTTAACCGCTCCGCCTCTTGGGTTTGCCCTAAAATATGCGTGGCATTGTCGCCTAACAGCGCCGTGGTATGGCTTAATTGTGACGCCGCCACCGCAATAACGCTGGCATGTTCACCATTGGACTCGATGGATTTATTCAATAGATCAATAAAATGCGATACCTCAGCCGAGCCAATCGCAATCTTACTGGTTTGCACGCTTATCTCATGCTCCGGCGAGTTAACAGAGTTGAATGCCTTCGTTACTTGCTCAGGCTTTGGCGTGTAATGGCTCACCAAGCGCTGCACTATCCACAGCACCCAAGCACAGACAATTGCCCCTAAGATCAGCGCCTGCATGAAACCGGACAATGCTATCGCGTTAAGAAGAAGGCTACTGAGTACGACCAAAACAAAGCTGAGCGCAATGGCGACTTTATGTTGTAATTCCATAATGTTTCTCACTGAATACACGCACCAGGGGAGTGAGAGAAGCGGACATTCACATGCTATCCTTTGCTATTCGCTTCGCCGCAGCCAAGTTAAATAGGCAAGATTAAGATCGGTATAGTGAGTCTATCCCTCTGACTAAATTGAACTATTCACCCTTAGGAAATATAAGCTATATCGCTATCATCAGCACTCTATCGTGCTTATGGCATTAGACCTTAGTATAGATATTGCAGAATTGCCCAATCCTTCAAGTCAAAACTGCCAACAATTAATGCCACCATAAAATGTGGTATCCATCGCTTTATCCGCAATAATTCCAGTTCGAGTGACTGCACAACAGGACTGAAAACTGCTAATATCGGCGCAATTTTTTTGAGCTAACGAGATCAAGATGGGCAGAGCATATCAAAACCGTAAAGAATCCATGGCGAAAACAGCTGGCCAGAAAACCCGCCTTTACTCGCGCTACGGTAAAGAAATTTACGTAGTCGCAAAACAAGGTGGCGTTGAGCCAGACGGTAACTTATCACTTCGCCGTTTAATCGAACGCGCTAAGAAAGACCAAGTGCCGGCACACGTTATCGAACGTGCTATCGATAAAGCCAAAGGTGGCGGCGGTGAAGATTATGATACTGCGCGTTACGAAGGTTTCGGCCCAGGCAACTGTATGGTTATCGTGGACTGCTTAACCGACAACGTAAAACGTACCTTCACCGAAGTGCGTCAAGCCTTCGTGAAGAACGATGCCAAACTAGGTACGCCAGGCACGGTTGGCCATATGTTTGATCAATCTGCGGTATTCGTATTCCCAGGTGAAGACGAAGACGCCATCCTCGAAATTCTGATGATGGCCGATGTCGATGTAAATGAAGTGGAAGTCGAAGACGGCATGATCAGTGTTATCGCGCCGCATACTGAATTCTTCAAAGTCAAAACCGCACTGACCGATGCGATGCCAGACATCAACTTCGAAGTGGAAAACATCACCTTCGTACCACAGAACATGACGCCAGTGTTAGGTGAAGATGTGGCCACATTCGATAAGTTTATTGCTGCATTAGAAGATTGTGACGACGTACAAAACGTGTATCACAACGCAGATATTCAAGAATAAGTTGATTACGATATCAGAATCTTTGATATCAAAAAACGCAGCCTAAGGGCTGCGTTTTTGTTTGCGAGTATTAATGAAATTCAATATCCGCGCTCTTGGCTAAACGCACAAAGGCGCCCTGGAGCGTGGCATTATGGTGAGCAATAATTGCCTCTGCCGAGAGCTGCGCCGTATCCATACAAGTGTGCGCATCGGCGGCTAACACCACCTGCCAGCCAAGCTCTGCCGCAATCCGGCAAGTGGTATCGATACAATACTGGGTTTTCATCCCCACTATCACCAGCTCACTTATCCCCTCATGGGTTAACGCCTCTGCCAATCCAGTTTGATAAAAACAACTTGGCTTGGTTTTATCAAAGATATTATCCAGCTGCGGATTAATCGCTAAGGATTCAATCAATTGCCAATTTGCCGTTCCGGCAGCAATCGGGGAACCTTCAGGCCCCGTATGGCGAACCGCCCAAATGGGGGCCCCGACCTCACGGGCGTTGGCAATTAAGAGATTGATATTATTAAGCACCAGTTCCCGATTAAAGGGCGGCGCATCGGCGTAAAATAGTCCCTGCTGCATATCAATAATTAACAGCGCAGTTTTAGGCAAGCTCATATTATCCATCACATTCTCCAGCGTTATTGCCCAAAAGACGGAAAAAACAACCCCGCCACTTTGGGCGGGGTTGAGTAATCGATTTTTAGGCACAAATCGCTACGCACGCACCGCCGAAGCAGTTGTGGTCGTAGTGTGGGTGAAGTAAACGGCAAATTTGTGCATAAGGCCAAACTATGTCAGCCGCTTAAGAAGATCAAGCCAAGATTGATGACATTTTAATGAAATAAATCAAATTACTGATAAACCAACTGACACAGAAACTCTGTCACATTTGCCATAGTGACTTAGTGGCTTAGTGATTTAGTGACTTATTGCATTCTTGCCTTAGAATGGATGGCAGCATGAATAACAGGAAACCAATCAGTGCAGGGAAATCGATTCATCAGAGCAGAAACAATGCTGATTGGCGCAGGCAGCCTCACCTGGGCGCTTATCGCTTGGCTAGGGCTCAATCAGGATATGCAAGCAAATCTCCCCACACTCACGACCTTTAGCCATATCGCCCTGTATACCTTATTTATCTTGCTCTTCTTGTTATTAACGACACTGGAGTTTCCCCGAAAAAACCTCAATCTAAGCAGGCTGTTAAGCACTGCGCTCGTCGGCAGCGTCTTCGGATTGATGCTGTTGAGCAAACATCCATTGCTGCCCATTCTACTGGTGATCTGGGCTTCGCTCTTACCAGAGTTTTTTAGCCGCCGCATCGCGATAGCACAGATCCTGCTCGCCAATCTTGGTTATTACCTGCTCCTCCACGCCCAAACCTCAAACAGTGTGATGATTAATGTGCTTA
This sequence comes from Shewanella sp. FJAT-51649, assembly GCF_019457435.1. Classification (NCBI taxonomy): domain Bacteria; kingdom Pseudomonadati; phylum Pseudomonadota; class Gammaproteobacteria; order Alteromonadales; family Shewanellaceae; genus Shewanella; species Shewanella sp. FJAT-51649. The sequence goes on along the minus strand of NZ_CP080411.1, from coordinate 1,381,371 downwards.
TTTACATGGGGTTTCAACTGTTTGCCTACAGCAGTAGCCAAGCGAGATTGTCGGAGCGAGAGTCTCGCCGAATACAGGAACAGCTTAATCAACAACTTATCGCCACCAGAGCCTTGCTGAGCCAAACGAGCGAGCAGCAAGAAAGGTTAAGGATCTCACGGGATTTGCACGATATTCTCGGCCACCAGCTCACGGCATTATCACTGCAACTTGAGCTCTTAAGTCATCAGGCACCTGCGGAGCTCAAACCCACAGTCAATCAGAGTAAATCGCTGGCCAAGGAATTATTAGAGAGTATTCGCGCCGTGGTTCGCGCGCAGCGGGTGAATATTGGCCTCGATTTAACGCCGCCGCTCGATGCCATTGCAAGTCGTTTGCCCAATGTTAGCCTGCGGTATGAATCATTAATGCCGCTCCAATCGACTGAACTGGCCCAAGCCTTATTGCTGGTGTTGCAGGAAGGGATCAGTAATGCCGTGCGCCATGGCAAGGCCAATCAGCTCACGCTGTCGATGCAAGAGGAGCAAGCTGAGCTTATCATTTGCCTTAAAGATAATGGCCAAGGGATAAGCCAAAGCGCCTCTCAGGGCGTTGGCCTAAACAGTATGCAAGAAAGATTGTCACCCTTTCACGGCAGCGCGCGTTTGCAACCCAATGACACAGGCGAAGATGGTTCGCACGCCCAAGGCTGCTCACTAATGATTCGTCTGCCGCGCGGCAACACAGCGTAAAACGGCATTCATAACGAAACAGTTAACCAAGGAATAAGTCACATTCATGGAAAGTCATCAAATAATGACCGAAGATAATCCGCCTGCGTCTCGCCCGATTAGAGTGGGATTAGTGGAAGACCAACAATTGGTGCGTCAGGGCATCGCCAGCCTAATTGCCATCTCACAACATATCAAAGTGATTTGGCAGGCCGAGAATGGTCAAGAGGCGCTGAAACTGCTGCAAACTGAAGCGGTAGATGTGTTGCTAAGCGATATACGCATGCCAGTGCTCGATGGTATCAGTCTATTAAAACAGCTTCGCGCCGCACAAAATCCCCTACCTGTGATTATGTTAACCACCTTTGATGACAGCGAATTGTTTTTAAATAGCCTGCAAGCAGGTGCAAATGGTTTCTTATTGAAGGATGTGTCACTGGATAAGTTACTGCATGCTATTGAAACCGTCGCTCAGGGCGGACACTTGATAGAGCCTTCAGTACTTGAACAGATGCAGCAATCCTCTGTAACGGCACAAAGAGGGCCGACTCACGGCTTATTATCCGATCGCGAGCGGGAGATCTTAGGCTTTATGGCGGGGGGATTTTCCAATAAAGAAATCGCCAATGCGGTATTCTTGGCCGAAGGCACGGTCAAAAACCATGTCTCCACCATACTGGCTAAACTCGATTGCCGTGACCGCACCCAAGCCGTGCTGAAGGGATTGCAGCTTTCTTTGATTTAATTGGTATGGCGAGTTTAAGGCAACGGGCTTTAAATGCCTTGGTTCTAAATTTTTTGACTTTAATGACTTGGCTTAAGCCAAATCGCAGCCAATAAAAAAGGGCCAACAGGCCCTTTTTTATTGCATCGTAAAGGTTAATCCCTAACGCAAATCCATCTCTTGGATAATTTCATGGGCGATTGGCGGCGTAGTGCAGGTTGGCTTTTCATGTAAGTCCGCCTTTAACTGGCCTTTACGGTGTTTAAGGGCAGCATCGAGTTTTTTCGCTGCGGCGGCAATCGCGGGATACATGATTTCATCCGTACCCGAGGCTGAGATGCGACTGCCTTCATAATTCGTTCTAATTTCAACCTGAAACTCGCCATGCTCCTTAGCAATAATGATATCGAGGCCGATCAATGTGGGGAAATGAGTGGCGATTTTAGAAAACTTTTCGTTAACGTGTTCTTTTACAGAATCAGTAACATCGACATGGTGACCAGAAAGATTAATTTTCATAGGTTGTCCCTTTTAGTGTCTTTACTTTTTTTCGCTTCACTATTAGAGCTTGGGGCATGGCAAATAAAACACAAGCCCCCTAGACAAATATTTCGACTTAAACGGGTATTAGCCGTCGCTAAATGTGAGACCAATCAAAGAAATAGCAATTGAAGGGAACTTTCAAAATGAGTAACTGGTTGATTTATAATCGACTATAAATATAAACCAACCAGCAACGTGACTAGATTTAATACTTACGCTGTACGCTCTGCTGCCAAAATTGTTGCGACAGGTGGTGGGTTTTAGTCGATAAGCGCGATACCTGATCGCCCCTCGCCGCCGCATCCTGTGTCTGTTGTAAGCTCTGCTGGGCCAAATCGCTGATCACATGGATAGCACGGCTAATTTCCGCCGCCACCGACGTCTGTTGCGTCATTGCCGCCGCATTGTCATCGCTTAAAGAATTGATCCTCGCAATAGAAGATAACAGCTCGCCAAAGGCAACACTGGCATCCTGCGCTAAGGAGACTGAGCGCTTAACCTGCTCCTGTCCGGCCGTCATAGTCGATGTGGCCCTTTGGGTGCTGTCTTTAAAGCGACTGACAATCTGCTCAATTTGCGAGGTAGACTGGCTGGTTCGGCTAGATAACTGCCGCACCTCGTCGGCAACAACGGCAAAGCCGCGGCCACTTTCCCCCGCACGCGCCGCTTCAATCGCCGCATTGAGTGCTAACAGATTGGTTTGATCGGCAATGGAGCGGATCACTTCTAACACTTGATGTATCGCTTGGCTATCCTGCTCAATCGTTTGCACCACATCGGAAAAATGGCTCACCTGCACGCTCAGTTGATGTATCGCCTCGATAACGGTTTCAAGCCGTGAGTGACCGCGCTGCGCCGCTTGATGACTAGAAACCATCTCGGATGCGGTGCGGTGGATATTGTCCGTCACTTCCGCAAAGCTGGCGCTCATTTGCTCCATCGCGGTTGCCGCCTGCGTGGTCTGCGCGCTCTGGCTATCGGCGTGCTCCCAGGTATTGGTGATAGTTTGTTTAAGATTGACACTCTGCTCTTGGATCTCACTGGCAGAATCCGCCATTCGGCCGACTACGCCGCCGATTTCGGTAATTAAAAATCGCAGGGCAAGATCAATTTTACCGATTTCATCCTGTCTGCCGGTGTAGACGCCCATAGCAACAGGGTCATCGATAATATTACTGGCCACCCGCACTAATTCCTGAAAAGGCCGCATAAGCATGTACCACAGTCCCCAAGCAATCAGCCCACCCGCTAGCACAGCCAAGATGGGCGAATAAGTCGCTAAGGATGCGGTTAACGCGATAGTAAACAACATCGCCGTGAGGACTTTCCCGCCAAATCCTAACCGGTCTTTTTTTAATGCTTTAGGCTGTTTACCTTGATTGATCCCTTGATAGATCTCTTCGGCCGCCTTGATTTGCTCAGGGGTCGCTTGGCGACGAACCGATTGATACTCATGGATTTTGCCGTTCTCATATACTGGTGCGACATAGGCATTGACCCAATAATAGCCCCCTGTTTTGGTTCTATTTTTAACAATGCCCATCCAAGGTTTACCGCTTCTTATCCTCTCCCAAAGCATTTTAAAAGCGGCGGCAGGCATATCACCATGGCGAACTATGTTATGTGGGCTTCCCTGCAACTCGGCAACGCTATATTCACTGATCTGCGAAAAGGTCTGGTTAACATACTTAATGTTGCCCTTCAGATCGGTCGTCGAGAGGAGAATAGCGTTTTCGGAGAGGTGTTTTTCACCATTTTTTGAATGTGTTTGCATAGGGCGCACTAACGGATTCCATGTGAAAGTTGCGCCGCATTTTGCCAAAATGACAGAATGCCTGCTTTGATTAAGCTCACAATGGCAGCATAAAAATTAACCAAATCCTAAACAAGTAAGATCAATCACATCAACAAAACCAAACATTTGTGACAGATTGCACATTGCTGAATTATTCCTGCGCAAATGAGTCCGGCGTGATTTCGCCCCGTCACAAATACGTTAAGGATCTCACAGATAAACGCAAATGATATTGTTTATCATTTAAATAAACTGAGTTATACTCCAAACCGAGTAGCAACTCTCCTTTGCTCATGCACCCAAGTGGACAGGGTTAGGCATAAGTACAATCAATGGAGTGGTATGCGTGACATGGCAGGTCGCCATAACGGTTTAATATTGACTGAAATAAGCAGCACTTATGTCTCATATCCCAGTATCAGATACACCTTCAGCAACTTCGGCAGCTTCAACTGCCGCTGTGACGGGTTATTTTCAAGCAGCCTTACGCTGGTTTAAGCAAGATCAAACCCAGTTTGGTTTTCAGGTGTTTGTTCGCGCCAGTGCCGCCTTGTTAGCGGGCTATATTGCGGCAGCAACACTAGCCTGTTTACTGACGCAAGTACTGCCTATGTCTCGATTTGAGAGCACATTAATGGCCAATATGTTGGCATTTTTGTTTTATGCCATCGCGATAATTTATGCCTTCTGCGTGCGTAAAACCTGGCATGCGTGGCGGGATCTCACGCTATTTAGTCTCCTGTGTTTTGCTCTGCTTAAGGTGTGTGGACAGTAAGATGAAAGAAACCTTTTTTAGAACCCTATCTTGGCTACATACTTGGGCGGGTTTACTCGTTTGTTGGGTATTATTGCTGATCTTCTTTGCTGGCAGCCTGAGTTATTTCCGCCATGAAATGAGCCTATGGGCCGAGCCTGAGCTTCACCGCGGGGCTTTTCAGGATTATCAAGTTGACCAAATCGCCAACCAACTTGAGAAGGGACAAAGCTATATTGAAACGCATTCAGCCCCTACCACACAGCGCTGGTTAATTAATTTCCCGACAGAACGCAGCCCAATGCTGAGTTTTGCTTGGCAACTGCCGCCTGAAAAGGGGCAACGCCGTGGCAAAATCGAGCAACATACCGCACTGGCCGATGGTAGTGGCGTCATCACCAATGTCCGCGATAGCCGCGGTGGTGACTTCTTCTATCGTTTACATTTCGACCTGCACTATATGTCCGCCATTACGGCGCGTTACATTGTGGGTGTCTGCACCATGTTTATGTTGATAGCCCTTATCAGCGGCATCGTTATCCATAAACGCATCTTTAAAGACTTATTTAGTTTTCGGCAGAACAAGGGCGCGCGCTCTTGGTTAGATGCCCATAATGTCAGCTCAGTGATTGCCCTGCCCTACCATTTGATGATCACTTATACCGGCCTCATTACCTTAATGTTGATGTATATTCCATGGACGGTGAGCACAGCTTATCCTGAGGATAATCAAGCCTTTTTAAAAGAACTCAATCCGGCGAGACAAACCGAAAAAGCTTCTGGCATTCAGGCAGAGCAAGTACGCTTAAGTCAACTGCTGCCGCAAGTTCAGGCTGAATGGGGCGATGCACCTATCAAGCAGGTGATTGTTTCTTATCCTAAAGATCAAAATAGCCAAGTCACCTTCTACCAAAATACTGGCAAAGAGGTCACCGATGAGTCATCAATCTTAGTCTTTAACGGTGTGACGGGTGAACTCAAATACGCCAGCCCCCATGAAGTCTCGGGAACCGTCGCCACGTACGACACTATGATGTCGCTGCACACCGCGCGGTTTGCTGCGCCACTGCTGCGTATTTTGTTCTTCTTCTGCGGCCTACTCGGTTGTGCCATGGTGGCATCAGGCACCTTAATGTGGGCGATTCGTCTACGACAGAAACAGCAAAAAGCAATTGATAAAGGCGAAAAAGCGAGCCGTGGTTTGCGCTTAGTGGAAGGCTTAAACTTCATGTTTATCTTAGGCTTGCCCTTGGGCGCGGCAGCATTTTTCTATGCCAACCGCCTGTTACCCGTCGATTTTGCGACTCGCTCTGCTTGGGAGGTTCACTGTTTCTTTATCGCCTTAGCGGCAATGGGCATTTGGGCATTTTTCGGTAGAAGCAGACGCCATTGGCAATTGGCCTTAATGATAATCGGAGCACTTTATTGTGCGCTGCCGATACTGAACGCATTTACCTCACCAAGCCACTTTATTGACAATATCCGCAGCCAACAATGGACACTGGTGGGGTTTGATATAGTCGCTTTACTACTGGGCAGTGCGATGTTATTTGCCAGTACACGACTCTCTGCTGTGATCAAAACACTGCAAAAACCGAGTCGAAAAAATACGGCTACAGCTGAAAAAGTCAGAAGAAAACAGCCAGATCCGAGTTATGCTAACGAACTTGCCTCGTCGTCTCCCTTGGAGGAAGCAAAATCATGATGCCAGAATTTATCCCTATGCTCGGCATTCTCGGGCTTAGTTATCTCTCCCTTGCGCTGTTTGCGTTAGCCAAGTTTGGCCATTTTAAGGATGTGTTTAAACGCCCACCGTCACAATGGCAGAGCCGCCTGTTAACCCTGTTTGCTTGGCTGTTATTAATCATCAGCTTAAGTACCTGCGCCCACGGGCAAGGCTGGGCCTATGGCAGCATACTGTTTATGGGGATCATCTCCCTAGCCGCCATGTTAGTGATTTTGACCCTAAGCTACAGCCCACGCCACCTTCCCATTGGGATAGTCACCGGCAGTGTATTGACTGGCAGCTTACTGTTAAGTGGTGGGATCTAAACCGTTTCACAGGTGGCGCACTAAACTGTGCGCCCCATGCTGGAGAAGTCTTTTTAGCTAAGCTATAGTGCCCTGATGTCCTGCTATGAGGAGAAAAACATGGGCTTTAACTTAACGGTGAATTGGCAAACCTCTCCAGCCGAAGAAGGCGAATTCTGCCGTGACCACAGCATTACGTTTGGCAGCGGTCAAACTATTCAGGCGTCTTCTGCCCCCGAATACAAGGGGAATGAACACTTGGTGAATCCAGAAGAAAGCCTGCTCGCGGCGCTATCTTCATGCCATATGCTGACCTTCCTCGCCATCGCGCACCTCAAACGCCTCCCAGTATTATCCTATATCGATGAGGCATCCGCTGAGCTGGGTAAAAATGACGAAGGTAGGCTTGCCGTCACCAAAATGATTTTAAATCCTAAGGTCGTATTTGCCGAAGGTGTTGAGGTGTCAGCTGAAACTCTTGAGAAAATTCACGAGAAAGCACACGCAAACTGCTTTATCGCCAATACGTTAGCGACAGACATTCAAATTAAGTTTTAACGATTTTGGGCAAGTTTATCACGATAAACTTGCCCTCTCCCGATAATCCATTCCCCCACCTTGTTCAGCTTAGCTCAAGCTCAGTTACCGTATGATAGTGCCATATCGCACGCTCACACTCGAGGTTAGCCATGCAGATCCAAGCCTATCGTAATACCGCAGCACCCTATCAGCAGCCAGCGACAACAGCCGCGACGAGTACGACATCAGCAACACCCGTCAGCGCCAGCACTGTGACCCTGTCTAATGAAGCGAAACAACTGTCGCAGGTGGACCAGATCCCACAACCTCATGCGCCAGACTTAAGCAAAGTGAAGGCGGGTGTTGAGCAATACGCCCATATTCAAGCGACCAAAATGAAGTATCAGGTCGCATCGGACATGGTCAATATCGCGATGGGAACGAACGATGGGATTTCGGCTCCCACGGCTTACTATTTGAGTCACAACGATTCGGCTAGGGCTGCTACTGTGGGGCAAATGGCGAATCAACAACAGGTCAACACCCTGCAAGCCTATGTTGATGCTAGCGAAAGCATTAATGAATGGGCATAAAAAAAGGTGTTGTCTCGGGAACCACAAGACAACACCCTAACATTGAACCAAGCCAGCTTAACTTGGCTAACTTAAACCTTAGTTAAATTTCTATTTTTTAAGCCAATTACTTAGCTTTTATGTCTTCTGCCATTCTTTTCGCCGGCATAGGCTGCGCCTTCAATGCGGGGATAGGCTGCTTAATCAACTCATCCTTAAGATAGCTGATGGCGGTTTCGAGCTGCGCATCGTGGCCGTTAAAGGTCGCAAAGGGTAAGTTATCCACCTCGATATCCGGTGTCACCCCATGTCCTTCGAGCACCCAGCGGCCATCCATCGCATACTGCGGATATTCGGCGACCCGCGCCATGCCTTTATCGGTGAGTGAATTACGACCCGATAACCACACGCCCGCGCCCGCAGTTTGCTTACCAATCAGCGGAGCAATGCCCAGCGCCTTAATCCCCGCCGAGAAGGTTTCACCATCTGAGTACGTTAGCTCGTCGGTTAACACCACTAAATGGCCGCGGAAGGTTTGCTGCATATTGGTGTTAGGCGTGCCATGGGTTGGCTGCCAGAAGGCCCAAGCGCGGCGTAACAGTTTTTCGATGATCCAACTATCAATATTGCCGCCGCGGTTACGACGCACGTCGATAATCAAACCGTCCTTGTCATAATTGGTGTAAAACTCACGGGCAAAACTCTCAATATCGCCGCCGCCCATGGCGTATAAGTGCAGGTAACCAATCTTGCCCTTACTCGCCTCAGTCACGACGCCCGCGTTGTGGTTAACCCAATCTAAGTAACGTAATTGGCTATCGACCTGAGTACTAACAGGCACCACCACGGTTTTATGGTTTTGGCTGCCGCGTTTAAGCTCAAGCAGAACCTGTTTATCCTGCTGATTACGCAATAAACGAGTCACATCGGCCACATTGCTCACAGGGGTACCATTGATGGCGAGTAACATATCGCCTTCTTTCGCATCGACTTCGATACGGCTTAAGGGCGATGCCTGGCTTGGCAACTCGGGATCATTACGATAGATATGGGCAATTTTTACCCCATCATTAGTTTGCTGTAACCGCGCGCCTAAACTCGCGCCTTTAGCCGCGTCTGGGTCTTTTGGCAAATCGCCGCCCCGCACTTGCGAGTGCAACGAGTCTAGCTCACCCATCATCTGCATAAAGATATCGTTTAACTCGTTACGGTCGGTCAAACGGTCAAGTAGCGGTTGGTACTTGGCCTTGGTCGCCTGCCAATCGAGACCGCGCATCTTCTTATCGAAGAAGGAGTCCCTGTGCATTAACCAGGCATCTTCAAACATTTGTTGCCATTCTAGGGTGGGGGAAATCGCTAATTGCCACTGATCCGTTTGCACCTTGGCATTTTCGGTATCGCCTAACTTGTCGCCCGCATCGACGATCAGCAGCGACTTTTCATTGCTTTTTTTACGCAGCAACAACTTGCGACCATCGGCAGACACACTGTAGTTCGCCACATCTTCGGCAAACACTTCGGCTTTAGGGCGCTGCTCGCTAAACTTAATCGTCATCAAGCTAGGCTCAGTGTCATCGCCAATGGCTTGGTCGAGCACATAGAGACGACCATCAATGGCAGTTAGCTGGCTGTAATTACCTGAATCGACAGGTACTTGCCATAAACGCTCGCCAATTCCCGCCCAATCAATTTTGACCGGCGTAGGTTTATCCTTAGAGTCTGCCTTTTCCGCCGTCTTAGCCGTCAGCTCTGTGGGTTTGCTGAAGGGGAACTTGGCATTCTTCACTAAGGCAATCGCAAAAATCTGGCTGCGTTTATCAAACACTGGCCCCATATTGCGGTCGCCCCAAGGTGAGCTTGGTGTTGCAGTAAACTGGCGATTGGAGAGGAAATATAGCCACTGGCCATCGCAGCTAAAGGTCGGCGAATAGGACTCATACTTGTCGCTAGTGAGCGTTTGAGCCTTATTTTCGTCCACTGAATACAGCACGATTTGTGGCCTTTGCTTGCCGATTTCGGATTTAGTTAACGCGATAAAACGACTGTCTGCCGACCAGCGAATATCAGCATAGGGGCCGAGTCCCTCACCGTTGCTGATGATTTTTTGATTGGAGTTTTTCTTCAGATCCAGCAACCACACATTGCCATCGTTATCGTCGTGGGCAAGGTAACGACCATCGTTAGACAGACTCAGCGTCATTCTTAAGGTATGGCCATCTTTGGTGAGTTGCTTCGCGCCGCTGCTACCATCGGCAGGGAATTGCCAAATTTCCTGTTGGCCACTCATGTCGCTGATGGCATAAACCGATTTACCATCCTGACTCATAATCGCATTGCGCACGCGATAGGTACCAGGCAGTGCCACTTGCACTAAACGTGAACCATCAATTCCCGCAATCGCCACATGGCTGCGGGCAGTGATCACCACTTTATCGCCCGCAAGCGCAAGGTTCGCTGAGGTCGCATAATCCATAGGATCTTTTACCCAATGCTCGCGGCGTTGGGCAAAATCGGATGTTAATTCAATATCTAATAATGAGTCTTTGGCAGCGGCGATATCAAAAACATGAATATCGGCGCCCTGCTGGAACACGACTTTGCCTTGGTCCATGCGCGCGCCGCGCACCTGCCAATCTTTATATTGGGTCAACTGTTTTGCATCACTGCCATCCAGAGCCATGGACCAGAGATTGTCGTTACCATCGCTGTCGCTGATAAAGTAGAGTCTGTCTTGCCATAGCATAGGCTGACGCACCGAACCTTGATGCTGACCACTGAGCAACTGCGCCTCGTCTTTGCCGCCGAGTTTAAAGCGCCATAACTCACCCTTAGCGCCGCCGCGATAAACCTTAGCGTTATCGCCGGTGACCTGCAGGCCAAAACGGGTAAAGTACACATATTGATTATTGGCATCGACTACCCCTTCCACCGCATCAGCGAGTGGTAAGTCGGTCGTCGCCAAGGTCTCAGGGTTAACCAGTCGCAACATCCAATTGTTCGCAGGGCCAAAGCCACTGTCGGTGGAATAAAGCACTTCGCCCTTTGCGGTCCAGCCTTGCACGCGCACTCGGCTGTTTTCGAAACTCACTCGTTTGGCCACACCACCCGCAACAGGAATGACATAAACCTCACTCGCGCCCTCATAATTGGCGACATAGGCCACCCATTTACCATCGGCGGAGATGGCCGCACCTAACTCTTCGGCGGGTAAAGTGGTCAGGCGCGTCGCCGCCTTTTGCCCGAGCGTTTGAGTCCAAAGATCGCCTTCGGCCGTAAAGACTAAGGTCTGGTCATGCAATGCTGGCGCACGGTAATAACCTTGATTGCTGGCGGGTTGAGCGATGACGTGGGCTGCGGACAAAGTGCCAAGGGCGAGCATGCAGCAGGCAACAGAATGACGAAGTTTCATGTGTAATCTCTATCCTATTGTTATTGTTAGCAATGGACTTTCTAGTGGGCGTGATTGACGAATGATGACCCAAAGTCTGGCAAAGTAATCCCACAAGCTAGCAGAAATTGATAGAGAGAGCAGTAACTGAAGGTAACAGAAGTTTTAGCAAATGTGTCATAGGCTTACCATTTGCTATACCGATAATCTGAAAGGTATTTGTCCGCTTCAATTGAAGGTGAGTAAGTCGGCATATTGCGCGGAGAGCGAATTAAACTGATGGCTGGTTTTCGTTTGCTGCGCTAATGAAATTTGCTGCCACTTATACACAATTCGAGCAATTTCACCGTTGGCACGTAACGCCTTGATAGCAGCATTAAATTGCTTTAATTGCGATGATGAAAGGGTTTGCTTGCTGAGCATTAAGTGAATTTGGTTGCGGTCCAACACGGGCTTTAGCGGTGATAACCTCACCCCTTGATGCTGACTGGCGATATAAGGCATGGCCATGGCATCACCGATAATCACATCCGCGCGGCCATAGGTAAGCATTTGCACCGATTTATCGGCATCGGGACTGAGTATCAACAGGTGCTCTTGCTCCAATCGCTGCCGGGTCTGTTCATAATCCACCCCATACCAACCACTGATGGGCACTAACAAGCGCAGTTTCTGGCTAAAAATGTCCTGCCATTGGGTTAACCGAATCTTGTCTTTGTTCTCATCCAGCACAAATAAACGCACGGTTTCATCACGGTAGGCGGCTGAAAATAAGGCATATTCTTCACGCTCAGCGGTTTTAGTGGCGCCCATCATCATGTCTAAGGAGCCACTTTTCAGCATTTGATGTGAGCGCTTCGCCGGTACATTGATAAAAGTGACCTCGCAACCTAAGTGTTCGGCAAAGGCACGAAGCAGCTCCACATCTAACCCCTGCGCTTCACCCTGCGGATCTTGCCAAGCATAGGGCGGCCAATCGTTATAACCAACTCTGAGGGGATTTACACAAACGGGCGCTACGGCCTCAGATGGAGCACCTAAAGCGGGGAAAATAAAAATACATAACAACAGGATATGACTAAGCTGAAAAACGAACCTAGGCACAATAGTCGCCCCATAATCGGTTGTTCTCGTCCTTATGTAGAATGTCTAACGCAGGAGTTTACCGTTAGCACCCGTGGCGTTCCCATCGCCTTCCTAAGCTTAGTCTGCATCAACCGAGGATGCCACGGGCTTGAACTCCCACTAGATAGTCAACGCTCAAGGCATCCGGTTTAAAGCAGGCATTTATAGACTATCGCCACCACTTTGGTTGGTTCGCCCATATCGGTTTGCAACCACACGATATGAGTACCTCCTAACTCTTCTCCTTGCAACGCAGCGGATTGCTTTGCCTCGGCAAGGTTATTGGCATGACGGCTCACACCTGTGACTAAAGCAAAACTGTCACAGTGAGTCACTTCAAAATCATAGGCTTCGTTAATGCGCCGTGGTAATTGAGGGGGTTCTAAGGCGCAACTTGAGAGAAAAAAGATAAGGCAAATCCCTGATAAGGCACATTTAAACAAAACAGTTTATCCAATTGTTACATCCTAAATAGGCGGGCGAACATAACGAATTCGATTCAACTTAATTGTGAAGCAACTCACATCCCTTTAACGACATCCAATACACAAAGTTACAAATATTAATTTGATTTCATATGGTTATATAAAGGTTTGATAATCACTGTGGATGATAAGCTTTGATTAATTCTCTCGAGCCTCATTTACACTTGTAAAAAAGGGAGTCAATCGACTCCCTTTTACCTGTGGTTTAGTGGCGATTAACCCGCTCAGCTTAATACCGCAAATAAATGTGACTTTAACTGAGCAAAATCGGCGGCTAATTCAGCCGAGAGTATGGGTTTATGCTCCACCGCTTTAAGCTCTGCTGGCAGAGGTAAATCGAGGTTAAGCTCTCTATCTACGACGTCCTTAAACTTGGCAGGATGCGCCGTGCCTAAAAATATCCCCACTTCATCAGGCACTAAGTTAAGTGTTAACGCTCTGGCTGCAATCGCCGCATGGGGCTCGGACACATAACCTTTGGCATGCAACTCCGCCAGCGCCTCCGAAGTTTGCGCCTCGGATAAACGAATCCCCACTAGGTCCGCCAATGGCCAACCGAGTTTCTCGCAAATGGCCTCGACGCGCGGCCAGTTACTTGGCTCGCTCACATCCATCGCATTGGACATAGTCGCTTGAGTGGGATTAGGTTGCCAATCGCCAGTCTCTAAATAACGCGGCACAGTGTCATTGGCGTTGGTGGCGGCAATAAAACGTTTAACCGGTAAGCCCATGGCTTTGGCAAATAATCCCGCGGTGAGATTACCAAAATTACCACTGGGCACGGCAATCACAGGATCGGCTTCATGACGCTGCTTCGATTGGGCGACCGCTTCGAAGTAATAACAAATCTGTGCCAGTAAGCGACTGATGTTGATTGAGTTGGCCGAGTTTAAATGCAAGCCATCACGTACATCGCTATCTTCAAAAGCCTGTTTGACTAAGTGCTGGCAAGCATCGAAATCGGACGCCACCGCCACTGTGTGGATATTGTTGCCTAAAGTCGTGAACATCTTTTCCTGTAGCTCACTGATTTTACCCTTAGGATAGAGCACCACGACATTGACTTTATCTAGGCCGTAAAAGGCATCGGCCACAGCTGCCCCAGTGTCACCCGAGGTCGCGGTTAAAATGGTTAAGCGCGAGTCTTGGGCAAAAGCATTGATGCATTGCGCCATAAAGCGCGCGCCAAAATCCTTGAATGCTAAGGTCGGTCCGTGGAAAAGCTCGAGGCACGAGCGCTGCTCATCGACAGCCACCAAGGGCAAATCGAAATTAAAGGCGCGCTCGACCAGTTTATCTACCGCGTCTTGCCCAAGCTCTGAGGCGAGCCAAGCGCCGAGCACTTTTTTACTGCGCTCAACAAAAGGCATAGCCAGCAGCGCCTCAATATCATGCAACACGGGGATTTGAGTAGGAAAAAACAGCCCTCTGTCTTTACCGAGTCCTAATTGCACCGCTTCTTTAAAGCTTACTTTCTGCGAAGGGTGTTTTAAATTATATAGTTCCATGCTCACTCGACCTTATCAGTGCCAAGCCTTTAGGCTTGGGCTTAATGCTTTTAAAAATAAGAAAAATTAATCGACTCGGCGCGTACCTTGCTCATCGAGGCGGCACACATGGGCAAAGCCCCCCGCTTCGGTCAGATAATGAGCCTCTAACCACGCCTTAGCGGCGTTAGCGGTCGCGAGATCGTCAGTCACCGAAAACAGCGTTGGCCCACTGCCCGAGATGCCAGTGGTTAACATGCCTAATTCGGCGAGCGCCACTCTGGCATTGTCATAACCCGGTATCGCCGCCGCGCGGTAAGGTTCGGCCAACACATCCTTCAAGACTTGAATCGCAAGCTTGGCGTTTTGCTGATAAGAGGCGTGTACAAAGGCACTTAAATAACGCCCAAAATCGATGACCACGGACTTATCGTATTGTTCTGGCATGAGTTTACGCATCATGGCCGTTGAGAGTGAAATCCCAGGATACGCCACCACCCAATACCATTGATTAAAACTGGGGATCGGCTCACAGATAGCGCCAGGCACATTGAGCATCAGCTGCATGCCGCCCAAATAACAGGGCGCGACGTTGTCGTAATGCACACTACCGCTGATCTTGCCCTCAAACTCCCCCATGAGTTCGAGTAGTGCTTGCTTATCGTATGGACGCTCAAAATGCTCGTTAAGCGCGTAAAGAGCTGCAACCACAGAGCTGGCGCTCGAGCCTAAGCCACTGCCGACGGGCAAGTTTTTTTCTAGGGTTAATGCCACGCCTTGGTTTGCTTTTCCAAGGGCTTTTAAGAAAAATACCGCACATTGATGGACGATATTCTCCTCGGGATTGCTGGGTAGCTTATGCGCCCAAGCTCCCACTTGAGTGAGACTCACTCCCGCATCCGCCGCCGTAATCGTGACTCTATCGCCTAGTAAACTGCCATCGATGGGCGCAAGTGCTGCGCCCAACAAATCAAAGCCCACACCCACATTACCCATAGAAGCGGGAGCGTAAACGGTCAAACTCATACACTCACCTCACGAGTCCAATTTAAGGTTCTTAATACATCGGCAAAGGCGCCAGCCGCTGTCACTTCTGTACCCGCACCATAACCACGCAGCACAAAGGGAATCGGCTGATAATAACGGCTGTAGAATGCCAGGGCATTTTCACCACCTTTTACGCTGTAGAGCGGATCGGTGGCATCGACTTCGGTGATACGCACATAGCACGCGCCCTCTTCAATCTGCCCCACATAACGCAGCACTTTGCCCAGCGCTTTCGCCTCTGCCACTCGCGCCGCAATCGCCGCATCAGCCTCAGGTAAACGCGCCATAAAACTTTCCACATCGCCAGAATCATCAAAATCGTCAGGCAAGACTGAGTCAACAACGATATCGCTTAGCTCAAGTTTCAAACCCACTTCACGGGCTAAGATCAGCACTTTACGCGCCACATCCATACCACTTAAATCATCACGGGGATCGGGCTCGGTAAAGCATTTTTCCCGCGCCAATTTAGTCGCTTCTGACAGCGTCATACCCTCATCGAGTTTACCGAAGATAAAGGATAAGGAGCCTGACAAAATACCGTTAAACTTGTGCAACTTATCGCCAGCAAATAACAGTTTTTTCAAGTTGTCGATAACGGGTAATCCGGCGCCAACGTTGGTCTCGTACAGGAACTGACGACGTTGTTTCAACGCTGTTTGGCGCAGTGCTTGGTAGTAGGCATAATCACGAGTGTTGGCCTTTTTATTCGGCGTCACTACGTGCATGCCCGCGTTCATCACCTCTAAATACTGGTTCGATACTTGATCGCTTGAAGTACAATCCACCAGCACAGGGTTTAATAACTGTTGCTCTTTCACCCACGCTAATAGCTCAGGAAGATCGCTTGACTGCTGACTGTCGGCAAGCAGGTTTTGCCAATTGTTTAAATCGATACCCGCACTATCGAGTAACATCTTGCTTGAATTCACGATGCCGCAGACACGAATGCTAATGTGCTGCTCTTTTAACACGCTCGCCTGATGTTTGATCTGATCGAGTAAGCCTGCACCCACATTACCGCAACCCACTAAAAACACATCTAAATACTGCTGCACATCGAAAAAGCCTTGATGACAGGCGGCGACCGCATGTTTGGTTTTACGTTGTTCTATTACCGTTGAAATAGAACGCTCGGAGGAGCCTTGTGCAATCGCGATGATATTTACACTCGCCTGCGCTAACGCTTGGAAGAACCGCGCCGCCACGCCTTTATGGGTACGCATTCCATCACCGATCAAGGAGACGATTGCCAAGTCATGGCGCATTTCGATTGGCTCGAGTAAGTCACTTTTGATTTCTAACTCAAACTCCTGCTCTAGCGCCGATTTCACCTTGGCCGCATCGCTGGTCGCTACACAAAAGCTGATGCTGTATTCGCAAGAACTCTGGGTAATGAGTGACACGGAAACGCCGCTACGGGAAATCGCCGCCAATGTGCGGCTCGCCATGCCGACCATGCCCTTCATGCCGGGGCCTGAAACATCAAACATGGTTTGATTATCCAGATTAGAAATGGCTTTTACCTGCAAACCGCTTTCATCGGCCTGATTAGATACCAGAGTGCCGGGCGCATCGGGGTTAAAGCTGTTTTTGATATAACAGGGAATATGGAACTGGGCGATGGGCGCAATGGTTTTAGGATGAAGCACCTTAGCACCAAAGTACGACAGCTCCATCGCCTCTTGATAACTGAGCTGTGACAACAACTTAGCATCGGTGACAACCCGAGGATCTGTGTTGTATACGCCGTCAACGTCGGTCCAGATCTCACAACTTGAAGCATCTAAACAAGCGGCCAGTACGGCAGCGGAGTAATCTGAGCCGTTACGGCCTAAGGTCACGACCTTGCCGTCTTCATCGGCGGCGGTAAAGCCGGGCATCACCCAAACCCGCTTCTCATCGAGGGCAAGATTTTTGAATCGCGGTTTGCTGACGGCAATATCCACCACGGATTCGAGCGGACGACCACGGCCTAAAAACAGCTCACGTGGGTCCAGCTGCGCCGAAGTGATGCCTTTGGCTAGCATGACTTGCTCCATCAAAGCAGCAGACAAACGTTCACCCGCAACCACGATTTCGGCGCGCACCCCGTCAGGGCATTCCTGCAGCAGTGTAATACCGCGTAATCTGTCCTGCCAACGCGCAAGCTGCGCACTCAGTCCGGCGAACAACACTTCGCTTTGACTGCTCGAGAGTCCAGAACTGACCGCATCCTGATAGAGCGAGGTAAACACCCGCTCAACGTGTTGAATGACTGGCGAATAATCTCCCCCTTTCACCGCCACATCGACCATTTCTAGCAAGGCGTTTGTCACTGTCGCGGGCGCAGAGAGCACTGTAGCCACCTGCTCAGCTTTTGCCGCCTTGGCAACGATATCCGCCGCCATTGAAAATCGCTGCCAATTTGCAAGCGAGGTACCACCAAATTTCATAACTTTCATCTTGATCTCCTGTACCGCGCCCGACTAAGAAACATAAGCTAGAAACAAAAAAGCCCGCTTCTTTGTGGGAAGCGGGCTCGTCGTTAAAATTCTTTAGGGTGTATCAGCCCGCC
This sequence comes from Shewanella sp. FJAT-51649, assembly GCF_019457435.1. Taxonomy (NCBI): domain Bacteria; kingdom Pseudomonadati; phylum Pseudomonadota; class Gammaproteobacteria; order Alteromonadales; family Shewanellaceae; genus Shewanella; species Shewanella sp. FJAT-51649. Next base: position 1,363,634 of record NZ_CP080411.1, on the reverse strand, counting down.
CCCACTCTGGTTGTAGTGGTGGTTGTAATAATGGTAATTACTACAAAACCTAGGCTATGCATACTTTTGGGCTAATCCATGTCAATGTGATGTAAAACAGAATTGCCTTTTTCACCTAGCCTTGTCAACCCCCTAACTGGATTATTTATAAACAAATCTTTCACAGCCTCAAATTCGCCTCTTAACATTCATTATTATCAAGTTTTCCTAGGGTAAAAATGCGATTTCATCAATAGAAAACTGTTAACGTAAACGTAATGCTTAACAAATACATCTATTTTTAAACATTTAAATTCAATCAATTATATCAAGCATGTTGTAATAACTTTAGATTAAGCTATGTAAATCCACTTTCGAGGCCAACAAACCGCAAGCGATAACCATCAACAATTTAGTGTAAATTCCTCTCCAAATGGCCGTTCATCACGCCAACAAAAAGCTGTGCGATATCTAACATAAGCAACTTCAAATTATCGCCAGCGCCCAAAAAGCACGTTATTATGCGCGCACATTCCGAACCGGAGGCGATATGAAGATCACCCAACACAGCGCGGTAACCATTCATTACCGTTTATCAGATCAAGACGGCAGACTTTTAGAAGACTCTTTTGATGCCGAACCTATGCTCTATCTGCACGGTGCAGAAAACCTGATCCCAGGATTAGAAGCTGCATTAGAAGGTAAAACCAAGGGCGAAACACTGGATGTGACTATTAGTGCCGAAGAAGCCTACGGTCCTTACCACGATGGTCTGCGTCAAGCTGTGCCATTAGAAGCATTCGGTGATATCGAAGATATCGTTCCTGGTATGCGCTTTATTGCCGAGACAGAAATGGGTCAACGCCCAGTACAAGTTGTCGAAGTCAAAGATGATGTGGTCATCGTTGATGGCAACCATCCTTTAGCGGGCCAAGCACTGAGCTTCAACATTGAAATTATCGATGTTCGCGCTGCGACGGCAGAAGAAGTTGCCCATGGCCATATCCACGCCCACGGCGGATGTGGCAGCCATGGACACAGCCATGATCATGACCACGGCGGCGGTTGCTGTGGTGGTTCAAGTAAAGATGAGGGTGGCTGTTGTGGCGGTGACGACCATGGTCATCATCACCATGATCACGATCATGAAGCGTGCGACACACCAAAAACAGGTTGTGATGGCAATGGCGGTTGCGGCTGCCGCGGCTAATTTAGGCCGTAACGCCTAAAGCTCACTAACCCGGGCAAGATAATGAAGCACTTCCTTACATAAGGAGGTGCTTTTTTTATCAACAAATGTTTATAATCTAACCGTAAACACGGAAGTTTTAGAGAGATTTAGCATTTTTAACTGGAATATTAGGGTTTTAAACCTATTCAGATATCACGCGACGGAGTGCATATGTTAACAAAACCGGTATATGAAGCTTTACCTTATGGTTATATGGCGTTAGGCATCGCAAGTTTTATGCTGCTCGACCCCAATTATGCCTTGATTGCTGCAGCCGTTATCTTTGTGCTTGGTGCAAGAATTTACACTATGCGCTCCCAAAACCGTCGCACCGACCCCGTAAAACGCAGAAAATCAGGCGGGATCCCTAAGATGATTTACGATCTATTACCCTTCTTATACTTGCTCGGTGCATTGTCGATCTTTAAGTTTTTACCCGAAAAGTTTTACCCGTTATTAGCCATATTACTCTTAAGCTATAGCTTCTACATTCTGGTAAGGCGCACGCTTTATCGTCGTCATAAGCTGCCTGTCACACCTATGTTTTAGGCTATTACGGACAAAGGCACCACAGCGTCGTTATTTGATCAGTTGTTGAATTTTTTCCCTATGGCTTGGTGCCATATTCTTTAAATAGTTTGAACAGCGTGTAATCGTGGCGATGCTGACCTCGTATTCTGCCGCGATCTGCCGCTGGCTCATCTCACCATCGAGTAATAATTGAAATACCTTTAATCGCCCCGCGATCGCACTGCGCTCTTCTTCTGTCAGCAATAAATGGAACAACACTGAGAGTTCTTCATAGTTTCCATGGCTCAAAATTTTCTCTAAAACTAAGTCCCAATTGGCTCGCATAATCGCCCCATAAGTATTGTTTAAGCATTACAACGGCAGTTTAGCAGATTTACTCTACCAACAAATAACTTGTTACGTTTATCCCTCCTACCTAGACAAAAACTGACAAAAATGCTTCTAGTACATTGAGTTAATTTGTGTACAATAGGAGCGCAATGTCACACTTCGACGCTAATTTGTGAGAATACGATGAAAAAATTACTCCTGACTCTCGTTGCCGGTACCTTATTGGCTTCAACTGCACAAGCACACAATTTTGAAGATGCAAAGGACGCGATTGAATATCGCCAATCTGCATTTGGCCTGATTGCTTATAACTTTGGCGATATGGGCGCAATGATGAAAGGTAAGAAACCTTTCGAAGCTGAAACCTTCGCGATGCGCGCCAACAATGTCGCTGCACTTTCGCACATTCCTTTCGAAGGCTTTATTGAAGGTTCAGATAAAGGCGATACCGAAGCGCTAGCCAAAGTATGGCAAGACAAGGCTGACTTCGACGCTAAGATGAAAACCTTCCAAGAAAATGCCACTATTTTGGCGACTGTGGCTCAAAAAGGTGACCAAGCTGAAATCAAGCAAGCCTTTATGAACACTGGCAAGAGCTGTAAAGGTTGTCACGACGTTTACAAAAAAGACTAATGACGAGTTGTAATGTCTAATAAAAAGCCTGCTACATGCAGGCTTTTTTAATGTTGAGCATTGGCTAGAGCACTTGCACTATGGGCCACATCAAATAGGTAAATACCACACCTGCGATGATTAACAGCACGATTAAAGCCAGCCAATGTGATTTAAAGGCCAATTCAGATTCTGCTTTGGCATGCTCAACCTTAGGCACACGTTTGTAACCACTGAGCATGGCCCCAACTAACTTGTCACCTTTAAGCGCGTGTACAACGACTGCCAACACATGCACGGCACTCAAGGCTAAGATCAGGTTGAAATTCATCTTATGTAACCAAGTGAGAAACGAAGCGGTATCAGAGCTCACATAGCTGTAAAGCGGACCTTCAGTAAACACATCATCGGTAGCAAACAGCCCAGTGATTAGCTGTAAGCTGATAATGGCAATCAACACAATCACCATATAACCGCCCATCGGATTATGCCCTAAGACCACTGACACGCCCTTTGCGCGAACGTCTTTCAAATACTCAAACACCACCTTAGGATGATGCACGAAGTGACTAAACCTCGCGGTATCACTGCCAATTAAGCCCCATAAAAGCCGAAAGCCTATCAAGATCAACAAACTATAAGCAAAGATTTGGTGCCATTGCATTTCGCCCACTTCGGCGCTCCACCAGAGTAAGGCCATGAGGGCCACCATGCCCCAATGAAAAAAGCGTGTGGGTAAATCCCAGACTTTAACTTTGATATGTTCGGTTTCCATAATACCTGCCACTCGACTGAGCAATGAAATAAGTGAAGGTATTTTATCGGGATCTAATGAAAAACTTAAAGTAAAGATAGGTAAATGATGGGAAAGACTGCGTAGTTATCCCATCAAATATGGCCTGTTCCGATAACCAATTCAAGCCTTTTCGACCAAGAATCCGCGAGATTTGTCTAAGCGATCAAATAACCAACGAACAGAACTAAACAGGGTTAAAATGTGATTTAGATCTCGTTTTTAAGGGTGTAGATTGGTAATCTGAAATCGAAGGAAACAAATAGAAGGTGCAACATATGCTAAAGATTACGAGCAAACAACTAGAAGTCACTGCCCCAATCCGTGAACGCATTGAAAGCCGTTTTGACAAACTTTCTAGGCACGATGTGCAGTTGATTAATCCCCATGTCATCATCACAGAGGAGAAACCTGGTTTCAAAATTGAAGCATCGGTTGGCATCCCAAATGGAGAACTTTTTGCTCAAGCAAAACACGACAATCTTTATGCAGCCATTACGGCCATGGGTCAAAAATTAGAGAAACAACTCAATCGATTAACCCATAAACCTGAAGCACAACGTTTCGCATCCATTACTCATCCCGAAGACGCTGTAAATGTCGAGGATGATTACGAGGAGGAAGATGCAGCTTAAGTTACTCGATGTTAGTGCGAGACCACATCACTTCGAGAGCATAAAGTAGATAAGGTTTAATAGGTCACGTTTTTTAGCAAAAGTTTGATAGACCATCCTAATGGTCAGTAAAAAGAGTGTGAACCTTTAAATAACTACTACACTTTACTAAGTGACAGCAGAATCGAAGTGATGTGAATTTCAACTTAAAACCGTTAAATACCACCACAAGAAGGAGTACGCCGCCACACTAAACTCACACTCAAAAACAGTGACACTAACAGTTACATTAAGACAGTTACATCAAGACAGTCACATTACGGCAGTCATATTAAGACGGCCACATAAATTCGGTAACGCCAAGCTGTAATATTTATGCGTTTTCCCTCTGATTATCAAATAAGATGCGAGGTTACTAAAAAAATAGAGACCGATGACCAACAACTAACGACAAACGCACTAATGGGTGTTAACACACGAGTCGAGCATTAAGGAGTAACCTACTACATCGTATTGCCAGTTTTAGTCTTACACACTCTTCAAGCCCAAATGTAACAATCAAGAGGAGGACGTTAGCAATAGAGCCACATAGGTACCATGAAAGACCACTTTAGGTGAATTAGCTTCTTAACAGTCAAACAATATGAGGAGGTTAATAGCGTTATCGGTAATATGAGCAACTGGACATATTACAAATTGTGAGTAAAAAAGAATTTAGATAACACGGAACAAGGCGAGCTGCTTAACAGCAAAATACCCAGTACCTTTTTGTGTACTAATATCGGCCAGATCCCTTTATTTATATTCTAAAGTGTAATCGTAAGTGAGAATGTAAGTTGAAATAGTTAGTAGAAATAGTTAGTTGAAATAGTGAGTTAACTACTGAATAAACAAAAGCTAATGCGATATCGGTTTGTTTATTCACAAAGCGTCAATAAATCCTTTAATAACAATGCTCAATAACCTAGGAGGAATAGTTTGTTTGACCAGTCTTTCAACCAGCGCACCTTCGGGTGCGCTTTGCTTTTATATCCCTATATCCTTCCCTAGTCGTTTAACCATTCATATATAAGATCTTAGCCTTAAGCTTGTACTTAAGCTGTGCACAGTTGGCACAGTAACGTTTTAAGTCCCCCCCTCTCCCCGTCGCTCAATCTCCCGCGAAAAAGCCCAGTGCCAAGCGTTAACCCTGCACGAGTTTTAGTGTAGACTAACCCGTTCGTCTATAACTTAAAGCAAGGCATTGAAATCATGACTCAAGCGCTGTTTTATTTACTGCCGCCGATGGGCGAGAACACGGCCCTTAGTGACATGTATCAGTTGGCTTGCCGCCTAGCCCAACAGGGATTTATAAACCAGCAGCAGGTCTATATTCACTGTCAGGACAAGAACATCGCCTTCGAAATCGACGAGTTACTATGGCAATTTGAACCCAGTGCATTTGTCCCCCATAACCTCAAAGGTGAAGGCCCAACCACAGGCTCACCCGTTGAAATCGGTTTTGACAGACTCGGGCCAAACAAAAGTCGCCAACTTCTGATTAATCTTGCAGACCAAGTACCTCCGTTTGCGGTAAACTTTGGTCAAATCTTCGATTTTGTGGCTAATGACGACCAACATAAAGCGATAGCACGTGAACGCTACCGCCAATATCGTGGCTTAGGGATTGAATTAACAACCCAAAATTTAGCAACACATCCACTTAATTTAGCTTGAGACAGATACGTTCCCATGGAAAAAACATACGATCCTCAGTCCATTGAGCAGACTCTTTACCAAAACTGGGAAGAGCAAGGTTACTTTAAGCCCCACGGCGATGCCTCACAGGGCAACTATTGCATCATGATCCCGCCACCTAACGTGACGGGCAGCCTGCACATGGGCCACGCTTTCCAAGATACCATCATGGATACTCTGATCCGCTACCAACGCATGAAGGGTAAAAACACCCTGTGGCAAGTCGGTACTGACCATGCGGGTATTGCGACTCAGATGCTAGTTGAGCGTAAGCTTGAAGCCGAAGAAGGCAAAAGCCGCCATGACCTTGGCCGCGATGCTTTCATGGAAAAAGTATGGGAATGGAAAGCGCAATCTGGCGGCACCATCACTAAGCAGCTACGTCGTATGGGCGCCTCTGTGGATTGGGACCGTGAGCGCTTCACTATGGACGAAGGCTTGTCTAAAGCCGTTCAAGAAGTGTTTGTCCGTCTCTATGAAGATGATTTGATTTACCGTGGTAAACGCTTAGTGAACTGGGATCCTAAGCTGCACACCGCGATTTCAGATCTCGAAGTGGAAAACAAAGAAAAGCAAGGCCACATGTGGCACCTACGTTATCCATTAGCCGATGGCGAGCTGACCGCAGACGGTAAAGATTACCTCGAAGTCGCTACCACGCGTCCTGAAACTATGCTGGGCGATAGCGCGGTAGCAGTTCATCCAAACGATGAGCGTTATCAAGCGCTTATCGGCAAGTTTATTCTGCTGCCTATCGTTAATCGTCGCATCCCTATCGTTGCCGATGACTATGTAGACATGGAGTTTGGCACAGGCTGTGTGAAGATCACCCCTGCCCACGACTTTAACGACTATGAAGTCGGTAAACGTCACAAGCTTCCTATGTTCAACGTGTTGACCTTAGATGCGGCCATTCGTACATCCGCCGAAGTCGTTAATACCGATGGCACAATCAACACTAGCTTAGATGGTAGCCTGCCAGAGCGTTTCGCAGGTCTTGACCGTTTCAAAGCCCGTGATGCTATCGTGGCCGAGTTTGAAACCTTAGGTCTGCTCGAAAAAATCGCGCCACACGGCCTAAAAGTGCCCTACGGTGACCGCTCTGGCGTAGTTATTGAGCCAATGCTAACCGACCAATGGTACGTTGCCGTTGCGCCTATGGCGAAAACCGCTATCGAAGCCGTTGAAAATGGCGATATTAAGTTTGTGCCGCAGCAATACGAAAACATGTACTTCTCTTGGATGCGTGACATTCAAGATTGGTGTATCTCTCGCCAATTATGGTGGGGTCACCGCATCCCCGCTTGGTACGATGCTAACGGTAAGGTGTATGTTGGCCGCAACGAAGCCGAAGTGCGTGCTAAGCACAATATCGATGATGCTATCGCCCTGCGCCAAGATGAAGACGTACTGGATACTTGGTTCAGCTCTGCTCTGTGGACATTCTCGACCTTAGGCTGGCCTGACAATGTTGAAGATTTAAAAACCTTCCACCCGACCGATGTGTTGGTAACAGGTTTTGACATCATCTTCTTCTGGGTTGCCCGTATGATCATGATGACCATGCACTTCATCAAAGATGAAGACGGCAAGCCACAGGTGCCGTTTAAAACCGTTTATGTGACTGGCCTTATTCGCGATGAAGCGGGTAACAAGATGTCAAAATCCAAGGGCAACGTACTTGACCCATTGGATATGATCGACGGTATCGATCTTGAAGCCCTCGTTGAAAAACGTACCGGCAATATGATGCAGCCACAACTGGCCGCCAAGATTGAAAAGAGCACTCGTAAAGAGTTCGAAAATGGTATCGAAGCCCACGGTACCGATGCCCTGCGCTTTACCCTAGCGGCAATGGCCTCAACTGGCCGTGATATAAACTGGGACATGAAGCGCTTAGACGGTTACCGCAGCTTCTGTAACAAACTTTGGAACGCGTCACGCTACGTGCTGATGAATACCGAAGGCCAAGATTGCGGCCCTAACTCACCGGATTACCAAGGCGGTGAGATGGAACTGTCATTGGCGGATCGCTGGATTATCGGTTTATTCAACCAAACCGTAAAAACCTACGACGACCACATGGCAAACTACCGCTTCGACCTCGCAGCTAACACCTTGTACGAGTTCACTTGGAACCAGTTCTGCGATTGGTACTTAGAGTTAACTAAGCCTGTACTGCAAAACGGCAATGAAGCGCAAATGCGCGGCACCCGACATACGCTGGTCAATGTGTTAGAAGCGATGCAACGTCTGATGCACCCAATGATGCCATACATCACTGAAACCATCTGGCAACGCGTTAAACCACTGACTGGCGCCCAAGGCGACACCATCATGCTGGCACCATTCCCAAGCTATGATGCAGCCAAAGTAGATGCGACCGCGATGGCCGACCTCGAGTGGGTTAAGCAAGTGATTGTTGCAGTACGTAATATCCGTGCAGAGCTCAATATCGCGCCTTCTAAGCCATTAAATGCCCTACTGCGTGGCGTGAGTGCCCAAGACCAAGCCCGTGTTGAGGCTAACCAAGCCTTCTTCACAACGCTTGCGCGCTTAGAGAGCATGACGATTCTTGGCGAAGGTGAAACGGCGCCTATGTCGACCACAGGTCTGATTGGCGAAATGGAATTATTAATTCCGATGGCAGGTCTGGTGGATGTGGAGGCCGAAATGGCTCGTATCGACAAGCAGCTAGAAAAGCTGACTCAAGAGATTGCCCGTATCGAAGGCAAGTTGTCCAATGAAGGCTTCGTGGCGAAAGCGCCGCCAGCCGTGATTGAGAAAGAACGCGCTAAAATGGCCGATCTGAGCCGCGATATGGACAAACTAAAAGAGCAAAAAGCCGAGTTTGCTAAGCTAGAAGCCTAATCACAACATCTACGCTAAAAAGGGCTGTATTTTACAGCCCTTTTTATTTCCCCTGATCCGTCCTAAATTGCTCCATCCTAAATCGCGTTAACACTCTTCAAACCTCTCTCAGGACTCGTCCCTAAGACGCAAAGTCACTCAGCAATCCCTTGTTCCATGCTTATCTCTCAGTCACTCTTTTACAGCTCAGCTTGCGAGTCAAGATACCCCTTACAGCTATCCCTTTATAGGAGCTAAACAGCAAGCTAGCGCGATAAACATTACCGCTTGAAGCATAGGGTCTTGGATTAACCATAACGTGGCGTAAGAGGCGGATTATCAAGGTGCTAAAGCTTAGGAAGAGATAAGGATTGAAGCGATATTATGCGGAAAAATCCCATTAAAAAAGCCCTGCAATCACTTGCAGGGCTTATCTAAATCTAATTAAGTAGATGGTGCGCGTGGAAGGATTCGAACCTCCGACCGCCTGGTTCGTAGCCAGGTACTCTATCCAGCTGAGCTACACGCGCTTAAATACTGGGTAAGTTGCTACCTTACCGACAGACTTGAGTCTAGAAGAAGCCCTTAAGTCTCGCAAATTAAATCTATTCACTAGGAATAGAATGGCGGAGAAGGAGGGATTCGAACCCTCGATGGGAGATAAAGCCCATACTCCCTTAGCAGGGGAGCGCCTTCGGCCACTCGGCCACCTCTCCGCAAAATCTGCATTTGTAAGCTAATGCTTACTAAAATGGTGCGCGTGGAAGGATTCGAACCTCCGACCGCCTGGTTCGTAGCCAGGTACTCTATCCAGCTGAGCTACACGCGCGATTTTTGCGTTTTGCTAACAAAGCTAAGGCTTTGCCTGCGAATTGGTGCGCATGGAAGGAGTCGAACCTCCGACCGCCTGGTTCGTAGCCAGGTACTCTATCCAGCTGAGCTACATGCGCATTTTTAACTGTTATCTCAACACATTCGCATTAAGATTGAATATGGTGCGCGTGGAAGGATTCGAACCTCCGACCGCCTGGTTCGTAGCCAGGTACTCTATCCAGCTGAGCTACACGCGCTTAAAACACTTACTTGAAGCATTGATTACAAAATTTCGTCTGAAATTCAAACCTGATGAGTTAAACATAACTAATGCAGAGATGGTGCGCATGGAAGGAGTCGAACCTCCGACCGCCTGGTTCGTAGCCAGGTACTCTATCCAGCTGAGCTACATGCGCGACTTGTATCTATCTTGCTTCAATAAAATGGTGCGCGTGGAAGGATTCGAACCTCCGACCGCCTGGTTCGTAGCCAGGTACTCTATCCAGCTGAGCTACACGCGCACTTTTATCGGTAAGAAATGGCGGAGAAGGAGGGATTCGAACCCTCGATGGGAGATAAAGCCCATACTCCCTTAGCAGGGGAGCGCCTTCGGCCACTCGGCCACCTCTCCGTTTTCTTGGCGCACATATTACTGTTTGACGAAAATAAGTCAAACCCTTTTTCTGAAACAACTTCTGTTTGAAGCGTTTTTAATCACATTGCTGTTATATCAATCCAATGTGTTGATTTGCGCCAATCTTTCGGTTCAAAAAATAAAAAAGCCAGTTAAAAAACTGACTCTTCTATGTCGTTAATACTCGCCTAAACGCCGTATTAAAAGTTACCACCTTCTGAAGGTGTACCTGATTTTTCAGATTGAATGCGTTGGTAGATCTCTTCACGGTGGACAGAAACCTCTTTCGGTGCATTCACACCAATACGCACTTGATTGCCTTTTACCCCTAGCACTGTAACTGTGACTTCATCACCAATCATCAGTGTTTCGCCAACACGACGAGTCAAAATCAGCATTCGATAGCTCCTTTATGTCTTAATTCAGCTTACACACGGCACTCATCCGGTAGATGGGCATATTATAGGGTCAGCTGAGTACAAATTAATAGTATTCAATACTCAAACAGTTATTTAATTACACCTTATTTAGCTCAAAGGCGTGATGTAACGCCCGAACCGCCTTGTGCAAGTCCCTTTCATCGATCACAGTTGACAATTTACTCTCCGATGTCGAAAGTAACTTAGCATGGATTGTTTCATTACCCAATACATCTAACATCTTAGTCAATAATCCAACTTTTGCCTGTAAACCTTTGCCAACTAAAGACACTTTTGCACGTTGGCGCTCAACAATCAATTGGCCTAGATCAAGACTTTCGCTTAAAAGCTCTAGCTCATGCAATAAAATATCGACCTTGGCTTCGGCCAGCATAAAACTGACACATTCGGCTGCTGAGGTTTCATTGAGTTTGAGCGGGGTAATAAATTCAACATCGATCTCAAGCCGTGCCAAACAGGCTAACAGTGCTTGATAATGCTCACTGCTGGTAAACAACCCTTTTATGGTTAAGGTCGCGAGCGCCTTATTAATCGCAATACCTTGCACGGATGCAGCCATCGCCAGCTCTGATTCGTCACCAAATTGGATCAATGTCCCATGTCCCGCCTCAAAGCTCGACAATACACGCAGTGGCACTTTAAAACGTTGTGCGTATTCAACCGAATCGGGATGCAACACCTTAGCGCCGAGTTTAGCCATTTCTAGCATCACATCAAAACCAATCACATCGAGGCGTCTGGCACTGCTGTCGATATTCGGATCGGTAGTAAAGACACCAGGCACATCGGTAAAGATTTGGCATTCATCGGCTTTTAACGCCGCAGCAAGTGCCACCGCCGTAGTATCAGAACCACCGCGCCCTAAGGTTGTCACATCACCATTGGGATCGATACCTTGAAAGCCAGCCACAATCGGCACAATACCGTCGTTTAGCAAGGAGGTTAAGTATGCCGTATCGACACGCTCAATACTCGCCCGACCAAACTGACTGTTTGTATGAATTTGCACTTGATCGCCAGTCAGGGATCTCGCCTTAATGCCGCAACGTTGTAACGCCATCGCCATTAACGCAATACTGATTTGCTCTCCCGTCGAGACCAGCATATCGAGTTCCCGCGCACTCGCGCGGGGATCGATTTGCGCCGCAAGCGCAAATAGTCTGTTGGTCTCCCCTGCCATCGCAGAAAGCACCAAGACCTGCAGCTCACCATTGTGAGCGGACTTTGCAATTTGCTCGGCAACCACTTCGATGCGTTCAATCGAACCCACCGAAGTGCCACCAAACTTCTTCACAAAAAGCTTGCTACCACTAAGCTTTCGTTTTTCGAGCACAGCAACCTCTTAAGCTAAACGCTCAGTAATCCAAGGTAATACTTGAGACAGTGCCGCATCCAGATTTTCTGGTTGGCTACCACCCGCTTGGGCCATATCAGGGCGACCACCGCCTTTACCACCCACCTGCGCAGCAACCATTGCAACCAGTTCACCGGCCTTCACTTTACCGACTAAGTCGTTGCTCACGCCCGCGATAAGGTTCACTTTGCCTTCTTGAGCCACACCAAGCAGGATAACGGCGGATTTCAGCTTTTGCTTTAACTCATCTTGCAGGCCACGCAGTGCACCTGCTTCAACGCCTTCAAGCTTCTTAATCAGCACATTTACGCCATTAACCACAACGGCATCACCGGCTAAATCCGCACTCGCTGCTGCAGCTAACTTATCTTTTAGTTGCTGCATGTCTTTTTCAAGTTGCTTCATTTTATCCAGTTGCGCTTTCAGCTTAGCCACAACCGATTGAGTATCGCCTTTCAGCAGTGCTGCAGCTTCTTCAAGTTGCGCTTGTTGCTGTGCCACATAGGCCATCGCCGCAGCGCCGGTTACCGCTTCGATACGGCGAACGCCCGCAGCAATACCGCCTTCAGAGGTAATTTTGAACAGACCAATGTCACCGGTACGGCCAACGTGAGTACCACCACACAGTTCGATAGAGAAATCGCCCATAGTGACAACACGCACCTCGGCATCATATTTCTCACCGAACAGCGCCATCGCGCCTTTTTCTTTCGCTTCATCAATCGCCATTTCAGCGACTTTCAGCTCATGGTTACGGCGAATTTGGGTGTTGACTAACTCTTCAACCTGTTTTAATTCCGCAGGTTTGACGGCTTCGAAATGAGAGAAGTCGAAACGTAAACGCTCAGGATCAACTAACGAACCTTTTTGAGTAACGTGAGTGCCTAATACTTGACGCAGTGCGGCGTGTAATAAGTGAGTAACTGAGTGGTTTAACTGAGTGCGGTGACGCAGTTTTTTGTCCACTTTGGCTTCAATAGCTTGACCAACACTGATAGTGCCAGCTGTTAATGTGCCCTTATGACCAGAGGCTTGACCGAATTTTTGAGTGTCGTTTACAACGAACTCAACACCTTCGGCTACCAGAACACCTTTATCGCCAACCTGACCACCTGATTCTGCGTAGAATGGCGTCACATCTAACACTACAACCGCTTCAGTGCCGGCAGAGATTGAATCTACTGATTCACCGTTAACATACAGTGCAGCTACCTTGCCTTCGCCCGCTAATTCGGTGTAACCGCAGAAGGACGTTTCTTCATCAATCTTGAGAGCTGCGTTGTAATCGGCGCCGAAGTTACCCGCGGCTTGAGCGCGACTACGTTGTTCAGCCATCGCAACTTCAAAGCCCGCTTCGTCGACGATAATGTTGCGCTCACGGCATACGTCAGCGGTTAAATCCACTGGGAAGCCGTAGGTATCGTACAGTTTGAAGACGGTTTCACCGTCCAAGGTATCGCCCTGCAATTCGTTTAACGCGCTATCCAGAATACCTAAACCACGCTCAAGCGTACGGGCAAACTGCTCTTCTTCGGCTTTAAGGGCTTTTTCAACAATCACTTGGGTATCGGCAAGACCTTTAGCAGCATCGCCCATCACTTCAATTAACGTCGGAACTAACTTGTAGAAGAAGGCTTCGGTGGCCCCTAACTTGTTACCATGACGCACGGCGCGGCGAATAATACGACGCAACACATAGCCACGACCTTCGTTTGATGGCATCACACCATCGGCAACTAAGAAGGCGCATGAACGGATATGGTCGGCAATAACGCGCAGTGACTTGTTAGTTAAATCAGTCACACCGATGATTTCGGCCGCTTTGGCAATCAAGGCGCGGAAAATATCGATTTCGTAGTTTGAATGAACGCCCTGCATAATCGCAGCAATACGCTCGATGCCCATACCGGTATCAACAGAGGGTTTTGGCAGCGGCAACATTTCACCAGACGCTTGGCGATTGTATTGCATGAATACGATGTTCCAGATTTCAATGAAACGGTCGCCATCTTCTTCTGGGCTACCAGGACGTCCGCCCCAAATGTGGTCGCCGTGGTCGTAGAAAATTTCGGTACATGGACCACAAGGACCCGTATCACCCATTTGCCAGAAGTTATCTGAAGCGTATGGCGCGCCCTTGTTATCGCCGATGCGAATGATGTTCTCAGCGGCAACACCAATCTTTTTATTCCAAATTTCAAAGGCTTCATCGTCTGTTTGGTAAACAGTCACACACAGACGCTCCTTTGGCAGCTTCAAGACTTCAGTCAGGAAGGTCCAACCAAAGTGAATAGCATCTTCTTTGAAGTAATCACCAAAGCTGAAGTTACCCAGCATTTCGAAGAAAGTATGGTGACGCGCGGTGTAACCAACGTTATCTAAATCGTTGTGTTTACCACCCGCACGGACGCAGCGTTGGGCAGTGGTCGCACGTGTATAGCTACGTTTGTCCATGCCAAGAAACACGTCCTTGAACTGGTTCATACCGGCGTTAGTGAATAAAAGCGTGGGATCGTTGCCTGGTACAAGAGAACTACTGTCCACAACTTGGTGACCATTGCTGCGGAAAAATTCGAGGAAAGCACTTCTAAGCGCTGCTGTCGTTTGATACATGAAATCGTCCTGAATTGGGTAAGCATGACCAGCTACACCATAAGGTAGCCGTATTTCTATTTGCCCAGCATTATAAGCAGACTGAGGAAAGACGACCAGCCTTGAATAGCGATATAGGCTTAGGAATCTCATATTTTCGGTGAGTTTGCCGCTAAGACATGGCTTATCACAAAGGCCAAGCGGTAAAGAGGAGTCGATGAGCCGGATCAGCACGTCGGCCGAACGTAAAGGACAATGACCAGACAAGCCAAGGGCGGCGAGTTTATGCCATGACGTTAGTCGTCATTATCTGCCAAAGGGTCGTAATCTAAGGCGTAGGAGACTTGTTCGTAATTAAAGCCTTGGCTCAGTAAAAACCGCACCCGTTTGGCTTTTTCTTTCGCCACTAACTCCCGGGATTGCGAGCCTTTAACCTCGGTGACTTTAGGGGTTACATATTTTTTGATGGCTTTGGCTTTTGCTAACTCAAACCAATCATGCTCATTTGCAGATAAGGCGGCTTCGATACAATCCTTTGAAAGCCCTTTTTGAGCAATGGCTTGACGGATACGAATAGGCCCATGGCCACGGGCAATATGGCTACGAACAAGAAGCTCGGCATAACGCTTATCATTGATAAAACCCGACGCTTCACAATCATCGAGCACGGGATCGATATCAACGACCTCAAAACCTTTTTCGAGCAGTTTGGAGCGGATTTCTTGGCGGGAATAGTCGCGGCGCGCTAACAGCGCGACCGCGATTTGACGGGCTGACTGGCTCAGAATACTTCGCCTGTTTCGAAATCAACATTGCCTTCGCTGTTTTCATCATCAGAAGAAGATGAAGACATAGCGCTTGGGTTACTCAGCAGTAACTCACGCAGTGTTTTATCGATTTCAGCGGCAATTGCTGGGTTTTCAGTCAGATATTTACCGGCATTTGCACGGCCTTGACCAATCTTGTCACCCTTGTAGCTGTACCATGCACCGGCTTTTTCAATCAGTTTATGGGCAACACCTAAATCGACTAACTCACCAGTACGGTTGATACCTTGACCGTAAAGAATTTGGAACTCAGCTTGTTTAAACGGCGCGGCAACCTTGTTTTTAACCACTTTAACGCGCGTCTCGTTACCCACCACTTCATCGCCTTCTTTGATAGCACCAGTACGGCGAATATCGAGACGAACAGAAGCGTAGAACTTCAGCGCGTTACCGCCCGTTGTGGTTTCTGGGTTACCAAACATCACACCAATCTTCATACGAATTTGGTTAATGAAGATTAATAGTGTATTCGATTGCTTGAGGTTACCCGCGAGCTTACGCATCGCTTGGCTCATCATACGCGCCGCTAGGCCCATGTGTGAGTCACCAATTTCACCTTCAATTTCCGCTTTGGGTGTTAATGCCGCAACCGAGTCAACGATGATCACATCTACCGCGCCAGAACGGGTTAACGCATCACAGATCTCAAGGGCTTGTTCGCCGGTATCGGGTTGTGAACACAGTAAGTTATCGATATCTACGCCTAACTTTTTAGCATAGATAGGGTCTAGCGCGTGCTCGGCGTCGATAAAGGCACAGGTTTTACCTTCGCGCTGAGCAGCGGCAATCACTTCTAATGTCAGCGTCGTTTTACCTGATGATTCGGGACCATAGATCTCAACGATACGTCCCATTGGTAAACCGCCAGCCCCTAAGGCGACGTCAAGGGAAAGTGAACCAGTAGAAATAGTCTCAACATCCATAGAGCGGTCTTCGCCCAGCTTCATGATGGAGCCTTTACCAAATTGCTTTTCAATTTGGCTCAATACCGCAGCAAGTGCTTTCTCTTTGTTTGGATCGACCTTCATTCCTGTTCCCTCATCAAGACAGTATCAGTACTGTCAAAAGTGATATTCAATTTAATAAAGCGGGTAATACAAAAAGCGAGGCTCTTTGTCATAATCTGCTGACTAGTATACTGTACAATCATACAGTATCAAGACCTGTGAATGATTTATTTTTCAGTCAGAAAATTTTCCCGTTGAGACAAGCTTTTACCGACTCGTGCTGCAGATTTGTCAGGATATCAGTGAATATCCATGGTTTAAGGGTCAATTTTCAGAAAATTATTGCTAAGATTGGCGTCAATTTATTTTAGACAGTAATAGTGCACATCCACTGATTTTTTATCCCATTACTGTACGACTTATTTCCCCGCTTTGGGCCGGCATAACGGACGAAAACGATTTAATGAATCCTATAGATACCGATGATTTAGAAAAACATACCCCTATGATGCGTCAATATTTGACCATGAAAGCCGAGCATCACGACATGCTGCTGTTTTATCGTATGGGTGACTTCTATGAACTCTTCTATGATGACGCAAAACGAGCCTCTGAATTATTGGGCATTTCCCTTACGGCCCGCGGCAAAAGTGGCGGTGACCCGATCCCGATGGCGGGTATCCCTTACCATGCCGTTGAAGGCTATCTGGCCAAATTGGTTCAAATTGGTCAATCAGTCGCGATCTGTGAGCAGATTGGCGATCCTGCTACCTCAAAAGGCCCAGTTGAGCGAAAAGTGGTGCGCATCGTCACCCCAGGTACTTTGACCGACGAAGCGCTATTGCAGGAGAGACAAGACAATCTGTTAGCCGCGGTTTACCAAGGTAAAGTCGGTTTTGGCTACGCGACCCTCGATGTGTCTTCCGGCCGTTTCGTGATTGCAGAATTAGAGACAAAAGAGTCCCTCGAAGCCGAGCTGCAACGTACCAATCCGGTCGAAATTCTCTATAGCGAAGATTTTGGCGCGATGGAGCTATTGCACCATTTTAAAGGCAAGCGTCGCCGCCCCGAGTGGGAGTTTGATTACGATACCAGCATTAAACTGCTGCTGGCACAATTTGGCACTAAGGATTTGCACGGCTTTGGGATTACCGATGCAAGGCTTTCGCTACAGGCGGCTGGCTGCTTGATGCAATATGTAAAAGACACCCAGCGCACCGCCCTACCCCATATCAATGCCATTACCCGTTTCAATCAAACCGATACGATTGTCTTGGATGCGGCAACGCGCCGTAACCTCGAGCTGACACAAAATTTGAGTGGTGGTCGAGATAACACCCTAGCAGCAGTGCTCGACAATACCGCCACCGCAATGGGCAGCCGGATGTTGCAACGCTGGATCCATCAGCCGCTAAGAGACCATGCCCAGATTTTTGCTCGCCAAACGGCCGTAAATGAGTTGCTCGAGACCACTGTCCATGAGTCATTGCATGAGCAGCTTAAAGCCCTAGGCGATATTGAACGTATCATGGCAAGGCTGGCGCTGCGTACCGCTCGTCCAAGGGATTTTGCCCGCCTACGCCAAGCATTAAACCTATTGCCTCAGTTGCAACATACACTCGCGCAGTTAAGTGCGCCCCATACGGTGAAACTAGGCCAACTCTTAGGTGAGTTTCCCGAAGAGCAACAACTGCTTGAGCGAGCCATTGTCGATAATCCGCCCATGCTTATCCGTGATGGCGGCGTGATCCGTGAAGGCTACAATGCCGAGCTAGATGAATGGCGTGGCTTAAGTGAAGGAGCCACAGATTATCTGGTTCAGCTCGAGGCGCGGGAAAAAGAGCGTACCGGCATTGCCACGTTGAAGGTTGGCTACAACCGAGTGCATGGCTACTACATCGAAGTCAGTCGCCTGCAATCACAACAAGTGCCATTAAATTACCAGCGCCGTCAAACCCTTAAGAATATGGAGCGTTACATCACGCCTGAACTAAAGGAATACGAAGAAAAAGTGCTGTCGAGCCAAGGCAAAGCGCTCGCCCTTGAAAAACAACTTTGGGACGAATTGTTTGATTTAATCCTCCCCAAGTTGCATGAGCTACAAGCCTTTGCCAGAGCCGCAGCCGAACTCGATGTGCTGAGTAACTTTGCCGAACGTGCCGAAACCTTAGGCTATACCTGCCCAGAACTGAGCAGCGAAATCGGAGTAAAAATCGAAGCGGGTCGCCATCCAGTGGTCGAGCGTGTGAGTCAAACGCCTTTTATCGCCAACCCTGTCACCCTGCACAATCAACGCCGGATGTTAATTGTCACCGGTCCAAACATGGGCGGTAAATCGACCTACATGCGCCAAGTAGCGCTTATTACGCTAATGGCACACATTGGCTGCTTTGTGCCAGCAGATCGCGCCATCATTGGCCCTATCGATCGGATTTTTACTCGGATTGGCGCCTCAGACGATCTCGCCTCTGGTCGCTCAACCTTTATGGTGGAAATGACTGAAACGGCAAATATCCTCCACAATGCGACCGCACAAAGTTTAGTCTTGATGGATGAAATTGGCCGTGGCACCTCAACCTACGATGGTCTTTCATTAGCTTGGTCCGCAGCGGAATATTTAGCGCAGCAGGTCGGTGCGATGACGC
Organism: Shewanella sp. FJAT-51649; assembly: GCF_019457435.1. Lineage (NCBI taxonomy): Bacteria > Pseudomonadati > Pseudomonadota > Gammaproteobacteria > Alteromonadales > Shewanellaceae > Shewanella > Shewanella sp. FJAT-51649. The sequence goes on along the minus strand of NZ_CP080411.1, from coordinate 1,344,705 downwards.
TGTTTGCGACCCATTATTTCGAGTTAACACAATTACCGGAACTCATGGCTGGCGTCTATAACGTGCACCTCGATGCGATTGAGCACGAAGACACCATCGCCTTTATGCATGCGGTGCAAGAAGGTGCGGCCAGTAAGAGTTATGGCCTACAAGTTGCGGCCCTTGCCGGGGTGCCAGCTCGGGTGATTAAGGCGGCAAAACACAAGTTACATCAGCTTGAGAGCCGCGATCATCAAGTGGAAGGTGCTAATGTTAACGGCACTAGGGCACCGATCCAAACCCTGCTCGCCCTGCCTGAGCCAGTGGAGAATCCCGCCGTCAGCAAATTAAAAGCCATCAATCCTGATAACCTGACCCCAAAACAGGCGCTGGATTTACTCTACGAGCTAAAACGCTTGAGTTAATACATTGAGTGAAAAACTCGCGATAGCATAAACGCAAAAGCATAAAAAAACGCCCTGAAAATTGGGCGTTTTTTATGACTTGTTGAACTGGTTTAAGGCTAAATATCGAAACTTTAATCTCTAAACTTTAGTCTCTTAACTTTTCTCTCTGAACCTTAATTTCTAAGCCTAATTTCTAAACCTTAGTTTCTAAAGAGTGCCTCTACGGAGAGACCTTGAGCGCCCAGCAAATCACGTAGGCGTTTTAGGGCTTCCACTTGAATTTGGCGAACACGTTCACGGGTGAGGCCAATTTCAGCACCGACGTCTTCAAGGGTTGAGGGTTCATAACCTAATAAGCCAAAGCGGCGCGCTAACACTTCTCTTTGCTTGGTATTGAGTTCGTTAAGCCATTTCACCACTGAGTTCGAAATGTCTTCATCTTGTACTTTATAGTCTGGGCCTACGTTGTCGTCATCGGCAAGCACATCGAGTAACGCCTTGTCGTTATCGCCACCTAAGGGGATATCGACAGAGGTGATCTTCTCATTGAGCTTCAGCATACGGCTGACGTCAACACTGGATACTTGCAGTTTCTCGGCAATTTCTTCTGCCGTAGGTTCGTGGTCAAGTTTTTGCGCTAATTCCCGAGCCGTACGTAAATACACGTTGAGTTCTTTTACAACATGGATTGGCAAGCGAATCGTGCGGGTTTGATTCATGATGGCACGTTCAATCGTTTGTCTGATCCACCAAGTCGCATAGGTTGAGAAACGGAAGCCTCTTTCTGGATCGAATTTTTCCACCGCACGGATCAAGCCAAGATTACCCTCTTCGATTAAATCCAGCAGCGCTAGGCCACGATTATTGTAACGGCGGGCAATTTTAACCACGAGTCGCAGGTTACTCTCAATCATGCGATTACGGGATTTTTCGCAGCCTTTTAAGGCCTTACGGGAAAAGTAAACTTCTTCTTCTGCGCTAAGCAGTGGGGAAAACCCTATTTCACCTAAATAGAGCTGGGTGGCATCAAGATTTTTTTGCAGGTCATCTTGAACCTGTTGTTCGAGTCCTAGTTCTTGAACTAAATCAGCGGCAATATCCTCTTTATCGAGATCAAACTCTGCGGTATCTACGGAAAAATCTACTAGTTCTTCTGCGGCAGTGCTATTTATGCGGCTCATGATCAAATCTCCCAAACCTAATGTAAACTGCTTGAATTACTGCAATTTTTTATCCTCCATGCCAACAAGGCCCTAAACAATCATTGCTTAGGTAAATAATTAAGTGGGTTAACAGACTGACCGTGGTAACGGATCTCGAAGCGAAGCATTACCTGATTAGTACCTGTACTGCCCATTTTTGCAACTGTCTGTCCAGCGAGGACATGTTGCTTTTCTTCGACTAAGATCTGATCTGCATGAGCATAGGCACTAAGGTAATCGTCACTATGTTTAATAATCACTAAATTACCATAACCCCTAAGAGCACTACCTGCGTATACCACCCGCCCATCTGCAGCGGCTTTGATGATATCTCCGCGTTTTCCTGCGATCTTAATTCCTTTATTTCCCTGCTCATTGGCAGAGTATGTCCCAATCAATTTACCTCTTACTGGCCATTGCCACTGACTGACACTGTCTGGCAGTGTTGATGTCGGGGCGACGATCGAAGGGTTAACATTTTGTTGAGAGCTTGTTGCAGAATACGCAGGCTTGGCTTTCTGATCAAGTGTTTTTTTCTGCTGTTCACTTGACAAGTTTTTCGCGGAAGAATTGTTACTAGCTGATTGTTTATCAAGAGAATTAGCTTTATTTTGCCCTTTAGAGGCAGAATTACTTCCACCTAAAGTTGTAGAGCCTTTGCCATTTTGCCCGCGATCATTCGTTAAATATAGAATCTGTCCAGGGTAGATGGTGTACGATTTATCTAATTGATTAATTTTAGCAATTTCGGCGAAATCTTTACCTGCAGCCCAAGAGATCGAGTAAAGGGTGTCACCTTTCTTAACTTTATATGAATTAGATTTAATGTGGCCTTTGTTATGTTTGGAATAACTGTGGGAAAGACTTTCGACAGGTGCGGGGCGACTCGCCTGAAAGCTACAGCCCGCAAGCAACAACACTAAACTGAGGTTTAAGAGTAAACCCACATTCAACAATAAAAACTCCTCTTTAGGGCTATCTTACTGTTTTACCTAATTATAAAGGTCAAGTATTTAACGAAGTGACCTAAAGCTAAAAACTTAAGCGCATAACTTAAGCGAGCTCGCCATTGACCAAGGGAACAAACTTGACGGTTTCGATCACTTCGGAACTAAAACGGTCCGAGCGGCGGGTAAAGCGCATCAATTGCTGCGTCTCTTCACCAACGGGGATAATTAATACGCCGCCTTCGGCTAGCTGGGACAATAAGGCTTCGGGAACCTTGGCCGCTGCCGCCGTGACCATAATACCATCAAAGGGACTGCGATTCGGCCAGCCCTGCCAACCATCGCCATATTTGAATGACACATTATGCAGATCGAGTCGCTTTAATCTTTGCCTCGCTTGGATCTGTAACCCTTTGATACGCTCAATGGTGCACAGTTCTGGCACCAATTGCGCGAGGATTGCCGCTTGATAGCCAGAGCCCGTTCCCACCTCAAGTACCTTTTGCGGCTGATGTTGGAGCAGTAACTCTGTCATACGCGCGACGATATAAGGCTGAGAAATGGTTTGTCCTTGACCTATGGGCAAGGCAGTATTTTCATAGGCTTTATGGGCCAACGCATTATCAAGAAACAGTTCGCGCGGGGTATGGGATATTGCCTTAAGAACGGCTGGATGGCGGATCCCCGCCTCCTGAAGCTTTTTAGCTAAATTCACCGCCGATGTTAAGGCAACTCGAGTCATATTTTATCTACCCAATCTTGCAATACCGATAATTGTCTATACGCGGTCAAGTCCACGGTTAAGGGAGTGATCGACACATAACCATGGGCTACCGCATGGAAGTCCGTTCCTTCACTCGCATCTTGTTCTACACCCGGTGGGCCAAGCCAAAAAATCTCTTTTCCCGCAGGATCCTGCGTTCGCACTATGCCTTCGGCCTTATGCCGTGCACCCAAGCGCGTCACCCTGATCCCTTTAATCTCATCGAGCGGTAAGTCAGGCACATTAATATTGAGGATCTGATCGCTAGCAATCGGATGAGCTAACAGCCCCTGCACGATCCGCCGCGCATACACAGCCGCGGTGTGATAATGCTTTAATGCCTTACCATTGAGCGAAATCGCAACGGCGGGGAAACCTAAAAAACGCCCCTCCATCGCCGCCGCTACTGTGCCCGAATATAAAGTGTCATCCCCCATATTCGCGCCAGCATTGATGCCCGACACCACCATATCCGGCTCACCATCACACAGCTCACGTATGGCTAAGTGAACGCAATCCGTGGGGGTACCGTGAACCGAAATATAACCATTATCTAACCTATTAATTCTTAATGGGTTAGTCAAGGTTAAAGAGTTACTTGCGCCGGAGCAATTACGATCGGGCGCGACCGTCATCACAGTAGCGATTTCGGCGAGCGCCTCGGTTAAGGCTTTGATCCCCGGAGCATTCACCCCATCATCATTACTGACTAGGATGCGGATCATGAAGCGGACTCATCATGCTTTGGCGCACTGGTCTCTGGGGTATTGAGCTCAGCCGTCTGACTCACTGTTGCAGTATTAGCCTCAGCATCATTCGCATCAGGCATGACTGTCGCTTGCCATTGCAGCTCTTTCACATCTTGATAATCAACCAACTCTCTTAACAGCGATGTCGCAAAGCTACCCGCAGGTAAGATAAATTCGAGCACTAATCCGTCCGTGGTTTGCTCGTATTTAAGGCCTTGAGGTTCAAGCAGCAATGGGCGACGCTCTTGTTCAAGCCCCGCGTGCTCAAGGCCGTAGCAATCTTCGCTCAGCTCTGCCATGGCGAGGGTTTCAACCTCGGCAGCTTCGCCCTGCGGCAGCATTTTTCCGCGTCCCCAGAGTGGCGCAGAAAGCTGAATATCCTTCTCAATCAAGCGTTTTAATACCACTAAGTCCCATTCTGGCGTGACGAAAAAGCTCTTACTGCCCGCCAGCATCACGCAATCCCCCGCTAAGGGTTTAGTGCCATGATTCGCCAAACGATAGGAAACAACGGTATTGAACAGATTGGAGCGCACCGCAGACAGATACATGCTGCGCTTATTACGGTCTTTCACCTTTTTGCCCGCCAGCATTTGCCGTCCCATCACGAGGTTTTTACCATCGTGGCCGAAACGCTGCTCACCAAAATAGTTAGGCACACCAATTTGGCTAACTTTTTCGATGCGGCTGATAATGTCTTCCACGTTTGTGACATTGCGCAGGGTAAGAATAAAGCGGTTGCCCAAGAGCGCGCCAATACGTAATTTTTTGCTGTGACGACTACTGGATAAAATGGTTAAACGCTCGCTGTTTAGCTCGCTCCACGCCGGGGTTTCTTTACCTGGGATACGAATGCCAAACCACTGTTCTGTGATGGCATTTTTATCTTTTTGTCCGGCATAGGTCACTTCTTTGGGATGAACCTTAGCGAACTTGGCCAGCATTTCAGCCACTTGCACCGTATTCAACCCATCCTTACGTATGTGGACTAAATGATGCTCGCCCTCGCCCGACGGGCTAAAAGGCAAAATCTCTTTCACGATAAAGTCGCTGTTAACGGTTCTTAAATCGGCGGTGGCCGTCGGTTTGCCATACAGGTAATGTAGTTCGCTCATGGGTCTTTCTTATCTCTTAAAGTTTCAGGCTATTGGCGGCTGAGTAATACAACGGCTTCGACCGCAATGCCTTCTTTACGGCCGGTAAAGCCGAGTTTTTCTGTGGTGGTGGCCTTAACGTTGATATCGGCAATGTCAGCATTAAGATCGGCCGCCAACACTTGGCGCATATCCTCGATATGCGGCGCCATCTTAGGCGCCTGGGCAATGATAGTGACATCCAGATTACCCAGCTCAAATCCCTTCGCCCGCGCTAACGCATAACAGTGTCGCAGCAAGACGCGACTATCGGCGCCCTTATAGGCGGCATCGGTATCGGGGAAATGTTTACCAATATCCCCAAGGGCCATCGCCCCTAGAATGGCATCGGAGATGGCATGCAACACCACATCACCGTCGGAATGAGCCACCAACCCAGTTTCGTAAGGGACTTCGACCCCACATAAAATTAACGGGCGCGCTTCACCAAATTTATGGACATCAAAACCATGGCCGATTCGGATTTTCATTACTTATTTCCTAACGTATTTAATAGATTGCGCAATTCACTCTGCTTGGCTTCAAGCATTCGCGCGCAGTAAAAAAAGCTCTGCCAACTCCAAATCATCGGGATGGGTGACTTTAATGTTATCCGCCCGTCCAGCGACCAAACCAGGGGAAATGCCCGCCCACTCCATCGCCGAGGCTTCATCGGTCACGACGGCCCCCGCGGCAAGCGCTGCTTTTAAATGTAATCGCAACAAGGAGGTTGGGAATAACTGCGGCGTCAACGCATGCCAGAGATTATCGCGGCAAACGGTCGAGATAATTTCACCTAAGCTATTGGCGCGCTTCATGGTATCCCGCACTGGCATGGCCAAAATCGCCCCTTGGGGAAAATGCACCCGCGATGCCAACAATTTATCTATGTCTTGCGCCGTCAGGCAGGGTCTGGCCGCATCGTGAACTAAAGCCCAACCATTATCAGGCGCCTTATCGAGTGCCGCCAGCACCGAGTCGGCGCGCTCAGAGCCGCCAATAACAGTCACCAGCTTGGGATGCTTGGCCTGAGGCAACGCGGCAAACTCGGTATCCTCAGGATGCAGCGCCACAATCACTTGGTTAATTTGCGGATGGGACAATAATTTATCTAAGGTATGGGCCAGAATGCTTTGTCCCTGCAAGGTTAAATATTGCTTGGGTTTGCCCGCGCCCATGCGGCTGCCAATCCCCGCGGCGGGCACAATCGCCACCACATGGTGCGAGAAAGGATCAATTTGAACAGCTACTTGGGTTTCGACCTGCGGCGCGGCCTCTAATACGGTATCCATAGGCGCTCCGTTACTGCGAGGGACTCGATACTGAACGGTCACCGCCTACCACGCGATAGAAGGTTTCGCCTTCTTTCACCATGCCTAGCTCGTTACGCGCCCGCTCTTCAATCGCTTCGGTGCCACTCTTAAGGTCGATAATTTCCTCTTTAAGCACTTGATTACGCTCATTGAGTTTTGCATTACCTTCTTGCTGAGCCGCGATCTGTTTTTGCAGAACAAAGTATTCGGGCAGGCTGTTATCGCCCGACCACAGCCGATATTGCAGCAAACCGAGAAGCACTATGAGTGCAATGACAAAGAATTTCATGGAGGAATTAGCGTCAGTATCTTGAATTAAAAAAATATACTGCAGATAGTACAACAAAAAAGGCCACCAAGTGGTGGCCTTTTTACATCAGACGACTAAATTACGCCTGACCTTTGATTTCTTTCAAACCACGGTATGGCGCTTTTTCACCTAATTGCTCCTCGATACGCAGCAATTGGTTGTATTTAGCAACACGGTCAGAACGGCACAGTGAACCGGTCTTGATTTGACCAGCCGCAGTACCTACCGCTAAATCAGCGATAGTCGCGTCTTCAGTTTCACCACTACGGTGTGAAATCACCGCAGTGTAACCCGCTGCTTTTGCCATACGGATAGCCGCTAAGGTTTCAGTTAATGAACCGATTTGGTTGAACTTGATCAAGATTGAGTTAGCGATGCCATTCTCGATACCACGGGTTAAGATCTTAGTGTTAGTTACGAATAAATCGTCGCCCACTAATTGGATCTTGTCGCCCATGATCTTAGTTTGGTATGCCCAACCATCCCAATCTGACTCGTCCAGACCGTCTTCAATAGAGACGATTGGATATTGCTCAGTCAGTGATTTCAGGAAGTCAGAGAAACCGTTTGAATCGAATACTTTACCTTCGCCAGACAGATCATATTTACCGTCTTTGTAGAACTCAGAAGCAGCGCAGTCTAATGCCAGAGTCACGTCAGTACCCAGCTTGTAACCTGCTAATTCAACAGCTTCTTTGATTACCGCTAATGCATCAGCGTTAGAAGACAGGTTAGGTGCGAAACCACCTTCGTCACCCACAGAAGTGCTTAAACCTTTACCGTGCAGTACTTTTTTCAGGGTGTGGAAAATCTCAGCGCCCATACGTAAAGCTTCGCGGAAGTTTTTCGCGCCAACAGGTTGAACCATGAACTCTTGGATATCAACGTTGTTATCCGCGTGCTCGCCACCGTTAAGGATGTTCATCATAGGCACTGGCATAGCGTATTGGCCAGGAGTGCCGTTCAATTCAGCAATGTGAGCGTATAGAGGCATGCCTTTGAATGCTGCAGCCGCTTTTGCCGCCGCTAAAGACACAGCCAGAATCGCGTTAGCGCCTAACTTGTCTTTGTTTTCAGTGCCGTCTAAGTCGATCATGATTTGATCAAGTTCAGCTTGTGCAGTCGCATCTTTACCGATTAACGCTGCACGGATAGGACCGTTTACGTTAGCCACAGCCGTTAATACGCCTTTACCTAAGTAACGGCTCTTGTCGCCATCACGCAGTTCCAGCGCTTCGCGGCTACCGGTAGAAGCACCAGATGGCGCAGCCGCCATACCGATAAAACCACCTTCTAAATGCACTTCGGCTTCAACTGTTGGGTTACCACGAGAATCCATAATCTCGCGACCAATCACGTTAATAATCTTAGCCATATTACCCTCGATTTAAGTTTAAAAGAGAAAAGAAAAAACCAATACCAATGGGAATTAACAGATGTAGAGTACGACCAAAATCTTTAAATTCCGTTTACTATTTCCGTCTATACGCATGTCGTTTATACACATGGGTATGAGTTTTGACTCATGATTACGCGGCCTGAGTGTAACAAAAGGCCGGGCCCACTGTCGCGGGTCCGGCCTTAAAATTTATTTCTTCAGATCACGTTTTTGATGTGCACTTGCGGCAGCAACGAAACCTTCGAACAATGGATGACCATCGCGTGGGGTCGAAGTGAATTCTGGGTGGAATTGACCCGCTACAAACCAAGGATGATCTTTAAGCTCAATCATCTCAACCAGTTTACGGTCAGAAGATAAACCACTAAATACTAGGCCCGCTTGCTCTAAACGTTCTCTGTACTTGTTGTTCACTTCGTAACGGTGACGGTGACGTTCAACACAAGTGTTACCTTTGTACGCTTGCGCCGCTTTTGAACCTTCAAGCAGGTGACATAACTGCGCACCTAAACGCATAGTGCCACCTAAATCAGAGGCCTCATGGCGTTGTTCAACGTTACCTTCTTCGTCAACCCATTCAGTGATTAAACCAACCACTGGGAATGGCGTTGCTTTATTGAATTCAGTTGAGTGTGCGTCGGCCATGCCAGCAACGTTACGAGCAAATTCAATCAGCGCCACTTGCATACCTAAACAGATACCAAAGTACGGCAGCTCGTTTTCACGGGCATATTTAGCCGCCAGGATCTTACCTTCCACACCGCGCTCACCGAAGCCGCCTGGGACTAAGATACCGTCTAAACCTTGCAGCACTTCATCGCCTTTCGCTTCAACGGTTTGTGAGTCAATATACTTGATGCTCACAGATACACGGTTCTTCAGACCCGCGTGTTTTAATGCTTCGTTGACTGACTTATAGGCGTCTGGCAGTTCGATGTATTTACCGACCATACCAATCACGACTTCGCCGTTTGGATTGGCTTCTTGGTAAATCACGTTTTCCCACTCAGACAAGTCGGCTTCGCGGCACTCTAAGCCAAAACGCTTAACGACTAGATCATCTAACCCCTGTGAGCGCAGCAGCGCTGGGATTTTGTAGATGCTGTCGACGTCTTTTAATGAAATAACCGCACGTTCTTCAACGTTACAGAATAACGAAATCTTCGCACGCTCGTTGGCAGGAATCGCACGGTCGCCACGGCAGATCAGCACATCCGGTGCAATACCGATAGAACGCAATTCTTTGACAGAATGTTGAGTCGGTTTCGTTTTCACTTCACCCGCAGCGCCAAGGAATGGCACTAAGGTTAAATGCATAAACAGGGTACGATCGCGGCCCAGTTCAACGCCTAATTGGCGGATAGACTCAAGGAATGGCAGTGATTCGATATCACCCACAGTACCACCGATTTCAACGATAGCCACATCGTGACCTTCACCACCTGCAATCACTTTTTCTTTGATCGCGTTAGTGATGTGTGGGATCACCTGAATCGTCGCGCCTAAATAGTCACCGCGACGCTCTTTACGCAACACTTCCTCGTAAATACGACCCGTAGTGAAGTTGTTGCGACGGTTCATCTTAGTGCGGATGAAACGCTCATAGTGGCCAAGGTCAAGGTCTGTTTCTGCGCCGTCCTCAGTCACAAACACTTCACCATGTTGCGTTGGGCTCATGGTACCTGGATCAACGTTAATGTATGGGTCCAGTTTCATGATGGTTACATTGAGACCACGGGCCTCTAAAATTGCGGCTAATGAAGCGGCTGCAATGCCTTTACCTAGTGATGAAACCACACCACCAGTAACGAAGATATACCTTGTAGTCATGCTGAACCTGAGAAAATGAGTTTGAAAATACGTGCTTGTAAGAAAGCACTAGGACGGGGCAGTAGTATACCAAAGGTGTTGCCATTCGACAAACACCAATCCGGATAATTTGCCCTTTATCTTGGCTCGCCCTGTTTAACCTTATCCCAATAGGCATCTAACTCTTCTAAGCTATGTTCTTCTAATGCTTTATTATTTTGTCTTGCAAATGCCTCTACACCTTTAAAACGGCGTTCAAATTTAACATTGGCTTGGCGCAGTGCTTGTTCTGGATCCACCTTTAAATGACGCGCCAAATTCACCACCGCAAATAATAAGTCGCCCATTTCGGCCTGTACTTTGGCTTGGTCGAGCGTTGGCTGATTCACCTCCGCCAGCACTTCACCAATTTCTTCATGGATTTTTGCGACCACTGGCTCAAGCTCAGGCCAATCGAACCCGACACGCGCGACCCGCTGCTGAATTTTGATTGAACGCGATAACGCCGGCTGCGCGCGCGGAATATCATCAAGCACAGAAACCTCGCTTGATGAAGCCACCCCAGCCGCCAGAGCCTTTTGTTCACGCTCGCTAGCTTTGATTGCTTCCCAATTGGCCTTCATCTGCTGACTACTGGCATCCGCCTCAAACGTAGCTTCACCAAACACATGGGGATGACGGCGGGTCAATTTATCGGTGATTTTATTGACGACAGTGCTGAAATCGAACCTGCCCTGCTCTTTGCCAAGCTGGCAATAAAACACCACTTGGAATAATAAATCCCCCAGCTCATCGGGCAATTCGTCTAGGGCTAAACGCTCAATCGTGTCAGCCACCTCATAGGCCTCTTCGAGGGTAAAAGGCACTATGGTTTGATAAGTCTGGGCTTTATCCCATGGGCAACCCGTTTGCGGATCGCGCAGCTTCTCCATAATCTTCAGTAGCGGCGCAACATCGGTTGCAGAAAATGATGTTGCTGAAAGCTCAGTAATAGAAGGCGTGGTATGGGAAGTCATGCAGATATCCTTTCAAGAGAGTCGACACAGGTGCTGGATGCGTAAACAGGAATACACTCAAGCTGAGTCGCAACTAAGGCTGTAATAAGGGCAATAAAGCGCTAATGATAAAGTAGCCAAGCTCAAAGTGCTATTTAGAGTCTGGGTATTAGGTTTTAACGAAGAGGATATGCCCTAAAACTAGATAAGTATGTCGTCAGGTGTGTAGGATGAATTGTCATTGTTTCCCCTGTGACACGCCATAAACTCGTCCCTGAGGGCTCGACGGCGGCATCTGCAGCACACGGAAGTGTAAATGCCGCGATCACATGGATGTGAAAGAGCGGCCATGTCGCCAACGGTCACAGTTGCAACAATGACAATCTTTACGACCATCGAACTGTTCATCTGGCTAAAAGCTTTTTGCCCCTCCCTTATTTCGGTTCGTTAGCTCAATCGAAAATTCCTACTCTTGTTGCCATACAAATTATCATTTAGTTACCTATGTTTGGCCCTACCGCGAAGCGACTAAGGACTAATAATGTATTGGTATACAGTCATATTTAAATTTAGGTGTTTTGGTATGATTTTCAGACAAAATCAGTGCGCACTAATTCCATCCGCAATAAATAAAACGCTATAAAATCAATTGACTATAATAGCTGGCTTTTAGTTCATAGGTTTGGAAAACGCGCATGCGCGTTTTTCCAGATGGTGTATCTGGCAGAAAGCTGATAAGTTCTTTGCATACAGATAGTTAACCGTGCGCGTTTTCACTGGTCCAACGAGATAAACGCGCATGCGCACGAATAAAATGTTAGAGCTCAACGAGGAAAGTATGGAAGAACTTCTAAATAATGGATGGGTTGTAGGCATCGGAGGTGGAGTTTTAAGTGGCCTCATTGTGGCGTGGCTCACTAGGACACTTTTCTCCAAAAAGGATCTTCGAGAGCTGGCAATAAACATCTCTTCTGCGAACAGAGAAATTCTGTACGCCATTCGCCCTGAAATCTCGGAAAGCAGCCTACCAGCGGTTGAAGTAATAGAAGCATTAAAAAACGCTACTGCTCGGAAGTACAAAATTGAACCACAACGATTACACGGCATCACGGAAATAGTTGAAGAGCTTATTAAGGAAATAATGGATTCAAGCTTTATTTCATCTTCAGCGAAAAAGGAATACTGTGAATCTCTTAAGACTCTAATACCAGAAAAAACCACAGAGATGGAAAATCTCTCAGAAGATCGCGAAGTCTTTGTTGCCCGCGTCGAGTACAAAGAGAAGATGACTTCTTTGCTTTCCCTTACGTTAGGGACTATTGCTGCCTTGGCTACGATGCTCACCTTCATTCGCAGTAGTTTTGAGTCATCTAGTATATTCGGCAAGGTAACCGAATCTTTTTTTCCAATGATTCTTATAATTACTTCTGTGATGTTGGTTATGACTGCAATGCAGGTAGCTATAAAGCTTAGGCATAAACGAATTAGAGCCGAAAATGGGATTCCAGATGAAGAAAGCTCTAACAAACGCGTCAATTAGGACGCTCGCAAGCTCGCGCCTATTACGCGGGCGTTATATGCCAAAGGAAGTCAATTGAAAACTCAGCTCTCACCCGAAGCACAGGCTCACCTTGAGGTTTTATATCAGGCGACGCTGATTGCAAGATCTCTAAGTTGGGACAACTCGAATGGCGCGAAATCAGAGCTCGTGGCTGACTTAATGGATGCTGTTCACAACATTCCATCTCACTTAAAGTCAGCGGCTATACCAGAGCAAGAATTTGTCCGAATATACTACGAGGCTTTTGATAAGAAGCACCCTATGACTGTATCGTTGGTCAAAATCTATAGTGGGTGCTTTTAGTTCAACCGCATATAACAACAAGGCCAGCCAGCAACGTTCCCTGCGGTCGCTGGACCTCGTTTCACTCGGCCGCTGCTGGCGGCGTTATCGCCATATAAATTTTTATCCGAAATTCACCAGATGCAACCGATGTCCTGACACGCTTTTGTCCCAAAGCATGCTGTGTGTCTCTTTGAAACCTGCAGCCAACAACGATGCTAGGAAGCTGAGCAATGGTGATTTGCGAGACGACCGTCCGCCCACGGCCGCTCTTTGGCATCCATGCCACCGCGGCATTCGTGAATCCATTCACATCAAACGGGGCGGTCGAGCATCCAAGGACGGACTCGCTGCGCGTCGGAGAGCAAATGCCATTGCTCAGAATGATGAACAGCCTCCCTGCCCCAATATATCTCTTATCAAAGTATTCTATATTGCTAATTTCGAGGCTAATCGCTTCGAAAGATATTGCTAACCTTAAAGCCGTCTTGCTTCTATCACGCTATCGACTTGGGAGAGCTTAGATAACACCCGCGATAAGCCATCGAGGTTATAAAGCTCCAATTCAAGCTCGATTGCCGCGGTTTGATTCTTAATATCCGATGACGAGCTCATGGCGAGCACATTGGACTTTTCGGCGGCGAGTACCGAGGTGAGATCCCGCAATAATCCACTGCGATCATGGGCCAAGACCCGCAGGCGCATGCGATAACCACCTGAATAATTCTCGCCCCAAACCACATCGACGCCACGTTCTGGGTGAACGCGCATTAACTCTTTCACCTGCTCACAGTCGGAGCGATGCACAGAAATACCGCGCCCTTTGGTGATAAAGCCCAAAATCTCATCCCCAGGTACGGGCTGGCAGCAACGGGCGATATGGCTGAGTAAGTTACCCACGCCATTCACCTCCACCTGTCCTCGGCTATTGGTGCCAGATTTGGGTTGGCTCTTCTTAACTAGTTCTTCAACCGCATCTTCTTCGCTCGCCTCATCGAGGCGCAACTTACTTTGGATATGGTTAACAACCTGATGTAAACGCACATCACCGCCGCCGATAGCGGCAAGCAAGTCGTCCATACTCGCCATATTAAAGCGCTCAACGGCGATGGCAGCATCTTTGATTTTAAGGCTGACTCGCGCCAGCTCGGCTTCGAGCATTTCTTTACCAGCGATAATGTTTTTATCGCGGTCTTGCTGCTTAAACCAATGCTGAATTTTCGAGCGCGCCCGCGATGTGCGGATATAGCCTAAGTTTGGATTGAGCCAATCGCGCTTAGGATTGGGGTGCTTCGAGGTGATGATCTCGATACGCTCGCCCGTTTCAACCTGGTAGGTAAACGGCACAATCCGGCCATCGACCTTAGCGCCGATACACTTATGGCCAACCTGCGAGTGAATATAGTAGGCAAAGTCGAGCACGGTTGAGCCGAGCGGCAAGTCAACGACTTCACCACTTGGAGTAAAGACATAGACTCTGTCTTCAAACACTTGGCTGCGGACTTCTTCGACCAAATTGCCGCTTTCGACCACGTCTTCCTGCCATTGCAGAATTTTACGCAGCCAATTGATTTTTTCTTCGTAGCCGCTCTGTTTGCCGGAGTGATTACCTTCCTTGTATTTCCAGTGCGCGGCAACACCCAGCTCTGCATCTTCATGCATATCTTGGGTACGAATTTGAATTTCAACGGTTTTACCTTCTGGCCCCACCACAACAGTATGGATGGATTGATAACCGTTAGGTTTAGGGTTGGCCACGTAGTCATCAAACTCGCGTGGAATATGATGCCAAAGAGTGTGCACGACCCCTAAGGCGCCGTAACAGTCCTGCAAACGTTCGGTGACAATCCGCACGGCGCGCACGTCAAACAACTCATCAAACTTGAGGTGTTTGCCCTTCATTTTGCGCCAAATGCTGTAGATATGTTTTGGACGACCATAGACCTTAGCGCGGATATGATCCTCATCGAGGCGCTGCTGCAACTGCTCGACAAATTTTTCGATATAGACTTCGCGGTCTAACCGCTTACCATCTAGCTGTTTCGCAATGTCCTTGTAGGTATCTGGATGCAGATAACGGAAGGAAATATCTTCTAATTCCCACTTTAACTGACCAATACCCAAACGGTTCGCGAGCGGCGCATAGATGTCGGCAATTTCGCGGGCCAGCAAGACGCGGGTTTCTTCATCGGCATTTTTCACGGCGCGAAGCAAACAAACACGCTCGGCCAGTTTAATCACCACGGCGCGCACGTCTTCGACCATCGCCAGCAACATGCGGCGGATATTGTCGATTTGCGGCTCGCTTGAGCGGCTATTGGGATTGATTTTTAACGCGCCAATCGCATCCATGGTCACGACGCTGGCAACTAACCGCGCCAGCGGCTCGCCAAATTTTTCTTTGATCGCCTCTTCATTTAGTAAGCCAGCATCAAACACCACAAATAGGATGGCCGCTTGCAGCGTCTCGATATCCATGTTCAATGGCGCGAGGATTTCAATCATCTCGCGGGCACGTTCGAGCAGTTCTCTTTTCGCGGCAGGACTCTTAGCGGGTAAGGCTTCCACCTGTGCAATCAGGGTGAGTAAGGTTTGCGCCTCCTCGACATGACTGACATAGCGAGCCACCCAATCTTCAAGATGAAAATCGGGATCATTAAAGTGCGCTTCGCGAACAGAGACCATCTAATTTATTTCCTTATTCGTGCTCAAAGAAAAGTGGCACCACCTCGGCACTCCTATCTTCAGCATTGGCACGGACTTGTCAAACCCAACGAGACGAAACTTCACATTTTTTACGTTATTCAAACGCTTTGCTTACTTTACACTCGAATAACGCGGGCAAGTGAGGAAACCTTGCCCAATCGATAAGCCTTATTTTGCAAGCTCAAACAATGCCATGGCTTCGATATGATGTGTCTGTGGGAACATATCGATTAAGCCTAACTTTTGTAACTTGTAACCACGTTCGAGCAACACCGCACTGTCGCGGGCCAAGCTCGCCGGATTACAAGAGACATACACCACTTGGCGGGGTTTCATCTTCTTAAGCCATTGCAAACTCTCAAACGCCCCCGCGCGGGCAGGATCGAGTAGCAACTTATCAATCTTACCCATCCAAGGCTCGCAGGATAAATCGGCGCTTAAGTCGCCATGGTAAAAGGTTAAATTGCTTAAGCCATTCGCCGCCGCGTTTTCGCGGGCTTGGCTAACCATTTCTGGCACCCCTTCAACCCCAATCACTTCGGCGCCCAGTTTAGCTAAAGGCAAACTGAAGTTCCCCATACCGCAGAAGAGATCGAGAATTCGCTCACCCGGCTGTGGTGCTAACCAGTCTAACGCCTGCGCCACCATGGCCTTGTTGATTTGCGCATTCACTTGCACAAAGTTACCTGGGGTAAATGTTAAGCTCACAGGCGTTGCATCGGCGTTATCATCAAGCAACTGGTAAACGGGCAATAACAGCGAGCCATTCACCCCATGGAACTCGCCGTTGTTGTCTTGCAAACAAATATGGATTTGATGCTGCTCAGCAAACTGCGCAAGCTTAGCCATGTCCTTATCATTTAAGGATTTAGTGATCCGAATAACCGCAAAATGGCCGTTGTCGGCATCAATCAATTCTACATGCCCAAGGCTCGATTTGGCCGCCAGTTGATTAAGCAACTTAGCAAATGGGGCGATTAAATCCGCTAAGGGTTTCGCCAAGACTAAACAGGTATCAATAGGCACCACTTGGTTGCTGCTCGAGGCGCGAAACCCTAGGCTCAACTGCTTGGTATTTTTATCAAATAGGGTCGCAAGGCGGGCGCGGCGACGATAGTGCCAACCTTCGCCCGTCAATGCAGGCACTGAGTTGCCTTCGGCGCCAGCAAATTTGGCCATAATATCAACCAAGGCCGCGGACTTATGCTCGCGCTGGCCAGCTAATGACATATGCTGTAAATCGCAGCCGCCACAAGTTTGGTAATGTGGGCATAGCGGCGTGACTCGCTCAGCGCTCGGCGTCTCAACTTTAATCAGCTTGGCTCGGGCATAGTTTTTCTTTTGTTCGGTCAGCTGCGCCTGCACGGTTTCATTCGGCAAGGCGCCGGGGATAAATACGACTTTTCCCTGATGTTGTGCTATACCTGCCCCTAGATGATCCAGCTGATGCACGCTAAAAGATTGCTTCGCGGACAGTTGCTTGGAACTATTTGGTTTTGCTTTAAAAAATTGTGCCATTTCGGCCTCTAAATCAATAAAAAACTGGTAAAGACCGCCCTTTTTCTGGCAGTCTTATAAAATTATATCGTCCCTAGAATTTAGGAAACTGCGCTGCTGCTATGAACCCTGTCAACAACATGACCAAATACAGCTTACGTTCCTGGGTTCTGGTGCTTGCGCTTGCGCCGACGATCTTAGTCGGTATTCTGCTGGGCAGCTACTTTACCATAAATCGCTTCTATGAACTCGAAGATACGCTGATTGAACAGGGCAGCAATATTATCGAACCTTTAGCGATTGCCAGTGAAGTGGGACTCGTGGGCAATGACAGGGAAGCGACCAAACGGCTCCTCGCCGCAGCCCAACTGAATAAATCCACGCTCGTTAAATCCATCGCTATTTTTGACATTCAAAATCAACTGTTTGTCACATCGCATTACCACAAAGATTTCGAAATCATGCGCTATAAAGAGGCGCTGACCAATCTGCACAAAACCGAAATCGAACATGTGGGCGACAGCCTTATCCTACGCACACCGATTTTTGCCACCGCACCACCTGCGGCGGGGACGCCCGTCAATTTTGATATCCAAACCGATAATGGCGAGCTGCTTGGCTATATTTCGGTGATTATCAATAAAGAACGCGCGCTGCTCGAACAACACAGGGCCGCCGTGGCCGCCTTTATTATCGTCTTGATTGGGGTGCAATTAAACCTGTTGTTTACCTTTCGTCTGGTTAAAAACGTTACCCAGCCAATTACCGAAATGGTACGGGTGGTCGCCAAAATCCGTGAGGGTAAACTCGATGCCAGGCTTGAGGGCAATCTTATCGGTGAGCTGGATTTGCTTAAACGCGGTATTAACGCCATGGCGGGCTCGCTATCGGAATATCACGATGAGATGCAGCAAAATATCGATCAGGCAACTTCGGATCTACGGGAAACCTTAGAGCAGATTGAGATCCAAAACGTCGAGCTCGACTTAGCCAAAAAACGCGCGCTGGAGGCCAGCCGCATTAAGTCGGAGTTCTTGGCGAACATGTCCCACGAGCTGCGCACACCATTAAACGGCGTGATAGGCTTTGCCCGTCAACTCGTTAAAACCCCGCTGCACTCGAGCCAAGTCGATTACATTAATACCATCGAGCGCAGCGCGACTAACCTACTGGCGATTATCAACGATATTCTCGACTTCTCTAAACTCGAAGCCGGCAAAATGGTGTTAGAAAATATGCCATTCGGCCTAAGGGAAACCTTAGGTGAGACAATCACTTTAATCTCCGGTAGCGCGCAGGCCAAAGGGCTGGAATTGGTAGTCGATATTGCGCCCAACGTCCCCGATAATGTTAACGGCGATGCGATGCGTGTTTGCCAAATTATCAATAACTTAGTGGGAAATGCTATCAAGTTTACCGATTCGGGCAGCGTGTTGGTCAAGTTAGAGTTACAAAACCAGACCGATGATCAAGTGGTGCTGCGCTGTGATGTGATTGATACCGGCATTGGGATTGATGAAAACCAACAGGACTTCCTGTTCCAAGCCTTTGGCCAAGCGGACTCCTCGATTTCTCGCCGCTTTGGAGGCACTGGGCTAGGGCTGGTCATCACTAAGCGCCTCGTCAATCAAATGGGCGGCCAAATTGGCTTTACCTCTTCGGTGGATAAGGGGTCTAACTTCTGGTTCACCCTGCCATTGGGTCTAGGTCAATTCCAGATTGGCGATTCGCTGCCCTTTGAAAAGCTTAAAGACAAAACCGTGCTGTTTTACGAACCCAGAGTACTCACCCATTCGGTGATTAGTCGCCAGCTAAAACAGTGGGATACAAAAGTGACTCACCATCAACACATTCCGAGCTTGCTGACGACGCTCTCGACCACAGAGCATCAGTTCGATTATGTGCTGTTGAGTTGCCATGGATTTAGCAATCCGAATCAATTGGTCAGTACCCTAAATCAAGCTAAGAGTAAAACAGATTGCTTGATTGTGCTGTTCGATTGCCAAGAGCAGGAAGTACTAAGCCAATTTATTCGCCCCAATGCCGATGTGGTGTTGTCACTGCCGGTGAGTGAACACCAATTGGCGCGTAATATGCTCTATCCACCAATGGAATACGACATTTTACCTCCCGTGGCGATTACCGTTCCCGCCGCGCGTCAGTCCCTTACTGTGTTGGCGGTGGATGATAACTTTGCCAATTTAAAACTGATTGATACCCTGCTTAACGAGTTAGTGACGACCGTCATCGCCGTTAACAGCGGTGAAGAAGCCGTCAAACAAGCCAAGAGTCGCACCTTTGATCTTATCTTTATGGATATTCAGATGCCGGGCACCGACGGCATCAGCGCCACTAAGCAAATCCGCCAAGGGTCGATGAACCGCAACACGCCCATTATTGCCGTGACCGCCCACGCGATTGCCGAGGAACGTGAGTTGATTTTAGGCAGCGGCATGGATGGTTACTTGCCTAAACCTATCGACGAAGCCGCCCTCAAAGCGGAGATAAACCGCTGGATAACTCGGCCCAAGTTCACCCACTTCGATTTACACACCCTCAACTGGGATCTTTGCTTAACCCAAGCCAACCATAAGTCGGATTTAGCTTTGGATATGCTGCGCATGTTATTGGATTCCTTGCCTCAAACTGTCTCGGCAATTGAGACTGCGCTGAGTAAGAACGATCAAACGACTATGCTCACCACTATCCATAAACTCCATGGTGCCAGTTGCTATTGCGGAGTACCGACCACACAGCGATTATGCCAAGAGATTGAATCGGCATTGAAACGTGATGCCCGTGTCGAAGATCTCGAACCGGAAATACTAGAGTTACTTGATGAGCTAACTAAGGTAGAATCGGCGGCAAAACAAGTGCTATCACAGCTATCAGCGGAAATAACAGATGACCAAAAAAACGGGCTTCTTTAAGCGTTTAAAGGCGCTAGAACTACCACAGAAAAAACTCTTTGCCATTGCCCTTTGCCAACGAATGTTACCTAACTATCAATTGTTTTCAGAGGTTTGCGAGTTTGGCGATCCTGCGGTATTAAGCACTGTGCTCGATCTTCTTTGGCAATCCCAGTACGACAACAAGCTGAAATTCAACATTGATGTGCATCTACAGCGCTTAGAAGATAACACCCCTGAACCCGCCGATTTTGATAACTATGGCGTATACCCAGCGATGGATGCCGTGGTTGCTCTGTCTACGTTACTCGGTGCGATTCAAACCGATCTTGAAGAAGATATCACCAATATCAGCAAGTTATCCTCAAGCACTGTGGCGAACTACATTGAGACCATCAGCGATGTGGATTTAACCGATGATGCCTTAGATGACTATGTCTTCGCCCATGAAGTGATGGAAGAAGAGCGTGAACTGCAGAATACACTGCTGGAAATCATCGAAGAAAATCCTAAGATCACCGCAGAGTTGGTGAAAGGTTTACGCAAAGAGATTATCGAAGCGGGTGTCTCGAATATCGGTATTAGCGTCGCGTAAATGAGTCCTGCTACCTAAGAGTGGTTCACTATTAGGTAGCATCTTACCCAAGGGATAACACTGCGAGGGATAGGATTAAGCCAAGTATCCATTCAATATGAAAAAACTCGTTTACCAAGGATTTATCTTAACCAATAGCGAAGGTCGCACCGATACCTGGAAACTCACCATAGGCCAGCAAAGCCGTATTGGTTCTCTGTTTGAACTGCGCCGTTTAGTCAATTACTACCTTGAACTGGGGATAGTGCCTGCCACCCGCGCTAGCCTGCAAGAGGCGAAGCAGACCCAAAACTCCATGAGTAAAAATCCGCTAAAACCCCGCAAACGCTAACGAGCTTAAATCATCGAAAACAGCTCGGGCGCCTTAGACTGCATAAACTCTATAAATACTTTTACCTTTAGCGGCTGCTGACTCCGCTGGTGGTACAGAATCGATATTCTGCGCTGCTCACCTATCCATTCGGGCAAGAGTACTTTTAACTGCCCCTCTTTAATCTGCTGTTTTACAAATAATTCTGGGCCATATAGAATGCCGCCGTGATCGAGAGTCGCCTGAATTGCACCGTGTAGATCCGTGAGCGTGAGCTTTGTCGGGCCATTAAAATAAAACGACTCGCCATTCGGGTGCTTTAAGTGCCAGTTAAACAGTGGCCACACTTTAATTAACTGATGGGCTTCAAGATCATCGGGATGGGTTAACTTAGGCGCCGAGGCTAAATATTCCGGCGTAGCAAACAGGCGGTAATCGAGCTCGCCTAAGGTGCTCGACACCCAAGAGGAATCGGGCTGGGCACCGCCCACAATCGCGACATCGATCCCTTTATCAATTAAATCCACCAACTCATTGCTTTGGGAAATATGCAGGCGAATATCGGGATATAAACGCCCAAACTCGTTCAATGCACGGATAAAGATGATAGAAATAATCGAAATCGGCGCCGCTATTCGCAATGTTCCTTCGGGCTTATCACTGCCAACACCACTGAGTTCATCAAATTGGGCAATGACGCTCTGGTAGCGTTGAAATAAAGCTAGGCCTTCTTCGGTTAACCGCAGCTTACGAGTGCTACGCATAAACAATTGCTTATCGAGCTTCTCCTCAAGTTTGGCCAGCTTACGGCTCACAGTGGCGATGGGCATATCGAGCTCTTTAGCCGCTTGGGAAAAACTCCCCGCATTCACTAAATGCACAAACAGATAAATTAACTGCAGCTCGGCGCCTATATCATCAGCCATTTTCTATCCCAATCGTTTATGTGAGTGCTTGCGTTCAGACTACGCACTAACTCATTGTGTTTTAAACGTAGAATTATTCACTTCTACGACCATAGCGCAATAGCCTCTAGAGGGAATGCTATGCTATTTTGCTAACAGATTTACTGCGCTAGCGCCGATTATCGTCAATTCGCTGAAATAACATCCCAACCGACCTCACCTTGGCGGCTTGAATGAAATCAAGCATCACTAAGGCTATCTCGCGGGATAAGCAACACAAAAGGATGAGTGAGGGTCATGAACATTTTAACCCCTCTGTTTGCCGTCTTCGGGATCATGCTACTGGGCACACTAGTGCAAAAACTGCGCTTTCTTCCAGTAGAAACAGACCAAGTACTCAATCAATATGTTTACTATATTGCGTTTCCTGCCATCCTCTTGATAGCACTAGCGCAGCAGCCCATTGAAGAGATCCTACAGTGGGGATTTATCGCCGGGTACAGCGCAGCCATGTTGGTGATTTACCTCGTTTGTATCGGCATCTCCCTACTGGTTAATCCTAAACAACATGCAATTGCCGCCGTGCGCGCCCTAAATGCGACTTTTGGTAATACCGCATTTATTGGTATTCCACTCCTTATCATCTTATTTCCCCAGCAACAAAGTGCCTTAGTTGCCGCTGCAATTGCCAGTTTATTGTCCGTACTCATGTTTGCCGTGGCCTTGGTCTCGCTAGAACTCGCCACCAATAAACAGCGGCAACATCACGCCGCAGTGATCATGCTGTTAGCCGTGGTGAAAAACCCAATTGTGATTGGTTGTTTTATTGGCGTGGCCATCTCGGCATTAGGGATAACTCTCCCCTCAGGCTTGGCAATGATGATCCAGCAGATAGGCAATACCTCCAGTCCCTGTGCCCTCTTTGCCGTCGGCATGGTGTTGGCTAAAGCTATGCGCTATCAAAAAGATAGCAAGGTCTTTAGCCTGACAAACTTTATCGAACTGAGCCTGATCAACCTGTTTAAACTTATCCTGCAACCCGCCTTGGTTTACTTCATGTTAAAAGGCGTGGGTGTCACGGGCGACTATCTCGTTATGGGCGTCATCCTCAGCGCCTTACCCACTGCGGCAAGTGTCTATCTGTTGGCTCAACGCTATAACACTCAAGCCTCCAGCAGTGCTCAAGGGATACTCTTTGGCACTATAGTGACCTTTTTCAGCTTACCCATTCTGGAGCAACTCGTTAAAACCTATTCATAAACAACTAATTAGATTTTACAATATAGCGACATGTCGAATATTCACCCAAAGCCACTTTACTGTATATAAATTCAGTATATACTGTTTATCAATACAGTGATTTGGTAAGTTTTTCGACAGGAACTCACTATGCTTTGCCAACTCAGCATCAACAATTTCGCTATCGTACGTTTCCTTGAACTGGACTTTCGCCCCGGTATGACCAGCATTACTGGTGAAACTGGCGCGGGGAAATCCATTGCCATCGACGCGCTAGGTTTGTGCCTAGGCAACCGTGCCGATGCCAGCAGTGTTCGCCCTGGCGCGAGCAAAACCGAAGTCAGTGCCCGATTTTCACTCGAGGATGTGCCTCTGGCAAAACGCTGGCTCGAAGATAACGATCTCGAACTCGATGATGAGTGTATTCTGCGTCGAACCATTGGCAGTGATGGCCGGTCACGCGCCTATATCAATGGCAATCCTGTGCCGTTAACTCAACTGAAATTACTGGGACAATTGCTTGTGGGGATCCATGGCCAGCACGCCCACCATGCAATGTTAAAGAGTGAACACCAGCTCACCTTACTCGATAGCTACGCCAATCACAGACTACTGATAGACACAGTAGCGGCAAGCTATCAGCGCTGTAAACAAATTGAAGCCGAACTCAAACAATTAGAAGCCTCACAGCAGGAACGTATCGCCCGTAAACAACTGGTGCAATATCAAGTTGAAGAGTTAGATGAGTTTGATCTCAAGGTCGGTGAATTTGAAGAGATTGAACAGGAACACAAACGCCTAGCAAACGGCACCGAGTTGGTTGATAGCTGCCAAGCCAGCCTGTTTTTGCTCACCGATGGCGAAGAAAGCAATATCGAGTCACTACTGAATAAAGCCGTTGGCCTTGCAGAGAATTTGCAAAGCTATGATCCCGCATTAACCAATGTCAGCACCATGCTGAACGAAGCGCTAATTCAAGTGCAAGAGAGCGCTGGCGAATTGCAGCACTACCTAAGTAAACTTGAACTCGACCCCGCGCATTTTGCCTATTTAGAGGAAAGGCTCTCTAAAGCCATGCAACTGGCCCGTAAGCACCATGTTAGCCCAGACAAATTAGCCGAGCATCATCTCGCCCTCAAGTCAGAACTCACCACACTCGATGATGATGAAAATAAGCTAGAAGATATCCAACGCCAAGTGGAGGCCAGTAAAGTGGCCTACCTCACTAACGCGCAAAAGCTGAGTCAGAGCCGCGCCCGTTATGCGAAAGAGTTGGATAAGTTGGTGACTCAATCCATTCACGAACTCAATATGCCTAAGGGGAAGTTCACCATTGAAGTGAATTTCAACCCAGAAATCATGTCGATGAATGGCAGCGATAATATAGAGTTTATGGTCACCACCAACCCAGGCCAGCCGTTACAACCTATATCTAGGGTTGCCTCAGGCGGCGAATTGTCACGTATTGGCCTTGGTATTCAAGTCATTACCGCGAAAAAGGTTGCCACTCCGACACTCATTTTCGACGAGGTGGATGTTGGGATCTCAGGTCCCACAGCAGCTGTGGTTGGACGTATGCTACGTAGCCTTGGCGAATCGACCCAAGTGCTGTGCGTGACCCATTTACCGCAAGTTGCTGGTAATGGCCATCAACATATGTTTGTGAATAAATTCAACAAGGCGGGAAGTACTGAAACCACTATGACGCCTTTAGATAGGGAACAACGTATCCAAGAGCTCGCCAGATTACTCGGTGGCGATACGATTACCACCAACACCTTAGCCAATGCACGGGAGTTATTACAGTAGTCATTCGCTTAATCCTGTAAATAAAGATGTACACATAATGAAGGTTCTGAGAGAGCCTTCATTTTTATTGTGCAGAATAATTATCCAAGCTAAAGCATAAATAATATTGATTTTAGAATACGTTAGAATATTCAAACAACCTAATATCTAAATACTAGAGACCAAATACCCTATGATGATAAAAATCACCCTTAGTGAAGGGTGAATGAATAAATTTTTATATAAATAGGCATGATTATAAAAAAATATTCGAAAACACTATCGTGGATTAAGGTAACTACATGATATTTAATTATTAACTTTAGTTAGATTATTATCGGCTAGATTGCAAATTTAATAGCGATAATTAATATTACCGTATGAGCCCTATTTTCCTAGACTTAATTACCTCTCAGGTCAATAGGAGTTTTAGCATGCCTTTCCAGCATATTCTCGCGGCGGTGGATGAATCAGTTCCCCCCAACGCGGTTCTAAAAAAGTCCGTCGTATTGGCCAGGAAATGCCACGCATCGTTAACTATCCTAAAAGTGAAACGAACCCACAATTTTAATCTTAATCTGTTATTTCATAGAGATAAGTCTAAGATAATGCCTGATGACAGGCGAAAGCCTATCTTGGCCTATCCCGATAAACAATATCCAATCCGTATAAAGGAATGCCTTTCCCATTCAATTCATAATGCAATCGTCAATGAATGTAGCCAGTTAGATTACGACCTCATCATCGTCAGTCATAAATTCTATCCACCTTTCTTCAGTGAATTTTTAATTGCAGATGAATGGCAATTACTGAGATTGCCTAATATTCCGGTGATGTTTGTCGATCTTGAAGATTGGCACGAAAATGGTCACGTACTCACCGCCCTTGAACTAGACAATGAAAATACCAGTCACCTTGAGTTTAATGAAACGCTGATAGAAGAAAGTAAACGGATTGCAACCTTATTATCTAATGATCTGCACTTAATTAACAGTTACTTGCCCGATCCCTTCTATATGAGCTTTAATCAACAGCCACAAGAACAACTCTGTGAACGGGACAAATATAAGGCAAGACTCACCACAGTGGCACGGCAGCATAATCTCAACACACGCAACTTACACATTGAAGAAGGCTTGCCCGAAGATACGATTGCCAAGGAAGCACGTAGACTCAACGTCAATATGCTGGTGATGGGCAGCGCCGAACGCAAAGGCATGTTGAGCGCATTCAAAGGTAATGCGGCGCGAAATATCATTAACAAACTGCGAACCGACCTCTTTATTGTCAAACCGAGACATCCGCATTAAAGCATCAATACAAACAAAAGCCGCCTTTAGTCTTCACTAAAGGCGGCTTAATTAACACAAAACTACTTTTGTTAATGGATAAAAGCCGCCAGGGCCTGCACACCAATAAGCGCAAAAATGCCAGCTAATACATCGTCGATCATAATGCCAAAGCCACCTTCGACCTTGGCATCGAGCCAACGGATTGGCCAAGGTTTGATGATGTCAAAGAGACGAAACAGCACAAAACCAACGACTAACCAGAGCACTCCGGCTGGCGCGGCAATCATAGTGATTAATAGACCCGCCACTTCATCCCAAACGATTGCACCATGGTCATGTACGCCCATGTCCTTAGCCGCCTTATCGCAGATATAAATCCCCGCGAGTATGCATACTAAGGTCACGGCTAAATACCAACTCAAGGGCAATTGCGCCAATAACAAATAGAGCGGAACTGCCGCTAAGGTACCAAAAGTGCCGGGCGCCTTTGCCGCTAAACCGCTGCCAAAGCCTAATGCTAAAAAATGGATCGGATTTTTAAGAGACAGGCGCGACAGCGCATGATCTTGGGATAACAACTTCATTAAAAATGCTCAAAACCATGATATGGCGGCGTAAACGGCTCACCATTGAGTTGCAATTTAAGTTTACTGCCCGCGCAAATTTGCCCAACCCGCACAAACTTAGTCCCAGCGTGGCTCAGTGCTGTTTCTAACGCACCTTTTTGCGCCTCTGGCACGGTAAAGAGCAGCTCATAATCCTCGCCCCCCGTTAGCGCATAACCTAAGGCATGCTCTTCACTCACGGTATCTTGCATGGCGCGGGACAACGGAATCGTGCCCACATCCACGACCGCGCCTACCTGCGATGCTTTGAGGATATGGCCAATGTCGGAGATAAAACCGTCGGATAAGTCGATGGCACTGGATGCCAAAGACCGTAACGATTGACCCGCTAACACTCGAGGCGTCGGACGATAATGGCGATTGATTAAGAACTCTTTATGCTCCGCACGCGCATGCTGCACGCCACGGATCAAATCCAGCCCTAATGCCGAATCGCCTAGCGTACCGGTCACATAAATCCAGTCACCCGCTTTTGCACCGTGGCGAGTCAATGCCTTACCCTGCGGCACTTGTCCATGCACGGTAATGTTAATGGCTCTAGGGCCGCGGGTAGTATCGCCACCAATAAGGGCAATACCATAGTATTCAGCTGCTTCGAAGAGTCCCTCACTAAAGCCACTCAGCCAGGCTTCGTTAACCTCTGGCAAAGTAAGCGCAAGCGTCATCCACGCAGGCTCAGCACCCATAGCGGCTAAATCGGAAAGATTCACGGCTAAGGCTTTGTAACCTAAGGCTTGAGGGGGAATATCGGGGAAGAAGTGAACGTTTTCGACTAAGGTATCGCAGGAGATGGCGATCGACTTGTTTTCGGCGGGCTGCACTAGGGCGCAATCGTCGCCAATACTCAGTTTGACATCACGGCGCGTGGGACCGCGGTGATTGAAATAACATTCAATAAGTTGGAATTCTTTCACTGTACAGTTTGGCGCGACTCACATCGGCCACCTTTGTTAGCAATGAAAAACGGCATCCTAAGATACCGTTTGTCCTTATTACTTACGTGCAACCAGTTTGTCGAGTAATCCATTAACAAACTTATGGCTTTCATCCGCACCGAAAGCTTTAGCCAGTTCAATCGCCTCGTTAATCGCGACTTTGAACGGCACATCTTTACGGAAAGTCAGCTCATAGGCCGCTAAGCGAACTATGGCCTTCTCCACTGGCGACACCTCATCAATGGGGCGGTCTAAGTGTGGAATGAACAACTCATCCAGTTGGGTTTTCTTAGTTGCTACGCCTGCAAATAACTCACGAAAATAAGCTATATCTACACCGTCGAGGCTTTGTTCAGTTAAAAACTCATGCTCGACATCGGCAATATTATTCCCGCTTAGTTGCCATGAATAAATGGCTTGTACGGCTAAACGGCGGGCCTTGCGGCGCTCAGAAGGCTTCATTATTTTTCCTACTATTACAACTGTTGTTCTAGCTGTTGCAGAACATTGACCATTTCAAGCAAGCTTAGCGCAGCTTCGCCGCCCTTGTTACCTGCTTTAGTACCTGAACGCTCAATGGCTTGTTCAATGGTATCTGTCGTCAATACACCGAAGGCAACGGGCAGATCGAACTCTAATGCGATTTGAGCTAGACCTTTGTTACATTCACCTGCAACAAAATCAAAATGAGGGGTACCACCACGGATCACAGCACCAAGTGCGATGATACCGTCAAACTTACCACTTGCGGCAACACGACGTGCAGCCAGCGGTAACTCAACCGCACCAGGTACACGGACGACAGTGATGTTTTCATCACTGACTTGGCCAAAACGTTTCAGCGTGTCAAGTGCACCTTCAAGCAGGCTCTCAACTAAAAAGCTGTTAAAACGCGAAATTACAATCGCAACTTTGGCATTCTTCGCTTCGATATTACCTTGAACTACGTTCATTTTCTTACCTAATTTAGCTAAAGCACCCGGCTTGGGCGAAAAGTGGCGACATGATACCACAGTCAATCGCCCACAGCCCTATGCAAATTATACAAATGATTAATTTTACCTTAGTGCAACGTCTAACAAGCTCGGCCTGTTACTCCGCTACGTATTCCGTCACTTCAAGCCCAAAGCCAGAGAGCGAGTGATAACGCTTAGGCGAACTTAAGAGACGCATTTTGGTTACCCCAAGGCTGGCAAGGATTTGCGAACCTACACCCACGCGGCGTGAAGTGCCTTGCCATTTTGCAGAGGCTGGCGCTTGACCTTGATCTTCTGCTTCAAAGGCTTTGACTTTAGAGAGAATTTCACAGGTATGCTCTTGATTGCCCAGTAGCACCAACACTCCACCTTCGGCAGAAATGCGCTCCATGGCTTTTTCAAGCGGCCAGCTACGCTGCTGATCGCGCTCCGAGTGGAGTAAATCGTTGAAGGTATTTTGTAAATGTACGCGCACTAAGCAATCCGGTTTCACCTCGCCCTTCACTAAGGCAAAGTGCAGTTGATTGTCGATAGTGTCCCTAAAGGTCACCATATCGAACTCACCAAAGCGGGTTGGCAGTTTACATTTGGCTTCGCGCACGACTGTGGTTTCTTTGGTGTTACGGTATTCGATAAGCGCCGCAATAGTGCCGATTTTAATCCCATGTAATTCAGAGAAAATCTCTAAATCGGGGCGACGAGCCATAGTGCCGTCTTCATTGAGGATCTCAACAATCACCCCCGATGGCTCAAGCCCAGCTAAACGGGCTAAATCACAGCCCGCTTCAGTGTGACCTGCGCGGGTTAACACGCCGCCGTCCTGCGCCATTAATGGGAAGATATGACCAGGTTGTACTAAATCCGATGCCTTGGCATCTTTAGCCACGGCCGCTTTAACCGTTACGGCGCGATCGTGGGCCGAAATCCCGGTGGTTACGCCTTCTGCCGCTTCAATCGATACCGTAAAGTTAGTCGAGAACTGCGCATTGTTGTTAGTCACCATCAAGGGCAGGTTTAACTGCTGGCAACGGGCCTTAGTCATCGTTTGGCAGATGAGTCCACGACCGTATTTCGCCATAAAGTTAATCGCTTCTGGCGTCACCAGCTCGGCCGCCATAATCAGGTCGCCTTCGTTTTCTCTGTCTTCGTCATCCATCAAAATAACCATTTTGCCTTGACGAATATCCTCGATGATCTCTTCTATACTGTGCAGCGCCATTGTAGGACCTTTATGATTTTACAGTTGTTATGAAATTCTATACCTAAGTGAGCTAAGTGCCAGTGCCCTAACGCACAAAGCCAGCACGGGCTAACATTTCCATGGTCACCCCGCCTTGGGTTTCTTTAGTGTCAAAGCGCATTAAACGCTCTAAATAGCGGGCGATTAAATCCACTTCAATATTCACCTTATCACCGGCTTTTAAATCCACCAGTGTGGTTTCACCCGCCGTATGAGGCACTATGGTTAAACGAAAACGGTATCCATCGACCTCGTTTACCGTGAGGCTCACACCATCGATGGTGATAGAACCTTTATGGGCGATATAGCGAGCTAGCTCCGCAGGCGCCGCTAACCAAAACTCAATCGCTTGACCACGAGCAAGACGCTGCTCTACGGTGGCAATGCCATCCACATGGCCGCTCACCATGTGCCCGCCGAGGCGAGTTGTCGGGGTAACGGCTTTTTCAAGATTAACCTTGGTGCCCACTTTATAGTTAGCAAAGCCTGTGAGACTGACAGTTTCAGCCGACACATCCGCCACATAGCCATCGGCTAATTGCTGAACCACAGTCAAACACACACCATTGGTGGCGATACTGTCGCCTAAACGCACATCGCTTAAATCCAGTTTGCCACTGGCGACCGTTAAACGAATATCATCGCCCTTACGTTCAAGTTTTCGCAGCGTGCCTACGGCCTCAATAATCCCAGTAAACATGGTTAACTCACTTATTCGCTAAAAATGGATTGGACGTGAGCCGCAAGGTGAAACGCATATCCGCGCCCACTTTACGCTCATCGACCAGTTTGAGGGTCGGAATATCGGCCATCATTTGATAATCGGGTAATTCGAGTAGATTACGTCCTTGTGCGCCAAGGATTTTCATCGCTTGATACAGCACTAACTCATCGGCTAATCCCGCGCCGATAAAGGCACCCGCTAAGGTCGCGCCCGCTTCGATAAGCACCTGATTACAGCTTTTGCCTAAATAGCTTAAGAGTGCGGGCAGCGAGATTCGACCATCAATCGCCGGTAATTGAAGACAAGTCACATGGGCGGGCAACTGCGCCACAAAGGCTGGCAAGTAAGGCTCTGTTGAGACTAATAAAATCGGCGATTCAATCGCAAGCAAGGCTGCCGTAATCGGCATGCGGCAGCGACTATCTAAAATCACCCGCAGCGGTTGTAAAATTTGCGCTTCACTCAATTGCGAGCTAAGACTGCCAAGCTCTGAGTCGCGCACATTGAGCGAAGGGTCATCGGCCAGCACGGTTTCAATCCCAGTGACCAGTGCGCAGGCGCGCAAACGTAAGCGCTGCACATCGCGGCGAGCTTCGGGGCCTGTAATCCACTTAGAGACACCGTTGGATAGCGCGGTTTTACCATCGAGACTCGCGGCAAGCTTTACCGTCACCCAAGGTAGGCCCGACTCCATGCGCTTCATAAAACCAAGATTTAAAGCGTAAGCTTCGTCGCGATGTAAACCGACATCCACTTGAATGCCCGCATCGCGCAGCATTTGGATACCGCGGCCACCCACCTGCGGATTGGGATCTTCAACCGCGACCACTACACGTTTTACACCAATATTGATCAGCGCCAAGGCACACGGCGGTGTGCGGCCATAATGGCTACAAGGTTCTAAGGTGACATAGGCGGTGGCGCCACGGGCAAGCTCGCCAGCCATCCGCAGTGCATGCACCTCGGCGTGGGGCTCGCCAGCTTTTTGATGATAACCTTCACCAACAATCTGATTATCTTTTACGATAACGCAGCCCACACTGGGATTGGGGCGAGTGGTATAAAATCCTTTGCGAGCCAGTTGTATGGCTCGGCTCATCATCTGGTTATCGAGTTCTGACCAATTCATATAAACCCTATGAAATCTTGAGGAAGCGTGCCCGAATGCGGCGCAAAACGAGGCGCTAACCTAAGATAACCCACATTACTTTTGCAGTTTCGCAATCGCCTCGCCAAATTCGGAGACGTCTTCAAAGGCGCGATAAACCGAGGCAAAACGAATATAGGCAACCTTATCTAAGCTCATTAACTGTTCCATCATCAAGTTACCTATCATCTCAGATGGCACTTCACGCTCGCCAGTAGCCCGCAGCGTTGACTTGATTTTACTTAAGGCCTGCTCGATTTCATCCATAGACACGGGACGCTTTTCGACCGCGCGTAACATACCTGCTTGCAGCTTTTCCTCATCGAAGGGTTGGCGCGTGCCATCACGTTTAATCACCCGTGGCATGACTAATTCAGCCCCTTCGAAGGTGGTAAATCTTTCGTGGCATTCGGTGCATTCTCGGCGACGACGCACTTGATGGCCTTCCGCCACTAATCGGGAATCGATCACTTTAGTATCTGTCGCGCTGCAAAATGGACAATGCATTGAGCCTCCTGCCGTGAATGGAATAAAGCCTATGGCTTTCGCTGTAGCTTGCTTAAACCGAGCGGGTTTAAGTCTAAGATTTTAGCAATAAAAATGGCCGCTTAATGCGGCCATGGGATTTTATCCTATTTATCGGCTGAGGTTAACTACCTAAGAGTGACCCCCTAAGCAGTTGTGAACTCAGCCGCCATATTCAGATAAATTAACGAATTAACCGTAAACAGGGAAACGGGCGCACAGTGCCAATACTTGGCCTTTTACGCGCTCGATGACTGCAGGGTTGTGGGCATCGTCGAGGATGTCACAGATCCAACCGGTTAACTCTTTCGCTTCAGCTTCTTTAAAGCCACGGCGAGTGATCGCAGGCGTACCGATACGCACACCAGAGGTCACGAAAGGAGAGCGTGGATCGTTTGGCACAGAGTTTTTGTTTACTGTGATGTTCGCACTACCTAAAGCGGCATCGGCTTCTTTACCCGTCAGGTCGCGACCAATTAAGTCCACCAGCATCAAGTGGTTGTCAGTACCGCCAGAAACGATCTTGTAACCGCGCTCTAAGAACACTTCAACCATGGCTTTAGCGTTCTTAACCACTTGTTGTTGGTAAGCTTTGAACTCTGGCTCTAAAGCTTCTTTGAAGGCTACCGCTTTACCCGCGATAACGTGCATCAAAGGACCACCTTGACCGCCAGGGAATACCGCTGAGTTCAGCTTTTTGTATAGCTCTTCATCATCGGCAGCAGACAGAATGATACCACCACGAGGACCGGCTAAGGTCTTGTGAGTGGTTGACGTCACAACGTGCGCGTGTGGCACAGGGTTTGGATACACACCAGCGGCGATAAGACCCGCAACGTGCGCCATGTCGACAAACAGGTAAGCACCGATTTTGTCTGCGATTTCGCGCATTCTTGCCCAGTCAACGATACCTGAGTAAGCAGAGAAACCACCGATCATCATCTTAGGCTTATGTTCAACCGCCAGACGTTCCATTTCGTCGTAGTCGATTTTGCCTGATTCATCGATACCGTAAGGAATGATGTTGTACAGTCTACCGGAGAAGTTAACAGGTGAACCGTGGGTCAAGTGACCACCGTGAGCGAGGTTCATACCTAAAACGGTATCGCCTGGTTTTAACAATGCCATGTAAACGGCGCTGTTTGCTTGAGAACCTGAATGAGGTTGTACGTTTGCGTAGGTCGCACCAAACAGTTGTTTTGCACGCTCAATCGCTAAGGTTTCAACTACGTCCACATACTCACAACCACCGTAATAACGCTTGCCAGGATAACCTTCGGCGTACTTGTTGGTTAATTGTGAACCTTGCGCTTGCATCACGCGTGGACTGGTGTAGTTTTCAGAAGCAATCAGCTCAATATGCTCTTCTTGACGCAGAGTTTCGTTCTGAATTGCGTTGAACAGTTCCGGATCATAATCTGCGATATTCATATCTTTTTTCAGCATTGCTTACTCCAGCTGCCAATTCTTGTAGGTAGGGTTGCGCGGTATTCTACTCGTAACTAGCCGACAATCCCAGTCTCTGAAACATGAAAATCCTACAGTTTTACCTTGAACTCGCCTCAATGCCGAGTTGAGTTCGGCGCGCAATCGAGTAGAATTAGCCGCATCATTAGTCACTTATAGATGCAGAAAAATGGCTCAGTTTGTTTACAGCATGCTGCGGGTGGGCAAGGTTGTTCCTCCCAAGAAGCAGATCCTTAAAGACATTTCCTTAAGCTTTTTCCCCGGCGCTAAGATCGGTGTGTTAGGTCTTAACGGTTCAGGTAAATCCACCCTACTGCGCATCATGGCCGGTATCGATACCGAGATTGAAGGTGAAGCGCGTCCAATGCCAGGGCTGAAGATTGGTTACCTGCCGCAAGAACCGAAACTCGATCCGACGCAAACCGTGCGTGAAGCGATTGAAGAAGCGGTTTCTGAAGCCAAAAATGCCCTCAAACGCTTAGACGAAGTCTATGCCGCTTACGCGGATCCCGATGCGGACTTTGACTCGCTTGCCAAAGAGCAGGGCGAACTCGAAGCGATCATTCAAGCGCAGGACGCCCACAATCTGGATAACATCCTCGAGCGTGCGGCGAACGCCCTGCGTCTGCCAGATTGGGACGAGAAGATTGAAGTCTTATCGGGTGGTGAGCGCCGTCGTGTGGCGATTTGTCGTCTGCTGCTGGAAAAACCAGAGATGCTGCTGCTCGACGAACCCACCAACCACTTGGACGCCGAATCAGTCGCTTGGCTCGAACACTTCCTGCAGGAATATTCGGGCACCGTTGTGGCGATTACCCACGACCGTTACTTCCTCGACAATGCCGCTGGCTGGATTTTAGAACTTGACCGTGGTGAGGGTATCCCATGGGAAGGCAACTACTCTTCATGGCTTGAGCAAAAAGATGCTCGCTTAAAGCAGGAATCTGCCGCTGAAAGCGCCCGTCAAAAGACCATCGCTAAGGAATTAGAATGGGTTCGCCAAGGTGCGAAAGGCCGTCAGTCTAAGGGCAAAGCCCGTATGGCGCGCTTCGAAGAGCTGAATACCACTGATTACCAAAAACGTAACGAAACCAACGAGCTGTTTATTCCGCCCGGACCGCGTTTAGGTGACAAAGTGATTGAGGTTAACAACTTAACCAAATCCTATGGTGACCGCGTGCTGATCGATAACCTGTCGTTCTCCATTCCTAAGGGCGCGATCGTCGGTATTATCGGTGCCAACGGCGCAGGTAAATCGACCCTGTTCCGTATGCTGTCAGGCAGCGAGCAACCGGATAGCGGCACCATCGAGTTAGGTGAAACCGTGCAACTGGCGTCGGTTGAACAGTTCCGCGACTCAATGAATGACAAGAACACCATTTGGCAAGAAATCTCTGGTGGTCAAGACATCATGCGTATCAACAACATGGAAATCCCAAGCCGCGCCTATGTGGGCCGCTTCAACTTCCGTGGCGCGGATCAACAGAAGGTTATCGGCACTCTGTCGGGCGGTGAACGTAACCGTGTTCACTTAGCTAAACTGCTGCAAGCTGGCGGTAACGTACTGCTCCTCGACGAACCAACCAACGACTTAGACGTTGAAACCCTGCGCGCACTGGAGGAAGCGATCCTCGAGTTCCCAGGTTGCGCTATGGTGATCTCGCACGACCGTTGGTTCTTAGACCGTATCGCGACCCATATTCTGGACTACCGCGACGAAGGCCAAGTGAACTTCTACGAAGGTAACTACACCGAATACTCTGCGTGGTTGAAGAACACCTATGGTGCCGATGTGGTTGAGCCACACCGCTTAAAATACAAGCGTATGACCAAGTAAGCGCAATCGTTTATAGGTACATAAAAAGCCCCGCAATTGCGGGGCTTTCTTTTAATGCACAAAAGTTAAGCCTACTAATCCTGCTCCTGAATCGCTTTAACATCACCATCGCGGTCAATCACATCGACCTGAAAGTAACGCACGCGCACGGTCGCTGGTTTTTCTTGCCCCGCCTGCGTCAACTCACTCTCCAGTAGTTGCACAAAGCTGGCATCTGGTTTTTTTATTCCGCCAACGGTCACCCTCACTATCCATTGACTGGCCTCTTCCTCAATCCCAACTTTAATCAACCGCATATTGGGGAACTTGAGTAGCTGCTCGCTCACAATGCGAGTCACTTTGCTCTCATACAATTGCCTTGCCACCACATTATGCAGATTCACGCTGAGGGCAATGACTAAAATAACCAGCAGGATCAATGTGATGAAGTTACGTTTCAGCAACTCCCACAGTGAGCTTTTTTGCCAAAAATAAAATCCATGAAAACCGTTCAACCACAGCACCACGGAGGACACAAATTGGATGGCGACTATGTTGGTAAACGTCAGTAAGAAGGCTCCTCGGGCGAGTTCAAAATTACCATGACCTAGCAATATCGCCGAGGCACACAGAGGCGGCACTAATGCGGTAGCAATCGCCACCCCCACAAAGGAAGTACTTAACCGCGGCGAAATAGTCGCATAGGCACCTGCCGCACCGCCCGCAAACGCGACCATTAAATCGAGAAAGTTCGGCGCCGTTCTCGCCATGATCTCCGGCGTGATAGGAATATCGGAATGCAGAAAGCCAATTAAAAAGGCGGTGAAATAAACCAGAATACTCCCCACGATTAAACTCTTAATGGCATGGCGAACTAAGAGTTTTTCCCCTTCTACCAGTCCTAATGCCAAGCCTAAAATGGGGGAAAACAGCATAGCGACAATCATGGCGCCAATGACCACGGCAGCGCTGTTGGCCAAGAGTCCGTAGCTGGCGATGATGGCCGCTAGGGTGTTCATCGCCAAAAAGGGCACATCGAGCTGGGCATTGACGCGAATATTCGCGCGGGTAATTTCTTTGTGATCTTTAATATCTTCGCTCATATCGTCTGCTCAGCAAGGGAGGGTGGGACCTAAGTTGCACATTTAAAACAAAAATATCCCAACCAATATAGCTGAACAGAAAATAGCCGCAATGGGCTTTAAGCGTCTGACGCAAAATATAAATCGAAGGAAGGAGCGGGGGCTGAATAACGATTCCCAAATGACGTTAACCGAGGGACAGAGTCGAACGAACAACGCAACCCAGTCACCGCTATCTCATAGAGATGCAAACACAAGTTGCAAGTCGCGCATTCAAGATCACGCCCTTATATTGCCCCATTAAAATGCTGCACTAGCATATCCATCATCACCCTTAATGCGGGCTGCATATGTTTGCGGGATTGATACACCCCATACACGCCTAGGGATTGAGGTTTATATTCCCGCAGCAATGGCACTAATGCCCCCGAATCGATGTGCGGTTTTGCCGCCCACAGGGGCTGCATGGCAATTCCCTCCCCCGCCAAGGTGGCATTTAACACCACCATAGAGTCATTGGCACTTAGATTGCCCTTCACCGGAATATTAAATACCTGCCCAACTCCCTGCGTTAGTGTCACCCTCGCGGCGACAGGCGTTTGAGTGAATCGCCACATCACATCGCCAAAGTAGGAATAGGTCAGGCAGTTATGCCGGGTTAAATCCTCGGGATGCGTGATGGCCGAATGGCTGGCAAGATAACTCGGTGCAGCGCACACCACAGACTCACACTCGCCTAAACGTCTTGCGATAAGCGTAGGGTCGAGTTCGTTGGTGATTCGAATGGCAAGATCGATTCGTTCAGCCACTAAATCAACGGTTTGACTCGTCACATGAAAATTCACACTCGCCTGTGGGTATTGGGCCAAATATGGACGCACGACGGTGGGAAGGAGTAAATGCGCCATAAATTGCGAGCAACTGATCCGCAGTAGCCCTCGGGGCTGGGCACTCTGAGCATGACTGACGGCGGGCACTTCCTGCGCTAGCTCAAGCAAGCGCTGACAATAATCGAGCACTTGCTCCCCCGCACTGGTCAAGCTCAAACGTCTTGTGGAGCGGTGCAATAAACGGGCGCCCGACCATTCTTCCATCTCGGCCAAATAACGGGTCACCATGGAGCGCGACATGTCTAACGCCTCGGCGGCGCCAACCATGCTCCCCCGTTCGACAATAGTCACAAACACTTTTGCCGCTTCGAGTCTATCCATGGTAATTCTCCCTTGTGGATTAGCTTGCACTAGATATTCGGCTTTCAACGCCAATTCATCCGAATTATGCAATAAACAAGCGCAATTTTCCGTGTTTATCTAACGTTTTTTGCAACCTAAACTAAGCTCACTTTTGCAGCAGTGCAAATCACCGAATGCCTATTGAATGAATAAGTGAGAACTGAAATGACACTATTGAACAACCTCAGCTTAGCCAGCTTCAAACCCCAATTCGCCGCTGCAATGCTGGTGACGGGAATGGCTACGGCGCAAGCCGCACCTTTGCAAGTGAGCCATTTTAATCCGGGCGAAAACAGCATCTTTGCCGTGTCTTCCAGCTTTATCAGTGGCGAGCATGAAATGATGTTGGTCGATGCTCAGTTCCAAAAAAATGATGCCCAAACCTTAGTGGATACCATTAAGGCCAGCGGCAAAAAACTTACCTTGGTGTATATCAGCCACAGCGATCCAGACTTTTACTTTGGATTGGATGTGATTAAGCAAAACTTTCCCGAGGTAGAAATCGTCGCCACCCAAACCACGGTCGATGATATTAAAGCCTCGATGGAGGGCAAACTCGCCTACTGGGGACCGATTTTAAAGGACAATGCGCCGAGCCAATTAGTGTTGCCAAAGGTGGTGACAACCAATAGCTTTAGTATCGACGGTGAACAAGTGCTGATTGAAGGTCTAGAGGATGCACATCCTAAGCATACCTTCCTGTGGGTACCTTCGGCGAAGACCATCACTGGCGGCGTTGAAGTATTTGATAACACGCACGTTTGGATAGCTGATACCCAGAGTATCGAGTCTCGCCAGGCTTGGTTAGCCCATTTGGATAAAATGAGCGCCCTCTCCCCCGAAACGGTGATCCCAGGACATTATCTTGGCAGGGCGAGATTTGATCAGCGCGCGATTAGCTTTACCCGCGACTATATTCATGCCTTTGAAAATGCGGCTAAAACAGCAAAAAATTCTGCGGACTTAATCGCCAAGATGCTCGCACTCTACCCACAAATCCCCAGCGATGTGGGCCTTGAGATCAGCGCCAAAGTGATTATGGGTGAAATGCGCTGGCCCATGTAAGCGCATCGGGGCATGCTATTCCCTGCCCATTCACTCTGATATTGTGCTTGGATTAGCACTCAAGCCAAAGTTCATTTAAGCCCGTGTTATAGGAAGTACCCATGAATACCACTGAAAATCCACCAGCCGTTTTACATGCCATTATAGATCCTCTGTGCGGTTGGTGTTATGCGGCCGCACCGCTGTTTGATGCCGCAGCCGCTGCCGGATTTACTATCAAACTCCACGCGGGCGGCATGCTCACAGGCCCAAAACGCAAACAGATTGATAATCAATGGCGCGACTATGTGATGCCACATGACCAACGTATTGCCGCGCTAACCGGACAAGCCTTTGGAGAGAACTACTACGAAGGCCTATTGCGTGATACGAGTATCCTATTGGA
The DNA here is from genome assembly GCF_019457435.1 of Shewanella sp. FJAT-51649. Taxonomy (NCBI): domain Bacteria; kingdom Pseudomonadati; phylum Pseudomonadota; class Gammaproteobacteria; order Alteromonadales; family Shewanellaceae; genus Shewanella; species Shewanella sp. FJAT-51649. Next base: position 1,305,394 of record NZ_CP080411.1, on the reverse strand, counting down.
TTCGGCGCCGCCCATCAGGGCGTTACTCGCTGTGGCCGCCTTAGGAGGCGATGATTTAGCCTACTTACATGCGCTGCAGCTAGCCCATTATCGCGATGGCAAGTGCGCAAGCGATGAAAATAACCTGCATCTTTTAGCGGAAAAATTGGGAATAGATGGCGCCGCCTTCGCCCGGGAATACGCCACAAATGAAGAGGCCCTTTATCAACATATCGTCGCTTCACGGGCATTAATGAATCAGCTCGGCGCCCAAGGGTTTCCCTCCGTGGCGCTAGAGACCGATGAAGGTCACTTAAAACTTATCAATCACAGCCGCTTTTACGGTCAACCCTCGAAGTGGCTTGAATATCTGAATGAGCAGCTATCCTAATCGGCAGCGTTCTTATCAAGTTGGTAATTAAAAGCATACGCCTTAGGAAGTTTACTACCTAAGGCGTCATATTTTAGTCCTGAGCACAAAGCGATTATCTAAGTATCTTTAAAGACTTAGCTAATCGGTTAACCTTGATTTTCAGGAGCAAGCTCGGCTTGCTTGGCCTCTTCGAGGGTAAAACTCTCCGTCTTTTTCACACATTCCAGCACCGTCTTAACATAGAGCGCTATCGGCTTATCCTGCGGTAAACGGGGTAATTTTGTTCCGGGTAAAGACAGTTGATACTGCTCGACTTTAGATTCAAACCAGGAGAAACGCATCAGCTTAAATCCTTGATTCGTTTCTAAATAGCATTTGTAATCCTGTCGTTTCTCTTTTTCTGCCGCCATCGCATGCCATTGAAGCCCCCATAACAGCAACAGACAAACGGCACCATATTTCATCATTAAGCTATCACTCATGTTAATTTGCTAAGGCTTTACATCATTGATCTACGTAGTAGTAAATCTTACGTGCTTTGGGCCAACTACCAATACACTTAGGATTACCGCTCTCGCAGGTCGCCTCCTCGGGTACAGCCTTACCAACCCCAATCAAAAACATATCCTGCGTGGGAGCCTTAGCATTGGGATCATCGGGCTGTGCAGCAGGGGGAACGACCAATTGCGGTGTATCCAAAACCAGTTCACCGGCATACAAGAAATCGGTTCTGTAACCATTTGTCCCCTTCTGTAAATTTCTCTTATGAAGAAATCCCCTGCCCGAACTCAAACATTGGCCCGCCAAAGCATCACTGCCAGGTGCAAAGCTAGTAAACTGAACAGCACCCCCAACTATGATTGCAGACGAAAGGCTCTTTTGACCTTTCAGAGGGAACTGATAGTACCACCCCCGTTTTTTGCTAAAGGCTATTTCACTAGCTTGATCCTGTGGTGCGGCAGCAGTCACATCGTATAAGTCACTTAAAGTTAAGGCGCTCGGCACAGGCTTTTGATTAGGTTTACCTTGGAATGATTGGGTCACAACATTCCTATCTTGCAAGGCAAAAAACATATCCGAGCGAGACACATCGTTAGGCTTCGCCCTATGACCGCTGCCTACAACTACGGCATCGTAGGGAATATTCTGCTTAGTCACTGTCTTGGTCGATTTCCCATTCACCACCTGAGTTAACTCGAAAGTATTAGTGATAATGGTCTGCGCGACCGTAGGGCCGGAGAAGAATCGTCTGTCACTTGCCACCGAACTCCTATCCCCTAATACGGCAAATTTAAATCCCGACCAAGTCGAGGTATTTGCAGAAGGCATATCCATTCGCCACACATTCCCTTGGGTGTCTGTGGCATAGATCCTATCCGTTCTACCATCGCCATTACCGTCTAACACGGCAACACTGCTCGGAATACTATTCGCAATCCCAGGCAGTTGGGTATTGGCGCCACTGCCACCAAATTGATGAATTAATGCGCCCGTTTCGGCATCGACAATAAACACGCCTCGGCCTTGGCTATCGTCGCTGCCAATCTCGGCGCCATCCTTAGTCGCAGGGGAATATCCCGCCCCGAAGATAAGCACGGGTTTATCCCCAGTGGCACTCGGAATCGTGGTGACGACAGGCGTCGACCAGGATTGACCTAACTCACCCATTCCCGGTGAGCTGGCATCAATCCTCCACATAAAACTAGGATTATCGGGGGAAGTGATATCGAGGGCATAATAAGCATTTCCCCCACGGCGCATCCCCACAAACACCCACGCTTTTTCAATACGTTTGCCCTGCATTTTGGTGTAAGCGACTGGCGAGCCATCAATGCCGTATACCGAGTGTACGCCCGTTGGTGCATTCGCCTTCAGATCGCGAAAATTCGGCAGCAACTCATAGGGGATAAAACCCCAAGTCTCAGACACGCTATCGCCTTCATCCTTGAACATATGCAGGAACCCATGGTTAGTCCCCACGATAATCCGAATATCGGGCTGGTCTTCTGAGCCAAAATTGAGTGCTAAGGGTTTGGAATGTAAAGCATCCCCCATAATATCGGCGCGCCAATTGGGGGTTGCGTCACTATCGCCACTAGCAGCACTGAGGTCCTGATTCTTATCATTATCGACATCGATGCCCTTAGCCCAATCAAAATGCTCGCTAAGCTCAGTTTCATCGACCCCCATATACAAGGCCAAACGTGCATCGCCCCCCGCTTTGCGAGAGGCATTCGACAGGGTAAATGGGCTTAATCCCGTGCCTAAATTACTGTACAAGGTGCGACTACTCGCCTGCTGCATTGCACCTAGCACTCCACCCCGCTTCACATCGTTACCATCGCCACTCGCACCACACTCTTCGGCCGAGGTCCAATAGGAGCAGGCCTCGGCTTTGATGTTGCCATCTTCACCTATCGCATTGTTACCTTTGCTATCGACAACATCACCACTGCTGGTCACCTTAAATTTCTTGATATTGCCTAACCATCTCGGCCCTTTGTTCGGCAAGAACATAGAGTAATAAGCAGAATCAAAGGTTTGCGTTCGGTTAAAGTTATTACTTGCCACCGAGGGCGAGGTAAAGCTGGCATTTTTTTCGAGGATATTGTTTAAAGCCGTTTGTAATGAAGAGCGTAACTTACTGGCATCGGTCGCATCGAAATACTTACCTCCGCCATTTTCGGCGGTCTGCTTAAGTAAATGTTCGGCACTGGCCGCACCTTCACTAAAGCCGATGGTAAAGGTTCTAACGGTTTGCTTACCCGCAGAATGAGGATTGACGTCTTCGTTTCTCATCCAGCCCGAAAGCGCACTAAGGTAACTGACAGGGCTTGAGGTATGTTTTCCCACACCTTTAGTTAACTGTTCAACCAAACCATCGGCCGCGTTATCCAACGTGGGTTCACCGTCGGTGATATAGATAATATAGGCTTCGTTTTGGCAACGTTTGAAGGGCGAGTTATAATTATTGGTCCCCACGACTAATGCTTCGGGATCGGTAAAAGGGTTTCTTTTCGCTTGGTAAGTCCCTTGATAGCGCCCCCACTGATCGTAATAATGGTAATCGCTATCGTCGTCACCAAAATACTGACTCTGCCCGCCAAAATAGCGGTACGCCTCATAGAGGGTTTCGCATAAGGGGGTATTTTGAGCGTAGTTAATATCATTGATCCCTTTGAGCAGATCAATTTTAGCGGCAGCGGACATGGGCTTAATCCCAGAGATAATCCGCCCACCGTCACGCTGCCCATCATAGGGGCCATTCATGTTGAAAATCGCTAGACCAAAATCCACACCCGGCGTGGTTAGAATCACACTTTCAATCGCATCTTTAGCCAAGGCCAGTCGCGTTTTATTGACCCTAGTTTTAGGACCATGCAGCCAGTTTAAGTAATCTTCGGTATAGACGGTAACCACTTTACCAGTACCAAACGCGGTTTTTTCCGCCTTAGCCTTGGCCGCGGACTTTACACTGTCTGACGAGCTAATACTGGCTTTAGTGTAACGAACCGGTTTGCTCGCCGTCCCTAGGCTATCCACGGGTAAACCTTGGGCTTCGCCTGTAGCGTTACCGAACTTGTTTTCCTGAATATCCTCAAAACAATCGACGGCGGAAATGGAACTCCCGTTAAGCTCTGAAAACTCTCTCCAAGACCCCGAGCTTCCCGAAAAACCATATTCTCTAAAGAATCCCGTAAAGGTGCCATAACGATTCAGATATTCCCATGAGCTTTCGCAGCCATTGAGCGCCCCTTTGAACTTACGTTTTTCCCGCCCTGAACTAGGGTTGGGCGCAGCCGCGTTTTCCGATGAGCCTCGGCTATAGAATAAATTACCCGATTGGGCATAGTTTACTGCGCGCTTATTCTCGTAGGGCGCCTCGACATCATAGGCGAGACTGCTCATGCTGCCCGAGTTATCGAAAATAATCAGCACCTGCGGACGTGAGCCATTACGGGCCGACGCTTCGAAAACATAAAGCTCAGTATCATCGGCGTGAGTCGGCGCCATAAATAAGCTGGCCGCACTCACAATTAAACTCGACAGAATAAGAGAAATGACGGACGTTAACGTATGACGAACGTTTTGAGGTCGAGTGTTAAGGGATATCAGTGAAGAAGCACGAGTAATAGAGGATACCAACCGATTATGTGGCTGGCATTTGAATAAAAACGGAATCATACGGTATGCATATCTGTTATTTAGATAAAAATAAAAACACTTTCACCTAGGATTTAATAAATTAAATCGCACGATTTAAAATAGAAAAGCAAAAATTACCGAATGAAGCACAGTAAAATCATACCATTAGGTGATACTCGTGACTTTTACCACTATCAACACTTATTTGGCAATAAATAAACAAAAATATTTAAACCTCAACACAAATATCCACATATCAGCGTTAATCAAACATTGTCACCCAATCAACTAAGTGGAATAAATCGATATGAACAGGTTTAAAAATAACCGTATACAGCACGATTAAAATAACGATGTAAATTTAAATAGAATATTTATTTAAATGGTTTTGATAAAAATAAATTCACTCTCATTTAAAACGCAGTATTCAATATAAACTCTCAAGTTCTCTTTGAGATAAGCATGACTTTCAATCGCTTACCCATGAACAGATCCCCTCTTGATGACTCTTGCCGCATTCAATTATTAACATTATGCTAACCAGCCCTAAATAGGTGACGTAAAACAATAATAAGGAACATCGAATGCGCATACTCTCCGAATCAGGCCTACCCCATGCCAACAGCCCATCGCGGGATGTGTGTTCGTCCGTGTCACCTAAAAAGCGCAGCAATATCGCCGCTCGAGGAGTTTTATTCTCACTGCTCAGTTTTTTTTCCGTTGCCAGTTACAGTGCAGAGCCAAACTCCCCAGTCACCGATGGCCCCTATGTGTTTCTCGACCAAGGAAAAGAAAACACTGCCTACTGGATCTGCCAGAGTGAGTTAAAACAAACTCCTATCGCAAACAATCAATTGGCTCGCCCCAATGATTGCGGCAACTTGCCACAACCTTTACGCCATAACGCAGCCCCTCAGGTTGAAGCCGACACTTATACCCATGCGGGTAAAATTGTGGCCCTGAGCGATGTGCATGGCCAATTTGACGTGATGATTAATTTGCTTAAAGCCCACAAGATTATTGATGAAAATAATCATTGGGCCTTTGGTGATGGCCATATGGTGATGACAGGCGATATGTTCGACCGCGGTCATCAAGTCAACGAAGTTCTGTGGTTTTTATATGAGTTAGATAAGGAGGCGCAAGCCGCCGGCGGTCGATTACATTTACTTATGGGTAACCACGAGCAAATGGTGTTTCGCGGCGACTTACGCTATATCAATGAGCGTTACAAAACCTCAGCCGAATTGCTTAATCGCAGCTATGATGCGCTCTACAATAAAGACACCGAAATCGGCCGTTGGCTTCGCAGTAAAAACACGCTGGTGAAGATCAACAATCTGCTATTTATGCACGGTGGAATAAGCCCGGAATGGGTCGAGCGTAAACTCAATATCAGCGATGCCAACCAGTTATTTCGCCAGCATTTAGACGATAAAAAAGAAGTGCTAAAACAAAACGATCTGCTGAACTTCCTGTTTTTCACCAATGGTCCGACTTGGTACCGAGGCTACTTTAAAGACGCACTTAGCGAAAAAGAGATTGACCAAATCCTTAACTATTTTAAGGTTGACCACATCATAGTCGGCCATACCTCGCAGGATCGGGTTCTTGGGCTTTACCATAATAAAATCATTGCGATAGATAGCAGCATTAAGAATGGTCAATCTGGCGAGCTATTGCTGATAGACAAAGATAAACTTACCCGCGGCCTCTATCGGGGTGAGCAAGTACAACTTTAAGCCATGGGTAAACATTAAAGGATTAAGGGCTTATGGCATTTTCCCATAAGCCCTATTTTTTCGAGGCGATGATTCGACTAAATATCCATTTTTCGCTGTAGTTATAGATAGTTGTCACCATAGTTATCGCCACTGCCGTTGTCATAGCTCTCACCATAATAACAACCACACAAAATTCCCACTCAAGGTTCAAACAGCCCCTATACTCAGCAAAGTGACGCTTTATTTTAAGGGACGAGTATGAACCTCAAGTCGCTAATCAAGATTAGCCTTGTACTGCAGCTCTTAGGATTATCCGCCCCCCAGTTTAGCGGGACGAGAGTTAACATTGGTCGCAACTAACTACCCTCCCTTTTATACCAGTGAGTTACCTGACCAAGGCGGCGTCGCGCTTGTGGTCAAAGAAGCCTTTAAACGTCGCGGCTACAATGCCAGTGTCAAATTCTATCCCTTCGCTCGGGCAGCCTTGCTTGTTAAAACCGGCCAAGCCGATGGCATTATTGGCCTTTGGTACCGTAAAGAGCGTGAGCAATGGGCGCACTATTCCGATCCCATCCAAGCAGTCCAAATTGTGTTCTATAAACGCAAGGATAATCCGTTAAGTTTTAGTCAATTAACGGAGCTAAAGCCCTTCACCATAGGTATTGGTCGTGGCTATGCCAATCCACCCGAGATAGCTGGTGCGGGACTCACAACAGAGGAAGGCAATTCAGATGAGATGAATCTTAAGAAATTATTTCTAAAACGCATCGACTTAGTCTTAATAGGTCACAACCTTGCTGAGTATTTAATCAAACAACATGGCGATGAATATACCGATGCCTTCGAGCAGGTTGGCGATCCTATCGCGACTGAAGTATTTCATTTAGGGTTTTCCTTGGCCGTTAGCGATCAAACAACCTTAGTGGCAGAGTTTAACAAAGGCCTTGAATCAATGAAGAAAGATGGCCGTTTAGCCGCGATTTTAAGCCGATTCCCCCAACTTCTATCTACTTCAGATCCGATAGAAAAAATACGAACACAAGCACATCCTTAGCCCGATAACTAGGCTATTTTAGCCACGCCCACACAGCCAGAAAAAATTGTTGGCCGTCTTTTCGACAAAAACACAATTTCTTTCACTTTCGTGCGCTTAACTTTACAAAGTTTTACTCACCTGATGACGGTTATTCACTAGAATAGCGCCATTAGTGCGATCGCCTCTTAACCGTCTTTGTGCGAGATAATTATTCCAATGAAAAAAACCATAATAGCCATTGCCTTAATTGCTGCGGTTGCCACCGCTGTGAGTTTTAGTGATGTACTGCAGGCGGCCAAACCCGAAAGCGCGCCCCATTTAATGCGCACTGTACCTGTGGTCACAGGAGAAGTGGTTGAGCATCCGCTGGCACAATCGATTTCACTCATAGGTAAACTCGCCGCCGATCGCGCCGTGGTTATCGCGCCGCAAGTCACTGGTAAAATTAAGCAAATCGCCGTTACCTCGAATCAGGCGGTCAAAAGAGGCCAACTGCTGATCGAACTCGATGATATGAAAGCACAGGCCGCGGTAGCCGAAGCCAATGCCTTTTTAAATGATGAAACCCGTAAACTCAGGGAATTTGAAAAACTCATCAGCCGCAACGCCATCACCCAAACCGAAATCGATGCGCAAAAGGCCAGCGTCGATATAGCTAGAGCCAGACTCGCCTCGGCGCAGGCAGATTTACATTACCATTCGCTAATCGCTCCCTTTGCTGGCAAAACCGGCTTGATTAACTTCAGCGAAGGTAAAATGGTGAGTATTGGCACTGAGCTGATGACCTTGGATGACTTATCCAGCATGCGACTCGACCTACAGGTGCCCGAACATTTTCTGTCACAGCTGAGCATTGGTATGCCAGTCTCGGCGACCAGCCGCGCCTGGCCGGGGGAAACCTTTATCGGCAAAGTGGTCGCCATCGATCCCCGCGTCAATGAAGAAACCTTAAACCTGAAGATCCGTGTGCAATTTGAAAACGCGAAAAACCGCTTAAAGCCCGGCATGATGATGTCATCGACCATCACCTTCCCGCCCATTTCCGCCCCGATTGTGCCAGTGCAAGCCTTAGAATATTCAGGTACTAAGCGCTATGTGTATGTGGTGGGTGAGGACCATATCGCCCATCGCACAGAAGTGATTTTAGGTGCCCGCGTGGGTGACCAAGTGCTTATCGATTCGGGCCTTAAGATTGGCGACAAAGTGGTAGTACAAGGGCTAGTGAACATGCGCGATGGCTTAAAGATCAATGAAGTGGTGCTAGAAGCTAAAAACGATGCTAACCGTCCAGCAGCCAAGTCAGACGTCAACACAGCGGAGACGAAATAATGTGGCTGTCCGATGTATCCGTTAAGCGCCCCGTCGTCGCGATCGTTTTAAGCTTATTGCTGTGTGTCTTTGGTTTAGTGTCCTTCACTAAACTGTCGGTGCGGGAAATGCCCGATGTCGAAAGCCCAGTAGTGACCGTCAGTACCAGCTACTCCGGCGCTTCCGCCGCGATTATGGAAAGCCAGATCACTAAGACCCTCGAAGATGAACTCACGGGGATCAGTGGTATCGATGAAATCACCTCAACAACCCGTAACGGCAGCTCGCGGATCACAGTGAAATTCCTCCTCGGTTGGAACTTAACCGAAGGCGTGAGTGATGTGCGTGACGCCGTGGCCCGCGCCCAGCGCCGCCTGCCCGAAGATGCCAACGATCCTGTGGTCTCTAAGGACAATGGCTCAGGCGAACCCTCTGTCTATGTCAACTTAAGCTCCAGCGTGATGGACAGAACTCAGCTGACCGATTACGCCCAGCGCGTATTAGAAGACAGATTCAGCCTGATCAGCGGCGTGAGTTCCATCAGCATCTCGGGCGGTCTGTACAAGGTGATGTACGTTAAGCTCAGACCCGAGCAAATGGCGGGACGCAATGTCACAGTCACCGACATTATTAACGCACTGCGTAAAGAAAACGTCGAAACCCCGGGCGGTCAAGTACGTAACGATACCACTGTGATGTCGGTGCGCACCAAGAGACTCTATTACACCCCGAAGGATTTTGACTATTTAGTGGTACGCACCGCCAGCGATGGCACGCCTATTTATCTTAAGGATGTGGCGGATGTGGCCGTTGGCGCCCAGAACGAAAACTCCACCTTTAAGAGCGATGGTATCGTTAACTTAAGCTTAGGCGTCATCACTCAGTCCGATGCGAACCCTTTGATTGTGGCGCAGGAAGTCCATAAAGAAGTCGATAGAATTCAAGACTTTCTCCCCGAAGGCACAAGCCTAGTGGTGGACTTTGACTCGACCGTCTTTATCGACCGCTCAATTAACGAGGTATACAACACCCTCTATGTCACTGGCGCCCTCGTAGTATTAGTGCTGTATATCTTTATCGGCCAAGCCAGAGCGACCCTTATCCCAGCGGTAACAGTACCAGTGTCGTTGATCTCGGCCTTTATTGCCGCCAATATGTTTGGCTACTCGATTAACCTCTTGACGCTGATGGCATTAATTCTCGCCATCGGTCTTGTTGTTGACGATGCCATCGTCGTGGTAGAGAACATCTTCCACCACATTGAGCGCGGTGAAGAGCCGCTACTCGCCGCTTACAAAGGCACGCGGGAAGTAGGCTTTGCGGTTGTGGCCACCACCGCCGTGTTAGTCATGGTGTTCCTGCCGATTTCCTTTATGGAGGGTATGGTCGGCTTACTCTTTACCGAGTTCTCTGTGATGCTGGCAGTATCCGTGCTGTTTTCCTCACTTATCGCCCTGACGCTGACGCCAGTACTGAGTAGCAAACTGCTCAAGGCCAATGTTAAACCGAACCGTTTTAACCGTTTTGTCGACAGTGGTTTTGCCCGCATGGAAAAGGTTTACCGTGTTGGCGTAACCCATGCCATTCGTTTTAGATGGTTAGCACCACTGGTGATCCTCGCCTGCGTTGGCGGCAGTGCCTGGTTAATGCAGCAAGTGCCCTCACAGTTAGCACCGCAGGAAGACCGCGGCGTACTGTTCGCCTTCGTAAAAGGTGCCGAAGGCACCAGCTATAACCGTATGACGGCAAACATGGACATAGTCGAAGACCGACTAATGCCCCTGCTCGGCCAAGGTGTGTTACGTTCTTTTAGCGTGCAAGCCCCCGCCTTCGGTGGCCGCGCTGGCGATCAAACTGGCTTTGTGATCATGCAGTTAGAGGATTGGGAGCATCGCCATGTCACGGCGCAGCAAGCCCTTGGCATTATCAGCAACGCCTTAAAAGACATTCCCGACGTGATGGTTCGCCCTATGATGCCAGGCTTTAGGGGTCAATCGAGTGAGCCAGTACAATTCGTGCTGGGCGGCTCAGATTACGCCGAGCTGTTTAAATGGGCACAGGTGTTAAAAGAAGAAGCGAACGCCAGCCCTATGATGGAAGGCGCGGATTTAGACTATGCCGAAACCACACCAGAGCTTATCGTTACCGTCGATAAAGAACGGGCGGCAGAGCTTGGGATCAGTGTCGATGAAGTCTCACAAACCTTAGAAGTGATGCTCGGCGGTCGTAAAGAAACCACCTATGTAGACCGAGGCGAAGAGTACGATGTGTATCTGCGCGGCGATGAAAACAGCTTTAACAACGTCGGCGATTTGAGCCAAATCTATATGCGCTCGGCCAAGGGTGAATTAGTGACGCTCGATACCCTAACCCATATCGAAGAAGTCGCATCGGCACAAAAACTTAGCCATACCAATAAGCAAAAATCGATCACCCTTAAGGCCAACATCAGTAAAGGCTACACCTTGGGCGAAGCCTTGAAGTTTTTGGATAATAAGGCCATTGAGTTATTACCTAAGGATATTTCCATCGGTTATACCGGCGAATCTAAGGACTTTAAAGAAAACCAGAGCAGCATTTTAATCGTGTTCGGTTTAGCACTCCTAGTGGCTTATCTGGTACTGGCGGCGCAATTTGAAAGCTTTATCAACCCCTTAGTGGTGATGTTTACCGTGCCTATGGGGGTATTCGGTGGTTTCCTCGGCCTGTTGGTCACCAGTCAAGGTATTAACATCTATAGCCAGATTGGGATGATCATGTTGATTGGTATGGTGACTAAAAACGGTATCTTAATCGTCGAGTTTGCTAACCAATTGCGTGACCGCGGTTTAGCCCTAGACAAAGCCATTATCGACGCCTCGACTCGTCGCTTACGCCCCATTCTGATGACAGCCTTCACCACTTTGGTAGGTGCTGTGCCGCTGATTTTCTCATCGGGCGCGGGCTCTGAGAGTCGGATTGCCGTAGGTACTGTAGTGTTCTTCGGCATGGCCTTCGCTACCTTTGTAACCCTGTTCGTGATCCCGGCCATGTACCGTTTAATCTCGGCCGCGACCCATTCACCGGGTTATGTTGAGGCCAAACTCGAGGCAGCCATCAAAGCTCAAGAATTAGCGGCGCAAGAGGCGGCGAAACAACAGGAACCCACTGCCAAAGCATAGCGATACAGTAAAGCGAAACGGCATAGGATGTTTGTTAAAACCATAAAGCCAAGGGAATCACCCTTGGCTTTTTATTTACGCTCGAGACGACTTCCCTCTTAGCACTGTCCTGCCTGCCAAACCCGCATATCCAAGCCCAACACATAGCAGTGCAGCTAAGGTAATCACGCCACCAAGATGACTTACCATGCCCGCACAGCCTAAACCTAGCCCCAACAGAATGTAATAAAACAGTCCAAACAGCGCACCCGCGGAACCTGCATAGGCGCGGTAGTTTGCCAGCGCCGAGCTCAGGATATCAGGAATCGCAATCCCATAAGCAATTACAATCAACAGCATGGGTAGTAAGAAGTAAACATTATTCAAACCAATATCAGTCGATTGGAACAGCCAAATACCGAGTCCACCGAATAGTGCCATAAGGCTTGCTAACCGCACCAATAGTGCACAGGAATAGCCTCTACCCAGCAATAGTTTATTAAAATAACTGCCAAGGAATGCGCCAAAGCCTAATAACAACCCACTGGCACCGAAGGCAAGCGTCGACAATCCTCGCGCCTCAAACATAAATGGCGCCAGCGAAAAGTAGCTAAACCACATCAAGTTAAATGAGGCCACCAGCAAAGTGTTTTTCATTATCCCGCTGTCGGTAAGCATCTTGCGAGCTAACTCAACGAGCGCGATTTTTTGGGTGTGTTCAGGCTTGGTTTCGGGCAAAGATTTTACCGACAAAAACAACAACACAATGGCAGAAACCATCAGGGCGACAAACACCCCTTGATATCCCCAATAAGCACTGAGGATGCTCCCCAATAGCAATCCGATAATGGGGCTGATCCCAAGAGACATGCCCATCACCGAAAAGACTTTCGCGAGTTCCTCCCCGTTGTAACTGTCACGCATCATGGTTTGAGTGATGACAGAACCCACTGCTGCACCAAAGGCCGATAATACCCGAGCGAACAACAACAGGGTAAAGTCGCTAATCATCAACGCGCATGCGGAACCAATGGCATAACAGAGTAAGCCCGCAAGCATGGCATTGCGGCGACCAATAATGTCGGCTAAACGACCCCAGCAAAATACGCCTACAGCAAAAGCGATAAAGTACACAGATAAAGTCTGCGAGGCGCTGGCAACAGACACCGCAAAGTTTTCTGCAATATTAGGCAACGCCGGGCTATAGATGGTTTCCATAATTTGCGGAAACATCATCAAGAGTACGCACAGCCAGAGTGGTGGTTTTATTTTCATGATTTTTATCTGCGTTTTAGCTTTCAGGGTTAACCGATAAACCAAAACGGCGCTCCATACTTGTCAAAGAGGGCGCAGTATAGATAGGATCCCTAAGTGACAATTAACGACACTTAGACAAAAAACATCAAAAATAAGACAACATGGCCTTTATTCAACCCGAGCAGCAATTTAATCCCGATGCCTTAGACAACCTAGTGATAGGCATTGCCGCCGAAATGGGCGAGCATGACTCAGGCGTACATCAGCATCGTAAGGCTCAGTTGCTCTACGCATCGGCGGGATGTATGCGGTTTAACTTAGCCGACACTCAAGTCGTGTTGCCGCCAACCCGTGCGGCTTGGCTGCCCGCAGGCGTGATCCACCAAGTCACAATGCCCAATGTTGTGGCCTATCGTTCACTCTACTTTGAGCCTGAAACAGTGGCGTCTTTGCCGGATAACGTCACGATTTTCCATGTGGATCCGTTACTCAAAGCGTTAATCGACACTATGTCCTTTTGGCCTTGGGACAAGCCCAGACACAGCCAGCACAATGCCTTTGCCCTGCTGATTGAAGAGTTACTCAATGCGGATGCACAGAATTTAAGCTTACCCCTGCCCAAGGACAAACGGCTGCAAACCTGGCTTAAGCAATTGCAGCAACAGCAAAAAATACCTGCCAGCTTGCAGGACATGGCCATTGAAATCGGCGCCAGCGAACGCACCATCAGCCGTATCTTTAGCAACGAAACGGGCATGGCTTATCAGGCGTGGCGGCAGCAATGGCGCTTGCTGTCGGCCATTGAGCAGTTAGCTGCGGGCGCCTCGGTGGCGCAGGTAGGGTTTAATTTACAGTTTTCTAGTGACAGCGCTTTTATCAGCTTTTTTAAACAATATACCGGCACCACACCGGCGCAATATTTTAGATAATCAATCCTTTAACCTAACTAAATTCGTTAAGCGCAGCGACACACGGCAACTCCCGATTAGACCCATTGGAGTTTTGCCTGCTCGCGCCATTAGCCGCCTTGCTGTGCTATAGTGCGAACAGTCTTCCAGCTGATAGCCATAACTTATCCCTTGAAAAAAATCGCCCTCTTTGTCGACGTGCAAAACATCTACTACACCTGCCGTGAGGCTTATCAGCGCCAGTTTAACTATCGCAAACTCTGGCAACAGTTAAGCGCGCAGGGGGAGATTGTCAGCGCCATTGCCTACGCTATTCATCGCGGCGACGATGGCCAGTTAAAGTTTCAAGATGCGCTCAGACATATTGGTTTTGAGCTAAAGCTTAAATCTTTTATTCAGCGCAGTGATGGTTCGGCGAAGGGCGATTGGGATGTGGGCATCACCATAGATGTGCTGGAAATGGCGCCCGAGGTGGATACTGTAATACTGCTGTCTGGCGATGGGGACTTTGCCCTCTTGCTCGATAAGATAAGGCAAAAATACGCAATCGAGGCCGAGGTGTATGGCGTGCCCTCCCTCACGGCCAAATCCTTGATGGATGCTGCCACAATGTTTACACCAATCACTCCCGATTTGCTGCTCTAACCTTTTACGCTAGTGAGCCACTAAGCCTCATACTCTTGTGTCGAGAGTTGGTAAAAATTATCGGCATCGGCTAGCAACACATCATAAACGTTCGAGTCCAACTTACCTTGTTGAACCATAGGCAACATAATCTCCAGCACCTCACTTAAGGACATTGAACCTCGATAAGGCCGCTTTTGGGTTAAGGCTTGAAACACATCGACGAGTGCAAGGATCCGCGAAGGTAAATCTAATTGTTCTGGTCCTTTTCTAAAGGGGTAACCCGACCCATCGAGACGCTCATGGTGGTTTGAGGCCCACTCACCAATCACAGACTTAGGAAAAAAGCTCTTTAAGGTGTGGTCGGTATCGACGGTGTGGCGCTTCATAATTGAGTATTCCTCCCTAGTCAGCTTGCCTTCCTTATGGAGTAATAAATCGGGGGTTTTGAGCTTACCAACATCGTGTAATAGCCCGGCCACATACAATAACTCGGCATCGGTATCCGATATGCCACAATCCTTAGCGACAAGTTTTGCCAGCAGTGCGACCTTGTCCGAATGATGAAAAGTAAAGGGACTCTTGGCATCGACAATCCGCGCCAGAAATCTTGATATCTGCTTAACGCCTTCGAGATCCAGCTGTTTGTCGTATAGTTGATTTGCTTCAAACTCGAGGGCCATTTGCTCAATATGGGCAGCCTCCATGTTGTACCAAAAACCGTCTTTGCTGACTAATTGGCACATGGCCGCCACCATATTAGGCTCGAACAGCACGCCACTGTGGGCTAGCAAATTATCCGCAACTAACCCCTCATGGAGGGTGATTAGCTCTTGATGACAACCATGGGTATAGCGTGCCCGCAGAAAATCGGTCCGATCGGCCAGAAACACCAATGCAGCAAGGTCACGATCAAACTCTGAGATTGCCGTGGTTTGCAACTCTAGCCAAGGGGTATGGTGATAAAGCACTGTGAGGGCAAAGACATCTAAGATAGGACACTTCATTTATGCCTCATACCCACGGCGGCTGTGGGAAGTGGCATCTTCTGGCTGCATTAATTTGAGTAGGCGGAGATGTTCCTCTGAGGAAGACACGCCGCAGTCATGGATAAGCCCCGCAAAATAGGCAAACTGCTTCTTTTCATCTGACCAGCCCAGCACATTAGCGCATTCGTAGGCCATATAGGCCACTCTATGTCCATGGTGTAAATCATCCACACCAACAAAATCCAATGCCGTCGCCACGGCTAACAGCGCATGCCGAACATCAATTTTGATGCTGATTTCCTGGGGCTGAAAAGCATTCATCGCATTTTCCTAATTTAATGCACTGATCTAACTATAGTTACTCCGTTGATATTTACCCGCGAAAATAAAAAAAGACCTGCAAATGCAGGTCTTTTAAGAGATAACAGATTGAACTAGAGGAACTATTGCGCCGTTAATGCTTCCACTTTGCGACGACCGCGTTTAGCGAGGGCATAGTAAAATAGCGGCGTCAGGATTAAGCCAAACAGTGTCACCCCTATCATACCGGCAAATACCGCGACGCCCATGGCTTGACGCATTTCAGCGCCCGCTCCGGTTGAGAACACCATGGGCACCACCCCCATGATAAAGGCGATAGAGGTCATCAAGATGGGGCGTAAACGTAAGCGCGCCGCCTCAAGAATAGACTCCATGACTTCCATTCCATGGTCTTGTTTTTCCTTGGCAAATTCGACAATCAGAATCGCGTTCTTGGTCGCTAAGCCCACGAGGACGATAAGACCAATCTGGGTGAAAATATTATTATCACCGCCATAAATAAGCACACCACTGAGCGCCGAAAGTAAGGTCATTGGAATGATTAAGATAATCGCCAATGGCAAACTCAAACTCTCGTACTGCGCCGCCAGCACCATAAATACCAGCAGGATCACCAGAGGGAACACTAACAAGCCTGTGTTACCGGCGAGGATCTGCTGATAGGTCAGCTCAGTCCACTCGTAGGTCATGCCTATCGGCAAGGTCTCGGCGAGGATTTTCTCAATCGCCGCCTGAGCTTGACCCGAACTAACACCGGGGGCTGGGCCACCGTTAATCTCAGCCGTGGTGAAACCGTTATAGTGCATCACACGGTCGGGCCCCGCGCTCTGGCTCACATTGATAAAGGAGCCGAGTGGGATCATATCGCCATTCACATTAGGTACTTTTAGCTGACTGATCTGCTGCGGGCTTTGACGGAATGCTTCGTCGGCCTGCATATTCACCTGATAGGTTCGACCGAAACGATTGAAGTCGTTGACATAGGTCGAGCCCATATAGGTTTGTAATGTCTGGAAAATTTGATCGAGCGACACTGCCTGCTGCTTCGCTTTAGTTCGATCGATATCCAGTTCAAGTTGTGGCACGTTCACTTGATAGCTAGAGAAAATCCCCGCTAATTGTGGATCGGCCCACGCCTTGTACATCACTTGTTGGGTCACCTGATACAAGGCCTCATAACCAAGGTTGGCTCTGTCTTGAATTTGCAGACGGAACCCTCCAATAGTGCCGAGGCCTTGCACAGGTGGCGGCGGGAAGATGGCAATAAACGCATCCTGAATACCAGCAAATTGCTGATTTAATTGGCCGGCAATCGCATTCGCCGACAGTTCAGGACTCTTACGTAACTCAAAATCATCTAGGGCGACAAACACCACGCCCGAGTTAGGACTATTGGTAAAACCGTTGATACTCAGCCCAGGAAAGGCAATAGAGTGCGCCACACCAGGGTGATTCAAGGCGATGTCGGACATTTTCTTGATCACCGCATCGGTACGCTCGAGTGAGGCCGCATCCGGTAATTGGGCAAATGCCACTAAATACTGCTTATCCTGTCCAGGCACATAGCCCGTTGGGGTATTCACAAATTGCACGCCCGTCAGCGCAACCATACCCAGATACACCAGTCCGATAATGCCGCCAAAACGGATAACCTTACGTACTAAATAGCCATAACCTTCTGATGCACGGTTGAATAAGCGGTTAAAGGGTGTAAATAACCAGCCACCAAACAGCTTATCCATTAACCGTGTGAGCGCATCCTTAGGTGCATCATGGCCCTTGAGTAACAACGCCGATAACGCCGGGCTCAAGGTGAGCGAGTTAATGGCCGAAATAAAGGTCGAAATCGTGATAGTCAGTGCAAACTGTTTATAAAACTGCCCCGTTAATCCGCTCATAAAGGCGGTAGGAATAAACACCGCGGCCAACACTAAAGTGGTTGCCACAATCGGCCCAGTCACTTCCTTCATGGCTTTTTGTGTTGCGGCAATAGGGCTTAAACCCGAAGCGATATTTCGCTCCACGTTTTCTACCACCACGATGGCATCGTCGACCACAATCCCGATGGCCAGCACCAGACCAAACAGCGACAGCGCATTAAGCGAGAAGCCCATCAAGTGCATAAAGGCGAAGGTACCCACCAAAGACACAGGCACGGCCACCAGCGGAATAATCGAGGCTCGCCACGTTTGCAGGAACAACACCACCACGAGTACCACTAAGAGCACGGCTTCGAGCAAGGTTTTCACCACCGCATGGATAGAGCCACGCACAAACACGGTCGGATCGTACACAATCTCGTATTGCAGCCCTTCGGGGAAAGACTTCGCCAGTCTTGCCATTTCGGCGCGCACATCGTCGGAAATTTGAATCGCATTCGAGCCTGATGCTTGGAACACAGGAATCGCGACCGCATCCTTGTTATCCAGCAATGACCGCAGCGCATAGCTAGTTGCACCAAGTTCGACGCGCGCCACATCCTTAAGACGGATCACCTCACCGTTTTGACCGACCTTGATGATAATGTCTTCGAATTCTGACAGTTCAGTCAGACGCCCCTTAACGTTAATCAAGAGTTGGAAGTCGGCATTACCGCTAGGCTGCGCCCCTAAACTGCCCGCTGCCGCTTGCTGATTTTGCTCACGTACGGCGGCAATAATTTCAGCTGGCGACATGCCAAGCGCCGAGACTTTATTCGGGTCAAGCCAGATCCGCAGACTATATTCGCCCGCACCGAATAAACGCACCGCGCCCACGCCTTTGATACGTGCTAACTCATCTTTTACGTTTAATGCCGCGTAGTTAGACAAATACAGCATGTCATAGCGGTTATCTGGCGACAGTAAATGCACCACCATGGTTAAGTCGGGCGAGGACTTTTCGGTCACAATCCCGAGGCGTTGCACCTCCTGCGGCAAACGTGGCATAGCACGGTCAACCCGGCTCTGCACTTGAGTTTGCGCCCTGTCCACATCGGTGCCAATGGCAAAGGTGATGGTCAAGGTCATGCGCCCATCGGACGTCGCCTGCGATGACATATACAGCATGTCTTCGACGCCGTTGATTTCCTGCTCTAAGGGCGAGGCAACCGTTTCGGCGATGACTTTAGGGTTAGCGCCAGGGTAGTTGGCGGTCACCACGACTGTCGGTGGCACCACTTCAGGGTATTCGGTAATAGGTAATTGCCAAACGGCAATCGCCCCAGTGATAAAAAATAGCAGCGAGAGTACGGCTGCAAATATCGGTCTTTTAATAAAAAACTGCGACAACATTCTGTTGGATTCCTTAACCGCGGCTCGCTACTTCAACGTCTGGGGTGGTGATATTTTCTTGATGTTTATCAAGCAGTAATTGAGCTTGACGAAGCGCATCTAGCTGCTCGCTATCGGCCATATCGACTATATGTGGCTCAATTTGCATCTTAGGACGAACCCTTTGCATGCCATTGACGACGATTTTGTCGTTTGCCGCTAAACCTTGCTTAACAATGCGTAAACCTTGAACTTTTTCACCTAGGGTGACGCCGCGATACTCCACAGTGCCATCGTTTGCTACCACTAAGACGAACTTGTTGTTCAGATCCGTGCCCACGGCTTTATCGTCGATTAAGATGCCGTCGTAGGCGCCGCTACCTGCGGTACGTAATCTGGCGAACAGACCTGGGAGCAAGCTGTTGTCTTCATTACTAAAAGTGGCACGTACTCGAATAGTGCCCGTCTGTCTGTCTACTGAGTTATCGACAAAATCCACTAAACCTATGTGTTGATATTCGCGCTCGTTGGCCAGCGCCATATACACGGGATTGTCGCCAGCACGAGGGTCTTTACGCTTTTTCTCGGCGGTTAACTTGACGTATTTCAGATAGGTTTGCTCATCCACATCGAAGTAGGCATACATGCTGGCGGTCGACACTAAGCTAGTTAACACACTCTGCCCCGCAGACACATAGTTACCCGCAGTGACATTGGCGTAGGAGGCACGGCCATCAATCGGCGCGCGCACTTGGGTGTAATCTAAGTCCAGCTCGGCGCGCAGCAGCGCCGCTTTCACAGAAGCCACGGCCGCCGTGGTTTGGCGTTTGTTCGACTCGCGGGTATCGAGTAATTCTGCCGATACCGCCTTTTGGGCAAAGAGTTTGCGGGCACGTTCTAAGTCGTTAGTGGCCAGTTGCTCAGCAGAAAGCGCGCTAGCAAGATCTGCTCTTAACCGGGCCACTTCCGCTTCGAACACACTCGCATCGATATGGAATAGCACATCGCCTTTTTTCACTAAGGCGCCTTCTTTAAAGTTTACCGACGCGATATAGCCAGATACCCGTGGCACTAAGGTCACACTCTCTGGCGCCTGCAAACGACCGGTAAATTCATCCCACTCGGTAACGCGCTCATGCAATACCTGCGCAACATCAACCTTAGGCGCACCCGGTGCTTGCCCCTGCAGGGCTTCGGGTTCACCACAGGCCGAAAGGACAAAAGCCGCCACGGCAGTCAACATCAATATCCGTAAAGGTTGGTTACTTTTCATCTTACAATCCTCATGTGGCAGGCATTTATCTCGTTTAAGACAGACATCAGTGATGGGCACTCGGTCAAAACCAATAAATACCGACTGGTAAAAAATATTATGTACTGGGCGGTAATATATAGTGTAAAATGACCCTGTCAACAGATTTCTGTACCGATGGGTATTTAATTTTTTGTGACAGCTTGATAAACATGTAGTTAAGCCTTTGAGGTAATTAGCCACGGCGAACGTGCTATGTGGGCTTGAATGGACGATATATTTTGGTGAGTTACTCACCTAACCCGCAGACAGCAGGCAAGAGTGGCTGGACATGAACTAAACCCATGTCTATCCTAGGGGCAATTGAGAATTGAGGAGCCTAATGATGTCAACCGTCACCCAGACGCCCTGCGTAGGTCGCCCACGAGCCTTCGACGCCGACGATGCATTGGCCAAAGCCTTGGAAGTTTTCTGGCAAAAAGGTTTTGAAGGTACATCGTTAACCGATCTAACTCAGGCCATGGGCATTAACAAACCCAGCCTTTATGCCGCCTTTGGTAACAAAGAGCAGCTGTTTCTAAAAGCGATCGAGTTATACGAGCAGCGCCCCTGTGCGTTTTTCTATCCTTCGCTTGAAAAAGAAACCGCCTATCAAGTGGTTGAGGCCATGCTCTATGGTGCAGCATCTTCCTTAGTGGATGAGAGTCACCCCCAAGGTTGCTTGATAGTACAAGGCGCCCTCGCCTGTAGCGAAGCCGGACAAGCCATTAAAGATACCCTGATTACCCGCCGTCGTGATGGTGAGCAGGCTTTATGCGAGCGTCTACAAAGGGCAAAGGATGAAGGCGATCTTCCCGCGGATGCCGATCCGCTGCTGCTGTCTCGATACATAGGCACAGTGCTGCAAGGCATGGCTGTGCAAGCCACTAATGGCATTTGTCCGGGAGAGCTTCGTAAAGTCGCCGAGCTAGTGCTGGCCAACTTCCCGAAAAATAACGCCTGATAGCACAATTAGCATATGACCATTAACATAAACCCCAGCAGACACTGGGGTTTATGCTTTTAAGCCGCTATCGAAATTAATCTTGAGATTAGGGCTGAACTTGGTGGATGACTAAACTTGGACGCAGCAGATTGTCGTGGACGGGACAACGGTTACACACAGTATCTAAAAACTCATTCTTTTCTGCATCGGTTAAGTCGGCATCTATGCTGGCATTGATGGCAATTTCCTTAAAGCCTACAGGGTCGTCCGAGGGCTGACCTAATAATCCCGCCGAATTCATCACGGCTCTCACATGCACATCAAACTGGCGAATGGTGATATTACGTTCACGCGCAACCATCTTGGCAATCGCCGAAATACAGCCTCCGAGCGAAAATAAGAACGTTTCTAAAGGGTTAGCTCCCTCATTACTGGCACTGGGTTGGTCGATGACAAGCAAATGCTCCCGTACCTGCGCCGTAACCTTCCAACCGCTTCCCATATGTGTGGTGACTTCTACTACTTTTTCAGCCATGACGAACTCCATTAGTTTTTTTTCAATCAGATTATTCTAATGATTAAAAAACCGAAAGTCACAACCTAAGATCACAGTTTTATGGCACAAAGAGTTTCGTCATAGACAACACAAGCCGTATCACAAATCGCAAAATGATTAGGTTCGTAATTCGCTCTTGTGGTATAAATTTCCATTAGGAATAGGATGATACGGAAATATGATGCGTGTTTGCAGCCCAACAAGGAATGAATTTCAGCGAGTCGTGAAGCTCCCGCTGACGTTATTATTCGCCACATTTCTGCAAATCGCCTCTGTCGGTCATAACCTATCGTTCGCCCAAGAAAGCCAAAACCTGCCAGTACAGTCCTCATCCCAAAGCATTACTTTAGCCGCAGAAGACAGCTGGCCGCCCTTTGCGAATCAGTTTGGCCAAGGGATTTCCCATCGCCTGATCGCGGCAGCATTCAAGCAATCTCAAGTGGAAGTCAACAGCCTAGTCGTGCCCTATAGCCGCGCCTTGATGATGGCCGAGAAAGGCGCCGTTGATGGGGTCTTTAACGTCACCCGCGAGGCGAGTACCGAGCAACGTTTTGTGTTTGGTAACACTCCGCTGTTTGTGGCGAAAGCGTCTTTTTATCAACGTAAACAACGCCCGCTCATCGCCGCTAATAAATGGGAACTGCCGAAAGGTACTGTGATAGGCGTAATAAAAAGCTATGAATACGGCGATGAGTTTCCCGAATTAGTGAAAAAGCGCCAGTTAAATGTTGTCACCGTCGCCAACCAACAGCAACTAATCAACTTACTGATGATTGGCCGAATCGATGCGGCGGTAATGTTCGACTTAGTCGCTCAAGAAAACCTGCAAAAGATGGGCGTCAGTGATGATGTGATCTCCGCCTTTAATAACCACAGCAGCGAGATTTATCTGGCTTTTTCGAAGGAAAACCCCAAAGCTGCGCAACTCGCTAAAGAGCTAGATCAGGGCTTAACCCAATTAAAAGCCAATGGCCAGTACCAACAGCTCGTTAGCGCTAAGTAACCTTTCAACCTGCTATTAGCTGCCTTGGGTACGGATAATCTCTTGATTCACCCAATGTAGTAGCTGCTTAATTGCTTTCGATAGGATCTGATTCTGCCGCACGATATAACCCAAACTGGTGCTCGGAAACTGTGGCAATGGCGTGACTTTACTCTTTAAGTGCTTCTTAGTGTAAATCGAAAACTCAGGCACTATCGCCACCCCAAAACCCGCCTCGGCCCAGTCGATTTGTGCGTCCACACTGCCGACTTCCATGATCCTATACCTTGGTAGATTTAATGAGGGCAATGCGGGATCCAGCAACTCGCGGGTACGAGTATCATGGCCGAGCAGGATCAACGTCGGCCGCTCCGCCAGTGGCATATCGTCACTTCCTATACTCTGCTGCCACAGCTCTAAATTATCCCCAAGGGCACACCATTTGATTTGCTGTAACTCGGTAAAATGCAGCGGCTGACTCTCCTTTTGCGCGATCACAAAACCTAAATCCGCCTCGGCATTAGTGACCAATTCCGAAGCTTGGGATGACGTGGTATTAAGCAGGGAAAAATCAATCCCAGGAAATTCCGCTTTAAATAACTGAAATGGCTGAATGAGCAGCAAACGCGAAATGATATCGCTGGCCGCTATGGTCAAGGTGCCTTGACTGAGATCGTTGATGGCATTGAGATCCGCCTGACACACTTGCAGCTCCATCAAGGTCTTCTGGCTGCTCTCAAGCAAACGAAACCCCGCCTGAGTTAACCTGAACGGATTG
Source organism: Shewanella sp. FJAT-51649 (assembly GCF_019457435.1). Taxonomy (NCBI): domain Bacteria; kingdom Pseudomonadati; phylum Pseudomonadota; class Gammaproteobacteria; order Alteromonadales; family Shewanellaceae; genus Shewanella; species Shewanella sp. FJAT-51649. The sequence continues at coordinate 1,281,785 of NZ_CP080411.1, read as the reverse complement.
CGCTCAATCAGCTTAACTCGAGTGTTCTGCTCCAATTGCTTGATATGCAAGCTGACATTGGGCTGGGTCATATGCAGCGCCGCCGCCGCCTTACCAAAGTGCTTACACTCGGCTAAGGTCACGAAGGTCTTTAACCAATGAAGTTCGAGCATCACATTCATCTCCATCCATCAATTCAGCTCATACTATGATATATGATTTCCTTATCACGACGATAACTATAATTAATTTCTCTTATTCATTAAGCAGGTCTAGCATAACCGCTTAATTCCTGTGGAGATGATGTTATGCCGTCTATCGTAGTTGTGGGTGCAAATTGGGGTGATGAAGGCAAAGGCCGCATCGTAGATTATTTAGCCGCTGATGCTGCAGCAAGTGTCCGCTTTCAAGGCGGTAACAACGCGGGCCATACGGTCGTCAACGACTTTGGCACCTTTAAATTACACCAATTACCTAGCGGTATTTTCAATCCAAACTGCGTCGCAGTACTTGGCCCAGGCATGGTGATCAGCCCTGAAAAACTCAGTGTTGAAATCGCCGAAGTCGAAGCGGCAGGCATTGAAGTTAAACTGTGCATTTCTGACCGTGCGACCCTGTGCTTACCTATCCATGCACAGGAAGATACCTTAGAAGAACAACGTTTAGGCGATCTGGCCTATGGTTCAACCCGTCAAGGGATTGCCCCAGCCTACGGCGACCGCGTGATGAAGAAAGGTATTCTGGTTGGCTGGTTAAACCAACCAGAAGTGCTGCAAGAACGCATTCAATTTATGCTCGACTGGAAACTGCCCCAGTTAAAAGCACTGTACCCAAGCTGTGACTTTAGCCAAACGGCCGCCGAAATGACCCAATGGTTATTGGATGTGACTGCGCCATGGCGTCCATTTATTTGCAACGTCACCGAGCCATTAAAAGCCTTACAAAAACAAGATGCTAACTTGTTATTTGAAGCGCAATTAGGCGCGGGTCGTGACTTGATTTACGGTGAGTATCCTTACACTACTTCTTCTAACGTGACGGCGGCTTTCGCAGGTCTGGGTAGTGGTTTACCGGCTCTGCGCCCAGAGCGTGTAATTGCCGTAGCTAAAGCTTTCAGCTCATCTGTCGGTACTGGCACTTTAGTGACTGCGATGGAAGAGCAAGATGCCTTCCGTGAAAACGCCAATGAGTTCGGCGCAACCACGGGTCGTCCACGTGATATGGGTTACTTCGATGCGGTTGCAACGCGTAACGGTGTTGAACTGCAAGCAGCGACTGAAATCGCCCTGACTAAGATTGACTGCCTGACTGGCATGAAAGATCTTAAGATTTGTGTAGCCTACGAAGGCGAACACACTGAAAACCCGATTTGGCCACAGACGGCGGCATTAAGCCCAGTGTACGAGCAAATGGAAAGCTGGAGCGAAGACATCACTGGCTGTCGCACCTTTGAAAGCCTGCCAAAAGCAGCACAACATTATGTTGAGCGCATCGAAGCCCTGATGGGCGTGCGTGTGAGCATGGTGTCTGTAGGACCTGAACGCGATCAGATGATCATTCGCTAAGCGATACTCGCTTTAGCCACCGATTACCCTACAAAAAAGCCATATCCGTTTCGGCGGATATGGCTTTTTACTTTGTGTCACCTTGAACATCTCAACCCTAACCACCGTATTTACCCACATCTTGGGTTTTGTTTAGCCCGATAAACCGCTAGACTGCGCTCAATCCAAATACTTCATCTCGAAAACGCCATGCCACAATTTAGCCCAAGTTATTCTTTCCCTGTGCAAATTTACTATGAAGATACGGATTTTTCTGGCGTGGTGTATCACCCTAACTTTTTGAAATACTTCGAGCGCGCCCGTGAGCATGTGATTGGTGCCGAGCGCTTACGCGACCTCTGGCAACAACAGCAATTGGGCTTTGCGGTATATCGCAGCGACATGTTGTGCCACGAAGGAGTGGAATTTGCCGATATCATCGATATCCGCACTAAGTTCTACTTTGAGAGTAAATATCGTACCGTCTGGCATCAGGAAATTTGGCGCCCAAATGGTAAAAAACCCGCGGTCACCGCCACCATTGAAATGGTGTGTATGAATCAGGCGCGGCAACTCGCGCCCATGCCCGCCGACCTAATTGCCCAATTAAGCCAAGGGATGTAAAGATAAGTCTAGGGATGTGAGCCATTAACGCAGAGCATCTCTGGCGTTGGCCGCAGATGATTCCAGTTCATTTCAAGCTCTGCCGCCCGCATGGGTTTGGCATAAACCATCCCTTGAATACGGTCGACACCCATATTCACCAACATATCATGGACTTCGACAGTTTCTACACCTTCGACCGTCACTTCATAGCCGAGCTTTTTGGCGATATTGATGCTGGCCTCAAGGATATATTCCGAAGGTTTATTCGGCTCAAGATCCCGAAGAAAGGCTTTATCGATTTTGACTTCATTGGCGGGTAAATGCTTTAAATACGCCAGCGATGAATGGCCAGTACCAAAATCATCGATTGCCAATTTAATCCCTAAACGGCGGATTTTCTCTAGGGTATCCACGGCCTTATTTAAATCGGCCATCAGAGTGCTCTCGGTGATCTCAATCATTAAGCATTCTGGGGGTAATTTATAATGCTCGAGGCGAGCGGCAATATCCTGAGGCAAGGTTTCACTGTCGAGATCTCGGGTCGAGAGATTAAGCGCCACACACACAGACACCCCGGCCGTGCGCCATTTCACTTGCTGCTGCAACACTTGCTCCAGCGCCCAATGGCTGACTAAATCGATCATCCCCGCATATTCTGCCAACGGGATAAACTCACCCGGTGAAATAAAACCTAATTCTTCATGTTCCCAACGGATCAAAGCCTCTACCTGAGTGCAAGCCCCCGTGTGAATATCCTGCTTAGGCTGATACACCATATACAGATGATTCCGCTGTAAGCCACTGGGGAGACTGTCGATAATCTTAAGCTCCCTCAATTGGCGGATATCATCATTCTCGCTATAACAGGCAATAGCACTGCGAGTCGCTCGGGCTTTTTTAAGGGCAAGATCTAGCCTTCTGAGCATATTGCTAACATCGGCATGGTGCTTAGCAAGTTGCAGGCAACCAATCTGCATCCGCACACTGACAGGAGTATCTTTAATCTTAAAGGGCACCTGTAATCGGCCGCGTAAATGCAGCAATTGTTCTTCCGACAGACTTTGCTCGTAATAGAGGAAAAACTCATCACCGTTTAGGCGAGCTATCAATTTAGGTTTAAGGCTTAAGCTAGTTAGGCGGTCGGCAAATTGTTTAAGCAGAATATCGCCAAACACAAAGCCAAAGAGATCATTCACATAGCGAAAGCGATAAATATCGATAAGCACTAAAGTGCCTTGGGTGATGGGCATTAATGCGGTGAGTGAACGTTTAAGCCCGACACGATTATTTAGCCCTGTGAGTTTGTCCTTGCCCATGCCAGCGGGCAGCGCCGCGAGCATCTCGTTTAAGGAATGGTAAAGCGGCGCAAACTCCTGCGGCACAATGGGAATATTGAGGGGACGGCGTTCTATCTTTTGTTGATCGAGCTGCGGGCATAATTGCGCCAAAAATCGCTGCTGTAATCGCAGCGCTTGGTATCTTGCCAGTAATATATACAGCACAGCTATCAAGACGATAACCAGTGCTAAACCGATAAACCCCAAAATAATCATATTCAGGCCTCAATCTTACCACGTAAGCTTATTCACCCAACGCCCCTAAATCGGGCAGCAGGGGTTCCCTCTAGGCCTGAAGACTACTGGTAACTTTCTTTGATTGAATGGAATTTATCCATAAATTCATCACTAGCTAAATCATTTGCCGAAACGGGTAAGCCACGGCCAACAAAGACATCCATCCGTTGCTCGAAATCGGCACCGGCACGTAACTCACCAGTGTAGAAAGCCGCGGCACGGATAAAGTCTAAGTAGGTCACATGGTCAGGCAGATAAGGTAAATCCGCCCAACGCTCAACCACTTCCATCACCTCTGGCGCAAAATCCCAACTCTTCAATACCGCGCGCCCTAGTGGGCCCTGCATTTTACGAACTAAGGAGCGCAATTGATCAATACTGGTGAATAACTCAGGATGGGCTTCGGCTTCGGTCAAAACTGGTAACGCACCGATATTATGGACTAATCCCGCCAATGTTAACGTATCTAAATTGAGCTGACCGGGACGACGCTTATTATACATCTGCAACATAGCGCAGGCTGCGGCTGTCACATCGATAGAAGTGCGCCACACTTCATCCATCACTTCCCACACCATTTCATTGGTAGAAATAAATAGCTGCTCCATGGCGACAGAGGTCGCAATACTCTTGATTTGGATGAGGCCAATTCGAGACACAGCGCTACTAATACTCTCGGCGGGAATACCACGGCTATATAAGGCACTGTTGGCCACTTTAATGATACGCGCCGAGATTGCGGCGTCTTGACCTATCACTTCACCCACTTGCTTTAGGCTCGCATCGGAGCGACTCACCACTTCCTGCACTCGCATGGCCACTTCGGGCAGTGTTGGCAACACTAAGGCATCATCTTTTAATTTTTTGAGTAATCCGACTAACAGTAGATGTTCAGTAGACATCTTCGCTCCCATCAATCTGCAAACATAAATCTTCAATAGTTGGAGTATATCAGTTGGCTATCATTTGATGGGCAGAAAAAAGCAACAGACGTTAATTATTTGTATGACACTGTTATCAATTTCATCTTAAACGCGCCAACTTATTGCTTTAACGCTTAAGCCATTGTCGACTAAAAACCATCAAAATAAATCCGGCTAGATAGCACAAACAAACCATACACCCCGAGGTAAGAACCTGCGCCATCATAAGGCTTCTAGGTATATTCGTAAAATGCGAACTATACCTAATCTTAGACGAGGTGATTTGCATAACCCTACTTTGATTGTGTAAAATGCCGCCCCCGCGCACTGCGCCTCTATCTACCAACCAATTCGAGAGTCATTATGTTTAAACCTGAGTTGTTATCTCCCGCTGGGACGCTGAAAAACATGCGTTACGCCTTTGCCTATGGTGCAGATGCCGTGTATGCCGGCCAGCCGAGATACAGCCTTAGGGTTCGTAATAACGACTTTAAAATGGAAAACCTCGCAACAGGTATCGAAGAAGCCCATGCGCTGGGTAAAAAGCTTTATGTGGTGAGTAACATTGCTCCCCACAACGCTAAGCTCAAAACCTATATTAAAGATATGGAGCCCGTAGTGGCGATGAAGCCCGATGCGCTGATCATGTCAGACCCAGGCCTAATCATGATGGTGCGTGAGGCTTTCCCTGAGCAGGTGGTGCATTTATCGGTGCAAGCCAACGCCATTAACTGGGCGTCGGTCAAATTCTGGCAGACCCAAGGCATTAAACGGGTGATTTTATCCCGTGAATTATCCTTGGATGAAATCGAAGAAATCCGTCAGCGTTGCCCCGATATCGAGTTAGAAGTATTTGTTCACGGCGCCCTGTGTATGGCCTACTCGGGCCGTTGTTTGCTGTCGGGTTATATCAATAAGCGCGATCCAAACCAAGGTACTTGCACTAACGCCTGCCGCTGGAAATACGATGTGCACGAAGCGCAGCAAACTGACTCGGGCGATATCATTGCCACCCCAAATGCGGTGCAAATCGAAACGCCAACCTTAGGCACGGGTCCTGCGACCGACCAAATCTTCCTTCTACAAGAAGCTAATCGCCCCGGCGAATATATGCCAGCGTTTGAAGATGAGCATGGCACTTATATCATGAACTCTAAGGATTTACGTGCAATCCAACACGTTGAGCGTTTGGCGAAAATGGGCATCGATTCGCTGAAGATCGAAGGCCGTACTAAGTCGTTCTACTATGTGGCCCGTACTGCCCAGCTATACCGTCAAGCCATCGATGATGCCGCCTCAGGTAAGAGCTTCGACCGCAGCTTGATGAACCAACTCGAAGGCTTAGCGCACCGCGGCTACACCGAAGGTTTCTTACGTCGCCACGTACATGATGAATATCAAAACTACGACTATGGCTACTCGGTCAGCGACACCCAACAGTTTGTGGGTGAATTAACCGGTAAACGTAATCTGGCAGGCCTTGCCGAAATCGAAGTGAAGAACAAATTCTCTGTCGGCGATAGCGTTGAATTAATGACGCCACAGGGCAATATCAGCCTCACCATCGAACAACTCGAGAACCGCAAAGCCGAATCGGTTGAAGCGGGATTAGGTTCTGGCCATACCGTTTACTTGCCCGTGCCGAAAGAGGTTGATCTGAACCACGGCATTTTACTGCGTAACCTGCCTCAAGGTCAGGATACCCGCAACCCACACGAAGCAGGCTAAGGCATGGCATTACTGATCGACGACAGCTGCATCAATTGCGACATGTGTGAACCTGAATGTCCGAATCAAGCCATCACCATGGGGGAAGAAATCTATGAAATCGACCCAGACCGCTGCACCGAATGCGTAGGCCATTACGATAAGCCGACCTGCGTCTCCGTCTGTCCGATTGATTGTATTGACCCAGACCCTAACCGCGTCGAGTCCCACGACGAGCTGTTGGTCAAATTCGCCATACTCACGCAAAAAATTTGAGTGAGTATGGCGTCCTAGCTAAACAAAAAGCCCCGCAATCTAAGCGGGGCTTTTTTATCGGTTGGTTACAGCCAAGATAGCATCAACTCAAGCTTGGGGATTTAGCCAAAATCACCGTCGGTTTTGCCTCAAGCTGCAAACGCACAATGGCATCGGCCAGCTTTTCAACGCTTAAGCGAATGGGTGTCGGCAGGCTGGCAAATTCGATACTCAGCAGCAGGTTTTTCACCTCAAGCCCTAACTCGGTATCGCCTTCGATGCTCAGTTTGCGTTGGAAAAACAGCGTATCAGGATCTTCTTTTGCCGCGGCGACCAATAATAGCTCGGCAGAATTGGCACTAAAGCTGACCTGGGCATCGGTCAGCTCACGCACCTGCCAGCAACCATCGAAACTCACTTCAAAAAACAGATTTAAATCTTCGACTCGAATCGCAACCCACTTACCGGCCAAGAATGCTAACTCGCCGTCTTCGGCCTGCGGCGCCAGCAGCTGCGTTAGGAGTTGGCTAAGCACCTTGGCCTTGAGGCTAAAGGGCACTTTGGAGAGTGGTAAGCGGATCAGCTTTGGGGTGAGTTCAAGCAGTTGTTTTGCGAGGTTTGCTGAAAAAACAGCGGACATAATCAGTTACCTAAGGATAAAAAACACTATATCTCCCAGTTTACCGAGATTTTATGATCTTAAACCTGTTTTAAATCAATTCACCGCCAATCAATCTTCCCTACACTCTGCCCCTGTTATTTTATCGGGAGCACCATTATGGAGTTGTTGTGTCCAGCAGGAAACCTGGCCTCGCTAAAGTCGGCGCTGCAGGCCGGAGCCGATGCTGTCTACCTTGGGTTAAAGGATGATACCAATGCACGTTCATTCGCGGGCTTAAACTTCACCCCCGCAAAATTACAGGAAGCCGCCGAACTGACCCAACAGCGGGGCAAGAAAATCTTCCTCACCTTGAATACCTTTCCTAAGCCGAATGAGGAACACCGCTGGTATCAAGCCATCGACTTGGCGGCCAGCATTGGCGTCGATGCCTTAATCGTCGCCGATCTGTCGCTACTCGACTATGCCCATAGGCAATATCCGCAAATTCCGCTGCATTTATCGGTACAGGCCAGCGCCACCAACTTGGGCGCACTGAGCTTTTATAAAGAGGCTTTTAATATCGCGCGGGTGGTGTTACCCAGAGTGCTGTCGATGAAACAAGTGCGCGATTTAGCTAAGGTCAGCCCAGTCGATTTAGAGGTCTTTGCCTTTGGTAGTCTGTGCATCATGGCCGAAGGCCGCTGCCACTTATCATCCTATGTTACTGGCCAATCGCCAAACACTGGCGGTTCTTGCTCCCCGGCGAAACACGTGCGCTGGCAGGAACAGGGCCAAGACAGGCTGACTCGCCTCAACGAAGTCTTAATTGATAAATCAGGGCTCGATGAGCAAATGGGCTACCCAGTCGTCTGTAAGGGCCGTTATCTCACCCAAGACGATGATAAACCGCAATATCTGCTCGAGTCCCCCACCAGTTTAAATACCCTTAGCTTGCTGCCAGAGCTTGCCAAGGCGGGCATAGTGTCACTTAAGATTGAGGGGCGTCAGCGCAGCCCAGCCTATGTGGAGCAAGTGACCAAGGTGTGGCGTCAAGCGATTGATACTTATCTTAATCAGCCAGATAAATTCCAGACGCAGGCCCATTGGGAGCAAGCCCTCGCGAAAGTCTCCGAAGGCCAAATTACCACCTTAGGCGCCTACGAGCGTGACTGGCAATAGCCCTAGCGATAACCACGAAGAAGAAACGATTATGAAAATTTCCCTCGGCCCATTGCTCTATTGCTGGGAAAAACAACAGGTCATCGACTTTTACCAGCAGGTGGCCAACAGTCAGATCCCGTTAGTTTATCTGGGTGAAGCCGTTTGTAGCCGTCGACGCGAACTCAAGTTTGGCGACTATCTCGAACTGGCGAAAATGCTTAAATCTGCGGGTAAAGAAGTGGTGCTGTCAACGCTCGCCCTTATCGAAGCGCCCTCTGAATACACAGAGCTTAAACGTCAAGTCGACAATGGCGAATTTAGCATTGAGGCCAACGACATGGCGGCCGTGTATCTCGCCAAGGAGCACAAGCTGCCCTTTGTCTGCGGCGCCAGCATCAACAACTACAACCGAGCCAGTTTAGATATTTTGCAGCGTTTCGGTATGCAGCGCTTTGTGATGCCAGTTGAACTGTCGAAGACTTGGCTAAGCCAAGTGATAGAGAACAAGCCCGCGTTCGAAGTTGAAGTACTCGGCCATGGCTACTTGCCACTCGCCCACTCGGCGCGCTGCTTTACCGCGAGGCATCAACACTTGTCGAAGGACAGCTGCGAAACCGTTTGCCGCCAATACAGCAAGGGTTTACTGGCACAGACGCAAGAGGCGCAGCCCTTACTTAGGTTAAACGGCATCCAAACCCAGTCGGCCAGCTGTGTCGATTTACGCAGCGAAATCAATGAAATGATAAAGATGGGCGTCGATGTGTTTCGGGTTTCGCCCAGCAGCTTAGCCTGTATCACTAAGGCCGATGCGCTGGTCGAGGCGTTAAAGACTGGGGCAACTGACGCTCAGTACCCTCTTAGCGATGAGCACTGTAACGGTTACTGGTTTGGCGAAGCGGGACTGAAATCCTTAAGCTGCTGAAATACTTAAGCTACTGAAATACATGAGCTGATAGCATTATGGGCTATCAGCTAAATCACTCACTCGGGAGCTTGCTCCTGAGCGAGTGATTGTGGGATGAGCAGTAGCGCTGCCGTCCAACTTAATAAACTCCCAAGCGCAATCCACTCCAACAATGCTGGCCACCACAAATCGGGCCTAGGCAGTTGCAACACCATCTCTTGATAGAAAGGCCTGTCCCCCTCGGTTAAACCTAGCTCTAATAAGGGCGCGTAGAGAAAGGTCATCATACTCAGCAACACCACCAGCGCTAACAATAGCGTCCAAGGTTGTCGCCTTTGTGAATTAAGGCCAGCCCACAGCAGATAACAGATGGCACTCGAACTGCCGAAGTAGAAAAACCATTTCAGGGCGAGGATATGCAGGTGATACACATTGACCGGAAACAAACCCACGCAGGCCAAGGCTAAAAACGTCAGCGCCAGCGCGCAGTAAAAGGGATAGCCCCAAAAACCACTTACGGTTTGTAAGGATGAAAGGCAGTAGAAAACAATGCTTAAACTGCCAAAAAACAAGCCGCCATTGAGCACCACTGCAAGAGCGGAATGCCCATAGGTTCCCAATTCACTCAAGGTATGATTCAAAAAGTTGAAGGCTCGAGTCTCGGTCTGATCGAAGCCTAACACCGCCACGCCTATCCCGAGCAATAATCCAAAAATACCAAGAAAACCAAACTTAGTGGCGAGCGAAAAACCTCTTGTCGCGACATTCATTTTTGTAACAGTCATGGATAATTTAGCTAAACAAAAGTAGTACTAACTTACATGGAATTGAAAAGAATTAAAGCGGCGTTCATCCTCTTTAGGAGAAATATTTTATTTCACCACTATTTACGCTTATTTAGTCACTCGCGCGCAGCGCCCGCCATTAGTCAATATTCAATTTAAAATATGCAAATACCGACTCAAAACCGCATAAAAATGCACAAATCATTCAGCAACGATGAACTTATTATCGGCGATAACCTCGCGGTTACAATTCGCGTTAACTGCTTCACATTGCGTGGTGAGCAACTAGAGCGCTATTGCCATTAACGGATAAAAAACCGCAAAAGCGGAATATTCGAAGAATCTAAGGGAAAATTTTGTACAAAATCCCCCCATCGCCGCTAACAACACCAAGAATAAAACAACTCGATAAATCCGCTGCAACACCAATATTTAATTGCATGATTTAGTTATCAAAACATCTAGCTTACGCTAAACATCCACTAAGATAAGCATTCAGGAATAGCCCAAATAACTATGCTATTTTGCTGCTTATCTCAAACAAATTTCCGAATCGTTTTACATAGCGCCGCTAAGCGAGTAATCTTCCCCCTTCTCGATTTTGAGTTGAATGAAAATGCACCCAACATCCGCCTAACATGCGGCTTTGAGGGGCAATTTGTTCAAGTTTATTTGTGCGACTCGTACTTTTAAGGTGTACACCATTGGCTACTGAACATAAAAACCGCAACATTAAGACGATACTCACCTTTATCGTCCCTTCGCTGATCGGTCTGCTGCTGTTTATGACCCCTATCAGCTACAACGATGCGATTACTATTCCCATCGCAATCATCTCTAAAGCACTGCAAAGCGTGTTAAGCGATGTTTTAACCTTAATCGTGACTGTGATTGTTGTCGCCATGGCCTTGGCCTCTGTGTTGACTAAGTTACTCAAACCTAAGTTTGTGCTGAACAATCACTTCCTCAATGGTTTACTCAACATCAGCCCGCTCTGGCTTGCAACGCGTGTCGTCGGCGCCGTCTTTATCGTGCTGACCTACTTTGGCATTGGCCCCGAAGCCATCAACTCTTCAAGCACTGGCGCCTTAGTACTGAACGACCTATTACCCGTACTCTTCTCGGTGTTTATCTTCGCCGGTATGTTACTGCCACTGCTGTTAAACTTCGGTCTATTAGAGCTATTTGGCACCCTGCTGACCAAGGTAATGCGCCCCGTGTTTAACCTGCCAGGTCGCAGCGCCATCGACTGTATGGCCTCTTGGTTAGGTGATGGTAGCGTTGGGATTTTGCTGACCAGCAAGCAATACGAAGCGCGTTTTTACACCCAAAGGGAAGCAGCGGTTATCGGTACTACCTTCTCGGCGGTGTCAATTACCTTCAGCTTAGTGGTGATCTCTCAGGTGAAGTTGGAGCAAATGTTTGTGCCCTTCTACCTAACCGTATGTTTAGCGGGTTTTGCGGCGGCCGTGATTGTGCCTAAGCTGCCACCACTGTCGTGGAAAAAAGATAACTATATCGACGATACGCCACGTCAACCCGACGATGAGATGATCCCCGCTGGACACGGCGCTCTCTCTTGGGGCTTTGATAAAGCACTCGAGAAAGCTGCCAGTGCTGGTGGTGTGAAAGCCGTTTTAAATGAAGGCGTTAAAAACGTTATCGACATGGTATTTGGCATTATCCCAGTGGTAATGGCCATTGGTACTACGGCGCTGATCATCGCCGAGCATACGCCTATTTTCAATTACTTAGGTATGCCGTTTATTCCGTTACTGGAACTGCTGCATATCCCAGAAGCCACCGAAGCCTCTAAAACTATCGTTGTTGGCTTTGCCGATATGTTTATCCCGTCGATTTTAGCCAGCTCTATCGAATCGGATATGACCCGCTTTGTGATTGCCGCCTTATCAGTAACCCAGCTGATTTACATGAGTGAAGTAGGCGCACTGCTGATTGGCAGTAAGATCCCAGTGAATTTTGTTGAGCTATTCGTCGTGTTCGTACTGCGCACCTTAGTCACTCTGCCAGTGATTGCCGGCGTGGCTCACCTGCTGTTCTAAGCGCAACATAACCTTAAATATCAAGGGGAGTCAGATTTAACTGACTCCCCTTTTTTATACCGATTCAAACACGAATTCGTACACAAACAGACAGTTTTTGATTATGCAGTGAACTTAAGCGTATAAACTCCGCTTGTCACCATATAACTCAGTTTTACAGAAAGTCATTTAGAATTTCTGAATACTACTGCTGAAGGATAAAGCTTGGCCGTTTAATTCTTTAAGTGCTGAGCCATGGCATTCTCTCACCGACACGCAGCGAGTCCATCCTTGGATGCTCGTCCGCCCCGTCCGTGGGGCGGACGGTCGTCTCGCTAATCGCCATGGCTCACCTGTTTAGCATTGTCACAGCCTGTAGACTTCATAATCTTACTCAGCACGCTTTGGGACAATTTCCGAGTTAAAGCCTTAACTCTAACCGTCAGTTTCGGATAAATATTTCTATGGATTAACGCCAAGTACTATGGCAGTTTGTAAGTTGCGTGTTGCTGCGCCTTGTTTGCCTTTAGTCGTGATAGAAAGCCTCAGACACATAGAAATCGCAGAAAGATTTGATATCTTCCTCATTGTCGGACTCGATAGCTCTGGCTCGCAGTTTATAGCCACGCACAATTCGGCTGTTGTTTTCAATGGCGAACTGAATCATCAAATCATTGTTGCTTAAATCAAGCTTCTCTAATTCAGATTTAGCTGACTCCGCATTACTTTCAGTGAAAAAACTTTCCTTCATTTGCATATCTGGCTCAATACGCAATTCTCTATGTTCGCACAGCAATTTCTCTTCAGTAGCTTCCGCATGAAGAGAGAACAAGATGGCTATGACAGCTAAAAACTTCATCACAGCTCCTTAGGCATAACGCCGTTGTAACCGGCAAAAAATTGTTGGCTAAAATGTGAAGCGAAGCGTAACAGCCAACAGTTTTTTGTCCGCGTTTACTACTTTGTTAGCCCTTTTAACTTAAAGTAATGATAGTATTCCTGATGCCGCTCCCCCAGAATCGCCGCTACCGTTGGATTGGACAACAATGATTTCAATGAGTTTTTTGCAACTTCTTTTTCTGGCTCGGGTATATCTTTACTATCTATTTTGTCAATTAATGACTTTAAACCTTGCTCGATGACCAGTGAGTTATTATTTCCTATTTGAACATTACCACCACTTACAGAACCAACACTAAAATTCACTACACTTTGTTCTATTTTTTTATCAAAGTAATCATCGAAGTGTAAACCTCTGACAAAACGACCACCTTGTCGACCATCTTCAAACCTTATATATTTTTCATCTTGAAGTAGTGTTGCGGCTTCAGATAACTCATCAAGATGGTCATTCATACTTACACCAAGTGTAGAACGTACATTAGCTGAAAAATCAAACAACATAAGTGCTTTGTTACTAGGCTTATTTTTCAGTGTATCCATCAATAATTTTTTAAAATCATCTATCATTTCATTCTCATCTATTGCATATATATGATTGAGGGCTAACATTTTATTAGTGCGCATGCGCGTTTACCTCGTTGGACCAGTAAAAACGCGCACGATTAACTATCTGTATGTAAAGAACTTATCAGCTTTCTGCCAGATACACCATCTGGAAAAACGCGCATGCGCGTTTTTCAAATCTATTAACTAAAGTTCAGTTACTATATTCACCTGATTTTATGGAGTTTTATTTATTGTGTATGGAATTAGTGCGCACTGATTTTGTCTGGAAATCATACCAAAACACCTAAATTTAAATATGACTGTATACCCATACATTGTTAGTCGATTTCTGGTAAAGCCAAACATAGGCAAATAGATAAGAATATGCATGGCAGCGGGTGTGGGGATTTTCGGTTGAGCAAACGAGCCGAAACACGTAATGGCGCAAAAAATGAGTTAACTCAATCTATCGACTGTCATTGCATCCAGATCCAAATTTTGACGGTTAAGTCCAGCCTAATCCACTTGTTGTCATCTGCATGTCACTTAAGCTTCATCATTCAGTCAAAGCCCGTCACTAATCTCTAAGGCAGTCAACAGCCGCATAGGGTGAATATGAGATGACTGGAGCTAATTACAGGGGACTTGATCGCGCGCTTATCGACGCACTCAAGACTCCCCGCAACTCTTCCGACAATGCTCCATCCAGTGTTAACACTACTTCCTTCTCAACTCCACATATTGCCAACGCCAGCAACGCCGCAAATAACCAAACCATCACAGTCAACGCCCTCTGGTTATCGGATATCCATCTCGGCTGTAAGGATTGCAAAGCCGACTATCTGTTAAGCCTGTTAAATACCGTGCGTTGCCAGCACTTGTATCTGGTCGGCGATATTGTGGATCTATGGGCGCTCAAACGCCGCCTGCACTGGCCCGAGAGCCACAATAAGGTATTGCAAAAGCTGATTGAACTGGCACAAAACGGCACTCAGGTGATGTATCTGCCGGGTAACCACGATGAGTTAATCAAGCCCTATGCCGAACTGACGCTGCTGAATGTCAAAATTGCCCGCCAACATATTCATCAGGGCATTGGCGGCCACAAACTGTTAATGCTGCATGGCGATCAGTTCGATGCCGATGTTTGCGTTGGGCGCTTCTACGCCATCTTGGGCGATCATCTCTACGACTTGTTGCTGTTCCTCAACCGCAATCTCCATCGACTGCGAGAGCGTTTAGGCTACCCGTATTGGTCACTCGCCAGCTATATCAAATCCCGCGTTGGCAAGGCACAAACGGCTATCGCTCGTTTTCGCCAAGCCGTGGTGAATTATGCGCAGCACTATGATGTGGATGGTGTGATCTGCGGCCATATCCACCAGCCAGAGCTATCGATTCACCCTCGAGAGAACCAATACAGCACGCCGGATAAGCGCCAGATAATCTATGCCAATGATGGCGACTGGGTCGAAAACTGCAGCCTGATCACCGAAACCTTAAGCGGGGAATTACAGCTCTGCCGCTGGAACGAGCAAAGCTTAAACCTCGATATTCTGAGCAGTATTGTGCTGGCGCAAACGCCGCCTAAAGCGCCGATTCAAATGCCCACTCAAGCCCAAAAACCTATTCCACAAACGGCCACACACAGCCCCAAACAAGCAGAAATCCAACCAAGGGATGTCGCCTAATCATGAATCAATTAACTCCTCATACCCCAAATACCGAGTCATTAAGCCCTAACACATTAAGCGCCAATGCTTTAACGCAGGAAGCAGCCAGCGGAGCAGCAGCCATGCCACTGCCCGCCTTAAAAGCCAGTTCGATGATCTTTACCGTCGATAATGTGGTGGAGCAAAACCTGCCCGCCCTCAAGGACAAACCTTGGTTAGCCAAGCCGACTAAGGCCATGCTGCGTTACCTGTTGAATGAAAAACAATGTAACGAGATAGCCAATCAGTTTGCCTATCTGCAAGGGGTCGATTTTGTCGAGCAAGTGCTCGCCAGCTTCGATTTTAGCTTTACCGTGCCCGCCAACGAGGTCGAAAACATTCCCTGCGAAGGCCGCGTGGTGATCTTCGCCAATCATCCGATTGGCTCCCTCGATGCCCTCGCCCTGATTAAACTGGTCAGCGAAATTCGCCCCGATATCAAGGTTGTAGCAAACGAGCTCCTGATGGCACTCGAACCTTTGCATTCTATCCTGCTGCCAGTGCGCAATATGACGGGCGGCACGCCGAAACAGCACCTCGAAAAAATCCACCAGCATTTACGTAATGAAGGCGCGGTGCTGATTTTCCCGTCGGGAGAAGTCTCTCGCCTACGCCCCAATGGCGTGCGCGATACCCAGTGGCACTCAGGCTTTTTAAAGATGGCGATTTCCTGTAATGCGCCGTTGCTACCAATCTTCTTGGATGCTAAAAACTCGGCCACCTTCTACGGCGCCTCGATGATTTACAAACCCTTAGCCACATTGCTACTGGTCAAGGAGATGTTTAAACAGGCTAAGCGCAATATGCCTATTCGCATCGGCGAGCTTATCCCGAATGAAGCCGTGCGCTCGATGGATTTTCCGCTAAAGACCAAGATAAAACTGCTGAAGAATCATCTGTATCGCATCGGTAAAGATAAAGACCCGCTGTTTATCACCCAAAGCGCCATCGCTCACCCTGAGTCGCGCCGAGATCTGCAAGCCGCGCTGCAACAATGTGAACTGCTTGGCGAAACCCAAGATAACAAGCTGATTTATTTGTATCAGCATCAAGACAGCAACCCCATCATGCGCGAAATTGGTCGCCTGCGGGAAATCGCCTTTCGCGCCGTCGGTGAAGGCACGGGCAAGCGCCGCGATATCGATAAATACGATTCCTACTACCAACATCTGGTGCTGTGGGATAAAGAGCAGTTTGAAATTGTCGGCGCCTATCGTTTCGCCAGCGGCGAGCAAGTGCTAAATCGCTACGGCGACAACGCCCTCTACAGCCAATCCCTGTTCCAATATGCCGACGGCTTTATGCCCTTCGTCAAACAAGGCTTAGAACTTGGCCGCAGCTTTGTGCAGCCCAAATATTGGGGCAAACGCAGTCTCGACTACCTCTGGTTTGGCATTGGCGCCTTCCTCGCTAAACATCCCGAATATCGCTACCTGTTTGGCCCAGTGTCCATCAGCAATCAACTGCCTGGCAGCGCGCGGGAGATGTTAGTGCATTTCTACTCCAAGGAGTTTGCGCCAGCAGAGCAGCTGGCGGTGTCCATGTCGCCCTTTGGTCTGTCCAAGCAGCGCAAGTTGCAGTTGGATGAACTCTATTCGGGCGAGGATTACCCAAGCCACTTTAAGCAACTCAAACAAATGCTGGCGAGTATGGGCGCCGCTGTGCCAACCCTATACAAGCAGTATGGCGAGCTGTGCAAGCAGGATGGAGTAAAGTTTCTCGCCTTCGGGATCGATGCCGATTTCGGCGACTGTGTCGATGGCTTAGTCTTGGTCGATACCCATAAACTCAAGGGGAAAAAGTACCAGCGTTATATCGGCGCCCATTTACCCGAAGACTTACGCAACCCCTTGATGGCAGAGGATGAAACCGACGAGCAGGATTAGGCCTGTTCATGTCTAAGATATTGGCTAAATAAACATCGGTCTGTTATAAGTATCTGTAATACAGTGCATTAACGATACACGTCCTAGGAAGGGGTTTATCATGCCGATCATTATCGCCGATATTATGCGTACCCGAGTCGTCACGGTCGAAATGGACGATCGTTTAACCGTGGCGAAGGAGATTTTCGAGCAGGCAAATTTCCACCATCTGCTGGTGGTGGATGAATATAAACTCGAAGGCGTATTGTCGGAGCGCGACTTACTGCGTGCCATCAGCCCGAATCTAGGCAGCAGCGCCGAAACCGCTAAGGATCTCGAAACCCTACAAAAACGCGTTCATCAGGTGATGACCCGTAATCCCGTTACCGTTGCGCCGCATGTGTCGCTCGATGCTGCGACGCACACCCTGCTAGAACACAATATTGGCTGTTTGCCTGTGCTCGATAATGGCGATTTGGTCGGGATTGTGACTTGGAAGGATTTGCTGCGAGCCTATTGTGAACACAATGAGGTCAATGAAAGCGAGTGCTAACGGCACTCGCTTTCAACTTTATAAACTAGATCGCCCAGCCGCCCATATAGAAAGCCACCAGGCCCAGCGTAATGGCGAGCACGCCTAACTTAAGCTGACGGATTTCACCGCTAAAAATACGGCCAACCACTAAGGTCACAAAGCCAAGCATAATACCGGTCACAATGTTACAGCTGAGGATGATGAACACGGCGCAGGTTAAGCCTGCCATCGCATCGACCTTATCGTTAAAGTCCAGCTTAGTCACATTGCTGAGCATCAATAGCCCCACATACATCAGCGCAGGCGCCGTCGCATAGGCAGGCACTAAATAGCTGAGCGGCGCTAAAAACACCATCAGCAGGAATAAACCGCCCACTATGGTCGCGGTTAAACCTGTCTTACCGCCCGCCGCCGTACCCGCCGCCGATTCGATATACACGGCCGCAGGTGCGCCGCCAACGATACCCGAAAACATGCTGCTGACAGAATCTGACGTTAATGCCTTGCCACCGCCAACGATATTATCGTCTTTATCCAGTAGATTGGCTTGCCCCGCAACCGCGCGGATGGTGCCCGTGGCATCAAAAATCGCCGTCATCACCAGTGCCAGCACAATCGGCAATACCACAGGATTCAAGGCGCCCATAATATCCATTTGGCCAATCAGCGAGTGCTCAGAAGTAAAATCAGGCACGGCGAAGAAGCCTTGGAATGTCACGCTAGGATCAAACACTAAACCGAACAGGGACAGGCCGATAATCACCAGTAAAATCCCGCCGGGTACGCCGCGGCGCTCTAAACCAATAGTGGCCGCTAAGCCCAGCACGGTGGCGATAACGGGCAGGCTGTTAATGTCGCCTAACTTCACTGGCAGACCCGCGTCATTGGCCACAATCAACTGCACACTGTTAGTGGCAATTAAGAGTAAAAACAAGCCAATACCGATACCTGTACCGTGGGCAATCCCCTTGGGTAGGTTAGCCAGCACCCATTGACGCACGCCCGTGACACTCACGACGGTAAAAATCACGCCCATCCAAAAGATGGCGCCTAAGGTCACAGGGATACTCATGCCCTGACCTAACACTAAGCCGAAGGCGGTAAAGGCAGTGAGTGAAATCGCACAACCAATGGCCATGGGCAGATTCGCCCAGAGTCCCATCAGCAGTGAGCCAAAGGAGGCAATTAAACAAGTAGCGACGAACACGGCGCCGGGATCGAATCCCGCTTTGCCTAACATATTGGGTACTACAATCACTGAGTACACCATAGCGAGGAAGGTGGTTAACCCTGCAATCACTTCTTGGCGAACTGTGCTACCACGTTGTTGAATTGAAAAAAAACGGTCCAGAAACGAACCAGAGGGTACGGCTGTTGAACTCAATTGCTCAGACATATCTTGTTATACCTTGTGATCTCTTAAAATAGGGTCGATACCAATTGGCTTAACCATTGGCGACGCTGGCTGCGGCAGATTAGAGCCCCAAATCCAATGACTTGGGTGAGAGATCCACATCATTCTCCTACATCGGGAAAAATCCATGATCTGCAAGCAGTGACGCTTTGCATCGTTAAAATGGCTTCAACGACACAAACGCAGCCTTTGTTGGGCGCGGATAATACTGTAAACGCAGCCAGATAGCTAAGACCTCGCCTGCACTTCAGTAAATAATTAGCGAAAAAATTCAAAATCAGTGTTTAAAAAAACGCCTAAACCGCACAGCAAACTGCCGGGTTCGATCACAGAAATTAGATTAACTCTCTGTCAGTAAAACAAAAAGTCATCGGCTTTTTAAAATTTTCATAATTTTTCATATATTGTCAAAGCCCATTCATCCCTGCAGGCAAGTCCATTCACATCTGCCCTTTATAGTGCTCCCATCAAAAATCGCTTTCGAACGGAGCTCTTCCCAATGACAAAGCCCACTATGCAAACATCGGATAAGTCCTCACGCAGCAATGAGTTAAAGGCGCTGGGATTCATCATTTTCATACTCTTTCCCGCATTGACTGTCGCGGGGATCAGTCTCTACGGTTTCATCATTTGGATGATCCAAGCCTTCGGCGGCGTTGTCGGCCACTAATTCACTGATACTTTGAGGACGCTATTATGAAGTGGTTAATCAACCTCTGGCGCACACTAAACAAACCCACAAAAGCTCTCACCTTAGGCGCTGTCAGCATCAGTGCTTTTATCATGGGCATCATCTTCTGGGGCGGATTTAACACCGCGCTGGAAGCCACCAACACCGAAGCCTTCTGTATCAGCTGCCACAGTATGGAGAGCAAGCCTTACCAAGAGTTACAGGAGACTGTGCATTGGTCGAATCACTCAGGCGTGCGCGCCACCTGCCCCGACTGCCACGTGCCCCACAACTGGAGCCGTAAGATTGCCCGTAAAATGGAAGCCTCCCACGATGTTTGGGGCTGGTTATTTAACACCGTCAACACCCCAGAAAAATTTGAAGCTAAACGCCTCGAAATGGCGAGCCGCGAATGGAAACGTTTCGATCGCGACAATTCGCTGGCCTGTAAAAACTGCCACAACTACAACTCGATGAAGTGGGAAAGCATGTCACCACTGGCGCAAAAACAGATGAAACGCGCCGCCGAAATCGACCAAAGCTGTATCGATTGCCACAAAGGTATTGCCCACCATTTACCTGAAATGGGCACGGCCCGTGCACCCGAACTCATCGCCGAAGTCGGCGCTGGCGTCAGCTCAGTCGAAACCAACCAAACCTACTACAGCGCCCTGACTAAGCCACTGTTCTTTAGTGAAAAAGGTGACGTTGAAGCCGGTACCTTAAACGTGGCCACTAAAGTTAAAGTGATCGAAACCCAAGGTAAGCGCATCAAAATTGGTATCGATGGCTGGCGTAAGAAAATCGGTGCAGGCCGCGTGATCTACATGGACTTTGGCGTGAACATTCTGTCGGCGCAGTTAAGCAAAGATGCAGCCGAAACCGAAGGTGTTATCCAAACCTTTGAAGAGAAAGAAGACCCAATGACAGGCCTGAAATGGCAACGAGTAGAGGCCCAAATCTGGACCGATAAGGATTACCTGCTCACCGAGCTGCAACCACTCTGGGGCTATGCCCGCGACACGTTCCGCTCAAGCTGTAGTGTGTGCCACACCCAGCCAGATGAAGCGCATTTCGATGCCAATACCTGGCCAGGCATGTTCCAAGGCATGTTGGCCTTCGTGAACATGGACCAAGACACCCAAGCGCTGGTGCAGAAATACCTGCAGGAACATTCGTCAACCTTCGTGAAAAAAGAGCACTAATTCGGGAGTAATACCATGAACAGAAGAGACTTTTTAAAAGGCTTAGCCTCAACCTCTTTCGTTGCTTTAGGTGGCAGCTCAGTGTTAGCGCCCTTAAATGCACTGGCCAGCACAGGGCTAAATGAAGACGAATGGCTGACCACGGGTTCGCACTTCGGCGCCTTTAAAATCAAACGTAAAAACGGTGTGATTGCCGAGGTTAAAGCCTTCGATTTAGATAAATATCCAACGGACATGATTAACGGTATCCGCGGTATGGTCTATAACCCATCCCGCGTGCGTTACCCAATGGTTCGCTTAGACTTTTTACTCAAAGGCCATAAGAGCAATACCCAGCAACGGGGGGATTTCCGCTTCGTTCGCGTGACCTGGGATAAAGCATTAAAGCTGTTTAAACACTCACTCGATGAAGTCCAAACCAAGTACGGTCCATCGGGCTTACACGCGGGGCAAACTGGCTGGCGCGCAACCGGGCAACTGCATTCCAGCACCAGCCATATGCAGCGTGCGGTGGGGATGCACGGCAACTATGTGAAGAAAATCGGTGACTACTCCACCGGAGCCGGCCAAACCATTCTGCCCTATGTGTTAGGTTCAACCGAAGTGTATGCCCAAGGCACCTCTTGGCCGCTGATTTTAGAAAACAGCAACACTATCGTGCTGTGGTCAAACGATCCTTACAAAAACCTGCAAGTGGGTTGGAACGCCGAAACCCATGAGGCCTTCGCTTACCTCGCGCAGCTAAAAGAGAAGGTCAAACAGGGCAAGATCCGCGTGATCAGTATCGACCCAGTGGTCACCAAAACTCAGGCTTACCTTGGCTGTGAACAGCTGTATGTGAACCCACAGACTGACGTGACGCTGATGCTGGCCATCGCCCATGAGATGATCACCCAAAAGCTTTACGATGAAAAATTCATCCAAGGTTACAGCTTAGGTTTCGAAGAGTTTGTGCCTTACGTGATGGGCACTAAAGATGGTATCGCCAAAACCCCAGAGTGGGCGGCGCCAATCTGTGGGGTTGAACCACACATCATCCGCGATCTGGCGAAAACCTTAGTTAAGGGCCGCACCCAAATCATGATGGGTTGGTGTATTCAGCGCCAACAACACGGTGAGCAACCTTACTGGATGGCCGCAGTCCTCGCGACCATGATAGGTCAAATCGGTTTGCCCGGCGGCGGCATCAGCTATGGTCACCACTACTCTAGCATTGGTGTGCCTGCGACAAATGCGGCGGCGCCCGGCGCCTTCCCGCGTAACTTAGACGAGAACCAAAAACCCCTGTTCGACAGCACCGACTTTAAAGGCGCGAGCAGCACCATTCCCGTCGCCCGTTGGATTGATGCGATCCTCGAGCCCGGCAAAACCATTGATGCCAATGGTTCTAAAGTGGTGTATCCCGATATTAAGATGATGATTTTCTCGGGTAATAACCCATGGAACCACCATCAAGACCGTAACCGCATGAAGCAAGCTTTCCATAAACTGGAATGCGTGGTCACTATCGATGTGAACTGGACGGCGACGTGCCGCTTCTCCGACATAGTGCTGCCCGCCTGCACCACCTATGAGCGCAACGATATCGACGTATACGGCGCCTATGCTAACCGCGGTATTTTGGCGATGCAGAAGATGGTCGAGCCGCTGTTTGAGAGCTTGTCAGACTTTGAAATCTTCACTCGCTTTGCCGCGCTGATGGGTAAAGAGAAAGAATACACCCGCAATATGAGCGAAATGGAGTGGATAGAAACCCTCTATAACGAGTGTAAAGCCGCGAACGCGGGTAAGTATGAGATGCCAGATTTTGCCACCTTCTGGAAGCAAGGTTATGTGCACTTTGGTGATGGCGAGCTGTGGACACGCCACGCCGACTTTAGAAACGATCCGGAAATCAATCCACTAGGTACGCCTTCTGGCTTAATTGAAATCTTCAGCCGTAAGATTGAACAGTTTGGTTATGACGACTGCCAAGGCCATCCAATTTGGATGGAAAAAGCCGAGCGTAGCCATGGCGGCCCGGGTTCGGACAAATATCCTGTGTGGCTACAATCTTGCCATCCGGATAAACGTCTGCACTCACAGATGTGTGAGTCGAAGGAATACCGCGAAACTTACACAGTCAACGGCCGCGAACCCATCTACATCAGCCCTGTGGATGCCAAAGCGCGCGGCATTAAAGATGGCGATATAGTGCGCGTCTTTAACGACCGTGGCCAACTGTTAGCGGGCGCCGTGGTGTCGGATCGCTTCCCTAAAGGTGTAGTGCGAATTCATGAAGGCGCATGGTATGGCCCAGTGGGTAAAGATGGCAGCGTCGAAGGCGGCGCCGAAATCGGTGCCCTGTGCAGCTATGGCGACCCAAATACTCTGACCTTAGACATTGGCACCTCGAAGTTGGCTCAAGCCTGCTCAGCCTATACTTGTCTGGTCGAGTTTGAGAAATACCAAGGCAAAGTCCCTAAGGTCAGCTCCTTCGATGGCCCTATCGAAGTCGAAATTTAACCGAGCCAATAAGGCGATGCGCCTAGTCAACTAGGCGCATTCCACTGTTAATCTTGAGGAACATGCGATGAGCAACGTCGATATCAATCATGCCAGAGCCTTAGTGTATCAGCTGCTGTCTTCTCTGTTTGCCCGTGAAATTGATGAGCAGCGCCTTAAGCAACTCACCAGTGAGCAAGCGCAGCAATTCTGGACGCAACTGGGTTATGCACCCGAGTTTAGTGCGCCAGTGGCCAGCATACAGAAGGTGCTGAATGGCTTAACGAGCGATGAAGCCTTGATCGAACTTGCCGCCGATTATTGCGGTTTATTCCTCGTAGGCACAAAGCACAGCGCGTCGCCATATGCCAGCCTGTACTTGAGCCCCGAGGTAGAACCCTTGCTGTTTGGGCAGCAGCATCAACAAATGAGCGAGTTTTTACACCAGAGCAAACTGCAAGTGCAGAGTCACTTCCCTGAGCCTGCCGATCACTTAGCCGTGATCCTCGCCTATATGGGGCACTTAGCTTGCCACAGTGAAGATGCCGCCCAGTTAAGCTTTCTAAATGCCTGTATAGACTCATGGTTAGCCAAGTTTGTCGCCAAGGTCGTTGAGTGCGATAGCAAGCACAGCAATGGCTTTTACAGCGCCCTCGCCACACTCACCTTGGCTTGGGTGCAGCAAGATAAACAGCAGTTAGAACAGGCAATGCAATAATCGACACGAGCGTAAAGCCCTTGTAGCGTTAAACCTGAGTCGCATTAAGACTCAAGGTGATGGCTCATGTCTCGTCATAGAATAAACGAACAAAAGCGGCTCACATGGGAGCCGCTTTTTTATTCCTCGATTTGCATTGATTAGGCAGAAATACGTGCTGCTTAACTACTACTCAGGACGACTCACTCCTAATGCAAACTTCCTGTCGCTAACCCTTTACTGCTAGCCGTTTGTTGCTAAAATTTTGCTGCTAGCCCTGTGTTGTGAGCCAGTGCTCAAGCGCTGTCATCGATGCCTGCCAGCAGGCTGTTAATTCAGTGACGGCTTTGCTATCCAATCCATTTTCCCCTGTAGTGTTGAGTGTTTTCTCCCACTGCTGACAACACTGGGTCAATGCTTTTAGCCCCATGCTGGCACTGCTGCCCTTAAGCGCGTGCAATAGTTTTGCGCCCTCGCTGAAATGCGCCACAGAGGTTAACGCCGAAAGTCGCTCCATTTGCTCGGCACTGGAGGTTCGATAGAGCGTCAACATATCACTAACGGCTTTCACACCTAAGACCTCAAGATCTTGCTGTAACTGGTTAAGATCTAACAAGGTTTCAGCTTGATAGTTCTGGCTGGTAGGTTCAGCCCTATTCGGCGATTGAAGTGATTGTGCCGATTGCGGCGATGACTCACCTAGTGAAGCTGGTATTGAAGCTGGCACACGCGCAACACCTAACCATTCTGTCAGGGTTTGCAGGCTCAAGGGTTTAGCTAACACAGTATCAAACCCCGCCTTCCGATACAGGCTAAGATCCTCCGTCTGCATCTGCGCGGTAAAGGCGGCAAATTTCACCTTGCCATTGGCGAATAACGCCTTTAACTTGGGTAATAGGGTGAGCCCTGAGCCATCACTCAGCTGAATATCGAGCATCACGGCATCGAATGCCTTATCACCACTCACATGCGCCAGCGCCTGCTGACAACTGACGACCAAGCTGGAACTGTGGCCTAAATGCGCCAAAAAACCCTGCGCGACCATGGCATTGACCTTGTTGTCTTCAATCACTAACACCCGTTGGGGATTAACCTGTTTTTGCACCTGAGTTTGTGTATCTAATGCCTTATCACATTGGGTAAAGCTCAGCTCAAAACCAAACTCACTGCCCTTGCCTGGCTCGCTCTTGACCCAAATGCCCTGCCCCTCGGCATCCATCAGTTCAACTAACTGTTTGCAGATGGCAAGCCCCAAACCTGTCCCACGGCTGCGCCCCTGATTAGGCAATACGCAGTAAGGCATAAATAATTGCTCACGCACCTCGGGCGCAATCCCCACGCCAGTATCGGCCACCACAAAGGCCAACTTATCGCCTTGCACGCTGACATTGAGACTCACGCCGCCTTCTGGGGTGAATTTAATGCCGTTACCAATCAAGTTAAACAGCACTTGCCTCAGCTTAGGGCCATCGATCTGAATACACGCGGGTAACTGGGGACGATTCAGCCTTAAGCTCAATCCCGCCAAATTGGCGCCCGCCACCATAATCGCCAGCACTTCATCGAGCAGGGCATTAATATCCGTTGGCCGCGGTTCATTGGTTAAATTACCCTGCTCGAGGCGAGAGAAATCGAGAATATCGTTGAGCACGGTTTGCAGCAGCGTGCCGCTGTATTGTGACAATGCGAGCATCTGTTGCTGCGCTGGCGGCAGCTGACTATGGCCGAGTAAGGTGAGCGTCCCGAGTAAGCCGTTGAGCGGAGTGCGAATCTCATGGCTCATGGTCGCCAAGAATTGGGATTTTGCCTGACTCGCCTCCTCGGCAACGATTCTTGCCTTAGCGTGGCCTTTGGCCTCCGCATTGAGGCGTAGGTTGGCTTCTGCCAATTCCTGCGTGCGTGTGGCCACGGTTTGTTCAAGAGCCTTTTTATGCTCGGTCAGCTCATCGGCGACCTGGCGTAAATCCGTCTGTAATTTCAGGTTATGGGCGGTTTTTCGCTTAAATGCCTCGATGGCATTGGCCATGGCGGTCAACTCATCGTCACCGTGGGCATCGAGGCTCACATTGGTGTCTCCTAAACTTAAGCGCGACATGGCTTCGGTTGCCTGATTTAACCTCAAGGCAATGCCGCGATAGATCACCCGATAAACCACAACAGCTATGATAACCAACATTAATATGCCCGTGCCCCACAGCCCCAAGCGGGCGTAAGACAACTGCATTAAATAATCACTTCGCGCCAGCTCTGCCCGCTGTTGCTGTTGATTAAGCGCACTGTCCACCAGCGTGTTGAGGCTATAGAGTTTTTCCGCTAACTCCTGCTGCTGACGCTGTTGGCGCTGCAGGCTTTGGCTCAGTTCTCGCTGTAATTTAATGATTTTTGGGGTATGAAGAAGAATAGCCAACTCCGCCTTTAGCGCATTGAGCCTGCCGGGGTCGCGAATAAGCTCAGCCACTGTGGTGAGCGCCATTAAATCGATACCCACCTCTGCAGCTGGCGCCTCAGTGGTCGCCAGCTCGATAGCCGTTCCTTGCTTTGGATGATCTGGATGATTCTGTGCCATCGGGTGCGCTGGTGTCGTGCTGGCAAAGGTTGCCAATAAACGGGGAACACTCAATTGCAGCTCAGACTGTAATTCGGATGCCTCAAATAACTGACTGAGCAGCGCAATTTGATGTACTAACTTGAGCGCACGGTTGAGCTGCTCCTGCACATCTAACTCTCGCTCAATCACATCATCGAGCAATTGGCCACTGCGCTTATTCCCCGCAATATCCGGATAGGCTTGGCTGAGTTTTGCCAAAATCGCGGAGTCGACAACCGCCAATTCGGATTGCAATAGCTCTGAGGCTCGGCCTGCGGCAACCGATAATTCGCGGGCCCTGAGCTGTAACTCATCGCCTAAGGTAATGCGCTGGCCCACACTCTTACCCAGTAAGGTTAATTGCTCGATGATTTGCCCAGCTAATACGGATAAATGATTATCCTCGTTCACATCCAGTGTCAGTAACACTTTGATGCTATTTAACATTGTGGCGCTTTCAAGGCTGAGCTTACGGCCGATAAATTCCCGCTGCCGCTCATCCTCTACTTGGCCTAACTGGGTCACTCCATCGGATAAGGCATTAGAGGCCTGCACTAATTGGCGCGCGGCTTGAGAGGCGGGTAAGGATTCTTCATACAGATAACTGTCGGCCTGTTTGAGCCAATGCAAACTCAGGCTACCTAAGCTAACCAGTAGCAACAGCAATACCCCAAGCACGCCGAAGGCGAGCATAAGTCTGCCGGTTAAACTACTTCGCGATAAAGATAAAGGCGCCACACTTGTTCCTTCTGTTACAATGCCTTCGAGATAATCACTGTGGATGATACGAGACAATGGGAAAATTTTGGCAAGCTTTGCTCACACTCACCACTTTTGGGCTGTTATGTTTATCGTCTGCCAATGCCAACAGCCAAACTTGGCCATTGGAGCAACGCCATCCCTTTAATGCCAACATTCAGCAGGCGCAGGCACTTGATTATCATCCCCTGAGTAAAGCACAACAGGCTTGGCGCATTTGTGCCTTAGTGCCCCATCTTAAGGACGCCTATTGGATTGGCATCGACTACGGCCTGATCCAACAGGCTAAACACCTAGGTGTGTCGCTGGACCTGTTCGAAGCAGGCAGCTACTACCATCAAGATAAACAGCTCGAGCAATTAAGCGCCTGCATGAAGGGAGATTACGACGCGATTTTGCTCGGTGCAGTGAGTCCCAATCTGCTCGAACATTTCTCAGAGCCGTTAACCAAACCCGTGCTCGCCCTAGTGAATAAACTCAATGCAGAGCAAGTGCAGACCCATATTGGCGTTAACTGGTATCAAATGGGGCTAAGCGCGGGCAATTTTATTAAGGCAGATGCCAAGGCGCATTCGCCCAGCCAGCCGACCACCTTGGCCCTCTTAGCCGGCCCCGAAAACCTAGGCGGCACAGATTTAGTCGAACAAGGCATTCGCCATGCTCTCGAGGGCAGCAATGTCAGCATCAGTGCGATTCAGCATGCTGATAACAATCGCAATCTCTACCGCGACCAATTACAGATACTGCTTAAGGCTCAACGCCCCGACTATATTCTTGGCAGTGCGGTGGCAATAGAAGCCGCCGTCAGTACCCTCAAACAAAAACAACTGACACAAGACATCAAGCTGGTGAGCAGTTACTTATCTCCTGCAATTCTGCGCGGCTTGAAGCGACAAAAAGTGGTATACAGCAATGATGACTTAGTCGTGTTACAGGGCAAACTCGCCATCGATGTCACAGTAAAACAGCTCGAAGGCGCCGCACCTTTTGGCGATATAGGTCCCGCTATCGTTGAGCGCACGACCTCACCAAATACCCTATCGGATCTTAGTGTTAGCCTCGCCGAAGCGGATTTTTATCCCTTGTATCAAGTGCGCCCCTGAGCGCTTTACATCGCGATTAACTCAGCGCTCAACACAATATTTTAGTTAGCGATTAGTCATCCACCTTAGCGGCAAACAAATAGCCCTCACCATGGACAGTGACAAAGAGTTCGGGATTGAGCTTATTACGCAGGCGACGGATGATGACATCTATGGTTCTGTCATTCACATCCTGATTACGATGACTGGTTTGCTGCATTAAACGCTCGCGGGAAAGTACCTGCTGCGGATGCAGCGCAAAGGCGGTTAACAACTCAAACTCGGCCTTAGTGAGCTTGATAAGCTCCTCCCCTTGGCGCAGCTTACGGCTGTTTAATTCGAGCCGATAACCTTCAAAACTCATCACATCGTCGGGCTCGGATAATTCCTGCACCAACGCTTGTTCGGCCTGTTTTACCAGAGAAATCCGCCACAGTAGATTTTTAACCCTAACCAATAACTCCCGCAGCTCGAAGGGCTTAGTCACATAATCATCGGCGCCCATCTCGAGACCAACGATTTTATCAATTGATTCATCACGGCCAGAGACTAAGATAATCCCCACATGGGAGCGGCTACGTAACTCACGGGTTAAGCTTAAGCCATCCACCCCGGGCAGGTTAATGTCTAACATAATTAAATCAATATGTTGACGATTAAACTCGTGCCACATCTGCTCGCCATCGGCCGCCTCGACAACGCGGTAACCTTCTTTTTCAAAATACCCTTTCAATCGAGCACGAATCACCGCTTCATCATCGACAACGAGCACACTATAGGCCATGTTCTACATCTCTTATTTTGCTTAACTGCATTATTCATACTTTTTCATATTTGCATATGAGGAAAAGGTAAAATATGCGATCTCCGTTACTTTCTCGCACAAAAAACTGCCGAACTTTTACAGTAACATCAATATGACATATGCTTAGGCATATTGATTGGGGTGAGCACTAACAAACTATGAACAATAAAGAAGTCGTGATTGATGAAAGACGAAAGTTCTCGCGGATCCTCTTTGCCGCTAGCGCATCGGTACACCAAGGCGATAAACAGTGGCAAACCACCATACTCGACCTCAGCCTAAATGGCGCACTGGTGGACGAACCTGCCGGATTTAGCCATTCAAGTGAGCCTATCACCCTCAGTTTTACCTTGCCGGGCTCGGATATTGAGCTACAAATGGAGACCGAGTTAGTGCATCAACGCAACCAACAACTGGGGCTCAAGTGTAAATTTATCGATGTCGACAGCATCAGCCACCTCAAACGCATCGTTGAGCTGAATCTCGGCGATGCGTCGATACTGAATCGTGAATTGGCGCTATTTATCGAGAAACACAACAGCACCGATTAAGTGGAAAAGTTGAGTGTGACACAGGCTGCACCGCCGAAAAATCCATAAAAAAAACAGCGCCATTGGGCGCTGTTTTTTGTTTTGAGGATTATATCGCTTCGAGGGCTTCGGATAATTTTGCCACGCCCACCACTTCCATGCCTGCGGGCGGCTTTTTTGGCACATTAGCACGGGGCACAATCGCCCGCTTAAAGCCATGCTTGGCGGCTTCGACGAGGCGTTCTTGGCCATTGGGCACGGGGCGAATTTCCCCGGATAACCCCACCTCACCAAACACCACTAAATCGCTCGGTAAAATATCGCCACGGAAACTCGACACCATGGCCAGCAACAAGGTTAAGTCGGCACTGGTTTCCGTCACTTTAACCCCGCCAACGACGTTTACAAACACGTCCTGATCCGACATTTGTAAACCACCATGGCGATGCATCACCGCCAGTAACATGGCTAAACGGTTCGCATCCATCCCCACAGCGACGCGGCGCGGGTTCGACATGGCCGAATTGTCCACTAGCACCTGCAATTCAACCAACAGCGGACGCGTGCCTTCCCACACAACCATGACTAAGGAGCCCGAGGATTCCTCTTCGCCACGGGAGAGGAAAATTGCCGAAGGGTTAGCGACCTCCTTCAGACCGCGCTCGGTCATGGCGAATACGCCTAACTCGTTAATCGCCCCGAAACGGTTCTTGTGGGAACGCAAGGTGCGATAACGGCTGTCGCTATCCCCTTCAAACATCACAGAACAATCGATACAGTGCTCGAGCACTTTAGGCCCAGCAAGGCTGCCGTCTTTGGTGACATGGCCGACCATGATCACGGCAATGCCGTTTTGCTTGGCAAAGCGAGTTAAATAGGAGGCCGATTCACGCACCTGCGACACACTGCCGGGGCTCGATGCCACATCGCTCATGTGCATGACTTGAATAGAGTCTACGACGATGACTTTTGGCGATTCTTGCAGGGCGACTTCGCAGATCTGCTCCACACTGGTCTCGGATAACATCCGCAGTTTATTGGTCGGCAACCCTAAACGATGGGCCCGCATAGCGACTTGCTGCAGAGACTCTTCACCCGTCACATAGAGCGCAGGCATTTGCTCGGCTAAATGGCACAGGGTTTGGAGTAACAGCGTGCTTTTACCGGCACCGGGATGACCGCCAATCAGAATCGCAGAGCCTGGCACTATGCCGCCCCCGAGCACGCGGTCGAGCTCGCCAAAATGGCTCACAATCCGTGGCAAGGCATTGAGGTCAATTTGGTCTAAGGTTTTGACTTCGCTACTGCCCGCACCTGCATAACCCGCAAACTTAGTTCCCCGTCCGGGCGAGGCGGCGCCTAAGCGCACTTCGGTTATCGTATTCCACTCCTGACAAGCGTTGCATTGCCCTTGCCAGCGTGGAAAATCCTGTCCACACTCATTGCACACGTACGCGGTTTTATTCTTTGCCATAACTTATTAAAATCTGTATAAAATCAATTTAAGTAACTGTGAATACTGCCGACATTAGACTAACACAGCACGGCATAAAATCAGCATTAGAAAAGACCCTACATGAGTTTAGATAACCATAATGCACTCATAGAACAGCTCAAGCCGCTACTCATGGAACCGAATTTCCAAGAGATTTTTCAGCAGCTGACTGCCGATGAAAACAATTCGACCCGTTTTCTGTTGAAAATGGAGTTGAATCGTTTGGCTTCGCCCTGCACCCGGATTATCGATCTTAGGGACAAGTCTGAGTTGCCCTGCACCGAAGTCATGCTCGGCCAGCAGCGCCATTTTCTCGATGAGCCTGCCAAGCATAGTCTGCAAGCGGCTATGTCTTTATACCGCAATAAGTACACCTTAGGGGTGTATGAATACGTCATCAATGCCCATCAACAGCGGCGACAAAAACTGCGTCAGGTGACGCAACAACCGGATGGCGTCGAACCCGAACCTTTTATGGTGCCCGGTGTGGTGCTCGGCAGTTATTTTAACCGCGCCGAAGAACGGATGAATTACAGTATCCGCATTGCGGTGTCGCAACCCGGGCGAACCGAAATGCCAGGGATCACCGTCGATTTATCGGTTGGCGGTGCGCGCATTCGCTTGGCGGCGAATCACCCCTTCGACCTGGACAAGCCCCTCAAGGTCAAACTGCTCGAGCTTAGTGAAGAATATTACTACCCCGATTTACAACTCGGGGTCGATTATCAGATTGTCGATAGCCAAACCAATGGTGAATTCATTTGGTTACGCTTACGCCGGATTGGTGGCACGGATGCCCTAGGTGAAATGCTGGGCAACTTAATCCGAGGCTACAAGCTCCGTTATAAACTGGATGTGAATGATGTCCTAGTGACGGCCTCTGGTCTGGGGTTCGAACGCCATTACCTACCGCATCTGCCGCATTTGCCTTTGTTTCTCAATCAGCAGTCCCAATCCATCAGCCATATGCTGCTGAGCCGCGACAATCAGCAAATAGTGCATTATTTTCAGGATGAGAATGATATCAGCCAGTTACCCGCCATGCTGACGCCAGCAAGGCTCTCGGCGCTGGTCAATCATCCCGAAAATCCCGATTACGGATTGTTTTTTAGCTTTACCTACAACGCCCAAGGCTCACTGTATTTTTACTCGGCCACCTTAGCCGAATTAAAAGCCAAGGGCATGACGTCTTTATTCCTCGGTTTTGCCTCAACGAAACCGAGCTGGCGTATTTTCAAACTCATCCCAGATAAGATTTACCATGCGAAAGGTTATCGCCGTGCGACCTTACCGGGGGATGATGCTAAGTACAGCCCGCTGGTGGAGCAGCAATTGTCCCAGTTCAGCCATATGCTGCAACTAATAGACCTTACCAATGAGGATGAAAGGGCTAGCTACAAGGCCTGGCAGGACGATAGCAATGCCAATGCGCTCAAAGCCTTTGGCCAACAGCGCCTGACGGCACACCAAATCAAGCCAGTTTCGATGCAATTTAGTGAGCGTCGACAGGAAGCGCGTTTTGCTTTCAAAACCTTAGTTAATGTGTCGCAGGGAGCCTTAAAAGCGACGGGGATAAGCTTAGATATTTCTGGTCGAGGCATGCAGCTGACTCTAGATAATCCGACTGAGTTTGCGACCAACAAGCCGATAATGATCAGCTTGCCTAAGTTGCAGACCATTGCCGGTAAAACCCAACTGGATAATTTACCCTATCGCCTAGTGCGTACCCGTAAAAATGGCGTGACGCTTCATCTCGCCGCAGTCATGGGCCATACGCCCCACGTTGGCGTGGAGTTTTTAAATAAACTGATCGCCCATAACCGTGAAAAACTCGAACAGCTTACCGAGAACAACAGCGAGATAAAAGAGCTGGCCGATGGTTTGAAAAACATTCTGTTGCGCGAGCTGCATTCGGTGCCCTACTTTGTTGAAAAAACAACAAAATCGGCACAGGTCGCCTGTTTAGGGGTTAGCACTGAGCATGATGAGATCAGCGATATTTTTGCCGCAGGCTCTTCAGATACCCTGCAATATAATCTCGCGCCGCTGCTAAAAGATGGATTCTTTAAACGGGATATTCTCGACCCTATCCGCCAAATGAAGCCGCAGCAGGATATGGATTTTATTGAGGTATTTATCCAATTGACCCGCCAGTCCCGCGGTCAATTCCATTTAAAATGTGTTCCCGCCACCGAGCTTGGAGATGCGCAGGCCAAAATCGCCTTTATCAACCAAAGTAAACTGGCGGGACGCTTTATGGCGCTGCGGATTTACCGTGGTGCGACTGAGAAACCGGATATGGGTTATCTGCGCCGCGAATTGGAATACATCAACATCCACGCCAACCACAGAGCGAAACAACTCGAGGAACAACTCTGGCGGATTATCGGTGTTGGTGAGCTACTCGATATCACCCAAGAGGTAGAGCTGCGCTACCCTGCTCTGCAAAAATAAACTAGGGGGGCATCGCCCTAGTCTTTTAACACTGCCAATTCAAACCCGAGATACCAATCGCGGATCAGCGGAAAATGGTCACCCATCGCATCCAGATGGGTCAGCATATCCGCATGACCATAGTCGTGTTTAAAGCCGTTCGCCTTTGAGAGCAGAGTGTATTTCACTTGGCGAAAACCACACTCAGAGATCATATCGGCGACATCTTCGGGATGCCCGAGCACGGTATCGTTTTGCCCGGCAATAAACCACGCAACGGGCCAGTTAGCCGCCTTCGCCGCCTTACCATAATCGAAGCCATCATCATGGTCGAGCCACTCTCCACGCACCCAATCTATGCTTTGAGTTAACGAGGCGCGGCTCTCGTTATCCATACCGACACGCAGCTTATCGGCGGCGAGATACCCCTGCCCCACGGCTAAACTTGGGGCGAGGCGATTCCAAAACACATCGACCATCAACCATTTTTTAAAGGACTTCACTCGAATCGTGCGTTTACTGCCAAAGGTGAGCAGCGACCGCACACTCTGCTGCAACTCGGGATAACGCGCTAAGGCGCTCGCCATCAAGACGCCGCCCCAAGAATGCGCACACCAATGCAGCTGCGATGGTGCTGGTTTCCCCTGCTCCTGACAAAGCTGTTGATGCATAGTCAAAATATGCTGCTGCACTAATGGCAGTTGCTCGCGGATCACCTCCCCTTGCCCCAGAGTAAAGCCACGCGCAATTTTGGGTAGACTCAAACCCCTGCCCGCCGTATCCAGCACATACACCACAAAGCCCGCCTGAGCGAGAAAGCATCCTAAGCCTCGACCACTATGGCTGTAAAATACCCGGCCATTGGACATGGCACCATGTAACATCAGGATCGGTGGCTTCGAAAAATCCGCATTAGCAGGCAACAACTGACGCAGATGCAGCTGTCCATCTCGGTACGGAATATAGAAGGAAGTTTGTGCAGGCGTTGGCGCCGAGTGTTGGGATGAAGGAGAAGTCAAAATCAGTCGCTGGTAGTCCATTAATGAACACTAAACTACCAGCTAAGCATCAAAAAACAAGAGTCATTACTCTAATGTTAACGACTCGGATGTTGAGGATGAATTAAAACTGCAGTAGATAAGGCAATACCCGCAAGTCTAAACTGCGGATCCGCGCATCAGCCGCTGCCGCAAGTTTAGGCTTAGCATGGAAGGCAATCCCAAAGTCCGCCGCCTGAACCATAGGGATATCGTTGGCACCGTCACCGATGGCGACACGCTGCCCTGCAGGGATCTGCCAATCTTGGCTACAACGGTTAACCACATCGGCCTTAAACTGGGCATCGACGACTTTCCCCGCGACGGTTCCCGCCAGCTTACCGTCCGCAATCACTAATTCATTGGCAAAGGCCGCGTCTAAATTCAGCAGCTGTTTTAAGTGACCTACAAACGGCGTGAAACCGCCTGACGCGACAACCAAACGCCAATGGTGCGACTTAAGCTCGGTCAGCATAGCCTCAAGGCCTGGCATCAATGGCAAAGTGTCACACAAGGTTTGAATAATCTTGGCATCGGCGCCCTGAAGCTGGGCGACCCTTTGGCGCAAACTCTGCTCGAAATCGAGCTCGCCCTGCATCGCGCGCTCTGTGATCGCCGCCACTTGCTCGCCGACCCCTGCCATAGCGGCAAGTTCGTCGATACATTCAATTTGGATCGCGGTAGAATCCATGTCCATCACCAGTAAACCGGGTTCGCTCAGTTTAGGTAATGGGCAACGAATCAAGTGTAACTCCACCTGCGATGGACAAGTGGCTAACAGCTCGGCACTCGGCTCCACGGGAAGCGCTAATTCAACACAATGCAGCGCGACTTGACGGCGAATAGGTGCGATGGAGAGCGAAGTTAATTTAAGGCTTTTAGCCAGAGAAACAATCCAAGCTGCTAATGAGTCTTCAATGCTTAAATCTTCGTAAATCAGACGCATAGCCAATCCACTCTGGGATGGCCGTGTAGACGATTCCTGATAAGCCTCGAAACTGAGCCCCTGATATTCAAAGCGAGGTGAAGGGCTAGCAGCTAACCATACAAACAACGCATTTTGGTTCAAGCTTTCCATAGGACTCGTGTTCTCCAACTATCGGGCTTACTCAGAATCAATTATGATTAGGCAAGCGCTCTAACTATTAAGGGTCAAAGTGTTATATCTTAAAGGGCTAAAGAAAAGCCATAAAATCAGTAGACTGCTCCAAATCGCCATCGCCTTGACCTTGATGGTCGGCTTAGTGCAATTGTGGCAGACAAGCCTACTACAAGGTCAGCTGCTTCTAAAGTCCCAAACGCAAAAGATGGCCAGATTACTGGTACAACAAACGGCCTACAGCGCGGCGCCCGCCCTGCAATTGCAAAACGATGAACAGCTCCAATGGCTGGCCAGCGCCTTAGTCGAAGATCCTAAAGTAATGTCGGCGGCTATTTTCAGCGACCAAGGTATACGTTTAGCCTTCGCCCAAAGCCTGACCAATGAAGCCTTAGATCCCGAATCCGAAGACATGGGTTTGCTCCTGAGCAAATATCCGCCCTATGTTGAACCCGTGATCCAAGATGGAAAAAATTTAGGCTATGTCGAGGTTAGGCTCGATACCAAACTATTTTTTAATGAAATCAAAGAGGCACATAACCTAAATATGGAGCAGCAGCAAATGATGTTGCTGGTTGCTGGCCTTATCGGCATGTTGCTATCCCGCGCCTTATCCTTTAAGCGCGCCGATTTTGACCGCCGTCGCACCCGCGCCAAATTGCGTAAAAACCCTAAGAAAAATAAAGCCATAAAAGCAGCAGCGGAAGCTACGCCAGCGGATAATCAAGATACGCTGCTGGATGCAGTTATCGCAAGTGACACCGAGGCTCAGCAAAAGCCGACAGAAGCTAAAAAGGCCAAAGAAAGCAAAGCAGCACAGGATCTCGACGCTCAGCCCTTGGATAAATCGGCAGCAGGTAAAGCGCCAAATGAAGACAGCAATGAAGTGATTGCCGAACCTAAAGCAAGGAAAACCAAAACAAGCGCAGAAACAAAAGCTGTGCTTGTGCCAGAAAGAGTTGTATCAGAGAAAGCGCTTGATGCGGAACCAGAGATAACACCAGAGCTTGAACCAGAGAAAGATACAAAGGATGCGTCATCATCTGAGTCTACGTCTCTGTCTCAGTCTAAAGCGGATACCAAGGAACAAACGACCCAAGTTACAGCTTCAACAACTGAGGCGCAAAGCTCAACGCCTGCGCCAAATAAACCTAAGGTAAAATCGGTGCGCCGAGTCAAAACCAATGCGGCCAAATCCACCGCGGAGAAAGTCCCAGCACAACCGAGCGATTTAGATACCGATTCTACGGGTTAATCGGGCGTCTCTGCTCAAACTGAAGCGCCTTGGGTTTAGTTCCGCCTTGCAAAATTATCCATCTAAGAGCCAGCAACACAGCTAAACCGATTGAACTTGAAGATAACGAGGCAATAAAAAAGGGTTCGCTATGCGAACCCTTTTTTTATAACGAAATTAGCGACAAATTACAGCGTAATTGCAGCGTCTAATGTCATCACGATCATATCGTTGAACGTGGTTTGACGCTCATCAGAAGTGGTTTTTTCGCCAGTACGGATATGGTCAGATACAGTTACCACACACAGTGCACGGGCACCGAATTCATGGGCAACACCGTATAAACCAGCGGCTTCCATCTCTACGCCTAACACGCCCATTTTTTCCATCACGTCAAACATTTGTGGATCAGGAGTGTAGAACAAGTCGGCAGAGAAAACGTTACCAACACGGATCTTAGTGCCTTTCACTTTGGCAGATTCGATCACGGCATTCATCAGCTCGTAGTTCGCGATAGCTGCGAAATCTTGGCCTTTGAAACGTAAACGGTTAACTTGCGAATCAGTACAAGCACCCATGCCGATTATTACATCGCGCACTTTAACGTCAGTGCTGATCGCGCCACAAGTACCCACGCGGATCAGGTTCTTAACGCCGTAGTCTTTAATTAATTCAGTTGCATAGATTGAGCATGAAGGAATACCCATGCCTGAACCCATAACAGAAATACGTTTACCTTTGTAAGTACCGGTAAAACCTAGCATGTTTCGAACGTCAGTCACTTGCTCAACATTTTCTAAGAATGTTTCAGCAATATATTTTGCACGTAATGGATCGCCTGGAAACAGAACTGTCTCAGCGAATGCGCCCTCTACAGCATTAATGTGTGGTGTTGCCATCGAAATAACCCCTGTTTATTTTATTAAGACTTAAGTCTTTGTTTACTGGCGGCCCAATGCTGGCCACCAAATCGAGATCTTGCACGTTTACTTAGATAAACGACTCACCGTATTCCATCGGCTCAAGCTTGAAGTA
Organism: Shewanella sp. FJAT-51649; assembly: GCF_019457435.1. Lineage (NCBI taxonomy): Bacteria > Pseudomonadati > Pseudomonadota > Gammaproteobacteria > Alteromonadales > Shewanellaceae > Shewanella > Shewanella sp. FJAT-51649. Next base: position 1,243,577 of record NZ_CP080411.1, on the reverse strand, counting down.
GCTTGCGATAGATTGGCCGATATCGGCGAAGCTGTTACGGCGACCGAGTGAACCGGCTTTCAGCCCTGCGCCATAGGCCAATACAGGCACATACTCACGGGTATGGTCAGTACCTTGCCATGTTGGGTCGCAACCATGGTCGGCGGTGAGGATTAACAGATCGTCCTCATCCAGCAGCGCCAGCATTTCAGGTAAACGCGAGTCGAAATACTCCAACCCTTTCGCATAACCTGCCACATCACGGCGGTGACCATAGTGGGAGTCAAAATCAACAAAGTTAGTGAATACGATAGTATTTTCACCCGCTGATTTCACTTCGGCTAACGTCGCATCAAATAGCGCTTCTAAACCGTTTGCCTTCACCTTTTTGGTGATGCCACAGTAAGCGTAAATATCGGCAATCTTGCCCACACTCACCACTTCACCACCGGCGGCTTTTAACTTATCTAACACTGTCTTTGCTGGCGGCTCGAGGGAGTAATCCTTACGGTTACCAGTACGAGCAAAGTCGCTTGGGCCAGTGCCATCGAATGGACGCGCAATCACGCGGCCAATGTTGTAAGGCTCTAACTCTTCACGGGCGATTTCGCAAAGACGATATAAATTTTCTAAACCAAATGTGCCTTCATGGCAGGCAATCTGGAATACCGAATCCGCCGAAGTGTAAAAAATCGGCTTGCCAGAACGCATATGTTCTTCGCCTAATTCTTCCAGAATCGTGGTACCAGAAGCATGGCAGTTACCTAAAAAGCCATCGAGTCCCGCACGGGCTAGAATCTTATCTGTCAGCTCTTTAGGGAACGAATTTTGGTGCTCGCTAAAATAGCCCCAGTCGAATAATACGGGCACACCCGCCATTTCCCAGTGACCGCTCGGGGTATCTTTACCCGAACTTAATTCCTGAGCGTGGCCATAGGCACCAATCAGCTCAACATTGTCCGCAAAGCCTGGCGCAAACGCTCCCGTGCTTTCCATCGCCGCATGGGCCAAACCTAAACGCGCCAAGTTTGGCAGCGTTAACGGACCTTCACGGCCGATATCAGCTTTACCTTCGGCACACGCTTTAGCGATATGGCCAAAAGTGTCAGAACCTAGATCCCCAAACTTGGCGGCGTCACCTGCTGCACCCACGCCAAAGGAATCCAACATCATTATAACTGTACGTTTCATAATTCTTCCTTAAAGATCCGCTGCTCGGATATAAGCATAGATCTCAGGTGTTTTTTCTGGAGCGACGTCATCAATACGAATCGCTTTTTTCACGGCTTCTTCCGCCTGAGCAAAGGCATCTTCGGATTGCGCGTGGATAACGGCAATCGGCGTTGAAGCATCAATCTTATCGCCAAGGGCACAGACTTGCGTCAGACCAACACTGTAGTCGAGTGCATCACCAGGCTTGCGACGACCACCACCTAAGGTAACCACGGCTAAACCGAGCTCACGGGTATCCATGCTATGGGCATAACCTTGGGTATCCGCAAAGACAGGGCGAATAATTTGCGATTGCGGTAAGTACTTACTGTAGTTTTCGACAAAATCGACTGGACCGCCGAGGCCTGAAACCATCTTGCCAAAGATCTCGGCTGCGCGGCCGTTATCTAATACGCGGTTTAACTTGGCACGGGCATCCGCTTCATCGGTGGCGAGGCCACCAAGGAGTAACATCTCGGCGCAAAGCCCCATAGTCACAGCGTACAGACGTGGATTACGGTAAGCACCGGTTAAGAAGTCGATGGCTTCTTTCACTTCAACCGCATTACCCGCACATGAGGCTAATACTTGGTTCATGTCAGTGAGTAAGGCTGTCGTTTTAGTGCCTGCGCCATTGGCTACCGCCGCAATGCTGCGAGCAAGCTCTTCAGAGGCTTCGTAGGTTGGCATAAATGCGCCGCTACCGACTTTGACGTCCATCGCCAATGCATCGAGACTACAAGCTAATTTCTTAGAGAGAATTGAGGCGGTGATGAGGGAGATGGATTCGACGGTCGCTGTGTTGTCACGGATGGAGTAGAAACGTTTGTCGGCGGGGACGAGATCACCAGTTTGGCCGATAATCGCCACACCAACGTCTTTAACCACTTTGCGGAACAATTCACTCGAAGGTTCGGTTTGATAACCAGGAATAGCGTCGAACTTATCGAGCGTACCGCCTGTGTGTCCGAGTCCGCGACCCGAAATCATCGGCACGTAACCACCGCAAGCCGCAGCCATGGGGCCGAGCATCAGACTAATCACATCACCGACACCACCTGTGCTGTGCTTATCGACGATGGGACCATTGAGGTTTAACGCATCCCAATTGAGCACAGTGCCAGAATCGCGCATTGCCGTGGTCAAAGCGATTCTTTCATCCATATTCATGTCATTAAAGTACACAGCCATGCCCAATGCGGCGATCTGACCTTCCGACACTGCATTGGTGGTTATGCCCTTAACGAAGAACTGGATCTCTTCGGTACTCAAGGCTAAACCATTGCGTTTCTTACGTATAATTTCTTGAGCTAGAAACATGATACTGCCTCCAAGCTAAATACTAATACAACATATCCGTTATTTAGCTTTGCAATGAAACATCAAAACTGTAGCAATATTACAATTACATGCTATCGAAGTTTTGATGTTTCCAACTAGATTTAGGTCACACTTAATTAGTTTCGATATACGATTTTGGTATTAATCGAGATGCAATGTTCGATTAATAGCCTTGAGTCGGCTTAGGCGCATCGGCTAATTCTAATGTGTGTAACAAGCTGTTGAGTAAGCTTGAAGCACCAAATCTAAAGGTACGTGGAGAGACCCAATCAGCACCAAGAATACGCTCAGCCACACCTAAAAACTCAGCAGCTTGAGCAGCATCACGTACTCCGCCAGCAGGCTTAAAGCCCACTTTGGTGTTCTTTTCACTGATCACAGTCAGCATGATTTCAGCCGCTTCAAGGGTCGCGTTAACTGGCACTTTACCGGTAGAAGTCTTGATGAAATCAGCACCCGCATCGATAGACAGTTCAGAGGCGCGGCGGATAAGCGCAGGATCGGCTAATACACCCGATTCGATGATCACTTTCAGTAATACATCGCCACAGGCTTCTTTACAGGCTTTGACTAACTCGTAACCGACACTTTCGTTGCCTTCCATCAGCGCGCGGTAAGGGAATACCACGTCGACTTCATCGGCGCCATAGGCAACCGCGGCACGGGTTTCTAATACCGCAATCGCAATATCATCGTTACCGTGTGGGAAGTTAGTTACTGTCGCGATTTGAATGTCTTCGGCGCCCAGCTCATCGAGGGTTTTACGTGCGATAGGAATGAAGCGAGGATAGATACAGATGGCAGCAGTATTACCCGCTGGCGTCACGGCTTTGTGACACAGATCGATCACCTTCTGATCGGTATCGTCATCGTTTAAGGTGGTTAAATCCATAAGTTCGATGGCGCGTTGTGCTGCTTTTTTTAAATCAGTCATAATAGCTCTCCAAAAGAAAAAACAAATAAATAGAAATCAGTCGCTTATACGCAACGCTCAGAGCTGGCATTATTTTGATTATTTTTATATGGCCGGGCCTTCAGGCGATGCCGAGTAATTTGTGTAGGGCAAATTACATTTTTATTAGGTATTCAATCTTGCCTATGCATAACTAGGCATCCTGACACTTAAATTGACTATAAGTGATCACGACTTGAATCCTTGAAGACCGGAAGAGAGGATACGAATAATGTCTTGTTCCTACTTTTCCGCGAAAAATCCGTTTTAGCGCGAGAAAAACACAAACCTTTATATAAACGCACTGCTCAAATTATAAATGGGTTTAGATAAAGATTCATGACACATAAAAGATGGAGCCGCCATCGCGGCTCCAACGGCTCTTACAAGAAATTAGAACTTGTAAGTAGCTGACAGGTAGTGTGCCCAACCAGTAGTGTCTAAGCCAAAAGTGCCACCATCTTTAAGTAGGTAAACATCTTTGAAGCCTTTTAGACCATAGCCCAGAGCGTAACGATCTGAGTGCCAGTATAGACCGAAGAAAATATTACCACCGCTAGAAGTGAAAGTTGTATTTACGAACTGACCATTATTATCGTAAGCATTTACCTTATCGGCACCAAATTGGTAATCGATATAACCTTGGAATGACAGGAAGCTCTTGTTATCGAAGAAGTAGAAAGGCTTAAACCAGTTCGCAGAGAATTGATAACCATTCCATTCTTTAGTATCAATATTGTAGTGAGCATACAGGTTCATACCTGTTTTGCCTAACCAAGGCACATTTACATCGGCACCTACACCCCAAAATGAAGTATTAACGCTTTCAGCGCCATCAATTAACCCACCCCAGTTAAACAGAGTAGAAAAATACACTTCTTGTACTGGGCCAAAAGATAAATCTTTACCCGTTAATGCATCAATAGATACACGCGGGGCAAATTTCATGAACAATTTACTTTTGCCATCACCTTTGTCGCCAGAATCGGTATTTGCTAAGTTGAAAACATCAACATAACCATAAAGGTCGAAAACACCAGAACGACCACCAAACTCCATTTCTAAGTAATCATGCTTTGCATCAACACCATTACCTATTGGATGCTCATCAATGGCATACATAGCGTTGAACTGCATCCACTTGTAGTCAGAACCGTGAAGGTCAGAACGGTCTGCAGCAAATGCGTTACCAGACATTGCAGCTACTGCTGTAGCAGCTAAAGCTAAAGTTTTAACGTTTTTCATCATCAACCCCATTATTTTGTTTGCTACCGTCAAGGGTAGCGTTCTTTTTGTGGCGCTCGCATTCTACCTCGATTAAAAAAAATCTCAATAATCTGGCGTAAAATCACGAACACAAAATTCTTAATTGTGAACAAAGTCGCGACTTATTGTTTACGACTAATTAACTTAACCGTACGTCACGACTGTTAAGACAGCATCACAGCTAAAGTCTAGTTGTAATCTGACCTATACAATCGGAGAAACTATTCACTACAGGAATCACTACTGGAAAATGGTTGAATTAACTTAGGTCCCGCCCTGCATGGTCAGGACCCAGTTAGTGGGGAGCATCTCCCCTACATGTCTATGCTTAGATAGCTAAGAATAGACCTGCAATTGTTGCACTCATTAAGTTAGCTAAAGAACCGGCGATAACAGCACGGATACCTAACTTAGCTAAATCATGACGACGGTTAGGAGCCATAGCACCTAAACCACCCAGCAGAATCGCGATAGAAGACAAGTTAGCGAAACCACACAGTGCAAACGAAATAATCGCTTTGGTTCTGTCAGTCATTGCTAAACCAGTGTCAGCAACAATCATGCCGCCATCAGCGATGTCTTTTAGGTATGGAGCAAAGTTCAGGTAAGCAACGAATTCGTTAACAACGATCTTCTGACCGATGAAAGAACCAGCAACCAGCGCTTCGTTCCAAGGTACACCGATTAAGAAAGCTAAAGGCATGAAGATGTAACCAAGGATCAGTTCCAGTGTTAAACCTTCAACACCGAACCAACCACCTACACCACCGATGATGCCGTTGATCATAGCGATCAAACCAACGAAGGCTAACAGCATTGCACCTACGTTTAACGCTAAGTGCATACCAGATGAAGCACCCGCAGCAGCAGCGTCTAATACGTTAGCTGGCTTATCAGGATCTTCTGGTAATTCATCCATGTCGTTTTTAGCAACTTCAGTCTCTGGGTGCATCAGTTTAGCCATTAATAGACCACCTGGTGCCGCCATGAATGACGCAGCAACTAAGTACTCAATAGGCACGCCCATTTGCGCGTAACCAGCCAGTACTGAACCTGCGATAGAAGCTAAACCACCCACCATGATCGCAAACAGTTCTGATTGAGTCATAGTTGGAATGAATGGACGAACCACTAACGGCGCTTCGGTTTGACCAACGAAGATGTTAGCAGTCGCAGACATAGATTCAGTACGGCTTGTGCCTAATGCTTTTTGCAGACCACCACCGATGATACGGATGATCCACTGCATGATGCCTAAGTAGTACAGAACGGCGATCAGAGAAGAGAAGAACACGATAACTGGCAACACGTTTACCGCGAAGATAAAGCCAAGTTTGAAGTTAGCTAAATCACCGAACAGGAAGCCGATACCGTTTTGTGCGTAACCGATAACGCTAGAAACCGCGTCAGAGACACTTTTCAGGATATCTTTACCGACAGGAACGTACAGTACAAAACCACCGAAGGCGGCCTGGATGGCTAATGCACCACCCACAGTACGCAAGTTAATTGCTTTTTTGTTATTCGATAGGAGGAAACCTATCGCAAGTAGGACGACCACCCCTACTAAACTCATCAATATATTCATTAACCATCACCCTATTGTTAACACTTTTTAATTATGTTGTTAATCAACCTATTTCCGAGTCAGATTATACCCGAGAGAAAGTCGAAAATCGTCGTTTTGATCAAAATTTTGGAGTTTAATTTCAACCGCTTAGAGCAAAATGCTATTGCGACCTACACCTGTTTAACCAAAAACAACTAAAGGTCAAACAGTTGCATTGCATTCGACACCAAGTGTTCTGATATTAGAACACTAGATTTTTTTTGCAAAGTTGCAATTTTGTCTATAAAAAGTACAGCGTTAGCGGGTTGGTTCCGTTTTTCTGTAACATTTAACGGGGTCATGGCTGGAGAATCAGTCTCAAGCAGGAAGCTTTCTAGCGGCAGTTCACTGACGGTTTTAAGCAGTTTTTTCGCATTGGGATTCATCACTAAACCGCCAATGCCGAGTTTAAAACCTAGCTTAGTGTATTCAAGGGCGATATCGGGGCTACCAGAAAAGGCGTGGATTACGCCACCTTTTGGAAGTTTATGACGCTTTAAATGGGACAATACCTCTTGGTGAGCTTTGACGGCATGGACGATAACGGGCAAGTTCAACTCATGGGCGAGTGTTAACTGCGCATCGAAAAACGCTAACTGTTTGCTCCAATTATCAGCATAAAGTTTGTCTAAACCGCATTCACCAATGGCAACAAAACGGGGACATTCTCGTAACTGAGAAATGTGAAATGTTAATTCAGAGATTGCCTTATCAACATCTTCGGGGCAAAACCAAGGGTGGATCCCTAAGGCAAAATAACACTGATATTGCTCAGCAATTACCAATTGTTTTGCCCAATGCAGAGGGGAAACACCCGGGATGATCAGATTATCGATGCCCGCTTGTCGCATACGCTGCACAACCTGTTCACGGTCACTATCAAACTCTGCGAAATCGAGGTGCGCGTGGGTATCTAACATCATCAATCCGTTACTCCGATTTTGTGTCTCCATGGGATGCAGCAGCCTTTTGTTGGCAATTCGGCTTATTGCGGGCTAATGGCGGGTCCTCCAATCGAGGCATACAACAGCGGCGACTCTCTGGCGTCAGCCCCATCTTGTCACACCAACGAATATAGGCACGCCACGCCTGAGTTATCCAATGAATCATGTGTCATCCCCAAATTGTAGATACAAAAAAGGCGGTGAATCACCGCCTTTTACCCTAGAGTCACTGACCTGTTAGTGTTCGCGTGTTTTAGCGAACTCGATATCAGGGTATCTTTCCATCGAAAGATTTAAGTTAACCATAGTTGGCGCAATATAAGTTAAGTTATCACCACCATCGAGCGCCAAGTTTTGGCTACATTTGCGGCGGAACTCTTCTAGCTTACGCTCATCTTTACAATAAACCCAGCGTGCGGTTGAAACGCTAATACCTTCGTAAATCGCTTCAACGTTGTACTCGCTCTTTAAGCGGCCGACAACCACTTCAAACTGCAGCACACCCACAGCACCAACGATTAAATCGTTCGAGTCTAATGGACGGAACACCTGCACAGCGCCTTCTTCAGACAACTGAACTAAGCCCTTAAGCAATTGTTTTTGCTTGAGCGGATCGCGCAGACGAATACGGCGGAACATTTCAGGTGCAAAGTTTGGTACACCGGTAAAGCGGAACTTTTCACCTTGGGTGAAAGTATCACCGATACGAATGGTCCCGTGGTTATGTAAACCAATAATATCACCAGGATATGCCACTTCGGCGCGCTCACGGTCGCCCGCCATAAAGGTCAAGGCATCACTGACGTTAACATCTTTTCCGATACGCACGTGGTGCATCTTCATGCCTTGCTCATAGCGACCCGAGCAAACACGCATAAAGGCAACACGGTCACGGTGTTTTGGATCCATGTTGGCTTGGATTTTAAACACAAAACCGGTGAATTTTTCTTCGTCAGGCATGATCATCCGCGCATCGCTTTCACGAGGTAGCGGCTTTGGTGCCCACTCCACAATACCATCGAGGATATGGTCAACACCGAAGTTACCCAAAGCGGTACCGAAGAAAACTGGCGTAAGCTCGCCCTTTAAGAAGGCTTGATGATCAAATTCATTCGATGCACCGCGAACCAGTTCCATTTCATCACGTAAATCAGCAGCATAACTACCAATCGCTTTATCCAGCTCTGGGTTATCGATGCCTTCAATCACGCGGCGTTCTTGAATCGTGTGCCCCATACCGCTCTGGTACAGCACCACTTCATCACGCAGAATATGGTAAACACCTTTAAACTCTTTACCGCTACCAATAGGCCAAGTGATAGGCGCACAGGCGATATTGAGAACATCTTCAACCTCGTCCATCAGTTCGATGGGATCGCGAATATCACGGTCGAGTTTGTTCATAAAGGTGACGATAGGCGTATCGCGCAGACGCGTCACTTCCATCAATTTGATGGTACGGTCTTCTACACCCTTTGCCGAGTCGATAACCATCAGGCAAGAGTCAACCGCCGTCAATGTACGGTAAGTATCTTCCGAGAAGTCTTCGTGGCCGGGAGTGTCGAGTAGGTTTACGAGTGCACCGCCATAGGGGAACTGCATGACAGACGTAGTAATCGAAATACCACGGTCTTTTTCCATTTCCATCCAGTCAGACTTAGCGTGCTGACCCGATTTTTTGCCCTTAACGGTACCCGCTTTCTGCAGCGCGTTTCCGAATAACAGCACTTTTTCGGTAATGGTGGTTTTACCCGCGTCGGGGTGCGATATAATCGCGAAGGTGCGACGTTTATCGACCTCTACTTTATTGTCTGACATTTAACCTATGCACTCGTATCGCTAAAAAAGGCGCAAATTATAGCGCCTCAGTGCGTACTTGGCTAGGTAAAGCCCGAGATGTACCTCGGGCGATATGGCTTATTTTGTGCCTTCGAGCAAACCTTTAACTTTTGCTAGCTCAATTCGCGCGTATCTGTGCTCAACAAAGTCATAGATATTGGTCGCGAGGGCCAGACGGAAATAATTCGCCGCCTCTTGGTATTGATTCTTGGCGATTTCGATTTTGGCGAGGTAGAAATACGCTTCACATAAACGCTCAGCATATTCTTTCGGATGGGTCAGGCCTAACTTAGCATCGGCAAAAACCTGATCACGACTCTTAACGCCAAGATAATAATCAACAATCACGGTTGACCAAGCATCGGCTTCCAGCCCCTTGCGGTGCTCTAGTAACTGACGTTTGGCCTCTTCAGCGTTATCCTTTGACTGGATAAGATATAACCACAGGGCGCGGTAACCATCTTTATTGTCGCCAGCATAAAATGCCTGCATATCTTTTAAGGCGAGATCGTTCCGATCGCCATAATAAAGCGCGATACCGCGATTTAAGTAGGCATAATCATAGTTTGGCGACAGCTCTAATACCCCATCAAACGCCTCATAGGCGCTATCGTATTCACCCTCTTGGGTGTAATAAATACCAAGAAAATTATAGGCATCGGCTAAATCGGGTTGCAGTTTAAGTGCCTGCATAAAATCGATGCGCGCCATTAAGCGTAAACCGACACTGTCGTAAATCACGCCGCGATCGTAATGAAAACGTGCACGCTGCTCGTTGGTTAGCTCTACCGCCGATAAAATCTCATTCAGCTTGGCAAGGGTGACTTCGACTTTATAGTCAGGCATCACGGGGGCGATGACTAACTTGCCTTCAACGTCATTTTGGTTGTCTAAGGGAGACTTAGTGGTCGCACATCCAGCCAACATCAAGCTGGCACCCGCCAGCACAGCAACAACAGCGGTTCTAATTTTAAGACTCATCCATTTCTACCTTTTTAGGTTCCCAACTAACGCAGAAGAATGTTCATGATAGCAATCCCACTTCAGGACTGCTATTGAGGAATAGCATTAAACGCAATTTTATTAAACCTAAACAAACAAAAAGGAGATCAATTGATCTCCTTTTGGTCACGTCATGTCGAAACTGACGCCGATAATGTCAGTAAAGACGATTATTCAGCAGCAGGTTCTTTAGTCTGCGCTTCTTTGATTGACAGACGTACACGGCCTTGACGATCCACTTCCATGACCTTAACAGTCACTTCTTGGTTCAGTTCAAGGTGGTCAGAGACGTTAGCAACACGCTCATCGCTGATTTGCGAAATGTGCACTAAACCATCTTTACCTGGCAGAATGTTCACGAAGGCACCGAAGTCTACGATGCGGATAACTTTACCGTTGTAGATACGACCCACTTCAACTTCGGAAGTGATTTCTTCGATACGACGGATGGCTTCACGGGTTGCATCGCCATTTGACGAAGCAATCTTTACAGTACCGTCATCTTCCAGTTCGATAGTAGTGCCAGTTTCTTCGGTCAGTGCACGAATTACCGCGCCGCCTTTACCGATAACATCACGGATCTTCTCTGGGTTGATCTTGATCGTTGTGATACGTGGAGCGTGGTCAGAGATATCATCACGGTGTGAACCAATCGCTTGGTCCATCACGTTCAGGATATGTACACGTGCGCCGTAGGCTTGTTGCAGTGCAATTTCCATGATTTCTTTGGTGATACCTTCGATCTTGATGTCCATCTGCAGTGCAGTCACACCATCACGAGTACCGGCTACTTTGAAGTCCATGTCACCTAAGTGGTCTTCATCACCTAAGATGTCAGACAGAACAACGAAGTCATCGCCTTCTTTAACTAGACCCATAGCGATACCCGCTACAGAAGTCTTGATGGGTACACCCGCATCCATCAGCGCCAGAGACGTACCACATACTGAAGCCATAGAGCTTGAACCGTTTGATTCAGTGATTTCAGATACAACACGAACGCTGTACGGGAACTCTTCAGCCGTTGGCATAACAGCGTTGATACCGCGCCATGCTAACTTGCCGTGGCCGATTTCGCGGCGCTTTGGTGAACCCACCATACCTGTCTCACCCACAGAGTAAGGAGGGAAGTTGTAGTGCAGCATAAAGCGGTTAGTACGCTCGCCCATGATGCTATCAATCTTCTGTGCATCACGCTCAGTACCAAGAGTACAAGTTACCAGCGCTTGAGTTTCGCCACGGGTAAACAGTGCACTACCGTGAGTACGTGGTAATACGCCAGCTAATACGCTTAATGCACGAACCATGTCTGGCTCACGACCGTCGATGCGCGGCTCACCACGGATGATGCGACCACGAACCACTTTCTTCTCTAAGCTACCGAGCAGACCGTCAACTTCACGTAAATCCACTTCTGGGTTTGCAGCCAGCAGCGCTTCTTTAGCAGCGGCTTTAACCACAGCAACCTGAGCATAACGCTCTTGTTTAACTTGAATTTGATACGCTTCAACAAAACCTGCTTCAGCTAATTCTTTAACTTGAGCAACTAAGGCTTCGTTCGCCACAGGTGCAGTCCAGTTCCACGCTGGTTTGCCTGCTTCTGCTTTGAATTCGTTGATGGCTTTGACCACAACTTGTTGTTGGTCATGACCGTAAACCACAGAGCCTAACATCACTTCTTCCGGTAAGGCTTGAGCTTCTGACTCAACCATCAGTACTGCGCTTTCAGTACCAGCAACAACTAGGTTTAATTGGCTAGTCGCTAACTGTTCAACAGTTGGGTTCAGTACGTATTCGCCATTGATATAACCCACGCGCGCTGCACCTAATGGGCCGCTGAATGGGATACCCGAAATAGCAAGCGCAGCCGAAGTACCGATCATTGAAATAATATCCGGCTCGATTTGTGGATCGACAGATACAACAGTAATGATCACTTGAACTTCGTTTGTGAAGCCATTAGGGAAAAGAGGACGAATTGGACGGTCGATCAGGCGAGCGATTAATGTCTCATCTTCTGAAGGACGACCTTCACGCTTAAAGAAACCACCAGGAATTTTACCTGCTGCGTAGGTCTTTTCTTGATAGTTAACAGTCAGAGGAAAGAAGTCACGGCCTGCTTCAGCTTCTTTTTTACCAACAACAGTGACTAACACTGTCGTGTCACCCATGCTAGCTAAAACGGCAGCGTCTGCTTGACGTGCTATGACACCTGTTTCCAGGGTGACTGTATGTTGACCATACTCAAAACTCTTTACAATTGGATTCACGTGACCCATTCCTTAATTAATGACCTTGAATTACGCGCGTAAGTATACTGCAATTAGGAACAATAGATAAAGAGCAGATAATGATGACAAAGGTCTATCTTTTCACTAAAGTGGGTAAACGAACAAAGAGTTATGTTGTAACTTAATGTTGCAATAACCCCTATAGCGAAAACAATAATAAAGGATGAGCTGAATGACGGGTCGCTTTAAATCCCTAACTTGGAAACAAACGAATCTCGTCGTTTTTACAGCGCTTTTTTTCGCTATCGCCATCTTTATTGTTGAAATCGCCCTCGTCGTCGTCTCCACCAAGCAGCAACTCACTACCACGCAACAGGAATTACTGGATTCTGTAGAACAACCCGCCGCCAACGCCGTCTGGGCTTTAGATGATAATTTGGCGAGGCAAACCCTTGAGGGAGCGATTAAAGTAGAGCATGTGGGCTCTGCGGTAATCGAACTCGATGACGGCTCGATGTTTGTTTCCGTGAGCAATAATAAGAAAAACAACTCACAAACCTTTATCAGCCTTAGCAACAAACTCTTTGATGACTTAAAAGAAATTTCGCGGCCCTTGTATCGGCCCTTTTACTTTGAAGGCACACAAAAACAGCAGCTTATCGGCACGCTAACCATTTTTTACGACACGCAAGAACTCACCAACACCCTCTTTAGCCAGTTACGCTTCAGCTTTTTTGCTACCTTAGCCCGCGCGTTGCTACTTACCTTAGTGCTATCAGTGGTATTCCACCGCTTCTTAACTCAGCCGATTGCCAGGATCAGTGAAGCCATAGATAAGATTTCCCCCGATTCGCCCGATGAAAACCTGCTGCCTATGTCCAATGCCCATAAGGATGACGAATTAGGCCTAGTGACATCGAAGTTTAACCAGATCCTTATTCAATTCAGTCAAACCCAATCCAAACTGCGTAAGATGGCTACCCGTGACCCATTAACAGGCCTGCCCAATCGCACCCTGTTACTCGAAACTATTGCCGTGACAATTCAGCGCTCACGGGTTCATAAAAGTAGTTTTGCTTTGATGTTTATTGACTTAGATCGTTTCAAAAATATCAATGACTCCCTAGGACACGCCCTTGGCGATCAATTCCTCGCCCGTATCGCTCGTATTCTTGAACGTGTAGTCGGTGATAAAGGTTCAGTATCACGCCTAGGTGGCGACGAATTCGTGATTTTAGCCGACTCGGTCCACTCCCCCGATCAAGCCGCCGACTTTGTCGATAAGCTGTTAGTGCAGCTCAATGTACCGATTCAACTGAATGAACATGCGATTCACCCGGCGGCATCGATTGGGATTTCCATCTATCCAGAAGATGGCAACAGCGCCGAAGATCTTATCCGCCATGCCGATATCGCCATGTACAGCGCAAAGGCTGCTGGTTCGAATCAATGGGCCTTCTTTAAGCAACAGATGACCGAGCGCGCGGCCGTTCGTCTCCGCACCGAAGCATCACTGCATGATGCCTTGAAAAACAATGAATTTTTGCTCTACTTTCAACCCAAGTTGGATTTACAAACCGGCAAAATCACCGCTTGTGAAGCCCTGATCCGTTGGCAAAAAGATGGCCGCTTAATCAGCCCGATCTCTTTTATTCCAGTGGCGGAAGAAACCGGCATTATCATTCCCATCGGACGTTGGGTTATCGAGCAAAGCTGCCGTGTGCTGCGTGACTGGCAGAAGAAATATAACTTTGCGATACCGATTGCCATTAACGTCGCATCACAGCAATTTGCCGATGCCAGCTTAGTGTCGGACATCAAACAGATGGCGCTGCGTTATCAAATCCAACCGGAATTGCTCGAAATTGAAATCACCGAAACCTCGTTAATGAATGATATTGAGCTGGCGATCAACAAGTTAGAGCAGCTCAAATCGGCAGGTTTTGGTATTGCCGTCGATGATTTTGGTACAGGCTACTCTTCCCTGTCTTACCTGCGCCATTTGCCGATCACCACCATGAAAATCGACCGCTGCTTCGTGTCGGACTTACCGGGAGACAGCGCCATTGCCTCGACCATTTTAATGCTAGGCAAACAGTTAAATCTGACGATTGTGGCCGAAGGGATTGAAAACGAGATGCAACTCGACTGGCTCAAACAAAATCAATGTCAAATTGGTCAAGGCTTCTACTTTAGCCAACCGTTACCACAGGCAGAATTTGAGGCGTTGTATATTGCCAATCAAACCGCAACCATTAGCAATATTGATGGATTATGTGGCGCTTAATACGTCGAAGAAGATAGTATAGAACACTGAATTTGAGGCAATAAAAAAGGAGGCTTAGCCTCCTTTTTTACGTCAGTAAACGCGTGATTAACGACGTAAACCTAACTTTTGGATCAGCTCATTGTAACGCGCTGCTTCAGTACGCTTCAGGTAAGCTAATAACTTACGACGAGCGCTAACCATGCGTAACAGACCACGACGTGAGTGGTGATCGTGGATGTGCTCTTTGAAGTGATCTTGCAAATGGTTGATTTGAGCAGTTAACAGCGCAACTTGAACTTCAGTTGAACCAGTGTCGTTTGCGCCACGGCCAAATTCAGCCAGGATCTTTGCTTTCGCTTCAGTACTTAGTGACATGTGTCTCTCCAAATATAAAATGTGAATCTCTAGCCGATCACTAACTCAGCCAGAGGGCGCGCTATTCTACCCATAATCCTTGGCGCGCGCAATAAATGCGATGGATTAATAACCCAAGATAATCAATTAAGATGCTTTAGCTTGGTCGTGGATCACGACTAAACGCTTAGGCGCCAGTAAACCATCTTCATTCATCTCGCCAATGCCGACGAAACGACGCTCGCTTCCTAAGGTAATACGTACCAGTGTATCTGCAACTAGGCCAGAGACTCGTACCGCCTGACCTTGCATTAGGTAAGCTGCGCTCGCATCTGGCACATTGACCTCAGGAAAGTCGGCCACCGCTGTATCCATAGGGAGCAGCAGCGAGTCCAGTAAGCTGCTTGGGTCAAGCAGCTCCTCCTGCGCCTTAGCAACTAAGGCTTCGAGCTGCTCAAGAGTGACCATTTTGTCGTAGGGATAATGGGCAACTTGAGTACGACGCAACATAATCACATGGGCACCACAACCAAGCATCTCACCTAAATCATCGATGATAGTGCGAATATACGTGCCCTTAGAGCAATGAATGTCTAAGGTCAGCTCATCGCCTTCTAGACTGATGAAGTTCAGCTCAAATACTGTGATTGGACGCGCCTCGCGCGGTACTTCAATCCCCTCGCGGGCATACTTATACAAAGGCTGGCCTTGGTATTTCAGCGCCGAATACATGGAGGGCACTTGCTGGGTATCGCCACGGAAATGTTCTAAGGCGGACATTAACTGCGCCTCAGTGAACTCGAGCGGGCGAGTCTGCACCACTTCACCGTCAGAGTCGCTAGTATCTGTGCGTTGTCCCAGTTTTGCGGTAACCAGATAACGCTTATCCGAATCTAGCAAATGCTGCGAAAACTTAGTCGCCTCGCCTAAACACACAGGCAGCATACCCGTTGCCAAGGGATCGAGCGCTCCCGTGTGCCCCGCTTTGTTGGCATTAAAAAAGCGCTTTACCCGTTGTAATGCGAAGTTGGAGCTCATGCCAGTGGCCTTATCCAACAACACAATACCGTCGATAAAGCGGCCCTTCGAACGTCTCGCCATTACGCTTTACCTTCGGTGTCATCGGCTTCGTCGATGTCATTCTCAGTCACATCGTCGGCGCTACCAAACTGTTGCTGCTTGGCTTTATCGCTGTTGATCACTTGGCTGACGAGGTTAGACATACGCATACCTTCAACCAATGAACTGTCATACACGAAACGGATTTCAGGCATGACTCTCAGCTTCATACGGCCCGCCACTAAAGTACGGATATAAGGTGCGGCAGTAATCAAGGCATTAAGCTTTTCTTGCACAAGCTCTTTGTCTTCTTCGAAGAAAGTCACAAACACTTTGGCGTAACTTAAATCGCGGGACACATCGACATCATTAACGGTTACAAAACCAATACGGGGATCTTTCATGTCGCGTTGTAACACAACAGCCAGCTCTTGCTGCAACTGCTGGGCTATGCGACGTGTACGACTGAATTCTTTTGCCATAATAGAGTTACCATAGCTAATGTATTAAATTGAAAGGGCGGCTAATGCCGCCCTCTTTATCGTTACAGTGTACGTGCCACTTCGACGGTTTCGAATACTTCGATTTGGTCACCCACGCGGACATCGTTGTAGTTCTTAACACCGATACCACATTCCATGCCGTTGCGAACTTCGTTAACGTCGTCTTTAAAGCGACGTAGCGATTCGAGTTCACCTTCGAAGATCACCACGTTATCACGCAGTACACGGATTGGCGCGCTGCGCTTGATGGTACCTTCAGTCACCATACAACCGGCGATTGCGCCCAGTTTTGGTGACTTGAACACGTCACGTACTTCAGCCAGACCGATAATCTGTTGCTTGAATTCTGGTGACAACATACCCGTCATCGCCGCCTTCACTTCATCAATCAGATTATAGATAACGCTGTAGTAACGCAGGTCTACACTTTCGCTTTCGATAGTCTTACGCGCCTGAGCATCGGCACGGACGTTAAAGCCAACCATGATAGCGTTAGAAGCCGCAGCTAAGGTCGCGTCGGTTTCGGTCAGCGCACCCACACCGCGAGCGATGATGTTCACTTTCACTTCGTCGGTAGACAGACCCATTAAGGAGTCGGTAATCGCTTCGAGTGAACCTTGAACGTCTGCCTTTAGAACGATGTTCAGTTCCTTCACTTCGCCTTCGGTCATGTTCGCGAACATGTTTTCCAGCTTAGACTTCTGCTGACGCGCTAATTTCACGTCACGGAACTTACCTTGACGGTACAGTGCTACTTCACGGGCTTTACGCTCGTCGCGAACCACAGTTGCTTCATCACCGGCTGATGGCACACCTGAAAGACCTAAGATCTCAACAGGGATAGATGGGCCCGCTTCAGTGATTGAACGACCATTCTCGTCTTTCATCGCACGGATTTTACCGTACTCTAAACCACACAGAACGATGTCGCCTTGGCGCAGTGTCCCTTCTTGAACCAGAATCGTTGCCACAGGGCCGCGACCTTTGTCCAGTTGTGATTCGATAACCACACCCGCTGCCATACCGTCACGTACCGCTTTAAGCTCTAATACTTCAGCTTGCAGCAGAATGCCTTCGAGTAGGTCGTCAACGCCAGCACCTGTCTTAGCAGATACGAAGGCGAACATGTTGTCACCGCCCCAATCTTCAGACATGACGCCGTGTTGCGCTAATTCGCTCTTCACGCGGTCGATATCGGCTTCTGGTTTGTCCATCTTGTTGACAGCAACAATCAATGGCACGTTACCGGCTTTAGCGTGTTGAATCGCTTCGATGGTTTGTGGCATTACGCCGTCATCGGCTGCAACAACCAGTACAACGATGTCAGTCGCTTTAGCACCACGGGCACGCATTGCGGTAAACGCGGCGTGACCAGGGGTGTCTAAGAAAGTGATCATGCCGTTTTCGGTCTCAACATGGTATGCACCGATATGTTGAGTAATACCGCCGGCCTCACCCGCAGCCACTTTCGCGCGGCGGATATAGTCGAGCAGAGACGTTTTACCGTGGTCAACGTGACCCATGATGGTCACAACTGGCGCACGAGGCTCAAGCTTAACGCCGCCCTCTTCGTCACGCTCAGACAGTACTTGTTGCTCTAATTCGTTTTCACGGATCAGTACCACTTTGTGGCCCATTTCTTCGGCAACTAACTGGGCGGTTTCTTGATCTAACACTTGGTTGATCGTCACCATTGAGCCCATCTTCATCATTTGCTTGATGATTTCAGTCGCTTTAACCGCCATTAAGTGGGCAAGTTCTGCCACAGTAACGGTTTCACCGATACGCACATCACGGGTCACAGCAGCAACTGGCTTGTTAAAGCCGTGGGCCATTGATTCTGGTGCTGTGCTACGGTTACGCATGTGTTTTTCGCGACCGTCACGGGCATCTTTACCACCACGTTTAGTCTTGGCGGTATTTTTGTTACGTGCACGACGACCACGTTTTTCTTCATCCATATCCGATGAATCTTCAGCAGCACGAGCCACTTTAGAGGTAGTGATATGGTGATCGCTATAACGTTCAGCCTCTTTACGTTGACGCTCTTCTTCGTCCCAACGCTTAGAGTTCTCTTCCGCTAACAGACGCGCTTTTTCAGCCGCTTTAGCCGCTTCTTCGTCTTGCTTACGCTTAGTCGCTTCCGCTTGAACCGCTTTTAAACGCTCAGCTTCAATGCGTGCTGCTTCCGCTTCTGGCGAAGTGTCTTTTGCAGGTTTCGCATCCGTTGCCGCTTTAGCCTTAGCTTTTGCTTCGGCATCCGCTTTCGCCTTGGCTTCCGCTTTTGCTTCTGCGTCAGCTTTCGCCTTAGCTTCGGCTTCCGCTTTGGCCTTGGCTTCCGCTTCAGCTTTCGCCTTAGCTTCTGCTTCCGCCTTGGCCTTCGCTTCTTCTTCCGCCTTCAGAGCCGCTTCGCTAACATCGCGTTTAACGAAAGTACGGGTTTTACGCACTTCCACTTTAACGTCTTTAGATTGACCACCATTACCGGCCACACTCAGGGTCGATACGGTTTTACGTTGCAGTGTCATTTTGGTCGGTGCGCTTTCGCCGCCATGCTGCTTCTTCAGATAATCCAGTAACTGTTGCTTCTCAGCTTCAGACACGTTATCAGTTTGGCCTTTCTTAATTCCGGCCTGAGAGAATTGCTCAATCAGACGTTCAACACTTTTACCCACTTCCGTGGCCAATTTCTCTACGGTAGTATCTGCCATCAGTTAAATCCCCCTGTTGATCGACTTATGCTTCTTCGCCAAACCAACAGATGTTGCGGGCAGCCATGATCAGCGCACCTGCTTTTTCTTCTGTCAATTCTTCAATTTCGATCAAATCATCAATGCCTTGTTCAGCCAAGTCTTCTAGAGTCACGATACCTTTGCTTGCTAAAACATAGGCTAAGTGTCTTTCAACACCTTCAAGTGCTAATAACTCTTCACTTGGCTCCACACCATCTAGTGCTTCTTCAGAGGCGAGAGCTCGAGTTGAGATCGCCGCTTTAGCACGCTCACGTAATGCTTCAACGATATCTTCATCGAAGCCATCAATTGCCAATAATTCAGATACAGGCACGTAAGCCACTTCTTCGAGAGAAGTAAAGCCTTCGTCAGCCAGTACTTGAGCAAAATCTTCATCTACATCCAGTGCTTCCATGAATAAGCTCTTCACCTTAGCGCTCTCGGCTTGGTGCTTCTTGTTCATGTCTTCAACTGTCATCACGTTCAGTTCCCAACCGGTTAGTTGAGTCGCTAAACGCACGTTTTGACCGTTACGGCCAATGGCTTGTGCCAAACTTTCCGCTTCAACGGCGATATCCATTGAGTGGTTGTCTTCATCAACGATGATAGAAGCCACATCGGCAGGTGCCATTGCGTTGATCACATATTGTGCTGGATTATCATCCCACAACACGATATCGACACGCTCGCCGCCTAATTCATTCGAAACCGCTTGTACACGTGCGCCACGCATACCGACGCAAGCACCGATTGGGTCGATACGACGGTCGTTTGACTTCACGGCGATCTTAGCGCGTGCACCTGGATCACGGGCAGCGCCCATCACTTCAATAAGCTCATCGGCTATTTCCGGTACTTCAACACGGAACAGCTCAATCAGCATGTCTGGCTTAGTGCGAGTTAAGAATAACTGCGCGCCGCGAGCTTCTGGACGTACTGAGTACAATAAAGCACGTACGCGGTCACCTGGACGGAAAGATTCACGTGAAATTAAATCTTCACGGAACAATACGCCATCAGCGTTGTTACCTAAGTCAACTACCACGCTTTCACGGGTCGCTTTTTTCACCACACCAGTGATCAGCTCGCCTTCTTTATCTTGGAACTGTTCAACGACTTGTGCACGCTCTGCTTCACGTACTTTTTGTACGATCACTTGCTTAGCGGTTTGGGTAGTAATACGGTCGAAGGCCACAGATTCGATCTGATCTTCGATGTAATCGCCAGGTTGGATTTCTGGGTTTTCGTAACGCGCAGCTTCCAAGGTGATTTCGCGGTATGGGTTTTCTAACGCAACACCGTTATCGTCGATAACCATCCAGCGACGGAACGTTTCATAGGCGCCAGTTTTACGGTCGATAGAAACACGAACGTCGATATCGCCTTCGTATTTTTTCTTGGTTGCAGTTGCCAGCGCAGTTTCTAGCGCTTCAAAAATTTTCTCGCGTGGAACGGCCTTTTCATTTGAAACCGCCTCAGCGACTAGCAGAATCTCTTTATTCATTTCGTCTTGCCTCGTTCACCTTGAAACCATCAAAACTTAGCGATGATGTTGCCTTTACGGATATTATCCAAGGCGACAACTAGCTCTTTACCATTCACATTGAGTGACAGCATTTGGCCGTCAACCTGTGTAATGGCGCCTTTTAAATTACGACTGCCCGCGACAGGCATAGTCAGTTGAAGCTTGACATCCTCTCCAACGTAGGCCGCATATTGTTCAGCAGTGAACAGCGGTCTATCTACTCCTGGTGAAGAAACCTCTAAGGTATATTCGGTCGAAATAGGGTCTTCAACATCGAGTACAGCGCTGACTTGGCGACTTACGTTGGCACAATCTTCGATATTGATACCATTCTCACCATCAATGAACACGCGCAGGATTGAATGTTTACCCGCTTGTACATATTCAATACCCCAAAGTTGGAAGCCTAATGCCTCCACAGGCACTTTGAGCATGTCTGCCAGTCTGGATTCTAATGTTGCCAAAATTGACCCCCGGAAAAAACAAAAAAGGGCTTAATAGCCCTAGTAAAGCGTCGTATCGGATACGACAAATCTAAAAGTCCCAGATAACAAAAAACCCCGTAATGACGAGGTTATTAGCTTCAAGAACCTGTAAACCATAACGAATTCAAATACTATTCGTTACTAGGAGCTGGTTGCGGGGGCCGGATTTGAACCGACGACCTTCGGGTTATGAGCCCGACGAGCTACCAAGCTGCTCCACCCCGCGTCAACTGTGTGCAAGTATATTGACTATCGTCTTTTCTTGCAATAACTAAGTCAGCGCTTACTTCGTCTCACTTAGCTATATTATGGTGCCGAGAGCGGGACTTGAACCCGCACGTCCGTTAGGACACAGCCACCTCAAGGCTGCGCGTCTACCAATTTCACCACCTCGGCGACACCTTTTACTAGTCAGGAATTTTCGTTTCTGACTTTTCGGTTGCTTGATCAACTGGTTGAGTTACCTGTTCATCAGAACCTAAATTTTTCCATGCATCTTCATTTTTTGCGTGGTTTGCACTTAAGTTGCCAATCAGCAGACTTAACGTGAAAAACGCAATGGCCAGAATCGCCGTTGTACGTGTCAGGAAGTTACCTGAACCGCTTGAACCGAATAAGGTACCTGATGCACCGGCGCCAAACGAGGCCCCCATGTCAGCTCCTTTACCTTGCTGGATTAAGATCAGGCCAATTAAACCTAATGCAACCAACAAGTAAACAACCACTAAAACTTCATACATATTATGCGCTCATCGCTATGGTACACAGACTTAAAAACTCGGTAGAGTTTAAACTGGCACCGCCAATCAGTCCACCATCAACATCAGGTTGGGCAAATAAATCTGCCGCGTTACTCGGTGTCACACTGCCACCGTACAAAATCCTGATATTTTCTCCGATAAACGGAGACACTTCAGAGAGACGTTTGCGTATAAACGCATGTACTTCTTGTGCCTGCTCTGGTGTCGCGCTCTTACCAGTCCCCACAGCCCATAATGGCTCGTAAGCGATAATGGCATTATCAAAAGCCATAGTGCCATTTTTCTGGATCACTATATCCAACTCTTCCGCAATTACCTCAAAGGTACGTCTTGCTTCACGTGCTGGACCCGACTCACCCACACATAAGATTGGGGTTAGGCCGTGCTTTTGTGCAGCGGCGAATTTCTCCGCTACGATATTACTCGTCTCTCCGTACATACGGCGACGTTCTGAATGCCCGATAATGACATATCGACATCCGCAATCTTTAAGCATCTGGCCCGAAACTTCTCCGGTATAAGCGCCAAAGTCATGTTGACTTAAATTCTGAGCGCCCATCCTAACAAGTGAACCGTCTAACGCTTCCTTGTTTGCTTCTAGCAGTTGCCTGACGCTTTCTAGATAGATAGAAGGCGGGCATAAAACCACTTCAGCTGAATCATTTTGGAGCTTTGAGGCAAATTTCTTGAACAACTCTTGGGCTAATGCCGCACTGCCGTTCATCTTCCAATTGCCAGCTACCATAGGACGTCTGAGTGCCATCACTGTCTCCTCTGAAAGCGGCGTGAATAATAGCGAACCACTTATTAAGTTACAATAGCTAAATTCGAAATTTTTCAGATATTAGGTTGGAATGCTTACTTTTTACACGCCAAACCCTATTCTTGCTCATTAATGCAGCTAACACCTTCATTTTAAATCGGTATCAGCTGCACTCGACTAAAGATTAGTTTGATTAGCTCGCCGATTTTACCGCATCTGCAATCAAATTGGCGTGCGCTAACACAGTATTGTGATCATCACCTTCAACCATCACACGAATTAACGGTTCAGTACCAGATTTACGTAGCAATACGCGACCACGGGCACCCAGTTGTGACTCAACCTGAGCCTGAGCGGCTTTGACTTTATCTGAGCTTAATGGGTCGTGTTCCCCCTCAAAGCGCACATTCACTAACACCTGTGGCAACATCTCCATCGGGGCAGTGAGTTGTTCTAGTGTGGCATTTTGTCGACGCATTGCCGCCAGTACCAAGATACCCGCCACGATACCATCACCCGTCGTACCATGGTCAAGGTTAAGGATATGACCCGAGTTTTCACCGCCGATGCGCCAATCGAGTTCTTTCAATAACTCCATCACATAACGGTCACCCACTTTAGAGCGGGCAAAAGGAATATCTAAGGCTTGCAAGGCTAAATCGAGACCGAGGTTAGACATAAGCGTGCCGACAACGCCACCACGCAGCACGCCACGGGCTTTAGCATCACAGGCCAGAATATAGAGGATTTGGTCGCCATCGATTACTTCACCGCGGCTGTTGACCATCATGATACGGTCGCCGTCACCATCAAGCGCAATCCCTAAATCGGCGCCCTCTGTCAATACGGTTTCGCAAATTTTTGCCATGGACGTGGCGCCCACTTTGTCATTGATGTTGACGCCATTGGGCTTATCACCAATGGTAATCACCTCTGCGCCTAACTCACGAAATACCGCAGGAGCAATGTGATAGGTCGCACCGTGAGCACAGTCCACGACAATTTTTAACCCTGTGAGGGTTTGATCCGCTGGGAAGTTGCCCTTGCAGTATTCAATATAACGGCCACGTGCATCTTCAATACGTGACACTTTGCCCAATAGATGTGATTCAACACACTCTAAGGGCTTTTCTAATTCGGCTTCAATTTCCAGTTCTAGGTTATCGTCGAGCTTGCTGCCATCGGTTGAGAAAAATTTAATGCCGTTATCATAGTATGGATTGTGGGATGCACTGATCACCACCCCTGCTTCGGCGCGGAAAGTGCGAGTGAGATAAGCCACAGCAGGTGTTGGCATTGGCCCCATCAACATCACATTGAGACCCGCAGCCGATAAACCCGCCTCTAAAGCAGACTCAAACATATAACCCGAAATACGGGTATCTTTACCAATAATCACTTTTTTCGTGCCGCTGCGGGATAACACCCGCCCAGCAGCCCAACCCAACTTTAATGCCAGCTCGGGAGTCATCTGGCCTGAACCTACCTTGCCACGAATACCATCGGTTCCAAAAAATTTACGTTCGCTCATATTGCCCCACAAACTTCAATGTGTCCCTTCGGTTGGGATCATAATATTAATGAAATACTTAACAAAAATAGCCTTTATAGATATGCCTGTGTCGCTTGTAACACTTTCAGCACATCGACAGTTTCAGGGACATCATGGACACGAATGATATGTGCCCCTTTCTGGGCCGCTATCATGGCGCCAGCAAGGCTCCCCGCTAGACGCTCGGAGGTCGGTCTAGCAAGGAGGTTTCCTATCATGCTCTTACGGGATAAACCTATCAATATCGGCAGCTCAAACTGCTCAAAACTATCTAACTTCGCCAGCAGTTCATAGTTGTGTTCTAAGGTTTTACCAAAGCCAAAACCCGGGTCGATTAACAATCGCTCCCGCGGGATCCCCGCATCGATGCAGGCTTGAATACGCTCGTACAAAAACTCAGAAACATCAGCAACAAGGTCTTGGTATTCGGGCGCAGTTTGCATACTGCGCGGCGCGCCCTGCATGTGCATCAAACAAATGGGTACATTCAGCTGCGCCGCGGCCTCTAAAGCCCCAGGCTCCAATAAGGCACGCACATCGTTGATTAAATGCGCGCCAGCATTCACCGCTTGGCGCATCACTTCTGGTTTACTGGTATCGACCGAAATCCACACATCATGGTGTTTCGCCACATATTCCACCAAAGGGATAACACGGGCGAGTTCATCCTCAACCGTCACATCGGCCGCACCCGGCCTTGTCGACTCGCCACCGATGTCTATGATAAGCGCCCCTTGGGCGACCATCTCATCAGCATGTTGGCAAGCTAATTCAAAGGAAGAGAACTTTCCACCGTCGGAAAAAGAATCGGGAGTAACATTCAGAATGCCCATTACGACGGGCGAGGCTAAGGATAAACGTTTGGTTCCAGCAATTAATTCAAACACGCATTGACTCCATTTGGGACAGCTTGCTAGCGCGTTTCATCCGTTTTCTGCGCTGTTCACTCATGTGACTGATTTATATTGAATGACAGCGCAGTCAATTTTCTAGCAAGATAAAACAAGAAAACCCCTTAACGGGGTTCTCTTTCAATTAACAACCGCTACTTAACGGGTGACTCATCGGCATCTTTCAGCTCTGCCTCAGCGGGAGCGGTTTTTACCACTTCGTCGACTTTAACGGCAGGTTCACCTTTGCCATTGCCTTTGTCGTTTGAACCATTGTCATCCGCTTGCCAATCGGCAGGCTGACGCACTTCGCGACGGTTCATTAAATCGTCAATTTGCAGTGAATCAATGGTTTCATACTTCATCAGCGCGTCTTTCATCGAATGTAGAATATCGATGTTATCCAGCAGGATTTGCTTAGCACGGCCATAGTTTTTATCGATAAAGGCTTTCACCTCAGCATCGATAACCGTCGCGGTTTCATCGGACATCGCCTTGGCTTTACCCATGCTACGACCTAAGAACACTTCACCTTCTTCCTCGGCATAGAGTAATGGACCGAGTTTGTCGGAGAAGCCCCACTGAGTCACCATGTTACGGGCAATCGACGTCGCATATTTAATGTCTTGTGAAGCGCCTGTAGACACTTTTTCACTGCCGTAGATCAGCTCTTCGGCTAAACGACCACCGTAGGCAACCGAAATCTGGCTTTCTAACTTACGACGGCTTTGGCTAATCGCATCGGCCTCAGGTAAGAAGAAGGTCACCCCCAGCGCACGACCACGCGGGATAATGGTAACTTTGTGCACAGGATCATGCTCTGGCACTAAACAGCCCACAATCGCGTGACCCGCTTCGTGGTATGCAGTCATTTCTTTCTCGGCTTCTGACATCACCATAGAGCGGCGCTCAGCACCCATCATGATCTTGTCTTTTGCACGCTCGAATTCTTCCATACCGACAACACGGCGGTTACCGCGCGCCGCAAACAGAGCCGCTTCGTTAACTAAGTTAGCTAAATCGGCACCGGAGAAACCTGGAGTACCGCGGGCAATTACGCTTGCTTTCACATCTTCAGAAAGTGGTACTTTACGCATATGCACTTTAAGGATTTGCTCACGACCGCGAACGTCCGGTAGACCCACAACCACTTGACGGTCGAAACGACCTGGACGCAGCAGCGCAGAGTCCAATACGTCAGGGCGGTTGGTCGCCGCAATCACGATAATCCCTTCGTTACCTTCGAAGCCGTCCATCTCAACCAGCATTTGGTTAAGGGTTTGCTCACGCTCATCGTGACCGCCACCTAAGCCAGCGCCACGTTGGCGACCTACGGCATCGATTTCGTCGATGAAGATAATACAAGGGGCTGATTTTTTCGCCTGTTCGAACATGTCACGCACCCGAGATGCACCAACACCGACGAACATTTCTACGAAGTCAGAACCCGAAATGGTAAAGAAAGGTACCTTTGACTCGCCCGCAATCGCTTTAGCCAGTAAGGTTTTACCTGTACCTGGTGGGCCAACCATGAGCACGCCCGTTGGAATACGGCCACCCAGTTTTTGGAATTTGGTTGGATCACGCAGATAATCGACCAGCTCTTTCACTTCTTCTTTGGCTTCATCACAGCCTGCAACGTCAGCAAAAGTGGTCTTGATTTGGTCTTCGCTCATCAGCTTGGCTTTGCTCTTGCCAAAGGACATAGCGCCTTTGCCACCGCCGCCCTGCATCTGGCGCATAAAGAAAATCCATACCCCAATCAGCAACAACATCGGGAACCAAGAAATAAAGATCTGGGTTAAGAAACCCGACTCTTCGGCCTCTTGGCCTTTCATGGTGATGCCTTTACGGTCAAGATCATTAATCAAATCTTGGTCATACAGTGGCATGATGGTCGTGAATTTTTCGCCCGTGCGCTTAGAACCTTCGATAGTACGTTGGTCACTTTTCACTTCAACACTGGCGACTTGTCCATCACGAACATTGTCTAGGAAAGTAGAATAATCCATCTTCTGCGATGACGAAGAAGAGGGGGAGTAACCCTGAAACACTGACATCAGCACGACGGCGATGACAACCCAGAGTATTAGATTTTTTGCCATGTCACTCAAATTACTAGACCTCATAAAGTCTTGCGATGATTAACGCTAGGGTACTACAACTTGTACCCTGTCGCCACAAGATAGACTTCACGGGAGCGTGCCCGCGACGAGTCCGGTTTACGTGTTTTTACTACTTTGAATGCGTCTTTTACCGCCTTCATATATTCGTCAAACCCCTCCCCCTGAAAGACTTTGACCGCAAAACTGCCGTTAGGTGCCAATACTTGATGACACATATCTAACGCCAGTTCGACTAAATACATGGCGCGCGGCTGATCGACACCATCGGAACCACTCATGTTGGGCGCCATATCAGACAATACAACGTCAACCTTATCCGCACCGACGCGAGTTAGCAATGCTTCGAGCACTTTCTCTTCACGAAAGTCCCCTTGCAAGAAATCCACGCCGACGATGGGATCCATTGGTAAAATATCGCAGGCGATCACTTTACCTTTATCTCCGGTCAGCTTGACGGCTATTTGAGACCAACCACCAGGAGCCGCACCTAAGTCCACCACAGTCATACCAGGGCGGATCAATTGGTCCTTCTCCTGGAGCTCCTCAAGCTTGAACGCAGCGCGAGAACGCAATCCCCGTTTCTGTGCTAGTTTGACATAATGATCATCAAAGTGTTCCTGCATCCAACGGGTGGAACTGGCCGTACGTTTTTTACCTGACATTTAAAATCCGCAACAATTGAGAGTTACACAAGGGCTATATAAGGGTAGAATAGCGGTTTTTCAACAGTAACTCAGCAAAAGTTGGTAGAAATGAACTTAACAACCAAACAAAAACAGCATTTAAAAGGTCTGGCGCACAATTTAAAGCCAGTGGTGCTGCTTGGTGCCAATGGATTGACTGAAGGTGTACTCGCTGAAATTGAAAGCGCACTCGCTTATCATGAACTGATTAAAGTGAAAGTAGCCTCTACCGATAGAGAGCTAAAAAATGCCATCGTTGATGCCATAGTACGTGAAACTCAATCTGCAAAAGTGCAACTTATTGGTCATATTCTGGTGATTTATCGTCAATCGCCTGAAATGAAAATTGCCCTGCCAAGAGCGAAGTAATTTTCCAGCCTTAAACAAAACGGCCACTCAAGCGAGTGGCCGTTTTGTTTTTAGCCCTTTAAGGCGTGTCGGTGACGACTTGCACTTTATAATGCTCTGGCGTTAATCCCAAAAACTCGGGCAATGAAGTCCCGACCGATATCGATGAGAAAGTACCAGTCAAGATGCCGATAAACATGGCTATCGAGAATCCTTCCAACGGCCCACCACCCATAATCCATAACGCTCCGACCGTCATTAAGGTGGTTCCCGAGGTCACCATGGTACGGGAAAAGGTCGCCACAATCGCTTGGTTATTAATCTCCTGAATAGCAAGCTTTGGCTTAGCAATCAATAACTCCCGAATCCGGTCGGCGATAATGATCGAATCGTTGAGTGAATAACCTAAAATCGCCAGCACGGCAGCGAGCACGGTTAAATTAAACTCCATCTGGGTTAATGAGAAAAAGGCGAGCACAAAAATTACGTCGTGCACCAGCGCAAATAACGCGCCGGAGGCGAGACGCCATTCGAAGCGATAACTCAAATACCCTAAGATACACAGCATCGCCACCAACAGGGCAAGACCGCCCTGCTCGGCTAACTCTTTACCCACTTGCGGGCCGACAATACTGGTGTTTAGCACTTGTACCTCACCCAGTGGCGCTAAGGTTTGCGCAATATCGACATTACTTTGTGCAGTGTCTGCATAGCGCAATACCCAACGTCCGGGCTCACTGGCCGAAATCACCGTCACCTCTTGCTGATAAGCCGCGTTCAATAAGGGTTGCAACTCGCTGCTGGTGATACGCCTGTCGAGCTGAACCTCAGTCACCACACCGCCAGTAAAGTCTAAGCCCCAGTTAAAGCCTTTCATCCCGATGATGGTGAGTGAGGCCAGCATTAAAAAGATAGAGATAGCGCTCGATACATAACGCCATTTAGTCAGATTGATATTCTTCATAGTTATACCCTCACATGGCGGCGCGCATCACGCCCATACACTAGGTTGATTAAGGCTCTTGAGGCAAAAATACCGGTAAACATACTGGTTAGCAGGCCCAAACCTAAGGTCAAGGCAAAGCCTTGGATGGGACCATTACCGATGGAATAGAGCACAACCGCGGTAATCATAGTGGTGAAGTTAGCGTCGAAAATGGTTGAAAACGCACTGTCAAAGCCAGTGTCGATAGCGAGAGCGAAGCTGCGCCCCTCTTTCAACTTGTCTTTAATCCGCTCGAAGATCAGTACGTTGGTATCGACCGCCATCCCGACCGTTAACACCAGACCGGCAATACCGGGTAAGGTCAATACCGCGCCGGGGATCAGCGCCAACAAACCAAAGAGGATCACCATGTTAGCAATCAAGGCCACATTGGCCACCCAACCAAGACGGCGATACCAGAGCGCCATAAACAGCAAGGTAATTCCCATACCAAGGCCGAGCGCAGCAAAGCCGTTTTGGATGTTCTCGGCGCCAAGGGTTGGGCCAATGGTGCGCTCTTCAACAATGGCCACGGGCGCCGTCATTGAGCCCGCTCGTAGCAGCAAGGCTAATTGCTGCGCCTCTTGATAGGTGCCTGCGCCCGTAATTCTAAAGCGATCTCCGAGCTGTGATTGAATGGTTGCGACACTGATGATCTCTTGGGTTTGCTTAGCTTTGCCCTGCTCATCCCGGCTATATTCGCTGTAGGATGTTGCCATCGGCTTACCGATATTAGCGCGGGAGAACTCCGACATTTTTTGACCGCCGATACGGTCGAGGTGAATGTTCACTTCGGCCATGCCCATTTCGCCAATATTGGCGCGGGCATCGACAATATGATCGCCGCCCAATACGGGCGTGCGGGCCACATAAACAGGATTGCCAGATTTATCCTTCAGCACCTGCGCATTCACTGAACCCGATTCTTTAACTTCAAAAAAGGCCAGACTTGCGGTCGCACCAATCACGTTTTTCGCGGCAGCCGGGTCTTGAACACCGGGCAATTCGATACGAATACGGTGTTCGCCCTGACGCTGTACTAAGGCTTCTGTAATCCCTAACTCTTCAATCCGGCTACGCATAATTTGCAGGTTTTGCTGCACGGTTAAATTACGTAACTTGATTTGCTCTTCTTGAGCGAGTTTGACCACTAAGCCATTATCCGCATTGGTTAATTGCCAAGTCGGGTAGCTTTGCTGCATAAACTGGCGAATGGCTGAGCGCGCGTTATTGGCAGATTGAGCCGCGTCATTAAATGCAATTGCGATTTGCGACCCTGCGTCATCGCGCGTGCTATCAATACGCACACTGGCGCCGCGAATTTGCTGTTCACGCAAAAACTGTCGAAGGGACTCCACTAATGCATCAGCTTGGGCTTGATAGACAGGCTGCACATCCACATCGAGCAGAAATTGCACCCCACCGCGTAAATCGAGCCCGAGTTTAATCGGTTCAAAGCCCATATTTTGCAGCCAACTCGGCGCCGCACTCACCAGTGCCAGCGTGAGCTCTTTCGGCTCACTCACCATGGACGACACTAAGGTCTTTACCAAGGTTTGCTCGCTGTCATCATTGAGCACGATAAGGGTTTGCCCGCCTTCTGAGCTGTTGGCACTGCCCTGTTGGGCATGCTTAACTTCGATACGTTTAACCTCAACGCCCTGCGCCTTTAATTTATCCCGCAGTTCAATGGGGGTTAAGTTAAGCCCCGCTTTAGCGCCCACCTGCACGGCGGCGTCTTCTCCATACCAAGTCGGTAATGCACTGAATAACATCACAATAATCGTGACGATAAGCACAAGGTATTTCCAAGCTGAATAATGATTTAGCAGCTTTTTACTCTGAATTTTATCCATAGATATCACTCGCATGATATTGCCCGCTCTGATAGCCATCTGTAGCGCAAATAGCGCTAATAAACATGAGCGAACAATCACTGTATTACGGTGAAACCTGTAAACACGGATCCCACAAGGAGAACGCTAGATGCGAGCAAACTCAGTGGTGATAACCGATTAAAATCCGTCTAAACCGAATGGATTTAAATCCCATGCGATTTAGTCGCACCTTCGGCGTACACACCGCAGGCTTTGATGCTAGGTTATCGGGTACAGGTTTCGGATGACAAAATGCAAAGTTAATCAAAGGTATTCTTAACGACCTCTGGTTCAGATGATGAACTCAAACGGCATCGTTATGGATAAGCCTTGCTAACTTGCGACAGATAAGTGAGTTAAGCGGCTTGCTGACTAAAGCGATATTGGAGGTTGGAGACTTTCCAACCGGAGATCCGCGCGGGCGAAGATTCGGCTAAGAGGGTCCAATCCGGGCGAGCATCGAGGCGAATATTTTCCCCTAATGCGGACGCAGGCGCAGGTTCGAACTCAAAAGCCAACAGGTAAACAGGCTTCACCTCACGCATATCATGCTGAACAAGAT
This sequence comes from Shewanella sp. FJAT-51649, assembly GCF_019457435.1. Lineage (NCBI taxonomy): Bacteria > Pseudomonadati > Pseudomonadota > Gammaproteobacteria > Alteromonadales > Shewanellaceae > Shewanella > Shewanella sp. FJAT-51649. Next base: position 1,211,728 of record NZ_CP080411.1, on the reverse strand, counting down.
TGATAAAACGCTGGGAGTTAGCCGGAGCAAAATTAAAATCATCCGAGTGACTGACTAATTCAGGCTCGGAGCAATCGGTGGCTTGTGCCTTATCAGCAGCACAGACAGCTTGGCTATCGCTTTCAGTCGATGGTGCCGTTGAGTGATGTGATGCAGTGTTCTCTTGCGCTGTAAGTGACGGCGTATCCGCGGTAGGCGCAGTTGTTACTACCGTTTTAGGCGCCAGATGCTGTTGCTGGGCGGTTAAGCTGCGCGGCGCATAGTAGCCACCCGCATGGGCGATCAAAATGATCGACACGCAGAGTAACATTAATCCTTGGCGCCAGAGCTTAATCAAACTGAGTTCCTAAAAGGTACACGCAACCATTTACGTGATGAAATATTTGCAGAAGAAACCACGCTTTCTTGGATAGCTTTCGTAAAGAACCTTGATGAATGCATAGAAAGCTCCAAGCATGCAGCTTAGGTAACGGCCGCTTTAGAGGCAAGTTAAACTTTATCCATCTTGCAAATTTGTGCACTTAAGCTACTGATTTTGAAGCGCTTTAGACATAAAGGGCCATAAAAAAGCCGCCCTAGGCGGCTTTTTATCGGTAAACAATCGAGTCTGGCGTACTAAGACTTAGATGTATTGCACCGAAATAATTTCGTAATCGGTCAAACCACCAGGGGTTGCGATCGACACTTCATCACCTTCATTCTTGCCCACTAAACCACGGGCAATCGGAGAGTTAACTGAAATCAGGTTTTCTTTGATGTTAGCTTCATCGTCGCCCACGATACGGTAAGTCACTTCCGCATCGGTATCCAGATTAAGGATAGTCACAGTGGTACCAAAAATGATACGACCATTGTTCGCCATCTTAGTCACGTCGATGATCTGCGCGTTAGAAAGTTTGCCTTCAATGTCACGAATACGCGCTTCACAGATCCCTTGCTCTTCACGGGCTGCATGATATTCCGCGTTTTCCTTTAGATCGCCTAACTCTCTCGCTGAGGCAATCGCTTCAGTGATTTTCGGGCGACGTTCAAACTTGAGCATATCTAACTCTTTACGCAGCTGTTCTGCACCGACAACTGTCATAGGAACCTTAGTCATAACTTCTTTCGTCTCCTTTAAAACAAAAGCAACCCGTGCCGACGCTAAAGGTCAACACAGTAAAATCAGGGTGGAATTGCGCTATTCTAATCGTTATGCGCTTGGGATGCATCAAGAACTATGCACCAGTGCAGCTTACTGAAGCTCAGGCTCAGATGCTAGTGCCAAAATATAATAGTGCGAACTTAAGTAGGATAAAACAAAATGCCCACAAACAAATTTGTGGGCATTGCTAAGGAGGAGCATTAAAGCCTGCGCTTATTCAAGCCCAGCTTCGAAGGTCAAAAAGATTTCGCTAACTGTTTTATCGGCAAGCGATTTATCAGGACTTGGACGTTCGATTGAAGCATGCAGCAGATAACGACCAGCAGCGGGCAGCGTCATCGCCACTTTACCTTCTTTATCCGAAGTTAAACTGATTTCTTCCGGCTTGTTACGGTACAGGCTGCCATCCTTCATAATTGCCACACTCACGCCTTCGACAGGCTTACCATCGTAAACAAACTGCAGTGTTGCGGGTTCATTTTCAACGATATCAGCGGGATGGGTAATAGGCACCAATTCCAAGTATTCACCTTTCGGCGCTAATACCTTATCGGTGGGTTTGTTGCGGGTCACATAGGTTTCGACCCGCGCCACATTTAATGAACCTTTAAGCTCATAGGCATCCTTTGGCATCACGGCCGCTGTCGCTTTTTTATCGAGTCGACTGCGCACCATGCCTTCTTTACCTTTGATTTTGTAGACAGAAAAGTATCTCGGCGTGACTTCTTTCTCGAACTTATAGCTACCGTCTTGCAGTAATTGCACATCGAAAACCGATTTACGACCGCCAGTGTAGCTTGAACTTGGGGAACTTGGCTTACCATCGGGTAAGTACACACGCACATCGCTGGCGGTTACCGGTTTATCAAACATAAACACTTGGTTACTGGCGGACACGTCGGATGTGATCCACACCGCCTCTTGGCTTTCGGCCGAGACGTTATAGTGGCTAGGTAAAATCCAGCGATCATGACTGCTCGCCAATGGGCTGATGCAGAGCGCGCTAACTAAGGCAAGTAAACGTAGTTTCATCTTCATATCCTTTCAGTAAAGTGCAGGGCTTAGCGAGTCATACCGCTTAAGCGAATATCAATCACGCCAGTTTCAGTGGTTGCTGGTAGCTGGGCGGTAAAATCCCCCGCCGTTAAATCCAGGTTTTGCCTCACGAGGTCGCGCCCGCCGTGCTCGCGAACCACTTCGATAAACACTGTGTAGGAGGCAGGCGTCAGCGGTTTACCCGCATCATCCGTTAAGTCCCAATCAATTTTGTAATGGCCTGCAGGCTTGGTCGCCGAGGCGATGCCGTCGACAAAGCTCATGTCTTCACGCCCGGCTTTACGCCACCAACGACGAATGTCCTTGAGCCATTTATGGCCCTCATCCCATACCCATAGGCTTATGGTTTTAACGGTTTGGCCCTTAGCATCCTCAACCCACACCGCCACATAGGGTCTGTGATACTGACCCTCAGTAATTTCTGGCAAGGTCAAATCAACGGTCATTTTCGGCGCGGCAAATACCGCTGAACTCACAAACAACGCACCGATGGCGCTGGTGCGAATAAGCTGACGCATCATTAATCGGTTCTCCCTATGGAACAAAATAGACATACACAAGTGCACAGCCTGAACTGACGAGCACCATATAAAACAAGGATTTTTTAAGTCGCTTCGTTTGAGGCAGCAGCAAATAGGCGCCTGTGAGCGAAAAGAGAATAATCAACAAGGCGCAAAGATCTAACACCCAAGCCCATACCGTTCCTGTATTGCGCCCCTTGTGCAGATCGTTGAGCACCGCAACAACGCCATAATCTAAGGTCTCAACATAGGCTTTGCCGTCGAGCAGATCTAAGGTGACGGTGCGATAGGTGCCAGGGCCTTTATTTACTAGGCTTATCTCATCCTCATCGATATCGGCAGTGCCAATATCCATATTCCACTGGCTTTTTAACCAATGCCCCGCCGCTAAACGCCACTCAGGCTCCTGCGGCGCTGCAGGTATTAAATAATTTGGAATATCAAACTGTTCACGTCGCGGTTCTTGATCCGCTGAAGAAAACCAATTGGGATGGTTTAAGGTGATCCCGGTTACGGCAAAAAACAGCATTAACAGCAGCAGTGCCATAGAGACATAAACATGAATAGTCCGAGCGAAGGAAAGCGATGATTTACTGACTTTTAATTTCAATGACTGACTCTCAAGAAGGGATATTAGGCGAGCGCCTAAATCGCCACCAACCTTTAGCTAATAGCCTGTATTAACGAAAGTTAATGGAATAGAGAGTAAATGATATTTATTATCAACAAAACCCAACTTTACATTCTTTACATCACAAGTACGGTATAACGGCAAAGTTGATGGGAAATATCACAAACTCGTAGAGCGAGAAAAACAGTGGAGAATACAGAAATAATTGTAAAACCAATGCAATTTCAATTAGATAAAACTTAACCTTTTACTCTCTAATCCCAGTAAAAATTTACTTATTCACCCCTCTCGTTTACAGAATCGCAATCGGCTACAATCCGCCGCCGGCGACTTGCTGGTACTTCCAAAGGAAATATCATCTTGAGTACAACTCTGCTCAAAAAAATGCGTTGCCTACACATTATCTGGCTCGCACTAATGCTTAATGCCTGTGTTGCCCCGCTGCTATTGATGTCACCCCAAGGCCAACTCATGTGGGCACTGCTAAAACCCCTGGTCGGATTAAATCCAAATGACGTGGGGCTGTTCGAACAGCCACTGATTAAAGATCGGATGAAAGCTCTGCTCGGAGACAACTACGAGACCACGGTATCGCTGCTAAAAACCGCCGATAAAATCCAACAAGAAGGTCCGCTGTTTTATATGGTGTCGACCTATACGCCAGTGCCGGAAATGGCCGAAAAAGCAGGCTTTGTGTGGAACTCAGAAACCAACCAAATGGCGGTGATGTTGCTTACGGGTGGCTCGCCAAAAATTATCTCTGAGCAATTTACCGATCAGGCTGAGAAACTGATACCGAGCTGGCCTAAAGAACTGGCTGACTACACAGATCCGCAAAAACTACAGCAAAAGGCGATAGATGCTGGCACGGAAAAGCTGCAAGAACAAATCCCAGCGGCTGCGCCCCTAAAAGCGGTTGCCACAGGCGATGTAAAAGCGACACAGGAAGCGGTGCTTGAAAAGGCGGTGAGCGAAGTCGCAGCCCCCGCAGCGGTTAAAGAAGTAAAATCCGTACAATAATAACTAATCAACGCTCGGCGAGCGTTTTAGTCGCACTTCACTTTTGTCGCTGTCAGCCACAGTGTTTATTCAGCACTGTGGCTTTTTTATCTCTAAAAACACCAATCTAAGCCAATTAAGCACATCTTAGCCATTAGCACATAACCAAAATTCAAGGCTTGCGCTAGTGATGCCATAGCACGCTAACGATATCGGAAAGAAGATTGGAAAATAACGAAGTAGTGAGAGAGTGACTCGATAAGCACATATAAAAGGCAGAAAGCAAAAAGCCCGTCGTAGGACGGGCTTTTTAACTATGGCTGGGGTACTAGGATTCGAACCTAGGTATGCCGGGATCAAAACCCGGTGCCTTACCGCTTGGCGATACCCCAATTAACTTGTCATCAACCTAAAAGGTTGCACTTTGATGGTACGGGAAGAGAGACTTGAACTCTCACACCTCGCGGCACCAGAACCTAAATCTGGCGTGTCTACCAATTTCACCATTCCCGCATCAAAATGTACCAGATTGGCAAACAAAGGCGTCTCTGGATTTTTACCAGATAAATCAAATTGATTTAACGTGGATTTAAATATGGTAGCAATGGCGGGACTTGAACCTGCGACCCCAGCATTATGAGTGCTGTGCTCTAACCAGCTGAGCTACATTGCCATGGCTGGGGTACTAGGATTCGAACCTAGGTATGCCGGGATCAAAACCCGGTGCCTTACCGCTTGGCGATACCCCAAAAACTGAGAAACATGAAATGATGGCTGGGGTACTAGGATTCGAACCTAGGTATGCCGGGATCAAAACCCGGTGCCTTACCGCTTGGCGATACCCCATCACTAACTTGTTTCATACATCCGCTAACGCCGATGTTTAAAAATAATGGTACGGGAAGAGAGACTTGAACTCTCACACCTTTCGGCACCAGAACCTAAATCTGGCGTGTCTACCAATTTCACCATTCCCGCACTGCTTCAAGTTGACATCCTGAATTGATGCTAGCAAACGCTAGTATAACGAAATGGTAGCAATGGCGGGACTTGAACCTGCGACCCCAGCATTATGAGTGCTGTGCTCTAACCAGCTGAGCTACATTGCCACTTCGTTATTGCGCGCCCCTCGTAGCGAGGAACGGGGCGTATTATGCTTATTCGAGGTATCGAGGTCAACAGCTTTTTTTCGCTATTTCCCTCGAGACAAACCGTTCGGCTATTACTTCACCAAACTGAGCAACAGATGCGCTAAATCGACCTCTGTTGCCCGTATTTTGCCTTACTTTCTAAAGCTTAGCCCTTTATCAAAGCTGTTAGACGTTAAACAGGAAGTGCATAACATCGCCGTCTTGAACAATGTATGTCTTGCCTTCTACACGTAACTTACCCGCTTCTTTGGCGCCCGCTTCACCTTTATAGGTAATAAAGTCGTCAAATGCCATCACTTGAGCACGAATAAAGCCACGTTCGAAGTCGGTGTGGATAACACCCGCCGCTTGTGGTGCAGTCGCGCCTACAGAAACGGTCCAAGCGCGCACTTCTTTCACACCCGCAGTGAAGTAAGTTTGCAGGCTCAGCAATTGGTAACCAGCGCGGATCACGCGGTCTAACCCTGGCTCTTCTAACCCTAGGTCAGCCATAAACTCATCACGCTCTTCGGCCTCCATTTCAGCCAGTTCTGACTCAATGGCGGCACACACAGACACCACAATGGCGTTTTCTTTTTCAGCAATGGCACGCACTGCATCTAAATGTGGGTTGTTTTCGAAACCATCTTCAGCCACGTTAGCGATATACATGGTTGGCTTTAAGGTTAAGAAGTTTAAGTAAGCAACCGCTTCTAATTCTTCCTTAGACAGTTCCATAGAACGCAACATATGGCCTTCATCGAGGATGGGACGCATCTTCTCGAGTACATCCACTTCAAACTTAGCGTCTTTGTCGCCACCCTTAGCGCGTTTTTGTTGACGGATCACCGCACGCTCTAAGCTGTCTAAGTCGGCTAATGCCAATTCAGTGTTGATGACTTCGATATCGCGCGCAGGGTCAACACGGTTAGCCACGTGAACAATGTTGTCATCTTCAAAGCAGCGCACTACATGACCGATAGCATCGGTTTCACGGATGTTGGCAAGGAACTTGTTACCTAAACCTTCACCTTTAGACGCGCCCGCCACTAGACCTGCAATATCTACGAATTCCATCGTGGTTGGCAGTACACGTTGCGGATTTACAATCGCCGCCAGCGCGTCTAAACGTGGATCCGGCACAGGTACTACGCCAGTGTTTGGCTCGATGGTACAAAACGGGAAGTTTGCCGCTTCGATGCCAGCCTTAGTTAACGCATTAAAAAGCGTTGATTTACCTACGTTAGGAAGACCAACAATGCCGCATTTAAAACCCATATTCTTACCTTTCTCTCGATGATAGGCTGGCGAGTCACACTCACCAGCAAGTTTATAGTCACCCTGCCCTTAGGCAGTACATTGATTAATTCGATTGTCCTTATGTTCGCCGTCCTTTCGCAGGCCACGAGCACAGGGCTTACTCCGCTTTAAAGGAGTGTAAGCGAGTCATGGCTTTCACCATGTCCTCTTTAAATAGCACTTCAGTGGAGCGTACAGCTTCATCCACGGCGGCGTTGATCAGCTCTTGTTCTTTGGCTGGCGCCTTACCCAGTACGTAACCACTTACTTTATTCTTATCGCCGGGATGGCCAATTCCAATCCGTAAACGGTAGAAGTTTTTATCATTAGCCAGTTTAGCAATAATGTCTTTTAAACCATTATGGCCACCATGACCGCCACCGAGTTTAAATTTAGCCACACCTGGCGGCATATCCAACTCATCGTGGGCCACTAGAATTTCTTCAGGCGTAATACGGAAGAAATTCGCTAAGGCCCCCACGGCTTTGCCGCTTAAGTTCATATAGGTGGTTGGGATCAGCAAACGCACATCTTTGCCATGCAATACAGCTCTGGCGGTGAGGCCAAAATACTTGCTATCCGGCACTAAGTTGACACCACAGATACGGGCCAATTCTTCCACATACCAAGCACCCGCATTATGACGAGTCTGCGCATATTCGGCGCCCGGATTGGCAAGACCTACGATTAATTTAATTTCGCTCATGACACTCACTAATGGCACTCAATACTGCGTTAATTGGTCGATGGCAAAGCGCACAGGGACCAGCATCTTGAGTTAATAATGCCGCTTATGCTCGTTAAAAACGCGGCATTTTAGCACTCAATGCGTAAGTCAACAAATGCCGAGTGAACCAGCACTCACGATGTGACCTAATTGAGCCCCATCGCATACTTCAGCACGGTTCGCTTGATGGGAGAATTAATATTGGCCAGTTTTAACGCGCCGTTACGCAGTAATTTTAGTGGCAGAATGTCATTACTAAAGCCTGCGTAAAACACATCCATAGTGGTCATCATCAGTTGATTATCGCGATAACGTTTAGCTTGATAGGCGTTTAATACCTCAGTGGACCACCAAGGTTTATCCTCAGTTAATGCAGACTTGATGACCGACAGTAAGGCCTCGACATCTTTAAAACCGAGGTTAACCCCTTGGCCCGCCAACGGGTTAATGGTGTGCGCCGCATCCCCTAAAATCACCACATTCGGCTTAAAATAGGCATTCGCGTGGCGGCGTGTCAGCGCAAAACAGCCTTTGGCTTCGACAGTAAAATCACTGTCCAAGCGAGCGGGAAAATGCTGGCGGATTTGGTCGGCAAGCTGCTTATGATTCAGCTGCATTAACTGTTTAATGCGATTGGCATCGTCATACCAGACTAACGACGCATGATTGCCAGGTAGAGGTAATAACGAGCGCGGGCCGTTAGGGGTAAATTGTTGCCAAGTGACATCTTGCTGGCCTTGGGCGGTTTGGATATTAATCAGCATCGCCGATTGGGCATAGTCCCACCCCGAAATGCCAATCCCCGCCCATTGGCGCACTTGCGAATTCGCGCCATCGGCCCCGATGAGCAGCTTTGCCTCAAGCTGAATACCGGATTGTAAGTGCACACTCACCCCGTCTGCGAGGCGCGAAAATGTCGCCACTCGCTCGGGGCAAAACAATTTAATCGCATCCCATTGCTGCATTTGCTCCCACAGAGCGAGTTGCACCAAGCGGTTTTCTACAATATGCCCTAAATGGCTCGCGCCGATTTGTGAGCTATGGAATTGAGTAATGCAGCCATCAAGCTCCCAGGTTTCTAAGCCCAGATAAGGCACATTACGCATGTTAAGCAGACTCTCGAGTGCGCCTAGCTGCTCGAGTAACTGTTCGGAGGCCACGCTTATCGCCGACACGCGCACATCTAATGCCTGCTCGGGGGAATAAGCCTCGGGGGCAAATGATTCAATCACCGCCACCTGCAAGCCTTGCTTCGCCAGCCCGATAGCCGTTGCCGCGCCCACCATACCGCCACCGACAAGGATCACATCAAATTGTTGAGTATCTGTGGTTGTCTGGCTTGGTTGCTGTGTTTGGCTTATCGCTTGGCTCATCTTAGTTACCACTCTTTAGAATTCTTTCCATTTATCTGACGCACTTTACTCTTAGCGAGAGCTCGAACTTAAGCCCCAAGCTTAAAGCGCATCACTCTGATCACGGGCATTGTATCAAAAGCATGTCAATTTCCGCTCAAAGGTGAGCAAATGTTGCTAGGGGCGCATTTGCTCACAGTTGCTTACAAAGGCAAGTTTTCACGCTTAACAAAGCCACTACACTCTAAGGCAACCCCGCGGGGATCTCAGGCAGTCTGCGGGATAAGCCGATTAGCTTCTCACTTAGCGAGCCCTAGCCGTTCGGGACGAGTTACCAGTGAATCCACTTAATAGAGTTAGTGAGGATGTCATGAAAACACTCATCCACTTGCAGATAGCCAGTAGTCTACTGATTTGCAGCGTGATCCCATTTAGTCATGCCTTGGCGGCAACGCCGGTGATGGAAACCATCACAGTCAATTACCGCGACCCGCTCGATTATGCCCTATATCTACATACCACGGAAATGTTGAGCGTATTTCGACTCGAAATCCGTGAAGACATTAGCATTCAAGCCCGTAATAGCTTGTTAGAAATGGCAAATGCGGCCCAATTTAGCCAGCCATCACTTGCACAAAACCCGTCAGCCGAGATAAACCTAGCTTCTTTGTGGGTATCACAATCTCAGGGGATTAGCGAGTAAAAATGTGGACAAAGCTGGTCAGCAGCCATAACTGCGGGTAAAATGTCGCGCTATTTTTACTGGGCGGCCGGATTTGTCTGTAACAGGGCAAAGGCAGCTTGGGCACATATTTACTGGGCAGCGTAGGGCAACACAACTGATGAGCAAAAAACTCCATATTAAAACTTGGGGCTGTCAAATGAATGAGTATGACTCATCCAAGATGGCGGATCTTTTAGGCGAATACCAAGGTTACACCTTGACTGAAGAAGCAGAAGAAGCGGACATTCTACTGCTAAACACTTGTTCTATTCGCGAAAAAGCGCAGGAAAAGGTGTTCCATCAGTTAGGTCGCTGGAAAACCCTTAAAGATAAAAATCCCGATCTGATCATTGGTGTAGGTGGTTGTGTTGCATCGCAGGAAGGTAAGGCGATCAAAGACCGTGCTCAATGCGTCGACATCATTTTTGGACCACAGACACTGCACCGTCTGCCGGATATGATCGATCAAGTGCGTCGTGGCGAAAAGGCCGTGATCGACGTGAGCTTCCCTGAAATCGAAAAATTTGACCGTCTACCAGAACCGCGCGCCGAAGGCCCAACGGCGTTTGTGTCTATCATGGAAGGTTGCAGCAAGTACTGTTCATTCTGCGTGGTACCTTATACCCGTGGTGAAGAAGTCAGCCGTCCATCGGACGACATCATCCTCGAGATTGCCCAACTGGCAGAACAAGGTGTGCGCGAAGTCAACCTGCTCGGTCAAAACGTTAACGCTTACCGTGGTGCAACCCACGACGGCGGCATTTGTACCTTTGCCGAGCTATTACGCTATGTTGCCGCAATCGACGGTATCGACCGTATTCGCTTCACCACCAGTCACCCGATTGAATTTACGCAGGACATTATCGACGTTTACGAAGATACCCCTGAATTAGTCAGCTTCCTGCACTTACCTGTGCAATCCGGTTCTGACCGCATTCTGACTGCAATGAAGCGTGGCCATATGGCGATTGAGTACAAGTCAATCATCCGCCGTCTGCGCAAAGCCCGTCCTGATATTCAAATCAGCTCTGACTTTATCATTGGCTTCCCAGGCGAAACCAAAGAAGACTTCGCCGATACCATGAAGCTGATTGAAGATGTGGCGTTCGACCACAGCTTTAGCTTTATCTACAGTGCGCGCCCTGGTACTCCTGCGGCAGATTTACCCGATGACGTTGATATGGAAGAGAAAAAACAACGTCTGGCGATTCTGCAAGACCGTATCACTCAACAAGCCATGCGTTACAGCCGCCATATGATGGGCACAGTACAACGTATTCTGGTCGAAGGCCCATCGGTGAAAAACCCTATGGAGCTGCGCGGTCGTACCGAAAACAACCGTGTCGTCAACTTCGAAGGTTTACCAAAGCACATCGGTAGCTTTGTGGATGTCGAAATTGTCGACGTTTACACTAACTCACTGCGCGGTAAATTTATCCGCGGTGAAGATGAAATGGATCTGCGCCGCAACCTGCGCCCATCGGATATTCTGGCCAAACACAAACAGGATGACGATCTCGGTGTGACACAATTTAAACCTTAAGGGTTTAAAATTTAGCGAGCAGCACCTATATCAGGGCGACATGGTTAGTTAACCTCAGTGTCGCCCTTTTTGTTTTGTGGGCTTTTGCCTTCTATAGAGCAGCTATTCAAAACCCTTGGGCTTAACGATTTTCCGTTAGCAATTATCCGCTATGGCTCGTAAACTGAGATTATCTTCTGATTAGAGACTGCGATAGCAAACAGGCATCGCACTAGGCTTTTTACTCAGCACTTTGCTTGGTATTTGACAATAGGAGTACTATTTGTCCAGTAAATTAACCACAATGAATCTGTATCTCGAACCCGCAGAAACCCGCCGTTTGGCCTCGCTGTGCGGTCCCTTCGATGACAATATCAAACAGATTGAGCGTCGCGTTGGCGTTGAGATAGTCCGTAAAAACAACCATTTTCAAATTACCGGACTGCCACGTAACTGTTTAAGTGCTAATAACTTACTTAAGCAGCTCTATATCGAAACCCAAACGGTCAAGGGCAGCACGCCGGATCTCGATCCTGAACAAGTGCACTTGGCAATCCAAGAAGCCATCGCCTTAGAGCAGGACGACAGCGGTGACGATAAAGCCTTATTTATCAAAACCCGCCGTGGTGTGATTAAACCGCGTAACCCCAACCAAAGCACCTATGTGGCCAACATTGTCCGCCACGATATTACCTTTGGTATTGGCCCTGCGGGAACGGGTAAAACCTATTTAGCGGTGGCCGCCGCCGTTGATGCATTAGAGCGTCAAGAAGTGCGCCGGATTCTGCTCACCCGCCCCGCGGTTGAAGCAGGGGAAAAACTCGGCTTCTTACCCGGCGATTTAAGCCAGAAAGTCGACCCTTACCTGCGCCCACTTTATGATGCCTTGTTCGAAATGCTCGGCTTTGAAAAGGTGGAACGCTTAATAGAGAAAAACGTCATCGAAGTGGCGCCACTCGCCTATATGCGTGGTCGCACCCTAAACGATGCCTTTATTATTCTCGATGAGAGCCAAAACACCACGGTCGAACAGATGAAGATGTTCTTAACCCGTATTGGCTTTAACTCACGCGCAGTAATCACCGGTGACATCACCCAGACAGACTTACCCAAACATGTTAAGTCGGGTCTACGCCACGCTATTGAAGTCCTGAGCCAAGTCGAGGAAATCAGCTTTAACTTCTTCGTGTCTCAAGACGTAGTGCGCCATCCAGTGGTTGCTCGGATTGTCGAAGCCTATGATGCTTACGATCGTAAAGAGCAAGCATTAAAGGCCGAAAAAGAGCGCCGCGACTACCAACAAGCGCATCCACAAACGCAACCGGAAGTTTTAAAACATGAGTCTTGATTTAGCCTTAGATGTGCAATACGCCACGGCGAGTGACTATCTGCCGAGTGAAGAGCAGTTTGCCCTTTGGGTAAAAACCGCCATTGGTAACAGCATGGAACAAGCGGAACTGACGATTCGCATCGTCGATGCCCGTGAAAGCCAAATGCTAAACAGCACCTACAGAGGCAAAGACAAACCGACCAATGTGTTGTCGTTTCCCTTTGAAGCACCGCCAGAAATTGAACTTCCACTGCTTGGAGATCTTGTCATTTGTGCCGCAGTCGTTGAAAATGAAGCGCGTGAACAAGATAAAACCCTAGAAGCCCATTGGGCACACATGGTTGTACATGGTTGCCTGCATCTGCTAGGTTATGATCACATTGAAGACGAAGAAGCCGAAGAGATGGAGTCGTTAGAGACTCAACTCATTGAAAGCTTAGGTTTTACTGACCCATATAAGGAACAATAATTAACCGCGGTGCCAAGCATCAAAGTTAATGAGAAAACTATGAGTGACGATATCCCCCCGAGTACGAGCGCCCAAAAGAAAGGCTGGTTTGACAGAGTAAGTCAGTTATTTCAGGGCGAACCTCAAAATCGCGAAGACTTAGTCGATGTGATTGATGGCGCAGAGCAGCGCGAGTTAATCACCGAAGACACCCGCGAAATGATCAAAGGTGTATTAGAGGTTTCTGATATGCGTGTTCGGGATATTATGATCCCACGAGCTCAAATTGTCGCGATTCAAATCGACAATACCGTCGAAGAATTGCTCGCAACTGTTATCGGTTCAGGCCATTCTCGCTTCCCTGTGGTGAACGAAGATAAGGACCATATCGAAGGTATTTTACTGGCTAAAGATTTGATCCCTTATGGTTTCTCAAACAGTGAAGAACCCTTCTCCCTTGAGCGCGTGATCCGCCCCGCCGTCGTTGTGCCTGAGAGCAAACGCGTCGATGTGTTACTCAAAGAATTCCGCTCCCAGCGTTACCATATGGCGATTGTCGTCGACGAATACGGCGGAGTATCGGGTCTGGTGACCATTGAAGATATTCTCGAAGAAATCGTCGGTGAGATTGAAGACGAATTCGACCACGATAGCCCTGAAGACACAGAGATCCGCAAGGTCGGTAACACTGTCTACATGGTGAAAGCGTTGACGCCTATCGAGGATTTTAACGAAGAATTCAACACTCACTTCAGCGATGAAGAGTTTGATACCGTCGGTGGTTTAGTGTCCCATGCCTTTGGTCATCTGCCAGAGCGTAATGAGAGTATTATGATCGAAGGTATTGAATTTAAAGTCATCAATGCCGATACCAGACGCTTAATCCAACTCAGAGTTAAACTCCCCGACCCCAATGTCGGTGAAGACGTAGAATAACCCTCTGCGTAAGAATAACGCTCAGTGTAAGAAGAATTATCCGTGCTAACTAAGATTCGGGCTTTTGCCCAACAAAAGTCCCGACTGAGCGCGTTACGGCTCGTGCTGGCGTTTATTTTAGGCGCCAGTACGGCGCTTTCCTTTGCGCCTTATTCCTTATGGATTATCTATCCCATCGCCATGGCCTTAGCCCTGTGGCTGAGTGGCTCCTTGGGTCCTAAAGCCAGCTTCTTCCATTGGTTAAGCTTTGGTTTTGGCTGTTTTGCCGTTGGGATCAGTTGGGTGCATGTCAGTATGGACACCTTCGGTGGCCTCCCCTTAGCCGCGTCAGTGGGGCTAATGGCGCTGTTAGCCCTCTATTTAGCCCTCTATCCGGCCTTAACGGGTCTCGGTTTAGCGTGGTTGACTCGCACTAATACTCCGTCGCTATGGCGTAACCTACTCCTCTTCCCCGCGCTTTGGGTCTTAACCGAATGGGCCAGAGGCTGGGTGATGACGGGGTTTCCCTGGATCTGGGCCGGCTACTCCCAAACCCAAGGTCCATTAAAAGAACTCGCGAGTATCATTGGCGCCTTGGGACTCAGTTTCTTAATTGCGATGCTCGCTGGCGCCTTGGCTCTGTGTTTTAGCAAGCGCTACAAAAGTCTGTTGATTTTACTGCCCATCATCGCAGTAGCAGCCTGGGTTACCCCAAAGCTAACGCAAATAAAGCCAACAGGTGAGTCAGTTAAAGTTGCCTTGGTGCAGGGGAATATCCCCCAAAGTATGAAATGGGAACCCGAAGCGCTCTGGCCAACCCTATTGAAATACATGGATTTATCCCGTGAGCACTTTGATGCTGACATTATCGTCTGGCCAGAAGCCGCGATCCCAGCGCCAGAATCTATGGTGCAAGACTTTTTGGATAATGCAAACAAGGTCGCCAACCTTAACCACACTTCAATCATTACGGGGATTATTAGCCGTCAACATGATGAGTTTTATAACTCTTTGATAGTGCTGGGTAACCATAATCAGAAGCAGCAAGAAACGCCCGATTATGAGAGCGATGGCAGCAACCAGTTTAAGAAACATCATCTACTGCCTATCGGTGAGTTTGTGCCCTTTGAAGCCTTACTGCGCCCGATTGCCCCTTTCTTCAATCTGCCGATGTCCTCCTTCGCGCGGGGCGATTATCAACAGCCGAATCTGAGCGCCGTAGGCCATAAAATTGCTCCGGCAATTTGTTATGAAATCGCCTTCCCAGAGCAGCTGCGTGACAGTGTTAACCTCGGTACGGATCTGTTATTAACCGTATCGAATGATGCGTGGTTTGGCACCTCAAATGGCCCGTTGCAGCATATGGAAATTGCCCAAATGCGCGCCATCGAATTGGGCCGTCCTCTAGTGCGCGCCACCAATAACGGCGTGACCGCGGTTGTCGATGAGAATGGCAATATCACAGCTGCACTGCCGCAATTTGAAACGGGCGTGCTGAGCGCGACGATTCCACTAGTCACAGGCCAAACCTGGTTTGCTAAAATCGGCCAAACGCCGCTGCTACTGCTCTGTGGTGCGCTCCTGTTATTCGGTTTTATTCGTCGTAAAAAACAGCAATAGAATTAGAAATGATTAATCAAAAACACACTCAAGGCTTTACCTTAATCGAACTCGTGGTCGTTATCATAGTGCTGGGGATTTTAGCGGTTATCGCAGCACCGAAATTTATCGGCATGAGCAAAGAGGCGCGGGAGAGAAGCCTGCTGCAACTCCAAGCCAGCGTAAAAACCGCCAATACCTTAGCCTATTCCAAGACCCAAATGCCGAGCTTGCAGAGTCAAGCCGTTGTGGGCCGTGACGATATTATCGACATCGACCTTGATGGTGATGGCAAAGCCGAAACCCGCCTAAAATGGGGTTATCTGGACAATACCGATATCGAGAAATGGATTGTGAAAGACGATAAACTCGTCATTCAATATCAAGGTATTGATATTACTTACATCGGCTACGACTTGAATGACAACACCTTAGCCGACGACGATCAGTGTTATTTCCGCTACACCCAAGCCGCCGATGCCAGCACACCACCGCTTTACGATATCAATATCCAAGGCTGTTGATGACGCATAAAAAACGACGCTAAGCGTCGTTTTTTATTTATGACACAACCACAGGACTAAGGCGTTAACGCCTCGCGGGTAAACTCTTCATGGTCACACTCGGGACAATCGGGGATCACTCCCGGGAACTCAATACTCATTTCATGACCGCAGTTAGTGCACACCATCACCCCTTGGCTGACGATATCACCACTCTGGTAATAACCATGATGTTTGAAGTCTTGCGTCAACTCGTGCCACTCCACTTGGCTACGGTCAGTGATTTCACTTAACCAATGCCAAAGGGTGTTTTCGAGGGTGATCACCGTTGGGCTGTGGCTTAAACTGTCGGCATTTTGCTCACGCAAAAAGCTGGCAATATCACGCTTTAAGAATTGCTCCACTAAGGCGAGCTCATCTTCCCCCGCTTGTTCTTTGAGGCGTAAAAACTCCTTCCCTTGAGTGACAGACTTAAATAAATTCTTTGCAGTCAGCGAGTTATCTTCCGCAAATTGCGCTTTCACTTCGTTAATTAAGGCTTGATACAGTCCTAGTAGCGCACTACTTCTATCATTCATAACCAATACTCCTTCATAGAACCTTTTTAATGCATCGCTTCTAGTTTATTCTATGCAGATCTTATTCGCGTCGATATGGCGTTAGATCAAATAAATAGGCGGCACTGCCGGAAATAGCGTGATGCAAGAGCAATATAATCCCTCAGAAATTGAAGCCTTAGTGCAAAAGCACTGGCACGACAACAAAACCTTTGAAGTTACTGAAGATGCGAACAAAGAAAAGTTTTATTGCCTTTCGATGTTCCCCTATCCTTCAGGTCGACTCCACATGGGACACGTTCGCAACTATACCATAGGCGATGTGGTTGCCCGCTTCCAGCGTCTTCAAGGCAAAAACGTGCTACAACCTATCGGTTGGGACTCTTTCGGTTTGCCTGCAGAAAACGCCGCAATCAACAACAAAACCGCTCCAGCACCATGGACTTATCAAAACATTGAGTACATGAAAAACCAGCTAAAACTGCTGGGTTTTGGCTATGACTGGAGCCGTGAAATCGCCACTTGTACCCCAGAATATTACCGCTGGGAACAATGGTTCTTCACTAAACTGTACGAAAAAGGCTTAGTTTACAAGAAGACCGCTTCTGTTAACTGGTGCCCTAACGATGAAACCGTACTGGCTAACGAGCAAGTACAAGACGGTTGCTGCTGGCGTTGTGATACCCCTGTAGAACAAAAAGAAATTCCACAGTGGTTCATTAAGATCACCGCCTACGCCGAAGAACTGTTAAACGACATCGACACTTTAGACGGCTGGCCTGAACAAGTTAAGACCATGCAGCGCAACTGGATTGGTCGCAGCGAAGGCGTGGAAATGACCTTCGGTGTAGCGGGTAGCGACAAGTCATTCGACATTTACACTACCCGTCCAGATACCTTAATGGGCGTAACCTATGTGGCGATTGCCGCAGGTCACCCATTAGCCGAATTAGCGGCTCAAACTAACCCTGAGCTTGCCCAATTCGTTGAAGAGTGCAAAAACAGCACCACGTCTGAAGCCGATTTAGCCACCATGGAAAAACGTGGTGTAGCAACTGGCCTATACGCCATTCACCCAATCACTGGCAAACAAGTGCCAATTTGGGCGGCTAACTTCGTCCTGATGAACTACGGCACAGGTGCAGTGATGTCAGTTCCAGGTCACGACCAACGCGATTACGAGTTTGCGAAAAAGTACAACTTAGCCATTGAAGCGGTGATCAAACCTGTTGACGGCGAGTTAGACATCAGCGAAGCGGCTTACACCGAAAAAGGTGTACTGTTTAACTCTGGCGAGTTCGACGGTTTAGACTTTGACGGTGCCTTCAATGCCATCGCCGACAAGTTAGTCGCTGAAGGAAAAGGCAAACGTCAAGTAAACTACCGTCTACGCGACTGGGGTGTATCACGTCAACGTTACTGGGGCGCGCCAATTCCTATGGTGACCTTAGCCGACGGTACTGTTATCCCAACACCTGAAGATCAACTGCCAGTTATTCTGCCAGAAGATGTAGTGATGGACGGTATCCAAAGCCCAATCAAGGCCGATAAAGAATGGGCGAAAACTCAAGTTAATGGTCAAGATGCCCTGCGCGAAACCGATACCTTCGATACCTTTATGGAATCTTCTTGGTATTACGCCCGTTACTGCAGCCCACAGGCTGACCAAATGTTAGATCCAACCAAGGCTAACTACTGGTTGCCAGTAGATCAGTACATTGGTGGTATCGAACACGCCTGTATGCACTTGTTATACTTCCGCTTCTTCCACAAGTTGCTGCGTGACGCGGGTCTAGTCAACACTAACGAGCCAGCAAAACAACTGCTGACTCAGGGCATGGTATTGGCCGATGCTTTCTACTACACCAACGACAAAGGTGCCCGTGTATGGGTGTCGCCGCTGGATGTAGTGACCACAGAAAAAGACGACAAGGGCCGTATCACTAAGGCTATCGACAAAGACGGTAACGAGCTGGTTTACACCGGTATGAGCAAGATGTCTAAGTCGAAAAACAACGGTATCGACCCACAGGTGATGGTTGAGAAATACGGCGCCGACACAGTACGTCTGTTTATGATGTTCGCCTCTCCACCAGAATTAACCCTGGAATGGCAAGAGTCTGGCGTTGAAGGCGCGCACCGCTTTATCAAACGTCTGTGGAAACTGGCCAGCGATTATGTGGCGCAGGACAACAGCGAAGCACTAGACGTTAGCAAATTAACTAGCGAGCAAAAAGCACTGCGCCGTGAAGTACACAAGACTATCGCTAAGGTGACCGATGATATCGGCCGTCGTCAGATGTTCAACACTGCGGTTGCCGCCGTGATGGAACTGATGAACCACCTGCAAAAAGCGCCACAAACCACAGGTCAAGACCGAGCCATTATCGGCGAAGCCTTAACTGCGGTAGTGCGTTTACTGTACCCAATCATCCCGCACGTGAGCTTCACCCTGTGGAATGAACTGGGCAACACCAACAGCATCGAAGACAGCCAATGGCCAACCGTCGATGAATCTGCACTGGTAGAAGACAGCAAACTCATCGTGGTACAAGTGAACGGTAAAGTGCGCGCTAAGATCACAGTCGCAGCCGATGCTGACCAAGCATCAGTTGAAGCCTTGGGTATGGCGGACGAGCAAGTCATCAAGTACTTAGATGGTGTTACTGTTCGTAAAGTTATCTATGTACCCGGTAAACTGCTCAGCATCGTTGCCAACTAACATCGTTGCTGTGATAAACGGATGCTGTCCACAAGACAAACAGGAAACCGCGAAAACTTATGCTAATTAAACGCTTAGCTTTCGCAATCATGGCGCTGGTCATTATGACCAGCGCAGGTTGCGGTTTTAAGCTTCAACGTAGCTATCAAATCCCCGAGCAGCTCAATCAACTCAGTTTGAGTAGCTCGGACGAATACAGCGAACTCACCCGTTTGGTGCGTGAGCGGTTACGTTTGAACAACGTCAAGATTGTCGATGAAGCCAATGATGTGCCAGTGTTAAGGCTCATCACCGACTCCTTAGAGCGTTCGACCCTGTCGCTTTACCCTACGGGCAATGTGGCCGAGTATGAGCTTATCTATTTCGTCGAGTTTGCCGTGGCCCTGCCAGGCAAAGAGGCGCAGCCTTTCAAGATTGAAATTCGCCGCGATTACTTAGACGACCCTCGCACTGCACTGGCTAAAAGCCGTGAGATGGAACTGTTAGTCAAAGAAATGCGTATCCAAGCGGCCGACCGGATCCTGCAATCCATGGCCAGCACAGAGGTGAATTAATGCAGGGTCCAAATTAATGTGGCACTGCAATAAAATGTGGAGAGTGGTTTAAATGCGCGTTTATCCTGATCAACTCTCCCGCCATCTCAATCCACTTCACGCTTGTTACCTGATTTTTGGTGATGATCCTTGGTTGCTCGAAACCTCCAAGGATCACATTCGCCAAGCGGCCAAACGCCAAGGGTTTGAAGAGCGCGTTCCGTTAATTCAAGAAACGGGTTTTAACTGGGGTGACTTGACCCAAGAATGGCAATCCATGAGCCTGTTTTCTAGCCGGCGCATTATTGAGCTAACACTGCCCAACGCAAAACCCGGTGCAGATGGTTCGGCGGCGCTACAAGCGTTACTGCAAACGCCTAATCCCGATGTACTACTGATCCTAGAAGGTCCCAAACTCGCCAGCGAGCAAACCAATAGCAAGTGGTTCAAAACCTTAGATAGCTTAGGGATTTATTTGCCCTGCACCACGCCAGAGGGCGACCAATTCAGACGTTGGCTCGACTCACGTATCGCGCACTTTAAGCTGAATTTACAACCCGATGCGCGCGCTATGCTCTACACCCTGTACGAAGGGAATTTACTAGCCGCCGATCAGGCCATGCAGTTGCTACAACTGTTAAGCCCAAGCCAACCTATTGGTGCTGACGAATTAAGCCATTACTTTGAAGATCAATCCCGCTTTACCGTGTTTCAGCTCACCGATGCACTGCTGAATAATCGTCAAGACAGTGCTCAGCATATGCTGGCCCAGCTCAACGGTGAAGGCACGGCCATGCCGATTTTACTCTGGGCTTTGTTTAAAGAGCTGCAGTTACTGCTTAGCCTCAAGAGTGAACAGGCCCAAGGCGCGCCCTTAAATAGTCTCTTTGGTAAACATCGAATTTGGGATAAACGCAAACCCTTGTATCAAACCGCGTTGCAGCGCTTAAGCCTCATCCAAATCGAACATATGCTTGCCTTCGCGTCTAAGCTGGAGCTGAGCCTAAAACAATTAGGCCATGAAGATTGGACAGGGCTCAGCCACCTGTGCTTATTATTCGATCCCAAGGCCCACGGCCATTTGGCCCATATCAGCTTAGATTAAGGCACTGACTGGATGCGTATCGGTATTTTAGGCGGCACCTTCGACCCCATACATTACGGCCATATTCGCCCCGCGATGGAAGTCAAAGCCAGGCTCAAGCTGGATAAAATCCTGCTGATGCCCAACCATATTCCGCCCCATAAAAACACTACCCACTCGAGCACAGCGCAGCGGCTCGAAATGGTCGCGCAGGTATGTGCGAGCTTAGCCGGCTTCGAGCTGTGTGATATCGAAGCTAAACGCGACAGCCCATCCTATACGGTTGTCACCCTTAAGCAGTTAAGTCGGCTTTATCCCGATGACGAACTGTTTTTTATCATGGGGATGGATTCGTTTATTCATCTGCAAAGCTGGCATAAATGGCAGCAACTGTTTGAATTAGCCAATATTGTGGTATGTCAGCGCCCGGGCTGGCATTTAGCCGAAGGGCATCCAATGCAGCATGAGCTAAGCACCCGTCACGTAACGCTTGAAACCTTAAGTCACTCAAGCGCGCCGCAACATGGACGCATCTTTACCGTCGATATCAGCCCACAGGATATTTCGTCCACCCAAATTCGCTCACAACTGGCGATGGGTGAAATTCCACAGGATGCCCTCCTGCCTGTCACTTTAAATTACATTCAAAAACAACGGCTTTATTTTTCTTAGGCCCAAAATCCCGCGCCAATAATACAAACTCGGCCGCTAAGATAATGTATTCCACCGCTTAAGACTGATATACTAGCGCGCTATTTAAAATAAATGAGGTACATCAGCGTGCAGAGCGCCGAATTAAAGCAGTTTGTTGTCGACAAAATCGACGATTTAAAAGCCCGTGACGTCGTGGTTATCGATGTCAGCAACCAATCTAACATCACCGATTACATGGTGATTTGTTCAGGTACGTCTAAAACTCACGTGAAAGCGATCGCCGAAAACCTCGTGCTCGAAGCGAAAGCCGCTGGCATTCCACCAATCGGTATCGAAGGCCGCGACAGCAGCGAATGGGTATTGGTGGATATGGGCAACGTGATCCTGCATGTTATGCAAGACCAAACCCGCGATTTCTACCAGCTTGAAAAGCTCTGGTCAGAAAAGCAAGCCTAATGAAGTTGCAACTTATCGCAGTAGGGACACGGATGCCCGATTGGGTCACCCACGGCTTTGAAGAGTACCAACGCCGCTTCCCCCGAGATATGGCGCTGGAACTGATCGAAATCCCTGCTGGCAAGCGCGGAAAAAACGCTGATATCGTTCGTATCCTGCAAAAGGAAGGCGAGCAAATGTTAGCGGCTATCCCTAAGGGCAATCATATTGTCACCTTAGATCTTCCCGGCAAAAACTGGACTACGCCAGAATTGGCGACCGCCATGAACAAATGGCAACTCGATGGCCGTGATGTGAGCTTACTGGTTGGCGGTCCCGAAGGGTTAGCGCCCGCCTGTAAGGAAGCCGCCCATCAGAGTTGGTGTCTGTCGGCATTAACCCTGCCCCATCCTCTGGTGCGGATTGTGGTTGCCGAAAGCTTATACCGCGCGTGGAGCGTGAACACCAATCACCCTTATCACAGAGAATAGCGGGATCTTGATGTTAACGAGTGTCAACCACCCGGATGGGATCAGCTGGAGATAGCCTAAGTGTCGCCAAAAAAGCGGATAACCATGCACGACCACGCCGCCGAGGCGTCACTGTTCAAGCGCCGTGCGCTGTTCACTTTTTTTTGTGTTGTCGCCCTCTTGAGCGTGTTGGTGACCAATCTTTATCACCTTCAAGTTGAATCCTATAAAGATTATGCAACACGTTCTAATGACAACCGCATTCGCGTCGTGCCCATCGCCCCAAGCCGTGGCCTGATTTACGACAGAAACGGCGTACTCCTCGCCGAAAACCAACCCTTTTATTCCCTCGATCTGGTGCCAGAGAAAATTGCCAATATGTCCGAGACCTTGGACGAGCTAGGCAAGTTAATCGAAATCACCCCAGATGAGCGCGAAACCTTTACCGACGCCTTAAAGTTTCACCGCCGCTTTAAGCCGCTTACCCTTAAAAATCAGCTGACTGAAGAGCAAGTGGCGATTTTTAGCGTGAACCAGCATCGCTTTCCCGGGATATCCGTCGAGGCGGGTTTAAAGCGTAACTACCCCTATGCAAGCCAGCTCACCCATGTGCTGGGCTATGTGGGCAAAATCAACACCCGTGATCGCGCTCAATTGGAGCGTAACGATCAATGGAAGAACTATGCCGCCACTAAGGATATTGGTAAGCAAGGCATTGAAAAGTTTTATGAATCTCTGCTGCACGGTACACCGGGTCACCTCGAAGAAGAAGTGAACAACCGCGGCCGGACTATCCGCACCCTTAAAATCGTGCCGCCGGAGCCGGGGCAAGATATTTACTTAACCCTCGATTTGCAATTGCAGCAAAAAGCGGTGGAATTACTCCAAGGCCACCGTGGTTCGATTGTCGCTATCGACCCGAGGGACGGCGGCATCTTAGCGTTAGTCTCGAGCCCAAGTTACGACCCTAACCAGTTCGTCCAAGGGATTAACAGCAAAGATTACAGCGATTTATTGAACGATAAATCCCGCCCACTGATTAACCGCGCCACCCAAGGCCAATATGCACCGGCCTCGACGGTCAAACCCATTATTGCCCTACTGGGGTTAGATGAAAAAGCCGTCACCGAGCACACCCGTATTTGGGACCCTGGCTTTTGGCAAATCCCCGGCGTTGAGCGTAAATACCGCGACTGGAAACGTTGGGGCCATGGCTGGGTGAACGTCTACAGCGCCATCGTCGAATCCTGCGATACCTACTTCTATGAATTGGCTTATAAAATCGGTGTCGACCCTATAGCCCGCTTTATGGAGCAATTCGGCTTTGGACAAAATACCGGGGTCGATATTTTCGAAGAGTCGGCTGGCAATATGCCGTCAAAGGACTGGAAACGCTTAAAATACAATCAGGCTTGGTACATTGGTGACACGATTTCCGTGGGTATCGGCCAAGGCTACTGGACTGCAACGCCATTGCAATTAGCCAGCGCCACCGCCATCCTCGCCAATGATGGCCGTCGTTTCCCGCCACATTTGTTAAAGTCGATTAAAGATAATACGGCCAAAATTGACTCGCCGATTAACGAGTTACCGCCAATTGAGCTTAAAAACCCGCGCAACTGGAAAATCATCAACGAAGCCATGCGCCAGACTGCTCATAAGTCACGTTTTACCGACGCCAGCTACACTGCCGCGATGAAAACCGGTACGGCGCAGGTCATTGGCGTAGCCGAAAACACTAAGTACGATGCCAATAAGATTGCCGAGCATTTCCGCGATAACGCCCTCGTTGTCGCCTACGCGCCCTTTGAAGATCCGAAAATCGTCCTCGCGGTGGTGATGGAAAACGCCGGCTGGGGTGGCGCAAACGCAGGGCCAGTCGCCCGCGCTATGCTCGATGAATACATGCTAAGAGACACTTGGAAACCAACGCCATGAGTGCCCAACCACGTCAAAATATCTGGCAACGAATGCATATCGACTTGCCCTTACTGCTCGGTCTGTTTGCCGTCATGGGCTTTGGCCTGTTTGTTATCTACTCCGCCAGCGGTGAAGATCTTGGCATGATGGAGCGGCAACTGTTTAGGATGTTTTTATCCCTAGGCATTATGTTTACCATGGCGCAGATCAATCCTGAGGCGCTAAAGCGCTGGGCCCTACCGATTTACCTTGCGGGGATTGTGCTGCTGCTTGGGGTACATTTTTTTGGCGAAATCAATAAAGGTGCGCAGCGCTGGCTGAACTTAGGCTTTATGGAGTTCCAACCTTCGGAACTGATTAAGCTCGCCTTCCCTATCACTATGGCGTGGTATATCAGTAAGTTCCCTTTGCCGCCTAAGAAACGCTACCTTGCTGGTGCGGCGGTGATTTTGTTAGTCCCGACGCTGTTAATTGCCAAACAACCTGACTTAGGTACCTCGATTTTGGTTGCGGCATCGGGCATTTTCGTGCTGTTTTTATCGGGCATGAGCTGGGCGATTGTGGGTGGTTTTATTGCCGCGGTATTAGCCTTCTTGCCGATCCTTTGGTACTTTTTGATGCACGATTACCAAAGAACCCGCGTGATGACATTACTCGATCCTGAGAAGGATCCGCTAGGCGCCGGTTACCACATCATTCAATCGAAAATCGCCATTGGCTCCGGCGGTCTCTGGGGCAAAGGTTGGCTTGATGGCACCCAATCCCAATTAGAATTTATCCCCGAACGTCACACCGACTTCATCTTTGCGGTGATCGGTGAAGAGTTTGGCCTGATAGGCAGTATTATCCTGCTCCTGATGTATCTGTATATCATCGGACGCGGCTTAGTCATCGCCTCTCGCGCACAAACCAGCTTCGCCCGCCTCCTTGCAGGCAGTATCACATTGACTTTCTTCGTTTATGTTTTTGTGAATATTGGTATGGTTTCAGGTATCCTGCCTGTGGTGGGTGTACCTTTACCCCTTGTCAGTTATGGTGGTACTTCCATGCTGACATTGATGACAGGGTTTGGCATTCTTATGAGCATTCATACCCATAGACGTTTTGTAGATAGATAATTTTTAGGGACTTTTTAATGCCTATTCTTCGAGCTTGTTTGGCTCCACTGGCAGTACTTTGCCTCAGTTCATATCTCCTTGGCTGCTCGACGGCAAACGAGCCTGCGGCACCTACACCGCCGCCAAGTGCGGCCGTGACCACACAGGCCCCAGCGCCAGTATTACCCGAAGCCTTAAAGGCTGAGTTTATTAAAACCCAAATGGCACAAGGCTTTACTCAAGCCGAAGTTGAAAGTTTTTTAGCTAAAGCCAACTACAACCAAGCCGTTATCGATGCCATTTCTCGCCCTTGGGAAGCCAAGCCTTGGCATCAGTATTATCCGATTTTCTTAACAGAAAAGCGCCTCAATGCAGGTCTAGCCTTCTGGAAAAAACACGAGGCGACGATTGCCAAGGCCGCGACAAAGTACCAAGTCGAGCCACAAATTATTGTGGCCATTATTGGTATCGAAACCTTCTATGGCCAGTACACAGGTAATTATCCAGTAATCGACGCGCTCTATACCTTAGGGTTTTATTAC
This sequence comes from Shewanella sp. FJAT-51649, assembly GCF_019457435.1. Taxonomy (NCBI): domain Bacteria; kingdom Pseudomonadati; phylum Pseudomonadota; class Gammaproteobacteria; order Alteromonadales; family Shewanellaceae; genus Shewanella; species Shewanella sp. FJAT-51649. Next base: position 1,185,814 of record NZ_CP080411.1, on the reverse strand, counting down.
GAGCCAAGAGCCACCTTCTTTCGCAAGGAATTTGGCGAGCTGATGAAGCTGGTAAAAGAAGAACACTTAGATATCAATAGCCTCAAGGGTTCTTACGCTGGCGCAATGGGCTTTGGCCAGTTTATTCCTTCAAGCTACCGCCACTATGCCGTGGATTTTGATGGTAGCGGCAACCGTGATTTACTCCAGAGTCCAGAGGACGCCATTGGCAGTGTCGCCAATTACTTCCATGAACACGGCTGGCAGTTGCATGCCCCCGTTGCGCTCCCTTTAGTGAATAGCAGTGCCAATCCGCCTAAAGCCAAAGTGTGGGCTGGAGAGAAGTTACACTACAAGGTCTCTGATATTCTCAGCCCAAGCTTATCGCTGGCCAATGCCCGCGATTTAGATGCCTCGCAAAAGGCCATGCTCATCGAGCTGGAACAAGTGGATAGCAAGGACTACTGGTTAGGACTGAATAACTTTTATGTGATCACCCGTTATAACCGTAGCCCTTTGTATTCCATGGCCGTTTATCAATTTAGCCAACAACTGAAGCAACAACATGACGCTAAAAAATAACCTTTTACCGCTCTTGATGCTCGGCTGCTGTTTTGCGCTCGCGGCCTGCTCGAGTTCTAATTCTGGTTCTGCCAGCGAGAAGAACAAGAACATGGATCCCAACAAGGGCCGCTACGCGCTTAAAAACGATAAGATGCCCATCAATCCACCCAATGTGGACCATGTGCCAAACGCGACCCCAAAATACGAGCCCTACAGCCGCCGTGGTAATAAACCTTATACGGTTTATGGTGAGTCCTATACGGTGTTAGATTCGGGCCAAGGCTTTTCCGAAACGGGCCGCGCCTCATGGTACGGCGAGAAATTCCACGGCTATGAGACATCAAACGGCGAGCCCTACGACATGTATGGCATGTCAGGTGCCCACAAGACCTTGCCCCTGCCAAGCTATGCCCGCGTCACTAACTTAGATAACAATAAGCAGGTGATTATTCGGATTAACGATCGCGGCCCTTTCCATTCGGACCGGATTTTAGACTTATCCTACGCCGCCGCTTATAAGCTGGGTATGTTAGGCACAGGCACCGCACGGATTAAGCTAGATGTTATCTATATTGGTACTCAGGCCGCGACACAATCGGCCATAGCCAGTATCCAATCCTCAGGCAATCACTACATACAATTGGTGGCCTCTAAGGATCAGCATAGGCTGAACAAAATGGCGAAGGATCTGGAGAAGAAATATCAGGTCAAGACCCGTGTACAACCGGCAAACAATATGTATAGACTACAGCTCGGTCCAATTGGCCAAACCGAACTGGCCGACCGATTACTCAATAAAGTGAAACAAGACGGTTACCCCGAAGGCTATATGGTTTTAGAGTAGTGACCGCTCACTATAAGATGTAGATTTAGCTTAAAAATACCCCAGATGAAGGAACCTTCACTGAAAACCTTTGTCGAAGGGTGGTATACTCGCGAAACTATTTTGCCTTTTCTTTCAATACAACCAAAAAGACGTGCTAAGTTAATGATGAATTTTGTAAAAAGTCCCATTAAAACATTGCTGCTAATTTCGAGTGTTTCTCTTCCTGTTTATGCTGCGCAGCCGATTGTTACCCCTGATGCACCTACAGTTGCCGCCAAGGCTTACGTCTTGATGGATTATTACTCGGGCCAAATCATTGCCGAAGAAAATGCCTACGAAAGCTTAAACCCAGCCAGCTTAACGAAGATGATGACCAGTTATGTGATTGGTCAAGAAATCAAAGCTGGTAACGTATCCCCTGATGATGATGTGACCATCAGTAAAAATGCCTGGTCGAAGAACTTCTCTGACTCATCAAAAATGTTCATCGAAGTGGGTAAAACCGTTAAGGTTTCCGACTTAAACCGCGGCATCATCATCCAATCGGGTAACGATGCCTGTGTGGCCATGGCCGAACACATTGCTGGCACCGAAGGCGCCTTCGTCGACATGATGAACTCATGGGCGAAACAGCTTGGCATGCGTGACAGCTACTTCGAAAACTCCCACGGTTTAGACTCAGAAAACCACAAATCCACTGCCTACGATATGGCGTTATTAGGTGCTGCGCTTATCCGTGACGTGCCTGAAGAATACCGTGTCTACAGCGAAAAATACTATACCTTCAACGGTATCAAGCAATATAACCGCAACGGTCTGCTGTGGGATAACAGCATGAATGTCGACGGTATCAAAACCGGCCACACCTCTGGCGCGGGCTATAACTTAGTCGCATCAGCCACCAAAGACGGCATGCGTTTAATTTCAGTGGTAATGGGCACCCAGAGTGAAGCCGCCCGTAAAGCCGAAAGTAAAAAGCTGCTGACCTATGGTTTCCGCTTCTTCGAAACCGTCACGCCTTACAAGGCGGGCGACAGCTTCGTGACCCAACAAATTTGGTACGGCGATAAGAGCACTGTCGATTTAGGTGTTGCTACTGATACCCCAATCACCATCAGCCGTGGCCGAGCGAAAGATTTAAAAGCCAACTTCGAACTGACTAAGCCACTGGACGCACCACTGAAAAAAGGTGAAACCGTTGGCCGCTTATACTTCCAGTTAGATGGCAAAGATATTGCGCAATTCCCACTGGTTACTCTGCAAGAAGTCAACGAAGGCAGCTGGTTCAGCAAATTAGTTGATTATTTTAAGCAACTGTTTTCTGGTTGGTTTAGCTAATCCGAATCACAAAAACTAAGCCACCTTCGGGTGGCTTAGTTGTTTTTGGGGGAGTATCGCCCTTGAATCGGGTATAATCGTCACCATATATTTCCCATTAAAATGGTTATAGAGCACGACTATGTTAAACACGAAATTTGATGAACTCATGGAGTTCCCCTGCGCCTTCCCCTTCAAAGTGGTTGGCGATGCCCACGAAGCCCTGACCGACAGAGTCGTTGCCGTAGTGCAAAGACACGCGCCTGGTGATTATTCACCCACGGTTAAGGCCTCAAGCAAAGGTAGCTACTACTCAGTGACCATCCGCGTCACAGTGACCAGCAAAGATCATATTGAGACACTGTACACTGAGCTTGCCGGTATCGAAGGCGTACGCCGCGTACTATAAGTATTCCTCAAGGCCATGAAATGTGATCTGTCTTACATTTATGGTCAAGAGGCGTATAATAGCGCCACTCAATTCTAGGGGAGAGGTTGCCCTTGCAAGACACCACTTTGCATATTCGGCATCTGGGACAACAGGATTACGAGTCTGTGTGGCATGCGATGCAGCATTACACCGACACTCGTAACGGCGATAGCCCAGACGAGCTGTGGATCGTTGAACATCCAGCCGTATTTACCCAAGGCCAAGCAGGTAAAAGCGAACATATTTTGAATCCGGGTGATATTCCCGTGATCCAAGTGGATCGTGGCGGCCAAGTGACATACCACGGGCCGGGACAATTAGTTGTCTACCCTCTCCTCGATATTAAACGCAGCAAGATTGGCGTCCGTCAGCTAGTGACCCATATCGAGCAAAGCATTATCGATATGCTCGCCAAATACGATATCAATGCCTACGCCAAGGCCGATGCGCCGGGCGTGTATGTGGATGAGCGCAAAGTCGCCTCTTTAGGGCTGCGCATTCGTAAAGGCTGCTCCTTCCACGGCTTAGCACTGAATGTCGATATGGATCTGGCGCCGTTTCGCCGCATTAACCCTTGCGGTTATGCCGGGCTTGAAATGGTGCAATGCAAGGAACTCGGCGGCCCACAAACCGTGATAGAAGCAGGCGACCAACTCATAATTACCCTTAGCCAACTATTGGGCTACCAACAACTAGTTCATCATCAAGGATTAGCAGCGTCATGAATAGGCCTGAACGTTTACAACCCGGAGTCAAATTAAGAGATGCCGATAAGGTCTCGCGCATTCCGGTTAAAATCGTGCCCTCTGAGCGCGAAACCATGTTACGCAAACCCGATTGGTTAAGGGTCAAACTGCCCGCTTCTAACCAACGCATTCTCGAGATCAAGCAAGCATTACGTTCGAACGGTCTGCACTCGGTCTGTGAAGAAGCCTCCTGCCCTAACTTGGCAGAATGCTTTAACCACGGCACCGCGACCTTTATGATTTTGGGCGCAATTTGTACTCGCCGCTGCCCATTCTGCGACGTAGCCCATGGCCGTCCATTGAAACCTGATAGCGATGAGCCGGTCAAACTGGCGCAAACCATTCGCGATATGAAGCTGAAATACGTGGTCATCACCTCTGTTGACCGCGATGACCTGCGTGATGGCGGTGCACAGCACTTTGCTGACTGTATCCGTGAGATCCGTAAACTCAATCCTGAAATTAAGATTGAGATCTTAGTGCCCGATTTCCGTGGTCGTATAGATGCCGCCCTCGACATTCTGTCGACCGAGCCGCCTGATGTGTTCAATCACAACCTCGAAACTGCGCCTATGCATTACCGCAAAGCGCGTCCGGGGGCGAACTATCAATGGTCACTCGACCTACTGAAGCGCTTTAAAGAGCGACACCCCAACGTGCCGACAAAATCGGGACTGATGATGGGTCTAGGTGAAACCAACGAAGAAATCGCCCAAGTGCTGCGTGATTTACGTGAGCACAAGGTAGAAATGTTGACCTTAGGTCAATATCTGCAACCGTCTAAGTTCCACCTGCCGGTTGAGCGTTACGTGTCACCAGCCGAGTTCGATGAGCTTAAAGTCCTTGCCGATGAGCTTGGCTTTACTCACGCCGCCTGTGGTCCATTAGTGCGTTCAAGCTACCATGCCGACCTGCAAGCTCAAGGTAAAGAAGTGAAGTAATCTTCGCTTTATTAATCCCATAGAAAAACAGCGCTAATGCGCTGTTTTTTTTATCTTCTTCTAAAACCTTAAGCCGTTTCGCTTAAGGCTAAATCCATCAAAATTGCATCTTCTTTGCCATCAGCCAAAGGGTAATAGCCTTTGCGACGACCGGTTTCGACAAAGCCCCGCTTCTGATAGAGCGCGCGCGCCGCAAGGTTTGATTCGCGAACCTCCAGCATCAGCACCACCGCCTTGGCAGCCTTAGCGCAGTCGATAACCGCCGTGAGTAGCAGATGCCCATAACCTCGCCCTTGTTGCGCTGGCGGCAAACAAATATCCAGCAGCGTGGCCTCATCGACAATCTGCTGCACAATCGCAAAGCCGAGTAACTCGCCATCGCGTTGCATTAATCCAAGGACGCGGTACAAGTGGCCAAAACAATCGGCAAGATTATTCTCACTCATAGGATGGGAATGGGCACTCGCTTCAATGCGTGCTATTTGGCTTACATCCGTTGGCGTCAGGAGCACAATTTGCAACGATTCACTAAGGGTCTTAAGAACTTGATGACTCACGGGAAAATCCAAATTAAAAGGTAACTCACGATAATGTATACAGGGCGACCAATAGAGACTTAAGCCGTTAATTGCTGCTCACGCCACTGGCAGATCTGGGCCCACAAGGCACGCTTTGCCTCACTGCGAGACAGCAAGTCCGCTAAAGGATCTGACACTAACCAAGCCACTCTGGGCCTAACCCTGTGGCGGCGTAAATCCCAGACTATGGTTTTGCCCTTATGTGGCTCAGTGTTGAACTCACAGTCGTCCTTACTGATGCCGATTAATCCGAGCACGGTTTCGAGTAAAGGCTCGGCGGCGGGCGTCATCTCGTCTGCATCCCAAACCACTTGATAAGGTCGCACTTGAGTATCACGAAGCTGCCAGGGAGTAATCTCCATTGCGGCTAAATAGGCTGATTTATTCATGGGGTTATTGGGGTTTCATTAGGCACTGACACCGCATAAGGATACCAGCTAAATAGGCCGAATGTTATTGTCACGACGCAGGTCTCCATGTAAATCCATCCCAAAATCCCAATTAAGCTGTAATGATTAATCTGTAAATTCGATTCATAGAATCTATTTTAACCGCTTTAGATGTTTAGCTCATTTGATAAGCTATCCCCATTGAGTAGGACAATAGGAGGTATTTCCATGATTAACATCGGCATCAACCAGAGTCACAGAGAAGAAATCGCCGCTGGGTTAAATCAGTTATTGGCCGACAGCTACAGCCTTTACCTTAAGACCCACAGCTTCCACTGGAACGTCACAGGCCCCATGTTCACTAGCTTGCACTTATTGTTTGAACAGCAATATACCGAGCTTGCCTTAGCCGTCGATTTAATCGCCGAGCGAGTGCGCGCATTAGGCGCAAGGGCATTAGGTTCCTATTCGGCCTATGCCAAGTTGACCGAAATCCGTGAAGATCAAGGTGTCACTAAAGCAGAAACCATGATCCGTGAACTGTTAAGCGACCAAGAAGTGGTGATCAGAAACGCTCGAGCGCTCTATCCCTTGGTTAGTCAAGCCAACGATGAGGCAACGGCAGATTTACTCACCCAGCGTATTCAACTCCATGAGAAAAATGCGTGGATGTTACGTAGCTTATTAAGCGAATAACCCTTTCATCATCCCCAAGCCAAATGGCCGAGCAGTCACGCGCTCGGCCATTTTTATTGGGCATTTATCGATACTAAAACCAATTTAGAGATACTTAAGCCAAGCCTGCTGACTCTGTCCTTTGTAACGGCTAAACCAGCGTACGGGGTAATAGAGCAAGGGGATCAAGACTAAGCTTATTAGCCATACCCACCCCATATGCGCTACGCCAAAAAGCTCGCCATGGTTTGCTCCAAATCCCCATTTAGCCAGCGAATACAGCAACAGCAGCATATATAAGTGCAAGATATAGAAAAACATAGGCACTGAGCCAAACACAGCTAACCTCTGCCCCATCCAACCTAATACACTGCCTGTAGCAAAATAGCGCTCAAACACCACTAAGCCATAGAACATTCCGCCCAAGGTTACCAACAAAAAACTGAGGGATGGCGGATACTTAGTTAAGTTAAATACCGACATTAAGGTTTGGCCTAAGGTATCGCCAAACTGCCAAGGTAGCGTCTCGCCGTAGAGATTGAACCCACGCAGCAAGCCAAACAGCAGAGCGCAGCCAAGCCCTAGCAATATCAATTTTTGCTGACGCTGCCACGTATCTCCCCCTCGGCCAAAGACGGGGCCTGCTACATAGCCCAATAGAATCACGCCAATCCATGGTAGCGCTGGGTAACTAATCTTCAGCTTAAGCTCGCCCTCGGCAATCAAATAACCTCGATCATGCAATATCGTCCACAGACTATAGCCCCACTCGTCTGGCGTAAAATGAATAGGCGACAATAGGTTATGGCCAAAGATAATCAATAGCCCGAGTAATGCCATCCACAACCTAGGGAGGTTGATTAATGCCGCAAGGGCCAACATGCTCAGCCCTATCACCCAAATCACCTGCAACCACAGGGTGTGATAATTGCCCATCCATGAGAAATTAATCACCAGCACCTCAAGGGCGATTAAGAATAATCCGCGCTTGATTAAAAACTCGCGCGCAGAGCGCGGTTCGCCATAGCCACGATTGGCATAAAGCCAAGCCGATACCCCAGTTAAAAAGACGAAGACTGGCGCACAAAAGTGCGCCGCAAAACGGCTGACAAACAGCGCCCAGTTTGTAGTACTTAAATCCATTGGGTCACTCACCTGCATATGCAGGAAAAACCGCTCCCGCACATGGTCTAGCAACATAATCAGCATCACTAAGCCGCGCATCATGTCGATGCTATTGATTCGCTGACGCCCCTGCAGCTTAGGCGCAACAGTCGAAGCCTCGGGTGCCACTGTGGTATTAGAATTCATAGCTAACACTCACTTTAACGTTACGTGGCTCACCAGGTACGGCCCACAGCGCCGAGTAACTGCTGGCGATATAGTGCTCATCCAGCAGGTTATCGACATTGAGCGCGAGACTTAGGTTTTCACCAAGCCGAGTTGTGAAGAACATTCCAAGCAGCTGATAACTCGGTAATTGAAAACTCGGATCGGCCGAATCGCCCAAGCGTGAGTCCACATAACGCCAACTCAACCCTAAATGACCGTCGATAGAAAGATCATTTAAGTCCTGCTTGAGAATGACACTGCCCGTGTGTTTTGGCACATTGACCAGTGGGCTTCCCGTCGGAATTAACACGCCCCAATCCAGATTCAGGCTGTCGTTCGCCGTGCGGGTATTCAGGTAGGCATAGGACAAGGTCGCTTGTAAGCTCTCGGTCAACTCGGCCGCGACATCCAATTCAATCCCCGTGCTCTTGGCTTCGCCAAGGGTCGCCGAAAAGCCGACATTGACGGGATCTGAGGTCAAGATATTGCTCTTTTGCGCATCAAACCAAGCCACACTGCCATTGACGGGTCGCTCAAACCAAGTGCTGTTGAACTTAACTCCCAACTCGACGGATTTGCTTTCCTCGGGCTCGAAGGGATTACCCGCATAATCAGTGCCTGAAAGCGGTAAAAATCCTTCCGAATAGGAGCCATAAACACTTAACGCCTCAGACCATTGATACACTAATCCGACTTTCGGACTAACTCTGTGATCGTTTTGTTCCGACAGACTCGCGTTCACCCTCTCTGCGATTTCTTGGGAATAACGGTCAAACCTTAACCCTAAATGCAATTTCCAGTGCTCGGTTAACTCTAATTGATCCTGTAAATAGGCGCCCCAGGCATCTTGAGTCTCTCGGTTTTCATACAGCAGACTGACCTCGGGCTGAGCCGCGCCATACTGAGGCGCAAAAATATCGATAGCATAGGCGCCCTTCTGGCCTCGATAACGGTAGAGTCCCGTTTTTAGTCGATAATGATAGGCATCTGTCCCGAGCAGCAGATTGTGTCTTAGGCTGCCAGTATCAAACTGACCGCTGAGTTCGGCCCGCACTGAATGGTCTTCAGAGGCGTAATCTCGATAGCGATGCTGCCGCGTCAGAGTACGGCCATCGTCATATAAGGATTGACGTCCCTTTGCTAATTCTGCATCCGATGAGTAGCCATTCAGACTCGAATCGCGATAGTTATAACCCGCGGTAAGCGACCAATCCTCACTCAATTCATACTCATAGGTAAGCTGATGCCCAGTAGCATCCACTTTTGTTGGCCCATCATTGGGCTCGCCCAAGTAACGCGAACGGGACACGGTATTAAAATCGTTATCGAGCACTACTACACCACGGTCAAATAACTGTTCTTGTTTAAGATATTCAACCTCATACAGGAGTGATGACTTATCCGACAGTTGCCAGCGCAGCGATGGTGTGACGATCTTTTTATCGCTAAACACGTAATCGCGAAAACTGTCATGCTCCTGCCAAGCGCCATTGATCCTAAAGGCCAAGGTATCGGTCAGCCCCGAGGTAAAATCCCCTTCTAACCGATATTGATCAAAACTCCCCGCGGAGGCTTTTAAATAGCCCTGCGCCTCGTACTGCGGCTTTTTAGTCACTATATTCACAGTACCGCCGGGCTCCGAGCGTCCATAAAGCGCCGAGCCCGGGCCTTTGAGGATTTCCACATAGGCCACATTCGATAGGTCTCTGTGACCGCTAAAACCTCGGCCACCATTAAAACCATTGATTAAATAGCCCGATGGCATGTTTTCATTCCCAGGAAAGCCCCGTAACGAAAAGCTATCCCACAGCCCACCACCGTTATTTTGCCGGGCGATACTAGCGGAATAATCCAATAAGTCTTGAAAACGCGTCAGCCCAGTATCTTTAATCAGTTGCTCATCCAGCACAGTGATGGCCTGAGGTAACTCAGTCGCCGGCACATTGCCGCGGTAGGCCTGACGATAATGAATACTTAAACGCTCGATATCGTCATTAAGTCCAGCGGTATCCGTTGGCACAACCTCGGCGGCCAATAGGGGAACACTCGCATCCAACGCCAATAACGCCACGCCCAGCACTAATGCCGAGCGCTTGTGGCTCACATAAACAGCCATTTTTACTCCAAAAATAAACAGCATCGGGCACCTTAGTTAAGCCAAGGCGCTCGAAAAATAAGAGAAATAGATAAAAAAGCAGGAGTTAGGCTGTTAGCGGCGGCGCGCGGCTATGGAAGTGGCGCCTAAATGGCGTCTTAAAGGAAATAACATCAAACTCAACCGAGATAACACCCTGTTGAGCCACTTGAAAATCTAAAGGAGAGTATGAGAGGGCATGCTGCAATTGATGCTGATGCAAACACAGCGCGCAGTGGGCCTTGGCATCATCATTGAGGTGGGAAACACTGTGCACCGCAAACGCAACAGACAGCAACACTAAGATGGCTGCAAGCCATAGTGCTAATCTGCGCCTTGTTTGCATCACAGAGCTCAAACCATACATCCTCAAACCAAAGGGCTTGCGATTGTATGTTAGACACTACGAAAGTTGCAAATACCTTTACTTAACAAATGTAAGCAAATGCGCTGGGAAATTTTATCGCGCGCAAAATAAAACGGCTCGCATATTTCTATGCAAGCCGTTGTTTTATTTGGCAGGGGTGGCAGGACTCGAACCCGCAACCATCGGTTTTGGAGGGGGATATTAAAAACAGTAAAAACAATTTGTTGCCATGCTTTGTTGAAATATCATTTTTCTGATTGGCTCTATAACCAACTGATTTTATTAAGGCTTAAAAAGATAATTACAACAGTTTACGCAGTTAAATTGACTGTAAATTCAAGCGCAGGCTACACAATTTACTTATCAGGTAGGTCATAAATATTGTGTAACACAGGTGAAAAGGCTATAGTCCGCTGTACTAGAACACATAGCGGCCAGCCGCACCCGATAGCCTCGCGGTTTTTTTGTGCCTGTTTTATGGCATAAAACCCTAGCCATTTTTATGGCCGGGTGGAGAGGCGTTAATACAAGACCCGCAAGGGAAATAGGCCCGGAGCTCTATGTGGCTCTAGTTGACACCCGGCTGCCAGCTACTAACTGGCAGCGGTTAACTACTAAAAACACATAGGAGTCATATTTATGACCACACTCAGCACCACAATTACATCCGCAAAAGCTTCCGATCTAGTTTTTATCACTAAGAATAATCAGCTAGTAACTAACTCTCTCAAAGTAGCTGAGTATTTCGGGAAGCAACATCATCACGTTTGCCAGAAAATAAATAACCTCGAATGTTCTGCTGATTTTTTAACCCGCAACTTTTCGCGGGTTCAGTTCGAGCATAGAGGGAATCAATACGACTCTTACCAAATGACCAAAGATGGTTTTATCTTTCTAGTAATGGGATTCACTGGCAAGCGGGCCGCAGAGATTAAAGAAGCCTATATCAATGCCTTTAATGAGATGCAGCGGATGGTGACTCGCACCCAAAGCCCGTTTGAGCGTAATCGGATGGTATTTACGTGGGAGGGAGGCAAGATAGTGTCGGCGCAGCCACTGGATGATGATCACTTGGTGACTAAGCGCGACCGTTTGGCATTAATCATTCAGGAACCAGGCTTTTTATCGCTGGAGCAGTTGATTGCGATTAATGATGCCACGAACGAGCGCATCGCCAGCTTTGCCCGTCTTGCAGAAATTAGGCTCAAACAAGCAAGATAACCGTTAAGGCTATAGAAATAGAGAGGGGAGCCAAAAGGCTCCCCTTATCATCAATTCATATTATAAATTAAAGCTCTTTCGCATCACCTTGCTTAATGCTTGCATCGACGGCATCTCGAATTTTATTCATAAGTGCACGATTCGATTTTTCGAACTTTTCCCCAAATAATTGAGCATGATCCGCTAAGAAACGCAGCGATACGTACTCTTCACCTGGTGAGTCAGGATCTGGAGAAAACTTAACTACAACTAAAGGATCAATTGCACCCGCTACAATACGCCCGTGAAACAAATCACAATACTGGTATATAAACTTATTATTACCATCATTTTCACTAGGCTTAACTAGGGTAGGCTTGCCACTTGTCGGAGCAGTGTAAACACCAACAAACTTATCCTTTTTCCAAGTTTCTACTAACAAAGCCAATTCATAAGAATATGCTTTCGGATCAATGCTATATTGCAAAGATATTTCATGAAAAAGCGTGTTGATTTTGACTTGCGATATTGGTCTTTTCGTTACTGCCACTAAACATATCCATGAAAAAAGCTGCTATTTCTTCCACGTTGTCGCCTTTGATTGCAACATCCGCAGCATTATCACCACGGTCAAGGTTAAATTGTGCTTGGCGCAATTTATTACTTTTATTGACCTTAGTAACCATAATAATTTCCTCTAGGGAATGTAACACAAACCGGGAATCCAACATTCAAATGGACTCTTTGTGCGATAAGTATACAGGTAATGTTTGTTCCACACAATTAACACATAATGCATAATCCAAACATAATGCACAATTCACACATTTTGAGTTATTTGGAAGGTTGTGTGGCCACGACCGAACAACGGTAGCCGCCTTTGCTATCACCCCGGGCTGTGACCTTATCAATAGACCAATCACCGGCCATTTCTGGCGGGAACGAGTCATTAAGAGTCAGCAGGCCCTCGGCAACCAAGTAAGGATCACCTGGTAAGTCGAGCCTGACACTGGAACCGTGCCGGTTAACCTTTGTCAGTTCAGCACGGCATGCATGTTGCGCAGTCTCAGCGCTTTCGTATGCCTGGCGTAGCTTCTTAAACGGTTCTGCACCATCGAAGACTTCATGCTCTTGCCCAGTGGCGTTGTCCATCCATTTCGCTTTAACACCGCTGAAATTAGTTCGGCTAGGTTTGTCCAACTGACAGTTGATAAATTTACCAGCATCATTGGGATCATTATTACCAGGAACACAAACCACTACGGGCGGGATAGTCTGCCCAGTGATGGTCTTAACCTGCCCACGCTTAGCCAGCACATACAGCTCATTCACCGGCTTGGCCACGGCATCTCGCTCCTTAGCCAGCCGAGTTAAAAAAGCACTGTCTGTTTCGTCAACTTGGTCAACGTGTGCCAGAGTGATGCCCTCGAACTCGGGCGCCACCCGGGGACTGAACCCATGGGCGCTAACCACCTGGCGAAACAACTCTGCTAATGTCACGTTATCAAATGAGCGTGTTCGACGTTCCTTGAAGCGGGTTTTGTCATCGATCTGAAACGGCGCTGCCGTGGCCACGATGGTAACGGTCGGCGGGAACAGTCGAGGGATGATGCGGGTGATCTTAAACTCACCCTTATCAACCAACTTGCCGTCATACCCCTCAGACCACCCCAATGTTGCGCCCTCTTTGGGCATACCAGTTTGGCCGGCTGTGTCCACCGTCAGAGTAATTTGGTCAGACTGGATGCCTGAGGCGTCCACTCGCTCCCAAGAAATTAGCCGGTCATTGATAATGGCAGCACCCGGGCCACGAACTGACACCTTGGGAATAAATCCTAATCCCATACGTTCACCACCTTATCCGGCGTTTTTGCGGCAAGCTCAGGCAACTTCACCTCTATCCCTGCTGGCAAGATAGGGCCGTACTGCTCCAAACCAGGATTGAGTTGATACAGCGCCTCTTCGGCTTCATCATCATCTCGCTGCAGCTGTTGCCACAAAATCAGGGCCACAGAATCACCATCACGACTGCGTATTGTACTCACCGGCATACTCCTCCAGTTCTATGGTAAAACCCACAACAAAAGCGGTGCCGTCATCGATGATTCGGTCTTGCTTCTCCTGCAGGCGCTTGACTGTCCACAGCCCCAAATTGCGCCCATAGCCATCAGTCAGCACCAAAGGCGCTCGCTTAGCTTGGAGTGCTCTGAGCTTGTCCATATTGCTCATACCTTCGCCACGGAACCAGGTACCCGTAACACTGATATTTTCCAACGCTTGGCCAGTGTTTTGACTGATAGGTTTTTGGCCGTACCTGGGAACAGTTACCCATCCCCCATCACTGGTACGTTGCAGCCCCTCATAGGGCGTCCCCTCGCTAAGCGAGAAGACAAACCCTCCTAATGACATCATCTGTCTCATGTGTCGCTCCTATCTGACAAGCTGCCATCTGCCCTGGCTGATACATCACTATTGCCCAACAGCATAGGGCTAAGCTCAGCCTTCATTCTGGCCATCAGTTCGTTACCCACATCACGGTCATAGGCAGGATTGCCAGAAGGCGTGATCTGAATAGTCGGTGAGAAGGTGATGGTCTTGTTAGACTGTTCGAGTTGCTTGGTTTGTTGAGCCACGGCAGCCGGCGCGGGTTGGTCGGTTTTATCCTCACTGAACCAGCCGCCTATCTTAGTGCCAGCCCACTCTCCCACGGCCCCACCACCTAAACCGCCAACAATGGAACCAATGATCCCCCCGATAGCAGTACCAACAATAGGCACAACAGAACCTAATGCCGCACCGGCCATAGCGCCAGCAGCTGCTCCGCCCATACCGCCGACCATATCCCCGGCAGTGCCACCTATCTGCTTAGCATCACCGCCAGATATGGCAGACGCTAAGCTAGCCCCTTGCAGTAAAATATCCGCTGGTTTGAAGATCTTCCCGGCACCTTTCAATAAAGCACCACCTGCAGGTAGCATATCCATAACGCTACCCGCCGCACCGGCTATATCTGCACCCGCCATGGCTAACTCTCCGGCAGAAGCAGAGCCAGAAACCATAGACAAAGCAGCACCACCACCAAGTAATCCTGCCATGCGACCAAACCTACCAGCCCGACCAGGGCGACGACCTGGTACATTAGACCCCGCCATAGCAGGTTCTGGCATAAAGCCACCAAGCAGGTCCCCTATGCCACCGGCTAAACGGCTAGCACCTCCACGCATACGACCAAGACGGCCACTCGGACGTGCGGCACCTCGCCTAGTTCGCCCCTGGCGGCCATAGCCGCCTAAACCAGCGCCTAGACTGCCAAGCTTACGATTAAGCCTATCCAGCGCCCTAGATGCTCTGTTGGCGCTTGTGGTTGTTTCATCGGTAGAACTGGAGAGTTTGGTCTTGCCCAATTTGAAGCGGTCAAGGCCATTGCCCATGGTCAGCTTGGCCAGCTTAAATGCAATGGCGCCGGCTTTTACTACCGCAATGGCAGCAGCCACGCCAAGCAGGCCTGTAGCCAGCTTAGGGTTTGCCTCGGCAAAGTCTGATACCGCATCCACCACTGTCATCAGTGGCGGCACCACAGCATCGAGTACGGGGAGCATACGATCACCAAGAGTGATCACCATGCGATCAAACTTGCCACTGAGCTGCGCAAGTAAATGTTCCCGTGTTTTAGAACGGTTTGCATATTCGTCATTGACGCTGCCGGCGCGGTCAGCTTCTTTAGCAACCCGCCCAAAGGCAGCAATCAAGCCATTCTTGTCATCATCCAAGGTCGTGACCAACTTGGACACGGCACCCTTGATTTCAGAGCCAAACAGCTGCGATATGACCGCACCACGTTCATCAGCGGAAACGTCCTGCAACTCGCGTAATACGCCTAACAAGGTACCCTTGGCATCTTGCTGCATGGCGCTAGCGAGTTCTTCTGGGTCTAAGCCCAACTTGCCAAGTGCCTCTTTCTGACTTCCGGTAGCTGAATAGCCAGCAGTCAGCGCACCTGAGATATTTTTCAGGGCAGTGGCCGCTGTTTCTTCCGTGGCACCACCGGCGATCAAACTGGCAGACAATGCGGCGGTATCGTTGTAACTGAAACCGGCACCCATGGCGGTAGAACCCTGACGAACCATCACAGCAGCAATGTCTTTCGCCTTGGCGTTCATGTTGTTGCTGAGATAGTTGGTCGCGTCAGCTAAGTCGAGGGCGTTCTTCTGGGTGAGGCCCATAGCCGCTCGCCACGTTGCTAACGTAGAACCCGCCTCTTCAGCAGATACGTCCCATGCCACGCTCATTTTGGTGGCCGATTCTGCGAACTGCAGCAGTTGGTCTTTCTCGATACCAGACTGGCCTGCAGCCGTGACTATATCGGCAATGCCGTCTTGCTTCACACCCAAGTCACCGGCCATCTTCATCATCTGGCGGCGGTAATCGGCTTCTTCCTTCTCACTTGAAAAGTTGACGACTTTCTTTACATCGGCAAACTTGCTCTCGTACTCAATCGAACGCTTACCCGCCATCACCATAGGTGCAGCGGCAGCCGCCACTCCAACGGCCTGACCAACCAGCTCACCCTTCTGGGCATTTCTGGCATCGATGCGGCCTTGTAGGGTCTGAATGTGTTTCAGCTTCGCCGATTGCTGCTCGAGCGCCTTGTTCGCTGCCGTGGTTTGTTTGGCTAGGCGTAACTCTTCCGCGCCTAAGGCGTTAACCTTGAGCCCTGCTGCTCCCAGGTCACGGCGTAAGCCACCAAGCTCTTGAGCCTGGCGACCATAGGCAGTGGTTAACTTAGCCGTGGATTGCTCTGCCGATTTCAATGCCAGGCGCTCTTTTTTCAGCGCCTGCTCGGCATCCTTCTTGGCCTGAGTGAGACGGCCTACTTCCTTACGGGCCTTAGCCACTTCTGCCGATTCAGCGCCATAGGATAAAGTCAGTTTTTCTACCTGACTTTCAGCCGATTTTAATGCTGTGCTGTGCTGGTTCAACGTGGCAATTGCAGACTGTTCTGACTGCTGCAATAGTTTGGTTTCAATTTTGGCGTCAGCGAGCTTGGATTGGGTTATGTCCAGCTGTTCAGACAAGCTCTTGAAACGGGCGATCAGCTTTTGCTTATCACCCAGTTCCTTGAGCTTAGCGCTTGTCTCAGTGGCTGCGCTTCGCAGCTTGCCGACACTCTTGGTCGCATCATCGGTTGGGCCGCTAAAACGGTTTACCGCCGATAAGATGATCGATGTTTTTTGGTTGGTTTCTCCCACGGCTTACCCCTTCTTTATCCCCAGCTTTGCGGCCGCCAAGTGATAGCGGCGCATAGCTTCGTCAATGCGCCAACCTAAAACCTCCCCTGGGGATACGTGGTAAACCAGGGGAATAACATCCGTTAGGACTTCAACATCTTTTGGCGAAAGAAGTCCGCCGGTTTTTCCAAAAAATCAATCAGGCGCTCCTGCAGTAAATTCCAGTCAGGCAGCGAAAGGCGCTCCAACTCTTCACGGCTGAAACCTGAGCAACTGGAACTGATAAACAGGGTTCGGTCCCATTCATCCTTGTGCGTGTCCATTAAGTCGGTCGTGGCCACTGTCGGTGGGCGAAGCGTATAGCCGGTTTTATCCTGGCCATCGTCACCTTGGAACGGCACCAACAACACCGGCTCAGCAGATGAGTCGAATCCTTCAATAAGCTGGGCGGCGCTCATGTGCATAAGCTCCAATACTTGCTCCTGCAGGCTGGTATAGTCTGGCGTAACAAGGCGTTTTAATTCGCTCAACGTCAAGCCGGTACTGGAACAGATGCAGGCACGGAGCAGGTCGGTATCTTTGCCTTTATTGACCTTGCTCATTTCTCGGTGCTGACCCATGGTCAGTAATTTCACTGGGACCGAATTAAGCGGTTGTTTCTTGTCGTCTTCAATCGGCCATACCAGTTGATGCGTTTTAGGTTCAAACATTTCAAACTCCCAAAATGAAAAAAGGCCCACTCCTAAATGGAGGGGCCTGTGCGTAGCAGCGAAGAAAAATTATGCCATGCCGATATTGCGACGATGCTCAACCATGAGATCGCCTTTACCCAGATTCAAAATCTGCGCGTTGCGGTCAATCTCGTAGATCAACTTGCCATTTTCGGTTTTCTTGTAAGCACTGACGGCCATTTCCAACTCAGAATCGGGCAACTCTCCCATCTTGCTTGGTGATTCAGTGACAGAAATAACTTCACCGGTCAGGCTGTAGACGATCGCAAACTTATTGCCATCTTCATCCTGGTGCGATTCCTTCACATCCACTTGGCAAACTTCACCAGCGGAAAGACCAAACGCAGCTAGCAGCTCCTGGTTAGCACCCTTGACCTTGATCTTACTGTTCATCTTTTCCAAGCCGACCATGATTTGCCCAGGGATGAACGAGCCGCCCCGGGTGTCTTGCATGGCCTTCTTGATTTCTGGTGCGGTAAACTCTTCCAGTTCTTTAATCAACGGCTGACCGTTAATCATGCCTGCGCGGGTAATACGTGAGCGTTGTCCACCCATTACAGAACTCCTTCTAGGAAGGACTCGACAATGCCGACATCCTCAATTAAGTGGTACACCATGTGCTCGTTAGGGGCAAAGCCATGGTACTTGATCGCAATATGCCACTCGCCGTTGCGGTAATTGTCTACCGTATTCAGCGTGGGGTGCAGATACACTTGGGCGCCCATCACTGTCTCATCGGCCTGCAGCGACTTGAGCCAGTAGTTCAGCTTAGTAATCTCCTGCTCCATAAAGCTCTTACTGAGATTGCGCCCCATGGCACTCTGCGCGGTTTTAGCCAGCTTGCGCACAATCGCATACTCAAGCCCGACCTGTGACACAAAGCGCCCCATCACGCAGCGGTTGCCAATAAGCGAGAAGCCGCCCATTGATGTTCGCGCAAAATAAGAAACGCCGTTTTTATTCAACAAATCACCATTTGTTGATTTGTCCATGATGTTGTAATCAATGGTACGAGCCGTGCCTTGGATTAACGCCCCCATGCCGCCCTTGGCTGGACTCTCCCAAGCTCGAACCCTGGCAAAGCAAGACAACGCCACGGCGGCGCCAGAAAAGTACACGTTACCTTTGGCCGCTTGGCTGTAAACCGCCACTTGTGGATCGACTAGATAGAAAGACTCGTAGCCGGTGCCTTCACCACCCAATGACTGCGAGTAAGTCACCGCCGCTTGGTCGTTAGTGTTTGGACCATCCCCCACAGGAATAGCAAACAGGCGCTTACCCATGGCTGCCAGTGCATCAGCTACCGGCTTAGTATTGAAGCCAGGGGCCGCAATATGGGTAGGTGTTTCCTGACAATCTGGCAAGGCTTCGATACCTGTACGCTGTCCAGTTGCAGCATCTATTCTTCCGATGATGTTGTTAGTTGCAGCGGCAGCATCAAGACCTTCGTCGACGATCACCACATAAATTGGAACAGATACTAAGCAGAGGATCTCATAGCATGAACGCCACAACGTTCCGCGCTCGGTACCGGCAACATCCAACTTGGCTGCATCACCTGGATTAGCCACTCGAATAGGGCTGTTCTTAGGCAGTAAAGGATCTGCATCTGGCGCAGTACCGACCAAGCCAAGAACAATGCTACCCAAAGGTCCCATTGGTGGCGGCGCGGATTGACGCTCAATGCTGATCCCGTTATGCACAAACGATGGAATCTCAGGCATTAGTTATCTCCTTTAGTGGATTTGTCAGCCTTGGCAACGCCAATCTTGCCTGACAGTAATAGAAAATCTGCCTCACATGGCAGCAACTCAAGCACGGTACCGACTTGGTGCCAGTGCTTCTTATTCGGACACTGATAGGCTTCCAACACCTGATACTTCTGGCGCGGATTAGCCTGGGCTTTCTGGGGTGCCATATGGCCTCCTGAAATAAATAACCCGGCAACATGGCCGGGTTATAGGGATAAAAAAACCGCCTTTAGGCGGTTAGTTATTCTGGTTTTACTGGCCAGACAATTTCGTCTGGGTTATCCGTTGATTGCGGCAAATCGCGCAAGGATTGGCGGTATTCGGCGAACTCGGCTTTCTTTGATTCAGACAAAGGAGAGTCAGCAACTTGAGTCCAGTCTGTTGCTTGAATCAGCTTGTTTCGTTTAATCCGTACAGCCTCCCATTTTTGCTCTAACACCACATCAGGATTAACTTTATACTGCGGCTCCGCTGAAATAAAATTTTCGGCAGTTACATAATGTTCAGGGAAATGATATTCAACCCCTTTATAAAACTCAGTTTTAAACATACTCATTCCTTATACAACTGCCGCTGCAATATCAATCAGCTCGATTTCTTCGACCGTTGGGTTATCACCTTGCCATGTTGCTAGATTAACACTTCCCAATGACTCCACGTTTAGCGCCATATAACTGGCTATATATGCGGAAATATTGGCGTTATTCCATGATGTGTTTTTAATAGCAATATACACTGGTGCATCATAAACGGCTTTACGGTCAGTAAAGAACTTAATATCACCAGACCCACGCTTTGCAAACATTGCTGATTGGCCAGTGTAATAAGCATGAGTCTGTGCCAACGAACAGAATGTCGCAGACCCAACATTGTTAATACCTGTGAAACCAAAATGAATCCACGGATTTAACGCAGACGTCGAGTTCTTTACTCGATATAACTGAATCAAATGGTACTCGCCTGTGTTTTTATCTGATTCTGCATAACCGTCAGCGGCAGCAACATAATACTGTTGAACATAAGATGTTGTTGCCTTCCAAGTATTCAAATCAGATTCAGCATTAGTCATTCGCTGATCAATCTGTCCCATCTTACCGGCCACTGTGGCGGTCATCTGATTGACCGATTCAATTAGCGCCGCTGTTTCTTGCGTACTCATAGGTGCTCCTTTTATACGCTGTTAATTAAATTAGTGCCGTTATCAAAAGCGGCGGTTAATTGGGTTATCAGGCTACTGAGTTCCTGATTCGTGCTATCTAGTCCGGTTTGTTTGGCGTAGAACGCTGCCGCTTTACCATCTAACAAAGCGGCATCGGCTGCCTTAGCGCCTTTTGCCAGATACCTAGCATCGGCGGCTATTTTGTCGTATACATCAGCACTATTGGCCTTAGCGGCCAGCGTGGTAATGATGGTACCGATGCTGTCCTGGTTGCCCTTAAGCGCAGCGGCCAGCTCGTAGATAGTATCCAACTCAGCCGGCGCCAAACCGATAAGGTTCTGGATAAGCTGGTTAACCTCATCCTTGGTGTAAGTCACACCCTTATCAGCCTTGTTGGCCAGCTCAGCTATATTGATGGTAATTTCCACATCACCACTGCCGTCGAAACTGACTTGGCCTGATGCATCACCCGTCAGGCTAAACAGTCTTGCAACCTTAAGCACATGAGCGTAATCGGCGGTGGCGGCTAGGCGATTGGTTACCGTCAGATAATCAATGGTGCCACCGGATTTACTGAGCTTGTTGCGCAGCTTGCCGTCAATTGTGCCAAGCAGCTGACTGAGTTTACTCAGCATGATGTCTATTGGCGTTTGAGGTTCTGACATCCGTTACTCCTGGGCGCCAATGGCGCCAATATAATGATCCAGTGTTAGGCTCATGCCGCTAACCATACCCAACTGCGCTTGACTTACCTGCTCGGCTTTTTCGCTTGCCAAGGTAGCGGCATGCTGTGCCTGCTGCGCCATGGTCAACACGCTTTCTGCCACGGTGCCGACAGGCCCTTGAACGCCGATAGATACAACATTAAGCCGTGGCCGGCTAAGATGCTTAATGGTGACCTGATTGCCACCGATATCCATTCTCACTACTTGGCGAACAGTATGGCGCAGCGTTATTCGGTTGAGGTTATTCATTGCACTGCACCCACCGTCAACCGCGCCCAACCGCGCACCAGGCTGTAGGCATCACCACTTGGGAAGGTGACCCGCACTTCCCAGTGCGCATCCTGCCATTCATCAGCCTGCTGACTGGCGGTTTTCTCTGGGCTGATATGTATGGCCATACGGCCCTTGGTAGGCTCGGTAACAGTAATGTCACCAGCCATACTTGTACAACTAACCAGTAAGGCATTACTGGATGAACTACGCACCTGCAGAGTAACGCTGCAACCTGTAATATCCACCGGCTGTAAAATGCCCCTTTCGTCCTCCGTTTCCCAAGTCAGCTCGAAATCGAAGGTCGTGCCTGTGACAAGGGGCAGCTCTTGTTCGTCCATACGCCCCCCTTAGGCATGTTTCTTTTCCAATTCCAGCAGACGAAACTCCTGCTTGATTTGGCGGTGCATGGTGTCTACCTGGGCGATGGCCATCTTGGTAAACTCCTCATCAATGAGGATGTTGAGGTTTTCGGTGCCAACAACCACGGTCACGGTGTTACTGGGTAAGGCACTCAAGTCCAAGGTGATAGGTTGAATACAGTGGCCGTCCTTTGGCTTGTAGTTCAGCGTTGTGCCAGGGGAAGAGATCACCCCGAACAATGTACCTGAAGCCAACCAGAACCCTAATTCCCTAATAGAATATTCCTGGGGACCACTGAACTTGGCTGTAGCTTGCAAAGTGGCGCCGGCGCCATCCTTATATTCGCCAAACTCAACCCGCTGAATTTCGTTCTGCAGCGTGGTCTGTTCTGGATTTGGGGTGTAAGCTCTGTCACCTGCTGACACCCATTTGAGTTCAGCTTTAATCCCTTTGGACTTAGCGCCAATACATTCTTCCAAGCCCTTACGGGTAATAACTAATTTGAGTTGGTCGGTCATCTGATTACCTTATATAACTGCGCTCGCGTTAACGGCTGAGACTGTGATGCTGTAATGGCCCGCTACGGCCGTGATGCCCAACTGGGCATAACCGCTGACAACAGGCGTAATCGCCAGCAAGTTCAGAGGTTGAATGTTTATCCCTGGCAGTGCTCCACCGCCAATGGCCAGCGATACGGTAGCGTTAGGCATAGCCCAAAGCCCTGCCTCACAATTGGTCGGTTTAACATTGGTCGCAGGAGCTATCGCGCCGGCTAAGCCGAGCTGAGTTTCAACCCCAAACATCAGTGACAGCTCGATCACATCACGCTCTGATTTACTATCAGCGATGTAAGCCATCAGCTTATGCACATTGGCAACATTGACCGGCTTATTGCCTTTTTCCCACGCCAACACAGCGAGGTTATAGGGTGCAGCTTGCGGAACCTGTTGATACCAAGGCGTGATCTCACTCAGAAAATCCAATGACTCCAGCGCCATCTTCAAGCCGGCACGAGTGCCACTCAAGCGGCGAACCTGCCAAGCATTGCCGGTCAAATTTCGCTTGATATACTCCGGGTCAGCCGAGTCCCAAACTGGCAACTGGCGCTCAGCCGCAAGAAACGGCAACATATTAGGCGGTGTGTATCTCGCATCGAGTAACTGAGGGTATGGCTGAGTAACCGCATAAAGCTGTTCACTCAACGCCAGCTCCAGCCCACGCTCTAAGGCGCTGCGGTTATCTGGCAGGACGCTATAGGTTTTCAGTGCTGACGGTAATGTTGATTGACTCAAGATACGGCGCCTCACTGTGAGCACAGCGTATTGGCTGCGCGGGTTCGGTTAAATCGGCTCTGTGAGCCCCAGTTGATTTCAACAACACGCTATAAATCATCGAAGGTTCAATGCTACCGCCTAACCTATGCTGGCTGGTTGCATATTCCTGCACCGTTTTCTCTGCAGCCACTTTCACCATGCTGGCATCTGGTCCAGGACGAACATAAAGCTGTGCTCTACATGACCAGTTTTGAATGCTTGGCGTCTTCACTGTAATCAAATCCGTTTCTTGGGCTATGTCATCCCGACCAAGATAGCTCTGGGTCGCATCCACCAATGCCTGCTCGGGTATACCGTTGCCGGCATGGGCCAATATGTAACAGTCCACTACGCCGGGAGTGACTTGACGGGCTTGGGCATCTTTGGTTTTTCCAGCATCTTCATGCTCTGCAAACTCATAGGTCACCACCACCTTGTTAGGCTCAGGACTTTCCACCTTAACCATCGGCCGACCGCCCAAAGTCATAGCATGGAAGCGGTAACCTGAGCGCGTACCCGTAGTGGCCAAGGCGTAAGCTGCCAAGTAATAACGGGTTAACAGCGCCTCATTACTCTCCATCACTGGCAGGACTGGCGGGTAAGCATTGGGATCACCTTCTTCCAGCACCAGACGCTTAACGCCCAACTGGCTGACAATCAAATCAACCATGGCTTTGTCCGTGGCATACATGCCGAACATTTGCTGTGCCTGGGCGTTCATCTGCCTAAAATGGCTCTGCAGAATAACGGTAAATGCCTCGGTGAATTTGGTCAGGATTTCGGCCTCGTTGGCAAGCGTTTCACGCACTGCCGCGGCATCTCCTGGGGAATGTTGTTCTAGGTAATCCAGTAAGCTAGTTTTGACATTGGCCAGCAAGGTTTCAAAAGCCGGCGTGGTGATCACATCCGATTTAGGTAATGGGTTTTGATGTGGAAACATCCAGTGGTACCTCAAATCTAACGGGACGGCCATGCCACATGCCCTCAAAATACAGGCTCAGTCCTGTGGCGCCGCGCTTGGCCATGCAGCTGCTAGGGACAAAATCCTGCAGCCCGTTGGCCGGGTTATAAAAAGCCTCAATGGCAAATGCCTGGGCACGAACCAGCATGCTGTCCGACATATTGTCGGCCAAGGTTTCCCGCACTCGGCTGCCAAATCTAGGCCGTTTAGCACGGCCAACCAGCGGCGTAGTCATCACCTGGATTATCCGGCTCACCAACTGCTCAAAACCATCAATCTGACGGCCTGTGTTACGGTCGATTCCTATCATAGAAGCGCCTTTATATTCTCCGGTAAGGTCTTATCTAACGCTGCGCGGGTGCAGTCATTGTTCCATAAGGCCTCAATAGATTGAGCCAAAGACGATGCCATTAACTTATTTTTCATATCCGTTAAGAATCGTTGCTCTGCTGCAAACCGCTCAGCAATGCTGCTCATTGCAGAGTGAAACATTTCAGCAATGCCAGATAAAAAACTTTCTAAAGCAGACGATGACATTGAACCTGAAAAGTAAGCTGCAACTTTTTCAACGATGCTATTTGCAGCATCACCAATCGCATAAAAAAACTCGTCACATGCACCGTTAACCGTTGCAAATAAAGCCTCGGTATTGAAGCAGCTAGACGGCACTTGATTTGTCAGAGCATCTAATCTGTTAGCTTGCTGCGCCATAGACGAAAGCCGTAACGTGTCATTTGACATAGCCGTTATTTGAGACACATTCCCGAGTAAACTGCCATTTGCAGAACTCAACAGCTGGCGCGTACTGGCTAGAATAGCTGGATTAACGACACCTAAACTTTCTAATGGCCTTAATGCATTGTCAGCTTGATTTACCGCCGAAATAGCTTGATTACCCACTCCGATAGATGGACTCGAAAAACTCAGGCCGCCCGATTGGATTTTTTTAAATAAATCAATGTTCATCGCTATTTCGTCTCGTTAGGTGTACTCGTGTTAGGGTTGCCAGTTGGATGCGTATGTCCATTATAAATATTGCGATCATCTTGCATGCTGCGCGTGTGGTCGCTGACCTCGCCATCAGCCTTGACGTCCTTAGTCGCGTGCACCAACTTGGTATCGAGGGTGATCTTCTCGCTCGCTTTTAATGTCAAGGTGCCGGCATCCATGTCCCATATTTCTGCGCACTTATCCCCGTAGGCCGTAACCACTTGTATAGGGTTATCAGCAGGGAAAGGGAACTGAGTGGAATCTATACCAACCAGCGCAATGCTTTGGGCGCCGGTGTTGCCGCCGCCAAAATTCAAAATGAGTGCCTGCTCGCCGTTCGTCGGACAACGGTAATGAGATACCCGCCCTGCAGACTGAGCAAACCACTTAATAAAAGGAGTGGTCAGGTCACCATGTTTGACCTTGACCAGTTGATTGCTTCCGTGTACTTCGCTGACAACCCCCAAACGGATCATGAGTTGCTGGCGCCGGCGTAGTTCTTCCACCTCAGTGCTTAGCTCTTCAATACGATCAAGATATGGCCCAAGCATTTCACGCACCAAGAGTTCAAGCATCTGCCTCATTGAAGTCCTCCAGTGGGTGATATTCGGCGGGGTCATCCATGTTTACCGGATTCACTGCCAGACGTATGCCCCGTTCTTCATCAGGCTCCAGCGTTGGCATGCCGATGGTAACTTTCTGCACGTATTTGATTGACCACACTGAATAGGCATCAAGTTCAGGATCTAATGCATCTGGGTCGGCGCTGACGACTTTAGCCGGCATGGCCTTGAGTCCAAAATTAGCGTCCTGCAGTACCACACTGATGAACATGGCCGCATTACGGGCATCAAGCTGATAAGTGCTCTCTTTTACGCCCATGACGGCCAACACTTCACAGTGCAAATTGACCGCCAGCTGACCGTTACCAGGTTGTTCACCAACCGGCTCCCATCCCATTACCGAGATAAAAGCACACGGCGTTTCGAGGGTGTCTGTAATCTCAGGGTAATACTCAACGCCCTTGAGCCATGTCGCCTTAGATTTGAGCCAAAGGCGCACAGCCTCATGGTATTCCGTTAGGTGTATGCCTTTGCTCATGCGTATTTATTCCATTTCTGTTGACGGCTAGCGATTGAACTACGACCAGCCACCCGGCCTTTCATATCCGTGGTGAAGTGCTGCATGAACACCTCTGGTAACTCAGAAAAAATATCGTCTTCAAGCCTGGCATGCAGCGGGTCTGAAACAGCCACTTTCTTCTCCCGAATAGGGAATCTGGCGGCTCCTTTACGAGCGAAAATAGAGCGTTTACCGCGAACTCGACCAAGAAAGCCGTCTTCGTATTTCTGCTGGCCTAAGGTCTTTGATGTAAAAGCCGCACCAGCTGGAGAACGCTTGCTCCCAAGCCGAGACAATCGGCCTTTTAAACGACCAATAGACATATCGTTAAGACCAAACCACAGCTTAAGTTCATCAAGCTTCTCGCTTGTCTGTCCAAGTTTGAAAGCGCTTTTATACGCCTGCATACGCTTGCGCACTTCTTTAAGTCCCTTTGCATCCATGCCATCACGCATTAATTTGGAACCTCGTGACTTCATGGTCACAGACGTTCTCGCAATCGCGCGGTTATAGGCGGCCAGCATCTCCTTTTCTGTACCGCCCAACATCAACTGAACAGACTCAAGCTCACTTGGATCAATATCGAATAGCAGGCTTTGTTGATTGCTTTGCATCTTTGACTCCAAGATAAACCCGGGTCAGACCTGAACCTTCTGGAACGGGTTGTTTCACCAGTTGCCATTCGCTGCCAGCCACGGTCACACAATCCCGAATATTAAGCCATGCAGCATCACTATCGGGCAGCAGTAGGGAAGCGTTATTCCCCTCAACAAAACCGCCCCCTTTCAGCTTGGCCGTCTGCTGTGGATTTTTGTAAATCCCCACAACATGCTTATTTCCGCTTGATAGATGCAGGATGGCTGGCGTACCGAAGTCTTTGGGGTTAAAGAACACCCCAAAGTCATTAGCGCCTATCACTCTTCTATCTCCTCTTCTTCACCGAAGAAGTCATCAAGCGCATCGGCTTCGCTTTCAGGGTCTTTGATTTCAACAGTGACCTTGGTTGAGTCTTTAACCACTTTTGCCTGACCGGCACGTACTAAATCACGCGCTTCTGCTTTGGTGACTTCTACGACAGAATCCACAGCGCTCTTACCTTCGCCTGTCTTTGGAAAGACAGCGGTGCCACGGATCATCACGCCAGAAATAATTTGAACTTTCATGAGTTCACTCCAGATATAAAAAAGGCGCCTCATGGGCGCCGTAACTTAAGGGTTATTACACTTTCTTGCCGTAGGCAAAGGCTGCACCATGGCGAATCGCTACGTCTGCATCCTGGAACACGCGCAGCACAGTACCACCGCTAGCGGCCTTAGTTGACTTATCAACGGTCAGGTCAAGAGCACCCCACATACCGACCAGTGCCTGGCTAAAGTCACCATGCAACAGGGCATCTGTTTCAAGCTGGGTCGATACCACACCTGGATAACCGTTAACCTGGTCGCCTTCCCACAGGTACTTAGCCGTACCAGCGGCCTTCTCTGTGGTTTTTAGGGTGCCACGCAGTGATGGGCGCATGGCGTAAGCCATGTTCGCCGCCAGGGCGTTAGACTCGGCCACGGCAGTTTCAAACGCCACAATGGTCTTCCAGTCCCAACCGCCTGCGGGAATTTGAATAGCATGCACACCCGTCTGGTTTTTGATGCCCAGTGGCTGGTTATTGAGGCCAGTTCCGAGGAACACCGCCTTATCAATCCCTAGGCCAATGCCGCGCAGCATTTCATCACGCACCAGTAAATCAATATCTGGCGTAGATTGCTGCATCAGACGGCGTGTAATCGGCACGGCACCGGCAATGGTCTTAGGTGCCATCTTAACGATGCCTAAGCCCACATTTGACTCAGTACCGTCTTCGTCTTCGTCAATCCAGTAGAAAGACGCGCCGCTGGTCATTTTGGGAATATCGACGTTACCAACCAGGCCAGTCGCAAAACGCACACCCAAGCCGGCAGCGATTGAGTTAGGACGCAGCAGATCGATAAATTGGCTGCTCCATAGGTCAGTGGCAACCAACTCGCCACCCATGCCGGCACCAGTTGACTGCGCCGCACGGCCCAGTTGCGCTAATACTTCATAGTTGACGTAAAATCCGCGAGCATCTTTGCCCATTTTATCTGCCAGGGCGACAGAGATTTCACGCTCAAAACCTGCTGATTTCCAATTGCCGGTGATACTGGCGCGAACCGCATTGATAAGGCTATAACGGCGAACGTCTTTAGCGTCTAACCCTAGGTTCATTTCTGTACCTGTAGGTTTAACTTTCTTATCACGCACACCGTCAAGAACCAATTGACGGAATTTATCAATTGAATCGCCATTGGCCACGGCTTCTTGAGCTTCGCGGCTCATGCCAAATTGTGAACCCATCGCCATGATTTCTTGGCAGCGTTCAGTTTCTTGCTTGCGCACAGCTTCTTCATCAACTGGCACTGCAGGGGCTTTCGCACGAGGTTTTGCCACTGGCTTTTGGGCGCGGTTTTTTTCTTCTTGCTGATCTAGGATTTCTTCTTCGTCCATACCTAACTCTCTTAGTTCAATGTTAAAATCAGTTGTGTCGTCGTTATCATCACTTCGGCCTAACCCCACTGAAGTGTCAGCTGGCACAGATACAGATGAAATTTCATAGGGCTGCCATTTGGTTGCCCGATACCAATCAACCCCGTTCTCATCTCGCTTAACGTGGATGATCTCCAAAATACGGTACCCAACGCTGATATGCGGTCGAATACCATCTTTGAGGTCTTGCCATAGCTCTTCTCCGCGCTCGCTACTGGAAAGGCGAATAATGGCTCTACCTTTCTTGTTGTCGATAACTGCGCTTTCAATCGCTCCACGTTGGTCACGAGTGTTGTGATCCATCAGGAACGCGCCGCTATTATTCAGTCTCGACAAATCACACTCACCAGGCGCATGCCCGAGAATTTCCATGCCGAACCACCGTTCAACGGGTTCCTCGCTTGAGAAACTCAATTCAACGGTGCGGTTTTCTTCATTAATGGATTCACGGACAAAGGTGAGGGAACGAAACTGGCGGCCAAGCTTAAGAGTCTTGCTCTTCTTCTTTGCCATTCTGGTTTCCTTGTTGTTGAGTGGTTACGGCTCGCTTCTTACGTACCTGTTCCACCATGGTTTCAAACTCTAGCAACTCGTTGATCACCGTCTCAGGGTCTTCCCCCCGTTCACGAATGATCTGCAGTGGGGATTTGGTCATGTTGTTGATGGCCTCAGTGTTGGCCTTCTCATCTTTGAGCGGGTCAACCCAATCCCATCGGCGGCCCTGGAATCGATGATTATCAAGCCGTTTAAGTTCGCTAAATCGCAGGCCTGGGATGGCATTGCTAAGCAATGACATTCGCAACCATTTGGATTTAACCAAGTCACACAGCTCTTGCCTCATCCAGCGTTGTTTCTTCTTCCAGCCGTCCCTGTCCTCCAACACGAACTGGCGAAGGCTAGAAAAGCTAATTCCCTCACCATCATTACCTAGAGTGTTGTAACTGACATCTAGACCACTGGCTGCGCCGCGCTTACCTTCTTTCATGTAAGCCGCAAAGTTGCTGCCAGACTGATTGAAGTTCAGCTCTTTTAGGGTGTAACCATAGGGAACAACCACGGCCATGCCGGGTTCGACTTCTTCAACAAAATCGGGCTCATCGTCTTCTTCCTCTGGCTCAACGTCAGAGTCAGGCTCGTAAGCCAACATCTTGGATGCTGCAACCCGGGCACCGGTCAGCTCGGCTTCGCGGTAGCCATGCAAGTGGTGCATTTCCAGCAGCGCAGCATGTGCCCAGGGAACGCCACGACATTGACCAACCCTGAAAGGCAAAAAGGCCAGTAACATTTCACTGGCCGGGATACGTTCATAACGGGTGTTGCCGTAAAAATAAACCCTATCCCCCGGGTGATTAGTGAGGATGTGGTACGCCACTGGGCGGTCCCATTCATCCAATTCCACTCCCATCCGAATGCGTGTGCCGTCTTTAATTTCGCGGTTGTAGTTAATGTCTAAGTGGGCTGAATCGAGCAGCTGCAGCGCAAAGCCATATTGATTAGGGAATCCCTCAACAAAGCGCACCAGGATTTCACCATCCTCGGCAACTGTACGGATAAACAGCGTCTGAATATCTTGCCAGCTATAACGGCCGGTAACATCACAACTACCTTTCTTCCCCCAGTTTTCAAAGTGCTCCTCAATCAAATCATTGGCGGCCTTGTCGTCTGACTTACCACCAAACGACTTGGCCTTGCTCTGAAAGGCAAACCCTTCTGGGCCGACTATGTGGGTTTCGCACATAGACAGGAACTTGACAACATAACCGTCATCATTGCCGGCACGGCGAGACTGAGCCTTTATCACGGACAAGTCTCGGCGCAGTTCCTCGTTAATACTCAGCGCAAGTCCGCTAAGGCGTGGTCCCGTCAGCCCTTGCTTTGCCAATGCGAAGCGGTGGCTTCCAGGTTGGCTGCGGCGCGTTTTGCGAACATAGGTTTCTTGTTTTTCTTCTGTCATGCTGGCAACCTCGTCAACACTCGTTTAAGCCGGAAACCATTACCCTTCTCGCTTCTGACTTTTTGAATGTAAACCCTACGTAGCTTGTGCAATTCCATAATCGGAATGCGGTCTAGGCGGCGGTCGTCAATGGTATAACTCTCATGATCCGAAAGAATCCGGCCCTCGAGCACCGTATTAATGGCATCTAGCATTCGCTTGGCGTGACTACGTGGATCGTGTCCAGCTGTTAAGCTGGCAAAATCGGCCTCAATCTCCATCTGGCCAGACGCTATCAACTGACGGTCAGCGCCCTTGCTGGCATACAGACGCCAGTCATACAGCCCAGCAGTCCAGGCTGTTGTCACATCGGCTAACTTGGAGACTGTCACCAGTCCATCTGCAGCAGTAGTGTCTATGTCTATGACGCTAGGGCCACGAACGGCATAGCTAAACTGCCACTGGCCATCTGCCAACTCGTGACTAAACGACCAGCCAACTGAGGTACCGGCGCTTATTTTCTTGGGTTCATTCATTATCTATACCGGCTGACAAAGCCTCCACCGCCAGCGCGTTTACGGCTTGACCGTTTGCGCTTGACGGGCTTTCTGGTGGCTTTTGGTGGAGTTTCTTCATCTGGCTCGGAGCCATCGGGTTCATCTGGTGAAGCAGACGACTTCTTGCGGTCAATTCTCAGCATACGGGCGCACATGTATTGCATCCCCTCACAGTCCAGATAATCGTTCCGCTTGGCGGTCTGATTCCACTTTCCTGTTTCTTCGTTAAATTCTTCGGCAACAATATGGCGGCAGTATTCCTCGGTAATATCTGAGGGGATCAACCAATCACCGTCCTTGCCCTTGGGCCAGCGCACTCGGCTATGTACCCAGGCTTTGGCCAGCGTAGTATCAAAGTCCCATCGTTTATCACCGTGCAGGCGAGTTTTACCCTTCTTGTCTACTTCAAGGCGAACTAAACGAAACGGTTTAGGCAAACGCTCAAACCCCATAAGGGCGCGAGTTCGGCCCTTATACCGGCGCACGAACGCCAACACTTCATCAGTTCTGAAACCAGCATCGACACCCATCAGTTGGATTTGCTTGCCATCCCATTCCTGCTCTAGGAACTCTGACAGCTCATTCCAGACCTCAGGCTTATCCGTGTCTCCCCAAATTTCGCCCCACTCAATCAGGCGGCTAGACATGCCAGGGCGCCAAGCGCGTAGCACGTAGTACAGCCTGTTTTTTTGCACGTCTACCGTGCAAATGAGTTGGTCAAAACCTTCAGGGATCTGGCCGGATGCGTAGGACGAACGCAGCGCATAAACCTCTTCCCACTCTGGCGCCTCGCCGGCTATGGCGTATATCTCACCAAAACCAGTGTTATAGACAGTCAGTAATGCATTGGGGTTACCACTCTTTTGTGCTTCCAACAATTTCCGAGCAAGAAAGCCATAACTTTTCTTGCCAGAAAAACTACACAAACCACTGACCCAAAGACTGAAATGGTTGTTTTCATCGGAGGTATTCAAAAAACCCGCATAGGGAATGACATGTTCATCGCCATTCTGAGTGATAAGCACATGCCCATCTGCAAGCGTAGCAGCCTGACCAGGAGCAATTGCCACCCCGAGACGGTTCATTTCTTTACGGTGACGATCTTCAATCTGGCTCCCACAATGAGGGCAAATTAATCTCGCCGCTTTCACTGCTTGAGCGGGTGTACACTCATCCTCAGTCCCGATGCCTGGCCACCATAGAAGCTCACTTCTAGGCATAAAGTATTCGTGACAGTCGGGACAAGGTACCGCCCATTCGTGGCGAGTTCCCTTTTCCCATTGCCGCCAAATGGGGCTTGAAACTTTGCCTTTATCAGAAAGCGCCCAATGAACTAAGCCTGTATCAGGATGAGGCGATGTCCTCACAATACCGTGAGTTGGCGTGCTGGTGAGTCCAAGCTTTGAATCGGTATACGCATCACCACGCGCTTCGGCGATTTCAGCTAAATCCCCTTCACCTGTGGCGTTCTCATCGGGTCTATCCAATTCATCAACGAGCGTGATAACCGCTGAATCAGATGCCAGTTCTGTGGCCGAACCTGCCCATGAAAAACGCAGCGATGCGCCCGCGACACGTTTCTTATGTTTGGTACTTTTCTTGTCGAACTTCATCCATAAGGTTTTGGCCTCTTGGAACATTTCAATGATTTTGGGTTCGACGACATTGTTAATATTAGATTCTGTAGGGCCGACATAAATGATTGGTGCAGGATCATCGTCAAGCTTCCAACCAATGACATTCTGCATCGTTGCAGATTTACCCATTTGCGTTCCCATCACAAAGGTAACGCGATTAAACTGCGGACAAGCAAATGCTTCACAAACAGGAAGCATGTAAGGCGTTGTCGAGGTATCAAATGGCCCTGGTATCGGAGAGCCAGGAGGCATGATCCGATTCTCAGTCGCCCAAGTCGCTGCATTCCTCAGAGGCTTCGCATCCACTATCACTGCGCTGTTGAGAACGGTATTCAGCAACAAATCCACGGAGGCGTTCAGCTGTGGCAGCGCGGACACGGCGGCATTCACTGTCGATTCGATGCTTGCACATGGCTGGTTCATGTATTTGTGCGACCTCTGAAGCTAAACGCGCTCCCAAGCTGTTGAGTTCACTGCCATAGAGTGCGGAAATTGCATATAAAAATTGCCCAACATCTTCCAAATCAATCACTGATTGCTCGGCTTTCGCGGCATCGACATCGGCCTTACGCCGTTTAGCCATGGTTAAAAGCAACTCTTCACCATCTTTAGTGCCTTCAACAGGAGCACCGTTGGGACCTTGAAGCTCACCAACCTGTCGTTTCACTTCACGTTCGATCAGCCAATTGATCGCTAGCTCAGTATTTATCACTAACGCCTTACCTCTACTGCCACCTCCTTCAACGGGCAAACCCGAGTCAATTTGGTTAGCAACCCATTTAGGTGATTTCCCCAAAATGTCAGCAAATTCATTACGATTTACATATGCCATAACACACCAAAAGAAAGGACTTCTCAAATTGAGTGAAAATCAAACAAAAGTCCTTTCTTTTGCTCCAAAGTCCTTTCTTCATATTTAAAACAACGATCTGATTTCAAAAATCTTTTATCAAAAGTCCTTTCTCAAACCAGAAAGGAGAAAGGACTCAGTTTGAAAATATGAAAAGAGGCAGACTCCGCGAGTCTATGCCCCGTTGGTTACCCCCTTTCCTGGGAGTACCTTTTTTCTTTCATATCAAAAAATTACATAGAGTTGACTGCAACGCATTGGCGTAATTGTTCAATGTAAAGCGTGAGCTGAGCCATGTCTGATTGAGAAACAATAAAAACTTCATCACTCTCGATCACATTCGTTAGCACTGGAACTATTGCCACGCATGGGGTTTTGGGGGTCGGTAACATGCTGCACCCGCCCAAACTGACGCAAATAATCACCAGGATTGGTCTTAGCCAGTCGCAACCGTTCTTCACGCTTTGTTTCATCATCACGCCTTTTTAGTTGCACGCCCCACTCAAGCAGTAAAACGAACAACTTCAGCCAATTCACTGCTTATTCTCATTCTTTGCTGCACCGTAATTAGCAGCAATAAAATTCAGTATTGCTTTCAATGCATTAGGCAAACGAGAGGTAATAGACGTTGGCAGCAATGCAACAGCATGAGCAACACCATAAAGCACAGCAATCATCACTCCAGCCCATCCCGGCAATGCCTCAATAGGTGGAATTAGTTCTGGCGATGCAGCCAATGCCGCAAATGGCATTAACACTAAAGCAAGCATCAACCCGAAAACCGTGGCTAATTTCGTATTTGAAAATAGTTTTTGCATAATCAATCTCCTATGGAAGTAACGCATTAACACCTGCAAGCTCACACCGCACCAAATACTCCTCTGGTGTGCCCTTGCCTGCCGATGTGTTGTAATGTCGCTTCCAATACAGCGCTCGCCCTTCACGAGTCTCAGGTATAGGACTCTGCACAGCGAAATAACGTAAGCGACAAAAGATAAAACTCAGTAATGGCGAGGTTTCTAGCTCGACATAGCTAACCTTGCCCAGACAAATGCCAAATGCCTGATAAAGCGCATCAGCTAGTCGATGTTTTTTGTATTTACTCTTTAACCAATCAAACGTGCCTTCATCTACCTGTGTTACACCTGTTCCAGCGGCATAAGTAGTTAAGTCACGATAAGAGCCCAATAGCGTTTCGGCTGCTGCAGTCTCAATCAATAAATCAACGGCCTTATCACCACCGCCTAACACCCCACAAACCGCTTGAGCAAACACCATTACTTGCTGCTTATTAACGAGGCCGTAATACACGGTCATAGCAATCCTCCAGAAACAAAAAAGCCCCGAATATTCAGGGCTTATGGAATGAGTTGACTGTTTTATTTGGGCTTCTTAGCCTGCTGGCGCTCGTCTAAATATTTCCAAATATCAAACACTAATCGGCCTGCCACAACTAACAAGCCACCAACTGAAACTAACGTGGAAATAGTAAAAGCTGAGGTAGGAATTTGTGCTGCCATATCTGCGGCTTCCTGTGCCTTAGCCGCCACTTCACTAGAAAAAATACTGATACCACTACCGCCACCGTAGGCAATTAAACGCCCTTTCCATTCGCTGGCTTTTATTAATACATTCATAAGCTTTAGGCCAAAAAAATGCCCTATCCAAATGAATAGGGCAACAGGTGAAGTTCTCAGGTTATTGCTTTGGTGAGCATAGCTGTAATGTACAGTTTTTCGGCGTTTCAAATAGCCCTAAAAATGTCCCTTTTTAAGTCTTTTGCCACAGAAAACACCTTTTTTGCCTTGGCTCAGGCTCAAATTTTGTCACTTAACTGACATTTTTAACTTACCGATTCACCAAACTCATCCCAAATTGACTAAACCATTGCATCCTTCTCTGAGGCTGATGCAATAACTTGGCTGTAGAACTTGATATTACAGGGCTTAGGTCTAACTAAGAAAATAAGATGATCTCAGAATTGTCTCGGTCAGAGCACATCAAAAATTCAAGATAAAAAAACTATGGATAGCTATGCAACATAACTCAAGTATAGAAGAACGGAAGGGCTTTGTTTCCTAATAGATAAATCCAATGTTTATTTACCTTAAAACAAAATAAAATCCTGAATAGGAATGAACAGCTAACTGTGAAACAAAGGTTTTAAGCACTACGCTAGCACACAGGAGGTACTCCGTAATTGTTTGTGCTTTGAGGAAACAAAGCCAACAGGAAGAGATGATTATTCAGGAATGGTTCAAATAAACTTTAAGAATTAACATCAAGTTAAAAATAAAATCATTGGTGCACATCAGAATTTACTTCTAGTTTCATGTTGATGACAAATTGAGTCCTCTCTTTATTAGAAAAATCTTGGAAACTCCAATTATCATATTTTTCATAATGTTTTAAAAATCTCCAAAAAGTATTATACTCATTCTTTTCAATAAATTCTTTTTCAGAAAAACAAAAAACTGGAATTATAAAAACATATCTAAGATGTGTGTAATGAAACTCTCCAAATGCTAGCGGAAAATTGTTATCATCATCATTTCTCAAATATACATAAAGCTCAGGAATCTTAGTGAAATTATCATATGTAGAAAGCACTGCAATTAATGGTAAAGCATCAACGAAACCTTCTCCTTTTAACCATTCAATAGTTTTTTCAAATAGATGAATCTTAGATGAACTAATAACACTCATTGAAAACTTTACAAATGCCTTATAGACATTCTGAATCACGATACCTTGGTTAAATTCTAAAGATAATTCTTTAGGAAATGCATCACCTACAGATAAATCATCAGGACTATGCGTCAAAATAAAATCAGAATCATCATTAAAGCTATTCACTCTGAAGGAAAAATTTTTACCCTTAATGACAGGAACCTTATTCCCTTTAGTCTTAACCTTAAAAAAAGCTGTATGCATTTTAAACCATAGATCAATATCCATTTCTATAGTTTTAGAGAAATCACGATTACAAGTATCACACTCCTCATTCAAAATGATATTTTTATTACCTAGAGATTCGGAAATCGCATGCGCCTCATGTTTAAAAAAAACACCACTGCTTTCACTTCCTTTGCAAAACCTGCATATTCTCTTTGATTTCAGAGGTTCGCCAACTTTAATCTTTTTACCAGGATGAATACTAACAATACTGTATTTATAAAAAAAATCACCAAAGAGTTCATTTACATGCTCTAGAGCAACTTCAGGTTCTATATAGGGATTATTTAGAGCGAATAGCTTAGCATCAATTTCAAACTGTTCCTTCTGCCCAATACTTTTGCAATCAGTCAGCAAGCAAAAAAAATCGCCATCTTTCAGTTTATTCAAAAAATCATTATACTTATTTACTTGGGGACAATTATCTTTATATCTCTCAACATACTCCACAACCTTAGCTCGGAGCTTTTGAGTATTCCTAATAAATACATCTATTTTAAACTCATGCGTTATAGGCACAAAATAGCCACCAAAACACTTTAAAAGCTCAACAACCAACTCAGGAAGATCATCTTCATTATCACAAGACACATTCAAGCTAAATGATGATTTACCTGACAACAACATGAACCAGAATGTTTTCATTTAGATATCTCAAAAGTTAATGTCAAACTTAACACATACTAACTACAGTAAAAGATAATAACCATATATAAACCAAATAAACAAAATGTCAAGAGTTCTAACAATGTTTAACAATAAAACTAATAACCAATCGTGATTATTGTGCCTAACTTAACACAGGATGTCACACTGTTCATGATACCTTTTATTAGGATCGCTAGTCGTATTATCGCTTGACAAGCCCAGTAATACTGGAAATTAGAACAACTAAAAAATTGTTCGAGTTATTGATTGGTAACTATATTCTTTTGTACACCTTTAAATAACCAACAATATTTAGCTGATTAGATACCAACTAATTATTTCTGGTAGTAATAATAGATTTGTAGAATTTCTAGAGGCTACTGTAGTAGTTCATGTGGTTATAAAAATACATATTGGAAACTTAATAAGCCACTAGGAAATAAAGGTAATTTTGGATACATAGGATTAACCTTACATAACTAAATAGATATTCCTAAAAGTAGTTAGTTGCAGTCGATCAGTTTCTACAAGTAATATTGAGCTCGAGACGTGATCAGAGCCTTACAGCTTCGGAGGGTCTATCACACGATTGCTGTTATGCCTTACTCCACAAGATATAGTTCTATTAAGAGCAGTTATTTAGTCTCAGCGAGCTTACCATAAAAGTGGCAACCTTTACTCATTACGAATATATCTGAAGCTAAATCCCGACACTGGATATTGCAAGCCCCCAAGTAACGTGTTCCAAGCCAAGGCGTAGTATTAATTTTGATTTGTCAGCTAACCGACAAGCTCAAAGCAACTCCCCCTCCGCTCGCCGTAGCCAATACAGGTAAGATTTTTGTGAATCGAAACCTACTAAAGCCCAGTTGCGTTTACAGATATAGTGGACACGCAAGGCGCGGCGGCAATCATGGCTTAATCGGGTAATTTGCCGATCATAGTTGGCAATATGGGCAGGAACTGCGGCTTCACTGATAACCGAACCAAAGCAACGGACCTCACCCAATTTATCGCAGGCGCTGCGGCTGGCATGCCCTTGCCCATACTCTTTATTCGACCAATAGCGCCCCCACAGAGTCAGTTCCTTGCGCAGTTGTTTAATGGTGATCCTTTCTCTTACATCATCTTGCATAAACTGCCGCCCTTTGGATTTCACTCAATGGAATACGAAACACTTGGTCGCAAATCGCCGTTAAGTCATCATAGGAAACTGGCGTTTGTCCACGCTCCCAACGCTGATAAGTCTTTGAGTTAACGCCATAGGTTTCAGCAACTTCAGCTTGGGTCAAACCACGAATACGGCGACCCGTTTTTAAAATCTCAAATCCACGAGTCATGTTGCCCCCACATATCCGCGCTTAACCAGATGTTGGTGATAAGCCTCAAGCGCCGCCAAAACACCTTTATCTAAGGTGCTATGCACGTAAGTACGCAGTAATACTGGTAAGGCATGATTTAAAATGCGCTCACCAACCATAGTATCCACGCCCATATCGGCAATAATGGTTCGACAGAGTTTACGAAGCGCATGGCTAGTAAATTCTTTAAAGCGGATTTGTTCGCTCCAATACTGGGCTGTTCTCTTAGAGATAACGTCTTTCTCCCCGCAAAATAAGAAGGATCGCTTACCCACATTATTTAATTGCCACTGTTTGAAATTATATAATAGTGCCTTTGCTGCAGGGGTTAATGGTAACCGGTGCTCTTGGCGGGTTTTGGCATTTACGGCAGGGATAATCCAATAATCACCGGCAAAGTGTTCCCAACGGCTTAACCGGGTTTCATTAATCCGAGTTCCGAACATCAGCATAAGTAAAAACAGTAAATTGGCTGGACGTCTTGCCCCCTGTAATGCAGCAAACAGTTCGGTTAAATCCGTCTCTGTGAGCGCTGTTTCTAACTTTGGGCCCAACTTCAAGCTAAACTGCACTCTGTATCCAGCTAGCGGGTTAACCGCTAATAAACGTAAATCGCATGCCGCCGAGAAAGCTCTTTTTAAAACGTTTACACATAGACGGATATAATGGGGAGCATACTCAGCAGAAAGCATCGCTTTTACCAGTAAAGAGTCGATACAGATAAAATCAAACTCAGTGATTTTTTGGTGCCCTACTCTTGGTAATAGCTGCCTATGGATCATTGAGACACAGTTATCACGCCAACTTTTACTTAAGGTCGTATTGGTCGAAACATGCTCTGCATACCAAAGCAACAGGTCTTCAAGCGTTAGCAATTCACTACTATTGCTAATCTCACCAATCGCACGTTTGGCGAGTAATTGTGGTAAGCCATTAAAAAATGTCTTCAAACACATAGCAGGAAAATGGCCTTGCTTCTTCCAAAGACTTTTTCCGCCTTCATGTAATACCAAAAACACACTTGCTTTAGTCCTATTTGTATTCGCCCTAAATTTCACATTGGGATACTGCCAATCCCTAAATTCACGCGCCTCAGACTCAACTAACCAGCGTTTGATTGTTGTTGTGTTAGCCTTACCAAACTGCACTCCAACGGAAGGCTTAACCGAATTTGGCATTAATCCCTCCACCCAAACCATGCTTAGCCCTTAACTCAGCCAGTATCTGCCGAGCCTTAGTGGGAGCGGTTGGAACAGTCACTTCTGCTGGTAAAGCTTTCGGTAACTCAAAATCAAAATCCTCACCAGCCACATACCGCCTAACTAATTGCGTGTAATTATGGCTAAACACCTCAAAAACCTCTTTTTCAGCCCCTTGAGCAAATAACCAACTTCCAGTCTCGCGAACAGCCAAACGCACAATATCATGGCTCCAGCGGTGCCTATCGGGGCGATGGTAATGCTTTAACGCTTCGCGATAGGCAGCTTCCAACTCTGGCAATCCCGCATCATTTGCAGATGGCATACACCAAGCACAAAATTGCCTTGGAGTAGGCCAAAACTTACGGTCACCCACCTCGCGCCGCGCCCTATTTAAACCATGTTGAACTTGTTCACGACTACGAATCCCCTGCACTGCTAGTGTCTTAAGCCATTCAGAT
This sequence comes from Shewanella sp. FJAT-51649, assembly GCF_019457435.1. Lineage (NCBI taxonomy): Bacteria > Pseudomonadati > Pseudomonadota > Gammaproteobacteria > Alteromonadales > Shewanellaceae > Shewanella > Shewanella sp. FJAT-51649. The sequence goes on along the minus strand of NZ_CP080411.1, from coordinate 1,145,566 downwards.
TTATGTATTCCTTCTTCATCCTGGCGAGGCGCACCAACAGGGAATAAGATCCTTAGTTTGACGAAAATACTATCCACAATGGCCCGATCTGCAGTAGTCGGTTCAGCCCTATTACCCTGCCCGCCATTCCCAACAATCGGCCGTGAATGCATTAAGGTTTGTATGCTTTGTGCGCTCATACCAAAGGGTCCTCCGGGTCAAACACATGGCGAGTCCAATCCTCTGTCGCTACTGGTGTATGACTAGGGTTTACGCCCGCATTCCCCAACCAGACAGCATTAAATCCACGCCAATTTCGAGTCACACATTCGGCCAAGCAATCATCAACGCTAAAACCAGCCCCTACGGCCAAATGCAACTGTGGTGCTAAACGATTAATCACCGTTTGGCTAACATCGGCCCTTTGTCGTTTTCGCATAGCCTGCCAATCAGCCAATGTCTGCTCACTCGGCATGGCTGGCCAAGCTGAAAAATCTAGCGCACTTTTTTGTATAGTTTTTTTAGAGCTTTTAATGACTGGTTTAATGACTGATTCGGTGCTATCTGGTGGCATAGGGTCTGCTACCTGCTGGCATACCCCTATGCTATCTGGTGACATAGGGTCTGCTATCTGCTGGCATCCCCCTATGCTATCTGGTAGCACCCCTGAGTTATTAGGCTTTGCGGCCTGTTTTAGTGTTAAAGACGGATTTTCACTCTGTTGCAAAGGCTCATGCTCAGACGGCTTACGCTCACCTTCTCGAAGGTGCAATTTATACACATTTGAGTCATTGCCTTTTGGGCCTTTTCTAGCCTTAATCGTCAACAGACCATCATCAGCAAGATCTTTAATGTGTTTACGCACCGTACTGTTGCCAATCTCGCACTGCTCTGCAATATATTGATAACTCGGCCAACACTCACCACTATCACTCGCATTGTCAGCGAGCTTGATTAGAACAAGCTTGCGTAGAGGGTTGCCGACTTTCACCTTCATCGCCAGCACCATTAGCTCCATACTCATACGCAAGCCCCCGTTCTTTCCCTCAAATTAGTCAAATTGACTAAACTCATTTGCTTATCTATCATGCTATTGCCTTTTAAATGGGTATTAAGCCTGCGCACTGTCGCCAAACATTCGGCAGGCTTTCTTCATTTTTTCAGACTTTAGTGAATCGCAATTAGAGCGCGCTAATAGAACTTCGCGCTTTATCCCAACCTCACTATCTGCTTGTAGCTTTGCTTTTTTGGCTTTAAGGGCAGTAATTTCAGCTTCAAGTTCTATCGGATTTTTGTCAGTTAACTGACTATTCAAATCATGTGAATGTGCACTGCAGTTTGCCGCACCATAAAAACAACAGATCAAGCATTCCTCATCAAACATGGTTCCCCTCCACAGCCTTTAAGCCGGCTTTATTGCCAACAAATGGATAATGCTTCTCAAGCAAATCAAGAGCGGCCTGGGTAGTTCCCCTTGACTCAGTTAGCTCACGATATGCAGCAATAACCTCATCACGGCTAGGCGTCTTACCGAGTTGAATAACGGCAACTTGAGCTTCGGAATTTTCTTTGGTCAGTGAAATAGCTAACGCCGCGGTATTAATCTCAGTTCCGGCGAATCCATGGTCGGCAACAACCGTCACCCCAACCATGCCGTAAACGGCATTAAGGTAGTTCAGCTTCAAGTGCTGAGGCATAGCCGCCAAAATGGCTTGTTCAACGTGGAATAAACGTTCAGGCATGGCATGGGTTTCCTGATACTGCCCAAGCCATCTAAAAATCTTTTGGGCATTGACCCGCGAATCGTTATACGGGTCGCTTGTGCAGTTAAAACTTATCCCCTCATTTGCCAACAAAGGCATTAGCCCAAGTTCATTAGCCGCTGTGACAATCTCAGAGGCAATAATCGAACGGCTCACCTTAGGCATTTCAAGCCACCGGTGAATCGCCACCATTAATAAATCCAACCGTGATTTGTGTTTCATGAAGATTAATCCCTAAGCTGTATGCTTGAGCTGATGATTAGTTTCGTGATCGTGTAGTAACTCATCCACACTGACAGCACCTTGAGTCGCGGTGGAAATAAAACGGATATATTTGGCAGGGGCTTGTTTATGACGATGGAGCCAATTCCACACATGGCCTTGTCTGATCCCTAACTGGTTGGCTAACACTGTTTGCCCACCAATAATCTCTACCGCTTTTTGAATAGCTATCATTCGCCCCCCAAAAACCACAAACTGTTGTTATTAGTTTAATTTGACACTGTTTTTTGTTGTTTGTCAAAAAGACTTCATATCTTCAGAATGGAATGTAAACAACTTGAAGTTGTGAAATGTAAAATGACTATTAGTGAAAGGGTTAAAATTCGGCGTTTGGCGTTGAATCTCACACAGACACAGCTAGCAGAAGCAATCGGTGTAACTCAAAATGCTATTCATAAAATTGAGGATGGCACTACAAAACAGCCGCGAAATATTTCTGAATTGGCACAAGCACTCAAATGTTCTCCAAACTGGTTACTTTTTGGTGAAGACATCAAGTCTAATGAGCAAAAAATGGATCTAGCACAGAGAGTAAAATCACGCAGAACAGCACTCGGTTTAACCCAAAAGGAAACAGCCGAAGCTTCAGGGATGATCCAGCAGTCACTTCAAAAAATTGAAGATGGTAAAACACAAAATCCAAGAAGACTTGTCGATTTGGCACGAGTGTTAAAATGCTCTCCTGAATGGTTACTGTTTGGTAGGGATGGCAAACCTTCTGATATACCCAACATATCAACAGGCCCTGAAATTAAAGGTTTTTTTCCGTTAATCAGTTGGGTCCGCGCAGGTGCTTGGTCTGCTATTGAAGAAATACACGCTCTAGAAGCCGAACGTTTTCCTTGCCCTGTGAACTGTAGCGCTAATACCTTTGTACTCAAAGTGCAAGGCATTAGTATGGAGCCCACCTTTCGCGACGGTGATTTAATCTTTGTCGATCCAGAAGTGGAATGGCGCCATGGCGCCTATGTGGTAGCGCGCTTAAATGACCAGAACGAGGCCACATTTAAACAGCTAGTTGTAGAAGGAAGTTTAAAATTTTTAAAGCCATTAAACCCTAATTGGCCTGAGCAGCTCATCCCCATTAATGGGAATTGCTCAATTGTAGGTGTGGTTGTTTTCTCAGGTAGGGCATTCTAATTGGCATCTCCACTATCAGATATTCCTTTCTATTTTAACCCAACTTATCTAGCAGACGGTCGAGTACAAATAGAGTCACCACAACATCTATGTGTCTACTTAATAAACCAAAGCTCTATTGATACAGTAAAAAAAACACTTAATTTTTTTACAATCATATCAAATGTCTGCCTTGTAAAAGGCAGAGAGTTACATATAGATTTCTCAAAATTACAATTTTTTTCCGCTGCGGCATCAGTATTACTATTTGCAGAGATAACCCGAGTTCAGCTAGTTACTAACAATCACGATGTTATCACCTTCACACTCCCAGAAAGCGGCCCTGTATTGAGATTATTTAGAAATTCTGGCCTTAATAAGGCAATCTCTGCTGGTGCAGACAGGAAGCTGAATAGTTTATTTAACGATAACAATCCGTATCAGTCAGGAAAAGATCCCAATAAATTCTTAATACCTGCAATAATGCACCTCAATGATCAAGGACTTGAATGGTCAAGACCCCAAAGTAGGATCATTAGTAAAGGTATTCAAGAAGCAATGCTAAATGTTCTTCACCATGCCTATGAAAACATTCCTGACAATAAGTCAGGTATAGGACAGAGGTGGTGGCAGCTTAGCTTACTAGATAAGGAAGAGAAAACCGTAACTTTCATCATTTATGATAAAGGTATGTCAATTCCTAAAAGTATCGCAGAAAAGCTCCCTGCTAACATATCGACAGACGCAGAAGCTATAGAGTTCGCATTCCAAAAAGGTGTAACTCGCTGCATTAATGAGCCAACAAGAGGTAAAGGCTCAGAAGATATCAAAGATGTAACAACAGTCAAAGACAACTCTAAGTTGCTAGTATATAGTGGAAATGGTATGTACTATATTGATAGGGAAGGTGGGGAAACGCTTAAGCTAACTCTACCTGCAAATATTAACGGCACCATGATTGAGTGGTTGATTCCATATGAGTAATGACATGAAGCTTAACTTAGCTAAAGATTTCTCTCCGAATCCATTTGGCCGCTATCCATCAGATGGACCCAACAGTGGCGAACGGTTTAGAGAAGAAAAATTAAAAAAAGCACTCACAGAGTGTAAACAACGCCAAGAAACTCTCGAAGTATATCTAGATGATGTACCTATTGGTTTGGGTTCTTCTTTCCTTGACGAAAGTTTTGCAGGGCTTGTACTTAAGCGCTATTTTTCACTGCAAGACCTCAAAAATTTGTTGGTAATCAAAACCACAGATCCTTCATATAAAGATGAGATTTGGTCATACATTGAAGAAGCTGCGGAACATTAAAATCAATGACTTTGGCACCATTAATACCAACCGGGATCTCAATTTTATTTGTCTTGGTTGGGTGGAGAGTTGTTTACAATAATGCCAAAAAGTTAGCATCGCGTAGTGAAACCTACGCGATCGTTAATCGGTTGATTACCTTACTGAATGATGTGCAAAAGCTTTCGGAAGAGTTTTGGCTGAAAGCAGAGTATAAAGAAACCCCACAGAACTACGACTTACTTGTACTATCTAAAACAAAACTGATATCGGCAAAACTTGATACTCTAAAAGGACGCGGCATTGATATCTATGAGTTGCAGCGATTGGTGTTCCCGCTACGTAAAGCCTGTACTCTCAACTCTTATAATATCGATAAACTATCTGAGGATGCCAAAAGAGAACAAGTTGATGGGATTTTAGTGTCCATCTCAAATTTTGAGAAACAACTAGACTCAAAAATGACATCTCTCTACCCTCCAAACTATTAAGTTATCCAAGCTCCTAAAACCGCCTTTTGGCGGTTTTTTTATGTTTGGAGTTCACTAACAACGATAATTAACACCTATAAAAACATAAAACAACTTAAAACAGTTGGCACCAAATACCCTTTAAAGTTGTAATACATCCACCTTAATACATTAAGAGGATGGATTTATGATACTCACCCATACACCAAGCACCAGTAAACAACGTCAGGAACATCGTCTGCTGGTATCAATCCGCTTTGCCGTCGTCTTACACGCTATACGCCATCCAAACAGCAATCCCATGGAAAGCGAACGAGTGAAACAGCGTCTGCTAGACCTAGAACAACATCTGTTTTTTAACAATGCGACTCAGCTATTCCACCAACAGTTTGTCGGCCGTAGCGGCGAACTTGGCCATGAGTATTCGCTATATGTTGATCCCCGTTCAGGTAAAGCATCTGTCAGTAAAGTTTCATCCCAAAACATAAGCCACTTAGCTTTGGCCTAAGGAGCTACGTGATGGCCTCAAATGTCTTTATCAGCTACTGCAACCATTGTATTGCCGAATTAGAGCGAATGAAGCGTATTTACCCTGAGGAGCACCGCTGCTTAGAGAGGTTGATTAAGCAATGGCAACAGACTAAACAGCGATTAATAGCAAGGAAGAATAGCCATGCCATTTAAAGGGCTCATCGGGTTACCCAATATTATTTTGGCTCTAGCTTATATCGTCGGGGAATTGTTTGGAGCGGCACAGGGGATCAGTATTTCATTTCCTGATTTGATTCTGCTTATTGCGATTTCTTTTAACATCGGTCACCTGTTGGCGGAAATTGTAGCAACCCGCGCAAATTCCAATAAGTACAGCTAAAAAAGGCACCATTTTAATAAGTTAGAAGGAATAACTATGAATTACCTAATACAAGGCGGTGAAACGTCAAAACGGCTCAAGCTGCTGGTATCACTCACCCGCATTGATTCAAAAGGCATTTGTGAGGCACTGGAGGATTACTACGTGTTGGGGTTTCAAGACACTATGGCAGTGGCCAGAAACAGTATTGACGCGGGCAACTTTTCCCGCGCACGCAAACGACTTGAAGCAGTAGCAGAAACCGTTGAACGGATAAAAGAAATCGACTGGATTAATAAAGAGTTGTCAGTTAACCGACAATAAAGGAGAACAACACTATGCAGTTATCAGAACAAGCAAATAACCAGGACATCATCATAGGCTCTGGTTGGATCGTTGCCGTAAAAGATGGTTGGGCCTTACCCGGAGGTGGATTTACCACAAATCGTGCCGTAGCCATTCGCGCCGCCAAAGGTATTCACAGAGCATCCGTTAAGAGATAAAGGACTCATCATGCAACAAATCCTAACAGAGCAAGACCTTGAGGAACTGTCAGGCCATAAACGTGCTTCTGGACAAATTGAATGGCTTGGGCAAATGGGGATTAACTTCTTTATTCGGAAGGACGGCAAACCCAGTGTCACTTGGCACTTTGTCAATAATCCCTATGGCATGAAAGCGAAAGCTGCTGCCAATGATGAACCTGATTTTGGTGCAATGTAATAATGCGTAAACGCAAAGCAGAAGATGCCTGGATGCCGCCTAGGGTATATCGCAATAAGGTACGTGGTCAGTATGTAAGTTTTATCTACAAGCAAGCTGGCAGCACCAAAACAATCACCCTATGTGGTATCAATTCGAGTCGTGCCGAAGTGTGGGTAGCCTATGAGTCCGCAATTGGTGAGCTCAATACCGTCTACACCATGCGCAGTTTGATCAATGAATACTTAACAAGCACTCACTTTATTGAGTTAGCTCCTCGCACTCAAAAAGATCGAGAACAGGAGCTTGAACGCTTCGGTAAGGTATTTGGCAAAATGCGCCCCGACGCCATTGAACCCCACCATATCCGCACTTATATGGATAAGCGTGGAGTAAGTAGCAAAACACAGGCAAACCATGAGTTAGCCTCTGCTAGTGTGGTATTTGCTTGGGGATATGAGCGTGGCCGCTGCAAAAGTAATCCAGCAAAAGGGATTAAAAAGTTTAAGTTAAAAGCGAGGGAGCGTTATATCACCGATGTGGAATATCATGCTATTTGTGACTGCGCAGAGCTGCGCCTACGACTGGCAATAGAGATAAGTTATTTATGTGCTGCTCGTCAGGGAGATGTGATCGACCTGAAATGGTCACAAGTAACAGAGGAAGGATTATTTATTCAGCAAGGTAAAACCGGCAAGCGCCAAATCAAAGGCTGGTCAAATAGGTTAAGAAACATCATCGACGAAGCCAAAAGCTTGCGGTCTTGTGTTGCCAGCATTTATGTCATTAATAAAGATAGAGGCGGAAAGCTATCATCGGAAGGTATTCGCTCTTCATGGCGCCGTGCGATTAATAAAATGAAGGAGCAATACCCACATCTAGCAACAGACTTCACCTTTCATGATCTTAAAGCCAAGGGCATTAGTGACTTTGAAGGAACTTTGGCAGAGAAACAACAATTCAGTGGTCATAAGACGTTAGCGCAAGTAAACACTTACGACAGAAGAGTGCCAGTGGTACCCACTTTAGGTGGAAATAAAGGTGAATAGAGATGCGATGAACTGCATATCTTTTTTCAACACTAATTCCAACAAAAAGGAAACGGCTCGCATATTTCTATGCAAGCCGTTGTTTTATTTGGCAGGGGTGGCAGGACTCGAACCCGCAACCATCGGTTTTGGAGACCGCTGTTCTACCAATTGGAACTACACCCCTGTTGACGTGGGGCATTATGCTAAAAGCACTCTCAAAGGTAAAGGACTTTTTATGACAAACTTAATTAACTGAGGAATTTTCAAACAAGTTTGCCATCTGCTGTTGATTTAATTGGCATAAAGCTGAAAAAGTCAGCATATGAGCTCAGTGCAGAGCGTGAAAAACCCGCCTGCAACCGAGTAAACATTAAAAACCGATGCTCTGTCTGTGGCCCAAAACTCACAAAAGAGTCATGGGTACGCCTTGAAAGATGAATTAAAGCGCGGCGTGTACCACGCACTCGCGACCAAATCTCATCGCTAATGGTTAATCATCAAGGGTTGAGATAAAAATTCGTCGCAAGTCATTGTCCCAAAGCTGGATAATTTTGCGGGTCTTATCCTTATTCCAAAAACACTTACCAAACAGGATAAGCCCTGCGCCTTCTAAATCCCGCTTATCTTCGATATTAAAGCGCTTAAACAGTTTAGTTTTGACGCCCTCGATAGGAATACCTATGTCTTTACTGTCGGCAGGATTGAGCCAAGATAAGGTCGGGTCGCTATGGGAGATAGTGCCCCAGTACATATGGGGTTTGTTATCCGTCGGATCCGCATCGGCAAAATTCACAAACAGATTCTTCGCCCGCCAGCGATACTTGCGCTCATCATCGGTGTAAACCCAAAGATCCGAAGTCACCAAATCCGAGCCGCGCAGCAGGCTATGGAGTAACTTTTCTAGCCCTTGGCTCGGAGTTCGCTTTGCCGTGATGGCTATCTCAGGCTTATCGGTTGCCACCTGATAGCCAGCTTTAGGCTCCTGCACTGACGCTAATTGCTCGGTTTCATTTTCAATTTCACTTTTGGCTCCAACCTCTTGCTCTTGGGAAGCCTTGATTTTGAGCGCTGAGTTAGAGGGTTTCTTATTACTGGGATTCAGCGAAAAATCAATAACCAAGGCATCGGCGTCGAGCAGTTGTTGCTGCACTTCGAGGGCATCTTGTTCTTCACGGGACTTTTGCGCCGACGGATTAAATTCGATGCAATCGAGCTTATGGTAACGGGAGCCAAAACAGGCGGCCTTACCATCCTTAGATGCTTTACGAAAATAGGCTTTGCCGTAGCAGGCGGGGCAATATAAATGTTGGCGCAAACGCTCAATCTCAGCCTCGGGTAACTGCTGAAACTTGAACACACTGTAGGTGACACTGGCCTGAGCATGAGGATTGAGTCGTAGTGGCGACGAAGCCTGCTCTGCCGCAGCCTCGGTTGTGAGTACACAAATCGCATCCAGCATCTCTTGATCCCCTAATCCTTATCTTCGCGAGCTTATCTTAAGTCTTAAGCCGGACGAAAATAGCTTGCTAATCGCGCGGCTAAACTCGACGGCAATAAGGTTTTATTACCGACTGTCGTTTTGCCATAAAAACCTTGCAGCTTGTCGATTAACTGCCAAAAACACTGGTTTGCCGCCAATGCATCGAGGGCGGCGTACTGAACTTGCGCTTGGGATAAAGGCACCTGTTGCCAATTCGAGAGGGTAATTTTTTTAGGCTTATCGATGCGTTTACGCAGTAATGCCGCCACCAATTGCCGCGTGCCCATTTCCTTCCCAGCGCCGAGTTGCGCCATCGCCCAATTCAAATCAAGTCGTGGAGAGACCTGAATATCCCAATCCCGTTTCAGTGCTTGGCCATCGCCCCTTAATCCAATCCCCACTTTGAGGATCTGCTCATTTTCGAGCAAAGGTTTAAGCTCGGCGAGCCTCTCACCCAATACCGCCCGCTGAAATAAATAGCAGGTATCAGAGGTCGCCAATTGCACTAAGCTCAAGGGATGTTGAACACCCGGCTCAAAGCTTGCCCGCGTTTCGGTATCAAACCCCAGTACGGATTCACGGCTAAGTTGTTGTAATGCGGTGGCAAGCTTATCGAGCGTGACTAATTCAACATGCATTTCAACCCGCCTCTCCTCCCGTATTTCGCCCCTAATATCCACCAGCGACAGTGGCGTAAGGTTTGCCAGCTCGGCATCAGTTAATCGCGTAGTTAAGGCAAGCTTCTGCTGAAACCATTGGAACTTAAGTTGCGAATCGGCTGCCGATAAGTCCCCTGCTTGGGACTCGGCGAACCCAGCAAGATATTGACTCCCAGCTTTATCCATCGCCGCGATAAGCTCGTCGGCGTGTTCGCCTAATTCCTGACGCAGCCAAGCCAACTTATTGGGAGAAAGGCAATAACGCATTAATTGCATACTTCGTCCTTGAGCGCTGAAATACTCGCAGCAAGCACCTTGGTACTCGCGCAACTCGGGTTAACTGACTCAATAATGGCCAGCAATAAAGGATGAAAAATGGATCAACTCCGCAGCTTTTGGAATCCCGTCATCAGCAGCACCGCCACTGCGCCCGCTGCAATACCAAAGAGCGCGTTGAGCACACTCGGCGTCAGTAACCCAAGTACAGGGCCGACAACGGCAATGGTTTCCACAAATTGCTCGGCATGGTGAATTTGCTCGCCAACCCAATGTAATCCATGGGTCAGAATGCCGCCGCCCACCATAAACATGGCGGCAGTACCAATAATGGTTAAGCTCTTCATCAACACGGGGGCCGCGCTGAGCAAACCAAAACCCAACTTACGATTAAAGCGAGTAAAACTCGATTCGCCCTGACGCTGGCTCAAATACAGACCCGCATCGTCCATTTTGACAATCGCCGCCACCAGACCATAAACACCTATAGTCATCACAATACCGATAATCGCGAGAGTAAAAAATTGCGTCGTTAGCGACTTGTCCGCGACTATACCTAAGGTGATGGCGATAATTTCTGCCGACAGCACAAAGTCGGTGCGAATTGCGCCCTTCACCTTTTCCTTCTCATAGGCCGCGAGATCGCTTATCTCGGGTAAGTCAGATTCGGCCCGCTCCGCATGTTTATCTTTTCGATGGCTATAGCTGTGGTGCAATTTCTCAAAGCCTTCAAAACATAAAAACAAGCCGCCGAACATCAATAAGGGTGTCACCGCCCAAGGAATAAAGGCGCTGATCAACATGGCTGCGGGCACTAAAATCAATTTATTGCGAAACGAGCCTAAGGCGACCGCCCAGACCACGGGTAATTCACGGTCGGCACTCACACCTGTGACTTGCTGGGCGTTTAAGGCCAAATCGTCCCCTAATACCCCAGCGGTTTTCTTGGCCGCGACCTTACTCATCACCGCCACGTCATCCAAAATGGATGCAATATCGTCGAGTAAGGTTAATAAACTCGCCCCTGCCATACATACTCCCTTAAATAATGCTGTTCTTATCAATTCTGCTTTCACCATAGTAACTTAGTTAGATTAAGCACGCCTAGCGAATCGTCAATAGCGAAATGGGCTTTATCTTAGGCACATCACTCATTTTAACGAGTTCGCTGAGTGATTAAATCTGTAAGCACATTAAGCCGGCTACTGCACGAGATCACCGCCCAAGATCACAGCTACAGTGCAATAGCACCACACACTTTGATGGAAAAGAGTATACTAAGCCCAGAATTTTTTACTCATTTGCCATTACAGGATGTCAACATGACTCAAGATGAAATGAAAAAAGCCGCGGGCTGGGCTGCACTCAAATACGTTGAGAAAGACAGCATTGTGGGTGTAGGCACAGGCTCAACCGTCAATCACTTTATCGATGCCCTCGCCACCATGAAGGCCGATATTGAAGGTGCGGTATCAAGCTCAGAAGCCTCAACCCAAAAGATGAAAGCCCTTGGCATCCCAGTTTATGACTTAAACAGCGTCGATAAATTATCTGTGTATGTCGATGGAGCCGATGAAATCAACGGCCATATGGACATGATCAAAGGCGGCGGCGCGGCATTAACCCGCGAGAAAATCGTTGCGGCTGTGGCTGAAAAGTTTGTCTGTATCGTGGATAACACTAAACAAGTGGATATTTTAGGTGAATTCCCACTGCCCGTTGAAGTGATCCCAATGGCGCGCTCTTACGTGGCCCGTGAACTGGTCAAACTCGGTGGCGACCCAGTGTACCGTGAAGGCGTTGTCACTGATAACGGCAACGTGATCCTCGACGTTTACAACCTTAAGATCATCAATCCTAAGGAATTAGAAGAGAAGATCAACGCCATCGTCGGCGTAGTGACCAACGGCCTGTTCGCGAAACGCGGCGCCGATGTGTTACTGGTTGGCACCCCTGAAGGCGTGAAAACCTTTACCGCTTAAGGCAAAGTGAGTCGAAAGACTCCCACGCGAGAAACAAAAATGCCGGTGCAACTGCACCGGCATTTTTTATGACCCTCATTTTTTATGACACTAAGGCTATTAAGCGATTACCACACTCGAGCCACTAAGCCCTTGAGGTAAAAACCTTCTGGGAAGGCGCTGCCAATCGGGTGATCGCTCGCTTGGCTTAAACGCTCGATAAATTGGATCTCACGTTTGGCATCCAAAGCCGCATCGGCAACGATTTTTTGGAACAGATCCGCTGGCATTAATCCCGAACAAGAGAAGGTCAACAGCACCCCGCCTGGATTTAATAATTGCAGCGCAATCATATTGATATCTTTATAGCCACGGCAGGCGCCATTGAGCTGCGACTTGTTGTCGGCAAACTTTGGCGGGTCGAGTACGATCACATCGAAGGTTTTACCCTCATCGCGGTACTGACGTAGTAACTTAAACACATCAGCTTCGTTGTAATGCACATTGTCATCATTTAAGCCATTGACTCGCATGTTCAAACGCGCGGTATCGAGGGCAAGTGCCGACACGTCAACGTTTTCAATGCTGGCCGCGCCCGCCTTAGCAGCATACAGGCCAAAGGTGCCCGTGTAGCAAAAACAGTTCAGCACCGATTTACCCTTCACAAACCGCGCGGCCATGGCACGGTTGTCGCGCTGGTCGAGGTAGAAACCAGTCTTATGACCCTTAGTCACATCGACGGCAATCTTGATACCGTTTTCTTCAATAATGATGGGCATCTCAGGCAACGTGCCATGGAGTAAGCCCATGGTAGAGGCTAAGCCTTCTTTCTTACGGGAATCGACGTCAGAGCGCTCGTAAATCGCGCAATCGGGATACAGCTCGGCGAGCACATCAACAATAGTGTCACGCCATACATCGGCGCCCATGCTCAGCAATTGGCAGACCAACACATTGGCGTATTTATCAATGGTGATACCGGGCAGACCATCGGACTCGGCGGCAATTAAGCGGTAACCGGTTAAACCTTGTTCACGAATAAGATCGTCGCGGCCCGCTTGGGCACGCAGAATACGGCGCTTAAAAAACTCACGGTCGATTTCTTCTTCGCGATCAAAAGTCCAAATCCGCACTTGGATTTGAGACTCAGGAGACCAGGCGCCACGGCCCAACCAATGACCATCATGGGCAACCACATCGACGGTCTCGCCCGCTTCGGGCTTACCTTTAACGTTGTGGATCCCGTTGGAAAAGACCCAAGGATGACGACGCTCAAGGGACTTTTCGCGACCGGGTTTAAGTTTGATTCTGACTGCCATAGTACCGCCTTAAAAAAGTACCGCCTTGCTAAATTGAACCGCCACAACAAACTGCGTTAAGTTCGTCAGGCGCCGTCTTCAAAAAATGGAAGCGGATAATATACCTAATATCGTTTGAGCGCGAGCCATCCACCGTAAACAACACACGTCCACCGTCAACCACGCGCGATAGTGCCGCGCTAAGTGATGGCGATCATAGCTTAGTTTTCGCCGTAAAACCCAGTTGTCACAGCCGATTTTTGGCAAGCCAGCGCGATTATAGATGAGATAAACAACATTGCGCTGAAAGATATTCTCCTCCCTTAAGGTCTTATTCCAGTAACAGGACTTAAGCAAAAGCTGCACAAGCAACTAGGCTTATTCCTGTATTTATCCATCCGCTTTATATGCTGCCTATTGGTGCTGTCGTTATAAAAGCAAGCTAATCAACAAGATACTCATATCGTCAGATATGCAAAGGAAGAGACCATGAATAAGAAAGCCCAAACCGCACTTTCAGGTGCAGCACTTGCTATGGCCATGGCCGGTATGGCAAGCCAAGTGAATGCAGCAGAACCCATGACCAGCGCCGACAGTAGCGACCTCGTCCACTGTTATGGCGTGAATACCTGTAAAGGCCATAACGACTGCAAGACCGCTGACAATGCCTGCGCCGGACACGCCAGCTGTAAAGGCAGTGGTTTTGTGGCCACCCCAGCCAAAGCCTGTGGCGACTTAGGCGGTAAAGTCGGCGCCTAAGACAAATAGGTGTTTATCGATAAAGAAGCGGTCGGAATATTGATCGCTTCAGCCACTCAGTCAACATAAGGTTTATACATGGATAAGCAGAGTCTCACTCACCCCACCCTAGGTTTTGGTTTAGGACTGCGAACCCAGCACTTCGATCATGTGCTTAGGCATCAGCCCGAGGTCGACTGGTTCGAAATACTCTCGGAAAACTTTATGGTCGCGGGCGGAAAACCCCGCTATTACCTGAGTGAGATTGCCGAGCGTTATCCGCTGGTGATGCACGGCGTTTCTTTATCCATCGGCAGTACAGATCCGCTGAATATGGATTATCTCAAGGCGCTAAAACAACTCGCGAATGAAGTGCAGCCCCAATGGATTTCGGATCATATTTGCTGGACCTCTATTCACGGCATCAATAGCCATGACTTATTGCCCCTACCCTACACCGAAGAAACCGTGAGACACGTGGCCGAGCGCATCGGCATAGTGCAAGACTTTTTAGGCCGCCGCATTCTGATGGAGAACGTCTCCAGCTATTTGTCCTACCAAGATTCGACCATGACTGAATGGCAATTTGTTAACGCGGTAGCCGAGGAGGCCGATTGTCTATTGCTGTTAGATATCAACAACATCTACGTCAGCGCCCGTAACCATCAGTTTCCCCCAGAGGATTATCTGCTGCAAATCGCGCCTAATCGGGTGCAACAATTTCACTTAGCGGGCCACTCGGATTACGGCGACTATGTTATCGACACCCATGATCACGACGTTTGCCCCAGTGTGTGGGAACTGTATCGGCAGGCATTAACCCGCTTTGGCGGCGTCAGCACTATGATTGAGCGCGATGCCAATATCCCCGAATTCAATGCATTGGAAGCCGAATTGGCGATTGCCCGTAACATCGCCCGCACCACGTTAGGCGAGTCACATCCTCTGGTCCACAGACCGCGGCAGGAGACGGTGGCATGAGTCAACTTCGCGAGATCCAACAGCAATTTATGGATTATCTGCTGGCAAGTGCCGCCCAAACGCCGATACCAGAAACTATAGAGAAATCCTTTAGCGACAAGGTTGCCGAGCAAGGCGGCGTTGGCCGTGATATACGGATGCAGATTTACGCCAATGCCTATCGCATTCGCTTAACCGAAGTCCTCGATACCGACCATGAAATACTCGGTCTGTATTTAGGCGATGACTTATTCGCGCGGATGGCCAATGGCTATATCGCCCACCAGCCCTCACGTTTTACCTCGCTACGCCAATTTGCTGATGCCCTGCCCGACTACTTAGCCAGCGACGCTTTTTTTAGTCAGTATCCGATTATCAGCGATATCGCCAGATTCGAGCGCCGCCTACTCAACGCCTTCGATGCCAAGGATGAACAACGCGCAAGCTTTGCGGCGCTGCAATCCTTACCCGCCGATGCTTGGCCCTATTGCCAACTGCGTTTTCACCCTAGTGTGCAGCTATTTGAATGTGCCAGCAATGCGGTAGAAACCTGGCAAGCCTTAAAGCATCAACAAGTCCCGCCCGCGCCCGATTATCAAGGTAAACGCGCTTGGCTACTCTGGCGCGGCGAGAGCAGTTTAACGGAGTTTATCTCCCTTGCAGAATACCAATTAGCCTTAATTCAAGGATTTATTCACGGCGCCAATATTGCCGAGCAATGCGAATTGATGCTGGCGTTTTTTGCGCCAGAAGAGGCCATGCAACAGCTGTTACAAGCACTGCAAGCTTGGTTTCAATTAGGCTTGATATTGAGTGTTCAGCCGAACGATTAAAGTTTGAGCTGCTAGCGCCACAGTGCCAATTCCACCATCACGGGCGCATGGTCGGTGCTATAGGCATCACGCTCATATTCCGGCCTGACTAAGTGTCTATCACAGGTCTGATAATCCACCACCTGCGCCAAACTGCGGCTATCGCTGGCATCAAACTCATTGGAAAGCAACACATAGTCCAGCACAGATCCTTTAGGGCCATAGTAATGGGTAGGCGCCCTATGCTCCCGGTAATGGACGGCGTTGTCGGCTACATTGGCTTCGATAAATAGCTCATAGGCATCTTGTAATCGATAGTGGCCAAACACTTGCACTAACGCCGCATCGGATAAATGCCCAAGCCCAGCGGCTTTTATGTCGTTACTGTGCAGCGCTTCGCCTTGGAGCGTTAACGCATCTAACGCGCCTAAGGACAAACTATCGTTAAAATCCCCCATCAGGATCACCGGATAGTTGGCACTCTGTCTTCTGGCGAGTATGGCATGGAACAGCAATGCCGCCTCAGCCCCCCGCTGCATGGTCGAGGCCCAGCGCCCGAGGGCCTGTTCGGTTAATAACTTAGTCTCTGCGTGTAACTTAAGATCCGACGGCGCATTCAACGACAAGCCCAAAGGATGCGGCTCTAAGGCTAATCCCGGCCGCTTAGATTTAAAATGCACCACATAACAATCACTGGGGCCAATCTGCGGCACAACCACCGTCGCCCGTAACACTTTACGGCTAAAGCTAAATTCGCTCGACAGCCCCATCGCCGCCACTAAGTGCGCCTCTGGTTCAATGGCGTGTACCTCAAGGATAGGGAAGCGAGACGCCAAGGCCACCACAGGGCTTTGGTAGATATAGTCACTGACTAAGGTCGCGCTATCGACCACCGCAAAGTGAGTGAGTCCCTGCTGCAACGCAAGCTGGCGTAACGGTTCGGGGCTAAACACCTCCTGAAACCCGACAATATCCGGATGATGTTGATTCAACAACTCGCTAAACCATTGGCACTTTTTCTGCCATTGGCCGTGGCTATAGATATTCTCAAAATCGTAAAAGGCTGAGGGCGGCTCGATAAAGTTAAATAGATTCACGGTCGCAATTTTAATATTCGATTGCGTTGACTCAGTTGAACTCGACAATTCTGGGGAATGCTGCGCCACGGTATTATTCCTCTTTAGCCAAATCATGCACTCAACAGCGCCTTTAACGGATTTGCGCGTCAAAATATCTCTTTACCCAACAACTTAGGCAAGAGATGCCATCTTAAGGCGTGATACCCAAGGTTATACCTAAATCGATTGGGTCATCAATCACAGCATGCTCATTGCCACCAGCGACCTAGGCAGGAAAGTCCATAAAACCAACAATAACCCCACTCACAGAGAACATTTAGTCACCAAGGCACAACAAGATTAAAACCAACCAACTCAATTCACCCAAAAATAAAAACCACATTTAAACATAAACATGACGAATTGGCGTTCAGGTTTGACTTTGCGTTTTCGCGGTTTAGAATCTAGCCACTTTTATCATTGCGGAGACCCACTGTGGGCACACACATAAGTGACAGTAGATGCCCTGTCCAAGTGACAGGATTAAACACCTAGCACTAGCCCGCAATGTTTTTGCTGCTACCTGCTAGGCAGGGTAGTAGCGTGACGCTTTCTCACTCCACTCCCATATATTCAATTTAAGCCTTTACTCATGGCCAATCATGCCCGTGCATGTGCTCGGCTATTGGTTTTATCCGGCCTTACGCTGGAGCTAGAGTGCTGGCCATTGAATACATCTTCACGCATGTTTTGCCCCAGTAGGCTTCCCTTACTTTGGGAGTTTACCTATGGCTTATATCAAGCATACATCCACCTTAGCTCGGCAACCTTTGGCCCTATTTGGGCTATGCCTTAGCGTCACGGCAAACGCTTCTTTGCTGGACCTTGATGATCCCGGCATCGCCGAGCGCTGCGAGCTGCAACTCGGCTGGCAACAACCTAGGTCCGATCACTCTGCGACAACGCTCAAAACGGCGGCGACCTGCAACCAAGGACAATGGGAATGGCACTTAGGTTTTGAACATCAACATCTAAGCGTTGAAGATCAAGCAGACAGCAGCAATAGCGAACAGCAAACCGAGCTGGGCATTAAATTGCCCTTGCACGTTGGCACGGGCCCTTGGCAGAGCGCGCTGGCCATGAATCTGCAACACCATCATCAAGACCATCACCCCATTAGCGCAGAAGTGCTCGGCATTATGGGATATCAGATGGCGGAGCTGGATTTACGCCTCTATAGCAATTTGGGCTTTTATCAGCATGCGGCTCAGTCACCGCAACTGATCGCGGGCGTCGCCATTGCCCTAGCGCCAAGCGCAGATCAGCAATGGGTCGGCGAAATTTATCGCAAGGCACCCGAGGCACACGCCTACCGGCTTGCCTATCAATGGTTACTCAAAAGACAGTTGCAACTCGAATTCAGCCTAGGCAACGACCTTAAGGGAAATGCCCAGCAACTCGGTGCAGATATCACTTTTTTCTTTGGCTAATAGCTCGTTGGGAGAATGACCTATGAACATGAACAACAACCAAAAAAACACTAAGCAAATCATCTTAGCCCTGCAAATCATACTAGAACAACGCGACAGCGCGAGCATGGTCGCCTTGGCCAAAGAGCGCCATCCCGCGGATATTGCCGCCGCGCTCAGCACCTTTAGTCAGCCGCAGCAATTAGTATTTTTGCAACTGGCACCGGCAAAAGTTGCCGCCGATTTACTGCGCTATTTAAGCGATGAGCAGCAAGCCGCATTAGTGCAACAGCTTGATAAAGCCACACTATCGTCGCTCTTGCTGACGATGGCGGCGGATGAGCGCGCCGATCTCTACAATCTGCTTGAACCTGAGCAGCAACAACTCTTCTTGCCCGTGTTAGCGCAGGCTAAACGGGAAGATCTGCGCACCTTAGCCGCCTACGATAAAACCAAGGTCGGTGCGGCGATGACATCGGATTATACCTTGCTCAATAGTCGACATACCGCCGCCCAAGCGATTGATATGCTTCGCACGGAAACCGCCGACAAAGAAACCATATATCAAGCCTATGTGGTTGATATGTTGGGGCGCTTAATTGGTACCGTCTCGCTGCGGCAATTACTGCAGGCTCAGCCGGAAGAACGGGTGGTCGATTTTATGAAACCCAACCCCATTGCCTTAGATGCCAACGCCCAATGCCAAGAAGCGGTGCAGATGATCGCCCATTACGATTTGCTGGCCCTGCCCATCATCAATGGCAAGGGGCAATTGGTCGGGATTGTGACCTATGACGATGCAATGGACATTGCCAGCTCGCAGGCCGATCTCGAGTTCACCAAAAACGCGGCCATAGGCAATATCGAACACAATTTAAAGACTGCAAGCATAGGGCTACTCTACCGTAAGCGTGTAGTCTGGTTGGTGATTTTGGTCTTTGGCAATATCTTCTCGGGAGCAGGTATCGCCTTTTTCGAAGATACAATTTCGAGCTATGTGTCTTTAGTGTTCTTTCTGCCTTTACTTATCGACAGCGGCGGTAATGCTGGCTCGCAATCCGCTACCTTAATGGTGCGGGGATTAGCCACGGGCGAAGTGATACTCAAGGATTGGCTCTCACTGCTAGGGCGCGAGTTAGGGGTAGCAGGATTACTCGGTGCCAGCATGGCACTGGCGGTGTCCTTGCTCGGTTTCTGGCGCGGCGGCCCTGAAATTGCCCTCGTCGTCGCACTGACCATGCAAATTGTGGTGCTCATTGGCAGCCTGATTGGTATGTCACTGCCCTTTTTACTCAGCAAGTTAAAAATGGATCCCGCTTCAGCCAGCGCGCCACTTATCACCTCAATAGCCGATATCATTGGTGTGCTGGTTTACTTTAGTATTGCCACTCTGATACTCGACTTACCGACGGCATAGGTAAATTGAGACTTAAAGTGCCGTTGATCAATACACTCGCCCAAAGGATAACGGCACTGCTCTAGGCTCAAGATTGATGATGGGAATACAAGGTATTCAGCAATAACTGACTTGTATTCCCTCATTATTAAGCATTTATTTGCTCAAGCTCATAAATCCGCTGTTCTTTTATCAATGAAGCTTGGGCATACACTAATATTTAACCACCAGCAGCTTGCGATTTATTTCAACCTCGCTGGGGTTGCACCATAAAATTAATAAGCTGTCGCCATAACAATAACTAGAGGTTTATATGTGGTTTAACGCTCAACTCAAGTCTGAAAATAACGCTCTCAAGCAACAGCTCATTCAATTACAACAGCAGCATCAACAAGAATTAGATGAACTAAAAACTATCATCCATGAACACGAAACAATGAAACAACAGTCACGCCAAGCGGCCGATCTGTTTACCGAGGTCATAGCCTGTCAAAATCAGGGCGGCGAAATGTTAAATGCGATCCGAGATGGCTTAGCGGGCAGTGCGACTCAACTCACCGAAGAAAAGGATTCTCTCTCCGAACTTGATGCCATTTTCGATCAAACTAGGCTCGCCATTGCGAACTTAGGCCAAAGGGCACATGAGATAAACACTCAAGCGAGCCAAAGCATGGAAGCCGTGACCGCTCTTAATGGCACGACAGCGTCCATCAACCAGTTTGTTTCTGCCATTCAAGGGATCTCAGAGCAAACCAACCTGCTTGCCCTCAATGCCGCCATTGAAGCTGCCCGCGCGGGCGAAGCAGGCCGCGGTTTTGCAGTGGTCGCCGACGAAGTTAGGCAACTAGCGAGTAAGGCTCACGAGGCCAGCAGCCAGATTGAAAAGTTGGTAAAACAGATAGTTACCCAAGCAAGCGAGATTAAAAATATTGTTCATACCAATCAATCCAGTGCCAGCGATATTGCCGCCTCATCGACACAAATCGGCCACGTGGTTGAGGATGTCCTTCAGCGGTCACATAAAATGCAGCAGGTGATCCATAATGCGGCGACCACCTCTTTCCTAAACACCACTAAACTCGACCATGCAGTCTGGAAGAGTAATGTTTACCAACTAATTGAAAAACCAAAGCATGATCATAGCGTTAATTCACATACTGAATGTCGCTTAGGCCAATGGTATTTCAAAGGATTTGGCGCGGAAAATTATCAGCATTTAAGCAACTTTAAAGCCCTAGATACTCCCCATAAGGCGGTACACGATGCGGGTAAAGCGGCGTTGGCAGCGAGACAAAAAGGCAACTTGTCCGACATGGTTAAACAACTCCATGTGATGGAAGACGCCAGTATGCGGGTAGTCCAGTGCATAGACCATTTGATGCATGATGTGTATCAGCGTTAATGGATTTTAGTCCCCCAAAGAGCACTCGCTGCTCTTTGGGTTTATTTATCCTGTAAAAGGCAAATTAGTAGCTTAGCCGAGATACTTTTTTCACATTGCTATTTACAAAATAATCTCGGTTAGCTATTGATAGCCGTACACTTATCATCTTTAATTCATTCAGAGCACGCCGTGAGACTCTAATATAACGTTCTAATTTTTTTAGGGTTATTAATGAAATTTTTCACAGGCCTACTGCTATTACTCACCGTTGGCGCCTTTCCCTTGCGCGTAGCAGCCACACTGAATATTTATACCGAAGAATGGGCCCCCATTAGTTTTTCCGTCGACGGTAAAGCCGATGGTTTAGCGGTACAAGTGGTGCAAGAAATCCAAAAGCGCGTGAATAATCAGGATCCCATCAAGGTGGTGCCCTGGGCACGCGGCTGGAAAATCATGACGGAACAAGCTAATACCGTGCTGTTTACTATGACTCGTACACCCGAGCGAGAACAGCTGTTTAGTATGATAGGCCCAGTCGCCGTTGGCACGACAAACTTCTACGCACTCAAAAACAGTCAACTCAACATTAGCTCGATTGATGATGCTAAACAGGCTAAAGCTATAGGAGTGTATCGCTCCTCCGTTGAGGAACAATTATTAATGGAGCATGGTTTGACGAATCTCGCCCCCTCATCGACACCACTACTGAGCGCTAAGCAACTGATGAAGCGCCGAATCGATCTCTGGTGCAACGCCAATCTTACCGCCCCAAGTATTCTCGCCGAAGCGGGCGCAAGTATTGATGATGTCAAATCCCTCTACACTATCAGTGCGAATCATCTGTACATTGCATTTTCGAAGGGAACGCCAAGTGAAGAAATCGATAAATGGAAAGAGGCACTTATCAGTATTAAGGCCGATGGCACCTTTGCACAAATCTATCACCACTGGCTGCCCAATGATGCGCCGCCAATGGAAACCGAGCGCATTGGGCAATAAATTTGAGCGTAAGTTTTTGAACGCAAAAACAAAGGCCGGATAACTTAAGTTATCCGGCCTTTTGATTACAGAGGCTTATGGCTTATTTAGCCAATACGCGCTGATGCAGCTCTTGCACTGAGGTCACGTTAGTGCGGTCGTCCGCAGCGTGTGCCATACAAGTGGCGAATGCTGCGTTCATGGTCGTGGTGTAGTTCACTTTGTAACGCAGTGCACCGCGACGTAATTGACGAGAGTCTTCAATCGCTTGACGGCCTTCGGTGGTGTTCACGATATAGGTGTACTCACCGTTCTTGATGCGGTCAAGAATGTGTGGACGGCCTTCGTGTACCTTGTTCACTAAGCGTGGGTTGATACCCGCTTCACCTAGGATAACCGCGGTACCGTGGGTGGCATCAATTTGATAACCCAGCTCAATCAACTTAGCGGCTAAGTCGGCAACACGTTTCTTGTCGCTGTTACGCACAGACAACAGAGCACGACCAGACTTAGGCACTTCAGAAGTCGCACCTAACTGCGCCTTAGCATAGGCTTCGGCGAAGGTATCGCCCACACCCATCACCTCACCTGTTGAGCGCATTTCAGGGCCTAACAGTGGGTCAACGCCAGGGAACTTGTTAAATGGCAGTACCACTTCTTTCACTGAGTAGAAAGGTGGGATCACTTCTTGAGTGAAGTTTTGCGCCTTCAAGCTTTGACCCGCCATCACACGGGCGGCAATCTTAGCTAACGGTACACCTGTCGCTTTCGATACGAATGGCACGGTACGCGCTGCACGTGGGTTAACTTCAATCATGTAGATTTCGTTATTCTTCACGGCAAACTGTACGTTCATCAGACCGACAACACCCAGCTCCATCGCAAGCTTACGCACTTGCATGCGCATTTCGTCTTGGATAGCTTGGCTTAAGGTGTAAGGAGGCAGTGAACAACCAGAGTCACCTGAGTGAACACCCGCCTGCTCGATATGCTCCATGATCGCGCCGATAACTACAGTTTCACCGTCACATACTGCGTCGATATCCACTTCGATAGCATCGTCTAGGAAGTGGTCTAACAGTACTGGCGAAGCGTTAGATACGCTTACCGCTTCGTTGAAGTAGCGCAGTAAATCCTGTTGGTCGTAAACGATTTCCATCGCGCGGCCGCCCAGTACGTAGGATGGACGAACAACTAATGGATAACCAATACGCTCAGCGGCAATCACAGCACCTTCAACTGTGGTAACTGTATCGTTTTCAGGTTGCTTCATTTCCAAGCGTTGAATCGCTTGCTGGAAACGCTCACGGTCTTCTGCACGGTCAATCGCATCTGGGCTAGTACCAATAATGGGCACCCCCGCCGCCTCAAGGGCGCGAGCCAGTTTCAGCGGTGTTTGACCACCGTACTGTACGATAACGCCCTTTGGCTTCTCGATACGGACGATTTCTAACACGTCTTCTAAAGTAACAGGCTCGAAGTACAGACGATCTGAAGTGTCATAGTCGGTAGAAACGGTTTCAGGGTTACAGTTCACCATGATGGTTTCATAACCGTCTTCACGCAGGGCTAATGCCGCGTGCACACAGCAGTAATCGAATTCGATACCTTGACCGATACGGTTTGGACCGCCACCTAACACCATGATTTTCTCACGGTCTGATGGGTTCGCTTCACACTCTTCCTCATAGGTTGAGTACATGTAAGCAGTGTCGGTGGCAAATTCAGCCGCGCAGGTATCTACGCGCTTGTACACTGGGTGGATGTCGAAACGGTCACGCAGTTTACGGACTTCAGTCTCGTTTACGCCAAGGACCGCCGCCAGACGCGCATCGGCAAAACCTTTACGCTTAAGCTTACGCAGCAGCTCTTCGTTAAGACCGGCTAAACCACCTTCGGCCACTTGGCCTTCCAGCTTAATCAGCTCTTCAATCTGGACTAAGAACCATGGGTCGATATTGGTTAAACGGAAGATTTCATCCAGCGTTAAACCCGCACGCATAGCATCGGCGATGTACCAAATACGGTCACAGCCTGGCTCTTTCAGCTCGAGGCGAATACGCGCTAAGGCATCGGGTTTGGTTAAGTCAGTGATTGGGTCAAAACCGTGACGGCTCACTTCTAAACCGCGCAGGGCTTTTTGCAGTGACTCTTGGAAAGTACGGCCAATCGCCATCACTTCACCCACTGACTTCATCTGAGTGGTTAAGCGATCGTTTGAACCAGCGAACTTTTCAAAGTTAAAGCGAGGTACTTTAGTCACGACGTAGTCGATGGCTGGCTCGAATGACGCTGGCGTACGGCCGCCAGTGATGTCGTTCATCAGCTCATCGAGGGTGAAACCGACCGCTAACTTGGCGGCGATTTTCGCAATCGGGAAGCCTGTTGCTTTAGATGCCAGTGCCGATGAACGTGATACGCGTGGGTTCATCTCGATGATAACCATACGGCCATCTTTCGGGTTGATACCAAACTGTACGTTCGAACCACCGGTTTCAACACCAATCTCACGCAGTACCGCCATAGAGGCGTTACGCATCAGTTGGTATTCTTTGTCTGTTAGGGTTTGTGCTGGGGCAACGGTAATAGAGTCACCAGTGTGCACGCCCATTGGGTCGAAGTTTTCGATAGAACAGACGATGATACAGTTATCGTTACGGTCACGAACCACTTCCATCTCGTATTCTTTCCAACCGATTAAGCTCTCGTCGATGAGTAGCTCTTTGGTTGGCGATAAATCTAAACCTTGAGAACAGATTTCTTCAAACTCTTCCTTGTTGTAGGCGATACCACCGCCCGAGCCACCCATAGTGAATGATGGACGGATAATACAAGGGAAACCAACGAGGTCGAGTACACCATAGGCTTCTTCCATGCTGTGGGCGATGCCCGCACGTGGACACTCTAAGCCAATGCTCTTCATGGCTTTGTCGAAGCGGCTACGGTCTTCTGCTTTATCAATCGCATCGGCGGTTGCACCGATCATTTCAACGTTGAATTCAGCCAGTACGCCTTTGGCTTCAAGTTCCAGTGCACAGTTCAGCGCGGTTTGACCGCCCATGGTTGGCAGAATCGCATCAGGACGTTCTTTAGCGATAATGTTACGTACCACTTCCCATTGGATTGGCTCGATGTAAGTGGCATCGGCCATTTCAGGGTCGGTCATAATGGTGGCAGGGTTAGAGTTCACCAGAATGACGCGGTAACCTTCTTCACGCAGGGCTTTACAGGCTTGAGCGCCTGAATAGTCGAATTCACACGCCTGACCAATAACAATTGGGCCTGCACCTAGGATAAGAATACTCTTTATATCTGTACGTTTTGGCATTGCTTCTCTCTTCTCCTAGCTTGCGTATTACTTAGCGTTCTGACGGTATTGTTCAATAAGCTCGATAAAGTGATCGAACAGTGGGGCCGCATCGTTCGGACCAGGGCTCGCTTCAGGGTGACCTTGGAAGCTGAACGCAGGCTTGTCCGTCAGATGGATACCTTGCAGTGAACCATCGAACAGTGACTTGTGGGTCACTTTGATATTGGCAGGTAATGTGGCTTCATCGGCAGCAAAACCGTGGTTTTGGCTGGTGATCATCACGTTACCTTTTTCGATATTGCTCACTGGGTGGTTAGCACCGTGGTGACCAAACTTCATCTTTAAGGTTTTCGCGCCTGATGCCAATGCCAGTAACTGGTGGCCTAAACAGATACCGAAAATCGGCGTATCGGTTTTCAGGATTTGTTGAATCGCTTCAATTGCGTAGTCGCATGGCTCTGGGTCGCCAGGGCCGTTAGAGAGGAACACACCGTCTGGGTTCATCGCTAACACTTCAGCAGCCGATGTTTTTGCCGGAACAACGGTGACATCACAGCCACGGTCAACCAACATACGCAGGATGTTTTGCTTAACGCCGTAGTCGTAGGCAACGACTTTGTACTTCAGCGCTTCGGCTGGCGTATCTTCAGGCAAGCCGCCCACTAAACGCCAGCTACCCTTGCGCCATGGGTAGGCTTTGTCAGTAGTCACTTCTTTTGCTAAATCCATGCCCTTTAGACCTGGGAAGGCTTTAGCCGCAGCCAGTGCTTTCGCTTCATCTAAGTCAGCACCCGCCATGATGCAACCCGCTTGGGCACCTTTTTCACGGAGGATTCGAGTTAATTTACGAGTATCGATATCTGCGATGCCAACAACATTGCTTGCTTTGAGATAATCACTGAGGGTTTGCTGATTGCGGAAACTACTTGCTACGAGTGGAAGATCGCGAATGATTAAACCACAAGCGTGAACCCCATTGGATTCGACGTCTTCATTATTGGTACCAGTGTTACCAATGTGGGGGTAGGTTAAAGTTACTATTTGGCGTGAATAAGAGGGATCAGTTAAAATTTCTTGGTATCCTGTCATGGAAGTGTTAAAAACAACTTCACCAACAGAGAGACCATCGGCACCAATTGCTGTGCCAGTGAATACGGTTCCATCTTCGAGTACGAGTAAGGCAGACTTTGTCAACGCGACCTCCATAAAGAGCCAAGCCACTGAAATATAATGTTTTTATGCTATGTTAAGATACCAATTTCCGCTTATTTACGAAATTTTGACAAATTCCAGCGAGTTTACAGGATAAATCCAAACTCGTCTACACTCTGGTGTCTGAGTGCAAAAAAAAACGCCAATATGGCGTTTTTTCTGTTAATTCAAACCTAATACCTGCTGCATGTCATACAGACCCGGTTTTTGCTCCACTAACCAATGGGCGGCACGCATAGCGCCATTAGCAAAGGTCATACGACTAGAGGCTTTATGGGTGATCTCTAAACGCTCACCGATATCGGCAAACATGGCGGTATGCTCACCGACTAAGTCGCCCGCGCGCACAGTCGCAAAACCGATAGTTTCACGGTCGCGCTCGCCAGTGATCCCTTCGCGGCCATAGACGGCGCATTTTTCAAGATCACGACCTAAGGTCTTGGCAATCACTTCACCCATTTTTAGTGCCGTACCAGATGGCGCGTCTTTCTTATATCTGTGGTGACCTTCGATAATTTCGATATCGGTGTAATCGCCCATGACCTCAGCGGCCAACTCGAGCAATTTCCACATCAGATTGACACCCACAGACATATTCGGCGCCATCACTACCGGCGTTTGCTCGGCAAAGGCATTGATCTGTTCTTTTTGAGCATGATTGAAACCAGTTGTGCCGATCACCATGGCTTTCTTATGGCGCACACACCAGTCTAAATGGACAATACTGGCCTCTGGCGCAGTAAAATCAATCAGCACATCAAAGTCATCGGTCGCATAGTCGAGCGAATCCATGATAATGACATTTAACTTACCCACACCGACGAGTTCGCCCGCATCCACGCCAACTAAGCTTGAACCGGGACGCTCGATAGCCGCGCCTAAGCGAATGTGCTCTTGATGATAAGCCGATTCAATAAGAGTCCGTCCCATGCGTCCACCCGCACCGACAATTGCAACTCTCACTTGTCCACCCATTTCAATCTCCTCAAACCTGTTCATCACTTCCATACAAAAACGCCTAAGACTGGCTTAGGCGTTTCAATCACATTAGACGATGTCTAATAACTCGACTTCGAATACTAACGTTGAGTATGGAGGAATAGAAGCACCCGCACCACGCTCACCATATGCTAAGTGATGTGGAACGAATAACTTTAACTTGGTACCAACTGGCATCAGTTGCAGGGCTTCAGTCCAGCCAGCGATAACACCAGATACTGGGAATTCAGCTGGTTGACCACGAACTACAGAGCTGTCGAACACGTCACCATTGATGAAAGAACCATGGTAGTGAGTACGCACTGTGTCTTCGTAGGTTGGTTTTGCACCGCTACCTTGAACTAATACTTCATATTGCAGACCAGAGTCAGTCACGATCACGCCTGCACGTTTAGCGTTTTCAGCTAAAAAGGCTTCGCCTTCGGCAGAAGCTTCTGCAGCAGCTTGCTCTTGAGCCGCTTGAATGCGACGGCTGATCTCAGTGAATGCAACTTGCATATCTTGCATAGATACAGCGCTTTCAACGCCAGCAAATGCATCGGCTAAACCTGCTTGAACGGCAGCAATATCCACACCTTCAAAAGAATTAGCAGCCAGTTGTTCGCCCATTTGTCGACCTACACCATAGCTTGCTTGCTGTTCAACAGTACTGAATTTATCAGACATAATTAACGACTCTCAATGTTCAATGGAATTTTGCGCGCCAGTTTATCATAGTTCCACGCCCTATGCTGATAAACTGACTGCTTATTTAACTTTGGCGGCGATTTTACGTAACCGATGCGTATTTATCCAGCAATAGCGCCTAATTGCGGCAAGATAAGGTCTGCCTCTAAACGAGCGCCACGTCCTAAATCGCTATTTCGGCAACACGCATTGGTTTTTAACACTTGCCTTTGCGCTCTGATACAAAGGCTGCATTTGCCCCTGTAATTGCTCGAGTTGGGCAATGCGATTACTGTTGGATGGATGGGTTGATAACAACTCTGGCCCTTGGCTACCGCCCGCTTTCGACATATTGTGCCAGAGCACCACGCTCTGCGCTGGGTCGAACCCTGCCCTAGCCATCAACTCCAGCCCCATCACATCCGCCTCACTCTCTTGAGCGCGACCAAAGGGTAAAATCACCCCGACCTGCGCACCTAGTCCTAAGGCCGACATATATAAGTCACGGTTTGAGACGCCGCTCGCGCCAAGGGCGGCATCGGCGATTTGCATCCCCATGCCCGTCATCTGCGCCCGAGAGACCTGCTCATTACCGTGCTGGGCCAATACGTGGGCCACTTCATGGCCTAATACGGTCGCCAGTTGGTCCGGGGTACTCGCGACGTTAAGTAAGCCGGTATACACGCCAATGTGTCCACCCGGCAATGCAAAGGCGTTAACTTGCTCGGAGTTGAACAAGACGACATCCCACTTCTGGCTTTGGTCGGGCAGCGCCGCAGTGACGCGATTCGCCACGCAACTTACATACTTGGTCAGCTTTTTATCGCTACTGATCTTTTGCTGCTTTTTCATTTCTTCAAAAGAAGCATCCCCCATTTGCTGCATTTGCGATGCCGAATACAGCAAGGTTTGACCCCGCCCCGTGGGCGATTTAGTGGTCGCGCAGCCCGATAATCCTAACGTGAGTCCAACCGCCACTAAGGCGAGTGTTGTTGCTTTCATAGGGAACTCCTTAATCCGAACTAGGCCGAACCTAGCAGCCAAGTGACTCAACTAATCATGATTAAGATTTTACTGAGATAGCAAGCAGAAGCCAAACTACATTCAAAACTTGCCTTAAAGCCGAGTGAACTTCGAGCAAGTTAAGGTGCTATATAGTCTTCCCTTAACATGGCATAGAGATATTCATCGCCCCATGCGCCCTTAAAGAAGATATTTTTCACATAATGGGCTTCGCGCCGAAAACCGAGTTTCTCGAGTAATCGACAGCTGGCAAGATTTTGAGTATCAGTTATCGCAATAACACGATGTTTATCTAATTCCACAAAGAGATAATCCAGTAATGCGCTGACGGCTTCAAATGCAACCTGTTGACCTTGATACTCAGGCGCAATCGTAAAGCCGATTTCCATTTGCTGCTCATCGATAAAATGCAGCGCCAGATCGCCCACTAAGGTGGCAGGCGTCTTTGCTGATGCAGCGCTGACAATCGCCAATTGAAACCAAGTGTCCGCCGCGCCAAATTGTGCGTAATCCATGTTCTCAAATAACGCGACAGCATCGCTATAACAGTAATCCGTCCAGCTTTGATATTTAGCGACCTTAGGCTCGGCTCGATAGGCGGTAAAAGCCTCGAGATCCGCTCGCTGAAATCGCCGAAGCGTAAAACGTTGGGTAGTTAACCCGTGAGTTACCATGTGGTGAAGTGCATTACTTCTCGCTAATGTCGACGCCATGCCGGATCCTTTAATCTGAGTAAGCCTCTAATATGAGCAAGCACCTAATCCCAGTTCCGAGGCGAACTATATAGTTCACCCAGCGGAAACAGGTAAACAGCAGCCAATAAGTGCTAGCAATTTATGGATAGCAGCGTAGGCTCTCTCAACGCTTGCTTTTAAAGGCTTTGATGCTGTGCTTATTAAGACTGCGACGATTTGCCTGTTTGTCCCGAGGTGGGCGCTTAGGTGCCACTTTATTATCAGTACCGTTTTCTCTAACTCTTTCGCTCGGCTTATCGGTCACTGGAAAGTCCGCCAATGATGCTAACGGTAACTCACGCGCCGTCAAGTTGCGGATCGCGGTCAAGCTTGGCATTTCACCATGGCACACCAAAGAGATGGCAAGCCCATTAGCGCCTGCCCTTGCGGTGCGGCCAATGCGGTGCACATATACAGGAGCACTCATGGGTAAATCTAAGTTGACCACCACAGGCAAGGCATCGACATGAATACCACGGGCCATCAAATCTGTTGCCACCACCACTTGAATGCGATGGGCTTTAAAGTCGGCCAAGGTTTGACTGCGAACGGTTTGATCTTTTTCGCCGTGCAGCGCAGCAGCATTTATCCCCGCCTTAAGTAGTCGTTTCGCTATCGCATCCGCATCGTCGCGGGCACTGATAAACACCAGTACCTGCGGCCATTGATATTGTTTGAGTAACGCAATCAATGCCTGCGCTTTGCTGCCCTTATTGACTAAATACAGTCGCTCTTCGATTTCGGCGGCGACAGCATTGCGCGTACTGGCCTCAACCCGAAGGGGATTATTGGTCAGCAATTTACCCGCCAAGGAATCTAAAGCCTCTGGCAAGGTGGCGGAAAACAGTAAGGTTTGCTTACGCTTAGGCATCATTGCCATCAGCTTTTGCACATCGGGCCAAAATCCCATTTCCAGTAAGCGGTCGGCTTCGTCTAGTACTAGGTATTTTACCGAGTCGAGACTGATATGGGGCTGTGTGCATAAATCCAATAAGCGCCCTGGGGTTGCCACCACAAGCTTCGGTTTAGCGGCAAGTTCGGCTAATTGCTCTTCCTGCGCGATGCCGCCACAGAGGAGTTGAATCTTCAAAGGGACAGGTGATAACTGAGTCGCCAGCGCTTGCAGCGCCATCGTTACCTGCTGCGCTAACTCCCGTGTCGGCACTAGCACTAAGGCCTGCGCATTGCTGGCCGAGGATGACACTGACTCGAGTTGTTGATGGATGGCTTGCAGCAAGGGCAAACCAAAAGCCAAGGTCTTACCGCTACCGGTTTGCGACAGCGCTAACACATCTCGCCCCGCAAGAATCGCCGGAATCGCTAATTGCTGCACCCGTGTCGGATGCTTGAGCCCGGCAGGCAATACCGAACATAACGCCGAATTGATGCCAAGCTCAGCAAAGGTTAACGACTCAGGAGAAGGCTCTGGGGAAGTAGAAGGCTTAAGAATGGTCATCGCAACACCAATATAAACATGGGAGCGAAAGTTTACGCAGAGTTGGCAGTTAATACCAATGTTGTTTGGGCTTTGACTAAAGCCTTGGGGTAGTTTTCGACGGGATATTTAACTATTCACGTTACGTAGGCCCAAAGCCTAATTTTCAAACTTCATTTAAATTTTTAAATCAAAGATAAAATCAAAGTCAAAGTCGTGGGGCTTCACCCCACACCCGACCAAGGAGGACTGCTCGTCCTATCCTCCTTGGATGCTCCAAGACGCCCCTAGCGAAGTTGAAAGCTCCTTGTGCTCATTGCCAAATTTGCTATCGCTTCCGAAGGATGCGTCCCTGCACCTGCGAAAGCTAGCCGGTCATCCATGACCGGACTCACGCAATTTGTCTATTCGCCCTGCGGCAACTCCGAGGGGAGGTGTATTCCTTGGAGTTTTGAGTAGTTTGATAGCGATTCATCTGCAAAAAATAAGCGTTATAAATAACAAATCAAATAATATCAAATAATTACAAACAAAATCGTATGAAAACCGCTACCGCAAAAAAGCAAATTCCTATAGCATCATTTATATCAATTGACATGGATGTCGCAGCGGCCAAGTCCAACAAGCGATTTATGCCCTGCAAACAGCGCAGCGCATAAATACTAAGACGTTAGGTAACTAAATCAGGAGTTGTGAGTTTGAATCAAAGACAAAATCAGTTTCTACACTATCTTGGAAATACTCTCTCTGAGTTAGAGTATCGACTTAATGAAATTCTAAATTTATGTGATAGATCCATTGAACAATATCAAAATGGAAATTCAGAGCTCAAAGATCAAGAACTTAACTTTGCATTTTCTGCATTCAGTGGGCAATTACAAACCATAAAGGATGTATTACCTGTAATATCTGAAGATCAAATATCTTGGGCAATGCTTGAGACGGTTAGGCATGCAAAATTTATCAAAGGTTGTCGCAATGCTATAACTCATGATGGTCAACAAGTTATCAATATGTGGGTAAAAGGAAAATATTACGTAGCCTGCGACTTTCATCGGATAGCCTTTAAAGAGGTGGAGCTCATTACGGCACCTTCTGAAGATATTGCTACTATCTGCACTGAGTTTACGTTAGAGCTTCTCGACTTAATTAAGCAATGTTTAGATGGCTTAGTTGATGATTTAAGTAAGTGTCAACCTTTGTATGATGTTCACTTTTATGAAGCCGCAATCCGTCACCCTGCAATCAGCGATTCGGTTCGAGAAATGTACGTTGATGCAGATAAAAGTAAGTTAGATCGACCAGTCGACCTAACAGCTGAACTCAACTCTAAAATTGATAAATTGCGCTCGATATGCCCCCCAATACTTACCGAACAAAGCATTTAAGAGGGATTCTCAACGCTTGGCACTTTATGCTTCTACTTCAAATTTAGTAGTCTACCGAAAGATCGGACAGGCATAACATTTATCAGATATACGCAGGACTTAAAAGGAATTAAGCGCTGCCATGGAAGTGACCGTTGACGGCATGGATGCCGTCGTCGAGCCCTCAGGGATGAGTTCATGGCGAGTCACTGAAATGACAGTGCTTAATTTATTGCTGCGGACAGAGTTTGAAATTTGAGCATGCAATCAAGCATAAAAAAGCCCCGCTAGTGTTAAACACTGCGGGGCTTTATTCATCTAGTGCGCTGCTAACTAACATAACAGCGGCGCCACCCAACCTAATTAGCTATTTAGGTCTTGGAAAAACTTCTTCACGCCATCGAAAAAGCCTTCAGCCTTTGGGCTGTGCTTCTTTGATTCGCCGGTTAGGGTCGCCTCAAACTCACGCAGTAATTCTTTCTGACGCTCGTTTAGGTTGACAGGCGTTTCCATCACGACTTTGCAGAGCAAGTCGCCCACCGCATGGCTGCGAACCGATTTAACCCCTTTGCCACGCAGACGGAACATGCGGCCCGTTTGCGTTTCGGCTGGGATCTTCAGGCTGACTTTGCCGTCCAGAGTTGGGACTTCAATCTCGCCGCCGAGCGCCGCTTTGCTGAATGAAATTGGCACTTCGCAGTAGAGGTTGTTGCCATCACGGACGAAGATAGCATGTTCACGTACGGTGACCTGAACGTATAAATCGCCCGGTGGCGCACCAAACTCGCCCGCTTCACCTTCACCCGCTAAGCGGATACGGTCGCCAGTGTCGACACCCGCAGGGATCTTAACTGACAGGGTTTTGGTTTTCTCGACACGGCCATCACCATGGCACTTAGAGCAAGGATCTTTAATGATCTTGCCGCGACCATGACAGGTTGGACATGGCTGTTGTACGGTGAAGAAACCTTGGCGCATTTGCACTTGGCCTTGACCATGGCAGGTGCCACAGGTAGTCGCCGAAGAGCCTTTTTTCGCACCGCTGCCGTCACACACATCACAGCTGGCTAAGGTTGGAATACGCAGTTCTTTGGTGAGGCCTTTTACGGCTTCTTCCAGTGATAACTCTAGGTTGTAACGTAAATCTGAGCCGCGGGCCGCTTGGCGTTGACCGCCACGACGTCCACCGCCGAAAATATCGCCAAAGACATCACCGAAAATATCGCCGAAATCTCCCGCACCGCCGTAGCCACCACCGCCGCCGCGATTAGGATCCACACCCGCATGACCAAATTGGTCATAGGCCGCTTTTTTGTTGGCATCGGTAAGGATCTCGTAGGCTTCTTTAACTTCTTTAAAGCTCGCCTCGGCAGCTTTGTCGCCAGGGTTGCGATCGGGGTGAAACTTCATCGCCAAACGCTTGTAGGCTTTTTTTATTTCACGTTCGCTGGCGTCACGACCAACGCCTAATACTTCGTAATAATCTCGCTTTGACATAATCTCATGCTTCTCAGCTTAAGTTGAACGAACGGGCGTTAGGGTTTCCCCGTAACGCCCGCCTAGAAATTAACTATTTGAAATCAATCAATTTGATTGAGAGCAAATGTTATTTCTTGTCGTCTTTCACTTCTTCAAATTCAGCATCGACAACGTCATCGGCAGTCGCGTTAGACTGTTTAGCAGCACCTTCTTGTGCGCCGCCTTGAGTTTGAGCTTTAGCCTGAGCAATTTCCATCAGCTTAGCAGACGCTTCAATCAGCTCTTGAGTCGCTTTTTCAATGGCTTCTTTGTCGTTGCCTTTGGTTGCAACTTCAACTGCGCTCATTGCCGCTTCAATCTTAGCTTTGTCGTCTGCTGGCAGTGCATCGCCCGCTTCTTCAACTTGTTTCTTAGTTGCGTGAACTAAGCCGTCAGCTTGGTTGCGAGATTGCACTAACTCTTCAAACTTCTTGTCTTCTTCAGCGTGTGCTTCAGCGTCACGTACCATTTGCGCCACTTCTTCTTCGCTTAAGCCTGAAGAAGCTTTGATGGTGATGTTTTGTTTCTTACCGGTTTTCTTGTCGGTCGCAGAAACATGCAGAATACCGTCAGCGTCGATATCGAACATCACTTCGATTTGTGGCATGCCACGTGGTGCTGGCTCAATACCGTCAAGGTTGAACTGACCTAATGACTTGTTCGCGCTCGCTTGCTTACGCTCACCTTGCAGTACGTGAATGGTTACTGCACTTTGGTTGTCATCGGCTGTTGAGAACACTTGCTGTGCCTTAGTCGGAATAGTGGTGTTTTTCTCAATCAGCTTGGTCATTACGCTGCCCATGGTTTCGATACCCAGAGACAGTGGTGTTACGTCTAACAGCAGAACGTCTTTCACGTCGCCTGACAGTACGCCCGCTTGAATCGCGGCACCTACGGCTACGGCTTCGTCAGGGTTTACGTCTTTACGAGGTTCTTTACCGAAGAAGTTAGAAACCGCTTCTTGAACCTTAGGCATACGGGTTTGACCGCCCACTAAAATCACTTCGTTAATGTCTGATACTGATAAGTCAGCGTCAGCCAGTGCCACTTTTAATGGCTCTAAAGTACGAATGATTAAGTCTTCAACCAGTGACTCTAACTTCGCACGGGTGATTTTCACCACTAAGTGCTTAGGACCTGTTGCATCGGCAGTGATGTATGGCAGGTTCACTTCAGTTTGGTTGGTGCTTGAAAGCTCAATCTTCGCCTTTTCAGCCGCTTCTTTCAGACGTTGCATTGCTAATGGATCTTTACGCAGATCTAAGCCTTGCTCTTTCTTGAATTCGTCAGCTAAGTAGTTGATTAAACGGTTGTCAAAGTCTTCACCACCTAAGTGAGTGTCACCGTTAGTCGCTAATACTTCGAAGGTTTGGTCGCCGTCGTTGCTGTCGATTTCGATGATAGAGATATCGAATGTACCACCACCTAAGTCGTACACTGCAACGATGTTGTCACCTTGCTTCTTATCGATACCGTAGGCCAGTGCGGCAGCCGTTGGTTCGTTGATAATACGTTTAACTTCAAGACCCGCGATGCGGCCCGCATCTTTAGTGGCTTGACGTTGTGAATCGTTAAAGTATGCAGGAACGGTAATTACCGCTTCTGTCACTTCTTCACCTAAGAAGTCTTCTGCTGTTTTCTTCATCTTTTTCAAGATTTCAGCAGAAACTTGTGGTGGAGCCATTTTGTTGCCACGTGATTCAACCCATGCATCACCGTTGTCGGCTGCAATGATTTTGAATGGCATGATGTTCACGTCACGTTGAACTTCGTCATCTTTGAAGCGACGACCGATCAAACGCTTGATCGCGAAGAATGTGTTATTTGGGTTAGTTACAGCTTGGCGTTTTGCTGGCTGACCCACGATGGTCTCATCATCGGTGTAAGCGATGATAGACGGGGTTGTGCGATCGCCTTCAGCATTCTCTAATACGCGTGCTTTGCCACCATCGAGGACAGCTACACAAGAGTTTGTTGTGCCTAAGTCGATACCAATAATTTTACCCATGAGGTCCTCCGAAAAATTTCTGTCTAACTAAATTTATAAGTTGGTTTTGATATGGGGCCGGACGGTTTTTTTTCAAGTCCACTGTTGGCCACCTTCTCTGCCTTAACACCTATATTGGGACAGGGAATTTAATTACAAGGGCCGATAAAAAATTTTTCTGATTTATCTTTTCAAAGGGCTCGACTGTATAAAATATTCAAAACCGCAAAATCCGCTTGCTTATCAGCAATAGCTGTTATTCAATCTGCGCACATTGAGTGATGTTTAAGCGCATAGGGTAATAGTGTGAAATCTTCAAATTTGGCATATGTGTACGGCATGGCCGCGGTATTCCTCTGGTCGACGGTGGCAACCGCCTTTAAGATTGCCCTCGGATTTTATAGCCCATTACAGTTGGTGTTCGTGGCGGTACTCACCTCAATCATCGCCCTAGGTGCCATTCTCGCTTGGCAGAAAAAACTCCCGCTTCTTAAAGCGCAGCTCCTGCGTCGCCCGGCGTTTTATCTGGTTACCGGGCTGATTAATCCCTTTCTGTATTATGTGGTGCTGTTTAAAGCCTATTCACTGTTACCCGCCCAGCAGGCGCTCTCACTCAATTACACTTGGGCGGTATTGCTGCCGCTGTTAGCCGCGCCGCTCTTGAAACAACATTTGCGTAAGAGCGATATGATTGCGGCACTGATCGCCTACTCAGGGGTATTTATTATCGCCACCGGCGGCGATGTCAGCGGTTTTCGCTTCGACAGTCCGCTCGGGATTGGGCTTGTATTAACCAGCACTTTGCTCTGGTGCCTATATTGGATTGTAAACACTAAAGATCAAGGCGACCCCGTCGTCAGCCTACTATTAAGCTTTTTGATTGGTTTGCCCTTTATTACCGTAACACTGCTGCTGACCGATACCCTACCCAGCTTTAGTTTGAGCGCCGTGATGGCGGGGATGTATGTTGGCTTATTTGAGATGGGCATTACCTTCGTGCTGTGGTTAATGGCACTTAAAACCGCGACTCGCACGGCCAATATCAGTACCTTAGTATTCTTATCGCCAGTAATGTCGATTGGCTTTATTGCCTGGATTCTGCAAGAGACTATCGCCACCGCAACGTATACCGGATTAGGTTTTATTTTGAGTGGCATGATGTTGCAGCAGTTATTCCCGCGCTATCTGGAGCGCAAAACCAAGCTCAATGCCAAGCTTGCAGACTGAGTAAGGCATATCGGGCATAGATAATTTATGCCCGAGCTAACATTTTAACGCCGCAGAAAGGGCTACTATGGCGGACTTTTATTGCCCCTAGACTTTTATTGCACCTAATTGGGGCGCGAGGACGAGAGCATGACACCAGCCGTACAAATGGCAAAGAAAGCCAAAATTCCCTTTGAAATCTTAGAATACAGTCACGACCCACACTGCGCCGCCTACGGCGAAGAAGCCGCCAATGTGTTAGGGCTCGCCCCCGCGCAGGTATTTAAAACCTTACTGGTCGCGACCGATAAAGCCCATCCGCCGCTTGCTGTTGCGCTCGTTCCAGTTGATCATCAACTCAATTTAAAAGCCGTCGCTAAATGTTTAGGCCAGAAGAAACTGCAAATGGCCGATGCGGATTTAGCGCAAAAATCCTCTGGCTACCTCGTTGGCGGCATTAGCCCCCTAGCTCAGAAAAAACAGCTGCCAACGCTGATCGATGCGACGGCTCAGCAATTCGATAAAATCTATGTCAGTGCCGGCCGCCGCGGCCTTGAAATCTGTCTTGCGGCGAATGACTTAGCGAAATTATGCCGCGGATCATTTGCGGATATTAAGACCCTTTAAGGCAAAAACATCAGATATTGCTAAAATATGCTGAGAGCGTCACAGCATTTATCCTCAACAGAGTTGAAAACTGCAGCATATCCGTCTATAAATTGAACTGTACGCAGACGACTAAGGATAGTCAGATGGAAAAATCAACTCAATGGAATCAAGAAGATGGCATAAGCCCTATCGGTTGGGTCGCCATGCTCATTTGTATTGCCCTTTTTATCTATGAGCATTTTTTCGGAAATGGTTTCACCACCATGGTGGTGATGCTCTATTGCACTTTTTTACTTCCCTCGGTACTGATCACCCGCAGAGTGCAGGAGAAGTATTTTCTGTATACCTTGGAGTACATTAGAGCCTTTCGTAAGTTCACCACTGCGATGTCGGTAGCATTTCTGTGCCTATGGTTACTTGCCACTTACACCCCGCTTATCCATTAACCGAGATCTTTGCCAACAAAAAAGCCGCTATTGCGGCTTTTTTAATGGGACGATTTGATAAAACGATAAAGACTAAGCGCGGCTAGTGTAATCACCCCATGCTAACCACTTATAGGTGGTCAGCGCCTCAAGCCCCATAGGACCACGGGCATGGAGTTTTTGTGTGCTCACTGCCACCTCGGCCCCTAAGCCAAATTGGCCGCCATCGGTAAAGCGGGTACTGGCATTCACATACACAGCAGCCGAATTCACTTCGTTCATAAAATGCGTTGCCGCGTGGATATCATCGGTGAGAATCGCCTCAGAGTGCCCACTGGAATAGGTACGGATATGGGCAATGGCTGTATCTATATCGCTCACCACTTTAATGCCTAAGGTCAAAGACAACCACTCTGTCGCAAAGCTTTGCTCAGTTGCAGGGGAAATATCAAAACCCAGCCCATCGAGCAGTGCATAGCTTTGTTCACACACTGAAAAACGCACACCTAAGCGATGTAAGTACTCGGCAATTTGCGGCACAAAGCGCTCGGCAACTGCGTTATCCACCAGCAAGGTATCCAGCGCGTTGCATACCGTCGGGCGTTGCACTTTTGCGTTAGCAATCACCTCGAGTGCGCGCTCAAGATCGGCATGTTTATCGACATACAGATGGCAGATCCCAATGCCGCCTAAGATCACCGGAATAGTCGCTTGCTCGGCGCAAAGACGCTGCAGTGCTTGTCCACCACGGGGGACTATCATATCGACATATTGGTCTAGCTTGAGTAAGCCAGTGACTAAGGCTCTATCGGGAGAATCAATCAGCTGCACCGCATCGACTGGCAGACCTTGGCTCGCAATCGCGCCACGGATCACTTCACTAATCAGTTTGTTAGATTCGAGCGTCTCTTTTCCGCCGCGCAGAATCACCGCATTACCGGTTTTCAGCGCCAATACCGCAATATCGACCGTCACATTCGGCCGCGCCTCATAGATAACCCCGATCACGCCCAGCGGTACGCGGCGGCGCGTGAGCCTTAACCCATTGTCCAACACTCGGCTGCCAAACTCTTCGCCAACGG
Organism: Shewanella sp. FJAT-51649; assembly: GCF_019457435.1. NCBI lineage: Bacteria > Pseudomonadati > Pseudomonadota > Gammaproteobacteria > Alteromonadales > Shewanellaceae > Shewanella > Shewanella sp. FJAT-51649. Next base: position 1,106,034 of record NZ_CP080411.1, on the reverse strand, counting down.
GATCGGCAAGACGAACCACATCGCCGATATCACCGATAATCCCCGCCAGACGCGACTCGTTAAGCAACAGCCTATCGATCATTGCATCATTCAAGCCTTCAGCCTTAGCGGCGGCAACGTCTTTGGCGTTAGCAGCGAGAATCGCCTGAGTATTCTGCGTCAGGGCCTCGGCAATCGCCTCGAGTAAATCCGCTTTCTGTGCGGCACTAAGATTGGCTAAGGCATAGCTGGCTTGCTTAGCCTGGCTGCCCAGTTGTTGTAAATATTGCGCTTGATTAGTTTGACTCAAACCAGACCTCGCTTATAAGACGACCATGTCGTTGCGGTGCACTATTGCGTCACCATAATCGTAACCGAGCACTGACTCGATTTCGTCGGAATGTTTACCCGCAATTAACCCTAAGGCCTCACCACAGTAGCGAGTGATGCCTCTGGCAATAATTTTGCCTTTTGGGTCAACCAATTGCAGGGTTGCACCACGTTCAAATTCCCCTTTAACGCCAATAATTCCCTTCGATAACAGGCTGCGACCTTTTTCGGTCACAGCTTTCACCGCACCCGCATCGAGCACCAGTGAACCTTGGGCGGCAGGTCCCGCTAAAATCCACTGTTTGCGGCTCTCTAACGGATTTTCGATGGCACTAAAATGCGTGCCGACAGACTCTTTGCCGACAACCTTTTTAATCACATCGGGGTGATGACCCGAGGCAATCACCACTTCAATGCCCGCACGGCGAGCAATATCCGCAGCTTCTAGCTTAGTCGACATTCCGCCCGTGCCTAAGCCCGACACCGAACCACCCGCTAACAGGCGCAGACTGTCGTCAATTTTCTCGACCTGAGAAATCAGCTTAGCATTAGGGTTAGTGCGCGGATCGGCATCGAATAGGCCCTTTTGATCCGTCAACAAAATCAACAGGTCGGCATCACACAACAGTGCCGCACGCGCCGACAAGTTGTCGTTATCGCCCACTTTGATTTCATTAGTGGCGACGGCATCGTTTTCATTGATGATGGGGATAATATTGTTTGCCAGCAAGGCATTAAGGGTATCGCGGGCATTCAAATAGCGCTCTCGATCGTGTAGGTCCGCACGGGTCAGCAGCAATTGCCCCACATGCAAACCGTAGATGCTAAAGAGTTGTGCCCAAGCGAGAATAAGCTGACTCTGCCCGACAGCGGCTAATAACTGTTTATTGGCCATAGTGTCGGGCAATACCGGGTATTGGAGATGTTCGCGTCCGGCGGCAATTGCGCCAGAAGTGCATAATACGACTTCGACCCCTGATCTCATCAGTGCGGCCATTTGACGAGCAAGCTCAACCATATGGGCTTTATCTAGCTGTTTACTGCCAGACGTCAGCACACTCGTCCCTAACTTCACTACCACGCGGCGATACGCAATCTCACTTAAATTCATTATTCATATGTAGAAAATAACCGGATAATCCTTATACCTAATCCGCAGAGCAATTGGTAGTTAGTGGGCCGGATGTTGGTAGAAATTTTCAATTCTGCTTGGGATCGCGCATAAAAAAGGGTCATCGATTAGATGACCCTCAAAAAAACCGTCTAATTGGCGACTGGCTAAGTATCAGCCGTAAATAAATTTCGCAATAAACATCGCCGCGAGCACAATCACCCCGATATTTAAATCGCTAAAACGGCCTGTTAACAGTTTGATGGCGGCATAGGAAATAATCCCCAGCGCAATCCCTGTGGCGATAGAGAAGGTAAGCGGCATTAGGATACAGACCACAACTACTGGCGCAGCTTCCGTTAAATCTTCCCATTCGACGTGAACCAGTCCGGACATCATCAGAATCGCCACATAGAACAGCGTACCAGCCGTGGCATAGGCGGGGATCATCCCTGCTAATGGTGATAAGAATAAGGCCAAGATAAACAGTAAGCCGACCACGACAGCGGTTAAGCCAGTGCGGCCGCCCGCGCTCACACCCGCTGTACTTTCGATATAGCTGGTAGTCGTTGACGTACCTAAAGCTGCGCCCGCAATCGTCGCTAAACTGTCCGCGGTTAAAGCACGGTTTAAGCGAGGTAAACGGCCCTTTTCATCGAGGAAACCACCACGCTGCGCCACCGCAACTAAGGTACCAGAGGTATCAAAAAGATCCACAAATAGGAAGGCAAATACCACGGATAGCATTGTCACTTCAAATACTTGGGATAAATCCATCGCCATAAAGGTCGGTGCGACGGAAGGTGGCATAGAGACGATGCCGTTGTAATGCACATCACCGAAGATTAATCCAAGTCCTGTGATGATAAGGATGCTTAAAATCACCGCTGACTTCATGCCACGTTGCACCATGGCGATGATAAGGAAGAAACCTAACACGGCCATTACCGCAGGGAAGGCGGTGATATCACCCATAGTCACTAAGGTCGCAGGGCTTGCTACCACAATGCCAGCACTCTTGAGACCGATCAACGCGAGGAATAAACCAATACCCGCGGCAATACCGATACGCAGCGACATAGGAATACTGTTCACAATCCACTCGCGAATACGCACTAGAGACAGAATTAAAAAGCAAATTCCCGACAGAAAAACTGCGCCGAGTGCCGTTTCCCAGCTGTAACCCATTTCACCCACGACTGTGTAGGTAAAAAAGGCATTGAGTCCCATACCTGGAGCCAGTGCAATGGGATAGTTCGCCATGACACCCATCACAATACAACCCACCGCCGCCGCTAAACAGGTGGCCACAAACACGGCGCCATGATCCATACCCGCATCGGCTAACATCATTGGATTCACAAAAATGATGTAGGCCATAGTCATAAATGTTGTCAAACCTGCTATCGCTTCCTGCTTGAGGCTCGTTTGATTTTGTTTCAGTTTGAACAGCTTTTCTAACATGGAACTGGGTTCCTTTTCTTTTAAAGTAGGTAGGGTCAAAAATGTAAACACTATGTAGTCGTGTTTTTCGCTGGGGATTATAGGGAGTTTGTGCTGGTCAGGCCAGAAAATTGATGGAGATTTTCTTGATAGAAATCGCTAAACAGAACAAAAAACCACCGTGCTTAATTTACATTAAAGCTCACACTAAATAGGGGTTAGCAAGCCAATCTTAACACTGGGAAAATTCGAATGCCGTTCAAGATGAACAGCACATTGTTTTTAAAGCGAAATAATCACAAAACAGCACAATGCTTATCCCATGCAGGCATATTCGGTCGCCTCTGCGCAGCAAATGGGAGTGAAGTCGATAGCAAAAAAGCCGGTGCCCTTAAGGGCGCCGGCTTTTTGAGTTCAACGGGAAAATGCTTAGAAGCGATAGTTAAAGCTAACGGTAAAGTTACGTGGCGCGCCGTAGTGATACGCACTGTAAGCTAGGCCAGACGCTGTCATATAGGCATAATATTTCTCATCCAACAGATTCTCTACGTTAACCTGCAGATCCATATTCTCAGCCAGATCGTAGCGCGCCATCAGATTCACTAAGGAATAGTCATCCTGTTTGATTGTCGCACCGCCGCCTTCTGAGTAACTGTCACTTTGCCAATTCACCCCACCACCTATGGTTAACTCGGGTAATAAATCCACAAATTGGTAGGTGGTAAAGAGTTTAAATTGCTTCTGCGGGCTGGTCGTTGCGACTCGCTTACCCTCTGCATCTTCGGCATTAAATTGCGAGTAACCCGCAGAGATATTCCAGCCATCGGCAGGCTCACCTACGACTTCTAGCTCAAAACCCTTACTCTTAGTACCTTGTGCGGCTTCATAGTAATTCACGGGTTGACCACCGATAACAATCGTTCCAGCTAAGGTTGCCAAGTTATCTTGGTCAATTTGGAACACGGCCACTGTGGTATGTAAGCGATCGTCAAGATAGGAACTCTTCAAACCTAATTCGTAGGCTTTGCCCTCTAATGGATCTAAATATTCTTGATTAGCATCGAAATAATTTTGCGGATTAAAAATCCCGGTATAGCTGGCGTAAATACGGTGCTCTTCATTGATATCGTATAAAGCACCAACATAGGGCACAAACACACCATCATCGCCAAAGTTAGTATCGGTACCATAGCTCACGCCTTCACGGTTCCAGCTTGAGATACGTCCACCGGCAATCAGTTTGAAATCATCGGTGATGGTCAGGCGAGTCGCAGCATAAAAGCCTTTTTGCTCGGTATCCATATTGAGCTGACGGTTCGCATTGGTCGACCATTCAGGCTCGGCAAACTGATTTTGTTGCCATTCGTAGAAGTTATCGACCACTTGTGAGTCCCAACCCGTCATATCGTCACGGATAGGCTCATAGGTATCGGCGTAGGATTTTTGCTTACTATACAAGGCGCCAGTCACAAACTCATGGGTTTGACCAAAGAGGTCATAGTCTCCCTTAAGCTGCACATCAAAGTTATTCGAGTTACTTTCACCATGGCTGTGATAACGCTGACCACTGAGCCCAGCACCCGTGTCTTTATCGAGTAAACCCGACATGTAGATCATCTTAGTGGTGGTCTCATACTCCATGCGGTTGTAGTTAGCGACTAGTTGCCAACCATTGCTGAAGTAATGATTTAGGTTAGCAAAGTAGTTGATATTCTTGGTTTCCCAGCGGCTCCAATCGGCGGCTGTGGTGGCGGAAGTATCCCAATCTGTGGCTGAGCCATCGCTAAAGACGGCGGGCAACGCGCCCCACATCGCGCCTTTTGGATCGTTGTGGTTATAGCTAGCACCGACACGCAGTAAAGTGTTGGCGGTGATATCGCTATCGACAACACCATAGAGAATGGTTTTACGGTCTTGATACAGATTTTGATAGGAATCGCTATTCACATACTTAGCGACTAAACGGCCACGGACACTGCCGTCTTCATTCAAACCATTGGACACATCCGCAGTGACTTGTTTTTTATCCCAACTTCCCGTTGCGACATCCACATAACCTTTAAGATCTGAGCTGTCGGCATGCTTACGCACTAAGTTAATCGAAGCAGAAGGATCGCCTGCGCCCGTTAATAAACCGGTAGCACCACGCACAACTTCAACACGCTCGTAGATAGACACATCCGATACCGTTTCACCAGCATCGCCGCCTAAACTCCAAGATAAAGGCACGCCATCAATTTGATAGTTTTGCACGGTAAAACCGCGGGCCGAAAAACCGTTACGCACGTTATCGGTTTTTGAAGAAGACAGGCCCACAGTGTTATTCACCACGTCGACCACAGTATTTAACGCCTGATCTTCAATCCGATCCGCCGTCATGATGCTGACCGACTGTGGCGTTTCCCGCAACGTGAGTCCGAGACCTGTCGCTGTATCAATATTTCGACTCACAGTGTATTTACCCATCACGGTGATTTTTTCGATATTTTGATCTTGTGTCTCTGTTTTAGAAGAGGTTTGTTCTTCGGCCATCAACGCCAAAGGATTCAATGCTAGTGTTACCGCAGCCGCAAGAGGAAGTAGATTAAAACGCATAGTCGTTCAGCAAGTTTTGTTAAGGTGCGCATACGGTAACATCATTGAGAACGATTTGCATTTGTATTTTATGTGATAAATATAACAAATTTGTCATTCTTAAGTCGTATCAAATAAAAGCCGCGCTCACAAAAAAGTTTTACGCTTTAAAAACAAATAATTAAAGAGACTCATCAACACAGGACATTTTTGCCATTAGGCAAAAATTTTTTGACGAGATACCAGGATATGAGCGAAATCAGTTATCTAAGCTGAAAAACAGGTAAAAAAAAGCCTGCTCAATGAGCAGGCAAGACATATTTCAAGCGTCCCTTTCGGGGAAGTACATTACCGCGCTAGCGGAAAAACCTGGCATACCCATGCAAAAACACCGATATGCTACTTGAGTCTAAACACGCCAAAAAGGCGATACAAAGGTTGATGGATGATGGAAACTAGGTTTAAAGGGATAGTTAGCCCTTAAAGCTCATAGCGAATAAACCGCCACGCAAAACATCTGAGTTAATCCAAGTGTTTTGCCAAACAAAGTGATTCTTGCCTGTATAAGACATAGTCAATTACTCCTAAGTAAAGTTGAGATTAAGTACTCTAGTAAAGCTTGGCTCGGTTCCTTGGAACTAGAGATTCTCAAATCCGTTGAGACGACTTGTCACTCGGGTCCTTGGAGAAGGATATCCATCCTGGATAGACTAGAGGGGATGGGCGCATTGCCCTGTCCACGAAAACCATTATATGTTTTCGTAGTTTTATTACAAGCTTTATTTGTATTTTTTTTAATTAAGGCTTTTTAATGTAATTAAATTACGTAAAACCATCAGAAATCTTGGCGACCTGCGTCACATAAAAACAGAAATAATCCTGTAACCACCTAATAAGTAAGATATTACAGAATTATTTCTATTTGTTACGTAAAATTGTTAACGATTGATCAGATATTGATACAGACCGACTAAGGGACTCGCAGTGGGTTTACCATAGAGCGGATCGCCCTCAGTGGCACTGCCAGCGATATCTAAGTGTGTGTAAGCTAAAGGAATTGCGGCGTTAATACCGTGATCAAACAATCCCGAAGCCTTGAGCAGAAAGGCCGCAGGATATTGATGCCCACGGGCCGTCACCGAAGATGGCGCATTGTTAGAAGATAAAATATCGGCCGCCCCCGACACTTCGCGGATCTTGGCAAAGTCCTCGCGACGTAATGTAGAAACCTCAAAGGGTTCGCCCCATTGGCTCGCCTGTAACGCGAGAGTCTGCGCACACTGGGCGCCACTGGCGACCGCATTTTCAACCGCAGCAGGATACGCCCCGTAACAACGCACCACGTGGCCCGTCAGCGTCGCGACCGAAAACAGCTCTGGTTGCACCGCCGAAACCGCTTTAATACGCAGATGACTTAACAGGTCTGCCAATACTAAGCGCCCTTCCGCATCCGTATTACCAATGCGTACCCGCACGCCCGCATGGCTAGTGATAATTTCATCGGTGACAAAGGCTTCGCTACCAATGCTATTACGCACTAAGCCCAGCTCGGCGATCACCCGGATCCCTTTAGGCTTGAGCATAGACAAGGTTTTAAATAACCCCGCCACGGCAGAGGCGCCGCCTTTATCACGGCTCATGCCGGCCATTGCGCCGCCGACTTTTAGATCGGCACCGCCCGTATCATAGACCACACCTTTACCAGCAAATAAAAAGGTACGAGTAATCTCACCCTCGGGCAGATATTCGAGTTTCACCACCCGCGGTTGATGCCGGCCAACGGCAAAGGAAGAACGCGCCACCGCACTTAACAGTGGATAATCCCGCTCGAGAATATCCCTATCTTCCACCACTGCGGTTTTAATCACGCTGCCTTTAAAGGCTTGCAAACAATATTCGGCAAAGGCCTTAGCCGACATGCGCTCAGGTTCAGTGCCACATAAATCCCGAGCCAACACACGGCCAGCTTCTAATGCGTTGAGCAAGTGGCTCTTTTCAGATGATAAAGACAACAACCCTATGGCTTCCAAGGCTGGCGTTAAGCCCGTTGCCTCGCGCAATTCTAAGGTTTGCCATAATTCTTGGCCGCAGGCGAGCGCCGCAACTTCACTCGCAAAACCAAACTTAGGCGTGGCAGAAGGCACCACATACAGTAGAGGACGCTTAGCGCCCGCGTCTTTAGCGATAGCAATCGCGGCTCTTGCCGCATCGCCATAAACACGCACATCGGCATAATCATCAGCCACTTGAGTGACGGGCGCTATGATTAAACGGCCACCGGCTAAACCGGGGGCAAACAGTAACGTCGGGCTCTTACCGACACGCTTATCAACCTTAGCGCCATGCTCGGCCAATAAACTGATCTCATCAATTCCGATAGAAACGAGATCCGGAGTAACCACCACAACCGCATCCCAACCTTCACCATCAAAAATGGCATTTTCTGCTTGTACATCAACAAAGTTAACTTGAAACATGACCCATCCTTTTTCATTATTGTGCCTGCATTATTCCCGCTATAACGCTTAATTACCAATCAAAAAATCCCTTTGTCCCCATCGAAAAGACTGAGGGTGGCAACTTTCGCTGCCACAAGCACACAGAGGCTTATCGAGAAGATTAATCGGCCGAGCAGAATGTGGTAGGATCAAGCCAAATTTGCCCTATACCCACAAGACCTGATGAGGGACCTCCTGTGACAGCGTTAAGTCAGTTATACCCACAGCCTTTATGGCAATGGTTCGAACAAATCTGTGCAATTCCCCACCCTTCCAAACATGAACAAGCACTCAGCCAACACATCCAAGCCTGGGCTAAGAGTAAACAACTCGATGTAGTAGAAGATGCGGTCGGCAATTTAATCATTCGCAAACCCGCAACCGCGGGAATGGAAGATCGCAAAATCGTCGTGATCCAGGCTCACATCGATATGGTGCCGCAAAAGAATGCCGACAAAGTGCATGACTTTACCAAAGATCCTATCGAAGCCTATGTTGATGGAGACTGGGTTAAGGCCAAAGGCACAACCTTAGGCGCCGACAATGGTATTGGCATGGCGTCAGCCTTAGCGATTTTAGGTAGCAACGATATCAAACACGGCCCGCTGGAAGTGCTGCTCACGATTGATGAAGAAGCGGGCATGACAGGCGCCTTCGGCCTGCAAGCTGGTATGCTCGATGCTGAAATCCTGATCAACACCGACTCAGAGCAAGAAGGTGAAATCTACATGGGCTGCGCTGGCGGCGTTGATGCCCAGATCACTCTGCCTATGGTATGGCAAGCGTCAGAGCAAAGTTACGCAGCATTTAGTCTGCATTTATCGGGCTTAAAAGGCGGTCACTCTGGGGTGAACATCCATTTAGGTCGTGGTAACGCCAACAAACTCTTAGCACGCTTCCTGTTTGAAAATGCCGATGAATTAGCGCTGGAATTAACCCAATTTACCGGTGGTTCACTGCGTAATGCTATCCCACGCGAAGCCAATATCAGCTTTATGTTACCCGCTGAAAATGTCGATACACTGAATGAAAAAGTGCGTGCTTTTGAAGCCTTAGTCCGCGCCGAGCTGGCCATTGCCGACCCAGACATGCGTTTAGTGTTGAGCGAAATCCCAACGCCAAAACGTGTGATGAGTGAAAACAGCCAAAACACATTGATAGACCTGCTACATGTATGCCCTAATGGCGTGATGCGTATGAGCGATGAAGTCGCGGGCGTGACCGAAACCTCACTCAACGTAGGCGTGATTAGCACTAACGATGAAGAAGTCAGCATTCTGTGCTTAATTCGCTCGCTCATCGATTCGGGCCGCACTCAGGTTGAAGGCATGCTCAATGCGCTAACCAACCTCGCTGGCGCTGAAATTGAATTCAGTGGCGCTTACCCAGGTTGGAAGCCAGATAACAGCTCACCCGTAATGGCGATTGTGCGTGAGACCTACGAGTCTATCTACCATAAAGAACCAGTTATCATGGTGATCCACGCGGGTCTTGAATGTGGTCTGTTCAAAAAGCCTTATCCAGAAATGGACATGGTGTCGATTGGCCCTACCATCCGTTATCCACATGGCCCGGATGAAATGGTCAATATCACCACAGTTGGTCAATACTGGGATCTGCTCCTTGCTGTGCTAGAACGCATTCCCGCTAAAGGTGAATAATCACTACGGGTGAATAGTCGCTAAGACTTAAATAACAAAGGCCGCAGAGGGTTTACCCATGCGGCCTTTTTGTTGCTTCTATTTGCGCACTGCGTAAGGCTGATTGTCGCGCTAACTAAGCAAAGTTAGGTTAAGTTAAGTCAGGTCAGATTGGCGCTGAGCCAGAGCCGCCCAGATTAGTTAAACACTAAAACACAAAATCCAACTGCTTCGTTTCGCGTACCATGAGCGGCGAAAGCGTGTCTTTACTCTCGGCGAGTCCAACAGAAACCCCGAGTAACCGAATTCCACGTCCCTCTTGCCTCGCCATAGCTTGGCTCAGTAGCTCATAAAACATCACCACGGAGACCTCGTCACTACGGTGCTCGATTGTGGTCTGTTTAAAATCATTAAATTTAAGTTTGACCACCTGCTTATGGATTTGCCTCCCCTTAGCGCTTCGCCCTAAACGGCTGGACAACTCTTGAATTAATCCCGGCATCACCTGCTGGCACTGCTCCAGCGTGTAAATATCCTGAGCGAGAGTGGTCTCAACGCCTACGGATTTGCGTTCGCGGCTCACTGAAATCCCACGATCATCGACACCATGGGCCCGCTCGACTAACACGGCGCCAAACTTACCAAAACGGGCAATCAACTCTTGCTTTGGATAAGCCTGCACATCGGCGCAGGTATTTAAGCCTAGCGAAGACAGTTTTTCAGCGGTCACCTTACCCACTCCGGGAATTTTCCGCAGGGATAAGCTTTTAACGAACTCGGCAACCTCATCGGGTGGAATAACACATTGCCCGTTGGGTTTATTTAAATCAGAGGCGACCTTAGCGAGAAATTTAATCGGCGCCACGCCAGCCGATGCCGTCAGCCCAGTTTCGGCCAAAATATCCCGGCGAATTGCCTCGGCGATTAAAGTGGCAGAGCCCTTAAACAGCTTACAATCGCTGACATCTAAATAGGCCTCATCGAGGGAAAGCGGTTCGATTAACTCTGTGTATCGGGAGAAAATGGCGCGAATTTGCTGTGAGACCTCTTTATAGACCTGCATACGACCGGGAACGAGGATAAGATCGGGACACAATTTCAATGCGTAGCCCGTCGCCATGGCAGAACGCACACCAAATTTGCGCGCCTCATAATTACAAGTGCTGATGACGCCACGCTGCACCCGACTGCCGCCGACGGCCAAAGGCTTACCGCGGTATTCGGGAAAATCCCGCATTTCCACCGCAGCAAAATAGCAATCCATATCGATATGAATGATTTTTCGCACCTTGCATTCCTCCGACACCCAAAATACTGTATATAAAAACAGTAATCAAGTGTCACTTATCAATTTGCGGCGGTGCGGTTTGCGCTTGGATTGTTAGCGCCCAAAAAAACAAAGGGAGCCCTAAGGCTCCCTTGATTTACAACTATTTGAATTAAATCTTAAATTGGCCAATGTTGCGGGTCAGTTCATGAGTCGCTTGCTCAAACCCTTGCAAACTTTGGGATAAATCTTGGCTTGAGAGCAAAGACTGATCGGACAGACCGCGCACGCTAACAACGTTTTGTGCCACCTCTTCAGCCACAACGGCCTGCTGGCCAATCGCCACGGTAATTTCCACCGTTTGCTGCTGAATCGACACAATCGCACTGGCGATATCACTCAAGGCTTGCTCCACTTGTGTGGTCAAGTCTTGTCCGACCCTTGCCTGCTCAACCCCAGACTCCATCACCTGCTCGGCTTGTAGCGCGCTCTGCTGCAGGGTTTGGATAATTCCTTGAATGTTGGCGGTAGAATCTTGGGTACGAGACGCGAGAGTTCGCACTTCATCGGCCACCACGGCAAAGCCTCGACCTTGCTCACCCGCCCGCGCCGCCTCGATGGCCGCATTCAGCGCCAGCAAGTTGGTTTGGTCGGCAATGTTGCGGATCACGCTTAAAACTTCGCCAATTTGCTCTGAGCTGCTACGTAACTCCTTGATGACTTTAGCAGCCTCAATCACTTGAACCGATAATGCCTTCATGCCTTCGGTCGCGCGGGATACGATTTGGGTACCGTCATGGGCCTGAGTCTGCGCCTTTTCGGCAAAATCATTCGCCCGTTGAGCGCTTATCGCCATTTCTTGGCTCGTCTGTGCCATTTGGGTGGCGGCCGTGGCCACTGAGTCGATTTGTTGTTTCTGCGATGACACCGAAGAGACCGCTAAATCACACACTTGGCGTGCATCCATCACCCCAGTGCCGACCTCTTGAGTTAAGTTACGGGTATGCAGTAACATCTGCTGCACCTTTTCGGCAAAGCGGTTGAAGGCATCACCCAGCTTGCCTAACTCATCTTCCCGTTCCATTAGAATGCGTTGGGATAAATCGCTATCACCTTCGGCAATGTCTTCCATCGCATCGAGTAACTTGCTGAGCTGGCGTCTAAAGGGCAATAACATCAACCATACTGTGATGCCGACTAAGAGCATAATCCCCAAAGCCACAAAACAGGCATTCCAGAAGGCTTCGGTCACAGGCGCTTCAATCACCTCATGGGGCAACATAAAGGCTAAGTGCCATTTCTGCTTAGGATAATCACCGCCCACAGACACAAAGGTTACCCGCTGTGGCACACCGTTAAAGGTGACTTCGGCAAAGCCCTGCGCTTCGCGCTGCATTTGCTGTCTTAAGGCGGTAAAGCCTGAGGTGTCCTTAAACTGGCTATCGATTTGATTCGCAAGTGAACCCGGCGGGAATTTATCCGAGAATCCGGGGAAATACACCAGCTTACCTTCATCCGTCATCAGGAAGGCTTGACCATAGTTACGGTATTTGATTGGCGCTAACAGGGTTTTGCCAATGGTATCGATGAGAATATCCATACCACCAATCCCAATCAGCTCACCATTGGCACCATAGACTGGGGTTTTAACCGTGGCCGAAATCGAGCCATCGTTGGCATCGACCGCAGGGTCGCCCACAAATAGGCCGCGCTGATCGATAGCCTCCTGCCACCAAGGACGTTTATTGGTGTAATAGTTTGGATCGCCATCGAAACGGCCATTGAGGTCGAAATACTCGAAGGTATTCGCCGAGCCGAAGAACACTGACTTCACATCGGTATCACGATCGGAAAACGAGCGGAAATAACGAATAATATCTTGGTACTGTTGGTCATTGGCTAGGTTACTGCCACGGGCATGGTATTGGCTAAACCAGTTGATAAGCCCTGGCTCGGCAAATACCGAGTGGATCACTTGCCCCTTAGCCACAAAATAACCACCTATCTCATTGGCCTTTAAGGCAACAAGCGCCGAAATGTCCGCGTCCACTTGCTTACGTGTGTTATTACTTTCTTTATTCACGAGCAAAGCGGCAACTAAAGTAAGAAGTACAGCAAGGGCACCGACGATAGTGACCACTAACTGCAAACTTAGAGAACGTTTTATATATCTCATTCATCTTCCCGTCTGGCTGACCAACCACTTAACAAAAAATCATGCAAAAACAGTTTCACACGGTAACAATTTTTACCAGTCAACAACAGATGAAAATGTGAGAAAAAACGTAAACAAGTATTTGTAAAGAATAGACATTAACCCAATAACAGGAATCACTAAAGATCGAATAACACTCAGAACATCAGATTGCATAAGCAATATTTTACAGAGTGTTAGACTAAATACTCGAAATAAAAAAACAAAGGCCAGTCATTTCGTGACTGGCCTTGGTGCTTGAGCCGCGCAACCGGCGCTATTACATCTTAGTTTGCAGGTAATTCGCTAAACCGATACGGTCAATCAAACCGAGTTGTTTTTCTAACCAATACATATGGTCAGATTCGGTATCGTCGAGTAAGACTTCTAAGATCTCACGGGTTTGGTAATCTTTCTTCGATTCACACAAAGCAATCACCTTACGCAAATCATCGGCCACCTTGTACTCATAGGCCAAATCGTTACGCAGCATCTCTTCGACGTTTGAACCGATATTGAGCGCTTCCCGTGCGGCTACATTCGGCACGCCTTCGAGGAATAAAATACGTTGTACCAGTTTGGCCGCATGGTGCTTTTCATCATCCGACTCATGGGCAATACGTTCATAGAGTTCGTTCAGGCCCCAGTCTTCGTACATATGGGCATGCACAAAATACTGATCCATCGCCGATAACTCTCCCGTTAGGAGTCTATTCAACGCGTCGATGACCTCTTTATCACCTTTCATATTCTGCTCCTATGACTCACTAATTTGCGATTGAAGATAGTTTTGAATGCCAGTTAAGCTAATCAGCTCCTGCTGCGATTCGAGCCAATCTAAGTGCTCTTCTTCATCTTCAAGGATATCTTCGAGCAGATCGCGACTGACATAATCCTGCTCGGCTTCGCAGAGGTTAATGGCATCCCGTAACAGTGTGAGTTGCTCCTGCACCATGGCTAAATCGCAATCAAGCATCTCTTGGGTATGCTCGCCAATACGCAGTTTTTCAAGCTGTTGCAGATTCGGTAATCCCTCTAAAAATAATACCCGCTCGATAAGCTTATCGGCGTGCTTCATATCTTGGATGGATTTCTTGTATTCGACGTGATTTAGCTTCTCGAGGCCCCAATGTTTGAACATTCTGGCGTGGAGAAAATATTGATTAATGGCCGTTAACTCACAGGTAAGTACCCGATTGAGTTGTCCCACCACTTTAGGATGACCTTTCATAAGTAACGATCCTTGATATGAGTGAAAGATTGATCTAAATCAAGCTTCTAGCCTAGTACAGTTTTCAAGCTAACTCAAATTTTCTTTATTTTTCACAAGCTTAAAGATAAAAAGCATTCTCATTATCGCTTAGATTAGCCCGCTATCCTCCTCATATATCAAGGATTAATTTTGCCACTGCAAAAAATCGAGGCAAAAAAATAGCCTCCAGAGGAGGCTATTTCAGTTGAAGCGGATAATTAAATGATCCTGTCTTTCGTTAACTTCTCACGGCGCGCTTCTTCTGCGGCCATACGACGCTTACGCTTGTCGCAGGGATCATCACAATCGCAGGCTTTTTCAATCCCTAATACACCTAAACCGCCACAGCTTCCTTCAACGGCTTTGCGCTTGATGAGATAACCTATCGACATAAGCAAAAAGAACAGTAATAAAATCACAAATGCCGCGATAAAAGTGCTCATGTTAACTCCAACTACTTAAGGAAAGGCTTGAAGGCGTCACTGTAGTAGACTTTAAATCCTTCGCCTTGCTTTTCTATTAGCATTATCGCCAAGTGTTCTTTCTTGGCAAGCTCCAATGACGCTTCTGTGCCTAAAACCATCATCGCCGTCGCAAAACCATCGGCCGTCATACATTCTTTATGCAAAACGGTCACAGATGCTAGCTTATGATTAATAGGCAAACCGGTACGTGGATCAATTATATGAGTAAAGCGCTGACCTTCTTCCTCATAATAATTACGATAATCCCCCGACGTTGCCATCGCCATAGTGCCAGGCTCAATCACCTGTTGCACCGCCATACCATCGTCAGTCGGTTTCTCTATCGCGACGCGCCACGAACTGCCATCGCCTTTCGTGCCCTTAATGCTCAGCTCGCCGCCAATTTCGACTAAGTAACCGCTTGCATGGTACTTATCTAAAATCGAGGCCACTTTATCCACGCCAAAACCTTTGGCGATTGAAGACAGGTCCACATATAGATGCGCATTGTGTTTGCTTAAGCGATTGCCTTCGATAGAAAGCTCACTGATACCCGTTTTGGCTTTAGCCGCATCGATATCCGCTTGAGTCGGCACTTTGGTTGGGCGCTTATCGGGGCCAAATCCCCATAGGTTCACCAGCGGCCCTAAGGTAATGTCTAAGGCTTTGTCTGTCACGTTATACAAACGCATGCCTTCTTTAACCACTTTGATGGTATCAGGAGAGACTTCTACACTCTGCTCAAGCGGTAACTGGTTGAAACGAGACAATTCTGAATTGGGTCGATAGGTCGACATCTGGTTATTGACCAGCTCTAAGGCTAAGTCAATCTCGGCCTGCAGTAACTGGGCCGTCGGCATCTGCTCATTGGGAACCACTTTAATGTGGTAGGTCGTGCCCATTGTGCTGCCCGCGAGGGAGATAACCTCATCCTGTTTGCTACAGGCTGAAATAAAAAAGGCTAGACCTACAAGGACCAGCCAGCTCACTGAATGCTTTAACACTGAGGTTTTTAACACGGGGGTTTTTAACGCTAGGGTTTTAAACATAGTGACTAACAACTCTTTTGGATGCCCTTTAATGCAAAAGTTGCAGATGAGAGCTTTACTCCACATCTGCAACTCTTCTCACCTTGGGCTAATTCACATTAGCCGCCGAAGTCATCCAATAGGATGTTTTCGTCTTCGACACCAAGATTTTTCAACATACCGATCACGGCCGCGTTCATCATTGGAGGTCCACACATGTAGAACTCACAATCTTCTGGCGCTTCATGGTCTTTCAGATAGTTTTCATACAGTACGTTATGGATGAAACCTGTGTAACCATCCCAGTTGTCCTCTGGTTGAGGATCAGACAGGGCCACATGCCATACGAAGTTGTCGTTTTCAGCCGCTAGGCCGTCAAAGTCTTCCACGTAGAACATTTCACGCTTAGAACGTGCACCGTACCAGAAGCTCATCTTACGCTTAGACTTCAGACGCTTCAGTTGGTCGAAAATGTGTGAACGCATTGGGGCCATACCCGCACCACCACCGATAAACACCATTTCAGCATCGGTATCTTTCGCGAAGAATTCACCGAATGGACCAGAAATCGTGACTTTATCGCCAGCCTTCAGGCTCCAAATGTAAGATGACATCTTACCGCATGGTAAGCTCAGGTTACGTGGCGGTGGCGTTGCGATACGCACGTTCAACATGATGATGCCAAACTCTTCTGGGTAGTTAGCCATTGAGTAAGCACGGATCGTTTCTTCGTCAACTTTAGATTCTAACTTGAAGAAGCCAAAGTGTTCCCAGTCACCACGGTATTTTGCTGGTACGTCGAAATCAGCATATTTAACATGGTGTGCAGGCGCTTCGATCTGGATGTAACCACCCGCACGGAACGGAACAGATTCACCATCAGGAATTTGCAGCTTCAGTTCTTTAATGAAGGTCGCCTTGTTATCGTTAGAGATAACAGTACATTCCCACTTCTTAATACCGAAGATTTCTTCGTCAAGCTCGATTTCCATGTCGTTCTTAACGTTCACCTGGCAAGACAGACGACAACCTTTACGGGCGTCACCCTTGCTGATGTGATCTAATTCTGTTGGCAGAATATCACCGCCGCCAGACTTAACCACTACGCGACATTGGCCACAAGAACCACCGCCACCACAGGCGCTCGATACGAAGATACCACTGTTCGCTAGCACGCCTAACAGCTTGCCACCGGCACCGGTTGTAATCGCTTTTTCAGGATCGTCGTTGATGCCGATCGTGATGTCACCGCTAGACACTAGCTTAGATTTAGCGAATAAAATCACTAACACTAAGACTAGGACGATAGCAGTAAACATACTCACACCGAGGTAAACCTCGAGCGGAGTAGATTTAAAAATACCAAGAATATCCATTAACTTATCCTTAGAAGGTCCAATTCAAGAAGCCGTTTGGTGTCTCTTACAGAGACACACCAGAAAACGACATGAAACCTAAGGCCATTAAACCAGCGGTAATAAAGGTAATACCTAAACCACGCAGGCCATTCGGCACATCGGCATACTTCAGCTTCTCACGGATACCGGCCATCAATACGATAGCTAATGCCCAACCTACTCCAGAGCCGAAACCAAACACCACACTTTCGCCCAGCTTGTAGTCACGCTCAACCATGAATGATACCGCACCGAAAATCGCACAGTTCACAGTGATCAGAGGTAAGAAGATACCTAACGCGTTGTACAAAGGAGGAAAGTACTTATCCAGTGCCATTTCCAGAATTTGAACTAAAGCCGCAATCACACCGATAAAGGTAATGAATTTCAAGAAGCTTAGATCAGCTTCAGGTGCACCAGCCCAAGCCAGTGCGCCAGGTGCTAACAGCCCTTGGTAAATAACTTGGTTAGCAGGAACAGAGATAGTTAACACTACAACTACCGCAATCCCTAGGCCCATCGCAGTAGTCACTTTCTTCGATACCGCTAAGAAAGTACACATACCTAAGAAGAAGGCCAGTGCCATGTTTTCGATGAAAACAGAGCGAATTAACAGGCTAATATAATGTTCCATCTCAAATTACCCTTTTGCTTCAACTTGCTCTGGCTTATAGGTACGAATAATCCAAATCAGAATACCGATCAGGAAGAACGCACTTGGCGGCAGTAATAACAGACCGTTTGGTTGATACCAGCCACCTTCAGAGATCTTGTGCAGGATTTGAACACCGAACAGAGAACCGTTACCAAACAGTTCACGCACGAAGCCAACGGCTAACAGAATCGCACCGTAACCTAAACCGTTACCGATACCATCCATAAAGCTCATCATTGGCGGTGTTTTCATCGCATAGGCTTCAGCGCGACCCATTACGATACAGTTCGTAATGATCAGGCCCACGAATACCGATAACTGCTTAGAAATCTGATAAGCATAAGCCTGCAGCAATTGGTCAACCACGATTACCAAAGAGGCAATAATGGTCATCTGTACGATAATACGTACGCTGCTAGGAATATGGTTACGGATCATTGAGATAAACAGGTTAGAAAACGCTGTTACCGCAGTTAATGCCAACGCCATTACCAGTGCAGTTTCGAGTTTGCTCGTTACCGCTAACGCACTACATACACCAAGTACTTGTAATGCAATCGGGTTGTTGTTGACGATAGGTCCAGTCAGAACCTGTTTCAGTTCTTTAGCGTCAGACATTAGCTGAGACCTCCATTGCGTGCTTTTTCAATGAAACTCGCAAAACCTTCTTTACCTAACCAGAATGTCAGAGAGTGTTGAACACCGTTACTGGTCAGAGTCGCGCCGGATAATGCATCCACACCGTATTCAGTGCTAGCAACAGCGGGGTTTTTAGTTACGCTGATAGCAATGTTACCTTGCTCATCAAATAACTTTTTACCGTGCCATTTCGCTTTCCACTGAGCATTTTGAACTTCACCACCAAGACCTGGGGTTTCGCCTTGCTCGTAGTACACTAAGCTTTGAATCGTGTTCAGATCAGCATCTAACGCGAGGAAAGCATACATAGTCGACCACAGGCCATAACCATGAACTGGCAGGATCACGCTGGTTAACTTACCTTGCTCATCGCGAACTAAATAAACCACTGCATCTTCAGCAACACGCTTAACCGAAGCGATGTCGTTTTCAGGTACAAATGAGGTCTTCACATCGCGAGACGCTTTGCGTTGATCGAATGCGTTGGCATCAACACCTTCAACCCAATCACCAGTTTTTAAGTTAACTAACTTAGCTTCGATGTGCTTGCTGTAAGTATCCAAAATCTGAGCTTTGGTTACTTTGCCCGCTTTCGTGTCAATCAGACCCGCAGCTTCGAGGATGTACTTTTGCTTATCAAGCAGCTTGTTTTCTGCTTGAGTTGGGCGCAGTAATACTGCCGCAGTCGACACGAATATCGCACAAATTAGACATAAGCCAACGACGATAAATAACGTTCTGCCGAACGAATCTTTATTACTAGCCACGAGCAATCCTCCGCTTGATATTTGCCTGAACCACGAAGTGGTCGAACAATGGCGCGAACAAGTTAGCAAACAGAATCGCTAACATCATGCCTTCTGGGAATGCAGGGTTAATCACGCGGATAAACACAGCCATTGCACCAATCAAGATACCGTATGCCCATTTAGCTTGGTTAGTGAATGACGCAGACACAGGGTCAGTCGCCATAAACATCATGCCAAATGCAAAACCACCTAACACTAAGTGCCAGTACCAAGGCATTGCAAACATTGGGTTAGTGTCGCTACCGATCACATTTAACAGTGTAGAGATAGCAATCATACCGACCATCACGCCGCCAACGATGCGCCATGAAGCGATGCGGGTATAGATGATAACCAGACCACCTAACAGAATCGCCAGAGTCGATACTTCACCCACAGAGCCTGGGATGAAACCGAAGAACGCATCCCACCAGTTTTGGTTGAATGTGTAATCTAAGGTACCCGCTGCCGCTTGGCTCAGAGCCGTTGCACCAGAGTAACCGTCAGCCACAACCCATGAAGTGTCACCAGACATGTTCAGTGGGTAAGCGAAGAACAGGAAGGCACGACCAGCTAATGCTGGGTTTAAGAAGTTACGACCCGTACCACCGAACACTTCTTTAGCCACAACCACACCGAAGGTGATACCTAAGGCCACCATCCACAATGGGATAGTTGCTGGCAGGGTTAATGCGAACAGGATAGAGGTAACGAAGAAACCTTCGTTAACTTCGTGGCCACGGATAGCGGCAAACAGCACTTCCCAAATACCACCGATGGCGAAGGTCACCGCGTAGATAGGTAGGAAGAAACAGGCGCCGTACCACATCAGTGCTGGCCAGCCAGAGTTGGCGGTCAGTTCGGTACCGAACATGCCGAACAAGCTCACTTGCCATACGTCAGGGGTTGCAAAACCCGCGATTAACGCAAGTTGTGCTTGCAGACCGACGTTGTACATACCCACGAACATCGCTGGGAAGGCACAGGCCCAAACCGTGATCATCATACGCTTCAGGTCGATGTTGTCGCGAACGTGGGTTTTACCCTTGTTCACTTTACCTGGCGTATAAAAAATGGTGTATGCCGCTTCGAAGAGGGCATAAAACTTTTCGTATTTACCGCCTTTTTCAAAGTCGGGTTCAATACGTTCGAAAAAATCTTTCAAGCTCATTAGCCTTCCCTCTCGATCGTATCTAAACAGTCACGCAGATATGAACCGTAGTCATATTTGCCTGGACATACGAACGTACACAGTGCGAGATCTTCTTCATCCAACTCTAACGCGCCTAAAGTGGCAGCACCGTCAAAGTCACCTGAGATCAGGTCACGCAGCAACATAGTAGGAAGAATATCCAATGGCATTACACGCTCGTAGTTGCCGATTGGCACCATAGCGCGGTCTGAACCACCAGTGCTCGTTGTCATGTTGAACAGACGAGAAGCGCTTAAGTGGCCTAGGAATGCACGGGTAATAGAGTATTTGTTTGAGCCTGGTAACACCCAACCAAAGAATTCTTTTTCAGTGCCTTCTTCTAACAGACTCACCTGCGCGTGGTAACGACCTAAATATCCTTGAGGACCTACAGCAGTACGGCCATTCAGCACAGAACCCGAAACAACACGTACGTTACCGTCTAAGGTTTCGCCCGCGGTCAGTTCAGTCATGCTTGCACCTAAAACAGTGCGCACCAAACGTGGCTTAGCCGCTTTAGGACCGGCAATTGCGATCACACGTTCGGTATTCAGTTGACCGGTAGTAAATAGCTGACCAATGGCTATTACATCTTGGTAACCGACATGCCAAACAGTACGTTTTGCAGAAGCTGGAAGTAGGAAATGGATATGAGTACCAACAAGACCCGCTGGGTGAACACCGGCAAATTCTTCAACTTGGGCATTAGCGGCAGGAATATCGGCGCCAGGCGCTTTACAAAGGTAAACTTTACCTTCGGTAAGTCTTGCTAAGACCTTAAGACCATTAGCAAAATCTTCTTTATGCTCACGGATCACTACAACAGGATCGGCGGCATGGGGTTGCGTATCAATCGCGGTGACGAAAATACCAGCGGCAGAAGAATCTACGGCAGGCACTTTGCTGAAAGGACGTGTACGCAATGCAGTCCATAAGCCTGATTCGATCAGGTTGTCACGGACCAGTTGCGAGTCTAGCGTATCGAGAGCAGTGGCGTCATACTTAGCAAAGGCAACGCTTTCGTTCCCTTCAACTTGAATAACAACAGACTGCAGCACACGCTGGGCGCCCCGGTTAATGTCTAATATAGTACCACTGGCTAAAGCCGTATATTTTACGCCAGGATTTTTCTTATCTTCGAAAATCACCTGACCTTTTTGTACTTTATCGCCCACTTTGATCTTCATCGTTGGACGTAAGCCAATATACTCTTCACCCAAAGTAGCTACATGTTTAATGGCTGGGCCATTATGGATAACTTGCTCTGGTCCGCCTGCTATAGGCAGTTCCAATCCTTTCTTAATTGTAATCATATCCACAAGCACTACGTTTTGAAGGAAAGACAATGCGCCGCGTTCCTGCTAAATACTGAGGTTTTAAACAAAACCTACTGCATTGAGCTAGCGCAGATTTATCACAGAAATGCGATCGCAATCACGCTGGTCGCGCGCATTTTACCCCAATTGCCGTGGCATCGCCACGAAAATTATAGGTGATTTCAAACCTCAAATAAGGATTTAAAAGAATCATGCGCTACAGCGTTCACCTTCCGACCGAGTGAGGGCGCAGAAAGAGAAAATATTACGGTCGACAAATACTATAACATTAATTTTTAAAGAAATAATTTAGCGAAAGGTCGATACCTCTTTATGACGATAGCTAAAACGACCTTTTCGCTTTCTCGTTGAATAATCTTTAAACAAGATTTAATTCAGTTTAGAAACGCCACTGATAACCCAAATAGCTGATCCGTCCATTTTCAGTCCGAATTCCGCTATTTGATGCTGTGGTCACAAGGGACTCATCGAGTAGGTTTTCGACCCTAAAATACAGCCTATGGTGTTTATCAAAATCATAGTTTGCCGCTAAATCGACCCGCCACTGGCCTGATACCCGTTGCAACTCACTGCCAAATTGGCTGAAATCGCGCTCAGATTGATAGGCCGCCTCAAGATTTAATTGATATTCGCCATAGTTAACCCCTGCACTCAATTGCAATTGATGTTCGGGTAACCAAGCTAATCTATCGCCCTCTAAAACACAGCCTTGAACATCGGTACAAGTGCTGGTTTGATACTCAGCGTTAAGATATTGATAATTTAGCCCTAAGGGTAGCTCTACCCCGCCCAAGTCCCAGCGATAACCAAGACCAAGTTCTACACCATAGGTCAGCACATCGGGGATATTCTCTTGGGTTAACAAGCGTGCATCGGCGCACATCGAATAGCTATCGCAGTCCACATGCAAATTGTCGAACTCTTGCACATATGCCCGTAAATCGGCTTTTATCCCTTCGCGCGCATATTGGGCGCTCACTTGATAATGCAGCGACACCTGAGCCTCTTGCGTAGTATTCCCCGCGCTTGCCGCAGTCCAGGCCCGGCGGATATCGGTACTAAAACGCCAATCGCCCGCATCATAGAGCACACCTAATTGCGGCATCCAATCACTGTCGGAGAAATCCGCTTCATCGAGTCCCGCAACAGCCTGATTCACTTCACGATTAACACTGACATGCTCGTAAGCCAGCCCTAACTTGAGTTGCATGCCTTGCCAGCGGAATAGCGAATCAATGGCCGACGTCAGCGCAGTCGCATCATCGGTATAAGCGAACAGCGCGTTTGACTCATCAACCGCAAGGCTTCTATCCGCTTGCCATAAAGCCGTTTGCTCGCCAAAGCGCATTTCCGCCTTATCCGTATGATAACGAGCGCTGTAAATGATTTGATGTTCGCCGTACTGGTTTATGGCTTGGGTCTGGGCGCCAAAGGCACTGTAATCGTTATCTTGAACGAGCAGATTTAAATCGGCGCCATTTGCACTTGGAGCTCGATCAAAGGCGGCGATATCGGCAAGCGTTGCAGTGTCAATCTCTTGCCCATTAAACAAGCCAAGTTGATTCAACTGTTGTGAATAGGACTGATAGTAAAAGTCACTGATCACTTTACTGCCGCCTAAATCCACTTGGTGTGAAAGCTGATACTTGTGCTGCCGCCCTTTATGCTTATCCTGCGCCGTTGCCGAGTACAAGAGTAAGGGATCCTGCTGCCAGTCTGCCTCGGTGACACCAAGCTGCGAGCGATAACTGTTATCATCGATAAATTGGTAGGTAAATTCCGTCTGCTGCGGACTGCGTGCGCCAAGCAAACTTGCCGCATTCACCTTGAACAACATATCCGTTTTGGTTCTATCGGCATCGCTGCCATTGAAAAAATTCGCATCACCTTGTTCTTTCTGGTAATTCGCAGCGAATAATGCACCATATTCTTTTTGCTTCACGCCCCAACTCATACCGGCATTCAAATCCGACTCTGTCGAACCTTCAACGAGAAAACTACCAGACTGAGGTCGGTTAGCTATTTCAAGGCTCTGATAATTCACCACACCGAAAGCGCCCTGCCCGCCTACCGTCATATCCGCCAGTGGTGTGCTAGTGACATTTTGCTGTAGTAAAAGGTTAGGCAATAACTGCAACTGCGGCGCCGAATAAGGCGCGGGAGAAAAATACACCCTATCTTGCATCACTGCCACACCTTGGCTGGCGGAGCGCATACTGATATTCGCGGTATTTCCACTGTGGTCGGCCCGCAATAAGGTTAAGCTATTTAAGTAACTCAGCTGCATCCCATCATCACTGGAGTGATATTGGTCATTGAGCTCAATCAGATCGAGTGTTTGAGAATAGAGTGGGTTTGCATTGAGGGGATGAGTGTAGACACAGGAAACCGCAAGCGCGGTCAGCGACATGACAAAGTAGCGACTAGACATACCAAGCTCCCAAAAGTGTTTGTTAGCGTACGGCGTTTTTGTTGTTATTTTGTAAAATAGCTGAATTTACTCGAAAAAAAAAGCGACGAATGTCGCTTTCTTGACGCTAAAGCCTTAAGTCTAGGCACCACGCCTTGTGGTGCCTTAGCAAAGCTTAGAGCTGCCCTAAGATCTCATCGCTGAGTTTTAAGTCATCATTACGGTTAACACTCACGCCTGCGGCGATAATGTTACGGGCGATATCTTGGGCTTGTTCTAACGAGTGCATCTCGTAAGTGCCGCATTGATACTCGTTAAGCTCGGGGATTTCAGATTGCTCAACCACTTTGAGCACATCTTCCATTGAGGCAAGCCATGCATCGGCCACTTGACGCTCACTCGGCTCACCAATCAGGCTCATGTAGAAACCGGTGCGGCATCCCATTGGTGAAATATCAATAATTTCAACATCGCTGCCGTTTAGATGATCACGCATAAAACCCGCAAACAGATGCTCTAGAGTATGGATACCACGCTCGCTGAGGATATCTTTATTCGGTGCACAAAAACGTAGATCGAATACGGTAATCGCATCGCCTTTTGGGGTACTCATATGTTTGGCAACACGCACGGCTGGCGCATTCATCCGAGTATGGTCAACGGTAAAGCTATCAAGTAATGGCATAGGAAACTCCAAATTCTTAGGGCGATACAACCGCTATCGGTTTATGGGCGCAAGCATAACACCAAATGGATTAGGTCGATAACAAGATAATGTAAGATGAAATCATCTCACATTAATCAGACGCTAATATGAACATTTTGTTCAAATTAGCGGCATTAGTGCTGGCGCTGCTGGCTGTAAGCATCCTCTGAAATCTTATGATACTCACGCACTCCCTGCTCATAGGCATGGTAAGCGCGGTACACTTTTCGCATCATAGGATCCTGCTCGGCCTGCTCTTCAATGACCTGCTGCGAGATACGTTCAAGCTCGGTGAGCACCTGGGGTGGAAAAGCCTTAAGCACTACACCTTCATCTTTGACTAAGGTGTCAAGGGCTGTCACATTACGTGTGGTGTATTCGTCTAGCATATCTTGATTGATGGCGCGTGCAGCCGTTTTGACTATGGCTTGTAAATCTTGGGGAAGACTCTCGAACGCACCCTTATTAATCAAAAACTCCATATTGGAACCAGGCTCGTGCCAACCGGGGTAATAGTAATATTTGGCGACTTTATGTAAACCAAAGGCGAGGTCATTCACAGGCCCAACCCACTCAGCTGCATCGATAGACCCCGTTTGCAAAGCGCCATAAAGCTCCCTGCCCGCCATATTGACGGGTACAGCACCGACACGCTTGAGCACTTCGCCCCCCAAGCCCGGCATACGGATCTTCAAGCCTTTAAAATCGGCAATGCTATTAATAGGTTTATTAAACCAACCGCCCATCTGCATCCCAGTATTACCACCCGCTAATGGAATGATGCCAAAGGGGCGATAGACTTCTTCCCACAATGCCATGCCGCCGCCATAATGCAGCCAGCCGTTCATCTCTTGGGCCGTCATGCCAAAGGGGATCGAAGAAAAAAACTGCGAGGCGGGCGCTTTCCCCTTCCAATAATAGGAGGCGGCGTGGGCCATTTGAATTTTACCTTGGCTCACCCCGTCGAACACCGCAAAGGCGGGCATTAATTCTCCCGCACCGTACACATGAATTTGTAAGCGGCCGTGGGACATCTCGTTCACCAGCTTGGCAAAACGCTCAGGTGCCATACCTAAACCTGCGAAATTTTTCGGCCAAGACGTGGCTAAACGCCACTCGATAACATCTTTAACGGGAGTCGCATCGGCATGAGGTGCTGCAGTCTGCTCGATATGCTGGGGCGCGGGATTACACCCACCGAGACCAATAAGCAATACCGTAAAGATCAGGCACCCCAAATGACGCATCGAACACTCTCCCTGAATGCGAAGTTAGTTAACAGTATGAAAATTAGCGCTCTTAAGTATCGGCTGATGTAAAGCACTCTTGTTTAGATGCTTACGACTTACATTCCATTCACTATAAACAGTGAGCACTAATTCAGTACAAAATAGAACATATTGTTAACACAGAAAATTCAACAGGGAAACCGCATATTGTCGTCTATTTGACCTAAAACAAAAAAGCCACGTTGATAACGTGGCTTTTATAAAGTTCGGTGGCCGAATTAACCGCGGCAATTTGGCGTTTTAGGCACTTCAACATCCTTAGCCCACTCACTCTGAGTGAAGGTATGGATAGAAAGTGCATGCACACCATTAGCTAACTCGTTGGCTAAACAGTTATTTACCAAACGATGGCGGGCGAGCAAACGAAGCCCATCAAATTCATCACTGACGACAACCACTTTAAAGTGAGTCTCTGAATTAGGCGGAACATGGTGACGGTGACTTTCGTTAAGGACTTCTAAATGAGTTGGCGAAAAGCTTTCAGTCAGCTTCTGATCAATGGTCTGTGCCACTGTGCCCTGCGCATGGGTATTGGACATATTCAAATCTCAACATGGGAAAATCCAGTGGCCGCAGAGTACTGCTTCAAGTACAAAAGATCAAATTTCAACGTCAGCTTTGTGGCTCTAAACTGAGCCAATTTAGTAACAGTATGAAATGCTTTGCCTTTCAATCAGCCATGATAATTAACAATCAATTGCCTAAAGGTGTAGTTCCAGCGAGGTGCTTTAACCTTTAAGCGCTTAGGCACACTGTGCAACCAATCTTGCTGCATTGGCCAGTGCATAATGAGTAAATCACCGCTATGCAAACTAATAGTGTATTTCACTTTGCTGTGTTTATGTTTAATCACAAAATCCCGCGAGGCGCCAAGGCTGATAGAGGCAATATCATTGCCGCTTACAATCTCGGGCTCATCATCGCTGTGGGCGCCCATGCAATCTTGACCATCTGCATAGCGATTCACTAACACACCATTGCTGCCAAGGCTAAAGTCCCGCTGCAACTTGTCACGCAATTTTTGCAAATACTTAGGCCAAGGCAGAGCACGAATAAATAGCCCCGAATATAAATAGTCGCATCCCGCATCGCCATACCAAACCTGCTGCCTTGGAATGGCATGATATTCACCAAACACTTGAATTTGTGGGCGACTCAATGGGTAAGACTCGGCCTCCTTGAGTAGGGCATTCTGCTGTGCCACATTCAAATAATCCCTAACTAAGGTGATAGGCGGCTCGACTTGTGCCGCACCTTGATGATGGACGCAAGAGGTGCCGCTATCAGCTTCAAGATTGACCTCTGGTTCGAGTCCTAAATCGACTTGTTTCATACAGTACCTTATACCACTGACGACTGTGATTGACCCCACCCAATCCCCCATAAATGCGCGAGCGGATATACAACCTCAGGCAAGCATCGCACGATAAGGGGAAATCTGCGATAATCTGCGCCTTATTTAATTGGCGCTGTTTTAATGGCAGCGTTTTTATTGGCACCGTTTTTATTGGCTTAGCACAAAGATGACGACACAATTTTCAGTGGCAGGGATTGAGCTTGAACTCTTTCGCTACCCCGCTTCGCAGGAATCCAATCTCCAAGCTTGGGATGCGGCAGACGAGCATTTGATTAATACCCTAGTCGAAGGCGGACAAACCGCGGTGCCAACGGCCATTATCAACGACAGCTTTGGCGCCTTAAGCTGCGCCCTATCGCGGCTTAATCCCGATTGGCCACTGAATGTCGAAACCGATGCCAGAACCAGTTTTTTAGGTGCAGAGCAAAATCATCATCGCAATCAGTTACCTATGGATAACCTAACCTGGTTTACCAGTCGCGATGCCTTGCCTGGCGATCTCGCCCTCGTATTGATGAAGCTGCCTAAAAACCTCACTTACTTTGCCCACCAGCTGATGCGCTTATCCCAAGTGTTGCCCGCGGGCTGCAAAGTGTTGGTTGGCGCAAAAGCCAAGTCTATCAACGCGAGCTTATTGGAAGTATTTGCAAAATACTTAGGGCCAGCGAGCGCCAGCCTCGCTTGGAAGAAAACCCGCGTCATCACCTGTATTAGCGATGGCAAGTCACGCGCCTTACCGAAGGAAGTCACTTGGGATATTCCCGAATTCAACCTCCACATCAGCAATTTAAGCAATGTGTTTGCCGCCAATAAGCTCGATATCGGCGCGCGCATTATGTTGGATAATCTCCCTCAGGGCGACTTTAAAACGATTGTCGACCTAGGTTGTGGCAATGGCGTGCTCGGTCTGCGTGCGGCCCAGTTATACCCTAATGCCGATATCCATTTTATTGATGATTCCGAAATGGCGGTGGCCTCAGCCAAAGCCAATTGGGCCAGTAATCAACTCCCCGCAGATAAAGGCCATTTCCATTGGGATGATTGCATGACCCATTTACCCGATGGAGTAGAACCCGATTTAGTGCTCTGCAACCCGCCCTTCCATCAGGGCGAGGCGATTACCGATCACATTGCTTGGCAGATGTTTTTAGACGCACGTCGCCGACTCAAAAATGGCGGCATTTTACATATAGTGGGGAATCGCCACTTGGCTTACCACGTCAAATTGCAGCGTTTATTTAAAAACTGCACCACAGTCGCCTCCAACGGCAAATTTGTGATCCTGCAAGCGCAGAAATAACCGCTTTAGCTCAGCAAAGATAGGGCAAAATCATTGCGCTATCTTTGCCTCATCCCCTCCACTTTCGCATTCGCACATACTGAGTAACGGCTTTTTACTAGCCGTTATGCCTAGTTGTCAGTACAATCTTTCACAGTAAAAGCATAAAAGTGAGTCACTTAGACTTTTATGCCCCATGGATATGGAAAGCATATTTAGGATATTGAGATGCCGTTAAAGGATGACGTTGACCAACTCAAGGCAGAATTGGCGCAGTTAAAACTGCAGCACCTGTCGCAGCAATCTTCACTCAGCCGCCAACTGGCAGAATTCTCGGCCAAGCTCGACAGTATCAGTCTTCAGCTTGAGCAGCAAGACAATGGCCCTCTCACCACCCCATCCGCGAGTGTGGACGATATCACGGCGCCATTCGGGACGACGATTGAGCCAAGGGATGAGCGCGCCTCGCTGCAATCTGAAGAAATGGCTCCCGATATCCAGCCACAAGCGCCCGAGGCAAATCCTTGGCAAGACGACCCTAGGCAGCGCCACGCAAAGGCTCCCTCAAAAGCCGTGCATTCACCAGTGGATTCGCAGCAGGATGATTTGCAGCAAGATAAGGCCTTTTCTCAGCAAGCCGGACTTGAAGTGGGTGTGCAGGCCACAAGTCAGTTAGGGACCATCTTATCCCAAAGCGTTGCCGCCATTATGGCGCCATTTGCAGCCATCACTGAACAGGTCAAAGGCTTTTATCAACATTATCAAGCCAAGGGTCTAGGCCCAGTGTTTTTGATGACGGTCGCGGGCATCATCACCCTGACCCTAGGCTTTGGTTATCTACTGCAATATTCCATCAATCATTGGTTTTCCGAACTCGGCAAAGCCCTGCTGGGTTTTGGCTGCGCCAATGCGATTATTGCGGGCGGGATTTTTATCCGCCAAAAAAGGGTGGGCATGGCCGACTTTGGCTCAGGGATTGTCGGATTAGGCCTCATCCTAAACTATCTCTGCGCCTATTTTATTGGCCCCTACTTTGAGATTATCCCGAGCAGTGCCAGCTTTATCCTGCTGCTATTGATTACCTTAGCGGGCTATGGCCTGTCGATGCGGCTCGATGCCAAGGTCATTGCCGTGATAGCCTTAATCGGTGGCTCGATGGCGCCTATGATGTTGTTATCTCAAAGCTATGCGCCGCTACTGTATATTCCCTATCTGTTGCTGATTGGTATGGGCGCCCTCGCCCAAAGCCGTAAATTACACTGGCCATTACTGCTGGAAATCACCGCCTTCCTGCATATCGCCTGCATCGAAGCCTTCAGCTATTTTGTCGATTTACCGCTCACTCAATGGGGCGGCGCAGCAGTGCTAGCCCTAGTGAGCATTAACGCACTGTTTTATCTCTATGGCCTATTTGGGTTTATCGTTAATTCCTCTACGACCTCACTCAGCCATAGAGCCTTGGTTCTGCCGATTGCTCTGCTGGCCTTTGCTATCTTCGAAATAACCCAATTTACACCATTCGCTGGGGAGATATTTATTGCCAACGCACTCATCTGTACGGGCTTATACCTTAAGCTCAAGTCTCGACTCGCCCCGTCCCAGCGCAGTCTCTTATTAGTTTTCGGCGGCAGTTTTGCCGCCTTTGCCGCCCTTTATCTATTAAGCCATGATTTCCTGGGATTAGTGCTTATCCTCGAAGCATTGCTCCTGCTATGGATTGGCCTTAAGGAGAAACTGATTTCGGTGCGCGCCGAAGCCTATGTGTTATTGCTGACAGGGCTGGTTCTCAATTTATATGCGGTGCTGACAGGTTTTTCCCTGCTCGGACTTGGCGAGCAAACGCCGGTGGCGGCGCTTGGGTTCCCGCTGCTCGCGTTAGCCTTAAGCGCGGCGGCCCTGCTATTTGTTATCCGCCAAATTGGCAATGATGAGTTACCACTGTCGCGGCTCGAACGGCAACAGACTTATTTATTCAAAGAGTTCCTCAGCGGCTTTTATGTGGCGACCCTTTTGCTGGCGGCTTACCTTGTCAGCAGCGATTATTACCTCGCCATCATCCCGCTTGTGAGTCTGTTGCTGTTGTATTTAAGTGGTAAAGACAAGTTGATGGTCAGCGAGTTTGCCGCTTGGCTCTTGCTGCTGCCACTCTTATTTACTGTGGTCGAAGGCGTGACCCTCACTGGCAGCCTGAGTTTTAGTGCGCAGCCACTGATGGCAAAGCTGGCACGCATTGAATTATTCGCCGCCCTGCTGCTGGCCCACTATTGGTATCGTAAGCATTACCCAAGCTCGCTGTTCGCCCAGGCCGCCAAGCAGATACAACTCGGCTGTTATCTGCTGCTGCCACTAATCTTATTGCCTAAGGTGATGCGCAGTTATTGGGAGTTTACCGCGGTTGCACTCTGGCTCAGCAGCTTGTTCAGCCTCGCCCTTGCCTATGTTATCAAGCATAAAGCCCTTGAGATTGAAACCAAGATTTTGACTTGGCTAGCGATCCTCACCACCGCCAGCTTGTGCCTATTTGAAGTTTGGCAAGGACTTATCGCACTGCTAATTGGCGCCCTAGCCATGGGCTTTGTACTGCTGCGTTATCGCAAGCTTGCTAAGCCCTGGATATCACTGCTTATCCTGCAATGGCAACTGAGCCCTTATTATTTCGCGCTAGTGCTGGCCGTATTGGTTTATGGATTTAACCGCGTCGATGTAGTGGCATGGTCGATGACCGCATTGGCATTAAGTGGCTACTTTGCCCTCTTGATCCAAAGACGCACCAAACATGGTTCAGTGCAAACGGGATTAATGGCGCACTTAGCCATCGAAATCCAAGCCGCGGTGCGCTCAAGCTACAGCTTGGCCTACGGGCTTTGTCTGGGGCTCGCGCTGCTGCCGATAATGCTGCACTTTGAGTTGTCGCTAAGACTCGATCTGGATAACGTGTTATTGATCCTCTGTGAATTAATGGCATTAACACTGCTCGCGCTACTTATCTTACGCCGCGGCGTCGCTATTCGTTTGCATCAGCGTTTCTTACCGCTGCAATGGCTCAAATGGGGCTGGCATGGATTGCTCGCGCTGAGTTATCTCACCTGGAGTTATGCGTTCGATAATATGATTGCCGCGCCGCTCAGCGCCATTTTGCTTGTCGTGCATGGCAGCGTGTTGATGTTTATCAGCCTAAAACCCCAGCATGGGGATATGATCCGCCTTGCCGCCGGGCTCTTTACCTTAGCCACACTCAAAGTGTTATTGCTGGATATGGCGTCCTTCGAGCTAGTGCAAAAGGTTATCGCCTTTATGTTGATTGGGGTGATCTTACTGACCGTCTCTTACTTCTATCAAAAGGCCCGTAATCGCCTACAAGAAGCACACCAATAAGTCGTCAGTTATGCAAAGTAAAAGGCCGCTAACATTAGCGGCCTTTTCATTCAAATAATCAATCTGCTACGTTAAGCCAAGGCTTTTTCCAGCGCCTGCGCCACATCGGCAATAATATCGTCGATATGTTCAATGCCAACGGAGATTCGAATTAAGTCCTCAGACACCCCGGCTCTGGCAAGCTCGTTCGCATCCAACTGTCTGTGGGTGGTACTGGCGGGATGGCAAGCCAGCGATTTGGCATCACCAATGTTCACTAAGCGCAAAATCATCTGTAGCGCGTCGATAAACTTGCCGCCAGCGATTTTCCCTTCCTCGGGTGTGGCCGCCTTAATCCCGAAGCTGATAATCCCCGAGGCTTTACCGCCGGTGATTTTTTGGCAATTTTCACGGTAAGGGCTGCTCGGCAAAGCACCGTAATTCACCCAACTGACCGAAGGATGCAGTATCAAGTATTCGGCCAAGGCCAAGGCATTCGAGCAGTGACGCTCCATACGTAGGCTCAAGGTTTCCAACCCTTGTAGCAGCAAAAATGCACTGTGGGGTGAAAGGGCCGCCCCAGTATTACGCAGCGGCACCACGCGGCAACGTCCAATAAAGGCCGCGGCACCAAAAGCCTCGGTATACACCACACCATGGTAGGAAGGATCGGCTTGATTGAGCAGAGCAAAGCGTTCTTTGTTCGCGACCCAATCGAACTTGCCCGAGTCAATAATCACGCCGCCAATCGTCGTTCCATGGCCGCCAATGTATTTGGTCAACGAATGGATAACGATATCGGCGCCATGCTCAAACGGGCGACATAGAACAGGGGTAGCGACAGTGTTATCGACAATTAAAGGCACGCCGTGTTTATGGGCTATCTCGGCTAAACGTTTAAGATCGACAATATTGCCAGCGGGGTTACCGATGGACTCACAGAATAGCGCCTTGGTCTTAGCATCGATTAAGGCATCGAGCTCTTCAAAGTCATCGAAGGCTGCCATCCGTACTTCGACTCCTTGGCGCGGCAATGTATGGGCAAACAGATTATAAGTGCCGCCATAGAGCTGACTGGTACTAACAATATTGTCCCCCACCTGAGTAAGCGCTTGAATCGCATAGGTAATGGCCGCCATTCCCGAGGCAAGTGCCAGCGCGCCTATGCCACCTTCAATGGCCGCAAGTCGCTGCTCGAGCACGCTGGTCGTCGGGTTCATAATCCGAGTATAGATATTGCCTGCGACTTTTAAGTCAAATAAATCAGCACCATGTTGGGTATCATCGAAGGTGTAGGAAGTGGTTTGATAAATAGGTACCGCAGCGGCTTTCGTGGTCGCCTCTGATTCATATCCGTGGTGTAACGCCAGTGATTCAAGTTTCATCTTTGTGTCCTTCCCCAATAAATTCCCCGAACAACTCCAAAAAAAGTTCCCTAAACTGTTCTCAAAACATAGCCACTCCCCAAAGCAAATTGAGGGGGAGCGTTATGCTAACCCATGCTCTAATCGCACAAGATTTGTGCACTGCACTCAAGCTAACAGATGGACATCTAGAAGTCTAAAGCTTTTTAAGTCGCCATAGAATTTACCGCAACGGCTCACACTTTGGCGTATCAACTCGGGGAGTGATCTAGGAGCTGCACGAGCGCTTTTACCGCGCGCACTATCTCGGGTGAGCAATCGTAGGAGGCATTAATGCGCATAAAATGACGAAACTCTGTTTGATTACTAAAGAGATTCCCCGGCGCGATACTGATCCCTCGCTCAAGTGCGCTATGGTATATCTGCGTAGCATCCATATGGGCAGGCAACGCCAACCAGAGGAAATAACCGCCCGGCTCAAAGTTCACACTCACGGACTCAGGAAAGTGAGCCCGCAGCAACTGATACATGGCAAATTTGCGATCCGCTAAGGTGTGGCGTAAGCGCTTTAAATGACGCTCATATTGGGGCGACTGAATAAAATCGGCGATGGCCAGTTGCATAGGCGCACTGGTGGAGAGGGTCGACATTAATTGCAAGCGTTGCAATTGCGGGGCATGGCGCCCGGCGGCGACCCAACCGACTCGATATCCCGCAATCAAGGATTTCGAAAAGGAACCGCAATGCAGTACACAGCCTTGGGTGTCTAAGGCTTTAATCGGCCTAGGCGCACTCGAACCGACATAAAGCTCCTGATATACATCATCTTCAATCAGACTGACATTATGTTCACAAAGCAGTTGATAAATAGCCTGTTTTTTCTGTTCCGATAAACTACAACCTAAGGGATTTTGATGCAGACTCATCAACCAACAGGCTTTGACGGGATAGGTCTTCAGCACTTCAGCTAAAGCGTTAAGATCAATCCCTTCGCGGGGATCCGTCGCGACCGCAATCGCCCTCAGTTTGAGGCGCTCAATGGCTTGCATCGCACCATAAAAGGCCGGCGATTCAATCACGACCCAATCCCCCGCCTGAGCCAAGGCCGCTAAGCTCAAGTTCAGCGCCTCCATCGCCCCCGAGGTAATCAAAATTTCATCGGGCGCCACACTCATGCCTAATTTGGCATAACGCTGGGAAATCGCCTTGCGTAACCCTGCATTACCGGGGGGAAGATTATCGGCCGCAAACGACGGTGACATCTGCCGAGTGACCTTGACCAACGAGCGCGCTATGGCTTGCTGTGGAAATAAACTGGGATCGGGAAATGCCGAGCCAAAGGGCACAATCCCCGCCTGTTTCGATGCCTGCAATACGTTAAACACAAACTCGTTAATATCGACCTTATCGGAGAAATAGATCTGCCGTTGAGTCTCAGGGTAACGAAAGGCTTCAGGCTGAGGCGCCACTATGTAACCCGATTTTGCCTGCGCCAATATCACGCCTTGGCTTTCAAGTAACTGATAGGCGTTCAGCACTGTCATTAAACTCAGCCCCGAATCCGCCACAGTTTGCCGCAATGAGGGCAATTTATCCCCCGCCTGCCAGACACCTTGAGTAATTCGGTTTTTGAGATCCTGCGCTAACTGTTGGTACTTAGGCATCTGTTATAGCTAACTTAGCCAATTCTGTGTCTGTTATAGCCAGATTACCCCATGGTCTAATAGCGCACAAGCCATCAGCGGTACGAATCTGAGGCGCTGAGCGACTTGCATTTACACATCCCTTTGCTGCACTCCTGAGGACACTATGTTTGATTTTGATGCCACCGTACTCGCGAGGATCCAATTCGCTTTTACCGTTTCTTTTCACATTATCTTTCCCGCAATCACTATTGGGTTAGCCACCTATTTAGCCGTGTTAGAAGGACTCTGGTTGAAGACAAACAATCAGATTTATCAGCAGCTTTATCAATTCTGGGTCAAAATTTTTGCCATTAACTTCGGCATGGGCGTGGTCTCAGGCATAGTGATGGCCTACCAATTTGGCACCCACTGGAGTGGTTTTTCGGCCTTTGCGGGCAGCGTAACCGGCCCTCTGCTCACCTATGAAGTACTGACAGCATTTTTCCTCGAGGCGGGATTTCTTGGGGTGATGCTGTTTGGGCAAAATAAGGTTGGTAAAAAACTGCACTTTTTTGCCACTTGCATGGTGGCCACGGGCACTGTGATTTCAACCTTTTGGATCCTCGCCTCCAATAGCTGGATGCACACACCTCAGGGTTTTGAAATCATTGATAACCGAGTCGTCCCCATCGACTGGTGGCAAATCGTGTTTAATCCTTCATTTCCCTACCGTTTAACCCATATGACGGTTGCCGCCTTTCTCTCCTCGGCCTTCTTTGTTGGCGCCTCCGCCGCGTGGCATTTACTGAAAGGAAACGATACTCCCGCGATTCGTAAAATGCTTTCCATGGCCATGTGGATGGCATTGATTGTTGCGCCGCTGCAAGCAGTGATTGGTGACTTTCA
This sequence comes from Shewanella sp. FJAT-51649, assembly GCF_019457435.1. Lineage (NCBI taxonomy): Bacteria > Pseudomonadati > Pseudomonadota > Gammaproteobacteria > Alteromonadales > Shewanellaceae > Shewanella > Shewanella sp. FJAT-51649. Next base: position 1,069,956 of record NZ_CP080411.1, on the reverse strand, counting down.
CGGGCTAAATACCCTTGAGTATCAACCGGTAAAAATCGCCGCGATGGAAGGCCACTGGCGTAATGAAAAGGATGAACCCACGCCGCTCATCTTATTCGCCTTGCCCGATATGGATAAGCAAACCAATCATTTCAGTTTGGAAATTCCAGGATTAGCCAGTCTGATTTTAAAACACGATATAACCAAGCAAGTGCCAGCACTCACTGAGTTTCCTGCCGAGGATTGGCCCAATGTGCCCTTAGTGTTTTGGAGTTTTAGGGTGATGGTGGGCTTAGGCGTGCTGATGATTTTGGCGGGCGTGTGGAGCCTCTACCTTAGACGCAAGCAGACGCTATATAGCAATCACCTGTTCCTGCGCTTGGTACTGCTGTTAGGTCCCGCGGGATTAATCGCAACCCTCGCGGGCTGGTTTACCACTGAACTTGGCCGCCAACCTTGGGTTATCCAAGGGTTAATGCGCACTCAAGATGCGGTTTCGTCCCACAGTGTGACTCATTTAAGCCTCAGCCTGATGATGTTTGTTATCTGTTACTTCGGCATTTTCGGCGTGGGATATCGCTACATGATGCGGCTCATCAGTAAAGGGCCGATAGCGCAAGGGATTGAGCACCATGGATAACAAATCCAGTTTTTTAGCATATCAATTGATTAATCAACCCATTTAAAGGCACAACATGGAATTCGACTTACCCCTGATTTGGTTTGGGATCATCATCTTTGCCACACTCATGTATATAGTGATGGATGGCTTCGATCTTGGCATCGGCATCTTATTTCCCTTCATCCATGATGAGGACGATAGGGATGTAATGGTCAACACCGTCGCGCCAGTGTGGGATGGAAACGAGACTTGGCTGGTACTCGGTGGTGCTAGCCTGCTCGGCGCCTTTCCCCTCGCCTACGCCATAGTGCTCGAAGCCCTGACCATTCCCTTACTGATCATGCTACTCGCGTTGATTTTTCGCGGCGTCGCCTTTGAATTTAGGTTTAAATCCAGCGCAGAGACCAAACCCTTTTGGGACAAAGCCTTTATGTTCGGCTCGATTATTGCCACCTTTGCCCAAGGCGTAGTGCTCGGCGCATTTATCTCGGGCATTTCGGTAGATGGACAAAGGTTCAGCGGTAGCAGCTTCGATTGGTTATCGCCCTTCTCACTCTTCTGTGGTTTTGGGCTGATGCTGGCCTACGCGCTGCTTGGCGCAACTTGGTTAGTGAAGAAATGCACAGGCACACTCAAGACGACCATGCAGCAACTCGCTAAGGTTCTCGCGATTTGCCTGTTGATGACCATAGGAATCGTCAGTTTATGGACGCCCTTCGTACAACCCAATATTGCCCTGCGCTGGTTTAGTCTGCCGAATTTATTCTATTTTGCACCTGTACCTCTGCTGGTATTGCTTTGCACTAAGGCACTTATCCGCGCTTTAAATGCTGAGGATGACTATCGCCCCTTCTTGCTAACACTCGCGTTAATCTTCTTAGGCTTTAGTGGCTTAGGTATCAGTATCTGGCCACATATTATTCCGCCAACGATCAGCCTATGGCAGGCGGCCGCACCAGAGAGCAGCTTAGGCTTTATGCTCATCGGCGCACTGATGATTATTCCCTTGATCTTGGCCTACACCTTTTGGAGCTATTACGTGTTTCGCGGCAAAGTCACCAAGGATGCGGGTTATCACTAAAACGACTTCATGCAGCCGATATCGACTCGGCTGCCAGCAACACACTCTTAGGAGATTGCTATGACGACTCAAACTTCATCGCTCCCCAAACGGCTCGGCTGGTTACTGCTGATTTGGTGCACCAGCGTCAGTTGCTTACTGCTGGTTTCCCTTTGCCTTAAAATCATCCTGCAAGGCGCAGGGCTAACGACTTAGCGGCTTAACATTCAGCCACGTTAATCAATTTATGCGCTAATAATTGCCTAAAAATATCGCCGGTTATTAAGAAAATATTTTTATTTAATAGGAAAACGTCATTCCAGAAATAAAGAGCCTAGAGTTAAAACATGGGTTGCTTTATTTTTTCAGTTGGCCTATGGTATGGACAGTTTATTAGTCATTAATCATCAACCTAATTGGATGATTAATTTAGCCTTAATTTGATATGGAGATGTAGCAACATGTTAAACAATGCATTTTCATCTATCACATTTGAATCATCGCCTTTTACGCTAAATAAGCCTCATTATTTAGCCAGCTTTGTACGCCTTTCACTTAAATTTCCAGTTTAAGCCGAGTGCCACTCGCACTCGGCATCGAATTCCCATATTTTAATTTATCGCTTCCATTTTTATTTTGGGGCATGGCCGCTATCTAGCTCATATTTTGAGGTAGTTATGTTTTATTCTTTTTTTAGCAATCTATTTCAGTCTTTTATGTTGAAAACTGAAACCTATTACCTGCAAAACAGTTTTAATGCCTCACTGCGCCCGACTTCATTAGCCGCGGTGATAGCAAAACTGGATCAACTTAAGAGTGAAGAAACCCAAGATAAAGTGACGGTTGGGCGAGAAATTTTACTGGTTAATCAACAGGACCAGCAGGAATACCGTATCGAGCTGGTGTATCCGCAAAGGCACAAACCCAGAGCGGGACGTTATTCGGTGATCTCCGATCTCGGAGTCAGCTTACTCGGGCGCACTAAGGGCGAATATGCCGAAGTCAATATTCTAGGTAAACCCGTGCTGTTTATGGTGAAAGATATCGCCTTAAGCAGAAAATAAATTAACGGTAAAAATAGTTTTATCAGCATAAAGCATGTTCAAATTTCAGTGGCAGCATGCTTTTAGGTCGCTATTTGCGGCGGCATCTAGCATTGGCATAAATAAAATAGGGAGAGCGCTATTTTGAAGTCTTTAACAGGCCGCGACACAAATTAAAGCCGATGAGCCAAGGCTTAGACCTCTTGGATATTTACCGAGTATGGCAGCGCTTATGTAAAAACCATCAAGAGGTATAAGTTTATTTATCTGGCTCATTTGGCTTTTTCATGAATTAATTTTGCCGACGGGTAATATTAACGACACTATCGGTAAGAATGCGGCGCTACAGTCGATAGTCTCATTTTATGAAGTTTCACTTTACTAAGTATCACTTTGCTGAGTTTAGATTCAGTTAGGAGTCATTGTCATGAGTAAAGAAAAAGCGAAAAAACCGCCGATGAAAACCTTAAAAGAGAAGCGTCAGGATAAACGGAATCGACAGAAAAACTCCGATTAATCCCTGTGTAAAAAATCCCTTAAATCCTCTCTTTATGAGCAAGAGGGCGTGGTAATTATCACGCCCTCTTTTTTATCCCAATTGTCGGCGATATTGCTCAGGCGAATATTGGGCATATTTTTTAAACATCACTATATAAGGTGAGGTTTGGTTATAGCCCAAGGTCAGCGCCACCTCCTTGATTGCCAATCCTTCACGCAAGAGCTGTAATGAATAAATAAACTTATGCCGCTGCCGCAGCTCGGTAAAACTCATCCCAAGACTGTCTTGGCAACGCCGAGCCAGTGTGCGCTCTGTGGTATGTAGTTCACTCGCCCAAGCCTTAAGGCTCTTTTGGCTGGCGGGATCGAGTTCGAGTTGCTGCAAAATGGGCTGCAATAATTTATCGCCACTTGAGGGTAAAAATTGCGGCTGTGCCTGACCTAAAATCAACTGGTCGATTAGCACCTCAAGCAGACGTTTATCTGCATCGCTCTCGGCCACTCTTATTTGCCGCTCCCTCAGGTCGTTCACTATCGCCAGAGCGATGGGCGTGATCGCCAGCAGGCAGGTTTCATTCGGAAAAGCCCCCGCACGACTAGCCACGATATTCATCGAGCAATAATGGATACTGCGGCGAGTAAAGCTCTCATGTTCAATCCCCGCCGGCACCCAAATCGCATATTGGGAAGGCGATAAAAACCGCTGCCCTGCGGCATGCAGCTCCATAATACCACCGCTGTTCAGCTGCAACTGCCCCCAAGTGTGACTGTGTTTTGGGGTGATGGTATTAGGGAGAAACGCTTCATAGTTGAAGAAAATATCGGCAATAGGCGCTTGTTCTACCTTGAGCGGATGATAAACGGGACGCATCAGACCTCCGAAAATAGGCTGGCAAATTCGAGGCGAATACTGAGACTTAAAAAGGATTGTCCGCCGACGAACTGACATTGTCTTTTAAGCGATATTTATATCATAAAAGACCAGAGATAATAGTAGCAGCCTAAAACATCGGGTTTAAGCCCCTTCGCCTAACCCCGTCTCCACACCAATTAAGACTGACCTATGCTGTATTTATTTCCGCTTCTCGCCGTCGTGATTTGGGCGGGCAACTCCATTGTTAACAAACTCTCCTTTGGGATCATCGCCCCCGAAGCGATAGCCTTTTATCGCTGGTTTTTTGCCATGCTAGTATTAACACCTTTTATGCTAAAACCCGTCTGGCGTAAGCGTAAAACGATTGCACCATTACTGCCCAAACTCGCCACCTTGGCCGCCTTAGGCATGGTATTAAACCAAAGCCTGGCTTATTTTGCGGCGGCAACCACAACTGCGACCAATATGGCCCTAATCAACTCGCTGGTGCCTATGGTGAGCTTGTTCTTGGCCGTGCCACTACTCAAACAAAGGCTGACGCCTTTGGTCTTTGGTGGCACTGTGATTTCGCTCTTGGGCTTAGTGTTTATGTTAAGCCACGGCGATATGGCCAATCTTGCCATCGGCGTGACCCAAGGGGATTTACTGTTACTCATCAGCGCCTTTGTATACGCACTTTATGGGGTATTGCTTAAACGCTGGCAATTGCCGATATCGACGTGGGAGTCAGTGTATATTCAAGGGCTTATCGCGGTGTTGATGTTAACCCCGCTGCTGTTTAGCGCGCCAAGTACAGCCATTAGCAGCCAAGCCGCACCGTTAATTATCTATGCCGCACTGGGCGCTTCGCTCATCGCACCTTGGGCCTGGATTAATGGCATCAGCAAGTTAGGGGCCGAGCGCACCAGTATTTTCTTCAACTTGATGCCAATCCTCGCGGCAATCTTAGCGGCGATTATTCTGAATGAAACCTTAGCCGTTTATCACTATATAGGTGGTGCTATGGTCATCTTTGGGGTGATGTTAGTACAGGTAAAACCTAAACCGAAAACACCCGCGCCTATCGCCTGCACCGAATAACTCGCTTAACTCAACGCCCCAAAACCTTGGGGTGTTTTTTTTATCATCGCTTCTAATACAGACTTTTCGCAGGCTGCTGCAAACAACCAAATAGCGACTAAGCTATTTAATAAGTCGTTTTGTCAGAGAGTTATGGAGAGTCCTATGTTTAACAGCATTAGAGTCAAGTTTTCGCTGATGTTTGCCATTATGGCGACAGCCTTAATTGTGATGGCCGTGACGGATGCGATGCAAAACCGCACCACCCTTAAGCAAATGCAGGAGTTTAGCCAACGCTTTAATCCGGCGATTTCGGCTATCCTCAACGCCGACCGCGATCTCTATCAGGCCCAACTAAGTGAAGAAGTACTGCTTAGAGCCGAGCTCAGCAGCGAGAACCGCAAGAGTGAGATAGACAACTGGCAGGAAAACGTCGACCAAGCGCGCGATCGCATGGGGGAATTTAAAAATTATCTGCAAGACCATTTAGAAGTTATCAAGTCCACCAGCGGTTTTGAGGCGCAATTTTCACTCTGGTATCAAGCCTCATCGGAAGTGATCAATGCAGTGAAAAACAATGATTTTGAACTTGCAAGACAACTCCATGAAAACAAATCTAAAAAAGAGTTTAAGGCCTTAAGGAGTATCTACAACGCCGCCGGTGAAGCCGCCGATAACCGCGTTAAAGAACTGGATTTACAGGCCTCAGAGCAGGCCACCACGCAAACCCAAATTTCGGTCACCATAGCCACCTTAGTCGCGATAGTCGCCCTCGTGATTGCCTACTTTGGCCCCAAAATCATAGTCAATGCGATCCGCGATATTACCGACAGGATCAAGGATATTGTCGATGGCGACGGAAACTTAACCCAGCGAATCCCCATCACACGTCAGGATGAAATTGGCGAGCTAGCCAATGCCTTTAACTTGTTCGTGGCCCAATTGCAGCAAATGGTTATCGCGATTATCAGCCAAACCAAAGATGTCAGCCAAACTGTTGAAAACCTCGCGACAAAATCAACCACCACCATAGGCATCAGTTACGAGCAGGAACAGTTTGTCGATACCATAGTCACGGCGGTGAATGAGATGAGCGCTGCGGTGCGAGAGGTGGCCAGCAACGCCCTGCATACCGCCACCGAAATCACTAAGGTCAACGACCAAACCATTGAAGGTAAGAACATTCTCACCCAGTCGGTCAACCATATTCAGCAACTGTCGGAGTCGGTGAAACAAGCCGTAGCGGTTATCGAAAAACTCTCAGTGAATTCCGCCAATATCGCCTCGGTATTGGATGTTATCCGCTCGATTGCAGAGCAAACTAACCTACTTGCCCTCAACGCCGCCATTGAGGCGGCCCGTGCGGGTGAGCAAGGGCGCGGCTTTGCGGTGGTTGCCGATGAGGTGCGGACACTGGCGAGCCGCACCGAAACCTCGACTCAAGATATTCAGCGAATGATTGAAGAGTTACAACGGGGCGTGAATGATGCGGTGAAGAGCATTGAATCGGGCGCCAGCCTCACGAGCTCGACCGTGACCCTCGCCAGCCAGACACAGGATGCCTTAGATGAGATCCTGAACTCCACCTCTAAGGTCAGTGAGATGTCGACACAAACCGCTACGGCCACCGAAGAGCAAACCCATGTAACCGAAGAAATCAATCGTAACTTGACCGAGTTGTCTGACAAGACCCGCTACTGCAATACCGTTATCCAAGAGACTCAGCAAATCGTCGTCAACACCCAAACCATTTGCAGCAATCTGCAAAAAGAAGTGTCACGCTTTAAAGTCGCTTAAGGCGAGTAACGCGCCCAGATGTCCCTGACTTCGCGTCGCTCAAAGACAGATAAAAAAGAGTGCCTAGGCACTCTTTTTTATGGATTAGAGGATACGCTGACGCGTTAAGGATTGCTGCCGAATTTGCCGGCCGTGCCAGTAATGCCAACCAAAACCGCCACAGAGTAATAGCCCTAAAAAAGTGTGCAATAAACTCGCGGCTAACTGTGCCGATTCTGAGCTTAAGTAATACAACCCAACGCCCGTTAATGCCAGCGCCAACAGACTGAGTGACATCACTAATCCACTCTTATGGTTAAGCTTTTTACGCCAGCCTGCACGGATATGGCTATGCCACAGTGCGCCCAGCAAGATGAGCATCAACCAGCCGAGTAGCACATGCATCACAACCGCGGGTAAACGCAGATCCCCGCTCAAGCCAAAATCCACATCCCACTGCAGTTTAAACTCCATCACCCAAGGCAGCATAAATAAGCCTGTAAGGCCCGTTACTGTGATGGCAAGAATGATCAACCAGAAAAACCAATTGGGATAACCACTTAATTTTTTCATTTTTATTTATATCGTTAAAAATACTAAAGAATAATGCAAAGCTTTATCGACACATCTTAGGGCGCGAAATTGACTAAATCGCCACCCAACTGCTGAATTTTTGTCGCGGCGGTGGCATCGTCAAGGTATCCCGCCACCTTGGTTAACGCATCGGCGCGCCAAGCAAACGGTGCCCGCACACTCACAACCCTTTCTTGGTCGCTGGCACACTGCTGCTCGTCTAAATTACCCGTCGGTAACAATAACGCGGGGTAATCGTGGCTTAACTGCTGGGAAACCCGCGAACTGGCAAAGGCGGTATTGCTGACGTTGATCTTTTGACTCAATCCGTTCGGCCCACGGCACAACACATTTAATGAAGCGCTACCAAACACTTTTAAATCGCCACCCGCATTCACCCAGCCACCGCACACGCCCGCACGGCGCAGCTCGCTGACCGCCATATCGACCGCATAGCCTTTAGCGATGCCATCTAAGGTCAAAATCAGTGGGCGAGCCAATCTGGCTTTATCCGCTTGGATCTCAATGTCTCGCCAATCCCCCTGCAACAACAGCGGCATTCCAAGATAAGCGGGCAAAGCGCCGCGGGACATCATCTCACCGCCCACAGTGCAGTTGAATAGGTTGTCACTGGCTCGCCCAAACCATTTAGCAAGCTTCAACACCCTCAGGCTATCAGGACTTAAGGCTATCCACTGCCCCGGCTGGCGATTCAGTAAATTCAGCTCACTATCCTGCTGGTGAAAACTGAGTAAGCGGCCAATATGGGCCACACGCGAAAAAGCCGCTGTTATAGCGGCTTGAAGGGCAGGCTCATCCAATGAAGGATGAGCATTGTGCTCGGCAACGGACTCAGCGGCAATTTCGACTAAGGTCCCGAGTAAGGGTTTGGCTCTACGTATCACTATGCGACTGACTGCGACAAAAAGAGTTGATGGATTACAAGTAACCGTTTTACGCCATCGAGTAAATTACGGCAACTTAATGTGGCCCCACTAATATTGCTGACATCCTCATCGAGTTTAAAGGGATCTTTGAGGGTTTTACCGTGGAACTGATCGCGCCAACTAGCTTCACGCACTTGGCCGCCGTGGGTTTCACGGTAACTGAGCACCTCTAACCCGAGCACTTCGCCCTGCGGACTAATGCCGATAGCGTAGGTAATATACTCATGTTTACCGACAACATCATCCACCACAAACCAACCGAGAAACTGACCGTCCTTTTCCACTTTCCAGATAGGTTGCTGATCTTGACGTTGGCGTACGCCCGATAAGTCTTTGATCTGATCTTTCGCATCGGAGCTCAGTAAGGTTGGGCGCTCACTAAATACCGCTGCCTTATCAAAAATCAACGCCTGCGCTTGGGCCACTGTTAAATAATCCGCAGAAAATGCAGGGGCGGCCACGATGACCATTGGCATAAACCACAAGCTATTCAGATATGTATGCGCCATTTCAATACCTAGTGTTAAAGCAAAACCTTGATTCATCGCAGGCAGAGCAACGCTGCCCTGCCTATGAGTAAAGTACAAATTAGAAGTTAAATGCCACTTTTAATCTGACTTCTTGTTCCGTTTTTTCAATCAGATGCAGGCTAGTATCCTTTTGACCTTCGTACTGCTCACCGCCACCACTTAACTGGGGTAACCAAGTGAGGGTCGCCCACCAATCGGCGCTGCCGTAGTGTAATGAGGGGCCTGCGAAGAATGACCAACGCTCTTGACCAATCTCGGTCTCAAATTCGGTTTCGAATAACACTTCGGCACTGATAAACCAGTTAGGGGCGAAACGGTAGCTCAGGCCAGTGCCCATTTTCAGCTCCAGTTCCATCTCAGGATCGGTTGACCAGTCAAAGTCTTCAGGCAAATTCGCAATTGGTGCGCGGTCGGCATAGGTCGATTCCATGCCAAGGTTGCCAACCCAAATTAACTCGCCTTCGAGCATGTACTTTTGAGTCTGTAAGCCTAAATCGAGTGACAGAGTATCTTTGTCTTGACCAGAGTGCACATCAATCCAGTCATAGTCTAAGGAGGCGGTCATAGACAGACCAATATCATCCTTAGCAGGGCTTAAAAACATGTAGCTTAAGCCGACTTCAGCGCCAGAGGTGGCAAAACCAATGTTTTTCTCTTTCGGCAGATAACCATCGATGATTAAGCCGCTGGTATCTAAAGACATAAACTTAGCCGAACCCGATACCGCAAACTTGTCGGTCACACCGTATTCCAGCTCAGTCTCGTAATTAATGCCGCGGTAAGTACCTTGGCCTTTGTCGTTACGCAACGTCACTTTTTGATAGAGTTCAATGGCTTCTTTAGGCATAGCCTCAGCACCTTTGACATAACCAAATAAATCTTCACCTGCAGTGGCAGTGTGGCAGATGCCGAGTGTTAACACAGAGGCAGCAACTAAACTCAGGCGATGACGAGAAAATGTGCGCATTTAAACAAAGCTCCAAAGAGTTATTAACATAATTGGGAGGCGATTCTAGTAGAGCAACAAAAACAACGCAAATCATTATCATTAGTGTTTTATTGGATAAAGTACCAAATAATAAGGATATTTCATTTAAAACATGATGTTACAAATTAATGTTGAATTAATATTTTTTTGCTATGCAATCGGCTAATGGCCCAAATAGGCACATTTCTGCCTAAAGGCTATACTCACCATGGCATTTGTTACAGATCACACCTATACAGCTTTCATGCCCTGTATCTTTTCGAAAAAAGTGCTATAGGTAATAGGTTGATTAATAAGGTCTAAAATGGCTGTTCACCACGATTTAAACCTCTTTTTAACGAACAGATTACAACGGAAGTAAAAACATCTAGACGTCTAGATTGACAGTAAAATGGCAATCCAATATGCTTGGCACCAAGTTGCTAGGATATGATGCCAAAGCGGCATAGATTTTAAGCGAGTTCGACTGCCAAGGATCCCGCGGACAACCCGCCGAGTAAAAGAGACATTACATTGAGTCAATCAGCCCAAACCACTGCACCGAGTAGCCCGGCATCCTTTATTGCCCTGTTACCCTTATTCGTTTTTTTAAGTCTGTTTATTGGCGCAGGCGTCTATTTCCAAAGCCAAGGTGTAGACTTTGCCTTCTATCAATTACCGAGTGTGATTGCCATTCTGCCAGCTATTATTCTGGCCTTGGTATTATCAAAACAAAAACTCAATCAAGCGATTGATACCTTTATCGGCGGTATTGGCCACAGCAATATTATTGCTATGTGTTTGATTTACTTGCTGGCTGGCGGTTTTGCTGCGGTAGCGAAAGCCACTGGTGGTGTCGATGCAACCGTTGCCTTAGGTTTATCCCTTATTCCTTCAAACCTATTACTGCCCGGCTTTTTTGTGATTGCCGCCTTTATTGCCACCGCAATGGGTACCTCAATGGGCACAATCGCCGCCGTGGCACCTATCGCCTTAGGCGTTGCCGATCAGGCACAAATTGATTATGCCCTGATGGCGGGCGCCGTGATGTCTGGCGCACTGTTTGGCGATAACCTCTCGATTATTTCGGATACCACTATTGCAGCCACTCGTACTCAAGGCTGTGATATGAAAGATAAATTCCGCGAGAACCTGATTTTTGCGATCCCAGCTTCACTGCTGACCTTTATCGCCTTTGTGATTGCAGGCCAAGGCCAAGCCGATCTAGCCGCTCAGGATATCGACTTTATCAAGGTGATTCCTTACCTGACGATTCTGGTATTAGCGGTCGCAGGGTTAAACGTGTTCGTCGTCTTGACCTTAGGCATTTTGCTGGCGGGCGCTGCAGGATTCCTCACCATGGACTATGGCGTTATCCAATTTGGTAAAGATATCTACGCGGGCTTTAGCAATATGCAGGAAATCTTCATCCTGTCGATGTTAGTCGGTGGTTTAGCCGCGCTGATGCAGCAACAAGGTGGTTTAGCCTTTGTAAGCAAACAGATTGAAAAGCTCATCACCCGTTTCTCAAAAGCTCAAGGTGAAGCCTCATGCCGCGCGGCCGAATTAGGCATGGCTGGGATTGTGGCCGTCACCAACAGCTGCGTTGCCAACAACACAGTGTCTATCGTTGTGACCGGTGATATTGCTAAAGATCTGGCTGAGAAACACGGTGTTAGCCCCAAGCGCGCGGCCAGTGTACTCGATATCTTTGCCTGTATTATCCAAGGATTAATTCCCTATGGCGCCCAAGCACTGCTGATCGCCTCAACCTTTAGCATCACACCGCTGGCGGCCGTCTCCCACGCTTGGTACTGCATGATCCTAGCCGCTGTTGCGATTGCGATTGTGATTTTCCGTAAGCGTCACTAACCTTATTTGATTATCGATAACACCAAGGGAGCTATTAGCTCCCTTTGTTTTTATCAGCCGAAAGATCAAATCAGGCCGAGACTTGCCATCAGTTTCGGATTCAGGCAAGTTACAGCGGGTTATTCGCGCGGTATGAAGCTTAATTTACGGCATAGTCATTCACCACAAAATGCATCCATCACAATATGAATCCGCAGCATGAACCCAGTTTTTACGACTTACATCGCCTGATCACTTGGTTGATTGTGGGCGCTGCGCTGCTGAGTGCCACTGGGGTTATCATCGCGCTCTACGGCGAATATCAAACCGTGGGCACTCCTGCCCTGTTTATGCGTGCCGATTTTCTCGGTGACTATATCAACTCTCCCCTCGCCTATGTATTTAACCTCGGATTACTCGCCGCGGGGATTTGTATGTTGGTCTCTATGGCTGGGCTCTACTTACTTAAGCTCGACAGCTTTAGCCAATATATTGCGCTCACAGGCGCCTGGGTTGGCACCTCGGTGATTTTGATGGGGATATTTCCGATTAACTTTTTAACCATGCACAGACTGGTTTCCACTAGCTATCTGTTAAGCACGCTAACCCTGCATGCCTTGGTGATTATTGCGGGAATCGTGCCTAAACTAATCTGCCCAAGACCTTTGTTTTACTTAAGCTTATTCAGCTTTATCAGTGCCGTGTGTCTGAGCTTACAACTGGACTGGAGCCAACTAGATTTCCCGCCCTGCGAGACAAACAATCACTTCTGTTTTGTCGCCGCCAATATGTGGCTGCAAACAAACCTCAATATTATTTGGTGTATCAGCCTTGCATTTGCCATGCGCCGTTTATCCAAAATCCTGTATTATCGCGCCCAAGTCCATCACCCGTTTTAGCTTAGTCATTTATGCGTCTCGCCAAATACCTTGCCCAATGCGGCATTAGTTCACGCCGCGAAGCCTGCCGCTTAATTGAGGCCGGACGCATCAGCCTCAATGGCAACATTGCTCAGCATACCGATGCCGTGCTTTTCGATGCTGACGGCCAATGTCTCGATAGCCTCTGCTTAGACGATAAGCCCATTACGGGCGCCGAAGCACTCAGCTATTGGATCTTCAATAAAGCCGAGGGCACAGATTGCCGTTTGTTAGACACGGATAAATCCAGTTTGCTGCATTTACTGCCAACTGCGCCAAGACTCTACCCAGTGGGTAGATTAGATAAGGATTCCCGTGGCTTATTGCTGCTCACCAATGATGGCGAACTCACCCATAAACTGATGCACCCCAGTTTTGCCCACAGTAAAACCTACCATGTGCAGCTCGATAGGCCCTTCAACGATGCCTTTATCGAACAAATGGCCAGCGGCGTACAATACAAAGAGGTGCGCACACTCCCCTGCCAAGTCACACGGTTAAGTGCAGACCGTTTTGAAATTGTGCTTACCCAAGGGTTAAATCGCCAGATTCGGCGCATGTCCAACGCCTTAGGTTATAAGGTGATTGACTTACAACGCGTCGCGTTAATGACATTAACGCTAGGCTCCTTAGCCGAAGGCGAAATGCGCCCACTCAGCCCAGAGGAAGTTACAGCGCTTAAAGCCGCAGTAACGATTTAGTGAGGATAAGTGGTGAATGCACTCAAGCAGTTAACCTCAATTTGAGACAATGCCTGCGTGAACAATATCTGCCAATAAACGCCGATGAAGATAGAAACGCCTGAGATGACTCAGGCGTTGTTGATGAAGCCAAAGTAGTCTTTCAAACTTTTGAAATTGAGCTACTTTTTATCGGAACGAAGCACTAACTCCACTCTGCGATTCAACTTTTGTCCGGCGTCATTAGTGTTACTGGCCACAGGGCTGTATTCCCCGTTACCGTGGGCGGTTAATTGAGCCGACGGAATTTGAAACCCGTCACTCAACTGCTTAATCACTGCTGCGGCGCGGCGCTCCGACAGGCTTTGATTGTAACTCCGCTCGCCCTTGTCATCGGTATGTCCGACCACATAGAAACTCAACGCAGGGTTCTGCTTAAGATAACTCGCGAGGACCTCAAGAACTGGCTTGGACTCAGGCAACATACGCTCACTGTCATAATCAAACAACAATCCCTCTAACGTCGCCTTGCCTGTTTGGCTAATCGCATCGGTCAAGGCATCGAGGTCAATCGCCACACGATCATCCTTCAGACTAGAAAGTTCCATTACCCTGAGCGTAGTATCGGCAGGTGTGCCATCAAAATATCCTTGGGAATAGATATCGAAGTAAACATCTCCCTTGGCGTGACTCAGCTTAAACAGCTGATACTCCTGCCATTCATCTTCTTTATCGTCCTTGATTAATTTGATGGCATTGATCAGGTTATCATCGTCGCCGCAGGCCGTACCTTTACAGTGGAACACCCGCTCAGCCTGCAGTTTTTGTGCTGCTGCGGCATAATTGCTGTTGATTTCAAACAACGAATAGCTTTCAGGCATCTGATACGTTATTTGGGTAAGCTTGGCGTCCAGCGATTTGGTTTGATAATCTGCGCCCGAGATCCCCACCAATACAGGCACTTGGGTAAAGTTAGTTTGTTTGTAACTGGTAATATAACTGCCGGGCATACGCCCCAGCAAAGGATGGTCGGTCGCGCCTTGAGCATCATCACTGCGCCTATCTTTAATCTCAATGTCCTTCGGCGCCTGCTGTAAGAAGTCACTATTCGCTTGGATCAAATCCAGCGGCTCAGGGATAGCGTCGAGGATATCGACCTGCAGGTAGGTGTATCTATCCTCCCGATTGACGACATAGATACTGGTGTAAACCTCACCGCGAGTACCTTTTAGTTTTGCCGCCGCATAAGCACTGTGATAATCGGCATTCACAGTTTTAAGTGGCTTTAGCTGAGTTTGCATGGCTTGACCATCACCACAGGTGGCGGCCTTGCAGCTAAATAACACTTCAGCATTCAGCTTTTTAAGCTGTGCCAAATAGTTATTGATCACATGCTCGGGACTATACCCCTCTGGCAACTCAACGCTTTGTCGAGTCAATTTCCCCGATACAGGCAACAGAGTGAACTTGTCACCATTCACTTCGGTGATAAGCTCAAAGGGCGTAAAGTGGATGCGCTTTTCTTCAGGCGATTTGGCGTCTGGGAAGGGAGTAAACAGTGATTCGGCATTCACCGCAAAAGTGGCGACACCGCAGGTCGCAGTCAAAAATACAGCACTCAGTAACGTCTTATGTCCCATAAAAAATCCTTTTCTGTAGGGAAAGTTAGCCCTCGCGAACTAACTAACTAACTAACTAACTAACTAGATAAAAAATAGTGACGGGATAATACGATATAAATATTTACCTAGGTATTAACCCGTATGAAAGTAATACTTTTTATTGAAAAGGAAATACGGGCAATACTGAGATATCCTTCTTTAAATAGCGTGGAATAACCTCCATCTATACTTGATTAAGCATTGAACAAGGAGATTTATATGCCGCCAACGGTCACTGTTCATCTTGCTAAAAGCTATTGCCCCAAAGCGAGATAAGTTTGTCGTCAGGTGTGTAGGATGAATTGTCATTGTTTCCCCAGTGACACGCCGTCCTTTTATTTCACAAGAAGTATTCCTATAGGCTCGACGGCGGCATCTGCAACACATGGAAGTGTAAATGCCGCGTTCACATGGATGTGAAAGAGCGGTCATGTCGCCAACGGTCACTGTTGTAACAATGGCAATTTTGACGGCCATTGCACTGTTCATTTGGCTAAAAGCTTTATGCCCCAAAGTGTGTTTCGGCTCGTTATCTCAATCGAAAATACCTACTCTTGTTGCCATACAAATTCTTATCTAGTTACCTATGTTTGCCCCTACCGCGAAACGGCTAATAATGTATGGCTATACAGTCATATTTAAATTTAGATACTTTGGAGTGATTTTAAGACAATATCAGTGCGCACTAATTCCATCCAAAATAAAACTCTTTAAAATCAGGTGAATATAGTAACTGAATTTTAGTTAATAGGTTTGGAAAACGCGCATGCGCGTTTTTCCAGATGGTGTATTTTATAAAAAGCTGATAACTTCTGCATAAACAGATAGTTAACTGTGCGCATTTTTACTGGTCTAACGTGATAAACGCGCATGCGCACTAATAAAATGTTATACGGCAACGAAACTATGAAACACGGAGTCAAATTAATAGTTATGGGAATACTTTCGTTATTTGGCTCGAAAGCAAGTGCAGCGGTTGAAGCTGATTTTTGGAAATGGTTTCAAAAGAATGAAGATATGATCTTTAACTTCGAAAGAGATACAGAAAACACTTTTGATAAACTATCTGCAGCACTTTCTAAAGTTGATCCCGAACTTACTTTTGAATTTAGCCCTATTCGAGAGAATGGTAAAAGGGAGTTTGTAATAAGCGCTGGAGGTATAAAAAATTCATTCCCTTCAGTTGAATTGCTATTTAACTCAGCACCTGAATTGAAAAAATGGATAATCATAAAATTTCGGCCTCGAAGATCGCCCCTTAATGATCTTAACTTTGGTGGTGTTTCAATAAAATCTGAAGACGTTTATTACAACTTATATAAAGATGAAGATAAGTTGGGCATTGTTTTGTTTTTTGATAACTACAACGAAAAAGAACACACGACTTATGGCAACTTAGGTTATTTGTTCCTAGATGAAGCTCTTGGTGAGTATGACGTTGAAACTAAGTTGGGCTTTGTTGAGTTTCATAACAAAACGTCAGAGTATTTTGATGGAGCTAAACCAATAAAAAACTTATCAAAACAAGTAGATGAGTATTATGGGAATTAGTGGAAAATGCCGTATAACAAGTTGCTTAATTTCGTTCCGGCCACAAGTAGCGTGGCCTCCACTGGACTGCCTACGCTTCGCTGCGGCAGCCAATTAGCAAGGCGTTAGGCACTAAAATTGACATGAAGATTACGAGATTTTTTCAAAGCCTATTATTCCGCATTAAGAGTGGTGGCGAAGATATCTTTGAAATAAAAGTAAATAACAAAAGTATTTATTTGTTTAAAAATAATATGGCTATCACAGTTATCGACTGGGACAATATCTGCTCCATTACCGCTTTTAAGCAAGATAACTTAACTGTAGATCCAGTTGTGTTGTGCTTATGCCATTCACCTGACACCAAGCACGGAACAGCCTTCAATGAATTTATGAGCGGTTTTGACACACTTGTTTCAGAAATTAATGAAAGGTACGGTTTAGAATGCGATTGGCTAAATCGAGTAAATTTAGGGGCATTTAAAAAGAACTTGGAAGTGTTGTGGCAACGTGCCTAACAAACCAAGGCAGCGGGACACTAACACGTAGGCTCCCGTCACTTCGTTCGGTATGTTAGCCTACGTGTTATTGCCCCTGCTTGGGGCGTTACGTGCTAAGGATTTATTGTGTCATCCGATGATTGGTACAGGAATAAAAATTGGAATGCTTCTATCGAAGAACATTTCTATTCGAAGTTGAAGCGAGCAAGAACGCAGCGAGATCAATATTTAGTAATCCAAGCTCTCACTTTGGCTGATAATGATCCAGAAGTATCGCTTCGTTTGGTTAATGAATACTTCGAATCAAGAAAGGATAAATTTGATGATGTTCGTGCTTTATTGGCAAAAGCAACCGCATTTAAAGCGCTAAACGATTTGGATGGATGTATTTCTGCTTTCAAAGAAGTGCTTGAGAGGGAAAGAGAATTTCCAAACCACCAAACCGGGGTGTACCTTGATTATCCATATTTGGTAGCAACTCGAAAAATTGAAAACGAGTACGCCAATGCTCTTGATGTGCTTAATGAGCATGTTGATAGACTCACGTTTCCTCTTGATCATTATAAGTGGCACGCATCTAAAGCATTAATCGGTAGCGATGGCTCAGAGGCAAAAAAGGCTCTCGAAGCTGCTAAAGTTAAAAAATCTGGATTTCGATTTCATCAAGATGTTGGCTTAGTCGGTAAGGAACATGAAAAGACAATTAAACATCTGTGCAAGATCTGCACGTAACAAAGCCAGCCAGAGGGACAGCCAAACCGCTGCGCGCTTTGTCTGCCCCTGCTGGCGGCGTTAGGTGCTTGAATGGAATCCCAGAAATTCCCGAGACTTAAGTACTTTATGTCCTGCTATTACCACCAGGACTGGGCGCTTGATATTGGAAATTCAAACGAGCAGGAGCTCTGGAACTCTTACTTTGAATGCGAAAAACTCGCCAATGACAAAGTACTTCTATCTGACGTCAACGAGCTTCTATCCACTTCAAATAACCAAATTTTAGACACACTACGTAGATACCAATCCGGAGGCAGGTATTGGAACTCAGAAAATGATGCCAAACAATGGCTTAACTCATTTAGTGAATATCTGCTGCTCAGAGTCAAAAATACAGAAGGTGGGGCAAGCACCTAACAATGCGCTCAACTATCGCTCACTTCGTTCGCTGGAATTAGGAAGATCCTAAAGTTAATAGTCTATTAGCCTTGGTCAGAGGTTCTAGCTTTACACCTGAAAGTCCGCGCTTTACCGCCTATCTCGCCAGTGGCACTTTTCGTGAAGTGGTTGAACTAACCCGTATTAGCTTACGGGAAGTGGTGCGGTTGTTGAGTTCTTTGTTGTGGCTTCTTTGGTTTTGAAACGCTGTCGTACCCAAACTGTTTCTGCGCACGTGGTCGTCGGCTTCTTCGAAAGAATTCTTTGCAAATTTAAGCCCGCATGGCTGATAAGTTTATCTGCTATTTCTTCTTTGTCATGCGCGTTTCGTGGTTCGGATTGTAGTTTTCGAGTTGTCTGTTTTACATCGTTGTTTGAAAGCAATAATGTGTTTTCAATTAGGCCGTTGGGTGGCAAACCTCCGGCCAAAACGTCGCAGCTAACAAGCAATTTAAGCAGATTCGCAACGCTTGGCATTTTTGGTTTGCGGTGAGTTTTGTGTTTATGGCGCAATGCGTTGGCTTTTGTAGTGAGTTGCTCACTACTTAATTGGGCGTTAGCCCTATCAGAGGAATATTATGAAATCTGCGGTTTTAGTGATCGATGTTCAGTCGATTTTATTTGATCCAGAACCACGCCCATTTGAGTCACAATTGGTGTTGGAAAAAATTAATGCCGTCACTGAATCAGCTCGAAGTTACTCAATCCCAGTCATTTTTATTCAACATGAACAACCTAATACAGGCATTGAGTACGGCTCAGATGGTTGGAAGTTACAAGCAAGTTTAGTGATAGAGTCCAGTGACTTATTTGTACGCAAGACAACTCCAGATTCGTTTCTGCATACCAATCTCGAGAAAGTATTAAAAGAGCTTGAAGTTGAGCGCGTACTTTTATGTGGTTACGCGTCAGAGTTTTGTGTTGATACGACAGCTCGTCGAGCAGCAGGTCTTGGCTATCATGTAACATTGATAGCTGATGCGCATACGACTCACGATAAAATGCATGCAACTGGCGCAGAAATACGAAAACATCATAATTCGACCTTGCCGAATATCTCGAGTTTTGGCGTGAAAATTGAAGCGATTCCATTTGATAGCATTTGGTCATCATAGGGCTAACAAACGCCTCAAGAGGGACTGTCAACGCGTGGCGTTTCCAGTCCCATTGAGCTGCGGTGGTTGCAGTTGTTGTGTTTGAGTTTAGTGGTAATGCGTTGCCAGCCCCTTAGGCGGGCGTTATGAGCCATATGAATAATTTCCTAATTTTTAGCCTAACAATTATTTTGGCTGGTTGCACAACCATAAAGAATGTTTCAGACCGTTATCAATTTGAAGGTGACATAGGCATAAAACATTTAGTAAAGAACGCTTTCATTTGCTCCATTGATAACAATGCAATGTTTGCGAGAGGCTTACCCGTCAATGAGCTATATGAAAACCATGGCTTCGAGTCCTGTCCTCTTGGTGTGGATGTTGCTTCTCTTATCAAAGGTACAGAAATTAAAGTTTCAGAGGCTTCTCATCGCTCACATTTCGGCTTAGTGTCTTATACAGATCATTGGTATTTTGTTGGTTCCGCTGACATTGGCGGTAAAATGGTAAGTTTTTATTACTACTTGGGGTTAACTACTGATGGAAAACCTCCTGCGAACTATAAAGATAATTTGTTGTGGCACTAGCAAAAGCTCATAACAAGGCCAGCCAGCATCGCTCCCTGCGGTCGCTGGACCTCGTTTCACTCGGCCGCTGCTGGCGGCGTTAGTTTACTAAGGAGAAGTCGTGCACAAATATGAGCTAGATATTATTGGAAATGCAATCGATAGTTTAGATGAAGCTTTAGCCAAATATGCACAAGGGCAAAATGGATGTAGACGATCTCATAAATTTGCTTTACTACATTTCTGTCACTTTATGGAGTTAATTTTAAAACACTACATTTCAACAATAGACGAGAACTTAATATACTCAAAAGTATTTAGAGTCGTTGAAAAAAGAGCTAAAAAAGATGAAATATCATTAATTGACGCTTTTGAAGTTTTGGAAGACGAAGAGTTTGACTTTGAATTACCTGTTAAAGGCAATCTCAATCCACATACAATCACTCTAGATATGGCACTCGCATACGTTGAATCTGATAAAGACTATTTTGATTCCGAGTTGGCTTCTGAAATTAGATCGCTAAAAGATCTTAGGAATGATATCGAACATCACAAGTTTGTAATGGATACCAAAGAAGTCAGGTTAGCATTAGGCCGATTAACTCGTGGGTTTGATGAGTTTACAGATATATTTAGTGTCGTTGGATTGCAAGATGTAATAAGTAAAGATCATCTTGGTGTTTTTCAAACATTAGCTGATGAATATGAACACGAATTAAAAGAAGCTAAGGTAGAAGTTAGAGATGCTCATAACGCTGCTTTTAGAGGAGTAAGACTAAAGCATCAATATGACGTACATTGGGCTACATATGATTGCCCAGAGTGTAACGTGAGTGATTTGATGATTCCAAACGAAGACTCTTCAACTGGTTTTAAATGCACGATGTGTGGAAACGAAGATTCAGAAGATATTGAAGTGGATTGTGAAATATGTGGTTCATCTTGGCCAAATGGTGAAATGAGTAGCTGGGTCGATACATATACTTATACATGCCCAGATTGTAATGACTTCGATAGCAAATATTAACGTAAACTAACAAAGCCTTAAAGTCAGATTCGTAACAGTTGGCTCGGTTTCAACTCGCTTCACATTTTAGCCAACAGTCACTCACCGCTTAAGGCGGCGTTAAATTTCTTGGCACCTTTCCGCGCATCCCTCACGGTAAGTGCAGTGCCATTTCAAGGGAAGTGAATGGAGAAACGATATGTCTACTACTGGGGAAAAACCAGGAAAAGGTGCATACACATGTGATAACTGTGGGCAGGTGGTTGTCTTAGATGACAATTCAGACACCTTGCCGCCATGTCCTAAATGCCAAGAAACTGAGTACACGCCATAGGAGGAAATACAATGACTGGTAAATCTACACATGTTGTTCCAAACCCTGATGGTGGTTGGGACATTAAGCAAAGTGGTGGCCAACGTTCGTCCGGTCATTTTGATAAAAAGCAGGATGCTGTCGACCGAGCAAGGGAAATTAGCCAAAATCAAAATACCGAACTAGTTATTCATAATAAAGATGGACAAATTGGCGGAAAGGATAGCCACGGTAACGATCCTTTTCCTCCAAAAGGATAACTAAAATAACAATTCAATGCAGCCGACCGCTATCGCGTCGGCTGATTGAGGTGTTAGCCCATAGAGATTTTCATCCGAAAATGACGAGTTAGAGTTAATAACCTAACTCATTTTTGTCCCTTAACTTCTTACGTACATATCGCAAATGGGTAGTTAAAATTGGCATTGGGGCACCAGTGACCGTTGGCGACATGGATGTCGCCGTCGAGCCTATAGGGATACTTCATGTTAAATAAAGAGGCGGCGAGTCACTGGGGAAACAATGACAATAAACTCCATAAATAGATAAAAAGGTTAATCGCTTTTGTCCCAAAGCATGCTGTGTGTTTCTTTAAAACCTGCAAGCTACACCGATGCTAAAAGAGTGAGTCATGGTGATTAGCGAGACGACCGTCCGCCCCATGGCCGCTTTTTGGCATCCATGCCATCGCGGCATTCGTGAATCAATTCACATCAGATGGGGCGGCCCTACATCCACGGATGGACTTGAACAACATCCCTGTTTAACGGCCAGTTCGCCATCCATGGCTCTCGTTCATAAGCTTAGAAACCCTAGGTTTCTATTCTCCGTGTCGGTGAGCGAATACCATGGCTCGCCTAGCAATACTGCTTTCAACAATTATCTGCAAGTCATTACATACAAAAAAGCGATAAACCACATTGGTTTATCGCTTTCTTCTTATCTTGCAATTGCTACCTATTTATCCCGTAAATCATATGACAGAAGCGGCTTTGCAATCATACTTGCCGCACCTGTGCGATGCGGCGATGGATTATTTAACGATCTCCATCTCGGCTAATAGGTTGTCGGCATTATCTAAATACTTCATCACCCACAGCATATAACGGCTATCGACTTGGATTGAGCGGTTGATATTATCGTCGTACGCCCAGTCACCGATGATGCTTTCATACACGCCATCGAACAGTAAACCCACTAATTCGGCACGGCCGTTTAGGGTTGGAGAACCAGAGTTACCACCCGTTGTGTCTAAGGTCGACAGGAAGTTTACCGGCACAGAATCGATGGCTTTCACATAAAAATCACCGTATTGCTTCTGCTTGATAAGCTCTAACTGCTTTTTCGGCGCATCGAATGGGTCAACGCCCGTGTCTTTTTGCACTATGCCTTCGAGGCGAGTAAAGGGCTTAGCTACTAAACCATCTTTAGGTTCATAACCTTTAACATGGCCAACGGTCACGCGCAGGCTAGAGTTCGCATCGGCGTACACTGGCTTACCTTGCTCACGGTTATAGGCAATGATGGCATCCATATACTGTGGACGCACTTTCATCAGCTCGCCATCTAACTCTTTCTCTTTCTTCTCTTCGCTCATGTTGGTGTCATACATGGCCACGGCGAATTGAATAAAAGGATCCTTAGAGGCTTTGAAATCATCAACGGATTTTTCCATCCAAGCTAAACGCACATCTTTGTTGCCCAGCTCGGTTTTGGCGTACATTTTGTCTAAGGTTTTCGCCAGTTTAGCTTCGTTAACCTTTTTATCGATACCAAAGGCTTTATCCATTGCAGGTAAGCGCTGCGCCTCAGGTAACGCGGCATAACGTTTAAGCATATCCAAGAGCACGGCCTTATCGACACTTGGGGCATAACGGCGATCGATACGCTCCATGCTCGCCTTGAAACGCGTCATATCGCGGTCTTGGAAGCCGGGTTCACGCTGCATATCAGGCAGTTGCTTCTCATGGGCTAAACGGTACAGATTGGTCGCCGTTGGCACCATAGTAGTGTTGCCAATGTAGCTTAAAATCATATCCCGTTCTTGATGGGCTTTGCTCTTGGCGATCAGCGCGTCTAATTCACTTAAGGTTTTACCGTATTTGGCTTCGCGGCTGCTGTCTTTAGCAATCCATGCGGCGAGCTCGGCTTCACGGGCCTTGCGGTCGGCTAACATGGTGGATTTGCCATAAAACTCGATCATAGAGGTAAAGTTTTTAGCGTAGTTCGCTAAGCCTGCGATTTGGCTCTCGTACTTAATGCGCTCGTCGCTGCCTTCTGGCGCGGTTTCTTTGATGATTTCAATAAAACGTTCGCGCAGCATCTTGCCTTCTGGGTAAGCCCATTCGAACTGATTTTGCACTTCGTTCGCGGTGCGGTATCTGTTGGTACGGCCGGGGTAACCCGCCACCATCACAAAATCCCCTTCACTCACGCCTTTGGCCGAGACTTTTAAGAAGCTCTTTGGCTCGTACGGCACATTGTCGGCGCTAAATTCGGCAGGTTTACCGGTTTTAGACACATAGGCGCGGTAGAAGGAAAAGTCGCCCGTGTGGCGCGGCCACATCCAGTTATCCACATCGCCGCCGTATTTACCGACGCTGCCCGCGGGGTTATAGACTAAACGTACGTCGCGGATTTCTAACTGTTTTACCAGATAGTATTCTAAGCCGCCGTGGAAGCTATACACTTGGCAGCGGTAGCCTTCATCCTTTTCACACTCGGCAACGAGTGCTTTTTCTTGGTTCTCAACACCTTGATAAAACTCACGGCCCGTCTTGTTTTCAAGCCCAGCGTTAACGCGCTCAGTCACGTTGGTGACATCTTCGGTGACATAAACGCGAGAACCAGGCGCCGCGGGTAATTCATCGGCAAAGGTTTTAGCTAAGAAACCGTCCTGTAACAGGTTTTTCTCTGGAGTCGAGTTATATTGAATCGAACCATAGGCACAGTGATGGTTTGTCACGACTAAGCCTTTTGGCGATACAAAAGATGCCGTACAACCACCTAGGCTGATCACGGCATTCATGGGGAATTCGGTCAGTTTGGAAATCGATTTTGCATCAATCTCTAAGCCTTTCGCTTTGAGTTCATCGGCCATTGCGGGCAATTGGTGTGGCTGCCACATACCTTCATCGGCATGGGAGGCAAAACTCGCCGCCACGGCAACTGAGAGTAACCATTTTTTCATTATCTTAAGTCCGTTTTAGGTGAAGAAAGCCGAGCGCTTGCGAGGCCATTTCTTATATTTATTGGGATTACATGCCGCTTTGGTTAACGCTAAAAAGCAAAAAGTCAGGCACTGGGCCTGACTTTAGCATATCGCACGCACTCTATAACAGAGTTAGAAAAATTCGCTTACAAAGCAAATACATTCATCATATATATCGGTTTCACTCTGCCGTATCAGCGCGTGAAACAACCTTCAGTTACAGCGCGACAAATAGCTGAGCGCCGATAATCACCGCGCCTAGCAGACCGGCAATCCCGAGGGCAAATGTGCCGCCGGACACTTGGTATCCCTGCGGCGTGGCTTGGCGCTGACGCAGTGCCATTACGATCGGCAGGAAGATAATCATCACCACCAGCGGCACGGCGGCAAAGCCTAATACGGCAACAAAACCTTCGGGGACATAGAGCGCACATAACAGCGGCGGCACAAAGGTTAACAACCAGGTTTGGGCGCGGCCGAGGAAGGTCTTCTTCGCGCGGGTCAGTTCGGCCACAAAATCATACAGGCTTAAGGTGACCCCGAGGAAAGAGGTGATTAAGGCTAAATCCGCAAACAGCGAAATACATTTGCTGATCCAAGGCGTGTGGGCAATCTCTTGTAATGCACTGATAAGCGCAGGTAAAGAGCCATTAAAGCTACTGATTTCGGTGCCACCGACTGTGCCTAAGGTCACCAATAACCAGAAGATATAACAAGCGAGTGGAATGGTTGAACCGATTAATAATACTTTGCGCAGCGACACTGCATCGCCATCTAAATAACGCACTAAGGTCGCGATACACACGTGGAAACCGAAGGAAGTAAACACCACTGGAATCGCCGCCATCCAACTGCTGGTCATGGACTCGGCCACTGCACTGGTTGCCATACTCGAGATGCTGACTTCGGGTAATAAAAACAGCACGACCACAATCAGCAATAAAATCATCAGCGAAAACAAGAAGCGCGAGGCTTTATCGACCCAAGCCACCCCTAAGGCCGCAAATCCACCCAGCACTAAGGTAAACAGCACCACCGCCAGCTGGTTGTCTAACACGAGATCAAACATATTTTTGGCTTTAAGAACTAACAGCGATGAGCCGCCCGTCAAATACGCTGCTGTTAAAGCAAAGAGCAAACTGAGAAAGGAGGCGCCTTGCACCATTTGGCCTTTCTTGCCGAGGAGTTTGCCCGTGATCGCATGGACGTTATCACCGATGCCAGAGCGCAGGTTAATCTCAAGCATTAACAATGAGGTATAGGCTGACAAGCCCCAAATCACCACCATTAGCAAAATGGCTGGCACCATGCCTAAGGCGGCCGTGGCTAAGGGTAAGGCTAACATTCCCGCGCCAATGGCGGTCCCCGCGACAATGGCTATCGAGCCTAACATTTTTGAATTCACACAATTATCCTGTTCAAGTATTAATTATTATTTTTTAAGGTTTTTTGAGTAGATTTGAAGGATAAAGCCTTGCGCACTCTGTGATTAAGCCAACAGCAATCTCAAACGAAAAGCGTCACTAAACTTAAAGCATCCAATCCGATCTCAAAGAGCAGATCAATTGGCCCCAATAGCTTTTGAATATTTCAACCCAGTCGCCATTGAGGCTAACTAAATCGTTTGCAGAAAAGTGACATTAATTTCAACCGTGATTGCCTTAGCAAAGCAGCGACATCGCGCGTAATAGAAGATAGCTAGGGACATTAACAGAGCCTATCCCAGCGGGCAAGCCAGTTATAGACAAAGATGACGCTGCTTTGGCTATCCGAAGAGGAAATGTGAGTAAAAGATAAAAAATCGAGGCGGATCTGTTATCAAAACAATAAACCCTGCAACACCTGTGGCATTGCAGGGTTTATCTATTGGCTTTGCGATTCGCTAACTGGGATACGGGATTGCGCTAACGCGGATTAACACGACTCACAATCCCTCATTCCCCTGTTAACGGGTTACAACTCAGTCCAGGCCATAGCCCAAGAGCCGCCGACATCCGGTTCAAACCCAGTTGCCGTTGGCGACCATTGCATGCAATAACCACTGTAGGGCCAAGGTTTACATTGATAGATCTTGCCGGTTTTAGGTTGCAGCACCTTAGTACCCGCCACATAGTTTTTAATGCCCTCGGGGAAGACAAAGTCGGCATCGGGCGCTGTGGCTTGATCTTTTAAGAACAGATCGAAGTTTTGCTGGATAACCTCGCCTTGCTTAGGCTCGCCCTTCACCTGTAAGTGATAATGGCCCGCCTTTGGCGCAACGACATCAAGCACTAAACTCGCGCTGGTATTGTTGACCGCTTGCGTGACATACCCTGCTGCCGTGCCATCGTGGCTAAACAGGTAAGCCGAGACCTGCATATCGGTATTGGTGCTAACATCGAAACTGACCTGAGCGGCACCATCGACAATGGTGTAATCATCGGCCAGTGA
Organism: Shewanella sp. FJAT-51649; assembly: GCF_019457435.1. Taxonomy (NCBI): domain Bacteria; kingdom Pseudomonadati; phylum Pseudomonadota; class Gammaproteobacteria; order Alteromonadales; family Shewanellaceae; genus Shewanella; species Shewanella sp. FJAT-51649. The sequence goes on along the minus strand of NZ_CP080411.1, from coordinate 1,043,114 downwards.
CGTGACATCGAGCTGATTGCCCGGCGCAGGCGCAATATCAAAGCTCACTTCCACTCGCTCTAGACCCGAATTAGGCGCGGCATAAATCTCATTTTTACCGTAAACGGGCGAGATCACTCCAGAGGCATTCTTCTGCCCCGCCTTAAGTTGTGGCTGCTGGGCATTAATCGCGCTGGCTAACAGGAATGGCCAATTTTGCTTGGCGCCTTGGGTGGCATCGGCAATGGTTATCTGGGTTTGCTTGGCTGTTTGCTCACCGTTGGCGTCAAACACCCGCGTCATCACCTTATCACCCGCCTTAAGATCGAGTGACGGATTAATATCACCAATATCGGTCCACTCGCCCGGCACCACGGAGCCAGAGCTAAAGTTCACATCGATGGCATTGTAGAAGCTGTTAGTGGTGTCCCCCACTTCCCACACGGCCAAAATCACGTGATAACCGGTTCTGCCTTCAGGCACATAACAGTTATGTGTCACTAACTTAGGCGGCTGCACCATGCCACCATCGACCACACAGAAGGGCGCTAAGTCAAAACTTGCACGGCTCAACGCTTGATTTTGATCCCACCCTTGGCGAGTTAAATAGTAACGCCAATTGCGGGTCACATGGTTAGCGGTGAACTGCCAAGAAAAGTCATTCCAACCCGACTTGATATCACGCTTAGACCAACGACTTGGGCTCTGTTCATCCAAGGGAGAAAACGCCCCGTTGGCGGCGCTGGCAATTTTACCGTCGGCAGGGCCTGACTCAGGAAAACCTGATGGACCTTCAACACTTTGCGGTTCCCACTGAACGGCGCCGCAGTTTAAATTGCTGCCGGTTTTACAGGCGTACGAGCGTGACTCAGGTGATACGACATAACCGTGGGCCGACGCCGTTTGGCTGACGAGGGCACTCGTGGCGCTTAAAGCTAAGGCAATTAGGCTTAAGCGAGCCAGTTGCGGACGTTTGAGTTTAGCGTTTGTGATTGGTGAAAAAGCAGTTTGATGTTCCACTTTAATGTACTCCGTAGGGTGCCTTTCTCGATGAGATTGGCATAGGTATAAAAGTGGTATTTAGGCAAAACAGCATTAAGCAAAGCCGTTTATTTTTCAAAGAATTGAAAGCATTAAATCAATTCAGAGGCAACCCCGCTATCTTAGTTACAACATCCCTTTACAACCTTAGACCGGAGGCTTTGCGTCCTAATTTTTCAATTAGTTTGCCAAATACGGTGGTTCTCCATTCAAGTTAACAATATGTAACTTAAATTGAGACAGGGCTAACCTAACAATAAAAGACAACGTTGTCAAAAATTAAAATGTTACAATTCAATGCATTACAAAACGTTGAGCGGTATTTTATTGGCGTCTGTCAGATTATTTGCCCTCTGACTTGATGAGTTTAATCTTGAAACCATGTTTCACTTGGGTATAATGCCCTCCTCGCTTCGGGGGAGTAGCTAACTGGATTTCGAGCCATCGATATTCAGGGTGAACATCAACATACTTGGCCGCATGCCATGGTGTTCACAGCAAATCATCGATTTGTCCTGCAAGACCTGAGCACAGTAACCGCACCTAGGGGTGGACGGTCTATTGTGCTTATGTCAAAAACCACCCCTAAAGGATCACACTTGGAAGCGTTACTCGCCTCAACCTTTACGGTTGCCATCGCCGAAATTGGCGATAAAACTCAACTGCTTGCCCTATTACTCGCTGCAAGATTTAAAAATAAAACCGCGATTATCTTGGGGATTTTACTCTCAACCCTGTTTAACCATTTTGCCGCCGCTTGGCTTGGCCAATGGGCGATTAACTGGGTAAGCCCAGATGTAGCACGCTACTTGGTTGCCGCTTCCTTCTTTGCGATTGCGCTATGGGTGTTAATCCCCGATAAAGTAGACGCCGAAGAAAGCCGTTTCTATAAGATGGGGCCTTTTATAGCGACCTTTATTCTGTTCTTTATTGCCGAAATGGGCGACAAAACCCAGATCGCGACTGTCGTATTAGCCGCTAAATACGATGCCTTAGCCATGGTGGTTGCAGGTACCACTTTGGGTATGTTGCTGGCGAACGTCCCAGTGGTGATTGCAGGGCATTTTAGTGCCGAAAAACTACCGATGAAGTGGATCCATAGAGGTTGTGCGATTTTATTCGCCCTATTAGGTGTCGCAACGCTAGTGCTTTAACTAATTGATTAAAATTAAGTAAACAAAAAGGCCAGTGATAACACTGGCCTTTTTTATGGGTTGATTAAGCTTATAACCCGAGTGCAGTTTGGATCCGTTGACCGTAATCCGCATCGGCCTTGTGGAAGTGTGCCAGCATACGTTGCTGTACATCCAAACTCGCCTGACGCAGTGAGCCAGAAATCGTTTCCACTAAGCGCGCTTTCTCTGCTTCGCTGAAGATACGATACAGGTTACCCGCTTGCGTGTAATCATCCTGATTGTAACGGCTGTAACGCGCCGCTTCGCCATCTAAACGCAATGGTGGCTCGGCAAAGTTAGCCGGTTCAACTAAAGCCCCCGCAGTGCTGTTTGGACCATAGTTAGCCGCGGCATCACCACCAGTTTGGCTACCATGGTATGGGCATTGCGTTCCCGCCATAGCGCCAGCACGTTGGTGATGATTCGCTTTAGTCGCATGTGGGCAGTTTACTGGTAACTGGTTGTAGTTCGCCCCAATACGGTAACGCTGCGCATCGGCATAGGCGAATAAACGTGCCTGTAACATCTTATCGGGCGATGCGCCTACACCTGGTACTAAGTTGCTCGGTGCTAATGCCACTTGCTCGACTTCGGCAAAGTAGTTTTGCGGTAAACGATTCAGCTCTAACACACCAATCTCAATTAACGGGTAATCGCCATGTGGCCACACCTTAGTTAAATCGAATGGGTTGATATGGTAAGTGTTGGCGTCGCTCTCAGGCATAATCTGTACGTTCACAGTCCAACGAGGGAAGTTACCGTCAGTCACTGCTACCACCATATCGCGCTGGGATGAGTCAGGGTCGATACCCTTTAACTTATCGGCTTGCTCATTGGTTAAGTTCACCACGCCTTGCTGCGATTTGAAGTGGAACTTCACCCAGAAACGCTCACCTTTAGCATTCCAGAACGAGAAAGTATGCGAACCATAACCATGCATTTGGCGGTAGTTTGCCGGAATACCACGGTCAGACATCAGAATCGTCACTTGGTGCATGGCTTCAGGGTTTAATGACCAGAAGTCCCACATAGCTTGTGGATCTTTCAAATTAGTCAATGGGTTACGCTTTTGGGTATGGATAAAGTCTGGAAACTTAATCCCATCACGCAGGAAGAAGGTCGGCGTGTTGTTACCCACGATATCGTGATTACCACGAGCGGTATAGAAGCGCAGACCAAAACCACGGGGATCGCGCTCGGCATCAGCAGAACCCATTTCACCGCCCACGGTAGAGAAGCGTACGAAGGTTTCAGTTTGCTTACCAACACCGTTAAAGTGATCGGCAATGGTGTATTCGCTTAAGTCTTTGGTCAGGGTGAAAGTACCGTATACGCCAGTGCCTTTGGCATGCACAACACGCTCAGGAATACGCTCACGGTTAAAGTGGGCAAGCTTTTCAATTAAATGCCAATCTTGCAGTAGTAAAGGACCACGCTCGCCCGCTGACAATGAGTTTTGATCGTCAGCAATTGGAGAACCGCTTTGGCTTGTTAAATACTGTTGACTCATACCTTGCTCCTCATTCTTGATTGGTGTTAACCCAAGATTCAATTAAATCGTAAATTGTGGCCATGGCTTATCTCCTTGGCGGGGCGACGTTTTGTCGATGGAGTTAGAATAGACAAAGATACAGATTCAATAAAACGATTAATATAGATTCAAACAATCTACATTTCAGATTAACGAAGAGTGCTTAGATCATTCAGGGAGTAAAGTTCACTCCCCGTATGCGATGAAATAGCCAGCGACAGAATAAAGAGTATGCCAGCCGTAACGCAAACCGACTTGGCAAAAATGAGAACTCGAGCTTAAGACAAACTTAAAAAATACTTCAATTGATTCAAAGTGCTACATATTACTCATTGACAGAGGCCGCCTGTTCACGATAGATGACGACTAAGTAATAGGCATCGATTATCACGATAAAAAAGTTAACCGCCGCCACCGGGTAAGCTTGTATCGCTACCCCATAGGCAACGAATAATGCCGACCCCAGCAAGTTCCACCAGCGTAACTTTTTGATATTAGACATCATCAAAGAGATGGCTACCACTACAGACGCTAAATAACCAACCCATTCCCACATCATTGCACTATCCATATCACGTCCTTATTTATCGATTGATACAACTAAAACAGGTTGGTTGAGCCTTCTTAGCGTTTTACTACCGCCGCCGTCATCCGTGAAATACAGGTCAACTCCCCTGCACTATTATGGATTAAGATTTCCCACACCGAACTGCGTTTTCCCAAATGAACCGGTTTAGCCGTCGCGGTCAGCACGCCATTACGCGAAGCGCGTAAATGGTTGGCGTTAATCTCTTGTCCAACACAATAATATTGCTCGAAATCCACCGCAAAGTTTGCGGCGTAGCTGGCAACCGTTTCGGCCAGCGCCACGTTCGCACCGCCATGAACTATGCCTAAGGGATTATGTACCGCGGGCGTGGCAGGCATAGTCGCCTTCATATAGTCATCGCCAATCTCGCTGATCTCAATCCCGAGAGTCTGCATCAAGGTGCCTTTGCCCCCCATACCAGCATCTAAACGGGCACAATCCTCTAAGGTGACAGGTCTAAACCAAATACTCATTTCAACATCCTAGTAAAGAAAACCAGCTAGCAGTTTACTAAGAAGTGACTGAAGTTCAACACATACGCATTGGCTTAATCAGTATAAGACGGCAAGGAGTCGCTGCGCCTAAGTTAACCAATGCTTTGTGACAGCCAAACGACTAAACCAGACTAAAAACAGCCCCCACAGGATCACCACACTCGGCATCATAAGGGCATCGCTGCCTAATACCGCTGCCGCCTGCTGAATCCCAAAGACATAGCCCATCTGCACCAATACGGCGACCAGAGACGCGAGCAACACTTTATAAGAAAAGGCTTTTTTAATGAGTAACAACAGACAACCGATAACGCCAGAAACCACCGCAAAACCAAACACAAAGTCGAGCCAAGCGGGTGTCGATTCATAGAGTTTTATCTGATCTGGGCTCATCTGCGCCATAGCCTCAGGCGTCATGGTCATTTGAATAACAAATGCCAATAAACCCATGATGTTCCATAACAAACTGATGAGTGCGACAAAATAAAACCACAGTGGCGCTTTCGCCACTTCGATTGAATGGTAGGAGCCTGTCACTGCCATCTTATCTTCTCCGTTTGACGAACCTTCTCGGCATTTCACCCGATGCGAGCCATAAAAAAGGGATGGTAAAACCATCCCTTAGCTCTGAGTTTAGCTCACAAACTTAGCCGTGAGCGTACAAACTCTCGATTAACGGCGACGGCGTTGCAGGCCAAATAGCGATAGTAAGGCTAAACCTAAGTATCCTAATGCACCACCATCATCCTTTGGCTTGGGCTCAGGTTTTGGTGGCTCAACCGGCGCTGGGTAGCTCAATGCCACAATCACTGGGTCATGGTCAGAGGCTGAGAAAGCATTCTCAGATTTGGCCAGTTCGCCAGAGAATTTTTTGCCGTATTCAAACAGGTTAGATTCAACCGAGTTGATATGCCAATCTTCGATATCCACTAAACGCTTGGCAAGACTAGTGTTTGCTAAGGCATGGTCGAGGTTACCTAACTCACCGTTGTAGCTGTATGAGTAAGTACCAGCGCCATGAGCCTTGGTATTGAGGTTGATTAGGCCATAGCCCTTCTCAATCTTGCTACCTTGGCGCTCAAACACTTTGCCATCAAGAGTAGTCCAAGAGGCAGTAATGATATCGCGCTCAGACTTGCTCGCATCGTAATCGGTCAATACGCGGATTGGATCTTCCATGCCGTAGGCGTTCATATCACCAATGACCAGCAGATCGCCCTTAACGTCTTTTAAGGCTTCGCCGAGCACTTTAGCCGCCGATACACGGAAGGCGTTACACTTGCCCTGTTGATCGGCAGGATCGACTGACTCTTCGAAGTTGACCCAATCTTCTAAACAGCCTGAACCTTTTGATTTCAGATGGTTAACAACAACGGTTAAGTTTTCATCATGGATCTTAAAGGTTTGCGCTAAGCTGTGACGTTGGTAAGCATCGTTACCTGGATTAGTCTCAGTCTTGCCGTCTTTAGTGCGAGTCACACTGCCAGCTGTCGCGTGTTGCTCAGGGGTGTCGATCGCACGAGCCGCACCCGCTAGGCTCACTTTACCCGCGCGGTAAAGCATACCCACAGTGATGGCATCGCTACCGAAGTACTTACCGTCGTATTTATCTTCATCGGTGATTTCAACGAAACTATAAGCATTGTCAGCGGTTTGCTTCTCGTTTAAGGCATCGACTAAGTTCTTAATCGCGCTCTTTTCACCAAAGCCGTTGTTAGCGATTTCCATTAAACCGACGATATCGGCGTTCATGGCGGTGATAGCACTGACGATTTTCGCGCGTTGCAGCAGCATTTCTTCTTCGGTTAATGCGCCGCGGTTACTGCCCGATGGGTTAGTATCACCACCGACCACATCGTTAAAGAAGTTCAGCACGTTAAAGCTAGCAACACGGATATCGCCCTTAGTGGCCACACTTGGCGCGTCGGTTCTATCGTCACCGCGGATAAAGTCGCCAGCGGTAATAGTATTGGTTGCCACTAAACGGTAGGCGCCATAGCTGTAACCTATCACCCCTTCGAGGTTGGTCAGTTGGTCGCCCACACGGATATAACCGGTTTCGACGTTAAAGTCAGGGAAGTAAGGGATAACACCGTCGGCTGGCTTGTAGTCAGATTCGATAAACAGCTGATTTTCAAGGTTAGATTTAACTAACGCCGTCGCTTCTGGTGACAATGCTGGATAGAGCTGAGTCGGCTTCATCAACGGCGCCTTGTAAGACACCAGCATGTTATTACGACGGCCCGCATAATCGTAACTGAAGGTACGGCTGATCTTCAGATCGCTACCCGCATCCAGTTTCACGTTCATGCCTTCGTAGCGCTCTAATGCCTGCGCTAAGGTTTCGCCATCAGCTACGTAGAATGGTGTTGCAGCAGGGACTTCACCCTTAGCACCGACTTCAAATTTCTTATCGGCTTTAATATCGATTTGGGTTAGGCCGAAGTATTCCTTCACCTTACCCTGAACGCAGACTTCAACACCTGGTTGAATCGCTTCTGGGGGATTCTCACCTAAAAACACGAACACACCGTCGGAGGTGTATGGCGAGTTATCGCCTTTCACTTCTTGGAGGTAGAAGCCTTTAAATAAGCTTTCGCCACGGGCGGTCACTACGCCGCGAACCGTCACTTCGGTTTCAGACTCGAATGCGCCTTCAGGTACATAAGGGCTGGATTCACCCGCACCTTGGACTTGATAAATAGGGACGATTTTCGCACCGCTACAGCTAAAGACAGGGGTTTCAGGCTCAGTCGCAGCTTCTAGCGAACCTAAACCGGTGAAGGTGTCCTTAGGTAATTGTTCCCACTGGGCAGGATTAAAAACAGTGTTGGCGACTAATGAATCGAGTTTACGCTGCAGGGTGACATCGAGGCCCCATCCTGTCGGCGTAGGCACATCACCGATAATATCGACTACCGCACCATCTTTGACTAAGGCAACCGCATCACCACCGTTAAAACTTAACGTGCCCGAAAAACTATCGACACCTTGAGGCAGGGTAATGACTGCGCTTGAGTTTAAAATCACTTTCGTGGATTTTGGCGCGATACTTTGTCCATCTAATGCTTGCATATCTAAAGCATCAGTGGCGCCATCTTTATAACGAACGAGTTTATAACCCGCCAGATCAATTGCCGTATCACCGCTGTTATACAATTCGATAGCTTTGTTGTTTGAGCTACCTTCAACATATTCAGTGATCATCACATCAGCGCTTGCCATCATTGGCAAAGCTGCGGCCACAGCTAAAGAAATAGCCGTTAACTTATTAACATTATCCATATTATCAACCCCATTATTATAATATCGCCGCTAATTTTTATTAACGTGCGGGCGGATTATTCCAGAGTTGAAAAGCTAAAAAAAGAGGGGAAGATCCCACTATGCGCTCATAAGATATTGATGGAAATGAAATTTTACAACTCAAACTGTCCTATATACAGAACAGTGATATAACACAAAAGTATTAAGCGGTAAGAAAACAATAAGTAAGATAAAGACATCACAGTGATATATCAGAGCGAAAACGAGCAAATAACAATCAAAAAATAAATATGATATTTTGATGATATTTTTAAGAATGCCATACCGAATAAAATAGGCGTTTTCGATAATTTCAATTATGGAAATTTATTTAAAACTTAATTATTTGATCATTATTTTGAAATATTATTCGTCGTCAAAAGAATACGCCTTCATCCTCTTTTAAACGCTAACTCTATTTAAAAATCCTAGCCCTTGGTCGTTTGCGAGATGCTGTAAAACAGTTAAACAAGTTGCCCCATGGTTTTATTTGTATCGCTTACAGCACTGCTTAGTCATTTCGAGTGCAAAAAAATACCGCCCTAGGTGGGCGGTATTCTATGAGTGCAAAACTTAACCTGAGTTAAGTTGTTGTCACTGCAAATTACTTTTTAGCAGGCTCAGCAGCAGGAGCCGCTTGTGCTTTCTCAATTGATTTCAGTTCAACTTCAAAAATCAGGGTTGAGTTTGGTGGAATAGTACCAGTATCACGGTCGCCGTAAGCTAAGTTTGCAGGGATCACAAACTTGTACTTAGCGCCCACAGGCATTAACTGTACGCCTTCGGTCCAGCCTGGAATAACGCGGTTTAATGGGAACTTAGCCGTTTGACCACGCTTGTATGAGCTATCAAACTCAGTGCCGTCAAGCAGAGTACCCACGTAATCCACTTCTACAGTGTCTTCAGCCGCTGGCTTGTCACCAGAACCTGGTGTTAACACTTCGTATTGCAGACCCGATTCAGTGGTCACTACGCCAGGCTTAGCTTTGTTTTCCTCGAGGAACTTTTTACCGTCCTCGATGTTTTTCGCTGCAATGGCTTTAGCTTGTTCTGTGCGTTTGTCGTTTAACTTTTTGTCTAAACCTTGAAGAATGGTTTGCATTTCTTCTTCGGTTAATTTCAGTTGATCATTCAGACCGTTAGTAAAACCAGTCACGATCAGCGCACGGTCAACTGGCAGGCCTAATTCTTCTTGCTCTTTGATATGGCCAGACATATAACGACCGATTGAAGCGCCAACACTGTAGGCTTCTTTTTGTGCTTCAGTCGTTAATTCAACATTTGTGCTTGCATTTGTTGCTTTTTCTTCTTGATTACAAGCAGATAGGCCAATAACAGCCAATGCAACTAACGATAATTTATAAATCGATTTCATTAAAGCTTCCTCAGCATCCTCAAGCGGTTACAATAACCTAAGCGCGACAACTGTATACTAGTTATCTGGGTTATACCAACTAGATTCTGTTATGTGTTAACTGTGATTAATCTCACTCTACCGGACTAGAGACACCAACTTTAGGAGCAAGTTCATGAAGAAAACCCTACTGCTGGTATTTTGCACACTTTTTTTAGCGGCCTGTCAGCCCAAAGCCGATGATATTCGAGTGCTTTCACAGGAGCCATCATACAGCGCGAGCCTCTCTAGCGGCGGCAATATCGCCATTGTCGCCACCCAAAGCCAAGGGGTGCAATGTTGGGACTTAACCACCCATAGCCTCAAGTACCAATGGGTGCATGGCGACCTCAACACTGGCGTCACGGCCACCGCCATTTCCCCTAACGGCGAGTTCGCCGCCTCGTTAAGCCGCGATTCAGTTGCCCTATGGACAATAGCCGACGGCAAATCCCACGGATGGTGGTCGCTGCCCGCCTCGGGTGAGAGTGTCGCTGTGGCTAACAATGGCGCCTTACTGATTGGTTTGAACGATGGCAGCGTGATGTCACTCAATGCCGCTAAAACCGCATTGATAAAATTCTTAGGGCATAAGGAAAGAGTGAATACGGTTGCGCTTTCCGCCGATGGACGCATTGCCCTCTCGGGTTCCAATGATATGCAAGCTATCCTGTGGCAGGCGCAAACGGGGCAGCCTATCCACACTTGGGATATAGGTAGCCGAGTAACTAAGGTGGCACTCAACGACAGCGGCACATTAAGCTTTACCAATGGCAGTACCAATGAGGCGAAGATTTGGGACAACACTAATGGTAAGCTGTTAAATCAATTAGAGATTAAACGTCGGCAAATGACCTTCTCGGCGGTACGTTTCGCCAAGCAAGATACTCAGTTGCTCACAGGCACGCCCGCACGCGAAGTCATACTCTGGCAACGCCAAACGGGTAAACCTATTGCTAAGTGGCAAATTGCGCTGACTAAAAACAGCCAAAACCGAGGAGCCGTTGTATACTCTGTGGCAATTCGAGATACCAATAAAGTAGTTAGTATCAGTAGCCAAGGCCTAGTTGAGACTTGGCAGGAGTAGAGGTTAGTCATGCAAGGCGTACAAGAACAGATTGAAGAGCTGCAAATGAAATTGGCTTTTCAAGAGCTCACGGTCGAAGAGTTAAACCAAGAGGTCATTAAGCTGAACCAGCTCATCGCCAATCAGCAACATCAAATTCAGTTATTGATTGGTAAGTTAAAGGCGATGGAACCCAGCAATATTGCGACCCAAGCCGAAGAAACGCCACCGCCCCATTATTAATGTGATAACGAATAATGGGTAACAAAACCCGCTAACAACACTATGGCCACTAAATATCCAGGGAATGCGATGTTTAAAGATGCGATATCACCCACACCCAGTCAGCCACTGCCTATTGCCGTGGTGGGTGAAGCCATTTTAAAAGAGCACGCCATTGAAGTACGCGACTTCGATACGGCCTTGAGTCAATTAGCTGAGCAGATGGCGCTGAGCATGGTGGCCGCCAAGGGCGTTGGTATTGCCGCACCACAAGTGCACAGTCCACTAGCACTGTTTATCATGGCATCTCGGCCGAACGAGCGTTATCCCGATGCGCCGCTTATGGACCCTGTCGTGGTGGTTAATCCACAGATCTTGTCTGCCTCTGCGGAATTAGTTAGCGGTGAAGAAGGCTGCTTATCGGTTCCCGGACAAAGGTTTAGCATTTGGCGCCACCAGACGATTGTAGTGCGCTATCAAGATCTTGCAGGGCACTGGCAACAAACTGAGTTAACAGGTTTTATTGCTCGTATTTTCCAACACGAGTTTGATCATCTACAAGGGATCACTTTGCTAGAGCGTTCACAAATGCCGGAGCAAACAGTAATGGCGCAAGCAGGTAATCATCAGGCATGAACAGCACCTTCATTCATTCTTTAATCAGACCCACAATCAGCACACTACTGTTCGCGGCCATTTTAGGCTCGAGCGGTTGCGCCTATAACAGTATTTTTATCAATTATCCGGCGCAAATTGCACCGATAAAACAAGAGCTCAATACCGCAACGCCCATGGCGGATATCGAGAAATTAGCCAGCAATATCCAAGGTAACGATGGCCTACTCTACGCCCAAGAAGCGGGACGCGTGGCACAGGTGGCCGGAGATTTTGCCAGCAGCCGTAAGTACTATCAGCAAGCGGTAGATGCCTATACAGCCTTCGATGATAAAGCCAAGATCAGCGCCAGCGACATAGGTGCAACGGCTAGCAGCTTAGTGTTAAACGATAATGCCATCCCCTATCGCGGCCCTGGCTATGAGCGCATTATGCTGCACCAATATCAAGCCTTGAATTACCTGTTCAGCGGTGACTATCAAGGCGCATTGGTGGAAGTTCGCCGCAGTAATGAGCTGCAAGGCTCTGAGCAGGAACGTTATCAAAAATCGCAAAAATCCGTGCAGGCTATGGCCAATGGCACCATAGATGCCGAAGTGAATAAGCTCGGTCAAGCCGCAGGCACAGTGACAAGCTCCTTCCTCAATGCCTACAGCTACTACACTACGGGTCTGTTGCATGAAGTATTAGGCGAGCCAAACGATGCCTTTATCGACTACCGTAAAGCGGCGCAAATCACTCCAGATAACACTTATTTGCAACAGGATTTAGTGCGTCTAGCCAAACAACTTGGCATGCCGCAATACGATGAGTTTAAAAAGCGCTGGGGCGATGCCCAGCTTCCCAAGGCGGGTGAAGGCCAAGTCATTCTTATGGTCGAAAAGGGCTTTGTACCCGAAAAACAAGCGCTCACAGTGCCCTTCACTATCCATGGCAACTGGCAAACTGTGTCCCTCGCTACCTATGGACCGAACAATAACTTTGTCGCCGAAACCCAAGTACAAGGCTTAGGCACAGTGCTTAAAACCGAGCCCATCGCCAATATCGATGCCTTAGCGATTAATGCGCTCAAGGAAGATTTGCCCGGCACCTTAGTTCGCCAAGTCGCGCGGGTATATGCCAAATCGGAAATGGCCTATCAGGTCGAAAAAAGCGGTAAGCCCGGTAACAATGCCGCCGATATTGGCAGTATCGCGATGCAGATTTTTAACGTAGTCACCGAACAGGCGGACCGCCGCAGTTGGTTGACCCTGCCGAAACAAGCGCAAATTGGCAGACGTTATCTCAATCCGGGGGAATACACGCTGCAGTTAGACAAAGCACCACCGGCCAAAATTGACGTTGCCGCAGGCAAGACCACCTTGGTCTGGGCAATTGATACTGGTAATTACACCCGAATTTATTCAATAATCATTTAACCTAGCGGTGAATGTTTGAATAAAACGAGTGTCATTAAGTTTTTACAATCACAAAATGGAACTGACTATGAAACAATTTAAACTGATTTTTGTGCTGGCTGCCGTAATGGGTCTGGCTGCATGTCAATCGAAAGTCGAGTATGGCGATGCCACAGAAGTGGAAACCGTTAACGTAAACTTTGGCTCAACGGATCTGCAAGCCATCGCCGCTAAGATGGTCGATAGCATGATGACTTTCCCACCTATCGTAGCAATGACGGCGAACAACCGCCCAATTTTGTTTGTCGATAGCATCAAAAACAAAACCTCTGAGCATATCGATACTGAATCAGTAACCGACTCTATCAGCAACAAGTTACTGCGCTCAGGCAAGTTCCGTTTTATCGATATGACAAAAGTCGATTCAGTTCGTAAGCAACTGGATTACCAAAACAATACCGGTATGGTTGACCCATCAACCGCCATCAAGTTTGGCCGTCAAATCGGTGCCCAGTACATGCTGTATGGCAACCTGTCTAGCATCGTTAAGCAAGATGGCAGCACTAAAGACGTTTACTACAAGATGACTATGCGTCTGATGGACTTAGAAACAGGCCTTATCGAATGGTCTGACGAAAAAGAAATCCGTAAGACAAAGTCTAAGTCTTTCTTAGGTATGTAATCTCGCTCAGCCCCATGGGCTAAAGCCGAAATACTCAAAAAAAGCCAGCATTTTCGCTGGCTTTTTTTTACATTTTTAACATTGGTTATCCATGCTAAATAAGGTAGTGTACTCGGCCAAAATACCCAGGATGGGTGCCGCTTTTGAACGGGATAAGTTTGCCACTTCACAGTGCCTAAACTTACCAGCCTGCGCCGCATCCAAGCCACAAATAAAGTAAATCGTTGAAGGATTGAAGTCGTGAATTTGTTTAAAGCCAGCCTAGTCGCCCTCACCTGCTCGGCCCTGATGTCGTGCGCCGTACAAAGTCCGTTAAATACGGGCCCTAGGGATGCCAGCCCTTATATCAGCCAATATCAGGCGAGCTTACGTTCACAGGTGATTTCGAATGTGCATTATGAGCTGGATTTTCAACTGACTGGCGACACTGAGTTTAGCGCCACCACTAAGGTCCATTTCAATCTCAGCGAAGTGCCTAAGCAATTGAGCCTCGATTTAAACAAGGCACAAATTAAGCGCTTTTTGATTAACGGCACCGTGGTTTACCCTAATTACAATGGCGCCTATATCAGCCTGAACACCCGTTTACTGTCGTCGGGCGACAACACGGTCGAAGTGCAATTTACTCGCGCCCACAGCACCAATGGTGAAGGTTTACACCGTTTCCAAGACCCAGTCGATGGCAAGGTCTACCTGTACTCACACTTCGAACCTGCTGCGGCGCAGCAAATGTTTGCGGTGTTCGACCAACCCGATTTAAAAGCCAACTATAAAATCAGCGTAACCGCGCCGAAGGACTGGCAAGTGATCAGCACCATGCGCGAGTCTTCAGTCACACCTGCAGGGGCAATAAATCGTTGGGAATTTCCTGAAACACCTAAGTTAAGCCCGTATAACTTCTCGATGCATGCAGGGCCATACCATATGTGGCAGGATAATTCAGGCCGCTATCCAATGCGTTTATTTGCACGCCAATCTGTGGCTAACCAAGTCACGCCTGAGGATTGGTTTACCTATACTAAACAAGGCTTAAACTTCTTTGATGCCTATTTTGGTATCCCTTACCCCTTTAAAAAGTACGATCAACTCTTAGTACCAGATTTCCTCTACGGTGCGATGGAAAATGCTGGCGCAGTGACCTTTGCCGAAGATCATTTCCTCCACAAAGCGGCAATGACCGCAGAGCAAAAACAAAGCTTAGCCGGCGTTATCATGCATGAGATGGCACACCAATGGTTTGGCGATCTAGTCACCATGAAATGGTGGAATGGCCTGTGGTTAAACGAGAGTTTTGCTTCTTTTATGGGCACACTCGCCACCCAAGAAGCCACCGAATTTACCAACGCTTGGCGCAGTTTTTACGCCCAAGGCAAACAGCGCGCCTATGAGCAAGATAGCCTAGTGACCACGCATCCTATCGAAGTGCCCGTGGCGACCACCCAAAATGCCTTCGATAATATCGATGCCATCACCTATCAAAAAGGCGCCTCGACCCTCAAGCAGTTACGCCATTTGCTCGGCGATCTGGTGTTCCAGCGCGGCGTGAGTAACTACTTAAAGCAATACAGCTATCAAAATGCCGAGCTGGATGACTTTATCAATAGCCTAGCCAAAGCCGCTGGCCGAGACTTAAGCGCCTGGACGAAGGACTGGCTCTACAGTGCGGGAGTCAACACCATCAAGGCCGAGTACCGCTGTGACGGCAACCGCATCAGCGAATTTAGCCTGTTGCAGTATCCTGCCAGCAGCGAACTGCCGACACTCAGGGAGCAGAAAGTCCAAATCGCCCTGTTCACTAAGGGACGCTTCGATTTAAGACATGAGACCACAGTACCAGTCACCTACAAGGGCGAACGCACTGAGGTGAAGCAATTAGTCGGTGAGCGTTGTCCAGATTTGGTTTACCCCAACTACGATGACTGGGGCTTTGTGAAGGTGCAACTCGATGACAAATCCTTCGACACCGCTAAGCAACAGTTAAGCCGTGTTACAGATCCGCTGCTGCGTTCTATGCTGTGGCAAAGCCTGTGGGACAGTGTGCGTGAAGGCAACCTGAGCCTAGATCAATACTTAAGCACGGTATTCGTCAACGCCCCTGCGGAGAATGACTACACTGTGGTCGGCCAGATTATTTCGAGCTTGCTACGCAGTAAAGAATACCTCGCACAAATCGCGCCGATTCAGCAAAACTATGCTGAAAACGCGGTCAAAGGCTTAGCGCAAATGAGCCTTCGTAAGACCATGGAGAGCCGAGGCGACAATGACTTCCAGCGCCGCTGGTTCAATGCCTATATCCAGTTGGCTGGCGATCGCGACAGTCTGCGTCACTTAGCGCAATTGCTAGATGGCACAACCAAAATCAAGGGCTTAACTTTAGACCAAGATCTACGCTGGGCCATCATCACTCAGCTGAATCGCTACGACTTCCCGAATGCGCAGCAACGTATTACCCAAGAAGCCGCCCGCGATAACTCAGATTCGGGTGAAAAAGCCGCATTGGCCGCCCAAGTTATCCGCCCAGAAGCAGCCGCAAAACGTCGCTGGTTGAGTAAAGTCCACGCCGACGCCCTGCCGTTTGCTAAACAGCGCATCATTATGGAAAACCTCTATCCTGCGGAGCAAAAACTCTTAAGCGCAGCGACCGCCGAAGAGCGCCTCGCCAACTTAGGGGATATGGATAAAAAAGGCCCAGTATTTATGCGTAGCTACAGCCGTAACTTGATCCCAACCGACTGTAACTACACCAGTATTGCCGCCTTGGATAAAGTGCTGGATAGCCAAACTGGATTATCGAATCTTGCCCGCCGCACCCTGTTAGAGACTCGCCAAGCCGAGCAGCGCTGTGTACTGATTAAGAATAAAATGACCCATTGATAAATCGGTTCATCATCCATAAAAAAGAGGCTCATGGGAGCCTCTTTTTTATGCGTCCATCTTACATTTTATTGGATAAGTTCTGGTAAAACGTCAACAAATCCTCAAAGGCCAAAGGCTTCGAATAAAAATACCCTTGATGTTGATATACCCCTTTGGCAGCCAAATACTCTACCTGCGCTTGGGTTTCGACACCTTCGGCCACCATATCCATCTGTGACTCACGGCCAAAGGCAATAATGGCATCGAGTACCGCGCCCTTTAAGTCCTGCGTGCCTATGGTATCGGTAAACATCTTGTCGATTTTGATGCTGTTAATCCCAAGCCGCTGCAAATAACTAAAACCACCAAAGCCTGTGCCAAAATCGTCCAGTTTAAAGTCATGGCACAGGGGAGTGACCGCCTTCATTTCGGCCAAGGCTAATTCGAATTGTGTGATGGGTTTACGCTCGGTCAACTCGAAGGAAATTCGCTTAGCTCTAGGATCGGGGTGAGACGAAAACCATTGACTGAGTAAACCCGATTCTAAATGTTGGGCGACAATATTAACGCTGACCCAGCCCTTAAGCTGAGGCAAGTCCTGATATACCTGCTCCAAAATCAGATCGGTGATCGGCAGGATTAATCCCGAATCTTCGGCATAGGGAATAAACTGATTCGGCTGAACGAGCACGCCATCGAACCTTCGCCAACGGACTAACATTTCCTGACCGACCACCTCGCCGCTGCGACAATCGATAATAGGTTGATAGTAAGGAATAAACTCTTTACGACTAATGCCCTTTTGGATCAGAATTCCCATAGACACCCGAGCCGATTGCCAATTCCAATAAAAAATCACCGCTAAAAAGGCCACAATAAGCGCAGAGATAAACAATACAATCCCAACCCGAGAAGCCTCCCGCCAATAAAGCTCATCCCCCGCTCTCAAGGTCAAAGTCACATCTAATACGCTGATATAACGCGAATCTTCGATAAAGGTTTGGGTTTGCAGTAAATCTTCAACGCCTCGCTCGAGGGAGGAAAGACCTTGGTAACCAATCATTAATTGGTAACAACCATGGCACAGAGTAGATAGGGTTTCGTTATAGACAGAGCTATTAGTGAGCACCACTAACCTCTGCTCACCAAGATGAAAAATATAAGCGATGCTGCGGGCTCTATCATTGGCGGCGACTGTGGTGGCAATATCCACCAATTGCGAATCGATAAATAGGCTGCGAAATCGGTCAAACTGATAATGCACAGGCGGGCCAATATTGGAGCATTGCCGACCATCGGCGAGTTCGAGTTGAATAAAGCGTACGATTGCGGGGCTCAGTGAGGGGCTATTCAGTAGGGCAATATCCTCTGAATCACAACTAAAAGATAACTCGACAAACGCCTGCTCAACACTGCGCTGCTCAAAACCATCTAAACCACTCGCAAAATCGGTGGCAATATTATCGAGATCTTGGGTAAATCTTTTCTCCATGCTGTAAGACGTTAACCAAGGTTGCAGTGCGCTCGCCAGCAGGATAGGCAAAATAAATAACAGGCTTGTATGTAGCCAAGGATTTAAGCACCAGCGCGGAAAATTCCATTTCATATAGGTCACTCATTGTATTAATCGGTGCTGTTTGCACTAACTGATCGTTCCCTCAGCGTATGCTCCATAGCGACTAAAAGCTGTGCAATAAATCAAATTCGTCATGTTAGCGGTATAAACTCCTATAAAAGCAATTAGCTAACTCAATTGACTATTTGCCGAGATTACACTCACAGCGCCATGAATTCCAATTTCAACCGTCATAAAAAGAGTGACTTATCTATTCATGCTTTCACACTTTCAGCCGCTATACTCTATTAACGTTAGACAGCTAACGGAATTTAAAGGAATTACATATGAGATCAACACTCAAAACCCGCTTACTCTTTAGTAGTCTCTTCGCCGTTCTCATTACTGTCGCAGTGCTGGTAAGCATTTCAAGTTACTTCATTAGAAATAATGCCTTAGAAAACACTCAACATGAAATTGACCAACTGGCGAACACCTTTGCCGAAGGGATTGGACTGTGGATGCAAGATAGAAAAATGGCCATCACCAGTCTTAAAAAGACCATAGAGGCCGATCCCAGTGTGCAGATCACCCCTTATTTATTACAAGCCCATAATGGTATGGGATTCGCGCTGACCTATTTTGGAGATGAACAAGGCAACATGTATCGCCAAGATCCTGCGCTTAACGTCGCTAACTATGACCCCAGAATTCGTCCTTGGTATATGGATGCCAAAGCCGCCAATGCCATTGTGATGACGGCCCCCTATGTCAGCGCCACCTTAAAAAAACAAGTAGTGACCATTGCCGAACCTGTGATGGTCTCGGGTAGCCTATTCGGGGTGGCAGCAGCTAACCTCACCATAGATCAACTCACAGATGCGGTGCAGCGCCTTCAAGTGCCAGGCAAAGGCTACACCATCATGGTGGACAAGACAGGGCTTATCATTAGCCATCCTAAAAGCCAGCTCAATAACGAACAACTCAATAAAATCGATAACAGTTTTACCCCGAGCTGGTTATCTCAACGTGCCAACGCCAATACCCTAGAAGAGCGCGAACTCGATGGCGAGACCCAACTTATTTATGTTGCAGCTGTGCCATCCACCGATTGGGAATTGGTTTTCGTAATGAATAAAGACGAAATCATGTCGCAGGCCACCACACTCGCCTGGTGGATGTCCGCCGTCGGTGCTGGCTTACTGGTGATTTTCGGCTTAGTTCTAGTCGCCATCTTCAAGATCCAATTTAAAGACTTAGAACGCGTTGCCTTGGCACTCAATGATATTGCCGAAGGGGATGGTGACCTGACGGTGAGAATTCACACCGCCAACAGCCACGACGAGATTGGCATCTTAGCCTCGGGCTTTAACCGCTTCGTCGAGCGTCTGCACGGCATGATCTCAAGAATGCACAAGATTGCAGGCCAACTGGAATATCAAGCTCAAGGCAGTAGCGCCTCGGCCACAGATAATAGCCAGCGCATCGCCGTACAGCAGGACGAAGTGACTATGGTAGCCACCGCTGTGACTGAAATGGCCAGTGCCACCGAAGAGATTGCCAGCAATGCCGAACACACAGCGCAAACGGCGCAAGATGCGGTTGGTCTGTCGAACCACGGCCAAAAACAAGTGATGCAGAGTCAACAATCAATCCGTAACTTAGCCAACGAGGTCGAAACTGCGGGCCGTATTATCAGCGAGTTAAACGAACACTCGCAGAAAATTAATAGCATCCTGCTCACCATCAGTGGCATTGCCGAACAAACCAACTTACTGGCGCTGAACGCCGCCATTGAAGCCGCCCGCGCCGGTGAACAAGGTCGTGGCTTTGCCGTCGTAGCCGACGAAGTACGCGTGTTGTCGCAGCGCACTCACTCCTCGACCCAAGAAATTCAAGCCATGATCGAAACCTTACAGCAAACTGCGGGTAAGGCGGTTAAATCTATGACTCAAAGTCATGATATGGCTGAAACCAGTGTCGCCGACGCTAACTCGGCCAGTGAGAGCCTGCTACAGATCAGCAAAGCTATTAATGAGATCTCGGATATGGCGAGCCAAATTGCCACGGCCGCAGAGGAGCAAACCTCGGTCACCAGCGAAATTAACCGGAATACAGAATCGATTCGTGAGGTCTCTGAAAACCTCTCTATCGAAGCACAAAGCTCTATGGTTCAGGCGCAGGAATTGGCTCACTTAGCCGCCTCGCTGCAACAGGAAGTTGGCCGCTTTAAGCTATAAATGCAGCAACGGCTTATGCCGTAACGCATAGCAACGCTATAAAAAATCCCCGATAATCTTAAACTTATCGGGGATTTTTATTTATGCTAAAACTATCTCTTAAACACTTAGAGATGATGCGGGCTCAAGGATTCAAAATAGCTGGTCTTTAAGCCTTGATAGCCCATTTCAACCCGATTCCCCCCATTACGCTTCGCCTTATACATCGCCGAATCGGCGCAGGACAGCAGCTGTTTTTCATCCTTACCGTGTTCGGGATAAAGGGCAATGCCTATGCTGGGCAAAATATGGATCTGTTGATTGACTAATTCGAAGGGGTGATTAAGCACTTCAAGAATTTTTTGGGCAACGAACAGGGTATTCTGCGCCGAATCGACACGCTCCAATAGGATCACAAACTCATCGCCTCCAAAACGAGCAACCGTATCAGAGTTTCTGACGCAGCCCAAAATCCGCTGGGCGGTGATTTGCAGTAACAGGTCGCCCACACCATGGCCATAGGTATCATTCACCCATTTAAACTTGTCTAAGTCTAAATAGAGTAAGGAGAAATAGCTCGACTCACGATTTGCGCGTGATAGCGCCTTCTGGAATCTGTCATAAAACAACTCACGATTTGGCAAATGGGTAAGTTGGTCATAAAGCGCAATATGCTCTAAACGCGCCAACATCTGCCGCCGCTCAATCGCGAAGGCGATTTGGGTCGACACAAATTCCACCAGCTCGCAATCTTGCTTAGTGTAGGCCCGAGAATCCGGGGTGCTATGCATGATCAGCGCGCCAATTATGCCCTTTTGTAGCTTTAGCGGGACCCCAAGCCAGCTAATAGGTTGATTTTGAAAATCTTGCTCCTGAGCATGGGAAACTGGCATGGCAACCGGACAAATCAGCAGTGACTCGGCGCTTTGGATCACTTGTTCGGTAAACAGATCGAAGCTGGCACACTGCGCCCGATTCTGCTCGCCAACCCAAACACGATAAGGAAAATCCAGATCATTAAGATCTTGATCATAAAGCGCAATGGCAAAATTCGCCGCCGGTAATAACTTGGCCATGATCTGATGAATATGCCGATACAGGGCTAAGAGATCTTCAGCCACATGCACGGCTTCTGAAATTTCATAGAGCGCGGCTTGGCGCCGCTCGGCAATTTTATTCTTAGTGATATCACGAGCCACGGCAATCCGCTGCTGACGGTCCTCGGACCAACGGGCGGACCAAAGAATATCGACGAGTGTACCGTCTTTTCGTACATAACGGTTTTCAAAGTCGAGCTTAAAACGCCCTTCCATTATGTCATTGGCTGCGGCGAGAGTCCGTTCCCTGTCCGGTGGATAGACAAGATCTAACATCTGCATGCCGAGCATTTCGTCCGGGGTATAACCAAAAATACGTTCGGCCCCCGCACTGACAAACTCAAAGTGCCCCGTTTTATCGACGACACAGATGGCATCCAATAGCAGATCAACAAATTGGCTTAGGGAAGTATAACCATCGTTTTTCACACAACTCTCCAACCATGCCTGCGGCTCATATACATCTTCATACTGAGTCAATTTATCCCCAGTCGTTAAAGCTCTCACCACACAATAACATACTATTAGAGTAGGTTAATTATTATGACAGTTCCA
The DNA here is from genome assembly GCF_019457435.1 of Shewanella sp. FJAT-51649. Lineage (NCBI taxonomy): Bacteria > Pseudomonadati > Pseudomonadota > Gammaproteobacteria > Alteromonadales > Shewanellaceae > Shewanella > Shewanella sp. FJAT-51649. The sequence continues at coordinate 1,021,342 of NZ_CP080411.1, read as the reverse complement.
TGCGGCCTTAAACACTAAGCCAAGCACTGTAAGTTGTGGGCAAAAGCGATTTGACCTATATAAAGGGATTTGAGCACAATACTCACATAAAGCGGCGATGATAAGCCCGCAACGCTGTTTTATCCATTGAATATCAGGTAATAAGCTTAACTAGGAGCATTTTTGGCGTCACTCAAGTCCCCTTCCCATAGCGCGCGACATTTACGTCTCGGGCTTGCCATGTGGTCGCATAACCACTGGCAAGAAAGTGTTTATGGTTCAAGCACTAAACAGGCAGACAGACTTGCTCGCTATGCCAGTATCTTCAACACAGTGGAAGGTAACACCAGCTTTTACGCGACGCCAAATGCCCATACTGTGATGAATTGGCACAGTGCCACCCCTGATGATTTTCGCTTTACCTTCAAACTGCCACAGACCATCACCCATCAAAGACAGTTGCAGGATTGTCAGCAAGAGTTATTGGCTTTCTTCCAAGTGATGTCACCCTTGGTCGAAAAAACCGGTTTGTGGAAAATTCAGCTCCCCGCCGCCTTCGGCCCCGAACAATTGCCTGCATTAGCACGTTTTTTTGATCTTTTACCGCAAGGTTTAACTTATGGCGTAGAGGTTCGCCATTTAGCATTTTTTGCCAAGGGAGACGCCGAGCGCGCGCTAAATCGCCTGCTGATGGACAGACAAGTCAATCGCATCATCATGGACAGTCGGCCGCTATTTGCCCTGCCGCCCGCCAACGAGGCGATTATCGATGCCCATAAGAAAAAGCCTCAGGTGCCCGTTCACGCTATCGCGACCGCCCATACGCCCGTGGTGCGTTTTATTGGCCAAACGGATGGCACGATTGAAGCCTTAGCGGCGAGCAACGAGAGATTGCAGGTGAAGAATAACGATAGCTTTTTTAACAATTGGTTGCGGCAACTCGCACTGTGGATAAAAGAGGGTCGCGAGCCTTATCTCTTTATCCATACGCCCGATAACCAAACCGCGCCCGAATTAGCGGTACGTTTATACCAGCAGTTGCAGCAACAGTTGGCCGATGAGGTCAGCTTACCTACGATTCAGTTGCATAAGGCCTTGGCACAATCCACAGCGCAGATGCAACTGACCTGGTAAAGGGTATTGAGCTTAACCCCAGAGCACGTTAGCCAAGATAAACACCAAGGCCGATAAGAGCATGGTAATCGGCAGTGTCAGCACCCAAGCCAATAAAATCTGCTTAATGGTTTGGCTTTGTAAGCCTGAACGATTGGCCACCATAGTGCCCGCCACCGCCGATGACAGAATATGGGTGGTTGAAACGGGCATGCCCGTCACGCTGGCGATCCCAATCGATGCCGCCGCCGTCACCTGCGCCGCAATTCCTTGGCTGTAGGTCATCCCCGAGGAGCCTATCTTCTCACCCACCGTATAAACAATGCGGCGCCAACCCACTAAGGTGCCACAGCCCAAGGCCGTGGCAATCGCCACTATCACCCACAAAGGCGCGTATTCGGTCGGCTTAGTTAAATCCTTACGCCATTTATTGAGTGAGGTTAACTCCTTGGCGGGTAAGTCTAATTTTGCCACTTTGCGCGCAGTATCATCAATGCAAAGCAGTAAGCGTCGCACTTCACGTCGCTCCGCGACACTCATCTCTTGAAAACTGCTGGCCTTATCTAAACGGCGATCGAGCAGCGACATGGCTGGTAACACGGTTTGTGCCGAGCAGTGGCTCAGTAAAGTGTCTGTCACATTCACTTGGGCTTTAACATCCACGAGATCGCTAATCACAGCTTGATTGCGGCTATATATCGCCATAATGCGACGGTTAGCATCTTGCGTTCTCGCCAAATCGTAGGATTGGCTGCTCATGTCGAGGGCAAAATACGCCGGCGCCATACAGATCAGCACCAGCATCACTAAGCCAATGCCCTTCTGGCCATCGTTGGAACCGTGGGCGAAGCTCACCCCCATGGCCGAGGCTATCAGGCTGACGCGCGCCCAGAACGGCGGATGGCGTTTACCATTAATTTGAAATTGCTCATCTGGGGTGCGGTGGATCTTGTGTTTTTGCCACACGAACTTCATTAGTAACAACAGTATCCCCGCCAGCACAAACCCGAGCGTGGGCGAGATGATCAGCGACAGCATGATCTGCGTGGCTTTGGTAAGGTTGATACCATGCAGTACAGGTTCATTGTGTATCCAAGCGAATGCGCCACCAACACCCATAATCGAGCCAATCAGGGTATGGGAACTGGAGGCCGGAATGCCAAAATACCAGGTGCCTAAGTTCCAAATAATGGCCGAGAAGAGTAGCGAGAACACCATCAACAACCCTTGGGTTGAGTCCATTCCCAGTAAAGAATCGACGGGCAAGAGATGCACTATGGCATAGGCCACGCCAAGTCCACCGAGCAGCACTCCAGCAAAGTTGAACAGGGCTGAAGAAATCACCGCGAGGTTGGCAGGCATTGCCTTGGTGTAGATGACTGTGGCAACAGCATTGGCGGTATCGTGGAAACCATTGATAAATTCGTAGGCCAGCACAAATAATACCGCCAGCACTAAAGCTACCGACCAACCCAGGCCGATAGAAGACAATATCTCAAACATGAATCGCTAACCTATTACGAGGACGCCACAGATTACGCCTAAGGTTGGCCTCTTTGACAGTGAAAAATTATTTAGATTTGCAAAAAGTGAATCAGTCCTCAATAACTCCGAGTCAGGCTTGCATTTAACAAATCCGCTAAAACAAAAACGCCAGCACAGGGCTGGCGTTTTAAGATTTAAGACTGAGTCACGGCTTACTGCAGATGACCAGCGTTATGCAGCTCACGCTCGTTCACTGGTGGTGGTGTCCACTGGTACATCCAAGTTTCAGTTAACGGCTGACCGTCGACCTCTAAGTAAACTCTGAGGTTAATCGGCTCAACGCTGTCTTCTGGTGGCACTAGGTCAAACATAGCGCGGTAACCGTTGATCGCATGTTGTGGGCGAGCAGATTCGATTTCGACACGACCCTGAGAGGTCGAAATCACCGCCTTCACTTGGGTATCTTTACCCAGCATAGGTAAGGAACCACCAGCAAAATCAATCACAAAGCGCTTGCTATAGTACTTACGCTTTTGACCAACCACACCACCAATACCGGTAAAGGTATCGACTACGCGGGCACGGGGTGACTGAACGGGTGGAATACCGCCCCAGTACATGTTGTAGCTGTAGAGTAGTTCTTGACCTGGCTGAATAGGCTCAGCAGGATTCCAAAACGCCACGATATTGTCGAAGGTTTCATCCAGCGTTGGAATTTCCACTAACTGCACCGAACCTTTACCCCAGTTACCCGTTGGCTCGATCCACAGGCTTGGGCGCTTCTCGTAGAACACACCATCATCTTGATAATGGTCGAAATTACGGTCGCGCTGCATTAAACCAAAGCCCTTTGGATTCTCATCGCTATAGGCATTGAAACGCAGGTTGCTTGGGTTGCCCAGCGGACGCCAAATCCATTCACCGTTACCCGTGTGCATGGCAAGACCGTCTGAATCGTGGATCTCTTGGCGCCAGTCGTAACCGGTGCGACGATCGTTTTCACCCACCATGTACATACTGGTCAGTGGCGCAACGCCTAAACGTTCGATGGCCTTACGCGGGTAAATCGCCGCATCGACCTTCATTTTTAAACGTTCACCCGGCTCGATATCGAAACGGTAAGCCCCTGTTACACTTGGTGAATCTAACAGAGCGTACACAGTCGCAATATTAGATCCCGGTTGTGGTTTCTCTAACCAGAAACGGGTAAACATAGGGAATTCTTCAGGTTTAGGCAGCGCAGTGTCTACCGCTAAACCACGGGCAGATAGACCATATTGCATTTCCTGACCTACGGCGCGGAAGTAGCTGGCACCTAAGAAGGCGACCACGTCACGCTGCCAGTCAGTGTTGAACTGCATTCTAAACCCAGCAAAGCCTAAGTCTTTCGGTAGTTGGCTACCCTTTACCTTAGATTTGCCGTAATCGAACATAGAAGACGAATATTCGATAAGCTTTGCCTTGCCATTCTCCAATTGGTAAATATGCACAGGCGTATCGAAGTACAGGCCTAAGTGGAATAACTCGGCGCGAAACTCCGAATCATCCTCACGCCACAAGGCAGCTTTTTTCTTGAAATGGAACTGCTGGTAATCATCCCAGCTCATGCCCTGTAAGCTTTTTGGCAACTCGCCCTTATGGCTCACATAGGACTCAGTCGCCAGCGTATGGGCATAGCCTTTCAACCAAGCGTAGCTAAACTCTTCTTCCTGCGGTGCACTCGCCTTACCCGCTGCACAAGCAGATAAGCTTAACAACACGCTGCAAGTGAGTAGCACACTGCCGACCATGCGTTGTAAACGGCTACGGGTAGACTGAGCTTCCACCGACGGCATCACCATCGGCTCACGATTTAAATGTCTTTGTTCGGGAAATAAATTGGGTTGCATAAGCAGACTCTGATTTGGTGTAACTTCCTGACACTTCTCTGCAAAAGTAAACAATATTGCAGTGACTGCCCTGTGGAGAACTGTTGATGACAGTGATAACCATACCTCTATCTCCATCAGTTCGCCAGAATCTAACATAATTTCGACGCAATGGAATATGTCACAGTGACAATATTCAATACTGACGCCAGTTTATGAAAATAGTATTAAAAAGGGCTGCAAAATGCAGCCCTTAGCAGTCATAAAACCAATGAGGTTAAGAGTTTGTATCCAGCACTGTTTTGCGTTTGTTATGGGCAATAATCAAGGCCACTAAACACACCACGCCGACCGCAATCCCCACGGGTTGGCTCAGAGATTGAGGCAAACCTAAACCAATACCCGCCGTCATGATGTAAGAGATGGTCACACAGGTTCCGGCAATCGCAGGCAAACTCACAATCCAATGGAAGCTGCCTCTATCGAACAGGTACTTAGTCGCCAACCACAGCACGCTTGTCGATAACAGCATGTTTGAGAAAGCGAAATAACGCCAGATCAAGGAGAAGTCGATCTTAGTCATAAAGTAAGCGATTGTCAGGATGGGCGCCGCCACCAGTAAACGGTTACGCATACTCTGTGGGATATTAAAGGCGTCGATAATGGTGAGACGCAGCGATCTAAATGCAGTATCACCCGAGGTAATCGGGAATACCGCCACCGCAATAATTGCCATCACACCGCCTAATACACCGAGATAACTAGTCGCCACCTGGTTAACCACTAGGCCTGGACCACCTTGGTCGAGTAAGCTCTTAAGCTCAACATAACCACCTGGGAAGGCCGCAATACCCGCAGTCGCCCACACACAAGCCACAACACCTTCAGCCACCATAGCGCCATAGTAAACGGGGCGAACGTATTTCTCGTTGGTCAGGCAGCGCGCCATGATAGGTGCTTGAGTCGAGTGGAAACCACTGATAGCACCACAGGTAATAGTCACGAACAGCAATGGCCAAATCGGTAAACCGTCTGGGTTTGGCTCGAGCAACTCATTGTTGTAATGGCTGTGGTTGAAGTAAGCGAACACATCGCCCATTTCGGGTAACTGTGGCGCGCTGATAAGTAGAGCAACCGCAATCGAGGTGGTCATAACGATCATCAACAGACCAAAAGCGGGATATAGCTTAGTGATGATCTTATCGATTGGCAGCATAGTGGCTAAGAAGTAATAAGCCAAAATCACCAACACCCAGAAGGTGTTATTGCCAAAAATGGTGTCTTTAAAATAGTCGAGGTTACTTAACAGACCCGCAGGGCTCATGATAAACACCACGCCCACGAAGAACAGTAACATCGCAGTAAACAGCAGCATCACGCCTTTAAAGTAGACATTAAAGTAGTGACCGGCGATTTCTGGCAGGCTCTTACCATCTTCTTTAATGCTTAACACGCCAGAGAAATAGTCGTGTACCGCGCCGCCAATAATGTTACCCAACACAATCCAGAGTAACGCCACTGGGCCATATAAAGCCCCTAGGATAGGACCAAAAATCGGCCCGACTCCAGCAACGTTTAAGAATTGGATCAAAAACGCTTTGGCTGGGTGAACGGGCACATAGTCCACACCATCTTCGAATCTTGCTTGGGGTGTTTGCGCTTTAGGATCGATCCCAGCTTGGCGCTCAACAAATGGGCTATAAAACTTGTATGCCAGCACTAAGAGCGCAAGACATAAGAAGAAAATAAACATTATTTAATTATCCATACTTTAGTAGGAGGTGATTAAATGGAGAGTTTCATTGAGTTAGCCAATGAGGTCAAGCCATCACGTACTAGACTAAAGTCGGGTTGATAAATCTAAATTTACGATAAAACACGTATATCTAAATAGATTTCTTAAATAATGTTCTCCTAAAAATAAACCAAAGCCACAGGAAAAGCGTTTTAAACTATTGGCTAGCGTGACTGTTTAGCATCAGGCCAGTACAAACTCAAACAAGGGCGCCGCATCATCCTCTTCTTGAATTAGCCTGTCCGTCTTTACAAATCCATGGCGCAGCAACACTCGCTGAGACGCCACATTATGCTGAGCCACATGGGCAAAGAGCGGCCTTGAGGTCACTAGAGGCAAAAACGCGCTTAAGGTTAGCGTTGCTACCCCACGTCCCCAAAATGCACGGTCAATCCAGTAGCCAATCATCGCCTGACCATCCATATGCCAATGGCCAATATTGCCAACGAGCAAGCCATCGACTTCTATCCCCCGTGCTAGCACCGATGCCTGCCCGAGGATATTTTGCTGCCAATGAAGGTAAAACGCCTCACGTTCCCGCGAGGGAAATTGTGCCAATTGGGAAGCTATCGGATCCTGCTGGTGGGTGAAGATCAACTCCAGATCGTCTTGTCCTATGGGTCTCAATGTCACATTCGATACCCGTGTTTGCTTGTCCATCCTATATCCCTATTCGATTTAATTGAGTGTCACTAGATTTCGATATTCGCCGCCAGCTAAAAAAATGGGCGCATAACCCAGCAGAGGTTAGCGCCCTAAGAGGCAAAACAACATCGCTTAAACAAACAAAATCGCAATAAGGTGGAGAGGATTAACGCAAACTCAGCACATCACTCTCGAACACTAACTGAAAATAACCGCAAATACAGGCGCGCCCAGCACCATGGCAATCCCGATAAAAATCATGGTTAAACTGGCAATAACCCCCTCTTGCTGGCCTAACTCACTGGCTTTAGCAGCGCCCGCACCGTGGGCCGAAGCACCCAATGCCACGCCTTTACCTAAAGACGTACGAATGTGCATCAGCTTGAACAGCGGCTCGCACACTAACATGCCGATAATGCCAGTGATGAGCACCATCATGGCAGTCAATTCTGGCACTCCGCCAAAGGCGCTTGTCGCCTCCATCGCAAAGGGCGTGGATACCGAACGCACCAACAAGCTCTTAGATAGCTCCACCGGCAGCGGCACAAATTTCACTAACAGCCAGCTGGAGATCATGCCCAGCAACAGTCCCGCTATCACCCCTAGGGCAATGGTCAACGGATATTGGCGAATAAGTTTACGCTCCCGATAAATCGGTAAAGCAAATGCGATCGTCGCCGGCGCTAACATCGCCATTAACCAATGGGTGTATTCAAAATAAGTCGGCAGTGGAATATCGAGATTAAACACCAAGAGCGTGATCACCACAGGCGCGAGCACAATCGGCGCCAACCACCACACACGGTGGAGCCTGTATAAACGCTTAGCCGCAAAGTAACAGAATAGCGTTAATAACAAGCTGATAAGCGCCAGTCCCGTCTGCGAAAACAGTAACTCAGAAATAGCCGCTGGGCTTAAGTTAAGGCTCGACATTAGGCGGCCTTAGCATGACGGCGTGCATGCTTTTTGATATTGAGTTGACGCTCGAAACGAAATACTCGGTCGACCACAAATCCTGTGCCCACCATCACGCACACACTGCCCATGACTAAGGTGAAGAGAATATTCACCCCATATTGCTCAAACAGGCCTTCGTACTTGATCACAGAGATCACTGGCGGAATAAAAAACAGCAGCAACTCACCAATCAACCAAGCGGCACCAAGCTGCACAGCGTTTTCAGGGATTAACTTAGTCGCAAGTAAAATCAGTAAGATACCTAGACCCAGCACACTACCAGGCACAGGTAAATGCGCCCAAGTGGCTAACCAATGGCAGGCGAAAGACAATAAACAGAAGAGGCCAATTTGAGTTAACAATAAAGCCCCATGACGGCATCGACGTATTGCGGCTTGTAGGAAAGACATGCGGTTTCTCGATTTACACTAAAAGTTGCTATGGGATTATTTTAGGCTTGCCTATTTGATAAAAAAAATGAATATTAAGAATGTAATCCATAAATTTTAAGAATGTATTATAGGGAAGATAATGGATCTTAAAGTGCTGCGTTATTTTATCGAGATCATCGATGCTGGCGGTTTTGGTAAGGCCAGCGAAAAAGTTCACCTCACCCAACCCGCCCTTTCTAAGGCGCTGCGCCAATTAGAGGAAGAACTCGATCTCGTGCTACTCGAGCGCGGCAAACGTGGCACTCAGGTCAAACTCACCCAAGCGGGAGAAGTGGTCTATCGCCATGGCAAGGAGTTACTCGCTGGCCGACAACGCATGCTAGCCGAACTCACTGCCCAGCGCAGTTTAACCGCTGGCGAATTAAAACTCGGTCTCGCGCCGCTCGGCAGTGCTGAGATTTTTGCTCCTATCATTGCCAAGTATCGCCAGCAATATCCGCAAATTGATATGCATCTGCTGGTGCGCGGCGGCGTCGAGCAAACCTTAGCGATTCAAAAGGGTGAAATCGAACTGGCAACCGGGATTATCAACCTCGACGATGGTTACCACGGCATTCGGGTGTTTAACGATCCCATGGTGGTAGTGCTGCCCAAGGAGAATCCCCTCACCTCGCGGCCAATGCTGTCGATCCACGACTTAGTCGACGAGCCGCAAGTAATGTTTGAGACAGAGTATACCTTGTATCAACTGGTGTTAACCGCTTGCCAGCACGCCGGATTTACTCCTAAAAACATCACTCGAGTCAGTCAAGCCGACTTTGGGATCGCTCTGGTGGCAGCGGGAACTGGTGTAATGATACTGCCGCGCTCTATCGCGCGGCGTTACAGTGTGTCGGGGGTGGTGAATATTCCATTGGCGAGTGATGAACTGCGCTGGGAGTTATCACTGTTTTGGCGCAAAGAACAGGTATTGTCCTTTGCGGCACAGGCGATGATTGCGTTAGTGGAGAAACACTTAACCCAAAAGTAGTTCACTACCAAGGCACGACTAAGCTAAAGCGCACTAAGGTGTCGTTATCCCAAGGCAGAATGGGCAAGTAGTTAGGTGAGTGCACACTCTCCTTGGCATAGTGGTCTAGGTTGTATTCGGTATGCTCCACATACAGTAGCCACTGACTGCCCTTCTCCCAATAATCCGTATCGTAACTCATGCTGAAGCGATATTGATTTTCGAGCCATTTGTCGCCGTCATTCCAGTTTTGCGCGGCAAAATTCATCTTTAACTTAGGCGTGATATCAAAACCAAAACTGCCCATTAAGGTGTAAGCAAACGTGCCATTGCCAAAGTCACCCCGATCGTAACCACGGGTACGAGGCACATCGTCATCGATTTCTAAATAGTAATAGCCCGCGCCCGCCTTTACCTGCGCCTGCGATTCCTGGCCTTGATAATTGGCGGTTAATCCAGGGAATAACTTGGCTTGCTTTTCGATAGAACTCACAGTGTTACGTTTACCCTGCAAGTCGACCTGCCAACCGAAGAAGAAGCGAGGGTCGATATGGTAGAACTCACCCGAAGCCACATAGTCCGACTTAAACCACACGGGAATATGGTCAGGGTCGAGATCGTCGGTATCGATGTCGATAAACATATCCAGCATGGCGGACAGGTAAATATCCGATGCCGTGGTATGTTCAATCATGATATTGCCGTTAAAGCCAAAGGTGTGTGAACTTTCCTGTTCCACAATAAAATCGTGTATCCCCATGGTGTAATGCCACTGGGTAGATTCTTCTGCACTGACTGAAGTTACTAAGCCTAAAAGGAGTGCCGCAGGTGCTAGAGTTAGGTATCTCACATTTCGCTCCATAAATTGCTATTTGTTCCTGCATTAAGATTAGATTAACGCGCATAATTTAATGAAGTTTTTACGATTTTTGTTGGAAATAGCTCATAAAATTTCATCGCCGCCTAAAAAATGAATAAAAATTGCCGTCTTGTGCACAAGTTTACACAGCTAAATTGCTATCCACGGTCATCCTAAACAATTCACTAACGCTTTAAAAACGTATTGATATCAACCCAGCCTAAGCCTGTAGTCATAAGCTTTCCCTTGTAAATCACCCACTTCTTAAATTGAATTTTTAATCAGATTTACAGCATAATTATTGACACTTATGCTGCATATCCCTATAGTCGCCACATTGCGAGTCATTCAAAAGAGAGTCTTAAATGAAAAAATCCATGTTATTAGGCGGCCTAGCGCTGACTGCCACCTTGTTGTTAGCTGGATGTGGGAAAAGCAACGATGTTTTAGTGGTTGGAACCAATGCGGCCTTCCCGCCCTTTGAATACGTAGGCGGACAAAGTGGCGACGAAATCAAAGGCTTCGACATTGAGCTTGCCAAGCAAATCGCTAAAGATGCCGGCAAGACGCTTAAAGTCGAAAATATGAAATTCGATTCACTGATCGTTGCGCTAAACTCAGGCAAGATTGATTTTATTGCCTCGGGCATGACCATCACCCCTGAGCGGCAGGCCAGCGTTAACTTTTCGGAGCCCTACTATGAGGCGACTCAAGTGCTGCTCGTGAATAAAGATAACGACACAATTCATACCCTTGATGACATCAAAGACAAACACTTTGCGGTGCAGCTCGGTTCAACCGCCGATATGATGTCTAAAAAATACACCCAAAATGTCACGGCTTTTAATACAGGTTTTGAAGCCATCATGGAGCTGAAGAATGGCAAAGTCGACTTAGTGCTATTCGATAGCGAACCTGCGGCGAACTATCTGGCGAAAAACCCCGAACTCAAACTGATCAAGCTGGATTTCCCCCCTGAGTTTTATGGTTTTGCGGTGTCAAAGCAGCAACCCGAACTCCTCACTAGCATTAACAACACGCTGAAAAACTTGAAAGCAAGCGGCCAATATCAGGCACTCGTTTCAGCCCATATCAAGTGATCCCTATGTTAGAAGCAATCAATACTTCGTTGTTTAGCCCGATTGGCGACGACGGCATGATAGGCATACTGCTGATTTTAAATGGCTTAAAAGTCACCTTGATTGTGACCTTCTTCGCCATGTTATTAGGCGCAGTATTAGGCGTGGGTACCACACTGATGAAGATGTCATCTAAGTGGTATATCCGCTTCCCCGCTGAACTCTATGTTGGCGTCATCCGCGGCACACCTGTGGTGGTGCAGTTAGTGATCCTTTACTTCATCGTGCTGGCAGCGCTCGATGTCGATAAAATTACCGCCGCCATTATCGCCTTTGGTTTAAATAGCGGCGCGTATATCTCTGAGATTATTCGCGCAGGGATCCAAGCCGTCGATAAAGGTCAAACCGAAGCGGCTCGCTCGCTCGGCCTGTCGCAGGCGATGACCATGAAGCTGATTATTCTGCCGCAGGCGATTAAGAATATTCTGCCCGCGTTAGGCAATGAGTTTATCGTGCTACTCAAAGAAACCGCCGTAATTGGCTTTATTGGCGGCGTAGATTTGATGCGGGCGGGCGAGATTATCCGTAGCCGTACCTTTGAAGACAGTATCCCACTCTTTACCTGTGCACTGATTTACCTGTTCCTGACCTACAGCTTCACATTTATGCTGTCGAAATTCGAAAAGAGGTTGAAGCAAAGTGATTAACATAACCAACCTACACAAAAGTTACGGCGATAATGCGGTCCTTAAGGGCATCAACGAACATATTCGCCAAGGCGAAGTGGTGAGTGTTATTGGCCCCAGCGGCAGCGGTAAAAGCACCTTTCTACGTTGCATCAATCTGTTAGAAAAACCCACCCAAGGGGATATTGAAATCGAAGGGCAATCCATTACCGCCAAGGATGCCTGTGTCGATAAATTGCGGCAAAAAGTGGGCATGGTGTTCCAAAACTTCAACCTGTTCCCCCATAAAACCGTATTGCAAAACATTACCTTAGCGCCTGTGAGCCTAAAGTTAATGACCCAAGCCGAAGCCGATAACAAGGCGCTGGCGCTGCTCACTCAAGTGGGTTTGCAGGATAAAGCCAATGCCTATCCTTCGAGTCTCTCGGGCGGACAAAAACAACGGGTTGCCATTGCCCGTGCACTAGCTATGGAGCCGGATCTGATGCTATTCGATGAGCCTACCTCGGCACTCGACCCCGAAATGGTCGGCGATGTACTGGATGTGATGAAGGACTTAGCGCAAAAAGGCATGACCATGGTGATTGTCACCCACGAAATGGGCTTTGCACGCGATGTTTCCGACAGAGTCATCTTTATGGATGGCGGCTATGTGGTGGAGTCCAATATCCCCGAGGAATTATTCACCCGCCCCAAAGAGGCCAGAACCCAAAGCTTTTTAAGTAAGGTGCTGCGTTAATTAAGACTTATACAACATTGAAAAAGTTGAACAATAGTATTTGCTCGTTGATACGCAGCATGCTTTGAGACACTTAAAAGCTGGCTCTGATTGATGGATGAGTCATGGCATTCACTCGACGACTCGCAGCAAGTCCATCCGTGGATGCTCGACCGCCCCATCCTTGGGGCGGACGGTCGTCTCACTAATCACCATGACTCTCCTGTTTAACATCGGTGTAGTCTGGTTGTTTTAAAGAAGATATGTGACTCGTTTTGGGACATTTTCGTGCCAAAGCCTTAACTCAAACGCGTCTGTTTCGGATAAAAATTTCTATGGCTAACGCCCTGTTAAGGGGTGAGCAACGCAATACCGATGCCATCGCATACCACCTTAAACACTAAAACCAACGCATAATGAAAATGCCACGCGTTGCGAATCCCTCTTGAACAGTTTGTTAGGGCTATAGTTTGACTAAAGCAGGAATTTTTTTTGATGTTCCATCACATAGGACACCTTTATTAGCCCCTCGACCTTTAATGTTCATTCCAGAGCATGACAAAAACGGCTTCCACTTTTGCCCTCTAATTGGCGTTTTTATTTGCACATACCTAGTTTTGCATTTCGGACACTTTAATATCTCATCATCGTCTGAGTTTTCTTTAAGACGTTTTAGAATTTTAACCATATTGTTTTCAAGCGAGTCGGTAGACGTACACTCGAAATTTGTACCAACCATATCAGCAAGACATATTGTTACATTCTCATAAACCTCTTTGTTTACCGCTCCGGCAAATGGGTTACCATCAAAAGAACAATACGCAGAGACTTTCCAGCCATTATCAAAAGCTAGATAATATTGGTCTCCAAAATTACTCGTATTTCCTAACTCAAAACCATGTTTCTCTAGGATTTCCAGTACTTGATCTTTTTTAACATATTGCTTCCTAACCAATTATATTTCGATAGCCCTAACGCCTTGCTAATTGGCTGCCGCAGCGAAGCGTAGGCAGTCCAGTGGAGGCCACGCTACTTGTGGCCGGAACGAAATTAAGCAACTTGTTATACGGCATTTTCCACTAATTCCCATAATACTCATCTACTTGTTTTGATAAGTTTTTTATTGGTTTAGCTCCATCAAAATACTCTGACGTTTTGTTATGAAACTCAACAAAGCCCAACTTAGTTTCAACGTCATACTCACCAAGAGCTTCATCTAGGAACAAATAACCTAAGTTGCCATAAGTCGTGTGTTCTTTTTCGTTGTAGTTATCAAAAAACAAAACAATGCCCAACTTATCTTCATCTTTATATAAGTTGTAATAAACGTCTTCAGATTTTATTGAAACACCACCAAAGTTAAGATCATTAAGGGGCGATCTTCGAGGCCGAAATTTTATGATTATCCATTTTTTCAATTCAGGTGCTGAGTTAAATAGCAATTCAACTGAAGGGAATGAATTTTTTATACCTCCAGCGCTTATTACAAACTCCCTTTTACCATTCTCTCGAATAGGGCTAAATTCAAAAGTAAGTTCGGGATCAACTTTAGAAAGTGCTGCAGATAGTTTATCAAAAGTGTTTTCTGTATCTCTTTCGAAGTTAAAGATCATATCTTCATTCTTTTGAAACCATTTCCAAAAATCAGCTTCAACCGCTGCACTTGCTTTCGAGCCAAATAACGAAAGTATTCCCATAACTATTAATTTGACTCCGTGTTTCATAGTTTCGTTGCCGTATAACGCTTCGCATCACCGGAGGCCAAAATCGGCGCGACGAAGGAGCGACGCTTTTGGCTGTCCGAGTGCATGCGTTTGTTAGGCATTATCTTCTGCCTGACCTTCGTTTTCTTGTTGGTTGGCACGATTTGCATTCCAAAAGGTGTTAAATACAAGACGAAAAGCAAGCCACCAAGCATAGATTGAATATACATTTTGGCTTTCCTCATACCCGATAAGACCGTGCGCCAATTCATTTCGTAGATTAGGTCCGAAAGGATCACAAAATATTGCTTTTAATTCGAACGAAAGATCTTTTCCAAAGATTTCTTCTACCTTTGGATTATCCATTAGTGTACTAAGACCGTTTTCGTTCTCTATTCCATTAATATCTATATTGGTTGTCTTTTCCCCATGTTGTTTTAGGTGATATCTAACTAAGTTTTCAATCTGGGGAATAAGCAAATGCAAGGCACTAATAAAATCACCATCGAAGCCTTGAAAAAGAGCTTTTGTCACAAGCCGAATTCTATCTGGCGGCACTACCGGAGACCTTTTTACAACCGAATAAAAATCCGCCTCCTTCAATCTGTGCTCTTGCCTAATTACTTCAAGAGCTGGCCAGATATCACCCTGCACCACCAAGCTGAGTTCCATAGAGTAGTGCTTAACCATTTCGGGCCAGATGACTGATTCTTGATTCTCTCCCCCAAGATCAGCAGCAGTTTTTTTGCAACAACTCTGCCGTCAGATGACATATGAGTAGCTGCAAACAGTGACTGTAATGGGTGATTCCTTACCATTTCTTCAGAGAAGCTTCGTATTTTGTCAGCTCGTGCCCCACTGTAGATGTTTGCAAACTGCAATAGCGCTTCCGATAATTCTTTTCCCTTTACTGCTTTCACTGAGTTTTCAATTAGTTCGCTGATATCTATTGGCCCAGATGTAATCTGGCACATTTCATTAAGTGAGTTTTCTCCTGCCTCATTCATTAGTCCCCTGAGTTCAACGATCCTTTCTTCAACATTGTGCTGTTCGCGTAGAGATCTCGGAATAGTTCTGTATTTATGTATCGCGCTTTCATAAAAACTCGCGGCAACCATGTTGCTAGGATTATCACCAGCCTGTCTAGCGATTGCCTCCTTAACCCAACACTCTGCATTTCTAACAATCATTACTGCTGATTGTGGTGCATCTTCTGATTTTTTATACCATTCTGATGCTGCATCTAAATAATCTCTTGCCCTATGAAGATCGCCAGAGTCTTCAAAGTAAGTAGCAAGCGCCTCAAGTTTTTCAGCAATACCCTTCTTATCTTTAACGCCCAAGTGGTGCTTTGAAAGTAAATCAGCTAGCCAATTAGCCAAATATCCATCTTCCGGCGAAGATTCTTTCAGCGCCTCAACTATTTTTGACTCTATCTCTTTTATCCTTTCGCCGGCGCCAGCCCGAAGCATTAGACATAGCTGTATAGCTCTATCCCAACATTCCCGACCATCTCGAATCCAACTTTCGGTACCGATTTCAATACTTCTATAATTATCTATCGCAGATAGTGCATGCTGAGGATTCTTCGGCTTTAATAGCAACCACGCTATATCTGAAATTCTTGCACATAATTTCGGCTCATCAATCAAAGGTATGATTTGTGAAAAGAATTCGATGTCTTCATTCTTAAAATCTTCCGGAAGTGCCGAACGTTTTCCATCCATAACCATAAAAGGTGCAAACGGCTCGTTCAAACTATTAGGCTTCAACATCATTGAGCAGGCATCTGCAAGTAACCAAAGGACTTTCCCTGCTTCTAAATTACCTTCTTCTGTTGCCTTCCGAGCTCTCGACGATAGCTGTTGCCACATGGATGAATAGTCTTCTCGACGTGCTTCTTCCAATGCCTCGCGCCAACCACAAGCATTAAAGTCATCCAATGAAATATTTGTATTTTCTGGGTAACGTTCCATGATGTTCCAAGCCTATTTAATGCCTAACGCCCAAAGCAGCGGCGCGCGTTAGCGCGTCCAGCCCGCAGGGCGATGCTGCCTTTGTTTGTTATGTGTTGCATTTTTGGAGCGCCCTAGAAAAGGCCTGTTTACTTGCGTAGACGATGTCACCTTCTTTTTCGTCACAGGAAATCCAATGAGCAATGCCCTGCAATGAAAAGAATTCGTCAGCTTGTGTTTCAAGCTCTCTTAGTGCCTGGAATACTCTATGCAGTATCTCGTTAGCATCCCGTAATAGACGAGGCTTATTTACACCTGGACCTTGAAATTCGTATGCATCCCTCGCCATTACGGTTAACTGGTGTCCATAAGTCAGTAAGAGAACCGACTTTTGACGACTATCTAATTTATCTAATTCTATTTGTATGGCTTCAGTATTCATGGCCGATTACACATAACGCCGCGTACAACGGCAGTTTGTAAGTTGTAGTTTTGTGGGTTATTTTTGCGCAGCAAAACCACAAAACTGCGACTTACAAACTGTCCAGCGCACGAAGTGCGCGAGTTGCTACGCTTTGTTATGTTTTTGCGATACTGCGCTTACCTAACCAAGCTGAACCATTAGTTAGAACTAACGCTAGTTCGTGCTCAGGTAAAACCAAAATACAACCTTCGTCTTCGTAAAGGAAATTTACCCAATTGTTACAGAACACGCCCCATTCTGTTCTTATGCCTACTTCCTTCATCCAAAACACATACAAAGCGCTATTTATCGGAATACCCAGGCCAAGTAAACGGAATGTGAAGGGATTTAAATTATTTTTGTTCCAGTCTTCAAGCCAATAATACCAAGCATTATTCCCTGCTACGATTTTCGAAGGCCACTCCTCTTCTTCCATTTCCATAAAGTGGCGATGGGCCACACTAACGTATTCTGTCCATTTCTCAGAGGTGGATTCTTTGCTTAGAATATTGATTTTATTTAGATCAGTCTGAGGCATCTCGGGATCGTTATAAAACACACCTTCAATTTCCTTTTTCACTCGATACCTCTTGAAACATAACGTTTGGTTAAGGGGCCGGCTTTAGCCGGTCCCGAGTGAGCGAAGCGAACGACTTGAACCGTTTGTTAGGCATGGCTCTAGACGCCTCTGATGATTGGCTCATTGCTAAAGCCACCTTTCAAAAAGGATACGTTGATAATTGTTGAGCAACGTATGCAGATTGAGCCTGTGAAATTTGAAAATTCTTTGGTTCCGAGTTGTTGATATGTGCCTAAGGTTTTTCCATCGTCGGCCTGATCATCTGCGTCGTTGTACCAATAGCACTCGTTAAGCTGGAGAAAGCCTTGATCGTTACCACTCAGGAGTTGCTCAATTTTCTGTTCATCTGCTAGGCCACGATAGGTTCTGACCTTGTAATCTGATATTTGGGCCTCTATTTCTATCCAGATCATTGCGATGCCTGCAGGTATTTGTATGCCTAACATTTTATTAGTGCGCATGCGCGTTTACCTCGTTGGACCAGTGAAAACGCGCACGGTTAACTATCTGTATGCAAAGAACTTATCAACTTTCTGCCAAATACACCATCTGGAAAAACGCGCATGCGCGTTTTCCAAACCTATTAACTAAAACTCATCCTCTATAGTCAATTGATTTTATAGCGTTTTATTTATTGCGCATGGAATTAGTGCGCACTGATTTTGTCTTAAAATCATACCAAAACACCTAAATTTAAATACGACTGTATACCCATACATTGTTAGCCGATTTCTGGTAAGGCCAAACATAGGCAGATAGATAAGAATTTGTAAGCCAACAGGAGTAGGAATTTTCGATTGAGCTAACGAGCCCAAACAAAGAATGGGGCAAAAGCGCGTTCGCCAGAAGCGAACGAAAATTGAAAATGGGTCGAATTTAACAAGACTAGGCAAGTCTGATCCACTTTCACGTTCAAATATTGATAGTGCAATTTCAAATTAATACAGCAACAGATTACCAATGATCTTTTATCACCGACGTATCGATATAAAAGATGGATATAAAAGACTGTGCAAACATCTGTTTGTGACTTCTTTGAGGCTGCACACTCTAAAACTGTTCCTAGAACTAGGCTAGAGGGCATTACATTCCCGCAGGTTTCTCGCAGGTCTCATAGTTCTGTTGAGTGCAGAAGGTCACAGGCGTGTAGATAATGTCGTCGTATTGTTGTTTGGTGACAATTTTATATAAGGTCAAAATGGCCTGCCTTCCCATTTCATAGGGACTTTGACCAATGTTGATATGGGCAAGGCGGTCTTTCAACATGGTTAATTGTTCTGGAGAGGTATCGGTAATAATAATGACGATGTCCTTGTTATCGATTTTATCTTGATAGGGAGCCATCATTTCACGGTAGAGAGCTACATCATTTTGCGCCCAACCGCCTACGGCAACGAAGGAGTCGGCCTTCACTGGCTTACCTTTCATCACGGACTCCATTTGCTTAACCGCTTGACTAAGTTGGTCAAAATTAAACAAAGGCTCCCGCACTTCAGTCCAGCCCAAATCGTTATTGAGCAATTCACCTGGAGGGGTATTGTAAGTTTTGCCTGATAACGCAGAGCGAACGCCCATTAGCCTTAAATTCAGATTCGGAGAATCGGGCCGGCCCGATTGCATGATAAGGGTTCCCCCATTGGGTCGTAACTTTTTAAGCTCCTCCCCTAACGACTGACCTAGTGCAAAATTATCGGTGCCGATATAAGCCAAACGTAAACTCTTAGGATCTTCATCGATAGAAGCATCAAAGTCTGAGTCATAGGTAACAACGGGGATACCGGCTTCCTTTGCCCTCTTTAGACTATTTTCGGCAAGATATTTAGATTGCGTAACCGCGACGGCAATTCCATCCACACCTTCGTCAATCAGCTGATTTATCACTTGGTCTTGCAATCTCACACTACTTGATTCGGGTCCTCGATAGATGCATTCAACCCCTTTAATGTGTGCGGCGGCGTCAACACAACCCGTTTTGCTTTGGTCAAAGAAAACACTATAGAATTTAGGCACAACTGCAAACTTAAGATCCTTTCCGTAGCCACATGACAGCGGTAATAGGCTAAAAGCAATCAGCAGCATCAATAATCTCGCCATACATTCCCCTAAACAGTAAGCTCGACTTAATAAAATGTAGCAAAGGAATAGATTAAACCACACAAGTGGCAACTGTATTATGGAAGACTTTTGATCTCACTCAGTATTTTTGAGTTAGCTCATCTCGCCCACAACAAAACAGTACTCAACAATTTGTTAGACGAGTCATAACGCCAATAGATGATTCTTGCTATTCACTGCAATTCACCAAAGCCTATAAGCATTCATTGCGTAAAACGGCTATTAATTTCAAAAATATTTTGAAACTGATAGCTGTTTTGATCACATTGTTTTTTGTCCAAACCTGCTTAAAATGCTGAGGTTGAATTTGTATTCCTAGATGATTTGGAGCCGTTACATGAGTGATTTAAGTTTTCTAGCTAAAAAGCGTTACACCACTAAGGCCTTTGATCCAACCAAGACGATTCCTGCCGACAAGATCGCCGAAATCAAGACCTTACTGCAGTTTAGCCCATCATCGACCAACTCACAGCCTTGGCACTTTGTGTTAGCTGGCACGGCGGAAGGCAAAGCCTTGATCGCACAAGCGACCGAAAACTACGCCTTCAATACTCAAAAAATTCTCAACGCTTCCCATGTAGTCGTGCTGTGTACACGCACACAACTCGATGAAGCCCATTTGCTGCAAGTGCTAGAGCAAGAAGCCAAAGATGGCCGCTTTGCCAGTGAAGAAGCCAAGCAAGGTCAACATAATGGCCGCTCTTTCTTCGCCAATATGCACAAATATGAGCTAAAAGACGCCCAGCACTGGATGGAGAAGCAAGTGTATTTAGCACTGGGTACCCTGATGTTGGGCGCAAGTGTGCTCGATATCGATGCCTGTCCTATCGAAGGTTTCGATGCGGCTAAACTCAATCAAGTCTTAGGCCTGCGCGAAAAAGGCCTGTGCGCCTCTGTAGTGGTCGCTCTAGGTTATCGCTCCGAAGAAGATTTTAACGCTAAGTTACCTAAGTCACGTTTAGCGCAAGAGGTTATCTTTACCGAGATCTAAACCTCGCCCCTTGAGCGAATTTGTATATGCCCTTGTTTGTATTGCAAACAAGGGCATTTTTATCGCCAGCTCTCCAGCATCAGCCAGCTACCATAACCGCAGTTAAAACCAACCAAAGGCGGAGTGACCTTGGGGTAAATTGCTCTAGAATCCTTCTTTGCCTACACTTTTCCTCTATGGCATAGTGTATTCCAAGCTCAGTAACGACTCGCATCACAATAAGATAAAAACATTTAAAATCTTATAGATAGTACAGAGTTACTTTTAACCACACTCGCTTGATAACAACTTAGGATGGGACAGTCAGTATGCTACTCGCTAAACCTTCACTCAGTGCAGAAGCTCAATCGGCAACGCTCTCGACCACTAAGGGCGATAACCCGTTAATCTGGCCCGTGTTATCCGTGTTACAAGCCACTAATCAAAGCTGGAAAATCCATCATCTCGCCACCGAACTGCAAAATCGCGGGCTAATCCATCCGTTAGATGAAAACCCAGGTAATGATTTGTTTAAACGCAATTTTTTACTGATGAATGCCCTGTTTGAACTGCAAGAGATCCTGATGCCAAAGCAATGGCTGCAAGTCAAAGCCATGGAGATCCAAATTTTCCGTCTCGTACCTTCCAACGTTAACCTATTGATAATGGAAGATACTTCCCTGCGGGAATACTATCTTGACTGGAATAACTATGACACCAGTGAAAACGTGGTGCGCGAATTATTAGAAGCCTTCTGGAGCAGTTATAAGAGCTATATTGGCTTGAATGTGAATTTGATGCACAAGGGCCATGCGTTGAGGGTATTCGAGTTAGATGAAAGCGCAACCCCAAGAGATATCCGTAAACAGTGGCGCCGTTTAGCGCTGAAATGGCATCCCGATAGACCCGAAGGCGACGCCGCGCGTTTCCGTGAGGTCTGTGAGGCTTGGCAATCCCTGCGGGATATTGCTTAAGTTTTCCCTTTTATAACTGTGATCCCCTTTGCAGTCCTGCAATTCTCACGGTGAAACTCCCGCGGGATCACAGATTTAGTCCGATATCCGCCGCCTAATTCAGCGATAATTAAGCCTTGCCATCTAACCTAAAACCATATTCACGCGGCTACAAGCCCAGCGTATTTTTCAGTTTGAAGTCATCTCGCCAATTGAGTTAATTGCGCATCTCAAGCGATACGATGAATTCACGCTAACCGACTTTGAGGGAACTATGATCAAACCATTAGCCTTGGCTGTCGCCTTAATCGTTGCACCATTTAGCGCCTTTGCCGCGAATTATGTTGAAGGTACTCATTACACTCAAATCTCTGACAAAGCGCCGAGCAGCGAGCCAAAACTCACCGAGTTTTTCTCCTTCTATTGCCATAACTGCTTCAACATGGAAACCAACTATCTGCCCGATATCAAAGCGAACCTAAACAAAGGCATTGCATTTGATACTAAGCATGTCGACTTTATGAATAGCGACATTGGCACCGAAGTGATGCGCTCGCTGGCAGTGATCCAAGAGTTAGACAATAAAGATGCATTAACCCATGCGATGTTCGCCGCCATCCAAGGCGAAGCAGGCGCAAATGGCCACGACCACAGTGCGCCAGGCCATAAGCACGAGCCACAAATCAATAGCCGTGACGACATTAAACAAGTCTTCGCTAAGTTTGGTATCGATGCAGCCAAATATGACAAACTGGCCGACAGCAAGAGTACAGATGAGAAGCTTGCCCTATGGCGTGCCCAGCAGAACCAATTCCGCGTAGAAAGCGTTCCAGCCTTTATCGTGAATGATAAATATGCGGTTAACTTAAGTAGCATCAGAACCTTAGATGAATTAATTGGCCTGATTAACTACCTAGCAGTCGAGAAAGATGCTCAAGCACCTAAGAGTTCTGGCGGTAGCCTAAACTGGTTATTTTTAGCCTTTGCCGCAGCGATTGCTCTTGGCCGTCAAAAGCGTTTGAGCTAACACTCGACTGACGAATTACCAATAAAAAACCAGCATCTCTGCTGGTTTTTTATTGTGTTTGATTCGCGAACTAACTCTACAGGGCATGACTCCTACGGAAAGTTACGCCTATGGGACATTAGGCCTACGGAAAGTTACGCTCGGCAACGCCATTAGCGGTAACTGTCACACCAGTTTCTGCGGCATGGATAAAGAAAGGCGCTTCCACATCATCGGGATTGTTACTCACATCCGGATCATCATTTTGCGCTAAGCAGGTATAGCCTAAGCTGTAATCACCCGCGACCACAAAACCAAATTCATAATCGTGGCCGACGACTTGGCCGTTTGTATCTGTGGCATCATTCACCCGAGCGGCAGCGATCGGCGCGATTTCAGTCGCCGTGTCGGCTTCGGTTCTAAAATCCTTCATCTGCTCAAGCGTGGTATTGGCAGGATACAAATAAACCGCTGGCGAGAACTCAGAGCCACCTGCGGCGACTTCACAGCCTTCCATCACGGTCGCGCCCACAGTGCCTTTAATCGCACCCACTTCGGACTGATTAAATAATTGCACTGAAGTCGGTTTTAGCGTCCAGTAATCCTTGTTGCCATGGGGATCTTGCAAACCTTTGCTTAAATCAAACTCGGCAACAAAGCTGTTTACACCCGCCGCAATGGTGAATTTTTTATTAAAAAACAATCGGCCAGTGTCACTTTCATCAGCCCCCACTCCACCGCATGAGCCATTGCTGTTGGTCGTTAGCCCATAAAGAGTGTCATCGAAGGTTTGTACGTGTGAGCTTTCGCTATTGGCCACAGTGCTGTTTTTCATATACAGGCACATTTGGTATTCACCGACTGGGATGGATTGACCACTCACCAGCGTTTCTACCGCACTGCCTTGAAACTCTAATAGATCGACAAACTTGAGCTCACCATTTGGAGTGACATTAAATGAGTAGCTACCCGTGTCGTTCTTCAGCACGACCTGCCTAAATGCGATAGTGACCGATTTTGCATCGGCGGGGTTGTCTGAAACCCCTAGGCTAAAGGTCGCCATTTGAGTTGCGGGCTCGCCCGAATCAGAGCCGCCGCAACCAAACAGTAAACCCGTCAACGCTATCGCTAGAGCACTTTTTTGAATATTCATAGGATACCTTCATTAGTTTTCCAAAAAATTCTCAACATCGCCTACCTCAATCTTTGAGCACAATTCAGTAAAGCCAAAGCATGAAAACATCGGCTCAAACGGCTAGGTAGGCATGTAGAGATAAGTCTAGGGCTGAGTGTGCAGCTTGTCGATGAACGTACGCTGAACGGTGAAAACTCGCTCAACCGAGAATGAGGTAAACCTATAGTGGGAGGAGGCACACAAATAGGCCAAAATCTTGAGCGAACCTGACAGAGTAAAATGCTATTGGCGAATAAATTCAATAATATGTGTTGCTGCCAATACCAAGTGAACGACTAAAAAACCAATAAAAAAATCGGCACAGACTTGATGATAACCACGCCAAGTCATCGCGAGCGGGGTGCCTTGATAAATAAACCATATCGCGCCAGTCACGCCAGTAGCCACCAGCAGCAACATGCCTATGCCTTCCACAGTACAGAACAAGCCCTTACCACCCGCGACCGGCAGTTTGCCCTTAAACAGTCCTTTAATATCCTGCGCTAATTGCCCCCAATCTCCCACTAACCAGGCAAAATACTGATGCCATTTCCCTTGGAGGGTATTGCGCAGTAAAAATAAGATCCCGAGTGCGGCACAGATTAATCCAAGATAAACATGCAGATAATCCCAGATACTGGCATTAGCACGCAGGCTTCTGCCGATAAAGATCCACGGGCTAGTACAGACGAGTAAAGCAGAAGACAGCACAATCCAAACGTGCAAACGTGCCAACAAAAAACCGAGTGCCTGCGTTAATTTTTCTGACATAGTTGCGTTACCTTTGCGGCAGACTTATCCCATTCGCCCATTTAGGCTTGATGGATCTGTTGGCCAAAATCATTCACTTTTTGCCAGTCAGTGTATTCAACATTAGTGACAGGATCCGTAGGCCCCTTAGTTAACCACATGATAAAGCGGATGATATTTCTATCTAAGGCGTTATAGCCTTGGTAATTTAAGTTACCGCCAAATACCTGTAACAGCTTAGGACGCCACGTCGTTTTACTTAAAAATGCCTGCATATAGGGATTGGTTTCAGGGGTATTTTTCTCTGGCTTACGCGCGACTAAACTGACGGAGAAAAAGCCACTCACCTTTTGCGTGAGGATCTGTTGATGCTTCTGAATAAACTCATACAGCGCGGGGTTATGTTTCCCGTGACGAATGCTGGCGCCAATAATGATCTTATCGAAGGATTCCATCGCAGGGACGGCCTTAATATCCGCAATCACCACTGAGTTGCCTAACTCTTTGAGTTGCTGCGCCAATTGATTGGTGATTTTACGAGTTTGACCATGAACACTAGAGAAGATGATCAGAATTTTTTTCACTTAAGCCTCGATTATCTCAACAAAAATAAGAAAAAGCGGCCAAAAAAAAGACAAAGACGGCGGCTTTATGTTGACCTAAACAAACGAATAGATTCAGCCTCGATGACCCAATCAACCACTGCGCTTATTAAGCACCAGAGGGGTGCTTTATGGCTCACCAGTCAAATAAGAAGCCGTTTAGGTTTATCACGCAAAAAGCAAACTGCCTATTACGATATTGCATACTAGGTGATTTAGTCATCAATTTACATGAAATAGATCACGGGCTTAGCGCCAAATGTGCCCTAGATATACGGTAATTCTAGCTTGCTCACAAAAACAAATATCCACTACCTTGGGATCAAAATGTTACAAAATCAGGAATGAGTACTACGGCTCTCGAGTGGCTAATAACAGGTAAAAGCATTAGCATTTGTTCACTTATCGCCTGAGTACCCCATCCATGAACGCAACTCAAACCCCAAATCCAAAGGCATTACTGCTGTGGATGACCTTTGTTATGTCGCTGGTCTTCGCCGTCTGGCAAGCCTTGCTCAATAACTTCGTGATTGAAAAAGCGCAATTTACCGGCGCCGAAATCGGTATGCTGCAAAGCCTGCGGGAAATCCCCGGATTCTTAGCCTTTACTGCTATTTTTGTTTTGCTGTTAGTGCGCGAGCAAGCCTTCGCTCTACTGTCGTTAGCCCTTCTCTGTATTGGTGTGGCGATTACTGGCTTTTTCCCACAGGTGTTGGGGTTATATCTGACCACAATTCTGATGTCAGTTGGGTTTCATTATTTTGAAACCATTAACCAATCCCTCACTCTGCAATGGGTCGATAAACAAGACACTGCGGCGTTTATGGGTAAAGCCCTCGCATGGCGCTCGGCGGCGGCCTTAGTCGGTTATGGCAGTATTTGGCTAGTCATGACTTGGCTGAAGCTAGACTACTGGCATATGTACTTGATTATTGGTGTATTAGGTTTACTGATGGTCATCAGCATGAGCCTGTATTACCCCCAGTTCGATACCCATGAAGTACAACATAAAAAAGTCATCCTGCGTAAACGCTACTGGCTGTATTACTTACTGACCTTCTTCTCCGGCGCCCGTCGGCAGATTTTTATGGTGTTTGCAGGCTTTATGATGGTCGAGAAATTCGGCTACAGCGTTAGCGAAATCACCGCCCTGTTCCTTATCAATTATGTGGTTAACCTGCTTTTCGCCCCAGCAATTGGCCGCTTTATCGGCCGTATTGGTGAACGTAATGCCCTCACAGTGGAATACATTGGGCTGTTTTTTGTGTTTGTCAGCTATGCCCTTGTCGAACAACCCCATATGGCCGCCGCGCTCTATGTGATTGACCATTTACTGTTTGCGATGGCGATAGCCATGAAAACCTATTTCCAAAAGATTGCCGACAGCAAAGATATTGCCGCCACTATGTCGGTCAGCTTTACCATTAACCATATTGCCGCGGTCGTTATCCCCGTGCTCTTAGGTCTGCTCTGGCTAAGCGATCCTGCCCTCGTCTTCTATATAGGTGCAGGCTTTGCGGTGTGCTCACTCGTATTGGCTCTCAATGTGCCGCGCCACCCATCCCCCGGAAATGAAATCTACTGGGCATGGCCAGCTAAAAGCATTGATAAACCGAGTCTCGACAGTTAAAACGGTAGGCTGCGCAATAAAAGCAATCCAGCGCAGAGACTTAAGGATTGCAATCGACTAAGCTGGTCACGCGGGATAAGCTAGTATCCCGCGTATCAACAGTGATTAAGCCACAGGATAAAGGCATGAAGGATTCAGATATTTTAATGCTTGCGGATGAAGCAGCTCCCGCAGCCGAGGTCTCGGCCCGTAAAAAAGCCCTACTCCTTGGGCGCCAACTCGGGCTCGCCAGTGAGCAGGAATATCGCCCCGCCAATGCCTCTATTGCCGAACGCGCACAGCATAGGGAGCGTAAACTCGCCAGCCAATATCAAGCCAATGTCGAAACCATTTTCGCCCTCGCCTTGAGCTACACGCCATCGGATGTTACGGGTGTCGATCTCGACCCCGACTGGAGTCATCAATTCTTCCTGATGGCGGAGCAAATCCACAACCGTAAAATGCAGGATCTGTGGGCCCGTATTCTCTCGAGTGAAATCGTCAACCCGGGTAACTTTAGCCTGCGCACCTTAGCGCTACTCAAACAACTTACCCACAGAGAAGCGCAAATCCTCGAAAAGGCCCTCGGTATGGCGGCCAAGGTCAATAATGAGCAGCGCTTAAAACTGATCAGCGGCTATCGACTCACTGGCGGACTCGGGCAGTATTTTCGCAAAAATAGCACTGTCACTCTTGGCTTATCCCAATTCGGTTTGCCCTACTCCAGCATTCTTACCTTAGTCGATGCTGGGATCCTCCACAGCAGTGAATTTGAAACCGGGTTACTCAACAGTAAAACCCCCATCCAACTGAGCATGCCCGGCATCCAAATGAAGCTCACCCCCAAGAGCGGAAACTTGCTGTTTAGCTACTATCGATTGACGCCGATTGGCGATGAACTGGCGCAGCTCGTATTGCCCAAACAGGATCAAGAATACCTTAAGGCATTACAGGCGCTGTTTTCTAAGGATTTCAAAATCGAGTAATTGCTTAAAAAGACTTATATATCTGACCACAAAAATATTTTCTTGAATAAAGCCTAGCTGTCGCAAATACTTTGAGTATAAAAATTGCTCACTTCTAGGCTGAGTTAATAAGGATGCTTAGGCATCTCAAGGAAAGAGAATATGGTTAGTCAATCGCAAGAAATTGTTTTTTTAGATGAGCCCATAGCAAGCACAGCGGTAAAGGCTGCAAAAGCTGTCAAAATACTCACCGTTGATGACGATATTAACTTCCAACGCTCTACCGCATTTGCACTGTCTACCCTGACCATTCTTGGCTCAAAAATAGAATTAACCCAAGCATTTAGCTACGCAGAAGCCTGCCAAATCGTCGCCAATGAAGACGATTTTGCCATTGCCTTAGTCGATGTGGTGATGGAGACCGAAGACGCAGGGCTGAGATTAGTTCGCGGCATTCGAGAAGTGCTAGGCAACGAGAAAATTCGCATTATTCTGCTCACCGGACAACCCGGTATGGCACCGGTTTTTAACGTGATGCGTGACTATGATATCAACGATTATTGGACTAAGTCGGAACTCTCCGCCGATCGCCTACAAACCATATTGACCACCAACCTGCGCTCCTATCAACAGATCAGCAATATCGCCAACGCAAAACGCGGGCTGCAATTAATCGCCGAGTCCAGCGGCGCCCTCTATACCTCGCGCAATATCAAAGAACTCTCGAGCAAGATGCTACAGCAACTGGCCATACTGCTGAATTTGCCTTCAGGCGGGATTGTCTGTGTCAAAGCCATTAATGATCTCAGCGAGTTTGGTCATATACATCAGATCATTGGTGCCTCGGGGGAATTTGAGTCTTACTACGGCAAAGCCTTACAACAGCTCGAGCAGCAACATATTCGCATCCAACTCGAATTATCGCTCAGCAGTAAACAATCACGCATCGAGCCACAATACACTTGTCTGTTCTTCCCCGGCGAACTGGCTGGCAATGACTATGCGGTTTACCTCGCCACGGGGCGACTCTTAGATGCGACCGAAACCGAGCTAATTCGCGTCTTTAGCATGAATATTTGCGGCGGCTTGCACAGCGTCTCCTTGATGAGTCAGTTGGATAAAATCGCCTTCGAAGATCCTTTACTCAAGATCCCGAATCGCAATGTACTCATTCGGACACTCGATGGCATTTTAAAGGAGGATGTTCGCGATAAATTTAATCTATTACTCATTGATATTGATAAGTTTTCAGACTTTAACCATGTGTTTGGCTCTGAGCATGGCAATAATATGCTCAAACATGTTGCCAATAGCCTGAGGGAACAGTTCGATGCGAGCGTGCTCGTCAGCCGCTTAAAGGATGATAAGTTTGCCATTTTAGGCCCGAAGCACTTAGTCACCGCCGCACTGATTGAGCAGCTGTTTGTCGCCCCCTATCAACAGGGTACCTCCTGTATTACCGTCAATATCAGCACTGTGACTCTCCCTCTAGAGCTCGCCGAAGGGGATGCGGTCGCCGCCATCACTCAACTGAATATGGCGCTCAAAAAGGCCAAGAGTCTGGGCATTCGTCAGCATGTGACCTATCAACCCAACAACGATGATGTGACGTCACATTTTGAATTACTTCAAGCACTACAGTTAGGCATTACCCAAGGGGATATTCATATTGCTCTGCAGCCACAGGTCTCGTTACAAACGGGAGAAGTCGTTGGGGTCGAAGCGCTGGCGCGCTGGACTTTACCCAATGGTGATAAAGTGCCGCCCCTACGTTTTATCCCCATCGCCGAAGCGACGGGGCTAATCACTCAGCTGGGGGAACAACTGTTTGTGCAATCATGCCAAGCCATGCATGCTCTCGCCGAGGCGGGTTATCAAAACTTACGTATTGGCGTTAACCTCTCCGCAATGCAATTTGAGCAGGAAAAAATCGTTAATCAACTGCATAGCCATATTGAGGCCGCGCAGATTGCCAGCAAACATATCGAAATTGAAGTCACAGAATCCATTGCCATGCAGAATTTTGAGGTGATAAATAAACAACTCAAAGCCCTGCGCAATATGAATATCAAGGTCGCGATCGATGACTTTGGTACTGGGTTTTCTTCCCTTGCCTACCTTAGCAAGCTGACCTTTGACAGGATTAAGATTGATAAATCCTTTATCGATAATATCACCACCGACGATGGCGCCGCAGCGATTGTCGACAGCATTATCCTGCTGGGTGAACGCTTCAAGATGAATGTGATTGCCGAAGGCGTTGAAACCCGCGAGCAAGCCCGCTGGCTTAAGGATCGCGGCTGCCATGATGCCCAAGGCTATTTTTACGCTAAACCTATGCCGCTCCAAGAGTTATTAGTGTGGCTCGCCAATTATCAAAAAAGCATTCTGTGATGATATTGAAACGCGTTATGACCTCCCAACAGTTATTTTGGCGATATTGGCTTAAGCTGATGTTACCTTGGCTGTTATTGGTGCCGCTGCTCAGCTTGGTGCTCTACCAAAAGCGCCACGAAGATGCGATGACCCCCTTATATCGACAGGCCGATGCCGTGCTTGCCGATGCCAATCAAACCATAGCTTACTATCTCGGTAGCCTGAAACGAGACGCGCTATTTCTCGCTAAATATCAACTTCTTCTCGATACCGCGTCGGGCAAAAATGCCGATCTGACAGCTGTTGAGAACTTCTTTAAAGCCTTTAGCGACGCCTCGTTACAGTACGATCAAGTGCGCTGGCTCGATAACGACGCCATGGAAAAGGTGCGCATTAATCTTATCAACCATGAAGCACAAATTGTCCCGCAAGCAGAATTGCAATCTAAACAAGGACGCTACTACATAGCGCCGAGTTTAGCGCTCGAACCCGATACGTTTTACTTTTCCCCTTTAGATTTAAATGTCGAAAATAAAGTCATTGAGACCCCTATCAAACCTATGCTGCGCATCACCACACCCGTGTTTTTAGCCTCTGGGGAGAGAAAAGGGTTTATTGCGCTGAATTTTCTCGCGCAAACCATGCTGGATGCCATCGCCAATATGGCTAAAGAGGGCGTCGAGCTGTCGATGTTAAACTCAGATGGCTACTGGCTTTTAGCCCCACAGCCACAAATGGCATGGGGATTTATGTATGGGCGGGAAGAGGTAAACTTTAGCAAATTCAATCCCTCCGCTTGGCAAGAAATCCGCAAAAATACCGAGGTAGCCTTTACCACCCCAGATGGACTCTGGGACTACGAAAATGTGCATGACATAGGTAATGCGGCCCTTCCTGAGTGGCGGCTCGTGACTCATATTTCCCACAGCGTATTGGCAAGCATCACCAAACAATGCATTGTCGAAGCATTGAGTATTGGTCTGTTGCTGTTGTTATTGGGCAGCGCCGTTTGCTGGCGTACGGCAAAATCAATGTGCGAGCGGGATAAGCTCCATGATGACTTAACCGAGCAGCAGCGACGGCTAGCAAATAGCAATAAAGCGCTGGCGCAGTCACTGCAACACCTGCACGATACTCAGCAGCAACTGATTGAAACCGGTAAATTATCTTCTCTTGGGATGATGGTGGCGGGTGTCGCCCATGAGCTCAATACCCCAGTGGGGGCCTCTTTAATGACCCTATCGAGCATGAAGAATGAGTGCAGCAAATTGCAATCTGCCTTCGAAACAGGCCTTAAACGCTCCGATGTCGATACGTATTTTGAGCACTTTTATGAAGGCGCCGAGATAGTCCAAGCAAACCTAGAACGCGCAGCCGCCTTAGTGAAAAGCTTCAAACGGTTAGCGGTCGACCGCACAGGTGAAGAACGTCGTGTCTTTAAACTCACTAGCCTAGTGCAAGATATGCTGCACACCTCATGGCTAAGGATGAAGAAACAGTTTCATGAACTGAATATCGACATATCACCTGAGATAGAGCTCAATAGTTACCCCGGCGCCCTTGGGCAAGTACTCGAGAATTTAGTCTCAAATGCGCTCACCCATGCGTTCGAAGATGTCGGTAATGGGCAAATCAATATTACGGCCTACAGCCTCGAAGATGCCTTTGTCGCCATTACCGTCACAGACAATGGCGGCGGCATGGACGATGCTACCTTAAAGCAGATCTTCGATCCCTTCTTTACCACTCGAAGAGGCAAAGGCGGCACAGGTTTAGGATTACATTTAGCACATCAACTGGTGACCCAGTTATTAGGCGGGTATATCAAAGTGACGAGTGAACTGGGCAAAGGCACTTGTTTTACATTAACCATTCCAACAAATGCCCCTGAGTCCCATAAAATCAACTTAGGCTAATGCTTTAGCCTTATCGGGATTGATGACCCCAATCGCGGTTAAATAATCGATTAAAGCACGCACTTGCGAGGCTAAATCCCCTTTACTGGTATCAATCGTTAACTCCGCAGAGAGCGGCGCCTCATAGGGTGATGAAATACCAGTAAAGTTGCTGATCTCACCGCGGCGAGCCTTAACATACAAGCCCTTAGGATCGCGCTGCTCACATATGTTAAGCGGAGTCGACACATGCACTTCGATAAATTGACCTTCAGGAAAACGTGCACGTATGCTATCGCGCTCCTCGCGGGTCGGCGAGATAAAGGCCGATAGTACGACTAACCCCGCATCCACCATGAGTTTTGCCACTTCGCCAACGCGGCGTAAGTTTTCATCCCTATCGGCAACGCTAAAACCCAGATCCTTACATAAACCATGGCGAACATTGTCACCATCGAGCAAATAAGTGTGAAAGCCCGCCTCAAACAATGCGCGCTCAAGCGCCCCAGCCAAAGTCGACTTACCCGCACCAGACAGCCCAGTAAACCAGAGTAATACCGGATTTTGGCCCTTAAGTTTGGCTCTGGCCGCTTGGTCGACACTATGTTGGTGCCACACAATATTGCTCATAAACACTCCTCAAATCTTAGGTTGAGTAACAACCTAAGACAAAAAATCATTAAAACGGAAAGATAACTGGCACCATAAAAATCACTATCAAGGAATAAAGCACAGATAGCGGTAGCCCTAAGCGCAAAAAGTCACTGAAACGATAGTTGCCCGCGTTAAACACCATCAAGTTAGTTTGATAGCCGTAGGGCGAAATAAAACTGGCACTGGCCCCAAACACTACCGCCATAATAAATGGCCTAGGATCGACGCCATAATTCAGCGCCACCGCATAGGCAATCGGAAAGGCCAAGGCCGCCGCGGCATTATTGGTAACGAGTTCAGTCAACAATAAGGTGACTAAATAGACACCCACAAAGGCGCCAAACACCCCATAACCATTGATGGTACCGAGCAAGCCTTGCGCTAACCCATCGGCAAGGCCAGTGCTCATCATCAGATTCGCCAACCCTAAGGCACTGCCAACTATCACCACTAATTCCAGTGGGAAGCGACGCTTAAGCTCCGACAAGGTCACGGCGCCAATGGCAAAGTAGCTCAGCAGTAATAGCACCAAGCCCTTGGCCAGCGGTAATACGCCGGTCAGACTAAGCACAATGGTGATCACAAAACTGCTTAATACAAAACGGCTGCGGCGGCTGTCTAAGCGCACATTCAAATCGAGTCCGCTGACGGCGGCAAATTCAGTACTCAGCTTAGCATTGGTGCTAAAACCATCCCCCGGCGTCAGCAGTAACACATCGCCCGGTTGTAATACGATATCGCCCAAACCACCTTTTAACGGATGATGGCCGCGACGAATCGCCATAACCGCCGCATCAAACTGTTCGCGAAAGCGAGACTCCTTTAAGGTGCTGCCCACTAGACTCGATGAAGGTGCTAACACGGCTTCGACTAGGTTTTGCCCTTTTGCTTGATGTTTACCAAACCAATCCAGACCATCGAATTGATGCAACAGCTCCACCGACTCCACCGCGCCACTGAAACGCAGCACATCGTCAGCCTGTAACACTAACTGTGGCGGAACCGGACAAATACAGATGCCGCTGCGCTCAAGCTCGACTAAATAGAGCTTTTTCAGGGCTCTTAATTTGTTGTCCACCACGCTACGACCGACTAAAGACGAGCCTTTGGCCACGTGTGCTTCCAGCAGATAGGGCAGTGTCTCTTCGGTCGAATCCTCTCGCCTGTCAGGTAAGGTATTGGCCAATACAATCAGCAGCACTATGCCTAACAGCACAATCAGCGTGGCCACTGGGGTGAACTCAAAGAACCCCAGCGCAGGCAAGCCTGCATTCTCGACAAACGAGTTAACGATAAGGTTAGTGGAAGTACCAATTAAGGTCAGCGTACCGCCCAGAATCGCCGCATAGTTAAGTGGTAACAACAACTTAGCCGGAGCGTGGGCCTGATTACGGCGCACCACCCCAATCAAAGATGCGACGACGGCGGTGTTATTGGTAAAAGAGGACAGCAGCGCCGTCGAAAATCCCAATTTTGCCATAGTCACCGCAAGCGAATTATTGCCAATCACTTGGCTTAACTTGCCCAGCAGTGAGGTTTTCTCCAGCGCCGTCGCCGCCAGTACCAATAACACGAGTGTGACTAAACCTGTGTTAGTAAAGCTAGTGAGCGCCGTGTCGAGTGATACCATACCTAGGAGGTAACAGAGTAAAAAAGCAAATAAAAACAACACTGCGGGATTGATGCGGCCGGCGATTAAGCCAGCCACTAATCCAAACAACACTATAGCTAATAGCCACAAGTCACTCACGTATTAGGCTCCAAGCTTTGAAATATCGATCGCTTGCCAATGCGGGAAGTGCTTACGCACCAGCGCATTAAACTCGATTTCAAAGGCGCTAAATTGTGAGGACGCTTGCTTGTTCACATGCTGTCCCGATACCACCATCACAGCCGCAACAGTAACATTGGATAAACGGTCAATCAGGATCATGCCGCCAGTATCACGCACCAGAGAATAGGCATCGAAGACGATATTTTCGGTCAGCTCTAAGGTCACGCGGGCGATGGCATTGAGCCCTAAAGTGTCGGCGCTGCTGCGCGCAAGCGTGTTCACATCAACCACATAGTCGATGGCAGTAACAGAGGCTTGGGTCTTCTTACCCGCAACTTTAATGTCGTATAACTGGCCGAGTTGTAATGGTTTTTCATCCATCCACACTAGGTCAGCCACGATTTGATTGGCAACCTGTGGCGCACTCTCTGGCAGTGCCAGCAAGTCACCGCGGGAAATATCGATTTCATCTTCTAAGGTGATAGTGACGGCTTGCCCAGCCGTTGCTTCGGCGAGATCGCCATCGAAGGTCACAATGCGTTCAACCTTGCTACGCTTACCCGAAGGCAGCGCAACCACCTCGTCACCCACCTTGATGACACCAGAGGCTAAAGTACCGGCAAAACCACGAAAATCGAGATTTGGACGCGACACATATTGCACTGGGAAGCGTACAGGCAAGGCGCTGAGTTCACGTTGAGTATCAATGGTTTCGAGTAGCTCCAGCAGTGTGCCGCCCTGATACCAAGGCGTATGCAGACTCGGCTCAACCACGTTATCGCCATTGAGCGCTGATAAGGGCACAAAGTGGATATCTAAGTCGCCAAAGTCTTTTACAAACTCACTGAAATCATTACGGATACGATTAAACACTTGCTCATCGAACCCGAGTAAATCCATCTTATTAACCGCGACCACAAAGTGACGAATACCCAGCAAAGAGGCAATAAAGGCATGACGCTTGGTTTGAGTCTGCACGCCGTAACGCGCATCCACTAAGATCACCGCTAAATCACAGGTTGAGGCGCCAGTCGCCATATTACGGGTGTACTGCTCATGGCCTGGGGTGTCGGCGATGATAAACTTACGCTTGTCACTTGAAAAATAACGATAAGCCACATCGATAGTAATGCCCTGCTCGCGCTCGGCTTGCAGACCATCGACCAACAAAGCCAAGTCTATGGCTTCGCCCGTTGTGCCCATCTTAGCGCTATCATTTTTTAAGCTGGCGAGTTGGTCTTCATAAATCTGCGCGCTGTCATGCAGTAAACGGCCAATCAGAGTGCTCTTGCCATCGTCTACGCTGCCGCAGGTTAAAAAGCGCAACAAACCTTTATGTTGTTGCTGGGCTAGATATTCCTTTACCCCGTGCTGGCTAATTTCTGCCGCCATACGATTGGTTTTATTGACCGCTTTATCCATCTTTATCTCACTCTTATCTTGCTCAACTGTTCGTGAAGTCACTGGTACTCGATTGCTCTAAGAGCCTTCATCGGGACATTCACGAAATCGGTTTAATCTGTCTCTAACCTGCGCTCGAAATGCCTTGGTTTAGAAATAACCTTGGCGTTTCTTCTGCTCCATCGATGCACTCTGATCCGAGTCAATCAATCGCCCTTGGCGTTCGCTCGAGCGAGTTAGCAGCATTTCTTCGATGATTTTTTCGAGATTATCCGCCTGCGAATGCATCGCCGCCGTCAATGGATAACAACCTAAGGTTCTAAAACGTACCACCTCATGCTTGATGGTTTCGCCTTCCTCGAGCTTCATACGCTCATCGTCGGCCATAATTAACTGACCGCCACGCTCAACCACAGGGCGCTCGGCGGCAAAATACAGTGGTACTAACTCAATGTTTTCTTGATAGATATATTGCCAAATATCGAGTTCGGTCCAGTTAGATAACGGGAAGACACGAATACTTTCGCCCTTATTAACCGCGCCGTTATAGGTGCGCCACAGCTCGGGACGCTGATTCTTGGGATCCCATCTATGGTGACGATCGCGGAACGAATACACCCGCTCCTTCGCGCGGGATTTTTCTTCATCGCGGCGCGCACCACCGAATGCGGCATCGAAACCATATTGGTTTAAGGCTTGTTTTAAGCCTTGGGTTTTCATGATGTCAGTGTGCTTGGCACTGCCATGGTCGAAGGGATTAATCCCTTGGGCAACGCCTTCGGGGTTGGTGTGGGTTAATAATTCAAAGCCAAACTTTTTCGCCTGCGCATCACGAAAGGCAATCATCTCTTTGAATTTCCAGCCCGTATCCACGTGCAGCAAGGGGAATGGGATCTTGCCGGGATAAAAAGCTTTACGCGCAAGGTGTAACATCACCGAAGAATCTTTTCCGATGGAATACAACATTACTGGATTGTCGAATTCGGCAGCGACTTCACGAATGATCTGAATGCTTTCGGCTTCCAGTTGTTGTAAGTGGCTTAATTCACGCCCGGCCATACTCTTCTCCGTTTACCTAAAATGGGCTGCGACAGGCAGCTGGATTTAACTTAACTATTTCTAAAAAATCTGATTTAACTAAACTTTTGCCACAATCTTGGCGGCATCAGTGGTATTGAGTGCTGACTCGCCTTCACCCTTAGGTTGGAACCAGTTTAAGCTGTCAGCTAACGCAACCACTTCGCCAATAATCATCAGAGCGGGCATTTGCAATTGCGGATCGGCCGCGAGCTGCTCGAGCGAATCTAATTGACCAATAAAACGCTGCTGCGACTGAGTGGTCGCCTTAGAGACAATCGCCACAGGTGTGTTTGGGCTACGGCCAGCATCGATTAATCCTTGACGAATAATGCCCGCATTTAAAATCCCCATATACACAACTAAGGTATTGTTTGGATTAGCGTAACCCTGCCAGTCCATCGGACGGCTTTCAAGCTGACAATGGCCAGTAATAAAAGTCACCCCTTGGGCATAATCCCTGTGAGTCAATGGAATGCCCGCATAGGCCGAAGTGCCGCTGGCGGCGGTAATGCCAGGAACCACTTCAAATTCGACGCCCGCTTCGACTAAGGTTTGTAACTCTTCACCACCGCGGCCAAAAATAAAGGGATCGCCGCCCTTGAGGCGTACCACGTTTTTACGGGTATAGGCTTTCGTCACCAGTAACTGATTAATTTCATCTTGCGCAGCACTATGCTTACCGGCACGTTTACCGACGGCAATCTTCTCAGCATCCTTAGGGATCAAATCGAGGATATCTTGACTGACGAGCGCATCGTATAGCACAGCGTCGGCGGACTTAAGAATGCGCCAAGCCTTGAGGGTTAAGAGTTCAACGTCTCCAGGGCCTGCGCCAACCAGCCAGACTTTGCCCTTCGCCCTTTGGCCTGGTAAAGATAAAATTTCCATCACATTCCCCGATATGAGATCAATGTGTAGCAATATAGCCCTAGTTATATTCCTTAATAAATATAAAATCATTAATTATTATATCAAAAAGAAATAACAACAGAACTTCGAATCCAGCCAATTAACTATAAGTGAGGGCGGCAAAAGTGCCATAGGCAGGCAAATCATTTAAATAAATGAAATAATTAGATAAAGTATGCTTTCAAGGCGAATATATCGGCAATCAAAACTTGCATCAGCTCACATAACCGCACTATGTTATTGCAAAAAATTCTACTTAGTTGCTTCTTTAGACCACGAAAATAGGCTCCATCTCGCCAGAACGGAATAAGACACATGGCAGGATTTCTCATAATAAATCCACAAACTAATGTTAAGCTGGGTAAACAACGAGAAAGCGTAAGGCAAACAGACACATCAAGGAGGGCCGATGTCCCTATTTTATAAAGGTATCGCATTAATTGGGCTGTTAACTTGTACTGGACTTCAAGCGGAAGAATCCCTCGTTAAAGGACGGGTACAGGACGAGCTAGCCACCTCAGAACGTCCATTCGTGATCACGCCGCATAAAGTGAATTACATTTTACCCGCCACTTACAACCCCGATCCCAATATGGCGCCCTTCGCCCAAGATGCGGCCGAAAACGACTACACCCTGGACGAAATGGAAGCTAAGTTCCAGATAAGCTTTAAGTTCCCTATTTGGTACAACGTCTTTGGCGACAATGGTCACCTGTTTTTTGCCTACACAAACCAATCCTACTGGCAGCTGTATAACAAGGATATTTCTTCTCCTTTCCGTGAGACTAACCACGAACCCGAAATCTTTATGCTGTTCAACAATGATTGGAAAATCGGCAGCGTGACTAACTCCTTCTGGGGTTTTGGCGCTGTGCATCAATCTAACGGTAAGTCAGGGTTATTATCCCGTAGCTGGAACCGTATCTATGGCACCATGATCTTCGATGCCGGCCCGCTGGCCTTTGCCACTAAGGTGTGGTGGCGTATTCCAGAGGACGAAAAAACCGATATCCATCAACCCCGCGGTGACGATAACCCCGATATTGATGAATACATAGGTAAAGCCGAGTTTGTAGGGGTTTACGGCATTGATGACCATAGATTCACCCTCACCCTAAAAACTAACTTTAAAGATATTGATCGAGGATCGGCAGAATTTACATGGAGCTATCCGATAATCGGTAATTTACGCCTTTATACTCAATATTTTAACGGCTATGGTGAGAGTCTTATCGACTACAACTACCATAACCAACGCATAGGTATCGGCCTATCACTCAACGATATTCTCTAACGCTACAACCGTGACAGAGCACAAAAAACAGCCATAATTCTATGCTGACTTGCAAAAACTGCTGCTAAATTG
The DNA here is from genome assembly GCF_019457435.1 of Shewanella sp. FJAT-51649. Taxonomy (NCBI): domain Bacteria; kingdom Pseudomonadati; phylum Pseudomonadota; class Gammaproteobacteria; order Alteromonadales; family Shewanellaceae; genus Shewanella; species Shewanella sp. FJAT-51649. The sequence goes on along the minus strand of NZ_CP080411.1, from coordinate 982,457 downwards.
CTCAAATGGATATGGGCAAAAGGTGCGCAAAGACGATTTTTATTGCCAAAATAGGCATTTACGTCGATAGTCGCACACCTTTTTAGCCGTAAGCGTAAGTGGTCATGGAGGAATATGAATTTTAGCTATCGCACTGTCGTGACTTTACTGGGCGTGATCATTTGCGCGAGCCTTATCAGGCTCGCGTTTTTCGCTATTCCTGAAAAAGCACAGCCCACACTAACGACCAAAGATATTCGCCAAGATCTCTATATTCTGTTCGACCAAATTGAGCAACACTCGGCATTTTACGCCCTAGACCCACAAGCTAATGAGCAGCAGCTCAAACGACTGGCAGGATTAATCACAGAACAATATCAAGATGTTGTGCCAAAAGAGCGCTTCGCTGCTGAGCTCACTAAACTGCTGAATACCTTAAAGGACCCAGGGACACAGGTTGCGAAAGTCGAAAATAGCAGCGGTGAACTGCCCTTAACACTCAGGCCTGTCAACGAACAATGGCTCGCCTTGGACAACAAAAATAACCCCATCAGCGCCGATTTTCCCTTTATCACTCATATCGATGGCATCCCTTTAAGCAAATGGATTTCGGCCAGCCAAGCCTACTTATCAGAGCCAGCGAAAAACAGCCAAGAGATGCAGCTGATTTGGCTCAAGCGACTCAATTTATTGCGGGAGGACTTAGGCTTAAGTATCAAACCCCATGTGCTTATCAGCTTGATTAATGATGATTTGCAGACCACGCAAGTGACTATCGCCCTGCCGCAGCCGTCAAAAACCATAGTTAAACCGATTGAGGATGAGACTGAGCTGAGTTTTGAAAGCCTGCTCACCCAACTCGATAATTTGGCCCCGACGGCGCCAATCAGGCCTGATTATTCATTGGAGCAGATCAATCAGGCGACAGCACGGCTCAAGATTGATGATCTCTATGGCTTTGAACTCGATAAGAGGCAACAAGACGCCCTACGCCAAGGCATGGAGCACCCCTTGTTGATTGTCGATTTAAGGCAAGCGAGGGGCTTTAGCCCTAAATTACTGACCATGTTGTCGCGTTATCAAGATGTCCCTCAAAATGCGACGCCCTATACCTCAGCCATGACACAAGTTATGGGTTTTGCCCATTATCGCCGCTCGCCAGAACTGAGGAATGATTATTTAAGGCCCCTAAATTTTAGGCCGCTCGAGGCACTGGAACTCAGCTCGCCTCGGCTTAAGGTGCTAACGAGGCGTCTGCCAAGCATAGATGAGAGCCGATTTAGCCCTTGGTTTGTCCGCACAAAACCCGAAGTGCTCGCCGAAGGCAATAATCGTCTTGCACTGCTAGTAAGCCCTTTATGTAAACAGGAATGCGAGTGGATAGCCTACCGCACAAAAGCTTGGTCGAGGGTGAATCTGATTGGGGAGAAAACCTCGGGAGATTTTGCCAGACAATATCAACTCACCTTACCGAATAGTGATTTAGATGTTCGTTTTAGTAGCTCACTCACCTATGACGCCGCAGGCGAGCTGCTTTCAGGAAAAGGCACAGAGCCGGATATTTGGCTGCCACAGAACAGCGATATTGAATGGCAGGGACTGGTCAGTTTAGTGCGCGCAGCGAAACCGAAATCCATAGACACGCCCCTCGGTTCTCAACCTAAGTTAGCGCAAGCCAATTAACAAAAAAGCCAGCAATCAGCTGGCTTTTCGATTAACACTCTAAGGTATCAAGCTTACTTCTTCTCACTCGCTTTTGAGTTCATCACTGAACCAAACACTATGCCCTGTTTGTTCACATCGAAGCTCATTTGCACGCGCATATTGTAATCTTTCAGCATTTGCAGCTCTTCAGGAATCGGCTCGCCAGTCAGTTCTAACAGGGTCAGTACTGGGGTAAACATCTTACCGTAATCAGCCGACATGCTGTAAAGCCCATTGGCCGATGGCTTCTCGCCAGCCAGTTTATTGGCTAACGCTAAGCCTTTATCGCCAGAGTAAACCACTAAGTGTTGTCCCTTAATGGCCAGCATCGGCTTGATGTTCATCTCAGGCGGCAACATTAACAGTGGTGATAAATCAGTAGGCTCGCCATTATCAGCAACTTGCAGTTCAGCCAGCATTGGAGCAAAAGGCTTCACCATGTTGAACAACATTGATGGGTTATCGGCCGTTAAGCTCACTAAGGCATCTAAGCTTTCAAGCTTAGGCTCTTGGTCTTGAGAACTCATCTTATAATCGAGCAATGACAGGCTCACACCTTTAACACCGTTAGCCATGCCGGTAAACATACCCAGCATCGCAGGGCTTTGTTGGCTTAACTCGGCTTGCAACTCGGCAAGCGGCGCACAAGTTAACTGTGGCTTTTGCAGGTCATCCCAAATCGCCGTCAGTGAAGGCGCAACTTCATTAACGTCAATCCCCAGCCCCATAGAGAAGATAGTGCTGTTAATATCGGCTAAGTGGGTTGGAATGTAGCCGCGCATTTTTTGCAGCGCGGTTAGGATTGCTTGATTTTTGCTTTCAACCACAAAAGAGGCCGCCATATGGCTTTCTTTTTCGGTCGAGCTAAATGCGGTTAACCCAGCAACAGTACGTGGCCAGTTAGCAGCAATAGCGGTTAGCTCAGCTTTACATTCAGGGGTACGGATCTCTGCAAAAGGATCTTCACCTTGGCTTTCTTCTGCCATGAACTGAGTGAGCTGCTTACCTAGCATATTGCCATCGGGAGAGGTAATCGCTTTAACAATCTCAACATGGTTGATAAAGCTGATGCTATCTTCCATAAAACCATGGGTTTTGATGATGTCTTTCAGCATGCCTGAAGCGGCTAAGGATTGAGTCGGTTTCTTTATCCCGAAGGCCATTTCTAAAACTTCTGGCTCAATCGTTGTGCCAGACAAGGTCACAGTTAAGATGCCATCTTTATGGGCAAATAACAGGTCAACCTTCTCAGTAGAACCTTCTTCGGCCAGTGAATAAGCGCGATAATCAACGCCCGCTAAAGTGCGCTTTTCATGGGTGAAGCCGCTGTCTTTCTCGGCTTTATCCAAGACGGCCCAAAATGCATCGATTTGATCCACATTGGTTTTAAGAACAGGGATCACACCTAAGGTATAGAAAAAAGGCTCGACTTCATTTGGCAAACCAAAGGTCTTAAGCAATTGGGTTGGATTTTTTATCCCATCCATATACTGCGTATAGATGCTGACAAAAAACTTGGCCATAGGGCTATCTAATTCGCCTAATTCGGCCAACGAATCTGTTGAATATTGCTGGTAATTGCCAGAAATAGATTGCAGGTAGTTTTTCAGTGGGAAAGGTTTTAACTGACCTGAAAATACTGGGGTGTCGGCAGGGATATAATCAAGCAAAGGATTGGCCGAAGCACTCGAGCTAGTTCCATGCTGAGTGTACCAATAAGCACCTGCTCCCGCTGCAATAATTGCCGCAGCAATAACAATCTTCTTCATCTAAAACTCCATTTAATAACCGTCAAAGTGACAAAAATAATACCGAAAGCACTCACCTCCGGTATTTAAATACTGACCTGTTGTCATTCCTTTTTACACGCGTCATGGCAAACCAATATCCGACACAAGCTAAAAATTAGCGAGGGGGAATAGCCAAAGGACTGAGTGTATTTGAAGGGGAAATTCGTGCGCTAATTTACCATTAATTAACTAAGGATGCGAATCAAGCTGCGCGATTAAGTCAAATTCGCTTGGCAAACTAAATGAAATTTACATTCAGAGCCTAATTCATCTTGAGGATAAAGTTCATATTAACGATAAAGCGCATGACATATTAATTAAGACTAAGGTTATCGCCTTATTTACCCATTAATCGGCATTATGAACACGGTTAAGTGTCACTTCCCCTAACTGGCGCATTTGCTTACGGATCCAAGCGGAGCGCTGCTCAACATAGGGTGAAGGCGATGAGACTTTATAACGCCAAGGATTAGGCAAGACCGCCGCTAATAATGACGCCTCATAACGAGTTAATTTGGCGGCACTCTTACCAAAATAATGTTTCGATGCCGCTTCGGCGCCATATATTCCGGGGCCAAATTCGACGATATTCAGATACACTTCGAGTATGCGCGACTTATCCCAAATCAATTCCATCAACAGGGTAAACCAGGCCTCAATTCCCTTGCGGATAAAACTGCGGCTTGACCACATAAACAGGTTTTTCGCCGCTTGCTGACTTAAGGTACTCGCACCGCGAACCTTGTTGCCCTTTTGGTTGTATTCGATGGCCGAACTTATCGCGGCTATATCAAACCCCGTGTGGCTGGCAAACTTTTGATCCTCTGCGGCAATCACGGCTAATTGCAACTCAGGGGAGATTTGCTCGAGTGAGCGCCATTGATGCCTAACCTCAGTAATCGGCGCGGGCGGGAACATTGCCCGCTCAATCCGCCAAGTCCACATCGGCGGATCAATAAAACGCAGTAGCACCACGCTTAAAATTGAGGCGAGTAATAAACCTAAGATGAGTTTAACGAGCCAAGCGACTAGTCGCTTAAGGCCGCGTGCTTTGGGCTTGGGCGCTGGGCGATTAGATTTATTCCCTTGAGGACGATGAACATGATCGCGCATGGCATACATAGGGGCGGTCATCCAGTAATCCTCATCAATAATTCCATCAAAGGGGCCATATGCGGCGGCATTAGCCACTCAGCATAAAATAGCACAGTGTAAGTTGATGATAATATTGTCATAAACAGCGCCAAAAACCGAGCTGAATTGATGAATTAACGAAATAAACGATGTTAACTATGTTGACTCAACCTCGGCAGCTTTGACCACAGCTGACCGAGGTGAAATGGGCAGATTAACGAGGGCTAGCAAGTCAATCAAACTGCTTGATACTCGCGGCGGCGAGCAAGGTCTTTTGGAAGTGCGACTGTTTTCCGTCTCGTTATATCGTTACACAGCAAACTAAGCCCATAAATAACGATATTCAACAACTTAACTTGGCAAAATACCGACTAGGGCATATCTGCGCAGTAAACTCCCTCAAAACCATCTACGGGAACTTTGTAATATAGCTCAGAACATTCTAATGTGCATAACTCTGTGAGTAAAAATGTACAAAAATTTTATTCTCGGTGAATAAGCACAATCTAACTCTATGAAAACAAAATTTATCTGACTTTAATGACGGCAGAATGACACTCAAAATACTTTAACGGCCAAACCGCTGCAAAATTAAGCAAAACATTCTTTTGGCGACATGAAATAAAAAATGCCACAGGGAATACTGTGGCATTTATCTATTAAATCAGATAGATGGTTATATTTCGTAATGCAAACCGCATTCGCGTTTTAAGCCATTAAAGCGGGTTTCTTCTTCAGTCATCCCTAATTCTAAGGGTTTACTCGAGTGGGTATCCCCAACAGAAACATAACCTTGATCCCATAGAGGATGGTAAGGCAAGTCAAATTGCGTCAGATACAGGTGCACATCTTTGTTCGACCACTCGATAATCGGCAGCAGCTTAAAGCGAGTTCCGTGGATAGCCAATATCGGTAACTCTTCGCGAGTGCTCGACTGACTGCGGCGCAGTCCCGCAAACCAAGTACCGACTTCAAGTTCCGCCAAAGCACGTTGCATCGGCTCCACTTTATTCAGTCGATTGTAACGCTCGAGCCCATCTAAGCCCTGCTCCCACAACTTGCCGAAACGTGCCTCCTGCCATGCAGAGGTCATTGGCGCTTGGTAAACCTTGAGGTTTAAGGATAAACGCTCGGTAAGCTGGTCAATAAACTGATATGTCTCAGGAAAGAGATAGCCAGTATCCGTTAAGATCACCGGAATATCCGATTGCACCTGACTCACCATATGCAGCATCACCGCCGCTTGGATCCCAAAACTGGATGACAGCGCGTGATTACCCGGCAGATAGGCTAAGCCCCAGAGCACTCGCTCTTGAGCCGTCAAGCCGGCCAAAAAGCGATTAATGCGCTCCAGTTCAGCTTGCTGCACATCCTTAGGTGCCGTTAGCAGCGCTTTAAGTTCGCTGTGACTTACCACGCTCTGCAACGCGTTCGGCAAGCCAGAACCCGTTACCCCAGAATCAAGATCAGCCATGGAAATCCTTAGCGGCATCTATTACCGCCTTCACTACGCCCGTGCGGACGGTGAAGTTACCAAAGGTTTCGCCTGCATTACGCTCAACCGCGTAGCGGGCAAATAATGCATCCAATTCAGCAAGGATCTCAGCCTCTTGGATATTCTCTCTGTACATCTTATTCAGACGAGTGCCTTCGAAGTTAGCCCCGAGATACAGGTTGTAGCGACCCGGCGCCTTACCCACTAAGCCGATTTCGGCGGCAAATGGGCGGGCGCAACCGTTTGGACAGCCCGTCATACGCACCACAATGGCTTGTTCGCTAATGCCATTTTTAGCCTGAAGCGCATCGATATGGTCGATAAACTCAGGGAAATAACGCTCAGCTTCCGCCATCGCCAATGGACAGGTTGGCAAGGCCACACAGGCAATCGAATGACCGCGGGTTTGGGTCAGCACTTGGCCGAGTAAACCGTGTTTACGGGCAAGGCCTTCGATGGTCGCTTTATCCTCGGGAGCCACACCAGCAATAATCATATTCTGGTTAGACGTCATGCGGAAATCGCCCTTGTGGATCTTCGCGATTTCACGCATGCCGGTTTGTAAACTCTTACCGGGCACGTCTTTGATGCGGCCACTTTCGATAAACAGAGTTAAATGCCACTTACCATCGACACCTTCAACCCAGCCGTAACGATCGCCGCGATCGCCAATCACCACATCGCGCTTGGGCTCCAACTTGACGCCAGCACGGGCTTCCACTTCGGCCTTAAACTTCTCATAACCATGGTCGACGATAGTGTACTTAAGGCGCGAACGCTTACGATTGGTACGATTACCCCAGTCACGCTGCACTGTCATCACAGCTTCGGCAAACTTCATCACATCTTCAGTTTTGATAAAACCAAAGTCATCGGCCAAGCGCGGGAAGGTTTCGACCTCACCGTGGGTCGAGCCCATGCCGCCACCTGCTGTCAGGTTAAAACCGACTAATTCGCCGTTTTCTGCCACCGCAATAAAGCCTAAGTCGTTGGTATAGACGTCAACATCGTTATCCGGTGGTACGGCAACAGCCATCTTAAACTTACGTGGCAAGTAGGTTTTGCCATACACAGGTTCAACAGTTTCGTCTTCTGTGGTCAGTAACTTCTCTTCATCTAACCAAATCTCGGCGTAGGCACGAGTGTGAGGCAGCAGGTGATCAGACAGTTTTTTCGCGACTTCATAGGCCTGCGCATGCAGCTTAGATTCCACCGGATTCGGGTTACACATCACGTTGCGGTTAACGTCACCACAGGCGGCGATAGAATCGAGCGCCTCACGGTCCAAGCCTTGAATAATGGTCTTGAGGTTACGCTTTGGAATGCCGTGGTATTGGAACGTCTGGCGCGTCGTTAAACGAATGCTGTTAGAGCTAGTAAGTGTCGAGGCAATTTCATCCACACCTAACCATTGCTTAGGTGTACACACACCGCCTGGCACGCGGGCACGTAACATAAAGCTATATAAAGGCTCGAGTTTTTGCTCTTTACGTTCGTTACGTAAATCGCGGTCATCCTGCTGATAGAAGCCGTGGAATTTGATCAATTGCTGATCGCCGTCGCTAAAACTGCCTGTCACCGAGGAGTCTAATCCCTCTTTAATGGTACCACGCAGATAATCACTGTCGGTCTTTAGGTATTCGTTTAATGCTAACTTTTGCTCACTCATGGCAACAGCCTCTTAAAATTCGTTCGGCGGCAGTATCTCAGTGGATACTGCTCTATCTTTGGGATCGATTAATTAGTACACGTCTTTTTGGTAACGTTTATGACTGCGCAGGCTCTCGAAATATTCTTCCGCCGCCTCGCTCGACAGTCCGCCAAACTCCACCGCAACCGCTAATAGGGCTTGATGTACGTCTTTGGCCATACGCTCGGCATCACCACAAATATAAAGATGCGCGCCATTTTGCAGCCATTGCCACAGGGTTTGTCCCTGCTCTTTAATGCGGTGCTGCACGTAAATCTTATGGGCCTGATCCCGCGAAAATGCCACATCGATACGGGTTAAATCGCCGTTTTTCAGATACTGTTGCCACTCGGTTTGATACAGGAAGTCCTGCTCAAAGTGAGGATTACCGAAGAATAACCAGCTATCGCCCTCAGCGCCTTGCGCCACGCGCTCCTGCATAAAGGCGCGAAACGGCGCAACACCAGTGCCTGGGCCAATCATGATGACAGGCGTTTGTGGATCTTCAGGTAAACGGAAATGCTTGTTCGGTTCAACATACACTTTTACTTCGGCGCCTTCCTGTGCCGAGGCTAAGAAATGCGAGGCGCCGCCAAAACGGGCTTGCCCTTGGTGCTCATCCTCCACCAAGGCCACTGTCAGATGCACTTCGGTATCGACTTCACTCTGGCTCGAAGCGATGGAGTAGAGTCTTGGCGTTAATGGGCGTAATAGCTCCACTAACTTGTTTGCATCCAGATTAGCATCGGCCTTGAGCTGATAGTTCGCCACTAAGTCTGCAAATTGATGATGTAAGATAAACTGGCGAACCTGTTCTTTATCTTCGCTAATAGTAAGCAGCTCAGGGCTTGCGGACAACTCGGCCCAGGCTTTGACTAAACCAGGATATAACTGCGTCAGCTCTTTCTTCTCGATTAAGGCTTGTTTGAGGCTGATTGACTCATTACCGACGGTCACAGTGGTATCGGCCGCTAACCCTAAGCCCGCTAAAATCTCATCGACCAAAGTTTCATTGTTGCTAAACCACACCCCAAGGGCATCACCCACTTCGTAGCGTAAGCCTGACTCGCCTAAATCGATTTCAACGTGGCGTACGTCTCGGTCTGAACCGCGTCCGGTGATCTTCTGGCTCACCAACACCTCAGCACTGTAAGGGTTTTGCTTAGTAAATTCGCTCTCGCTGGCAACTTGTGCCGAGCCGGTATCATTGAGCGCCACCACGTTAGCCGTGGTTTGAATGAGTGGCTTCACGGCGGTGAGCACATCGGCGTGCCACTGTCCGGCCGCAGCCTCATAATCCACGTCACACTCAACCAGAGGCAGCAGCGCTTTGGCACCTAATGCCGACAGACGGGCATCGAAGTCTTTACCTGTCTGGCAGAAAAACTCATAGCTCGAATCGCCCAGCGCCAACACTGAGTAATGCAGGTTGTTTAATTGAGGTGCGCGTTTCGATGCTAAAAACTTATGTAATTCAATCGCATCATCCGGCGCTTCACCTTCACCATGGGTACTGACCACCAGCAATAGCAAGGTTTCTTGCTTGAGCTGACGCACATTGTATTCACCCATAGAGGCCAAATTCACGCCATAGCCCTGCGCTTTCGCCTTCTCGGCCAAAGCTTTGGCAATACCACGGCCATTGCCGGTTTGGCTGCCATAGAGAATGGTCACTGTCTGCGCCGCCTGTGCGTCGGACACGGGCGCGAGCTGGGCCTGATTGCCCGCATTGGCCGTTGCGGCTAAATAACCGCTCACCCAAGCAAGTTGCACCGCGTTTAATTCAGCGGTGAGTTGTTTCAGCTTTTCGACCTGCGGTTGCGACAGGGGTGAAGCCAGTGATGAAAGTTCTTTTAACAACATGAGACGGCCCTATGACAGTGTAATGTCCAGCAGATTAACGTGGTTTTAGAAAAGCAAAAAAGAATAATATTTGATTTTTAATTCCATTTTGGAATATACAAAGTGCAAAATTTAAGCTACAAAAGTGTGCACTGGTTAAAAGTTTTTGATACGACCAGTTCAGAAACGACCAGCTTGAGCAATATGCGCTTGTGTCAAACCAAAGTATTGCCACAATGGTGACGAGCCTGCTGTACAGTGACCTCTGTTGCTCGCAAAGAAGTTTGTTTTCAAGCACAAATTTCATACCAAGATTGAATGCGCTAACTGCCACAACTGAATAAACGAGTTCATTCTTATCGCGGCCTAGCCCTACCTAGGTTTAGCTCAGGGGAAGCACTCAGGCGGAACGATTATATAAACCACCAGGGAGTAATCATGCAGATTGGAATACCGAGAGAGAGTCTCGCCGGTGAGACTCGGGTCGCCGCGACCCCTGCCACCGTCGAACAACTTAAAAAGCTCGGCTTTGAAGTTGTTGTTGAGGCCAATGCTGGCTTACTGTCTAGCTTTGACGATGCCGCTTTTGAAGCCGCTGGAGCGAAGACCACGGCAGAGGTTTGGCAAGCGGATCTGATTTTTAAAGTCAATGCACCGACCGATGCTGAAATTGCGCAAATTAAAGAAGGCGCGACCTTAATCAGCTTTATCTGGCCCGCTCAAAATGCTGAGCTGGTCGAGAAACTGTCTAAACGCAACATCAATGTGATGGCGATGGACATGGTGCCACGTATTTCCCGTGCCCAATCCCTCGATGCTCTCTCTTCTATGGCCAATATCGGCGGTTATCGCGCCGTTGTTGAAGCCGCGCACCACTTTGGCCGTTTCTTTACCGGACAAATTACCGCCGCGGGTAAGGTTCCGCCAGCCAAAGTGCTGGTGATTGGTGCCGGTGTAGCGGGTCTTGCGGCCATTGGTACCGCAGGTTCGTTAGGTGCCATAGTACGCGCCTTCGACACGCGCTTAGAAGTGGCCGAACAAATCGAATCCATGGGTGGCCAGTTCCTCAAACTGGACTTCACCAATGAAGATGGCAGTTCATCGGATGGTTACGCTAAAACCATGTCGGACGAGTTTATCGCCGCCGAAATGGCACTGTTTGCCGAGCAAGCCAAAGAAGTCGATATCATCATTACCACAGCGCTGATCCCAGGCCGCCCCGCACCTAAGCTTATCACCAAGGCGATGGTTGACAGCATGAAACCCGGCTCTGTGATTGTCGATATGGCCGCGCAAGCGGGCGGTAACTGTGAATACACTCAGCCAAGCGAGCTGTTTGTGACAGAGAATGGCGTTAAAGTCATCGGCTTTACCGATCTCCCCGGCCGCCTGCCCGCGCAATCTTCACAGCTTTACGGCACTAACTTAGTCAACCTGATGAAGTTGATGTGTAAAGACAAAGACGGCGTTGCTAGCATCAACTTCGATGATGTAGTGATGCGCAATATGACAGTGGTCAAAGCGGGCGAAGTGACCTTCCCACCACCGGCGATTTCGGTGTCGGCAGCGCCCGCCAAACCTGCGGCTAAGGTTGAAGCCAAAGCGGCAGAGGCCAAAAAGCCATCCAAACTTAAGTATATTCTCGCCGCCCTTGGTGCTGCGGGTTTTGCTGCGGTTGCCTCAGTTGCTCCAGCCGAGTTCTTATCCCACTTTACGGTTTTTGTCCTGTCCTGCGTGGTGGGCTATTACGTGGTGTGGAACGTATCCCACTCACTACATACGCCTTTAATGTCAGTGACTAACGCGATTTCGGGCATTATCGTGGTCGGCGCCTTGCTGCAAATTGGTCAAGGTTCAACCTTGGTCACTGTGCTGGCGTTTATCGCCGTGCTGATCGCCAGTATTAACATCTTCGGCGGTTTCACCGTCACTCAGCGCATGCTGAAGATGTTCCGTAAAGATTAAGGGGGTATAACGTGTCTCAAGGACTGGTAACAGCAGCTTACATTATTGCCGCCGTGCTCTTTATCTTCAGTCTCGCAGGATTGTCGAAGCAAGAAACGGCCAAACACGGCAATTTATTTGGTATCACAGGTATGGCCATCGCCCTACTGGCGACCATTTTTAATCCTGACACCAGCGGTGTCGCTTGGATTATTGTCGCCATGGTGATTGGTGGTGCCATCGGCGTGCGTTTAGCACTTAAAGTCGAAATGACGGAAATGCCTGAACTGGTCGCAGTACTCCACAGCTTTGTGGGTATGGCGGCGGTATTAGTGGGCTTTAACAGCTTTATCGACCTACACCCAGAGCAAGTATCGCAAGTGGTTGTGGCCGTTGGCGGAGATATCAACTCCACCTTAGCCGCAGTGCAGGATGCGCTAAGCGAAGCGGCCAAAGCCGCCGAGAAAGCCCATTTAACTGGCGCAATGCTCAACATTCACTTAGTGGAAGTGTTCCTCGGGATCTTTATCGGTGCGGTGACCTTCACGGGTTCTATCGTCGCCTTCGGTAAATTACGCGGATTAATCTCCTCAAAACCTTTGATGTTGCCACATCGCCATAAGCTGAATCTCGCGGCGGTATTGGTATCGCTTGTCCTGTTGGTGTACTTCGTACAAACGGGTGGCACTATGCCTGCCCTACTGTTGATGACACTTATCGCCTTCGCCTTTGGCTGGCACTTAGTGGCTTCAATCGGCGGTGCGGATATGCCAGTAGTGGTCTCTATGCTGAACTCCTACTCAGGTTGGGCAGCGGCGGCAGCGGGCTTTATGCTGTCAAACGATCTGCTGATCGTGACAGGTGCGCTCGTGGGCTCATCGGGTGCGATTCTGTCTTACATTATGTGTAAAGCGATGAACCGCTCGTTTATTTCTGTTATCGCAGGTGGATTTGGCACCGATGGTGTGGCCTCATCTGGCGATGAAGAAATGGGCGAATACCGCGAAACCAACGCCGAAGATGTGGCAGACATGCTGAAAAACGCGACTTCAGTCATCATCACCCCAGGCTATGGCATGGCAGTGGCACAGGCGCAATATCCTGTGGCGGAAATCACCCAAAAACTGCGTGATCGCGGCGTGAAGGTACGCTTTGGTATTCACCCAGTGGCGGGTCGCTTACCTGGCCATATGAACGTACTCCTGGCAGAAGCCAAAGTGCCCTACGATATCGTGCTCGAAATGGACGAAATCAACGAGGACTTTAGCGATACCGACGTAGTACTCGTCATTGGTGCCAACGATACGGTGAACCCTGCGGCGATGGAAGATCCGGGCAGCCCAATTGCAGGCATGCCAGTGCTCGAAGTGTGGAAAGCGCAAAACGTGATTGGCTTTAAACGCTCGATGAACACAGGTTATGCGGGTGTACAAAACCCACTGTTCTTTAAAGACAATACCCAAATGCTGTTCGGCGATGCCAAGGCCAGCGTTGAGGCGATTTTAAAAGCGCTGTAATGCTTAAGTTTGCTTATTAATCATAAAGGGAGCCACTTGGCTCCCTTTATCTTTTCCCCTGTTTACGGATGTGTTTTCACACGTTTTTAAGCCAGCTCAGCTAGTCTCTGCGCAACTTGCTTGTGGTCGCCCCATTCATTGAAAGGATAGCTTGATGCTGCTTGGATTATTTATGCTGTCGGCAATTTTGATTAAAACCTCGCTGCTGGGGCTCGGCTGGATATCGATTGGCATTGGCCTCGGTGGTTATCTATTTTGCCGCTATTACCGCCTCAATCTCGCCGCTCGCTTGGTGCAAAAGTTTAAGCGTCTCTTTATCACAGGGGCGATATTGCACTTACTCTTGTACCTTGGGCTTATCGTTAAACTCTTCCTTATCGATAGTATTGAGGATATTCCTACCTTCTTTATCAGTCATTTGGTGTTCCATCACGCGCTTTGTGCCTTAATCGCCGCGGCGCTGACCTTTATGGCTGTCGGCGTTTATCTTACCCAACAAAAGTTAAAACAAGCGCAGCTGACGCCCCCATTGCAGCTTAACTAACTGCAACTTAACTAACTTAAGGGTGCATAAAATCTCTGACGCCACGGCGGATAAAACCAACTGCTATTCGCCAAACCATAGAAACAAAAAAGGAGCCTAAGGCTCCTTTTTTGTGGTGATGCTTAAGATTATGCCGCTTTGGCAACATCAAAATTCGACAGCAGCATGACCGCAGTACGGCCTAATAGGTGATTGATTGTACGATCGCCGACCAATCCTAATTCAGCAATAGCTTGCTGACGTGCTGTGCTGACCGCTCTGAAGAGGGTGATTTCGTTATTCGCGCCACCACAGAGGCTGAAGAATAATCTTAACACTGCGCGGTAATGCTCTTCTTGCATCGCTTTCATCCAAGAGGCTTCTAAGGCTTCTTGGCTAGAAAAGTCGAGCGCAGCAACAAATAAATTGCCAATACGACTATCTAAACGGATTAAGAAGTCGTTTTTACGCGGAAAGTGATGACTAATACCGGTGCGGCTAATCCCCGTTGCTTCAGATAACGTGGTATAAGACATAGTCTCAAAGCCAATAGTCAAAATTTGTCTTAACGCTTCATCCATAATCTGATTTATGGTCTGCTCAGTCTGTACTCGCGAGCGCTTAGCCATAGTAAAGTCTCCCGTTGTTCTTTTTCTGGGGTAGAGCTTACCAAAGCCTTTCAGGGATTACTGCTGTTTGGAAACGCCAAACAAGTGTATTTCGCTTTTGTTCAGCTAGGGTTCAGTTTGAAACAGGGAGATTTATCGATTCTGTTTACATATTCACAACATTGAATTTTGTACTAACCAGTCGTGTGCTTTTGCCTCCCCCATCAGCAATGTCAGTGTCGGGGTAAGGTAACGCCCAAGATCCGGCTTGCGCCAAGATAGGTATGCTGGCAGGGGTTGCAGCACAGTCTCACCAAAAGTGCGCTGCATTAAACTCGAATATTCACGTAAAATCTGTGGATCAATTTGTATTATTTTAGGATAAAAATCGGCGACAAAATCACGATATTGGCTGTAATGAGCAATCTGACCTACTTGATACTTTTTTAACACTTGTATCATCATCGGACTGGTCCAGTGAGACATATACTGCGAACTTGTTAACGCCGCAAGGTTGCGTCTGTGATATTGCTGCCAGGCTAAATCAAGATTGTCCTTGGCCTTAGCGACACGCCAAACAAGGTAGAGATCCGCCAACCACTCATGCTGATAAGCTGTTAATTCTTTAGGTAATAAACTGCCCTGCAAGGCAAGATTTTCAAGGTGTCCTAGCTCATGCCATAGGGTCAATAATGCCTGTTCTTTGAGGTCATATTGATAGGTTGTGCCATCGATATTGAGCAGTTGAAACTCTGGTGTTTCTCGCTCATTTACCAGGATTAAACCGGAGAAATAACTATTTTCGACGGGTAACACCATGGCACTGCGAAGCCCAAGTTCAGTTTGAAACTGGGCTTCGCTGTGGGGGAGTTGTTCACGAACCTGAGTAGGAAAGCTTGCCAGACACTGACTCAATTGCGCTAACGGGCAAATTAACGCCTGCTTGTCGCCGATGGGCACCCAAGTCAGGCTAGAGATCAGCGTCAGGGCAATGAGACTCACTGTTTTGCCATGATATTTTGGATAATGGCCGTCGTTGATATCCCGTCTTCAAACCCTAACACTTGAACTTGGCCACCCGCGGCGATCACCTCGGCGCCCCCGGCGATATCCTCAACCTTATAATCTCCGCCTTTGACGAGAAGATCGGGGAGCAATCTGGCGATAATCCGCTGTGGCGTATCTTCACTAAAAGGCACAACCCAATCGACGGCGGCTAATCCCGCTAATACCGCCATACGTCTATCCACTTGATTGACAGGGCGACCTTCACCTTTTAAGCGTTTGACCGAGGCGTCGTCATTCACAGCCACAATCAATCTGTCGCCTAAGGCTCTGGCTTGCTTGAGGTAACTGACGTGCCCCGCGTGCAGAATATCGAAGCAACCGTTAGTCATCACCACTCGCTCGCCGCGCAATTTGGCTTGCTCTAGGGCATAGGCAAGTTGATCTTCACTCACTACCCCAAAACCCGACTCACCATGGTGCAGTGCTAAGGCTTCAATCAGCTCGATACGAGACACGGTTGAAGTACCTAATTTACCCACTACAACCCCTGCGGCGGTATTGGCAATGGCGCACGCCTGCGGCAGTTCTGCACCCGCGGCGAGTGAGGTCGCCAGAGCTGAAATCACAGTATCACCGGCGCCTGTCACGTCATACACCTCACGGGCCACTGTAGGAATGTGTAACTCTGGGGCATTGGCCGTCACTAAGGTCATGCCCTTTTCGGAGCGAGTCACTAAGATAGCGTCGAACTGGTGTTTGTTCAGTAAGCCACGGGCCTTTTCGAGCAGATCCGCCTCAGAGGTTACCGCGCCAACCACGGCTTCAAATTCACTCATATTGGGTGTGATGAGTGAAGCGCCATGGTAACGGCTAAAATCAGAACCCTTTGGATCGACAAGCACTTTCACGCCTTTAGCGCGAGCCAGCGCAATAAAATCCTGCGGTTTATCAATAGCGCCCTTAGCATAATCCGACAGCACCACTACATCGACCGAATCGAGTAAGGCTTCAGACTGTTTGAGTAAACGCGCACTATCCTGCTTATCGAAGGACTCTTCAAAATCGAGGCGAATGAGCTGCTGGTTACGCGACAGTACCCGCAGTTTGGTAATGGTCGGTTTATCGGCAATATTCAACCACTGTGGCTCAACGCCCAGGGCTTGCACGCCAAGGGTTAATGCCTTAGCGGTATCATCTTCGCCCACTAACCCCGCCAATTGCACTTGGCCGCCTAGGGTCGCGATATTTAGCGCCACGTTGGCCGCACCGCCCGGTCTGTCTTCGACTTGGTTAATCTTCACCACAGGCACAGGCGCTTCGGGCGAGATACGCCCCGTTGGCCCAACCCAGTAGCGATCTAACATCACATCGCCGACAACTAACACTTTGGCTTTTTCAAATGCTGGCAGAGAAACCTTCATAGCGCTCTTATCTATTGCAGAAATTAAACCGTGATTGTACCTAATTTTCGGCAAAATATGAGTTAGAATAAGCAGTAATTTTCAAAAGTAGTGAGTATTTTTGTGGTCGAGAAAGCTGAGTTTTCATCATCCTTATATCATCCGAAGCACTGGCCCATGTGGTTTGGGGTGTTAGTGATGCGGATTACCCAAGTGTTACCTCTCTCGTGGCAGATGAAGTTAGGTAAAGGATTAGGCCGATTAGTTAAGACTATTGCAGGCAGTCGAACCCATACCGCGCGCCGCAATTTAACTCTCTGCTTCCCCGATATGCCCGAGTCAGAGCGCGAAGCCCTCCTGACCCGTAACTTTGAAGAAACGGGTAAAGCGATTTTCGATACCATCAATGCTTGGTGGTGGACCGATGAAAAAATCCAACAGCATATGCAGATCACCGGCAAAGAGTACGTGCAAGACACCTTGAATGCCGGCCATGGAGTGATTCTGTTTGCCGTGCACTGTTTACCACTGGAAATGGGCGCGCGTATTTTTGGACAATTCCAACCCGGTGTTGGGGTATACCGTCCACACAACAATCCGGTGATGGAATACCTACAGGTCAAAGGCCGCTTACGCTCAAACAAAGCCTTAGTGCCGAAACGCGATCTGCGCCAAATGGTGCGTTGTTTACGCAATCCTGATGTGATTTGGTATACCGCCGATCAGGATTTTGGGCGTTCGAGTGCGGTGTTTATTCCCTTCTATGCAGTGCCCGATGCCGCGACCATTACCGGTGCCACCACACTGGCCAAACTCGGCAAGGCCAAAGTGCTGCCCTTCTTTGTGGAGCGCACCGAAGGCGATAAGGGTTACCATATTGAGATTATGCCGCCGCTGGATAACTTCCCCGGTGAGGATGAGCTAGCCGATGCCATTCGTGGTAACAAAATTATCGAAGGGATTATCGATAGAAATCGCGCCCAATATATGTGGCTTCACCGCCGCTTTAAGACTCGCCCAGATCCCACGGACAAGTCCTTATATAAATAAGCTTTCGCTCTATCTTTTCGATATAAGTGTTTGAACGCGGATAAAAAAATGCCAAGCAATTGCTTGGCATTTTTTATGTTAGATGTTTTGTTTAAGGCATTTGAATGTTTGAAATACCAAGAACCATATCCGGTGAAGCCCTGCATTGCTGGCACTTCAATACAGCTTCACTTAAGCCTCTGCCGGTAAGCGAATACCCACATTGGTGACTTTGCCTTCATTGAGTCCTGCAACTACCCAATGCAGTGACTGCCATAGGAACTGATCCCCAAGTACCGGATGTGAGCCTAATTCAGCCGCCACTAAATCTGCGACCGTCATGTCACCAGTTGCTTCATCTAACTCCAGACCATAAATCGGCGCCAGATCCAGCAGCTTAACTTCTGTATCGATAAAGAAGTCACCGAAGAAACGTGGCACTTCCTTGGTTTCAGGCGCCTGACTAAAGAGGTTACTCAAGGCCTCTAGGCTCTTCTCTTGCCCAAGCACACACAAAATATCCCCCGCTTCGAGGCAGGTACTGCCCGATGGGTGCAGCAATGTATTATGGCGAAATACCGCCGCAATCCGCGTACCATCAGGCATAGAGAGGCGTTTAAGTGGCTCGCCGATGCACCATTTGTTTTCACTCAGATGGTACACAAACACTTCCCACTCGCTGCTCGGGTATATTTCGACCCCAGAACGTGAAATCGGCAACGGCTTAGGCGGTAACTCAACCTTAGCTAAACGCGCCGCCGTGGTGAGTGACGCCCCCTGCACAAGCAGTGACACTAACACCACGAAGAATGCCAAGTTAAAGTACAACTGAGCGCCCGGTAATCCCGCCATCATAGGGAATACCGCTAAAATAATCGGCACCGCGCCGCGAAGCCCGACCCAAGAGATAAACCAGCGGTCACGGCTACTAAAGCTCTTAAAGGGCAGCAAGCTGAGCCATACGGCTAACGGTCTGGCAAACAGGATCATCCCAAAGGCTAACGCTAAGCCCGGTAGCCAAATATCCAACAAGTCAGACGGTGTGAGTAGCAGCCCTAATACGAGGAACATACCGATTTGGCTGACCCAAGTCATGCCATCCAATACGTTTAGGATGGAATGGCGACCGCGGGTAGGCTTGTTGCCGAGGAAGAGACCGACGAGATAAATCGACAGAATGCCGCTACCGCCGAGTTTGTTCGACGCGGCATAAATCATCAGACCGCCACTGAGCACTAAAATCGAATACAAGCCTTCGGCAAGCTTGCTTAAATTCACCAACTTCCACAGCAGCCAACCGCCGCCAAGACCGAGGAAAATCCCCAAGCCAAACTGCTTGATAAAGCTTATCAGCATAAAGCTTACGGATAACTCGGCGTCCACATTGGCGAGGATGGCAATCAGAGTCACGGTTAAAAACACCGCCATTGGGTCGTTACTGCCCGACTCGATTTCCAGCGTCGCGCCTACACGCTCGTTTAAGCTACGTCCCTTTAATAGTGAGAATACCGCCGCCGCATCGGTGGAGCCGACGATCGCCCCCACCAGCAAGCCTTGCAACCAGTGTAAGTCAAATAACCATGCGGCCATCACGCCCGTGATACTGGTGGTAATAGCAACCCCAAAGGTCGCCAGCGACAATGCTGGCCACAGTGCCACCCTAAAGCTCGCGACACGCGTGCGCATACCGCCATCGAGCAAAATAATGGCTAAGGCTAAGTTACTGACAAGATAAGCGGTTGAGTAGTCGTCAAACAGAATACCGCCGGGGCCATCCTCCCCGGCTAAAATCCCTACTGCGAGGAAAATTAATAAGATAGGGATACCCAAGCGCGAAGACACGGGACTTAACAAAACACTCACTGCGGCAAGCAAGGCACCGATCAGAAAAAAACTATTGATGGAATCTGCATCCACACATGCCTCCTTAAATACAAGAGTGTTTAGTTAAACGATAAAGAAATCACCCAGATTAAAAATGACTCAATTGAAAATTTTTTGTGTTTCTATACTAGCATAAAAAATGCAAATTAATGGAGTTTTAAATATTAAATTTCAAACATCTACATCCAAATCCTCAGTGAAAGGCCATTTTGACTAACTTTTACATAAAAACCAGTACAACCACAAACGCCTATCGAACATGAACCCAAGCTCATAAACAAGATAAAATCTTTATTTATCAATATATTTAAAAATAGCATTCCATATAAACTCACTGTATACCGCCAAAATCGCGAGGATAACTATATAAAAATATGCCGTATTCGCTAAAAGTCGGCTTAAGTCCAGTTAAACTCTGCAATAACTTGAAAGCATAGATAAAATCACCTTTTCCATTGTGTTATCGACATACAAGCCTCTAAAGCTGTCATAAAGACAATCGCTGTCATATCAACAATCAACATTCAGTATCAAAAAGACAATTAAGCATAGAATAAAAGTTATATTCTTCTTTATTTTCAACAACAAAAAGGTTTGGCACGTATTACGCAATAGCAGGTGAAACGTATCAAAATGACGTTGCATCAAGGAGACTTATGAGCAAACAAAAACTCACCGCTATCGCACTGTTAATAGTGCTGATTGCTTCATTCACTGTGCTGCTGAGCATAGGCAGTGAAATTTATCGGGAAAAACCGCCAATCCCCACTGCATTTACCGATGTAAATAGTCAGGTTGTGTTTAGCGAAAATGATATCGAACAAGGTCAATTGGTCTGGCGCTCCATGGGCGGCCATCAACTGGGGTCGGTTTGGGGACATGGCTCTTATGTTGCCCCGGATTGGACCGCCGACTGGTTACACAGAGAAGCCGAAGCTTGGCTCGATATTCGCGCTGAGCAGCAATATCAAACGCCGTTTGCCCAATTAAACTCCCAACAAAAGGCTGGGCTTGAGCAGGCATTAAGGGAAGATTTACGCCATAACAGCGTCGAGCCACAGGCCGATGGCACTGTGCTGATCCGCTTGTCCGACACTCGTATCGAGGCGATAAATAAGGTCGAGCAGCATTATTTATCCCTGTTTGGGAGCGATCCAGAACTCAGCAACCTTCGTGAACAATACGCCATGAAAGAAGGCACTGTGCCCGATCTAGTGCGCCGCGAACAACTCAATGCGTTCCTCTTTTGGGGAGCCTGGGCGGCAATCACCGAGCGCCCCGATGCCCCCTATACCTACACTAATAACTGGCCCTTCGATCCCCAACTAGGCAATACACCGACCTCAGATAATATCGTCTGGTCGATACTCAGCATTGTGACCTTAATTGCGGGGATTGGCGGATTAATCTGGCACCATGCGAGCGGCAAGCATGAGAGTCTACCCAAGCCCTCGGAGCAAGATCCGCTGTTTTTCACTAAGCCCACCGCCTCACAAAAAGCCGTCGGCAAATACTTCATCACGGCAATTGGACTGTTTTTACTGCAAATTTTACTCGGCGGGATCACAGCGCACTATGCGGTTGAAGGTCAAGAGTTTTACGGTTTACCGATTTCGGAAATACTGCCCTACTCAGTGACTCGTACTTGGCACACCCAATTAGCGGTATTTTGGATAGCCACAGCCTGGTTAGGCACTGGGCTGTATATTGCTCCCGCCTTATCGGGTTATGAGCCGAAATACCAACGTCTTGGCGTGAACGTACTCTGGGTAGCCTTAGTCGTCGTAGTGCTTGGCTCCATGGCCGGCGAATGGATTGGGGTGCAGCAGTATTTTGACCTCGATATGAATTTCCTCTTTGGTCATCAAGGATATGAGTACATAGATCTTGGCCGAGTATGGCAAATCTTACTCCTCGTTGGATTATTGATATGGCTAGCCTTAGTCACCGCCGCCATCAAACCCGCCCTTAAAGTGCAAGGCGAGATGCGCCCTGTGATTTGGGTACTCTATGCCTCCTGCGTGGCGATTGGTTTGTTCTATGGCGCCGGCCTCTTTATGGGTAAACACGCCAATTTAGCAATTGCAGAATACTGGCGTTGGTGGGTTGTACACCTGTGGGTTGAGGGCTTCTTCGAAACCTTTGCCACCGCCGTTATCGCCTTGATGTTGGTACGTTTAGGTTTAATCCGCGGTCGCAGTGCCAACGGTGCGGTGTTATTCACGACAGTGATCTTCTTAACAGGAGGTTTGATTGGCACCCTACACCACCTCTACTTTACTGGCACGCCGACCTCAGTGATCGCCTGGGGCGCCATCTTCTCCGCCTTAGAAGTCGTCCCCCTCGCCATAATTGGTTTTGAAGCGATGGAAACCTACCGTCTGCGCAAAGCCAGTGGTTGGATGCAACGTTATCACTGGGCGATTATGTTCTTTGTGGCGACCGCGTTTTGGAACTTAGTCGGTGCAGGTATGCTGGGCTTTTTAATCAATCCACCTATCTCGCTCTATTACATTCAAGGATTAAACACCACAGCCACCCACGGTCACGCCGCCTTTATGGGCGTTTACGGTATGCTTGGCATGGGCTTGATGCTCTTCTGCCTACGGGGCCTCACCGGCAATATGCAGTGGAATGACAAAATGCTCAAAGGCGCCTTCTGGAGCCTCAATATTGGCCTAGCGGCTATGGTGTTCATGTCGTTATTACCCGTGGGGATTACACAGTTTTTTGCCGTCATCGACCATGGATATTGGTTCGCCCGCTCGCCAGAAGTGATCCATAGTCCGCTGGTTGAAAAGCTGGTTTGGATGCGTATGTTTGGGGATGTCATCTTCAGTATCGGCGGTCTCTTAATGGGCGCCTTCTTGCTCGATTTGATCAGAAAAGCCCTGAATAAACCAGCCAAAGTGCAACAGGAAGTCTTACAACCCCATCACTAACCACAGCAATTAATCCATTCTGACCAAGGTGTCGTTTAGGCACCTTGGTTGCTTAGTTGATGGGCCTGCGCCGTTTATCGTTTACCACGCTTTTAGAGCCATACCGCAATAACGGTTACCAGTGTCTAAATAACCTGTGTCAATATAACAATCAATGCTATAAATCAGGGGAACCTCGCTGCAGGAGTTTTTATGGCCCTTAGTCAAACCGACCTTACCCGTATCGCTCTGGATATCACCTCTGGTTTAGCCCACAGGGATCGCTTCACACGCTTGCTCGATACGGTGAGAGCTAACCTACACTGTGATGCGGCAGCGTTACTCACCTTCCATGGACACTATTTTACCCCGCTGGCTATCGACGGTTTGAACGAGGATGTGCTCGGCAGACGCTTTATCCTGAATGAACATCCAAGGCTTGAAGCCATTGCCCGTGCAGGCGATATAGTGCGCTTTCCCGCCGACAGTGAACTGGCCGATCCCTACGATGGCTTGATCCCCAATCAAACCGGGGCATTGAAGGTTCATGCCTGTATCGGACTGCCCTTATTTGCCGACGAACAGCTTATCGGCGCCGTGACCATCGATGCCTTTAATCCCCTGCAGTTCGATCAATTCAGTAATACTGAGCTGCGCAGCTTAAGTGCGATTGCCGCCGCATCCTTAAGCAACGCCCTGCTGGTTGAAAAACTGGAGCGCATGGCACTCAATAGCCACTCGACCCATGTGCAGGAAAAGAGCCCGAACCTTAACCACGATGCCGAAATCATAGGTAACTCGCCCCAGATGCAAAGCTTGAATCGTGAGATTGAAGTCGTTGCCCATAGCGACCTTAACGTACTGATTTTAGGCGAGACAGGAACGGGCAAAGAATTAGTCGCCCAGGCAATCCATCAAAAATCCGCGAGACAGCACAAACCCTTGGTCTATCTCAATTGCGCGGCGCTTCCTGAATCGGTTGCCGAGAGTGAACTTTTTGGCCATATCAAAGGCGCGTTTACCGGTGCCATTAGCCATCGCAGTGGCAAGTTTGAAATGGCCGATAAGGGCACACTCTTTCTAGACGAGATTGGCGAGCTTCCGCTCACGCTTCAGGCCAAGTTGCTGCGGGTCTTACAATATGGCGATATTCAGAAAGTGGGGGATGATCGCAGCCTTAAAGTCGATGTGCGTATCATTGCTGCCACCAATAAGGATCTGAAAACGGAAGTGCTGGCTGGCCGTTTTAGGGCCGATCTTTACCATAGGTTGAGCGTGTTTCCCCTGCTGGTGCCGCCACTGCGCGAGCGCGAGCAGGACATCACCTTGTTGAGCGGATTCTTTGCCGAGCGATATAGGCAAAAGCTTGGGATGAAACAACTTAACTTCAGCCCCAGTAGCTTAATCTTGCTCAATCAATATACCTGGCCGGGCAATGTGCGCGAGCTCGAGCACGCCATTCACAGGGCGACCGTACTGGCGCGAGTCTCGGCACAGGATGGCTGCTGCACCATAGCGCCACAACATTTTGATTTACCGTTTAAACAAAGTCCTTTAGAAACAAGCGCATCGACAAGTTTAAGCGTAAACGAAACACAGCTTCGCCCGTTGGAAGGCGTCAGTTTAGCCCAAGCGACCGACACCTTTCAGCGTGACTATATCCAGCAAGTGCTCACGGCGCATCATGGCAATTGGGCCGCCTCGGCCAGAGCCTTAGGACTCGACCCAGGCAATTTGCATCGTCTCGCAAAACGCTTAAGGCTAAAATAAGTGATAAATACGCCGTACGGATCATATTTCAGTTGAAATAATGGCCAAAATAAGGAAGGATGCGAGCTTCGCGCGCCAGTGCACTTTGCCCGACAATTTGCCGCCCTGTTTTGGGAAGAAAAAGCCGCGTAAAACAGGTTATTTTATTAACAGGAATCGTAGTATCCGCTTATGAGTATGCTTCGCACCACAGCTTTATTATTGACTCTGGTTTTTCCGAGTCTTTCCGCTTTAGCAACGGAATACCCTTTACCGTCTTCGAAGAGTCGGTTAGTTGGCGAGAACCTGTATTACACAGTGCCAGAGGGTAAACACACCCTCGAAGATGTTGCCGCTAAATTCCAACTCGGTCTAAGCAACTTGCTGGAAGCAAACCCTGGCGTGGATCCTTTCCTACCTACACCAGGCAGCAAGCTATTAATTCCTCAACAGCTCATTCTGCCCAATGCACCGCGTGAAGGCATAGTGATCAACGTCGCCGAAATGCGCCTGTATTACTATCCAAAAGGTAAGAACACCGTTGAAGTGCTGCCCATCGGTATTGGTCAAATTGGTAAAGATACCCCTGAAAACTGGGTCACCAGTGTTCAACGTAAACGCGCTAACCCAACTTGGACACCAACCCCACGTATTCGTAAAGAATATGCCGCAAGGGGCGAAATTCTGCCTGCGGTATGGCCAGCCGGTCCCGATAACCCAATGGGACTCTACGCGCTCTACATAGGTAACTTGTATGCCATCCATGGTACCAACGCCAGTTTCGGTATTGGTTTACGTGTCAGCCAAGGCTGCGTACGTTTACGCCACGATGACATTGAACACTTATTCAAAACGGTTCCAGTGGGTACCCGAGTACAATTTGTGAACCAACCGATTAAAGCGACCGAAGAGCCAGACGGTAAGCGCTACTTAGCCGTGCACCAACCACTGTCACGCACTATTGCCGAGTTTGAATCAGAAGAGCCCGTCTCTCTGACCTTACCGAAAGATATCGCTAAGTTTATTGCCAAGGCCGATACCGATTCAGCCGTGATTAAAAAGCTGCTCGATGAGCGTACAGGCGTGCCAACGATTATTAATCAATAATCGGCAAAGTAATAGATTGCAGCGGTTGATGCCGCTGCGCCCATAAAAATACCCGCCTAGGCGGGTATTTTTGTTTCAATCGAAATAAAACCTATCGGCTCAATCGCATAATGGTGCGCAAAGGGCCAAGAAATGGGTCATTGCCGCGCTATTTGCCAAGATGCGTTGGTCGAAGTTTTGCAGTGCGGGGGTTTCGGTACAGGCACCGACACGCGCGCCGCTACGCACTAAACACGCCTCAAATGAGGTATCGAAGTGATTGAAAATCAAGCCATCTTTAACAGGGCAACCATCAATCTCACCGTCAGCGGCGATAGGGAAATAGCCCCCTAAGGTATCGCGTAAATCGAGACTAAAACGTCCCGGCACTTGGCTT
Source organism: Shewanella sp. FJAT-51649 (assembly GCF_019457435.1). NCBI lineage: Bacteria > Pseudomonadati > Pseudomonadota > Gammaproteobacteria > Alteromonadales > Shewanellaceae > Shewanella > Shewanella sp. FJAT-51649. The sequence continues at coordinate 956,757 of NZ_CP080411.1, read as the reverse complement.
GGCTCGAAGGAATACACATAAGCCTCACGGCTCAGTACGTCCTCATGGCAGGTTAAAATACCGTCACGGCTCGCCGCGATGAGTAACTGCGCATGATCCAACAGCAGCTTACCTTCCACCGAAGTGCTCTCGTTGGCCTTAGGTTTACCGTTTTCAAACACGAAGCCACGGTTAGGGTTTTCACCAAACTTGTTAAATCTGTGGCCACGCTTAAAGCCGGTTGGGTTCACCAGAGGCAGAATGCTCAAATTCACCCGTTCGAATAAATCGGCCGATGCCTCACTTAAAAAGTGCAGTAAGCCCCACGGGCCTGCCGATTCTTCACCGTGAAACCCTGCGCTGATCAATAACGAAGGTAAGCCAGATTTGGCGGCGGGAGATTGATACAGACTGACACTGTATTTGCCGACTTCACCGAGTTTTTTCTCAACCATCCCCAAACGGGACATTTCCTGCTCAAGCTGTAGATAAAAATTATCGATATCAGTGCTTTCACAGTTAAAAATATCGCTTTTCCACTGAAAGGATTCGAACGGAGATCTGCTTACCATATCTTGTACTTATGCCAGAAAAAGAACTGTGCCATCATAGCAGTTCTTTTCAAAAACTGAATGCTATTCAACTGATTTAGATGAAATCAGAGGAGTAGGTTAAGCTGCTCACACAAGCACACAGATGAAAGCCTTCAGAGGGTAATTTAGATAGGATGCTAAATGAGACCATACCTTAACGGTTATTTCGGCCTAGTTATCGCGTTGCTTAGCCCTTCGCTTAAGGCGCAGTGCCAGATAACGGGCGCCGAGCGCCTGTATCAACTCGAGTCGCAAATTGAGACTTACACTTTAGCCAATGGCCTCACTGTGCACCTCTTGCCGCAAGCGGATAAGCATACCTTGACCATTGCCAGCCAATTTAATGTCGGCGCGCGCAATGAGGCCAAGGGCCAAACTGGCTACGCGCACTTATTCGAGCACATGCTCTTCAAGGGCAGTGAGCAGGCACCCGGCGACAGCTATGCCCAACAGTTAAGTGCCCTTGGAGCGCATTTTAATGCCAGCACTCACTTCGATTACACCAATTATTACGTCACTCTACCAAGCCAAGCTCTAAGCTTGGGGTTGTTCCTCGAGGCCGATCGTTTTATTCGCCCCGATTTGAACGAGACTACGGTAAAAAATCAGCAGGAAACCGTGCTCCAAGAAATGGCGCAAACCATAGATAACCAGCCCTATGTGCGCAGTGCGATGGAGTTTCTGCTAGAGCAAGTTAAAGTTACGCCCTACGGCCACAGTATTATTGGCAGTCGTGAGGATATTACCGAGGCGAGTCCCGAGCGTTTAATCGCCTTTCACCGCGCCCATTATCGTCCCGATGCGATGCAGTTATCCTTAGTCGGCAAGCTTCCCTCAAACGTCAAGTCGCTTATAGCACAACACTTTAATGCTTGGTCTACGCCTGTTCAGCCCATAGCCGAATTTGATGAACTAAAAATCACGCCTAAGCCCGTACATGCAGAGCTTATTGATGAGCGCGGTCCTTGGTCCGGCTTACTGCTCGCCTGGCATACTGTGGGTAAAAATCATCCCGACGCTGCCGCCATTCGCCTGCTCGAAGGCTATTTATTCCAAAATACCCGCAGCGTTATAGCCCAAATCAGCCAGCACGATCCGGCGCAAATGTTGAGTTATTCACAGCCCTTTGAACTGGAAAATCATGGCATAACCAATCTGGTCTTAGTGCCTAGGGCCAAAACCTCCCTCGATGACTTAACGGAAAAGGTTTTAGGCGTGGTTGCCAAAGTGCAGCAGACACCATTGAGCGACGCTGAACTGTGCCAACTCAAACAAACCTGGCTGAACAATCAGTTAGCACAGCTCGATAACACTCAATCGCTCGCCACTCTGCTATCCGCCACGGCGAAACAAGACCAAACGCATCCCTTAACTGCCCAATGGCAACGGATTAACTCAGTGACGACAGAAGATCTTCAACGGGTTGCCACGCTCTACTTTACCAACAATATGGTCAGGGTTGACCTGTTACCGCCTTGGTATATCCGCGTTGGCAAGACGTTGCTGGAGTGGCTGCCATCGGGTGTGAGCGATAGCCTTGAGGACGCCGTACTATGATAAAAACGATTCCATTCAGTAGATTGGCAATAGCGCCAACTCTCCTTAAAGGCCTAAAAGCCATGAGCCTTGGTCTTTTCAGTATCACGCTAATGGCTTGCCAACAGACCCAGCTGAACTTTACCGCCACCCAAGCGCCCAGTTTGGCAAGCTTCGATATCCCAACTCAACTACCGGAGGTGGGGCTGATCCGCCTGCCCACTGAACCGGCTTTTATCGATATAATTCCCGATGGCCTAACACTCCCCTACCAGCTCCACACAGCACACAGCAGCCAAGGACTGAGTAATAGGGTGAGCCTTGTAGCCATTAGCCCCAGCATGCCCTTCGAAAATCCGGATATTTTACAGTTCGCCCTGCAGGAGAAAGCCCGTAGTCTGGCGCTTAACCAACCCGATGCTTGCCTTGAAACCTTCGAGACTCGCGTTACCCTGCACAGTATCAATCTGAGCCTAGCCTGCCCCATGCCGGTTAATCATCTCTACCGCCTATTGATACAGTTTTGGCAAGCCGATGCGTTTAGCGAACATGGAGTGGCAGCGGTCGATATCGACAATATCCGCCGCCAATTGAAACTCAATAAGCACTTAAATGCCTTTAGTGGCGCTGAAATTGATAAAGTCTGGCGCGATAAACTCCTTGGGGCGACACATCCCTATAATCAGACCATCAATAATCAGGCACTGTACGACTCACTCACCTTAAGTGAACTGTCGCAATTGCAGCAGCGCACGTTTGCCCAAGCACAGTGGCACCTGTTTTTAGAAGGCACAGAGGCTGAAGAGGCCGAGTTTGATCTCAAGCAAAGCCTCGCCCAGTGGCCGAGTAATACAAACTTAAGCTTGCCCACAAGATCAACTAAACCAAAGCCGTTTAATCGAGCGACTTCGTTGATAAAGCAGTCCCACACTATCTATCTGATTGATGCGCCGGGCAGCGTACAGACTCAGGTACGAATTGGTTATGCCCTCGACGATAAACACTTATCAGCACAAGATATTCCACTCGCTTGCCGCAGTTTAGCCGCCATCTTGGGACGCAGTTTTTCGGGCCGGCTCTATTACGACTTACGTGAACAGCGGGGCTTAACCTATGGCATTTACGGCCAATGCGCTAATGCGCCGCTCGCCACCAGCATTAAGTTTTATGGCAGTACGGCGATAGAGCACACGGGCGCCTTTGTGGTGGGGATTTTAGATCATCTCAACCTTCTGGCCTCGACGCCCGCGAGCGAAGGGGAAATTGCCGCCCTTAAAACCTATCTGATTGGTGAAGCGCTGTTAACGCAAGACAATCCCAGCCAGCGTGAAACCCAGTTTATTCATCAACTGGTGTTGGGATTAGATCCCCTGTCGAACCAAGCTATGAATGTAAAGCTGCAGGATCTGACGCCCGCTCAGTTACAGCAATTAACTCAGCAAGCCTTTAGCGGCGAACCTTTGGTGATTTTACGGGGGGATGTCGATAGGATAACGGCCGACCTCACCCACAAGCTGCCGGGCTGGCAGCTAGAGGTTGTCAAAGTAAACGATTAATTTTTTTAGAGTTTACCGCTAGGTACATCGCTCGCAGTGCCCTGTTGTAACATCTGGGCATGGCCTTGCTCCATTTGCGCTAAGTCTTCCATGGCGGCGCCAGATTCCATATCAGGATGCCCTTCGCTTGGATGTTCTGGATTACTGCCATCATGGCTATCCAATGCCATGGCTGAAGCCGTTTGTGTGTCGTTATCGCTTGCGGCACCGCTATCCTTGGCGAGCGAGTCATCTTTCACGGGGGATGGCAGCAGAGTTTCACTATTCAGGGCATCCCCCTGCGCAGTATTTGCTGTAATGGCCGCTGGTTGACCAAGGGTGCTTAGCCAAGTAGTTAACTTTGCTGGTGTTATGACACTGACCAGCACAATAACGGCGGCGGCCGCGGCGCCATAGGGTAACCATTTGCGCGCCCCCGGCTGATTATCCCGAGCATATAAGGCGTTGGTCTGAGCGGTTTTAGTATTTTGGGCTGTGCTTTCTGGCGCTAAGGTTTGCAATAGCTCGGGTAAATGCTCCAACTCTTGGCCGATAATGCGCTGACCGATAAATTGCCCGCCCTCATAAATTTCTAATTGGTGGCTAAGCACTTCGCCCTCGACCGTACCAGAGCTGACAATCACTAATTTATTGCAACGCACCTTGCCGCGAAAAACTCCGCAGACTTTCAGTTCATCACAGCTGAGCTCACCCGAAACTTCGCCACCAAGCTCGATTTTAATCTGTCCGGCGCAGCGGATATTTCCCGCTAATTTCCCCGCAACTAATGCCGTGCCCGCCAGTTGCATCTCGCCCTCAATGGAGGTTGAGGCACTGATAAAAGTGACACCATTACCTTTGCTACCCATAGGTTTAATTCCATCTCATTATTTTTGTGAAAAAGATGTTAAGTGAAAATACCTGAAGAATAAAGCATTGGATTCCTTTGATATTTAACTTGAGTCGGTTTTAGGTAAGATTTTAGTCCGCTAATTAACTGTGTTAGGCTGGCAAGGTTTTTCAGCAGACTTAGGCTTAGCACCTCACACAAAATAAGCCCTAGCTTGCTGCCGCAAAGGGATAACAATGGCTCAATTGATGACAAATTCCATGGTCTTAAACCCGCTCACAACGGCAACCGCACCCCAATCACCTCTGGCCATTTATCAGGCCAAAATCGGCGCCGAGCTGATTGAGGATCCCGCGCAGGCACAGGCGGTGCTCGCCTTAGATAAGCTGTATCAGCAGATTATTGGTCGAACAGACGCTCAGCCAATCAAAGGCTTATATCTGTGGGGTGATGTCGGTCGGGGTAAAACCTTTCTTATGGATTTGTTCTTCGATGCCCTGCCACCACAGGGAAAGCTTAGATTGCACTTTCATCGCTTTATGGCGCGGGTGCACCAAGCCTTAAAGGAACATGCAGGGCAGCGCGATCCGCTTAAGCTGATCGCAAAAAATCTAGCGCAGGAGTGCAAGGTGCTCTGTTTCGATGAGTTTTTTGTCTCAGACATAGGGGATGCCATGATCCTCGCCGGTTTGTTTGAAACCTTGTTTGCCCAAGGGGTGGTGCTAGTCGCTACATCCAACATACCCATCGAACGCTTATATGAAAATGGCCTCGCCAGACACAGATTTTTACCCTGCATTGCCCTGCTCCAAACCCATACCCAAATGCAGCATCTCAATGGCGAGCAAGACCACAGGTTGCACGCCTTGAATCACGAGCCGTCGGAAGAGGCCATTGCCGCCACCTCAAAGAATATTGGCCTGACTGGCACACTGGATTTCGAGACCATTTTCACGGCGCTGACGCATGGTGCGCCCGCGTTTGAAACCAGCACGTTGCGCGTCTGTCAGCGGGATATTCCTGTCCTGCGCGCCACTGCTGAAGGCCAGCAGCCTTCGGTCGCCTGGTTTGATTTTCATGCCCTGTGCGATGGCCCGCGCTCGCAACTCGACTATATTGAAATTGCAAGCCGATTTAAGGTGTTAATGCTGAGTAATGTGCCCAGACTCGGGGGCGAAGTAAAAGGTTGGATCCGCGCCCGCGGCACTGAAGATGGCACAGGCGACAACCAAGCGGCCACCACGGGAGAGCGGCGACTGTCCTACGCAGCTAACGACGACCCCGCACGGCGTTTTATCAGCCTTATCGATGAGTTATACGACCAAGGGGTGAACTTATATTTAAGCTGCGAAGTGCCACTGAGCGAACTTTACCAAGGCGGCGCCCTCAGTTTTGAGTTTCGCCGCACCTATAGCCGACTCATTGAAATGAGCCAGCAAAGAGTAGAATGAGTCGTAACGCCCATGGTCACGATTAACATCAGCAAAAAAGTGATATCAAGATGAATATTGGTGAATTATCCCAAAAGACTGGACTTGCGGCGTCGCGGATCCGATTCTACGAACGCATTGGTTTACTCAAAGCGGTGAAACGTCAAGCGAATGGTTACCGCAGTTATCCGCCTGAGGCCGTGATGGCGCTCGAGATGATCACCACTGGGCAACAGGCGGGATTTAGCCTCGATGAACTGCGGTTATTACTGCCAGCCGATCTGGCCAACTGGGATCATCAACATTTACTCACTACGCTAAGACAAAAGGTCAACGATCTCGAAGAAATCGAGCGAAAAATCGCACTCAACAAAGCCAAGTTATTGGAGGTCTTAACCGAAATTGAGGCTAAACCCCAAGATATGGACTGCCAAACCAATGCGCAGCGGGTGATGTCTCAATTCGGTTGGGATATTTTACCCACTCAATCGCAGCCAAAGTCCAAATAACCCGATCACTGAAAGCCTCACATCGAAGACAATAACGGCCCCCTCTTTTTGGCCACCACTTTGCTGGCAGTGGATTTAGCCTAAATGAGTCACCACATTCCAACTAGCTTCTTTATTCTTATGGCATCACTAGGTGCGGTTTAAGCTCAAGCGAATAATCCCAAGATTGGCTATTGACCTTAAACTTAGCTTTAACCTTAGGATAGCGGCAAACGAGTCATCCCTTTGGAGAAAACATGAGACAAACCATACTCGGAGCCAATGGCCAAATCGGCAGAGAACTAGCCCTTAGCCTTAACCGCGAGTTTGACTGTGACATTCGCCTTGTTAGCCGTAAACCGCAAAAAGTGAATGCCACGGACGAGTTAAAGAGCGCCAACCTGCTCGACTTAGCACAAACCTTAGCCGCGGTGGAAGGCTCTGACATCGTTTATCTCACGGCGGGACTGCCAATGGATACTCAGCTTTGGGTCGAGCAATGGCCTGTTATCATGGGTAATGTTATCCAGGCCTGTAAGACTCACGGCGCCAAGCTGGTGTATTTCGATAATACCTATATGTATTCGCAAACGGCGGCGTCGCAGCACGAGGATGCAGCATTTGCACCCAATGGTGCCAAAGGCCGCGTGAGGGGCGACATCACCCAAATGTTACTCGATGAGATGAAGGCCGGGCGACTCGAAGCGATGATCTGCCGCGCGCCAGAATTTTACGGTCCAGGCCAAACCCAAAGCATCACCAATACAACGGTTATCGACAATCTCGCCCAAGGGAAAAAGGCCAAAGTGTTTTTACGTGACGATACGAAACGCAGTTTGATTTACACCCCAGATGCCAGTCGCGCCATGGCCTTACTCGGGAATACTGCCGATGCCTATGGCCAAACATGGCACTTACCCTGTGATGACAATAGATTGACCTATAAGGAATTTATTACTCTTGCAGCCGACATTTTTAAAGTATCTGCTCGATATACTGTGGTCAAAGAATGGCAACTGTGGCTCGCAGGTAAATTCAACCCCACCATACGTGATGCGGGAGAATTGCTGCCCCGTTATCGCTGCGACAACCTGTTTATTTCCGATAAATTTAAAGCCCGCTTCCCTGATTTTAAGGTCACTCGCTTTGAACAAGGGCTGGCTGAAATCGCCAAGGAACGCAAGTTAATCTGAGAGTATGCTCGATGGCGTCGTGGATAAGTGTGACGCCATCTCATGCATTCACTAACTGGCAGAGAGTAAGAGGCAGACGCTTGGGTTATCAGTCGCTAATAGCGACTTTTCCGGCAAGGCCGACCAATAACACGCCGGAAACGCCCTCAAGTCCGCGAGCGTAACGCTGTGAATCGGCTCGATTAAATAGCCAGCTGCCACTAGCGGCATATAACAGGTTGACCAAGGTTGCTAAGCCACTGAAGAGTAAGCCTAAGATCAACAGCTGCGTGGCAACCTCGCCCGAGGCGGGGTCGATAAATTGCGGTAAAAATGATAGGAAAAACAACGCTACCTTAGGATTTAATACACTCACCACCACGCCCTGTAAAAACACATTGGTGTTTGACGTGGCGTTGTCGCCAATCACTATTCTGCTCTGGCCCTGCCAGCAGGATATCAGAGCTTTTACACCTAAATACAATAAGTAAGCCGCACCGAGCCATTTCACTATATTAAAGGCCAAGGCCGAACTTAAGATAATGGCGGAGAGCCCTAAGCAAGCGGCCAAGGTATGCACAAAATAACCCGCGCCTAATCCTAACGCCGCTTTAAGACCGCTGGCCATCTTACCCTTCATAGTGTTCGAAACGATGTAGACCACATCGGGCCCAGGGATCAGATTGATTGAGAGGCACGCAATCACAAACATCAGCAACGAATCTAGCTCCATTTATATTCCCCTGATTATCGGCACCAACATATTTTCTTAAACTACCCTATCCCCACTGCTGCGCCAAGGCGAGTATCATCCATTAAATCGCTGACTTAACTGCTGAATATCCGCAGCGACCCACTCAGGTTCAATACAGTCTGCAAGTTGGCTCGCCATAAACGACACCAACTGCATTGCAGCATAGGGTAAGCGCCTATCCTTGCGCCCCACCAGATACCAGTTACTCTCCAGTGGAAATCCGTTCACCGACAATATTGCAGGTTTTTCACGCCCCTCTTGCAGAGTGTGGGCCGAAATTACCGATAAACCTAAGCCCGACGCCACGCTCAACCGAATCGCCTCGTTGCTCTCAATTTGCATAGTGTCGCTCAAGGCAATCCCTTGGGCGCTACACCAAGATTCAAACATTAGCCTCGTGGCAGAGCCCGGCTCGCGCATGATAAAGCGCTCTTGTTTCAACTCATTAAAGTTGAGGTGTTGGCGCTCAACCGCCCAATGATCCTTAGGGGCTATCAGTTGCAGCGGATTTTTAATGATCCGCGCCGATAACACATGCTCACCACTGGGTGGATGACTAAAAAGATATAAATCATCTTCTTGACGCTCGAATCGCCCCAAAATATGCGCACGATTGCCAATATTTAAGGTGACTTTGACCTGCGGAAATTGGCGATAGAAGGCCCCTAGAATCCGAGGCATCACGTATTTTGCCGTGGTAACTAGACCGATATTGATATGGCCCACACTGCCCCCCCTCGCCTGCTGGATAAAGGCATCGAAGTCTTCGAAACGACTCAAGGTATCGCAGGCAACCCGATAGAGCTCTTGCCCGACTAAGGTCGGCTGCATTCGCCCCTCTGTGCTTACCAACAAAGGCTCGCCTAAAATATCGGCCAATTTCTTCAGTTGTAGCGAAACGGTAGGCTGAGTGAGATGCAAGGCGCGCGCGGCGGCTGAGATATTGCCAAGCCTGACAACCTGCACATACACCTCGAGCAAACGAAAGCTTAAGTGCCGAAGTTTAAGTTGGCCTTGGGAAGATTTATCCATAGATGATTATCTATACCTAATCAGCAAACAATTTATTTTTCAATATAACGAATTGGGTTCAGAATCTCCAGCCATCGATGCCCGCAGAACTTTCTCGGCGCATTATTCTGTTGATATCGTTATTAATGAGATACTTATGCCAGATATTGTCATTGCGTTTTTCGCCTTAGGTTTACTCGCCGGTTTAGTTAAATCCGATCTTAAGGTCCCACCCGCCATCTACGAAACGCTCTCGATTTTGTTAATGCTGACCTTAGGGCTTAAGGGCGGTATGGCGCTGCACGGTCACACTCAAAACCTAGTGGTCACCGAATTGGTTGCTGTGGTCGCCTTAGGTTTACTTATCCCCTTAGTGCTTTACCCAGTGCTGACGCGCTTAGTGCAACTCGGTCGAACCGATGCCATTAGCATCGCCGCCCATTATGGTTCGGTCAGTGCGGGCACCTTTGCCGTGGTGCTCGCCATGGTGGAAAAATCAGGGATGACATTAAGACCCGAAACCACCCTATACCTAGTGCTACTCGAACTGCCCGCGATTGTGGTTATGCTCTGGCTGCACAGATACTTAAGCTCAAAACAGGCGGGACAAGATGCCGCGCCAATGGCCCATAAATCCAGTGTGTTACACGAGGCGCTAACCAGCCGTGGCGTCGTGCTACTGGTAGGTGGTGTCGTGATAGGTTGGCTCTATGGCCCGACGGGACTAGCCCCTCTCACACCTGTACTGCTCGGCGGCTTTAAAACCCTACTGGCACTGTTTTTACTGGAGATGGGTTTAGTCACGGCGAAAGTCTGTTTACCGCTGCCGCTACAACAATGGCGCCTGTTAGTATTTGCCGCCGTTACGCCATTAATCTTGGCATGGTGTGGTATCGGAGTCGGTTTGTGGTTGGAATTGCCCGAAGGCAGCATCTTAGTGCTTGCGGCCTTAAGTGCTAGTGCCTCCTATATTGCAGCGCCTGCCGCTATCCGCGCCGCCATTCCCGAGGCCAATATCGGTTTGGCTATGCTGGCATCGCTGGGGATTACCTTCCCAGTAAATGTGTTAATCGGTTTGCCCTTGTATCAGCATTGGGTGTTACAAATTACCGCTTAAACTTCGACTATAAAAAAGGGAGACTCCTGTCTCCCTTTTTATCTTATAAATCTGATTATCTTATAAATCTGTTTATCACTGAGTCAGCGACCCGATTAACTAAGGCTTATCCGAGTGATGCACCGCTTTATCTCGATACATGGCTCGGTCGGCGGCGTCGAGTAGATCATCCAGATTCATATCGGATGCTGGCGACCAATGGGCTATTCCTATACTGGTTTCGAGGGGATGTTCTGGATGTTGTTGATTATACTCGGCAAGTAACAGCTTAAAGCGCTCAATCGCAAAGTTCACTGTATCGCGCTCGATAAAACTTAATAACACCACAAACTCATCGCCGCCCAGCCGTGCAATCACATCGGACTCCCTAAAGGCCGCCATCAAAATATGGGCAAAGTCATAGAGCAGTTGATCGCCCTTGCGGTGGCCAAAGCTATCGTTTACCTCCTTAAAAAAGTCGAGGTCGAAAAAGACTAAGGCAGCCTCGGCATCGGTACGACGACAACTCGCCAGCGATTGATAGGCGAGCAACTCAAACCCTCGGCGGTTGGAGATCATGGTCAGCGGATCTAAGGTATTTTGCGCGATGGACAAGAGCTCAGCCTCCACCATTTGCCCCAGATCCGTTAAGGTTTCGGCGTCTTCTTCGGTAAAATCGCGCGGCTCATTACCGATTAAGCACAGAGTACCAACCCGAAATTCACCATGAATAGTGAGGGGATAACCCACATAAAAACGAATATGGGGCGGCTCAGTGACTAAAGGATTATCACAAAAGCGTGGATCCTTTAGCGCATCATGCACAACGAAAATCCCATCATGATTAATCGCATGGGCGCAAAAGGAAATATCCCTTGGAGTTTCAGTCACCTCTAACCCTTGACGAGACTTAAACCACTGTCGATTCGCATCGACTAAAGTCACCACACAAATGGGCAGTGAAAAGATCCGCCGAGTCAATCGAGTGATCCTATCGAATCTTTCTTCGACATCGGTATCGAGTACATTCAGCGCTCTTAGAGTAGCTAAACGCTGCAACTCGTTTTCAGGAACTGGAGGTAATTGCATAGTACGCTCCGCTAACGGCTCTTAATCAAGCTTAGTCTAAGCCCAAGGAGTGGAACAGCAAGGAATGGCGTTAACCGCCCTGCTATTCCTCCGTGGCTTTAGCTATTCGAGTATATTTCGATAAATATTCATCACCCTTTCAGCATGTTCTTCCACATCGGCGTAGGCTAACTTACCGGCTTTTTGTTGCAAGGTGAGACGATGATTTTCATCCCTTAGCCAGCAATAACTCTGGGTTAAGTGCTGCGCGCTCATTAGCGGCAAAAGCTCAAGCTCGGCCAACACCCCAAAAATACGCACGTTATCAGACCAAATCGACAACTCGGGATACTCATGCGCATGAGCGAGCACTAAATATTGGGCGATAAACTCAATATCCGAGATCCCGCCGGGGCTTTGTTTCAAGTCGAATTCACCTTCACTGACCTTGAGTAAATGATCGCGCATCTTTTGGCGCATCTCACGCACGGCCTTTTTCAGCTCGTCTTTGTCCCTTGGCTGCTCCAGCACCGATGCTCGGATCTGGCTAAATTTAGCCGCTAAACTATTATCACCAAACACAAAACGTGAACGCACTAAGGCTTGATGTTCCCAAGTCCAAGCCTCCTGCGTTTGATACTCACCAAAGCGCGCAATCTCACTCACCATTAACCCCGATGAGCCAGACGGACGCAGGCGCATATCCACTTCATACAACTCACCCGAGGTGGTTCGGGTCGAGAATAAGTGCAGAATACGTTGAGCCAGTTTCAAATAAAAATGGCCGACTTCTATCGGTCTATCGCCATTGGTGAGGCTATTGGCCATGTTTTCGGGCGCTTCGTAGAGGAAGACTAAATCCAAATCCGAACCGTAACCCAGTTCGATACCGCCTAACTTGCCATAACCTATGACCGCAAAGCCGGTGTCGTTGCCTTCCTCAAGATAACTGGGCACACCATGGCGCACCGCTACTTGCTGCCATGCCTGCATCACCACTTGCTCGATAATGGCTTCGGCCAAAAAGGTTAAGTGGTCGCTCACCTGCATCACAGGCAAAACGCCTGTCACATCGGCGGCGGCAATTTTCAGCTGTTGTGACAACTTAAACTGGCGCAGCGCCTCCATTTGCAGCTCCATATCATCCTCAGGTACTCGCAGCAGATACTGGCGCAATTCACTGGGATAATCATCGAGCGATGTCGTATCGTACAGATGCGCAGGGTCGATAAGCTCATCGAGCAACATCGGGAATTTAGCAAGTTGCGCCGCAATCCAAGGGCTGGCGCAGCACAGGCTCACGAGCTGCTGACGGGCGCCGGGATTTTCGCACAGCAACTCAAGATAAGTCGTGCGCGTCAGAATTTGCTCCAGCACCTTTGAGACAGGCTCGAAGGCCGCTGAAGGGCTCGGCTGATTGAGTAATTCGTCGAGCAACCTTGGCATTAATTTATCCAGGGTCTCACGGCCACGGGGACCAATCGAGCGTTTCGTCACGGTTTCGCGCCAACTGCTGAGCAGCGGCCAGAGTTTATCGTCATCAATCTGCTGCTCGGCGAGGAGATTAACTGCGTGGTCATCCTGCTGCACATTCCACAGCTGCGCAGTCCAATGCTCGGCTTTCTCCTCGCCTTCTTCACCGCCAACTGTGGCTTTAAAATGACGGTGAATCTTCGCCATCGCCGCCTCGATATGGGTGCGAAGATCGGTTTCGTTGGTCATATCCAGCACTGCGCACAATCTTGCCCAATCGAGGGGATTATTTGGCAGAGTCTGGGTTTGCTTATCATCAATCGCCTGTAACAGGTTCTCGACTCGGCGCAGTAATAAATAACTGTGTTTTAACTCATCGACCGCTAAGTATTCGAATTGACCTAGGCTGTAAAGGGTATCCATGGCCCCAAATAGGCTCTGCTGGCGCAGGGCGGGCTCACGGCCGCCGCGGATCAGCTGAAAGCTTTGCACCACGAACTCCACCTCACGTATCCCGCCGGCACCGAGTTTAATATTGTCGGTTAACTGACGGCGACGCACCTCTTGGGCAATGAGTTGTTTCATTTTGCGCAGGGATTCAATCGCCGAGAAGTCGATATAGCGGCGATAAACAAAGGGGCGCAGTAAGCTGTGTAATTCGTCGGAAAAATGGTTCCACGGCCCAAGCGAGCGGGCTTTGACCATGGCATAGCGTTCCCAGTCGCGCCCTTGCTCTTGGTAATAATCCTCAAGGCCGCTGAAGCTCACCACCAATGGGCCACTCTCGCCGTAGGGACGCAGGCGCATGTCGACGCGGAACACAAACCCATCGACGGTAATTTGGTCGAGTAAATTAACTAGCCGCTGCCCCATACGGATGAAAAACTGTTGGTTATCGAGGCTTCGGCGCCCGCCCACGGTTTCGCCATGTTCGGGGAAGGTAAAAATCAGGTCGATATCGGAGGAAAAGTTAAGCTCACGCCCACCGAGCTTGCCCATGCCCAAAATAAGCAAAGGCTGCGGATTGCCCGCCTTATCCATTGGCGTGCCATATTGGGCACACATTTCTTTATAGAGCCAATCCCTTGCCCCTATCACTAACGCTTCGGCGAGTGCCGAGAGGTCTAGCAGTGACTCTTCTAAGCTGGCGTAATCTAAAAAATCTCGCCAGGCTAAACGCACCATTTGATAGTTACGGAATCGGCGTAATTGACGTTTTGCGAGATCTTCAGTCGTCGCACTACTTAACTGCTCGTGTAGCAGGGCATCAAAGGTCTGCCGCTCCACTTGCTGCAAATCGCCCGCGAATAAAGTGTTAATCCACTCGGGTGACCGAATTAACTGCGCTGCGATATAATCGCTTAATCCTAAAACGTTTTTCAGTTCCTGCTGCTGCGCAGGCGTTAAATTTGCCAGTCCTTCTGACCATACTTCGGCGAGGCGTGCCCAATGCCGCTCAGCGGCTTGATTGATGAGGGGAGACAATGACTTATTACTGTCTTTTTGTACGGCCATAATAATCCCTAACAAATTTAAACGTCGACATATTATGTCGTAAATGATATAGAATGAAGCCACATCAGGTTTGATGCCATTGCCATGCCTCAAGGCAAATTTCCCTCCATGGCAAATGCAAGCTCAGCCCAACAGAAAGTGGCCCCCTCTTTCTTGGCTGTTTAGGGTACTATAACCTGTGAGGCAAACATATTGGGCAAGTAGATTATTATTGTCCGCCCATATTTGAGTTTTATTTCAGCACTTTTGGAGAAAACATGGCAGGAATGCTAATGCGGGTTCTCACGTCGATACTCATTTTGGCCGCAACCTTATCGCTTACGGGTTGTGGCGATGACAGGCCAGAGAAAATTGAGAAGTATCAACAACTCACTCAGCAGCGCCTCTCGACACTCAATACCATGCTCGAGGACGGCCAAGTACGTAACGCCAATCTGCTCAAGCAATACAGCAGTTTGCTCAAACAACAAAAGCCCGATTTCGCGCCACTCTTGGATGAATTAGCCAAGGATTCAACCGCCGAAGGGCCTATGTATACCTCGCTGAAGCGCCGCTTAGACGATGCCAAAAACTCGGCTAACTTTACCGATCTCGACCAGCAACTCGCCGAGGTTGAGAACCTTTATCAAGCGGCCGATCCCAGCCTGTATAACGACATGCTTTCCGATCCCGTCAACGTGATTGCCGATATGTCGGATGGCAAGCTTGCCCGTGTAAATGCCATCAGCCGTGAAGCTGCCGCCCTTGCTAATAATGCCGAAGATTTTGGCCCTGGTAGCCAATTGGTAGGTAACCCGGCTTACGGCAGTTGGCAGACAGACTCAAGCGGCATGTCTTTCTGGGCTTGGTACGGCATGTACTCGATGTTTTCGAATATATTCCACCGCCCCATTTATTACGACCGCTGGTCGGGTAACCGTGGCTACAGCTATTACAACGACGTAGGTCGCTATCGCTACACTTCGCCAAAACAAGCACAGGCGCAGGAAAAAACCTTCGAGCAGACCAAAAAACGTTTCGATTCTCAAGGGAAACGCTTCGACAGCCCCTATTCAAAATCGCGCACGGGTGCCACGGCTCTCTCCCGTGAGAGCAGCAGCGCGCCTAAAACCAATACCACAGCGAATAAGTCGAGCGCGCAGTCGGGCAGTAAATTCCGCTCTAATTATTCTAAAGACAGTAGCTTCCGTAATTCCAGCAACCGCACGACCCGCAGTGTGCGCCGAGGCAAGTAAACTAAAGGATCTCCCATGACATTATTTCAGGATTTCGGTATCACACCAGAGCTAGTCACTATACTGGCAATTGACCTCACCATTGCGGTTATCTTATTGACATTAATGCGTTATTTGCAGGGCTGGAGCGTCAGAGTCAATAGCAGTAAAGAACTGGCTGAACGCGATAACTTTGCCTTTGGGATCAGCACCGCCGGCGCCGTTGCCGCGCTCGGCATAGTGCTAACGGGTGCAATCACTGGCGCCGCTGCGCCCTCGTATTTAACCGAAGCCATTGGCATGAGCGCCTACGGGTTATTTGGTTTAGTGCTGATTAAACTCGGGCGCTTTTTACACGACAAAATCGCGCTAAATGAGTTAGATAAGAATCAGCAAATCCTTAAAGGCAACGTGTCTGTCGCCATTGTGGATGCGAGCGCCGCCATCGCTACCGCGATCATTATTCGCGCCGTACTGTTATGGGCCGAGGATTTAACACTCGATACCTTTATCGCCATCTTCAGCGCCTTTGCGATTTCGCAGTTGATGCTAGTGCTACTCACCCGCCTACGCGAAAAACGCTTCGCGAGTCGTAATCAAGATTCCTCAATGCAACAAGCACTCGCCCAAGGCCACACGGCATTAGCCATTCGCCACGCAGGCTTTATGATCGCCATGGCGCTAAGCTTTAATGCCGCGAGTCATTTTATCCTGTTCAACCCAACTGCCTATGTGACTAACATCATCGGTTGGTTAGTGTTCTCCATCATCATGCTGGTCGTACTGACACTGCTGCTATTTGTGATCAAAAAGCTCGTGCTGGCACGAATCGATTTAGCGGATGAAGTCGAAAGACAGCACAACATTGGTATCGCTGCCGTAGAAATGGCCATCAGTATTGCTATCGCACTTATTCTCACGGCCCTAATGGCGTAATCCAATGTACGAATCCCAAACAACTGGCTCGGCGACTCAAGCGGTAAAAACGAGTCGCCTAAGCTGGTTCGATGATGTCCTGCTGTTGGGCATTATGGCCGTACTCGCCGGGTGCGGCCTGATCTACGAATACCTGTTGTCCCACTACGCAGGCCGGATCTTAGGCGCATTAGAAGCCGCCATTTACACTATGATCGGCCTGATGATCGTCTCCATGGGTCTTGGCGCCTTTGCCGCTCGCAAAATTAAAGATGCCTTTACCGGCTTTGTGGTGCTGGAACTCACGGTCGCGCTCTGTGGCTCGCTGGCGATTTTAATTACCGCAGCCGTGATAGGTTTTGGTCAGCAACTGCCGATGCTTATCGCCTCCACCTTAGGCTTACCACCGGATCAACTGCCCGAGGGTGGCATGATTGGCTCGCTGCAAAAGCTGAGCGAACATCTGCCCTATGTCTGGGGCGTTTTGCTCGGCTTGATGATCGGGATGGAAATTCCGCTGATCGCGAGGGTGAGACAATCCCTGTCAGATGAACACTTACTGCATAACGCTGGCACCATTTATGGCGCCGACTATATTGGCGCAGGGATTGGCGCGGCCATTTGGGTCGGCTTTATGCTGGCCATCGATATTCAACTCGCCGCCGCGCTGACCGCCAGCTTTAACTTGCTCGCGGGCTTTGTGTTTATCTGGCGTTTTTGGCCCAAAATCCAAAACGCAAAATTATTGCTCGCGGGGCATTTTGTGGTCACGGGCGTATTATTGCTGCTCGCCATCCAAGGACCTAGTTGGGAGCAACAGTTCAACAATCTGCTCTATAAAGACAAAGTGGTTTACGCTAAGGCCACGCGTTTTCAACAACTCACCTTTACCGAGCGCTTACGCGGCAATGGCCTCTCTCCCGTATACTCTTTGTATATCAATGGCCGATTACAGTTTTCGAGTATCGATGAACATATCTACCATGCGTTTTTAGTTCACCCAACGCTTGCAGCCAGCGCTCGCCACAACAAGGTATTAATCATTGGTGGTGGTGATGGGTTGGGCCTAAAGCAAGTGCTGCGTTGGGAGCCTGAGCAAGTGACCTTGCTCGATCTTGATGCCGCATTGGTGCAACTCTTTAAAACGCCCGATACGGATATGCCTAAGCGTCTAAGCCAAGCCCTGTTAGCCCTCAATGGCAATGCCTTTAACGATCCTCGCGTTAACGTGATCCACGACGACGCCTTTAATGGTGTCGATAAACTGATTGCCGCAGGGGATAAATACGATGCCATTATTGTGGATCTGCCCGATCCTAGCCATCCCGATTTAAATAAGCTCTATTCGGATTATTTCTATCGCAAGCTCAAGGAACTAATGAGCAGTGATGGTGCTCTGACTGTACAGTCAACCTCACCCTATCACGCGCAAAAGGCCTTTATCTCGGTAGCCAAAACTTTGGCCTTAGCGGGATTTGACGTAAAACAGTATCACCATAACGTCCCAAGCTTTGGAGAATGGGGCTGGAGTATTGCCACCCTATCGGGAAAGGATGCCCAGCATCGCCTTGGCGAGCTGACAACACTACCGATAGCGGATGACTGGTTAACCTTAGGTTTAGTCAAAGGCGCCTTTGAATTTCCTGCCAATTTTTATCAGGACGCCGCCAGTATTAAGCCTAACGAACTCGGTTCGTTGCAGTTGTACCATTATCATCAACAGGCATGGTCCGAAACCCAAGGACTGGATCTTTTTTAACGGATAAAGATAGTGCTTGACATATTATGTCTCGGTGCTATCTTTGAACATAGACATAATATGTCAATAAGGACAAATATGAATATCCATACTCTTGCTAATCACCTCAACAGCCTTGGCAATAACAGCCAGACCGGCTTCCAATTCGATTGCTATCCAATTGATGGTGAAGTCGAAGTGTTGCAAGTGAATGTGGTCGGCCGTGAAGAAATCCCGGTATTCGTATCGGTGACGGACAACCAAATTCTCTGCATCAGCTACCTGTGGGGCGAGAACGAAGTAAACCAAGAACGTCGCAGCGAAATGTTTGAAACCATGCTCGAATTAAACATTCCAATGCCATTGTCAGCCTTTGCCAAAATTGATGACAAATACGTGGTTTACGGCGCACTGTCTCTGCAATCTAGCATGCTCGAAATCGAGCAAGAGTTAGCAGTCTTATCCGATAACTGCTTAGAAGTTATCGATGAAATGGTCGACTATCTGAAATAAGGAGCCACAATTATGGGCATTCTGAACAAAATTTTAACAGCGTTTCGCGGTGGTGCCACCGAAGTTGGCCAAAGTATCGTAGACGCAAACTCGACTCGTATTTTCGAACAGGAAATCCGTGATGCCGAGAAACACTTAACCAACGCTAAGCGCGAACTGACCGATGTGATGGCGAAAGAAATGCAAGCCAGCCGTGAAGTTGACCGCTTAAAGCGCTCAATTGCCGAACACGAAGGCTATGCAACGCAAGCTTTAGATAAAGGCAACGAAGCCTTAGCCATTGAAGTGGCTGAAAAAATTGCTCAATTAGAACAAGAGCTAGCTGAGCAGCAAACTGCTAATGATAGCTTTAGCGCTCACGCAGTACGCCTGAAAGATTTAGTGAAAAAGACCGAGCGTCAACTGTCTGATTATCAACGTCAGTTAAGCATGGTTAAAACCACTGAAAGCGTACAAAAGGCGACGGCGACCATTACCGACTCTTTTGCCTCAAGCAACTCTAAGCTGCTGAATGCTAAAGATTCATTAGAGCGTATCAAGGCACGTCAACAACAGTTTGACGACAGACTGAAAGCCGCTGAAACCTTAGCCGAAGAAGGCAGCGATAAATCATTGCAGGCCAAATTAGCCGAAGCTGGCATAGGTGAGCAAAAATCGAATGCCAACGCCGTGCTCGAACGTATCAAGGCACGTAAAAGCTAATTCATGATTGACCAAACGCCGAGCACCGATGGGACCATCACCCCCTATTGTGCTCGGCTTTTTTGTTTTTTGTTTTAGACACGCGGATATGTCCAATCACCCACTCATGGTGTGAGCTTTGGCATGGTGCGCACTGTTTAGGAGCGAATATGGGATTTTTTAACAGTATTTTTGGTAAAAAGGCGCCGCCAGCGCGTGAACTCAACCATCCCTCTGCGCTCAAGATCGGCGATATGATCTCCATCGACAATAGTTTTGCTCTGCCGCCACAATTACGCGGCCAACAACTGAAAGTCGAAGCGGTGAATACCTATGAGTTTGAACGCAATCAGCAAACCGAGTGGGTGCTAAAAGGGCATGGTAGCGAGACGCTATTTTTGAGTCTTGAAGAAGACGATGAAACTTACCTCGCCTTCTCTATGAAAATTACCCGCGCACAGGTGGAACAGTTATTCGATTTAGAGCAATTCAGTACCCTGTTCGATGAGCCAGGTCATGCCGAACTCACCACCCAAGAATTGTCGCCACAGTTAGCCGAGCAGCTCGAACAATGGCTGGGTAAGCAATACCATCAAGTGACCTTTGCGCTGTTTGGCTATTTTCACCGCGAAGACTACCGCGGCCTAAAACCGCCGCAGGATGCCAATGGTGCAACCGGCGAGCCCTTCGAATATTATTTACTGCTCGATGATGACGAAAGCCGCGCGGTAGAAGTCGAAGTGTATGAGGGTGGCGATACCGATGTGGTACTGACCTTGTACCGCCCCTTGTCGGACATTCGCGACTACTGGCCCGGTCAGTAAGCTTTAGCATACGATAAAGTGCGCGACTCGCACTTTATCGCTTAAGCCATTACAATCCCAATAAATTCGCTCGAAATGTACGGTTGATAGCAACAGGTAACGCCTAATGAGTAAAACGAAACACCCTCTCCCAGAGCAATGGCAAAAGAACCAGCAAGCCGCAAAAGCGACACAAGTGGCCTTCGATCTCGATGAAAAGTTTCAATATTCTATTCGTAAAGCCGCGCTCGATGCGGGTGTCAGCCCTTCCGATCAGATCCGTACTATTTTGGGTTTAAGTGTTTCAAAACGTCCGACTCGACCCCGCTTAACCGTCTCACTCAACGCCGAAGATTATGTACAACTCGCTGAAAAATACGGCCTTAGCGCCGATTCTCAGCTCGAGATCAAACGCCGCGTACTCGAAGACTTAGTACGCTTTGTCGCCGAAGATTAATTG
Source organism: Shewanella sp. FJAT-51649 (assembly GCF_019457435.1). Lineage (NCBI taxonomy): Bacteria > Pseudomonadati > Pseudomonadota > Gammaproteobacteria > Alteromonadales > Shewanellaceae > Shewanella > Shewanella sp. FJAT-51649. The sequence goes on along the minus strand of NZ_CP080411.1, from coordinate 935,933 downwards.
CGGTTACGCCTCTAAGCATTTAAGCGCCCGACAAACCTAAGTCGGGCGATTTATCACAAAGTTAATTTACTCATAGCGTAAACTCTTTTACCTTAGACATTCGCCTTAAAACACAGGGATCATGTTAGGCATGACAGATAAAACCCCTTGGTCGCTCCGCTCTTTGGGTAATCCATCTCCCTTCGAATTCGCCATGATGCTGTTGTCGCTGCTCTCGGTCATCATAGTGCTAGTGATGACCTTTGGCCGTCTCGACAAAGAAACCTACCGATTACTGTTTTTTATCGATACCACGATTTGCATGATTTTTATGGTCAACTTTTTCGTTGGCCTGTTTCGCGCACGCGATAAAGTTTTTTATCTACGCCATCATTGGATCGATTTTATCGCCAGTATTCCCGCCATCGAGGCACTACGCATCGCGAGGGTGTTCCAAATTTTGCGGGTAATTCGTTTAATCCGCATGAGTCGCTCCTACCTTATTCCCTTGATAAAGCAGCGTAAACAAGCCACCCTCGCCAGTTTACTGGTCGCTATGGTGACCATTCTAACCTTCGCTTCTATTATCATTTTGATTGTCGAAAGCGGCACCGAAGGCGCCAATATCCAAACCGCCGAGCAAGCCATATGGTGGGCCTTAGTGACCATTTCGACCGTGGGTTATGGCGATTTTTATCCCGTCAGCACCGCAGGGCATATTGTGGGCGGCATAGTGATAGTCAGTGGCGTAAGCTTTTTCGGGGTGATTTCGGGTTATATGGCCTCGGTATTTGTCGCCCCCGATGAAAGTGAGCGCCAAGAACGCCAGGACGCCCATAAGGCAGAGATTAAAAGCGAACTCGAAATGGCTCTTGCCAGAATGGAAGAAAACCAGCGGCAGATGGAGCAGAATCAGGCGCAGATGTTGGCCAAAATTGCCGAGTTAAAACAAGCATTAGAAGCCCAAAAGAATTAGGAAGGCAATGCCTTCCTAAGCTTTATTCAAAGTGATGCCGACCAATCGGCCGTTACCAATAAGTTGTTTGCGTCATCGCGTTTTGTCTCGACGCCTCCATCGCAAAAAGTAAGCTTTGCTGCTTAGCCTCAAGCCAGTCGCTTAAGTCGATGCCAAGGGTTTGCGCCGCCTGCGTTAATTGCTGATAACAGGCCAAGGTTCTAATCCCTAACACTAAATCCTGCCAAGGTGCCCTAAAGGCATCGCGGGATTTTGCTTCATACAAAAGCCCATAGGCTTGTCCCACTTGAATACTCTCATCGAGTAACGCTGCGCACTGCAAATAATCCTCGGCGGTCATGGTCTTATCGCTAGGCATCGCAGCCAAAACCGCCTGCCATGAGGCTTCCTGCGCATGATCAGCATGCTGGGACAACCCAAGCTCTGCGGGCAGTTCTATGTTACCCGCGCGGAGTGCCAATAGGATCTCGACAATTGCTAACTGCAATTGACCGTATTCAACTCTTTGCCAAAGTGAGTTTAACCGCCCCGTGATATCTAGGGCTTCAAATTGCAGCTGTAGTTGTTGCATCAAAGCTTGACGGGCATCGTGCCGAGTGAATAAGCCTTTTTGACTACCCAGCAAGGCCGCTAGGGCCTGCGCCTCCTCAATGAACACCAGTTGGGATTCAATCAGAGTAAAGTGCTGCATCAAAGTAGCATTAGCGAGGCCAAACTGGCTCAGCGTCATCCGTAATAAACGGATACAGGCGCGCATCCGCCACCATAGGACAATTACGGCTTCGTTATCGTGTTCTTCGGCAATCATGGCTTCGAGCAACTGCCAACGTTCGAGCGCGGTTTCCAGTAAGACTTGGCAAGTAGCGGTTAAATCCTGTTGATGGGGCTGATGAAGGTTGAGATCTTCAGGCACGGGCAGAGGTAAAAACTCGAGTGCACTCAAGGTTAGCGGCTTAGATTGCCCCGCGAGTCGATAGCCGCGCTGCGCTTTACTGGCTTTACCTAAACGAACAGGAATGCTGTCGGCCACTTGCGTCGCCAAGGTTAATAAGGCACTGGCATCCCCCGACAATAGCTCAAATTCGAGTTCGCAGAGGGCTTCATGCTGACCATTAGCGGTAATATCTCCCGTGTCCAAGGCTACCTCGATAAGGCTCTCTCCGAAACTCACATGCCAAGCTCGGCGATAAAAATCGGTGTGAAATACGCAGCCCAGCGCCGCTTGCACTGAGGCTAAATCGGCATTGGCGGGCCAGATATTGGCGGGAAAGAGGCTTAAATTTGGGCTGTCGGCTTCAATGGTGACGTTATATTCGGGACGAGAATGGATCCCGCCAACCACTTGCCCCGCCTTCTTAATGGTTTGCTCTTTGTGACCATCGAACCCGCGCACCCTTAACCCCATGTCCCATTGGCGTAATTGTAATCCGGGTGTATCAAAGTAACCGTTGCTTAAGCGGCGCTTTCCCTGCGGAGTGGCGTTTGGCAGGCTATCTAACTTATTTATCAAGGATTCTTGAAACTTAGGGAGGAAAAACAGTTTTAATTCTATCTCTGCATTCATTGCGGCACCGCTCATTTTGTCATCAAAGATTCATTGATGCGTCACTTTTAGTTCATAATGTCACAAATGTGTCATAAAAATCCCGTAGGATTTGGTTTTGAAGTTGGTATATAACCCGTTAGAATAAAGCTGTGATTTTTTCTCAAAAAACACAGTTTCAATACGCGGACGCATAGGGTAACATGCGCCCGCTTTTTCCAATCATGGAACAATCTAAATAGGTAAACGGCAATGCCAGTAAACTCTATTTTGGGCGTGTTTGCAAAATCGCCAATCAAGCCTCTTCAAGAGCACATGGACAAAGTCTACGATTGCGCATCGTTACTGGTCCCCTTTTTCGAAGCCACCATCACAGGTAACTGGGATGGCGCAGTTCAACTACGCAAGCAAATCAGTTTAGCGGAAAAGCAAGGTGACTCACTCAAGCGTGAAATTCGCCTCACTCTGCCAAGCGGTTTGTTTATGCCAGTTGAGCGTACAGATCTATTGGAACTACTGACTCAACAAGACAAAATCGCTAACAAAGCAAAAGATATCTCTGGTCGTGTTATCGGCCGTCAATTATTAATCCCTCAGGTCATGCAAGTGCCCTTTATTGCGTATCTACAACGTTGTATCGACGCAGTAGGTCTTGCAAAACAAGTCATCAACGAACTCGAAGATTTGCTCGAAGCAGGTTTCCGCGGTCGTGAAGTCGACTTAGTGGCTAAAATGATCAACGAACTCGATATCATCGAAGAAGATACTGACGATCTGCAAATTCAATTACGTCGTCAACTATTTGCATTGGAATCAGAATTGAATCCTGTCGATGTGATGTTCCTCTATAAAACGATTGAATGGGTCGGCGGTCTTGCAGATCTTGCCGAACGAGTCGGTTCGCGTCTTGAGCTTATGCTGGCTCGCGTTTAATAAATAAGGTTATCAAGGTATCAATATGGTTGATGCAGGTATGGAGGTGGCTAACGTCTTAGCCACTAATGGGCCGTGGCTTATTGCCATTGCGGCCGCGTTTGGTTTTCTAATGGCGTGGGGTATTGGTGCGAACGACGTGGCCAATGCAATGGGAACCTCTGTGGGTTCCAACGCTATTACTATTAAACAAGCGATTATTATCGCAATGATCTTCGAATTTGCTGGTGCTTACTTAGCCGGCGGCGAAGTAACCAGTACGATCCGCAACGGTATTATTGATTCAAGCTACTTTACCGAAACCCCTGAATTGCTGGTATACGGCATGATTGGCTCACTGCTAGCCGCAGGGATTTGGTTAGTTGTCGCATCAGCCTTAGGCTGGCCAGTATCGACCACTCACTCAATCGTGGGTGCGATTATAGGCTTCGCGGCTGTGGGTGTTGGCACTGATTCAGTCGCTTGGGAGAAAGTAGGTGGTATCGTTGGCTCTTGGGTCATCACCCCTGCAATCTCTGGCTTTATGGCTTTCATTCTGTTCCAAAGCACGCAAAAACTGATTTTCAACACAGATAACCCACTCGCTAACGCGAAACGCTATGTGCCTTTCTACATGGCATTTGCGGGCTTTATCATGTCGTTAGTCACCATCCTTAAGGGTCTATCACACGTTGGTATTCACTTAAAAGGTGCCGAAGCGTACTTGTTAGCCGGTGTGATTGCGCTGATCGTGGGTATCGTGGGTAAAGTGGTAATTTCTCGTTTAAAAATGGATGAGAAAGCCACCCACAAAACCATGTACGCTAACGTTGAAAAAGTGTTTGCTATCCTGATGGTGCTAACCGCCTGTTGTATGGCGTTTGCCCACGGTTCAAACGACGTAGCTAACGCGATTGGCCCATTAGCGGCGGTTGTCTCTGTGGTAAACAGTGGCGGTCAAATTGCGTCTAAGTCTGCGTTAGTTTGGTGGATCCTGCCTTTAGGTGCCGTTGGTATCGTGATGGGTCTGGCAATCTTCGGTAAGCGCGTGATGCAAACCATTGGTAAAAACATCACTCACTTAACCCCAAGCCGTGGTTTTGCTGCCGAATTAGCCGCGGCATCAACCGTAGTTATTGCTTCTGGTACTGGTTTACCTATCTCTACCACACAAACCTTAGTCGGTGCGGTATTAGGTGTGGGTATGGCCCGTGGTATTGCTGCAATCAATATCGGTGTAGTGCGTAATATCGTTGTGTCTTGGGTGGTAACCTTACCTGCGGGTGCGGGTCTGTCGATAATCTTCTTCTTTATGATTAAAGGTATCTTTAACTAAGAAGCCCAAGGTGACTATGGCAAGCTTGCCGTAGAAACGCACAAAACACACAGGAATCGCTAGCATGGATGCGGCAAAGTTGAGGGAAGTCTATGACTTCCCTCTTGCATTGCAGGCCTCAAATCCCTAGCATGTGGTCACTATTTCGTTGATGAGAATACAAAAGTGTTAAGAATGCTGACTCTGGTGGGAATGATGTTACTCTCCCCCAACCTGCTGGCCGAAGGCCAACCCCGTTATATCTCGGACAACGTGTTTCTTTATATTCTCAATGGTCCGAGTACAGACTACCGTATCTTAGGCTCGATTGAAGCGGGACAACCTATTACCTTATTGGGCGAAACCCAAGGCGATTATTCCAAAATTGTCGATCATAAGGGACGCGAAGGTTGGGTACCAACTAACATGATTAGTTCTACCACCAGTTTTCGCGAGCAAGTATCGTCACTCACCAGTGAACTGGCTGAAGCCAAGGCAAAACTGGACGAAGTGATGAGCTCAACCGATAACCATGCCGATGAAGTGGCCGAGCTTAAAGCCAAGCTGACCGAAGCCGAAGCTATGCTTAACAAAACCACTCAAGAGCGTGACAGTTTAAAAGTGGCCGTGGACCGCAGCGCTCAGGAAGCACAATTTGCCCTATGGCGTGAAGGTGGTTTGATAGCAGCGGCCGGTTTAGTGGTCGGAGTGATTTTGGTGTATCTGCCGAGACCACAGCGCCGCAATAAAAAGCGTTGGATGTAAATTTTTACGCAAACCACCTGAAAGTAAAATCAAAAGCCAGTGTTTTCAAACACTGGCTTTTTTGTCAATTGAGCGTTACATCTGGCGCGTAACAAGCTAATCAAACAATCTTCACATTCTTTCACGCTATAGTGTTGTCCGTCACATTTTGGTTGTATAATCTGCGCGCGCAAAGCTTCATATTGTATACAAAATATCAAATGCGTTTCGCGCCCCCCATTTTTGTTTCAACAATAGAGCCGAAAACAACTGGCCAAGATGGAAGCGATTACTATGTTCAAAGCGAGTGAAGTGCTGGCAGGCCGCTACGATTCTGCCAATCTCGACGAACTGTTCAAAGCCGTCACCGACAACTACATTGTCGATGAAGAACAATACTTGTCAGAGCTAATCAAACTAGTGCCCTCCAGTGATGAAGCCATCGAGCGCGTCACTCGTCGTGCCCACGAACTGGTCAACAAGGTTCGTCAATTCGATAAGAAAGGTTTAATGGTTGGCATCGACGCCTTCCTGCAGCAATACAGCCTAGAAACACAGGAAGGGATTATCCTGATGTGTTTAGCCGAAGCCCTGCTGCGTATTCCCGATGCGGCCACTGCCGATGCTTTAATTGAAGATAAACTCTCAGGCGCGAAATGGGATGAACACTTAAGCAAGAGCGATTCGGTACTGGTTAACGCCTCCACTTGGGGCTTAATGCTCACTGGCAAAATCGTCAAACTCGATAAAAAAATCGATGGTACGCCAAGCAACCTGTTAAGCCGTTTAGTGAATCGTTTAGGTGAACCAGTGATCCGCCAAGCCATGATGGCAGCGATGAAGATCATGGGTAAGCAGTTCGTTCTCGGTCGCACCATGAAAGAAGCGCTCAAGAACAGTGAAGACAAGCGTAAATTAGGTTACACCCACTCCTACGATATGCTGGGTGAAGCCGCGCTGACGCGTAAGGATGCCGAAAAATACTTTAACGATTATGCCAATGCGATTACCGAGTTAGGCGCGCAAAGCTATAACGAAAATGAATCTCCACGCCCAACCATTTCTATCAAGCTGTCGGCACTGCACCCACGTTACGAAGTCGCTAACGAAGACCGTGTACTGACCGAGCTGTATGACACAGTTATTCGCTTAATTAAGTTAGCCCGTGGTTTAAATATCGGTATTTCTATCGACGCCGAAGAAGTTGACCGCCTCGAACTGTCGCTAAAACTGTTCCAAAAACTGTTTAATTCTGACGCCACTCAGGGTTGGGGCTTACTCGGTATCGTAGTGCAAGCTTACTCTAAGCGCGCCCTGCCAGTACTGGTATGGTTAACCCGCCTAGCGAAAGAGCAAGGCGATGAAATCCCTGTGCGTTTAGTGAAAGGCGCTTACTGGGATAGCGAGCTGAAATGGGCACAACAAGCTGGTGAAGCTGCATACCCACTCTACACCCGCAAAGCCGGTACCGACGTTTCTTACTTAGCCTGTGCACGTTACCTGTTATCTGACGCCACCCGCGGCGCGATTTACCCCCAATTTGCCAGTCACAACGCGCAAACCGTTGCGGCGATTTCTGATATGGCGGGCGATCGTAACCACGAATTCCAACGTCTACACGGCATGGGACAAGAGCTGTACGACACTATTCTGTCGGAAGCTGGCGCGAAAGCGGTACGTATCTACGCCCCTATCGGTGCCCATAAAGATCTGCTGCCCTACTTAGTGCGTCGCCTGCTGGAAAACGGTGCGAACACCTCGTTCGTACACAAACTGGTCGACCCGAAAACCCCTATCGAGTCTTTAGTGGTTCACCCACTGAAAACCCTGACAGGCTACAAAACCCTGGCTAACAACAAAATCGTTTTACCTACCGACATCTTCGGTAGCGATCGCAAAAATTCCAAGGGACTCAATATGAACATCATTTCAGAAGCAGAGCCATTCTTCGCGGCCTTAGACAAATTCAAATCGACGCAGTGGCAAGCGGGCCCTCTGGTTAATGGTCAAACCTTAACTGGCGAGCACAAAACCGTGGTGAGCCCATTCGATACCACTCAAACTGTGGGTCAAGTGGCCTTTGCCGACAAGGCGGCTATCGAACAAGCTGTCGCCTCTGCCGATGCAGCCTTTGCAACTTGGACTCGTACTCCAGTTGAAGTGCGCGCCTCCGCCCTGCAAAAGCTGGCGGATCTATTAGAAGAAAACCGCGAAGAACTGATTGCTCTGTGTACCCGTGAAGCGGGCAAGAGCATTCAAGACGGTATCGACGAAGTGCGTGAAGCCGTAGACTTCTGCCGCTACTACGCGGTGCAAGCGAAGAAGTTGATGTCAAAACCTGAACTGCTCCCAGGCCCAACGGGTGAGTTAAACGAACTCTTCCTCCAAGGTCGCGGTGTGTTCGTCTGTATCAGCCCATGGAACTTCCCATTGGCTATCTTCCTAGGCCAAGTATCAGCAGCCCTCGCTGCGGGTAACACTGTCGTTGCTAAACCTGCTGAACAGACTTCAATCATTGGTTACCGTGCAGTGCAATTAGCGCACCAAGCGGGTATTCCAACGGACGTGCTGCAATATCTACCCGGCACAGGCGCTACCGTAGGTAACGCACTGACGGCTGATGAGCGTATCGGCGGCGTATGTTTTACCGGTTCAACTGGCACCGCCAAACTCATCAACCGCACACTGGCAAACCGTGAAGGCGCCATCATTCCGTTAATCGCCGAAACCGGTGGTCAAAACGCTATGGTGGTTGACTCTACTTCTCAACCAGAACAAGTGGTTAACGATGTAGTATCTTCATCCTTCACCAGTGCGGGTCAACGCTGCTCGGCGCTGCGTGTACTCTTCCTGCAGGAAGATATCGCAGACCGCGTTATCGATGTACTCCAAGGTGCGATGGATGAGTTAGTTATTGGCAATCCAAGTTCAGTGAAAACCGACGTAGGCCCAGTTATCGATGCGACTGCGAAGGCGAACCTTGACGCCCATATCGACCACATCAAGCAAGTGGGTAAGTTGATCAAGCAAATGTCTCTGCCAGCGGGTACCGAGAATGGTCACTTTGTGTCACCAACCGCCGTTGAAATTGATTCAATCAAAGTGCTTGAAAAAGAACACTTTGGTCCAATCCTGCACGTGATCCGTTACAAGGCATCTGAACTTGCCCATGTGATCGATGAAATCAACAGCACAGGTTTTGGCTTAACTTTAGGTATCCACAGCCGTAACGAAGGCCATGCCCTCGAAGTAGCTGACAAGGTTAACGTAGGTAACGTGTACATCAACCGTAACCAAATCGGCGCTGTGGTTGGCGTACAGCCTTTCGGCGGCCAAGGTCTGTCTGGCACAGGTCCAAAAGCCGGTGGTCCACACTACTTAACTCGCTTCGTGACTGAAAAGACTCGCACTAACAACATCACCGCCATCGGTGGTAACGCGACTCTGTTGTCACTGGGTGATAGTGACGCCTAAGTCCTAATGACTTATTGATAAACGAAAGCCAGACTCTGTCTGGCTTTTTTATTGGGTAATGAATGCTTATACCTAAATTCAATTTAAGAAATGAGCTAAGGAATCAATGACTTTTACATCATTTTTAGGGGTAGCTTTTTAGATATCTGAACATTATGGGAGTCTTCGCATTTTTCATTTAAGTTAATCAATACAAATCAAAGTCGTGGGGCTTCACCCCACACCCGACCAAGGAGGACTGCTCGTCCTATCCTCCTTGGATGCTCCAAGACGCCCCACCGGAGTTGAAAGCCCCTTGTGCTCATTGCCAAATTTGCTATCGCTTCCGAAGGATGCGTCCCTGCACCTGCGAAAGCTAGCTCGCCATCCATGGCGAGACTCACGCAATTTGTCTATTCGCCCTGCGGCAACTCCGAGGGGAGGCGTATTCTGTTGCTTCAGAGTTAGATGTTAATCCTAAGAGAATGATGCCTGTCCCATCAATAAGACATGAGCGGAAAAGAATGAAAAAGCCAAAACGATATCAAGTAATTACCATTCAAACTGTATAAAAAAACCGCTACCGTAAAAAAGCAAATTCCTATAGCATCATTTGTACCAATTGACATGGATGTGGCAGTGGCCAAGTCCGACAATAAATTTATGCCCTGCAAACAGCGCATAAACACTAAGACGTTAAGCACCATCTTAAATTCGAGTCATATATATGGATGAAAATAAAAAACTAGATGCCGAGTGGCTTGCACTTAATGCCTTTAGAGGGATGACAAAGATTGCTTCGCATGGGGATATGGAAAGATCGACTTATGATGCCGCGCTGGATTTGGGTGGCGAACTATATCCTGAATTGCTAGGACCAGACGTCAGTATTCTTAAAAGTGAACGTGAAAGTGATATAACTAAAGAATATCGTCAAAAGGCGAGATTGAAATCTATCAAAGACAATACTCAGGTAACAGCTCTTGACCTTGTAATGAAAGATATAGAAGAGCATGAAGGTCTATTGGAAATAGCAAAACAAGAGAAAGGGAAGAAACAGAGAGTGGATCTGCTCCAAAGAAGACTTGGAATGCTGAATAAAGCTAGAAAAGAGCTTGAGCCTAAATCACATTCAGAGAATCAGCTAATTTTCCGAGATGCCTACAATGTAGAAAGAAATCTAAAAGCCTTAGAGTCAGGCCAAGGTTATAGAGATTTTGAGTTGCCCAACTCTAATATCCTTCGTGTTCGAGTGCTACATCCCGACAATCCAGAGCATATTACAGGCTCCGATATTATATACGAAAGGCATTCGCCGAAAGATGATAAGGTGAGTATTGTTGCTGTGCAATACAAGATATGGGAGGATAAAAAACTCTATCTTTCGGATCAAAGAATGATAGATCAAATTAACAAAATGAAATTATTTTTGTGTGACAAGAAAGTTTGCGAGTCAAAGCAAAATTCTAATTATTACAGATTTCCTTGTTGCTCCGCATTCCTAAGACCTACTGACAAGCTTCAACGAGCAGACCAAAAATTTCTATCGAAGGGTGAGCATATTCCAGTCTGTAAAATAGACGAATGTTCTAGCGAAGGGCCTCGAGGTGGAAAACTGCTTGAATATAAAAATATGAGAGAAGTGGCGTTATCAAATGAGGCCTTCGAATTCTTATTCAATAGAGGGAAAATTGGTTCAGACTATATGACTCAAGATGAACTTCATGATTTATATTCGGGAGCTCTCGTAGAGGCCTCTGCCGACAGAGTGGTGGTATATGCGCAAGAGTTTAGTGCATAACGCATAGGGATATATCTTGCGTAGTCAACCTTACCCTAAGTCTTGAACAAGCTCAGTGCTGGTTGGTTGACACTTTATTACGTAAATAGCTAATTGAGAATTTGAGCAGGCGCAGATCTTTAGGGATTAATAGCTCGCACAGTTGCGTCAGGAGTTCACCTTCCCCTGCGAAGTTGCTGAAGAGCGTTGAAGGAAATCGCGTGAGCGAGACATGGATGTCTCGCTAGCTTTCGGACTCTCTGTTTAACATCAAGGGGATGTACCATCGGAAGCGTTAGCGATTTTCGAATAAGCACGAAGCCACTCATTAATGCATGTAACTTCGCTAGGGACGCCGGGGGATTTCCAAAAGGGGAACAGGCGTTTTTCCCCTTTTGGTCGGGTGTGGGGTGAAGCTCCACGACTTTGATTCACCTCGGCCGTTAGGCCGCTATCTAAAGCAATGGCATAAAAATACTTAATGCCCAAATGCCCCGCTCCAAGGTATGACCTGAACTCAGTTTCTAACTCACTTACCTCATATGAGTTTCCCCCAAACTAAGTCTCACCAAGCGAAAGGTTTCAACACCAATGTGAGCAGCTTCAAATTGTGAATAGGCGAGATTTGAAAGCGATATGAGGGGATTGCGCCTAAGAGATAAAAACCTTCATAATCGCCATTCAATCAACCTATTTTTTACTTTCTCAAAGTCACTTTCTCAAGGCAACTATGACATTCTCGCTATTAGATATTTCTGCATTAACGTGGTTTATCGTTTCTTGGGCTGGCTATACCGCCTTTGCCCGACGTAAGGCGAAGGATACCGACTGTATTGCCCGTGGCCTGCATAAACACAGGATCTACTGGATGCTCGAGCTGATGACTCGAGGCGTGCGCGTCGGCGATGCGGCGTTATTAGCGAACCTTGAGCGTAATATTGCCTTTTTTGCCTCGACCACACTGTTCGTGCTCGCGGGGGTATTAACCTTATTTGCCCAGGTTGAACGCCTCGAGGCCGTGATTGCCACTATTCCCTATGCCACACCGCCAAACCACTCCTTAGTCCAAGTGAAGTTGGCGCTATTGGTGGTTATCTTCGTGATGGCATTTTTCCAATTTACTTGGTCGATGCGCCAATATGGCTTTGTAAACGTGATGATTGGCGCAGGCCCCATGGATAGCGAAGGCGCCAACGACAACCTCAAAGCCTACGCTCGGCAAATGGCAACGGTGCAAGACCAAGCCGCCCATTCCTATAACTATGGCCTGCGGGCGTACTACTTTTCGATGGCGGTGCTCTGCTGGTTCGTGCACCCGATACTGTTTATTTTGGCCAGCCTGTTTGTGGTGGTCACCCTCTATCGCCGCGAATTTAAATCCCGCGCAGTGATAGCTATTACCGCCGCCAAGGCACATTTGGGCAGCGAATATCAGGCGCGAGAAGCCCAGCGCCAAGCCAAGTAGTTGCCAGCCAACCTCAGACTGCGCCCGCCAAAGCGCAGTCTGATTCTTGTTCTATACTCATTGGGTTAATCACCAATCAATAAGTGGGAGTGAACCATGAGTGATAATCTGTTAACTGTGGATGAAGTGTGCAAGTTGCTGGATAAGAGTCCGGCAACGATTAAACGCTATGCGCGGGAAAACCTGCTCAGCAGCGTGAAAGACGGTGAAGAATTACGATTCCCCGAAGAAGAGGTCAAACGTTACTTAGCCTTTTCGCAGCGCTTAGGAAGATAAGCCGCCGCGCCTTGTATCGATCCATCCCCAAATGGACTTGGGATGCCTCGCTTATCCTTGTATAGCCATCTGTAACTGCCTGTAAGATAAGAATTCCCGTTGTGATTCCTCTAGCCCAAGCTCAGCGGCTAAGGCGAGGAGCTGCGCCTCATAGATTGGCAGCTTAGCTTCATCATTAGTCATGATTGCAAGCTCGGCAAAGTCACCTAAGTCTTCGAGCCAATCAAGCGTTAAATGAAATTCCCCAAGAAAATACACGCTGCGGCGTTTTTTAATCTCAAGCACACATTGATAACCCAAAGTACGTAGCATACTTTTGGCTTTGTTGGCATCCGTAATATTGACCGCCTCACAGCGGTCTTTCTCGGGCCCTTTCACAATCCACAGCATGATGCCGGAGGGCTGCATCTCGCGAATACACAGGCTTTTATGCTCCGCCGCTAACGATGCCGAGGGCGAATCAAAATAGCAGTCATGTTCAAGATTATCCTCGAGCATCACCTCCGGTGATTTAGCGCTTAAGCGCGCCCAAAAGGCCTCGCGGTCTGTGAGTCGATACTTAAGCTCAACCTCAAACTTGCCGTTAAAATGGGCGTTAATTTGCGGGGCTAATTCTTTTGGTGCTGGATCTGCTTGCATAGGGTTATTCATCTAACGGCTTTACTCCTGCTGCACATATTTCTCACCCAGTCGACATCCTGACTCAAGCTAAGCGACGATAGAGCGCCTGATAGGCGGGACAAGTTTGCAGTAACTGCTGATGATCGCCCGATGCCACAATTTGCCCCTCGGCGAGGAGGTGAATTTGGTCCATCTTGGCCATCGCCGTTAATCTGTGGCTGATCATTAGCAGGGTTTTATCCTTTGCAAATTCAAGCAGTAAACTTAAGATTTCCCGCTCGGTGCGTTTATCTAAGCCCTCGGTTGGCTCATCAAGCAATAATAGCGGCGCATCCCGCAGCAGTGCTCTCGCCACGCCGATACGGCGCTGCTCGCCGCCCGATAACTGCCGGCCACCCTCACCAATCCACATATCGAGAGGCTTGTCGCCTTTAAGTAATTCGCCTAAACCAACCTGCTGTAAGACTTGGATAAAACGCTCGTCATTGGCGGTGCGCTTTTGCCCTTCTGGCACATGCAAGGCAATGGCAAGGTTCTCCCGAAGCGTGCCCGCGTACAGGTAAATCCGCTGGCTCACCACAGTCATCGCCGATCTTAAGGCGGCCTCGCTATAGTCAGTCAGTGGGTGACCATCGAGGCAAATTTGGCCACGCTGCGCCTGCCATTCACGGGTGATTAAGGACAATAAACTGGATTTGCCGCAGCCCGTGGCGCCCAATAACGCCACCTTTTGCCCAGGCTCTACCGTTAAGGATAAGCCCTGCAGTACGCTCTGATTGTCGTGATAGCCAAAGTGGATATCCGTCATCTGCAGCCCGCCCGATGTCGCGCTAAGCGTTGAATCTTCGTTAAAACGAATATCGCTTTCCTGCTCGGTGATTTCGTGAATACGGGTCGCCGCCAGCACACAGCCCGACAAATGTTGGAAAGCGCCGGCGATTGGCATCATCATTTCGACACAGGCCATAGTGGCAAACACCATCAAGGCGAACATGGGGCCGGGAGGCACGGCATCACCCACGCCATTGGCGGCTAAAAATAGCATCATGATGAGCGCCGAGCCCGTCGCGAGGATCAGCATGGCTTGGCTCAAGGCGGTGATATTTGCCATCGCCCCTTGGCTGGTAAATAACGCCTGCTCGGCCTCGTCAAGCTTGTGCCTGTATCTGGCGTTTGCACCAAATAAACTCAGCTCTGCTTGGCCCTGCAGCATCTCAAGCAACTGCACCCGATATTGGCGTTTGGTCTCCAGCATATTGCGACTTGGCTCGTGCCCAAGCCGATAAAACAGCAGTGGTAGCAGCAGCCAAACCACCACTAAAAACAGGCATAAACTTAGGGCCAGCTTGGCATCAAACCATGCGAGGAACAGATATAACAACGCCGTCATCAGTAAGGAAGCCGCCATCGGCGTCAACAATCGTAAATACAAATGGTCGAGTGTATCTATATCTGCTACGAGGCGGTTGAGCATATCCGCACGGCGCAGCCCCTGCAGATTTTTAGCGCTGAGCGGGAAAAGTTTTCGCCACGCCCAAACTCTGAGTTCCGTCAGTAACTTAAAGGTCGCCTCATGGGTCGCGAGGCGCTCACCGTAACGGCTGGCCGTTCGCGCGATAGAAAGGAAACGCACGCCACCCGCGGGGGTAAAAAAGTTAAAGGATTGGGAGCCGATAACCGTTAATCCCGCCACCGCCGTCGCCGATAAAAACCAGCCCGACAGCGACAATAAACCAATCCCGGCCATAAGTGTGGTCAGAGTGAGCACTAGCCCAACGACCATCATTAACCATTGGTGGGAGAACAACCGAATAAAGGGAAGGAGTATTTTCATTGTGCGGCTCCTTCGGTTGTCCCTAACGCAATATCGCTGTGGGTATCAGGCATGGGCGATTCCAGCTCAATATCGGCTACTGACTCAGTATTTTCATGCAACATGGTTTGGAATAACCCCGCCTCAGTAGACAGCGTCGCAAAATCCCCCCGCTGGACTATCTTGCCCTTATCGAGCACCAGGATGGACGACATATGATCCAGCTGATCGACCCTGTGGGTCACCATAATGCCCATCTTACCCGCCATCGCCGCTTTTAAGGTGCGGCTGACGAGTTGTTCGCTGACGCTGTCTAAACTCGCCGTCGGTTCATCGAGAATAAAGACCTGCGCCGCCTGACCCAATGCCCGCGCAAGCGCAATACGTTGCGCCTGCCCAACCGATAAGGTCGATGACTGCTCGCCTATCGGCGTGGCTAAACCAAGGGGTTGCGCGTGGACAAACTCATGGATATTGGCCTGCTCCAGCAATTGCCACACCTGCTCATCCGTCATTTCGGGATTGGCTAAGGCGACGTTTTCCCGCACTGTGCCATGGAATAACTGCGGCTCTTGCCCAAGCCATGCTAACTGCTGCCGCCAATGGGCAAGGTCGAGGCTCGCGAGTTCAACGCCATCGATTAGCAGCTTGCCTTTATAGGGCAAAAATCCTAATAAGGCATTGAGTAAACTTGTTTTACCGGCGCCGCTTGGGCCAACCAGAGCCAAGTGTTCGCCCTGCTTCAACTCAAAACTGATGGGGCCGAGCAAACGACTGCCATCGGTACTAAAGACTTCCAGATCTTTAACACTAAGGTGAGTCAGCTTATCGAGTCGCGTTTGCTGCCCTAGCTTGTTCTGCGAAGAACCAGGTTCAGAATCTGGCTCAGAACCCGGCTCTGGCTCAGGGTGTTCCAGCAGTGTCATCAATGCTTGGGCAGCGCCAATCGCCTGCGCTTTAGCATGATAGTGAGTGCCCATATCCCTTAGGGGCTGATAAAACTCAGGCGCCAAGATTAAGATAAATAAGCCGACAAACAGGCTAAAAGGTAAGCCTTCATTCGCATTAGGCCCAAGTTGAGCGTGCGCGCCATAGTAGCCAAAATCGAGGTGACCTAAATAACTGAAACCAAAGTAAACCGCTAATACGGCAATCGATACCGCGGCAAAAAACTCCAGTACCGCCGAACTTAAAAAGGCCATACGCAGCACAGACATAGTACGGCTACGGAACTCCTCCGAGGCTTTTTCGATAACCTTAAGTTCAGCATCACCCCTATGGAACAGTTTTAAGGTCGCAAGCCCTTTTAATCTATCCATAAAATGGCCGCTTAATCTGGCTAAGGCATTGAAGTTTTTACGGTTGGCATCGGCCGCGCCCATACCGACAAGGATCATAAACAGCGGGATAAGTGGCGCGGTTAACAGCAAAATCAGCCCCGCCGCCCAGTTGATAGGAAACACGGCGATGAGGATCAATAAGGGGATCACGCCAGCAAGAGTCATTTGCGGTAAATAACGGGCATAAAAATCTTGTAAATCTTCCACTTGCTCTAAAACTATGCTCGCCCAACTGCCTGCGGGTTTACCTTTAATAAACGCAGGCCCGAGCCGAGTTAACTTATCCATTACCGCACCGCGGATCTGTTGGCGTAAGCGCTTACCCGCTTCAAAACTGGCGCGCTCGCGGCCATAGGCGAGTAAGGCTCGCAGCAACATTAAGCCAATCAGGGCCATAAAATGTGGCAGATAATCGCTAGCCCCAACTGTAGATTGTGCTTGAGTGCTATTCGCTCCCTCAGTCAAAGCCTGCAAGGCATTACCAACAATAACCCCATCGAGAAGTGTGGCTATCAGATAAGCCTGTGCTATCAATGCAATAGCACTTAACATTCCACACCATACTGAGAGCTTAACAAACCAGCCACAGGCTTTTTTTTGCGACTTGAGCCAAACGAGAAGGGACTTTTCTAACGACTTATCCATGGTGCTCCAACAGAAACTAGCAAAGCAGTAGGTTGTAGAAATAGGCTAAACACTGAATCCCCCCGAGGGGCTTGCAAGTGTTGAAAAGGTTCGATAGGGACGCAGTATCGCAGGCATCCAAGGTAGATGAAACCTTAGCGAAAGCTTTTGTTAGCCTATTCACAAAAATGAGATAAAGATCAATAAATTCCCAAAGTACGGGAACCCAGAGCTGATTCTCGCCGCCAGCTTAATCAATCGGCCTTAATTATTGCTGAGCGCCGTATTTGACTAACACATGCCAGAGCAGCTTGAGTTCGTGTGCCACCTGAGCGCGATTCCCCCGATCGCGCCAATGTTGGGTCGAATGGTACAAATCCCGCGCCGCCACGCCAATGGCATAGGCATCGACACGCTCATCGATAGCGATGCGACTCGCCAAAGATGGCATAGTCGGGCCACGGAAATCACTGGGGATCTGCGCCGTGTGCAGGCTAAAGCCATTATGGTATTGCAGCTCGATATCATAGCGATCGCAGAGCTTGCTTAAGGTGGCACCGATTTCAGTCCCTTTAAAACTCGGATCTGCCACCAACATGGCAATATCTTCATCGAGGGACACATCACCGTGGATCTGCGCCTCAATATAATGGTCGAGATTCGTCGACATCGGCCGTTCAAAGCGCGACAGCAGGGAGGAGTTCAGTTGATGCGCCAAATATTGGATCACGTTTAGCGGTTTAAAATCCACTTTACCCAAGGCATAGTGGCGCTCAAAACTCTCGGTGAGCAGCGCCGCCAATACATCATCAAAACAGGATAAGGTGCCCTTTTCCTTAGGGTTACGGTAGGAATCTAAATAAGTGAAGGTCGAGCGCGTGAGCAACTGCGAGTGAGTTAGCAAATAACAGCTGCCAAAACGCGGGGCAGGACCATCCTGCCACATGCCTAAATCCAAGGCACCATACTTAGGCCGAGACTTAGTCCCCTTGTATGCATCGCCAAAGAGTTGATTTTCCCAGTGATCCCTTGGCCCACCTAACTCGGGGGATAACTGCCCGTTAGAGATATGGGTTTCGAATTGGCTACGGTATTGACCATCACGCAATAATCCTTCTGCCACTGTGATACCGCGGCTATCGATTCTGTCGGGATGAAAATGCAGTGCGACTCGGCCACAGTGTAACAATTGCTTCAGCGCCGCTTGCATCTCCTGCATGGGAATGTTGGACATCTGCTGCACGTTTCGAATAACCGCCACGGCCTGTTCACTTCGGCTACGAGCGAGGCGTTCAATATGCTGTATTGCTGTCATAATCCACCTGCCATGGAGCGTCAATATGCCTAAGAGGACACATCCTAAGAATTCAATGGTGCAGAGTTCAAGCTGCAAGGGGAAATATCCCCGGTTATCTTTACTAATCTGATTTACGACAACGTCACGCTAATGTCTTTGCAACCTATTGAGGATGTTTGTTAATTTTACCCCAAGTTGAATTACTTAGAAGCAATGAAATTAACACAAGCGTGATCTTTCCCTAAATACTGAACAAGATACTGATAGGTCGATAAATTAGCCACTCCTGAATCGGCTTTTGCGGCAGATAAACAACAAACCACTTTCAAACATGGCGATCTAGCGCCTCTTCATGTAAGCTGCACGCCCGCCAATTCGGCCATACTACTGCTGCGACCCTTTGCTGCCACAAGAGACCCATTAATGAGTTTTTCCTCCCTAGGTTTATCTGCTCCAATCCAAAAAGCCGTGACTGAACAAGGTTATGACACACCCTCGCCCATTCAAGCACAGGCGATTCCCGCCGTACTGACGGGTAAAGACGTGATGGCTGCGGCCCAAACGGGGACAGGAAAAACCGCAGGCTTTACCCTGCCGTTGCTCGAATTACTCTCTAAAGGCAATAAAGCGAAGGCGGGACAAATCCGCGCCTTAGTACTCACCCCCACGCGTGAGTTAGCGGCTCAAGTCAGCGAAAGTGTTGAAACTTATGGTAAATATCTGCCATTACGCTCAGCGGTCGTCTTTGGTGGCGTGCCGATTAATCCCCAAATTCAAAAGCTACGCCACGGGGTAGATGTACTGGTCGCAACGCCAGGACGATTATTAGATCTTGAGCAGCAAAAGGCGGTGAAGTTTAATCAACTCGAAGTTTTAGTGCTGGATGAAGCGGATCGCATGCTCGACATGGGTTTTATCCGCGATATCAAAAAGATCCTCGCTATGCTGCCCGCTAAACGACAAAACCTGATGTTTTCGGCAACCTTCTCCGATGAGATCCGCGAGCTTGCCAAAGGCCTAGTGAATCAACCGGTAGAAATTTCAGTTACACCACGCAACGCCGCGGCAAACACAGTCAAACAATGGATTTGCCCCGTCGATAAGAATCAAAAATCGGCGCTGCTTATTCAGCTCATCAAGCAGGAAGACTGGCAGCAGGTATTAGTGTTTTCACGCACTAAGCACGGCGCCAACAGACTGGCGAAGAGTCTTATTCAAGCCGAGATCAGCGCCGCCGCTATCCATGGCAACAAGAGCCAAGGCGCACGCACCAAAGCCTTAGCCGACTTTAAGAGTGGTGAAGTACGCGTGCTTGTGGCGACCGACATTGCGGCGCGCGGACTCGATATCGACCAATTGCCACAAGTAGTGAACTTCGATCTGCCCAATGTCCCCGAAGATTACGTGCACCGCATTGGCCGTACCGGCCGTGCTGGCGCCTTAGGCCAAGCCGTTTCCTTAGTCAGTAGCGAAGAAACTAAGCTACTCAGAGACATTGAGCGTTTGATCAATCGCGTGCTTGAAAGGCAGGAAGTTGAAGGCTTCAGCCCTGTCCATGCGCTTCCCGAATCGACCCTAAATGCCCATGGTAAAGAGAACAAAATCAAAGCCGTGGCGAGCCAACGTAAGCACCGCAGTGCGGGTAAACCCGCGCCAAGAGCCGGTTCTGGCCGCGATGCTCGTAAAACGCCTGCACCTAAAACAATAGACAATGGTGACTCAGCACAGCAAAAGGGCCAAAACGCGCAGCCAAACTCAGGTCAGCGTAGCAATCAAGGCCAGCGCAGTCACTCAGACCAAAGAAGTAATCAAGGCCAGCGCAGTCATCAAGGTCAACGCAACCAAGAGCAACGCAATCAGCAAGGCGAGTCTAAGCGTCCGCAAGCGGCAAAAAACACTGAGCACAGGAATGCACCTTCGACAGCCGAACAGGCCCGCTCGCCAAAACCGCAGGATAAATATCCGCAACGCGGTAAAGGCTCTGCTAACTCAAGTAATAGCGAACATAAGGCTAATCGTGAGCATAAAGCCAAAGGCCAGTCTCATTCAGGCTCGCAGCAACGCAGTCAACAGGCTCGCCATCACGAAGGGTCTAGCGAAAAAACAAATCACGGGCAGCGTCGCCAAGGCAAGCCACAGGGAAGAGTTCAACCGAGTACAAACTCCGCAGCGAATACCCCGAAAAAGTAATCCTATCGCCCAGATAATCGCGGTAATGGTGTGAAGTAAGCAAGTAGCCACACTTATTTATCACCACACTAAATATGATGGCAAAACCGTGGTTTTAAGCAATGTGATACCTTGAGTTAAGATCCATAAAAATGCCCAGCTTATGAAGTTGGGCATTTTTTATAGATGTCACACACGCTTAAATCTAGACGATTCGAACCTTAAACTGCTGCATCCCCTCCCGCAACGAATTCGCCTGTTGCGATAATGACTCACTGGCTTTAGCCGTTTCGAAAGCACTATTTAAAACGAGCTCCCCCGAATCACGTATCGCATTAATGCGTTCGCTAATATCCTCCGCCGTGACCGCCTGCTCCTCACTTGCGGTCGCTACCTGCGAGTTCGCCTGCGAAAGTTGAGTCAATGCATCTAAGATCTCAAATAAGTTCTGTTTGATTTGATTAACCAGTACTGATGACTCACTGATTTGACGTTCATTTTCCTCAAACGAACTCACAGCCGATTTAGCATCGACCACTAAGGTTTGGATAAGCTCACTGATTTCCTGTGTTGCCGTTTGGCTGCGAGTCGCTAATGCACGCACCTCATCGGCCACCACGGCAAATCCTCGGCCTTGATCGCCCGCCCGCGCCGCTTCAATCGAGGCATTTAACGCCAACAGATTCGTTTGCCCAGCAATCGCATCCACTACCGACACAAAGTTTAAGATCTTGCCCGTACTGGCCTGTAATTGCTGAATAAGTTGACTCGAATGTTGAGCGCTAACGACCAATTGTTGAGTGATTTTCTCGCTAGCCTCAACAACGCCACAGCTTTCCTTCGCTCTGTTTTCCGCCTGCCCCGCCGAAAAGGATGCCGTCTCGGCGCTGCTCGCCACCTCGGTAATCGTCGCGGCCATTTGTGTCATGGAGGCGGCGACCTGATCCGTATTGTCCTGCTGTTTCAGTATCGCCTCGCGATTGTTTTCGGCCACCGCATTAAGCTCTGTGACCATCGAAGCGATTTCTTCACTGCGGTCAACCACTTGCCCCACAGTTTTACTTAAGGTCAATGCCATTTGATTCATGCTTATGGTCAACTCACCTAATTCGTCCTTTGAGGTGACGGCAAGTTCGTGGCTAAAATTTCCCGATTGCATTAAGGAGGCTGCATTACGCAGCTGGGTGATGGATTGCACTATGTAACGACTAGAAAGCAGTCCAACAAATAAACCGATAATCACCGCAATTGAGGAGATAATCATCATACCGTAGGCGGCCTTAATCTCTTCCTCTTCGGTCACCGATACCGCCGTCTTCGTCATTTGCTCCAATTGCAGCGCAAATTGGCTTAACTTGGTATTGAACTCTTTTTGCGTTTTCTCTAACTCATCAACTCGCTGCGCTAACAGGGCAGACTCCTGTTTTTGCTCAATTCCCGCTATCACAGCCACCAATTGGGCGTCGTAGTGACGAAAGCCTTGGATGATGTTGGCAATCTCTTGACTCAATTGTAGGGTTTTGTCGCGCAGCTCAGCGGGTTGAGATAATTTAAGTGCATCATTGAGCATGGTTTGAGTCGATTGTAATTCATGATTTATCAACTCTTTATGCTTTATCACGTCGGCAATAAAACCATCTATCAACCTTTGTTCGGGAGAGACTTTAATGTCCGAGGCACGGAAAGCCTTTTCGAGGATAATCGAGCTTTCAAGCTGTTGAATCGTCACATCGGTAGACAGCCTAACGAGTGGAATATTCTCGGTCGCAATACCATGGACTTCGTCCGACACTCGCTTCATTTTCAGCAAACTAAAGCCTGATAACAGCAACATCAACACTAGCATCACCCCAACGAGGGCAAACATCTTATGCTTGATGCTGAGATCTTTTAAAAAACGGCCCATAAAACCTCTCTCCATGAATAGCGCTGCTCATCCTTTATTTAGGATAGTCGTAGTTTTCAACAAGAGCGGAAGAATTGAAGCTAAACTCAAGAAAAAGCTAACTTATATAGAAACACTTGAGCACAAAACTTCCCATTTTCTTTGGTGTTTGGCTACAAAGGAGAGGGCTAAAATCGCTTCATCTCTGGCGTATTTCAACCCCAGTAACCACAGCAACAATAACGGGAAATTAGCCCGCGAAAACTTGCATTCGGCGGGGAGATAACCGAAGATCCCAAAGCCTTTTTATTGCGTAAAGCCCCAGATGACACACTCAGCCTCGACCGACACTGCATTGCCCGATAGCCATAACCAAATCCGCGCGCAATTTCCTACCCTCACGCAAATGTTGGGCGATTATCCCCTGTGTTATCTCGATACTGCGGCCACCAGCCAAAAGCCGCAATCCGTGTTAGATGCCATGGCGCAGTATTACCTGAACGACAATGCCAATGTGCACCGCGCGGCGCACCAATTGTCGGCGCGCGCGACTTCTAGCTACGAGAAGGTTCGCGATGAGTTACAAGGATTTATTAATGCTAAGCGCCGCGAAGAAATCATCTTCACCCATGGCACCACTGAGTCGATCAATCTAGTCGCCTATGGCTTAACGCCACAGGTTGCAGCGGGCGATCTGATTTTGATCGATACCGCCGCCCACCACGCCAACATAGTGCCTTGGCAAGAATTGGCAAAACGCACGGGCGCCTTCATTAAACCTATCCCTCTCGATAAAGATGGCAGGCTCGATCGCCATGCCTATCAAGTATTGCTCGCCCTCAAGCCTAAGGTAGTTGCCCTGTGCCATGTGTCGAACGCCTTAGGCACAGTGAATCCAGTTATCGAGTTAGTGCAGCAAGCCAAGGCGCAGGGGGCTATCACCTTAGTCGATGGGGCGCAGGCGGTTGCACATTTAAGCTTAGATATGGCCGCCATCGATTGTGATTTTTATGTATTTTCAGGCCATAAGATGTATGGCCCAACCGGCATTGGCGTGCTTTATGGCCGCTTCGATAAGTTAGATACGCTCACGCCACTGTTAACGGGCGGTGAGATGATTAAACGAGTGAGTTTCGATGGCACCGAATTTGGCAGTTTGCCTAATCGCTTAGAGGCAGGCACACCACCCATCTGTGAAGTCATCGGCCTAGGCGCCGCTATCCGCTTTTTGCAACAACACTTAACGCCAGCGGTTCAGGCCCATGAGGCAGAACTACTGCAGTATTTACAGCAGCAGCTGCGCGCCCTCGGAGATGTGCATCTCTATGCTGCCCATAGTGATAATCTCGGTGCGGTTGCCTTTAATCTGGGTGATGAACATCATCAGGATGTCGGGATTTTATTAGATCAACAAGGCGTTGCCGTACGCTGCGGCCATCACTGCGCCATGCCCTTGATGCAAAGCCTTAACCTGAAGGGCTGCTGCCGAGCATCGATTGGGATCTACACCAATAAAGCCGATATCGACCGCTTTATTGCCGCCTTAGCCTCTGTCAAAGAGTTACTGCTCTAATCCACTCGCTAAGGGCTTACATCATTGCGCCATCAGGCAACACGCTTAAGAAGAGGACATTTTCCCCATGACATTGCCAATCATGCCCGCTGCCACCGAGTTTGATTACTCCGTTGAGGATTCATCGAGCCTGTTAGCCCGTTTTGAGCAAGCGCCAAACTGGCAGGAAAGATATCGCCAAATCATGTTATTAGGTAAAACCTTACCGAGTTTAGCGGATGAATTTCGCCTTGAGGCCGCCCAAGTCAAAGGCTGCGAGAGTGATGCCTGGCTGTACCATATTGAGCAAGACGCTAAGCATTATTTTCTGGCCGATAGCGATGCGCGCATCGTGAAGGGGTTAATCGGTTTACTGCTGAGTGCCTGTCACGGCAAACAAAGCGACGAGATACTCGCCTTCGACCCTTCCACCTATTTCAAACAATTAGGGCTTGAGGGCCAATTAAGCCCCTCGCGCACCAATGGCTTACACGCCTTAGCCAAGGCGATGATTGATGCGGTAAAACCCTAAATCAATCTGCGGGTTAAATCGGTAAAAGAGGGATTTAATCAAAGACTTCTACACCTTAACAGGGTATAAAGAAGTAAAAATTAGCTTCATCTGAAGGAGAGCGCACGCCCATGAAGGCTGTTAATCAAGATCGTCGAACGCTGTTAAAAGGGATTGGCGCCGCCACGCTACTTTGTCCCTTTGCCAGTTTCTCCAGCCTTGCTGCGCCGCGCTCTCGGCGCTTATATATCGATGGTTTATCCTTTTTGCCCGATGACTTAGCCGATGTCCCCGCATCGGGGCTCGATGCCTTTTTATGTGATATCTCCGCCATCGAAACCATTGAACAAGCCGACGGCACCTTAAACTACAAGCGCACCTACAAAGCATGTATGGAAAGCATCCAGCAAGCCGCGAAACGCGTCAGCGAACATTCAGACATTCTCCTGCAAGGCTTAACCGGACGCGATATCCAATTGGCAAGGGAGAGCAATCGCACTGCGGTTTTCTTCCAAATCCAAGGTGCGGATTGCGTTGAAGAAGACAGCGAGGCCAACCAATGGGCCCGCGTTGATAAGTTTCACCGCCAAGGTCTGCGAGCACTGCAGCTCACCCACCATTACGGCAATACCTTTGCGGGCGGCGCCCTCGATAACGATGCCAATGGCGGACTCAATAAACCTCTTACGGCACATGGCCGTGCACTGATTGAAAAACTCAATCATGCCAATATCTTAGTCGATGTCAGCCACTCGAGCGCCCAAACCGCGTTAGATGTTGCCAAACTCAGCCGCGCGCCCATAGTCCAAAGCCACGGCGCGGCGCGTGGTATCGTCAAACATGCTCGTTGTAGCCCCGATGAGGTGATCCGCGCCATTGCCGACTCAGGCGGCGTATTCGGGGTCTTTATGATGAGCTTTTGGCTCACCAATAATGCCGTCCCGACCGTTGATGACTATATCCGCCAGTTAGAATATGTCGCCCGTGTCGGCGGGGTCGATTGTGTCGCCATCGCCAATGATTATCCGCTCAGAGGCCAAGAAAATCTGTTAGCCCTGAATAACGACAATGCCCAGGGCGTGAAGGAATATCAGGAATGGTGGTACAGCCTAAGAGCTAAAAAAGTGTTAGGTTTTGATGCTGAGCCAAGGCATGTGGTCATTCCCGAACTAAACCATATCGAGCGTATGAGCCGTATCGACGATGCGTTAGCTAAGGCCCGCTTTAAGTCGACCGATCGCGACCGCTTTATGGGCGGAAACTGGCAAAGAGTGCTCAATCAGGTACTCATCTAAGCCCGCACTAACAAAGTCATGGTTGAATTGCGAATAATCACTCGAGTAAATGGACCGTCATGCTGACCACCCTAGCCATCTCTAACTATCGTACCTTGAGGGAGATAGTCTTACCCCTTGGACGTCTGAATCTAGTGACTGGCGCTAACGGGAGTGGCAAATCCAATTTATACAAAGCCTTACGACTATTGGCTCAAACGGCCCAAGGTGGCGTTGTTAATGCGTTAGCGCAGGAAGGCGGCTTAGACTCCTGTTTTTGGGCAGGCCCAGAAAATCTCACCAAGGGCATGTTAGCGGGCGATACGCCAATTGAAGCGACGGTCAGGCAAGCGCCCAAACGCCTAAAACTCGGATTTGCTGGCGAAGATTTTAGTTACCTGATCGAACTTGGCCTCCCCAAACCCGACTCCACCACCCTATTTGGCTTAGATCCGCAAATCAAACGCGAGGCGATTTGGAATGGCCCCAAATATCGCTCCGCCAGCGTGTTAGTGGAGCGCCGCGGTCCTATGGTGAAGAGTCGCAGCCCCGAGGGACAAGGTTGGCTCACCTTGAGCGCTCATCTGCAAAGTGGTGACAGTATTTTTACCGAACTTGCCGATCCGGAGCGTAGCCCTGAAGTGTTAACGCTAAGGGACAGCATTCGCGCCTGGCGCTTTTACGATCATTTTCGAACCGATGCCGAAGCGGCAGCGCGTCGTCCGCAGCTCGGGACAGCCACTCCCGTATTGCACCATGACGGTCGAGATCTCCCCTCTGCCATACAAACTATTTTTGAGATTGGCGATAAAGCGGCATTCGATCATGCGGTAACCGATGCTTTTCCGGGGGCCAAGGTGCGTATCACGCCCCAAGCGGGCGGGATACTCCAACTCGAATTCCACCAGCAGGGCTTGTTAAGGCCACTACATGCCAGTGAACTCTCAGACGGTACCCTGAGGTATTTACTGCTTATCGCCGCATTACTTACCCCAAGACCACCCGAGCTAATGGTATTAAACGAACCCGAAACCAGCCTGCACCCCGATCTATTGCCCGCTTTGGCTCGGCTTATCGCCAAGGCTTCCGAGGGGTGTCAGCTTTGGGTCGTGTCCCACGCTAACCGCTTGATTAATGCCTTGAGTCAGTTTGAGCATTGCAATACCTTGGCACTCGATAAAAATCTAGGGCAAACCCAAATTGTGGGGCAGGATTTACTCAATACGCCGAGCTGGCAATGGCAACTCAAATAGCCGCTAAGATATAACGTCTCTGCATCATTCGGCATCGTAAAACACGGCCAGCCATAGGGTTTCATCCTCTGAACTGGTCGACGCAACTCTGTGCTTTTGATGCGGCGCTAGGGTGAGGTAATCCCCTGGTTTTAGGGTAACTAACTGAGCATCTTCGAATTCGAGCTGCGCCTCTCCTTTGAGCAACATGACCCACTCATATTGAGATTGATCGTACCACTCCCCCGACGGCGTCGAATGACCTTGCGAGATAATGCGTTCAATCTTCACCTTGCCATTGCAAGCAAGGGTTTCGAACACTTCTAGTGATAAATCATCGGGGAGTGACTGATAAAAATTTTGTAGCATCTTGAATCCTTATCATGGCTCGAGAGCAAGATAATCTATTGAGAAACCAAAGTATAAACCGTTATCATAGGCGCTCTTAGGGCTAAGAGCCTTATGAGATGACAAAAAAGATCGTTGTATCATATGGATATGGAGAAGTTGACCTATGTCGTTGTTTCGCGCATTTAAAGCTAAGCTATTTAATGCCAAGAAAAATAGCTGCGCCCATCAAGACATACCTCTTCAAACCTCTCCCAATCCCGCTCCACTCCCATCCAGTACCTTCAAACCCTATTTTAGTCTTGCCATTCAAGCGACTCCGGCGCAAGCCACTCATTCAGAAACCCTCGAAGAGTTTACCCGCCACTACTTCGACAGCCCGCAAACGATCGAGCTGCTCGGTTGGGAGCGAGAGCATGAATCCTGTACCTTTCACGAGACCCAATTTGACCGCATCGAGATACACGGCCCAGTGCAAGATTTTTATCTCGGTCAGGATAAGACCTGTAGCCTAGAGCCGGATACTGATGCAGCGACAACTCAAGCCCGCTGGCAAGTGGCACTGGTAAACCCGCAAGAATTAGTGATCTGCCGTTTTCATGTCGATGCTGAGCACAGAGTACAAGGCGATATGCAGGACTTCGGCAGTCTCACGGGCAAACTGCAACGGACATTCCATCAGATTGAGACAGAGCAAGGTCAGAATCTACTGCGAATTGTCACCCAATCCCCCAACCTCACTCAGGCCGTCGATTGCAATTACTTTGGTGAGCGCAACGGCATCACTCGCCAATTCAATGCCTTAGGTGTATTGCAGTTCGAAGGACATTTTATTGAGGAGCAACAGCTCGGGCGCCAGACTTGGTATGACAATGAAGGCAAAATCAATCAAGTCGAAGAGCGCCACTCCGAAGGAATGCTACTAACCCGCTACTATAGCAATGGTCAGATCAAAGAAACCACCGAAAAGGATAGTGAAGATAATTATATCAACCAGTTAACTCGCTATTATGAATCAGGCGCCCTGTGGCTGATACGCCCCATGCAGGCGGGGAAAATCCATGGTACCGAACATATCTACTATGAAGATGGCACGCTGCAGGCCGAATTAAGCTATGACATGGGAGAGCTGGTTAAAGAGCTTTGGTACCATTCCAACGGTAATCTGAAACAAAAAGTGCATCTAGATGCAGCGGGCAAAAGCCTCGAAACCTATTACGAAGATGGCCAACTCGCCTGGCGAGAACAGCTCAATCCACAGGGAGTAAATTGCGGTTTACGTCAGGAATGGCACCCCAATGGCGTGCTGGCAAATCAACTCAATTTTGTTGATGGCCTTGCCCATGGTAACAGCGAGAAATGGTATCCGAACGGACAGCTTGAACAATGCATCCCCTTTGAAAATGGCCATGAGCAAGGTCTTGCCACTTGGTACCATGAAAATGGTCAACTCTCCCTTGAGATCTACCTTGAAAAAGGCTTAAGAGAAGGCCTTTTCCGCAGCTATTACGAAAGCGGCGTATTGTCAGCCGAGGGCCAATATCAGCACAACCTCTCCATCGCGCCCTTTATCGAATACTATGAAAACCAGCAAATTCAAATGTATTTGCCCCACACTCAAGGCAATCGCGATGGCACGGCCCGCTGGTTTTATGAAGACGGTACCATCAAGACGATTGCTGAATATGTTGTCCGCGATGGCCAAGGTTACCTTAAGGAACGCTCCTCCTATAACAAACAAGGTGTTCTCGAATCCTTTGAGAGCCACTCCAACACCCGTTGCGGCTACCATCTTGAGGATAATCAACGGGAATATTATCAAACGGGTCACCCAGATACTCGCATCGAATACTATGAAGATGGAGCTATCCGTTGGCTGCTCACTCGCCTAGATGAGAACCTATTCAGCTCAAAAGCCTTTTCAAAACAAGGCGAATTGCTCGAATCTGGCTTTGTAAAAGTGATAGAAAATGATTATCAGGATGTCGGCCACTGGCAACGTTTTACAGCTCAAGGCCAGTTACAACGCGAAGCCTGGCTCAGCGACGATGGCAAGCTCAATGAAACCCGCCACTATTTTGATGCTACCGAGCAGGAACAGACGGTAGCAACGGAAACCTGCGGCGATGACAGCAACATTGTCGAAGCAATGGCTCGGGCCAATGATGCGAAGAAGCCTCAAACGTCGGCGCCTATTCTTAGTTACCATTTGAAATTTGACCCAGCTAGTCAACTCTATGCCATGAAACGCTATCATCCGAATCGTCAAATCGCCGAAGAAGGCAACTTACTTTTTCAGGGGCAAGAACACTTTTGGGTGGGGATCCACAATCAGTACGATAAACAAGGCCGGCTCGAACTATCAGAAACCTATACTATGAATGGTGAACCGATAGAACAGTCCAGCGGTTCAAACCATAGAGTCTTGAATTGATTGAATATCAGCAAGTCTATGCAGCAACGACCTGCTGATAACTCAATCGCTAAAACAAGGGATTAGAGCGCAAACGTCGCTATGGTCTTTTGGATCCCAACGACATCGGTACCGCGTTTGAGTTCTTTAACCAGTGGTTCGCTTTGGCCTGAAATCCAAATTTTAAGTTCAGCATCCATATCGAAATGGCCAGTGGTTTCCACTTCAAAATGAGTAATGGATTTATAGGGCACTGAGTGATAGCTGGTTTTCTTGCCCGTCAGTCCTTGCTTATCGATTAAGATCAAGCGTTTGTTGGTAAATACAAACAGATCGCGGATCACTTTATAGGCCAGTTTTAACTCTTCCTGAATACCCATAATTGGGCGCAGCTCTTCGGCCAGTTCCTGTAAATCGACCTCAGACGCATTCCCCAATAACCCATCTAACAATCCCATGCTGGCATCCTTTATTATTGAAATTTTTCAATAAAATATCCTGTAGTTAACCAAGTGGCAACAAAGAGAGCGGCAACGGCCCTAAAAACAAAAAGGGAGCATTGAATACTCAACGCTCCCTTGATAACCATTCAAGCCTAGTCAAACCTAGATTAAACAGCTTTTTGACCGCGAACCTGGCGGTTTTCACCAACGACCATCATCTCGCATTTTGGACAGTCGAACACCAACTTCAACACATCGTTACCAATCTCAAGCACCATAGGGTCGGCCTTAATGCCCGGTACTTCCTTAGGACAGAGATTGAAGTTAAATCGTAGGCAATGCTTAGTGATCATTAACGGCACATCTTCGGTCACGCCGTTTTTCTCGTAGGTGTCCTGAATTTCAATCACGCCATGGCGCTGATAAAAATCCTTCGCCTTTTCGTTGGCCACGTTACCTAAGTAACTTAAGTGTTTGAAGGGATACACGGCATCTTGGTTATATTTCCAAGGTTTGGGACGCTGGTAGCCTTCCACTCGGGCAAGTTCTAATGCAGCTACCGCATCACGGCGCAGACCATTGAGCACAGATGCTGGCAGGAACCAAGGCTGAGCGGTTTCGATACTGATCTGGCGCGCAGTAAAGTCGGTACTGCCCAGTTTCGACAATTGAGTACGGATAGTCTGCAAGGTTTTTTCAGCGTCGGTGGCGGGCGTCTTTTCGACTGCAAGCTCAACCGTTGCACTGAGACCGTAGATATCCGTTAAGGTCAACGCCACGCCCGTAGCGGTATCAGTTAAACGCATATCGACGCCGATAATACGCTTGGCAGACTCCTTGGAAAGTAAAGTCTCGAAGGCTTGGTTATGGTTACGATACAGCGTCATACCAACACGCAGATCGCGCGGCACCTGCAATACATGCAGCTTATGACCTTCGGCACGGTTAACACGCAGTCCCTGCAATTTGTCATCGGACTGTTTGGCCATCGCATAGTTTGGCGGGAAATAGGCTAAGCCATCGCCGTTATTAAATTCGTGGGTTGAACTGACTTGAATAAAATCTTTGCCGATGGCGACCACTTTACCCACATCTTGACCGATATATTTTGGCGAGCGGAAATCTTTAATCCCTTGGCTACGCTCATTCACAAAGTAATCTGTGCTGCCACGGTTAAAGGTTTTTTCGGGATCCGGAGTAAAAGTATGTTCAGTACGGCCGTGGGATGACGCTACAAACTCAGGGCGACGCGCCATAATAGCATCGAGCTTTTGACGATAATGGGCAGTCACGTTTTTAACGTAACTTAAGTCTTTTAAACGCCCCTCAATTTTGAAAGAGCGCACACCGGCATCAATCAAGGCTTCGAGGTTATCGGTTTGGTTATTATCTTTTAATGAGAGTAAATGCTCGTTTTGCGCCAACACATCCCCTTGGCGGGTCTTTAGATTGCCCGGTAGACGACACATTTGCGAACATTCACCGCGGTTTGCACTTCGATTACTAAAGGCATGACTTAAGTTACATAATCCACTGTAGGCCACACACAGTGCGCCGTGGATAAAGAACTCAATCTGCATATTGGTATGAGCTGCAACCTCACGGATTTGGCTTAAGCCTAACTCGCGCGCCAATACCACTTGTGAAAAACCCACTTGCTCTAAGAAGGCGACTTTCTCGGGATTACGATTGTCCATTTGCGTACTAGCATGCAGCGCAATCGGCGGCAGGTTAAGTTGCAATACGCCCATGTCCTGCACAATCAGTGCATCAGCGCCCGCGTTATACACATCCCAAATCAGCTTTTCAGCAGTTTCGAGCTCATCGTCCATCAGAATAGTGTTAATAGCCACAAACACTTGCGCATGATACTTATGAGCAAAAGTACAGAGACGGGCGATATCTTCCACACTGTTACCCGCGGTCGCACGCGCTCCAAATGCGGGACCACCGATATAAACCGCGTCGGCACCATGGCGAATGGCTTCAATGCCATAATCGGCATTTTTTGCAGGCGCCAATAACTCTAAGCGGTTATTAACGTGAGAAAGTGTCTCAGGTGTGTAAATCTCTGGCTGGCTCATACTTCACTGGCTCAAAATGAACAATCACGAAAAAGGTGACGAGTATAACAAAAACTCAAATCCAGCTCTATCTGCAAATCATTTTTCGCTGGATTAAAGCGAGGCGAGATCAGCAGGAGAGAGAACAAACTTGCGCCCCAGAGCCGAGCAGAGTATCTTTTCCGCGCATTGTTTAATAGGCGCGATTATGACTGATTTTATATACCAACCACCGACAACTCCCTGGCTCGATGTGCTTTATCAAGATAAAGACATAATCGTGGTCAACAAGCCATCTGGATTATTGTCCGTGCCCGGTCGCGATCCTGCCCATTACGACAGTGTGTATGCCCGAGTCAAAGCCGAGCATCCCCATTGCCAAATCGTCCATCGCCTCGATATGGCGACCTCGGGTGTCATGGTGGTTGCGCTCATTCGCAGCGCCGAGCGCGAGCTAAAACGCCAATTTCACGATAGAGAAACCAGCAAAACCTATCTCGCCAGAGTCGCTGGACACGTTAAAGATACAACGGGTAGCGTGGATTATCCGCTGATCTGCGACTGGCCCAATCGCCCAAAACAGAAGGTTGACCACGAAATAGGTAAACCCTCATTAACCCACTTTGAAGTGCTAAGCCGCGCCAAACGCTCGACTTTGGTAAAGCTAAAGCCGATTACAGGGCGCTCACACCAACTCAGGGTACATATGATGGCGCTGGGGCATCCAATCCTCGGCGACGGTTTTTATGCGGATCCGCTGGCAAAATCCCTAGCACCGCGATTATTACTCCACGCCGCAGAGCTCACCATTAAACACCCTTACACGGGTGAGAGCATGACGTTCAGCGCCGATGCTCCCTTTTGTGAGCCAGAAGGTGAGCAATGATCACTAAAAACAATAAAAACACCTAAAAGCAGTAGCAATTCACCATAAAAGAACGTAACTTTATGACAATTCATTATGTTATAGAGAGTTTATTTATGGAAACCGCATTTCAGCGTGATCAGCTAG
Organism: Shewanella sp. FJAT-51649; assembly: GCF_019457435.1. NCBI lineage: Bacteria > Pseudomonadati > Pseudomonadota > Gammaproteobacteria > Alteromonadales > Shewanellaceae > Shewanella > Shewanella sp. FJAT-51649. The sequence goes on along the minus strand of NZ_CP080411.1, from coordinate 902,893 downwards.
ATAACCATATCCTCGAAGCCTTAATGCAAGACGCACGCACCCCGTTTGCCGAGCTTGCCAAACGTTTCGGCGTGAGTGCGGGGACTATCCATGTGCGTGTCGAGAAAATGAAACAAGCGGGGATTATCACCGGTGCCCAGATCACCATCAATCCCAAGGCTCTCGGGTATGATGTTTGCTGTTTTATTGGAATTAATCTCAAAAGTGCCGGCGACTACCCCGCCGCCATCGCCAAGCTGAACGCCTTAGAAGAAGTGGTAGAAGCCTACTACACCACAGGCAACTACAGCATTTTTGTCAAAGTCATGTGCCAATCCATCGATGGCCTGCAGCACGTGCTGATTAATCGCATCCAATCCATCGACGAAATTCAATCGACTGAAACCCTTATCAGCCTGCAAAACCCTATCACAAGAGCAGTAAAGCCTTAGTTACGGCTCTCACAAAAAAGCCTTCAAACAGAATGCTATATCGCAAGAATTTGACTTAAGTCTTTTTTCTGACAAAAGTGTTAACCGCACGATATTTTTGTGTTACAACTTCATTGCTAGCCATCACAATGAGCAGCATAACAATAACAATTTAGCTACAAGGTGCTATTAACAAGTACCAAAAGCATTAATTGACAAGGAATGAAGTTGTGAAGACAAAATTATCTATCGCTATCTCGGCGGCACTATTATCAAGTGCAGCAGTTGCTAACAGTGGGTTCACTTTTGAAACTTACTCACCAGAAATCACCGCTCAAGACCAATATACCAAACCTAAACTAGCTGGAACTAACCTTACTGCTCCACAACGTTTTATCGTTGAAATGGAATCACCAGCTCTAGCCAAATATAAGGGTGGCATTGGCTCTTACGCTGCGACAGCCACAACTCAGAAGGGACAAAAGCTAAACGTTCAGTCTTCCGAAGTGAAGAGTTATTCAAACTACCTAGCAAAAGAGCAAAACAATTTTGCAGCAGCTTTAGCCAAGACTATTCCTAACGCTAAAGTAGAGCGTCAATTTCAAACCTTATTCAATGGTGTAACTGTTGTTGGTCAAGGCCTAACCGCTGACACTTTGGCGAAAATGCCTAGCGTGAAATCTGTTTATCCAGAAAGTATGTACGAAATTAGTATGGACGCATCACACCAAGTCATTAATACCCAAGCCATGTGGAATGCTGTTTCTGGTATGGAGAATGCTGGTAAAGGTATTCGAGTTGCGGTCATTGATGGTGGTATCCGTCCAGAAAACCCAATGTTCGCCGATGCAGGTTTTACAGCACCAAGCGGTAATTTACCGAAGGATGACTACTGCTCAACTGTAGATGCTTCATTTTGTAACAATAAATTAATTGTTGCGCGCTGGTCACAACCAACATTCCAAGTATGTCCAAACGAATATATGAGCCCTCTCGGGTATGGCGGCCATGGTACGCACGTTGCGGGCACGGCTGTTGGCAATAAAGTATCAACAACATTTAAAGAGATCCCTGTTGAATTATCAGGTGTTGCACCTGCCGCCTATTTAATGGTCTATAAAGCACTCTATAGCAAGGCAGACTGTACTGGTGGTAGTGGTTCTAACATTATGCTGATGGAAGCGTTAGAACACGCTGTAAATGATGGTGCAGACGTTATTAACAACTCATGGGGTGGAGGTCCTGGTGGCGATCCAGCTAGCAGCCCTTACAAAACCATGTTTGAAGCCGCTGAAGCCGCTGGGGTAGTTGTTGTAACTGCCGCAGGTAACGACGGTAATGGTCCACAAACGATCGGATGTCCAGGGTGTATCGAGTCAGGTATCACAGTGGCAAACACAACGACTGGACGTTATTTTGCTAATAGCTTCAATACTGGTGGTGATGATCTATTAGCCATTCCTAGTTCAGATGCTAACTTAGTAGCAGATATTACTGGTACTGTAATTGCTGCAAAAAATTTAGATGCTGAAAATGCGAATGGCTGTAACGCTTTTGCAGCGGATTCTTTTAAAGATGGCATCGCCTTAATCTCTCGTGGCAGCTGTAATTTCACATTGAAAGCTGCAAATGCCAAAGCCGCGGGGGCTAAAGCCGTTGTTGTTTATAACAACGCAGCAGGGGCCCCAATCACCATGTCAATGCCTGGTGAAGAGTTTCCTGCGGTGATGATTACAATGGATGCAGGCTTGGCCATTATTGAGTCAATGGGCGAAACTGCAACTTCAGGCACAATCGTTGCCAAGACTAAACGTATTATGGTTCCTGAACTTGCAGATAACCTAAACAGCACTAGCTCTCGCGGCCCAGATGGTAACCAAAATATCTTAAAACCAGATATTGCTGCTCCCGGTACAAATATCCTATCCGCATTCTCACCAGACGATGGCGGTGAAGACTTCAATATGATCTCAGGAACGAGTATGGCAAGCCCACATGTTGCAGGTGCTGCAGCATTGATGAGCCAACTCCATCCAGATTGGAGCGCAAACGATATTAAGACAGCCCTCACATCAACAGCTAAGTTTGATGGCATTCTTGATGATGATGCTGTTACGCCAGCCACACCATTCGATATGGGTGCTGGACGTATGGATTTAGATGCTGCTGCGAAAGCAGTGCTTACATTTGATAAACCATCCATTGCATCAGATTCTTGTGTTGGTCCATGTACTTTCACTCGCACTGTGTACAATAAGGGAAATACCCAAACATCTTGGAATTTATCCGCCTCTTCTGATAGCACTGGAATTACGGTATCTCCTGCAACTCTCGAATTAGCTGCAGGGGCTTCAGCAACCTTTACCGTAACGGTTGACTCTACGTTTGCGGAATACGGTGAGTGGATCTTTGGTAATACCATGATTACCAGTGCGGATGGCTTACAAGATGCTCATTTACCGCTGGCTGTTTTAGCTAAAGAATCAAGTGACTCTAACCTGATTTCAACCTACACAACTAAAACAGATATCAATGCTAGTGATGTCATTCCCGTTGTGGCTTCAATCAACAATACCGTATTTGAAAATACAGTCACTGTTACTGCACAAGCTCCGGTAGGCACTAAACTTACCTCTAAAGATGACGTTAAAGTTACACTTACAGGTGCGACACAAAATGGATTACAAGTTAACGAAGACCTTGGCTCAGTGACTTGGGTTGGTAAGCTCGACCTACCTCAAATGAACACGGTAAAAGGCGCACAACGATTCCCAAGTATTGTTGAGTTAGGTGTGAAACCTATTGCCTGTTCAGATGGTTGTGATGAGCAATCCTTTACCTTTACCGTTCCTAGCTTTAAATACAACGGCGTAAGCTACAACAAAATAACCATTTCAGACAACGGATTGGCGATTGTTGGCGGCGGTAGTGCTAGTGGAACCTATGCTAACAAGGAATTACCTGACGGCAGCAACCCTAACAATATTCTAGCGCCATTCTGGTCTGATTTTGACTTGTCAGATAATACAGCTGGCGATACGGGTGGCGGTAACTTAGCGGCGAGTGTCTTCACTGATGATGATGGCGCTAAGTGGCTTGCGCTTGAATGGAATAAAGGTCAGCTCTATGGTGATACTTCTGGTACTGCCTATACCTTTAGCATCTGGATAAAAACAGGTGATACTGAAGAAGTCGTATTTAACTATATTGACATCCCGAATATGCCTGCCAGTGTTACTATCGGTGCCGAGAATATCGGTGGCACGATCGGAACAACTTATCACTACAATGGTACTGGAAGCAGTATCACTTCAGGTGATTCGTTAGCGTTGAAAACAACGACTGCTGGTAATGTCACCATTAACTATGATGTAAAAGCAACAAGCCTAAATGCAGGACAAGCTGATACAGCTGAAACAAATGAAGAAACCTTAGTCTCAATTGATGTGTTAGCTAATGATGACAAACCAGATATGAAAGTTGCACGAGCATCTATCACTGGTGATGGCATCACAGCAAACGCACAGCGTATTTTTGAGATTATGCCAAAAGGTGCCTTAGGCAATATCAGTATCGTAAAAGCACCATCACATGGCACTGCAACCGTCAATGCGACTGGAGGTATAGACTATACGCCTGCGGTCGATTACTTCGGCTCTGATAGTCTCAGTTATACCTCTCAAGATGAGGACGGCAATACTGGTGCTGCGGCAATGGTTTCAATTACTGTCAATAATGTGAATGATGCCCCTGTAGTAACACCACAACCACATAGTGGTACTGTTGGAGAAGCCATTACGCTAAAGCCAAATCCATTCGATGTTGATGGTGACAAATTAACATATGTGTGGACACAAACTGGAGGAGAAAGTCTGAGCTTTACTTCAACAAACGAGAATATAACTGTTACACCTAAAAAAGCAGGTGTGTACACCTTCACTGTTGTAGCTAACGATGGCAAGCTTCAAAGCAATACAGGCGAACTCACTCTCACCGTCGCAGACAAGCCTGATTCAGGTGGCGGTGCACTGGGTTGGTTAACAGCATTGTTATTACCTCTGGCGGCAATACGTCGTCGTATGAAGTAATCTGTTCATATAAGTAAGCAAACAAAAGGGAGTCTAAGTGACTCCCTTTTTTATTATTTAATGTCCCGTCCTGAAAGACGTTAGACATTGATGGTATCAACAAGAAGCTGATTACGAGCGCAGCCCTATGCCTCTGGAGATCAGGTAATAAGCAACGCCCCAAAGTACGGCGCAAAAGCCCACCATAATGCCAATTGAAAGCGGAATGCTGATATCGGCAAAACCTAAGAAACCGTAACGGAAGACGTTGATCATATAGACCACAGGGTTCAGTGCCGAAACGCCTTGCCAGAATGATGGCAGCAACGACAGTGAATAGAATACCCCGCCGAGGTAGGTTAAGGGCGTGAGCACAAACGTCGGGATGATGCTGATATCATCGAAACTCTTGGCAAATACTGCGTTAATTAATCCCCCTAAGGAGAACAGCACTGAAGTTAAAAATACCGTCATGACCACAAGGCCTGCATGATGTAAGCTGATGTCGACAAAGAACATGGCGACTAGCGTGACGATTAAACCAACGCATAAGCCGCGAGCGACACCGCCACCCACGTAGCCTGCGATCATCACATAGTGAGGTACGGGCGCGACCATTAACTCCTCGAGATTGCGCTGAAATTTCGCGCTATAGAAAGAGCTCGCCACATTCGAATAGGAGTTAGTAATCACCGACATCATGATTAGACCTGGCGCGATAAACTCCATATAAGATACGCCACCCATATCACCAATGCGGCTACCGACCAAGTTACCAAAAATCAAAAAATATAAGGTCATAGTGATTGCTGGCGGAACTAAGGTCTGGATCCAGATCCGGGTAAAACGATTAATTTCCTTAGTTAATATGCTTTTGAAGGCGATAAAATACAGCTGTTTCATGCCTTAGCTCCTTGGGTTTTCTTCACTAACTCGACGAAGAGTTCTTCTAAACGATTGGATTTGTTACGCATCGACAAAACCTCTACCTTAGCGGCGGTTAGTTGCGTAAACACATCATTGAGATTGTGATCCTTCGCCACATCCACCTCTAAGGTATGCGGATCGGTTAAACGGCAAACCATACCATTGAGTGCAGGAGCGACATCGATGTCGCGGCGCAGGTCAAGGATAAAGGTTTCAAGATTCAGCTTACTCAGCAAGGCCTTCATGCTCGTGCATTCCACCAACACGCCCTTATCGATAATGCCGATATTACGACACAGCATTTCTGCTTCTTCAAGGTAGTGGGTGGTCAGAATGATAGTCACGCCCTGTTGGTTGATTTGCTTGAGGAATTCCCACATTGAACGGCGTAGCTCAATATCGACCCCTGCAGTTGGTTCATCTAAGATCAGTAACTTAGGTTCGTGCATCAGGGCGCGGGCAATCATTAATCGCCGCTTCATCCCGCCTGACAGCGTACGAGATTGGCTGTTGCGCTTATCCCACAAATCCAACTGGCTTAAGTATTTTTGGGCTCGCTCAAGAGCCACGGCCTTAGGCACACCATAATAACCCGCCTGATTCACGACGATTTGCAGTACCGTTTCAAACTGGTTGAAGTTAAATTCCTGTGGCACTAAACCGATGCACAACTTGGCTTCCTCAAGCTGCTTGTCGATATCAAAATCAAACACCTGCACAGAGCCTGCGGTTTTCTGCACTAAGGAGCTGATAATGCCAATGGTGGTCGACTTACCTGCGCCATTCGGGCCGAGTAGAGCAAAAAAGTCTCCCTGTTCAACGGTAAGGCTAATCCCCTTTACCGCCTCAACGCCGCCTTTGTAGGTTTTTTTTAGCCCCTCGAGTACGAGAGCATGGGCATGATTGGCCATAGTGCTACCTGATCCTGAAAGAATGAACAAAACAATAAGATGGTGTCGAAAACAGCAAATGCAATACGCCAAGCTGTATAAAAACGAAGTATGACTCTAGTTGATTGAATCAATACAGATTAATTTATTAAAAATTACTAATAGATCACCAAACGCGGATAAATGCAACCAAACAGTATTTGCGTCGCCAACTTACAGCACAAAACAAAACTCCCGCCTAGGCGGGAGTTTGAGTCATAACGCATCGGGGCTTATTCGAGCGGCACCACTTTGGCTATATAAGGCAAGTTGCGGTATTGCTCAGCATAATCGATGCCGTAACCCACAATAAACTCGTCAGGAATCGTAAAACCGATAAAGTCGACCTTAACATCCACTTCACGGCGCTCGGGTTTATCCAACAGAGTGCACAGGGCTAAGCTCTTTGGCTCACGCAATAACAGCATTTCGCGCACTTTGTTTAAAGTGTTGCCCGAGTCAATTAAGTCTTCCACAATCAGCACGTCGCGACCCGCGATATCCGATTGCACATCCTTCAGCACTTTCACATCCCGTGAGCTGGTCATGGCATTGCCATAGCTCGAAACCGACATAAAATCGATTTCAACATGGCCTTTAATACGGCGGCACAGATCAGCCATAAATACGACTGAACCTTTTAATAATCCCACCATCAGCAAACGCTCGCTGTTGGCATAGTGGGCATTGATTTGCTCGGCCATTTGATCCAATTTTTGGCTGATCTCTTCCGCGGAGATCATCACTTCGGTGGTGTGTTTCATATCAGTCTCAATTGTCGATGTCATTAGGGGAGTGTTTGTCATAGCCCCAGCGACTCGTTAATGCATGGTCAACGCCCAAATGATCGAGGATTCGAGCGACCATGAAGTCTACCAGATCTTCTACGGATTTGGGATTATGATAAAAGCCCGGCGCCGCAGGCATAATAGTGGCACCTAAGCGCGATAGGGTTAGCATATGCTCTAAGTGTATGGCATTAAACGGAGTTTCCCGCGGAACTAGGATCAGCTGACCGCGCTCTTTTAATACCACGTCCGCCGCCCGTTCGAGCAAATTATTGCTCATGCCAGTGGCAACAGCTGCCAGTGTCCCCGTCGAACAAGGGCAAATCACCATTTGTTTAGGGGCTGCACTGCCTGAAGCTGGAGGCGAAAACCACTCATCTTTGCCTAATACCACTAACTCGCCAGATAAGGTTATCTTCTTCTGTGCCAGCACATCGAGCAATTGTGCCTTGGCTTTATCGCTATTAGCACTGAGCTGCAGGCCATGTTCAGTGGCCAGCACCACACGGGCAGCGCTCGAGATCATTAGAAATACTTGGTAGCCCGAGGCTAATAAACATTCTAATAATTTCAAGCCATAAGGCGCGCCCGAGGCTCCCGTCCAAGCTAAGCTAATGGCTTTCTCTGATTTGGCATAGGCCATATTAGTCCGCCTGCTGAACAAACTGAGGGCTGACTTCGAGCGCCGCCAACAGTTTCTTATGTAAGCCGCCAAAGCCGCCGTTACTCATCACCACGATAGTGTCACCCGCTTTTGCCGAGGCAGAGACTTTAGCCACAACATCATCAATCTGATGTAGGACTGTCACAGGGATCACCGCCGCTTCCATCGCCTCTTTCATATTCCAATCGATAGTATCGGCTTGATATAAAAAGGCTTCGTCCGCTTGCAGCATAGAATGAGCCAGTGTGTCTTTGTGCACACCACTCTTCATGGTGTTCGAGCGCGGCTCTAATACGATAGTGATTTTGCTTTGACCGACCTTGGCACGCATGCCCTTAATAGTGGTCGCAATCGCCGTTGGATGGTGAGCAAAATCATCGTATACGCTCACACCGTGAACAGTACCCAACAGCTCAAGACGACGTTTCGGCGGTACAAAGCGGGTTAATGCCGCGATAGCGGCACTCGGTTTAACCCCAACATGGCGCGCGGCCGCGATGGCCATTAGCGCATTCTCGATATTGTGCTGACCAATCAGCGCCCATTCGAGTACACCTTGGGATTCACCATCGAAGAAGACTTCAAACTCATGGCAATCATCACTTAAAGCCTTAGCATGCCAGCCCTTAGTCACCTCCGCGGTGTGGAAGGTCTCTTGCTCGCTCCAGCAGCCCATATCAATGGTTTGTTTTACCGCGTGGGAATCGGCAGGCCAAATCACTTTGCCTTGTCCTGGCACGGTACGGATCAGATGATGGAACTGTTTTTGGATCGCCGCTAAATCAGCAAAAATATCGGCATGGTCAAATTCGAGGTTATTGATCACCAGCGTACGGGGATGATAATGCACAAATTTAGAACGCTTATCGAAGAAGGCGCTGTCGTACTCATCGGCTTCGACCACAAAAAACGCCGATTCCCCTAAACGGGCCGACACGCCAAAGTTTTGTGGCACACCACCAATCAAAAAACCAGGTTGATAACCACAATCCTCTAAGATCCACGCCAGCATGCTTGAGGTAGACGTTTTTCCATGGGTACCAGACACGGCTAGCACCCAACGCTCAGGCAGAATATGATCGGCTAAAAACTGTGGTCCAGAAATGTAAGGGATCCCAAGGTTTAATACCGCTTCGACACAAGGATTACCTCGGCTCATGGCATTACCAATCACCACAAGATCGGGATAACTGCCCGCTTCACCTAACTGGCTTGGGTCAAAACCTTGAATGAGTTCAATACCTTGCTCTTCAAGCTGCGTACTCATCGGTGGATAGACGTTGGCATCCGAGCCTGTCACTCTGTGCCCTTTTGCCCTAGCCAAGAGTGCTAGACCACCCATGAAGGTTCCACAAATTCCTAAAATATGTACGTGCATACCGCTCGCTCTGATGTTTTTGAATTCAAGGCTATTCTAATCCATAGCACCGCAGATTGGCAGGTTAGGATCTCGGAAAAGCCACTTGTTTGGCAAAGATACTGATAGAGAAAGGGATTTTTACAATTGAGTGAAGTTTAGCTAACAGAATTGTGCCACTCAGCTCACTTATCCGCGCAAGCTGGCATAGAGCTTTGGATATTGACTGCGGTGGCGATTAAAGAGGAACTGACGCAGGGCTTCTCGCTCTTCAGCTTCGGCCTGAAACCTGACAATCGCTAGTCCCTCTTCATGGCGGATAGGCTCGATTTTAACCCGCATGGTTTCACCCTCGGGTAACTGTAATTGCAACTCTTGACTATCGACTAAGCGCTCAAACTGTTGTGGTGATTTAGCTCGGATCGCCATGCCAGAACTCGATAAAGACACCACAGACCATTGTTCACCCCGATCTTGGTCGAATATCCATACATCTTCTGGCTGAGTCAAACGCCAACTTCGCTCCGCGCCAGTCGCGTCAAAGACTTCAGGCACCCCAAGAGTGGGCTGTAATTGACCAAAATCATCGAGGCGCATCTCTAAGGGAAACCAGAGTTTATAGGGGCCGACCTCGGCCAGCAGGGTTAACTTGGCCTTACCCAATAGCGAAGCCAGCGCCTGCGGCACATCGGTTTTGACCGTTAATACATGGTTAACCAAAGGCTCAGGATGAGCATCCTCGGCGTTATGGGTTATGCGATTAGGAGAAAATAGCTCTCTAAAACAAGCCAATTCCTCTAAGGTTAAATGCGGCTCATCGACCATACTGCAACCTACTCAGATGAATCCCTTGTACAAAAAATTACCACCAAAGCATGATTCTGTACATTTTTTCATCTACAAATTTGCAAAAAAAGAAAAGTAGGCTAGCAAGGCTAAGGTATGACTCCTATTAGCCATTTGCACTATTTAATGAAGAGCGAACCACTCGTTAAGGGCTACAGCTCGCGTATTGAGCTAAATCATTCATCCCTTTGCTGGCTTGCAGGGGGCGCGAAGAGGATTTTACATCGCTCCGAGAACGTCAGCCCCCGAGCCGTCACCTCGCTGAACATATCGCGCCATTCGCTAAAGGTCACTTTGAGTGGATTAAAACTGTTGACGGGTTTAGTGATCCCGTAAATCACCGTCTCGCCCTCGGGTACAAAGGTACCGAAGAGTTTGTCCCAGATAATCAAAATACCGGCATAATTTTTATCGATATATTGTGGATTACGCCCATGGTGCACCCTGTGGTGGGAAGGCGTATTAAACAGCCATTCTAATGGGCCAAGTTTTCTCACCGCTTGGGTATGCACAAAAAACTGTAACCCTAAATTCAGTAGCACCACAAAGACCACCCAATTAGGGTCGAAGCCTAATATCACCAGCGGCAACCAAAACACCCACATGCCGGCGAAGGGATACATCAAACTCTGCCGAAACGCAGTGCTAAAATTCATATTTTCCGAGCTGTGGTGCACCACATGGGCCGCCCACATCCACCGCACTCTATGGCTCGCACGATGGAACCAGTAATAGCAAAAATCTTGGGCAATCATCAGCAGTACAAAGCTGAGTGGCCCCATTTGAATATCGAATAATTTCCAACCAAATACCGCTAGATACAACTTAGCGATCAGCAAACCCGTGAGGATATCCGCGCCTTGGTGCATGGCGGCGAGACTAAAATTACACAGCACTTCCTTGGTGTGATAACGGGCACTCACTGGTAGTTTTTGTCTTCTGTCGCCGAAATACCATTCCAGCAAAATGCAGACAAAAAATAGCGGGGCCAATACCAGCAGCAACACCTCGGGGTGATTGATTAACGCGGCGATATCCATATACCTTTATCCTATTGTTATTATTGTATTAAAGCGTAAAACTGCCCATAGCCTACCAGCGGGCGTAATGGTCCTCGGTCAATCCCAATACATTGTTGAGTTGGAATTTACGTCCCTGATTGTCAATGATAAAACCGCTAAAAAGCCCCAGATATTGGCGGAAGTTACTCTTCAGCAAGATAAAATTGCGTTTCTCACTGCGGCAATTTCGCGCCGTAAACTCTAAATCGACGCGGCCATCGTGACTATAAATACGCCAGAGATCTGTGCCCTGCTGGCCATGTCGGTCAAATTCAAATTGCACAGGTCCGAGTAAATGCCGCTCGCCGTTGATCCAAAACACGTTTTCATTGGCACCGGTTTCATTAACGCCCGCCGCAAGATTTAATCCGATCACCCCTTCATCTATTTGGGCATTGATAGATGCCCAGCGCCAGCTGGTATCACGGCGCATAAAGCCAGCGGAAAAATCATAACCTGCGAGAGCAAAATTTAATGGTTGCGGTTCATGGTCTATGGTGAGTTGTCCTTTGACCGATAAGCCATTGTGTTTTTGGGTATAGGTCCAGCCGTTGTATCCCGTGGGGCTACACATGGCCATAGGTAAACTTAAGGGTAAGGCATGCAGGGTTAAATCGGCTTGAATGCTTTTAGTATCAATCACTAAATGCCAATTCCCCTCTTGGATCTCAAAGGTCACGCTAGCGCCTTTGCCGCCGATAGCGGCTGTGCCATTCGCGGGTGAAGGCGTCATCCGATAACCAAGCCCAAAGGGTTTTAACCAGTCATATTGAGTTAACCTGTTGTTTTTAATATCATATAAATAACAGAAACCACTGCCCAGATAGACGATATCCGCCAGTGCGATGCCAAGGATGTAGCGCGGCGTGATAATCGAAATAAACTGAAATTGCTTATAGTCAAACCGTTTTGCCCAAGCTGATGCGGGCTTGTCCATGGTATCGAAATAGGCAAAATCCGCTAAACCTAAGCTTCCCACTATGCCGTCGAAATGGCCGAAATGTGGCTGACCTTTGGCATTGATTAAACTGTCGGGGGCGATTTGGGTAATAATCCTAGACATAAACTCGCCTTTGCTTGTGCAATCGAAGGAGCATTTATGCTCTCTTATTTAATGTTGAATTTTTACTCTAACCTGTCGCCCATTGCATTAAAAGAGTGCAAGCTCAAATTGTTGTGATTTTGTTGCCGACAGGAATTCGGTTTAATCCCACCTGCGGATCATAAAAAAAGCGCACGAAGGCGCTTAATCGACACAGACTGCTCCACTAAATGATAGTGAATGACTAAGTAAACCTGATTCCGTAAACCTAATTCCGCAAACCTAAGTCGTTAGAAACGATAACTCATGCCAAAGTTTACCCCTTGTAGCTCGAGCTGTTTCATTGGCACATATTGGTATTCAAGGTTTAGCCCAAAGCCCGAGCGAAAACGATATTGCCAACCGACCGCGCCGTAAAAGCCCACATCGTCCGAATCCATCTCTTGCTTATCCATCTCATAACTCACTTGGGTGTAAGCAGCGCCGAGTTTGGCGTACAGACTATTACCACGGGAGAGCGCATATTCGCCGTAGGCGGTAGTTCTAACACCTTGGAAGCGTAAATCTTTTATCTCGCTGAATGTACTAACGAGCGCACTGGCCACACCACCAGAGCCCGTTAAATACCCCGCTTCAACGCCAAAGTTGTCGTTAAGCATATAGCGATAATACAAGTCGCTGGTGAAGGTATCGCCCGCATCATATTTGCCACTCTTAGTTTCAAACTCTTGAGTGCCATAGCCTAAGCTGCCACCTAACACATGGGGAGAATCGCCAGCATTCGCCTTGCCCACGACAGCCCCAGCCAACAGTGCGAACGACAACAGCCAAGTATTAATTGTTAAGTATTTCATATTGTTTAAATTCAGTATCCAGATGTAGGCACATCATAACCTTTGCACCTGTATCGGTACTGAACCCGAGTGCATTGTGGTAACGGGGGGGATTTCTGGTATGCTGTAGCCACTTTTTACTTGCATGAGATCCCCCATGAAAAAGTTATTATTGACGCTGACTTTCCCCCTGCTCTTCGTGGGCTGCGCGAGCCAAAATCCAACTCATATGGCATTTAGCCCACAGGTTCCCGATATTAGCCAACAGACCACCAGACCCGTACAGATCTCATTGGATACCATTGATACCCGTAACGTTGAGTACGTGGCGCGTTTTATCGAAGAAGGCACTAAGACTCGCCTCGTCGGCCCGAGTGAGCCACCTAAATTATTGCTCGATGAAGTTTTCCGTAACGGTTTTACCCAAGCGGGCTACCAGATTGACCCAAGCGCGACCAACTCAGTGCAAGTTCAGTTAGAAGAACTGCAAATGGATGTCACCAAAAAGACCTTCGGTTATGAGGCCAAGCACAGCGTACTAATTGCCGTGCAAGCCCGTAACTCCAGTCAAGAATTGGTCAAACGCTATAAAGCCAAGGGCACCTTAAAAGGTCCGTTAACGCCAGACTTTGCCACTCTTGAGCTGGATATGAACAAGTTACTCGGCCAACTTACAGGGGAAATTTTGAATGACCCTGAGTTAAACCAGTTCCTGCAACAATAATAGTGCTAATTGGTAATTAATAAGGAAATCATAATGTTTCGTTGGATATCTGCACTCTTAGTTCTCTGTGCCAGCTATAGCAGCTGGGCGGCAATCGACATTCAACCCGATACCTTGTATCCCCAAGTCGAGTTTGATACTAGCCTAGGTAAGATTGTGGTCGAACTCGATAGAACCCGCGCACCGATTACCGTCGATAACTTCCTGACCTATGTGGTCAAAGGCGAGTACAACAACACGATTTTCCACCGTATTATCAGTGACTTTGTCGTTCAAGGTGGCGGACTAAACCCACAGTTAGAAGAGTTACCCGCGGGTAAGCCTATCGTTAACGAGTCTGGCAACGGCTTATCCAACAGCATGGGCACTATTGCGATGGCGCGCGACAATGATCCTCATTCGGCTACCCGCCAGTTTTACTTCAACGTGGCGGATAACACTAAGCTGGATCCATCAAAACGTCGTTGGGGTTATGCGGTATTTGGTGAAGTGATTGAGGGCAAACAAGTGCTGGAAGCCATGGCCGTGGTCGAGACCACTACCAATGCGAAACTCAATTGGCCCGATGTGCCCGTGACACCTATCATATTGAAAACAGCTAAATTACTGCCGAAAAAATAATCGAAAAAATAATCGAAAAAATTTGAGCAAAAGCCCTAATCCTCTGTCTATACTCAAAAAGCAACAGAAAGGAGGCAAGGGTGACGATTGAAGAATTTATCGATAATAAAGCGCCCCAGCTTGCTATGTATGGCAAAGCATTTTTGAGTGACGAGCTCGATTTCCATGAAGTCCAGCTCTATCTTTGGGACACACTCGAGGAATGGCAATTACTCATTCCAAGTAATGAAGCGCAAACAGAAACAGAAACCGTGTTTTGGCATTTGCTCCATAGCTTTAACAAGTGGCCAGACTGGATGATCCGTGGCAATCAGTACCTATGTCAGCAGTTACATGCGTGCTGTGACTTCCTTAGTTTGGGAGGCCAAATGCCCTCGGGGTGCATTGGTGTTCGACCTTGAGTAATACACTCGCTAAAGACTCAGCTTGCTGGGTCTTTTTTATTTTCAGTCCTTTCGGACAGAAACCCAGCGAGCATCAAAAGGATACGCATTAATCCTTGAATCCCACCGCATCTTCCCCGTAAGCTAGGCGGATTCGACTCCTCGGCCCATGCTTATGTTCGTAATCGGTTTAAATCGACGCATCTTAGAATTCTTCAGCGTTTACTACCATAAGCGCGTGTTGATACTGCTGTTACTCGGCTTTTCTGCCGGCCTACCATTAATGTTGGTTTTTTCAACCTTGTCTTTTTGGCTACGGGAAGCGGGAGTCGACCGCACTTCTATCGGGTATTTCAGTTGGATAGCCTTGGCTTATGCCTTTAAATGGGCCTGGTCACCCTTAGTGGACAGATTATCTCTGCCCATACTGACGCGCTTTTTAGGCCGGCGACGCAGTTGGATGCTGTTCGCCCAACTGCTGTTGGTCGGCGCCATTTTGGGTATGTCCTTTAGCGACCCACTCCAAGATCTCGAACGCTTGGCCGTATTTGCCCTCATGGTCGCCTTTGCATCCGCCACCCAAGATATTGTGATTGACGCCTTTCGTATCGAATCAGCTCCCGAAAAAATGCAGGCCGCGCTTGCCGCCGCCTATCAGGTGGGCTATCGCAGCGCCATGATTGTGGCGACCGCTGGTGCACTCAGCATCGCCGCTTGGGTTGAGCCCGGCAATACCGAATATAACCTGCTCGCTTGGCAAACTTCCTATTTGGTGATGGCAGGACTGATGTTTGTCGGGGTGTTAACAACGCTTTTTAGCCGCGAGCCACAGGTCGATACCCGCGCCGCCGATGAAACCGAATTAGCGGTAAAACAACGCTTGAGTGAGCGTTATCCCAAGCCGCTTGCGGCGAGCATCTCATGGATTTATACCGCCAGCATACTGCCCTTTATCGACTTTTTTAAACGCTATGGTCGCAGCGCCATTTTGATTCTATTGCTGATTTCCTGCTATCGCATTTCGGATATTGTGATGGGGATTATGGCCAACGTGTTCTACGTGGACATGGGATTTAGCAAAGAAGAAATTGCTTATCTGAGTAAGATCTATGGCCTTATCATGACCTTAGTTGGCGCCGCCTTCGGCGGTATCCTATTAGCCCGCTTCGGCACCATGAAGATTTTATTCCTTGGCGCCCTCTTGGTCGCCGTGACCAATTTGCTGTTTGCTTGGCAGGCGATGATTGGTTACAACGTCCAATTTTTAACCTTTGCGATCTCGGTCGATAACTTTAGTGCTGGTATTGCCACCGCCGCCTTTATCGCTTATCTCTCGAGCCTCACCAGCAGCGGCTACAGTGCAACCCAATATGCGCTACTCTCCTCAATTATGTTGCTCTTCCCTAAGTTTATTGCTGGCTTCTCGGGCGCCTATGTCGATGCCTATGGCTATGTAAACTTCTTTGTCGCCGCCAGTGTGATTGGTTTTCCCGTGTTACTGCTTATTCATTTAGTGAATAGATACGTACCCCATGTCAGCAAGGGCGACGCCGAATCCTAAGCAATAAAAAAGCCCCTCGCCTTTGATAGCGGGGGCTTTTGAACCTCTATCAGCACACCGACTCGAGGTGAATCACATGCTGGCTAGGCTTTGCGATTAATCGCGGAAGTTATTGAACTGGAAAGGCTGACCCAGATCCGCTTGACGCACTAACGCCATCACAGCTTGTAAATCATCGCGGGCTTTACCCGTTACACGCACTGTGTCGCCTTGGATCTGAGATTGCACTTTAATCTTGCTATCTTTGACCATCTTAACGATTTTCTTGGCGATATCCGTCTCGATCCCCTGCTTAAAGCGCACTTTCAGGGAGAAGGTTTTGCCGCTGTGAACCGACTTTTCGTCGACATCCATAGTCGAAGGCTCAACATTACGTTTGCTCAATTGGGTACGCAGAATATCGACCAACTGCTTGCACTGGAAATCATCTTCTGCGGTGAGAGTCACCACATGATCTTTATATTCGATGCTGGCCTCTTTACCACGAAAATCGAATCGGCTGCTGAGTTCACGGCGGGAGTTTTCAACCGCGTTACGTAATTCAACCTCATCCACTTCAGACACAATATCAAATGAAGGCATAGTTGCCGCCCCTTAGGTGATTGTAAATGCCCATAGTTTACCGACTCCCTCCCCCAAGTTGAAGGTTAACTTTACCCAAGCAAGATAAAACTCGGGTTATGGATGACTTTGGCGACACATTTTCCTATTATGGCGTCACACTAAGATAATCAAATTGTATTTGTGATAACTAAAAACACCCTATTCAAATTGGCTTTAGCCGTAGCCTTTGTCGTGATCAGTTATCTGGTGTTTTCCAGACCAACCTATTCGCAAAGTATCCCCAATATCGATAAGGTAGGCCATCTTGGGAGCTTCTTCTGCCTCTCTTATCTGACCTTTCTCGCCTTTCGCCCTAAGTGGTATTGGCTCTCACTGATACTCGCCGCCTACGCGATTTTGATTGAGCTAGTGCAATCGCGTTTACCCTACCGCAGTGCCTCTGTGGGTGACGTGTTAGCGGACTTTGCCGGTATCGCTTTGTTTTACTTCTGTCTTTGGGCCTATCGAAAATATTTTAGCGCCGCCCAACTCAAGGAAGAATAATGTTCGGCCAAGGTGCGTCATCGACTGTAGAGTCTCAAGTCACCGATATCGCGATTTTAGGTGCTGGCGCTGTGGGACAATTGATTTGTCATCAACTGCATTCGGTAGGATTAGCCGTAGGCTTGATAGCGCGTGAGGCCTCTGCATCCACCACTGAGACGTATTGGCAAGAGCTCGTGTTTTGCCCTCTGTCATCAACGGATGCTGATACCGACTCAGTGTCATACCGAGTGCCTACATTTAATCTAAACAGCACAAGTTTGCAGCAGATCAGGCTGCTAATTGTGTGCGTCAAGGCTTATCAAGTCATTGATGCCATTAGCCCTTTACTCGGCAAACTCTCGCTTCAGTGTCATATCCTTTTACTGCATAATGGCATGGGCCCACACTTGGCACTGGCACCTCAATTACAGGGTCGAGGCTTAAGCCTAGGTACTACCTCCCAAGGCGTGCTGCGCCAGTCCCGCTGGCAAGTCAAACAAACTGGCCAAGGCTTGACCCAGTTTGGTCACTTTACCGGTCCCGCATTACCACAAGCACTGCGTGATGGGCTGCTCAACGCTATCCCCAACAGTGAATGGGTTGAGGCAATTATTCCGAGTCTTTGGCAAAAGCTTGCGGTAAACGCCGCGATTAATCCCCTGACTGCCCTGCATCAATGCCCCAATGGCACCTTGGCTCAGGCGCAATTTACCCAGACCATCGCCAGTATCTTAGATGAGCTGGTCGAGGTGGCCGCCCAGGATGGCATAGCGCTGGATAGACAAATGCTTGAAGAGCGTGTGTACCGGGTGATTGAACTCACGGCCGCGAACTTCTCGTCGATGCACCAAGATGTAGCACACCATAGGCCAACCGAGATTGAACAAATTAGTGGTTATATTTGTGACCGCGCCAGCGCGCACGGTTTAAGTGCAGCCACCAATGCCCAAATGTGCCAAGCGATTAAACAGCTGTCGGCGATAACACCACAAGCTTAATCAATTCATTTAATTGATTTTAAATGGATTTAGCCATAATCAACCGAACTAAATCAAACTCGGTGATATTCCAGCATCGTTAAATGCGCTCGAATTGGCATTTTGATACTAAATGCACCATCACAGCGCACCAAATCGGGGCGTAATCACCTGTTTTTGCACTGTTTTGCGGCAAAAACGCTGTCTATTTGAGTGCGCCACATTGTTAACATAATGATAATAAAAACATTATTGTTATGGCCTGATTCCTGCTTTGTTCACCTAACTTACGTCTGAAGTTCGTTGGAGAATAAAGTTGAAACTCATCACCGCTATTATTAAACCCTTTAAAATTGATGATGTACGTGAAGCGCTGACGCAACTTGGTATCCAAGGTATGACAGTGACCGAAGTACGCGGCTTTGGTCGCCAGAAGGGACATACAGAGCTGTATCGCGGCGCCGAATATGCGGTCGACTTTCTCCCCAAAATGAAGCTTGAAATCGCCATCCATTCCGAGCAAGAAGATGCGGTCATCGAAGCGATTGTTGCCGCCGCTCACACGGGTAAAGTCGGTGACGGCAAGATATTCGTCACCCCACTCGAACAAGTGATCCGCGTGCGCACCTCGGAAGAAGGGAGTGATGCGATATGAGCCAACAGACAGCCGCACTTAACGCTAAGCTCGAGCGCAGCACGAATACGCCAAACGCCCGTTATTCAAAATTGGGTTATCAGGCATTATTGACTCTGCTCGCCAGCGGCTTTGCGGGCACAGCTTTGGCCGATGAGGCACAGCTCAGCGGCGCCAACACCGCATGGATTTTAAGCTCATCGGCCCTCGTCTTATTGATGACACTTCCAGGGCTGGCGCTGTTTTACGGCGGTCTGGTGCGCAGTAAAAACGTGCTATCGATTTTAATGCAGTGTTTTTCTATCGCTGCTATCGCCTCTGTGCTGTGGTTTGTGGTGGGTTACTCCATCGCCTTCGATACCGGCAACGGTTTTATCGGTGGGCTGAGCAAAGCTTTTCTCGCCAGCATTGGTCGCGACAGTGTCAGCGGGGATATTCCTGAACCTCTGTTTATGCTATTCCAAATGACCTTCGCCATTATCACGCCAGCGCTGATCATCGGTGGCTTTGCCGAGCGAATGAAGTTCTCCGCCGTACTGATGTTTTCAAGCGCTTGGTTGCTGTTAGTCTATGCACCCATCACCCACTGGGTGTGGGGCGGCGGCTGGTTAGCCGAACTTGGACTATATGACTTTGCTGGCGGCACAGTAGTACACATTACCGCTGGGGTGGCGGCACTGGTGGCGGCAAAAGTGTTAGGGCCGCGTAAGGGATTTTTAAACTCGGCCATTATGCCCCATAACTTGACCATGACAGTAACAGGCGCGGGCATGCTGTGGGTGGGCTGGTTTGGCTTTAATGGCGGCAGCGCCTTAGGCGCCAATGGCACTGCGGCAATGGCGATACTCGCGACCCATTTAGCCGCGTCGATGGGCGCCATTACTTGGGCGGGTATCGAGTGGTATAAATTTGGTAAGGCCAGTGCACTCGGTATCGTCACTGGTATGGTGGCAGGCCTTGGCACTATCACGCCCGCATCAGGCTATGTTGGCCCTGCTGGCGCGTTAGTCATCGGTTTTCTTGGCGGTGTGGTTTGCTTCTTTTCAACTGTCTACATTAAACAAAAACTCAAGATTGACGACTCGCTCGATGTGTTCCCAGTACACGGTGTCGGCGGTATTCTCGGTACTTTGCTGGCAGGAGTGTTTAGTTCGACTCAGCTTGGGATCTTCAGCGGTTATGGTTTTGCCAGTGTTAACCCCACTATGCTCGACCAACTCGGGGCGCAGGCCATTGGGGTTATTGCCACCTTGAGTTACACCGCTGTGGTGTCTTGGTTGTTGTTTATGGTCATTGGTAAAATCCTCGGCGGACTTCGTGTCAGCACAGAGCAGGAAGTGAATGGCCTCGATCTTTCCGAACATGAAGAAACAGGCTACAGCCTCTAATACTCGCCTCGCAAAACTGACCGTCAAGGGCATGTCTGCCCTGACGGTTATTAACTAGTTATGCTCCTTAAGCCACAGTTCCAGTTCATTTAATTTCATCGGCTTAGCGTATAAATAGCCCTGCAAAAAATGCACATCTCGACTGATTAAATAGTCCGCCTGCTCTTGAGTCTCCACCCCTTCTGCCACGGCCACATAATTCATCTTATGGCAGAGTTCGATGATGGTATCCAGCACATGGGAGGTCACCGAATCTTGGCCTATGGTATCGATAAAGCATTTATCGATTTTAAGATAATCCAGCGTAAAGGTTTGCAGCAGCGACAAGGTTGTCTGCCCAGTGCCGAAATCATCAATCGCCACCAGAATGCCCAGCTCACGCAGCGCCGCGATTCGCTCACACATATCCACCGTTAATAGTTGCCGCTCGGTGATTTCGATTAACGGCTGCACGCCAATTTCGGCAAACGCATCCCTAAGGTAACGAAACTTAGCCTCGATATCGCTTTGGATAAAATGCTCGGGCGCCACGTTAAAGCCAATCCTAAAATCTGTGGTTAACTGCAATTGGCTAAAATCCGCCAAGGCGCGCTCAAAAATATAATTGGTCAAAGGAACTATTAATTGGCTTTCTTCGGCTATGGGAATAAACAAATCGGGTCGTACTAAGCCCATTTGCGGATGCTGCCAGCGCACCAATGCCTCGACACCTTTGGCCTTACCGTCTTCACTGCTTACAACGGGTTGGTATACCAAGAAAAACTCTTGGTTCTCGATACCACTTTTTATGTCATCGGCTAGCGAGTGACGCCCATTACGCTTCCACAACAGTAGGCTAGATAAAACGAACAAGGTGAAAATCAGTGGTAATAACAGGCCAAAGGCAATCCAATAAAAGTGCCAAAACAGCGCCTTAGAGATCTCCAGCAAGATAACGAAATCTTGGTGGACCTCAAATTTATCCCCAGCAAACACAGTAATCACTTCGTTACCGCTAAACTGTGGCGCCGCTGGCAAGGTCGCACCATGCAAACCTAAGACAACGGTTTTGACCGCGCGGGGAAATACATCGGGTTGAATAAAGCTATCAATCAGATATTGACCTTCGAATATCACAACCGCGCCGTATTGCGTTTGTTCATTCTTAAAGGTGGTGATAATGGCTGGCACGCCCGGTCGCGCTGGCGTTTCCGGCACTATATGTTGCGAACCATCTTTGAGTCTATCGACGGGCAATAGAGTATTCAGGGGTAAATTGAGGTTCCCGGTTGTCGAGGAACAGTAAAATGACTTGTCATTGAAGAGTAACACGCCCCGAAAATAAGGCCGAAAACGCATGTATTCAGTTAACTTGCCACAATCCTCTTCGGTTAGGTTCATGGCATATTCACCTATCTGATCCGACAGCTTTAAGATGGCCTCTAAACGCTCTAGGTTGAACTCGCCAATCTCAGTCGCCTTGTTATGTGCCAGATAAGCCGCGATAAAATAGCTAAAAACAAAAGCGAATACGACGGGTAACAGCAGTAAGAACAACCACTTTTTTAAAAGTAATTCGAAGAGAGAGGCAAAGTTACGCATCGACGCTTGGATAAGATTTGAACGGTTTGGCATAGTAACAAATCCCTTTCGAGTAAATTGTTAATTTTTGCATCAAGAATATTTAGCATAGATAAGGAGAGTGAGATATAAACTATAGGGCATTTCTGTGAGCTATGTTTTTGATAATTAAAAATATAAGCCTTTATGACTAATCTCATTAATAGCAAACACGGTCAATAATGAGCCTTACTCCCACATCACGAGTATTGCCGCGAGCGCGATCAAGACGAGGCCAAGCAGCTCTTTTATTTTTACTTTTTCCTTAAGCCAGAATGCCGAAATCAACATCATAAAGAAGATTTCCACTTGGCCTAGGGTTTTCACATAGGGCACGGCCTGTAAAGACATGGCACTAAACCAACCAATGGAGCCAAAACAGCTGGCGGTACTCGTCAGTATGGTTAACCTAGGACGTTGGATTAAGGCACTAAGAGTGGCTTTATCCTTCCAGACTAAATAACCGACTAACACTAAGGTTTGTAGACAGATCACGCATAACAACACCCAAGCGGCGCTATGGGGAAAGCCGACATTTAACCTTAGGCTTGCTTCCCTCACCCATAAAGAGGTCAGTGCAAAGGCGCTGCCGCTAGCAATGCCAAGGAGCACAGTACTTAGGGATAACTGCCTAAGCCCTTGCTTCGCACTCAATAAAAACACGGCAACGCCACCTAAAATCACCCCAATCCAACCAAGTAACGATAAATGGGTGCCAAAAAAGAAGGTGCCTAATATCGCGGCGACAATGGCCTCACTCTTGGCAAGCCCGGCACCTATGGCAAAATTTTGTTGTTGAAACAACTTAACCATTAAGCCAGTCGCGAGGATCTGCATCATGGATGCACCGACAATAAAGCCGATAAATTCCGCCGTAAAATGCGGTAATCCCACATTGTTCCAAAGATATAACAGCCCAAGATACAAGGCCGCAATCGGGCCAGCCCAAATAAACCGCGCCAAGGTGACACCCGCCACCTTAACCTCTTTACTCAGTTGGCTCTGAAAGGCATTGCGCCACGCCTGCATAAATGCGGCTAATAAGGTAAAGAAAATCCACATCCGAGCCATCCTGTTACTGCCAGACTGCACTCTGACATGGGTTATGCGCTAAATTGGAGCCAACATCATAAACACAAGGTTTTGATATCGCTATGGAGAAAATTTCACCCAATAAAAAACCCCGAACGATTCGGGGCTTTTTAGTTAATAAGGTTCAGCCAAGCTTACTTACTGGTATCTATCGGGTCGAAGGATTTCACCAAATCATCAATCGCCTTCATCTGCTTCAGGTAGTTTTCTAACTGGTGCAGTGGTAAGGCACATGGACCATCACACTTAGCGTTATCTGGATCTGGGTGAGCCTCAATAAACAGACCCGCTAAGCCTAACGCCATGCCACTACGAGCTAATTCAGTCGCTTGAGCACGACGCCCGCCCGCCGAATCGGCACGACCACCAGGACGTTGCAATGCGTGGGTGGCATCGAAAATCACTGGGTAACCGGATTGCTTCATCTCATCCATGCCCAGCATATCAACGACTAGGTTGTTGTAACCGAAGCATGAACCGCGTTCACACAGGATAATCTCATCGTTACCGGCTTCGTTAAACTTAGTGATGATATGGCGCATTTCGTGGGGCGCTAAAAACTGTGGCTTTTTCACGTTGATGATAGCGCCCGTTTTCGCCATGGCGACAACGAGGTCAGTTTGCCGCGCTAAGAAAGCAGGGAGCTGAATAATATCAACCACTTCTGCGACAGGCGCACATTGGTAAGGCTCATGCACGTCGGTGATTAATGGCAGATTGAAAGTCTTTTTGATTTCTTCAAAAATCTTTAAGCCTTCTTCCATGCCAGGACCACGGTAAGAGTTAACAGAAGAGCGGTTAGCCTTGTCGAACGACGCCTTAAAAACATAGGGAATACCCAGTTTTTGCGTCACTTCGGCATAGGTTTCAGCAATCGACATAGCGAGATCGCGAGACTCAAGCACGTTCATGCCACCAAACAACACGAAAGGTTTATCGTTAGCGATCTCGATTGAACCTAGGTTTATGATTTTATTACTCATCGCAACTTCTCTCTAAAATGCTGGAACCTTACCAGCGCTGAACAGGAGCTAAGGCAACTATACCGCGACGGCCTGCAGTAACTGACCGCAGAGCCACGCCATATAAGTGCCTAGCGCATAACCAAATACGGCTAACAATACCCCTACAGGGGCTAAAGCTGGGTGGAACGCCGCTGCCACAACTGGCGCCGATGCCGCCCCACCTACGTTTGCCTGACTGCCCACGGCCATATAAAACAATGGAGCCTTAATTAATTTAGCAATCAATAACATAAATCCAGCGTGCACTATCATCCAAATAATGCCCACTAAAAAATATAGCGGTGTATCAAGCACCTTGCTTACATCCATATGTAAACCAATGGTCGCCACCAAAATATACAAGAACGCCGACGCCACCTTAGAAGCCCCCGCCGCC
Organism: Shewanella sp. FJAT-51649; assembly: GCF_019457435.1. NCBI lineage: Bacteria > Pseudomonadati > Pseudomonadota > Gammaproteobacteria > Alteromonadales > Shewanellaceae > Shewanella > Shewanella sp. FJAT-51649. The sequence goes on along the minus strand of NZ_CP080411.1, from coordinate 878,500 downwards.
TCTAAATGGCGCATAGGGCTAAAGGACATGGCTAAACCTATGGTGGTCACAATCACCACTAACCAGAAGAACTTAGAGGTTAAGCTGTAATCCTCTGTCCAAGGATAGTTGGCCTCAAAATAAGGGCCGAGGAAATCGGCGGCAATATGGGCCACGCCCGTTATGCCAAAACCGACGGCCACAATCAGCATCAAATCACGCAGGCTTGGAATACGCGCATTTTCAGCGTGATACTGTTCAACCTTGTTCTTTAAGGTCTCAATTGCTGAGGTATCCGCACCTGTTTTGGCATCGATTTCTTTAGCTTTTGACGCCATAAACAACAATACCGCCATCCAAATATTGGCCACAATCACATCGACTGTCACCATCACGGAGAAGATATTGCCGCCCACTTCATAAATTTCCTTCATCGCGGCTTGGTTCGCACCGCCACCAATCCAGCTCCCTGCGAGGGTTGTCATGCCGCGCCACACCGCATCAGGACTATCGACACCAATTAATGAGGGCTCGATAAAGGACACCACGAGCAGCGCAATCGGCCCGCCAATCACAATACCAACTGTCCCAGTTAAAAACATGATCACCGCCTTAGGCCCAAGTCCTAAGATGGCTTTTAAATCCACACTTAAAATCAATAACACCAAACAGGCGGGCAATAGGTAGCGCGAGGCAACATAGTAAAGCTGTGATATACCACCATCGATCACCCCAAAGGTATTCAACAACGATGGCAAGAAATAGCAGAGTAATAACGCTGGGATAAAACGGTAAAACTTTTGCCAAAATGGATGACTACTACTGCTGGTATAAAACACAAATCCCAGAATAGTTGCCAATATTCCCAGCGCCACCGCGTCATTGGTGACTAATGCCGTGCTTGCCATGTGTATTCTCCCTGTTTGGTACAGTTGTTATTGTATTTATGCTAAAAACTGCCGTTTGCAGTTAGTGGGCAAACTTCCCATTCGCCCCATTTATTGTTGTTTTTTAGAAAAACAAGGAGAGCCTGTTAGGCTCTCCTTTAAGATTTAGTGATAGATTTCAGCGTGTTCGCTGAGCTCTTTGAGCTGCATTTTGACGATTTCGATAACAGGATCATGCGGGCTGTTATCGACAAAGTGTTGCAGATCGGCCGCCGCGACATTGATACAACCCAGTTGCTGGGCGATAAAAGCGCGCTCCCGATTTAAGTGCACATCATCTGGGTGCCACTGTAGCAGCAAGTTGCAACATTCCATCGCCGCCTCAAATTGATGCGACACGATACACCCTGCCTTAAGCTCATGCAGCATGCGCGAAATCAGCTTCTTCACCGACGCCGCCTTTAAGTAGCTTGGCTTAAGCTCGGCCGCGTTACCCAGTTCACCGCGCACTAACACATGGAGCTGGTGTTTCGTCAGCTCTTTGCCCGTCAGCGGATCGTGATAACGCACAACGCCAGCAATGTTACTGCGAAGCACGGTATTCCCCGGTAAGAGTAAGGCTTCGAGCTCTAAATCGAGCTGCTTGGCCAGTAGCATCAATACCGTCGCCAGTGTGGTGCTATTGCCCTGTTTAGTGATAAGACAAGTGCCTAAATCCGCCGCTTCGGTACTGAAGTAATTGTCGCGGACACAAAAACCCAAGTCCTGATAAAACCAATGCAGCAACGCATTTAAGCGTTGCTGTTGATCCACCAGGTAATGACTTAATACGGCTCCCGCCAATTCAAACCAAGCCCATTTCGCCGCTTCGAGGTTTGAAAATCCAAGGTGAGCACCTACATCCAATGCCGACTCGGGCAAAGAAATGCCATCTTGCAGATTGTATTTACCCATTAACCCAATAATACCGCTTGTTTAAAATGCGCCAATTTGGCCGCGTAAACTAACCAGCCTAATGCACCTAAAAAGGCAAAAACTTTGAACAATTTGTTTCTGTTCGCTTTTATCGCAATCACACCCAAGGCAATATACGCGAGCACGGCGCCAATCTTTTCGGTCAACCAAGGGTCCACAAAGGGATATTGCTTGATCATAAAGCACAGGGTTAAGCCCGACAGCAGTAAAAAAGTGTCGATAACATGGGGCGCGATTTTGAATACTTTCTTGCCCATCAGTGCTGACTGACGTAAGTGCAACACAAAACGAACGACAAAAAACAGCACACTCACGGCAATTAAGGTTAAATGCAGGTGCTTAACAGCAGGATAAAGACTGTAAAAAGTTTCCATTGTGATACTTATGGCCAGTGACAAAGGCGCTAGTTTACCCTAATCATAACGCCAGACCAATGCCTAACGCGCGAGATTCGCAGACGAAACCCCGTCCCTCAGTTTGTAGGAAACCACAATGAATTTAATGATAATTGACGATGAGTCCGCCGAATTTGCCGATGCGGTAAAGCAAAAAATCGTCGAATTTAATCAACTGCACTGGCAAACGCTAAAGCGTCAAAACCTAGGATTAAAATTACAGGATGAGGACGGTAACTTGCTCGCGGGCTTAAGCGGTAAAACCTTTGGTAATTGGCTATTAATTGATTACCTTTGGGTCGATGCCGCATTGCGCCAGCAAAACATCGGCTCACGTTTATTGCTCGAAGCCGAAAGCAAGGCCAAACAACGCGGCTGCCAATTTGTCCTGCTCGATACCTTAGATTTTCAAGCCAAACCTTTCTATGAGCGCCACGGATATCGCGTGCAGTGGGTACAACAAGCCTACCCAGAAACCGGTAGTAAATTCTTTATGGTCAAAGTGCTATAGCTTGAGCCTAAGCTTAGAGCTGATTTTAAAGATATTGAGTCGAATACTTGTCAAAGCTAACCATTTCAACAGATACACAAATAAAAACGCCATTGATAAATAACCAATGGCGTTGTTTTGCGCTTTGCGGGATTGGATTAAATTCCAATTAATCCCATCCACTTACCCATAGTGCATCTGTCGTTACTGCCAAAATCCCGCACGGTCGCGACATTCTGATAACCCAGCTCGGTCAGTTTTTCTCTGAGCTTTACTGCCTGCTCAAAACCATGTTCGAGTAGAATATAACCGTTAGGCTTCAAATAATCCCGAGCGGTTTTGGCGATATAGTAGAGATCGGCAAAGCCCTCATCGGCGGCGGTGAGCGCACTTTGCGGCTCGAAGCGCACATCCCCTTGATGTAAATGCTCATCGGCCTCATCGATGTAAGGCGGATTTGAGACAATTAAATCAAAGTCGTGGGCCTTGATCGCGCTAAACCAGTCACTTTGGAGGATCTCTACCTGCTCGAGCTTAAGGTTAGTCCGGTTTGCCTTGGCCAATGCCACCGCATCTTCCACCTTATCGACGGCGGTGATTTGCCAAGTCGCTCGCTCAGAAGCCAGCGCCAGCGCAATCGCACCAGTTCCAGTTCCTAAATCCAGCACCTTAGCATTGCTCTCAAGGGGCAAGTTTAAGGCGGTTTCGACCAGGATTTCGGTATCAGGACGAGGGATTAACGTAGTGTCATTCACGATAAAAGGCAACGACCAAAACTCACGCTCACCCACAATATGTGCCACAGGTACGCCCTGCTGGCGACGTTGCACCATTTGCTGGAAACGTTTCCACTGCTCCACCGTCAAGGCTTTTTCGGGCCAAGTGTAGAGAAATGCACGGTTTTTATTGAGGCAATACAGCAGGAAAACCTCTGCATCCAGATGGGCGGATTCAGAGGTAGGCGCTAACTGAACATAGGCCCATTGCAGGGCCTCGGCGATACTCGATTGATCAGCCAAAATTACCCCTGCTCATCAGCCAGAGCGGCTAATAGGTCGGCCTGATGCTCTTGCATCAGCGGTCCTAAAATCGCATCCAAGTCGCCTTCCATCACTTCGTTTAAGCGATATAAGGTTAAGTTGATACGGTGTTCACTCACGCGGCCCTGCGGGAAGTTATAGGTACGCACACGTTCGGAGCGGTCACCACTGGCTACCAGACTACGGCGAGTCGACTCTTCGGCGCTGCGGCGCTTTTCATCTTCAACGGCTTGGATACGCGCTGCTAACACGCTCATCGCTTGCGCGCGGTTTTTATGCTGTGAACGTTGGTCCTGACATTCCACCACAATCCCGGTTGGAATGTGAGTAATACGAATGGCAGAATCGGTTTTGTTAACGTGCTGACCACCCGCACCCGATGAACGGAAGGTATCGACCTTCAGATCGGCTGGGTTGATTGAAATCGCTTCCGCTTCAGGCACTTCGTGCATGACTACCACAGTGACAGCAGAGGTGTGTACACGGCCTTGGGATTCAGTTTCAGGCACACGTTGAACACGGTGACCACCGGATTCAAACTTGAGTTTACCGTAGGCACCTTCACCACTGACTTTAACGATGATTTCTTTAAAACCGCCATGCTCACCTTCGTTCGAGCTCATGATCTCGAGCTGCCAACGGTTGGCTTCGGCATAACGGCTATACATACGGAACAGATCACCCGCGAAGATTGCGGCTTCGTCGCCGCCCGCACCGGCACGAATTTCGATAAAGGCGTTGGTGTCGTCGTTAGGATCTTTTGGTAATAACAGAATTTGCAACTCGGCTTCGAGACGCTCGAGTTCGGCTTTAGCCGCCTTGATTTCTTCCTGCGCCATTTCGCGCATTTCAGCGTCATCTTCTTCCAGCATTTCCTTGGCAGACTCAAGATCCGCCTGTGCTTGCTGGTAGGCTTTAAAGCCTGCAACCACTTCTTCTAACTGAGAATATTCTTTGGATAACGCGCGAAAACGCTCCTGTTCGGCGATAACGGACGCATCACCAAGCAAGGCTAAGACTTCTTCATTGCGCTCGAGCAAGCCTTCCAGCTTGCGGATAACGGATTCCTTCATTTAACTCGCTAACCTTAGTTTTTATCTAATCCGAGCGCTGTTCTTAACTGACCTAAGGTATTCAAATCACCCTGACGACTCGCCACTGTGAGGGCTTGGGTTGGTGCGTGAATGAGTCTATTCGTCAGGCGATTGGCTAGTTCAATCAATACCTGCTCAGTGTCGCCCCCCTGCGCTAATTTATTCAGGGCGCGTTCCACTAACTCATCCTTTATCGCCATGCTTTGGCTGCGATACTCGCGAATACTGTCGACCGACTCTAAAGAACGTACCCAATCCATAAACAGGTAGGATTGTTCTTCAGTAATTAATTCAGCTTGCTCGGCGGCCTCCTTACGGGAAGCCTTATTCTGTTCAATAATGCTATGCAGGTCGTCCACTGTATACAGAAACGCATCGTCCAAATCGGCGACTTCCGGCTCAATATCCCGGGGAACTGCTATATCAACCAATAACATAGGTTGATGGCGACGCTGCTTTAGCGCTTTTTCTACCATGCCTTTACCAAGGATTGGTAGCGGGCTGGCGGTAGAGGATATCACGATATCGGCTTTAGGGAGAAAATCTGGTATCTGTGCCAGCGTAATTGCCGTGGCATTAAACTCTTCACACATGCTTTGGGCACGTTCGAGCGTACGGTTTGCCACCACCATAGAAGCAACGCCGTTATCCTTAAGATGTTTAGCCACCAGCTCAATGGTTTCACCGGCGCCAATTAACAGCACCTTAGTGGTCGACAGCGAAGAGAAGATATGTTTTGCCATGCTCACGGCGGCAAAGGCCACCGAGACAGCCGCAGCACCGATTTCGGTTTCGGTACGCACTTTTTTCGCCACGGAGAAGGTATTTTGGAACAAGCGGTCGATGGTCAGCGCAACGGTACCCGCTTCTTTGGCTTTGACAAAAGCCTGCTTAACCTGCCCAAGAATTTGCGGCTCACCTAAAATCAGCGAGTCGAGACCGGAGGCCACGCGCATTAAATGCCTTACCGCCGCTTGACCGTGGTAATTGTAGAGGCACGGCGCTACATCTTGATGATCTAGGCCGTGATATTCTTCAAGCCATTCAATGATGTCGGCCTCATCGCCATTGTTACAATACAATTCAGTGCGATTACAGGTCGAGACGATAACGGCTTCACCCGAGCGTGTACGACTGGCCAGACTCTTCATGGCATCATGAATTTTGTCCGGAGAGAAGGCAACTTTCTCACGCAGGTCTACCGTGGCTGTTTTATGGTTAATACCGATTGCTACAAGGCTCATCTGACTCTTTTCTAGATTCTTGGCGTCTCTCTTAATAAGGGCATTCTACTGAATTGGCCCAACTAAAAACAGAATACGCTTAACAAAACCGAATAAAGGTCTAACTTCTTACCTAAATTTTCTATCAATGATAGACAAATGCAGATTATCGCGACCGAAGTTATCCCAAGTGACCGCCAATGGAAATTTTACGATTGGCATTGGTATTCTTTACAAGCCCTCGTATCATAAGGACTTTGGTATATCAGTTATAGATGAATAATTTGAAGCGCTTCACAAAATCCATTTTCTCTTGTATCGCCTTGAGCGGCCTATTGTTTTTGGGCGGCTGTGAAACCCTGCCGCCAACAACAGATCTCAGCCCTATCACGGTCGATAATGCCGCCCAAGCCAAGGCGTGGGAATTACAGGGGAAACTCGCTATCCGCACGCCACAGGATAAGCTCAGTGCCAATCTCTATTGGCGCCACAGTGAGGAGCGAGACGAACTCACCCTTACCACTATGCTCGGCACCACAGTGTTGACCTTGGATGTTACGCCTAACTCGGCTCACCTGCATGTCGATGGCAAAGATTTTCGTGATAGCAACGCCCAAGCATTACTCGAGCGAGTCAGCGGCTGGTCCATCCCGATTAACGACTTACCTCTTTGGATCACCGGCCAAGTCGGCGCTTTAGACCGTGTGCTTGCCGTCGATAGCAATGGCAAAACCAAACAAATTCAAAACTCGCAAACCTTGCCGCCTTGGGTCGTCACATTTTTGAGTTGGCAGCCCCAAAGCGGTGCCGAGGTGCCCTATCAGTTAAAGCTTGAACGTGGTGATTTACAGCTCAAGCTGCAACTCAATCAATGGCAAGCCTTAGGTAAACCCTCAATACTGCTCGGAGAAAAACCTTAGCATGTCGAATGAGATTTCACGCAACTGGCCCGCGCCCGCCAAATTAAATCTGTTTCTGCATATCAACGGCCGCCGCGCCGACGGTTACCATGAGTTGCAAACCCTGTTTCAATTTATCGATTGTTGCGATCAACTCGATTTTAGGGTGACACAGACGCCAGAGCTGATATTGCACTCGAACATGTCGGCCGTTGTCGCCGATAGCGATAACTTAATTCTGCGAGCCGCAAAATCATTACAGCAAGCGACAGGTTATCCTGGCGGCGCCGAAATCTGGCTCGAAAAACGTTTACCCATGGGCGGTGGTTTAGGTGGCGGTTCCTCCGATGCAGCCACCACACTCGTGGCCTTAAATCAGTTGTGGAACACCCAATTATCTAACGATGAATTAGCGACGATTGGTTTAAAACTCGGTGCCGATATCCCTGTTTTTATTCGCGGTTTCGCAGCATTTGCCGAAGGTGTTGGCGAACGTTTACAGGCGGTGACGCCCACTGAATTTTGGTATTTAGTCATCGCGCCCGATGCCCATGTTTCCACCGCTGCGGTGTTCCAAGATCCTTTGCTACCCCGCAATACACCTAAGCTTGGCATCGACACCTTAATGAGCCAACCTTGGGCAAATGATTGCCAAGATCTGGTCGTTTCCAAATACCCTCAAGTTGCCAAGGCCTTAGGCTGGCTGCTAGAATATGCGCCGTCGAGAATGACCGGAACGGGCGCATGCGTGTTTGGGGAGTTTTCTTCGCAGCAGCAAGCTCTCGCAGCCTTGGCGAAATTACCGTCTGATATGCAAGGATTTGTTGCAAAAGGGATGAATATTTCGCCGCTCATAGTGCGACTCACTCATCCATAAACTACTTTCTTCTAGAGCAACTTTTTACGATAGCCCACGGGTTCCGCTCCCGTCCCCGCATCGTCGTTGCTCTAGCCACTAAAATATAAAGCAAACGCCTGAGGTTCATACAGTGCCCGACATCAAGCTCTTTGCTGGGAACGCCACCCCCAGTCTCGCTAAGAAGATAGCCGATCGTCTATTTTGTAAACTCGGAGACGCAGTGGTTGGTCGTTTCAGCGATGGTGAAATCAGTGTCCAAATTAACGAAAATGTACGTGGTGCCGATGTGTTTATCATCCAATCCACCTGCGCCCCAACTAACGATAACCTAATGGAACTTATCGTTATGGTTGACGCGCTACGCCGTGCATCTGCCGGTCGTATCACTGCCGTTATTCCTTACTTTGGTTATGCTCGTCAAGACCGTCGCGTACGTAGCGCACGTGTACCTATTACTGCGAAAGTCGTTGCTGACTTCCTGTCAAGCGTCGGTGTTGACCGCGTTCTGACCTGTGATTTACACGCAGAGCAAATTCAAGGCTTCTTCGACGTACCAGTAGACAACGTGTTCGGTAGCCCAGTGCTGCTCGAAGATATGCTGGCGAAGAAATTAGATAACCCAGTCGTTGTTTCTCCAGATATTGGTGGTGTTGTTCGCGCTCGTGCAGTGGCAAAACTATTAGATGATTCGGATCTGGCCATTATCGACAAGCGTCGTCCACAGGCAAACGTTGCGCAAGTGATGCACATCATTGGTGACGTTCAAGGCCGTGACTGCATTATCGTTGACGATATGATCGACACAGGCGGCACTCTGTGTAAAGCGGCTGAAGCCTTAAAAGAACACGGTGCAAACCGCGTATTTGCTTACGCGACTCACCCAGTATTCTCTGGCAAAGCGGCTGAAAATATCGAAAACTCAGTGATCGATGAAGTTATCGTGACCGATACTGTACCTTTAAGCCCTGAAATGCTTAAAGTGGCTAAAGTGACTCAACTGACTATGTCGGCCGTATTGGCAGAAGCCATTCGCCGCGTCAGCAACGAAGAGTCTATCTCTGCAATGTTCAGCCACTAATCGCGGCGCTTTGCATAAAAAACGCACCTTAGGGTGCGTTTTTTGTTGGTGGGTTTTATCACGGTTTTCATTGAGAGCCATTCGCGTGAATAATAGCTGAGCATCCGAAGGCAAACCTCAGCACTTAACTTCGACATAAAAAACGCACCCTAAGGTGCGTTTCTGACAGACAAAAGTGCGACTAGATCTTAAAGTGGCTCACCGCACTGACCAGATATTCGGCGCGGGATTTAAGTTCATCCGAGGCCGACGCATTGGCATCGGCAGCCCGAGAAGAATCCTCTGCAATATCACGGATAACGACCACGTTCTTATTCACTTCGGCGGCAACCATGCTCTGCTCTTCAATCGCTGCGGCAATCTGAGTGCTCATATCCATAATATTATGCACATCGGTATTGATAAGCTTCAGCAATTCTCCCGCAGCTGCGGCCTGCTCGGCACTCTCGGCGCCTTGCTTTTGGCTTGCATCCATTAATTGCACTATGGCGCGGGTTCGACTTTGCAGGGTTTGAATAATATTGGCAATCTCCTGAGTTGATGTCTGAGTTCGCATCGCCAGACTACGTACTTCGTCGGCAACCACGGCAAAACCACGGCCTTGTTCACCCGCGCGGGCCGCTTCAATCGCCGCATTGAGTGCCAGTAAGTTGGTTTGCTCCGCAATACCGCGGATCACATCGAGCACGCTACCAATGGTTTCACTATCACGCTCGAGCTCATCCACCACAGAGGCGCTGCTATTGATCTGTTCAGATAATTGTCTGATCTTGAGGATGGTTTGCTCCACCTCAGTTTGCCCTAATTGAGCGTTATCATGGGTTTTACCCGCTTTGAGGGCCGCAAGCTCGGTCGTTTTAGCAATTTCATCAATGGTCGCGCCCATTTCGGTAATCGCCGTCGCCACCATATCGGTTTCATTAAGCTGCTGAGCAACGCCTTCAGAGGCAAGCATTGCATTCTCTGACACACTCTTACAGGACGTGTTAATCGTGGCGACAGAGTCAATAACCTGTTCGATAAGCTGCTGGAAGCTCCCCACCATGCTGTTGAAATGCTGCGCGATTTCACCCAGCTCATCCTGAGTCGAGCCATCGCATCTGAGGGTTAAATCCTTGCTGACCTCGATACGTGAAATCACCTGCGTGATACGCTCAACTGGAGTGATAATGCTGCGGATAATAAGGTAGGTGATCACAGCAAGGATCAAGGCAATAATCACGAAGACCAAAATCCCGATATTCACACTGCTGCTTGCAGTATCATCGATGGCCTTTAACGCTAGGTTATGCAGCTCGTCGGCACTGGCCTCGGTCAACTTATTCGCGGCGATCAATTTCGCCATAGTGCCATCTTTTTCACTAAGCCCCAGTTGCTGCTCTTTATTGACTAAGCTCTTAAAATCCTTTTGGTATTGCTCAATTAGGGCCGCAATTTTATTTTGAGTATCAAAATCTAAGCTGGATGCGCGCAGACTTGTGTTGAACTGAGCAATATTCGAGTCGAAGGTCTCGACATAGCTCATCTCGCGGCGCAGCATAAAGTCTTTTTCGTTGCGTCTTAGCTGCAACATCGCGACTTCGAGGGATAACTGGTCATATTCCTTCAGCATGGACTCGACATTATGCACCGCCGTTCTTAAGGTACCGTAGAGACCCGTTTTAGGCGTTAAACCAATTTCTTGCTGAAGTTGTACCACTTCATTGAAGGCAACTTGGTACTGATTGAGGTTACGGTCAAAACTTTCGAGTGGCGCAGTGGAAACCTTGTATTTTTTAAAAATACTCTCAAGATTCGGGACTAACTCATCAATCTTGGCATGTACCTCACCATGCAGTTGAACATACTGCATATCTTTACGACCAAAAAAATCCTTTTCATTTTTACGCAGTAAAAGTACATCTCGCTCCAATTCGAGAACGCTTTGTGCTGCGTGGGAGAGTTCCGACTCAACCGAATTTGAATGAAGCTGCAATCCAAACATGGCAATCAAGGCCGTAACGGATACAGCGGCACTGAGTAACAACTTTGAGCGGATTAACATAAAAAGCCCCTAATAAATAACTTCTCTTAAAAAGATAGCTGGGAGTTAGGCCTTTAACAGCAAAATATCCCTGATATACAAAGTTTATCTTCTATTTATTTTGCATCGGTCGTTCAATGCTCCTGTTTTGATACTCACCTCTGACAGTCACCCCACGGTCATGCTTAATGTCAGTGATAATCCATAATATGATTTTAGCTTTCTACTCAGCATACCATTTGGTATAAAATTAATAACTTCATAAACTTAGCGCTAAAAGTTTTTGCTAATGTTACTACAACAAGGATGTGAGTTACGCAATATCTAACAATAAACCGAATATTTTTTTATAGGATACAAACCTTTTGCGCTTTTCAAAGCGTCCAATCAGTAACCATTCACCTTGATGACAGGAAAATACAGTGACGGCAGGGAGACTCCCACTCAACAATGCGATGTCAGAACTTGACCTCATCACCTTGGCTAGCCAAGGGAATAGAGCCGCATTCAAGCAGCTGTATTTACACCATCATCCAAGGGTATATGCCCTGTCACTGCGGTTATCAGGCCAAGCCTCGCAGGCGGAAGAGATCACTCAGGAGTGCTTTATTCTGGTCTGGCAGAAATTGCCGCAGTTTAGGGGAGAGAGCCAATTTTCCACTTGGTTACACAGTATCTGTGTGAATCAGGCGCTGAGCTTTATCCGTAAGCAAAAGTCGTTTTGGGCGCGTTTTATCCCAATGGAGAGTGACGATGAACATTCAAGCGCAGATGAGCATTATCAAGGGTTAGACAAATTGATCCTCAGACTGCCAGAGCGGGCGCGTATCGTGTTTGTGCTCTGCGCCATTGAAGGCTATCAACATGAAGAAATTGCACAATTACTTGGTATTGCCGTGGGAACCAGTAAGACCCAGTACCACAGAGCCAAGCAATTACTACAGGAGATGCTGTAATGTCCTTATCTAACGATCCCCGCGAGGCCAAACTCCAGCAATTGATTGATAATGCCCCCAAAGCCTTAACCCCCGAACGGGATCTTTGGCAAGGCATCGAAAAACGTATGGATAAGCCATTGGCGTCGCAAACAGCTGTTCGCCAAGCGCCGCGACTACAAGGCGCGCAATGGGCGATTGCTGCAACTGTGATTCTGGCGGTGTTCTTCGGGTTCTACACTCAAGCGCCAGTAAAAAAGTCACTCCCTGAACAAATCGCTAGCCAACCGGCGGATGATGAGCAAGCGCTGCACACTCTGCTAAGCCAAATTGCCCAGACACATGAAGCCCAAGTGACGAGCCTCGAACAAACCCCAACGGTTGTCGCGTGGCAAACCAGTCGCTTTAGCGCGCCGCTAGAGCAAGGCTTAGCAGAATTACGCCGCGCAGGCGAACAGATCTATCAAGCATTACAGGCTAATCCAACCGACAAACAACTTTGGCAACTCTGGCTTTGGGTGCAACAACGTGAACTCGATTTGCTACAGCAAGGCCAAAAACTTCCAATTCAAAACTCAACACAAGGAAATAGCATATGAGCCATTTTACCCTCACGAAAACCAGTCTCTTAGTATCAACGCTTTATCTTGGCCTTATGGGCAGTGTATTTGCCGCTGAAAGTGTGGATAAACAGTTACCGATAAGTAGCGATACTCTGCTGCAAATCAAAGTCCAACGGGGCGAAGTGCAAATTCAAAGCTGGGATAAAAATGAAGTCAGCGTGACGGGTACTCTCGATGAGCTGAGCGAAGGCTTTGTCTTCGAGCAGAAAGGTAACAACCTAAATATCGAAGATAAAATGCCACGTCACTATAACGGCAGTGACAACAACGGCTCAAAACTCACCATTAAAGTGCCTAAATCCGTCAAGCTGAACGCCGATACGATTTCAGCCAATCTGCAAATCAGCCAGACTCAAGGTGAGCTCGAGCTGAATACCGTTAGCGGTAATATCACCGCCGAAGCACTGGATGGCACACAGACATTGCACACTGTGTCTGGCGATATCACCACTAAGGAATTAGCGGGTAAAGTGATGTTAGATACAGTCTCAGGTGAGATTAAAGACACCCAGAGCAAAGGCGAAATCAAATACCGTTTAGTGAGCGGCGATCTCAACAGCCAAACCTTAGCCGATAAAGTGAAAGTCGAGCAGGTTTCAGGGGAAGTCAAAGCCGACTTTAACAGCGCCAAAGAAGTTAATGTCCGCACCGTAAGCGGCGACACTCAAGTCTCACTGGCGAAAAGTTTCGATAAAGCCAATCTTGAGAGCGTCAGTGGCGATATTATTGTGACATTTTCGGATACACCCGATGCTAATTTCGAGCTCAATGGCGGCCCAGGTGGCAAAATCAAAAATGGCTTAAGCCAAGATGTGCCACAAAGACAAAAATACGTGCCGAATGAATCCTTAAGCTTCCAAACAGGTTCTGGTAGCGCCAGTGTGAAGATGGATACCATTAGCGGTAATCTGATCCTGAAAAAACAATAGTTTTATCAGAAAACACGAATCAGCAATAAAAATGCCGCTCATCAGGAGCGGCATTTTTTTAGCCAAACGGTGTTAAATCGAGGCGATTTCTTCGCTCGTCAGATAACGCCATTCACCGAGGGCAAGTTCTGTGTCTAATTCAATTTTGCCAATGCTTTCACGGTGTAAGCCAACCACATGATTACCTACGGCGGCAAACATCCGCTTCACTTGGTGATACTTGCCTTCGGTAATGGTTAAACGCACCAGCTGCGGCTCGATGATTTCAAGCACTGCGGGTTTTGTCAGGCCGTCTTCGTTTCTCAGCTCCACTCCAGCGGCAAAGACGCCAATCAGACTCTCATCCACAGGCTCGGCTAACGTCACTAAGTAACGCTTGCCACAGTCTTTTTTCGGCGAGGTGATCCGATGCGACCATTGACCATCGCTCGTGATCAACACTAGGCCAGTAGTATCGGCATCTAAACGCCCGGCAATATGTAAGGTTTCGGGCTTTTCAATATCCAGCAGGCTCAATACCGAAGGGTAGACTTCATCTATGGTCGAGCAAATCGTATCCACGGGCTTATTAAGCATCAGGTAACGCTCACCAACGAGGGAGATAGGCTCACCTTCGAGGCATACTTGCATCCCCTCGAGCACTTTAAAACCAGCATCTTTAATCACAACCCCATCACAGGTGATGTCACCACGGTGCAGGGCTTTTTTCGCTAAAGAACGGGTAAGCGAGGTACTTTCACAGATAAATTTGTCTAAACGCACGGGACGACTCAACTTCAATAAATGAAAACCGCCGTATTATGAGGCCCAACGAACGAAAGGGCAAAGCCTAGCCAATCAAATTGCCCAAATGCCCCCTTAGTTACGCCAGACAAACCTAAGTGCTTACTAACTTGTCAGAGCTTGCGTACGGTATGTTTGGTGGTTTTTAGGCCAATTTCAACCATGGTAATTTTTAGTTACAACTGACGGATAAGAAATCTGACTGAAAAAGTGTGATCACCTTGTTTAGATTCCCACTAAAGCATTAACATACGTTGCGTTGCGCCTGAAGCAATCCCATTTTGCACCAAACAGCCCCAGAGATGGGCACAATAACAAACTCGAAGGAAACGACATGAGAAAAGTACTCATTGGGGGACTGTGTGCCTCACTCATCGCGGGCCTCACTGCCTGTAATGACAAACCCGCTGAAGTTAAAGCGCCAGAAACTGCTAAAACCGCCACTGCTGCCGCTGTCACTAAAGCATTGGGCTCAGGTATCGAATTTGAAAACTTCGATAAATCAGTGCGTCCACAGGACGACTTCTATGAATATGTTAACGGCGCTTGGCTGAAGAAAGCCGAGATCCCAGCCGATCGCACTAGCATTGGTGCCTTCTACGATCTGCGTGAAAAATCCCGTGATGACGTTAAAGCCATTATCGAAGAAGTGGCCGCCACGCCAAATCTGGCCGAAGGTACTGACGAGCAAAAAGTGGCTGACCTTTACCGTTCATTTATGGACACTGCGACGCTAAACAAGCTGGGCGTGACGCCACTGAAAGGCGAGTTTGATGCCATCAACGCTCTAAAAGATAAAAATGAGCTGGTGAAATACTTCGCCCACAGCCAAATCATGGGCGCCGGTACGCCTATCGCCTTCTACATCGATATCGATGCGAAAAACTCTAGCCGTTACGCCACTCACCTATGGCAATACGGTTTAAGCCTGCCGGAAAAAGATTACTACTTCAACGAAGCAGAGCGTTTCGTCAATATCCGTAAAGCTTACGTAGCCCATATTGAAAAAATGTTCACGCTGGCTGGTCTTGCAGATCCAAAAGCTAGCGCTGAGTCAATCCTCGCACTCGAAACTGCGATTGCCTCTAAACATTGGGATGTAGTTGAAACACGCGACAGCACTAAGACCTACAACCTGTACCAAGTCAAAGATCTGCCAAGCTTAGCGCCAGATATCGACTGGACTGGCTACTTAACGGCATTAGGTGCTGACAAGCAGACTGACATTATCGTTAACCAACCAAGCTATATCCAAGGCCTGAACGAAGTCCTCAAAACGACCGATCTGGCGACTTGGAAAACCTACATGCAATGGCAAGTGTTGACACACGCGGCGAGCAACTTGAGCGAAGAGTTAGACAACGAGAACTTTGCTTTCTTCTCTAAAACCCTTAACGGACAAGAAGAACAAGAGCCACGTTGGAAGCGCGGTGTTGCGGCAGTCAACGGCGTATTAGGTGAAGTGGTGGGTAAAGTGTACGTGAAGCGTCACTTCGCTCCAGAAGCTAAAGAGCGTATGCAAGCATTGGTTGAAAACCTGCGCGGCGCCTACGGCGACAGCATCAAAGATCTGACTTGGATGAGCGATACCACTAAGCAAGCTGCTGCCGAAAAATTAGCGAAATTCAACCCGAAAATTGGTTATCCAAACAAATGGGAAGATTACAGCAAGCTGACCATCAAAGCCGATGATTTGATTGGTAACGCGGTTCGCGCAAGCGAAGTTGAGCACGCTAAGTCACTGGCTAAGTTAGGCGCGCCAATCGATAAAGACGAGTGGCACATGACCCCACAAACGGTTAACGCCTACTACAACCCAACCATGAACGAAATCGTGTTCCCAGCAGCCATTCTGCAACCACCTTTCTTCAACATGGAAGCGGATGATGCCGTCAACTACGGTGGTATCGGTGCGGTTATCGGCCACGAAATGGGCCACGGTTTCGACGATCAAGGTGCTAAGTTCGACGGCGAAGGTAATATGCGCGACTGGTGGACAGAGAAAGACTTAGAAGAATTCTCTGCACGTGGTAAGGCGCTGATCGCACAATACGATGGCTACTATGTGTTTGACGATCTGCACGTCAACGGCAGCCTGACCTTGGGCGAGAACATCGGTGACTTATCGGGCGTGACTATCGCTTACCGTGCGTACAAAAAGTCGCTCAATGGTAAAGAAGCACCAGTTATCGACGGTCTGACTGGCGACCAACGTTTCTTCATCGGCTTCACGCAAATTTGGCGTGCAAAAGCCAAAGAAGAAGCCCTGCGTAACCGTGTAGCGACAGATCCACACTCACCTGCGGAATTCCGTGCATTAGGTGCGCTGTCTAACATGCCAGAGTTCTACACTACCTATGATGTGAAACCTGGTGATGCTATGTATATCGCGCCAGAGAAACGCGTGAAAATTTGGTAATTCCAAATTAATTCAAGATAGTAATCAACAAACCCAATGGCGCCGCTCACAATAGCGGCGCCATTTTTTTAGGCGCGAAAAATGTGAACCTAAGCCAAACATGAACAAGTCTTCATCATTGATTCAGCTTTAATTAAGCCACTCCAGCCTATGGTATTCCCGTGATGTGTATCACTCCCATAAGGAAGTAGGCCGTTATGAATAAGTTATTTCGTACCTTTTTTATCTTTCTACTCTTATTATCGACCCGCACAGGCGTAGCCAATCCTTTAGATATCAATGACAGCAGAGCCGAACGCGGTAATTACAGTGCAAGACAGGCTCAAAGCCATGATCTGCATGGTCTTTATGCGCTCAACACTCAAACTTTCGACACTCCGCGTCAAGCGTCGACCTGTTTAGACAACTTATATTCCAACGCCCACACGGCCCAGAATGAACTCGCAAGCCTGTTGCAGACAGTGACAGCCTGTTCACAGGCGCAGGTGATTTTGCCTGACGTGAAAAGCTATCAACGCGCCGCCGAGAAGGTCGCCACCAAATTTAATGGGGATGCTAGCCAGATCACCGATCTTGCCCGCGCCAGCATCGTCAGTAACAGCATCTCCGAGCTGATGCAAAGCTACTACGCCTTAAGCGAGCAAGCTCAGGTCGTAAAACAGAAAAACCGTTTCGCCGAGCCTAAAGCCTCAGGTTATCGCGACCTTAACTTACTGGTACGTTTGCCCGAAAGCGGAATGATTGCCGAGGTCCAATTACACCTTAAGGATATTGCCGACATTAAAAGTGGCCCAGAGCACAAGGTTTACGAACAGGTTCAACAGATTGAGGCGAATGCAATAAAACAACAACGTGCATTAAGTGAGTTTGAAACCGCACAGATCGCTAAGCTGCGCCAAGAGTCCCATAAGTTGTATCACAAGGCTTGGCTTAACTACAAACGCGTCGATGAAGGACTGCTGCTGACTAACTCAGTTGCTTAATCACCCGTTTCTTTAATCGCTTAACCGTTTAACGCTGTACCACTTCCACTGTTGCGCTGGCTATTTGTGAAAACAGATGCCAGCGCTTTTTTATGGCGTAACACCAGACTTAGCCCAAAGCGTCATCTCGCTAACAATCGATCTATGCACACTATCCGCTCACAGCCCTTCCCTCGCATCCAAACTGGTTTCCCTATATAATCCCGCGCCATAAGGCGACCCTTAAGGAAATTCCATGCACGACATTATTGAGCAACTTCAAGAACGCAACGAAACCGTGCCTGTGCCACTCGAGTTACCCACATTCGAGCAGTTAGTGGAGGTTGAGGAACAGATTTTGATCCCACTGCCACGGGAATTAAAGGAATACCTACTCCATGCCAGTGATGTGATTTATGGCGCGATTGAGCCTGTGACCGCAGCCGATCCCTATTCGCACACCTATTTACCCGAAGTCACCTGCTATGCTTGGTCAATCGGCTTGCCGAGGGACTTGATTGCCATCTGCCAATTGGGCGATGACTTTTACTGTATCGATCAGGATGGCCAAGTTCACTTCTGGCAAAACGGTGACTTTACCGATACTTATTGGGAATCCTTCTGGGAATGGGTCGAAGATATTTGGCTTAAAAACAAATACTGATTTTACCGAGATTTTATTTTTATCAACTTGAGAACCGCATTATGTCTAAAAATATTGGCTTGAACGCCATCGAAATGAGCTACTTACGCCAATCACTCAGCCTCAGTGCGGCTCAAGTAGGACAACTGACCAACCACAGCGAAGCCGATGTATTAGCTTGGGAAAATGCTGAGACACAGGCCCCTGAACTGGCGCAGAAAAAACTGTTAGATCTCGACGATATTATCGAGATGCAAGTACTCAATACCACAGACGGCATCGAAGCCTTATTTAAGAAAGAGCCTAAGCGTCACTTGGCCTTCGTGGTGTATCCAACCCAGGCCGTTTACACCCAATATAATCCGGAATTTTTAAGCTCGCTGCCGTTAACTGAGCTGTACAACACAGCGGCATGGCGCATTAAGAAAGAGTGTAAACTGGTGCTCGAAGTGGATGTTAGCTTAGTCAATCTCGATGTCGAAGCCTACAAAGCATTCCGTGAACAAAATGGGTTAAGTGAGAGCCGTGAAAGCCGTGCAAAATGGGCGGCGACGCAGCTATAAACACTAAACGACTTAAGCAAAAAGGGCAGAAGTGAATCTTCTGCCCTTTTGTTTTTTATCGCTTAGTGCAGATTAAGCCTGTGCCGCTGCTGCGACAGCTTCCATTTTGGCGAGTGCCGATTTACGCGAAGGACGCGCTGCAATTCTATCGCGATACGCCGCTAATTTAGGCGGGATCTGCTGCTCAAATAAGGTGCCCCAAAGCAGGGTATGGGCCAACAGGATATCTGCAACCGATAAGGTATCGCCGAGTAAAAAGTCGCTATCGGGCAGCATAGCTTCGGCCAAGGCCGCCGCCTTATTAAACTCCCACACAGCGCAGGGCATGATGGAAGGATGACGCTGCGCTTCCGGCAGCGCGAATTTATGCTTGCCTAGGGTCCACAAAGGCTGCTCGAGTTCGGTAATAATAAAGCTCACCCATTGATGATGCAGAGCCGATGCGGCACTGCCCGCTTCAGGTAACAAGTTGCCAAACTTCTCCGCCAGATACAGGCAAATAGCCGCAGACTCAGACAATACAAGATTATCGTCGGTTAACACTGGCACTTTACCGCAGGGATTAAGCGCTAAGAAAGCGGTGCTACGGTGCTCGCCCTTATTCATATCCACAAACGAAAAGGCCCACTCGGCGCCTAACTCTTCTAGCACCCAAGCGACTCGTAATGCACGGCTGCGGGGCATGCCATATAAGGTGATCATATTAACGTCCTTTTAGTGATGACTGATTAACGAGAACGAAGATACACTGTATCGCAGCAGAGTAAAATACAAAAACGGCGCCGAAGCGCCGTTTCCAATGACTCTACCAATGACTAATTAGAAGTTCATGGTCAGTTTGGTATAGATATAACGTCCCATTGGGTTGTGTACAGAAATCACATAACCATAGAGGTCGGTATCGCCGTCACCAATCGCAAACGGTGGTTCTTCATCGAACAGGTTGTTCACGCCTAATGTCAGCTTAAACATCTCGTTGAAACGGTAACTGCCTGACATATCGACTAATAACTGTGCATCAACCATACGAGACTTGTTGGTTTCGAAGTCTAACACGCCGTCAAAGTCGATATCTGGAGTATCTTCGAACTCACCGATGTAGCTCAGGTTTACGTTGGCCGCGAAGTTATCCATGGTCCAGTTCGTGGTGAGCAACCAGCGATGTTGTGGGAACTTGTACTCGCCAGTGTAATCGAGACCGTCTTTTTCGAAGTTATGTAAGTAGCTGTACTCTAGGCCAAACTTCAAATCACCAAAGCTATCTAGCTCAAGACCATAGTGGGTTGACAGGTCAACACCCTGCACATCCTGCGAGCTTAAGTTGATAAAGCTTGAGTGAATAATGCTGATAGGACCTAAGGTTTGACCCGCTTGCGGAGCTAAACGCTCACACACAGTGCTGTTTTGATCGTTACAGTTTGCGGTATAGATATCACCCAATGGCTGCTTATCGATCTTGTTATCTTGAGTAATGCTGTAAACATCGAAACCGATATCAAACTTCTGGCTTGGCGCCCAGATGAGTCCAAGGTTCCATGTTTCTGACTCTTCGGCATCCAACTCAGAGTTACCTTGGAATTCAGTGTTGTAGTCGAGCGCTTCGCAATCCACACCATCGGCGGCGCAGCGATAAGTATCGATAAAGAAACTACTTTCGCGTGATGGGCCTAAACCAATTTGTGCTAATGAAGGCGCGCGGAAACCCGTTGACCAAGAACCACGGCTAGTCAGCTCATCGGTGATGCCCCATTGGAACGCCACTTTGGGGTTAGTGGTTGAACCAAAATCGCTGTAGTGGTCGTAGCGACCCGCGAGTTGCAGCTCAAAATTATCTGTGACAGGAATAGAGAACTCCACATAACCCGCGTATTGGTCACGAGAGGCCGCCGCAGAAACCGCTTCGGTACCGAAAATCAGTCCACGTTGGAACTGTTCATCCGGCACGTCGCTCACGCTTTCTTCACGGTATTCCACACCCGCTGCCATCATAATATCGCGATCCGCCAGCGTGAAAGCCTGACCGGAAATATTCGCCGCGTAAGAGGTCATGCTCGATAAACCTTGGCGAACTAGGCTAGTCGTGATGGCATCAATCACATCCTGCGAGTTCATGGTGCCGCCAAAAGGATTGTAGCGACCCGCATCGATCTCAGCTTGCAGGTAATCGGTTCTGACCCAACCTTGAGTACGATCGCCCGTTTGAGTCGATTCACTGCGGCCGCGTTGTACCGAGGCTTCCCAATCCCACTCTTTAATCGTGCCACGTAAACCCGCCACTAAACGCAGGGTGTCGGACTCGATATCCCAACGGCGTGCGCCTGCATCCACAGTACGGAAACGACCGATTTCAATATCTTTGCCCCAAGGATTATTTGGGTGAGTACCAGGCACAGTTAAGGCCGCATCTTCATCCAAAGGGGTTGGTGCGCCACCCGCAATAGAAGAGTTATGTTGCGCCGCTAACTCGAGGAAAGCGGTTAAATCGTCATTGAAATGGTAATCGAATTGACCAATAGCCCCGATACGCTCAGCTTCAGGGATCACTAAGTTGTATGGGCCATAGTCAAATAAACAGCTGCCGCTGGCCGTGGCACGATCGGGTGGACAGGATGGATCGATAGTCTTCACACCATCGACATAAAAATAACCGGGGAAACCGCGTGAAGAACGGAAATCTTCACCACCGTAAGGGCTTTGATCAGCTGTGCCAAAACGGCCCAAATCGGTTGCCGCTAAGGTGTCATTTTTAAAATAGTCGAGAATAACCGACGCACTGCCCTTTTCGGATTTCACGCCCCAAACGACGCTCGCCGTGGTTTCATCGTAACCCGTACCCGGGGTATCACCGTAACCTAAGTTAACCTCAATCCCTTCGATGTCTTTTTTTAAGACAATGTTGACTACGCCCGCAATTGCATCGGAACCGTAAATCGCCGATGCACCATCTTTAAGAATATCGACGCGTTCAATCGCAGAAACCGGAATGTTGTTAATGTCGACGAAGGAGTTAGTGATACCTTCGGCAAAGGCACTGGCCGCAACACGGCGACCGTTAATCAATACCAGAGTGGCGTCGGGACCTAAGCCACGCAAACTGATCGAAGCACCACCGTTGGCGGTCGAGTCTTGGCTGTTACCACGGGTCGAGAAAGCGCCGGCACCGTTGGCAGGCATACGTTCGAGTAACTGCTGCAGGTTATCGAAACCCATGTTGGCAATATCTTCTTTACCAATGGATTGAATGGGTGACGGTCCTTCGATGTCGGTGCGCTTAATACGAGAGCCCGTTACTTCAATACGTTCAACTTTATCGGCACCATTGTCGGCTGCATAGCTAATACTCGGGGCAAATGCCATGGCAATTGCGATAGCACAAGCGCTGGGTAGAATCTGAGGTCTTTTCATTTACATCCCCTAATCTTCATTTGTTAAATTTATTTTACTTTTATTAAACTAATTTTTAACACAACCAAGGTAATCGGTTGTAAAACAAAGTCAATGGGGCACTGCAAAAAGTTAAGCTTTTGTTACTAATAAAAACCATGTATTTTCCAGCAGAGATCTCTCAAGATAGTTAACAACTGGATGCAAACATTAGGGAAGAAAATGCAAGAACAAACGATTCATGAAGCTGAATTTGAAGCTAACTTAGGCATGTATTGGTTACTCTCTGGAGCCGCTTACTTCACCCTAAGCATTGTAGGTATCCCCTTGTTACTACTATGGTTCCCTATCGGCCTGTGGGGGACTCGTCGCTATATTCGCAATATGAGCGCACGCTTAACCAGCAAAAAGTTGATTGTGCGCAGAGGTATTTTAACTCGCACAGAAAATACGGTTCCCTTAGATAAGATTACCGATATCGCCCTCATTCAGGGGCCGATTATGCGCCTGATGGGATTACATAAACTCACTGTAGAAACCGCAGGACAATCGGGCACTGGCGCCTTAATTAGTCTGGTGGGCATAGTTGATGCGCCGGGTTTTAGGGCGCAGATTTTGGAGCAAAAAGAACGCTTAAGTGATCTACACTCACCCGCCGAGGCGAGTGCTCCCACGGAAGATAACGCCCTGCTGACCCAACTTGTGGAGATGACGGCAAGCTTAAAACGCATCGAAGCCCTACTCGCCGCCAAATACAATTCTTAACAGTTAACACCGCGACTTAAGTGCTTAGATAGCTCAGTATCAGACAGACCATGTCCAACGGATAAGGAAACACCCAGCGTATTATGGCGACTTCTCAAGTAAAACCCTTCCCCATGAATTGGACAGCACAACTGGCTCTCGGCATAAAGGCCATGGGACCCGGTGTATTAATGGCCGCAGCCGCGATTGGGGCCTCACATTTAGTGTCATCCACCCGCGCTGGCGCAGAATTTGGCTGGCAACTCGCCTGGGTGATTCTGGGAGTGAACTTGCTGAAATACCCCTTCTTTGCCGCGGGTGCGCGCTACACCGCCGCCACAGGGGAAAGCCTGTTGCATGGTTATCTTAAACAGGGCCGAGGTTATCTGTGGCTATTCACGGGCCTCAATGTGATAGCTTCTATCGCCAGTACCGCGGGGGTTTGTATGTTAACCGCCGCCATGCTGACTCAGTTTATCCCCTTACCTATTGATGTGTTGGCGCTGTTGGTGCTGATAAGTTCGCTGTTGTTATTGATTTTAGGGCACTATTCATTGTTAGACAGGCTGACCAAGATGATCATGTTCGCCCTGACGCTCACCACTTTAATTGCGGTCGCGCTGGCATTGGATCATATGAAACCGCTAGAAAGTCAGTTTGTCTCCCCCTCGCCTTGGCAGTGGGCCCATGTGGGATTCTTGGTCGCCATGATGGGCTGGATGCCAGCGCCGATTGAGGTCAGCGCATGGAATTCGTTGTGGTTATTGGAAAAACAAAAGACATCACCCGTTACTCCCGCCCAAGCTATCTTAGACTTCAACTTAGGTTATCTAGTCACCGCTCTGTTAGCCGTGGTCTTTTTGGCCTTAGGTGCGCTGGTGATGCATGGCAGTGGTGAGCACTTTTCCGACTCTGGCGCCAAATTTGCGAACCAATTAATCAACTTATATAGCCAAGTCATGGGGGGTGAAAGCCGCTATTTGATAGGCATAGTGGCGTTTTTATGTATTTTCAGCACCACTGTCACTGTCATCGATGGCTATAGCCGAACCTTGAACATGGGCTGGCAACTGCTGTCACACACGGCAGTCAGCGAAGTCCAATCGGACAAACGCCTGACAGGCATCATGCTCAGCGTAAGTGCATTAGGGTTAATGCTCATCCTGTTTTTCAAGGGCGCACTGTTGCCACTGCTAGAGTTTGTGATGATTTTAGCCTTTATGACCACAGTGGTTTTTGCATGGCTCAACTATCGCTTAATGACTAGCACCCAACTGCCAGAGGCTCATCGTTATGGCACAAAAATGAAATGCCTATCTTGGATAGGATTAAGCTATTTGCTTATTTTTGCAGTGCTTTTTATTTACTGGTATCTAGCGGTTAAGGTGTAGTTCAACTCATTTGAGCATGAGTCCTCAGCGCGGGCGCGGGCTCATGCTCTACTGTGCCACTTGCTCATCCACGCTAGACTTTCCTGCTTTTCTGTTACTTTGAGTATATAATGTCTGCTCTTAAACCAGACAGCGCAGCCGCGCCTAGAGATGACCATGATTAACAATGATATTTTGCGCCGTTTGCGCTTCGTGTTTGATTTCAACAATGCCAAAATGATTAAGATCTTTGCCAAAGTTGGAAGAGAAGTGCCAACCGAAGAGATGATTAGTCTGCTGCGCAAAGAAGAGGAAGAAGGCTATAAGGCCTGTAACGACACGACCCTATGTCAGTTTTTAGATGGTCTTATCATCGAAAAACGTGGTTTACGCGAAGGGGCTGAACTGCCCAAGCCAGTATCAAAATTAAACAACAACTTAATCTTCAAAAAGTTACGTGTTGCCCTCGAAATGCGTGAAGAAGATATTATGGCCACCTTAGCGCTCGCCGAAGTGCAAATGTCTAAGTCTGAGTTAAGCGCGCTGTTTCGCAACCCGGATCATAAAAACTTCAAGGCCTGTGGCGACCAGATCCTGCGTAACTTTATCCGTGGCTTATCGCTAAAATACCGCGGTGTTTAATCCCCAAAAAACTTAATCCCAGAAACGCAGCCTAGGCTGCGTTTTTTGTTTTAATAGCACCTTAAACAGCCATTTACTCTGCAAAAGCATTTACAACCAATTAACAGAACCCTGTTTAAAACAGTAAGAATTGTCTCTGCTGCAAAAAAAGCCACAAATAGCGCACGATACAGGCAACAAAGATCACATTTCATGATAACCTTACGTGACTTACAGCACGTCTCAAGCACGTACCGAACCATTAAACAATAACTCAAAGGTTACCCATGGACGATAATAAACGCCCCCTCTATCTTCCGTTTGCAGGACCTGCCATTCTTGAAGCACCCTTAATTAACAAGGGCAGTGCATTTTCGGAAGAAGAGCGTATTTTCTTTAACCTCGAAGGCTTAGTACCCTACGCCATTGAAACCATTGAAGAACAGGCTTCACGCGCCTACGATCAGTTCAGAAGTTTCAATAACGATCTCGATAAGCACATCTATCTGCGCAACATTCAAGACACCAACGAAACCCTGTTTTATCGTTTAGTGCAAAACCACATCAGCGAAATGATGCCAATTATCTACACCCCGACGGTAGGTTTGGCCTGTGAGCGCTTCTCGAAAAACTATCGCCGTAACCGTGGTCTGTTCATCTCCTACCCGAATAAGGACAGAATCGACGACATCCTCAATAACTCGACTCGCCAAAAAGTAAAAATCATCGTTGTGACCGACGGTGAGCGCATCTTAGGCTTAGGCGACCAAGGTATTGGCGGCATGGGGATCCCGATTGGTAAATTGTCACTGTACACTAGCTGTGGTGGGATCAGCCCCGCATACACACTACCCATTACCTTAGACGTAGGTACCGATAATCCACAATTGCTGGAAGATCCTATGTACATGGGTTGGCGCCACCCACGTATTGGCGGCGAAGAGTATGCCGAGTTTATCGAAGCCTTTATGCAAGCCGTGCATGTACGTTGGCCAGATACACTGATCCAATTCGAAGATTTTGCCCAAAAGAATGCGATGCCAATCCTTGAGCGTTATAAGGATCGTTACTGCTGCTTTAACGATGACATTCAAGGCACGGCCGCTGTGACTGTGGGCTCGTTACTCGCCGCCTGTAAAGCCGCGGGCACTGAGCTGAACAAACAACGCATTGCCTTTTTAGGTGCCGGTAGCGCTGGCTGCGGTATTGCCGAAGCCATCGTTGCGCAAATGGTGTCAGAAGGGATCAGCGACGAGCAAGCTCGCAGCCAAGTCTGCATGGTTGACCGTTGGGGCCTGCTGCTCGACAACATGCCTAACCTGTTGCCATTCCAACAAAAATTGGCTCAAAAATGTGCCGAAATCAGCAACTGGAATAACTTCAGCGACAATATTTCACTGCTCGATGTCGTGAATAACGCTAAGCCAACGGTGCTGATTGGCGTATCGGGTGCACCGGGTCTATTTACCGAAGAAATTGTTCGTGCAATGCATAGCCACTGCGAACGCCCAATTATCTTCCCACTGTCGAACCCCACTAGCCGTGTTGAAGCGACGCCAAAAGATATTCTGCACTGGACGTCTGGCCAAGCCTTAGTGGCAACGGGTAGCCCGTTTGAACCTGTGGTTGTCGATGGCGAGACCTATGAAATCGCACAATGTAACAACAGCTTTATCTTCCCAGGTATTGGTTTAGGTGTACTCGCCTCGGGGGCTCGTCATGTCTCCGATGCGATGTTAATGGCATCGAGCCGCGCGCTCGCCGAATGCTCACCGTTAGCCATTAATGGCTCAGGGCCGCTCCTGCCAAAACTGGAAGACATTCACTCAGTGAGTAAGCATATTGCCTTCGCCGTCGGTAAAGTGGCGATTGAGCAAGGACTATCCTTGCCTGCAAGTGATGAGCTACTGATGCAATCTATCGAAGATAATTTCTGGAAGCCAGAGTACCGCCGTTATAAGCGTACTTCGTTCTAATTTCAGACATTATTTCAATAAAAAGCCCGTCAATCGACGGGCTTTTTATTGAGTCAAACTCACCACTTAAGGCGCCATCACCTGTTTAAAGCTGTTGAGCATAGAACGGTCGGTACGCGCTTTCTTTAATTTCCGCACGCATTCTTTCAGTGATTCATCGGCTAAGCGACCGAAAATCCCGTTGTATTCCTTCTCATTGATGGCTTCATCGGTATCGGCCTGCTCAGAAATCTCCTGGGCAACACGGCTAAGTTGCAGCCACGCATTGGCAATATAAAAACCGTGGAACTCCGCCTGTGGCATCAAGTTACGAGCGCTGGCAGGCAATGCCTCCCAAGCCGCAGCAAATTTACCTTCGCGATCGAGTAATAACTCGGCGCATAGACCTTTATAAGCCTCTAATAGGCTTTCTGGCATTTTTGCCATAGGCAATACTTTATTGGCAACATTGTGGGAAATCCGCTCAGCGGTTTCACGATACTCAACTGATACTTCAGCCATAATTTCTCTCTTAACTTAAACGGCTTAAAATTGGCCGCTAATATATAAACCATAAACCCCATTGTGGGCCAAAGGTGTCACTGTGATCCCTTTATAGGGCTCCGTAAAATACCAACCCGCCAGTGCGCCAATGGCAGCGCCTGCAAGGACATCTTCTAAATAGTGCTTATCGCTCTCGACTCGGGTATAGCCCACATAAGTCGCCGCAAGATACGCTGACAGACCATATTGCCAACCATAGCGCTGCTGAATAAATGTCGCCGCCATAAAGCTGTCCGACGTGTGTCCAGACGGAAAAGAATCATCACCACTGCCATCGGGTCTATCCTTACTGACACCCAGTTTAAGCCCTTCGACTATGACCCTGCTCGAGACTGCTGCTTTAAGTAATTGCCACGAACCTTCATTCCCCTCTTCATAGAATAGGGTCGCGCCCAAAGCCGTCGCAGGCAGGAGTAAATGCACTACATCGCCCGAAGTTTCGATATCATCCGAGTTTGCCCAACTCGCTCCCGTGAACAGCAACAGTGCGGCACAGAGTAATTTTTTCAAAGGGTTTCCTTATTGGGTGAGATCCAAGGCGACGTTTATACCTTGATAGCGGAATGAATGCAAAAATTGCAAACTTTACATGTAAACAAGACGTAAAAAGTTTATGCTAAGATAATGATTAGCTATCTGTTTCAGTGCGAACAGGAAACCTTTCCCTTGCCACACACTCAGCGTAATTTATCTCTGTTTCTGATGCTGCTGTTAGTGCCGCTAAGCCTGACCGTTGCAGAAGAAAAGCCACAGATCGATCAAATATTCAAATTATTTGAAAGTGGTGAGGTTATGGCTCGCGAGTCGGTAGAGCAAAATATCGCGCTACTGGATAAACTGATTGCCAGCGATGATGTAGAACACATCGAAAAGTTAAAAATGCTCAAATGCTGGAATCAACCAGCCGAGACAGAAGCTGAAATCCTTCTCGCCCGAGACAAAGCACAAGAAGCACTCAATAGCATTCCCACCACAGCCTCAGTCCATTTTGCCACCGATCTAACCCTATGCCACTCCTGGTTTCTACAATTGAGTGGAGATATTAATGGCGCTATGGAAGGGTATTCTCGCAGCATTAAAACTGCATACGAACATGAAGATATCAAGCTTATCGCCGATGCTCGCAGCTTACGTGGCGCACTCTACTCCTATATTGGTGACTTTTCCGCCGCCTTAGACGATTTAGTCACCGCACAAGGACTGTACGAATCCTTAAATTTAACTGGCTGGGCAAACATCAATCTAACCGACATTGCCACCAGCTTTAGGCGCTATGGTGATCCCGAGAGTGCAATCAAGTATTACAACAAACTCAAAGAATTATATCTAAAGAAAGGGAACGAGGAGCAAGTCGCTAATGTCACCTCCGATATAGGGATTGCCTTAGATGAAATGGGCGAGCACGAACAGGCCATTGAAAACTTTCGTTTTAGCTATCAGTACTTTAAAAAGCATCGACTCAACAATGCCGCCGCGGTCAACGCCACTAACATTGCCTACAGCTTGATCCAGCTAAATCGTTTAGATGAGGCCGAAAAATATCTAAAAGAAGCCGAGTTAGAGATCACGGCGAACGAACCCGCAGCTTACAGCTTTATGAAGTTGTTTATGGGAAAAATTCGTTATCAACAAGGTCGTTATCAAGAGGCGTTAAGCGAACTCGCCGACGCTGAAAATGCGTTTCGCGCCATGCAGAATGATCGCGGCTTAGTTCAGCTATTGCAGCTCAAGAGCAAAGTCTATGCGGCAATGAATGATTTGCCGTCTGCCTACCAAACTTTACAGCAGTTTGTCGCCTTAACTCGAAAGGTGGAAGACAATTCGTTTGCGCATCAAACCACTGAGTTAAAAGTAAAATTTGATACCAGTTGGATTGAGTCAGAAAACAAACGCTTACTCGATAACCAAAAATTAAAGGAACAAGAGTTAGCACTGCTCGAGAAAAATAAGTCGCTGCAACTTATCATCCTACTACTCACGGGCTGCATTTTGGCCATAGTGTCACTCTTTGCCTACAAACAAGTGCACCGCAATCGTCACCTACAGACCATAGCCCTAACCGATTATCTGACCCAATTGCCCAATCGTCGGCACATCTATGCCAAGGCGGAACAATATTTTCAACAGGCATTAAAGCAACAAACTCCATTCTCGGTAATCATCTTCGATGCGGATCATTTTAAAAAGATTAACGATAATTTCGGCCATGAAATTGGCGACCAAGCACTATTAACCATAGCCCAAGCCAGCCAAGCATTAACTGCTGACCGCAACTTGATTGGCCGTATCGGTGGCGAAGAGTTTTTAATTTTATTACCCAATACCAACGCCGAACGCGTGTGGGAACTCGCCCAGGAGTTGCAAACCTTAATCACCCGTTATGGCGCCATTAATTTACCCGTAGAGTTAAAGCTGACCGTGAGCGCCGGGGTCGCCACCTTAAGCCCTGAATCCAAGCCACAGGATGAGAGCTTTGCCCGTTTACTTAAGCGAGCCGATAACGCGCTCTACGACGCTAAAAATGCTGGTAGAAACTGCGTCAAAGCCGCAAAAGCCACGAGCTAACTTAGGTATTGCGATGCCAAAAGATTTGATGTTGAAGAGGTGGCGGTAAGGCGCCAAACCATTTTTGATAGAGCCGCGCAAAATCTCCCGACTCTTTGAGCTTTTCTAGCTCAGCTTGCCAACGTTGCACCGTGTCGGAAGACGTTCCTTTTGAGAATGCCAGATAAAGATGGATTTCGGAGAGCACATACACAGGCTTGATATCCGACTCCTTCGCGCCAATATCTTGCAATATATGCTTGACCGCCAAATCGGCTTGACACCAGAACCGCACCCGAGAAAACAACAACTGTTTAGCCGATTGCTGCGGAAAACTCGCCACTAAGAGAGCATCGATACCTTGCTGTTGCAGTAATTGCGCGCCGACTGACTCACGATACACGCCTACGATCCCAGCGTTATTAACTTCGGATAACTGATTGATACTAATCGGATCATCAGCTCTGGCATAAAGAGTAATTTTACTGGTGGCAATGGGGCCGATAAAATCGAAATGGCTTTCCCGCTCATCGCTGATAGAAGTGGCAAACAACAACACGTTCGGCGACGAATGAGCAATAGAGTAAGCCCGCGCCCAAGGTAAGACTTCAATTTTTTCCTGCTGCCCGATACGCGTCTGCAATTGATTAACCAGTTCAACACCAAAGCCGGTTGGCACGCCATCTTGCTCGAAGCTCATGGGAGGCCAAGCCTCTGTCACTAACCGCACCGTCTTGGTTGTAGCTTCTGTTGCCACATCTGTTGCAGCTAAGCTAATGCCTGCATAGCCTAAGCATATGCACAACAATAGGCGATAACCGTGTTTGCAAAGGGTCAGCAACATAGACAAGACCGAAGGGGAAAGTTACTACTCATCATAGATCTAATTTACACACCGAAGAAAGTAACAATTGCTGTTTGGCTAAAATCCCCTAAACACTAAACTCGTCCGCGGCGGCTTAAAACTGCTATCATAGCGCCATCCTGTTAAGCCCAATACCGTTTCCATGTCGACCACAATAACCTCTCCCGCCAATATTCCCGACGCAGCCACCCTTGGCCGCCTTGCTCTGCAAATCAAGACTTGGGGAAAGGCGCTCGGTTTTGCCCAAATAGGGATCTGCGACACCGACTTAACTGCGGAAGAACTCAAATTACAGGCTTGGCTGGATAAAGGATATCACGGGGAAATGGGCTACATGGCGACCCATGGCATGATGCGCGCTCGCCCCCACGAATTGCACCCAGGCACAGTTCGAGTGATTTCAGCACGGATGGATTATCTACCGCCAGAGGCGGGTTTTGCCACTAACTTAGCCTCGCCAAATATGGGCTATATCTCGCGTTACGCGGGTGGTAGGGATTACCACAAACTCATCCGTGCTCGCTTAAAAAAACTGGGGGATCAAATTAGTAGCGAGCTTGTCTCTCTCGGGTTCGATGCTGCCGACTTTAGACCCTTTGTCGATTCGGCCCCAGTGCTGGAACGTCCACTCGCCGAAAAAGCTGGCATAGGCTGGACAGGTAAGCACTCACTTATCCTTAATCACGATGCGGGCAGTTGGTTCTTCCTCGGGGAATTACTGATCAACCTGCCTTTACCCGTAGACATTCCTATCCAAGAAGACTGTAACACCTGCGTAGCCTGCATCACCTCCTGCCCAACAGGCGCTATCGTCGAGCCTTATACTGTGGATGCTCGGCGCTGTATTTCTTATCTGACAATCGAATTGCAGGGCGCTATTCCAGAAGAATTCCGCCCTTTGATGGGCAATCGCATTTACGGTTGTGATGATTGTCAGTTGGTGTGCCCGGTCAATCGCGAGGCACCGTTGACTCAGGAGAGTGACTTCCACATTCGGCCTAAGCTCAAGCAGCCAGAACTGCTTACCTTATTTGCCTGGAGCGAAACCGAGTTTCTCAAACAGACCGAAGGCAGCGCCATTCGCCGTATTGGTCATCAGCGCTGGCTACGCAATATCGCCGTCGCCCTAGGCAATGCGCCGAGTTCGCCGCAAATCATCACCGCCCTCGAACAACGTAAAGCCCAGGTGGATGTCGATGATATGGTGAAAGAACATATTGATTGGGCTCTAGCGCGGCAACATCCGGGCGGCTCACCAGCCAATAACCGTAAAACTGAGCGACTGGTTCGGGTCATTCAAAAAGGCCTACCACGGGATGCCTAGCATCTTAGCTTAATGCCTTAATTCATACTGGCAACAATCACTTGTGTGGCATCAAAACAGGCAAAACAGGGTTCGCCTACTTTGAGCGTTTGAATATCGGACAATGGCATCACCGAATAGATAATATCTTTAGCGCCAATTTCTATGGCTAATTCAGCCTTATCGGCCAGTTCAGTCACACTCAGTAAGTGCCCACTGACGCAATTTTGCCCCACGCTCAGGCAAGCATCACGACTGGCCGTCACGGCTGGCGCCTTAAACAACAATAGAATCGATTGATTAAGCGCTAACTGCAGACGCTCAAAACTGGCATGAGTCACTGAGATTTGGATCTGCTGCCCTCCCGCCAACGTCACCTTCAGGCTGTCATTCAAGCCGAGCGGCTCAATGCTGTGGATGCGAGCAGTTAACTGGTTGCGGGCGCTGGTTTTAAGGGAGAAATGCGCCATCACATCTAACAAACTGTGCATATCGACCGAATCATCCAGCAGCGCCGACAGCGCCATTTCCTGCACCTGCGAGGTGATGGAATACACCTTAAGTAAACGCTCACCAAACTCGGTGAGTTTAGCGCCGCCACCGCCCTTACCGCCCTTTTCGCTGCTGACGACAGGCTCAGGCATCGTGGTGTTCATCTCGTTTATTGCATCCCACGCGGCCTTATAGCTAATCCCCGCCAACTTAGCGCCCTGGCTGATAGACCCAGTATTGGCTACTTGGCGCAGCAAAGCTATCCGCCGCGGATTGGCGAAGGGTTTGTCCCCCAATGACAGTGTCAGTAGTGCGTGTAAGTCCATGTTCCTGCTCGCCCTAGCTTAAGTGAATGTTATTGTCCCCGATCAATCTTGAGATACCAATACGCACAGTCGGAAATATCCACCAAGGCATTGCTGTTTTCGCAGATAAATCTAGCAGAGATCACTAATTTACACATCGGGGCTTGAATGATCGATATATAGATTGGTATATAACGATCACTTTTTATCACGGAGGAACACCATGAGCTCGCTCAAACACTTTTTACGCTTTACCACAGCCTCAGCCGTTGGCTTAGCCCTCAGTTGCAGCGTCAGCTTTGCCGCAGAAAAAGAGCAAGTGACTGTTTTTGCTGCCGCATCCCTCACGAATGCGCTTAATGAGATTGGCCAGCAATATGAGAAAGAACATCAAACGAAAGTGATTTTCTCCTATGCCTCCTCCTCAACACTCGCAAAACAAATTGCCAATGGCGCGCCTGCCGATCTGTTTATCTCCGCCAACCAAAAATGGATGGATTACCTCGTCGATGCCAAGGCGGTGAATACCGATAGCCGTATCACCCTATTAAAAAATACCTTAGTGCTGATTGCCGAGAAGAATAGCCCAGTAGATCAAGTCACCCTAAACAGCGATTGGGATATTAAGGCCGCGGTCAATGGCAGCCGTTTAGCGGTGGGCGATCCTGACCATGTCCCAGCCGGACAATACGCCAAGCAAGCACTTGAAAACCTGAATCTTTGGAAAACTGCCGAGCCACTACTGGCGAGAGCAAACAATGTGCGCGCCGCTTTAGCGTTGGTAGAACAGGGCGAAGCCCCGCTCGGTATCGTGTATTCGACCGATGCCAAAGTAGCGCAAAAGATTAAAATTGTGGCGACCTTCCCCGCGACCAGCTATAGCCCGATTGAATATCCCAGCGCTTTAACGAAACAGGAATCCACCGCCAGCGCGAAAGACTTTAATCAATACCTTCAAAGCTCAAGTGCAACAGCAGTATTTGAAAAATATGGCTTTGGAGTGAACTAGTGCTGAGTGATGTTCTCTTGAGTGGTTCGCTGTTTGACGGGCCACTCCTCAGCGAATACGAAACCGCCGCGCTGCTGCTGAGCCTCAAAGTCTCAGCGGTTGCCGTGCTGGCCAGCTTACCCTTAGGCATTTTATGCGCTTGGTTGCTCGCACGCGTTGAGTTTCCCGGTAAAGCCATTTTCGACAGTCTCCTGCATCTCCCATTGGTGTTACCGCCCGTGGTGGTGGGTTACCTACTACTCATCAGCATGGGGCGCCAGGGCGTAATCGGGCAGTGGCTCTATAACTGGTTTGGCGTTAGTTTTAGCTTTAGCTGGCGCGGCGCGGCACTCGCCGCCGCAGTGGTCTCCTTTCCTTTGATGGTCAGAGCCATACGCCAATCCTTCGAAACCGTCGATATTCGCCTCGAACAGGCGGCGCGCACCTTGGGAAGCAGTCGCTGGCGGGTATTTTTGACCATCACCCTGCCGCTCACCTCACCCGGCATAGTGTCGGGAATGATCATCGCCTTTGCCCGCAGCCTTGGGGAATTTGGCTCAACCATCACCTTCGTCTCCAATATTCCCGGCGAAACTCGCACCATTCCGCTGGCCATGTATTCCTTTATCGAAACACCTGGGGCGGAATATCAGGCGATGCGCCTATGTATCATCTCGATAGTGATAGCTCTGGCCTCCTTACTCGCCTCCCAATGGCTCACAAAAAAGGCCCTCAAAAGAACGGCAAGTGTATGTTAAACATTAATATTGAAAAACAGCTCGGCCAACTGAAACTCAAGGTGAACACCCAGTTACCGTTACAGGGCGTCACCGCCGTATTTGGCCGCTCGGGAGCGGGCAAAACCTCCTTAGTGAATTTACTCGGCGGATTAACCACTCCAGATAACGGCGAAATTAGCCTTGGCGATACGCAGTTGTTTAAACATAAAACCGTAAATCTGCCCCCTGAAAAACGCCAGATTGGCTATGTATTTCAAGAAGCGAGATTATTTCCCCATTACAGTGTGAAGGGTAATCTCACCTATGGGATGCGCCATAAAGCACCTGAATTGTTTGACAAAGTGGTCTCACTGCTGGGCATAGAAAAACTCTTGAGCCGCTATCCCAGCACACTCTCTGGCGGTGAAAAACAACGGGTCGCTATTGGCCGTGCCCTGCTCACCTCACCGCAAATGTTGTTAATGGATGAGCCCTTAGCCTCCCTCGATTTACCTCGAAAACGCGAATTACTGCCTTATCTACAAACCCTAGCGCAGGAATTGAAGCTGCCGATCGTCTATGTCAGCCACAGCTTGGATGAAATCCTGCAACTCGCCGACCATATGCTGGTGTTGCATCAAGGAAAAATGATCGCCCAAGGACCACTAACACAGGTATGGAATAGTGAACAAATGCGCCCCTGGGTGCCATTGCAGGAATTAAGTTCACTGCTGAGCGCCAGAATCGCCGACAGACATCCTGATTATCCAATGACTAGACTGTTGATGGATGATGGCAATCAGCTCTGGGTCAGCGGCCAATTGCCCCCCACCCATAAGCAGTTAAAGGTGCGCATTCAAGCGAACCATGTTTCGGTTTGCACTGAGGAACCTAAAGGTTCGAGTATTCGTAACTTACTAAGAGGAAAAATAAAAGAGCTCTACCCCAGCGATAATGGCGAGCAAATTCAACTTAAAATTGCCCTAGGTAAAGACGAACTGTGGGCCAACATCACTCCATGGGCTTGTGACGAGTTACAACTCGCTCCAGGAAAAGCTATCTATGCCCAAATAAAAGGCGTAACTATGACGCAGATGGATATTGCCGAATCTCACTGACGCAAATAATCAAAACTATAGGCTTGTTGAATATCGGTCAATGAACAAACCACTCTATTTGAAAAACAGAGAGATAAGGTAAATCTTCATATACCGGTTCAAATAAATGAGCATTTTCCATGCATTTAAAGTATGAAAGCTGTCATATCAAATCTGTGAATATCGACTAAACTGGGGCTCGAGCAGGAAATGGTTTCCTCGCTTGCGCTATGCAATGCCTTAAAGAAGAAGGAGCAATTCCATGTCAGGATGGTATGAATTAAGCAAAAGCAGTAACGATCAATTTAAGTTTGTTCTTAAGGCTGGTAACGGAGAAGTCATCCTCACCAGCGAACTCTACACGGGTAAGAGTGGTGCCATGAATGGTATCGAATCCGTTCAAACCAACTCCCCTATCGAAACCCGATATGCTAAAGAAGTGGCGAAAAACGATAAGCCGTACTTCAATCTAAAAGCCGCGAACCATCAGATCATTGGCACTAGCCAAATGTATTCGAGTACCGCAGCGAGAGACAATGGGATCAAGTCGGTGATGGAGAATGGGAAAACCACGACGATTAAAGATCTAACCTAGATAGGTATGTGCAGAGTGGTGATATTTAGGGAAATAAACGTACCAACAAAAAGCGGGATTTAAAGCGGTAAGTATCTAACAATGCTGGATTTTAGATACAAAAAACCGACTCTATGTCGGTTTAGTCCCTTTGTATAAGGGATGGTACCAGAGGACGGACTCGAACCGTCACGCTTTTAAGGGCGGCGGATTTTGAATCCGCTGTGTCTACCGATTTCACCACTCTGGCATTATCAAAATTAGAGCTAACAAAAACAACTAGCTGGCTCTAAGTGCTGGGAATTATACCTTTGCCTTTGACAATGGCAAGCCCTTTTCAAAGGCTGGGTGGCAAATTAGTTTTAACCGCTCAAAAATCCAACTCTGATAAACCAAGGCCGGTTATTCGGCCCCATGGGCGAGTAAAAATTGGGTATATTCCTTATCGCTCTTTTGAATATGATTGACGAGCCATGCTTTTAAAAATGCCATAAGTTCATCCGCGACATCTTCACCTCTAGCTACCCGCTTTTGAAAATCAAGCACTTGACCAACCAACTGGGCATGCTTTTCCTTATGGGCCACGGTTTGAGGATAGCCAAAACGGGCAAACAATTCTTCTTCATAGGAGAAGTGATTCGCAGTGTAATCCACCAGCCCTTGGACGATGCGCTTAATCGCCTCAAGCCCGTATGCCTCACTTAACGTCCGGTGTAATTCATTGATTAATGATACTAAGCGTTGGTGCTGACGGTTAATCTCTGGCATGCCGATATCAAGCTCTGGTCCCCATTTCACAAACTGTTTGCTTTGTGCTTGGCTGGAATTAAACAACTTGGCATCCACATGGAATCGATGCAGCAGGGAGCCAATTTCCTGCGACATGTTATACACCTTAAGGCTGGATAAGTTGGTGTGGTTGGTATGGCGTGCATTTTTTAATGCTAGATCGGCCATCACACTGATATTTTTGTTAATTTCCTCGGCAACCGCATGTTGCTCTTCGGATGCCGTAGCAATTTGATGGGACATATCGGTAATGCTTTCAACCTGAGTCACTATGTCACCAAGGGCTTGATGAGCTTGCTCCACCATCAGGGCGGTTTCGTCGGCAATAGTGACATTCTTAAGCATCACTTCTACGCTCTGCTGCGCGCCCTTTTGCAAGGTTGTGATCTGCTGCTGAATTTCGGCGGTAGCCTCTGAGGTGCGTTTAGCTAAGTTACGCACTTCATCGGCAACCACCGCAAAGCCGCGACCATGTTCACCGGCACGCGCACTCTCAATCGCCGCATTGAGCGCCAATAGATTTGTTTGCTCCGCCACTTGGGAGATGGTTTCAATAATACTGCTGATGCTATTGGTATCGTCGGCAAGGTGCTCAATAACGCCTTTAGTTTGGTGAATTTGCGATTTCATATCGTTGATTTTATTTACGATAGTGCCAATTAGCTCATCACCATGTTTCGCCGAACCTTGGGCAATATCGGCCGCTCGTGCCGTACTGGCGGCATTTTGTGACACTTCTTGTACTGTGGAGACCATCTGCGTCATGGCCGTTGCTGCCAGTTCGGTTTGACGTTCCTGCTCGAGCACGCCCTGTTTTGCCTGCTCACTGATCGCTTTGATATCGGTCGCGACTTTCTTCATCCATTCGCTGGTATCGACGAGGGAGAGAATCGTGCGACTAACATCCTCGCCCATGCGGTTGATACTGTGAACTACCGTGATAAACACACCCGCATCTTTCTCATCGAGCTGATAACTTAAATCCCCATCACCCAAATGATGAGCTGCGCGTTCTAAGTGCCTTAAGTTACGGATTAATTTGTTAATGTTTAAAAAGAGAATCACGGCAAGAGCAATTAAACAGAGCGTCGCCACCCAATGCGCACTAGTGACTAAACAATAGAGGGGATATAAGAGTAAGACCATAGGCGCAAAGATAATACCGTAGCCCATGGTGCCATTCTTAGCTGTAACATTGGCCATTTTTGGCTCCTTCCAAAATGCAGTCGACTCAATCAACAACTCGTTAGGTAAAGTTCAGATCTCAATATCATTTCGTGACAGGCACTCTTAAGACTAGTTCTTAACGAGACAAGAAACAAAGGCAAGACAATAGAGATAAGTGCTATTTCATTCAAGCCTAAATTTGAACCACATCACATAGTTAACTTGTGGTTACAACTTTGTTTTAAGATGTCGGATTTTTATTGATCAGGATCAGTATTTAGAAACATTAAGGACGCTAGTGTAGAGGGGACTTCACAGGAAAGAGGATTTCAATCATGGCATTTTGGTTAGATTTAATGTTCGGTAACCCAATTGGTTTACTCTCAATGATCGTTATCTTTAGCACTATAGGGATAATTTCTTATATCACTTGGATGTTCATTGTGAAGTCCGCGCAACAATCGTAGTTTTTGCTTCCAAATTGTTATTCTGTTCATTGTAAAAATTGCACGTTGTTATGGGGGTTAATCTAACCCCCATTTTTTGTGCCTGTGATTTCTGCTTTAGCACACAACCTGCATTAAGCAGCGTGTTTACGGCTTTGCACTACCCCATTTAAAAACTGCGGGCGCGCTTTAATCAAGTGCTGCATTTCTTCCTGGCTCGGTTCACCTGCGGGTAAACGCAGCACGCCACGATTAAGATACATGCGTGCCTTCATCGAAATTTTATAATCCGCCGTAGGGCCTTGGATCGCATAATGGCGCTCATTACCTAAACATTCGAGGATGCAGGCATTGAGTAAGCTTTTTACTGCGGGTTCATTTTGTGGCAATGTCAAAATGGTGGCGCCCTGTAAAAAGAACTCCCGTAATAAAGCGCGCTCGGCACGGTCCATCAGATTGACCTTAGCCTCAATCGTTTCGATCATTCGTTTATCACTCAAGTGACGAATCGACTCATCTAAGCCAAGGTTCAATAATTGCGTTAAAAAATAAGCAATAGAGATAATCAGCCCTAGGCCAACAAAATGGGCATGCTCGGGGACAAACTTATCCAACGCCAGCATGGCAAGCACATTGGATGGGATCGCCAATAACACAGCGCAGCTTACCATTAGCCACAGCATGACTCGAAACATCATCTTTTTAGGGCTAAACAATTTCACTGAATCCAGTTTGAATTTAATCATAGTCTTATCCCAGCGACAAAAAATTGAACTTAGACGGCATCAAGCAAGTTTGATGCCAGTGTATCAGTCAAAATTGCGGGATATTTCATGGAGATAAAATGCACAATCTGGATGCTTGAGTCTATGCTTATAAGCATCCAACTCGCTATTAGCTATAGATAATTTAAGATGCCGACTTTCTTTAGCCAATTTATTAAAAGCCCGATAGGCAGGCATCTCACCTTGTCTATTATTCTCTTTAGCTCCCTCATCACCTTAGTGACAACGGCCTATCAGCTGATTAACGACTATCGCGGCGATGTGACTCGTATTGATCGCGTATTCTCCAATATTGAAAAAGCCAATCTCGATGTACTCGCCGCCAGCATTTGGGTTATCGATGAAAGACTGATTAATACTCAGTTGAATGGTTTAATCCAACTACCTGATATTAATTATATTTCGATAAAAGATGATAGCGGCCAATCGTGGAAC
The DNA here is from genome assembly GCF_019457435.1 of Shewanella sp. FJAT-51649. Taxonomy (NCBI): domain Bacteria; kingdom Pseudomonadati; phylum Pseudomonadota; class Gammaproteobacteria; order Alteromonadales; family Shewanellaceae; genus Shewanella; species Shewanella sp. FJAT-51649. The sequence goes on along the minus strand of NZ_CP080411.1, from coordinate 838,554 downwards.
GCCGGCAATAAGAAACCAACCCATACCCTCAATAAAGTGTTTCCTCTGGTGTATAAGTCGCCAACTGACAGCATTAATGTCGGCACTTTAGAGGTTCAAGTGGATATGGATGCCATTTACCAACGCCTCTACGATAAAGCCATTCTGATCTTGCTCTCCAATGCGATAAAAACCTTCTTAGTCGCTGGATTTATTCTGTTTTTAGTCTGGTACAACATCACTAAACACTTAGACAAACTCAGTAATTACTGCAAACGCATCGATCTCGATACCGATGTCGAGCCATTAGCCTTCGATCGCAAACAAAAAGTCGATGAATTCACCCAAGTTGCCGATGCCATCAACAATATGCAGTCGCAACTGCGCGGCTCATTCGCAGCCTTAAAACGCTCTAAAACCGAATTGCAAACTGCCTTAGAGGATAGAGAACGCTTACTGACGCTCGAACGCAGTTATAAGGAAGAACTCGCAAGGCAAGTCAAAGAAAGAACACAGGAATTAGAGCAATCATTAACGGCGCTGAAACGGGCGCAGCAAGTGTTAGTCGAGCAGGAAAAAATGGCGGCATTGGGCGGTTTAGTCTCGGGAGTGGCCCATGAGATCAATACACCTATCGGCATTTGTTTGACGGCGGCCAGTACCCAACTGAGTCATATCGAAGAGCTTATCGAGCTTATACATAGCGAGCATGCCACTCTAGATGAAATCAACGCCATTTTAGATGAGTACCAAGAAAGCTGTGAGTTGATAGTTCGTAATATCAGTAAGGCCAGTAGCCTGATCCAAAAATTTAAAACGATCGCCATCGACCGTAGCCACGAAGAACATCAATGTATCAATCTGCAACGTCAGCTTAAGGAGATTTTAGAATCGACCTTAATTATGTATCCCAAGGTCAAAGCCCAAACTCAGCTACAGGTTAATTCTGCGCTCAACATCCAGACCAATGTCAGCCTGCTCAATCAAATCGTCAGTAATATTCTCTCTAATGCCTTCACCCATGCCTTTCAGGATAGAGAAGATAATCTGATCCAAATTACGGCTAAGCTAGAGCAAGACTACGTGAATATCAGCATTGAAAACAATGGTATTGCCATTCCACCCGAGGTGGCAGAGCATATGTTTGAGCCCTTCTTTACCACCAGCAGGAGTAAAGGTGGCACAGGCTTAGGCTTATCCGCCGCCTTCAATGCCGCCACGTTGCTAAAGGGCACCATGAACTATCAAGCAGACTCACAACTGGGCGGCGCACAGTTTAATATCCGCATTCCCCTCACCCAATGCGATTCGCCCAAACTCACCACACACCATGACTTTACGATTTGATGGAGTGTCTGATACGAGTTTGATGACAAGTGGAGCCAGTGGAAGGCGAATAAAGCAAACACTGGCGTCACTAAACAAAAATCCACAGCATTGGCTGTGGATTTAGTTTTTAACCTTGAGACTTTATCTTATCGATTACCGCTTATTCACTCGCAGCTTATTCATCTACGGCAGGTTCATTTGCAATTTGGGCGAGCCTAGCGAGTACGCGGCTTGCTGCTACAAAGCCAAAGGTGCCTGTCACCATAGTGACGGCGCCAAAGCCTGAAGCACAATCCATACGCATCGAGCCATCTGCGCTAGCCTTGCTGTTACACACGGAACCATCGGCCTGGGGATAAACTAATTGCTCGCTGGAAAACACCGCATCGACGGCAAAACGGCGCTGCACATTCTTAGAGAAGTTATATTCACGGCGCAGAATATTACGCACTTTGGCCAGTAAAGGATCTTGATAGGTCTTAGCCAGATCGGTGAGCTGAATTTGCGTAGGATCGGTTTGACCACCCGCGCCACCAACCGTCACTATCTTAATTTTTTGACGTTTACACCAAGCAATCAGCGCCGCCTTTTGTTTAACGGCATCAATACAATCAACCACATAATCAATATTGCCCCCAGCCTTTGCCCCGAGCAAATACTCACCGAGGTTATCGACCGTAATAAAGTCTTCCACTTCATTGACTTGGCAATCAGGATTGATCGCACGGATCCGCTGCGCCATTACCGCCACTTTAGACTCGCCTACTGTCGATGTCAGTGCATGAATTTGACGGTTAGTATTAGTCACGCAGATATCATCCAAATCAATCAAGGTGATTTGACCAATACCACTGCGCGCCAACGCCTCAGCCGCCCATGTGCCAACGCCGCCAATGCCAATCACCACCACATGGGAGGCGGCAAATTTAACCAGCGCCTTTTGCCCGTACAAGCGGCCAATGCCACCAAAGCGATTCTGATAGGCTTCAGTCATCAATACTTACCTTATATCTAACTAACAATGGCCGCCCTTAGAGGATGTGAAAGACAATCTACAGCAGCGTAACGCAATAAAAATGCACCGTGGATTTTATACGATTTGGGCGAAAAACCGAAATCTATCTCAGCCAAGGTGTACCTAGTTGCACTCAGATACAAAAGTACCGCAAATGTGGTAATTAACACTTTCCTGAATCACCTATCCATACATTAGGTAAAATCAGATTAAAAATGCGTTTTCACCTTGTAAAACATGATGTTGAAAACAGTACCATTTCAGCACGAAGCGATCTTGATCACATTTTAAATTCATTCACCTGCCACACTGCGCTGCATCAAAGCGCCTCCAACCGCAGTGAAAAGAGATAACTCTTGCTGCATAAAAATAATGATATAAGCACAGGAAAATGAAGATGAAAAAGAATCTGCTCACTACAGCGATTACCGCGAGTCTCGCATTTTGCTCATTCAACTCCCTAGCCGATGGCCCAGAATTTTATGGCCATGTCGACCTGAGTATCACTGACTCAGAAAAAGGCTATGCCGCTCAAAATCAGAAAGAGGGCACAGTACTCGAAAACAACTTTTCATGGGTGGGTGTCAAAGGCTCTGAAAGCGTTAGCCCTTACTTTGATATCATCTATCAAATGGAATTTGGCGTAGAAAACTTTGATAACTCGAATAAAACCTTCAATGCACGTAATACCTTCCTCGGTGTGAGAAGTGTTGCCGGCACAGTGTTAGCCGGTCGTAACGATACAGTATTTAAAACCTCTGAAGGCGGTTTTGATTTGTTCGGCAATACCAACGCCGATATCGACCTGTTACTAGCGGGCCAAACGCGCTCCGCCGATGGTATTTCCTATTATTCTCCAAAGATCGCCGAGCTTATCACCTTCAACGCCACTTATTTGATGAGTGATAACTATGATCAACGCGATAGCCAAGGCAACGAAGTTTACAGCCAAGATCAAATGTATGCCTTAAGTGCCACCTTAGGCGACAAAACCTTCAAGACCCACAATTACTATGTGGCCGCCGCCTATAACGACGGTATCGAAAATATCGAAGCCTACCGTGGTGTGGCTCAAGCAAAATTTGGGGATTTTCTCTTTGGTGCCATTTATCAGCACAGTGAGCATATTGATGATAGATTCTCCAACCTCTCGGGTGAGACCTATTTTGTCAATGCAGCTTATCTGATGGGTGATGTGAAATTTAAGTTGGTTTACGGCAAAGATGACTCAGGTTTAGGTAAATATGTCAGCCGTTTTGTCGGCAGCCAAGACAGTGGCAACCTTGAGCAAGTCAGCGATGTTGACCTGCAACAGCTCAGTGTAGGCGCAGATTACCGACTCAGTACTAAGACTATGGTCTATGGTCACTACACTCGCTTCGACGGCGACCTTATGCTAGCAGGTACAAAACAAGACTTAGATGACAATGTGTTTACTGTAGGTTTACGTATTGATTTCTAATAGTATTATCCTAATTCAAAAGTGATGATATTTGATAAAAAAGCGGCTTTGGCCGCTTTTTTATTGTACCTCATACTAAATAGCACTCTCTCTCCCCATTTATGACAAACTTGCGACAACATTAGTATATGCTACAGTTAGCGTCGCCGACTCACTTAAGCCTTGGCGCTTTACCTACCTCTTTAGTAGTAAGTGAAAAATACCGTTTTACCACTTTCACGCCGATTTGCGGTTGAGATATAGGGAAATATCCTAAAAAACCCCGAATACGGACAAGGAGAGCCAAAAACATGATCTGCAACACAGCCAGTAAGTCGTAAAACTGTAAAAATCGGCGGCAACTTTGTTACCGATTCCAGTAACAAATGTGTTAAACCACACAAAAACCATGAAAAATGGAAAAGAACTTAGGTTCGAGGGAGCACAAAACATGAAAAAGACATTCATCTCTGCATCAGTTGCATCAGTACTGGCACTGGCTTCATTCGGCGCGCTAGCCGAAGGCCCAAGCTTCTACGGTCGTTTAGAGCTTGCAGTAACCAATACTGAGACAGGTGCAACTCTACAATCTGGTACTAACGGCTTAGACGCAAACTATGCCGATGAGAACAACGCTGGTACCTATTTAGAAAACAACTTCTCTCTATTAGGTGTTAAAGGTTCTGAAAAGATCGCTGATGGCTATGATGTTGTTTATCAAATGGAATTCCAAGTTGAAAACACTTCTGGCACTGGTGATGTTTTCAAAGCTCGTAACACTTACTTAGGTTTAAAAACTAACGCAGGTACTGTGTTAGTGGGTCGTAACGACACTGTATTCAAACAAGCTGAAGGCGCGGTTGACGTATTTGGTAACACCAACGCGGATATCGACCGTTTAGTTAGCGCTCAAACTCGTAGCGCTGACGGTGTTTGGTACTACTCTCCAAAAATCGCTGACTTAGTGACATTAAACGCAACTTACCTGTTCGACGATAATGACACTACTGCTAAAACTAACGAAAGCTTATACGCTCTGAGCGCGACTCTGGGTGATAGCAAGTTTAAAGAGCAAAACTACTATGTAGCAGTTGCTTACAACAAAGGTATTGCTGGTGTTGACGCATACCGTGGTGTAGCTCAAGTTAAATTTGGTGATTTCAAAGTTGGTGGTTTATTCCAAAACTCTGAAAGCGTAACTGACAGCTCTGTTGACGGTAACACTTACTTCGTGAACGTAGTTTACACCTTAAACGGTGTTAACCTGAAAGCTGAATACGGTTCAGACGAAGCTGGTTTCGGTAACTACTACAAAAACGTAAACAAAGGTGGCGCAACTGGTACTGATATCAGCGTGCAAAACTTCAACGTTGGTGCAGACTACCGTTTATCTAAATCAACTATGGTATATGGCCAATACGCAATGTACCGTGGTGATCATGTCGTAGCTGGTAACAAAGTTGACTTACAAGACGACAACGTATTCTCTGTAGGTGTACGTTACGACTTCTAATATCCTTTCGGATATTCGCTAATAAAAACCTACCGCTTGCGGTAGGTTTTTTTATGCCTTGTATTTAAGACAAGTGACTCTTTAGTGCATAACACAAGTCATAAAAAAGCCACTCAAGTGACACTTAAGTGGCTTTGATTAGCCTGTTTCGATTACAGCTTACACAAGCTCAAATTAACAGTTAAATGCTAGGTAAAACCTCTGCGCCTTCGCCTAATTCCACGCTATCAACACGCTGTAACCCGCGCGGTAGTTTGGCGCCACGGCGGCCACGTTCACCACGATAATGCTCTAAATCGCTCGGTTTTAAAGTGAGTTTACGCTTACCCGCCCATAGAGTCACAGGTGTGTCGGCTGGCACTAACTGTAAATGGGTCATCAGTTCTTCACGATTCTTAGCACGCTCGCTTGGAATACCGATAATCTTGTTTCCTTTGCCCTTAGACAATTGTGGTAATGCTTCCAATGAAAACAGCAACATACGGCCTTCATTGGTGATAGCAAGAATCGACATCTCACGATTGCGGTCAATCGGTCTCGGCGGTAAGGACTTAGCATTCGTCGGCAGGCTTAACAGGGCTTTACCCGCCTTGTTGCGCGAAACCATATCATTGTAAGTACAGATAAAACCGTAACCCGCATCGGTGGCGAGCAGGAAACATTGCTCGTCTTCACCCAAAATCACATGCTGCATGGTTTCACCCGGCGCCATATTAAAGCGCGTAGTAATTGGCTCACCTTGGCTGCGGGCCGATGGCAGGCTGTGACTGTCGGTCGCAAAAGCGCGGCCCGATGAATCAATAAATACCGCCGCCTGATTGCTGCGCCCCATCGCACTGCATAGATATTGATCGCCAGCTTTATAGGACAAAGACTCGGCATCGATATCATGGCCCTTAGCACAACGCACCCAGCCTTTTTCAGATAACACCACAGTCACTGGCTCGCTCGGCGTCAGCTCTTGCTCGGTTAAGGCACGGGACTCATGGCGCTCAACAATCGGTGAGCGGCGATCGTCACCATAGGTTTCGCCATCTTGAATTAATTCTTTCTTGATCAAGGTTTTTAAGCGACGGTCTGAGCCTAATAACTGCTCTAATTTCTCGCGCTCGGCTTCAAGCTCATCCTGCTCGGCCTTGATTTTAAACTCTTCTAGCTTGGCTAAATGACGTAATTTTAACTCGAGGATGGCTTCTGCTTGCCTATCCGTCAGGTTAAAGCGCGCCATTAACTCGGCCTTTGGCTCATCGTGGAAGCGAATGATTTCAATCACTTCATCGATATTGAGGAAGGCAATCATCAAGGCTTCGAGGATATGTAACCGTGCCAGCACTTTATCGAGTCGATACTCGAGGCGACGTCTTACGGTATCGACACGGAACTCTAACCATTCGGTTAATAAGTCTTTTAGCCCCTTCACCCGTGGGCGACCATCGAGTCCCAGTACGTTAAGGTTTACCCTAAAGCTTTTCTCAAGATCTGTGGTCGCAAACAAGTGCGCCATAAGTTGGTCGCAATCGACGCGGTTTGAGCGCGGCACTACCACCAGTCGCACCGGGTTTTCATGGTCGGACTCATCACGTAAGTCCGCCACCATAGGCAATTTTTTCGCCTGCATCTGGGCGGCGATTTGCTCTAAAATCTTACCGCTACTGGCTTGGTGTGGCAGTGCTGTGATCACTATCTCACCCGCTTCGACGCTATACACTGCTCGGGCTTTTATGGAGCCACGGCCCGTTTCATAGACTTTGGCAATGTCGGCCGATGGCGTGATGATCTCGGCTTCAGTCGGATAATCCGGTCCTGGCACATAGCCCATCAACTGCTCAAGTTCGAGTTTAGGATCGTCCAGCAGCGCCACACAGGCATTGACTAACTCCCTGGCATTATGGGGCGGAATATCCGTCGCCATGCCCACAGCAATACCTGTGATGCCATTGAGTAAAATATGCGGTAAACGCGCAGGCAGCACTTTAGGTTCTTTCAAGGTGCCATCGAAGTTAGCGCCCCACTCAACCGTTCCTTGTCCAAGTTCTGACAATAAGACTTCGGAGAACTTAGACAGGCGCGCCTCGGTATAACGCATCGCTGCGAAGGACTTAGGATCGTCTGGCGCCCCCCAGTTACCTTGACCATCTACCAACGGATAACGGTAAGAAAATGGCTGCGCCATCAGCACCATAGCCTCATAACAGGCGCTGTCGCCATGGGGATGGTACTTACCTAATACGTCACCGACGGTACGGGCTGATTTTTTATGTTTTGACTGAGCCGATAACCCGAGCTCACTCATGGCATAAATAATCCGCCGTTGTACAGGCTTAAGCCCGTCACCAATATGGGGCAAGGCTCGGTCCATGATGACGTACATGGAATAATTCAGATAAGCTTCTTCGGTAAAGCGCCGCAGGGGCATCTGCTCTACGCCATCTAAGCTTAACTTGATCGCGTCACTCATTTTCTTCTAGTTCCTGTGGTTCTTCAGTCGTATCGCCATCCTTATAAAACAGTCGATACACGTTACCTTTTAAATCATCCGAAATGTACATAGCACCATCATCTGCCGACAACAAGGCATAGGGACGGGCAACGGGAAACTCACCGTCGAGGAAACTGACTACGGTTTCACGACTCACCACCTGCTGATTTTCAAGCTTCAACATGACGATTTGATAACCCACTTTGCTCGAACGGTTCCACGAACCATTTTCGGCGACAAAGAGCTGATTATGATACATTTCAGGGAATTGCTTGCCGCGATAAAACGCCAGTCCCGTGGGCGCCACATGGGCCGGCAGTTCATATACTGGGACGGTAATTTTTAAATTCTTCGGTTTTTCGTAGGCCGGCTCGACCACTGACGAGGCATGCAAATAGGGGAATCCATAATGGCTACCGACCACATCGATACGGTTGATTTCATCGGGTGGTAAGTTATCTCCCATCCAATCACGACCTTGGTCGGCAAACCATAACTTGCCATCTTGGGGAGACCAGTCAAATCCGGTCGCATCCCGTACGCCCAGCGCTATTTGCTCACTGGCACCCGTATCGACATTAATTGCAATAATGCTGCTGTAGGGCGCACTCGCCTCACATACGTTGCACGGTGCGCCGATAGAAACATACAACCTGCCATCGGGACCAAAATTCATCGCACGGGTACTTTTCTTATCGGATTCAGGCAGATCGCTATAGATGTCTTTAGGGCGACTGGGGCGACGCAAGCGCTGCTCGATATCAATAAAACGTACGATACGGTTTTCTGTCGCAACAAAAAGATCGCCATTATGGAAGGCTATCGCATCGGGAGATTCCAGCCCTTTGGCAATCACATAACGTTTATCGACGCGGCCATCTTGATTGCTGTCAACGAGCGCATGCACAGTGCCACTCTTATTGGAGCCCACAAAGAGCGTACCATTCGAGCCCATGGCTATCTGCTTTGCATCCCCGAGATCGGAGGCATAAAGGGATAAACCAAATCCCTTCGACACGGTAATCATGATCGACTGAGACCCCGCTATCGCCGCCTGGCTCGTTAATAACGCCAGACTCGCCAGTAGGGCCCCGAAGGCAGAGAATACCCTTAAATATTTATAATTATTAGTTTTTATATACAACATGGTAATTTTCTTTATGCCTAAGTTTTATTGTTATCGGCAATAGTGCACAACATTAAAGTACCGCCATGTCACCCTTATCCTCGAGCCAGTTTTTACGATCGGGCGAACGTTTCTTAGCCAGCAACATATCCATCAGTGAGTCAGTTTCTTCTACATCATCAATGGTTAACTGAACTAAACGGCGAGTGTTTGGATCCATAGTCGTTTCACGCAATTGCAGCGGGTTCATCTCACCCAGACCTTTAAAGCGCGTAACTTGGACCTTACCCTTTTTATTCTCGGCAGTAATACGGTCGAGAATACCTTCTTTTTCAGCCTCATCTAAGGCGTAATAAACGTCTTTACCTATATCGATACGGAACAGCGGTGGCATAGCGATATAGACATGGCCGTGTTCGACCAGCACACGGTAATGTTTCAGAAACAGGGCGCAGAGTAAAGTTGCAATATGTAGCCCGTCGGAGTCCGCGTCGGCGAGAATACAAATCTTGCCATATCTTAGCTCGGAGATATCGTTGCTATCGGGATCGCAACCAATCGCCACCGAGATGTCATGCACTTCCTGCGAGGCCAACACCTGTGAAGCATCCACCTCCCACGTGTTTAGGATTTTACCGCGCAGCGGCATAATGGCCTGAAACTCACGATCGCGCGCCTGCTTCGCACTGCCGCCCGCAGAGTCCCCTTCCACTAAGAAGAGTTCGCCGCGCATCGGATCTTGGCCGCTACAGTCGGTCAATTTACCCGGTAATGCCGGGCCAGAGGTGACTTTTTTACGGGCCACTTTTTTCGCGGCTTTTAAGCGGCGCTGGGCGTTGTTAATACACATGTCCGCCAGCGACTCGGCCAATTCGGTATTCGAGTTGAGCCACAGTGAAAACGCGTCACGCACAATGCCAGAGACAAAAGCAGAGCTTTGACGGCTCGAGAGTTTCTCTTTGGTTTGACCGGCAAACTGCGGATCTTGCATCTTCACCGAGAGAATGAAGGCGGCGCGGTCCCAAATATCCTCAGGCGATAGCTTGATGCCGCGGGGGATCAGATTACGAAACTCGCAAAACTCGCGCATCGACTCCAGCAAACCTTGGCGGAAACCGTTCACGTGGGTTCCACCCAATGGCGTTGGGATCAAGTTAACATAGCTTTCGTTAATCGCATCGCCACCTTCAGGCAGCCAAGTAATGGCCCAATCAGCGGCTTCGATTTGGCCTTTAAAGCTGCCGATAAAGGGCTCTTCTGGCAGCATTAAATTATCGCCAACCGCCGCCTTGAGATAATCGGTTAAACCACTCTCGTAGTACCATTCATGGACTTCATTGGTGTGCTTATTGGTAAATTTGATCCTAAGGCCTGGGCACAACACGGCCTTAGCGCGCAGCAAATAGATGAGTTTAGAGTTGGAGAAATTCGCCGAATCGAAATAACTAGCGTCAGGCCAGAAATGCACTCGGGTACCAGTATTGCGACGCCCACAAGTACCAGTAACTTTTAACTCTTCAACCTTAAAGCCATTTTCAAAAGCAATATCATACACTTGGCCGTCACGGCGTACCGTCACTTCAACGCGACGAGACAGGGCGTTAACCACCGAAATCCCCACACCGTGCAAACCACCGGAGAATTGGTAATTTTTATTCGAAAATTTACCGCCGGCATGCAGTTTAGTAAGGATGAGTTCGACCCCAGGAATACCTTCTTCAGGGTGAATATCGACCGGCATCCCTCGACCATCGTCGGTGACTTCAAGGGAATTATCGGTATGGAGCACAACTTCGATTTTAGTGGCGTGGCCCGCTAAGGCCTCGTCCACACTGTTATCTATGACCTCTTGGCCTAAGTGGTTAGGTCGGGTGGTATCGGTATACATACCTGGACGGCGTTTAACTGGGTCGAGTCCGTTAAGAACTTCAATGGCGTCAGAGGTGTATTGATTCGTCATAGTGTACGCTATAAGTTGTTATATCCGGCCATGTTGCGGCTCTGGACGACTATTTGTCAAGGTAAGTGTAAAAATTGGCTTACAGTTTGCAGATATCGCTCATAACCTACAAAACTGTGATCGCCACCGGATTCAATCCGTAACTGGCAATGGTGATACTTATGCAGTGCTTCTCGATAATCCAGCACTTCATCGCCCGTTTGCAATAGTACCAAAAAACGATCGGGATTGCGGATAACAGCCGTATTAAATTCAGCCACTTCCAGCTTATGTTCCAGCAAAACCTGATAATGCTCTTCGGTATAAGGGTTAAATTGCGGTCCCATAAATTCATCAAACAGCTCAAAGGGCTTAACGGCCGGATTCACCAACACAGCGCGGCCACCATAATGTTCTGCCAAGTAACTCGCAAAATATCCCCCCAAGGATGAGCCGATATAATTGAGTGGCTCGCCCGCTTGCTTGGCAGCCTCAACATATTGCTGCAGCAAGGCCATGGCGGCCTTAGGTGTATTGGGTAATTGCGGTTGATGGAAGGCTAAGGAAGGGTGATGCTCGGCCATATACTGCGCCGTCATCACCGCTTTATCGGAGAAAGGTGAACTGTTGAATCCGTGAATATAGAGCAGCATAGTTCCTCAAGCTGCGGTCACTCGCGTTAATAACCGCTGGAATCTTTATCGGGGGAAAACAGATTTCCCGGCACGCGATACACATTAGTGCAGATGCTACCATCGGCCTTCAGCTCCAGCAAACGATAACCGGGTTGCAGTCCATCGAGGGCAAAATAAGGCGATTGCGGTTTAAACTGAATACAAGTAGAAGGCGTCGCCATTAATTGTAGCGGGCCATGGGGACCGTCATATTCGGTATCCAACTGTTGATGCACATGGCCCCAGAGTAACCCCTTAACCTGTGGGTATTGGGCGACACGTCTGAGAAACTCTGTGCCGTTATCCATGCAATGTTGGTCTAACCAAGCGCAATTCACCAATATAGGGTTATGGTGCATCACCAGTAGAGTGTGGCGGTCTGGATGCGCGGCTATGGCCTGTTCAATGAGTTCGAATTGACTCTCGGCCATATTGCCGCCGGGCTTTCCCCGCACGGTGGAGTCCAGCATCAAGATTTGCCATTTACCCGCAAGGATACGCTGCTGACCAAAAATCTGCTCGCCCTGCATATGCAAATACATGATCCGCGGATCATCATGATTACCCGGAAGATAATGGCAAGGTAAGTTAAGTGGCGCCACTGCGGCCACAAATTGACGATAGGATTCGGGGGAATAATCTTGGCTTAGATCGCCCGTGGCTAACATCAGATGCGCTGGATAGTCGACAGCGCGGATCGTATTAAGTACAGCAGCAAAACTTTTACTGGTGTTGACCCCTAATAACTGCGCCTCAGGATCGGCAAAAAGGTGCGGATCAGTGACTTGCACTATGCGCACACTTTCTTCTTCAGCTATTGAGTAAGAGACAGCCTCTTTCAGCACATTGAATACCCAATTCTAAGATTGACACACCAAACGTTGTTGGCAGCCAATCTTCAATAACTCCCCCAGGAATGCATTAACCTGGTACTTTTCATCGCTATGATACATGCGTAAATTGGGATAATCATACACTGGGCGCAATTGGTAAATCTGTTGACCAGTTAACACTTCTGCTAATTTAGCATCATGATAAATTCTCACTAACACCTTGGGAGTATTAATAAACTCCATGATTTTAACCGGGCGTGAGATCTCAACTAATTGAGTGTATTTGGTATTTTCTAAAATACGGATTACTAATACACCCGCTTCACCTTCGAGTTGCCAGGACTGGCCCACTTCAATATCGAGCGGTAACCACTTCTGCATATAGCCGTAGTTACGCCCGCATAGCGCTAAAAAGTCGCTCACGTTAGGTTGGTAGCGCGGTTTTCGGTGCGATGTTGAAGTAGCCAAACCTTTATCCAACTTTAACCAGTTGCTGATAGTTTAATTGCAACCACTGCAATCCAATTACGGTCGACGCATTGTCTATTGCCCCGTTGACGACCTGATTATAGGCATCCTCACGGTCTAACACATGCAATCGAATATCTTCGTGTTCGTCAGCTAATCCGTGCAGACCTTGCGCCAAGGATGAATCCACCTCGGCCCAATAGAAATAGAAACGCTCCGTACTGCCACCAGGACTTGCCAGATAACTGTTCACATAATGCATATTGCGGGCGGTTAAGCCGGTTTCTTCCAGCAGCTCGCGGTGCGCAACATCCTGCGGCGTTTCGTCGGGCGCAATCATACCTGCGACCAACTCCATTAGCCAAGGAGATTTAGTGGTCGCTAATGCAGGAAAACGAATTTGTTCAATTAAAACAATCTTGTCACGCGCAGCATCATAGGGCAGGACCACCACGGCATGGCCACGCTCGAACACTTCGCGGGTCACGGGTTGGCTCCAACCACCAGCAAATAATTTGTGTTTAAAAGTGAACTGTTCGAGGGCGAAAAAACCTTGATACAGCGACTTTTTCTCGAGAATTTCCACATCTGTTTGCGAAAAACCAGCAGGCTTCATATTTCAATCCTTAAGCGTTAAATTTTCGCCTATTATCAAGGCAATTTGGCTCATTTTTAAAATAAAATCTGTTACACTTCGCAGTTGACTTGAACGTGTGGGAGTTTTTAGACTCTACGACATTAAGTTTTAGCTGTATCGGGAAGCGTCGGGAAGCGCAAACCGCCTTGGTAAAGGCATTACTTAGTCTAAACGAAGTTACATATTTCTCCTTTGGGAGAATTTGTCTAATAAGGACAGCAAATGAAATTTAAGATCCGTTCTCTATGCGCAGCATTAACTCTCGCGGCTTCCGCTCAAGCGGTTCAAGCAGATGATTTACTGCAAATATATCAACAAGCACTGACGAGCGACCCGCTAGTATTACAAGCACAAGCTCAACGTAATGCCTTGTTTGAAAAGATCGAACAAAACCGTGCACCACTGTTACCGACCATCAGCGCTAACGTGGGTTATGACAAAGCATGGAATGATCCTAAGAGCGATACCAGTGGATTGACCGGTAGCCTAAAGCTGAACCAAGTGATCTATGATCACAGCGCTTGGGTTGGCTTAAGCCTTGCCGAAAAAGCCGCTTCTCAAGCCGATTCGACCTATGCATCAGCACTGCAAAATTTGATCACTCGTGTGACTAAAGCCTACTTCGATGTATTAACGGCAAAAGATAACTACGAGTTCCAAGGCGCAGAAAAACGTGCGATTGAGCGTCAACTCGAGCAGACAAAACAACGTTTTGCCGTAGGTTTAACTGCGATTACCGACGTACATGAAGCGCAAGCTCAGTATGACTTAGCCTCGGCGACTGAAATTTTGGCTGAAAACACACTAGCCAACAGCTACGAAGCCCTGCGTGAAATCACAGGTATCGATCACAAGACCATTAATGTGCTCGACACCAACCGTTTCTCTGCGGTAACGCCAGCACCTACATCATCGAGTGAGTGGCTAAAGATTGCTGAAACCAACAGTGTCGATCTGATGACTCAACGCATCGGTAAAGATATCGCTCAAGAGACCATTAGCCTCTACAAAGCGGGCCATATGCCATCTCTTAGCCTAAACGCAGGTTATAACAAAGGCTTAGAGCAAAAAACGGGTGATGTGAACGAGCCAGATTTTGACAATGTGAACGTTGGCGTGAACTTAAGCATTCCGATTTTCGAAGGCTTTAAAGTCACATCACAGGTCAAAGAAGCACAATTCCAATACGTGGAAGCGAGCGAGAAGTTAGAGCAAACCTACCGTAGTGTGGTGAAAAACGTTCGTAACAACTACAACAACGTAGGCGCTTCAATCAGCTCAATCCGTGCCTATGAGCAGTCAGTGATTTCATCTGAAAGTGCGTTAAAGGCAACACAAGCGGGCTTCGAAGTTGGTACTCGTACCATTGTTGACGTACTGAACCGTACCCGTGATCTGTACGACTCAAAACGTAAATTGTCGGATGCTCGTTACAGCTACATCAACTCAATTATTGCGTTGAAACAAGCTGCTGGCACCTTAAATGAAGACGATGTTATCTCTATCAACAACGGTCTAAAAGCCGAATAAGATAGCGATACCTCCCATAAAAAAACCGCCTAAATGGCGGTTTTTTTATGGCTGATTCATTCGCGTTAACGCTTAGAAGTCAATTTCTACACCGGCGAAATAACCGTCAAACTTGGTATCGGCGCTGATGCCAGAGAAGTTGTTTACATCAAAGGCAAACTCACGATAACCAACGCGTACACGGGTATCCACCGCCACGCCGTCAAACTCCCAACCTAAGCCGATAGCGTAGTCGTGTACGTTAGACTCGTTTACCCCAAGCATTAAATCCGCAAAGCCGAATAACCCAAGGCCTGGCATGCTCACGTGTGTGCTGGCATAACCCATTACAATGCCGCTATCGACGTCTTTCTCTTCTGGGTGACCCGCATCTTGAACGCGCAGAGAACCGTTCATCAGCTTATAGGCAGCACCGAGATCCAAAGACAGAATGTCGTTATCCAGCAACTCGTAATACAGCACAAAATCGGTGTTGCTCAGATCGGTATAGCTGGTCACATTGCCAGTAAAATCATGGCCATTGAAGCTGAAGTCAGCATTAGCCAGACTGCCCTTCTGATCTAAGCTATTTTCACGAATTTTAAGATTTGGGATAAACGGCAGCGGATGCTCAACCGCAATCCAGTAGCTACCTTGAGCCGATGAACTGTAGTCAAACCCTTGTTGTGGCTGACCTTTATCGGAAAAAGTACCACTGGTATCGGCGCGCCAGTAATCGCCACCAATTTTGAATCCAACCACAGTTGCCGCTTGGGCAGAAGTGGCCATTAAGCATCCTAATACCGCACTGGCGAGGAGTGTTTTTTTCATAATTAACCTTGAGATAGCAAGTTCGTTAAATCAATCACCGCGGCATTCGCACGGGACACATAGTTAGCCATAACCAATGAATGATTAGCGACTAGACCGAAACCACTGCCATTAAGTACCACAGGGCTCCAAACTGTTTGTTGAGTCGCCTCCAGCTCACGAATGATCTGTTTCAGGCTGACCTCAGCATTTTTCTTTTTCAATACGTCAGCAAAGTCGACTTCGACTGCACGCATAAAATTCAGCAGTGCCCACGAGGCACCACGGCTCTCATAGAACACATCATCAATTTTCCACCAGCTGGTTTTCACCTGATGGCTAGCTAAATTCGGGGTAGATTGGCGCGCAGCATTATCGCCAGCTAAATCGGTATTTAACCGCTCCTGGCCAACACTCGCCGATAAGCGTTGCGACATACTGCCTAAGCGTTTTTGAACTTCTTTGAGCCACTCGTTGAGGTTGTCGGCACGGGCGTAAAACTGGGCATCCTGATTGTTTGGATCCATCATGCGCGCGCGATACAACTTGAGCAGCTTAACGCCATCGCGATATTCGCTCTCGGCGCTTGGCACTAACCAACTGGTATGGTCGATGTTCAGCTTAGCTTGCGCTTCGCTTAGGTCCTTATCCGCAGCGGATTGGGACTGGGAGCGGCTAAACTCTTTACGCATAATCAGTGCTAAATCACGGACTTGCTCTAAAGCGCCATACTCAAACGCGGGCATGTTATCCATAAAAATCGAAGGTGGCATCACATCGTTCGATAACCAGCCGCCCTGCTTATCCAGCAGTGTTTCAACGGTCAGGATCAACGACGTAGTGGTTGCATAACCCACGACATTCTTCTCTGTGGCCGTCAGCTGTTGTGGTGTCAGGGTATCGGGTTCAATACTCCACCACACGCTGACTAGATAACCAATTAAAACAACAAATAAACCAACTCCGGTGACCTTCTTCCATGTTATTTGCATCAAGTGACTCCTTAATGATGGTGATGATGCTCATGTTCAGCAGCATTCTCGGCCTGCTTAGCAACAGGCAATGTAATCGTTATATTCTCGCCATCGTCAAACGCTAACTGCAGTTTAACTTGCTGATCTAGGGCTAATGGGGCTTTGAGTCCGATGAGCATCACATGCTCTCCAGACGGCGAGAAGGTTAATTTTCCGTGGGAGGGTATATCGAAACCTTCAACATGGCGCATCTTTACCATGCCTTGTTCTTCGATGATGGTATGTAATTGCGCTTCCTTCGCGACCTCAGTTGCCACTCCGGTGAGGCGAACCGTTTTATCACTATGGTTCTCCAGCGTAAAGTAAGCGGCGGTATTTGGTACTGTATCAGGCATTGCACGGACATGACCTTCGGTCATCACTACGTTAGCGAAAACAGAAAATGAGGCACAGGATAATGCGACAAAATTAAACATCTGTTTGAATATCGGTTTCAATGTCTTAAACTCCATGTCTACCCAATGTCGTCGTAAAGGAAAACAACCCATGAGTCATATACAGGTTCGGGATGATCAGGGCGTTCGTATTATCAGCTTTAATCGCCCAGATAAACGCAATGCACTTGATCTTAATATGTATAAACAACTGACAGAATACCTGATCGAAGGTGAAGCAGACAACGACATTCGTGCCTTTATGCTCCATGGCGAAGATAATTGTTTCACCTCGGGCAATGATGTTGCTGACTTTTTGAAAAATAGTGACTTAGGTCCAAATCACCCCGCAGTGCGCTTCCTATTTTGCCTATTGGAACTCAAAAAACCGCTGGTCGCCGCCGTCTCTGGTGCCGCCGTTGGCATTGGCACAACGGTGCTGCTGCACTGTGATTTGGTCTATGCCGATAACACGGCTAAATTCCAACTGCCCTTCGTGAATTTGGCCCTAGTGCCCGAGGCTGGCGCAAGCTTACTCTTACCCGAATTGGTGGGTTATCAAAAGGCGGCGGAGCTATTGCTGCTCGGCGAAAGTTTTGATGCCAATACAGCGCACAGGCTGAATATCATTAACGATGTTATCGCCCAAGAAGAGTTGCTCGGTTATGCCCTAAATCAGGCCAAGAAACTGGCTAATCAGCCACCGCAAGCACTGCAAATTACCCGTCAGTTGATGCGACCACATAAAAACCGCGTGCAACACCAGATGCATCAAGAGCTAGAACAATTTAGTGCAAGACTTAAAAGTGATGAAGCAAAAGCCAGATTTCAGGCTTTTCTTAAAAAGTGATACTCACTTAAACAGTGTTCACTATTGGCATGAGGGTCGATGTGCCCTCTTGTTGATAGCATCCCGCTAAAGGCTGTGTCCATAAACTTGCATCGGCTAATCCATTCACGTTCCCAAATTGAGGGAGCAAAAACGTGGGTTAAATCGGTCTTTTCCATTGGTTCACAAGTAAGGCCAGTACAAAGTAAACTAGCAGACTCACACCAGGCATAAATAGAATCGCGCCGGCCCACACTACACGAGTCCAAAAACAGGACCAACCGAATTGCCACGCCATACCAGAGGCAACACCACAGACTAAACGTTCTGAATTGTCCATTCGCATTTGCGCTCGTTTCATTTTGAACTCCAATTGATGAATATTTTACTTATCGCTGACACTGTGCCACTGAAACCAGCAGATAATTCCTGAAAACAACGCGAGGCTAATCACTGGTAGCAGTAGCAGAGTCATAAGAGGTGCTACAAACCACATAGGCAGCTCCTTACTTGTTTGCGCTGTATTCGCCTGAGGTGACAGACTCACCTTGGTTATCCGCGCTGAGTGTTAGCTGGCTATTGAAGTCATAGATACTTTCAGCTAATTGTGTTTGCAGTGATAACACCAGTTCACGCTTAGTGTTAACCAGCAACTCCTGTGCTTGGGTGCTCAGCGTTTGCTCGATGGCGCCCACTACATCAGATACAGGTGCCGCTTCGGCGTGTACTGCAACACTCGCCATTAATGCACCGAATAACACACTTGCTTGAACTGATTTTTTAACGTTTGAAGTAAACATGATGTCGTCCCTTTCCGATTGATTAACTTGACATAGAGACTATTACAAAGGGCGTGCCAACTTATCAAAACAAACTTAAGTCGATGATTTACATTGATTTAATAATTTATTTAAAGCAGGAACGATATAGGCGAGATATTTGAGAAAGGTAAAGTGGTGAAAAATACTACAGGCATTAGTCAATCTCACCACTTTTTAAATCGAATAATTATTGAGCAACCATTTCACTCTGGATACTTTGATAAGCCTGCTTGACCACCTCAATATCTGCACCGTTTTTATGGGCGTTTTCGCTCAAATAACGACGCCACGCACGGGCACCCGGTAAGCCTTGGAATAAGCCAATCATATGGCGAGTGATATGATTTAAGCGCCCGCCCGCCTGCAAGTGAGCCTCGATATAGGGCAACATAGTCTCAATCACAGCTTCACGGCTAATCACCGCCTTCTGACTGCCACAGAGCAGTTGGTCAACCTGCGCCAGAATATAGGGGTTTTGGTAAGCCTCACGTCCTACCATCACACCATCTAAGTGCTGCAAGTGGTTTTTAGCCTGTTCAAGGCTAGTGATACCGCCGTTAATGCTGATATTGAGCGTCGGATAATCACGCTTAAGCTGATACACCCGGTCGTAGTCTAAGGACGGGATCTCGCGATTTTCCTTCGGACTTAATCCCTGTAACCACGCCTTACGCGCATGGATAATAAATTCACCACAGCCTTTAGCCATAACAGTATCAATAAAGTGCGTCAGAAACTCATAGCTATCCAGCTCGTCAATGCCGATGCGCGTTTTTACCGTCACAGGAATATCAACCACTTGCTTCATGGCATCGACACACTCAGCCACCAGCTCAGGTTCGGCCATCAAACAGGCACCAAAGCGACCGTTTTGCACCCGATCGGAAGGACAACCCACATTGAGGTTTACTTCATCATAACCGCGCTCGGCGGCAAGTTTGGCGCAGCGAGCAAGTTCAGCAGGATTCGAGCCACCCAATTGCAATGCAAGGGGATGTTCCTCTTGGTTATAGGCAAGATAATCACCACGGCCATGCAAAATCGCCCCCGTTGTCACCATCTCGGTATACAGCAAGGCATTGGCCGACATTAAGCGAGCAAAATAACGGTAATGACGATCCGTCCAATCCAACATGGGCGCAATGGAAAAGGTGCGGTCGAGCTGTAGACCATCATTAAGATTATTTTTCAACACGTGACTATCGACTCAAGTAATTAAAATTTGCCAGTAAGTTAAAGCTTAGAGGGATAAAGCGCCTTAATTTAAGCCGCTGATGAGCAATGCAGCACCAGCGTAAAAATACAAAAACAGTAAACGAGTTAACGTTTACTGTTTTGTTGCCCCTCAGAGCTGGCGGGATTATACCCTAAACCGCCCGCTTTGGGGAGATGAAGCGAGGAGAGAAGCCTAGCTTAGAATCACTACAACTCGCTCCAACGTCTGAGCAAGTTATGGTAAACCCCCGTCAGATTAAACAACTCTTGTTCTGGCGCGGCCTGCGCCGTCAACGATTGAATCGATTGATCGAGTTGAAATAGCAAACGACGCTGCCCCTCATCGCGCACCATACTCTGCAGCCACATAAAAGCGGCGGTACGTTCACCCGAGGTAACAGGAGTAACCTGATGCAGACTTGTCGAGGGATACAACACCAATGAGCCCGCAGCGAGCTTAATGGATTGCTGGCCATAGGTATCTTGGATCACCAGCTCACCACCTTGATAAGTGTCTGGTTCACTTAAAAATAAGGTGGCAGACAGATCGGTACGCACCATGCCTTCGCTGGTCGAGCGAATCGCATTATCGATATGATAACCAAAGGTTTCGCCACCTTGATAACGATTAAACAAGGGAGGATAAAACTGTAATGGCAGCGCCGCCGAGACAAATAAAGGGTGGGCCAACAAGCGTGCCATGATCAGCTCACCGATTTGCAGTGCGACAGGGTCATCTTTGTCTAACTGCTGGTTACGTTTACGGGTGCTCGCCATTACGCCCGAGGTCTGGTTGCCATCAATCCAAGTGCGGGCATCGAGCTCTTCCCTTAGCTGATTGACTTCTTCTTTAGAAAAAACATTCGGAATTTCAATAAGCATTTCAACATCCAATTGGAATAGCATAAACATCAAAGGCAGCCCTAGGGCTGCCATTCAGATCTCGATTAATACGGCTTAGAAGTGCATATCGGCACTTAACATCACTAAGCGACCAGGGGCCATATTAGCAAAGTGCGCGGTGTACGCCTTATCGTAATAACGCTCATCCGTTAGATTCTGCACGTTCAGGCGTAAGGTCAAGAATTCACTCATTTTATAAGATGAAGTCAAATCAAAACGCCAGTAGGATGGAATCGATAACGTGTTAGCCGTATTACCATAAACTTTACCCATGTAGTACGCGCCCGTACCAACAGTAAAATCCTCAGTCACATCGTAAGTCGTGAATAAACTTAAGCTATTTTTAGCGGTATTGGGGAAGCGGTTACCATTTTGCGCTTGGTTATAACCATTGCTTTCCAAGGTCGCATCCAAATAAGTGTAACCACCAAAACCGTGCCAATGCTCAGTAAAGTCACCGGAGAAGCCAAGTTCGAAACCTTTCACCTTTTGCTCACCGACGTTTTCCTGCGGCGAGTTACGATCGCCAGAGGTCGCAACTCGAGCGTTGTTTTTCTCAATTTGGAATACCGAACCATTCAGAGATAAACGTCCAGCAAAGAAGTCCCACTTAGTGCCTAACTCATAGCTTTCCGTATCTTCCGGCTCTAAATCGGCGTTGGTACTGCCGAGGCGATCCGCACCATCACCATTTGAGGTCCCCGGTGGGTTAGAAGAAGTACCCCATGCGGCATAAATACTGCCGTTTTCGGCAGGCTTATAAAGTACCGATAATTGATAGTTAAAGAAGTCGGTATCGTTACTGAATTCAGAGGTCGAATTCTCAGCACTGGTGCTGTAATCATCCCAACGGATCCCGGCGTTCACCATCCAGGCTTCGGTTAACTCAATGGTGTTAAAGGCATAAAGCGAGCGAGTATCGGTTTCTGTAACAGTCGCATCGGTACCTAGGGTAATAGTGCCAACCCAAGGATCGTGCGGATTTGGATTATCCAGCAGCGTACAGTTGTAGTTGTCCAGCATCGCCTGATTACAACCCGCGTTGCGGCCATTACCCGTATCGACGGTGTAACTCAAGTTGCTGGTACGTTCGTTACTGAGTTCAGTACCGACGGCAAAACGGTTAGTCATTCCCGCGAGTTTTGCTTCACCCGAAAGCTGCAATTGAGTTGCTAAGGTCTTAGTGACCGAATGGCGCGACTTGGTGTTTCGCCAAACATAACCATTAGCCACGTTGCCCGTAGTGTCGTCTGGGTTAGTCACAATATAGTAATTGCTGTTACGGCTATAGATGGAGGTCGAAGTGAACTGCATGTCGTTGTTAAAATCATGGCTGATCAACACTGACGCCGTATCATCCATAGTGTCGCGAAAATCGCGCGACAACAAACCGTAGAAGTTATCAGTGTCGACATCCGCAGGTTGACCCGTTGCCTGATCGTAGGGAATACCGTAATCAGGAATATCATGATTTTCAAAGTGATAATATTCGAGCGTGACTTTGGTTGGCGTGGTTAAACCAAAGGTCACCGAAGGCGCTACACCCCAACGATTCCCCGTGACTTCATCGCGCCCCGGGGTGTCGGCATCGTGGGCCATCATGTTGATACGGACCGCAGCCTCATCGGCAATCACATGGTTGACATCGACACTGGCGCGTTTAAGCGAATCCGTTCCGACGGCAACATCGGCATTAATAAAGTCTTCGGATTGGGCCTTTTTAGTCACAATGTTGATGCTACCACCTACGGCGCCACGACCGTTGTATACAGAGCTTGGGCCTTTCAGAACTTCAATTTGTTCAATGTTAAAGGTTTCGCGGCTTTGTGAGCCCACATTACGCATACCATTGATAAAGGTTGAAGATTGAGCATCGTAACCACGGATAAAGGGTCTATCACCGTAAGGGTTGCCGCCCTCACCTGTCCCTAGTGTGATACCGGGTGTTGCACGCAGTGCATCGGTAAAACTCTGGGCGCCCATATCCTTGATCAAATCTTGATTAATAACGGTAACGGTTTTAGCGGTATTGAGCAGATCTTCGGTAAATTTACCCGATTGCACTTTACGGGTGTTGTAACCTAAGTACTCACCGTTCACTTCAATATGTTCAACTTTCTTCTCAACGACTTGTGGCTGCGGCTCCGTCGCCATAGCCGGAGCGGCTGAAACCGCCATACCAATCGTTAACGAACCTAAAACATGGGCACCGAGCGTAACTCGGCCATTGCGGCGTTTTGCAAATTTCATCAAAAGCATTCCTGTTGCGGAGTAAACTCTGTAACAGATGTCCCCCATCTGTTAATCGCCGCTAATATATGCAAAACATAAATTGCAATCAATAATTATTATCATTTACATTACAATTTAATATTGGTCACAATTTGAAGCTGAAATGCGCGCTAGGTCTTACTGACGGTTGAATAAGTAAGATTTCCATACCTAATCCAAACTAACACTATGAAAATTAATGCAATTAAATTTATATAACGGTGACAATCGAGAATATTCTCAGGAACGACCTCTGTTTATTTAGGTGAAATTGGCTGATCTACAGGGAGTAAGCAAACTTAGGCTGACAAAATCGCGTATCGATAATCGGAGCTAAAAATGTCGAAAATGCGGCTCTTGAGTGATGTGGTTTTAAGCTGATTCTAGGATAAATAACAATAAAATCGTGAAATTAACCTCACATTTCCATTTGTGTCATCTAAGCTGATAGAGTGTGATTAAGATTGCTGTGGTTCAGCGACTTTTCGTCTAACCTTAATGACATGGTGACCATAAGGCTTAAGTTCACAAGAGGAAACACTGAAGCATGAACGTCAATTTTATTAACCCTTTTCTGCAATCCCTGCTCAATGTCATTTCGACGATGGCAAGCATGGATCTCACTCCGGGCAAGCCCCAAATTAAAACCGACAACTTAGCCAAGGGTGATGTGTCCGGGTTAATTGGTATGGTTGGGCCGCAGACTAAGGGGTCGTTATCTATTACCTTTGAACAAAAACTGGTACTGCAGATCATGCAAAATATGCTTGGGGAAAACCCAGGTAAGATAAATGAAGAAGTCACCGATCTCGTGGGTGAAATCACCAACATGGTCACAGGTGGAGCAAAAAATCTTTTAGGGCAAAAGGGTTACGAGTTCGAAATGGCAACTCCTATGGTGGTTTCGGGTAAAGGGCATACCATTTCCCACAAAGCGAATGGCACCAAAATTATCATGCCCTTCAGCAGCCCATACGGCACTGCTTTTATTGAAATCTGCTTTGAGAATTAATCCGTTACCACTAACTCCCCTTTAGCCTTCCTTTCACGTCGCTCTGCAAGCTTGATTATTGCCTCAATGGTGCAATAACCAAGTGCAGAACGGCTGACAGTTCTCTCAATCATCCGCTTGCAAGGCATAAAAAAACGGCGCAAATGCGCCGTTTTAGTATTCACTCCGATGGCTTATGCAAGACACACAGCGACCCTTGGGGTGAGTTTAGTCACTAACTCATAGGCGATGGTGCCAATATGTTCAGCCACTTCCTCAACGGGTAAAGCGGCGCCCCAAAGCAATGCTTCATCGCCCACAAGGTCTGTCGCATCTGCACCTAAATCAACAGTTAACATATCCATAGATACACGACCAACGATCGGTACTCGGCGACCATTAACCCACACTGGCGTGCCTTCTGGCGCATTACGCGGATAACCATCGCCGTAACCAATGGCCACAACACCAAGGCGAGTATCTTGTTTCGCCGTCCAATAACAACCATAGCCAACGGGTTGTCCTGCCTTGTGGTCACGCACCGCAATTAAACGCGAAACTAAATTCATCGCCGGGATCAGACCATGATTGGCGCCGCAATCCCCCGTCACCGGAGACACACCATAGAGCGCGATCCCAGGACGGATCCAGTCCCCTTGGCTCTTCGGCCAATAGAGGGCACCCGCAGAATTGGCTAAGGTTCGAAACCCAGGTAAATCCGCGGTTAACTGGTTAAAGGTTCGCATTTGCACTTGGGTGTAATGATTTTCAGGCTCATCGGCACAGGCAAAGTGAGTCATCAAATGGATGGGCTTGGCGACATTGTCACAGGCCATCAAGCGCGCATACACCTGCGTAAATTGCTCAGGGGTTACGCCTAACCGATGCATGCCAGAATCCACTTTCAACCATACAGTGACAGGTTTTGAGAGCGTCGCCAGCTCTAGCATTTCGATTTGCGACTCGTGGTGCACTACAGTATCGATATCGTGGGCCACCAACAAAGGTAAATCCGTGCTGCGAAAGAAGCCTTCAAGCAATAACAAGCGCGCCTTCACGCCACCAGCACGGAGCTCTAAGGCCTCTTCTAAACGGGCTAAGCCAAAGCCATCGGCCGTGTGTAAACAGTTGGCGACATTTAATAATCCATGACCATAACCATTGGCTTTCACCACCGCCATTACTTGGCTGCGACTCGCCTGTTGACGCAAGACGGCGAGATTGTTCTGCAGTGCACTACTGCTAATTTCTGCTCGGGGAAAAGGTTTCAAAATTTGCCTTGTCTATTTGGAAAGTCAGGAAATAAAAAGAATACATAAGCAGTGCTTAGCTTCTAACACCAGCAATTAATCTTCTTCAAACTGCGGGCCAGCGTAATTATCAAAACGGGAAAACTGGCCTTGGAAGGTCAAGCGCACACGTCCAATTGGGCCGTTACGCTGCTTACCGATAATGATTTCTGCGGTGCCCTTATCGGGAGAATCGTTGTTATACACCTCATCACGGTAAATAAACATGATGAGGTCCGCATCCTGCTCAATAGAACCCGATTCACGTAAGTCCGAGTTTACTGGGCGCTTATCGGCACGTTGTTCGAGCGAGCGGTTAAGCTGGGACAGTGCAATCACGGGGATCTCTAACTCTTTAGCCAATGCCTTGAGAGAGCGAGAGATTTCGGCAATTTCTAGGGTACGGTTGTCCGATAAGGCCGGCACTTGCATCAGCTGCAAGTAGTCGACCATGATCATCGACAACCCGCCATACTCACGGGCAATACGGCGGGCACGGCTGCGTACTTCGGTCGGCGTTAAGCCAGAGCCGTCGTCGATATACATCTTGCCCTGCTCGAGCATAATCCCCATGGTCGAGGATACACGCGCCCAATCCTCATCATCGAGTTGTCCGGTACGGATTTTGGTTTGGTCGACGCGGCCCAAGGAGGCCAACATACGCATCATGATCTGTTCCGAGGGCATCTCGAGACTGAAAATCAGCACTGGCTTGTCTTCATTCATCGCCGCCTGTTCGCAGAGGTTCATCGCGAAGGTGGTTTTACCCATAGAAGGACGCGCCGCGACAATAATCAAGTCGCCGGATTGGAAGCCAGCAGTCATGCGGTCGAGATCGCTAAAGCCGCTCGACACCCCAGTCACACCGTTGTGTGGGTTATTGTAGAGCTGCTCAATCTTATCGACGGTTTTTTCGAGAATGGTTTTAATGCCTTCTGGACCTTCGTTGGCATTGGTGCGCTGCTCGGCAATCTTAAAGACTTTACTCTCGGCCAAGTCGAGCAAGGCGCTGGAATCACGCCCTTCGGGATTGTAACCCGCATCGGCAATCTCATGGGCGACACGGATCATCTCCCGCACCACGGCGCGCTCGCGCACGATCTCGGCGTAGGAAACAATGTTACCCGCGCTCGGGGTGTTTTTGGCAATCTCGCCTAAATAGGCAAAGCCGCCCGCTTCTTCAAGCTGGTTTTCAACTTCAAGCTGTTCAGAAACCGTAATCAAGTCGATGGGTTGACCACTTTCGACTAAACGGTGCATGGCCGCAAAAATCATTCGGTGCGAGCGGGAATAAAAATCCTCTTTCACCACAGTCTCGGCCACTTTATCCCAAGCGTCGGCGTCTAACATTAGGCCACCTAAGACCGATTGTTCAGCCTCTATCGAATGCGGCGGCAGCTTTAAGCTATCGACCTGCACATCTGTCGGCTTATTCTTAGGTTTAAACGCACCTTGTTGTGACATTAACACTCCCGATTTCCAACAACTTAACAAAATATGATATAAAACCCGCGTCAAGCAAACAGGCTGTTTACATTCGCCTGTTACCTCATTCCAACGGACACTCTAACTAAAAATAAGGAAAGAACATGCGTATTGCATTGGTTGCAGCCTTAGTACTGACCTCAGGCGTAGCAACAGCCGATGAAGGACAATGGCAACCTTACCAAATGCCTTCAATTGCGGACAAACTCAGCGCGCGTGGAATCGATATTCCCGCTGACAAATTAGCCGATCTCACCAGTTATCCTATGAATGCCGTTGTCGGGCTGGGCTATTGTACCGCCAGTTTTGTCTCGCCCCAAGGGCTAGTTGTGACAAACCATCATTGTGCCTACAAGGCGATACAATATAACACTAAGAAAGAACATAACTATCTCGAACAGGGCTTTTTAGCCACCTCGATGGATAAAGAACCGTCGGCGGGCCCTAACGAGCGTTTATACATCACCGAAGCTGTGACCAATGTCACCAGCGATGTCACCAAAGACTTAAGTCAAGATCCGCTCAAACGCTACGAAGAGATTGAAAACCAAAGCAAAGCCTTGATCAAAAGCTGTGAGGCCAATGATAACTACCGCTGTAACGTTCGCAGCTTCCACAATGGTTTGGAATATTACCTCATCAAGCAATTGATGATCCGCGATGTGCGCTTAGTGTACGCGCCACCAGAAAGCGTTGGCGCTTACGGCGGTGATATTGATAACTACGAATATCCACGCCACTCGGGCGATTTTGCCTTCCTGCGCGCCTATGTGGGTAAAGATGGCAAACCTGCTGCCTACAGCGAAGATAACATTCCTTACACGCCAAAGAGTTACCTGAAAGTAAACGCCGATGGTGTGAAAGCGGGCGACGGCGTGTTTGTGGCGGGTTACCCTGGCACCACCAGCCGTTACAATCTCACCAGCGAGCTAAAATTTGCCAGTGATTGGCTGTATCCCACTCAGGCAAAACGCTATCAATTACAGATTGATACTATCGAAGCCATGGGTCAGGAAGATGCCGACATCGCCATTAAATATGCGGGCAATATGGCGTCGATGGCAAACCGAATGAAAAAACTCAACGGTCTGCTGGCTGGCTTTAAAGCCACGGATATAGTCGGCATTAAGCAGCAACGCGAAGATGATTTTCTGGCTTGGTTAAAGAAAAACCCTAGCCTTAATCAAAACCTTATCAGCGAGCTAGAAGTTTTATTGGCCGAGCAGCAACTGCAAACCCAAACCAATTATTACTTCACCAACGCCCAATCAAGCACACTGCTCACTGCGGCCAATAGCCTCTATCGCTTAGCCAAGGAAAAGCAAAAGAGCGATGCCGAGCGTGAAATCGGTTACCAAGAGCGTGACCTTGCCATGTTCAGCTCGCGCCTGAAGCGTATCGACTCCAGCTTTGATGTTAAAGTCGATAAAACCCTGTGGTTACAAGATTTAAATGCCTACTTGTCGCAGCCTAATCGCGTTGCTGCTTTAGACAATATGCTGAATCTAGACGATAAAAACGTCAGCCTAGAAGCAAAACTCGATGGTTTGTATTCACTCACGACGCTAACCGACCAAGCGCAACGTCTGGCGTGGATGGATGCCGATGCCAAAGCCTTTGAAACCAGCAGCGATCCTTTTATCCGCCTCGCTGTCGCGTTGTACGACACCAATATGGCGCAGGAAAAGGCAGAAAAAATCCTTGCGGGTAAACTGTCTACCGCGCGTCCTGCCTACATGGCTGCCGTTATCGACTACTACAAAGCCAACAACTGGCCAGTGTATCCCGATGCAAACGGTACCCTACGTATCAGCTACGGCATGGTCGATGGTTATCAATCCCGTGATGCCCTGTACAAACAGCCCTTTACACGCCTCGATGGCATAGTCGCTAAGCACACCGGCGTTGAGCCCTATAACGCTCCGAAAAAACTGCTCGATGCAATTCATGAGCAGCGTTTTGGCGATCACTTAGTGAAATCTGTCTACCAAGATCCACGCGGCTGGATTTGCCGTCTGTTCTCTTGCTTAGACAAGCCAGAAGAGTTTAACTCTGTGCCAGTTAACTTCCTGTCGAGTGTCGATACCACAGGCGGCAACTCGGGCTCGCCCGTCTTTAACGGTAAAGGCGAACTCGTCGGTCTTAACTTCGATTCCACCTATGAAGCCATTACCAAGGACTGGTTCTTCAACCCTACCATCACCCGTGCCGTGCACGTGGATATTCGATATATCCTGTGGATGATGGATGAAGTCGACCATGCTGATAATTTAATTAAAGAACTCGAGTTAGTGAGAAATTAATATTAAGTTAATATTCAGCATTAATGGATAATAAAATTCGCCAATATTAACTCAATTAATTTAACCGATATAAATTAAGCATATTTAAAAGCCGTTCAAGGAATATTCTTTGGACGGTTTTTTATTTTAAGCAATTTACTAATTTGTGATCTATTACATTTTCCATTCGCCATAATAGTTCATCAACCATCTTAATTAGCATTATTTAAATCAAGAGAGATCATGGACAATTTGTCCAAGCACAAAATCAAAACGAGTGATAACACCCTCATAATGCAATAAATCACACAAAAAGCCTTTAAAATACAACAAACAGTGTTAGGCAACTAAGATCAATGCTACAACACACTGTATATAAAGAATAAACTTAAAGATACCAGATAAAGCACAAACGGAAAATCCTATTTTTATTTCTAAAAAATTATCAAAAACGACTAATAAAACCATTAAAAACGTCTATTTTATCAAAAAGAATAAAACTTGATCGCTCTCAAGTTTTTTCCAGAATCAATTTCCTATTATCCAGCCGTCTAAAACTTACCAATACGCTTTTGCCCTAGGCATAAGCTGCTAAGTAAATACATTAAATAACACTGAAAATATAATTCAGGTTGAAAATGAGGAACGCGAAATCCTATGACAGCGACAACTTATCAACCGGGAGAAATCCAAGGGCTGATCAAGATAAATGCATCTAAATGTAAAGGATGTGATGCTTGTAAACAGTTCTGCCCAACCCATGCCATTAATGGCGCCTCGGGTGCAGTGCACTCTATTGATGAAGATAAATGCTTAAGCTGCGGTCAATGTTTAATTAACTGCCCCTTTAGCGCCATTGAAGAAACCCACAGCGCCCTTGAAACCGTCATTAAAAAGCTCGCCGATAAAAATACTACCGTCGTCGGCATTATCGCTCCTGCCGTGCGGGTCGCAATTGGTGAAGAGTTCGGTTTAGGCACGGGCGAACTCGTGACGGGTAAACTCTATGGTGCCATGAATCAGGCAGGCTTTAAGCTTTTCGACTGTAACTTTGCCGCCGATCTCACCATCATGGAAGAAGGCAGTGAGTTTATTCATCGCCTCCATGCCAATGTCAAAGGTGAAGAAAATGCAGGGGCGCTACCGCAGTTCACCTCCTGCTGCCCAGGTTGGGTGCGCTACCTTGAAACCCGCTATCCAGCGCTACTACCTAACCTATCCACCGCTAAATCACCTCAACAAATGGCTGGAGCGGTCGCCAAAACCTATGGCGCTAAGGTGTATCAAATGCAGCCGGAGAATATTTTCACTGTCTCTGTGATGCCTTGTACCTCGAAAAAACTCGAAGCCTCACGCCCCGAATTTAACTCGGCTTGGCAATACCATGGTGCTAACACGCCTTCGTACCAAGATATTGATGCCGTGCTGACCACCCGAGAAATGGCTCAATTGCTCAAAATGCTCGATATCGACCTCGCTAATACCCCCGAATATCAAGGCGATAGCTTGTTCTCTGAATACACTGGCGCGGGCACTATCTTTGGTACCACAGGTGGTGTGATGGAAGCGGCATTACGTACCGCCCATAAAGTGCTCACTGGCACTGAAATGGCCAAGTTGGAATTTGAACCCGTACGCGGGCTAAAAGGCGTCAAATCGGCTTCCGTCAGCCTGTTTGATACTCAGCTCAACCAGAATGTGACGGTCAATGTCGCAGTAGTACACGACATGGGCAATAACATCGAACCCGTGCTACGCGACGTAATGGCTGGCACCTCGCCCTATCACTTTATCGAAGTGATGAACTGCGCTGGCGGTTGCGTCAACGGTGGAGGCCAACCTATTGAAGGTAAAGGCTCTTCTTGGCTTGGTAACATTTAACGGGAAACAAAAATGAACAAGAAAAAACACCTATTTGCCGAGGACAGTTTCTTTCTGTCACGCCGTAAGTTTATGGCCGTAGGCGCTGCCTTTGTCGCCGCCATAGCCATTCCTATTGGTTGGTTTAGCAGCAAGCTTGAGCGCCGCAATGAGTACATAAAGGCCAGAAGCCAAGGGTTATATAAGGACGACAGCCTAGCGAAAAAACGTGTTAGCCACGCCAACCCTGCGGTAGAGAAATACTACAAAGAATTCGGTGGCGAGCCATTAGGACATATGTCCCATGAGCTACTGCACACCCATTTTGTCGACCGCACCAAATTAAGCTCTTGATTGGAGATGAAAAATGCATCAAGAACATGATATGAGACCCATTTTAAAACATCCGTTAAACGTCAGGATCTTCCACTACATTCTGCTACTGAGCTTTTTGCCGTTAGCCGCGACGGGTTTGTTATTGTTTTTTAAACCGCTTTCCCAGGAAGGCATGCAGCTAACCTATGATGTGCACATCATTGCGGGGATTGTTATGGCCCTCGATGCCGTGGCATTTACCATCATGGCATTCGACCGAGTGGTGTTATTTATCGCCCGCGTGTTCAGCTTCTCCGGACGCGACGTGAAATGGTTTATGGTGTTAGGCGGTTACCCACAGAAATTCTTACTGGGTAAAAAAGTGCCTATCCCTCCGATGAACAAGTACAACTCTGGCCAGAAGCTATTTGGTGCCTGTGTACTGATTGGCGGCACAGTGCTTATCCTCTCCGGTTTAGTGCTGTGGCTTATCCCTCACGCCGCACCACGGGATATAGTGTGGTTTTTAGGTCAAGCCCATTTGGTCTCTGGACTAGTGTTAACCGCTTTCTTACCCGTGCATTTATTCCTCGCGGTGTACCGCTTCGATGACTTCAAAGCCATGATGATCCACGGCAATGTGCCCTACCATGATGCCGCCGAGTACACCCCGCTATGGGTCAAAAATGAAATTGCCCCCGTTGCCACGAACGGCGAACAACTGACCAGAAAATAGCTAAGTCATCTGCGGCAGTTGCTCAACAACTGCCGCATTTCTGTATTCATATTCAAGGGCATAGATAACCATGAGCACACACGAGCATCATTCCATTACCGTCTCTGACTATAATCCCAACGTCAGCTTTATTGACGATCAGGCGATTTGGCAGGCCATTGAAGAGGCCAGCAATCCGAGTCGTGAACAAATCCAAGCCATTCTCGAAAAGGCCCGTCGATGCGAAGGCTTAAGCATTCGCGAAACCGCTCTCCTGCTACAAAATCAAGATAAAGCGCTGGATGAAGCACTCTTTGCCGTCGCCCGTGAAATTAAAAACACCATCTACGGCAATCGTATCGTGATGTTTGCGCCGCTCTATGTGTCCAACCATTGTGCCAACAGTTGCAGTTACTGCGGCTTTAACGCCGATAACCATGAGCTGAAACGCAAGACCTTAAAACAGGATGAGATCCGCCAAGAGGTCAGCATCCTCGAAGAAATGGGCCACAAGCGGATCCTTGCGGTCTATGGCGAGCATCCACGCAACAATGTGCAAGCCATTGTTGAAAGTATTCAAACCATGTACAGCGTGAAGCAGGGCAAGGGCGGCGAAATTCGCCGTATCAATGTCAACTGCGCGCCAATGAGTGTGGAAGACTTTAAACAGCTCAAAACGGCGGCGATAGGCACTTATCAATGTTTCCAAGAAACCTATCATCAAGACACTTACAGTAAAGTGCACCTAAAAGGTAAAAAAACCGACTACTTATACCGCCTCTACGCCATGCACAGGGCGATGGAAGCAGGAATCGATGATGTCGGTATCGGCGCGCTCTTTGGCCTGTATGACCATAGATTTGAGCTGCTCGCCATGCTCACCCATGTTCAGCAACTCGAAAAAGACTGTGGCGTTGGCCCACATACCATCTCCTTCCCGCGGATAGAACCCGCCCATGGCTCTGCCCTTAGTGAAAAGCCTCCCTATGAGATTGATGATGTGTGCTTCAAGCGAATCGTTGCCATCACTCGCCTAGCCGTACCTTATACCGGGTTGATTATGAGCACGCGGGAAAGCGCTGCGCTGCGTAAAGAATTATTAGAGCTCGGTGTTTCACAAATCAGTGCAGGCTCACGTACCGCCCCAGGAGGCTATCAAGATAGCAAACAAAATCAACATGATGCTGAACAATTTAGCCTTGGCGATCATCGCGCCATGGATGAGATCATCTATGAATTAGTCACAGATTCGGATGCCATCCCCTCCTTCTGTACGGGCTGTTACCGTAAAGGGCGCACTGGCGATCACTTTATGGGATTAGCCAAACAGCAGTTTATTGGCAAATTCTGCCAGCCCAATGCCTTGATCACCTTTAGAGAATATCTGAACGACTACGCCAGCGATAAAACCCGTGAGGCAGGTAACGCCCTGATAGAGCGAGAGCTCGCCAAAATGAGTCCATCACGGGAACGTAACGTACGCGTCTGCCTGAAAAAAACCGATGCGGGTGAACGGGATATCTATCTGTAAATGGCATCTTATTTATTTTCTGAGCCCGGCGTACAGTTGCATTTTGGCCTTAACACTAGCGCCTTACTGAATGCGATAGAGCGCGCTGATGTAATCGTGTTACACGCGGCGATTTACAGCAACTTTGCTAATAATGCGGTGGGCCAATTACTCTCACAGCGCTTACAAAACGCAAGTTTCAAGCAACTCACCCTGATAAAGCTTGAGCCCACTGGTTCTTGGCGGGATGAATTCGCCACTATCCTAAGGCCCGAAATGCCGCAGCGGGAAGTGGAGCGACTCTATGAAAACTCCCGCCACTGGTGCGCCGAGCTAAAGAGACAATTTCCTGAGACGATCAATTTAGTGTCGACCCAAGCGCTGCCACTGCAACCTATATTGCTGATTGGCGATAGACTCTTTGTCGGTCACTACGCCCATAGCCATACCACTTCGGCACAGGGGCTTTGGATAGAGTTTGATGTTATTGCTTTAGGCCTTGCGCCAAACAGCTTAATCGATTGGTTTTATTCCGGCGTCACCGCAGAGCAAGACTCGCCGGTGGCAATAACCCTTGGCCGTTACGTAGAAGAATGTCGCCGCGCCGTGGGCGATCTCTGGTATCAAAGTGTGATTGCGCTGGATAAGGAGCGTCACTGATGCATACCAGCCATATCCCAATCATTCAGCAAGCATCGTTCAGCCCACAACCGAGTTTGCTCAAACCTATGGCGCTCAGTTATGCGCAAATCCTTGAGCTGCTTCAAGGGCAGGACGATGAATGGCTGTTTAGCCGCGCCCAGCTCGCCACTGAGCTCGAATTTCAGCAACAGGTCTATTTACGCGGCATTGTTGAATTCTCGAATCATTGTCGTAACCACTGCCATTACTGTGGACTGCGTAGCGAGAATCGGCAGGTAAAGCGTTATCGGCTCTCGAACGAAGCAATCCTCAGCGCGGTGGATAGCATAGCCGCACTCGGCCTCGGCACTGTGGTGCTGCAATCGGGAGATGATTTTAGCTACAGTTGCAAGCGCATCAGCGCCCTTATTAGTGAAATTAAGCAGCGCCATAACCTAGCAATCACCCTCTCCCTCGGTGATCGCAAACATCATGAGTTGGAAAACTGGCGTGAGGCGGGTGCCGATCGTTATTTACTCAAGATGGAAACCTTCAACCACGCACTCTTTGCTCGCTGTCGCCCTAAAGCCCATTTCGATGAGCGCATCGCAAGACTTGCTCACCTTAAGTCACTCGGCTTTCAGACAGGTTCCGGCATTATCATCGATTTACCTGGGATGACTGACGCTATCTTAGCCCGCGATATTCAATGCTTAACTGAGCTGCAGCTCGATATGCTGGCCTGCGGCCCTTTTATCGCCCATGCGCAAACTCCATTTGCCACATCGCCCAATGGCAGCGCCCTTAAGAGCCATAGGGTGAGTGCGATTTTGCGACTGATGAATCCTGGGGCAAATATCCCCGCGACCAGCTCCCTCGATGCACTCGAAAAAGGCACTCGGGAACTGGCACTCAAGCGAGGCTGCAATGTGATTATGCCCTCCTTCACACCAACACAGGTGAGTGGTGACTACAGCATCTATCCAGGAAAAAACCAGCAACAACATCCGGTTGCGGAGCGACTTAATCATATCTGCCAGCAAATACAAAGCCGTGGGCTAACCCCCTCCTTTAGCCGTGGTGATTCGAAAAGGACTCAATATGTGTCAAGGCATTAATCCACAAGAGCATTCCCAAAACCAATCGGCACCACGGGGCATGCGTTACCATATCGCCTTAGTCGGTCGACGCAATGCGGGTAAGTCATCCCTGCTCAATATGATCGCAGGGCAACAAATCTCCATAGTGTCCGATATTAAGGGCACCACGACAGATGCCGTAGCAAAGGCCTATGAGTTGCAGCCCCTAGGGCCTGTGACCTTTTACGACACGGCTGGGATCGATGATGACGGAGAATTAGGTGCTATGCGGGTGAAGGCGACTCGCAAAGTATTGTTCCGCTCCGATATGGCACTCTTAGTAGTGGACGAACAAGGGCTTTATCCATCGGATATTGCCTTAGTGAACGAAATACAGCAGATGCGAATGCCGATATTGGTGGTATTCAACAAGGCCGATATCTGTACACCTAAAGCTGAAAATATCGCCTTCTGCCAACAGCAATCCTTGCCCTTTATTGTGGTCTCGGCCACCACAGGTCTTGCGACCAAAATGCTTAAGCAGCAGATTATCGATTTAGCCCCCGCGGAATATAAGCAAGAACCCCTGCTAGCGGGCGACCTCTATCAATCGGGGGACGTTATTCTCTGCGTCGTACCAATCGATATGGCTGCACCTAAAGGACGCTTGATCCTGCCGCAGGTACAAATTCTTAGGGAAGCATTGGATCGCAACGCGATCGCTATGGTGGTGAAAGAAACGGAACTAGAAAAGGCATTATCCGTCGTCACACCCAAACTAGTTGTCTCCGATGCACAGGCGATTAAGCAAGTCGCCGCCCTAGTGCCAGCATCGATTCCACTCACGACTTTCTCAACTCTGTTTGCGCGTTTTAAAGGGGATTTGGCCACCCTTGCCGCAGGCGCGGAGGCGTTAGATAAATTGCAAGATGGCGATAAAGTGCTCATCGCCGAAGCCTGCAGCCACAATGTGCAGGAAGATGATATCGGTCGAGTCAAACTCCCCCGCTGGATAAATAGCTATACGGGTAAACAACTCGAATTTATCGTGACGTCCGGCCACGACTTTCCCGATGATTTAGAGCAATATGCCCTCGTCATCCACTGCGGTGCCTGTATGTTTAACCGTAATGAAATGCTCCGTCGCATCCACGAATGCCAACGTCGCAATGTGCCTATCACTAACTATGGGGTCGCGATTTCAAAGCTACAGGGCGTACTACCACGGGTGCTCGCGCCTTTTAACAGCAGTCCTCAGTAATATTTGAGCCTTAGCTTCAGGCTTAGTTGTGATGAACTAGCTAAGCCTATTTATCCTTGATATGAAACAGATAGCCACTTACACAGCAATACGAGCTAAATCGCGCCCATAAAAAAACACCGCCGAAGCGGTGTTTTTCATTTAAAGCAGTTGGTAATTAAGCTTCTGCAACAACAGATACTTTAACAACAGCTTTAACTTCAGTGTGTAACTGAACTTCAACTTCGAAGTCGC
The DNA here is from genome assembly GCF_019457435.1 of Shewanella sp. FJAT-51649. NCBI lineage: Bacteria > Pseudomonadati > Pseudomonadota > Gammaproteobacteria > Alteromonadales > Shewanellaceae > Shewanella > Shewanella sp. FJAT-51649. Next base: position 801,713 of record NZ_CP080411.1, on the reverse strand, counting down.
CAGTAGTACGCAGAGCGCCTAATGGTAAACGAACTTCAGCTTTAGCCAGTTCAACGCCAGCAGCAGTTACTGCATCAGCGATGTCACGAGTGCCAACTGAACCAAACAGTTTGCCTTCATCACCAGCTTTAGAAGCGATAACAACAGCTTCCAGAGCAGCGATTTTTTCAGCGCGTTGGTTAGCAGCAGCCAGATCAGCAGCTAATTTAGCTTCTAATTCAGCGCGACGAGCTTCAAATACTTTAACGTTGCTTTCGTTAGCAACAACAGCTTTACCTTGTGGCAGCAGGTAGTTACGAGCGTAACCAGCTTTAACTGCAACTTGGTCACCCAGGTTACCCAGGTTAGCGATTTTATCAAGCAGAATAACGTTCATTATCAAATCCTCTATATTCGATTAGGAATACTGCAATTACTGATGTAAATCAGTGTATGGCAGTAGAGAAAGATAACGAGCACGCTTGATTGCGCGAGCTAGTTGACGCTGATATTTAGCACTAGTACCAGTGATACGGCTTGGAACGATCTTGCCGCTTTCAGTGATGTAGTTCTTTAAAGTAACGATATCTTTGTAATCAATTTCTGCAACACCTTCAGCGGTGAAACGGCAGAACTTGCGACGACGGAAATAACGTGCCATTTGACAGTCTCCTAAGTTTTCAATTCGACATTTTCGGCATGGATGACTAAGCGATTTTGGCCATTGCGCCCCTGTTGAAGCGTCATAAAACCTTGAACTTGTACTTCCACACCTGCTTTCAGATTGTCTGCCACGCTTTCAAAGCGTGGGCCACTCAATATCACTTGTATTTGTACGTAGACGTTGCGGAGCATATCTGCTTCATAACGCTGCGATTTGTGTTCTAGCATTATCACACTGTGTGCGATGCCTGCCGGGCTTTTAAAGCGTCTGGAACGGGTTATGGTTCCTGACAACACCAAGTTATTGGTGGTCACAGATAAACTTACTCAGCGATTTCTTCAGCGTTAGCTTCATCATATGAGCGGTCGCCAGCTGGGCCACGACGTGAATCGCGCTCATCTTTAGCTTTCGCCATTGGAGATGCTTCAGTAACGGCAACTTTAGTACGCATTACCATGTTACGCAGAACTGCGTCGTTGAAACGGAAAGCAGTTTCTAGCTCTTCAATCGTCTCTGCTGGTGCTTCAACGTTCATCAGAACGTAGTGAGCTTTGTGCAGGTCTTGGATTGGGTAAGCCAGTTGACGACGGCCCCAATCTTCTAAACGGTGGATTTTGCCGTTAGCTTCGGTGATAACACCGGTGTAACGCTCAATCATACCTGGTACTTGTTCACTTTGATCTGGGTGAACCATAAATACGATTTCGTAATGACGCATTTATTGCTCCTTACGGTTATGTAGCCTCGTTATTGGCTCAGTCAGACCAAGTGGAGGCAAGGAACGAAAATAGTGACTGATTCGAGCGCGAGATAGTACAGAAAGCAGACGCGAAACTCAAGCAATAACTTTGCCTCACCTCTCAATACGGGTATGATGACGCCTCACCCCTATTCGGATATCAGACACCAGCCATTCAAGAACCCTGACTAATGTTACGAGCAATGCTAAAAGTTATCGCCCCTTTGAGTTTGTTTTGCCTATCTTTTCCGGCACTTGCGCTTGTACCTCCCGATTATCAGGAGCCGCCAAGCGATTTTACAGCAGAAGTCGAAGCCGGCTTACAGTTGAACACGGGCAATACCGAGTCGAGCAGTTTTAATGGTCGCACCCAGCTGATCTACGATGCCAAACAAACGAAACAAGAAGCCACGCTAAAAGCGTATTTTGCTTCAGAGAAAAACAAAACCACTTCAGAGAAGTACGAACTCCAACTGCAGAGCAACTATAAACTCACCAAGGGCTATATCTTTGGCCGTGGCGACTTTACCTGGGATCAGTTCGGTAGTTATACCCAAATCTCAACCCTTTCTTCGGGTTATGGTTTTAATGCCATCAGTACCTATAAGACCAAACTCAGCCTCGAAGTCGGTCCGGGTTATCGATACAACCTGCCTGCGGAATCGGTCGCGGAGCCCGATCCCGCCGCCGAAAAGGATGTGATTTTACGTACTGCGGCAAAGTTTTCGCAAAAATTGCAGGAATACACCAGCATCAATGCCGATCTCACCGCCGAGGTGGGCGAGAATAACAATACTCTCACCCTCGACATGAACTACAAGAATTTAGTATTTCAGGACTGGGCATTTAAAATCGGCATGAACATCAAGTACACCGAAGTGGTCCCCGAAGGCAGTAAGCAGACAGACACAGTCACCACCTTTAACCTGCTCTACACCTTTAGATAATCGTGATACCCAGTGGTTTGGCTGAAACTAGGTTCATCCTCTCAGCCAAATCCCATTTCAGTCGAATTGAGTGACTCATACACAAAAATGATAAGTTAGTCATTAAATCCCAACATTTTGCAACACGGAATACACACCAACTCCTGATATACTCTCCCTGCAACCATACAAGGAGTAGTTAATGGCAAACCCGCTACGCACTTTCGCCTCTTTATATAGCACGACTCTATTAACTGTGTTGGCAGGCGGTTTACTCACCACCTATTTAGGCCTACGCCTGTCGGTGATGCACGTTCCACAGCTGTGGATAGGCGGCATGATGTCGGCCTATTACGTTGGCCTAGTGGCGGGTTCTAAGATTGGCCACCGTTTGATTGCCCAAGTTGGGCATATTCGCGCCTTTGTCGCCAGTGCCGGGATAGTCGCCGCTTCCGCACTCGGCCACGCCTTAGTGGATGAGCTAGCAGTTTGGATCCTGTTAAGGCTTATCGTCGGTATGGGCATGATGTGCCAATACATGGTGCTCGAAAGCTGGCTCAATGAGCAGGCCGAAAGCAGCCAACGCGGCACTGTGTTTGCCAGCTACATGATAGTCTCGTACTTCGGTTTGATATTGGGCCAAGGTGCCATCAGCCTCTATCCTGAACTCGGCCTAGAGCCGCTGTTACTGATCGCCATCTGTTTTGCTCTGTGTATTGTTCCCATTTCCTTGACCCGCCGTATTCACCCGGCGCCACTGGTGCCCGCGCCCTTAAAAATCGCTCATTATTGGCGCAAAGCCCCGCAAGCACTGACGACTATTGCGATAGGCAGCATGATTGTCGGCTCCTTTTACGGCTTAGCACCCGCCTATGCCAGTAACTTAGGTTTACCGCCCGAGAAAGTCGCCACCTATATGACGGCCACCATTCTCGCGGGTCTGCTGGCGCAATGGCCGATGGGGAAATTATCCGACATCATGTCCCGCAGTCGACTTATCCGCATTAACTGCGTACTGCTTGGGATCTTAGCCTTAGCTATCGCCCTCACGCCTTACCATCCCACGCTCTCACTGGTGATGACGTTTCTGTTCGGTATTCTTGGCTTTACCTTCTACCCCTTGGCGACGGCACTGGCCAACTCCCGTGTCGAGCAAAGTGAAAGGGTTGGTCTGTCGGCCACCATATTACTGACCTTCGGCCTTGGCGCCAGTATCGGCCCACTTATCGCCTCAACCCTTATGCAATGGCTCGGCAATAGCATGCTTTATGGCTTTATGTCGGCCTGTACCTTAATTCTGTTTTTACGCCTGCGTTATGTTCACTCACAACAAAAGGCCGAAACTAATGTGACTCAAGACTACATCATGGCAACCGGTGACTTAGTCTCATCTCCGCTCGCGGCCGCGCTCGACCCAAGGGTTGATGTCGAATCGGTGCAGGAGCAAATGACCCCTACGCACAGCGACGATGAAGACGATTTAGGTGCCGATGCCCTCGAGGATAATGACACTGACAGCGAGCAACAGCTGACATTCGAGTTTGACGTCAATCCGGAGCCGACTTTTGTTGAGGCAGAAACGAACGATATAGAAGAGTCAGATCTCGATGCGGTGAAAACCGCTTAAGAGGGAGTTCAGTTATTCGAGACAATAAAAAAGACGGGCTAGCCCGTCTTTTTTATTGAAAGCTATCGATTAGCTACGGCGTTGACGCACGGCTTCGAATAGGCAGATGCCCGTTGCGACCGACACGTTTAAGCTAGAAACGCTCCCCACCATCGGAATCGAGACCAAGGTATCGCAACATTCACGGCTTAGGCGGCGTAAGCCTTTACCTTCGGCGCCCATCGCAATCGCCAGCGGCCCTTTAAGATCGGCTTGATATAGCTCGCAATCCGCCTCGCCCGCCGTGCCGACAATCCACACGCCCTTTTCCTGCAGATGACGCATGGTACGCGCAAGGTTAGTCACTTGGAATAAGGGCACGGTTTCGGCGGCGCCGCAGGCCACTTTGCTCACCACAGCCGTTAAGCCTACTGAGTTGTCCTTAGGCACAATAATACCTTGTACACCTGCGGCATCGGCGTTACGTAAGCAAGCACCTAGGTTATGCGGATCGGTAACACCATCTAAAATCAATAAAAACGGTAAGTCGGTTTTAGCTAACAACTCATCTAAGTCATGCTCACCAAGGATTTTAGCCGCCTTAACACGGGCAACGATACCTTGATGCTGAGTGCTTTCAGCCTTATCGTCCAATACTTTGCGTGAGGTCACTTGGATGCTAGTGCCAAAGGCTTTAGCCTGGCGGATCAGCGGCGTTAAACGCTCATCCTCACGGCCCTGCAACAGCCAAAGTTCAATAATGCGCTCAGGGCTGCGTTTTAACAGCGCTTCAACCGCGTGGATCCCAAAAATAATATCTTGTTTCTTCATTTACTTCTTTCTCGTGCTCCGCTTCGCGGCCTTTGGCTTTTTCGCCGAATTTTTTACGCTTTTCTTAGGCTTAGCGCCTGCTTTAGACTTGGACTTACTCGCCCCAGCTTTATCTGAACCTGCTTTCGATTTCGCGCCAGTCGATTTAGCCGCCTTAGCCATTTTTGCGCCTTCACGGTTTACCCGCTCACGCGCTGTCATCGGTTTTTCTCGACTCGGCGCAGACTTACGGCGACCGCCTTTTCCGCTATCGCCAAGCATGACTAAGTCAATCTGTCTATCATCCAAGTTTACCGCAGCCACTTTTACCGTGACGGGGTCACCCACTTGATAGATTTGACCCGTATGCTCACCAATCAAACGCTGACGCATAGGATCGAACTGATAATAATCGCTGCCCAAGCTAGAAATATGCACTAAGCCATCGATAAATAAGTCATTTAAGCGAACGAATAAACCAAAGTTAGTGACAGAGGCAATCACCGCCTCGAAGGTGTCACCCACATGGTCCTGCATAAATTCACATTTCAACCAGTCGCTTACATCACGCGTGGCTTCATCGGCACGGCGCTCGGTGTTCGAACATTCTTCACCTAAGAGGTCTAACTCATCGAGCTGATAATGGTAGCCACCATCGGATGTCCACTTCTCATTGGCTACGCCTTTTTCCTTCGCCAATAAATAGCGGATCACGCGGTGCAGCACTAAGTCAGGATAACGGCGAATTGGCGATGTAAAGTGCGCATATTCTTCGAGTGCTAAACCAAAGTGGCCTTCGTTATCAGGTGTGTAGATAGCTTGGCGCATTGAGCGCAGCAACATCACTTGGATAAGCTCGGCATCGGGCCTATCGGCGATTTGCAGCATCACATTCTGGTAATCCGCAGGGGTTGGCTCGAGACCGCCGCCCATGCTTAAACCACGTTCGGCCAAAAACTCTTTAAAGTTTGCCAATTTCTGCTCAGAAGGCGACTCATGCACGCGATAGAGGATTTCACCCTTGTGCTTTTTCACAAACTTAGCAGCCGATACGTTGGCCAAAATCATACATTCTTCAATGATTTTATGAGCTTGATTACGCGCTCTTGGCACAATCTTATCGATCTTGCGCTGGTCGTTAAAAATAAACTGCGTTTCTAAGGTCTCAAAGGCAATCGCACCACGCTCGGCGCGCTGTTCATCGAGCGCCAAATAAAGCGACTGCAAACATTGCAGATGCGGGAATAGCGCTTCATGCTCAGGCGCAATCGGTCCGCCTTCGAGCATGGCGGCCACTTGGGTGTAAGTGAAACGCGCATGTGAATGCATCACTGCGGGATAAAACTTATAACCAGAGAGCTTACCGCGGGCCGAAATCGTCATCTCTGCAACCATACACAGGCGGTCGACATGGGGATTGAGCGAACACAGGCCGTTAGAGATTTTCTCCGGCAGCATAGGGATCACTTGCGACGGGAAATACACCGAGTTACCACGGGCACGGGCTTCGGTATCTAAGGCCGAATCGGTACGCACGTAGTAGCTCACATCCGCAATCGCCACCCAAAGACGCCATCCGCCACTGGGTTTAACTTCGGCGTATACCGCATCGTCAAAGTCGCGGGCATCCTCGCCATCGATAGTCACTAAGGGTAGATCTCGCAGATCGACGCGGCCAACTTTATCGGCTTCGGTCACTTCATCAGGGATGCGGCGCAGTTTTTTCTCAATCACGGCCGACCAAGTGTGGGGTAAATCGTAATTACGCAGGGCAATTTCGATTTCCATTCCCGGCGCCATTTGCTTGCCGAGCACCTCAGTGACTTTACCGGCAGCTTTAACGAATCGACCCGGACGACGGGTTAATTCGACCACGACCACATCGCCTTGACGGGCGCCATTGCGATCTTCCGTGGCGATTAAGATTTCTTGGGTAATGCGCTTATCATCGGCAATCACAAATGCCATGCCGCTATCGACATGGAATCGCCCCACAATGGCGGCACTACGCGGCTGGATTAGGCGGACGATACGGGCCTCGCGGCGGCCTTTGCGATCCATACCGGCTTTTTGTGCCAACACTTTATCGCCGTGGAAATACATCAGCATGTCGCGATTTGAGATAAATAAATCGTCGCCACCTTCGTCAGGTTTAAAGAAGCCGTAACCTTCTCTGTGCCCAAGGACAGTGCCGGAAATCAGATCCATTTTTTCAGGTAAGCCATAGCTTTGACCGCGGGTAAATACCAGTTCACCGTCGCGCTCCATCGCCCGTAAACGGCGACGCAGGGCTTCTAACTGTTCTTCATCATGGATCTGCAGTGCAACAGCGATGCTGTCACGGGTAATAGGTGATTTTTGAGAACGTAAGTACTCGATAATATACTCACGACTTGGGATAGGGTTTTCGTACTTATCCTGTTCACGCTCGAAATGAGGGTCTTTGATCATTCAATATCCAATATTTCTGTCTCAATCAGTAGAGACAACTCAACGGGTTCGCAAGTGCTCTTGCTGGGCCCGCGCCACTGCACTGGCGGGCATTTTAGCGGCTAACACCTGCAGTAATGACAAGGCTTTTTTCTTGGTCGCCTCATCGGTAAATACATTGTTGTATAACCAGTTATAGGCCATTTCATAGTCCCTTGGACTACCATAACCTTCACCGTATAAACGAACCAGCATCATCCGCGCGGCTAAACTGCCGCTCGCCGCCGCTGGCAATAAATAATTGACCGCACGGTCTTTATTACGAATAACAAACTTACCATTTTGATAATATTCGGCAAGTTTCACCATGGCTTCGGGGCTGCCCTGCTCGGCCGCCTCTTGCAATAACCCCATTCCTTTGACTGCATTGGCTTTTACGCAGGTGCCATGGTTGAGCATTTCCCCCCACAGAAACTGATACAGGGGCTGCTTTAAGACTTCTGCGCGCGCTTCGATATCTTGCACTAACTGACAGTCATCTTGCTTAACTCTTGCCAGATATTTTTCGCCGCGGATCATTTCAAGTAATTGATCTTGAGAATAAATATCCACCGCCTGTGTTTCAGCAAAGCACATTGAAGATACTAAGGGCAGCAGCGCAACTAATGCAGTACGTAGCATAACGACTCTCAATGACAATAGGGTGAATACTTGCATCGGCAGTATAACCTATTTCTTGAGCTCAAGCCGAATTTCTAACCACAGAAAACAAACAGGAAGGAACAACAAAGGAAGAAAAGGCCGTGAAACACGGCCTCTAAGATTTTAGTTAAATGGGCTAACTAAAATCATCGTTTCATTACGGTCTGGACCGGTAGAAATGATGTCGATCGGCGTTTCTAACAACTCTTCAATGCGCTTGATGTAGTTGATAGCTGCTTGTGGTAACTGCTCTAAAGAGGTCGCACCGAAAGTTGACTCGCTCCAGCCTGGCATAGTTTCATAAACAGGCGTGACCTGCTCATAACCTTCAGCCGCTAATGGCGTAACCTTAGAGATAGTGCCATCTGGATGTTGGTAACCCACACAGATCTTCACTTCTTTCAGGCCATCGAGTACGTCTAACTTAGTTAAGCAGAAGCCGCTTACGCTGTTGATTTGTACTGCACGGCGCATTGCCACTGCATCTAACCAACCTGGACGACGCTTACGACCAGTAGTCGCACCAAATTCATGACCTTTAGTCCCTAAATGATCACCCACTTCACATAAGAGTTCAGTTGGGAAAGGACCTGCACCCACGCGAGTGGTGTATGCCTTCATGATACCTAAGACATAGTCTAAATGACGTGGACCAAAGCCGCTGCCTGTCGCCACACCACCTGCGGTAGTGTTTGACGAAGTCACAAACGGATAAGTACCGTGGTCGATGTCTAACAGCGTACCTTGTGCACCTTCGAACAGAATTGGTTCACCCGCTTTACGCGCGTTATCCAACAGTTCAGTTACGTCAACACACATGCTCTTCAGGTAGTCAGCTAAAGCTAACGCATCGCTCAATGTTTGCTCGTAATCTACGGCGTCAACTTTGTAGTACTCTGTCAGCATAAAGTTATGATATGCCATAACTTCTTTCAGCTTTTCAGCAAATAGTTCAGCATTGAACAGATCGCCAACACGCAGACCGCGACGGGAAATCTTGTCTTCATACGCAGGACCAATACCACGACCCGTAGTACCAATAGCTTTGTTACCGCGCGCTTTTTCGCGAGCGATGTCTAAGGCACAGTGGAATGGTAGGATCAGCGGACATGCTTCAGAGATCAGCAGACGTTCCTCTACAGGAATACCGCGCTCTTTGAGCATTTTGATCTCTTTCATCAGGGCGTCAGGTGCAAGCACCACACCGTTACCGATAATGCATTTCACATTGTCGCGTAGGATGCCTGATGGGATCAGATGAAGTACGGTTTTATCGCCATTGATCACTAGAGTGTGACCCGCGTTGTGACCGCCTTGGTAGCGAACTACATATTTTGCCTGTTCTGTTAGAAGGTCGACAATCTTACCTTTTCCTTCGTCACCCCATTGGGTGCCGAGAACAACTACGTTTTTGCCCATTGTTTGCTGCAAGGTTGTGGTTAAAAAAGAATTCTAACAGATTTTAAACCGCAAGTGGTAAGGCATTTATGAAAAAATAATCAAAATGACCAGCCCTGCGGTGACTAAAGAACCGCCTATTCGGCGTAAAACTTGCTGATTTTGATGGGAAAGCTCGTTTAAATATCGGCGCCATTTATTGGGGAATAACAAAGGCCCCACACCCTCTAAAATCAACACCAATGCCACGGCCAGCATAAATAACTGTAAGCTCATCTTCCCCTCTCTTCGAACTGTCAGCAAAAAACACTTTCATTAACGCGAGCATAGCCAATTTTAGGCAATAAAAAACCCAGCATAAGCTGGGTTTTTTGAGATTCCAAAACGTATTAACGCTTAGAGAATTGTGGCTTACGACGTGCTTTACGTAGACCCACTTTCTTACGCTCAACTTTACGAGCGTCACGGGTTACGAAACCAGCAGAACGTAATGATGGACGCAGAGCTTCATCTAATTGCATCAGAGCACGAGTGATACCGTGACGGATTGCACCTGCTTGGCCAGTGATACCACCGCCCTTAACAGTTACATAGATGTCCAGCTTGTCAGTCATTTCAACTAGTTCTAATGGTTGACGAACAACCATACGAGCAGTTTCACGACCAAAGTATTGGTCCAAAGGACGTTGATTTACAACGATGTTGCCACTACCAGCTTTAGCGAATACGCGTGCTGTAGAGGTTTTGCGACGGCCAGTGCCGTAGTACTGAGTTGCAGCCATTTGCTTAATCCCGTTTAGATATCAAGAACTTGAGGTTGTTGTGCAGCGTGGTTATGTTCTGCGCCAGCGTAAACTTTCAGTTTACGGAACATGGCACGGCCCAGAGGACCTTTTGGTAACATACCCTTAACTGCTTTCTCGATGATCATTTCTGGCTTGTGAGCTTGCAGCTTTTCAAAGCTGATTTGCTTGATGCCACCAGGGAAGCCTGAGTGCGAGTAGTACGTCTTGCCTTGCGCTTTGTTACCAGTAACAGTAACTTTCTCAGCGTTGATAACGATGATGTAATCACCAGTGTCAACGTGAGGAGTGTATTCTGGCTTGTGCTTACCGCGTAAACGCAGAGCGATTTCGGTAGCGATACGACCTAAAGTTTTGCCGTCAGCATCAACGACGAACCAGTCACGAGTTACAGTTTCTGGTGTAGCAGTAAAAGTCTTCATTATTACAAAAACCCAAAGTTAATTTCTGTCTCACATGTTGCCTACAATGGTAAACAACACAAAATTGCCTTTCAGTACCCCTTCGAGTACTTAACTCGGCGTACAACTTCCACCTAATTTGGTGGAGTAACGTGGGCAGGTGGCGGATTATAGACAAACGTGAGCTAAAAATCACCTGATATTTTGACAAAAATCATAAAAAATCGATCTGTGAGGCTGATTTTCACTGGGATGGATGAGCCACAGGAGGTTTGCCTAAAAAACGCGCTAACCTCCAATGATTGGCACTCGCTAACCTAAGGTAAATGCTCTGATTTTAAGTAATCGTGGGATTGCATTTCGACTAAGCGAGAGCGACAGCGTCTAAATTCAAAACTCAATAAACCATCGGCGTAAATCTCTTCCAGCGGCACCTGCGCGGAAACGATCAACTTAACGTTACGCTCGTAAAACTCATCCACCATGGCTAAAAAACGTCTGGCGATATCATCACCCGTTAAAAACGCGCCCATTTGCTCGATGCCACTCACCAACACGGTATGATAAATCCGCGCCAGCTCCATATAATCCCGCTGACTACGAGGCCCATCGCATAAGGCCCTGAAATCCGCGAGCAACACACCTTGCGCCTGTTGACGTATGCTGATTGCCCGCCCTTCGATTTCAATCGCATCGGTTGAAATTTCGGCCTCGGGGGCTAACTGGCGGAAATAACGCAGCAGGTTGGTGTCGGCCTCTTCATCGAGTGGATGGTGATAAATCTCGGCCTGCTCAAGTGTGCGTAGACGATAGTCGATGCCCGAATCCACATTAAGTACTTCACAATGCTGATTAATCAAGGCGATCGCGGGAAGGAATCGTGCCCGTTGCAACCCGTTTTTATACAAATCATCGGGAATGATGTTTGAAGTAGCGACTAAGACCACGCCTTCTTTAAAGAGGGCTTGGAATAAGGTGCCAAGTAGCATGGCATCTGTGATATCAGAGACAAAAAACTCATCAAAACAAATGACTCGGTATTTCGCCGCCATTTGTTTGGCAATCACTAATAAAGGATCGCGAGTGCCTTTGAGCGCATCCAGATCCAAATGTAGTTGATGCATAAAACGGTGAAAGTGCGCCCTTAGTTTTTGATTACCTGGCAGCGCATCAAAAAAAGTGTCCATAAGATAGGTTTTGCCGCGACCGACACCACCCCAGAGATACAATCCCTTAGGCGCGACAGGTGCAGACTTGAGGCCAAAGGAGGTCAATAACTTGCCTAAAAGTGAGCCTGGTGCTTCGGCAGCGGTTAAATCTTCGTAGACGCGTTGCAGTGCCTTTACGGCCATTTCCTGCGCGGGATCATGGGAAAAACCATCACGAGTAAGATCTTTTTGGTAATGCTGCCAAGGGCTTAACTGGGGCACGTTATAATTCTCTTTTATCCTTTGGAAAAACTGCGTCGATATTACCACGGCCACTCTGATGCGGCATATATTTATCCCCTAACAAGCTAAAGGACGCTGGATTCCATATTTCGGCACTCGGCGGCAACAAAGCAAGATTGAGCGTGAAAGGATAAAAACTTATTTATAAAACGCTATGCTGTTAACTTATTTCATTCGATGATTGAAACATTTTAAGACTTGAAAAAGACCTTAAAAGCCCACAGGTTTCACTTAAGTTACACTCAATAAAATGCTGATAAAATAGCCGTTAAGAAATTAACCTTTGTTAATATTGATGAACTTTTTCAATGAGGTGCGTGTCCGAATGGTTACCTAGGCAAATAGCCGGTAACGATACAGATTCGATCTGGTGCGGACACAACTCACGACGCATTACATCCAGATCCTTGATCCCTTATTTGGAGTTATGAATAGATGAAAACGAAACTATCTGTACTTTCAGCCGCAATGTTAGCCGCAACTCTGACAATGATGCCCGCTGTCTCACAGGCCGCTATTCCGCAATCTGTTGAGGGTCAATCCATTCCAAGTCTTGCGCCTATGTTAGAGCGCACGACCCCCGCCGTGGTTTCAGTCGCGGTTTCTGGCACACACGTCTCCAAACAACGTGTACCCGATGTGTTCCGTTATTTCTTCGGCCCCAATGCACCGCAGGAACAAGTGCAAGAGCGTCCTTTTAGAGGCTTAGGCTCAGGCGTGATTATCGACGCGGATAAAGGTTATATCGTCACCAACAACCATGTGATCGATGGTGCCGATGATATCCAAGTCGGCCTGCACGATGGCCGTGAAGTCAAAGCCAAGCTGATTGGTACCGACTCAGAGTCAGATATTGCCTTGCTGCAAATTGAAGCGAAAAACCTGATTGCAATCAAAACCTCTGATTCTGATGAACTGCGCGTGGGTGACTTTGCCGTTGCCATCGGTAACCCCTTTGGTTTAGGCCAAACCGTCACCTCTGGGATCGTCAGCGCCCTAGGTCGCAGCGGTTTGGGCATTGAAATGCTTGAAAACTTTATCCAAACCGATGCAGCGATTAACAGCGGTAACTCGGGTGGCGCGCTAGTCAACCTTAAAGGTGAGCTGATTGGTATTAACACCGCGATCGTAGCCCCAGGCGGCGGTAACGTGGGTATCGGTTTTGCGATCCCCGCCAATATGGTGAAAAACCTCGTGGCACAGATTGCCGAGCACGGTGAAGTTCGCCGTGGCGTACTGGGGATTTCGGGCCGCGACCTAGATAGCCAACTCGCCCAAGGCTTTGGCTTAGATACCCAGCACGGTGGTTTTGTGAATGAAGTCACCGCGGGCAGCGCCGCCGAAAAAGCAGGCATCAAGGCAGGTGATATTATCGTCAGTGTCGACGGCCGTGCGATTAAATCGTTCCAAGAGCTGCGGGCGAAAGTCGCGACTATGGGCGCGGGTGCCAAGGTTGAACTGGGACTTATCCGCGATGGCGATAAGAAAACCGTGAATGTCACCTTAGGTGAAGCAAGCCAAACCACTGAAAAAGCTGCGGGTGCAGTACACCCCATGCTACAAGGTGCCTCGCTAGAAAACGCTTCGAAAGGGGTGGAAATTACTGAGGTGGCCCAAGGCTCACCTGCGGCAATGAGCGGCTTACAAAAAGGCGATGTGATTGTCGGCATTAACCGTTCGGCGGTGAAAGATCTGAAATCACTCAAGGAGCAGCTCAAAGATCAAGAAGGCGCTGTTGCCCTGAAGATCCTCCGTGGTAAGAGCTTGTTGTACTTAGTGCTGCGTTAATCGGTACGCCGCGCTGATCTTTATCCCATTATCAGATGCGGATCAGCATAGGGAACGCGGGTTCCCTATGCTTTAACTTGTTAAACATGTTAATCTAACTCACCTTTTTCAATACTTAGCCTGCCATGACAATAAAAGAAACCCTGTTATATCTCGGTAAAGCCGTGCTCTTCGGCCTTATCATGGCGGCCATGTTTTTGTTAGTTACACACTACTTCGACAATAAGAATCTCGGCAGCTCGTTACTGCAAAACCGTGGTAACAACACAGTCGAACTCTCCTTTGCTAAGGCCGTACGCCGCGCCGCCCCTGCCGTAGTCAATATTTATAGCTTAAGTATCGATCAGAGCCGTCCGCTGAACTCTGGTTCCCTCCAAGGCCTAGGCTCTGGGGTGATCATGAGTAAAGAAGGCTATATTCTCACGAATTATCATGTGATTAAAAAAGCCGATGAGATTGTGGTGGCCCTGCAGGATGGCCGCAAATTCACCTCGGAAGTCGTAGGTTTTGATCCCGAAACCGATCTTTCAGTGCTTAAGATCGAAGGTGATAATCTTCCTACTGTGCCCGTCAATCTCGACAGCCCGCCGCAGGTTGGGGATGTAGTATTAGCGATTGGTAACCCCTATAACCTCGGCCAAACCATAACCCAAGGTATTATCAGCGCCACGGGTCGTAACGGCTTAAGTTCTGGTTATTTAGACTTTTTACAGACAGATGCTGCAATTAATGCCGGTAACTCTGGCGGCGCCTTAATCGACACTAACGGTAGCCTGATTGGTATCAACACCGCCGCCTTCCAAGTGGGCGGCGAAGGTGGCGGCCACGGCATTAACTTCGCGATCCCGATTAAATTGGCCCACAGCATTATGGGTAAACTGATTAAAAATGGTCGGGTGATCCGTGGTGCCTTAGGGATCTCTGGCGAGCCGATTAATCCCGTTGTTGCGCAAATCCTCAACCTGCCCGATTTACGCGGCGTATTAGTCACTGGTGTCGATCCTAATGGCCCCGCAGCACGGGCGCAGCTACAACCAAGGGATGTGATCATCAAATACGATGGTGAGGATGTACCAGGGGTCGAAATGCTAATGGATAGAATTGCCGAAACCACACCCGGCAAGAAAATCATGATGACGGTTATCCGCCAAGGCAAAGAGCAAGTACTGCCCGTGATTATCGATGAAAAGGTCGTCGTCGATAATTAAGCTCAGTAAGCTACCTTGATAAATCTCAGAATGAGGCATGTATAAAACCTCATTCTGAGCCATCCCAAAACCACTTATTACCTTATCCCTCAAATGGCAGAGCTATTTATCTTGCACTGTGATTTTTCACTGACTTTGCTCAAACAGTGAGTATCTGTTGCTGCGGCTATAGTTATCGCTTTTAGAGGTTTGGTCTCTTGATAAAACAAGTGGCAGAACCACTCGCAAGTAACTTACCTTCACTGTTTCGAATCGTGCCTTCGGCAATACCCAACGAGCGAGAAATATGTGTCACTTTCGCTTCAGCAATAAGCTGCTCATTCATGGGAACTGGTCTCATCATTTTAACGGCTAAATCCACAGTTCCGTAGCTAACACCAGCTTCTAGCAGGCTATGTACGGCGCATCCAGTGACAGAATCCAATATCGTTGCAGCAAACCCTCCGTGTACCCCTCCCATAGGATTACAATGTTGCTCTGTTGCACGGCAACCCAATACAACCGCTCCAGGGCTTACTTGAAGATTAAACATACCCATAGTGTCAAAAATCGTTGGAGGTGGTATGTCGCCGTTGATGATTGCGCTTAAATGCTCCAATCCGCTGAGATGAGAGATATTCAATTTTAATCCTTTAAATTATTTATGTTTAGTAAATTAACGAGTAACAGTACGAAGCGAATTTTTATAAAGCAGCAAAATGTAACCGATCAATATGAATCCCATTATTGCTTCTAAAGCGATAAACAAATGAATTTTGACGGCAATACTTTCTAGCGGAGCGAACTTGTAGTGTCCAAGCGTAAGCATGTTGCATGCCCCGTAAGCGATAAGAAGCAGTGCGCCTATATTATGGTGCCCTTTTTTAATCGCGTAGAATCCTAACGGCGCCAGAGGTGTCATAACAAACCAAAAGAGGTCAACAAGCTTAGGATTTAACCAGTTTGGCTCAGGGTAATGAGCGAAAAAGAGGATGTTGTCGACGTAATGTAAAACACTGCTAAAGAACGTAGCGATCAGTATCCATTTAAGGGGAATTAACCAAGGTCTCGATGTACTCATATAGCTTTATTTTCCTTATTAATCGCCGTGAACCAATCTAAACTTGCTTGCCATAAAGGAATCGCGTTTTTACGAAAGTACCCCATATGGCCAATCTTGCCCCCTAAGAGCTTTGGTGATAAATCAAGACAAGTTAATGGCGCATTACTGTAGTGCTGAATAAAAGCATCTCGCGATTCAGGCATAGCCCAAAGATCATCTAGCGCATTGGCTGCAACCATAGGGGTCTGTACCGATTGGAAGAGTTTTTCAATTCCATCCATGGTGGGATCATCAAAAAAGTAATGACGAAAACGACACCAGTACCGCCATTGTTTAAACACGTTTTTTGGCAGATCTTCGCCCATTCCTAATAGGTTCCAAGCGCAGTATCCCTTCCACCACGTTAGGATCGGCAGAACGATATTCCACATCGTTAATACTTTAGCTTGTTCAAACAAGGGCATATAACCATGCCAACCCGCGCCTGTACCAAATATATAAGCACCTGTGACTTTTTGATGATTTGGCAGTAAACCAAATGC
This sequence comes from Shewanella sp. FJAT-51649, assembly GCF_019457435.1. NCBI lineage: Bacteria > Pseudomonadati > Pseudomonadota > Gammaproteobacteria > Alteromonadales > Shewanellaceae > Shewanella > Shewanella sp. FJAT-51649. Next base: position 785,224 of record NZ_CP080411.1, on the reverse strand, counting down.
ATGACCACCATAGGAATGGCCAACAATAAAGAGTGGGGCGTCATCTTTACTCATAAACTGAACCGCGGCAGCAAGATCTTGTTTACCCCAGTCGAGAAGGTTCATTTCAAAACCCTCTAGCGTTTCAGGTTTGGATTGCCCTATTCCTCGGTAATCAAAGGTTAATGTTTCAAATCCTTGTTCACTTGCAAATTGAGCAAAGCGGCGATAAAACGCCTGCGGCACACCAGTCGCCCCCGCAACAATGACTCGACCTTGAATAGCTTTTTCTGTGCAAAACAGCTGACCACGGAGTAAATAACGATCTTCCGTGTAAAACGATGTTGAGATCATAGTGCTCACTAATTATAACGAGTGTCTTAATGTATTTTTGATGCTAGCCTATAACAACTGTTATAACAAATGGATTTTCATGGGCACAATCTCTAATGAAGGTCGTCAGCGGGTCATTGAAGCCGCCGCAATCATGCTTGCTTCAAGCGGTTTACGAGCCATAAGCATTCGTGAAGTGGTCAAGTTTTCAGGTACTCCGCTTGGTTCCGCGTATCACAACTTCCCCGGTGGAAAACAGCAGATAATTACTGAAGCCATTATTTGGGCAGGCGCTCAAGCATCCGCACAACTCAGTGCTTGTCTTGATAAAGATCGAAACAACGGCATTAATTTGTTTTTATCACTATGGCGCCAACGCCTTGTTGGTTCACAATATCGTCATGGCTGTCCGATTGTTGCAGCTGCGATAGAACTGCCAGAAGAGGATGAAGCTTCAGAAATAAAAGCGGCAGTAGCGCGAGTATTCAGTGATTGGCAATCATTATTAGCTCAACACTTTGAGTCTTTAGGTCACACAAAGACCTCAGCCAATGCCATAGCACTTAGCATTATTGCCTGCATTGAAGGCGCGGTTGTGATGTGTCGGGGATACCAAAGCATTGAACCCTTCGATGCTATTTTGGAATGTATCCCTAAATTAGTTGAGAAGACGCTCTAACCAACTCTTACTTATTCCCCTTTCTTTTTAGCTGAATGAATACAATAAAAAACCAGCACTTGGCTGGTTTTTTTATTGGAAGCGAATCCTACGTAAATGTTATTGCACACGCTCTACATGCGCGCCCAATCCTTGGAACTTCTGCTCGATATGCTCATAACCGCGATCTAGGTGATAGATGCGATCGACGATGGTTTTACCATCGGCGACTAAACCTGCAATCACTAGACTTGCCGAAGCGCGTAAATCGGTCGCCATCACCTGCGCACCACTCAAAGACTCAATGCCTTGAATAATGCAGGTATTGCCTTCAAGCTCCATGTTCGCGCCCATACGGATAAGTTCTGGCACGTGCATAAAGCGGTTTTCGAAGATGGTTTCGGTAATGGTCGCCGTGCCCTGGGCTAATACGTTGAGCACGCAGAACTGCGCCTGCATATCGGTTGGAAAGCCAGGATATGGCGCCGTCTTGATATTTACCGCTTTCGGACGTTTGCCTTCCATGTCTAGCTCAATCCAATCTTCACCTGTGGTGATCTTGGCGCCCGCATCTTCAAGTTTCGCGATAACAGACTCTAACGAAGCTGGATCGGCCTTTAAGCAACGGATACGACCACGGGTCACTGCCGCAGCCACGAGGAAAGAACCGGTTTCGATACGGTCAGGCATCACACGATATTCACAGCCCTGTAGACGCTCAACGCCTTGAATACGCAGTGTGGCACTGCCAACACCGGTGATCTTCGCGCCCATGGCAATCAAACAGTTCGCCAAGTCGATCACTTCTGGTTCACGGGCCGCGTTTTCAATCACGGTTTCGCCATCGGCGAGTGCCGCGGCCATCAACAGGTTTTCGGTCGCGCCTACGCTCACCATGTCCATAAAAATATGGGCGCCCTTTAAGCGACCATCGACACGGGCCTTGATATAACCTTCTTTCACTTCAATCTTGGCACCCATCATTTCGAGGCCATGTAAGTGAAGGTTTACTGGACGAGCACCAATGGCACAGCCTCCGGGCAATGACACATCTGCAGTGCCATAACGCGCTAATAACGGGCCAAGGATCAGAATCGAGGCACGCATGGTCTTAACGAGATCGTAAGGTGCGCAGAACTCGTTAAGGTTCTTGGTCGAAATACGGATTTGACCATTGCCTAATTCATCCACATCGGCGCCTAGGCAGCGCAGCAATTTACAGCTGGTGCTCACATCGCGCAAATTGGGGACATTCGACACAATAAAATCAGTCTCGGCTAACACGCCTGCCATCAGAATCGGCAGCGCAGCATTTTTAGCGCCGGAAATAATCACATCACCAGCAAGCGGAGGGCTTGCTTGAATCGCTAATTTATCCACTTTTCCTCACTACTAGCTGTTGAAAATTTTCTCGCGTTTCCATTGAGTCGGCGTGAAAGTTTTAATCGTTAATGCATGTAACTCACCGCTGGCGATATAGCTCATCAGGGGTGCATAAATGGCTTGTTGCTGTTTTACACGGCTCATGCCGTCAAAACATTCACCGACCGCGATCACTTTGTAGTGGCTGCCATCGGAGCTGGCGTGCACTTCATCGAGTGCTAACGCGTCACGTAAAATCTGTTCTATTAAGCTGCATTCCATGAAATTCGTTACCTTTTCAATTCGCTTCTTCGGTGAAGAAGGACTGTAAATCATATAAATCGATTAATTTTTTTAGCTGATCCGACGCTGAGCACAACTGCAATGGCGTGCCATGCTGACGCACTAACGCCAGCAAAAATGCCACGCCAGCACTGTCGCTGTACTCCAGCTCAGTGAGCGACAACATTTGGGTATCTTGGCTTAACAGGCTTTGCCTTTGCGACCAAAGTGCGACCACTTGCTCCTGTGATAAACGCCCTTTGAGGTGGCAAATTTTACCCTGTTGCACAAATTCAACCACGGCGCTTACTTCCCTGCTTTAGACTGTTTAGTCACTTTGTCTTTGGTGCGCTCTTCCAGCATCTTGATCACGGCATCAATTCCCTGTTGGCGGATAAGATTCGAGATTTCAGATTGCTTAGAGGACAGTAAACTCACGCCTTCGGCAACTAAGTCAAACGCCTTCCAAGAGTCATCCTTAAGGCGACGCACTTTAAACAACAGCTTAATCGGCGGACGACCCGCTTCGATAATCTGCACGTTGACATCGACAATCTTCTCATTGCTGAAATCACTACCGGGAGAAAACTCTACTTTTTGGTTAGTGTATTCGGTAAACGCTTGGGCATAGGTTGAGACTAGGTAGCCTTCGAAGGCATCGACGAAGCGATTACGCTGATCTTCGGTTGACTCTTTTAAATACTGGCCTAACACTTTGTAAGAGGCGTATTTATAGTCGATATAAGGCATCAACTCTTCGCGCACGATCACCTTTAAATGATCCGCATCGGCGTCGATCAAGGCTTTATCTTGATGAAAGCGGTCGAAGGTTTTGTTGGCAACGGATTTCACCATGGCGTACGGGTCCATAGTGTTAATCGGTGCATCATCCGCCAGTGCGGTCGTTGCGGTAAATATCCATACTAACGGCAGTAAAAAGCGCGATAAGCGTTTAAACATAGCGGTAACCCCTATTTATCCTTTGAACCCATACTATATAAGAACTGACCAATCAGATCTTCTAACACTAATGCGGAGCGAGTATCGTCAATCTTGTCGCCATCTTTAAGCATACTCACATCATCATCGACAAAGCCCGGTGTTAATCCGAGGAACTGCTCACCGAGTAAACCTGAAGTTAAAATAGCTAAGCTACTGGTTTCAGGGAATTTATCGAAACGCTTGTCCATTACAATCGTCACCACAGCCACCAGTTTGACTGGGTCTAAATCAATCTTACTCACGCGGCCAACCACTACGCCGCCGACCTTGACCGGAGAGCGTACCTTTAAGCCACCGATGTTGGTGAAGTTGGCAGTGAGGGTATAGCTGCTGTCGCTGGTCTGCACTTCGATATTGGCGACTTTAAACACCAACACCAAAAAGGCCGCTAAGCCCGTTAAGAGAAACATACCCACTAATAATTCAATTTTTCGTGTCAACATGCTCAGTTACCACTCTGTTAATCCGTCTATCTGTATCCTTGGCGCTGCAATCCGTTAGCGGCCAAACATCAGGGCTGTTAGTAAAAAGTCCAATGCCAGTACGGCGAGGCTCGATTGCACCACGGTCGAGGTGGTTGCACGGCTGATCCCTTCAGGATTCGGCACCACTTGATAGCCGCGATATAAGGCAATCCAAGTCACCACCACGGCAAAAACGCCGCTCTTAATCAGGCAGTTCACTATGTCTTGGCGCCATTCGACCGAGGCTTGCAGAATCGACCAGAAGGCCCCGCCATCGATGCCTTTCCATTCCACACCCACTAAATGGCCGCCATAAATGCCTACCGCAGTAAACATCAGTGCCAACAGCGGCATGCTGATCACCCCCGCCCAAAAGCGTGGCGCAATGATTTGCCTGAGCGGATCAATCGCCATCATCTCTAAGCTGGATAACTGCTCGGTACTCTTCATCAGGCCGATTTCGGCGGTCAGCGCCGAACCTGCGCGGCCAGCAAATAATAATGCTGTGACCACAGGACCGAGTTCACGCAGTAAGCTTAAGGCCACCATGGGGCCTAAGCTCTCCTCAGTACCGAAACCGACTAAGATGTTGTAGCCCTGCAGCGCCAACACCATGCCGATAAACAGGCCCGAGACCACAATAATGACCATAGATTGTACGCCGACCACATAGATTTGGCGCACTAATAATGGAAAACCTTTACGCACCCGAGGCCAGCGAAAAATCGCGCCCCAGAGCATCAGGCCCGCACGGCCAAAACCGAGCACTAAATCGATAGCGCTGCGGCCGAGGTCGGCAATACTGTCGAATAACTTCACTTGCCAGCTCCTTTAGCCATTAATTCTTGCTGATAATCCTTCGCCGGATAGTGGAAAGGCACAGGGCCGTCGGGCGCGCCTTGAATAAACTGTTTGAGCTGCGGATTATCCGCATGCTTTAACTCTTCAGGCGTGCCATGGGCGATCACTCTTTTATCGGCCACCACATACACATAATCTGCAATTCCGAGCACTTCATCCACATCGTGGGACACCACAATCGAGGTCAGATTCAACGCATCGGAGAGTTCGCGGATAAGCTTCACCAGCACGCCCATGGAAATCGGGTCTTGACCGGCAAAAGGCTCATCGTACATCACCATTTCAGGCTCAAGGGCGATCGCCCGAGCAAGGGCGGCACGGCGCTGCATCCCACCGGATAATTCACTTGGCATCATCTGCGCGGCGCCACGCAGGCCAACGGCTTCGAGCTTCATTAATACGATTGAGCGAATAATCTCTTCGGGTAAGCCCGAGTGCTCACGCAGCGCAAAGGCGACGTTATCGAAGACGTTGATATCGGTGAATAAGGCGCCACTTTGAAACAACATGCTCATGCGCTTACGCAGTTCGAACAATTGGCTACGACTCGCGGCATGCACATCCTGACCATCGAACAACACTTGGCCGCTATCGGGCGTTAATTGGCCGCCGATAAGCTTAAGCAAAGTGGTTTTACCTATACCACTGGGGCCCATAATGGCGGTGACTTTGCCCCGAGGGATAGACAGACTAATATCTTCATATATGACACGCTGGCCACGGCTGAAGCCCAAATGACGGATCTCAACCAACGGCGTTTGTTCTTGAGTCATGCTTGATTCCGATATTTGAAAAGAGGTGGCCTACGCTTCCTGCCCAGACCAATCGAAGAGCCGCAAATTGTACGTAATTGCGCTTTAACCTACAACAGAATCGACACTATCGTCCTGCGATACTTTCAATTTGCCTCATTTCCAGCGAGAATGCGCCCTAAGTTTTCGCTCTGTGAAGCTAAAGTGTTACTTAATGTTTTCGCCCTTGTTGATAAATCAGCAAGTTTGTTTAGTTAAGGCTAATAAGATAAGCGAAATCACACTGAACTAGGCAAGACAACTTAACTCAAAAGCCATATTGAATGTCAAACTGGTTATCATGGCGGCCATAGCCATAAAAGTGGCTGCGCTAAAACAACCAAGACGATGATTTTGCTCAAGGCATTCAATCGCTAAACGGGTTATCCTGCCCCATTGCCGCCAACCCTATAGGCAAGGGCAGAACAATAAAACGCTACTCCGAGTAAGAAGCCGTTAATTTTATCATCTTTATCGCGTACCAAATTGTGCTATTCCAATCCCAGAACGGGGCGACAAAGACAATGCAAGAAGAGAGATAGACATGGTAGACCAATCACAATTGCGCCAGTGGGGCTGTAAAGTCATCGATATTGAAAAATCGGCCCTCGACAATCTTTATCAATATGTCGATTCCGTTGAATTTGCCCAAGCCTGCGAGTTAATTCTCAACTGCACCGGCAAAGTGATAGTGATGGGGATGGGGAAATCAGGCCACATTGGCAATAAAATCTCGGCCACCCTCGCCAGCACAGGCACCCCAGCGTTTTTTGTCCACCCCGGCGAAGCCAGCCATGGTGACCTAGGCGTGCTTTCGGACAATGATGTAATTCTTGCGATTTCAAACTCGGGCGAGTCGAGCGAAATCCTCGCGCTGATGCCGGTCATTCAACGTAAAGCCATTCCCGTGATTGCCATGACAGGCAAGCCAGAATCCACCATGGCGCGTCTCTCTAAAATTCATTTATGTATTGAGGTGCCAGAGGAAGCCTGTCCGCTTGGGCTGGCGCCAACTTCAAGCACCACGGCAACCTTAGTCATGGGCGATGCCATCGCCATTGCGCTGCTGCAAGCTAAAGGCTTTACCCGGGAAGATTTCGCCATGTCCCATCCGGGCGGCGCCTTAGGTCGTAAGCTGCTGCTTAAAGTCAGCAATGTGATGCACAGCGGTGATGATTTACCTTTGGTTAAACACGATATCTGCATTACCGATGCCCTGTATGAGATCTCCAAGAAAGGCTTGGGCATGACTGCGGTTATCGATGAACAAAACAAACTCGTGGGTATCTTTACCGACGGCGACCTGCGTCGCGTTATCGATGCCCAAGTCAACCTACGCACTACGCCTATCGCCGATGTGATGACGCGAAACTGTGTCACAATTACTGAAAACGTTTTAGCGGCGCAGGCGCTGCAAGTGATGGATTCCAAAAATATCAACGGCCTGATAGTGATAGATAAAGAACATCATCCTGTCGGTGCCCTCAATATGCTCGATATGGTTAAAGCGGGAGTGATTTAATGCCACAGCAAGGTTTTTACGGCCCCATCAGCGACGATGTTTGGCAAAGGGCGCAAAAAATTAAACTGCTGATCTGCGATGTGGACGGGGTGTTTTCCGACGGCCGCATTTATTTGAGTAACTCGGGTGAAGAGCTCAAAGCCTTCCACACCCGCGATGGTTATGGTGTGCGCTCGTTACTAACCAGTGGTTTTAATCTGGCGGTGATCACTGGCCGTCAGTCTAAAATTGTCGAAAACCGCATGACGGCGCTGGGTGTGACGCATATTTATCAGGGCGTAGATAATAAATTCGTTCCCTATGAAGAGCTGCTGTCGCTCTACAATGTCACCCCAGAAGAAGTCGCCTATATCGGTGATGATATTGTCGACCTGCCGGTGATGAATGTGGTCGGCTTGGCTGTCTGTGTCGCCGATGGCCATCCCTATGTCCGTCAACACGCCCATTTTGTGACTCACTTAAATGGTGGACATGGCGCACTCAGGGAACTTACGGATCTGCTCTTATTGAGCCAAAATAAGTTCACTTCCGCCCATGGGATGAGCATATGAGTCGTGTGACCCTCGCCATTATCGCCTTTTTTGGTACTGCGCTGGTGCTATATTGGCAAGTGCAGCAAAAACGCGGTGGCGATACGGATGACAGCTTGAACGTCAGCGACAGGCCCGATTACATTATCGAAGATCTGCGCAGCATTGAGTTTAATGAGCAAGGGCAAGTTAACAGTCGCGTCACGGCAAAGCACATGGAACACTATGAGCTGAAAAACCAAACCGACTTTACTCAGCCCGTCTATCTTGTCTATCCCGACCAAGGTAAAGCAAAATGGCAGATCCGAGCCGACCAAGGTCGACTCAACAAAGATACCGGCAAGGTTGTATTAGAAAATAATGTTATTATCGATGCCATCAGCCCTGGTGAACCCATACAGACATTGTCCACCAGTTTTTTAGAACTCGATCTCAACACTATGATAATGACCTCTGACCGCATCATTTACGTCACAGGGAAAGATTTTAATATTCAAGGGCAAGGCCTTTATGCCGACCTTAACGCGCAGGAAGTGCAATTGACCAGTCAGGTAGTAGGAACCTATGAAGCAAAATAACATATTACTTGCCGGCCTAATGCTAATCACCAGCATAAGCGCCTTCGCCAAGGTCGGTGACTTACAGCAAGAAGTGAAAATTAAAGCCGTCAGCCAAACTGCGGACATTAAAAACAACCAGATCATTTTCTTCGGTCCGGTTGAAGTCACCCAAGGCTCGATTAAAATCCATGCAGATCAACTACGTGCATTTTCTGCCGAAGGGGAAAACAGCAAGATTTTAGTGGCAACGGGCAACCCTGCGACCTACAGCCAAATTCTCGACGATGGACGCCCAGCTTCGGCGAGCGCCAAAGAAATTCGCTACGAAATGGCGACCCGCACCCTGACCTTGACGGGCTCTGCGACCCTAGACCAAGCGGGTAGCCAAGTTACGGGTAACCTCATCCGTTACGATATTATTCAGCAAAAACTGATCGCTGAGAGCACGGGTAGCGGCGATGATCGCGTGATTACCATTATTCAACCTGACAACTATCAGGAAGAACTCAAGAATCAGCCTGCGGACAAACCTGTGAAAAAACAGGATTCTAAATGACCCAAATCACTTTAAAAGCACAGAATCTCGCTAAGAGTTATAAGAGTCGTCAGGTTGTGAAAGATGTCAGCCTGACGGTCAAAACGGGTCAAGTCGTCGGCCTACTCGGCCCAAACGGCGCGGGTAAAACCACCACCTTTTACATGGTCGTGGGCTTAGTCAAAAGTGATAAAGGCCATATATTTATCGACGATGATGATTTAACTGCCGATCCCATGCACCTGCGCGCTCGCAAAGGCATTGGTTACCTGCCACAGGAAGCCAGTATCTTTCGCAAGCTGACAGTGCACGACAATATCATGGCGGTACTGCAAACCCGTAAAGAGCTCAATCGCGACCAACGCGAAGAAGAGCTGGAACATCTACTCGAAGAGTTCCATATCACCCATATTCGCGATAGCCAAGGCATGTCGTTATCGGGCGGTGAACGTCGCCGCGTCGAAATTGCCCGCGCCTTAGCGGCCAATCCTAAGTTTATTCTGCTCGATGAACCCTTCGCCGGTGTCGACCCGATTTCGGTTATCGATATCAAGAAAATCATCGAACAACTCAAGAGCCGAGGCCTTGGGGTACTGATCACAGACCACAATGTGCGCGAAACATTGGACGTCTGTGAACATGCCTACATTGTCAGTCACGGAAACCTGATTGCCGAAGGAACTCCCGCAGAGATCTTAGACAATCAGCAAGTTAGGGCTGTGTACTTAGGTGAACAATTCAGGCTATAGTTACTTAAACAGAGCCAATTAGCCTTGAATTTTGGCTTATCAGCGCCATCAATATGATAACAAGCGGCCTAAATTCAAAATAATAACGTAGGGATCAGCGGTAACATGAAAGCGTCACTCCAGCTCAAACTGGGTCAACAGTTAACCATGACGCCACAACTTCAACAGGCCATTCGTCTGTTGCAATTGTCGTCATTGGAACTGCAGCAAGAGATCCAGCAAGCCTTAGACTCTAATCCTCTTCTCGAGCTGGAAGAGGAGCAATTCGATGCGCCTACCGAACGTAAGCAAGATATCGCCGATACCGACTTTAGCGAAACGACGGCCCAGCCACAGGAACAAGACAATTCCACCGTGGACATTGCCGAGTCGCTGACCAAAGAATCCCTACCCGAAGAACTGCCCATGGACACCACTTGGGATGAAGTCTTTACCGCATCGCCAAACTCAGGTTCAGGCGCGAGCCGTGAAGATGACATGCCCTTCCAAGGGGAAACTAGTGAAGGCCTGTACGAACATTTAGAATGGCAAAAAAACCTCACGCCCTTCTCTGAAACCGATTTAGCCATCGCCACCGCGATTATTGATGCCATCGACGATCAGGGTTATCTCACTCAAAGTACTGAAGATATCCTCGAAGCTATGGGCAATCCAGAGATAGAACTGGATGAAGTCGAAGCCGTACTCAAGCGCATTCAACACTTCGATCCCGTCGGTGTCGCAGCAAGGGATTTAAGCGAATGTCTGCTTATCCAACTCTCCCACTTTGCGCCGGATACCCCACACCTCGAAAACGCCCGCATGCTGATCAAAGATCATTTAGATCTGATCGCTGCCCGCGACTTTAGGTTGTTGATGCGTAAAACCAAGCTTAAGGAAGATGACCTGCGCGAGAGCATTGCCCTCATCCAAACCTTAAACCCTCGCCCCGGCTTACTCATCACCCCTGTTGATGAAGAATATGTCATCCCCGATGTGTCGGTGTCGAAGAAAAATGGTCGCTGGGTGGTCGAGTTAAACCCAGACTGTATGCCAAAAATCAATGTTAATCAGCAATATGCAGCCATGGCGCGCAGCACTAAAAGCCAAGCCGATAGCCAATTTATCCGCGGGCATCTGCAAGAAGCCAAGTGGTTTATTAAAAGCCTTGAAAGCCGTAACGAAACACTGCTCAAGGTGGCAAACTGCATAGTGCAATATCAACAGGGTTTCTTCGAATACGGTGAAGAAGCCATGAAACCTATGGTCCTAAACGATATCGCCGAGGCGGTAGAGATGCATGAGTCCACCATTTCACGGGTAACCACACAAAAATACATGCATACCCCAAAGGGACTTTTTGAACTAAAATATTTCTTCTCAAGCCACGTCGGGACTGATGATGGCGGTGAGTGCTCATCCACGGCAATCAGAGCCTTCATTAAGAAACTGGTTGCAGCGGAAAACCAGAAAAAACCATTAAGCGATAGCAAGATGGCGCAACTTCTGGCAGAACAGGGAATTAACGTTGCGCGCAGAACCATTGCGAAGTACCGAGAGGCGATGCTTATTCCCCCTTCCAATCAGCGTAAAAGTTTATAGCCTAAAGTGGAAATCGGAGGACGTTTATATGCAAATAAACCTGAGTGGACACCATATCGAGATTACTGAATCGTTACGGGCTTATGTTGAGGAAAAGTTTTCAAAACTTGAACGTCATTTCGAACAGATCAATAATGTGCACGTTGTGCTCAATGTTGAGAAAATGCAACAAATTGCCGAAGCGAGAATCAACCTCACCGGTGGTGAAGTCTTCGCGACTTCAGAGCATGCAGATATGTATGCTGCCATAGACGTCCTGATCGACAAGCTTGATCGTCAGGTTATTAAACACAAAGAGAAGTTAACAAAACACTAGCAATGGAACTTCGTACCATACTGCGGCCGGAATGCACGACCTGCGCCACTCCGGGCAGTAAGAAAAAGGTACTGGAACTTATCAGCGACTTAGCCGCTGCCCAGTACCCCACCCTCTCATCTCAAGAGATCTTCGAAAGCCTAGTGGCGCGCGAAAAGATGGGGAGCACAGGTATAGGTAACGGCATCGCCATTCCACATGGTCGATTAACCGATATAACACAACCCATAGCCATATTGGTGAAATGTGAGGAGCCGATAGCCTTTGATGCTATCGATAAACAACCTGTCGACATTTTATTTGCGCTGCTGGTGCCTGCTGACCAATGTCAACAGCACTTAAGCACTTTGTCCTGCATGGCTGAAAAGCTCAGCGACAAACAAATATTGAAGCAATTGCGCAAGACGCATGATGAAACGGAACTCTATCAGGTAATCACTGGATGAAACTGGTCATAGTGTCAGGGCGCTCAGGCTCAGGCAAATCGGTCGCACTAAGAGTGCTTGAAGATCTCGGCTACTATTGTGTCGATAATCTTCCTTTGCCGCTGATTGGCAGCTTACTCGAACAGCTCAAGGGCAGTAACGATCTCGTCGCCATCAGCGTTGACGTGCGTAACCTGCCGGAGCAAGACAAGGTACTCGTCAAACAGCTCGCCAGCCTGCCAGAGGGCACTGAACTTACCAGCTTCTTCTTAAATTCCAGCGATAAAGTACTGCTAAAGCGCTACAGCGAGACTCGGCGCTTACATCCCTTATCTAAGAGCCGAGTATCACTGCAGGAAGCCATTAAGCTTGAAGGCAAATTGCTCGAGCCACTGTCGCAACAGATGGATCACTACATAGATACCTCGAATCTGAATATCTATGAACTCAGCGACCAAGTACGGCAAATCCTGCTTGGCAGTGTCGATAAGGAACTGGTGATCAACTTCGAGTCCTTCGGTTTTAAGCATGGTATGCCAACCGAAGCCGACTTTATGTTCGATGTGCGCTTTTTACCCAATCCCCATTGGGAACCCGAGCTGCGCCCCCTCACTGGCTTAGATGAACCTGTGGCAGAGTTTTTAAATCGCCAGCCACTGGTCAATAAGTTCATCTGGCAAATCGAGAATTTACTCGAAACTTGGTTGCCCCATTTAGAACGTAATAACCGCAGCTATTTGACCATCGCCATCGGCTGTACTGGCGGTCAACACAGATCGGTTTACGTGGCCGAGCAACTGGCTAAACGCTTTAGCAACGGCAAACACAAAGTGAATGCCCGCCACCGAGAGTTAAGCCATGCCAAAGCTTGAGCGCCAAGTCACCATCTGCAATAAACTCGGCTTACATGCCCGCGCCGCCACTAAGCTCGTGGTGTTGGCCTCAGAGTTTGATGCCAGCATTACGCTGATCCAAGGTGAGAAACAGGCCTCTGCCGCCAGTGTGTTAGGGCTACTCATGCTGGAAACGGGTATGGGTAAAACCATTACCCTGATTGCCGAAGGCCCGGATGCCGAACCAGCGCTCAATGCCATTTGCGCGCTTATTGACGCTAAGTTCGACGAAGCCTGCTAATTGCCTCGACATCTCATCTCGATGATCTCTACCGTTATTCAGTACCCTGTTTGGTTTTGATTTCAGCACCTTATACCAGTAAAACACATTTGTGACTCGACGCCCTCCCGTGCGCTCAATTACAATACACTGCTGCGCTTTGGCTTAAGTCCTCAACAGCCAAACGTCCCTATCCACCGTCGCCATCTTGGAGGAAACATGCCTGTAGAAGCCTCAGACAGCTTACAAGTCGAACAACGTCTCGACCAACTGAGCCATGCCCTCAATAGCGGTATGTTTGTGCATGTCAGGCAAATGCTGCAAAACATGGCGGCGTCGGATATCGCATTGATTTTAGAGTCCTCGCCCCCTAAGGCGCGGCAAGTGTTGTGGCAACTTATCGATCAAGATCAGCTCGGGGATATTCTCGATGAACTCAGTGAAGAGTTAAAAGATCCACTGATCCGCGCCATGAGCCCTGAGCGGGTTGCCAAGGCGACCGCCAGTATGGATACGGACGATCTCGCTTATATCCTGCGAAGCTTGCCGGATACCGTTTATAAGCAAGTATTGCAATCAATGAGTCTGCAAAACCGCCAGCGGGTGGAGCAGGCGCTTTCTTACCCAGATGAAACTGCGGGCAGCTTAATGAACACAGATACTGTGACCTTAAGGCCCGATGTGAATATCGATGTGGTACTGCGTTATTTGCGCCAACGGGGCAATCTGCCCGACACCACTGACACCTTATACGTGGTGGATAAGCACGATCGCGTACTTGGCGGGGTCAAACTTGCGGATCTGCTCACCTGCGATCCCAATACTCATATCAGCAGCATTATCGATACCGATATCGAGAGCATTCCCGTGGGCATGTCCGACAGTGAAGTCGCGCAGCTGTTCGAGCGCCATGACTGGGTATCCGCCCCCGTGGTCGATAGTGAGGGCAAGTTACTCGGGCGTATCACCATCGATGACGTGGTGGATGTTATCCGTGAAGACGCCGAGCACTCCATGATGGGGATGGCGGGGATGGACGACGATGAAGATACCTTCGCCCCTGTAGTGAAGAGCACTTTCCGCCGCTCACTCTGGCTGACAATTAACCTGTTTGCCGCCCTGTTAGCAGCCTCTGTCAGCAATATGTTTGAAGGCACAATCGAACAATTCGCCACGATTGCGATTTTAATGACAATTGTCCCTAGCATGGGCGGGGTCGCGGGTAATCAAACCTTAGCTCTGGTGATCCGTGGGATTGCTTTGGGTCATATTGGCCAGAGTAACGCCCGCTGGCTGATTGGCAAAGAACTCGCCATTGGCTTTTTGAACGGCCTCATGTGGTCGATTTTGGTGTTTATCGCGGTATTAGTTTGGAAAGATGATATGGCGCTTGCCAGCCTGATTGGCGGCGCAATGCTCATCAATATGACGGTCGCAGGACTGGCTGGCGCCAGTATTCCGCTGATCTTAAAGCGCTTAAAAGTGGATCCTGCGTTAGCGGGCGGCATGGTGCTCACCACAGTCACCGATGTCATTGGCCTATTTGCCTTCCTAGGATTAGCGACCCTGTATTTAATGCACTAGTACTCAACCTGCTAAAACGAACAACAAAAATGGCGCCATAGGGCGCCATTTTAATAAGTCAATTAGCACTATTTTTTAGGCGGCTGAAAACCATAACCCGTTAAAATCGCTTGTCCCTCAGGAGACAAAATAAACTCGGCTAAAGGCGCAGCTGCATTATTGGCATCCTTTAACACCAATAGGCCATAGTCGGCACCAACCGCTAGCTCAGGCGGTAAATCGACAATCTTGAGGCTTGGCACTTCTTTTTGTGCCAGCACCGCATTGGTGCAATAGGTTAAGAACACGTCCGCCTGCTTATTTTCCATCACCCAAGCATAGGGATTACGATCTTTCGGCGGTTTAGCGCTCTCAGGCCCACCCGTTAGCTGCAAGGCTTTGGTTTCTAATGTGGTTTTTGCATTGGCTTTTAAGGCCTCGGCTTTCGCAAACACGGCCCAAGCATAATCCCCCGCAGGATCGGCTTTTGGCGTCGACGTTCCGACTTTAGTTTGCGGCGCGAGCAGGGTATCTAATAAATTCGCACTGGTGAGTGGCACATCCGCCTGGGCAATGGCGCAGAGCTGGTTACGGGCAAACATTTGCACCTGTTGACCCGCTCCCGCATCGACTAAGGCCTGCGGGTGTTTCATATTCGCCGAGGCGAAGATATCGACTCGCTCACCCTCTTGGATCCGCTTGAGTAATAAGCCCGAAGGCGCATACTGCGCCGCGACTTTGGCGTCGGATTTCGCTTGATAAGCGGCAATAATATCGTTCATCGCCGCCTTTAAACTGCCAGCGGCCCTGAGTTCAATTGGTGCAGTTGCCTCAGAGCTCATTGTTGCGCCTTGCGCCATTCCCGCCATCAATGTCGCCCCTAAACTGATTGCGAACACTAAACCTTGTTTTGCCATGCTGTACTCTCCATTCACACAGAAATGTCCTAGTGCATACAAGACGGCAAAACCTTTAGCGGATCAAGTATTACCGCAGCTGGATAAATGCAAATCGGGACGATTGTGGCCAAGATCACTTAAGTCTTTTAGGTGACTGGACAAATTGTCCACTAAGGTAAATTGTTCCCTAATGCCCCCTAGAGCACATAGTTCGTTCACACAAATTGCCACCCAGTGCAGAAAGTAAAAAGTCGCCCGTAGGCGACTCTTATTTTATGGCAATTATTGCCCCGTTGGGGTTAACACAATTTCCACTCGACGGTTTTGGGCGCGACCTGCGGCATTCGCATTCGATGCGATAGGGCTCGCTTCACCCATGCCCTTAGATTTAACCCGAGCAGAAGCGACGCCCTTGCTCATCAGGTAGTTGCCCACTTCGCTGGCACGCACTTGTGATAAACGTAGGTTGTAAGCATCTGAACCGCTGCTGTCGGTGTAACCTAATACGTTCAGTTGAGTCTTGCTGTATTCCTTGGCCACCAGCGCTACTGAGTTCAATACGCGCTTAGCGCCATCGCTCAGCTCGGTTTGATCAACACCAAAAGTCACTTCGTTTGGCATGTTGAGAATAATATTGTCACCGTCGCGGGTCACACTCACGCCTGTCGAGGCCAGTTGTTGACGCAGTTTGGTTTCTTGCACATCCATGTAATAGCCAATACCACCGCCGACGGCGGCGCCAGAGGCTGCACCAATTAAAGCACCTTTACCGCGGTCACTCTTGCTTGATGACGCAACCCCAACAGCCGCACCGGCAACCGCACCAATTAAGGCACCAGTCGTCGCTTTCGCCGTTTGTTGTTCGTTGGTATAGGGATTGACAGTCGAGCAACCCGAGGCAATCAGGGCACTGGTAACCACGACAATCGCCAGCTTAGACGCTGGCAGAGATTTAATCAGAGAAGGCTTCATCATTTATGACCTCATAACATGATTGATGATGGTATTTGCCCGCCAAAAGGCAAAGGGCGTGGCAAGTCGCCAAAAGACACCATAAAAACCGCAGTATATAAACATTCTCTGTTGAGACAATCTTTAATCGCTTTATCGCTCAGTTTATGACTGATTTAATCGAAAACAACACTAAATGGAAACATCTCAAGATCATCTGCACAACATTTAGAGTAAAAGCACTGAAATAGTGCAAGCTGCACCGTTTCTGACATGACTCAAAAAAGCCACCGTTTGAAACATTTTAATAAGCATATGATTTTAAATAAAAATATAAATTTTAAAAAATTGGCACGGATCTTACATACTAATAAATAGGTAGAAGAGCAGAGGCGCTCAAGTGACTCACTCAACACCTTAAGTAAGCTGTTTGACATCGATGGACGTTAATCTAAGTGCCCGTTGTGAGGCATGGTAATCGAAGCACAATCCCAAAACGGATTGAGGAGGAAGAGATGAAACATCTGATGAAACTTATTAGTCATTGTCGCCACGAATGGTTGTCCCTGCGCCACCTAGGACATAGCCAGTGGGATATAGAGCAGCGTCACTAATCAGCAAGGAAAACACCGAAAGAACCAGCAAGTAGGCAGATCATAGAGTAAGAGGGATAGCCCATGGGAATCGCCAATCATAGTCTTAAACCAGACGTTATTTTTGAAGTGAAAGTTAAAGGCAGATTACTCTCTGATGTCGCACGACAGTACGGTATTTCGGCTAAAGCGGTTTACCAATGGGTAAGGGAAAGTGAGCAACAGCCGCAGCAAAGGGAATGCGCGTTAATGACTGAAATAGCGCAATTGCAAAAACGCATTAAACAGCTAAACAGTGAATTACGCACTATAGGTTGAGGTAACCTCGCCAGTGCCCTTATCGACAAGGCCGGACCCCATTGCATATTGCCCTGTAGGTCTAACGCGATATGAAAGTTGTGCTAAAAACAATAATAACAGCGCCCTTTTATGTCCGGCCTTGTCATCCAATTAATTGAATTAGATATAAATAACAGTTTAGACAGGGTCGGATGGGTATCTATTATCGCTCCCCAACGACCTAAGATATAAATCGTACAAATAACAATAATAACTGTGCTGTTTACTATCCGGCTCTGTCAACTTAATGCTCAAAGGGTATGCAATAGCAACAAAGGAAAGGTTTTGACAAGGCTTTAGAGGGAGTTATCTCCCCCAAAGATCAAATATGTGAATTGTGCTCCCCCAAGTCACGAACATATTACCCTCTTGGGTCTTGTCCTTTTATTCACGGATCAATGACGATCCAGCGCTAGGCTAGGATAGCGCACCACGGATGGCTGTGTTGCTTGCAACACCTCAGGTTTCGGCAAGGCTCGAGGGAGTTATCTCCCCCAAAGATTAAATATGTCGATTGTACTCTCCGACCAATCCAACATATTTTCTCCCTTTGGTCTTGTCCTTTTATTAAGTGGTCAATGGAAAGGAAGGGGCATTTGCCCAGCCAAGGATGGCAATGTGAGATATTCAAAATCAACACGTTAATAATATTCTCCAATAAAAAAGACGCTTATAAGCGTCTTTTTTATTGGGATGTCAGCTAATAGTTTTCGTTAGCTTCTTGAAGTCGCAGCTTGCGCTCCTGCGCCTCATCATAGGCGGCTTGAATTTCATCCAATACAGAATTGACATCGGCATCGACTAATACTTCGGTAAATTTACCCGTGAGCGGCGTATCCGCTTTTAATTGTCCCGCCTCAAACAGCGCCCACATTTCTTTGGCATATTGGGTCTTGAGTAGCTCGGGAGCGTACTGACCGTAATATTGCGTCATGTTATTAACATCACGCTCTAGCATCCATTTAGCATGGTTGTTGGCTGCGGCATCGACGGCCTGAGGTAAATCGATAATCACCGGGCCATTAGCATCCACTAGGACGTTAAATTCGGATAAGTCGCCATGGACTAAACCTGCGCAGAGCATACGTTTAACATAGGTCATCACTAACCCATGGTCGTGGATGGCTTGCTCAGCACTAAAGCTCACATCATTCAGACGGGGCGCGACATGGCCTTCGCTGTCGGTGACGAGTTCCATCAACAATACGCCATCGAAACAGCCAAAGGGCGTAGGCACTCTCACTCCCGCATCGGCTAAACGAAACAACGCATCGACCTCGGCGCTCTGCCAAGCCTCTTCCATCTGTTCGCGGCCAAACTTAGAGCCTTTCTCCATCGCCCTAGCGCGGCGGCTATTACGGACTTTGCGCCCCTCTTGGTAAACCACCGCCTGCTTAAAACTGCGTTTCTCCGCTTCCTTATATACCTTGGCGCAGCGAATATCCTCACCACAGCGTACCACGTACACTGTAGCCTCTTTACCGCTCATCAGTTGGCTAATGACTTCGTCAACCAGCCCTTCATCAACCAGAGGTTGGATTCGTTTAGGAGTTTTCATACCGACCTTATACCTTACTTAGGCGTAAGATGGAATGTGCTGGGCAAATCTTCATATAAAAGCAGCCTTATAAAGAGGATAGATAAAAAGATTCAGTTAAAGATACCTGACTTCAGTAAAAACTAAAGCACCTCGTGCAGGAACACAATAGCAAAACGCTGTGGATTTACCGTCAGTAAAGCTGCTGAAAATTACCCTCTATTGCCTGTACCTTGACTTAACGAGCGCATCGATTGACTCAAGCAACAAGACACTGAAATCCATTGTGATTTATACGAAGAGTGCTATCACACTGCCCACGCTTGCGGCGACTTTCAGCAATTGCCCGGCTTTGTAGTAGCCTTGGGTACTCTCTTGAGGTGGAGTTTCGCGATCACAAAGAGGTTCATGGGTCTTAGGTTCTGCCAAACCAAGTGCGCCATGGGCGAAAGATTGCAGGGCACCGACCTCTGTCGGAGTATTGTTATCACTCGATTCTTGAGGTTCAGTGCCTTTTTTAAGTTCTGCTTGCACCTCTTGAGAAGACGTAGAGGTCGTCGCCATGTGCGGCGCAGACCGTTTTACCCCCAAGGGCGAGCTATCTGATGGCGGCAGCGGAGCCAACATAAGGATTTCCAATACAAGATACTGAAAAGTAAAACTAACATTAACTCAATGCCTTAGCATTATTGCATCGCACGAGTTGTGACTCAGATAGGAAAAGTCCCCCAGAACTCTGCGCCAGCTAACCGTATTCGCGGCGAAATATAGCGCTAGCTCTCCCCTTCCCTAGGCTTTATGCTGATGCCATTTTGTGACTTGTCAGATCTTAGAATGCGCTACCTTAATTTTGCTTTGGCTCTTACCGCTCTCTCCCTCACCCAATGCACTAGCCTCTCACTCGAGGAATGTCGAGATAATGACTGGTACGCCACGGGTTTAGCCGACGGTAATCGGGGCGCTAACGCGAGTCAGCTCAATCAGTATCAGCAGGATTGTCGTGAGTTTAATCTCAGAGTGGATGTAGCCCAGTGGCAACAGGGATATCAGCAGGGACTTATCAGCTATTGTCTGCCCGAAAATGGCTATCGCGTAGGTTTAGCTGGAGAGAATTACTATGGCGTTTGTAACAACAATCAGTTTGTTGAGCGTTATAACCAAGGACACGAGCAGTATCTGGTGAATAAACGTCTAGCCGAAATTGCCGACCGCTTAAATGCTATCGATAGCGAGATCAGTAGCATCAACAACAAGCTAAACAACCTCACCGATAAAGCCGAACTGCTAAAGCAAAAGAACGCCCTTTTGAACGAGAAAAACCATCTCCTCGACGAAAGACAACGCCTTCGCCGAGGCGATATCCGCTTTGAGTTTCGCTTCTAAGTGTTCGTGTCAGAATGGCTTAAGGGATAAGCCATCACTTAGAGATGGCTTCTTTGGTATTGATAATACTGATTTTGTTGGCGACTTTAATCTTGTTAACCTTAGGCACACGCAGGAAGAAGCCATAGTAGAGCAAGCTAGCGGATGTCCAAGCGATGGCCAAACTCCATAAATCATGGCTTAAGAAGTGGGCACCACGAAGCTCCTGCGCAAAACCAAATACTGCACCTAAGACAATGCCGAAGATTAAGCCGGTCTTAGCATACTGGGGGCGGTATTCCTTCAACACATAATAGCTTGCTACCCAAGCAAAACCGCCGCTCGAATGTCCACCGGGGAAACACTGACCAAACTCGGCGCCCTCTGGCAAACGAGCAAATAGGGATGAGTGCATCATGCGACCACCAAACTCAAGCACATCCCAGGGACAAGTCATATGAGTAAGACTCTTACCAAGGCGCACTAAGACCACACTCGCAAGCACACTGCAAAACAAATAGATAAAACCTTTACGATAAGGTCGCAACTTGTCGACGCGAAAGCTTAAGCCAATGCAGCTAGCGACGACAACCGCAAGCAGAATCACCAGATTTCGCCCAGTGACATGCAGCAGCCCCTCTGTCAACCAATGGCCACGCAAAGGCCAAGAATCGCCCCCACCCTGCCAGTGAAATAACAAGCTGGCGAACCGCATATCGGCATGGGTCAGTTCGAGCCAAAAAATAATCACCGCAAACACAAGCCAAGGTGCAAGCAAATGTCCCTTTGCGAAGCTGAAAAATGTCGTACTAACATTACTTTTCATAGTGTGATGCACTTAGTTATCCACTCGCCAAAATACCCAGCACCAGACTACGGGCTAATTCTTATCAAAAGCTTAAGGAAACCAAAACACGGAAATTAACATAAATATTACAAATCAAAGCAAACTTAATCGTGGTGGAAAACTCGAAAACGAAGAAAAAGGCTATAGTGTATAAATAACAAAGTGCTTTTTGGATGAGCCTCAAATGCCCTACAAGTTTGCCCTCCAACAATCTCAAAAAGAACGTTTATTCGCGGATATCGCTATTGATACAGGCAAGATTACCGTGCCGCCTGAGATGCTAGAGAATTGGCAACAAACCTTAGATCTGCTCTCCGAGATAGTGGATACGCCGGCCGCGCTTATCATGCGCGTTCACCCTACCGAGATTGAAGTATTTGCCTCAAGCCATAGTCAGGGAAATCCCTACAAGCCCCACGACAAAGAACATTTAGGCCATGGCCTGTATTGCGAAACCGTAATGAAAGAATGCCGAGAACTCCACATCCCCAACGCCTTGAAGGATGCCGATTGGGATAAAAATCCCGACATAAAACTGGGGATGATAGCCTACTGCGGCCTGCCCTTGCATTGGCCCGATAACAGCACCTTCGGCACCATTTGTATGCTCGACAGTAAGGAGCGTAACTACAGCCAGCAGTTCCGCAGTTTATTGGCACGATTTCAAAATGCTATCGAAACCAATCTGATCACTCTGTTCCAACAGGCTAAGTTGCAGCTCCATAACCAACAACTCGAACAGAAAGTGCAGCAACGCACCCATGAACTGGCAGAACTCAGCGCCAAGTTAATCCGTGAAATTGAAACCCGTACGACGACCGAAAGCTCACTTGAGTATCATAAAAGCTACGATCCGCTGACAGGGTTACCCAACAGGCTCAATCTCATCAACACCCTAGCGAATATGCTGGAAGAGATTAATCGTAAAGAAAAAATATCAGTGTTTTACCTAGGGCTGCGTAACTTTAAATCCATTAACGACAGCTACGGTTATCTTATCGGCGATAAGATACTCACCATCTTGAGCCAACGCTTACAGCATTGCACAGACGGTCATACCTTTATTGCCCGCATCGCAGGGGCGGAGTTTGTATTGGTGCAAGCACATAAACCCTCGCAGCGCGAAACCAATAAAGTGCTTAATCAGATCATCAACTGCTGCAATTCGCCCTTTGGTATCGCCGACTTTGTGATCACTATTCCCTCGTCAATCGGCATAGCCCAGGCACCAAGCGACGGTATTGATGCCGCAACCCTGCTGCAAAAAGCAGGTGCCGCCATGACCATTAGTAAGGCCGAGGGCACACCCTATAGCTTTTTTAATCAAGATACCCAAACGGCACTGAGCCA
This sequence comes from Shewanella sp. FJAT-51649, assembly GCF_019457435.1. Lineage (NCBI taxonomy): Bacteria > Pseudomonadati > Pseudomonadota > Gammaproteobacteria > Alteromonadales > Shewanellaceae > Shewanella > Shewanella sp. FJAT-51649. The sequence goes on along the minus strand of NZ_CP080411.1, from coordinate 762,720 downwards.
GCGTTATCAGCTCGAGTCCCACTTAGTCGATGCACTGCAAAAAAACGAACTGAGCCTTCAATATCAGCCCTTTATCGAGTTGAAAACTCACAAAGTGATTGGCGCAGAAGCGCTGCTGCGTTGGCACAATCCCGTGCTAGGACAGGTTCCCCCCGACCGATTTATCGCCTTGGCCGAACGTAATGGGCAAATCATGGAGATAGGTAACTTCGTGCTCCACAGCGCCATTAAACAAGCCGCCGACTGGTGCCAAATGCTGCAGCGGGACTTTAAAATCGCCATCAATATCTCCCCCGTGCAAATGCGTAATCCCCGCTTTGCCGAACATATTGCCGAGCTACTAACCCTTTACCAATTACCTGCTACGGCACTGGAGCTCGAGATCACCGAAGGAATGCTATTGCAGGACGAGCACTTAGCCCATAACGCTATTCAGCAATTGCAGGAACTGGGGATCCGCATCTCACTCGATGATTTTGGCACCGGCTACTCTTCCCTAAGCTATCTGCAAAAGTATTCCTTCGATACCTTAAAAATTGACCGCTGCTTTATCAGTAAGCTCGAAAACAGTGAGCAGGACAGGGAGTTAACTAAGGCCATTATCGCCATAGGTAAAAAACTCAAACTGAAGGTGATTGCCGAGGGAGTTGAAAACACCCATCAGGACAGTTTTATCCGTAGTGAAGAATGTGATTTAGGCCAAGGCTATCTCTATGGCAAACCCATGACGCCAGCACAATTTGAGCGAGAGTTTATCCGCAAGCCAGAGGCTTAAATTGATTTTGTAAAAGAAAGCACTGTGACTTGATGCCGTCATGCCTTGTTAATGCCGAACAAACAAGCATCTAGCTTGAATAAGCGCGAACAAACAAATCGGCCGTTAAAATAAAAAGCCCCCGCAACCTAAATTGCGGGGGCTTTACTATGAGGGGTTAGCTCATATTCAAGAATGTTTACTTGTAAGTTGCTTCGCGTTTTTTCGCTTCTTCATCCCACTTAGGTAACACGTCTTTCTTGAATGCTTCTTTCTCTGCATTCATCTTGTCCATGTCCATACCCAGTGCAGCTTGAGCTTTCGCTTTGGTAGAGATATCAGGGATAGCAACCGCGTCAGTCACGCCTTTCTTCGCCAGTAATTGGGCTAATTTCACGCGAGCATCAGCCGCTTTATCAACTGCAGTACCTAGGATACGCAGTGCTTCTTCTGGCGCGTGAGCCGCAACACCGTGAGAAGCAATCGCGAAGTCCCAGCGCCATTGAGCGTGACGGATATCAGTCAGGATTGGCTTCATTTCGGCTTCAGTGGCACCCACTTCCCACGCCTTAGCGGCTTCGAAGTGTGCTTTCACTAATTGACCTTCAGCGCGAGCTTTCAGCTCTTTCACTTTGGCATAACGCTCTTTAGTGATGCCTTCTAAGAACTCTTTGCTTTGGCTATGGCAAGTTGCACAGGTTTCGTCGAAGCGGTCGAATGGGTTACCCACTTTATGATCTGTGTACTTACGACCTTTGTCGTTAGTCACTTTAGGCATGTGACAGTCAACACAGCTTACATCGTTCTTACCGTGTACGCCCAGTTTCCAAGTTTCATAACCAGGGTGTTGTGCCTTCAGCATTGGCGTTTTAGACAGCGCATGAGTCCAGTCAGAGAACTCGATAGCATCGTAGTAAGCTTCCATTTGTTCAACAGTAGTACCTGAATCCCATGGGAATTTTACGAAGCCTTTGCGATCGTCTTTCTTCTCGAAATAGTATTCAACGTGGCACTGACCGCAAACCATAGATTGCTTGTCTTTCTTCGAAGCTTTGTCGAATGGTGTGCCGATAGTTTCCATTGCGCGCTCAGCGAATGGACGTGAAATGCGTAGTTTGGGGGTGCCTTTTTCGTGGCAGTCGCTACAACCGATAGTGTTAACGACTTCTGGACCACCTTTAGCCCACTTGCCTTTGAAGTAACCGTCTTCACCTTGTTCTTCGATCAGGCGAGGTACGTCAGGACTCTTACAGCTCCAACATGCCATTGGCATTGGGCCGTCTTCGGCATTGGCTGGTGCGCCAGTACGTAGCGTATTACGCACGTCAGTCACGGCATACATGTGGCCGCGAGGTGCGTTGTAATCTTTTGCGAAACCATAACCGGCCCACAGGATCACTAAGCTAGGATCGCCCGCTAATGCGTCGGTGATCTCTTCACTTTTTGCAGTGTCATGCCAGCTATTGTATTGATTAGCAAACTTATCTTTGTATACTTCGTTGCGTGGCTCAGTCTTATCGCTCGCCATCGCACCCGCCGCCATGAAGCTCGCGGCAACCAATGCACTGAGTGCAAAGGACTTACCTGTCATCTTCTTCATCATCTCATCTCCGTGTTGCATTATTTTAATAAATCACGACATCTCCAAGGCCAAAGTTAGTGGCTTAAACCCTCCAAAGACATACCTCTTAGGGGGTATCTAGAACGAAGTTTGCGCTAGATCAAAATGTAATAGTGTTGTTGTTCACACTTTTATGTTTTCGTTAATGTAGTACATTATTTTCTAATGTAAAACACGACTAAAGTGCCATTAAATCAATGGCCCATATATTAGGTAATGGACATATGAAACGAGGCAGCCTTACCTCTAAAATTTTGGGTTTAATGTTAGTACTGATTTTGCTTTCTAGCAGCTTGGCCATCTTCGCAATCATCAATTTGTCTTACAGTTTAGGCGATGCAAAGGCCATCAACGCCTCGGGTTCACTGCGGATGCAAAGTTATCGGCTGATGTTTTATGCCAATTCGGGCAGTGACGCCGCCCAAGAGAAGATTGCCGAGTTTGAAAACACCTTGCACTCCGAGGCATTGCAACCTTCCACAGGATGGCTTAGCCCGAAAAAGCTCGCCGATCAGTATCAGCTCGTTATCGATAAATGGCTGGTGATGAAGTACTACATTGAGCAGGAAAACTCCCGCGATTACGCCGCCTCGCTCAAGGACTTTGTCGATACCATTGATTTATTGGTGTTAGAAATGGAGCACCACGCCGCCTTTAAGCTGCGCCTGCTTGCCGCGAGCCAGATTTTTGGACTCGGGTTAATGCTCGCCATCGCCTTTTTAGCGGTACGTTTTACCAAGCGAAAAGTCGTAGTGCCCTTACAGCAGTTAATGGAATCGGCCAACACCATTTCGAAAGGCAACTTCGAGATAGAAATGCCCGAGACCGAATATATTGAGCTCACCGCCCTAACCCACGCGCTACAAAAAACCGCCCGCGAGCTCGCGACCCTGTATGGCAACTTAGAATCCCAAGTCGCCGAAAAGACCCTAGCGCTCACTAGGGCAAATAATGAACTCGCGTTTTTATACGATAACCTATTGACGCTTAACGCGAATAAGCTCGACTACAAGGCGCTTAGAGCAGCGTTAAATCAATTAAAAGATTATGAGTCTATCGACTATTTACGGCTTATCATCCAATACCCAGAGCAGGAACTCGAAGTCGTTGAAGCCGATGGTGGTTGGCCAGAAGATCCCCCAAACAGTACCCGCTTCCCACTGCAATTTGAGCAGGCCGACTTAGGTTACTTAGAGCTTATTTCAGCGCAGGATACGAATACGCCACTGTTTAAAAACTTCGCCATCATGCTCACTCGTTCCATCGTTATCCATAACGCCACCGAGCAACGCCAGCAACTGGCCTTGATGGAGGAACGCGGAGTGATTGCCAGGGAATTACACGACTCCCTCGGTCAGGTACTGTCCTTCCTCAAAATCCAAATTAGCTTGCTGCGCAAAAACTTAGATCATAGTTGCCGCAGCCCTGCTATCGAGGGACAACTGACGGAAATCAATGAAGGTGTCAGTACAGCCTATGTACAGCTCAGAGAGTTATTATCCACCTTCAGATTAACCATCAAAGAACCGAATCTGAAGAACGCGATGGAAGCCATGCTAGAACAGCTTAGGGCCAATACCGATATCAAAATCCATCTCGATTACAAACTCTCGCCCCAATGGCTCGAGGCGAAGCAGCATATTCATATTCTGCAGATCACCCGCGAGGCCACACTCAACGCGATAAAACATGCCAATGCCAGCCAGATCAATATTCGCTGTTATAAAGATGACAATGGCATGGTCAATATCAGTGTGAGCGATAACGGCATAGGAATTGGCTATCTAAAGGAGCGGGATCAACACTTTGGCATAGGGATCATGCACGAGCGTGCCAGTAAATTAGCCGGTACTGTTGTATTTAGTAGCAATGATACGCACACTAATAGCAAGGGAATTACCGAACAACTAGACCAAGAACAACCGGATGTGCCCTTAGCGTCTAATAACAAATCCAATTTGTCACAGGGAACCAAAGTTACTTTAATCTTCCCTTCCCAACAGGAGCCTACACATGGGTAAACCTTATTCAGTCCTTGTGGTCGATGACCATCCCCTCCTACGTAAAGGGATCTGCCAACTGATCGCCTCCGATCCGGATTTTAGTCTCTTCGGCGAAGTCGGCGGTGGCTTAGACGCCTTAAGCGCCGTTGCCACCGATGAGCCCGATATTGTACTGCTCGATCTGAATATGAAGGGAATGACAGGACTCGATACCCTCAATGCCATGCGCCAGGAAGGCGTCACCTCACGGATAGTGATCCTCACAGTGTCAGATGCCAAACAAGATGTTATTCGACTGCTACGCGCGGGCGCCGATGGATATTTGCTGAAAGATACCGAGCCGGATCTGCTGCTCGATAAGCTCAAAAATGCCATGTTGGGCCACAGAGTGATCAGCGATGAGGTCGAAGAATATCTGTACGAGCTTAAAAATGCCGCCGATGAGCAGGAATGGATTTCAAGCCTCACGCCAAGGGAGCTACAGATCCTGCAACAGCTGGCGGAAGGGTTAAGTAACCGAATGATTTCAGAGCACTTACATATCAGTGAAGGCACGGTAAAAGTACACGTGAAAAACCTGCTGCGTAAGGCCAATGCCAAGTCGAGAACCGAAATGGCGGTAAGGTATCTGAATAACTAACGCTTCAAATCGAGTGATTCAGCACTAAGCTAAAAAACAAAGGCAATCAATCGATTGCCTTTGTTGTCTGTAGGAAAAGAAATTTGTATTATCGCCCTTTTTGCACAAACTCATACCAACTTAGCAATGCTTCCTCTAAGTCTTCTAAGCCGCAATAGGCTTCCGATTCCGCATCGTAGAGGGACATCGACTCCTCGAGTTCATACTCTTGCTCAAACCCTAAGGCATTGGCATAAATGCGCGCCTGCTCTTCATCCAGATCTAGGGTGAGATCGCCGCCGATTAACCGCCAAGAGTCACGCTTACCCGCTTGAATTTCTTTGATAATATCGAGCACTTGTTGAATTTTGGCTAACTCTGGCCCCAACTCTTCCGAAAACCATTGGCCCAGCACTTCATGGTCCATACTAAAGCTGGCTAAATAAGTGCCCGTCAAACTGTTACGCCGAAATTCATATTCCATTTTATCTTCTCAATGCATTACAACTATGGCTAATTTTAATCTATTTCATCGTAACTTGCTTGGCCAGCAATTTAGTCCCACCAAGGGCTGCAATTGTCAGCACAATCGTCGCCTAGACTTCATTTTCACAACGAAATCAGTTAGCTTGGGTCCATGATTTAGCAAGAGATGGAGTGCGATATGCACGATGGATTTATCTACAGCTTAGTGCTTAGCGGCGCGCGCGCGGGGTCAACCTTAACCCCAGAAGAGCTTGAGAACTGGGATCCCAAGGATGGGCTGATCTGGATACACCTACGTTATCGCCACAAAAAAGCCCGCCACTGGGTATTAAATAGCGGCTTGAATAAAGTCGAAAGCGACGCCCTGCTCGCTCAGGATACCCGTCCGCGGGCAGTACTGGCTGGTGAAGGCGTTTTGCTGGCCCTGCGCGGGGTAAACTTAAACCCCAATTCAGCCCCAGAAGACATGGTCGCTGTGCGTATTTACGCGGATAAACAGCGGATTATCTCTACCTGCGATCGTGAGCTGCTCTCAGTCAAAGATGTTGCCGAACTCATCATGGAAGGCGCAGGTCCCACCACCACGGGGGACTTTATCGTCGCCGTTTGCGAAAGACTCACCACCCGTAAAGTGGATTTTATCGACACCCTCGAAGAGCAACTGTCTGAGTTAGAGGAACAAGTAGTCTCTGGCAATGTGAAAGATTTACGCACAGATATCGCCGAGTTACGCAGGCAAACCGTGGCTCTGCGCCGTTATCTAGGCCCGCAGAAAGAAGCTTACGCTAAGATGCTGTCCGATCAGTTTGTCCTATTTAACGAGCCCGAAAGACTCAAGATGCGTGAAACCACGGACAAACTGATCCGCACCATTGAAGACTTAGACGCCCTGCGTGACCGAGCCAATGTGACCCAGGAAGAATTACTCAGCCAACAATCGGAGCAGCTAAACAAGCGCTTGTATTTCTTATCCTTAGTCTCGGCAATCTTCTTACCGCTAGGCTTTTTAACTGGCTTGCTTGGGGTGAATATTGGCGGCATTCCCGGTGCGGATAACACTTGGGCCTTTGCGACCTTCTGCGGCATTCTTATCTCGCTGGTCGCCCTGCAAATGGCACTCTTCTATCGCTTTAAGTGGTTGTAGATTGGAATAAAAAACGCCAATCACATGATTGGCGTTTTGTTTTGTGGATTGCTGTTACTGCGGCAACTCAAATAGATTCGTCATGACTTTATACAGCTCAGTGCCTTGATGCACTGACGCCGAGGCAAAATGGAGTATGGGCACACAATCCTGCGGCAAACTTAGCGCCGTCAGTTCCTGCTCGCTGCCATATAAGTCAAGGCGCAGCAGATTGACTAAGGTCTCACCCGCCGCCAGAGGCTCTCCCACGGGCGCCACATATTCCACCAATCCCGCCATAGGCGCATGGTACTTTTTGTAATCCTTAAGATAACAGCCAAGACGCGGCATCTTTGCGGGCGCAACTCGCTCGGCGATCACCCCTCGATGGCTCAAATAGGCCAAAATGCCCTTGGCATCGACTAAAGCATCCTCAAGGCAGATGCGTTCTTGGCTCGCCAGTTCCAAGGTAAAGGCTGAAACGGCAATCCCGAGATCTCGCCCTTGTGCTTTAGCTACTTCACTCAATTGCCACCAAGGGCAAAATGCCGCTTCATCCATAGCGCCGCCAAAACTATTGGGGATCACTAAGGTGTAAGGAATCGAGAAATACTGTGCCGCTGCAAGGTCATATTCAGGACAATACAAGTGTTTACATGATTTAGGCCCGGTATGCAGATCCAATACTATATCCGCCTCGTGGGCCATGGCCTGCAAGTTAACCGCTAATCTGTGGCCCGTGGTCACGCCCCACTCATTGCGTAAACGCTGTTGACACGCCTCGACTAAGGTGCTGCGGTAAGCTTGGATAAGCGCACTATCGCTCAGCTCAGCATGTTCACGGTACCAAGCGGCTAAATCAATTGAGTGATTTAAGTACTCGCGGTTCCAGTTTGCTCCTGTGATAGGGTCAAAACGCCCCAGCGTAAACTCACCGCTCTTTTGATTGATCCCCAGCGGATTCGCCAAGGGCACTAAGGTAATTTCCCCTAAGATATCGCAGCGTTCGAGCTGCTTCATCAATTGAAAAATCACCGCATTGCCCTGCACCTCGGCGCCGTGGACATTGGCCTGAATATACACTTTAGGGCCAGCGGCATGGCCACTTGGCTTAAAGTGGTAAATCGGCAGGGTGAGTGCTTGCCCTGCGGCAAGCTCCCCAATGGTTAAAGACGATGCAGTCGGTTGCATATTACACGCCTTCGAACAGGTTTTCGTGCAGCGCTTTAACCACTTGCGCCGCTTCAGATTCGGCAACCAATACGCACAAGTTATGCGGGCTGGCGCCTTGACAGATCATACGCACATTGTGGGGTTCGAGCACTTCAAACACCCGGCGGCAAATGCCCGCTGTGGTGGCAATGCGGTTACCGATAATCGCCACCAGTGCTAAACCATCTTCAACACGCACGCGGCAATGCTGTGATAATTCCTGCAACAGCGCTTCGCTCAATAGCCCCTGGCCGCTCGAATCAGAGCCAGTTTTATCTAGGGTAAGCGATACGTTAACTTCGGAGGTGGTGATCAAGTCCACACTGATCTTATGTCTTGCCAAGGTGGCAAAGGTTTCAGCCAAGAAGCCCTGAGCATGCAGCATTTGCAGGCTGTGTAAATTGAGTAGCGTTTGGTCGCGGCGCAACGCAACCGCGCGAAACACGGGCGCATCTTCAACCTGATGACGGATCCAAGTGCCGCCCTTTTCAGGCTCCTTACTTGAGCCGACAAACACTTGAATTTGTTGGCGCACCGCAGGCAGAATCGTCGCAGGGTGCAGCACTTTAGCACCGAAAGTCGCCATTTCGGCGGCTTCGTTAAAACTGATTTCGGCTATAGGATGGGCGTTTGGCGCAAGGCGTGGATCAGTTGTGTAAATCCCGGCCACATCGGTCCAAATCTCAACCGCGGAGGCTTTTAAAGCTTCGGCTAACAGTGCCGCAGAATAGTCGCTACCGCCACGGCCAAGCGTGGTGGTTTGTCCCGCCTCATCGGAACCAATAAAGCCTTGAGTCACAATCACTTGTTCAGATAACAGCGGCAGTAAATGCTCACGTGAGAGAGAGGCAATTTGCTCAACCTGTGGTTCGGCGCGGCCAAAATGGCTGTCGGTGCGCAGCACACGGCGCACATCGAAGGCACTCGAGTTAGCGCCTTTTTCCCGCAATACCGCCGCAAATAATGCCGACGAACACTGCTCGCCAAGGGACAATAACTCATCCATGGTGGCCTTGCTGCGCTGGGATGCTAGCGCTTCGCTCAATACAGCCATACGGCTTAACAGCTTGTCCAATACCGCAGCTACATCGTTGGGGCGACCCAGTTTATCTAAGATAGCGTATTGAATTTGCGCGATTTGCTTTAAGCGCTGTAAACGACCATCGTCGTTCATCGACTCTTGAGTGAGCTCAACCAAAAGGTTAGTCACGCCACTGGAGGCGCTAACCACCACTAAACGGCAATCGGGATTGCCCAGTACGATATCGGCGCAGCGATTCATTGCACCGTAATCGGCGACTGAGGTACCACCAAATTTTGCGACAACAAGAGACATTATCGTACCTCCGCAGAAGCAGAAGACACGGCACAAACTAGGATAAGATATTGATTAACTAACATGATTACGCTCCGAACCAACTTCGTTCGAAGAGCCTGGTGCTCAATGATACGCACCCCAATAGAAGGGAAACAGCAATCGTCACCAGAAGCTCTCCACCAATTACAGGTGACAATCGTTAGGATTCAGCCTAAGCGACCGACATAAACATGCAGCAACCACATCTATGCCTCGGCGTTAATCTCCCTCATCAATCATCGCTGGAGTTTGTGCTCCTCTGACTGACTACCTAGTTAACGCTCCTCTTCTGTTCCTTTCCGCCGGAAAGGGACGAAAAAAGTAGCAATAAACCCCTAATGAAGTCAATGCTAATTTCACATCGCATAAACAAATTCAATAAACGCTTTTAAAAACAATGAGCAATTTAGCGGTAAAGCCAAAGCAAAAAATGGCGGTGAGGTATTGAACAGACATTCAAAGGATTAAAAAAGAAGTGACCGAGCCTTGCCCTTTACAGGCAAAGCCGGATAAGAAAATAGCAAAAAACGCTCGCAGTTAGGTCGCTAGATCGGGCAGTTCGTAAACCAAACGCACGTGATCATTAAACAGGCCTAAACACACTTCATCATGCCCGGCTAAGGTGCAAGGCACTAAACTCACCTCACCCTTTTCCACCATATAGATGGCATATTGATTAAACTTTTTCCCTAACTGCAGCGCCATGCTTCTATCGACAAACACCGCCCAGCTCTTTTCCATATGGGATAAATCTGGCGATGCGCCCACCATTGCACGATAGGGGCTGCCGATTAATTCAATATCACGGAGAAGTTGGCGGTCGAGTAAACGGTTTTGGCTGGGACTGAGGCGAGTTGAAGCGGGATTATGGGCGGTAATTACAGCAAAGGAAAAATCACAGGATAATGCTTGAGTAAGCAAAAACAACGGCTTCTGGTAATGCTGCCACAAATCTTGAGTCATGTTGTCCATTGGTAGTCTAGTCGAAAAATGAACCCGAGTTAGTGTAGCAGAGCGCCTCCAAAATCCAAAGAGGCGTGAACTAGGTCACAAGAATTAAAAATACATTAGTTATACTAATCAATGACTAAAGTAAATATCATGGTAAATCAGGGCCTCATCCAGAAATTTGTTAACATTTCATTTGTTAACAAATGCCTAAAACGAGTACAATGACGCCATTGGCTAGTTGAGCAGATAACATTAAGTTTGCTTAATCTTGACAAGGGTTTGTTAGATTCCTCTGTGAAATCACCCAAGGCTAGCCAGACATCTTTTAAAATGTGTTCTACATTTGAGTTATCATTTAAACATTTTAAAAAAAACAATAGTTAAGGAACTATTTATAACTATTGCTTATCGAAGTTGATACTGGTTACGTTTTATCGTATTACACTTTAAACGTGCACTTTATATACATCCTGATGTGTCGCCGTAAAGATCTTTCCTTTGAAGCACAGAGCAGTTAGAGGAAGTATCAACATTTTATGAATATAAGGATCCGATGTAAGCGGTCCTTATGGTTAGAATAAAATTGGTTAAAATTTAGGTAATTAATATGCAAAATCCGCACATTCTGATCGTTGAAGATGAAGCCGTTACCCGTAACACGCTGAGAAGTATTTTCGAGGCAGAAGGGTATGTGGTAACTGAGGCCAATGATGGCGCAGAAATGCATAAGGCTATGCAGGAAAACAAAATTAACCTAGTGGTTATGGACATTAACCTACCAGGTAAAAACGGTCTGTTGTTGGCACGTGAATTACGTGAAATCAACAACATCGGTCTGATCTTCCTGACAGGCCGTGACAACGAAGTCGACAAAATCCTTGGACTTGAAATTGGCGCGGACGATTATATTACCAAGCCGTTCAACCCACGTGAATTGACGATTCGTGCTCGCAACCTTCTGACTCGTGTGAATAGCGCTGGTAACGAAGTCGAAGAAAAGAGCTCTGTCGAATACTACCGTTTCAACGATTGGAGCCTAGAGATCAACAGCCGTTCTCTGGTGAGCCCGCAGGGTGAATCTTACAAACTGCCACGTAGCGAATTCCGCGCTATGCTGCACTTTGTTGAAAACCCAGGCAAAATCTTAACTCGTGCCGATCTGCTGATGAAGATGACTGGCCGTGAGTTAAAGCCACACGATCGTACTGTTGACGTGACTATCCGTCGTATCCGTAAGCACTTCGAAAGCTTGCCAGATACGCCAGAAATCATCGCAACGATCCACGGTGAAGGCTACCGTTTCTGCGGTAACTTAGAAGACTAATCTTCTCAGTCCGTTTGAATAATAAAAACCAGATCCTCGGATCTGGTTTTTTATCTCTGCAATTTGGCCAATCCTCTGCCCTGCTTTATCCCAATCAATAAACCTAAGCTTGAAAGGCCAAGCTTAAATAGCCATCGCAAACTTTAAGCGTATCAATTGGAATGGAGCAGTTACTCACGACTAAGTGCTCTCCACAGCCTAAATTCAGCTGTTAGCTAAGGTGTTAGCTAAGGTATTAGCCAAATACCGCGTAAAAAAAGAGTGAGGTGTTAACCTCACTCTTGGATAACTGCATGCGCTAGATTAACTGCATACACTTGGTTAAATAGCACTATGCTCTAGGCTACTTTCCGCTTTTAAGCTGTCTATCGAGGAAATCCGCCAGCGAGCGATATAAGTGATTACGCACTTTCTCACCGCGCATCGAATGCTTTGAACCAGGATAATCAATCATCTGGAACAGTTTGCCTTCGTCCTGCAGCGCCTTATACACGCGAGTGCTGTTTTCAAACAATACGTTGTCGTCAGCCATGCCGTGGTACATCAACAGCCCCGACTGGTAGTTTTTCACATAGGGGAACACGCTACTGGCTTCGTAACCCTGTTCATTATTCGCGGGATGGGCGAGATAACGCTCGGTGTAGTGAGTGTCGTACAAGCGCCAATCAGTGACGGGCGCGCCCGAAATCGCCGCCTTAAAGTAATCCGGCGCCTTAAACAGGCTCATCAAGGCCATATAACCGCCGTAGCTGTGGCCATAAATCGCCACATTATTGCTATCGACAAAGGGCAAGCTGCGCAGATAATCGACGCCAACCTTTTGGTCATTCACTTCCGCTTCGCCCAAGTGACGGTAAATCACTTGCTCGAACTGGGTGCCTCTGTGGGCGCTGCCGCGGTTATCCAGTTGAAATACCACATAACCTTGCTGCACTAAGTATTGGGTAAAGTAATCCTGCTCACTCCAGCTATTAGTCACCAATTGTGCATGCGGGCCGCCATAAACACGTACGACTACCGGATACTTTTTGCTCGCATCGAAGGGCACAGGTTTAAAGAGGCGCGTTTGCAAGACTTGTCCGTCTTCCGCCTTGAGTTCTTTAAACTCTGGCAATTGCCACAGGCCAGCATAGTCATACAGAGGATGGCCCGCTTTGACTTGGTTCTGCTCTACCCACGCCAAATGTTGGCCCTTATCGCCGTGCAAACTGATCTGGGGTGGCTGAGATAAGCTATTGAAATAATCCAGATACACGCTTTGACTATCGGCAAATACCGGATTGTGCATCCCCGCCTCGCTGCTCACACGCTCAATCTTGCCGCCCACTAACGGCACACGGTAGAGGTGTTTTTCGATAGGGGTATCTTTGCGGCCTGTGAAATACACCCAACCTGCGGTTTCATCAATATATTCCAGCTCATCGACCGCCCAATTGCCCTTGGTCAGTTGCGTCTTCAGCTTACCTTTTAGGTCAAACAAATAAAGATGATTAAAGCCGTCACGCTCCGAGGCCCAAACAAAAGCCGATTGCTGCTTTAAGAAGTGCAGGTCGTTGTTAAGATTCACCCAAGCATCGCTACGTTCTTTGACTAAGGTTTTCGGCTTGGTCAGCGCATCGAGAGCCACCAGTTGCAGGTCTAAGTTTTGTTGATCACGGCTCTGCCACTGGAAGGATAAATGCTTGCTATCGGGCAACCAATCGACGCGAGGCAGGTAAATATCCTTATTTTTATCTTCACTTAAGGTCACCCAATTGATTGCTTTATTGCTTAACGTCACAACACCCAGTTGGATCTCAACATTGTTTTTGCCCGCCCCCGGATAACGCTGCTCGGTAAGCTTAATGCCATCAGCATAGATTTCATTGCGGGTGACCAACTCAACGCCAGACTCATCGATGCGGGTAAAGGCGATGGCCGACTCATCGGGCGCCCACCAGTAACCCGTCATGCGATCCATTTCTTCCTGGGCGACAAATTCCGCCATGGCATTTTTAATCGCACCGCCACCATCTGTGGTCATGGCCTCAAGCTTTTTAGTTGCTAAATTGAGCACATACAGATTTTGGTCCCGCACGAAGGACACGAAATTCCCCTTGGGCGATAGGCGCGCATCGGTGGCAAAGCCCTCACCTATCGGCAGTTGGCTGACGCTGTTATCCGCTAAGGAAAAGTAATACAGATTACCCGAGGCAGGGATCAACAGCGCCTTGCTATCGTCCGCCCAGAAATATTCCATAATGCCTTCGCCATAAATACGTTGACGCTCGCGGCGGGCCTTTTCTTCATCGGATAACTCATTGCTCGCCAGCTTATCGGCGTTTAGCAACAGGCTAGATTCGCCCGTCTTCACGTCCATCTGCCAGAGATCGTAAAAGTTTTGGTTGTCTTTACGTCCCGCAAGGTAGGTCACCCTTTGACCATCGGGGGATAACTTTAATCCACGGGGACTCGTGCCCGCCAAGGCAGGCGACGCATTCATGCGCTCGATAGTCAGCGGCGTTGTGCCGCCTTCAAGCGCATAGGCGGGGGTCAATATCGCGCTAGAAACCATGGCCAGTTGACTCGCTATCAGTAGGGATGAGGCGCCCAATGTCACCGAGCGCAGGGAAGAAGCTAACCCATTTTTAGTCATTATTATTCCTTGGAAGCATACTCGCCTTGAGGTGGCGATGAAAAACTGCCGTCATTGTGCCAAGGCAAAGCCTAAATAAAAAGCGCAGGCAATATACAGATACAAATTAGCTGGCGAACTCCCGAAGTTCGCTTAATTTTCACGATAACCCACTCAGCCTGACACAAAGGGATAACCCTCTTGGGTTAATTTGATTAAAACCCACAGCAACATCGCTGAAATTGTCGACTAACTGAGTTATTATTCGCGGCAAATAATGAAATTGACCTCAATGTTGAACCCCTAAAGGACCTAACATGCAGACTCTTGCCCAGCACTTAACCTCAAAGGCAGTGAACGAATCCCTCTCGCAACTGATTTTGACCTTAGCCGACACCTCCAAAGCCATCAGCCATGCCGTGCGCCACGGTGCCTTAGCCGGTGTGTTAGGCGCGACCGAACAGGAAAACGTGCAAGGTGAAACCCAGAAAAAACTGGATATCATCACCAACGATATGCTCAAAGATGCATTAAAAGCCGACGGAACAGTGCGCGGCTTAGCCTCTGAGGAAGAAGATCATGTGGTTGAAGTCAGCACCAATGGTCAATATCTGGTGTGTTTCGACCCCTTAGATGGTTCATCGAATATCGATATCAACTCGCTGGTCGGCACAATTTTCTCTGTTTTACCTGCACCACAGGGTGAGTTAACTGAAACAAGCTTTTTGCAATCGGGTCGCAATCAGTTAGCCGCAGGTTATGTGCTCTACGGCCCATCAACTATGCTCGCCCTCACCACAGGTCAAGGCGTGCAACTCTTTACCCTGCACCCAGAAACTAACGAATTTTTACTGACCAACGCGGCCATGAGCATCAGCCCAGACACACAAGAGTTCGCCATCAACATGTCGAACCAACGTTTTTGGGAAGCGCCAATGCAGACCTATATCGCCGATTTACTGCTAGGCAAAATTGGCCCACGCGAAAAATCCTTCAACATGCGCTGGATTGCCGCCATGGTGGGTGACGTGCACCGCGTACTTTCTCGCGGCGGTATTTTTACTTATCCAACCGACAATAAAGATCCGAAAAAGCCATACAAGCTGCGTTTAATGTACGAAGCCAACCCAATGGCCTTATTAGTCGAGCAAGCTGGCGGTAAAGCCTCTACGGGTTATGAAACCATTTTAGATATTCAACCGACACAAATTCACCAACGTGTTGCGGTTATCCTAGGTAGCGCCAATGAAGTGGACGCTTGCCTAAGCTACCATGGTTTGGATTACAGTGAAGAACCCAGCCTAGACTAAGCCGAATCGCTTAGATTTTGATTTTTATGATAAAAGCCACTGACCACAGTGGCTTTTTTGTTGTCGCGGAATGCGACATTCATTTTAAAATGCGGCCTTACGGCTAAGAAAGTTTAACGTCGTGGGTCTTCAACCCACACCCGACCAAGAGGGGATCAACAGCAATTCCCTCTTGGATCTCCCTTGCCGCCCCTAGCGAAGTTACATGCATTGAATACTGGCTTCGTGCTTATTCGAAAATCGCTAACGCTTCCGATGGTACATCCTGTACCCCGAAAGCTAACTCGGCATCCATGCCTCGCTCACGCTATTTTCTTCAACGCCCATCAGCAACTTCGCAGGGGGAGGGGCACTCCTGTCACTACTGTATAGTCTGTAAATCCAGAAAAAATTGTACCTGTCCGATCTTTCATACTTGTTATGGGCACTTTTCGCCATGTCTATCATAGGGATAAGACTGGAGTTCGGTGCAAGTACTACCATAACAGCTAACAATAAAGTTTATGCATCGGCCACCGCCTTTATACATAAAAGAGAAGTCAGCAATATCTCTATTTTGAGAAATTGAAACTTCTAGATTTTCATTCAGAAGGTTGTGACCATTTAGATATTTAATCACGGTAGCCGTAGCTCGATCTCGCATTTCAGGCGTCAATTCTTGAGGCTCATTTGAGCACCCAAATATGAAAAATATACTGGAGAGTAAAAGGCCTACTCGATTCATAATGTGCCTATAACGCCGCCAACAGCGGCCGAGCGTAGAGAGGTCCAGCCCCATAGTGGCGATGCTGCTTGGCCTTGTTATCACGCGCATACTCTTTTGCAATCGTTCCGAGATCATCTAGATAATTCTTATATTTTTCGTTATCCATAAGACTCATAACAGTGTATTACCCGCACTTCTAATAAAACCCAAACCGTATAGAGTTGAGCATTGAAATGAAAAGAGAAAATAATTCAATCATGCCAACAAGTTAGCATCAACCCAATTATGCTATCAATATTTTTCATTCAAAAAAATCGGAGAAGATCGGACATGCATAACTCTTTTGGAATTAACAGCCAACGCAGAGTTCACAGAAGTTCCCCCTCCCCTCGGAGTTGCCGCAGGACGAATAGACAAATTGCGTGAGTCTCGCCATGGATGGCGAGCTAGCTTTCGCAGGTGCAGGGACGCATCCTTCGGAAGCGATAGCAAATTTGTCGATGAGCACAAGGGGCTTTCAACTCCGTTGAGGGCGGCAAGGGAGATCCAAGAGGGAATTGCTGTTGATCCCCTCTTGGTCGGATGTGGGGTGAAGCCCCACGACTTTGACCTACCTCGGCCGTAAGGCCGCAAAACTAACTGGCAACACAAAGATTTTGCTGAATCTTCCAACGACGTTCCATGAGTGGAATCGAAAACCCATAACATGCCACCACAATCAAAGGTTGAAGCTGAAAACTCAACTCAGGCCACAACATAAAGGCAACCACGCAAGCCACAGTGCGCACAATTGCATGCACAATCGCCACCTTTTGCGCCGCTAACACGCCGAAAACCAACCACATTAATCCTGTTTGCACAGCAAGGACGAAGGGCAAGGCTAAATAGTTTTCCATAAAAAAGGGAATACTGATGCTGAAGGTTAAAAAGCTCATCCCCACCGCAGCCAGAAACACTGTCTCAAACCAATTACGCTCAGTGCTTTTCTTGAAGGAGATATTCTCGCCCGTAAGACGTGAAACCCCCATAGCAAGATAGACAATAGAACCCGTGCCGATAAACGTTGCCATCACCATTTGCGATGCTGGAAGCATAAAACTCAAGATAAACAATAGCCCCCAGACCATCATGCCAGATAAGGGCATAGCTAAAGCACGTTTTTGGCGGTATTCGATAAGTTGTTGATCCAGTGATTGATGTTGCATGATTAAGCCTCCTTGTTGGTATGGCTTAAGTATCTCTGCATCCGCTAAATCACGGCAGTGTGAGTTGTCAGCAGTTACGGATGACAAATGTCATCAATGGCAAATTTCTTAGGAAAATGAGAAGGAAGAATGGCACAGGCATAACTCTTTTGGGATTAGCAGCCAACAGCGAACCCACAGGAGTTCACCTCCCCTCGGAGTTGCCGTAGGGCATTTACGTTCGTTGCGTGAGCGAGGCATCAAAAAACAGCACAAGCATAACTTTTCACTCAATGGTTACACCAAAACTGGCATTGTTGCACCAGTGACCTTCTAAAACAGGGATGTTTTAGTAGAGCTTACAGGGACGTATTTACAGCGAGTCACTGGTGTAACAGTGCGAAAGCCTGCGGCAGGCAATGAGTTAATGCTTTAGCCAGAAGCCGCAAGGGAGAAGATGGGATAGTTAACCCCACTAACCTAACTGACCTCGGCTGTAAGGCCGCAAAACCAAATCAGCTAAGCCCGCAACTAGGACTTAGCTGCATATACCTCACGCCTTTGCGATTGGCCGATAGCGCGGCGTTAACCCAGTATGTTATTGTTTTGGCTTCATAGATTCGATTATCAAGCTTTAACCACTAAGGGTTCACTCCATATGGAACAAATATTTGAAAGGCTAATGTACGCATCACGCTGGATTATGGCGCCCATCTACTTGGGGCTGAGTCTAGTGTTGTTGGGTTTAGGCATTAAATTCTTCCAAGAGATCTTCCATATTTTGCCAATTATTTTTGAGATGACCGAAGTGGATCTGGTGCTGGTCACCCTGTCCTTGATTGATATCACCCTAGTGGGTGGTCTGATTGTGATGGTGATGTTTTCTGGCTATGAGAATTTTGTCTCGCAGCTGGATGTCGGCGAAGACAGTGAGAAGCTCAGCTGGTTGGGTAAATTAGATTCTGGTTCACTGAAAAACAAAGTGGCCGCATCCATTGTGGCGATTTCGTCTATCCACCTGCTAAAAATCTTTATGGATGTAAAGAATATCGATAACGACAAAATCATGTGGTACTTGCTTATCCATATCACCTTTGTGCTGTCGGCCTTTGCCATGGGTTACTTGGATAAACTGACGCGTAAGTAATGCGGCATCGCCCGTAGGCGCCTGCGCTGTTTAAGTATCTGTGCTGTTTAAATGTGAATGCTAAACGGCATTCATCCAACCTGTGCCAAACAATGGCCGATGACCTAAGATTAAATCAAGCCACTGATAATAGTGGCTTTTTTATTTTCTGAATAAAAAATGTACCTCGCACTTTGGTATTAATTTAAGCTATCCTGCATAACCTCATGTTTAAATTGAAATTATTGCTTGAGATAATAGCCCGAGTCTTAACCTAAACGGCGCTTGATACCAAAGGCTAAGCATTTGAATCAAATTCAAGACTAAATAGCCCCAAAGGGTTATTCAAACGTGTCAAAATTCTTTATAATCGCCAACATTTTGACAAAGAGCTATACATCATCATCGGTATTCGTCCGCACAATTAACAAGGTAGTAAAGTGAAAACACAGTTACTGGCCCTCATGCTTGTCAGTCATTTAGGCTACGCATATGCCAAGGAAGATTTAGCCACAACCTTAGATATCGCAGAGCCCGCCCCTAAGAGCCATAGTATCGACTTTATCGATAAAGGCCTCAAACTGAGCTTAAGCTGCTCCGTAGGCGAAACCCAACCCATGTTAAACGTGACTATGGGCGAATCCTTTGCATTTGGTAGCGATCCGAGCGTGTTGATAATTCGCAGCGACAAGCAGCACAGTGTGAAATTTCGCGGCACCGCGACCTTGATGAACTTTACCAGTCTGCCAAAGGCGGATGACGATCTATGGCAGGCATTGGCTGAACTACAGACCCAAGAATTAAGCCTTGAGGCGGTTTCGTTTCGCTCAAGTAAATATACTAGCTCAACCTTAGTGGCCGTGGGATTTAGTGAAGCGGTCAGCCAGCTAAAACAGCAGTGTAGCCAGTAAGGCCATGATACAAAAAAGCCACTGTTATCAGTGGCTTTTTTAGTTATGCGGTTTAATACTCGCGATCGGCCAGCTCGACTTGATGGGCCTTTTCGGTTTGATCGACTATGGTCAACACCGCCGTATCCCCCACCACGTTGCAGGAGGTCAGCACCATGTCGATGATGCGATCCAGTGCGGCCACAATCGCAAAGGCTTCAATCGGCAGACCCATTTGATGGATTAACACCCCAATCATCACCATACCGCCACCGGGTACACCACCCGCGCCAACGGATAATAAAAAGATACTAAACAGCAGCGATGGTAATTGCTCGCTGGTGATTGGCATACCGAAGGCATTGGCGACAAAGAAAATCGCAATCGTGATATAAATCGCCACGCCGCCCATATTCATGGTCGCCCCGAGTGGCACACCAAAGCCTGCCACGGCGCGGTTAACCCCAAGTTTTTCCGTTAGGGTGCGCATAGTCACAGGAATCGTGGCATTAGAGCTGGCAGTAGACAGGGAAAACAGCACTTGCTCTTGGGTTTTCTCGCGAAAGCTCTTGGCCGAAATCGGTGTGAAGAATCCCACCGCCAGCGGATAGACCACAAAAATCCACAGTAATAACAGCGCCAGAATGATCACGACATATTCGAGCACACTGATAAATACCGCCGCATCTAAGGTGGCGCCTAACTTAAACATCAGCGCAAACACGCCATAAGGCGCAAGACTCATCACCACAGAAATCAGTTTCATCATGATTTTATTGGCGGTTTGAAAACCTTGTACCGCGCCAGCCACATGCTCGCCGAGGGATTTAATCACCCCGCCCAGCATCAGTGCCATAAAGATCACTTGCAGCATATTGCCCGACATAAAAGCCGCCACCGGGTTACGCGGCACTATATCAATCAGCAGCGCCATCAAGCTGGGGAGTTCGGTCGCGGTAATGGCCACACCATCGGTGCTGCTCATATCGACGCCTTTACCTGGGTCGAGCAATAGCACCACTAACAGGGCGGTTGAGATCGCGACTAGGGTATTAACGATGTAAAAGCCGAAGGTTTTGCCGCCAAGGCGGCCAAAGCTTTTTAAGTCCTGCAGCTCACACACGCCGCAAACGATACTGACAAACACTAGAGGCACGACCAACATCATGATCATATTGACGAACATAGTGCCGACGCCGCCAGCCAGTTCAACTAAATTGCCAGAAAAGAAGCCAATATCGTTTAGAAAATATTGCACTAAGGTGCCAAGAATGAGTCCCGCAAACAGACCGATAAAGATCCGTGTCGAAAGTGATTTAATCATGCTTATGGTTTCCCCAAATAGCTCATCTTTTATTCTTCATCTTCCTTGATGAGCAAAATCGCCATTCCCTTTTCGGTTCAGGCGGGGATAGTGAAACATGCTGGCAGTAAATTCAATGAATAAATTTACTTATTTCATTTTCAATTAAGCCAAACTCATCACAAAAATTTTGTATTTAGCTGATTTTTATTAAAAATAAAATTATCGATTAATAATCACGCTATTAAAGTGCAAGTTAAAAAATCAAAATTTAAACAGTATTCAAACCAAATAAACACAATTGAACGATTCAGCTTGAATAACGCTAGATTTAAAAACCAAATAAATATTTTAATTAGAATTAAAAACTACACATTATGATATTTACAGAGAGATGGGGAAGGATAACGACTAACAATATGCCAGTGGCACTAGCTCAAGCCGATGTGCCAGCAGGTGCTGCTGTTTAATGCTAATACGTTGCAGAGTTAACCAAAGGCTTAATTGCCGCCAATTTTTTAAGTCGGCTGAAGGTAAAGATTAAACTAACGAGACTTAGTGATGTGAAACACTTAGGAATTAAAATGCGTGACGAACCAGACGATGGCCAAAACGGCTATTCCATATTCCCCAGTGTATTTGCTTGTACTGCTACTCGGGTAAATGACTCGCCCATTAGGGATTGAGACTAAATGTAACCCTTGGAGCGCGGTTAAGATAAACGCCCTCCAAGAGTTGCAACTGCTGCTTGCCTAAGCGAGCCATAATTCCACATCGCGGATAATAAAGTTACCGCTGTAGATGGGGTGAGGTTCGCCTAATGGCTCTAACTCGAAGTAAGCCTTATGCTCATCGGGTAAGCCTTCGTAGCCACCAATCACTTGATAAATCCAGCTTTCGGCATCCCACGGCAGGGCTTTTTCGGCTAAGTAATCGAGCGCCGACTGACGTAAGCCCGACTCAATCACGTCGACAAAGTAAGTGTCGACCGCTTGCTTGAGTGGATTATCAGGAATATCAAAGTCTTCATTCTGCGTCAGCGGCACGGCCACATCCTGCTCGCGCACCGTTTCGACTATGCCCTGACGACTAATCGCCTTGATATGGGCGACAATGTTCATCAACTCAAACTCTTGGCTGGCGTTATGCACATCCACAGACGCTGGGGCCAATAACACTTCGGCGCGATTGAATAGACTCGGGATTTCCTTGTGAGACACATGGTCCGCAGGGCGATAATCCGGATGCAAGTCTGTGTATAGCAACCAGCCCTTAAGCAAGCGGGTACGACCGCGAATTTGCCTAAAGCGGCCGAGGAGTTCCAGCAACCTGCCCTGCACAACACTGAGTTCCTGGGCGCAGTCGCTCATGGTCTCCTGCAAGGTCGTGACCAGTAACTTACGCAGCTCACGGATATCACCGGCGATTTCACCTAATTCGCTGAACTGGAACATCTCCAAGCCATTGAGTAATTCAGACACTTGGCTCTGGGCGAGTTCGTTTTCACGGATCTTAGCGTTAATGGTCCCGACATAACCGAACTCGTTATTGATCCGCCCCCACAACACGCGAATGGAGTAGCGTAAACTGTCGGCAAAGCTATACACATGCTCACTTAAATCAGACAAATAGGCCTCGGCGGCGCTGTAATCTGAGCTGTGGCGCGCTTCTTTATAGTGGTCGGCCAAGGTCTTAATGGTGGCGAGCGCCGAGCCGACGTTGGAGTCGATTTGGCGATTGCGCTCATCACTTAAGCCCTCTTCGAGCAAGGCACGCACCGAGCGTTTAAGGCGCAACTCTTGGTCTGGCTCTGGGCGCCATAAAATCCCCGCCTGCTTTAGTTTTTCAACTACGGCAGGATCATGGCTCTCTTCCTTAAGCGAGCCAGCAAGATAGGCATCCATAATGATGTCTGCATGGCGACCTAACTGCTTGAGTAGCTTCACCCCAGCCTGATGTAAGTTACTGCTCATCACGGCCTCCTTGGTTGATGCTGTGCGTTATCGTCCAAGGCATCATAGTAAATCCCGCTGCGTCGCCGTTTCCGCCTGCGCTTCAAGGCTTAGGCCTTCGGTCTCGTCGATAAAGCGGATCACTTCGTACAGGTAATCCAACTTGCCGGTGGCGATATAAATTTGTTTTTCAACGTTAGGGCGCACCAGATAACCAAGCTCCACTAAGCGTTTGAACACTAACTTAATTTGCGCATCGCTATTGGTACTGGTTGAACCGAATAAGCGGTATTGGCTGAGTTTGGCCAACTGCTCACGAAACGCGGGGGTATCTTCAATTCGGCTTTGCAGCTCGGTTAAACGCACTGGCGCGCCTTCGCTTAAGGGGGCATCTTGGCCGCTGGCTTCCTGCACTAATACCAGCCACTCCACCATAGGGATAAGTGCCTGACAAATATCCTTAAACTGCGATGAAATCACCTTGCGTTCGCTTTCACCTAACTGCAAATAACCGCAGAAAAACACATCGCCCTCGGCGGCCGAAGCCACGGTGCGATTGATTTGATTCAGATACGCTTCAACCCGCTCGCGGGTGCTGTTATTTTTCAATGCGCGCCAGCCATCTTCATTGGTGGTGCGGCAAATAAACTCACCTTTTAGCAAGAGTTCGATGATGGCGCCCGTGCCGACTAATACGGTTTGGTTTGACTCATTCATGGCAGCACTCATTAGATGGCCTCCTTGCTCAGGCGTTTACTCAACATATCGGCAATCGGATTGGCTTTGGGCTTCACCACCTGCAACTTCTTGGTTTGTTTATTAATAATATAACGGTTTTCGAACAGGTTCAGCACTTCTGACTCTGGGTTCGGGAAGGCGCCTAACACGCTGATATTGTTGTTACCACAGGCATCGAAAATCTTCTTCACGTTGGTATGGTGCAGCGTGCCCAGCTCGTCGATCGGCCAGTGAATGGTCACATCGGCACGGCCACGTAGCAAGCGCGTGAATGCCAACAGGAACTTACACAAGATCAGATAAGCCATACCGTGGCTCGAGGATTCGTTCAGCTGTCTGTCGGTGCGGATAATCAGGTCGCTATTGCCCTCTTTGAGGCGCAGCTCGATTTCCAGCAACTTAGCAATGCCGCCGGTTAAGGCCGCGCGACCAATAATGTCTAAGGCGCGGCGCATGCTGTTGGTATATTCCTCATCGGGCAGACCATTAAAGCCGTCGGCCTTCCACTGTTTAAAGGCTTTAACGAACTGCTCAAGCTCGGGCCAAAACTCTAATTCACTGATCTTAGAGCGAATACGGACCGCAGACTCGGATACGCCATCGAGGAATAACTCCTCGCCCACTTCGCGGGTAATGCGCGCACTCTGGGAGGCGATGCGACGGTCGATATCGGCAAGTACATCATAGAAGGCGGTTAAGTCGACCCCGAAGATCCGCCCCTGTTCGCGCAGCGCCATAATCGATTGCGGCACAATCACATTGAGTAACTGCTCCAGCTGCGGCACTAGCTTACGGTAATCCAGCAGGCGAATACCTTTGTCGTTGATAAAGCTCGACTCTTCGCGGGCACGCTCCCAAGTCTCGGCTAAACCTGAGCCTGATTTGCTGGCAATTACAGAGTCGAAATGCTCCACATATTGCTTAACCGAGCCCATCAAATAATCGCGTTTTAGCAGTAAATCTTCGCCCTGACGCAAACGCTCACCTAGGCTACCCTGAGCTTCTTCATTGTTGGCGGGCAGTTTCAGCTCGGCCAGCTTACGCATCACGGCGCGCAATTTAGTTAAGTTTTCAGAGGCTTCAATCTGCGCCGCATCCGAGGCCTTACGGTCGGTCTCGAGTTGTTGACGGCGAGTCTTCACTTCTTGGGTCTTGGCTTTAAGCTGCTGATCGATTTCCGAGGCGGCACGTTTCACGTCGCTCAATTGGGTCTGCAACTTAGGCTTACGCAGCAACCAAGTGTGTTGATACCAATCATCGAAGCGCAGTACTTCGCTGCGGCGCTGCTCGGCGCGGCTGATTTTGGTTTCAAGCTCACGGATTTGTTGCTTGAGTTTAAGGATATTGTCCTCATCCACACCGCGGGATTTAAGCTCGTTTTTGTACCAGGTTTCGCAGGCTTTCTGCTCGGCCTTAGCGCTTTCGCGGCGGGCGTCGATAGTGGCCTTGATTTGCCCCAGTTGATTGTCGAGCGCGCCAATCACTTCCTGCCAGTAGGCTTGTTTTTCCATCCGCGCTTCGAGCGCCTGCTCTTTTTGCTCTTCGAGCCAGAGCTGGTGTTGATGCTTAAGCTGCTTCAACTCGCCATCGAGTTGAGTTAAGCGCTGCTGGGCAAAGGCTTTACGCTCGGCCAGCGCCTTGTTGATCTTGTCCTGCTCACTGCGTTTCTCATCGAACAGACGACGTAAATCATCGCGGCTATTCTTGTAAGCCGTGCGGGCAAAGGTCAGTTCACGGCTGAGTTTATCCAGCTCGCCGTTGATCGCCACCAGCTGTGATTCGGCCTCGGCCTGTAATTCCTGCGCGCTTTGCAGTGCTTCTTCGGCCTTGCTTAAACGAATGCGCAGCTCCTGCTCGGAGGCGGCATATTCAGGCACATCAATGGCTTTAAGATCCAAATGCACCCCAAACAGGGTATCGCTCGCCCCTGTCACGCTCGGGTGTAAATCGGTGCGATGCAGTAACTCGGGCGCAATCACTTTACCCAGACTCTGCTCCCAACCTTGAGCTTCCTTACGCAGGAACTCGAGCAAGGTATGGGACTGCGGGAACAGCATATGGTGCAGTTCATCGAGCGATGTTTGGCGCTCGTTAACCCGCAGGCTGGCAATACGCAACGCTTCGTTGGCTTGGTCGCGTTTGGCGCGCAGCTTACGCTCATCGCTACTTAAACGTTCCACCTTAGCGTTGCAGCTTTCTTGCTCTTCGTCGGCGCGGTGAATGCGCTCGTCGAAAATCGCGAGGCTTAACTTTTCTTCCTCGGTGTAGGTCACGCCATCGACACGTAATTTAAGCTCGGCGGCATTGAGTTTGAATTGATATTCCTGCTCGCTAAAGCTCGCCTTGCCCGCATCCATTTGGCTGCGCCATTGGGCTTCGAGGGCATCGAGATCGGCTCTTGCCACTTCACGCTGTTTGTCGCGCGCTTCGCGTTGTTTATCCTGATCCGTGTGTAAGCCTTCCAGCTCGCGGTTTAACTGCTCGCCAATTTTGCTGCGGCGGGCATTGTAAGCTGCTTCAATATCTTGGTGTTTTTCGGTTTGTAACTTATGGCGCTCGCTTAGGTTTTCCATGTCTGCGCGCCAGTTTGGCAGCATGTCCAAATCGGCCTTGGCTTGCTCGATATTGGCATCTAAAAAGGCGCCGTGCTGATCTTCAATCGCATCTAGCTCGTACTCGCACTTAGCCACGTCGCCCTTGGCGGCAGATAGATCGAGGTTTAGCTCGTCACGCACTTCTTTCCATTCGTCGTCCAACATTCGAAGCTTTAAATTCAGCTCCTTAGACAGGGTTTGTTGGATCTCTAACCGATCGGCCTCTAGGCTTTCGTCGTTGCGATAACCACGGGACAGGCTCGAGAGGCGCATCTCGGCGCTGAGCAATTGGTTAAACTCCTGCTCGAGCTTTTCAAACTCGGGGCGGATCACTTCAAAGCCTTGGATTAACTGACTCTCGCGGATCCACGCCTCGACGCGCTGCGGATTGAGGCGTGAGCTAGGTGGATTCACCCCGTCTTCTTCCAAAATGGCGGCGATCATCGATTTGACCGTTTCCATTTTGCCTTCTTTGGAGTGCACCGCCTTGGCGAGTTTTTCGATATGGCGCAGTGAATGCTCACCTTCACACAGGGCGAATTGGTGCGCATAGGCTCGCAGCTCGCTGCGGTTGCTGCCCGTGCTTAACAGAGTGCGATCGTTTTGAATAATCGCGCGGTATTCGCGGGTGTTCAACAAGTTAGTGGTGGCCACGCCTTGGCGTTTTAATTCGCGGCCGAGTTCTGCCATGGTGTGGCATAAAATGGTGTCACCATTTTGGGTTTTAATGTAATCGCTTAACTCGAAACCTTTGCCGATAAAGCGGTAGTTCACCCCTTTACCATCGCCCGCCGACGCCAGCACGGCTTGGTAGAGCAAACCGTCGGCCTTTTGATATTCGTAAATGATGTAGCTTGAATCGTGTGGCAAGTACCAACGCTCGAAACTGTCACGGGTTGAAGGAACCACGCGGCTAGGATATTCGCCATAAAATACAGGCACTAAACGTTGTAGAGTGGTTTTACCCGAGGCGTTAGTACCACAAATATTGGTATGGCCATTGAGGGCGAGTTCCACAACGCCCGGAAGGTGCGTATCAATCAGCACAATACGAATCAAGCTTGGCATTTCATTCCTTATCCAAACGGGGTCAAAGCTAACCCAGATAAATCGAGCCCAAATCGAGACCATGACTCAAGATTAAACGCCGAGGCGTAAAACCTAAGTTCAACACACCTAAGCTCAACACAATAAAGGGTGGTCAGTCTCAATGGACAAAAGCATGTGACGGGTAATCATCCTTGCGAAAATTGCGAGGTAAAGTCCCATTTTGTGCCCCTAAAATAAGGCAAATAGGGGGCATAAGCAATCGAGCACCCGAGTCTTTCACCTTCGCGAAACAAGTCTGCTCAATGTTACCTCAATTCCCGTCCATTTAACGGTTAACAAAACGTCAGTAGATCACAATTGGGTATAAAAGCTCAGGGGAAAACGCTCGGTTTCTACGCTCCAAGCTGATATAGAGGCGTTGACAGCCGTTAACATTTTCAGCAACTGTCAACTTGGGTAAAACAGTGAAAGACTCGGGATCAAAGCCGAACCAAAATCACATTTCATTCACTAATCACTGCAAACGTTAACAATAAAACCCAGCTAAGTGAGTAGCCCAAATGACAAAAAATACCCGCTCCCCTTCAGCGCATAAAACGGCGCAAAACACCACGATAGACAACGCCCCGCGCCGCACCTTACTCAAAGCCATCGGCTGGACATTGGTCGCGAGCCCCTTGGTCGGCTTAGTCGGCTGCGGCTCGGAGTCCGAAGAAAGCACCAACGACAGCAACAATAGCAACACTGATACCGGCGCAGGCACAGATGTGACGACACCGAGCGATTGGGCCAGTGGTGGCACCGCCAGCATGACGGTCAACTTCCCCGACACCAGCCTCTTCACCGCCAGTGGTGCCTGTGCCTTGGCATTAACCCAATCGGCGGTGGAAGGCCCTTGCTATTTCCAAGTCGATAATCGGGATGATATTTCGGACGCCGAATCGGGTTTGCCTATGCAGATTTGCTTTCAAGTGATTGATAAAGATTGCAATCCATTGAGCGGATTAGAGGTGGAAGTCTGGCATTGTAATGTCGCTGGCGTTTACTCAGGCGACACCAGCGGCAGCGCGGATAAGAGCCGCTTTAACAGTGGCTACTGCACCGGAAATTCGAGCAAGGCGCTGCAATCCCAATGGTTTAGGGGAACCCAAGTGACCGACAGCGAGGGGCGAGTAAATTTTAAATCCTGCTTTCCGGGCTGGTACTCGGGGCGCACTATCCATGTGCACTTTCGGATACGGAACAACAATAACGACCAGTTGGTCTCCCAACTGGGCTTTAGCGAGAGTTTGACGACCGAGATTTGCACCAGCCATCCCGAATATCTGACCCGTGGCCAGCAAGATACCAGCCTCAGTCGCGACAATATTTTTGGTAGCAATTACAGCGCGTTTCTATTCAATACCAGCCAAAATGACGATGGCTCATTACTGGCGTGGCGCACACTCCAGTTGAATTAATTGAGTTGAATGAACTAATTCGATATGCATGATTGAGCCCGATAGAAAAAGCGCATCTTTCGATGCGCTTTTTCCTGTTAAATCTTTGGTTGCAGGAGTTTAGCTGTAAAGGCTTGGCGGCAAGCTGAGGCTTCTCGCACCATTAATCAGAGTCCAAGGCCTTTAAATGTTCGGCGATACGACCATAGATTAAGATCATCTCGGCGAGCGACCCGACTTGCATGCCCCGCATGAGATTGGAGCGGTGGATCTCGACCGTGCGCATAGCGATGCACAGCGTATCGGCAATCTCCTGATTTTTATAGCCTTTGGCGATAAGGGAGAGGATTTCCCGCTCACGGGGCGTAAGCGCCAGATAGGTTTTTAGATATTGATTATCTTGATAATGCGCCTTGGCATGTTCTAGCGCTTTAACGACCGCGTCGGCGAGCTTAGCGCCATCGGCGGGCTTTTGGAAAAAATCCACCGCCCCGAGTTTTAGCGCCTCCACTGCCATGGGCACATCGCCGTGGCCAGTAAGATAAATCACCGCCAGCGGACTATTGTATTGCACTAATTGCGCATGTAACTGCGGCCCGCTAAGGCCAGGCATACGCACATCGACTAAGGCACAGCCCGGCTCGCTCAAGTCGATGGCGGCAAAAAACGCCTCGGCGCTATCAAAATCGTGGATATTCAGGCCATAGCTTTCGAGCATAAACCGCAGTGAGCGGCGCACCGACTCATCGTCATCGATTAAATACACGGGCAATTCATGGCTCATGCTGGTGCTCCATCTAGCTTACGGGGTAAGGAAACCTGTGCTTGACAGCCGCCACCGAGGGCGGTTTCGAGACTAAAGCGGCCACCATGACTCTCGGCAATATCACGGCAGATCACCAGCCCCAGCCCTAATCCCTCAGACTTAGTCGAATAAAAGGCCTGCATCAGCAGATTGGCATCCTCGGTCAGCCCAGTACCGTTGTCTGTCACCGTGAGCAGTATCTTACGCTCAAGATACCTAAGGTCGATATCGATAGTGGGCAAATAGGTTTTTGCCGCATCGATCTCACTCTGCTGACGCTGTACACAGGCATCGGCGGCATTTTTCAATAGGTTGAGCAGCAGCTGCTGCATGCCGACTTCGTCCAAGGGCAATGGATAGGCTTCTCCGCTAATATTGGTGGAAAGCAAGATCTGATGCTGCTCCAACTCATAGGCGAGCAGCGGCGCAGTGTCGTTCACAAGCTGGTGCAAATATAGGGGTTGTTTTGAGACTGACCGTTTTTTCAATAAATTACGCAAACGGCTGATAATACTGTCGGCGCGGCTGACCTCTTGCTGAATCAAATTCAGCACGGATTGTAACTCTTCTGGACTCGTCCCACGCTGCAAACGCACCTCGGCGCCATGGCAGTAATGGCCAATCGCCGCCAGCGGTTGATTGAGTTCATGGGATAGACTCGCCCCTAACTCCCCGGCAATCGCGATGCGCTGGGCATGCTCCAACAGGGCACGGTTTTCAGTGAGTTGTCTCTGGGTGTTTATCAACTCGCGGCCACGGCGGCTAAAGCGATATTCGAGCCAGAAATGGTACACGTTGAGCAGCACTAAAATCGCCAACGCTAGCCAAGCCCAATGCTGATGCCGCTTCACCCATTGCCATGCTCGCTGCCACCATGGAGTTTGCAGGGGATGCATATCGAGATCTTTAAGCAGTTGATCGATCGCCAGTTGGCTCACGGCCGTGGTCCAACCCGCGGATTCGGCGGCTCTCGCGGCGGGGCTGTCTTCGGGTAAGGCCAGTAGTGCTTGAGTCACCTGCTTGGCTAAGGTTTGTGTCGCACGATTGGTCTTAGCCATAGACCAGTTGGGATAGAGCCGACTCGACACTTGGCAATGAAACCCAACGGGCACCTGATTATCGAGTACCCGATAATCCTTTATGTTAATCAAGCCTTCAGCCTGCATTTGCTCAAGCTGGCACACGGGCACAATTGCCGCATCTAAGCCAGGAGCTTTAACGCTGGGTACTTTAACGCTGGGTACTTTACCGCTTAGTGCTTTACCGCTTGGTGCATCTGTACCACTAAGTTCATTTGCCCCACCCAGCTGACCTGTAGCGCCGAGCTGATAAACCAGGTTATCGAGTGGAAAACCTAAGGGAACAATTTCCCCAACCAAATCAGGTAAATCTATGCCCTTTAGCTGCGCCTCGTAGACCATAGTGAGATAACCACCGAAGGCATTTTTGGAGACTATGCCAAGGCGCTTGCCCTTGAGATCCTGCAAGGTTTGATAGGGGGAATCGGCCCTGACCACCAGCGCCGAACCCACCTGCATGGCCGCGCCATTGTTGATTGGGCTTCGTAGGGTGGCGAGCCAAGACAGGGAATACTGCCGCGCCAACATCACCGACTGCCCGGGGTTAGTGATCACAAAATCGAGGCCCTCGGTTTCAACCCCTCTTGCGAGCTCCTCAAGGCTTAAGGGATGCAACCTAAAGTAACTATTGGGAATTTGTGACTCAAGCCAGCCCATCAGCGGTTGCCAACGATTGATGGTGCCCTTATAGCCACGAATAGCCAATACGCCCACATCGACCACTTGATAGTTAGCGCCAGCTTCATCCATCAGCTCTCCCGCGGGCGCAACCGTTAATGCGCCTAACTCAGTAGCTTGAGCGGCCGAAACTTCAGCCATGGTTGAGAGACTCAGCAGGCCAAATAAGACGATGACGAATGTGAATCCCGTTCGCCAACTCTTGATTGATACTATGGTTGATACGACAACACTCAACACTGTGCCCATACTCCTTAGCCCTAGGATGAGATCCATTTTGTTGCTAAATCATAAACCCTAATTTTTGAGAGGTCATTCTAACTGATATTTGTTGCGCTAGATCAAGTCCCTATCGGGTATGTGGAAAACCACTATAGAGATGCCACCCCGCCTTTTACAGAATGCCCCTAACGCTAAACCTTAAGTCTTTCGACCCGTTTTATCTGTAAGAGTGAAGGAAATTCCTATGGACAAGAGTAAACGTCAGTTTCTCGGAAAAATGGCCAGTGTGAGTGTCGGCGCCGCACTCATTCCCGTCGTGCAAGTGCAAGCCCAACCGGCTCAAACTGCAGCTACGGGCAAACGCTACGGCATGGTGATTGACCTGCGCCGCTGTGTCGGCTGTCAGGCCTGTACCGTGGCGTGCACCTTCGAAAACCTGCCGCCCTTGGGGCAATTTCGTACCACAGTGCAGCAATATGAAGTGTCGCAACAGGATGCAGCTACGCCCCCCGCATTTTTGATGTTGCCAAGACTGTGTAATCACTGTGAAAACCCGCCTTGCATCCCGATTTGCCCTACGGGTGCCACCTTCCAACGCCCAGATGGCATTGTGGTCGTCAACAACGAATGGTGCGTCGGCTGCGGATACTGTGTGCAGGCTTGCCCCTACGATGCGCGCTTTATCAACCACGAGACCAACACCGCCGATAAATGCACCTTCTGCGCCCACAGGCTCGAAGCAGGACTCTTACCCGCCTGTGTCGAAACCTGTGTCGGCGAAGCGAGGGTGATTGGCGATCTAAACGATCCTCACAGCCATATCAGCCAACTACTCAAAGCGAATCAAGCGGATATCAAGGTGCTCAAGCCCGATGCCAACACGGCGCCTAGAGTGTTTTATATCGGCATGAACAGCGCCTTCGAACACAGGATCAGCGGCCAAGCCCCCGTTCGTACCCTACTGACAGACACTGGCGAGGAGATCCACCATGGTCATTAAAGAAATCTTTACCCCAGATATCGCCATCACTTGGCTACCTTGGGCGGTGCAGTACTTCTTTTTAATGGGTTTGGCCTACGCCAGTGTGTGGGTGGCGACCATTCATTTATTTAGTGCGAAACAAACCGATGCCAGACTGCTCAAGCTCTGCGCCTGCTTGATGCTCACCGCCGGCATAGTCGCACCGATTGCACTGCTTGCTGACCTACACCAACCGCTGCGGGCATGGCATTTCTATGCCCAAATCAGACCGCATTCGTGGATGTGGTACGGCGCCTTTTTACTACCGATATTTTCGGGCTCGAGTCTAGTGTTTGCTTGGTTGTTACTGCGCCAATACTTGCCAACCAAAGCCTCGACACAAGGGGAATCGTCCCAAGATTGGGTAAGGCGTATTGCCCAACTTATCCGCCTAGGAGACTGGGATAGTGATAAATGGATCAAGCCAATTGCACTGATTGCTAGCCTAAGCGCCTGCAGTATTGCGCTTTATACCGGAATGGAGACCATGGCGATTAAAGCGCGGCCGCTCTGGCATACCTATTGGTTACCGCCATTGATGGCGACCAGTGCCCTGCTCGCCGCCTGCGGCACACTCGCCCTACTCAATCGCATTTTGCACGGTTATCAAGCCAGTACCCAAGACAGATTACTGCAATGGGTCAGGGCAAGCTTTGGCCTCTTCGCCCTGTGTCTTATCGGCTGGGCCTTATTCGATAACGGCTCGGCGCACGAAGCGGCGTTGTTATTAGACACCAGCCCAAGCTGGCAACTCGCCGCAATCTGGGTATTGGTCACCCTCGCTTTGCTGGCATTGGTATTAGCAGTGCGCCGCCTCCCCTCGGTATTGATGTTAGTCGTCAGTCTGACAGCGGTACATCTGGCATGGGGATTTCGCTGGATTGTACTTATCCAAGCGCAAACCGACCCTAAATACGGCGCTGGCACTTATTTCTATCAACTGCCATGGGGGCCAGAGGGCCTATTAGGTATCGCGGGCACCTTCGGCCTCTGGCTCGCACTGATGGTGTTAGTGTCTGAATTTATTCGCTATCAACCCAGCTCAACTAAGTTGGCCTCTTGAGACACAGCATCGTCCATATCAAGAGAAGTTACCGCATTAAGGAGTCCGTAATGGATAAGAGTAAACGTCGTTTTATCAAAGGCGCTGCTGTGACGGGTGGCGTGGGATTATTTGCCGCAGGTTACAGCCATACCTTAGCGCAAATGGGCAAAGGAGTGGTGAATGGCAGTTCGGGCAAGACCACCCAAGATCCTATTCATGGCAATTCGCTAGCCCCTGAATATAAAGTAGATTTAACCTCAGGCCAGCTGATTGGCAACGATGAACAACGCATCGCTAATACCATGTGTCTCGGCTGCTGGACCAAATGCGGCGTGCGCGCCCGTATCGACAATAAGACAGATAAAATCCTCCGCATCAGCGGCAATCCCTATCATCCGCTCTCAGCGCGGGAACATATCGACTTCGATACCCCGGTCAAAACCGCCTTAGTCGGCTTAAGTGCCTATCAGGAGCAGGGCTTACAGGGGCGCTCTACCGCCTGCGCCCGTGGTAATGCCATGTTAGAACAATTAGATAGCCCCTATCGCGTCACCCAATGCCTTAAACGGGTCGGGCCGCGCGGCAGTGGGCAATGGCAAAGCATCAGTTTCGAGCAACTGCTGACCGAGGTTGTCGATGGTGGTGACTTATTTGGTGAGGGGCATGTCGAAGGCTTAAGGGCAATTCGCGATATCAGCACGCCACTCGATGCCAATAATCCTGAATATGGCCCCAAGGCCAACCAATTATTGGTGTCAAACGCCTCGGATGAGGGCCGAGATGTCATTATTAAACGCTTTACCTTCAATAGCTTCGGTACACGAAATTTTGCCAACCACGGCGCCTATTGCGGCTTTACCTATCGCGCTGGTGCGGGTGCTCTGCTCGACGATTTAAAAAAGTACGCTCACCTTAAGCCCGATTGGGACAATAGCGAGTTTCTACTGTTTATCGGTACTTCACCGCAGCAATCGGGCAACCCTTTTAAACGCCAGGCGCGGCAGTTGGCCAATGCTAGAGTCGATGGGCGAAAATTCAGCTATGTGGTGGTATCGCCAATGCTGCCCAACACCTCGAACCAACCCTGCGCAGGCAACAATACTTGGCTGCCCATTCGCCCCGCAACCGACTCCGCCCTCGCCATGGGCATGCTGCGCTGGATTATCGATAACCAGCGCTATGCCAGTGCGTTTTTAACCGCGCCCAATGCCGAGGCGGCGAAAGCAGCAGGCTACCGAGGCTTTAGTAATGCCAGCTTCTTAATCATCAGCACGCCGAATCACCCCAGATACGGCCAATATTTGTATGCCAGCGATCTCGGCCTGCCCTTCGAAGGCAAACCTTATGGCGAGCAGGATTCTCCACTGGTTGTCGATGCCGCTACTGGGCAGATCCTACCAGCGGGACAATGCGCCAAGGCGCAACTTGAGGTTGAGCAAAGCATGAATACGCCAAAGGGTGAGCTGAGCGTGAAATCGAGTTTCCAGCTGCTCAGTGAAGCCGCGCGCAGCGTCGAGATGGCCGACTACGCCAAGGAGTGCGATATTAGCGAGGCGCAAATTGCCGCCCTCGCCCACAAGTTTACTAGCCATGGCACTAAGGCGGCGGTGATTTCCCACGGCGGCACCATGAGTGCTAACGGTTTTTACAGCGCATGGGCGATTATGATGCTTAACGCCATGATAGGTAACTTAAATCTTAAGGGCGGCGCTATAGCTAAGGGCGGCACCTTCCCCGCCTTTGGACCTGGCCCAAGGTACAATTTGCAGGAGTTTGACGGCATGGTCGAACCTAAGGGCGTATTCCTTTCCCGCTCTAAGTTCCCCTACGAAAAAACCTCTGAGTACCGCCGTAAAATCGAGGCAGGAGAGTCGCCCTATCCGTCGAAGGAACCTTGGTTTCCCATCTCATCGCCCCTGCTCGGTGAGCATTTAACTGCGGCGGTGCATGGTTATCCCTATCGACTCAAGGCATGGATCAACCATATGGGTAACCCGATTTATGGTCAGGCGGGCCTTGGCGAAGCCATTGGTGAACAATTAAAAGATCCCACAGTATTACCGCTATTTATCAGCATCGACAGCTTTATCAATGAGACCTCGGCGCTGTCGGACTACATAGTCCCCGACACCTTAACCTATGAATCTTGGGGCTGGAGCGCCGCGTGGCACGGCACGCTCACCAAAGAAGCCACAGGGCGCTGGCCGATTGTCGAGCCGAGGGTCGCCAAAACCGCTGACGGCGATGTGATTTGTATGGAGTCTTTCCTTAGCCAAGTGGCGATAAAACTCAATCTGCCCGGCTTTGGTGACAATGCGGTCAAGGCCGCCGATGGCAGTCTGCATCCTCTGAGCCGCGCGGCGGACTTCTCGCTCTACGGCGCAGCGAACGTGGCTTACCTTGGTAAACCCGTTGCCGATATCAATGCCGAGGATATGTACTTCAGTGGTGTTGGGCGCATTCAAGCGGACCTCAATGCCAGACTTAACCCAGAAGAGGTCAAAAAAGTCAGTTACTTATTTGCCCGTGGCGGCCGCTTTGAGAATATCAGCGCTGGCCGTGACGAGGCGGGCAACCCCAGCAAGGTTTGGCCAAAACCTTTAATGCTGTGGAACCCAGAGGTGGGCAGTCGGCGCAACAGCTTAAGCGGCGAATATATGAGTGGCTGTCCAAGGCGTTATCATCCATCGCTCGCCAACGGCACCCCCTTGGAGCAAGCATTCGATAAGTCACAGTGGCCGCTGCTGATCAGCAGTTATAAGTCGCATACCATGAGTTCGATGAGCATAGGTTCGGACCGTTTGCGCCAAGTGCACCCCAATAATCCGGTGCGCATCAATGAGCAAACGGCCAAGCGCTTCGGCATTAAAACCGGTGATACGGTTAAGATCAGCACACCTAATGGCAGCGTAGTGGCTTTAGTGGAATGTGTGGCGGGCGTACATCCCGACTGTATTGCCATCGAGCACGGCTATGGCCATAAGGAGTTAGGCGCGCGGGACATAGTTATCGATGATAAAAAGATCGCCGCCAATCCGCTGATCCGCGTCGGAGTCAATATGAACGACTTAAATCTGTTCGACCCAAGCCGCCATGGGCGCTATCCGCTGGTGGACTGGGCCAGCGGCGCATCGGCGCGGCAAGGACTGCCCGCCAAGATAGAGAAAATCGCTTGACCTAAGCTCGCCATCCAAGGCGCTTGTATCAGCGCCTTGGATAAATAACCCACCTTTGAAGCTCGACACATGTCGCTCTTTTTTATCCTCAGCTTGATCTTATTTTGGCGATAATTGGTATCTATCTCACAGCATTAAGTTTCGTTGAAAAGCCACTTACGCGTAAAATCATGGCTATATTTACACTATGCCTAAATCAGCAGCTTAGGCACTCAGCGCCGTTTTTGAGTTAACCCACTCATCAGGAGTATTCAGTGTTTAATTCTTCACTACGTAAAGACCTAGCAGAAAGCGAAATAAAGCGCAGGGAAGCCGAAGCCGTTGTCGATTCAATCAAGGCGAGTATCGCAACGATTGAGTTTACCCCCGATGGCATCATCCTCGACGCGAATCCGCTGTTTTTAAAGGCTGTAGGCTACTCACTGGACGAGATTGTCGGTAAGCACCACAAATTATTTTGTGCCGCAGACTATGTAAACTCCTCTGAGTATCAACAGTTTTGGCGCGAGTTAAAGCAAGGACAGGCGAAGGAAGGCAAATTCCCCCGCGTGCATAAGAATGGCCAAGAGATCTGGCTTAGGGCGACCTATTTCCCCATCAAGCTGGATGGTAAAATCACTAAGATCATGAAAACCGCAGCGGTGATCACTGAGGATAAATACCAACTGGATGCTCAGGCGGCACTGTTTACCGCCCTGCAAAAATCCCAGGCGATTATCGAGTTCAGCCCCGAGGGTAATGTCCTCAATGCCAATGCCAACTTCCTCAGAACCATGGGGTATAGCAAGGAGCAACTGCAGGGCAAGCATCACCGTCTGTTCTGCTTCGATAACTTCTATCAGGATAATCCGCATTTTTGGGATGACCTACGACGCGGGCAATACAAGAAAGGCCTATTCCAACGTAAAAATGCCTACGGGGATTCGATTTGGCTTGAGGCCGTCTACAACCCCGTGATGGATGATCACGGCAAAGTGGTGAAGGTGATCAAGTTTGCCAGTGACATTACCCAAAGGATCATCAAGAGTCATGCGATTCGGGATGCGGCCAATATCGCCCATGCCACCTCGCAGAGCACGGTGGAACAGGCTAACCGCGGCGTGCAATTGCTCGACGCGACGGTAAACACCTCTAATGCTATTGCGGCGCAGACCCACAAAACCACTGAGTCTATGGTGAAGCTCAACGAGCAATCCCAAAGTATTCAAGCGATTGTGGCAACCATCAGTGCGATTGCCGATCAAACCAATCTACTGGCCCTCAATGCCGCCATCGAAGCCGCCCGCGCGGGCGAACAAGGTCGAGGCTTTGCCGTGGTGGCCGATGAGGTACGCCAATTAGCGGCGAGAACCAGTAAATCGACTGGCGAAATTGCTGCCGTGGTTGATAAGAACAGCCAACTGACGGCCAGTGCCACCAGCATGATGAATGAGGTTGAGCGCATCGCCGAGGAAGGCAAACAGCAATTAGCGGAAGTCACCGCCGTGATGGGCGATATTCGCACTGGCGCAGAGAATGTCGCCGAGACAGTCTCGCAACTGTCTATTGATTAACCTATTTTGGCTAAGCGTTAATGGATAAGCGAGAGGCTTAACCTATGGCTAAACAGAAAGGCAGAGTTGATAAGTGAAGTGGGAAAACGGCTGGAGAGCGAGGGTAGCAAGTTAAATAACCTAGCTAAGCTCTTGGGATAACAGGCTTTAAAGCTGTTGTTATCCCATGTGGTTTAAATTGAGCCTTATCCATTATCGGCGTCTTGGTTCATCCTAGGCGCCACACTTACCGGATCACTCAGGCCTTACTTGAAACAGGTCTTGGTTAAAACAGGTCGACTCAAAATACCGCTTAAAAATCGGTTTTACGCCCTTCATAGGTGGCGCACATTTGCTGCATTTGCGCCTCTTCGTAGGGGCGTAGGCCGCTCATGACTAAGGTTTTAATCCCAGTGCCGACTAAGATATCGCCGCTATGCAGTTCGAAGTGCAGTGTCACATCGCCACGCTTACCATCAATTTTAAGCTCTTGTTGTACTAGCGATAATTTTACTTCCACAAAGTCGAGACTGGTTAAGTCGAATGACATGCTCTCGTAGATCACTAAGGGACGCTCGGGATTGATCATCACTTGATGCTGTTTCATCAAAGGCACCAAGATATCGATAAAATTGTGCCCCGAAAACGCCACATAATTGCGAATAAAGGATTCGGTTTGCGCGTCACAGCGACTCACATCGCCCTCACGACTGACCTGCAAATAGGTTTTCTCGCGGTTATCGCAAATCGAAAAACTGTCGTTCACCTGCGCGGGAAATTGCAGCTCGACGCCATCACCGACCATGCCAGCAAAGGTAAACTTCATGTTCTGGCTTAAACCGTATTGGGTTAAGACGAGGGCAAACAGCAAGTCACCGGGCACACAAAAGCGCTTAGCACCCACATCGTGAATAGGGTTAAAGTCTTGGGCGATTTTCTTGGCGAAGTCACTGGCTTGTTGTGCAGATACAGAAATTGATTGATTTTGCTTAGAAAAATACGGCGATAGGAACATATAAACTCGATCTTAACTGGCTCAATATTGGGCGAATAACAAAGGTGCAACGAGTCTACCTCAGTTTCGGCATTTCACTCACCCGATGACTTATCCTCTTAGGGTAACGAACAAAGTAACATCTGACTTACATTTGTAAAGACAAAGAGTTTTAAGTTGGTTTTAAGTTAATAAAACTAAGCTCCGCGGCCGCAAACGAGAACAATTCCTGTTTGCAAAAAAATAAAGACAAGCACCATGTCCGATTCGGAGAGCCCAATGACCCAACTTAGCCCAATGCGCCTTAGCCTATTAGCCTGCGCATTAACTACCGCCTTCAATACCCAAGCTAATTCGCCCAGCCAAGCCCCCGCAAAAATAGAACAGATCAGTATTTTCGGCAGTAAAAATCCTCTCGATACCACGCCAGGTAGCGCCCATCAAATTACCGAAGCCGAATTAGAAACCTTTAAATATTCCGATATTATGCGCACTTTGGCCTCTGTGCCCGGTGTTTATATTCAAGAAGAAGATGGTTATGGTCTGCGCCCAAATATTGGTATGCGTGGCACTGGGCAAAATCGTTCTGAAAAGATTACCGTGATGGAAGATGGTGTTCTCGCCGCTCCCGCCCCCTATGCCTCCCCTGCGGCTTACTACTTCCCCACCTCAGGCAGAATGCAATCGGTTGAAATCCTTAAGGGAAGCTCAACAGTAAAGTATGGTCCACGTACCACAGGTGGGGTGATTAACATGCTGTCTCGGCAAATTCCTCAAGAGGCATTAGCCGGCAAAATTGATCTTGCCTTAGGCCAAGATGGCTTCGGCAAATTACACACCTATGCGGGCGGACAAGGCGAGCGGATTGGCGCAGTGGCCGAGATTTATCGCTATCAAGCCGACGGATTTAGGGAGATAAACACGGTCGGAGGCGACACTGGCTTTACTAAAAATGATGCCTTAGCCAAGGTCAGAGTTAACACCGACAGCACGGCTGCATACCAGCAATCCCTTGAACTTAAATTGAAATTTGCTGATGAGACCTCTAATGAAACCTATATGGGTCTGACCGATGCGGATTATCAGGCCTCGCCCTATCGTCGCTATTCTGCCTCGCAAAAAGACCAGATGACCACAGAGCATAAGCAAGTGCAGCTCAACCATATTATCGATTTTAGCGACACGCTAAGCCTTAGCAGTATTGGCTATTACAATGATTTTCATCGAAATTGGTATAAGGCCGACAAGGTTGGTGGTGAATCATTAAGTGGCAAAGGGATCCAAAATGCTGCCGACTTTGATGCGGGTTTGCTCACTGAGCTTGAGGTCAATGTCAAAGCCAATAATCGCAGTTACCTCGCCCAAGGCATACAAACGGAACTCAATTGGTTACTCGGGGATCACGACCTCGCCTTTGGTCTTCGCTACCATGAAGATGAAATGGACAGATACCAATGGGCCGACAGTTATGCAATGGACGCCAACAGTGTCATGTTACGCACTAAGAGTGGTGCCCCGGGCACCGACTCCAACCGTGTCGATAGCGCCACGGCATTTGCGGCCTATGTGCAGGATAAAATCAGCCTAGACGCGCTCACCATTACCGCTGGCCTGCGCTGGGAAGATGTCGAAACCCAACGCCGCGATTGGGGTAAGAAGAACCCGGGCCGCGAGGGACATCCCGATAAACAGGTTGAGAGCCAGTTCAATGCGCTGCTGCCTTCGTTATCAGCAACTTACCAAATTAATGAGCAAGTATTAATTCTGGCTGGGGTACAAAAAGGCTTCTCGCCCGCCGCGCCCGGCAATGCCAAAGGGCAAGAAGAGCAGAGCTGGAACTATGAGGCTGGCGTTCGCTACCATCAAGATGCATTTAATGCAGAGTTAATCGGTTTCTATAGCGATTACAGTAACATGCACGGCAACTGCACGGCGGCGCAGGGGTGTGATGACACTAAACTCGACAACCAGTACAACGCTGGCGAAGTGGAAGTCAAAGGCCTCGAACTCAGCCTTGCCCACGAGTTTAACCGCGCTGGAGCGATGAGTTTTCCAGTCAAACTCGCCTACACCTACACGGATGCCGAGTTTGGCAATAGTTTCGAATCTGAGTTTGAAACTTGGGATAAAGTTGAAGCGGGTTACAAGTTAACCTATCTACCTGAAAACCAATTGTATATTTCTGCAGGCGTGCAATCGCAAAACTGGCAAGTCACAGTGGCGGCGCGTTATACCGATGAGATGCGAACAAAAGCAGGTGCAGGCGCCATTCCCGCAGATGAAGTGATTGAGGCTACAACCTTAGTGGACTTATCGGCGCGTTACTTTGTCACTCACAGTCAGGAAGTGTACTTAACCGTAGACAACCTCTTAGATGAAACCTATATGACGACGCGAGTACACGGCTCTATCTTTGCCGGAAAACCTCAAACGGTCACACTCGGTTACAGCTATAAATTTTAATCTCTCGTAAAACGAACAAGGGCAAACCCAGTTTGCCCTTGTCAGTCATCTGTCAGCAATCACTGCGACTAAACTCGCTTAAATTCGCGCTTTAACTGAAAACTCTCGTCGGTCACCAGTTGTTCTAACACCTCAACCCGTTCGCGCAGTTTATCAAGCTCAATACGTAACAGTTGGTTTTCGGCTTGAAGCTTATTACTGACCGAATTGCCGCGCTCGCGGATCTTCATAATCGCGACAGTATATCCGCCGACAATGGCAAAAATAGGGATAAGTAATGCAAGCGTTGCTGCGTTCATAACGGGTCCTTTTCGAATTTGTCTCTTAATCCAGTATGTGCAACATAACCTAAATGCACCAGTGACAAAAGTCATGAGTTGCCAGTCATGAGTTGTCACCCAAGCAATTGAGCGATTCTTTATGAAGTCCAGCACTACTCTTTATCGAAACTATCCACCACAATCGCCCCCATAGAGGCCGGCATGGTAATTACAATAATCCGTTTAATGGAGGTCATAGGATCGTCAATAAAGGGCAGCTTATCCAGGCAAAGGAGCACCAAACTCACCACACAGGCGCTAATCAGATAGGCCATAACAATCCGAAAAATAAATACTGGCAGGCGGTGACGAATATTCTGTTGGAACACACTCTGGTAAGTAAATACCCCGAGGAACAGTAACGACAAGCTAAACAACATCAACAGATTCAGCAGCGGCAAGGTCTCCCCGAGTTGCCATGCCTCCTCCGAAAACCCAATAGGCACGGCAAGCGCAAAGGCGCCGACACAGACTTGAATCGCATCTTCGGTATTAAAACGGTAGGTATCAAAGTTAAAGCTCATCGCGCCTCCCTGTGATTTCACGGCAAATCATCATCGCACATTGAATAAGCAAATCTAACCCGTAAAAATTTACCGATTGATGCTACTTCAATTGCGTTTTTAATGCGTCGGCTAAAACCTTAA
This sequence comes from Shewanella sp. FJAT-51649, assembly GCF_019457435.1. Classification (NCBI taxonomy): domain Bacteria; kingdom Pseudomonadati; phylum Pseudomonadota; class Gammaproteobacteria; order Alteromonadales; family Shewanellaceae; genus Shewanella; species Shewanella sp. FJAT-51649. The sequence continues at coordinate 720,382 of NZ_CP080411.1, read as the reverse complement.
AAGCTGTGGAAAGTCGCTGCACTGCGCGAATTAGCTTGCTGCGTATCTAGTGCGTAATTGCCTTTTTAAATTTACCCGTATAGTCGTCTCTTTCGTATTCTGAGCCGATGGGTTCATTCAAAAGCCCAATAATATCTCGGTCATAGTTTACGATTGTATTTACCGCGTAAACACCATGATTATCGTTGTCTGCCATGTAATCTTCATCTTCGTCACCAGCGAAAAAGCGCCAACCACTATCGTCGATATTGATGGGCTTATCCCTATACATATAGCCCACCTTGCAACCATCTACAGTGATTCTATCAGTCGCTAAACACCCACCCATAGAGACTAAATCTTCAATTTGATCATTTGGCAGCTTATATTTCTTCATGCTTTTCCTCGCACTTTATGTCTCTATAATTGGCGTGCAGAGCATATCCATGCTTATTGGTTAATTTGTGGTAATTTCAAATAGTGCATCAATATTCACTCTCATGGGACCAAGCTCCCAATCGACAATATCATTGGTCATGAAGGACATAATGACTTTATATTTGTCCTGATATTGGGATTCACTGATTTTGATAGTTGCATTGATAATCGGCTCATGCTCAAAGTAATAGATGAGAGCATCACAGGAGTCATCCTCATCGTTTTCTATTCCCTTATGGAAGAACTCTGTGCCAGCGAGCTTACTTATATCATTACCAGGTGCTTGCACACCTAACTCGATCACGGGAAACATTCCACAATCTACAGTATCAGGATTACATTTGGCATCTTCGGCAGAACCCTTAATATCAAACCATAATGTTTCACCTACGAAATACATCCTTGCCATAGAATAGTTATACAATTCTATTCCTTCTTTACGGACTAACTGAATCAATATGCCTCCCCAATGTGGTACACCTAAGGTTGAAATAAATGGCCGTCCGTTGACACCCCGCTTAGGGATAAGAATATGGACCATATTCGCCAAGCGGCCCATATTTTGTCCCTGCGACCGAAGGGAGCGACTAGATCAGATTTTAGCTTTTCGCAGGTCCCAAATAATCAAACAAGCGATTTCTTTGCTCTTTATTTAACGCGTAGTAACTAAACTCTATATGTTCGCCATTAGCCTCTAATAGCTGTATTTGCTTTGGATACTGCGAGGTAACTTTATAGCCACAATATGAAGCTTTATCTATTTGCTGGACTTCACCATAGGTCGAAACAAGCATTTTCTGGTCGTCTATTGTAATTGAAAATGAATCAATTTTTGATTTGCCAGTGTTGAAGAGGAGTAACCATAGGGGAATTAAAATATTCACCGCTAGAAAAACAATAAACATCAGCAAAAAAGTATATTGATCGCTTTTTGAACCAACGATGGTGAGTAATCCTAATTGTGGGAGGAGTAGTAACAACGCAGTCTTATAAAGTCTGTCGAGAATGCTCTGCAAATTTGTTTGTTTTAAATCCATTTACACATACCACAGAAGCTAACGTCTTATTCGTGCATTTGCGCGTTTATCCCTTGAGAACACTGAAAACGCGCACAGTTAACTATTCTTTGAAAATAAGCGTTTAGATTGGTGTTTAGATGCAGTTTAATGCGTCGATAGGTCAGCTTATTGACTCAATTAACGCAACCTGTTTAAGTGCGATACAACACCTTCACCACATGCCAACCAAACTTGGTTTTAACGAGATGTGGCACCAGTAGCTCACCGGAAAAGGCGACTTTATCGAACTGTGGCACCATTTGGCCACGCTTAAACTCACCGAGATCGCCGCCCTTTTTCGCCGATGGGCATGAGGAATAGCGCTTGGCTAACGCGCCAAAATTCGCGCCTTTATTCAATTGCTTAATAATATCTTCCGCCTGCTCTTTGTGTTTAACAAGGATATGCACTGCGGCTGCGGTTTTATACATCTGGTACTCTCTTTTTCAAATATAGCGGTGCCATCTTGCAGCACCGCCGTTATCGCTTTACCTATCAAGAATAAGTATTATTGACCTAAAATCTTCTGCCACCACTGCAACGGCTCGCCACAGTTTTTCGCCGGATTATAGGTGCCGCGCAGGGCGGGCAATGCCTCGGTATTGCGGCATCCCGCTTCCTTAGCCTCACCGGTATCACGGTCAAAATAACCTTGGATCACACCCGTTGGCGGAATCGAGCGCAGCCCAATGGGTGATCGTTCCTTCAAGAAGGCCTGATACACCGCCATGGCACCACTGCTACCGTAAAGAGTCGTCTTACCGTTATCGTCGCGTCCGACCCAAATCGCCGCGACGTTACGCTCGTCAAAACCAGCGAACCAAGAGTCGCGACTATCGTTACTGGTACCGGTTTTACCCGCTAATGCAACGCCTGGGAAGGCATTACCTAAACGTGTTGCCGTACCCGAACGTACCACTTGCTGCATAGCATATTGCACTAGGAAATCTGTATCCGGCGCGATAGCTTGCTCCTTCGGTGAGCGGGTCACAGGTAATGGCTGATTGTGACTGTCGAGCACCGCCGTCACTGTGGTGAGTTTGCGATAGGCACCATAATCGGCCAGCGTCTGGTAAACCTGCGCCACCATTAAGGGCGAGCCATTCACGGCGCCCAGTAGCATAGACGGATATTCGTTAAGCGGTTCTTGCCAGCCCGACTTAGCCAAGGTGGTTGCCACCGCATCCACGCCCACGGCAATCCCGAGGTTCACCGTAGGTACGTTCATCGACTTTTTCAGCGCCGTTAATAACGAGACTTGTCCGCTAAACTTCTTATCAAAGTTCTGCGGTGACCAAGTTTTGCCCTGTTCATTCTTTAGGGTAATCGGCTGATCTTTGAGTGGCGAAGCCAAGGTAAACTGGCTATTCGGCGCCAATGCGGTCGCATACACAAATGGCTTGATGAGCGAGCCTATAGGCCTGCGGATCTCAACCGCGCGGTTATAGCCGTCAAAGCCTGGCGTTTTATCGCCCACCATAGCCGCAATACCGCCAGTGTATTTGTCCGTCACCACCATACCAATCTGCAATGACTTATTGCCTTTATCTAAGCTCTTAAAGGTTTGAGTCACGGCGATTTCGGCGGCTTCCTGCGCCATAGGATCGAGTGTAGTGTAAATCTTCACCCCAGATTGTTTTAATAATTCGTCACCATAGCGCTCGTTAAGCTCTTGTTTAACCAAGGCATAAAACGCAGGTAATTTTTGATGCACTGGTTTATTGGCATTACGTAAGCCTAGGGGCGACTCGACCGCCACCTTGTATTGCGCGGTAGTCAGCTCACCCGACTCCATCAAGAGACGCAGCACTAAATCGCGACGCTCTTGGCTGCGCTCAGGGTAACGCCATGGGTTGTAATAGGAAGGCCCCTTAATCGCCGCCACTAAAAACGCTTGCTGCGCCGTGGTTAGCTCGCCGATGGGTCGACCAAAATAGAACTGTGAAGCCAAGCCCATCCCATGCACGGCGCGTGATTTATCTTGCCCCATATATACTTCGTTGAGGTAAGCCTCAAGGATTTCTTCCTTGCTGTAACGAAAATCGATAATCACCGCCATTAAGGCTTCGCGAATTTTACGCAGCAAAGAGCGCTCGCTGGAGAGGAAGAAGTTTTTCGCCAACTGCTGGGTCAGTGTCGAGCCGCCCTGTACGGTGCGACCCGCGCTGATATTCACAAAAGCCGCGCGCAGAATCGCGAAGGGGTTCACCCCATGATGCTCGTAAAAACTGCGGTCTTCCACCAGCAGCAAGGCTTTTACGATCGCCTTGGGCATTTCTTCAGTTGGGACAAACAATCTGTCTTCGCCATCACCCGCAATAATGCGGTCGAGCAAGACGGGTTCTAAATGGAATACCGCCAACTGGCGCTTATCTGACATACGCGCAATCGAGCTGATCCCATCACTGTCGAAGCTAATCATCACCCGCTGCTCGGCCTGATCGCCCTCGGGGTGTAAGAAGGGACGACGCCATAATTCGATTTTGGTGCTGGATGCCGAGAACTCACCCACCTCGCGGGGATTGGCGACTTTGCGATAGCCCAAGAGTTTGAGCTCGGCCATTAACTGTGGATGACTCACGGCAGCGCCGGGATATAAAGCCATCGAGCGGCTAAATACCTGCGCGGGTAAGTGCCATTTTTGCCCCTCAAACTTACGGGCAATAATTTGATCGAGGTAAATACTGTAGAAGGTCACAACGGCTAGCCCGATTAGGGCGAGCTTCCAAGTGAGCGACCAAATTTGCCCAAACAGGCCACGGCTGCGCTTCGCTTTCGCTTTTTTTGTCGTCTTAGTTGTCATATCTACTTCATCATTTATGCGTTAACGGCATCAGTCACAGGCACAACACTGAGGTTGTAAATCAAAGCAGTCTAAAGGCTATGACTGAGATAAACCTAAGGTTTTCTTCTTGGTAAATTTTGTGGGCTGGGTATTGGCAGGGTCGTCCGGCCACAGGTGTTTAGGATAACGCCCACGCATTTCTTTTTTCACTTCCACATAGGGCCCTTGCCAAAAACTGGCGAGATCCGCTGTCAGCGCCAAGGGGCGCTGCGCCGGTGACAGCAATTCCATCGTCACCTTAAGCTTGCCTTGGGCCAGTAGCGGGCTGTCTGCCATGCCAAAGGTTTCCTGCAAGCGCACCCGCAGCAAGGCTCGCCCCGAGGCATCGTACAATATCGGCGCCGAAGTCCCCGTGGCTAACGGCCATGAGGTGGGCAACAGCGCATCGAGCGCCTGTTGCTGTGACCAAGTTAATTGGTTTACCAGCAAACTAAAGCAATCGAGTTTTTGTAATTGCGGCAGATTATTCACATTTTCAAGGTAGGGCGCCAGCCATGTTTCAAGGTTTGCCAGCAGCGTGGTATCGCTCATATCCGGCCAATCGGCATTCGGATCTAAATCGCGCGCTAACTGTAATCGTGCTTGAAACTGCGCTAAGTTATCGTGCCAATTGAGGATTTGTAGCCCTTGCTGGCGAATGTAACTCAGCAATGCCGCCACAATTTGGCCGCGATTCGGATTAGGAATAGCCTCTGATTTCAATAAAATCTGCCCGACTTTCATTTGGCGTTCGGCCACAGCGCGACCTTTAGCTTCATCCCAGCCACATTGTTCGTGGCGCTCCACCAGCTCGGCCAATTCCTCATCGAACAGACTTGGCGATAATGGACTGGCGAGATAAATCCGTCCGGCATTCTTGCCTTCGGTTTCTTGAAAATCCGCGACCACCAGCCAAGGCGTTTGCGCTAAAGCATCTTCGGCGTTGAGCACCACACCCGTTCCATTGGCCAATTGATAGCCCTCAACGCCACGGGATTTGGCAATGCGGTCGGGATAAGCCAGCGCCAACAGCAAACCGACATCCTGATGATGGGCATGGGAGGCGATGACCACTAAATCGGCCTGAGAGAATTGCTTATCTAGCGCCAGCTTTTTAAGCCATTGTTTGGCCTGCTGCCCCGCACTGCCTTGGGTGGCAAAGTGCAGGTAATTCATGATATCGGCGCCTTTTCGTGGCAATCCCCGCGCCTCTAAAATCCCCGCCAGTAAACAGGCTAAGGCTGCCAGTTGATGTTCGTCACGAGATTTGGCCACTAATAACATATGGGCGAGGCGCGGATGACACCCCAGCTCATAGGCCGCTTTGCCATGCAAAGTCAGTTTGTTTTGTTCATCGACCATGCCTAAACGCTGAAGCAGTTGCCAAGCTAATGCCTCGTTCACCGTAGGCGGCGCAGTCAATAACAGTAAGTCGCTGAAGGATTTCGCGCCCCAGTAGGCGCAGTCATGAGCCATGGCGACTAAGTCGGCTTGGCTGATTTCGGGCTCATCGGCCTTGAGCAGACGTTGATGCTCCTCTTGGCCCCATAAACGGATACATACGCCCGCCGCCAAACGCCCCGCACGGCCAGCACGCTGGGTTGCCGAGGCTTGGCTGATGCGCTTAAGGCTTAAACGTGTCACCCCAGTTTTAGGATTAAAGCTGGCTTGGCGTTTATAACCGCTGTCGATAACCAGGCCAATGCCCTCGATGGTCAAGCTCGACTCGGCCACGTTGGTGGAAAGCACTATCTTGCGCCTGCTGCTGTCGGCTTTTATCGCCTTATCCTGCTCCTGCGCCGATAGCTCGCCATAGAGTGAGCACACCGCCACGCGACTGCTATCGAGGCGCTCTTCCAGATACTGCGCCACTCTAAGGATTTCGGCTTTACCGGGCAAAAACACCAAAATATCCTGCGGACCGTTATCACTGAGTGACGTTGCGGCATCCAGCACAACGCGGCTTAAATGATCGAGCCAATGCTGCTGCCCTGCAACGGGGCGATAGCGAATTTCGACCGGGAAACTGCGCCCCTCACTCTGTAGCAGGGCAGCATCGGGCATCAACTCGGCTAATGAGAGGCCAGATAAGGTTGCCGACATGGCGAGGATTTTTAAGTCGTCCCGCAGTGAACTTTGCACTTCGAGCGCCAAGGCTAAACCGAGATCTGTGGTCAAATGCCGTTCGTGGATCTCGTCGAAAATGATCATCTCGATACCTGTTAATTCAGGATCTTGCTGGATCATTCGAGTTAAAATCCCTTCGGTGACAATCTCAAGTCGAGTCTCACCACTGACCTTTGACTCGCCCCTCACTCGATAACCGACCTCTTGCCCTACCGCCTGCTGCCGACAACTGGCAATAAATTGCGCCACGCTGCGCGCAGCCACACGCCGAGGTTCCAGCATTAAAATCCGTCCCGAAATCTCAGGCCAATCCAGCATAGCTAAGGGCAATGCAGTCGATTTACCCGCACCCGTTGGCGCTTCGAGGATCACTTGCGCATGTTTCGCAAAGGCATCGCGCAGGGAGGGCAATAAGGAATGAATGGGTAGATTGTTCAATGCAACAGTATCAACAGGGAAAAATGATGGGGCAGTTTAACATAGGCCTCAGGCAGTGTCCCTCCTGAGGCCTTAGCTTTGACACGTCGCAGTTTGGCATTGGCTTGCTAAAAATAGCATCGCCCCGACACCAAGGCTCTCGGGGCGCCAATAGTACAAATAAGCCCAGTTAGAACTGATAGGTCAACTTAGCCCAGAGATTACGGCCCGGCTCGTTGACCCTAAACATGGCCTCACTGCCCGGCAGATCGTTCCCCGTGCCCGCCTTACTCACATGCTCGGCGTAACTGGTATCAAACAGGTTTTCGACACCAAAGATAAAGGATAAATCCTTGCTGTATGACCAAGATGCATTCAGTGCCAGCGTACCAAAGCCGCTACTTGGGCCTAAATCTTGGCCCACGATGTTGCCATGACCTAAGGTGTAACGATCCTGTGATGCAACCAGCCGCCACTGGGCCGCCATGGTCCAACTTTGCCATTGATAGTTAATGGTTAATCTGGCCTCTAACGGCGATATTTGCCCAAGCGCGACCTTGTCGGTGTCGTTTTCACCATGGGTATAACTCACCGTGAGTTGGCTCGACCATTGCTCATTAAGCGCATAATCTAGGCTGGCCTCGCCGCCGTAGAGGCTCGCATCGATATTACGGGCAATTGTGGTTGAGCCGCTGGAATCAATCAGAATATAGTCCGCAATCTCACCATAGAAGAGTGAAACCGAAGCCTCGACAGGCCCCTGATAAATCCAACCTATATCGAACTGATTAGTGGTTTCCGCTTTAAGGTCAAAGGCTTTTTGTGCGGGGTTATCGGCGCTAGCCTTCATAATCTCCCAATAATCCGGCATCCGCTGCGCCGAGCCAAAGCCTGCATAGTATTGGTACTGTGCGGTTTGAAACTCATAACGCAGGTATCCGCTATAGAGGGTATCGTCCCGCTCGCCCTGCTGGGCAATCAAAAGTTCACTATTCCAGTCGTCGAGCCTCAACCCTGCGTGCAAACTACTGCGCCCAAACTCGCCCTCTTCAAAACGATAGCGCGACTCGGCAAACAGACCATAGTTTTGATAGCGCATATCCTCTTTAAAAGGTTTATTGAGTAAGTCATTTAGCCCAACATCACCGGGCGCCATGCTACGGCCATCATGCTTGCTCGACATATAATCCAGCCCAAGAGTGACATCCAGAGCATCGAGTGGCGCTAACTCAAACCACAAATGGCCACCCTCTGTCATCCGGCGCACATTGGCGCCTGAATTAACCCCTTCATCGAACCTATCCATAATGTGGTCGTTTTTATTGCTAAAAGCTTGCAGTTCGATCGCCGTTAACCAACTCGACTCAAACTCGTGTTGTAGCAGTAACGCCGCATCACGGTTATCGATTTGACGTGCCTTGTTTAATCTGTCGGCATACTCGGCTTCGCCGCTCGATTCACCATAGGCCAACTCAAGTACCGTGCGCTCTGTCGGTGTCCACCCCAAGGCGAGGTTCGCGTTTTGACGATCGTAACTCGATTGCACTTTATTGCCATTACCGTCTTCATAATGGTCACTACTGGATTGATTCATATCGAAATCGAGGTAGTAATTCTTATCGCCAGCACTCAGCTCCACCATGGCATCTCGCCTATCGAAACTGCCGCCCGTCGCGCTGGCTCGTCCTTCAAGATCCGCTTGATTAAAGCGATGGCGGTTTTTCTCAAACAAAATCGTGCCCGCGCTGCCAACGGGGCCGTACTTCACCGTCTGCGGCCCTTTGATTACCGTTATCTGATCGTAGCTTTCGGGATAAATATAATTGGTTGGTGGATCCATACGCCCACCACAGGCGCCATACACATGCTGACCATCATCGACTATGTTTAAACGCGAGCCGCCCAGCCCCCGAAACATAGGATCGCCACCTGAGCCGCCTTTGCGAGTGATATTAAATCCGGGGATAGAACGTAAAAATCCCGAACCATCGTAGGCAGGCAATGGCAAGCGGTTCTGTTTCGGATCGCTCACAAGATGAACGGGCTGGCGCATCACATCGCCGGAGACCCGCAGGTAATCCTGACATTTTTTATCTTCACCACAATCGCTCACCTCAGCAGACCAAGCCAATTGAGGTACAGCGGTGCCGAGCACTCCCGCTAAAATAACGGCTAATTTGATAGGTTGATACAGCACGATATTCCCCTACATATTGTTTTTAATGATTTTTGTGGGGGTATTGTTGTTACTAGCGGAGGAAGCGCAATCAAAAGTCGGCTGGGCGCGACAATCTGTCGCAGCCCAAATGGCGTGGAGTCACAATCGGATTAATATTGATAAATTAATCACTTATAGATTAAGAGTTGCGGATTTTAAAAAATTGCCCATCGAAAATATGACTAATCTAGCATCCAAGGCCGAGCGAGTCCTGAGGTCAAGGTCAGCAGTGACGCGGGTTTATTGATGGCATAGCCCTGCGCATAATCCACGCCTAAGCTTTTCAACTTTAAAGCGATTTCTTTTGATTCAACAAACTCTGCCACCACATCGAAGCCCATATCTTGCCCTAACTGACAAATGGCTTTGATGATGGCTTGGTCAGCCTCATCCTCACACAGGTTAATCACGAACTGACCGTCGATTTTGACATAATCCACGTTCAAGCGTTTAAGGTAGGCAAAGCTTGAGAAACCCGCGCCAAAGTCATCCAGCGCGAGTTGACAGTTTAACGCCCGCAGCACTTCAATCAGTTTAGTGGCTTGATCTAATTGGCTAACGGCAGCGGTTTCGGTGATCTCGATGCAGAGCTTGTCCACCAGCTCAGGTTCGGTCATCAGGCGCATTTCGAGCCAATTCATAAACTCGCTGTCACCTAACGAGGTCGCCGACAGGTTGACCGAGACCAACTCCAGCTGTTGCCAAATATCCAAATGGCTACTGCCCCACTTCAGCAGATTATCTATCACCCATAAGTCGACCTTAGCCGCCAAGTTGTAACGCTCCGCCGCTGGGAGAAAGATCGCCGGAGAAACAATAGTACCATTGGCCTGCACCATCCGCAGCAGCACCTCTAAATGCAGGCCGGACTCTTCGCGATTGAGTGGGGTAATGCTTTGAAAATAAAGTTCAAATTGATTGAGTGCGAGGGCGCTGACGATATCGACCGACGCCATCATCTCAGTATAGAGGCGGGTCATTTTAGGATCTTTGGCACTGTACAAATGCCAGCCGTTGCGGCCCTTATCCTTGGCAAGACGACAGGCCGCATCGGCCTGACTCATTACCGTATAAATATCCGTTGCGGACTTTTCGAGCTTAGCGATCCCCATGCTGACACTGACATTGTGGCAACGGTTTTCCCAAATAAACTCGTGGGTTGCTAACTGAGTGCAGATCCGATTAGCGATATGCTGCGCCGAATCCACATTGCAATAATGCATTAAAATTCCAAACTCATCGCCGCCCAAACGCGCGACAATATCACCCTTACGCACCAGTTGTTTAAGGCGTAATGCAAGCTGACACAGTAGCTTATCACCAGCCTGATGGCCGCTCACATTGTTGATCACCTGAAACTGGTCTACATCGATAAAGGCCACGCAAGTGGGCATATCATCTTTGGTTTGCAGCAGATTTTCGAGCAAGGCCTCAAAATGCAGCCGATTCGGTAACCCAGTCAAGGCATCATAATTCGCATGGAAGGACAGCTCATCGGCGAGGCGATATTTTTCACTGACATCTTCGGCAATCATCACTAGAGTGTCTTTATTGCCGTGGATTTGGCTAAAGCTTAACCTCAGCCAATCTAACTGTTGATTCGATTTTAGGGGCAACTCACACCATGCTTGCCCCAATACGCCTTCGCGCACCATGTGCAGCGTGTCGGTGAGCATGGCATGCTCCTCTTCGCGCACCATGCTGAATAAATCGTATCCATGCTGCACCGGCAGGGTTTGCAACGCCACTTTGTTCAGCATGGTCAGTTGGTTCTGTTTATCGAGCAAGGCGCAGGCTAGAGGCAGCTGATTAAAGACTTCGCGGTATCTGTGCTCACTGGCCAACATATCGTGGGCGATACGGGTGAGTTCCATCGCCGAGCCAATCATCACCGCCGCATGCTGAAATTCCTGAATAAACTCCTCGCTCCACTCGCAGCATTCGGAGCAATTAACCGCGCCGAGGGCAATACGGGTTTCCCCAAACACCACAGGCGGTAACACCAATAGGCTTTTAACGTTCCAATCCCGCAGTAATGCCCGCTCCGCTTGGGCCTCCGCAGGCAAGGTATCGACATCGGGGAGATTCAGCAGTGTGGGGGTTCTGACTAAGGAGCGAAAAAACGGCATACGCGCCAATGGCCAAACTCGTGTCTGTTGGCCCTGGCTAAATTGCGGTTTTAAGTACAAATTACGGGTACGCAGATGATCTAAGGCTAAACTGCCCGTCAGCACAAATACCCCATCACAGTGAAGTTGTAATGTGATTGCTTCTAAGGCTTGATCAACATTTTGCTCTAGGGTTTCTAGTGGCGTTTCGCTAAAAATCGTCACTAATGCCTGTTGGAGTGGATTTGCTAAACCATCTGACATGAAAAGGGATTTCCTTACCTACAAGTCCATTTAAGGTATTATTTCTACACTTCCCGCGATGAATCTCAAGTCGTCTAAAGTCTATCATTAACCATTACAGCGGGAATTTCTGTAATACCAAACAAAAGCATAGCTTATGTTTGGCGTTTGAGTAGGTGATGGAGATAAACAGGTGTTACAACGACTCTTCCTTGGATTTGCCCCCACGAGCATACAGCGGCAACAACTGCTGCAATTACAGCAAAGCTTGAGGTCGCAGTTAGCGCCTAATGCCAACGCTGTGACACAAAACAATTTGCACTTAACCCTCGCCTTTTTAGGGCTCGCCAATCCAACTCAAGTGGCACAGTTGCTCGACGGCGTCGATAAGCTGACTAAGCCTAAATTTAGCGTCACACTCGATAGCATCGCCGTGTGGCCTAAGGCGCAGGTCTGTTGTTTAAAGGGGGATAGCATAAGTCCTGAGTTGGCTTTACTCACATCCCAAGCGCAGGATTTAGCACTGAAGTTGCAATTGCATCTCAGTGAGCATCCGTTTCGGCCCCATATCAGCTTGTTTAGAAAAGCAAAGCCGTCAGGCATCTTGGTCAGAGAGCTAACGCTCAAAGAGTTGGTGCAGCAGAAAGTCATCCAAGCTTCGATGCTTGAACTCACACTCGCACCCGAGCAGCTGCATTTGTATCTTTCCACCAATGGCGGACGCGGCGTGGAGTATCAGATCTTACATTCTTGGCCGCTCGCATAAGCCCAATCCGCTAACGCGAATAAACATTGCGCCAGAAACCATCCGCAAAAATAATCCGTAAAAGTAATCCATAAAAACAATCAGCCCGAGCATGGCTCGGGCTGATAACAAGACAAGCAACCACAGACGATGTTAATCGAGTAAACGCAAAGTCTCACGGTAGGCGCGCTTTTGCTCATAGCTGTGCAGGCGCTGCTGAAACTCATCTGTCTTGGTGGCTTCGGCCGTCATCTTTAATGCGGCTATCGCTTTTTGCTGGGTCGATACCGCTGCGCCAAAATCACCGACTTCGGCATAGGCAGCCGCCAAGTTATCGAGGTTGGTTGGGTCGTTCTCGTTCACTTTGAGCAGCTGCAAGGATAATTCGAGCGCTTTATTACCGTCGCGATATTCGGCTTCGGGGCAAGTTGCTAAAATCCACGCCACATTACCAAGGGCAATATCATCCCCCACGCGGGTAAATTGCTCTACGGCTTTACCGCAGTTACGCGCAATGCCATCGCCACCCGAGGCATAAATAAAGCCTAACCGGAACTGCGCCCAGCGATTACCGCGCTCCCCCATGTCCTTATACCAACGTTCGGCCACGGCTAAGTCACGCTTCACTAACTGCCCTTCAAAGGAGAGATCCGCTAAGGTTTGCTGCGCCTTTTCGTGTTGCTGTTCGGCGGCAAGTGTCATCCAATGCAATCCGGTCGGCACTTCTTGCTGTACGTAACGCCCAGAGAGAAACATCAGCCCCAGTAAAAATTGCGCGTCGGCATCGCCCTGCTCAGCCTGCACTTGAATGTGCACAAATTTACTCGCCGCAACTTCATTGGCTGGTTGTGGAATAGAAAATGCGTGCGCGGCAGCACTCATCCCTAGGGATAAAGTGAATCCGGCGCCTAAAACCCATTGTCTGTATTTCACCTGGTAACCTCTTTACGAAAAACAACCGCGCCCTCAAGTTAGCCTGAATTATTCCCATAAGTCGAGCCTAAATCGGCGTAATCGAACCTATATTAAATAGAAATACCCCTTAAGGGGCCGCAATTATCCCATTCCTTTGATTCATTAGTCGCAATTGAGGTTATTTTCTTCGCAAAAACCCTTAAAAGCCTTTATAAGATGTGATTAACTCTACAGAGTTAAGTGAATCCAGTGAGTTTGGCACCGATTTAGTTGACTAATATCACTAAAGTAGCAAAATAAGCTCTAATTTTAGGTGGTTAATTGCATTTATTCACTCATTCTAAACTAAGAGGTGTATCAAGTTTTTATGAGTGTAATTGACGTAAAATGCTTATTTAGAATATTCTTACTTTCGTTTTAATCAATCGAGGAACATCGACATGGCTCTGATTGGTAAGCCAAAACCGGACCCAACTTTGGAATGGTTTTTATCACACTGTCACATTCATAAGTATCCCGCTAAAAGCACCTTGATCCATGCTGGTGAAGACTCAGATACCCTTTATTACATCGTAAAAGGTTCTGTAGCGGTATTGATTAAAGATGAAGAAGGTAAGGAGATGATCCTTTCTTATCTTAATCAAGGCGACTTTATTGGTGAGTTAGGATTGTTCGAAGAACAAGCTGAACGTACTGCTTGGGTTCGTGCGAAACAAGCATGTGAAATTGCTGAAATCTCTTATAAGAAGTTCAAGCAATTAATCCAAGTTAACCCCGAAATTCTGATGAAGCTATCGGCTCAAATGGCGTATCGCCTACAAAGCACTAGCCAGAAAGTGGGTAATTTAGCGTTCCTCGATGTGGCTGGCCGTATTGCCCAGACATTGTTGCACTTAGCTAAGCAACCCGATGCCATGACTCACCCAGACGGCATGCAAATTAAGATCACTCGCCAAGAAATTGGTCAGATCGTCGGTTGCTCCCGCGAAACTGTGGGTCGTATCTTAAAGATGCTTGAAGAGCAGAATTTGATCCAAGCACACGGTAAAACCATTGTGGTATATGGTACCCGTTAAGATAGACTTCAGCTTGATTTAAGCCTGTTTCATTAAAGTGGCCTAGCATAAAATCTAGGCCATTTTTTATTGGGGAGCATAAATGAAACGGCTGTTTTTTATCTGTTTTTTCAGTCTGTTTACGCTGGTGCATCCAACAATAATTCACGCCGAACCGATTGAATTAGAACATTATCAAGCCAAGGCTTTAGTCAATTCCGGGCAAATTTTATCCCTCAATGGCACCCTTGCCGTGGTGAATCAATTTTGCCAAGGCGAACTAATTGACGCCCATCTCTATCAAGAAGATCATAAATGGCGCTATGATTTACAAATCAAAGTGCAACGCGGCCAAATAGTGAATCTGAGTATTGATGCCACCAATGGTCAGCTCGAACACTCCACCGCACTACCGAGCGAATGTCGAAAACATGAAACTGCTACTCGTTGAAGATAATCCGATGTTGGTCTCCGAATTGGAGAAACAACTCAAACAGGCTGGCTACGTTACCGATATTACTGACAAAGCACTTGAAGCCGATTACCTCGTTAAAGAAACCCAATATGACTGCGTGATCTTAGATATTGGCCTCCCCGACGGCAATGGACTGGAATTACTCGAAGGCTGGCGTAATCAAGGCATTAGCACACCGGTTATCATGCTGACGGCCCGCAGCCAATGGCATGAAAAGGTCGAAGGCTTTAATGCCGGCGCCGATGATTATTTAGGTAAACCCTTCCATGCACAGGAATTATTAGCGCGTATCCAAGCGCTTATTCACCGCGCGCACGGCCGATTAAATAATCCCAGTAAACAGTTGAGCTATGGTGGAGTTACCTTAGATGAGGCCGAGCAGACCGTTAGCGTTGGCGAGCATTTGTACGAGTTGACAGCCATGGAGTTCAGGCTGTTAAAAATCTTCCTCATGTCGCCTAAGAAGCTGTTATCTAAGGCACAACTGACGGACAAGCTCTATCAGTTTGACGATGAGAAAGAGAGTAACGTGGTTGAAGTTTACGTGACTCACCTGCGTAAAAAACTCGGCAAAACCGCGATTGAAACCCGCCGCGGCCAAGGTTATATCTTCCACGGCCTGACTGCATGATCTCCATTCGCACTAAGCTCAGTTTATGGTTAACGGGCTTATTAGTGTTAGGCACAGTGATTGGACTCATATTGTTTGAGTCCATGCTGCGCCAAGCGTTTCACGACTCGATTATCAACCGCTTAGAAGAAGATCTTGAGCACATCATGTTGGCAACCCATATCAATAATGGGGAGATCCATATCGATCAGAGCCAACTGTCGAGCTTCTATCGCCCTGCCTATTCGGGGCGTTATTTCCAGCTCAACCTGCCCAATGAAGTGATCCGCTCCCGCTCCCTGTGGGACATGCAGCTCGATATCGAACCTTTAGCGCCAAACCAGACCCGCGTCTGGCAGGCAAAAGGGCCGAAAAACAATGATATGCAGCTATTATCCCTAGGGCTAAACTCGAGCAGCGCCAATGTCACCGCAACCCTAACGGTAGCGCAGGATTTGAGTATCGGTCGACGCGTATTTAGTGAAGTCTATGGCACTAAGCTTGGGATTAACCTCGCCATGTTGGTGGCCATGATCGCGGGGATATTCTTGATCCTGCGTCAATCCTTTAAACCGGTAAAACAGATCCAACATGCGCTCTCCCGCCTGCAGGAGGGCGAGATTAACGCCTTAGAGCTGAATAACATTCCGCCCGAAGTGCAACCGCTGGCGAAGACCTATAACGAGTTATTGGAATACACCGCCAAGCAAATTGAGCGCAGTCGCAATAACTTAGGTAACTTAAGCCATGGGTTAAAAACCCCACTGGCGGTGATGCAACAACAGGTTGAAGCCTTAGGGCTGAAAGATCCCGATACCGCCATGGCGCTGCAACAACAGCTCGACGCTATCCATAAAATGGTCGAACGTAAACTTGCTGCGGCGCGGATCACCGGTGATATGTTACCTGCCGCCCAGTTAGTGGTACCGAGGGATCTTCACAGCCTCGCCAATACCCTCAACAAAGTGCATAGAAGCAAAAGCATCAACTGCAACTTTGAGCTTGACCCTAGTATCCAGCGCCTGCCCATCCATAGGGAAGATGGTATGGAGCTCTTAGGGAATCTGCTCGATAACGCCTTTAAATGGGCGAGCAGCCAAGTCACGGTTAAACTGTGGAAGGAACAGAACAAGCTCTGCCTCAGCATAGATGATGATGGTCCAGGTGTTGCAGACGACGAACTCGATAAACTCACCCAAAGGGGTACGCGACTCGATGAATCTGTGATGGGCCATGGTCTAGGGTTATCGATAGTGAAAGAAATTGCCGAGCAATACGGCATTGATCTTAAGTTTAAGCACAGCAGCCACTTATCAGGCCTCAGTATTGAACTGGTCTTTAGCTAACGAGTGCTTAGCTAAGAGTGCTTAGCGAACAAGTATTGAGCTAACTATTTGCTCTGAGTGTTGCTCTAGTGCCACCAATAAAAACGCCATCTATCGATGGCGTTTTTGTTTAAGATGACTCAACAACTACCTTAATTCATTAGCCCTTTTTCGCGTTGGTGCTCTCAAAAATCTTATCGGCTGATGCAGCCACGAACCCAGTGTACAGCTCGCCATTCGCCTTGGGATAACGCAGGGCAAATTCATAGAAGCAGCTTGGGATCTCAACCGTTGCATCGCTAAATGCCACTGCGATTTTATCAGCCATGGTCGATGATTGTTCCAGTAACACCTCTGGCGAACCTTTGATCTCGCCACCTGCACTATTCAGCACAAAGCCCGCTTGCTTAAGCGCATCATTCACAGACTCTAATGTCTCGAAGCCCTCGAGGTGATTGATAGAGACAGTGAAATGGTTCGCACGATAGCCAAAGGCCGCTACCCAAGCCGCATATTCGCTCTCTTCGAGCAGCGTCTCATAGGTCTTAGCATCCAGTGACCAATGGCGACCCGAATAGATAAAGTTATCTGCTTTAGTCGCCTCTTCATCCACTTGAGCCATCAAACCTTGGATAGTGCTTTGCAATGATGGGCTAAACTCTTCCACCAATAACTCAGAAATAAACACCTTTGGCTGAGTCGCATCTGGGTGCTCAAAATGCTTAGCCACCAGTTTTTTCTGTTCAAACTTATAATCACCACAAGCCACATAACCTAAAGAGGTAAAGTGTTCGGCCAATACGGCTAAATTCACCTTAGCGATGTTAAAAGTACGCAGGGCGATATGGTCGTTGATAATCGGCTTGCCGTGACCGAGTAGCTCGTGCACCTTGGCCGCAGATGGGGTCATTTGAATATAGTCTTGCCAGAGAGCGGCAAATAACGCATTGATATCTGTGTGCATAAAAACTCCTTTTATTGTGCTGCGACTATAGTGCGTATTGTTTTGCCGCTCGCACTCAATGTAACGACCCTAGCCACTTGCTGTACAACGGCGCTCAGTAGCAGCCCAAGTAACGTTACTGCTTGTGATGAAAAAGGAAGAACCTAGGTTCTTCCTCAATGATGTCACTCTAAACTTAACCCTGGACTTAAACTTGCGGGTAAGCTCACCGCATCCGCCTCAACGGAGGCAACGGGGTAAGCACAGTAGTCGGCGGCATAAAATGCACTCGCCCTGTGGTTACCCGAAGCGCCTACGCCGCCAAAGGGCGCTGCGCCAGAAGCACCAGTGATCTGCTTGTTCCAATTCACAATACCGGCACGAATGCGGGCGAGGAAGTAGTCATAATCATCACGGCTATCGGCCAAGATACCTGCGGATAAGCCATAACGGGTTTGGTTAGCCAGCTTAATCGCTTGGTCAAAATCGCTGTAGCGTACTAATTGCAGCAGTGGTCCGAAGTATTCCTCATCGGGTAACTCGCTCACCGCAGTCACATCGATAAGTCCGGGTGAGACTAAGCCCGTTCCTGCTTGCAGGTGGGTGAGTTCAACCAGCGACACACCGCCTAAGTTCTGCAGGTTAGCCTGCGCCGCAACCATGCCTTTCGCCGCGCCTTCGGAAATCATTGAACCCATAAATGGCTGTGGCTGCGCGTTCCAAGGACCGACTTTAATCTGCTTCACTGCTTCAACCAGCTTGGCGACTAAGGCATCGCCCTGCTCGCCTTGCTCAACATAGAGCCTGCGGGCACAGGTACAACGCTGGCCAGATGAAATATAGGCCGATTGCAGAATATCGTGTACCGCCGCTTTAATATCGGCGACGCCTTTAATAATCAGCGGGTTATTACCGCCCATTTCTAAGGCGAGAATCTTACCCGGATGACCCGCATATTGCTGGTGCAACAGGTGACCAGTGCGAGAGCTGCCGGTAAAGAATAGGCCGTCGAGTTGTGGGTGCGACGCCAGCGCCTTACCCGTATCGACTTCACCTTGCACTAAGTTGATAACACCCGCAGGCAGACCCGCCTTTTCCCACAGAGAGACCATCAACTCGGCCACTTTAGGCGTCAATTCAGAGGGCTTAAACACCACGGTATTGCCCGCGAGCAGCGCTGGCACTATATGGCCATTGGGTAAATGCCCTGGGAAGTTATAGGGCCCAAAAACAGCAACCACACCGTGGGGCTTATGACGCAGTACCGCGCGCCCTGCTGGCGTATCATTGGCCTCTGTGCCAGTACGCTTGTTATAAGCCGTTGCCGACAGGCCAATCTTACCAATCATGGCCGCCGCTTCTGTCGCCGTTTCCCATTGAGGTTTACCGGTTTCCTGAGCAATCGTTTCGGCTAATTCGGCTTTGTTCGCTTCGAGTTGGCTGCGATAGGCTTCAACTATCTTTAAACGCGCATCAAAACCTAACATAAACCAATCGAACTGAGCTTCACGGGCGGCATCGACAGCGGCGTTGACTTGGTCGGCCGTCGCCGTTTGACCACGCCAAATGATTTCGCCATTTGCTGGGTTGCTAGAGGTCACATCATGACCCTTGCCAGCTTGCCACTGGCCTTTAATAAAATGTGTCATTTGCTATTCCTACATTGCCAAAATACGGATTTGATCGCCTTTTGCGAGTAACAAACCCTCGGCGAGTTCTGGACTAATTACCACCTGCTCGGTGCTGTCATCGACAGCAAGACAAGCGGAGGTCGCACGGTAATTGGCTAATTGAGTGTTAGAGACAATAAATTGCTTATCGGATTCAGGCATTTCACCAATATCTACGGTCAGCAGACGGCTCTCACGCACGGCGCGGATATCCGTGAGACGGCATTCCACCGTTGGGCCGCCATCGAAAATATCCACATAACCACGGCATCTAAAGCCTTCGGCCTGTAGCAAACTCAAGGCAGGGCGCGTATTGGTGTGCACTTCGCCAATCACTTTTTGCGCTTCTTCTGGCAGCAGGCAAACATACACTGGGTTTCGAGGCATCATCTCCGCCATAAAAGCTTTTTTGCCTAGACCAGACAGGTAATCAGCCTGAATAAAATCAATGCCTAAGAAGTTTTTCTGTAACCAGCAGTAGAAGGGAGAATTGCCAGCGGTGTCGCTCACGCCACGCATTTCAGCAATCACTGTCTCACCAAAGCGTTTAGCGTGCTGTGCCAAAAACAGAAAACGGCTGCGGGACAACATCCGGCCATTATTCCCTTTGCGATAACCTTCACGCAAAAACAGGGTACAAAGCTCGGCGGCGCCAGTGTAATCGTGGCACAGGGTTAAGGTTTCCACCTCGTTGCGAACTTCAATTTGCTCAGAATGATAAACCTCGGTCCCGAGGCGATAGTGGTAGAAGGCATCTTCCATACCTACGGCGGCTTCAATGGCACAGGTACCGACCACTTCGCGGGTCGCGGTATCCTCAAGCACCATCAAATAGCCTTCATCGAAGGGCTTATCAATCACCTTAACGAATGAGGCTTCTGCGCGGGCAATTTTATGCCTCAGCAAATCGGCATTGACTGGCAATGAGGTAAAGCCATGGCCAGATTCTTCGGCGATTTGATATAGAGATTCAAAATCGCCTGCCTGAATAGGACGTATGATTAACATCTTAGTGTCTCCTCACTTAAGCTTGCTGTGCAACAAGGCACCTATCTTGAAAAAGACAGGATGGATGCACGCAAGTATTCCCTGACAAAAAAGGAGTGCGAATAAGATTCAGCACTCCTTTGGTCGCTTAGGCAGCAGCGATGCTCGCCACAGCACGCTCAAAACGTGCTAGGCCTTCTGCAATATCTGCCTCAGGGATCACCAGTGAAGGAGCAAAACGTACCACGTTAGCACCCGCCATCAGGCTCATTAAGCCTTCCGCAACAGACGCTACTAAAAAGTCACGTGAACGACCTTGGTACTGTTCGTTTAGAACCGCCCCTAACAGCAAGCCTTTACCGCGAATTTCAGAGAAAACATGATATTTTTCATTAATTTTGTTCAGACCATCGCGCAATAACTGCTCGCGATGTTTCACACCATTCAATACTTCAGGTGTGTTAACCACGTCTAATACTGCGTTACCGATAGCGCAAGCTAATGGGTTACCACCATAAGTAGAACCGTGAGTACCCACTTTCAGGTGCTCAGCAATTTCAGCGGTAGTCAACATAGCGGCGATAGGGAAACCGCCACCCAACGCTTTAGCCGTGGTCAGGATATCCGGCACTATGTCGGTGCCCATGTAAGCGTAGAGTTCACCAGTACGGCCGACACCGGTTTGTACTTCGTCGAAAATCACCAGTGCGTTGTGCTTATTGGCCAATTCGCGAACCGCTTTTAAGAATGCAGGATCGGCATCGATAATACCGCCCTCACCTTGCAGTGGCTCAAGCATAATGGCGCAGGTTTTATCCGATACGGCCGCTTCTAATGCCGCAACATCGTTATAGGGTAAGTGGGTGATACTTTGCGGTTTTGGACCAAAACCATCTGAATAGGCCGCTTGACCACCAACGCTCACGGTGAAGAAAGTACGGCCGTGGAAGGCTTTATCGAAGGCGATAATTTCATCTTTCTCTGCGCCGAATTTTTCTAAGGCATAACGACGGGCCAATTTCAGTGCCGCTTCGTTCGCTTCGGCGCCTGAGTTGGCAAAATACACACGCTCAGCAAAAGTGCTGTTAACCAACTTAGTCGCAAGCTCAAGCGCTGGCTCGTTGGTCATCACGTTAGACAGGTGCCATAATTTTTCGCCTTGCGTTTTTAAGGCATTCACTAAGGCGGGATGACAGTGACCTAAGCAATTTACCGCGATACCGCCGGCAAAATCGATAAACTCGTTACCCTCTTGATCCCATACTCGGCTTCCTTCGCCACGTACAGGGATCACGGCAGCAGGCGCATAGTTAGGCACCATAACCGCATCAAACTGGGCACGATTCAACTTCATATCAACGCTCATTCTTCTTCATCCTTTGTTTAAATGTAACGGCCTCGGGAGCCGTCTGAGTCCCCAACGTATCTTTATCTTGAGTTAGTGATACAGGGTATGCTTGTGTTTATTAATAGCCATTATTAGCGAAATTGTGATCAAAATACCAGTTTTTCACAAACAACATTCGCCACGCTTTGGGTCAAAGTGCATAAAGATTGTAGTTTAAGAACTATACAAGCGTTTACGCTAGAGGCCTTTAGCATATTTAGTCAGAAAAAAAGTTATTTACCCCTATTTTTGCTAGCTATTCACTGAATATGAATAACTACACAATTTTAACGAATCAGCTGTGAAAGCACAAAATCTGCAATTTGCTCCCTCGCCTCAAGCGCTTCTGGCAACAGATGGAACAGAGGAAAAACATGGGGCATGTTATGATAAAAACGCGATTCGACCGCACCACCATAGGCCTTAATTTGCATAACCAGTCGTTCTGAGTCCTGTAAAAGCAACTCGCGCGTACCGGCAATCACTAAGAGTGGCGGCAAGTCAGCCAAGTTCCCTTGTAAAGGTGAAACCCGTTCAGACATAGGATTCGCCCCGGCAAGATACGCTCCGCGCAGCCGCAAAAGCGACTCAATGGTAAAGAACGGATCATCCGCCCCCAAAATCAGCTCGGTATCGCCAGTTATCGCTAAATCGAGCGCGGGTGACAACAACACACAGGCTTTAGGCATGGGCAGATGGCGCTTTTTAAGTTCGAGCAACAAACTTAAGGCTAAATTGCCGCCGGCAGAATCGCCCATCAACACCAGATTATCGCTGCCTTTCAACTCAATTAAGTGCAGATAAGCCTCGAGCACATCGTCACAGGGCGCGGGATACGGATGCTCCGGCGCTAAACGATAATCCGGGATAAACGTATCGAGGCGACAACGCTCACTGATATCGGCCACCAGTCTTGCGTGGGCATGGGGAGTTTTAAAACAAAATCCGCCGCCCCGAATGTAAAATAGATTGCCCAAACGCGGCGTGTCATTGAGCAGCACATAATGCAACAGGGTGGAATGTTGTAAGGGAATCGAGGCGGTAACGAGTTTTTCGGGCCACGGCAGCCAGCGCTTATCCAGCTCTAATAAGCGTTGCCGCACTTGATTTAGAGGGAGTTTGGCCTTACCACGGCTGATGGATGGCCGTGCCACATAGGATAAAATAGTATTTAATACAGAAGCTTGCCAGCTTGGCATTTCCCGTCCTCCACATCAGTGCCGCAATTGGACACCGATGGGAACGGCGTGCAGATTACAGCAGATCCAACTTCCGATAATTCTGTGCTTTTAGGCGCAGTACTTCCTGTTCGCTCAACTCGTAATAATCGAACATCAGACGTCTCTCCTGAGGTTCGATTTGGCGCATCTCTTCGAGCAACAGCACCTTAGCATAACAATTCGCCCGTGCCACTAATGCGGCTGGCATAGAGAGTTCACGGTAAGTTAAGGTTTGGTCCAACTCTTTAAGCAATTGAGTTAACGGACTCTGTTCAAACTTAAGTAACTCTAATAGTTGCCAATTAAGCTTATGCCCATGGCTCAGCACTTGCTCAAATACCGCCTTGGCCGGAAACTCAGTGGCAATGACCGCATCATACACTTCTTTATCGCGACTCGAGCTAGCCTCGCGGATCCAATTGCCCCAAGTTTTATCGAATAAGCGAGCACTGAGACTCAGCACAACCGAGGTGCCTAACTGATTCAATAATGCGCCACTATAAACTAAGGCTGAGTCAGTATTATGAAGCTGCGCTAATGCATTCGCTGCTATTCCGCTCACAATGCTATAGCGCCACAACTTACGGGTGGTCCAGAGTAACTTAGCGTTGCCACTGGGCAGCCAATTACGCAGGCAAAAGTAAGGAATAATAGTGCGCAGGTTTTCGATGCCAATGTAATTCATCACTAATTTGATATCAGTGACGCGCACATCAGAGCTCTGCGGGCGGCGCGCCCGAAATGCAGGACTATTGACCATATTGGTTAAATCGCGGCATAACCAGCTTAAATTACTGATTAAAGGTCTTAACCGGGTCGCATCGAGGTTTTTTGCCAGCAACAGCTCGAGTAACAGGATCTGTGACTCGTTAATATCCGACTTTGCCAGCACTAACTCTGGGGATGCCAGTTGATGCTCAATGGCATTATTGACCGTTTCGATGAGTTGCTTGGAAATGGCCTCAAAGACTTCACGGGCCTGAATTTGTTTGAGTAGCCGCGACAGAATCGCCTCTCGCTCGACATCGAGTTTATTGGCATCGGCCTCAAGCTCTCGGTCTAAATCATCCAATAAGGTTGGGCCGGCCTTTTGCTTACCGAGGATCAGTTGCTGATAGAGCCTATGTTCTATCTCTATAATTTTGCCGGGTCTAACGCCGCCCGCTACCGATATCGCCACAGTTTATCTTTCCTATCTCGCCCGTGCTAAGTGGCGCGCATACGCTAAAATCGTTAAAAACATGACAATTTCAGCATATAGGTTACATCTTGGCAATAAGCAAACAGGTGACTATTTTACAGCCCTGATTAGATTCACAGCCGCCGAAATCCGCGCAACAAAAAGGCCTCATATAGAGGCCTTCATATTATCGCGCGATTTACTTAAGCTCTTGTTCAAACAGCTTATAAATACGGCGATATTCGTCTAACCAGCTCGATGGCTGACGGAAGCCGTGGGGCTCGACCGGATAAATCGCGGTTTCGAACATAGGCTTTTCCAGCTCGATAAGGTGCTGCACCATACGCACGCTATCTTGGAAGAACACGTTGTCATCCATCACGCCACTCATGATCAGTAATGGCTTAGTCAGACCTTGGGCGTGCTCGATGGGCGAGCTACGCTCGTAGGCGATAGGGTCAACATCCGGTGTGTTTAAGATGTTGGAGGTGTATGGCGCGTTGTAATGCGCCCAATCCGCCACAGGGCGCAGTGCTGCGCCTGCTTGGAATAATTCCGGCTCAGTAAATAAGGACATAAAGGTTAAGAAGCCGCCGTAAGAACCACCATAGGTACCGACACGCTTAATATCCACGTTGGCATTTTGCCCCATCCAAGTCACACCGTCTTTTAAGTCTTCGACCTCAGGGTGGCCCATGTTGCGATAAATCGCCGTACGCCAGTCACGGCCATAACCTTTAGAGCCACGGTAATCCATGTCCATCACCACATAACCCTGCTGGGTCAGTAGGTTGTGGAACATAAACTCACGGAAGTAACCACTGAAACCATAATCTGCATTCTGTAAGTAACCCGCACCATGGTTGAAGATAACGGCGGGGTATTTCTCGGCGCGGGATTTGTCGTAGCCCTGCGGCAAATAAACCCGAGCATACACTTGGCCTGCACCATGGTTAGAAGGGACGGCTACCACTTCGGGCGCTTGCCATGGATATTGCTTAAAGGCATCGCTGGTGTATGACGTGAGCTGTTTTAACTCACCGCCAATCGGCTGAACATACAGCTCATTCGGCTCTGTACGGCGAGACGCATTCAGCAGCAACTTTGTGCCATCGGGGCTTAAGCTATAATCTAAGTTACCGTCCCACTGGGTTAATTGCTCATTTTTGCCCGAAGCGATATTCACACGATGAACATTGTAAATGCCAGGGTGGCTTTGGTTAGCCTTGTAGTAGATGTAGTTTGCATCAGGCGAGAGAGTAATATCGCTCACCACAAACTTACCTTGAGTCAAGGCGCGGGGCTTTTCGCCACGGGGCTTGATATAAAGCTGGGAATAACCTGTTTCTTCAGAGAGATAGTAAAGTGTGTCTGTTCCAGGTAACCAACCAAATTGGTTATAGTCGTAGTTCACCCAAGCATCATCATGGAGGCGGTGCTCGGTGATAAACTTGCCCTTTGCCAGATCGACACTGGCAATCCAGCGGTCTTTGTTATCGGTCGCTTCGACCATCACCGCCAGCTTGTCCTCAGACTCATGCCATTGAATCGCGCTTTGAGTCCAGCCCCAATCCTGCATCAGCTGGATTTTACGGGGAGCCTTAGTGCTTTGATACGACTCACCTTTTGCCTTGGCGTTTTCAGTCTTCACCTTAGCTAAAACGTCCTCATCGAAGCCTGTTAAGCCTTCGATAGTCACATCGATCTGTTTATGCTCATTTAGATCGAGCACCACAAAGCGTTGTCCCGGAGGCGTATCTTCTGCAACACGGGCGCGGACTGGTACAGGGTCGATATAGCCTTCGCTACCGAGGTAGTTTGGCATGATGTCGTGTTCACTGCTGCCGGTGTAGTTTTTATCGGTTAAGGCCACAAACAGATAGCGACCGTCTGGCGACAGACTCAGCTCAGACACCACCTCGGCATCACCGAGATACCAAGTGTTGGCGGCGAGGGTCGGATCGCTCTTTTGCAGCTCGTTCTTAAACTGTTCTTTGGCTTTGGCATTTTCTTGCTGCAGAGCAACATATTGAATGAGTCTGTGCTGCTGCTTGGCTAAGTAGCTGCTCGGCTCTTTCACGCCCTCGGGCGCTTTCGCCATTTTGATTTCAGCCAACTGCTCCACTAATCCACTGTCTTGATGGATTTGGAAAACATTATCCCCTTGCCAATAGGCGATATCGCCATTGTTGAGGTAACGCAGGCCACTGATCGCCGTGCGCTGGCGGGTAAGCTGGGTGATTTTGCCTGAGCTTAAATGCTTAACAAAAATATTGCCTTGATAGAGATAGGCCTTGTTGGCCTTAGCACTGTCTAACACACCAAATTGTTGGTCCGCCGCGTGTAGTTTATCGATGGCCAGTTCAACGGCGCGGCTGTCATTAATGCCCTGCTGATAATAATTCCGTAGCGGCGATGCGCTAGGTTGGCGGGCAAAGAAAACGCTCTGGCTGTCATCGCTCCAGTAGGCTTCCTTAGCGAAAATCCCCATCCAATCGGGGTTCGCCATAATTTGATTCAGCGTAAGGGGTTGTGAAACTTGGGGAGGCTGAGCTAAAGGGACTTGATAAGCCTGTGGTGTGGTCGCGGGAGTCGCCGTTTCAGTTGAGGTGGCGGCGCAACTCGTCAATACCGCAACGGCTAACGCACTTAAACCCAAATTTCGCATTACGCAGTTCATTCGTCCTTCCTTTTATTGTTATCGCAGCCCTAGCAACACTATGGAGTAGACTCCAACGCGAGTGGGTAAGCGTCGTTTTGCGGCAGTTATATCACACTTGGGCGACATATTTGCTTAAAAGGAGGAGAAATCTTGTAACAAAGATTAGAGCTGAATGGATCTTTTCGATTAAGCCAGAGCCGATTGCGACAAGAAATTTGCCAACAATTCATGGCCTTGCTCGGTCAAAATCGATTCAGGGTGAAATTGCACGCCAAAGAGTGGCAGCTGCTGATGGCTCATGGCCATGATTTCGCGCCCATGGGTTGGGTCGTCAAACCAAGCGTCCAGCACAAATCCCTCTGGGACAGCATCAACCAACAGTGAATGGTATCGGGTTACAGTTAATGGCTGATTTAACCCTTTAAACAGGCGCTCGCCAGTATGAGTAATCGCACTGACTTTGCCATGCATAACCCGCTGCGCTCGCACAACCTTAGCACCAAACACCTGCGCCATAGCTTGATGCCCTAAACACACACCCAGGATAGGTAAACGAGTGGCAAAATGCTCAATCGCCGCGAGGGAAATCCCCGCCTCATTGGGCGAACAGGGGCCAGGAGATATGACTAAATGGCTCGGTGCCAGCGCCTCGATTTCCGCTAAGCTGATTTCATCATTGCGTTTAACCACGATCTCTTGCCCTAACTGCTGAAAATACTGCACTAAGTTAAAGGTGAAAGAGTCGTAATTGTCGATCATTAGCAACATACAAAATCCATTGGCTCAAATGGTAAGTCGATGCACTCCACGGCCGAAATGCGGCGCAAATGCTACCACAGGCCTTTGCGCGGATTAAACCTTTATCCAATAAAAAAGCCAGTCGATAGACTGGCTTTCAAGAGTATAGAACAGGGTGTAATTAACCTATTTAACTAAGGTTAAATGACTGCGACGCTTAGGCGGCTCATCCGTTGGTTCGGTTGGCTTCTCGTTTGTCTCGATAACAGACAAAGTCGATTCGGCTTCCTCTTCGACTAAGTACGCATCTTCAATATCGAAGACAGTCCCTGCGCCATTTTCACGGGCGTAAATGGCCACAATCGAGGCCATTGGCAATAATACCTGTTGAGGTACACCACCAAAACGCGCATTGAACTCCACAAATTCATTACCAATTTGCAAATTGCCCACCGCGCTGGCCGCTATATTTAATACGATCTGGCCATCCTTCACGTACTGCTGTGGTACTTGGGTGCCTTTCACAAAGGCATCCACGACAACGTGAGGCGTTAATTGGTTGTCCATCAACCAATCGTAGTAAGCCCTGAGTAAATAAGGACGATTTGGAGTCAACGCTTTCATTACATTCCCATGCGCATTTCGCGTTCAGCTTCAGTCAACGAAGCTTTAAATGATTCACGCTCGAAAATACGTGTCATGTAAGCTTTGATGTCTTTCGCTACGCGGCTATCTAACTCGATACCTAATACAGGTAAACGCCATAATAATGGGCCGAGGTAGCAATCCGCTAAACCGAATTCTTCGCTCATAAAGTAAGGCATTTCACCAAATACTGCTGCGATTGAAAGTAAACTTTCAGTCAGTTCTTTACGGGCCGCTTCAGCGCGATCGCCTTTGCGAATACGGTCAACGAGTGAGTACCAGTCAGTATCGATGCGGTGCATCATCAAACGGCTTTGGCCGCGAGATACTGGGTAAACAGGCATCAACGGCGGATGAGGGAAACGCTCATCCAAGTATTCCATGATGATACGTGATTCATACAGAACGAGTTCACGATCTAACAAGGTTGGCACTGAGTTATAAGGATTTACTTCAAGTAAATCTTCAGGCATTTCGTTTGGGTCGACCTGTAAAACATCAACAGTAACCCCTTTCTCAGCTAACACGATACGCACTTGATGGCTATACAGATCATCAGCACCTGAAAACAGTGTCATGACAGAGCGTTTGTTGGCAGCAACAGCCATTGATACCCTCCAGAGTCGAAATAAAACAAAAGTAAACGAGGGGCAAAGCCCCCCGTTTACACTATGCGGATACTATATTTTACCCGTTATTGGTGCCTAGTGTACATCTTTCCAGTACTCTTTCTTCAAGAGGTAGGCCACAATAAAGAAGATAAACAGGAATCCAAGTACCCACCAACCTAAAGCTTGACGCTCTAACTTAACAGGTTCAGCCGAATAGACTAAGAAGCCAGTGATATCACGTACTGCTTGGTCATACTCTTCTGCATTTAACTTACCACCAGAGACCACAATAGTGCCATCTTCTTGCTTAACAGGTGTGCCTTGCAGTTCTTCAAGAACGTGTGGCATACCCACTGATGGGAAGACAGTGTTGTTTACGCCGAATGGACGGCTTGGGTCTTTGTAGAAGCCTTTGAGGTATGAATACACCCAGTCTTCGCCACGAACACGTGCGACTAAGGTTAAGTCTGGTGGTGTAGCACCGAACCACTTAGCAGCATCTTTGTGTGGAATTGCGTTTTGCATCAGCTCACCGATTTTGGCATCGGTGAACATATACTTGCTACGCATATCATCGGCAGAAATACCGATGTCGTTTGCCACACGCTCATAGCGTTGATACTGAGTGCTGTGACAACCAGAGCAATAGTGTTGGAACATATCCAGACCACGCTCTAAAGAAGCCTTATCATGCAGATCAACATTGGCTTTTTCTAAATGTACATTGTGTCCACTCGCGGCCATCGCCAGCGTCGGGATCAATGTAACTAATGCAATCAGTAATTTTTTCATTAGTGTGTCAACCTCGCTGGAACAGGCTTAGTTTTCTCATTTTTGCTGTATAACCACAGTAATAAGAAGTAGCCGAAATACGTCACAGTGAAGATACGTGCAACAATAGTCAGCTCTGGTGTTGCAGGTACAGCGCCTAAGTAACCTAAGACGATGAACGATACAGCGAACTGAGCGATGTTCAACTTGTGCAGCGTGCTGCGGTAGCGAATTGACTTCACTTTACAACGGTCTAACCAAGGCAATACGAACAGTACTGCAATCGACAGACCCATCATTACCACACCGCCCAATTTATCGGGAACAGCACGTAAGATGGCGTAGAACGGAGTGAAGTACCATACAGGTGCAATGTGCTCTGGTGTCTTCATTGGGTTAGCCGCTTCAAAGTTTGGCTTCTCAAGGAAGTAACCGCCGCCTTCAGGGATGAAGAACAGTACGTAACAGAACACGATCAGGAAGCCCGCAACACCCATAATGTCTTTAACTGTGTAGTATGGGTGGAATGGAATACCATCGACTGGCCAGCCATTCTCGTCTTTGTTCTTCTTGATTTCGATACCGTCTGGGTTGTTTGAACCCACTTCGTGCAGAGCGATTAAGTGTAAGAACACTAAAACCACTAACACTAATGGCAGTGCGATAACGTGCAGAGCGAAGAAACGGTTCAGTGTCGCGCCAGAGATCACGTAGTCACCACGGATCCACAGGGTTAAGTCATCACCGATAACAGGGATAGCACCGAACAGAGAAATAATTACCTGCGCGCCCCAGTAAGACATTTGTCCCCATGGCAGCAAGTAACCCATAAAGGCTTCAGCCATCAGCACGAGGAAAATCAACATACCGAAGAGCCACAGCAGTTCTCTAGGCTTTTGATATGAACCGTAAATCAGACCACGGAACATATGTAAGTAGATCACCACGAAGAATGCAGACGCACCAGTTGAGTGCATATAACGCAATAACCAGCCGTACTCTACGTCACGCATGATGTATTCTACAGAGGCAAAAGCACCTTCTGCTGTTGGTACATAGTTCATGGTCAACCAGATACCCGTCAGTAATTGGTTAACCAATACCAACATGGCTAATGAACCGAAGAAGTACCAGAAGTTAAAGTTAGTTGGCGTCGCATACTGACCCACGTGACGGTTATAAGTCGCCGTCATTGGGATACGCGCATCGATCCAATTAATTAAATTCTTAACCATTACGCCACTCCTTTATCTACACCGATGATAACGGTGCCATCATCAACGTATTGATGTGGAGGGATAACTAGGTTCAATGGAGCTGGAACGCCTTGGAATACGCGGCCCGCCATATCGAACTTAGAACCATGACATGGACAGAAGAAACCAGAAGTCACACCTTGAACTTGCTCACCAAATGAATCTGGTAAATAAGTGGGTGAACATCCTAGGTGGGTACAAATACCGACGGCAATAAAATACTCTGGCTTAATAGAACGCAGAGGATTTGTTGCATATTCAGGTTGTTGCATTTCTGCAGACGCTGGATCTCTTAGCTTATCGTCGTGTGTTGGCAGTTCATTAATCACTGCTTCTGTGCGACGGACAACCCATACAGGTTTTCCACGCCATTCAACACGGATCAGCTGACCTGGCTCAATTTTACTGATATTTACTTCTACCGGCGCACCTGCAGCTTTCGCCTTGGCACTCGGATTCCATGACTTGATGAAAGGAACCGCTACAGCGACGGCACCAGCACCACCTACTACGGCGGTTGCGGCTGTCAGGAATCTGCGACGTCCGGTATCGACTGGCGCATTGCTCATCCACTTATCTCCCAGAGGGTGTTGGAATTTTTGTTTTTCAAAGACTTTCTGCCCCCTAGTTATCACCATGGGCAAAAATCGAAGTTTGAAGCGGGGCTCATTATAGCTAAAAATTAGAAGCAGATCATAGTGAAAACACTCAACTAAGTTAGGGAGATTGCGTGTTTTTTATAAAATGGACAAAAAAAGCACAACTATTAAGCGATTTTAATCGTTTTGATATACTTTTTGAGCAAATGGTCTGTGAGGTCGGCATAATCCATGCATCGCTAATATAACTCCAACTCTCATTTTGCAACTTTACGTTTTCCTGCAGATAAAAAAATGGGCCCTGTTGTCAGGACCCATTTCAATACATTTCTGATTGCTTACTTCTTAGGCGAAGTGCTCTTCATATATTTGAAGAACTCGCTATCTGGTTCTAATACCATCACATCAGAGTTACCGGAGAAACTCGCACGGTATGCATCTAAGCTACGTAAGAAGCTGAAGAACTCAGGATCTTTACTGTAAGCGTCAGAATAAATCTTCGCAGCTTGCGCATCACCTTCACCACGGATGGTTAAAGCTTTACGCTCGGCTTCGGCAATCTTCACGGTCACGTTGGCATCAATCGTAGCGCGAATGATTTCAGACTGCTCTTTACCCTGTGCTCTATGCTCTTTGGCAACCGCTTGACGCTCGGCACGCATACGTTGATAAATACTGTTACTCACGTTTGCGGGTAGGTTGATTTGCTTCACGCGCACGTCAACCACTTCAATACCTAAGTCTTTAGCGCTTTCTGAAGCGTTTTCTAACGCATCATTTTGCAGCTCATCGCGTTTACCAGAAACGATTTCCTTGATAGTGCGACGACCAAACTCGGTACGTAAGTCGTTGTTGATCTTACGTTGTAGTAAGGTCTCAGCATTCGACTTAATCCCGCCGTTAGTGGAGAGGTAGTATTTTTCGAAGTCGAAAATACGCCACTTCACATAGGAGTCGACCATCAAATCTTTTTTCTCAGAGGTAACGAAACGATCGGCCGCACCATCTAAGGTTTGGATACGCGCATCGAGTAACTTCACTTTATCGATCACAGGCACTTTAAAGTGTATGCCTGGGGCGAAAACGCGGGTCACTGGTTTGCCGTCAACGTTGTCTTTAACGATTTCACCGAAACGCGCCACAATCGCACGCTCGCCTTCGTTAACCACCATAACAGATGACAGACCTATGCCTAATACGATGGCAATCAGAACAATACCTAATCTACCCATGGATTACTCCCTCCCTTGGCGAGCACGGTCCTCGCGAGAAGGGCGTCCACTCAAAGGCTCACCAATGCGAGTCGTTGACATAGATGAAGAATTGACGTTCTGCTGAGCCTTATGCTCAACCTCTGGCGTAGTCACAGGCTTCTCTTTCATTAACTTGTCTAAAGGCAAATACATTAAATTGCCATTGTTCTTGGCGTCGATCAGTACCTTGTTGGTATCTGTCATCACCTGCTGCATTGCATCGAGATACAAACGTTTACGGGTCACTTCAGGTGCCGCTTGGTACTCAGGTAACAGCAACTCGAAACGAGCCACTTTACCGCGAGCCTCAAGAATTTCACGCTCTTTATAGGCATTCGCTTGTTGCGCCATACGCTCAACTTCACCGCGCGCTTTAGGCTCAACTTCACGGGCATAAGCTTCGGCTTCACGGATAAAGCGTTGTTCGTCTTCTTGCGCCGCAATCGCATCATCGAAAGCATCTTTCACTTCTTCAGGTGGACGAGCAGGCAAAAAGTTAACGTCAACAATGGCTAAGCCTAATTTGTACGGCTCAATGATGCGCTCGAGTTCTTTCCAAGTATCGCGACGAATCGCATCACGACCTGTGGTCAGAATATCGTCCATCTTGTTGTGGCCAATGACATAACGCAGCGCACTGTCTGTGGCTTCACGTAAGCTGGCATTCGCATCAACGGCACTGAACAGATAAGAGTACGCATCTAGAATACGATACTGTACGTCCAACTCGACCTTCACGACGTTTTCATCTGAGGTCAACATGCTGCCAGAAGCGGGAATGGAGCGAACAGACTGCACATCAACGGGATAAATCTGGTCGATAAACGTAGCCTTCCAATGCAGACCAGGTCCCACCTCACCAATGTGCTGACCAAAACGCAGCGCAACACCACGCTCAGCTTCTTTAATGGTGTAAAAACCCGAGAGTCCCCAAACAACAAAAGCGATGGCAAGAATGATGATTAAGCTGAACGAACTAAAGCTCTGGCCTGATGAGCCATTGCCTTTGCCGCCAAAGCGTTTTGAAAGATTACGAAAAACCTCATCAAGGTCTGGTGGTCCTTTGTCGTTACCACCTTTATTTCCCCAAGGATCATTACCCTTGTTACCGGGCTCGTTCCAAGCCATTTAGCACTCCATAAGTGGATGAAATAAATTAGATTATTAACAAACAGCCTTTTCTGTCGACGGATCGAAGATAAAGGTTTCTAACTCACCCTGACTCTGTTTAGCTAATCGGCGCCAATCGGCATCCGATAAACGAACAGACAAAATACAGTTCCCCAGATCGTCGTACTCTTTCTGCTGTATCGCATCCAGTCGATAAAACTGGCCAAGATAATGTCCAGCAGTTGCCGGAATCTTAAGTGTAAACTCATGAATAACTTCACCAATCAACTCGGTGATCGCCTTCAGGAGCAGATCAAATCCCAAACGTTTTTGTGCCGAAAGCCAGACGCGTATCGGCTTACCACGTTCATCGTATTCAATGCGCGGCGCGACATCCTCAAGCAGGTCGATTTTAT
The DNA here is from genome assembly GCF_019457435.1 of Shewanella sp. FJAT-51649. Lineage (NCBI taxonomy): Bacteria > Pseudomonadati > Pseudomonadota > Gammaproteobacteria > Alteromonadales > Shewanellaceae > Shewanella > Shewanella sp. FJAT-51649. The sequence continues at coordinate 686,397 of NZ_CP080411.1, read as the reverse complement.
TACAAACGACCAACTGCATCACTTCGGCAGCATCGATATCTTCGAGCACGTTTTGCACCTGCTCGAAGTTATCCGCCATGTTTTCATCAGCACAATCAACAATATGCAGCAGTAATTCCGCTTGACGCGTTTCCTGCAATGTTGCCTTAAACGCGGCAACCAGATCGTGTGGTAAATGGCGAATAAAACCTACAGTATCCGCTAAAATTACGGCACCGTCGGGCAGATCTAACTTTCTCAATGTGGGATCGAGTGTGGCAAATAGCTGGTCGGCTGCATAAACATCAGATGAGGTTAAGGCATTAAACAGCGTTGACTTGCCCGCGTTGGTATAACCCACTAATGAGACTGTTGGCATGTCACTACGCTTACGGGCGCGGCGACTCTGCTCACGTTGTTTATCAACACGCTCTAAGCGTTTATTGATATTTTTAATGCGGCCCCTGAGCAAACGTCTATCGGTTTCTAGCTGGGTTTCACCCGGACCACGTAAACCGATACCGCCTTTTTGGCGCTCAAGGTGAGTCCAACCACGCACAAGACGCGTCGACATGTGGCGCAATTGCGCTAGCTCCACCTGTAACTTACCTTCATGGGTCCGAGCACGTTGAGCGAAAATATCCAAGATCAGCGTGGTCCGGTCCAATACTCGGCACTGACACACCTGTTCAAGGTTTCGCTCTTGAGCAGGACTCAAGGCGTGATTGAAAATAACCACATTAGCCTCAGTTGCAGCCACTAATGCAGCTAACTCCTCGGCTTTACCAGAACCAATAAAAAACTTACGGTCTGGTGAGCGTCGACTTCCAGTAATGACCCCGACTGAGCGTGCTCCAGCTGACTCGACTAATAGCTGTAACTCGACTAAGTCTTCTCGGCGTTCCTCATCGGAAAAGTCGATATGGACAAGAACCGCTGTTTCTCCCGCCTCATAACGATCAAACAAGAAGCAAACTCCTCAAACTAAAACTTATTCGCCACTTGGCATATCGTCTTGCGCGCCATAACCGCCCTGGGCATTTTGATGGCCAGCAACGTTAAATGGACGAGCAGGTACTACGGTAGAAATAGCGTGTTTGTAAACCATTTGGCTCACTGTGTTTTTCAACAGAATGACAAACTGATCAAACGACTCTACCTGTCCTTGGAGTTTAATGCCGTTTACCAAGTAAATTGATACAGGAACGCGCTCGCGGCGTAGTGCGTTCAAAAATGGGTCTTGTAAAGATTGCCCCTTAGCCATTTTATTATTTCCTTTTTAATTTATATAAAAATAAATCGTTATCAGTGAAGTTTTTTGTTTAGTTTTAGTATTATACAGCAAGGGCTAATAAGCTAGCGGCATTGACGCATAAGTGTAACTAAATTCCCCTCAGCACCACTTTCAAGCCAATTCAACTCTGGCCAACTACGCAACCATGTTAATTGACGCTTAGCTAATTGCCTAGTAGCGGCAACGGCTTTTTCGACCATAGTATCATAGTCAAATTCACCATCGAGATACTGCCAACATTGTCGATATCCCACGCAACGCATTGAGGGCAAATCTAAATGTAGGTCACCTCTCGCTTTCAGCTGGGCGACTTCATCAATAAAACCTTGCTCTAACATTATCCGAAAACGCTGCCCGATTAACTCATGCAGCACTTTGCGCTCACGGGGCGCAATGGCAAATTGCACCACATCGTAGGGTAAAGGAGCCGACTTGGTTTGAGTTAACTCGGTCAGACTCTTACCGCTTATTCTATATACTTCTATCGCTCTTGAAAGCCTTTGTGGATCATTAGGATGAATTCTTTCTGCCGATACGGGATCTATCTCCCTTAATTGTGCGTGCAGTGCTTCCCATCCGTTTGCGTCCGCTTCGGCTTGAATATCGGCCCGAATCGCTTCATCGGCACTCGGTAACGGCGATAATCCTTCTAATAGCGCCTTAAAGTACATCATGGTGCCGCCCACTAATATGGGGGTCTTTCCCATGCTAATAATCTGTTCAATCTCGCGCAGCGCATCGGCTCTAAAATCGGCGGCGGAGTAGCTCTCTGCCGGATCGCGGATGTCGATCAGTCGATGCGGACCTCGTGCTAATTCCTCGGCAGAGGGCTTAGCACTGCCAATGTCCATGCCACGATAGATCAATGCTGAATCAACCGAGATAATCTCGCAATTATGCTTTTCGGCTAATTCGATTGCTAAAGCGGTTTTTCCGGACGCCGTTGGTCCCATCAAAAAAACCACTTTTGGCTGTAATTCTTTATTCAATTGCTTGCTCTTCTAGCCACGATTGCCAAGGTAAGGATACTGCTTTATCGGCAATTTGCTGTCTTTTCTCTTCAGTTAACTGGCAATAGGCAGCCCAAATATCCGCAGCCGAGGTAAATCCAGTTAAGCTCTGCTCTGCCAGCCACACAGCCAATGCATTAGGTGCTGGCGCTTCAAAACGTAGCGATTGCAACCACTCGGGGATCACCTTCGCTAACTGGCTATCCCTGAGATATGGGGGCACTTTTTTGATTATCAACTGCTGATAGCGAATTGTTAGTTCTAATCCTAATTGCCGGATAAGTGTTTCATGTTCTTCGAGTAATGCTGGCCAATCCGCATCGGCGGCTATCGACACTGGCATCAATAATGGCTGACCTATCAAACCAGTTGCCAGCTTTGTTTCTATCTCATGGCTACGTGTCGCTAACGCCACAGATTGAATCGGCAACAGACTCAAGTTTTGCCCCTGCGCTAATACCCAATATTGACCATTGAGTATGGCGGGCATTGCAAGCACGGGTTGATACGGCTTGTCCTGCACGCTATAGGATGGCGTTTGCAATAATTCGCCGTAACTGGCGATAGCCGCCTTAGAAGGAAGCTCGGCTCGGGCACGATTTTCCCCAGCCGAACCACTACGTGACTCCCGCGGAACCGCCATACTGCCGTAGGCATTGCTCTGCACGCCAGCGTACGGACGCGTGCTAGCAATATCCCGAGTACGCTCAGCTAGCTGAGAATCCCGTGACATCTCGGCGCGAGAAGTATCAACACGTGAAGCTTCATTCCTAGTTGAATGCGTTTTAGACTCAGGCGATTGCAGCTCGAAGGCATGATGCTCTGTTTGTGTCTGCGCCCCAGATTCGGAGAGAGAGACCTCATCCCCAACCTGTGGCGAACTTGGCTCGAAAGGATGCTCAAAACCCAGTTCACCCGCTTCTTCGAGCGCCGATTGCAGTGCCTGCAGAATATAATCATGCACATAACGGCTCTGATGAAAGCGCACTTCGTGTTTCGCCGGATGCACGTTCACATCTACCTGATGGGGATCGATATCCAGCATCAACACATAACCCGGCTGTTCGACCTCGGCTTTTTGGGCAAATGCTTGGCGCACCGCATGATTGACTAAACGGTCACGCACTAAGCGACCATTCACATAAAAGTAATGGGTGTCGGTTAACACCGTTGACCAAGGCGACTGTAAATAACCACTTAAACGTAGGTCATCGTGTTGGCATTCGACCCGCAACGCCTCATCGGCAAATTGGCGTCCAGCAACCTGAGTCAATCGCTGCAAATACTGCGGCTCATTCATCGCTGGACGATAATTACGTACGGTTTTGCCATTGTGGGTCAAGGTAAAGTGGATATCCCCACGCACTAACGCAATGCGTTTTAACCATTCATCGATATGGGTAAATTCGGTTTTATCGCTTTTAAGAAAACGTCTACGGGCGGGCGTATTAAAAAACAGGTCGACAACTTCGATAGTTGAACCAACAGGATGTGCGGCCGGCATCACCTTAACCGCCATGTCGACGCCTTCGGCATAAGCCTGCCAGGCTTCCGTTTGCTCGGCCGTACGCGAGGTCAAGGTTAAGCGGGACACAGAGCTGATACTCGCCAATGCCTCGCCGCGAAAGCCAAAGCTGAGGATGGCTTCAAGGTCGTCAAGGGAATGCAATTTCGAGGTGGCATGGCGCGACAAGGCTAAGGCCAGCTCATCCTTTGGGATCCCCGAACCATTGTCGCGGATCTTAATCAGCTTGCTGCCGCCCTTATCGATTTCGATATCGATACGCGTCGCCCCAGCATCTAGGCTGTTCTCGACAAGTTCCTTCACCACAGAAGCCGGCCGTTCGACCACCTCTCCGGCGGCGATTTGGTTGGCTAGTTGCGGCGGAAGGATCTGGATCCCCATAGACTTCATCCTATTAACTCTCAGGAATGACGAGTGTTTGCCCGAGTTGTACCACATCCGTCTTCATGCCATTGGCGCGCTTAATGCTTGCCATAGGCACTTGATAACGCTGAGCAATTGCCGAAAGTGACTCGCCGCGGCTCACCTTGTGTTTAATATTTCCCGAGGATGATTTCGCGCTCGTGCTGGCCGTTGTACCACCGCTATTACGCTTCGCGAGCAAGGTGTCTGCTGGCGGGTTATTGTGGAAATAACGGCTAACGCCCTTATGGATAGCGGTTGCGATACTTTCCTGATGGCGACTGCTATTAAGTAACCGCTCTTCCTTCGGATTCGAAATAAATCCTGTCTCCACCAGAATAGAGGGAATATCGGGGGATTTTAATACCGCAAGACTCGCAGACTCAGGGCGACTCTTATGCAGCTCAGTTACAGAACCGAGATCCTTCAAAATATCCCCAGCAACAGAGTGACCTATGGCCATCGAACTGTTCATGGACATGTCGAGCAGAGTCATTGCAAGATACTGTTCGTTATCGGTATTTTGGATAATTTCCCCTGCACCACCCAAGAGTTCTGAGTGTTTCTCTTTTTGCTCTAACCAACGACCAATTTCACTGTTCGCGCGGCGCATCGACAACACCCACACTGACGCCCCCTTTGGCTGGGGCGAGGTAAAGGCATCGGCGTGGATAGAAATCAGTAAATCGGCCTTACTGTTACGGGCGAGCTCGGAGCGCTTGTTCAAATTCACAAAGTAATCGCCGGTACGGATCATCACGGCGCGCATACCCGGCGTGTCGTTGATCTTGCTGGCCACTCTTTTTGCTATTTCCAGTGCGACTTTTTTCTCGTAAACACCTGAAGGTCCAATAGAACCTGGATCATCACCACCATGACCCGCATCAATGGCCACCACAATATCACGGGACGATTGCGCCGATTGAGTCACCGTTTTAACGGGAGTAGAACTCACCACAGCTGTCGCCGTGGTTAAGGTTTTATCCTCGAGATCGACTACCAGACGATTACCATAGGGCGCCGTCACCGGTAGGGAAAACAGGTTAGCATTTAATGGCTTAACCAGATCGATCACCAAACGTAAATCACCTTTAGTGGGTGATTTGCTGACGCGAACCCCTTTAACCAATTTACTGTTGTTATCGATATTTTTCAGGCTCAGTTTTGTCGACGCCTTTTTAAGGTCGACCACCAAACGATTGGGCCCATCGAGGGAAAAATAAGTGTAATTAGGCGCTTCGCTCAAATCGAACACCACACGGGTCGACTCGGGGGCAGCCCAAATACGTACGCCCTCAAGCTGGTTAGCCGCGTGGGCTGCTACAGCAAAAAAAGCGCACAGAAAAAGAGTAATAGTCTGAAAGTAATGCTTATTTTTAGTCATCTTTGTTTTTATTTTATTGCGGCTAATAGCTTTTTACCTGATTCTGTTAAGGCTCGAATTTGGATTTCACGTCCTTGGTTAACATAATTTAAATGCAGGTGAATATCGGCATCGGGCAAGAGTCCATGACCTTTGTCAGGCCATTCCACAATGCACAGGCTGCTATCGGTAAAGTAATCACGGATCCCCATGAACTCGAGTTCTTCAGGATCGTTTAAACGATACAAATCAAAATGATAAACTTCGACACCGTCTAGCTCATAAGGTTCAACTAAAGTGTAGGTCGGGCTCTTTACCGCTCCTTTATGCCCTAATCCTTGGATTAAACCGCGGCTCAGAGTGGTTTTACCCGCCCCTAAATCCCCCGTCAAATACAGAGTCAAAGGCGCTTGAATATGGCGGGCCAGTTTTTGCCCAACTGCAATAGTCTCGTCTTCGTTATTTAATTGAAAGGTTAACTCTGTCATTTCCGCTTTTATCACTGCTGTTATGGATGGAGGAGGCAACTTAAGCGCGGGAATGCCCCGCGCTTAAGTTTTACAGCGCCTAGAGTAAATCACTATTTACTAATTGGCGAATAAAAGGCATCAAATCGCTGGCTAACATGCCCCGCTCACCCTGCACTGCAGCCAAATCCGCCGCGCAGCCATGAACGACAACCCCAACAACGGTCGCCTGCATGTTATCCATTCCTTGAGCCATAAGTGCGCCTATAATACCAGATAACACATCGCCGCACCCACCACTCGCAAGCCCAGGATTTCCAACAGGTGCCACGACCATCTGTTTTCCATCATAAATGACAGTGCCGGCGCCTTTGAGCAGCACCACGCCACCATATTTTTGCTGCAGAGCACGCACGGCAGCAAATCTATCCTGCTCAATGTCGGCGACACTGCATCCCAAGAGCCGCGCGGCTTCCCCGGGATGAGGCGTGAGTACCCAGTTAGTTTGCCTGCGCGGTTCTTGACTGAGCAGATTCAGGGCATCGGCATCGAGCACACAGGGTTTATCGCTTAAGCCCGCAGCTTTAAACAAGTTATAACCCCAGTCGTGTTTTCCTAAACCGGGGCCAAGTACCACCACCTGTGCCCAACCTAGGCGCAGATAGACTTCCATATCGACCAGTTCACAGCCCCAAAACATCAATTCGGGGCGCGAGACGTTTACTGTCAGTTGATGCTCTGGCCTGCTGATCACTGTCACCAATCCGGCGCCCGCACGTAAACAGGCTTCACTGGCAAGGCGAATGGCTCCTGCCATACCAAAGTCACCACCGATCAGCGTTACCTTACCCGATTGTCCCTTGTGGCTGTCCCGTGCTCTTGCGGCAAAATGGCTTTTTAACATTTCACCGCCGACTCGCGTAGCACTCTCAGCATCGAAGAAAGGCGTTAATCCCAGATCGGCAAAGGCTAAATAGCCGCAGTGATGTCTCGCCTTGCTGGTCAAAAGCCCCTGTTTTAATCCACCAAAGCACAAAGTGACATCCGCCATCACGGCGACCTGAGCGACAACCCCCGTATCGGCAACAATCCCCGAGGGCAGATCTAAACTCAGCACCCAAGCCTCACTCTGATTGATGGCATGGATCAGTGCTGCAATATCCTCACGCACGGCGCCCTTAACTCCCGTGCCCAGTAAACCATCGATAATGACTGGTGCCTGTTGTATCGCTTCGATATTTGGGGCATCGATAACACCGCCCTTGGTTAGATAGGCAGAAAGTGCCTGCTCGAATTCAGCTGTGCCTTGGGTCTTGAGTAAGTACACCTTGACCTGATGCCCTGCTTCTAAGACTAGGCGCGCGCAAACTAGCGCATCGGCACCATTATTGCCGCTGCCCGCCAATACCAGTAAAGGCATTCCTTCAAGCTGAGGATGCCGTTCACTCTGCTGAGTAAAGCACTCAAATGCCGCTCGACCAGCACGTTCAACTAATTGATATAAAGTGGTTTCCCCTTCTGAAACAGCGAGCAATTCGGCGGTTCTCACCTGCTGCTGCGTATAAAGCGCCGTGGGTAAACTCGATAAATCTTGTGCCATAGAGGATCTCCTGCGCGACAAATAATCAAAAGGACAGCTCACCTAACACACCCTGTGATTGGTGAGAACCAAGCATTACAAGGTCAAATCAACCAATGAGATCAAGAAAGTAGCAAAAACCGCCCCAAAAAATTATGACGTAAATCAGTTGCCATGCAAAAAGCGTCCAAAGTGAAAAATACTCATCCGGTAAAGACAACAAAGCCAGCATTACGCTGGCTTTGAAAGGTCATTCTGAATCGAATTAGATATCGTCCATCCGAATTGTGCTATGCACTAGGCGTTGCTGCTGAGTTTTCTCTACTCGAATCAGGCCCTCTAATGCGGTGCGGGCATCCTCGGCAGTAGTTGAGTTAACGGTTTTTTCCAATAAGCCGATCAGTCGATTTTCTAAATCGAGGTGCAGATTGAGCACATCATCCTCGGTCATATTGGCGGGCAACATAGTGTCTTGGCAGCGCTTAGTAAAGTCTTCAAATACAAAGTCTTTATACCAAGTATCTAATACTCTAACGGGCGCCTCATCCATATAATCACGCAATTTTTCAGCCACATGTTTTTGGTGAGACTCAAAATATTCCAGCATCATCTTCACGCGGGCAGAATCGGCCTGATTATTCAGTCGGCCATAGAGTTGCGCCATATCTAAGCGGCAGTTCGCCACATACTCAAGTAAATCACGCAATTGTTGAATACGCATATAATGCACTCCAGTGTTAAGCCAACTACTTGGCGCTATTAACTTTGTCTGGATTCATTATGTAAGTAAAAGCGTTGCGAATATTTGAACAAGGTCATAATTTAACTTTCGCAACGCCATCTAATTTAGGAAATCTTGAAGAAACAAGGCGCAGATCACGCATTAACCTTGCTGTTTTATTTTTTACAAAATAGAAAACATCAGCGACAACAGCCGTAGAGCAGGCAAAGTTTGCCCATACTTCACCGCATTAGCATTAAAAATAACCGTGCAAACAAAGGTTAATAAATTACAGCGATGAAAGAGCTAAAAAACGCTTGGAGTAATCAAGCACGAAACAGGCATGCTAAGCAAACAGAAAAGCAAAATAGCACTGCGTAAGTTGCGATATATCAGTTTGAAATCGAGAAGATTTTATGAGGGAATGACTAGAAAAATTGGAGCGACATATCGGGTTCGAACCGATGACCTATACCTTGAAAAAGAAAGGTATCGCAATATTAAAACCACAACTGAGCTAATGCTAATTGAGAACTTGATTATGGGGAGATTCATAAAATTGGAGCGACATATCGGGTTCGAACCGATGACCTATACCTTGGCAAGGTATCGCTCTACCAACTGAGCTAATGTCGCATAATTTTGTATTTAATGACTTGGTGAATCACTAAATTTGTATTTGGAGCGACATATCGGGTTCGAACCGATGACCTATACCTTGGCAAGGTATCGCTCTACCAACTGAGCTAATGTCGCATAATTTTGTGTTTAATGACTTGGTTAATCACTAAATTTGTATTTGGAGCGACATATCGGGTTCGAACCGATGACCTATACCTTGGCAAGGTATCGCTCTACCAACTGAGCTAATGTCGCATAATTATCGCTGTCACATCCGCCTTCAACATTCACAAAGGTATCGTCTATCAACCTTTATCAACTGAGCTAATGTCGCATAATTTTTTATTTAATGACTTGGTGAATCACTAAATTTGTATTTGGAGCGACATATCGGGTTCGAACCGATGACCTATACCTTGGCAAGGTATCGCTCTACCAACTGAGCTAATGTCGCCTTTTGTATCGCTGCCACATTTGCCTTCAACATTCACAAAGGTATCGTCTCCTAACCTTTATCAACTGAGCTAATGTCGCAATCACTTATATCAGCAGCGCTTCGTGTCCGCATCAAAAAGTTGAGGCCGCATTATATGAAAAATTTATGCGGCTGCAACCCCTTCTTGCAGATTTATCTGCTGATCGGTCAAATTTTAAATACTTTGCTGCGGTAATACTGTAATTCCGCGATCGACTCTTGGATATCTTGCAGCGCTTGGTGAGTATTTTGCTTTTTGAAACCCGCCATGGTTTCAGGGCTCCAACGCTTCACTAACTCTTTTACCGTGCTCACGTCGAGATTGCGATAATGGAAGTAGTCCTCCAGTTCACGCATATAACGATTTAAGAAACGACGGTCCTGACCCACGCTGTTACCACACATAGGTGAGGCACCTTTAGGCACATATTGCTCTAAAAATGCGATGGTTTGTGCAACGGCCTGTGCTTCATTCACTTGGCTAGCACGCACTCTATCGATCAGACCCGATTCACCGTGGTGTTTTTGGTTCCAATCATCCATGGCCACCAGCACATCATCCGATTGATGAATAGCAATTACAGGCCCCTGACCGATAATATTGAGTTCTTGGTCTGTTACTAAGGTAGCAATTTCAATGACTCTATCGACATCGGGTTCTAACCCTGTCATTTCGAGATCGATCCAAATGAGATTATTCGCGTCCGCCGCCATAATTCAGCCTTATCATGTCAGTTAGCCTAAATTCAGGCTTTTTTATTCAAGAGCGTGTATCATACTGCTTTTTTCAGACACAAAAAATCATCTAATTGACGAAGACAAATCAGTGAGTAAAAAGAAACCCCTAAGCCAAGGCCAATTACGCCGTATGCGCGCCAATCACGAGAAACGTCTCAATCGTGACAATGGTGATAAAAATGCGCCTGAGTTACAGGATAGCTCACTCGGCCCTGAACAGAGCGGAACCGTGATCTCCCGCTTTGGCCAACATGCCGATATTGAAACCGAAGATGGCCAAATCGTGCGCTGCAATATTCGCCGCACCATTAAAAGCTTAGTCACCGGCGATAAAGTCATTGTACGCCTCGCCATTGAAACCCAAGCCAACAGTGGCATTGCCGGCATTGTAGAAGCGGTACACCCTAGACGCTCTTCGCTCTCGCGTCCCGACTTATACGATGGCGTGAAAATTATCGCCTCGAATATCGACCAAATTTTGATTGTGTCGTCCGTGCTGCCTAGCTTTACCACCCAGATTATCGACCGCTACTTAGTGGCAGCCGAAGACACGGATATTCCACCGATCATCATTTTGAATAAAATTGATCTACTAACGCCAGAAGAAGCCCCCGCTATCGAAGCCGCCTTAAAGCGCTACGAAGATATCGGTTATCCCGTGTATAAGGTCAGCAGTAAATTAGGCGAGGGTTTAGATACCATTAAAGCCCTGCTGAAAGATAAAGTGAGCGTATTTGCTGGCCAGTCCGGTGTAGGTAAATCTTCACTGGTCAACGCCTTACTGCCCGAAGCCGAATTATTGGTGGGCGATGTCTCCGACAACTCTGGGCTGGGTCAGCACACGACCACCACGGCTAAATTGCTGCATTTACCCAGCGGTGGTGATTTAATCGACTCTCCCGGTGTGCGCGAATTTGCCCTCTGGCACTTACCCGCCCAACGTGTCGGTTGGTGTTTTATCGAATTTAGAGACTTTTTAGGTGGCTGCAAATTCCGCGATTGTAAACATGGAGATGATCCAGGCTGCGCCTTAAAAGCCGCTGTCGATGCGGGTAAAATTAGCGAAGATCGCTTTAATAACTACCATCGTATTATCGCAAGCCTTGATGAGCAGCGCCACGCACGGCATTTTCGAGCCCAAAGCGATGAATAACTAACGCCATCGCCTCGCATAAAATTAACGTAAAACAAGTCTCAACCTAAGTTGAGCAACATAAAGGAAAGGAACATAAATTGGATAAAGTTAAAATTGCGCTGCAGTACATGCTGCCAAAGCACCTGTTATCTCGCTTAGTCGGTAAACTTGCCGCTTCCGAAGCTGGCGCATTAACGACTGCCGCGATTAAATGGTTTATCAAGCAATATAAAATCGATATGAGCGAAGCGGCTCAGAGCGAACCCGAAGCCTATAAAAGCTTCAACGACTTTTTTACCCGCGCACTAAAGCCTGGCATTCGCCCAATTAATACTGCGGCCAATATCATGGTGCATCCCGTTGATGGCGCCGTCAGCCAACTCGGCCCCATCAAGGATGGCCGTATTTTCCAAGCTAAAGGCCATCACTATTCCTCACTCACACTACTGGGCGACCAAGCCGAAGATGCCAAACGCTTCGAAGGCGGGGATTTTGCGACGATTTATCTGGCTCCCAAGGATTATCACCGCATCCACATGCCGATTAAGGGCACACTGTCGAAAATGACCTATGTACCGGGCGAGTTGTTTTCCGTTAACCCCTTAACGGCGCGCCATGTACCTGGCCTGTTTGCTCGCAACGAACGTGTCGTAGCAATTTTTGAAACCGAGCTTGGCCCGCTAGCTATGGTATTAGTGGGCGCAACCATCGTGGCCAGTATCGAAACCGTGTGGGCAGGCACAATTACGCCACCAACGGGTAAGCAAGTGTTCACATGGGAATACCCAACAGTAGGTCCAGACGCCATTACCTTAGATAAAGGCGAAGAAATGGGCCGCTTCAAGCTTGGCAGTACCGTCGTCATGCTGTTTGCTAAAGATGCTATCGACACCTTCGCCGAAGGTGTTGAACCCGAGGCCGTAACGCGTATGGGTCAAGCCTTTGCTAATCTGAAAAATCAGGCGTCAGCCGACTAACTACGGCGACCCAATTGAGCCAGACCAGTAAACCTTCGGGATTAATCGAATTACATTTAGCTGTGCTGATGTTTGGCGGCACAGCTTTGTTTTCCAAATTAATTCCTTTAAGCGCACTCGATATCACCTTCTTACGGTGTGTGGTCGCGGCCTTGGTCTTGGCATTACTCATCAAATTCCGCGGTAAATACTTAAGCCTTGCCAGCAAGCAGGATTATCTGGTTGCTATCGGCTTAGGTGTGATAGTCAGCTTACACTGGGTCACCTACTTTGCCGCGATGCAACTCTCATCGGTCGCCATCGGCATGATTGCCTTCTTCACCTATCCGGTGATGACAGTCATTGCCGAGCCGTTATTAACTGGCAATAAAATAAAGCTGATGGATATTATCAGCGGTGTTTTAGTGCTGATAGGCGTAGTGCTATTGATCCCCGAAGCCAATCTTGGCAACGATACAACCTTAGGGATTGCGGTTGGGATTGTCTCGGCGATGTTATTTACCGCCCGTAACCTGCTGCAAAAACGCTATTTTTCCCAATATAGCGGCCCCCATGCCATGTTTTATCAGACCTTAGTGGCGGCGGTGTTTCTTATGCCCTGGCATCAAACCGAGTTACAGACTATCTCCCTCGATACCTGGGGCTTGATTGTGCTGCTCGGGGTGGTATTTACCGCCGCGCCCCATGCACTATTCACCTCGGCATTGCGCCAATTAAGCGCTAAAACCGTCGGGTTAGTCTCCTGCCTACAACCCTTCTACGGGGCCATGTTGGCATTGGTGATCTTAGGCGAAGCACTGAATCTCAATACCCTGATAGGCGGAACCATCATAGTCGCCACCGCCATCTTCGAAACCCATCAATCCCACCAGTCACAACGGCGAAAAAAGAACGTCTGAAACATACCAATCTTGGCCTAAGTTGGCTAAGATGAGTGCGTCTTTCGCCCCTAATTGCTTTTGCTTATATGCCACGTATTTTATTGTTCGTTATTGCTTTTTTCTCTTTTTCTCTCCATGCCAATTCGCCACTGCAATTGGACAAACGCCTTGGCCTAAATAACCAAAATCAGCAACAAAATATTAGCATTGACGATCAAATTGTTGAGCTTAAAAATAACATTGATAGATTGGCAGCGAATGCCAGCAGTTTTCAGCAGGCTCAGCTCGATTTTGAAGAAAACAAAAAGGTCATCGACCACGGCTTAAAGGAAGCCGCTAAGCCCTTAAAGCTGGATAAAGCCACAGATCTTAACCAGCAAGCCTCGATGGCTTATTTACGACTGTCGGAATTAAAAGAGAGCGAAACGGCCCTAGGCAATCAAGTCAGCGAACTGTTGCAACGCCACAATCAGTTGCCCTCCGTCATCGCCAACGCAAGACAGAATGTGCTGCAAAATAAGAAAACCGACTTGGCCCCACTGGATACGCCAACGGGCGAGTTACAGCAAACACAGCGGATTTTCTTCGAGCAAAGCCTCGCCACTAACGAGGCCGAGCTGGCCAGCAGCCAAAAGCGCATCGAACTCACCCAGCTACAGTTACAGTTGGTTCGCCAGCAATTGAGCCAACAGGAAGCCTTTATTGAAACCATCAATAAGGCGATGAATAAACAGCGTCAACAACAAACCGATGCAACCCTGGCGAAGAATTTAGTGGATACCGCCAAGGTCGTGGATCCTGTGACCCGCAATATTGCCGACACAAACCAGATCTACGGCCAAAAACTCCAAACCTTAACCTTGCAAATCAACAATGTGGTTGAGCAGCAAGAGCAGGCCGAACTGCAATATCAATCCCAAGCAAAACAGCTGGCGAATATCCAAGAACAAATCACTTGGGTCAAAATGAACTCCGCCTTTGGCGAGCGTTTTCTGCAGATGTTGCAATCTCTGCCTAAGCCGCCAAACCATGAGAAGCTACAAACTCTGATCGCCGATGCTCGCCTCGATAGGTACCACCTCGAGCAACAACAGGCACTCAACGAACAAGAGTTAGAGCAAACCAACCTCTACAACGAGGGACAAATTAAGCTACTGCGCTCACAACAAGTGCTGCTGACGCAGCTGATGCAAAGTTATGATCAATATTTGAGTGAGCTTGGCAAACTCAAAGTCAATTATCAGCAACTTAGCCAGCAACACCTGACCTTAAAAAACACCCTCAACGAGCACTTGTTTTGGGTCCCCAACGCCGCCAGCATGAACAAACTCTGGCTCACCGACGTGCAGCGCAGCGCTCTATGGCTCATCCAAGAGGCGCAGTGGGGACAATTGGGCAAAGCCTGGCAGGAGCAAAATGACTACTGGTCCTGGTGGATCATTCTGTTAGTGCTTTGTTTGGTCATCCAAGATTTAATCCGTCCTAAGTTCAAACGCTTACTCAGCCACTATGTCACCTACGTGGGTAATGTGACGCAGGATAAATTTATCTACACCTTTAAATCCTTAGTCCTGAGCCTTGGTTATGCCCTGATCAAACCGCTACCCATAGTCGCGGCAGGATGGATTTTCTATCAATCCGAACGTAACTTTGTGCAAGCCGTCGGCATGGGGATTTTAGCGATAGGATTAGTTTACCTCTTGTATCGCTTGATATTTATTCTCGCCCTCGACAAAGGGGTCTTGGTTGGCCATTTCAAACGCCCCTCAAAACTCATCCAAGCAGGTCAACTCAGGCTCAAACACTTTGTGTTTGTCGCCAGCCCCCTGCTCGGCATTATGGGCTTTACCGAAGTCCTCGACGCATCCCTTATCCGCAATAGCATTGGCCGCGGTGCATTTATCTGTTTTTGCGTGGTTTTATTCTTGTTATACAAGGATATCTTGGTGCTAAGCCGCCAAAATAGCGACACTCAAAAGGATGGCAAAAACAAACGACTGCTGCAAAAAATGCTCTGGGCATTGCTGATTTCAGTCCCACTGCTGAGTGCCGTACTGGCCTTTAGGGGTTACTACTTCACCGCCTTCCAAATGCTGTTGCAGTTACAACTGTCCATCGTATTGGGATTAAGTTTTTTACTGCTTTATCAATTAATTAAACGTTGGATGCTCATCGAGCGCCGCCGCATTGCCTTCGATCGCGCCAAGGCCAAGCGGGCCGAACGGTTAGCACAGCGGGAAAAGGGCGAGACTCACCACGTCTCTAGCGATGGCCTAGATACCTACGAAGAGCCAGTCGTCGATCTTGAAACTATTTCGAGTCAGTCGCTCGGCTTAGTTCGCTCCCTATTGCTATTGGCGTTTTTAGCCAGCTTGATTGGCCTGTGGACGCAAACCCATACGGCGCTATTTTCCTTCTTAGATGGCATCACCCTCTGGACGACAAATACCAGCGTGAATGGTGTCGAGCAACAGCTGCCTATCACTATGAAATCGCTGTTATTGGGCTTAGTCATCGTTGGCTTCTCACTGATGATTGCGACCAATTTACCCGGTCTGCTCGAACTGATGATCCTACAACGGCTCGATCTAACACCCGGCACCGGCTTTGCCATCACCACGGTAAGCCGTTATTTAGTGGTGTTTTTAGGCCTGCTGATTGGCTTTTCCAATCTCGGGATGGAATGGTCAAAACTGCAGTGGTTGATTGCCGCCTTGTCACTGGGTCTAGGTTTTGGTTTGCAGGAGATTTTTGCCAACTTTATCTCGGGCCTGATTATTCTGTTTGAAAAACCAGTGCGGATTGGTGATACGGTGACGATCCGCGATCTGACGGGGACAGTGAGTAAAATCCAGATCCGTGCCACCACCATTATCGACTGGGACAGAAAGGAAATTATCATTCCAAACAAGGCTTTTATTACCGAGCAATTGATTAACTGGTCACTATCAGACCCCATCACGCGGGTGATAGTGCATGTGTCGGTTGCCCGCGACTCCGATCCAGCCAAAGTCGAGGCCACCCTGTATCAAGCGGTGCAGGAATGCGAAGATGCACTGCCGAATCCAGAGCCTGAAGTCTGGTTTGCAGGCTTTGGCAAACATACCCAAGATTACGAAGTTCGTGCCTATGCAAAAGAGATGTCGGCCCGTTGGCCGCTACGCCACGATTTGCATAAACGCATCACCCGTAAGCTTAAAGAAAACAACTTAGAACTCGCCTATCCGCAAATGGAAATCCATCTTAAAAATGGCCAGAATCGCGATCAGGTCGGCATTATCCGCAGTTAATAGGACGAAAATCAGATGCTTATTTTTGCTCACCGTGGTGCCAGCGGTTATGTGGCGGAAAATACCTTAGCCGCCATGGCCAAAGCCATTGAGTTAGGTGCCACAGCCATTGAGCTGGATGTGCATAATGTCGAAGGGGAGTTAGTGGTATTTCACGACCGCAGACTCGACAGTAAGAGCTCGGGCCAAGGTATCATCCACTTAGTCAACAAAGAGTATTTGGGCAAGATCACTGTCAAAGGTGAACCGATTCCCACACTCTGGCAAGTGCTCGAACTGGTTGCAGGCCGTGCCACAATCAACATCGAACTTAAAGGGGTGAATACGGTAGCGCCGCTACTCGAGCTTTATCCTAAGGCGATTGCCGAGCTGGGATTCAGCGCGGAGCAATTGCTGATCTCATCCTTCAATCATCCCTATTTACAGCAAGTCAAACAGGCGTTGCCACAGGCATTAGTGGCGCCCTTGCTTGCCAGTATTCCCCTCGATGGTGCGGCGGTGGTGAGCGAGCTAAACGCCTATTCCCTGCATTTAGATGTGAGTTTTATCAGCAAGGCCCTAGTGGATGATGCCCACCAGCGGGGCGCTAAGGTGTATGTTTACACCGTCGATCATCGCGATGATATCCATGCCCTTCAGCAGTTGGGTGTCGATGGGATCTTTAGCAATTTCCCCGACCGCGCCATGCAGGCGCTGTTGCAACCCACCAACACGGATTACTGCGGCTACTTCGAATAATCCCTTGGAGTGGATTTAGCGGCTTAGGCTTGGCTATTTCGCTGCGCCCAATAGCCGATAAAAAAAAACATGGCGACGATCAGCAAGAACATCCAATGGGATGGCATGGCAACGATTTGCCTTGCCACCCAAGGCGTAGCTTTAACGATCAGCAGCCCATAGCCAAAGGCATTCACAATAATAAAAACAAAGGTTCGCAGGATAAACGAATGGCCCAGTAAATGCCGTCTGAGGATACGATTCACATCGGCTGAAAACACTAAAATCAAACACACTACCATGGCCGTGGCGATATCGAAGGACCAAGGGCGAAGCATATTTCCTAAATGGCCAATAATGGCGACTAACTGATCAAACATAATCACTCAACCTAAAATGACGCTGCAAAATCAAAACAACTACAGCAGCGTATTGAAAAATAACGACAACCAAGCATAAAGGGAGACGACATGGGGCACAAGTTACTCTTACTGACCAAGGCGAATGAGCAGTATCGCCAGCTCATTGAGGCGCAGCAGTTACCAGGGCTTGAGTTGCTCGATGATAATCCCGCAAATATTGCACAGGCCAATATTTGGCTTGCCGAACCTAAGCTTGCCGCGCCGCTGCTGCCCCATGCCAAACAGCTAAAATGGCTGCAATCTAGTTTTGCAGGCATTGATGCCCTGATGGGCCCAAGAGCAAGAAAAGATTATCAACTCACTAACATTAAAGGCATTTTCGGCCCCTTAATGAGTGAGTATTTGTTTGGTTATCTGCTCGCCCACGTGCGAGGACACCAGTTCTACCAAGCGCAGCAGCGGCAAAAATCTTGGCAAGTGCAAAGTGCTACGCGCAGCAGCTTGCAAGGGATGCGATTATTGCTCTTAGGCACAGGTTCTATCGCCCAGCATGTGGCCAAGACAGCTAAGCACTTTGGCATGCATGTTACTGGGATAAACCGCAGCGGCCGTGAAGTCGAAGACTTTGATGCGATTCAACCGCTCTCGCAGCTCGGGCAATGCTTAAGCCAAAGCGATGTGGTAACCAATTTACTGCCAAGCACCCCAGAGACACGTTTGCTGTTAAATGCAGACATGCTCGCCACGCTCAAAGCCGATGCCATTTTAGTGAATGTGGGCCGTGGTGACGTGCTCGACCTCGATGCCCTCAACACCCAGTTGATTGCGCGTCCTGAACAGCTGTCCGTTCTCGATGTGTTCACTCAGGAGCCACTCCCTACGAGTCATCCGATTTGGGAAAGACCCAACGCCATCATCACGCCCCATATCTCGGCGCCGAGTCATCCTGAACAAATCGTGCGTATTTTTAGTGACAACTATCGCCGCTATATTGCAGCCGAGCCACTGCAAAATCAGGTTAATTTTACTCAGGGTTATTAATTTATGGGCGAGTTTGGCGGTTGAATGAAAAGCGGCAAATCCCAACTCTTGCAGGAAAAAAAATAAAAGGCAATCAGACTGCTGATTGCCTTTTGATTAAGGATTCTTGCGATAAAAGTTAGACTTTAAAACTGCGCTTTAAAAACTGCCCAACCAACACAGTATGGGAGTCCATTTCACCTATTACTTCATCATTGAGACTCACCATTTCACAGCCGAGTTGATGGCTGGAATGGGTAAATTGCGACACATTCACCACGCTGCGATTCATTTCGTTCGCCACGCTCGATTGTTCCTCCACCGCACTGGCAATATGGTGGGTCATATCCGTGATGGTAGTGATAGCTTCACGTATGGTACGTAGCGCCGCGCCCGCAAGATCCGCCGTGGTAATACATTCGCCAGCCGCATCAACGCCCTCCTGCATACTGCGCACGGCCTTGTGAGTGCCCTGCTGCAACAGATTGATCATTGTGTGGATTTCTTTGGTGGCATCATGGGTGCGCTGTGCTAATGCCCGCACCTCATCGGCAACCACGGCAAAGCCTCGTCCTTGTTCCCCCGCCCGCGCCGCTTCAATCGCCGCGTTCAGCGCCAATAAATTCGTTTGCTCGGCAATGCCTTGGATCACATCCAGCACTGTGCCTATGTCTCGGCTGTGCCCTTCTAATTCAGTGATCACCTGCGAGGTTTCCTGCAACTGCTGCGCCATGGTCTGAATCGACTGAATGGTGGTGACGACGGTTTTATCGCCGTTGATTGTCTGCTGCGACGCCATTTGCGAAGCGTTCGCCGCATCGGCGCAGTTTGAGGACATATCCCCAAGCGTCGCCGTCATCTGTTGCATAGCCGTGGCAACCTGTTCAATCTCAGCGAGTTGTGACTGACTTGTTCCTTGAATTTCTTCGCCTTTCGCCGCAGAAATCTTGGCTTGCTTACTCACCTTATCGCAGGAGTCGCGGGCGCGGCCCAACACGGACTTTAACTCCGAGGTTTGCATTTGCAGCGCCAGATCGATAGCCCCTAAATCGTCGGATTGCCCCGTATAAATATGTGCCATCAAAGGGTTATCGTAGATTTTCTTTGCCTTAGCAACCAGCGCCCGATAACGCCCTAAGATCAGATTACCGCCGAGAAACAGCACGAGGGCACTGATGGCAAGCGCCACAAATCCCACCGTCCCAATCTGCAACGCCAAATACAACATGGGCAACAGGGCGACGAAGGCGAGCAGCATCAACTTAGTCGGCATATCTAAGGTGCGTTTTAACGCTTTAACATTACCGCTTTTATTCAATTCGGCGTAGGCAGCTTCTGCTCTGTTGATCTGGTCACGGCTGGGTTTAGTGCGTACCGATTGAAATTCGGCCACCTGACCATTGACCATAATCGGCGACACATAAGCATCGACCCAATAATGGTCGCCATTGGCGCAACGATTTTTGACTATGCCTTTCCAAGGCTCGCCTTTACGGATGGTTTTCCAAAGATCTTCAAATGCTTGGGGAGGCATATCGGGATGGCGCACCATATTATGGGGTTGCCCCAACATGGCACTCAGCTCGTATCCCGCAACGGTGCAAAACGATGGATTGGCGTAGGTGATATGACTCTTAGTGTCCGTCGTAGACAATAAAATCCAATCCGCTGGATAGTCGTATTCCCGCTGTGTCACTGGCAAATTCTTTCTCATGATAACCCTTGGATCTATTGTAAATTTATTATTCCATCGTCCATGAGTTATCCATCCTTGATCGCGTCCAATGACCCGTAATCGCTAAATCATCCCTCTTTTTCTTGTCTTCTGAGCACTGAGCATAGACTAGAAAATGTGCGATGTGTAACAAAACAGGAAACCAGCACAACAAGTTTACTACTAGGATTGCATTTGATAAGCGTTTTCATTTAGAATTAGCTCAATTCGTTTTGGAGTCCAAAAAATGTACGTTTGTCTCTGCCATGCCATCACAGATACGCAAATCAAAAACGCGGTAAGTCAGGGTGACTCTAGCCTTGCTGACGTTAAAAAGCGTTTAGGCGTTGCCGATCAATGCGGCAAGTGCGCAAGAATGGCCGTACAAATTATTCAGAACCAATTAGAAATTGAACCTAATTACTACGAAGTGGCTTAACTTCGAGCCTCCAGCTCCTTTTCTGTCAAACTAAACCTGTATTTCAATGCTTGTTCCTTGGCGATGCCATCGCCTTAAAGGGGCTGTCGCAAATCTCAGCGCAGATGCCTATTTTGCGATAATTGTATGACCCCTTAATGACACATCCCACGTCCCCCAAAGCATTAATTCTTTGAGTTCAATGGGATGCATATTTTTATCGGCGAATTATCTGCGTGTTAATAAATACGCGGCTTCATTCAGCCAAGGGACTTCTTTCTTAACGAATCTCGGGTTGTCCGCAAGCACGTCCTGACAATCCAAGAGCTGGATTTCAAAATCGTCACTTAAATGTGTTTCAACCCAAGTTGGCGACACCGCAAAAGGTGGCCCACTTAAAGCGTCCTGCGGGTAATCTAAAGTCACCAATAAACCCACACTGCCCGAAGGCAATAACTGCGCTAATTGCTTGGCGTATTGCGCCCGCATACTCTCAGGCCAGGCAATCAAGGCGGCGCGATCATAAAAACCACTTACCTTGGCCGTAATCGACTGGGGTAAAGTGAAGATATCCCCTTGATATAAACTGACCTGCTCAGTGTGGTAATGCTGATGCTCGCCCAGCGCACTTTGCTGCATAGGTAATTGGTTATCTTCAAAAAATTGCTGCACTGCGAGTTCATTTAACTCACAACCAATCACTTGATGCCCCTGCTCGGCTAAAAAGCACATATCTAAAGATTTACCACACAGGGGAACGAAGACTTGAGCCTCGGCGGACAATGCCAAGGTATGCCAATACTTTACGAGAAAGGGATTGATATCTTGCTGGTGAAAACCAATCAGCTGTTGCTGCCACTTCTCATGCCAAAAACCGGGTTCCATAGGTATATCTCAAATGACTAAAGTTATCCTTACTCTAATGGCATTCACGGGTGGATGCAAAATCTCAGATACCGTATGTTAATCAGAGAGATGTAAACAGTTAATGACTAAGCCAGTGCCGTTTGTACCCGGCGAAGCCAAACGCAATTCTCACACTGGCATTGGCGGCGCGATAAATGATGCGGACTTAGGGATGAGTCGATAAAGTCGACGGCGATCAGCAACTGCTGCTTAAGCTCGGCGACGGATTTTTGCTCAACGGCCACCAGCTCATCGTTCTGGTTCATCCAAATACATTCCATGCCCTGGTGGCAAGTGAGACACTGCTCATCGCGATCATTAAAAAATACCGCATGTGGACAATGGGTCACCTCCATTGACTGCAAAATTCGCTTACGCGGAAACTCTAATAACTCGATCAATAAAGCCTTATCTTGGGCGGGCATATGCCCTCCTTTCATCCACTTTGTCCACGGGAAATTTAACAAAAATGTATCCCATCCAATGTGCTTAAGATTACCTAGACTCCATACGATTTAACTTGATATAAATCAAAGTCAGCGACGAAATGATGGGATAGGTAAGCCCTAAAAATCACAAGTTTATCGCAGGCAACATCAGTCACAGCATCCTAAGCCGATTTGCTTATCAGCCTCGCTTACTGTTTAAATAACCAAAACAAGGAGTCGCGCATTGCAAACACCCCAATTACAACATTTTTACATTTCCGAAGAGCAATCTATTTACTTGCTCAAAGCCAACGATGCCCGTAAGCACAAGGCGTGGATCCGTTTATGTAAACAACAGTTAAGTAAGTTGGGTTATCGCGACATTGAGTTTATCGGTAAGGGGGCTTACGGCTTTGTGTTTGCGGGGATTAATCAGGCCGACGAAGCCCATGTATTTAAATTCTCAAGAATTAATCTGCCACAGCATATTCAAGATCGCTTAGAGGAAGAAGCCTTTATGCTGTCCTTACTCAAACACCCTAACATTCCGGGGGCAATCAAATTTGAGCGGGTCGGCAAACAAGGGATCTTAGTGATGGAGCGTGCTAAGGGCGAAGACCTCGAGCAGCTTTGCCGCCGCTTAGGCGCCCTGCCCCCCGCCATGGTAATGAGCATTGCCCGCCAACTGGCCGATATTCTCTACTATCTGCGAACGGGAAAGCCCTTAGTGCATGGCGACATTAAGCCCTCGAACCTTGTCTATGATATTGAAAGTCAACATTTATCCTTAATCGACTGGGGCTCGGCGGTATTTGCGCAACGGGATGAATATAACAAGGCCGTCGAAGACAATGTGATGACGTTGATGTCGAGCGATCAACAGCACACTAACGCCCGCATGGGGGACGTGTATTTTATCGGTGAAGAACAGCTAAATGGTGCGCTCTCCAGCCCGCGTTTCGACGAGCAAGGCGTAGCTGCGACCTTGTATGCCTTGGCCTCAGGACAGGCGAGTCGCTTCGGCGCACAGGTGATCCCGCCCACCAGCATAGGCTTACCCATGGAGTTGGCGCGCACCTTGGAAGGCATGCTGAGTAGTGATGCCGTGCAGCGCAATCTGGCGGGGGATTATTTTCTCAAAAGCATGCGCCACAGCCATAGAATACACTTACCCGAGCTGCCCAAAACCGAACTGCTGGGTGAAATCCCAGTCTGGGTACAATCCCGCGAAAAAGATGTCGAAACCGTCAGTTACAGCTCGCGTAAATCCTTTTTAAAGGAACATAACGCGCAGGATCCCATCGCTAAGATGGATGACATTCAGCTCGAAAAATACTATCGCAACTTCTTAGCCGGCATGGGCGATACCGAAAAGGGCTTTATCGCCGCCGTGGGGCGACTCGGTCAATACCCTATCGTGGGTGGCCTTGCTATCCATTGGCAGGAAACGGGCGTGTTTATCGACTCCAACCTCGCCATCTACGATGCTAAACAAAAGAGTGCGCTTATCATCGCCGTTAATAATATGGTGACACTCGCGCGGGGGATTAAGCGTATCGGGGTGTTTAAGGCCTGCTTCTTTAACGCTAGGGACACGCTGCATATCGAGCGCGAAAACACCAGTGAACCCTTTATCGCCAGCGCCGATCTCCAACTGCCCTTCGAAGTCGGAGATGTGCCGACCCTCGAAGATAAATCGCGGCTGCACTCTTACTTTGAAGACGGTAAGGACCCGGATGAAAACCTCGAATTACCAAGTGAAATCATGGAGGAATTGGCGCGTATCAACCAAATCCACCACACGGGCTGCATCATTTTCGAGGCGCTACCCAATCACTTAAAGATCCACAGCTACTTAAAACTGCTCAATCCACGTAAACAGGCGGCATTTCGCGCTAGCCTCGACCGCATTTTGCATTATGTAGGTAAAATTCAAGGCCATGGGGTATCGGGTTTTATGAAACTGCCCTATAAAAATACTCGCCGCTTTACCCATATTGAGCGTAAAGCCGAACATTTTTATCCTAGAAACCCAAAAGAAATAGGCGCATAACGAATCACCTCGTTAGCGCCTATGATGCTGAAAACCAAGCTTAGATAGGAGAACCCGGCGGCAATCTCAAGGGTTTAGGAATGAGTTTGCTGTTGGCATCAGTCAGCCCTGCACTCAGCCCCTGTTGCAACCAAGTGTAGTGGGAGGCCACCTTAGCATTCGCGCGATTCGCTTTGGCTTTAAGCTGTTTAATCAGGAATTGGGCGCGCTCATAAATTGCCGCCTTCACCTCTGCTGAGGTTTGCGGATTGTGATACGCAGACAAGAGTTCATCAATCACCACCGCATTCACCCGCATCCACACACCTTCAATCAGAGCGAGCTTATCTTCTTGATAAAGGGTCGCGGCAAACAGCTTGTTGAGTAAAGTTTCGACCGAGAGCTGTTCATTATCTGCCATTGCCCCTTGGCTGACGCGATTTAAGCGCTGTGGCATTAATAACTGACCCACAGTATGGCGCGCTAACACTTCCGCCATACCGAGGGGATCGCTCACCACCCCAAGCCCTGACTCGAAGGACTCCCGCGTCGCTTGATAATTGCCCGCTTTAGGCACCAGCGTATCGAGCAAGGTTTGCGGAACCGTTAAACTGGCCGCATCTAAGGTGCTGAGCAACGCATCGAGGGCCGACATTTGTAACTGCGGCGCAATGTAGCTCCAGCGACTGCCCTCACCGATAGACAGATAGTTATAGTCAGTGCCGCCAATAAACTTAGTGACCGCATCGATTTGATAACGGTTAAGCAAATAGATAGGCACAAAGGCATCGGCTAATTCACCCTGTGGCTCGCCCGGCAACAGTGCTGTGCTGCTAAAACCTTCGATGGCCTTAGCGCGAATACGGTTCAAATCCAGCAGCTGCGCGATAGGGTCGTCACCGCTGTCCCACAAACTCGCATAGGCTTGGCTGGCATCCGCTTGGCGCGAATCGGCTTCGCCAATATAGCGCAGCCCTTTTCGAGCCACTTCGGCCAGTAACTGATTTTGCAGCGCCTCCTGCGCCGTGGCATCGCCTTCATCGCTATAGCCGTAAGCGATAGCAAAGTTATCCCACGGCCCGACACCTACGCCATAAGGTGCTGATATATCGATGTCATTGCCTTTCAGCATGATCTTAGGATGGGGATAATCCATCACTGAGGCGTCCTGATTGGTCGATGCGGCAAAGTTATGATCTAAGCCTAAGGTATGGCCGACCTCATGGGCGGCAAGTTGGCGAATACGTGCCAAGGCTAAGTCATTAGCCGCTTGCTCGGCGGCGCTTCTATCACGCCAGCCCGCAGTTAAGCCTTTGGCAATCAAGTAATCTTGGCGCACTCGCAAGCTACCTAAGGTCACTTGGCCTTTGATGATTTCGCCAGTACGCGGATCGGTTAGCGCCGCGCCGTAGGACCATCCGCGCGTGGCGCGGTGTACCCACTGGATCATGTTGTAGCGAATATCCTGCGGATCGGCATCGGGCGGCAAGAGTTCAACCTTAAAGCCGTTGATAAATCCCGCTTGGGTGAAGGCCGTTTCCCACCAGCGTGCGCCATCGAGTAGCGCCGAGCGGATAGGCTCAGGCACGCCTGGGTCGAGGTAATAGGTGATGGGCTTGACTACTTCGCTCGGCGCCGGGCCAGGATTCACTTTTTGCAGACGGTGACGCAAAATAAACCGCTGCACCAATGGCGCCGAAAACGGCGTGGCATAGTCGCGATACTCATCGGATAAATAGCCACTCATAGGATGATAAGCGCGGGGTTGATAGCCCTCATCGGGCAGCTCGACAAAGGAGTAGCGCATCCGCACCGACATTAAGGTGCCATCGGGCGTGACCTTAGCCACTTGCTCACCCGCCGCATCGGCTTTAAAGGTAAGCTGCACATCCACATCACTATTCTTTTCAAAGGATTTCACCCCGGCGGGTAAAATCGCCGAGCGGGTTAAATCGAGGCGATAATTCCCCTGCCCTCGATGCAGAAGAGCATCTGCGACGCCGTGCAGATCGTTGAGCACTAACTCGCTGATAGCCACCATATCTGGCTTACCATCGAGTAACTTACCCTGCCACAATACCGAATCGGCAAAGGCCTCATCCACGGCGCGCTTTTCGGCGGCATCTTGGGTATTAGCGCGATATTGGGTGTTTAGTTGCTTAAGTTGGATGTAGGGACCTTGGCGCTCAAACTGCACCATGCGGGTTTGACCTAATTGACCACGGTCGAGACCGATATCGTTAGAACCGACCCCTTCAGGCAAACTAGTCACCAATAAAAAAGGCTGATTTAAACGGCTCACCTCGAGGTATAACTCCCCCTCGCTTGGCTCATAGTAAAGATTAAGAAATCCCTTAGCGGCTTGGCTCTGCTTAACGACTTTAGTGCTCGGCAGATCCGCGGCGACACTCAGCGCGGGTAAACCTAAGAGTAGGATGGCGAGGGCTAGGCTATGGGGTTTCATCTTTCCTCCTGATAGGGCTGTCTACGTGGTCATGTTACACAAAACTAAACCACGCGGGGCCATCATTGGCCCCGGGCAAACAATTAATGATGATTATTCTTGTGTTTTATCCAATGCGATAAGGTTTCAAACAGTTCAGTTAACACTATCGGCTTAGTAATGTGGGCATTCATCCCTGCCGCGAGACTCTTTTCTCGATCGCCCGACATCGCATGGGCTGTCATGGCGATAATAGGCAGCACGTCGGCACTAAAGCGTTCACGCAGTGCCCGCGCCGCGGTTAACCCGTCCATCACTGGCATTTGAATATCCATTAATACCGCATCGAAGGGGCGAGAGTCGATAATATCGAGGGCAATTTGGCCATTCCCTGCAACAACGACTTCGTATCCAGCACTCTTTAGCAGCTCAGTCGCCACCTGTTGGTTGATAAAGTTATCTTCCACCAAGAGCACAAGCCCTGTGTGTTCGCCCTCTTCTATCGGCACTTCATCAATAGGCTGCACCACATTAAGCCTTGGCTCATCGGCAAAGGCGGCGATGATCTCATCGAACAGACTCGATGCCTTAAAGGGCTTTTGCAACACGGCAAACACATTGGCACTGTCGACTTCGTGCTGTAAAGGTTCCGCCGCATAGGCGGTCATCATGATGATAATGGGCCGTTTTGCGATGCGGCCTTCGGCCACCATGGTATCGATGGCAGTGATCACATCGCCACCATCCATCTCTGGCATCATCCAATCGAGCAACAATAAATCGATAGGATCCCGCGACAACTTATACAGCGCCTCGGCGCCGCTCGCAGCAGTATCCACCTCGAAGTGGAAGTCACGCATCAACGCCGAATAAATTTGCAGCGCCGTCGGGTTATCATCCACCACAAGTGTGCGTAAATTATTGAGTTTTTCAGGCACAACTAAGGGCTCAACCTTGGCCTCTTCGGCAATCTCAAAGCTGATGGTAAAGCTGAAGGTACTGCCAACGCCTAACTCACTCTGCACCTGCATCTTGCCACCCATCATGGAGACCAAATGCTTACTGATCGATAAACCTAATCCCGTACCACCGTACTTACGGGTCGTCGAGCCATCGGCCTGGGCAAAGGCATCGAACAGTTTTTCCTGCTGATCTTTACTGATCCCAATCCCCGTATCCCGTACCCAGAATTTTAAGGTAATCCGATGGTCGCGCTCGCCCACATCTTCGCAGCCCAGTTCAATCTCACCGGATTGAGTAAACTTCACCGCGTTCGATAACAGGTTAATCAGCACTTGGCCTAAGCGCAGCGGGTCGCCCTTAAGAATGAGGCCTGCCGTGACTGGCGCATACAGTAATAACTCGACGCCTTGCTCCTGCGCCTTAAGGGCATTGAGATCGAGGGCATGGTCGAGCACTTTATCCAGTGGGAATGGCACCCGCTCTAGCTCTAACTTACCCGCTTCAATCTTAGAGAAGTCGAGAATATCGTTAATAATCCGCAGTAACGACTGCGCCGAGAATCCGGCCTTTTCGAGGTAATCCTTCTGCTGCGCCGTCAGCGAGGTACGCTGCGCTAACTGCAACATACCGATAATGGCGTTCATTGGCGTGCGGATTTCGTGGCTCATATTCGCCAAGAATTCACTCTTATACAGGTTCGCCAGTTCTGCGTCCTGCTTCGCCTCCAGCAGTGCCACTTCGTTACTCTTATGGCGCGTGATGTCCTTGTGGGTACCGACCATACGCTTAGGCTGACCATCGGCGGTAAATTCCACCACCCGACCGCGGGAAAGCACCCAGTGATAGCTGCCGTTTTTGCCTAAAATCCTAAACTCGATCTCATAGGCATCGACGGGATTTTGCAGATACTGATTACGGTATTCTTCGACGCGAATTCTATCGTCGGGATGCGTCAGCTGGTCGATAGCCGACACTAACGCAGGGAATTCATTGGGTTTATAGCCCAGCATCGAATAATAGGATGGGTTGCAAATAATATGCTCCGAATCCAGATACCAGTCCCACAGACCGTCTTCTACCGCGTCCATCGCTAAATGGTAACGCTCCTCCGACAAACGTAACTGCTCGGCGGACTCGTACTCACGCGTCACGTCGCGCCACACGGCAATCAAGCCTTGCAGCTCGCCACGGCGGTTATAGAAAGGCAGTTTAAGAGTATCGAGTAATACAGGTTTGCCGGCTAACTCAACCTTCTCTTGATAACGTAGCGGCGTGCGATCTTTTAAGATCTGCTCATCCTCGGCGCGAATACGAATGCCCATCTCTGGCGAGGTTAAATCCTCCGACGACAGACCGATCATCTCGCTTTCGGTGTAACCTAGCATCCGCTCGGCGGCCTTGTTACAGCCGAGGTAATTGCCTTCTTTATCTTTAAAGACAATGGCTTCTGGGATGGAGTCGAGTAATGAGCGCAACAACGCATATTCCCGCTCACGGCGCTCGGTCGCATCTTTTAAGCGCTCGGTGCGGCGCGCCACCAGTTTGTCGAGTCGCTTATTCTGCTCGGCCAAATGATGGGTGTATTGCTTGTTTTCCTCAAAGATGCGGCTCACCAGCAGGAACCAAGGTTCCCAGCCCGGAGTGATTTTTTCCGGCGGTTTACGCGGCTCTTGGGAACAGCCCTCTAAGTGCGACAACAGGCGCGATGCAGGGCTCACGAAGGAGCGGCGCGTTTGCCAGTGCACTATGGTTACCAGCACCGACAGGGCAATGACAACGAGGATAAAGGTCAGCTGCAGTTTTTCGACCGAATCTTGGAACAGGTCGTCCTCATTTTGCAGATACAACAAGCGCCACGGCGCGTTATGCAGCGCGACCGAGTGAATATAGTAACCGTTACGAATAATGCCTTCATGGGCATCGAACAATTCGGACTCGGGGAGCGAATGCAGCTCAGATGGAATGCGCTGACTGATGTGATATACCCGATTGATATCTGAGCCATCGAAGTCGCTGTGGGACAAGATATTGTTCTGCTGATCGAGTAGGATCACAGTCCCAGGCATTTTGAAGTACACCCGAATTTGCCGCGCCAATGAGGCCAAGGTCATGTCGAGGTTGATCGAACCCATAAACTCATCATCGAGATAAACGGGCACACCTAAGGTGGTCAGCAAGCCTTTACCCGTCGAATCGACATAGGCCTCACTCCAAAACACGCTGCGCTGCGGGTTCATCGCCGGGGTGGCGTATTGGAATTGTTTCTTATTGAGCAGCTCATCCCTAAAACGCTGGTCACCGTTGGTCCAAGGGAAGTAGGACATCATCCGTTGGCGGGATAAATAATAAATCGCCGAGGCTTTAGGCGCCGCTTCTTTGGCGACAGGGAAAGACAGCGACAACTCGAACAGCATTTCCAGCTCTTGGTAGAACTTATCGCTGCGGCCATCGAGGGAACCCGCGCCCGTGATCCGCCCCATGTTGGTAAAGGGTTTGCCACCCTTGGCGTAGTTAGGCTCTAAGGTAAAATACTGACCACTCTCGTTAAATTTGCCGTATTGCGGTAAACGATCCTTACGCACTAGTTCACCTAAACGTAGGTGATCCACGGCCACATCCCGCAGACTCTTGACCGCGCGGATGCTCGACTCCAACAGCAAGTCGATTTGCAATACGTGGCGCTCGACCTGTTCTTCGCGCTGCTCCATCTGCTGGGTTTTCTGGCGATCGAAAAACATCCATGCCGTCAGCAACGACAGGACAATCACGCCGATATAGGTATAAAAAACGGCGCGGTTATAGTTCTTTTGGATCGGCGATTTTAATTGGAGATCCGGCTCACTCGATTTCATCCACTACCCTTGATTGCAGCGCTTGATTTTAGCCATCGGTGGCAAAAGTGACTGAGTACATTTATGGCTTCATATATTAGCAGGAAGAAACCCCGAGTCGCATCAAATAATTGCCGTACGAAGGCTGTCAAAGTCTATGATTAGTTGCTTGAAAAATCATAGAAATGCGTAAAAACAAAGGTCCCACGAGTGAGACCTTTTGTAACAATAAAGTAAATAGTTAGAGATGTTCTTCGGCGTATTCGGCCAAGCGTGAACGCACCACCCCATTCAAGTACAGGTTGGCGCTGCCTTCAAAGTCTTTAAAGCGTTCAACAATGTAGGTTAACCCCGAGGTTACCGCGGTGAGATAATTCGAATCGATCTGCGCTAAGTTACCGCAACAAATCAATTTTGTGCCTTCTCCCATCCGAGTGATCATGGTTTTGATCTGCGATGCCGTCAGGTTTTGACATTCATCCAAGAGCACGATGGAGTTTTGGATCGAGCGGCCGCGCATAAAGTTGATCGACTTAAATTGGATATTCGCCTTCTCCATGATGTAGTTCAAACTGCCGGTCGGATTCACATCATTCTTGTGCAGCACTTCTAAGGTATCGGTAATCGCCGCCAGCCATGGCATCATCTTCTCTTCTTCGGTGCCGGGTAAGAAACCGATGGACTCGGCAATTTCTGGCGTATTACGAGTCACAATGACCTTATCGTAACGATTGCGCTCCACTACTAGCTCAAGTGCCGCCGCCATTGCCAGTAAGGTTTTACCGCAACCCGCGGGTCCCGTTAAGATCACCAGATCGATATCGGGATCAAGCAGCGCCTGCAACGCCATCCCTTGGTAAACATTCTTAGGTTTAACTCCCCACGCCTCGAGGTTTTTTAAGCGTTCGCGGCCCAGATCTAAAATATGCAGATGGGTATCGCTACGCTCGGTGACGCGGCCACAAAAATCAGATTCGGTATCAATCAGATACTGGTTTATGTAGAAGGGTTCGTTATCTAAATCTTTCAGTGGGACTTCGTGAATCGTATGTCGACCATGGCGCTCGGTGGATACCTTGTTTAAATGCTCCCAAAAATTCCCTTCGAATTGATAAAAGCCCTTGCTGAGGAAACGAATATCATCGATCAGCTGGTCGGTTCGATAATCCTCAACCAATTGAATGCCCGCGCCCTTGGCCTTAAGACGCATATTGATATCTTTGGTAACTAACACCACGGTACGTGGATGGTGGAGGTTTTGCAGGTGCAGAGCGGTATTGATAATGCGGTTATCGTTGCCATCCCCCGGCAGGGCGCCTAAGGTAAAATCGACAAGATGGTCAGGGAAAATAGACAGCGCCCCTATCGCATCGGCATGCCCTTCTCGACTCGGTAAAGGGACACCATTAATGATTTGTTCCGGTGTTGTATCACCGCCTAGGGTATCTTCCAACGCCCGTATGGCGACCCTAGCATCCCGACTCACATCACTCTTTCGATCTTTAATCTGGTCTAGCTCTTCTAGCACTGTCATCGGAATGACCACATCGTGCTCTTTAAACGAATAGATCGCCAAAGGTTCATGTAGTAACACATTGGTATCCAGTACAAACAACTTTCTGTCGTCTTGTTCCATGGCGCCTCCAGAGTGCTCGATTGTTTTTATGCTACATCTCTTTCCAGGTGAGTGGATATGGCTCCTATGTCAGTTGGCGAGCTAAAGAATGATCTTAAAGTTCAAGCCTCTACTTAATAAAGACGGCTAGCGGCTTAAACTAATATTGGCACCATTCTCTCTGAATGCCAACCGAATGAACCTGTGTTTAAGTCGGTGACTCGAGGGCAGTGTAGGTCCCTCGATATGACAGTAGCATGACAAATCATCGTACGACTACAGAGAATTTTCTTCACTGTTCAATTTGTAATCTAGTGTGTGGGGAATTAGGCTCTAACGGGTGAGAGGGCGATTCAAATATCCCTAGTATTGATATAACATACGCGCCCTTTGTTAGAGTCCGCCCAGAGATGAGAATTTAAGATGCCGTTTGCCTTAGGACAACGTTGGATAAGTGATACCGAGTCAGAGCTTGGTTTAGGAACAGTCGTACAAGTTGAAGGCCGTATGGTCACAGTGTTATTCCCTGCGACTGGTGAGAACCGCATGTTCTCGCGCAACGAAGCCCCCCTGACCCGTGTCATATACAACCCTGGCGATACGGTTGAAAGCCATGAAGGCTGGAGCCTCTCGGTTGAAGAACTCACCGAAAAAGACGGCCTCGTCGTCTACCACGGTATCCACAGCGAAACAGGTGAGAAAGTCAGCCTGCGCGAGACCCTGTTAAACCACAACATTCGCTTTAACAAACCGCAGGATCGCCTGTTTGCTGGTCAGATTGACCGCCTAGACCGTTTCGGTATTCGTTACCAATGCCAGTTACTGCGTCATCAACTGGCGACCTCAGATTTACTCGGCTTACAAGGTCCACGCGTCGGCCTTATCCCCCACCAGATGTGGATTGCCCATGAAGTGGGTCGCCGTTATGCGCCGCGTGTATTGCTGGCCGACGAAGTGGGTTTAGGTAAAACCATCGAAGCGGGTCTGATTATCCATCAACAACTGCTCACTGGCCGCGCCGAACGAGTGCTGATCATTGTGCCGGATACCCTGCGCCATCAGTGGTTAGTGGAAATGCTGCGCCGCTTTAACCTGCGCTTCTCAGTATTTGATGAAGACCGTTGTGTCGAAGCCTTTGCCGACCATGACAACCCTTTCTACACCGAGCAGTTAGTGATTTGTTCCCTCGAATTACTGCGTAAAAAGAAACGTCTCGACCAAGCACTCGATGCCGACTGGGATCTGCTGGTCGTCGACGAGGCTCACCACTTAGAGTGGACCGAAGAAGCCCCGAGCCGTGCCTACCAAGTGGTTGAAGCATTAAGCGAAGTAGTGCCTGGCGTATTGTTATTAACGGCAACGCCAGACCAACTCGGCCATGAGAGCCACTTTGCGCGCCTGCGCCTACTCGACCCAGATCGTTTCTACGACTACGATGCCTTCCTCGCCGAAGAAAACAGCTACAAAGATGTCGCCGTTGCCGCCGAAGCCTTAGCGGGCGACGCAAAATTATCCGATGCCGCCATCAACAGCCTCACCGAATTACTCAGCGAGAAAGACATAGCGCCGAGCATTCGTTTAATTCAAGCCGAAGATATCGATAGCGAACTGCAACAAGCGGCTCGCAGCGAACTGCTGCAAGAGTTGCTCGACCGCCACGGCACAGGTCGCGTGCTGTATCGCAACAGCCGCGCCTCGGTAAAAGGCTTCCCGAAACGTATTTTCAACGCCTATCCCCATGCAATGCCTGAGCAGTATCTTACCGCTGCCCGCGTGAATGAGATGATGGGTGGTCGTAAGAGCTTAGAAGCGAAAGCGGCTCAAGCCCTAAGCCCAGAAAAACTCTACCAAGAATTTGAAGATAACAGCGCCAGTTGGTGGAAGTTCGATCCTCGCGTGGATTGGTTAATCGAGTTCTTAAAGTCGCACCGCAGCAAGAAAGTGCTGATCATCGCCAGTGGCGCCGATACCGCCCTGAGCTTAGAAGAAGCCCTGCGTACCCGTGAAGGCATTCAAGCTACCGTATTCCACGAAGGCATGTCGATCATCGAGCGCGACAAGGCGGGAGCCTACTTCGCCCAAGAAGAAGGCGGCGCCCAAGCGCTGATCTGTTCTGAAATCGGCTCCGAAGGTCGTAACTTCCAGTTCGCCAGCCACTTAGTGCTGTTCGATCTGCCATTGAACCCAGATTTATTAGAGCAACGTATCGGCCGTTTAGACCGTATCGGGCAGAAGAACGATATCCAAATTCACCTGCCTTATCTGCAAGATACGGCGCAGGAGCGTCTGCTCAACTGGTATCACCAAGGTCTGAATGCCTTCGAGCTCACCTGTCCAAGTGGCCATGTGCTGTACAGTGAATTTGCCGAAGATCTGTTGAATGTTCTCGTCGGCGGGGATGAAGATGAGCTAACCAATCTGCTCAACCACACTCAAAGCCGTTACAAAGAACTGAAACACGCTATGGAGCAAGGCCGCGATAAGCTGCTGGAAATCAACTCCCACGGTGGCGATAAGGCCAAGGCGATTGTCGAGCGTTTAGCCCAAAGCGATCAGGACACTAAACTGATTGGTTCGGTGATCCGCTTGTGGGACATTATCGGTGTCGATCAAGAAGATAAAGGTGAGAACTCTATCATCCTGCGTCCAAGCGAACACATGATGTTCCCAACCTATCCGGGACTGCACGAGGATGGCGTGACGGTCACCTTTGACCGTGATACTGCGCTCTCCCGTGACGATATCGCCCTGATCACCCAAGAGCACCCGTTAGTGCAAACAGGCTTAGATCTGATCACTGGCTCTGACACAGGCACGACGAGCGTGGCGATTTTGAAAAACAAAGCCTTACCCGCAGGCACCCTGTTCTTAGAACTGATCTACATGGCGGATGCTTCGGCGCCTAAATCGAGCCAGTTATATCGTTATCTGCCACCGACACCTATCCGCGTACTGCTGGATAAAAACGGCAACGATTTATCTGCTAAGGTGGATTACACTAGCTTTGACAAACAGTTAAGCGCGGTTAACCGCCATATTGGCAGCAAGTTAGTCACAGCATCCCAACCGATTCTGCATCCGTTATTTGCTAAGGGTGAAGAATATGCCCAAGCCGCCGTGAACGAGTTAGTGGCGCAGGCGCGTGAGAAAATGACCAGCCAACTGACGGGCGAATTGGACCGTTTAGAGTCCTTGAAAGCGGTTAACCCGAATATCCGTGAGGAAGAGTTGGAATACCTGCGTAACCAAATGCAGGAACTGAGCACTTACCTCGACGCGAGTCAGCTACAGCTCGACGCGATTCGTATGGTTTTGGTTAGCCATGTCTAATCCGCAATGACGGTAAGCTAGAGCCTCCCTAGGCTCGCTTAAGCGAATATGCAAACGCCCAGCAAATGCTGGGCGTTTTTATTTTCTCTTCACGATAAGTATGGCTGTAGGCTGGGCCTAGGCACTGCTGCGCGCGTTCGTCGTCACGAGCTCAAGCAAAAATTGCTTCTGCTACGCCGCTTCAGGTTATACTCTAGCTAATTGAATTTATGAGACTACACAGGTGGTTATCAATTCTATGGCGCGTATTATCCCCTCGGTATTGAGCCTAGCCTTAGCTCTCGCCAGTGCGAGCTTATTCGCCGCCGATCCCAGCACTCAAGCGCCAGCCCCCAATACTCAGGCGCCAGAAACAAGTACTCAAGCACCTGAATCCAGCCCGCAGGCGCCAGAGACAACTCCCCAAAACGCCGAGACGAACCAAGCGAGCAAAGCGCCCAATGGGCAAGCTGTGGCGAAAAGAACAAGCAGTTATTTACCCGCGAGTGAAATCAAGCTGATCACCATAGATGATCAACCGCTCGAACTCTTAGTTCGTTCATGGGAAGGCCGCAAAAAACTCGGCGCCGCGATTATCTTACCCGCCACCAATGGCACCGCCGATGCGCCCGGATTAATGGCTTTTGTCAGACGTAATATCAATGCTGCTGGCTGGGCCAGTTTAAGCCTTACCCCGCCCACAGAGCCGCCCGCACCCAACTTTGCCACTCCGGCGACCGAAGTGACCTCCGCAGGGGCGGCACAGTTAAGCAGTCCTTCGAATAAACCGAGTCAAAAAGTGAAACCCGAGCAGAGCAATAAGCATTTGCTTGAGCAGGAAGACTTTTTAGTCAAAAGCATGTCACAGCTCGACAGCGTAGGCACCGACTTTCCCGGTAAACGGGTGCTGATCACCGCCGATCAAAGTGCGGGATTATTGATAAGTCTATTAAGCCAAAAGAAAATTGCCGATCCCGATGTATTAATCGTCATCAACCCCTACAGCGAAGATGAGGCGCGTAACCAAGCCATTGCCGAGAAACTGGCCAAGCTCACTATGCCAATACT
This sequence comes from Shewanella sp. FJAT-51649, assembly GCF_019457435.1. Classification (NCBI taxonomy): domain Bacteria; kingdom Pseudomonadati; phylum Pseudomonadota; class Gammaproteobacteria; order Alteromonadales; family Shewanellaceae; genus Shewanella; species Shewanella sp. FJAT-51649. Next base: position 650,114 of record NZ_CP080411.1, on the reverse strand, counting down.
CGATATTCAATCACCCGATGGTCACCCCGCATCGTTAGAAACGGCGGAGCAACGCAAAAGCCTCGCCGTGACGTTAGAGGCGCCGAATTATCGGCAAACGACATTAGCATTAAATCTGGATAACGAGAGTGCATGGCAGAACTGTTTGAGCGCCATAAGGGGATTCGCCGCCCGTATGAGCGGCGCCAATTGAGGTGCAAGCCTTTCTAAAGCTTAAGTAATCCGTTATGGGGCGTTATCGAAATAGAGTTACGCTGCTACCAACCCGATTGGCGATCTTGATAGGCTTTGTTGGGATCCTTTAGCTGACGCGTCGCTGCAATCGCGCGATTTTTACCAAGTAACAGTCTGACTTGGCTCCACGACTCACGGCAAAGAAGTGCACGAATCGAAGCCGTCCAGCTACGATTGATGCTCAACTTGATCGCCGCTGCGGCATCGGGGGAGGTATTGAGAAGCTCCTGAGCCAATTGCTGCGCGCTTAACATCGGATGATCACTTAGCTGAGTCACTAACCCTAAGCGACTCGCCTCTTCGCCCGACAACACTTTGGCCGTAAGGCTGAGTAACATCGCCTGATCCTTGGGCATTATTTGCCTCAGCGCCACTAAGCCAGCCATGTCCGGCACTAGCCCCCATTTGGCTTCCATAATAGATAACTTGCTGTCTGGGCTCGCTATTCTAAAATCAGCACCTAAGGCGATTTGCATGCCACCGCCATAGCAGCAGCCTTCTAACACCGCGATGACAGGCACGGGTAAACCTTGCCACCCAAGGGAGACTCTCTGCGCTAAGTTGGCATTGCCAGGCAGCCATTTAAACAGCAATTTGAATGCTTGCATCGGTGCCGACATCACACTCTTTACGTCCAGCCCCGAACTAAAATGGCCTCCAGCTCCAGATAAAATAACCAGTCGAATCCGAGTATTTGATTTAATACGTTTGATCGCTCTGTCCAACTCGCTAAACATTAAATAATTAATTGCATTATATTTTTCTGGTCGATTGAGCTGGACATATGCAATGCCATTCTCAATCGTTACTTGCACACAAGGCTCACTCATGAAATATTCCGTTACTGGTCAGGCCAGAGCAAATGTTAACACGTTTGGAATAATTCACCAAAGGATGTAACATAAGCCTAAATTTTGACATCCGTCAAAATATTGTCGACTGTCATTAAGTTTTAATAGGTGAGTATGCTAGGCTTGCGCTGAAGCATGAGAACCTCAAAAGTATTAACCCCTTATGTTCAACCATGGGTGCAACTTGTCGTTTTAACGAGTCATCTTCTCTGAACATCGGTTGCATCACCAACGGCGCTGCTTACCCACAAATTTGCATAATCGTGTCGAGATGGGTCCCGTGGGGAAACAGCCTATTGCAGGATTGAGCATCGAGCTATTCGCAAAAATCGATGCCCTGCTTACGACAAATTCGCGAAATTTGATTTAATTCTCCAAGGCTTTTTACTGCCAGCGCCTCGCGCTCGAGAGATAAATAAATTGAATTAACAAATAAAATCTATAGGTTACATATAGATGTTATAAATCAAACTTGCCCGAAGAGCTTAATTCGTCATTCAAAGATTTAGAATTAGTGTTATCTTCAATAAATGGGCAATTAAGGATCAGTAGTCAGCATGACAATCTCTGTACTCATCTGTGACGACTCCGCCATGGCGCGCAAACAAATGGCTCGTACCCTACCGAAAGAATGGGATGTCGAGATCACCTACGCCACCAATGGCGCCGAGGGTTTAGATGCCATTCGCGCAGGTAAAGGCGAAGTTGTCTTCCTCGACCTTAATATGCCAGTCATGGATGGTTATGAAGTGCTGCAAACCGTGCAGCAAAACGATCTTCCCGCGCTGATTATTGTGGTCTCGGGTGATATTCAGATCAAAGCCCATGAAAGAGTGAAAGCCTTAGGGGCATTGGATTTTATTCAAAAGCCCGTCAGTGCCGACGCCATCAGTAATATCCTGCAGGAATACGGCATCCTCACCTTAACGCAGAAAGATCAGGCGGAAGAAACGCCGATGATCAAAGTCGATATGCGTGACGCCTGCCAAGAGATCGCCAACGTCGCCATGGGGCGCGCCGCCGATCTGTTAGCCAAACTTCTCGATGTTTTTGTCCTCTTACCTATTCCAAACGTGAACGTGCTCGAAGTCAGTGAGCTGACGATGGCGCTCAAAGCGACGGAAGAAAGCTCAACGGTATCAGCCCTCTGCCAAGGATTTATTGGTGCGGGCGTGGCGGGTGAAGCCCTGCTGCTATTCCACGATTCGAGCTTTCAAGATATGGCAAAACTCATGGGGCTAGCCAATCCAGAGGACATCAGCACTGAGATTGAAGTCTTGATCGACACAGGCAACGTATTGATTGGCGCCTTCCTAAACGGGATCTCAGAGCAGCTCGACATGAAGTTCAGCCAGGCTCACCCTGTAGTGCTAGGCCGCCACTGTACGGTGAATGATCTTATCCATGATAACTCGGAAAAATGGCACAGAACCTTAGCAATGGAGATTAACTATCGTATTGAAAACCATAATGTTCAATGCGATTTGTTACTGTTATTTACCGAAGACTCTATTCCGACGCTCAGTTATAAGCTCGGTTATTTACTCGATTAATCAGTTGGATTTTACCTTATGTCAAACGATCAAAGCGCAATGAACGAACTCCATTGGCTTATCGATATGGTGCAAACCATCGAAGTGGGTCTAGTGGTATTAGATCGCGATTATAATATCCAACTGTGGAACGGCTTTATGGAAAACCATAGCGGCGTATCCCCTAATTCGATTAAAGGGCAAAACCTGTTCACCCGTTTTCCTGAGCTACCAGCGACTTGGTTAAAGCAAAAGATGGAATCGGTTTTTATGCTGAAAAATCGAGCCTTTATCAGCTGGGAACAAAGACCCTACGTGTTTCAGTTTAAAAACTACCGCCCCATTACCGGACGGGCCGATTTTATGTACCAGAACGTGACACTGTTGCCTCTGGCCTCATTAACCGGAAAAATCACCCATATCAGCGTGATTATTTATGATGTCACCGACATCGCCGTCAACAAGCTACAGCTCAAGGCCGCCAACGAGCAGTTAGAACGCCTCAGCCAGACCGATGGCCTGACACAGCTCCATAATCGCCGCCATTGGCAACAATGTTTAGAGCATGAGTTTGACCTCCACGCCCGTTATTCGGGGATGTCGAGCTTGGTCATGATAGACATAGACCATTTCAAAAGAATCAACGATACCTACGGCCATGTCGCGGGTGATAAGGTGATTCAGCATATCGCCCATATCCTAAGCCATTCATTACGGGAGACCGATTGTGTCGGCCGCTATGGTGGTGAGGAGTTTGCGGTGGTTATGCCTAATACCTGTGGCGCCGATGCCCTCAACTTTACCGAGCGTTTGCGGGAAAGAATTGCCGACTCCACCATAGTGTACGAAGGGCTGAAGATCAAAGTCACAGTAAGCCTAGGCGTGTGTGAAATTGGCAAACATATCACTAGCAGCTCTGGCTGGATTTCTTGCTCAGACAAAGCCTTATACGAAGCCAAGCAGAAGGGGCGTAACTGTAGCGTCCTGCACACCGCGCAAACTAGTGGTTACTAAAACCAAAAAGCCCATCGATGATGGGCTTTTTGTTACTGAAATCTCAATGGTCGCGAATTAGTGCGGAAAACCATCGTCTTCTTCGTCATCACCTTCTTCATCATCGATATCGTCGCCAACGAAGTAAGTGCCCCAGCCGTCGTAATCCACTTTCTGTTTAGCCGCAAGTTGCAGCAACTGCTCGGTCGCTTTATCCAGTAAAGCAACTTCCAACTTGTGGTAAGCAATAGCATCAAAACAGAAAATCACTGAGCCATCTTCCAGCTCCATCTCTTCAGCGTCATTGACTTCAAAACCGAGTTTGAATGCATCAACGGCGGCTTTTTCTAAGCGGTCGAAGTTGCTAGATGAGAAATGGTGCTCAATGGTGTATTCCGCATCTGGCTCTGAGCCATCGTCAAGCAGGGCTTGCACTATGTCACGATTCTCGGCAAGTTGGGCTTTTAATTGACTTTCAATAGACATGGATTTGTCTCCGTTAAGGTAAAACTGGCTCAAATTGGCGCTATTATACGTCATCGCCTTCGAGAGTTTTACCCATTAATGTTGCCGCTTCACGATTTATCTCGTTAAATTTGGCTGACATAGTCTCATACACTTGGGCAGAAAAGGCCTTCACATCGGCTTTGTCTAATCCTTCGGTCGGGATAGGCGCCATCATCTCAATGATCACTACCCCGTTATCCCAACGGTTTAAATTAATATGGCTCTGACAAGAGGCAAGCACTGGCACTATCGGCACTCCAGCGGCAATCGCCGTATGGAAGGCGCCAGCCTTAAAGGGGAGCAAACCGCGGCCACGTGAGCGGGTCCCCTCAGGGAAAATCCACACAGATAAACGATTCTGTTTAATCTTTTCGGCGGTTTTAGCCATGGTATCGAAGGCACTGTTGCGATTTTTTCTATCGATCAGAATATTGCCCGATAGCCAGTAGATCTGCCCGAATAGCGGGATCCACACTAAGCTCTTTTTGCCTAAGCTGACGGTGCTTTTCGGCACAGCTTTAGTATGAGTGAACAGATCGAAGTTATTTTGATGGTTTCCTAAAAAGATATAAGGGCCATCCTGAATTTCTTTATGCCGACGCACTATGACTTTAAGCCCTAGAATAGGGGCGACGGATGAGAAGATCTTGGCGAACATATGTACATTGTCACGGTGACGGGGTCGCAACAAGCAGACCAATCCACCAAAAATAAACGCGAGTAACAATGACACAGCCAACAACACAGATCTGACGAGTAACAGCACGACATACTCCAAGGATGAAAGTGGCGACAGTATAGCCACCCAGCCCTAGGGACTCAATATAATGTTTACATCTGTAAGCTGAGTTGCTAACAATCCAAACAAAAGCCCATCGGTACTCGCGCAATCATGCACGACGATGGGCTTTTAAATCAATATCTAAGCTTAAACGGCTAAACTAAAAACCTAGTTTGCGACCTGGCGCACTGCCGCGGTTTTACTTAAGCCTAAACGGAAGACCAAGGCACTAAGGGCCAAAGTCGCGACAATTGCCGCGCCGCTCGGTAAGTCCAACGTTGCCGAGAGCACCAGCCCCAGCAAGTAACCCATAAGGCCGACCAGATAAGCGTAAAATAGGCCGCTCTTACCTTGGTACTTGTTGAGTGCAAGTGCTGGCAAAATGAGTGTACTAAACACTAAATAGACCCCAACCAGCTCTACCGACAAGGTGATCACCAGTGCAAACAGCAGATAGAATCCCGCACCGTTTAAGATCTGTGGCCGCAGAAAAATCACCGCTAACACAGCCGTATAAACCACGGTCGGCAACACTAATTGCGACCAACTCACCCAAAGGATCTGGCCCGACATCAATTGCTTTAACAGCTCAGCCCCGTGGGGATCGTTCGCCAGCAATAGCATGGCCGCCACCGCCGACAACACGTAAAAGCAACCTATCATCGCTTCTAGCTCACCCGCCATCCGCTTAGATAACCAAGCGATAAACCCCGCCCCCGCAAGGGCGAATAAGGCCGGCATCCACACATTAGAAAATGGCATATCTTCTAACCTGTGGTCCATGTGCGCCACAATCGCCCCCAACGCGGCGACTTGAGCAATGGCTAAATCGATAAAGATGATCCCACGTTTAAGCACTTGTTTGCCAAGTACAATATGCGTTGAGAGCACTAAGATCCCCGCCGCCAGTGCTGGCAGCAGGATCGACATCAGTTCCAGATCCAACATAGGCTTATTTCACCCCGTTTAAGAGGGCAATAGCGCTGTCGTAGAGGCTGAAGAGATCTTGACTCGCATCGTTGCCACCAACCGACATTGGCAACATAAGTACTGGTAGATTAGCCTTTTCACCCAACCACTTAGCACCACGCTCATCCTGATATGACGCCACAACTACCGCCAGAATATCGCCCTGCTCGGCGCGGCTCAGCAAACTCGCTAAATGGCCGCTAGTCGGTGCCAGACCGGGTTTAGGCTCAAGATCTGCAGCTTGTTCAATCCCCAACCAGTTGAATAGATATCTAAAACTGGTGTGATAGGCGATGACCTTTTTGCCTTTTAATGCTTTAGCCTGCTCTTCCCAGCGGGGAATCGCCGCCTGCCAACGAGTACTAAAGTCCGCTAATGCCTTTTGGTAATTCGCCGTCTCACTCGGGTCGAGTTGACTCATCTTAGCGCTGAGCGCATTCGCGACGCTTAGCAAACGCGTCGGATCGAAGTGGATATGCGGATTTCCCTGAGCATGCACATCCCCCATGCTGCGGTCCACACTCGCTAACTTATCTAAGGTATCGATTTGATCGGCGGCGAAAAATAGCCCCTGATCGGTAGAGCGAACCTTAGCGTTAGCCGACTTCATTTGCAGCATTGGCAGCCAACCGATTTCTAAATCGGCGCCCGCACAGACCACCAGATCCGCTTGGCGCATTTTGGCGATCAAACTCGGACGCGCCTGCACTTGATGCGGATCCTGCAGGGCCGTGGTTGCCGAATAAATGTTGGCATTTGGAGCCAGCTCTTTTGCCAATGCGGCATATTCGGGTTCACAGGCAAACACATTCAGCTCAGCGTGGGCAAAGCCTGAACAAGCGATAGACAGGGCCGCTGCGGCCGCTTTAACAAAATTAGAATTGATGCGCACCGTGAGCCCCCAGAGACATAATGTATTGAATAGTGAAAACATTGTCGTCTTCGATTCCATTGAAGTTAGTTCCCTTCTGATTGGTGTACTGGAAACGTACAGTCGAGAAATGGCTCGAATGCCACGCCAGACTCACCTCAGATTCCTTTAACTTCTGTCCATGGAAATGATCGCCATGGAGCTCTTGGGTATCCACCTCGCCGTAACGCACACCCGCAGACCAGCTAGGCGTGAATTGATACACGCTGCTCAGATACCAACCTTGATGATAGTCCTTGCTCGGCGCATCCTCAGGATGCAGGTCGCTCGGCACAAAGTCAGTCACGCGGTAATACTCACCGCTCAGGGTCAGGTTTTGGTATTTATAGTTGCCATTTGGCGCCCACTTATACACAAAATCAGCACCATAGGTGTTTTTACCTGTGTAAGATGCCGCATGGCTGTGGTCATGGCCTTCTTCGGCCGCTTCGTCTTCGTGCTCGTCACCCTCTTCATGGGCTGTGGCTTGACCATTTTCGTTACGCAGGTAGCTCAATCCCGCCTGCCATGAGCTGTTGTCACCAATGTCGCCACCGATTTTTGAGTATAAGGTGTACACGCCTACGTTTTTAAACTCACGCTCACCGTGTTCGTCGGCAGCTCGCATGCTCTCGCCTTTAAAGGCTTCGGCACCTATGGTCCAATACAAGTCCGTTGGTGCCACAAAGTTTAAGCGCACACCATCATCAAAATAATGGCCGCCGAAAAATGCGCGGTAAGCAATTGGGCGATCGGTGAATGAATCGGTATGTAAATGCTGGTTATTTAAATAACCGATATCCGAGAGGAAACGTCCGCCACGGATTGAAAAGCCCGCTGGCATCGCCATGGTTTGGATAAAGGCTTCTTCGAGATTCAGTTCAGTTTCACCATCGTGCATCTCAACAACGGCGGTTACTTTGCCGTAGAACATGTCGTCGATATTGGCACTCATCGCCAGCTCAGTTTCACCTAAACCAAAGCCTTCGGCGGTTTCAGCCAATGGGCGCTCGGCCGTTTGGTAGTAGCCATTGAGTACTGCGCTAATCGCAGGATTGGTAAGGCTCGAATCTTCCGCTAACAGTGCCGGCGAAACGAAGGCGCACGCCAAGGCCACCAAAGAAATTCGGTTGTTCAAAACAGTCATGATATCTCCAAAATACAACTAGTACCCGATGACTGTGTAAAGTCACCAAGAAATACAATAAGTTAAAATGTAAAAGTTGATTTAACGGAGAACTGGTGGCGCGCGGCTTAGGTAAACACTAACGTGTTTAGAGAAGGTAATGGGTAAGACAAACTCACAAACATCGAATCGCTGTATCGCTAAATCAAGCTTAAGCGGCTGGGTGAGCAGAATTTTATTTAGCTGATGTTGATGGAAGCACAGGGTACAGTGCGTCTTTGCCCCATCATCAAGGTGGGTCACACTATGGGCTGAGGCAACAAAAGACAGCAACACCAATACGGCGGCTAGCCATACCGAAATTGTGCGTCTTATGTGACTTTGCAGTCTCACTCAGTCGTCCCCATAGTAAAAAAGTGGCACAAGTTTAAGTCAGGCCACTAGCAAGTTGCAATAAGGTAATAGGCGCCCAATGCGTTACAAGATATTTACCATTGCAACTTTAGGATGAAAAACGCACAACAAAAAACCGGCTCAAGTTGGCAAAAAGAGTTATTTAAGATTAGCTTAAGTCAGTAAAACTATGATGTGCTCGGTGTGATACCCGCTCAATCTAGAATCCATTCAATCCAGCAAAAGGCAACCAAAATGCTAGCATTTTTTCGTGAAAACTTAGGATTAATCTTAGGGATAGTGATTTTCGGCGCAGTAATTTTGGGTGGTATTTATTACGTAGAACACTCATTAGAGAGTCAAGAACAGGTTGTTCAATAGCCAAGCTCTAGTCTAAACCAAGTTGAGCCTGTGCGATAAAACCTGCGCGGCTCCACTCGGTTAATCCAATCCCCTCGCCTCTAGCGATACTTTTGCCGTTGATCGCTATCGTCTTCTTTCTCTGGTGCCTCAATCGTTTGCAATTGATCCATAAAATGGCTTACCAGCAGCAACATCACACAGAAGATCATCACAGGGATCAAAAAATGCCGGGTCGAAGCATCGAAGTAGCTGTATAGGCCTGTAGCTACACTCGCATAAAAGCCAAAAAGTTTTAGCTTCAATAATTTAGGGTTATGCCCCAGCCATGCTGAACAATGGGGACATTGCACTTGAGCGTGAAAACCTTTGCCACGCTGTTGGGTAATTTGAGCAATTTTAATTGACTGATGGCAATGGGAGCACAGCATTTACGGTACATTCCTAACTATGGGGCGCTAAGTTTATCAGATCCTCATCCCATTCAGTCGAACTAATTAGCCCTCAAGTTTCAAAACCTCCCTCAAGAGCTTAAAGCTGCCAAGCAGCGCACAATTTTTGTACTCAAGCAGCATTTTATGCTGTTGCGATTTTACAGTGTTTCGCGCACCTCCTATTATGTACCTACCTATTTTTATTGAAGATAACGCCTATGCGCCGCTCACTCATATTAATACTTGCCCTAAGCTTTCCCCTGCTATTGAGTACCGAAGTTTTCGCGACGGATGCAGAACCAGTCGCCGCCACGCAAACTGCGCCAATCCCGAATGAAGCTCAAGTTGAGCTCACAACATTACAGGCAGCCATTAAAGAAGATATTGCGCGCTTATCCCAATCCCAGGGTGAATTGCGCACCATTGTTGAATATCGCATTCAAAACAAGACATTGCAGTTACGCAATAAGATTAAAGTGCTGTTAGAAGATGAGAACTACGATAAAGCCTTTATGTTGGCATTGGTGCAAGAGCAGCTGACATTTAACCTTAAAATCAACGACTACTTCAATGATATCGTGACCAAGTTGTCCCATAAGCTCGGCACGGCGGATGATGAGTCGACCTTACTCGAAATCTCTAAACGTGAGCTCGATAAGGACAACAACTACAAACAACGACTCGAGACCTTAAACTGGCTCGGCCAAATGGGCGAAGATGTCGCAGCGCAGAAAGCGGAGCTGACCCAAATCCTCTTAAGTCGCGCCGATAACTTCGATAGCTTTGTCACTTTTACCCAGCAGCAGTTACAAAATGCAGTTAACGCCGCAACTAATGCCGGTAAAGATGTGACCGCCGCGCAAACCAGTCGCGTCATGCAGCTAAAGGACAGATTGGCGCTCAACAGCCAGAGCCTTAGCATAGATATCGACTTACTCGATGCGCTCGAGCAAAACACCGCCTCGCTGAAAAAGACCCTGTTCAGTATCTCAGGCGATATCACTCAGGATGTCTTGAGTATCGATGTGGCCTCAAGCTTAGTCGAGCAATGGCTGCATACGGCCAAAGAACAGTCCATCAACCATGGCCCAACTTTAGTCTTTAAGCTATTTATCTTCTGTATGATCCTGTTTGTCGCAAGCCTTGCGGGCAAACTGGCGAAGAAGATTGTGAGCAATACCGTTAGTAACTCTAAGTTAAATTTCAGTAAGTTACTGCAAGACTTCTTTACCTCGCTCTCGGGCAAAGCGGTCTTCACTATCGGTGTACTGATTGCCCTCTCCCAGCTTGGGATTGAGTTAGGCCCGTTATTGGCAGGCTTTGGTATCGCCGGTGTGATCATCGGTTTCGCCCTGCAGGATTCACTCTCGAACTTTGCCTCGGGCATGATGATTTTGATCTATCGTCCCTATGATGTGGGTGACTTGATTAGCGCCGCTGGCGTAACGGGGCGCGTAAGCCATATGAGCCTAGTCTCCACCACAATTAAAACCTTAGATAACCAAAGGCTTATCATTCCAAACAACAAGATTTGGGGTGATACCATTAACAATATTACCGCCGAGCACCAACGCCGCGTCGACATGACCTTCGGTATTGGCTATGGCGACAATATTGAGCACGCCGAAGCCGTGCTTAAGTCGATTGTTGAGGCGCATCCTAAGGTGCAAAAAATCCCTGCACCGCTCATTAAACTGCACGTTTTAGGGGAATCCTCGGTCGACTTTATCGTCCGTCCTTGGGCTAAACCCGAAGATTATTGGGATGTGTATTGGGATATTACCCGCGAAGTGAAAATGCGCTTCGATACCGAGGGCATCAGCATTCCTTTCCCGCAGCGCGATGTGCATATTTACCGAACCAATAAATAACGCTTCGCCAAGGCGAGAAGTAAACAAAAGGCGCAATCCTAGATTGCGCCTTTTTCATGATATTCAAACAGTTAATCTATTAACCTAAACCGGTAATCTCGCCATCTGCGCCGATATCAATCTTCAAATAACCCGGAACTAATCCAAGCCCAGGCATAGTCATCACATTCCCCACCAACGCGGTAATAAATCCGGCTCCTGCATTTAACACTAACTCGCGCACAGGCACGATAAAACCTTGCGGTACGCCTTTAAGTTGAGGGTCATGGCTAATGGATAAGGGTGTTTTTGCCATGCAGACGGGTAAATGGGCGTAACCAAGGGCACTGAGTTCTTGTAATTGGAGCTTAGCCGCCTCGGATAAACTCAACCCTGCAGCGCCATAGCCGACTTCGGCCAAGGTCGATAATTTCGCCTCAAGCGCCATGTCATCGGGATATAGCAGGGTAAACTCGCTTGGCTGCTCACAGGCGCGCATGACGGTTTGCGCCAAGGCCAGCGCTCCCGATTCACCTTGACTGAAAGCCTCGCTAAGCTCGCAGCCAAAGGCGGCAGTGCCCGCAACGGCCTCAATCAACCAGTTAAGCTCGGCATCCGTATCGGTTGCAAAGCGATTAATAGCCACCACAACCGGAATACCGTAACGCGCCACATTGTTGATATGCCAGTTTAAGTTGGCAAATCCCGCCTCGAGACGGGCCTGGTCGGGCGCATTGATATCTGTATCCGAAATTAAGCCGCTATTGGCCTTCAGTGCCTTTAAGGTGGTCACTAACACCGCGGCGCTCGGAGTTAATCCCGACTGGCGCGCCTTGATATTACAAAACTTCTCAAACCCCATATCGGAGCCAAAACCGCCTTCCGTCACTACAAAATCGACCAGTTTTAGGGCGATATCGTCGGCAATCACCGACGAGTTACCGTGGGCGATATTGGCAAAGGGCCCTGCGTGGATAAGACAAGGCGCACCGTTTAAGGTCTGCATTAAGGTAGGTTTTACCGCATCCGCCATGATCGCCGTCATCGCGCCAGCAACTCCAAGGTCTTCCGCGCTAATTGCCGCACCTTGGCGATTCACAGCTAGTACTAGCTTGCCAATACGCGCGCGCATATCCGCCAGATTATGACTCAGTGCTAGAATCGCCATTAACTCGGAGGCGGCGGTAATATCAAAGCCAGAGGTGTAAGCGGGGCCATTATTTTCACCCAGCCCGACTTCAATCTCACGTAAACAGCGATCGTTATGATCGACCACTCGGTGCCAGCGAATCCCGTTAGGATCTATATCTAGGTAATTCTGCCCGGACTGCTGCTCAAATTCGGCCTTGCCTAACCGCGTTTCATGGTACAGCCGAGAGGCTATCGCCGCCGCGCCAAGATTATGGGCACTGCTGACGGCATGAATGTCACCCGTTAAATGCAGATTCAGCTCCTGCATGGGCACCACTTGGGCGTAACCACCACCAGCGGCGCCACCCTTTACCCCAAATACAGGGCCCATACTGGGCTGGCGAATACAGGCGCACACCTTGTTACCTAACGCTTTGAGGGATTGGGTTAAACCAATGGTGGTGACGGTTTTGCCTTCGCCGTGGGGCGTTGGTGTCACGGCGGTGACAATGATCAGCTTACCCTGTTGCTGCTCAGCTAAACGCTGCTGCACACGCAAATCGACCTTAGCTTTAGTCGTGCCAAATAGCTGCATCTCATCGGGCAATAACCCCAATTCGGCGCCAAGCGCGGCGATATCTTTTAGGTGCGCGCGGCGCGAAATATCCATATCAGTTAGCATGGGGTCATCTCTCCCTTGGGTATTTTGGTATCCACGCTAGGCATGCAAGCAGTGAATACAAAATAGGTACGCAAAATCGGTAAGTATCAGCGACGGCTGATTGAATATGGCGGATATTAGGTGATTAGCTTTAAGATATATAGCCATCGAAAGGGTTAATGAGCGATTCCTTAATCTGCATCAAATAAATCGACTCGGGTCCTTTCCCCTACAAAATACAGATTCCCAAAAGAGAAACAACATGAGCGGATCCCCTTTTAGTTTTTCAGAGTTCGTTGCCGGCTTTTGGCGAATGCATAGTTGGCAAATGTCACCCGCCGAGCGCCTTAACTTGATAGAGCAATATCTCGACCTAGGTGTGACCACTATGGATCACGCCGATATTTATGGCCAATACCAGTGCGAAACCCTGTTCGGCGAGGCGTTAGCGCTAAAACCCGGCTTAAGGCAACAGATGCAATTGGTCAGCAAATGCGGCATTAAGCCCGCCTTCGATTGTCGTCCCGAGCGCTATGTAAACCATTACGACACCTCCAAGGCGCATATTATTGCCAGTGTTGAGCAATCACTAAAGCAGCTGAAAACTGATTATTTAGATCTGCTGCTGATCCACAGACCCGATCCTTTAATGGACGCCGATCAAGTGGCCGACGCCTTTGCTGACTTAAAACAGGCGGGCAAGGTACGACATTTTGGGGTATCTAACTTCACCAATGCGCAGTTTTCACTATTGCAGTCGAGATTAAGTGAGCCCTTAGTCACCAATCAAATCGAAATCTCACCGCTAACAATGGCGAGTTTGCACGATGGTACTCTCGATTTATGTCAGGAGCGGCGCATTCGGCCTATGGCTTGGTCCTGTTTGGGTGGCGGAAAAATCTTTGACAATAACCATCCACAGGCCATTCGCCTGCAACAAACCTTAGCGGTCATCGCCGATGAGGTTGGTGCCCAAGATATCAGCCAAGTGATTTATGCTTGGGTGCGGATGTTACCGAGTCGGCCCGTGCCGATTATCGGCAGTGGCAATATCGCGAGGATAAAAACGGCGGTGGCCGCGCAGTCACTGACCCTAGACAGACAGCAATGGTTTAGTATCTGGCAAGCATCAACCGGACACAGCGTGCCTTAGCACTGCAAACAACACCAACAAAAACGGCGCCTTAGGCGCCGTTTTCATCATGCTTAAAGCTGCACTTCACCACTGAGATGTGGTCTGCGACCTTTACTGTCGCGTAGCTCAAATACCCATTTGTCATGTGATTGTTCGTAACCAAATCCCACTTCGGCGGGCATCAGCAGCGGTAACTTAAAGGCCACATCGACTACGAAGGGGCGCTCACCAATCTCAGGCATTAATTCTGCTAAGCAGCGCGCCTTGGACCACATACCGTGGGCCAACACACGGTCAAAACCAAAACGTTTCGACAGCACGGGATGCAGGTGGATCAGGTTATAGTCGCCTGATGCTTTGGCATAACGGCGACCTAAATCTTCACTCAACTCCCATGATTGGGGTGATTCCCAAGCCATCTCGAGCGCCTTAGGTGGACGAACGCGGCGGCCAGCAGTCTCGATACGATAGAGGTAAGTCGACAGCGATTCCCACACCAACTCTTCACCCACAAAGGCCTTAGAGACAAATTCAAACTCTAAGCCTGAATCGGTTTCACGGCTGGTGGTTAAGGCGCATTCGAGGGAGAACACTTCATCGACTGTCGTCGGACGATAGACTTGAATGCGGTTCTTTAAATGGATCATCCCCAGCAGCGGGAAGGTAATACCATCGTGGGTAAAAATCACCGCGTGCAGGCGAAATGCCATCACATACAAATAGGTTGGCGGTAATATTTTACCGTTGAAATCAAAGCCACACACTTGGGCATATTGGCTAACTTTGGCCTCGGACACTTGCACATTGGGCGCCGACACCTTGATATAAGGTAAGGGCTGTTGGTCCCAACCGGGTTTACGACCAAAGAAAATCTTGCGATAAAGAGAAAACAGCGAGGGCATCGCGTTCAATTCAACACAATATGCATTATTCAAGTCTGAGTACCTTTTAATTAACTATCCCTACGCACGAATAACCAGAAATACCCCGTACAGATGCATAACATCTGAAAAATCAAAAAGCTCACGAGTGTAAAACAGGCAAAACTGTGTCTAAAAAGGGCTGATGCTGACTCACCGAATGGACAGCTAAAGAGTCAGGTTTATCGAAAACGGCGTGATTATACCCCAGCGGATAGAGTTCTGGATATCCCCCACTTTACTGTGATTTTTTATCCCATTAAAAATCAATATATTATAAAATCATGGCCCTGTATGACTTTGCCTTATCCACACTGCGAGTGCGAAAAGATTACGCCTGTGCCACACTATCGCCCCCAGTCTTTAACTTAGTTAACCCGTGCAAGATAAGAATTTCGATAAACTCGCGCAAAAGTTCGCGAAGAACATTTACGGCACCCCTAAGGGTGAAATCCGTGCAGCCGTGTTATGGCGCGATCTCGCTCCCGCCTTGGCGCAATTTGGCGATAAAAAACTGCGGATTTTAGATGCGGGCGGCGGTTTTGGTTATTTCAGCCAAAAGCTGGCACGTCTGGGCCATGAAGTGGTGTTGTGCGATATTTCCGCTGAAATGCTTGCCCAAGCAAAAACACAAATCGATGCCAGCGACACGCCATTGGCAATCCGTTTGGTTCATGCACCGATTCAAGCCCTCTCCGCCGCCGAGCATGGCAGATTCGATCTTATCCTTTGCCATGCCGTAGTCGAATGGCTCGCCGATGCGAAAACCACCATGGAAGGCTTGCTGACCATGCTTAAGCCTAATGGGCTGTTTTCGCTGATGTTTTACAATAAAGAGGCAATGCGTTTCCATGCATTAGTGTCAGGTAATTTCGACTATGTTGCCGCCGATCTTAAGGTGAAGAAGAAGGTGCGCCTCACGCCCACGCACCCGCTTTATATTCATGATGTTAAACAATGGTTTGCCGAATGGAACATGGATCTGCTGCGCGAGTCGGGCGTGCGAGTCATTCACGACTATTTGAAGAAACATCAGCCTGCGGATTTTGACTATCAAAAGCTGCTGACGATGGAGCTCGAATATTCCCAACGCGAGCCCTATATTTCGCTCGGTCGTTATGTGCATTTTCTGGGGCAAAGCGCCGCAACCGACACATCCGCATAAGCTCGCGAAACAATAAAGGACGCCAAGGCGTCCTTTATTGTTTCATCACCAGATGATTCGACCCTAGTTCTGCTCACTAAGTGTATTCAACCCCTGTGCGTTCAAATCCAGAATCCCCCCAATCATCCGTCATATAGCTATATCAGTCACATTGATCACGCCAACAGGCGGTTACGGTTGCGCCCTTCTGTTTAAGCAACTGCACCACGCTTTTATCACCCACCACATGGCCGGCGCCTACCACTACAAATAGCGGTTCACTGGCGGCTTCTGCGGTCATTAACCTCATCATGCCATCGGCCATGACTTTATTGCGCTGCCAGAGAATTTTATCCAGCATCAGGGTGTCGCCCTCCCCTCCAAGCTGCTCCTGCATCAAAGTATCCAACGCAGTTTCATCACCGGAGCGCCACGCCTCAACCAGTGAGAGTAGTTCGGCATCAGAGGCATTAATGGCTTCGCGCACCATAGACCACTGAACTTGGCTATCGAAGGAGGACAGTAATTGGAACTGCGACTCAGCCGTCTCTAACTGATACACAGGCTTACCCGCACGGCCAAGCAACTGCATATCGACACCATAGTCGGTGCTAAAACCTAAGCTATTGTAGCGCAGTAGATTAAGTTGAGATGCCTGCAACCAAGGCGCAAAGGCTTGAATCGACTGGCATAGGCTGGCCTTGTCTTCACAATAGTGGCGCATTACCTCTATCGTTTGTTTATCTCGGCTCTGCCAATCGAGCCCCTGTACGTGAGTCGCCATACCATACTTTTGCAATAGGGCACGGCTGTCGATTTTATTAGTATCGATTTCAACCACTAATCCCTTGGACTTGGCAAATGCCGCCTCCACTTGCGCTGGCATAGGATAAAAATCGGCACGGCCAATATGAATCGAACCCAAAAGGTAAGCGGATTTCCCCTGCCATTGCACCTGATAAAACGGCGGTTTATCCGTCGGCGCCGCCCAACTCGACGCACTGGTAAACATTGCGACGCCGCACAGCGCCAGTAATAGTCGCCACCGACTTGTTGCCATATCCTTTGCCCCTTATAATTCCTGCAAATTTTGCAATGAGACGCTGTTATGCCACACACTAAGGTTATAGAGCAACTGAAAGAAAATCTTCAAATCGCCTATCGCCAAGCCATAGACGCTGATGCTAAGTTAGATGAATTGAAAAAAGCGGGCCATGGGAAATTCACTAGCATCTTCACCGCCGAACAGGGCTTTATCGTGTCGAGCAACCGCTTTTTGCCCTATGTGCAAGAATTGGTGGACGACCTCACTAAGCTGCAACAACAGAGCAGCCTAGATCCCGCCGCACTGGAAACCTTAGTGCGCCAACTGGCCACCCTACTCAAAACCCTGCACGCCTTCAAAAAGCAGAGCTAATTCAATAAACGCTGAAATATCATTAATTTCAGCGTTTGCTCTCATTTCCTGTACACGGATTTTCGGCAAACAAAATTGTCATCATTTTGTCATTTCTAAGTCATAGACTCCGCAAACATTGTCGTGGGGGCTGAAGTAATGACGAGTTTAGATCTGGCAAAAGAGCTTGATAAGATAATCGCAAAGGGGGCAATCAGCCCGCTTTTTCAGCCCATTTTCAATATCTTGGAACACAAGATCCACGGATTTGAAGCGCTCAGCCGTGGGCCGGAGTATAGCCCGCTCTACTCACCCATTCCACTGTTTAAAACCGCGGAACATCAGGGCAAATTGAGCGAACTCGAGACACTCTGCCGCCGCATTTCGCTGGAGCAATTCAAACTGCGTCAGTTCCAAGGCCGTTTGTTTATCAATATTTCCCCTAAGGCCCTACTCGATCCTACCCATCCCAAGGGCATGACGCTGCAACTGCTACAGCAATTGGGAATTTCCCCGTCACAGGTGGTGATTGAGTTATCGGAGCAATATCCCGCCGACGATATCGACTTACTGAAATCTTGCCTGAATCACTATCGCAGCCAAGGCTTTATGACGGCTATTGATGACTTGGGTGCAGGTTATTCGGGTTTACGGCTCTGGTCTGAGTTATCGCCCGACTATGTGAAAATCGATCGCCACTTTATCCACCAAATTGATTCAACCCCGGTGAAACAAGAATTTGTGCGCTCGATTGTCGAACTGTGTCAAAGCCTCACCTGCAAAGTGATTGCCGAAGGGATTGAAACCCAAGAGGAACTCGCCGTACTCAAACAGCTAGGCATAGTCTATTGCCAAGGCTATTTACTCGGACGCCCCGAGGCGCTGCCAAGCCGCGCGATGAAAGCGACCTTAGTGCCGAATAATACTCAGGTTCAGCCCAGATACAGTGAATCCGCCGAAAGCCTCTGCACCAGCGCCATTACAGTGGTGCCAACACTCAAACTTAAGCACTTAAGCGATACCTTTAGCTCTCAACCCGCCTTACAGGCCGTGGTTGTGGTGCAAGATCAACTGCCGCTGGGGATTATTAGCAGAGCGACTTTGCTGGAGCTTTTTAGCACGCCCTATGGCCGAGCCCTGCATGAAAACCACGCCGTCAGTGAAGTGATGGACCCGCAAGTGTTGCAGATTGAAGCCAACGAGCCCCTGTCGATTGTGAGTCAATTACTGACCTCGGAGAGCGCCAATACCGTCGCCCAGCAATTTATCATTCTGCGTCGGGGCAAATTGCTCGGCATTGGCCACACCAAAGATTTGCTACAGCGGATCACCGAGCACAGGATCAAGATGGCAAGGCATGCCAACCCGTTAACGGATTTACCCGGTAATGTGCCCATTCAGGAAGAACTCAAACGCCTCAGAAACCAACAAAAGCCCTTCTACTTGGCCTATTTCGATCTCTGCCAATTCAAGCCCTATAACGATATTTACGGTTTCTGCCGCGGCGATGAGGTGATCTGCGAGGTCGCCAATCTGTTAGTGAAATACAAGACGGACAACTGTTTTATCGGCCATGTCGGTGGCGATGACTTTGTGGTGATCAGCACTTGCGAGCAACTCATCGAGCGCTGCCAACGCATATTGACCGAGTTTGAGGCCAACAAGTCGCTCTTTTATAGTGCAGAGCATTGGCAAGCCCAAGAAATGCTCGCCGATGATAGGCAAGGACAAGCCTGTTATCACAAGTTAATCAGCCTGTGTGTCGGCGTGCTTACTCCCGCCCATACCTATAACTGCAATGAACATAGCTTATCGACCTTAAGCGCCAAGGCAAAAAAACAGGCAAAATCCGCGAGTAACGGATTTTGCCTGTTAGAAGAAAGAGACATGAGCCCTCAAGCATTAAGTGCTTAGGCTGGTTTAATCAGCCTAGAGTTTAGGCGCAACGGTCTTTTTTAACCAATCACTTAGCATTTTGGTTTCATAATTAAATGGCTTGTCATTTAACGGCTGAATGCCCGTCATAAAGCCCATATCGGAGAGCTTTTCATCCCCGGCGATGATCACTTTGTCATTTTCAAGTACTTGATAACTAAAGGTCATGCGTGGTGGGTAGATCTCTTTGATCACCCGTAAATCATCGGCGGTTGCCCCAAAGGTTGGACGCATATCCCCGGCGAGATCGACATCGGTCACCGTCATCTCTAACTTTTGATTCGGTTTTAAGACTTTTGCCGCTTCTTTATTGATATTCGTAGTTAAAGTATCGAATAAACGCTGTTCATAACGCGACTGAATTTCGCCCGATGACTTAATATCACGGAAATCTTTTGGGTTTTGCCAAACAATCTTAACCACCCCATCTTCTGTCACAGGATCGGTTTTCGCCTCGTCTGCGGCCCATACAGCACTGCAACTCAACACACTGGCGAGTAATAGGAACTGAACTTTCATCTTTGCCTCCTAGGCCTCATTGTTTCTGCCATATACCGTACAAAATCTAACCTGAACTTCAGCTTAATGCAAAATCGTATTTATAACAGCATAGACGAAGTAAGCTTTTGTATAGATTAGTAAATAATTTAAGCTAACCGCTATCAATCCGTATCTTTTTGTATCTTAACGCACCAAACGAGTGCAAAGTTATTAATTTGTGATCATTTAACGCGCATCTTACTTAAAAAAGTATTATCCTTCGCTCAATCTTTTATGACCACGACTCAAAAATGAAATTCCCCGTTGTACCTGTGTTTGTATTAATCCTCTTTACATGCTTTGCCAGCGCCATTTGGTTTATCTCTTCGGGAGAGAAAGACACGCGCCCCGAAACTTGGTCATCCTTTATTTATACCCATGGTTATGATTCTGGGAAGTATAAGAAAATGGATAATTTCGACAGTTATGAAGCCTGTCGTGACTATGCCAAGGAACAATCTTCCTTTTACGATAATGTGCCTTGGGAGTGTGGTCTAAAGTGCGGCTTCGATTCCCGTAAACAGGGTTTTCAATGCCAAGAGATGCGAAACGAGCAGTAAGATAGCGGTTCAGCCAAGGTTCAAGATCCCTCCAGTATGCTTAATTTCTCAGCAATACCTTTGGTTTTGTTTGTCATGGATGCACGATGAAAGCCAAACGACGATTTAAAGACTAACCGATTATCGGTAATTTAAATTTGGAGTGATCTATGAAACTAACAACCGCAAAGCTACAACAACCTATGATGGCAAAGCTTGCCTTACTGACACTGCTCACCCTAGGCACACTCATCAGTTTACCTAGCCATGCCACCACCCTCAGCGCTGCGCAGCAGCAAGTGGTGAAATCGCACTTTGATAAACTGGCTCAGTCACAACAGCAGGCAGAAGAGCGCATGACTGAGCAGCTCGACCAAGACTTTAGCCGCGAATTAGTGGAGCAAGAGCATCAACTGATGCGCCAGACTTGCCCTCGCTACGGCATGACCTTCGATATCAGCCGCAATGCCTGCTTACGCTCGTAAGCCAAATTAAAACGGAAAACGCGCACTAAGCTCAGGATATTGCTGCTTTAAATCTTTGGGCTTAGTGCTAAATTTTTTACCCGCAGGTGTCGCCTTGCCCGACGGCATAAAAGGCAACTCCTTACCCGTTCTGTCTTCAAATAGTTGACCCGCGATCAAGTCGTAATCTTCGATAAAAGGATAGGCGTAGCCGTCTTTCTCGGGCCACGCTGGTAACTGCGCCAAAGTGTCGGGATTGGCAATCACCGCCTCATAACGGGCCTGCCCAAGTGAGATCAGAAACGCGCGAAATTCGGCAAAGGCATAATCGGAATCACAGCCCGTGATGATATAAGCCGCTCCCCACACCGACCATAAGTAGCTTCGGCGCATCTGTTGGCCAAACAATTTATCGAAGGCTTTTAACTCGTCGTCACTCAGCTCTGCCAACTTTTGCTTTAATGCCTGCGCTAAAGATTCCTGGGATTGCGCTGGCTCACTGCGGGTCACTAAGTCCCAAAATTCTACTTCTGTCATCACTTAACCTAATATTGAATGCCCAAGCAAAGGCGTATTCTACATGATAATACGGTTATGCTGGACTCAGTTCAGGGCTTTTCCTACACTTGCTCCACTTAAAATAACCAATAAACCCAAGTCAATGCCTAAACGCCTTATTCTACTGATTGCCCTCTACACCCTCTTTGCCGTAGTCGCGCTACTGCGTGCCGTTACCACAGGTTCGTTCGATCTCTTTAGCTTAGGTGTTTTGCCAGTTTTGTTTGGCATACTCACTCAGGCGCCTTGGTCTAGCTTAGTGCTGAAAATTTATATTGGATTACAAACCTTAGGCCTGTCAGCACTAGGGGTTACTGCGATTATCGCCTATCAAATTACCCCGCAGGACGTCAAAGTGGTGGTTGAAGGCCACAACATCCCTATGTTGCCCTTAGTCTTAAGCATCATCGCCCTGTTATCTGTGCAGTATTGGATAGCCTTTTCCCGCGTCAGCCATAATTATTTAACCGCAAAGGTAAAAGCATAAGCCTGTTTATTGCTAAGCCCTTGTTTATAGCCTAAGTTAACGGCTCCCTAAAAGACCTGATAAAGCCAGCCACTATGACTCATTTATCGCCCAGCGAACTCTCGATTCTCATTGTTGAGCCATCGGAAACCCAGCGCCGGATTATCATCAAGCGCTTACAGCAAGAAGGCATTATCAGCATTCAAAATGCGGCTGATTTGGCTCAAGCGAAAGAACTGATAGCCCGCCATAAACCGGATCTCATCGCCAGCGCCATGTATTTTGAAGATGGCACCGCGACCGAGTTTTTAAGCTACCTGTGCACCAACAGTGAATACAAAGACATTCAATTTATGTTGGTTTCGAGCGAATGTCGCCGTGAGCAATTAGAGATTTTTCGTCAGTCTGGCGTGGTCGCGATTCTGCCAAAGCCCTTTAATGCCGAACACTTAGGCAAGGCGTTGAATGCAACTATCGATTTACTCAGCCATGATGAGCTCGACCTGAGTCACTTCGATGTACACGACGTGCGTGTGCTCGTGGTTGATGACAGCCGCATGGCGCGCAATGTGATTAAACGTACTATTGGCAACCTTGGGATCAAGCAGATCACCGAAGCGGAAGATGGCGCTCAAGCCATTGAGTTAATGCGTAATAATATGTTTGACCTGATCATTACCGATTACAATATGCCCAGCGTCGATGGTCTGGCACTCACCCAATTTATCCGTAATGAAAGCCAGCAATCCCATGTGCCTATCCTCATGGTGTCTTCGGAGGCAAATGATGCTCACTTGAGCAACGTCTCGCAGGCGGGCGTCAATGCCCTGTGTGATAAACCCTTCGAACCCAAATTGGTGAAGCAGCTCTTATATCAGTTGCTCGAAGAATAAAACCTAAGTCACGAACGGGACAAATATTCTGCATTTTTGTTACTTATAGGACACAAGCCCGCAGCAAAGGGCTTTCCAACGGCTAAACCTTGTGGCATGTTAGGCACGCTGACTTAATAAATCTACGGAAAGAAGAGACAATAAAGATGAACAAAACTGAACTTATTGCCAAGATTGCAGAAAATGCCGATATCACTAAAGCTGAAGCAGCACGTGCATTGAAATCTTTCGAAGCAGCTATTACTGAATCAATGAAAAACGGTGACAAGATCTCTATCGTTGGATTTGGCTCTTTTGAAACCACGACTCGCGCAGCTCGTACTGGCCGTAACCCACAGACAGGCAAAGAAATCCAGATCGCTGAAGCCACTGTGCCTAAGTTTAAAGCGGGTAAAACCTTGCGTGATAGTGTGAACTAATTCGCTCGACATCATTCTATAAAACGCCTCCTTTGTGGGGCGTTTTTTTGCCCTGCGAAAAGCATGAAAGATGATTTTTTGCACAAATACAGTGCGCACACCGCTCCATTTTCGAGCATTTTAAAACATTTTATTAACAATGATTTTATAACCATTTGTTTTTAATGATGTTCAAATAATGGCATGTGATTAGCAATTCCCTTATCAGAAAAAACCATGATGCACCAATGTCACCCGCTCGGTGGTGACATGAGTGAATCGATAAATAAGTCAATCGAGGGGATGAGAATGAGAAAATCACTGTACAGCGTTTTGGCATTATCGACGGGATTGTTACTAACCACCAACGCCTTTGCGGCCGTGTCCGGCAATATTGGCGGCACGTCTAACTATCTATGGCGCGGGGTCACTCAAACCAATGATTCGGTCGCTATCCAAGGAGGCATAGACTACAGCCATGACTCCGGATTCTATGCTGGCACTTGGGCATCGAATGTCGACTTTGGCGACGATACAAGCTATGAGTTGGATCTCTACGCAGGCTACGGCGGCAACATCACCGAAGACCTCAGCTACGATATTGGTTACCTCTACTACGCTTACCCCGATGCCGAAGGCAGCATCGATTTTGGTGAACTGCATGGCGCTATTACCTGGAAATGGTTTGAACTCAGTTACTCACAGGTGATCAATGCGGGTGATGATGTCGCAGCCGAGCCATTAGATAACAAGGACATGAGTTACCTTGCGGCCACGGCATCTTTCCCGCTGACGGATAAACTCAGCCTATCTTTGCACTACGGCTACTCCAGCGGCGATGTGGTTGAATCTTGGTTTGGCGAAGATAACTACGCAGATTACAACGTTACCCTGAGTGCCGATACCAGTATGGGAACCGTGTCATTTATGGTGTCAGATACAGATCTGCAGGGTGATGATGCCAAGGTAGTTTTAGGCTATTCCTACGGCTTTGATTTATAAGATTAAGCACTAACTTAAGCGCTAGTAAAACAAAAACGCCGCGATAATCTCGGCGTTTTTTATTAGGCAATTACGGCGCGATTCGATTTACGCGCCGATACCATTTTCTCAATGTACTCTACGATGGGTTCAGTGACCGAGATTCCTGTGGTCTGCTCAATCCCTTCGATACCAGGCGCCGAGTTCACCTCAAGGATCAAGGGACCACGATTAGAGCGTAAAATATCGACCCCCGCCACCACTAAGCCCATGGCTTTCACTGCGGCGACCGCCATCTTGCGCTCCGCAGGGGTGATTTTCACTTTTTCACCGCAGCCACCTAAGTGCAGGTTAGAGCGAAAATCTCCTTCGGGTCCTTGGCGCTTCATCGAAGCCACCACTTTATCGCCAACCACAAAACAGCGAATGTCGCTGCCGTTGGATTCCTTAATATATTCCTGCACCATGATATTGGCTTTCAGCCCTAAAAAGGCTTCGATCACGCTCTCGGCAGCAGTTTTAGTTTCGGCCAATACCACGCCAATCCCTTGTGTGCCTTCCAGCAACTTAATCACTAAGGGCGCGCCGCCCACCATGTTAATTAAATCGGGAATATCATTGGGTTTATTGGCAAATCCAGTAATAGGCATGCCAATGCCTTTGCGGGAAAGCAATTGCAACGCGCGTAACTTGTCCCGTGAACGCGCGATTGAAATCGAGTCGTTGGCGGCAAATACCCCCATCATTTCGAACTGGCGCACTACCGCGCAGCCATAAAAGGTCACGCTGGCGTGAATGCGTGGGATAATGGCATCGAACCCCGTTAACTCTTGGCCTTGGTAATGAATGCTAGGCTTGATGGAGTTGATATTCATGTAGCAATTCAAGGTATTAATAACCACAGCCTCATGACCACGGCTCTCGCAGGCCGCCACTAGGCGTCGGGTGGAATACAACTCAGGGAACTGGGATAAGATACCTATTTTCATTGCCAAATGACCAAATTAAACACTGTGATTGAAGCTCTGTGCACACGGCATCAGAAAGGGGCGCAGATATTTGTCTATTACTGAGTGTAAAGCAAGAAAATATTCCTCACCAGACGAAAACCTCAGCCTTAGCCAAACGTAAGATAATCTTCACAATTTAGGGTCATTATTTTGTAAGTAGTGGAGTAATGTACTTGGCCTCAAATTCGCTCGCTTCTAAGGGCCGCGAAAATAAATACCCTTGGAGCACATTGCAATTTCGTGCGGTGCAAAACTCGGCTTGTTCAGCCGTTTCAATGCCTTCGGCAACCGATGTCACGTTAAAACCATAAGCAAAATTGAGTAATGCCGCGAGTAACCGCGTATCTTTGTCATCCTTATCGTAGGAGGCAATAAAGCTCTTATCAATTTTTAATACACTGATTGGAAAGAGTTTTATATGCTCTAGGGATGAAAAGCCTGTACCGAAGTCATCGAGTGCAAATCGCACTCCGAGTTGCGCAATTCTATCGAGTACCTTGGCATGTTCATGGGGTTCTTCAATTAAGCTGTTTTCGGTAATCTCAAGCTCTAGCGCTTTCGCATCTAATCCCGTCACCTCGAGGGCATGAACAATTTTTTCATATAGATCAATGTGCCCAATTTGCGATGCCGACAGATTCACTGCAATGGTAAAGCTATGTCCAACGGGGGTTAGCCGCGTGAGCCATTCCTGCGCCTGACGACAGGCTTCGATAAGCACCCAATCACCGATTTCTTCCATCAGACCAATTTCCTCTGCAATGGATAGGAATTGATCCGGTGCAATCAAACCATCTTGCGGATGCAACCAACGGATTAACGCCTCCATCCCTATCACCTGATGGGTTTGAGAATCTACTTGTGCCTGATAATAAACCTTGAATTCATTCTGCTTGAGCGCCATGCGCAAGCTGGACTCGATATGATTACGGTAACGGACTTCTTTATCTAAGGCCTCAGAATAAAACTGAATTTGGTTGCGCCCCATTTTTTTGGCGCGATACATGGCAATATCGGCGCATTTCATCAACTCAGAGCTATCAGAGGCGGCCTCATTATAAAAAGCCACGCCGATACTGGCGCCAATCATCACATCGTTTTCACCCAGGCAGAAAACCTCCTCAAAGGCCTTAAGCAGGCGATTGGCGACTATCATAGGGAAATATTTGTAGTCATTGTCGGTCACGAGTACCACAAACTCATCGCCACCTAAGCGGGCGATCACATCACCATCTCGCAGCACAGAGCTTAATCGCGAGGCGACTTTGACGAGTAAGATATCGCCAGTT
This sequence comes from Shewanella sp. FJAT-51649, assembly GCF_019457435.1. NCBI lineage: Bacteria > Pseudomonadati > Pseudomonadota > Gammaproteobacteria > Alteromonadales > Shewanellaceae > Shewanella > Shewanella sp. FJAT-51649. The sequence goes on along the minus strand of NZ_CP080411.1, from coordinate 623,714 downwards.
TGATGACCTAAAGTATCGTTAATTGCTTTAAAATCATCTAGATCTAGCAAAATAACGGCGAGAAAGTCATTGCTGCGTTTTGCCCTTGCTATAGCGCGGTTCAAACACAGTTCAAACCCGTAGCGGTTCACTAATTTGGTTAGAGAATCATGCTCAGCCAACTCTTTGAGTTTTTGATGGCTATTTCTTAGGGCTAAGGCCATGGAGGAACGTTGTTTAGCGTAACGAATCGCACGGCTTAAGATCCGTGAATTGACTTCATCTTTTAACAGAAAATCCTGCGCGCCCAGCTCGATACAACGCTGTGCCAGTTTCTCATCCTCATAGCGACTCAGCATCACCACCACAGTTTGGTCTTGAGTCATCGAATTGAGTTTGATCAGCACCTCTAAACCATTGGCATCGGGTAATAGATAATCCAATAAGATACCGTCGAAATGCCTTTCAAGAGCCAAGTTAAGGCCATCGAAAGCACAATTTGCTTCAACCACATTGAAGGCTAATTTGGACTGTCGCAGTGCCCGAATAATCGCAGTTCTATCGACTTCATCATCATCGATCAGCAGTAAATCCATATACACACCCTATACGGTTGGAAGCTCCACTATGCGCCAATAACCTTCCAACATATTGAAAATGTTGTTGAAACCATCCTTAATATCCGTTTTCACCATATAGCCTGCGACATGGTGACTATAAGCCTTCATCCGATCCTCATCGGTACTCGAAGTCGTGAGCATAAATACCACGGAGGAAGACAGGGTTGGGTCGGAGCGAATATGTTCAAGGAATTCAAACCCATTCATTCTGGGCATATTAAGATCGAGCAAAATGAGGTAGGAACCTTTTATCGCTTCGCTGTGGGTCAAAATACTTAATGCTTCTAGGCCATCTCGTGCACGTACTAAGGGGTTGAGCAATCTCAGTTGCTTCATCGCCCGCTGCACCGCCATATAATCCACATCATCGTCATCGACCAACAAAATCGTCACTTGTTTGTAGTTATTAGTGCTGCTCATATCCCCTCCTTGTTGACTATGCGCATCGGCCAGCTAAATCGAAAACAACAACCACGTCCCTCTGATTCTAGTTGAATTTTTCCACCAAGACTTTCTACCGTCTTTTTGACTAGCGACAAACCTAAACCGCTCCCCTCCACTTCATCCCTCGGCCTAAGCGTTTGGAACATCTCAAATACCTTGCCATGGTATTTAGTGGATATGCCTGGACCATCATCGATAACACTAAACCAGTAATGGGTGTTGGAGGCACTACACACCACTTTAATCACACCTTCAGCCTGATCATGGTGTTTAATCGCATTACTGAATAAATTCCTTATCACTAATTCGAGCAGAGTTTTTACGGTTTTAAATTGTGGGAAATTTCCTTCGAGCTCTAGGGAAAAGCCCTGCGGCGGTGCGACTAAGGCGAACATATCCTCAATCAGTTGCCGTGAATCAACATCGACAATCTCCGCATCGACTCGCCCAATACGCGAAAACATCAGCAAACCATCGAGTAGTAACACCATACGTTGGATACGACTTTGGATTAATCCTAAGTATTTTTGGACGTTTTCGTCCGTATTCTCGGACAAATCTTCACTTAACCAACTCGTTAGCTGTTCAATGCCCCGCAGTGGCGACTTAAGATCGTGGGAAGCGATATAAGCAAACTGGTCGAGTTCCTTGTTGATGCGCTCAAGTTCAGCTGTATGTTCAATCCGCTGCGCTTCGATCCGTTTGCGCTCCGACACATTGTTTATCGTTGCCAATATCGACACGCCATTGCTGAAGTGAATGGGGGTCAGCCCAACTTCAATCGCCAAGCGAGTCCCATCTTTGCAACAACCGAACAAGTCGTCTCGCAGTGACATGTTTTTCGCAATCGGTTGGGCGAGGTAACTGCCCATATGTTGCTGATGTATTTCCCTTAACCCCTCGGGTAATAACATATTGATTGAACGCCCGAGTAACTCATCCCGTGCGTAACCAAAGAGGCGTTCGGCATGGGTGTTCACTAAGGTGATAATGCCTTTTCTATCCACCATAAAGAGCGCACTAGGTGAAGCTTCAATCACGAGGCGGAAGCGTTTTTCATTGGCAATTAACTCTGCGGTTAACCTCGACTCTTGATAGCGATTTCGCGCCATCGTCAGCACTGAGTAAAACAAGGCTAAGATAAACGCACTCCCAATCACCTGAAGCCATACACTTTGGGTTTGTTCCGCGCTTGAGATAAAGCGTGATTCAGAGGACACCTCTAAACGCCAAACTTGGCCTTCCATGGTTTCTAGCTGGGATTGATAAAACACATCATTTGTAGAGGGCAAGGCTTTATGGCTGCTAAACATCAGGCTCTCGTTGTTGGCCTCCATACCATCGTAAATCGCCAGTTTTAATCCCGAAAAACGTTTCCCCATAATGCCTTGCATCAGATCATTCATACGAAATGGGGCGTACACCACGCCGATAGCCTGTTGCTTACGTTCTTCCTCCGTCATCGGCTGACCGCGGTATAACGGGACATACATTAAAATACCGGCTTGCGCATCATCAGGGGTTTCTTGCACTAGAGTCACTTTACCCGATGCGGTGGGGAGCCCTGTGGCAATGGCGTGTAAGATGGCAGCCCTGCGGGTTGATTCGGAGCACATATCGAAGCCAAATGCCCGTTGATTGCGCCAGTCAAATGGTTCTAAGTACTTAATCGCACAATAGAGATCTCTGTCCCCAACAGGGGTCACTCTATAGTCATCGAATCCTTCCTCTTGCACTTCTTGAGTAAAAGCCTCCACAGTTGCAGGCGTTAAGAGTTGGGCAAAGCCTAAGCCTTGAATCCCGGGGTAATATTCGGATAAACGAGCATTAGAAACATAGAGTTGCCATTCACGGCGAGTCACTCCATCCGAGGCAAGAAATAGCCCTACGCCGCCGCGCAATACCTGCTCATAGGCAGTCATACGACTGCTGACGGCACTAATAAGATCTTGAACATTATTGTTAAAACGCTCTTCACCCCGATCTCGTAAATATTCTTCAAGCACAAACCAAGAAAGCCCCATAAAAAAGACGGCGGCGAGTAACATCAACCAACTGGAGCTGATCACACTGGCATAAAAGCTTTTAGAGCTGTTGAAGTTGAAAGAATCAGGGAAACTATCCTTGTCCATACCCGCTAAATCCCTAGCACCGAAGAAGATTAAACACTGATCCAAGTGTTGTTGGTGTTTTAGGCAAATTCAAGTCTATCCGACTATTTAAGTAGGAATTAACTTAGAAAATAAAAATAATGAGTTATGCGCTAAATCACAAAATTCAGCGGTTGCTGAATGAGCACAAAAATAGCGTGACAATATGACAAGCTTACAGGGTCAATACTCCGCTTTACGGGAAGAAAATTTTACGTTCAGTCGTAAAATTTTTTGCTTTTCTGCCACACTCTTTTTAGATAGAAAGGCGTTAGGAACAACAATGAGGAATTCGTTATGGCTCATATTACTGAAGTCGTGCCCAACGATACTGAAATTGAGGCAATGACCACCCCTAGAAACAGCAAAGCAGCCGAGGCAATGCAACATAAGCGTGAGATAAAGAAACGCTTAGAAGATTACCTCGAACGCGCCGAGTTAAGACGTGCATTAGGAGATGACGACTTATTCTAAGCTTCCCGTTCCCTTAAGGCGTTAGGTCTCTCAAACCCGACGTTTTTCTAAAAGCCTCACCCAGCTCCTAGGGGCTGGGTGTACAATTTACTATTATTTTGATACTACTTTTTGCCACTCTTATAGGCCTGAGTTTTGATCAGTAGCCATTCCGCTTTTGCCCCAAGATACACATAAGCCCCTAATCCAACTAATAAACCCACTACAGCAAGCATCATCCAAATCGCCGGCTCGATATATTGTTTCTCCCCCAGTGACGCCTTAAACATGGTCAATAAAGCCTCAATTGAAATGGCGATCAAAATCGTTGAAACAAATCGAGTGATGGTTCGGCGGGTGGAGCTGTGACGAAAAATATCCTTATGCATTAATACTTCTTCCTCCAGAATTGTTTTCCCGAGGTCGAAGATCGCTAATGCCAGAGTCATAAAGATAATAATCCCAAAGGGTTGCAATGGGTCTTGCCCGACTTGCTCCACCACAAATAACCCATAAATATCCCTAAGCGCCGTCCAAAGTAGCACCATGACTAGCACAAAAAGCCCCGCGACTATCACGCCATACACGGCTTTAAACGCTGGCGTGACCCGCCGACGAGCACTGTCGCCCATCATAAATTCAATCATTCGCGTCAAATCCACATCGACGACTAGATAGCCGAGCTTTTGCTCCTGCTGCACAATCGCTAAGGAGGCCGATAAACATAAGTTCCCGCTGGCATTGGATAAATAAGGGCGAGTGATATTAACCCCATCAGACTCATCCCTATTGGTAAAATAGGGCCGTTGACTACGATCGCGATTACCGCCAAGGGGCACTAACTTGATCTGCTGATCGACCACTGCGATATTTTGGCTAATTTGCACCCCTTGGGTATCGAGCAAATACATCAGCTCGACAAAGGGATAACTGCCCGCAATACCCTTCATGGCCTTGATATCGACTTTTGGTTGGTGAAATAAGTCCGCATCGGCAATGCCCGTTAAAATAGACTCCATCAGCTCATGCACTGTGGCCTCATACTCGTGATAACGCTCAATCACACTCAAATAGCTCATTGCAGCCATAACTCTCTCCCATCGACGTTATCCGATTGCTCACACACGCAAAGCAGCTTTGATGCCAGCAAAATAAGTTAATGTTTAACAGTGAGTTATGAGATTAAGCCAGCACTGTCTCGCGCCAAAATAAGTCGCATTGCACCAAAATGATTCATTAAACCGATAACTTGTCAGTAATTTAATCGACAATATTCAATTGCTTGAGGGGAGAAACCTATAAATGCAGCGGCTTTACCGCTATGATTAAGCTAATTTTTATCGTCCAAGTCGCAACAGGATTACGGGAATGTCAGAGTCGTTAGCCCAGTATCAAGAAGATTTACGCCGCCTTTCCGATGAGCTTATCCGCATCCAAACGCCGATTAAAATTTTAGATGCCATCAAATGGCCACGGGAAATGGAAGAGCGTTTTCTCTCCGGTAAAGGCACGGTTCTGCCAGCGATTAGCCAAGATTTTTATCAAAAAATTGCCTTGCCCTTCGATCCCGTTAAAACTCAAGCCGAGCTGCTTGACCTAAAACAAGAAATCCACCGCCGTTTAGGTAAAAAAGACAAGCTGGGTAAGATCTTAATTGCTAACGTCGATCAATATCGCTTGGTTGTCGATATGCTGGGTCATCGAGGAACACCCGTCTTTGGTCAGCTGAGCCAAGAACTCTACGGCAGCGCCAGCCACAGACTACATGGCGATCGCCACACCCTGCGCCAATTGGGCGATAAACTCAGTTATATTTTCTCATTGCCCGCCGCGCGGCATATGAATAAGCATCATCCCAAAATCATTAGTGCCCCTGAAGCCGTGAATGTGCTGAGCCAGCGATTGGAAAAATACTTCCACAGTGATGATATGCGGGTGCGCTTGAGTGACGGGATTGTGTCCGATGCTGCAGTCGGTGGCGATACGGTCAAACTCAACAGCAAAGCTATGTTCAGCGAGTCAGATCTCAATGTGTACGAAGTCCATGAAGGCTGGGTGCATGTGGGCACTACCCTCAATGGCCGTGCTCAGCCCCATGCTACTTGGCTTAGCGTCGGGTCTCCCCGCGTAGCAGCCACCCAAGAAGGGCTTGCGGTGTTACTCGAAATGCTCACCTTGAGCTCAAATCCAGGCCGAGCACGCCGTATTAGCGACCGTGTCGCTGCGGTAGATATGGCGGAAAAGGGGGCGAACTTTATTGAAGTGTTCAACTATTTTAGGGAGTTAAATCTTAGCGCTAAGGACAGTTATCGGGTCACGCAAAGGGTGTTTCGTGGCGGCATGGTCGAAGGTGGCAGCTTTTTTACCAAAGATATTTCCTATGTGCGCGGCTATGTTGAAAACATCAACTTTATCCGCAGCGCCATCACATCGGGTTTACCCGAACTGATCCCTATGCTGTTTTTAGGCAAGCTGGCCATCGAAGATATCCCTGTACTCTATCAAGCTTGCCAAGAAGGGATTCTTACACCACCTAAATATTTACCGCCGATGTTCGACAACTTCAGCGGCTTGTATGCTTGGTTTGGTTTCGCCTCAGGATTAGCCGGAATCGATCTGAAAGGGGTGCAACGTCACTTCACCCGCTTATTTAAAGACGTCCCCAGTATCGACCCAAGCCTCGAGTTACTCGACGACACTGAATTTGATAATAACTCGGACTAACACTGTAATGTGGCCCACAGAACTCAGAGCTGTGGGCAATCACTTAAGCTGTCACCCAGACTAATTTGGGTAAGGCATTTAAATCCAATATATCGCCTCGGGTAGCGATGGCCAGCGCCTTAGGTTTGGTTTTTGAGTCTTGATTCATCACAGCGACTAATCCCTGCTGGGCTTCGGGCTCACCGTGAACAAGCACCAGGGGCGGCTGCGCTTCAAAATGTCGATACCAACGTAATAACTCCGCCTGATCCGCGTGGGCCGATAAGCCTCCGACTGTATGCAATTTAGCGGCAACTTTGATGCTATTGCCATGGATAGTGAGCTCCTCGGCGCCATCGACTAAGGCGCGTCCCGGCGTACCAAGTGCTTGATAGCCGCAGATAATCACATCGCATTCTGGACGCCATAGATTGTGCTCTAAGTGACTGCGGATGCGGCCACCGTTACACATGCCGCTGCCCGCAATAATGATCAATCCTTTGTGCACATCGTTAAGGGCGATAGACTCCTCAGTCGTTTGGATAAATTCTACATTCGACAATAACGGATGTTGCCCCGGATGCTGGCGCGTAAAGCGCTTAAAATCATCATCCATTAAGGGGTAGTTATTGACATACACCCGCGTCGCCTCAATTGCCATAGGACTATCGAGGCAGACTTTCCAGCGGGAGAGATCCCACTCTTTGGCATATAAATGAAATAGATACAAAAGCTCCTGCGCACGCCCAACGGAGAAGGCAGGCAACAGAATATTGCCGTGACTCTCGGTCACCGTCTTGGCGAAAATCGCCTTTAACTCGGCCAGAGTATCGGTCCAACTACGGTGGAAACGATTACCGTAGGTGCTTTCCATTAACACTAAATCGGCGGTGTCGACTAAGGTGGGATTACGTAATATCGGCATGCCAGCGCGGCCAAGATCGCCACTAAATACCAGTTTCTTCTGCGCTTTCCCCTCACCTAACCAAAGCTCCACCAGTGCCGAGCCTAAAATATGCCCCGCATCCGATAAGCAAATATCCACATGGGGCTGCACTCGGGTGACTTGGCCATATTCAAGCGACACAAACTGAGTAATAGCCTGCTCCGCATCTTCTACGGTAAATAACGGCTCTAAAGGCTCCAACTCATGCTTCGCACGTTTTTTATTGGTTCTTTCGGTATCGCGCACCTGCAACATGGCGGCATCTTTCAGCATGATGGCACACAGCTCAGCCGTCGCTTTATGGGTAAAAATCGGCCCGGTATAGCCTGCCTTAACCAACAGAGGTAAGCGGCCCGAATGATCAATATGGGCGTGACTCAAGACAACGGCTGAAATCGCAAGGGGATCGAAGCTAAAAGGTTCGTGATTACGCAACTCATCGGCCTTGCCGCCTTGAATGAGGCCGCAATCGAGCAGCATTTGCTTACCTGCCACTGTGAGTAAGTGGCACGAGCCAGTCACTTCCTCGGTCGCGCCCAAAAACTGCAATGTCATCTGCATAACTTGCCTCCAGCATGTTTATCTCTTTTAAAGATAGACTATGCCCTTATTCCTAAAAGAAAAAGGAATAATTGGTAAAGCATGATCAAAGCCAACTTTCGATGTAAAAGCTTGGAGATCAATAACCTAACAGAGGGTACAACTGGCCCTGACGAACCGTTTTATCGGCTTGTGTCAGCGTGCCATCCCGCAGCCATTGTTCGAGTTGTTTTTGCAATATGGGTTGCACTTCGGCGGCCGTCATGCCGGCATGAATATCCGCATTGTAGAGCAGTTTCAGCAAAATATAATCCAGCCCGGTGAGTAAATCCTGCGGTGTTTTATCGTTAAAAATGGAAGGAAATACTTTCACCGAATCATTGGGTAGGCCCAACACTTGGGTGATTTCTTCCACCACGCAGGCCACCAATTTGCCATGCATTTGCGCTTGGTCGACCGGGATAACGACCCAGGCGCGCTCAATCTCACTCTGGGAATTAAGCGCAAATTTCCCCATACAAACAGAGCCATGAATATTACTGGCCGCACTTGCCCCCATAAGACGCATCACCACATCGGCCCATTGGGATTGACGGGTAAAGACTAAATGTAAGTTGGCCTCTTCGAGCGTATCCACCTTGGCAATACTGTGGCCGGTGATTTGTGCCAGATGACTTAAATGCATTTGCACTAATTGTGCATGCAACCCATTATCACTCACTTGATGCTCGACAAAGACGCGCACGGGCTGACGCCATTTCCGTACTCGATGTTTATCTTTATCGTATTCATTTTTAAGGGCTATCTCATCAAAGGCTTGAATAATATAGGCGGGATTTTTCCAATCTCGAATAGGCTTTGGCGCGAGATTTGGTTTCTCAGCCAATGCGGAATTTGAAGCAGGTGTAACCGATGCTAAGAGCGGCGAAACAGCGAATAGCGAAGCCATGCAGACAAGGCAAATAGTTCTAACGCCCGGTAAACGCTTTCGCCAGCTCAACATCTTGCTATCCTTTGACTTGTCGAGGCAGCTTGATAGAGATCAGTGCCGTTATTGCAATAAAGGCCGTCGAAATCCACAAACAGGCCACCAGTCCATAACTCTGATACACCCAGCCCGAAAGCACAGTTCCCACTAAACGCCCCATGGCATTAGCCATATAATAGAACCCAACATCGAGGGATACCGCCTCTTCACTGGCGTAACTCACAATTAAATAGCTGTGCAGTGACGAGTTAATCGCAAACAGTCCGCCAAATAACATCAGCGCCAAGATCAGACTGAGCTGTGGTGAGAAATCCAGATACAAACTGAGTGCAATTAACGCGGGAATAAAAGCTAATAAGGTCGACCAAACTAAGGCGGTATAACCATCGGGGATGCGCTGCGAAGTGCCAGCTTCCGCTTTGCTCGCACCAGTAATCTTCGGTGCTAAGGTTTGCACTATGCCGTAGCCTATCACCCAGAGCGCCAAAAAGCCGCCCACGGCCCAATGATCCCAGCCCCATTGACTCGCCAGATACACGGGCAAAGCCACCACAAACCACACATCCCTTGCGGCAAACAAAAAGAGTCGCGCCGCCGAGAGAATATTTACGCTGCGACTCTTAGAAAAAATCTCGGTAAACTTAGGTTTATTCTTCGCTTTCCCCAAGTCTTTTTTCAGCAAGACCAGACTCATTAACCACACCAGCGCAAGCACGGCCATCATGGCGGCAATCGCTATATTGAAACCCAATCCCGCCAGCAAGGCGCCACCGAGGAAAAATCCCGCCCCTTTAAGGGCATTTTTAGACCCGGTTAACAGGGCAACCCAATGGTAAAGCCTGCCCTGCTCGCCCTTTGGTACCAACAATTTAATCGCGCTTTTTGCGCTCATCTTGTTGAGATCTTTAGCAATGCCCGAAAGAGCCTGCGCCGCCATCACCCAGGGTACGCCCGCGAGCCACAGCGGTAAACTGGCAGCAGGCACCAATAACATCCCTAATGCCAACACCTGCATACCAAGGCCTAGATTCATGGTGCGATTAAGCCCCAAGCGAGCGCCGAGATAACCGCCCACCAGATTGGTCACGACACCAAAAATCTCATAGAACAAGAACAACATCGCAATCGCGAATGGCGTATAACCGAGATCGTGAAAATGCAGCACCACCAACATCCGCAGCGCACCATCGGTTAAGGTAAAACTCCAATAATTGAAGGTGATCAGCAAATATTGCCGCACGGCCGCGGGCAATTGCATCAGTTGTTCAAACAGCTTGGCAGCAGGCACAGTGCTCTCCTAACGCGGCAAATCAAGCTGGCCGACTAAGCGGGCAAGCTCTGCCGTACGATTGGCATATCCCCACTCATTGTCGTACCACACGTAGAGTTTTAGCTGAGTACCATTCACCACCATGGTCGAAAGCGCATCGACAATGCTCGAACGGGGATCGGTTTTATAATCAACCGACACTAACGGCCGCTCCTCATAACCTAAAATTCCCTTGAGTTCGCCTTCGGCGGCGCTTTGTAGCAGCGCATTCACTTCCGCTTCGGTCACGCTGCGCTCAAGCTCAAAAACACAGTCTGTAAGAGATGCGTTGGCGAGCGGCACCCTTACGGCATGGCCATTCAACTTGCCCTTAAGCTCTGGGAAAATATGGGTAATTGCCGTCGCACTGCCCGTGGTGGTGGGGATTAAACTTAACCCACAGGCACGGGCGCGGCGCAGATCCTTATGCGGTGCATCCAGAATCGTCTGGGTGTTGGTAATATCATGAATAGTGGTCATAGAACCGTGCTTGATGCCAATCTGCTCATGGATCACTTTCACCACAGGCGCAAGACAGTTGGTAGTGCAGGAAGCCGCGGTCACAATCGGATGAATCGCCGGATCGTATAACTGATGATTCACTCCCATCACCACATTTAACACACCTTCCTCTTTGACTGGCGCCGTCACTACCACCCGCTTCACGCCTTGATCTAAATAGGCTTGCAGTAAGGCTTTGGTTTTCATCACCCCTGAGGCTTCAATCACCACATCGCATCCCGACCAATCGGTCTCGGCAATCGTCTTATTACGTGTGGTGCGAATGGTTTTGTCTTGGATTTGAATACCATCCTGATTCGCCGTGACCGGATAACGCCAGCGACCGTGAACTGAATCGAACTCAAGCAAATGGGCCAAGGTAGCCGCATCCCCAGCGGGATCGTTGATCTGCACAAACTCTACATCATCCCATTCCCACGCCGCACGTAGAGCCAAACGTCCCATGCGCCCAAATCCATTAATCCCGATTTTAATTGCCATGATTTATAACTACCTAGTTAACTTACAATTTATTGATTTTTAATATTATTTATTTTAAAAACAGATTAAGTCGTAAACCAATGGCGGGTGCGATTGGCAAAGTACACTAAAGACAACATCACAGGCACTTCAACCAACACGCCCACCACGGTCGCCAGCGCGGCCCCCGAATGTAAGCCAAAGAGCGAAATCGCCACGGCCACGGCTAATTCAAAGAAGTTAGAAGAACCTATCATGCTCGCGGGCGCGGCAATCGCATGGGTCAGTTTGAGCTTTAACGCCAGCCAGTAGGTCAAGATAAAGATGCCATAGCTCTGAATAATCAATGGGATGGCGATTAATAGAATGTTCTGCGGTTGGCTAAGGATGGTCTTCGCCTGAAAACCAAACAACAGCACAACTGTCGCTAATAGCCCAATCACAGACCAAGGTTTGAGTTTAGCAAGGAGCTGTGGCACAGCTGTGGCGTCATGGCTTGCCTCGAGGCGCTTTCGAGTCAACACGCCTGCGACTAAGGGCAATAGGACATACAACACCACAGATAGCAGCAGGGTTTCCCATGGCACTTGAATATCACTCACCCCCAGCAACAATGCGGAAAGCGGCGCAAATAAAAACACCATAATGATATCGTTAACAGAGACTTGCACTAAGGTGTAGTTAGGATCGCCCTTCGTCAGTTGGCTCCAGACAAACACCATGGCGGTGCAAGGGGCGACACCAAGGAGAATCATCCCCGCGATATATTCACCCGCCGTTTGCGGGTCGACCCAATCGGCAAACACCAGTTTAAAGAATAACCAGCCGAGTAAGGCCATAGTAAAAGGTTTAATCAGCCAGTTAATGGTCAGCGTTAGCAGTAATCCCTTCGGGGTCTTACTGACATTCTTGACTGCCGAAAAGTCAATTTGCACCATCATGGGGTAGATCATCACCCAGATAAATAACGCAATAATCAAATTCACATGGGCAAATTCAATCGCCGCAACGGCAGCAAATACATTTGGTGCGAGATTACCAAGCACAACCCCAGCGAGAATACTCAAGCCAACCCAGACACTTAAATAACGTTCAAAGATCCCCATAACGACCTCTACTTATCTAATATCGAATCCATCTCTTAATTTAACAGCAAGCTTTCGCGCGTTCCGGACGAGCGCCCATGCTGCACAGGTTTTGCATACTCTCAGCTAAAAACGCGCTATTTGCCTCACAACTTTGCGCCAACACTTGCTGACACCAAGCATTAAGCTCTGGATTAATTTGATAAAACACCCATTGACCTTGGCGCCTATCGACTAAGATCCCTGCTTTTTTTAACTGCGCTAAATGCCTCGAGATCTTAGGTTGGATCTCCGACAGTGCGGCCATTAATTCACAGACGCATAGCTCCCCTTCCCGCTGAATAAGCAATAAACATTTCAGCCGAGTCTCATCGGCAAGGGCTTTAAAAAATGCGACGGGTTGCATCGAGTGCTCCCAAAATGATCAGATTACATATGGAATAAAGTATATATGAAAAAACATATATACATAATCAAAATAAATTCTGTCTATAGCCTATTTAAATTTAAGAAGGATATTGTTTGAACAAGATCACATCAGCTAAATGGATATAAAAACCATCAATTGCAAATGATAATAGTTACTATTAAAATCCGTACTAAGCTAAAAGTTATGGTGCAATATGTTGTTTTCTCTTCTCTACCACATCATCAAACCAAAGCTCTGTAATCATAAAAACATTAGGTAATTGCCAAACTCCGGAGCCAATCCATATGTCTACTAAAGGCATTTTTCGTGTATCCCTTATTCAAATCGCCATCTTAAGTGTGCTTACTCAAACAGTTTATGCCGAAGAATCCACGCCCAATATCGAACACCTCGAAGTCAAAGGTATTCGCCAACCATTTCGGGGGGATGTGCCACTGAAAGCTCAGCCACAGGCGGTAGAAAGCCTGTCGATGGAGCAAATTAGCGATGCAGGTATATCGACGCTGATGGATGCGCTGGATTTATCGAGCTCAGTCAATCGTCAAAATAATTTTGGTGGTATGTGGGATAGTTTCGCCGTGCGCGGCTTTGTGGGCGATGAAAACGTCCCCTCGGGTTATCTAGTTAATGGTTATGATGCGGGACGTGGTTTTGGTGGTACCCGTGATACTGCGAACGTAGAAAGTATCGAGATTATGAAAGGTCCAGGATCTGCTCTTTATGGCCGTGCAGAACCTGGCGGCACCATAAATATCATCACCAAAAAACCTAAACTCTTCCAAGAAGGCTATCTGCAAGCCAGTGCTGGTCGCTGGGATAATTACCGTCTTGAGGGGGATTATACTAACGCCATTACCGATGATTTAGCCTTTAGGGTTAATGGTGCAATTGAAGATAAGGGCAGTTTCCGCAATCCCGTTGATTCGGAAAAACGGATTTTAACCCCCTCTTTGCTTTGGGTAGCCAGCGATACTACGCGCCTAAGCTATGAACTGGAATATGCAAACCAAAAAGTCCCCTTCGACCGCGGGATTGTGGCTATTGATGGCGACATTAAAGCCTTACCCATTGATAGATATCTAGGTGAAGCCAGCGATGGTGCAACCCAAATAGATTTGTTAGCCCACCAATTTACCTTAGAACATGACTTTGGTAACTGGAGTTTGTTATCGGGTATTAGCTACCGCGACACAGGACTTGAAGGCTACTCAAGCGATCCAGAGCTGGTGAAAAGTCGCCAAATGCTCAACATCGACGGTGAAACCCTCAGCCGTCAACATAACTACCGTAACTTCACCTCAACTGACTTATCGGGCCGCGTTGAGCTAAGCGGCAAAGTCGAGACCGGCGATATTAGCCACCACCTTCTCATTGGCGCAGACGGTTATCACTTCCATTTCGACAAATATTGGGAGCGTTTCCGCCCAGTAGCTGGCGATACCACTTACAGCATCAATGTTTACAATCCAGTTTATGGACAAATTGCGCCCGAAGGCGCCCTGCTCTACAACCAAGTAGAGACTCAGGATAACTACGGGATCTATCTTCAGGACCAACTCGATCTCAGCGAAAATTGGAAGCTCACCTTAGGTGGCCGCTTTGACAGTTTCGAGCAAAGCATTGAAAACCATAAAAATCAGACAGAATCCAATCAAACCCAAAATGTCTTTAGTCCAAGAGCTGGTATCGTTTACGAATGGCAACCTTGGTTAAGCCTCTATGGCAGTTACTCTGAAGGTTTTCGCCCTAACACAGGTTCTGATTATCGCGGTGTCGCATTCGAACCCGAAGAGAGTAAATCCTATGAGTTAGGTACTAAGTTTGAGTTAGAAAACCTGACAGGCTCTATCGCCCTCTTCCGCGCCGAAAAGAGTAATGTGCTAACTGCAGACCCTGTGAACTCAGGTTTTTCAGCGGCACTGGGTAAAGCCGATAGTCAAGGGATTGAGCTGGATTTGGCTGCCTACCTAACAGCCAATACTCAGCTGTTGCTATCCTACGCCTATACCGATGCCAAGACTGCTAACGATATTCTCAACGCAGATTGGGGCGTGAGCATTCCCGAAGGCAGTCGTTTAATCAACATCCCAAAACACAATGGTCATCTCACGCTAAAACATGATACTTCATTGTTTGGTTCCGATGCCTCCGCGGGAGCGACATTGCTTTATGTGGGCAATCGCTTAGGTGAAACCATTGATCCAAACTACATACTGCCGGCATATACCTTAGTGAATTTATTTAGCACCTACGCGTTAAATCAGGATGTTAGTCTGCAATTTAATATCACTAACCTATTCGACGAAGTTTACTATCAAAGCTCTTATTCATCGATGTGGACTATGCCTGGCGAGCCACGCAGCTACAAAGTCAGCGTTCGTTATAATTTCTAAGCACTGCTGATCCGTTTCCAATAAAAAAGCCCCTGCATCTTCCAGGGGCTTTTTACTCGGGCTCAATTACAAACCCCGCTGCCATTCCTGTCTTAAGGGAATGCTGCGCGGCGCGTTTATCGCCTGTTTGACCTGTGTCAGTAATTTGGCCTTGTCCTTATCTAATACTCCATTTAAGACAAGGTCACTACAAGCGTGTTGCTGCAACAGCGCAACACCACCTCAGCTATTGAAGAGCATGACCTAGGACTTCATCCCTGCAGCACGAACTTTTTTGTAACGCGCCAGCAATGACTCGAAAGTTTATCCCTCTTAGCTCTTGCCCTGCACTGGGCCATAGCCACTTTCACTATGCCATGAAGACAAAAGCCAAACATCGCTAGCGAGTGACAAAAAACAGGTGTCAAAATTTAGACATTGCCATTTTTATTTGACTCACACCAATAACTGGCTGTTTCTGTATCCAAAAACATTTTCAACAATAAACTAACTGCTAAATGAATGAAAAACAGTCAAAATTCAGTCTGGTTTAACCAGTATATTTTTTGAACAATTTTATTTCTTTCATTTCAACGATATCAGCTGAAACCCTCATTTTTACTGGGTTTCAGCCTATATACATTCATTTTTCTCTATCCTAGAATGCCCCCGCGAAACAGCTCAAAAACTGTTTGCCTTGTTAAATGGAACTTATGTCCCCTAATTGAACGTTAGTGCCCATAAGTTTCACGTTTTGCCCTAAACCTGAAGAGATAAACAATGAAATACTCTGCCATGATGCTAAGCAGTTTACTGCTCACCAACACTGTCCTCGCTGCAGATATGCGTCCTTTTGAAGGCACGTTGTCCCTCGAGGTGGAAGATTTCCCGGAGCATGCCATTGAAACGTTTCGTCTCCACGGTAAACAAGGCGAAGTACATAATTTAGCCTTAGCATCGACACCTCGTTGGTTAAAACCCGGTCAAAGCGTCCGTGTGTTTGGCCATGCTAATGGCAAACAATTGCAGGTGAGTGATAGCAGCGTCAGCTTACTGCAAACCAATGAAACGACTTCTTCGGCTCAAACCGTCAACTCAGCCATCACACCTATCAGTGGCAACAGAAGCGTATTAGTGGCGGAAGTCAACTTTGCGATCAATCCGATCGTAAAACTGACTGAAGCCGAGATCCAAGATCTGTTGTTTAATCAATCTTCGGCCTTCTACGAAGAAAACTCCTATGGCGCAGTTTCCCTCTCGGGCGACACTACCAGCCCAGTTACTGTCGATGTGGATGTCTCTGTATGTAACACAGACGCCGTCGCCTTAGCCGCAGACCAAGAACTCAGTGCCCGTGGCTTTAACCTCAATAATTACGACCATGTCATGTACTTGATCCCGACTCACCCTAAGTGTACTTGGTCAGGTAAGGCCAATGTGGCAGGCAAGCGTAGTTGGATCAAACGAGTACAGTTATCCACGATTAACCATGAATTAGGGCACAACCTTGGCTTATTCCATGCCAATAAAAAGGATTGTGGTGCCGTTACCACCGCTGACAGCAGCCAATGCACTATCACTGAATATGGCGACTATCTCAGTGCAATGAGTGGTACTAATACACCTAAGCATTTCAATGCATTCCATAAGGAGCAATTAGGTTGGCTGAGTGGCGATCGCATCAAAACCGTCACAGCCGATTCTCGGGTAACCCTATCACCCGTCGAGGCTGAAGGTAACTTCCCCCTGCTGTTAAAAATTCCCAATGGCCAAGATTCTTCAGGTAACGAGCTGTTTTACTATGTTGAATATCGCCAGCCAACCGGCTTTGATAGCTCATTGGCCACCGAAGCTGCCGCTATGCTCAATGGCGTAAGATTACGCGAAGGCGCTAGCAACAATGCCGCTAGCAGCTATTTGCTTGACCCAACACCAAACAGCAGCAGCTATGATTGGGATGACATCAGCTTGGCTCCAGGACAATCCTTCGAACAACAAGGTGTCCGTATCGATGTCGTCGCATCAGACGCTTCCTCTGTCACCTTAGATGTAGTCATGCAAAACAGTACTGCTCAGTGTATCCGTGGTACTAGCAGCTTGACGGTACAAGCGGCTGTCTCACAATTGCAACAGGGGCAACAAGGTTCAGTCGATTTACTGCTCACCAACAATGACAGTAGCGCCTGCCCAGAAACCACTTACAGCCTGACAACCCAAGCCGATGCGGGTTTATACGCAAACTTAGCAAGCAACAGTGTGACACTTGCGCCACAAAGCAATCTGCATCTGACACTGTCGTTAGAAGCGCTGCAAGCAAGCGGTAGCAATACTTGGAAAGTGATTAGCAGCAACCAAACTAGCTCACAGCAAGCGGTGAGTTCAGGTAGCGTACTATTAACTGCGGCAACCAGTAATACTGCGCCACTCGCTGTGAATGATGATTTCAACGATATCAGCGCCAGCACGGTATTGAATGTGCTGGCCAATGACAGCGATTTAGATGGTGACAGCCTGTTTATCAGTGGCACCACTCAAGGACTGAATGGAAAAGTAACTGTAAACGCTAACAATACCCTGACCTATGTGCCCTCTAAGCGCTTTAAAGGCAGTGATAGCTTTAGCTACACAGTGAGTGATGGCAAACTGACCGCAGTCGCAACTGTCACTATCAGCCCTAGCACCACAAGCGGCGGCACGACGGATACCAGCACAGGTACTGGTGGCAAAGGTAAAAATAGATAATATGAGCAAATAAAAAGGGCCGTAATGACGGCCCTTTTTGCTAATACACAACTCAGTTAA
This sequence comes from Shewanella sp. FJAT-51649, assembly GCF_019457435.1. Classification (NCBI taxonomy): domain Bacteria; kingdom Pseudomonadati; phylum Pseudomonadota; class Gammaproteobacteria; order Alteromonadales; family Shewanellaceae; genus Shewanella; species Shewanella sp. FJAT-51649. The sequence goes on along the minus strand of NZ_CP080411.1, from coordinate 605,912 downwards.
CTATTCTTGCACGGGTAATGGACACAAGTCGCAGCTCGCGGTATCCGAGTTACCAATTGTCGCTAAATCGCCCGTATCGACCACAGGAGAAGTCGCCCTCGCCGTTGCGGTGTTAGACAAAGTACCGTCGGCACCTGTAGGTAATGTGCTTGGGAAGTAATGGCTTTGGGTTAACTCACAAACATTTCCCCCAAAGTTACCTTCCACTTCACCCGCCGTATTGGTACACATTAGGCTGTTACCATCGCAGCTATAACCCGAGCCACAATCGTTGTTGGTCAAGCACTGTTTCGCAAAATCCAAACTGAATGTGGCATTTAAACTACTGTCCACAGAGTCGGTCAGAGAGACATCCAACGGTGCATCCCCCGTGTTACAGACGGTAATGTCGTAGTCTTTTCGCAGAGCGACCAAACCGCTGTTTTCTGCCAATGAAACGCTACAGTTTTTCACAATGGACAACATAGGACTCAACGCCAACGAATCGCAGGTTGCAGTGTAGGGATCGGCACTAATGCTAGCAGAGCCAAAGCTCACACTGGCATCGACAGTGTTAGTACCACCATTCACATCAGAGATGTAATACCCTGTATAGGTCAGCATTTCGTTAGGAGCCCAACCATCAGCACCATTAGCAAACGCGCTCAAGGCTTGGCTAATGCTAAATGCATTACCGTTGCTAGGTGTATCGTTGATGGTGACCGTTTCACCGGCACCAATGCTACCAACCCCGGTATTAGTGAGTTGCAAGGTGTAATCGATACGGAATTGATTACTGCCGGTCAGCTCTGTCGCACTACAGGTTTTCGCAATCGCAATACTACAGAGAGGGAAATCGCCGCCTAAAAAGTCCTTCAATTGGGCGGTTTCAGAACGAGACGACCGGGTTTCAATCAAGAAGCTGCTAAAACAAGGGATCTCATTCACACCCGCCGCCAAGAAGGCTTGGGTTACATTCAAACGACCTTCAAAGAAGGATTCATAGGGATAAGTGTTAGGTATGCCCGCTTTGTTTTCATAGGGCCACAAACCATTGGCCACGCCAGCAAGTTCGGAGTTTTCATTGGTAATGGCACAGGCTACGCCAGTATCACCAGCGGATAAACATTTGGCTCCGGCATCGCCAGAGGCATAGAGCAATTCCAAATGTTCAGAGACATCACCACCCGAATTCACCCAGCGCATCACTTGTACAAAGGGCACAGAGTTCGAGTCCTGAGGGTATTCCATGATGATAAATAAGTCGTTTTCTTGGTGTTGTCCGGTAAACTTATTACCTGGGCCTGGGCCGACTTTATCTTGGAAGAACCAAAATCCCATAATAGCGTCACCATTGTTGGCATAACGCTCTGCACCAAAGTAAAACACTAAGTCATCACTACCACTGCCGTTATTAATAAAATAGGCAGCTGCATATCCATTGCGCAGGTCATCCTTATCGGGTACGGCACCGTCTTTGTACCACCATTCGGTCACATCTAAGGTGTCTTTCGAGCCCCCTTTCCAAAAAATCGTTTGTGGTGGCAAGTCGGCAATCACTCCAGTGGTGACATTCGCTGTACTGCTACCTAAGTTAATCGTTTGCCAATCATCGAGTGTAGTCTGCTTGACAATATTACCATCCAGCTCGACCTTATCTACCGTAGCCTGTACACCGTATACCATCAATGTGCAGACCCAAAGTAGAAGGGTACGAAACAATAATTTGAGTTTCATAACATTCTCCTCATTTCCTGTGGACGGAATCCCGCTGCACCCACCAACCTCTGCATATGCGCATTCCGGATTGTGAACATCTGCACTAAGCAAGCCACAAGCCAAAACTTAATACATTGATATATAAGAAATTAAAATGGATGACTGGATAAGATGTGTCACAGCGGTGAAGCAGACTGTCGCAGGATAAATAGACGAACTAAGGCACCTTGATCTGACACTTTTTCAGGAGTCGATAGAAGGTCGCTCTGGAGATATTTAAGGAGCGGGCGGCGGCGGAAATATTATGTTTATGATCGCTAATGGCTTTCAGTAATACTTCAGCCTCATGCTCTGCGCGGCAGCGCGCAAGATCTTGGCTGGTACGGTTTGCCGTGAGTGAATCTAGCCCTAACAACTGCGCAGTAATAATGCAGTCATCGGTTAAAACCATAGCCCGGCGGATCCGGTTACGCAGCTCGCGCACATTGCCCGGCCAATTGTAGTGTTTCATCGCACAGCGGGCGTCGTCACTAAAATGAAACTGAGTACAGTTGTCCGAATGTTCTAACAAGAATTGTTCAGCGAGCAGCATGACCTCATCACTATACTGTCTCAAACTTGGCACATGCAGGCGTAACACATTGATACGGTGATATAAATCATCACGAAAGCGGCCTTCGTCAATCGCGGCCTCTAAATCTTGATGGGAGGCAAATAACAAACGGCAATCCACTTTTATGGGCGCATTACCGCCAATTCGCATAATGTGTTTATCATCCAAAAAGTGCAGTAAGTTGACCTGTAAGTCTAAGGGGAGATCGGCAATTTCATCTAAAAACAATGTCCCACCATGGGCCTGCTCTAAATGACCGATATACCGTTTATCGGCGTCGGTAAAGGCACCTTTCTCATGGCCAAAGAGGGTGGAATGGATAAGCCCTGTAGGCAGCGCGCCACAATTTACTGTGATAAATGGCCCTTCGTGCCTTTTAGATAAACTATGTAAAGTTTTAGCACATAGTCCTTTGCCAGAGCCCGTTTCACCGCTCAGTAATACGGTTTCATCCGACTGACTAAATTTATGCAGCCGCTGACGCAGCTGCTGCAATAAGGGATGTTCACCCTTAATGGTCGTTAAAACCTTTGCCGGCCCCTTCCCTCCTTTCGATGGCGTCAGCTGCGCCATGCCCCAAGCGTGTCCAAGGGTATCGGCAAAGCGATTCCAATCAAATGGACGATGGTAATAATCAACAAAATTAGCGGCGCTGAGCCAGCTGCAATGCTGCTCCAAGGCGCTATCGGTAACGGCAATCCAATGCAAGGAGGGATATTCGGCTTGAATAATGGCAATTTCTTTCGCCAGCGCAGTTTGGTTAGTGTCGCTGATAAACGCAATGGCGACACGCAACTCATATTTTTGCAGCAATACTAAAGCTTCGGCCGCCGACACTGCTTTTACACAGTTCCAAGCCGCTTGTTTCAGTTCTTCACTACACTCCGGCAGACATTGCTCGGGGTCGAGTACTAACAACCACCGTTTCCAACGTGTTTTTGCGGGAGCAGGCTTACCGATGTCATCCATAGGAAGGGGTGGGAGATGAGCCTATTACTAATCAAGTCTAGAAGGACAATGGCCTCCCGACAAACCTGACCAGCATGAGTTAACTGGCTTAAACGCAGTAATTGCTGACGTTAAGCAGTAAGCTTAGCGACTTGATAGGCACAAAGCATAGTATGGGATTGAAAGGATTAATAAACCGCGATGACACAATCGATAATGCAAGTTGTTGCGCGCTGCTAACACTTTGCAGTGAATAGTTTTGATCGAATAGAGATTAAGCCATCACGCCCTCCCCATAGCACTTATGATGAGCTTGCAGTATCAAATCCACCTCGAATAAATCAACAGATTAAGGTTTTTGCTACTGCAAGCCTCTGCCGCTACGCGACTTAACCAGTCAGTTAAGCAATCACTTGATGGTAAGTTTCCACATGGAAAGACTCGACTAACTCGGGCATCACCTGATGGAAATAATGCTGAATGGCATCCTTAGCGCAGTGCTCATCGAACGCGGCGATATCGACAAACTTCTCCACAAAGGTCACGCGGCGCGGCTCATCACGGCTGACGTTGAGCTCATAACGGATGCAGCCCGCTTCGCGGCGCGTATCGGGGATCAGCGAAGCGAGCGCCGCAATCAAGGCCTCGGTTTTACCTTCTTTTGCTAAAAAGCTCGCGACGCAAACGAGTTGTTGTTGATTGATTTTATAGTCCGTAACAGTAGTCATTTGATTTCCTTAATAAGATTAAATTCAGCTAGTTAAAACAAGCTCACTTAGGCTGGTAGCGCATATCAATATGGGGAATGCCATCTTCCAAATACATTTCGGAACAGGCGCTAAACCCGAGTTTTTGGTAGAAGCTTTTCAGATAATCCTGAGCACCGATTTGGATCCCCGCAGCAGGCCAAGTGCTAAGAGCGGCATCAATCGCCCGCTGCATCAAAGGCATAGCCAATCCTTTACCTCGTCCAGCAGATGACACAACGACTCGGCCAATACTGGCCTCGGGATAACTCAGCCCCGGAGGTAAAATGCGGGCATAGGTGAGTAACTCGCCAGCGGGCGATAGGCCAATAAAATGCTGGGTTTCAGGGTGCCTATCTTTATCGTCAAGCTCTGGGTAAGCACAGGCTTGCTCAACCACAAACACATCGACTCTCAGTTTGAGAATGTCATACAAAGTGTTAGCAGTTAATTGATTAAATTTAAGATTTTGCCACTCGACTGAATCTTGTATCGACATAAAAAGGCTCTGCGTACAACCGGAAAAGAGCTCGAGTCTATCACAGGTCTACACATAAAAAAGCGCCTTAATCCTGGGGGAATTAAGGCGCAAGGGTTACGCATTGCGAAAACGAAATGAGTCAGTCTTATTCGACAACCGCATCGTGGGCGACAGGCCCTTGAGGTTTACGGATAAGCAGCACAGCCACCACGGCAATTAACAACAGGGCACCCATAATCAGAAACACATCGTTATAGGCTTGAATATAGGCCTGCTGACTCATGGTTTGCCCTAATAGCGCCTTGGCCTGCATGGAGGCGGTATAGGGATCCGAGCCGCCCTGTTGCAACATACTGGCGCTCTGATTCAAATACTCCTGCGCCTGCGTGCTGACCGCAGGCAGAGACTCCTTCACATGGGCCAAATGGCTGCGGGCCAAGTTATCGGTTAAGGTCGCCACCAGCGCGATACCAAAGGCGCCACCTAAGTTACGCATCACGTTCAGCACGGTCGAAGCCGAAGGATTCTCGTGGGGCTTTAAATGGGCCGTCGCCAACATGCCAATGGGCACTAAGATAAAGGGCTGGCCTAAGGCGCGCACCACTTGGGAGGCGATCATCTGCGGCCCGGCGTAATCGGCGGTCATTTGGCTATTCATGTAATAACTGAGGGCAAACATAAAAAAGCCGAAGGCGGCTAAGTAACGCCCGTCGAAACGTTGCATCAACCGCGGCACTAATGGCAATACCAATAGCTGCGGGAAGCCCATCCACATAATAACTTCGCCAATTTCCAGCGGAGTGTAATCATGCACTTGGGACAAATAAAGTGGGATCAAATAGATAGCACCAAAGAGTGCCATCCCCAGCAAAAAGTAAGCTATGGTCGAAAGCACAAAGTCGCGTTTACCGAGCAAGCGTAAATTCACTAAAGGATCTTTACGTTTAAGCTGGATCCACACAAACAGCACTAAATTCACCGCGGCAATAATGGCGAGATTGCGGATCAAATCCGAGCCAAACCAATCTTTACGATTACCTTCCTCAAGCACCACTTCGAGGCAGCCCATGCCCAGCGCCATGGTGACAATGCCGGCTAAGTCGGCATTTTTCAGTTTGTCCCACACCACAGGGCGCTTTTCGAGGCCATAAGCCAGCATCGCCATTACCAGCAAGCCTGGCGGCACGTTGATATAAAACAGGTAATGCCAGCTAAAATGCTCAGTTAACCAACCACCTAGGGTTGGGCCAATCGAGGGCGCAAACGTCGCCGTCACCCCGAATAACGCCATCCCCACTGCACGTTTATTCTCGGGTAAAAATTCTAAGATCAGCCGAAAGGCCAGCGGGATCAACGCTCCACCAAAGAAGCCCTGCAACGCCCGAAAGGCGATCATGGCCTCAAGGTTCCACGAAATCGAACACAGGATAGAGGCAAAGATAAAGGCAGCAGTGGTCCACAGCAGATAACGCCTGACCGAAAGCCCTGTGCTTAACCAGCCCGAGAGCGGGATCGCAATCATCTCGGCAACGAGATAAGCCGTTGAAATCCAACTGCCTTCCTCCAGTGTTGCGCCGAGGCTACCTTGGATTTCCTTCATCGAGGCATTGGTGATTTGAATATCGAGGATCGCCATAAAGGCGCCAATCAAACCACCGAAAACGGCAATCCACGAACGGCGACTACCACGCTCATATTCGCTCGGTATAGCCCCCGCGACTATAGCCTCAGGTGCCGCTGCAATTGTGCTCATGTTAACAACCTACTTAGCGACCGACGTTAGCAGCGATGGCTGTCGTCGGATGCGACGCAGTATCGACCTTGACCACAGCACTTAAACCGGGGACGACACGCGCCTCTTCTTCGGAGAGATCTAAACGGATCCGCACAGGGATACGTTGCACGATTTTCGTGAAGTTACCCGTGGCATTTTCGGCGGGCAGCAGACTAAATTTGGCTCCGGACGCCGGTGACAGACTATCGATAACACCTGTAAAGGTTTTGTCGGGAAACGCATCGAGACTGACCTGCACCGACTGCCCAGGTTGCATATGTTGGATTTGGGTTTCTTTAAAGTTCGCCGTGATCCACACAGCCCCATCCGGAACCAAACTGTAGAGTGCCTGGCCGGGCTGCACATATTGCCCCACCATGGCGCCGCGTTTACCAATCACCCCAGAAAAAGGCGCGGTCACGCGGGTATCATTAAGCTGAATTTTAGCCAGCTCCAATGCCGCATTCGACTGTTCAACCACTGAACCAGCCTGATTCAGCTGGGCATTAAACACGGCGAGCTCACGCTCTTTAGCCACTAACAGTGCTTTGGCTTCATCTAGCCCTGCTGCGGCAGAATCAAAACCAGCCTGTAATTGGTCGACATCGTCCTGTGAGCTGTAGTTGCTGACTTTTAACTTTTTAGCACGAGTTAACTGTTGCTCGGCACGCAGTTTGTCGGCCTGCGCCGCAACCACGCCCGCACTCGCTTGACTGATCAACGCGTGCTGCAATTCCACCTTAGCGGCTAAGGTTTGCAGATCGGCCTTAGCACTGGCGAGTGACGCCTCGGCTTGGCTGACTTTGGCGCTAAACTGGTTATCTTCAAGTTGCGCCAATAACTCGCCCTTGCGCACATGTTGGTTATCGGTCACATCGGATAACACCACATAACCCGGTACTTTCACGCTCACATGGGAGATATCGGCCTCGACATAGGCGTTGTCAGTGGTTTCGATAAAACGTACTTGCGTCCACCAGTAATAACCGCCACCCGCAACGGCGGCGAGCAATAGTGGAACGGCGATGATGAGTTTACTTTTGGACATGAATTACTCCTTGATTAGTGAGTGCTAGTGTACTACTGTCTCATCACGTTTATTAGATAGCTAAAAATCAACCCACTGTTTCACAGGTGTAACAATCATGGATCTCAATCGTGTGCAGATATTTGCCCAAGTCGTCGAGCAAGGTAGCTTTACTGGCGCCGCTAAGGCCCTTGGTTTAACTAAGGCCACTGTCAGCCGCAAGATTGCCGAACTGGAGTCAGATACAGGCACCCAATTGTTATTCCGAACGACCCGCGCCCTCAAACTCACCGAGGCGGGATCGAGTTACTACAATCGGATCAATAAGATCTTGAGCGATCTGCAGAGCGCAGAAAACCAACTCAGCGCCCATCAGCAATTGATTAAAGGCAACCTAAAAATAGTGTGCCCCATCGAATTAGGCCAATTGTTCCTCGGGCCTATCTTCGCCCAGTTTTTAACCCTTTATCCCGATATCACCATTGAGGCTGAGCTCACTAACCGCAAGGTGGATGTGATAGAAGAAGGTATCGATTTGTTATTCCAAATCGCCGACTCGAGCGATACTCGTTTGCAGAGTTATTCCTTAGTTAACGCCTACAAATCCTTGATGGCAAGCCCAAGTTATTTAGCCGAACATGGCACGCCAAAAGTGCCGCAGGACTTAGCCAAGCATAAAGCGATTCGCTTACAGTCGGCGCATATCGAAGGTGCGTGGAAGCTGTTTGATGGCCAGTCTTGGGTGGTGATTGAACCGGTAACCCAACTCACGGTAAACAATGTCACTATTGCCCGCGAAGCCGCCATTGCGGGGCTTGGCATTACGGCCGTGCCGTCGATTATTGCGCAGGAGGCGATAGAGAAAGGCTATTTAGTGCCACTCCTCGACGATTACCCGATGGTGCAAACCAAAGTGGTGCTCAGTTATCCCAAACGGGCGTATTTGCCGCGCAAATACCGTGTCTTTATCGAGTTTATTTATACCGCCCTGTTCAAACGCTGGGGTTCACAGGTATTAGAAGTGCCGGAATTTATTGGCCAGCAAGAACCCAATAACCCTCGTTCGACTTAACAATTGTAACCTTGCCGAGCTGAAATTAGCCGATGAAGGATAAATCCAGAATGTCAGAATTGCCTTAATCCTTAAGCCCCTATAAGCTTGGCAAGGTAACAGGCAGCAAAAGACCCTTAGGTTTTCCTGATACAGTTAACACAATAAAATTTAACATTTCATTTTTAATTTCGGAGGAAACCTAATGAGCTTAATTAAAGAGTTCAAGGCTTTTGCGTCCCGTGGCAATGTGATCGATATGGCGGTGGGTATTATCATCGGTGCCGCTTTTGGCAAGATAGTCTCATCCTTTGTGGCCGATATCATTATGCCGCCAATTGGGATCATCTTAGGTGGCGTGAATTTCAGCGATCTGAGCATAGTGTTGCAAGCCGCCCAGGGCGATGCGCCAGCGGTAGTGATTGCTTACGGTAAATTCATTCAAACCATCATCGACTTTACCATTATCGCCTTCGCGATTTTTATGGGCTTAAAAGCCATTAACAGCCTAAAACGCAAACAGGAAGAAGCGCCGAAAGCCCCACCAGCGCCGACCAAAGATCAAGAGCTGTTATCTGAGATCCGCGATCTGCTTAAAGCGCAGCAAGAAAAGTAAGCTAACGCTATTTTCTTATCCGATTGATTGTAATAAAAAACCCATCGACTTCGATGGGTTTTGTTTTTGTTCAAGTGCTTAGCTTACTCGGGCACGTCGTGCACGGTTTCACTATAGTCTTGCACCACTTCGGCAACGCGGATGCGATAAGAGTTAAATAAGCAAGGCACAATGCCGGATTGCTCAGCAATGCTGTGGGCCATTTGATTACGCCATTGGGTAATAGAGGCCATATCATCCCAAAACGATAAACTCAGCACCTTGCCATCGTCGGTTAAGCTCTGAAACCGTTCAATTGAAATCAGCCCCTGACGCCCTTCTAAATATTGGCGCATCTCGGCTGCCACATGCAGATATTCTTCCTTGCCTTCTTTCGTGGGCACGACTTCAAAAATGACTGCGATCATAATGCTCTCCAAAGATAGTAATCCTTAATACCAGAGCTAAGCCTAGCCTAGATCGCACGCGATAGCTCACTGATTTTTAACTTTAACATTGAGCCTTGCCACAAAATGAGGCCAAGGCTCTACATCTCACTAAGCTGACGACTTATCGTGGCGATATAACCAACGATACAGGGTCGGCAACACCAATAACGTCAGTGCCGTAGAGCTAAACAGCCCGCCGATAATCACCACCGCCAGTGGCTTTTGGATTTCACTGCCCACACCCGATGACACTAAGATGGGGATCAAGCCCAAGGCCGAGGTCAAGGCCGTCATCAGTACGGGGCGTAAGCGGCCAACTGTGCCTTCGTAAACCGAGTCATAGAGCGACTCGCCGCTCTGCCTGCGCTGGTTAATCGAGTCCACTAATACCACGCCATTGAGCACCGCCACCCCAAACAGCGTGATAAAACCGATGGAGCTCGGCACCGACAGATAAGTGCCGCTGACAAATAGCGCCACGATCCCGCCGATCAATGCCAGAGGAACGTTCGCCATGATCAATAAGACCTGCTTCACTGCGCCAAAGGAGAAGTACAACAGCAAAGCAATCAAAGCGATAGAGATAGGCACCACCAACATCAGCTTTTGTTGTGCCCTCTGCTGATTTTCATACTGACCGCCCACTATCACTGTATATCCCGCGGGCAAATCGGCCTGAGGCACTAGCGCATAGATATCTTTGACCACAGATCCCATGTCCCGCCCCGCCACGTTGGCTTGCACCACCACGCGGCGCTGCACATCATCACGGCGAATATTCGGCGGCGCCATTTCCACCTCAACACTGGCAACCTCGCCTAAACGTACAGTTGCGCCATTGCTGCCGCTAAGGAGTAAATCCTTAATCACATCCGGGCTGCTGCGATACTCGGCAGCGAGGCGCAAATTAATGTCGTATCTAGCATTACCGTCGATCACCTGTCCAGCACTCGCGCCACCAATCCCTTGGCTAACTAGCGACATCACTTGATCGACACTGATGCCATAGCGGGCAAGTTGTGCGCGGTCTGGCCGCACTACAAGCTGCGCCTCACCACTCACCTGCTCGAGTGACACATCCACAGCGCCGGGGATTTTTGCCACCAGATCGGTGAGCACTTGACCCTTTTCAGATAAGACGTCTAAATCGGGGCCAAAAAGTTTAATCGCCAACTGTGCCTTTACCCCAGAGAGCAGCTCATCGACCCGCGTCGCAATCGGTTGTGAGAAGGTGAGTAGCAGTCCTGGGAAGACACTGAGCTTTTCCTCCATTAGCCGTTGCAGCTCCAAACGCGAGCTAGCCGATTGCCATTCTTCGATGGGTTTAAGGCCGATATAGACTTCGATATTGCTGACAGGCTCAGGATCGCCGCCTAATTCGGGCGCACCGATACGGCTCAAGGCATATTCCACCTCGGGGAATTCCAGCAGCATGGCCTCAAGCTTTGGCGCCACATCTAAGGAAGTGCCAAGGCTCGCGGTCGGTGCCAGCGTCACCCTCAGGTTAATGGTGCCTTCCTCTAGCTCGGGCACAAACTCGGTCCCCAGCCTTGGCAGCAAAACCATACTCATTGCAAACATCAGCAACGCGCTGATCATCACCAACTTTGGCCGAGCAAGGGTTGCACTCAGCAGCTTGCGATAGGCCGAGTCCAAAGGTGCTAAGACGACGCTCTCCTTAAGCACAACGCCACGCTTAAACAGATAAACCGCCAGTGCCGGCACGGCAATCAAGGCCACCAGTAAGGCGGAAATCATCGCCAAAATAATGCTGACCGCCATAGGTTGGAACAACTTGCCCTCAACCCCTTCTAGCGCAAATAGCGGCGCAAACACCACAATGATGATGGCGGTCGCGAAGAAGATCGGACTGCACACCTCTTTCGCCGCCAGCATGATGCGTACAGCCATGCTGTTATCCGCCTCAACGGCGCGGATACTACCATCCTCATCGCCATGGTATGGGTCGACTTCGCCATCCGCGCGGCTTCTCGCCTGGGCTAAATGACGGCGATCTGGCTGAGTTAAATGTTTGAAAATATTCTCAACCATCACCACAGAACCATCGACCAACATCCCAATGGCCACCGCTAACCCGCCGAGGGACATCAAGTTGGCAGACAGGCCATAGTAAGACATCACCATCAGCGCCAAACCAATGGATACTGGGATAGACAGCAGCACCAACAGGGTGGCGCGGATATTCACAAGGAACAGCGCCAAGATCACCACGATAAACACAAAGGCCATCAGCAGTGCATCTCGCACTGTGGTAACGGCTTTATCTACTAAGTCCGCTTGGTCGTAAAACACTTCGAAAGACACACCCTTAGGTAGCGCCTGCTCAATCAGATTAATCCGCGCATCGATATCATCAATCGTCGCCTTAGTGTTGGCGCCCATGCGCTTAAGCACCACGCCCGCCACCACTTCGCCCAAGTCTTGCGCCTGACCCGCCTCATCGCGGCGCGTCATAGTCACGGCCCCAACACGGATCTCACTGCCAAAATCGACCTGAGCAATGTCGCCCACTCGCACTGGCGTGCCACGCACTTCAGTCAGCGGAATTTGGGCAATTGCGGCAAGCCCAGCTTCACCCGCGGGTAACATGCCATAACCCCGCACCACCAATTGCTCCTGACCTTGGTCCATAAACCAACCACCGGCGTTGCGGTTATTGCTCTCAAGTGCCTCGCTCACCTGAGCCATCGACAAACCATAGGCTCGCAACTTGTTAGGGTCGACCTGTACTTGATACTGACGCACCTCGCCGCCAAAGGATAAAACATCGGTCACGCCGCCCACGGGCATCATGATCAGTTTGACGAGGTAATCGTTAAGGCTTCGCAGCTCGGCGGCATTAATACCCGAGCTAGGGTCGGCCCGCAGAATGTACTGATAAATCTGCCCTAAACCTGAAGTGTTAGGGCCAATTTCTGGCACCCCCACTCCGCTTGGGATCATCTCCCGCGCCGCCTGTAACTGCTCAAACACTTGCTGGCGAGCAAAGTAAATATCCGTGCCCTCGGCAAATACCACGGTCACGATGGACAAGCCAGTACGCGAAAGTGAGCGCACCTCAGTCACCGCCGGCAAGGCATACATGGCCGATTCGACCGGATAACTGATGAGCTTTTCCACCTCTTCGGCGGCCAAGCCCTCGGCCGCGGTATTGATGGTCACCTGTACGTTGGTGACATCGGGAAAGGCATCCAAATTCAGTTTGGGCAACATGGCCACACTGGCGGCCACCACAGCAAGCAGTGCCAGCACTACTAATAGCCGATTTTTAATCGCGGCTTCGATTGCTTTTTGCAACATAAAAATTCCTCGCGCATTCGCCCTAAGCCTTTAAAAAGGCGTAAAAAGAGGGCTTGAGAAGGTTCGACTCATCGGCATTAGTGGGCATGAATATCAAAGCCAGCTTTGGCCAGCTCCGACGCCAAGAAAAATGCGCCTCCCACTACCACTTTTAGTTGTGCCTGTCGCGCCTTATCCAACTTGTCGCCGCGCACTAGGCTTAAGCCGCGCTGACGCTGTACTAGCTCCACCTCAATGGCTTCGAAACCATCTTCGTCTTGAATAAAGATCTGCCAATCACCATCCCCACTGCGGGTAAGCACCGCATCGGGCAAGACGATTCCAGCAGATAAGCCTGATGATAAGTCGCCACCCTTAGGCGCATCGGCAAAATACAGCTCGGCAAATTGCCCCGCGTGCAACACATGCTCAGGGTTTGGCATGCTGACTAAAATCTGCTCGGTACGGGTCACACTATCCAGCTCATGGGAGCGGCCAATAATCTTGCCCGCCAGCGTTTTATCCCCCACTTGCACCAACGCCGGGCCGCCGACATTCACATTGGCCGCCTGCGCCGGAGTTAATTGCGCTTCGACCCAAAGGTGCGATTCATCGGTTAATTGCATTAATGGTGTGCCAGCGGTGAACACTTGGCCTAGCATGGCGATATCCTGCTGCACACGGCCATCGATAGGCGCTAAAAGTTGATAGCTGCCGATAGCTTCAGGGGTCGACTCTAAGGTACGAATCTGTTCAGGGGTCATTTTGATCGCATCTAAAATCGCTCGCTTCAGTTCGGCATCGACCTGCGCCTGCATTCTGCGGCTCACGCTCACCGCGCCCTCACTCATACGACGCACTCGACTCCACTCGGCAGCGGCATTAATATATTCCGCCTGCGCCTTGGCGACTTCTGCGCCGCCTAAGGTCAGTAAGGGCTCACCTTTTTTCACCTCTTGGCCGGGCACCACATGGCGCGCCTGCACCCGCACATCCAGCTGCGGCGCTAAGGTCGCGGTTCTATCACGATCAACCACTAGAGTGGCGGTCGCCATAGTATCGAGGTTGAGATTGCTAAAACTTAAACTATCGCTGCTCAAGGGCAACAGGCGCACGCCTGCGAGTTCCAACTGCGCAGGCGTAAAAGTGAGTGCCTGCTCACCATGGTCATCTTCAGTCGCTGAAGCACTTTTTTCTGCCTTATTGGTAACCTTTTCAGCGTCGTGATCATGGCCTTCACCCGCGAAGGTCGGCGTCGTCAGGGTTAAGAAGGTCAGCATCAAGGCCAATGCTAAGCGGGAAGGAGTAAATAACGACCTTAAGCCCGCAGCAGACACTGTGCCCAAAGTTTGGAAAGACGATTTTTGAGTAAATGAATTCATAGTATTACCTCACGATTACTTTGCTGGCACGGCGTGTATGGAAGAAATGGATGTTGATTTGCCGACGGATGTGTCGGCTAAGGTGTCAATCATGGGCAGCAGCTGACCGCTGTCCCCCATCCAAGTTAACCAACTCTGATAAATTGCCGTTTCGAGGTTTAAACCGACCAAATAACTGGCCGCGAGCTGGCGCCGACTCTGCAAATACTCGCTAGTACTCACATCACCCGAACGCCACTGCTCACTTAAGGATTTAGCGGCTTTACTCCCCGAGGCTGCGACTCGCTCGCGCCAATCTTGGTAGCGCGCCAGTAAACGGGGTAAGGCATGGGTAAATTGTGCCTGTTTGGCAGTAAGTACTCGCTCACGGGCTAAGTAGTTCTGCTCCGCGATAGCGATGCCTTTATCGGCAACCGCCTGTAACTCACTGTAGTTATTCCGCACCTGCAAAGGGATGGCCACGCCGACGCCAAACTTGTTGTCATCGCCTTCCTTTTCAACACCGAGGTTGATGGTGGGATCGGCCGCCGTGTCCGCCTTAACCTTCATGGCATTAGCCTTGGCCAACAACACCTGTTGATGGGCACTGGTCAATGCGGGTAAATCCACTTTCGGGGTCAATTGCGACACCCATTGGCCAATTTCGGGGATAAACTCCCTAAATCCCAGCTTATCGACGCCGAGTAATTCGATGACTTTGCCATCGGCCACTAACGCCGCTTGCTCGGCCAGCGCATAGTCGGCGGTGTTACTCGCCAGTTCGAGCTTTAGCAGTTGCAACTCAACATCGGATAAATCCCCCGCAGCAAAGCGCTGCTCGGCAATATTGAGCTGTGCCTGCGTAAACCTTAATTGCTGCTCGGCGAAGGTCAGCGCCTTATTGCTTTGCGCCTGCTCGGCCAGTGCCAATAGCCGCTCGGCCAACATCTGACTGCGCTCTAGCTGTATATCCGCTAACAGGATTTGCGCCTCGAGCTGAGCAAGGCGAGTCGCCACGCCGCGCTTATCGCCCCAATCTAGGGTTTGACTCAGCCCTAGACTGTAGGTATCTGTGTCGGCATTTTGATAATTGAGTCCAAGCTCTGGGTTATAGATAGCGCGATCCGCTGCCGCAATGGCGAGCTCAGCCTGTTGCTGCCTAGCAATTTGCGCCTGCACTTCGGGTAACTGATTAATTTGCTTGAGTAACTCTGGCATCCACTGCTTGAGGGAAGCTTGAGTTTCTTCGGTTAATAGCTCGCCTTGCGCTAATAAAGTGCCTTCAGCATTTAGCTCGCTCACTTCAAGGCTTGAGGTTGCTGCAACAGCAGAGTGAACCTGTCCGCCAACGAGCACGAGTGTGCTAAACAGGCCAAACAAGGTCTGGGCGATAATGGTTTTATTCATCGCAATTCCTAACAATATCTAATATTGATTGGCCCACGCCATAGGCATACGGATACCAATCGAACACTCCCCAAAGGCGTTAAATATCGAATAAGCTCAAAGCGCTAGCGCGAGCCATGGGCGTTTTAGACCCATTATCGATGCTGTGGGGATAAATAAAGGGCTTATGGCGACGCACAAAAACGCTGCGATACGCGATAAGCAAATATTGAAGGTTAAGCGATGGGAGGGCGGTACTTAGGTAATTGATCTGCCGAGAAATAAGCTAAATCAGCCGGCACATAGGCCATATCAAACGCGACAGTCGTTTGGTTCTCGGTATGGGATAACAACGCCACATGACCGCCGTGACATTGGCAATCAAGGCAAAGGTCAAAATCTTGAATTTCAGTGGTTTGCACTAAGTGTGAGTGGCCACTCACGCTCGCCGTTGCTATGCCCGACTTAAGTGCCGTTTCGCCAAACGCCTCGGCACTGAATCCGAGTGTCTGCTCATTGGGACACACACAATCCACACATTCGGCCAAGGTGGTCACGGGAGCACTAAATTGGAGATGGGGATGATTCTCGGCTTCTTCAGCACCATTACCCGCATGTAACTGATGCGCACCCAAATTCGCGCCCGCAAATTGCAGCACGATAATGGCTATCAGTAGGGTGACCATTCGGCTAAAGAATGGCTTGGCGGTCGAAATCAAATATCACCTTTGGACAATTCAGTAGGTTGTTAAGCAATAGCTTGTGCAACTTCAGACAGGGATTCTAAGCATAAGTTCACAGCTTGCAACTAAAAAGAAGCCAAGCTGTGACGCTACTAGCTTGAAAAGCTTATTTAAACACGCAGTGTTTTGCGTAATCGGCGGCTTCGTTCGCCGTCCAATCACCAGAAGGTTTATCCTTCATTTGCTTACACCAAGCTTCACTGCCCACTTCTGGCGCACAGGCACTTAAGCCTGCGGTAAAGGCCAACACTAAGGCGATAGCGCCTAATTTAGCGGTCGGTTTGGCAGTCATAGTTTTCAACAAAGACATAGTTAATTCCTTATAAGTAATACCCACCATGGGCCGTTAAAAAGTTGAACGTTTCGCAATCCAGTCGATGGCTTTAGCTTTTTGTTCTAAGGGGAACCAAGCCACTTCGCCCTGCATAAAGGGGCCGAGTAAACGCACTGCGTTACCCACCCAATCTGGGCCACCAACAAATACTAAGGCTTCAAAATTAGGGAGTTGGACTTCGCCGCTGCCCGTTAGCGACTCAAATTCCCAGCCTTCGAGTAAGACGTCCGCCTCGATATATAGGCAAACTTGTCCCCAATCCTTGCGGTAACTCTTAATGGCCGGCTGTAAACGGGTACGATAATCGGTTGATGAGAGTCGACCACTGGCGAAAAGACTGATAACACCCTTAGCAATATCGGGGATTTGGCATAACATAAAGGCACTCCGAAACGAGAACACTATTTTGCAAACGGGCAAACACGCCTGCCCAGCAAGAATGCGCCGATGATAACAAATCTATTGAAAAGCCATAAGCAGTTATTGCTCGCTTCTCAAAGCAATTGGACAAAACCCTAAGTCTGCCATGATAAAAATCTCAAACCGTGTGGAACTTCCGGAAAATGAAATCGAGTGGCAATTTATCCGCTCAAGCGGCGCTGGCGGGCAGAATGTCAATAAAGTCTCCACCGCCGCCCAATTGATTTTTGATATCAGAAACTCGTCATTACCCGAGTTTTATCAGCAGCGCCTGCTACAAAAAGCCGATCATCGCATTACCGCCAGCGGCAAAATCATTATCAAATGTCAGGCAAGCTGCAGCCAAGAGGCGAATCGGCAAACCGCCTTGGAGCAATTTATCGCCCTGGTTGCCAGCGTGGCCGAAGTGCCCAAAAAACGTATTCCAACCCGCGCGACCAAAAGCAGCCAAACCAAACGCTTAGATGCGAAAAAACAACGCGGCGCCACTAAGGCCATGCGACAAATTAAGTTTGATTAACCCCACCGACAACGCGGTGACATTCATAATGCAAAATCCGCCCGAACAGGTTAAGTTAATGGCATTCAACCCGTTAAGGCATGTCGTAAAAGGAAAGTGTAATGAATCATAAAGTTCTGCTCATCAATGGCCCCAATTTAAACCTCCTTGGCCGCCGTGAGCCCAGTGTTTACGGTCATCAAACCTTAGCCGATATTGTTGCCCTGTTAACTGAACAAGCGCAGACGGCGGGCGTACAACTTGAGCATATTCAATCGAATGCCGAATTTGAGCTGATCAACGCTATCCATGCCACCGATGCGCAGATGATCATTATCAACCCCGCCGCCTTTACCCACACCAGTGTGGCCCTGCGTGACGCACTGCTTGGGGTGGACATCCCCTTCTTTGAAGTGCATTTATCCAATGTCCATGCCCGCGAGCCCTTCCGCCACCACTCCTATTTGTCCGATAAGGCCATTGGAGTGATTTGTGGTTTCGGCGCCCAAGGCTATGAGTTTGCCCTCGCGGCGGCGATTAAGAGATTGAAGGCATAAACGCGATTAGCGTGAGTACTGGGAGCCACAAGCCATGGCGGTTGACCTTCGAAAGATCAAAAAACTGATTGAATTAGTGCAGGAATCTGGGATTGTGGAACTCGCGATTACCGAAGGGGAAGAATCCATTCGCATCACCCGCTACAGCCAGCATACCTCAAGCACACCTGAGGGCGCGCACAATCCTGCGCCCTCTTCAGCACTCATGCCAAAGCCTGCCAAAGCCCGTGACGCCTTGCCCGTGATTGAAGGTTTTGTGCAATTATCGCCCATGGTCGGTACCTTCCATGCATCGCAAGGCCAAACCGAGGCGCCGCTGGTGCGTGTGGGCCAAAGGGTGGCGCGCGGCGACACGCTTTGCATTATCGAAGCCATGCGAATGCAAAATCCCATCGAGGCCGAGCGTGACGGCATAGTCGGCGCCATTTGGGTGAAAGACGGGGACGATGTCGCCTTCGACCAGCCGCTGTTCACTCTGATCGAAACTTAGACTTCGAAATAGAATTTAGAGGTAAAGATGATACTGATTACTGGCGCAAGCAGTGGCTTAGGCGCGGCTTTAGCCGCCCTATATGCCAAGGATAACCAAGCACTCACGCTGACGGGGCGCGATGCCAATCGCCTGCATACCGTGGCCAATGCCCTCAGCCCATTTTCGACCCAAAGCATCAGCGCCATCAGTGCCGATTTAGCGGACGAGGCGAGTGTCGAAGCCCTATTCGATGGCCTTACCGATTCCCCCAACACGGTTATCCACTGTGCTGGCAGTGGTTACTTCGGCGCGCTGGAAACCCAAGGCACGAGTGAGATCCAAGCGCTGCTGAATAACAATGTCACTTCAACCATTCTGCTGGTACGTGAATTAGTGAAACGCTATAAACAGCAAGCAGTTAAGGTAGTGATCGTGATGTCCACCGCAGCCCTTGCCGCCAAAGCGGGAGAGTCAACCTACTGCGCCGCCAAATGGGCGGTGCGGGGCTTTATCGAATCGGTACGTTTGGAGCTCAAGCAGAGTCCGATGAAGTTGATTGCGGTTTATCCCGGCGGTATGGATACCGGCTTTTGGCCAAGCAGTGGTAAGAGTCTAGACACCTCAAGCTTTATGTCCGCCGATGAAGCCGCAGGCATGCTAAAACAAGCGTTGCTTGCCACCGAACATGGTTATATCGCCGATATCACCATTCAACGGGGTTAACGGATTAAGACGACGAGTTAACGATAAACACATGGGCGGCCAAGGCATCAAATTACCTTGGCCGCCCATTTTTTTGAATCAATCCCTTAGTCGATGCAGTTAGCGGTGCACAGTGCACTGCTTCGGCGGCTCTCCCTATGGGTTAACCACCACATAACTAAACCGCCGAGGGACAACAGCGCTGCGGCATAGCCGGTCGCGGCGATGCCTTGGCCTGATAAGATCACTAAGCTGCCCACCCAGGGGCCAATCGCATTGGCTAGGTTAAAGGCACATTGTACTAAAGCGCCGGTCATGGCCTGCCCATCGGGGGCCACATCCATTAATCGCGCCTGCACTGTGGTAGCCAGACCTATCCCCGAGCCCACAAAGAAAACAATCGGCATCAACGCCCAATAAGATCCCGTCAAACTCGGATACAGCGCCAACACTAAGGTGCTTAATACCAACGACCAAAATGCCGCCGCCAGTGCCGACTTATCCGCCGCCCAGCCACAGACTAAAGTGCCTAAGGTGGCGCCAATCCCAAAGACTGCCATCATTACTGGAATTTTAAAGGGTTCGACCTGGGTGACTTGGATCAGCGTCTCGGCCAGATAAGTATACACACAGAAAATCCCGCCAAAACCGATAGCAGCAATGCCGAGCGTGAGCCAAACTTCGCGGTTCTTCAGGGTTTGCAGCTCTTTTTTCGGGCTGGCATTTTGCGGTACGGCGACATTCGGCGCGAGAAAATACAGCATCACAGCGGTAACGGCGGCAATAATCGCCACTATGCCAATACCTGAGCGCCAACCGACGGTTTGCCCCATCCAAGTCGCGAAGGGCACGCCAACGATAGTGGCTAAGGTTAAGCCGATAATCACCCGGGAAACCGCTCGAGCCTTCATCTCGGGGGGCACTAAGGACGCCGCCAGTAACATAGCTACCCCAAAGTAAGCTCCATGGGGCAAGCCACTTAAAAAGCGGAAAAACACTAACCAATTCAAGCTGGGTGCCAAGGCGCTTAAGCCATTGGCAACCGCCATCATGGCGGCCAAGGCGATTAACAGCGTGCGCCGCTTAATCCTCACCCCCAGCACCATAATAATGGGCGAGCCTACCACCACCCCAAGGGCATAGGCGCTGATGGCATAACTCACATGGGCGACATCGACACTTAAATCGCTAGCGATATAAGGCACTAAGGTCATGGCGGCAAATTCTGTGGTGCCTAGGGCAAAGGTGCCTAATGCCAAGGCGAGTAACACCCAAAGCGTGCTGCTTTGAGCCTGAGTCTGGGGTTGAACTGCTTGCAAACGATTTCTCCGCGATTCTATAAAACGACAACTGGCTAAGAAAAAAATAGGAGCCCACTCGGGGCTCCCGTCGATAAGGCCTAAAACAACATTACTTCACTAACTGTTCTTGATAGGTGTGGCTATTCCAATCGAAGGCGTAAAGCGTACCTTGCCACTCATATAAGGTACGGCCATCCTGTTGCACTATTCTGGCATTGCTCGGCAGACTCGACACACTGCGCGCCGCCCGAGCACGGGGAACATTCGCCATTTGCTCCGCCGAAGCTGTTGATGCGCTCGCCGTTGATGCTCCAGTCTGTGATATCACAGTCGCGCTATTGGTTGGCATATTCGACACCATACGACCTTCGCTGGGCGAATATTGCATACTGGTGGTGACTCGCACTGGGGGCGAAACCGCCACTGGCGTATCATCATAGGCCATAGGAATCGACAAGCCTATGCCCGAATAGGGGGAGTTCCAATAGCGCGCGCTATTCCAGCCCCAATCGTTCCAGCCATTATCATTCCAACCATAGCCAAGATTCCAACCCGTTCCCCAACCCGTCGCTAAGCCAATGCCTAAGCCCAATCCCCAAGGATAATAAGGGCGGTAATAGGGGCGATAGTGGCGGTGGCTATCCCCATGTTTATGGTGATTACTGTAGTGATTGTCGTGGCGACCATGACTCTCGCTATGGCGATCATTGCCGCGATCGCGCGCCGCCGCCAGATTCGGCATGGCTAAGGTGCAAATCAATAAGGCACCCAGTAAAGACAAGACGAAGCCTGTTTTATGCCAAGGCTCAGCCGGCTTAGGTAAGCAAACTGATTGAAGTTGAAGATATTTATCTTTAACAAGGCATGGAGAGAGTGTCATATAAACCTCGAAATACCGGGCACTGGTCAAATAAACATCGACCTAGGACAAGCATTTTACGCTTCCAAAGCTGGAAGATCACTGAATAGGTTAACCCTAAAACAGAAAAATGCTATAGTGCGCGCCACACGGATTTCCACTGCAGAGGCTATTTCCACATGAGTTTTAAGGATTTACGCAGCTTTATCGATCATCTGGAAGCCAATGGCGAACTCAAACGCATTAGCTATCCCGTTGATCCTCATTTAGAAATGACAGAGATCGCCGATCGCGTTCTACGCGCTAAAGGCCCTGCACTCCTATTCGAAAATCCAACCAATCATTCAATGCCAGTGCTGGCCAACCTCTTTGGTACCCCAAAACGTGTCGCCATGGCGCTGGGCAAAGAAGACCCTCTCGCGCTGCGCGA
This sequence comes from Shewanella sp. FJAT-51649, assembly GCF_019457435.1. NCBI lineage: Bacteria > Pseudomonadati > Pseudomonadota > Gammaproteobacteria > Alteromonadales > Shewanellaceae > Shewanella > Shewanella sp. FJAT-51649. The sequence goes on along the minus strand of NZ_CP080411.1, from coordinate 584,166 downwards.
TGTGGGTGAGCTGCTGGCGTTTTTAAAAGAACCCGAGCCACCACGCGGCTTTAAAGACGCGATTTCAAAAATCCCCATGTTCAAGCAAGCCTTGAATATGCCGCCTAAGACGGTGCGTAATCCCGCCTGTCAGCAAGTGGTAAAAACTGGCGATGAGGTCGATTTAACTCAGCTGCCGATCCAGCATTGCTGGCCGGGCGATGTCGCGCCGCTGGTCACTTGGGGCTTAACTATCACCAAAGGGCCGCGTAAGAGTCGCCAAAACCTTGGGATCTATCGTCAGCAGTTGCTCGGCAAGAATAAACTCATTATGCGCTGGCTGTCTCACCGTGGTGGCGCGCTTGATTTTGCTGATTTTAAAGAGCAATTCCCCGGTGAGCGTTACCCTGTGGTGGTTGCCTTAGGCTCTGATCCTGTAACCATTTTAGGCGCAGTCACCCCAGTGCCCGATGCCATGAGCGAATATGCCTTCGCAGGATTACTGCGCGGCGAGCGCACCGAAGTCTGCAAGGCCTTAAGCTGTGATTTAGAAGTACCCGCCAGCAGCGAGATCATCCTCGAAGGCTATATCGACCCCGACGAAATGGCCGAAGAAGGCCCCTACGGCGACCACACGGGTTACTACAACGAGACGGATAAATTCCCCGTCTTTACCGTGACCCATATTACCCACCGTAAGGATCCGATTTACCACAGTACCTACACAGGCCGTCCACCGGATGAACCCGCCATGTTAGGTGTGGCACTCAACGAAGTGTTTGTGCCGATTTTGCGTAAGCAATATCCTGAAATTATTGATTTTTACCTGCCGCCCGAAGGTTGCTCCTATCGGATGGCGGTGATTTCGATTCGTAAACAATATCCTGGCCATGCGAAACGGGTAATGATGGGCGCTTGGTCCTTCCTGCGCCAGTTTATGTATACCAAGTTTATTGTGGTGGTCGACGACGATGTGAATTGCCGCGACTGGAACGATGTGATTTGGGCCATTACCACCCGTATGGATCCTAAGCGCGATACCGTGATGATCGATAACACACCTATCGATTACCTCGACTTTGCCTCCCCCGTGGCGGGCCTCGGCTCCAAAATGGGCCTCGATGCCACCAATAAGTGGGAAGGTGAAACCAACCGCGAATGGGGCACGCCGATTGTGATGGATCCTAAGGTTAAGCAAAAGATCGACTCAATCTGGGATGAGTTAGGCATAGACGACAGCCCAACCCTATAATTCAGCTTAAGCACGACTCTCGTACCCACTTAAGCCAAGAGAATAGGCCGCCAACGGCCTTAATGTGACACCTAACGACAACAAATGATGAAAGGTGCAAAGGAAGTTTGATGAAAACCATACGTTGTAAGATAGAGAAAGTAACCCCCTTTAACGACGCCGTGTATCAGGTGTGGTTAAAGCCCGACACCCCCTTTGAGTTTCAAGCGGGACAATACCTGTGTGTTGTGATGGGTGAAAAAGATAAACGTCCCTTCTCTATCGCGTCCGCCCCTAATGCCGAAGTGATTGAGCTTCATATTGGCGCGGCCGTCAGCGAAAGCTATCCAATGCAAGTGGTTGAAAGATTGCGTAATAGCACGCATATCGACATCGAAGCACCCGGCGGCGAAGCCCATTTACGCCACGACAGCCAGCGCCCACGTTTATTGATCGCCGGTGGCACAGGCTTCTCGTACATCAAGAGTATTGTCGAGCAACAAATCGCCCTAGACCAACAGGTCGAAACCACTCTCTACTGGGGTTGCCGCACCCAAGATGCGATGTACTACGAAAGCATCGCCCGCCAATGGCACGACGCCCACCCTTGGTTACACTTTGTGCCCGTGGTGGAAGAAGCCCCAGCTAACTGGCAAGGTAAAACCGCTAACCTGCTCGCGCAAATCAAGCAAGATTTTATTAGCCTCAATGGCTATGACATCTATATCGCAGGTCGTTTCGATATGGTCGGCGCCGCCCGCGAAATCTTCCGCGAAATGGGTGTCGATGAAGCCCATCTCTATGGCGATGCCTTCGCGTTTATCAAATAACGCGTTGATTTGTAACTTGACTGATTAACCTTTGCCAACCTAGATTCAAAACAATAAACCCCAGTTTTCACTGGGGTTTTGTTTTTAAGGGCGATTTGATTAAGTGTAAGGATTAAGCACTGTCATTCCAGTGACACGCAGCGAGTACATCCATGTATGCGCGACGGCGGCATCCATGCCGCCAACGGTCACTTTCATGCCAATGCTTAATCTCTCAAGCCCAACGAAATCTTAAACTCTTCAGTTAAATCAGATATCTAAAGGTTTTCACTAAGGAAAAAAGATGATGCGACTGACTCAGCTTACAACTTTTCAATTCCATTAAATGAAGCGGCTAATTGTTGGAGCTCACCAGTTTCATGCAGCCACAAATACACAGTGTCCAAAATCCGGTCTGATTCTTTGATAAAAACCATTTGGTCGCCTAACCCATTGCCCGCAATCGCGACGGCATTATCGGGGAAATGGTGGAACCCTTTGCACGACTCAGTTTCATAAAGGATATGATTGCAAGTGCGGGAAATTCGTTTCCTATCGGAAGTATCTTTAATCGGATAAAACTCCCAATCATCTTCTGCTGTAACGGCTTCGCCACCATTATCCAATTTCATTGCTTCACGGTACTCACGAGGCAGTGTCGCCCCCAACTCTTGTTCCGTTAGCGCTAACTGTTCTTCCGATAAATCAAAAGGCACCAGTATTTCCTTAGCTATTTAAAGGTTTTAGCTTTAATGAAAGCAAAATCAAAGTCGTAGGAGTTTAATCCGTCAAGAACCACTTTCTATATAAAATAGAATGACCATTTTACACTCTAGAAAGTTTCAACATTGTAATACTGAAAAAACTTTTTAATTATAGGTTTATAAATATAGTTTTCCATTTCAGTTTTATTAGTACTTTTTATATAAAAAATTTTGTCATCATTAGATTCATGATTTAGTAATCCATAACATTGCTCATGTGACATATATATAGAAATTAAATACACTCTTTTCATTTGCTCAGCTATTTCCGATGAAACTAATAAGTATAGGTCCAATTTACCGAGCAGCCTATCCATATAAATAGGGGAGAGTGAAACCTCTACTTTTTGTCCATAGAAAACAAAATAAGATAAATTAGCATTTCCGATTTCATGCTTAACAAGCCAATTTGCAAATCCTTTGCAAAATAAATTGCAAATATCTAACGTTTTCTTATGACCATTTACCGCATCACTGAAAGGTATAGAATTCATTTACTACTCCTTTTCCTCAACTTTTATTAAAAACAACTTGGCACATAAAAATAATTATAAATCACTGTGTAAAACAAAATTTAAAAAGCATCTCTAAAAGTATTGACTATTCAATTATTCTTTAATTTTTGTGTCTACTTCATTTCTTCCACTATCTGTCCTAAATCATTACAGTCTAAAACCTTGAACTAAAATACTAAGCGTAATGAATCACTCTAAATGCTTTGTCATGACACTATGTGAAAACCTACACCATCACTCTCTACCGAGCGAAACTCAACGTTAAAGGTATGGATAACAGTACTTGAAAACTTAACTTGTAACTGCTTTTTGTTAAACTTTCCTTTGTTGCCATGGCAATAGTTGAGTAAATTATTCTTAACTTGCACTTCGCGTACAACTATATCTACTACAGATTCGATATGACGAAGCAGCATATTCATATCATCACGTTGATTACTATTTATAGGTTTTAATTCCGTTGATATCACAAGGTTTCCATCTATCAATTCTGCACTAGTTAGAATTCCATTGACATCCTCACAACCTAGCTCATATTGAAATTCAAAACCTGTACCACTTTTTCTTAACGATGATTTCATACAACTCCATTTTCAGATTAACTCTCACGGCATAATACTGGAATTAGGTAAGCCTCGCGTAGCGAGGTTAGATTAAACAACTTGTTAAGCTTTGAAGTACACAGCTTTATCAAGCTGACGAAACAAATAGGACAAAAAACCGAGTAAGTCTAAACAATCTTGCTTGTTAACAGGCCAGTCCATCGCAGGCTCATGGGCTGTAGGGTTTCGAATTGCCTGCATCAAACCAGCTGATAGAAACTTTATTCCATTTTGAGTATTTTTATCTGTATCGGTTTGACAAGGAGTAATTTTAAGAACGCCATTTTCTGCGCCCCATACTTCAAGCATTAATGCTTGCCCATCCTTTTGGGAAAAGGATTTTGACTGAACCATTTTATTGTATACTTTGCATGCCTCAAACACAGTATGAAAATAATGTGACTGTAGGAAAAGTGTCTTGCAGTGTTTAATTATCTCAGGATGAAAGGTGCGCCCCATGAATTCAACTAATGCCTCTTTGTTTACAGCAACCGAGTTTATGCCTGTTCTATCAAAAATATTTTCAATTTGACGAGATAACTGCTCAGGACATATTTGCCTGCAAAACATCACAAGAAGATCATTTCTCTTGTTATTATCCATTTGCTGTTTCGCAAGCGAAAGTATCCAATCATGAATCGTTTGAGCTCTTACAGAAGTAATCGAATCATTCGGAAAGCTCTCCCGCGGAAACCGAAATAGAGCCTGCCCAATTCGATTTATCTGATTGACAGACGTATCGTATTTGAGCAAGTCTCCGACCTCCACTGCGACCAATCTGTAATTCATTACCCAAATCCACCCTAATTTTGCATAACATTTGTATCGCGTGCATGCGCATAATCTGACTGCCAACTATTTGGCAAAATTATTCACAACCCACTGATTTAAAGATTTTTACACAATAGCAAAAATCATTATGGGTAGAAAGTGAGCATGTGCATGATTTTTTGATTGTTTTATTTTCGTATTGTTTATTACTAATTGAATATTAAGACTAGATATAAAAATCGAACTGACAGCTATTCACTTCCCCAGCGAAGTTGCTGAAGGGCGTTGAAGACACTTTATTTAAAGGATTGCGCGTGAGCGAGGTATGGATGCTTCGCTAGCTTTCGGACTCTCTGTTTAACAAAACAGGGGACGCCCCATCGGAAGCGTTAGCGATTTTCGAATAAGCACGAAGCCACTAACCAATACATGTAACTTCGCTAGGGGCGTCATGGAGCATCCAAGGAGGATAGGACGAGCAGTCCTCCTTGGTCGGGTGTGGGGTGAAGCCCCACGACTTTGACTTTGATTTAAAACTAGAAATTACAACCAAACCCACGATGAACAGTAAAAACTCAAACGAAGTTTGAGTACCACCACCTACACTTGTGGTCTATATAGATCGAAACGCAGATCTTCCGAGATCCCATAGTAGGCGGATGGGCCGCCGGCGCGCAGCACGGGTTCGGCGAGGGCGGTTTGATACACACCTTCACTATTGAGTAAATGCTTAGCGATATGCACGGCAACGACTTCACCTAAGACGAGCCAAGTATCAATCTTGTCACCATTGGCGGCAGTTAATTGAATGCATTGAGAAAGCTTACATTCAAAGTTTACTGGGCTTTCGGCCACCAGCTCGGCCTGGACGATAGTGCCCGCCTTGGGGGTGAGTCCGGCAAAGGCAAACTCGTCCTCCCCGTGGGGTAACATGGCGGAAGTTTGATTCATTTTCTCTGCAAGGCTGCGGGTGGTGAGGTTCCAGACAAATTCACCGGTGTCGACGATATTGGCGACACTGTCCTTCCAACCCGTGCTGGCAAAGCCAATGATCGGTGGTTTGTAGTTGAAGCAATTGAAAAAACTATAGGGCGCGAGATTGCGTTGCCCCTGGGTACTGCGCGAGGAGATCCAGCCTATAGGTCTGGGGGCGACAATCGCATTTAAGGGGTCGTGCGATAGTCCATGTCCCTTGCTCGGCTCGTAAAAATAGCGTTCTGTAGTCATCTTCTTCCCTTATCGATTTGTGCCTAATAAAGCTTAGCATTCACGCATGTCATTCATCTTAACCCTTGAACAGTTCGAATAACAGGAAGATATTAACCCAATAAAAAGAGGGACATGCGTCCCTCTTTTTGACTGGATAATTAAGCTAATTAAGCACGAGTGGCTTTTTTAGCGCGGCGAATAAATGCCATAGAAAGCAAGCTGAGTAAACTCCATCCTAAGGCACCGCCTGAGCTAGATTCTGGCTCTGGGGTCTCAGGAGTCACAGGGGTGACTGGCGTAGGTTCAACGCCATCAGACTCTACCGTCAGCATAAAGCTAGTGCTGGCGGTATCAGAGCTGATTTCGTTATCACGCACAGTCACTGTGACTAAGGTGTCACCGTGGAAGTTCGCTTCTGGGATCAGGGTAAACTGACTACCCTTGATCTCGGCACTAATGTGCTCACCCGTGACTTCAACCGTGTTCGGAACCTTGTTCGCATCCACATAGGATACTCTCAGTCCTTCGAGACGGGTGTTTTCGGCCACGACTTGGTTAGCGATTGGCGCTAACTTGATATTGCCATTCACAGCAATGCTGTGGACCAACGTGGTTGGCGTTGCACCTTCAAGATCGTAGTTCAGTTCAAGATCCAAGGTTTTTCCTGTTGCTTCTGGTTGAACAGCCACTTTAAAGCTGACTTCCATACGGCTCTGCTCAGGACCCACATAGTCATAACAGACCACCAGATCGTTTTGCAGTTTTTCGTCCAAGTTATCGAAACCTAAGACTTCGTAGAGGTTGCCATTTTTTGGACCGACTGTTTTTGACCATGGAGAGTCAAACCCTTCCACAAATACCGCGCCTTTTGCCACATTTGCACCTAAGTTGCTATAGGCGTACATGATCTCGTATTGGCCCGGACGATCGTCGATACCGCTGCGTAGAATGGTTTCAAAGTCAAACTCTTCACCCGTTTTACTGTCGGTGACATTGTCGAACTCGAGGAACAGTAGATCGCCCAGATCTGGACGGTCTTCAGCATACTGAGTCGCAATGGTTAAACCCCATGGCTCAGAAGGATCACGACGATACTTGCTGGTGAAAGTGCCACGCCAGAATGGTGCCAAGGCTTCGTTCAAGAACCCTGGGCCACGGTGTTGTGACATGTACCAATAACCTGTGTTGAACTGCAACGCCCCCACGGTATGCATACGCATGTAGCCCGCGTTAGGTTGGTTGTAGACTTCAAACTTGGCGTTTTGCTTGTAGAACAGCCAATTGATAGGCACATCGAATGCGTTGTTGAAGTCACCGACAAACCAGTCTGCGTTAGGCTGGATGCGGAACTCGCCCCACAGGTCGATATAACCGCCTTTCGAATATTCATCGATCAACGGTGTATGACACATCTTATCGGTTAAGCTGGTGCTGACCTTGTACTCACGTCCAACGTTACGTGTCGACAACTGTAAACCACTCAGGGTTAGGTTGTGCTCATCGGCAACGATCGCTTTAGTCACATCATCGTTATTGGTTTTGATCGTTCCCGCTGCGAGACGCATACCTTCCGGTAACTTCATCTCGAACTTGTAGTTACGATCCTGTGTCTCTAGGTTAGGCGCAATGTTGAGCTTAACATCGATGACATCCATGCTACGGGCTTTGTCTTGGCTCACGGACCAAGTTACCGCATCGTCGGCACGACGAATATCCAGCGCGGTAAAGCCTAATGTACCTTCGGCACCTGGCATATTACCAAGGTCGAAACCACCGTAGTAAACATCGCCAGCTTTAGTTTCTGGAATGTTCCAGTTAAGGCCAATCTCATAGTTACCATTACCGTCGTGGGATGCCGGGCCGGACATGTTCAAGTAGCCCTTGTCATCGTTTTCCATCACTAGGGCATAACCAGTTTCAACAGCGACATCACCTTGACCCGCGCCATAGGCCATAGCGGTTGCCACCCAGTAAGTACCTGGGGTTGGACTCTCAAAGCTGCAGTAGTTATGTTCAGACTGGCTAGTTGATATACACATTAACTCATCGATATATTCCGCGCGAATCGCAGAACTCGTTGGGTTATCGCCCTCTGGTACGAAGGTATTGCTGCCGTTCTTATCCAGACCCACCATGATAAAGGGGTGCAACTGGGTATAGCGTGGGTTTAGGTTTTCCAGCGTCGAGACAAGCTCTGCCTTTTGAACTTCCACCACGAAACGTTTAGTACCTTCAGGCACCACCACAGGGCGAATATCCCAACCCTTGTCTATGTTCGCTTTGCTTAAGATCGCGCTCACTGCGGTTAATTTGTTTGAGCTGATCTCTGGCTTCACCGGGCCATAGAAACGTGGGGTCAGTTGGCTGTAGGAGTCAGTGTTCACTACCAAAGACTCTGTACCTTGATCGCGAGTGATTTCAAAACGGTGCGCAACAGGTAACTGATCGGCCACGCTCGCCACCACCACTGGCATGTGTACATCTGGTGAGCTGCCATTGATTTCTTTTAGCAACACTTGGCCATTGAAGAAAGCATTTTTATTGAGTACTTCGCTCCAAGGCGCCGAAGGATCTGCTGGCTCCACCTTATGTTCGATAAGACTTGGCGTTTTCGCAGTGATAATAATGCTTTGCGATTCACCCGCCTTCAGGCTGAAGGACGCTGGCGATACAGATACCTCAAAACCTTCTTCCTTGCCGACACCTTCAACTGTCCAAGTGCCATCACGGGTCGCCTTAACGGTACGCATCCAGCTACAGGTTTTCTCGCATTCCATTTCCACCATAGAAGGCAAGTTCAACCAGTTCACCACACCGCCATTGGTCGGATCGGCATTACGGTAGTTGTCGATGGTTTCATCCATCACCAAGCCAGTATCCGCGGCACGCGCCACATTGATTGCGCCCGCACCCGCCATAAAGTTGTAGTAAGGTTCAACCAGCTCATAACCAGTATTCAATACCACGGGACCTGCAGTCAGCATGAGTGCCGATTGGATTTCGGCAGGCGTCCAGTCAGGGTGTAACTGAGTCAACAGCGTCATCGCACCAGTAACGTGCGGCGCGGCCATTGAGGTACCGCTCATAAAGGTCCAGTCGGACGCCGTTGGATTATTGGTGAAAGGCTGATCGTCGGCGTTCGCCGCGTAGATATCCACACCTGGCGCCGTTAAATCAGGCACTAAGGTGTTATTAGTCCGGCTTGGGCCTAGTGAGCTAAAGGTCGCTAGGTTATTACCCGCCGCAGCATCAAAGCTGTAATCGTTGGTAAAGTCGGTAATAGTCGCCCGTGCTGTACCCGGGTTTTTCAGTACCCAGTTACGGATCTTAAGGCGATCGGCATACTTCACTTGGATACCCGGGATCACGTACATATCCGCTTCGAGGTTATCCACCGAAGAACTCATATTTTGCAGGATCACGCCACCGGCGCCGCCCGCTGCCACGTTTTTCGCTTTTTCGATACGGGCAATATCACCACGTTCACAGACAACGATTTGATCCGATGTAAAGGTGCCCGCAGGGAAAGGCACGTTACAGCTTGCCGCGGTATAGCTGTCTTTGGTGTTTGGATCGGCATATTTCTCCGCCAGCACCACTTCACCGGTAATCGCGCCAGAGAAGCTGGTGCCTTGAATCGCCGTAGTCGGTTTACCCGTACCTTCAAAAGCGGTAATGCTCTTAATACCTGCCTTGAGTTTACGGTCATGGGTGGTTGCGCCGACTGTAGTTACCCAAGGTGATGAGTGGTCAGCTGTCCAGTAAGCACCGCTGTTACCCGCAGCAGCGGCAACGGAAATCCCCGCTTCACGGGCTGATAGGAAGGCCAGCTCCATTGGGTCACCCCAAGGCATGTTTTCAGCGCCACCGATAGAGAAGTTAATCGCATCCACACCGTCGGCAATCGCATCTTCAAATGCCGATAAAATGGCCGACTCAGGGCAACCCGCATAAGGGTCGCCACTGCTACCCGGCCAACAAACTTGGTAAGCAATGATATGTGCACGCGGGGCGACGCCACTGGTTTGTGGGAAGGTAAAAGGTACATCCACACCATCGCTGACCTTATCGCCAGTAAAACCTTGCAGAGGCGTATCTTTTAGGGTGTTACCCGCAACGGTACTGGCCGTGTGGGAACCATGGCCCGCATAGTCTTCCGCGTTCGCAGGACGAATACGTTTTGTCGCACCACTTGAAGTTTGGAATTCAGGCGCCGCATACACATCGGTGATTTCAGGGTAAGAATGCAGACCCACTAACTTGTTGTTACACAGTTCAGGAAAAGCGCCACAATCGCCAATCGCCTGACCTTTGTATGGGTTTAAGCGTGCATATTCTTCATCGTCGGCAAAGGCGACATGGTCGGTGTTGATGCCCGTATCGATAATACCGACTACCATGCCTTCACCCTTCACCGGCAAACCGCCTTGCGTCGCGGTACCTTGCCACATTTGGTCGGCACCAATGAACTCTGGGCCACGGTCGGTGCGCAGTTCAAAAATACGGTTAGGGGAAATACGCTTCACGCCAGATTGGTGCGACATACGAATCGCATCTTCCTGCGTCATCTCAACGACTAAGGCGTTGCTGGCGATAGTGAATTGTTTGTTGATTTTCAGGTTCACGCCCGCTTGACGCACATGCGAGACAAACTTGTCTTGCTTGCCTAACAAGTAACTCTTGTAGGACTGTGCCGTCGCCGTGTTCACGCTGACGCGACCCTTAGCAATCACGGAACGGTTAACTGGTGCCTTAGTGGCTGCAAAGCCAGGGATGTCGCCTTCATAGGTTGCTAAAGGCTCAGCCTCTAACTGAACGATATAAGTTTGTATCCCCTGCGAATTAGCTTCGGGTTGAAAAATCTCTTCGGGAGTACGGGCCTTCTTAACACGGTTGACTTGTCCAGGAGTACCGATATAAATATCACCACTGAGCTCAGCCTTGCGCTCATTAGTGACTCTTAGTACATCTTCGGCGGTGAAAGTAGGAGTATAAAAACTGCTACCTGCGACCTTCTCCATCCCTGGGTCGGCCAATGCAAACGTACAAGCACCACTCACATAGAGCGCAGTCAGGCTCGCGATAGCGGTACGTTTGAACTGCTGATTGTTCATAGCATTTCCTTCAGAATTATATAGTTATATTTTTATGCACTGGCGTGCACCACTAGATATAACAAAATCCCAGCAAAAAATGCGTACCATTATGTAACACCATAAAAACACAAATTAAACATTTGAATGCGTGTTAGCTACAGCAATAAATTTCGAAAAATCATAAAAATACACCGTAAATTCAACTTGTTCAGACTATTCTGCTAGAGTGTTGCAGATTAGGCATGGATAAAGCTCATCAGTCGGGCAAAGGAGTGGTAAATGAATCCGATAAATGCAGTCTGGAAACGTTGGCTATTGGCCCTAGTGTTAGCGGTCACGGGTTGCGCCAGCGTCGCCCAGGTGGATTTTGATAATCTTTATGGTAAAAGCTCACCGCAGACGCGGGCCGATAATCAGCTTAATCCTAGTGAACTCACAGCACAAACAAAGGCTTATCATTCGACTGTTGAACCTATCATCAACGGTCGCTGCGTGGTTTGCCATGCCTGTTACGATGCGCCCTGCCAACTAAAAATGACCTCCAGCGAGGGTATTGAACGGGGCGCCAATAAGGAAAAAGTCTATCAAGGCACCCGCTTGATGGCGGCAACGCCGAATCGGTTATTTGTCGACGCCCACACGCCTGAAGCATGGCGCGAACGCGGTTTTTATCCCGTACTCAATGAACGCGCCCAAACCCCGCAGGCCAATACACAGGCCTCTGTGCTGGCGCGGATGCTAACGCTAAAACAGGCCCATCCCCTGCCGGACACTAAACTCCTCGATAAGAGTTTCGACTTTAGCCTCGATCGGGTTCAGCAGTGCGCCAGCATTGAAGAAATGGACAAATACGAGCAATACCAGCCGCTTGCTGGTATGCCCTACGGCTTACCAGCACTCAATCCGCAAGAACATAAGGTATTAATGCAATGGCTCGAACAGGGCGCAGTCTTGCCGACGCCGCCTGCGCTTAGCGCCGAGTTCAATCAAGAAATCGACCGCTGGGAGCAGTTTTTAAATGCCGACAGCCTCAAGGCGCAACTGAGCGCCCGTTATATTTACGAGCACTTGTTTGCCTTCCACCTGTATTTTGAGTCGTTAACCGCAGCCAATGCCCCAGCGATTTATTTCGAGTTAGTGCGCTCACGCACGCCGCCGGGCAAACCGATTGATCTGATTGCCAGCCGCCGCCCCTTCGACGATCCGCAAGTGTCGCGGGTGTATTACCGCTTTCAGCCCTATCGCGCCACGATAGTCGATAAAACCCATATCCCCTACGCCTTAAATAACACTGTGCTGCAAAACTGGCAGCAGTGGTTTATCGATGCTAAATACCAAGTCAGCTCGCTGCCCAGCTATAAACCGAGCGTCGCGGCCAATCCCTTCGAGGCCTTTATTCAGCTGCCCGCAGGCTCGCGTTATCGCTTTATGCTCACCCGCGCCCAAGACACTATTATGGGCTTTATCAAGGGGCCAGTTTGCCGTGGTCAGGTCGCCCTCAATGTGATCAACGATAGATTCTGGGTTTACTTTGTCACCCCAGAATATATGGACGATAGCGACTTTACCGACTTTTATCAGGGCCAAATCGAGAACCTACGCATGCCCGCCGAGGAAGAAAGCACCGCCCTTGCCGTGACCTGGGTGAAATACGCCGCCAAACAGGGCGAGTATATGCGGGCGCGAAATCAGTTTTTAAATCATAAGTTTAAAAATGGTCGCCACCTCACTATCGACGGTTTATGGGACGGAGAAGGCAACAATGATAATGCCAGCCTGACGGTATTTAGGCATTTCGATAATGCCACTGTGGTCAAAGGGTTAGTGGGAGAATCCCCCAAAACGGCTTGGGTGATCGACTATGCTCTGCTGGAGCGCATTCACTACCTCTTGGTTGCGGGTTTCGATGTGTATGGTAACTATGGCCACCAGCTACTCACCCGCCTGTATATGGATTTTTTACGCATGGAGGGCGAGTCTAACTTCTTGACCTTATTACCCCAAGAGGAGCGCCGTAAGCAGTTTAAGGATTGGTATCAGGATGCGGGCACCCAGCTGACCGCCTTTATCGCGGGGGATATTAATACCTTCAATCAACCCACGGGCGTGCTCTACTACACGGACGATCTTAAGGCCGAACTCTATCAAAAATTGGCCGCTAAGGTCGGCGAGGTTCAGCCCCAACGCTATCAAATCGCACTCAGTCAATTGCAATCTAACAGCAAGGCATTGTTGCAGGCGCTAGGGCGAGTCAAAGGTACGCAAGCGACTCTTTTGCCCGAGCTGACGATGATCATGATTGAGCCGCAAGCCCCAGGCAAAGCGGAAATCTTTACCTTAGTGCGTAACAGTGCCCATCGGAATATTTCGAGCCTATTCAATGAGGAAAGCAACCGCGAACCCGCTAAGGATGATGTCACACTAGTGCGCGGGCTATTGGGTAGTTACCCCGAAGCCTTCTGGCATATCAAGGAGCAGGACTTAGCCAAAGTCGTGGCGAAGGTCGAAGGCATGCAAACCGAAAAAGACTACGAGGCGTTATTGGATTTGGCGGCGGTGCGCCGTACCGATCCGCGTTTCTGGGCCTTTAGTGACAAACTCAACCAAGCCTTTTTCGACAGTCATCCGATTGAAAGCGGTTGGCTGGACTACAATCGACTGCAAAATCGCTAATAAAAAGGGAACCCTAGGGTTCCCTTTTTATCGACTTAAGCTTACCAGATTTTCACGCGATCCTCTGGGGCTAAGTACAGCTTGTCGCCGGGCTTCACATCGAACGCTGTGTACCAAGCATCTAAGTTACGCACGGTCAGCGCGCGGTACATGCCAGGGGCATGGCCATCGGTCGCCACACGAGCACGTAAAGCTTCGTCACGCATCTTGGTCGCCCACGTTTGCGCGAAGCCGATAAAGAAGCGTTGGTCGCCACTAAAGCCATCGATAACCGGTGCAGGCTTACCGTTAAGCGAGGCATGGTAGGCATCGAGCGCTGCCGCTAAGCCCGCCACGTCGGCAATGTTTTCACCTAAGGTCAGCTTGCCGTTTACATGCAGATCCGGGAATGGCGCATAGCTATCAAACTGTTTCGCTAATGCCTCACCCTGCTTAGCAAACTGAGCAAAGTCCGCTGGCGTCCACCAGTTACGCATAGCGCCAGTCGAGTCGAACGCCGCACCATTGTTATCGAAGCTATGGCTGATCTCATGGCCAATCACAGCGCCAATCGCGCCATAGTTATAGGCTGCATCGGCCTTAGCATCGAAGAATGGTGGCTGCAAAATCCCCGCAGGGAAGTTAAGTGCGTTTTGCACTGGCAGGTTAACCGCGTTAACCACTTGCGGCGTCATCCACCACTCGCCCTTGTCCATTGGCTTACCGATTTTGGCGAGTTGATGGGCGTATTCCACCTTTTCACCATTGATAGCATTGGCATAGGCATTGGTTGGCGATACGGCATAGGCATCGTAATTACGCCATTTATCGGGATAACCCACGCCCACGGCGATGGTCGCAACCTTAGCTAAGGCTTCCTGCTTGGTTGAAGGGTCCATCCACTCGAGTTTTTCGACACGCTTACCAAAGGCACTGACGATGTTATCCACCATAGTGCTAACTTCGGCCTTGGCCGATGCCGGGAAATAATGCTCGGCGTAGGCGCGGCCTACGGCATCACCTAGGTATTCATCCAAGGCACTTAAGGCGCGTTTATCACGGCTGCGCTGCTCAGGAGTGCCCGACAGCTTAGTGCCGTTAAAGGCAAAAGAGGCGTTATCGATAGCCGATGGCAGTACATCGGCGTGGCTGTTGATATGGTGGAACACCAGCCAGTCTTTCCACGCATCCAGCGGCTCAGAGGCCACCAGCGCCGACAGCCCAGTAATAGCACTGGCGTGATAGGCGGCAAATCTGTCTTGCTTGCCAAGCTGGGCGGCATCTAAAAAGGCAGTCCAGTCGATACCCGGAGCTTTAGCGTCGAAGTCGGCACGGCTCCACACACCCGATGCCTTAGTGAAATCTTCACTGTCTTCACGGCTGGCGTGGGCGCTAGCGATTTTATGTTCGAGGGCGAAAATGCGATCGGCACGGGCCGCAGCATCGCTGATGCCCGCATCGGTCAGCAGGGTCTCGATATAGGCACGGTAAGCGGTGCGGATCTCGACCATTTTAGGATCGTCCGACAGATAGTATTCGCGCTCGGGTAACCCTAAACCGCCTTGCAGAATATAAGGCAGCACTTCACCCGGCGTCGCCAGACCTTGAGTCACGAAAATACCGAAGAGGTTTTCGGTGAAAAAGTCGGTGGCATTGAGAGGGTCCACATCGGCACGCAGGTTAGCACCGAGCGCCGCCGATAGGGCGTGTTTGTCCGCAATGGCTTGATAACTGGCTAAATCGGCTTCCATTGGCTTCATGCCCGCCGCATCGATTGCCGCAGTGTTAGTGTAAGCCTTGTAGAAATCGGCAATGCGCGCATCATCGCTACCTGCGGCGTGTTCGGCCTTGACTAAGTCTGCGATCAGGCTGGTCTTATGCTTTTCCGTCTCTTGGAAAGCCACTAAAAAGGCGCCTGTGCTTGAACGATCGGCGGGGATCTCTGTGGTTTTCATCCACTCGCCATTGGCGTAGGTATAAAAATCATCGCCGGGTTTAACCTTGGGCGACATGGCCGCGAGGTTAATGCCAATTGGCGTGGCGGGTTGGCTGGCAGCAGGTGCTGCGCTGGTTTGTACTTTTGCTGCATTGTCGCTGGCGACAGCGGCGGTTTCCTTGGTGTTATCACCACAGGCAGTTAACCCTGTCAGAACTGTCGTTGACAGTAATATGGCGGGGATCAGGCGGTCCGACATGTGAGACTCCTTCCGTTGTTATTCTTGTATTTTTAGTATTTTGGCTATTTGAATGCTTTCCAGCATGGCGAGGCAGTGTAACTGGCGATATGGTGGGATGTAAAAGAAACTCACGCTTTATGATAGAAAGTTAATGCAAAGTCTTTAATACACTCTAGCTCTCTGCAAAGAGATGACTCTGGTAAAAAGATGTGAATAGTGAGCAGCAAAAAGCCAAACAGCCGATGGTTATCGGCTGTTTGAATAACACAGGTTAGAGTTTGACTTGAGTGTACTGAGTCCAGGCCAGCAGTTGTCCCATCTGTGGGACTATCCACACCGCCGTGCCCTGATTTTGATAAACCCGATAGTAAAACAGATCTTCATCGCGAATATCGTGCTTACGAATAGCGCGGTAAAACTGCATCGCCGAATGGCTCACTTCATCGGGTTTGGTCAGCTCCTTTTGCGACACTTTGACATGGAAGACATCCACATTCAGATCATCAATTTGCGTCTGGTACTGCTCGAATTCGCCACGGATAGTGTACTTAATCGGAGTGGTTAAACAGTCCTGATCGGTAATGCAGGAGGTAGAGTAAAACTTGCCTCGATTTTCCCCTTCGTACACCAGCGACATGCTCAGATCCGTGCGCACCAGCAGCTCACCCGCCACTGGGAAGTAAATATCCGCATGGTAGTTATGCTCAAGCAGCTCACCCGCGCCCTTATCATCAATCGGCAGCACGATGCGGTTGTAGCGAATACGCTCCTCCATTTTTTTACTGAGTGGAATAAACTCAGCCATATCAAGGCCCGCCGGAGTGGCATCTATGGAGGTGATATTGATTATGCCCTTGCCGTTACAATCCTTGGCATCGAGCGAGGGGCAGATGGCCATCGAATAGTTTTTACCATCAGTCGCTGCAAAGGCGCTGAAATAAGGTAAGCCACTGATATGGTTACCCTCTGGCGCTAAATGTTTTTGCCACCATGAGGGATGTAAATGTTCCTCATCGTCGATATATAGCACCTGCGCCGTCCCCAAGGTGCCGCCAATATTGAGGCTGATATATTTATCGGCATTCCATTTGGCGACCCGTTTCACCACGGCATGGTGATCGCTCCAGTACCAAACCAAGGTGAGGATCACCCCCAACATGATAATGCCTGCCAGTTTCGTCCAGGCAGAGACGCCAACAATCGCATCGCGGATCGCATCGGCATCGTTAATCGCCAACATCTTCACATGGGACTGTTCGGACACATGCAACTGATAACCCCGGCGCGCCACCGTTTTAAGCTGCACTTCGGTATAGGATTCTAATTTTTTACGTAAGGTACTGATGCACTGAGTTAATGAAGTGGGCGCGACCACACGTTCTGGCCAGCCGACGTGCAGCAATTCTTCCTTGGTAAAAATCGCGTTCGGGGAAGATAACAGCAATAGGAGTACGGCGGTTTCTGAAAAAGTCAGGCCGATATGGGTTCCATGAACAAGATCAACAAGCTCCTTGGCCTGCTCATCTAACGTTAGATATGAAGTGATTTTATGCATGTTAAGCGCCCAACACTAAGCCAACACAATAGACTATGATTGCGCTAACAACGGGCAAACACAGTGAAACTCAGCTTCACCCGAGAGCAACCGTGATTCCTGGCTACCAAATCAAGATGGTTTATTTTACTTATTAACAACATAAAATACTGTGACTCTATACTCAGTTTACCTATTGTTTATAAAGCATAAATTTAAACTAATGCAGAAAAACCTAAACCTCTTGCCGTGTAAAAATCCAGCTTGCCAGCACCCCTAACAGCCCTATCCAAGCTGCCAGCATGGCGTACATCAGCACTGGCCCCATTCCCGTTTGGGCAATCAGGGCAAGACTGCTTTTCGCCGATAGGCTATCGGCGGGATTAGCAAGCAGATTTAAAGCGCGGAAAAGATCGGTAGGATTAATTAAAATCAATAGGTTAAATAGCTGACGATTGAACACTTCTGCCAGACTTACCAGCGCCGTGAGCAGCACTAAGTCATAAACCAAGACCAGCACAAACCACAGTAGCATTAATACGCCTAGGGCCTTGGCCTTTTCACGCACACACAGACTCACGCAATAGCCCAAAAGTACAAACACCAGCGACAGAAAAATACCGCTGCTAATCAAATGGATAAACCCTATTGCTAAGGCGTGTCTGGCGTGTTCTTCTACAAAGGCCAGCAGTAACAGCGCCGTCGTCCCAAAGCCCATCACACAGGCAGAAATCATCACATAGGCATGGCCGAGTAACTTGCCGCACACCAAGTGCCAACGGGCCAAGGGATAGGTGAGTAGTAACAACAGAGTGCCCGATTCCCGCTCGCCGACAAAACTGTCGTAGCTAAGTAAAATCGCCCCCAAGGGCAAGATGAATACCGCCAGCGTGACTAAGCCCGAGAAGATTTGCGCGCTCTCGAGCAATACCACAGTGCCCGACACGGCGCTGCCCATAAAACTCACGCACAGGGATAAAATCAACAAGATCCCTGCCATCAAGCCCAACCAACGGTTGCGTAAATTGTCCTTAAACTCTTTCACGGCAATGGCTTGAATCAGTGTCAGCGCCCGTGGAGGACAATATTGGGCACAGCCTTGCTCGATGCTTATCTGACTCATGCCACTAACTCCCTTTGATCTTGCTCTTCTCCAACAGCCGAGCTCGATGTTGATGCATTAGGGCGATTTAGCCCTGCCATAAAATGATGGAAAATATCCTGCAAGCTCGGTGGCGCAATGGAAAACTCATGGATCTTAAGAAGATGTAATTGTTCGATCGCCTTGGCCTTAAGCGCATCGGGCACACCAAAGCACACCCTATTAGCACTTGAGTGGTTCCGCATTGAGGCAAATAGCGGCTGGCTGATAAGCTGCTGATATTGCAAAGGCGAAACGCGATGTAACTCAAGCAGGCTTGGCAGCGCACTTATTGCCCTAAGCTGCGATAAATCGCCCGAGGCGAGCAGCCGGCCTTGGCCTAAGATCAGCGCACTATCCATTTGATCTTGCACTAATCCTAACTCGTGGGTGCTGATGATAATGGCGCAGCCCTGCGCCTTCAGTTGCGCCATTTTCTGATATAAAAATGCCGATGCAAGCGGGTCTAAGCCCACTGTCGGCTCATCCAGCAACAACACTTTTGGGTCGGCCAATACCGCCTGAGCTAATCCCAAACGTTGGCGCATGCCCTTAGAAAAGGTGCTTAGGCGTTTATCCTTGGCCGCCATCAGGCCAAATTCTTCCAGCAGAATGGATACGCGCTTGGGGGCGACACCCTTGAGTTTGGCAAAATAGCTTAAGATCTCCTGCGCCGTCATATTGTCATAAAAGCTCACATTTTCAGGTAAATAGCCTAATGACAGATTAGCGTTAGGTCGCTTGGTATGCAGAGGTTGTCCCAGCACAAATAGCTCGCCCTGGTTTGGGGAGACAAGCCCTAAGATCATTTTAATCAGGGTCGATTTACCCGCGCCATTGTGACCAAGTAGCGCTAAAGTTTGGCCTGCGTTTAGTTCAAAATGAAGATCCGTGAGCGCCTCAAACGTCGCATAAAGCTTGTAAAGCCCGATGGCCTTAATCGCCACTTGCCCTTGGGATGAAGCCTCGTTTTTCATCAAGGTAAGCGCCTGTTTATGCTGTGCATCATTGCTGAAATGGCTCATCGCCCATCTCCTCGGTATTCCATCCCATTAAGGGAAAACTGTCACTCACACCACTTGCCCTCGTTGGCTGAAACTGCCGCTCCACCCAACGTAGCAGCAGGACCACAGGGCTTTCCATCAGCAGTTTTGCCTCGGGATAGAGCCAAAAGAGTTTGTCTAAGCTGTCGTTGGGCCTGTGGGCGATATCCCCCAGTCCATCGCCATTGATATCCCAGCCCTGATATTCGGACCAAAAATTACCCTGCCCCTGATAACTCCACTCAAGTTGCGCCTCGCCAACGTATTTGACTTGAGTTTGATTGGCTACAATGCGGTTATGCCAGAGGCGGTTTGCTTCGCCGCCCATGGCCATGCTGATCCCGGTATCGCTATGGCTAAACTCGTTCGCCTCGATGCGATTATTCTGCGCGGCGTAGATAAAAATGCCCTTGCCCTCGTTACCCAGCTCCAGCGAACCTTGGGGATTGACCACCTCAGTCGCGACATTCGCCTGAATATGGGCATCGTTAGTGATATTGAGCAGAATGCCAAAGTCCCGCGCTTGGCTGACCTTGTTGTGATGTAGAGAGATGTGCTGCGAGTTCATCAAGGCATAACCGCCATCGACGCTAATCGCTTGATTTTTTGAGGCTTCATCGCCTCGGGTGTACATATAATGGATGCCGTATTGCAGCTTAGCGAATTGATTATGGTGGATTTGACTGTCCGTCACCGACTCGAGATACACACCATCGCGGACAAAAATAAAATGGTTAGCTTGCACGTGGGGCGCGCTCACATGCTTGAGGAAGACACCGTCACCCCGATCCAACACATAAATCGCGCCATTACCGCTGATGCTGTTTTCCATAATGCGGGGCGCATTAAGCTGCTCGCCATAGATACCAAAGCCATCCCCCACCAGCCTGTTGCCCTTAATGAGCACTTCGTCAGCACCGGGTTGCAGCAAGATCCCTGCATTCTGGTAATAGAGATCCCGCCCCCAGTGACGGATATTCAGCCCTTCAACAATGACCTTGGGCGCCGCAATAGTTAAGGCGCTACCTTGGCGCAGGGCATCTAAGGTTGCGCCCGCTTCGCCCTTAAGATGAATCGCGCGACTCACAGTAAAATTGCCTTCGTAAACAGCGGTGGCGAGCACTACAGTGTCGCCATCCTGCGCCAGCGCGAGGGCTTGGGTTAAAGCAGCAGTGTCTGTGACCTTAAACTCCTGCGCCAACCCAACAAGGGATAAGCTACAGAGCCAACCGAGCAGCAAGCAGCGCCACATACCAAACGCCTACTTATCGCCAGCCAGTAATTCGAGGGTGATCTCATCGAAACGGAGCACGCGGCCACCATATTCTTGAGCAAAGGCCTCGGCGGCGGCTTTAGTGCTAAAAGGCGCCACAGCAGGCCCCATCACGGCTTTTTTACTGGTGCCGTAGACATAAAACGCACTGGCGGCATCGATAAAGGCGCCATCGTCTGGTTGTTCCCAGTCGGTCGATGCGGCGTCATGCACCATCATGTAATCAATTTGTCTTTTGTTTTCAGGTTGTAGGGCAAAGTTAAACATATCGCGACTGGAGCAAAACTTAGGCACCATCTTCTCGGCCTTCAGATGCACTTGTCCCTTTGGCCCTGGGTATTTAGTGATCACCATGCCGCACAAGTGGCAACGGTCATGCTCGTGGATCATCTCGGCTTTATGTTGATGATCAGTGGCTTCGCTCTTGTTGCAACCCAATAACAAAGGAGCGAGTAGTAGCAAACTTAAGTACTTTTTCATCCTGTTATTCCTTCTAAAAATATCAACACCTCGCCAAGGCACCTTGCAGGGACAGACCTCTTGTGACGAGGGTTGATACAAAAATGGTTCTTAGCTTCAAGCCTTGGGCCTTAGCTTTGGGTTAAATTGCGTAGTTTTGACCCGCCAACAGAATGAAGAGTCGCAAACACATCATGCCTACTACCGCGCACATACCCGACATATAAAACGCTTTGGCCGAATGGCTAAAATGCTTACCCGTGGCGAAGTTAAGGAGCAGCGGCGCACCAAAACCAATACCGACCACACCAATCCAGAATACGCTTGCCCAGATCCCTTCTTGGAAGGCGGCAAAGGCAAACTGGCCTCCGGCATTACCGGTTAACAGCGCGGTGGCGATCATAAAAATAAACAGAGCTTCGGCGAACATAATCGGCCACTCGGCGCCGTGCAGAATTTTCATCTCGCCGCTGTGTAAAGGTTCTTTAAACAACCATACCGCCAGCATTTTGGCCGAGGCGCCGCCCGCTGAAAGCCCTGAAGCAATAAACAGCGCAGGCAATACCGAGGTGTTGATCAGTGGGAAGCGGATCAAGGCGGAGATTAAGAAGCCGGTGTAAGCGCAAACGGATAACGCCAGTAATAACACCAGTGCTTCCATCGGGCGTCTAAAGCCCTTCAACTTAGTGATGATGGGGCCGAGGAACTGCAATTGGGGAATCGCCATCAGCTCTTTTTCGAGGGCGAATAGCGCGACCACAGCCACTAACGGGATATACACCGACAGGGCAATCACACCAATCGACATCACAGAATTTAAGTTGTAGAACACCAAAATTCGCCAGAAGAATAAGGGGTTAGTCAGGTCGAGCACCAGACACAACATCCCTAAACTGATAGTGACAAACGACAGCAGAGTCGCCGCTTTTAAAAAGGCGGTATTTTCAACCTGACCTAAGTAAAACCGCAGCGCCAGCGCAATGGTTAACGCCCCGCCGGAGATGCCGGCGAAGAACAAATACACCGCAATCGGCCAAGGCCAAGCGACGCCTTGGGAGAGGCCTAGGGTAAATTCCATACTGGTATCCATATTTACACTCCCAGTTTGACGATTGGTATGTAACGTAAGCTCGGCTCAGTGCCAAACTGCGGCTTAATGCGCACTGAGTCTTTTACCGCTAAGAGTTTGCTTACGTAGGATTGAGGATCGTTGGCATCACCGAAGATCAGCGCATCGTATTTACAGCTCTGCACACAGGCGGGTAATTCGCCCTTGGCTAACTTGCTGTTCAAACAGAAATCGCAGTTATCGGCCACATCCGTATCGCTGTTGATGTAGCGAGCGTTGTAAGGACAAGCCCCAATGCAGTATTTACAGCCGGCGCATTTGCTCGCGTCCATAGTCACAATGCCCGTTTTCGCGTCGCGGTGCGCCGCGCCAGTCGGACAAACAGTGACACAGGGGGCGTTCTTGCATTGCTGGCAGGAAACCCGCACAAACTTACGTTCACAGTCACAGCTCATCTTGCCGCAGTGCGGACAAGGCTGACCTTCGACACGACCACTCTGCTGCTCGAGCAACACCCGTGACTTGCCTTCGGGTAAGTGGTTGGCTTGATTACAGGCGGTTTTACAGTCGCCACAGCCGACACACTTGTTTTGGTCAAAGACCATGACGTAATGGGGCTTATGGGCGCCGTCGGACTCTTCTTTGACCGAACACCCGGCTAAAGGCGTTAACATCAAAGAGCACATGCCAGCGCTTTTAAGGAACCTCCGTCTCTCTATATTTTCACTCACAACATCCTCCATCTATCGGTTTTATACCGACGTTTTTATTTATATCGTTATCGTTCCAACATGCCTGAAAATGGCTAGCGACTTGATTAATATCCACTTTCATTCAATTTGCTTTGGGCCTTGCCGATGGCGTTTAACAGGGCCTCACGATTAATCTCTGCCCTTGGCTGCGCCAGTAATGCTTGCCAATGGTCTATCGCCTCTTGGTAGTGCCCATGGAGATAGGCGTCGTTGGCCTGTAGCATCCGCGTCTGCGGCTCAAAGGGCGCAAGCGCAAGCGTCTGTGCAATCAGTGCTTGGGTCTCTGCGGTCATTTGCCGACCATCGCGGTAGTAGAGGGCATTGGCCTTAGCGCCGAGCACCTCTTCATCCTCCCCCACCAACGCAAGCAGTTTGTCTAGGGTTTGCACCGCATCGGCATATAAGCCACCCGCGCTGTAAGCCTCGGCAAGCGCCTGTAATGCCAACGGGTTTTGCGGTTGTTCATCTACGAGGCGCAGGGCTTTGGTGATGTCGGCTGCCACTAAATAGTCAATGTTTTCATTGAGCTTGCCTGTATCCCAATCCTGATAACGCCCCGTTTGGCTATAGATGGCGAGCGTGAGCAATAGCAGAAGCGCACTGCACAGCACAGGCACGCCATGGGAGACTTGAGACTCTCCCACCAAAGTTTGCCTCTGGTTTAAACGCGCGTGCTGCCTGAAAATCCAAGCCACAAACCCGCTTAACAGGAGTGCAATGGTGAATCCTAAACTTGCCATGCCTTACCTCAACGCTCGCCTATCCAAGTTCATCACTAAACGAACCTAAGCTAATGTTTAGCCCTTAGTGGGCTGGCATCATGCCCATCATGCGGGCTTCTTTTTTCTCGCTGGGCTTTTCGATATTTTTCAGTTCGATTTCAAAAATCAGAGTTGATTGCGGTGGGATTTCACCGACAAACTCATTGCCGTAGGCTAAGTTGGCTGGAATAACAAAACGGTATTTCGAGCCCATAGGCATGAGTTTTAAGCCCTCTTCCCAACCAGGGATCACGCTCATCAAAGCAAAACGTGTAGGTTCTTTACGGCCGACGGTATTTTCAAACTCAGTGCCATCGATAAGCTTGCCGACATACTCGACGGTAACCACATCTTCAGGGTTGGGTTTATTACCCGAGCCTTGGGTTAACACTTCATATTGCAGGCCTGACTCTGTAACGGTTACACCTGATTTCTTCTTATTTTTAGCAAGATAGGCTTCACCCGCCTGAGTATTTTCCGCGGCGAGCTTCTCGGCGTTCGCCTTTCTCACTTGATTTAGCTCTTCGGCGCGTTGGTTTAGATAGGTCAGCACTTCTTCATCGGTTAATTGCTGCTGTTTTTTGAGCGCATCGACAAAGCCCTGCACCACTAAGTCCACATTCACTTCTGCGCCCAGTTCGACTTGGTTATAAATCTGGCCAGAAATGTAGTTACCTACGGAGGCGCCGATGCTGTAGGAGGCTTTATCTGCATCGTTATTAAGCGTTGGGGCAGCAAAGCTCGCCATAGAGACAAACAATGCAGCGCAGGTCGCCACTGTGAGGTTTTTTGGGATAAAAGAAGTTGGCATAGATATTTTCATTTTATGTTCTCTACAATTTAGCCCTTGGGCTTTAGTGCTTTAGCCGAAAACGTATGGGATAACCCATAACCGATTAATAATATTTATTTGATTACTATGGTTTTTCTGTTGCTCTACCTGACATGCGCCAGCCGAAGATGCCATCGGCCATATGTCGCACACCTGTGTAACCTAGCTTCATGGTTTCCCGTGCGGCCATATTGCTGGCGGTGCAAAGGCGATTGGCGCAATAGAACACCATCACAGCGTCTTTATGCTTTGGCAGTAGCTCTCGCCAATTCTGCACATTGAAAAAAACCGCTCCGGGGATAAAACCTTCCGCCCAAATTTCCAGTGTGTTTACATCGAAAAAATACACTCCAGGCTTGCCGACTAAGGTTTCGGCTTCCCGCATGGAAATCGGATTCAACTGAATTTCGTTATAGGGCGCCTCGGAGATTTCAGAGCCACCACCAGCCGTGACGGGTAAACTCATGCCACCTAGGCCCAGAGCCAGTAAGCCGCCTATCAGGCTGTGTCGAATCGCTTTATTCATCATTTGGCCTCGTATAGCCCCCGACACTCGCGTGCCGGGGACAAGTTAGACTCGAGTCGAACTACATTTTCTGTGCGCTCAGGCCGTTGCCATCGATAATGGCTTGGGCTTGAGTGACATAGGTCAAGGCAGCGTCGAGACGTTTCAGTGAGTAACGTGGACCATGGACGCCCCATGAACCGTCAGCCTTGATTAGGCGAACAACGTCTTGGGCTTTGTCGGTCAACATCAGCACTTGAGTCTTGTCTTCTACCGACAGCTTGGTGACTTCTAACAGCTTGTCGATACGGGCAAGGGCTTGTTCTACTTGAGCAAAAGTATCCTTAACGGGTTTTTGCCACTTTTGAACTTCGCCGTAGATTTCCATCTGATCTTCGAAGTGCAGACCGACTTCCAGCTCAGATTGGAACTGGCTATGACAGCCTTTGTTATCCACTACATCGTGGTCTGAGGCCGACGTGCGGGCACAAGTCCACATCAGGTCGAGGTAGTTGTAGCCGTTCTCGTCTTTCGCCACAGTCCAGCCCTTAGTGGTTGCATCGCGAGACTTGCCTTCAGGTGGGTTGAGGGTCTTACGCAGTGGGTCGACATCAATCTTCCACATGTGTGACTTACGCACGTTGTCGAAGCCCGCCATATCTGGGAATTGGATCGCAGTGAAGTTTTCACAACTTCCCATGTTTGGCATATGACAGCTTTGACAGGTTTGGTTGCTGTGGGTGTTAGTGTTCTTGGCGATCTCGGCTTGAGCCGTGTGACAGTCAGTACACTGTTTGATGATTTTTGGCTTAGTGATACCTGAGGTCCAATCGCCATCGGTCACTTCATGCGGATCGTGACAGGTTGAACAACGCATACCTTTGTCATAGTGCGCAGAGGCAAACATTTGCGAACCTTCAGTACCACAGGATGGGCAAGAAGACTTCATCTTCACGTTGAAGGCATATTCCAGCTTCTCTTTACCCTGTGGCGTGTCGGCTAACTCTTCAACAAAGTTAAAGCGTTGGTGACAACGTTCACAGTTAGATGGCATGCCACCACCGATACCACCGTCTAAGTGACCGCCGGCGCCATGGCACTCTTCACAGGTAATCCCTTTGGCAATAGTGTGCTTTTGCAGCTCTTTCGGGTTACCTAAAGCCGCGAAAAATTCATCCTTCGTTTGGAAGTCAAACTTGAAGGTGTGGCACATTTCGCAGTAGGAGCTAGCAGGTTGGAACAGGAATTCCTTCTCGTACTTCGCACCGTATGAACTCATGCCCCATTGGTGTGAACCGCTGGTACCAAAGTCTTCCATTTTGACGGGGAAACTTGGGATCGCTTTATTGATTTTTGCTGCCATTTCAGGGGTTAACCACTCAGCCCAACCACGGGAGAATTGGTTACCACCGGCGACCATAGTCCCTGTGCCGTCCTTCAACAGACCGTCTTTCACGTGGTAAGTACCGCGCACTAGGTAAGCGTCGATAAAGCCATACTTGGTACGTGGTGTACCGACAGTCGCATAGATAGCATCTGGCGTAATACCCGATGGCAGAATCGAGGTATCTTTAGTGCCATACATGGTTTTTTTCAGGTCGTTATCGACCTCAGGATGCTCGCCAGGGAAACGAATGGTTTTAGAGTGGCGAGAACGTCTCCACTTCTCGTATTGCGGGCCATGACACTCGCCGCATTTTTCAGGGCCAACAAACTTGTTAGGGAAATCGAGGATAGATTTGGCCCCTAAACGATATTGCAGCGCCTTTGGACGTTGACCATCGTTGTAGGAGCTGTAACGCACCGCTGTGCCATCCGTCGGGTTCACTTCTTTACTGTGTTTGCTGTAAGCAACACTGTCACCACCGTGCAAATATTCTTCACCACGGTCACTGACTTTATAAGTGCCCTTTAATCGACCTTCTGCGTCATATTTAAAAACTGGGTGATTTTCAAATAGAAAATCAAACAATTCTTGCTCTTGAACAATATAATCCTGCAATGTTTTCACACCGCGGGATTTCTCCATTAAATTTTCATTTAAATTGGGGTTAGCCAAAATATCTTGAGTATAGTGGGATTGCTGCTTATTCCCCACGCCAGGCACCACTTTACCCTCCGACTTAGCATCGGAGGCGACTGTGGTAACGCTTACGGCAGAACCTAAACAAAATAGCACGCTTAATGCTACTTTGGATTTCCATCGCTTCATCATTCACTCCTAATTTATCATTAGTTTTATATTTTCCACTGAACCTAACTGTTCACTGAACGACATAAACAATTGACCAGTGGCGGCATGATGAAGCAGCTAAACGCCTAAAAACCTGCGCTAGTGCACATTAAATTTTGATTCAAAAATCAATAGAAATAAAAAGGCACAAATAAAATAAAACCAATAATTTAGCTAAAAATAAGTGAAAATATTTTAGAAATAAACCGTGGCTTTTTAGATCTAAAAAGAGCTAAAAAATGGTTTTATTTTTCAAAAATAGCCAAAGGGAAAAGTGACGATTTTAATGCCGAGACAGATCACATTCCTGCCCGAAAAACTCCGCTACCCTGCCAGTCAATCCTAGATAGGTGAAATGCGCGATTTGTTCAAAGACACTCAAAAAACAATACAAATGCAGACGAGACAATCTAAATAGGCTTTAAGTGAATTAAAAATAATCTCACACCAATACACGCCATAAATAAATTAACCATGCAACACAGGAATGAGTAATGATAAATATGACTCCAGAAATAGGACATATATTGCTAATCATCAGCACTGTGTTGGCATTACTCTCTGCCACTATTCATTTTGTTGGCATTAATCAGTCACAGCTTTATTTAATCGAGTTCGGAAATAAATTATTTAACGCCATGTTTATAAGCTTATTGAGCGCACTCTTATGCCTTATTTATAGCTTTATTAGCGATGACTTTTCGGTTGCCTATGTGGCGAACCATTCCAATAGCCAACTCGCCCTCGGCTATAAAATTGCCGCAGTGTGGGGCAGCCATGAAGGCTCGATGCTGTTTTGGGTGTTCGCCATCGCTTTATGGGGTGCCATTATCAATTGGCGCCAAGCGGGTAAACTCGTCGGTTTAGATAACGCCGATATGCAGACGGATAAAACCTATTTTGCGCGACTATTAGCGATTCTCGCGCTCGTTATCCTCGGCTTTAATCTGTTTTTACTCTTTACCTCCAATCCCTTTGCCCGATTACTGCCCAATATTCCGATCGAGGGGCGCGACCTCAACCCCATATTGCAAGACATTGGTTTAATACTGCACCCGCCCATGCTGTTTTTAGGTTATGTAGGGCTAACCGTTTGCTTTGCCGCAGCGCTAGCATCCCTGCTGGGAGGCGCATTAGTGCATCGTCACCTCGAATACTTGCGGCCTTGGGTCTTATTGGCGTGGATTTTCCTCACCGGCGGCAATGCTTTTGGTTCTTGGTGGGCCTATAACGAATTGGGCTGGGGCGGTTGGTGGTTTTGGGATCCCGTTGAAAATGCTTCTTTTATTCCTTGGCTAGTCGCCACTGCACTGGTGCATTCTTTAGTGCTGACCAGAAAGACCCAAGGCTTTGCTCTGACCACGCTATTTTTGTGCATCTTGGCATTTTCGCTGAGCTTATTAGGCAGCTTTTTGGTGCGCTCCGGCATAGTGCAATCGGTACATGCCTTTGCAGCAGATCCCACTAGAGGCATGTCAATCCTCTGTTTATTGGTGCTTTTTGTTGGTGCTGCGCTATTAATCTTTGCAATCAAAGCGCCAGCGTTGAAACGAGAAGTCAGCCATCACCTATTGAGCAAAGAGACACTGTTACTCCTTGGGGCCATTGTATTAGTGGTTGCAGCCTTTTCCGTACTCTTGGGCACCTTTTATCCCCTGCTATACGAGCTGCTAGGCTTAGGCACGTTGTCGGTCGGCGCACCTTACTTTAATGCGATTTTTGTCCCATTGACCTTTATCGCAGTGATCTTGATGGGCATCGCGCCGTTAATCGCTTGGAAGGCGTCAACTCGCAAGCCACTCAAAGTATTAGCCTTGCCCTCTGTCGCCATTGTGATTATCGCAACGCTGATGACGGTTCTAACCCAAGCCGATGGCGCACTCTTCCTATTCTTTGGCTGCGCCAGTGCACTATTTTTGCTCTACAGTCTTGGGATGAGTGTATGTATGAAATCCCAAGCATTGACCATACCTAAGCCCGCTATATCGACAAAATCAAAGCGCGACAGATTGGCCATGCTAGTCGGTCATTTTGGCGTGGCAGTCAGCATTATCGGCGCGACAGCAGTCTCGTTTTTTGAGCAGGAAGCCCTACTGCGTATGGGGCCAGGGCAAGGTAAACCGCTTGCCGATTATGTGCTGGTGTACGAAAGCACAGAACCAGTAGAAACCCCAAGTTTTACAGCAATCCAAGCCAATATCAGTATCCGCGATGCCAAGCAGGATGATCTTGTGCTGGGTTACCTGCATCCACAGCGACAAACCTTTAATAGTAATGGCATGGAAGTGTCTCATGCGGGGATAGACCACGGTTTTTGGCGGGATATCTATGTCTCTATGGGGCTACAACTGAGCGACACCGAATACCTGATCCGCATTAGCTATAAGCCCTTAGCGACCTGGATTTGGCTGGGTGCCTTATTGATGATGCTTGCGGGCGCTATTGCCGCTTGGCCAATCAAACAAAGCCACAGAGTCGCACAAACAAAGGCGCTGAATGTAAGTCGCTCACCACAGGAGACAATGACGTTATGAACCCACTGTTTCGCTCGCCCTATTTGAGCCTATTGTTTTGGTTGCTGTCGTTGAGTCTCTGTTTTGGCAGCGCGACGTTTCTCGCCACGGCGCAGGAGGCACCCAACCTTGGCGCCTCCTACCAACAGCAAGCCATAGAGATCAGCAAAGTGTTGCGCTGCCCTATGGCGACCAATCAGACCCTGTTTGAGTCGCAAGCACCGATTGCCCATGAGCTTAAAGGGCAAATCTTTTCACTGTTGGAACAAGGCTATAAGCGGGATGAGATCCTCGATTTTATGGTGCAGCGCTACGGCGAGAAAATCCGTTATCAGCCCGAATTTAAGCCCGCCACACTGGCACTCTGGCTCGGCCCGCTCGTGCTGCTGGTCGTGGGGTTAGGTTTAGGGCTAGCCCTAATAAAACGCAGACCTAAGCCCTTAAAACACAACCCTTAAAAGATAGCCCCTTTTACCCTATTGCTAAGTTCGAATAGAAGGATAACCCCATGAAACCTTACATCGCCAAGCTCACTCTCCTTTGCGCCGCATGGCTGCTGAGCTGCACCGTTCAGGCCCATTCACTGCAAAACAAACTCTATGAAACAGGTGAGCCCATTCCTAAACCCAGAGTCATGACCGGCTTTATCGAGATGCAGCATGCCCGCGGCGTGCCTGAAGTCCCGTTTGTCGATGAAGCCGGGCAAACACACACCCTAAAGCAATACCAAGGTAAATTGACCTTAGTAAACCTTTGGGCAACCTGGTGCACGCCCTGCTTACGGGAAATCCCCGAACTGCAAAAACTCCAGCAGCAATATGCCAATAAGAATATCGCCATTGTGCCCATCTCAATTGATGAAGAAGTAACAGAGGTGCGACCTTTTCTTAATCAGCATGGCTTTAGCAACTACAGCACTTGGCTCGACCCTGATAAAAACATCGAGCAGATTATCCCTGCTAACGTAGTTCCTGCGACCTATGCTTTTGATGCGAAAGGTAATTTTGTCGGCTTTGTCCGTGGCTATCTTGATTGGACAGATAAAGATGTCGCGCCCTATTTAGATAAACTTATTGCCAAATATGCCCAGTAATTGCACTCGGCACTCATTACGAAAGGGCTAAGTTGGTTTTGACTTAGCCAATGCTTGAATCAAATCTCCGTTCGGTACCCCACCCTAAATCTTTGCCGAAGCCCGCTGCTCCCCGATTTGGCAGCGGGTATTTTTAGCTTATCGCCAGCGCGCTTTGTATTCTGCGCCACCTTTCTTTAGAATTGCCGCTGTTATCCATGAATCGATTTTGCAAATCTATTCGTAAAACCCATTGATAAAAACTAAGGCTTCCCGATGAAACTCACTTGTTTAACTCAACCCATTTATGACCACTTATACCGTGATATCAGTGAGTTTCGCAGCACCTTCGACCTCGCCGTTAACGAGGCTAGCTCCTTGGATGAAAAGGCCGACACGCTACATACTTCGCTGATTATTGAAGAATTAACCGAACTTGCCGAAGCCGATAGTCGTATCGAGCAGGCCGATGCAATTGTCGATTCCGTGTATGTATTGATGGGGCGCTTAGTGCATTTAGGCGCGGCCCAAATGAATGACCACCTAGAGATCAGCTACCTTATTGACTTACTGCTGTGTGTTGCTAAAAACCGTGAAATCGACTTTATCGCCTGCTGGGATGAAGTGCATTCGAGCAACATGAGTAAAGTTTGCCGCAATGAGCAGGAACTGACAGAGACTATCGCCTTCTATGCCGAGCAAGGCGTTGAAATCGTTGGCAGCAAAAAGGGCGAGTTTATCATCGCCAAATGCGCTAAGGATGTGGAAATGGCGGGTAAAGTCGTGCGCCAAGGCAAGGTATTAAAGTCAGTTTACTACCGCCCGGCGGATTTAACTCAGCTAGTAAAAGCGTAACACCGCAAGCCTAGGCTGCACAGCATGCAGCCTAGGCCTCTTCCTTAGTCCGGCGTGTCTTGCTCGGCATCCTTGCGGTATTCCAAAATATCCCCCGGCTGACAGGCTAAGTATTCACAGATACTCGCCAAGGTATCAAAACGCACCCCTTTGACTTTGCCCCGCTTAAGCAAGGACAAGTTAGCCTCGGTAATGCCCACCGCTTTGGCCAGCTCCTTAGAACTCACCTTTCGCATCGCCATCATGACGTCTAAATTAACGATAATATTCAAAATCAAACAAACTCTTGGTTTTCCGCCTCATAATCGCGGGCGGCTTTAAGCAAATACACGATCAGCAACATCAATAAAATCGTGGTGATATTGCCAAAATCGAGCACTAATTCGATGCGACCATCCTCAAAAAATGACTGATGATAGTAGCCTACGCCTAGGTTTTGTAGCATTTCAAACACTAAGGCGGCGGCTTTCAGCCATACGAGCCACAAGTAACATTTCATGCTCTCATCACTGAAAAACAACCCCCGCTGATAGCAGGATAACAGCCGTTGCAGCCAATAAACACCGACTAAAAATGAGATAAATAAAGGGGTTAGCATGGCGAGTAACAGGTTTCGGCTAGCGTTCGGCAAGTTCCACAGTTCGAGGAACTGGGAATTACTGGTATTGAAGCGGATCTCATCATAGGCCCAATAGCTATAAAGTAGATGGGCGATAATCGCCACCGCAGATAACAGCACCAGCCAGCGACAAAAACCACTGATTTTTATTAATTTTTCAAAATTTTGATTCATCCACTCACCCAAACATCATACCAAGCCGTTCATAGCGAACGAGCACCAGTATAATCCTTCGACAAAAAATATTACAAAGAAATATAATTTTATTGTTTTACGATAATTAATTTTCGTATTAGCATAATATCAATTTTCCTAAACTAAGGTTACGACAATGCAAAAATTTCCATTTACGAGTCAGTTATGCAGTGCTGCCATTGCCGCCGCACTGCTACTGACGGGTTGCACTACGGCAGATGTTCGCAACGAACAGCCTCAAGTTGCCGCGACGCAGCAAACCGAGGCGCCGCTCATTCCCATCGAAAACTTCTTTAACGAGCAAAGCATTCGCCATCTAAAAATGTCCGACGATGGCAAATGGCTCGCCTTTGTAAAGGAATACCAAGGGGCCAGCAATATCTATCTGATGGCGGATAAGAGCGACCTCGCTAGCGCCACGCCACTGACCACATCGGTAGAACCCATCCGCGCCTTCGAATGGTCCGCCAAGGGCAATGACTTATTCTTTATGAAGGACAAAGGCGGTAATGAGAACACCCAGATTTACAAGCTGAGCTTTGAAGAACACGCGGGCAAAATTACCGCTAAAGAGCAGCGCTTAACCCATAAGGACGACGTGCAATACAGCGTGCTCGAGCAGGTAAAAGACAATCCCGATCTGCTGGTTGTTCAAGCCAACCACGACGATTCGAGCCGCATGGATATTTATCTGCTCAATATCAACGATGGCAAGTTAACCACAATCCTGAAGAACGAGCTGAGCTTTACTCAGGTGAAGTTTAATAAGCAGGGGCAACCTGTGATTGCCAGCAGCAGTAATCTCGATAACACCAATGCCTTATATGTGCTGATCGACGGCAACTGGCGCAAGATCATTCAAAGTGCCAAGGGCGAGAGCATCGATATTCTAAAAGTGAACGATGATAAGAAGCTCGCCTATATCAGCGCCAATATCGGCGATCGCGATAAACAGGAATTGCTGAAAGTCGATCTGATGACGGGTAAATATGAAACCATTCACAAGGATCCCGACAACGAGGCCGACGTATTTGCGGTACAGTTTAGCGATGCGGGTGAGCCCTTAGCCGTTGGTTACTACGGTGGACGTTTACGGGTTTATCCCTTAGATGCCGAATTTGCTCGCCATTGGGATGTGATTAATCGTCATTTTAATCAAGATGTTGAAATCACAATTGGCGAGATGAACGAGAAAACCAATCTGTGGCAAATTCATGTCGCCAGCGACAGAGCCGCAGGCGCTGACTATCAATACAATGCCGCCACTGGGGATATCCATCTGTTAGTGGACATTCCGGCCAGTATTCCTGCGGGTCAACTCTCGCCACGCCAATCGATTGTCTATACCGCGCGGGACGGGGTGAAAATCCAAGCCTATTTAACGCTACCGAAAGGCAAACAGACTCAGCTGCCGACCATTATCCTGCCCCATGGCGGCCCTTGGGCACGGGATTTTTGGACGCTCGACTCGGGTTATTTCCACGCGATTGCCCAGTTTTATGCCAACCGTGGTTATGCCGTGTTGCAACCTAACTTCCGCGCCTCGACGGGTTTCGGTAAGAAGTTCTTAAACCTAGGCAACAATAACTGGGGCATTGGCAGCATGCAGCACGATCTCACCGATGGTGCCAATTACTTAGTCGAACAAGGTATTGCCGATAAACAACGTTTAGGGATCTTCGGCGCTTCCTACGGTGGTTATGCGGCACTGTCAGGTGCGACCTTCACACCCGACTTGTACCAAGCGGTGATCGCTTACGTGGGACCATCGAGCTTAGTAACGCTGATGAATTCCTTCCCCGACTACTGGCGCCCCTATTTAGGCCAATGGTTTGAGTCGGTGGGCGATCCGCAAATTGCCGAGCAGAAGCAAGATATGGAAAAGCGCTCGCCAATTAACTATGTCGATAATATCAAGGCGCCATTGATGCTGATCCAAGGGGCGAACGATCCTCGCGTCACCCAAATTGAGTCGGATAATATCGCCAAGAAGATGTATCAAAAGTCTTTGCCGGTTAAGTACGTACTGGCCAAAGATGAAGGACATGGCTTTAGTAAACGTGCCAACAAACTGGCTTCGATTGTCGCCACCGAGCAGTTTTTTGCTGAGCATTTAGGCGGGCGTGTCGATACGAATGTGAACCCCGACATTCTAAAACACTTAGACAGCCTGAACGTCGATATCAGTAAACTCTAACGCGCTAAGGGCAAGCTAAGGCTTGCCCTTTTTGTTGTGTCTTTATCACTCTGCGACCACGGCATCGATAGCTGCGGGTAAGCGGATCTCAACTCGAGTCAGTAACTTAGCATCATCCACCACGAGATTGGTCTCGCCCTGTTGCGCCCGAGCAAATAAGCGCGCCGCATAGGTGCCAATGCCTACCCCTTCAGCCTTGCCTTGCGTGACATATTTTTCCCAAAACTGCTCACGGATATCGGCGGGCACGGCGCCCGTGTTTTCGATAGCGATCAGTACATCACCTTCCTGGCGCGACAGCAAAATCGCTACTTTTGTTTTAGGGCGCGCCGCCTCGAAGGCATTTTTAATTAGGTTGAACAACATAGGGTGACACAATTTAGGATCACCCATCACATCGAAGCTACTGCAGGGATCTTCATCAGGAGACAAGTAAGCCACTAGTTGTTTGCTGTGAAAGTTGACCTGCGCCGCCTGTAGCAACTGCTTTAACATCTCATGCACCGAAAACCACTCGGCATCCAAGGCATATTGCCCCGCCTCGATACGCAGGATATCCGAGGTCAAATTCACGGTATTAATCGACTGTAGCGCCAACTCATCGACCAAATTGATCTTGTGCAGCCACTCCTTAGGAAAGCTTTTATCCTGCGCGAGTTTTTGCGCCAAGGCGCTTATTGTCGCCAGCGGATTTTTAAGATCGTGGCTTATGATGCTATCGGCATTGTCTTTAAGTTGTGCCAGACGCAACAGCTCGTCGCACTCTTGCTGTAATGCCCGTTGACGCTGCACTTGCGCCAGCACATTTGCCAGCTTGAGCTTTAAGATCTCCGGCTGCACGGGCTTAGTGAGATAGTCGATTGCGCCGCCTCTTAGCCCCTGCAGATGATGCTCAACTTCACCGAGGGCACTGACAAAGATCACCGGGATCTCGGCCGATCGCGGCTCAGCTCTTAAAGCTTGCAACACTTGATGCCCGTCCATTTCGGGCATCATTACATCTAACAACACCACATCGGGCGGTGTCGCCGACTGGCAAATTTTTAGCGCTGCCTTGCCGTCCTTGGCAAACAGCACTTTATAGTCGTCGTTTAACAGCCCCGCCATAAAAGCCAGATTGTCCGGCATATCATCGACCACCAGCACCACATTCAAGGCGGGCGCGGTTTCCATTGCCGCCGTCGCGTCTATTTTGGCCGTCATCGCTGGAGATGGCGCGATTTGAGTGCGTTTATGGCGACGCGTAAATGCCTGTAACACTCTGGCCTGCAAGGTCTTGGAGTTAAAGGGCTTAGCGATAATATCCGACACCCCATACTTCATCGCCACTTCCACTAAACTGCGATGGGCGTTGGCCGTCACAAGGATAATGGGCAAATCTTGCCATTTATCCTGCTGGCGCAGGCTCTCGAGTAACTCTTGCCCATGGCCATCCGGCATACTCCAATCCAGTAATAGGAGATCGATATGCATTCGCTGCAACATATCCAAGGCTTGGCGACCACAATCGGCTTGCAACACTTGACCGAAGCCGAGTTGGCGCAGCTGCTCGGCCATAATTTTACGCAGGGCATCCATATCCTCGACTATCAAGCACTGCATTTGAGTTAACTGCATGTCGCCGCCCTCTCATCTTGCGCCTGTTTAAGGGTTTGTAGTCGCACTAATGCCTGCTCAAAATCAAACAGTTCAACGTCCATTTTTAACTGTTTGAGCAGGCCAGAATCCCCCTGTAACTGCGGCGCATGGGTCAGCTTATTCACCCACTCCAAAGCATTGGTGTTGTATTCCAGCAGGCTTTGCTCTAACTGCGGCCACATGGCCGCGAGCACCTCATCGCTTAATGAGGCTTCCGGCTTGATGCTATTGTTCTGCTGATGCCAGCTCTCTAAGCCACTGACTAGACACTGTAACTCGGTTTGTAACGCCAATAACTGCTCATGCAGCTCCACCGTAAAACTCCGCTTCGCAGTCAGGCATTGCTGCTCGAGTTCACCGGCAAGGCGGCTGATCTCCATCACCCCGACGTTGGCGGCAACGCCCTTTAAGGTGTGCAAGCTTAAGCGCAGTTCATCGGCGTTTTCCTCCTGCCAGGCGCGCTGTTGTTGCCCCAACAAGGTCTTACTGGTGTTGATAAATAAGCCCAACAAATGGCTATAGAGTGATTCGTTGTGATCACAGTGCGACAAACCATTTTGAATACTTAATCCCTCGAGCTGCGGTAAATCCTGCGCATGGTTCGAGCGTTTCAATACTAAGGGCACTGATTTTCGCTGCTTGGGTGTGCTCCAGCGCGCCATCACAGTGTAGAGATCCTTCACATGCACAGGCTTAGTGATCTGATCGTTCATCCCCACCGCCAGCGCCTTTTCAATATCACCGGACATGGCATTGGCCGTCATCGCCAAGATCGGTAAGTTGGCAAATTGGGGCAATTCGCGGATGCGACGCGTCGCCTCGTAACCATCGAGCACAGGCATCTGGCAATCCATTAATACGCAATCGAAGTACTGCTGCTCAACTCTCTCAATGGCCTCAAGCCCATGATTTGCCACAGTGACATTGATGCCCGCCTGACGTAATAGCTCCACCGCCAACTCTTGATTGAGCTGGTTATCCTCGACTAACAACACCTCTGCGCCCGCCAGTTGGGTCTTAAGGGCATGCAGCGAATGATCTTGCTGCACTTGCCTGCCATCCTCACTCTGATGTCCCAGCAGGGATAACAGCGCATTACCTATGGCAATCGGCGTAAGCGGTTTAGTCTGCGAGATGACTCTGTCATTATTTTCAATGAGTTGTCTAAGAGAGTCCTGATCGCTTAGCTGGCCAATCAGTAACATTCGCGATGCTTGATTAACCGCCAACGCTTCCAACAATTCAGGCATAAATGCACTGTAATCGCAGATCAGCAATTGCCTTGTGGACGACTGTTTAAGTTGGGCGATCACTGTGCCCACATCGGCACTCTCGACCTGCATGTTTGCCGAAACACCATGTACGGTCAAAAGCTTATCTAACCTAGGATGTAAACCGATCAGCTTAGCGGTTTCTCCCGCTAAGGGATCAAACAAAGCATTAGGATCGTAGGTATCGGCACAATCGAGAGTGAGCCTGACATAAAAACGACTGCCGACGCCTAATTCGCTCTCACACCAAACCTCGCCGCCCATCAGATGAGCGAGGCGCTTACAGATAGCTAAACCTAAGCCAGTGCCGCCATATTCCCGAGAAGTCGAGGCATCCACCTGCTCGAAGGAGCCAAAAAGAACCCCTTGTTTTTGCTCAGGAATACCAATGCCAAAATCTTCCACACAGAAGGTCAGCTCAATCTGCTCACCATGCACTTTACTCTCGCAGCTCAATACCACATTGCTGTCGTTATGGGAGAATTTGACCGCATTATTACAGTAGTTGATCAGGATTTGCCCTAAGCGCAGGCCATCGCCATGGTAGTAGCGGGGCAATTCTGGCGGCAGATCGAAGATAAACGCCATGTTCTTCTCTTCGACCTTATAACTCACCACATTAGCCAAGTTAGACAGCACATCGTCGAGATCGAATACAGTGCATTCGATATCCATCTTCTCGGCCTCGATTTTGGAAAAATCCAAAATATCGTTGAGAATACCCAGCAGCGAGCCCGCCGCCTGATGCACTTTGCCCACATAATCCCGCTGTTTACTGCTTAATTCTGTCTGCAACACCAAATAAGACATACCGAGGATCGCATTCATTGGCGTGCGGATCTCATGGGACATATTCGCTAAAAAGTCAGACTTAGCGCGGTTTGCCGCCTCTGCGGCGTCCTTAGCGATGGCCAGCTCATCCTGAATCGACTTAGTATCGGTAATATCCAAGGCCCAACAGAGGTTAGCATTTTGGCCATCCTGCACTGTGTGGTACGCCGTTAACAACACATCACGGCGTTGCCCTTTGCAATCAAATAGTTGAGTTTCAAAGACGGTACTGTCTTGGCTTAAATCCAATTCACTAATATGGCAACGGTAGTCATCGGGCTGCGCAAAAATCGGGTAAACGGATTGGCCCACTTGCAGCCCCGTCATCTCGGTAATTTGCTCGTTCACATAGCGGCAGACGCCTTCGATGCAGATCCAAACGCCAATCGGGCTTCTACCTAACACGTGTTTGAGCAGATCCCGCTCACGTTCGAGCAAGGCATTCATCAGCTTTCGTTCCGACAGATCGTGATAAGTGCCCAATACAAACAGCGAGCCATTGAGCTCGATACGCTTAAGCGTGACCTCAACATTGACGATTTCCGCCATTGAGGTCACAAAATCGGCTTCGAATCGCAACTGCCCCTGCTCCAACACAGTCTGTAGACGTTGTTCGAACAGGGTCTCGCTGTCGGTTTCGCCCAAGTGCGGTGGATAATAAACTAGAGTGCGACGACCAATAAGTTGATGTTTATGCTGATATTTAAGTAGTGATAACAGGGCTGAGTTACATTCAATAATCACCCCTTGCCTATCGGTAATCACACAGGCGTCGACCGCCGAGTCGAATAAGGCTTGGAACTTATTCATACTCAGGCTGAGCTGCTCTTCGGTGTGGATCCGCTGTGCGATATCTTTATTTAACCTTCTGTTTCGCAAGCTAAACATCAGCAGAACAAGCACAACGGCCACGGCAATTCGCACCGCCCAGTCAAATACTTGCTGCTTCTTGAGCCCCAGTTCATATTGCACGTTTACCCAGCGGTGCTGAATTTCACGTACTTTATCTTGGGGGATTTGAGCCAGAGCCTTATTTAAAATGCTCTGTAGCTCGGGCCAATCCTTACGCACCCCCATAGAGATACCAAAGCGGTAGTCACTGGCAGACACAATTTGCAGTCGATTAAACTGTGGCGATTGCAATAAGTAAGCTGTGCTCGGGAAATTCACAAAGGCAGCATCGACTTGGTGTTGCTTCACCGCCATTAACGCTTGCTCAAGATTTTCAAAGGGGATAAGGACGATTTCAGGATAATCTTCAAGCAGTTGCGTTTGTGTCACATCGCCCGAAACCACACTGACTGACTTGCCCTTAAGCTGCTCTAAACTGCTGGGATGTTCTCCATCGACATGGGTGACTATCACAGGCGGATATTGATTGATGGCATCGGTAAATAACATCCATTGTTCACGGCCAGCATTGGCCGAGGCCAGCGATAACATATCCACATCGTGCCGCTTAAATTCATCGATGGCTTGCTGCCAAGAACCTTCGTTATAGGTCTGGAAGATCAGCGGTACGACGCGGCTGATCTCGGCGAGATAATCCGCCATCATGCCACGGTGGATGCCGTTTTCATCAATAAAATCAATGGGAGCGGAATGAGGATCAATCCCAACCTTGACGATAGGATTGTTGTTGATAAAGGCCCTTTCCTCCACGCTTAGCTGAGTCATAAAGCGGTGAACATCCATATTAGGGATCAAGCTGCCTAAGCGAAAATCCACCAAAAACAGATTCGTATTTAGCGCAAGAGACACCCGAGAAAAGTCAGGTTGCAGTGAGTCAAAATCGAGTAACTCATAGTAATCGTTATAGTTATTGGGGCTGATGATCAAAGGCAATACCTGAAACTCGAAGCCCTTAGCGCGAGTATCCACCCCATTTAAATAATCAAATAACAGCACAAGGCCAAAGGCGCCTTGAAATTCTACCCCGCCGACACCCGCGGCGACAGTGCCCTTTTGGATCCCTTGTGCCAATTGATGATTCCAACTTAGCGAACCAATATGGGCCATAGGGCGCGAAGTATCGGCTTCGGCCTCATGGGTCACCGCCATGGCCATAGTGGTGTTCATTGCAATCACGGTATTAATATTAGGATCTTGCTGTATCGCCTTAAGGTAAGCGGCACGCGCCGCCGAGGCGCTCCAATCGGTATTAACGACCTTGAATTTGGCATTGGCAAATTGCTTGCTCACGGCATTTTTGAGTTCAGCGGTACGCTTTTGCACATCGAGATTGTCTTTACTTCCCGCGAGTAGTAACAGGTTCATCTGCTCGGAGCTGGCTTCCTCCTCAAACATTTTTTCGAGCAGGTTTTGCCCCAGATTGCTGCTATTCATAGTCACCTTACCAACCCAGTTAGGATTTTGGGTTCTTAAGGCCAATGAGCTTTGGGCAAATTCGGAGTTAATGGTCACGACGGGGATATTGTTGCGTTTGGCCTCAACTAAGAGTTCTTGCCCCATACCTAAGATAGGGACAAAAATAATCCCAGCAACGGCGTTATCTATCGCCTCATGCCCCAGAGCGAGTAAGGTTTCCGGCGTGCCATCGCCGTAGATGATGTCGAGCTGGATATTAAGATCCATGGCGGCAATCTTGGCAAACTTAGCGACTTGATTCCAAAAGGGTCTATCCGCCTCCAAAATCATACTCACCCTATGGCTATGGGCGAGTTTTTGCGCCGGCGTCAATTGGGATAAAGCCTGACGATGCTCTTGCAGTGACATCTCATTGGCCGCAACCGTATTCGGCCACAAGCACAGTAAAGACGCCGACAGGCTCAAGAGACAGGCAAAATACCCCAGCGAGGAGATAACGCGCACGCTAGGCTTTACCCTTTGACGCTGGCCGCCAATGGCCGTAAAGATGTGTCGAATGGCCTTATCTAAACGACCCGAAAGAATGCCAAAAACGGCCATAACTTTTCCTCTTAGGTTAAGTTTCTTACCGTCCCGCTGGTATGAATGGTGTACTTAAGAATGAGAACAGACGAAATGCGAACAGCTAAAACACTGTGGATTCAATTGAACCCGAGGTAATGGATGGAACAGGCTTGGCCATTTGATCCATGAGGCCAATGGCACCTTAGCTCATAAAACAGGCAGTAATTGTAGAAAAAACCACTCACACTAAAAAGCATTAATCCCTAAAAGTGTGAACAAAACAAACCAAAAGATACAACATGATACATTTTTTTGGGTTATTATCTGGTCAGAACAAGATTTAACCAGCTGTTAAATCCGTTATCTTATTTTCCGTCAAGCTTATAGCTACCGCCATCATATAACCTGAACGATGAAAACATAATCATCATAATTTTATGATGATTTTCATATTGTTATAAAACACTTTCATGGAATTAAGCAGCACTACCCGCCTAGTTTGGCACTGGCATTAACGGGGACGAATTGGGGCTTTCTCAGTCTCGCCACCGGATTAATACGGGAAACAAACCGACTCAGTAGAGGCGAAACCATGACTTCACTTGTCACTAAACCCATATTATTAGTGGTGGACGATACACCCGATAATATCCAGATTATTCACGGGATCTTGTCAGATCAGTACACGATCCGCGCCGCAACCTCAGGTGAAAAGGCGCTTAAACTGGCCAGCACCCATCCCCTCCCAGAGCTTATATTACTCGATGTGATGATGCCTGAGATGGATGGCTTCGAGACCTGTCGTAGGCTTAAGCGTGACCCCATCACAAGTAAGATCCCAGTGATCTTTGTGACCGCCAAAACCGATACCATAGACGAGCAAACCGGCTTTGAACTCGGCGCAGTGGACTATATTTCCAAACCCATTAGCCCTGCGGTACTCAAGGTACGGACTCAAACCCATTTAGCCTTGAGTAATCAGGCGCGGCAGCTCGAAGCCCTAGTACAGCAACGGACACAAGAGTTAGAATCGACTCGCCACAAGATTATCCAAAAACTGGGGCTGGCGGCGGAGTATCGCGATAACGAAACGGGCCTACATATTACTAGGATGAGCCACTACGGCCGCATTTTGGCCCAATATGTGTGTGA
This sequence comes from Shewanella sp. FJAT-51649, assembly GCF_019457435.1. NCBI lineage: Bacteria > Pseudomonadati > Pseudomonadota > Gammaproteobacteria > Alteromonadales > Shewanellaceae > Shewanella > Shewanella sp. FJAT-51649. The sequence goes on along the minus strand of NZ_CP080411.1, from coordinate 541,524 downwards.
TTCCCAAGCTTGGTGTGAGATGTATTTTACCGCGCTCCCGATGCACGATATTGGCAAAATCGGCATCCCAGATTCGATTCTGTCTAAGCCGGGAAAATTAACCGATGATGAGCGACGCCAAATGCAGCAACACGCTTCCTTTGGCGCGCAGATCCTCGGTGATGACGATGACCCGCTGTTATCCCTCGCCAAGGAGACCGCGCTCTATCATCACGAACGTTGGGACGGAACAGGTTATCCCCACAGGCTAGCAGGCGAGCAAATTCCATTAAGTGCCCGCATTGCCGCCATCGCCGATGTCTTCGATGCACTCACCTCAGACCGCCCCTATAAAGTGGCATGGAGCACACAAAAGGCATTTGATTATATTGAAGAAAATGCTGGAACTCAGTTTGATCCTAAACTCACTCGCGCCTTTATCGAGTGCAAAGCGCAGGTACTAGAAGTACAGCAACGCTTCGCAGAACCCAAAACAACCAGTGTTGTCGCTTGAATGCCTGACTAAAGTGGGAGCAAGAGGTAGACTCATAGTCATAGGGGCTAGAGATGGGGCTAATAGATGAATCCAGCAAAGGTAGTGCGCAACGAGGTAAAACGATTAACAGATTTACCCAATATTGGTAAGGCCTGCGCAGCAGATTTACGATTACTCGGCATCGAGAGCCCAGAACAACTGTTAGGGCAAGATCCCTACGAAATGTACTCACGTATCAATAGATTAACTGGGCAAATCCACGATCCCTGCATGCTGGATGTGTTTATATCTGTCACCCGCTTTATGGCGGGTGACGACCCTAAACCTTGGTGGTATTACACCGAAGAGCGTAAACAAGCGCTCACTCAGCTCTAGCTAGACTGACCTTGCTCCCTTGGGGATTCAAGGGATTCGGTTACCAGCGTATTATCAGGCTCATCCCTTAACCACTCGCGCCAGATAGCAATCAGCAACGCCATCAATACCGGGCCGACAAACAGGCCAACAAACCCCATGGTTTTCACCCCGCCAATCAGCCCGAAGAAGGTCGGCAGGAAGGGTAATTTGATTGGCCCGCCAACCAGATTAGGTCTTAGGGTTTTATCGACAATAAACAGCTCGATACTGCCCCAGAGGAATAAGCCCACTCCCGCCGTCATATCGCCGGTGCCAACTAAATACAATGAGATCAGGGTAAACATGGTTGGCGCGCCGCCGGGCACTAAGGCCATAAACGCGGTCAACACCCCAAAGGCCACGGCCGAAGGCACGCCGGCAATCCAGTAAGCAATCCCCAACACTATGCCCTCGCCGATGGCGATAAGCGTCATGCCGATAACGGTTGAACTCACAGTCGCAGGCACCACACGGGAGAATCGATGCCAGCGGGCAGGAAGAATGCGCTCGCCAACAATATCCAGCTGTTTAGCCACCGACTCGCCATCTTTATATAAGAAAAACAAGGTGATCAGCATAAACAGCAGGGTCAGCAGCAGACCTAAGGTATTCCAGCCCAATTGCAGTACCCAGCGGGAAATACCACTCAGATTCTGACCGCTAATGGCACTGACTATCTTGCCCAGTTCATGGGGTTCACCGATAAACTGCTGCCATTGCAGGGTAAGCCACTCGCCAATCCAAGGTAAATCCTTAATCCACAGCGGCACGGGAGCGCCATGCTGGTTGGCATACACCAGCCACTCCACCCAGGCTCGAATCTCTTGCAATGCATAGGAAAATACAAAAATCAGCGGCGTGATAAGCCCAACAATAATCAAGACTAACGCGATTGTGGCAGACAACGCCGAGCGACCACCGCATTTAACCATTAATTTTTGGTACAGCGGCCAACTGGAGAAGCAGACGATCAGGGCGGCCAAGGCGGGAACTAAAAAATCGATAAAAAAGAAAACACCAGCACACAGCAATAAAATCAATAGGGTACGACCCACCGCAGCATTACTGATAATCTGTGCCATCCACATACTCCCACAATAGAATCCAACAACAAGGTGGAAAACTTGGCAGAGTGCCAAGCAACAACCAGCCTTTGGGTGTTCCCCATTCTGTGAGCCAGTTTATTGCGCAGTGCTTTCCATGGGCAACGACATTTAACTAAAGCGTGAGTAGTGTATCAGTGCTGCTGACATCCCCAAAGGCCTTCGAATGTCTCGAAGGCCAAATGGCTGAAAATCCCTATGGCGCGGCCTTTAGCCTAGCGACAATTTTCTCTGGCTGGCTAAAATCGCTAATACGCTCAATGACTTTACCGTCTTTCACCCAAAGCAATGTCGGGATGTTGCGAATACTAAAGTGATTAAACAACACGCCTAATTCATCGATACTGAAATCGACGCGTGAAGGATAGAGCTGTTTAAAATCGGCGAGGGCTTTATCGTCCGTCCACAGATGATTGACCACCCCATGCCAGGCTTTGTTCGGCAGCTGTTGCGCTAGCTTGTCTAAATCTTTCTGGGCGGCAACACAGGCCTTAGACATTTCAGGACGGCTCTCTGCCAAATACCAATCACACCAAGTGGCGGTAAAAAACAGTAAATGCTCACCTTGCTCCCAAGGTTTCAGCAACTTAGCCGTTTGTTCAGGGCTTGGTGCATCAGTGGTTTGTGCGGTGAGTTCTTGGCCATTGGCCAACATATCGATAAATTTATCGAGGTTCGCATCCGACTCATGGCTAGTGTAAACCACCTCGCCTGCGCGATTGATTAACACGCTATAGGGCGTCCCGACCAAGCCTAAAGCCACACCCAATTCGCCCTCGTTATCCAGCCAGACAGGCATAGTCAGACCGAAACGAGAGATGACTTCGGCAATCTTAGACTGTTCTTCGTTGATATTGATATTCAGGGCGAGGATATTGACCTTGTCCTGATACTTTTTCTGCAATTCCTCAAAATGCGGCATCTGCTCCATACAGGGCTGACACCAGGTTGCCCAAAACTTAAGGTAAATCGGTTTATCGCCCGCGATGTTTTTTAAGGAGGTTTGTTGTTGATCTGGATAGGTTTTTAGCACTATATCTTGATAGCTTTTATCGGCAGAAAAGGTGGAAAAACTGATAAGGGCGAGGCAGGTAACTATGATTCGACGTAACAACATTAGCGTTATCCTTTCAGGTAGAGATCGCTCGCAACCACAAGGGTTGGTCGTGATATTCAGCCAGTGACATAAGCAATTACTGAGAACAAATACCAAATGAAACAGAGCGGCACGGAAAGACGAAGCCGCCCGGCCGTCAGTATAAATGAATGGGCTTATATTTTAGCCATGTAAAATATAAGCCTATTTGAGCAGAATCGACTCACTGATTGCACCGAGATAGCGAACTTATATTCTTCTCGCTACGACGCCTTATCTAACACAACGCTTAAGGTTAAGGTGTCGGCTAACGCTTGAGGGTCCTCGACGACTAAGTTCACCACAGTCAATGACTCAGGTAATTGCCCCATGGCGCCGTAATAAACTTGAGGCTGCTTAAATATCAGCTGCGCATTCGCCTCACCACGGCCTAGGGTCAATATTTCAGGCGCGTCACTATGCGTAACATCATCCTGTGAAGCCTGCGACATAGGACTGCTAAAGTGTCCTAATTTCAGTTCACTAATCTGCGTGAAATCAACGACCATAAAGCCCCACATACCGTTATTAATGATGAGTTTATCTGCCCTTTGGTAGAGCGAGTAATAACGACTGTTCCGATAATTCGCCGCCATTAATAGGATGGAATACAAAAGCAAACCTGAAACAAATAGAGCCGCTATATGGCTTATCCCATCGAGTAAACTGTAGCTCACCGCAGAAGCAGCCATTAACCCCACGATGACAACTAAGGCATGCCAAAGCTTAGCGCTGAGCAAGTTGAGTGAGCCAATGGCCTCTGGGTGACGACGGGAAAAGTAGGGAATGGCGTAATACCAACTGGCGGGCTCAGTGGCGAGGATTAAACCCAATGTTAGCCTCTTCTCATCGGGTATGGGCGGCAAATCAGACTCTGACGGCTTGTTGGGATTAATTGACTCTCTTTTTACCGTTTCAGCACTAGGCTCTGGCTGCGCCATTGCTGCAAACTGCTCAACGATAGTTAATCTTGGATCCCCCGATGCCTTTCTCGCCAGCCATAACCCCTTAATAATGCTCACAATCAAGTACAGCTCGATAAGGAGTAATACCGCAATAATGGGGTAACGTAGCCAAGCGATAAACTCGAAATACTCAGCCACTTCATGCGGATAGCTAAGCCTCGCCATCAGGCTACTCAAACTTAACACAACCAACATCTTCCAGGGCTTTTGCGCACCTATTTTGATAATCCAATACCAATAAAGCACTGGCAACAACACAAAATAGAGCGCCGTTACTACGGCTAAGGATAAGGCTTCACGCGTGTTTGTAAGCTGCTCAGGCAGCAAATGAAAGCCTAGGACATATACCGCAATCATCAGTAACAGAAAGGCAATGCGGTATTTAACTTGGCGTCTAAGTCGGATTTTTAGCATTTAACATCCCTATCAACGAGCATATTCAACTTAGGGATGTGACTCGATTGAACACCAAACTCCTCAATTGGCTTAGTGGTGATATGGGGAGCGACGGCCATGGAGACAAGGTTGAATTAAAAATAATCAGCCAGATAATGACCCCATCAAGCCTAAAGCTAACTGCCGCATCAACTCGGCTGCGGGAATGTTTTGGCAACCACTGGCATTTTGTCCGCACCACAGCGGGCTAAAATCTCCAAATCCTTGTCGCTCCGCCGCCGCTCTTAAGCCTGCAACCGCCGAGGATGCCAAGGGGAAATCGGGCACAGCCTCATTTATCGGCCCCATCTCGGCCATAAAACGATTCACTATGCCGCGGGCGGGTCGACCAGAAAATAAGTTCGTCAGTGCCGTATGCTGCGCAGCGTCGCTTTGCAGCGCCTCACGATGAATGCTGCTGGTGTTACACTCTGGGCAGAGTAAATAGGCCGTCCCCACCTGCACCGCCGAAGCCCCCATTGCCATGGCGGCGCGCACTGTGGTGGCATCGACAATGCCACCTGCGGCAATTACCGGAATATCCACCGCCGCAATCACCTGCGGTAATAGACTAAAGGTTCCCTGCTGCTCGGTTAAATCTTCAGATAAAAAGTGTCCTCTGTGCCCACCCGCCTCTAGGCCTTGGGCAATAATCGCATCGGCGCCGCGAGCCTCGAGCCAAAGTGCCTCCTCGACTGTGGTCGCCGTAGAGATGACTTTTGAGCCCCAGGATTTGATTTCCAGCAGCAATTCTTCATCGGGCAGACCAAAATGAAAACTCACCACCTCGGGCTTAAATTTGGCTAACACCTCGGCCTGTGCCTTGCTGTAGGGAGTGCGCTGGGCGCCAGCAGGCTGCACATTTGAGTCGAGATTAAATTCCGCAAAATAGGGTGCTAACTGTTCGAGCCAAGCCGCTTGCTTGGCCGCTTGCGGTAAAGGCTCGCTATGGCAAAAGAAATTCACATTGATAGGTTTAGTGGTATTACTGCGGATTTCGGTTAACTCAGCTTCTAGTGCATCGAGGGATAACATAGCGCAGGGCAAGGAGCCCAATCCGCCCGCCTGCGATACTTCAATCGCCAGTGCACTGCCCTGCACGCCCGCCATCGGCGCTTGAATAATCGGAAACTGGATCCCAAACAATTGTGTTAGTCGGCACGGCATACTTCACCTCCATTGAATAAATCCTGTAGCGACTCGTGCTTGTTTTGCTTACAGCTAATGCGGCGATAAGCGACCGAGCCGAGTGCGAGTTGTTACAATCTACCAGAAAAATGCATCCCAATTACAGCATTTAGCCAAGCAGCAAAACTTGGCAGTGTTAAGCAGATGATAAAATGTCATCATTTAATGGATATTTCAGCCTAATTAAAAACAAAAATAATACCGTCAAAATTGAAATTACATTTGTATCAAGATAAAAACACTTACCGACTATTTATAAAAAATCCCGTGATATTCGCCGCATTAGCTAATTAAAAAACTATTTCAGCATATTTAAATCACTTATGATCCGGCCCCATTTTTTGGAGGCTATATGTTATTAAAAACCCGTCTATTTTCGACAAAAATAATCAACCAACTTATTATCTGTTTACTACTGATGTTTACCACGTCAGTTGCCTATGCAAAAAATGATGATAAGGACGATGAGATCACCTTAGGCCGCACCCTATTACTCGGAATTGGTGACCACCCAGCAATCATCCCGCTTATCATTTGCCGCCAAGCCAAACACATTAGAATCAAAGCAGAAAGAGATGTGAGTATCGATCGCGTCGTCGTCACCTATGGGGATGATAAAACTCGTACCGTCCGCTTTGATACTGAGCTAGGAAAGGATGAGCACAGCGAATGGAAATCCCTTGGTGCCCGTCGCTGTGTTAAAAAGATTGAAGTGTATGGTAATTCCGACCGCAGTAAAGCGGGTATTAAAGTATTAGGTCGTAAGTAAGACTTACCTATTTAATTATTCCATCTTTATTCAATATTGGAATTGAGCAATATATCAATGAATTTTCGTGCAATATTATTGTTATTACTCGGTATTAATTTGACCGCATGTGTGACTTTTCCAACCGAGGAGTCGTCACAGGTGAAAATATTATGGGAAAACTCTGTCGCCATCGAAAACTGTACCTATAAAGGTACAGTCATTGGCTCACAGGGGCATTTCTATGACTATTGGTTACACAGTGATAGGGATATGGTGTGGGGCACACTCAACGAGCTACGCATCAAAGGACATGCGCTCGGCGCCGATACGGTTTATCTCTATCAACCGCTTAAGTTTTTAGGCTCAGTGACTATGATGGGCAATGCTTATCAGTGTGCAGAGACTCAAGCTTCTGAGGATAAGGCTTCTGAAGCTCTAGAGTCGACGAGTCTGCCGTCGCAGACAAAGGCCGCATCGAGTCAATGAGTTGAATGTTGAGCAGGTTTTTTATGAGTTTTGAGCGGCTATCAGGCGACACGCCTGATAGCACTCATACAAATGGACGGAAAAACTCAGAACAGGTAATCGGCACCTAAACTAACAAACAAGGCTAATCCCGCCCAGTTATTGTTAAGGAAGGCTTTAAAGCAAGGTGCTCTTTCGCGGCCAAAAATCAGCATTTGCTGGTAAGTGCTAAAGCCAACGAAGGTGAGTAATCCTAAACCATAAACCAAGCCACGGTCGGCGCTCCAACCCGCGGCGATAAAACACAGCAGCGCGGCAAGTTGGAATAATCCAATGATTTGGCGGTCGTACTTGCCAAAAAGAATGGCGGTCGATTTGATACCGACCTTTAAATCATCATCCCTATCGACCATGGCATACATGGTGTCGTAGGCCACAGTCCAGAACCAATTGGCGGCAAATAACCACCAGGCTTCGATGGGCACTTCACCGGTTTGCGCCGCATAGGCCATGGGAATCGACCAGCTCCACACCACGCCTAAAAACATCTGCGGCATGTTCGTTACCCGCTTTGTAAAGGGGTAGATAATGGTGAGGATAATGCCGACAACAGAGAGCTTAACCACTAAGCCATTGAGCAGTAAGACCAAACCAAAAGCGGCCAGACCTAAGATCACAAACAGCAATAGCGCTTCTTTGGTGCTGATTTCGCCACTGGCGAGGGGACGGGATTTAGTGCGTTCAACGTGGGAGTCGAGGTCGCGGTCGGCATAGTCGTTAATAATGCAGCCGCAGGCGCGCATGATCACCACACCGATAATAAAGATAATCAACACTTTAATATCGGGCATTCCACCAGCTGCTAATACCAGCGCCATTAAACAGGGCCAGAGCAATAACAAGGTGCCGATAGGACGGTCGAGTCGAGTCAGGCGGGAATACACGTCCCACTTCTGCTTTAGATTCATTAACTAGCTACTCCCAAACCTAATTTTTTATCTCGGTTGCTAGGGTAAGCATCATATACCCTAGCCCCCTTTTAAGCGAATTTACGCAGGCTGAAGCTGTCACAAAATCATGACATTGATGCCAATCAACGCGCCTCTAAACGCGCGTAGGCCACCACCAACCACTTACTGCCAAAATCACTAAAATTCACCTGCACCCGCGCCTGCGCGCCACTGCCTTCAAAGTTAGTCACTTTGCCGTCACCAAACTTGGGATGATGCACTCTTTGGCCGACGCTAAAGCCGGTATCATTAGCGACCGCCGACTTTTGCGCACTGAAGCGATTATTCGCCATCGGCGTCGACACCTGCGCCTTTAAGCGAATTTCGTCCACATATTGCGGCGGAATTTCCTTAACAAAGCGCGATGGGCGGGCATAATCTTCGCGGCCATAGATACGACGGGATTCGGCATAGGTGATATAGAGTTTTTCCATCGCGCGGGTCATGCCCACGTAACAGAGACGGCGTTCCTCGTCGAGTCTGTCGCCCTCTTCGAGCGCCATCTTACTCGGGAAAATCCCCTCCTCGACACCCGCCATAAACACCATAGTAAACTCCAGCCCCTTGGCCGAGTGCAGTGTCATTAACTGTACGGCATCGGTAAAGGCGTCGGCCTGACCTTCACCCGCCTCTAAGGCCGCATGGGATAGGAAGGCGTTAAGCTCGCCCATATCCTCAAGCTCTTCTGGCATTTCGAAGGTGCGCGCGGCGGTGACGAGTTCCTCTAAGTTTTCGATACGGGCGTGGGCCTTTTCGCCCTTTTCCGCCTCGTACATGGCCTTAAGCCCAGAGGCTTGGATCACTGTGTCCGTCATCCGGTACAGCGCCATATCCTGAGTTTCTTCCTGCAGGGTGACGATAAGATCCATAAAACCACGTACCGCAGAGGCGGCGCGGCCTGCGAGCACTTTTTCATCCAGCAGACGTAAACAGGCCTGCCATAGGGTGAGTTCCTGCTGACGGGCGGTCGAACGCAGAATATCTAAGGTGCGATCGCCAATGCCGCGCGGCGGCGTGTTAACCACGCGCTCGAAGGCGGCATCGTCATTTTTATTGCTGATAAGACGCATATAGCCCATAGCGTCTTTAATTTCTTGGCGTTCGAAGAAGCGCAGGCCACCGTAAATACGATAGGCTAAGCCTTTGTGTAATAAGGCTTCTTCGAGCACCCGCGACTGGGCATTCGAGCGATATAAAATCGCGCAGTCACTTAAATTGCCGCCTTTTTCGTACCAGTCATTGATACGGCCGACGATAAAGCGCGCCTCGTCCATTTCGTTAAAGGCGCAGTAGAGGGAAATCGGCTCACCATCGGCTTCGTCGGTCCACAGCTCTTTACCTAAACGCTCGGGGTTATTGGCGATAAGGGCGTTCGACGCCTTCAAAATATTGCCCTTGGAGCGATAATTTTGCTCGAGGCGAATCGTAGTCGCCGTCGGGAAATCCCGCAGGAAGCGATGCAGGTTTTCAACCTGAGCGCCGCGCCAACCGTAAATGGATTGGTCGTCGTCACCCACTATCATGACATTGGCGGTTTGTCCGGCGAGCACACGGATCCAAGCATATTGAATGGCGTTAGTATCCTGGAACTCATCCACCAGAATATGCTTAAAACGCTCTTGATAATGCGCCAGCAGATGCGGTTTATTGAGCCAAAGTTCGTGGGCACGCAGCAGGATTTCGGCAAAGTCGACTAAACCTGCGCGATCGCAAGACTCTTGATAAACCTGATAAATCTTCAACAGGTTTTGCTCTATCGGAAAACCACCCGCATCGATATGCTTAGGACGAAAACCTTGGTCTTTCTTGCCATTGATATAGGCCTGTGCCTGACGGGGAGGATATTGTTTTTCATCCAGATTCAAACTTTTCAGGATGCGTTTCAGCAAGCGCACCTGATCGTCCGAATCGAGAATTTGGAAGCTCTGCGGTAATCCCGCATCTTGGAAGTGAGTGCGTAACAGACGATGCGCTAACCCGTGGAAGGTACCAATCCACATCCGCCCCATATTAGTGCCCGCGACCTTCTCCACCCGCTCACGCATCTCGGCCGCGGCTTTATTGGTAAACGTCACGGCTAAAATTGAGTAAGGGCTCTGCTGTTCGACCTGCATTAACCACGCGATACGGTGGGTTAATACTCGCGTTTTGCCACTGCCAGCACCCGCAAGCACTAACATGCTGGATTGCGGTGCCGCGACAGCCTCGCGCTGTTTATCATTCAGGCCGTCTAGTAAAGAAGATACGTCCATTCTCGCCTCCAAAAAATCGAGGGGGCAGTATAACAGAAGAAGCGCCCAAGGCATGCCACGAGTTTGAGCCCAATCACAGACAATTCATTTGACTCAAGGGTCAAGTTTGGCTTGAATTGATTGATACAATTCATTAACAACTAAAGTATGACTCGATGCCAAGGGACCTGAATGCATTATTGTTTTAACGCTTTTGTGTTGGATACCCAGAACCGAACCTTGTTCTGCAACAACCAAAGGCTTCACTGCGACGAGCGCGTTATCCTGTTACTCGCACAATTGATCGACGCCTATCCCGCTCATTGCGATCAGGCCTGCTTGCTCGAACATATTTGGCCCAATACCGTGGTGAGCAGTTGGTCGGTCGCAAGATTAATCTCGGATACCCGTAAACTCTTCGAGTCAGCTGGCCTTAAGGTGCCCATCATTCAAACCTTGCATGGCCGAGGGTATCGACTCTCCCCCGATATCGCCGCCATTATTCGCTCCGATGCCGTCGCTAACAGTTTTGCCGCTCAAGACCAAGCGCTCGCAATAACAGATAACGCCACCAGCACAGCCAACTCGGATACACTTCAACCCGCGCAAAAAAAGCCTTACTTCACCCTGCCGGGATTAGTCTTGATTGCTATCTTGTCGAGCGCAGTGCTTGCCCTACTCTTTTACAGCCAAATCGAACGCAGTGGCCCATTAGTATTAGCCGAGCCGCATAACGTGAAGGCACGCATATTGTGGGTCGATGATCACCCAGAAAATAATCAGGCCGAGCGCCAATTTTTAGAGCAAAAAAAGATTGGGGTTTACACCACCAAAACCAGCAGCGATGCACTCACACTGCTGAGTTTGTATAGCTACGATGCCATTATTACCGATATGGGCCGGGGCTCAGATCCCCTCGCTGGTCTTAAACTCATGCAGGCTATCCGCGATCGCGGCATCAACACGCCCATTTACCTCTACACCATCATGCCCTCCGAGGCGCTAAGACAAAAAGCCCAGGAACATGGCGCGCAGGACATCGCCGTCGAAGCCGAAGACTTATATCAACACTTGATGCCGCTTATCCGTTATGCCGACGAAGGCGCGCAGTAAAACAGCGCTCAACTCCAGTAAATTCCACTTCAATCTATTGATATTATTAACTTTCAAAAACATTCAATAAGTTTCAAAGACAAAATCCCTCCTGAGGATTTATATCTTGTTCAGGGTTCAGCCACTGATCCCTTCTGCATATTGCTTGCGCTCATGCCCCAAACGATAACTGACGACCATCCCGCCATGGGATATCGCATCGTTGCTGATATTTGCTCAGTAGCCTAAAAGGAATTTACATAATGAAGCCAATCTATCGACTCACGGTTCCCATTCTCTTAGGTCTCACGCTCGGCGCCTGTGGCGGGAGTGATGATGACGATGAAGACCCTAGCCCCATTGAATCCCAGCAGTTTGCCATTAAGGGAACCGTAAAAGGGCTGACCAACAGCCTAAAACTCACCCTACAAACCAATGGCCAGACAGTAGAAACCCTTTCTGTTCAAAGTGATGGCACAGATAAGGCCTTTGCATTTTCAAATATGCAGAATGAAGGCGTTAGCTTTGCCATTACCGTTAATACTCAGCCAACGGCACAAACCTGTACCGTCACCAATGGCAGCGGCACCTTAAGCCAGAGCAATGCAGAAACCGCCCTCGTCACCTGTGAAACCAATGCCAATGCCGAATTAACCGGGATTTTTAGGGACAGCCCAGTCGCCGGGATCCATTATCAAACCGACAGCCAAACCGATGGCACTACCAGCGATATTGGCGAGTTTCAGTACTTACAGGGGGAACAGGTCACCTTTTCGGTCGGCGCGATTCAATTTCCCAGTACAGTTGCCGCGCCACTCGTCACACCCACCGAAGTTGCAGCGGGCAATGAGGTCACAAAGGTAAATATCCTGCAATTGCTGCAAACCTTAGATCAGGACTGTGATGTTGAAAATGGCATTCAAATCAAGACCTCACACCACGAGCTGCTCGCCAATACTGTGCTCGATATCAGCAGTGCCGATTTTGATAGCCAACTCAACACCTCCTTTGCCAACCTCGGCTCGGGTTTGAGTCTGATCAGCGAAGCCCAGGCCCTTAACCATTTCGATACTTCCAACCGTAATCTGCTGCTGGGTAGCTGGCTGCTGTCGGAAGGAGAAGGTCAAAGCAACATACTGACCTTTATCGACCATAGCCGTTATATATTGATCCACGAGCATGCGGGTGATGGCGATCAGGGCGCAGCCTCGGTCGAATACGGAAATTACACTTGGGATAGCGTCACGGGTAGTTTCAGTGTGAGTCTCATCGCTCAATCCGATGGTTCCGGCGGTCTGTACGATGAAAGCAGCGTCGTTAACAAGGCGATGGTAAGCCTTAATACTCTCACACTCAGCCTCACCGACAATGGTTCGTCAAGCATCACACTCACGCGTATCGAAGATGCTAGCGATGCGTTAATCGGCACTTGGCATGTGTACGATCCCGAAACCAATAACGACAGCTTTGTGACTTTCCTGCCCAATCAAGCCTATGCCATTGTGCATACAGCCAATTCCGACAGCTATGAGGGGCAATCCCCCCAAGCGCAATCGGGGGAGTTTGGTCATTACGTCAAAGATAGTAGTGGCTATAAATTTACCGCCAGTGTCGAGTCCGACGGCCCTAATGGTCTCTATGATGCACAGTCAGCCGACGCCCATCAGTTTTCATCCATCAGCACCAGCCAATGGGGCGAGATGATGGCGACAGAAAATGGCCCAGACGGCGGTACTTTCACCTTAGATAAGGTCGGCAGTTTTGTGACTGAGTTAGTCGATAAGCCTTCTTCCGCCGCAGGTACCAGCCTTGGACGCATCACCTCGGTGCGGGATATCGAAGGCTTTAGCTACGACGCCACAGTCAATCGCCTGCTGCAATTTGACTTAACCTTTGCCACGGACACGCAAAACCGCTGCACCACAGAGTTCGCCAATGGCCAATGCGGCGCGCGTTACAACATGCTGGTGCAGAATGTATCCGAGAATGATATGGGGGATGTGATTGGCGAAATCAGCCTGAACGAAGTCACTAGCAATGCCCAAGTAAACAGCGATTTTTATATGACGACCGCTGGCACACTGCACTTTGTCTTTAGTGGCAGTCAGACGATGACCATCAGTCCTTTGTTAGGCAAATCTTGCCAAGGTAATCAACGCGCTTTAGTGAGCTTAACCGATACCAGCAGTAACCAATCGCTTTGGTTAGTCGAGTTAACCCCAGCCGCCCTATAGCTAACGCTATCTTCCCTTTGCCGGGCTATGTTCTTCCGTAGTCCGGCATTTTTTTATGCTAAAAACCATTAAATCTAGCAAAGACCGCAATTACCTATCGAACAGCGCGAAATCGAACAACTGAAAACGAGCCATATATGGTCTGATTTAATTTATTACCTTCAATAATGATTAAGCACTTTCATTCCAGTGACACGCAGCAAGCACATCCCTGTGTGCTCGACCGTGACATCCATGTCACGGACGGTCACTTTCATGACAGTGCTTAATCCTATTTACCTTTGCGTATCTCTCAAGCAAGCAAAAATGATAAAGCTAAAGCGATATCAAGTAATTACCCTCAAAACTGGATAAAAAACCGCTACCGCAAAAAAGCAAACTCCGATAGCATCATTTATACCAATTTACATGGATGCGACAGCGGCCAAGTCCAACAAGTGATTTATGCCCTGCAAACTGCGCAGCGCATAAATACTAAGACGTTATGAGTTTCTAAAAGTACTAAAGGTTTGAATGAGATATACAAAAAAAATTAAAGACGAGTTGTATCAAAAGGCAAATGGTCAATGTGAGTATTGCGGGAGCGGAATCTCACCTGAAGCCGCTATGATAGATCACATTGTGCCTATTAAAGATGGTGGTACCTCGACTGTAGACAACTTATCAATTGCTTGTCCTAAATGTAACATTCTGAAGGCTGATAAAATACTTGGTAGCATCTCTAACCCAGCAGTGGAGTCAGCCGCCAAGTTATGGATACATGCTTATATTAAGTCACCAGTAATCACGGTCATAGTTTCACTTTTAAGTGTTGTTATTGGTGGTGTTTCTATATATCAGTCAGAAGCTAACAGACAAACTGCGGTTGAGGCTGAACTGTCGAAAAATCTTGAATTTAAGTCACAACTTAGCCAACTGGACGAGACAGAAAAAAGCTTACGAACATTACTCGAATTTGTCGAATCTCAGCGTTTGTCTGTTACGCAGCGAGAAACTGCTATACAAAAACTTGAGTCAGAAAAGCAGAAGTTGGAGCCATTGGTTAATGCAGATAAGGAAACTGTAGAAGCTCTCTTCAAAGTACAAGAAGAGCGTGCTCAGAAAAACGCAGATACAGAGCGGTGGATAGGTTTTGGGTTAGGTATATTGGCATCCGTAATAGCTAGCTTTTTCATGGTGCTAGGAAAGTACTTTTGGGTGTCTCTGCGCAAAAACTCATAACAAATAAGAATAGGCAAGTTTAACGAGACACCCACTGTTAAATTTTGCGGGTGAAACAGAGCATCCACAACTCTTTGATGCTTTAAGTGACCAACAGACAACTCAACAATCAAAGGAATACGCCATACCCTCGGAGTTGCCGCAGGGCGAATAGACAAATTGCGTGAGTCTCGCCATGGATGGCGAACTAGCTTTCGCAGGTGCATGGACGCATCCTTCGGAAGCGATAGCAAATTTGGCAATGAGCACAAGGGGCTTTCAACTCCGTTGGGGACGCCGAGGGATTTCCAAAAGGGGAACAGGCGCTTTTCCCCTTTTGGTCGGGTGTGGGGTGAAGCCCCACGACTTTGACTTTGCTTTTAAAAGCAGTGAGTTTATTAAAACATCCGTTGTTAAATTATGCTGGGTAAGTATTTGATTTTCTCGCTAGTAAGCAAGAGGCAGATACTGCCTAACGGAAAGGTTTTACATGGATGAAAATCTAGGCTCCAAAGGCACATTGGTTAAAAAACCAATAGTGCAAACCTAAGCCGATTAACAGCCCAAGCTTACTAGCAAAGCCTTAAAACTTTGCACTCACAACAACCCCGTTGAAATTAAGACAATCTTTAACTCTTTGCTGCTGAACCGCGCTAAGGGTGTCGATATCATGGAAGGCAAACTCAGAGTGTTCATGGCTTAAGCGAATCACCGCATCGGCAGATGCAAACTCACAACGAAAGATAAAGACTTGGGATTGATAGGCGCTGTGATAATACACACCGCTCAGGTAGTGGACGTTCACCGCCAGCCCCAACTCCTCTTGGCATTCACGCAGCAGCGCTTCGTGAATAGTTTCGCCGGGCTCTAAGGCACCGCCGGGTAAGCCCCAGGCGCAATTGCCGTAATTTGCCTTAAGGAGTAACACTTGGCCGGCATCGTTAATGATTACTGCATGGCTACTGAGCCGAAACCTATCTTCAAATGCCATGTATCAATCCCACGCTAAGGCTGTATATCACTAGTTGCGATTAAAGGTATTGCAGCTGGCAAGCTTGCCAGAGGCAAAACCCGTCTTAAACCATTTTACTCTGTCCGCCGAACTGCCATGGGTAAAGGCTTCGGGTTGCACGGCGCGCCCGGCAAGTTTTTGCAGGCGGTCATCCCCCACGGCACTCGCGGCGGCAATGCCTTCTTCCACGTCACCAGCTTCGAGCAGATTGAGCTGTCTGTCGACATAATGCCCCCACACGCCAGCATAACAGTCGGCTTGCAATTCGAGGGCAACACTCAGTTGATTGACCTGCGCCTTGCCAGCAGCTTGCTGCGCCTGACGCACTTTAGTGCTGGTGCCGAGTAGGTTCTGCACATGGTGGCCCACCTCGTGGGCAATCACATAGGCAAAGGCAAAATCCCCCGGCGCCCCGAGTTTTTTCAGCTCCTCGAGAAAACTCAAGTCGATATAAACTTTGCTATCTGCGGGGCAATAAAAAGGCCCAGATTGCGCCTGCCCCATACCGCATCCCGTTGAGGTCATATTGCGATAAAGCACCAGTTTAGGTTCAACATATCGCCCCTGCAGCAATTGATTCCAAACAGTTTCAGTTGTGCCGAGAATCGCCGCCACAAACTGGGCATTTTCATCTTGAGCCGCGATATTGCTGGCCGATTGTGACTGGCTAAACCCCGCTTGATTGCTCGGTTCTAGGGATAACCCGCCGGTAAAATATTGAAACGCAAAATATAGCCCGCCCAACAGCAGTATCACTCGGCCGATTTTGGTGCGAAGCAGAAACGGCAGCAAGCGCAGCAGGAGCGCGCTGGGTACACCCGACGACGCCATCTGTTGGTCACGTCTGTCTTCGATATTGGAGCTGCGGTCACTGTCACGCCAACGCATTGGATTTCCTAGGCTATGGGTATGGGAGCTAGATTTCAGTGTAGTCGTTATTTGGGATCATTCTGCTCGGCGGGCGCCGCTTTTAACGAGCGCAAAAACAGCCCAAGCCCACCAAAGGCTAACACTAAAATCACGATCAAATCGAAGGCCGACATGGCCCTAAAGTGAAACTGAATTGAGCTTATCACCCCGACAATTAAGGCGACCAATGAGCCTAAGGTAAGCAGCCAACCTAGCTTAGTCTTGGCATCAAAAAACACCATCACTATCCCGAGGATAAACGGCAGCATCACCATGCCTGTGGTGATAGAGAATCCCTGCCCAAAGGCATTCATGCGGTAGAGGCCATAGCCCAAGCCAAAACTGGAACTGACCTGTATCGCATTGAATAACAGATAAAATCCTGCACACATCATGGCAAGCCCAATAAAAAATTGGCCAATACCGCCCTGTGTTCCTCCCGCTCCCTTCATACCAATCCTTTCTATTGACGTTGTTGAATCGCTTTGTCGACAGCTTCTTTAAGCTGTTGGTCCTCTGCAGCCTTTTTGGCTTTTTCGTGGGCTGCCAACTGTTTATCCGCCTCGGCCACGCAGCGCTGTTTATCTAGCATGGGCTCATAGGGGTCGACATCCGTCCGGGCGGAACAGGCTAACTCGGCGCAGGCAGAGGTCAACAGTGATGCGGACAAGACTAACATAATCAAAGGGGTTTTCATCTTCGGCTCCTCAACAAAATAGCTACACTTAACCAAGCTAACATTGGCAAGCTTTACTTGAGCTGTATCGATTATGTGCTCAACCATGTTGACACAGATCCACGAAAGGCAAACACTGAGTGATGTTTTTTTATCCACCCATGACCGACGCCCCATTGGTTCATCACGGGGCTAATTAAGACAAGGACTGCGCTTGAATACTCTACTCTTAGGTAAAGGTGAGCAACAGGTTCACTTAAATCTTAAATATGCCAACCGCCACGGACTGATCGCAGGCGCCACGGGGACGGGCAAAACCGTTTCGCTGATGACCCTTGCAGAAGGCTTTTCCCGCCAAGGTGTGCCAGTATTTATTACCGACATTAAAGGCGATATCTCTGGCCTTGGCGTTGCGGGCACACTAAGCGACAAACTATTGCAGCGGGCGGCCGAAATCGGCATTGAAGATTATCAAACCGAGGCAAATCCCGTGGTTTGCTGGGATCTCGCAGGAGAGCAAGGGCACCCATTACGCACAACCGTGAGCGAGATGGGGCCGACCCTGCTCGGGCGCATTCTCGAACTCAATGACACCCAAAGCAGTATTCTAGATATCGTCTTTCAACTGGCTGATGACCAAGGTTTATTGTTACTCGATCTCGACGATCTTCGCGCCATGCTCAACTTAGTCGCCGATGAACGTAAAGAGGTCTCCGCCAAATACGGGCTTATCAGCGCCCAATCCCTCGCCGCGATTCAACGTTCGGTCCTCGGCTTAGAGCGCGATGGTGGCAAAGACTTTTTCGGCGAGCCTGCGCTACAACTCGAAGACTTGATGCGCACTAACTTGCAAGGGCGCGGCATTATCAATTTGTTAGCTGCCAATAAGTTAATCCTGACCCCTAGCCTCTACTCCAGCTTCTTACTCTGGCTGCTATCAGAACTGTTTGAAAACCTGCCCGAAGTCGGCGATCTCGATAAACCCAAGTTAGTCTTCTTTATCGATGAGGCGCACTTATTGTTTGAAGGCTGCCCTGCAAGTTTGCTTAAACGCATAGAGCAGATTATGCGGCTTATCCGCTCCAAGGGCGTCGGAGTGTATTTTTGCTCGCAGTTTCCTGACGATATTCCCAATGAGATCTTAGGTCAGCTCGGTAATCGCATTCAGCATGCCCTTCGGGCGTATACCCCAAGGGATCAAAAAGCCGTTAAAACCGCGGCGGAGACCTTTGTGCCCAATCCTAAGTTGGTGGTCAGTGAGGTGATCTCACAACTCGCCGTGGGCGAAGCTTTAGTCTCGACACTCGCCGAGAAAGGCGTGCCCACTATGGTGGAACGCGCCCTGATTGCGCCGCCTCGCTGTCGTATGGGGCCCGCAAGCCCAGAGGAGTTAAGCGCCATTCGTGCCAAGAGCCCCATTGGCGGCAAGTACGATACCTTAATCAACCGAGAGTCCGCCTACGAGCGACTCAATCAACGGCACGCCGAAGCGGCCAATGGCGCCACTAGCTCGAAAACGGCGAATACGCCCGCTACCCAAGAGGCGGAGCAAGGCTGGTTTAGCGAACTGATCTTTGGCAATAAACGCCGTCAAGGGTTAGCCGAGACACTCTCTAAACAAGCGGCGCGAACCGTGGGTAATCAACTCGGTAAACAAATATTGCGCGGATTACTCGGCGGCATACTCGGTAAGTCGACCCGCAGGTAACGGTGCAGAGCTAAAACCGTGCGCCAAACCGCATATTTTATATACACATTGGCACTACCATTAGCGTGAATTATTCTAAGTAGTGAGTGGATCTTAGTTAGGATTTAGGTGATAAGATTATTTTGCGAGTACCGCTCAGAGAGGCAAATAAATTCAAGTAATTTACCAATAGTTTTAAATAGTTGTGATTTAAAAATGGTGTAATTCGAGTTTAATCGTTTCGTTTTAATCAGGACATCATGGAACAGGTTTTACGCAAATGGCTTACATGATTAGCCTGATGAACAACCACTGAAAGTACATGGAGTTAGCTATGAGTAAAGAGCAAAAAAATCGCAAAGAGGCCAAGAAAAAGCCGTTAATGACGATGAAGGAAAAACGTGCCGCAAAACACGCCAAAAATGCGTCTAAAGGTCTCCTCGATAACGTTAAATAATATTGTGGCACTTTAGGGTGCGCCTCCAATATCAACAATTAAGGGTTAACTGCGGTTAGCCCTTTTTATTGGCTCGCTCTCGGTTATTGGTTATTAATCCCGCAAACAACACAGATTCAGTTATCAATAAGGTGATGATTTAATTAGCCTAAGCCCTTAACTGAAAATGTCACCTAGACTAAAGCAACATGCACATTGCTTGAGTCTTTTGCTAAGGTTTTATTTACCTAGATCACCCAGAACCACAATCGCAGCTAAGTTACCGATTTATCAGCTTATTCCATTTTAGCCATCACAGCACCCGACGCTCGCTAGCCCTAGTGGAATATTGACGATAAGCCTCATAAATCACGATTTAGACTGCATATAAACTCGTGTCAAAGCCTGTATTTTGAGCAGATTTGGGTATATAAGTAGTGATACTAAAGTAGCAATCAAACAGTCCGATTTACCTTACCCTATATAACACAATAAAAAATAAGGATATTTCAGCATGAAAATCAACAAACGTTTTATCGCCGTTGGCGCAGCATTAACACTCTCACTCAGCGCAGCCTCAATGGCGGCGGCACCTGCCTTTATCAATATCTTAACTGGCGGCACCAGTGGCGTGTATTACCCCATTGGTGTGGCACTGTCGCAGCTCTATGGCTCAGGCATTGAAGGCGCTAAAACCTCAGTGCAAGCCACTAAAGCCTCGGTTGAAAACCTCAACTTGCTGCAAGCGGGTCGTGGTGAATTGGCCTTAGCCTTAGGCGACTCGGTAGCTGCAGCCTATCAAGGCGATGCCGATGCCGGCTTTAAAAAACCATTAGACAAAGTGCGCGTGCTCGCAGCCGCTTATCCTAACTACATTCAAATTGTGGCCAATAAAGAATCTGGCATCAAAACCTTAGCCGATTTGAAAGGTAAACGTATTTCTGTTGGTGCGCCTAAGTCGGGTACTGAACTCAACGCGCGTGCAATTTTTAAAGCCGCGGGTTTAAGCTACGAAGACATGGGCAAAGTGGAATTTTTACCCTATGCCGAATCGGTCGAGCTGATTAAAAACCGTCAGTTAGACGCGACCCTACAATCCTCGGGCTTAGGTATGGCGGCGATCCGCGATTTAGCCGCGACTATGCCAATCAACTTTGTGGAAATTCCCGAAGATGTGATCGGCAAAATCAATAACCCAGCCTATCAACATGGGGTGATCCCAGCAGCCACCTACGAAGGCCAAACCGCCGATGTCTCTACGGTTGCGATTCAAAACCTCTTTGTGACTCAAGCGGGTGTGTCTGACGATTTAGCCTATCAAATGACTAAACTGATGTTTGAACATTTAGACCGCCTCGGCAACGCCCACTCAGCGGCGAAAGCCATTCAATTAGACAAGGCCACCAAAAACCTGCCTGCGCCACTGCACCCAGGTGCTGAGCGTTATTTCAAAGAAGTTGGCGCACTCTAAGGGTGTAACCTCAATCTGTGCGACCCATTTTTCACCTAAGCACTTGAGTGATAGCGTCACTCAAGTGCTGCGTCGCCCTCTGTAGTCTAATGCTGTGAGGCATAAATATGAGCGATTCCGAACAAGGACTAGGCGCTAAGACCAGTGACTGGCCCAAGGCGCTGTTTTACACCGCGCTAGTTTTCTCCATTTTTCAAATCATTACCGCCGCCTTTCATCCCGTATCGACCCAAGTATTACGGGCAACCCATGTGGGCTTTTTACTGTTAATCGTATTTTTAAGTTATCCGGCGGTGGGTAAGTCTCGCCCTTGGCAACCCTTAGGCTGGGTGCTTGGCCTTGCGGGCATGGCAACGGCCGCCTATCAATGGTTTTTTGAGGCCGACCTGATCCAGCGCTCCGGTGAACTCACCGATGCCGATATGGTGATTGGCGTGGTGTTGATTGTTTTAGTGTTTGAAGCCGCGCGGCGGGTGATGGGCTGGGCACTGCCGATTATCTGCTGTATTTTCTTGGCCTACGGCTTATTCGGCCAATATCTCCCTGGTGACTTAATGCACCGCGGCTACGGCGTAGACCAAATTATCAATCAGTTATCCTTCGGCACCGAGGGCCTCTACGGCACACCAACCTATGTGTCGGCCACCTATATCTTCCTGTTTATCTTGTTTGGCGCCTTTTTAGAGCAGGCGGGGATGATCCGTCTGTTTACCGATTTTGCGATGGGATTATTCGGCCATAAACTCGGCGGCCCGGCGAAAGTAGCCGTGGTTTCTTCGGCGATGATGGGCACAATCACGGGCTCAGGTGTCGCCAACGTGGTGACCACGGGGCAATTTACCATCCCCTTGATGAAACGCTTTGGCTACCGCCCCGCCTTTGCTGGCGGTGTAGAAGCCACCTCCAGTATGGGTAGCCAGATTATGCCGCCCATCATGGGCGCGGTGGCCTTTATCATGGCCGAAACCATTAACGTGCCGTTTATTGAAATCGCCAAAGCAGCGTTAATCCCCGCATTATTGTATTTCAGCTCAGTGTTCTGGATGGTGCATCTGGAGGCGAAACGCGCCAATCTCTGCGGCTTACCCAAGGATCAATGTCCCGATCCCTGGGCAGCAGTGAAGGAGCGCTGGTACCTGCTGATCCCGCTGTTTATTTTGATTTACTTGCTGTTTTCGGGTCGTACGCCGCTGTTCTCTGGCATGGTCGGTTTAGCACTGACCTCGATAGTGATCTTAGGCTCTGCAATTGTGCTGCGCCTGCCTTCTAATGCCATGCGCTTTGCCTTTTGGATTGCCCTTGGGGTGTTGTGTGCTGGCTTCTTCCAGATGGGTATCGCCGTCGTCTTTGGGGTTATCGCCTTACTGGTTGCTGTCTGCTGGTTTATCAAAGGGGGCAAAGATACCCTGACCATCTGCCTGCACGCTTTAGTCGATGGCGCTCGCCATGCGGTGCCCGTGGGGATAGCCTGCGCCCTAGTAGGGGTGATTATCGGTATCGTCTCGCTGACGGGGATTGCCTCAACCTTCGCCAGTTACATCCTCGCCGTAGGCCAAGATAACCTCTTCCTCTCGCTGGTGTTAACTATGCTGACTTGTATGGTGTTAGGTATGGGGATCCCGAGTATCCCTAACTACATCATTACCAGCTCGATTGCCGCCCCCGCCCTGCTGGACTTAGGTGTACCACTTATCGTCTCCCATATGTTTGTGTTTTACTTTGGGATTATGGCCGACCTCACACCTCCAGTCGCCTTAGCCTGCTTTGCCGCTGCGCCAATCGCAAAAGAATCGGGGTTGAAGATCAGTCTGTGGGCGATTCGCATCGCTATCGCTGGCTTTGTGATCCCCTTTATGGCGGTTTACGATCCGGCGCTTATGCTACAAAGCGATAGCTGGCTTGCCATCGGCTTTGTGATGTTAAAAGCCACAGTAGGCATAGGTATCTGGGGCGTGATATTTACCGGTTTCTTATTGCAAAAGCTCTATTGGTGGGAACGCGTTATCGGCTTCCTCGCCGGAGCCAGTTTAATCCTTGCGACACCGCTCAGTGATGAAATCGGTTTTGGACTGGCACTACTCTTTATCGTGCAGCACAGCCTAAGAGCGCGCAAACTGAAACGTCTTGCCGAGCAGAGGTAAGATTTTGAGCTTATGCAAAGGTAAGGCAATAAGATGCTAGGTCTATGTTTAGGCCTAGCGGGCACACTGTGGGCACAAGTGCCCACAGAGCAGTTCACCCTAGCATGGAACCACAGCATAGAAAAAATCCGCTGGGAAGAAGACTATCGGGTCACCTCTCAAGGATTACGGCTCACAGAAGCCAGAGTCAAAGGCACGGGCGCGGGAATGGAAATCCCCGATGATGCGGTGTTTAGTAATGGCAGTTGGCATTATCAACCTAAGCTGCCCATGCTGCCGAGTTTACGCTTAGGGCGCACACCCGAGGCGGGGGATTTTGAGCTGTGCTTCACTCGGGCTTCAGGAGAGGCGCAATGCCAAGCCATGAGTCATTGGATTGGTCCACCGAACAAACAAGATGCCGCCGTTGAGGTGTGGGGCTGTGAGCTGTAAATATCACAGTAGGAGGGCGCGCAAGCACGGCGCGTCTACCGCCCATTAGCGGTCAATACTGCTCTCATTCCGAGAGAAGCTGTAGCCGTTTTTCCCTTGGTGTTTAATGCGATACATAGCCGCATCGGCGCGATCGCAGCTTTGAGTAAAACGCTCGCCGTACTCAAAAATATCGATACCGATACTCAAGCTAATCGCCACTTCACAACCATCGAGCAAGAATCGCTGTTGATAAACATCCAGTAAGGATTGCGCGAGCATGCCTAAGACTTCGATATCCGAAGTGGGCAGGACAATCACAAACTCGTCCCCGCCGAGCCGCGCGATCTTCGCCTGCGCACCCGAATGTTCCACTAAGGAATGCGCCACATGCACCAATAAGTTATCGCCAAACTTGTGACCATGGTGATCATTTAAGGCTTTAAAACCATCAAGATCGATAAAGAATAACGCCCCGCGCTGGCCGGGTTGTAATAACTCATCGAAAGCTTTGGCGATGGCTTGGCGGTTCATTAAGTTGGTGAGTGGGTCGCTATGGGCTAGTCGGGCTAAATCCAGCTCGTAGCGCTTTTCTTGAGTGATATCGATATGGCTGCCCATCATCCGCAGCGGCGTGCCATCTGGGAGACGCTCAACAATGCGGCCACGATCCGACACCCAAGTGATGCTGCCATCTTTGTGCAGCATACGGTGTACGACCTGATAATAATCGGCCTTGCCATTCACATGATCTTCAAAGGCTTTGATTACCCAGTCTTTATCCTCTGGATGAAGTTTGCTTTTCCAGCTGTCGACATGGGCGCGAAGCTCCTCGCGGCTAAAGCCGAGTAGTTCGCCCCATTTCACATTGAACAGAGTGAGATTGCCACTGGGAACATGTTGTTCCCACAAACACAAGCCATTGCCAT
Source organism: Shewanella sp. FJAT-51649 (assembly GCF_019457435.1). Taxonomy (NCBI): domain Bacteria; kingdom Pseudomonadati; phylum Pseudomonadota; class Gammaproteobacteria; order Alteromonadales; family Shewanellaceae; genus Shewanella; species Shewanella sp. FJAT-51649. Next base: position 517,172 of record NZ_CP080411.1, on the reverse strand, counting down.
CGAGGGCGGCAAAGAGTTTTTCTTCGGCACGATTATTGAGCGCCGTTAACCGCGCATTTTCACGTTTAAGCTCGGCGATTTCGGCCTGAAGTTGCTTTATTTGTGCTGCAGAATCCGCTACCACGAAAAATCTCTGTCATTAAATTGGGGAATTTTCGTCCAGTGTAAAACAGTTCATGCCTAAGGGACATAGTAAAAAGGATAAAGCCAAAAGGACATAGCAAAAGGGAGAGTGCAAGCTGAGCAAAAGGAGTCAGCCAAATGCTGACCCCATCTTCAACGCGTTACGCTTAATCGCGGGTTAGCACTTCAAGCAATTCAATCTCAAAGGTGAGGTCCGAATTCGGCTTGATATGGGCACCAATTTGGCGCTCGCCATAGGCTAAATGCGCGGGAACGAATAACTTACGTTTACCGCCAACCTTCATGCCCATTAGTCCTTGATCCCAGCCTTTAATTACGCGGCCAGTACCGATCACGCATTGAAATGCCTGACCACGGTCATAGGAGGAATCAAACTGAGTGCCATCCTGCAAAAAACCGCGGTATTGAGTGGTGATCAACGCGCCTTTTACGGCCTCTTTTCCTTCGCCGATAACCAGATCGACAACTTCTAATTCAGTCATTTAATTAATCTCTTCGCCGTCACTTACATTCAAGTGATTCATCAAAGTGCCTATTCTAACATCGCCAGCCGAGCTTGTCGGTGCAGCTCATCCATTTTGTGGCGCAGGTTTAGATACGCCTTTACCTCCCTTTAAATTTGCCGCAGCGCCCCCATATCTACAGAATGCATTGAGCTAAGGAGCCATTCCATGATTATTGCCTGCCCCCACTGTGACACCTTAAACCGCGTGCCCCAAGAGCGGTTAACTGAGCAGCCGAGTTGCGGCAAATGTAAACAGAACCTGTTTGCGGCGGCGCCCATTGAGCTCACGAGCGCCAATTTTATCCATCATGCAAACAAGTCAGAGTTGCCACTCGTTGTCGATTTTTGGGCCAGCTGGTGCGGCCCCTGCAAAAGCTTTGCGCCCACCTTTTCGGCGGCGGCAAAAGCATGGGAACCACAATTTCGCTTCGGCAAAATAAATACTGAGGAACAACAGGCACTGGCGGCACAATTTGGGATCCGCTCTATCCCTACGCTGATGATTTTCAAACAGGGGCATGTTATCGCCCAGCAAGCGGGCGCCTTACCCAAGTCGGCACTCGACCAATGGCTGCAAAGTTATTGTTAGCGTCTGTTAACTTCGCCCATAAAAATACCCAGCTTAGCTGGGTATTTTATTTGAATGGTTCAGAGGCGATTACACTTCCCAGAAGGTGTGGGCAATAATGCCCAGCACTATCATGCTGAGGAAGTTAATTATCATGCCCACTCGCACCATTTCCGACTGCTTGATATGGCCAGAGCCATAAACAATCGCATTAGGCGGCGTCGCCACTGGCAACATAAAGGCGCAGGAGGCCGCAATACCAATCAGCACGGATAGCATAACAGGCGATACTCCTAATGCTTCGGCAATCGCCGCAAATACCGGCACTAACAGCGCCGCGCTCGCGGTATTACTGGCAAACTCGGTCAGCATCACCACAAAGGCGATCACTGCAAACACGAACAGCGACATATGGGTGCTGCCAAAAATATCCGTCATCCAGTGTGCGAGGAACACGCTGGTACCAGTGCTTTTGAGCACAGCACTTAAGGTCAAACCGCCACCGAAGAGGATCAACACGCCCCAATCTGTAGTCGATTCAATCTTCTTCCACCCCACCAGTCCTAAACCCGCCAGCAGCACGACCGCACCGAGTGCAACGACGGTATCAAATTGCGTAATTCCGCCGAGCGCTTTTGCCAGTGGCACACTGAAAATCCAGCAGCAAACGGTCGCGAGGAAGATAACTAAGGTTAGTTTGCCTTGGAAGGTCAGCTTTTGATCTTCAACCGCCAACTCGCACTTAGCCGATAAATCTGGCTTAAAGTACCAATAGAGCGCCAGCAGCATCATAGGCAACATTAAGATCACGGTTGGGATCCCAAACTTCAGCCAATCGCTAAAGCTCAGCCCCACCTGTGCCGCCGCAATCGCGTTTGGCGGACTGCCGACTAAGGTACCAATACCGCCGATGTTGGCGGAATAGGCAATCCCCAATAACAGGAACACATAAGTGCTGTGATATAACTTACGATCGAGCTGCTGCAAAATCCCCAGCGCGAGCGGCAACATCATTGCCGTGGTGGCTGTGTTACTGATCCACATAGACAACAGCGCCGTTACCCCAAACAGCATTAAACAGGCAATGCTGAGTTTACCTTTGGAGGCCAACAGGAGTTTTTGCGCGATCAAAGTATCGATCTTTTGATGGTGCAGCGCCGCTGCAAGTACAAAGCCACCGAAAAACAAATAGATAATTGGATTGGCAAAGTTACTCATGGCTTCTTTGGTTTCAAACACCCCAAAGAATACCGCCAAAATAGGCACTAAAATCGCCGTGATACTGATGTGAATCGCTTCGGTTAACCACAAGATAGCGGCGAACACTAAGATAGCCAGACCCGTATTGACCCCTTGGTCAAAGGGTAAACCGTAATACAGCGCGAATAGCAGCAAAATATCCGCGACTAAGATCAGCATTTTTTTCTTTTCAAGCCCGACATTCGCGGACGAATGATTGGGGGGAACAGACTTTGATTGCTCTAAGGACATGGTGACAACCTTCATACCATTATTTTTTTAGGCAAATTTAGGGCATAGGTCACACTAGTCAAAGCAGTTTATTTTGTTGTTTTGCTACCCAGCAACCACAAATGCTGCTGACAAAAGGCGCACAAACGCCATTTTCGAGATAAAAATCACCTGTTTTTGATCTGAACTTATGTACATAATTTTCAAACGGATAAAATTTGAGCGAAAGACAGATAAAGCTGTAACTGAATAAATATTTAAAACTGTGACCCATGTCAAACTTCAGTTTTACATCAAGTGATAAAGGCTGAATTTAATCTTAATAACAGTAGTTAAAACCACAATATCAGCCGCAATAACGAAGTTACAGATAAACATATCGACAAACCATTAACAGCATCACCCTCTATTTAATTACATTCAAACAACATGCATCGTTTGTCGTGCATTTGTTCGGGTCGCCACCAATCACTTTGCAACAAAACAATGGTGAGTAAATCACCCATAGCGATATTCAACTCAGGCTCTCACACAGCGCATAACAACTGGCCAAGATTTAACCAAAGCTCAACAAAGATTGCAGAGGTTGCCAACTCCACTTATATTTCAGCTAGAACCTCAATTGGGTATTTAAAATATCGCTTTAAATAGCCAAAGGCTTTAAGGGGCATAAGTATGGAAAGAAGATTCAACCCTTTAGACTTATCTGATAACGCTCAGGGACATCAGATCTGCCTTCCCGTCGAGTTTGTGCAAGCGCTCGCAGTGGCGAATTCACTTCAAGAAGTACTCGATACCGTTTCCCAATGGCTCTACCAACTGTTTGATGCCGAAAGGGCCAGCATTACCTTGAGGGACGACGCCGACTTTCTCAAAATCTATTCCATCCGTGGTAACAAAGCGATCCCGCTCGATTTCAGGGTGCCTATCGCCAATACCCTTGTGGGTCGCGCCTTCACGGAAAAGACGGTACTCATCTGCGATGAATTAGATAAATCCACCGAACTGGACTGTATTATGCTGGCGCAACACGGCATGCAAACCTGTATGGATGCACCGCTGCTTTATGGCGATGTCTGCCTAGGCACGCTCAATGTCGCCCATAAGAAATCATCCTATTACAGTGAGTTACATGCCATAGAGTTGCAATGCTTAGCCAATTGGATTGGCCTTAACATTAGCCTGCGTCTGCAACTGAAAGAACTCGAATACCTTGCCTCGACCGATCACCTGACTGGCGCCGCCAATCGACGGGTTTTTACCCAAAAAATCCGCCAAGCCATGACCGAGTTCCATGAAAATGGCCAATCGTTTTTCTTTGGCTTGATGGATATTGACCATTTTAAGATGTTGAATGACCAATTTGGTCATAGTGCAGGCGACTATGTGTTGCAGCGCATCGTCGCCATTTCCGAAACTATGATGACCAGTCCGGGGAAATTCTTTCGCATTGGCGGCGAGGAGTTTGCGATTATCTTCCCCGAGCAAAGCGAGTATGAGCCCTTGCGGTTTTTTAACGATATCAGGGAAGCGATTGCCCTCGCCGCGATGGATTACGATGGCATACCAATCAGTGTGAGTGTGAGCATTGGGTTTACCGCAATGCACATTCATGACAACACTCCAGAATCCTTACTGAGGCGCTCGGATAAGGCGCTCTACCAAGCCAAACTCGCTGGCAGAAATCGCGTGCTCATGTTTAACAGTGCGCAGGCATAAAGGTAAATAACAGGGACGTTATAAATCCTTTGCAGAAAAAACGCACAATAAAACTGCAAGTTGGTAACATTTAAAACTCATTATCTCTATGAATAATAAACACAAAAATTATTCACCATCTCAGTCAATCTAACTCACTTTACCCCGTACAACATTCGGCCTAAAGTCGCGCCCGTAATCTCCTTCTGTTTATTTTTTTACCTGTTTTGGTACCGCCAGTGGAAAATATCGCGTTAACGCCATCGACTCAAAAGCCTGGGCTGTTTGTGCCTGTAGCAGGCTTAAGCCTATTTGCCCTCGCCTCGGGCTATTTGATGAGTTTGATCCCGCTCTCACTCAGTTATTTTGAGCTCAGTCTCGATCTCGCGCCGTGGCTCGCGAGTATTTTCTACTTAGGCTTATTATTGGGCGCACCTTGTATCGCCCCCATAGTGGCACGCATCGGCCACAGTAAAGCCTTTATTCTGTTTTTGAATGTCTTATTGTGCAGCGTTGTGGTGATGGTTTTGCTACCACAGAGCAGCGTTTGGTTAGCCGCCCGTTTGATCGCAGGCCTCGCCGTGGCGGGGATTTTTGTGGTTGTCGAGTCTTGGTTGCTAATGGCCGATACCCAAAAACAGCGGGCCAAACGCTTAGGACTTTATATGACCGCCCTCTACGGTGGTACGGCAATTGGACAACTCGCGGTCGATTATTTAGGTACCACGGGCAACCTCCCCTATTTAGTGGTGATAGGTTTACTGGCCGCCGCCAGTTTGCCCGCGTTATTAGTTAAGCGTGGTCAGCCGCAATCGAGCGAGCAACACTCGATTGCCCTGTCAGATCTTAAAAACCTGAGTAAACCCGCCGTGGTCGGTTGTTTAGTCTCGGGATTATTACTCGGCCCCATTTACGGCCTATTGCCTGTGTATGTGTCGCAGGACATGGGATTTGCCCAGCAGACGGGGCAATTTATGGCGTTAATCATTATGGGCGGCATGATAGTTCAGCCCTTGGTGAGCTATTTATCTCCACGCTTCCAGAAGAGTGCCTTAATGGCCGCCTTCTGCTTAATTGGCGCTGCGGCACTCTTCTTACTGACGCAAAAATCCCTTGTTGGACTCTGGCTAGGCTTTGTGTTGCTGGGCGCCTGCGCCTTTGCCCTCTACCCTATCGCCATCAGTCTGGCCTGCGATCATCTGCCCAGCAGTCAAATTGTGTCTGCAACCCAGATTATGTTGCTCAGTTATTCCGTGGGTTCGGTTATCGGCCCAGTTGCCGCCAGTCGCTTTAATCATATCGAGCATGGCTTGCTACTCTACTTAGCCGCAAGCTTTGTGCTGACCTTTGGTTATCTTGGTGCGCACTTACTGCTACGGAGCAAACCCCGCTTACCGACGGCAAAAGCATAGTGCTGGTTGACCGAGTGAATAAAAATGGGCGCCGATAAGGGCGCCCATTTTGTTAGGAAGTTTGTTGCGTTAACGCTGCTACAGGCTCAGCGCTGGGAATGGCCCAGACACTGTCCTGCGGACCATTGAACACGCGCTGGCGCGTGAGTCGATATCCATAATAGAACACACAGCTAAAGCCGAGCGCCACCAGATCGACTCCAAGCGTTGCCGCAGAATGGGGCGCCCATAAGCCTAAACTTGGCACTAACAGCCCAATCATAGAAGTAATAGGCATGGCCAAAGTCGCAAAGGCGCACAGGGGTAAAATCAGCAGCGCCGCCCTAGCCGCGCCGCGCCAGAAGGCATAAGCCACTAAAACGGTAAACACCAGATAATACAGCCACAGGTAAATATGATTAATATTACTCACATGCGCGTAAAACCATTTGCCCAGCAGCATGCTCACCGCCAGAGCAGCAACCGAACCCAAGCAAATCCCCACGGTGGCGCTCGCCATTAACCGACTGGCACGGGTCTGATCACTCGCCTGTTTTTTACGTCGCTTTTCCAGCCACAGCAAATTACCGCTATAAAATAAGAAGGCGCCGCTCAAGCCTAAGAAGAAATATACCCAACGCCCGAGGTCGCCTCCATAACTGCCAAAGTGCAGTCCAAAGAATACCGCGACCGATCTGGCCCAAATGCCATTTTCACTCGCATCAATCGTGCTATTCGACACTTTAAGACTATAAGGGTGCATGTATAAGTAGTCGGTGACTGGCCCACGCATAAAACCATCAGGGTTATATAAGCCTAAACGCAAGGTCGCACGGGGATTATTCAAGTTCATAAAGGTCATTTCATGCACTTGATACTCGGGCGCCAACTCCTGCACCTTAGCTAGAACGGTTGTGATCTTAGGTAAATCGGCAAGTGTGTAAGGCGTTCTGTCGGGCGCTGGCTGGGCAAATAATGGTTTTTCACCATAAACCATATGCTTAAGCCCATCATAAAGCTGATCATGGAAGGCAAACACTATCACACTTAGACTGATCACTAAGTGAAATGGCAGGCTGGTAATACCGACTAAGTTATGGGCATCGAGCCAGAAACGGCTCTCGCCCTTATCTTTACGCAGGGCAAAAAAGCTCTTGGTCAAGGTAGGTAATAAGAAGATCACCCCAGAAACAAGTGCCATGAAGTATAGGAAGGCGGCAACACCCAGCACATAGACACCCGCCTGATCGTGGCCGACCTCACCGGCAATCCCCGCAGTGCGGTGTAATTGATCAATCAGCTCGGCCAACTCGCTTGGCGTGCTGAGTTGGGTGACTAATTGTCCCTGCTCGTCGAGGCTAGCATGCCAAAGCTGATTACTCATGCTGAGTTCACGCTCCGAGCCCTGCTGATACCAGGTCATCGGCGACTGATGCTCATCATTCAAATGCAAACTAAAGCCGTTTTTCGCCTTATCGTCCCGCGCTAACACCTGCGATACTAAATCATCGAGCCTATCGCTTGAGACTTGCGGTAAAGTCACAGAAAGCGGCATTGACCAAGCGTCAATCGCCCCCTTAAACATAGTGAGCGAGCCAGCATAAAAGCCGATAAACAATACGATTCCGGCGATGATCCCAGTCCAAATATGGATAGACTGATACACCCGTAACACATCACTGCGAACTTTCATCCCTTATCACCTAAAGGTATATAACACTATATAAGTCAAAATGTTAAACAGGCCCAAATAGCCGATAGCCCTGAGTCCAGTTTTAAACAAATAGCTAAAACTTAAGATCAGTAACCAAATGGGCGTAATCAACCACATATTGAACTGCACCTTAGTGTTGGCATCGATTCCGCCCGGGCCAAACCAAGCAAATAATCCCACTAGGCCTAAGGCTAAGGTGAAGCCTAAAATCAACCCCGCCAGTGACTTAGTCCACCAGTCTGGTTGTAATTTGTCATTTTCAGCTAAGCGCGCCATGGCTTATTTCCGCCCGATAAGTGAGATAAAAGGCACTAGCCCAGTCAACAACATCAACAGGGCTAACCAAATAAAAATCGCGGCGCTAAGGGTAAAAAGGCTGAGCCAGCCTATAAGGCTAGCGACAGCCATGCCGTAGGCGAGTAAACGCCAAGGCCGCTTAGGAAGGGAGCTTGCCAAGAGTTTTTGCTGCTTGTTGGTCAAATAAAATAACAAGCAGGCTACAAGCGTCGACAACAAAAAGACGAGTTGCAACACGGGATCGTATCCTCTCACCACAAAGTGTTAGCGTATTAGCTGTCATGTTTCTTGGTCACACCCTCGACCAGTGCCAAATAACACAATGAAAGCCATAGAAAAACTGAGTAAATTTGCGGGACTCTAGCTTTGATGAGAACAGTTCGCAATAAGATTTACACTGTAAGTATGGAGAATAGGATCAGAGTCACGTGACAACGACTTTGCTTAGGGATGATTGCTATGCATTAACCATTAAGTTACATTTTGCGGCAAAATGTAATCTAAATGATTAAAAAACAAACCGTATTCTACCCCGATAAATATAAATTCCACCTATCGCAACACATCAGCAAAGGAAGCTACATGATTAAAAATGAACTCAATCTGCCGAGCTCCATCGGCCTCTCTAAAATCATCCCTGTGGTGATTTTATTGATCCTGTTTATCTCATTATTTGGTAGTTGGTATACGGTCGACCAAGGTGAACGTGGGGTAATCCTGCGCAACGGTAAGATCATCGGCACCGCCGAGCCAGGACTGGGCTTTAAGCTGCCGCTGTTTGATACAGTCGTAAAAATCTCGACCCAAACCCACACCACCAGCTACAGCTCATTGCAGGCCTATAGCCGCGATCAGCAACCCGCGACCCTTAATGCATCGGTAACCTTTAACGTGCCGCCGGATCGCGTTGAAGAAGTCTATGCCAACTTTAAGAGTATCGATGCCATGGTGGCGCGCCTGCTCGACCGCCAAGTACCGACGCAAGTCGAAAACATTTTTGGTAAATACACTGCGATTTCGGTCGTGCAGGAGCGGATTAAATTCGGTATCGATGTCACCAGCGCCATCACCAACTCGGTCAAAGGCCCCATCGAAATCACTTCGGTGCAGATTGAAAATATCGACTTTTCCAATGCCTACGAGAAGTCTGTAGAAGACAGAATGCGCGCCGAGGTTGAGGTACAAACCCAACTGCAAAACCTCGAGAAAGAAAGAGTTAGCGCCCAAATCGCCGTGACTCAAGCGCAGGCGGAAGCCGACTCGCAGCTCGCCCGCGCTAAGGCCGAGGCTGAAAGTATCCGCATCAAAGGGGATGCAGAAGCCTCTGCCATTAAGAGCCGCGCCGAGGCACTGGCACAAAATCAAAACCTCGTCGAACTGACCAAGGCCGAGAAATGGGACGGCAAACTGCCTACCACAGTCCTGCCCACAGGTACCCTGCCCTTTATCGATGCTAAAAAGTCGAACTAATAAACGACTAAGCATCGCTAGTAAGCTATGTGCTACTAGCGATGCGCATTAGGCTTTACCATAAAAAATCCCCAGTCATTGCTGGGGATTTTTATTTAGCGTCAGCGCTATGAACAGCAGTCACTGCGGCGCAGCCAACTGCGAGGGATTTTCTCGAACACCACCTTCGCCATCAGCAAGGCGAGCACAATGCCAGAGGCAGTGACTAACCACTCGGACAACATTTGGTGCTGCTCACCAATTTGTGGCATCACCTCAAAACCAAAGTTGGCCACTAGATAATTCACTAAGGCTCCAGCAACTAAGGCAACACCTAACACACCGCCAAGATAACCGTAGAGCGCACGCTTACCCAGCTCCTTAGTCACTACGCCTAAGGTGGCAATATTGGTCGCAGGGCCTGCCATCATAAACACCAGCACAGCACCGGGAGATACGCCTGCGAGCAACAAGCCCGCCGCAATCGGCGTCGAAGCCGTGGCGCAGATATACATAGGTACAGACACTAGCACCATCACCAGCATGGCCAGCAATCCATCGCCCCACTTAGCTAAAAAGTCTGCTGGAACATAGGTTTGTACTAATGCTGCGAAAAATAACCCCACCAGCAGCCAGAGGGTCGTATCACGCACCAGATCCGTCGCCGCATATTTAAGACCTATGCCTACACGTGCAATCACAGACTCAGACTTAAGCTCGGTCGCCATATCCTGTGTAGATGCGCAGCAGCTCTCGCCTTCGGTTTGATGGCTATCAGCCGTTTTCGCGCTTGAGCTACCACAACAAGCGCCCTTCTTCACTACGACTATTTTTTCAGGCGCGGCAGTTTGAGTGCCACAGCATGATCCCGCACTCTCTGCATTTACGGAATGGGCTTTAGCAGCATTAATCATAGTGACAGCGCCCATGCTTGAGCCGCCAGTTGCCATTAGACTTGGCGCCGCCATCGGCGTCATTTTGATTTTTGGCTCGGCTGCTGACGCTTTCGCGTTATCACTGCCGCAGCAGGAAGACTTAACTGGCGTGATTGCGGGCGCCTTAGTCGATGCGCAGCAGCTTTTTACCGCTTCGGCTTTTACCACTGTCTCTGTCGACGAAGATTTTGAAGCACAGCATGAAGCAACAGGAGCAGCACTAGCTAATGCCTTGTCTGACTGGGCCTTGTCTAACTGGGCCTCGGCCTTAGCCGCTGGCGTGCCATCGTCATCATCACGCCCTACTAAAAGGCCCGCTACAATGGCGCTAGTGATAGCCGCAATCGGCCGCACTATCGCCATAAAAGGGCCGAGTAAGACGTAGGAAACGGTCACAGAGTCGACCCCTGTCTCAGGTGTCGAGACTAAAAAGGAAGTCGTTGCCGCTTTCGATGCGCCAGAACGGCGCAGCCCCACGGCGGCGGGGATCACACCGCAGGAACACAGAGGTAAAGGCGCGCCCAATAACGCCGCCTTAACCACGGTTTTAAAGCCATGTCCGCCGAGCTGCTTTTGCATCCACGCCATAGGCACAAACACTTTGAGTAAGCCCGCCAGAATCAAGCCGAGCAGTAACCAAGGGGCGGAATCTAAAAACAGATCGATAAAATTCTTCAGTAACATAATTAATTCCCTGACTTATCTAGGGTTGTGGTGCAATCTGCGGCGCCATGGTCATGCTCAACGCGTACTCGTTCGGTGCTCGACTCTAGCGCTTCTAAAATCGAGCAATGTTCGGCGCTACGCGGCCCGCCGCAGCAGGCATCCGACAGACTCTGTAAGCTGGTTTGAAAATGCAATAACTCGGCAATTTTGGCTTGCACCTGTGCCAGCTTGAGGTCGACCATGCCCTTAACATCGGCACAGGCCCAGTTGGATTTGTCGAGGTCGATAGACAACAGCTCACTGATTTCACTCAAGGTAAAACCCACCGCCTTCGCCCGCAGAATAAAACGAAGCCGCGCCGCGTCCGCATCGGTATAGACCCGATAGCCAGAGTCGGTACGGCTCGAAGGCGAAAGCAGGCCGTGTTTCTCATAGAATCTGAGGGTGTCGGCCTTAACCTCGCATAAATCGGCTAACTCACCAATTCGGTACATAATTAATCCTTTGCAGTTTTACTCGAATCATCTCAAGCAACACTGACAATCAATATGATGAAGCGAGTATAAACCTTAGAGCCTACTCCAAGGTCAAGGGCTATTTTGAAATTTACACCTCGCCCAAAAATCATTCCACTTTGTTCTGATATCAATATTGTGAAATCGCGCAGAAAAAACACCCGTAAATCCAGTTTTACGGTAGAATACGCGCGCCTGACGCTGGGACAAAAAATATAAGTAGGACCAAGGGGCTTTTGGAAAGCAGAATCCGATAGAAGTTGTTCTGTTTTCCGAAAGATCCTTGAAACTAAAATAACTGGACCCTGTACCCAAATGACTGTTGCAAATAATGCCAGACCCATTCGTCGCGCGCTGTTAAGCGTTTCAGATAAAACCGGAATTCTCGAATTCGCCAAAGCATTACACGCCCAAGGCGTTGAACTGCTGTCAACGGGCGGCACCGCTCGCTTGTTAGCGGATAACGGCGTGCCTGTTATCGAAGTATCTGACTATACAGGACACCCTGAGATCATGGATGGTCGCGTTAAAACCCTGCACCCTAAAGTGCATGGTGGCATTTTGGCGCGTCGCGGTCTTGATGAAAATGTCATGGCAGCCAACAACATCAATGCAATCGATCTGGTTGCAGTTAACCTCTACCCCTTTGCCGATACCGTTGCTAAAGTCGGTTGCACCTTAGAAGATGCGATTGAAAACATCGACATCGGTGGCCCGACTATGGTGCGCGCTGCGGCGAAAAACCATAAAGACGTGACTATCGTGGTAAATGCGGCCGACTATAACCGCGTATTAGCCGAAATGGCCGCCAACAATGGCAGCACAACTCACGCAACCCGTTTCGATTTAGCGATTGCCGCCTTCGAACACACAGCCGGTTACGATGGCATGATCGCCAACTACTTTGGCACTATGGTTCCTGCACACAGCACTGATGAGTGCTTCGAAGATTCTAAGTTCCCACGCACCTTCAACACCCAATTAGTGAAGAAGCAAGATCTGCGTTACGGTGAAAACAGCCACCAAACTGCGGCCTTCTATGTTGACACTAAAATCGACGAAGCCTCAGTCGCAACTGCCATTCAACTGCAAGGTAAGGCACTGTCTTACAACAACATCGCCGATACCGATGCCGCCCTTGAGTGTGTGAAAGAGTTCAGCGAGCCAGCTTGCGTTATCGTTAAACACGCTAACCCATGTGGTGTTGCACTGGGTAAAGACTTACTCGATGCCTATAACCGCGCCTACCAAACTGACCCAACTTCAGCCTTCGGCGGCATTATCGCCTTCAACGGCGAGTTAGATGCAGCAACCGCTAGCGCTATCGTTGAGCGTCAATTCGTTGAAGTGATTATTGCGCCAGTCGTGAGCCAAGCTGCCCGCGATGTAGTGGCCAAGAAAACTAACGTGCGTCTGTTAGAGTGCGGTCAATGGGATACGAAGACCAAGACCTTAGACTATAAACGCGTGAACGGTGGCCTGCTGGTGCAAGACCGTGACCAAGGCATGGTTGGCTTAGATGACATTAAAGTCGTGACTAAACGTCAACCGACCGAGAGCGAACTGAAGGACTTAATGTTCTGCTGGAAAGTGGCTAAGTTCGTTAAATCTAACGCAATTGTTTACGCTAAAGACGGCATGACAATCGGTGTTGGCGCCGGCCAAATGAGCCGCGTCTACAGCGCTAAGATTGCCGGTATCAAGGCCGCCGATGAAGGCTTAGAAGTGGTTAACTCTGTGATGGCCTCCGATGCCTTCTTCCCATTCCGCGACGGTATCGATGCCGCAGCGGCAGCGGGCATCAGCTGCATCATCCAGCCAGGTGGCTCAATGCGCGATGCTGAAATCATCGCCGCGGCCGACGAGCACGGCATGGCCATGGTGATGACTGGCATGCGCCACTTCCGTCACTAATGCCACCTACAGCCAGCACGCCATGTGCTGGCTGTTTCGTTTATCGCACTCAGTGAACATAAGTATCTAACCAAAAGAATTTAAAACTCAAAGGGATGACTTAACATGAAAGTATTAGTTATTGGTGGCGGCGGCCGCGAACATGCCCTAGCTTGGAAAGCGGCACAATCACCTCAGGTAGAGCTGGTTTATGTGGCGCCGGGTAACGCGGGCACGGCTCTCGAGCCAAAGCTTGAAAACTTAAATATCAGTGCAACTGACATTCCTGCCCTGCTCGATTTTGCTAAAACCAATCAGATCGAACTCACCATCGTTGGCCCGGAAGCGCCGCTGGTATTAGGTGTGGTCGATGCCTTTAACGCTGCAGGTCTGCCCATTTTTGGCCCAACCAAAGCGGCTGCGCAGTTAGAAGGTTCTAAAGCCTTCACTAAGGACTTTTTGGCTCGCCACAATATCCCAACCGCGGGTTATAAAAACTGTACCGAAATCCAAGATGCTAAAGCCTTTGTGCGCGAACTGACGGGCAAGACGGGTTACCCAGTCGTAATCAAGGCCGACGGTTTAGCCGCAGGTAAAGGCGTGATCATCGCCCAAGACCAAGCCGAAGCGGATGCCGCAATCGAAGATATGCTCGCGGGTAATAAGTTTGGTGATGCGGGTTCTCGTGTGGTTATCGAAGAATTCTTAAAAGGCGAAGAAGCCAGCTTTATCGTTATGGTCGATGGTAAAAATATCCTCGCCATGGCGACCAGCCAAGACCATAAAGCCCGTGATAACGCCGACCACGGTCCAAACACTGGCGGCATGGGCGCTTACTCTCCTGCACCCGTTGTGACTCAAAGCGTACACGACTGGACAATTGCCAACGTAATCCGCCCAACGGTGGATGGCATGGCCGCCGAAGGCAATGTGTACACTGGCTTCCTGTATGCGGGCCTGATGATTGCACCAGACGGCAGCGCCAAAGTACTGGAATACAACTGCCGCTTTGGTGACCCAGAAACCCAACCTATTATGATGCGCTTAAAGTCTGATCTGGTTGAGCTGTGTTTAGCCGCCACCCGTGGCGAGCTAGATAAAGTCACCGCCGAGTACGATGCTCGCGCCGCAGTCGGTGTCGTGTTAGCTGCTGGCGGTTACCCAGACGATTACCGCAAAGGCGATGTGATCCAGGGTTTAAGCCTAGGTAATCACGATGCTAAGGTCTTCCACGCGGGTACTGAGATGAAAGACGGCCATGTGGTCACCAACGGCGGCCGCGTGTTATGTGCGACAGCCTTAGGACACACAGTGACCGAAGCACAAAAAGCCGCTTATCTGCTGGTTGATGAAATCCACTGGGATGATGTGTATTTCCGTACCGATATCGGTTATCGCGCCATTGCCCGTGAACAACAGGGCTAAAGGCTAAATCATTCAAAAAAACCGGCTATCAGCCGGTTTTTTTATGCCTTAAAATTGACGACCGTCAATTTTAAGATAATGATTTATATGGAATTTAATCAAGATGCATCTACTTTTACCCAGATTATTCCTATACAATGCTACGCAAATGTTAATTACCTACAAATGCTAAGGACTCTCCATGGAGATTAGACTCATTTCTGCCGCCATCGCCTTAATACTCGCGGGTTGTGGCGGTGGTTCAGAGGACACGGGTAGCACAACACCCCCGCCGAAGCCGCCAGTCCAACCTCCCTCGGTCAGTCAATATACGGCGAGTACCAGTTCAGTCTTAGGTGGCAAACTCGCACCCACCAGTCAAAAGGTCGATGCGGGTAAAAGTGCCAGCTTTAGTGTTCAAGCCGATAATGGCTTTGTGCTGGATAGCATTAGCGGCTGTGGCGGTACGCTAACAGAACTGACTTACACCACTGCGGCGATGAGTGCCGATTGCGCTATCACCCCAAGCTTTATCAGCAATGCTGAAAATGCCATTCGCCATCAAGACCATACCCTTGCCAGCGCCCATGAGCTGATTGATTTCAGTACTGCTGAACTTGCCAAAGTAGATGCTGCCCGCAAAGCGCAAATCACCGAGCTCTATCAAGGCGTGGGTAACAGCATCAGTTGGCATCCGACCCACGATTCCATCACCTTTTCGAGTTTTATGCCGGAAAACACTTTTACCTTACTGCCATCGAATGTGGATGGCAGTGGCGCCAGCGCCGTACGCGGTTTAGTGATGGCGGGCGAACAACAGGGCCAGCGTTATGCCGCCATGGGTGGCAACCTGTTTGCGGTTAATAATTCGGATCAGAGTGATAAGCTGCTGAAAAACCTTATCGGATGGCTAACCAAAGGCGGCGGTCAGCAGGATGGCCTTAGCATAGTCACGGCACAAATGCCGAGCCGTGCCGACAGTTGGTATTTCCCCCATAACGAAGGGATCCGCACTTGGCTAAGCAAGTACTACCCCGATGCTCACAGTATCAATGCCGCCAATAGCTGCGACTACAGTGCCCTTGCCTACTGTATCGATACCTTAAAGCCCGATTTAATCGTTATCAGTGATATTGACCGCGACAACCTAGGTTACGCTGGCATTCAAGCGGCCATCGCTAAAGCCAAGGCCGCGGGAATTCCGCTGCTAGTTTCAAACTACTGGCGTAATCAAAGCCCTATGCTAGCGCCACTCTATCTTGAGATGGGGCTCTCTACCGCGGGTAACTATTGGTCCAAACTCAACGCCGATAATCTGAGTGTGAGCACTATTCTGGCGGAAGATAAAGCACTAACAGAAGTTGAAAAACTACTTGCCAACCTGCGGGAACAACGCTTCGATACGCAAGTCCTCAATGACTGCAGCGGCAACTATTTAAGCTGTAACAGTAGCGCCTTTGTCGAGGCCTTTAAGGCGGGCGCGGATTGGTATCGCAGCAATGCCGAAAGCTTAGATAACAATGATATAGATGCTTTTAACAGCCCTAATTTCAGCTTGATGAAAGCGGGGTTACTGCTCGCCGACAAGTATCGCAGTGAAATCGATTACCCTATCGCCTACACCGAATCCGCCCAGTGGCAGCAAGCCCTGTTTGCCGATTGGACTGTCAGCTACGCCCGCGCCCACAACCTCGCCCAAGCTGACTTAGGTGAGTATGTCACCGACAGAGCCAATCTGAGCAAGGGCAGCAATGCCCATTACGCCTACCCTGCCACAGTGACGGAACGTAAAAGCATCACAGTGCCTTACTCCGGCCAGTGGACAACTACCGGCTGGTACGCCTTACCCGGACAGACCATCACCCTCAGCCGCTTAGATAACACAAACGCGAATGTCGAAATTAAGCTGAATTATCATAGACGCAACACTAACCGCGCCTATGAACAAAAGGTTTATCGCGCGCCATTGGAACTCGCTCAGCAACGCCTCAAGCTCGCCAAAGGGCAAAGCATTGAGTTTTCAACCCCCTATGGCGGCCCCATTTACCTCTATATCAGTGGTGGCGAAGGTGCGCTCAGTGTCGATGTACAAGCCAAGAATGTGGCTAAGCACCCCAGTATTATGGATTTTTCCAATCCCGCGGAAATCACGGCCTTCAATGAGAAGATCCAAAACACTGAGTTGCCCCATGTGGATCTTCGTACCGATGGCGCCGAGCAACATTTGCGCCGCGACCGTTTTATGAATGCGATTGGCGGCAAGATCCCGGATGTCAATGCGCTGCTTAAGAGCATTGTCGAGGATCATATCAACAGCGTGTATACCCTCGCAGGGCTGAAAATCCAAGGTAAGAGCTTAAGTGAATCTCTCCCCTCGGATGTGCTTGCCAGCTGTCAGGCACTGTTTGGCGCCGATTGCACCGATGCTAGTTTGCATACCCGCAGCATCATCCAACACGCTAACTATGACCAAAACGCCCACTGTGGCTCGGGTTGTAGCGGTAATCCATGGGATGCGGCTTGGAATATTTCGCCCACGGGTTGGGGAGATAACCACGAGCTCGGCCACAATCTGCAAACTAACCGTCTAAACGTGCAATATGCCACTGCCGCCAACAGCGACAATTGGACAGGCTATGGCAGCCGCGCGGGGGAAAACTCCAACAATATTTTCCCCTATGTGGTGCTATGGAAAACCCATTATTTGCGTGATGCTAATACCAACACCATCACCGATGGTCATATGAATCACAAAGATCTCTTCTATGTGTTTATGTCCGATGCCGCTGGCACCACTGATACCAGTGGCAAACGTGTGGTCTTCGGCGCCAACTGCAAAGTGCTCGATGCGGGTGAAGACAGATACACAGCCCCTTGGGCCAGCAATGCCTACGCGGTACACAACGGCTATCGCATGGCGTTTTACATCCAAATGGCGCTAAAAGCCCATGGCATGACACTCAGCAACGGCACCAGCCTAAGCAATGGTTTCAATATCTTCACCCTGCTGTACCAGCACAGCCGCATCTTTGGTAAATACGCCAATAATGCCAGCGACTGGGAGGCTAACCGTAGCAAACTGGGCTTTGAACTCTTCCCATACGAAGGCCATAGCGTTTACGGTGGCAAAACGGTGAGGGATATTCCGGGCAATGACTTTATGCTGGTATCACTGAGTAAACTCACAGGTAAAGATTGGCGCAGCCATTTTGATGTGTTGGGCCTGCGTTACTCAAGCCTCGCCGCGGCGCAGGTAACGGCAAACGCCAGCCAAGGTACGGTGCCTATGGGCATGTATGAGCTCGAAACCGATTTACCGCCGGCAAATATGAGCCAAGGTTTAAACTTTATCCCGCTGTCACTTAGCGATGGCAGCACATTGTGGAAGGGCACAGGCTCACCTAGCCAATGTGCTAAGCCTTAAGAGTAATAGATGTCGATAGCCTGACACCTAAGCCCAATCCCCCATAAACCTCGCCTATGCGGGGTTTATTTTTGCCCTAAAGCGTGAGCTAACGCACACAAGTCACCCTTTGGCGGGCGCACTATCTAGACCCAACAAAAATATCAGGGGGTATTTATGGGATATTCGATCAAAGACATTATTTATCAAGGGGAAAAGTCTGGCGTGCACAATTGGCAAACGCTATCGGGACAGAATTTTTATTGGCACCCCGACTGGTTACATATCGCAGAGGATCTGACCGGTCACAAAGCCACCGCCCATATTCAGGCCGATGGCGATAAAGCGACCCAAAGTGAGGCCGAGCAAGCCATAGTGAAACACCTCAACCGCGGCAAATAAGTATTAATGGCCCGACGCAATCGCCTTGCGGGCGATTTTATCGATTAAACCCGGTGCAATCAGCTTTAGCCAGCGCCCGAGTCGGCCGCGTAGCGACGTAATAAGCTGCCGACCTCGGGTCGCGATCACAGGGAGCATCATGTTCGCGCATTGCTCGGCGGTGATAATTTTGGCTTCCTGCATCGGGGATTTACCAAGGGGCTTACCCTCGCCGTCGAGGGCACGCTTATGAATCTGTGATACGACAAAATCAGGACAAATCACAGTCACGGCGACATTATCATCCGCCAGCTCAATCCGCAGCGAATCAAAAAAGCCGATAACCGCGTGTTTAGAGGCGGCATAGCCACTGCGTGTCGGCACGCCCGTTAACCCTGCCACAGAAGCGACCACCACCACCTGACCTTGGCTCGACTTTAAATAGGGCAAAGCGGTATGAGTTAAATACGCAGGACCTAAATAGTTGACTCGCATGATATCTTCGAGCACAGACAACTGATTGAGCTCATCAAAACGTGACCACATGGTCATGCCCGCGTTATTCACGAGAATATCGAGGCGGCCATAATGGGCAATAGTGGCTTGAATTAAGGCTTCACATTGGGAGGCGCTACTGACATCGGCGGCAAACACAAATGGAGTCGGACCATAGTTCGCGATTTCGAGGGCAAGGGAGGCTAAACGTGTTTCATTGCGGGCACTGAGCACCAGTTGGCAACCCACCCGTGCCATAGCGATCGCCAGCGCGCGGCCAATACCTTCTGAAGCGCCCGTAATAATGACTACTTTCCCCGTCAGTCCATCCATAACTATTCCCTTGTTACCAATGTGTTAATTATGCTCCGAGGTAAATTGGCATAATCATCTTAAAAGCGCAATCCCCTAGGCGCGTTGTGCCGCCTGCATATCAAACTGCTGGCAATAACTGGCCAAAGGTTGCGGTCGTCCGATTG
The DNA here is from genome assembly GCF_019457435.1 of Shewanella sp. FJAT-51649. Classification (NCBI taxonomy): domain Bacteria; kingdom Pseudomonadati; phylum Pseudomonadota; class Gammaproteobacteria; order Alteromonadales; family Shewanellaceae; genus Shewanella; species Shewanella sp. FJAT-51649. The sequence continues at coordinate 497,765 of NZ_CP080411.1, read as the reverse complement.
CATAGCCTTGAGCGTAGTTAATACCAATCACTTGTAATCTATCGATAATCTCTTGGTTTTCGACAAACTCGGCAACCGTTTCAATCCCCATGACGCGGCATACGTCCTGAATAGATTTAACGATAGCGTAATCCTTGGCGTTGACCGCTAAATTCTTCACAAAACAACCGTCGATTTTGACATAGTCCACCGGCAGTTCACGCAGATAACCGTAGGATGCAAAGCCACTGCCAAAATCATCCAATGCGAAGGAAAATCCGAGTTTACGCAGTTGCCTGAGCATTTCCATGCCACGCTGACGGTTTTGAATCGCCGTAGTTTCGGTGATTTCAAAGCAGACACATTGGCTAGGAATATCGAAAATATGTTGCTGCTGAGCTATGTATTCCACCATGCCTTCGGCGCCTAGGCTATTGCCTGAAAGGTTGATTGAAATACAGTGATCTGGCCACAACTGTGGATTTAACGACAGCCATAAAAAGGCTTTACGTATCACCTCTTTATCGATTTCTGGCATCAGCTTAAAGCGCTCCGCCGCCGCAATAAACTGCGCTGGCGCTAAAATACGACCGCAGGGCTCTTGGATCCTCAGCAGGATTTCCATCCGTTGCCGTTTGGAACTCGCCCCTAAACCGCGGATCGGTTGGTAGTAGAGCAGCAGTTCGTTTTCCTCAATCGCTTGCGCGATACGCACCGCCCATTTTGGTGCGTTACGCTGATAAGTCAGCTCTTTATCTTTATCATCGTAAAAATGGATTTGGTTTGTGCCCTTAGCTTTGGCAGCGATACAGGCAATATCCGCATCCTTGAGCAGCTCCAAGGCATTGATATAAGGCGCACGGCCAAAGGCAACCCCGATACTCAAGCCGACCTTATAGTTACAGTTTTTATCGTGCAACACCTGCAGCGAAACCTGAGCAATGATCTGTTTTAACTGCTGCGCCACAGATAAAGCAGTGCTATCGCAGATCACTAAGCCAAATTCATCGCCCCCGAGGCGGGCTAACAAAGTCTGCGGCCCGAGACAAGATTGAATCGCCCGCGCTACTAAGACCAACATGCGATCACCGGCTGTATGCCCACAGCTATCGTTAATCAACTTAAACTGTTCTAAATCCAGATAACATACCGCGATGCGCTTAGCCTGACTGGCAAACTGCGGTAACTGCTCTTCGAAGGCTTGGCGATTCAATAAGCCAGTAATGCCATCGAAATTTGCGCGTTTTTGCAGCTGACGTTTAAGCAATTCTTCTTGGGTGATATCCCGCAGCACCACCACAGTACCAGTAATTTCTTTATCATGATTCAACACGTTACTGATGCTGCGCTCAATAATCCGTGGCGTGGCGGTTAAAAGCTTGATCTTGGCGACTTGCGGCGTGGTCTCCCCTAAGCGCATACAGTGGAATACGGCTTGATTTAACTGCTCCCCCGCTTTTAATAACGACGCTAAACTCTGACCCACGGCGTAACAACTGGCGACATCGAGTAAGGACTCGGCCTTGGGATTCATGTAGATCACTTTGGCATCGATATCGGTCAGGATCACCGCCTCGGCAATCGACTCCAGAGTCGTTTTACCACGTTCTTTCTGCTGGTATATGCGGGCAAGTAAGCTGTTCACTCGGCTGGCCAACACTTCTAACTCGGCGTTGCCTTCGCCGCTCACAGGGCGATACACGCTAGCCGTAGGGTCGACCAATGCCAACTGCTTCATCATGCTCTTAAAGGGTTTTAACAGGCCTGCGCGCAGCCAAATGTAACCCAACGCCACAATCAACACGCCGAGTAGAATAATCCCCACCGAAACCCAATCGAGGTCGAGCTTTACCTCTTGGAAAGGTTCAGTTGAAAACTGCACCTGCAGATACAAGGGAGTGTTATTCAGTAAACTCGGGATTGGGACGAACCCGACATAATCCTTTGCCTTTGCAAGATTACTGCTGCTCATTTGCACCTGAGTGACTAATGGCACCTGGGCATATTCTAGTAAGTCTTGTGCCGATAACTGGCGCACCAAGAGTACGTATTCTTCGGGGGCGACCGCAACAGCGGTAACAACAAGCCCAACATTCCCAGCAAGATAAGCTCCTGCAAGCTGAGGTTTATCGGCGGCAAGTACCGCACGGGCAATTTCCTGTTGGGTTGGCAAGGCAATGCTGGAGGTATTGGCGAGGACACTGTGCAATTGTCCGCCTTGCAGAATAAACCAATGCAAATTGGCGGATATGGCACTCTCACGCCATGATGATTCGATTGACTCTAGCAGATCGCCATCGACCCGAGACAGAGGCGAAGCGTAGATATTAGTCAGGAAACTTAAGCGGTCGAGATCGATATGAAACTGTTGTTGAACATTGGTCAGCTCATGCTGCACATTGTCTTGGCGCAACAGCTCAACCCTATGGTCGAACCAATAACCGAGGCAATAGGACACAAGCACAACCGCAGGCAGACAAAACCCCGCAATAAATACCAATATTTTGTTGCCTATGCGCATCTTCTACCACGGCTTTCGTAATTAAATTGATTAACGGCTTTACATAGTCCCTTATAGCGCCATGCAACATAGCTTATTTGCAAATAGGATTAAATATCACTTTGCTTTATCCGTTGCTAAAGTAAGCAATAGCATGCATTTAATTGTTTAAAACACCTTTGATTTAGCACAGCTATTCGATAAATAAGTTTCTAAAAGTTAGATGTTAATCAAGATCCTATGTTCTAAATCCGTTTGTAAATACTTTGTTTCCTATATTGTTTTGATTGAGCTGCGCGTTATCGGGCAGTGGACTTCGCGCTTAATCAATCCAGCTCAGCGAAGGAAACACAGCAATAAAAAACGGACCCTAGGGTCCGTTTCTTCTTCAGTATCGCTTACTTATGGTACTGCTTAGATTGAGCATGAACCGCCTTGATAAAGGCACCCGCATGCTCAGGGTCAACGTGCTGATGGATACCATGGCCTAAGTTAAACACATGGCCTGTACCTTCACCGTAGCCCGCCAGAATTTGAGCCACTTCTTCTTCGATACGTGGAATTGGCGCGTACAGCATAGATGGATCCATGTTGCCTTGCAGTGCCACTTTATGGCCTACACGGCGACGGGCGTCGGCAATATCGACAGTCCAGTCTAACCCTAAAGCATCACAGCCCGTTTCAGCCATGGCTTCTAACCATAAACCACCGCCCTTAGTGAATAAGGTCACTGGCACTTGGCGACCATCGGCAAAGCGAGTCAGGCCATCGACAATCTTCTGCATATAACGCAGTGAGAATTCACGGTAAGCCGTGTGCGATAACGCGCCGCCCCATGAGTCGAAAATCATCAGCGATTGCGCGCCGTTAGCAACCTGTGCATTCAGGTACAGAGTCACTGAATCGGCTAACTTGTCGAGTAACATATGCAGCGCCGCTGGCTCTGCGTAGGCCATCTTCTTAATTTTTTCGAAGGTTTTGCTCGAGCCACCTTCAACCATGTAAGTCGCGAGTGTCCAAGGCGAACCAGAGAAACCAATCAATGGCACTTGGCCATTCAGTTCACGGCGAATAGTGCTAACCGCTTTCATCACATAACCCAGATCATCTTCTGGATCGGGAACGGCTAATTTTTTGATGGCATCGATAGTGTCTGTTGGTCGCTCAAAACGTGGGCCTTCGCCCGCCTCAAAATACAGACCTAAACCCATAGCATCGGGAACAGTCAGAATATCGGAAAACAGAATCGCCGCATCCAGCTCGTAACGACGCAGCGGTTGTAGCGTTACTTCACAGGCCAATTCATGGTTTTTGCATAAAGACATGAAGTCACCCGCTTGAGCGCGAGTCGCTTTGTATTCAGGAAGATAACGACCTGCTTGACGCATCATCCACACTGGAGTCATATCAACAGGCTGTTTTAGTAGGGCGCGTAAATAACGATCATTCTTTAATTCTGCCATTTGGCTTGATTCCTAGACTTATTGAGATCCGCTGGGTCGGTAGTTTAGCATTTACGCGAATAATGTAACCAATATGAGCTAATTTATGTGAGCTAATCCCCATCATTGCTGTCCATTTAAGCACTTATCGTCAAAATGCTAGCCAGATAACATACTGTTTATTAATCGAACCCAAAGTCACACTAAGACAGAAAAAAGTTGCGCTGGTTTCCTGCCTTTGGTATAAAAAGTTTGCGCTAGCAAGAACAATCAAGAAGCTCGTCGCATCGAGCCTGCTATATACATTACTCGCCCAACGATAGGTTTCTATCGTTGGGCTTTTTATTTCCGCATTTTTTTATACAAAACAGCTGGTTTGTCCATCTGCCAATTCTCGCAAATCCCAACAAAAAGGGTTGATCCAAGAGCTATTTCTCCCCTACATTAGAGTCATGTCCTGGCACTTAAATGGAATGCATCATGCTGAGAGAACTCGAAAAAGCAGAACAAAAGTGGGGCGGTTCAAATAAGCTTATAGATCAATGGCTAGAAAATCGTCGTAAACTCTTGGTGCATTACTGCCAGATAGCGGGCCTTCCTCCCTATGGGAAAGCCGAAAAATCCCTTCCCTCCTTCGATCATGTGAAATCCTTTTGTGATTTATTAGTCGATTACGTCTCCGAAGGCCATTTCGAAGTCTATGACCAAGTGGTCAATGCCTGTGAAAAGTTTGGCGCCTCGAGCAAAACCTTAGCCCAGCAAGTACTGCCAAAGATCACCCCGACCACCAATGCGGCGTTAGATTTTAATGATAAGTACGCCGAAGCGCAGGATGACCACGTGTTATACCAGCTCGATAAAGATCTTTCCGAACTGGCCCACACCATGGAAACCCGTTTCGAGTTAGAAGATAAATTACTCGAAGTGTTACATAACCAGTATTCAGAGCACGCCCAACAAGCCTAATTAGTGTTAACCGTTATGCGCCGCGAGTCACATGATTGCGCGTCAATAGTGGCAAGTCGCCATCCTTGATAAATGTTTGAGATTGGCATTCACCTCTTAACCAAGCGCTTAGCAATAGAATCCACAAACAAAAAAGCCAGCTTTCGCTGGCTTTTTCATTGTCATATCAATCGATTATACAGCTGATTGAAAGATCACTTGTGATGCTTTCTTAGTGTAAGAATCGATTTGATCGAAGTTCAAGTAACGGTAAGTGTCAGCTGCTGTTGCATCTAACTCTTTCGCGTATTCTTGGTATTCTTCAACCGTTGGCAGACGACCTAACAGGGCTGCTACTGCCGCTAATTCCGCAGAGGCTAAGTAAACGTTAGCGCCTGTACCTAAACGGTTCGGGAAGTTACGGGTAGAAGTCGATACTACAGTTGCACCTTCAGCCACACGTGCTTGGTTACCCATACACAGTGAACAGCCAGGGATCTCGATACGCGCACCCACGCGACCGAAAATACCGTAGTAACCTTCTTCGGTCAGCTGGTCTTTGTCCATCTTAGTCGGTGGCGCAATCCACAGACGTGTTGGCAGCGTCTTAGCGAACTTGTCTAACATCTTACCGGTCGCACGGAAGTGACCGATGTTAGTCATACAAGAACCAACGAATACTTCATCGATTTGTGTTTGCGCAACAGAAGACAGTAATACTGCATCGTCAGGATCGTTAGGCGCACACAGGATTGGCTCTTTGATCTCGTTCAGATCGATTTCGATCACAGCAGCGTACTCAGCATCCTTATCGGCGCTCATCAGCTCAGGATTCGCTAACCACTCTTCCATGCCTTTGATACGACGCTCTATCGTGCGACGGTCACCGTAACCTTCGGCAATCATCCACTTCAGCATAGTGATGTTCGAATTTAGGTACTCGATGATTGGCTCTTTGTCTAACTTAATAGTACAACCCGCTGCAGAGCGTTCTGCAGAAGCGTCAGACAGTTCGAATGCCTGTTCTACTTTCAGGGTTTCTAAACCTTCGATTTCCAATACGCGGCCAGAGAAGATGTTGATCTTGCCTTTCTTCTCAACGGTCAGCAGACCCATTTCAATCGCTTTCAATGGAATTGCATGTACTAGGTCACGTAGGGTGATGCCAGGTTGCATCTTGCCCTTGAAGCGCACTAATACTGATTCTGGCATGTCCAGAGGCATAACACCGGTCGCCGCTGCGAAAGCAACTAAACCAGAACCTGCTGGGAATGAAATACCAATTGGGAAACGCGTATGTGAGTCACCACCAGTACCTACTGTGTCTGGTAATAACATACGGTTTAACCAAGAGTGGATAACACCGTCACCTGGGCGTAAAGATACACCACCACGGTTCATGATGAAGTCTGGCAGAGTGTGGTGAGTATTAACGTCTACTGGTTTTGGATAAGCGGCAGTGTGACAGAATGACTGCATAGTCAGATCAGCACTGAAGCCTAAACAGGCTAAGTCTTTCAGCTCGTCACGGGTCATAGGACCGGTAGTGTCCTGAGAACCCACAGAAGTCATCTTAGGCTCGCAGTATTGACCTGGACGCACGCCAGCAACGCCACATGCTTTACCTACCATCTTCTGAGCAAGGGTGTAACCTTTGCCAGAATCTGCAACGTCTTGAGGACGTACGAATACGTCAGATGCTGGTAAACCTAAAACTGAACGTGCTTTGTCAGTTAAACCACGACCGATGATTAATGGAATACGACCACCCGCACGCACTTCGTCTAACAGTACGTCGGTTTTCAGGCTGAACTCAGAAATCACTTCCTCAGTGCCATGACGCTTAACAACACCAGCGTATGGGTAAATGTCGATCACATCGCCCATTTCCATTTTGCTAACGTCAAGTTCGATTGGCAGTGCGCCCGCATCTTCCATAGTGTTGAAGAAAATCGGTGCAATCTTGCCACCTAAGCAGAAACCACCAGCACGTTTGTTAGGGACGAATGGGATATCATCGCCCATGAACCACAGTACTGAGTTAGTCGCTGACTTACGTGATGAACCTGTACCCACAACGTCACCCACGTAAACTAATGGGAAACCTTTGGTTTTCAGTTCTTCTAATTTCTTGATTGGACCTACGCTGCCCGCTACGTCTGGCTCGATACCATCACGCGCGTTTTTCAGCATAGCTAAGGCGTGCAATGGGATATCTGGACGTGACCAAGCATCTGGTGCTGGTGACAGGTCGTCGGTGTTGGTTTCACCAGAGACTTTGAATACGGTCAGGGTGACTTTGTCCGCTAATTTTGGACGGCTTAAGTACCAGTCTGCATTTGCCCAAGCTTCAACCACTTGTTTAGCATAGGCATTACCCGCTTCCATTTTCTCAACCACATCGTGGAAAGAATCAAACATCAGCAGAGTGTGAGACAAGGCTTTAGCGGCTAAAGGCGCCAGAGCTGGGTTATCTAACTGAGCGATCAGCGGCTCGATGTTATAGCCACCTTGCATAGTGCCTAATAACTCAGTCGCACGTTCGGCAGACAGGATGGGTGAAGTTGCAGTGCCTTTAGCAACCGCATCTAAGAAAGCGGCTTTTACGTAAGCAGCTTCGTCAACACCGGGGGGAATTCGATTTTCTAGCAGGTCAAGAATAACGGCTTCTTCACCAGCGGGGGGATTTTGAACCAATTTAACCAGTTCAGCCACTTGATGTGCATCTAATGGCTTAGGGACTACGCCCTCTGCAGCACGTTCTGCGACGTGTTTACGATATGCTTCTAGCACGGCAACATTCCTCTTTGTTTGGCGCTCTAACAACGAAACTGCACGTCTTCTCAATTGAAGCTGACAGTCCGACATGATCGACCCGTATTTCCGGCCAGCAGTATACTACAGCTTTGCAAAAGTATGAATCAGGTCACACTCGGCGAAAGACGAAATAAGGGCTAAATCCGGAGGTGCAGCTCAACTTACGGCAAGAATAAAACAAGGGAAATTAGACAATAGTTTGAAAACAGACAAAAAACCATAAGCGACAAATAGTTAACATAAGTTAATCAATTTAAAATCGAACGATTATTTTTTTGCTCACAACCGTCAGGTAAGCGTAAATATTTTTAAACTATGCGCTTTTAGACTTTGAAGATGCCAAGCTTAAACATACACTCAAGTTCCCAGAGCATAGCGCTTAGTAATCCTTCCCATCCCTTGGAGTAGTAATGACATCCCTTAGTATTCAAGCTGTTATTTTTGATATGGATGGTGTGTTAATCGATTCAGAACCCCTTTGGCAGCGGGTTGAATATGAAGTGTTATCGGCGCTTGGCGTGCCAGTCACTATCGAAACGATTCAACAAACCACGGGTTTACGCATCGACCAATGTGTCGACTATTGGTATCACAAAGCCCCTTGGACCGATTACGACAATGCTAAGGTCAGCAAAGCCATCGTCGATAAAGTCGCAGAGGAGATCCTGATAACGGGCGAAGCCATGCAAGGGGTTCAGCAGGCGATTGAATACTGCCAAGCCAAAGGCTTAAAGATAGGCTTAGCGACCTCCTCTTTTTACACCATTATCGAAGCCGTACTCAGTAAACTCAGCCTCAGCGATAAGTTTATGGCGGTACAATCCGCCGAAGGACTCACCTATGGCAAGCCGCATCCTGAGGTTTACTTAAATTGTGCGGCCGCCTTAGGAGTCGACCCGCGTTATTGCCTCGCGATTGAAGACTCTTTTAATGGTCTGATCGCCGCCCGCGCCGCCAATATGCAAACCGTCGCCATTCCCGCTCCTGAGCAACGCGGTGAGGCGAAATGGATTGTCGCCCACCACCAAGCCGACAGTCTGTTAGATTTACCGGCAATCTTGGGCTAATCACAACACCAAATTGCGAAAAGCAAAAAGCCAGACATCCGTCTGGCTTTTTCATTTTCAATCCTACCTATGGATTACCAGATTTTCACGCGCTCTTCTGGTTTTAAGTACATCTTGTCGCTCTCTTTCATCTCGAAGGCTTTGTAGAAGGCTTCGATATTGCGCGGTGTGCCCATAGCACGGTAGTGGCTAGGTGAATGTGGATCCGTCAGTAAACGACGACCCAACTCTTCATCACGGTAGTTACGGCGCCATACCTGTGACCAACCGACGAAGAAACGCTGCTCGCCCGTTAAGCCATCGAGCACTGGTGCAGGTTTACCGTTTAAGCTCATCGCATAGGCACGAGCCGCCACAGTTAAACCACCTAAGTCACCGATGTTTTCGCCTAGTGTTAAATCACCGTTCACAAACTTACCGGGCAAGGCTTCATAGCCAGAATACTGCGCCGACAGTTGCTTACCGCGTTTTTGGAACTCTTCACGGTCTTTATCCGACCACCAGTCACGCAGGTTGCCGTCGCCATCGTATTTAGCGCCTTGGTCGTCGAAACCATGGCTGATTTCGTGGCCGATTACCGCACCGATACCACCGTAGTTGACCGCATCATCGGCTTCCATATTGAAGAATGGCGGTTGCAGAATCGCTGCTGGGAATACGATTTCATTGCCGACAGGGCTGTAATAAGCATTCACCGTTTGTGGTGTCATATGCCACTCGGTACGATCGATTGGCTTACCTAGCTTGTTGATCATGTCTTGATATTCGAAGTTGGCGTAACGCATATAGTTACCCACCAACTCATCAGGCTTGATCTCTAACGCTGTGTAGTCTTTCCACTTGTCTGGATAACCAATCTTGTAGGTAAACTTAGACAGTTTTTCTTGAGCCGCGACTTTCGTTTCAGGCGTCATCCACTCGAGTTCATTGATGCTGACTTCGAAGCCCTTGATCAGGTTTTTGATCATGGTTTCCATGCGGGCTTTCGCTTCTGGCTTGAAGTATTGCTTCACATACTCCTCGCCCACTAATTCACCAATGACTTGGTCGGCGCCATCTACAGCCTTTTTCCAGCGTGGTTGTTGCTCTTCAATACCCATTAAGGTTTTGCCTTTGAAGGCAAAGTTAAGGTCAACGAAGTTTTTGCTGAGTAGCTCAGCATAGCTATCCACTAAGTGGAACGTTAAGTAATCCTGCCAAGCAGAAACGGGGAAGGCATCAAAATTAGCGCCTAACTTTTCTAAGTAAGATGGCTGACGCACGATGACTTCAGTCACTTTATCGCCAAGGCCTGCGCTAGTCGTAAAGGCATTGATATCAAACTTGCCAGTCAGCTTTTGCAGCTCAGCACGGCTCAACTTGTTGTAAGACTTGTTAGCATCGCGAGATTCAACGCGGCTCCACTGGCTCTTAGCGATCATCATCTCGATGTCGGCCACGTTTTTCGCCGCGCGTTTGGCATTCTTGTAGCCGGCTTCGGTCAGAATATCGGTCACATATTTCGCCATCGCTTCGCGGGTTGCGGCAAACTTAGCGTCATCTTTGAGGTAGTAATCACGGTCTGGCAGAGTTAAGCCCGACTGACTGATATACACCGCATATTGGGTAGAGTTTTTCGCGTCGTTATTGACGTAGAAACCAAAGGGAATGCCTGAGCCGCTGGTCAGCAATTTGCCCATCACAGCGGGTAATTCGCCGTGGGTTTTCACCGCCGCGATATCCGCCAGCAAAGGATTGAGCGGCGTTACGCCTAAGGTTTCGAGTAAATCGGTATTCATAAAGCTGGCGTTAAAGTCACCGATTTTTTGATTATTAGAGCCAGGAGCAGCATCTTTTTGCGCTGCGGCGGCATCGATGATTTTTTTCAACGCATCTTGGCTTTGATCGTACAGCACAGAGAATGCACCGTAGTTAGACTTGTCGGCAGGGATAGGCGTATTAGCTAACCATTTACCGTTCACGCTGTAGTAAAAATCATCTTGATGGCGAACTGAGGCATCAAAGTTTTGTAATTCAATGCCAGAAACCGCGGCGACTTCAGTTTTAGGCTCGCTGCTGCAAGCGGCTAAACCTAGGCTCAGGGCAATCCCCAGCGCCAGTGTGCTAATCTTCTTCATTGTTTTCCCCAGCTTCCGTTGAGAGTGTTGTTATTTTTTCCTGCAAAACCTTAGCATTTTGCCTAGTTTGGCTGTAGCAAGATTTTGTAAAAGGTTATGACACTTAGTGATATTTGCGCAAACGAGTATAAACAGGATTTTCAGGCCATGCGGGAATAATGTGCCGATAAAAAGACGAAGGGCACAACCTCAGTTATGCCCTTCGCTCAATTTAGAAGGCTTTACCGACGAATAAATACAGGGATTTATCACCCATATCGGTCACACCAAAGCCAAGTGCAGCCGGCCCCATGGAAGTATCTGTACCTATGTAAAGGCTAGAAGCATAGATAAGATCTGAGAGTGAGACTTCATCCCGTTCAAACCATACGTTACCCGCCTCTAAACTTAAGCCCAAATAGAGCGGATAATCCGTCATTCCGAGGGCATCGCGACCTAAATCATACTGATAGACAAAGGCACCGAAGAGCTTATGGGCGCCCGTTAACGAGTCCTTGTGATAACCAGAAAGATTTAAGAAACCACCTAAATCCGACAAGTGCAAGGTATTGAGCCCATCGTTATTGTTGGTCGCTATCGAGGCTTTACCCACAAAGGCATGATTGCCAACACTCAGTGCCCCTTTCCAATCGGCCTCAATCTGCACGCTATATTCGTTCTCATTGTTGTCGACGAGATCGTCAAAATCCTCATTGCGCACATACACATTTAAGGTAATTCGGTTACCCGATGTCGGGAAGCTGATACTGTCTAAGCTGTCATAACCCGCTCTTAAGTAGGCGCCGTAGGATTTAAAATCGAAATCCTTAATCAGCCAGGCATCGTTGACGATAACGCCCTTTTCCGCCACTAGGCCAAACTCGATAAATCCTTGTAAAACATAGTTATAGCCAATACCCAGTTCAACTGTGTGGGTCTTCTTGTCGAAAATTAGGGCGCGGTTGTTGTTATCGTACAAGTCCCAATTATGAATATCGTATTGATAACGGGCTCGACTATAAAACTCTTGGTCCCTGTCCAAGGGTTGATAAAACTCGGTCGCAAATAGTTTTTCAAAGCCCAATTTGACTTCGTTACGCCACTCGCCGCCGTTAAAGGTTAAGTCGGTCACGGTATAAGCCATGTCGAAACTGATGGCCGAATCGGTACTAAAGTCATCTTCCCAGTTAAAGCCAAGTAGGAAGTAATTTGGCCCCCAGGATTTCGCACGGGTAGTCACAGTAAGTACCCGGCCTTCTTCGCCTTCCACAAACTCAGCATCCACGCGCTCAAATTTGTTTAAGGCATAAATCCGTTTTAACGCCTCGTTTAGCTCATCTTTAGTCACGGCTTGGCCGGCTTTCAGATCTAAGGTTTCCTTCAATAGGTTCAGACTAACCTTAGATTGGTTATCGAATACGATTTCTTTAATAGGATGCGCCACATCCGCCATTAATAACTTGCCCTTGGCCTTCTTCGCATCCACATAGGCGGCATATTCTTCAGCGCTGACACTCATGCCCTGCAATTTATCTAGCTGGCCGTTGGCGGCTTCTTTCCCTAACGTCAGGGCCAAGGGCATGATGGTAAAGTCTGTGGTGCTTAAGGCATCGATAGCGGGACGGATCAATACGTCTTTCTCTGTTAGTAATTGTTTTTGCTTTTCGGTACTGGCATTGGTCAGGAAGTTCGATAACTGGTCGAGCACCGCAATCGTGCTGTCCAGTTTGTCTTTTTTCACCAGTGGCGAGCCGATATCTACGGCAATGATGATATCCGCGCCCATAGCCTTAACCACATCCACGGGCATATTGTTGGCAATACCACCATCGACTAACAACTTGCCATCGATCTGAGTCGGTTGCAGTGCGCCCGGCACAGTCGCAGACGCCTGCATAGCTTTGACCAAACTGCCGTGGTCGATGACGACGGGCAAACTGGTTTCTAAATCCGTCGCGACCGCACGATAGGGAATCGCTAAGGCATCAAAATCGCCAAATTGCTGTACCAGATCGGTTGATTGGCGTAATAGCTGCGACATGGTTTGCCCACGCAACAATCCACTCGGTGCCCTAACCTCTCCTTCGTTGTAACCTATGTTGAGCGGAATATTGTAACGATCACGTAACTGCTTATCTCGATAACTCAAGACGTTACGCGGAATGGTATCCGAATAACCGCTGTCCCAATCGACCCCCATCATAATGGCTTCGACTTCACTCGCGCTGTAGCCCAAAGAGTACATGCCAGCAACATAGGCACCGATACTGGTACCTGCGATGTAGTCCACGGGAATATGATGTTCTTCTAGGATTTTAAGCACGCCCACGTGCGCAGCACCTTTAGCGCCGCCACCACTGAGTACCAGCCCAACCTTAGGTCGTTCCGCCGCATACAAGGGCGTTAGCAAAAAACATAAAAAGACAGAAGCGAGTATTCGACGCATCATAATGGGCTACTTTTTATTGGATAAAAAATTCAACTTATCTTAACAAATTTATTGATTTAACCGTCAGCGATATTTTATCTGAACCGATGAGTGATTAAGCAATACAAGATAAACACAGTTCGCTATTCCGCAACGAAATAGCGAAGTGAATGCAATAGACAAACGCTCAAAATAACGACCAATATTTCACAAGTAACCCGCATCAGCATGACTTGGAAATAACCCTAAACTTAAGATCCAAGAGTCGTTTTTTGCAGTAAATATCGTTCGAACTCTGTCACCGACATAGGCTTAGCAAAATAATAGCCCTGCACTATATAACAGCCGCGGCTAAAGACCTGTTCCAACTGTTCGACCGTTTCGACCCCTTCGGCCACCACGGTTAATTTCAAGTTGCGGGCCAGCTCGATAATACTGCTAACAATCGCCTGATCCGCAGAGTTAGTCGCGATATCGATTAAGAAGGAGCGATCAATCTTCAAGGTATTCACATCAAAATGACGTAAGTAAGCCAAAGAAGAATAGCCAGTGCCGAAGTCGTCAATAGCCACTTCGATTCCCAATTCTTTAAGCTGAGTCAGATGGCTTTTCGCCGCTTGCACTTCCTTCATCAACACGCCTTCGGTAATTTCTAACCCGAGGGATGAGGTCGGCATTTGGGTATCGGCTAAGATTTTTTTCAAGCCTTCGACAAAATCCGGCTGGCGGAAATGCACCGCTGAAATATTCACCGACAATTTAAAGGGGGCCGCACAACGTTTTACCCACTTAGCACCATCCAAACAGGCGCGGCGGAATACCCAGCGGTCGATTTCAACCACTAAACCACAGGCTTCGGCGACCTTAATAAAAATATCGGGACGGATATAACCTTCCTTCGGATGGCGCCAACGGATTAAGGCCTCCATCCCAATAAACTTATCGCCCCGCAAGATATCGATCTGCGGCTGATAATAAAGCTCAAACTCTTCGCGCTCGATGGCCTTACGTAAATCCGCCTCCAAGCGTAAATGATAAAGCGCTTGGGCATTACGTTCCGACGAATAATATTTAAAGTTGCCGCGCCCCTCTTCCTTGGCGTGGTACATGGCAAGGTCGGCATTTTTAATAAAGGCTTCAGGCTGCACCGCATCGTCGGGCCAAATACTGATCCCGATACTGGTAGAGATATAAAACTCCCGACCAAACAACTTAAATGGCGCCACAATTTGTGCCAGTAACCGCTCGGCAATGTGGTTTATCTCGTTTAAGTTATTGGCGTTTCTTAGCAGGATCACAAATTCATCGCCACCGAAACGACAGAGCAAATGCTCACTACCAATACAAGACTGCAAGCGGTTGGAGGCTTCCACCAGCAAGGCATCACCCATGCTGTGGCCATAGGAGTCGTTTACATGCTTAAAGCGGTCGAGGTCGAGGAATAACAGCGCCAGCTTTTCGCCACTCTGCTGCGCAGTCTGAATCGATTGCAATAAACGGCTGGAAAACAGCGAGCGGTTTGGCAGCCCAGTTAGCACATCATAATTCGCCAGTCGCCTCAGGTCAGCCTCGGTACGCTTCCGCTCGGTGATATCCGAAAAGACAATCACATAGTGCAGTGAGCTATCGTTAGCCGATTGCATCACAGAGACGTTAAGCCACACGGGGCAAATCAGTCCATTCTGCCCCACTAACTCGCGCTCACCCGTCCACGAACTGTCTTGGCCGAGCAACTGATGCACTTCGGTCGAGAGACCATCCTTCATTTGCACAAATTGGGAGAAAGATTGCCCGACGAGATCATGCTGCTCTGAACCAATAATCTGCTGCGCCGCATGGTTTGCGACTCGAATGTTTTCATCCACATCTAAGATCAGCACGCCCTCTGAGGTATTCTCAAAGGCTTGGGCGAGGAGATTGATTTCATCCTCTAGCTGACGCTGCAGGGTAATATCACTGTAGATCCCCGCCACCCGCTCAATCACTTGGGTATGGCGATTGCGCGACACTGGGCGACCTCTCACCCTTAGCCAGCCCCAGTTACCGTCTCGACGTTGATAGCGATACTCGGCCTCAAATCTGTCAATCTCGCCAGCCAACATACTGTTCCACTGCGCGAGGGCCTTATCCCTATCCTCTGGGTGAACGGGGAGTGTCTCGAGGGAAACGACTATCTCATTGGCATGAGTGCCCAGCACCGCGCCTCGGTTATCGAGGTAAAAGCTTTGGGTATCTCTATGCCACTCCCAAAGATCGGAATCACTGCCACGCAGCGACTGGCGCAAACGGTCATCACTCTCGGTCAGTGCTTGGTTCATCGTCATAAAAGTCCGCACCTGGCGCTGACGATACCAAGCGAGGCTCAAGGCGATGATCGAAAACGTTAGCAGTAATACGCCTTTAAAACCCTGAGTCAGCCACCAATGCTGCTCAACATAGAAGGGATAAGCGAAGGGTTTATCCGACCAGATGCCATTCACTTGGCTTAAGATTTCCAACTCATACTCGCCCGCCGCCAGTCCTGCGAGGTTTATCTGCGACTCGCCTTGCAGCAGCACATAGTTATCCTCTTCCCCTTGGTAACGCAGTCGGTATTTAAATTGGATCGGCGAATCATCGAGATAATCGAGGTTAGTGATCTGCAAACTCACCATATTGGCATCGGGTTTGACGACCATCATAGGTTTTGGCAGTAGCGAAACTTCCGTGCTGTTATCGTAATAGACAGACACAGACTCGAGCATCACATGATCGTCGGTAATACGGTTGACTAACTTGTCCACATCGAGGTGCATCACCCCTTCCGGGGTGCCGAGATACAAACCAAACTCGGGCGAATAAAAGTAAGCCCCCTCGTTCAACTCATTGGAAATCAAGCCATCGAGCTGATCGAACATAGCGATGTGGCCAGTCGCGATATCTTGGCGGATCAATGAATCGGCGCAGGCGACTAGATTAGCTTTAGGCGTCTTTTGGATAAAAAACACTGAGCTGCAATTCACTTGCCACAGGGCTGTGAGCGAGACCAGCTCACTGCTATTCAGGTGATACTCGAATAATCCCTTTTCGTAGGAGCCAAACCACATCACCCCGGGTGACATTTCTTCAATATGGCTCACTGTCGGCATGGCACTTAGGCCATTGAATAAGTTTCGTTGATCATGGAACTCATTCGCCTCGTCGATATAGCCGAAGACCCGCTTGCCACCGACCCACAGCTTACCATCGGAGGCACGATACAAGGTTCTAATCGCTGGGCGCTTAGGCTCTGCATCCCCTTTCACGGGCTTATCGATATTAAAGGCTTGCGGCGTTAATAACCCCGGCTCCCAGAAATACAGCCCTGTAGAACTCGCTATCCACACTCGCCCCTTCAATTGAGGATCGGCATAGGTGCGGTAAACCAATTTGTTTTTAAATTCATCTTGGCCATTGATCCACTTTGCAAAACTTTCGCCTTTTAGTGTTTGCCTATCGACCACAAACAAACCACTGGTGCTTGAAACCAGTAATGAATGATCGGCAAACTCACTGATATCGTAAATGCTCTCGTGCGATAACAAGCCTTCAATCTGGATATCTATGGCTTGCTGGGTGTCCTTGGCAATAAACATCACACTCGAAGAACCAAGCCATAACCCCTCCGGTGTGGCAAGCACAGACCAAATCATGGCATCGCTTAGTGCGTAGGGTTTGTCTGCGGTATAGGTCTCTAAGATAAAATCGGGCTGGGATGCCAGCAACGCCAAACCATCACCCGAGCCGCCCACCCACATCAGACCTGACTCATCGAAAAGCATGGCCTTAAGGATTTCCATATTGGCCTGTTTTTTCAGCTCTTCTTGATAGTTTTCTATCTGGTGTGTCTCTGGCGTCCATTTTAATAAGCCAAAACGACTGGCAAACCACAGTGCGCCCTTAGGACCTTCGACGATCACTGTGCTCCAATCGGGCAATTCAGGCACGGGCTCAAGTTGCTGCGAGTTAGTGTCGAGTCGATACACCCCGCGACTCGTCGCTAGCCAAACTCGATTTTTAGAATCCTCAAGCATATCGAGAATACTGCCCATAGACTCAGTCCAAGTGTATCGATGCACTGTCTTGCCCGCATTATCGAGCAGCTGTAACTCAAACTGTCCTGCCAACAGCATCTGTCCATTAGGCAGGGCCAGCAGCTTGCGCCAAGGCAGATCACGATTCACCGGCAGTTGAGTGACTAGAGTGAGTTCAGCTTTAACAGGCGAGTATTGATAAATCTGGCCATTATCGATCAGTAATAACCAGTTTTGTGCGTTCATCCGCGCCGCAGAGACGAGAGCACCACCGGGAAAGTGTGGAAATAAATCGGGGGAGCCAAACAGAATAAATTGGTTATGACTGATATCGTAGAGATACTGTGCTGCGTTAGTGCTCACCAACAGCTTATCTTGCCCAACATTGACTACTGAGTTGAGGAAATCATCAGCAATGCGCGACTCAGTACCCGTTTTATCGATACGTCTGACCTTAGAATTGCTCACACGATATAAGCCCTGCTCGGTCGCCGCCCAGACAAAACCATGGTCATCTAAGGTCAAGCCGCGGATACTGGTGGCGGCTAATCCATCTCTATCGGTGAATACACGTTGCACAAATCCACCAGCCCAAACCATGTTCAGACCAGAGATAAAAAGGATGAAACATGCCAGAAGTGTTTTAGTTATTCTTGTTTGCATTTGATGACTTACTTCATACCATAGTTGTACTGTAGCAGTTCAAAAGCCTCAATTCACCCGCTTGTTCACATTAAAGTTACAATTTTATCAATGCAATAAAAAAGCGCCCTATTGGACGCTTTTTTAAGAAAGGTATCAGCTTACTTTTTCTTTGCCTTTGGGTTTGGCAGGTCAGTAATAGAACCTTCGTAGATTTCAGCCGCTAGACCCACTGACTCGTGCAGCGTTGGGTGAGCGTGGATAGTTAATGCTAAATCTTCAGCATCACAACCCATTTCGATTGCTAGGCCGATTTCGCCTAACAGTTCGCCACCGTTAACACCCACGATAGCACCACCGATTACACGGTGAGTGTCTTTATCGAAAATCAGCTTAGTCATACCTTCGCTGCAATCAGAAGCGATTGCACGGCCAGAGGCAGCCCATGGGAAAGTCGCTGTTTCGTAAGCAATACCTTGCTCTTTCGCTTCTTTCTCAGTTAGACCAACCCAGGCCACTTCAGGGTCTGTGTAAGCGATTGATGGGATCACTTTTGGATCGAAGTAGTGCTTCATACCCGCGATCACTTCGGCCGCTACGTGGCCTTCATGCACGCCTTTGTGAGCCAACATTGGTTGACCAACGATGTCACCGATAGCGTAGATGTGCGGTACGTTAGTACGTAATTGCTTGTCTACGTTGATGAAACCACGCTCATCGATCTTAACGCCTGCTTTTTCAGCGTCGATCAGCTTGCCATTTGGCGTACGGCCGATAGCCACTAACACTGCATCATAACGTACTGGCTCAGTTGGCGCGCTCTTACCTTCCATCGAAACGTAGATACCGTCTTCACGGGCTTCAACCGCAGTCACTTTGGTTTCGAGGATCAGGTTGAATTTCTTCTTGATTTGCTTAGTGAATACGCGAACAACGTCTTTGTCAGCCGCAGGGATCACTTGGTCGAACATTTCAACTACGTCGATTTCACTGCCCAGAGAAGAGTAAACCGTACCCATTTCTAAACCGATGATACCGCCGCCCATGACCAGCAGTTTGCCAGGCACTTCTTTCAGTTCTAATGCGTCGGTCGAATCCCAAATACGTGGGTCTTCATGCGGAATGAATGGCAGTTTGATTGGGCGAGAACCTGCAGCGATGATCGCTTGGTCAAACTTAACAACGGTCACAGTACCGTCTTCAGCAGTCACTTCTAAGCTGTTAGGGCCAGTAAATTTACCGAAGCCATTAACAACGTTTACTTTACGCATTTTAGACATGCCGCCTAAGCCACCAGTCAACTGGCTGATCACTTTTTGCTTGAAGCTGCGTAACTTGTCTAAATCGATTGTTGGCTCGCCGAACACAACACCGTGTGCAGCAACGGCTTTGGCTTCTTCGATGACTTTAGCAACGTGTAACAGGGCTTTAGATGGGATACAACCCACGTTCAGACACACGCCACCTAAAGTGCTAAAACGTTCAACGATAACGGTTTCCAGACCTAAGTCAGCCGCACGGAAGGCAGCAGAATATCCAGCAGGGCCTGCACCTAATACCACTACCTGAGTTTTGATTTCGTTACTCATGTTTTCCTCTAATTCTCATTCAATCCGTTGGAGGAGAGTAATCCTGCCAACCGAAAATGCGCCAGCGCGTAAGGTGGGCGCATTTTAACCTGTGTTTGATACTGATCACAATAAACAAAAGGCCACTCAAGTTGAGCAGCCTTATTTGTTTACAGAATCAAAGTACGAATATCGGACAGAATTCCTGACAGGGTCACGCTAAAGCGTGCAGCCATAGCACCATCGATCACGCGGTGATCGTATGATAACGACAGTGGCAACATCAATTTAGGCTCGAATTCTTTACCATTCCACTTAGGCTTAATTTCAGATTTAGACACACCTAAAATCGCCACGTCTGGGTAGTTAACGATTGGGGTAAATGCAGTACCACCAATGCCACCTAGGCTTGAAATAGTGAAGCAGCTACCCTGCATATCGGCAGACTTCAGCTTACCGTCACGGGCACGGATAGAAATATCGGCTAGCTCACGAGATAACTCGATAATGCCTTTCTTATCCACATCACGTACCACAGGTACCACTAGACCGTTTGGCGTATCAACCGCCACACCGATGTGGTAGTACTTCTTCTGGATCAGTGATTCACCGTCGCTGCTTAAGCTTGAGTTGAACACAGGGAACTGTTGCAGCGTTTTCGCCACAGCTTTCATCATAAAGACCAGCGGAGTGATCTTATAATCGGCTTTCTTCTTCGCCGCCGCGTCGTTCTGCTGCTTACGGAACTCTTCCATTTCGGTGATATCAGCTTCATCGAACTGAGTCACATGAGGAATAGTTACCCAGTTACGGTGCAGGTTTGGACCAGAGATCTTCTGGATACGGCTTAATGGAATCTCTTCCACTTCACCAAACTTGCTGAAATCCACTTTCGGTGCAGCAATCACTTGCAGACCACCACCGTTACCCGCTGCAACTGAAGTTGCTGCTGTCGCCTTAGGACGAGACAGTTCGTACTTCACATACGCCTGTACGTCTTCCTTCATGATGCGACCTTTACGGCCAGAACCCGTCACTTGAGTGAGATCCACACCAAATTCGCGGGCCAAACGGCGAACCGCAGGAGATGCATGCACCACACCGGTTGCCACTGGCGCACCCGCACTTGGGTGATGTGGAACTGGTGGACGGCTAGGAGCGGCTGCAACAGGTGCTGGTGCCGCTTCTTGGGCGACTGGTGCAGGTGTTGCGGCTTGAGCTACTGGCGCTGGCGCACTGCCTGCAGTCACAGTTTCAATCGTCGCGATCACGCTACCTTGAGAAACCTTGTCACCCACTTTAACGGTTAACGACAACAGTTTACCGGCGAATGGCGCAGGTACTTCCATGGTCGCTTTGTCGGTTTCAAGGGTAATTAAGCCTTGGTCAACAGTGATGTCATCGCCCACAGACACAAGCACTTCGATCACATCGACATTGCTCGCATCGCCAATATCTGGCACTTGGATTTCTTTAACCGCAACCACTGGTGCCGCAGCTGCGACTGGAGCAACTGGCGCTGCTGGTGTGACGAAAGATGCCGCTTGAGCAACAGGTGCAGAGGCTGCTGGCGCGCTCGCTTGTGGTGCTGCGGCAGGTGCCGCGCCGCCCACTTCGAGCATGATCACTAATGAGCCCTGAGAAACCTTGTCACCCACAGCCACTTTCACTTCTTTTACCACACCCGCGAATGGCGATGGTACGTCCATGGTCGCTTTGTCGGTTTCTAGCGTGATAAGGCCAGCGTCCACCTCAATCTTATCGCCTGCGGCGACTAAGACTTCGATAACAGACACATCGGTGTCACCACCGATATCCGGCACAGTGACTTCAACCACTTGGGTTGCGCCCGTCGCTGGCGCGGCAGCCACAGGGGCTGGAGCCGCTTGCACTGGAGCAGGTGCTGCTGGCGCAGGAGCGGCAGCTTGAGCAACAGGTGCAGCTTGAACATTAGCCGTACCCGCTGCTTGCATCATCGCAATTAAGGTACCTTCGCTGACTTTGTCACCGACGGCCACTTTCAATTCGGCTAACACACCCGCGAAAGGCGCTGGAATGTCCATGGTCGCCTTGTCGCTTTCAACGGTCAGAATCGACTCTTCCGCTGCTAAGGTATCGCCCACAGAAGCACAGATTTCGATAACCTGTACTTCATCGCCGCCGATATCAGGAACAAAAACTTCTTTTAATTCAGCCATTTTTATTGCCTCTTACGCGTACTGTGGATTGATCTTGTCAGCGTCGATGCCGTATTCCTTGATGGCATTCGCTAACACATCAACAGGCAGCTCTTTACGATCAACCAGTGACTTCAGTGCCGCGATAACGATGAACTTAGCGTCCACTTCGAAGTGGTGACGCAGGTTGTCACGGCTGTCTGAACGACCGAAACCGTCAGTACCTAACACTTTGTAATCGGTTGGCATGTAAGCACGTAACTGCTCGCCGTAGATCTTCATGTAGTCAGTCGCTGCGATTGCAGGCGCATCACTGGAGATCACTTGGCTGATATACGCTTGTTTTGGCGTTTCAGTTGGGTGCAGCATGTTCCAACGCTCAACCGCTTGACCATCGCGAGTCAATTCGTTGAAGCTGGTTACGCTGAATACGTCGGCAGTGATACCGAAGTCTTTTGCCAATGCTTGAGCCGCTTTGCGGGTTTGCTCAAGAATGGTGCCACAGCTCATTAACTGAACTTTGCCTTTACCCGAGCCAGCAACGGTTTCTAACTTGTAGATACCTTTAACGATGCCAACTTCTGCGCCTTCTGGCATGGCTGGTTGCTCGTAGTTTTCGTTCATTGTGGTCAGGTAGTAGAAAATATCTTCTTGGTTCTCGCCGTACATACGACGAATACCATCTTGTACCACAACGGCAATTTCATAACCGTAAGTTGGATCGTAGGTAATACAGTTAGGAATAGTGTTAGCCAGTACGTGGCTGTGACCGTCCTGATGCTGCAGACCTTCACCGTTCAGGGTTGTACGGCCAGAAGTACCACCGACTAAGAAGCCACGTGCACGCATATCACCTGCTGCCCAAGCCATGTCGCCAATACGTTGGAAACCGAACATTGAGTAGTAGATGTAGAATGGGATCATTGGCACATCGTTCACTGAGTAGCTAGTCGCAGCCGATACCCAAGATGACATAGCACCTAATTCGTTAATACCTTCCTGCAATACTTGGCCTGACTTATCTTCACGGTAGTAAGCCACTTGGTCAGAGTCTTGCGGAACGTATTTTTGGCCTTCGTGAGCATAAATACCCACTTGACGGAACAGACCTTCCATACCGAAAGTACGCGCTTCGTCAGGAATAATTGGCACGATGTTTTTGCCAATCTTCTTGTCTTTTAACAGTGCCGTCAGTACGCGAACAAACGCCATGGTAGACGAAATTTCACGACCGTTAGAACCCTGCAGAATCGAGTCGAAAATCTTCAGTGATGGCACTTCCAGCTCTTCGCTGAACTTCTCGCGACGTTGTGGCACGCTGCCATGCAGCTCGGCACGACGGCTCATCATGTACTTCACTTCTTCCGAATCTGGACCTGGGTGGTAGAACGGTAGATCTTCTAATTGATCGTCTGGAATCGGGATATTGAAACGATCGCGGAAGTAACGGATAGACTCGATACCCATTTTCTTCACGTTGTGGGCAATGTTCTTACCTTCACCCGCATCACCTAGGCCGTAACCTTTAACGGTTTTCGCTAGGATCACAGTTGGACGACCTTTAGTCTTACGCGCATGGTCTAATGCCGCGTACACTTTAACTGGGTCATGACCACCACGGTTTAAGCGCCAAATGTCATCATCTGACATGTTCGCCACCATTTCGGCGGTTTCTGGGTATTTGCCGAAGAAGTGTTCGCGAGTATAAGCGCCACCTTTGGCTTTACAGTTTTGGTATTCACCGTCAACGGTTTCTTCCATTAACTGCAGTAACTTACCGCTGGTATCGCGGGCTAATAATGGATCCCAGTAACGACCCCAAATCACTTTCACCACTTCCCAGCCAGCGCCGCGGAATTCGCCTTCCAGTTCTTGGATGATCTTACCGTTGCCGCGTACTGGGCCGTCCAGACGTTGCAGGTTACAGTTGATGATGAAGACTAAATTGTCTAATTCTTCACGGGCAGCTAAACCGATAGCACCTAAGGCTTCTGGCTCGTCACACTCACCGTCACCTAAGAAGCAGTAAACGGTTTGATCAGAACAATCTTTCAGACCACGGTCAGTCAGGTATTTTAAAAAGCGAGCTTGGTAAATCGCTTGGATTGGACCCAGACCCATAGAAACAGTTGGGAATTGCCAGTAGTCAGGCATCAACTTAGGGTGCGGATAAGAAGATAAACCTTTGCCATCCACTTCTTGACGGAAGTTAGCCAGTTGGTCTTCAGTTAAACGACCTTCCAAGAATGAACGGGCGTAGATACCTGGAGCGATATGGCCTTGGAAATACACTAAGTCGCCGCCGTCTTTCTCGTTTGGCGCGCGGAAGAAGTGGTTGAAGCACACGTCATAAATGGTTGCGCTCGACGCGAAACTCGAAATATGGCCGCCTAACTCTAAATCTTTCTTAGAACCACGTAGCACCATAGCTAAGGCGTTCCAACGGATGATGGCGCGAATGCGACGTTCCATCTCTTGGTTGCCAGGCATGTGCGGCTCTTGACCCGCTGGAATGGTGTTCAAATAGGCCGTGGTCGCAGTGTAAGGCAAGTGCGTGCCATTGCGACGGGCTTTATCGATCAGTTTCTCTAATAAGAAATGGGCGCGTTCAGGGCCTTCCTGTTCTAATACAGCTTGCAGGGCGTCAACCCATTCCTGAGTCTCTAACGGATCTAAGTCTTGTAGCATATCTTCAGACATGACACTGTCCTTCTCTATATACATGATGATGAATGGTGTTTGCGGCATATTCCGCTTTAGCGAGTGCTAAAGTCGGGAACTTAAGCGCCACTCTTTAAACGGCGCAAACTTCGCTGCAACCGGCTATCTTCTTCCCGCACAGATAACATCACCTCTTCGATGTAACTTAGGTGTTCATTCGAGGCTTCTCTGGCGGCTTCAGGATCACGACGAACGATAGCAGCGAGCAGAGCACGTCTGTGATCGTTGGCCATAGTGGAGGCTTCTTCGCGGCGGCTTAAAAGCTCCAAGTTTTGCGCCACATTCTTATGCAGCACAGGGGTTAAACTGAGAACGAGATGCAACATAGCCACATTGTGTGACGCTTCGGCGACGGCGCGGTAGAAACGTACAATGGCAGCGGCTTGTTGTTCGATATTGGTGGCGGCTTCCACCTCAAGGATCATACGCTTGATATTCTGCATATCGGCGTCTGTGCCACGCAATGCGGCAAAATAGGCCATCATGCCTTCGGTAGCATGACGGAATTCCAGCAAGTCGTATTGGCTTTCTGGATCGGCAGTCATTAATTCAACGATAGGATCGGCAAGGCTCTGCCAGAGTTGTTCTTTGACATAAGTACCGCCGCCTTGACGGCGCATTAATAGCCCTTTCGCCTCAAGCTTTTGAATGGCTTCACGCAGTGAAGGGCGAGACACTTCAAACTGGATGGCCAGTTCGCGCTCCGGCGGTAATTTCTGACCCGGCTGTAAACTGCCTTCGAGGATCATCTGCTCGAGTTGCGCCATGATCACATCAGAAATTTTTGGCTGATTAATTTTACTATAGGCCATTAGGCGCTCAGCTCCGTTGTAAATTGGTCTTACCAATTTTTATGAGTGAGCGCACTTTATCAAATCACACTTTTGATGTCTAGATTGAAAATCGACCTTAAAAGGTGATCCCATTCAAAACCGCTCACGATGTGAGAGCATAGCCTAAAAATGTCACTATGGGGTCAGACCATTTGACATAAGTAAATGAATGCCAAATAAGCCTCTGAGTAAAAGGCATTTTCACCGAAAATAACCCCAAAAGACAGTGGCGAAATGGCATTCTGTGACGTAGCAGAAATGTCGGTTTAAATGCCCTAAAAACAAAAAAGGAATTGGCGAATCACCTTCACCCATTCCTTCTATAAAAAGTATCGAGGCGACTACGGCTTAAGTCACTAGGCCAAAAATGGTCAATAACGACAGCACAGCAACCATCAGCGTAAAGTTGCGTTTACTTAAGACTAATAATGCTAAGGTCGATTGTACACAAACTGGTGCACTCGACTCCTCAGGCAGTGGCTGGGAGGCTAACGCCGTTTCTGTCACCACTCGTCTCGCACTCGCATGGATATTTAAAGCATGATCACGCCACGCCGATAGCCCTTCACTAAACTGACCGCTGAGCGCATAGCCAAAGGAAAATACCCGGCTTGGGATCCAATCCAGCACAAACATAATATCTTCGATAAGCGGTAGGTTAAGGGATTTACGCACATTCTCTTCGGCATAAAAACGCGCGGTGCAATATAAGACAGCGCCAACCGGGCCTAGGAAGATAAAACATAATGCCACTGCGCCGTAATAACGATAGTTAATCCAAGCAACACTCTGCCCAACTTTGGCGCCTAAATCTTTTTCAGACACAGCATCTAAACACTCACTGCAATCTAATTCGGCGGCATAATGGTAACAGGCTTGCACGTCGGAGCGACACGCCGCCTGCATATACTTTTTAAAGCTATCGCGCTGTTTTTGATGATTAAAGCAAATAATTGCCACCACCACCCACAGGGCAAGGGTTAATAACCCCCAAAACATGCCAGACGCAACCCAACCCAAAACATGCACGACCAAGGCTGGCAACACTAAGGCGAGCAACATACTGGTATTGGTTAACGAGGCTTTGTCACCAAAGAAAGTGGATTGATAGGACTGCAGAACGCGATCACTCTGCCACGAAGCGGGAAGGAACTTTAATCGTTCCACAAGAATGGCGACCAGTAATGAAAATAATGCCATCGGTAATACTCCTTGTAAAAAAGCCGGAAACGCGCAGGGTGATGAGAAAAATACCTCCCCTTCGCTTACTCCTCTTTGCTTCTAGCCTAACGCGGTTAAATACCTTTCCCAGTCGAAGCTTGGGCCTGGATCCGTCTTGCGCATCGGTGCAATGTCACTATGCCCCACAATCCGCTGTGCTGTTAATGCGGGATACTGCGCTAATAAGGCCCGAGTCAACTCTGTGAGCTGCTGATATTGGGCCGCAGTATAGGGCTCAGTATCTGTGCCTTCAAGCTCGATACCGATAGAGAAATCATTACAATTTTCCCTTTCGCCATAACGAGATACGCCTGCGTGCCAAGCTCTATCTTCGCAACTGACATACTGCACACATTCACCATCGCGGCGAATTAAAAAATGTGCTGACACTTGTAGCCCCGCTAAATCGGCGAAACTTTCATCGGCCTCAGTATCTAAACACCCTTGAAATAATTGATCAATATAGGGAAGTCCAAAGCATCCCGCTGGCAGGCTGATATTATGGATCACCAACAGGCTAATTTCCCCAAATGGGCGACGGTTAAAATGCGGTGACTCACAGCGTCGAGCCGAGGAAAACCATCCGGCATCAAAGCGCATAAGCTCTTCCTATATTACAGGCATAATGCCACTACTCTAACAGCATTAAGTGACTGAATATATGCAATTCAATGACAAAGGTGAAATAACCCGCCACGTCCCAAACCATCATCAGTTAGCAGGATAATCACAATCGGCACACTCCCTGTGACTTTTTATCACCCGCACTAGGTGGTAATCTTAGCCCTAAATGCAAGCAAGCAATTTCAAGCACGCCTCCTATGGCATGCAAGAATGCAAGGACCCAATCATGCTAGAGAACGATATTCGCCACGCCGTAAAAACCGCACTCAATGAAGACCTTGGTGGAACTGAGATCAACGAGCACAGCAAAGCCATTGCCTACGGCGATATTACCGCCCAACTTATTCCTGCTGATAAATATGCCGAAGCGACCTTAATTACCCGCGAAGAAGGTGTTTTTTGTGGAAAAGCTTGGGCCGAACAAGTCTTCAATCAATTAGGTGGCGAAGTCGCACTGCACTGGCATGTTGATGATGGCGATCTGGTGCTACCAAACCAAGTGTTATGTGAACTATCAGGCCCTGCCCGCACTATCCTTACGGGCGAGCGTACTGCGATGAACTTTATACAGACCTTGTCAGGAGTGGCGACGCTGACAAAACATTATGTGGATAAGTTAGCGGGCACTCACACACGCTTACTCGATACTCGCAAAACCATCCCAGGGCTACGCACGGCTCAAAAATACGCAGTCACCTGTGGCGGTGGTAAAAACCATCGAATTGGTTTGTTTGATGCCTTCTTAATTAAAGAAAACCACATAATGGCCTGCGGTGGCATTCGCCAAGCGGTGGATGCTGCGCGCAGCTTGCACCCAAATAAACCCGTAGAAGTTGAAGTCGAATCCTTAGAAGAGCTCGCATTAGCGCTAGATTCAGGCACAGACATCATTATGCTAGATAACTTTGACATCACCATGATGGTTGAAGCTGTTGAGCTGAATAATCAATACAAAGCGAAAGGTAGCGGCGCCAAGCTGGAAGTCTCAGGCAATGTCACCTTAGATACCTTAGCTGAATTTGCCAAAACCGGGGTTGACTATATCTCCGTCGGCGCACTCACAAAGCACGTTCGCGCCCTCGACCTCTCACTCAGACTCAAGTCATAGTCTTATTAGAGCCAAGCTTGGGCTATCAAAAGCCCTTTGATCCACTAGATATTCAACTTTGAGTCATCCAACCAAAAGCGGCTTAACACTAAGCCGCTTTTATCTACCAGCTTTGCCTGCGTTTTTTAGCTGCTCTTTCCAAATTTTGTTCACAGCCCTCTCGCATTTATCGTTTTTTCTCAATATATAAAATGGCATATTGCTATAACTGTTCCGTTTCACTCATTTTTAAACACAAAAAATGCCGGCATTTGTAATGATAAATTGCTCACTGTGGATAACGAGCTAGCCACTTTCGCTATTAATTCATATATACTGGCTAAAATAGCTTCGATATTACGCTAAATTATAAACAATAAAGACAAAGTGTTAGTCTTAGACTTTTCAAAAACTGGGCGCAGACACAACAAAATAAAAATTTAAGCAATTGATTTAAAGCCATTAGTACCATCAAAATGCCTTTTTGATGATTGGAGAGTATTACGAACTAATGCGTCTATCTTCAAATTTCACCCAACTCAATTATCACTAAAATCACGTCACAGTTTTGACACAAAGTTAAATAACGCCAACATTTGTATCGCTGTCAATTTTTTGTTAGAACGCAATACGTTTTAATGTCAACTTTTTAGACAAAATAATCATTTTATTAGTGTTTTTCACCAAAAAGCAGTTCCCTTTTTTTTAACTTTGTACTAACTTTTACTGAAGTGGAAATAGCGGCATGCTAGACACACTAAAGACATGGAATTTTTGTATCTCACTCACTGTATGAAGGGATACAAAAAGACAGCAAAGGATTGGCGCAAGGGATATGTAAGGTGCTTATTCATTACACATAGCTTCTTGCCAAAAGAGTTAAGTATAGCGAGTTAGGTATAGCGTCTGTAACAGGTGAGATTGTTTTGGACAATTTCCCCTGATATGCGCAACCAATGTAATTTGATGCGGCTTGAGGCCTCAATAGCACTGAGGCCACATTAAAGAGCACGTTGAAAGATGCAAAATGTTTGACGACACAACAGACGATGACCTATACAAGATGGTATGTTGGTAAATTGTTACAGTTTGAATCGATTTATCAGCCAATATAGTATAGGCTTAACGGTTGTAAGCAATGTCCGCTGCGACTAAAGCTAAAAAGTAAAACAGATAAGTAAAAGTGATTGTAAAATAAACATTTTTACTTATCATCGGGTGACTACAAGTTAACTTGTTAATTAATACTGCGTAAGCTGGAGAAAGAAATGAAAGCAATGAATAAAGGTTTAAACAAGCAAGCTCAGGGTTTCACCTTGATCGAGTTAATGATTGTAGTTGCCATTATCGGTATTTTGGCTGCTGTAGCATTACCTGCTTATCGTGAGTATGTTGCAACCTCCCACGGAGGTGCTGCAATGAAAGGACTTTCTGGCTATATTTCAAAGACTCAAGCATGCATACAAACAAATGTCGGTTGCACAAGTTTAAACGCGGAGCTAACTGCTGACACTAAGATTACACCTACACCAGGTACTGTTGCCGAAGCAACAGGCGTTTCACTAGCTTACGATGATGGTACGTGTATTGTCACAGCTGCAATCTCAGGAGATGGTAGCTTAACATATACTGCATCTGCTAATGCTTCAGGAAAAGCGACAGCAGCTCAATGTCAAGAGGGTGCAGGTTTATAGCCTCTAAACATCGATTTGTGGTTGATATGGTTTTAGCACCGTATCAACCTTCTTTTTTGATTGAGTTTATCTAATGCCCACTACAGGCTTACATTTAGGTTTATCTACCCTATTTATCCGTAAAGGGCTGTTAAATGAAGAGCAGATGGCGAGTGCCATCACAAAATCCCGACAAAACAAACAAACCTTAGTCACGACCTTAGTGCAGACTAAGCTGATTTCTGCACGCTCTATTGCTGAGCTTTGTTATGAAGAGTATGGCACTCCGCTACTGGATTTAGCTGAATTTGATATTAGTGCCATTCCCGAAGAGTTTACGAATAAAAAACTCATAGAAAAACATCGCTGCTTACCGCTCTTTAAACGCGGTAATCGCCTCTATATAGCCACCTCAGATCCAACCAATATTGCCGCCCTCGAAGAGTTCCAATTTAGTGCTGGCCTGCATGCAGAAGCGATTTTGGTGGAAGAAGATAAGCTAGCCAAGGCCCTTGAAAAGATATTAGAAGAAGATATTACCGGGCTTGATTTAAGTGGTATGGATGAGGCGGCGCTCGCTGGTATCGAGATTACTGATACCGACAAGCGCCAAGATGAAAACGCTGGCGAAGCCAGTGATGATGCGCCAATCGTCATCTATATCAATAAGATTCTTACAGACGCCATTCGTAAAGGGGCATCAGACCTTCACTTTGAGCCCTATGAAAAACGTTATCGCATTCGTTTTCGTATCGACGGTATTTTGCATGAAGTCTCCGAACCGCCAATTAGCTTAGCTGGGCGTCTATCTGCTCGTTTGAAGGTTATGTCGAAACTCGATATTGCCGAGCGCCGCGTCCCTCAGGATGGTCGGATTAAGATGAAGCTTTCCCGCACTAAATCAATCGACTTTCGGGTAAGTACACTACCGACCCTTTGGGGCGAAAAAATTGTAATGCGGATCTTAGATTCCTCTTCCGCACAGCTAGGTATTGAAAAATTAGGATATGAACCCGATCAAGAAAAACTCTATCTTGAGATGCTGGCTAAACCCCAAGGGATGATCTTAGTCACAGGCCCAACAGGTTCGGGTAAAACGGTTTCGCTTTATACAGGCTTAAATATTCTCAATACTGCCGAGCGCAATATATCTACCGCCGAAGACCCGGTTGAAATAAACCTTGAAGGGGTCAACCAAGTTCATATTAATTTAAAAGCGGGTTTAACTTTTGCCTCAGCTCTACGCTCATTTTTGCGTCAAGACCCCGATGTAGTCATGGTGGGTGAGATCCGCGATCTTGAGACCGCAGAAATTGCCATTAAAGCCGCCCAAACTGGCCACTTAGTATTATCCACACTACACACAAACTCGGCCGCTGAAACCTTAACCCGTTTAATTAATATGGGTGTACCCGGTTATAATATCGCTAGTTCTGTGAATCTTATTATTGCTCAGCGACTTGCACGGCGACTTTGCACCGAATGCAAACAACCCGAACAGATCCCCGAACATGAGTTACAACGTTTAGGCTTTACCGATGAGCAAATCGCTCAAGGGTTTACCACCTACAAGCCTGTAGGTTGTGAACATTGTTCTGGCGGCTACAAAGGACGGGTCGGTATTTACGAAGTGATGAAAATGTCCGATGAAATTGCTCGCACTATTATGGAAGGGGGCAATTCATTACAGATAGCAGATCAAGCTAAGGCTCAAGGCATGCGAGACCTGCGGCAATCAGGCCTTCTAAAAGTACTTCAAGGGGTAACTAGCATTGCGGAAGTCAATAGGGTGACGAGCTTTTAAAATCTACTCATCTATGACGCATAAACTGCTCGATAGTTTATATTTAGTCGCTTTGGTTCCATTTTTTGTACTAACCTAGTACCAATAAAGCTTTAATTAATCACGCCTAACAGGGATTATCTATGGCTACGGCAACTACTGTAAAAAAGCCTCGTGCCAAAAAGAGCGAGCAAAAAAGCCAACCCAAAATATACACTTTCGAATGGAAGGGCATAAACCGTGATGGCCAAAAAACGAGCGGTGAGCTAAGGGGTGCTTCTGTCGCGGAAATCCGTAGCCAACTCAAATCCCAAGGTGTAAATCCTAAAACAGTCCGCAAGCAATCAGCAGCCCTATTTAAGCTAGGTGACGCAAAAATTAGTCCAATGGATATTGCCATGATTACACGGCAAATTGCGACAATGCTTGCTGCGGGCGTCCCCTTAGTTACGACTATCGAGTTACTCGGTCGCGGTCATGAAAAAGCAAAAATGCGTGAGTTACTCGGCTCCATTCTTTCTGAAATCCAATCAGGTATCCCTCTCTCAGATTCACTTCGCCCCCATAGGCGCTATTTCGATGATCTCTATGTTGACTTAGTGGCTGCGGGTGAGCACTCAGGCTCTTTGGATGTAGTATTCGATCGTATAGCTACTTACCGTGAAAAGTCTGAAGCATTGAAATCTAAGATAAAAAAAGCCATGTTTTATCCAGCTGCAGTTGTTGTTGTTGCAGTTTTAGTCACGACGCTATTGTTACTCTTTGTTGTACCGCAGTTTGAAGAGATTTTTAAAGGATTTGGCGCGGAATTACCCGCTTTTACTCAGTTGGTTCTTCATATATCCAGAGGCTTACAATCCTCTTGGTATATTTTTTTGGGAGCTATCGTAGCTGGAGTATTTTTATTTGTTCGCGCCCATAGAAATTCACAAATGGTTCGAGATCGAGTGGATGAAGCGATATTAAAAATTCCTGCCATTGGACCTATTTTGCATAAAGGTGCTATGGCGCGTTTTGCTCGAACCTTGGCCACAACTTTTGCCGCAGGGGTTCCGTTAATCGATGGTTTAGAATCTGCGGCTGGAGCTTCAGGAAACGCTGTATACAGAAAAGCCATTTTGAAAATCCGTCAAGAGGTGATGGCAGGGATGCAAATGAATGTCGCCATGCGTACCACAGGGCTTTTCCCCGATATGTTGATCCAAATGGTAATGATTGGTGAAGAGTCAGGTTCACTCGATAATATGTTAAACAAAGTGGCGCATATTTATGAGATGCAGGTCGATGATGCGGTTGATGGCTTATCAAGCCTTATCGAGCCCATTATGATGGTAGTTATTGGCACAGTTGTCGGCGGCCTCATTGTCGCTATGTATTTACCAATCTTCCAAATGGGTAAAGTTGTAAGTGGTTAAGCCATTGTAGAACCAATGTTTCCCAATATTGAAACTTTACTTTTAATAATAACAAGTAACAATGATGACTGACTTTATATCCCTTTTAGGCCACTCTCTTGCTCAGAGTCCTTGGCTGTTTATTACGTTAAGTTTTGTGTTTGCCGCCACTATTGGCAGCTTCTTAAATGTCGTCATTCACCGCTTTCCGGTAATGATGAAGCGCGAATGGCAACAGGAGTGCAATCAATATCTACAGGAATATCATGCTGATGTTGTAAAGCAGATTGGCATAGAAAAGCTCAATAAGCCGATAGATACTTACCCTGATAAATACAATCTAGTGGTACCAGGTTCCGCCTGTCCTAAATGTAAGACCGCAATCAAGCCTTGGCATAATTTGCCGATTGTGGGCTGGTTAATGCTCAGGGGAAAATGCGCCGCCTGCAATACATCGATCTCCTCACGCTATCCGATTGTTGAGTTAGTAACAGGATTATTAGTTACAACACTCGCTTGGCATTTTGGTCCTAGCTGGCAATTTGTGTTTGCTGCTGTATTAACCTTTGTATTGATTGCATTAACGGGTATCGATCTGGATGAGATGCTACTGCCAGATCAGATGACCCTTCCACTCCTATGGCTAGGATTACTCATTAACCTCAACCATACCTTTACTACTCCAACCGATGCCGTTATAGGTGCTGCAGCGGGCTATTTGAGTCTCTGGTCGGTATTTTGGCTGTTTAAGCTACTCACAGGTAAAGAAGGTATGGGTTATGGCGACTTTAAACTGCTCGCCGTATTTGGTGCATGGCTAGGTTGGCAAATGCTCCCCCTAGTCATATTACTGTCCTCTTTAGTCGGCGCCCTTGTCGGCATCACGCTCATCGTACTCAAACGTAATCAGCTAGCGAACCCGATCCCCTTTGGGCCTTATATTGCCGCCGCTGGTTGGATAGCCCTGATCTGGGGGCAACCTATAGTCGATTGGTATCTAAGTACGCTATAAAAACACTGTCTGTATCTTTCTTCAGTGTTTAGCATTCAATATCGGTCAGAATAGTCCAAATTGATTAAGTGCCTTCTCTAGATGGGAATCTTATGTCCAAGTTTGTCGTAGGTCTAACGGGTGGTATTGGTAGCGGTAAAACTACCGTTGCCAATTTATTTGCCGAAGAAGGTGTCGATTTAGTCGATGCAGATGTAGTCGCTCGCGAGGTGGTCGCAAAAGGCTCAAAGGGGCTCGAAGCCATTATCGCTCACTTCGGCACTGAAATAGTAACCGAGGCTGGTGAGCTTGACCGAGCAAAGCTACGACAACGAGTATTTAGCGATGAACAAGCGCGCCAATGGTTGAATCAGTTACTCCACCCTCTGATCCGCCAAGAAATGTTGTCACAAGTCGAAAATGCAACCTCTGACTATGTAATTATGGTTGTCCCCTTGCTATTTGAGAACGGGTTAGATAGGTTAGTCAATCGGACTTTAGTGGTGGATATTTCGCCGGAGTTGCAAATCAGCCGTACCGTAAAACGGGACAATGTGGACGCCACTCAGGTAAATAACATCATTAATAGCCAATGTAGTCGCAGTGACAAGCTCGCCAGAGCCGACGACATTATTGATAATCAGGGAGAGATATCAACACTAAAACAAGAGGTGCAAGCATTGCACCAGCGCTATTTACAATTATCCGGTAATCACGACGCCCATGACTGACTTAGTTTATGAACAGCCTTTAAATGAGAAAATCCGTAGCTACTTGCGGCTCGAATATCTCAATAAACAGCTCTGTAATAACCTAAATCACGACCACCAACATAGATGTTTCTACCCTCTTTTCTCCCTGTGCGAATTATCGGAGCGTTGCGACTATCGCAATGAAGTCCTTAAAGATATCGAGCGCAATCTGCTACAACTAAGCAAATGGCAAGAGCTCGACCATGTTGATAGCGAACAGATTGAGTTTTACATTCAAGCATTAATGCAAGCCAGAGAGCCACTACAGCGTCCCGAGCGCTGCGGCAGCCAACTCAAACAAGACCGTTTTTTATCGGCTCTGCGACAGCGTTTTGGTATGCCTGGCGCCTGCTGTAACTTCGACCTTCCCCAGCTGCATTTTTGGCTCGCCAAACCTTGGGAAGAAAGACAGCAAGATTACCAAGCTTGGATTAGCCATTTTGATCCCCTTCTCACTCCCATCATGCTTTTGCTTCAGTTAACTCGTAGTACCGCCCATTTCGATAACGCCACCGCCCATGCTGGTTTTTACCAAGGTGATAGTGCTCAAGCGCTCTCGCTAGTTCGCGTCAAAGTCGATGCCGCCCACGGCTGCTACCCCACCATCAGTGGTCATCGCAATCGCTACGCCATCCACTTTGTGCAATTCGACCAGCAGCGCCACTCCGACCGCAGCATCGAATTCCTACTAGCGACCTGTGCCTGAAGCCTTTACACTAACGACCTCTAAGCTGCTGCCGAGTTAAAAGCCAATTTTGCCTACTAGGCATATTTGCGATACTCAGCGCTCCCCTTGTTATCTCAGTCGACTGCTAAGGAGAAGTCTATTATGCCGTTAACCGTCAACTGTCCAATTTGTAAAACCCCAGTAGAATGGGTTCCACAATCGGAATTCAAACCTTTTTGTAGCGAGCGCTGCAAGATGATTGACCTCGGCGATTGGGCCTCCGAAAAACATGCTATTCCGGTCAAATCTGAGTTTGACCTCGACGCGTTAGATGAACTCGGTTACGACGAAGAAAGCTTTTTCAAAGAGTAATACTCAATAATCAGCCCTTTATAAGCAGAATTTTATGACAAAACGCATTCATGTTGCCGTAGGCATTATCCTCAACCCTAACGGGCAAATCTTACTCGCTAAGCGCCCTGAGCATTTACATCAAGGCGGTAAGTGGGAATTTCCAGGAGGCAAAGTCGAACAGGGCGAAACCGTCACCCAAGCCTTAATTCGTGAGCTAAAAGAGGAAGTCGCGCTAGTCGTCAGCGCAAGCGAGCCTTTTATGGCGCTAAGCTACGATTATCCCGATAAACAAGTGTTACTCGATATTCACACTGTGAGTGAGTTTACGGGAGAAGCGCAAGGGCTTGAAGGGCAGCAGATTGCTTGGGTCAATAGACATGAGCTAAGCCATTACGACTTCCCCGAGGCCAATAAACCCATTCTCAGTAAATTATTGGCACAAACCGAGTAACAAAACCGCTATTTTGCAGGCAAGATTCAGGTTTTACATTAGCGTTACGTGATCTGGGTTGCAGCAAATTCATCCGCAACTTTTAGAAAGCGCAAATTAGTGTTTGAATGCAAACTCATTATTCTTCTTCGATTTCGAGGGCATATCATGCACAATAACGTCAAAGCATTACTCGCCACGACCGCGTTATTTTTTAGTTGCCAAGTACTAGCAAATGGCGGCTGTGGCTTTGAAGAGCAACAACAGGGCTTGATTGCCACCTGCAGCGAGGAGAAACAAGAAGTGATTTTAACCGGTGTAGTTGAAGCGCAACATTTAGTAAAAGATCTCAATGAGTTTGCTGAGGGCTACAAGAGCTATCAGGTGAATACCGCATCCTTAGCACCTCTTAAGAACATCGCTGAGCCAACCGAAATCGTAGTCATCATCGGCACTTGGTGCCCAGACTGCCATCGCGAAACCCCACGCTTTATTCGCATTATGGAAGAAGTGGCTAACCCCAATATCAAAGTGACTTATATTGGGGTTGATCGCAGCAAGCAAGATCCCGAAGGACTAGCGGCAAAATACGAATTCAAACGTATTCCCACCTTTATCGTGCTACAACAGGGTAAAGAAATTGGCCGCATCGTTGAACGTCCAACCGTTTCACTCGAAAAAGATTTAGTCGAGATTTTAAAGTAATCTCGAGTCGCTAAATAATAAAGGCCGCTAAGTGTACACTTGGCGGCCTTTATCTTTTTAAAATGGAGCTGAGGTTAAATCGCTTCTTCTAAAATTCGCTGTGCCAGCATCACTAACACGCCCTCACGCAGTGCGCCGCCCGATAGTGACAAATGTTCAATGCCCAAGAATTCAAAGAGCGCGAGTAAAATCGCCACTCCAGCGGCAAATGTCGGTGCGCGTTCGGCACTTAGGCCGATAATCCCCATAAGGCTGGCATGTTCTTCAGCAAGGATTTCCGCTTTAAGCTGATTCAGCACAGCTAAGGTAATGATTTCAGACTGCTTACGGTGCATTAAGACTTCGACCACAGATTGCACCGCGCCAGAAGCCCCCACCACACAGTGCCATCCTAAGTCTTTTAACCTTTGCCTATGTTCACCTAATACTTCCAACACTTCCTGCTTGGCATCGTCAAAATCGAGCTCTTGCAACGGGGCATTGTTAAAGAAGCGACGGTTAAAGGTCACGCTACCCATGGGTAAGCTGGTCTTAAACTGAACTTGGTGGCCATCACCGATAATAAACTCGGTACTGGCGCCACCAATATCGATCACTAAACGTCGACCTTGGCCGCAAGTAGTCGCCACCATACCTTGATAAATCAGCTCAGCTTCACGCATACCTGAGATAATCTCAATCGGATGACCCAAGAGCGGAATCGCCTTCTGATTAAACTCATCGGCATTATGGATACAGCGCAGTGTCGCAGTTGCAATCACAGCGACATGATTAGGATGGATTTTATGCAGCGCCAACATTTGGGCAAACATCGCTAGACAATCTAGGCCACGCTGCATCACTTCTGCGGTTAGATGACCATCTTCGCCAATGCCTTCGGCTAACCTTACTTTACGTTTGTATTTAGCAATAATCTGTGGTTGACCGCCTTTTGTCTTAGCGATCAGCATATTAAAGCTATTAGAGCCTAAAGTAATGGCGGCATAAGCGGGTGTTGGCATTTAAGGCTGTCTACGCGTCCTGTCATGGCGAGGTGGACGTCCACCACTACGATGGGCACCTTGTGGTCGCCCTGCACCTGAACGTTCGCGTAAATTACGTGATCCCGCAGGGTGCTTGCGATGAATTTTGACTGGCGGCGGAATATCTTCCAGCAATGCATCTCGGTCATAATTGCTCACAGGAATAGAGTGATTGATGTAGGTTTCAATCGCAGGCAAATTCAGAGCGTATTCTTCACAGGCAAAACTGACCGATACACCTTTATTACCCGCACGCCCAGTACGACCAATACGGTGGACGTAATCTTCACAATCATCAGGTAAATCATAATTGTAGACGTGAGAAACATCGGAGATATGCAGTCCGCGCGCGGCAACGTCGGTCGCGACCAGAATATCTAATTGGCCTTGGGTAAATTGCTCAAGAATGCGGATACGCTTCTTCTGCGGCACATCACCTGTCAGCAAGCCGACGCGATGGCCATCCCCTTCAAGCCAAGACCATAGGTTTTCACAGCTGTGCTTAGTGTTTGAAAAAACAATGGCCTTTTCTGGCCAATCTTCTTCAATCAGCGTCAGCAGCAAACGCATTTTGTCTTCTTGGGAGGGATAGAATATTTCTTCTTTGATGTTCTTGGAGGTTTTTTCTTCGGGGGCAATTTCGACTTTCACAGGATCATTCATATGATCGTAGGCGAGTTCTTGCACTTTCATCGAAAGTGTCGCCGAAAACAGCATATTCAGACGCTGATCGGCACTGGGCATACGTCGGAATAGGAAACGAATATCCTTGATAAAACCAAGGTCGAACATACGGTCGGCTTCATCTAGCACCACCGCTTGAATACCGCCGAGATTGATAATGCCTTGGCGCACGTAGTCGATAATCCGACCTGTGGTACCAATCAGAATATCTACACCTTGGTCGAGCGTCTTGCGCTGCACATCATAGCTTTCACCGCCATAGACAATGCCGACTTTTAAGTGGCTGTGTTTGGCGAGGAGAATTGCGTCTTTGGCGATTTGAATCGCCAGCTCACGGGTAGGAGCCATAATGATGGCGCGCGGCTGATTCAGCTGACGGTTCTCAGGGACTGGTGTCGACAATAAATGGTTAAATGTGGCAACCAAAAACGCCATTGTCTTACCCGTGCCCGTTTGGGCTTGGCCGGCGATATCTTTTGATTGAAGTAATACAGGTAATGATAACGCCTGGATCGGCGTACAAAATTCAAAGCCGTTTTCGGCAAGTGCCTGTTTAACCTCTGGATGCAGAGGAAGGTCGGCAAATTTTTGATTAGATAAATGTGTTTGGCTCATAGCGCAAGCATACCATTTGGGGTTGCAATAAGATACTCGATCGTTTGAAATAGCCACATTGTAAAAAGGTAACTTGAAAAGCTATTTTTCAGCCCCAATATACATGGTAAGCCATTAACAAACCAGCAATGGCAACCAAACTGGAGAACATCATGAGCGATAAAATTATATACCTGAGCGACGACAGCTTCGAAAACGACGTATTAAAGGCCGATTTACCAGTATTGGTAGACTTTTGGGCTGAATGGTGTGGTCCATGTAAAATGATCGCTCCAATCCTTGACGACGTTGCCGAAGAGTACGCAGGTCGTGTGACTATCGCTAAATTAAACGTTGACCAAAACAACGTTTCTCCAGCGAAATATGGCGTTCGTGGTATCCCAACTTTACTGTTATTCAAGAACGGTGAATTAGCGGCAACTAAAGTTGGCGCACTGTCTAAAACTCAATTAAAAGAGTTCATCGACGCACAAATCTAATTTGTTGTCGCTATGAGTGACCTCCGGCACAAGCTTTAATTAATTGTGCCGGAATACCCCTAAATTTCTGGACGCCCCGCTTTGTTAGTGCTACTTTAATAACCAGATTCTTTCTAACTAAACCACTTCTCGCTCGTCAATCACTATCCTGAATCACAAACTTTACTGATTGATTGCGGTAAGCTTTGTCGCGTAACACAAGATCCCCAACATGAACTTAACTGAATTAAAAGACACGCCGATATCCGACCTAGTCTCGCTAGCCGAAAACATGAAACTCGAAAATATGGCCCGCGCTCGCAAGCAGGACATTATTTTCTCAATTCTTAAAGCCCACGCCAAAAGCGGCGAAGACATTTTCGGTGGCGGTGTATTAGAAATCCTCCAAGACGGATTCGGTTTCTTACGTAGTGCAGATGGATCTTACTTAGCTGGCCCGGATGATATTTATGTATCACCAAGCCAAATTCGCCGCTTTAACATGCGAACGGGCGACACGATTTTTGGCAAGATTCGCCCACCAAAAGAAGGTGAACGCTATTTTGCCCTGCTAAAAGTTAACGAAGTTAACTTCGATAAACCTGAAAACTCTCGCAACAAAATCCTCTTTGAAAACTTAACCCCACTCCACGCAGAAGAACGTATGCGTATGGAGCGTGGTAATGGCTCTACCGAAGACATCACAGCCCGTATTCTGGATTTATGCTCTCCTATCGGTAAGGGTCAACGTGGTCTGATCGTCGCGCCACCAAAAGCGGGTAAAACTTTATTACTGCAAAATATTGCTCAGTCAATCACCTACAACAACCCAGAAGTGGTGTTGATGGTACTGCTGATCGATGAACGTCCTGAAGAAGTGACCGAGATGCAACGCCTAGTTCAAGGCGAAGTGATTGCATCAACCTTCGACGAACCAGCCAGCCGTCACGTGCAAGTGGCTGAAATGGTAATTGAAAAAGCCAAGCGTTTAGTTGAGCACAAGAAAGACGTTGTGATCCTACTCGACTCTATCACCCGTTTGGCTCGCGCCTATAACACCGTTATCCCATCATCGGGCAAAGTGTTAACCGGTGGTGTGGACGCAAACGCCCTGCACCGTCCTAAGCGCTTCTTCGGTGCTGCTCGTAACATCGAAAACGGCGGCAGCTTAACCATTATTGCTACCGCACTGGTTGATACCGGCTCAAAAATGGACGAAGTAATTTACGAAGAGTTCAAAGGTACTGGTAACCAAGAACTGCATCTGTCACGTAAGGCCGCTGAAAAACGCGTCTTCCCTGCGATTGACTTCAACCGCAGTGGTACTCGTCGCGAAGAAAAACTGACCACGCCTGATGAGCTGCAAAAGATGTGGATCCTGCGTAAGATCTTAAATCCAATGGATGAGGTCAGCGCAATGGAGTTCCTGATCGATAAACTTGCAATGACTAAGACTAACGAAGAATTCTTCACCGCGATGAAACGCGCTAAGTCTTAATCCTAGATTTAGGTCAATCTTCCAAAAAAGCCGCTTAATGCGGCTTTTTTATTGCGCCGAGTTTGGCAGCACAAGATTAAATCACAGAGCGATGAGCTCTCTTCAGTGAGGAAATCGCGAATGCTATCAACTTATCAAATCACAGTAAATTCCATTATATTCCAAGCGCTTAATGGTTATTAAAACTGCGTTTCAGCTTTGAGGTATGTCGCCAAAGCGCGGCTTAAGCTTTGAGTCTGTTGCCTGAGCATTTCACGAAGCAGCAGCACTACGGGAGTGACATGCTCGCGCCCTGGACAAACTAAGTATAAATTAACTGGCTCGCCCCGATATTCGAGCAGCAAGGGCACGAGACGCCCCGCCATAATATCCTCAGCGAGATCTAAGCTCGACTTAAACACTAAGCCCTTACCTGCCACCGCCCAACGCCGAGCAATTTCCGCATCATTAGCGCTGCGATTGCCCGTCACGCGGATTTTATATTCCTGACCATCACGCTCAAATTGCCATTGGTCGTGGGTTCTCTCATCTAATTTATAAAACAAGCAATTATGTTGCGTGAGTTGCTCTAAGGTTTCGGGCTTGCCAAATTTGGCAAGATATTCAGGCGAGGCACATAACACTCTGTCCGCCGTACAAATTGGGAAGGCGACCTGATTAGAATCCTGCGGCTTACCGTAACGCACCGCCACATCAATTTTGTCGTGGTAAAAGCTGCTGATATTGTCGCCCAAATGCAGCCGTACCTGAAGCTGTGGAAAATCAAGGAGGAAGTCATCGAGCCAAGGGACGAATAAGTTACGCCCAAAGTCAGATGAAACCGACAGGCTTAAGGTGCCAGAGACCTTACCTTTATCACTGGCGATCGCCTGCTCTCCGAGGGCGAGATCACTCAAAGCGCGCCTGCAATGGATAAGGTAACGCTCACCTTGAGCGGTTAATCTCAGGCTTCGAGTTGTGCGCACAAACAAACTAGTATCGAGCTGTTTTTCAAGGCGTTTAATCGCAGCACTCGCCGATGCTGCGGAGAGTTCCATCTCGGCTGCCGCCGCAGAAATACTGCCGCAATCGGCAACGCGAACAAATAATGCAAGATCATTCAGCAGCATGATTATCAAATTTCCTTTGAAAAAATTACAAACTTTACCCCGTTTATCTAGGAATTAATATTTCACACAATGGCATTCAATGACAAGTGACAGACACGAGTCGCCAGTGAGGAATAAATATGAGAGCCATAGGTTATCAAACCGCGGGGGCAATCGACGCTCCAAATGCATTAGAAAACATTACACTAGCCGAACCCACACCACAGGGTTTTGACCTGTTGGTCGAGGTGAAAGCCATATCCGTGAATCCTGTTGATACCAAGATCCGCGCATCCAGTTCTGCAGCCGCTGGAGAATATAAAATCCTCGGTTGGGATGCGGTCGGAGTCGTTAAAGCTGTGGGTGATAAGGTGAGCCTGTTTAAAGTAGGTGATGAGGTCTGGTACGCTGGCGATATTAGCCGCAGCGGCAGCTATGCCGAATATCAGTTAGTCGATGAGCGTATCGTGGGCCGTAAACCGCAAACCTTAAGCAATGCACAAGCAGCAGCGCTCCCCTTAACCAGCATCACGGCTTGGGAATTGCTGTTTGACCGTTTAGGTCTACCGCAGGACGGCTCAGCCACGGATGCACGTATTCTGATTATCGGTGCCGCTGGCGGCGTAGGTTCTATCATCACTCAACTTGCGGTCAAGCTAACTGGCGCCGAGGTGTTTGGCACCGCATCACGTCCTGAATCAGCAACTTGGGTTAAAAACTTAGGTGCCGATGCGGTCATAAATCACAACAAGCCGCTCTCGGAGGAGCTAAAGCAGTTGGATATTGCCGACGTTACCCATGTGATTAGCCTAACCCAAACCGATAAGCACTTTGACGAAATTGTAAAAGTGCTTAGACCGCAAGGAAAACTGGCGCTGATTGACGATCCTGTCGGCCCTTTAGATGTGATGAAGCTTAAACGTAAAAGCCTGTCGCTACATTGGGAGCTTATGTTCACCCGCAGCCTGTATCAAACTGAAGATATGATTGCACAGCATCATCTGCTCAACCGTATCGCCGAGCTGATTGATGCAGGCACAGTGCAAAGTACTTTTGGTGAGCATTACGGCACTATCAATGCGCAAAACTTGCTTAAGGCGCATGCACAAATAGAGTCAGGTAAGGCCATAGGTAAAATTGTGCTGGAAGGATTTAGCCAATGAAAGTGACGGTTTTTGCGCAAATCCAAGCGCATCCAGGCCAAACTGATGCGCTGCTTAGCTTACTCAAACAGTTAGTGAGGGACACCCACACAGAGGCTGGTTGTTTTGAGTATACGCTGCATCGCTCTTTAGATAATGCTAATCAGTTTTGGATGTATGAAGTGTGGCAATCTCAAGCAGCCCTGGAGGCACATATGGCAAGTCCACACTTTAGTGCTTTTGTAAC
Organism: Shewanella sp. FJAT-51649; assembly: GCF_019457435.1. Classification (NCBI taxonomy): domain Bacteria; kingdom Pseudomonadati; phylum Pseudomonadota; class Gammaproteobacteria; order Alteromonadales; family Shewanellaceae; genus Shewanella; species Shewanella sp. FJAT-51649. Next base: position 454,063 of record NZ_CP080411.1, on the reverse strand, counting down.
AGCATCAGAAGAACTCGTTAAGCAGGTTGATATTCATAAGACCTATGCCTGTTAACGACCAAAAGTAAAGCGCCTAAAAAGGCGCTTTACTTTTTTAATCAAACAGCTCACAGAATTACACTAAGGTCATCGCCATTTTGCGGCGCAGATAGGCAATCTGCTGCATATGGGGCAAATCCTTCGGACAATTGTCTTGACAGCCGAGCAAGGTCATACAGCCAAATACCCCGTCCTGATTACCAATCACATGGTAAAAATCTTCAGCCGTACGCGCATCGCGACTATCGAGTTCAAAGCGGGCGATTTTCATCATCCCCACAGCGCCGACAAAGGTTTCACGCATTTGTTTAGTGGCACAGGCAGACACACAAACCCCACACTCGACACAGCGCTCTAACTCATAGAGCCGCGCCGCTTCCTCCGGCGCCATCGGCTCCTCGAGGCGATGGATACTGATATCATTCGCTTTTGGGTGTAACCATAGCTTTAAGCGCTCGGCGAGTTCGCGCATAAACTTACCCGTGTTAACCGATAAATCACCAATCAATTCAAAACCCGGTAATGGCATCAGAGTGATTTCACCTTTGGGATATTTGGCGGTGAGCGTTCGGCATGCCAAAGTCGGGAAGCCATTAATCACCATGGCGCAACTGCCGCAAATCCCAGCACGACAGACAAAGTCAAACTGCAACGACGTATCTTGCTCTTCTCTGAGCTTATTGAGGGCGATAAACACTGTCATCCCCGGCGTTTCGGTGAGATGATAACGCACCATCTTCGGCTTATCGTTTGGCTCCTGCGGATCATAACGAAAAATATTAAAGGTTAGCTGGCGACCTTGGCTCATTATGATTTTTCTCCTAGCGCATTGGCAGATGGTCTTTGTAAGGTATCACTTAAACGTTCATTTTTAGCTTGCAGGCTCGGCGGCAGTTCAAAGGGCATCAGTGCCGCCTGGCGTTGATAACGATCGGCATCGTCGCCCAGTTCTGCCAAAATCTCGGCAATTTGTTGCTCGCGTTTGGCGGTATCGGGGTGAGCAATGGCATTGTCGATACCATAACCCCGATATCCCGGCGGCAGCTCCATCTTCATCACATCCAGCGGCTCGTAGCTTAAAACGGGGGCCAACGCCTCGGCATCGGGCCAACTGGCGAGAGTACGGTTGAGCCAATCTCTGTCATTACGCTGCGGATAATCTTCACGGGCGTGGGCACCACGGCTCTCGGTACGAGCGGCAGCGCCGCAAGCAACGGTCAGCGCGACTTTGAGCATGCGCTTCACCCTGAGTGCTTCTACCAGCTCTGGGTTGGCGTGGCGTTTCTTGCACTTAACTCCGAGTTTACGTGAGCGTTCAAGCAGCGCCTTTAGCTCAGTCACCGCTTTATCAAGCTCAGGGCCGTTACGGAAAATCCCCACGTAGTCCATCATAATCCGCTGCATTTCGCGCTTAAGTTCGAAGGGGCTTTCGTGGCCTTCACCATCGACTAAAGTATCGATTTCAGTCTGCACCTGCCGCATAAACTTTTCGGCAAGCTGAGTGTCGATTTCAAGGCTATTATTTTCACAAAAATCAGCCACATATTTGCCGATAATCATGCCGCCAACTACAGTTTCAGCGAGCGAGTTACCGCCCAAGCGGTTAAAGCCATGCATATCCCAACAGGCTGCTTCGCCCACGCTGAATAAGCCCTTAAGCTGCGGACTCTCGCCCGTTGCCTTAGTGCGGATCCCGCCCATGGAATAGTGCTGAGTCGGGCGCACGGGGATCCAATCCTTCGCTGGGTCGATCCCGAGGAAGTTCTCGCAAATCTCCTGCACTTCACGCAGGTTGGTTTCGATATGTTTGCGCCCTAGCAGGGTGATATCGAGCCATAAATGTGGGCCATAGGGGCTATCGACACCCTTACCTTTACGCATATGCTCGGTCATACGGCGAGACACCACGTCCCGCGATGCCAGCTCTTTCTTCTCAGGCTCATAGTCCGGCATAAAACGGTAGCCGTCTTTATCCCGCAGCAAGCCACCGTCACCGCGGCAACCTTCTGTGGTTAAAATCCCTACGGGCACAATCGCCGTGGGGTGGAATTGCACCGCTTCCATATTCCCTAGGGTCGCAACGCCGGTTTCTAGCGCTAACGCCTGACCTATGCCTTCACAGATAATGGCGTTAGTTGACACCTCATAAATGCGGCCATAACCACCGGTCGCAATGGTAGTCGATTTCGCCACATAGGCACGGAGTTCACCTGTGATAAGACAGCGAGCAATCACGCCGTGGCAACGCTTGCCATCGTGAATTAGGGCTAAGGCTTCTATGCGTTCATGGACGGGAATATCCATGGAAATGGCTTTGTTATCCATGGCATAGAGCAGTGAATGGCCAGTACCGTCGGCGGTATAGCAGGTGCGCCATTTCTTAGTGCCGCCAAAGTCGCGGGCATTGATCAGCCCGTGGGCTTCTTCGGCTTCCTGCAGAGTGACTTTTTGGGCGTTAACAATCACTTCCCTAGGCCCTGCACTCACGCGCGACCAAGGCACGCCCCAGTTGGCTAACTCGCGTACCGCCTTGGGCGCACAATGGGCAAACATCCTGGCGACTTCTTGATCGCAGCCCCAGTCCGAACCTTTCACTGTGTCTTGAAAGTGCACGTCTTCATCATCGCCCATGCCTTTAACTGCGTTGCCAAGGCTTGCCTGCATTCCCCCCTGCGCAGCGGCGGAGTGAGAACGTTTAGCAGGAATAAGCGAAAGCACTAAGGTATCTAACCCACGCTCTTTAGAGGCAATGGCCACCCTCAGGCCTGCCAATCCGGCACCAACCACTAATGAATCGGTATAAATCAGTTTCACGCCTGCTCCTTAACGGGTACTGCTGTTATTGTTTTAGGACAACACTCTTTTGTTATATTTCGCTTAACTCGCGTGGGGTAAAAATGCCAATAAGGAGGCAATCCCTACAGTGACAAACGCGATACTCACAATGGTTTTGATTTTACGTAAACGACTGCGACTATTGAGATCCCGCGCCGCGCCCCACTTCAGTGCCACGCGGTAAATCCCGATGGCCGCATGTAACTCAACCGTTAGCAATAGCGGCAGATACACCATCCACACGCCTTGGTTCCAAATCCGCTCGGCACTACCCTGCGGACCAATGGTTTCTGGCGCCGAGCCGATAAGCCACAGATGCACTGGCAGCAATAACAGGATCACCACGCCGGTAATGGCCTGCCAACGCCAGAGACGAGTATCACTGTGATTGATCACTTGCATCTGTTGTTGCAGCGCCCTTTGTTGACGCAAACTCATGGGTAACTTTTGCAGTGCAACAATTACATGCACTAGCGCTAGGGCGGCAATACCGACGGCAATACAAGTCACCACCCAAGGATAGCCATGGCCATCACTGGAGAGAAAACTCAGCTCCATAGTGCGAGCCACCCAGTTCATGGCATCACCACCCAACAAAATGGACGACACCAACACTAAGTGGGTCCACAAAAACACCGCCAGAATGACACCCGACAAACTCTGGCTTAAATCTAGCCACGCACTCCATTTTTTTATACTTAGTTTGATTGCCATTGCTTTCGCCTCGCGCCACAGGCTCCGTGAGCCCTGCTCATTAAGTTGTCCTCGAAAATTAATATCGCTCACAAATCCATCAAAAAACCTGAGTTAGATCAACTAGGAGGCGAATAATTAATCGAATGCTTAAATATTAGCAGCGAAACAAAATCCTGCTGCGCCCAATTCCTCATGGGATAACGCAGCAGTATTGGGTTTCAATCAATGGGGCACGTAGGGCTGCACAGGCACACTTAGCTCGCTACCGATAAACATGTAGGAGACTAAGCTCGCGCTACCTAGGCATAACAAGTAGATAATCAATATCTTAGCAAGTTTACGTAGGCCGGAGCGCTGGGTCGTGATGCCCCACTTCACTGCCACTCGGTATAAGCCAATCATGGCGTGGATAACTACAGCCGGTAACAACAAGGCATAGAGCAACCAGGCATTATCGTGATAGACACGCTCTGCCGATAAATGTGGGCCAATTTCAGGATTTAGGATCATGGTAAAGAGGTGCACCGGCACGAGGAAAAACAGAATAAAACCCGTGATTAATTGCCAAAACCACGCATGGGTATCGCGATGTTTAATGCCACCTAAGTGTGATCGCAACGCTCGCCACTGCCCAAGCTGCGCCGGAAATCGTCTAAGGGCAACGGCGGCGTGCAAGATGACGACTAATAGCATAAAGACTGAGAAGACTTTAGTGACTATCGGAAAACCATGGCCACTACTGCTAAACATACCACCTTCGAGCAACTGCACCACATGGTAAAAGGCTTCTTTACCCAGCAGAATGCTCGACTCGAAGTGCATATGTAACAACAGAAAGCAGCCCAGCATAATACCAGTCGCGCTCTGTAATCTATCGGCCTTAGCCGACCAAGGGTGACCTATCCCCTGTGTTTTCACGCTAGTGTGAACGCGCGTTACGCTTGTCATCTTGCTTTTACCCTTTAATGGTTTGTTGACGCCTCTTTGCAAACTACACCATAGCAGCAACAAAAAACGCGGCTGAGTGTCACAGATTTAAAGCGTGAGGTAACTCACGGGATAAGCGTCAACTCTTAGAAGACGATCACAAAAAAGCCGTCAAAACCAAACAAAGGTAAAACCAATTAACCATTATATTTCATGGCTTTATATTAAAAATCGAAACGAGTGGTTCGATTTTGCGTACAACAAAAAGATGACAAGCTAACTCCTTGTCCATGTTGAAATAAACCTCAATTCCTACCGTAAATCCCCCTAATTGTTAGCGAGAATTCCTCAGCGCACCAAAACACAGTTACTGGTGTTAAATTGCCACCGAATTCTGCAAATTAGCGCGGTTTGGGTATACAATAGCGCGATATTTTTTAAACCTAGCCACAGGATTTTACCCATGCCTTGGATCCAACTTCGCATTAACACCAACAGTGATGATGCTGAAACCATCAGCGACTTACTTATGGAAGAAGGCGCCGTTTCTATTACCTTTGAAGATGGTAAAGACACCCCGATTTTTGAGCCTAAACTGGGCGAAACCCCTCTGTGGCAAGATACCGTAGTTGTTGCCCTATTCGAGGCTGACACGGATTTAGCACCGACTATTGAGATGCTGAAAACCCTGCCGTTTTTAGGTGAAAGCTTCAGCCACAAAATCGAGCAAATTGAAGACAAAGACTGGGTTCGCGAGTGGATGGATAACTACCACCCAATCCAATTCGGTAAACGCCTGTGGATTTGCCCAAGCTGGCGTGAAGTCCCCGATCCAAGCGCAGTAAACGTGATCTTAGATCCGGGTCTGGCCTTCGGCACAGGCACCCACCCTACAACGGCGCTGTGTTTAGAATGGCTAGATAGCTTAGATTTAAGCCAAGAAGAAGTGATCGACTTTGGCTGCGGCTCAGGCATTCTCGCCGTAGCGGCGCTGAAACTGGGCGCGAAAAAAGTCACAGGTATCGATATCGACTATCAAGCCATCGAAGCCTCTAAAGCCAATGCCGAGCGTAACGATGTTGCCGACCAATTGGCACTTTATCTGCCAGAAGATCAACCCGCCGATCTTAAGGCCGATGTGTTAGTTGCCAATATTCTCGCTGGCCCACTGCGAGAACTTGCCCCCCTTATCGCCGAGCGCGTCAAATCTGGTGGTAAATTAGCCCTTTCTGGACTGCTTAAAGAGCAAGCGCAAGAAATCTCTGACTTCTATAGCAAATGGTTCGACATGGACGAAGCGGCTCACAAAGAAGATTGGAGCCGCTTGACAGGTAAGCGCAAATAACGCTAAAGGGTGGCGCAACATGCGCCACCACTGGCTTAGGCTTATTTTGTCGATGACTTCTCAAGGCTAAAAAGTCAAGAAAAAAAATTGCTCCTAGGTCATTTATTGACCTTTTCACGGCCAATAAAAAGGGCTACTATAGCGCCCCTTTGAAGAGCTAAGGTGAAACAGTAAATGCAGATTGGACCCTATCAACTGAAGAATCAGCTGATCGTGGCACCAATGGCAGGTGTCACCGATCAAGCTTTCCGTAATCTCTGTCTTCGTTATGGCGCAGCCTTAGCGGTGTCGGAGATGCTTTCATCGAATCCTGAGGTCTGGGACACAGATAAGAGCCGCCAGCGTATGACGCATTCCGGCGAGGAAGGTATTCGCTCAGTGCAAATTGCAGGTGCAGATCCAGAGTTAATGGCGCAGGCCGCCCAGTTCAACGTCGAACAAGGTGCCCACATCATTGATATCAACATGGGATGCCCGGCAAAAAAAGTGAATAAAAAGCTGGCCGGTTCTGCCCTAATGCAAAACCCACCCTTAGTGAAAGAAATTTTACAAGCCGTGGTCGCTGCAGTAACGGTACCTGTCACGTTAAAGATTCGCACAGGCTGGGAGCCTGAACACAGGAACGGTGTTCAAATCGCCCAGATTGCTGAGGATTGTGGTATCGCCTCGCTCGCCGTTCACGGTCGCACGAGACAATGCATGTACAGAGGCAACGCCGAGTACGACACCATCAAAGCAATTAAACAGAATGTCTCGATTCCTGTTGTCGCGAATGGGGATATCGACAGTCCGGAGAAAGCCCGCTTCGTGCTGGACTATACCGGTGTCGATGCTCTGATGATAGGACGGGGTGCTCAAGGACGGCCTTGGATTTTCAGAGAAATCCAGCACTACTTGGACACGGGTAATAAGCTAGCGCCCATTGAGGTGGCTGAACAGCGTCAAGTGATGCTGGAACACCTCACCAAACTTTATGATTTGTATGGTGAATATAAGGGTATCCGCTTCGCCAGAAAGCATATTGGATGGTACCTAGACCAAGAGGATCAGCGCCAGTTTCGGGCTGACTTTAATCAGCTGGAAACCGCTGCAGAACAGTATTCCCTTGTGGAATATTATTTTGATGAATTAGTACAGAATTAATAAAGAGCAGAATAGAATGTTTGATCAGACAACTAACACAGAAGTTCACCAGCTTACCGTTGGCAAAATCGAAACCGCAAACGGCACTATCAAGCCCCAGTTATTACGTGACGCTGTTAAGCGTGCCGTAACTAACTTCTTCGCACAGTTGGACGGTCAGGAAGCACAAGAAGTGTACGAAATGGTGCTAAGTGAAGTTGAAGCACCTCTGCTTGACATCATCATGCAACACACTCGCGGCAACCAAACCCGCGCAGCAAACATGCTAGGTATCAACCGTGGTACTCTGCGTAAAAAATTAAAGAAATACGGCATGAACTAATCATTTCGATTAAGTGATTGTTGGAAAAGGGGTTAACCTGCAAAGGTTAGCCCCTTTTCGCATTATATGTACCCCCATATGTACCCCGAGATAATTCCTTGCCGAGTTTATATCGATGAAAACATCCACAGCTAACTCAATACGAATTAAGACATCAGACCATCCCAAATGGCCTAATTGGTTTTCAATTAAGAACTATGATTGCCTTGCTGATCTCACTGCTGCGCAATTTCTTAATGAGCTAGAACTCAGGTTGACCCTTCACAACACACCGACTTTTCCTAATGGTAAAAAACTGACTGACAGTAGACGGTGGCAACTGATCCAGCAGGGTTATGTCATCATCAATTCGAATCCGGTTACACAACCAGACCTTCCGACAGTCATCGCATTGAACCATGTTGATCTTCTAGGGATAACTGAAGAGATTAAACTCCGCAGTGGTAATGACTACTTAGACTTAGAGCCGCAACTACTCGTGCCTTTGCTGGGGCAGGTTCGAGACTTAACCGTGTTAGGTATAGACTTAACTAAACCCAATAAAGCGATATTGGGTGACTGTGAGTTCCTGATTAATCAGCTGCGCAAAACCCTATCAATCCCAGAACCCAAAACGCCTGACAATTTTCAAGCAAATGAGAAAACCTTCAAAAAGCTGCTGACTTATAAGTTGATCCCCTACCTTGATCTCATGATGTATTGCTATAACCATATCCCTTTTTATGAAGATAATTGGCAAAAGCTGGAATTTACACAAAATGTATTGAGTGAATTACTGCTTGGGGAAGAATCTAAACAAGAGCTTAGAATGGAGCTATATAAAAAAACCTATGCACCGTTTTATCGCAAGATTCTCAGCAACGAATCTCATCTAATGCAACTATTTGCGAATATCAGGCAAAATACGTGGGCGTTAGGCACTAAAATGCAGGATATTTAAGGGATTAAATTTGGGGTAAAAATCAAATTTCGTTTTTACCCCGAAATCACAATTGCAAACAGGCAAGATACTCCTAAGCCAAACAGAGACAATCTATAGGAGCATCTATGTCCCTCTTTAGTATCGAAAAATCAGCCATTCAAGACCGTATAGTACGAGAAACAGAGCGTAAACTAATTACCTCTATCAGTCGCTCACAAGCTTTTCAGCTAGAAAGACTTAACCGTTTCCCTAAACGCATAAAACTTGGGAATCGTTCTGTCGGTTGGCGTCTTTCAGAACTGATGCAATGGGTTCACTCTGGCGGAGAACTATCCGAACAAGTTACTGAGGGGGCAAGGTATGAAACCGAGTAAAAGAACTCAATTTGCCCAATTGCTCCACCAGCAGCGACCGATGGAGCGAATAATCCGAATCACTGAAATGTGCCAATTACTCGGCATAGATAGAACAACACTCTACAGACGAGTAAAAAGAAAGGTCTTTATTCAACCCATCAAAAGCCAAAATCGAACTATTGGTTGGTCAGAATCAAGTTATATCAACTGGCTAAACGGCACTAAGTAATAGCTAACCAAGGCGGCACTTGCCGCCTTCTTTTGGCCTGTAAACGCAACAAACTGCGACAAAGCTCAACCGAGTGCGATTAAATGCTGACGAATGCAGGCTCTAAATCACGTTTAACCAGCAGAAAAATACAATCTACGCATCTGCAATACTATGGTAGGTCTCGCTTTACGCCACTTTACAACTCTCACTACAAGCAGGTTATTTATAATATTTCCGCTCTTCGCTTTCCCTTAGAAGATTTTCTATATCAAGAAACCTTATTTAAAGTGATGAGCTTTGAACACGGTATCAGCTCCAGCATTATGAATGCAGCAATTGATCAACTGCTAACTGCACTGAGTCACTATTCTAAAATCCTACTCGTCAGATTCGATCTACGAGTCTATACCGAAACCCCCAATAACAGCCTAATCAGCAAATACCGCAAAACCCTGTTGAGATACCTAGATAAGAAGTACCAATCTAAAGCATGGTTATTTTGGGTTCGAGAACAAACACCAAGAAGCGACAAAGCGCATTATCACTGCTTCATTCTACTCAATGGGCATAAAGCTAAGTCAGGCTGGGGTGCATTTCAACTGGTTCAGAAAGCATGCTATATGCATCCAGACACTTCTGCATGGTTACCTGAGTCGGCAAGCTACAAAATTGAACGCAGCGGGCTTAAAGGTGTTGAGTCTGCGATTCACAGGATCAGCTACCTTGCCAAGCATTACAGCAAAGAACAGACACCGAATGGAATAAAACGCTTTCAAACTAGCGCTAGCCGAAGCTAATCAAACTTAACAAGTTTACAGCAATTAGGTAAGGGGAAAAGTGGATCACTCATGCCTAAGCTGATCCACTAAAATTGGATCAAAACAATGTTAATCAAGAGAAAAGCCATTACTAAACAATAGATTGTACTCATATAGAATGAGCTTACATCGATAACCAAATGCCAAAGATCCAAAACATAAATACGGTTGACATTTCATTAACAATTTGTGTTGAAAAAATGTTTCTTCAATTTCTTGTATCTAAAAGACACTACTAAACATCTACCTCCGACTATGACTTAACGCGCATATTTACCCGCCATAGCGTTGTACCCTCCCCCCCTTATCAGTACACTTTGGCGCATCAATGCACAGGGGACTTTTATCAGCATCACTTAACCCACAGTGCTTACCAAATTCATTAGAGAAAACCAGTGCCAAATCAAATCACTCTCCAACAATTAGAATCGTTCTTATGGGAAACGGCGGATATTCTCCGTGGCAATATGGATGCGTCAGAGTTCAAAGACTACATCTTCGGCATGATGTTCCTTAAGCGTCTATCGGATTCATTTGATGAAGCCCGTGAGCAGGTGATCGAATACTATCTTGCCAAAGGTAAAACCCAAGTTGAGGCCGAAGCCTTAGCCAGTGATGAAGATGAGTACGACAGCACCTTCTATATTCCTGAAGTTGCCCGCTGGTCAGCGCTTAAAGACTTAAAGCACAACATAGGTGAGGCGCTCAATACCGCCGCTGAAGCCATTGAAGAACACAATCCAAACCTTGAGGGCGTATTAGTCTCTATCGACTTCAATATTAAAAACAAGCTCTCCGATAATAAGCTGCGCGACCTACTCAGCCACTTTAACAAGTACCGTCTGCGCAATAGTGATTTCGAACGCCCCGACTTACTCGGCACCGCCTACGAATATTTGATTAAAATGTTTGCCGATAGCGCGGGTAAAAAAGGTGGTGAGTTCTATACCCCGAGCGAAGTGGTGCAATTGCTGGTGGCATTGCTCAAACCCCATGCAGGCATGCGAATTTACGACCCTACAGTGGGTTCGGGCGGCATGCTGATCCAAATGCGTAATTATCTTGCGACCCATAATGAAAACGCCGCAAACCTGTCACTATACGGCCAAGAGATGAACCTCAATACATGGGCAATCTGTAAGATGAACATGTTTTTGCACGGGGTACAAAGTGCCGACATTCGCAAGGGCGATACCCTGCGCGAACCTAAGCATACTATTGATGGCAGCCTAATGACGTTTGATCGCGTGATTGCCAATCCGCCGTTTTCGTTATCAAAATGGGGCAAAGAAGACTGCGATAAGGATAAATTTGGCCGCTTCCCCTATGGTACACCGCCAAAAGATGCAGGTGACCTCGCCTTTGTGCAGCACATGATAGCCAGCACCAATGATGATGGCATGGTCGGCGTTGTGATGCCCCATGGCGTGCTGTTCCGAGGTTCCAGCGAAAAAGACATTCGTAAAGGCATACTCGAAGACGACTTATTAGAAGCCGTAATCGGCCTGCCCTCAGGCCTATTCTATGGCACAGGCATCCCCGCCTGTTTGTTGATTATCAACAAACAAAAGCCGAGCGAGCGCCAAGGCAAGGTACTGTTTATTAATGCTGAACTCGAATATCAAGAAGGCAAAAACCAAAACAGTTTACGTCTGCAAGATATCAATAAAATCGTCGCAACCTTCGACAACTACAGCGAAATCAAACGCTACTCAGCCATAGTCAAACTAAAAGATATCCGCGATAACGACTACAACCTCAATATTCGCCGCTATGCCGATACCTCGCCACCCGCAGAGATTTTTGATGTGCGCGCTATTCTCCACGGCGGTATTCCACTACGTGAAGTGCAAGACGATTATATTCAAGAAGAAATTCTTAAAGGTTTTGATGTCAGCTGTGTATTTGAGCCTAAGGGCGAAGACTATTATCAATTCAGAGCAGAAATCGAAACCAAAGAGCAGATCCGTGAACATGTGAACCATGCTGATACAGTGGTTGCAGTCAGCATCATCGCGCAACTAGAGCGCTGGTGGGATAAGTACCAAATATCATTGAAACAGCTTGACGATGAAGTCGCTACCGCCGAGGGCGTGATGAAGGGTTATCTTAAGGAGCTGGGTTATGAGTAATCAGGTTCCTGCTGATTGGATTGTGTCTTCTCTGGCTGATATATCTAAATTTCGGAGGGGGAGCTTCCCACAGCCATACGGGAATCCAGAATGGTTTGATGACAATGGGTTTCCATTTGTTCAAGTGTTCGATTTAGGGTTCGGCAACCTTTTAAAAGCATCAACTAAGGTTAGGATTTCAGATCTAGCAGCTAAAAAAAGTGTGTTTGCCCCAAAAGGGACAGTCTTAGTTTCCATCCAAGGTTCTATAGGCCGAGTAGTTGTCACTCAATATGATGCCTATGTAGATCGTACAATTCTGATATTTGAGGAGATTGCGTCACACATAGATAAGGATTTTTTTGCGCTGATGGTACGAGAGATCTTTAGCGTAAAGAAAAACGAGGCTGATGGTGGTGTAATCCTGACAATAACAAAAGAGACACTTAAGAATTTCTTGATGGTATTGCCGCCTCTCCCAGAACAACAAAAAATTGCTGCGATTTTGACTTCTGTGGATGAGGTAATTGAAAAAACACAGGCACAAATCGACAAGCTCAAAGATTTAAAAAGCGGCATGATGCAGGAGCTGCTCACCAAAGGTGTTGGCATCAAGCAAGGTGATAAATATGAGCCCCACACCGAATTTAAAGACTCCCCCGTTGGCAGAATCCCAAAGAGCTGGGATTGCATTCTTCTCGATAAGGTAGCTAAGAGAGGAAGTGGACACACTCCTGATAAGCAAAAAACTGAATATTGGAATGGCGGAATTAAGTGGATATCACTATCTGACTCTTCCAAGCTCGACAATTTGCACATTCATGACTCATCAAAAAAAATCAGTCAGTTAGGTATTGATAATTCATCTGCCACATTGCACCCCGAGGGAAGCGTCATTATGGCTAGGGATGCGGGAATCGGCAAAAGCGCAATAATAACTAGCGCTATGGCTGTTAGTCAGCATTTCATGGCTTGGGTCTGCGGAGAAAAATTGAATAATTACTTCCTTTATTATTTACTTCAACTTTGGAAGCCAACATTTGAGAATATAGCTATGGGTAGTACGATAAAAACTATCGGCTTACCTTACTTTAAAAAACTTCAAATACCTGTGCCCCCCATTGAAGAGCAGAAGATTATTGCAGACTCTTTAATCAGTGTAGAAAACAAAATTTTTGCTTTACAACAGAAATACACAGCACTTTCCAACACCAAAAAAGCCCTTATGCAGGACCTGCTAACAGGTAAAGTGCGTGTGAAGCTTGACTAAGGACTGTTTTAATATGGATGCAATGAGAGCATTAGTAACTAGCTTCGCATCGGATTTCAGGCAATGAAATGCAACCACATGTATTAAGATTGATTTTGCGTTAAGATAGCTACTAACAGACTGTATTCTAAAGGCGCAAACCACATGAAAATAAAGACATTAAAAGTCAAAAATTTCCGTTGTTACCAAGAACGGGAATTTCGCTTTCACCCTCATGTGAACCTGATTGTTGGGAAAAATGCTACGGGTAAAACTGCGGTATTGGATGCTGTTTCAGTCGCAATAGCAACTTGGTTGCTCGGCTTTAAGAAAAAAAATGACAAGCAGAGTTTAGAACCTTCTGATGCAACCTTATCTTATGTAGAAAAAGAAGGTGAACCGCAATTTATCGAAGCATGGCCTGTTTCAGTTTCTGCATCAGGAACGGTCAAAAATCATGATGTTGTTTGGGAGCGTTCAAAGAACTCTCCAACAGGCAATACTCGTTATGGTAATGCCAGCGAGTTAATTACATTAGCGAAAACTTGTGACGAAAGTCTTGCTAGTGATATATCACTGCCCTTAATTAGTTATTACGGGACAATGCGATTATGGCAAGACCCTAAGGCATCAAAAACTAAACCATCATTAACCAAAACAAATACTAAGCCTTCGAGGTTAGATGGTTACAAGCATTGTGTAGACCCTCGAATTGCACTTAAAGAGCTTGTAGCTTGGTTTGCTCGTCAGGAATGGCAGGCCTTTCAGCTAGGTAGAGAACCGACAATGCTGACCGTGGTTCGTAGGGCTGTGGTTCATTGCGTCGAAAATGCTGAGCACCTTCGTTATGACCCTAAGAGAGAAGAGCTACTTCTAACATTGAAAGGTTCTGAACCATTCCCATTTAATTTACTCAGTGATGGTCAGCGATGTATTTTGGCACTAGTCGCTGATATTGCTCAAAAAGCTGCGCACTTAAACCCGCATTTAGGTGAAGATGTTTTAGAAAAAACTGAAGGTGTAGTGCTAATAGATGAGTTAGATCTTCATCTACATCCAAAGTGGCAACGTCATATTATTGAAGATTTACGATCTACATTTCCATTGATCCAGTTTATCTGTACAACCCACTCACCTTTCTTAATTCAATCCCTACGCTCAAGTGAAGAGCTGATCATGCTCGATGGATTAGCCCCAGATACACTTGCGAATATGACTTTGGAAGATATTGCTGAAGGAATCATGAGTGTGAATTCACCTGAAGTTAGTCACCGATACAAAGAAATGAAAGGGGTTGCAATTGAGTATTTAAAGACACTCAATGAGGCCAAGAACTCTCCACAAGATAAACTTCAAGCATACAAAGAAAGACTAGCGGACTCTTTAGCCCCCTATGCTGATAATCCTGCCTTTCAAGCTTTTTTAGAGATGCAGCGAATAGCAAGTCTAGGGGAGTAGTGGATGAGACCTATTAGAAAAAACGCCTCTCCTATCGCTGGTAATTTTCAAAAATATGAAGATGCAAAGCCTGATTTGGTCAGTCGCTTAGGATTGTATTGCAGTTACTGTGAGAGAAGAATTCCAGCTTTACTAGCTGTTGAACACATTGAGCCTAAAGATGGTCCATTTGGTCAGCCACACTTAGAAAAAACGTGGTCAAATTTTTTACTCGCATGTACTAATTGCAATTCTTGCAAAAATTCTAAGCAAGTTGATTTTAGTCAATTACTAATGCCTGATAGAGATAATACCTATCACGCTTTTTATTACACCGATGACGGTAAGGTGGAATGCAACCCGACTTTAACGCCAGCTCAGAAAACATTCGCGGAAAATACGCTCAAATTGGTCGGGTTAGATAAATCCATTCAAACTTATACAGACTCAAACGATGAGCTTGTCGCTTTAGATAGAGGGGCTCAAAGAATGGAAACAATAGCAACAGCTCAACATGCTCTTAGACTATTAAATTCCAGCCCAAGTAATGCCATGGAGCAGGCGATTGAAATGATGGCAGTACAGGCTGGATTTTTCAGTATTTGGATGCAAGTATTTGATGCCTTTCCTGTCATGAAAATCAGATTAATTCGAGCATTTAAAGGTACTGAGGAGAGTGGTTGCTTCGATATGGCTACGGGGAGAGCAATAACCCCATCCCCAAACCCTGATGGCCTAGTTAACGGTGGGAAAGTTTAACCGCTATTTTTTATAGCTAATAAGCACTTCATACGATGAAAACAATAGCAATTAAACGCAAGCAGAACTCTTAATGGCTTGGTGCTACTCAATCATCGCTACTACCAACAAAGGATAGATTCTAGCGAGTATCTATATTGATATAGTAGTGATTTATTGAGTAGTCTGGGTAAATATACAGTATGTGCATTATTTGCACATGCTGCGGATTAGCGGTCAAACGCGATAAATATCTTAACCATCGTTAGATCACTCAAAATATCGCTCAGTTCGCAACTAAAGGAAGAGTATGTTTAAGCCAAACAAGGATGGTAAATATGTCTTTCCACCCTCTCACTTTACCAGCATTTTTTTGCCATCTACGGCAGAAGTTGCGCGGCTATTACAACTGCCCGAAAACATTCCACAGCAAATAACATTTTTCGAACGTGCTTACCAAACAAACTCAAAAATAGCCAAAAGTTCTAAAGCAAACTTACTAACTCAGGGTGTTAGTCTCAAGACGCTCGGCAAACTCTATCAATTTGGCGAAAATATCTCGGTCTCTTTTAAAGTATTGTTTACCAAAGCAAACCTATTGAAATTATTGCGCCCCGCAAAGATTGGCTCTAATGCGGGTGATTGGTTCGCCTTGGGATTGGGTATTAGTACTAATAAAAACGATCATGAATTTTTTACGCTTGGTGATTGGCTTATTTCCCGAAGTGAAGCTGATTATGTAATGCTGAAAACCGTAAAAAAACAGATAAAGATTGGTGTAATCGATAAAAATGACTACATCACAATATGGCAAGCCTTACTGCCAACTTGGCAACATTACAGCTTAGTCCCTCCTGAGCAGTTAGCTTATTACACCTCATACCTAAATGCCTCCGACGCTTTAAAATCGCCTCCAGATGATACTCATCAACGCTTATATGAAGCCGTCTATCACATGATCTTTGATTTTTACCTGACAGCCATAGCCCATTATGAAGTCGGGTTATATCAATACTATCAGCGAAAGTTTGACACTTTTGAATCAGATGGGGAAACCAGCTTTTTCTCTAAGATCATGGATACATTTGCACATTCTGACGTGAAATGCTGTTGCTATGAAGCCGTACTGATAGAACTTAAACGCTTTTTATCTTCGGGTGATTCTGAACTTAGCTGGAGAGCAATGGCAGCTTTTATTCCCATTAGAAATAGTACAGACACTCAAGCTGATGGTAAAAACGCTCTGCAAGAGCCTCTATCTAAATCTGGTTACCGCTTAATTGATGAACAATATAACCAGTTAAAGGATTGGCGTAACGGAGCAAATCTGCCTTCAGAGACTAAACTAGAGGCATTTTTGACAGCATTATTCAATCAGCATGGAAACTACGATGTCCAAGCTGTATTAAATTACTTCCGTATTGCCCGCGCCATTGATATCAAATTACATGAGTGTGTGAAGCTGACTCCCAATATTCATATCACTTCGATACTAGAAAAAGTACTGGCTCGCTACCCTATCTATTTTGAACACTATCGAACCGCGCTTATCAAAAAATAAAAGGCCATTTAAATCACCATGGCCTTTTACCTATTAACTTTGGAGACGCCACCTTTTGGTTGAACGCTGTAACTCCGTTAACTTTAGTGGTGATTTAGCGTCAACAACTTGAACCTTTCATTCATCATCAAGCTGTTCTTGCCAATCGTCTGGACGCTCATCTTCACCTCGACTCTGCCAGTAAGCGTCATTGTTGGGATTAAGCTGATTGCTATGATTATCGTCATCATGTTTAGACATAATTACTTACCTCCCTGCTTACCATTGCCAGAATTCTTTGCCGCTGCACTCTGCGCTTTTGCAGCAAAACTACCCTTAGCTACCGTTCCTCCGTTTTGAGTTGCAGTTGAGCTTTGAATACGAGCGGCTGCTTGTTGGGTCATTGGGGTTTTATTGCTCATGTTATTTCTCCAATTTAGGGTTACGTTGGCAGGAGCCCCTACCAACGAAAGAGATTGTGCCTGAGCTTTTGGGGCTTGCAGTGGGGGGGAAATCGTCCAAATTTACATATTTTTGAATTTGCCCCGTATTCAATTGATTTTGTTAGCTGTTATTTGTGCTATGCCTCTGTAATATAAGAGCCTGCATGATTACATCAAAATCAATCGTATAAAAATCAGATACAAAAGATGTCTTTAATCATCTGGTAAAGGGATGGATATGGATCAGGATGAACTACATAAGGTCGAGTTACCCGCTATTGCCCAATTATCGCTATTAGGTTGGCAGTACATTGCGGGAGCTAAACTCACACCTGAATACCATGAAAGACCCTATCTACGGGATGTCGTGCTGGTGGGACGGCTCGAAGCCGCCATTAAAAGAATTAACCCTTGGATTAACGATGAAAACCTGCGCAAGGTTTGCCGTGATCTCACCCATCCAAACTTTGTCGGCTTGATGGAATACAATCAGGCCATCTATCAAACCTTAGTAAATTACCTTTCAGTAGAGCAAGACGTTGGTAAAGGGCGTAAAAGCCAAACTGTAAAATTGATTGATTTTGATAACCTTGATGCCAATGAGTTTATCTGTACTTCACAGTTTAAAGTCGAAGGTGTAAACCAAAATATCATCCCCGATATTGTTTGCTTTATTAACGGCTTACCGCTGGCTGTGATCGAATGCAAATCCCCTTACATTTCAGCGCCGATAAGCGAAGGGATTAACCAACTACGCAGATATGCCAACCTACGCAATAGCGTCGATGATGAAGGCGCACAACGGCTTTTTTGGTACAACCAACTGATGGTATCGACCTGTCGCGATCAGGCCAAAGTAGGCACAATTAGCTCTAATGCATCCCACTATGCTGATTGGAAAGATGCCTATCCCTTTACCGATACCACGTTAAGCGAACAGAATTTATCTCAGGCGTTTAGCTGTAATAACCTCGACGATACGCAGGTTAACGATAACCCTGCACTGTACACCGCCACCAGCTCAAACCACGATGCAATCACTGCGGTAACAGCACAACAACGCTTGATTGCAGGTATGTTCAGCCCTGCTAGCTTTCTCGATATACTGCAAAACTTCATTATATTTGAGCCAGTTGAAGGCAAGCTGATTAAGAAGGTGGCACGTTACCAGCAATATAGAGCCGTAAATAAAGTCATTGAGCGCCTTAAAACAGGCCAAGACCGCAAAGAGAAGTCGGGCGTGGTATGGCATACCCAAGGCAGTGGCAAATCACTAACCATGGTCATGCTTGCTGTTAAAATGCGCCGAGAGCCTGTGCTTAAGCAATACAAACTTGTGTTTATTACTGATCGTACTCAGTTAGATGAACAACTATCTAGCACCTTCCGCGCCGCCCAAGGCGAAACAATTTATAACGCGGGTTCAGTTGCGGAGCTAAAAGCACTGCTGAAAAAAGACAGCTCGGATCTTGTGACTGCAATGGTGCAAAAATTCTTAGACCTAGAGAAAGAGCTGAGTGCTAACAATGAAAACGAAGGTTTTGTTAACTTAAACCCGAGTGACAAAATTATCGTTCTTGCCGATGAAGCCCATAGAACTCAGTTTGGCGGCCTTGCCATGACCATTAACGCTGCCCTACCTAATGCTCCTAAAATTGGGTTTACAGGCACACCACTACTAAAAACTCAAAAAATGGATAAAGCTTTTGGGGGCTATATTGATGAATACAAGATCAATCAAGCGGTGGATGATGGCGCAACAGTTCGCATTTTGTATGAAGGCCGCCAAGTAAAGACCGAAGTCGCTGGAGAGTCATTAGACAAACTGTTTGAGGCTTACTTTGGTAGCTATAGCAAAGAAGAACAGCGGGAGATTAAACAAAAATACGGTGTTGAGCGCGCAGTTCGCGAAGCACCTGCCCGCATTCGCTGGGTTTGCATGGACTTACTTGAACACTACCGAAAGCACATACAACCAGACGGTTTTAAAGCCATGATAGTGGTGGGTAGTCGCCATGCGGCCACCATATTTAAAAAGACCTTAGATGAGTTAGGTGCGCCACCTAGTGAAGTGATTATCTCGGGTGATCACAACGATGAAGCTTATATTGCTGTTCATACCGACAAGACAAAGCAAAAGAAGATTATCCAAGACTTTACTAAACCATTATCGGAAGACCCTGTCGCATTCTTAATCGTGAAAGACATGCTACTGACAGGGTTTGACGCACCGATAGCACAGGTGATGTACATCGATCGTAAACTACAAGACCATACGCTGATGCAGGCCATTGCTAGAGTGAACCGTACCTATGCAAAAAAAGAATGCGGCTTTATTGTCGATTACTTTGGACTGTCGAACCACCTTATCGAAGCGATGGAAATGTTCAGCAGTGATGATGTAGAAGGCACGTATCAAAGCCTTAAAGATGAAATTCCCAAGCTAAAAGCTACACACACCCTCGCCATTTCATTTTTTAGACATATCAAGAATAAAGACGTTGATAGTTATGTACTGGCACTCAAAGAGGAAACTGTTCGAGCACAGTTTGATATGGCATTTAAGCGATTTGCAAAGCAAATGAACATCATTCTGCCCGATGTGGCCGCCGCACCATTTTTAGCCGATATGAAACTGCTGGGCAAAGTCCATAATTCCGCGCGAAACCAGTACCGTGATGCAGGTTTAGATATGACTGATATCGGCGCTAAAGTCCGTAAGCTGGTGGACGAACATATTTTAAGTACAGGCGTTGATCCCAAAATACCGCCTATTGACCTACTGGCAGCAAATTTTAAAGAAAGTATTCGACCAGAAAAATCGACTGAATCTAAAGCCTCAGAAATTGAAAGCGCGATTAAGCACCATATTACCGTCAAGCTTGAGGAAGACCCAGAGTATTACAAATCACTCAGCCTAAGACTCAGAGACATTATCGAGAAGACTGCTGGACAATGGGAACAACAATTAGAACTGTTATTGGCTATGGTCGACACAATTGAGATAGACCGTCGTAGAGCCGCCCAAGATGCAGGACTTTCCGAAACTGAGTTTGCCTTCTACAACATACTTACTGCTGAAGTGACCCAAACAAGCGACATTGAAGTCATAGACGAGCAACAGTTAATTGAGATAAAGACGATTACTCAAAACCTTGTCGCAATGCTTGATGAAGCTACGCAGATAGTCGACTTTTTCAACAAGGGGGATGAGATAAAACGGTTGAAAAAAGAGATAAAACGCGCCGTTATTGATGCATCATTTAGTAATGTAGAGTTGATATCTAATCTGCAAGATAGATTTATGGAATTGGCAAAACACAAGTTTAATAAACAGTGACCATCAGTATGAAACCAGCCGAATTCATTCAAGCTAAAGGTTATCAAGCACGCGTTACCCGAACCTCGAGAGCCAAAACTGCCTCCATAAAAGTTGAAGAAGGCATGGTTAGCGTGGTCGTACCCAAGGCATTACCCATAGAACGAATCGAGCGAATATTACAAGAAAAACACCAATGGATTATCGATAAGATTGCCCTGCACAAGGTACTAATTACCTCATCAGAAAAGCAGTTTGTCTCTGGTGAGGCTATGCCATACCTTGGCCGCAATTATCGCTTAAAGGTACATGCAGGCAGTTTTGAGCCAGTAAAGCTGGTGCAAGGACGATTAGTCGTTATTGTCCCCGAAGGTTCAGTCCGTTCAAACTTAGTAAGGGAAGCACTTATAGGCTGGTATAAACGCAGTGCATTACTCAAACTCAGGGAAAAGGTTCGACGTTATGAAAAAGTTATGGGAGTTACCCCTAAATCCGTCAATATCAAAACCTTCAAAAGCCGTTGGGGTAGCTGCAATCCTAAAGGTGATTTAGATTTTAACTGGATTATTGTTATGGCTCCTAACCGCATTGTCGACTACGTGGTTGTCCATGAATTGTGCCATTTAAAGCAACTCGATCACTCCCCACTCTTTTGGAAGGAGGTTGAACGAGTAATGCCTGATTACGCGGAATGCAAAGAATGGCTTAAGAATAACGCCCCAAAACTAACATTCTAGCGCCACTCAAAAAGACCACTGCAAAGTGGTCTTCGTTCAATCTCAACTAAAACACCAACCCTTCAGGCAACTCATCATCTTCATCTATTATGGGCTCTACGTATCCCTGAGCTTCAACATCATAACCAAGCTCACGTAATCGATTGATAATTGCCCATGGTGAGGCTTTACCGTTGCCAGTCATGCTTATACCGTAAACATCACAGCCACCAATCATAACTCGCTTCAACATAGCGTCTATCTTAGGATCTTGCGCTCGATATGGCGCAATCTTAAATGCCTCTTCAGTATCTACAGTTATAATGATGTGCTCTGTTAAACTTAGCGCGTCAATGATCATGTGTTCACCTCTTAAATTGATAACTTACTGCTGGCATAAAAGCTTGCGTTATGAATACTTTAGTTTTTGCCTTTGCTCTTGAAAGCTAGCCCCCCAGTAGTAGCGTTGATTACCGCACATATAGCAGGAGCAAATGCATGGAGTTACCAAACAAATTCCAAGAAATTGGGTTGATTGTTTAGGGCTGCCTCCCCAATAAATAGCCCTATATTTTTTGAGACGAACATTATGATGGCGACGAATTGCACGCTTCGAAATTTTCACTTTCATACTCCCGAACTGGACTAACTATTCGGGTGGTCACTCCTTCGAATGACCACCACATTCGGTATCGGGATTTCGTTAACAAAAACATAAAACCTCTCAATAATAAGTTGGGGCGTAACAGATTAATATTTATGCTTTCCGTTTCAAAATGGACACATTATCAGGCTTATCCACCAGCAATTTTAAACGTTCAACCCACATATCTAAGGCTATCTTTTTCTCGGGGATATATTGGCTGCGATTATAAATAGCCATAACCCCACCCAATTTATGCCCTAATAGCTGCTCAACAACGTAAGGGGCAACGCCTAAGTCATTCATATAGGTTGAGATAACTCGACGTAAATCATGCAAAGTCCACTTTTCAGAATGTCCTAGTTTCTTCCATAAAGAGCCACCATAAGCGCTGACAGTCGCATCTTCTTTAAACTTTCCAAGAATGAGATCACTAGATTTACCATTGCCTTTCAGTTTCACCATGAACTCTTTCAAGTCATCAGGAATTGGCCTAACGATCTTGACCATTTTGTTTTTATTCTCCCGCGAGTGAACAGTCCATAATCCTTCCTCGAAATCCCATTGTGACCAAGTAGACTCCCTAACTTCATGGGTTCTAGCACCAAAAATAACCAATAGTTTAAACAAGTTGCCGTAATACTCTGGTAATACATCGGAATTAAGGAGTTTGATGAAATCAGCTAGTTCACGCTGACTGAGAACTCTATCCCTTTTATTTTGCTTTCTCCCCACATCTTGAATTGTTAAGGAGTCCAACGCAGTAGTGTGCACAAATTGCCTATTTTTACAAAAAATCAAAGCCTGTTTGATGTTCTGCAGAACATAGCCCGAGGCAACCGGTGCCGGACGTTGCTTACTTGGAATACCTTTACTTATACGATCAAAGCATTCAATCCAATGTCTTGTTTCCAAATCTGTTATAGGCAAATGCCCTATATACGGATAGATATGCTTAACAAATTGTGCCCGATGCTTTTCATGGTTTTTCCTACGAGTAACAGCTTGTTCCGTATACCAATACTCAAGCGCATCTTTAACAGTGATGGGATTAAATGATTTTTCTCGTCCAATAGAGCGTTGGATTTTAGGATCTTTTCCATTCGCTAACCATTCACGACATTGATGTGCCATCTCCCTAGCTTTAACTAAAGATAATTCTGGATAGTCTCCTAAATCCATCCTGTAATTTTTGCCATCAATTTTGTACCTATATTGCCAACGAACTTTACCTAAGGGGCTCACTCTCGCCCCTAGCCCTCTACCATCTGAAAGCTCAAATGCTTTGGGGTGATTTTTATTTAAAACCGCTCGAATATTTTTGTCGTAAAGCTTCATCAATGACTCTTACTTATTAGCTTAAATTTCAGGGTAAATATCAGGGTAAATATCAGGGTAAATATCAACCTACAAATCTCTTTCGAAAAAAGCTCCTTAAATAGGCTCTATCCGACCCAGAATATGCACACCAACACGCACCCAATATGTACCCCCATATGTACCCCTAGTTAACCATAAGAATGAGTCAACACCAATACAAACCCGCACAAAAACCCACCAAACAATCACAATTACATACACTTGTAGTTTCAAACCTAACAAACCAAAAACAACAGAAAACGACTATTTAGTTAATACGGCATGAACTAATCCGCAAGGATTAAGCTGTTGTATTAAAAAGGCGAGTCAGCAATGACTCGCCTTTTTGCTTTATTAGCGACAATTCCCCGCCATAGCACAGCAATAGAATGACACTGACCTTGAGGCAACTTAGCTACTCCCTTAGAGATATTTCACTGCATGAAATGTGATATTCCCGACTAATTTAGTCAGGATTTATTGCGCCAATATAAAGCTGCAAATATTATGCATGTAAAATTATTCTCGCTTTGGAGTGTTGCTATGTTATCTGCCCATCTCTCATCCGAAAACTCAGTTGAAGCACAGTCAGCCTCAATCACCCCATGGCTTGAACGCAAAGTGGGTGAATTGGTCGCCGAGGATTTTCGCCGCGCCCACGTGTTTAGCCAATTTGGTATCGATTTCTGTTGCGGGGGTGGTCGAGCACTCGCCAATGCCTGCGAGCGAGCAGAAGCCAATCCTGAGCAAGTCGTCGCCGCATTGGAGGCGGTTTCCCACTCGGGCGCCAAAGAAGATGAACTCAATCAGTTGCTACTCGACCAGTTGATTGATTATATCGAGCGCACCCACCATCAATACGTTCGTGCTAAGGCACCGTTATTGCTCGAATATTCAGAGAAAATGGTACGTGCCCATGGCGAGCATTATGCGGAGATTATTCCCTTCGCTGGCTGGGTGCGCGCCTTAATTGAAGACTTAATGCCGCATCTGATGAAGGAAGAAAATATCCTCTTCCCCGCGATCCGCACCATGAGCCAAGGCGAGCAAGTGCAAGGTTGTTTTGGTCATATAGGCAACCCGATCAATGCGATGCAATACGAGCACGAAGAAGCTGGGCAAATTTTGCAAAAGCTACACGAGTTAACCAATGACTTTACGCCGCCTGAATACGCCTGCACCACATGGCGCGTCTGTTATGCGACTCTGGTCGAATTTGAGGCGGACTTGCACAGACATATCCATTTAGAGAACAACATTCTCTTCCCTAAGGCGCTACAACTTGCCTAGTACAGACTGCTCGTTCACACCCAAGGCCAGCACAACTGCTGGCCTTTGTTATTTTGGCGTGTTACAAAAAGTGGTGTGCTACGCAAGGAGCCGCCGCCATGACATACCCAACATTTGCACTCGATGATATTGGTTCACTGCATGAATCCGCCCAAGTGGAGTTTAAACTCGCGCGGGGCCGCGATGGTCAAGGTCAACTCCCCGAAGATATTTGGGCGACCTACAGCTCCTTCGCCAACACCTTAGGCGGAGAGATTATCCTCGGGGTGCGTGAAGAACACGGTCATTTCACCATTGAAGGCATTCCGAATCCCCTACCCGTATTACAGGAGTTTTGGGAAATCCTCGATGATCCAAGCCGCACCAGCCATAATATTCTGGCGATTTCCGATGTGCAGCTAATTGAAATTATGAATAAAAAGCTGATAAGAATTCGTGTACCACTCGCGCCAGAGCACCTAAAGCCCGTGTTTATCGGCACCGATGCTTATACGGGGACTTATTTTCGCGTGGGGGATGCCGACATGCACGCCAGCCGAAGACAAGTCACACAAATGCTGCGCCGCGCCCATCATTGCACTAAGCAACTCAAGGCACGTTAAGCCATTAAAAACCTGCGAGTAAATATCCACCCATAGCGGCAATCGCCACGCCCGATACCCGCATTAAGCTGCGCTGGCCCGTCAGGCGCTGCATGCCTAATCCTAACATCACTCCGCCGAGATGAATGACCGCAGTGCCAAACAAGAAACCGAAGGCATAGAGTACGGGGCTGGCGAGTTCAGGCATTTCCATCCCATGGGCATGACCGTGGAAAATCGCAAACACGCCCACAAAGGCCATGGCAAACAACAGCGGAAGTTGGCGGTCGAAGGCTATCGCGAGCCCAAGCAATAAGACAGATAGCGCAATGCCAATTTCGACAAAGGGAACAGGAATCGCATAAAGACCTAAAATGCCACCCACCAACATAAAACACACAAAGGCTAAGGGCACTGTCCAAATGGCGCGGCCGCCCAATTGAGTACTGAGCATGCCCACACTCAACATGGCAAGGAGATGGTCAAACCCTAAAACAGGGTGGTTAAAGCCCGCCATAAAACCACCACCGGAGTGGATTTCGTGCGCCGAGGCAGGGGCAATAAAAGATAGACTCAAGAGCAGCAACAAACTTAAACGCACCATACAAATTCCTTGTTAGTGATGGCGTAACAACCGAGTGAAATGATTGTGAACACTCTACGGTAAAGCCGCGAAGCAGTCTTTGATCCTTATCACCTTAAGCTATCGCTTAATTCAACCGATAACATTGCTCAAGTTCTTAAACCAAGTTAAGGCAGTAACATTTCCAGCAGAGCATCGAGGTTCGCAATTTCCATATGGGGCAAGAGCGCTGCGATAGGTAGCGACGCCACGCGGCCAAAACTCGGATTCAGCCAAACCGACTGGCACCCTGCTAAGCGGGCACCGCGAACATCGGCATTCATACTATCGCCAACGTGCAACAGTTCATCTAAGCCGATATCTAACCTTTCACAGGCCTGTGAAAACATATCCTTAGCAGGCTTCATCCGCACACCACTGCCAGGATGCAGCACAAACTCGAACACATTACTTAAGCCAATGCGCTCTGCGTCCACATTGCCATTGGTGATACCAATCAACCGAAAATGGGCCGATAAGCGTGTGAGTAACGCTAAGACGTCGTCTGAAACCTGAAAATGGCTGCGATGGAAATAGAAACAATCCAAACCTTCCTGCGCGCCCCGTTTCGCCTCCGACTCGCTATAACCGAGCAGCGATAGGCCTTTGTGCAGGGTCGCAATTCGCGCCGCCGAGGTGTCATGGGCGAGGGCGGGATTTTGCTGTAATAACTGTAACTTGAGCAGTCGCCATTGCTGCGGTTGCCAAGCTTGAGTCAGCGGAAAAGCCTGATGCAAAAACTGCGTTAGCTCGGCTTCGGCATTCAGAATATGAGGCTCGTTATCGTATAGGGTATCGTCGAGATCGAAGCTGATCGCACGGATATTCTGGGGTCTAAGATAACAACGCATTATTTATCCTGTTGTTTTTTCGCTCTAGGATGGGCGTTATCATACACCTTAGCTAAGTGTTGGAAATCTAAACTGGTATAAATTTGCGTGGTCGACAGGTTTTCGTGGCCCAATAATTCCTGCACCGCCCGTAAATCGGCACTGGATTCCAGCATGTGCGTCGCAAAGGAATGGCGTAACTTATGGGGATGCACCCGCATAGAAAGCGCCTGCTCCTGACCCCATTTGCTCATACGCGCCTGAATGCTGCGATGGGATAAACGCTTGCCCTTCTCGGTGACAAACAATGCGTTATCTTCACAGGAAATTTGTTTGCGGCACTTAAGCCAAGCACTGATGGCCTCTATGGCGTAACGCCCAACGGGGACGATGCGCTCTTTGTTGCCTTTGCCTAACACGCGCACTTCATGCTGATCGTATTGCACACTGGATAAGTCCAGCGCCGCCAGTTCAGCCAAGCGCAACCCGCTGGAGTAGAACAGCTCCATAATGGCTTTATCACGCAGGGTTAGCGGATCATTGCCCTCAATCGCGAGCAGATGCGAGATAGAATCGACGTCGATATTCTTAGGTAACGGTTTGGCTTGCTTGGGCGCGCTCAGCCCCTTGGCAGGATTAAGTTCAATCACGCCTGAGCGCAATAAAAACTCTCCCCACTGTTTGATGGCCGACAACCACAATGATAGCGAGCGCGGGCTCAAGCCCTTGCGATGCAGCTTAGCAAGCACCTGTTGCCAATGCTCACGGCCCACATTGAGCAAATCAACGCCCTCGGGCAGTAACTCGCTCCCCCGCTGCAACTCGTACATATAATTGCGAACCGTATGCGCCGATAACTGACGCTCAGACTGCATATAGGTTTGAAACTGCTGCAAATAGGACTGACACAGCGGGGTCATCTCCAGCTCCTCATCATTAGGGAATTGAGGCAAGGCGGACCATCTACCTTAAAGTTTGGCGAGCATATGTGCGAGTAATCGGCGTAATTGCTCGAGCAACATATTGTCCATATCGGGATGGAAATGCGCCGCATCTTGGCTAGCAACGGCAAAAATCATCGGAATTTCATCGGCTAACTTCACTAACGCGACTGAGCCCACTTCGCTACCAAACAGGCGTTTCGCTTCCTGCTGAGTTAAGCGGCCAAAGTAGTAATCCTTACGCAGACGCTGCGCCCAAATCGCTTGCATCTCCACATCGGCATCTAACACGCTGATCAAACGCACATGGGTAAAATTAAACTGCGTCTTTAAACTATCGGCCAGCACTTCTTTAAGGGCTTCTAAATTAACGCAATTGAGTAGCTTGAAAGACAACTCAGTGTTAAACCGAAATATCTTTTCATTGCGTGCCGCCATCGCCAGCAGACTGGTAATTTCTTCTTCGAGTTGCCCAACCCGTTGGCGCAGCAACTCTTGACGACGCTCGACCAAGGAAATCGCGCCGCGCTCCGAATGGGGTAAACGCATCGCAAGTAACAGCTCGGGATAACGATTAAAAAAGTCTGGGTTATCGAGTAGGTACTCGCGAATAATCAACTCATCGAAGGGAAGATCGGTCTGCGGCATCAAAGGCTCGGTCATAACTGAATTTGTCCATCGTAGACGTGCTGCGCCGGCCCCGTCATCCACAGGGGTTTGCCTTCGCCTTCCCAATTGATGGTTAAGGTGCCACCCGGCAAGTCGACACGTACCTGTTGATCGAGTTTGCCTTGGATTTGCCCAACCACCACAGCGGCACAAGCGCCAGTACCACAGGCTAAGGTCTCGGCCGCACCACGTTCATAAACTCTAAGCTTGATATGGCCCGAATTTACCACCTGCATAAAGCCGACGTTTACTCCGCGCGGGAAGCGCTCATGCTTAGTGAGCAGCGCACCAATTTCGGCGACATTGGCGTTAGCAACATCTTCGACATCGAGCACGCAATGGGGGTTGCCCATCGACGCCGCACCACATAAAAAGGTTTGTTGTGGTGTTTGCAGCAAGTAAGTTTTTTCGGCCTTTTTGGCTTTGAAAGGAATTTGGCTTGGGTCGAGCACGGGCACACCCATGTTCACAGTGACGGTGCCGTCACGTTCGAGGCGAAGAGTCATCTTACCCGCAGAGGTGCTCACGCGAATTTTATTCTTATTCGTCAGCCCTTTATTACGAACAAAGCGCGCAAAACAACGGGCGCCATTGCCGCAGTTTTCGACCTCACCACCGTCGGCATTAAAGATACGATAGTGAAAATCCAAATCGGGATCATAGGGCGGCTCAACCAGTAAAAGTTGGTCGAAACCTATGCCAAAGTTACGGTCGGCTAAACGGCGGATCTGCTCAGGCGAAAAGAACACGTTCTGCGTGACACCATCGACCACCATAAAATCGTTGCCCAGTCCGTGCATCTTAGTGAATTGGATCAAGATACTTATCCTTTAAGCCTAGGCGCCGCCATTAACTAGCCAAGCGCCTGAATCAATATAATTTTCTAGTTTACGGCAGGAGTTGCTCACCTTGCCAGAGCTGCGCTAATTTTTCTCGCTCACGCACCAGATAAGCCTTGTCACCATCGACCATCACCTCGGCCGCACGCGGACGAGTGTTATAGTTTGAGGCCATGGCAAAACCGTAGGCGCCGCTCGAGCGCACAACCAGTAAATCCCCCGCCGCAATCGCGAGTGCTCTGTCTTTACCTAAAAAATCACCGGTTTCGCACACTGGCCCTACGATATCAAACACTTGTGCCAGTTCATCCCTTGGATTTACCGGAATGATATTTTGCCAAGCACTATAGAGTGCGGGGCGAATTAAGTCGTTCATCGCGCCGTCGACAATCGCAAAACGCTTATCGCTGTTTTCTTTAAGGTACAGCACCTGAGTGACGAAAATCCCCGCGTTAGCGGCAATGGCACGACCCGGTTCGAAAATTAACTTGAGCTTACGATCGCCTAAACGCGCGAGCAGTGCAGCGGCGTAAATATCAGGATGCGGCGGCGTTTCATCATCATAGGTCACCCCTAGACCACCACCCACATCGAAGTGTTCAATCACGATGCCTTGCTCGGCTAGACGGTCGATAAGGGCTAACATTCTGTCCATCGCATCGAGGAAAGGCTGGATCTCGGTCAGCTGTGAACCGATATGGCAATCGACCCCTTTGACCTGCAAATGTGGCAACGCATGGGCACGGGCGAATACAACTTCGGCCTCATCCATGGCGATACCAAATTTGTTTTCTTTAAGGCCGGTTGAGATATAAGGATGCGTACCGGCATCGACATCGGGATTCACCCGCAGTGACACTGGGGCAACTTTACCTAAGCGGCCTGCAACGTCATTAAGTTGTTCAAGCTCGGCGCTCGATTCGACGTTAAAGCAATAAATACCAAGGTTAAGCGCCTGCTCCATTTCAGCAACGGTTTTACCTACGCCCGAAAACACCACTTTGGCAGGGTCGCCACCGGCTTCAATCACCCGCGCTAACTCACCGCCCGAGACAATATCAAAACCACTGCCTAAACGAGCCAATACATTCAATACGGCTAAGTTCGAGTTGGCTTTCACCGCGTAACACACTAAATGTGGATGGTCGGCCACCGCATTGTTAAACGCATGCCAGTGACGTTCGAGCGTCGCACGGGAATAGATATACAGTGGCGTGCCATACTGCTGGGCTAAATCATTGACCCGACAGCCTTCGGCGTACAGGGTATTGTCTTGGTAGAGAAAGTGATCCAATGTCCGATTCCTTACTGCGCTTTGTTGTAATTATGCTGATTATTATTGTGTTTTTTCAGTTTCAGCTTGAGGCTCCGCAGTGTCGGCTGGGGTTGCCTCACTCTTCGGCGCCTTGATTTTTGTAGGCTGACTCACCTCTGCGGGAGAGGATTTATACAGGGGGCCTTTTTGACCGCATGCTGTAATGAATAGGCTACCAAGCAATAACAATAAAAACAGTCTCATTTTTCTCAACATCTGTGCATCTGGTGACTAATAGCCTTATAATCGCACCCATCTTGACGAAAGCAAAGGACAGAAATGCATGGCCATGACAGATACAGAATTTCACCAGCTCGCCGATGACATGTTCCAAGCGATAGAGACCGCTATCGAAACCGCAATTGATGAACAAGACGCCGATGTCGATATTGATGCCAGCGGTAACGTGTTACAGCTGGAATTTGTCGATGGTTCGAAAATTGTCATCAACAAACAAGAACCTTTGCATGAGATTTGGGTTGCGACCCGTTTCGGTGGCTATCACTTTGGTTTTGTTGATGGTAAATGGATTGATGGTCGTAACGGTGGCGAGTTTATGCCCTTTGTACAGGACTCGATCCTTCGCCAGAGCGGTATCGCACTGAGCTTCTAATAAGCGCGTGCAGCATTGCTAAGCGGGAGCAACTCCCGCTTAAAACTCCACGTTAGCGTTATTGATATCGACCCCAAAGGGCATCACCGTTAGCTCGCCCGCCACCCGCACCAGATGGAAAAACTGCGGAATATTAAACCTCGCCTTCGCGGCATAATACTCATCAAATACATAGTGATGGCTCACTTTGTTGACCAACTCCACCATATTCGAGCCCGGCTGCACATAATGACTGAGCTGATTATCTTCATCGAGAATAAACACGTCCAAACTTTCGGGCCGCTGCCGTAGGAAATATTGAATCGCTCCCTTAGCCGCAAAGTTCTGAATAATTTTCGGCATACTCGAAAAGGGATCGTCGCCCAACTCGGGCCGAGGCAATTGCACTAGATGACTGCGTGACAGCTGCTGATAGAAGGATTTAGCATCGCTCAAGTCCTGATACGCCATCCCCAAGGGATTAAAGAAGATCCCATAACGGGTATGACTGATTTGCAGCGGCTGCACTAAGGTGCTCGATTGTTGCACCTGTTGACAGAGGCGCACAGTTTGTTTCAGCAGGTTTTTCACCGCTAACTTAAGCTGAGGCCTGAGTTTTTGTGAGCAGCTAATCACATCCATATCCACCGGATGGGTCGCACGCCTTAATCCCGGGGTGACAAACGATAGCGCCTGCAACACCGCGGTTTCACCTTCAAAACGGTGGCATTGCCACTCTCCCCAACTATTGAGGCAGATGGCATCGAGGGCGCCGAGCATATTTTCCTTCTTACGGCCCAATGAAAACACGTTGGCATTCATCACATCGACCATCATCTCCTGCCCGTGCCAGTGGACGGTTGGGTCGCAGTCAAGATTGAGCACAAAAATAAGCTTTCTAAAATGCCAGGGCTGGCATAGGTCGAGTTTCGACACCCGCCAGTCATGGTCGATAAAGTTAAGCAGTCGCCTTGATGCCTCGGTTAAGCGCCGAGATTTAACCTTACTCTGGCCAAACTCATACCATTTGGTTTCTGGCGTCGACACACCATTCAAGCAAGCCCAGATCATCAATGCCGAGGGGGTTTTCCCCTTGCAGATCGCCGATTCACCCAATAGATTTTGCGGCTTTGGCCCTTGGCGGTAGAGGTAATATTGGTTTTCCTTGGTGCTAGACACCATGGTCACTTCAGATTCGGCGACCGAGCGGCTCCAGAGCAGGTTCAACTTAGCGATTTGGTCTTCATCTTGGCTGAAGTAAGTGTGCAGCTTGCGGGTGAGCATCCCCAGCTCTTCAATCCTGAGTCCCTCGTTCAACTCATGGGTCGAGGCGAAGCGCAGCAGCGTCTGGTAACTCGCCAGCAGCAACTCGTTGAGTTGCTCGTTAAACCAGTTCAGTTGTCCGCTATGCCAATGCTCACAGTCATCTAAGGTCGAAATCAAGCTGTCGGGCCACTGCCATTCTTGCACTAGTTTTTGCATTTTGGCGTAGCGCCAATCTTTGCCTTGATCCGCGATACTCAAATACACGCCACATTTGAGATAAAAACAGCGGCGTACAATCTCGAGTCTACGATTATCATTCTGCTTTAACAGGTAAGCCTCAATGACCTCATAAATCGCGTAATAGGCATCGTTAGAGGTGGAGAAATCGCCCGCTAAGGTCTTTTGCCACAACCTATCGCACAACAGCTGCGAATGGGGATATTCACTCGCATAGGCTTCCAGTAGCAGTACTTTTATCAAGGCCTTATGGGGCTTATTAAGGCCTTTATAGAGCTGCCACAGCGACGCCCCAAAGTACTCACTCGCCGGTAGCTCGTGCACATTACCTAGATACAACAGCTCTGGATTGAGCTTGGCATCGGGCCACCATGCAATGGTTTTACCCGCTAACCGAATTTGGCTACGGTAAAACTCCTCAAGCAATAACCAGTGTTGCGTACTGCCGCTGTGTTCATGGGCCATCGACGATTGGCAACCCGAACGCTGCGACATATCGCCACAAAACTGCTGCGGGTGAACCAAGTAAAAGTTCACCTCAAATTGATATTCGGCAAACCAAGCGGTTAAGCGCTCGGTTTTTAATTTAATTGAGGCTAAGTCGTCATCACACAGCTGTGCATGGTGCACTAACCATACATCCACGTCGCTCTTGGCATTCTGGCCAAAACTGGCCGTACTGCCCATGGCGTAAACGCCTTCAAAAGCCAGATTTTCAGCCTCGTTGGCGCTAAAGGGGAGCTTAAACACATCGCAGGCCTGCGCCTCAAATGAGTCTGGGCAATAGCCTTGAATGCCACTTGGGGTATTGGGGTCAACAAAGCCAGGATACTGGACGCTATTCTGCTGAATAAGAAAGGGGATTAAACGAAACAAATGCTTTTGCAGCGGCGACAACAAGGCTAAAGCTCGTGCGATACGAACTTGATTAAGTCTTTCTGCGATATCAGGAAATTGACCTTGTTGATCCATCCAAGAAAACGACGCTCAAGCACGAGTAAGAAGTGTGCTCATGTTAACACTTTTGCAAAGCTGAGCAACTAAATGAGAACTCCATCACACTTTTTAGCCATTTAGAACACCGCCGACTTCAAAGAATCGATACGGCTTCCTTACATTCGCGAATAGCCAATGTTAGCATTGGCGCAACTAAGATCTCGGATGGAAACTAGGCATGTCTGAAAACCGCATACGTATCGCTACCCGCAAGAGTCCGCTGGCCATGTGGCAAGCTGAATTTGTTAAAGCAGAATTAGAACGCGTTCACCCAGGTATCGTGGTGGAGCTATTGCCAATGAGCACTAAGGGCGATGTTATCTTAGACACCCCATTAGCTAAGGTTGGCGGTAAAGGCTTGTTTGTAAAAGAACTCGAAGTCGCCATGCTAGAAGACCAAGCCGATATCGCAGTGCACTCAATGAAAGATGTGCCAGTGGATTTCCCCGAAGGCTTAGGGCTGGAAGTAATTTGTGAACGTGAAGATCCTCGCGATGCCTTTGTGTCTAACCTGTATAAGTCAATCAGTGAACTGCCACTTGGCGCCACAGTCGGCACCTCAAGCCTACGCCGTCAGTGCCAACTGCGCGCCTCACGCCCAGATCTGATTATCAAAGATCTGCGCGGCAACGTGGGGACTCGCCTCGCGAAACTCGATAACGGCGAATACGATGCGATTATCCTTGCTGCTGCAGGTTTAATTCGCCTGAAGTTATCAGAGCGCATTGCCAGCTTTATCTCTGCGGAAGAATCCTTACCCGCCAACGGTCAAGGCGCTGTCGGTATCGAGTGCCGCACTAACGATGCACGCGTAAAAGCGCTTTTAGCTCCTTTAGAGCACTTAGAGACTCGCTACCGCGTGATTGCCGAGCGCGCCATGAATACTCGCCTCGAAGGTGGCTGCCAAGTACCTATTGGTGCCTTTGCCGAAATCCACGGTGATGAAATGACTCTGCGCGGCCTCGTGGGTAATCCCGATGGTAGCGAAATCATCGAAGGCGTGATCACAGGTCCAAAGACCGAAGCGACGCAACTCGGTGTTGCCCTTGCAGAAGAGCTGCTCAGCAAAGGCGCTAAAAGCATCCTCGACGCTGTTTACGCAAAAGCCTAAGACGATGAAAGTCTTACTGACGCGCCCCGAGGGGCGCAATCAGTCCATGGTCGATGCCTTAACTGAAAAAGGTATCGACCACTGCGTTACCCCACTCCTCTGTGTTGAGGCCACGCCTCCTCTGCCCCCAGACACTTCGCATCCACTCGCTAATGTCGATCTGGTTATCTGCATCAGCGCTAATGCGGTGAGCTTTGCTGATGCTGCGTTTAAAGTCGATACCGCCCAAGTTACTGGCTGGCCAAGCGTGCCTTATTTCGCAGTGGGTCATGCAACTTGGGAAGCGTTGCAAGAGAAAGGAATTGAGGCTCTCGAAGCACCGGATGATTGCCAGCAAACGGAAGGCTTGCTGACATTGCCTGCACTGCAACATATCCAAGGCAAACATATCACTATCATTCGTGGTGTCGGTGGCCGTGAAGCCCTCGCCGAGCAACTGAGTGCCAGAGGTGCGAAGGTGCGCTATTGGGAAGTCTATCAACGCGCTTGCCCGCCGCTCGATGGCGCTCTCGTCAGCCAACACTGGCGCGACTTAGGGATAGATACTATCGTCGTAACGAGTGGTGAAGTACTGGATAATCTGATTAATCTAGTGCCAAAAGAGTTATTTGCATGGCTGCGCTCATGTCATATCATAGTCCCCAGTAACCGAGTAGAAGCTCAAGCTCATGCCTTTGGTATAACCCAAGTCACCAATGCCAATGCCGCCAACAGCAAAGCCGTGCTAAACGCCCTTAAACTCTAAGCGCTATTTAGCCCGATTTTACTCGAATTTCGGCAGTAGCATGATTTTAAGGACTGTTAAATGGATAACAACAAGCACGACGCCCAAAGCCCAGAGTCACAGGCTACCCCAGTTCTCGCTCCGTCGGTCAATACCGATGACGCTGCATCACAGACCCAAGCTTCTGAACCCCAGGTCAATCAGCTCGAAGATAAAGCAGTCAAACCTGCCGACACTAAGCCGCAAGCAAGCAAACCCGAATCGACTCAAGCGGCTCGCCAAGTGGTGCAAGTGAATCGCAGCTCTTGGGCGATTCGTTTCGGTGTGTTACTGGCCTTAGGCTTAACCGTTTGCACCATAGGTGGCGGCTATTTGCTGTATCAACAAATGCAGCAACAGCTTCAACTGCAAGAGACGAAAAATCTAGCCCTACAAGATCAGCTGCAGCAGGCTTTACTCGTCCCGAATCAACGTATTGCACAGCTTGAGCAACAACAGCTGTCCGATGCCAAAACCTTCCAAGAATTGTCGAAACTCGCTACAGACCAGAGTCAATTGCAGGACAGATTAAATAAACTGGCCCAACGTAGCCCAACTCACTGGATGGCCTCGGAAGCCGAATATTTGGTGAACATGGCTGGGCGTAAGCTTTGGCTCGAAAATGATCCACGCACGGCGACCGACTTATTAAAGTCCGCCGATGAAACCATTGCCGCAATGAACAACCCAGCCTTACTGCCAATCCGTAAGGCGCTGGCCAAGGATATCGCCGCGACCACCAATATTAAGAGTGCGGATATTGAAGGCAGTGTGTTAGCAATCGATGCCTTAATCGATCAACTCGACAAATTGCCGCTAAACCGTGCCGATGCTGATGCAAGCGCCCCTGAAGATACCGCCATTTCTGGCGATCTGAATGATTGGCAAAGTAATCTAAGTAAAACTTGGAAGGCGTTGACCCAAGATTTTATTACCATTCGCCACAGAACCGCCGATGCGCCGGCCCTGCTTGCGCCGGAGCAACAATGGTATCTGGTTGAGAATGTGCGCCATAAACTGCTGCAATCGCAACTGGCACTCTATCGCTATGATAGAGCGGCTTATCATCAATCACTGATGATGGCACGCCAGTGGATCCAAACCTATTTTGATGTTCAGGCACACCCAACCAGTGAAGCCATTGCCGAAATCGACAAACTGGCGACATTGGAGCTTGACCCGATCACGCTGAAATCCTTTGCCGCTAAACCACTATTATTACAGTTAACCAGCTATGGTGAACTCACCTCTTCAGAGGAACCACAGCTATGATTAAGGCATTGATATTTCTTGGGATCATATTAATAGGCCTGTGTATCAGCCCTTGGATTGTCGGCAATACTGGCTATGTTTATATTGCCGCTGGCGATTATCAGCTTGAGACCAGTTTAGTCTTTGGGATCATCATGTTAATCGTGTTCTATGCCCTATTCCAAGTGCTGGAATGGCTAGTGATCACTGTGATTAACCTGCTGCTACGCAGCCGTTTTATCCCACAACATTG
The DNA here is from genome assembly GCF_019457435.1 of Shewanella sp. FJAT-51649. NCBI lineage: Bacteria > Pseudomonadati > Pseudomonadota > Gammaproteobacteria > Alteromonadales > Shewanellaceae > Shewanella > Shewanella sp. FJAT-51649. The sequence continues at coordinate 417,338 of NZ_CP080411.1, read as the reverse complement.
GCGTCGCCGCTCCGCCAAGAAAAACACCTTAATCGGCGCACTCGCGATTGCCGAAGAAGATTGGCCTGCGGCAGAACGCGCCATGATTAAAGGGGCCGACAACGGGGAACTGCCCGCATTAAATTTGTTAGCCGCAGCGCGTGCCGCGCAACACCAAAATAAAATCACCGAGCGAGATCAATATCTTGCCCGAGCAGAAGCCCAACCTATGACTGCCAATGCGGTGGCAACCACTCGTACCCGTTACTTGCTCAAGCAAGGGGAATTAACCTTAGCCAGAGCGGAACTCGATAAGTTAGCGCCAACCAGTAAGAGCAAAGCGCCTGTACTGAAACTCGCCCTAGAGTTATACCGGGCACAACAAGATTGGGAAGCGCTTAAGTTATTGCTGCCAATATTGAAGAAACGCCAAATTCTAGATGATGCAAAGTTAACTGCACTCAGCGTTGAAACCCATTGCGCCCTATTAAAAGCAGCGAGTCTTAAAGGGGAAGACGCCCTAGAGCAATGTTGGCAATGGCTTTCACGCGATGAACGTAACCAGTCTGAGTTTTTAGCGATTTACGCCATGGGCTTATGCCGCTTCAATCGCAAAGACCAAGCGCTTAAATTACTCTCGAAAAAGCTGCGTAGTTCGCCAGAGTCGGCACTGTTAGAAGTGATACCACAGATAGTCACCGCCCATGACGAAGAGATCCGCAAACAATTACTCAAGCATGAAATCACCCATGAGAATAATGCTGATTACCAAAAATGCTTAGCGCTGCTGTATCAACAAACCCGCGACATGAAAGAAGCGAAAACCTGCTGGCAGAATGTGTGTCGTCTTGCTCCGAGTAAAGACTCTTGGCTAGCGCTCGCCCGTATTCAAGAGCAATTAGGCGAACAGGGCAACGCTAATCAAAGCTATCGCCAAGCGATAAACCTGTAATGTGCTTCAGCCGCAGCTCCACTATCGGAGTTGCGGCTTCTCAGCTCCTCAAATCTAACCAATCACTTCCATTTTGACTTGTCTAAACGCCGCTTTAACAGAATTCATAAAATTTTAATGTCTATACACAGACTAATTTGTTATAAATATGTTTCTATATATAAAACAAAGGTACTAGATGCAGCGTCTATTCTGCTTTAAGATACCACATCTAGTTAAGGCAGATTTAAACGCCAATTTTTCGCACCACTCTCCGTAAAACCCAGTCATAGCAAGTTATCGCGTCGCGTCAAAAAATTGACTTCCCATTAGTACCAAGCTAAAATTTCACCACTTGTATCACAATCCATCACATTTGTTGGATCTGTGCATCTTTGGATTAACACAGTTAGCTGTTGGGAGCTTATTATGGGATCGATCATTACAACAAAGAAAGGTTTGCTCAAACTGGTAAAAGGGCAAATCGAAGTCGAGGTTAATGGTTCAAATCAACCCGCTAAGGACGGCGAACAACTCCCAAAAGGTGCTGTTCTCCATATCGGTGAAAATGCAACCTACGAAATCACCTTCGATGATGGCACTAAGCTGTCTAACGAAGTTGCACCGAGTATTGCTGCCACTCCCAACGCTGGCGATCAAGCAACCCAAGACGAAATCCAAGCACTACAAGATCTGATCGCCTCTGGTGAAGACCCAACTCAAAATCTACCAGAAACCGCCGCAGGTAATGCTCCAGCTGGCAGTGACGGTAACTCAGGTTATGTCACCCTTGCCCGTGATGGCACTGAAGCCTTAGCCACATCAGGTTACTCAACCTCTTCACAAACACTGACAGCAACGACGACTGCGGCTCCTGACCAAACCGTAGCAACAGATTCTCCTTCAGTATTAGCAAACGACAGTATTACCGTTGATGAAGATACCGTTGCTTCAGGCAATGTGCTCACGAATGATGTAGATGCAGATACAGTATTAAGTGTGGCGGGTTTTAATATTAATGGTACCGACTTCGCCGCAGGCACGATTGTTACCCTTGAAGGCGGTAGCTTTGTACTCAATGCAGATGGCTCTTACACCTTCACACCAAATGAAAACTGGAACGGCCAAGTACCTGTCATCACTTACACCACTAATACAGGTTCAACTGCAACATTAACCATTAACGTCACTCCTGTTGATGACCCATCGGTATTAGCAAACGATACCAATACTGTCGATGAAGATACGATTGCTACAGGCAATGTGCTCGACAACGACACCGATGTGGATTCAACCTTAAGTGTTGTTAGCTTTACTGTATCAGGCAGCACTTTTGCCGCGGGTACCACTGTCGCTCTAGAAGGTGGTAGCTTAGTACTCAATGCCGATGGCTCTTACAGCTTTACTCCAAATGCAGATTGGAACGGCCAGGTTCCTGTTATCACCTACACCACTAATACAGGTTCAACTGCAACATTAACCATTAGCGTCACCCCTGTTGATGACCCATCGGTACTAGCAAACGATACTAATACCGTCGATGAAGATACGGTAGCTACCGGAAATGTCCTAGATAACGATAGAGATATTGATGATACCCTTTCTGTTGTCAGCTACTCAGTTAACGGACAAACCATTGCTGCGGGCACCGCGGTGACTCTCGAAGGTGGTTCATTACTGATTAATGCCGACGGATCTTACAGCTTTACTCCAAATGCTGATTGGAACGGCCAAGTTCCTGTTATCACCTACACCACTAATACAGGTTCAACAGCGACATTAACTATCAATGTCACTCCTGTGGCCGATGGTGGTCCAAGTGTTACTATCACAACAGATACTAACGATGATGGCTTTATCAGTAATGCTGAACTCGGTGGTGCAACCGAAGTTAGTGTCACTATTGGTTTAGGCGGCACTGGTGCAAATGCAGGCGATACTCTGACGGTCAATGGTGTTGACTATGTGTTGACACAACAAGATATCAACAATGGTTTTGTCAATTTAACACTGCCTGCGCCAGCTGAAGGCGAAACCATTACTGTGGTAGCAACCATCACAGATCCAGCGGGTAACACCTCGCCTGAAGGTAGCGATTCAGCCCTACTCGACACAACTGCACCAACAATTACTGTGAGTGCTCCTGATGATACGCAAGACACTACCCCAACAATTACTGGTACTACTGATGCAGCGCCTGGCAGTGTGATCACTATTGTTGTAACAGACAGTAACGGTGTGCAACAAACTCTCACTACAACCGTTAACCCCGATGGTACTTATGCTGTCGATGTAACAGAACCGATCCCTCATGGTGGCTATACCGCAGTAGCGACAGTAACAGATCCTGCTGGCAACACAGGTAAAGCAACGGATAACGGTAATGTCGATATTAAGATTGATGAGGATGGCGACGGCAACACCGTGGCCATCACCAGCATCACCCAAGACACTGGTAGCTCCAGCACGGACTTTATCACCAACGACAACACCTTAGTGTTCCACGGTACCGTCGATTTGGATGATGACAGCACCTTAGCCGTCACCATCAACGGCGTGGTCTACACCACCGCCAACGGCTTAGTGATTGATGCGCAAGGTAACTGGAGTGTGGATTTAACTGGTACCGTGCTGCCTGACGGCACCTACCCTGTGGTCGCCACCGTCACCGACGTGGCTGGCAACAGCAAAACCGTCACCCAAGATGTGGTGATTGATACCAAGATTGATCAAGACGGCGACGGCAACACCGTGGCCATCACCAGCATCACCCAAGACACTGGTAGCTCCAGCACGGACTTTATCACCAACGACAACACCTTAGTGTTCCACGGTACCGTCGATTTGGATGATGACAGCACCTTAGCCGTCACCATCAACGGCGTGGTCTACACCACCGCCAACGGCTTAGTGATTGATGCGCAAGGTAACTGGAGTGTGGATTTAACTGGTACCGTGCTGCCTGACGGCACCTACCCTGTGGTCGCCACCGTCACCGACGTGGCTGGCAACAGCAAAACCGTCACCCAAGATGTGGTGATTGATACCAAGATTGATCAAGACGGCGACGGCAACACCGTGGCCATCACCAGCATCACCCAAGACACTGGTAGCTCCAGCACGGACTTTATCACCAACGACAACACCTTAGTGTTCCACGGTACCGTCGATTTGGATGATGACAGCACCTTAGCCGTCACCATCAACGGCGTGGTCTACACCACCGCCAACGGCTTAGTGATTGATGCGCAAGGTAACTGGAGTGTGGATTTAACTGGTACCGTGCTGCCTGACGGCACCTACCCTGTGGTCGCCACCGTCACCGACGTGGCTGGCAACAGCAAAACCGTCACCCAAGATGTGGTGATTGATACCAAGATTGATCAAGACGGCGACGGCAACACCGTGGCCATCACCAGCATCACCCAAGACACTGGTAGCTCCAGCACGGACTTTATCACCAACGACAACACCTTAGTGTTCCACGGTACCGTCGATTTGGATGATGACAGCACCTTAGCCGTCACCATCAACGGCGTGGTCTACACCACCGCCAACGGCTTAGTGATTGATGCGCAAGGTAACTGGAGTGTGGATTTAACTGGTACCGTGCTGCCTGACGGCACCTACCCTGTGGTCGCCACCGTCACCGACGTGGCTGGCAACAGCAAAACCGTCACCCAAGATGTGGTGATTGATACCAAGATTGATCAAGACGGCGACGGCAACACCGTGGCCATCACCAGCATCACCCAAGACACTGGTAGCTCCAGCACGGACTTTATCACCAACGACAACACCTTAGTGTTCCACGGTACCGTCGATTTGGATGATGACAGCACCTTAGCCGTCACCATCAACGGCGTGGTCTACACCACCGCCAACGGCTTAGTGATTGATGCGCAAGGTAACTGGAGTGTGGATTTAACTGGTACCGTGCTGCCTGACGGCACCTACCCTGTGGTCGCCACCGTCACCGACGTGGCTGGCAACAGCAAAACCGTCACCCAAGATGTGGTGATTGATACCAAGATTGATCAAGACGGCGACGGCAACACCGTGGCCATCACCAGCATCACCCAAGACACTGGTAGCTCCAGCACGGACTTTATCACCAACGACAACACCTTAGTGTTCCACGGTACCGTCGATTTGGATGATGACAGCACCTTAGCCGTCACCATCAACGGCGTGGTCTACACCACCGCCAACGGCTTAGTGATTGATGCGCAAGGTAACTGGAGTGTGGATTTAACTGGTACCGTGCTGCCTGACGGCACCTACCCTGTGGTCGCCACCGTCACCGACGTGGCTGGCAACAGCAAAACCGTCACCCAAGATGTGGTGATTGATACCAAGATTGATCAAGACGGCGACGGCAACACCGTGGCCATCACCAGCATCACCCAAGACACTGGTAGCTCCAGCACGGACTTTATCACCAACGACAACACCTTAGTGTTCCACGGTACCGTCGATTTGGATGATGACAGCACCTTAGCCGTCACCATCAACGGCGTGGTCTACACCACCGCCAACGGCTTAGTGATTGATGCGCAAGGTAACTGGAGTGTGGATTTAACTGGTACCGTGCTGCCTGACGGCACCTACCCTGTGGTCGCCACCGTCACCGACGTGGCTGGCAACAGCAAAACCGTCACCCAAGATGTGGTGATTGATACCAAGATTGATCAAGACGGCGACGGCAACACCGTGGCCATCACCAGCATCACCCAAGACACTGGTAGCTCCAGCACGGACTTTATCACCAACGACAACACCTTAGTGTTCCACGGTACCGTCGATTTGGATGATGACAGCACCTTAGCCGTCACCATCAACGGCGTGGTCTACACCACCGCCAACGGCTTAGTGATTGATGCGCAAGGTAACTGGAGTGTGGATTTAACTGGTACCGTGCTGCCTGACGGCACCTACCCTGTGGTCGCCACCGTCACCGACGTGGCTGGCAACAGCAAAACCGTCACCCAAGATGTGGTGATTGATACCAAGATTGATCAAGACGGCGACGGCAACACCGTGGCCATCACCAGCATCACCCAAGACACTGGTAGCTCCAGCACGGACTTTATCACCAACGACAACACCTTAGTGTTCCACGGTACCGTCGATTTGGATGATGACAGCACCTTAGCCGTCACCATCAACGGCGTGGTCTACACCACCGCCAACGGCTTAGTGATTGATGCGCAAGGTAACTGGAGTGTGGATTTAACTGGTACCGTGCTGCCTGACGGCACCTACCCTGTGGTCGCCACCGTCACCGACGTGGCTGGCAACAGCAAAACCGTCACCCAAGATGTGGTGATTGATACCAAGATTGATCAAGACGGCGACGGCAACACCGTGGCCATCACCAGCATCACCCAAGACACTGGTAGCTCCAGCACGGACTTTATCACCAACGACAACACCTTAGTGTTCCACGGTACCGTCGATTTGGATGATGACAGCACCTTAGCCGTCACCATCAACGGCGTGGTCTACACCACCGCCAACGGCTTAGTGATTGATGCGCAAGGTAACTGGAGTGTGGATTTAACTGGTACCGTGCTGCCTGACGGCACCTACCCTGTGGTCGCCACCGTCACCGACGTGGCTGGCAACAGCAAAACCGTCACCCAAGATGTGGTGATTGATACCAAGATTGATCAAGACGGCGACGGCAACACCGTGGCCATCACCAGCATCACCCAAGACACTGGTAGCTCCAGCACGGACTTTATCACCAACGACAACACCTTAGTGTTCCACGGTACCGTCGATTTGGATGATGACAGCACCTTAGCCGTCACCATCAACGGCGTGGTCTACACCACCGCCAACGGCTTAGTGATTGATGCGCAAGGTAACTGGAGTGTGGATTTAACTGGTACCGTGCTGCCTGACGGCACCTACCCTGTGGTCGCCACCGTCACCGACGTGGCTGGCAACAGCAAAACCGTCACCCAAGATGTGGTGATTGATACCAAGATTGATCAAGACGGCGACGGCAACACCGTGGCCATCACCAGCATCACCCAAGACACTGGTAGCTCCAGCACGGACTTTATCACCAACGACAACACCTTAGTGTTCCACGGTACCGTCGATTTGGATGATGACAGCACCTTAGCCGTCACCATCAACGGCGTGGTCTACACCACCGCCAACGGCTTAGTGATTGATGCGCAAGGTAACTGGAGTGTGGATTTAACTGGTACCGTGCTGCCTGACGGCACCTACCCTGTGGTCGCCACCGTCACCGACGTGGCTGGCAACAGCAAAACCGTCACCCAAGATGTGGTGATTGATACCAAGATTGATCAAGACGGCGACGGCAACACCGTGGCCATCACCAGCATCACCCAAGACACTGGTAGCTCCAGCACGGACTTTATCACCAACGACAACACCTTAGTGTTCCACGGTACCGTCGATTTGGATGATGACAGCACCTTAGCCGTCACCATCAACGGCGTGGTCTACACCACCGCCAACGGCTTAGTGATTGATGCGCAAGGTAACTGGAGTGTGGATTTAACTGGTACCGTGCTGCCTGACGGCACCTACCCTGTGGTCGCCACCGTCACCGACGTGGCTGGCAACAGCAAAACCGTCACCCAAGATGTGGTGATTGATACCAAGATTGATCAAGACGGCGACGGCAACACCGTGGCCATCACCAGCATCACCCAAGACACTGGTAGCTCCAGCACGGACTTTATCACCAACGACAACACCTTAGTGTTCCACGGTACCGTCGATTTGGATGATGACAGCACCTTAGCCGTCACCATCAACGGCGTGGTCTACACCACCGCCAACGGCTTAGTGATTGATGCGCAAGGTAACTGGAGTGTGGATTTAACTGGTACCGTGCTGCCTGACGGCACCTACCCTGTGGTCGCCACCGTCACCGACGTGGCTGGCAACAGCAAAACCGTCACCCAAGATGTGGTGATTGATACCAAGATTGATCAAGACGGCGACGGCAACACCGTGGCCATCACCAGCATCACCCAAGACACTGGTAGCTCCAGCACGGACTTTATCACCAACGACAACACCTTAGTGTTCCACGGTACCGTCGATTTGGATGATGACAGCACCTTAGCCGTCACCATCAACGGCGTGGTCTACACCACCGCCAACGGCTTAGTGATTGATGCGCAAGGTAACTGGAGTGTGGATTTAACTGGTACCGTGCTGCCTGACGGCACCTACCCTGTGGTCGCCACCGTCACCGACGTGGCTGGCAACAGCAAAACCGTCACCCAAGATGTGGTGATTGATACCAAGATTGATCAAGACGGCGACGGCAACACCGTGGCCATCACCAGCATCACCCAAGACACTGGTAGCTCCAGCACGGACTTTATCACCAACGACAACACCTTAGTGTTCCACGGTACCGTCGATTTGGATGATGACAGCACCTTAGCCGTCACCATCAACGGCGTGGTCTACACCACCGCCAACGGCTTAGTGATTGATGCGCAAGGTAACTGGAGTGTGGATTTAACTGGTACCGTGCTGCCTGACGGCACCTACCCTGTGGTCGCCACCGTCACCGACGTGGCTGGCAACAGCAAAACCGTCACCCAAGATGTGGTGATTGATACCAAGATTGATCAAGACGGCGACGGCAACACCGTGGCCATCACCAGCATCACCCAAGACACTGGTAGCTCCAGCACGGACTTTATCACCAACGACAACACCTTAGTGTTCCACGGTACCGTCGATTTGGATGATGACAGCACCTTAGCCGTCACCATCAACGGCGTGGTCTACACCACCGCCAACGGCTTAGTGATTGATGCGCAAGGTAACTGGAGTGTGGATTTAACTGGTACCGTGCTGCCTGACGGCACCTACCCTGTGGTCGCCACCGTCACCGACGTGGCTGGCAACAGCAAAACCGTCACCCAAGATGTGGTGATTGATACCAAGATTGATCAAGACGGCGACGGCAACACCGTGGCCATCACCAGCATCACCCAAGACACTGGTAGCTCCAGCACGGACTTTATCACCAACGACAACACCTTAGTGTTCCACGGTACCGTCGATTTGGATGATGACAGCACCTTAGCCGTCACCATCAACGGCGTGGTCTACACCACCGCCAACGGCTTAGTGATTGATGCGCAAGGTAACTGGAGTGTGGATTTAACTGGTACCGTGCTGCCTGACGGCACCTACCCTGTGGTCGCCACCGTCACCGACGTGGCTGGCAACAGCAAAACCGTCACCCAAGATGTGGTGATTGATACCAAGATTGATCAAGACGGCGACGGCAACACCGTGGCCATCACCAGCATCACCCAAGACACTGGTAGCTCCAGCACGGACTTTATCACCAACGACAACACCTTAGTGTTCCACGGTACCGTCGATTTGGATGATGACAGCACCTTAGCCGTCACCATCAACGGCGTGGTCTACACCACCGCCAACGGCTTAGTGATTGATGCGCAAGGTAACTGGAGTGTGGATTTAACTGGTACCGTGCTGCCTGACGGCACCTACCCTGTGGTCGCCACCGTCACCGACGTGGCTGGCAACAGCAAAACCGTCACCCAAGATGTGGTGATTGATACCAAGATTGATCAAGACGGCGACGGCAACACCGTGGCCATCACCAGCATCACCCAAGACACTGGTAGCTCCAGCACGGACTTTATCACCAACGACAACACCTTAGTGTTCCACGGTACCGTCGATTTGGATGATGACAGCACCTTAGCCGTCACCATCAACGGCGTGGTCTACACCACCGCCAACGGCTTAGTGATTGATGCGCAAGGTAACTGGAGTGTGGATTTAACTGGTACCGTGCTGCCTGACGGCACCTACCCTGTGGTCGCCACCGTCACCGACGTGGCTGGCAACAGCAAAACCGTCACCCAAGATGTGGTGATTGATACCAAGATTGATCAAGACGGCGACGGCAACACCGTGGCCATCACCAGCATCACCCAAGACACTGGTAGCTCCAGCACGGACTTTATCACCAACGACAACACCTTAGTGTTCCACGGTACCGTCGATTTGGATGATGACAGCACCTTAGCCGTCACCATCAACGGCGTGGTCTACACCACCGCCAACGGCTTAGTGATTGATGCGCAAGGTAACTGGAGTGTGGATTTAACTGGTACCGTGCTGCCTGACGGCACCTACCCTGTGGTCGCCACCGTCACCGACGTGGCTGGCAACAGCAAAACCGTCACCCAAGATGTGGTGATTGATACCAAGATTGATCAAGACGGCGACGGCAACACCGTGGCCATCACCAGCATCACCCAAGACACTGGTAGCTCCAGCACGGACTTTATCACCAACGACAACACCTTAGTGTTCCACGGTACCGTCGATTTGGATGATGACAGCACCTTAGCCGTCACCATCAACGGCGTGGTCTACACCACCGCCAACGGCTTAGTGATTGATGCGCAAGGTAACTGGAGTGTGGATTTAACTGGTACCGTGCTGCCTGACGGCACCTACCCTGTGGTCGCCACCGTCACCGACGTGGCTGGCAACAGCAAAACCGTCACCCAAGATGTGGTGATTGATACCAAGATTGATCAAGACGGCGACGGCAACACCGTGGCCATCACCAGCATCACCCAAGACACTGGTAGCTCCAGCACGGACTTTATCACCAACGACAACACCTTAGTGTTCCACGGTACCGTCGATTTGGATGATGACAGCACCTTAGCCGTCACCATCAACGGCGTGGTCTACACCACCGCCAACGGCTTAGTGATTGATGCGCAAGGTAACTGGAGTGTGGATTTAACTGGTACCGTGCTGCCTGACGGCACCTACCCTGTGGTCGCCACCGTCACCGACGTGGCTGGCAACAGCAAAACCGTCACCCAAGATGTGGTGATTGATACCAAGATTGATCAAGACGGCGACGGCAACACCGTGGCCATCACCAGCATCACCCAAGACACTGGTAGCTCCAGCACGGACTTTATCACCAACGACAACACCTTAGTGTTCCACGGTACCGTCGATTTGGATGATGACAGCACCTTAGCCGTCACCATCAACGGCGTGGTCTACACCACCGCCAACGGCTTAGTGATTGATGCGCAAGGTAACTGGAGTGTGGATTTAACTGGTACCGTGCTGCCTGACGGCACCTACCCTGTGGTCGCCACCGTCACCGACGTGGCTGGCAACAGCAAAACCGTCACCCAAGATGTGGTGATTGATACCAAGATTGATCAAGACGGCGACGGCAACACCGTGGCCATCACCAGCATCACCCAAGACACTGGTAGCTCCAGCACGGACTTTATCACCAACGACAACACCTTAGTGTTCCACGGTACCGTCGATTTGGATGATGACAGCACCTTAGCCGTCACCATCAACGGCGTGGTCTACACCACCGCCAACGGCTTAGTGATTGATGCGCAAGGTAACTGGAGTGTGGATTTAACTGGTACCGTGCTGCCTGACGGCACCTACCCTGTGGTCGCCACCGTCACCGACGTGGCTGGCAACAGCAAAACCGTCACCCAAGATGTGGTGATTGATACCAAGATTGATCAAGACGGCGACGGCAACACCGTGGCCATCACCAGCATCACCCAAGACACTGGTAGCTCCAGCACGGACTTTATCACCAACGACAACACCTTAGTGTTCCACGGTACCGTCGATTTGGATGATGACAGCACCTTAGCCGTCACCATCAACGGCGTGGTCTACACCACCGCCAACGGCTTAGTGATTGATGCGCAAGGTAACTGGAGTGTGGATTTAACTGGTACCGTGCTGCCTGACGGCACCTACCCTGTGGTCGCCACCGTCACCGACGTGGCTGGCAACAGCAAAACCGTCACCCAAGATGTGGTGATTGATACCAAGATTGATCAAGACGGCGACGGCAACACCGTGGCCATCACCAGCATCACCCAAGACACTGGTAGCTCCAGCACGGACTTTATCACCAACGACAACACCTTAGTGTTCCACGGTACCGTCGATTTGGATGATGACAGCACCTTAGCCGTCACCATCAACGGCGTGGTCTACACCACCGCCAACGGCTTAGTGATTGATGCGCAAGGTAACTGGAGTGTGGATTTAACTGGTACCGTGCTGCCTGACGGCACCTACCCTGTGGTCGCCACCGTCACCGACGTGGCTGGCAACAGCAAAACCGTCACCCAAGATGTGGTGATTGATACCAAGATTGATCAAGACGGCGACGGCAACACCGTGGCCATCACCAGCATCACCCAAGACACTGGTAGCTCCAGCACGGACTTTATCACCAACGACAACACCTTAGTGTTCCACGGTACCGTCGATTTGGATGATGACAGCACCTTAGCCGTCACCATCAACGGCGTGGTCTACACCACCGCCAACGGCTTAGTGATTGATGCGCAAGGTAACTGGAGTGTGGATTTAACTGGTACCGTGCTGCCTGACGGCACCTACCCTGTGGTCGCCACCGTCACCGACGTGGCTGGCAACAGCAAAACCGTCACCCAAGATGTGGTGATTGATACCAAGATTGATCAAGACGGCGACGGCAACACCGTGGCCATCACCAGCATCACCCAAGACACTGGTAGCTCCAGCACGGACTTTATCACCAACGACAACACCTTAGTGTTCCACGGTACCGTCGATTTGGATGATGACAGCACCTTAGCCGTCACCATCAACGGCGTGGTCTACACCACCGCCAACGGCTTAGTGATTGATGCGCAAGGTAACTGGAGTGTGGATTTAACTGGTACCGTGCTGCCTGACGGCACCTACCCTGTGGTCGCCACCGTCACCGACGTGGCTGGCAACAGCAAAACCGTCACCCAAGATGTGGTGATTGATACCAAGATTGATCAAGACGGCGACGGCAACACCGTGGCCATCACCAGCATCACCCAAGACACTGGTAGCTCCAGCACGGACTTTATCACCAACGACAACACCTTAGTGTTCCACGGTACCGTCGATTTGGATGATGACAGCACCTTAGCCGTCACCATCAACGGCGTGGTCTACACCACCGCCAACGGCTTAGTGATTGATGCGCAAGGTAACTGGAGTGTGGATTTAACTGGTACCGTGCTGCCTGACGGCACCTACCCTGTGGTCGCCACCGTCACCGACGTGGCTGGCAACAGCAAAACCGTCACCCAAGATGTGGTGATTGATACCAAGATTGATCAAGACGGCGACGGCAACACCGTGGCCATCACCAGCATCACCCAAGACACTGGTAGCTCCAGCACGGACTTTATCACCAACGACAACACCTTAGTGTTCCACGGTACCGTCGATTTGGATGATGACAGCACCTTAGCCGTCACCATCAACGGCGTGGTCTACACCACCGCCAACGGCTTAGTGATTGATGCGCAAGGTAACTGGAGTGTGGATTTAACTGGTACCGTGCTGCCTGACGGCACCTACCCTGTGGTCGCCACCGTCACCGACGTGGCTGGCAACAGCAAAACCGTCACCCAAGATGTGGTGATTGATACCAAGATTGATCAAGACGGCGACGGCAACACCGTGGCCATCACCAGCATCACCCAAGACACTGGTAGCTCCAGCACGGACTTTATCACCAACGACAACACCTTAGTGTTCCACGGTACCGTCGATTTGGATGATGACAGCACCTTAGCCGTCACCATCAACGGCGTGGTCTACACCACCGCCAACGGCTTAGTGATTGATGCGCAAGGTAACTGGAGTGTGGATTTAACTGGTACCGTGCTGCCTGACGGCACCTACCCTGTGGTCGCCACCGTCACCGACGTGGCTGGCAACAGCAAAACCGTCACCCAAGATGTGGTGATTGATACCAAGATTGATCAAGACGGCGACGGCAACACCGTGGCCATCACCAGCATCACCCAAGACACTGGTAGCTCCAGCACGGACTTTATCACCAACGACAACACCTTAGTGTTCCACGGTACCGTCGATTTGGATGATGACAGCACCTTAGCCGTCACCATCAACGGCGTGGTCTACACCACCGCCAACGGCTTAGTGATTGATGCGCAAGGTAACTGGAGTGTGGATTTAACTGGTACCGTGCTGCCTGACGGCACCTACCCTGTGGTCGCCACCGTCACCGACGTGGCTGGCAACAGCAAAACCGTCACCCAAGATGTGGTGATTGATACCAAGATTGATCAAGACGGCGACGGCAACACCGTGGCCATCACCAGCATCACCCAAGACACTGGTAGCTCCAGCACGGACTTTATCACCAACGACAACACCTTAGTGTTCCACGGTACCGTCGATTTGGATGATGACAGCACCTTAGCCGTCACCATCAACGGCGTGGTCTACACCACCGCCAACGGCTTAGTGATTGATGCGCAAGGTAACTGGAGTGTGGATTTAACTGGTACCGTGCTGCCTGACGGCACCTACCCTGTGGTCGCCACCGTCACCGACGTGGCTGGCAACAGCAAAACCGTCACCCAAGATGTGGTGATTGATACCAAGATTGATCAAGACGGCGACGGCAACACCGTGGCCATCACCAGCATCACCCAAGACACTGGTAGCTCCAGCACGGACTTTATCACCAACGACAACACCTTAGTGTTCCACGGTACCGTCGATTTGGATGATGACAGCACCTTAGCCGTCACCATCAACGGCGTGGTCTACACCACCGCCAACGGCTTAGTGATTGATGCGCAAGGTAACTGGAGTGTGGATTTAACTGGTACCGTGCTGCCTGACGGCACCTACCCTGTGGTCGCCACCGTCACCGACGTGGCTGGCAACAGCAAAACCGTCACCCAAGATGTGGTGATTGATACCAAGATTGATCAAGACGGCGACGGCAACACCGTGGCCATCACCAGCATCACCCAAGACACTGGTAGCTCCAGCACGGACTTTATCACCAACGACAACACCTTAGTGTTCCACGGTACCGTCGATTTGGATGATGACAGCACCTTAGCCGTCACCATCAACGGCGTGGTCTACACCACCGCCAACGGCTTAGTGATTGATGCGCAAGGTAACTGGAGTGTGGATTTAACTGGTACCGTGCTGCCTGACGGCACCTACCCTGTGGTCGCCACCGTCACCGACGTGGCTGGCAACAGCAAAACCGTCACCCAAGATGTGGTGATTGATACCAAGATTGATCAAGACGGCGACGGCAACACCGTGGCCATCACCAGCATCACCCAAGACACTGGTAGCTCCAGCACGGACTTTATCACCAACGACAACACCTTAGTGTTCCACGGTACCGTCGATTTGGATGATGACAGCACCTTAGCCGTCACCATCAACGGCGTGGTCTACACCACCGCCAACGGCTTAGTGATTGATGCGCAAGGTAACTGGAGTGTGGATTTAACTGGTACCGTGCTGCCTGACGGCACCTACCCTGTGGTCGCCACCGTCACCGACGTGGCTGGCAACAGCAAAACCGTCACCCAAGATGTGGTGATTGATACCAAGATTGATCAAGACGGCGACGGCAACACCGTGGCCATCACCAGCATCACCCAAGACACTGGTAGCTCCAGCACGGACTTTATCACCAACGACAACACCTTAGTGTTCCACGGTACCGTCGATTTGGATGATGACAGCACCTTAGCCGTCACCATCAACGGCGTGGTCTACACCACCGCCAACGGCTTAGTGATTGATGCGCAAGGTAACTGGAGTGTGGATTTAACTGGTACCGTGCTGCCTGACGGCACCTACCCTGTGGTCGCCACCGTCACCGACGTGGCTGGCAACAGCAAAACCGTCACCCAAGATGTGGTGATTGATACCAAGATTGATCAAGACGGCGACGGCAACACCGTGGCCATCACCAGCATCACCCAAGACACTGGTAGCTCCAGCACGGACTTTATCACCAACGACAACACCTTAGTGTTCCACGGTACCGTCGATTTGGATGATGACAGCACCTTAGCCGTCACCATCAACGGCGTGGTCTACACCACCGCCAACGGCTTAGTGATTGATGCGCAAGGTAACTGGAGTGTGGATTTAACTGGTACCGTGCTGCCTGACGGCACCTACCCTGTGGTCGCCACCGTCACCGACGTGGCTGGCAACAGCAAAACCGTCACCCAAGATGTGGTGATTGATACCAAGATTGATCAAGACGGCGACGGCAACACCGTGGCCATCACCAGCATCACCCAAGACACTGGTAGCTCCAGCACGGACTTTATCACCAACGACAACACCTTAGTGTTCCACGGTACCGTCGATTTGGATGATGACAGCACCTTAGCCGTCACCATCAACGGCGTGGTCTACACCACCGCCAACGGCTTAGTGATTGATGCGCAAGGTAACTGGAGTGTGGATTTAACTGGTACCGTGCTGCCTGACGGCACCTACCCTGTGGTCGCCACCGTCACCGACGTGGCTGGCAACAGCAAAACCGTCACCCAAGATGTGGTGATTGATACCAAGATTGATCAAGACGGCGACGGCAACACCGTGGCCATCACCAGCATCACCCAAGACACTGGTAGCTCCAGCACGGACTTTATCACCAACGACAACACCTTAGTGTTCCACGGTACCGTCGATTTGGATGATGACAGCACCTTAGCCGTCACCATCAACGGCGTGGTCTACACCACCGCCAACGGCTTAGTGATTGATGCGCAAGGTAACTGGAGTGTGGATTTAACTGGTACCGTGCTGCCTGACGGCACCTACCCTGTGGTCGCCACCGTCACCGACGTGGCTGGCAACAGCAAAACCGTCACCCAAGATGTGGTGATTGATACCAAGATTGATGAGGACGGCGACGGCAACACCGTGGCCATCACCAGCATCACCCAAGACACTGGTAGCTCCAGCACGGACTTTATCACCAACGACAACACCTTAGTGTTCCACGGTACCGTCGATTTGGATGATGACAGCACCTTAGCCGTCACCATCAACGGCGTGGTCTACACCACCGCCAACGGCTTAGTGATTGATGCGCAAGGTAACTGGAGTGTGGATTTAACTGGTACCGTGCTGCCTGACGGCACCTACCCTGTGGTCGCCACCGTCACCGACGTGGCTGGCAACAGCAAAACCGTCACCCAAGATGTGGTGATTGAAACTGCCGCACCAAATGCACCGACCGTATTAATTGTCGATGACGGTAACCCAGGTGATGGTCTGTTAACCGCCGCAGAAATGGGCAACGATGGAGTGCAGCTTACAGTGTCAATCAATGGCACTGATTTTGAAGCGGGTGGCTATGTCACACTCACCATCAACGGTGGCGCAGCGATTGAACTGAGCTTTGCCGACTTCACCGATAATGGCAGTGGCATCCTCACCTTTGGTAGCTATACCTACGCTAATGGCGTCATCAGTTGGAGTGAAACCGCACCTGCCGCAGGCCAAAGCATAACTGTTACTGCGACTCAAACTGATCCTGTTGGTAATTTATCAGCTTCAGGCTCTGACACTGCTACCGTGTATCAACCCAACTCTTGCAGTGTGACGGTTAATGAAAGCAGTCTACGCGATAATATTCCTGATACTTTCTCGAATACTATTAACTTTACCGCGGGTAATCAGAACATTACACAATTCCGTTTTAACGCTTCTTCTATCACTGCGGCAACCAACCTTGCTGTAGGTGTCAGTATTGTTTGGGCAATAGCAGCGAATGGTGCGTTGGTCGGTACTGTCGGTGGTGTTGAGGTAATTAAAGTCACCCTTAGTGGAACTCCTGTGACATCAGGACTTGCTGCAGGCGCTACGGGTACTGTTACCGTTAATGTTGAGCTATTAGACAACATCAAGCAGGTTAATGGATTAAGTGGCGAGAATCTCAGTTCATTGATCAATGGAATCGTCATTGAAGCTATAGGTGCCGATAATAGCGTATTGACCGGTAATGTAAGTATTACCATCAATGATGACGTGATCGCTATTGCTCCAAGTACTGGTTCAGGCGTCAATAGCGCTACAGCCGCAGATATTGTTGGTGCCCTCAATATCCTAGGCGCAGATGGTAATGACCATACTGCTATGGATAACTACAGTGTAAGCCTGAGTGCAAACGTGACTGGTTGGAACGGCACAACGACAACCTTCGCCAACTCAGGCATTACAGCGGGTGGACTCACAGTCTATTACTATGTCGACCCTACTCATCCAAATGTGTTGATCGCCTATACCGATACCAACGGCACAGCTTCTGCTTATACAGGCGCAGCAAATCAGACGTTGATTTTCACCTTAACAACCGATCCAACAACTGATCAATACACTCTCGATATGAATCAGAGTATTGATAAGCTTTCAACAATCCAAATTGCTGGGCTTATTGGAGGAAAAGGTGGTATCGGTGAAGCAGTGTATGTCACTTATGATCCTGACACCCATGGTTATGGTGTTTATAACGATATAACTAAGATTCCAGCAGATGCGGATATCGCCTTCACTCTCACGGCACGTGATGGCAATAATAACGTTGCTCAAGTAAACGGTACTAATAACGGTTTCGGTGTTGCAAACCCATTTGTGGATGGCAATGAAGTATTAATTGTGGATTATTCCGAAGATGCTGCGACCGCAAGCTTTAGCTTCACAGGAGCGGCACAAATCCACTATAAAGCCTATGATGATCAAGGTAACTTGTTACATGAAGGCAATATTACAAGTGGTCAACTCATCCAAAACGTGGGTTCTATCGCTTACATTGAGCTATCTGCACTGAGTGGTACCAGCTTCCAATTCACTGGCACTACTGCACAAACCATTGTGAGTTCAAGCCAAAGCCTCGACCTGAACTTTGTCGTAACTGCCACAGACAGTGATGGAGATAAATCAACTGGTAATCTGAATGTACATTTAGATCCACCAAGTACTACACCGCTTGCGCCTGTAGCACTGACACCTAATACTTTTGCCACCTTGAATGAAGCCGATTTACAAGCAGGAGCACCAGATTCAAGTGTTCAAACACTAAGCTTTAAATCAGGTAGCAACTCGATTGGTAGCTTCCAGTTTGGTGATATTAGCAATATTTCTGTGGTGGGTATCAACGCTCAGATTCATTGGGCACTCAATGACCAAGGCCAATTGGTCGGTACTGTATATGGACGTGAGGCGATTCGCTTAACCCTAGATTGGGATCGTATTAATGCGGGTGAGCAAGGTGATGTCACTGTGACTGCAGAGCTACTAACGAATCTGCCACACAGCGTCAATACCAATAGCCTAACTGTAAATGGTATTCAGGTTATTGCCGTCGATGGCGTAGGTAATACCGCACATTCCAACGTGACTGTCACTGTCGCAGATGATACCAACATCGCCCAAAACGATACGGCTCAACTTGATGTAGTGGTTGATTCCTTTAACTTCTCAGGCATTGTTGCCAACTGGACCAGTACGACTGGAGGCTCCAATGTCAACACATTCGACGGCCCAGACAACGACAGTGGAAAAGACCAACTCCGCTGGGGTTCAACCTATGGTAGTCAGTCAGGTTATGGTTTTGCCGATAATGATGCCGCACTAAATGGCGCATTATCTTTAAACCAAGACATAGTGCTAGGTACATTTACACACTACAACTATTCGATTACTTCAGGTACTTCAATCACTGCAGCGACCATGAAAGTAACGTTTAATGTGACGGATGCTTACGGTGTAGTAACACCAGTTACATTAATGCTGAACTTTAGCCATAATGAAACACCTAATAGCAACGATCCTATGGCATCTCGCGATATCGTTACTGTCGGTCAAACCAGTGTAACCTTCAACTACGAAGGCCAAATGTACACAATGCAAGTTATTGGTTTTAAAGATAGTAATGGTAACATTGTGACATCTATCTACACCAATGAGGATGCTGCAACCAGCTATGAGTTAGTCGTGCGTATGGTGGCTGGAGATGGCTATACCCTGCCGCATACTGATGGCAACGTGCTCACTAATGATGTGGCTGGTGCCGATGGTGCGCTAACCGTAATTGGGGTCGCCACGGGAGATCACACTGATACTGGTGTTTCAGGTCAAGTTGGCACAACGATAGCAGGAACCTACGGTAATCTTATCCTTAATGCTGATGGTACTTACCACTATCAGTTAACGGCGAGTGCCAACACCATTCCTGCAGCAGGTGCAATCGAAACCTTCACCTACACCACCCAAGATGGCGACGGTGATAAAGCAAGCGCCACCTTGAAGATTGATGTCAATCCGATTAATGCCGATGGTATTAATATTGCTGACGCCAATGCTATCTCAACTCAAGGCTCTAGTTTAAATGACACCATCATTGTCGTTGACGGTGAAAGTGCATCTAATCGAAATCAAAAAATATTAAATGTCACACTCGGAGGATCGCATGGTGGCTTTATCACTAATAGCTCTGGTGATGAAGTAGCTGCTACTTATGGCATCCACAAGAGTTATACCAATAGCAGCGCTCAAGTTGTGAGTGGTGGTGACGGCAATGATCATATTGAAACAGGTAAAGGTGACGATGTTATCTATGCAGGTAAGACTGGTACTGCCAACTATGGCTCAGATGATGACCTAGAATTGTCAGTCAATGACTTACTGACTCACCATATTATGACCGGTACTTTAAGTGGCTCCAATAGCATAGTTGATGGTGATGGTCTGCTATTGGCCAATGACGTAGCCTCTCAAAGAGCAGATGTAGTCAATGGTGGTAGTGGCAACGATCGAATTTATGGTCAGTCTGGCTCAGACATCCTCTACGGACACACTGGGGACGATTATATTGATGGCGGTAGCCACAACGATGCTCTTCGTGGTGGTGCTGGTAACGACACCTTAATTGGTGGCCTAGGTGATGACGTACTGCGTGGCGATAGCGGTAATGATACCTTCCTGTGGCGCTATGCAGATGCCGACCAAGGTACAGACCACATCATGGACTTTAATGTGAGAGAAGATAAGCTGGATCTTAGCGACCTACTCCAAGGAGAAACCGCTAATACTCTAGAAAGCTATCTGAACTTTAGCTTAGATAACAATGGTTCAACCGTCATTGATATCGATGCAAACAAGGATGGCGTATTCGATCAACATATCGTACTAGATGGGGTTAATCTGTTTAGCCAATATAGTGCAACCGACAATGCAGGAGTCATCAATGGGCTACTGGGCACTAATGGTAACGGCCCTCTGATCATCGATGCAGCCCCTGTCACACCTGATGCACCACAGGGCGTAACACCATTGACCGATCCACATAACAATAATGGCACTATAATTCCTTAGAAGATCTGTTCATATGGCCTATAGAAATATAGGCCATCATGACCCATAATTCTGATAATCAAATAAAAATCAAAGGATCGATAAGTCGGTGCCTGTTACAGCCTCAGAAAAAGTTGAGCAGTGGACTATTTCCGCTTCACAGCGGGTAATAGTCGACCCTCTACTTGATTGTTTAGTGTTGCTCACTGAACATTTTGGAAATCCATGCTCAAGTGATTCACTTGCGGCAGGTCTGCCTTTGTCTGGAGCAGCCTTAACGCCAGATTTAGTCCCTCAAGCAGCCTCACGAGCAGGATTAGCAGCAAAATTATCGCGCAAAGGGTTGAATGAAATATCCCCGATATTGCTGCCATGTATTCTGTTATTGAAAGACAAAAAAGCCTGCATCCTACGCGAACTCAACCTCGAATCCGATAGAGCGGTGATTCAACTGCCTGAAACTGGCGGTGAAGAAGTACTCACAATAGAGTCACTCGAAACCTTATATGTCGGCTATTTATTCCTCGTGAAGCAGGAATACCGAGGCGACATGGGGTTCGATGTTTACTTGCATGACAATAAGACCCATTGGCTCGTACAGACCTTAAAAGACTCTGCGCCAATTTACCGAGATGCGTTAATCGCCTCGGTACTGGTCAACATCTTTGCGCTCGTCTCTCCTCTGTTCATCATGAACGTGTATGACAAGGTTGTGCCTAACCTAGCCTTCGAGTCGCTTTGGGTATTAGCTATAGGTGCATCCATCGCCTATCTATTTGACTTAGTCATGCGACAACTACGCAGCTACTTAATTGATGTTGCAGGTAAAAAGGTCGATATTATCGTTTCGTCTCAGTTGTTTGCTAAAGCGATTGGTATCCCTTTAGAAAGGCGCTCTCCCAGTATCGGCGGCATGGCGAAACAGCTCGGAGAATTCGACAATATTCGCGAGATTTTAACCTCAGCAACTATCACCACGCTGGTCGACTTACCGTTTGCGCTATTTTTCCTCATCATTATTTATATTGTTGCTGGTGATTTAGCGGTTATTCCCGTGGTCGGCGGCTTAATCATTATCGGTTTTACCCTTTATACCCAACCCAAGTTAAAGGCGGCGATTGAGGAAGGAAATAAGTTTTCCAGCTTAAAACACGGTCATCTGATCGAAAGCCTCTCGGCACTGGAATCAATTAAAGCCAACGGTGCCGAAGGGATTGTGCAGCGAAGCTGGCAGCAGATGATAGGCCATAGCGCAAACTGGCAACTGAGATCGAAAAAGCTCTCCAACTCAGTTTCCAATATGGCAAACTTCATCGTGCAATTTACGGTTGTATGCGTAGTGATTTTAGGGGTCTACCGGGTTGCCGATAACGCCATTTCCATGGGCGGGATTATTGCGGCAGTGATGTTATCAAGCCGAGCCATAGCACCAATGGCACAGCTAGCAGGTTTGATGACCCGCGCCAACCATACCGCTAGCGCATTGCGCCAGCTCAATGAGCTGATGGTGCAAGAAGACGAATTCGAGAACAAAGGTCATCTCGTCAGCAAACAACGTTTGATGGGTAAAATCAACGCCGATCACGTAGGTTTTAGCTATCCAGGTTCTGAAAAGCCCGTGCTCTATCCTATGACGCTCACCATTAATCCGGGTGAGCGCATTGCCATCATTGGCCGTAATGGTTCAGGTAAGAGTACGCTCGCCAAGCTATTAGTTGGCCTATTCCAACCCACCACCGGAAGTCTGCGTTACGATGGCGTCGACTCGGCGCAAATTCATCCTAGCGATCTGCGTCGTAACTTTGGCTATTTGCCGCAGGACGTCACCCTGTTCCATGGCACCATCAGAGATAACATTCTGTTTGGAACCCGCCAAGTAACCGAGCATCAACTGATCCGTGCAGTACAACTTTCTGGCGTCAGTCAGTTCACCCACTTGGAAGCAGAGGGTCTGGATCAGCAGGTTGGTGAAGGCGGTATGTCATTGAGCCGCGGCCAACGACAAACCGTTGCGCTTGCCCGTGCGACACTTAACGACCCGCCAGTGCTGTTAATGGATGAACCCACAGCCAGTTTGGATGCCCGAGCAGAGCAGCAATTTATTCGCTCCATGCAAAATGTCAGCAAGGACAGAACTTTACTGCTGATCACTCACAAAATGCATTTATTACAATTGGTTGACCGCATAATCGTATTGGAACGTGGCCATGTGGTTGCCGATGGCCCTAAAGCTGAAGTGTTAGAAAAACTCAATTTTGGCCTAGTGACTGGAGGCCCTAAAAAATGAGTAAGAATCTAACCGCAAATGATTTGGACATGGTGGATGATGTTTATGGCGCCATGATGACCGATGCCCCCAGTGGGCACAGGCTCATTATTTGGGCCTTAGCGGCAATGGTTGCCTGCTTCCTGTTATGGGCCGGGTTTGCTCAATTAGATAAGGTCACCACAGGTTCAGGTAAAGTGATCCCCTCATCGCAAGTGCAGGTCATCCAAAGCCTCGATGGCGGTATCATGCAGGAGCTCTATGTCCGTGAAGGCGATCTCGTCACTAAAGGCCAACCTTTGGTTCGCATCGATGACACGCGTTTTCGCTCCGACTTTGCTCAGCAGGAACAGGAAGTCTTTGGTTTAAAAACCAATGCGATCCGTATGCGGGCCGAGTTAGATAGCATATTGATTTCGGACATGACATCCGACTGGCGTGAGCAAGTAAAAATCACTAAAAAGGCGTTAGTCTTCCCAGATAATCTGACAGAGGCTGAACCTGCCTTAGTGAAAAGGCAGCAAGAGGAATACAACGGCCGTTTAGATAACTTGAGCAATCAGCTGGAAATTTTGGTGCGTCAGATCCAACAAAGGCAGCAAGAAATTGACGATCTCGCCTCAAAAACCACGACCTTGACCACCAGTATGCAGCTGATTTCTCGTGAGTTAGAGCTCACTCGGCCACTGGCGAAAAAAGGCATTGTGCCTGAGGTGGAATTACTGAAGCTTGAACGCGCCGTAAACGATGCCCAAGGTGAGCTCAATTCCTTACGATTGCTAAGACCTAAGCTGAAGGCCGCATTAGACGAAGCGATTCTCAAACGCCGTGAAGCCGTATTCGTTTACGCCGCCGATCTTCGTGCGCAGCTGAACGAAACTCAGACTCGTTTATCACGCATGAACGAGGCTCAAGTCGGCGCGCAGGATAAAGTCAGTAAAGCGATTATTACCTCACCGGTGAACGGCACTATTAAATCTGTGCATATCAACACTCTGGGTGGTGTTGTTCAGCCTGGTGTCGATATCGTTGAAATCGTGCCCTCCGAGGACCAACTGCTGATCGAAACGAAAATCCTGCCTAAGGATATCGCGTTTCTTCACACCGGATTACCCGCAGTGGTTAAGGTCACAGCCTACGATTTTACCCGTTACGGCGGCCTAAAAGGTACAGTCGAGCATATTAGTGCCGATACATCACAGGACGACGAAGGAAATAGCTTCTACCTTATAAAGGTGAGAACCGAAGAATCCAGTTTAATAAAAGACGATGGCACAGAGATGCCAATTATCCCGGGGATGTTAACAACTGTTGACGTTATCACCGGACAAAGATCCATTCTTGAGTACATTTTAAATCCAATTTTAAGGGCTAAGGATACTGCGCTCAGAGAGCGTTAAGCCTGTTATAAACCGGGAGGTTTGCAATGAAGACTTCAGTAAGACGACAATTTCAATGTTCAAAACTAGCTGTTGTATTGTCAGTGATACTGTTACCACTTTCGGCTCAAAGCCAAACACTAGAGCAAGCGGTAGCATATACACTCGATACCAATCCAGACTTGCGCGTTGCCTTTAACCGCTTCAAAGCCAGAGAAGAGCAAGTAAACCAAGCCATTGCTGGCTACATGCCAACCATTGATGTGACTGGCGGCTATGGTTATGAGCAAACAGACAGTGTATCGACTCGCCGACGTCCTAATGTAGGTGATGTTGATAGCAGTGGTGTTGCTGAGCTGAACCGTGGTGAGTTTGGGGTTAGCTTAAAGCAAATGCTATTCGATGGTTTTTATACCAGCAGTGAAGTTGATCGTTATAGCTTTGAAGCCAGTGCAGACCAATGGGCTCTGCTAGCAGCAGCAGAGGATATGGCGCTGGATGTCAGTAAAGTCTACTTAAACTATCTGCGTACCGATGAAGTGCTCAAGCTGGCAGAGAAAAATCTCAACAGCCATAAAGAGATTTACGAGCAAATCAAACAACGTACCGACTCAGGTTTAGGTTCAACGGCGGATCTCTCGCAAATCACCGGTCGTCTAGCACGTGCCAATGCTAACGTGATTTCGGCGCGTAATAATTTGCTTGATGCTAAAGCACAGTTTATCCGTGTTGTTGCAGCCGATCCTGTTGATTTAATTCAACCAGTACCGGATGCAGATCTACTGCCTAAAGACCTCAACTCAGGTCTTACCGATGCGCAGGAAAACCATCCCATTCTCAAATCTGCGGCCAATGATATTCGTGCTGCCGAAAATGAGCGTTCTTCAGTACAAGCCAGTTACTACCCTCAGGTTTCGTTAGAACTGAATGGTAACTGGAACAACGATGTGGGCGGTGAAGACGGCGTTAGCGCGTTAGCCAGCCAAAACGTCGGTGGCTACAACAACGATCTCGTGGCTATGGTGAGAGTAAGATACAACCTGTTCGCAGGTGGTAAAGATCTCGCCCGCGAAAAAGAAACCGCTTACAAATTAGGTGAAGCCAAAGAAATCCGTCAACGCGCACAACGCGAAGTGGTTGAAGGCGTGAACTTGGCTTGGAACGCCTATGAAATGTTAGCGCCGCAAAAGCAATATATCCGCGACCATGTGATGGCGGCAAAAGACACCCAATCAGCCTACGCCCAACAATTTAACTTGGGCCAACGCAGCTTACTCGACTTACTCGATACCGAAAACGAACTGTTTGAGGCGCGTAAGGATTACTTACAGGCCGAGTATGATGAAATCACCGCCAAATATCGTGTACTCAACTCAACTGGACGTTTACTCGACTCCTTAAAAGTGACTCGTCCAGAAGCATGGCGTGGTGAACGCAACTACGAGGGAGGAGCCAACCAATGAAAACCGCAATCCTATTTATGAGCGTGGCACTTTTAGCTGGTTGTTCCATGCGTGATACAGTTAATATTGAAGAAATGACAACGACTCAAGCCTATGATCTGTCGGATAAAGATGGTGATGGTGTGATTGAAGCCCGCGAGCGCTGTAACGACACAGCCAAAGGTGCTGGCATTGATAATTACGGCTGTGGTCAAATAAAAGCAATCAATGAGCGCAAGGATATCAATATCTTATTTCCAAACGACTCAGCTTATATTGCCCCAGAGTATTATCCACAGATTGAAGAAATTGCGATGTTTCTCCGTCAATACCCAACGACCAAAGTGACCATCGAAGGCCACACGAGTCGAACAGGTACTGATGAACGAAACGCCGTGCTCTCGCAGGAACGTGCCGACGCCGTGACTGCGGTACTCGCCGATCGCTTCAGTATCGATAGAGCAAGACTAACCGCCATTGGCTACGGCTCCAGCCGTCCACTGGTGTTGGAACACACGCCGGATGCAGAAACGCGTAACCGACGAGTGGTCGCAGAAGTCACCGGTGATGATACGACGGCAGATATGAAATGGACCATTTACTCTGTCGATGAACCCACTAAATAAAGGCTAACAGAATAGGCTATGAACGGCAGGCTAAGGGATTACAATTCGTTTTTGCGGGCCTGTCGCTTAAGCCTAATCGCGTCTGCGCTAGCGGTCGGCTGTTTGTATGCCAGTCCGACTCAAAAGCTAGATGAAGCCAAGATTACCTCAACGCTGGAGAAGCGTTATGGTGAGCGCGCGGGTATGCGTGCAAGAGCTTGGTTTAAAGTGGTGGCAGAAGCCAGCACGCTCGATGAAAAAGAAAAGCTATTGAAAGTGAACAACTTCTTTAATTTATTCCGCTTCGTCGATGACATAAAATTATGGGGAGAATCAAACTATTGGGCCACTCCGATGGAGTTTATTGGCGTGAATGGTGGCGACTGTGAAGACTTTTCCATTGCCAAATATTTCACACTACTCCAATTAGGCGTGCCCGAAGATAAGATGCGGATCACTATGGTTAAAGCCACTAGCGTGAATCAGTATCATATGGTGTTGGCTTACTATGACACCCCTTCGTCTGTCCCTTTAGTTCTCGATAACCTCGACCATGTCATT
The DNA here is from genome assembly GCF_019457435.1 of Shewanella sp. FJAT-51649. Taxonomy (NCBI): domain Bacteria; kingdom Pseudomonadati; phylum Pseudomonadota; class Gammaproteobacteria; order Alteromonadales; family Shewanellaceae; genus Shewanella; species Shewanella sp. FJAT-51649. Next base: position 389,910 of record NZ_CP080411.1, on the reverse strand, counting down.
AAACCTGCCACCCAGCGTAGAGATCTCGTTCCTGTTTACAGCTTCAACGGTAAACAGTTATGGCTGAATAAAGAACAGGGACGAGGCGTTTTAGCAGGCTCGTCGACACGACTCGAAAAATGGAATGACCTTAACCATAGGTTAGGGGTTGACCGACTCAGGCAGCCCAAATTAAAACTGGAGTAGCACCAAAGATGACACTGTTTAGACAGATATATTCGCTGCTTTTTAGCCTGTTCTTGCTGGTTGTTGCAAGCCTTGGCTATGTGCAATTTACTGAGACACAAAGCTTTTTGACCAAGCAAATGGAATCGGATCTAAACAATACCAGTACCTCGCTTGGACTCATGCTTACTCCTGCACTGCAAGCTGGCGATACCGCCGCAGCCGAAACCTTAGTCAATGTGATTTTTGAGGGCGGCTATTACAAGAACATTAAGCTGACCTGGATGGTTGATGGTAAACAGCAAGAATGGAACAACCCACTCAAAATTGAAGACGTTCCTCAGTGGTTCATCAATTTAAAGCTATTTAAGACCATCAAAAAAGAAAGCACTATCACTTCTGGATGGTTACAACTCGCTCAACTAGAAATCACCGCTCATCCTGGCTTTGGTTACCATGAGCTATGGCGAATTATGTCTAATACTATTATCGCCTTCTCACTCCTCTTTTTAGTCGCTATTTTTACCGCAAGATTAGGCTTAACTTGGATTTTAAAACCGCTGCATGCCTTATCTGATCATGCTAAAAAGATCGCCGCACGCCAGTTTGGCCCCGACATGCCATTACCTAAGACCACAGAACTCAAAGACTTGGTTACCGCATTCAACAGCATGTCAGCCCAGCTTAAACAATTATTCCAATCCCTCGATGAAGAAGTCGGCTCTTTACGCAAAAAGAACCTCACCGATCCTGCATCAGGGTTACCTAATCGCCAATACGTGGTCAGTCGCCTCAATGGCTGGTTGAGCGAACCGAGCAGCGGCGCCCTATTCTTAGCTAAACTCGACTGGCTCGAAGAGGTTCACAGCAAATATGGCTATCAAGTGCGAGATGAAACCATTCGTCTATTAGCCGAAAAACTGGTTCAACAGCTAAATGAAATCACCCCATCGGTTATTGCGCGTATTGCTGCGTTTGAATTTGCCTTCCTCGTTACCGATGTCGAACACGATCAAATCAGTAAGTACCTGCAAACCCTGATCCGCACCATCAACCAAGAAATCTCTAAAGCGGGCTGTAAGCCAAATGAGAATTTTGCCATCGGTGTTGCTGAACGCATCGGTCAGATGAAGGTGTCCGATATTCTGGCGCAGGCGGATAACGCGCTGCAAAAAGCCCTGAAGGAACATAAATCCTTCCATTGGTTCGAAACCACAGAGCAGCAGTTGTTCACGCGTGAGCAATGGCGCGACAACTTAAGCCATGCTATCAGCAATAAGAAATTTAAATTCCGCTGGCAGCCGATTCAATTTTGTAATGGCGATGGTATCGCCCAGCGAGAACTCTATTGCCAACTCGAGCTTGGCGATAAGGTTGCCCATGCAGGCCAGTTTATGCCCTATATCGAACTGCTCTCACTCGGCTCTCTACTCGATAAGTGCCTGATTGAGACTGTGTATGAGCAAAAGCTACTTGAGCGTAACTATGAGCCGCTGGCAATCAACCTGACGCATCAGAGTATTAGTGATACCCAGTTCCACGACTGGCTCAATCACTTCCTGCGCAGTACGCCACAGGTTGAACGCATCTGCTTTGAAATCCCCGAAGCCGGCGTCTACAGCGATTTAGAATCCTGTGTGCTGTTATGCAATATTATTCGTGATAATGGTGCTAAGTTTGGTATCGACCACTTTGGCCGTCAATTTGGCTCAATGTCGTACCTTCAAGAGCTAAGACCAAGTTACGTTAAGCTCGACCAATCCTTCTCCTACTACGACGAAGCCTCACATAATAGCGAGCTCTGCCGCGCTATTATCAATGTCGCTAAGGGATTAGATATTCAGGTGATAGTGACAGGTATCCAAGAGAAAGCACAGCTAGAGCGCTTTAACGAGCTTAAAACTGATGCCTATCAAGGCTTTATCGCCCCACCAGAGAATATTGACTAAGTCGGATCTCGTTACATTAAGGCTCCTTAGGGAGCCTTAATTATTTGAGGGGTGAGTGAATAAAGTATCGCAGCACCTCATTGCGCAATCACGACGAAACAACAAGGCACGAATAAAGACGTTTAAGAGACAGATACAAAAAAGCCCCAGTGATTCCGAAGAATGCTGAGGCTTCAATGTAATTGGTCGGTGATAGAGGATTCGAACCTCTGACCCTCTGGTCCCAAACCAGATGCGCTACCGGACTGCGCTAATCACCGTAACTGTCAACTATTTGCTTGAAAACTCAAGCGCGCTAGTCATGCGAAGAATGTGGTCGGTGATAGAGGATTCGAACCTCTGACCCTCTGGTCCCAAACCAGATGCGCTACCGGACTGCGCTAATCACCGAGATGTTAAATGAAATGGGGTGACTGATGGGGCTCGAACCCACGACAACCGGAATCACAATCCGGGACTCTACCAACTGAGCTACAATCACCACTGACTTTCACTTTACTGCTAACCTCAAGCTCACAACTCATTCGGAGAGATGGTGCGCCCAAAAGGATTCGAACCTTCGGCCTCACCCTCCGGAGGGGTGCGCTCTATCCAGCTGAGCTATGGGCGCTCGCCTTGGTTAGCGCCGCATATAGTATGGACAAATAGCCCTTGAGTCTATAGCTGTTTTGCACTTTTTTTACTGACTGCTCAAGTTTTGATACATTCGCATGCTTTTTCAGCGGAATGACAGCGCAAATATGGCTTGGATGTTACGGTATTTCGTGTTAATTATAACGTTTGGTAAACAATTAACGCAGAACTGATTAGTGAGTATCATGTTTAGGGATGAAGATGGAACTACCCCGCCTCGAGCTCATGAGGTTGAACGCTTAAAAAAGAGACTGAATCGCCTCAAATATTTGGCGCATAAGTATAAGCGTGCCGAAGTCGTTCAGAATGCGTTACTCGAATTATCCCATATTGCGACTCAGGTTCCTTCACTCGAAGAATTCTATCTAGGTGTGCATCACCACCTAAAGCAACTGATCTCTGCCGATAATTTTTTTATTGCCACTCTAGATGTGAATAGCGGAGACATTTCGGTTCCCTTCTTCGCCGATGAAAAAGACGTCCACCCCGCCCAACTTTATCCCGAGCAATCGCTTTCCACACTGCTACAACAGGGCTTAACTGGCTATGTCTTTCGCACTGGCGAAACCGTATTGTGCGATGAGGCTAAAGTTGACGAACTGGTTCATGCGGGAGAGATAGTCAATCTCGGCTCGCCTTGTCACCTGTGGTTAGGAGTGCCCATTAAACATGAAGGCATAGTGACCGCGGTACTCGTAGTACAAACCTATGATACCAATGTAAGTTACGGTGATATTGAGGTCGAGTTAATGACCTTTATTTGCCACCACATTGCTGGCGTAATGGAAAGGCTTAAACATCAAGAACAACTAGAACAAGCCATTCAGCAACGCACCAAGGAACTCAGCCAAGCCTACGATAAACTCAAGCAAGAAGTGTACGAGCGACGTAGAGCCGAGCGGCTGCAAAAATCATTATTTGAGATAGCAGAGCTAGCAAGTTCAGGTTCTGACAACCCAGACTTCTATTCCCAGCTGCATAATGTCATTCGTCATCTGATCCCGGCTAATAACTGCTATATCGCGCTTTTAGATGAAGAAGGTACTCACCTAACCTTCCCGTTTTACGTGTCGCAATTAGGTAATCAACATCCAGGTTCTAGGCCCTTGCAGGATGGGTTGACCGAGTATGTGCTGAAACACAAGCGCCCACTCTTGCTCGATCAAAATGATATCAATGAGCTGATCCAATCAGGTGAACTCTACGCTAAGGCACCAACGCTGAACCACACTCAAACTATGCATCAATGGATAGGTATTCCATTGTTTATTCACGACGAAGTGCGTGGCGCCTTGACCATCTACAGCTTTAGCATGACCCAAAACTACCAAACGAAAGATTTGGAGTTACTGACGTTTGTGTCCCAGCATATTGGTGCTGCCATCGAGAAAAAACTCGTCGCGGAATCATTACGCCGTAGTTATGAAGAATTAGAAGAAAAAGTGGCGGCCCGCACCACGGCTCTTGCCGAGTTGAATAAGGATCTTGAAAAAGAAATCCGCCAACGTCGCAACATGGAGGCCAAGCTCGTCCATGATGCCAAGCACGATGCGCTCACTGGACTGCCAAATCGCGCCATGTTTATGGAGCGCCTCAACCAAGCCATTAAACACGTGCGTCGCCATAGCCTAGAACAGTTTGCTCTGCTGTTTATCGACCTCGACCGCTTCAAGCAGATTAACGACACTATGGGGCATTTAGAGGGGGATAGATTCTTAATTGAAACCGCCACCCGCCTACGCGCCTGTATTCGCAGTAACGATACCTTAGCCAGACTCGGTGGCGATGAGTTTGTTATTCTGCTCGATAGCATTAATGGTATTAACGATGCCCGCGATGTGGCCGAGCGGGTGATTCAAAAAATCTCACTCTCTTATAAATTAGGCGCAGTGGAATTCCACTCAGGCGCGAGTATCGGCATCACCATCAGCGGCAACAAGCTGGATACTAGCGAGTCTATGCTGCGCAATGCCGACACCGCCATGTACCAAGCCAAGGCGAATGGCAAAGGCTGCTATGTGATTTTCGACGATAGCGCCTCTCAGCAAAAGATGCAGGATATTGCCTTCGAGAATGACTTTAAACAGGCGCTGCAAATCGGTGAGTTACAGCTTCAATTCTTACCTGTTGTCGATTTACAGACACAGCAAACCCAAGCTTTAGAATGCCGTTTAACCTGGGAACATCCACAGTGGGGTACCATTCCACAGGAGATCCTCAGCCAGTTAGCCGAGCAAGCTAACCTTATGGTCGAACTGGATAAGTATACGATTAGCTTGCTGGATAAGAGTTATCATCAACTGCTGGCCAGCCAAGGGGATAAAGTCGAATTACACCTTATGCTGTCGAGCCAACATCTAAAGCATAAGCACGTACTACGCGGCCTTAAAAACGCCCTAAAACAGACTAAACTTGCGCTGCCGCAGCTATGGCTGTTTTTTAATGAAAAGGCGTTAGTGCTGGAAACAGAGAATCACATTAATGGCTTTGAGTTGTTGAAAAAGCTGGACGTGAACTTGGGTATCAGCCACTACGGCAGTGGCCACAGCTCATTAAATAGTTTGTTATTCTTACCCATCAAGGGCTTAAAGCTCGATGGGAACATCATCAAGCAACTGCCGGATGAACAGCATATTAAGCTGATGTCAGCCTACCAGAAAGCTGCCTCGACCTTAGACTTACAAACCTTTGTCGATGGGCTGCAATCCGCAGAGCAGATTAAGATATTCCTGGCCTTAGGTTACCGCTACGGCCAAGGCGGTGCCTTAGCTCACCCTTTTTTATTGGCAGACACCACACAACAGGTCTGTGCCTGAATGCAGTGATCACATGATAAATCCTGTGATTACTGCTTTTTAAACATATCCCTTAAATTCGAGATATGGCTGCGCCCGGTCTGCATACGCTCCTGCTCGGTTTGCTGCGGTTTACGGTTTTCCCAAATAAGGTCATCCTGCGGTAACTCATGCAGGAAACGACTCGGCTCGCAGCGCATGGTTTCACCAAACTGGCGACGCTCACGGCAGAGGGTAAACCATAGCTCGCGTTGCGCGCGCGTAATCCCCACGTACGCCAGACGACGCTCCTCGTCGACGTTATCTTCATCTATGCTGGTTTGATGCGGCAGAATGCGCTCCTCAACCCCCACCATAAACACGAAGGGGAATTCCAGCCCTTTAGAAGCATGCAGCGTCATTAGTTGCACCTGATCGCCGCCTTCATCCTCGCTGTTACGCTCCATCATATCCCTAAGCGTCAGGCGGTTAACTACCTCAGGTAAGGTCATTGGTTCTTCTAACTCATCCCCCGAGAGCATTTCCGTCACCCAGCGATACAACTCGGAGATGTTTTTCATCCGCATCTCGGCAGCCTTGGCACTGGTACTGGTCTCGTATAAATAGTCTTCGTAATTAATCTTACGGATCAATTGTTTTACCGCCTCAACCGGCTCGCCTCGCTCGGCGTGCTCCCCAGTATCGACAATAAAGCGGCCAAATTGATACAAGGCCGACATGGCATTAGGCGGCAAATGATGATTCAGCTCTGGGTCAAAAATCGCCTCAAACATGGAGATATGTTTCTCGTTTGAGAAGTTACCCAAGCGCTCTAAGGTCGACGGACCAATGCCGCGCTTTGGTAAGTTCACCACCCGCAAAAAGGCGTTATCATCGTCGGGATTTACCACTAATTTGAGGTAGCCCATGATGTCTTTAATCTCGGCTCGGGCAAAAAACGAGGTGCCACCGCTTAACTTGTAGGGGATACGGTTAGTCATTAGTGCCCGTTCGAGCAGACGAGACTGGTGATTGCCCCGGTACAGAATCGCGTAGTCACCAAATTGGGTACGGCCGACAAATTTGTGGCGAATGATTTCGGCGACGACACGCTCGGCTTCTTGCTCCTCATTGGCGGCAAACAGCACCCGCATCGGCTCACCATAAGCCAGTTCGCTAAATAACGACTTATCATATACATGGGGATTGTTGGCGATAAGGATGTTAGCCGCCCGCAAAATACGTTGGCTAGAACGATAATTCTGCTCGAGTTTAATCAGCTTAAGCTTTGGGAAGTCTTTGCCCAACAGCACTAAGTTCTGTGGCTTAGCCCCGCGCCATGAATAGATAGACTGGTCGTCGTCCCCCACCACGGTAAAACGCGCGCGCTCGCCCACCAGTAACTTGACCATTTCATACTGGGAAGTGTTGGTATCCTGATATTCGTCCACCAGCAGGTATTGGATCTTGGTTTGCCAGCGCGTACGTACTTCTTCGTGATGCCTTAGCAATAGGGTCGGTAGCAGAATTAAGTCATCGAAATCTAAGGCGTTGTAGGCTTTCATATGCTGGGCATAACGCTGATACAACATGGCAAACAACTGCTGCTGTTCATCCTTTGCCAGCTTGCGTGCCTGGTCGGGAATGATCAGCCCACCCTTCCAGTTGGAAATAGCTCCCGCAAGGGCTTTGAGTAAGTCTTTATCTTCCTGTAATTCTTTTTGAGTCAGCTCTTTAAGGAGCGCGAGCGTGTCTTGATCATCGAATAACGAGAAACCTGGCTTTAATCCCAGCACTTTATGCTCACGTTTTACAATCTCAAGCCCCAGTGTGTGGAAGGTCGAAATCCACAAACCTCTAGCCTCTTTGCGCCCCATGGACTGTGCGACCCGCTCCTTCATCTCGCGCGCCGCTTTGTTGGTAAAAGTCACCGCCGCGATATTGCGCGCATTGTAGCCACACTTTTGCACTAGGTAGGCAATCTTGTTGATAATTACGCGTGTTTTGCCACTGCCCGCGCCCGCTAACACTAAGCAGGGACCCGAAACATAATGAACAGCATCATTTTGGGCAGGATTGAGTTTCATCTTCGCGCAATATCCAAACAAGTCTTCAGAAGGGGGATGGGATCATAGCAGAAGCTAAGGTTTTAAGGCCAACAAATCCCCTTGCAATCGTTATTACACCGCCGTGACAAAGCGCGCAATCGTGGCGATGAGCACAACCCAATCCGCGGCTTTACTTTTGAAAGCTAACGTACTGAGTTACAATTCATCCATTCAGCAAAGAGGCGGACAAGATTATGATCAATCCAAAGAAAATCGAAGAAATGGCGAAGCAACTGAGCGACAGTTTGCCCAGCGGTCTTAAGCAATTTGCCGGTGAATTTGAAGAGCGCAGCAAGCAAGTGCTGCAAAATCAATTGCTCAAGTTAGATCTGGTTTCCCGTGAAGAATTTGAAGTACAGCAGCATGTTTTACTAAAAACCCGCGAGAAGTTAGAAGCCCTGCAGGCACAAGTGAACGAGCTTGAGAAAAAGCTTAACGCCGCGGACTAACTTATAATGCATGTTTGAAAGAGCACAGTTAGCGATAGCGCAGCTGTGCTTTTTTGTTTTTAACACTTCAAGCATTGAGTCACTTAGGGAAATGATGCAACAACTCGCCAGCTATATTCTCGCCATTCAAGGTTATCCTAGCCCGATTTCAGTGGTGAGCCACACCCAAGAGCAGCACAGTTATCGGGACGATAATGCGGAGATTTGCGAATCTTTGACCTTGTATCACTTTGACAACGGGGTTGTGGTCAGCCTGTTAAGCGAGCAAGATACACAGGCTGATGAGTCAGACATGGTTTGCGCAGATTATTGGCTAAGCTATCGCGTCGTGACGGCCGATATCGAGATTTCGCCGCAGCAAAAGTCCTTTAGTAATCTCTGCCAACAAGGCTTTTGGCTTAAGATGCAGCAAGGGCTTACCGAGTGAGAATAGTTGTGGGCGCCAAGCCTTAAGCGCTCGAGTTCGAATCGTCAGGGAAGAAGACAATGGATACCGCAAGCACCACTTTCTATCAGGACTATCTGCTTTGGGGATTGTTACTCCTTGGCGGCCTGCCACTGCTCAGTTATCCCTTTGTGGTCCTCGCAAGCCTGATGGGGCTTGCCAGCCGCACCACGATTAAAGTGCACTGGTTTTACCGACTGATGAATAAGAGTTTTCTGTGGGGAACCCTAGCTTATCCCTTAGTGTACATTCCCTGCTATTGGCTCGCGCGTGGGGAGAATAGTTCATTATCCTTAGTCTATGCCAGCCTGCCACTGCTCTTTTTAGCACTGCTGTACCTGTGCTTTCGCTGGATGGATGTGCCCACTAAAGACAAGCACACAGATAACGACAAAGATCCCGATTAAATCTTCTGCTGCCGTGCGTATTTTTGTTTAAATGCCTTATGGTTAGCCTTCACCAGTTTCCAGCGGCTGCAACCATTAAAACGCGCATACTCAGTGACTGCCGCCTCAAATGCAGCGCAAAAGTCATCATCCATGCCATCGAATCCAGCTTCTAAGGTCAGCTGCTGTAATAGCAGTAAACCGCTTTGCCGCTCGGCTTTAACATCCACTCGACCCACGAAGCGGTCACGCCACAAAATTGCGAGGGAGTAATAGCCATATTGGCGTTTTTCGGCGGGCACATAGACTTCAATTTGATAATCAAAATCAAACCATTGCTTTAATCGTTGCCGCTGAATTAATAGATTATCGAAGGGATTGAGTAACCAGACTCGATTGGGTATCGCAGCGGTTATGTGCAGCTCGGGGCGATAAAAATACCATTGCCCTTCGGCCTTAAAGCTCGCTAATTCACCTTGGGACTGCATTGCGGTTAATTGCTCATTCACATTAGCTTTTATGCCTTTGCGCAGATATGCCATTTGCGCCGCCGAGCCAAAGGCATGGGCATCGAGGTAGCGCTCAATCAAATGGCGAGCAAATTCGCTCTCACCCGGTGCTTGGGTATTGATATGACTTGGGAGCACACGCTCGGTAAGATCATAACATTTTTGAAATTTCTCCCGCCGCACCACCATTAGCTCGCCGCGCATAAACAACTGCTCTAGCGCCTTTTTGGCGGGTTTCCAGTCCCACCAGGCGCCGTTTTTACCTTCGGTATGTTCAAAGTCACTGGCCTTGAGTGGCCCTTCGGCACGAATGCGGGCGCGCACTTCCTGCATCACTTTATCGTCCGGCTCGAACCAATGTTTCCCCCCATTTTGTAGCAGCTGTTTACGCTGCAAACTAAAGCGGTAATCGGCAATGGGCAGATAGGCCGCCGCATGGGACCAATATTCAAAAATCTCCCCCTGTGCTAACGCAGTATCTAGCATCTGCGTTTGATACTGCGGCATCCGGCTATGCAACACATGGTGATGTGCCCGCTCGACCACATTGATGGAGTCGATTTGCACATAACCAAGGCGTCTAATCAGCTCGCTAACCGAAGCGTGAGGTTGCAACAAACCTTGATGCTGCATATTCAGCTGTAACCATTCACGGGGTGAAAAAGGGCTCGACATGCACTCTCCAAAGGCCAATAACAGTGAATAACAACCTCAAATTGATGCCCTTATCGGCTTATTATCCAAGGGATAGTTGTCTCACTTTTGTCGGATATTTCGCAAACTTAGCGTGAATTAGCCAGCTCACGAGTAACTTGAGTTAACATAAGCCATTTCCTCGCTAAGGGCTATCGCTTTACCTTGAGACAAACGATGCGCTCATTCAAGGTTAGCCCGTCATTAAGGATTGATGAATGAATATCTATTATCGCGAAGCCAAACTCTGCGGTCGCAAAACTGGCAATGGCACTAAGCTGCCATTTTTGATGAATATGCTGTACTCACTCGCTGCAAAGAATGGCGATTTGCAACCCTTTGCCATGGAGGATATTCAGGCCGTCCTGTTTAACCAGCATCAATCCATTGGCTGCTCCATCAAAGCAGCTTTGCCCATAGTCTCTTGGCGTAGCGAAGCCATTTGGTACGAGCTATTCAAAGGTGAAGCGCCCGTATATCTACCCCAATGCATTACTTTTACCAATGGCGCCGTCGACTTTGCGATTGTCGTGATTGGCGATGAGTATGAGTTACGTATTTGGCCCGATGCCAATAATCGTGAGCGTGAAAGACACCAATGGTTTTCACACCATGCCGCCGTCTACTCGGATGAAACCGAAATCTTTAAGGAATGTCTTGAGACCTTACTCAAACATATCCGCAAGGAAGATGACTACGAGGCCAAACACCCCAAATTTGGCAAAAAGCCCCAAGCCGAGACCTAAGATTTAGCTCGTATCTGGGCAATTGCCATAATTTTGCCACTATTGATCAGCAACTTGCCCGCAACTCTTGCGGGCAAATCTGTTTTAATACCCGCCGTGATATCGAGTTAGCACCACAAAAGACCGTGGCGACTCGCGCGTATTTCATAGGGAATGAAATCCATGTTTAACATTATTTTCTGGGTGCTCACGTTACTGAGTTTGGCGCTATTTGGCGGCGCCATCTATTTAGTGGCACGTGCACTCCTTAAAAAACTCAATCGTGATCAAGGAACGGATATGTCAGCACTGGAACAGCCTGCCACAGCAAAGGTAGCTGCATTGAAAAACACCACGCTATTAAAAGCCTTAACCATTGGCATACTGTCGATTGTGGCCTTGCTACCGCTTGGGATCATTATGGACATGACGTCCGATCGCGAAGCCCTGTACCACAGTGTGGTCGATGAAATCGGCCGCTCATGGGGCGAACAACAAACTCTCTCAGGCCCAGCGTTGGTGATCCCCTACAGCTATTTTGTGATGCAGGAAGAAGTCAGTAACGACGGCAAAACTCGCCACGAAGTAAAGCGCACCTATCAGGACGAGCTGGTGATCCTGCCGAAAAAACTCAGCCTCGATTTAGATTTAAAACATGATTTCCGCACCCGCGGCATTTACCAATCTCTGGTGTATAACGCGGCGCTTAAGGGGCAAGCTGACTTTCGCTTAAACCGTTACGACATTCCTAACCTTATCGCCTTCGATAATCAAAATGCCCGTCTAGTCTTTGGGGTGTCATCGAATCAAGCAATTGATAAAGTGGAAAAAATTGAGGTGACAGGCGATTCAGTCATACTCTCTGGCTCACTGATGTCGGGCACAGGTTTGGCGACTGGCGGCCTAGAGAAAGGTTTTAACCAAGGGATCCAAGTCGGCGAAGCGAGTGATTTTAGCGTGAACTTTGCCATGACGCTGCGCGGCTCACAGTCGATTAGCGCCCTGCCATTAGGCGAACAAACCCTGCTGAATATCCATGCCGACTGGCCGCACCCCAGTTTTAAAGGCTTACTCCCAGCAGAGCGTGAAATCACCGCCAATGGATTTACTGCCAACTGGAATATCAGTCACTTAACCCGTAACTATCCGCAAGAGTTTATTAAGAGTAACCAATCGACACTTACGGAAGTGGTGGCCAATGCCATGCTGTTTGAGCCAGTGACCCATTACGGCAAGATTGAGCGCTCAGTCAAATACGGCCTGTTGTTTATCGTACTGACTTTTATCATGTTATTTATCTTCGAGCTGGGTCAAAAGACCAGCCTGAGCACAGTGCAATACATGTTGGTTGGCAGCGCCATGGCCCTGTTCTACCTGCTATTACTGTCACTCTCGGAGCACCTTGCCTTCCTGCAAGCCTATCTGATCGCCGCCTGTATTCCTGTACTGTCGGTATCCGCCTATGTGGGCAGCGCCACCGCCAGCCTTAAACGTGGCGGGATTGTCGGCACTATGCTGGTGAGCTTGTATGCGGTGCTGTACTCGATACTGCAACTAGAAGATTACGCCCTGTTGATGGGCACTGGCTTGTTACTCGTCGTTTTACTGATTTTGATGTTCGTGACCCGCCATCAACCGAAGAACACAGTGCAATAGCACCTACCGCTCCACCCTTGAAGACCCCCGGCAGCGCACTTTTTGCTGTCGGGATTTTTTTATTGGCAAGCCCAAATGTGACATGTAGCCTATGTGGTTTACTCGGAGGCGAATATTTTGACTCATCCAGCCTATCTTCTACGTCGTTTAGCCCTTGTCTGGTTACTGTTGGCAACCATTCCAAGCTTACTGTTACTCACGCAAAATCAATTATTTCCGCTTATCGACCTGCAATCACCCTTAGCCAAAGCCCTGTACTGGCTTACCACCACAGGCACGGCGCCCTATGGAGTCGCGACCGTGTTAGTGGTACTGGCACTCGCCTATCGCTATATGCCAAAAGCGCTGTTTATTAGCCTGTTTTTAGCCATTAGCCTCAGCCAAGTCATCAGCCTAAGTACCAGTCATACCCTTAAAGCCTTTTTTAAAGAGCCAAGGCCGAACCTAGTGTATCTGTCAGACCAAGGGCTCCCAGAGGAAGCACAACTCAACCCACACACTTTTTATCAATTAGCCAAACCTGAGCGTTCACAGGCCATCGCCGAGGCGCTAACCGAGCTACATACCATGGAGCCCGAGGTCAAACTCGCGCCTAACATCCACCAACATTGGGAGGATGAAATCGGCTATTCCTTCCCCTCGGGTCACACCATTTTTGCGGTCACCTTAGTGCTCACCGCCAGCTATTACTTGCTACTCGCGGGTTTGCCGCTATTTGCCAACGCGTTATTTACTTGGGGATTATTGATGGGTCTCAGCCGTATGTTACTCGGCATGCACTGGCCGCAGGATGTGCTCTTCTCCACCGTACTCGCCGCTATCATCAGCAGCTTAAGTGTATTTTTAGTGGAAAAGTTCAGACCAAGAAGTAAAGAGCAACCCGACGGATAAGAAGCATAACGCCAGCCAAAGGGCTAGTTCAGTGCGACAGGCGGCATCTGCAACTTATGTAGATGCCGTTTTTATGAGGAAGCGTCTAAGCGACCAATCACTTCAGCCATACGTAAATGCCACGATATCCGTCAACAGCAATACAGCCAAGACGACAGATATTGAAAGCGCCATCACACCAATAATCAAATGACTGTATCTTGCGAGGAACTTGTGTTCGATAGCAGCTTCTGGTTGTTGAATAGGCACAGATAAGCTCACCTTATCACCTATTTTTGGCCCAAAGCGGTTGTAGGCATGCTCGTTATAATTCATCAGCGCGCCACAGGTATAGCGCTGCCCTCACCAGAAATATTCAATCACCGGATTAATAAACACTTGCTGATCCCTAAAATGCTCAGGCTCGTCGCTATATCGAGTAACCTCGTGCAGCGAAACGACCGTCCCTTCAACCAGCTCATAAGTGAACAGCTGCTCTTGCCTAAATCTTAATATCCCGCCAATCCCGATCAACCCAAGCACCAAAGAAAACCAAGAGATTAACAGTTGGCCACCAATATCCTCGAAGACAAATGCGCCAATAATCACAGCAGGAATAGATAGGATAAAAATGAGGAATAATTTCTTCATAAACACGCATTACATCGACATAAAAAGAGTGAAGCCATGCACCCAACTTCGTCAACCATAGAAACATACTAAGCCGTCATCAATGACAAATGCTTAGCTTATTCAGTATTCAATCAAGCGTTACAGGTAGTAAGTATCTTCGGCGGTCCGAACCATGGCCTTCTGGGCAACGATAATCGATAAACATTTTGGAGGTATAAAGAACATCATTTGCGTTAAATCCAAACACTTTCGGAGGTCCCGATATTTCAAGTGCATTGTGTGAGGTTTACTCCAATGCCAGAGGGTTAAAAACAATTAAACGTGGTGCATCGGTAGCATTACTTAAAAAGTGCTCATGCTCAAAGTCCCTTCCTTGGGCTTCAATTGTGTCTGCCGCTGAAGAGAGAAACTTTGCAATTTCTCGAAGATCACTCGGCGTGGCAGAAATAGTTATTTCAATGAGTGCCTTAGGTTGTGGTTCGGCCGCTTCGGCTAGTTCTTCTTGTGTATATCCCCAAAATTTCATGCGAGCACTTGATCCTTGTTATTGATAACGCCTAGTTTAACGAGCCTCACACTGCGAAATTATCGGAATGCCCTAATTGTAAATAACACTCTATCAGATATACCAAGGGCTTAACTGGATTAAGCACTGTCATGGAAGTGACCGTTGGCGGCATGGATGCCGCCGTCGAGCCTATAGGGACATATTCACGGCGTGTCACTGAAATGACTGTGCTTAATCAATACCACCCAAAGTAAAATACAACTTGGCCGATTAAACGCACTTTTCATCCGATTTATCATTGGAAGAAAGTGCTCGACTAATACTGCCGAAGATCGCGGTTAAAATCCCAATGCCCACATCCATCTGCCGGGCATTGCTATCATCACCGCTGGCCTCGCGTTGACTCTGATTGCCTGCTGTACCTCGCACAAAATCACAACTGGTATTGCTCATATTGCTGGAGGCACAACCACTTAAGATCAGAATCAAACCGCCAATCAATAAACGTGAACTCACTAAGCGCAAACTCACTCTGCGTAACATCCTTATACGCGAAACTGACATATTAGTTCAGCACCTCTTCTAGGGCTCGCAGGCAAAGCGCGACATTCTCACGACGGGCACCAAAGCCCATTAAACCGATGCGCCAAGCTTTGCCCGCTAGAGCACCAAGACCGGCACCGATTTCAAGGTTGTAATCCTTGAGTAGACGCGCACGCACCGCGGCATCGTCAACGCCTTCGGGGATATAAATGGCATTAAGCTGCGGCAAGCGTGAAGCTTCGGCGACCACAAATTTCAGGCCGAGTTTTTCAAGACCAGCGCGCAGCACTAAATGCATATCTTGGTGACGCTTCCACGCATTTTCTAAACCTTCTTCGGCCAATAAACGCAGCGACTCGTGCAAGGCATAAAGCGCATTAACGGGCGCGGTATGGTGATAACTGCGCTTACCGCCAGCACTGGTCCAATAGGCCATCACCAGACTTTGATCGAGGAACCAGCTCTGTACCGGCGTTTTACGGTTTTTAAGCTTTTCTACCGCAGCAGGCGAGAAAGACACAGGCGATAATCCCGGCACACAGGAGAGACATTTCTGGCTGCCAGAATAAATAGCATCGATTCCCCATTCATCGACTCTTAATTCCACACCGCCGAGGGATGTAACCGCATCGACAATCGATAAACAGCCGTATTGTTTTGCAAGCGCGCACAGGGTTTTAGCATCACTCAATGCGCCTGTTGAGGTTTCGGCATGCACAAAAGCAAGGAATTTAGCATCGGGGTTGGCCTTAAGCGCCGTTTCAACGGCAACAGGGTCGACCGGTGTACCCCATTCGTTATCCACAACCACGGCAATCGCACCGACGCGCTCGACGTTTTGGCGCATACGCTCACCAAACACACCGTTGCGGCACACAATCACCTTTTCGCCGGGTTCAACTAAGTTCACAAAGCAAGTTTCCATGCCCGCACTGCCGGGGGCGGACACTGCCATCGTCATTTCATTTTTGGTTTGAAACGCATATTGGATCAGGCTCTTAAGCTCATCCATCATGCCAACAAATAATGGGTCTAGGTGACCAACGGTCGGCCTTGCCTGCGCGGCTAATACTTCAGGATAAACATCCGATGGACCTGGCCCCATCAAAATGCGGCGAGGCGGATTAAAGGCAGAAAAATGCGGTGCAGGTAACATCATGTCTCCTTAATGCGTAGGGTCGAGGTCTGATTATTGTATGACTAGAGCATTCACTCTTAACTTGTTAAACCAAACTACCACAAAAAGGGGCGCCTGTGCGCCCCTCCTTTAGCCTAAGTTGTAACCTAAAGCTAAGTGATTACAAATGCAGGTTCTTTTTTCCTTTTCCAGCATTCAAAAACAGCTGATAAGCAGGGCTTTGCGTCTCTTCTTGATAGACAAATCCCAGCTCAGTTAAAAACTGCTGAAACGGCAAGGCATCGCCCTCGGGGACTTCAAAACCCGCTAGCACCCGCCCAAAGGCCGCGCCGTGATTACGGTAATGGAATAAACTGATATTCCACTTGCTCTGCAGGGTGGTTAAAAACTTCAGCAGCGCACCCGGATGCTCGGGAAACTCGAAGCTAAATAGGCGCTCCTCTAACGGCTCTGGTGGATGACCGCCGACCATATAACGCACATGCAATTTCGCGGTTTCATCACCGGATAAGTCCTGCACCTCAAAGCCGTTATCTTCTAAGGTATTGATGATCTGCTCTAATTCGCCATGGCCTTTAGTCAAACGAATACCCGCAAACACCACCGCCATATCGCGGCTGCTAAAGCGATAGTTAAATTCGGTCATCACCCGCTTTTCGAGCAACTCACAAAAACGCAGGAAGCTGCCGGGACGCTCGGGCACTTTAACCGCCAGCACGGCTTCTTTTTGCTCACCTAACTCGCAACGCTCCGACACATATCGCAGGCTGTGGAAGTTCACATTTGCGCCACTTAAAATCGCCGCGACTTTTTCACCCTTACCACTCTCGCCCGTGGCATTGGTGCTGATATATTTTTTAAGCCCTGCAAGGGATAAAGCGCCTGCGGGTTCAGCAATGGCGCGGGTATCCTCAAAAATATCTTTAACGGCGGCGCAGATTTCGTCGGAGGTGACAGTCACCACCTCATCCACAGACAGCTTGGCTAAGCGAAATGGCTCAGTGCCGATACGTTTAACCGCGACCCCATCGGCAAACAAGCCGACTTGCGGGAGTGTGACAGGCTCGCCCGCCTCCATCGCCGCTTTTAAGCAGGCCGCATCTTCAGGCTCAACGCCAACGATTTTGACCTGTGGCATCACCGCCTTGTAATAGGCCGCAATCCCAGCAATTAAGCCACCGCCGCCCACGGGCACAAATACCACTTCAAGGTCGCGCTGCTGTTGCAACATTTCTTGGGCGATAGTGCCTTGGCCTGCGATCACGGCTTCGTCATCGAAGGGGGCGATATACACCCGACCTTCCTGCTGCGCCATCTCCATCGCAAAGCCATTGGCCTGATCGAAGGCTTGGCCGTGCAACACCACATTGCCGCCCAAACGGCGCACCGCATCGACTTTAATATCCGGCGTAGTTTCGGGCATCACAATCACAGCATCCACACCACGACTGGCCGCCGACATGGCCACGCCTTGGGCATGGTTACCCGCCGAGGCGCACACCACGCCGCGTTGACATTCGGCTTGGCTCAACTGGGCGATGCGGTTATAGGCACCGCGCAGCTTAAAGGAATGCACAGGTTGCATATCCTCACGCTTTAAAAATACTTGGCAACCCAAACGCGCCGAGAGTTTGTTAAGGCTGGAGAGTGGCGTCACTTTCGCAACGTCATAAACCGACGACAGCAGGATTTTTTGCAAGTAACTTTGCACAAGCTGACTCTTTTCCAAGGCAGAAGTGCCCGACTGCGACTTATCGGACTGAGCTTGAGAGGCCTGAACTTGAGAGGACTGGGCCTCAGCCTGCTCCGTTTGCGACGATGCGAGAGATAACATATCAGTCCTCCAACTTACTGCGATCGCGCACCGCGCCCTTATCGGCACTGGTGGCAAGCATGGCGTAGGCTTTAAGCGCCATCGACACATAACGCTGACGCGAAAGCGGTTTCCACGCCATTGGCCCACGAGCGAGCATGGTTTCACGGCGCGCCGCTAACTCGGCATCACTCACCGCAAGCTTGATACTGCGCTTGGGAATATCGATTTCGATCCGATCCCCGTTTTCAATCAAGGCAATCGTGCCGCCCGCCGCCGCCTCGGGCGACACATGGCCGATGGATAATCCAGAGGTTCCACCAGAGAAGCGGCCGTCGGTGATCAACGCGCAGGCCTTGCCTAAGCCGCGGGATTTTAAGTAACTGGTTGGGTACAACATTTCTTGCATGCCCGGGCCGCCTTTTGGCCCTTCGTAACGAATCACCACCACATCACCCGCCACCACTTCGCCACCTAAAATGCCAGCGACTGCATCATCTTGGCTTTCGTACACCCGAGCGCTGCCGATAAAGGTCAGATTCGATTCATCCACACCCGCAGTTTTAACGATACAGCCATTGTCGGCCAGATTGCCCGACAACACGGCCAGACCGCCCTCTTGGCTAAAGGCAAATTCGCGGCTACGGATACAACCTTCACGCCTGTCATCGTCCAACGATGGCCAGCGGCAGTCTTGGCTAAAGGCTTTAGTGGTGGGAATGCCCGCAGGCCCCGCCATAAAGAATTGTTTTACTCTGTCATCTTGGGTTTGCATGACATCGTACTTGGCGAGCACCGACTTGAGATTTCCCCCCGCATCGGCGGCGACGTGTGGCACATTGGTATGCAGCAGTCCGGCGCGGTCGAGTTCGCCTAAGATGCCCATCACGCCACCGGCGCGGTGCACATCTTCCATATGGTATTTAGCGGTCGACGGCGCCACCTTACACAGGTGTGGCACTTGGCGCGACATACGGTCGATATCGTCCATAGTGAATGCCACATCCGCCTCCTGCGCCGCAGCCAATAAGTGCAACACAGTATTGGACGAGCCGCCCATGGCGATATCCAGCGCCATCGCGTTCTCAAAGGCTTTAAAGCTGGCGATGTTGCGCGGCAGTGCCGAGGCATCATCTTGTTCGTAGTAACGTTTGGTCAGCGCCATTACGCGGCGGCCCGCTTCTAAAAACAGTTCGCGGCGGTCGCTATGGGTCGCGAGCATGGAGCCGTTGCCCGGCAGCGACAGACCTAAAGCTTCGGTTAAACAGTTCATCGAGTTAGCGGTAAACATGCCCGAACAGGAACCACATGTAGGGCAAGCACTGCGTTCAATTTTGGCGCTATCTTCATCGCTCACACTCGAGTCGGCCGCCGCCACCATGGCATCGACTAAATCGAGCTTGATAAGCTTGTCCGACAGCTTAGTTTTACCCGCTTCCATCGGCCCGCCCGACACAAATACCACGGGGATATTGAGGCGCAGCGCCGCCATCAACATGCCGGGGGTGATTTTGTCGCAGTTAGAGATACAAACCAGCGCATCGGCGCAATGGGCATTGACCATATACTCGACACTATCGGCGATAAGCTCCCGCGAAGGCAGACTGTAGAGCATGCCACCGTGGCCCATGGCGATACCATCATCGACGGCGATGGTATTGAATTCTTTAGCGATACCGCCCGCTTCTTCGATGGCGCTAGCCACCAGAGAGCCCATGTCTTTTAAGTGCACATGGCCGGGGACAAACTGAGTAAAGGAGTTGGCAATCGCAATAATCGGCTTACCAAAATCATTGTCTTTCACCCCTGTGGCGCGCCATAGCGCACGGGCACCCGCCATATTGCGGCCTTCGGTACTGGTTGCTGAACGTAACTTTGGCATTGACTCTATCCTTTATCTCAAATCGAAAATCGTGCCCTTAGGGCCTTACTGCAGTGCTAATACCGCAGCCACTGGATGCTTATGCGTGTACTTTTTGTTGTTGCAAGTTTAGCGGTAACAAGACCTTGCATTGAGTGACATCAATCAATTTATTCAGTTGATTGCTGAGCAGCTCGATGGCGCGCTCGCTGTCCACTTCCATATCTAGCGATAGACTCGCATCGTCGTTCATCCGCATTTGCATTTGGGTGACCGTAAAACCACGGTGACGAGTCACACGTAGTACACGTTCTATCACTTCTGGGCGTTGTTGAACCGTTAATTCTAGGGAGTGGATCATGTTTGTTTCTCCATTTCGTCCATCATATCGCTGTTTGATGCGCCGGGGGGCACCAGTGGCCAAACGTTAAAAGCATCGTCGATTGCTACGTGTAACAAATAGGGTCCCTTAGCCGCTAACATTTCGGTTAAGGCCTCTTCCACTTCGTCGGAAGAGAAAATCGTGCGGCCGGGAATATCGAAGGCCGAAGCGAGTTGCACAAAATCAGGATTGTCTGACAGATCGGTTTCGCTGTAGCGCTCTTCAAAAAATAGCTGTTGCCACTGTTTCACCATCCCCAGTTTTTGGTTGTCGATTAGTAGGATCTTCACCGGTAATTTGCGGCGCTTGATGGTGGTCAGCTCCTGCACGTTCATCATAAAAGAGCCATCGCCAGACACTGTGACCACAGTTGCATCGGGGCGAGCCACTTGGGCGCCGATAGCGGCGGGTAAACCAAAGCCCATAGTGCCTAAACCTGCGCTGGATAAATGATCTTCAGGGCGGCGGAACCACATATGCTGGGCAACCCACATTTGATGCTGGCCCACATCGCAGCACACAACGCTATCTTCGGGCAGTTTATTGGCTAAACGGCGCAACATGGCTGGGGCGTAGATTAAGCTGCCGGGATGTTGATAATCCCATTGATGTTTACGGGCAAGATGTTCAACCTCTGCCTGCCAAGGCGTGATGTTCAGCGCCATAGCAAGGGCGGGGAAAATCTGGCGTAAATCACCTGCGATGGCCACATCGGGCTGGCGCAATTTGCCCAGCTCGGCGGCATCGATATCCAAATGGATGACTTTGGCCTTGTTGGCAAAGGTTGCTAAACGACCAGTGACCCTGTCATCGAAGCGCGCACCGGCAACCACTAATAAATCACAATCCTGCACCGCGAGGTTGGCCGCCTTTCCGCCATGCATACCTAACATGCCTAAATAACCCGGCGTACCGTGGGCAATACTGCCTAAGCCCTTTAACGTGGCGACCGATGGCATACCCGTGGCTTTGATAAATTCCCGCAGTTGATCGACGGCGCCCGCCATCCCCACGCCGCCACCCACGTACAACATAGGCTGCTTCGCCTCTGCCAACAGGGCGCGGGCAGCTTCAATCTCACTGGCGCTTGCCTGTGGTTCATTGGTTACCGCTAGCAAGGGAGTGCGATATTCCAGTTGCGCGATTTGGATATCCTTAGGGATATCCACCAGCACTGGGCCAGGGCGACCCGATGCCGCGATCTCAAAGGCTTGATACAGGGTCGGGATCAGATCGTTGACATCCGTCACCATAAAGCTGTGCTTAGTGCAGCTTAAGGACATGCCCAATACATCAATTTCTTGAAACGCATCGGTGCCAATCACTGCGGTTGAGACCTGCCCCGTGATAGCGACAACAGGCACAGAATCTAAAAGCGCGTCGGCAAGCGAAGTGATTAGGTTAGTCGCACCTGGGCCAGAGGTGGCAAAGCACACGCCGGTTTTACCACTGGCTCTGGCGTAACCTACGGCGGCAAAGGCTGCGCCTTGTTCGTGGCGGCTTAAGAGATGTTCGACAGGGCTTCCATAGAGGGCATCGTAGATTGGCATAATGGCACCACCTGGGTAACCAAATACTGTGGTAACACCATGTGCTGCCAACACTTTTATGACTGCGTCTGCGCCTCTAATCATCTGCCCTGGTTCCATATTTCTCTCGCTACCTTGATCCTGAAATGCCGAAAATCGACTCGTAATTTGTGCTATTTCGAAACCTCATTTCCAAAACCTAGGGCCTGAAAACGAAGAACCCCCCGGTCCTTTCGGAGCGGGGGGTTCTTTCGAAACTTTTAACCTTTTAGGTCTACCAGTTTGCCATGCGCCGCCCCCGCTGTGATTTAATAATCACTACGGTAATAATCACGAGAATGAGCTTGGCAGCTTGGTTAAACATCAATATGGGTTCCTAATCGGTGTTCTGTATGTGTATCGCTGAAATTCTTATCGCTACTGACTTTTAAGCCTGAGCGATGTTTGCCTTGGGAACCTTGCCCCGCCGCGAGTTATTAGCTTTACCATAAAGCGACAGCCAAACACAATAAAAAATTATCTAATGTCAAAAAAATTCAGCTTCCCTGCCGAGACAATGCAAAACAACAAAGTGAAACGTTAACAAACGCGCGTTAGTGAAACAGATCGCTTACTAACCCATGTCGGTTTTGCCCGCTCGACAACCTACGAAGCAGGAATAAATTTGCGCCGCCGAACCCCATATCCTTAGGGGCTCGGCCTCTATCAATTAAGCTCCAACAATACTTTTCATATCAGTCATATAACCACGAAGTTCCGCACCGATATACTCAACTGAGGTGTGGCGAATCGCATCATTGATGGCGATTAACTGCAGATTATCGACGTTGTTAGAACTGTCCTTCAGACCCGCACCTAAATACTCTGACGACATAGCATTCACATAGTCACGCAGCATAGGCACGGCAGCATGGTTGAACAGATAACAACCGTATTCTGCGGTATCCGAGATCACCACGTTCATCTCGTACAGACGTTTACGGGCGATGGTGTTAGCGATCAGCGGCGTTTCATGCAGTGATTCGTAATAGGCGGACTCTTCAACAATACCCGCCGACACCATAGTATCGAAGGCTAATTCGACACCGGCTTTGATCATCGCAACCAAAAAAATCCCTTTATCGAAATAGGTTTGCTCGTCGATATGCTCGCTCGACACTGGCGCATTTTCAAAGCCCGTTTCGGCGGTTTCGGCGCGCCAACGCAGCAGGTTAGCGTCGTCATTGGCCCAGTCTTGCATCATAGTGCGAGAGAACTCGCCGCTGATGATGTCATCCATATGTTTTTCGAATAAGGGTTGCAGGATTTCTTTTAAATCTTCTGCAATTTCAAATGCTTTAATCTTGGCTGGATTAGACAGTCTGTCCATCATGTTGGTGATACCGCCGTGCTTAAGCGCCTCGGTCACGGTTTCCCAACCTTGTTGGATTAACTTAGCGGCATAGCCAGGTTCAACCCCATCGGCCACCATTTTGTCGTAACCTAAGATAGCGCCCGTCTGCAACATACCGCACAGAATGGTTTGTTCGCCCATCAGATCCGATTTCACTTCGGCGATAAAGGATGATTGCAACACGCCAGCACGATCACCACCTGTAGCACTCGCATAGGCTTTCGCAATATCTAAACCATCGCCATCAGGGTCGTTTTCAGGGTGCACTGCAATCAAGGTCGGCACACCAAAACCACGCTTGTATTCTTCACGTACTTCAGTGCCTGGACACTTAGGCGCCACCATCACCACTGTGATATCGGAGCGGATCTGCATGCCTTCTTCAACGATGTTAAAACCGTGGGAATAAGACAGTGTTGCGCCCTGTTTCATCAGTGGCATCACGGCGCTAACTACATTGGAGTGCTGCTTATCGGGCGTTAAGTTCAGCACTAAATCCGCCGTTGGGATCAGCTCTTCAAAAGTACCGACTCTGAAGCCATTGTCTGTGGCTTTTTGCCATGAGGCACGCTTTTGAGCAATGGCTTCTGGGCGCAGGGCGTAAGCAATATTCAGCCCCGAGTCACGCATGTTCAGACCTTGGTTAAGACCCTGAGCACCACAACCTAAAATAACAATATTCCAATCTTTGATGTAATTGCAGCCGTCGCTGAATTCAGAACGGTCCATGAAACGACATTGGCCAAGCTGCGCTAATTGTTGACGTAAATTCAGAGAGTTAAAATAGTTAGCCATCTGAGATACCACCTTTCAGTCGGGAATTTGGGACTCAACCAATATCAACTTTTTGTTAATGACTGGTTGTGATTGAAATCACTATAACCTATGGCTATCGTTGCTTAAAATGATATATTCGAAACCTCACATTGCGTTTTATGCAATGTCATTTTCGGTGACAACACCCTTGATAAGCGACCAATAGGACGAGGTTATGGACATACGCACCCTCAAATTGTACCTGCACTTATGTGACAGTTTGCACTTCGCCAAGACGGCGGAGCAGATGCACGTCAGTCCCTCGACCTTAAGTCGCGCCTTGCAACGGCTCGAAGAAGAAGTGAACGCCAAATTATTCGAACGGGATAATCGCAGCGTGACCTTAACCCACGCTGGGCGCGAGTTTAAATTGTTCGCCGAGCAGACCCTGCACCATTGGCGCAACCTGCGGCACAGTATCGATCTCAAGCAGGATGTACTGCGCGGCACCTTAAATCTCTATTGCTCGGTGACCGCCGCCTACAGCCATTTACCGCAATTGCTGGAACGTTTTCGCCAAGAACATCCCTTTGTTGAGATTGCCCTCACCACGGGAGATGCCGCCAATGCACTGGCCGAAGTGCAACAAAATCGCGCCGACATTGCCATTGCCGCGCTGCCGGATCCCTTCCCTGCTACTTTGCATTTCGCCAAGATTGACGATGTGCCTTTGTCCTTAATCGCGCCGACCATGCGCTGCGCGGTGCAGCAACAGATAAGCCAAGCCCCCATCGATTGGTCGCGGGTGCCCTTTATCATTCCCGACCATGGCCCGGGGCGGCGCCGCGCCGATAATTGGTTCAAACTGATGGGAATAAGCCCCAATATCTATGCGCAGGTGTCGGGGCAGGAAGCGATAGCGTCTATGGTGGCGCTCGGTTGTGGCGTGAGTATCACCCCTGAAGTGGTGATTAATAACAGCCCAGTGCGGGATAGGATCCAACTGTTAGCCTCCCCCGTGGGTATTGCCCCCTTTGAGCTGGGTTGTTGCTGCAAGGTCAAACGTTTGGACGATCCGATAGTGAATGCATTTTTAGAAGCGATATAAATTTTAGTCGCGATATAAAAAACGGGACTGAGTCCCGTTTTTTATGATGTTGATAAGATTAGGTATCTGGCGACATTAATTTATCGTTGCCATCGATACGGGTCACCAACAGCTGGTCAACCTTGTAGGCATCGATATCCACCACTTCAAACTTGTAACCAGCATAGTTAACAAAGTCGGTGCGCTTGGGGATCTTACGCAGCATGTACATCATAAAGCCGGCAATGGTTTCGTAGTTTTGGTTATGGGGGAACTCCTCAATATCGAAGGCACGCATCACGTCGGTAATCGGCGTCACCCCGTCCACTAACCAAGAATTGCCATCGCGGGCAATAATCTGCTCTTCGCTCTCGTGCAGCGACCAAGCCCCCATCACTGCGCGTTGCAGATCATTGGTGGTGACAATCCCCACAACGAGGGCATATTCGTTCATCACCACGGCGAAATCGGCGCGGCTATTTTTGAAGTATTCCATGGCCTCGGACAGGCTTAAGGTATCGGGAATAATCAGAGAAGTGTGCACAAGACTGTTGTCTTTTAAGGTAATTTTCTCACCGTTAATCACACGGATCAGCAGCTCTTTCGCATCAACAAACCCTTTGACCATATCCAATTGGCCGTCGCAGACTAAAAACTTAGTATGGGGATCTTCGGCAATCTTACGCTTGATATCTTCCTCGCTGTCTTGCAGTAGGAAATACACTAAGCTCTCGCGGGCCGTCATGGCAGACGTTACCGAAACGGTTTGCATTTCAAATACATTTTCGATCATTTGCTGCTCGCCCTTGTCGAGCACGCCCGCTTCTGCCCCCGCGTTCATTACCGCATAAATATCGTCTGGGGTGATTTCATCGTTACGCACGGTTGGGATTTGCAGTAACTTGAAGATGGCGCTTGCCATGCCATTGAAAAACCAAACCAATGGACGAAGGATCGCGATACAGAAACTCATAGGGCCAACCACCACTAAGGCAACAGGCTCTGGCATCGCCATCGCGATACGTTTGGGCATGAGATCCGCAACCAGAATAAAGGCGCTGGTCACCACGACGAAAGACAGTAAGAAGCTCACTTGGCCTAACCAAGGGTCGCTCATCCACGCACTTAAAAACTGGTAAAAATACGGACGAAACGCCGACTCACCGACAATACCGCCCATGATGGCGACGGCGTTTAAGCCAATTTGCACCACAGTAAAAAAACTACCGGGCTGAGCTTGGAGTTGCAGCACTTTTTCGGCACGGCTGTCCCCCTCTTCGGCTAGCTGACGTAAACGGATTTTGCGTGATGCAGCCAAGGAGATTTCTGACATAGAAAAGAAACAACTTGCGGCGATTAAGCCCAATATTATCATCACGTTATCAAAGAAATTCATGTAACACCTTTTGTTTCACACTAGACTTACTACACCAACCCGCGCAGTGATTTTCGCGAGTCAGTTGAAATTTGTACCTAAAGAATGGGTCGAGGAACAGACGATAAAAGAACCCAGTGCTGCCAAGAAAGCCTTTGCTACACTTAAAAAATCGTCTCTTCGCCTAAAAAGTATGATGCGTATATTATATCCGCTAATCGTCTTAGTATGCGTGATTCTACTCTCGCCAGTTGCCCACGGCGCCGATGAGCATTCCCCATTTAAGTTACGTTTTTGTGTCGAAGAGACTGAATATCCGCCGTTTAATTACTTTATTCGGCAAGATGGCATTAAGACTTCTACGCTTAGCGGCTATGATATCGACCTGCTAGAACAGACCTTCAAACCTATTGGAATTGATTATGAAGTGTTGGCTTTACCATGGTTACGTTGCTTAAAAGACGTACATAATGGCAGCATAGATGCCGCTATGAGCGCATCGCTCAATCGACAACGAGCCACTGATTATACCCCATCTGTTGCTTATTATTACCTCACTCCCAGTTATTTTTATTTGAAAGCTGAACTTGAACCACAGTTTCACATCAAGGATATCAACCAATTGGCTGATTTTGGCACCGTCTGCGGCATCAAGGGTTTCAACTACGATAACTTTGGCTGGCATCACGACACGCCAATTAGCGAGATAAATTCTCTACATCATCTACCGGAAATGCTGCTGAAACACAGGTGTAAATTCTTTATCGCCCGTAAGGAGATTTTGGCAGGCACACTCGCCTTAGCGCAGGCAGGCGAACTGCCGAAGACACTCACCTCACAACCGTCGCCGAATACTCAACAGGAACCCTTTTATATGCTGATTTCGAAGCGTTCAGCTCATAAAGACTTGATTGCTAGTGAGTTTAATCGGCAGGTCAAGGCGATGCGTGATAATCACCAACTCGAAGCCCTCTACCAATACCATATTCAAAAGCTTACTCACGGGGGCGATAAGGGCAGTAATTCGCCTTAGGGCCAATTTGTGGATGGTTACGGCAAGTCTCTGGACGTTGATGATAAATGGTGCAGCGGCGGGTTTTACTGTCTAAATACAAACAGTCATCGTTGGCCATACGAGCCAGAGTAAAGATCGCGGTTTTATGATTAAAGTTGTCGATAATGCGCGCTTTTTGCAGACGTTTGGCGATAGCTTTAAGATCGCCCTCGGCTTCAAACTCATCGACTAACGTCATGCGCACTAGGTCGCTCACAGTGACTTCAACAGGCAGCGTACAGCAGGTCGCGTGGCAAGTGTCGCACAAACCTTTACGGTATTTTTGCCAAGTCGACAAATCATCGATATTGAAAATCGCCACCGCATTAGCCGTATTTTTGCCCCGTTTCGACACGCCAGAACCTACAGATGGAAAATAAAGGGCGGCAATTATAGCAGCCCCAAAGCAGAAATAAATCTGCCGCCACGGCTAGGTTGCAAACACATCGAGGCGAGCCTTAATCAACAGTAACTTAACAAGTCTTGAGGCAAAGTCTCGAGGCAGTTTACGATTCGATGACCACAGTATTGCGCCCTTGTTCTTTAGCGCGATACAGACAAATATCGGCACGGCGCAGCACCTCAGAGAGGGTAAAACCGCGAACACTTGTATCTAAGGGGAGATACACGCCACCAATACTCAGGGTAATTTTCCCCTTGGGAGAGCTACGATGGGGAATATCCAAGGCGGCGACTCGATAGCAGAGTTGGTTGGCTATCGCCTCCAATTGGATAGGCGTTATCTGCTCAAGAATAATCGCAAACTCTTCGCCACCGATTCGAGCCAGCAAACTATCCTGCGGCAAGACATCACACTGTTTGAGCGCCTGCGCAACCAATCTAAGCGCCGCATCGCCTTCGAGGTGACCGTAAGTGTCGTTGTAACTCTTAAAGTAATCGACATCCAACATCAGCAATCCCACGGGTTTAGCTTGTTGGAGCAAGGTTTCCAAAGTATGAGTAAAAGGGCGACGATTGCTTAATCCAGTCAATTCATCGGTTTCAGCCATCACACGTAGCTGAGCATTCACCGACACTAAAGCCTGTTGCAGGCTGAGCATCTGTCGCTCTTTTTCCTCACGTAACAACAATTCGTTCAGGGCCGCCGCAAATTGAGTCAGCATTACCTTCTTTTGTGGATTCCAATTTAATGGACGGCTCACCATGGAAAGCGAGAGTAAACCGAGTAATTCATTGGCATTTTTAATCGCAAATGCGGCGATAGAACAAATCCCAACCGAGCGCAGCGCTTGGTATTCCGTAGGAGACTCATGCTCTAAAAAATCAATCGACTCGATCACTAACGTCGACTCCGACACAAACTTTTGCGCCAGCACGGCAACACTATCGACGGAGATATCTTGGATCTGATTTGCCTGCGACTCACAGCTCCAGAAGCTACGGTAATTGGCGTAGCGCTGGGTAAACTCAATAATACTGACCCGTTCAACATCGAATAACAGTCCAATGCGATGGCAGGCATCGGCGAGACATTCATCCAGTTGCGAGGTATCCGTGGTTAAAAACTGCAGTGACATCTCGGCTAATAACTGGTTCGCCTGGGATTGCCAATTAAGCTCTTGAGTTCGCTCGTCGACTAAACGCGCCAACTGATTCTGCTGCTGTTGTAATTCACGCCCCTGACGCTTGTTAATGGCTAAGTCATTGCGAATACGCTGATACATAGCCTGTAGCGATTGCGCCACATGGCCAATTTCATCTTGGCTGGTCACTACACTGATGGGCACTTTCAGTTTGGGTAATGAATTCAAATTGATTTGATTGGCAAACCGCTCCAGTGCCGACAATCGGTTGGTCACCAATAAACGCACCATAGTGAGGATCAGGTAAATCATCAGCAGGGTTTTAAGGCCATTGCCGAGGACGATGATAATCAACTGCTGCCATAATTCGTAATACAGCTTATTGGTGTCCAGACCAACGGTGAGTGAGCCAATCAGCTGCTCTTGATACATAATCGGATAATGAAACGAAGTTTGGTTTTCCTCCTGCGCACGTAAGGATTTACCTAACTGCATGGTCACGCCATCGACACTTTCGAGATTGACACTCGAAACCATGGGCATCATCCCTAAACCCGACAACAGATCGGATAACAGGCTATGGTCGACATCCCAGAGCGACTTAGCAATGCTAGGCAAGATAGACTCGGAATACTCACGAATATCCGCCGTAGCCTTATCTATGCTCTCCTGATAATTCCATACCAACTGCACCAACATAGTCAGGACGGCAAAAAACGAGCTCACCCCAATAATAGTGAGCGTCATCCTGTGGCTGATGGAATGATTACGATGCTTCATGGATACCTATTCGTTATTATTGCGGTGGCAACTTATCCAAAATTTGGGATTGGAAAATTGCTGACCAATCCCTTGCTACTAACATGCGATAAAACTCTGAGCCTGGCTCAAGCACGCTGAATAACTGGACCTTGTCGTAGGGATAATATTGCCCTGTCGCCTGATAATGTTGCAGTTGCACTAACCCCAATGCGCCCGCTAAAAAATGCCCACCACCGAGTACACTGAGTTGTTGCTCCTGACGGAGTCGTAAAATCTCGGCGGACGTATTTACAGAGCTCACCAACACGTCTCGCCCAGGGTTGAGCCCTTTTTCCTTCAATGCTTTAATTACCCCCATCGCCATTCTGTCACTTGCGGTCCAAATCAGTTTTAAATCGGGATAACGGGTCAGCAGCGTCAATGCTTGCCCATAGGCAATATCCTCACTCCATTGGCCATAAACCGTTTGTGTGACTGTCACATTGGGTTGCATAAAGAAATAATCGTTGGCGCCCTGAGTCCGCAGAACAGATGCGGGCGTGGACTTATCGCCCGAGATCAATAAAACCTTAGCTTTTTTAACGTCTAACCCCGTTAACAAAGCTTTAGCGGTCTCGGCTCCGATAGCATAGTTATCGGGCATAATGGCGGGCAATAAATAGGTCTGCCAGTGGGGATCTTGCAATAGCATTTCCCGTTCGGCCACGGAAATATCATTCAAAATAAGCTGCACATAAATGGGATGGTGATAAAGCATCTGCAACATTTTTAATGCTGATTGCTTCTCATTAACCAAAATAACCTGATTAGGAAGGGACTGTTGCGATTTTAATAAAGAGTCTAACTGGCTAATCATTTTAAAATGATTGCGATCTGAATGGATAATTTGCAAATTAATGTCGAGTTTTGCTGATGCCACCCACATTAATTTGTCGACATCACCCCAAAAGCTATCGGCCTCGGCACCGGGATTGAAAAACGCCACATCTAGTTTGGCCCATGCCGGCATAGCAGAAAACAATATGCCAATAAATAAACAGGTTAAGCACCATAGACGCAAAGGCGAGTACTCCTCGGCCATGTTTCCCCACATGTGATCCGTCACCAGAGGTCACTTTCTTATTATCGATTCACAACCGTGTTACCGCATAAAGATTTATGCCCGATACAGGCAATCAATCATTCGATTAAACCACAAAAACTTACAAAGTGTACGTTATTAATAACGAATGATGATTTTCTCTATTGTTTACTTCTAGGATTGAAACACATTTATTTTAATATGAATAAGATAAGGAGAAATATGCTCCAAGGGCAATTTAGCCCATAAGACTGAAATAAATCCTTAATTCGTCGCTAAACCCTCACATAACCGCACCCACCGAGCAACTCAGCCCAAGATTGCCTTACGCTTACACTCTGTTAGTATATGTATAAATTCACAGTGATTGAGCGCTAACGACTTGCAGCAATTGGATCTTGTTCCGATCACCGACCTCAAAGGCGTCGCCAAAAGGGTGGCGGAAAAACTCGCAAAGCTCGGCATCACAACAGTACAAGATCTGCTGTTTCACTTACCCCTGCGCTACGAAGACCGCACTCAAATTTATCCTATTGCCGCCTTAATGCCGGGAAATTACGGCACCATTGAAGCCGAAATCCAGTCGACACAAATCATTCAAGGCCGCAAACGCATGCTGGTGTGCAATGTGCGCGATAATACCGGCAGCATGAGTCTGCGCTTCTTTAACTTTTCGATGGCGCAACGCAATGCGATGCAAAATGGCTTAATGATCCGCGCCTATGGCGAAATTCGTCGGGGCAATCATCAGGCCGAAATCGTCCATCCCGAGTACAAAATTGTCTATCCCGGTGAAGATATTCATTTAAGCGATACCCTCACGCCGATTTATCCCACCACGGAGGGACTCAAACAGGCGAGTTGGATCAAACTTACCGAGCAAGCCCTCGAATTATTAGAAGACGGCGGTTTGACCGAGTTATTACCCGCCAATTTGCAGCCCAATAGCATGAGCTTGAAACAAGCACTGCAAACCCTGCATCGCCCTCACGCAGGAATATCGCAATTTGACTTAGAGCTAGGCCAACATCCGGCGCAGCAACGGCTGGTGCAGGAAGAGCTGCTCGCCCATAACCTCAGCATGCTCCGACTCAGGCAACGCAGCAATCTCGACGCCGCCGTGACCATGCACGCCAGCGGCCAGCTATTGAATCCCTTTCTCGCCTCATTGCCCTTCAAACCGACAGGTGCACAGCAAAGGGTCGTCGCCGAGATAGGTAAAGATTTAGCGCAGCCGCACCCCATGATGCGCTTAGTTCAAGGTGATGTAGGTTCGGGTAAAACCTTGGTCGCCGCCCTCGCCGCATTGCAGGCCATCGAAAGTGGTTACCAAGTGGCTATGATGGCGCCCACCGAATTACTCGCCGAGCAGCATGCGACTAACTTTGCCGCGTGGTTTGAACCCCTCGGGTTAAAAGTGGGATGGCTTGCGGGCAAGCTTAAAGGCAAGGCACGGGCGCAATCCTTAGCCGATATTGAATCGGGCGCGGCGCAAATAGTGATAGGCACCCATGCCATCTTCCAGCAGCAGGTAACCTTCAATAAGTTGGCTTTAATCATTATCGATGAGCAGCACAGGTTCGGGGTTCACCAACGGATGGGGCTCAGGGAAAAAGGCATTAACCAAGGCTTTCATCCCCACCAGTTGATTATGACGGCGACCCCCATTCCGCGCACCTTGGCCATGACGGCCTACGCCGATTTGGACACCTCGATTATCGATGAGTTGCCGCCCGGCCGCACGCCCGTGACCACAGTCGCCATTCCCGATTCGCGTCGCAATGAAGTGCTCGAGCGCGTCCGCAACAGCGTAGTCACGGATAAACGCCAAGCCTATTGGGTCTGTACTCTGATAGAAGAATCCGAAGTCCTCGAGTGCCAAGCGGCGGAAGATACCGCCGAAGAGTTGCGCCAAGCGCTGCCGGAACTGAGCATAGGTTTAGTCCACGGCCGGATGAAAAGCGCTGAAAAGCAAAAAATTATGGCCGACTTCAAGACGGGAACTATCCATTTATTGGTTGCAACCACAGTGATTGAAGTCGGCGTCGACGTCCCCAACTCTAGCTTGATGATTATCGAAAACCCAGAGCGACTGGGTCTTGCACAGTTACACCAGCTGCGAGGTCGCGTAGGGCGCGGTGCCGTGGCAAGCCATTGTGTGTTACTCTACAAGGCGCCATTGAGCCAAACCGCGAGCCAGCGGTTAAATGTGCTCAGGCAAAGTAATGATGGTTTTGTGATTGCACAGAAAGACTTAGAGATCCGTGGGCCGGGCGAAGTACTGGGCACGAAGCAAACGGGACTGGCCGAGCTAAAAATCGCCGACCTTGTCCGCGATCAGGCGCTTATCCCACATATCCAAAAACTGGCGAGCCATGTGATGTCACAGGCGCCAGAGTCGGTCGATGCCATTATTCATCGTTGGCTTGGACACAGGCAGCAATACGTTCAGGCCTAAACCTTAAGCTAACCCCTTCAAGGTAAAATAAATTCAGCCTGTTCAGCTCACTGCTATGGACAAGCGCGTGGAAACTTGCACAATGAACCTGCCATCGACAACTCGTTGGCACTTGCACTTTAAATGTTAGCTGCATGTATTCACCCCGTTACCTTGACACTTAAGCGAAGGATGTAAAATGCAAGTTAATCAAGATGATAGAATTACACCTCAAGAAACCTCCTCAAGCAGTAATCGCTTTGCTTTGATTGCGATTGTGCTCGTCATCCTGCTCTCTGCGGGAGGTTATTATTACTACACCAAAGATGACTCACCCAAGCTCATCCCCAATGCGCCCATAGTGCTGCCTGAGCCGCCTTCATCTGAACCAATGACGCTCGAAACGGGCACTGAGCCTGAAACCGCGCCGCTGGAAAATGAAACCCCTGCGACGACCACGACGGAAACCGAAACCGTCGTCACGCCAACCGAGCCTGCGATTCCAGAAGAAGTCGTCCCCAGCCTGCCTGAGAGCGATGCCTTTGTGCATCAAAAAGCGCTGGCGATCATCAATAACAACGTGGTCGGCTCCTCCTTAGTGAACCAAGATTTGGCCCGTCAGTTTGTGGTGTTCGTGGACAACTTGGCCCAAGGCGATCTCGCCCGCAAAGTTAGCCCAGTCAAAGGCCCAGAAAAGCTGTTCACTGTGTCTGAAATCACGAGCAAAGTGTATTTAAATCCAGAGAGTTACCACAGATATGACGCCTATGCGACTGTGATTGCCAGCATGGATGAGCAAACCTTAATGCACACCTACAAACAGCTCACGCCGCTGTTTGACGAGGCCTTTGCCGAGTTGGGTTACAGCAACGCGAAATTCAATGACAGAATGCTGCAAGCCATTAAGATCATGCTCGCAGCTCCTATCATCGAAGAGCCTATTGAGCTGAGCTCAATCAGCGTGAACTACCGCTTTGTGGATCCTAATTTAGAAGCCTTACCGAGCGCGCAAAAACTGATGATCCGCATGGGGCCTGAAAACACCCGTAAAGTGAAAGCGGCGCTGCGTAAATTGGAAAACCAACTCGCCCAGTAATGCTCCAAACTTGTCTAAAAAGGCGCCTAGTGCGCCTTTTTTACATCCACACTTTCAGCTCCATTTCAGCGTATAAACCCAGCTTGCTAGTCGTTCAACTCTGGTTCAGTAAGACAGTTTATAGTGCTCTTCCCCAACGGCTCTGCTGCAACTTATGTTGCTTAACAGTGATAAATCGAATCTTGATTGCATTTTGTTAACCATCATGATGCAAATGGCTTCATTAAAACTAAGGACTTAGTGTAGAATAAGCCGCACATTCATCGGGGAATTGGCGCGATTTATCCAACGCGTAGACAAGCTATAGGCCTATCAATTCATTAATATTTTTCGCTTAGTTAGGGATAACTAAGACAGCTTTAAATAGTGTCGAGGCAAAGTAGTGCAACTCAGATTCAGCATCCATTCTTGGGGCGCATGGGCGCCAAAGTATCCACAGCGTGATGACTGGCAAACTTGGTGCAAGCACTCGGCTGACACAAGCAAAGATGATCTCGAGGGGATTTCCCCTGCACTATCCCAAGTCCCCGCCATGCAGCGCAGACGTTTTAGCCGTTTAACCAAGATGATGCTGGATGTCAGTTTCCAATGTGAGGCTGCGCCTAACTGTCGCTCGATATTTGCTTCTCGCCACGGCGAGCTGCACCGCACCATTGGACTGCTCGAAGATATTATTGAAAAACAACCGCTTTCCCCCTTAGGTTTTAGTCAGTCGGTGCATAACACTGGCAGCGGTATTTTTGGTATTTTGACCAATAACACCGCCCCTTCGACCTCGATTGCCGCGGGCACAGAAACCCTTTCCCAAGCCATGGTAGAAGCGTTCGCCCAACTGCACCAATCACCTGAACCACTATTGTTGGTGTTTGGCGATGATCCCGTCCCGCCAGTCTATGATGAATTTACTCAAGAGTTTGAGTTGCCCTTAGCCCTCGGATTGACCCTAGCACCCGCGGATGAGAGTGCGACCGTTACCCTCACCCTAAGCCAACTGACAGCAGAGCAGCAACAAAACGCCACACCGCTGTCCTACGGCAAGTTGATCCACGCGCTGGCGACCTCACAGGATATTAACGGCTGCTTATCGCATTGGCACTGGAGCCTAACGCATGCCTAATCCAGTACCACACAATGCCGAATTTAATGTCGCTTATACGCTGCCTGAAAAACGCCGTGCGGGAATTAACTATATTCCCCGTTGGCTTGGCGGCGTCAGTTGCTACATCGCCTTTGGCCTCGGTGGACTGTTAAGCTCGTTAACCATCTTGCCTCTGCTGCGTTTTTGGCCGGGCACGCCCGAAGCGCGGATTATCCGCGTGCAAAAGGCCGTGCACACTATGTTTAAAGGCTTTGTGGCCATGTTGACTTGGGCGGGGGTGATCCAAGTCAGCACTCATAACGCCGAGCAGCTGCGAAATGCCAAGGGCGTGATAGTCATTGCCAATCACCCGAGTCTGGTCGATGTGGTGGTATTAATCAGCTTGATGCCCAATGCGGGCTGTATCGTTAAACAGGGTCTGTGGCGCAATCCCTTCTTACGTGGCGTCGTCTCCTGCGCGGGATATATTCCCAATCGCGGCGCCGAGCTGATGCTCGAAGATTGTCGCGAAGTACTCGCCCGTGGTACTAATCTGATTATCTTTCCCGAAGGCACGCGCACTGTATTTGGTGCAAGCATTAACGAATTTGCCCGTGGCGCTGCCAATATTGCGATTCGCACCCAAGCCGATATTTTACCTGTGGTTTTGCGCACCAATGTGCGTGGTTTGACAAAGGAACAACCTTGGTATGAGATCCCAAGGCAAACCATGGGAATGGCCGTCGAAATCGGCAACACAATTTCTCACCAAGGCTACCAAGCTCCATTGGGTGAGCATGCGAAAATGGCTCGGCAATTAACCCGAGACCTTGAACAATACTATCAACAACAACTCGAAAATAATTATGACTTTACATAACGAAATTAAACAGTTGATCATCGACTGCCTCGACTTAGAAGACGTCAGTATTGATGATATCGACACAGATGCACCGCTCTTTGGTGAAGGACTCGGACTCGACTCGATCGACGCGCTCGAGCTGGGTTTAGCCATCAAGAAAAAATTTGATGTGAAAATCGAAGCCAACTCGGATAGCACTAAGGCGCATTTTTACAGTGTGGCCAGTCTAGCTAACTTCATCGAATCACAACGTCCGTAGGAGAGGAAGATGCAAAACCGCGAACAAATCCTCGCTATGTTGACCACTATTTTGGTGGATGAGTTTGAAATCGATGCCGATGCGATTACGCCAGAGGCGAATCTCTATCAAGAGCTAGATCTGGACAGCATAGATGCCGTCGACTTAGTGATTAAGCTGCAGCAACTCACGGGCAAGAAAATTCAGCCCGACGAGTTTAAATCTGTCCGCACAGTCAACGATGTGGTTAACGCCATTGAAGGCTTAGTTAAAGACTAATGCGTGTCCTGCTACAAGTACTAACCGCACTCGCGCTGATTGCTTATCCAGTCGCCGTGTATTTAGGACTGAATTATCTGCCAGCAGGCACCATAGCCCTAGTGCTATGCCTCTTGTTGGTAGTGCGTTTAATGCTGCAAAAGCAAAAGGTTAAAACCTTAGTTTTGCCTTTGCTTGTGGGGATTGCGCTCACCGCGGGCAGTTTTGTCGCCAAACGCAGCGACTGGCTTTTGTATTACCCCGTGGTGATAAACCTCACCATGTTAGCCCTGTTTAGCTACTCGCTATACCAAGGCCCAAGCATGATTGAACGGCTCGCACGGCTCAAAGAGCCCGATTTGCCGGATGAAGCCATAGGTTATCTTAAAAAAGTCACCCTGCTTTGGTGTGGCTTATTTATCCTAAACGGCACTGTGGCGGCCTATACCGCCGCGTTTACCAGCCTAGCAACTTGGACCTTGTATAACGGTTTGATTGCATACGTACTCATGGGACTGCTCCTCGGTGGGGAATGGTTATATCGCAGCTTTTGGTTGAAGAAGACATGACACAACTACTCAAAAACTGGTTAACCCAAGGGCCATTCGCCCAACAACTGATCAGCTTTAATCACCATGACATAGTCACAGGTGCCCTGTTTACCAATCAGGTGGCGCATTTCTACGAGCAGCTGCGCCAAGCGCCTGAACAAAAATGGTTACTGGCGAGCGATACCAGCGATCTGTTTGCCGTAGGCCTGTGTGCCGCACTGTTGGCGGGCAAGGAAATTATTCTGCCGCCCAACACCCAAACTGGCACCCTGAGTGAACTGACCCATCAGTTTGAAGGCATATTGTCAGACAAGCCGCTGTGCGAGAGTCACGCCTTTATCCTGCTGAATAAAGAGCTGAGTCTCCCCACCAAACCTTGGCCAGAGAGTGACAGCTTTGGTGAATTGGTGCTCTTTACCTCGGGCAGCAGTGGTGAGCCCAAGGCGATTCGCAAGAGCCTAAGGCAGCTCGATGCCGAGGTGACAGTGCTCGAGCACACCTTCGCCGAGCATTTGCCCCATTGCAGTGTGGTCTCGACCGTTTCTCATCAGCATATCTACGGCTTGTTGTTTAAAATCCTCTGGCCCTTAGCCGCCAGTCGCCCTTTTTTAAGCGAGCAGATCGAATATCCTGAGACCTTAAGCTACTACACCGCCTTGTTACCAAACCTGTGCCTGATCAGTAGCCCAGCGCAATTATCCCGTTTGCCTAAGGCGCTAGAACACGAACGCCAACTGCGCTCACCCAGCTTAGTCTTCAGCTCCGGCGGGCCGTTAAGTTTCACCGCTGCCCAAGGGGTTGCACAGTGCTATGGCCATTTACCTATCGAGATTTTCGGCAGCACCGAAACCGGCGGTATCGCCTATCGTCGTCAACAGGAGGCCGACGAACCTTGGCAAGTGTTTGAACAAATTACCATAGACCAAGACGCTGACGATGGTGCCCTGCTGCTGAAGTCGCCCTATTTGGCCGACGATCAATGGTTACGTTGTGAAGATAAAATCGAGCCGACGGCCAATGGCCAATTCAGGCTCAAGGGAAGACTCGATCGCATTGTTAAGATTGAAGAAAAACGTCTTTCGTTGGCGCAAATGGAGACCTTGCTCTGTAGCCACGCCTATGTCGAGCAGGCCGCCTTGGTCGTATTGCCCCAGTTTAAATCCCAGTTAGGGGCAGTAATCACCCTGTCGCTATTGGGCCGAAATGTGCACCAAGAGCAGGGAAAACTCAGTATCAACAATGCGTTAAAAGCGCATCTACTGACTCAGTTTGAGCGCGTGACCTTACCGCGCCGCTGGCGCTACCCCGAAACCTTACCGTTAAACACTCAGGGCAAGCGCGTCGTCGCCCAGCTAGTTGAGTTATTTGACCATGATTAAGTCGAGTTTACCGCCGATCCTCGCATCAGAGATCGGCCCAGAAAGTATTGAACTGCGCCTCTTTGTCGCCGCCGATCTCGAATATTTTAACGGCCATTTTCCCGAGCAAGCCGTGCTCCCCGGTGTGACCCAACTCGATTGGGCCGTGCGCTTAGGTTGCAAGCATTTTGGTTACAACGCTGCGGTCGCTAATTTAGAAGTATTGAAGTTTCAACAGCTTATTCTGCAAGGGCAGGAAGTCACCTTAGCCATTAGCCATAATGCCGCCAAAGAGAAGTTAACCTTTGCCTACAGCTATGGCGACCACCGCTATGCCTCAGGGCGTATCAGCTTTGCTAGTCAGCAAGATGATGGAGCAGCCCTGTGAGCGACGGAATGAGCGACACAATGCTAGTCCCGCCGAGTGATTTAATGGGCACGGCGCCAATCAAGCTGGCGCTGGTGATCCCCAATTACAATCATAGCGCCGCGATCGCCCAGACCTTGCTCGAGCTCGCCGCCCTCAATCTGCCCTGCTATTTGATTGACGATGGCAGCAACGATGAGACCCGCTATCTGCTGCAAACCTTAGCGGAGCAACACGACTGGGTGACCCTGCTGCAACATCCCTACAACCGTGGCAAGGGCGCGGCTGTGATGACGGGGCTTCGCCGTGCCTATCGCGATGGCTTTACCCATGTGTTACAGGTCGATGCCGATGGCCAGCATAATTTAAACGATATTCCCGCCATGCTCGCCAAGGCGCAGGCCAAGCCAGATGCACTGATTTCGGGCAAGCCCGAGTACGACGAGTCCGTCCCCAAGGGACGACTCTATGGCCGTTACCTCACCCACTTTTGGGTATGGGTCGAAACCTTAAGCTTTGATATTCAAGATTCGATGTGCGGATTTAGGGTGTATCCCTTAGCCGCCACCGAGCGTCTCTTAAGCCAGCACGCCCTCACGGAGCGGATGGATTTTGATATCGAAATCCTAGTCAAACTCTACTGGCAAGGGGTGGAAATTCTGTTTCACCCCACTAAGGTCATTTATCCCGAAAACGGCGTCAGCCACTTTCAAGGTGTGGCCGACAATGTGCGCATCACTAAGCTGCACACCCGATTATTTTTCGGCATGTTAAAGCGCCTGCCACAACTGCTGCGCCGTAAACAGAAGGCGCAATCGCCCCAGTCCGATAAAGCCTCAACCCATTGGTCAGGGATGAAGGAGCGCGGCAGTTATTGGGGCATAAAACTGTTGGTCGAAAGCTACCGTTTCGGCGGCCATTGGTTGTGCCGTGCCATTATGTATCCGGTGATTTGCTATTTCTTCCTGACGGGCAAAGTCAGCCGCGAGGCCTCGTTGGATTTTCTGCGCCGCGTGCAACGTCTCGAGCCACAACATCCACAATTGAATCGCCCCATTGGCTGGCGCGA
This sequence comes from Shewanella sp. FJAT-51649, assembly GCF_019457435.1. Taxonomy (NCBI): domain Bacteria; kingdom Pseudomonadati; phylum Pseudomonadota; class Gammaproteobacteria; order Alteromonadales; family Shewanellaceae; genus Shewanella; species Shewanella sp. FJAT-51649. The sequence continues at coordinate 349,775 of NZ_CP080411.1, read as the reverse complement.
TAGCCTGAACCACTTTCTCGCCTTCGGTAATGCGGCGCTCGATAGAATCGATGCCTGGTGCGATCGCATTCAATTAAGCCAAGTGGATTTTCCCGACCGCCAAGTGCTGGCAAATCAGCTAGAAAGCGGCAAAGGTGCCGTGCTGCTGGTCTCCCACTTGGGTAATCTCGAACTGTGCCGCGCGATTTCAATCCACCAGCGCAAGGTCAAAGTGAATGTCATGGTGTTAACCAGCCATGCCGAAAACTTTAATAATGTACTCAAGCAATTAAACCCCGATAGCACGCTGAATTTGATCCAAGTGACCGAGCTTAATCCCGCCACCTCTATGCTGCTACAGCAAAAGATTGAAGACGGTGAGCTAGTGGTGATTGCTGGCGATAGAACCTCATCCCACTCCCAAGGACGCGTGGTATATGCGCCATTTATGGGTGATGAGGCAGCCTTCCCGCAGGGACCATTTATTCTGGCCGGCCTCTTGGATTGCCCAGTGTATCTGATGTTTTGCCTGCGCGAACAAGGGCGATATCGCGTGTATTTGGAGCACTTTAGCAATAGCCTCAAGGGCCCGCGGGCAGGGCGAATGGAAAGGCTACAACAGGCGGTGCATAACTACAGTGAACGCCTCGAACACTACGCAAGGCGTGAACCCTTGCAGTGGTTTAACTTTTTTGATTTTTGGCGGGACGATAGCAAGGTAAACCGCGCGACATCCGCCCCACAAACGACAGCAGCACTCCCGGAGCAGGAGCGCACTACAGACAGGACAGAGCATTTATGAGCCACGCAGTTACTCACACGACAACCGCTGAGCAGCCAATCGAATTTGGCCGTCAGTTACTCACATTAGAGCAAGTCGTCGCCGTTGCTAAGGGTGCTAAAGTTAAACTCTGTGATGATGCCGATTACCAAGCTTATATCCAAAAGGGCGCCCGCTTTATCGACAGCCTGCTACACGAAGAAGGTGTGGTCTACGGCGTCACCACCGGCTATGGCGACTCTTGCACTGTCAACGTGAGTCTCGACTTAGTCCATGAGCTGCCACTGCACTTATCCCGCTTCCATGGCTGTGGCCTCGGCGAAGTCTTGAGCGTGATGCAGGCGCGCGCCGTGATGGCTTGCCGTTTAAACTCCCTCGCCATTGGCAAATCCGGCGTAACCTATGAGCTCTTAAAGCGCATCGAAACCCTACTTAATCTCAATATAGCGCCTGTGATCCCAGAGGAAGGTTCGGTCGGTGCCAGCGGTGACTTAACGCCATTGTCTTACTTGGCCGCCGTGCTAGTTGGCGAGCGCGAAGTGATTTATAACGGCGAGCGCAGAGCCACCCAAGAGGTTTACCGCGAGCTGAACATCACGCCCCATGTGCTGCGCCCCAAGGAAGGTTTAGCCCTGATGAATGGCACGGCAGTGATGACGGCATTAGCCTGTTTAGCCTTTGATCGCGCACAGTATTTAGCGCGTTTAGCCAGCCGCATTACCGCCATGGCGTCGTTAACCCTCAAAGGTAACTCGAACCATTTCGACGATATTCTGTTTGCCGCCAAACCCCATCCGGGACAAAACCAAATCGCGACTTGGATACGGGAAGATTTGAACCACCATGTTCACCCCCGCAATTCAGATCGTCTGCAGGACAGATATTCCATCCGCTGCGCGCCGCACATCATTGGCGTATTGCAGGATGCACTGCCCTTTATGCGCCAATTTATCGAAACCGAAATCAACAGCGCCAACGATAACCCCATAGTCGATGGTGAAGGCGAGCATATTCTCCACGGTGGCCATTTCTACGGTGGGCACATTGCCTTTGCGATGGATTCCTTAAAAAACACTGTGGCCAACATCGCCGATCTTATCGACCGCCAAATGGCATTAGTGATGGACCCTAAGTTTAACAACGGTTTACCCGCTAACCTTTCGGGTTCAACTGGGCCACGCCGTGCCATCAACCATGGCTTTAAGGCGGTACAGATCGGGGTTTCGGCATGGACCGCAGAGGCGCTCAAACACACTATGCCTGCGAGCGTGTTCTCTCGCTCAACCGAATGCCATAACCAAGATAAAGTCAGCATGGGTACTATCGCCGCCCGTGACTGTATGCGCGTGTTGCAACTAACAGAGCAAGTCGCCGCGGCTGCCCTGCTCGCTATGACTCAAGGCATTGGCCTGCGTATTAAGCAAAACGAGTTAGATGAAGCTTCACTGACCCCTTCGCTGGCGACCACACTCGCCCAAGTGCGCGCCGATTTTGAGCCATTAGTCGAAGACAGACCGCTCGAAGCCGTACTGCGCCAAACCGTTGCGAAAATCCAAGCGGGCGAATGGGAAGTGTGCCGATGAAATCCTTGCTCAGCATAGAAATGGACATGCAGATCCCCTTCCACGATGTGGATTCGATGGGGATCACTTGGCATGGTAATTACCTGCGTTATTTCGAGATTGCCCGCTGCAAATTACTCGACGAGTTAGGCTACAACTATCGCCAAATGCAGGCATCGAACTACGCTTGGCCGATTATTGATTTGCAGATCAAATACGTTAAGGCCAGCACCTTCGAGCAACACATTACCGTGCGCGCCGAGTTGGTCGAGTGGGAAAATCGTCTAAAAATCAATTATCAAATCCGTGATACCGCAAGCGGTGAGCGCATTACTAAGGGCTATACCATTCAGGCGGCGGTGGATATGACGAGCCAAGAAATGTGCTTTGTGACGCCAGAGATATTCCGCAGCAAAATCGCTCCGCTGCTTGCAAAGGCGGATAGCGAATGATTGCCCTTTTTACAAATCGGCCACAAGCTAAGTGGTGGCTAGGGTTCTGCCAAAGCCTACTATTAAGCTGCACACTGCTGTTTGGCTCGGTACAGGCGCAGAGCCTTGCCGATACCAACCTCACGGGTGCGAACCAATATCAAACGCTATTCGCCCAAGGCGCAGATAACGCCGCATTACTCGCCCTCAGCCAAAAGCTCAATCTTGGCGAGACGGTTCGCGGCCACTTTGTGCAATCGCGCCAGCTTAAAGTGCTGAAAAAGCCCCTAGAGAGCCAAGGCCAGTTTGTGTTCGACAAGGCACAAGGACTGATCTGGCAACAACTTAGCCCCTTCGAGTCCTTGCTGATTTTAAAAGATAAGCAACTTATTCAGCGAGATAGCCAAGGGCGAGTACAAATCAGCCAAGCCGATGCTTCGGCAAGCGCGGCGGCCATGGGGGATTTATTACCGAGTCTAGTAAATGCCATGCTGGGCGGCGATATTTCGGGTTTAAGTGCAAACTTCGAACTGCACTTTTTAGCCCAAGAGCCCTTAGCGCAAGGCAAGCCAAACTGGCAGTTGGGATTAACCCCTAAAGATCCGCTGATGAAGAAGGGAATTACTAATATGGTGCTCGAAGGCAGCGATACGCTACACACCTTAGTGCTACTCAGCGCCAATCCGAGTGTGAGTCCGCAGGATATCACCCGTATCGATTTTAGCGAGCTGCGCCAAGGTCCACTGAGTGAGGCTGAGTTAGCCCAATATGCCATCAGCCAGACAACGCCTAAAGACACTGGTCCAAGAGAGTAAGGCAGAATCATGGCGCCCAAGATTGCCACGCGTATTGGCCATAGCCTGATGCAAACCTCGACTAAATGGCGCTTCGCTATTTGGTTGTGTTTGATGCTGGCGACGAGCCTGTGGACGCTGCAACTGTGGCAAAATGGGGCAAAGGTACAAAGCGATATTCTCGCCATGTTGCCCCATCTGCAGCAGGACGCACTCACGGCGCGCGCCCTCGAACAAGTGGAATCGACACTCGCCGATCAAGTGTATCTCGCTCTAATTGCCGAGGATGAACCTCAGGTGGTTGCGGCGGCCACACTCCTGATGGAGCAGCTTAAGACTCAAAATACCGCCTTTACCGATATTCGCAGCGCCGATCTGCAGATGGGTGAAGCCCTAGGGCAATTTTATTTCCCCTATCGCTTTAAACTGCTCACGCCTGAACAAACCGAAGCCTTAAGCCATAATGGCCTCGAGCACTTAATTGCCTCAACCACTCAGCAGCTCTACAACGCCTTTAGTTATGCCAATAGCCAACTCTTGACCCAAGATCCTTTGCTATTGTTCCCCGCCAATTTGCTCGTCCTTGCGCCCAGTACAAAGCTGAGCGCCAGCCAAGGGATTTTACTTGCTCGTCCACAAAGTGTTGATACCAAACAAGGTGTTAATAGCAGTGAAGGCGTGGCTGCCATTGTGATGGCAAAGGGCACAGAAAGCGCCTTTAACCCGAATGCGCAATTACGCCAGCAAGCGGCACTAACGAAAGCGCTGAATACCGTCAGCGCGCAATACCCCAGCATTAAAGTGTTACAGGCGGGCGCGCTGTTCCATGCCATCGAGGCTACCAATACCGCTAAGAGTGAAATCTCTGTCCTCGGCCTAGCTTCTTTGCTTGGCGTAGTGTTATTGGTTTGGCTCGCGTTTCGCTCCGTGATGCCACTCTTGCTGGCGATGGTGACAATCGGCAGCGGCCTGCTGCTGGCGGTGACCTTTACCTTAAGCGTGTTCGGGGAACTGCATTTACTCACTCTCGTCTTTGGCACCAGCCTGATTGGGATTGCCATCGACTACAGCTTCCATTTTTACTGCGAGCGGTTAAGCGATAATGAGCGTAGCGCGCAGGCGACCGTGGCCTATATCTTCCCCACAGTGTCACTCGCCTTTATCACCAGTGCCTTAGCCTATGTCGGTATCGGTTTAGCACCGTTTCCCGGCATGCAGCAGGTAGCGATTTTCTGCGCCTCGGGTTTACTCGGCGCCTACCTGACGTTAGTGCTCGCCTATCCATTATTGGCGGGCAGCAAGTTGCCTTCGGGGGAACGTCCGTTAACCCTTGCAGAGGCCTATCTTGCGAGACTCACCGGATTCTCCAATAAACTGATCTCGCCATGGGGATTGAGTCTGTTTGCCTTAGTGCTCGCGGGAGTCTGCCTGTTGGGGATCAGTAAGCTTAACGTCGACGATGATATTCGCCATTTACAGCAAAGCCCTGCGAGCGTGACTGAGCCTGAAGACAGGCTCAGAAAATTACTCAGTGGCGGCACGGATAACCAGTTTTTATTGGTGCGAGCCCCCAGTGAAGAAGTCTTACTGCAACGACTCGAAGCCTTAAGTCCACAGCTCGATGCCGCCATTAAACAGCAAGAGCTGGGCAACTATGTCAGCCTCAGCCGTTATCTGCCGAGCAAGCAAAAACAGGATGCGGCGTATCAATTGCAGGGCAAGATTTACCAGTCGCAATTAACCACAGTGCTAAACAGCATTGGCCTAGATGACGGCCTAGCACCTGAGCTTTCTGCCGCCTACCTTGCCGCCAAGGATAGCTATATCACCCCGACGGATTTTTTCGAACTGGGCTTAGGCAAACAGCTAGCTCCACTCTGGCTTGCACCACAGGGATTTGCACCGTTTGGGCACTCAACAGAGTCAGCGACCAGCCCCGATAATGCCAACCAAGTGAACGATAGCCACGGCGCCATAGTGCTGCTCGGCGGTATTGAAGATATTGCGGCCCTCAAGGCGCGCTTTGCCGAGGATCCGCAGGTACAGCTTATTGATAAAGTCGCGGATATCTCCACTGTGATGGGCCATTATCGCCTGCTTACCCTCAAGTTATTGGGGCTGGCGCTCGTTATCGCCCTCTTGCTATTTAGCCTGAGCTTTGGCGTTAAAAGAGCCGCCCTAGTGGTCGCCGTACCCGCGCTGGCGGCCTTACTCACCTTGGCCATTTTAGGCTTTGTCGGATCGCCCTTAAGCTTGTTTCATGCGCTGGCGCTGATTTTAGTCTTCGGTATTGGGATAGATTACAGTTTGTTCTTTGCCTCTGCAGCGCAACATGGCAAGGCAGTGATGATGGCGGTGTTTATGTCCGCCTGCTCGACCCTGTTGGCCTTTGGCTTACTCGCCTTTAGCCAAACCCAAGCTATTCATTATTTTGGATTAACCCTGTCCCTCGGCATAGGGTTTACCTTTGTACTTTCGCCATTGATTTTGACCACCAGTCAGGTTTTAGCCACCAACAAGGTCTCGATACCTACAAGGAATGTTATTTAAATGTCCACATCTACCGCTGCAAGCTCCACACAGTCTCACTCCCTTTCCGTCGATGTGGCCATTATTGGCGCAGGCCCCTCGGGCTCGATTGCCGCTAGCCTGTTGCATAAGCAAGGCAAACGCGTATTAGTGCTCGAAAAACAACACTTTCCACGCTTTTCTATCGGCGAGAGCCTGCTGCCATGCTGCATGCAATTTATTGAAGAAGCAGGCATGTTAGAGGCGCTGAATGCGGCGGGATTCCAATATAAAAATGGTGCCGCCTTCCGCCGCGATGGCGTATATACCACCTTCGATTTTACCGACAAATTTACCCCAGGACCGGGCACAACCTTCCAAGTGCAAAGGGCAAACTTCGACAAATTGCTCGCCGATACCGCGGCAAGCTTTGGGGTGGAGATCCGTTACGGTGAAACTGTTGAGGCAATCGATTTAAGCGCCAACCCATGCTTAAGCGTACGTAACGAACAGGGCGAACTCTATCAGGTCGAGGCGCAATATGTGCTCGATGCCAGCGGTTTTGGCCGAGTATTGCCACGGCTGCTCGACCTCGAAACGCCGTCTTCACTGCCGACCCGTAGCGCTATCTTCACCCATGTTGAAGATAACATCAGCGATCCCGACTTCGACCGGAACAAGATTTTAATTAGCGTACACCCACAGCATCAGGATATTTGGTACTGGTTAATTCCCTTCAGCAACGGCCGCTGCTCACTCGGCGTCGTGGCTGAGCCTCAGTTACTCGCGCGCCTCGAAGGCGATTTAGAGCAGCAACTACTGACCATAGTCAAAGAAGAACCCGGCCTGAAAGCATTACTGACCAATGCCAAAGTCGCTCAGCCCTGTGCGACACTCAAGGGCTATTCCGCCAACGTATCGCGCCTCGCCACCGACAAGTTTGCCCTGCTGGGCAACGCGGGCGAGTTCCTCGACCCTGTCTTCTCATCGGGCGTGACTATTGCCATGCAGTCGGCATCCATGGCGGCGAAATGCGTGCTTAAACAGCTTAACGGCGATACAGTCGATTGGCCCACCGAGTACTCGGCGCCGTTAATGCAAGGGGTGAACACCTTCCGCACTTATGTGCAGGCTTGGTACGATGGTCGCTTCCAAGATGTGATTTTTTACGAAAATCCGAATCCTAAAATCAAACAGATGATCTGCTCGATTTTGGCGGGCTATGCTTGGGATGTGCAAAATCCCTTTGTAAAAGATTCCGAGCGACGCCTGAATATGGTGGTCGAGCTATGTCGGCAAGAAGCCGAACTCAGCGCCGAACCTGCCGTTAGCGAATTAGCCGAGGTGTAATTCGATGCGCTTAAGCCTTAACGCCAAAGGTCACTCCAAGGCGATAGCAACCTTTTCCCTGCTCCTTATCAGCCTTGGTTTGATGGGATGCAGCGAGCTGCTCTATCGGCAAACCTGTGTTGGTTTGGCGAAAGATATGCGTTACTGCTTAGCGCCACTGCCCCATGATTTTGGCCCTGCAACGAATAAACCGCTCAATAAGCCGCAGGCGAATGACCCTAAAACTCAAGGCAATAGTCAGCAAGGTGACAGCAAAGCTGGGGTATCCTCGCCCCAGTCCTTTAGTCAGAAGGTGAGTATTAAGGTGGGCGATAACACCCACGAGCTACTCACCCAGCTCGAACTCGAAGGGGAACGGATGACGCTGGTCGGGCTCGCGCCCCTTGGGCAGGCATTGTTTACCTTGGTTTACGATGGGAATACACTCAGCAGTGAACAGAGTCTCTTGCTAGGGGATGAGTTTAAAGCCGAATACCTGATGGCGATGATGCAACTCATCTATTGGCCGGAGCAGAGTATTAAAAGCCATTTAGAGGGCGGCGAGTTAGTGACGGGGCTGTGTGACACTCTTCCCTGTCGCCAGTTTTATAGCCAAGATACGCTGATCAGTCACAGCGATAGCCAGACTCAAGTGATACAAATTCGTTATCAGCAACAGACCGACGATGCCCTCTGGCAGGCACATATTAATTTGACCATGCCACAGGCAAAGTTTGAGTTAGAGATACAACCCATTTAATCGTCTTTTGACAATGCCATAGGCACCCGTTAACAGCCAATTGATATGAGCCTTTAGTCTTGCTCACATCAAAGGCCATAGGTATAGCAAGCAGCAATGAACAACAGAGTCGCCATTACACAAATTGGATTGTGTACCCCGTTAGGGCAAACGCCCGAGCAGGTGTTAGCCCGCTTGATTGCAGGCGATACCAGTGCCATGCAAACCAGTGATACTCTGCTATTTGGGGAGTCGACACTGGTTGCGCCAGTCACTGAGTCGTTACCGACGATTCCTGCCGCGTTGGCGCAATTCGATTGTCGCAATAATCAGTTACTCCTTGCTGCCGCACTGCAAATTCGCGATGCCGTAGAGCAAGCCAAAGGTAACTTTGGCGCCGACCGCATCGGCGTGGTCTTAGGCACCAGCACCTCGGGGATTTCGAAGGGCGAAGCCGCCTTGGCCTATCGCAATCAACACGGCCACTTCCCCGCCGATTACCATTACTTCCAGCAGGAACTCGGTAGCACCAGCGATTTTCTACGCCAGTTATTTGAGCTCCAAGGTCCCTGCTACACCATTTCGACCGCCTGCTCCTCCAGCGCCAAGGTATTTGCCAGCGCCAAACGCCTGCTCGAGGCCAAGCTGTGCGATATGGTGATCGTCGGCGGTATCGACAGCCTGTGCCAACTGACAGTCAACGGGTTTCACGCCTTGGAATCGGTTTCCAAGGGACATTGCAATCCCTTCAGCGCCAATCGCGATGGCATCAATATCGGTGAAGGCGCCGCGCTGTTTACTCTGACCTTAGCGGAAAACGAAACGCTCGGTGCAGCGCAAGCGAATGTATTGCTTGCAGGCATTGGCGAGTCGAGCGATGCGCACCATATGTCGGCGCCGCATCCCGAAGGTGCGGGAGCGATTGCCGCCATGCAAGCCGCGCTTGATGATGCACAAATATCGGCACAACAGATTGATTATATAAACTTACATGGCACAGCAACGCCTAAAAATGATGCGATGGAAAGCCGCGCCGTAGCCTCGGTATTTGGCGACACGCCGCCACCCGCAAGCTCAACAAAACCGCTGGTCGGCCATACCTTAGGTGCCGCGGGCGCGATTGAAGCCGCATTTTGTTATTTACTGCTCTCACCCCATAATCACCATCTTGCCCTACCTCCCCACAGGTTTGATGGGCAGCAAGATCCACAGGATCCCAACATAGCCTTAGTCGCGCCCAAGCAATGTGCCGAGCATGGCAGGCTGAACTATGTGATGAGCAACTCCTTCGCCTTTGGCGGCAGCAATGCCAGCCTGATTTTTTGCCGTAAAGGGGCTTAAGATTTATGTCCAGTTCTACTGACACTGCAATGGCACCCACCGAGCCGATGTGGCTGCAACAATTAGCCAAGCAGAATATTGCCGATTTTATTCCGCACCGCGCGCCGATGATCTTGATTGATAAAATTATTCGCCATCAGCAGGATGCGCTCGAAACCGAAGTGCAGATCACTCCTCTGAGTGCTTATTTTGACGAGCAACGTCAGGCAGTCCCCAATTATGTGGGTATCGAATACATGGCGCAGAGCATCGCTGCCCTCGCCGGCGTTGAGGCCAAACTGCGCCACGATAAAATCCGAGTGGGTTTTTTATTGGGATCGCGTAAATTAGCCTTGCACACAGCGCAGTACGAACTCAATCGCCGCTACCGCACTCGGGTTAAACGCCTCTATCAAGAAGAGTCGGGACTGGCCGTATTCGATTGCCAGATTTATCTGTTGCCTGAGGCGGGAGCGGAGCAAACACCACAACTCGTGGCCGAGGCCAATGTGAACGTGTTCCAACCCCAGGACACCCAAGCGTATATCGCCTCCAGTCAGGCTTAACGCCAGAATTAGCGCTCACAAGCGCCAAGCTTTAAACCGACGCAACGTCAGTCGCACTACAAAAGGATTTAGCCCTTTGATGCATAAACAACTCATCATCAAGCATCACGGGTGGAGAAATAAAGATGAATAACAGAGTATTAGTCACAGGTTCGAGCCGCGGTATTGGCAAAGCCATCGCCCTTAAACTGGCTGCGGCGGGATACGATATCGCACTGCATTACCACAGTAATCAAGCCGCCGCTGATGACAGCGCCGCAGAGCTTAGCGCCCTTGGGGTGAATGTTAGCCTGTTAAAGTTTGATGTTGCCGACCGCGCCGCGGTAAAAGCCGCCATTGAGGCCGATATTGAGGCCAATGGTGCTTATTATGGTGTGATACTCAATGCGGGCATCAACCGTGACAATGCCTTCCCAGCGATGAGCGAAGCCGAGTGGGACAGCGTGATCCACACTAACCTCGACGGTTTTTACAATGTGATTCACCCCTGCGTAATGCCTATGGTACAAGGCCGCAAGGGTGGCCGTATCATCACTCTAGCCTCAGTGTCAGGCATTGCGGGCAACCGTGGTCAGGTCAATTACAGCGCCTCTAAGGCGGGATTGATTGGTGCCACTAAGGCGCTGTCCTTAGAGCTGGCAAAACGTAAGATCACCGTCAACTGTATCGCCCCAGGTTTAATCGAAACCGATATGGTGGCGGATATTCCTAAGGATATGGTCGAGCAGTTAGTGCCGATGCGCCGCATGGGTAAACCGAATGAAATCGCCGCCTTAGCCGCCTTTTTAATGTCGGACGATGCTGCCTATATCACGCGCCAAGTGATTTCGGTGAATGGAGGCATGATCTAAATGACGCAGCACAATCCCCTAGGCAGACGAGTCGTCGTTACCGGTATCGGTGGTATCAGCGCCCTTGGCCATGACTGGCCGAGTATCGCAAGCAGCCTTAAGGCACAAAAAAACTGTGTCGTGACGATGGCGGAATGGGATAAATACGACGGGCTGAACACCCGCTTAGCCGCCCCAGTTACTGACTTTGAGGTGCCGAGCCACTATTCCCGCAAAAAGATCCGCTCCATGGGACGCGTCTCGATTATGGCGACTCGCGCCAGCGAACTTGCGCTGATGGATGCTGGACTCTTGGACAATCCTATCGTCACCTCGGGGGAAATGGGGATTGCCTATGGTTCTTCCACCGGCAGTACCGATCCGCTAATTGCCTTTGGCGATATGCTCAAACATGGCGATATGTCGGGCGTCACCGCCACCAGTTATATCCGCATGATGGCTCACACCACTGCGGTAAACGTGGGGGTTTTCTTTGGCCTTAAGGGACGCATTCATACCACCAGCAGCGCCTGTACTTCGGGTAGCCAAGGCATAGGCTATGCCTATGAAGCCATCAAATACGGTCAGCAGACCTTAATGCTCGCGGGTGGCGGTGAAGAACTCTGCCCCACCGAGGCGGTAGTATTCGACACCCTGTTTGCCACCAGCACCAAAAATGCCACGCCAGAGCTAACGCCTCGCCCCTTCGATGCCAATCGCGACGGTTTAGTGATTGGCGAAGGCGCTTGTACACTAGTGCTCGAAGAGTTAGAGCATGCCTTAGCGCGCGGCGCGAAAATTTACGCCGAGATCGTCGGTTTTGGCACTAATTCCGATGGTCAGCATGTGACTCAGCCCAATAGCGATACTATGGAAATCGCCATTCGTTTAGCCCTTAAGGATGCGGCGCTCACGCCAGATGCCATTGGTTATGTGAATGCCCATGGCACTGCCACCGATCGCGGTGACGTTGCCGAAACCCATGCGACCCATGCAGTATTTGGTGCGGATATGCCGATTTCATCCCTGAAAAGCTACACAGGCCATACCTTAGGTGCCTGCGGTGCGTTAGAGGCTTGGGTCAGTATCGAAATGATGAATGCGGGCTGGTTTGCCCCCACGCTTAATCTCGACAATATCGACCCAGAATGTGCAGCACTCGATTACATTCGCGGCGAGCCACGTACACTCGACACTGACTATGTGATGAGTAATAACTTCGCCTTTGGCGGCATCAACACCTCACTGATTTTTAAACGCTGGAAAACGACATAAGGACATATCAATGAAACCATTAGTAGCAAGCATTTTACTCGGCATTAGCTTACTGGGCTCACCCGTATGGGCACAGGAATATACGGTTGAAACCTATCAAGAAATTTTTAAAGGCGACAATCAATTTAAGCAAAAACAAGCCATCGAAGCCCTGACGATTGCCGGATTATCCGATCCCGCCATTTACGATGTGTTAGAGGCCAAACTGCTCGAATCCCTGCCCCTCGCCACCGAGAAAAATGCCATCGACTACAGCGCTTGGTTAGTCAAAGGCTTAGCTTACTCGGGTAATGACAAATACAGCGCGACCATCAGCAATATAGTCAATGGCAGCTACCATAAGAAGCTAAAGAAATACGCATCACAAGCCCTTGAAAATCTTGCGCAATACAAAAAGTGGAACGCCATTTTAGCGGATAACAGCCAATATGTGGCCGAGCAAAGCCCTAAGAACAATGCCTTTGCCAACGCCTTGAAAAGCGATGATTTAGAGCTGATGCGCCTCGCCGCTAAACGCATAATGGACGATCAAAACTACGATGATTTTCTATTAGAGCGCCTTAGCGTTGAGCTGAAAAATCCACGCCTAATGAGCAACGACAAGTTAGCCATCGACACCTACGCCAATATGGCCAAGGCCCTCGCCGCATCGGGTAATACGCAATACCGCGAAGTGATTGAAAATATTGCCAACAACAACCCAAACAAAAAGCTGAAAAGCTACGCCGAAAGCTATCTGAAGAAGTACTACTAATCATCTTTGGATGAGCAAAAGCGTTAACAAAAAGCCGAGAATCATCTCGGCTTTTTGATCTCTTTTGTAGGCAAACCATGGTACTGACTCGACGACACGCCACAGAGTGAAACCAGCCATGGTAATGACTCGACGACACGCCACGGAGTGAAGCCAACCATAATACTGACTCGACGACACGCCACGGAGTGAGACCAACCATGGTACAGGCTCGACGACACGCAGCAAGTCCATCCCTGGATGCTCGACCGCCCCGTCCATGGGGCAGACGGTCGTCTCGCCAATCACCATGGTTTGCCTTTCGAGCACAGACAACATCTGAAAGCTTAAAAGACTAGAATCACATTAATAATCTGAAAGTAGAACAATCATAACTAAAGGCTAATATATTAAACGGTGTGAGGTTTATTATATTTTAATTATGAGAAATCATTAAACAGATGAAGATATTGCTCAAACTCACTTCCGGTTAAAATTTTTACACTACTATTATCTTTCATCTTTCGGATTAATTTTTCAGTAGAGATTTCAAAACCAGCCTTATTACTCCGATGCAAACAAATAAAATTTTCCAGATGCTCGCATTTCACAAAATTATCAAACCTACTTATTAAGCTGTTTAAGTTATTACGAAAACCCTGTTCAATTTGATAAAGATGACTAGGTTGATAAGCATGCTCCCTAACATAAACCATACTATTCCAAACTGAAGTGTAGTGTTCCAGAGCCTTTTGAGCATTATCTCCATTGGGATCGCCAATATAACTTATTTCAAGCTCACATCCAGACCAATTATGTTTACCAGAACGATACATAGTCGAATAATTCAACTTGAACTTTGGATAAAGTTCATAACTAAAAACACTCCCAACGAGCTCTATAAATGAAAAAGCTGTGTTTGATGGTAAATTAACTAAAGCTGCATCTAATCTAGCGCAAAGTTGTTCCATTCTTCGTAATGAAACCCGATGAAAAGCACAAAACAGTGCTACTATTTCATAAGCAACATCTTTAGTTACTGCTGGATACATTATTACAGGATCAAACTCTATTATGGAGAAGAAATCGTTTGCCTTGATAAAATCCAAATAGTTTGGCTCAGATAAAGTTAATCGCCTTTGAAAAAATCGACTTAAATATTCCTCTGAATCAAACTGTTAACCGTAAACAGCCTTAATTGAACACTCCAGCTGTTTAGTATCTGTAGACATCACGAAAACCAACTTAGGAATATCAAACAAATGCTTTATCACCTCAAGCATTTCAATAGCATATGTAGGTCTACATCGGTCTAATTCATCAATAAAAATATAAACTTTATTTTTATTAGACAGTTCACAAACTTGATCTATTAAATTAGACAACTCCGTTTTAAACTCAACGGCGAACTCTTTATGCTTGTTATGCATTGAAAATATCTCAGCCCCAAACTCGCCTAAACGATTCTTTGATACACTTTTATCATTAGCCGAATCTTTAACTGCCACACCAATTTCTTTAAGTAGATCTCCAAACTCACTACCTAGAAAATGTTTACCTAAAGCCATGGTGATCACTGGTAAAAAGTTTTTTGCTAACTTCCAGCCAGCATTGAATATTTTACTTTCAGTTTCCGAGAAATCTATTATCCCACTCTGACATTTTAATTTAGTCAAGAGTTCAGCGGTGACAAGAGCAAGTGGATCGTTTAGATAATCAGATTCCCATGCGTCGATTTTGATCGCAACATATCTTTGCTCCCCAAGTTTACGACACCAATTATCGACAAAGAAGGTCTTCCCCGTACCCCACGCGCCGTTAAGATTCGCTACATATGCTTTTTCATCACTTCGAGTATCCAAGTACTTCGTAAACGCATCAGCCTGCTTCTCTCGAATTTGCCTGTAAGCACAGGTTGAAAAAGCTAGTGAAGATGTAGAGTCGTTCATGAGTTTTTATTCCATATTTTGTATACTTTTCGGCTCAATGTTACTGCCAATCAATATCTCCTAATTAGTTTCTCTTTATATGATATTTGACGCTCAAATAACACTGAAATCAAAGGAGTACACCATCCCCTCGGAGTTGCCGCAGGGCGAATAGGCAAATTGCGTGAGTCTCGCCATGGATGGCGAGCTAGCTTTCGCAGGTGCAGGGACGCATCCTTCGGAAGCGATAGCAAATTTGGCTATGAGCACAAGGGGCTTTCAACTCCGTTAGGGGCGTCTTGGAGCATCCAAGGAGGATAGGACGAGCAGTTCTCCTTGGTCAGGTGTGGGGTGAAGCCCCACGACTTTGATTTCATCTAAAAATCCAAACTAAGTTGGGAAAGATCTAGAGGCGACTTTTCTAGCATTTACCT
Source organism: Shewanella sp. FJAT-51649 (assembly GCF_019457435.1). Lineage (NCBI taxonomy): Bacteria > Pseudomonadati > Pseudomonadota > Gammaproteobacteria > Alteromonadales > Shewanellaceae > Shewanella > Shewanella sp. FJAT-51649. Next base: position 334,566 of record NZ_CP080411.1, on the reverse strand, counting down.
GAACCATAGAAAAGAAAGCAAAATAAAACAGTAAGTTATTTCTCTTGCTATCAAGACTGATACCAACCTCTTCCCTAAATATTGGCCTACCCTTTGCTTATCCACCGCGGCGTTTTACCTCTTAAAACAACGAAACGTGATAACGCTATGATGGTTAAGCGACAACACAGGGAATTTTAATCTTGAGAGCAACAATGAAAATAATACTAGATGATCTAAAAGGGCCTGAAATTGCAGCACTTTTAACTGAACACCTCGAGGATATGCGGGCAACCTCGCCGCCGGAGAGTGTGCACGCATTAGACTTGGATGGCCTGCGCCAACCCAATATTCGCTTTTGGACACTGTGGGATGGCCGAAATCTGGCGGGCTGCGGTGCACTAAAATGGTTAGATGCCGAGCATGCGGAGATCAAATCGATGCGTACCGCCGCCACCTACAAACAACAGGGGATTGCTTCTAAGGTATTGCAGCACTTGATCAATGATGCCAAAGCCGCAGGCGTGCAGCGCCTCAGTTTAGAAACGGGCTCAATGGCCTTTTTCCAACCTGCCCGTAACCTGTATGCCAAATTTGGCTTCGAGCTGTGCGGCCCCTTTGCCGATTACGTGCTCGACCCCAATAGCCTGTTTATGACCAAAAAGCTCTAGGCCTCAACATACATCAATCCACTAAGGTGGCGAACCGCAGCCTAGACCTAACCACAGCTAAGCTTTTGCCTGTTTAGCTGTGGTTAAGACGCGATGCTTGTGCCAGTAATGCATTAAAAATCCGAGTAATAATCCCCAGAAGGCACTGCCGATCCCCAATATACTCACACCCGAGGCGGTGACGAGAAATGTAATCACAGCCACTTCTCGCCCGTCGTTATCCGCGAGCGCAGCGGTCAGACTGTTACCTATGGTGCCAAGCAGGGCTAATCCTGCAATCGCCAGCACCAGCTCCTTCGGAAATGCTGCGAAGAGCCCCACCACAGTTGCGCCGAGTAGACCTGTTATCAAATAAAATACTCCGCCCCACACCGCTGCCCAATAACGAGTTGCGGGGTTAGGGTCCGCCTCTTTTCCCATGCAAATGGCCGCCGTAATGGCGGATAAGTTAAAAGCAAAGCCACCAAAGGGTGCAAACAATACGCCCATCAGACCCGTCACGGTAATTAATGGCGAGATAGGCGGGCGATAACCATGGCCGTAGAGCGCGGCCACTCCAGGCATATTCTGCGAAGCCATAGTCACCACAAATAAGGGCAGCGCCACGCCCACCACGCTAGCGATAGAAAACGTAGGCGCTATCCATACGGGGGCGGCGAATTGCAGCTCAAGCTTATCGAGTTGCAATAAACCCAATTGATAACTCATCCCTATCCCAGCAACGAGGGTAAGCAACATAATGTAGCGCGGCGCCCAGGGCTTAAGCACAACAAATACCAATAACATCAAGAGGATTAGACTCAGCTGAGTCTGCATGGCTTGAAATAACCCTAAGCCAAACTGCAATAAAACCCCCGCTAACATGGCCGCCGCCACCGAGGGTGGCATAATGCGAATAAGCTTATCCATCCAGCCTGCCAAGCCGCAGAGGGTGATCAACAAAGAGCTAATCAGGAAGGCACCAACGGCTTCGTGGATACTTAATCCCGCAAGGCTGCTGACCATCAGCGCCGCCCCAGGTGTCGACCATGCCGTAAGCACCGGATTTTTATAGTAGAGAGACAGGCCAATACTGGTGAGCCCCATGCCGACACCTAAGGCCCACAGCCATGAACTCATCTGTGCCGATGTCGCGCCAACGGCGTCCGCCGCCTGCAGGATAATCACCGCCGAACTGCTGTAGCCCACCAGCACGGCAATAAAGCCTGCCGATATTTTTGATAGTCCCAAAGCCTCGCGCCACATCATCCCTACTCCTCTGCCTACCTTTGTTTTGATCATCGAACCACTCTTCGTGCGCTATAACGCACAATATGGACAAGATAGCACTTGTGCGTTATAACGTACAAATAATTTTTTAAGCGTCAGAACCTAATGCAGACCATCAACAGTTATCTTGCCGCGACCCTAAAACAACTGCGCAGCCAAAAGGGTTGGAGCCTAGATAAAGCGGCACTCGAGACAGGCGTAAGTAAAGCCATGATAGGCCAGATTGAGCGCGGCGAATCCAGCCCCACCATTGCCACCCTGTGGAAAATCGCCAGCGGTTTTAATACCTCACTCTCGACCTTTTTGGAGCCAACGCCCGAGAGCCAAGGCGCCGTCTTTCGTAACGCCGATGCATTACGTCAAAAGCCTGCAACCGATGGCATGTTAGTGGCGTCGCTATTTCCCTTTGAGCCACGTTTTGGTTTTGAGATGTTTGAACTCACCCTATTGCCCCACTATGAACGCCTCTCCGAGCCCCATGAGGCGGGTGTGACCGAGCATGTGATCGTGCTGAGCGGCAACATGGAAGTGTTAGTCGATGGTCAGTGGCAGCCATTACAGCAGGGTGAAGCCGTGCGCTTTGCCGCCGATAAACCCCATGGTTACCGTAACTTAAGCGATCTACCCGTGGTGTTTCATGATCTTATCCACTATCACAGGGAACTGCCTGCCACCGAGTAGCACCGACAAGCCAAGCGCCCAACAGATTGTTGCTTGCGCCCGCCAATTCATTAGAATAAACTTATTGAAAATTTTCTAATCATAGAGGCAAAGCTATGTTTCAATCTTTACTGGCTAAATTATCTGGTAGTAGCAACGGTGAAAAGTGTTGGCAATTGATTGATCAAGGTGCGCGCGTTATCGATGTGCGCTCACCGGAGGAGTTTGCCTCGGGTCATTTGCCTCAGGCCATCAACGTGCCGCTGCCTACGCTAGACCAATGGTTACATCAGGTTGAAAATAAACAGCATCCCTTTGTGCTTTACTGCGGCGCAGGCATTCGTGCCCAAAAGGGTTGCGATATTTTAAGGGCCAATGGTTTTGAATGTGTGGTTAACGGTGGCTCGCTAAAAGATTTAGTCTGCTGCCAGCCAAGCTAAAACCTAAGCCAAGCAAGCCAACTATGCGTGAGGAGGTGCGGATGACAACAAAGTGCCCACGCCCAACTAGCGATGAACAACTGCCTCAACCCAAAGTGGTTCGCGAAGCCCGCTACAGCGTGAGCCGCAACCGTGGCCAAGCCAGCACTAAGGTGCGCTATATCGAAACCAGCGCTATGTCCCTCGGTTGCAAGCTGTGCGAATAATCGCTTGCTGTAGAAACAAAAATGCCAGCATTTACGCTGGCATTTTTTATAATCTTGACGATTAAACGGTTAACGCATCGAGGCTTTGTTTCGCTTCGCTGATACCTTTTTGGTTGGCTTCTGGACCCATATTCAGCGCTTCGCCATAAACTACTTCCACGTCGGTGATACCGATAAAGCCGAGGAAGGTTTTTAAGAAAGGCACAATGTGATCCGTTGGACCATCTTTATGGGCGCCACCACGAGTGGTGATCAACACAGCGCGTTTACCTTCTACTAAGCCTTTAGGGCCGTTTTCGGTATAAGTGAAAGTCACACCTGCACGGGCCACAAAATCAATCCAGTTTTTCAGCTGGGTTGGAATGTTGAAGTTGTACATAGGCGCGGTGATCACGATAGTGTCGTTCGCTTTTAACTCTTCAACTAAGGCGTTAGACAAGTCGAGCATCTCTTGCTGACGTGCGGTTAACTCAGCACCGCCACGTAGGCCAGAGGCAATTTCACCATCAACCATTGGCAACACATCTTTACCCGCTAAATCGCGAACTGTGATGGTCGCGCCTTGGTCTTCCCATTTACCGATAAGGTGGTCAACTAACAAGGCAGATTGTGAATAACCGCCAAGAATACTGGATTTTAACACTAGGACTTTAGACATAATCTGCTCCGAAAATTGAAATTCTTGAGAGTCTTTCAACTTGCTCTCGACTCTATGGGCTTAGTTTATTAGCCCATAAAAAAGAAAAAAAGCGGATAAAATTTGAGATTAATTTCGATTTTTTAGAAAGGTTTTACATTTTAGGCACACTGACATACAAGCCATCGAATTGGGCACAGAGTTTTCCGTCACAAAAGAGTTGTACTTCGAGTTTGACTTTGGCTTTGCGCCCCCGTTGCAGCGGGCTTAAATCCGTTTCAGGCCAACGCACTTTGACCTCGGGCGCACAGGTCACGGGCGCCATGTAGCGGATATGGGCATCGGCTAATACTATGTCGCCATCCACCTGTTGAAGTTGCTGTTGCAGCCACACCATGCCCCAACCCGTCAGGGTCATAATGGTATAAATGCTGCCCGCAAACATAGTGTTATGCAGATTGATATTCGGCGCCAGTGGCGCACTCACGTGCAGCTCCCCTTCGACAAAGGAAACTGGCGCTATCTGCATAAACTCGCTAACGGGAATGGTGCTGTGCCAGGTTTGGCGCAATTGGTTTAATAATTCATCCATGTTCATATTCTTACTGCCGTTGGCACACTGTCTTGGGGTTATACCTGCAAATTGAAGGTCACAGGGCCATCGTTGATTAGCTCGACCTTCATGTCGGCACCAAATTGCCCCGTTTCAGTCGTTACCCCCTGCACACGGCAAAAGGCGACAAAGTCTTCATACAGACCAAGCGCTTGCTCAGGAGTACCCGCCCCCGAAAAGCTCGGGCGCAGACCACGACCAGTGTCGGCGGCCAAGGTAAACTGCGACACCACTAAAAGCGAGCCACCCGCCTGAGTCAAGTTGAGATTCATCTTGCCATTCTCATCGGAAAACACTCGATAACTCATCACCTTAGTGGCTAATTTTTGCATCTTCTCGCGGTTATCTTCCCGCTCAACCCCAAGTAAAACTAACAAGCCCTTATCGATTGCACCTATGGTTTGATTGTCCACCACCACGCTGGCGCGGCTCACTCTTTGAATTAACGCGATCACAACTTTTCCTTTAAATTAAGACTTAACGAGGGGCATCAAGGGAATAGGACGCAGATACTGCTCCACACCTTCGGGCAATGACTGGGCAATTTCCGCTAAACCGCCATCGGTCCACAGCATAAAGCGGCGAAGTTCCTCGATTTCAACCTTATCGGCAAAGGTCACTGTGCCTTGGATTTGGATCACTGCGCCCTGCTCACGCAGCACGAATTTAGCAAAATTGAGCTTGGCATTCAGCTCACCAATCACCGCTGGCAGTTCAGGATTAGCCTGCAACTGCGGATGCACCGCATAAAAACGGTTCATCAGAATACGGTCAATCCCCGCTGCATTCATGCTGGGTTCGAGCATAAAGTCATTATTGCCAAATTGCACCGCAACCTTATCTGCCCCAACTTTGGTGGCTAAATAGTTGGCATTGATTAAGGCCTGATACAAGGTATCGGCGGCGGCCTCGTTGGTCATACCCGCCAATTGCACCACTTTAGGCGCCACAGGAGCGCGCGCCTCAGTGGACTCGACCACAGAAGATGAGGATTGAGACTCTGGGGTAGGAGATGAGGTGGCCGCGCAGGCAGTTAATCCCAAAACGGCGGCAATAATAACGGCTAATTTCATGCTAGCTCCTGTCGCTTTATCCAAGTCCACATGGCTTGGATCTCGAGTGTGACGGCAAGTGAGAGTATGTCACTATTCAGCGAATGCCCACCATCGACAATGGTATGAATTTGTATCCTAGGGTTGTCGATTTTTGCCAAAAATGCGGCTAATAAACGTGCCGGACAGACAGCATCCTGCGTGCCTTGTAATAGCAGGGTACGCGCTGTTACTTGCGATGTCACCCGCTGTAATACGCTGAACATATTGAAGTAATCGTTTTTTGCATAGTGCAGCTCGATTTGAGCCAAGGCCAATAGCGGCGCAGCAAGCCGCTTCGGCAAGCCTGTTGGTACGCCCGCTAAGGTTAATTCCCATTGGATCCAGCGACGGGCAAATTCATGACGGGTTGCTTCATCTTGGGCGTTCAATCCTAGCTGGTAGTACGTAAATAAATCCGCCAAACCAATAGAAGGTGCAGCAAATTCACAGTAAGCCTGCGGATATAACTTCGCAGCGCCCGAGGGTGCATAGAGCCATTCAATACCCGCCTTTGAGGGAATAAACACAGCCCACAGCACTTGGGCAATCACTCGATGGGGAAATAAACCACTGTAAATTAAGGCTAAGGTGGCGCCAAATGAGCCCCCCGCGAGGCACCAACGCTCTATGCCTAAGTGAATGCGAATCGCCTCAATATCGCTGATAAGTCCATTTAAATGATTATGCTCTAACTCGCCAGTAGGCAGTGATTGTCCCGCACCACGTTGATCTAACAGTAAAATCCAGTAGTGCTCGGGGTTAAATAAACTCAGTTCACTGACCGAAGCACCCGCCCCTGGGCCGCCATGCAAATACAGCAGCGGAATACCCTGCGGATTACCATATTGAGCCAGATGCAGCTGCTGCCCATTGCCCACCATCAACCAATCACGGCGGATAAAAGGGGCAAGCTGATGGGCATCAGTGATCATAGGCGGGATAAGGTTCGTTGAATGTCTTGGTGGATGACAACTTAGCTACGGCTTATCCAGTGTAGTCGATTGCGGCGCGTTTGCGGCACGTTCACCCGTCGTATCAACCTCTTGGCTTGATTGGGCAGATATGGTTTCTGGCTCCACGGTGGGTGTATCCTGCACCGCTAAAGGCTCACCATCGAGATTGGTTTCATTAATATCGCTGCTGGACTCATAGTCCAAATACTCGGGCATGGCGGCGGTAATTTCGGCGCCAAGCAGCACTATCATCCAAGATAAATAGACCCAAACGAACAGAATAGGGATGGTCGCCAATGCGCCGTAAATGGCCTCATAACTTGGGAATTTAGTCACATACAGGGCAAAACCTTTTTTTCCCAGCTCGAATAGCAAGGCCGCCACAACAGCACCTAATAGTGCATGCCAAAACTTCACCTTCTGATTCGGCACCACCATATAGAGCAGTAAGAACGCTGCCACCGAAAACAGCATAGGCAAACGTTCGATAAATAGCGGCATAACCCCAGATAAGGTATCGCCCTCAAACAGTTTTAACGACACTACATAGGAGGTCGCCACTAAGCTTGCGCCCACCAGCACAGGGCCCAAGGTAATCACCATCCAATACATGGAAAAGGCCACGACCACAGAACGCTTTTCCTTAGTTCGCCAGATATTATTCAGCGACTTATCTATGGCAGAGATCAACATAATCGCTACAACCACGAGAGCGGCGATCCCCACGGCCGTACCCTTAGAGGCATTGCCAACAAATTCATTGATATAGACTTGTACCGTATCGCCCGCCGCGGGCAGAAAATTCTCGTAAACGAAGGCTTCGATTTGGCCACGGATCCCCTTAAACACAGGGAAAGCCGACAGCATGGACATAGTCACAGCTACCATAGGCACAAGGGATAACAGGGTGACATAGGCCAAGTGGCCGGCGCGAATATTGATTTGATCTTCCACTAAACGCTGACGTAAATGCAGCAGGAAGCGCCAGATCCCGAGGAATAAGACTTGAATTTGTGCCAGTTCTATCTTCTTAGTCACGGGTTTCTCTTGATTCTGTTGGTATTGACTCGTTATCTTCGTACAATAAACACTTAATTTACAAGTCTAAGGAGTGAATTGATGTCACAACAAGGATCTGCGGGCAACGTTATCGCCGCTATCGCCAGTCTGTTCTTTCCCGGCCTAGGTCAACTGGTACAGGGACGAATTATGGCTGCATTGCTGTTTTTCGTGGTCACTGTGGTTGGCTATGCCCTCTGGTGGTTAGTGGTCCCTGCGGTAATAGGTGCTATCTTTCACCTCTGGAGCATTATCGATGCGGCGCGTTTTAAGGCCGACTAACTTCATCTGACTCAGTGACGGAATACCCAATGAAAAGATTGATCACCTCTAGCCTGATGGCGGCAACGCTATTGCTGACGGGCTGCCAGAGCGCCTATTACGGCGCCATGGAAAAAGTGGGCTACCACAAGCGCGACATTATGGTCGACAGAGTGAAGGCCGCAAAAGAATCCCAAGAGGATGCCCAAAAAGAGTTCAGCTCAGCACTCGAGGAGATGCAAGCCCTGCTCAACCACGATGGTGGCAACCTCGAAAAGGCCTATAACAAGGCCAAAGATGAATACGAGTCAGCCCAAAGTGCCGCCGATGACGTAAGCAATCGCATCAATAAAGTCGAAGATGTCGCCGAGGCGCTCTTCGATGAGTGGCAAGCCGAAATCGGCGAGATCAGCAAAGCCAGCCTGCGCCGCAACAGTGAAACCAAGCTCAAGGAAACCCGCCGTTCCTACGAGCAACTGATGAAAACCATGCGCCGCGCCGAATCTAAAATGCCACCCATCCTCACCGCCATGAAAGACAATATGCTGTATTTAAAGCATAACTTGAATGCTCAAGCGATTGGCGCGATTAAAGGGGAATTTGCGAGTTTGCAGACGGATATTTCAGGCCTAATCAAAGAGATGAACAAATCGATCAACGAGTCGACCAAGTTTATCGAGGCCCTCGAAAACTCTAAAGGTTAACGCTCGCCGTCATCTTGCCTTGTCAGCCTCAAAGGCTGGCAAGGTCGATACTCTCTTTAACCTTTCACGACATCTACTGTTTGCCGCTTGCTTTGCCACGACTGCCATTCTTATTCAGCGCCATCTCTTCCGCTTTATTTAACTCGATAAAATCCCCTAATCTCGCTGATTTTTTTTCATTCTCAGTACGCTATTGATACTTTATGGCATACTTGTTAGCTCAACGTTAATCAAGAGAATCTGTATGGGCCGAGCGACATGGATGGGTTTACTCACATTGGGAGCATTGCTGCTCATCTGCGTGACATTCACGACCAAGGCCGCAACGGCAGAGATATCCTGGCAGGATAATACGACCAGTCTCACCGACTTTCCGATGAGCTATTTTGTCGATACCTCGGAGAACATGCCCTTTACTGAAGTCACGCAACAAACCTTTATCGACTCCAGCAATCGCGTATCTCTTGGCACAGCCGCCATCAAAACCTGGGCAAAGATCCCCTTAGTTAATACCAGCAATAGCCCACAAACCCTGTATCTGCACCATCCCTACGCCTATCACAATCGCCAGGTTGGACTCTATGAAACAGTCGATGGACAGGAGACGCAGCGCCGAATACTCGACCTCGACGACCCTAGCACCTATGGCTGGCTCTATGGCGGTGCGGCGGTATTTGAGGTCACACTCGCGCCACTGCAAAAGAAAACCCTATACGTCGAAAGCGTGTCCTTTTCACACCAATGGTTTTCTATCGATTTATACAACAAGGAACAATCCCAACGAGCATTGCTCGGCAGTTTTACCGATATCGCCGTGATGGTGGGTATGCTGCTGGCGCTGATTATCTACAACCTATTGTTATTTATGTATTCCCGCCAGCGGGACAATTTGTTTTACGCCTGTTACTTAATCTCAGGCGGGATCTGGATTGCCCTCTCCTATGGGCTGGTCGCCGAAGTATTCGCGTTTTACGGCTCAGCCAGCCTGTATTGGCACCTTACCCTGATGACCATGCCCATCTTTTTGATTTTATTTATGATGGATATTTTCGAGACTCGGCAACATTATCGCTTCGAGCATTACGCTCTCGTGTTTGTGCTCGCCCTGTTAGTGGCCGAATTTTGTTACGGCGTGGTGGATATCGTTGGTGCGCTGCGCTATTCCAGCAGCCTGGCAGCCTTGATGATGTTAACCACCCTCTCGGTCACGATTTCGCTGGTGATAAAACGACATCCCATCGCGAAATACTTTCTCCTCGGTCATTGTCTTTTCGTCGGTTTTAGTGGTCTTGCGGTGATGTTTTACAAAGGCCGCGCCGAGTTTAGCTATCTCTCAAGCCACGGTGTCGGCGTGGGCATTATGCTAGAAGCACTAGTGCTTGCACTTATCATCGCCTATCGCATCCGTCTGCTCGAAGAAATTAAAGCGTCGCAGGAAGAGCTTAAATATCAAGCGGCTACCGATTCGCTCACCCATTTATTTAATCGCCGTCATTTCCACAAAGAAGCGCAGCGGATCTATATGCAGGCGAGCGTGACACAACAACCCATGGCGGTGATTATCTGTGATATCGACCTGTTCAAACGGGTCAACGATAATTACGGCCATCTGATGGGCGATCAGGTCATTATCGATATTGCCACCACCCTCAAACAGCATGCGCGTAAATGCGACATAGTGGCGCGCTACGGCGGCGAAGAATTTATTATGCTGCTGCATGACGTGTCCCTCGCCGAGGCACACCAGTGCGCCGAACGCATTCGCAGCGCCGTTGCTGAGCTAAGCTTTATGGCCGAGACGCAAGAAGTGTTTACTGTCACCCTGAGTCTTGGGGTGGCGGCCGTTGATTTTGCCCATCCCCTAGAGCATGCCATCAAGCTCGCGGACGATGCCCTGTATCGCGCTAAACATCAGGGACGTAACAATGTGCAATCCAGTGAAATCAATCTATTAGAGATACAGGAAGGCATAAACTAACACGATATATCGAAGCAATAGCCATCGCCTACTCCACAAAATCGACTCGGTCTATATGGGGCTGTGTCGGCTTTGTGAGCTATCACTCGCTTTTACCACGGCATACTGTAAATATCGGATCTGCCGCACAATTTCGCTTTAGGCTCAAAAACTTATCCAACGAAAGCCACTCAGATGGAATACGTGTATTCTATTTGCAGTATTAACATGACTTTTATTGAATCTCTTACCCTGATGTTGGCCCTGATGTATATCGCATCCTTAAGTTATTGGAGCGGTAAAAAATGGGGCGCCGTTGCCACCTTACTCTTAAGTGTTGGCGCCGTAGCGATTAGCCTCTACTGGCCTTTGGCGATCGCCCTCGCCATTGCCTTGCCGCTGTGTCTGATAGCCAACAAGTTCGCCCCTGAGGAATTAAAGGGCGAGATAAAAATCAACACCCTGCGAGAAGGCTGTCAGCATCTGCTCGCGCTCTCGCTGTTTATCGTCGCCATCCAATACTGCATTAATGCCATCCAGCTTAAACAAGGCATAGTGCCTTGGTTGATGCGCCCCGATGTCGCCGACGCCTTCTTGCCTATCGCGGGCGGAATTGAGCTAAAAGCCATTTTGGCGCTCAACCTGTGGGACCAAACACACCCCGCCGCAGCCGTCATGCTCTTCGCCGTGCTGCTCACGGGCTTACTCTGCAAACGCGCCTTTTGTGGCTGGGCCTGCCCATTAGGACTTGCCGGCGAATACCTCTACGCCTTGCGCAAACGCTTTATCAAAGCAGAACTTGCGCCACCGGCATGGTTAGACTGGCCACTGCGGATGCTTAAGTACCTATTACTCCTTGCGCTTTTTTACATCGTCATCGGAATGCCTAGCGAGTCGATTCCCTATTATCTGCAGGGCAACTACCACAAGATTGCCGATCTTAAGATGGCGCTGTTTTTTGTCACGCCTGGCCTCATCACCTTAGCCTGCTTTGCGCTTATCCTCGCCTTAGCCGCATGGCGTCGCCAAGGATTTTGCCGCTACTTGTGTCCCTATGGCGCCATGCTCGGACTGTTAAGTTTTGCCAGCCCACTCAAGATCCGTCGTGATACTCAGCATTGTCTGATCGAAGCCAAAGGTATGAAATGCGATAAATGTACCCGCGCCTGCCCAGCCAACATCATAGTGCACACCAAAACCACGGTGCGCAGCGACGAATGCCAAGCCTGTATGCGCTGTGTGGCCGCTTGCCCTAAATCGGCGGCGCTCGCTTTTGGCCTTAAATCGGGCCACAGAGTTAGCCATAAGGACTTGTTAGTATTGTTATTATTGGCACTCTTCGCCCTACCACTGGGCGCATATTTAGCCGGGTTCTGGCATAGCCAAACACCGGACAGTATCCGTATGGAGCTTATCCAAGTGATTGACCGCGTGGGCCATTAATTCTCTGATTTGTTGGTAAGTAGACATAAAAAAGGTGTAGCCCAAGCTGCACCTTTTATGTTCACGCTAAACTTAAGCGCTAGTGATTAGGCAAGGTCAAACCTATCGGCATTCATCACCTTAGTCCAAGCGGCCACAAAGTCATACACAAACTTCTCTTTGGCATCATCCTGCGCATACACCTCGGCATAGGAGCGCAAAATCGAGTTAGACCCAAACACCAGATCGACGCGGGTCGCGGTCCACTTCACTGCGCCAGTTTGACGCTCGACTATCTCATAAAGATTGCTGCCCGCCGGCTTCCAGTTGTAGGCCATGTCGGTGAGATTCACAAAGAAATCATTGGTTAACACACCCACTTTGTCGGTAAACACACCGTGACGCGTGCCGCCATAGTTAGTGCCTAACACCCGCATTCCCCCAATCAGCACCGTCATCTCATGGGCGGTTAACCCCATCAATTGAGTGCGATCGAGCATCATCTCCTCGGGCTGAACCACATAATCCTTTTTCTGCCAGTTACGATACGCATCGTGCAAGGGTTCAAGCACGGCAAAGGATTCCACATCTGTCATTTCCTGCGTCGCATCGCCACGGCCGGGGATAAAGGGCACTGTGATTTTGACTCCCGCAGCGTGGGCGGCCTTTTCAATCGCAGCGGCGCCGCCCAGCACAATTAAGTCGGCGATGCTCACTTTTTTACTCAGGCCTGCCTGCAACTCAGTCAATACTTTAAGCACCTTTTGCAGCCGCTCGGGTTCGTTCGCCTGCCAATCCTTTTGCGGTTCTAAGCGGATCCGCGCGCCATTGGCGCCACCACGGAAATCCGAGCCTCGGAAGGTGCGCGCACTGTCCCATGCCGTTGCAACTAACTCGGATACGCTAAGTCCCGAGGCTAATAATTTCGCCTTCAGGTCGACAATCTCACTGGCATCTAAGCGATAATCGACACTTGGGATCGGGTCTTGCCAAAGCAAATCCTCATTCGGCACTTCTGGCCCCAAGTAGCGACTCTTAGGCCCGAGGTCGCGGTGGGTCAACTTAAACCAAGCGCGGGCAAACACCTCGGAGAAATAGGCGGGGTCTTGATAAAACTTCTCGGAGATTTTGCGATACTCAGGATCCATCTTCATCGCCATATCCGCATCTGTCATGATGGGATTAAACTTGCGATTCGGATCGCCCACAGAAACGACTTTATCTTCCTCTTTGATATTAATCGGTTCCCACTGTGAGGCGCCCGCTGGACTTTTTTTCAATTCCCAATCGTAATTTAACAGTAGGTGAAAATAACCGTTATCCCACTGGGTGGGATGAGTTGTCCAAGCGCCTTCGAGGCCACTGGTCACAGCATTCGCGCCCGTGCCTGGGCCTTTTTTATTGAGCCAGCCCAAACCTTGGGCCTCAAGTTCTTCGCCCTCAGGCTCGGGGCCAAGATCCTGCGCCTTACCATTACCATGGCATTTACCCACAGTATGGCCGCCGGCGGTTAAGGCCACGGTTTCTTCATCATTCATCGCCATTCGCGCAAAGGTGACACGCACATCTTGGGCGGTACGCAGGGGATCGGGTTTGCCATCGACTCCTTCAGGATTCACATAAATCAACCCCATCATCACGGCGGCCAAGGGGTTTTCAAGGTCGCGCTCGCCAGAGTAACGACTGTTGGGATTTTCCGTCGGCGCTAGCCATTGCTTCTCAGAGCCCCAATAAATGTCCTTCTCTGGGTGCCAGATATCCTCTCGGCCACCGGCGAATCCATAGGTTTTTAAACCCATAGACTCGTAGGCCACATTGCCCGCGAGGATCATTAAATCCGCCCATGAGAGTTTGTTGCCGTATTTTTTCTTAATCGGCCAGAGTAGACGACGCGCCTTGTCCAAGTTGGCGTTATCGGGCCAGCTATTGAGTGGCGCAAAGCGTTGATTGCCCGTTCCCGCGCCGCCACGGCCATCGGCAACTCTGTAGGTCCCGGCCGAGTGCCATGCCATACGGATCATCAGGCCGCCATAGTGTCCCCAATCGGCGGGCCACCAATCTTGGCTGTCGGTCATTAAAGCATTGAGGTCGCGCTTCACCGCGGCGAGATCTAAGCTGTTGAAGGCATCGCGATAGTTAAACTTAGGATCCATAGGATCCGTCTTCTTATCGTGCTGGTGCAAAATATCGAGATTAAGTGCCTTAGGCCACCAGTCCATATTGTTGCTGGCGACCGCTGAATTCGCCCCATGCATCACGGGGCATTTACCTTGGGAGCTTTGCGTCTTGTCCATTGAATATTCCTTTACTTAGCTTGCACTAACGGGAGTAGCGCGCCCTAAAACTCTTGCTAGACACACTACGGTCGAAACGAGAGCCTTCACAGTTTGCCAAGGCTTGTTGGCAATCTTGTGACAGCAAAAAAGACAAATTTGGTAACAAAGACAATGCCATCACTAGGGATTGGCCCAACCATTAACCCTAGGCTAGATTCAACAAAACACAATCGAAATCGGTCAAAAGTCGCTATTTTGTGAACCAGTTCAGGATTAAAAATTAGCCAATTGAGGATAACAAAAATAGCAACAATGAACAAAAAAGCCGCTAAACGAGTTAGCGGCTTAATTTGATTGAGCGCTTTGAACGATTAGTTGAGCGTCTCCAACTCGCCGTTACGCCAAGGTTCAATCACAACCTTAATATGTGGATTCGGTTGCATTAATTGCTTGAATGCCGCCGATACCCCATCCATCCCCACTTTACCCGTGAGCAGCTTACGCCAAGGAATGGTGCCCTGAGCTAATTCCGCTAAACAGGCAGCGAATTCATCTGGCTGATAGTAGTAAGAGAAACGCATATCCAGCTCTTTCACTGTGGCATAGGCGTAGTTGATATTCGCTTCTGCGGTGTGAATACCCGTCACAACGATAGTTGCCTTAGCTGGCGCACGCTTCACAAAGCCTTCGATCAGCTTGTGGATGCCCACGCATTCGAAAATCACCACACGATGACCCGCGGCAACTTCGGCGGCATAGGCGACTTCGTCCTGCTCACCTGGGTTTACTATATGAGTCGCACCAAATTCACGGGCTAATTGCAGTTTTTCGCCCTGTAGGTCGGCCGCAATAATGTTGCGTACTCCGCGTAGATGCAGTGCAGAAATGGCAGCTAAACCAATTGGGCCACAACCCACCACTAATGCCGTGTCTTCTGCGCCGACGTTCCCCCGATTTACGGCATGTAACCCTACGGCTAAGGGTTCGGTTAGCGCCACGGCTTCTGGTGGTAAATGGTCAGGCACAGGGATTAACAGCGCCTCATCGAGAATAAAGTACTCTGAATAGGCCCCATTAACACCGGGAGTCACCCCCACACCCGCACCATTTTGGCTCATCAGGATAGGTACCGAAGTGACTCGAGTTCCTAGAGCCAAGGTTTGCTGGGTTTCGGGGCCGAACTCGACCACTTCGGCACAAAACTCGTGACCTAACATCACTGGAGCGTGGTTATCAATTCCCTCTGGCATTACCCCAAGCTTACGATAGAAATCGAACACTTCGTTGTAGTGGCGGGTAATGTGAATATCCGAGCCACAGATCCCACAGGCGAGGCTACGCACTAACACTTGGCCGGACTGTGGCTTAGGCAGTTCAACCTGTTGCAGACTGACTTCGCCATCCTGCATCACTATTGCCTTCATTGTGGGTGCATTCATCATGCTCATTACGGGATCCTTATTCAGCATCGCTCATGCGCGCTAACGCACCGGGTTTAATGTAACGTGGCTTAATGCCCTGTGCCTTTGCCGCCGCCAAGAGTGCCTGCTCAATCCAGCCCGCATCCATGATAAACATAAAGTTACCATCGGCATCGAAGTTAACGTTCACCCCGGTAATCACCATCACACCATCGGCACCTTCGGAATCCGCAGGGCAATGGAACGTATGGATAGAACCGCCCGGCTCGTACAAGTAGCTGCCCGCAGTTTGCGGTTGGTCTGGGTATTCAAGGTAGTTCCAACGACCCGCTAAGGTATAGAAATGCACCACACCAGTGTGGAAATGCTTAGGTAAGGTAATACCCGGCTTAAACTTAGCGCGGATCACCCAGATACCGTTTTCAGGATCTAAAAATAACGGGTACACATCAACGCCCGGCAGCGCATCTTTGATGATCTGCTCTTCGTTGGTATTGAGGGTTAATAAAAAGTCTTGATGATTAATCACTTCTGGTAGAGCCATGTTTGCATTCCTCATTGTTGTTATTGTGTTGTGGGTCGAGCGACCACTACCCCAGCAGTGGATATTTAAAGTTTTCAAAGCCGTCGGAGGCGTTCACTGTGCAGCCATTGATGCAGTTGGCCTCGTCACTGACGAGAAACGCCACCACATCGGCAATCTCATTCGGTTGGGTAAATTCTTGACGCATTTGCTCTTTACGAATGTGTTCCCACAACCCGAGCGCCTCGTACTGACGCAGCATAGGCGTATCGACACGGCCTGGCGCCACGGCGCAAACCCGCACGCCAAGGGGCGCCAGTTCAAGCGCAGCGCATTTAGTCATCATATCTACGGCGGCTTTACTGACGTTGTAGGTGAAGGTCATTTCTGAGGCGATCTGCGCGTAAACCGACGAAGTATTTAAAATCACGCCCCGAGAGCCTTGGGCTTGGAATTGACGGCCACCGGCGAGGATGCCGTGGTACACACCTTTTTGGTTTACATTGGTGACAGGTTCAAAATCATTAATAGGATCATGCTGTAACAGCGGCTTAGCCAAGCCAATGCCGGCATTATTGATCAGAATATCGAGCTGACCGAACTGGTCAGCCGCATGCTTGACCATGGCTTCAACTTGCTTGTAGTCGGTCACATCGACGCTAAAAGTCACCAACTTATCGGCGGGAAAATCGTTAAATACTTTGAGCGCATCGGCCGACAGATCGGCAGCAACAACGCGAGCCCCTTCGGCGAGCAGTTTACGGATGATGGCTTGCCCTATGCCCCCGGCAGCCCCCGTCACCACGGCGGTTTTATTCAGTAAACGCATAGCTGTCCTCTTTTTATATTTATCAATTTCATTATTAAGACGTTGTTAATTTAGATGGTTAATTGCACATCTTCTTGACTTATTACGAGCCAAATTTGATATATTGCGAGTCTTATAACAAAGTGAACTAAGCGTCCCATGTACCTAGTCCGAAGTGGTGCCGTCGCTCAATTCGAGCAACTGGTCCTAGAATTGGGGGAAAACCCCATAGAAATGATCCATCAGGCTGGATTGCGTCAGGCGCAGTTTCGCGATCCCAACACCTATATCGCCTATCCGCGGCTAGCCGAGTTATTGGAAATTGCCGCGCAGCGCTGTCAGCAATCCTTGTTTGGCTTATTGCTGGCCCAGCGGCAAACTTTGCATGTATTGGGTGATTTACCTATGCTGGTTTCCCGCGCGGCCACTGTGGCCGATGCACTTGCCCGCGTGAATGACTATCTGTATCTGCACGCCTCAGGCGTATCATTACAACTGCAATCTCAGGGTGAGATTGTCCGCCTTGCACTATCGATGAATGTTCACAGCCCTAGGGGCATAGAACAACTGATGCAAATGAGCGTGGCGCAGCTGGCGATGTTTGTCTCGAGCCTGCTGAATATCAATATCAGCAACATTCCTTTGTATTTATGCCAGAACAACCCCAGCGAACTGGAATCTCAGCGCCTTACCCACTCGGTACGTTTTCGCGAGCCCTTTAATGGCGTAGTGGTCAAGGCCTCGCAACTGACGGGGCGTAACTATCACGATGAAGAGGCGCTTAATCGCCACCTCCAGTCGCACCTGCAATATTTACAGAGCCGCTACCCCGACAATCTTGCCGACCAAGCACGGGACTTAATCCATCGGCTGCTGCCCACGGGGGAATGCTGCATCGAACGGGTATCAACGGCGCTGGGTTTACACGAACGCACCCTACAAACGAGGCTGCAAGAGACGGGGCAAAGCTATCGACAATTGCTACAGGATGTTCGGCAAAATATCGCCCAACAGCAACTCAGCTACGGCACGCAAACCATCACCGAACTCGCACTGCAACTCGGTTATGCCGAAGTCGCCGTGTTTAGTCGCCACTTTAAAACCTGGACAGGATTTTCCCCAAAACAATGGCAACAACAGTATCGTAAGGGGCGAATTGAGGATTGAAGACAGAAAAACAAAAGCCCCGCTAAGTTGCCTTAGCGGGGCTTTATTCACTGTGTAGTCACTTTAAGCGACTACACAACCACCATTAGCCGCGGCTAGCGCGCTTACGGTCGTTTTCAGTTAAGTGTTTCTTACGAACACGGATGCTCTTAGGTGTTACTTCAACTAATTCGTCATCATCGATAAACTCAAGCGCTTGCTCAAGAGTTAAGGTGATTGGCGTAGTCAGTACTTGAGCTTCGTCAGTACCAGAAGCACGCATGTTAGTCAGCTGCTTACCTTTCAGACAGTTAACTGTCAGGTCGTTAGAACGTGAGTGGATACCCACAACTTGACCTTCGTAAACTTCGGCAGCGTGGCCAATAAACAGACGACCGCGGTCCTGCAGACCGAACAGTGCGAATGTTAGCGCCTTACCAGTCGCGTTAGAGATCAATACGCCGTTAGCGCGTTGACCGATATCGCCACCTTTGTGCGGACCGTAGTGATCGAATGAGTGGTAAATCAGACCAGTACCAGAAGTTGCCGTTAAGAACTCAGTTTGGAAACCGATTAAGCCACGGCTTGGGATGATAAAGTCAACGCGCACGCGGCCTTTACCGTCAAGCTGCATGTCTTTCATCTCAGCCTTACGTACACCCAGCTTCTCGATGACAGTACCTTGATGCTCTTCTTCAACGTCAACGGTCAGAGTTTCGTATGGCTCACACAGTTCGCCATCGATGGTTTTTAAGATTACTTCTGGACGAGAAACCGCTAATTCGTAACCTTCACGACGCATGTTTTCGATCAGGATAGATAAGTGTAATTCACCACGGCCAGATACCGCGAAACGGTCTGGGCTGTCGGTTTCTTCAACACGCAGTGCCACGTTGTGCACTAATTCTTGTTGCAGACGCTCAAGAATGTTACGTGAAGTCACGTACTTACCTTCTTTACCTGCGAAAGGTGAAGTGTTGACTTGGAAAGTCATGGTCAGTGTTGGTTCGTCAACTGATAGTGGTGGCAGCGCTTCAACATTACCTGCGGCACACACAGTGTCAGAAATCTTCAGCTCACCTAAACCGGTAATCGCTACGATGTCGCCAGCGTTTGCTACGTCAACTTCGGTACGCTCTAAGCCCATGTAACCTAATACTTGGCCCATTTTACCGTTACGAGTCTTACCATCGGCGCCGATCACGGTCACTTGTTGGTTAGTCTTGATGCTACCACGCTTGATGCGGCCAACACCGATAACACCCACGTATGAGTTGTAATCGAGCTGAGAAATTTGCATCTGGAATGGACCTTCAGCGTCAGCTGCAGGTGAAGATACTTTTTCAACGATAGTTTGGAACAGTGGCGTCATATCAGTGCCAACTTCATCCGGATCTAAGGTTGCGAAGCCGTTTAACGCAGAAGCGTAAACCACTGGGAAATCTAATTGTTCGTCGGTCGCACCTAAGTTATCGAACAGGTCGAATACTTGGTCGATAACCCAATCAGGGCGAGCACCAGGACGGTCAATCTTGTTGATAACAACGATTGGCTTTAAGCCTTGGGCGAA
Organism: Shewanella sp. FJAT-51649; assembly: GCF_019457435.1. Taxonomy (NCBI): domain Bacteria; kingdom Pseudomonadati; phylum Pseudomonadota; class Gammaproteobacteria; order Alteromonadales; family Shewanellaceae; genus Shewanella; species Shewanella sp. FJAT-51649. The sequence goes on along the minus strand of NZ_CP080411.1, from coordinate 314,897 downwards.
CGCTTTCTTGGTTACGAAGCGAGTCTGTGGCATTGGACCGTCAACGGCGTCAACCAGCAGTAATACTGAGTCCACCATAGACAGTACGCGCTCAACCTCACCACCGAAGTCGGCGTGGCCTGGGGTGTCTACGATGTTAATGCGGTAGTCGTTCCACTTGATGGCAGTATTCTTTGCCAGAATCGTGATCCCACGTTCCTTTTCAAGATCGTTGGAGTCCATCACCCGCTCAGTAGCTTCTCCCCGGGTTGCAAGGGTTCCTGATTGCGACAGCAGCTTGTCAACCAGGGTCGTTTTGCCATGGTCAACGTGCGCAATAATGGCGATGTTACGTAAATTCTCTAGCACGGATAAACCTCTTACCATCAAACAAAAATAGGGATATTTCAATATTCGTTATAGCAATCTACGTTGAGTCGCCATAAAAAAGCGTGACATTCTACTCCAGAGCGGCCTCGCCGCACAGGATTATTTTTGAACACTTATAAAACAATTTTTTGAGCACTGTGCTCAAAAGGTACTCTCTTGCCCGAGTCAAATAGCCTAAATGCACCGTTAATGCGCAGGCGATTCGCCAGTTTATCTTGTCATCAACTAAGCTAAGCAGCTGAATTAACTGTTTTTCACTCAGTGCTACTTTTGCTGCCCTGCCCCAAGCCGCCATAAGTATAGTCAATCCACGCCATCAAGCCGTGACGCGCCAGAATGAGCAGCGAAATAAGCACGGCTGGCGCCATTTAGCGATTTCAGCGGATAACTTTGGCCTCAGTTTCAACAAACTCTATTCCCCATTGCGAACAACGATTTTAATGAGTTGATAATTAAGCGTTATTCAATATATCCATCCATAAGCATCCTGCGAAAAACAGCTTAGGTTGCCACAGTTTTGTGACATTATTGCGTGCGATTGAAATAGTGAGCTTGCACGGTTATCTCGCCTCACTAATGTGCTAGATTCATTGTGCTTTGTTTGGTTTCGAACGCTGTCAAAAGCCAGAATTGAGATATCAATCCAGCTTGTCCATGAGTTTAATGGGCCGACGAGTTCGGGATAAATGGGCGTGGCGAGATTGCACTCAAATACCGTGCACTAAAATGGTGTTGTAACGGTGCGCACCAAAATGGATTAATGCACCAAAATGCCACATACAAACGCACCAACATAGTGCAACACTGAGTGAATTGTTGTGCAATAAAATATATAGCCTTTTATTATCAACATCTTAAATTGTTGGCATAGATATCGCTATATAGCTTGTAAGTTTGGCTCAAGCGCGACTTGAGTTAAAAGATTATAGAAGGGACATCCCTTTACCCTACCGGAGACTTGAGAATGTCAGTTGAATCAGTTTTAAAGCAACTTGAAGAATTAGAAGTTAAGTTTGTTGATTTACGTTTTACCGACACCAAAGGTAAAGAGCAGCACGTATCTATCCCTGCTCATCAGGTAGACGCTGATTTCTTCGAAGACGGCAAAATGTTTGACGGTTCGTCAATCGCTGGCTGGAAAGGCATTAACGAATCAGACATGGTACTGATGCCAGACCCAACCACGTTTGTATTAGACCCATTCACCGAAGAAACCACTGCACTGATCCGCTGTGACATTCTCGAGCCAGGCACTATGACTGGTTATGACCGCGACCCACGTTCTATCGCGAAAAAAGCGGAAGAATACTTACGCTCTACCGGTATCGCTGACACTGTATTAGTTGGACCAGAACCAGAATTCTTCCTGTTCGACGACGTACGTTTCGGTACTGACATGTCTGGTTGTTTCGTGAAAATCGACGCTAAAGAGGCGGCATGGAACTCTGGCACTAGCTACGAAGGTGGCAACACTGGTCACCGTCCATTCGTGAAAGGCGGTTACTTCCCAGTAGCTCCTGTTGACTCATCACAAGACTTACGTAGCGCTATGTGTTTAGTGCTCGAAGAAATGGGTCAAGTGGTTGAAGCTCACCACCACGAAGTAGCGACTGCGGGTCAAAACGAAATCGCAACTCGCTTCAACACTCTGACTAAGAAAGCGGACGAAATCCAAATTCTGAAGTACGTAGTGCACAACATGGCTCACGCCTACGGTAAGACTGCGACTTTCATGCCTAAGCCAATCGTTGGCGACAACGGTAGCGGTATGCACGTTCACCAATCTCTATCTAAAGACGGTGTGAACCTGTTCGCAGGCGACAAATACGCTGGTTTAAGTGAAACTGCACTGTACTACATCGGTGGTATCATCAAGCACGCTCGCGCGCTGAACGCTTTCACTAACCCAAGCACTAACTCTTACAAGCGTTTAGTACCACACTTCGAAGCGCCAGTGATGTTAGCTTACTCAGCACGTAACCGCAGCGCTTCAATCCGTATTCCAGTGGTACCAAGCCCTAAAGGCCGTCGTATCGAAACTCGCTTCCCAGATCCACATGCAAACCCATACTTAGGTTTCGCTGCACTGCTGATGGCGGGTATCGACGGTATCCAAAACAAGATCCATCCAGGCGAAGCTATGGATAAAGACTTGTACGATCTGCCAGCGGAAGAAGCGGCTGAAATCCCACAAGTAGCGACTTCATTAGAAAACGCACTTGAGAACCTGCAAGCTGACCACGAGTTCTTAACTCGCGGCGGTGTATTCAGCGAAGATTTCATCCAGTCTTATATTGCACTGAAATCTGCAGAAGCTGAGCGTGTAAGCCGTACAACTCACCCATTAGAGTTCGAGATGTACTACAGCCTGTAATGGCTAACGGCATCGATTAGCTGAACAACATCTAACAGCCCCGACAGTCTTCTGTCGGGGCTTTTTTATCTCTATCGCTCTGTGATTCCCAATTATTCCCCAGCATATTCGACACCTCTACACACATAAACCCTAACCTCCCACTGTTATTTGTCCATTTGTTGTCGCCTAGTGATTTTGGGTGCGTAAAAAAGTAAAGGCTTTGTAAATTCAATTAAGAACGATTCTCGATTACAACTATAATAATGCGTATTTTTTGGAGCCAAACACGGAATACTCTCCATTCATATTCAGCTAGCGCATTGAATTCAAACCATTAAAAACGCTTTCTGGGTCGCGAGAAAATGTCACCACAGTGCTGTCCTTTTGGCTTCTCATGTACCTGTTGTTTTGATGGAGAATGCTATGCCTAAGTCTATGGGGCCGATAAGCCTAGTCGCCGCCGCAGTTATCTGCCAACTGGGGCTTATTAATGTGGCAACAGCCACTGAAAACGAGATGGAGCGCATGGTGGTCTCCGCAACCCGTTCACCGACCCAAATCAGCGATCTCTCCAGCACTGTGTGGATCATTGATGAAGCCAGCATTCGAGAGCAAACCGATAGCGGCAAAGGGATTAAGGAAATGCTCGCCGCCTTAGTGCCGTCGATGGATGTGTCCAGCCAAGGGCGCACCAACTTTGGCCAGAATATTCGCGGCCGCGCCATGGTGGTATTAATCGATGGCGTGTCGATGAACACCTCCCGCAGCATTAGCCGTCAGCTCGACAGTATCGATCCATTCAATATTGCCCGCATCGAGGTGCTGGCTGGCGCGTCGGCTATCTATGGTGGTGGCGCACTGGGCGGTGCCATTAATATCGTCACTAAAAAAGCGGCGGACAGCAGTGATACCTTCGAAGCCGAAGCAGGATTTAAGTCCGGCTTTAATAGCAGTGATGATTTAGATTATCGCACCGCGCTGGCGGTTACCGGGGGCAGTGATTCGCTTAAGGGACGCTTCAGCGCCGCTTGGCAGGAAAACGGCCAGTGGTTTGATGGCAGTGGCAATCCTGTGATGCTGGATATTTCCCAAACCGGAATGCAGTACACCCAAGGTTATGATTTGATGGCGAATATGGATTGGCTGCTTGCCAATGACGCCAGCCTCAGCGCCATGGCGCAATACTATCGCAATGGTTCAGACGAAGAACATGGCCTGTATATGGGTGAGAACTTCTCCGGTGTCACGGGCGATGCCTCTGTGCTGGAAACCCGTAAAGGATTGGACGCTGACCGCAGCCCCGCCACCGAGCGTACTTTACTGAATCTGTCCTACTCCCAGGATGAGTTTCTGGGTCAAACCCTGTATTTACAAGGCTTTTATCGCAAAGAGAATCTGGATTTCCACCCGTTCCCCTATGTCAATGAAACCAGTGGCGTCTACAACTTCTCTGCATCGGCCCAAAACACCAGCATCTATGGTTTGAAAGCGGTCGTTGAATCCAAACCCGTCGATAGCCTCACACTCACTTGGGGGCTGGATTGGGATAAAGAAAGTTTTGATTCGAACCAAATGAGCTTCGACCTCGATGCCGCCAACCAACACGGTGGCTTAGTGATGCGCGAGCTGTTCACTACCGGTCGTTATGTCGACTTTACGGTCGAGTCTATTGCGGCATTTATCCAAAGCAGTTGGGAGATGAATAGCTTTTTGGTGCTAAACGCTGGCTATCGTTATCAACACATGGAAAACAGTGTTGATGATTTTATCGGTTATAACCAACAGGTAGCGATTGCCTCAGGCAAGGCCAAGGGAGCCGATGCTATTAAAGGCGGCAGCACCGACTATAACATAGGCTTAGTCAACCTTGGCTTGGTGGCCAAGTTGAGCCAAGACCAACAACTCTGGCTTGCCTATTCCCAAGGCTTTGAACTGCCAGACCTGTCGAAATACTATGGCCGCGGCACCTACAAGGCCGATGCCGACGGTTATTTAAAGCTGCAAAATAGCATCAATATCAATGATACCCGCCTTGATGGGATCAAGACCGACTCCATGGAGCTGGGATGGCGTTATCTTGCTGACCGTTGGCAGGCGCAAGCCAGTGTCTATTATGCAGTGTCTGACAAGGTTATTGAGGTCAACAGCAAAGATCTGACCATCAATGTCAAAGACCAAGATAAACGCAGCTATGGCCTAGAGGCACAGCTTAACTTTGATATCAGCTCCGACTGGCAAGTCGGCACCAACCTACATTTGGTGCGCAGTGAAGTGAAGGATGAGAATAATTGGATCGATGAAACAGTCACTAACGCCTCGCCCTCTAAGGCCACTGCTTTTATTGGCTGGCGCGGCGAGACACAGAAGATCCGTTTACAGGCAGAGCACAGTTTCAGCGCCGAGTCCGACTATCGCTTCAAAACCAATGATGGCCTAGCGAGTGAGCTTGATAGCTACACGACGCTGGATTTACTGGGCTCGATCGATTTACCCGTCGGTACCCTGAGCTACGGCATCGAAAACCTGCTCGATAAAGACTACAGCACCCTGTGGGGCCAACGAGCGGTGTACTTCTACAGCCCGACCTATGGCCCTGAGTCTATGTTCGACTACCACGGCCGTGGCCGCACCTTTGCCCTCAATTATCAACTGAGTTGGTGATAACAGGCTAAAAGGGGTCAATCATTTGTGTTCAGCCTTCCGCTAAGGCGGTTGAGCAATAACAAATGCGACAAACAAAAAACGGTCCTCAAGTGGACCGTTTTTTTGCTGATACATGCAGGAGCAAGCTGATTATCTGCAACGACCAAGGCGTGAACCCGTGGTAGTGATTTTGTCGCAATCTTTTTTGGTGACTTTCTTCTCGGCGCGGCTTGCCACCGTCGAATCGGTATCTGTGTCATTTACCGAGGAGCAGCCACTCAAACCTAATAGGGCAACGGGCAGCAGTATCGCAATCCATTTTTTTAGCATTTCATTCATCCCTGATTAAATAGTAATTTTGGCCTTGGGTATTAGCATACAACCCAGAGTGGTTAAGCTAATCAATAAACGAGCGTGGCACAACGCTACAAACGAGCCTAACTAGGTAAATACACCTTTTTACTGACGTGCACTCGCCGTGTGGCTAATACGCCTAAACAGAAGCTATCGCGTTAACAAGAGCCGCATCGTCCGAAATCAGATGAAGAAGAGACTCAAGCACGCTGGTTACCCGTTAGCCCAAAGCCATGTCCTAACCCAAGTCCAAGCCAAAAAACAGTTTATTTCCAATCCCTTCTTGCACTTATTTACATGACTCGCTAGCTTGAACATGTCCATGCTGCATGATTGTTCCCCTTTCATTTGGGCGCTCCTAATGACTCACCAAAATAATGATAAAAATAACAATAGGCGCTTAGCTATGTGGCAAAAACTTAAACCCTATCAAGACTCTATTGTGCTACTCAGCGCATTATTACTCGGCGGCATGATCGGCATCTATTGGCCATCCTTGGCACTCAAGCTCAAGCCCCTAGGGCAAATCTTTCTGAATCTATTGTTTATGATTATCGTGCCCTTGGTGGCGATCAGCGTGACCTCATCAATAGCCCGCATGACGGACTTAAAAAAGCTCGGGGCAATTTTAGTGTCGATTATGGGAGTCTCGATTCTGATGGCGATTATTCCCGCCGTCGGTATCACCATGCTGGCACTGATGTTTGATCCAGCCCAAGGCGTGACGCTCGATCTTAATCAAACCGTTAGCGACACCTCGGGGAAGATGGATTTTGTGGCGCTGCTAACCACTAATGACTTTTCTGGATTACTCTCCAAATCCAATATCTTGGCGCTTATCATCATGTCGGTGATTGCCGGAATCGCCATAGGTCAATCGGGGGAAGATGGCCGTAAAGTTTCGGCACTGCTCGACAGTTTTAATACCGTGATCATGAAGATAGTCGCCATTATTATGCTGGCTGCCCCCGTCGGCCTTGGTGCTTACTTTGCCTCCACCATGGCGAGTCAAGATCCGCAGCTTGTGGTGACGTTTGCCCGCGCCGTAGGATTATTTTTAGTGGCCTGTTTTATCTACCTCACCGTCGGCTCCACCTTTTATGCCTGGCTTGGCGGCGGCATGCACGGGATTAGACAATTTTGGCGCCACGCCCTCGAACCTGCAGTGACCGCATTAGGCACCACTTCCTCCCTCGCAACCCTGCCAGTCACCTTAAGGGCGGCGCTGAAGATGGGGATAAAACCCGAAATCGCCGATATCAGCCTGCCACTGCTGGTGAATTTAAATAAGGGCGGCGCATCCATTATCACCGCACTGAAGATTGTATTTATTTACTCTCTGCTCGGTTTAGATTTCACGGTCGATGTGTTTATGGTGACTATACTCATCTCCGTCCTGTCCGCCTTCATCATTGGCGGCGTACCGGGCGGCGCCTTCCTCGGAGAGATTTTTATCGTCACCACCTTAGGGTTACCGATGGAAACCATCCCCATTCTGGTGGTGATTGGCGCCATTACCGACGCGCCTTCCACCGTTATCAACGTCGTCCACGATCTGAATGCCAGCCAGATTGTTGAACGCCTCAATCGCAAACGGATTGAGTCATAACAGGGCAATTGCCGAATAATTGACAACGAAACTCATCTGATTAGAATGCCAAGCCATTGAAACAGAGTACATTTGTGCCGAGTAAAATCCGCTATGCTACCGCAGTAGCAGAATGCTGAGTCGATCAAACGAGTCGGTCATATGTAAGCAATGCGGTTTTTTATACATAAACAATGGAGTGGTTATGCGTTGGTTGGCTTGGTTAGTTGTGTGCGGGTATCTCAGCGGATGCGCAGCGGTAACGTCGAGAATGGGAGCAGATTCAACCTGGGGTCACTCTTTTTCAAGTGTGCAAACGGCTGTCGATAATGGCGAGGAGTGTGTAGTGATATCCGCGATATCCGCTCCGCCTCTACTGCTGTTTACTATCCCCCTAACACTAGTGGATATGGGCGGCTCACTGGTAGTCGATGCTGTGATGCTACCCGTCGATTTGGCGATCACCCCAAGCAATCCTGAGCTTCGCACCCCGCGCTCGATGTTCTGCCGCTATAACTACAGCATTTAAGCATATTCGCCACCCATAAATTACCTTAGCCTCAACCAGTGAGGCTAAGGGTTAACGACCCATCGACAAAGGGGACAACAAGATCGCCTTAGCGCACCCCATTCATAGCCGCTTCGAGCAAGCCCTGTTCAATCCGTTAACGATGGGCTTTTATCACCTCCAGCAACTTCGCGATATCGGCCTCATCGTTATAGATATGCGGCGATACGCGTATTCCTAAACTGCGAGCATCGACACTGATATTCGCCTCCGCCAACGCCGCCATGATGGGGGCTTGGCGCTCGCCAAATTGTAGGATCAAGGTGCCACTGCGTTTATCGGCTTCCCGTGGCGAGACCAACTCACATTCCAGTGTTTGGACGACCGTCTCCATCAACTGCAAGTTATGTTCACGCATCGCCTGTGAGCCAATATTGGCAAAATATTCAATGCTGTGAGCAGCAATCGCATAGGGTGCGATAGAAGGCGTACCGCCCCAAAACCGCAGCGCAGTTGGGTGATAGCGAAAATCATGGATATCAAACTCGAAGGGATTTTCATGGCTAAACCAACCCACATCCTGCGGCAGACACTGGGGCAAAATCGCCGGATTGACCCACAGATACGCAGCGCCAGGGCCTGAACATAACCATTTCACACTCGAACCAATCATAAAATCCGGCTGTAGCTTGGCTAAATCCAGCGGCAGAATCCCAGCAGATTGCGCCACATCCACTAGGCTCAAGCAGCCGCGCTCACGGGCAAGGGGAATGATCTGCGCCAATGGCGCCTGCTGACCAGTATTGGAATAAGCATGGCTAATAAAGACTAAATCGACATCGGCACAGATATGCGCGTCCCACACATTGGGGTCGGTGACATCTAAGCCCTTGGGAATAAAGCGCAATTCACAGCTTGCAGGCAATGCCTTTTTCAGGGCAAACCCCATGCTGGGAAAATCAATCTCGCTCATCAGCACCACGGCGCCGCTATCTCGCTTAAATCTATCGAGGGACATCACAATTTTGGTCAAAGCGCTCGATAGGTTTACCTGCGGGCAAAAGTCCTGCGGCTGACCATTAAATAGGCTCGCCAGCGCCGCGGTAAAGTTATCGATGACGCCCAACCATTGGCCCCAAGGCTCGCGGCCAGACTCTTGCCATGGCGCAAAAAACGCCTGCTTAAACGCCTGTTCGGTCGATTTAAGTGGTCGCCCCACCGAATGGTTAAGCAGATAACCTGGGCCTGCGAGGCAAAAGTCCTGTTTTACATTTAGCAGCATGGCCTTACCTTAAACTGTCTTTGAGTTTTTTCAGATCGTAATAACGGGTGCGAATATCGTTACGCAATACCGCAGCGCGTCTATCCCTTAAGCGCTCGAGGGAGCCGAGCAGTACATGCAATGGTGGACCACTGGCGGTGACCTTGGCTAAATGTTGCTGCTCCATATTCACCGAAGGCTCGGCAATGTATTTAGTCACCAACTCATTGTGGTGTTGAATGGCGGTTTCGCCATGTAATTCACAAACTTCGATAAACAGCTTGAGGTTTTCCTGATACCAATCCTGCTGCACGCAGGCCTTCGATTGTAAAAAGTCATCCATCAGATTCGGGCGGCGCATACACTCCCGTAGGATTTGTTGGTCCTCTGGCATCATGTATAAAAACTTATCCACCAGCATTTGCGAATAGGCCGATTCGTTAGCAAAACAGAGGCCTAGGGTTAAATCGATAACGTTAATCCCGGCAAAGTCGCCAGCATTGGCGCCGCGATATACCACAGAGCCAACTCGATAGGGTTTGTAATAGGGACGCACGCAATAGAAAAAGCGGTCGGTATCTAAACGTTTGAATAATTGCTGATTTGATTCAATGACGTCCTGCAATGCCTGTTTGGCGACCCGCAATAAATCGTGGCTAATCGGATGAGAGATCCCCAAGGGCTGAATTTTTAATAAGGCATCGCTGGCGCGCTTATAGGCCAAGATGCCCTTAGTGTTGTAATCCACAAACAGCTTCTCATCAGGCAGATCGGTAAAGCGTTTGTAGATACCATTATGGGCACGGTTATGGGTGGTTAAATGGGCGGTGGCAAAGCGTGGCGTCACGCCGATGGAGGCGCCGATATGCATAGCGAGCGCCGATGCCTCAACCAGTGGTGAAGTGGTTTCCCGTGTCGGCTCGGTAATCTCATGGCGACGACAAGCGGCCATATACAGGCCGACATTCCCTAGCAGATCGAAGGCACTGTCGAAGCCTTCATCGGTATTGCCTTCATCGAGCAGCGCCTTAATCAGTTCGCGCCCTTCGCTTTCTAATGTTTGCTTAAGCTCGGTACCGATATCTTGCACATTGGCACGGTCGCTCTGCTGGTAATAAAGCTGTTCGAGCTGGGAGTTGAGTTCCACAAAGCGACTGCGGATCCACTCATCGAAGGCTTCGGTGTTATAGGTGGCAGGTTTCACTTGGACATCCTTGGAAATTGTTATGGTTATTTTTACCGGAGCAAGTACTGATAGACGCGTTTTTACTTGGCGACTGGCGTCTTTAGCGTATCCGAGTTAACAAGAATGCAACTTCTGCTCGCGCGTTTCTAGCGCTAGCTCAAATTTATGAAAAATCCAATGCCACTTTTTATTTACACCTTGCGCCAGCGCAAGTTCTCAAATCCATTCCCCTCGCACAATAGCGCCAAATACAGCTAGTTCTAATGCAATTGTGCGGCAGGTTCCGCAGGGGTGAATCAAATGATTTTAATGGAATTTATCGTCGTCCTCGGCTGCTTGCTGCTAGGTACCCGCTATGGTGGTATGGGGCTCGGGCTGATAAGTGGTATTGGCTTATTTTTACTGACCTTTGTGTTTGGTCTCGCCCCCGGACAACCGCCGGTACAGGTGATGCTCACCATTCTTGCGGTGATCGGCTGCGCCTCAGTACTGCAAACCGCAGGCGGTTTAAATGTGATGATGCAGTTTGCCGAGCGTTTACTACGCCGCCACCCACAATACATCACCATTCTGGCGCCGCTAACCACTTGGACCTTAACCTTCTTATGCGGAACTGGCCACGTGGTTTACACCATGTTCCCGATCATCTCCGACATCGCCCTGAAGAAAAACATTCGTCCAGAACGCCCGATGGCGGTGGCCTCGGTCGCCTCGCAAATGGCGATTTGTGCCTCTCCGGTGTCGGTCGCCGTGGTTTCTATGGTATCGATTTTGGCGGCGCAGCACGGCGTTGGTCATGCCTATAGCATGCTGGAAATTTTAATGGTGTCCGTACCCGCTTCCCTTTGCGGCGTGTTAGTGGCGGCACTCTGGAGCCTGCGTCGTGGTAAAGATCTAGATAAGGACGAAGAGTTTCAGGCGCGAATTAAAGATCCCGAACAAAGGGCATTTATCTACGACAAGAGCGAGACTCTGCTGGATCAAACCTTTCCTAAGGAAGCCTATTGGGCAACGGGGATTTTCTTTACCGCTATCGCCGCCGTGGTATTGCTCGGCTCCTTCAGCGAACTGCGGCCTGTGTTTGAGGTGAAGGGTAAGCTGGCGCCGCTGTCGATGAACTTAGTGATCCAGATGATGATGTTGATCGCTGGGGCTTTTATCTTAATGAGCTGCAAAGTCAAACCCACAGAAATTGCCAATGGCCCAGTGTTTAAAGCTGGCATGGTGGCAATTTTCTCGGTATTTGGCGTGGCTTGGATGAGTGATACTTACTTTATCAGCCATATGGATGTGCTGAAGGAAAACCTCTCCCATGTGGTGCAAAACCAACCTTGGACCTATGCCTTAGTGCTGTTTTTAATCTCAAAACTGGTCAACAGCCAAGCGGCGGCGCTCACGGCTATCGCGCCCATGGGCTTGGCCTTAGGCGTCGATCCTAAGTTGTTGATTGCCTTTTTACCCGCGAGCTATGGTTACTTTGTGCTACCCACTTATCCAAGCGATTTGGCCTGTATCGGCTTCGACCGAACTGGCACCACCAAAATTGGTAAGTTCATCATTAACCACAGCTTTATTATTCCGGGATTGATCGGTGTGGGCACAGCATCGACCGTCGGTTATCTGCTGGCGACCACCTTACTGTAAGCACGGTTTGAAGCGATAAAACACATAAGGCCGATAATATGAAAACATTATCGGCCTTATGCTTGAAATAAATGAAAGTTAAGCGCGATACATGGCGAGGAACATACGAATATTGGCATCAATGATCTCTTGCCGCTGCTCATCGTGATTTTTCAAATGGAACAATTTCGGCCAAAAGGCGAAGGCCTTAAACATCCCCCAAAACTGGGTTGCCGCCAGTGGAATATTATCGATTTTTAATGCCTTATGGGCCACGGCTCCGGCAAGCCACGCCTCTAATCCACCCTCTTGCTTGGCTAATCGTTCCATGGCCTCGGTCGCTTGAACCGGTGACCGAATAAACTCTGCCATCACTACCCTTGCCACTCGCAGGAAATCCGGTTGCTGATACAGCTCCCAGCAGCGGCGCGCGATGTGTTGCAACTGAGACTCAAGGCTCTGCTCAGGGTTAAATGCCAAGGTTGCCGCTTCCTTGGTCCGTGCCCACAGGTCACTTGTTGTCGCCTCGAATAACACTTCTTTGCTGGGGAAATGGTTGTAAACGGTGCGCTTGGAGACATTGGCACGCTGGGCAATTCTATCCATGCTGGCGCCGGCAAAACCATTGACCATAAATTCTTCCTGTGACGCGTCGAGGATCGCTAAACGCTTCAGTTGGGAATGTGTCAGTTTCACTGCTTTTTCTGCCATTGCGGTACGCCATCAAAATATTTGCCGATATTTTACACTATTGAGTTTACTTTTGCACAACCGTGAGTAAACTACACTGTGTAGTTTACTTTTATCAAGTTTACAATGCGACTCAAAATCACCTTGGCCCTACTGCTACTCGGGAGCGTTATTATGACCTTAGATCCCAATATCATTGAAACTAGCCCATCGGAGGGTCAACGCTTTCGTAATGAAGCGCCAAATGCTCACAGTGGTGAAGGTAATCTACCAGCCATTTTATGGCGTTATGTCACTGAACGCATTCCCGACAAGAGTCCAAACCAGCCGCTACCGATTCAGTCAATGCAGCTGCCAGCAACGGCTGATGACACACCTATGCTGTATAAAATCAGCCACTCGACCGTGCTGTTACAGCTAAACGGCCAGTATTGGTTAACCGATCCTGTGTTTTCGAAGCGCGCCTCACCCAGCCAATGGTTTGGCCCAAAACGCTTCCATACTCTGCCGATTGAGCTCGAAAACATTCCGGCACTCGCTGGGATTATCTTGTCCCACGATCATTATGACCACTTAGACAAGCAGAGCGTGTTAGCTCTCGCCGCGCGCACTCAGAAGTTTATTGTGCCACTGGGCGTCGATAAGCATCTTATTGGTTGGGGTATTCCTAAGGAAAAAATTGTCGCCCTCAACTGGTGGCAAGCAACCGAGCACCAAGGTGTGCGCTTTACCGCCACCCCAGCGCAACATTTTTCGGGCCGTGGACTTAGGGATAAGAATCAAACCCTGTGGGCCTCTTGGGCCATTCAATCCCCTGAATTAAACATCTTTTTCAGTGGTGACTCTGGATATTTTGATGGCTTTAAAAAGATTGGCGATAAACTGGGCCCCTTCGATCTCACCTTAGTCGAAACCGGCGCCTACGATGAGATGTGGGCCGATATCCATATGCAACCTGAGCAATCGCTACGGGCGCATTTAGATCTTCAAGGTCAATACCTTATCCCAATCCACAACAGCAGTTTCGACCTAGCGCTACACAGTTGGTATGAGCCCTTAGAACGGATTGCCGCAGCGGCGAAGGCCTATGCCGTTCCCCTGCTGACGCCTGAGTTTGGTCAAGGGATTAACCTCAATGAGTTAGCTCACAGCCCAGCGCTCAATCAAGGGTGGTGGAAGTCATACTTACCCAACGACAGGCCCGAGTTTGAAGTGGTTCCAGTCAAGCTCGCCTCCAACAAATAGTCATAGCCGATGCCTCCTTAAGCGGTGCTTAACTATTGCGCCGCTAAGGATCTCCCCACCAATAGCCCAACGAAAGTATTAAGCTCCTAGCAAACCGCCAGTACGCCTAGACGTTTTTAGCGACAACAGCATACAATCCGACCTTGTATCCTGCTGAATCAATTTATCTTTTGAGAATGTCGTACTAAAGATGATCAAAGGTTTTCGTTTATTGCTACTCAAAGTGAGCCTAGTCTGCGGCTTTAGCTATCTCGGCTACCACGGGCTGACTCGTTATAACTTAAATACCGACTACCAAGTGGGTGATGTGCTCGACTCACTCAATGGCGTCGAGATTTATTATAACGGCGGCGTCAACACTAATGAGGGGCGAAACCTCTCCCTCGACGGCTATAACCTAGGTATCAAATACCAGTGCGTAGAGTTCGTTAAGCGTTACTTTTACCTGCGCTATCAACACAAAATGCCCGACAGTTTTGGTCACGCCAAAGACTTCTTCAATGACCAGTTGCCCGATGCGAGCTGGAATGAAAAACGCGCCCTGCGGCAATATACCAATGGCAGCCAAAGCAAACCGATGGTCGATGATTTACTGGTATTCGCGCCATGGATGTTTAATCCCTACGGCCATGTCGCCATTATCGCTAACGTCACTGAGACCAGTATCGAAATTGCCCAGCAAAATCCCGGCCCTTTTGCACCGTCACGGGAGATTTTCCCCTTAGTGCAACGTGAAGGCCTGTGGTATATCGATGCCCCGCGCACCAAGGGTTGGCTACGCTGGGAAGCTCCTGCGACCATGATTGTGGCGGGAGAGGTTGAGGAGAACGTTGAAGGAAGTACTGAGGGGAATCCCCAAGCAAACCAACAAGCGACTCCACTTAAACGCTAAGGTTAGGAGAACAAAAATGGGACTACTCGACTGGCTAAAACGACACCTCGACTCTAAGGCGAATACGAACTCACAGGCAGCGGATCTCCAAGCGATTTTTAATGAGCCCTTACCTCACCTGCTTTTGCCCAGCCATCAAGTTTATCCCACAGTCACCCCCGCGATACAGCCCGATCTCGCCGCCTATCAAATACATTGCTTGTTGAGTAACCAAGATAAACAACGACTCGATGCCTTGCTTGCCGAGATGGCATTCGCGCCTGTTGTTGAACAGGATGCGGCATCGAGTAAGCTGTTGCACCATGCCCAAGGGCAAAGCCATGTTTTTCTACATCAATATGCTGATTTTGCAGGAGTCTGCGTGCTACTCATCAGTAATGATATCGCGCTGCTGCAACGGCTAATCGGCTTTAAGGCCGCACCACCAGCGCCATGGGAAAGCTTTCCCGATGTCGATCCTGATACACTCGGTAGTCTGCAGGGCAATATTGAGTTTTGGTGTGATACGTTTTGGCGACCTTACTGGTTATCAATCAGTGAGGCCGAGCGCAGCCAATATCCCGCTAATTGGCATGAATTCAGTGAGTTTCACTAACAGCGTTATACCGAGGTCAAAATGAAGCTCAAATTCATTACTCTTGTTATCGCACTTTTTATCCTCGCAGGATGTTTAGTGCCAGAACAGCCCGTCATCCCAGTCAAAGGCGCTAGCAATAAGGACTGGAATAGCCAAACCTTTTGGTATGAACCCTGGGGCAGCTCAGGCACCCACAAAGGCATTGATATTTTTGCCGCAGCCAATACGCCCGTGATTGCGCCAACGCCACTGTTACTGCTGTATAAAGGGGAGTTTTTTAAGGGCGGCAAGGTGGTCGTCGGACTCGGCCCCAAATGGCAAATCCACTATTTTGCTCACCTCGATAGCATAAACACATCGGCAGGTTTATTTGCGGGGCGCGGGGATGTGCTCGGCACCGTCGGTACCACGGGGAACGCCCAAGGCAAACCACCCCATTTGCACTATTCCATTGTCAGCCTATTGCCTAGACCTTGGCTGATAGACACCTCAACCCAAGGATATAAAAAGGCGTTTTACTTAAATCCAATCGACTATTTAGACCCTAAGTAAAGGGTTGGTCGGTTAAGCATTCTCGTTAACGACGAGCTCTGTGGATTGTTCAATGGGTTGTGTCATCTCAGTTTCGGCCGCGATGGCCTGTGCCGCACGCTCGGCTTTAGAAACATATTTAGGCTTATTGCTGCTATGCAACTTGGCATTGGCTTTTTTCGCCTTCTGTTTAAGCGTTTCGTTAATCTTCTTTTTGCGGTTCATATGGGCACCAAGGCGAGAAAAAGGTCGCCATTATAAGCTTCCTTCGACGCGGCAACAAATCGGGGGCTCAGCCTACAAACAAACCCTCAATCTAAATGCACCTATTTGTTAGCCGAATCACAACTCCTAAAAATTGCCACTTTTCCCACGCATTTTATTTACAACTCGACTAGACAAGCCCAATTCACTTCCTTAAAATCGGCGACAATAAAAATCGTTATCATTTGCAATGTTGTTTAACGGAATAGTCTGATGCCAAGGATATCGGTGTAGCAAATTCACTCGCCCTTAGCAGGAAGTTATATGACGTTCAAAACCTCGTTTGTTGCCCTTGCCGTCTTTGCGGCCCTCACCCAGTCCGCCGTCGCTCAAGAAGCCCCAGATACGGGAACGAATAAGAATAAAGACATCGAAAAGATCACTGTCACCGCGAGTCGCATGGATAAATCGCCAAGCTCTATCCCCAATACAGTGACTATTATCGACCGCGTGCAACTCGAAGAGCAGTTCCGCACCACTAAAGATTTGTCGACTATTATCGGTAACTTAGCACCTAGCTTTTCCCCCAGCCGTCAGAAGATGAGCAACACGGGCGAAACCCTGCGTGGCCGTCCGCCATTAATCATGATCGATGGCGTACCCCAATCCAACCCGCTGCGTAGCGGTGGCCGCTCAGGGCAAACAATCGACCCTGCGATGATCGAGCGTATCGAAATTATCCACGGTGCCAATGCGATGCACGGCTTAGGCGCGCAGGGCGGCATCATCAACTACATCACCAAAAAACCAACGGGTGATAACCAGCATGTGGTTAGCTTCGATGCCACTGTGCCCGATTCGCTCGAATCTAACGGTGTGAGTTTTGGTGCCAGCTATGCGTTTTCGGGCGAATCCGATCTGATCGATATGTTGGGTTCGGTGAGCTATCGCAATAACGGCGTGTACTACGATGCAAACCACGATGTGATTGGTGTGGACACGACGCAAGGCGAGTCCATGGACAGCCAGAGCAAGGACTTTTTTATCAAACTCGGCCACAACTTTGCCGAGTCGCGCTTAGAGCTGATGGTTAACCATTACAACATGGAGAACAATGGCGATTGGATGCCGGTGAAAGGCGATATCACCACTGGAAAACCGACGGGCGCAATCGAAGAAAAACAACCTTGGGAAGCGGCCAATAACCAAGTCACGACAACTAGCTTAACTTACACCCACGAGAACATTGCCGGCCAACAGCTGAGTGTCCAGTTATTCAATCAGGACTTCGAGGCAGTGTATGGCGGTGGCTGTAACAAGACCTTCTACGATCCTGCATTGGCAAACAACAGTAACTTAGTGCAATGCGAAGGCCCTAAAGGTGAAAGCTGGTACTATGAGCAATCGCGCAACTCTTCGGTCAAATGGGGCTTAAAAACCTCGCTAATTGCGAAAAATATTGCCGATACGGGTATTGATGCCGCCTACGGTATCGACCTATTCCGCGATACCACTGAGCAGGCTTTAGTGCAGACGGGTTTATCGTGGGTGCCTGAAAGCACCTATGACAACTTCGCACCTTATTTGCAGTTAGATTATGATTTAATTACCGATCTTACCCTATCGACTGGCGTACGCTACGAGCACGCTAAGCTCAATGTCGATGACTACAAGACGCTCTACGGCGCGGGTAACAAACAAATCGAAGGGGGCGAAGCGAGTTTCGACGAGACCCTATTCAACATAGGTATCTCCTACAAGATCACGCCAGATATCCGCGTTTACACTAGCTATAACCAAGGCTTTGGTATGCCGGATATCGGCCGTATTCTGCGCGACGGTAACAGCTTCCCTGGTACGAACCCAAGTATCAGCGACTCCTTATCTCTTGCACCTATTGTGACGGATAACGTGGAGTTTGGCGCCGATTACCAAGGTGAATACTTAAGCGCTAAGATTTCGTACTACCGCTCAGCCACGGATTATGGCGCCCGTTTAGCCTTAAACAGCGATGGCTTCTACGACGTTAAACGTGAGAAGAGCGTGATTGATGGTATCGAAGCCAATATCACAGCTTACCTGACCAGCAACGACGATCTGGGCATGAATCTGGCGATTCAGCGCGGTGAATACGATTCGAATGATGACAACAAAACAGATACCGATCTCGATGGTGCCAACATTTCACCGAATCGTATCAACCTGTTCTGGACCCATAATTTCGATAACGACATGTCGACGCGCGTACAGGCAAACTACTTTATGGACCGCGACTTCGAAGATGCCACAGGCGAGAAATATGCCGAGTTTGATGGCTACACCACTGTCGATGCGTCATTCTCTATGCCGCTCTACACTGGCACCTTAACCTTAGGCGTGCAAAACCTGTTTAATAAGGATTATTTCAACTACTACTCACAAACCATGGGTACAAATGATCGTTATTTCAAAGGCATGGGCCGCACTGCGACTATCGGCTATACAGTGGCATTTTAATTAGTACGCTAAATTTACCGTATAAAAAAGCGCAACCTAGGTTGCGCTTTTTTATTGGATTACTGGAATCACTAATCTTTAGTGACCACCCAGAGGGCGTGTAATAAACCGGGAAGCCAGAAAAATAAACACAGCACAATGTTAATTAATAGGTCTTTGCCTGCGCCCGCCTTTAAAAATACCGCAACGGGTGGCAAGAGAATCGCAATAATAACTAAAAGTAATTTGTTGGTATCCATAACGAGCTTGCTCCTATACAAGGAAAATCATCACACTGCTAACTTCGCAGGAAGACTCAGGATTTGCAAATATTTTATCCCGCAACACACGCATTCAATACTAACAATGCGCAACAAAACTAATCCTTAGAAGGCCAGTCGAGCGAGTCTGGCTCACGCCACGCAGCCAATGCCGCGGTTACCGTCTCCTCTGCAAACGCCTCACCCTGCTCAGGCGTATCGAGATACGCATAATCCTGCCAGTGACCATTCTCATGTTGATAGCGAAAATGCAGACAATAGGCATGCAGATAACAGCGGTCGGCGACATCCGAGCCATAGAGGGCATCACCTAAAATCGGCACCCCAAGGCTAGCAAGCGCAACCCGTAACTGATGGGTTTTACCCGAGTGGGGTTT
Organism: Shewanella sp. FJAT-51649; assembly: GCF_019457435.1. Lineage (NCBI taxonomy): Bacteria > Pseudomonadati > Pseudomonadota > Gammaproteobacteria > Alteromonadales > Shewanellaceae > Shewanella > Shewanella sp. FJAT-51649. The sequence continues at coordinate 295,737 of NZ_CP080411.1, read as the reverse complement.
GAGTAAATAAAGCCTAAGTCCTTCGCCAACACTGGTGGAGAAGAATTGGGTAATCGCTGGGTTTTCTTTGGTACGCAGTAACTTAAACATGCTACGGCGGGATTTAGCCATATCGCCAATCACCCAGCCTTGCTTCTTCTTCGGCTTGCCTTTGGCGAGCGCAAGATAGTATTTCTGCACTCGATGGGCGCTAAAAAGTTCAGTCAACTGCCGCGCCGCCGCAGGATGTTTGGCTAACAGTAACAGCCCTGAGGTGGGCGTATCGAGCCGATGCACGGCAAAGAGTTTTATCCCTAAATCCTGCTCCAGCTGCGCAACGACACCCGCAGTGCCATCTTGGCTGTGAAAATGCACATTCGGCGATTTAGAAATAACTAGAAAATCAGCCTCATCGGCTATGATTCGGTACATGGGGTTCTCAACAGCGTCACGCGGATATCGGCCTAAAACTGAATGGTCACTACTAGGCCGGGATGATTATCCGAAAGAGTAATTTGCGCATTGTGCCGCGACATAATCGCTTTGACCATAGATAATCCTAAACCCGTGCCCTGCAAATGGCGGCTGGGGTCGAGACGCACTAGACGCTCAAACACTCTTTCCTTGCTGTCATCGGGGATCCCTGGGCCGTTATCGCAAATCTTAATTTGAGCGCCGGATTGAATAATATCGATGCGAGCGCCTTGGCCTGAGTACTTCATCGCATTGTCGACCAAGTTGTATAAGGCTTGGAACAACAAATACTTGTCACCATAAATCTTATGATCCGATAGGAGCGACAGACTCAAGGTTTGCTCATTCGACTCGGCGACCGCGTCGGCCATGTCCAACAAATCGGTACATAGCTGCGCCAAACTCAGCTCCTGCAAGTCTAAGGTTTGCTGCCCTTCCTCGATGCGTGTCAGCGAGAGCATGGCATCGAAGGTCGCAAGACAGTGGTCGAGCTCTTCGGTCAAAATCGCGCACCCTTCGCTGATTTCATCGGGGGATTTGGCCGCTAATTCCTCGAGACCGATGCGAATATGGGATAAGGGCGTACGCAAGTCGTGGGCAATATTATCTGTCACCCCGCGCACCGCCATCAGGTTATTCTCAAGAATATCCAGCACGTTATTAAACTGCAGCGCCAACATATCGAACTCGTCCTGACGCCAACTGAGCGGCAGACGCGTGTCGTAATGCCCCCGCTCAATTTGCTCACTCAAGCGATTGTACTGCACTAAACGGCGCAAAATCGCCTTAGAAAACAAATAGCCCAATGCCAAGGTTAACACTATGGTCAACATCACGGCCGTGGCGGCCGCACTGATAAACTTATCGATCAAGGTGGCTAAGTTATCGGTACGAGTGGCGATGAGCACAGGGCCATAGCGGGTCATCACTAGGCCACCAGTGAGGATATGCAGCTTATCAGGGCCGCCAGTTAAAATCGGGAAATCCCGTGTTTGTGGCAGCATGGGCATGCCTTCAGGCATAAAGCTTAAGGCACCAACCATGTCATAGCTATTGCGCCAAGCGATAAGCGCGGTCTGCGGATCGGCGGCACGAATTTGTGCCGCAAAACTACGACGGTCGACAGTAAGAGCAAGCTGTTGATAGCGTTGGGTTTCTGACTCGAGATACTGAGTCACTTGGTACTGCTGTTCAATAATGAGTTGCCGATAAAGGGCAAACAGCAAAGCGCCTATGATCACTGTCACTAAGGTCGAGAAGATAATAGTGATGCGCCAGGCGCTGCTTTGGTAAGGCTTAATGCCTTTGGCGTAAGCGATAACCCGCTCCCCTTACGGTTTCAATCAATTCACCGTGGCCTAACTCTTCAAACTTGCGGCGTAACTTGGCGATATGCACGTCGATCACATTAGTGCGGGGATCGAAGTGATAATCCCATACCGCTTCGAATAATAGCGTGCGGCTAATCACCTGATTGGCGTGTTCCATCAGATACTTAAGCAGTTGGAATTCTTTCGGTTGCAGCATTAAATCGTGGCCATCTAAGGTCACATTGCGGGTGAGCAACTCCATTTTTAAGCCGCCGACCACCAAATCTGTGGTAATTGGCACGGATTGGCCCCGTTGCATCAGTTTTTCGGCACGCACCAGCAGCTCCGAAAAGGCAAAGGGCTTAGTCATATAATCATCACCGCCCGCACGCAGGCCTTTCACCCTTTCATCCACATGGGCCAGCGCCGACAGGATAAGCACTGGGGTTTGGTTACCCGTGGCTCTGAGGGCGGCCAGCAGTTTCAAACCATCGAGTTGGGGCAACATGCGATCGAGAATCAAGAGGTCGTACTGACCACTGGTAGCTTGCAGCAGGCCTTGATGACCATCGCTGGCGGTCTCAATATTATGCCCCTGCTCAAGAAATCCTTTAACGATGTAGTCGATCGTTGTCGCATCATCTTCAACTAAAAGTATTTTCATCTGTATGCTGCGCTCCCCTGTCTTCACTTAGCGGTGATGCTCAGTGCTAATCCCACTTAAGTAAAGGTAGTTGCCGTAAATTTTCAATATCGAATGCCAATTTATACTTACCAGTATCATCCAGCAACTTTAACTCTAAGTAGCTGATACCTAAGTCATGATCTAACTTCGCGTCGGTCAAAAAGGCCTTATGGTCCTTAGTCGCCATCGCAATAATGCCGGAGAAGGTTTGATGCTTAGTGCTGATAAGGCGTGCGGCTTCCACTTCGCCAACATCGTCGGCGGTGACTTTACCCGCTTTTTGTTTCAATAACTTACCATCTCGCGCCCGATATTCGAAACGGGTAATCGCATTCGCCAGCGGATTAATCAACTCAAATTGGTAGACCAACTCACCTTCCTGCATTTCCATTTCAAACTCGGCAATCACGCCAGGAAAATCCTTCTCAATTTGCTGCATCACACTTAACGGCGGCAGATATTCACCGCTCGAAAGCATCGAATACATGCTCTGGGCTGCGGTGGCAATCCCAGATACCAACATGAATCCTAGCAACCATAGTCTCATGGCTCCTCCATAAAAATCGGCTAAGTTTGTATCTTATGAGACAAACAGTTAGATGTCGATGGCGTGCCAAAGCTACCATAATCTCTATCACTGTTTGTCCATGACGGCGCCTAGTTCATCACCCATGTGGATTGCTCAATCCGATTGATTCAGGCTTGGCCAACACTGACGAATGTATTCAGTTTACCTAATACCTACTGAAACACCGATGGAAACAAGATTAAGCTTTGATCATCTAGGGATTTAACGGCAACGCAGCTTCGCAAATCAAGCTGAGTTATTCGTTAATGGAGAATAGATTTCGCGAAATGCGGGAAAAACTTAGCTACTCTAAAATATGAATTTGCTCAGATTTAAGCGCAACTGTGGTTTGCATCCCCTTGGTTAAGCCTAGCTTCTGCGCAAGGTGAAGTGACACTTCCGTATTAAGTTGCAGCTCAGTCCCAGTGGCATAACAGACCACCCGTACCGACTCTCCCATCACCAGCAAGGAGTCGATGGTAACATCTAACTTATTAAAACTGCGGCATAAACGCCCATTGGTGATAGCGTTAAATCGAATGCCTTGATTCGGGATCACCCAACGCACTTTACTGCCCACGCTGCGGTCTTTGCCAAAATCACTGGCGATCAGCTGCTCACCAAATTTGAGCCAGGTGATGTCTTTAGTGCGGTCTTGGAATACCACTTCGCCATCGAAAATGTTTCTTAAACCCATCTGCCGCGCAACGGCCTCGTTACGTGGGCGAGATAACACCTCAAACGGCGCGCCCTGCTGTAGCATCTGACCTTGGCTAATCAAGATCATCGAATCGGCCAGCAGCAACGCTTCGTTTAAATCGTGGGTCACCATAACCACAGGGCAAAGCAGTTGCTCTTTTAGGCGAGCAAGCTCGAGGTATAAACGCTCGCGGGTTTCTCTGTCCACCGCCGAAAACGGCTCATCGAGTAACAACACCGACGGCTCACGGGCAAGGGCGCGGGCAAGCGCAACCCGTTGCCGCTGGCCTCCAGAGAGGTGCATAGGCAGTCTATCGGGTAAACCATGCAGATTGACCCGCTCTAACCAATCTTTTGCCCTGGCCACTCGCTCCGACTTGGGAATATGGTCAAGCCCCGCAACCACGTTCTCGAGCGCGGTAAGATTGGGAAATAGCCCAAAATGCTGTGGCATATAGCCAATATGGCGCTGCTGCGGTGTCAGTGCCGTGCGACTTTGATGGTCGAACCATGGCGTTTCACCAAACACAATGCGGCCCGCATCGGGATGATTCAGCCCTGCGATCATCCGCAGTAACGTTGTCTTACCGCCACCCGAAGGCCCGACGACGGCCAGCACCTCACCCGCCTTACAGCTAAATTCGGCGCTCAGTTTAATATGCTTATGGTTTTGGATCTGGCAATGCAGATCAGCGATGATTTGCGCCACGCTGACCTCCTAAACGCCGCGATAAACTGGTGGTGAGGGCCAATGCCGTAATCGCAAATAACAACAGCACCAATGACATAGTGCCAGCTGCGCCAAAATCGAAGGCCTGAACACTGTCGTAGATGGAAATCGAGATAGTCTTGGTCTCGCCGGCAATATTCCCACCCATCATCAACACGACCCCAAACTCACCGAGTACATGGGAGAAACACAACACTAAGGCGGTCAATACCCCTGGCCACACCATAGGCAATTCAATTTTCAGCAGAATTTTAAGTTTGCTCATGCCGCAACAGGCCGCAGCATCGCGCACATCATGGGGAACTGCTTCAAAGGCGCGCTGTATCGGTTGCAACGCAAAGGGAATATTCACCAGCACGGACGCCAGCACTAACCCCGAGAAATGAAACACTAATTGCTGCCCGGTTAAGCGCTCTAACCATTGCCCTAACCAGCTTTGGCTGCCAAGCCCCACCAGCAAGTAATACCCAATCACAGTCGGCGGTAAAACTAAAGGCACCATGATTAAGGCCTCAACCCAAGACTTACCCACAAACTGACGATAGGCTAAGGCTCGCCCCGCCAGAATCGCCAGTGGGATCAACACCAAAACCGTGATGCTACTGAGCTTGACCGATAACCAGAGTGCCTGCCAATCCATGTCTGGCCCTACCGAGCGGGTAGACCAAATCCGTATTGCAAGAATACGGCTCTGGCGGCATCAGATTGAAGATATTGATAAAAACGCTCTGCGGTTGCTCCCGCTTTTGGCATCAAAGCCATGCGTTGATTGAGTGGACCATGCAATGCTTCGGGCAAGGCAATCGCCTGACCTAAGGCCTTAAACTGTGGCGCTAAGGCAAGGGATAACGGAATAATCCCGCCTTGGGTGGAACCACTCACGGCAAATTGCGCCGCTTGGGAGGCATTTTCGCCCAGGATTAACTTAGTTTGTAGGCCGTCCCACAAACCTAATTTTTGTAGGAGTTCGCGGGCACGCTCCCCATAGGGCGCATGTTCAGGGTTAGCAATCGCAAAGCGCTCCAGCTTGCCCGCGGCGAGCAAGCTTTTTACGCCATTCAGCTCGGCATCTAAGATTAAGGGGGACTTATTTGGAGCCACTAAGGCTAGGCGACCGACCGCGTATTGCACCCCAGCATCGCGAGTAAAGCCCGCTTTTTGCAGCTCATGGATATAACGCTCATCGGCGCTGAGCAACAGCTCAAACGGCGCACCATGTTGAATTTGCGCCACAAAATTACCCGATGAGCCGTAGGAGACTCGCACCTTGAGTCCGGTTTCGGCGCTGAAGTTTTTAACAATATCATCGAGGGCAAACTTGATATTGGCGGCGGCCGCAATCGCAGGCACTGTCTCTGCGCGGCTAACGGCTGGCATCAAGGCAACACAGCACGACAATGCCAGAGCAAATACTAGACTCCAGATTTTGCCTAACCCTGTCACACCATGCATAAACTCACCTCTCACTCTCGCCTGCTGCTAGCTCAGTCTTACGTTAGTCTTTGTGTTGCCACAATTGCGCCGCTTGCTCATCGGCGTCCTTGGCTTCGACCCAATTCTTACCCTTGTCCCCCGCTTCTAATTTCCAGAAAGGGGCTTTGGTTTTCAAAAAGTCGATTAAGAATTCGCAGGCCGCAAAGGCCGCCTTGCGATGGGCACTGGTGACGCCGATAAACACAATTTGCTCACCCAAAGCCATAGTACCGACACGGTGGATAACAGTGACTTTATTGAGCGGCCAACGCTCACGCGCCTCGGCCACAATTTGCTCGAGCACACGCTCCGTCATGCCGGGATAGTGTTCTAGGGTCAGGTCGGTCACCACTGAGCCGTCGTTAAAATCGCGCACCTTGCCCACAAAAGTGACAACGGCGCCATCGCTATTGTCTTGGGCTAATTGGTGATACTCATCGGCCACATTAAAATCGACGGTTTGCACCCGCACATTTGGCAGTAAACGCATATCAACCTCCGGTCACAGGCGGGAAGAAGGCGACTTCATCACCATCGCTCACTCGGGTATCCCATTGGCTGATGGTTTGATTCACCGCCACCAGCAATTTATCTGAGGCTAACACTTTGGCCCATTTATCGTCGGTGGCCGCCAGTGTTGCGCGTAATCCTTCTGCGGTTTGTGTCTGCTCGCTCGCTTCAACACTCAGTTGCGCAGTCCCTAAAAGCTCACGAACTTGGGCAAAAAACAACACGTTAATCATATTCTTATCTCGCTTTACGTTATTCAGCTTTAAAGTGTCCCGACTTGCCGCCGCGTTTTTCGAGTAGGCGCACCTGTGAAATCACCATGTCTTTCTGCACGGCTTTACACATGTCGTAAATCGTCAACGCTGCGACAGAGGCCGCCGTGAGCGCCTCCATTTCGACACCGGTTTTGCCGGATAATTTACACAGGCTAGCGATGCGAACGCGATTGTGTTCAGGCTGAGCCTCGAGCTCGACTTCGACCTTGGTAAGCATTAATGGATGGCACAACGGAATTAAGTCTGAAGTCTTTTTCGCCGCTTGGATCCCCGCAATGCGCGCGGTGGCAAACACATCGCCCTTGTGGTGGCTGCCGCTCATGATCATCTCGAGTGTCGTGCTCGCCATCTCAATAAAGGCTTCGGCACGGGCCTCGCGTTCGGTCACGGCTTTCTCGGTCACATCGACCATATGGGCATTGCCGTCGGCGTTAATATGGGTAAATACATTGCTCATTGAAGCGATCCTTTAAACTGATGCCAAATTCAAGTATAGGGAAGTTAAGCGCCATCGCGAAATCTAACCTAATGAAAGATAACGCGATAAGCAGACTAAAGCCTAAGTTAGATTAACCGCCAATCGAGGCCAGATGTTGCGTCACGCCAGTAATGCCCTGATGCAGATAATGGGTTTCCTTCTTCTGCGCCAGTTGACCGTGTAACCGCTCGATTAATTCCGCTTGCTGACTCGGGTGTTGCAGTAGATCACGCAAATCGATGCCAGACTCGGTAAAGAGGCATAAGTGCAACTTACCCTTGGCCGAGACCCGCAAGCGATTACAGCTCGCGCAGAAGTTAGTGGCGTAGGGCATGATCAAGCCGATACGCCCCTTAAAGTCACTGTGGCTGAAGTTTTGCGCAGGGCCATCGTCGGCACGGGGCGTATCTAATTGCCAACCCTCAGCTTGCAGCTGCGCTTTGATATCGGCCCCCGCCAAATGGTGAGCTTGGAAATACTCGCGGCCAAGGCCTGTTTCCATCAGCTCGATAAAACGCAGATCGATGGGCGTGTGCTTAATCCAATTCAAAAAACGCGGTAAATCTTTATCGTTCATCCCCTTGAGCAATACCGCATTGACCTTGACGCGCTCAAAACCCGCAGATAAGGCGGCATCGATACCACGCATCACCTCGTCGAACTTATTCTCGCCGGTGATCTGGTAAAACATCTTAGGATCTAAGCTGTCTACCGACACATTGATACGGCGTAGCCCCGCGTCGAACCATTCTTGGGCATGCTTCTCGAGCCTATACCCATTAGTGGTAGTGGCTACGGTATGAATACGAGGATTGTCGGCGACCACTCGAATGATATCGGTAAAATCTTTACGCAGCGTGGGTTCGCCGCCAGTGATACGGATTTTTTGAGTGCCAACCTGGCTAAATGCGGACACAAGGTTTTCTATCTCACTGAGAGATAGAAACTGTTGTTTGCCATTCGGATGATAACCATCCGGGAGGCAATAACTGCATTTGAAGTTACAAACGTCAGTGACTGACATTCGTAAGTAATGAAATTTACGACCAAAATTGTCTTGCAATTGAGACATGATCACCTTTCCAAGTGTGGGAGGCGAGTGCATTTCTTTACTCACCCCAGTGGCCTTATTACCACGGCTACACCCCCATATCTGTCGACTTAGGTAGGCAAGCTCGGAGAACCGTCATTCGTGATTATAAGCCGAAAGTACTGCCTAGCTATACCCCTAAACAGGTATTTCTTGATCCGCTTCAAGTGAGCGTGAACAATCTGTGACAGTGCTCACCCAAAGATTTGTCATTCTTTAGGCTAAACAGCCAGTCTAGCCCCTGTGCCCTGCGATGATTTTGAGGTAAGGTGGACATCAGCAATAAAACGCCCGTTTACAAACAAACTACAACACCCGGTAAAAATCGGGGATATGCGAAGGAAGAGGTGAACTGATGGAACGCGAATCAATGGAATTCGATGTTGTAATCGTCGGCGCAGGCCCTGCTGGCTTGGCCACTGCGTGTCGGTTGATGCAGATATCACAGAGTTCAGGTAAAGAGATTACCGTCTGCGTGGTAGAAAAAGGCTCCGAAGTGGGCGCGCACATTCTCTCTGGCGCCGTATTCGAACCACGAGTGTTAGATGAGCTATTCAGCGACTGGCGCGATTCAGACGCTCCTGTCACCACCGCCGTGACCCACGATGAAATCTATCTGCTCAATTCCGCCACCGACAGCAAGCTGATGCCCAATGCGTTTGTGCCTAAAACCATGCACAACGAAGGCAACTATATTGTCAGCGTGGGTAACCTCTGCCGTTGGCTCGCGACCCGCGCCGAAGCGCTCGGCGTAGAAATCTTCCCAGGCTTTGCCGCCAGCGAACTACTCTTCAATGAAGATAACAGCGTGAAGGGTATCCTGATTGGTGACATGGGCGTCGGTGCCGACGGTCAGCCGAAAGACAGCTTTATGCCCGGCATGGAACTACACGCCAAATATACCGTGTTCTCAGAAGGTTGCCGTGGTCACTTAGGCAAACAGCTGATCGCGAAATACCACTTAGATAATGGCAAGACACCACAGCATTACGGTCTAGGCTTTAAAGAAATCTGGAAAGTTCCCGCCGAACAACACGAGCAAGGTAAAGTGGTGCACACAGGTGGTTGGCCACTAACCGATGGCGCATCGGGTGGCGGCTTCCTTTACCATATGGAAGACAACCAAATTGCCGTGGGTCTGATTATCGACCTCAACTACAAGAATCCCCATTTAAGCCCATTCGATGAGTTCCAACGTTATAAGACTCACCCGGTTATCGCCAAATACTTAACTGGCGGTGAGCGTTTGACCTATGGTGCTCGCGCAATCACTAAGGGAGGCCTGAACTCACTGCCGAAGATGAGTTTCCCCGGCGGTCTGTTGATTGGTTGTGATGCGGGTACCTTAAACTTTGCCAAGATCAAAGGCACTCACACGGCCATGAAGAGCGGTATTGTCGCGGCAGAAACCTTAGCCAAAGCGATGCTGGCCGAGGTCGAAGGCGGTAAAGATCTGGATTGTTTCCAAACCCATCTGGAAGAAAGCTGGTTACACGAAGAGTTGTATAAGTCGCGCAACTTTGGCCCAGCAATGCACAAGTTTGGCACTTTCCTCGGCGGCGCATTTAACTACATAGATCAAAACTGGTTCGGCGGTAAGTTCCCTATCACTCTGCGTGATGAGCACCCAGACTATGCACAAATGGCCCCAGTCAGTGCCTACTGCAAGATTGATTATCCTAAGCCCGATGGCAAGCTCAGCTTCGATAAACTCTCTTCAGTTTATCTGTCGAGCACTTATCATGAGGAAGACCAGCCTTGCCATCTGCGCTTAAAAGACAGCAGCATACCGCTTGGCATAAACTTGACGCAATTTAACGAACCCGCCCAGCGTTACTGCCCTGCTGGCGTGTACGAAATCGTTGAAGAAGCAGGCCAGCCTAAGTTTGTGATCAATGCGCAAAACTGCATCCACTGCAAAACCTGCGACATTAAAGACCCTAGCCAAAACATTACTTGGGTGACACCTGAGGGCGGCGGTGGTCCAAACTACCCGAATATGTAACTCAACCGGAATAAGGCGCTCAATGAGCGCCTTATTTTTGCTTGCCTTCACGCCACACTTTGGTCACAATTGCGCCATAAAAATCACATGCTTCAAATCAGCAACTCATTTCCATCTATACTCTACATAACAAGATCTACCGCAAGAGCAACAGGTTAGGCCCAATAAATGTCTTGTACGCTGTTTTATTCGGCATTCGACCTAAACAAAGGTTAACTTTTAACATTTCTGTCCGATACTTGTTATTGGCTAGAAAACGTCGACCGATATTTCTAAACGTCTAACACAGGCATATTGATATTTATGATATTAAATAACCTTACTATTAAGCAGAAAATCCTGCTGACAGTGACATTTGCTGTGCTGCTGTCGACCATACTCGTGGGCGTCCTCAGCCAACGTAGTGCAAAAAGCGTGGTACAACAGCGTATGCTCGGGTCGGAAATGCCCAGCCTAATGATGCAGATCCGCAACAAGATTGAGCTAGATATTTCGAGCTTAATGAATGCCGCCGAACAACTCGCCAGCAGCCGTATGTTACTACGATGGCTTGAAAACGGTCGTCCACAGGAACAAGAGCCACAAGTCGTTGCCCAATTAAAGGACATCACCCGCCAATATCACTTGGCCCAAGCCTCCTACGCCGATAGACAAACCGCCGCCTACTACACCCAGGATGGTTTTTTACGTGTACTCACCCCAGCGCAGGACGGTTGGTTTTTTGGTTATCGCGACAGCGGCCAAGAGCGGATGCTTAACGTGTTTACCGAAGCCAATGGCGAGGTAAAACTCTTTATCAATTATCAGCAACCTAATGGCCGCGGACTCGTTGGCCTAGCCAAATCCCTCGATGATATGGTGCGTCTACTAGGTTCCTTTAAGATTGAAGAAACTGGCTTTGTCTACTTAGTCGATGCTAAAGGTGAGGTAAAACTGCATCCCGACGCCAGTCAAATTGGCAAGAGCAGCCTTAAGAGCTTGTACTCGAGTGCGAATATCAGCTCATTACTCAATCGTAGCGACTTCAACCTGATCGATACCCAAATCCAAGGTGAAAACACCTTCGTAGCCAGCAGCTATATTCCCTCCATGGATTGGTATCTAGTGGCACAAGTGCCCGAAGCCGAAGTGTTCGCCCTACTGACGGATGCCGCCTACCAGATCTTAATTTGGACCTTAATCATTGCCGCAGGCTTTATCATGCTGGCGATTGTGGTGGCTGGTTCAGTAAGCCGCCCTATCGCACAAGTCGCGGCCATGTTCCGTGATATCGGCGAAGGTGAAGGCGATTTACGCCAGCGCCTCCCCGTTAAAGGTGAAGATGAAATTGCCCAACTGGCGCAAGGGTTTAATAGCTTTATCAGCAAAATCCAAGACTCAGTGATTGAAGTTGCGCAGACCAGCGAACAACTCGGCTTCTCGGCGAAGGATGTGTCGAATCAGGCGCAGCAAACCCTTGAAGACAGCCATGAGCAAAAAGATCGCACTATGATGGTCGTGACCGCCATCAATGAGATGGGCGCCACGGTAAATGAAATCGCCAGCAATGCCGCCCAAGCAGCTGTTGCGGCCAAGGATGCCGATACCGAATCCAATAGCGGCCAAGTGGTGGTGACCCGTGCTCGAGATACCATCAATCAGCTCTCCCAAGATGTGGAACAAGTCGGTGAAGTGATTGAATCCCTTGCGACTCATACCAAGTCTATCGGTGGCATTCTCGATGTGATCCGCGCGATTTCGGAGCAAACCAACCTGTTAGCGCTGAACGCCGCGATTGAAGCTGCACGTGCCGGTGAAGCGGGACGAGGCTTTGCCGTGGTAGCCGATGAAGTCCGTAATCTGGCATCGCGCACCGCCGCATCGACCAACGAAGTCCAAGGTATGATCGACAAGTTGCAATCCGAGGCCAGTCGAGCGGTGAATGCCATGGCCCAAAGCCGTGCGCGCTCCCACGAAGGGGTAGCCGCCGTCGATGAGGCGAGCCAGTCTCTGGTAGGCATTAGTGACCGTATTGGCCTGATCAGCGATATGAACATTCAGGTGGCGGCAGCGACGGAAGAACAATCGACCGTGGTGGAAGACATCAACCGTAACGTGACCGAAATTAACGAGATCACCCAGCGCACCGCCAGCACGGCACAGGCTGCGGCACAGGCGAGCTTAGCGCTAAACCAACTCGCCCACCGCTTAGACACCTTAGTGGCGAAATTTAAGGTGTAAGCTCAAGATAGGTTGAAACCAAACAAAAACGCCTTAGCGAGTCTCTCCCTAAGGCGTTTTTTATTACTCAGCGCAAAAGGCAATTAGTTATCGGAAAGGAACTTAATCGTCAGCGGATAACGATACACTTGCCCTTCACTCGCCTTAATGATCCCAAGAATGGTGCAAACTAAGTCGAGAATGCCGAGGATGATCAAAAAGATAAACCCAATGCCCACGAAGGCTAACAGCCCGCTGATAATCACATAGATCAACAGGCTTAATTTAAAGTTCAAGCAACTACGGCCGCATTGGTCGACAAAAGCCGACTCTTCACGCTTCATCAACCACATAATCAGCGGTCCGAGAATTGAGCCTAATGGCACTAAATAACCGATTAAACTGGAGGCATACACCAGTAAGCCAAAATCTCTTTCACTCTTAGTCACTGACTCTATCATTACACTTTCCCTGTATTATCGTTTGAAAAATAAAGTTTATTTACCTTTTGGCCCATACAAGCGCATCTGCCAATCTTCGACTTGTTGTGTCGCTAAGCGCCGCTGCAGGCTATTCACCCAGCTTTGTGCCAACCCTTCACAGGAGGCGAGTCTATCATAGGCTTTGGCATCGTATTCAGGTGAAAAGTACAACGCCATGGCTTCGGCGACACTGATATCGGTTTTACGCTCGACTAATTCTATCCTGTCGTTTAGCTGAATCACGCCTGGGGTTAATACTCTGTAAAACCAACCGCATAGCTGACTCTGCTGCATGGCGAGGGCGAAGTCTCTATGGCCAAATTGCAGGTTCAATTTAAAGCAAGGTGAGCGCGGCTGAGTCACCTGCACTGTGACGGCACCGATTTGCAGGATATCGCCGATATTGACCTCGGTTTCATTCAAACCAACAGTGCTGATGTTTTCCCCCATGCTCGGTGCATCTTCAAGTTGGGTGATTAAATCCCAGCGACGGTACTGACCATAATGCTCACGGGGGAAATGATGCAGCACTCGGTCGAGGCCGCCATGGTGCTTAGGATCGGCCTGCGCATCGCCTTCGACACGGTCGACATTCACTCGCAACTGCTGCGCCGATTTTTTACCGTCGATACCAGTAGAAACACCGTCAATCTCTTGCAGAACCGCCCCTAAATACAAACCCGATAATCTATTTACCAACAAGGTCGACATTTGTTACTCCTACATCATCGCTATCCGTCACCTACCTCTGCCCGAACTGCTCAGTCACTCAAACGCGGCAGTAAGCCCAAACAATCCCCTTGGCAGATTCGGCCATCATAACAGCATACTACTGATTGAGAACCACTTGATTGCGCCCCGCTTCTTTCGCCTGATACAGGGCGAGATCCGCTCGCTTAATCAAATCTTCCGCAGGCTCGAGTTTTTGGTATTCGGCAACCCCAATACTCACAGTAATAGCAATGTGCACGCCATTCACTTTAAGCTCCCGTTGGGAGATTAAATCGCGAAATTGTTCTGCCAGTTCAGCAGCCTGACTTAAATCCTGCTCTGGCACTAATATCAAGAATTCCTCACCGCCCCAACGACACAGCACATCCTGGTTTTTTAGTTGACTTCTTAGTAGGTTAGCCACTGTTTTTAATACTAAGTCACCAATGCTATGACCATAGCTATCGTTTACTTTCTTAAAATGATCGATATCGACAAGCAGAATGGAAATCGGCGCTTGGGATAGCTTGGCCTTCTCTAATGCCTGATGAAAATACTCTTCAAACACCTGGCGATTAGCGGCCCCAGTGAGTTTATCGGTTGAAGCCATGACCTCAAGTTTGCGCTGATAACGACCTAAGGTCATGTTTGAAATCAGTAAAATCCCAATCGTCACCAATAAACTTAAAGCTAAGTTACCCCAAAAGGTATTGAGCAGCTCTTGCTCCTGCGGCGCATCCTCCTGCTCTACGATAAGATACCATTTAAATTCAGGTACTAAGCGGCTGTTCAAGTAGGCGGTTTTACCGTTGCGTTGGTAGCTAAAGGCCGCACTCGGGCTGGTTAAAATCCGCGTAGCGAGTTGCTCAAGCCCAGCGCTGGTTTGCAGCGAATCGGCACCATCATACTCATCGCCATGGAGCGTGACACGACCTTGTCTATCGGTGAAGAACACCCGACGGTTGTAGCGCTTCTGATAGAGTTCAATCAATGCCTTGACCTTCTCAACCGCAAGGCCAACGCCAGTAACACCAATAAACTTACCTTCAAAATCGAACACTTTATAGTTCACAAATACCGTTGTCTTAGTGCGATCTGCGGTGTCTGAATCGATATTGATTTCGTAATGCTCTGACTCAGGTAAAGAACGTACTCGAAAATACCAGGCATCGTTTGGGTCGATATCTTGGATTTTCTTCAATATGCCCGTCGAATGGTAATAGTTGCGACTCTGCTCCGAGACAAAAAAGCTGGTGACTGTATCGTATTTTTCTTGAATTTCTTTGAGGTAACGGACCAGTTTTTCGGGTTCTTGCTCATGATTCAACATCCAGTCACGCACAAAGGTATCCTGCGCCATCAGCGAGGAAATAAAGATGGGACGCAGCAGATCCTGTTGAATTTCTGAATAAATATTGTCGCTGGTTAGAGGTAAAGTATTGCTCTCAATCTGCTGACTCAAGGAGTCGTGGGCCACTTTATAACTAATGCCACTGGTGACTAAAAAGGCCACAAGCAACAGCACTGACAGTAGCCAAATAAACTTCTTTTTATCATTCCAAACGTGATTGCCCATTTCCAACTCCAACAACGGCAGGCTTATTATTTTATTTCAACGAGATGCGTTGCCTGAATGTTAACGTAATCCCTTGCCGACCGCACAATATTTCCACAATATGAACGTTCGGTAACGGAATAACATTATTCGAGCTAAAAAAATGCCCCGTTGGGGAAACGGGGCAAACATGCGAACCAACAAAATGGGAGAAAAGCACAAGAAAACGTTAAGGGACAAGAGCTATTCGTCACTGAGCACACTCTATCAAGCCCAGATGACAGAAAGATGACTCCCTTTTATGCCCTGCTATTTATCTCCCAACTTATGCTTCTAAATACTGCTTCAATGCATCGCCAGGGATAGAACTGTCGGTGGCCACGGCAAATGCCGCCCAAGTCGCACCTTCGGCCATGGCTTGGGTAATGGTTTTTCCCGCGCATAATCCATGGATAAGCCCTGCGGCATAGGCATCTCCCGCCCCAGTGGTATCGACAACCTCAGCAGGCACAGCCGGGACATGCTGCACATCATCTCGGGTATACACCTTAGCGCCGCGCACACCATCGGTGACGACAAAATAGCGTAATGATTCTCCGCCAATGCTCACGCCATAATCCCAAGAAGCGACATCACAGCGGCCTTGCATATCACTCACGGAAGCCAGTAACACGTGACAAGGGCGCGGTCTGTCATCCTTCGCTAGCTGCGCGATCACAAGGCAGTGATCCAGTGCGGTTTTCGCCCAACTTACCGTGCCCTCCGCCGAGGTATTGAAATACAGCGCATCCCAGTGTTGCCATTTAGGCGGCACAGATAACTCAAAAATAGGCCGCTGCGGACGAATGATGGTGCGCTCACCATCGGGCGTCATCACTAATAACATTTCACAGGTATTTCCTGCACGGCGCTGCACTAAACGACAATCTAGCCCTTGAGTACTCGCTTCAGCGATGACCCAGTCGCCCATTTCATCCCGCCCGACTTGGCTCACCAGTGCAACTCTATGACCAGCCCATACCAGTCCGAGCCCAGTATTAGCGCCACCACCACCTAACCTTTGTCCGCCATCTTGATAATGAAAGCGCCCGCCCGTTTTCAATGGCTTATCAAGGATCAACACTCGGTCACAGTTAAGATTGGCCACCAGCAAAATATTTGCCATGACAGGACTCCATAATGAAAGAACAGACCGCGCTAACTCTCGGCGATGACTCGGTTAAAAGAGCCCTCAATCTAGACCAAAACCTCAGGTGACACAATCGCAGCTATCAAGGTGTTGAACCCCATCACGGCAGCCAATAGCAGTTTTTGCTGTAAGACTTTATCCATATTTGAATTCAGCGAGACAACCCACCCGGCACCTTAAACGCTAAATGCAATCAAACAACATTATGATAAATAATAAAAATATTCTTCAATGTGTGATTTTTAGACATTTATTCATAGAAGTGTCATCAAATGCCATCCCACACGAGATTAGAAAAAGGTTAAGCTGGTGCTTCAAGGATGAAAAACTGAAGGAATTTGTATGCTAATGGAATGGCTACATAGGGACATTGATGGTGAAGAACAACTCCGCCGCTATCGCGAATGCTTAGAGGAATTTAACGAGTTGGAATTTCATGATGCGTATGTCGCGAAGATTCAACACGAATATCAGTTACTGCAAGTGTTGTTTGAGGAGCAGTCGGTTCAACATTATGAGCCTAACTGCTCCGAAAAGTAGGATTGACGTTAATCGACCATCTTAAAGGGTGAAAGCGAGGTAAACTTTACATCCAGCTGCCAATCTTGGATCACCATCTCCGAAGGTTGCCAGCTGTCATCAACCCATTCGTAAATCAGGCCAGGATCTTCCTCCGCATTGACTAGCAAGCGACGGCCATCCTTTAACACAACCGTATAATCAAGCCCTTGAGCATCAACACTTTCAATATCCCCCAATACTTTGTGATGAATGCTTGAAATTGTGCCTGTCGCTTTCACTGCGTCAGTTTCTTTCGCGCCGCTGTAAAATCTCAGTGCCTCATTGGTAGCGGGTTTATGAAATACAAACTCTTCAGTCACGCCCACAACGATCGACGGATCAAGCTCATACCAAGCGGGTATCCATAATGCGTTCATTGCCATCCCGTTATATCCTGCATAATAATTTTACGGACGAGAACATTCTGCCTTAACCTTGGCAGATAAAATACTGGTCAGGGATAAAATAATTTTAACCTTCTGCAGACAATTCCCCTCAGGCTGTAACCCGCATAACTGCAATAAAAATAACGCCGCTAAGGTCATATGCTGTACTTCGAGTTAATGATTGGAGCCATGCTGACTTTCTGTTAGCTTGAAAAAAACAGCTCAATAACTGCCACATTTTGTTGATAGAGTGATCCAATAAACCCGCGTCACGTATTGAGCCTGACCCCATAGCCACCACTATGGCACCAGCTTGCCCTATGGAGAAATCGAATATGCCAGTTTTGCAAACACTCAAACTTACGGGTGAGAATGAGGCGCTGAAACGTCAAGAGCTTAAACAATACTTCAATCAAACCTGGGCACTCTATGAATCCCTCTTCGAACTGATAAGGCACGACGATGCTTATTACGTCAAAGCCGAACCACTGCGCCATCCGCTAATTTTTTACTTTGGCCATACCGCCACTTTCTATATCAATAAACTCAAGCTGGGTAAGTATCTCGATGAACGAGTGAATGATCACTTTGAATCTATGTTTGCCATCGGTGTGGATGAAATGTCTTGGGATGACCTCGACGAAACCCACTATCAATGGCCCAGTGTCGCTGAGGTAAAAACGTATCGGGATCACGTCAAACAGGTCGTCAATCAACTGATTGATAGCATGCCAATCACTCTGCCGGTCAGCCAAGACTGCCCCGCTTGGGTCATCTTGATGGGCATAGAACACGAGCGCATTCACCTAGAGACCTCTTCCGCCATTATTCGCCAGCTTCCATTAGAGGACGTGTGTGCCAATGCTCAGTGGCCAGAGTGTCAGGATGTTGGCAGCGCCGAGCCAAATCAACTACTTGCCGTGGCGGGTAAAAAAATCACCTTAGGTAAAAAAGAGCAAGACAACACCTATGGCTGGGATAACGAATACGGTAACAAGAGCTTTAAAGTCGCCGACTTTAAAGCCTCAAAGTACTTAGTGAGTAATGAAGAATACCTAGCCTTTGTCGAAGCGGGGGGCTATCAAACCCAAGACTATTGGAATGAGGAAGGCCAAGCTTGGCTGGCGTATACCCAAGCTCAAATGCCACGCTTTTGGCGCCGCCGCGATGATAAATGGTGGCAACGTAACCTCACCAGCGAAATCCCTTTGCCGCTCAATTGGCCCGTCGAAGTCAATCAACTCGAAGCTAAAGCCTTTTGTAATTGGAAGGCGCGCCAAAGTCAGAGCAATATTCGCCTGCTCACCGAGGCAGAATGGTATATCTTGCGGGAAAATGTGCCGAGCGATGCCCCCGATTGGCATGAAGTCCCAGGCAATATCTCGCTGGCTTACTACGCCTCTTCCTGTCCGATAAACCGCTTTAAACACAATGATTTTTATGACATTGTCGGCAATGTCTGGCAATGGACCGAAACCGCTATCGACGGTTTTAATGGTTTTGCCGTACATCCGCTCTACGATGATTTTTCGACGCCAACCTTCGATGGCAAGCACAATCTGATTAAAGGTGGTTCGTGGATTTCAACGGGCAATGAAGCTATTGCAGCCTCACGCTATGCCTTTAGGCGTCACTTTTATCAACATGCCGGATTCCGTTACGTCGAGTCGTTGCAAAATCCAGAACAGATGGCCGAGGTCAATGTGTACGAAACCGATGAACTGATTTCCCAGTATTTAGAATTCCACTATGGCGCCGAGTACTTTGGTGTACCGAATTTTTGCGTCAACGGGGTGCAACAGGCACTCAACGAGATCCAACTCGAGCACACCACCAAGGCCTTAGATATAGGTTGTTCAGTCGGACGCGCCAGTTTTGAGTTAGCCAAAATGTTTGAGCATGTGGATGGTATCGACTTTTCGGCGCGCTTTATCCAGCAGGCTTACGCCCTGACCGAACAAGGCGAAAAACGCTACACCATTCGCACCGAGGGAGACTTACAGGAATTCAAGAGCGCCAGCCTTGCTAAACTGGGATACCTTGGCGAAGCTAAAAAAGTCAATTTTATCCAAGGGGATGCCTGCAATCTCAAGCCAATCTACACAGGATACGATTTGGTCTACGCCTCAAATCTAATCGACAGATTGAACGACCCGCAACACTTCCTCACCAATATTGGGCAACGCATCAATCAAGGGGGATATCTGGTTATCGCCTCACCCTATACTTGGCTCGAAGACTACACGCCAAAGGAGAAATGGCTTGGGGGGATTAAAGTCAAAGGAGAAAACTTCACAACTTTAGATGGGTTAACCGAAACCTTGATAGGCCAATTTGAACTGGTCGCAGTGAAAGAAATCCCCTTCGTTATTCGCGAAACCAAGCGTAAATTCCAGCATTCGATTTCAGAGATGACGATCTGGCGTAAGCGTTAGTTTTGCAAGATTAATAGCGACCCTAAAGAAAAATCCGCCAGATAATCCTTTCTGGCGGATGCATAACAAACGGCGCAGCAATAACAGTCATCCAGTTGCAAGAACGGCGAATGCTCGGCATTGCTTACTCATGCCTAGCACAGCGTCCTAGACCTTAAACTGAGCCGTTGTTAAACCAAGTTGATTCGCTAGCCCTAACAGGCTGCGGGTGCTGGCGGCCACTTGGCTGATGGCTGCGCTATTTTCCTCTGCCGCCGCACTGAGCCCTGCAATGCCCTGAGCAATCGTCGACGACACTGTGGTTTGTTCCTCCGCAGCCGTTGCCGTTTGGATCATTAAGGCTTTGAGTGTATCGAGCCGCTTGGCAATATCATCCACCGCCGCTTGCATGCCTTCGGCATCCTCTGCGGTTTTAGACGCCTCAGATGAACAAGTCACACTATGCTGCGCCAACACAGCCGATTGCTGCTGAATGCCTTGTAATACCTTTCCAATATCCTGCGTCGCCTCCTGTACCTTCACGGCGAGTTGCCGCACTTCATCGGCGACTACCGCAAAGCCACGGCCATGCTCGCCCGCTCGGGCAGCTTCAATCGCCGCATTGAGGGCTAATAGATTGGTCTGCTCGGCAATCGCATTAATCACATCCAGAACACTGCCGATCTTCTGGCTATCGGCCTCAAGATTACCGACCTGCTGATGAATGGCGGCGAAACTTGCTAGCGTCACCTGTAAACTTTGGCGGGTACTCGCCAGATTCTGCGAGAGAATGCCACTCGATTGAGTACAGGAAGAAACCTCATCGGAAGATTTCATGGTATTAGTGCTGATCTCTGCGGCGGCATAACTCATTTCCTCCACGGCCGTGGCTAACATATCGGTTTCTCTGGCCTGCATCTGAATACTGCTGTCGGCTTGGCTCATTGCCGCCGAGTTTTGCTCTGCGGCGGATTCTAACTCATGGCCCATCCCCACCAATTGGCCAATAATTTCCTTTAATTTGGTCTGCATCCTCGCGAGCCAGCTCATTAAATGATTATCGGCATGGACGTGGGAGAGACTATGGGTTAAGTCCCCGGAGGCGATAAGGCTAGTCAAATGGCACATATCCTCGGGCTCACCGCCCAGAGGTTTAAGCACAAAGCTAGTGACTAGTTTTGCCGCCGCAATCGCCAGCACTATCGATAGCCCGCACACCACGAGTCCGATATACATCATATGGTAGGCAGGCGCGGCGATTTCACTCACATCAATCTCGGCCATTAAGCCCCACTTAAGTCCCATCTCAATGACAGGCGAGTAGGCAGAAAGAACTAGATTATGATTGTAATCATAAACCTGCATAACCCCCTCTTGCCCAGCTAACGCAGCCTTTACCGCCAAGGTATCAACCCCATTTTGAGCAATTGTGCCCGCAAAGGAGGCCGATACGGTGCGATTTTTAGGATCTAAAAAGGAGTCAGAACGCATTCGATTATCGGGGCCGATGAGATAAGTTTCTCCTGAATCCCCCATCCCTTCACGGATTTGCATCACGCGGTTAATTCGCTCGATAGACACCTGCGCCGCCACCACAATGCGCTGTCCATGGTACTGAATGCTTTGACCAATAAAGGCGGCCGCTTGTCCATTCGATGGCGCATAGGCGGAGAAATCCTGTAAAAACACGGTATCCGAAGTTGCAGAGGCCTTATCGAACAGTTGAGCCAGCCCTGAAGTTCGGTAAGGGCCGGTACGCAGATTAGTGCCATAATCAGGCTCTTTCGCCACAGTGTAAAAAACCGAACCGTCATCGGAGATGATAAAAAGATCATAAAAACCCAGCAGCTTGTTGAGGGATTTGAGCGTTGAGTCTAAATCGCTCAGGGTTTCTAAATTCGGCTGACTGGCGATCACCGCACTAACGGACTGTAAGTTATCGGAGAAATCTTGGAACATGCCATTGATCTGTCGCTGCTTAATTTCCCGCACAGCCACTAAACGTGACTGAGCCTCGGCAAAGAGTTCATTTTTAGCAAGATAGGTGACGATCGCCGTCGCAAGTACAAGCGGCAAGAGGACAATCAGTAAACTGATCAATTGAATTTTACGCGTAAATCCCATGGAGACACTCCTTGTCGCACTCAAGATTCCATAATTGCAGGCAAAACAACTCCCGTTAAAACTATAGGTGAAGATTGAAACCTCGACCAAGTGAGGTCGCTTTTTTATTCGGTACGCAACTCCTTAATTGAGTAGACATTAACCTTACTCAGACGCTTTTATGCAAACCATCCCCCAAACGTGTACTGCGCGATGAAGCAGAGCCGATAACTGGTTTATGAAATTAACGATGAAAATTTTCACATTGACGACAGCATAAAAATCACATTGAATTGAATACAAATTCAAATCACACACTTTGGGAGCGTAAAATGGAGTTAATCGAGCAAGTCTCAGTCGCGAAAAAAGCCAATATTTACTTTGAGGGTAAAGTTGCCAGCCGCAGCGTATTCTTCAGCGATGGCAGCAAAAAGACCTTAGGTGTGGTTCTCCCTGGAGAATATGAGTTTTCCACCTCTCAGGGTGAAATCATGCAGGTTACCAGTGGCAGTTTCGAGGTATTACTGCCCAATAGCACAACCTGGGAAACCTTTAGCGAAGGCAGCCAATTCGAACTTGCAGCCAATGTCAGTTTCAAAATCCGTAACAGTGCAATAGCCGAATATTGCTGCAGCTACCTGTAACCCCCTTACCGAGGAATGCTTAATCGACTTAGGCATTCCTCAATCATTTGCTCTCTACTATTGATGCAAACTCGACCACTAGACGACTGGTCTAATATGCTTTATGCTCCTCCCCATGAAAACAGAAACCCAATCGACGCGTCAGCATATTCTCGACGTTGGATACTCACTGATCCTCAAACAAGGCTTTTCGTGCCTAGGCTTAGCCCAATTACTCAAGGCAGCCCAAGTACCTAAAGGCTCGTTTTATCACTACTTTAAATCCAAAGAGCAATTCGGTGAGGCCTTGTTAGCAGGGTATTTTGAGCAATACCAAGCTGAGCTTGATGGCCTGTTTAACGAGACTCAACTCTCAGGCTTTGAGCGCCAAATGCAGTACTGGCAAAAATGGTTGCACGTGCAGCAGGACGGTTGTGTCGATCAAAAATGCCTAGTCGTTAAGTTAAGTGCTGAGGTGGCCGATCTTTCTGAGGCTATGCGCCTTGTGCTTTTAAAAGGCTCGGCTGGCATCATCGAGCGCTTAACCCAGAGCATTCAAGCGGGGATTGCCGATAAATCCATCTGTGAACAGGATGCCCAAGTAACGGCAGAGCTGCTGTACCACATGTGGCTCGGCGCCAGTTTGATGAATAAACTCGGCCACAGCCATGCCGCTTTAGCGCGCGCTCTAGCAATGACCGAATCTATTTTAAAGACCAAAACCATGGGTTAATGCCAGCAACACTGGCACACCAATGCATCAGCAACCCGTTAATGAACAATGAAATATCGCCTCATCGGCTTGATTTATCATTTAGTAGCCAACCAATCTAGACGACTGGTCTACTAAAATCATTTTCCAACTATAGGACACATAGCAGTATGTTCAATTTCGCCTACTACAACCCAACCCGAATCCACTTTGGTAAAAACACCATAGCTGAAATCGACACCTTAGTGCCTCGCGATGCCAGAGTCATGGTGTTATTTGGCGGCAGCAGCGCCAGACGAACTGGCACATTAGCCGAAGTAAAACAAGCGCTTGGAAACCGTTTCGTGGTCGAGTTTGAGGGAATCGAGCCTAACCCAACCTACGAAACCCTGATGCAGGCTGTCGACCAAGTTCGTGAATTAAACATCGACTTTTTACTCGCAGTCGGTGGTGGTTCTGTGATCGATGGAACTAAGTTTGTTGCTGCGGCAGCGGTATTTGAAGGCGAGCCTTGGGATATCCTCACCAGCTGGGGCGCGAATGTGACTCAAGCCATGCCATTTGGCTCGGTATTAACCTTGCCTGCGACGGGTTCAGAGATGAACAACGCCAGCGTGGTGACCCGTAAATCGTTGAAAGCTAAACTGCCATTCCGTAACGACTTGGTTTATCCGCAATTCTCAATCCTCGACCCTACTAAGACCTTCACCCTGCCAGAAAGACAAGTGGCGAACGGCGTGGTCGATGCCTTTGTGCATATCACGGAGCAGTACCTCACCTACCCGGTCAATGCAGCTGTGCAGGACAGATTCGCCGAAGGCTTACTGCAAATTTTGATTGAACTAGGGCCACAGGCACTCACACAGCCCGAAGATTACGATATTCGCGCTAACTTGATGTGGGTCGCGACTATGGCACTCAATGGCACGATTGCGACCGGTGTACCCCACGACTGGGCAACACATATGATCGGCCATGAACTCACAGCCTTGTATGATATTGACCATGCCCGCACCTTAGCCATTGTATTACCAGCATTATTGCGCTGCACTAAAGCCGCTAAGCGTGAAAAGCTGCTACAGTTTGCAGACAGAGTGTGGCATATCAACACCGGCTCTGAAGACGAACGTATCGAGGCCGCCATTGCGAAAACCCAAGCCTTCTTCGAAGCTATGGGCATTGCAACCCATTTATCTGCCTACGATTTAGGTAAAGAAGCCGTCGATGCTGTCGTCAATCAGCTTGAGCAGCATGGCATGGTTGCCCTAGGCGAACATGGCAATATCGATCCTGTCATGAGCCGCGATATTTTAACCCTAGCGCTCTAAGCTTTGGTTGCCGCCGTCAACGCACCATAGTGGTGCGTTGACTCTCCCCTAAAAGAGGCAAACTCCCCTGCGCCTCAACATCAAAGCCGCTCTCACCTTTCCCATACAAAACATTTGCCGCCAGAACCACGCTCGCCGAAGATTTAAAGGCATAAAAACAAACCCGCGTTTATTCCCACGCTAAACCTCAAGCGAGCTGAATAAACACCATGATTTTTGGTGAAAAAACGACTAATCTTGTAGAACTTCATCTCCAAGGCAAAAGGACTTTCGCATGCGTGCATTCACCCTCATCAGCTTATTGCTGCTCAGCCTGTTCGCCCAGGCAACAGTGTACAAATGGGTCGATAAGGATGGAAAAGTCCATTATTCAGATGAACCACATCCCAATGCCGAGGTTGTTGAGTTAAAAGAGAAAACGCTCAATCAAATTGCACTCCCCCCCGTAAAAAATGATGCGGATGACTCGCAAGTGATCCAACAAATCCAGTATCAAGTCGTCATCACTTCCCCTACGGAAGAGGAAACCGTGAGAGACAATAACGGAGACTTTCAAGTCACCGCCACTGTCACCCCAGAGATCAAAAGCCAGTATCTGATGGCACTCAAACTCGACGGTCAAACGGTCGGTCAGCCTCAAGTGGGCGGCATCTTCCAACTTAAGAACATCGACCGAGGTGAACATACCATTGTTGTCGATGCCATGACTCAAAACGGCAAAGTCTTTGCATCTAGCTCTCCACGAAAGATATTTCTTCATCAAGCGGCGATGAATCCAGTCCCGAAAAAACAACCAAAATCAAACTAAACTGTTTAATAACAATTGATTAGGTTGTTTTTGTTCAATCTAGCCCTTTGATGAAGTCGAGTTGCAGCCTGCACCAAATCGGTGCAACATAATGGTGCAACCCTATTTTCAGGAATGGTAGATGGATAAAGAGACTCTGCTTAATCATTTAGTCACCGCGGTACTTGTCATCGATAAGGATCTTAAGCCTTGTTATGCCAACGCCGCCGCAGAGCAACTGTTAGGTGTCGGTAGCCATAGGTTAGTCGAGCAAGCCCTGCCGGAGCATTATCAAGCACTTGGCGTCGAAGCGCAGATCCTGAGCGATGCGGTGAAAGCCGGCCAAGGCCTTACGGTCAACACCGCCACCTTAGTGACCTTAGATGCCCAACATCATACCGTCGATCTGACGCTGATCCCGCTCGAAGATGAAGCGCAGTTAAGCCTGCTTGAGCTTAGACAGGTCGACCAACAACGCCGGATCCACCAGCAACTCAGCCAAGATGCCCAGCAACAGGCGGCGCAATTCCTAGTGCGAAATTTGGCCCATGAGATCAAAAATCCCCTGGGCGGCCTGCGTGGCGCGGCACAATTACTCTCGCGGGAATTAGACGATCCGGCACAAAAGGAATTTACCAATCTGATCATTGAGCAGGCCGACCGCCTGCGCAGCCTTGTGGACAGATTGCTCGGCCCGCAGCGACCGACCCAACATAGCCTGCACAACATTCATCAAGTGGTGCAAAAGGTCTATAAACTGGTGGAAATGGCCCTGCCCGCCAATATTCAGCTTAAGCGTGACTATGATCCCTCGATCCCCGATATCGAGATGGATCCCGACCAAATGCAACAAGCTGTGCTGAATATTTTGCAGAATGCGGTGCAAGCCCTTGAGCATACAGGTGGCGAAATCCTGCTCCGCACCCGCACACAACATCAGGTCACTATCGGTTCGCAGCGCCACAAGCTCGTACTGACCCTGTCGATTATCGACAATGGCCCAGGCATACCACCAGAGCTGATGGACACACTGTTTTATCCCATGGTCACTAGTCGTGAGCAAGGTTCGGGGCTGGGCCTATCGATTGCCCATAACATTGCCAGATTACACTCGGGCAGAATCGATTGTGTATCCAGCCCTGGGCATACCGAATTTATCATTTCGTTACCGATTTTAAGCGCCAAATAATCAAGACAAACCAACACATACCGTATGAGGAAGCAAAATGCGAATGAGTGAACAAGTGTGGATCCTCGACGATGACAGTTCGATACGTTGGGTGCTCGAAAAGGCGCTCCAAGGCGCGAAACTCAGCACCGCCAGCTTTGCCGCGGCCGAATCACTCTGGCAAGCATTAGAGATTTCCCAGCCACGGGTCATAGTCTCAGATATTCGTATGCCGGGCACCGATGGTTTAACCCTGTTAGAAAGACTGCAAATCCACTACCCGCATATTCCCGTCATCATCATGACTGCGCATTCGGATTTAGACAGTGCGGTCAGCGCCTATCAGGCAGGGGCATTTGAGTATTTACCCAAGCCATTCGATATTGATGAAGCGATATCCTTAGTCGAGCGCGCCCTAACCCATGCGACCGAGCAAAGCCCAGCACCAGCGGCGCAGGAGACGCAAGTCAAAACGCCCGAAATCATAGGTGAAGCGCCCGCGATGCAGGAGGTATTTCGCGCCATCGGCCGGTTATCACGCTCCTCAATCAGCGTGCTGATCAACGGCCAATCGGGTACGGGTAAAGAGCTGGTTGCAGGCGCATTGCACAAACACAGTCCACGTAAGGATAAGCCCTTTATCGCCTTGAATATGGCGGCAATTCCCAAAGATTTAATCGAATCGGAGCTCTTCGGCCATGAAAAAGGCGCCTTTACCGGCGCGGCAAACGTGCGCCAAGGACGCTTCGAGCAAGCCAATGGCGGCACCCTGTTTTTAGATGAAATCGGCGATATGCCGCTGGACGTACAAACCCGCCTGCTGCGGGTGCTTGCCGATGGGCAATTTTATCGCGTCGGCGGCCATAGCGCCGTTCAGGTAGATGTGCGGATTATTGCCGCAACTCACCAAGATCTGGAGCAGCTCGTGCTCAAAGGCGGCTTTAGGGAAGATCTATTCCATCGGCTCAATGTTATCCGTGTTCACTTGCCACCGCTGTCACAACGCCGTGAGGATATTCCCCAACTGGCGACCCACTTTTTAGCATCCGCCGCTAAGGAGATTGGGGTCGAGGCCAAAATCCTCACCAAAGAGACCGCCGCCAAGCTATCGCAACTGCCATGGCCAGGGAACGTGAGACAACTCGAGAATACCTGCCGCTGGCTCACGGTAATGGCCTCAGGGCAAGAAATCCTGCCCCAGGATTTACCACCAGAGCTACTTAAAGAACCCGCCAGCATTAATCCTATGGCAAAAGGCAGCCAAGATTGGCAATCGGCACTCACAGAGTGGATTGACCAAAAACTGTCTGAGGGAAATAGCGATTTATTAACTGAGGTTCAGCCGGCCTTTGAACGTATTTTGCTCGAAACCGCATTACGCCATACCCAAGGTCATAAACAAGAAGCGGCAAAACGTTTAGGTTGGGGAAGAAATACCTTAACGCGAAAACTCAAAGAATTGTCTATGGATTAACCATCCATTAAAAAGCAAAAAAGGGATATCACTATCCCTTTTTTATTATTTAGATTAACTCTAAATCATTAGAACTGGTAATGTACGCCAATCGCCAGTTGCTTCATATCGGTGTCGATATCTTTCATATTCAAATAGCTGTGGTCAGCATCTAAATCACCTGTGGTGACATCGTAGCTAAAGCGCACATTTAAACGCTCGGTCACGGCAGCATTAATACCTACGCCATATGTCCAACCAAAACCGGTGAAATCTTCATCGAAACCAAAACCGTCAAAATTCATAGCCATAGATGCAACACCAACTTTTGCATAAGCTGAGAACATATCATTGATTTTCAAAGTAAACTTAGGCGTGAAGGTTAATGCGCCCGCGGTGACATCCGTATCTCTGTCGCCCAAATCTGCAGTCGCAAATAAATTGGCTTCTAAACCAAACCACTCGTTGAAGTTGTAACCACCGTAAACACCGAAACCTGTGCCAGTATCTGAATCATCAACAACATCCACAGCTACGCGGTTTAGTGCGCCACCCACATAAAAACCAGTAGTATCGGCTGCCGCTGAAGCTTGGCCGGCCACTAATGCAGATAATAAAGATACCGCAACTAAAGATAGTTTTTTCATTATATTTTCCTAATGAGTTAACTTGAGTAGTAAACGCGGCGGATATTACAACAAACAAATAATAAGAGTGACAGTTTGTAAAAACTAAATACGTTTCATACAGGAAGTATTCAGCTTTAAATTAAAAAATAACAAACTTGATATACTTAAGTATTAAATAACATACTCAATATTAAATACTAAGTATTAACTGACTATACGCAATAAATTCATTATGCCGAAATAACACCAACGAATTATCGAACGGCGTTTTCGTACATCGAGACATTCAATAATCACCACCTTCCCCGACTGCTCGCAGGTCACACGGCTGCGCCACATCAACAAGGGCCAAATATGCAGTCGGTAGTCCCGCTGTGCAATATTAAATGGAATCGTTCGCGGCCAATAATATAAAGGTTGGCGCAGGATAAGCTCGCTCCAAACGCCCATAGGAGGATTGACTAAATGCGGTTCAGGGAGTTTTGAATCTGGCCCCGCGCTCGCGACGAGGGCATGTTCGGCGATCAACTCAAAGCGGGTCGATAATCTATGATAACGGCAAATGAGCCGAGTCTGTTCGGCTAAGGGGTGAACCTGTTGCTGCGTCCATGACATAACCAATCCTTTGGCTGTTTAATAACAATTCAAACTTATTATTATGATGAAGCCGCAGCACTAGGCTCCACCTGCACGGGATCTTGGTGAATAATCACCTCGGCATCTTCAAAGGCGGCCTTCACCCTGAGTCCCGTGGTATCGGCAATACTATGGGCTTCGTTCAGACTCAAATTGCCATCCAACTCTAAATGGAATTGAATAAAGATGGTTTTACCCGCTTGGCGTGTGCGCAAATCATGCAGCCCTTGGACTCGGGAGTCTTCCTTAGCGATTTGTTTGATCCGCTGACGAGTGTCCTCATCCAGCTCACGGTCGAGCAGTGCTTGAATAGAGCGGTAACCTAGGTCAAATGCCTGTTGGCCGATATAGCAAGCGATAAGCACGGCAAAGAGCCCATCGGCCCACCACCAGCCATATTGGGACAAAACGAGTGCGAGCAACACGGCACCATTGAGGAATAAATCCGACTTATAGTGCAACGAATCGGCTTCGACTACCGTACTATTGGTTGCCGCCAGCGCCCGCTTTTGCAACATCACTAATGCTAATGTCAACACAATCGCGACGACTGAGACCACCACACCTAAAGTTGCGTGCTCAACTGGGGCAGGATTGAGTAACCGCTCTCCCCCATAAAACAGCAGCAGGAATGCCGAGCCCATAATAAAGGCCGATTGTGCCAACGACGCTAATGGCTCCGCTTTACCGTGGCCGTATCTGTGGTCATGGTCGGCGGGGACGATGGCATAACGAATGGCGATAAAGTTGATGATTGAGGCGAGTGCGTCGGCGAAGGAATCCGTTAAGGACGCCAGCATACTGGCCGAGCCAGAATATAACCAAGCTAACAGCTTGATAAGAATAAGGGTCAAAGCGGTAGCCACGGAAGCGCGACTAGCCAGTTTGACCCAAAAATCGTATTGGGAAGTCTGAGTCATAAGGGTCTATATCGGGAAGCTATGACCCTATTGTATATCAGCTTACAAGCTTAACCGCGAGGTTCTTTACCAGCTTGTGCTTCAAATCGCGCTTTAAACTTAGCTTGCTGTTCAGGTGTCAGCAGATTGTAGATTTGATTCTGCATCTTCATCCGTTCAATCGCTTGGGCTTGACGTTTTTCCTGCTGTGCACTCATCAGCGCCTTAGCTTGCGCCTCATCGAAGGTCGCGGAGGTGATCAATGCCTGCATTTCAGCACGATGCGCTAAACGCTCCTCCTTGCTCGGTTTGTCGTCGCTACGTGCGGCGCGTTGCTCAGCAAACAGCTTTTTAATGTCGGCCTTCTGTGCATCGGTTAAATCCAAGCCCTCAAACATTCTGTGCATACCATCATGGGCCATACGCTCGCCGTGTTTGTGGAACTCACCACGAGGATGGTCACAACCTTGGCCTGGCTCGGCATTAACTGTCGTCGCGAATACCGCGGAGCTTGCTAGGATGGCAAATAGGCCTGCTTTAAAAGGAGATAATGTTTTCATCATGTTAACCTCAATAGTTCAACGTTATGTTGTAAAGACAAGATACAGTGACGACCCTTTTAAAAGCCGAATCACTTTCGACGATTACAGTCTAAAGCGTCATATGTAAGTGAGGGCGTGACCTGAGTAAATCAGTGTAAAGTTGCGACAAGAACTAACAAATTCCCTATTCTTTACTTTGGCTTACATTGCTACACAGCAATTGACATCAAAAAAGGTATACTCAGGCAAAATACTCAAGCCGTCTGTGGTTTAGCACATCGCTTTGAGTCTTTCGCACCAGTTCACCCAGATTAAGGAACACTATGAGTCGGATATTATTAATCGATGATGACCTTGGTTTATCAGAACTCCTCGGACAATTACTCGAGCTCGAAGGGTTTAAGCTCACGCTGGCCTATGATGGTAAGCAAGGCCTAGAACTGGCCCTCGCGGGGGATTACGATCTGATCTTACTCGATGTGATGTTACCTAAATTAAACGGTTTTGAAGTGCTACGCGCCCTGCGCCAACACAAGCAAACACCGGTGCTGATGCTCACAGCCAGAGGTGATGAAATTGACCGCGTGGTAGGGCTTGAGATCGGTGCCGATGACTATTTACCTAAGCCCTTCAATGATAGGGAGCTTATCGCTCGGATTCGCGCCATCATTCGTCGCTCACACTTAACCGCCCAAGAGATCCACGCCACCCCGGCGCAGGAGTTTGGTGATTTACGCTTAGACCCCTCACGCCAAGAAGCCTACTGCAATGAGCAGCTGATTATTCTGACGGGAACCGAGTTTACCCTGCTGCACACGCTGGCGCTGCATGCGGGTGAATTGATGAATAAAGAAGAGCTTAACGAGATAGTGCTCGGCAAAAAACTCATGCCCTTCGACCGCAGCCTAGATATGCACCTCTCGAATCTACGCAAAAAGCTCCCCGAGCGAAGCGACGGCAGACCTAGGGTGAAAACCATCCGTGGCAAAGGCTATATCTGGCTACCATAACGGCGGGAACAACTGTGCCTAATCGCTTATTTATCAAATTACTACTCGGGTTTTGGATCTGTAGCTCGCTGATTATCGCTTTGGTCGGCTTGCTACCCTTACTGCAGCAAAATCATGACCGCGCCCCAATTCCGCCGCATCTGCAAAAGGTGTTGGCAAGCATAGCGCAGCGTATTCAAGATAATCCCGAGCTAGTCACGTCCGATTTTCTGCGCCGCTGGGAAAGACGTGGCGATATGGAAGGCAAACCCCTTCGACTCTATCTGGCCAACAGCCAAGGCCAAGTGATTAATACCAGCCGAGTGAGCCGCGGCGTACGCAGCTTTATGCTAATGACCGATGAGGAAAAACAGCCGATTAGTCATCAATTTAAAGATGAATTGGTCTTCGGCCCACACCAGTTTACCCTTCAGGGTGAAACCTACTATCTCTATGGTCGCTTGCCGGATATTCACCCTCGTCCCTGGTTCTTCTTCTTTATCGAAAACAAGCTGCTCACCCTAAGCCTAGCCATAGTGCTCTCGGGATTACTGTGCGCCATACTCGCATGGCATTTAGGTAAGCCATTAAACTCGCTAAAGAAAAGTGCCGATGCCCTCGCCGAAGGTGATCTCAGTAATCGCGTCGATAAGGCGACCACTCAACGTAACGATGAGATCGGCCAGCTCGCCACCGCCTTTAATAGCATGGCGGACTCGATTGAAGCCATGGTGAAGAATCAGCAGCGTTTGATGGGGGATATTTCCCACGAACTGCGCACCCCACTGACCCGCCTACAATTGTCACTGGCACTGGCCCGCAAGAAAGGCCAACAGACTACGGAAACCGACCGTATCGCCTACGAGGCCGAGCAACTAGAGAAATTGATCGCAGAGCTCTTGGAGTTGTCGCGGGTCAAACTCAGCACCAATGAGACTAAGGTGCGCCTCGGATTAGCCGAGTCCCTCAGCCAAGTGCTAGATGACGCCGAGTTTGAGGCCGATCAACAGAGTAAAAAGATCACTATCGATATCGATGAAGCCATCGAGCTCAGCCATTATCCGAAATCCCTGTCCCGGGCGATAGAAAACCTGCTGCGCAACGCGATTCGTTATGCCCAGAGCGATATTCATCTGCTAGCAAGCCAAGCCAACGGCCAAGTACAGATCACCATTAAAGACGATGGTCCAGGGATTGATCCTGCTGAGCTTGAGGCGATTTTCAAACCCTTCTATCGCCCCGATTCGGCAAGGCAGCGGGAAAGCGGTGGCTGGGGCCTAGGACTCGCCATTACCGAAGCCGCTATTAGCGCCCATAAAGGTAAAATCAGAGCCGAGAATCGCCAGCCCCACGGCCTTGAAGTCAATATCAGTTTGCCAACCTAAAAATATAAGCCCCGCGAACTCAGTTTGCGGGGCTTATATCATCAACAGTCAACTGCCGTTAATCCTTAATCCCTAGCTGTTTTAACTTGCGATACAAGGCATTACGGCTAATCCCCAAACGCTTGGCGCATTGGCTCACATTGCCATCGCAGGCACGGTAAGCCTGCAACACGTTCAGATTAATGGTTCCGTGGAGCGAGTCTATGGTGGCGGAGCTCGGCTCTGCCAGCTCGTGCGGATGCGCCGTAGCTTCTGCTTCGACAACTTCAGTTAAAGTTTGGGGCTCACACGCCAGATTCATTAGCTTTTGAGCCAGGTAATCGGGAAGATGATTTATCTCGAGTACAGCCTCACCTTCGGCCATCAAACAGGCCACCTGCATTAGGTTATCCAGCTCCCTTAGGTTGCCGGGCCAATCGTAACGCATTAGCTGCGCCAACAGCTCAGTACACAAGGTTTGCGCGCTGCTGCGGTGACGGCGGTGCAACTTATGGATGATGCGCTCAATATCCTGCCGCTCACGCAGCGCAGGCAGCCGCACCTGCAATCCATTTAAGCGATAAAACAAATCCTGACGGAACAATCCCTGCGCCACCAGCGACTCTAAGTCCATATGGGTCGCGGCGATGATCTGAATATCGACCTTAAAACTTTGATTACTGCCGACAGGGACCACCTCACGCTCCTGCAACACCCGAAGTAAACGGCTCTGCGCCGCTAGCGGCATCTCGCCAATTTCATCGAGGAACAAAAAGCCGCCGTGTGCCTGACGGATCTTACCGATAAAACCAGTTCGATTGGCGCCAGTAAAGGCCCCCGCCTGATAACCAAATAACTCAGACTCAACCAGCTCTGCGGGCAAGGCGGCGCAGTTTACTGCAACTATAGGCTGCGCGCGACGGGCACTCTGGGCGTGGAGCTTTTTCACAAATTGCTCTTTGCCGACACCCGTTTCGCCAAGCACAAGTAGAGGAATTTGCTTAGTGATCACCTTGTTCGCCTGCTGCCAGGCACGCTCAAGTAACGGGTCACGAAACCTGACACCCAATTGGTTCAAGGGTTTATCTTGAAGGGTTCTGGTACTTTTCGTCTGCGTCAGTGCCAATGCTTGCGTCTGCACATGCAGCGCCGAATCGCGGTGAAAGCCCCCCGCTCGCGCCCAATTGTCGCCGAGGTGTTGCTCTAAACTGTCCCCCAGCTTGGCTTGGCTCAGCAGCTGTTTAGCCATGGGATTACAACCCACGATCCGTCCGTCACTGCTGGCGATAACTATGCCTTGCCAGCCGGAATTCAACAAACTCGGCTGCGCCGCGAAATCGATTCGATAATGACTATCGGGCAGATGACACAGCAGCGCCGTTTCGACCTGCTGTGCCAGACTCGACACTAGCATCAAGGTTTGCTGCGAATGCCGTTGCTGCTCACTGGTAATATCGAGCACTCCGAGCATCTCGCCCTGAGGCGAAAAAATCGGGCAAGCGGTGCAACTCATAAAGCGGTTTTGGCGGATAAAATGCTGCTCTCCGACC
Source organism: Shewanella sp. FJAT-51649 (assembly GCF_019457435.1). Taxonomy (NCBI): domain Bacteria; kingdom Pseudomonadati; phylum Pseudomonadota; class Gammaproteobacteria; order Alteromonadales; family Shewanellaceae; genus Shewanella; species Shewanella sp. FJAT-51649. The sequence goes on along the minus strand of NZ_CP080411.1, from coordinate 261,181 downwards.
ACTGACACCGCCTGCTTGGCCGTGAGCGCCGTGCCTATTGCATTGGTGCCCTTATACTTTTCGAGCCAGTTGACCCCAATATCGAGCGCCACATCCGCCAGCTTGCTGGAATAGCGGCTCACGCCCCAATGTTTCAGCACATAACCGTCGGCATCGGAGAGCAATAATCGACTATTGGAGTGCGCCATCAGTTGATTAAATAGCGGCAAGGCATGGGATTGTACTAATTCGATGAGCTGCTGATATTGTTCATGTTTATGTTTGAGCTCCGAACGCGTGAGCCTGAGATCCTCACCGGCATGAAACTCTGACAAGCCAGCACCTAAGCTGCGCTGCCATGAATCGGTTAACCATGCCTGTGTGGTTGGAAAATGCGGTTTTACTGTCATAGCCAAGCTCCCCGAGCGCTGTTCCATTTCGGCACACTCACGGTGTGTCGTTGGATGACAAAATGACCACAGGGCACCTTTCCTTCCGTGAGAGCCCTATTATTTTGGATCTGCAAAATTAGCTTTTCATCATACTGTTAGCTCAACAAGTGTACAACTCCTGCCAGTTTGGCACTGTCCTTGCGATGTCTATTTATACGCAGTGCTCAAGTGTTGCGTAAGAGAACACCAACTTAATCAATAGCTTTGTCAGTCAACTCGATTGGCAAAGGATAAAAATAACAACAGTGCTTAAACCTATTTCAACAAGACCCATTGCTGAGACGCTGCACATTTAGCGTATTCGGCAGCCACAGAAGGAAAACACTATGATTTATGCTCAACCCGGAACCGCTGGTGCCATCGTTAACTTTAAAGAAAAATACGCCAACTTTATTGGTGGCAAATGGGTTGCCCCAGTCAACGGCGAATACTTCGATAATCGCTCCCCCGTCAATGGTCAAAACTTCTGTAAAATTCCCCGTTCCGACTACCGCGATATCGAACTGGCGCTCGATGCTGCCCACGCCGCTAAGGATGCCTGGGGCAAAACCTCGGTCACCGAGCGTGCGAATTTACTGCTGCGTATCGCCGATCGCGTTGAGCAAAATCTCGAATACTTAGCCGTTGCCGAAACCTGGGAAAACGGTAAAGCGGTGCGTGAAACCCTCAACGCCGACTTACCTCTGTTTGTCGACCATTTCCGTTACTTCGCCGGCTGCATTCGAGCACAGGAAGGCAGCGCCGCCGATATCGATGGCAACACCGTCAGCTACCACTTCCCCGAGCCATTGGGTGTCGTCGGGCAAATCATTCCGTGGAACTTCCCGCTGTTGATGGCGGCATGGAAAATCGCCCCCGCACTCGCTGCAGGTAACTGCGTGGTACTCAAACCCGCCGAGCAAACGCCCGTATCTATCCTTGTGCTGCTCGAACTGATTGAAGATCTGCTTCCGCCCGGCATCCTCAACGTCGTCAACGGTTTTGGCGCCGAAGCGGGCCAAGCTCTCGCCACCAGCAAACGCATCGCTAAACTGGCCTTTACTGGTTCCACCGAAGTCGGTTACCACATCTTAAAATGTGCCGCCGAATCACTGATCCCATCGACCGTCGAACTCGGCGGTAAATCGCCTAACCTGTATTTCGCCGATGTGATGGACCACGAAGACGAGTATTTAGATAAGGCCGTCGAAGGCATGTTGTTAGCCTTCTTTAACCAAGGTGAAGTCTGTACTTGCCCATCACGGGTGCTGATCCAAGAGTCGATTTACGATCGCTTTATCGAAAAAGTGCTCGCCCGTGCGCAAACCATCAAGCAGGGCAACCCGCTGGATACCGCCACCCAAGTGGGCGCACAGGCCTCCCAAGAACAGTTCGATAAGATTTTAAGCTATCTCGCAATTGGTAAAGATGAAGGCGCACAGGTGCTCTTAGGCGGCTCGCTCTGCCAACTCGAAGGCGATCAAAGCAAGGGCTATTACATCAGCCCAACGATCATGAAAGGTCATAATAAGATGCGGATTTTCCAAGAGGAAATCTTCGGTCCGGTAATTTCGGTGACCACCTTCAAGGATGAAGCCGAAGCCTTGGCAATTGCCAACGATACCGAATACGGCCTTGGTGCGGGTGTATGGACGCGGGACATGAACCGCGCTCAGCGTCTAGGTCGAGGCATTCAAGCGGGTCGCGTTTGGATTAACTGCTACCACGCCTATCCTGCCCACGCAGCCTTTGGCGGCTATAAGAAGTCCGGCATCGGCCGTGAAACCCACAAGATGATGCTCAATCACTATCAAAACACCAAAAACCTATTGGTGAGTTACGATATCAATCCGCTCGGGTTCTTCTAACCAAACGGAAACTTTGCCTTGCTCACAAGAAAGGGCCATGGGCCCTTTCTTTGTTTTTATCGCATTGAACTATAAGAACATACCGCCAGAAGCCTCGATACGCTGGGCGTTTATCCACGCCGCGGCGGGTGATAACAAGACACTGATTGCGCCGCCAATATCCTCGGGTAATCCCACCCGCCCCAACGCCGTTTGCTGCGCTAAAAACTCATTCATCTGGCGGTTATCCCGTACCGCACCACCGCCAAAGTCCGTTTCTATCGCACCGGGAGCCAGCACATTAACGCGAATGCCGCGTGGACCAAGCTCCTTCGCCCAGTATTTGGTCATGGTTTCGACCGCGCCTTTCATGGTGGCGTAGGCACCAAACCCCGGAACAGCAAAGCGCGTTAACCCCGTAGAGACATTGATAATACTGCCATTATCGGCAAGTAGAGGCAGCAACGCCTGAGTTAAAAAGAAGGGTCCTTTAACATGGATATTCATCAAAGTATCAAACTGCTCCACACTGGTTTCAGCCATGGGAACATGGATACCAATCCCAGCATTATTAACTAGATAGTTAAAACTATCCCGCTGCCAAGTCTGTTCGAGCGCGGTTTTTACGCGCAGCGAAAAATCGTTAAAGGACTGGCTATCACCCACATCTAACGGTAAAGCGACAGCCTTGCGCCCGTGCCATTCAATTTCCGCTACCACCTCGGCGGCCGCAGCGGCATTACTTTGGTAAGTTAGAATAATATCAACACCTTGGGCGGCTAAGGTCAGGGCCGCATTTTTACCTAAGCCACGGCTTGCACCAGTGATCAGCGCGATGGGAGTTGTGTTCATTGTGTATCCTCTTCATTCATCTATGTTAATGCCGCCGCACAGCATGGCGATCCCACTGCACACAGCTTATTACTTGCACAAAGAGGGATAAACACACTATAAATGGCAAGACTGTTAGCTATTAGAGAACAATTGCGATGCAAGATAGACTACAAGCCATGCAAATTTTTATGCGGGTGGCTGAATTAGAGAGTTTTACTCAAGCCAGTATCAGCCTAGGTCTGTCGAAAACCCATGTATCGAATGTAGTGGCCCAGTTCGAAACCGCGTTAGGCGCACGTTTACTACAACGTACCACCCGAACGGTGCGCCTCACTCAAGATGGCATAAGTTGTTATGAGCGCTGTAAAAACTTGCTCACCGACTATCAAGAGTTAGAAAGCCTTTTCCAACTGCAGGCGGTGCAAGTTTCCGGTCGCTTAAGAGTCGATATGTCTACAGGGATAGCACGAAACTTAGTGCTTCCCCAGCTTCCTGACTTTATTGAACAATATCCCCAGATTGAGTTGGAGCTGAGCAGCACCGACCGTAAAGTAGATATCGTTGCCGAAGGTTTTGACTGCGTGATCCGCGTTGGCAGCGTGCAGCAAGAAGGCGTTATCGCTAAAAAGATTGGCCACTTTAAGATGCTTAACTGCGTTAGCCCAAGCTACATCGTAAAATATGGCAGACCCTCGAATATAGAAGAGCTTAGCCAAGGGCATAAGCTTATCCATTACGTTGGCCAGTTAGGCGGCAGTGATTCAGGATTTGAATATCTGAGCCAAGATAATCACGAACTATGCGCCCTAGCCTTACCTAAGCTAATCACGGTCAATAATGCCGATGCCTACAGTGCCGCCTGTCTGGCGGGTTTAGGGATTATTCAAGCGCCAAATATTGGGGTGGCAAAATATCTCCAAACTGGCGAACTGATAGAGATCCTGCCAGATTACCCTGCGCCCTCAATGCCGGTGAGCCTGCTCTATCCCCATAGACGCCATCTTTCAAAGCGCCTTCAGGTATTTATGGCTTGGTTAACCGAGCTGCTAACGCCTTTTTTAGTATCGCGTTAACGGCCAGTCTCGATATTCGCTAACCGCTGCGACAGTTCCGCCATCGAGCTTGCCGTGCGGGGATCGCACTCAGGGTTGGCTACTGGGTTAAATGCGAGACGAGGCCCGCCGAACCGACCTAAACGGCTTGGCAGAATATGCAAATCCCAAACTAGCTGATCGTAGTAATGCAGCCGCAGGCCATTATCCGCAACTGGCCAATGGGCATAGAGTAAAAACGAATGATAGCTCTGCGAGAGGGAGCGACTCGCCACTAATTTAAAGGATGCATCGAGCAGGCTGCACTCGGTCGATTCTTCAAAGGGGCAATCGTAGGAGGTCAGCAGTAAATAGCTTTGGGCGCCATTGGGTAAGGTGCAGCGGTACTGGGCCTCAAGCTGTCTTCCCGCGATGTTGGCGCCAGTAGCTTGCTGATTGAAATACAAAGGCTGAGTGAGCGCCTCGGTATCGGACACTCGCAGTGTGAAGGCTGTTATCGGCTTCATGCTGTCTCCTCCCAGTGCCTTGAAATCGCTAATTTCGCTTCCAATACAAGCCCATCAAAATCAGGTATCCGACAAAATACGCCAGCAAGTCGAGTGGATCGAAATGGCTACCAATCACGATTCGCGCCAAGCGATTGCCGCCCAGCCCCAGCTTGTCCACTAAGCCCCAATACTGGCCAAATTCGATAGCGAAGGCAAACAGCAGCACAGCCAGTGCTAACCATGGTGTGTGCCAAAACCGATTGATTGACTCCCCTTTTGTATTCTCCACGGGCACTAGCGTTCGCGCCATGCAAAACAACAGGATCACCACTAACACGTCACCGACAAAACCGCGAATAAACCCCAGAGGCACAAAACGCGCGATCAACACTTCGATGATAAACAGCAGCACAGCATAAATTAAAAAAGATTTTCGATCGGGCCGACGGCTAAAAAGATGGACAGGCATAAACGGTTAATCCCTTACCTCTCGAAGATGAAGCGGCAAAATCTAGCTGAATACCAATAGCTTAACAAGCTTAGTTCGATGGATTTTTCACTTATTTACCCAGTTAGCTCATCAGAACATCGGGCAAGTTCACTCCGCAAAATTTAAGCGCCGTTTAAGTTTGGCTTTAGTAGCCTGCAAGCACACCACCTTAGGAGCAACAGATCATGTCCTCAAATATGCAGCAAAACATCAAAGTCTGGGATCCCTTGATCCGTATCTTTCACTGGTCATTGGTGGGCTTTTTTACCTTAGCCTACCTCACCGAAGGTGAAGACGAATGGATGAACATCCACAGTTACGCTGGCTACAGCATCTTAACCCTGCTGGTATTTCGCCTGTTATGGGGCGTGATTGGCACTCACCATGCGCGTTTTATCAACTTTGTTACCCGTCCGAGCATAGCATGGGCTTACCTGAAGGAACTGTTCACGGGCAGGGCTAAGGATTACATCGGCCACAATCCTGCGGGCGCACTGATGATAGTCGCCCTGATCCTCAGCATAGGGTTCACGGGCTTCTCCGGCATGGCGCTTTATGCCACAGATGGCCAAGGTCCACTGGCCACAAGCTTTTTCGTCTCTTGGCCCGAGGGCGCACTGAAGGAAGTGCATGAGTTTTTTGCCAACTTAAGCCTGTTTCTTATCGTCACCCATGTCGGCGGCGTGATCGCCAGCAGCCTGCTGCATAAGGAAAACCTCGTCAAAGCCATGCTAACAGGTAAAAAGCAGCGCCCGTTGATCCAACAAGATGAACATCAATAACCGTCGAAATTGACCGTTCAAAGGAGTCAGAGATGAACAACAACCAGAATAAAAGCCTGATGGGACTGGCACTCACTGTGGTACTGCTCAGCAGTTTTAATGCTAGCGCCGCCAATACTAAGGTCGCCAGCTTGCCACTCAGCGCCGAGCGAATCGGCTTACAACTGCAACAATATCAGGCACAAGGTGCAGGCCCCTTTAGCGCCGCAGCAGGACAAGCACTGTGGCTACAGCAGAGTGAAGACCGCAGCTGTGCCTGCTGCCACACCGCCAAAGTGACAGACTCAGGTATGCATCAAAACACCCGAAAGCCCATCGAGGCTATGGCGCCGTCGCTCACCAGTAACCGTTTAACCGATGCGGCCAAGATTGAGAAATGGTTTACCCGCAACTGTAACTGGACCTTTAAACGCGAGTGCACGCCTCAAGAAAAAGGCGACGTACTGCTGTGGCTGAGTTTGCAATAACGGCGTTATTCACATCCATTTTAATCAGTAAAACCTAAGGAAATATCATGACTAAACAAGCCCATCCCCTAAGCTGGATTGTAGGTTCAACACTCACCGTCCTCGCCCTTGCGATAGGCGTCGTAGGGCTCAGCTTGACCTTTACCGGTACAGGTTATGCCGACGATGGTCGAGAGCTGAATCAAGCTATCCCACAAAATGCAGAATACTCGGCAGAATGCGGTAGCTGCCATATGGCGTATCCCGCAAATTTACTGCCCGCCGAAAAATGGCAGGCAATCACCAGCAACCTAAGCAACCACTTTGGTGATGATGCCAGCATGGCGCCTGAAGCAGCGGCTAGAATTGAGCAATATCTCGTTCAACATGCTGCGCAAAATGGTAAGGTGATGAAAAATAGCAAACCTTTGATTGCCGGAATGGGGCCGCAAAAAATTACCGAGCAGGCATTTTTTATCCGTAAGCACGATGAGATCCCAAGACGCATGGTGCAAGATAACCCCAAAGTCGGCTCATTCAGTCAATGCAGCAATTGCCATAACCTCGCAGAGAAGGGCATATTCGATGAAGATACCGTTAATATTCCTGGCTTTGGTCGCTGGGATGATTAACAGCCCAAGCTGTCTAGCCCATGATGAAGACCTCTCCAACAAAGTGGTCGAATGGGTGAAGGAGGGTAAAGTATTACCCTTCGACACCATAATGCAACGCTATGAGTCGCGCCTTAAGGGGCGCTTGCTCGACCTCGAGGTCGAGCAAAAACACGGGCGCATCATCTATGAACTCGAAATCCTGCGCGACGATGGCATTGTCTATGAGATTAAGATCGATGCCAAGACGGGTGAATGGCTTAAGGAAAAGGTCGACTGATGCGCTTACTCTTGATTGAAGATGATGCCGACTTAGTAGCTCGCCTCATCCCCGCCCTTAATAAGGCGGGCTACACTGTTGAACATGCCAATAACGGTATCGATGGCGCATTTCTTGGCGAGGAAGAAGCCTTCGAAGCGGTGATCCTCGATTTAGGCTTGCCCGGTAAGCCGGGCTTAAGCGTACTGAGCCAATGGCGCCAAAAGGGCCTGCTGATGCCAGTGTTAATCCTTACGGCTCGCGATGCTTGGCACGAACGCGTCGATGGCCTAAAGGCTGGCGCCGATGATTATCTCGGTAAACCTTTCCATGTTGAGGAGCTGCTCGCCAGATTAGAAGCGCTGATCCGCCGCCACTTTGGCCGCGCCGATAATCTGCTGCAACATGCAGGCGTCTCCCTCGATGTGGATAAACAAGCGGTGACCAATGCCGAAGGGGACGTTATCGAGCTGACTAAGATTGAGTATCGCCTGCTGCATTATTTAATGGCCAACCCGACTAAAATTGTGTCCAAATCCGAGTTGAGCGAGCGTATTTACGAAGAGGAACAAATCAAAGACAGCAATGTGATTGAAGTGTACGTCAACCGACTCCGCCAACGCCTAGGCAAAGACTATATCGAAACGCGACGCGGCCAAGGTTATCGACTCAAGGATGCCTAAGCGTGTATTCACTCAAAGCCTACCTCACCCGCAATCTGCTTATCACCCTCACCTGCGCCATGGCACTATTGCTGTATTTGCTATTTCAAGGCATTCAAATCTTAACCCAAGACTTTGTCGCCTCGCGCCTGCAACACGATGCCGATAGCCTGATCTCCGCCCTCGAACCGCAAGCCGATGGCACTTGGTCGCTAAGTACAGACAGGCTCCCCAATGTGTATCACAGGGTCAATTCGGGCCACTACTTTGCGATTGACATCGGTGAACAGCTATTACGTTCGCGCTCGCTGTTTGACCATGCCGTCTCACTCCCCAATCTTAAAGTTGGCGAGCAACAACAAGCCACTCAATACGTGGGCCAGGAACACTGGCTGATGCTCAGCCAGACCATAGTCAAGAATGGGCAAACCATTACCCTATGGGTAACGGAAGACATAAGCTCGCTCGAGCAAACCCAATTACGCTTTTTAGGCTTTGCCGCGGTAGTGGTACTGCTGACCATTATGATCCTGCTATTTGCCCAGCATCTATTGCTCAAGCGGGGCTTTAAACCGCTAGAGCAAATGCCAGATGCCATCAGGCAACTGCGACTCCAAGGGCAAGAAATCGATACCCAGCACACGCCAACAGAAATTAGCCCATTGATTGAGGAAATCGAACGCCTCATAAATCAACTAGGACAAAGGGTACAACGTTCACGCAATGCCTTGGGTAATCTTGCCCACGAAATGAAACGCCCTCTACAAGGGCTACAATCCTACCTCGATAGCCTAGCGCCCGATCAAAGACGCGAAGGCAGTAAGGTACTCGCGGATCTGCACCATATTATTGAGCGAGAGCTTAAACGCACTAAAATCGTTGGACTTTCAACCCCTGGGCGTTTCACCGTGCTCAATGACGACCTACCGCCACTTATCCAAGTGATGCAGCGCATCTATCCAGAACGTCAAATTGATAGTCAGTTTGATAAGAAACTTGTGCTGCCCTTCGATCGGGACGACTTGCTGGAACTGCTTGGCAATCTACTCGACAATGCCTGCAAGCATGCGCGTCGACAGATACAACTTTGTATTGAGCAGACTAATACCAGCAATCAATCGTATCAAATAGAGGTCAGCGACGATGGCGAAGGTGTATCGGATACTGATTTAGAGGTGATTACGGAGCGAGGGATTAGGCTCGATGAGAGCATTCAAGGCCATGGCTTAGGCCTGTCGATTTGCAAAGATATTGTCGAGAGTTATCAGGGGGAACTTAGCTTTACGCATTCAACACTTGGCGGGCTAAAGGTTAGCGTGATATTGCCTCAGCCGCATTAAGCGCACAGCAAAGCAAACACTCTGCTGTGCGATGGGCATTACGCCTTGTAAGGCATAGGGCCAAGATAATCTTTCTTACCCACATCCACACCGTTGTGGCGCAGAATCGCATAGGCCGTCGTCACATGGAAATATAAGTTTGGGATGGCATGCTCAATCGCAAACTCATACCCCGTCAAATACTTACCTTCCCAACGCGGTTGAGAAACATGGATAGTCGCCGCATCGGCAAAATCTGCCTCAGTAAATTGAGCTAAGTACTCGATAACAGAAGCAATACGCGCTTGCAGCTCAGGTAGCGTCGTTTCAGTATCATCATGCTTAGGCACAGTTTCTAAATTACCCGTCAGACGTGCGACCCCAATCTTAGCGGTATCACAGGCAATCTGGATCTGACGGATCAGATTAAATTGATCGGGTGCTAAGCGGGAATTCAATAATACCGCCATATCCACCTTCTTCAAGTTGGCAAAAACCTCACCCTTTTCCAGAATAAGACTCAAATTTTTCAGCATCTTGCTAAATTGAACAGCCGTTAAATCATAAAGCATGACATAAACTCCTGTGATAAACGCCACCAGATTGCAGCACTTCGGATTATCTTGGGGCAAATAACATGATTTCAACAGCAGAAAATAAAGATTTATTTTGCGTTAGCCTGAGGGCTGGTAGACGAAGAAAGATTGGAGCGGCTAAAAAGTGGTACAGATAAAACGAAAAAAGCCTCATCTTTCGATGAGGCTTATCTCTTTGTGTTGGCGGAGCGGACGGGACTCGAACCCGCGACCCCCGGCGTGACAGGCCGGTATTCTAACCAACTGAACTACCGCTCCAACTCTGTCTGGCGCTACTTGTTTCAAGTAGAGACCAAATTAGGCGCTTGGCGATGACCTACTCTCACATGGGGAGACCCCACACTACCATCGGCGCGATTGCGTTTCACTTCTGAGTTCGGGATGGGATCAGGTGGGACCACAATGCTATTGTCACCAAGCAAATTTGTTATTTACTACCAGTCTTATCTCATGCAGGCAGTAAATTAAATTCGGAAAGCTGGTTTGAGTTGCACTTCTTAAGTGTTTGTATTCAAGCTAAGTACTCTTAGCAAAACCCATCTGGGTTGTATGGTTAAGCCTCTCGAGTCATTAGTATCAGTTAGCTCAACGCCTCACAACGCTTACACACCTGACCTATCAACGTCCTAGTCTCGAACGGCTCTTTAGTGGACTTATAGTCCAAGGGATGACTCATCTTGGGGCTCGCTTCCCGCTTAGATGCTTTCAGCGGTTATCGATTCCGAACATAGCTACCGGGCAATGCCATTGGCATGACAACCCGAACACCAGCGGTTCGTTCACTCCGGTCCTCTCGTACTAGGAGCAACTCCCCTCAATCATCCAACGCCCACGGCAGATAGGGACCGAACTGTCTCACGACGTTCTGAACCCAGCTCGCGTACCACTTTAAATGGCGAACAGCCATACCCTTGGGACCGACTTCAGCCCCAGGATGTGATGAGCCGACATCGAGGTGCCAAACACCGCCGTCGATATGAACTCTTGGGCGGTATCAGCCTGTTATCCCCGGAGTACCTTTTATCCGTTGAGCGATGGCCCTTCCATTCAGAACCACCGGATCACTATGACCTACTTTCGTACCTGCTCGACGTGTCTGTCTCGCAGTTAAGCTGGCTTATGCCATTGCACTAACCGTACGATGTCCGACCGTACTTAGCCAACCTTCGTGCTCCTCCGTTACTCTTTGGGAGGAGACCGCCCCAGTCAAACTACCCACCAGGCACTGTCCTTAACCCCGATTAGGGGCCCAAGTTAGAACATCAACACTACAAGGGTGGTATTTCAAGGACGACTCCATCAGAACTAGCGTTCCAACTTCAAAGTCTCCCACCTATCCTACACATGTAGGGTCAATGTTCAGTGCCAAGCTATAGTAAAGGTTCACGGGGTCTTTCCGTCTAGCCGCGGGTATACGGCATCTTCACCGCAATTTCAACTTCACTGAGTCTCGGCTGGAGACAGCGTGGCCATCATTACGCCATTCGTGCAGGTCGGAACTTACCCGACAAGGAATTTCGCTACCTTAGGACCGTTATAGTTACGGCCGCCGTTTACCGGGGCTTCGATCATGAGCTTCTCTTGCGATAACCCAATCAATTAACCTTCCGGCACCGGGCAGGCGTCACACCGTATACGTCATCTTGCGATTTTGCACAGTGCTGTGTTTTTGATAAACAGTTGCAGCCACCTGGTATCTGCGACTGCCGTCAGCTTAGGGAGCAAGTCCCATCACCAACAGCAGCGTACCTTCTCCCGAAGTTACGGTACCATTTTGCCTAGTTCCTTCAGCCGAGTTCTCTCAAGCGCCTTGGTATTCTCTACCCGACCACCTGTGTCGGTTTGGGGTACGATTCCCGCTAACCTGAAGCTTAGAAGATTTTCCTGGAAGCATGGCATCAACTACTTCATCCCCTTGGGGACTCGTCATCAGCTCTCAGTGTATAGTGACCCGGATTTGCCTAAGTCACCCACCTACCACCTTAAACGCGGACTACCAACGCCGCGCTAGCCTAGCCTTCTCCGTCTCTCCATCGCAGTTAGCGGAAGTACAGAAATATTAATCTGTTTCCCATCGACTACGCCTTTCGGCCTCGCCTTAGGGGTCGACTCACCCTGCCCCGATTAACGTTGGACAGGAACCCTTGGTCTTTCGGCGAGGGGGTTTTTCACCCCCTTTATCGTTACTCATGTCAGCATTCGCACTTCTGATACCTCCAGCGTGGGTTACCCCTTCACCTTCAACGGCTTACAGAACGCTCCTCTACCGCGCAACCCTAAAGGATTGCACCCGTAGCTTCGGTGGTATGTTTAGCCCCGTTACATCTTCCGCGCAGGCCGACTCGACTAGTGAGCTATTACGCTTTCTTTAAATGATGGCTGCTTCTAAGCCAACATCCTAGCTGTCTAAGCCTTCCCACATCGTTTCCCACTTAACATACACTTTGGGACCTTAGCTGACGGTCTGGGTTGTTTCCCTTTTGACGACGGACGTTAGCACCCGCCGTCTGTCTCCCGGATAGCACTCTTTGGTATTCGGAGTTTGCAAAGGGTTGGTAAGTCGGGATGACCCCCTAGCCTTAACAGTGCTCTACCCCCAAAGGTGTTCGTCCGAGGCGCTACCTAAATAGCTTTCGAGGAGAACCAGATATCTCCCGGTTTGATTGGCCTTTCACCCCCAGCCACAAGTCATCCGCTAATTTTTCAACATTAGTCGGTTCGGTCCTCCAGTTGATGTTACTCAACCTTCAACCTGCCCATGGCTAGATCACCGGGTTTCGGGTCTACGCCTTGCAACTAAACGCGCAGTTAACACTCGGTTTCCCTACGGCTCCGCTATTCGCTTAACCTCGCTACAAAACGTAAGTCGCTGACCCATTATACAAAAGGTACGCAGTCACGGTCTCAAGAACCGCTCCCACTGCTTGTACGTATACGGTTTCAGGTTCTATTTCACTCCCCTCACAGGGGTTCTTTTCGCCTTTCCCTCACGGTACTGGTTCACTATCGGTCAGTCAGGAGTATTTAGCCTTGGAGGATGGTCCCCCCATATTCAAACAGGATATCACGTGTCCCGCCTTACTCGTTTTCATCAAAGGTTAGTTTTCGTGTACGGGGCTATCACCCTGTGCCGCTGGACTTTCCAGACCATTCCACTAACACCCCTCTGACTTAAGGGCTAATCCCCGTTCGCTCGCCGCTACTAGGGGAATCTCGGTTGATTTCTTTTCCTAAGGGTACTTAGATGTTTCAGTTCCCCTCGTTTGCCTCGCAACGCTATGTATTCACGTTACGATAACAGCTTATGCTGCTGGGTTCCCCCATTCGGACATCGTTAGCTCAAATGCTTGTTACTAGCTCGCCAACGCTTTTCGCAAGTTACTACGTCCTTCATCGCCTCTGACTGCCAAGGCATCCACCGTATACGCTTAGTCGCTTAACCATACAACCCAAATGAGTTTCACTCACCTAGGTCGTTGCGACCAGCTGGTTTTACTTGTCTCATTTCCGACCAAGGAAATGGACTCGCCTTAGACTTGAATATTCAAGACACTTAAAAAGTGTTTTAAGAACTCAATTTTTTCGTATTAACACAACGACAGACATCATTGCATTAATTACTATCAGCTTTCCAAATTGTTAAAGAACAATGCTTACCGGCAAGCGGTGCATTTCGCTCTCCCTCCTCTTTCGAGAAGTTCAACAAGCCATCTGTGTGAACACTCAACAAACATCGAGTTAGTCGTATAGGTAAGGAGGTGATCCAGCCCCAGGTTCCCCTAGGGCTACCTTGTTACGACTTCACCCCAGTCATGAACCACAAAGTGGTGAGCGCCCTCCCGAAGGTTAAGCTACCCACTTCTTTTGCAGCCCACTCCCATGGTGTGACGGGCGGTGTGTACAAGGCCCGGGAACGTATTCACCGTGGCATTCTGATCCACGATTACTAGCGATTCCGACTTCATGGAGTCGAGTTGCAGACTCCAATCCGGACTACGACGAGCTTTGTGAGATTAGCTCCACCTCGCGGCTTTGCAACCCTCTGTACTCGCCATTGTAGCACGTGTGTAGCCCTACTCGTAAGGGCCATGATGACTTGACGTCGTCCCCACCTTCCTCCGGTTTATCACCGGCAGTCTCCCTAGAGTTCCCGCCATTACGCGCTGGCAAATAAGGATAGGGGTTGCGCTCGTTGCGGGACTTAACCCAACATTTCACAACACGAGCTGACGACAGCCATGCAGCACCTGTCTCAGAGTTCCCGAAGGCACTAAGCTATCTCTAGCGAATTCTCTGGATGTCAAGAGTAGGTAAGGTTCTTCGCGTTGCATCGAATTAAACCACATGCTCCACCGCTTGTGCGGGCCCCCGTCAATTCATTTGAGTTTTAACCTTGCGGCCGTACTCCCCAGGCGGTCTACTTAATGCGTTAGCTTGAGAGCCCAGTGTTCAAGACACCAAACTCCGAGTAGACATCGTTTACGGCGTGGACTACCAGGGTATCTAATCCTGTTTGCTCCCCACGCTTTCGTGCCTGAGCGTCAGTCTTTGTCCAGGGGGCCGCCTTCGCCACCGGTATTCCTCCAGATCTCTACGCATTTCACCGCTACACCTGGAATTCTACCCCCCTCTACAAGACTCTAGTTTGCCAGTTCGAAATGCAATTCCCAGGTTGAGCCCGGGGCTTTCACATCTCGCTTAACAAACCGCCTGCGCACGCTTTACGCCCAGTAATTCCGATTAACGCTTGGACCCTCCGTATTACCGCGGCTGCTGGCACGGAGTTAGCCGGTCCTTCTTCTGTAGGTAACGTCACAGCTGCAAGGTATTAACTTACAACCTTTCCTCCCTACTGAAAGTGCTTTACAACCCGAAGGCCTTCTTCACACACGCGGCATGGCTGCATCAGGGTTTCCCCCATTGTGCAATATTCCCCACTGCTGCCTCCCGTAGGAGTCTGGGCCGTGTCTCAGTCCCAGTGTGGCTGATCATCCTCTCAGAACAGCTAGGGATCGTCGCCTTGGTGAGCCATTACCTCACCAACTAGCTAATCCCACCTAGGTTCATCCAATCGCGGAAGGCCCGAAGGTCCCCTCCTTTCCCCCGTAGGGCGTATGCGGTATTAGCAGTCGTTTCCAACTGTTATCCCCCACGACTGGGCAGATCCCTAGGCATTACTCACCCGTCCGCCGCTCGCCACCTCAGGAGTAAACTCCCTTGTGCT
This sequence comes from Shewanella sp. FJAT-51649, assembly GCF_019457435.1. NCBI lineage: Bacteria > Pseudomonadati > Pseudomonadota > Gammaproteobacteria > Alteromonadales > Shewanellaceae > Shewanella > Shewanella sp. FJAT-51649. The sequence goes on along the minus strand of NZ_CP080411.1, from coordinate 246,161 downwards.
GCCGCTCGACTTGCATGTGTTAGGCCTGCCGCCAGCGTTCAATCTGAGCCATGATCAAACTCTTCAATTAAAAGTTTTGTGAACCCTAAGGTTCGGCTCAATGAATTCTGATTTGTCGTTTCAACCCGAAAGTCAAAACAAACTGTACATATTGCTATGAACACTCATTCATTGATGTAAATTTTGATTACTCGCCAAACGGCAGAGTAATTTCGATTAACTCAACACCTGTGAGTGTCCACACAGATTTCTTGTTTAGATTGTTAAAGAACATTTGACCTCAGCTTTCGCGTTACCGCTCAGCGGGTCAGGGCTGCGTATTCTACGCATTTCCCGTGTCGCGTCAAGGCGTTTTTGCAAACTTCTTGAGGCTTTCGAACCAAGTGCACATTTTGCATTCGATTCACACTGATACCGCATTCGCTTTCGCTGTCTGCCGTGTCAGTGGATGCGCATTATAGGCAGCGAAAACTTTTGTGCAAGGGCTTTTTAAAAGAAAAAAGATCGCATGGCGATCTTTTCAACAATGACGTTCTATTTACGCGCAATCTGCTGCTTAATTCAGCTTTTTCGCGCTTTTATCGATAAAACCTTGGATCAGCGATACGGCTTTTGCATCATCCCAATCGACAAATGATCGCACAAACGCGATCAATTGGCCGTTTTGATCGAGAATAAAGGTCGCAGGGATAGTATCTAATGGAAACACCTGCCCAAGGTTTTGCTGGGGATCATAGTAGGAATTAAAGTTTGCCATTCCTAATGAGGTTAAAAATGGCTGAACCTGCTGTTTGCCATCCGCATCGATAGAGATAGGTAATAGTGCAAATTCTTCCGCTTTAAACTTTGTCGCCAAACGTTCAATCGCAGGTAGCTCTCTGACACAGGGAGGACACCAAGTCGCCCACATGTTCACCATTACGACTTTGCCTTTGTATTGGCTGAAATCGATCGCCTTGCCATCGGCATCACTAAAGGCAACGGGCTCGATAGGATAAGTCTTGGGTAGAACGTTAATCAGATCGACTGTCGACTCTATCGGCTTATTTGCCTGCTGCATGCCGGGGTACGCTTGAGCACCACCAGCAAAGGCAACAGACAGACTCGCAAGGATTGCAGCTAAGGCAAATGACTTCATTTAGTATCACGCTTTAATAAAGCATCGAGCGCTTTTTGATCTTCGGCGCTGATCTCGGCCTCAGTGCTGCCACCGATACGTTGCTTGCGGATAAAGATGAAGCCAATGATCAGACCAAGCAGCAACAAACCCACTGGACCTAACCAAAGAATATAGGTTTTGGTTTCCATTTTAGGTTTGTAGAGAACGAACTCACCATAGCGGCTCGTCATAAACTCGATGATCTCATCATCGCCCTTACCTTCGTCGACCATCTTGTAGACTTCAAGACGCAGATCTCGGGCAACGGGTGAGTTAGAGTCGATCAGGTTTTGGTTTTGACATTGCGGACAACGCAGTTCATGGGCCAGCGATAGACCACGTTTTTGGTTTTCTGGCGATTTAAACTCGTAGGTGTCGACGGGTGTCGCCATCGCCGTTGTTACCATACTCAGCAACAACACTAAACCACCGATGATTTTTGTCAGTGTTCTCACGCTGCACCATCCTTCGCCGCTTCAGCTTGTAGTTGTTGGATCATAGGGTACAAGGTTTCGCTCCATACGCGCTGGTCGATTGGACCCGCGTAACGGAAACGAATGATGCCTTTATGATCGACAATAAAGCTTTCTGGCGCACCATAAACCCCGAGGTCTAATCCTAAACGACCATCCTTATCGAAGATGTTGGTATGGTACGGATCGCCTTGACGTTTTAATTCTTCCAATGCGGGAATACGCTCGTCGCGGTAGTTGATCCCGTAGATAGGCAGAATATTTTGGCGTTTCAGCATGACTAAGAAAGGATGCTCATACTTACAAGATGGACACCAAGTGGCCCATACGTTGAGTAGCGAGACTTTGCCTTTCAGTTGCTCATTGGTAATCATCTCGCTTGGTGTTTCGAGACGTTCCAGTTGGAAAGCCGGGATCGGCTTTCCTTCCAGAGCTGAATCCAGTTTCTGTGGATTTAAAAACAATCCTTTGTATAAAAATACCCCCATGCCAAGAAAGATGACTAATGGGATAAACAGAACCAACTTCTTCATATATTCCCCAACTATTGCGCGGTAGCTAATTTCGCTTTTTCAGCTTGTGGCTTAACCGTAGCCGCCACTTTTGAGCGATAGCGTTTATCCGATGCGGCAAAGAAACCACCGACCATCATGAATATTGCTCCAAACCATAACCAGCGAACAAATGGCTTGTAGTTCAAACGCACAGCAAACTCGGTGCTGCTGATTGGGTCGCCCATGGTGACATATAAGTCACGGAACAGACCCCAATCGATACCCGCTTCGGTCATGTCCATAGTACGCACATTGTATTGGCGACGATCAGGCTTGAGTAACGTCAGCAGTTTATCGCCTTTGTAGATCTCAATTTGACCTTGTTGCGCGGTGTAGTTAGGACCGACGACGTTCTTAGTCTCGAGATACTTAAAGGTATAACCCGCAAGCTCTTGGCTCACGCCTGGGCCCATACGCACACTCTTCTCAACCGAGTAGTTCGATACCATAGTGGCACCAATCACCGACACGGCAATACCTAAGTGGGCTAAGATCATCCCTAGTTCGCTGCGGCCCATACGTGCCACGCTCACTTCGCCTTCTTTTGGCTTAACGATGTTATACGCGGCTCTTGCCGTCGCTAACACAATCCAAGACGCAGCGGCGATACCACAGGCAACCCAAGCGTTGAACGCACCATCCACAATAAACGGTGTCACGATACCAATCGCTGCTGAGACTAATGCAGGCACCAGTAATTGACGTTTGAGCTCACCGGCTTTGGATTTCTTCCAGCGGATGATTGGACCGACACCCATAAAGCCAAACAGTACGAGGACGATAGGCACAAACACAGCATTGAAGTATGGAGGTCCAACAGAAATCTTACCCATGCCTAAGGCATCGATCAGCAGTGGATATAGAGTTCCTAACAACACAGTACCCGCTGCAACCGTGAGTAACACGTTACAGACTAACAGCATGGTTTCTTTTGATTTCAACTCGAAACGTGCTGGGCTGCTCATTTCACTGGCGCGGAAGGCGAACAGCGTGAGTGAACCACCAATCGCTAGACCCAGTAATAACAGAATGAACATACCGCGGCTTGGATCGGCTGCAAACGAGTGTACTGAAGTCAATACACCAGAACGCACGATAAAGGTGCCGAGTAAGCTTAAAGAGAACGCGAAGATAGACAGTAATACGGTCCAGTTACGGAACGCACCACGTTTTTCGGTCACGATCAGTGAATGCACTAATGCTGTACCTACTAACCAAGGCATAAAGGAAGCGTTTTCTACGGGATCCCAGAACCACCAGCCGCCCCAGCCTAATTCGTAGTATGCCCACCAAGAACCTAATGCAATACCGCCTGTGAGGAAAATCCAAGCGGCTAAGGTCCAAGGACGTGACCAACGTGCCCAAGCAGAGTCAAGGTGACCACTCATGAGAGCGGCAATCGCAAACGCGAAGCTTACCGAGAAGCCCACATAACCTAAGTACAACATAGGTGGATGGAAGATTAAGCCCACGTCCTGCAGCATTGGGTTTAAGTCACGACCTTCGGCTGGCATTGGGAATAGGCGTTCAAATGGGCTAGAGGTGAGTAGCATAAATAAGCTGAAGCCAATCACGATCAACGCCAGTACCGCTAAAACCCTAGCGGTGAACACTTCTTCTAAGCCTTTACTGAATAAGGCAACCGAAGCCGCCCAGGTCGATAGCGCAAACACCCAGAACAGCAGTGACCCTTCATGACCGCCCCATACGGCCGCAATCTTAAAGAAGATAGGTAACTGGGAGTTCGAGTGATGTGCCACATAGGCAACGGAGAAGTCATCAACGGCGAAGCTGTAACCAAGAGATACTACGGATAAAGCGATAAAAAAGAACATTCCGTAGGTTAACGGCCAAGCATACCTCACTAGATATTGGTCTTTACGGGCAACACCTATAAGGGGAACGCTGACTAATAAGAAGGCGAATGCCACTCCTATAATCAGCGAAAAGTGTCCAAGTTCTGGGATCATGGGTTTTCCTCAGTCTCTAATAATATGTTGATTTAGAAAGACTCTAGACCAACGCACAACATGCTGTTCACACAAATGCACGAAATTTTGTTCATTTTAGTATTTGCTATTGTTCCTGTCTGCCTCTTTCATACAAAACTGGGTGACTTGTCTCATTCTCGATTTTTGTCGAAATGGAGCCATCACAGGCCTACAGTTTTGCATGTGACAGATAAATGAGCCTTAAGTTTCATACAAAATTTACCTGATGGATCAATTTGTGAACCAGTGCCCAACTCTCAGTTTTCACTGCGTTGAAGGTCTTATATTACTGTTCAATGAATAATCTTTACGTATAATCTTGCTTCCAAGCCGGCGGTAACAACCGCTTTTATGCAAACTAAAGTGAATATAGAAACAATGACGACATTTTGGATTTTTATTGCGCTTGTTGTGTTGGTCAGCTTAACGCTGATCTGGATCCCGCATTTCAGACAGCAAAAGTTGTTACGCACTGAAGAAGCCGGCGTTCGCAGACAAACTAACCTTGAATTGTTCAATGAACGTCTTGCCACTCTTGAGAAAGAACTCAATGAAGAACTGCTCGACCAAGCTGAATTTGATGCACTGAAGAAAGAGCTAGAAATCAGCCTGCTCCAAGACATCAAACAAGCGAGCGATGATTCACTCGTCAACCAGATCAAACCTAAGAGCATTTTATGGCCATCGGTCATGTCGGTCTGCTTGATTGCGATTTCAGGTTACCTCTATCAGCACTTGGGTGCCTTTGAGAATATCGGCAACACCCAACCTGCTAACCCACATGCGGGTATGGACGCGGCGCAAATCATGGCACAACGCGTACAGATGATGGAAGCTCAAATACAAGCCGAACCTGAAAACAGCCAAGCTTGGTTCAGCCTAGGTCACGCTTATATCTCTGCTAACCAATTCGATAAAGCTGTAGCAGCCTTCGATAAGGTGATGGAATTAGTCGGTAAACACGCTGAATTAATTGGTCCAAAAGCAACAGCCTTGTACTATAAAGCGGGTCAGCAAATGACTCCGCAAATTCAAGCTTTAATTGATGAATCTTTAGCATTAGATCCACAGGATCCATCAACCTTACTGCTCGTGGGTATGGATGCTTTCTTCACCGCTAACTATCAAAAAGCCATTGATTCATGGCAAACCATTCTCAATAGCGACCGCACCGATGTAGATCGCGCCGCGCTGATGAATGCCATTGAAACAGCAAACCTGCGTATGCAAGGCGAAACCGCTGGCATGCCAAACGATGATGTCCACAAGCAGGCAAAAGTTGCGACTAAGTCTGTAAGTATTGCGATTTCAATTTCACCCGAACTGGCCGCACAAGCTGGCCCTGATGACACTATCTTCGTCTTCGCCCGTGCGACCGAAGGTCCTAAAGTGCCATTAGCGGCAACTAAGGTGAGCGCAAAATCTTTACCGGTAACAGTAACGCTCGATGACAGCACGGGTATGGGTGGCGATGTGAAACTGAGCCAAACTGCGAGTGTTGAAGTGATTGCGGTGTTGTCTAAGCATGGCAATATCAAACCTCAGGCAGGTGATATTCAAGGCAAGGTCAGCAAAGTGAATGTGGGTGATACTGCAAGCTTAGTGTTAGACACCCAAGTGCAATAAGTTATCCGCGCCTAGCGCTAAGTTTCGGCTTAGCGCAGACATAAAAAAACCGGCTAATGCCGGTTTTTTTAACACTGCAAAAATTACTGAGCTTTAGACATAAACTCGATAGCTGCTTTGTAATCTTCGTCAGTACAATCAGTACACATACCACCTGGTGGCATTGCGTTTAAGCCAGTTTTTACACTGTGTAACAGAGTGTCCATACCTTTTGCTAAGCGTGGCTCCCACTCAGCAGCGTTGTGCGCCTTTGGAGCACCAGCAACACCCATGCTGTGGCATACGGTACATGCCTTGTTGAAAATAGCTTCAGCATCTTGAGCTGAAACGTTGACTGACATAGTCAAAGCAGCGACTGCAGTCATTGCTAACAGTTTTTTCATGTTCAATGTTCCTAATGCAAATACGTACAAAGCTCTCGCTGCCCTTTGAGGCAGACTCATTATAGCGGACTAAGATTACTACAAACTTCAATAAATCTCATCTTTTTGTGATTAGAATCTCAGCACAAATGATATAAGGCGACAAGCGTGACAAATTCGTTAATATATTAGCAAGTATTAAAAAAGTTCGATTAGTTCGAGAAATATTGCGGTTATTGGAACCACATCAAATTGCTGACATCTAGTATTAAGCAAGTGTAAACCCCGCAATATCGTTTGTGTTAGAATCACTTGTGTTTCCTTCCGGCTTGAGATAGAGGGTTCAGTGACAAATATAACTTCAGTAAACACACTGGTATCGGCGAGCAAGCTGACATGTATCCGCGAAGAACGCATCCTGTTTGATGAATTAAGTTTTGATATTAATGCTGGCGATATCGTCCAGATCGAAGGCCCCAATGGCGCCGGCAAAACCAGTTTATTACGTATATTGGCAGGCTTATCTCGTCCCTACGCTGGACAAACTTTTTATCTCAATGAAGATATTAACCGTTGCCGCGACGAATATAACGAAGATCTATTGTATTTAGGCCATCTTGCCGGGGTGAAATCCGAATTAACCGCCGAAGAAAACCTTAACTTCAATTTAAGAATCAGTGGCTATGATGATTTCGATACTTCCGCCATTCTCGCTAAAGTGAATTTAGCCGGGTTTGAGGAAGCACTCGCCGGGCATTTATCCGCTGGTCAACACCGCCGTACAGCATTAGCCAGACTCTGGCACAATGACTGTAAAGTGTGGATCCTCGATGAGCCTTTTACCGCAATCGATAAAAGAGGTGTCGAAGAGCTTGAACAGTTATTTATTCAACATGCGGATAATGGTGGCTGCGTGATCCTCACCACTCACCAAGATATGGGCATTATCAAAGATGATAGGCTTCGTAAAATTCGTCTAGATTATCGCTTCGTATAAGGTTTGGCATAATGAAAAGAGGCATCAGCTTTACCCAAGCGTTTTTAACATTACTGCAGCGGGATCTAAAAATCGCCATTCGTCACCGCGGTGATATCTTTAATCCCTTGTTATTCTTCATCATGGTCGTGACTCTATTCCCTCTGGGGATTGGCCCCGAACCACAAATGCTAGCCCGTATTGCTCCAGGGATTATTTGGGTTGCGGCATTACTCGCGTCTATGCTTTCACTCGAGCGTCTATTTAAAGCCGACTTTAGCGATGGCAGCTTAGAGCAAATGCTACTCAGCCCACAGCCACTCTCGGTATTGGTATTGGCCAAAGTATTAGCCCACTGGCTACTGACTGGCGTGCCACTGATTATAATCGCGCCCCTGCTGGCGGTGCTGCTCAACTTAGACGCCAACAGCTATGGTGCGCTGATTGCAACACTCGCACTGGGTACGCCAGTATTGTCCCTCTTAGGCGCAATTGGTGTGGCCCTTACCGTGGGTCTGCGTAAAGGCGGCGTGTTACTGAGCCTGCTTATTTTACCACTTTATATTCCTGTGCTGATTTTCGCGACCAGCGCCATAGATGCTGCAGGAATGAATTTACCCTATGATGGTCAGCTCGCTATAATTGGCGCCATGTTGATCGGTTCGTTAACCTTAGCACCCTTTGCAATTGGTGCATCTCTGCGAGTGAGTACTAACTAAAATGTGGAAATGGTTACACCCTTACGCGGATCCTGAGCGCGCTTACAAATTATCAGGAACATTATTTCCATGGTTTGCCACCTTAGCCTGCCTTTTTATTGCCGTCGGCACGGTATGGGGATTAATGTTTGCCCCAACAGATTATCAACAGGGCGACAGCTACCGGATTATCTTTATCCATGTCCCGGCAGCCTCAATGTCAATGGCCGCCTACATGGGTATGGCGACAGCCGCATTTATCGGCCTCGTATGGCAAATTAAACTGGCCGATTGGGCCGCCGCATCCATTGCACCGATTGGCGCCGTGATTACCTTTATCGCCCTCTTTACTGGCGCGACTTGGGGTAAACCCATGTGGGGTACTTGGTGGGTATGGGATGCACGTCTAACGTCTGAATTAGTTCTCCTATTCCTCTACTTAGGCGTGATCTCGCTCTATGCTTCCTTCGAAGACAAAGTACTGGCAGCACGTGCAGCGGGGATCTTAGCGATCGTCGGCGTGATCAACATTCCGGTCATCAAATACTCAGTTGAATGGTGGAGCTCTCTGCACCAACCATCAACTATCAAAATTACCTCTAAATCGACTATGTCGAGCGAAATGTTATACCCACTTTTAATCAATATTTTAGGTTTCGGCCTTATGATAGGGGCTATCACAATTGTGAGATTTAGAGCAGAAATATTAGCAAGAAACGGCATGCGCCCTTGGGTGCGTGAACTTGCTAAAGCTGAGGAGGTCAAATAATGCAATTCGATTCTATCAGTGATTTTTTCAACATGGGTGGCTATGCCTTTTATGTATGGCTTGCCTATGGCGTGACATTCTTCTGTTTATCGACGCTGATCATCACTAGTGCGCGCCAAAAGCGCAAAGTACTGATTGAAATCGCGAAGAAGATGAACCGCGAAGAACGCCTTAAAGAGACTAGGAGTACCAAATCGTGAACCCAAGACGCAAAAAGAGACTGACGTTAGCTGTAGCATTAATCGGTGGCGTAGCCGCGATTGCTTCGCTTCTGCTGTATGCGCTGAACTCCAACTTAAACTTATTCTACACACCGTCGGAGATCGTACACGGTAAAACCGATACCGGTGTTAAACCCGAAGCGGGCCAACGTATTCGCGTAGGCGGTATGGTAACGGTTGGTTCTATGGTGCGCGATCCAAACAGCCTGCATGTACAGTTTGCCGTACATGACTCATTAGGTGGTGAAATTCTCGTGACCTATGACGATCTGCTGCCGGATCTGTTCCGTGAAGGCCAAGGTATTGTGGCACAAGGCGTATTAGGTGAAGACGGCAAATTGGCCGCAACCGAGGTACTGGCTAAGCATGACGAAAACTACATGCCGCCAGAAGTGGCCGAAGCCATGGGCCAAAAGCATGAGAAGTTAGATTACAGCCAGCAAAAATCAGCGGCGCAATAATCGCCATGCTGTAAATTTTGATAAACAAAGAGCCTCTTCGGAGGCTTTTTTATTATCCATTCACAATTAACGGCTGAACTATACTCAAGACAGTATTCCGGCAGGACGCTGTCTATGAATGTGATTAAGCCATTTAACAAAAGATGGCGACTGTTGCTACTCCTAATGCTCACCAGTCACCCGCTGATGCTCTACGCTGCTAAAGTGGTGGTTATCGAAAGTTACCATCAGGGCTATCAGTGGGATAAAGAATACTATCAAGCCATTGCCGATAAACTGACACCACAACATCAAGTTAGCCACTTTGAGATGGACACCAAGCGCTTAGCTAAAGAGCGCTACGCAGAACGTGCAGAACTCGCTTGGCAGTTCATTGTCGAGCAACAACCACAACTGGTGATCCTTGCCGATGACAACGCCGTTCATTATCTCCATCAGCGTCTCAATAGCATCCAAATTCCCGTGGTTTACCTCGGGGTGAATATGAATCCTCGGGAATACCATTTAAATGAGCATAAGCGCTTCACAGGCGTGCTAGAGCGCCCGTTACTCAAGCGTTCCTTACTGTTACTCGAGAGATTATTGCCACAAGCCAAGCATCGTAAAATCCTAGTGCTCTTCGATGGCAGCAATACTTCGAAAATCGCGGCCGAGTACATCAGTAAGCAACCATCGAGCATGTTAAGTGATATCGAAGTTCACATTCTCCAACTAACCCAATTAGCAGAGTGGCAACAACAAGTCAGAGCAGCAAAGGATAATGGTTATAGTGCAATTGTGGTGGCGCTGTATCACGCTGTCAGAGATGAAGACGATCAATCAGTGGATGCCGATAACTTACTCGAATGGATTACCAACCACACACCGGTGCCGAATTTCGGCTTTTGGGGATTTAGCATCTATGCCAATGGCAATCTAGGTGGCTATGTGCTCGATGGCTATCATCATGGCTCAATCGCAGCCAACATGGCCCTTAGAATACTTGCAGGAGAAAAGCCTGAGAACATCTTCCCTATTACAGATGATCTTGGCCAATATCGATTTAGCCGTGCAGCGATAAAGAGATGGCAACTCAAACTGCCAAAGGAAATTGAGAAACAAGCGACTTGGGTAGATTAACTAAGAAGCGCTAAAAACAAAAAACCGGGCTTAGAGCCCGGTTTTTCAATCTTTGTAGCCTTAATTACTCAGCAGCTTCAACTTCAACAGCTTGAGCAGCTTCTGGACGACCTACTAGCTCGATGTAAGCCATTGGGGCTTTATCACCAGCACGTAAACCGCACTTAAGGATACGGGTGTAGCCACCAGGACGTTCCTGGTAACGTGGACCCAATTCAGTGAATAACTTACCTACGACTTCAGCGTCGCGAGTACGTGCAAACGCTAAACGACGGTTTGCAACGCTGTCACTCTTAGCAAGTGTTATCAGAGGCTCAACTACGCGACGCAGTTCTTTCGCTTTAGCTACGGTTGTCTTGATGATCTCATGACGAACCAGTGAGCTTGCCATGTTACGGAACATAGCTTGGCGGTGGCTGCTGTTGCGGTTAAGTTGACGACCACTCTTACGATGGCGCATGACCTAATCCTTATAACCTAAATCTGTACAAACCTGAGACTTATAGGTCGTCTGCTAAACTAGCTGGAGGCCAGTTTTCCAGACGCATACCTAACGACAGTCCGCGAGAAGCTAAAACGTCCTTAATTTCAGTAAGAGACTTCTTACCTAAGTTAGGGGTCTTCAGCAGCTCAACTTCAGTACGCTGTACCAGATCTCCGATGTAATGAATCGCTTCGGCTTTCAAACAGTTAGCCGAACGTACAGTTAGCTCTAAATCGTCGACAGGACGCAACAGAATCGGATCGAACTCCGGCTTCTCTTCTTTCATTTCTGGCTCAGTCACGTCGCGCAGCTCAACAAACGCATCCAGCTGTTCAGCTAAGATGGTTGCAGAACGACGGATAGCTTCCTCAGGATCGATAGTACCGTTAGTGGTCATATCGATAACGAGTTTATCCAAGTCAGTACGCTGTTCAACACGAGCTGCTTCTACATTGTAGGCAATACGTGCAACTGGCGAGAAAGAAGCATCAACCAGCAAACGGCCGATTGGGCGATCATCGTCTTCAGTCTGTGCACGAGCAGATGCTGGCACATAACCACGACCACGCTCAACGCGAATACGCATGCTGATATCATTGTTACCTGTTAAATGACAGATAACATGATCAGGATTCACGATAGTGACATCACCATCATGCGTGATATCTGCTGCGATGACAGGGCCTGCGCCGGACTTGCTTAATGTAAGCATAGCCTCGTCTTTACCCTCGATAGTCACTGCTAACCCTTTCAGGTTCAGCAAGATTTCAAGGATATCTTCTTGTACGCCTTCCTTACTGCTGTATTCGTGCAGTACGCCGTCAATCTCGACTTCGGTAACCGCGCAGCCGGGCATAGACGACAATAGGATGCGACGCAACGCGTTACCTAAAGTGTGGCCGAAACCACGCTCAAGCGGTTCCAAAGTAACCTTGGCACGTGTTGAGTTAACCTGCTCGATATCAACGAGACGCGGTTTAAGAAATTCTGTAACAGAACCCTGCATTGTGTCCTCTCTTGTTTGTTAGCCTTACTTAGAGTAAAGCTCGACGATCAGCTGTTCGTTAATTTCCGCAGACAAATCGCTACGTTCTGGAATACGCTTGAAAGCACCTTCCATTTTCGCGCTGTCGACTTCAACCCATGTAGGCTTCTCGCGTTGAGCAGCCACTTCTAAAGCCGCTTTGATACGAGCTTGAGTGCGTGACTTTTCACGGATGCTTACAACATCATTCGCAGACACTTTGAATGACGGAATGTTAACAACACGACCGTTAACCATAATTGATTTATGGCTTACTAGCTGACGTGATTCTGCACGAGTCGCACCGAAACCCATACGATAAACAACGTTATCTAAACGAGTTTCTAAAAGTTGCAACAGGTTCTCACCAGTGTTGCCTTTCAGACGTGCAGCCTCTTTGTAGTAGTTACGGAATTGCTTTTCTAACACACCGTAAATACGACGAACTTTTTGTTTTTCGCGTAACTGTAAACCGTACTCTGACAGACGTGGCTTACGAGCGCCATGCTGTCCTGGTGCAGATTCCAGTTTACACTTTGAATCGATTGCTCTCACACCGCTTTTTAAGAAAAGGTCAGTACCTTCTCGGCGGCTGAGCTTGAGCTTGGGACCCAAGTATCTTGCCATGATCTTTCTCCAACTATCCTAATGAAACGCGTTATACACGACGCTTTTTAGGAGGACGACAACCATTATGAGGGATCGGCGTCACATCGGTAATGTTGGTAATTTTATAACCAACAGCGTTCAGCGCACGAATGGCTGATTCACGACCTGGACCTGGACCCTTCACAAACACTTCAAGGTTTTTTAAACCGTAGTCTTGAGCAGCAGCACCTGCACGCTCAGCAGCTACCTGTGCAGCAAATGGCGTAGATTTACGTGAACCACGGAAACCTGAACCACCTGAAGTAGCCCATGACAACGCATTACCTTGACGATCTGTAATGGTGACAATTGTGTTGTTGAAAGAAGCATGGATATGAGCCATGCCATCTGCAACCTGTTTACGTACGCGCTTACGCGGAGAACGTGACGGAACTTTAGCCATTGTCTACCTTCCCGTTACTTCTTGATTGGTTTACGTGGACCTTTACGCGTACGCGCATTGGTCTTAGTACGTTGCCCACGAAGAGGCAGGCTACGACGATGGCGGAGACCACGATAGCAACCAAGGTCCATCAGACGCTTGATGTTCATGGAAATCTCACGACGTAAGTCACCTTCTACTAAGTATTTGGCAACTTCTTCGCGTAGGGTGTCGATTTGAGCTTCGCTCAATTCCTTGATCTTAGCAGTTTCAGCAATTGACGTAGCTGCGCAGATTGCTCTAGCGCGAGTACGGCCGATGCCGAAAATTGCAGTCAATGCGATGACTGTATGCTTTTGATCAGGAATGTTAATGCCAGCGATACGGGCCACTATGCACTCCTTAAGTTAAAGGCCAACTGCGAAAAGCCCGAAAGGATACTCGACAGTTGACAGATTTGCAAACAATATTTTGTTCAGCCCAAAACTGGGCTGAACAATCTTTCAATTAGCCTTGACGCTGTTTGTGTTTTGGTTCAACACAGATAACGCGTACAACGCCACTACGCTTGACGATCTTGCAGTTACGGCAGATCTTCTTCACGGAAGCTCGAACTTTCATTTCATCACTCCGTAAAGCTACTTAGCGACCAAAGCGATCTAAGTTCGCTTTGTTTACTAGGTTAGCTTTCTTCATCACAGACTCATACTGATGTGACATCATATGGGTCTGAACCTGAGCCATGAAGTCCATGATTACGACTACCATAATTAGTAGTGAAGTACCGCCAAAATAGAACTGTACTTTCCACGCAATTAACATGAACTCCGGAATTAAACAGATAAAGGTAATGTATAACGCGCCAGCTAATGTCAGGCGAGTCATTACTTTATCAATGTAACGCGAAGTCTGTTCTCCAGGACGGATCCCAGGGATGAATGCACCACTCTTCTTCAGGTTATCTGCTGTTTCACGTGGGTTAAATACCAACGCAGTATAGAAGAAACAGAAGAAGATAATCGCTGCTGCATACAATAATGAGTAAAGCGGTTGTCCTGGTGACACGGCCAGTGAAAAATCACTTAACCATGACATAGACTCATTTTGACCAAACCACTGAGCCAGTGTGCCTGGGAACAAAATGATGCTTGACGCAAAAATTGGAGGAATTACACCCGCCATGTTTATTTTCAGCGGCAAGTGAGTAGATTGCGCAGCGAATACCTTACGGCCTTGCTGGCGCTTAGCGTAGTTAACAACGATACGACGTTGACCACGTTCTACAAACACCACGAAATAAGTCACAGCAAAAATAATTACCGCGAGCAACAACAATACTAACACATTCAGGTCACCTTGACGCGCCTGCTCAGCCGTTTGGCCGATAGCGGAAGGTAATCCAGCAACAATACCTGCGAAAATTAAAATCGAGATACCGTTACCTATACCTCGTTCGGTAATTTGCTCACCTAGCCACATCAGGAACATGGTTCCCGTAACTAAGCTCACAACCGCAACAAAGTAGAAACCGAATCCAATGTTGACCACTAGGCCTGGGACTAAGTTTGGTAACCCTGTTGCAATACCGATCGACTGGAATGTACCCAGCACCAACGTACCCCAACGTGTGTACTGACTGATTTTTTTACGTCCAGACTCGCCTTCTTTTTTCAATTCAGCGAGTGCAGGATGCACCACAGTCAATAACTGCATGATAATCGATGCCGAAATGTACGGCATGATACCTAATGCAAAGATAGAAGCACGGGAAAGAGCACCACCCGAGAACATGTTAAACATGCCAAGGATGGTACCTTTTTGCTGAGCAAACAGCTCTGCTAATACAGCTGCGTCAATACCAGGAATTGGCACAAACGAACCGGCTCTAAAGACGATAATCGCACCAATCACGAACAGGAGGCGAGCTTTCAATTCAGAAAGTCCACCTTTCGCGCTTTTTAAATCAAGTCCTGGTTTTGCCATCGACGTATTATTCCTCGATCTTACCGCCAGCAGCTTCAATCGCTGCACGTGCACCTTTGGTTACCTTCAGACCTTTTACGGTCACTGGGCGCTCAATGGTACCTGAAAGAACGATTTTCGCAAACTGGATGTTGCGAGTAATAACGTTCGCATCTTTCAGAGCGTTTAAGTCGATAACATCACCGTTAACTTTAGCCAGTTCGAGTACACGAACTTCAGCTGTTACCATAGCGCGACGCGAGGTAAAACCAAATTTAGGTAAACGGATCTTAAGTGGCATTTGACCACCCTCGAAGCCTGGGCGTACACCGCCACCGCTACGAGATTTTTGGCCTTTGTGACCACGACCAGCAGTTTTACCTAAGCCTGAACCCATACCACGGCCTACACGCTTTGGTGCATGCTTAGCGCCTGCAGCTGGAGATAGAGTATTTAAACGCATCTATTAATCCTCCACCTTAACCATGTAGTAGACCTTGTTGATCATACCGCGAACTGAAGGAGTATCTTCTAATTCAACAGTGTGACCAATGCGACGCAGACCAAGACCAGTTAAGGTCGCACGGTGCTTTGGTAAACGACCGATAGCACTTTTAGTCTGAGTAACTTTTACAGTTTTAGTTGCCATGGTGCATTACCCCCGAATTTCGTCAACATTCAGGCCACGCTTAGCTGCGATTTGCGAAGGTGACTTCATGTGCACCAGAGCATCTACAGTTGCGCGAACGATGTTGATCGGGTTAGTAGAACCGTATGCTTTTGACAGAACGTTATGAACGCCTGCTACTTCCAATACGGCACGCATTGCGCCACCGGCGATAATACCGGTACCCTGTGATGCTGGTTGCATGTATACACGTGAACCAGTATGACGACCTTTAACTGGGTGATGCAGAGTGCCTGCATTCAACTCAACGGTCACCATGTTACGACGGGCTTTTTCCATAGCTTTTTGAATCGCTGCTGGAACTTCGCGCGCTTTACCATAGCCATAGCCGACCTTACCGTTACCATCACCCACTACTGTTAGTGCAGTGAAGCTAAAGATACGACCGCCCTTAACTACTTTAGAAACACGATTAACTGCAATTAATTTCTCTTGCAGATCGTCTTTTTGCTGAGCTTCTAATTTAGCCATTTTTATAACCCCTTAGAACTGGAGGCCAGCTTCACGAGCAGCATCTGCCAGAGCAGCTACACGACCGTGATACTTGAAACCAGAACGATCGAACGCAACAGTAGTTACGCCTTTCTCGATCGCGCGTTCAGCAATAAATTTACCTACTGCTTTAGCCGCGTCTACGTTACCGGTACTCTTCAGTTGCTCTTTAACCGCTTTTTCCACGGTTGAAGCAGCTGCCACCACCTGAGCTTCAGGATTGATCACCTGAGCATAAATGTGACGCGGTGTACGATGTACAACCAGACGGTTCACGCCCAGCTCTTGGATCTTCTTACGAGCGCGAATAGCGCGACGTAAGCGAGATGTTTTCTTATCCATATCGCGTTACCTACTTCTTCTTAGCCTCTTTACGGCGTACTTCTTCGTCGTCATAGCGAACACCCTTGCCTTTGTATGGCTCTGGTGGACGGTATCCGCGAATCTCAGCAGCGACTTGGCCAATTAACTGCTTATCAACGCCACGTAGGACGATGTCAGTTTGGCTTGGACACTCTGCAGTAACGCCTGCGGGCAGTTTGTGTACTAACGGATGAGAGAAACCTAAAGTCAGGTCAATGTCAGAACCGACGAGCTTCGCACGGTAACCAACGCCAACTAACTTTAACTTACGCTCAAAACCTTGAGATACACCAACAACCATGTTGTTTACTAATGCACGTGTGGTACCAGCCTGTGCCCAAGCGCCAACAGCGCCTTCAACAGGTAGGAACTTGATCACGCCATCTTCAATAACAACATTGACCGCATTGTTGATCACTCGAGTCAGACTTCCTTTCGCGCCTTTGACGGTCAGGGTCTGTTCGTTTAAGGTCACCTCTACGCCAGCTGGAATAGATACTGGTGCTTTTGCTACACGAGACATTCCTAGCTCCTTATGCTACGTAGCAGATAACCTCGCCACCCATGCCTGCAAGGCGGGCGGCACGATCAGTCATCAGGCCTTTAGAAGTGGACACAATTGCGACACCCAGTCCGCCCATCACTTTTGGTAACTCGTTTTTACCTTTGTAAATACGAAGACCAGGACGGCTTACGCGCTGGATAGTCTCAACGACTGGTTGGCCTTGGAAATACTTTAAAGTGATTTCCAGTTCAGGCTTGGCTTCATCTGCTACGGCGTAATCAGCGATGTAACCTTCTTCTTTAAGCAGTTTCGCGATAGCGACTTTCAGCTTAGCAGAAGGCATCTTCACAGATACTTTGTTAGCAGCTTGGCCGTTACGAATACGGGTTAACATATCCGCAATAGGATCTTGCATGCTCATATTAGCTTACTCCGTGACAAGTGCTTACCAGCTAGCCTTACGCAGGCCAGGAACTTCACCACGCATGGTTGCTTCACGTAACTTGATACGGCTTAAACCGAACTTACGCAGGAAACCATGTGGGCGACCAGTTTGATTACAACGATTGCGTTGACGCGATGCGCTGGAATCACGTGGTAGAGCTTGCAGCTTTAATACTGCGTCCCAACGGTCTTCGTCAGAAGAAGCTGGACTTGCAATAATTGCTTTCAGAGCAGCGCGCTTTTCAGCGAACTTAGCTACGAGCTGTGCACGCTTTGCTTCACGTGCTTTCATTGATGTTTTTGCCATTACGCTACCCTTATTTCTTGAATGGGAAGTTAAAAGCGTCTAACAAAGCACGACCTTCTTCGTCAGAATTCGCAGAGGTAGTGATAACAATATCCATACCGCGAATTTTATCGATTTTATCGTAATCGATTTCTGGGAAAATGATCTGCTCACGCACGCCCATTGCGTAGTTACCACGGCCGTCGAACGCTTTAGCGCTCAGACCACGGAAGTCACGAATACGTGGGATTGCGATGTCAACTAAACGCTCTAAGAATTCCCACATACGCTCACCGCGCAGGGTCACTTTACAGCCAATAGGGTAGCCTTCACGGATTTTAAAACCAGCAACTGATTTACGAGCAACAGTCACTACTGGTTTTTGACCAGCGATTGCAGTCATGTCACGAACAGCATGTTCCATAACTTTTTTGTCTGCAACGGCTTCGCCAACACCCATGTTCAGGGTGATTTTCTCAATCCGAGGGACTTGCATGACACTGGTATAACCGAACTTTTTAGTCAGTTCAGCGACAACAGTCTCTTGATATTTATCATGCAGTTTCGCCATCGTTTACTCCAGTTACTTAACGAGTTCACTGTTCGATTTAAAGAAACGAACTTTTTTGCCGTCTTCAAATCGGAAACCAACACGATCCGCCTTGCCAGTGACAGGGTTAAAGATCGCAACATTTGATGCTTGAATCGGTGCTTCTTTCTCAACAATACCACCGGCTACACCCAGTTGTGGGTTTGGCTTTTGGTGTTTCTTGACAAGATTGATGCCTTCAACAATTAACTTACCAGTAGGTAATACTTGAGCAACTTTAGCGCGTTTGCCCTTGTCTTTACCTGCTAATACGATTACTTCGTCTTGACGACGGATTTTAGCTGCCATTTTGAAGCTCCTTACAGTACTTCTGGTGCCAGCGAGACAATCTTCATGAACTGCTCAGAGCGCAATTCACGTGTCACTGGTCCAAAGATACGAGTGCCAATCGGCTGCAGGTTGTTGTTCAGAAGAACTGCTGCATTCCGATCGAAGCGAATGACAGAACCGTCTGGACGACGTACGCCTTTCTTAGTACGGACTACCACCGCGTTATACACATCACCTTTCTTCGCTTTAGCGCGAGGAATTGCTTCTTTAACAGAAACCTTGATGATGTCGCCGATACCGGCATAACGACGATGAGAGCCACCCAAGACCTTAATACACTGAACTCTGCGTGCGCCGCTGTTACATGCGACGTCAAGAGTCGATTGCATTTGGATCATTTTAAGTGCTCCGCTATCGTTACTACACAATTCCCACAATTGGGACTATAAACACCATTTTTGCTTTGAATTTAGTCAAAAATGGCGCGCAAATATAACACCATAAATATGGAATGTATAGTATTAAAAAACAAACGGCCCCAAATACTGGAGCCGTTTACCTAAATACCTAATATAATTAGGCCTTTGATACTACTTCAACCAGAGTCCAAGATTTAGTCTTAGACAGAGGACGACATTCGCGGATCGCTACTACATCGCCTTCGTTGCACTGATTAGCTTCATCGTGTGCATGGATCTTAGTCGTACGCTTAATGTACTTCCCATAGATTGGGTGTTTCACTTGGCGTTCGATAGCTACAGTAATGGTTTTATCCATTTTGTTGCTTGTCACACGACCTTGCAAAGTACGGATTTTATCAGACATTATGCACCCGCCTTAGAAGTAATAATGGTCTTAACGCGCGCAATGTTACGGCGCACTAATTTCAGTTGATGAGTCTGAGTCAACTGACCAGTGGCGTGTTGCATACGCAGGTTGAACTGCTCACGCAGCAGACCAAGTAGTTCAGCGTTCAGTTCTTCAACGCTCTTTTCTCTTAGTTCGCTCGCTTTCATTACATCACCGTCTTAGTTACGAAGGTAGTCTTAATTGGAAGCTTGGCAGCAGCTAAAGCAAACGCTTCACGAGCGATCACTTCAGAAACACCATTCATCTCATAAAGAACCTTACCAGGTTGAATCTGACATACCCAGTATTCAACGTTACCTTTACCTTTACCCATACGCACTTCAAGAGGCTTAGAGGTAATTGGTTTGTCCGGGAAAACTCGAATCCAAATTTGTCCCTGACGCTTAATGTGACGTGTCATGGCACGACGTGCAGATTCGATCTGACGAGCAGTTAAACGACCACGGCCGACTGCTTTCAGACCAAAAGTACCAAAGCTAACTTCGGTACCGTTCGCTAGACCGCGGTTGCGGCCTTTGAACATCTTGCGAAACTTCATACGTTTAGGTTGCAGCATTGCCGGCTCTCCTATTTACCACGAGGCTTGCGCTTAGGTTGCTGCTGTTTCGGCTCTTCAATCTGTGGCAGCATTCCGTCCAGAACTTCACCTTTGAAGATCCAAACTTTAATACCAATCACACCGTATTGAGTGTGACTTTCAGAGGTTGAATAGTCGATATCAGCACGCAGTGTATGCAAAGGTACACGACCTTCACGGTACCACTCAGAGCGCGCAATCTCAGCACCGCCTAAACGGCCACTAACTTCAACTTTGATACCTTGAGCACCAATACGCATTGCGTTTTGTACTGCACGCTTCATAGCGCGACGGAACATAACACGACGCTCTAATTGCTGTGCAATTGAGTCAGCAACTAACTTGGCATCTAGCTCAGGTTTACGGATCTCAGCGATGTTAATTTGAGCAGGAGTGCCAGCCAGTTTTGAAACTGCAGCACGCAATACTTCAACGTCTTCACCTTTCTTACCGATCACAACGCCTGGACGGGCAGTGTGAATAGTAACGCGGATGCTTTTCGCTGGGCGTTCGATAACAATCTTAGATACTGATGCAGCTTGCAGTTTGTCTGCAAGATACTTACGCACTTCCCAGTCGCTGTTCAGGTTATTTGCATAATCTGACTTATCTGCGTACCAGGTAGAGATCCAAGGCTTGGTGATACCCAGACGGATACCATTAGGATGTACTTTCTGTCCCATTGCTCTCTCCTAGCGATCTGATACAACCACAGTGATGTGGCTGGTACGCTTCATGATACGATCAGCGCGGCCTTTAGCACGTGGCATGATACGCTTCATAGTTGGACCCTCGTCAACGAAGACGGCGCCTACTTTTAGCTCATCAATGTCAGCGCCTTCGTTGTGTTCGGCGTTTGCGATAGCTGAGTCAAGTACTTTTTTAACCAGTACGGCGGCTTTCTTTGGGCTGAAAGTCAGAATTTCGAGGGCCTTAGCAACAGGCAAACCGCGAATTTGATCAGCAACTAGACGAGCCTTCTGCGCAGACGTACGGGCAAAACGATGTTTAGCTAAAACTTCCATCTTATTCCTCCCGTATTAACGCTTCTTCGCTTTCTTATCAGCAGCATGGCCGCGATAAGTGCGAGTTGGTGAGAATTCACCAAGTTTGTGGCCGATCATTTCGTCAGTTACGAACACAGGAACGTGCTGACGACCATTATGGACAGCGATGGTCAAACCAATCATATTTGGAATGATCATAGAGCGACGTGACCAAGTCTTAATAGGCTTCTTGTCACCTGCTTCCATCGCTTTCTCTACCTTCTTCAGCAAGTGCAGGTCAATGAAGGGACCTTTCTTGAGAGAACGTGGCATGGCGAATCCTCTTACTATTTATTACGACGACGTACGATGTACTTGTCAGTGCGCTTGTTACTACGAGTCTTATAACCCTTAGTTGGCACACCCCATGGAGTCACTGGGTGACGACCACCAGAAGTACGGCCTTCACCACCACCGTGTGGATGGTCTACCGGGTTCATTGCAACACCGCGAACTGTTGGGCGAACGCCTCTCCAGCGCTTAGCACCTGCTTTACCTAACTGGCGTAGCATGTGTTCGGCATTACCAACTTCACCAAATGTTGCGCGGCAATCAACTGGCACTTTGCGCATTTCGCCAGAGCGAAGACGTAAAGTGGCATATGCGCCATCACGAGCAACAACTTGTACATAAGCACCCGCTGAACGCGCGATCTGAGCACCTTTACCAGGCTTCATTTCTACAGCGTGCACAACAGATCCTACTGGAATGTTGCGCAGTGGCATTGCGTTACCGGTTTTGATTTCGGCTTCAACACCAGACTGGATCTTGTCGCCAGCTTGCATGCCTTTAGCAGCAAGGATGTAACGACGCTCACCATCCGCATACAGTACTAACGCGATGTGCGCAGTACGGTTTGGATCGTATTCCAGACGCTCAATTTTTGCAGGGATACCGTCTTTATCGCGTTTGAAGTCGATTAAACGGTAGTGCTGCTTGTGACCGCCACCAACGTGACGAACAGTGATACGGCCAGTGTTGTTACGGCCACCACTTTTAGATTTTTTCGCCAACAGGCCAGCAAAAGGTTTACCCTTGTGCAGGTCAGAGTTCACCACTTTAACAACGTGGCGACGACCTGGAGAGGTTGGCTTACACTTAATAACTGCCATGATAATTCTCCTTTGCTTACTCAGCGCCGCCGACGAAATCGATGTCAGCACCAGCAGCTAAAGTCACGTAGGCTTTTTTCCAATCGCTACGACGGCCAGCACGGCCACCAGTACGTTTAGTTTTGCCTTTGCTCACTAAAGTGCGAACTGATTCGACTTCAACTTCAAATAGCTTAGCAACAGCAGCTTTGATTTCAGCTTTAGTTGCATCGATAGCTACGCGGAAAACAACAGTGTTGTGCTTCTCAGCATTCACAGTGCTCTTTTCAGAGATGTGAGGTGCAAGAATTACTTTTAGCAAACGTTCTTCGCGGATCATCATGCTAGCATCTCCTCGATTTGCTTAACTGCATCAGCAGTCACAAGCACTGTGTTGAACGCGATCAGACTTACTGGGTCTAGACCTGCAACGTCACGAACGTCAACCTTGTACAGGTTGCGAGCTGCTAAGAATAAATTCTCGTCAACTTCTGAAGTCACAATTAACACGTCTTCTAAGTTCATTGCTTTCAATTTAGCTTTCAGCTCTTTAGTTTTAGGAGCTTCAACGCTGAATGATTCAACAACAACCAGACGGTCTTGACGTACCAGCTCAGACAGAATGCTTTTCAGCGCGCCGCGGTACATCTTCTTGTTAACTTTTTGGCTGTGATCTTGAGTTTTAGCAGCGAAAGTTACGCCACCGCCACGCCAGATTGGGCCCTTAACACCACCCGCACGAGCGCGGCCAGTGCCTTTTTGGCGCCATGGCTTTTTGCCAGAGCCAGTTACTTCCGCACGAGTCTTTTGAGCACGAGTGCCCTGACGTGCGTTTGCAGCGTATGCTACAACTACCTGATGAACCAGTGCCTCGTTAAAGTCACGGCCGAAGGTAGTTTCGGAAACTTCAAGAGCGCTTTGCGCGTCTTTCAATACCAATTCCATTACTATCTCCTCAGACCTTAAGCTTTAACTGCAGGCTTGATGATCAGGTCGCCGTTAGTTGCGCCCGGAACAGCACCTTTAACCAGTAGCAGGTTACGTTCAACATCTACACGTACAACGTCTAGATTTTGAGTAGTAACACGCTCGGCACCCATGTGGCCTGACATTTTCTTGCCTTTAAATACGCGACCAGGCGTTTGGTTCTGACCGATAGAACCGTTCGAACGGTGCGACAAAGAGTTACCGTGAGTCATATCTTGGGTACGGAAGTTCCAACGCTTAACGCCGCCTTGGAAGCCTTTACCTTTAGATTGACCAGTAACGTCAACTTTCGCTACATCAGCGAAGATACCTACATTTAGCTCAGCACCAACTTCAATGCCTTCGCCTTCACCGTCTGCCAGACGCAATTCCCACAGTCCACGACCGGCTTCAACACCGCTCTTGGCAAAGTGACCTGCTTCTGGTTTAGTGATGCGATTGGCTTTTTTGGTACCAGTAGTAACTTGAAGAGCACGGTAACCGTCAGTTTCTAAAGTTTTCACTTGAGTAACACGGTTGCCAGCAACTTCAATTACTGTAACAGGTATAGAAACACCATCTTCAGTGAAGATGCGAGTCATACCAACTTTACGACCAATAAGACCGATAGCCATCTCTCAAACCTCTTCTAAGGATCTCAATTAACCCAAGCTAATCTGTACGTCGACACCAGCCGCAAGATCTAAACGCATTAGAGCGTCTACAGTCTTTTCAGTTGGCTCTACGATGTCAACCAGGCGCTTGTGAGTACGTAATTCGTACTGGTCACGAGCATCTTTATTAACGTGCGGAGAGATCAAAACGGTATAACGCTCTTTGCGCGTAGGTAGTGGAATTGGACCACGTACTTGGGCGCCTGTACGCTTAGCAGTTTCAACGATTTCCGCTGTAGACTGATCAATTAAGCGATGATCAAATCCTTTTAAGCGGATACGGATTCTTTGGTTCTGCATTGACCAGAGCTCCTAAAATGGACACATAAAAAATCACCCTCTAGCTTCTTCCTTACTGGAAAAGCAGAGCGAGATGATTTAACCGTTCGACTCCCAATCGGAGCCGCTATGATAATGACAAGTTCATTGACTTATCATTTAATTCGCTAACCTAGGTTAACGAGGGGGCCATTATACTTATCTAAAATTAGATTTCAAGCCCGCTGTGTAAATAGTCATCAAAAAGACTATTCAACTTCAGAGTGGCGAGCATTTTACACAAATTTCAGAATAACACCAGCCCAAAATAAAAAAGGAAGCCGAAGCTTCCTTTTTCAGTACTATAACTAATTCGCGATTAAGCGAAAATCTTAGCTACAACACCAGCGCCTACTGTACGGCCACCTTCACGGATTGCGAAGCGTAAACCTTCGTCCATCGCGATTGGGCAGATCAGAGTCACTTTCATCTTGATGTTGTCGCCTGGCATTACCATCTCTACGCCTTCTGGCAGTTCGATAGTGCCTGTCACGTCAGTTGTACGGAAGTAGAACTGTGGACGGTAGCCTTTGAAGAATGGAGTGTGACGACCACCTTCTTCTTTTGACAGAACGTAAACTTCTGATTCAAAAGTAGTGTGTGGGTTGATTGAACCTGGCTTAGATAATACTTGGCCACGTTCTACGTCATCACGCTTAGTACCACGTAACAGGATACCACAGTTCTCACCTGCACGACCTTCGTCAAGCAGCTTACGGAACATTTCAACACCAGTACAGGTTGTCTTAGTAGTTGCACGGATACCAACGATTTCTACTTCGTCACCAACACGTACGATACCACGCTCAACACGACCTGTTACTACTGTACCACGGCCAGAGATTGAGAATACGTCTTCGATTGGCATCAGGAATGGCTTATCGATATCACGCTCTGGTTCTGGAATGTAAGAATCCAGTGCAGCGGCTAATTCGATGATCTTAGCTTCCCACTCTGGCTCGCCTTCAAGGGCTTTCAGAGCAGAACCTTGGATAACTGGTAAGTCATCACCTGGGAAGTCGTATTCTGATAACAGTTCACGTACTTCCATT
Source organism: Shewanella sp. FJAT-51649 (assembly GCF_019457435.1). Taxonomy (NCBI): domain Bacteria; kingdom Pseudomonadati; phylum Pseudomonadota; class Gammaproteobacteria; order Alteromonadales; family Shewanellaceae; genus Shewanella; species Shewanella sp. FJAT-51649. The sequence continues at coordinate 221,000 of NZ_CP080411.1, read as the reverse complement.
TCTACTAATTCTAACAGCTCAGCATCGTCAACCATGTCACATTTGTTCATGAATACGATGATGAATGGTACGCCTACTTGGCGAGACAGCAGGATGTGCTCACGAGTTTGTGGCATTGGACCGTCAGTAGAAGCTACTACCAGGATCGCGCCGTCCATCTGTGCAGCACCAGTGATCATGTTTTTAACATAGTCAGCGTGGCCTGGGCAGTCTACGTGTGCGTAGTGGCGAGTTGGTGTATCGTATTCGATGTGAGAGGTATTGATGGTAATACCGCGCTCACGCTCTTCTGGAGCGTTATCGATTTGAGAGAAGTCTTTAGCTTCACCACCGTAGGTCTTAGCCAGTACGTGAGAGATAGCTGCAGTCAGAGTGGTTTTACCATGGTCAACGTGACCGATGGTGCCCACGTTAACGTGAGGCTTATTACGTTCAAATTTAGCTTTTGCCACGATATATTCCTTTCTTTTCAGAATAATCCTGTATCAACAGGACCATATTACATTTATGTCGTAACTTAAAATTAGCTACGAGATTCAATAATCGCTTTCGCAATGTTTTGCGGTGCATCAGTGTACTTCAAGAACTCCATGGAGTAGGAAGCACGACCCTGAGTCGCAGAACGCAAATCAGTTGCATAACCAAACATTTCAGAAAGAGGCACTACAGCATGGACTATTTTGATGCCACCGAAGCCATCATCCATACCTTCAATCAAACCACGACGACGGTTTAAATCACCAACCACATCGCCCATGTAGTTCTCAGGAGTAGTTACTTCTACTTTCATGCAAGGCTCGAGCAACACAGGATTCGCTTCTAGCGCACCCTTTTTGAAGCCCATAGAACCCGCAATTTTGAACGCCATTTCATTCGAGTCCACATCGTGATATGAACCGTCGAACAGAGTGACCTTCACGTCCAACACAGGGAAGCCGGCGAGAACACCGTTCTTCATCTGCTCTTGGATACCTTTATCAACCGCAGGAATGAATTCACGTGGAACTACACCCCCAACGATCGCGTTGATAAATTCGTAACCAGCGCCTTCTTCATTAGGCTCTAGTTTTAACCAAACATGACCGAATTGTCCACGGCCACCTGATTGGCGTACAAATTTACCTTCAGCCTCGACTGATGCGCGAATGGTTTCGCGGTAGGCCACTTGTGGCTTACCAACGTTACACTCAACACCAAATTCGCGACGCATACGGTCAACGATAATGTCTAAGTGTAACTCACCCATTCCAGAAATCAGTGTTTGTGATGATTCTTCGTCAGTCTCAACCCGGAAAGATGGATCTTCTGCTGCAAGTTTTTGCAGCGCGATACCCATTTTATCTTGGTCCGCTTTAGACTTAGGCTCAACGGCAATGGTAATTACTGGCTCAGGGAACTCCATGCGTTCCAAGATCACCTTATGATCAGGATCACAAAGTGTATCACCCGTGGTGACTTCTTTCAGACCGATAGCCGCAGCGATATCACCTGCACGTACTTCTTTCAGTTCGGTACGGTCGTTAGCGTGCATTTGCACGATACGGCCGATACGTTCACGCTTCTGTTTAACAGAGTTATAAACGCCAGAACCTGATTCGAGTACGCCAGAGTACACGCGAATAAAGGTCAAAGTGCCCACGAACGGGTCTGTAGCAATCTTAAATGCCAACGCCGCAAAGGGGGCATTGTCATCTGATGGGCGCTCAACTTCTTGCTCATCGTCATCAATGCCCTTAATTGGAGGCACATCGACAGGGGCTGGCAAGAATTCCACAACCGCATCAAGAACCGCTTGAACGCCTTTGTTCTTAAATGCAGAACCACAGGTCGCTAAAACGATTTCATTATTAATAGTACGCTGACGCAGTGCCTTTTTGATCTCGTCTTCTGACAGTGTGCCTTCTTCAAGGTACTTGTCCATCAGTTCATCCGAGGCCTCGGCTGCTGCCTCAACCAGATACTCATGCATCTCAGCCGCTTTATCGGCTAACTCTGCAGGGATCTCTTCATAAGAGAAAGTCATACCCTGGTCCGCTTCGTTCCAGTTAATGGCTTTCATCTTGATTAAGTCGATCACGCCAGTGAAGTTTTCTTCTGCGCCGATATTCAGTTGAATAGGCACACAAGTCGCTCCTAGGCGAGTTCTGATTTGCTTCACTACACGTTCAAAGTCCGCACCTGCGCGGTCCATCTTGTTGACAAACACTAAGCGTGGAACGCGGTATTTGTCAGCTTGACGCCAAACGGTTTCTGATTGAGGTTCAACACCTGAAGAACCACAGAAAACCACGACAGCGCCGTCGAGAACGCGCAAAGAACGTTCAACTTCAATAGTGAAGTCAACGTGACCAGGGGTATCGATGATATTGATGCGGTGTTCAGTGAATTGAGCATCCATACCACGCCAGAATGTAGTAACAGCAGCCGAGGTGATAGTAATACCACGCTCTTGCTCTTGTACCATCCAGTCAGTGGTCGCGGCGCCGTCATGCACCTCACCGATTTTATGAGACAAACCGGTATAGAACAGAACACGTTCTGTTGTGGTGGTTTTACCTGCGTCCACATGAGCACAAATACCGATATTACGATAACGCTCAATTGGGGTTGTACGAGCCACTATTATACCCTCTCCACCAAGACAGGTGCCTTGGCAATATCAACAACAATGGTGTGGGCCTAAGCCCACACCATCAGATTACCAACGGTAATGAGCAAAGGCCTTGTTAGCTTCAGCCATGCGGTGCACGTCTTCACGCTTCTTAACAGCAGTACCTTTGTTTTCAGACGCATCTAGCATTTCACCTGCTAGACGTAAAGCCATAGATTTTTCACCACGCTTACGAGCAGCTTCAACTAACCAGCGCATCGCCAGTGCGTTACGACGCACAGGACGAACTTCACATGGTACCTGGTAAGTAGAACCACCAACGCGACGAGATTTAACTTCGACTGATGGGCGTACGTTGTCCAGGGCTGCTTCAAGAACGTCTAAATGGTTAGCGCCTTTCTTTTCAGCGATAACATCTAGCGCCTTGTAAATGATTTTTTCTGCAGTCGACTTTTTGCCGTCTTGCATAATGACGTTGATGAACTTAGCCAGCAACTCACTGTGAAACTTTGGATCTGGTAGGATTTTACGTTGTCCTACAACGCGACGTCTTGGCATAACAATTCTCCGTATGCTTCAGGGATTTCCAAAACTGGAATTCTCAAAATAAAACTAGCTTGGCCTTACTTAACGGATTGCGTTAAGACTTAGGACGCTTAGCACCGTACTTAGAACGACCTTGGCGACGAGTGTTCACGCCAGCACAGTCTAGGGCGCCACGAACAGTGTGATAGCGCACACCTGGTAAGTCTTTAACACGACCACCACGGATTAAGATCACGCTGTGTTCCTGCAGGTTGTGGCCTTCACCGCCGATGTACGAAGTAACTTCGAAACCGTTAGTTAAGCGCACACGAGCTACTTTACGTAGTGCAGAGTTAGGTTTTTTAGGGGTAGTAGTGTACACACGTGTACATACACCACGTTTTTGTGGGCACGCGTTCAACGCAGGCACGTTAGTCTTGTCGACTTTAGGTGCGCGTGGCTTACGTACCAACTGGTTTACAGTTGCCATGTATAGCTCCGAAACAGTTGAATCAAACTCAACGATAAGGTGTGAAAAATCTATATCCCACAATGGTGGGACGCGGAATTTTAGAAAGGTAATGCCTGACTGTCAAGAAATAGCCAACTTTTGCGGCATTTTACAATAAAAAAGGCGCCATAGGCGCCTTTTTGTTACAAACTGATTACTTAATCTTGGCTACCAGCCAGGTTTAAGAGGTCTGCAAGGTTTTGTTCTGCTTCACTTGCAGTGATCTTATTCACTACAACTGGCTCGTCTTTCTTAGCACGGGCATCGTTACGGGTCTTGTGATAAGCATAACCAGTACCGGCTGGGATCAGACGGCCAACGATTACGTTCTCTTTCAGACCACGTAAGTTATCAGACTTACCACCTACGGCAGCTTCTGTCAGTACGCGAGTGGTTTCTTGGAACGATGCTGCAGAGATAAACGATTCTGTTGCCAGAGACGCTTTGGTAATACCCAGCAGTTCACGTTCGAAGGTCGCAGGCACTTTGCCTTGTTCGATCAGGTCGCGGTTAGCGATCTTCACGCGAGACACTTCAACTTGTTCGCCTTCTAAGAACTCACTGTCACCCGCAGAGGTGATCACGCACTTACGCAGCATTTGACGGATGATCACTTCGATATGCTTATCGTTGATCTTCACGCCTTGTAGACGGTATACGTCTTGTACTTCGTTCACAATGTAGTTTGCTACGTTGTGGATGCCACGTAGACGCAGAATGTCGTGCGCCGCTTCTGGACCGTCAGCAATAACTTCACCACGTTCGACTTTTTCACCTTCGAACACGTTTAAGTTACGCCATTTCGGGATCATCTCTTCGTACTGTTCACCGCCATCCGCTGGTGTAATCACCAGACGACGCTTGCCTTTGGTCTCTTTACCAAACGAGATTGTACCAGAGATTTCCGCCAGGATAGCTGGCTCTTTTGGCTTACGAGCTTCGAACAGGTCAGCAACGCGTGGTAGACCACCCGTGATGTCGCGTGTTTTAGACGATTCTTGTGGAATACGTGCTAACGCGTCACCCACGGCGATTTGCGCGTTGTCGTCGAGGTTAACGATCGCACTGCCTGGTAAGAAGTATTGTGCAGGTACTTCAGTACCTGGGATCATCAGGTCGCTACCGTCGGCACCAACCAGACGGATCATTGGGCGCATTTCTTTACCCGCTGAACCACGTTGACCCACGTCGAGGATCACGATTGAAGACAGACCAGTCAGTTCGTCTGTTTGACGAGTCATGGTCACGCCGTCGATCATGTCAACGAACTTAATACTACCCGCCACTTCAGTGATGATTGGGTGAGTATGTGGATCCCAGTTAGCGATGATATCGCCCGCTTCTACCGCAGCTTCTTCTAACTTCTCGAGCACAGTACCGTAAGGCACTTTATAACGCTCTTTCTCACGACCTAGTTCGTCGATGATCGCCAGTTCAGAAGAACGAGAAACGATAACCAGCTTGCCGTCAGTGTTAGTTACGTACTTAGCATTGTGCAGTTTCAACGAACCAGAGTTCTTCACTTGAACGTTGTTTTCTGCAGACGCTCTTGATGCCGCACCACCGATGTGGAACGTACGCATCGTTAACTGTGTACCTGGTTCACCGATTGATTGCGCCGCGACAACACCGATGGCTTCGCCGTGGTTAATCAGGTGACCACGGGCTAAGTCACGGCCATAACATGCCGCACACACACCGAAGTCGGTATCACAGGTAATTACTGAACGTACAATCACTTCGTCGATTGAGTGTTCTTCTAACTTGTCACACCATGCTTCATCGAGCAGAGTGTTACGTGGCGCAAGCACATCTTCAGTACCAGGGTACAGAACATCAACCGCAACCACACGACCCAGTACGCGTTCACGTAATGGCTCAACAACGTCACCACCTTCGATCAGCGGCTTCATTGTCAGACCTTCGTGAGTACCACAATCGTCTTCGATGACCACTAAGTCTTGAGCAACGTCAACCAGACGACGAGTCAGGTAACCCGAGTTCGCTGTCTTCAATGCGGTATCGGCAAGACCTTTACGCGCACCGTGGGTTGAGATGAAGTACTGAAGTACGTTCAGACCTTCACGGAAGTTCGCCACGATTGGGGTTTCGATGATCGAACCGTCTGGTTTCGCCATCAGACCACGCATACCCGCTAACTGACGGATCTGTGCGGCACTACCACGAGCGCCCGAGTCGGCCATCATGTAAATGCTGTTGAACGATGCTTGTTTCTCTTCAACGCCATCACGGTTAATCACTGTCTCAGTTGACAGGTTTTCCATCATCGCTTTAGAAACTTTTTCGTTCGCACTTGCCCAGATGTCGATTACTTTGTTGTAACGCTCACCCGCGGTTACCAGACCTGATTGGAACTGCTCTTGAATTTCGAGCACTTCTGCTTCAGCGTCAGCAACTAAGGTGTACTTCTCAGCTGGGATCACCATGTCGTCGATACCGACAGATGCACCAGAGATAGTGGCGTAACGGAAACCTGTGTACATCAGTTGGTCAGCGAAGATAACAGTATCTTTCAGACCTAATTGACGGTAACAAGTGTTCAATAGTTTAGAAATCTGCTTTTTGCCCATGTTCTGGTTAACCAGATCAAATGACAAACCTGCTGGCAGAATTTGTGACAGCAGAGCACGACCCACAGTTGTATTTACGATACGACGTTGCTCAGTACGCTCACCATTGTCACCGATAACGGTTTCAGTGATACGCACTTTCACGCGGGCATGCAGTTCGGCAGCGCCAGTTGCATAAGCTTTTTCAACTTCAGCAACAGACATAAAGTACATACCTTCACCACGGCCGTTGATACGCTCACGGCTGGTGTAGTACAGACCTAATACCACGTCTTGAGACGGAGTGATAACAGGCTCGCCGTTCGCAGGTGACAGGATGTTGTTGGTAGACATCATCAGGGCACGAGCTTCAAGCTGCGCTTCCAGTGTTAACGGTACGTGTACCGCCATTTGGTCACCGTCGAAGTCGGCGTTGTATGCCGCACAAACGAGTGGGTGTAACTGGATGGCTTTACCTTCAATCAGTACAGGTTCGAACGCTTGGATACCAAGTCTGTGCAGTGTTGGTGCACGGTTAAGCATCACTGGATGTTCGCGGATCACTTCATCCAGAACGTCCCAAACTTCCGCCACTTCACGCTCTACCATCTTCTTAGCAGCTTTAATGGTCGTCGCTAAGCCACGACCTTCCAGCTTGCCATAGATGAATGGCTTGAACAGTTCCAGCGCCATCTTCTTAGGAAGACCACATTGGTGCAGACGTAAAGTAGGACCTACGGTAATTACCGAACGACCTGAGTAGTCAACACGCTTACCTAACAAGTTCTGACGGAAACGACCTTGTTTACCTTTGATCATGTCGGCCAAAGATTTCAGAGGACGTTTGTTAGAACCGGTAATTGCACGACCACGACGACCGTTATCTAATAGCGCATCAACAGACTCTTGTAACATACGCTTTTCGTTGCGTACGATGATGTCCGGCGCAGCTAAATCTAACAGACGCTTCAAACGGTTGTTACGGTTGATCACGCGGCGGTACAGATCGTTCAGATCTGAAGTCGCGAAGCGGCCGCCATCGAGCGGTACCAGCGGACGTAAGTCAGGTGGTAACACAGGCAGTACTTTTAAGATCATCCACTCTGGCTTGTTGCCAGAAGTGTGGAACGCTTCCATCAACTTAAGACGCTTGGTCACTTTCTTGCGACGAGTCTCAGAGTTGATTGATGGCAGCTCTTCACGCATTTGTTCGATTTCTTTTTCGAGATCGATTGCGCGCAGCAGTTCTAATACCGCTTCAGCACCCATCTTAGCTTCGAATTCGTCACCGTATTCTTCTAATGCGTCCAGATAGTTTTCTTCTGTCAGCATTTGGCCACGCTCAAGGCTGGTCATGCCAGGCTCGATCACGACGAAAGATTCAAAATACAGTACGCGCTCGATATCACGCAGCGTCATGTCCAGCATTAAACCGATACGGGACGGCAGTGATTTCAAGAACCAAATGTGGGCAACTGGGCTAGCCAGTTCAATGTGACCCATACGCTCACGACGTACTTTAGTCTGGGTAACTTCTACGCCACACTTTTCACAGATCACACCACGGTGCTTCAAACGCTTGTACTTACCGCACAAACATTCGTAATCTTTGACCGGGCCAAAGATACGCGCACAGAACAGACCTTCACGCTCAGGCTTGAAGGTACGGTAGTTAATGGTTTCTGGCTTCTTAACTTCACCAAAAGACCAAGAACGGATCAGATCAGGCGATGCCAGACCAATTTTGATGCCGTTAAATTCTTCAGTCTTGCTTTGCTGTTTCAGAAACTTTAATAAGTCTTTCACGTTTCTCTCCTGAAGGAGTTAAACCGGGTGCTCCGCTCGCACGGAGCACCATTCTGTTGCCAAACGCGGCTAAATACCTGCGCTTATTCCTGATCCAACTCGATGTTGATACCGAGTGAACGGATCTCCTTCAGTAATACGTTGAAGGACTCTGGCATGCCAGGCTGCATCTGATGGTTACCGTCGACGATGTTCTTATACATCTGAGTACGACCGTTAACGTCATCCGATTTCACGGTGAGCATTTCTTGAAGCGTATAAGCGGCACCGTATGCTTCGAGTGCCCACACTTCCATCTCACCGAAACGCTGACCACCGAACTGAGCTTTACCGCCCAGTGGTTGTTGAGTCACTAAGCTGTACGAACCGGTAGAACGGGCGTGCATCTTATCGTCAACTAAGTGGTTCAGTTTGAGCATGTACATGTAACCTACAGTTACTGGACGCTCAAATTCGTTACCGGTACGACCATCAAATAATTTCAGCTGACCAGAGGTTGGCAAGCCTGCAAGCTCAAGCATCTGCTTGATCTCTTTCTCTTTAGCACCGTCGAAGGCTGGCGTAGCAACTGGGATACCGCCTTTCAGGTTGTTCGCTAAACGCAGTAACTCATCGTCAGTGAATGAATCGATGTCAACGCGCTGCTGCACTTCGTCACCTAATTCGTACACTTGCTTGATGTAGCTACGAACTTCTGCAAGTCCCTTCTCGCGCTGATCTTCCAGCATGGCAGCAATCTTGTTACCAATACCTTTAGCAGCAGCACCTAAGTGAACTTCAAGAACCTGACCGATGTTCATACGTGATGGAACGCCTAGCGGGTTCAATACGATGTCCACAGGGTTGCCTTGCTCGTCGTACGGCATATCTTCAATTGGGTTAATCTTAGAGATAACACCCTTGTTACCGTGACGACCCGCCATCTTGTCACCTGGTTGGATAGTACGTTTAACCGCTAAGTAAACCTTAACGATCTTCAGTACGCCTGGTGCCAAGTCATCACCTTGGGTGATCTTGCGACGTTTGATTTCAAACTTCTTATCGAAGTCTGCTTTCAGCTCTTCATGCTGTTCAGCTAATTGCTCAAGTTCAGTTTGTTTGGTTTCATCGTCAATGACCTGAACCAATACATCTTTACGTGGCAATGCTGCGATTTGTGCTTCAGTGAAACCGGCACTTAATAATAAGTTGCGCGCACGGCTCAATACGCCTTCTTCAAGGATCTTGAACTCTTCGCCTAAGTCTTTACGAGCTTGGGCAATGTGCATTTCTTCGATTTCAATGGCGCGTTTGTCTTTCTCAACGCCGTCACGGGTAAATACCTGAACGTCGATGATGGTACCTTTAACAGAGTTAGGTACACGCAGTGAGCTGTCTTTCACATCAGACGCTTTCTCACCGAAGATGGCACGCAGTAACTTCTCTTCTGGAGTCAGTTGAGTCTCGCCTTTTGGCGTCACTTTACCTACCAGAATGTCGCCGCCCTTCACTTCTGCACCAATGTAAACGATACCTGACTCGTCGAGTTTCGACAGAGCAGATTCACCTACGTTTGGAATGTCAGCAGTGATTTCTTCGCTACCCAGTTTGGTATCACGAGCGATACAAGACAGCTCTTGAATGTGGATAGTGGTGAAACGGTCTTCCTGTGCAACACGCTCAGAAATTAAGATCGAGTCTTCGAAGTTGTAACCGTTCCAAGGCATGAACGCGATACGCATGTTCTGGCCAAGGGCTAAGTCACCTAAGTCAGTAGACGGACCGTCTGCTAACACGTCACCACGAACCACTGGCTCACCAACAGAACAGCAAGGACGTTGGTTGATACAAGTGTTTTGGTTAGAACGGGTGTACTTAGTCAGGTTGTAAATGTCGATACCCGCTTCGCCTGGGCGCAGCTCGTCTTCATTTACTTTAACTACGATACGGCTCGCATCAACGTAATCGATCACACCGCCACGTTTAGCGGCGACTACTACGCCTGAGTCCACAGCTAACGTGCGCTCAATACCAGTACCGACCAGAGGCTTCTCTGATTTCAGTGTTGGTACTGCTTGACGTTGCATGTTCGCACCCATCAATGCACGGTTCGCGTCGTCGTGTTCTAAGAACGGGATCAGTGACGCAGCAACAGAAATAATCTGTTGTGGCGATACGTCCATGTATTGAATGTCAGACGCGCGCATAAAGGTAGATTCACCTTTGTGACGACATGCGATCTGCTCTTCAACCATGCGGCCTTCAGAGTCAACTTCGATGTTCGCCTGTGCAATCACATAACGACCTTCTTCAATCGCTGACAAGTATTCCACATCGTCAGTGATCACACCGTCTACCACCTTGCGGTATGGTGTTTCTAAGAAGCCGTAAGAGTTAGTACGGGCAAAGCTTGCTAATGAGTTGATCAGACCAATGTTTGGACCTTCAGGGGTCTCAATTGGACATAAACGACCATAGTGCGTTGGGTGTACGTCGCGGACTTCGAAGCCTGCACGCTCACGGGTCAAACCACCTGGGCCGAGAGCAGAAATACGACGCTTATGCGTTACTTCTGACAGCGGGTTGTTTTGGTCCATGAATTGTGACAGCTGAGAAGAACCGAAGAACTCTTTCACTGCAGCAGAAATTGGCTTAGCGTTGATTAAGTCTTGTGGCATCAGCTCGTTCAGATCGCCTAATGACAGACGTTCACGCACGGCGCGCTCAACACGGACCAGACCAACACGGAATTGGTTTTCAGCCATTTCACCCACAGAACGAATACGACGGTTACCTAAGTGGTCGATATCGTCCACTTCGTCGAAGCCGTTACGGATGTGAATGATGTTCTTCATTACTGCAACGATGTCTTCTTTAGACAGTACGCCGCTACCTTCGTCATCAGGAATGCTGAGACGACGGTTGAACTTCATACGACCTACTTTAGACAGGTCATAACGTTCTTCGCTGAAGAATAAGTTTTGGAACAGGGCTTCTGCTGCATCTTTGGTTGGTGGCTCACCAGGACGCATCATGCGGTAGATCTCAACTAACGCTTCTAAGCGGTTAGTGGTTGGATCAATACGCAGAGTGTCAGAGATGTAAGCACCGTGGTCTAGCTCGTTGATGTACAACGTGCTCAGCTCTTTGATGCCTGCCAGTGATAACTTCGCTAAGTCTTCTAAGCTGATTTCACTGTTAGCAGAAACTAATACTTCGCCCGTGTCCGGATCGATGTAATCTTGGGCTGCATATTTGCCCACGATGTACTCAACTGGTACTTCGAGTTCAGTGGTGTTGGTTTTTTCGAGTTGGCGAATATGACGTGCAGTCACGCGACGGCCCGCTTCTACCAATACAGTACCTTCAGCATCCTTGATGTCGTAGCTGGCGGTTTCGCCACGCAGACGCTCAGGTACTAAGGTCATAACCAGAGTATCTTTCTTGATCTTGAATTCAACGCGTTCGAAGAACAGGTCGAGGATCTCTTGAGTAGAGTACTCTAATGCGCGCAGAATGATGGTCGCAGGTAATTTACGGCGACGGTCAATACGTACGAACAGCGCATCTTTAGGATCGAATTCAAAGTCTAACCATGAACCACGGTAAGGAATGATACGTGCGTTATACAGCACCTTACCTGATGAGTGGGTTTTACCACGGTCGTGATCGAAGAATACGCCTGGGCTGCGGTGTAATTGAGATACGATTACACGCTCAGTACCGTTGATCACAAAGGTACCGTTGTCAGTCATCAATGGGATATCGCCCATGTAGACTTCTTGTTCTTTAATATCTTTTACAGTGCCGGCCGCTGCTTCACGATCATACAACACCATGCGTAATTTAACGCGCAGTGGAGCTGAATATGTAACACCACGGATCTGACACTCTTTCACATCAAAAACAGGCTCGCCAAGCTTATAGCTGACGTATTGCAGTTCTGAATTACCAGAAAAGCTCTTGATGGGAAAAACGCTACGGAAGGCGGCTTCTAGGCCGCGCTCACCGGTAGGATCTTGATCGGTGAACTTCTTAAAAGAGTCTAACTGAATAGACAAAAGGTAAGGAATATCCAACACCTGTGGACGCTTACCAAAGTCTTTGCGAATACGCTTCTTTTCAGAATAGGAGTAAACCATGGGTTTCCTCTGCTTGCGAGATGTGACCAAGACTGAACTTATAACATTCGTCATTAAATTCAGCACGTTTGCCCATCACCGTTGATGGCAAGAACCTAACCAGTAATCTCTGCTAGGGACTGCAAAATTTGGCGATAAACGGTGAAAAAAAATCGCCGACGAATATAGCGCAAAAAAGGCCGACGGTTAAAAAACCGCCAGCCTCCACCCAATTGGCTTGGGTGAGTAAGCTACATAATAGCTTACTTGATCTCTACTGTAGCACCAGCTTCAACCAGTTCTTTCTTCAGAGCTTCAGCTTCTTCTTTAGAAACGCCTTCTTTAACTGCTACTGGAGCAGCTTCAGACATTGCTTTAGCTTCTTTCAGGCCTAAACCAGTTGCGCCACGGATTGCTTTAATTACAGCAACTTTGTTGTCGCCGTGAGCAGTTAACATAACAGTAAATTCTGTTTGTTCTTCAGCAGCAGCACCTGCATCAGCAGCACCGCCAGCAACTACTGCAGCAGCAGCAGAAACGCCGAACTTCTCTTCCATAGCTTCGATCAGTTCAACAACTTCCATTACAGACATAGCTGCAAAGGCTTCTAAGATTTGGTCTTTAGTGATAGACATAACAAATGTTTCCTATTGTTCTGAATTCAATTTTATTAAGCAGCCAGCTTAAAATTAAGCGGCTTCTTGTTTTTGATCGCGCAGGGCGGCCAGAGTACGAACGAACTTGCCAGCAGATGCTTCTTTCATAGTCATCATTAACTGTGCCAGTGCTTCTTCGTATGTTGGCAGTTTCGCCAAACGATCAATTTCAGCTGCAGGGATGAAATTCCCTTCAAAGGCAGCGCCTTTAACTTCGAAGTTAGCTTGCTCTTTAGCAAAGTCTTTTAACAGACGAGCTGCAGCACCTGGGTGCTCGTTAGAGAAAGCAATCAAAGTTGGGCCAGTGAACGTTTCTGCTAGGCACTCAAAAGCAGTACCTTCAACAGCACGACGAGCCAGAGTGTTACGTACTACACGTACATAAACACCAGCTTCACGAGCTTTTTTACGCAGACCGGTCATAGCACCTACAGTTACACCGCGTGAATCAGCGGCTACTGCAGATAGCGCACCTTTGGCAGCTTCGTTGACTTCAGCAACAATCGCTTTTTTGTCTTCGAGTCTTAATGCCATTGGCTTTACTCCTGGATTCCACCTAGGGTATACCCCTAGTATTTACCATACTAAATACTTATGTATTTAGTGACTTACGGTGCAGATTATCCAGTAAAAAAATTTAGCTGGGGCCTGACACCGTCTACGCAGGAAATTAAGTAAACCGATAAGGAAAACACCTGCGGTCTTGGACGGAAGCCCGTTTCACGATGTTTTACACATCAAAAACAGGCTTCAACCCACAAAGTGCGCGCATTATAGACTAATGCGCGTACCTTGTAAAATTAGTTAGCTGTATCGAGAGTCGCTTGGTCGATAGCTACACCTGCACCCATAGTGGTAGAGATGCTAACTTTCTTCACGTATACACCTTTAGCAACTGCAGGCTTAGCCTTTTTCAGTGCAGAGATTAACGCTTCCAAGTTTTCTTTCAATTGAACTGGTGTGAAATCCACTTTACCGATAGTAGTGTGGATAATACCGTTCTTGTCGTTACGGTAACGAACTTGACCAGCTTTAGCGTTCTTAACTGCTTCAGCAACGTTTGGCGTTACTGTGCCAGTTTTTGGGTTAGGCATTAAACCACGAGGGCCTAAGATTTGACCTAACATACCAACAACGCGCATTGCATCTGGAGATGCGATAACTACGTCGAAGTTCATTTCACCGGCTTTGATTTGCTCAGCCAGATCATCCATACCAACGAGTTCTGCACCAGCAGCTTTTGCAGCTTCAGCATTTGCACCTTGTGTAAATACTGCAACGCGAACTTCACGACCAGTACCGTGTGGTAATACAGTAGCACCACGAACGTTTTGGTCTGATTTACGTGGGTCGATACCCAGGTTAACAGCAACGTCAACACTTTCAACGAACTTAGCAGTCGCTAATTCTTTTAACAGAGCAACAGCGTCGTTGATTTCGTATAACTTAGTACCGTCAACTTTCTCGCGGATTACGCGCATGCGTTTAGTTAGTTTTGCCATTATATTAACCCTCTACAACCAAACCCATTGAACGCGCAGTACCTTCGATTGAGCGAGTCATCGCTTCAACATCAGCACCAGTCATATCGGCCGCTTTCAATTCAGCAATTTCTTGAATCTTAGCACGAGCGATAGTACCTACTTTCTGAGTGTTTGGACGTGGAGAACCTGATTTCAGGCCTGCAGCAGTCTTCAGTAAGTAAGAAGCTGGCGGAGTCTTAGTTTCGAAAGTGAATGAACGGTCACTGTATACAGTGATCACGACTGGAATAGGCATGCCTTTTTCCATTTTTTCTGTACGGGCGTTGAACGCTTTACAGAATTCCATGATGTTCACACCTTTCTGACCCAGAGCTGGACCAACTGGTGGTGAAGGGTTCGCAGAACCTGATTTCACTTGTAGCTTAATATAAGCATCAATCTTTTTTGCCATCTGACATTTCCTCAGTTTGGGTTCAAACGCGCATCAGCGACATGCCGACGTGCTCCCCCGAAAACAACGGGTGCGGATTATATAGAAATCCGCACCCGTTGCCAAACGGATTTTTGTATTTAATTTAATCAGCCTTTTTCGACCTGATTAAAATCGAGCTCAACTGGTGTAGAACGACCAAAGATCATTACTGACACTTTTACGCGGCTCTTGTCATAATCCACTTCTTCAACGGTACCGTTAAAGTCAGCAAATGGACCATCACAAACACGCACCACTTCGCCCGGCTCGAAAATAACACGGTGAGTCGGTGAAGCTGTGGTTTCTTGTAAGCGACGCAGAATTGCATCCGCTTCTCTATCTGAAATTGGGGCAGGACGATCAGAAGTTCCGCCAATAAAGCCTAAAACACGCGGGATGCTTTTGACTAAATGCCAGCTGTCATCGTTCATTTCCATCTGGACTAAAACATAACCAGGGAAAAACTTACGCTCGCTCTTACGACGCTGGCCTGCACGCATTTCAATGACTTCTTCAGTCGGAACCAATACTTCGCCGAAGTACTCTTCCATGCCGTGCATTTTAATGTATTCAATCAGTGACTTACAAACTCGGCTTTCATAGCCTGAGAATGCCTGCACTACATACCATCTTTTTTTAGCTTCTTTAGCTTCAGTCATTCGAGGTGCCTATACGCCAGTGATGAAATTGACAATGTGCATTAACACTGCATCTAAACCCCATAAAACAAGGGCTAAAATACCTGTTGCAGCAAGGACAATAAAAGTGGTGTTAAGCGCTTCTTGACGTGTTGGCCATACGACCTTGCGCACTTCAATTTGCGACTCACGAGCGAACGCTAAGGCTTTCTTACCCTTTTCTGTTTGCAGGGCAATAAAACCAGCAATAGCGAATGCAACGATAACAGCCAGTGCACGGATCACGGCACTTGTCTCGCTATACATCTGATTGCCAATAACAGCAGCGGCCAGCAATAGGATCGCTAAACCCCACTTCACGATATCCAGAGAGTTAGTCTGGTTTTCAGTATTTGTTGTCATCGGTTATTCCGTTACTCAATACGGCCTGAGCTTGAGCACAATAATTAGGGACATACGACCCAGTTACAATACGCTTTAGATACTCTGCATTCCGAATACCCCTAGAAACGCATCATGTTGCATAAGCTCAGGGTCAAAAATCGGCCATAGATTGTATTCTTATTCGACCTTGTTAGCAAGGATGCACAGCCGTTGCAACCCACAAAACCTAGTAAATAATCGACTTAAACAAAAAAGGAAGCCGAAGCTTCCTTTTTCAGTACTATAGCAAGTTCGCGATTAAGCGAAAATCTTAGCTACAACACCAGCGCCTACTGTACGGCCACCTTCACGGATTGCGAAGCGTAAACCTTCGTCCATCGCGATTGGGCAGATCAGAGTCACTTTCATCTTGATGTTGTCGCCTGGCATTACCATCTCTACGCCTTCTGGCAGTTCGATAGTTCCAGTCACGTCAGTTGTACGGAAGTAGAACTGTGGACGGTAGCCTTTGAAGAATGGAGTGTGACGACCACCTTCTTCTTTTGACAGAACGTAAACTTCTGATTCAAAAGTAGTGTGTGGGTTGATTGAACCTGGCTTAGATAATACTTGACCACGTTCTACGTCATCACGCTTAGTACCACGTAACAGGATACCACAGTTCTCACCTGCACGACCTTCGTCAAGCAGCTTACGGAACATTTCAACACCAGTACAGGTTGTCTTAGTAGTTGCACGGATACCAACGATTTCTACTTCGTCACCAACACGTACGATACCACGCTCAACACGACCAGTTACTACTGTACCACGGCCAGAGATTGAGAATACGTCTTCGATTGGCATCAGGAATGGCTTATCGATATCACGCTCTGGTTCTGGGATGTAAGAATCCAGTGCAGCGGCTAATTCGATGATCTTAGCTTCCCACTCTGGCTCGCCTTCAAGCGCTTTCAGAGCAGAACCTTGGATAACTGGTAAGTCATCACCTGGGAAGTCGTATTCTGATAACAGTTCACGCACTTCCATTTCAACTAATTCTAACAGCTCAGCATCGTCAACCATGTCACATTTGTTCATGAATACGATGATGAATGGTACGCCTACTTGGCGAGACAGCAGGATGTGCTCACGAGTTTGTGGCATTGGACCGTCAGTAGAAGCTACTACCAGGATCGCGCCGTCCATCTGTGCAGCACCAGTGATCATGTTTTTAACATAGTCAGCGTGGCCTGGGCAGTCTACGTGTGCGTAGTGGCGAGTTGGCGTATCGTATTCGATGTGAGAGGTATTGATGGTAATACCGCGCTCACGCTCTTCTGGAGCGTTATCGATTTGAGAGAAGTCTTTAGCTTCACCACCGTAGGTCTTAGCCAGTACGTGAGAGATAGCTGCAGTCAGAGTGGTTTTACCATGGTCAACGTGACCGATGGTGCCCACGTTAACATGGGGCTTATTACGTTCAAATTTAGCTTTTGCCATGGTATTGCCTCAATCCAAGAGTCTTGGTGATGAAAACATACATATAGAAAAAATCCGATGCATATAAATGACATCGAACCGATTATTTAGGTATAGGAGCTTAATTTAGAAAGGCTGGTGCTGATAGGCAGATTCGAACTGCCGACCTCACCCTTACCAAGGGTGTGCTCTACCAACTGAGCCATATCAGCAACTAAATTTGGAGCGGGCAGCGGGAATCGAACCCGCGTTATCAGCTTGGAAGGCTGGAGTAATACCATTATACGATGCCCGCGCAACCTAACTAAGGCTACCTAACTACCTAGAAAATGGTGGAGGGAGAAGGATTCGAACCTTCGAAGGCGGAGCCGTCAGATTTACAGTCTGATCCCTTTGGCCACTCGGGAACCCCTCCAGTAAAATGGTGCCGGCACCAAGAGTCGAACTCGGGACCTACTGATTACAAGTCAGTTGCTCTACCAACTGAGCTATGCCGGCAAATCATTTCGGAACGGGATATTAGGTAAATGTGTGCCCAAGTGCAAGCAAAAATCGACGATTTGTTTAAAAAAAGCAATCAAATGATGCTTTTTTACACTCAAACCTAGGCTGTCGTGCAATTATTCTGCGAATACTCAATCCTGACCAATAAACGGGGCATCGGGAATAGATTTTATATTGTCGATACTTAAGTCATGGTGTACTGTGCGATCCCTAAGCCGAGGAAAGCCAATGACGTCAAAAAATCCAATTCAAAAAGCACTCTATCTTGCCTTTGAGCGCGCGCAATGGTCTGTTTTACGGGACGCAGTGCCGATGACACTGAGTGAACAAGACTTGGAAAATTTGCGTGGTATTAATGAGAAGGTCTCCCTCTCAGAAGTGACCGACATTTACTTGCCTCTCAGTAGGTTACTCAATCTCATCGTAAAATCGAAGCAACAACGTGGCTTAGTTTTGGATGAGTTTCTCGGCCAAAAACCCTCAAGTAGCCCTTATATCATTAGTATCGCCGGCAGCGTTGCCGTAGGCAAAAGTACCACAGCGCGTATTTTACAGGCATTACTGCGCCACTGGCCTGAGCATCCTAAGGTCGATTTAGTCACTACCGATGGTTTTCTGTATCCTTTGGCTGACTTAAAGCGCAAGGGTTTACTGCAGCGTAAAGGCTTTCCCGAAAGCTACGACATGAAGATGTTGGTCGAATTTATTTCGGCGGTAAAATCGGGGCAAGCCCATGTAAATGCGCCTATCTATTCCCACGTGACTTACGATCGTATTCGCGGCCAACATCAAACGGTTTCTCAACCTGATATTTTGATCCTAGAAGGACTCAATGTACTGCAAACCGGCTTAGATTCTCCGGTAGATATACGCCGCCCCTTCGTCTCTGACTTTGTCGACTTCTCCATTTACGTCGATGCCGAAGAGCACTTATTAAAGCAGTGGTATCAGGAGCGCTTTTTGCAGTTCCGCAAAGGCGCCTTCAGTGATGAAAAGTCGTATTTTCATCACTATGCCAGCCTAACGGATGATGAGGCGAATGCCATTGCAGCGAAGATTTGGGACACGATTAACGGCCCCAATTTACAACTCAATATCCAGCCGACAAGAGAGCGGGCACATCTGATCCTGCAAAAAGGTCAGGATCACTTGATGTCCCACGTATTGTTACGCAAATAATCTATCTTGGCCTTAAACTGATTTCGCCGCCGATGTATGCCTGTGTGCCATCGGCGGTTTCGAGTAGCACTGCCCCCTGTTCGTCCACACCGCGGCAAATACCATCGACATGATTTTCACCCATGAGCAAACGGATCTCTTTGCCATAGAATAGATCAGCCGCTTGCCAACGCAGTTTGAATGCCGCCAGTCCTTCTCGCTCAAAGAGTTGAATGTCTTTCTTCAGCTGCTTTTGCAGCGCAATCACGAGATCCGTTTTATTCGGCATAGTCGCTAAGGCGGATAGATCGCTCCAAGGCTGGTCGATACCTTTACCCTGATCTTCCGACATGGCCATGTTGACGCCAATACCAATGATCAATTGGCACTCGCTGTCAGCCTGACCTGACATCTCAATTAAAATCCCAGCAAGCTTTTTATAATTAAGGTAAATATCGTTTGGCCATTTCACGCCGATATTATCAACACCAAAGGATTTCAATACCTCGACTAAACTACAAGCCACCACTAAGCTTAAGCCCATGGCCTGCGCCATACCCTGTGGGAATGACCAGAACTGCGAGAAATATAAATGATGCCCATAGGGAGAAACCCAAGTACGGCCGCGTCGACCTCGCCCTGCCGACTGGTATTCCGCGACACAAAGGTCGCCACTCTTAAGCTCACCCGTATGACTTAACATAAATCCGTTAGTGCTTGGGATCTCATCAAAATAAAAGCAGCGATTATCAATCGACTGAATTAACCGAGCCGAGTCGATGAGGGAGATGGGGTTCGCTAGCTTGTAACCACGGCCTTTGACACTGTAAATTGCCACGCCATACTCTTCCAAAGCATCCACATGCTTACTCACCGCCGCACGAGAAATACCCAGTTGTGTTGCCAACTCTTCACCTGAGACAAAATGTTCGCTCGACAACAATCCCAGAATTTCGCGTTTTCTCACCCAGTTATCAGACATCAAGACTCGTCTCCCCTGTTAATCCCATAATTCTTGGCTCAGCTTCGAGCTTAACATCAAAAATCTCATTTACTCGCGCAATCACATGCAATGCTAATCGACAAATATCTTGGCCAGTCGCATGGCCTAAATTGACTAATACTAAGGCTTGCTTTGCATGTACGCCCGCATTACCAAGAGCAAAACCCTTAAGACCCGCATGCTCGATTAGCCAACCCGCAGCCAGTTTAACCTCTCCATTGGGTTGAGCATAACCGACGATACTCGGGAAACGCGCAGCAAGCTGCATATATGTCGCCGCGCTTACGATTGGATTCTTAAAGAAACTGCCTGCATTCCCTAGCACTTCTGGGTTAGGTAGCTTTTCGCTCCTCACTTCACAGACCCGATCAAAAATCTCCCTTGGGGTCACTGTCTCAGCGGTAAATGATTGCAACGGACCATAGGCCAATTTCGGTTGCCAAGCTTTAGGAAGGCACAAACCAACGGCGGTAATCACAGCTTTGTCGCGTAAGCTGCCTTTAAATATCGACTCCCGATAGGCAAACTCACACTCATCGACTGTAAGCCTTAGCAAGTTACCAGACTCGAGATCTAGATATTCGACCCAATCACAAATATCGCACAGCTCAACGCCATAGGCGCCGATATTTTGGATCGGAGCCGCACCAACGGTACCAGGGATCAGCGCTAAATTCTCAAGTCCTGGCATGTTCTGATTTAAGCTGAATTGAACCAACTCATGCCAGTTCTCACCCGCCTCAACAGCAAGGTAAAAGTGAGTGTCATCTTCAGAGCAGAAAATGCCCTTAGACAAAACTCGCACTACAGTGCCATTAAAATCATCGGTGAATACGATATTGCTACCGCCACCCAGCACAAGCATAGGTCGCTTAGACTGATATAAGGATAAGCAGGTCGCTTGTAGATCTGCCTTGGAATGGACTTCAATCAAGGATAAGCAGGATTGCTCCACGCCAAAAGTATTAAACGGCTTTAGCGAATATGGAAAAGACATGGTGATGTTCTGCCGCGACAAAAGCGACATTGTAAACGCTTCACCCTAGAATTGCAGCAAACTGAGGTCGATCGGTCAAAGCAGGCGCAAGACCTTGAACAAGAGTAAAAATAACAGTGGAAGTGGCGGTTAAGAACTGCCAAAAACAAAAAAGCCAGCTTATTCAGCTGGCTTTCTGCTCTCTTCCGAGAATGTTAGGCGCTTGGCGATGACCTACTCTCACATGGGGAGACCCCACACTACCATCGGCGCGATTGCGTTTCACTTCTGAGTTCGGGATGGGATCAGGTGGGACCACAATGCTATTGTCACCAAGCAAATTTGTTATTTACTACCAGTCTTATCTCATGCAGGCAGTAAATTAAATTCGGAAAGCTGGTTTGAGTTGCACTTCTTAAGTGTTTGTATTCAAGCTAAGTACTCTTAGCAAAACCCATCTGGGTTGTATGGTTAAGCCTCTCGAGTCATTAGTATCAGTTAGCTCAACGCCTCACAACGCTTACACACCTGACCTATCAACGTCCTAGTCTCGAACGGCTCTTTAGTGGACTTATAGTCCAAGGGATGACTCATCTTGGGGCTCGCTTCCCGCTTAGATGCTTTCAGCGGTTATCGATTCCGAACATAGCTACCGGGCAATGCCATTGGCATGACAACCCGAACACCAGCGGTTCGTTCACTCCGGTCCTCTCGTACTAGGAGCAACTCCCCTCAATCATCCAACGCCCACGGCAGATAGGGACCGAACTGTCTCACGACGTTCTGAACCCAGCTCGCGTACCACTTTAAATGGCGAACAGCCATACCCTTGGGACCGACTTCAGCCCCAGGATGTGATGAGCCGACATCGAGGTGCCAAACACCGCCGTCGATATGAACTCTTGGGCGGTATCAGCCTGTTATCCCCGGAGTACCTTTTATCCGTTGAGCGATGGCCCTTCCATTCAGAACCACCGGATCACTATGACCTACTTTCGTACCTGCTCGACGTGTCTGTCTCGCAGTTAAGCTGGCTTATGCCATTGCACTAACCGTACGATGTCCGACCGTACTTAGCCAACCTTCGTGCTCCTCCGTTACTCTTTGGGAGGAGACCGCCCCAGTCAAACTACCCACCAGGCACTGTCCTTAACCCCGATTAGGGGCCCAAGTTAGAACATCAACACTACAAGGGTGGTATTTCAAGGACGACTCCATCAGAACTAGCGTTCCAACTTCAAAGTCTCCCACCTATCCTACACATGTAGGGTCAATGTTCAGTGCCAAGCTATAGTAAAGGTTCACGGGGTCTTTCCGTCTAGCCGCGGGTATACGGCATCTTCACCGCAATTTCAACTTCACTGAGTCTCGGCTGGAGACAGCGTGGCCATCATTACGCCATTCGTGCAGGTCGGAACTTACCCGACAAGGAATTTCGCTACCTTAGGACCGTTATAGTTACGGCCGCCGTTTACCGGGGCTTCGATCATGAGCTTCTCTTGCGATAACCCAATCAATTAACCTTCCGGCACCGGGCAGGCGTCACACCGTATACGTCATCTTGCGATTTTGCACAGTGCTGTGTTTTTGATAAACAGTTGCAGCCACCTGGTATCTGCGACTGCCGTCAGCTTAGGGAGCAAGTCCCATCACCAACAGCAGCGTACCTTCTCCCGAAGTTACGGTACCATTTTGCCTAGTTCCTTCAGCCGAGTTCTCTCAAGCGCCTTGGTATTCTCTACCCGACCACCTGTGTCGGTTTGGGGTACGATTCCCGCTAACCTGAAGCTTAGAAGATTTTCCTGGAAGCATGGCATCAACTACTTCATCCCCTTGGGGACTCGTCATCAGCTCTCAGTGTATAGTGACCCGGATTTGCCTAAGTCACCCACCTACCACCTTAAACGCGGACTACCAACGCCGCGCTAGCCTAGCCTTCTCCGTCTCTCCATCGCAGTTAGCGGAAGTACAGAAATATTAATCTGTTTCCCATCGACTACGCCTTTCGGCCTCGCCTTAGGGGTCGACTCACCCTGCCCCGATTAACGTTGGACAGGAACCCTTGGTCTTTCGGCGAGGGGGTTTTTCACCCCCTTTATCGTTACTCATGTCAGCATTCGCACTTCTGATACCTCCAGCGTGGGTTACCCCTTCACCTTCAACGGCTTACAGAACGCTCCTCTACCGCGCAACCCTAAAGGATTGCACCCGTAGCTTCGGTGGTATGTTTAGCCCCGTTACATCTTCCGCGCAGGCCGACTCGACTAGTGAGCTATTACGCTTTCTTTAAATGATGGCTGCTTCTAAGCCAACATCCTAGCTGTCTAAGCCTTCCCACATCGTTTCCCACTTAACATACACTTTGGGACCTTAGCTGACGGTCTGGGTTGTTTCCCTTTTGACGACGGACGTTAGCACCCGCCGTCTGTCTCCCGGATAGCACTCTTTGGTATTCGGAGTTTGCAAAGGGTTGGTAAGTCGGGATGACCCCCTAGCCTTAACAGTGCTCTACCCCCAAAGGTGTTCGTCCGAGGCGCTACCTAAATAGCTTTCGAGGAGAACCAGATATCTCCCGGTTTGATTGGCCTTTCACCCCCAGCCACAAGTCATCCGCTAATTTTTCAACATTAGTCGGTTCGGTCCTCCAGTTGATGTTACTCAACCTTCAACCTGCCCATGGCTAGATCACCGGGTTTCGGGTCTACGCCTTGCAACTAAACGCGCAGTTAACACTCGGTTTCCCTACGGCTCCGCTATTCGCTTAACCTCGCTACAAAACGTAAGTCGCTGACCCATTATACAAAAGGTACGCAGTCACGGTCTCAAGAACCGCTCCCACTGCTTGTACGTATACGGTTTCAGGTTCTATTTCACTCCCCTCACAGGGGTTCTTTTCGCCTTTCCCTCACGGTACTGGTTCACTATCGGTCAGTCAGGAGTATTTAGCCTTGGAGGATGGTCCCCCCATATTCAAACAGGATATCACGTGTCCCGCCTTACTCGTTTTCATCAAAGGTTAGTTTTCGTGTACGGGGCTATCACCCTGTGCCGCTGGACTTTCCAGACCATTCCACTAACACCCCTCTGACTTAAGGGCTAATCCCCGTTCGCTCGCCGCTACTAGGGGAATCTCGGTTGATTTCTTTTCCTAAGGGTACTTAGATGTTTCAGTTCCCCTCGTTTGCCTCGCAACGCTATGTATTCACGTTACGATAACAGCTTATGCTGCTGGGTTCCCCCATTCGGACATCGTTAGCTCAAATGCTTGTTACTAGCTCGCCAACGCTTTTCGCAAGTTACTACGTCCTTCATCGCCTCTGACTGCCAAGGCATCCACCGTATACGCTTAGTCGCTTAACCATACAACCCAAATGAGTTTCACTCACCTAGGTCGTTGCGACCAGCTGGTTTTACTTGTCTCATTTCCGACCAAGGAAATGGACTCGCCTTAGACTTGAATATTCAAGACACTTAAAAAGTGTTTTAAGAACTCAATTTTTTCGTATTAACACAACGACAGACATCATTGCATTAATTACTATCAGCTTTCCAAATTGTTAAAGAGCGGGCTTAAAAAAGCCAAAGATAATTTTTCAGTTTATCTTTGGCATCTCTAACCAGATTGCAGTAAATGGTGGAGCTATGCGGGATCGAACCGCAGACCTCCTGCGTGCAAGGCAGGCGCTCTCCCAGCTGAGCTATAGCCCCATTTACATGCAGTGCGAGTATCAGATGTCCAACCCTCAAAGGATTGGTGGGTCAGAGTGGACTTGAACCACCGACCTCACCCTTATCAGGGGTGCGCTCTAACCAGCTGAGCTACAGACCCATCTTTTACTCTATCTTCTATCAAGCAAATCTGTGTGAACACTCAACAAACATCGAGTTAGTCGTATAGGTAAGGAGGTGATCCAGCCCCAGGTTCCCCTAGGGCTACCTTGTTACGACTTCACCCCAGTCATGAACCACAAAGTGGTGAGCGCCCTCCCGAAGGTTAAGCTACCCACTTCTTTTGCAGCCCACTCCCATGGTGTGACGGGCGGTGTGTACAAGGCCCGGGAACGTATTCACCGTGGCATTCTGATCCACGATTACTAGCGATTCCGACTTCATGGAGTCGAGTTGCAGACTCCAATCCGGACTACGACGAGCTTTGTGAGATTAGCTCCACCTCGCGGCTTTGCAACCCTCTGTACTCGCCATTGTAGCACGTGTGTAGCCCTACTCGTAAGGGCCATGATGACTTGACGTCGTCCCCACCTTCCTCCGGTTTATCACCGGCAGTCTCCCTAGAGTTCCCGCCATTACGCGCTGGCAAATAAGGATAGGGGTTGCGCTCGTTGCGGGACTTAACCCAACATTTCACAACACGAGCTGACGACAGCCATGCAGCACCTGTCTCAGAGTTCCCGAAGGCACTAAGCTATCTCTAGCGAATTCTCTGGATGTCAAGAGTAGGTAAGGTTCTTCGCGTTGCATCGAATTAAACCACATGCTCCACCGCTTGTGCGGGCCCCCGTCAATTCATTTGAGTTTTAACCTTGCGGCCGTACTCCCCAGGCGGTCTACTTAATGCGTTAGCTTGAGAGCCCAGTGTTCAAGACACCAAACTCCGAGTAGACATCGTTTACGGCGTGGACTACCAGGGTATCTAATCCTGTTTGCTCCCCACGCTTTCGTGCCTGAGCGTCAGTCTTTGTCCAGGGGGCCGCCTTCGCCACCGGTATTCCTCCAGATCTCTACGCATTTCACCGCTACACCTGGAATTCTACCCCCCTCTACAAGACTCTAGTTTGCCAGTTCGAAATGCAATTCCCAGGTTGAGCCCGGGGCTTTCACATCTCGCTTAACAAACCGCCTGCGCACGCTTTACGCCCAGTAATTCCGATTAACGCTTGGACCCTCCGTATTACCGCGGCTGCTGGCACGGAGTTAGCCGGTCCTTCTTCTGTAGGTAACGTCACAGCTGCAAGGTATTAACTTACAACCTTTCCTCCCTACTGAAAGTGCTTTACAACCCGAAGGCCTTCTTCACACACGCGGCATGGCTGCATCAGGGTTTCCCCCATTGTGCAATATTCCCCACTGCTGCCTCCCGTAGGAGTCTGGGCCGTGTCTCAGTCCCAGTGTGGCTGATCATCCTCTCAGAACAGCTAGGGATCGTCGCCTTGGTGAGCCATTACCTCACCAACTAGCTAATCCCACCTAGGTTCATCCAATCGCGGAAGGCCCAAAGGTCCCCTCCTTTCCCCCGTAGGGCGTATGCGGTATTAGCAGTCGTTTCCAACTGTTATCCCCCACGACTGGGCAGATCCCTAGGCATTACTCACCCGTCCGCCGCTCGCCACCTCATAAGTAAACTTACTTGTGCTGCCGCTCGACTTGCATGTGTTAGGCCTGCCGCCAGCGTTCAATCTGAGCCATGATCAAACTCTTCAATTAAAAGTTTTGTGAACCCGAAGGTTCGGCTCAATGAATTCTGATTTGTCGTTTCAACCCGAAAGTCAAAACAAACTGTACATATTGCTATGAACACTCATTCATTGATGTAAATTTTGATTACTCGCCAAACGGCAGAGTAATTTCGATTAACTCAACACCTGTGAGTGTCCACACAGATTTGCTTGATAAATTGTTAAAGAGCGTTGACCATCGCCTTACCGTAAGTGATTTCAGCGGGTCAGGGCTGCGTATTCTACGCATTCCCGTTTTTGCGTCAAGTAGTTTTTGCAACTTTCTTTTCGCTCATCGAGGAGTGAATCACTCGATGAACTGGCACTTGAAACTGCGTTTCGCTGTCTGCCGTGTCAGTGGATGCGCATTATAGGCAGCAGAACTTTTTGTGCAAGGGCTTTTTTCGGTTATTTAAATCGTACGTCGATATTTTAAACATCATGTCTATTTTTTATCTCTTTCTGCTTTGTTATTCGATTTAAAAGCGAATTTTTATCTGAGAAATGATAATTCACGCTCAATTTTTCGGCAGCGGTCTAGTGTAAAAGTAAATAATTCATTACCATATGATTTGCTGTTAACAGTTATTTATCATTTTCTATTTCATTCAGAGAGCATTTATATGCAAAAGTCATTTCTTATTGTTTTGGTTATTGCCATTCTCGGCGCAATCGCGCTATCTCAGTTTGCAACTACATTACCTGCGTACATCGCTTTTGTTGCTGGCGTTATCATTACTACTCTCGTTTTTAAATTTGTCCCAGAGACAAACCAAGCTCAAGGTGCAGATGAGCAATATGTTGGCCCGACCATGACACTCTATGTAGGCAACTTGCCTTATCGTGTCCATGAGGGTGAAGTGAAGGTTCTGTTTGGTGAGTTCGGCCCCGTCAACTCAGTACGTTTAGTACGTGATCGTAAAACGGGTCGTCGTAAAGGGTTTGGCTTTGTGGAAATGTCCGAGGCGGGAGCTCAAAAGGCGATGGTCAAGTTGAACGATTTCAACTTCCAAGAAAGAACCTTAAAGGTTAGAGAAGCGAAGACTCAAGATTCGGAAGCTGCCGACCGTACAGGTACCGATGAGTAATCCGCGTTAATTTATCCGTTTGAGTTGATTGTGGTGATTCGCTCTAAAGTTGAAAAGCCACAATCGACTAACGTAGTCGCTAATCCCTCACTGATTTCCGCTTTAGTATAAAACGCCTGCATATGTGCATCGCAGTGCGCATCTTCTTGAACTTGCTGCTCACTGTTAGTCTCAGCCAACAATGTTTTGACTCGCTTGGCGATTGCCTCACCGGAATCGAGCAAGGTGACACCTTGGCCTAATACCTGTTGCAATTCATCACGCAGCATAGGGAAGTGAGTGCATCCAAGCACCAGTACATCTAAGTCCGCTTCGACGATGGGTGATAAAACCTGTGTTAACCGCGCCATGTCCAATTGACCAGTGGCAATCTTCTGCTCGGCCATCAGCACTAATTCAGAAGATCCGAACAGCTCAACGTGACAATCATCGGCAAATTGGCTGATTAACTCGTAGGTATAGTGGCGCTTGACCGTACCAGGGGTGGCGAGCAAACCGATACGCTTACTTTTAGATAACTGCGCCGCGGGTTTAATGGCGGGGACAACACCCACAACAGGAATAGATAAGGTTGCACGCAGTGCGGGCAGCACCACAGTACTGGCGGTATTGCAGGCAACGACGACAATGGCGGCATGGGTACGCTCGACGACTTGGTCGATGAGCGCAACACAACCCGAGACAAGTTCCTGCTCTTCCAATTCGCCATAGGGCAATCTGGCATTATCGAACAAATAGCAGTAATCGTGATGTGGGAGCAATTTGCGAATTTCGGCCAATACGGATAGCCCGCCGATGCCAGAATCGAATACTAATATTGGTTGCGACAAGCCCGTCTCCAGTTAATTCGTTGTCCCATTCGCGAGCGGATTCTCCCACAGCTTAACTCAAACCGCAAAACCAAGATGCTGGACATTCGTGTCACCTAGTATAAAATTTGCGCCCCAATTTACAGCCACGGTGAATCAACAATGAACTTAGCAGCAATGGATCCCACGACCTATGATGCGCAACTAACTGCAAAGCGTATCAAGCTAGAGCAGGCCTTTGCCCAATTTGAGACACCGAGTGTTGAAGTGTTTGCCTCAGAACCTGCCCACTATCGGATGCGCGCCGAGTTTCGCGTATGGCACGAAGGCGACGATTTATACTATTACATGTTCGATAAAGTATTGAACGACAAAGTTCGTTGCGATCAATACTTACCCGCGAGCGCGTTAATCAATCAGATGATGGCGGCGCTGATCGCCGAGTTAAAACCGAACCACAGCCTACGTCATAAACTCTTCCAAGTTGATTTTTTATCAACGCTCAGCGGTGAGATTTTAGTGTCACTGCTGTATCACAGACAGCTTGATGACCAATGGCGCACCGAAGCCGCCGCACTTAAAGCCAGATTGAGCAGCCAATTTAAGGTCAACATCATTGGCCGTGCGCGCAAACAGAAAATCGATTTAGATAAAGACTTTGTGGTTGAGTCACTGCAAGTGAATGACAAAGTTTTCCATTACAAACAAATCGAAAACAGCTTTACCCAGCCAAATGCCAAGGTGGCAATCAAGATGCTGGAATGGGCTATCGACGTGACTCAACGCAGCCAAGGCGATTTACTGGAGCTTTACTGTGGTAATGGCAACTTCTCCATCGCGCTGGCACAAAACTTTAATCGCGTGCTCGCGACCGAGTTAGCTAAACCTTCGGTGGATGCAGCCCAGTACAATATCGAAGTCAACAATATCGATAATCTGCAGATTATTCGTATGTCGGCGGAAGAATTTAGCGATGCGATGGCGAAAAAGCGCAGCTTTAGACGCTTAGAAGGCATAGATCTGGACAGCTATGTCTGCAACACCATTTTTGTCGACCCACCACGAGCAGGTATCGACCCAGCCACGTTGGAGCTAGTGCAAGGTTATGAGCGGATCCTGTATATCTCTTGTAATCCCGACACCCTGAAAGACAATTTGCAGCAATTAAATCAGACCCATAAAGTCACCCGTTTTGCCCTGTTCGATCAGTTCCCTTATACCGACCATATGGAAACAGGTGTACTGCTTGAGCGTCGTTAGGCGACTCTATGTACCTAAAAATAAAGGAGCCATTGGCTCCTTTATTTTTAGACTAAATCACACTCTTACTTAACGATGCTCGATCTTATGTTGTAAGGCCTCGGCACCCTTCGCCACCATACGTAATTGCATCACCAGTTGATCGGCGAGCACTTTACGATCGGCGCGCTTCATATCCAGCGCCGACGCTCCGGCGTTAAACACTAAGGTCACTAAGGCTTCTGCCTGTGCTCTGGCGAGCATAGGCGTGCGGCCCGCTGTCGCTTCGGTGTAATGGGCCAGTTCAGAGATAAAATGTTCAATCTCACGGGCTACCGCCGCGCGGAATGCCGCCGAAGTCCCTGAGCGCTCATGCAGTAAGATTCTGAAAACGTTTGGATTAGAATCAAGCACTTCCATAAAGGTATCCACAGAAATGCGGATCACACTGCCCCCGGCTTCGGCACGTTGCCGCCCCTTTCGCATCATCTGTCTTAGGGTGAGCCCGCCTTCGTCGACCATGGTCAACCCGAGCTCATTCATATCCTTAAAATGACGATAAAAGGATGTGGGTGCAATGTTGGCTTCCCTCGCCACCTCTCGCAAGCTTAAGCTAGAGAAACTTCGCTCAGCACTGAGCTGGTTAAACGCCGCATCGACCAATGCCCGCCGAGTTTTCTCTTTTTGCTGTGCACGAATACCCATTCTTCAATCCGCTAACTGAATGTAATGACGCGATAATACCGCTTTTGCGTCTGAAACACAGCCCCATCCACCTTGACCAAACAAGATTGCTAGGCTAAATTAGCTTACAGTTGTACGCTCAAATGCGGATATTGGAAACTATAATGAATAAACCCCCTATCATCTGGCTAAATGTCATCCTCTTTAGCCTCACCTTCCTCAGTGCAGTTATCCTTGTTCCTTGGTATGGCCTAACCCACGGGTATGGCGCCAGCGAATGGATTGCTTTTGTGGTGTTAGCCTTTGCAAGTGGTCTGTCGATCACAGCGGGTTACCATAGACTCTGGTCGCACAAGGCCTATAAAGCTCACCCTGCGGTACGTTTCCTCTACGCGCTTGGCGGTGCATTAGCATTGCAAAACAGTGCATTACATTGGGCATCCGATCATCGTGTGCACCATAAGCATGTCGATGACAATGATAAAGACCCCTACTCGGCTAACATGGGTTTCTGGTACAGCCATATCGGTTGGATGCTGCGCGAATACCAAGCCCAGCGTTACCATGACTACCAAAACGTGCGTGATTTGCAGAACGACCGAATCGTAATGTGGCAACACAAGCACTATCTCGCCCTCGTGATTCTGATGAATATTGGTCTGCCCGCGCTACTCGGCTGGTTCACTGGCAATATTGCCGGTATGTTGCTGATGGCTGGATTACTGCGCTTAGTCGTTGTGCATCACTGCACCTTCTTCATCAACTCTCTCGCCCACGTGTGGGGTAGCCAACCCTATACCGATAAAAACACCGCCCGTGACAACGGTTTTCTGGCGATGTTGACCTACGGTGAGGGTTACCATAATTTCCACCATATCTTCGAGAACGATTACCGTAACGGCATTAAGTGGTGGCATTACGATCCGACTAAGTGGCTGATTAAGGGTTTATCTTGGGTTGGCTTAGCCAAAGACCTACGCACCAGTCCACAGGAACGGATTGAGAGCGCACGCCTGCAGATGCAACTGCTACATGCCAAAAATAAAGTGGTCCATCTGCCCAATGCCGATGAAGTGATTGAGAAAATCCAACAGGAATACGAGTTAATGAAGGAACATTTACTAGAATACTATCAAGCGAAAAAGGCGCTGTTAGACGCCAAACGTAAGCAACTGGTCGATCAACAGTTATTACTGCAAGTCGAAGAATTGAAGACACGATTCCTGACTCAGCAAAAAAGCTGGAAGAGCCTCACGGCAAGTTATAGCTAGACCACAATTCTCGGTAAAAATCATACGGCCGCCTTGCATGGTGGCCGTATCCTATTATGATGATGCCTCAATCACTTTTTACAGGATGTAAGGCTCATGTCGAATTCCGCTGTATCTTCCGCCGATAGCATTAAACTCACAGAATATAGTCATGGTGCCGGCTGCGGCTGTAAAATTTCCCCTAAAGTACTGACCACGATTCTTGCCTCGCAGCTGCCTGTATTTACCGATCCTAATCTGTTGGTCGGCAATCAAAGCCGTGATGATGCAGCCGTTTACAAACTCAATGATGAAATCGGCATTATCAGTACCACCGACTTTTTTATGCCTATCGTAGATGACCCCTTTACCTTTGGCCGTATCGCCGCCACCAATGCCATTAGCGATATCTATGCCATGGGTGGCACGCCCATGATGGCGATTGCGATTCTAGGCTGGCCAGTGAACAAACTTCCCGCCGAGATCGCGCAACAAGTGGTCGATGGTGGCCGTCAAGCCTGTATGGAAGCCGGGATAATGTTAGCCGGAGGTCACAGTATCGATGCGCCTGAACCAATCTTTGGCCTTGCGGTCACCGGGCAAATCGCCCTGACGGATTTAAAACAAAACGATACCGCAAAAGCGGGCGATCGCTTGTATCTCACTAAACCTATCGGCATTGGCATTCTCACTACGGCACAAAAGCAGAAGAAGCTCAAAGACGAAGATAGCCAAATTGCAGTCAATGCCATGTGCCAGCTCAATAGCATAGGCGCCAAAATTGCTAAGATTAAAGGCGTGAACGCCCTCACCGATGTCACTGGTTTTGGGCTGGCGGGCCATCTACTGGAAGTGTGCCAAGGAGCCAAACTCACCGCTAAACTTGACCTCGATGCCGTGCCACTCTTACCCCGCGCCCTCGACTATCTAGCGCAAGGCTGTATTCCCGGTGGCACCCATCGTAACTACGACAGTTATGGCGAACACTTACCCACACTTACCGATCATCAAAAAGCCATTTTGTGTGACCCACAAACCAGTGGTGGCTTGTTAGTGGCGGTGTCAAGTGAGGCCGAAGCGGAACTGGTGGCGCTACTTAATGCCCATCAAATTGAGCCTATCTGTATTGGCTCGTTAGAAACACCCATCTCCACCGCCAATGTGGTGCTGTGTTAATGACAGCTAAGCTCATCCCCGCCCAGCAATATCACGATATCTTTGTTGCTGGGCAGCCATTAATCGACTTAAGGGCGCCAATCGAGTTTGGCCGCGGCGCTTTTCCTTCCTCGGTAAATCTGCCGTTAATGGTTGATAAGGAGAGGGAAAAGGTCGGCACTTGCTATAAAGCGCAAGGGCAGCAAGCCGCGATCGCCCTGGGCCATTCCCTCGTGCATGGCGTGGTAAAACAGCAGCGTATTGATGCTTGGTTAAACTTTTTATCAGCAAACCCAGAAGCTTATCTTTACTGCTTTCGCGGCGGGCTACGCTCACAATTAACTCAGCAATGGCTGCAAGAGGCAGGCGTTACCGTGCCTTATGTGCAGGGTGGCTACAAAGGTATGCGCCAATATTTAATTGGTGTCATTGAGACGGCGCCAAGTCAGCAACCTTTGCTAAGCCTGAGCGGTATGACGGGAAGCGGTAAAACCGATTTTTTAAGACTGCGTAAAGAAGCAATCGATCTCGAAGGCATTGCCAATCACAGAGGCTCGAGCTTTGGTAAAAACATCGACCCACAACCGACACAAATTAATTTTGAAAATCAGCTCGCCATCGCCCTGCTTCGGCATCAATTAGGCAATCACGCCTGTTTGTTGCTCGAGGATGAAAGCTTTTTGATTGGCCGCTCGGCGCTGCCGCAAAGCTTTTATAGTGCCATGCAGACGGCCGATATTCTGGTACTCGAAGAAGACGATGACATCAGGCTAACTCGTTTACTCGATGAATATGTTCATAAAATGCATCGAGGATTTAGCGAACGTCTCGGCTTAGAGGCAGGTTTCGAAGCCTTTAGCCACTACCTATTACAGAGTCTTGGCAGTATTCGCAAACGTCTTGGTGGTAAGCAATATCAAGAGTTGCAAGACATGATGCAACAAGCACTGTCGCAGCAACTTAATCAAAACCAAACCTCACAACATTTGGCCTGGATAAGCCTGCTACTACACAAATATTACGACCCCATGTACGAATACCAGTTGCAAAAGAAAGCCGGCAATATTCTGTTTAGGGGAAGTCATCAAGCCATGCATGAGTGGCTGGATAACTATTAATAAAAATAGAAAATACACCGCCGCACAATGGCGTACAGCGGTGCTTTTCCTGCAAAACTAATACGTTGAAATAGTGATATCTTCGTAGTCGTAATTGTCAAATTTAGTCGAACGTATAGAATTAGTGCTGCGGCTAGACTTACTCAGCTCAGAGCGTAAATCATATAAATCAGCCATACCACTATAACCCCATACATAGAAACTCATCGATGTCATCGACGAATCATCAAAGGCCGCTTGTAGGTGCGCAGGCAAATCTAAATCAGGAATAGAACCCTTCAGCGGGCCTGAAATAGACCAGTAATCATTGCTTTGCGATAAGGTTACCTGCACTCCTTGCATACGATTAGCGTTGAAACTGAAGTCATAATTTGTACTTCCTGCATTACCAATTGTACTCATTAAGCGTGTAACTTCACTTAGCATTAGATTTTCATTTAATGGTAAATTTAAGCTTAAATTATTTGAAGCATCTGCAACGGCTCTCCGAGTTAATCCGACATAACTCATAGTTCCAATATCATTTCCACCGAGATCGATTTGTTGTGATGCAGACACGAGATTGCGATTAAAAAGCTCGGGGAATAGCTGAACTTCTCTTGTAGGCCATGAAATCCAGTTTTGGCGACCGTATTCTGTTTCAGAATAACTACGTAAAAAATAGTTACTGCTATTCACATCTACATTGAGCAAAGTACCCTCATGACTCGCCCCTTCAAACATACTGCTTGAAAGTGAAATAACTTGCGATAAATCAATCTCATTGGGATCTATACTAGCTGCATAAGCAGCAATACCACCCTGCTTAGGAATTAATATAAAGTTCACCGGCGCGAATTTATTGTCACGCTTACACACATGCAATGGATTATTGGTGAGCGCTGGATTGATATAAGCATTATTACCATAAAGATAGTAGTTACTATAAACAGTAGCTATCTCACTTGTATTTAAATTGATATCACTACAGTCACAACCACTATTTAAATTTTCATCGGTAAATCGATATATACCATAATCACTGGCTTTAGCATTTAAATCTGTCTGGATCCGCCAAGAAGAGCTACCATTCACAAACTCTTGTGCCGCGACCGTTAAATGTGATGCTTCACTAGGCCAAGGGACATCGACATGTCCCTGCGCATCACTCTTATAAGAGTTCAGAATACTACCGTCACGTCGATGAACAATCACATCAACACCTGCTTTCTTTTCTCTTATATTACACATTGACGCTGTGCTCTCGACATCCATTGTTAGTCGAGGTGATGTAGGATTTCCTCCATCGGAGTCATCTGAGTTTGAATCACCAGACCCTCCACACCCACTTAGCACAAGTACCAAAGCGCCTATATAGCATCCCTTTTTCATGACCAAACTCCAACACTCAAATTGTTATTTATATGTAACTTTTTAACCGAGGGATTACATCATATCTCAATTTCGTAAAGCAAGTAGGTTTGCAACTTGCTGCCGTAGATTTGCGCGGCTAGTGGACGCTCCCAGAATAGGGCCATCAATATCCACCGAAACCTTGGACCAAAAGCGTTTCGGCATAGTAGTCAATGCATGGCCATCTTTATGACTAAAGTAAGAACCCCACAGACCATTGAGCGCCATAGGGATCACGGGCACGGGATCGCGGGCCAAGATTTTATCGATACCGGGACGGAACTCGCCAAGTTCACCATCGGGGGTTAAACGACCTTCGGGAAAGATACACACCAACTCGCCATTCGCTAACGCCTCATGAATCGATTCAAAAGCTTGATTGTAAGTTGCCTCACTCTGACGCGGCGAACAAATCGGGATCACCCCAGCATGGCGGAACAGGTATTTCAGCACAGGGATTTCACTGATGGATTTATCCATCACGAAACGAATCGGGCGGGTCGAGGCGCCCATAATGATCAACGCATCCACATAGCTCACATGGTTACAGACTATGATACCAGCGCCTTCTTTAGGGATCTTTTCTCGCCCAGTCACAGTCACCCGATACATCACATGGCTGAGTAAGTAACTGATAAATCGTTGTGTGAACTCAGGCACCTGAGAATACACGTAAAGCGCAACCACAAAGTTCATCACCGCCAGCATCAGGAACAACTGTGGAATACTCCAGCCAGCCACCCCGAGTAACAGCATAGACAACAACGCCGACGCCACCATAAAGAGCGAGTTCATAATGTTATTCGCAGCAATCGCTTGCGCACATTCTCCCTTAGCGGAGCGCGCCTGAATAAAGGCATACAGAGGCACGATAAACAAACCACCGCTGACCCCAATCATAAAGAAGTCCAACATCACTCGATAATGCTTCGACTCGGCAATGAAGGAGTGTAAGCCATAAACAAACTGCGCATCCGCCGGTGCTGGCGGAATCGCCCAAAGTAAGTCCACACCAAACACAGTTAACCCGAGCACCCCAAAGGGCAGCAAACCTAACTCCACATGGCCAAAGGAAAAACGCTCACAGACAAAGGAGCCCGCCGCAATCCCAATAGAAAACATCCCCAGCAGCAGCGACACCACTGTCGCGCCAGAGTGCAGGTGCAACTTGGCAAAGTTAGGGAATTGGGTCAGATATGTCGCCCCCAAAAACCAGAACCAGCTAATGGCGAGGATGGCCATCCAAATCGAAGGCGTTTGACGTGCCTTCTTTATGGTGCGCCAAGTGCCTGATAATGGGCGAAATTGGATTTTCTGAACTGTACCCTGTGGCGGTAAAGCTGGGATCGCGCGGCTAGATAAATACCCCGCCAAGGCAAGGGCCGCGACTGTGATGGCCGACCACAAGGTGGCATTGTTTTCAGACACCAAAATCCCGGCACTCAAGGTACCAATCAAGATAGACAGAAACGTCCCCATCTCAACCCAGGCATTGCCCGTCACTAACTCATCTTCTTTTAAGGCTTGAGGTAATAGGGAATATTTGACCGGCCCAAAATAGGCTGACTGACTGCCAGTTAAAAACAACAGTAATAACATCATCATGTAATTTTCGCTCACGATGGCCGCGGCGGCACTGAACATAATGATGACTTCGAGCAGTTTTAAGCGACGGATAAGTTTGGCCTTATCCATATTGTCGGCCACCACGCCTGCATGGGCCGAAAATAGGAAAAACGGCAGGATAAAGACCCCTGCAGCCAAATTGACAAACATGTCGACACTAATAGGTAAGTCGTTGACTTGGCTGAAGGTAACCAGCAGTAACAACACATTTTTATAAATATTGTCGTTAAGTGCCCCAAGGCATTGGGTAGCAAAATACGGTAAAAAACGTTTTGTTAGCAGCATGATGCTTCCCTCTGATAACCCATTCCCTGTAAATACCCAGTCACATGACTTTCTAACAAAGCGGGTAAAGATGCCGTATCGGCAAACAATTTATTATCCAGTGATAAGGCGGTGAGGCCGTGGATGCCGCCCCAGAGTACTCGGCTCATTTGAAGTTGCTGCTCAGCAGTTTTATGGGGGAATAACAGGGCTAACTCACGCTCAATTAAACTGAATAAACCCGCGATAAGCTGGCCTTGGGATTCGGGCAAAGGTTCGGAGTCAAGTAGCTGCAGTTCAAATACCAACTTAAAACATTGGCGCTGTGCATGGGCAAACTCAGCGTATTTTTGCGCCATGCTAATGATTTGATTGCGACTATTCTCTGCATTGACCTCGGAGATCTGACGCATCAGCGCCTGCAACGTTGCCTCAGAAACGGCTAACAGAAGGTAGTTATAGCTACCAAAGATATTGATTAAGGTACTCGGCACATAGCCAATCTGGCTAGCAATCTTGCGTAAACTCAGCTCCTGTGTCCCTTGCTGTTGCAGCAATGCCATTGCCGCTTCTATTGCCATAGCACGAATCTCATCATGACTATGTTCTTTGCGTCTCGCCATAGGTCTCACTCCCTGTTGAATACTGTGAGATTAACAGCCTAAAAAATAAAAAACAACGTTCAAAATAAGTTTATTTTGCGTACAGCATGAACTAAAAGCCATAAAAATGAGGGAAGAAGAGCTAACTTTGAGGCAATAGATCGATGGGAACCTTGGAAGGAATTTAACTTTTAGCGCATAAAAAAATGGCGCCCTCAATCGAGGGCGCCATTTCGAGGTTGAACTTTTACCTAGCGACAGTGATAACTCATCACCACCCTGTCGGCCCCAGCACCAAAATAGTCCGCTTCGAAGGCGGTATCGACAAACCCTAAACGCTGATACAAACCATGGGCCGGGTTGTGGGGATCGACAGTTAAATCCACCCGCTTAACCTGAGACGGTAGTTGGGTTAAACATTGTTGGATTAATTGTTTACCAATGCCTCGCCCGCGGGCTTGCTCACTCACCGCCACGGAGAGAATCCACATACAAGCAGGGTCGCCACTTTGAGCACAGAGTAAATAGCCTAACAGCTCCTCGCCATCATCTACGGCAACCAGAAACTGCTCAGGCCAACAATCAAACCCTTGGCGGAAGAAAAAATCAGGATAACAATGGTCGCCAAAGATAGCCTGCTCGAGTTGAAAAACATCGGCTAACTCTGACTTTAATACTGGACGGATCGACTGCATGTAAAACTATTCACCAATTAAAATTTTATCCCACTCTAAATTGGGCGCACCCACAACAATAAAGTTAGGATTTTCAAGCGTCTCACGCTCGTTGTAGGTTAAAGGTTGCAGCTCGGTATCCATGAGCTGGCCACCCGCTTCCTCAATAATGATCTGCGCGGCGCCGGTGTCCCACTCCCCCGTCGGCCCGACTCGCACATAGCAATCGGCGCGTCCTTCGGCAACCAGACAACTCTTCAAGGCTGCGCCACCCATGACCACCAGCTCACAGTGCTTAGGCTGATTAAACAGGGTCAACACAGATTGGGGATCCTGACGACGACTCACAGCTAACCTAAGAGAAACTTGCTCACGGTGCTGAATTTGCCGACTACTGATGCGCACTTCCTGCTTATCGGTGCGTTTATAGGCACCTAAGCCCGCAATGGCGTAGTAGCAAACCTGCGTCATCGGCACATAGACCACACCCATCACAGGGCGATTGTGCTCCACCAGCGCAATGATCACCGAAAAGTCACCACTGCCCGCAATAAACTCCCCTGTGCCATCGAGAGGATCGACTAACCAATAACGTTTCCAGCCTTCGCGCACACTTAAGGGAATATCGGCAGCCTCTTCGGACAGGATAGGAATATCGGGCGTCAATGCGGCTAAGCGTTCACAGATCAGCTTATTTGCCGCTAAGTCCGCCGAGGTAACAGGGGTATTATCAGACTTGGTTTCTCGTTCAAAATTACCCTTGAGGTAAATCTCACGAATAGTGCGACCCGCATCCGTTGCTATCGCTATCACCTCGTCGATTAACTCTTCTGGCTTCATAACCACTCCAATCGCAAACTTCGCGAATGATTTACAAGCACTCAGTTGCTGAACGCTTTAACGAAAAAGATTATTTAAGTTGTAGGTGTTTCTGCGCTAAAAACAATGCGCTCACACTTCGAGATTCGGAAAAATCGCTATTATCGAGTAATGCTTCCCACTCGGCCAACGCCCAGGGCACCACATCTATGGGTTCTGGCTCATCGCCTTCGAGGCGGCTTTCATATAGTTCTTCTGCAATAAAAATTTGCATCTTGCTAGAGAAATAACCCGGCGCAAGACTAAGTTCTTTCAGCAATGTTAGCTTACGCGCCCCAAAACCGATTTCTTCCTGTAATTCTCGATTGGCCGCCTCGATAGCTTGCTCACCAGGGTCAATTAATCCCTTAGGAAAACCTAGCTCGTAATTATCTGTTCCAGCGGCATATTCACGGGCTAACAGCATGTTGCCTTGATGAATGGGCACCACCATCACAGCGCCTCGGCTACCCCCCTTCATCCGCTCATACTGGCGCTCGACACCGTTGGAGAATTTAAGATGAACCTGTTCAATTTGAAACAAGCGGCTCTTAGCGACAACTTCGGTATGTAAGATTTCCGGCTTATGGTGCCGCTGCGACATAACTGCCCCTGGATAAAAATAGCAACAAACTAACTAGGATAAGTGACAATCTTACTATCCTGTCTTTAATCTACAACCTGAATTTAGTGCGGCTATTCCAAAGACCACCACCCAAGCCACGGGATTTAAATCACATACTCAGCCAAGACAAAGGAGAAACGGTTAAAACTTTTCGCTTTTTACCGCGAAAATTCACCAACAAAAAAGGGGCTAAGCCCCTTTTTATGTCGACATCATTTAAAACTGATAGCGCAGATTGAGTTGATAACTCAATAGGTCATTCGGCTCGATATCTATGTATTGATAACCTAACCCCACGGACCAAGCATCACTGAATTGGTAACTAAAACGCACTCCCGCATACCAATCAGTGCCATCCAA
The DNA here is from genome assembly GCF_019457435.1 of Shewanella sp. FJAT-51649. Classification (NCBI taxonomy): domain Bacteria; kingdom Pseudomonadati; phylum Pseudomonadota; class Gammaproteobacteria; order Alteromonadales; family Shewanellaceae; genus Shewanella; species Shewanella sp. FJAT-51649. The sequence continues at coordinate 180,944 of NZ_CP080411.1, read as the reverse complement.
GTCGGTCTTGATCCTGGTATTGCCCATGGTACTGCTGATATCGGCTTGCCAATGGAACAAGCCAACGGGTACTTCAAAGCGCCAACCTTGATGCTGCAGCAGGGTAAATCTCAGGCCCAACATGACCCCATCGGCAAGCACAGGGGTGACGGTTTTCACCAACTCATGGTATTGCTCCGGCGTTAAGGTTGAGCCCTTAATTCTCGCGCTGCCTTCACCAAAGTCGGCATAGCCCAGTTCTAACGCTACGGTCGGCGTCCACTGATAACCCAGACTCACCCCAAATGCGGTATCCGAGTCATCGACGTTGAGGAGTTGTCCCTCTCCAACTTGGACGTTCAACTCAGGCAGGGTTTTATCGGCCTGCGCTTGGCCGATAAAACCCTCAACATACCAGTCTGTTGCCTGCGCCTGTTGTGTCACACTGAGCAATAACAGGCTGCCTAAAGCAAATCGCTGTAACTCTCGGCGGCGCAACATGGCGCACGCTAAGATGAATGCCAACGCCCATAAGGTCATACTGCCACCTCCTGACTTATTATCGATAATGACCTCTTGATAGGCTTTCACTGTGATAAGCACTTGCCCCGTTGCTTCACCACCTTGGCCGTCGCTAATCCTATAGGTCACAGTATCCACGCCATCGAACCCTGTTTTAGGGATGTAGCGCAGTTTATTCGCTTCGATAGTCACAGTGCCTTGTTGAGCCGTCGCACTTAACAGGGTCAACGTATTACCATCCGCATCGGTGTCATTACTCAGCACGTCGATAAGCAGGCTGGTGCGATCATCGGTGGCGGCGCTATCGTCGACAGTCACAGGTGCTATGTTGCCATTCACCACTATCGTCAGTTCACTACTTGCCGTACCGCCCTTGCCATCGGTAATGCTATACACCAACACATCGGTGCCGATAAAATCTGCCGCCGGTGTGTAACTGATCTGTTGGTCAGCTAACACTGTAACAGTGCCAAACTCACTAATCACTTGAGTGATGCTCAAACTATCCCCATCGCCATCCGTATCGTTGGCAAGCACGTTCACATCGATACTCTGGTTCCAGGCAATTGCTGCCGAGTCGGGATTGGCGACAGGTAAGTGGTTACCATTGAGCATCACCGCCACGCCACTTGGGTCGACAATAGTACGGTTAGCCACACCATCATCATCGTTAGGGCCACCGTCTTCGATGGTTAACTGCACACACCAATGGCCTTCGGTTAATCCCGGCGTCCAACGGCTATCCCCCGGTGGCGGGCAGAAACCACGTTCACCCTCGGTACTGGCAACAGTGTTGTTTGCATCAATCACAAAGTCTCGCCAGCCCGCTTGAGCATTGAACTTGCGATAGACGGCATTCGCAGGAACGGGCGAGCGTTGTGGTAATACTAAGCTATAGCTTTGGCCCTGTTGTGGTAGGCCCGTCGCGATAAAGTCGAAAATACCACCAACATTGGCTGCTAAAGCATCTTCAGTCACGACTTCAGGTTGTAGCTGCATGCCGCTCTGCCCACGTCTTAGGGCAATATTCCCTAAACGTAAACAGACGCCCGCCTGCCCTTCGGCCAAGAAGTAGACTGGCTGTAATTCGCCTTCAGGCATCACATTACAGTCGTTATTCGCGTCCAAATAATCAGGAATACCATCACGATCGCTGTCGCTATAGCCTTCTTGATCATCGGGAATTAAATCGCCATCCGTATCGGCACTCGTCAATGCGGCTAAACTTGGACGCACTACGATGTACACTGTTTCGGTACTCGACAGCACAGGTGAACCATCATCGGTGGCAGTTAGGCTCACGGGATAAATCCCCGGAGTCACCGCTGCTGGAGAGAATGCCATGCCTGTCGCATCCGCTTGCAAACTTAGCGCGCCGCTTGCCCACGTCAGCGTCAATGTATCTTGCTCATTGGCATCGGATGCTGTGGCACGGATATGCACATCACCGCCATTTTGCGCGACAATGACTTGCTGCTGGCCAGCTTGAGTCACCGCCAAACTGACCTGTGGTGCAATATTAGCTTCGGTAATCACCACTTGAGTCTGCTGCTTACTACCAAGATTCAAGCTTGGATCTAGGCTGATAAGCACCTCTTCATCCCCTTCGGTCACACCATCATTCAGGGTAGTAAAGTGGATTTCCGCCATCTGTCCCGAGGTTATCTCGACAACACCATCAACCAAATCATGGTCGCTGCTATCGGCTGAACCGGATACTGTGAATGGAATACTCAGCGGATAACTCGGCGCCTCACCATTGAGATGAACACTCACAGTCACTTGGTTACCTTCGGCTACCACTTGATCTTTGCTCAGTGAAATCAATGGATTGACTTTGACTTTCTGCGCTTTAATCGCCTTATTACCCTCGCCATCCACTGCCTGCCAATAGGCTAAGTAGTTGCCAGGGGCGAAGAACAAGCTCTTATTCACCAGCGACACAGGTAATGGATGGCCATTACGGTCAACCGCCTTGGCAAAACCGAGTTTCACCCGCGTAAACAGGCCAGTCGCATTTACCTCAACATCATCAGGTAGAGTGATCACGGGTTGATTCGCTGAGTCAGCGCCTTCAATCAGCACATTCACTTTGGCGGTTGCTCGGCCTTTGTGATCATCGCTGATGGTATAACGCAGTGCAACAGGCCCCACATAAGCCTCGGGCGCGGTAAAACTGAGCCCATCTGAGGTGATTTGCACACTGCCAATATCCGCAGCAGCGCCATCAATGGTTAGGGTGTCACCATCGACATCCACATCGTTTGCCAATACGGCCAGTGTATAGGTGTCATTGGGGGCACTGGTTAAGGTATAGCTGTCATCAACAGCTTGAGGATCGTCGTTCACTGGCGTAACCGTAATGGTGACAGTCGCAGGCTCTGAGCTTAACTCCGCATCTTTGGCAATAAAGCCAATAGAGTCGGTACCATTAAAATCCTTCTCAGGTGTATAAAGCCAGACACTACCGTGTTGCTCTAAGGTACCAGAGGCTGGTTGCGCGGTGATCTCATAGGTCAGAGGATCATTGTCGGCATCCTCAGCGGCAAGCGTGATCATCAGCGAACTATCTTCCTCTAGCGTCACTGTCTGATTGGTAGCAACTGGTGCATCGTTAACGTTTGCCACGACAATCGTAAAGCTTTGGTCTGCGGTTAAGCCATCCACATCCGAGGCGCGTAACACTACCGCATGGCTGCCGACGTTAGCATTAGTTGGGGTACCACTCAGCACGCCTGTCGCCGCATTGAAACTCAGCCAGCTTGGTAAGGTCACCGCGCTTAAGGTGAGACGGTCCCCCACATCGCTGTCCGTCGCTACCAAGGTGTAGCTGTAGGCCGCATCCTGAGTCGCACTCGTTAACGCCGTCGAACTGATAGTCGGTGCATCATTAACGTTTGCCACCACTATCGTAAAGCTCTGGTCTGCGGTTAAGCCATCTACATCCGTGGCGCGTAACACCACCGCATAGCTACCCACGTTCGCGTTAGTTGGGGTACCACTCAGCACGCCTGTCGCCGCATTGAAACTCAGCCAGCTTGGTAAGGTCACCGCGCTTAAGGTGAGACGGTCCCCCACATCACTGTCCGTCGCCACTAAGGTGTAGCTGTAGGCCGCATCTTGGGTCGCACTCGTGATTGCCGTTGAACTGATAGTCGGTGCATCATTAACGTTCGCCACCACTATCGTAAAGCTCTGGTCTGCGGTTAAGCCATCTACATCCGTGGCGCGTAACACCACCGCATAGCTACCCACGTTCGCGTTAGTTGGGGTACCACTCAGCACGCCCGTGGCCGTATTGAAGTTCAGCCAACTTGGCAAGGTCACTGCGCTTAAAGTGAGACTGTCGCCCACATCGCTGTCTGTTGCGACCAAGGTGTAGCTATAGGCCGCATCTTGAGTGGCACTGGTGAGTGCGGTTGAACTGATAGTCGGTGCATCATTAACGTTCGCCACCACTATCGTAAAGCTCTGGTCTGCGGTTAAGCCATCTACATCCGTGGCGCGTAACACCACCGCATAGCTACCCACGTTCGCGTTAGTTGGGGTACCACTCAGCACGCCCGTGGCCGTATTGAAGTTCAGCCAACTTGGCAAGGTCACTGCGCTTAAAGTGAGACTGTCGCCCACATCGCTGTCTGTTGCGACCAAGGTGTAGCTATAGGCCGCATCCTGGGTCGCACTCGTGATTGCCGTTGAACTGATAGTCGGTGCATCATTAACGTTCGCCACCACTATCGTAAAGCTCTGGTCTGCGGTTAAGCCATCTACATCCGTGGCGCGTAACACCACCGCATAGCTACCCACGTTCGCGTTAGTTGGGGTACCACTCAGCACGCCCGTGGCCGTATTGAAGTTCAGCCAACTTGGCAAGGTCACTGCGCTTAAAGTGAGACTGTCGCCCACATCGCTGTCCGTCGCCACTAAGGTGTAGCTATAGGCCGCATCCTGGGTCGCACTCGTGATTGCCGTTGAACTGATAGTCGGTGCATCATTAACGTTTGCCACCACTATCGTAAAGCTCTGGTCTGCGGTTAAGCCATCTACATCCGTGGCGCGTAACACCACCGCATAGCTACCCACGTTCGCGTTAGTTGGGGTACCACTCAGCACGCCCGTGGCCGTATTGAAGTTCAGCCAACTTGGCAAGGTCACTGCGCTTAAAGTGAGACTGTCGCCCACGTCGCTGTCCGTCGCCACTAAGGTGTAGCTATAGGCCGCATCTTGAGTGGCACTGGTGAGTGCGGTTGAACTGATAGTCGGTGCATCATTAACGTTCGCCACCACTATCGTAAAGCTCTGGTCTGCGGTTAAGCCATCTACATCCGTGGCGCGTAACACCACCGCATAGCTACCCACGTTCGCGTTAGTTGGGGTACCACTCAGCACGCCCGTGGCCGTATTGAAGTTCAGCCAACTTGGCAAGGTCACTGCGCTTAAAGTGAGACTGTCGCCCACATCGCTGTCCGTCGCCACTAAGGTGTAGCTATAGGCCGCATCCTGGGTCGCACTCGTGATTGCCGTTGAACTGATAGTCGGTGCATCATTAACGTTTGCCACCACTATCGTAAAGCTCTGGTCTGCGGTTAAGCCATCTACATCCGTGGCGCGTAACACCACCGCATAGCTACCCACGTTCGCGTTAGTTGGGGTACCACTCAGCACGCCCGTGGCCGTATTGAAGTTCAGCCAACTTGGCAAGGTCACTGCGCTTAAAGTGAGACTGTCGCCCACGTCGCTGTCCGTCGCCACTAAGGTGTAGCTATAGGCCGCATCTTGAGTGGCACTGGTGAGTGCGGTTGAACTGATAGTCGGTGCATCATTAACGTTCGCCACCACTATCGTAAAGCTCTGGTCTGCGGTTAAGCCATCTACATCCGTGGCGCGTAACACCACCGCATAGCTACCCACGTTCGCGTTAGTTGGGGTACCACTCAGCACGCCCGTGGCCGTATTGAAGTTCAGCCAACTTGGCAAGGTCACTGCGCTTAAAGTGAGACTGTCGCCCACATCGCTGTCCGTCGCCACTAAGGTGTAGCTATAGGCCGCATCCTGGGTCGCACTCGTGATTGCCGTTGAACTGATAGTCGGTGCATCATTAACGTTCGCCACCACTATCGTAAAGCTCTGGTCAATCGTCAGACCATCTCCGTCCGTGGCGCGTAACACTACTACATGACTGCCGACGTTAGCGTTAGTTGGGGTACCACTGAGCACTCCCGTCGCCGCATTGAAGTTAAGCCAGCTTGGTAAGGTCACTGCGCTCAAGATGAGACTGTCGCCCACGTCGCTGTCCGTCGCCACCAAGGTGTAGCTATAGGCCGCATCCTGGGTGGTGTTGGTCACCGCGGTTGAGCTGATGGTTGGTGCATCGTTAACGTTTGCCACCACTATCGTAAAGCTCTGGTCTGCGGTTAAGCCATCCACATCCGTGGCGCGTAGCAATACCGCATAACTGCCAACGTTAGCGTTAGTTGGCGTACCACTCAGCACGCCCGTCGCCGTATTGAAGCTCAGCCAACTTGGTAAGGTCACCGCACTGAGGGTCAGACTGTCGCCCACATCGCTGTCCGTCGCTACCAAGGTGTAGCTATAGGCCGCATCTTGAGTCGCACTCGTTAACGCCGTTGAACTAATGGTCGGTACATCGTTGACGTTTGCCACCACTATCGTAAAGCTCTGGTCAATCGTCAGACCATCTCCGTCCGTGGCGCGTAACACTACTACATGACTGCCGACGTTAGCGTTAGTTGGGGTACCACTGAGCACTCCCGTAGCCGCATTGAAGTTAAGCCAGCTTGGTAAGGTCACTGCGCTCAAGATGAGACTGTCGCCCACGTCGCTGTCCGTCGCCACCAAGGTGTAGCTATAGGCCGCATCCTGGGTGGTGTTGGTCACCGCGGTTGAGCTGATGGTTGGTGCATCGTTAACGTTTGCCACCACTATCGTAAAGCTCTGGTCTGCGGTTAAGCCATCCACATCCGTGGCGCGTAGCAATACCGCATAACTGCCAACGTTAGCGTTAGTTGGCGTACCACTCAGCACGCCCGTCGCCGTATTGAAGCTCAGCCAACTTGGTAAGGTCACCGCACTGAGGGTCAGACTGTCGCCCACATCGCTGTCCGTCGCTACCAAGGTGTAGCTATAGGCCGCATCTTGAGTCGCACTCGTTAACGCCGTTGAACTAATGGTCGGTACATCGTTGACGTTTGCCACCACTATCGTAAAGCTCTGGTCAATCGTCAGACCATCTCCGTCCGTGGCGCGTAACAATACTGCATGGCTACCCACATTAGCGTTAGTTGGAGTACCACTCAGCACGCCCGTCGCCGCATTGAAACTCAGCCAGCTTGGCAGTGTGACGGCACTTAAGGTGAGACTGTCGCCCACGTCGCTGTCCGTCGCCACCAAGATGTAGCTATAGGCCGCATCTTGAGTGGCACTGGTGAGTGCGGTTGAACTGATGGTCGGTGCATCGTTGACGTTAATCACTCTCAGATCAAAGGGAGGAAGACTGGCAGACAGTGAACCATCTGACACACTGATCACAATACCGTTAATCACACCCACATCTTGATTAGAAGGTGTGCCAGATAAAGCTCCCGTTACGCTATTAAAGGTCAGCCATGAAATAGTCTGATTAATGCTAAACGTTAGACTATCTCCAAGGGAGTCCGTCGCTACTGGCGCGAAGTTATATAGCGCACCTTGGTTAACGGTTAACGTTGGTGTGCCATTAATGACTGGTGCGCCATTGGGTTTTACTGTGTTACTTGCCGCTGAAGCACTACCTAAACCAGCCGAATTTGTCGCAGCTACAGTAAATGAATAGGAAGTTCCGTTGGTTAATCCCGTAATTGTGATGGGCGAAGAAGCACCCGATGCGGTAATACCACCAGGAGTAGAGACTAAGGTATATCCCGTAATTGCTGTACCACCACTAAATCCTGGAGCGGTAAAACTCACCGAGGCTTGAGCATCACCGGCTGTCGCCGTGCCAATGACTGGTGCCCCAGGAACAACAGCATTCACTGTAAAGGAACGACTAACTTGGGTCGCTGGTAAATAACTGGCGTTACCAGACTGATCTGCATTAATAGTACAAGTTCCCGCAGTGACGAATGTCACAGCACCAAGGCTTGTGATCGTACAAACACCAGTTGTGGATGAAGTAAAGGTAGGTAATAAACCAGAATCAGAAGTCGCACTAAACATTGGTGACGAACCAAAGTTCTGCGCACCGGGGTTATTGAAAGTAATGATCTGAGTCGCTTTGGGGGTTATCGAGTTGGATGCTGCTGATGCAGGACCAGTTCCTGCTGAGTTATTAGCAGTGACAGTAAAAGTATAAGCCTGCCCGTTAGTTAAACCCGACACTACTATCGGTGAACCTGAACCATTAATTGGTGCAACATCCGCAGGGCTGACTGTTACTGTATAACCTGTAATACTCGTGCCACCAGTATTGACCGGAGCGGTAAAGGCCACACTTGCCTGAGCATTCCCAGCCGTCGCAGTTACACTTGTAGGAACACTAGGCAATGCAGGATTAACTGTAAAGGTTTGGGAAACTTGAGTTGCAGGCAAGTAGGATGAATTACCCACTTGGTCAGCGTTAATGGTACAAGAACCAGCCGTAACGAACGTCAGGGTTCCGCCCGTTGTGATAGTACAAACCCCTGTAGTTGATGAAGTAAAAGTCGTTGTTAACCCTGAGTCGGATGTCGCGACTAAAGTTGGCGAAGAACCAAAACTCTGTGCACCAGGATTCGTAAAAGTAATTGTCTGAGGTGACACAGGAGTAACAGAATTGGACGCCGCGGAAGCAGAACCTGTCCCGACAGAGTTGGTCGCGGTAACGGTAAATGTATAGGACACTCCATTTGTCAAACCAGTAACAGCAATTGGCGAGCTGGTTCCTGATCCAATAAAACCACCGGGATTAGAGGTAACTGTATAACCGGTAACCGCTGCACCGCCATTACTTACAGGAGCGGTAAAGCTAACCGATGCTTGAGTATTCCCTGCGGTTGCAGTACCGATTGTTGGTGCCGTCGGTGTTACCGCATTAACAGCAAACGAACGCGTAACCGTCATAGCGGCATTAGTCGCAGCGTTACCGGATTGATCGGCATCTATAGTACAAGTACCAGCAGTGACAAAGGTAAGCGCGCCACCGGAAGTGATAGTACAAACGCCTGAGGTTGACGACGAGAAACTTACTGTCAGTCCAGAATTAGAAGTCGCCGTCAGCGTTGGTGTAGCACCAAAGTTATAATTGGCAGGTTGCGCAAAAGTAATGATCTGATCAGCTTTCGGAGTTACTGCATTTGAGCTCCCTGATGCCAAGCCAGTTCCAATAGCATTGGTCGCAGTTACAGTGAAGGTATAGGCAGTACCGTTAGTTAATGAGCCAACTGTAATGGTGCAGGCTGCAGGACCAGCACAGTTTCCTGTCGCCCCTCCAGGATTAGCTGTTGCGGTGTAAGTGGTAATATCCGAACCACCATTACTGCCAGGAGCTGTGAAGGTCACGTTTGCTTGACCATCCCCCGCTGTAGCCGTACCTATCGTAGGTGCATTTGGTGCAGTAGGAATTGCGACCGTGTGGGTTGTACCGCTGCTATAGGCTGCAGGACCTGAATTACCTGCGGCATCTGAAATGTTTGTTGAACCGTTCAGATTGAGCTTGATCGAGCCATTCCCACTGATACCACTGACCGTCACTGTCACACTGGAACCAGTACTAGCAGACACACTGGCAATTGTGCCCGTTGCACCGCCAGTTGTTACTAAGCTGAAATCATCGGTGGAAATATTGCTCACCGACTCACTGAAGTTCACCGTGAAATCCACACTGGTATCAGTTGATACTGCTCCACCACTGGGGGCGATACTCGTCACCGAAGGTGTCACCGCGTCAATAACTATCGCTGTATTCGCACCTAAGGAGTTTGCTGCTCCAGGCGATGCAAGAGTTAAAGTCGCATTGTTGCCTGCAGCATCTTTAATTGTACCCCCATTGGGTGCAAGGGAATTTGTTGCCACATAATCCAGATCGCTGGAGATATCTCCCGCTTGTACTGTGTAACTGAATGTGAGCGAACTAGTACCTGTCCCAGTCGAATAGTTCACAGTCCTATTACTTGATCCATTTTCCAGCGTCAGTTGTGGCGTACCGGTCACATTAACTGTTTCACTGAAATTCACCTGGATACTAATCACATCACCAGCTTTATAAGTGCCACTGTTTGTGCTTGACGTGACCGAGGAAACAGTAGGCACCACGCCATCTATGACGATGTTTTTATTGGCCCCTAGAGAGTTGGCAGCACCCGGAGATGGTAATGTCAGTGTTGCATTATTGGCCGCAGCATCTTTGATAGAACCGCCGTTGAGCGACAGGGGATTCGTTGCCACATAATCCAAATCGGACGTGGTATCCCCTGCCTGAACCGTATAATTAAAAAGCAGTGCACTTGTCCCTGTACCACTTGAATAATTCACTACCCTATCTGTGGAGCCAGTTTCAAGGGTTAACTGTGGAGTACCTATAACGTTTACAACCTCACTAAAGTTCACCCGAATACCAATAACATCACCCACTTTATAAGTAGCATTTGTGGCACTCGAACTCACTGAATTTACTGTTGGCGGCGTATTATCCGGATCGGGCACGGTAAATGAGACAATACCCGATAAACCAGCACAACTAGAGAGTTTAATAACAAACTTATCGATAGCTATTCCGCTAAAAGCGGACATATTAATATCTGTTCTAAAGTTCGAAGGATCTGGAGGATTGTTAGTCGACGAAGCCACTAATGAGTTACTGTTATAGCCATAGACCTTGTTAGTTGGACAAGTCCCACCACCTATTCGAAGTTGGCTAAGATTAAAAACTCCGTTATTCCCTGTCACAGTAATAGTGTGTGTGGATGGCATTGGATTTGAGTAACCGACTTGCCCGAATTGGCCACAATATAAACGATTAGGAGAGGTCGCAATGGTATAGTGTGTATCTGTAGAAGTGATATTGACTGCGTTGGCAACATATGTGCCAGGACAAAAATTCAAAGGCGTATACTGACCTAAGACCGCAGAAAAATCCTTAAGCGCTTTTTCGGTAAAGGCCAGTTCAGTTTCAATATGACCGCGCTGAATTTCTAAGTTCCAGTCACCATGTTGCCGTGAATCTCCGGTTAAATTGTTTGATGCAGCCACATCCAGATGAGTGTTGTGCTGAACTATATCCAGCAACTCCTCACCAGCAGCATTTGCAGCTAACTCACAACCGTAAAACAACAGGTCACCACCTTCGCGTACTGCACCATTTAAGGCAGCGAAAACCTCCACTTCTTGCTTTATATTCTCAGCAGTGATGCGAGAGTTACCTAGTAATAAGGCCCCCTCTTGTGCATGTGAGACAATGTGAATTGCAGCAAGATCATGATATTTAGAGAGAATAGTCTTTAGTTGACGTACCCCAGATTGGCTCGAATCGATTTCAACAATATCAATCCCGGGTTTAAGGCCACGATAAAAGAGTTGTTTGTCCGGTACGGCAGAATCAATAACCACCAACTCCTTAACGGGGTAGGCACCAATTATATCTAGGTCATTAGCCTTTTCAGGCGCCAATCCGCGTAGCACCTTTGAAGATGCTGCAGTGCTTACTGGAAGTAGGTTTCCTTGAGCCGTAGCCGAAAGATACGAACGTGAATAACCAGAAGAAAGCTGCACGGGCGCGCCATAAAGCCCAAAGGGAAGCAACAGAGAAGACAACCCGGTAAGAATTTTGTTTGCCATAGTACTCTAAGTTCCTTAGTTTTTAACTGGTATTACTGGCGACTTTTTACTGGCAATAATATTGGCTGCAGTGCCAGTAGTATCCAGCCAGAAGTCCATTTCTTGGTACTTCACAAATAAATCTGGTGGCAAAATGCTACGTCGATTTTTAAACTCCACCTTTCTACCGACGTTATGCAAACCTTTTACACCCAGGTTTTGATCAAATTCATTCTCTGAATAATCGACATTATCGAAATCATGCGCAAACAAAGGCTCGCCAATAAAACGGTAAATTAATTCTAGAGTGCGAGCTGGATGCTGAGTCAGCAGATCGTAATCCACTAATAACAATCGATCTGAATATTCGCCGTAATAAGCCTCTTTTAATGCCGTCCAAGCGGCCCCCACACTCCCACCCGTATTAATAAGAGCTTCGCAGCGGCTATATACGGTTTGGCGAGTAGCTGCGTTAAACATCCGACTGTAGTCAAAAGGGTTTTTACGGTAAATTTTTTCAAAGCTATCCATAATCCATGCAGGATTTCGCACACAACAAATCACTTTAAAATCATCAACTAATTCAACTAACTGATGAAGACGCGCTGTCCATAGACGATTGGTATCAAAAATAACTGCTTGGCTTTTATCGCTGTAGTAGGCATCGATCAATGCTCGACAAATGGCTTTGCGCTTTTGTTCATCAAAAAAGGAATAGCTTTCACTTCCTGCGCCCATTTGCTCCAAGGCACCATTCACAAGTCCCGCAACAGGACTACTCATAGCAGCGTGAAAGCGTGGATTTTGCCTCAATATTCCCGCAAGCAGCGTGGAGCCAGAACGAGGTAAACCCGAAATAAAATGTAATTGAGCCGTCATTCAATCCCTTGCTTTCTGAAATCATTATTTATATAGAAATGTCAAAGCGTACGACTAAGACACCTAACCATAATCTGGGTAAAAATTAACTTATGTGGATAAATAGAGCTCTTACCCACACAATCTAGAGCAGTTATCCAAAGCAGCGTTGAATTCACGGTATAATCATTTCGACTTACCGATTTCAACTCGCGAAACTTAACCAATGATAAACAAAATAGCCACCAAATAAGGATAGTGCAAAACAAATACGAAACATCTGAAAACATATTTTGTCGTTCGGAATATATTCACCACTTTTTGTTGGACAAATAGCAACCACACAGGACATCCCATGTTTGACTGGAAGAAGATTGATACTGTACTGCTCGATATGGATGGCACCCTGCTCGACCTGCACTTTGATAACCATTTTTGGTTGAGTTTGGTGCCACAGGAGCTGAGCAAGCAGCGGGGATTAAGCCAGAGCCAGGCACAACAACTGGTGGAAGAAGCCTACGGCAGAGTCGCGGGCACGTTAGACTGGTATTGCCTCGATTATTGGCAGTCTGAGCTGCAGCTCGACATTATGGGGCTTCACCGCAACTTAGTTGACCGTATTCAGCTGCGCCAAGACAGTATGCCATTTCTCGATGCCCTCGCCGCTGCGGGCAAAAAACGTATCTTAGTCACCAATGCCCACCCTAAGAGTCTTGCGCTTAAGCTTGAGCACACTGAACTGGCGAGCGGCTTAGATGCGATGATTTCGAGTCATGAAACGGGTTATCCCAAGGAGCACCCACAATTTTGGCAAACGCTATTTGAAAAATTCGCTCTAGTGCCAGAGCGCTGCCTGTTTATCGATGATAGCGAGCCGATTTTGAATGCGGCGCGCTTAGCGGGCGTGGGGCATCAGCTCGGGATCAGCAATCCCGATAGCCAAAAGCCGACCAAAAACTTCAATGATTTTCCGGCCATTAGCGACTATCGTCTGCTGTTTGCCGATCTAGCGGGTTAATCCTTTAAAAACAAAAGGCACCCTAAGGTGCCTTTATCGAATCATTCAAGCTTATCTAAGATTAAAGCCCTGGAATACGGCCTTGATAAACCAAAGGGAAGTAACCATCGCTGCCGCGCTTGCCCAGCATCCCGAGGGATTTACGCATATCTTCTGGCTGTTCGTTGGTTTCTTTAATCTTAGCGGCAACCTTAACCATATTGCCTTCATCTAGCTGTAGCGTGCCGATAATCCCCAACTGGTTTTTGCTCTCATCGGTGGCGATCTGGGCTTTACCCTCAACACAACTTAGCCCCAGTTCGATATTACCCAGTGGATAATTGCCGAATTGGTTCTTCACATTGGTTTGATTTAAAAACAGCTTACCCGATAACTGCTCGCACCAAGGTTTACCTTGCTCTAGGGTTTCCACCAGCAGGCTGACTTCACCGTTAATTTCGGTTCTAAAGGGCAGTTTAGCATTGCCAATCAAGAAGCTATCGGGCGCTTCAAAACGCAATCCTTGAGCGCTGATACCGCCCATAGACCAAGTGATTAACCCTTTGGCACTCACTGGGGTTGCACGGCTACCCACCTGAAAATCCAGCTTCACTTTACCTAAAAACAACGCCCAAGGGCTCAGCTCCCAGCGAACTTGTTCCAATTGGCGTTGCTGCAGATTTAAGGTTTCGATGCTGCCAGACCAAATACTGCCGCTCACTCCAGAAATTCCCACATTTGCAGGCAGTGGCGCGAGGCGCACAGCGACACTGGCGGGAAATAGCGCCAGTAAAAACACTAAATAAACCAGTACACCTATAATGATTTTTTTTATCAAACTCACAGCTACACCTTAACCTATTGCGCTAGTTGGATACGTCTTACTTTGACATAGCCAGGCGCGTCGGCCTCTGCCAAATCAACACTCTCAAGTGATAGGCCTTTTTTCTGCACTAAGTCACTCAAATAATTGAGTAAGGCATCGAATGGCACATCATCCATCCACACTTGGATTTTATCGCCCTGGGGCTGCATGCGAGTGATCACTAATCCGTAAGTGCCCGCCGTTTGGTTAACGACCGAGCTTAAGCTGCCTGACATAGTCGGCTTAGCGCCGCTTTGCTTTAAGCCAGCGATTTTATTTGCCGTTTGCTTTACATAGGTAAGTGTCTGCTGCTGCGCCGTTAAGTTGCGCAGTGCATTGGCTTCGGCATTGGCAATGGGTGTCCAGATGCCCCAGTAAAACACGCCGATCACTAAGAAAACGGCGCCGAAGCCGACGATTTGCTGCTCGCGCGATGCAAGCCCTTGCCACCAAGTCCGCAAATTATCCATCTTATTTGCTCCTCAAGGTTAAGGTACTGGTGACCTGATCTTCACCGCTGTTCATCGTACCGCCATCCATTTGGAAGCGACGGCCGACAATCTCTTTAAACTTCTCAATTTGCGCGTAATTCTTGGCCGTGACTTGCATACGGATTTCATTACGGGCGCTCTCAAATCTTAGGGTGTTTGGTTTCAGCTCGGGCACTTGTTTAAAGGCGTCCTGTAAACCATCGAGCATCGCAAAAAACTCAGCACCACTACCTTGGCCTTGGAGTGCGCGCAGTTGGCTTTCCATCTGCGAACGTAAATTCACGATGCGTGAATTCCCCGGTACCACTTGTTGGTAAATGGCTTCACTCTGCGCCTTCAAATCGGCAATCTGACCATTCACCTGATGAATGGTTAAGCCCTTATTTACCAAGGACAAGACAATGGCAACGCCTAACACGATTGCGGCATTTTTCCATTGCAACAGATGCTTACTGTATTCACGCTTCGGCGTATACACACCCGTGAGTAAGTTGATGGGCGCATGTAAGATGCCACGCGCCAGTACCAACATAGGTAAATCGAGCGGCTGCGGCTTAAGCTCAACGCCGTCCAGCTCCATCTCAGTGTAACTGGCAACCGACACTTCGTCGGCCTGCGCCGTCAGTTGCTGCATCGCGACTGGTAGCCAAGGTAAAGGCAGACTGTGGCCAGTCCCTAATCCTGTACGCAGTAATAACTCGTTACCGAAACGCATGGCCGCCCATTGGCATTCCTGCAATGGCAAGGCGAGGCAATCGGGCACGATACGCTTCACTTTTAAACCCGCTTCGGCCAAACAGCTGAGCCAAGTTTGCATTTGTTCATGGGCAACGGCCACCACACTGAGGGCATCGCCATTGCGTGGGCCAACGGTAAAGTGCATCGCATCCACATCATCGGCGATGGTTTCTTCCAACATAAAAGGCAGGGCTTTTAAGGCCTGGCGTTGGCCTTTTTCGGGCAGATTCACGCTGGTGAGCGTCATGGCGGAGGCTGGCACCAATACATCGATAGGCCGATTTCCCGCGCGCTCGGTTAAGGTTGATAAACCTTGGGCGTTGGCAAGTTCACCAGAGGCGATAATTTCTTGTTCTTGTTCGGACCAAACCAGCCAAGAGCATGCCTGCTCTGCGGTTCTGCCTAAGCGAATAAATAGCCGTTCACTCACAGTTTTTCTCCACCAGCTTCCATCTTAAAAGATTGAGCTTGTTTGCTATTATTTTTGTCCACCAAACTGACGGGTGAGCACATCCATTTTGTTACCGCTGCCCTTTTTGAGCATGCTCTCCATCCTAAAAATGGCGTTATCGACCTTAGCGCCCGAGGCGAGGAGGAAGTACTGACTGTCCACCACAAAACTGGACTTCATCGCATCTTCCCACTTAATCGACCCCATTGAGGAGGATTCATAAAAATCATCGATCTTGGCAAAACCATCGCCGGGGCGTTGGTTGATAATGCTTTCGGCCTCACCAACCGATATCTGATTATCCAGCATGGCCGCCAGCAGCGCCGCTTGCTCGACATCTATGGTGTTCACGTTTAGCAGTTGTCTGTCATTCCCTGGAATGACGCAAATATAAGGCAATAATTTCAGATAAATATCTTGGGTGTAACCTATCACCGCCCGCAACTCACTCCTGTGATTCATCAGGGTATTTGCGGCGCGATATGGCACATTTCGTGCCTCGTACTCGGCATCTTCGGCGCCATATGGGCTCGCGACCGTGTCCTCGTCGATATAATCCTTTAGGGTTTGGGTTAAATGATCCGCGGTAAAATCATCCATCCCTAAACTCACTAATAACGCTTTGTATTGCTTTGCCGCTAAGGGCAATTTAGGTTGACCGTTTTCCACATCTTTTGTGGTGACGGACAAAGCATTTAAGTTAAAACACGAACGCATATCGGTGATCTTGCCTGCAATCTCACCATATTCCGCCGGAAACACCACGTCGCTCATGGCCCAATACTGTTGCTTATGTACACGGCCTTCCGAATCGTCCAAGTCCTGCTTGAGGATCTTCTTCGCCAGCTCTTCGGCAGAAATTGCATACCAATAGGCCTGATCGTACTGGGCTAAGTTTAAAGTGCGGCGCATTGACAACTGATTTCGGCTGGTAATATTGGTGGCGATAATCACCACCATGGCCACGATCAGCAACACCACAATCAGCGCGACGCCACGTTGTTTAGCAGGATTTCGCCTAATCATGCGCCATCCTCATTTTCAGGGTCACCTTTGCCTGGGTCTTCTTCCCCGTTACCCGAGCCATCACCGTTATTATCTTGGTCGCCGTTGTCGTCTTTATTGTCATCGGCGTTGTCGTTCTTGTTGTCCTCATCATTGGATTTCTCTGGCGCCGCCGCGCCCAAGGGCAACATAAACTTACGCTGAATTTTGCCTAAGCCTTCAATCTCAATTTCCATTGCAATGGCTTTGGGTAACTTGGTCGCCTCGACCTTGCGTTCCCATTTGTCCTCCATAAAGAAGGAATACTCGACTGAGAGCACCTTGTCGATAATCACTGTCTTCATTGGCTCGGCACCAAATTCGGGCTCGGGATATGGAAAGTACCAACGCTCTAATTTTCCTTCGCGTACCACGTAGGCAACCGACTGTATGCTGCCACGGGGCAATAAGCCGTCGGGATTGAGCCAGCCTAAGCGGTAGAACACTAAGGCCTCTGATTCCGAATCTAAAATATCGTTACCCGTTTGGAAGACTGTGGTACCACGGCCGCCTTCGAGTAATCTGGGGGTACGCGCCACCATTTGCCCAAGGTCGCGCTCAATCGCGCCAAAGCCCTGCTGCAATGCCTTTAAACGAACCGAGAAGTTACGGGTCACTTCATCATTGGTCAGCACAGTGCTGAGTACCGCATTGGCGGCTAAACCTAACATGGCAAAAATCGCAATCGCGATCAGCATTTCCAGCAGGGTAAACCCCTTATGAGCCTTAGTTTGTTTTAAGGACATAACTGCTCACTTGTGCTGCAATACGCTGATAACGCTCATCTTCACTGACACTAATGCGGATCATGCGAAAGTTATCATCCGTGGTTTTCACCACTTCTTTACGCCAGTACCAATCCCTACCCGCGAGTTCTACTTGCCCTTCTTTTTTGCCGATTTCCGGAAATTGCGGATCGAGTCTGGCATCCACCATTTGATTATCCGCCACCCATTGGGCAAGGGTGCGCGACTCCAGAATCGGCATGTTCGCCATCTGCTCACCCAAGCTTTTGGTGATAGAGACGGCGGCGATGGCAAATACCGCCAAGGCCACAATGACTTCGAGTAGGGTCATCCCCTTAGCGTATTTCATCGGGTCGCCCTAGGGTTAAACGGCCAAGGGCATCGCCCACCACTAACACATCGAGTGGTCCCTTGTCGGTCTTGGTTATAAAGCTCAGCTCAAAGGCGCTCATTTCACCACTCGGCAACAGCAAAATCTGCGGCTCTGGATGCTTTTTCTTATCTTCCGCAGAAGGCTCGATTAAGGGCTCGTCGAACCACGACTCGTCCTTCTCATCCTCCTGCACTAAGGGTAAACCGTCGAGCACCAGATTCAGCACCACGCCGGGCTCCATTTGTTTTTCAGACAGAATCCTGTCCTTCTCCAATGGATTCCATTGACCATCTTTATAATAAACAAACTGATAGCTGGTTTTTTCCACCACGATACCGATAAATTGACCGCTCAAGACGGTTTCATCCAGCACTAGCTCTGTGGCGGCGATAAATTGCTGCGCGTTTTTTTCCAGCGCCTGTTGTGGACCTGAATTGCCAATAGACATAGTCACCGCAGCGGCGGTGAGTCCCATTAACAAAATCACCAGCATCACCTCCATCAAGGTGAAGCCGGCGTGGCGCAGCGTTAACATCTTATTGGAAGTTCTGTAAGTTCCAGTTACCGATATCGTCTTCGGTACCTGGTTGACCATCTGGGCCTGCACTAAAGATATCTAACTTGCTGTTTTCGCCAGGGCTTAACAGTAAGTAGTTATTGCGCCATGGATCCTGTGGTAAACGCTTTACATAACCTTCTTCACGGTAGTTACGTGGCTCGGGTGAAATCGTGGGTTTTTGCACTAAGGCTTCTAAACCTTGTTCAGTCGTTGGATAAACACCGTTATCTAACTTGTACATATCTAAGGCGTTTTCGAGCGCTACTATGTCAGATACCGCTTTCTGTTGGTCGGCTTTATCTTTGTTGCCCATCAGGTTTGGCACCACCATAGACGCCAAAATACCGAGGATAACGATTACCACCATCACTTCGAGTAAGGTAAAACCCTTGTGCTTTTTGTTCATTTGCATCGACTACATCTCCTAGAAAAACCTGCGCCATCTCTGAGTCCAAAGAGGCAATAATCCATAAATTTAAAAACTAGCCACTAATCAAATTGTTCAGTGCCAAAATAGGTTGCAGAATGGCCATCACGATAAAGAGTACAACCCCCGCCATGCTCACCACCAACATGGGCTCGAACACACCCAGCGCCAGTGTAACATTACTCTCAAATTCCCTATCCTGGTTATCTGCAGCACGCTCAAGCATTTCCTCGAGCTGACCACTCTTCTCCCCCGAGGCGATCATATATAACATCATCGCCGGGAATAGCTTAGTGTTAGTCAACGCTGCGCCTAGGCTAGTTCCTTCCCGTACGCGTGCCGTGGCATCATCCACCGCCGCTCGCACCCGAACATTTTGCAATACTTCGCTGGCAATGCGCATCCCATCTAACAAAGGCACCGAGCTGGCGGATAAAATACTCAGGGTACGCGCAAACCGTGCGGTATTGAGTCCTTTACTCACTCGGCCAATCACCGGCATTTTCAGCAAAAATGTATGGTATTTCATCTTGAAAATCGGTGACTTAAGCAGACGCTGGAACACCATCAGCAGAATACCAATAGCCAAGATAACAAACAGGCCATAGTGCTGGACAAAGTCTGAGGCGGCAATTAAGAAGCGGGTCGTCGCCGGTAACTCGGCGCCCATATGCTCAAATTGGCCAACCACTTTTGGCACCACGGCGGCCAATAACACCGACACCACCCCAATGGCCACTATCGTCAGCATAATGGGGTAAATCATCGCCTGTTGCAGTTTGGACTTCAGCTGCTGACGACGTTCGGTGTAATCGGCTAAGCGGTTCAGTACCACTTCTAAGTGGCCGGATTTTTCACCCGAGGCCACCATGGCGCGGTACAAGTCATCGAAAATATGCGGAAATTCTGCAAGGGAGTCGGCCAGACTATAGCCTTC
Organism: Shewanella sp. FJAT-51649; assembly: GCF_019457435.1. Classification (NCBI taxonomy): domain Bacteria; kingdom Pseudomonadati; phylum Pseudomonadota; class Gammaproteobacteria; order Alteromonadales; family Shewanellaceae; genus Shewanella; species Shewanella sp. FJAT-51649. Next base: position 161,169 of record NZ_CP080411.1, on the reverse strand, counting down.
CACCACGCGGGAGCGCACCGCCATGATCATGCTGGCGAGACGCGCCTTCTCACATTGCTGGCCCACCGCCTTGAGACACTCCTCAATCGGTAAGCCCGCCGCGACCAGTGTCGCGATTTGACGGGTGATCAACGCTAATTCCGCCACCGAAATCCCGCGTTTAAAGGGCGAGAATCCGGTGCCTTTTGCCTTGGCTTCCTTTTCGGTGACCGGCAAAATCTCCAGCGGCATCATGCGTTGGTCACGCAGCTGACTACGGGCATGTCTGGCGGTATCCGCCTCAATCACCCCTTTAAGCTGTTTTCCCTTGGCGTCCAGCGCCTTATATTCAAATGCTGGCATAGCTTACTCCTCGCGGGTCACCCTCAGGACTTCTTCCAGAGTGGTGATACCTGAGAGCACCTTGCTCATGCCATCGTGGCGAATGCTTGGCACCGACTGGCGGATATATTTCTCAATCGCCAGTTCGCCACGTCCACCGTGGATCAGCTCGCGCACATTATCATCGACCAGCAATAGCTCATGGATACCCGTACGACCACGGTAGCCACTACTACCACAGGCCTTACAGCCATTGGCGCGGTAAATATGGCGATGATCGTCCGCCGCCATTCCCAGTAGCTCACGCTCACGGGCATCGGGCACATGCTCTGTCTTACATTTTGGACAGAGTGTACGGATTAAGCGCTGGGCTAATACCCCAAGCAAACTCGATGAGACTAAGAAAGGCTCTACGCCCATGTCCTGCAGACGGGTAATCGCGCCCGAGGCCGTATTGGTATGCAGGGTTGAAATCACTAAGTGACCAGTCAAAGATGCCTGCACCGCAATTTGTGCGGTTTCTAGGTCACGGATCTCCCCGATCATCACCACATCCGGGTCTTGACGCAGAATCGCACGCAGACCACGGGCGAAGGTCATGTCCGCCTTAGTGTTCACTTGGGTTTGACCTATACCCTCTAACTCGTATTCGATCGGGTCTTCAACGGTTAAGATATTGGTATCTTTAGAGTTAATTTCGGTAAGACCCGCGTACAGCGTGGTACTCTTACCCGAACCCGTAGGGCCTGTCACCAGAATAATGCCGTGTGGACGACGGATAATCTCGTCGAACTGGGCACGGATACTATCGGTCATCCCCAGTTGTTTTAAGTCCAAATTGCCGGCATTTTTATCTAACAGACGCAGCACCACACGCTCGCCATGGCTCGATGGCATGGTAGATACCCGTACGTCCACCGCACGACCCGCAATCCGCAGCGAAATACGGCCGTCTTGTGGTACACGTTTCTCGGCGATATCGAGGCGCGCCATGACCTTAATCCGCGACACCAACAAGGATGACAGCTTACGGTTCGGCTTAAGCACTTCCTTCAACACGCCGTCGATACGGAAACGCACGACTAACTGTTTCTCGTAGGTTTCGATATGGATATCCGAGGCTTCTTCTTTAATCGCTTCAGATAACAAGGCGTTAATCAGCTTGATAATAGGCGCATCGTCATCGCCTTCGAGCAGATCTTCGGTTTGCGGCAGCTCTTCGGCGAGGGTGAATAAATCCATCTCGTTGCCAATATCTTCCATCAGCTGCTGCGCTTCAGAGGAGTTGGCTTGATAGGCCTGGGTTAATTTCGCCTCAAACTTGCCCGGTTCGAGCAATACCAGAGGCAAATCCGCGCCCGAGTAGCGGCGAGCTTCGAGCATCGCCGCTAATGGGGTCTTAGCGGTATAAAACAGGTTCAAGGCGCCATCATCGCCATAGGCTAAAATCACCTCATGGCGGTGGGCAAAGGCAAAGGGTAAACGCTCTTTGCTGCTGGAGCGAAATACCTCATCACCTTCGGCTTCAAGCCCTAGTTCGTTAGAAACTAGGCTTAAATCCTCGACTTGGGTTACTTGTATTTCACTCATTGTGTTTTGTCTTTGTTCTTGTTTTCATCCAGCGACTTGAGGGTCGAGTCCGTTTTACGCATATTGGTATCTAACCCTTTGCCTTCTTTGTAACGCTCTAAAATCTCATTCACTTCCGGCGGCAGGTATTCAGATTGATTCCATTCTTCCAAGATTGGCACTTGAGTATTTGGCATTAAGTTCACGCCGCGCTCTTGCTGCTCAAGCTGTAATGCTCTGAAATAGTTGTATTTACGGCCTGCGATACCTTCCATAGTCACACCATCACGGATAATGGTGGGCTTGATGAAGATCATCAGGTTCTTTTTGGTCTTCTTACTCGAAGACGACTTGAATAGGTGTCCGAGTACCGGAATGTCACCAAGGAATGGCACTTTCTGCACGCTTTCTTGGACTTCTTCGTTAATCAAACCACCGAGCACCACGATTTGCCCAGAATCGGCCATCACAGTGGTAGTTAAACGACGAGTCGCGAAGGAGATATCCACACCCGTGTTACCGTTTACACCCGAGACTTCTTGCTCAATCGCAAGTTTAACCGCGTTGCCTTCGTTGATCTGAGGCACCACTTTTAACTTCACCCCAACCTCTTTACGTTCAACGGTTTGGAATGGGTTACTGTTGTTTGAGCTGGCGGTAGAACCGGTCAGAATCGGCACTTCGTCACCGACGATAAAGGAGGCTTCTTGGTTATCTAAAGTCGTAATCGAAGGTGTTGCCAGTACGTTCGAGTTGGTATCGGCCGATACAGCTTGTATTAGGGCGCCAAAGTCACCCATGGCCACGCCCCACGCCATACCATTCACTTTACCTAAGGCTTGGGCAAGTAATGTCACATCACCTTTGGTATCAGGGTTGTCTGTACAGGTCTGATTATCCCCAGAACCAGTACAAGTTTGGGAAGCTTTCACATCCTGTGCCTGCCAAATACCGGCACCAATTTCACCAATGGTTGGGCCTAAGTTATTAAACTGAGTACCACCACCCGCTTTAGATGCCCATTGCACCCCAAAGCCAACGTTATCGCCTTCGGCGACTTCCACGATAATGGCTTCGACTAATACTTGGGCGCGGCGAATATCGAGTTGGTTGATCACACTCTCGATAGTACGCATTTGATCTGGCTCGGCACTGATCACTAAGGCGTTGGTATCAGTGTGGGCCATAATGTTGATTTCATTACGACGTTTAGCTCCGGCCTGGGCGCTAGGGTCTTTTTCACCCTCAAGCTTTTGCGCAAATCCGGTCAACACTTCAACCAAATCTTCGGCCTTGGCGTAACGTAAATAGCGAACCTTGGTATTACCTGTGCTGGCCTGCTCTGCATCAAGGCGGTGGATAAGCTCCACCACGCGTTGGCGGCTCTTTTCATCACCACTGACTACCACGGCGTTAATCCGCTCGTCGGCAACGACCTTAGGCGCTTGTCCTGGGAGCTGCGCTTGGTTAGCCGTCGCGCGGTAAAGGGTATCGATAATACGCACCATTTCACCGGCTGAGGCATATTCGAGTGGCACCACTTGTACCGAGGTATCGCCCTGTTTATCAACACGGCGAACGATTTCAACTAACTTGTTCACTACCGCGGCGCGGCCTGACAGCATCAGTACGTTCGATGGGTCGTAGTTCACTACGTTACCGCCACCGGCGTTATCGTTTAACTGGCGTAATAACGGCGCTAACTGCTTGGCTTCAGTGTTATACAACGCCACGATGCGGGTGACCATTTCATCGCCCAAACCTGGGTCGTTGTCGTTGGCGACACGAATTGCTGCGGTTTTCGCATCTTTGTCTTTAATGACCTTGATGACGTTGTTTTCCATCTCAACGATGGCATAACCGTACACTTGCAGCACGTTGAGGAAGAATTGGTAATACTGCTCATCGTTGAGCAGATCATAACTGCGCACGTTAATCTTGCCGCGAATGGTCGGGTCAACAATGATGGTTTTATTCAGGTTTTTACCAACAATGTTGATAAATTCTTGGATATCAGTGCCTTTAAAGTTGGCCGCATATTGTTCAGACCAAACAAATTGCGAGGTCAGCATAGTGGCGCCAGCCACAACTCCAGCAATCAGTTTGCGTCGAATCCGTTTGTTATTCATTATTTTACTTTCCTCTAACGCGTGTTATTGCGGCAAACTAAACATGATTTCAACCAATTGTCCTTCCCGTTCCACCATAATGGAAACTTCAGTTAACTCAGGCAATTGGCTCATCATTTCTAACGCCTGACTCATCACAGTCAGGTCGTATCCATTAATCGATTTCGCAAGGTCATTGGGTTTAAAGCCCGCTTGCTTAAAAAGGTTCACATCTTTACCCGGGTTTAAACGGTAGCCCACGACGCTTTCGCCCTGTCTGACGGGAGAAATCGCGATGTAATCGGTGATTTTGCTGGGATCGGCTAAGAGTTCGCTGCGGGATTCGGCCAGCTCTTGGGAAATTTCAGCATTTTTGCGCTGATCCACGCGGCTCACCACCTCGGCTTTTTCACTCTTAGCCTTTTGTAATTGCTGATTCGCTGGGCTTTGGCTGGTGTAAACCAGACCATCGAGCATTAAGGTCTCGTAACGGCCCGCGTTGGTGATGATAATCCGGTCGGCATAGACTTCTTTTAACGAAGCCGAAGTGCCTTTGATCTTATCGCCTAGGCTGTAGGTTTCTTGACTACCGCTGGACTCGATAATCGCGAGGCCTTTTTGATCGGCGGTCGAGGCCACCACACCCGTTAATTGGATCGAGAGGGACGTCTTAGGCGCATCGGTCACAGTCTCAACCACTTCCACTTTCGGTTTATCGGTTTTGGCATCGGCTCTGCCAAACAGTGCAAGCTGCTGTAATCCCGCCAGATCAACTTGCCCAGCCCCTTTACCTGTCGTGGTGACAGCCGTAGGAGACCAAGCCGTTGGGGATGAAGTACTAGGTACGAGTTTCCATGTAATTTGCGCGGCTAAGAGTAAACACAGAATAAAACCAAACCAGAAAACAACCTGACTCAATGGCTTATGCGGGATACCTGCAGCTTTAGCGATAACTTTATCTAATAAATCCATATTTATGTGGACCCTCAATACAGGTCTCTGTTCTGATTATAAAAATTAGAATGTTCGCCACATGCTAACCTAGGCCGCATTTGGCAACAACCCCATAACAGTATTGCAATTGGCGAAAATTCGCCATTTATGCTAACTTTGCCCGCCTCAAAAGGGTGTGAAGCGCACCACCCTTTAACATAATAGCAATGCGGCTTAGGCATTTTATTGTTCAGCATGTGAACTCATCGATCTTTTATCTTGGAGACACTATGACGCAAAGTGTAAGCGACAGTGGCAGCGTTCGACTCGATAAGTGGTTATGGGCCGCACGTTTTTATAAAACCCGTGCCATTGCCAAAGAAATGATCAACGGCGGCAAAGTACATTACAACGGTGCTCGCACCAAATCTAGTAAGAATGCCGAGATAGGTGCCGTCCTTAAGATACGACAGGGATATGACGATAAAGAGATCGTCATAAAAAAATTATCTGAAATGCGCCAAAGTGCATCGATTGCGCAGGAATTGTACGAAGAAACGGCCGCCAGTATAGCCAAGCGTGCGGTAAACGCCGAAGCAAGACGATTGAATATTCTCAATAATCCTGCGCCCGACCATAAACCGGATAAAAAGCAACGACGCCAACTTATCCGTTTTAAAGAATGCTAAGAATTACGTAAAAGTTACCTAACAGTGAGATACAAGATGATACAAGATATTTTAAACCGCTACCTGTTCGACAATGCCGATGTGCGTGGTGAACTCGTACAGTTACAAGACAGCTATCAGCAGGTGATTGGCTCACACGCTTATCCACCCGTGTTGCAAATCCTGCTGGGTGAATTGCTGGCGGCGACGTCTCTGTTAACTGCCACCTTAAAATTCAGTGGCGATATCAGCGTGCAGCTGCAGGGCAACGGCCCAGTATCACTGGCGGTGATCAATGGAAATAACCAGCAGCAATTACGCGGTATTGCCCGCTGGGAAGGCGAGTTAGCCGACAATGCTAGCCTCGCCGATCTGTTTGGCCAAGGTTATATGGTTATCACCCTGACGCCAGATGAAGGCGAGCGTTACCAAGGCGTGGTCGCCCTCGACAAGCCAACCTTAGCCGCCTGTGTCGAAGACTACTTTAACCAATCAGAGCAATTACCTACTGCACTCTGGTTATTTGCCGACGGTAAGCAAGCTGCGGGTATGTTCCTGCAAGTATTGCCAAGCCAAGAAGACCACAATGCCGACTTCGAGCATTTGTGTCAGCTGACCGCGACCATCAAGGCAGAAGAATTGTTCACCTTAGATGCGCAGGACGTCTTGCACCGCTTATATCACCAAGAAGAAGTGCGACTATTCGATCCTATCGAAGTCAGCTTCAAGTGTACTTGCTCACGTGAGCGCAGCGCAGCCGCGATCAAAACCATTGATCAAGCCGAAGTCGAAGCCATTCTGGCCGAAGACGGTAAGGTCGAAATGGGTTGTGAATACTGCAATGCCAAATACGTATTCGATGGCATTGATATCGCAGCAATTTATGCCAACGGCACGGCTTCAAATACCCAGCAGTAAGTCAAAATTGACTGTTAAAAGGGCACCTTAGGGTGCCCTTTTTTGTACCGCCTCAATGATCCAGCTCACACTTTACCCGCGGATAGGATACAATCGACACACTTTGTCCCCTAGCACGCCTCGGGCGATAAATAAAAACAAATCGGCAGACGATCGATAAAAAAATAACCTTACAAATACAAGTCAATGGAGACCTCACTATGGCGGATGGATTAAACCGCGTTCATTACAACCCCTCAACAGCACAACTGGTCGAATTTGCCCTGCTACGCGGCGAAGGTGAATTGACTGCAAACGGCGCACTGGTCGCTAAAACAGGTACCCGTACCGGTCGCTCTCCTGGCGATCGTTTTATCGTAAAAGAAGACAGCTCAGCGGCTGACATCGAATGGGGCCCCGTCAACCAAGCATTTGAACCCGGTGCTTTTGAAGGATTATGGGCGCGCGTAGAAGCATTCCTCGCCGATAAAGAGTTGTTTGTATCTGACCTCGAAGTCGGTGCAGATCCAGAACATTACCAGCCAGTGCGTGTGACGACTCAATACGCTTGGCACCAACTGTTCGCCCGCAACCTTTTTATCATCCCAGAAGAATTTAACCGTCAAGACAAGCCTGTATGGCAAATCATCAACGCGCCAGACTTCGTCTGTGTACCTGAGCGTGATGGCACCAATTCAGATGCGGCGGTGATCTTAAACTTTGCCGAGCGCAAAGTGTTGCTAGCGGGCCTGAAATACGCTGGCGAAATGAAGAAGTCGATGTTCTCTGTACAAAACTTCCTGCTGCCAGCCCAAGGCGTATTGCCAATGCACTGCTCGGCTAACGTAGGTAAAGACGGCGACACCACCCTATTCTTCGGTCTGTCAGGCACGGGTAAAACCACCCTGTCTGCGGATCCAAAACGCTTCCTGATCGGTGACGATGAGCACGGCTGGGCACCTGGCGGCGTATTCAACATCGAAGGCGGCTGCTACGCCAAGTGTATCGACCTGAGCCAAAAGAACGAGCCAGTGATTTGGGATGCGATTCGCTTCGGTACAGTGCTGGAAAACGTGGTAATGGACGAGCACCGCGTGCCTAACTACAAAGACAGCAGCCTGACGGAAAACACCCGTGCGGCTTACCCACTCGAGCATATCGCTCAGCGTAAAGAAGACAACCGTGGCGCCGAGCCGCACGCTGTGGTGTTCTTAACCTGCGACGTGTCTGGCGTATTACCACCAGTTTCTATCCTGAGCAAAGAGCAAGCGGCTTACCACTTCCTCTCGGGTTACACAGCTAAAGTCGGTTCGACTGAAATCGGTTCAACTTCTGCGATTCAGTCCACCTTCTCGACCTGCTTCGGCGCACCTTTCTTCCCACGTCCTGCGGGCGTGTATGCTGAGCTGCTGATGAAGCGCATCGAGTCATTTGGTAGCCAAGTGTACTTAGTGAACACTGGCTGGACTGGTGGCCCACACGGTATTGGTAAACGTTTCGACATCCCAACGACGCGCGCCATTGTCGATGCGATTGTCAGCGGTGAACTGAAAAACGTCGAAACCGTACACTTAGAGACGCTGAATCTGGCCGTGCCAGTGGCGGTACCAGGTGTAGACACTAACCTACTCAACCCAGTAAACACTTGGAGCGATAAGGCTCTGTACGCCGAATACGCCCAAAAACTGGCCGAAGCCTTCACCAAGAACTTCGCTAAGTACCAAGTGTCAGATGCCATCCGTAACGCTGGCCCAAAGGCATAAGCGTAGCGAATTCATTTAGATAATGTAATCAAACACATTGTTGAGTAAAAAAGCGCGGGGTCAGCGATGAACCCGCGCTTTTTATTTGCCTGTTGATTTGATGACTAATACCAATCGTATTAAATATCTGTTCATTCAGCGGGAGTTAAACGGGCTTTAGACAAGGCGAAGGCTTGAAGGCATAGTGGCGCTCTGTCGAAAGCCTTAAACGCACTAAAGTCACTGCGGTAGATTTTTATGTGTTTTATTTCTTATCGATTAGTTAAACCAAGCTTAAATTAATGCTGCGTTTTTATAATCATCGATAACAATCATCAATTTTTAGGAAGCGACACCCAAATGGAAAACCATAAACCTGTCACTGGATTCCAGCGATTTCTCAATGGCGTCGAAGTCGTCGGCAATAAACTGCCCGATCCGGCGGTGTTATTTGCGATGTTTCTGGGCTTAGTCTGGCTGATCTCCTGGGGATTATCGGGTGTCAGTTTTGATGAAATCGACCCTCGAACTGGCAACCCCATTCAAGTCGTGAATATGCTCGAAGGCGGTGCACTGACAGCCTTTACCTCGACAATAGTCTCCACCTTTGTGACTTTTCCGCCGCTCGGTGTCGTGCTGGTTGCTATGCTGGGTCTTGGCGTGGCTGAGCATACCGGCTTTATTAATGCCGGGCTGCGCTCAATTTTATCTGTTACCCCCAAGATGTTACTCACTCCGGTATTGATCGCCGTGGGTATCCTCAGCCATGTCGCGGTTGATGCGGGTTATGTACTGGTTATCCCGCTCGGCGCGGTGATCTTCTATGCCGCGGGTCGTCATCCCCTAGCCGGTATTGCCGCCGCTTTTGCAGGCGTATCAGGCGGTTTTTCTGCGACCGTGGGTGTGCCATCGAGCCTTGACCCTATGTTAGCGGGCTTAACTCAGGCAGCAGCAAGATTATCGGCCGACCCAGCCGCCGCCACATTAACAATTAACCCACTGAATAATATCTTCTTTACGTCGGCTTCAGCCGTGTTAATTATATTAGTTGGCTGGTTCTTAACGGATAAAGTGATTGAGCCGCGCCTAAAAAACACGGCGGTGAATGGCGATCCCAGCACACTCCCAACGCTTGATGAGCTGGCGCCCCATGAGCGCCGAGGTCTCAAATTCGCCATGGGCGCCATGTTGTTATGTGCCTTAGGGCTAGTGTTTACCGCCTATGGTGACAACTCTGCCTGGCGTGGTACCGATGGCGCGCTAACCAGTGCCTCGGCTCCCTTAATGCGCTCCATTGTGGCGATTATTTTTGTGTTCTTCCTCGTGCCAGGCATAGTCTATGGCTATGTTGCGGGCACGGCGAATAACCACAGGGCCATTATTCAAGGCATGAGTAAGTCCATGAGCGGCATGGGTTATTACATCGTCATGGCCTTCTTCTGCGCCCAGTTTATTTACGCCTTCGGTCAATCCAATTTAGGCGCATTAATGGCGATTAAAGGCGCGTTGGCGTTGAAAGAATTGGCCCTTCCTATGGGTGTGACTTTGGTGGGAATTGTGTTTCTCACGGCGTTCGTCAATCTATTAGTCGGCTCGGCGTCGGCCAAATGGGCCTTGATTGGTGCCATCATGGTGCCCATGTTAATGGAGCTGGGCGTATCGCCCGATCTGACTCAAGCCGCTTACCGCGTGGGCGACTCGTCGACCAATATCATTACCCCGCTGATGCCTTATTTTCCGTTGATAGTGGTGTTTTGCCAAAAATACGTTAAGGAATCGGGCATAGGCACTCTAGTGGCACTGATGTTGCCGTTTTCAATCAGTTTTCTCCTGCTTTGGAGCGGTTTCTTATTGGCTTACTGGGCCCTAGGTCTGCCATTAGGAATTGGCAGCTCGCTAACCTTCCCCGCACTATCTTAGCCTTAGTATAAATATCGCTTGGCTGAGCTCATCGAAAGAGCTATCACAGATAAACAAAAATGGCGCCAACTCGATAAGAGCTGACGCCATTTTTATATCTATTGATATCAAACGATTGAGCTTATTTAGTGTCCGATCTTAATACTAACTCGACACGGCGATTCTGCTGCTGCCCCGCCTCATCACTGTTGCTAGCAACGGGAGCATGTTCACCTATGCCTACGGCTTCCAATTGTTGAGTTTGAATACCATGACTCGTGGTCAATAACTTCACAATCGCCACCGCGCGGCGTTGGGATAGACCTTGGTTATAGGCTTGATTACCTTTGTCATCGGTATGACCCACCACATAAAATGCACGCTTAGGATTTGCCTTTAAGTAACTCGCAAGCACCTCGACAACGGGCTGCGCCTCGGGCAATAACGTGTCGCTATCGTACTCAAATAACAGCCCTTCTAAGGCAACATGCCCCTTGGCTTCGATTTGGTCGGTCAGCGCCTCAAGATTGATCCCCACGCGATCATCCTTAAGCTCAGTCTCCTCTAACACCCGCAAGTCGGTCCATAACCCGCCGATATAACCTATGGTATAAGTGCTCACATGCACATTCCCCTCGGGGCGCGTTAAGGTATACCAAGCATAAAACTGGCTGTCTTCGTTACCGATATTCACTAGAGAATCGATGGCTTTGATAAACCTATCCTCCCTACCACAGGCCTTTCCCTGACACTCAAATTGCATCTCGAATCCGAGTTTAGTTAATGCCACCTTATAGTTAGTGAACACCTCGTAACCCGAATATTCCTTTGGTATTGAATAGCCATTTTGAGTCAACTTACCCGCACGCTCCACCAGCACAGGCTTATTGCTTGCATCCATTGACGACACAAAGGCAGTGCTGGCAAAGCCTTGGCGTTTAAAGTCCTGGATATAGCTTCCCTTTAAGCGGCTGATAAGCGGATGATCCTCGGCGCCATTCGTATCCTTCTTTTGATTGTCTTTAAACTCGATTTGCTTAGGCGCTTGCTGTAAAAATGCGGCATTAACTGTGACTAAATCTAACGGCTCGGGGATCACCTCGAGCGTCGTAATATGAATACCCGCGGAACTCTTCAGATTTGCGGCTTGTATGGCGGTATAAAACTCTTTTTGCTCATTCTTCACTCGAGCAAACAAGTAACCACTTTCAACACCAATAACGCCATCCAACAGGGCAATTTTCTCTTGCAATAGGCGAGAATCACCACAGGCCTCAAGCAGACACTCGAATAGGACTTCGCCACCAAGCTTTTTAATCTGCTCACGGTAATTATCGAGAATATGCGCAGGGTTATATTCGGGCGCTAATTTGTATTTTTGCTGATGGACCTGACCGAAGATAGGCTTAAAACGATAGTCAGCTCTTTGTTCACCCGCGCTGATAATAAAGGGATATTCAGCATAATGGCGCGTCAATTCATCCTTTAATTTCGCCGTCGGGAAAGGCGTAAATAATCCCTCATCCGCCGCCATTAACAACAAGGGCAACAGGCTCGTCGACATAGCCAATAACCCCGCTAAATAACTCCGCTTAGAAACACGCATCAATATTTACCCTCCATAGAAATACTGCTGCGAAAAGTAACACTAAACGGGTTGCACAATAACAAATATGAAACAAGTTAATACTTTAGCGTGATTGAGGCGATGGGTTGTACAGGCAAAAATAGCTGTCGAAAATGCAGACTGATTTAAAAACAGCCGCATTTTGACCGGAAGGAAGCCAAACGTTGTCGTGAAAGGGATTTCACATCAAGCCGCATGTTTTATCACAAGCGGCGTCGATTTTTATCCACTCAGACCGATACTCACGCCCTTCTTAGTCACCTTGGCTCATGCTATTTGGCTTGGCCACAAATAACACTGCAACACGTTGAATACTCGACGTTATCAGATGACTCCGCGCTAACTCAGTGCAATGGAAATTGCCGAATTGATGTAAGGACACAAGATGTTTAAACCTAAACTGCTCTCTTTGCTGATCGCCACCAGTTTGCTGACGGCTTGTTCTGGCTCAGACGATAAAGATGACACCACGACGCCAGAACCGACGCCACCCACGGAATACACACATAAAGTCACAGGTCAGGTCACTTATATCGGCGCTATCGCCGGGGCCAACGTGTGCGTGGATCTCAACCAAGACTTAAGCTGCTCAGAGGGTGAACCGAGCACCACTACGGGCACTGACGGTAAGTATCAAATCGATTGGAAAAGCGCGACCGAAAAACCTAACTATTACCTGCTGGCCGACTGGATTGATACCGCGCCTTCATCTGCACGCTCAGCATTGACGGTGAGCTCTGCCGCAGCTAACACCAGTGCCACCACTGGCGGCATGAATATCGTTGCCCTGCCCGATCATGCGGGTCATATCAACGCGCTGACTAATATTGAGTTTTCACGCTATCGCAAGATGATTGAGGCCGACTTAACGCCACAGCAAGTGATTGAGTTCCGCGCCAAACTCAAATCCTTATACGCCACTGGATTTAAACAAGTCGAAGCCGATTTATTTAGTCTTTCGCCCGAAATCACCCTGCAACCCACATTTCTCGACACCCTGCTGTTACACGATTACCTGCTAAACCTCACCAATGAGCGCACAGTGGAAATTTTGGCGGCTATCGAAGTGTTAATCGCCGCATTTGAAGCCTTCGAGAATTTAATCCTAGGGTACGGCTTTGGCACTGAGGCTTATCTGCAAACCAATCCTGTTGCCGTTACCAATAAGGTGGAGAGCACCTTAGTGTCCTTCGGTTATATGGAAGCGCCGGTTGATGGTAAGGCGATGAACAGCACTGACTGGGATACAGTGTTTAGCAGCATGCTCAATCATACCGACGCATCTCATGTGCTCAATATCGCCACCGTTCGCAACAGCCATTTTGTCAACTTAGATTATGGTACTGCTGACCAAACTCTTACTGGGGTATTTTCAGGTGACGCTGTGATGATCTTCGACAACTCGTCTGGAGAGGAGGTCCCTACCGAATGCTGGAATGAGCCGATGAAAAAATGGATCAATGCCTCGCGTAACGACCAAGGGTACGTCCTTAAAGAACCTGTGATTGAAGGTAACAAAATAAAGACCGTGTATGCTGGCACTGAAATCCCTGTCGAAATGAATTTCCATAAGTATCAGAACACGGCAGCCGACTGGCAGGATTTGCTGGTAAATCTCCCGAGCGACCTTAAGCTGGCGTCACTCAGTTGGCCTTCGCAAATCTATCGCATGGATATAAAACAAACGGCTGATGTGCTTTGCCGCGCAGAAGATCCCATCACCTATGAAACGGGCGTTGAAACCGCGAGCGAGCTTTCCTCTAGCGTGATCGTGGAGCTATTGTGGCCCTTCGCTTACCCCGAGAGTTACGTTGAGGACTCAACGAATAAATTCACCATTCTCGATAGCTTCGGTCAGCCTGAAAGCCAACATGAATGGAGCATTAGCACCAGCCCGAACGGCGGCAAGCTGCTAACTATCACTGAAATTGTGGAGGATCCGATTGCGAGCCAGATGGTGCAACCTCGCTACTACCTTGTGACCTCAAACTTGCTGACTGAAGTTGAGCTAAACACGGCATTTGATACGACTGACAATAAACAGTTATATCGCTTTACCTACGACCAAAGCTTCAGCAATACCCTGTACAACCACTTTAAATCGCTAGCAAAATAAACCTTAATTCCTCCGCGCCCCTGAGTTGATTCCTCGGGGCGCTTATCTCAACTTAAGTCGCGACGCTCCGCAAAGAGCCCATCAGAGGCTGATAAACGCATCTCGCTCATAGTAAAAGATAATCGCTTCAAGCAGTTCCTGTTCACTGGGCTGAGCTTTTTGCTGCTTAAGATTATCAATCACATCCTCGATTTGATCCGTGTTTAGCAGATAACCATAGTCACTGTGGCCCAAGCCATCCTCAAAGGCATCGATTTCGGCATCTGATAGGTCTCTCATATCGGCCACTATCGGGAACAATAATGTGGTCAGCTGTAGGGATTCACCTTGTTCCAGATCTTGATAAACCAGCCAATAACTTAATCCGGGTTGTTCGATACACTTTCTTATCCAGCGCTGTAACGACTCGGGCTGACCAAAGAATGAAGTGATATTCATAATGTCCTCGAAATGGCGTTGTCATAGTAAAACCGAGTGAGTCACTAAGTTGCATGGTCATAGAGGCTATTCACCACCCTCAAGATGCATATAAGTAAGAGATGGGAGTTCTCGCGACTCAGCCCGCCCCAAGAATACGAGAGGATATCTGCGTCCATCAAAGCCAAAATCACAATTCATCAATTCGATGGACAAAACCCAAGTCAAAATTAAACAAACATCATTTTATGGCGTTAATTTTTAAATATTACACATTTAGCCTTAGCGTTATTTAGATTTTGGTTATTTTCAAACCAAGCTTGGTGATGTTTCACAAAACCCGCTACGCCAACTGTGGTACCTTAGGCGCCCAAAAAACGTGTCAGGGCTGAGCTTTTACGCCAAAAGCGAGGGCAAGCCTGTAAATAGATAACTAGTCTTAAGACACAAAATGCCGCGGTAACTGGGGAGTTTCGCAAAAATGAAGAGCAAGAGTTTATTAGGCAACATTGGTGTGCAAGTGGTTATTGCCATGATGATTGGCGCACTGGTTGGTTTTACCATGGGTGAAAGTGCGAGCATCTTCGCCCCACTGGGCACCATCTTTATCCATTTAATTAAAATGCTAGTGATCCCACTGGTACTGGTGTCTATCATCAGCGGCGCCGCCAGCTTAGGCGATAGCCCCTCGGCGGGTAAGATTGGTGTCGGCACCTTCGGTTTCTTTATTGTCACCTCGGGGATTGCCGTGGCCTTGGCATTAGTCATGGGCAATATGTTTACCCCCGGCGCGGGTGTCGACTTTACCGCCCATAGCAGTAGCGGCCTGATGGAAGTAACTGCCGAGCATGGCGCACTGCCTGGGGTCATGGACACCTTTATTGGCATGATCCCAACCAATGTGTTCGAATCGCTGACTGGCGGGAATATCCTTCAAATTCTGGTGTTTAGTATATTTTTCGGGATCGCGCTTACCAAGGTCAAAGGCGATGGCGCTAAGCCCATCATGGCGGCGTTAAATACCGTCGTCGACGCCTTTGTGTGGATGATCAACTGTGTGATGGTGATTGCGCCCATTGGGGTATTTGGCTTGATGGCCGATTCCGTCGGCACCTTCGGTTTCGATGCCTTAGAAGTGGTGTTTAAGTTGTTTGCCGTGTTTGTGGCCGCGATTCTGATTTACGGTTTTGTGTTCTTCCCCTTAGTGGTACAGCTGTTTTCTAAGGTATCGGCACGCCAATTTATTTCGGCGATGAAAAAACCTCAGGTGATGGCACTGTCGACGGCTTCATCCATGGCAACGCTGCCGGTGAATATGGAAACCTGCGAAGAAGATCTTAAGGTTTCTAAGGCCACCACCGCCTTTGTGCTGCCTTTAGGCGCCACCATCAATATGAGCGGCAACGCGATTTATTATGGTTTAGTCGCCATGTTCTTCGCGCAAATGTACAACGTCGATCTGTCGATGACCGCCTATGCCGCGATTATCTTTACCTCAACCTTAGGCGCCATTGGCCAAGCGGGTGTGCCTGGTCCATCGTTTTTAGTGGTTGCTGTGCTACTGGCCGCCGGTATTCCCATTGACGGTTTACCATTGTTATTCGCCCTCGACCGGGTGTTTGACATGATCCGCACCGCGCTCAACATCACAGGTGATGCCGCCTGCGCCGTGATTATGGATAAGTACACCGCAGAGCCAAGCTCGAACTAACTGTGCGAATACATTGATATACCAAGGCTTGAATAGGCTTGCTTATTCAAGCCTTTTTTATGGTTTAAACTTCGAGATACCACATCTTATCCCACTGATTTTGTATCACTTAATGCAGATTAATGTGATCTTGGCGACGCCTTGGGCTAAGCTCAAACGGTGCCGCCTCGCAATTTGTATTTCTTTATCTGCCGAGCCACACGAGTACGGTGCCTTTCTGCGATAATGGCTTGGCTACCATCAGTCCAAAGGAGTGTTGCATTATGTCCGTTTTTGCCCCTGCAAGCCCTTTTGCCGACTTTATCTATCGTCATTTCCGTGCCATTCACGCCCTTAAACTCGGCCTCGCCCAGCTAATTGCCGTCACCATTAACGCCATTTGGTCGCCGCCGCATTTTATTTGGAGCATGGTGACCATAGTGATCATTATGATGAGTCTGCCGCAGGTGGGCGGCGCGATTGAAAAGTCCCTGCAACGGGCGGTAGGCACTTGTTTAGGGTCGGCTTATGGCGTGATGTTAGTGGCCACTATCGACAGTTATTGGCTGATTATGGGGCTGCTGATCTTAGGGGTGACGCTGATCTGTTTTATCTCGGCGGGGCGATACAGCTATGCCTATCTGGTGGCGGGATTCACCATTATTATCGTAGTGGGCGATGCGAACCACGACACCTCAGAGGCGCTCTGGCGCACGGCGAATATTCTGCTCGGTTGTGTTATCGCCATTCTGGTGTCGCTGTTTATCTTCCCGATTAAAGCCAAACAGGACTGGCGCAGCCAGCTTGCCAATGCCATCGACAATATGGCCAAAGTGCTGACCCAACACTTACAGGCCCCCGCCAACCATGATTTAGATTTTCGCGCCGAACTCGAAGCGGCGATGAAGGCGGTATTAACCCAGAAGAAATTGTTTTTCTCCCTCGAGTGGGAAAGCCAAACCCTGAAAAAACATAAAGTGCTGCTGGCAGAATTAGTTAATAAACAGGTGCGGCTGATCACTCTGCTCGAATTATTACCTTTGAGTCGTTGGCAGGAGGCCGACAAAGAGGCATATCACCAAATCAACAAAGTCGCCGCCGAGCTTACGGCTTATCTTCACAGGCTGAGTGAATTTGTTGCAGGCAAAACAGCCACATTGCCCACACTACCAAATGCATTAGAGCAAGAGTTGCAACACAGATTACAACTTAGCTTGGCCGCCCAGACGCCAAATTCGGCCCCTTTAGCCAATGAAGTTGCGCAGGGATTTGCCCTCACGGGATACGGCTGGCTTATCTATCAACTCGCCATCGCCGTCGAAGCGCTCTACGCCGATATCGAGATTATCGAAATCGCCTATAGCGGACAAACCGTGTTACATAAAACCGCCAAGCCTTCATAGGCTATTACCACGGGGAATGGCAGCGAAAATCACTCAGTCAGATCAAGATAAACCCTTGGCAACCCTTGCACTCGCAGGGGCTTAATGAAAAGATACCGCCCTAATAAAAATTCGATGTGTGGACTGTTTTCATGCGCTTGTTTTCCCCTTCCGTTATCGCCATTGCCTGCTTATCGGCGGGTTCACTATTCACCGCCCAATTAGCCGTTGCCGCGAATGCCGAAGTCGCGCAGCCTGAAGTGACTACTGGAGCTGCCAACGCTGAGGCCGCTAAAACTGACACGGTTGACACCAGTGCCGACAGCAGCGTTTTGCCCGCAACAGAAGCTGCTCCCGAAGCAGCAGTGACAGCGACACCGACTCGCGCCAACACCTTTGTGAATGATGCCATTCTACCGCCGAGCATCACGTGGCACGGTGCCAGTGAGTCGTTGTTACTCAGCGCCGATAACGAATGGGCGACGCCCTTCGAGCAAAGCAACGGCACCGAAAGCCCAAGCTATGACGACACCATCACTTGGCTCGACCGATTAGCGGCCGAAACCACCCAATTGCAGAAAGTCAGCCTAGGCAAGAGCCCTCAAGGGCGCGACATTTGGATGTATGTCGCCAGCAGTGAAGGCATTAACGAATCGGCACGACTAAAGCAAAACACTAAGCCGACGATTCTGGTGCAGGCCGGGATCCACGCGGGCGAAATCGACGGTAAAGACGCCGGCATGATGCTGCTACGGGATATAGTCAAAGGCGATAAAAGCGACCTGCTCGAAAAGGCTAACTTGCTGTTTGTGCCTATGTTTAGCGTCGATGCCCATGAGCGCAGCGGCGAATTTAACCGCGTAAATCAACGCGGTCCGGTCAATATGGGTTGGCGCACCAATGCCAATAACCTCAACCTGAACCGCGACTACGCCAAGGCCGATACCCTAGAAATGCAGCATATGCTGCGGGCGATTAATGTGTGGCAACCGGATCTGTATATCGATGTGCATGTCACCGACGGTATCGACTACCAATACGACATCACCTTCGGCTACAACCTCGCCCAAGGCTTGAGTCCTGCCAGTTTCCGCTGGCTCGAAAATAGCTACCGCCCAGCGGTAGAAGCTGCGCTAAGCGCCCAGGGCCATATCCCAGGTCCGCTGATTTTCGCCGTCGACAATACCGATATCACTAAAGGCATGTCACTGTGGAACCCTAGCCCACGCTTCTCTAATGGTTATGGTGATGCCCGCCATCTACCGACTATTTTGATTGAGAACCACAGCTTAAAACCCTTTAAGCAGCGCGTACTTGGCACTTATGTGATGCTAGAGCAAACCCTAAAAACCGTCGGCGACCAAGCGACCAAGTTAAAGAGTGCGATTCAAGAGGATAAATACCGCGCCTCGCCACTGATCACCTTAACGTGGAAATCGGCGCCACTGGCTAAAGGCTGGGATTTTAAAGGCATAGATTACAAGTTAGAGCAGAGTACGATTAGCGGCACCGAGGTTGTGCGTTGGACGGGCGAGCCTAAGCTGTACCCGAATTTACCCGTGATTGCCGAAACCGTGCCCGATATTAAAGTCACTCGCCCGAGTGCTTACTATATTCCCGCCCAGTGGACACAAGTGATCGACCGCTTAAATCTACACGGCATTCGGATGACGCGTTTAAGCAAGCCAACAGAGCTTAAATTGCAGCAATATAGCCTGAGCAATCCGGTGTTTAATACCAAGGCGTTCGAGGGTCGACTCACAGTGAAGGCCGACTCGACACTGGCGAAACTGACCACCACCTTGCCTGCGGGCACAGTGAAAATCAGCACAGATCAACCCTTAGGCGATCTGGCGATTTTACTGCTCGAGCCACAATCACCGGACTCGTTACTGCAATGGGGCTTCTTCAACCCTATCTTTACTCGTACTGAATACATTGAGGACTACGCCGTAGAGCCGCTGGCCGCCAAAATGCTGAAGGAAGATCCAAAGCTACAGGCCGCATTTAACAAAGCGCTGGAAAACCCAGAGTTTGCCGCCGATCCCGAGGCACGCTTACGCTGGTTCTATGAGCGCAGCCCTTACTACGATAATCAATATCTTAAATATCCGGTCTACCGTAGCCGTTAATCCCGCAGTTAAAAACGGCAAGGATTAAGCAGGCTTACGCACGCTAATGCTATACACCAAGGGCACATGCTGCCCTTGGTGTGTGAGCACATAACGGCCATCGGCTTGCGCCTCTAGCCCTGCGAAACAGTTATAGGGGCTAAACGCAAATTCGTGGAAGAACTCCAACACTAAGCCCGCCTGCAACAAGGCATTGATCACCTCAGACAAGCTATGCGACCAGCACATTAAGGTCTGCTGCTCATCACCGGCATTCTCGGTATAGGTCCCTTCCTGCTCTATATCTGGCTCACCGCGATTAAAATAGCTATACCCATCGAATAGCTGCTGCGCCGGATGAAATTCGGCCATATAAAACTGTCCGCCGGGCTTTAAACACGCCGCAATGGTCTGCGCCCAAAGCGTTAAATCCGGCAGCCATACAATGGCGCCATAGGAGGTAAAGACAATATCTTGCGGCTCAACCTTGCCCGCTACGCTGTAGACATCGCTACAGATAAACTCGGCGGACAACTGCGTCTGCTGCGCCAACTTGCACGCCTCAGCAATCGCCACCTCGGATAAATCGACCCCAATCACTTTTGCGCCCATTCGCGCCCACGACAGGGTATCTAAACCAAAGTGACATTGCAGATGCAGTAGGCTCTTACCCGCTACCGCAAGCTCATTTAATTCGATTTCCGTTAAGGAGGTGTTGCCATTCAAAAAGCCTTCAACATCATAAAAATCAGAGGTTAAGTGCACCCGAGTGCGGGCATCCCAAGCGATTTTATTGGTCGTTAAGTAATCCATATGAATCCTTTCTGATTATGCTGTTAGCCACGCGGGCTGAATGGACACACGCTAACCGAATAAGTGATTAATTTCACCACTCTTTGGGAAAAATCACTCATTCAGCGGACATGTCCGCCTGCGCCCAAGCGGACACATTTAATTTATCTGCATGATTATTAATACGTTTTAAAATTGGCATAGGATGTGCATTCACGAGAGATATCAAGCTTATCGCTAATAGCTCAGCACTCAGTCGCTCGTCGAGTGTCGATAACAAGGAAGAAGAAAATGTCACTACGCCCTTTTATATTCACCCTCGGATTTGTCGCCGTCTTTACCGTTGGCGTGTCACTCACTGGCTGCATTATCAATGTGAACGCCGCCGGCATGCCGGATTTAGACCACCAGCAACGTGAACTCAGCCTCGATGCTCAAGACCTGCAAGAACTCGTCGCTGAAACCGGTGCAGGCAGCCTTGAAATTATCGGTGTCGAAGGCCTAACCCAAATTAAGTTAGTGGCTGATATCTATAGCAATGACGATAGCAAAGTGATTCTCACCCTTGAGAAAAAGGCCAACAAAGCCCAGCTTAAGGCTGACTTTGAATCCCATAGCAGCTTTAGCAATTACTCACCCTATATCGACCTTAAGTTACAAGTGCCCGCTGGATTAGCGCTGGATATTGACGATGGTTCGGGTGCGATTTTGATCAACAAGATGACCGCGGATATCAAGGTCAAGGATGGCTCGGGCGAACTGGTTATCCATGGCGGCAATAATGTCAGCATCGACGATGGTTCTGGCGCGATTGAAGTCAGCCAAGTCAACGGTAATCTGGCGATTGTCGACGGCTCTGGCGGCATCCAAGTCAATGATATTAAAGGTAGCATCACCATCGATGACGGCTCTGGCGAAATCAACGTCGCCAATGTGCAAAACACAGTCACCATCAACGATGGCTCAGGCGATATCAATGTGGTGAACACTAAGGGCTTAACGATTCTCTCGGCAGGTTCAGGGGATGTGAGCTTCGATAAAATCGATGGCCCAGTAAGCAAACACTAAGCCCGTTAGATTAACAGCGTTACCGCTCGACCAACTTCCCGGCGTAGAGACTGATGTTGCAGTACCCAACCAAATGTCAGTCTTCTACCCACCCCTTTGCGTTACCGTTCCATGGACATTCTTATGCACTTTATGCCACTAACCCCTTGTAGTGGCATCTTTTTTTGTGTCTGAGACTTTCTCAGTCTCAATTCTGAACAGTAGGTTCGGTCATGATTTGAGGGGCTAATAGGCGGCATCATGGCTTCTGGCTATTGTATACCCTAATTGCCTGCCGCAGGCTTTCGCACTGTTACGCCAGTGACTCGCCGTGGATACGTCCTTGTAGGCTCTACTAAAACATCCATGTTTTAGAAGGTCACTGGCGCAACAATGCTGGGTTTGGTGCAACCATTGATAGTCGAGTAATACCTATCCTTACGTTTTCTCGGTGCTGACTGTTAATCCCACAAGAGTTTTGCCAGCTCGACCATTCCCGTAAGAATATTTAACAATGGGTGTCTCGATAAACTCTCGTCTTTCTGGAACCTAGCGCATGTTAGAATTTTAATCAGATAGGAAGTTACAACAGTGGGAAAATCTATTGATAACCGCAGCCTTATTTGCCGCTTAGAGCACAAAGTAAAGCTATCAAATTGGTGATTTTCTTAGACCTCAGTCGGCTGAGCAATTAGCATTTCCTGATAACTGCACAATCTACGGTCTGCTTTATAGAATACTATTTCGAAATCTTTACGGATTGGACCACTTTTGGGGAAAGTACCTTTGATTCGGTTTCTAACTTGAGCCCCTGCCGGATGTACAACAAAGTCAGCCACCTCTAGAAGAGACAAGCATACATCCTTGGTTGCATACATAACTTTTCTAGGAATAATCCCATTATCAGAGCTCATTTGATAAGCACTGAAATAGCTACGCGTTGCCTTCCCAATTCTTTGTGAATCTTCAATTACAAATACAACTTCAGACGGATTAGTTAGCGATGCAAATTCGCACACTTGATGCATCACAGACTGCACTAATAGGTGTAAGTTATCAGTGCCACTTCCGTTTTCAAAACTGATTGCAGACATAGTTGCAAATCTGAAGATGGGTGAATTCGTAAAAAAGGACTCTAGAGCAGATAATTGATCTTTTGAAGGATTCTTTAGCTCTGCAGCGTGAAGCGGTTTATTCCTCCCAGAGAAGTAACTGTCTTTGATCATTGACCATGGTTCTTCTATAAACCGGAAATAATCCCTAGCAAGTACAGCGCATCCACCCAATCCGAAAACCGGAAAATTCTTATCAGCATAATTCTCGCATCCAGTTTCATCGATACCAACAACAAGAGCTGTATCTGGAAGATGATAGCTCCCATTTTCGTGTTCGAAAGATAGCATTCCGATACTCTTAGTTCTGTGGTCTAAGGTCTTATATTTATGCATTACGCTGTTTGCAAAACATAACCCGCTTGTCGGGCTTAGCCGCTGCCACACTCATGTTAATTGGTATGAATGATGCTATCGGAATTTGCTTTTGTAGGATAGCTGTTTTCTATGCGGCTCAGATCGTATTCACTTGATATCGTTTTAGCTTTATAAGTTTAACAAGATACCGATTGTTAGATTTAACTCCCTGCATACACAGATGTCGACGAGATTAAGCACTGTCATGAAAGTGACCGTTGGCGGCATGGATGCCGCCGTCGAGCCTATAGGGATATATTCACGGCGTGTCACTGGAATTGCAGTGCTTAATCGTTCCCCGCCATCATACCTAACGCTATCAAAGCGAGCTTTTGACTGCGGCTTAACTTTTTAACTGCGATTTCACGCCTTAGCGCATCGCTGCGAGTGCCGACTGGTTCTTGATACATTAGGGTTAATGGCCCTTTGCCGCGCAGGTACTTTGCAGCTTTGGGACTGCTTGATTGATGTTCGTTAAAGCGGCGTGCGACATCTGTCGTGATGCCTGTGTATAAGTGGCCATTGGCGCAGCGGATAAGGTACAGATACCACATCGAGACTTGTTCTATCTCTGACGTCGCGCCTTGCTCCGAAGTAACAGCTTGCTCAGCACCTAACGCTTCTGGCTTGCTAGAAAGCTGAGCTTTGTTAACAACTTGAGTTTGGCTAGCCCCTTTTTGAGGGCTAGCCGAGGGAGTTGAATTAGCGGCTTCAATCACTAAATCAGTCACCCGTTGGCGCCTATTTAGTCATGCCGAGCAGGCTTAGGAAGAAGGCATATTCCTGCGCTGTGTCTTGATACTGGCGATAACGGCCACTCTTGCCACCGTGTCCTGCATCCATATTGACGTCGAATAACAACACCTTATCGTCCAGTTTGTACCATTTATTTTGCACTTCACGCAGTTTTGCTACCCATTTCGCTGGCTCGAAATACTGCACCTGTGAATCATGTAAACCTGTCGTCACCAACAGGTGTGGGTACTCATGGTCGGCAACATTGTCATAGGGTGAGTAGCTGAGCATATAGTCGAAATAGGTCTTCTCGTTTGGATTACCCCATTCATCGTACTCATTGGTGGTGAGCGGAATCGACTCATCGAGCATAGTCGTCACCACATCCACAAAGGGCACATGCGCCGCGATAGCAAAGTACTTTTCAGGCGCCATATTGGCAATCGCACCCATTAACAACCCGCCAGCACTGCCACCCGAAGCCACCACTTTATTTTTATCACCATAACCTTGCTCGGTTAAGGCGGTAGTGACATCAATAAAGTCATTAAAGGTATTCTTTTTATTCAGCAACTTGCCCGCATCGTACCAAGGGCGGCCGAGCATTTCGCTGCCACGCACATGGGCGATGGCATATACAAAGCCGCGGTCGAGCAGACTAATAACCGACGAAGAAAAGTCTGGCTCTACTGTGTAACCGTATGAACCATAACCATATTGATACAGAGGGTTGGTGCCGTCTTTCTTGAACTTATCCTTACGATACACCAAGGACACTGGCACCTTAGCACCATCGCGAGCGGTGACAAATAAACGTTCGGCGCGATATTGGCTGGCATCGAAGCCGCCGAGCACTTGTTCCTGCTTAAGCAAATCGCGTCTATCAGGATTGCTTAAGTGGTACTCATAAATCGCCTCGGGCGTGGTCAGGCTCGAGTAGAAAATCCGCAATTTGTCGCTATCTTGCTGGGCGTTAACATCTAAACCCAGCACATAAGCAGGTTCATCAAAACTCAGCTCAAAGGGCTTTTGACCATTGAATGGCATCACTTTAATGCGCGTTAGGCCATTCTCGCGGGTTTGAATCACCAAATAATCCTTCAATACCAGCTCGTCTTCGATACGCGCATTGGGATTATGGGCAACCACCTCCTGCCATTTGGATTTATCGGCGGCATCCTTAATCGCCACTTTCATCAAACGGAAGTTAGTCGCCTGCCAGTTGGTGAGAATGTAATAACTGTCGCCCAGCTTAGAGACGCTGTATTCATGGCCTTCTTCCCGCGCCAGCACAGGTTTGAATAGGCTTAGGGGATCGTTAGCATCCAGCACCGACACTTCGCTAGTGGTGGTGCTCTCATGGAACAGCACAATTTGCGACTCGTCTAAACTCTTGCCGAGGGAGATGTAGTAAGCATCATCTTGCTCCTCATACACCAACACGTCGCTCGATTGTGGCGTGCCGAGTTCGTGGCGATATACACGGTAACCCAGCAGGGTTTGCAGATCCTTAGCGATATAAAACACATGGCGATTATCATTGCCCCAAACGATACGTCCCTCTGTGTTTTCAAGCACATCGGTGATCATGGCGCCGGACTCAATATCTTTAAAATAGATGTGATACACGCGGCGGCTTAGCACATCTTCACCGAAGGCCAGCATGGTTTCATCTGGGCTGACGCTGACGCCACCTAAACCATAAAACTCATGGCCCTTGGCGCGCTCATTCACGTCCAGCATCATTTGCTCAATCCCGTCACTGCCTTTGCGAGCGATCAGCGGATATTCGCCGCCCTCTTGGTAGCGGCGGTAATAGCTGTGCTGGTGCCATTGGTACGGCACGCTCGACTCATCGGCCACTAAGCGCCCAGTAAGTTCGTTAAACAGCCCATCCTGCAATGACTTAAGCGGTTTAAAGTAGGCTTGGGTATAACGGTTTTCGGCATTCAGATGCGCCAAAACCTTAGGATCTTGGCGTTTATCGTCGCGCATCCAGTAGTAATCGTCGGTACGTGTGACCCCGTGCAAGGTCATCACATGGGGGATTTTTTCCGCAACGGGCGCAGAGACTTGCCCTTTTGGAGTGGAGCAACCGGGTAATAGCATAGC
This sequence comes from Shewanella sp. FJAT-51649, assembly GCF_019457435.1. Taxonomy (NCBI): domain Bacteria; kingdom Pseudomonadati; phylum Pseudomonadota; class Gammaproteobacteria; order Alteromonadales; family Shewanellaceae; genus Shewanella; species Shewanella sp. FJAT-51649. Next base: position 135,534 of record NZ_CP080411.1, on the reverse strand, counting down.
GAGACCTAAAGTAAGCAGCAGAGTGCGCATGTATACGTCCTTGTGACGTTCAAACACCATCGTGGGGCACGACGGCAAGCCAATAAGTTGATGTGTCGGATATGATATACCCAAGCTAGCGCTTGTTGCGAGTTTCCTAAAGATGATGCTGGTTTAAGCTTGGCGGCCAGTTGTGCGCTTGCGCAAACATTGCCCAATTTATGGCGCGATTTTATTGCCATTCCAACTAAATAGGCGCAACATAACCGCGTTTTTAGGCCAAGGCCTAACAACAATTCTCAGGGCGGGGTGAAACTCCCCACCGGCGGTAAATAGTGTCGTGAGCCGTTTTCACTCCCACTAAAGCCCGCGAGCGCCCGAACGCAATTTCGGGGTCAGCAGATCTGGTGACTTAGCTTGTCTCGTTATGGTTAACGCCTATCGAGCGCTACTATTCCAGAGCCGACGGTAATGGACTGTTTGCCATCATAGCAACGGTACTGAGTCCGGATGGAAGAGAATGTAAGACAACATTAGGATACGGGCGCTTCGTTTCAGCCAATGATCGAAAGCTACCGCCATCTGAATGTTAGCCTCATATTTTGCAATTAGCCGACGTAAGCCATTGAGCTTAAATGGGTCTATTGCTACAGCTCAATCCCTTTTGGGTAAAGGCTGTATTTCTGCACGCCCTGATTCTGGAAATTCCCATGTCGTATTTTTGAAGGATATTAACCATGAATCAGTCTTTACTTGCTCCTTTTGGTACTGCTATCGAACGCGTTGAAGCGGGTCTTGAAGCCCTGCGCCAAGGCCAAGGTGTGTTGGTCGTCGACGACGAAGATAGAGAAAACGAAGGCGACTTAATTTTTGCCGCCGAGTCACTCACCAATGCGCAAATGGCCATGTTGATCCGCGAATGCAGCGGTATCGTATGTTTGTGTTTACCGGATGAAAAGGTCAAAGCCCTTGAGCTGCCACCTATGGTAGAAAACAACTCGAGCCAATATGGCACTGCCTTTACCGTGAGTATCGAAGCTAAAGTGGGTGTCACCACTGGGGTTTCGGCAGCGGATCGTGTCACTACCATTAAAACCGCTATCGCCGATAATGCTAAGCCAAACGATTTAGCGCGCCCAGGCCATGTGTATCCACTGCGCGCCCAACCCGGCGGCGTATTAACTCGCCGTGGCCATACCGAAGGCACTATCGATTTAATGCAACTGGCCGGACTCAAGCCTGCGGGCGTGTTATGTGAAGTCACCAATCCCGATGGCACTATGGCGCGTCTGCCAGAAATTATCGCCTTCGGTGCCGAGCACAATATGCCTGTGCTGACGATTGAGGATATCGTGGTTTACCGTAAGTCATTATTAGCCAATGTTGGCTAATTAATCCCCAAAGCGGGATGCCATTTAAAGGACGTCGGCTCTGCCCACGTCCTTTTTTATTGACCAAACATCATGCTAAAAAGCGGGAGAATTTGTATCAAATTAAGCTCAATATCACAGACAAACAAAAGATTCGTTTGCTAGGAGAGTAAATACACTAATAAAAATAGTATGTTAGTTATATATAATAAATCTCTGAATTTCGTGAGCTAGATTAGATATCCATAAACTAGGGGTCGCGACCCTCTTGCTTCTATGTTAAATATCCACACCCAGTGCCCGGTCTTTTTCCACTTTCAACACATCAAGGTTATGCCTTGATTTTTTATGTCTCCAACCGGGCAAAAGTAGGAGTAAGTTTACATGCCATCCACGCTACAGCATCTCAGCCTGAAGCAGAAGTTGATTCTGTTTTCACTGCTACCTTTGCTGATGATGAGTATTTTTGTGTTGTCGCGGATGTATGTGCTGGTGAAGGAATATCGCTCCGCCAATCAGAACCATCTGGCAATCCAAGCGACCGCCCAAACCACCGAACTACTCTACCAACTGCATAACGAATATGGCCTCAGTGTCCAGCTTTCTGCCCCCGGTTCCCCCCAAGAAGAAACACGCCTGCTACAGCAACAACAGATAACCTCAGACGCCTTAGATACCCTGCTCAATGGCTCAGCCTTAAGCGCTTTAATGTCTGCCTTGGGTCGCAATCAACTCGCCGCCGCACAGTTGCAGGAGCAGCTCAATACCCTAACCCTGTTAAGTCATAGGCTAGCATCCGGTCGCCAAGAGGCGCTCGACCAACATCCTAAGGCCTTTATCGATTTGTATAACCAGTTCAACACGGAATTGGTCAAACTTATCCAGCAATTACAGTTACAAACCAACGATATTGCGCAATCTCGCGCCTACACGGATTTGCTTAACTTATTGATGGTGCAACAACTGGCGGTAAAAGAGCGTAGTGCGATTAATCGAATGCTGCTGTCGCAAACGCTGAACATTAACGACTACCGCGCGATCAGCACTATCATGTATGAATATGGTCAAGCCATAGAACATGCCAGCAACGCCTCGATTTCTGACCGTCAGTCCTTAATCCGCAAGGTGCAAACCTCTCCCGAGAATCTGCGTATCCTCAAGATTAGCCAACAAATAGAGCAACAAATCCGCGTCAGTACCTTAGTGCAAAATATTAATGCTCATTTAGGCTACGGTGGCTTGATTGACAGTTTTCAGGATTACCTCATCAAGGGCGATGCTGCCTCGCTAGAGAAATTTACTAAGGCACAGGCAATTATCCAGCTGAATCTCGATGAACTAAATCATGAAATCCGCAATATTCCCGAGCTTAAAGCGGCGGTCAGGACGATTGAAGACAGTGTCGATCAATATCAATTCTGCATGTCTAAACTGCAACAGTTGAAGCAACAGCAACTGTCACTCGAAGAAATCACCGCACTCGCCCAAGTCAATGATAGCGGCCTGAGCGAGGCCATAGACAAGCTGTTAATGCCACCGCATCCGGTCAGCAGTAAGCACTGGTGGTCGCTCACCAGCGATAGGATCAATAAGCTGCACGCCATCAGCGATGAAATCACCGAAAACATGGCGCACCAGAGTGAGGTTGAGCAAACTAAGTCACTCAGTTTGCTCGGGTTATATTTATTCTCCGCATTTTTTACCGCGGCGATTACCCTCTGGCTGGGGCGTAAAATTATTCGCAGCTTTATGGTGAAAATCACTAAGATTGCCAATGATATGCAGCGAATGGCCGCCGATCCGCAGCTTAATATCAATATCGATGCTTCCGGCTCCGACGAGTTGGCCCGCATGGCACAGGCGATGAATCGGATGATTAGCGAACGCCAAAAGGCCAACCACGCCCTAAGCCGCGCCGCCGCTGTGTTTAACTATTCCGCCGAAGGCATTATGGTCACGGATGCCGATAACCATATCGAGCTGATTAACCCCGCCTTTAGCCAGATCACCGGCTATAGCCTCGAAGAAGTAAAGGGCCGCAGCCCCTCGATTTTAAGCTCGAATCGCCACCCGCATCATTACTACACCGCCATGTGGGAAGCGCTGCATAAAGAAGGCAAATGGGAAGGCGAAATCTGGAATAAACGCAAAGATGGCCAAGTGTATCCCGAGTACCTCGCAATTACTGTGGTGCGCAATGAGCAGGGCGAAATAATCCAACATATTGGTTTATTTATGGATATCAGTAAGCGCAAGCAATACGAACAAGACCTCTGGTATCAAGCCAACTTCGACACGCTAACCGGACTGCCCAACCGCAAGCTGTTTAACGAGCGGCTACAGCATGAAATCCAACTCGCCCAACACGACTCCCGCAAACTGGCGATTCTGCTGATCGACTTAGACCAATTCAAATACATCAATGATGTGCAAGGCCATGCGACGGGTGACCTCTTGCTGCAGGATGTGGCCAAACGGTTAGAAAATATTATGGGTAAAAACGATTTTATCGCCCGTATCGGCGGTGATGAGTTTGTGCTTATTTTACCAAGATTAACCAATGAGTTAGCCATCGAGCATATGGCGAGCCGAATCATCGAAACCCTAGCGACTCCCTTTAATTTAAATGAACGGGAAATCCAGATTTCCGCCAGCTTCGGCATTGGCGTCTACCCAGAAGACGGGCTCGATGTCAGTTCGCTGACCCGCAATACCGAAATGGCCATGTATCAAGCCAAGGATGCTGGTCGCAACAACTTTAAATACTTTACCTCCGGCATGAACCAGGCCATGTTTGCCCGTATGGAGCTTGAACAGCGCCTGCGCCGCGCCGTGGCTCAGGATGAATTTACTCTTCATTATCAGCCGATTGTGGATATGAAAACGGGTAAAGTGTGCAGCCTTGAAGCACTGATCCGCTGGCAAGACCCAGACTTAGGCCTGATCCCTCCGGATCACTTTATTCGTATCGCCGAAGAGACTGGCCTTATCGAACCTATGGGCGAATGGGTACTCAACCAAGCCATGCACGACCTGAGGCAATGGCAACATATGGGGTTCAAACTCAATATCGCGATCAATGTCTCGAGCCGCCAATGCATCAATACCCGCGGCATAGGTTTCGACCAAGTGCTGCAGGAGTGTTTTAATCGTCACCATATCAACCCGAGAAACGTGCATATCGAGATCACCGAGAGCATGCTGATGGGCGATGCCAGCCACTGTCTAAGCACCCTCGAATCGATTCGCCACTTAGGCTCGCAGATTTATATCGATGATTTTGGCACAGGCTATTCCTCCTTGAGTTATCTGAAGAAATTCCCGATTTCCGTTATCAAGATTGACCGCAGTTTTGTCGAAAACGCCCTCGATAACAGCTCGAACGCCAATCTGGTCAAGGCCATTGTGATGATGGGGCAAAGCCTTGAAATGGAATTGGTGGCCGAAGGAATCGAAACCGAGGCACAGTGGAAGTTTCTGCGCGACCTAGGCTGCCACTATGCCCAAGGCTATTTACTCTCTAAACCACTACCATTCGATGAGATTACGCCATTACTCGGCCAGACCTTGCCGAAAATGTTGCACTTAGAGCAACGTGAGAAGTGCGTAAACAGTTGATAGATTTACCCGGTAGCCACGAATCATAGAGATTAAAAAAGCAGCCTAGGCTGCTTTTTTATTATCGCGTTGAATATCGCAATGGCGCTTAAGCCTGTGGTTGGCTTTGGGGATTCATAATGCTCTCACCGCCCTTTGATGCCAACTTAGCTAAATCTTTATCGATAAAGAACAGTGCTTTACCATCTTCGCCCACTAAACGGATCTTATCGACAATCGACTTAAACAGCTTTTCTTCTTCGTGCTGCTCGGCCACATACCATTGCAGGAAGTTGAAGGTCGAATAATCTTGGTTTGAAAAGGCTGCATGGGCCAAGGCATTGATCTTACTGGTGATCAACTGCTCATGCTCATAGGTCAGCTCGAATAACGCCAGCAGAGAGTCAAACTGTGACTGCGGCGCTTCAATGGCACCCAATAGAGGTAAGCCGCCGGTTTCGCTCACATAGGTGAACAAACGACGCATATGGCCCATTTCTTCGTCCGCATGTTCGCGCATAAATTTTGCTGCGCCTTCAAAGCCTTGATCTTCACACCATGCGCTCATTTGCAGGTATAAATTAGAGGAGAAGAACTCCATATTAATTTGTTCATTCAACTTTTCGATCATGGTTGCAGACAGCATAGTTAATCCTCTTGGGCATTCGAACTGAAATCTTGGCACACATTGTCATGAAGGGCGTCGCCAAAAGCAACAAAATTTACCTTTGTTTATAGAGCTAAGCTAATGATTCATTGATAAAAATGATTTTCATTTGTTCATAGACTCGTATTTAGCAGCATATCCAAGTCGTCGCAAAATGACGTCTTGCTAGCGTTTTCTTTAGGCAAGACTTAAGCAAAACTGTCTGACAAATCACATAAACCCCTATGCAGATCATAGCCAAGCAAGCACAGCGTGGCATAATAGCCAGCATATTTGCCCAATCTTTTGCCCATAAGGAAGACCCGATGTCCGTGAAAGCCGATCCTTGTTCGCAACCTAGCTTAATGCATCCAGATCAAGCCATTCCCCTTCTGCTTGAGCAGGTTAGCCCAGTGTCAGACACAGAAGTCGTTACCCTTCCCCATGCGCTTGGCCGCGTATTGGCCGAAGATTTGGCCTCTTGCATTGATTTGCCGCCCTTCGATAACTCCTCGATGGACGGCTACGCCTTTCGCTTCGCCGACTTAAACAGCCAGACCAATCAAACCACATTAACCCTGATTGGTAGCTCCTTTGCAGGCCATGGTTTTGAAGGTGAAATAACCCCTCACTCCTGCGTGCGCATTATGACGGGCGCACCAGTGCCAGCGGGTTATGACACAGTGCAAATGCAGGAAGAAACCCAAGCGCAGGGCAATCAAATCCAAATCAATCACCCTAAGGCTAAGGGCGCCAATGTGCGTTGCCGCGGTGAAGAGCTGCTACAAGGCACTAAAGTGCTAAAGGCGGGCATCGAAATTAAAGCCGCAGAACTGGGCGTATTAGCCACCATTGGCGTGAGTCAGGTGCGGGTTTACCGCCAACTCAAAGTCGCGTTTTTCTCCACTGGTGATGAACTGCGCCCCGTGGGCAGCGACTTAGCACCGGGACAAATTTACGATTCAAATCGTTATTCCATCCAAGGCTTACTCAGCCGCGCCAATGTGGAATGGTTGGATTTAGGCGTGATAGCCGACGACCCAGAGGCCATTCGCCACGCATTTCGCCATGCCGCAAGCCAAGCGGATATGGTGTTAACCTCGGGCGGTGTATCGGTCGGTGAAGCAGATTTCACTAAGCAAATTCTTGATGAAGAAGGCAAAATCACCTTCTGGAAACTCGCCATTAAACCGGGCAAACCCTTTGCCATGGGACGCATAGGCAAGGCGGTATTCTGCGGCTTACCGGGCAATCCTGTGTCTTCCATGGTGACCTTCTACAAGTTAGTGTGGCCAATACTGAATAAGATGCAGGGCTTAACCCCGAAGGCGCCACTGATGCTGTCAGCCACTCTGACAACTCCCGTGCGTAAACAGCCCGGCCGTGTCGAGTATCAGCGCGGCATTTTATCCCGCAATGCACAGGGCGAATTGGAAGTGGCCATCACGGGCAGCCAAGGTTCGGGCATGTTGACCTCTATGAGTCTGGCGAATTGTTTTGTGCTGTTGGAGCAATTCCAAGGTGATACCCCTGTGGGCACGCAAGTGACGGTTGAACCTTTTAATTCAGTGCTCTGCTAAGGTACGCCTCGATGAATGAACAACTAGAGATCCTCAGCGACGGCGAACTCACCCGCTACAGTCGCCAAATCTCCATCAAGGCGATGGATATCGACGGCCAAGAGCGCTTAAAACTCGCCAGAGTCTTGATGATTGGCGCCGGCGGTTTAGGCTGCGCGGCGGGGCAGTATCTCACCGTTGCGGGCATTGGCGAGCTGACTCTAGTGGATTTCGATACGGTCGAACTCTCTAATTTGCAGCGCCAAGTGCTGCATCAGGATGCGACTATCGGCCAACCTAAGGTCGAGTCGGCCAAGCAGAGCCTTAACCGACTCAATCCTCACGTTAAAATCAATGCCATCAATGCGGTATTAGATGACCATGAGATCGACGCCTTAGTCGCCAGCCACAGTATCGTGGTCGATTGCACCGATAATGTCAGTGTGCGTGAGCAGTTAAATCAAAGCTGTTTTAAGCACAAGATCCCGCTGGTCTCGGCCGCCGCGATTCGTATGGAAGGCATGGTTACTGTCTTCGACTATCAAGGGCAAACGCCTTGTTATCATTGCTTTAGTTCACTCTTTGGCGAGCAACAACTCAGCTGTGTGGAGTCCGGTATTCTCGCCCCCGTGGTCGGCATGGTCGGCTGCTTACAGGCGGTTGAAGCCATTAAAGTGATTGCAGGGATGGGCAAGACACTTGCAGGACGAATATTGATGATCGATGCCATGACCATGGAATTTCGCGAAATGAAACTCCCTAAACAACCCCACTGCAAGATTTGTGGTGAGTGACAGATTAACCTTTACCACTTAGCACGCTTTTTACAATTAAGGATATAAAAATCAATGGATTCTGAAAACAGCGTATTCGACCGCCGCACTACCGATGACACTCTCATAGGCGCGGGTCTTTATAATTTAGTGATTGGCTTAACCCTACTCTGGGGTTTTGCCATGAACTATATAATGGTCAGCCATATCGACCCCGAAGCGATTGCCAGCGTTAACCCTTGGGTTTTCTTTATCGGTTACTTCGCTTCGTGTTTCTTTGGGATTTACTTATTTCAAACGTCGAGTAACCCCCTCGTCAGTTTTATCGGCTACAACTTTGTGGTCGTGCCCTTTGGCTTGATCATTAATATGGTCGTCAGCCAGTACGACCCTGAGCTGGTGACCGAGGCGATTCGAATCACGGGCTTAGTCACTATCGCCATGATGTGTTTAGGAACTATGTTTCCGGCCTTCTTCCAGAAAATCGCTGGGGTGCTGACTATCGCATTGTTATTAGTGATAGTCGTTGAACTGATTGAAATATTTATCTTTAAAACCCACCACGGCATTTTGGATTGGATAGTTGTGCTCATTTTCTGCGGCTATATTGGCTACGATTGGGGCCGCGCGAATCAAATCCCGAAAACCGTCGATAATGCCGTCGACAGTGCCGCCGCTTTGTATATGGATATCATCAACCTATTTCTGCGTATTTTGCGGATTTTAGGACGTAAATAAGTCACTCAACGACAAGGAAATCAGCATGAAGTTAACATCACCACTGTTAATCGGCCTGATCATGTGCGGCAGCTTAGCTGGCTGCGGCGAGAAGACTGAACCTGCAACCCAGGCGCCTGCCGAAGTAAAAACCGAAGCCAAAACTGGCGCTAAGGTGCAAATCGCCAACCCAGCCGCCGAATACTGCGTCTCACTAGGTGGCACCTCAGAAATCCAAAAGACTGCTGAAGGTGAACATGGCATTTGTATTTTGCCAAGCGGTGAAAAAATTGATGAATGGGCGCTATTTCGCCGCGACCATCCACAGGAAAACGCCCAGTAATTGAGGCTAATAAAAAAACAGGCGCACTCGGCGCCTGTTTTTTTATGTCCCACTGATGACCTGATTACACCACTGCAAACGTTTAGCCTGCGAATGGAAACTCCATGCGAGTACCCGAGTGACTTTATTGCCCTGCTGCATCTCAATGGTTTTTACTGTATCGACACTCAACTTTTCCAAAGCCTGATAACAGGGCTTTAGATTCTCCTGCTTCGACACTAAGCTGGTAAACCACAAACACTGCTCGGCAAACGCTTGGCTCTCGCGGATCATAGTGGCTAAAAATTGCTTTTCTCCCCCTTGGCACCATAACTCCGCCGCCTGACCACCAAAGTTTAAGGTCGCGCTGGTCGCTTTAGGCTGCTCGCCACGATTAAGTTGCAGATTACGCACCTTGCGCAGCGAGCCTTCACTCGCTTCTTTTAACGAGCCATGAAAGGGAGGATTGCACAGGGTTAGCTCGAAGCGATCAGAAGCTTGAATGATCCCCTTAAAGACCGCCTTGTCATCCTGCTGCCGCCTTAAGGATAAGTGCCCCTGCAAACTCGGGTTATTGTCGATAATCCGCTGCACATTGGCGAGCGACTCGGGATTAATATCCGAGGCGACAAACTGCCAGTCATACACTTGATGCCCTAAGATGGCATAAACGCCATTCGCCCCAGTGCCTATATCTAAGGCACGGATCGCCGCAGCGCGCTTAACTTTGCCGCCCTCAAATAACAGATCGGCCAAGTAATGCAGATAGTCGACCCGCCCAGGGATTGGCGGGCACAGCGCGCCCTTGGGGATATCCCAAAACGCCAGCCCATAATGATGGTTCAAGAGCGCCGCATTGAGGGTTTTTACCGCTAAGGGATCGGCAAAATCGATAGATAAGGCGCCGTAGGGCGTGGGCCGGACAAAGGCTTTTAGCTTAGGAAAACTCGCCATCAAGGCCGGGAAGTCATAACCATTAAGGTGCAAGTTACGCGGATGTAAGCGCTTCTGCTCGCCGTGCTTCGCCTTGAGCTTACTCGCCATTTTCGGCTTGGCGGCTTGGGAGTTAGCTAGCGATTTTGGCGTGCTTGGCTTGCCCCGTTTACCTGCGGATGACATCGCGAGTTTGGCGGCAGTTTTAATGGCGGGTTTAGGCATAATGACTTATCAACAAGGGCAGGCCAATCCAAGGATCAGCCCTCAAACATATTGGCGGAATTAATCGTAAAGATAGGAGGTAAACAGTAGGTTGACCACTAAGGGCTTACCCGCTTCTTTGGTCAGCAGATTATTCACAGTATCGAAGCACTCACGGCGGATTTCTTCACGGCCAGTGAGGGACTTAATCTTTTCTTCGGCCTGATTACCAAGCACTTCGATAATCGCGGCGCGCAGCAGCGGATCGTGGCGCTCGACAATGACGAGATCATCGGGATTTTTGACCATCAGCTCGACACTGATCTTCACAAACCCCAGTTTTTTGCGGTTTGAAATATAGTTAGTCACGATTTCGGGTTCGAAACCGTAGTAAGCATAATCCCCAGCGGGAGTCGCTTCTTTCTCGTCGGCCGCATATGCACTGAATACAACACTGAATAAGATCAGGCAGGCTGATAATAATTTTTTCATCGCGGTTTACAGCTCCCTAAAAACAATAATGGTCAATGGAAGAAACTTCCCAATCTATCTGGTAGACTGCCGACGTTTGCTTATATTGTAACGAGTATTTAATGAATGTGACCAGCTTAAGCTTCCCCTATGGCGAATCTATTCAATGGTTTTGTGCCGATAATGCCAAAAATCTTCCCTCTTCTCCCCTTAAAGAATGGTTGCTAGCACCGGGAAGCCTGACACAAAAGCTCAAGGGCTGTTGCGATAAGTTCGAAGTCAAAATCCTCGGTGAAGGCCAATGTGCCCCGCTCGAAGGGGAATATCCCAAGCAAAATGCCGTTTGGGTGCGAGAAGTGTTACTCTGCCTCGATTCTGTGCCTTGGGTATTTGCTAGAACCTTGATCCCGCAATCTTTATTATCGACCCGCCAAGCCGATTTTTTAGGCCTAGGTACACGTCCACTGGGCGAATTATTGTTTAGCCAAGACAGTTTTGTGCCAGGTCGCATCGAAATAGCCCGCTTTACCACCGATAGTCGCCTCGCCCAGCTCGCTCAGAGTTTAGCGCAAAACGTCGAACACGAGCTCTGGGGCCGACGCCGATATTTCCACCATGACGAGGAGGAAATGTTTGTCAGCGAAATGTTCCTCCCAGCTGCAGTGCAAGCGATGGCTAGGCTATAGTCCTAACCTCTACGCTAAAACAAAAATGCCTCTATATCAGAGGCATTTTTCGGTAACACATCCGCTTATTGACGCTGGCGACGCCACGCAAAACCACCGAGCAACATCAGGCTCAGCCAGCCTAGACTGCCACCACCGCCGCCACTCGATGTTTCAGCAGGCGTCGTTGGTGCTGTCACGGTAACGCTTGAACTGCTGCTTGCAGTAGCGTTTTGAGTATCTTTCACCGTCAGCGTGACAGTGTAAATGCCCGCGCGAGTGTAAGTGTGGGTTGGCGATGCCGAAGTGCTTGAGGTGCCATCGCCAAAGTTCCATGTATAACTTAGGCTACCAACGCCACCTGCCGAGGTGTTGCTAAAGTTCACCGTGAGCTGGTTGGCACTGACACTAAAACCAGCGGTTAAGGGAGTTAACGCTGGATCAGCATTCGCATTAGCTAAACGGATCACCGCTGTGCTGTTATCGCTGGCTTGAGAGACCACTTGCATCGTCAAGCCCAGTTTTTGCAACACCATACCCGATTGAGGTTGTAGCGGTGCACTGTAATCGAAACTATCGTCAAACAGGCTCACAGGCTCGAGGTTATTATCGCCGCTGTAAGCCGTTTGTCTTACCGTACTAAAGGCTGCATCACGGATTTGCACATCGGTCGAGTTGTTGCCAATCATGTTCTGATCCGCATCTATCACCCCAATCAAACCGTGGCCAGGATGATCAGACACATTGTTATCGTAGTAACTAAAATCCTCTAACCACAGGAGTACTCCGGGATCAAAACCTTTACTCTTTAATCCAGCATCGACACCATTATGACTGCGTAACTGGATAAGATAACGGGATGCAGGGCCTGGGCGAGTGTCGGTAATACGATTGTAACCTGCCAGAGTGGCTTTACCCGCAACCTCGGCATTATCGGCATACAACTCAGTTGCACCTTGCTTGATGCTGATATTGTCGATAGTGATACCCGACTCGGTTGTCGCCTCATCGGTCACATAGGAAAATTCAATCGTCACAGCTTTGCCAGCGTAGGCTGATAAATCATATTCCAATCCTACCCAAGCATCACTGCCTACTGCGGTCGAAATACTCGATGATTTACCCGTAATAATATGTCGAGCACTGTTAATCGCATTGACGGACTTAGTGTAATTGCCCGCCATCGCCACGCCGTTCACTTTGACCTGCATATAGTCGTAGTCGGCTTCAATTTCCCAACTCGCCTGCATCGCAAGCGTGAGTTTTTCACTCGTCGCCGGTAAATTCGCCGTAAAGCTCATGCTATTGCTCAGCATATCGCCTTGGCCAGAGTAATACTGATAACTCCCTTGATAGGGTGCTTTAAAGGCAATCGGAGCTGCGGGGAGAGGAATCGACACCTGATTCACTAGGTCTTGATTTGACGCCTGGTTCAGTGTCACTTCCATGCCAGATTTTGGAATGCTGTCTAAGCTGATTTCACGCTCATTCAGCCATTTACCTTTATATTTTGTCTGCAAATAGGAGCGTGCATAGGGGCTAAAACCGCTAGGCTTAGTTCCCGCAAGAGCGCCTGTCCAGCTACCCGAAGACATTAAAGACCAATAACCCACTGGTGAGCCGTCTTGGTTATCGTTTTCTGTAGTGTCATACTCATCGGGCAAACCCAGATCATGGCCAAACTCATGAGTACATACCCCGGTTGCCGCATCGATTGGTTGTATGGTGTAACCAAAGAGTTTTTTGGACGACCCAGGTAGGCTATAACCTTGCGTGCTTTGGTCAACATAATAGCGATGCGACCAAATCGCGTTATCCCCTAATTTGCCGCCCCCAGTCTCTTCCCCAATACTCGAGTGGAAAATCATCACATGGTCAATTATGCCATCGGGCTCATTTAGATTGCCGTTATCATTAAAATCGTATGGGTCTTCAACATCATAGGTGGCGAGTTCCGCCTCCGATATATTAGCAACCGCTTGGCTGACCGCCTCTTTAACCAGCTCAGTCACATTTGCATCGCTTCCCCTGCCAGCATTATTCGCGCCATAGTAATCGGCATTTTGGCTCGCGGTGTACCAACCTTTCACATCGCCCGTGAAGAAGAAAGTCTTGCCCGAAACAGCTTGGTAATATTGATAGGCCGAATCTAAGGTCTGCCCTTGAGGACCATTAAAACCTGTGGTGGAGAAGAGTAAATTTTTATAGTGAGAAGCGGGGTAACTGGAGTAATACATGTCGGTATCACTCGCCGTTAAACCATTGTTGTTATACTTTAAATCAGGAAAATCAATTAGAACGGTTAATACCTTTACCGTTTTGGTCACGTCGGCATCCGCTAACACCCGCTGTGCAGGGGCGCGCATCATCGCCGTCGACTTGGCTTTTTGCAGCCTATCCTGCTCGGCCTCAATCACCATTCTAGGCTCTTTGGGCTGGGCTAGGTTGGCACGGGCAATATAGGCTTCAACGGCCGCTTGCTTAACGCTGTCGCTGGCATCTGCGGAGACTTCTCCCCGCTTGATCAACCAATAGAGGATCCTTTCTTTATTGATGACCCCTGCATCCGCTGGCGTATGATTTGGCGCCGCAATACTTGCGCCACTCAGCAAGGCCAACATCAATCCTAACGCTGTGATACTTCTTGAACTTCGCATTACTCTTCCTTCCGTCACAATGTGCGCTGTAGCTAAGCTATTTTCTAAGGCTAGTGCCTATTTGCTCTATGGCAAGTTTGTTTTTGGCGGCTCGCGATCTTGAATACCTTCCCCAATTTCGGGGATGTAAAAACATATCAGGACTACTTTTGCGTAACAACTTGATACATTCAGGGATGGGATTCTTTTTATGTTTTGTCAGCCGTTATTCAGCAAACGCTCCTCATCGCCCCTTAGGCATAAAAAAACCGCATTAACGGGCGTCAATGCGGTTCTTGCAAAACAAAGCTAGGTTTAGCTGGCGGTTTTCATATAGTTTGAAACCCCATCGAGGAACATTTGCACCGATATCATCACCAGAACCATACCCATCAAGCGCTCAACAGCCGTTAAGCCTTTTTCACCCAACATACGGGTAAAGAGCTTATAGAACATTAGGATAACCGCACTCGCTCCCCACGCAGATACTAGCGCTATCGTCCAGTCACCCATGCGAGAGCTGTCGGTGTGCGCGAGTAAAATCAGCGCGGCCAGAATCGATGGTCCCGCCATCAACGGAATGGCCATAGGGACGATAAAGGGTTCCTCTCCCGCCGCAAGACCAACCACGCCGCCCGGCTGAGGGAAAATCATCCGAATGGCAATCAGGAATAGGATAATCCCGCCAGCGATGCTGACAGACTCGGAACGTAGATTTAAGAAACTGAGGATGGCTTCGCCGGCATACAGGAAGGCCAACATGATCAATAATGCGAAAATCAGTTCGCGGATCAAAACCCTACGACGTTTTTTCGGGTCGATATGTCTTAAAATCGACGCGAAAATCGGTAAATTACCGAGGGGATCCATGATCAAAAACAACATTACCGCAGCAGAAAATATATCCATTTAACGTTATCAACACCCAAGCCAACATGAGCCGATATTGTATAACTTTTTCGCGTTACAGATGTGAAAAATTATCTATATAATTCCTAATGATGGCCCTAAGCCAGCATGCCATTGTCAATGTCCCCCGCCAAATGCCAAGCCGCACTGCGCACTGAGATAAGGCCCTCGAGCGTTGAATGGATTTCTGCGCCTGCAATGATAGGTCATTGTCGCTTGAGTAAATTGCCAGTAAGTCGCTGCTCATTTTGATTACAACTGGTATACTATGGCGTTTTTTCAGCAAAATTCGTGGAATCCATGCTCTATCTTCTCGCTAGCTGTATCGCACTCTTAATCGGACCACTGTTTTATCGCTACTTTTCATCGGGCAGCGGCTTACAGAAGGGACTCGATGGCTTTATCTTCGTCTCTTTAGGCGGGCTAGTGCTGATCCATATTTTGCCTGAATTGCTCGAGCATGGCGGCCTATTGGCCATCGTCTTTGTCGTCCTCGGCCTCTGGGGACCGACCGCCAGCGAACGCTTATTCCACCGCTACTCAGAGATCACCCATAATCTCACCCTGTCACTCGGGATTGGTGGTCTTTTACTGCACACCATCACAGATGGCGGCGCTATGGTACTGGCGCAGCAGGACGGCAATTCCAGCCTATTAGCGCTCGGGGTGATATTGCATCGACTGCCCGTCGGCCTCGCGATTTGGTGGTTACTCAAGCCTCAAGTCGGAACCCGTTGGGCAAGTCTCGTATTAGTCGCCATGATGTTGCTCACTGGCGTGGGTTATTTCGCGGGCGAGCAATTATTATCCCAGCTCAGTTTAGATAATACCGTTTATTTACAAGCCTTTGTGACAGGCTCAATCCTGCACGTTGTGCTGCATCAACCCCATGGTCAACACGATACCGATAAGCAAGGCCAGTATGAATATCAGGCCGGTATCGGCAGTTTATTGGGGATTGGATTGTTGATGGTGCTGCTCCTGATGGATTCCGGCGGCCATGACCATGCCCACCACGATCACAGCACCGAACAGCTAACCACTTGGCTAATGACCATAGCGCCGGTACTTTTACTCAGCTATGCCGCGGCCGCGCTGCGATTCCAGTTAGGCTTAACCCCGCAGGATAACAGCCTCGCTCGCCGTTGGTTCCAACGCTTGGCGGGTCCTGAGGCGCTTGTGCTTACCGCGTTACTGCTCGGCCCTTGGTTAGCGTTATTCCAACTACTCGTGGTGTTTATTATGAGCGCCTATCTCGCCCATGCTCGGGTCGAGATTACCGATCCCCACAGCAAGTTGCCCCACAATGCGCTGCGCTTTGGCTTTGCCCATCTGGTTGATCGCAGTGCCCCTTGGGTGCTTCTCAGCCTAGTACTCGTCAATCTGATCGGCCATCCTTCGGTACCGTTAAGCAATCCTATGTTGCAGATTGCCGTACTCTTGTTGGTCTTTTTACCGATGCGCTTCTGTAATTTAGGTGCAGCAGTACTGTCGATTGCCCTCGCCTACAGCGGCTGGAGCCCAATTGCCATCATACTGCCTCTGATTGCTGCGCCCGTGCTGAACATCGCCCAACTTAAACTTATGAACTGGCCGCAACGTGGTGTTTTGCTGACTATTATTGCCGTATCACTGGTAGCAGCCCTTAAGTTACCTATGTGGTTCTCCTTGGTCACCTTGCCTGAGGCGATTAACTTGGCCGCCTTGCTGGTTCTATCCGGTTTATTTGCCGCGAGTTTACTGCGCCTAGGCCCACGTAAATTCTTACGTCGCCTGATGATGTTAAAACCCGCTACTCATGGTCATAAGCACGGCCATGATCATGCGCATGCCTCGGCAGCAGAAACCGCCCATAGTCACGGGCATGGCCATACACACACTCATCAGAGTGGCGGCCACAGCCATAGCGATGCAAATAAGCACCATCACTAGCACTGTTCATTTGATCACAGACAGGCTAAGTTAATCCTACTCCTAGGATAAATTTAGCCTGTTATGTGCATACTCTTCGTCGCCCTTAAAACTCACCCCCAGTATCCGCTGATCATTTGCGCCAATCGGGACGAGTTTCACCACAGACCCACAGCCCCTGCACAATTTTGGCCGCCGGAGCAGAATATGCTCGCGGGCAAGGATTTGCAGGCGGGTGGCACTTGGTTTGGGGTGAATAAACAGGGGCAAATTGCAGGAGTCACTAACTTGAGGGTGGCGCAAAAAGCCCAAGAGCCGATGCGTAGCCGCGGCGAACTGATCATTAAAGCCCTAAGCTCGGGTTCGCTTATCTGTCCAAATTGGCTTGAGGAACACGCCGAAGATTATCAGCCATTTAATCTCGTGTTTGGCCAAGGCACTAATCTCTATTGCTTCAACAGTCTTAAGCAAGAAACGGTAAAACTCACGGCAGGATTCCATGCAATAAGCAATGGCGCACTCGATGATATCTGGCCGAAAATGGCCAAAGGCCAACGTTCGCTCGAGGCCCTTATCCAACAATCGGAGCCACTTGAGATAGAGTCGCTGATTCAGTTAATGCAGGATGATTCGCGTCCAGAGGATAACGAGCTACCCGATACGGGCGTCGGGCTAGAGTGGGAGCGCCGACTCGCGGCAATTTATATTCGTCACCCCGACTATGGCACCCGCTCCACCAGCATTTTGCTGCAAAATGCCCATGGGGAAGTCCAGTTTACCGAGGTAAGATATGACGGTAAGGGTCGACGACTGGGACAGCAGGATTTCCACTTCACCCTGCCATCGCAATTACCTAAAGAGCCGGACTGTCTCGCCCACTTTTAACGGCTCAATCCGAACTGTGGTCCATAGTGATCACCCAGCGGTCATCAATTTTTTCCACCAGCAGGGTAAATACCCCCGTGGGCGCATCCTTTTGCCGCTTTAAATCCCAACGTCCCACCACCATAGCGGCGTAGTTACTGAGCATTTTGATTTCTTTGATGGTGAACTTCAGCTCACCCAGCGCCTCTTTATTCGGATAGTTTTTCTTGTAGGCGGCAAGGGTTTCATCCCAGCCGTAACGAAACTTTCCATTAGAGACAAATCTAAGCTGTTCGCTCTTCCAATAACCCTGCATGTAAGCGTCAAGATCGCCGCGGTTCCACGCATCTTCCTGACCTTTTAGCATTTGGGCAATGTCATCCGTCGGCACTGCACTCACCTGCCCAACAAACAGCAACATCAGTACCGCGAAGCACTGTAAAATGTGTTTTTTCATCAATCCCTGTCGCAACATAGTATCGCTCCCCAACTATCAGGTTAGACTGTACTATAACCAAATTGGCGCAGACTATCTTGTCAAAGCCGATTTATAATTAAAAAAAGCTGATGATATTATTCATTTTTCGACTCTGAGCACCAAACTATGTTTACACATTTATGCCGCTGGCTACTCAAAATTTCAGGCTGGCAAATCCAAGGGCTGTTACCCTCTCAAGCCAAATACATTGTGATTGTTGCGCCACACACCAGTAACTGGGACTTTATCATCGGCGTACTCGCCCGCGGCGCCTTAAACACCCGCATACACTTCCTCGGTAAGCATCAATTGTTTATTCCGCCTTGGGGTTGGTTCTTCCGCGCTATCGGTGGCAGCCCAGTGGACAGGCGTAAAAACAATAACTTAGTCGATGCTGCGGTGCAGTTATTTGCCACCCAATCCGACTATAAACTCGCGCTCGCCCCCGAAGGTACTCGCAGCCCTGTAACCCGCTGGAAATGCGGCTTCTACCATATAGCTTCCAAGGCGCAGGTACCAATCGTGCGAGTCGGCTTAGACTTTGCCCGTAAGGCCGTGGTGATCCAACCGCCACTGCAACCAAGGGAAATCGAGCAAGATATGGCGGAAATCCTCAGTTTTTACCGCAGCATTAAAGGGCGTCATCCCAAAACGATCCCCGACTATACGCCAGACAACAGACGTTAATGACTGAGGAATCACGGAGCAAAGCATGCAGACCGAAACTTGGTTACTCTATCTTTTTGCGATTGTTTTGATTGGGATTTCCCCCGGGCCTATCGCCATGTTGTCTATGTCCCATGGCATTCATTTCGGTAAAAAACGTAGCATAGCCACAGGGCTTGGCAGTGTCAGCGCCGCGCTGGTGCTGATGGCGGCTTCGGCGGCAGGATTAGGCGCCATTATCAGCGCCTCGGAATACGGCTTTAGCTTGCTCAAATGGTGCGGCGCCGCCTATCTGGTGTTTTTGGGCATTAAACTCGTGCTCACCAAGTCGCAGGGGCAAAAGCTGGAAGTGACGAAAACCGAAGGAAAAGGGACTGCTAAACAACTCTATAAACAGGCATTTTTAGTAGGGATCAGCAATCCTAAAGACCTGCTGTTTTTTGCGGCGTTATTTCCACAATTTATCGATTTAACCGCACCACAAATGCCGCAACTGACGATTCTTGCCCTCACCTGGGCGCTGGTCGATTTTAGTTTTGTGATGCTGTACGCCTCGATGGCGAATGTGCTGGCCCCGAGCCTAAAGGCCAGCAACAAACTGCATTGGTTTGACCGTACCAGCGGCGGCGTATTTCTCACCCTCGCCGCCATCTTAGTCAGTCGGGATTAGATTAGCCCTCGACTTTCACCGATTTTAGACTGCGGATATCGTTGCCTGTCGGTGCTTGGAAGGCCTGCAAACCAAACTCGGGCAATACGGCAAAGATATGGTCGAAGATATCCGCTTGTATCGCCTCATAAAAAGCCCAACGGGTGTCATTGGTAAAGATATAAATCTCTATCGGTAAACCTTCGGTAGTTGGTGCCAATTGGCGCACCATCAGGGTCATATCCTTATGCACTTTATCGTGGCGTTGCAGGTACTCCTGCAAATAGGCGCGGAAGGTGCCGACGTTGGTCAGATGGCGACCGTTGACCTTCATGTCCAGATCCGACACTTTGGCATTCGACTCTTGAATTTCACTGATCTTGGCGGGGAAATACTCTTTCAAGCAATTGATTTTACTGAGGCGATTTCGCTCTTCCTCAGATAAAAACTTAATGCTGTTGATATCGATATTGACCGCACGCTTGATACGGCGCCCCCCCGATTCCGACATACCGCGCCAGTTACGAAATGCATCCGACACTAAGGCATAGGCGGGGATCATGGTGATGGTCTTGTCCCAGTTACGCACTTTGACCGTAGTTAAGGACACTTCCTCCACCGCACCGTCGGCGCCGTACTTGTCCATTTGGATCCAGTCGCCCTTGCTCACCATGCGGTTGGCAGCGAGCTGAATGCCGGCCACAAAGCCCAAAATGGTGTCGCGGAACACTAACATCACAAAACCCGTTGCCACACCTAAACCACTGAGGAAGTACACGGGGGACTGATCCGCCAGTACGGAAATCGACACGATCAGACCGACGAAGAACAGGAACAGTTTAATCAGCTGCACAAAGCTTTTTACCGGCAAGCGGCGACTGACCAGATTGACATCGGAAATCTCATTAACCGCATCTAGCCCAGCGTAAATGGCGCGGATCATCAGGATAACCAACCAAATACTCAATAGACGGTCGACTAAACTGCTAAGCACGGGGTGCTCGGTTAAGGTAATGGGCACTAGCAGGTTAAGCACTATCGCGGGGACTAACATCGCCAGCTTTTCGAGCACTTTATAGCGCATAAACACATCGTCCCACGTCGCCTTGGAGCGCAGGATCACCATGTTAACCGCGCGGATCACCCCACGGCGCATAATAAAATAGGCAATGGCCGCCACCAGCACACAGGCAAGCAGCATAATGCTCGTTGAAATGCTGTCGGACGGTTGGCTGTCGATCCCGACACTCGATAACCAGCCCGAGATTTCAAGGCGAATTTCTTGATCCACAATCTACTCCTAGAGAAACGGCTGGGTTATCTGCCCAATTAAGCCATCCCAAGATAAAGCCATAAGGTTGCGAGAGCATGACGCGCTCACGATTGAACCTAGCAACAAATATTTCACAACCATTTATTTTTCAAACGATTTTAGCATTCGAGGCCAAGAGCTTAAAGCGCATCACGGTTGAAAATGCCAGATTGAGTCCAGCATCCATAGCGCAGCAGCTAATGGCCTAGCAGCTATTGCTCAAGTTTGGCCTGCGCCTGATCCAGTTCAGCTTGAGCCTCTGCCACCTTTTGGCGTTTTTTATTGATTTTATCCATAGACTTACCCGCAGCAATCGCGTCAGTCAGCTCATTTTGACGTTCGACGAGTTTAGCTTCTAAGGCCTCAACCTTAGCTAAGCGCTCTTGGTATAGCTTGTCATCATCACAATGGGTTAGCACAGCTTGGCGCGCCTGCTCTAAACCCTCTGCTTTTGCTTGATTACCCGCGGCTTTAGCCTCAACAAGCTGCGCCTCAATTGCTGCTAGCTTTGCAGCACAGCCTTTAGGGGGCTCATCCTGCGCCAATGCCACGCCACTGCACAACAAGGCTAGCAAGCATCCGAATCGACAAAACATAGGCTCCTCCTTTAGGTGGCAATATTTAATCCTGTTATAGACTTGATAGTGCCATAGCTTATAACCACAAGCTGTATTTGTGCTTAAGTAAAATCGACTTTCTTGGTACAAATGCGACTTAGGCAGTGACTTAATAGCAATAAATTGTTTATGTTAGGGAAAAATATTGACTCAGACGGATATCGGAGCCAGAAACCATGCCCAGTTCATTTCGCCTCAGCGCGCTCAGCTCGTTATTGCTGCTCTCTTCATCTGTGATGGCCGCCGATGTGGCAACTATCACCCTAGAGAATGGCGCTCAGGTCAGACTCAAAGATGACTTCACTTGGGAATATATCATCACAGAAACCAAAGTCGCGGCAGCGCCAGCGGTTGCCACAGTTGCAACCCCAACTACCGCGGTGACATCAACCGCAGCGGCCACAGCAGTAGCCAGCAGCACACCCGCCATTGAAGCTGCTCAACCTGTCACCACGCTAACTGCAAATGCGATAGCACGACCCGAGCTCTTAGGCTCTACCGCCAAAGATGGCATTAAAGTCACCTTCAACGAGAGCCAATGGAAGGGCGATAAACTCGGCCTGACCTTCGAGCTTGCCAGCACTAGCGGTGAGCACGTGACCTTAGTTGAAGTCGAAGCTAGCTTCTTTGCCGACGATGGCACCTTGCTCAAAACCGAAAAACTGGAAGTCTGGGAAGCCATTTTCCGCATGCCAGAAACCTACCTGCGTAAAGGCGAGCAACGTAAGAGCCCAGTGATTTGGGTCGAAGGCGTCGATAAAAACCGCTGGCAGAAACAACTGATTAATCTCAAGATCACTGAGATTAACTCGCGCTAATCCGACGAATGAGGTAAGGAATTGGAGTTAACTTTCAATTCCTTACAAACTCAAACGGGTGTTATCAGGCGAATAAGCTACAATTGCCAGCATGCCCTTATTCCCCATATGAGCCAGATGCAAGATGCCCAATAGATATTCATCTCTCGCTCTTACACTCTGGCTCTGTGGTGTTAGTCACCATGCCATTGCCGATACGGTATTTCTGAACAATGGCGATAAAATTACCGGTGAGATAAAAGCCCTAGATGAGCAAAATCTGGTAATCAAACCTAGCTACGCCCCCAAAATCACTATCGAACGCAGCGCGGTTCGCAGCTTTGAAACCCGTGAGTCACAGCACTGGAGTATCAATCGCTCAATCAAAGAGGTAACGGTTCAAGCTTCTGAATTAGATAGCTTTGTGCTGATAGACGATAAGCAGACCCCAATCAGCGAGTTAATCTATTCGGAACTCCTGAGTGACTCGGACTGGCACTACAGCGGCAGTGTAGAGGCCGCCATTGATGTCACCCATAACAGTAAAAACACTCAAAAGCTGCATGCTAAGGGAGATGTGACCGCCGAAACCTTAAACTGGCGTCATAACCTCAAGAGTGAAGTCCGCTACGAGACCGAAGACAAAACCACTAAGCGTAATACCCTCGAAGCCCATTACAGCCTCGACTATTTGATCAGTGATCATTGGTTCCTGCGGCAAGAGGATTATTATCAGGAGGATAAGCTCAACCTCGATATCCGCAGCTACTACGCCGCATTGGGTCCGGGTTATCGTTTTTGGGGTGTCAACCGCGACAAACTCGACTTTGTACTCACCTACAATCACTTCTGGCTAGATTATCAAGTGTTTACTTATGAGCTAAATGCTTGGGCGGCAACCATTAACTACAAGCAATATTGGTTCGACGGTGTGTTAGAGACCTATGCGGATTTGCAAATTGCCTTCCCCGATATTCCCACCATCGAATATATTTCTGACTCGACGTTTGGACTTAAATACCTGCTAACACAACAGATTTACCTCTCATTTAAATACGATATCAATGAGACTAAATCCGCTGTGCAGCATTCTCGGGATATTTCCTACAGCCTAGGTTTAGGGGTTAACTTCTAAATTTACTGAGGTTTTACCACGCAGGTCATTTCTGGCGCTTCGTATCCCCAGACAATTTTGGCTTCGCCATGGTGTTCCCAAAGGCTTTCGTTGCGCCCTTGATACTTAGCGCCGCTGCCACTGGGCTGCACAAACATCAAGGACGTTTGATCGCCACGCTCGGCTATCAGAGTGGCAGGCTCAGTCTTAAAGTAACTGACCACGACTTCATTCGCCGGATTACCGTCGCAGGCGTAAAATATCGGCCCGGTCATTTCCACGAGGCGATACTGCGCCTGTAGCTCTGCAATCCGCGTCTGGTAACTCGACTCAACACAGGCGCGTTTATCTTCACTCTTCCAACATTCATTACGGCCTTTGACCCAGCCCCGCTGCATGGCTTTCAGCATAGGAGGTTGTTCATTCTTTGCCTTATCAGCAGCTTGAGCGTAAACCTCTGCAAGCTGTTGGTCGAGCTTAGTCAAGCCCGCATCCTGGCACACCAGCTCTTCGATACTGCCTGCCTGAACCTTGCCACAGTCAAAGGAAGGCTTTTCCGCGGCCATAGCTGGGACACTTAAGGCCACGGCTAAAAGCCCCGCCGCTCCTGCGGTTTGCATATTGATTCTCTTGGTAAATGTCATACCCGTGATTCCCTTTATTTATTGCTTATGGCTACCTGTTACCCATAGCTAACGCCACCTTGGCTTAACCTAAGCTGACTTAAGCTCAATCCCCCTCTTGGAGCGAGCAAAAATCAGCACTTAGCCACAAATACCTGCCAATGTTAGCGCTACAAGCTAACGGCTTTGCACAAACTCGAGTAAGTGTAGTGCAGCCACAGACGTTATCCCAAGAGTGTCCACTGAACGGACAATCGCGCGGACACATTTAAAGTCATAATGCGGACACTTTAGACTCCTCACGCGGACACAATTTTTATCATGCTGATAAATAAAGAATATTTAGTTGGCACATATTCTGCCTAGTTAGTGGGTCACCACACTTATCCCTATACAAGGAAGCATTATGAACACTCACACAAAAGTATTCGGCGGTTTATTGATCCTCGCACTTATCCCCTGTGGGATTTGGGCAGCCCAACAGGTAAGCACTCGGTCATCTAGCGACACCAACATCTCGATCAATAGCCGTAACTATCCTAACTTTTCGTGGATTTATGTACGCCAAGATGGCGAGCTCACGATAGGCGCGGGTGAGAGCCAAGATTGGAATAAACTCAAACGCCAAGGCAATGCTTATCAAACCGACTATCTGTGGGTCAAAACCGCTGGAAATAGCTATGTGATTACCGATCCGGCCTTAGTCAATCAAGTAAAAGAGGCGGTGCGCCCAATGCAGATCCAAGGCGAGAAGATGCAGCGTCTGGGTGAACAAATGCAAGTTAAGGGCGATGCCATCAGCGCCGAAACCAGCAAACTCTTAATCAATCTCGCCTCAAGTGAAAAAGATGCTGAGGTTAACGCGCAAATTGAAAGCCTAGGCGCATCGATGGAAGTGATGGGTAAAGAGATGGAACAACTCGGCGAAGAGCACCAAGCATTAGTCGATGTGGCCGAGAAGCAGGTTTACGAACTGGCGCAAAACGCGATAAAAAATGGCTCCGCAGTATTAGCACCTTAAGCCATTTTTAGCACTTAAGGGTAAATTATCGGTTATTCCAGTTATAGAGATTGAATTTCCTAGTGAAATTGACTATTTTCACGCCGCTTTGTTATTTCACTAGGAAAAGGATCAACATGGAACAAGCGATTAGCACAGGGAACGACAACCCCATTCAAATGGCCGATACCGTCTATTCGAAAGAAAAGTCACTGTTTGCAATTTTAGCGATTATTTCAGGGCTAATTTGGGCCGTGCTGATCTTAGCCACCAAAGGTCTCGCCCTGATTTATGTGCTGATGTTTTTCATCATTTACCTCTTTACCCACTCGGCGTTTATCAGCTACTTAAAGGGCACGGCGGTTGAAATCAGCCCTGAGCAGTTCCCCGATTTACACAAACAATACCTCGCCTGCTGCGAGCGTTTAGAGATTAAAGAACCGCCCCGCGCCTACCTGTTAGCCGCCGATGGCATGCTAAATGCCCTTGCCACCCGCTTTCTGCGCCGTAACTACATAGTGCTGTTCTCATCGATTGTGGATGCACTCGAGTCCGATAAAGATGCCCTTAACTTCTATATCGGCCATGAGCTGGGCCATATTCGCCGTAACCATATTGGTAAAGAGCCGCTGTTAGTGTTCGCCACTTGGCTGCCGTTAGTGGGCGCAGCCTATGCCCGCGCCTGCGAGTACACCTGCGACCTGCACGGTCTGCGTTGCTGCAATAGCCTACGTTCGGCCACCAATGCGGTTGCCGTATTAGCCGCTGGGGTTGAGCAGTGGAAGCGGATGAATGTCGATCAATATATTCGCCAAACCCAAGAGTCGAGCGGATTTTGGATGTCCTTCCATGAGCTTAATAGCAGCTATCCATGGCTGACTAAACGTATGGCAAGAG
This sequence comes from Shewanella sp. FJAT-51649, assembly GCF_019457435.1. NCBI lineage: Bacteria > Pseudomonadati > Pseudomonadota > Gammaproteobacteria > Alteromonadales > Shewanellaceae > Shewanella > Shewanella sp. FJAT-51649. The sequence goes on along the minus strand of NZ_CP080411.1, from coordinate 109,825 downwards.
TACAAGCGACCGCACAAGGCAAAATGTATGCAGCGCCTTCTCGCAGTGTATTCGCCTACCTCTTTAGCCTGTTTATGCCACGTATGGGCACCGCGGGCGGCGGGATTATCATCCTTGCGGCCATTATCGGTGTGGCCGCTGCGGTCGCGATTCCCGCATATAAGGAATACCAAGAGAAAGCGGGCGCAGCCAGCATTAACTATGATGATGCCAACTACGCCACCAGCACCCCGCAAATGGACTCTGAGCCCGCTAACGTGCCCGATGCCGCACTGGCAATCGAGCATATCGATCAGTTACATCAATCATTAGCCCCGATTACCGGGGTGCTGACTCAGTACTACCAAAACCATAAAGCTTGGCCGACCGAGTTAGAGCCGCTAGGTTTTAGCGATGAGCAGCTAACCACCTTTAACCTTTATTCCGAGGGGATTGTTGGTTTTGTTGCCGGCGAAGCCTTAGGAGATTATCAAGATTATGAGGTGTATCTGTCGCCCCAAGTTGACGAGCAAGATAATGTCACTTGGGTATGTAGCAGTAACGGTATTCCCGACGAATATCTACCAGCCGATTGCCAAGGCTAAGATCAAAAAGCGCTGCCAATGCAGCGCTTTTTATTTTAGGACAAATTAACCTTTTTGAATCGTCATTGTCCAAGCAGCATCACCCTTCTGCGCAAAGTGAATAACTTCATGCCCAGCCTCTGCGGCCCAGCGCGGAATATTTTCAGTTGCTTGGCCACAATCGTAATCCAATACCACTTTATCACCGGTCTCAAGATTGGTGATTAAACGTTGCAACTCAATTAAAGGAAAAGGGCATAACTTACCCGTTGTGTCGAGATAGTGTTCCATATACAGCTCCTTTATCGAAATTAAATCTGCGCAAGGCGCATCGGCCTCAGTAGTGCAAAATAGTTAAAGCACCAACTACCCAATAAAATAGCAGGAATAAATAGCCAGCCTTGCCACGACAAATAGGCTGTACCAACCAGCGCGTTACCCAGCATACAGCCACCAGCAAGCCCACTGCCTACTCCCATAAACAAACCACCTACAAACCCAAACAATACGACTTTATGTCCAGGATAGCGCCAGCGCTGCTCAGCACTACCTCGGGCGGCAATGAAGGCACCGGCAAATAGCCCTAAGAGGAAATATCCAGGCCAACTAAAAAACTTAGTGTTGCCTGTGGTGATAAGATCCCATAATTGCGCACTTGGACCACTGATCCCCACGCTACCAACCCGACCGCTCTCAAGGCTGGCTGGCCAAGCCAGCAGCGCTAGCAAACCAATCATTAGAGCTGTTACAAAAGGATGCCAACGCGCCTCAAACAACCAATGAGCTATCCCCGTTTTACGAGGCGCCATTAGCGCTACCGGACGTTTGCGGCGTTTGAGATAACTCAATGCCAACCATAATGTGAGTGAGACGAGAGCAAGCACGATCACCCAAGGGGAAACACCTAAAGTTTGATAGAGGGTTTGATCCTCAAGTTGATGCTGTTTCAAAGGCTTAAGAAGCCCCTTCATCTCATCAAGGCGCACAAATTTACTGGCAACAATAAAACCAAGCACCGCCATCACACTGGCTGCCAATCCTTCGGCTGCACGGTAATAGGCACCAGTAGAGCAACTTCCCGCTGCAGCCATCCCTACACCAAACAATATTCCACCCACTAAGGTGGCCAACCAGGGAAAATGCCCTTCGGGCAATTTAACCCAGCCCCACTCATAGAACAGAAACAGCCCTAAACTTTGGATGCTGATGGCAATCAAAATCGCGATCACCATGGTAAAGTCACGTTGTAGATAGGTATCGCGGATCCCTCCCGCCATACAGAATCTGCCCCTTTGCATCACAAAGCCCATAGCCAAACCAATCCCTAAGCCACTGATGATAGTTAGCATAGCCCTATCCTCAGCGCTGGATCAGATAACGGATCGTTGGCCCATTTTGCTCAATCTCTAGCACTTTATAGCCATGATTCTTGGCATCGAGTGGAATATTATTGATTGACTGCGGGCAGTCACTGATCACTTCTAATATCTCCCCCGGCTTCAGTGTCGGCATGGCCTCAAGGGTTGCCACTGCGGGATAAGGACAAGGCTCGCCCACCATATCGAGTTGATAATCTGGAATATATTGACTCATTATGCCGCCTCCGCGATCAATTGTTCATCCCGCTTCGCCTTACGGGCAAAGAAACGTTTCTCCCACAGCAACATGGCCGCAAACGACAGCGCCAGCAGCAGATAGGTCAGCAATAAACCGCCCTTATCGCCAAAGCTAGAGAGCAAGTTAACCTTGTCCCAACTTGTGGCTAATGGCTGGGCTAAATCATCCCAGTAGTAGGCCAGCAGGGTTGAACCCAGTACGTTACCTAAACCAACCCACCAGAAATGCACTTGACCTTCGACGGCGCGATACATCCAACCCGTCTCACAACCACCCGCCAGTACAATGCCAAATCCAAACAGCAGGCCGCCAATCACCGCATTCGGGCCAGCCCACATGATTTTGGGCGGCACACCTAATTGCACATAGCTATAAATCCCGATGGCACTCACCGCCATACCGAGAATAATCGCCTTAGCCATATGGGTGCGTCCGGTGATCCACATATCGCGAAATGCCGAGGTAAAGCAGATTTGTGCCCGCTCAATCAGCAGACCAAAACCCACGCCGCAGAGCATGGCGATACCCAGCTTAGGCGCATTGAACATTGTCAGTAATCCCCAGCCGATAATGGCCGCAAACACTAACATGCCGATACGAAAACGCCGTCTGGCTTGATTTTCATCCTGCTTAACCGAAGTCGCCTTATCGACTTTCTTCAATTTCACCGGAATGCGAAACATAGGCAGTAGCGTAAAACGCGCACCAAAGTAAGAACCCGCCGCCGTCGCCAGAGCAAAAAACCACGCATGTAAGGAAAACTGCGGAATCCCAGTGAAGAAGGCTGCTAAGTTACAGCCCATAGCCAAGCGCGCCCCAAAGCCAGCAATAATGCCGCCGATTAACGCCTGAGCGATGCGGATACGGCTCTGTGGCATACGCAGTTTGACGTTATTCGCCCACAGCGCCGCCGCAATACAACCACCAAACATGCCGATGATCATCATGCCGTCGATACGGTCTAAGGGAGAACCCTGTAAACCAATCACCTTGAAATAACCCCAAGTTTCAGGATTTGCACCAACCAGTTGCAGTAAGTGCCCGCCCCAACGCGTAAACTCGCCCGTAACAGCCCAAAAAGTGCCAGTTAACCCAAAATAGTAAGTAGAAAGGATACCGGCGGCGATAACCGCAGGCATAGGTGCCCAAAAACGGACTAAATATTGTTGTTTAAATTCTTGCCATGTCATGTCATTACCCTAATGAACGAGACTATAAAAAATAAGCACGAGGCTTATACCCGTTGCCACACAAGCAAGGCACAATCCCTTAAAAATAAGGTGCTAAAGAATCTTAATTGTGTGGCGACACGCTTTAGATGGCTTTCGCTAAACAACCACGATTCACTCCCGATAACCGATAGCTATGGGTGTAGAGCGTGGCTCTGCCATTACGGCAAAAACCGATAAGCGTGATGTTGCTTTTCTCTGCTAATTCCAACGCCAGTGAAGTCACGGCGGACATAGCAAACAGAATTTGGATATTGGCACTGGCTGCCTTTTGCACCATTTCGAAACTGGCGCGGCTAGTGAGCAACACGGCGACAGGTCGCTCAGCCTTACGCATTGAAAATCCACCGATTAATTTATCCAGTGCAATGTGCCGACCTATGTCCTCAAAGGCGGCGATGATTTGTCCTTCCGCATCTAAGCCCATGGCGGCGTGGGTCGCCCCCGTGAGCTTAAAGTGATGTTGATTCTCTTTGATCTGCTCTAAGGCGTGCTGCAGATGATCGATATTAAATCTGGCGTCCGAGTCCACACGGATAACGGGTTTAACCGCTTCCTCCAACTGCGCTACACCACAGAGTCCGCAGCCAGTACGGCCAGCCATATTGCGCCGTTGCTGCTTGAGTTCCATAAAGCATCTTTGGGTGATTTCCACCTGAATGAGCACGCCTTCGGGGGTGAACTCGAGATCCACACCTTTGATTTCATTCACATGGGAAACAATTCGCTCCGACAAGGTAAAGCCAATGGCGAACTCTTCGAGATTTTCTGGGCTAGCGAGCATTACAGTGTGGGCGATGCCGTTATACACCAGCGCCACTCGCACCTCGTTTGCCACATAATCGGTTAACTCGGAGGCCTGTCCCTGCTCTAAAAGGGTCACCTTTCTCTCAGTAACCACGGCGTGTGAATGATATTCCATAGCGACCCTCTAAACTCATTAATTCAAATAAAAACAATTGGTTTGCTAACAAAGTTCGACTCAAGTCACAAAGCGACTAACGAAATACGAATGCGCTTGATTCAGGTTTAAGCATTTTCTACTATCGGTTTGTCTTCTATTGGAAGAACGTCGTCTCCGGTGAGGCGTCCGGACTTCAAATCCGGGTAGGGCTGCCAGCAGTCCTGGGTAGGTTCGACTCCTATGTTCTTCCGCCAATTCTCATGGGAGTAAAACAGTTCCCCATCCCGAATCTCCCGACTGTTACTGCGATACTTCCTACGGGTAAAACCACTGCGGTCAAAAAACTCCAACAGCTGAATACTGACCTTACGGCCTAGGCCAATCAGATCCTTAAACTCTGCGGTTTCGAGCTTGCCGTGGGTTTCCACATGCGCACGCACCAGATTGGCGTAATGACACAACTGCTCGCTCAGCAGATATCTGTCCTTCACCACGGCGGTAATAAAGCCCTGTTGCACCAGTTGAAAACACAGCAATCTGAGTTTGGCGGGCTCGAGTTCGAGGTATTCCCCCATTTCAGTCACCCACACGGGCGAGGTTTGCAGTGCCAACCAAGGGGCCAAGCGTTGCCAGCACTGCTGCGCCTCGCTATCGAGGACAATTCTGTGATCTGCCAGCTGCAGCAAGGCGCCGCGCAGCACCATCAGCCCTTCTTGGCAGAGACTATCGAGCACCTTATTGGCAAGCTCGCTAGGCAATACGTTGTGGCTCATGCGTTGCAGGCGATTACGCCCCAGCCCCAATTGGTCGGGGTGCTGTTGGTGGTATTCACGTAACAGATCGATAAACTGCCGTTTTTCTTGCTCAAGTAACTGAGTCGATAGCCCATAGGCTCCGAGGCGACTCAGCCCCGCCTGCGCCAGCATGGCGGCCAGCCCTTCATCGGTTAGCTGCCAGCGCCAACGGATTTCATCGATACTGAGCGCCTCAGTCTGACCGAGTAGCGCCAGCACATTCACTGGGTTGGAGAGCTGGGCCAACTGTTGCAACTTGCTGACACGCTCCGGCGTGCGCTTCTTACGATTGGGGACTTTTAATGCCAGCACCCGCCCAGCGCCCAGCGTTTGCTTGCCACCAATATGCCTGAGCACTATCGGGTCGTCCTGACATAGCAGCAATGGCTTATCGAGCACAATTTCGGCCAGATAACGCCCCTGCTCATCGGCTTCATCCAGAAGCGATACTCGCCCTAGGGTATGGTCGGCGCCGTGGTGACAATGCACATTTTGCCAATGGGTTAAGGGTTCGAAACTGCGAATTTGCACTACGGGTCTAGCGCACAGCTCAGCCTGAGGCAAACTGCTTAACCAGTCACCGCGGGCGGGCGCCCTGTGGTTATCGACGCCAGTAAGATTCAACGCGACCCGAGTGCCACTTAAGGCTCTGTGGACTTCCATCCCTTGGCAATGAATGCCGCGCACCCGTAATTTTGCTTTTTGCCCAGAGCTGTAGAGGCTATCGCCGATACACACACTGCCGCTAATCACAGTGCCAGTGACCACACAGCCGGCACCTTTAACGCTAAAGGCGCGATCGAGCGTCATCCTAAAGCTACTGGCATCTTCCGCTTGGGGCGATTGCTGCTCGGCGATCTCTAAAATATGTTGTTTAAGAGTGTCTACCCCCGCATCGCCTGCATCATTCGCGCAGACTTCAAACACGCCACTGGCTTCGATACCGTATTCGGCAAGCAACGCCATCCCCTCTTGAGTCAACTTGGCGGCGGTTTGGTCATCGACCAAATCCCGTTTGGTCAGCACTAAGGTCAAACTGTTTAGCGGTAAAAGCGCGAGGATTTGCAGATGTTCGCGGGTTTGTGGCATCACGCCATCGTCACAGGCCAACACCAGCAGCGCGTGGCGCACGTGGCTCACGCCTACCAGCATATTATTGATAAATTTTTCATGGCCGGGCACATCGATAAAGGCTAAGCGAGTGCCATCCCGCAGTGGCATAAAGGCGTAACCGAGATCGATGGTCATGCCACGGCGTTTTTCTTCGGGGAGCCTGTCGGTGTTCATCCCCGTTAAGGCACGGATCAACGTGCTCTTGCCGTGGTCGACATGGCCAGCGGTGACCATAATCATAGCTGCACACCTAAGGTGCTGAGTTCGGCTAACAATTCGGCCTCATCATCGATACCGCGCAGATCGAGGCGAAGTTGATCTTGGGTCATTCGGCCAATCACAGGGCGCTGCGCCTGCTTAAAATGCTGCTCGAGCAACGTTAAACTGCCGCCCTCTTGCGCGTTAAAGCACAGGGCGATTGAGGGTAAAAAGGTATCGGGCTGTGAGCCACTACCGACTTGGGTTTGGCACTCCACTAATTCAATGCCATAGCTCGGGGCAAACAGCGGCGCTAAGGCGCGCTGTAACCGCTCACCGATTTGGCGCAACTCAGCTTGGCTGCGGGCAAATTTAGCCATAATCGGCAGTTCCCGATCCAAGGTTTCGGGGTTGAGATAGTGGATCAGCGTCGCCTCAAGCGCCGCGAGAATCAGCTTGTCGCAACGCAATGCACGCTTTAGTGGATGACTTTGAAGCTTATTAATTAGCGCCTGTTTGCCGACAATCAATCCTGATTGCGGGCCGCCGAGGAGTTTATCGCCGGAGAAACTGACCAGATCGACGCCATCCGCCAACATAGCTTGGGGAGTCGGCTCTTGTTTAAGGCCAAAACGGCGTAAGTCGGTGAGTGAACCACTGCCAAGATCCGAAATCAGCGCGACCCCACGCTCGCGGCAGAGTTGGCCTAATCTGGCCTCATCCACCGAAGCGGTAAAGCCACTGATATGGTAGTTGCTGGTATGCACCTTCATAATAGCGGCGGTATTTTCGGTTATCGCCTGCTCATAGTCCTTGAGGTGAGTACGGTTAGTGCTGCCGACCTCCACTAAGGTGCAGCCCGCTTGGCGCATAATGTCTGGAATGCGAAAGGCGCCGCCGATTTCCACCAGCTCGCCGCGGGAGACGATCACTTCTTTGCCCGCCGCGACCGCAGATAACATCAGCAGCACAGCGGCGGCGTTGTTATTCACCACGCAGCAGGCCTCAGCCCCTGTTAGGCGCTGGATTAACCCACTAATGGCATTATCCCTATGGCCGCGCTCACCGGCGGCTAATTCAAATTCCAGCGGCGTCGGATATCGCATCACAGACGTCACCGCCCGAATGGCCGCCTCAGACTGCTGGGCACGGCCAAGATTGGTATGCAGTATGGTTCCGGTGAGGTTCCACACGGGTTTTAGACTATGGCTATAGTCCTTAGACAATTGATCAACCAAATATCCGTTCAATAATGACGGGTTAGCACACCAAGCGGGTAAACGTCGCTCCTGAGCAATCAGCTCACGCGCCGTGCGTAACTGACTATCCAGCGCCGCTTTTACTGCTGCTTTACCATAGCGTTGCAGCAGGGGCGCCAATATCGCATCGGCGAGCAGACTGTCCATCGACGGCAGTGCGCGGTACAGGGCTTGGGGTGTATCGGGTACTTGGGTCATCATTTGTATCATCTTGATAAATATAAGGGGAAGGACTCGGTGAGCCCTTCCCAACTTTGGTTATTGCTCAGTTTCGTGGGCCAGCAGCAATGGATTGACCGTGGTCGCCCCAAAGCCCTTGGCATTTAGCTCACTGTCGAGCATCAGGGTCGCTAAGTCGTCGGCCGCCACATCCATCAGCGGTGACTTTTCAACGAACAGCATCTTGGTGTAACCATGGCATTCGTCGCAGCTCTCGATGCGCACCTGCGCCTTGGCATCATCGAATGACCAGAGCGTCGTCCCTTTATCCTGACCGCAACTAGTGCAATGGGCGCGAATGTAGTGCCATTCGCTCTCGCACAAACTGCAATGCAGATAACGCAGACCCGCTCGCGGCTGGTCGACGATCACGCTCGCCACGGGATGACACCCGCAAATCGGGCATAGGTTCTGCTGCACGACTTTGCGTTGATCGATCCGTTTAATCACCATAGGTGCCCAATGGGACCAGTAGACCCCCATCGCCGCCCAGATAAACAAACTGAAGCGCGCGGGCACTTCGCTCATATGTCCCTGACGCAATGCACTCCCCCAGGAGGTGAGTTGTTCTGGAGATTGCTGCATCAACAAACGCAGCACTCGCGCCATATCCTCATCCACCTGCGGCAGCAGATCGCTTAACAGTTGTTGTAGCAGTCCTTGCCAGTAGCTATCTGCCTCTGAACCCAAGTGGGAAAGCGGAATCGCTTCATCTTTCCCCCAAGCGAGAAGCTGACCGAAGTCAGCCTCCGCCGCCAATCTGGCCTGAATCGCAACCACACGGCGGCATAGCTCAAAGTAGTCGGCCAGCGGCGAGTCCTTGGCCAACGACAACAAACGCTGCGCCCGTCTGTGATACACAGTTTTAGGGTCCACCGCCTTTAAGGGTTTAAGCTCCAGCGGCGATTCGCTGCCGGGGACCATAGGTATCTCGGCTGTATGACTCATTAATGTTTCTCCACGTCCGAATGTTCATCCAACATCAGCGGATGATGTTTACGGCACCAAGCCTTAGAGACCTTGCCGTAAAGCATGCCTGTGATAGAACCTTCCACCCAGGTCGCCATCCAAAAGTGCACCATCACAAACATCAGCATGATCAAGGCACTAATGGCATGCAGCACGATCGCCCAGCCTACGACAGTGGCCGAGAAGTAAGGTGCAAAGTAGGGTTGCCACATGATGAATCCCGTCACGGTTAAGGTGATAGACGTCAGCACAAAGGCACGGAACAGCACTTTTTGGCCAGGGTTGTAATGGCCGATAGGCGGGATTTTGTCCTCGTTCTCGAACATCACGTCCTTGATGGCGAGCATCCAAGCCAGATCGTGTTTTTCCCATTTGTTGTGGTGGTAATAACGCACCAACATCAACATCAGCGGTAAACACATCATCAGGCCGGCAATTGGGTGAATAAACTTCGCCAATTGCGGTGTGCCCGCTATCGCACCCAACCATTGGAAGGAGGGATAGAAGAAGGAAAAGCCCGTCAGAAACGTGACTAGCCCCACGGCCACAATGAACCAATGACAGATGCGGTCGAACAGTTTGTGACGCACTACCATTTCTTGCTTGTTATGCTTGCTCATTTCTTGGCCTCCTCTTCCGCTTGCGCCTTGTCCTCTGGCGGCTGATAGCCGGGTTGGTCCTCTTCCACTATGTTGCGACCGACGGTGATCTTATGCAGGCAGGCAACAGCCGCCGTTGCAAGAAGTCCGACAGTACCTAGTGGTTTCACCCAGTCCTGCCACAGGGTGACAGACAATGGGATTTGCGGATCCTTTGGCATTTCGTAGGTTTCAGGCTGAGTGACATCGTGCAATATCATCAGCATGCCTGTGCCACCTACGCCCTCAGGGTTGTAGAGTCCCGCCTTAGCAAAACCACGTTCTTTCAGCTCGTTAACACGCTTTTCGGAGTAGAACAGCATGTCTTCGCGCGTGCCAAAACGCAGCGCACCCGTGGTACAGGACTTCACGCAGGAAGGCTCCAGCCCAACAGCCAAGCGGTCAGAACACATAGTGCACTTGTAGGCTTTGTTATCGACGGCGCTGATCTTCGGGATATCGAATGGACAAGCACTGGCACAATAACCACAGCCAATACATTTGTCCGAATCGAAATCCACAGTGCCATTGGCATGCTGAACAATCGCGCCAGAGGTAGAACAGGCCTTTAAGCAGGCGGGATCCACACAGTGCATACAAGCACTGTGGGTAAACTGCCAGCGTAATTTGCCTTGGTCTTCGATCTCGTTGTACTTCATCAGGGTCCAGCACTCTGGCGACAGAGATGCTGGGTTTTGATAAGTCCCTTGGAACGAACCCACCTCTTCACGCAGGTCATTCCATTCAGAACAAGCGACCTGACAGGCTTTACAACCATTACACTTAGTCGCGTCAAACAGCTTCGCAATTTGCTTCACGCCACCGACTCTCGCCTGTGCAGGTGGAGTCGCTTGCGAAGTGCCGGAACGTTGAATGATATCTTGAGTCGCCATTATCAGACCTCCGCCTTTTCAACATTCACGAGGAACGCTTTGTACTCAGGCACACCCGTGTTGGCATCACCCATCTCAGTGGTAAGGACGTTACAGCTATAGGCCTTACGTGTGAGCGCGTTATGGCTACCGTGACGTGGAATACCGAGTGTGTGTACCGTTTGACCATTAACCTGCAATGGGCGCATACGCTTAGTCACTAAGGCTTTGGTGAGAATGTGGCCACGTTTCGAACTCACTTTCACCCAATCGCCATTCTTAATGCCTTTTTCTGCCGCCAATTGCTCATTCATTTCCACAAAGGTCTCTGGCATGGCAATCGCCGCTAAACGGCAGTGTGTCGTCCAGAAGTTAAAGTGTTCTGTAAGTGAGTAAGTGGTACAGGCGTAGGGATATTCCTCTTTAGTACCTATGGTGTCTTTCACCCCTTCGAACCAACGCAGCACAGGGCTGTGCACCACATTGGGATGCAGAGGGTTGGTGCCGATGGGCGATTCGACAGGCTCGTAATGCTCAGGGAACGGTCCTTCTTTCAGCAGTTTGAGCGCGAAGAAACGACCCACGCCGTCAGCCTGCATAATGAAAGGATGCGCACTTTCCTGTGGATTCAACTTGGCATTGAAGTCGGGCACGTCTATCCCTTCCCACTTGCCGTCTTTCCACTCGACAATCTTACGGTGCTCATCCCAAGGTTTACCGTTCACATCGCAAGAGGCACGGTTGTAGAGGACGCGGCGGTTGAGCGGCCATGCGAAGGCCCAGCCCGGCGTGATGCCTTTACCCGATGGATCATGGTTATCGCGGCGAGCCATTTGGTTACCGGCTTCGGTCCAAGACCCCGCGTAAATCCAACAGGCACTCGCGGTACTACCATCGGCCTTCAGTTCAGCAAAGCTGCTGATCTGACGCTTAGTCGCGACATCATAACCATTCAACTCTTTCGTCAATTCGATAGAGCTTGGGTTGTGCGGATCGATATAGTTCCAGTTAATCGCTTCAATCGGCTCAGGCAGTTTGCCACCCTCTTCACGATAGAGCTGTTTCAACTCCTGCAGCAGACCAGAGACAATCTCAGAGTCCGACATCGCTTCGCCTGGAGGATTAGCCCCTTTATAGTGCCATTGCATCCAGCGGCCAGAGTTAACGATCGAACCTTCTTCCTCTGCGAACACGGTCGCAGGTAGGCGGAAGACCTCGGTTTGAATACTGGCGGTATCGACTTCGTTAAAACCGGGTTCGTTTTGCCAGAAGGTGGCGGTTTCCGATGACAAGTTATCAAGCACCACTAAGTACTTAAGGTTACTCAGCGCCTTGATGTTCTTGTTACGGTTAGGCATGGAGTTAATGGCGTTAACCCCTTGCACGATGCAACCGTTCACTTTGCCACGGTACATCATGTCCAGATGCTTACCGAAGTCATACATCTGATCCCACTTAGGTAACCACTGATAACCGAACTCGTTTTCAGGCGTCGCGTTCTCACCCCAGAAGGCTTTGAGCAGGGACACATAAAACTTCGGATAGTTTTGCCAGTAGTTGGTTTGACCAGGGCGCAATGGCTTAGGCGTATTCGCCGCCAAGTGAGCCGCTAAGGTTGGTTCTTTATCGTTTGGCAGTTTAAGGTAACCGGGTAAACTTTGGGCCAGCAGCCCCATGTCGGTTGAACCTTGCACGTTGGCGTGACCGCGCAATGCGTTAACACCACCGCCTAACTGACCAATGTTGCCCAGTAATAACTGGATCATCGCCATAGAACGGATGTTCTGCGCACCTTTACTATGGTGGGTCCAGCCCAGCGCATACATAAAGGTTGCCACACGATCTTTAGTATGAGTGCTCGCAATGGCGTCACATACCACTTGGTAGTCCGCTGTTGGCGTACCTGTGATATTACTTACCGTTGCAAAATCATAACGTTCTACGTGTTGTTTGAGTAAGTTCCACACACAACGCGGGTGCTCAAGTGTTTCATCCACTTTGGCATAGCCGTCTTCGTCGAGTTGGTAGAACCAGGATTCTTTGTTGTACTCGCCTTTTGCTTCATCAAAGCCTGAGAATAGGCCGTCATGGAAGTCAAAATCATCCCGCACCAGATAACTGGCGTTGGTATAGGCTTTCACATAATCGAAGTTAACTTGATTGGTCGAAATCAAATAGCGAATCACACCCAGAAGGAATGCTATGTCAGTTCCTGAGCGGATTGGGGCATAGTGATCTGCCAATGACGCACTGCGGTTGAAACGTGGGTCAACCACAATCAACTTAGCATTGTTATGCTGCATAGCTTCTGTAACCCAGCCGAATCCGACAGGGTGAGCTTCTGCGGCATTACCGCCCATAATAATCACTACGTTAGAATTTTTAATATCGATCCAGTGGTTGGTCATGGCACCGCGCCCAAATGTTGGAGCAAGACTTGCTACCGTTGGGGAGTGTCAGTTACGTGCAATAGTATCGATAGCCACTAGGCCTAAAGCGCGCGCAAATTTTTGGGTCGCTAAGCCACTTTCATTGGCCATACCGGATGAGGTCATCATCCCTGTGGTTAACCAACGGTTAACCGTTACGCCATCGGCGTTTTTCTCAATCAGGTTCGCATCACGGTCATCTTTCATTAAACGAGCAATACGTTTAAAGGCATCATGCCAGCTGATCCGTTCCCATCTGTTGCTGCCGGGGGCGCGATATTCTGGATACTGTAAACGGTGTGGACTGTTAACATAATCCACAAGGCCAGCACCCTTAGAGCACAATGCTCCGCGGTTTACTGGATGATCGGCATCACCCTCGATATGGAAAATAGCATGCTCAGAGTTTTTTCCCCCGCTGCCTTGGCTGTACATCAGCAGGCCACAACCGACCGAGCAATACGGACAGTTGTTACGGGTTTCTTTGGCTCCGATCAGCTTAAACTCTCGCACTGCTGCATAGGCCTTTTCGGACATCAATCCCAGCGCTGAAATCGCTGAGGTTGCCGCTCCGGCCGCACACAGTTTAAAAAACTGGCGTCTGTTCATAGCGTTCTCTCACACTTTTGTCGTTATGAGTTGGGTAATTGCAGTGGTAACGCTGCAATCGTTTGAGTGAGTCAATAAAGCCCCCACTTAATTTAAGATTATCCTTAAAGTGAAAATAGATAACAAATAATGACATGAGATCGAGATCGCAATTTACCAGCAACAGAATAAATAACTATAAATCCAGATTTAATTGAATATTTTTAGATTTTAACTTCAATAACCATGATAAAATAAAGATATAAACCCAAAAAACACTAAAAGACATTTTGTCCAACCGATAAGGCCCATTTTGTCTCACAATGGCATATTGCGGTTATATAAAGTATGAGTTTAAAGCCAAAACGAAATAAGAGATGGTTAAAAACACCTCAGATTTACTGGTTTTGGATGGATAGACAGCGCTCAAAGCTGACAATGTAAAGATTGAATAAAAAAGCACTCATCCTGCGGTGTTAAACACACCTAAAGTACAAAGTGCAAAAACAGCGAAATCGCCGCATAGATAGACAAAAGGCATAGCAAATCGCTATGCCTTTCACTTTATTGAGCGCTTACTTCGGCACTTTTCACCCGCGGATGGGATATCGGTGCCAAAGACTGCGTATTACAGACTCGGCAATACGCCTTGGGGCAAGTAAGCATTGAAGCTGGCGGTATAAAGCAGATCCGTTGCCGCATCGATATCCGGCGCAAAGTATCTGTCTTTATCATAGTAGGCAACTACTTCGCGTAGCTCGGCCTTCGCCTGCGCCACTGCTTTGCTTGGCATTAATGGCGCACGGAAATCCAACCCTTGGGCGGCAGCCAATAACTCAACCGCTAACACGCCACGGGTGTTTTCGCTCATATCCCGTAAACGGCGCGCCGCAAAGGTCGCCATAGACACATGGTCTTCTTGGTTGGCCGAGGTTGGTAAACTGTCGACCGATGCTGGATGGGCGTAGGTTTTGTTTTCAGAGGCCAATGCCGCCGCCGTCACTTGGGCAATCATAAAGCCCGAATTCACCCCGCCGTTTTTCACCAGGAAAGGAGGCAGTTTAGACAGGCTAGAATCGATGAGCAGCGCGATACGACGCTCGGCAATCGCGCCTAATTCGGCAATCGCAATCGCCAAATTATCGGCTGCCATAGCAACGGGCTCGGCGTGGAAGTTACCGCCGGAGATAATGTCGCCAGTATCTTGGAATACCAGCGGGTTATCGGTCACGCCGTTGGCTTCTGTGCCTAACACCTCAGCCGCTTGGCGGATTTGAGTTAAGCACGCACCTAATACCTGTGGTTGGCAGCGCAGTGAGTAAGGGTCTTGCACCTTCTCGCAGTTGAGGTGGCTTAAGCTGATTTCAGACTCTTCGCCCAGCAGATGACGGAATACCATGGCCGCATCGATTTGTCCTTTCTGACCACGGGCTGCATGAATGCGTGGGTCAAACGGGCTGCGGCTCCCCATGGCCGCCTCGACGCTCATGGCGCCAATCACTGAGCTTGCAGCAAACAAGTCTTCAGCGTGGAACAAGCCTTCCAGCGCCAATGCGGTAGAAGCCTGAGTACCGTTGAGCAGGGCTAAGCCTTCCTTCGCCGCTAAATCAAGTGGCTTGAGGCCGGCGATTTCTAAGCCTTCGGCGGCCGAAATAATCTGACCTTGATAGCTCATCTCGCCTTCACCCAACAGCGGCAAACACATATGGGCTAACGGCGCTAAGTCGCCAGAGGCACCCACAGAACCTTTTTCAGGCACGCAAGGATAAACCTCGGCGTTCACTAGGCTGATAAGGAAATTGATCACTTCTAAACGGATACCCGAGAAGCCACGGCTTAAAGAGTTGATCTTTAACACCATCATCAGGCGCACTGTGGCGTCCTGCATGTATTGGCCCGTGCCCGCCGCGTGGGATAACACGATAGAGCGTTGCAGTAATTGCAAATCTTCCGGGGCAATCTTAGTGTTGGCCAGCAGACCAAAACCCGTGTTAATGCCGTAAACGGTGCGACCTTCATCCAGCACCTTTTGTACGATTTGCGCGCTGGTGTTGATCTCGGTAATCGCCTCTGGCGCCAGTTCGAGTGTCAGCTTATGGCGGCTGATTTCACGCAGTTGCGCCAGACTTAAACTGCCAGGCGTTAATACTAAATGATTGACTGATTTCATTTTTACATCCGTATTCTTGTCGTTGTTTTTCACGGTTTGTTGAATAGTTAGTCTTTAAGCATGGGCAGATCTAAGCCCTGCTCTTTTGCACAGTTTTTCGCGATCTCATAACCCGCATCCGCATGGCGCATCACGCCTGTCGCAGGGTCGTTCCACAGCACGCGGCCAACACGTTTAGCGGCGGCCTCAGTACCGTCACACACGATCACCACACCCGAGTGTTGGCTAAAGCCCATGCCGACACCACCACCGTGGTGCAGCGACACCCAAGTGGCGCCGCTGGCAGTGTTCAAAAGTGCGTTCAGTAATGGCCAGTCAGAGACTGCATCTGAACCGTCCATCATAGATTCGGTTTCACGGTTAGGGCTGGCGACTGAGCCTGAGTCTAAGTGGTCACGACCAATGACGATCGGCGCCGACAGCTCGCCGCTTTTCACCATCTCGTTAAAGGCTTGAGCTAAACGTGCACGCTCCTTTAAGCCAACCCAGCAGATACGCGCTGGCAGCCCCTGGAAGGCGATACGCTCACGGGCCATATCTAACCAGTTGTGCAGGTGTGGATTGTCGGGGATCAGTTCCTTCACTTTGGCGTCGGTCTTGTAGATATCCTCAGGATCGCCAGACAGGGCCACCCAACGGAACGGGCCGATGCCTTCGCAGAAGAGTGGACGAATATATGCAGGCACAAAACCGGGGAAATCGAACGCGTTTTTAACGCCAGTTTCGAAGGCCATTTGGCGAATGTTGTTACCATAGTCTAAGGTCGCCGCGCCTGCCGCTTGCAGATCCAGCATGGCTTGCACTTGTACCGCCATCGAGGCTTTAGCCGCTTTAACAACGGCGGCTTCATCGGTTTTACGCATGTCAGCCGCTTGCGCCATGGTCCAGCCCTGTGGCAAATAGCCGTTCAGCGGATCGTGGGCAGAGGTTTGGTCGGTGACGACATCAGGAGTAATGCCACGCTTCACTAATTCGGCAAAGATATCGGCGGCGTTAGCCAGCAGGCCCACAGATACGGGTTTGCCCGAGGCATTAGCATCGTTGATCATAGCCAAGGCTTCGTCTAATGAAGTCGCCTTTTTATCTACATAACGGGTACGCAGACGAAAATCGATACGGGTTTCATCCACTTCACAGGCAAGCACAGAGAAACCAGCCATAGTACCGGCCAGCGTTTGCGCGCCGCCCATACCACCTAAACCACCGGTGAGGATCCACTTACCGGCAGCCACGCCGCCAAAGTGTTGTTTTGCCACGGCAACGAAGGTTTCGTAGGTGCCTTGGACAATGCCCTGAGTACCGATATAAATCCACGAACCCGCAGTCATCTGGCCATACATGGCCAAACCTTGCTTATCTAACTCGTTGAAGTGTTCCCAGTTTGCCCAATGTGGCACAAGGTTAGAGTTAGCAATCAGCACGCGCGGTGCATCAGCGTGGGTGCGGAATACGCCCACAGGTTTGCCCGATTGCACCATTAAGGTTTCGTCGTCTTCGAGGCGTTTTAGCACTTCGATAATCTTGTCGTAGCAGTCCCAGTCGCGGGCCGCGCGGCCGATACCGCCGTAAACCACTAAATCCTCTGGGCGCTCGGCCACATCTGGATGTAAGTTGTTCATTAACATGCGCATTGGCGCTTCGGTTAACCAGCTTTTACAGCTTAATTGGCTACCATGGGGTGCAATAATGCGGCGGCTTGGGTCGTGTCGCTTGTCCATTGAGATGTCCTCTTTCAACCTGTTGAACTCACTCGCCATTCGGCTGAGTGCTATTGTTTTTATTGTGTTTTGTCACTAAACATCGGATGAATGCCATAAGCCTTCACCTCTGTTTGCGTACGTTATTTATTGAATGTCAGGTGTCCGCCGAGCTTAAAGCGGCTACCCGGGTGTACTAATTTGGCAAAACTCACCACCCCTTGGCGTGACCAAGTGCGGCGTGAAATCTGTAAACAGGGTTCAGTCGCCGGAATGGCTAACCTCTGCTGCAATTCGCTACTGGCAATAATGGCTTCGATGGTGTGGTGCGCCTCAGTCAGCGGCGCCACCTGTGACAGGTATTCATGGGGTGTCTGCTCGCTAAAGTCCTGCGCCAGATAGTCGGGCGCAAAGGCAGGATTCACATAACGCTCCTCGACTTGGAGCGGCACGCCCTGCTCGCAATGCACTAACACCGAATGAAACACCGGACTTCCGAGCTCCAGCGCCAGTGCGATGGCGATAGGCGCGGTGGCATTCACTTGTCTCAGTGCTAACTGCTGCACACTGTAACCATGACCACGGTCTTTGATTTCGTCGGCAATGTTGCGGATCGCCAACATGGAGGATTGCGACTTTCGCCCCGCCACAAAGGTGCCCAGCCCCTGCGAACGCTCAAGCACGCCGTTGTCTGTCAGCTCAGTCAAGGCGCGACGCGCCGTCATCCGGCTACAGACAAACAGTTCGGCCAGCTGATTTTCCGAGGGGACACGGGCATTTTCTTCCCACTCACCAGACTCGATACAGCCAATGATATATTGCTTAATTTCTGCAAACTTAGGCGTCGCCAAAACACTTCCTCAAGATAAAATCTACCTAGGTTTGGGGTGGTAGGTACTCACACACCAAAACACTGAGCCACTTTCAAACGTTCAAAATTGCGGCTACAATCCTAGCTTGTATATACAAGTAAATACAAGCTAGCTCACATAACTTTCGATAATAAAGAGTTTGCGGGGCAAAAAAGCCAACGCAGCGAGGGATTACAATGTCTTGGGATCAGGTTTGGATAGACGTTAACGTAGCAACAATGGACCCTTCCATATCAGCACCTTACGGCGCAATTACCAATGCGGCTATCGCAGTTAAAGACGGTAAAATTGCCTGGTTAGGCCCACGCAGCGAGCTGCCTGCCTTCGATGTGTTGTCCATTCCTGTTTACAGGGGCAAGGGCGGTTGGATCACTCCAGGGCTGATTGATGCCCACACCCATTTAGTGTTTGCAGGTAATCGTGCCAACGAATTCGAGCTACGCCTAAAGGGCGCCACCTACGAGGAAATCGCCCGTGCTGGCGGCGGCATTATTTCCACAGTTAACGCCTGCCGTGAGGCCGACGAAGCCGAACTATTCGACCTCGGTCGCCAGCGTTTAAATGCCTTGGCGAAGGAAGGCGTTACCACGGTTGAGATTAAATCAGGCTATGGCTTAGATACCGAAACCGAACTCAAAATCCTACGCGTGGCCCGCGAACTCGGCCAACATCACCATGTGGATGTGAAGACCACTTTCCTCGGTGCCCATGCGGTGCCGCCCGAATTTAAAGACAATAGCGACGGTTATGTCGACTTAATTATCAATAAGATGCTGCCTGCGGTGATCGCAGAAAACCTCGCGGATGCGGTGGATGTATTCTGTGAAAACATCGCCTTTAACCTAGAGCAAACCGAGCGCGTATTGAGCGCCGCCAAGGCGGCTGGCCTGCAAGTTAAACTGCACGCCGAGCAATTATCCAATATGGGCGGCTCTGCATTAGCCGCACGTTTAGGGGCTAAGTCGGTTGATCATATTGAGTATTTGGATGAGGCTGGCGTTAAGGCCCTAAGTGAAAGTGGCACCTGCGCCGTGCTGTTACCGGGCGCGTTTTACTTTTTGCGAGAAACCCAAAAACCACCTATCGACTTATTGCGTCAATACGGTGTGCCTATGGTGCTCGCCAGCGACTTTAACCCCGGCTCATCGCCCATCTGCTCGACCCTGTTGATGCTAAACATGGGTTGCACCCTGTTCCGCTTAACCCCAGAGGAAGCGCTCACAGGTTTAACATTGAATGCCGCCAAGGCACTAGGGATTGAAGAGAGTGTCGGCAGCTTAGTAGTCGGCAAACAGGCGGATTTCTGTCTGTGGGATATCGCCACCCCAGCACAACTTGCCTATAGCTACGGTGTGAATCCCTGCAAGGATGTAGTTAAAAACGGTAAGTTAATTCATCAATAACTATCGGTTCAGCTAAACAAGGTCGCCATGGATACTGGCGGCCTTGTTTAGTCATCATATCTGCGGCTATTGAGCGCCATTCTCTAACTGCTCATCTTGTTGTTTTACCAGCTTATGCTCGCCTTCATTACAGCCAATTTTCCAGTAACTTGATGTATAAAAATGGCTTTTCGGTAGGTCGTATGTCTGCTTAAGTAGCTTTCTTAGGGCGCGCATACTGCTAAATTCGCAGGCGAGCCATACGGCGCCTTGCCCTTCCAGTTTTGGCAACTGGGCAATGCATTCGGCTAAGGGCTTACCTTCTGGGTCGGCTTGTGGATTAATTACCCAATGCAATTGCACATGGCTAGGATGCACTAAGGGCTGAATATCGGCTTCACTTAACACCTCAATCACAGCGTAACCCACGGCATTGCTTGGCAATTGCGCCAAGTTCACGCTGATGGCGGGCAAAGCCGTCATATCCCCTGCCAGTAAAAACCACTCGGCATCCACATTGATCAGTTTTTTCAGTCCGGGGCCACCGATTTGGATGGTATCCCCAATCTCGGTCGACTTTGCCCAACGGGATGCGGGACCATCGGTGTCGTGCAACACAAAGTCCACATCGATTTCATTCGTCCGCTGCTGACGAATGGTATAAGTGCGCATTAATGGCCGCTCATCCCCCGGCTGCGGAAACAGTAATTTGATATAGGCGCTTTCTTGATCAGCGGGAAAACCTGCAAAGCCAGCGCCGCCTATGGTGATACGTAGCATATGTGGCGTGACTTGGGTTTTACCTATCACGGTCAATTCGCGCGGAGCGGGTCTGTTCATACTAAAACTCCAAAAAGATAAATGGCACTCAATTGTTAGCTTTCCGCCACGCTATCGCTGATCTGGTTGGCAATACGGATAAACACCGCAATTTCATCCTGATCGAGTGCTTGGGTCATATGGGCAACGGTGGCTTTTTCGGCGGCAATAATTTGCGTCATCAACTGCTCGCCCTGCGCCGTCGGCCTCAACAACTGACTTCGACCATCCTTAGGATTATCGACTTTTAGGATATAACCACCCTGCTGTAGCTCATTGAGCACCCGCGTAATTTGGGCTTTATCCCGCTGCATACGCAGGGCAATAGACTGCGCCGTGGCCTCGGGATGACGGCAAATCCCCTTGAGCGCCCGAATATGGGTGACAGGTAATTCAATCTGCTGCGCGGCAATATCCGCACGCAGCTGTTTTTTGTAGGCATGCACTAATCTGTGCAAGGTTTCACCGAGGGAAGTGGCTGACATAATGGCATCTCGATATAGTTGACAGTATCAATAATATCGGCATTAGTTGATTATGTCAACTAAATGACTATTGGGTGAATGACTGATCAAGACCAACAAAAACTTACGACCATGAGTCAATCCAATTCATCCACTCAAAACGAGTAACAAAATTCTTGCGGCTTGGATGCAATAAACTGCTAGGATAACCGTTCAAATTTGAGCTTGATCACACAAAACACGGTTTAACACTTGGGGGATAGGTTCGATAACGGATTTGCCTCAATGTCTTTGTATGAGTAACCCGATGAAAAGAATAATAAATGCTTTAATGCTGGCCATGTTAGCAACGGGCTGTAGCGATCCAAACCCAACACAGACCAATCAAACTGCTGAGCAGGCCAAGGCCGAAAAGGCCATCCCAGTATTAAGCCTTAAGCAGCAACTTGCGCCAATCACCCAGCGTTATTTTGCCCTTAGACCCGAAATCGCCACCTATTATGGCGTGGCCGAGGATGAGGCGGGCAAGGATGTACTCTCTAAACTGACCGATTACAGCCCGTCGGGGGAAAATCATCGCCGTAAAGCGCTTAAGGCCATATTAACCGAACTCAATGCTATCGATGCCAGTCAGCTTAGCGCCTCGGAGCAAGTGAGTTTAGGATCAATAAAATCTGAAATCGCTGGCGCCCTGCTGCCAGCCGAAACCGTGGCCTATGGCACTATGCTCGGTGAATACGGCGTTTGGTTTTTACCTTATGTCGTCAACCACTTATCGGGACTGCATGTTGAATTTCCGGGGTATATGGAAGATAAGTTTGCGGTCACCACTCCGGAGCAAGCCAAGGCCTATCTTAACCGCTTAACCATGTACCCTGCCGCCATGGGCACAGTTATCGATAAGCTGGATCAAGATGTGCAAATGGGCGTCATCCCACCCGATTTTATTATTGATAAGACCATAGCGGGTTTGCAGCAACAGTTAGTCCACCATGCAAACGAGCATCCCTTGGTCAGCAGTTTTAAAGCCAAATTAACCGCCGCCCAAGTACCAGAGAGTGAGGCGTTGGTGAACTCTGCCGCTGACCTTGTGGAGACTAAATATTACCCTGCAACGCGTCAGTTGATTTCCGCACTGCAAGCCGTGCGCCTTAAGGCCACTCATGTGGCGGGACTCGGCCACCAACCTCAAGGCGCGAAACTTTACAAGGCGATGATTAAGCACCTCGCCAATTCGGAGATGACCCCAGATGAGATCCACCAACTGGGATTAGACGAAGTCGCCCGCATTACCGCCGAGATGGATGTGTTACTCAAACAAGTGGGTTACCGCAAAGGCACAGTTGGCGAGCGTATGCAGCGATTGCTTAAGGATCCTAAATACATCTACCCCAATACCGCCGAGGGCAAACAGCAATTAATGACGGACATTCACGGCTATCTGGCGAAAATGAATGCCAAATTACCGCTGTGGTTTGGGCTGTTACCGAATCAAGAGGTTGCGGTCGAAGCCGTGCCCGATAGTCGCGCCGCCGCAACCAGCGGTGCATTTTACGATGCGCCTTCACAAGATGGTTCACGTAAGGGCACCTTCTGGATAAGCCTGTACGATATGGCGGCGCTGCCCTCCTATTCGCTGCAAACCTTAACCTATCACGAGACCAATCCCGGCCATCATCTACAGACTCTCATCGGTCTGTCGGATACCTTGCCGCTGCTGAGTACCATTTTTTACTCTAATGCCGCGGGAGAAGGTTGGGCGCTGTACGCCGAGCGTTTAGCCGCCGAGATGGGCATGTATCAGGATAATCCAATTAACGACCTTGGCCGCTTGCAGTCTGAGTTACACCGCGCGGTGCGCTTAGTGGTCGACACGGGTATGCATGCCAAGGATTGGAGCCGTGAGCAAGCCATTGATTATGCTGTGGCGACTGAGGGAATACACCTCTCTGAAGCAACGGGCGAAATCGAGCGCTATGTGGTTTGGCCGGGGCAAGCCTTAGGTTACAAGCTGGGCGAGCTGAAAATTATCGAACTACGCACTAAGGCCAAAAAAGCCTTGGGCGATAAGTTTGATATTAAAGTCTTCCACGACAGGCTGCTCGAAAATGGTGCCTTGCCCTTAGATTTATTGGAGCAAAAGATGGATCAGTGGCTCGAATCCGCTAAGGCGGCCAATGCCGCCGCCGAGACCAAGGTGTAACTCGGGTAAAACCACTCAAATCATCTCAATATAGGGGCAGCTTAGGCGGCCCCTATGCTTTTAGGGCTCCCTTGGTTTTTACGGCTCCCTTTGTTTTCAGGATTCAGGTTAATCCGCAAAGCGACCTTGATACTTGCCGCTTAAATAGCGGATCACCACAAAACCGACAACACCTGGCAGTGTCCACGACAACAAACGCAAATTGCCATGGTCGATAAACAAACGGCTGCCGCCAAAGGCAAAAAAGGCGGTATAACAGGCGATACCCGAGCCAATCATGGCGCCTAAATGCTCAATCCACCATTCTAATTTGGTCAGAGTCGCCTTAAAGCTATAACGCAGGAATCCCGCCCCAACCGTTGTGCCTAACAGGCCAAAAATCACCGCGAGGATCAGCTTTTCTTGGTATCCCCATAGCGCCATCACAGGGCCAAGTAGCGTTAAGCTCAGCATTAATGACAAATGCAGCGGCGATTTTAATAACTGACGCTGTGCCTTATAACGCAGAACTAACACGCCATGCCTCACGGTCACTAGGGTTAATAAGCTGATATAGATGAGAAATATCCAAGCATTTTGACGATTCGCAATCTGCGCCGCTAAGGCGTCGGCACTGGCCGCAGGCTGTTTAATCACCGCGAGCGGGTCAATGAGGCCCGTCGTTGCCATCGCCACGCCCGTCGCCGCCACTGTGTACATGGCATAGACATAGTAACGGCCAAAACGACTGTGATTCGCGCTGCCCTTTTTCAGCATGGCAGGCATCCAAAATAACACTAATGCCAGTGCGCCCGCGGTGATATGCACAAATTGCGACAGGGTGAAAATCGTGTTCATCATCTTGCTCCATCAAAGTTTGAAGCTTGATAGTAACGAGCACGGGGAGACACCCATAAGTGCCAAAAGTCATGTTTTAAGCTGCCGCATAAAGCAGCCACAGTATGTGGCTGCTATTGAGGTGACTGTTGCTATAACCCGGTATGCTTATCAAGTTTTAAAGTATCGATGATCGAGAAGGTATAACCTAACTCGGTGAACATCTGCTCGATATTGAGCTTAAAATCGATGGGGCGATCTAAATCGAGTTGATTGATAAAGAAATGGTGTTTTGTCGGGATCTTAATCAGCAATTGTTTTTGATAGAAACAGGCTTCAACCTCGGCATTTAGCTCGCGACCTAAGGCCAAGAGATTCTCCATCATCAAGGGATTGAGTAAGTAGCGCGCCTCGACTTGGTCGCTGCTATACACCTCAAAACAACGCTCAAAACGCACATCCTCAAGCTTGACCCGCGACAGCTTTGTCTTAAACCCCTCAATACGATTTTTTAAACTGCCCTTATCCGTGACTAACAAGGTCGTGCCGTTGAATCGCTTAGGAATATTGCACACCAGTAGCACACCATTGAAGATGGTCTCTCGCTCAACCGAGCCATTATTGTTCGATTTAGTGTTGTAAGCATCGACCTCATAAAACTGGAACGGCACCTTGTTATAGGTTCCCTTAAGGCAATTTTGCGCATACTGTTTATCGGTTTTAGGCAGCAGCCCCAACTCCAGAAAGGTTGAGAAATCCACCTTAGGCTCCCTCGTTAACGCATAATCATTGCCGAAGTACTTGAGACTAATAGGATAGAGTTTTTCAAAGGCGGCATTATAGAGTTCATTGCTTTCCTTTCCCGAGACAATCGCCACTAACGCTATCACGGGAGTCGGCAGAAACGCGCCAATCATCAAAGGCACAAAATAATCCATAGGCACCAGCATAAACTGGACCCCGAGCAACCCGGCGAAGGCGCCCAAAATCACCGTGATGCATAGGTAGTAGATTGGGGTAGTGAACTTGGCATTTTCACGCCGCCTCTGGTTCACGCCTTCACGTTTTGCTTCAAACGGTGCGCATTTAGGGGCGATTTTTTGTTTGTAATACTTCTGAAAGGGAATACGGTGATCTTCGGGAATATCAAATTCAATCGAACTCATTGGCTCCTACTCTTACGACTCAAATCCATTTAGGCCAATGATTTTACGGATTTTATTCCAGCAAGGCCAGTTTAAGGCCAACCAATGACCGATTAAGCCCGAGCCAGCCTACGACCACGGCGCTGCAATAAGCCAAAAATAATCAGCACTCCAAAGGTGGCACTAAAGAGGGTTAAGGCTCTGGCTACGCCGTAAAAATCCGTGAGATTAAAGGAAACCCCATCCGCCCACAGCACTAAGGAACCTAAGGGTAATTGCATCGCCACCGCTGCGTACCAATCGAATGGCAATCGAGGGAAAAGCCGCTGATAGCTAAATAGCATCAGCCCAGAGAGCAGCAATAATAAGCCCGCATCATGGGCACCTAACCCCAGATAAACCGCGCTAGTGTGGCTAAGGTTATCAACGCTTCCGAGCAAGGCGTACATATAGCCCGCTGTGGCAACCAGTGCAAAACTCACAAAGCTCAATACCGCCAACAGAATACCTAAGCCAAATGCGGGTAAATATTTCATAAACAGTCTCATCAGTGCGGGGCGCGCTCGACCTCATCCCTAAAACCCTAAAGGTGAACAAATTCAGTCGAAAGATAGTAAAGCTACAATAACAGCCAAAATTTCCCTTAGCTATTAAGACCATAGTCTTATGCCGACAACAAACTGTGGGATCATAAACAGCCTAATTCTCCCTACTAAATCCAGTATTTCATCCATATCCACTAGATAAGCCTCTAAAATTCCTCATTTAATTAAGTTTCAGTCGAATAGCTGAGTGATATGGTGCACAATCTCCCACGGTCTAAGGGCGAAATCCACTAGCCAATTACCCCAATAACGCTTAGGATCGGGGTTGCATTTTTTAGCCAACATATTGTGGAGTATCAAAACATTATGGGTATCAGAGCCATAGTCGTAGACACAGCAGGCACCACGACAGACCTAACCTTTATCCAAGATGTACTATTCCCCTATTCTGTCAAAGCCTTACCAGACTTTTTAGCGCAGAACCAACACAATGTCTTGGTGGAAAACTGTATCTGCGACACCCGAGATATCGCCCTCGAACCCGATGCCGATTTAGCCCGAGTGACTGAAATTTTGCAGCAATGGGTGCATGAAGACCGCAAAGTGACCCCACTCAAAACCCTACAGGGTTTGATTTGGAAGCAAGGTTACGCCCATGGCGAATTTACAGGCCATATCTTCCCCGACTTTATCGAAGCGGTTAGCCGTTTTAGCGCGCAAAAACTGCGTATTTACAGCTTCTCTTCGGGTTCGGTTGAAGCCCAAAAACTGCTGTTCAGCCACAGTGATGGCGGCGATTTAACCGAGATGTTTAGCGGCCATTTTGATACCCGTACCGGTAACAAATTAGATAAACAAGCCTACGCTAACATACTCAACACCATCAGCCTAAGTCCTAAGCAAGTGCTGTTTGTGTCTGACGTGGTTGAAGAGCTTAAAGCCGCCGAAGCCGCAGGCATGATGACCTGCCAAATGGTGCGCGACAGCAAACAACGCACGGGTGATTTTCGCACTATCAAGAGTTTCGATGAGCTAGTGATCGAATAACACCGACACTGCACACAAAAAGCGACCCTTGGGTCGCTTTTTGTTTATCTGGCAACCAAACCTACCTGTCCGCAGGGTGATTCACCCCATCGCAAACGGGCACATCGCCTAATTCGTAAGGGTTAACGCCTTCGAGGCAACCAAGGTTATAGCCATATTCATTGGGGTTGGAGCGCCGTTGATGATGGGTATAGATACCGCACACAGAGCAGAAGTAATGTTTGGCGGTTTTGGTATAAAATTCGTAGCACTTTAATACGTTCTCGCCTTTGATAATCTTCAATCCCGCCAGCGGCACTGAGCCGACGATAGCGCCCTTGCGCCGACAGATTGAGCAATCACACCGCCTCGGCTTTTCAATGCCATTGGGCAGCGATAACTCCAACACCACGGCGCCACAATGGCAACTGGCGAGATGCTTGGCTTGGATCTGAGTATTGCCAACGTGTTTAATCGCTTAAGCTCCTTATTGATTAACGCCCCAACCTGCCATGCCGTTCAACTTGCGCTTGCCAGTTTTGCACTTGCAGCGCCTTGGCATTGATCACAGGCCCCAGCATTTGACTCTTAGCGCGCTTGAAGCCACTAAAGACTAAGGTCGTGATATCTAATTGCTTTAGGGCGGGTGCGCCTTGGAACCACTTGTAATACCAAGGCGGCGTATCCATGGTCATGATAATGCGTGAGGTTTTCCCCTTGAGCAGTCGATTGGGAAAGGTTTTCCCCTGCTGATACTGAAAGGCAAAACCGGGTAAAAATGTTCGATCAATTAATCCTTTAAACTTAGCAGGTACGCTGCCCCACCAAATTGGCACCACAATCACTACATGTTCGGCCCAGAGAATGGCCTGCTGAAAGCGTTGTAAATCCGCCTCTAATGGCTGTTGTTGATGGTACCCCTGCGCCAAATTAGGCTCAAATTCCAACTCGCTAAGTTTTAATAGGCGCACCGAATGCGACTCGCCAGCGGCCTTGGCGTAAGTGTCGGCTAAATGTTCACACAGGCTATCGGGTTTGGGATGGCCAGAAACCACCAGAATCTTTTTTGTCATAGTAAAAACCTTAAGTATTCAATATGACAACAGCTTAAGCTCTGCCCCTAGGGGTAGAGTCAAGCCCGCAATTACGCGCGGGATTCGCAGGTATCCAAACCATCAATACAGGCGTCGAGCCTGACTAATTTATCTTCTAATTCGCTAATCTGCCGTAGGAAATCGGCTTTGATATGCAATAAAAACTGCTGCACAGACTCAAGCTGCGCCGCCTGTTCCCCCTCGGTAAACAAGTCTTTAAGTTGCGAGAGTTTGATACCTAAGGTTTTAGCCTCTTTGATCAGCAATAACTGCTTTATATCGGTTGCGCTATAAGTGCGATAACGCCCCTTACGGATCGGCGCACTGATCAGTCCCCACTCCTCGTAGAGGCGAATCGCCTTGATAGACAGGCCAGTTTGCTTCGCCACAGCACCAATATACATAGTATTTAATCCATTAAAATAATTGAAAAAATCATCATAAATCTGCCGCCCTTTGCCAGCATATCACCACGCTTTAGGCTTGTCGCTCGCACTTTATACTGCTAGTCTGGCTTCTTAAACGAGCGTTTTAACTAG
Organism: Shewanella sp. FJAT-51649; assembly: GCF_019457435.1. Classification (NCBI taxonomy): domain Bacteria; kingdom Pseudomonadati; phylum Pseudomonadota; class Gammaproteobacteria; order Alteromonadales; family Shewanellaceae; genus Shewanella; species Shewanella sp. FJAT-51649. Next base: position 81,661 of record NZ_CP080411.1, on the reverse strand, counting down.
AGCTTTTGACTATGAGTAATGCAATGGAAAGTCCAACACTAAGTCCAATGGAAAAGTTTCTCGCACAGCACCCACTAGTGACCGAAATCCCGGTGGCGTGGGGCGAAATGGATGCGCTGCAACACGTCAACAACGTCGTCTATTTCCGTTATTTTGAAACCGCACGTATCGACTTTTTCAACCGCCTCTTTCCACTCGATGCCCTGTATAAGTCCGGTGTTGGCCCAGTGATTAGCGAAAATCAGGCCCGCTATAAACGCCCTGTAACCTTCCCCGATACCCTATTGGTCAGTGTGAGTATCAGCGATATTCAAAGTGACAGATTTACCATGCATTATCAGGCGTTTAGTAAACAGCAACAGGCAATTACGACCTTAGGTACTTCGGTCGCTGTAATGTTTAACTTTAAAACGGGTCAAAAAGCCGAGCTTCCCACGGAATTACTCACCATTCTTAAACAACACGAGCAAGCTTAAGCTACCGAGTCTATGGCGACATTGCCATAACACTTTAGGCCAAATCAGAGGGAGGCTGTATGTCAGAAAAAGCGCCAATAGAAGCCGCCGTTGAGCATCAACAGGATAAACAACGCTTTGTGATCCCAGTGGACGGGCATGAGGCCGTGCTGGAATACCGACCCAATGGCCAGCACATCGATTTTAATCGAACCTTTGTACCCGACGAGCTACGCGGCAAAGGCCTTGCCGAACGTTTAGTTCGCCATGGCCTGAAATGGGCCAAAGCCCAAGATTTTGAGATAGAAGCCAGCTGTTGGTATGTGCAGAAGTTTTTGAAATAACTGGTTTCGCAACAGGTAAGCTAAATCCAATACACTGGATAGTGGCGTTTGGGATCGGTGGAAAGGTTATTCACGACCAGCGCCACCAGCAATAGCAGTAGTGAACCGAGAAAGACTGGCATCAAGGCATAGAGAAACCCGAGTTGATGCACGTTCTCACCGCCTATCACGGCAATTAATGCCGTTGCGCCACCCGGAGGGTGCAGTGTGCGAGTTAAATACATCAATGCGATGGCAAGTGATACCGCTAACGCGCTCGCGAGCACCATATAATCGGCAAATACCTGATAAACAGCCACACCAATCAGTGCCGATAGCACACTGCCACCAATCAAGTTACGTGGCTGAGAAAACTCTGCCAGCGGCGCGCCGTAGACTAATACCGCCGACGCCCCAAATGAGCCAATCACAAACATAGTGCCGAGCAGATTATCGCCCATATAAGTGGCAAGACTGGCGACTAGATAAATGCCACAAAAGGCCCCTACCCATGACCAAACGATCTTTTTCAGGGGTTGTCGTGGCGGACAGATGTCCTTAGAACGCATTCGGGTGAAGTAAAATCTCATGCTAAATCCGGCCGGGAGGTATAAAGGCGCGGATAAGTGATCCGCATCACATTTGCGGCCGCCACGTTAACGTTTTCACCGCGCAATTGCAATTGTGCGGTGAAAGCGAAGATCAGACTTAAGCAGCTTCGCCGTTCAGGCTAGCTAAGATTTCACGGATATCTTCGGGGATGGGACGACTCTTTTCGCAGCTGTAGTCGTAGTGCACTAAGGTGGTTTTCACTTCGGCGGTTTTATTGCCAGCTTGCCAACAGCTTTGAGTCAGCTCGAAACTGCTATTGCCGATACGGCTAACATAGGTTTTCACCGTCACGCTCTTGCCGTAGTAAGTCGGCGCGATAAAGGCCACAGTAAAGCCTGCCACTATGAGATTCCACTGATGCAAATCCAACTCGGGATTAAAAATCTCGAAGATTGGCGTGCGCGCCGCCTCGCACCACACGGGGATCACGGTGTTGTTGATATGGCCTAGGCCATCGGTTTCGGTAAATCTTGGGTGAATTTCGAGGCAGTATTCGGTGACTGACATGCAAACTTCCCTTTTGTTGTTCTTATACTTTTATGCTGTAAATGGGATAAACGAGGCGCTTGCCCCGTTTATCCCCACCAAGCCTAACAGAAATAAGAAGCGCGATGCTAGAACTGGCAGCTCGCGGTCTCAGGGGTTTGCTTGCCATTGGCATCGTACTTTTTCATACAGCCAGCCTTACCCATATCATAGATTTTTTCGTATTTGAGCTTGCCACTGCTGTCGTAGGACTTAAACACGCCATGGCTTTTTGGGTTTTCTAAGTGATAGATTTTGCGTCCCTTAGTCACATGAGAAAAATCAGAGAACCCCGGTTCCTCTTGATAAATAACCCCGTTCATATAACGCTTATGCACCACATGCTGCTCATCGATACGCAGCATTTCGCTGGCTAACTTACCATTGCGGTCATAACAGACTTTATCCACGGCATAATTGCCGTCGAGATCCTCGATACAGCTCACGGCACCGTTATCAAAATATTCCCGCTGGATACCGCAGCGCGCAATGGCGTTATCCCAGAAATAGGGTTCACCATTCCAGGTTTCGCCTTCTTGCTGGCAATAGTTCCACAAGCTCTTTAACTGGCCGTTCGGGTAGAAAGTATAATGGGGGCCAGAAAGACGGTTATTGATCAGATGGCCATATTGAACGAGCGAATAGCCGCCGTCGGTGGAATAGCGGATGCTTGGGCCGTATTCCTGACCCGCTTTATAGGTCTGCAGAGACGTTAAGCGACCGTTGGAATCGAATCGATATTCTTTATCAACCGACCCATTGGTGTAATAGCTTAATTCGGATAGTTGGCCGCCGCGATACACTCGCTGCTCACCGTCTTTAATCGAGCTAGTTTCAGCATTTTTTGCGCTTAATACGCCCTCACAATCACCTGCGTAGGGCTCTTTTCGCATCATGCATTCATCCTGCGAGGGTTTCAGTGTTACGGCGTCATTAAACTTATATTGGCTCAACTCATTGAGATCGCCGTTAGGCTCGAGCCACATTTGTGCGCCATCCAACTCACCTTGACGATAGTTGGCAACATTGCTGACGATATTTGGCGCTGAATACCATAGACTTTCTCCGTGGAGACGGCCCTTATCGTAATGCTTAAGGGCGAACATAAAATTATCTTTATTGAATAATTTAGCCTCACCTTGGCGTAGACCATTCTCATAGTTGACTTCGGTCTTATAGAGATAAGTCACTGATTGCTTCGTGGTAAAAGCATCGTTCTCATCGGGCGTTCGAATATAGACCCAAGTGCCTGAACGTTTACCATCGAGGTAGCTGCCTTCACCGGTTTGAAAGCGATAATCCCCTTGGGTGACCTTTTCCACCCAAGCGCCTTGTTTCACACCCTTTTGGTATTGGCCTTTGCTGCCATCGGACTCAAGCCACTCACCATCTTTTACGCCATTGAGATAAATGCCCTTTTCGGACAACTTTTTCGCGCCTTCGGTGCTGGAATCGTAATCTGGGGTATAGATTTCACTCGGGCCATCGGGCACGCCCTTGTTGTAGTGGATAAAGCCGTAGTTATCGGCGTCATCCATAATGGACTGCAACACCCATTTGCCCTGTTTCTTACCGTCGAGGTACTCGCCTTCCCAGTAGGTTTCACGGCTGTCGGCTTCAATCCACTTACCCACTTGCTTACCCAGCTTATAGTCACCGGCATACATCACACTGCCATTGCGGGCATCGTAGGCGGCAAAGTGACCATCCAGCTCACCCTGCACATAATGGGCTTCACTGGCAACACCAGCCCAAGTACTGCCCATGCTCATATATTCATAGAAAGCGCCAGTACGAGGGATTTTTTCGCTGCCATTTTTAAGCCAATCGATGTCGTCGGCCTCGTAGCCAATGGCCACCAGCATAAAGCTACTATCTTCTTCGACATAGGCGCTGCGATCAAAGGTTGCCACCAGACTGTATTTTCGTTCACGCCCCTCGGCATCCTTATCGGTGCGAGTCACGGGATAGCGCAGCTTGTATTCCACTGCGGTTTTTACATCCGTCGCCGTGCCTTCAGAATTGCGATAGCCGATTAAGGTCGGTTTGAGTTTAGAGGTACCATCAAGAATCGCCTTAATGTCAGGATCTTGGACGCCCTCAGCCTCATAGGTCATGCGGTACTGCTGCGGCGGCAACTGGCTTAATACTTTGCGAACACCGCCGACGGTAAAGGTGCTAATGGTGGGTGCGACTTCATCGAGCACGGCTTGCAGGCGCGGCAGTTTAGTCAACTCCTCGCCCTCAAAACCATAACCCCGCAGATGCTGGCCATCGGCATCCTTGAGCATGACGATCACTTCTTTAGTGCCGCCTTTGTCGAAGTCATAGTAAAACACCGCCACGATTTCGGCGCGGCCGTAATCGTCAATGCGCACACCTGGCGCATCGCCGTAGAGCATTTCGCCCCACACCTGTTGATCTTTTTGATAAAAATTGAGCCATTGGCCATTGGGAAGATCCACGGGACCGTGAACCATTTTGTCATATTCCGCCGCAAGTGCAGCAGGAATAACCGCAAACGAAGAGAGCAACACCGCACCAACTGCGGCGCATAAACGACGAATCGAAAGTTCCATTTAACTATCCTTAACACCGACACCTTGCGCCTCGTGCGCACCAGTAAGCGGGGCGAATTTTAAGCGAAGTCCGATGCTTCAGGAAGTGGCTGACACAAAAAAGGCCGCAAAGCGGCCTTTTAGGATCAAAGCTTTAACAATCAATTATTGTACATAGCATTAATTTCATGGGCGTACTTGTGATAAATCATTTTGCGGCGCAATTTCAGCGTCGGGGTGATTAATCCCGCCTCCATCGAAAAGGCTTCTGGCAGCAAAGTAAACTTTTTGATTTGCTCAAAACCCGCCAATTCTTGCTGCAAATGCTTTAAGCGCTGCTCAAAATGCTCAACCACATGGCTGTGACGCAGCAGCTCGATAGGCGACTCGTATTTCAAGCCCTTATCCTTGGCCCAGGCTTCGAGGGATTCAAAGGCTGGCACAATTAGCGCCGTCACATAGTTACGGGCATCGGCAATCACAGCCACTTGTTCGATAAAGGGGCAACGGCCCACAGTGCCTTCAACCCGCTGCGGCGCAATGTATTTACCGTTAGAGGTTTTCATTAACTCTTTGATGCGGTCGGTAATAAATAAATTGCCATTGGCATCGAGTCGTCCCGCATCGCCGGTCTTCAACCAGCCATCTTCGAAGGCAGCTGCGGTATCTTCAGGGCGATTGTAATAACCGCGCATCACGGTATCACCACGGACTAAAATCTCATCGTCCTTACCTAGCTTCACCTCGATTTCGGGCAACACTTTACCGTTTGAACCCGCAACCCGGTTATCTAAAGTATTACAGGTCACAGTCGCGTTCGTTTCCGTCATGCCGTAACCACAAAGTACGGGAATACCAATGGCATGGAAGAAAGACGCTACGTTTAAATCGAGGGCGGCGCCACCGCAGGGCATAAACTTTAAGCGGCCACCGAGCACGGCTTGCAACTTGCTGTAAACCAGCTTGTGCGCTAAGCGCCATTGCAAGGATAACCACAAACCACCCTTAGCGCGGCCTTGGCTCACCTCAAACTGACGCTCGCCGACGCCCATGGCCCAGGCAAACAGTTTTTTACGGCCTTCGGCGGATTTAGCGACCTTATCCTGCACTGCGCTATAAACCTTTTCGAGGAAACGCGGCACCACACACAGGGTATGCGGACGCACGGCGCTGATGGCCTCTTTCACTCTTTGAGTGTTTTGCAGGTAAACGTTGTGGCCACCACGGCACAGCACGTAGAAGCTCCAACCACGCTCAAACACATGGCTTAGCGGTAGGAAAGCTAACGACACATCGCCAGTGGTAAACGGCAGGATCTGATCGTGCTGACGCACAGTCGAAGCCATATTGCGGTAATCCAACATCACGCCCTTAGGGTCGCCCGTGGTACCAGAGGTATAAATCAGGGTTAACAGATCGTCGAGATTGGCATCCTTTAAGCGCTGCTCAAGCTCAGCACTCTGGCCGTATTCTTTGGCTAATAAGCTGTCTAAATGTTGATGTTGGGCGTTGTCCTGCGCCAGCTCAACACTCGCGTCGAACACAATCACATGCTTTAGGGTCGGGCACTGTTTTTGCAACTCACAGGCCAGCGCATATTGCTTAGCGTCGTCGACAAAAATCACCTTGGCCGCCGCATCATTAATGATAAAGCTAGCTTGCTCTAGGGTGCTGGTTGGATAGATAGGTACCACAACGGCACGACTTTTCAGGGTACCTATGTCGGCACAGGTCCATTGAGGGCAATTTTGCGACAGGATCACGCAACGGTCTTGCACTTGTACGCCAAGTTCAATCAACACCTGTGCAATTTTATGGCTGATTTGATCGAATGCCTGCCAACTGACTTGATGCCAAGGCGCAGCCATTTCAAAACCTTCCAGCGCGATAGCCTCTTTTAATGACTGGCTTTGCTGCTGTAATAGTCGAATTACGTGATATTGTTCGAGAGACATGAGTGACTCACCTTTTAGCTTACAAGTGTACCGCTTTTGCGGCATTCTACCTGAAGGCAAGCCAAAAACTAAGAGTTTTTGCTCTAATCTTGTGCAAATGTCGCCCCAATCACGCCATTTCAGGGCAATTAGAGTCCGGAAATGTCGCCCTGCCAGAGCTTTTTACTGCCCCAATACAGTGCGATTTGCCCAAGGATCACCAGTAAAATATTGCCCAGCGACCAATAAAACAGGCTGCCCTCATGTTGCAGCGCTGCAAGGCTAATAGACACCCAGATTGAATGCCCCACGACCACCAGCATGGTCAGGCTCACCTGTAATACTCGGCGGCACAGGCAGCCTAGCCCTAACACTAGAGCGCAGGCCCAATAAGTGCTCATGACTAAGTGCGCTAACAAGGCCAATGTCATGTTGCCATTGAGCCAAGTGATAAACAGACTCGAGAGCAAAATGCCTATGCCGATGAAAAACAGTAATCGTTGCTGCCCACGGGCAAAGGCTTTGACTAAACCAGCACGGCCATCGAAACCCGGCAGTAATAAGAGCAATTCTGTCGCACGAGAGCGCTGTACCCGACTCCAGTGCACTAGCGAGCAGCCGATCACACTAAACTGCGCCAACAGCAGTAACACAGGGAAATTCCAATGCAGTTCATGGGATAACACCCCAATCACTATCGTCAGCACAGGGAGTAACAGCAACAACACGGTCAGCATAGGACCAATAAAAAAGTTCACCGGATGCAGGTAGCGCTCTAATCGGCTCAAGATCCGCATCGATTGGAGGCTCGGCAACCAAAACCAGCCCATCTCGAGTCCATTGAGGTACACGCTGCGCGCCTCTACTCGCCAAGGTAACACTAGGCATCGGCGCCAAATCAAGGCGGCTAATACAAACAACACGGCTAAACTCAGCCACAGCGGCACTTGCTCGGCCAAATCGCTGGAAAATGGCACTAAAATAAACAGTAAAAATGAGCTGTAAAACCACTGGGTTTGCAACAAACACAACAGAATGAAGCCTAGGCTTATCCCTTGCGCAAAGACCAGTAATGACAGGCTCGAGGTGAAGTCATACAACACACAAAGCAGCACGGCTAAGCTAAATACACCGATAAGCATCACTTCGCATTGGATAAACACATTCTGTCGATAACGGGGAATTAATATCGAACACTCATTGGCCATCAAACGAATAAGCTGCCAAGCCACGGCCGCCGAAGTCGAAACGACAGCCATGGCAACGAAGATATCGAAACTCTCTTTCTGCCCCGCCCATCCGGCCAAAATACTCAGCACTAAGCCAAATATGCCTGTACCGAGAAAACTCACACTGCCGACATCAAACAACCACAGACGCAGCATGCCGTTAAAGGGATTAATCGAATGGTGCGTCCCCAGTTTTTCAGGTACCTGCACTAAGGGTTTAGCGGCACTCATTTGTGCAGCTCCACAAAGAGTTGCTCCAAATTCAGCGCCTCGCTGCGCAGCACACCGGGGAAATTAAGCTCCATATCGCCCCTGTCCACCAGCACAGAATCACCATCGCGGCTGAGGATACGCACCTGCTCCGGCAACTCGGCGCCGTCCGCGAGCTTAACGAGTCGCACCTCTTCCCGCAAGGCATCTATCTCCTTAAACAACACTAGTTCGCCCTGTTTAATCAGGGCGACATGGCTCGCCACCCGTTCTAAATCTGAGGTGATATGGGATGAGAACAACACGGCCGAGCCGGATTCGAGGGCCAAGTCGAACAAATCGACCATAAACTTGCGCCTGACTATCGGGTCGAGGCTGGCCACGGGTTCATCGAGGATCAGCAACTCGGGACGATAGGCCATGGCCATGATCAAGGCTAAGGATTGGCGCTGACCAACGGACAGGCGTTGCACCTGTTGAGTCACATCTAATTCGAAGCGGGTGAGCCAATCCTGCTCTAACTGCATGTCCCAGTGGGGATAAAAACTGCGGTGCAAATCGAGGGCGCGCTCAACGGTAAAACCTTCATAACCAAAGGGTTGCTGCGGCACATAGCCGAGGCGTTCCTTAGCCGCCGAGGAGAGCTGCTCCGGCGTTTCGCCTAAGGTGCGGATTTCACCCGAATCCGGCGAGAGGATCCCCAGAGCGCAGCGCATTAGGGTCGATTTACCCGCACCGTTTTGTCCCAATAGACCCACCACCATACCGGCCGATAAACGTAAGGTCAGATCCTTGAGCGCACGTTTTTCGCTGGCACCTTTGCCGCGAAACACTTTGTTTACGTTAGAAAACGTTAGTATTGGGGTACAGTCTTGGTCCATCGAATTGCGTCCTTTTTATTCTCGTTTTCGCTTAGCTCGACTCAGGCTACCAGCGCTCATTAATCAATTGCAGTAACTCGGGCAGACTCACGCCCAGCTGCTTTGCCTGTGCCAGCAGCGCATCTAATTGCGGCTCGAGCAGACTCACGCCCGACTCCATCGCCTCACTGCGCGCGGCGACCCTAGTCGCCTGACCACGGCGGCGCTCAAGCCAACCTTGATCGACCAATTGCTGAATCGCACGGGACACCGTCATCGGATTGACCGCAAGATATTCAGCAATTTGGCGTACTGAGGGTAATACGTCTTCCTCTTGCAGTTGGCCGCCCACAATCAAGCGCACGATTTGCTCGTGTAATTGCTTGTAAATTGGCTCACCACTGCTGGGGTTGACATTTAAAAGTTCTAACATTAGTCTTTACACACTGTATTAATACATTGATACACCGATACACTGTATTTAAAGTAACACACTCATCCTGAAATGCAAAAAGGAAAGCGCTCATGATAGATAGCATGATCCACAGGAAGTCCCATAATGCCAGCGCTGACGTGGCAATGAAGCGCGTTGATACGCGCCAACACTCGGGCAAATTCAGCAAAAGCATCATCAGTTTGAGTGCGCTGATGCTCGCCATGGGTAGCGCCGCGACTTGGGCCAGCGACAACTCAGTTGAGCCAATTGAATCCGCCAACACCTGCTATGTTGAAGGTGTATCAGACCGCTTAAACTGCGGCTTTGTCACTGTGCCCGAAAACCCTAACAAGCCCGATGGCAAGCAGATCCAAGTGCATTATGTGGTCTTACCCGCGGTGAAAAACGTCAACCACGAAGAAGCCTTACTGGCGATCGCCGGCGGCCCGGGGCAATCGGCCATAGATAATGCAGCAGGCTTCGATAGCATGCTCAACAAAGTGCGCCAACAGCGCGACATTTTGCTTATCGATCAACGCGGAACGGGGCGCTCCAATGTGCTCAATTGTGACGCGGGCCCACAATCGCCACTGTCCTTCGACGATGATAATGTCGATACCTTGGCCGAAGCGCAAAAATGCCGCGATCAATTCCCCGATACTGATGTCACCCAATACGGCAGCCTCAATGCGGTGCAAGATTTCGAAGCAGTACGCGCCCATTTAGGCTACAAGAAGCTACACCTCTACGGCATCTCATACGGCACGCGTATGGCGCAGCTCTATATGCGCTTATATCCCGAGCACTTAGCCACAGTCACCTTAGACGGCATAGTACCCATGCAGCAGAGCGTATTGGAGATTGGCTCGGCAATTGAGCGCGGCTTTGACTTGCTGTTTAAAGACTGCCAAGAAACAGCCGCCTGCCATGCCGAGTTTCCTGAGCTCAAAGCCGAGTTTGACCAAGTGGTTGCTAAACTCAGCCAAGGACCTGTGATGGAGCCAGTGCACGACCCTGTGACGGGAGAAAAGACCCTACTCACTATGACCCGCGCGAAGTTTTACGGTGCGATCCGCATGGCACTGTATCAAACCAATGTGCGCGCCTTAGTGCCCCATGCGATTCATCAGGCCGCCAAGGGTAACTACCAACCGCTACTCGGGTTATTTGCCTTAACCACGGATGGCGCAGGCATGGCGATGGGCATGCACGCCTCAGTCGTCTGCGGTGAAGACATACATCGCATCACCCCTGCGATGCGTGAACAGGCCAAAACATCCTATGTTGGCAAAACCATGCTAGAAAGCTTAGAAGCATCGTGCTCTGTGTGGAAGGTGCCGCCAGTCGATGCCAGCTTTAGCGAGCCTATCAAGAGTGATATTCCCACGCTGTTGCTATCGGGTGAAATTGACCCAGCAACCCCACCGAGCTGGGGAGAACTGGCGATGGAAAAACTCACCAACGCCAAACACTTTGTCGCACCTTATGCGACCCATGGTGTGGCCTATCAGTCCTGCGCCAATAACTTAGTCGCCGAGTTAGTGCGAACAGGTTCGGTCAAAGATCTCGATGGTGAATGTTTGAAGAAGGATGTACGCCGTAGCTTCTATTTAAATGCCAGCTCGGTTGAGCCACTCGCGACCGAAGATGCAACCCACTCTTCCCAAGATAAGCCCAAGGATAAGCCCAGCACTGGAGCCAAGGAGTAAGTCATGATCAAAGTATCCCATCTTTCTAAGCGCATCGGCGAAGTGCAGGCCTTAAACGATTTGAGCTTCGTGGCCGAAAACGGCCAGATCACCGGCCTACTCGGCCCCAATGGTGCGGGTAAAACCACCTGTTTGCGCACGATTTTCGGTCTGTTAAAACCCGATACTGGCACGGCTGAAATTGAAGGTATCGACGTTGCCATCGACCCGATTGGCGCTAAGCAGCAATTAGGATTATTCCCCGACCCGTTCGGTCTGTATGAGCGCTTAACACCAAGGGAATATATCCGTTACTTTGCCGAACTCAGCGGTTTATCCGCGAGCGATGCCAAGGCGGCAACAGATAATGTCATCGCCAAATTACGCCTCGAAGATATCAGCGATCGCCGCTGTAAAGGCTTCTCCCAAGGGCAAAGAATGAAGACCGCCCTCGCCCAGGCCATAGTCCACAGCCCGAGCAATATTATCCTAGACGAGCCGACCCGCGGACTCGATGTGATGAGCACTCGCTTGCTGCGCGACATTCTTATCGACCTTAAGAATCAAGGGCATTGCGTGCTGTTTTCCAGCCATGTGATGCAGGAAGTCGCGGCCTTGTGCGATCAAGTGATCGTGATGGCGCAAGGCCGAGTAGTCGCTATCGGCAGCCCAGAGCAACTCTGCGCGCAAACGGGTAAGGCCTCACTCGAAGATGCCTTTATCCAGCTGATCGGTACCGATGAGGGCATTGCCGCATGATGACTCACAGCATTCACGCTCACACAAATTGCGATAACGCCTGCTTCGACCTAATGGCGAACAGACAAACTTGGGATAAGGAATAATCATGAACAAAATCATCGCAATGGTTCGCAAGGAACTGATAGACGCCGCCCGCGATAAACGCTCTGTGATGGCGGGACTCTACTACGCCATCGGCACGCCGCTGATCATGTGCGGCCTATTTATGGTGCTTATCGGCCAGCTGACCAGCCCAGACGATCTCAAAATCAGCATCACTAACCCCGACAAGGCGCCGGACTTAGTGAGATTTTTATCCAACAAAGGCATTACCCAAGGCGAAGCAGGCGCTAAGGATCTGAAAGCCATAGAGCTGATTATCAGCCCCGACTATGCCAAGCAGATGAACCAAGGCAAAGGCGCCGAGATCACTATCGTGGCCGATAACTCAGAGGAAAAACTGCAAAACTCGATTCGCCGCTTAGAGAAACAGTTGCAGGCCTATAGCGCCGAAATGGGCAGCCTGCGCTTAATCGCCCGTGGCATCGACCCTCGAGTGGTGCAGCCACTGAAAGTGAATGTGCATGACCAAGCCACAACCGACTCTAAGGGCGGGATGATCTTAGGCATCGCCATTTTCACTATGATTTACTCAGTGTTTATCTCGGGGATGAATCTGGCCATCGACACCAGCGCCGGTGAGCGTGAGCGTAACTCCTTGGCATTGTTACTCAGCCATCCGCTGACCACACGCCAATTAGTGCTCTCGAAAATCATCGCCGTCGGCCTATTTGCCCTACTTGGTTTAGTGTTGATTCTACTGGTGTCTAAGGTCGCCTATACCTTCGTACCTTGGCAGGAGCTCGGTTTTAGCGTCAGCATCACCAATGAATTTATGGCGTTAATGCTGCTGGTCGGTATTCCCGTTGCCCTGATGGCCGCCTGTCTGCAATTGTTTGTGTCCTTTATGGCGAAAACCTTTAAGGAAGCCCAGTCCTATCTAACTATGGTGCTGTTTGTGCCCTTAGCGCTATCGATGGCGGCCAGCTACAACATAGCGCCGGACATACTGCAATGGTTGCCTGTTTCGGGTCAGCAACAGGCGCTGATGGACTTTATCAAAGGTAAGGACATGAATATGCTGCAATTGCTGGTATCGACGCTGGGCACCCTAGCCATCGCCCTCGTATTAGCATTCGGCATGGAAAAATCCTTGAAGAGTGAAAAGGTAGTCTTCGGTTTATAACACTATCGACCCGCAGAGGGCGCGCCGCGCCCTCGAATAGGGTTAAAGGAGCCTGTTATGGAAAACGAATATGTGCTGATGGTGATCATGGTGACTTTTGTGGTGGGCATAAGTGCCACCGAAATGTTTAAGCATTATCTAAAAATCCGCCAATTGGGTGGCGGAAATGATCGACAGCTTGAGGATAAACTCACCCAGTTGAGCTTACAGAATCAGGTGCTTATCGAACGTGTGCAAGTGCTGGAACGCATAGTTACAGACACTGAACACAAGGCCCAGCAAAGCACTTTGGCGCAGCAGATCGACGCGCTAAAATAGCCGTTAATGCAGTTCGGCCTCGCAGCAGTTGTCGCTATCAAACTCATATTGCTGGGTATTAAAGCGTTGTCTGTAGGCCCTCGGGGTTAAGCTCGTTAGCTGAATGAATAATTTGCGAAACGAGCTGACATCCTCATACCCCACACGGGTGACCACTTCCTCTAAACCTAAACTGGTCGTTTCCAATAAGCGTTTTGCCTCATCCACCCGCAGGCGCTGCACATAACTGGCCGGGGTCTCGTTTAATGCCTTTTTAAAGCGGCGGATAAGGGTGCGCTTGCCTAGGGCAAATTTATCAGCAATATCATCCAGTAACAGCGGTTCGGTTAAATGATGCTGCATCCATTGCTGCACATTCCAAATCACCTCATCCTTATGGCTCGAGCTCATCAGCTCCATAGTCATAAAGGGTTGTTGAGATTGGCGATTAGGATCAATCAGCAGGATTTTTGCCATCTGGCTTGCTAACTGTTCACCCACCAGAATGTGCACTAAATGCAGGGCGAGGCTCATATTCGATGTCGTCGCCCCCGCGGTGTGTAGATGGCCGTCGGACACCACCAGCTTGTCCATCCGCAGGTTCACCCTGGCAAAGTGTCGCTGAAACATCTCATTCAGCCACCAAACAGTGGTCGCCTCGCGCCCGTCCAGTAGGCCGGAGGCCGCTAAAATCAAGGTGCCGGAGCAATAGGCCGCCAATGGTTTGCCGGATGCGGCAAACAGCCTTAATGGTTCGAACAAGGGCTCAAAATCATGGAGATAGGTTTGAAACTCGCTCTTATTGGTCACCATGGCCGAGGCCAAGATCACCGCATCGGAGTGCAGAATATCACTCGGGGTATTAAGCCCCACCGCAGGCACTTTAATACCTTGATTCGTTAAGATATCACCGCCGTGACTCGACACCACTTGGCACTCAAACAGGTCTTGCCCGGCCTGAGGATTGACTCGCCGCCAATAGGTATTGCAGAAACTAAATACATCGAGAAAGCCAATAATCCCGCTGGCAACCGTATTGTCCGTCGCCAAAATAGTGATCCTTTTCATCCCAATGCCCTCACCAGTCTCATCATGCATTGAGTCTAGCGCACTGGCACAAAATGTCACTACTCACCTTTAAATTGTCAATAACGACACTTCAAGCCCAGTGTGAGAGTTTCTAGACTGTGCTTAAACCTCCAGCACACAGGACGACACTATGACACAGCGCACCCTCAGCCAGCTTAAACGTCTACTGGCCTTTGGCTTACTCAGCCTCACTTGGGCACTCTTGCTCTGGTTAAACTTCAGCATTGCGCCCAATGCCTTCGCGCATTTTGTCGCTATCCCTGTGCTGTTTATCGCAACGGGCGTGTCAGCGCTGCTGATCACCAGCAAGCCGCCAAGTCCTATTAATAAGCCAATAAAAAACCCAAGCTAGGCTTGGGTTTATGTCATCTTGCTGTGCGGCGCGTTATTTTGCCTTAGGTCTAAAAGGCTTAATCACGGCCTCGTTACACTCGAGGTACGGCCCTTCCATCAGGTCGATGCAGTAAGGAATGGCGGGGAACACCGCATCTAAACATTCGCGGATAGATTTTGGCTTGCCAGGCAGGTTCACAATTAATGAATCACCGCGTAAGCCCGCAGTTTGGCGCGAGAGAATCGCCGTCGGTACAAACTTTAACGACTCGGCGCGCATCAGCTCACCAAAGCCAGGCATCATGCGATCGCACACGGCCTCGGTTGCCTCAGGCGTGACATCGCGCTTGGCTGGGCCTGTGCCGCCCGTGGTCACAATCAAGCAGCAATCCTGTTCATCGGCCATCTTGATCAGGGTCGCTTCAATAACATCCTGCTCGTCGGGGATCACTTGATAAATCGGCTCCCACTCGCTGGTGAGGTAATCATTGAGGGTGTCGATAATGGCCTTGCCCGAGATATCCTCATAAATCCCCGCACTGGCACGATCGCTTACCGTAACAATCCCGATTTTTGCTTTGCTCATATCCCACTCCAAACATCAATCTGTGACTCGACCCCTAAGCACTTTGGGATCCACTAATTTCTCTGCGGCTAAAATAGCATAAAAACAAGGCAAAATGCGCGCCGACAACTCGACTTAGCTCACGTATTAGCAGCTAGTCTGCCGAGCTGAGGGCTTTAGGGGGCGGCTCAGTATCGTGATCCTTAAGCGGCGTTGCGGGCGAGAGATAACCCACAATCGCGCAGCTAAGCGCCACCAGAGCCGCCGCGATAAAACCCCACTGGAAGGCGTGATGCACAACCTCTATGGGTAATTGCTTTATTGCCGCAATCCCCACCTGCGCCCCGTCGAGCGGTAATAAGCCATATAGCAACAGACTGAATAAAGCCGTACCAATTGCCGCGCCCATGGAACGACTCAAGGACACCATAGCAGTGATTTGGCTTAAACGCGCCTTGCCCGACACGCTCTGCACCACTAGCTGCACGCTAGGCATCACAGTCCCTAAGCCAATGCCCACCAGCACACCTAAAGCGCCGATCAAATTCGCATTCGGCGGCACTAAACCGATTAAGAGCAAGCCGATAAAGGCCAAGCCCATGCCGAAGGTCGGCAACCATTTAGGCGCCACATCCCGACTCAACAGCCTGCCAGCGATGGTGGAACCTGTGACAATGCCAAAGGTCATTGGCATCAGCAGCAAGCCCGTTTTGGCCGGATTGGTGTGCAGACCGACCTGCAAGTAAATGGGTAAAAAGAAGATCATCGCAAACAGGCAGGCGGCAAACAGCGCGGCCGTGAAGAGCGGCATAAAAATGGCTTTATTGGCGAGTAAATCCAGCGGTAAGAAAGGACTCTCACGCCGACGCTCCCACCACAAGAGCACAAGGGCACCCACACAGATAAATCCCATAAAGCCTAAGCTTGTGGCCGATAGCCAAGCAAAGTCTTGCCCCGCCACGGACAACCAATACAGCAGCGCTGTGATGATCGTGGGAAATAACAGCACGCCGAGCAAGTCAAACCGACCTTGCCGAACAGGCTTAACACTCTGTTTATGCAAGCGATTAAGTCGCCAAACCGCCAGCATGACCAAAGGAATATTCGCCCAAAATAACCAATGCCAAGAATAGGCATGCACCACAAAGCCGCCAATCACTGGGCCGCCAACACTGGCGAGGGTAAACATAGCGGCAAAATAGCCCTGAAACCGTGCACGTTGCCGTATCGGTACCAGTTCACCCACAAGGGATTGGGACAGACTCATCAGCCCGCCACCACCGAGGCCCTGGAGGATCCGCCCAGCAATCATATGATCCATAGTCCAAGCACTGGCGGAAACAACTGAACCTAACGCAAACACCACTAAGGCGATCATCAGGATTTTAGCGCGGCCAAAGTTATCTCCTAGCCAGCCGTAAATAGGCACACTCGCCGCCATCGCCAGCATATAACCGATAGTGATCCACGAGGCTTGCCTGAGGCCGCCAAGATCTTCCACTATGGCAGGGGTTGCGGTGGCGAGTAGGGTTTGATCGACCGCCGCCAGAAACATGGGTAAGAATACGGCGGAGAAAATCGCCAGAAAAACCGAGGTGGGCAGAGGCTCATGCTGGGACGAAACAGACGCTGGGCTCATAGAGTCTCCACCTGTGATTAAGGCTTAAATTCGCCTTGCATTCCAATACTTTGATGCCCAATAACTGTTTAGCAAGCTCGAAATTTTCACCCCTTGGCTCGTCGAGACATGGAGAAAATTATTCCCGCCCACATAAATGCCGACATGGTGCGTGCTCCAACCCGTTTTGAAAAATACTAAGTCGCCTTTACGCAGTTGATCCCGCGCCACGGGTTTGCCGAGGGCTTGCTGTTCTTCCACTGTGCGCGGCAGAGTCATACCCAACATCTTTTGATAAGCGACCGACACAAAAGCCGAGCAATCGATGCCTTTCTTAGTACCGCCACCTAGACGATAGGGCACGCCGCGCCATTCGGAATGGAAATCGGCAATATTGCTATCGTTCCAAACAGATACGGGTTCAACTTGCTTCACCGCAGGCTTAGGTTCTGGCGCGCTCGCACAGGCGCCAAGGCCTAAGGCTAAGATAACTATCAGTAATCGTTTCATTAGCGTAAAACTCATCGCAGGCAATTCTTGCGTAATATCGGGTGCTATCAAAGCGATAACGACAATACAGTGAAAAATCGATGGTATCAGCCGAAGCTAATCTCAAGCTTAAAACTATAACGCCGTCCACAGTAAACGAATACCCACCAGCACCATTAAAATCAAGATGATGCGTTTAAACAGCCTATCGCTGATCTTATCCTGGATCGACAACCCCAGTTTTACGCCTAACCACGCCAAAGGCGCAAGTAATAGCGAAATCAGAATGTTACCTTGGTTAATTTGCCCGAGCAGACTGTAGGGCACCAACTTAACCAGATTCACCACCGCAAAAAATACCACTGCCGTGGCTAAAAACTCTGGCTTGGCCAAGCGTAGCGGCAGCAAATAGGCATTGAGTGGCGGCCCGCCCGCATGGGCCACAAAACTGGTAAAGCCTGCGGTTAAGCCGCAGAGCCGCCCCACGAGTGGCGAAGGCGTTGCTTGGGTTTTATCCCCTAATATCAAGCCATAAAGGCCAAAACCTAAGGACACACAGCCTAAAATCGCCCGTAAGTAATCTTCGTTTAAGCGGTCGAACAGCCAATAGGCTATGCCTATGCCCACAATCGCCGCGGGTAAAAGGATCCATAATTGGCGTGAATTATGTTGGCCCCACCAGGAGCGAACACTTAAAAAATCCATATAAATCAGCAAAGGTAACATGATTGCCGCCGCGGTTGCCGGGCTTATGGCCAGCGCTAACAGGGGCACAGTCAGGCCACCGACACCGCCAGCAAAACCCGATTTAGAGATCCCAGTGATCAACACCGCAGGAATCGCCACCAGCCAAAAAAGAGGGTCTGTTAACATCCCTTATTCCCAATATTGCGTTAAAGTCATTAAGGTCGAGCACCGAGTAACAGACCTTGAGGGCGAAACATAGCCTCGCTGCACCAGCATAAATGTTAAGTCTATCCGTGTCTAAATGAAGATAAGGAGTCGATATGAGTCAAATGCAAACATCGCCATTTTACGGCGGCCCAAGGGAATGTCCCGTCGAAGATGGGCGGATCCAAATCCAGCAGATTGCCCCCAAAATCAGTGATGTGGGCGGGATACCCGTAGCGCGGGCAATTCCGCAAAAACCGCGTCGACTCATAGGACCTTGGTGCTTTCTGGATCATATAGGCCCAGTCACCGACGGCCCCTTAATGAATGTGGGCGAGCATCCCCATATCGGCCTTCAAACCTTCACTTGGATGCTGGAGGGGGAAATCATGCACAGGGATAGCCTAGGTAGCGCCCAAGTGATCCGCCCGAGGCAAGTAAACCTGATGACCGCGGGCCATGGCATCGCCCACACCGAAGAGTCCGTCGAAGGTCATCGTACTATGCATGCGGTGCAGCTATGGATTGCGTTGCCGCTGGAGCACAAAGACACAGTCCCGAGGTTCGACCATTATCCCCAGCTGCCCACTTGGCAGGAGGCGGGCGCCGAATTCACCCTATTGATTGGCTCATGGAAGGATAAACAAGCGCCCACACTACACTTTTCGCCAATCGTCGCGCTCGATATCTTCGCCGCAGAGGCCACACAACTGACGCTCAGGCTGGATCCACGATTTGAATATGGCCTAATGCCGCTCGAAGGCCGATTCGATATCGACGACGAGGCCTTTGATAACAATAACCTCGCTTACCTTGGCATGCTGCGCGAGAGCGTGACGCTCGATCTTCACCCTGGCGCACGTTTACTGCTGATAGGTGGCGCGCCCCTCACCGACACAGTCAGTATTTGGTGGAATTTTGTCGGCCACAGTAAGGAAGATATCGCCAGCGCCCAAGCCGATTGGGAGGCCAAGTCCCCACGCTTTGCCACAGTGCCGGGTTATAACGGCAAACGCTTAATGCCGCCGCCCATCCCTTGGTAATCTCGGTCATTAATCCCTGCCGTTAACGCGTTAGCGCGAGGTAATCTAGCTAGATTGCCTCGCGTAATGGCGGCATTTGCAGCCCTTATCTGATGCAAGGCGGTGAGCAAAACCGCCAGCCTGACGCTAAAGCCAAACCACACCAACACGCCAAGCTCCAGAAAATTTTACGGATTTTTTACGCGCTATCCCCACAGGCCTTTGCTAGAGTAGCCTTAACTTCAGCAACGTCTTAGCCGTTATGACTTTTGCAAACACAGCCTCAATCAACCAATACTGGCGCACGCATCCCGCGTTATTTACCGCCATGCTGTTAGTGATTGCTTTGCTCACTAGCTATTTGATTGATCACTTTTCAGGCTCGGCCATTGCCGTACTGCTTATCCTGCAATTAGCCGTGGTTGCCGTGGCCCTGCAATGCAGCGCCAACTACGCCTATTTTGTGGCCGTGTTTGGCGCCGTCAGTTTCAATTTTTTATTTACCACGCCGCGCTATTCGTTGCAGATGTTCAACGTTGAAGACATAGTCAATTTAAGCGTGTTTTTGTTGGTCGCGCTCACTAGCAGCAAGTTAGCCGAACATTACCGCCGCCAGCAGCAGGCGCTCGAACAGGCGCAGCTCAGAAACAGCATTTTGCTCTCTGTCTCCCACGATTTACGCACGCCGCTTGCGACCATTATCGGCACCCTAACCACGCTGAAGGAATACCAAGCCAAACTTAACCCGACGCAAACCGAGGAGCTTATCGACTCGGCCGCCGCCGAGAGCCATAGGCTGCACCAATATATCGAAAACCTTTTGCAGGCGACTAAGTTACAACATGGCGCGCTCAAATTTAGCCTAGATGAAGCCAATCTACGCGAAGTGTTACAGCGCACCATTGCCCGCTTTCAAACCGCGCAACCTAGGATCCAAATTCACAGTGAGCCAGAACTTCCGCCATTAATGATTTGCAGCTCACTGATTGAACAGGCGATTTTTAATGTGCTCGACAATGCCCTGCGCTACTCACCCGCAGAACAGCCTGTTACGGTAAACCTGTATCGCCACCAACAGATGCTGCACATCGATATTCAAGACTTAGGGCAAGGCATAGCACCAGCCGACGCCGAGGCCATTTTCGAGCTGTTCTATCGCCAACATCCCTCGACCGATGGCGGTGCGGGATTAGGCCTAGCGGTCGCCAAAGGCATCATTACCGCCCACAGGGGCAGCATCTGCGCCGAAAGTGTCGCCCAAGGCAGCCTGATCCGCATCGCCTTACCCATAACCACGGAGGCGGCATAAATGGCTTATAAGGTATTAGTGATGGATGATGAGCCGCAAATCCATACCTTTATGCGGATCTCACTCGAGGCGGAAGGCTTTGAATACTTAAGCGCCACCAGCATAGCCACGGCGCTCAAACAGTACCACAGCCATCATCCACACCTTATCGTGCTCGACCTCGGCCTGCCCGATGGCGATGGTATTGAGCTACTTCATGCGCTGCGCCAGCAGGATAAGACCCCTGTGCTAGTACTCACCGCCCGCGATCAGGAGGAGGAAAAAATCCGTCTTCTTGAGGCGGGTGCTAACGACTATCTGAGTAAGCCCTTTGGCATCAGGGAATTAATTGTGCGCATCAAAGTATTAGTCCGTGACCTTGTGGATACCTCAAACACCATCGATATGCTGCAATTTGGCCCGCTCACCCTGCAAAAGAGCAGCCATCAATGCTGGCTCAATCAACAGGAAGTGGCGCTTACCAAAAAGGAATTTGCCCTGCTCGCCCAACTCATGTCCCACCCTGGGCAATTACTGAAACAGAACGAACTGCTGCGCAATATCTGGGGCGAGACTCATGAGGAAGATAGCCATTATTTGCGGATTTTAGTCCGCCAACTGCGTAAAAAGCTCAACGACAGCGACGAACAACAGCTGATCAAAACCGAGCCCGGTTTAGGGTATCGACTCACCGACCTCGGCCCGCCCTAGGCCAGCTCGCCTCACTCTTTAGCTCAATCACAAAAGGATATGGAATGGCACATTTTACTGTCATCGGATTAGGCCGCTTCGGCGTTGCCGCGAGCCTCGAACTCATCCACTTAGGTCACACGGTTACTGGTGTCGATAGCGACCCAAAAATCGTTGAAAAATATGTAGAAAGTCTTACTGAGGCGGTGATTTGCGACTGCGCCGATGAGGCGTCGCTGCGGGAACTCGATCTGACCAACTGCGAGGCCGTACTGGTCGCTATCGGTGAGGATATGCAGTCCAGCCTGCTGTGCACGCTGGCACTGAAAAACCTCGGCGTGCAGACGATTTGGGTCAAGGCCAGCACCAAAGCGCACCATACCATAGTGTCGAAACTCGGCGTTGCCCGCATTATTCATCCCGAGGAAGAAATGGGGATCCGTGTCGCCCAGTCGCTTAACTACCCTATGGTGAATAACTTTCTCGCCATAGGCGACGGGCTCTATATTGTTGAAATCCATATTAAAGCTCAGTTGCATCACACCACTGTTGGCCAACTGCTCGGGAGCTTGCAGGAACACAGCGCCGATGAGCAAACCAATGTCCCACGCAATCCTAAGGGCAAGGTGGCGGCGCTAATGGTTAAGCGTGAGCACAACGTATTTAGCAAGATTGATAGCGACTTTAGCCTGCACACAGAGGATGCCCTATTCCTCTGCGGTAGCCGTGCCGAGTTAAAACAACTCGCACCAAGGTTGGTGTAACGTGGTTCAATGGCATCCTTCGCTCACCCTAGAGCACACTCCTAAAAGCGGTAAAAAACTCTTTGGCGCGCCGCCTTTTATCCTCAGTGTCAGTTTTGCCCTGTTGATCCTCGTCGGCACTTGCTTGCTTAAACTGCCTATCGCCACCGAGTCGCCTATCACTTGGCTGCAAAGCCTCTTTACCGTGACCTCGGCGGTGACGGTCACTGGGCTTGTGGTCGTCGATACTGGTAGTGTGTTCACGCCCTTTGGCCAAGTGATTATCGCGCTGCTAATTCAATGCGGTGGCCTAGGCTTGATGACCTTTGCCATAGTCACGCTGATAGCGCTGGGCGGTAAGATAGGTTTCTTGCAGCAAACGGTGGCGAAAGAAGCATTTAATCAAACCGATACCTCCACCTTAGTCTCGACCGCTAAGGCCGTGCTGGTGTTTTCGCTATTGGTTGAGGCCGTGGGAATGCTGATTTTATCCTTCTACTGGAGCGGTGAGTTGGGCTGGCAAACCAGCCTGTTTCATGGCTTCTTTTATACCATTAGCGCCTTTAATAACGCGGGTTTTGCCCTAAGCCCTGATAGCCTGATGCCCTATGTGGCAGACCCTGTCGTTAACCTCACCATCACCGGCTTATTTATTGTGGGTGGCCTTGGGTTTTCGGTGTGGATTGACCTTAAGCGCAATAAACGTTGGTCGAAACTCACCGTTTACAGCCGTATGATGATCACTGGCACCGTACTGATCAATGCCGTGGCCGTGATTGCCATTTACCTCATTGAGTACAACAACCCCAACACCCTCGCGCCCTTAAGCGAACTCGGCAAATGGTTGGCCTCTTGGTTTCAAGCCGTGACCCCGCGCACCGCAGGCTTTAACACCTTGCCCATAGACCAGCTCGAAGATGGTTCCACCTTGTTGATTTTGGTACTGATGTTTATCGGCGGCGGCTCCCTCAGTACCGCCAGCGGCATTAAGGTCGTGACCTTTATGGTGCTTATTCTCGCCACCTACGGCTATTTACGCCGCGATGAAGCTGTGTATGTGTTTAAGCGCGAAATCCCCAAAGACACCATTAGCAAGGCGCTCGCCCTGACGATGATCTCCATCGGCGTCACTTGGCTGGCAATATTCGCCCTCGTGCTCACCGAAAAAGCCCCAATTATGGATATCGCCTTCGAAGCCGTATCCGCCCTCGGCACCGTCGGACTATCCCGCGGATTAACAGGTAATTTATCCAGTGCAGGCCAAGGGATTATCATCTTTATGATGTTTATGGGACGCCTCGGCCCATTGATGTTGGCCTACTTCCTTGCCAACCCAAGGGTAAAAAAACTGCGCTATGCAGAAACCAAATTGGCGATTGGGTAAGGATTGATTGATGTGTGATACACCAAATTGACTGGCCATCAGAGATTAGTACTCTTGAGTCAGCGAAATAATCGAGTTGGCTATGAAAGCGCTGACTTATAGGCGAATCATGGCATTTGCTCGACGACGCGATGAATAGACCGCAAGTGCCGACGGTCGTCTTGCACTAATATGAACAATGCCAGCCAAAGTACAACAAGAATCCAGCTCAGAGTGGGGGCAAATAAAGGCCTATGTCATACAGATTTAGGCTGATATGGAGCCCCAACTCGCCATTCCCCCTTCTAACGCTCAAGATTATTTTCAAGTTTCTGCCAAAATGAATGTTGACCTGTCTAAAACTTCACAGTTTATAGTTCGCTCATAAATGAGAGGAACCCCATGTACCGTATTTCTGAACTAGCGCAAAAAGTTGGATTGAGCCGTTCCACTCTGCTCTATTACGAAAAACTCAGACTAATTTCTGCCAAACGGCAAAGCAATGGGTATCGCCGCTACTCAGATAAAGATGTCCAACAAGTCAAACTGTTACAACAACTACAGGCAGGAGGATTAACCTTAAAAGAATGCCAAGCATGTTTGGAGGCTCAAATTGACAGAGAATTGCTACTTCATAGGCTGAATGTATTGGATGAAGAAATCGCCCAAAAACAAAAGGCAAGAGAGCTGCTTTCCTCAATGCTTGGCATGAACTCGATGAAGGAGTGGCACCAGTCAATGGAAAAAGAAGCTCCGTCAGCACACCTAGAATGGTTGTTAAAACAGGGTTTTAGTGAAAAGCAGGCACTGAGACTCAAATGGTTGTCCAAAGATATGAATGAACATGATCAATATATGGCTGACTTTGAAGCGATTTTTCAAGGTTTAGATCGGCTGGGGCCTAGTGATGAAAGTGACTCCCTCAAAGCATTACACTCTTTACCTATTAAGTCAGGGGATGCGCTAGAAATTGGCTGTGGAAAAGGAGTCACAACCCTCTTTCTAGCAAAAAATTCTGCCTTCAATTTAACGGCACTCGATAACGATGAGTACAGCTTAAGCTGCCTTAAAGAGAAGACTAAAGAAAATGCGCTTGAACATCGAATAACATCGATTTGTGCCAGCATGACGGCGCTACCTTTTGAACAGGGGCAATTTGACCTGATCTGGTCAGAAGGCAGTGCCTATATTATGGGCATCAAGCAGGCGCTCAAAAGTTGGAAACCATTTCTTAAGCATGATGGTTATTTAGTGATTAGTGACTTGATTTGGTTGACCAATAACCCAGATGTCGAAGCCATAGAGTTTTGGCAACAAAACTATCCCGACATGGCAACTAGCGAATATCGAATCAAAGAGATGATAAAAGCGGGCTATGAGGTTATCGAAAACTTTACACAGAGTGAACAGTCGTGGCGTAACTATCTGGAACCATTGAAGCAAAAGATCACTCAGCTCGATGACAAGGATTTTACTTCGAATTCACTCAATGACTTACGCAAAGAACTCAGGATACACGAGCAATACTTAGGTCAATATGGTTACCAAGTATTTATATTAAAGAAACAAAGGTTAAAACATGAAAATTAGAGCTGAAAATCATTCCGACCTTTCAGAAATTGAACATCTTATCTATCGAGCGTTTGAGAACCATCCGCACCACGAACCGGGAGCTAAACCAACAGAACACTTGATCGTCAATAGACTACGTGATGCAAAAGTATTGTCGTTATCTCTAGTTTGTGAAGATCAAACAGGCATCGTTGGTCATATTGCCTTTTCTCCGATTCTGATAAATGGCGAAGAGTCTGCTTGGTGTGGCTTAGGCCCTGTTTCAGTAGTGCCAGAACGTCAAGGTGAAGGTATCGGTGGGGCACTTATTCGTGAAGGGTTATCACAACTTAAAGCACAAGGGATTGAAGGGGTCGTATTACTTGGCGAACCAAAATACTATGGCCGATTTGGCTTTGAGTCACAGCCAAAACTGACACTTCCAAATATTCCTTCAGAATATTTCCTAGCTTTATCACTTGCCGACGATACTCCGACGGGAGAAGTTAGCTATCACTCTGCATTTTTTGACAACTAAAAAGTAAAGAGAAATTATGAAACCAATGAGTTAGCGTCAATTCTCTAACTCATTTTTTATCTATTGCTGAAATGTGACTTTAAATAGCTATGCATAACAGCACATCTTATAAGTGTGGATATGAAGATGCCCTTTTCTGCATAGTTCCGGGAGCCTTCAAGCATCACTGAACTTCTATTTTAGTAGGGCCCTCTGGGGCAGTTCTTATTAAAATATAGGGTGGTATGTGACTGAGGTAACAATGACACATCACCCTGCACGCCTAACGACAACGTTATCAAGCTTTGGAGTTAACCAGAAGATTGGCTTTGATGAGTTCAAACCGTCAGGGCTTTAAACTCATCAGTCTTGCAAGCTAGGGATTAAACCACTCGACCTGCGGCCACGCCAGATGCCCAAGCCCATTGGAAGTTAAACCCACCTAGCCAACCGCTAACATCCATCACTTCGCCGATAAAAAACAGGCCGGGGACTTTAATGGCTTCCATGGTTTTGGAGGACAGTTCATGGGTATCCACGCCACCAAGCGTCACTTCGGCGGTGCGATAGCCTTCGGTGCCATTCATTAAGACTGTCCAGCGGTGCAGATCGTCGACTAATTTGGCGCGCTCTGCATGAACAAGCTGATTTAAGGCTTTGTTGAGTAAAGCCTCATCAAATAACACTTCCACCAGCCGCTTAGGTAACCACTGGCTTAAGGTATTACGCAGACTCTGTTTAGGATGTGCGGTCAGTTGTTGATCTAAGGCCTGTGCGGCATCCATATTGGGTAATAGATTGATTTCTATGGTTTCGCCCGCTTTCCAATAGTTGGAAATCTGCAAAATGGCGGGGCCAGATAAGCCTCTGTGGGTAAAGAGTAAGGCTTCGCTAAAGGCGGTGCCATCTTTGGCGGTAATGCGGCTCGGTACGGCAATGCCCGATAGCGGTTCGAAGCGAATTTTATCTTCGCTGTGCCAAGTAAAAGGCACCAGACCCGCGTGGGTTGGCAACACCTTAAGGCCAAACTGCTCGGCCAATTGATAGCCGTAGGGCGTGGCGCCGAGTTTTGGCATTGATAAACCACCAGTGGCGATCACTAAGGAGTCACAACTTAACTCGCCATTTGAGGTGTTTAGCTCAAAGCGGCCAGCCTCGGTTTTGCTCACCGCCAGAATATCGGTGCGAAGTTTAATGCTCACACCCGCCCACTCACATTCGGTCAGCAGCATAGTGACTATCTCTTTGGCCGAGTCATTACAGAACAGCTGGCCATGATCGCGCTCGTGGTATTCAATGCCGTGGCGCTCAACCAGTTCGATAAACTGCTGCGACGGATAACGCGCCAATGCGGATTTGACAAAGTGTGGGTTAGCACAGATAAAGTTGGCGGGTTCGACTTTCAGGTTGGTAAAATTACAACGGCCGCCACCGCTGATAAGGATTTTACGCCCAGCCTGCTTAGCATTATCGAGTACTAGTACATCACGACCTCGGTAACCCGCTGTTGCAGCACACATTAATCCTGCGGCGCCGGCTCCGATAATAATTACATCATGATGTTTCACACTTATACTCCAGTCGATAAATTAATTTGGCTATTGCCCATCATCCCAAATAGTTCAAAGACTTGGTTACGGTATTGGTCTTTGATATTGGGGTAGATATTCCGCGTTCAGCATCCAGCCTTAATGGATACAGCCAATACAGACTGCTGCCAGTACATTAAGGCGATAGCGATCGGACATAAAAAAGGGCGCTATTTTAGCACCCTTTATTTTATTCAGCATCATCACGGCTCGTGCTTTATTGCGCTGGCGTTTCTGATTTCTTTTCTCTGCTGAGCAGGTCTTTGGCGGCATCCAAGGGCGCTTTGCCTTGGTATAACACTTGGTAGATTTGCTCGGTGATCGGCATTTCGACGCCCATGCGCTTCGCTAGGGTAAACACTTCTTTAGTATTGCGATAACCTTCAACCACTTGGCCGATTTCGGCCTGGGCGGTATCCACATCGCAGCCTTTACCTAAGGCTAAACCAAAGCGGCGATTACGGGATTGGTTGTCGGTACAAGTTAACACTAGGTCGCCTAATCCAGCCATACCCATAAAGGTGGCAGTACTGGCGCCTAAGGCTTCGCCTAAGCGGGTTAACTCGACTAAACCGCGGGTAATTAACGCCGTTCTGGCATTGGCACCAAAGCCAATACCGTCGGACATCCCCGCGCCAATCGCGATAACGTTCTTCACCGCGCCGCCTAATTGCAGGCCGATAAAGTCGTCATTAGCATAAACACGTAAGCGTTTAGGGCTGTGCAGCAATTCCACTAGCTCAGCGGTAAATTTCGGACAGGTACCCGCAACCGAAATCGCCGTAGGTAACCCCATAGCTAATTCCTTCGCGAACGTCGGTCCTGACAATACCGCCAGCGGATATTGCTCGCCTAACACATCACGGGCCACATCTTGTAGCAAACGTCCGGTTTCAGGCTCGAGTCCTTTGGTCGCCCATACGATGCGAGCATCTTGGCGTAACAAAGGTTTTGCTTGGGCCAGTACCGAGCCAAACACATGGCTAGGTACCACAACCAGCACATTATTGCTGGCCGCTAAGGCTTTGGCTAAGTCGGCTTCGATATGTAAACACTCGGGGAAGGCAATACCAGGCAAGAAAGCTTGGTTGCATTTGTCCTGAGCGAGCGTTTGCATATGGGCAGGATCGTGCCCCCACAACAAGGTCTTATGACCATTGCTGGCTAAAGAGATGGCAAGGGCGGTGCCATAAGAGCCCGCCCCTAACACCGTGATATCGGCAGAGTTTTTCATGTAATTAAGCGTTAGCTTCTTCGGCTGCTGGTGCAGCTGCTGCGGCTTGACGTTGTTGCACGTATTGTGCAAACAGAGCGTCGAAGTTTACTGGTGCTAAGTTCAGTTGTGGGAAAGTACCACGACCCACTAAGCTACCTACAGCTTCACGCGCATATGGGAATAGGATGTTAGGGCAGTATGCACCTAATGAGTGAGCCAGTTGTGGCTCAGTCAGACCTGCGATTGAGAAGATACCCGCTTGTTGTACTTCACACAGGAATGCAGTTTCGCCAGCGTTTTGTGCAGTCACAGTCAAAGACAGAACCACTTCGTATACGTCGTCGGCTAATTTAGCGCTGCGAGTGTCTAAATCTAACTTAACTTCTGGATTCCATTCTTTTTGGAATACAGCTGGGCTGTTAGGTGTTTCGAAAGAAACATCTTTAGTGTAAACACGTTGGATGTTGAATTGTGGGGCTTGTTGTTCGTTGTTTGCTACTTCAGCCATAATTTCCTACCTATCCTATCAATGTTATGCCAACACTTATCTGGTTGGCTTTTTTGTCTATTTAGCTGGGCTTATGCTTTGATGCCTGAATGAGATCTCAGTACCGTCCCAACGTTCCCTTAACGGGGTACTTTTGAAGTCAATCTAAATACTTAATTTAAGCCCTTAGTGACCACAGGATTAGTATGCCAAACAATGATGACGCAACTGCTGCACAATCAATTAACTATGCAGCACAGCGCATAACTGCCGCCGACAACTTATCTTTTGCTTTTTGAAACAGGCATATTCGCTGCCTGCCATTCACCCATACCACCTTTCAAGTTATACAGGTTTTCAAAACCTTGTTTACTTAAAAGCTGAGCCGCTTGAGACGAGGTCATGCCAGCATTGCATACCAGTATAATGGGACTGCCTTTGAACTTTTCAAGGGCTGAAACCTGATTATTTTTGATATCCGCAAGCGTAACGTTAACTGCATCAACAATATGGCCCTTACGGAACTCGTCATTTGAACGCACATCCACGACTTTAGCGTCTTGTCTGTTCACCATAGTGGTGAGTTCTTGATGAGTGACATTTTTGATTTTAGAGAAGCTCGATTTGATCACACTGACCACAAGCATTACAAACAAACCCACCCAAGCCAGACTTAGCATAGTGTGAGCCTTAAAAAATTCGATATATTCTTGCATGGTTACAGCCCGTATAAATGGCGAAAAATTCGATAAGGGCACAGAGTATACCCATTGCCTTGGCAGATTGCAGCAGTTTAGTCACAGTTCTAGAACACAGCTCAGCCCTTGCGCCATCTCGCTTCTCTTGGCGCTCACAGAATCGGCTCAAATAGCGATTCGATGACCTTAATCTAGGTAAAGCGCTTTTTCGTACCCCGCTTACGTAGTAATATTTAACCAATTTCAGATTTCTTTAGCTTCCTTAAACTTTAAAGGTATCACCATGACGACAACTAAACGTCCAATCGCGTTGTTGATCCTCGATGGCTGGGGTTACCGTGAAAATACGCATATGAATGCGATTTACCACGCCAACACTCCAGTACTCGACCGTCTCAACGCCCAATATGCCCACGGTTTAATTTCAGGTTCAGGCTTAGATGTAGGCTTGCCCGATGGGCAGATGGGGAACTCTGAAGTAGGCCATATCAACTTAGGTTCTGGCCGAATCGTTTACCAAGAGCTGACTCGTATCAGCAAAGCCATTGCAGATCATGAGTTTGAACAAAATCCAGCCCTTTGTGATGCCGTCGATGCGGCAGTCAAAGCCGGTGGTGCAGTGCACATTATGGGTCTGCTCTCTCCCGGTGGCGTACACAGCCATGAAGAGCATATCGAAGCCATGTGCCGTATGGCGGTAGCGCGCGGTGCCACTAAAGTGTACTTACATGCCTTCTTAGATGGTCGCGATACCCCACCTCGTAGCGCCAAAGGCAGCCTAAGCCACTTTGATGATCTGTTTACTACATTAGGTCATGGCCGTATCGCCTCGATTATTGGCCGTTACTTTGCCATGGACCGCGATAACCGTTGGGACCGCGTGTCACAGGCTTACGAGCTGATCACTCAAGGCAAGGCGAAGTTCCAATACGATAACGCCGTGACCGCGTTAGAAGCCGCTTACGAGCGTAACGAAAACGATGAGTTTGTGTCGTCTTCTGCCATTACCGATAGCGAAGGCAAGGTTGCCAGCTTGCACGATGGCGATGCGCTGATTTTCATGAACTTCCGCGCCGACCGTGCTCGTCAAATCACCCGCAGCTTTATCAATGCCGATTTCGACGGTTTTGAACGTGCAGTGACGCCAAAGGTTAACTTTGTAACGCTGACCGAATACGCAGCCGATATCAAAGCACCTATCGCTTATCCTTCTGAAAACCTTGTGAATACCTTAGGTGAAGTGCTGCAAAATCATGGCCGTACTCAGTTACGTATCTCCGAAACTGAAAAATACGCCCACGTGACCTTCTTCTTCAACGGCGGTAAGGAAGAGCCATTTAACGGTGAAGATCGTATCCTGATCAACTCACCTAAAGTGGCAACTTACGACTTACAACCCGAGATGAGCTCAACCGAGCTGACGGATAAGTTAGTCGCGGCGATTGAATCCGCCAAATACGATGTGATTATCTGTAACTACCCGAACGGTGATATGGTGGGTCATACTGGCAACTTCGATGCGGCGGTTAAAGCCTGCGAAGCTGTCGATGCCTGTATCGGCCGTGTAGTCGATGCGCTGGCGAAAGTGGGTGGCGAATGTATTATTACCGCCGACCACGGCAACGCCGAGCAGATGACCGACGAGACCACTGGCCAAGCCCATACGGCGCATACCAGTGAACTCGTCCCCTTTGTGTTTGTTGGCCGTGACGCCACCATAGATGAAGGTGGTAAACTGAGCGATGTCGCCCCAACGATTCTGCACCTGATGGGTGAAACCATTCCTGCAGAGATGACGGGTAAGCCCTTAATCCACGTAAAAGAGTAGTTGTTACCTAGTGAGCACTCGACTCCCCGTTAAAGCCAGCATTATTGCTGGCTTTATGATGTTATCTTTCTCGGTCTACGCTTCTGATTTGGAGAAGCGTCAGTCCGAGTTGAAATCCATCCAAGCGCAAATCAACCAACAACAAAGCGCGCTCAAAAACACCAGTAAACAGCGGGAAAAGTTACTCGCTCTGCTGCGTAGCGATGAAGAAGCGATTGCGGCGGCAGCCAAAAAGGTCAATAGCACCAAGAACAGTTTGGCGCAGATTGATACTAAGCTCGCCGAACTCAAACAACGCCAAGAAGAGTTAGAAACCCTTAAGGTCAGCCAGCAAAAAACGCTCTCAAAACAACTCTCGAGCGCCTATCTTGCCGGTAACCACGATTACACTAAGATGATGCTGAATCAGCAGAGTCCCGCCACGATTGAGCGGATGTTGGCCTATTACCAATACCTCAACAAGGCACGCATGAACTCGATTAACGAGTTAAAAAAAACCATCACCGAACTAGATGAAATTAAAGTCTCGCAAACCAGCAAGCAAAAACAATTAACTAAGCTGATGGCCGAGCAACAAGTGCAATCTAAGCGCTTGAACCAAGAACAAGATCAACGCCAGCTCACCCTAAAAGAATTACAGCGCACCCTGAATACCAAGGGTGCCGAACTCGAACAGCTGCAAATTGAAGAGGCCAGCTTAAAACGAGTGGTTGAGCAAGCGCTTAAGGCGATGCGTGATAACCCCTCAATGGAAGGCTTCGATAAACAAGGCGGCAAACTCAAGTGGCCGACCAAAGGCCGCGTCAGTGCCAGCTTTGGCAGCCCGAGATCCGGCCAAGTGGTGTGGAAAGGCACTATGCTCTCAGCACCCGAAGGGCAAAATATTCGCGCGGTTTCTGGCGGTAAGGTCATCTATGCAGACTGGCTAAAAGGCTTTGGTATGGTGATGGTGATAGACCACGGTAAAGGTTATATGAGCCTCTACGGCCATGCGCAGGCCCTGTTAAAAAGCCCTGGGGACATGGTCAAAAGCGGTGACGCTATTGCTTTAGTCGGACGTTCGGGTGGACAGACTGAGCCTGGCCTATACTTTGAAATAAGGTATAAGGGGCAAGCGGTCGATCCAGCCAAGTACTGTCGTTAATCAGTACTGTTGCTAAGGTGGCCGTCCCCATCATCACAGGGGACGGCTATGAAACAACTAATCCGCAATATCGTCTGCCTTGGACTCGGCCTAAGCCTAGGCCTGTCCATTAGCCTCTCCAGCCAAGAGAATGCCAAGTCATATCAGAGTGACTTCGACTACCCGCTATTGCAGGATGTACTAGAAACGGTCGAAACCTATTACGTTAAAACAGTTTCCAAAGATGAGCTGGTGCAAGCCGCCATTAAAGGGATTTTTGAGCATTTAGATCCCTATTCCAGCTTTTTAAATCACCAAGAGTTACTCGACTTAAAAGACTCCAATCGGGGCGAATACTTCGGCTTTGGCTTTGAGGTCGCCAGCGACAAAGACCATATCAGCATTATCGCGCCCTTTGCTAATTCCCCCGCCGAACAAGCCGGTATCCAAGCGGGCGATATCATTATCAAGCTGAATAACACACCAACGACCGAAACCAATCTCGCGGATATCCTCAATCAAATCAAACAACATAGTCTGAGTAATCAGAGTATTCACCTCACCCTGAAGCATCATAATGATGACGCTCAGTTCGAGGTATCACTCAAACCTAGCACTATCACCATTCAATCTGTCACTAGCAAATTGCTGGATGGCAATATCGGCTACATTAGGCTCAGTAGCTTTCAAGAGAACTCCACCGAGGATATGGTGCGCAGTTTAAGCCAGTGGCAAAACGCGCATCTTACGGGCTTGATATTAGATTTACGCAATAATCCCGGCGGCTTACTGGATCAGGCAATAAAAATTGCTGACCTCTTTTTAGCGAAGGGCCGAATCGTCTCGACCTCTGGCCGCTTCTTCGATGCCAATTCCGACTATTACGCCTCACCGCAAACCATGCTGACCAACGTGCCTATGTTAGTGCTGATCAATAAAGGCTCGGCCTCCGCCTCCGAAGTGCTCGCCGCAGCGCTACAGGAAAATGGCCGCGCCAAACTGCTCGGTGAAACCAGCTTCGGCAAAGGCACAGTGCAAAGCCTAATCCCCATACTGAACGACGGTAATGCCATCAAGCTCACCATCGCCCAGTACAACACGCCTAGAGGGGAAAACATTCACAATATCGGCATAGTACCCGACATTAAAGTTGCGAGCGAAACTGGCTCCAATCAAAAGAATATGGCTATAATCGACGCCATCTCAGCACGAACCGATGTCAGCCAAGACAGCCTAGTGACCTCTGCTATCGCTTGGATGCGACATCATGACTAATAAGAAGAAATAGTGCGTCTATTTTACATATTGACCCTTTGGGCCCTGTGCATTGCGCCAAGCAATGCGGCTCAAATCGCCCTGATCATCGATGATATTGGCTACCGCCACACCGACGAAGCCGTGCTTTCACTCCCCAGCACCGTCACCTTGTCGGTGCTGCCACACACGCCGCTCAGCAATAAATTAGCTAAAGCCGCGCATGCCAAAGGCCATGAGATTATGCTGCACTTACCCATGCAGGCTCTCAATGGTAAAGCCTTAGGTGTTGGTGGTTTAACGAATAATATGAGCGAAGCACAGATACGTAGCAGTGTACTTGCAGCCATCGCCAGTGTGCCCTTTGCTAAAGGCGCCAACAATCATATGGGAAGCCTGCTAACGCAGCTCGATGCTCCTATGATGTGGGTGATGGAAACGCTAAAGCAGAAGCAGCTCTACTTTGTCGATAGCATGACAACCAAGTTTACTAAGGCAGGAGATAAGGCAGATTCGCTCGGCGTGCCACTGCTACGACGCCAACTCTTTCTCGATAATGACGTCAGTGCCGCAGCGCTGGAAAAACAATTTAATCTGATGATAAGTCAGGCTCACACGCAAGGCAGTCTAGTGGCTATCGCCCATCCTTACCCCGAAACAATTCACTTCTTAAAAACGAACTTAGCGCGCCTAAAGGCGGAAGGGATTGAGCTAGTGCCGACATCAAACTTGTTGCCCATCGAACTAGCCCATGAGAAAGGCGCTAATCCAACTGTAAGACAGAAATAGTCATATCTGGCAGCAGTGCCAGCAGCTCATTTCGATTGCTAACAATGTCCTGCAGGCTGTATTGATCGAGCACGTTTAAATACGCCTCAACGGCTTGGGCTAACACGCCCTTCAACTGACAGGCTGGAGTGAAACGACAGTAAGGTTTGCTGCAATCAATCGGTGCCAGAGAGTTCTCTAACGCACGGATCAGTTGCCCAAGGTTAATTTCGCTCGCTGGTTTACCTAAACGAAATCCGCCCATTTTGCCACGTATGGTTTCCAGATAACCCAACTTGCCTAAGTGGTGCACAATCTTCGAGACATGATTTGGCGACAAATCAAAGACCTCGGTAATCTCCGCGATCCTAAAAAGGGTTGTTCTATCGGGCTGAACCGCCAGATACATCAGCGTGCGAACACC
This sequence comes from Shewanella sp. FJAT-51649, assembly GCF_019457435.1. Lineage (NCBI taxonomy): Bacteria > Pseudomonadati > Pseudomonadota > Gammaproteobacteria > Alteromonadales > Shewanellaceae > Shewanella > Shewanella sp. FJAT-51649. The sequence continues at coordinate 47,001 of NZ_CP080411.1, read as the reverse complement.
AAAGTCGGTATAGCGTGTTAACTGCATAATTCACCTGTCAGCAATAAACTATTGAGATGTTTGAGATTCAAGGTTTGTGATCAACCAGAGCGCCTCTTCGTTTGAATCCCCACAGACATCTAAAGACGCTTCAAAATCACTACAAACCGCAGGACGATCAGGCGAGCCGAAAATCAAACATAAATTGTCATCACTGAGCTGCACACAGCGCTCTCCAGTCGCCTTACCATTTGGCATACCAGGGATCCCACTGCTGATTGAAGGTGCAATACAGCAAGCACCGCAACCTAGACGACAATTCATTTTATTACTCGTAAAAATTGGTAAACATTATACCGTTTAATTTATCTGAGGGCAGAAACACAGTTCAATACTGCCAAGTGGCGCACAACCACCTCACCCACAAATGAAAAACTGACCTGTCCAGCCGTAAAAACTAGCAGTCTATCATAAAGAAAACAGCTAAACCCTTTTAATAAAAAGAGTGGTTTCAGAATAACTTACATAAATGAGGCAGAGTAAAACACCGCTGAAAATGAGTCTGAGTAAATTTATCCAGCGTATAAACGAAAAAAGCCTCATCTTTCGATGAGGCTTATCTCTTTGTGTTGGCGGAGCGGACGGGACTCGAACCCGCGACCCCCGGCGTGACAGGCCGGTATTCTAACCAACTGAACTACCGCTCCAACTCTGTCTGGCGCTACTTGTTTCAAGTAGAGACCAAATTAGGCGCTTGGCGATGACCTACTCTCACATGGGGAGACCCCACACTACCATCGGCGCGATTGCGTTTCACTTCTGAGTTCGGGATGGGATCAGGTGGGACCACAATGCTATTGTCACCAAGCAAATTTGTTATTTACTACCAGTCTTATCTCATGCAGGCAGTAAATTAAATTCGGAAAGCTGGTTTGAGTTGCACTTCTTAAGTGTTTGTATTCAAGCTAAGTACTCTTAGCAAAACCCATCTGGGTTGTATGGTTAAGCCTCTCGAGTCATTAGTATCAGTTAGCTCAACGCCTCACAACGCTTACACACCTGACCTATCAACGTCCTAGTCTCGAACGGCTCTTTAGTGGACTTATAGTCCAAGGGATGACTCATCTTGGGGCTCGCTTCCCGCTTAGATGCTTTCAGCGGTTATCGATTCCGAACATAGCTACCGGGCAATGCCATTGGCATGACAACCCGAACACCAGCGGTTCGTTCACTCCGGTCCTCTCGTACTAGGAGCAACTCCCCTCAATCATCCAACGCCCACGGCAGATAGGGACCGAACTGTCTCACGACGTTCTGAACCCAGCTCGCGTACCACTTTAAATGGCGAACAGCCATACCCTTGGGACCGACTTCAGCCCCAGGATGTGATGAGCCGACATCGAGGTGCCAAACACCGCCGTCGATATGAACTCTTGGGCGGTATCAGCCTGTTATCCCCGGAGTACCTTTTATCCGTTGAGCGATGGCCCTTCCATTCAGAACCACCGGATCACTATGACCTACTTTCGTACCTGCTCGACGTGTCTGTCTCGCAGTTAAGCTGGCTTATGCCATTGCACTAACCGTACGATGTCCGACCGTACTTAGCCAACCTTCGTGCTCCTCCGTTACTCTTTGGGAGGAGACCGCCCCAGTCAAACTACCCACCAGGCACTGTCCTTAACCCCGATTAGGGGCCCAAGTTAGAACATCAACACTACAAGGGTGGTATTTCAAGGACGACTCCATCAGAACTAGCGTTCCAACTTCAAAGTCTCCCACCTATCCTACACATGTAGGGTCAATGTTCAGTGCCAAGCTATAGTAAAGGTTCACGGGGTCTTTCCGTCTAGCCGCGGGTATACGGCATCTTCACCGCAATTTCAACTTCACTGAGTCTCGGCTGGAGACAGCGTGGCCATCATTACGCCATTCGTGCAGGTCGGAACTTACCCGACAAGGAATTTCGCTACCTTAGGACCGTTATAGTTACGGCCGCCGTTTACCGGGGCTTCGATCATGAGCTTCTCTTGCGATAACCCAATCAATTAACCTTCCGGCACCGGGCAGGCGTCACACCGTATACGTCATCTTGCGATTTTGCACAGTGCTGTGTTTTTGATAAACAGTTGCAGCCACCTGGTATCTGCGACTGCCGTCAGCTTAGGGAGCAAGTCCCATCACCAACAGCAGCGTACCTTCTCCCGAAGTTACGGTACCATTTTGCCTAGTTCCTTCAGCCGAGTTCTCTCAAGCGCCTTGGTATTCTCTACCCGACCACCTGTGTCGGTTTGGGGTACGATTCCCGCTAACCTGAAGCTTAGAAGATTTTCCTGGAAGCATGGCATCAACTACTTCATCCCCTTGGGGACTCGTCATCAGCTCTCAGTGTATAGTGACCCGGATTTGCCTAAGTCACCCACCTACCACCTTAAACGCGGACTACCAACGCCGCGCTAGCCTAGCCTTCTCCGTCTCTCCATCGCAGTTAGCGGAAGTACAGAAATATTAATCTGTTTCCCATCGACTACGCCTTTCGGCCTCGCCTTAGGGGTCGACTCACCCTGCCCCGATTAACGTTGGACAGGAACCCTTGGTCTTTCGGCGAGGGGGTTTTTCACCCCCTTTATCGTTACTCATGTCAGCATTCGCACTTCTGATACCTCCAGCGTGGGTTACCCCTTCACCTTCAACGGCTTACAGAACGCTCCTCTACCGCGCAACCCTAAAGGATTGCACCCGTAGCTTCGGTGGTATGTTTAGCCCCGTTACATCTTCCGCGCAGGCCGACTCGACTAGTGAGCTATTACGCTTTCTTTAAATGATGGCTGCTTCTAAGCCAACATCCTAGCTGTCTAAGCCTTCCCACATCGTTTCCCACTTAACATACACTTTGGGACCTTAGCTGACGGTCTGGGTTGTTTCCCTTTTGACGACGGACGTTAGCACCCGCCGTCTGTCTCCCGGATAGCACTCTTTGGTATTCGGAGTTTGCAAAGGGTTGGTAAGTCGGGATGACCCCCTAGCCTTAACAGTGCTCTACCCCCAAAGGTGTTCGTCCGAGGCGCTACCTAAATAGCTTTCGAGGAGAACCAGATATCTCCCGGTTTGATTGGCCTTTCACCCCCAGCCACAAGTCATCCGCTAATTTTTCAACATTAGTCGGTTCGGTCCTCCAGTTGATGTTACTCAACCTTCAACCTGCCCATGGCTAGATCACCGGGTTTCGGGTCTACGCCTTGCAACTAAACGCGCAGTTAACACTCGGTTTCCCTACGGCTCCGCTATTCGCTTAACCTCGCTACAAAACGTAAGTCGCTGACCCATTATACAAAAGGTACGCAGTCACGGTCTCAAGAACCGCTCCCACTGCTTGTACGTATACGGTTTCAGGTTCTATTTCACTCCCCTCACAGGGGTTCTTTTCGCCTTTCCCTCACGGTACTGGTTCACTATCGGTCAGTCAGGAGTATTTAGCCTTGGAGGATGGTCCCCCCATATTCAAACAGGATATCACGTGTCCCGCCTTACTCGTTTTCATCAAAGGTTAGTTTTCGTGTACGGGGCTATCACCCTGTGCCGCTGGACTTTCCAGACCATTCCACTAACACCCCTCTGACTTAAGGGCTAATCCCCGTTCGCTCGCCGCTACTAGGGGAATCTCGGTTGATTTCTTTTCCTAAGGGTACTTAGATGTTTCAGTTCCCCTCGTTTGCCTCGCAACGCTATGTATTCACGTTACGATAACAGCTTATGCTGCTGGGTTCCCCCATTCGGACATCGTTAGCTCAAATGCTTGTTACTAGCTCGCCAACGCTTTTCGCAAGTTACTACGTCCTTCATCGCCTCTGACTGCCAAGGCATCCACCGTATACGCTTAGTCGCTTAACCATACAACCCAAATGAGTTTCACTCACCTAGGTCGTTGCGACCAGCTGGTTTTACTTGTCTCATTTCCGACCAAGGAAATGGACTCGCCTTAGACTTGAATATTCAAGACACTTAAAAAGTGTTTTAAGAACTCAATTTTTTCGTATTAACACAACGACAGACATCATTGCATTAATTACTATCAGCTTTCCAAATTGTTAAAGAACAATGCTTACCGGCAAGCGGTGCATTTCGCTCTCCCTCCTCTTTCGAGAAGTTCAACAAGCCATCTGTGTGAACACTCAACAAACATCGAGTTAGTCGTATAGGTAAGGAGGTGATCCAGCCCCAGGTTCCCCTAGGGCTACCTTGTTACGACTTCACCCCAGTCATGAACCACAAAGTGGTGAGCGCCCTCCCGAAGGTTAAGCTACCCACTTCTTTTGCAGCCCACTCCCATGGTGTGACGGGCGGTGTGTACAAGGCCCGGGAACGTATTCACCGTGGCATTCTGATCCACGATTACTAGCGATTCCGACTTCATGGAGTCGAGTTGCAGACTCCAATCCGGACTACGACGAGCTTTGTGAGATTAGCTCCACCTCGCGGCTTTGCAACCCTCTGTACTCGCCATTGTAGCACGTGTGTAGCCCTACTCGTAAGGGCCATGATGACTTGACGTCGTCCCCACCTTCCTCCGGTTTATCACCGGCAGTCTCCCTAGAGTTCCCGCCATTACGCGCTGGCAAATAAGGATAGGGGTTGCGCTCGTTGCGGGACTTAACCCAACATTTCACAACACGAGCTGACGACAGCCATGCAGCACCTGTCTCAGAGTTCCCGAAGGCACTAAGCTATCTCTAGCGAATTCTCTGGATGTCAAGAGTAGGTAAGGTTCTTCGCGTTGCATCGAATTAAACCACATGCTCCACCGCTTGTGCGGGCCCCCGTCAATTCATTTGAGTTTTAACCTTGCGGCCGTACTCCCCAGGCGGTCTACTTAATGCGTTAGCTTGAGAGCCCAGTGTTCAAGACACCAAACTCCGAGTAGACATCGTTTACGGCGTGGACTACCAGGGTATCTAATCCTGTTTGCTCCCCACGCTTTCGTGCCTGAGCGTCAGTCTTTGTCCAGGGGGCCGCCTTCGCCACCGGTATTCCTCCAGATCTCTACGCATTTCACCGCTACACCTGGAATTCTACCCCCCTCTACAAGACTCTAGTTTGCCAGTTCGAAATGCAATTCCCAGGTTGAGCCCGGGGCTTTCACATCTCGCTTAACAAACCGCCTGCGCACGCTTTACGCCCAGTAATTCCGATTAACGCTTGGACCCTCCGTATTACCGCGGCTGCTGGCACGGAGTTAGCCGGTCCTTCTTCTGTAGGTAACGTCACAGCTGCAAGGTATTAACTTACAACCTTTCCTCCCTACTGAAAGTGCTTTACAACCCGAAGGCCTTCTTCACACACGCGGCATGGCTGCATCAGGGTTTCCCCCATTGTGCAATATTCCCCACTGCTGCCTCCCGTAGGAGTCTGGGCCGTGTCTCAGTCCCAGTGTGGCTGATCATCCTCTCAGAACAGCTAGGGATCGTCGCCTTGGTGAGCCATTACCTCACCAACTAGCTAATCCCACCTAGGTTCATCCAATCGCGGAAGGCCCGAAGGTCCCCTCCTTTCCCCCGTAGGGCGTATGCGGTATTAGCAGTCGTTTCCAACTGTTATCCCCCACGACTGGGCAGATCCCTAGGCATTACTCACCCGTCCGCCGCTCGCCACCTCAGGAGTAAACTCCCTTGTGCTGCCGCTCGACTTGCATGTGTTAGGCCTGCCGCCAGCGTTCAATCTGAGCCATGATCAAACTCTTCAATTAAAAGTTTTGTGAACCCGAAGGTTCGGCTCAATGAATTCTGATTTGTCGTTTCAACTCGAAAGTCAAAACAAACTGTACATATTGCTATGAACACTCATTCATTGATTTAAATTTTGATTACTCGCCAAACGGCAGAGTAATTTCGATTAACTCAACATCTGTGAGTGTCCACACAGATTTCTTGTTTAGATTGTTAAAGAGCATTTGACCTCAGCTTTCGCGTTACCGCTCAGCGGGTCAGGGCTGCGTATTCTACGCATTTCCCCAGTCGCGTCAAGGCGTTTTTGCAAACTTCTTGATGCTTTCGAATCAACTGCACATTTTGCATTCGATTCTCACTGATACCGCATTCGCTTTCGCTGTCTGCCGTATCAGTGGATGCGCATTATAGGCAGCAGAACTTTTTGTGCAACCCCTAATTTAAAGATAATTAGCTTTTTTACACTGTTCGTTGGATATTTGACCTGACCAGTCAGTTTTTAGCCTTTATAATGCGAAAAACCACTCAATTAGGGACTTTTTTATGTCAGGGCCACTCAGAACTTACCAAGGGATTCATCCACAACTAGGCGATAATGTGTATGTAGACCCAGCTTCGTTACTCGTTGGCGATATCGCTTTAGATACAGACGCCAGCATTTGGCCTATGGTGGCGGCGCGTGGTGATGTAAACCATATTCGTATTGGTAAGCGCTCCAATGTGCAGGATGGCAGCATATTGCACGTGACCCGAAAATCCCTCTCTCGTCCTGACGGTCATCCATTGATCATTGGTGATGATGTGACGATTGGGCATAAGGCGATGCTGCATGGCTGCAAGGTTGGCAATCGTGTATTAGTGGGGATGGGTGCGATTATCCTCGACGGTGCCATATTAGAAGACGATGTGATTTTAGGTGCGGGTTCGTTAGTACCGCCAGGTAAGGTGCTGCAGAGCGGCTACTTATATGTCGGCAGCCCTGCGAAACAGGCGCGACCTTTAACCGAAGCGGAATTGAAGTTTTTACCCGAATCCGCAGATAACTATGTGCGCTTGAAAAACGAATACTTGGCAGAACCTCAGCCAGTGTAATGTGTCTATTAAATCGAGATGGCAGTATTTAAGCTGCCATCTTGCTTATATTGTGTTTAGCCTAAGTGCACTGCGCCAAACTCATCAAACTCTTCTGCTTCAATTAAGGCTTCTGCCATTTCTTCCGCATCGAATCGCACCGCATCAAATAGCGCTAACATGGCAGCCGCTTCATCGCTATTAGGTTGAGGCGAAAAATCATTTAACTGCGCCAGCTTCTGCGCGCTGATATAGCACTTAATGTTCATTCCCTGCTGCTGGGCAATAAAGCAAATGTGCTTTTGGGTTTCATCCCAATGTTGCAGTTCGGGGAATAAAATACTCTGATTCATTTTAGCTTCCTCTTGAGCCACTATTGCGCGTCGACCTGTAGTTTGTCCCTGAGCAATTTAAGCACTCCTGAGGTATCTGGCTCGACGCCACGCCAGAGTGCAAAACTCTTCGCCGCTTGACCGACAAGCATACCCAGTCCATCAATAACCTGCGCTGCGCCCTGTTGCAAAGCCCATTGATTAAATACCGTTGGTTTAGCACCATACATCATATCGTAGCAAGCCGTTTTGTTGCCTATGGTGGACTGTGGTAGTGGCGGTAACTCTCCCGCTAGACTCGCTGAGGTCGAGTTAATCACTAAATCAAACTCACCCGACAACTCTGGCATCGATACAGCCTGGAGTTTATCGCTGTAGCGCCCCTCTTGTACTTGGCTAAAAATATCCACTAAGGCCTGTGCCTTACTTTGGGTTCGGTTGGTGATAACCAGTTGACCCACTTCAGCCTTAAGCAATGGCAAGATACAGCCGCGCGCCGCACCACCAGCCCCCACCAAGAGTACCCGCTTATGCTGCAAACTGCCGAGATGGCGAGCAAGATCGGCCACCAGCCCCAAACCATCGGTGTTATCACCGTAAATAGTGCCATCGGCCAACAAGCTTAGGGTATTGACCGCCCCCGCCAGCGTCGCTTCGGCACTTAAGCTATCGCAGAGGACAAAGGCTTGCTCTTTAAAAGGCACTGTCACATTCGCGCCCTTTCCTCCCGCCTGAAAAAATGCTCGTAAACTCGCCTCAAAACCATCGATGGGCGCCAGAATCGCTTCATAACTCAAAGTCTGCTGTGTAAGAGACGCAAACTGTCCATGGATAAAGGGCGATTTACTGTGACCTATCGGATTGCCAAACACGGCATATCGTTCTGGCATAGTTACTGAGGGCATATCTGTCATCTGCGGGATTCTATTGGCTGTGAGTGGCTTGCAGTCTAACGTGCTTTTGAGCGGTAGCACAGCTTGATGGTGAGTCTAAGTTGTTGTACCTGACTTTGACCTCCTGTTTCGCAGTGGCATTCAGGCTATAATGCGCGCATCAATATTGTAGATGCAGTGCAGTTAGACCTATGAACTGGCTTAAAAAGATTTTTAGTAAACACACAAGCGTGCCGGATGACAGGGATCCGAATCAGTCTAATGCCTATGATTTAATTGGTGGCGACAAAGTGATCCGCGCAATTGCCAATAGTTTCTATCAGAAAATGGCAAGCTCGGAAGAAACACAAGCTTTATTCGCAATTCACCGTGCACCGATTGCGGAGTCGGAGCAGAAGCTCTATGAGTTTTTAAGTGGCTGGCTCGGCGGTCCGCAGTTATATCAGCAAAAATATGGACATCCCGCATTACGCGCACGCCATATGCCCTTCGCTGTAGATGAGACAATGCGGGATCAATGGCTATTTTGCATGAAGTTTGCCATTGAAAAACATATAAAAAAGCCAGAGCATCGCGCCGCTATCTATGAGGCGATTTCCACTCTGGCCGATCATATGCGTAATCAATAAAGTACGATTACGCGACCCAGGTTAGCGTGCTTATACCCAATCTCGAGGTTTGAGGTAGTTATCGTAAAGATCTGCCTCAGGGCTACCCGCCTCTGGCGTATAAGCATATTGCCAGCGTACCAATGGCGGCATTGACATCAAAATAGACTCTGTGCGACCACCGGTTTGCAGGCCGAACAGGGTACCTCTGTCGTATACCAGATTGAACTCAACATAACGGCCGCGACGATACAATTGGAACTCACGCTCACGCTCACCATAGGGAGTTTCTTTACGGCGCTCAACAATCGGCGCATAAGCGGTTAAGAAGCCATTCCCCACCGCTTGCATAAAATCGAAACTCTTATCGAAGCCAGCTTGGTTCAAGTCATCGAAAAACAATCCGCCCACGCCGCGGGTTTCATTACGATGTGGCAGGAAGAAATACTCATCACACCACTTCTTATATTTAGAATATACGTCGTCGCCAAAGGGCAGACACAGATTTTTAGCGGTTTGATGCCATTCGCGTACGTCTTCCTCGAAAGGATAGTAAGGCGTTAAGTCGAAACCACCACCAAACCACCAAACGGGATCCGCGCCGTCTTTATGGGCAATAAAGAAACGCACGTTAGCATGGGTAGTTGGAATATAAGGATTTTTAGGGTGAATCACTAAAGACACGCCCATGGCCTCAAAACTACGACCCGCCAATTCTGGGCGATGAGCCGTTGCTGATGCGGGCATGGCCGCACCTGTTACATGGGAAAAGTTCACTCCGGCTTGCTCGAATACCGCACCTTGGGTTAAGACACGACTGGTGCCGCCACCGCCTTCGGTGCGCGTCCATGAATCGGCCGCAAAGCTTGCTTGCCCATCCAACTGCTCAAGACCCGCACAAATTCGATTCTGTAGATCGAGTAAAAATGCTTTTACCACTGTCGCATCTGGCACGCTCATCTGCTTTTATCCTTTGCGTTATAAATCAGTTATTGTCCGTTACGTAATATCTTACCGCTGCGGGCATCAATAATGGTGGAGGGTTGACGCTGCTCGCCTAATACCCCCAACACTAAGGCATCAATCTTACCCTCAAAGGCATTAAGAATTTCATCGCCGCTTAGCGCAGGATCTTCGCCAGCTAAATTGGCGCTAGTTGAGACCAGTGGTTTACCTAAGGCCTGGCATAAAGCGCGCACCCCATCATGGGCGGAGACGCGCACGGCGATAGAATCAAACTCACCACATAAATAGCGCGAAACATGCGGCTTAATCGGCATCACAAAGGTAAAGGGACCAGGCCATTTAGAAAAGGCAAACTCGAGTTGCTCGGCACTCAGCTGTGACTCATCGACATAATCCACTAACTGGGAAAACTCGCTCGCCACTAAGATAAGCCCCTTCTGCCAAGGACGTTGCTTTACCGCGAGTAATTTTTGGATGGCGGTGTCATTGTCTGGATCGCAGCCCAAACCATAAACGGCTTCAGTGGGATAGGCGATAACGCCACCGTTTAGCACTATGTCTTTAATTTCAGATGGGTGCAGCTGTAACATCTTAATATCACCTTATGAATTGAATCGATTTCTACAAACACGTTTTAGCCCTTGGCCACCCCATCCGTGGTCGATGGGGGATTATACCCAAGGGTGTTTATACGACCAAATCTTTAGAGCCAGATCACACTAAAGCGCGCGTTTGTATTTACAGCTTTTTTGCGGACATTCTAAACGCATCCCCGCGGCCCCTTTGCGCTCGACTAAAATACCAAAGCCACAACTCGGGCAAGTTTCGGCAACGGGAGGATAATTCACGATGAATTTGCATTTAGGATATGCACTACAGGCATAAAAACTCTTACCAAAACGGCTGGTACGATGCTCAAGCTTGCCAGTTTTGCATTCGGGACATGCCACCTCAGGTTTATCACTCTCCTGATCAGGCCTTTCTATGTGGGTACAACTGGGATATTGAGTACAACCGATAAAGATACCAAAACGCCCCGATTTGACCGCTAACTCATGGCCACACTCAGGACATTTGGAACCTTCAATCACTTGGGTTTCAATCGATTCATGCTGCACTAAAGGACGGGTATATTGGCAAGTGGGATAGTTGTTACAACCAATAAAACTCCCATGTTTGCTATGTTTTACCGACAACTCGCTGCCACACTCTGGGCATAGCTCGAATTCTTTTTCCAGCGCGTGCTCATGAGCACTAAATAGTTGTTCATCGATCTTAGACATAATCATTACCACCAGTCATTGCGTCTAATCCGCAGATAACTCACCACACAGGTATTAACAAGCTTATGGCATCAAAAAAGGAGGGCTAGCCTCCTTTCTCATTATTCATCACATCGCAACGCTTAAGAATGTAGCCGACCTTCTTCAGGCTGCTCAAAAATTAAATCTTCCATTTGCTCATAAGCGGACTCATGGCCGGGCGCATTAAAGAGCACCATCAGAATCACCCACTTAAGATCTTCGAGGATCAAGGCAGGCTCATCGAGCTCCATGACTCTGTCGATCACCATCTCACGGGTTTCGACATTCAGGACTTTCACTTGCTCTAAAAATAGCAGGAATCCACGGCATTCCACGTCCAGCTTTTCCATTTCTTCTTTGGTGTAAATCCGAAATGAATGCTGATCATGATTGCACAGGTAAGGCTTATCGCTTTCCTGCAACTCAGCCAGACGCTCCAACCAAGTTAATGCTTTCAAAATCTCTGACTGGTGAAAACCAGCACGAGTGAGTTCCTTGGTTAACTCGTCTTCATCCACTAACAGTTCAACTTCACTGTGAACATAGTTTTCAAATAGATACATGAGGATATCAAACATGGCTAGCTCCTCTTTACTCTGACGTAACCACCGGGTACTGCAACAACCCAACCTTGCAACTCAAGTTCAAGCATTTGTTCTAACACCAGATCTATCGTTTTCCCACTATGTTCGACTACAGCATCAATTGTTGTAGTTTCATAACCTACACTAGCTAACAGCGATGAAAATGGCAAATCACAAATCTCACCTTGCTGTATATGGTGGCGAGTGTTGACTTCTTCAAGGTGAAAAGCCGTCAAACTTACCAGCTCTTCCACTATATCGGCCGCACTCTCCACAAGTTTTGCCCCATCCCGCAATAAATCATGGCAGCCTTGATGAAAGCCGCCGAGAATCGAGCCCGGAACCGCAAAGACCTCACGCCCCTGCTCCATGGCTAACCTTGCGGTGATGAGAGAACCACTCTTGCGGCAAGCCTCAACCACCAGCGAACCTAAAGAAAGACCGCTAATAATGCGGTTTCGTTTCGGGAAATTGCCCGCAAAAGGCCCGATATCCGGCCAAAACTCGCTTATTATACAGCCTTGGTGCTGAATATCCTCATAAAGCTGCTTATGTCGACGCGGATAAATAATATCAATCCCCGTACCCAGCACGGCAAGCGTTCTTCCTTCATGGTCAACACAGGCTTTATGGGCCGCACCATCGATCCCCATCGCCATGCCGCTACAAATACTAAATCCTAGCGCAGACATCTCTCGAGCCAACTGATAGGCAATCTGTAATCCACCGGGAGATGCATTACGACTCCCTACTATCGCGAGCGATGGGAGCAACAGCGCCTCAACGCAGCCTTTGATAAATAAGACGCTTGGAGGATCGGATAACTGTTTAAGTAATGGAGGATAAAGGGGATCGGTAAAACAAACGAGGTGATGCAGTTCAGACTGCTGTTGCCATTCAAGGGCGGCATCGACCCTTTGATAATCAATGACTAAGCTATGGAGTAGATTCTCAGACAAAGGGAGCGAGTGTCTCTCATGCTCCAATCTTTGCCTGAGGTCGTCCACATCCATGTGTGTTAACAATTGTTGTGTCCGAGCGGGTCCTAGCCCAGATACCGCATTAACAATTAACCAATCGACCAAATGTTCGGGGATTATTCACCTCTAAAGGCTAAGGAGTCTGGCGCAATTAATTTATCGTCGACACGAACAGAACGTTCAGTCGAGACAATCAAACCTAAGCTCGCTTTATCAAACACTTTAAAGACTAAGAGTTTGCCATGGTAAATATCGGGCATCTTGATGGCGCGATCTGACGACAGAGATGCCACCACATTGTCATAGGCGGTGCGCTCGGCCGTAGGTACGGGTTGGCCATCGTTGTTGATCACTATTTCTTCTCCATCGCGGTAAATAGAGAACACTTCACCAGGCTCAACACCATCCTGCGTGCCTTTATCTAAGTACACCACATTGAGCTTACCCGCCTCACGCATTTTCGATTCAATCGCCAGTACGGTCGCAGGTGTCTTAAGCTCTGCAGGTTTTGGCGTAAAATAGGCAGACATTAAGGCTTCATCTTCCATCGGCAACGCCCTAAAACCCGCCTTGGTTTCACGGTAGTTGCTGAGGATTTTTACCTTAGACACTTTGCCAGATTCAATCACCTGGCCAGTCGATGCCAGAATCGCTTCTTGTCCTAAGGCTTCACCCGTTTGTTTATTGAAGAAGTCACGACCGCGTTCATACATACCCAGCTTTTGGTTTAAGGGCAGTTCGCTATCGATATAAATCACATCGCCAACCACATGGTGACGTGAAGGGCTCTCACCCGCGAGCACCATAGGTTGCTGTGCAAACCAGTCTGCATCCACCACACGGTTTTGCACGAGATAATTTTGGATTAACGCTAAGTCAACCGCAGGAACCGCATTGCTCTTGGCAATCACGCGCCCTTCAGGGGTTTTGCGAATATGGGGTTTTCCCTCGTTAGCACCATTACGCACTAATCTGGGTTGACCATCGATAAAGACTAAAGTGAGCTGATCGCCGGGGTAAATTAAATGAGGGTTAGCAATCTGGGGGTTAACATCCCATAAACGTGGCCACTTCCAAGGGTCATTTAAAAAGGTTGCCGAGATATCCCACAGGGTATCGCCCTTCTTTACCACATATGACTCAGGATGCCCTGCTTTCAGCGTGAGAGTATCAGCGGAAACCAACGTGCAATTAAATGTCATTAACGCAAGTAAAATTAGCCGTTTCATGGTGCGGTCCATGTTGTTTAGCTCTTAAATCGAGCTTTTACTGTTATTGATAGGCACTAAAGATTAAAATTAGCCCATTAGCCTCAGTCAGTATAACCAACTGATTGAGATTTGACAGACTTGTTAAGAGTTTAAGTATGGCACTATTAAAAGTTTTACGCTTTCCCGATGAAAGATTGCGAACTCAAGCGACCCCGGTCACAGAGTTTACTGCTGAGTTGCAAACGCAAATCGATGATATGTTCGAGACCATGTACCAAGAAAAAGGCATTGGTCTGGCCGCGACCCAGGTCGACTATCATAAACAACTGATCGTGATGGATTTACAAGACGAGGTCGATCGTCCTAAAGTCTTTATCAATCCCGAAATTATTGCCAGTAGCGGTGATTTCTGTAACGAAGAAGGTTGTCTGTCAGTCCCAGGTATCTATGCCAAGGTCGACCGCGCCGAGTTTGTTACCGTCAAGGCGCTGGATAGACACGGTAATGAGTTCACCGTTGAAGCCGATGAGCTTTTTGCTATTTGTATTCAGCATGAAATGGATCACCTGAAAGGTAAGTTATTTGTCGATTACCTGTCGCCATTGAAGCGCCAACGGATCAAACAGAAACTTGAAAAAGCGGCCAGACAGGACGCCAAATAAGCATTAGGATCAGATTTGAAACCACTCAATATCATCTTCGCCGGAACACCGGATTTTGCCGCTCGCCATTTACAGGCGCTGATCAACTCACATCACAATGTGATTGCCGTCTACACTCAGCCGGACAGACCCGCAGGGCGCGGTAAAAAACTCACCGCCAGCCCAGTTAAAGAACTCGCAGTCAGCCACGACATTCCGGTTTATCAGCCAGGTTCACTGCGTAAAGAACCCGCACAGCAAGAACTTGCCGCCCTCAATGCCGATATTATGGTGGTGGTCGCCTACGGCTTAATCTTGCCTAAAGTAGTGCTCGACACACCGCGTTTAGGCTGCATCAATGTTCACGGTTCTATTTTGCCACGCTGGCGCGGTGCGGCGCCGATTCAACGCGCGTTGTGGGCAGGCGATAAAGAAACCGGCGTGACTATCATGCAAATGGATGTCGGCCTAGATACCGGCGACATGCTACTGAAAACCTACTTGCCGATTGAAGATGATGATACTTCAGCCACCCTTTACGAGAAGTTAGCTCTGCAAGGTCCAGATGCGCTGCTGCAAGCACTCGAAGGTTTAGCCAACGGCACCCTAACGGCTGAAAAACAAGATGAAGCCTTAGCTAACTACGCCGAAAAGCTCAGTAAAGAAGAAGCGAGACTCGATTGGAGCAAATCCGCGACCCAACTATGGCAAGAAGTCCGCGCCTTCAATCCTTGGCCTGTGAGCTATTTTGAGCACCAAGGCAATACCATCAAGGTATGGCAGACCCAAGTCAGCACCACCAGCAGCAATGCCGCACCCGGCACTATTATCAGCGCCAGTAAAAAAGGCATTGAAGTCGCCACCGGCGATGGTGTGTTAACTCTGCTCAGCATGCAATTACCCGGTAAAAAACCACTCAGCGTGGCCGACATACTCAATGCCCGCGGCGATTGGTTTACCCCAAACACTCGTCTTAATAACGAGGCGCAATAATGATGAACTTGCGTGCACTGGCGGCCAAAGCCATCTTCGAAGTCTTAGAGAAAGGCGTGTCACTTTCAGTTGCCCTGCCAGAACAACAAAAGCATCTTGCCAGTGGTAAAGATAAAGCCCTGCTCGCAGAGCTCTGCTACGGCGTGATGCGCACCTTGCCGCAGATCGAAAAACGCGTGGCCGAGTGTTTAGCCAAGCCGCTTAAAGGTAAGCAGAGGATCATCCACCAGCTATTAATTGTTGGCTGTTATCAACTTTACTTCACCCGCATTCCAAGCCACGCCGCCATCTCCGAAACCGCCGAGGCCTGCCGTCAGTTAAAATTTGAAGGCATGGTAAAGGTCGTCAATGGCGTGCTGCGTAATATTCAGCGCCAATTAACGCCACTAAGCACAGAGTCAGAAACCTTAAGCTACAACACGCCTGGCTGGTTAATTAAGCGCTTAAAAGCCGCTTATCCCGATAATTGGCAAGAGATAATCCAGCAAAGCCATGAACGTCCACCTATGTGGTTACGTAACAATCGCCTCTCCCAGAGCCGCGATGCATATCTTGCCGCCCTGAGTGAGCTAGAGATAGAAGCGAGTGCGGGCCTCAGTGATGATGCCATACTGCTGGCCCATCCAAAGGATGTGGCGACATTGCCGCGCTTCCACGAAGGTGCGGCATCGGTGCAAGATGGCGCCGCCCAATGGGCCGCAACCCTGCTGGCTCCGCAAGCCAACGAACTGGTCCTCGATGCCTGTGCAGCACCGGGCGGTAAGAGTTGCCATTTACTCGAACTTGAGCCCAGCATCCAACTGGTCGCCGTCGATTTCGATGCAAAACGACTGGAACGCGTACAACAGAACCTTGACCGCTTGTCATTAAAAGCGGAAGTTATTCATGGCGATGCGGCCAACATCGACTCATGGTGGCAGGGTGAACTGTTTGATCGTATCTTACTCGACGCACCTTGCTCGGCGACGGGCGTTATCCGCCGTCATCCCGATATCAAGTGGTTACGTAAAAACCATGACATCGAAGAACTGGCTGAGCTGCAAAGACAAATTCTCGATCACTGCTGGAAGTGGCTCAAACCCGGTGGCACACTCCTGTATGCAACTTGCTCTATTTTGCCGCAGGAAAATCGAGACCAAATTAGTGCATTTTTAGCCAGAACCGCAGATGCTAAGCTAGACACACTTGCCCAGCAGGCTTCAAGCCAAGATATAGGTTGGCAAATCACGCCGGGACAACACAACATGGATGGGTTTTATTACGCCCGTTTATTGAAAGCGACCCATTAGGAAGTAAGCAAGGCCATGAAAATTATCATATTAGGTGCGGGTCAAGTCGGGGGAACCTTGGCCGAAAATTTGGTGGGTGAAAACAACGATATCACCATAGTCGATAGTGACAAATCCAGATTACGCGCCCTGCAGGATAAATATGACCTTCGCGTCGTGGCGGGCCATGGTGCCCACCCCGATGTACTCAAAGAAGCAGGCGCCGAAGATGCCGACATGCTGATTGCTGTGACCAACAGCGATGAATGCAACATGGTTGCCTGCCAGATGGCCTACAGCCTATTTGGTACACCAACTAAAATCGCCCGTATTCGCTCTGAGCCTTATCTGGCGATGCGCGATAAATTATTTATCGACAGTGAAACCAAAAATAGCGAGGGGCGTCCTCGCGGCGGTTTTGTGATCGATGAGCTTATCGCACCTGAACAGTTAGTGACCGCTTACATCCAACGTTTGGTTGAATATCCAGGGGCGCTGCAAGTGCTCGAATTTGCCGAAGGCCGCTTAAGTTTGGTTGCGGTTCGCGCCTATTACGGCGGCCCTTTGGTCGGCAACGCCTTGGCCGCGCTACGCGAGCATATGCCGAATATTGATACCCGGGTGGCGGCGATTTTCCGCCAAGGTCGCCCTATCATGCCCCGCGGTACAACGATTATCGAAGCCGATGACGAAGTGTTTTTCGTGGCCGACAGTCGCCATATCCGCGCGGTGATGAGCGAAATGCAAAAGCTAGATAACTCCTATCGCAATATCATGATTGCGGGAGGCGGTAACATCGGCTTAGGCCTGGCTAAACGCCTCGAACGCACCCACTCAGTCAAGCTGATTGAGCATAAGTTCGAACGCGCCGAAACGCTCTCTGAACAACTTGAAAACACTACAGTATTTTGTGGTGACGCCTCAGATCAAGAGTTGCTGCTCGAAGAACATATCGACCAAACCGACGTGTTTATTGCCGTCACCAACGACGATGAAGCCAACATCATGTCCGCCCTATTAGCTAAACGCATGGGGGCGAAAAAGGTGATGGTGCTGATCCAACGCGAAGCCTATGTGGATATTGTGCAGGAAGCCAATATCGATATCGCGATTTCACCCCAGCAGGCGACGATTTCAGCCTTACTAACCCACATCCGCCAAGGCGATATCTGTAACGTATATTCCTTACGCCGCGGCGCCGCCGAAGCGATTGAAGCCATTGCCCATGGCGACTCCAGCACCTCCAAGGTTGTTGGCAAGGCGATTGGCGATATCAAGCTACCGCCGGGAACCACCATTGGCGCCATAGTGCGTAATGAAGAAGTGCTGATGGCCCACGACAAGACAGTGATAGAACAAGGGGACCACGTAATTCTGTTCCTTGTGAACAAAAAGTTTGTCGGCGAAGTCGAGAAACTGTTCCAACCTAGCGCTTTCTTCTTCTAAGCCAACATCTTATGCTGAACTTTAGACCGCTATTGTTTATTTTGGGGCTGTTTCTGTCGATGTTAACAGCCTTTATGTTAGCGCCCCTGCTCCTTGCCGTGTTCAACGGTGAGGAAACCGTGGGCGCTTTCATGCTGTCGGCTTTAGTCACTGGGATTTGCGCCAGCCTCTGTTTGCATAACGGCCAGAGCAAAACCATTAACCTCAATATTCGCGATATGTTTCTGCTCACCAGCCTCACCTGGCTGATCGTGAGCCTGTTTGCCGCCATGCCGTTTACCTTGTACCACGGCATTGGCTATACGGACGCCTTCTTCGAGACCATGTCCGGCATTACCACCACAGGTTCAACCGTGCTCTCGGGCTTAGATACTATGGACCACAGTATCTTAATCTGGCGCTCGTTGTTGCAATGGCTAGGCGGTATCGGCTTTATCGTGATGGCGGTAGCGATTCTGCCCTTCTTAAACGTCGGTGGTATGCGGCTGTTCCGCACTGAGTCATCGGATTGGAGCGATAAGGCTGTGCCGCGCACCCAAAACATGGCTAAGCACCTCTTTTTTATCTATATCTTGCTGACCGTGATGTGCTGTGTTGCCTACCATCTTGCTGGCATGACTTGGTTTCAAGCCATTAACCATGCGATGACTACACTGTCGACGGGGGGCTATTCGACCTCAGATAACTCGATGGCGGCGTTTTCGAATTCGGCCCATTGGGTTGGCGTCGTGTTTATGGCGGCGGGTGGTTTACCTCTGCTGATGTTTGTGCAGATGATCCAGCAACGAGACTTCACCGTCTGGAACGATGCACAAGTTAAAGGCTTCTTATTTTTCCTTACTTTTGTGTCTTGTTTTATTGGCTTGTGGCTGTGGCAAACGAGGGATATCGCCCTTATCGACGCGCTGCGCTTATCCAGCTTTAACGTGGTTTCCGTAGTCACCACCACGGGTTATGGTCTAACCGACTACGGCGCCTGGGGCGCGTTTGCGAATATCGCGTTTTTATTCTTAATGTTTGTCGGTAGCTGCTCTGGCTCTACCTCAGGCGGGATTAAAATCTTCCGCTTCCAAATTGCCGGCGCCATTATGCGCGAGCAGTTAAAGCAGCAATGCCATCCCAATGGCATCTTCCGGGAGCGCTATAATAACCGCCTGATCAGTGAAGATATTGTGCGCTCACTGATCACCTTTGTGCTGCTGTTTATGTTTGTGATTGTTGGATTATCTGTGATTCTGGTGCTGACGGGACTCGACCCCATGACCAGCTTTACCGGTGCTATTACCGCAGTCACCAACGTCGGCCCAGGGCTTGGCCCCATCATTGGTCCTGCGGGTAACTTCTCGACGCTGCCCGATGTAGCTAAATGGGCGCTCTCTTTGGGTATGTTGCTCGGCCGCTTAGAGATTTTAACCGTAGCCGTGCTGTTCCATCCCAGCTTTTGGAAGTACTAGTCGTATCAGTCAAAACTAAAAATGCGCTCACAGAGCGCATTTTTATTAGGCGGGTTCAGCAACCTCGGCCAGAGCCAGCAAATGGTCGGCATAGACCTTCACATCTTCCCAGTCGGTATAATCGATCACCGCCTTAGGGTCCGTTGGTCCTTTGGTGATTTTCATAATCAACTGGATCATCAATCTGTCGTACCAAGGCCACGAGGGGTAATCTACCTTACCGGCGATAATCTTCAAATCGGCGGGAGTCCAAGGTGATAAGGCAATGAATTTTTGCAGGTATTTGTTGTTCTCGGGGATGCGTTTCTCAGGGTTACGCGCCACCACGTTGACGCAGAAGAAACTGTTTGGCAACGCACTAAAGGCTGGCGCATTCTGCTCAATAAATTGGAAGACGCTCTTATCGTAGGTGCCATAGAGTACACAAGCCCCTAGCGCCACCAGTTGATAATCGGGCCAGTTAATTCTGGTGGCCGCCGCACTATTAATATCCACCAAGTCAACCTTGGCGCCACGCAGGGTTAATTGCTGCGCAATCGCATTCGCTATCTTGGCCGTATGGCCACCACGGGTAAAATAAAGCACCAGAATGCGTGTCATGGGGTATTCCCGTTCAGTAAAAGTATGTCACCATTGTGGCAATCATTGGTTAAATAAACCCCTGATAGGATCACAAATCAGCGTTGTCTCATATTCTGAAATGCAAAAATTGAGATCTGAATTGCTGAGCAGTATGATTGCGTATAGAAACACCTTCAATTAGAATTATCTAATCAAAAGCGATAAAGTGAGTACCTTATGCAAAATGATATTGATGTAAATGCAATGGTAACGAATGCGGAAAGTGCGGCTAAATGGCTCAAAGCCATAGCGAATCCTTATCGCTTAATGATTTTGTGCCTATTGCTGGATAAAGAGCTGAGTGTAACCGAGCTGAATGAGACTGTGCCCTTAAGCCAATCGGCGCTATCACAGCATTTAGCGGTGTTGCGAGCCGAAGACTTAGTCGATACCCGTAAGAGCTCGCAGATTGTGTATTACAAGCTTAAGAATGAGCAAGTCACCCAAGTGATTTCGATTCTCCACAGTCGTTACTGCGCCGTATAAATCCTGTCATGCAATAACAATAAAGCCCTAGCTGAGACTAGGGCTTTATCATTTTTACAGCTTGCTAAAGTGTGCCCCAAAGGCTTCGACTTTACCCCAGTCGGTAAACTCGAAGGTGCCCTTCAGATCGGTTGGTCCCTTGGTCATCCACATGATGAAGCGGATCATAGTGCGGTCGAATAAACCGTATTTAGGGTAATCAATCTTGCCCGCAAACACCGCCAATTGCTGTGGCTGCCACAGGGATAATTTGAGGAACTTTTGCATATAAGGATTAGTTTCTGGCGTGTTCTTTAATGGCTTGCGCGCCACCACATTCACGGTAAAAAAACCGTTGATTTTACTGTCTAGTATCGCATGGTTACGATTAACAAACTGGTAGAGATCGGGCCTATGTTTGCCATAGCGAATGCTCGCGCCAATCAACACTTTATCGAAATCGGCAAGGCTTAAGGCTTCGGCTTGTTCTAAGCTCACTAAAGACACCTGCTCACCCGCTTGTTCGGCAAGCGTTTTGATTTTGCGGCAGATTTCCAGTGTTTGGCCATCGATTGTCGAATAGATGATTAATGTCTGCATGTTAATCCCTCCAGAAAGTTGGCGTGAACAAAATCAACAAGGTAAAGACTTCGAGGCGACCAAATAACATAGCCACCACCAGCACCCATTTAGCACCATCACCAATACTGGCGTAGTTACTTGCTACTTCCCCAAGACCCGGACCTAGGTTATTTAAGCAGGCCGCCGTGGCACTAAAGGCGGTAATATCATCTAGCCCCATGGCCATCAATGCCAACATACACAGCACGAAGACTAAGGCGTAGGCGGAGAAAAATCCCCACACGGCGTCGACAACCCGGTCTGGTAATGCTTTGGAGCCGATACGAATCGAGAACATCGCCTTAGGGTGAACGAGGCGCTTAAGTTCGCGTGAACCTTGCAACAGCAGCAGGATAACCCGGATCACCTTAATCCCGCCCGCAGTTGAGCCACCACAACCACCGATAAAGCTTGAGAAGATCAACAGAATCGGCAGGAACAGCGGCCACATATGGAAGCTTTCGGTACCAAAGCCGGCAGTCGTCGCTACCGAAACCGCTTGGAATAAGGCGTGATCTAAGGTTTCTTCTGGCGAGTCATAAATCCCTGAGTGATAAAGGGTTAAGAAACAAATTGCCGTTAGCACCAGCTGAATCGCCACCAGCATCTTGAACTCAGTATCTCGAAAATAGACTCTAAAATTGATCCCGCGGCGCGAAAATGCCGCAAAGTGCACGCTAAAGTTCACCGCTGAGACAATCAAAAAGAACACGCAAATCAGGTTGATCACTGAACTGTCGAAGTATCCCATGCTGGCATCGTGGGTCGAAAAGCCCCCGATGGCGATGGTCGAAAACGAGTGACACACTGCATCGAATACGCTCATCCCCGCCAGCCAATAAGCACCCGCACAGGCAATGGTTAGCAATAGATAGATGTACCATAACGCCTTGGCCGTTTCGGCAATCCTCGGCGTCATCTTACTGTCCTTCACAGGCCCCGGAATTTCGGCGCGATACAGCTGCATGCCCCCAACGCCTAGCACTGGCAGAATCGCCACGGCTAAAACGATGATCCCCATACCGCCGAGCCATTGCAGCATATGCCGATAAAACAGAATGGCCTTAGGCAAGGAGTCCAGTCCGACAATGACTGTGGCTCCCGTGGTGGTCAGTGCGGAGAAGGATTCGAAAAAACTGTCGGTCCAGCTGAGATCGGGTTGGCTAGAGAAGATAAAAGGTAAGGCACCGATGGAGCCAAGAACGGTCCAGAACAGGACCACAATCAGAAACCCCTCGCGTGTTCGCAATTCCTCTTTGCAGCGACGATTAGGATACCAAAGCCAAAAACCGATAAATAAGCTGACAAAAAATGCCTGAATAAACGCAGTACCACCGCCATCGTTATACCAAATGGCGATTAAGGCTGGCGGCAGCATAGTGATGGAGAACAGGCCGATAAGCAGACCTATGATTCTTATTATGGTTTTGTATTGCATTCCGCTTGTTCAATTATTCCATTGGCTGCAAAGGTATTTTCAGCATTTTGCATATTTTGGCATAATTTACGCAGGCATCACAGCTCAAACTCTGCGCGCAGGCTGCCCTGACTCAAAGTTGCCAACGATTCATTCAATATGCCCTGCTGTTGTTTGCCTATTTCAAAATGGATATCAACGGCTTCGGCAAATTGCTTATCGATGATCACCGCGTCTAACTGCTGCAGTAGATGCTCAACATCCCTTAATTGGGTGTAATCACAATGTAGTTTTGCCGGATAACGTAATTGCTTCACTCGCGTCGGCAATTGCCCTAAACCTTGGCGTAATCCCGAGGTATAGGCACGCACTAAACCACCCACGCCTAACTTAGTACCGCCATAGAAACGCACCACCACGGCACCGACTTCACCGAGATCTGCACCTTGCAATACCGCGAGCATTGGACGACCTGCACTGCCCGCAGGCTCACCATCGTCACTCGAACCGATAGCAATACTGTCGTTAGGCGCTCCAGCGATAAAGGCATAGCAGTAATGGCTGGCGCCGGGATAATCTCGCTTTATGTCAGTAAGTACTAACTTCAATTGTTCTAAACTCGTGCAATGAAATAGAAAAGAGATAAAGCGGCTATGCTTTATCTCTTCTTCTATCTGCACATTTTCACTCGGTATCTGATAACTTTCGAGCACTCGCTCTCCCTAAACTCACGCTAAGCCCAGTTCGCGGGTCATATTTTCGTTTCGATCTTGATGCACAATCACATTGTCCTCGATACGAATACCACCGAAAGGTCGCAGCTCGTCAACAGTGCGCCAATTGATCTGCTGGCCACGGCTATCTTGTTTTAGATCATTGAGTAACGTGTCGATAATGTACAAACCAGGCTCCATGGTTAGCACTTGGTTTGGCGCTAAAATGCGGGTGCAACGCAGGAACGGATGAGCCTCAGGCGCCGGAATATGGGTGCCACGTTCATCGAAGGCAAAACCTCCCACATCATGCACTTGCAAGCCTAGCATATGGCCGAGTCCGTGGGGGAAGAAGGCGCTGGTAATGCCTTGGTCGACTAAACCTTGGGCATCGCCCGTGGCTAATTCAAAATCCAACAGCATTTGCGCAACTTTGCCATGGGTCGCCAAGTGTAAATCGGGATAACGCACGCCCGGGCGCATCATATCGATCAGCTCGAGCTGTGCCTTGTTCATGGCAGTGATTAATTCATCGAAACGATTCTTCTCAAACGCGTAGGTACGAGTGATATCCGACGCATAGCCAAAATAACTGGCACCCGCATCGATTAAAAAAGATAAACGCCGCGCCGGATTTTGATGCTCGAGTGCAGTGTAATGCAAAATCGCCGCATTTTGGTTTAAGGCTATGATATTACCGTAGGGCACTTCGTTCTCGCCCTGTCCCACGGCAGATAAATACTGCTGCTGAATTTCAAACTCGCTCGCACCGTTATAGAAAGCATTTTTAGCCGCTAAATGCCCTTGCACCGCGATCTGGTTCGCACGGCGCATACATTCGAGTTCATATTCGGTTTTAGTAGTACGGTGGAAATGCAGATAACTCATCACAGAGTCAGGATTGCGACTAGTGAAACCCAGCACCTCAGCCACATCTAAATGCTCACCCAAATACGCCCAGTTGGCGATATCGCTAGGCAATAGCTCGGCAACCTTATCGGCCTTAGTGAGTAATTTGATCTCAAAATGCTCGGTCCAGAACATCTCCGGCACGTCAGACACTTTATGCCAAAAATCCACAGGGTGATAAAAAATCAGTTGTGGCTTATCGCGACCGTTCACCACTAACCAGCAGTTAGGGTTATCCAACACAGGTAACCAGGCCTTGAAGTGGGGATTGGCTTTAAAAGGATAATTAATGTCGTCCAAAAACATTCGATGTGGCTGACCCGAGTGGATCACTAAACCAGATAATGCCTCACGCGATACAATTTCAGCGACTCGACGATTAAGCTCGGCGATGTGGGCATGATAGTGATGAGCCAAGTGATCCATGTGTCATATCCTGTAATGAACGATAGTTAATAAAAAAACCGCAAATCTGACTAAGCCATACAGGCTCAGTGTTTTCCTTCGCTAATGCCCTATTACTTCGCAGGTTAGCAAATTCTCGATTTAAGCCTATGCTTTTAATTCTAAAAATAAAATTATCCATTTAGCCAGCGAGTAATACCGCTAAAGTACAAATTCCCACCACGTACTCTTTGGCGTAATCTGGCACTTCTACACTTTGTGCAGTGTATCACAAAGCTGAAAATTCACTCTAGCCGACAAGAAATTAAACAGTCGTTTAAATTGGGTGTTGTAATTTATCGAATTTCGAAGCACACTGGCACACAACTGGTCAAATGATGGCCGAAGCTGCTGTGAGATAGAGAGTTGTACTAACACCAACAGATAATGGTGGGTATCACTTTTAAGCCAAAAGGAAGCAAGCAATGATCTACCAAAGTCCTACAATTCAGGTTGAGTTACTCGAGGATAATATTGCCAAGCTGTGCTTTAACGCACCCGGTTCGGTGAACAAATTCGACAGAGAAACACTCGCCTCACTCGATGCCGCATTAGACAGCATTAAACAACAATCAAACATTCAGGCCTTAGTGCTGACCTCAGGTAAAGATACCTTTATCGTGGGTGCCGACATTACTGAATTTTTAGGCTTATTCGCACAGGATGATGCGGTACTGCTCTCTTGGGTTGAACAGGCCAACGCCGTATTCAACAAACTCGAAGATTTACCTTTCCCAACCGCTTCAGCGATTAAAGGTTTCGCCTTAGGCGGCGGTTGTGAAACTATTCTGGCAACGGATTTCCGTATCGCCGACACCACAGCCAAAATCGGTCTACCCGAAACCAAGCTAGGTATTATCCCAGGCTTTGGTGGCACAGTGCGTTTACCACGTGTGATTGGTGCAGATAACGCCCTTGAGTGGATCACCACGGGTAAAGATCAGCGCCCAGAAGATGCCTTAAAAGTAGGCGCGGTTGACGCCGTTGTTGCGCCAGAGGCTTTAGAAGCCGCCGCCATTCAAATGCTAAAAGATGCAGTTGCCGAAAAGCTTGATTGGCAAGCCCGTCGCCAACGTAAGATGTCACCACTGACCTTACCAAAACTCGAAGCCATGATGTCTTTCACGACCGCTAAAGGCATGGTGTTTGCGGTTGCGGGTAAACACTACCCAGCCCCAATGGCGGCGGTCAGCGTTGTTGAACAAGCTGCGACCAAAGGCCGCAGCGACGCACTGCAAATAGAGCATCAAGCATTTATCAAGCTAGCGAAAACCGATGTAGCCAAAGCGTTGATCGGTATCTTCTTGAATGACCAGTTAGTCAAAGGCAAGGCTAAGAAAGCGGGCAAGCTCGCTAAAGAAGTGAAAAGCGCCGCCGTATTAGGTGCTGGTATCATGGGTGGCGGTATCGCTTACCAAAGCGCCAGCAAAGGCACGCCAATCGTGATGAAGGATATCGCTCAACCAGCATTAGATTTAGGTTTAGGCGAAGCCGCAAAACTGTTATCTGCGCAAGTTGCTCGCGGCCGCTCTACCCCAGAAAAAATGGCTAAAGTGCTGAACAACATCACTCCAGCCCTAGACTATGCCCCAGTAAAACATGCTGACGTGGTTGTCGAAGCCGTCGTTGAGCATCCAAAAGTGAAGGCACAAGTTCTGGCGGAAGTTGAACAATACGTGAGTGAAGATGCGATTATCGCCTCTAACACGTCAACTATTTCAATCAACCTGCTCGCGAAGAGCATGAAGAAACCTGAGCGCTTCTGCGGTATGCACTTCTTCAATCCTGTGCACAAAATGCCATTAGTTGAAGTTATCCGTGGTGAGCACAGCTCTGAAGAAACCATCGCATCTGTTGTCGCCTACGCCAGCAAAATGGGTAAAACCCCAATCGTTGTAAATGATTGCCCAGGTTTCTTCGTTAACCGCGTACTCTTCCCTTACTTTGCTGGCTTTAACGGCCTGCTCGCCGAAGGTGGCGACTTTGCCGCTATCGATAAAGTGATGGAAAAACAATTCGGCTGGCCAATGGGCCCAGCTTACCTGCTAGACGTTGTCGGCTTAGATACAGGCCACCACGCTCAAGCAGTAATGGCCGAAGGCTTCCCCGACCGTATGGGCAAATCTGGCAATGACGCGATTGACGTGATGTTCGAAAACAAGCGTCTCGGTCAGAAGAATGGTAAAGGCTTCTACGCTTACTCTGTGGATAGCCGCGGTAAGCCAAAGAAAGATGTCGACCCAACCAGCTACGAGCTGCTGAAGGCCGCTTTTGGTGAGCGAAAAGCATTCGATGCGGATGAAATCATCGCCCGCACTATGATCCCAATGATTATTGAAACCGTTCGCTGTTTAGAAGAAGGCATTGTGGCATCACCTGCCGAAGCGGATATGGGCTTGGTCTATGGTTTAGGTTTCCCGCCATTCCGTGGTGGTGTATTCCGTTACTTAGATACTATGGGCGTAGCTAACTTTGTCGCCTTAGCTGATAAATACGCTCACTTAGGTGGTTTGTATCAAGTAACCGACGCCATGCGTGCCCTTGCAGCCAACAACGGTAGCTACTACCAAGCCTAATTAGCGGGAAAGGAATTTAATTATGAAACAAGCTGTTATCGTAGATTGCATTCGTACTCCTATGGGCCGTTCTAAGGCTGGGGTGTTCCGTAATGTACGTGCAGAAACACTCTCTGCCGAATTAATGAAAGGTCTATTACTGCGTAACCCGCAATTAGATCCCAATACAATTGAAGACGTCATTTGGGGCTGCGTGCAGCAAACCCTAGAACAAGGCTTCAACATTGCCCGTAACGCATCTTTACTTGCAGGCATCCCGAAAACGGCTGGCGCTGTGACCGTGAACCGCCTATGTGGTTCTTCCATGGAAGCCATCCACCAAGCCGCTCGCGCCATTATGACTGGCATGGGCGACACCTTTATCATCGGTGGTGTTGAACACATGGGTCACGTGCCCATGAACCATGGTGTGGACTTCCACCCAGGTTTAGCCAATAACGTCGCCAAAGCATCTGGCATGATGGGCTTAACCGCCGAGATGTTAGGTAAGCTTCACGGCATCACCCGTGAGCAGCAAGATGCCTTTGCTGTGCGTTCACACCAACGCGCTCACGCAGCCACTGTTGAAGGCCGCTTTGCCAAGGAAATCTATGGCATCGAAGGCCACGATGCTAACGGCGCGCTGATTAAAGTGCTGCACGACGAAGTGATTCGCCCAGAAACCTCAATGGAATCATTAGCGGCGCTGCGCCCAGTATTCGACCCCGCAAACGGTACTGTTACTGCGGGTACCTCTTCAGCATTATCTGACGGAGCTTCGGCAATGTTAGTGATGGAAGAATCTAAAGCGCGCGCGCTAGGTCTACCAATTCGTGCCCGTATCCGCTCAATGGCGGTTGCAGGTTGTGACGCGGCAATCATGGGTTACGGTCCAGTACCTGCTACTCAAAAAGCACTGGCCCGCGCAGGCATCACAGTCAATGATTTAGATGTTATCGAGCTGAACGAAGCGTTCGCTGCTCAGTCTCTACCATGCGTTAAAGACCTAGGTCTGCTGGATGTGGTAGAAGACAAGATCAACCTCAATGGTGGCGCGATTGCGCTTGGCCATCCACTGGGTTGCTCTGGTGCGCGTATTTCGACAACGCTGATCAACCTGATGGAACACAAAGATGCGACCTTAGGTTTAGCGACTATGTGTATCGGTTTAGGCCAAGGTATTGCGACCGTTTTCGAACGCGTTTAATCCTTAACGATTCTTCTTTCAAAGCCGGACTCAGTTCCGGCTTTTTTATTTGCGATAGCGCCTTAATTATCTTCCTTTCTACTCAGCTTCAATTTGAAAATCAGGCAGTTTTCGACTTAACTTGATAAATATCCTTAATGCACTTCTCCGCATTTGACCGTCATTACGACACTGCTAAGAAGCATGGATGCGTTTCATTCTTTAGGCTACGAGAGGGATGTTCAATGCTGCAAACGGAACAAACGCTTTTCGAACAAATGCGGATCACTGAGCTTGAGATTGATTTTCGCAAGTCCTTGTTCTCTTTTACCTTAGCCGATGTCAGAGCACTGCAATCCTTCAAACCTGTGATTGAAGAGAACATAGACAAAATCGTTGATGACTTTTACGGTCTACAAACCAGTGTGTCCGAGATTGCTCTGCTGATCGGTGACTCCGATACCCTAGCTCGTTTACGTACCGCACAGCGACGCTATGTGCTCGACCTGTTTAATGGTGTGTACGATTTAGAGTACGTTAACAACCGCCTGCGGATTGGATTGGTACACAAACGAATCGGCGTCGAACCTAAACTCTACCTCTCTGCCGTTCATACCCTAAAAGAGTTGATTTATGCGGAGATTAATAACTCGGTTGCTGATGACTTGCAAAATGAACGCATTCGAGTCGCCATAGATAAACTTGTTCTCTTCGACGTCACCCTCGTCTTCGATACCTATATTCGAAGCCTAGTATCCGAAATTGAGAACGCCAAAGACAAGGCTGAACGTTACGCGCAAAGCATGGAGAGCAAAGTCAAAGAACGTACACAACAGCTCGAAGAATTATCTCAAACCGACCCGTTAACGGGGCTATTAAATGTGCGACATCTACAAGAAATTGGCACTCGGATTTTAAGAGCAGCACAGAGACGAGCCGAGCCGGTAAGCGTAATCTATTTAGATGTTGATGATTTTAAATCCTTTAATGATACCCAAGGCCACCGCTCTGGAGACGAAGTGCTTTGTGCCGTGGCGCAGGCCATCAAAGAAAGCACCCGCGTAGAGGATCATAGTTTTCGCTATGGTGGCGATGAATTCTGCATCATCATGCCCAATTGTCGAGAAGACCAAGCTAGAGACAACTTTATCGAGCGCTTTAATCAAAACATTAAGCTGCACCTAAACAACATCTCCCTCAGTTACGGTATTGTTGATACAGGCCCCTATGATTACGATGATGCCAATACCTTGATCCATAAAGCGGATCAAAAAATGTATAGCTATAAACGTGCTGCCAAGTTGCAGCAGCAAGGCTCAGTGTCGATGGCGGCAAATGATATAAAATCCGATATGCCTCAGTCCGCTTCTCAAGTAGGAACACCCCAAGCAGCAATTACGCCAAACATAGTGCATAGCATTCAACAACCTCAGGGAATAAACAAAGTTGCCGAGTAATAGAAATGTTCCACGTGAAACATTCTGCTAGCGGTAAATAAATCGGCAAGAGCATGCCTAGCCCCATCACAAATTCAACCCATCAACTTGGTTTATCCACACCACTGGAGTAACATTAGCCAATTCTGTTTAACCGTTCAGTAGAGGTCATATGAACGACGTTTTCTCAACCGCACAACACAAACTGGATGCTCTTGGTTTACGCTGCCCAGAGCCGGTAATGATGGTGCGAAAGACGGTAAGACAAATGGCACAAGGTGAAACCTTGCTAATCATCGCAGATGATCCTGCGACTACACGTGATATTCCCAGCTTTTGTGAGTTTATGGACCACACACTGGTCGCCAGTGAAACCAGCCAAACTCCCTATCAATATTTGATTAAAAAGGGACTCTGAGTCTCTATATCGACATCAGGATAAGGACATCAAACATGCCGAAACTAGTTGCTATCGCCTACAAAACAGTTAAACGCGGGCCAATGAACGAAGTGCTATGCGCGAATGTCACCCAGCACAGCGGCGTCGAAAAAGATGTATTTGGTCGCCCAGGTAAACGGCAAGTCACAGTACTGTCGCTGCAACAGTGGCAAATAGCTTGTCAGAGCATAGATGCAAATTTACCTTGGACGACTCGTCGAGCAAACCTATTGGTCGATGGCTGTAGCTTTGGGGCTGCTGATGTGGGTAAGCAGCTGCGCATTGGTGATCTCTGCCTCGAAGTGACGGGTGAAACCGATCCCTGCAAGAAGATGGAACAGGCTCATGCAGGCTTGGAATCAGCGTTAACTCCCGATTGGCGAGGTGGCGTCACCTGCCGTGTCATCAATGACGCCATGATCCACATCGGCGATCCCGTTACATTAGACTAATCATACTTCGCGGAGAGTAAGCCACATTACTCTCCCACAGTTTACCCATCCTCACTTCTCCACTCGGTCATTAATTGAAACAGTATTTCCGTTTTCCTTACTGGGTATTTGTGCGATAACTTAGCGCAGCATTAACAAAAGTTTATCTAATCCGATAACAATAAAGCCCTAGAATAACGATAACAGGACATAACATGTTGAAACCTAAGCTGACACCGCTTTATATCGCCCTGATGCTTGGCCTTAGTTCCCATACCGTACAGGCAACAGATGCCCAAAAACCCAGTTGGGACGTCAATGCGCCAGCCAATGCCCCTCTAGAAAAAGTGACCATAGATGTAACCGAAGGCACTTGGATGAACATCAGTGTCAGCCCGGATGGTAAACATTTAGTGTTTGATTTACTGGGTGATATTTATCAAATCCCAGTCACGGGTGGTGAAGCAAAACCGTTAGCCCAAGGCATCGCCTGGCAAATGCAGCCCGTGTATAGCCCGGATGGTAAGCACATTGCCTTTACCTCAGATGCGGATGGTGGCGACAATATTTGGATTATGGATGCCGATGGCAGTAATCCACGCACAGTCACGACAGAGACCTTTCGTTTACTTAACAGTCCAGCGTGGAGCCCTGATTCCCAATATTTAGTCGGTCGTAAACATTTTACCGCCAGTCGGAGCTTAGGCGCTGGTGAAGTCTGGCTCTATCATGTCGCAGGGGGCGAAGGTGTTAAACTCACCGAACGCCCTAACGATGAAAAGGATTTAGGTGAGCCAGCCTATTCACCCGATGGCCGTTACATTTACTTCAGCCAAGATGACACACCGGGCAAAACCTTCCATTATTCCAAAGACTCAGTAAACGGCATCTATAAAATCAAGCGTTACGATACCCAAACGGGTGATATTGAAATACTGATCGAAGGAACCGGTGGCGCCATTCGGCCAACACCGAGCCCAGACGGCACCAAACTGGCGTACATCAAGCGAGATGATTTCCAATCCTCCTTGTATTTGTTCGATTTAAAATCCGGCGAAACGACCAAGCTGTATGGTGATTTAGATCGCGATATGCAAGAGACTTGGGCAATCCACGGTGTCTATCCCACCATGGCTTGGACTCAAGATAACAAAGACATCTTCTTCTGGGCTAAAGGCAAAATCAATCGCTTAAATGTTGCCAATAAAACGGTCACCAACATTCCCTTCAGCGTCAAAACCCAGTTAGACGTGCAGCCTTCAGTACGCTTTAAACAAGATATTGATAAGGATGTATTCGACGTAAAAATGCTGCGAATGGCACAAGTTTCACCGGATGGCAGCAAGGTCGCCTTCGAAGCATTGGGTAAAATCTGGTTGAAGACACTTCCCGACGGCAAGATGTCACGCTTAACCGAGTTAGGTAACGACATTGAAGAGCTCTATCCCCAGTGGTCGCGTGATGGCAAAAATATTGTCTTCACAACTTGGAATGACCAAGACCAAGGCTCTGTACAAGTGATCAGTGCAAAAGGTGGTAAAGCGAAACAACTTACCACTGAGCCAGGCAAATATGTTGAGCCTACCTTCTCACCAGATGGTGAGTTGGTTGTGTATCGCAAAACCCAAGGTGGACACCTTACACCTCGTACTTGGTCGCAGGAACCCGGCCTGTACAAGGTCGATTTAAAAACCAAACAAAATAAGAAAATTAGCGCTGAGGGTTATCAAGCACAATTCGGCGCTTCGGCCGTTCGCATTTTCTTTATGAACACTGGTGATAACGACACGCCACAGCTTGCCTCAATTAACCTAGATGGGTTTGATAAACGCGTTCACTACAGCAGTAAGCATGCAACCGAATTTAGAGTATCACCCGACGGCGAACAACTGGCTTTTGCCGAACGTTTTAAAGTTTGGGTCACCCCCTTCGCTAAACATGGTGAAACCGTTGAAATTGGTCCTAACGCCAGCAATCTTCCCGTCACTCAATTAAGTGTGCGAGCTGGCGAAAGCATCAGCTGGAATAGCAAGAGTAACCAACTCTATTGGACTCTTGGCCCAGAACTGTACCAAGCTGATGTTGATTCCCAGTATCTCAAAAAGGTCGAGCAAGCCAAGCCAAGCATTATCAACTTAGGCTTTACCGAAAAGGCCGATGTTCCACGTGGAACAGTCGCCTTTGTCGGCGGCAAAGTGATCACCATGGAAAATGACCAAGTCATCGATAAGGGTGTGGTGATCGTCAAAGACAATCATATTGTGGCCGTTGGCGATGCAAATACAGCGATTCCAAAGGATACACAAGTTATCGATATTAGCGGCAAATCCATTATGCCTGGCCTGTTCGACGCGCATGCCCATGGTGCCCAGGCCGATGATGAAATCGTGCCACAACAAAACTGGGCACTCTACTCGGGCTTATCCCTAGGCGTGACAACCATCCATGATCCGTCAAACGATACCACTGAGATTTTTGCTGCCTCGGAACAGCAAAAGGCTGGTCACATCGTTGGTCCACGGATTTTCTCCACTGGAACGATTCTTTATGGCGCCAATGCTCCCGGCTACACCTCACATATAGACTCACTCGATGATGCGAAATTCCATTTAGAACGACTCAAAAAAGTCGGAGCCTTTAGCGTTAAGAGCTACAACCAACCCCGTCGTAATCAAAGGCAACAGGTTATCGCCGCCGCTCGCGAACTCGAAATGATGGTTGTGCCTGAGGGTGGCAGCTTGCTGCAACACAACCTAACCATGGTTGCCGATGGCCATACAACCGTTGAGCACTCATTGCCCGTGGCGAGTATTTATAACGATATTAAACAGTTCTGGAGCCAAACTAAGGTCGGTTATACCCCAACCTTAGTCGTCGCCTACGGCGGTATTTCGGGTGAAAACTATTGGTACGATAAGACCGATGTGTGGGCACATCCACGTTTGTCTATGTATGTGCCAAGCGATATTTTGCAGGCTCGCTCAATGCGTCGCCCCCACGCCCCAGACAGCCACTACAACCATTTTAATGTTGCGAAAGTAGCAAATGAGTTCAATAAGTTAGGTGTGCATTCCAATATTGGCGCCCACGGTCAACGGGAGGGTTTAGCCGCACATTGGGAAATGTGGATGTTCGCCCAAGGTGGCATGAGCAATATGGATGTTCTCAAAACAGCTACCATCAACCCAGCCACCACCTTCGGTCTAGAGCATCAACTTGGTTCAATTAAAACAGGTAAGCTTGCGGACTTAATCGTAATCGATGGCGACCCATTAGCTGATATTCGAGTGACAGATAAAGTCACTTACACTATGGTCAATGGTAAGTTGTTCGATGCTGAGTCGATGAACCAGCTCAATGGTAACAAGCAACAGCGTAAGCCTTTCTTCTTCGAGAAAATCTAATCTCAACAAGGTGAAATAACAAAAGGCATGTTCCACGTGGAACATGCCTTTTTATTTTGGATGTTAGATCAATAAGATAAGTGACTTATTTGCCACCGCAGCAAGCATCATAGGCGATGCAATCAACTAGATGATCGTTCACCATTCCCACTGCCTGCATAAAAGCATAACAAATCGTTGGGCCAACAAAGTTAAAGCCGAGCTTTTTTAACGCCTTGGACATGGCCTCTGACTCCGGGGTCTGTGCAGGCACCTGCGACATAGAAGTAAACTGATTCACCAAAGGCTTACCACCAACAAAGCTCCACAGAAATTCAGCAAAATCTTTACCATCCGCAGTGTAAGCTAAGTAGCCCTTAGCATTTCGAATAATCGAATGGATCTTAAGGCGATTACGCACAATGCCTGGGTTAACCATCAACTCCTCGACTTTAGCGTCGTCGAAAGTTGCAATCACTGCCGGCTCAAAATCCGCAAAGGCTTGTTCGTAATTTTGTTGTTTCTTTAAGATAGTAATCCAAGACAACCCAGCTTGTTGGCCATCTAAACAAAGCTTGGCAAATAACTCCTTCGAATCATAAACAGGGCGTCCCCACACCTTATCGTGGTACTCACGATACAAGGGATCATTGCTGACCCAATTACAGCGGATTTCTTCCATGGCCTATCTACCTTAACGTTTTAACGAAGAAGGTAAAAAATAACCTACATAAGCAGAGATCTACAAGGTATAATCGAAACCATTTTCTATTAAAGCTGACGGCAGTAGACAAGTAGACATGACGACGAAACACGACGTAAAAACATTTCAGGGTTTCATTCTAACCCTACAGGAATATTGGGCGCAGCAAGGCTGTGCAATCGTTCAACCTTTAGATATGGAAGTCGGTGCGGGTACATTCCACCCACAAACTTTCCTACGCTCTTTAGGGCCTGAGCCAATGAGCAGTGCCTATGTGCAGCCATCGCGCCGCCCTACTGACGGCCGTTACGGTGAAAACCCAAACCGTCTGCAGCACTACTACCAATTCCAAGTCGTGTTAAAACCGTCACCGGATAATATCCAAGAACTCTATTTAGGTTCTCTGCAAGCTCTTGGTATTGATACACAAATCCATGATATCCGTTTTGTAGAAGACAACTGGGAATCACCAACACTCGGCGCTTGGGGTCTAGGTTGGGAAGTCTGGTTAAACGGCATGGAAGTGACTCAGTTTACTTACTTCCAACAGGTCGGCGGCTTAGAGTGTAGCCCTGTCACGGGTGAGATCACCTACGGTTTAGAGCGTCTCGCCATGTATATCCAAGGTGTGGATAGCGTGTATGACCTAGTGTGGACCGATGGCCCAATGGGTCGCATCACCTACGGTGATGTGTTCCACCAAAACGAAGTTGAGCAATCGACCTATAACTTTGAGCACGCAGACGTCGACTTTATGTTTGCCCTGTTCGATCAATGCGAAAAGATGTGTCAGCACTTATTGTCGCTTGAAAAACCATTACCTCTGCCCGCCTATGAGCAAGTGATGAAAGCCTCGCACGCCTTCAACCTGCTCGATGCACGCCACGCCATTTCAGTGACTGAACGTCAGCGTTATATCCTGCGCGTTCGTACCATGGCTAAAGCCGTTGCTGAATCCTATTATCAGGCACGCGAAGCGCTTGGCTTCCCAATGTGTAAGTAGAGGTAACACATGAATTTTGAAAACTTACTCATCGAGTTAGGCACAGAAGAGCTGCCGCCAAAGGCGCTGCGTAAACTGGCTGAGTCTTTCTTAGCGAACTTTACCGAAGAATTAACCAAAGCCGATTTAGCTTTTAAATCAGCTGTTTGGTATGCAGCACCCCGTCGTCTAGCCATTAATGTGACAGAACTAGCGCTTGCTCAAGCGGACAAAATCGTTGAAAAACGCGGCCCAGCTGTCAGCTCAGCCTTTGATGCAGAAGGTAAACCAACGAAAGCCGCAGAAGGCTGGGCACGTGGTAACGGTATTACCGTTGACCAAGCTGAACGTTTAGTGACCGACAAAGGCGAATGGCTGATTTATAACGCCAAAGTAGAAGGCGTTGAAACCAAAAGCTTAATCGCTGCGATGGCGCAACGTGCGCTGGATAAGTTACCCATTCCTAAGCCAATGCGCTGGGGAAGCAGCAAGACACAATTCATTCGCCCTGTTCACACCGCCACTATGCTGTTAGGCAGCGAGTTAATCGAAGGTGAATTACTCGGCATTAAATCGGCACGTAATGTTCGTGGCCATCGCTTTATGGGTACAGGCTTCGAGCTTGACCATGCAGACAACTACCTGACGCTACTGAAAGAAAAAGGTAAAGTCATCGCCGATTACGAAAGCCGTAAAGCCTTAATCAAAGCCGATGCAGAAAAAGCGGCCGCTAAGATTGGTGGCACCGCCGATATCGAAGATGACCTGCTGGAAGAAGTCACCTCTTTAGTTGAATGGCCAGTCGTATTAACCGCAAGCTTTGAAGAGAAGTTCTTGAACGTGCCTTCAGAAGCCTTGGTTTATACGATGAAGGGCGATCAGAAATACTTTCCAGTGTTCGATGATGCAGGTAAGTTACTGCCAAACTTCATCTTTGTCGCTAAC
This sequence comes from Shewanella sp. FJAT-51649, assembly GCF_019457435.1. Classification (NCBI taxonomy): domain Bacteria; kingdom Pseudomonadati; phylum Pseudomonadota; class Gammaproteobacteria; order Alteromonadales; family Shewanellaceae; genus Shewanella; species Shewanella sp. FJAT-51649. Next base: position 10,298 of record NZ_CP080411.1, on the reverse strand, counting down.
ATAGAATCAAAAGATCCGGCACAAATTATTGCGGGTAACGAGAAGGTGGTTCGTCCACGCTTGGCCGATGCCGAGTTCTTCTTCAATACCGACAAAAAGCACACGCTGGAATCACGCTTACCGAGTCTTGAGACCGTCTTGTTCCAACAACAACTAGGTACTTTAAAAGACAAAGTCACTCGTATCTCTGCCCTAGCCGCCTTTATTGCCGAGCAAACTGGCGCTAACGCCGTTGATGCAGCCCGTGCTGGTTTATTGTCTAAAACAGACTTAATGACCAATATGGTGATGGAGTTTACCGATACTCAAGGCACTATGGGCATGCATTACGCCCGCCTAGATGGTGAAACTGAAGCCGTCGCCTTAGCCATGGAAGAGCAATACAAGCCAAAATTCTCTGGCGATACAGTTCCTACTGCAGCGGTATCTTGCGCAGTAGCCTTAGCGGATAAACTCGATACCTTAGTCGGTATCTTCGGTATTGGTCAGGCACCTAAGGGCGCTGCCGACCCATTCGCACTGCGCCGCGCCGCTATCGGTGTGCTACGCATTATCGTTGAGAACAAGTTGCCACTAGACTTAGTGACCCTGATTGCCAAGGCTCAAGAACTCCATGGCACTAACTTAAGCAACGCGAATGCAAGCGATGAAGTGCTTGAGTTCCTAATGGCGCGTTTCCGCGCTTGGTACCAAGATAAAGGTATCGAGGTTGACGTGATCCTCGCCGTATTAGCACGTCGCCCAACTCGCCCAGCTGATTTTGATAGCCGTATCAATGCGGTATCACACTTCAGAAGCTTAGAAGCCTCTAGCGCTCTGGCAGCGGCGAATAAGCGTGTGTCTAACATTCTGGCGAAAGTGGAAGGCGAATTACCCACCACGATTAACTCAGCTCTGTTAGCCGAAGCCGCAGAACAAGCATTAGCCGCTAAGCTTGCCGAACTGCAGCCTCAACTCGCTCCGCTGTTCGCTAATGCTGATTACCAACAGGCATTAACACTGCTGGCGAGCTTACGTGAAAGCGTTGACCAGTTCTTCGAAGACGTGATGGTTATGGCGGACGACGAAGCATTGAAAAACAACCGCTTAGCTCTGCTAAATAACCTACGTGAACAGTTCTTACATGTAGCGGATATTTCTCTGCTTCAGTAAGTTGCACGTTAGAGTGCCAATAAAAAACGCGCTTATAGCGCGTTTTTTATTGGCTGCAATATATTAAAACTGCTGAAGTTTTTCGTGCAACGCTTCGAATTGAGCAGGCTCGAGTCCAACCAAGGCTAACAAGTTGCTCAGCATATCTGCAGGCAATTTTCCCGCTTGCTGCAACATCGAAATCTCACTGATGATATTGGCGCGCCAAACCACAGCGGCAATTCCCTCATTCGGCCGAGTATGGACATGGGCTAATTTATCAAGCTCGGTTTCAAAGGTACTTGGCAATTGCCAATGCTTTGCCAACAAAGCACTTAAGGTGAGTGATTTTGCTGTCATCACTTGTCGGAATAACCAAGAATTTGGCTGCTCCCCCGGTTCTGCCTGCACAAAGGCATCGAGCAACATTTTAAAGATGGCGAGCTTACCCACATCATGCAGTAGTCCTAATAGGAATGCCGTGTCTCTATCTTCTTCACTCAGTTCGCTGGTTAAAAAGGCAACCTGCATCGAATGACGCCAAATTTCGGCACCAAAGCGCCGAAAATAAATGGGTTTAATATCGAGCATCTCACGCACTAGGCAACTCGTCACAAAGCGGCGTAACTGTTCACGGCCGAGCTGCACTAAAGCCTGCTGCAGGCTTGTGACCTCTCTATCTCCACGCTTAAAGGCTGGTGAGTTGCACAGCTTAAGCACTTCGACGCTTAGTAAGGGATCTTTCTCGATTAACGCCAACAAGTCCTTAGTATCAAACTGTGGCTCAGCTAACTTACGGTCTAATTCCAACACCTTAGAGGGAAGCTTAAGCACCTTTTCTGCTATCACTTGTGGCGATGCTAAGGCGAGCTCTATTTCTGCCATGACTCGCCGCTCAAGGTTATTGGCAACGCCACCAGCATCTTTGGTTCTGGCAGGAAACAACAGACTATAAAATAACGCCTCTAAGTCGACACTCACCACGGTATCAACGGGTTCTTCTTGGCGTTTAGGGGCTGAAACTTTGTCCAACGATTTACTGAGATCGGTTTGACTAAAGCTTTTAGGTCGCTCCAGTATTGTCTCTTCGCGGATATTAAAAATTTTATTAAATATGGACTTAATCAAGACGTTCCAACCTATTAGAGCTGAGTTAACTGACCCTGCATAATTATCAGTCCATTGTAGTTCATATACTAGTGGTCACATTATGTATTACGCGCAGCTTTACTATATGTCCCTAGACTTAAGGCTGCATTATCAAATCGAATGTTTCACGTGAAACCTTATTCCAAGTAGCCTTGATAGGCCTGTGCAATTTGCTTTGCCAACTCCGCATTGATTGGTGAATAAGCTTTAGCGGAAATAACCAGTGCGACGGCGACCACAGGCAAGGGTGGAAGTGTTCCAGAATCAATAATATTCAGTGGTGCCGATACACTGCATTCGGCCATGGCACTAATAGCCAAATTCTTAGCCACTATCGCGTTAAGAGCCGCAGCACTGCTGCTACAGGCTAACAACTGATAATGCCTATCTTGCTTCATCAATCCATCTAACGCCGCAATATGGAATTTACAGTCCTTTTGGAATAGCGCTATGGGTAAGGGATCGGCATCACTCAAGTTCGAACCACTCGCGCTCACCCAAACGCCTTTCGAGGTTTGTAATAAGTAGCCTTCATCGGACTCGGGCAAACGAGTCACTATCGCCGCATCGAGCTGCCCAGAATCCAGCATGATCCGCAGCTTTTGGCTCGAGGCGCAGGTAATTTGAAGATCGAGTTGCTTAATGTGACCATGTAACAACGCCACTATCCGCGGCAACACGGATTCGGCATAGTCATCTGGACAGCCCAAATGCAATTGTGCGCCGACTTGGGTCTGCTTAATGGTAGTGACAGTCTCATCGTGCAATTGCAGTAATTGCTTAGCGTACAAGCCAAAACGTTGGCCTTCGGTAGATAAGACTAAGTTTCGCCCCTCTTTTACAAAGAGCGTTTTTCCCAACTCTTGCTCTAAGCGCTTCATTTGCATACTGACGGCAGATTGAGTCTTATAGGTTTGCATTGCCGCACGGGTAAAACTCCCGGTATCGACAAAAGCCACAAAGCTGCGCAACGCTTCTATTTCCATAATATTTCCTATCAGAGATCAGTCTATCTATTCGTTTTGCTGATAGATGACATCAAATCTATTCGTTAGTCATGCAAAGTACAAGCGCCTATATTGATAAGCACAACCCCAAACAGGAAGGTGAAAATGGAACTCTACATTGGTAATAAAAACTACTCTAGTTGGTCGCTCCGCGCTTGGTTAATGGCAGAAAAATCAGGTATTCAGTTCGATGAAATCCTACTACAGCTCGATACCGAGAGCTTTTATCAGCGGCTCAAATCCATTTCGCCTACCCTAAAAGTTCCGACACTCATCGATGGAAATATCACGGTTTGGGATTCATTGTCGATTTGCGAATATATCAACGATACTTATCTTTCAGGCTCAGCTTGGCCACAAGACCCGAAACAAAAAGCTAAGGCTCGCTCCTTCGCCTGTGAAATGCATTCAGGCTTTCATGCCCTGCGAAATGCCCTGCCGATGAATATCCGTGCCCATCGTTATGTCGAATTAAGCCCTGCCGTATTGCAGGATATTGCCCGCATCGACAGTATCTGGTCACAGCAAATGGCAGAGTTTGCCACCGCCCAAGGCACTTGGTTATTTGGCAAGTGGTCGATAGCCGATATGATGTTTGCGCCAGTTGTGATGCGCTTCTTCACCTATGAGATTGAAGTCTCCCAAGCGAGCCGAGCCTATATGGAATTTATTGTGAGCCAGCCGGAAATGCAGGCCTGGGTACAAGCCGCCAAAGCCGAGACTGAAATAGTGGACATCGACGAAGCTGGTGTTGATAGGTAGTTTTCAACCAAACAAAAAGGGAAAGCTAAGCTTTCCCTTTTTTATCAATCGCTAACGATATAGATCGTTAAACGTCTAAGTTAGCCACGTTCAGCGCGTTGGCTTCAATAAAGTCACGGCGTGGTTCAACTTGGTCGCCCATCAAACAAGTAAACAGCTGATCCGCACCAACGGCATCATCAATCGTCACTTGCAGCATGCGGCGAGATTCTGGATCCATCGTGGTTTCCCACAATTGCTCAGGGTTCATCTCACCCAATCCTTTATAGCGTTGGATGTAGAGGCCACGCTTGGCTTCGCCAATGGTCCAATCTAACGCTTCAATGAAGCTACCCACTTCCTTCACACGGTCGCCACGTTGTACATAACCACCGACTTCAATCAGACCTTCGAGCGCCGCACCTAACTTACCAATGCGTTGGTAGTCAGTTGATTGGAAGAAGTCGTAGCTGAACAGGTAGTGTGTATCGATACCATGTTTACGGATAGTGATCTTCGGCAGATACACTTTACGCTCAGGATCGAGTACAGGCTCACCAGAATACAACACACCGCTGTTTTCTAATTCCACCAGCTCATGGATAAAGGCGTCGATCCACTCCTTCATCTTACCTTCATCCGCCAACATCTCGTTGTTGATCATTGGATGATAAAGCATGCGGTTGGTGATCTGCGTTGGGTAACGTTGCTCTAAACGAGCAACAATCGCTTCCACTTCACGGTACTGAGTCACTAAACGCTCTAATGGCTCACCCGACATGCCAGGCGCACCTTGAGATGGATAAATGCTAGTACCATCTAACGCTTGAGTGGTCAGATACTGAGTCAGTGCCGCTTCGTCTTTCAGATATTGTTCTTGCTTACCTTTCTTCACTTTGAATAAAGGCGGCTGAGCAATATACACATAACCACGTTCAATCAGTTCAGGCATTTGGCGGAAGAAGAAGGTCAACAGCAAGGTACGAATGTGCGAGCCATCGACGTCAGCATCCGTCATGATGATGATGTTGTGGTAGCGAGTCTTATCCGGGTTGTATTCGTCGCGACCAATACCACAGCCAAGTGCAGTGATTAGAGTAGCAACCTCTTGAGAAGAAAGCATTTTATCGAAACGCGCTTTCTCAACGTTTAAGATTTTACCTTTCAGTGGCAGAATCGCTTGGTTCTTACGGTTACGTCCCTGCTTAGCGCTACCGCCAGCAGAGTCCCCTTCCACTATGTAGATTTCTGAAAGACCAGGGTCTTTCTCTTGGCAATCAGCCAGCTTACCTGGCAAACCACCTAAATCGAGTGCGCCTTTACGACGGGTCATTTCACGGGCTTTACGCGCCGCTTCGCGGGCACGGGCCGCATCGACAATCTTACCGACGATTAACTTAGCATCGGCAGGGTTTTCCAGCAGATAGTCGTTTAGCTTTTCACCCATGGTTTGTTCAACCGCGGCTTTCACTTCGCTAGACACTAACTTGTCTTTGGTTTGCGAGCTGAACTTAGGATCAGGCACTTTAACTGAAATCACGGCCGTTAAACCTTCGCGGGCGTCATCACCAGTCGCGTTAGTTTTGCCTTTCTTGTTATAGCCTTCGTTTTCCATGTAGTTGTTGAGGTTACGTGTCAACGCACTACGGAAACCCGCTAAGTGAGTACCACCATCACGCTGTGGAATGTTGTTGGTAAAACAGAAAATGCTTTCTTGATAACCATCGTTCCACTGCATCGCCACTTCAACGGTAATGCCGTCGTCACGCTCTTGCATAAAGTGGAATACGTCTTTGTTTACTGGCGTTTTATTACGGTTCAGGTAATCAACGAATGCGCTGATACCACCTTCGTATTTAAAGAATTCATTCTTATTGTCACGCTCGTCGACTAAGCGGATACCCACGCCTGAATTGAGGAACGACAGTTCGCGCACACGCTTTGCCAGAATCTCGAAGTGGAACTCAACATCGCTGAAGGTTTCTTCACTTGGCCAGAAACGGATTTCGGTACCAGTTTTAGTCGCATCGCCGATCACTTTGATTGGCTCGTCAGGAACACCGTGGGTATAAAACTGCTCGTGGACTTTACCTTCACGGCGAATGGTTAACTGCAGCTTTTTAGACAGCGCGTTAACTACCGACACACCCACGCCGTGCAGACCGCCTGACACTTTATAAGAGTTATCGTCGAACTTACCGCCCGCGTGCAGTACCGTCATGATCACCTCGGCGGCAGACACGCCTTCTTCCGGGTGAATCGCCACAGGAATACCACGGCCGTCGTCGCGAACGGAGACCGAACCATCCACATGGATAGTAATAGTGATATCAGTACAATGGCCGGCTAAGGCTTCATCGATAGAGTTATCGACTACTTCGAACACCATATGATGTAGACCCGTACCGTCGTCGGTGTCACCAATATACATCCCAGGTCTCTTACGTACTGCATCAAGGCCCTTAAGGACCTTAATACTCGAAGAATCGTAACTATTCTCTGACATATTATTCTCTCAATGGTTATTCAATTACCGTTACACGTCCCTGTTCCACATGGAACATCCTACTGGGAGGCGTGTGTAACGAATCGACTATTGCCGCAGGCTCAATGGCAGTGACAAACACTTGTGCACCTGTGTCCACTAGCTGCTTAAGCAATAGCTGCCTATGCTGTGCATCCAACTCGGATGGAAGATCATCCACAAGATAAATACTGTGTTTATCTATTTGTTGTTTGAGCAACTTTCCCTGTGCAATACGCAGTGCACAGACTAATAATTTCAATTGACCACGGGACAGGGCATCCTGCGCCGGTAAACTACCTACACGAAGTCTGAGGTCAGCTTTATGGGGACCGCTGACGGTATGACCCGTAGCCAAATCTCTGGGATATTGGGATTCGAGAAGTTGTGCAAAATCCGTTTTGCTATCCCAGCCGCGAGTAAATGAAACCTTAACATCTACCTGCGGTAAAAACTCCCCGATTATACCCTTAAGTAGCTCATTTAACGAGTCTACATAACGGTTTCGTATTTCTGTGACCTGCTCGGTATAACGGACAAACTCCCTATCCCAATATTGGATTTGATCATAGGAAGAGTTATTTCTAAGTAATTGATTTCGTTGCTTTAGAACCCGCCTTACGTTCACCCATGCCGCATAAAACTGCGGGTCAGAATGAAAGGCGCCCCAATCGATAAACTGCCGACGGGATTTAGGACCTTCAAACAGGAGCGAAAAGCTTTCCGGCGTGATCACTTGGATAGGTAAGGTTTCGGCTAATGTCGATAGCCTTTTCACCTTTTCCCCGTCAATTTTGACTTCAGTTTCGCCACTACGGAAACGTCGCAAGCCAATTTTACTGTCGCCACGGGGCAAATTTAAGGTCGCAAACAGGGTTAACTTATCCTGTTCGTTATTGATCACCCGGTGGGATAAATGACTGCGAAACGAACGCCCCATGCCGAGAAAGTAAATAGCCTCGAGTATGCTGGTTTTGCCACTGCCATTTTGACCGTAAATCAGATTGATCCCTTCAGTCGGGCTCAGCTGTGCCAATTGAATATTGCGAAAAGAATCAATATTAAGACGGATAAGACTCATGCGTTACTCATCAAACCGCATCGACGGCTTAGGCCAAGACTCAGAACAGTCATCATACCGCAATTCACATCCATCCGAGTAAATAAGGCAACAAGGGATAAGGCTTGAAGACATATACGCCGCTAAAAAGCGGCGTATGGCACAAAGTAGGCAATGGAATACTATAAGCGCATCGGCATAACCACATACATGGAATCTTCTTCCAAGTGGTTTTCCAATAAAGCACTCGAGTTACCATCGATTAGGGTGATACGCACATCATCGGACTTAAGGTTGTTTAGCACATCCAATAAGTAACTGACGTTGAAACCAATTTCGAGTGGCTGATTGTTGTAATCCACATCGATGATTTCTTCCGCTTCTTCCTGCTCTGGGTTATTGGCGGTGATTTTCAGTAGTCCCGCTTCTAACTGAATGCGTACACCGCGGAACTTCTCGTTCGATAGAATAGAAGCACGGTTTAAAGCTTGCTTGAAGTGGTTACGGCTGGCGATAACGATTTTATCACCGCCTTTCGGTAACACACGGCGATAATCGGGAAAACGACCATCGACTAATTTGCTGGTAAATACAGTAGTGCTGGTGGTCGCACGAATCGCATTATCGCCAATGGCAATCGCGATATCTAAATCATCGGCTTCCAATAAACGCGCCATTTCCATGACGCCTTTACGGGGTACGATCACTTGTTTTTCAGGCAATTGCGCATCTATGGTTCTGTGGCTTAAGGCTAAGCGGTGACCGTCGGTGGCAATGGCACGCAGCACATTACCTTCAGTCTCAAGTAATAAACCATTGAGGTAATAACGAACGTCTTGGTTCGCCATCGAAAACTGAGTCGCATCAATCAGTGACTTCAGCACACCTTGCTTAAGAGAGAACTCGATTTCCGCCTGAAAGGCTTCCACATTGGGGTATTCTTCTGCGGGCAGGGTTGCCAACGAGAAACGGCTACGGCCTGAGCGCAATAACCATTTGTTATCTTGCTGCTCGACCTTAAGCTCGCTTTGTTCGGGTAAGGATTTAACTATGTCTAACAGCTTCTTAGCAGGAACTGTAGTACGACCTTCTTCAATATCACCATGAACGACCGCCTGGCCCACTAACTCAACTTCGAGGTCGGTACCTGTCATTTTGAGTGAGTGCCCACTAACTTCTACAAGGAGATTTGCCAAAATAGGCAAGTTATGGCGTCTTTCTACCGCACCACAAACCAATTGAAGCGGCTTTAATAGGGCGTCCCTATCAATTGAAAATTTCATAGTGTCCAAATTCCTTGATTTTAAGAAGATAAGGTTCTAATCAAGTTAGCATAATCTTCTTTAATGTCGTGACTCTCTTCCCGTAGCTGAGCAATCTTACGACAGGCATGTAACACTGTGGTGTGATCTCGACCACCAAAGGCATCACCAATTTCCGGCAAGCTCTGGTTAGTTAATTCTTTGGATAACGCCATGGCCACTTGTCTAGGGCGCGCAACACTGCGCGAACGACGCTTAGACAACATATCAGCCATCTTGATTTTGTAGTATTCAGCTACGGTTTTCTGAATGTTGTCTATAGTGACTAATTTTTCCTGCAGTGCCAAGAGGTCACGCAGGGCTTCACGCACAAAATCAATGGTAATTGGGCGGCCAGTAAAGTTAGCGTTGGCGATAACCCGGTTTAACGCCCCTTCTAACTCGCGAACGTTTGAACGTAAGCGCTTAGCAATAAAGAAGGCGACTTCGTCGGGAAGATTGATGCCGCTCTCCTGAGCTTTACGCATCAAAATCGCCACACGGGTTTCAAGCTCTGGTGGTTCAATTGCAACCGTTAAGCCCCAACCAAAGCGAGATTTTAATCTGTCCTCTACTCCGTCGATCTCTTTAGGATAACGATCCGATGTCAGGATGATCTGATGATTACCTTCGAGCAGCGCGTTAAAGGTATGGAAAAATTCTTCCTGCGATCTGTCTTTATTGGCGAAGAATTGAATATCGTCGATAAACAGGGCATCGACACTGCGGTAGTAACGTTTGAATTCTTCGATCGCATTGTTTTGCAGCGCTTTCACCATGTCTTGCACAAAACGCTCGGAGTGCATGTACACGACTTTCGCATCGGGATTATTTTTGATGATGCCATTACCCACTGCATGTAATAAGTGGGTCTTACCTAAACCCGTACCACCATAAAGGAACAGTGGGTTATAGGCACCACCCGGATTTTCAGCAACCTGAAGTGCGGCCGCTTTACCGAGTTGGTTAGACTTACCCTCAACGAAGTTGTCGAATTGGTAAGTAGGATTGATATTGCTGCGATGATTAGCGTTAGCAACAGGCTCAGTGGTATTAAATGAAGTCCCTACAGAGGCTTTAGTTTGGGGATTGGGCACACGCACAGCCGCAACAGGGGCTGGCTCGGGCTTTTTCGCTGACGGACGGCTACCGATATCGAAGCGTAACTTAGGTGCATCATTACCCATTTGCTCAGTAAAAAACTGATTAATGATATTGATGTACTTATCCCTAACCCAATCGAGCACGAAGCGGTTAGGCGCATAAAGCACCAAAGTATCTCCATCCATTTCGGCTTGTAACGGTCTGATCCACATACTGAACTGCTGAGCAGAAAGCTCGTCTTGCAGTCTTCCGATACATTGTTGCCAAAGTGAAACCGCCAC